>NZ_CP107793.1:0-4800000 GCF_036345975.1 Streptomyces clavifer | reverse complement strand
TCGATCACGTCGACATCTTCTACTCCCACCGTTTCGACCCCGGCACCCCGCTCGAGGAGACGATGGGGGCGCTGGCCACGGCCGTACGCCAGGGCAAGGCGCTGTACGCGGGCGTGTCCTCGTACAACGCCGAGCAGACCGCCGAGGCGGCCCGGCTGCTCGCGGAGATGGGTGTGCCGGCCCTGATCCACCAGCCTTCCTATTCCATGGTCAACCGGTGGCTGGAGGCCGACGGGCTGCTGGACACGCTGGAGACGGCCGGTATGGGCTGCATCTCGTTCGCGCCGCTCGCCCAGGGACTGCTGACGGACAAGTACCTCGCGGGCATCCCCGAGGGGTCGCGTGCCAGCCAGGGCAAGTCCCTCGACCCGGATCTGCTCTCCGAGGAGATGCTCCGCCGGCTGCGAGGGCTGAACGGGATCGCCCGGGACCGCGGGCAGTCCCTCGCCCAGCTGGCGCTCAACTGGGTGCTGCGGGACAGCCGTATGACGTCCGCCCTGATCGGGGCCTCGAGTGTGAAGCAGCTGGAGCAGAACGTGGCCGCGCTCGCCGCTCCGGTGCTGACCGCGGACGAGCTGAAGGAGATCGACACCTACGCGGTGGACACGGCACGGACGAACATCTGGGCCAACCGGGGCTGATGTTCCCCGCCCGGTACGGGGCCCGTTCCGCCTGCGTTCGGGGCGGGCCGGGGGCCTCACCGCGGGGCCATGAAAAAACGGGCCGGTCCGTGGGGGGGGTTACGGACCGGCCCGAGGGGGGGTTTCCACCATAACCCTTCGTAAGTGATGCTGCGTGCCACGCCACGAAATAATTACTCTCCGGGTTCGCCGGACTGCGTTGCGAGCACATACCGGCGACCGCGCCCGCCGTCGGTGCGGGCGGCCGCGGGGGCTGCGGGCGGGCAGCCGGGGCGGCGGCGGACGGCTCAGCGGGGGGCGAAGCAGATCGCGACCGTGTCCCCGCCGGTGACCACGAAGTCGCCGTTCTCGCAGCGGATGACCGCCTCGCGCACCTCGCCGTGCTCGTCCCGGCTCTCCTGCGTGCCGATGACGGTCCACGCCCCTCCGTAGGGCGGTGGGGGCATCCGGCTCAGCGGTGCGAACTGCCACTGCCCCGCGGGCACGCACCAGGCGGGCAGCCCGGGCCAGCTGCCGGAGGTGATGCGCAGCGTCCGGCCGGAGGCGCACGTCAGGAGGACCGACTGTCCCGTGGAGAGCACGAACTCGACCGCCTCCGGCTCCCCCGCCCGGCCTTCGGGCCGGTAGAACAGTCCGTGGACGGCGGTGATCCGCTCCCCGGTGAGCCAGCCGGACCTGCCGTGGCGCGGCCGGCTGATCTCCTCGCCGGACGTTTCCCTTCCCACCGTCATGACCCGCTCCTTCGTTGCGCGCTCAACCACCAGGGTCGCACTACCCCGAGGTAGGACGGAGGACCAGGGGTTCCCGTTGCATCCGGCGGCCCCTGGGGGGGCCGAACCGTACCGCTGGGCCGAAGCCGCTTCCGGCGTACGCCCGTTGGCGCTACCCCGGCTTGCGGGCCTCGATCAGGAAGCGGGCGCTGTGCGCGACGAACGGCCCCTCTGACTCGATCTTCCGGTGCAGGGTGCGGAGTTGGGGCAGATACGCCTCGACGGTGAAGCCCGGGACCATCCAGACGACCTTGCGCAGGAAGTACACGACGGCACCGATGTCGAGGAATTCGACACGCAGCCGCTCCGCCCGCAGGTCGACGACGTCGAGTCCGGCCGCCTCGGCGGCGGCCCGCGCGTGCTGCGGGTCCCGGGCGGCGCGTGCCGTGCCGGGCCGCGGTCCGAGGAAGTGCTCGATGAGCTCGAACACGCTCTCCGGGCCCACCTCCTGGGAGAGGTACGTGCCTCCGGGGGCCAGCACCCGGGCGATCTCCGCCCACCAGGTGGCCACCGGATGCCTGCTGACCACCAGGTCGAAGGCGTGGTCCCCGAAGGGCAGCGGCGGCTCGTCGGAGTCCGCGACGACGACGGCACCGCGCGGGTGCAGCAGGGCGGTGGCGCGGGCGATGTTGGGGGGCCAGGACTCGGTGGCCGCGGTCAGCGGCGGCAGCACCGGGGCGGACGCGAGGACCTCGCCGCCGCCGGTCTGGATGTCGAGGGCCGCCCGTGCGTCCGCCATCCGGCCCGCCATGGCGCGCGCGTAGCCCCACGACGGGCGCTGCTCGGTGGCACGGCCGTCGAGCCAGGAGAAGTCCCAGCCGTCGACGGAGACGGCTGCGGCCTCCGCGACGAGGGCGTCGAAGCGTGCGTCGGAGGCGTCGGACGGGGACGGTGCGGACGGTCCGGTCATACGGGGATCGTGCCAGCCGTCCGCGGCGCCCGCGACCGTATATCCGTACGTCAGTGCTCCCGGTGAAGATCAGGCGGCGAGGCCGCCGAACAGAAGGCCGACCAGCGCGCCCGCGATCATGAACGGCCCGAACGGGATGCCCGTCCGGCGTCCGGCACGGCGCAGCAGGATCAGTCCGAAGCCGTACAGGGCACCGAACAGGAAGCCGGCGAAGCCGCCGGCGGACAGCACCGCCCATCCGTACCAGCCCAGTGCCACGCCCAGGGCCAGGGCCAGCTTCACGTCGCCGAACCCCATGCCGTTCGGGTTGATCAGGAAGAGCAGGAGGTAGAAGCCGCCGAGCGCGGCTCCGCCGAGCAGCGCGGAGGTCCAGGAGCCACCGGGTTCGGGCAGCAGGGCCGCACCCCCCAGCAGGAGGACGGCGGCGGCGGCCAGGGGCAGCGTCAGCCGGTCGGGCAGCCGGTGGACGCGGCGGTCGATGACGGCGAGGAGCACGGCGACGGGGGCCAGCAGCAGCCAGACGGCGAGCTCGGGCCGGAGGCCGGTGGCGGCGGCGAGGGCCACGCAGGCGAGCACGGTCGTGACGGGAGCGAGCACGGCGGGGGCGTAGCGGGGCCGGCCGGTCTCCGGGGGGCCGTCCGCGGCCGGCCCGGGACCGCCGCTCCCCCGCAACGCGGGTACGTCCGCCGCGCAGGCCGCGCAGCGGGTGGAGCCGAGCCAGCCGCGGCCGGGCCCGGTGAGCGCGTGCCCGGCCGGGCACGCGTCGCGCCAGGGCTCCTCCGGCTCGACGGAGAAGCGGTACGCGGCGCGCGGGAGCAGCAGTCCGGTGACGGCGCCCCAGAGCGCGGCGACCGCAATCAGTGTGGCGTCCACGGGCCGACCCTATTCCGGTCGCGTGCCGGGGTCTTGGGCCCTGGGGCCCACCGCGGTCCGTTCGTGACCCGGCACGGGCCCACGGGGGACTACGGTCGGTGCCCATGGGGAGACGGCGCGATGGCAACGGCACACTGACGGTCGGCACGGACACGGGGGAGCGGGAGGTGCCGCTGCGGATCGCGGCCTCGTACGGGGCGCGGTCGCGAGGGCTGCTCGGGGTGGACGGGGTCGTCGGGGCGCTGCTGATCACGCCGTGCGCGAGTGTGCACACGTTCCGGATGCGGTTCGCCATCGATGTGGCGTACCTGGACCGGAAGTTCAACGTTCTGGCGGTCCGCACGATGAGGCCCGGCCGGCTCGGCCTGCCCAGGCTGCGCGCCCGCCACGTGGTGGAGTCGGAGGCCGGGGCGATGGAGATGTGGGGTCTGCGGCCGGGCGCTCGGATACAGGTGTCCGAAGACGCCTGAGGCTGCCCTACGGCAGCTTCGCCGCCTGGGCGGTGACGAGCGCGGCCGGGACCTCCGGGGCCGTCCCGCCGCCCTCGCCGTCGGGACCGCAGGCGACGGCCGCGAGGCAGAGGACGGCCGCGGTCGCCGCCCTGGCAGTCGTACGTACCTTCATCGTTCGCAGCTCCCGCCACCCGCAACGCACCGGACCCGCACGCCAACAACCGGGCCGCTCCCGGCGCGTGGGCCCGTGGGCCCAACTCACGGAGGTCCCGTCCCCAGCAGTGTCCACGCCCCGTACCCGGCGGAGGCGAGGGCCAGCACGGTGACGGCCGCTGCCGTGCCGGCCGTCCGCAGCCGCAGCAGTGCGAGGGCCGGCGGCAGGAGCAGGGGGAAGGCGGGCATCATCAGGCGCGGGCGGGACCCGAAGTACCCGGACCCGATGAGCGAGACGACGACGATCGCGATGCCGTACGCCAGGAGGGGCAGCGGCTGCCGCAGGCGTACGCACAGGAACACCAGCCATCCCAGCAGTCCCAGGGCCGTGCACAGTCCGAGCGCGGCGGGAAGCGGGAGCCCGAGGACGAACGCGGCCAGCGCCCGGCCCCCGTCGATGCTGTTGCCCCACTGGGCCTGGACCTCGAAGTAGGCGAAGGGGCTGCCCTGCCGCACGGCGACGAACACCACGTGGGCGAGCCAGCCCAGCGGGGCGAGGCAGACGCCGGACAGCATGCGCGCGTTCCGGCGCAGCAGATCTTCCCGGTCGCCCGCCCGGTACTCCCGCACCAGGGTGGCGGCGGCCGTGACCGCCAGCGCGGCGATGAGCGCGGCGGCCGAGGGGCGCGTCAGCCCCGCCAGGACGCACAGCGTGCCCGCCACGATCCAGCGGTCCCTGAGCACGGCGTACAGCGCCCAGGCGGCGAGGGCCGTGAACAGGGTCTCGGTGTACGCCATCGACTGCACGAACGCCGTCGGGTACACGCCCCACAGCACGGCCAGCACCACCCCGGCCCGCCGCCCGTGCAACCGTGCCCCGACGGCGAAGATCCCCCAGGCGGCGGCGAGTCCGGCCACCCAGGCGACGGTGACACCCGCGCCCTGGACGGTGAGCGGGGTCAGCGCGGCGAGCGCGCGTTCCAGTGCGGGCAGGAGCGGGAAGAAGGCCAGGTCGGGGTGGATGCCGCCGTTGGGAAGGGTGACGGTGTACCCGTAGCCGTTCTCCGCGATCCGCTGGTACCAGACGGAGTCCCAGCGACCGCCCAGAAGGTGCAGGGCGTCCTTCCCCTCGGCGGAGGCCCACATCTGGAGGACGACGAGCCCGACGAGCCGGACGGCGGCGTAGGCCGCGAGCGCGGGTGCCGCGGCGGCGAGCGCCGCGGCGGCACGGTTCCGGCGGCGGGGCGCGGGGTCCGCCGGGCGGGGCCGGGTCTGCAGAGCGGGCATACGGACGATTATGTGCCCGTCCCCGCGCTCCTCCCGCCGGTGCCGGCCGTGGGCATGCCGGTCGGCACCATCCGATTGCGGCCCGGCCCGGCACCGTGGGGGGTGTGCCGGGACGGGCGTCGATCACTTGCTGCAACGACGTTAATTCGCGCGCGGTGATCCGTCTTGGGCCCGGGGACCCATGCCGTGCCCGAAGCACACGAACGGGACCGTCTCGTGTGCCGGACCCCGCGGACCGGGCCCACCGGTCCGTGGAAGGGTTCGTGCGTCCGTACGGTCGTGCGGCGGGAGCACGCGGAACGAAGGGCGGCACAGCGATGCCCGGTCCATCCACACCGGCTGCGGAGGAACGGGCCGAGGAGGTCCTGCCCGACGGGCCCGGCCGAAGGCCGCGGCTCATCCGTGACCTGTCGCTCTCCGCGGTCCTCGCGGGCGTCGTCGCGGTCGTGGTCTCCTACTCCGGCCCGCTGGTCATCGTCCTCGCCGCCGCCCGCGCCGGGCACCTCGACGCCGCGCAGACCGATTCCTGGATCTGGGCCGTCTCCATCGGCAGCGGCCTGACCTGTATCGCCCTCAGCCTGCGTACCCGCATGCCGGTCATCACCGCCTGGTCCACACCGGGTGCCGCGCTCCTGGTCACCAGCATCGGCTCGTACGCGTACGACGAGGTGATCGGCGCGTTCGTGGTGTCCGGCGCGGTGATCGCCCTGATCGGGCTGACCGGGATCTTCGGGCGGCTGATGCGCCTGGTACCGGGGGCGGTCGTCTCCGCCATGCTCGCGGGCATCCTCTTCTCCTTCGGTACGGGGGTGTTCACCGCGCTGGAGGGCACTCCGGTGATCGCCGGGTCCGTGCTCGTCGCCTATCTGCTGGGCCGGCGGTGGCTCCCCCGGTACGCCGTGCTCGTCGCCCTCGTCGTCGGTGTGCTGTGCAGCGCCGCCGCCTCGCGGCTGCACGTACGGCTGGACCACGTCGGTCTGGTGCAGCCGGTGTTCACGACACCGGCCTTCTCCGTCGCCTCGCTCGTGGGCATCGCGGTCCCGCTGACCCTGGCCACGCTGGCCTCGCAGAACGCCCCGGGGGTCGCCGTGCTCTCCGCCTCCGGCTACCGCCCGGACGACCGGCTGCTGGTCGGCTCCACCGGCCTGGTCTCCGCCGCGCTCGCCCCCTTCGGCTCCCACGCCGTGAACCTCGCGGCGATCACGGCTGCGATCTGTACGGGGCCCGAGGCGCATCGCGATCCCCGCCGCCGCTATGTCGCGGGGGTCGCCTGCGGTGCCGTGTACCTGCTGGTCGGCGCGTTCGGCTCGACCCTCGTGGCGTTCTTCGCGGGCCTCCCGAAGGAGCTCGTCGCCGCGCTCGCGGGCGTCGCCCTCTTCGGTGCGCTGGCCGCCGGCCTGACCGGCGCCGTGCGGGAGGACAAGGACCGGGAGGCCGCCCTGATCACCTTCCTGGCCACCGCGTCGGGCGTGACCCTGTTCGGCATCGGCTCCGCGTTCTGGGGACTCGTCCTCGGCGTCGCCGCCCATGTCGCGCTCAACGGCCGACTGCGGCGCGGGGCTGGTCCCTCCCCCGCCGACCGGCCGACACGGCGGCCCGTGTCCTGAGGCCCTGCCGGCCCGCGGCCCGCTGGACGCGCGCCCGGAGGGAGGGGTCCCCCTCCCCAGGTTCCCCTCACACGCTGAGGACAGCGCTCCCGAACACCCTCCACGGCGACTGCCCGACGGACTCCATGACCGCCAGCTGCGGGTGCCGCGACGCGATGTCCTCCTGTACGGCGACGGCGTCGGGCCACCCGTCGAGGTAGGCCGTCCCCGTGACGACCACCCCGTCCCAGTCCGTGCCCGCCGTCACGCCCTCGCGGTCGACGACGAACCCGATGCACAGCACGGACGCCCGCCCGACGGTCTCCCTGATGGCGCGTACGGCCGTCTCACGCTCCTCCGGCGGCAGTCCGGCGAGCCCGAACTCGACGGCGACCACCCGGCGGCCCGCCCGGCGTATCCGCATCAGGACGTCCAGGTCGTGGCTCACCCAGAGCCGTACACCGATTCCGTCCAGCCGCTCCAGTCCCGCGATGGACAGCAGTTGGTCCCGGCTCACCGGCGACCGTGTCCCACCGGCACCCGGTGAGCCGGGGTCCCGGCTGTCGAGGACGATGCGCCCGGTGACCGGATGCGTGAGCCGGAGGCCCGCTGCTTCGAGATCACCGAGCAGGTTCCGCGCATCCACACGGGTCCAGCCCAGGTGGTACGAGTGGAAGAAGCCGGCACCCATGGAACACCTCACCCCATCACTGCGTGAACTCTTCGCTCCGGCGCCGGCCGACCGGCTCAGCAGCGAGAGTACGCAGCCGACGTGCCCCGGCGCGTGGGTCCACGGACCCACCTCGGGCCCCCGCCCGACTCCCTGCGGACACCGGTCGCCATTGGGCCCGGAGTTGGGGCCGGGGGCCCAGGTGACCGGCGGAATCCGGCCGTACGCTCACGCCGGTCGGGGCAACGGGCCCGCGTCGGAGAGAGGTTGAAACGTGAGCGGTGGCGGCGGCTGGGGAGACAGGGGCGCGGGCCACATACCGCCGGGGCGAGACTCCCGGCGGGTTGCCGGTGACCGGGGAGGGTGGTTCTTCCCGGTGACCCGCAGCTGGGCCGCCGGCGCCCTCGTCTACATCGCCGCCGGGTTCCTCGTGAGCCGCGCCCTCGTCGAGACGCTCGCGACCGAGGAACGCTTCGAGCTCTTCGGCTGGCGGCTGGCCCTCCTGCACCTGCCGGGCGTCCTCGTCACCGTACTGACGGTCCTGGCCGCCGCGCGCGTCCTCCCCGACGAGCAGCGCGGCTCCCGGGCCCTGTACCTCCTCGGCGCGCTGACCGTCCCGGTGGCCGGGCTCGCCCACGGCTACGTCGTGTCGTGGGACGTCGTGGGCACCGAGGGCATGCTCATGCCGGTCGTCGCCATGGTCACGGGCAGCGCCGTGGGGCTGGCCGCGGACCGGCTGCTGGAGGATCGCGGAACGGACTCCCCGGTCCCGTCGCCGCACACACGCTCGTACAACTGGCGCGACGACGGGGCCACCGCCCTGGAGTACCTGGGTGTCGTCCTCCTGGTCGTCGCACTGGTCGGTGCGCTCGCCATGGCGGGCGTCGGCGGGAGGATCGGCGACCGCATCCGGTGCGCGATCACCTCACTCGCCGGCGACGGCGGCGGCTGCGCGTCGGGCGGGGACGACACGGCGAAGCCCAGGACGGACGCCGACTACGAGCCGACAATGTGCCAGGTCTCCAGCATCTCCGACACCGCGGGCGGCAAGGTCAAGATCGGCTGGTTCGAGTGGGGCGAGGAGTACGGATTCCAGCAGAAGGTGTCGCAGGCGAGGACCGATGTGAACGGGGACGGCAAGGTCGACGAGAACGACAAGCTCGTCCACATGACGTTCACCGACGCCGCCTCCGCGGGCGCGACCGCCGGCACCCCGGGCGTCAAACTCGGCAAACTGGGGAAGGCGGACGTCGACATCGGCGGCGGCATCAAGATCACCAATGGTGACACGTGGGTGTTCAAGAGCGAGGAGGACGCCCAGAAGATGCGGGACGACATCGAGGAAATGAAGATGTGGGAGACCTCGATGACGCACAGCGGCGGCTACGGCGGCAACTGGTACTCCGGCATGAAGTGGGCGGAGAAGATGGAGGACATCGAGAAGAAGATCGGCGACAAGAAGATCTCCTACTCGACCGTCGGCCTCAACGCCTACGCGGACGGCGGCCTCTCCATCAAGGACGGCGACGACTCCGAGCTCGGCGCCAAGCTGGGCGGCAAGGCGACGTTCTCGCCCGAGGTGACCATCACCAACGACGACGTGAACGGCAACGAGTCCTACACGTACACCGCCAAGCTCGAACTCGAGGGCAAGGTCGGGGGCAGTGCGGGGCCGGTGAGCGGCACCGTGGGCGGGAAGCACGACCGCACGGGGGCCATCACCGTCACCCGTGACCAGAAGACCGGGAAGATCGTCCAGATCAACATGACGCAGACGGTCGAGTCGGGTTCGGCGTCCGGCAAGGTCGAGGTCGGCGGTGACAACGGCAAGAAGGACCAGGACAAGCGCGGCGGCAAGGGCAACACCACCGACTCCTCCGGTGACACCGGCATCGAGATCGTCACGAACTCGATCGTCTTCGGCAAGGAGACGGACCAGGCCACCGAGGACAAGCGCGCCATCGCCGAGCAGTGGCTGGACGGTTCCGGCAACAACACCGCCCCGTTCGAATACATGTTCGGCGACCACTCCCTGCAGGAGCGGCCCGCGGGCAGCGACCCCTTCGAGCAGCTGATGTTCCAGGACGGCCTGTCCAGCACGATGCACTACGAGGGCGAGACGGACGCCCAGAACTTCGGCTTCGAGATCTCGCTCGGGATGAGCCTCGGCTTCTCCCTCTCCGACTCGCACAAGGAGGAGACGCTGACCGACGCCCGGTTCCTCGGGGCTCCGCAGGGTGACAGGCGCACGTATCTCCCCTACAGCTACTGCGCGCAGTGAACACGCACCGGCACCGCCGGCACCACGGGCACCACGAAGAGGCGATGACGTTGACGAAGTCCCAGACGCTCGGTGCGGCGGCCGCCGCCGCACTCGGTCTGACCCTGCTCACCGGCTGCGGCGGGACCGACGCCGCGACGGTCCCGGAGGGCTGGGGCACCCTCGACACGGAGAGCGTCTCCGTCGGCTACCCCGAGGACCGGGGGTACGCCCCGCAGCCGGCCGCCGAGCGCAGCAAGGCCAACGCCGCCGTCGCCCTCAAGGAGGAGGGCGGACTGCGGACCGGCATGGTCTCGGTCCAGCTGGACTTCGCGACGGGTGTGACCGACGCCGGGGAGGCCGCCGCGGCGGCGGGCGCGGGCATCGGCCTCGGTACGACCCGCACGGACACGGCGGACGTGCGGGTCGCGGGCGAGGAGGGCGCCCGGGACGTCCGCAGGATCGACTACGAGTTCACCTCGACGGGCGAGAAGGGGACCCCGAGGAAGGGGACCCGGATGACGGGAGTCCTGGTGGCCGGCGTCGACTCCGAGGGCGTCCCCTTCGCCATCCGCATCAACGCGGTGAAAGGCACCCTCACCCCCGCGGACCTGAACACCTTCACGACCTCGATCACAGCGAAGTAACCCGGGGCGGGGGGGGCGGTCGCCGGTCGCCGGGAGCGGGTCGCCGGGAGCGGGTCGCCGGGAGCGGGTCGCCGGGAGCGGGTCGCCGGGAGCGGGTCGCCGGGAGCGTACAGACCCCCAAAACCCCCCAACTCGGACACAATCCCGCCCCTCCCCTCCCAACGACCCGAGTTATCCACAGGGTCCGGCGGCTCGGTGGGGCGCGGGGCATTCTTTGGGCATGACGGGGGATCTGAAGCAATTCGCCAGGTGGGACATTCTGCTCACCCGGGAGGCCGTAGCGGCGGGCGCGCCGTTGCGGCAGCTGGGCCGGGCGCTGAACGCCCAGGGCTGGAACCGGGTCGTACGCGGCGCCTGGGCCGCGCCGGGGTGTGAGCTGACGCCGTGGGTGAAGGCCCGCGCCGTACAGATACTGCACCCGGGGCTGACCTTCAGCCATCGCGGCGCCGCGTCGCTGCACCTGATCGAACTCCTGCGGGAGGCCGTGGAATTCAGCGATCCGGAGAGCCCCACAGGCAGCCGCCACGGCTTCGCGGTGCACCGTACGCCCGTCGCCCCGGAGGAGATGTGCGCACGTCATGGGCTGCGGGCCACCACCCCGCTGCGCACCCTGCGCGACCTGCTCCTGTGCGGCCCGAGGGACGAGGCCCTGGTCGCCGTGGACTCCGCCCTGGGCGCGCGCGTGGTGGGTGGAGTCCGCCGCCCGCGCCTGGTCACCACCGACCTGCTGACCGCCGCTTGCGCTTCGCACCCCACCCGCAGGCACCGTGCGCCACGGGCGGCGGGATGGCTCGCGCTGGCCGATCCGCAGAGCGGCTCCCCGGCTGAGACCGTGGCCCGGTTGCGGATGCACGACGCCGGCCTGCGACCGCTCAGCCAGGCGCAGTTGCTGGCACCGGCAGGCCGCACGATCCGGGCCGACTTCCTCTTCCTCCGCGAGGGGGTGGTGGTGGAGATCGAGGGTTACGCCTACCACGGCACCCGTGAGGCGCACCGCCGCGACCTGGACCGCTTCAACGCGCTGAGCACCTGCCCCGGGGTGCGGACCGTCCTCCGCTTCCCCGCCACGACGGTCTTCCGGACCCCTGACCGCATGATCCAGGACATCCGCACAGCCCTGGCGGGGCCGTCCGGTCGGCGGGAGCGCACGGACGCCAATTTCGGACATATAGGCCGTCCATGTGTCCCTGACATCCCAACGACGGGGTCACCATGTGGGGCGGGGGGAGGTGGGGGGGATGGGGTTGAGGGCGCCGGCATCTGTTAGGGCTTGTTGGGCGGTCAGTACTGCCTCGGTGGAGTCGCCGAGGTCCAGGACGATGCCGCCGTGACCGGCCCGGAGGCGGCCTGCGGAGAGATCGGCGGGGACGAGCGCGGCGCGGTTCTCGGAGAGGTACACCGCCCAGCCGCAGCGGGGGTGCGAGTTGCGCAGTCCGAAAGCGGACTTGACCGCGTTGAACAGCTTCCTGTCGTACGTCAGCCCCGTATCTGCGTCCCAGGCGTCAGCCAGCACCGCCAGGCTCTCGGGCAGCCGGTCCACGGGCGGGGCGGTCGTCCCGTCGGGCGCCGGGAACAGCTGGAGCACCGCCGTGAAGGGGGTGTACTCGTCGGAGCCGCCTCCCTGCACGCGCAGGCGAGCGTAACCGCGGTCCTTCCAGGTGCCGACGACGGCTGCCGTCCACCCGATGATGTCGGCGTCCTCCTCGGGACCTCCCGCCTCCAGGACGGCGGCGAACCTTCCGGCGTCCGCCGGTACGGGCTCGCCCGGACGGTCGCCGTCCCTGTCCCAGCGCCAGTCCACCGGCGTACCGCCCGACAACTCCGCCAGTCCGCCGAGCATCGTCAGCCACCGGTCCGCCAGCTCCCCGGGCGATTCCGGCCGCGGACCCCAGGACACCTTCACCACGACTTCGCTCGCCATCGCGCTTCCTCGTCTTCGTGCTTCGGCTGCCGTCAGTTCTTCACCTGAGTGTGCTTCACGATCACGTCCACTCCGGCGTCGTCGAACGCCTTCTGCGCGGCGTCCGCCACCTTCTCGTTGGAGAAGTTCCATTCGACCGGCTTGTCCCCCGCCGCACGCAGCTGCCGCTGCGCCTGTTCCACGAACTTCGCCGCCTGAGCGGGTTCGAGGGTCCCGTCGGGGCGCACCTTCTTGCCGTACCCGAATTTCGCCTCCTTGTACGTCTGGGAGGCGGAGTCCCAGCCGTCGAAGTCGACGTCGCGACCGGTCCGCGGGTCCTTCACGGCGTACTCCTTGCCGCGTTTCACCCCGGAGACCTGCTCCTGGTAACGCATCCAGCGCTCCATGCCGGGCCAGTACGCCACGGACTTCTTGGCCTTCCACGTGCCGTCGCCCAGGTCCTTCGATCCCTTGCGCGGGTTCTTCAGGTCGCCGTACCAGGAGGGCTTCGCCCACGTGGCGACCTTCTTGCGGCTGGCCTCCTTCGCCGCCTCCTTGGCCGCGTCCGCGTCCTTCTGCGCCTGCTCGGCGGCGTCGATCTCCTCCTGACTGACCCCCTCGCACTTCTTCTCGGCGAAGAGGCCCACCGGGATGCCGTTGAGGCGGTACGCCACCGGAGCGTGCGCCGCCGCGTTCACCCCGCCCGCGTAGGCGGGCTGCTTCGGTACGCCGCGGCCGAGTGGCCCGGAGCTGATCAGGCAGCCCTTCTCCGCGAGCTTGTCAGCGGCGTCGTCGGCATGCTCCTGGGCCTCGTCGGCAGCCTTCCTGGCACCCTCGACGTCGCCCTTGTCCGCGGCCTTGCGCGCCCGTTCGGCTGCTTTGCCCGCCTTCTGGGCGGCCTCGCCGAGCTTGCCGAGCTTCCCCAGTTTGCCCAGTTTGCCGAGCTTCTGAGCCACCTTCGCTTCGCCGTAGCCGGGGATGAAGAGGGAGCCGATGTTCCAGATGGTGCCGGTGACGGCCCGGGTCTTCTGGCCGTTGTTCCACTGGTCCTTGATCTCGTCGCCGACGAACATGTCGTCGAGGACGGTCACCCCGGTGTCCACCGAGGCTCCGCCCCAGTCGGTCAGCGCGTCCCAGTAGTCGCCCTTCGACCACTTGTCACCAGCGCCCTCGGTCGCCTTCGACCACTCGTCGCCCAGCGAACTCCCGTAGTCCTTCAGCCCTTCCCAGGTTCCGGGGAGGTCTGTGACGGTGTCCCAGATCCCGGTGAGGTCGCCCCAGATTCCGTCGACGAACAGACCGCCGCCGACCTGGGAGATCTGGTCGCCGGCGCAGGAGAAGAACGCACCGAAACCGGAGAAGCACCCCTCGTCGTCCCCCTCGTCGCCCTCTTCCTCGTCGCCCTCCCAGCCGGGCTCGTCCTCCGCGGCGTCGTTCTTGTCCTCGTCGCTCTCGTCCGGATGGACCATGACGGGGTCGGTGACGGTGCCGTCGGCGCTGCCGGATCCTCCTGTTCCGCCGGTTCCAGCGGATCCGCCTGTTCCTCCGGGCCCGCCCGTGCCACCTGTATTGCCGGGTCCGCCCGTGCTGCCGGACCCGCCCGTGCCGCCCGTGCTACTTGATCCGCTGGCACCTTCGGTCCCGCCGGTCCCGCCGGTCCCGCCGGTCCCGCCCGTGCTGCCCGTGCTGCCCGTACCGCCCGTGCTGCCGGAGGCTCCGCCGTCGGAGGCTCCGCCGTCCGACCCACCCGTCGCTGAGCCGCCGGTGACCGAACCACCGCCGTCCGACCCGCCACCGCTGTCCGACCGGCCACCATCGGAGCCGCCGCTGTCCGACCCGCCACCATCCGAACCGCCACCGTCGGAGCCCCCACCATCGGACCCGCCGGCGTCGGAGCCCTCTCCTCCGGCCTCCACCGTCCCCGCCCCCGGTGCAGGGCATGAGCTGCCCGTAAGGGAGCAGATCGCCGCCTGCAGACCGTTGGTTATCTGGCCGCCGACACCTCCCAGCGTCATCGCCAGGATGATCGCCGCGACCACCGTGATCAGGCCGACGTACTCCAACGTCGACTGGCCCCGGTCCCGCCGCCACGTGATCATGCGTGACAGGGAGAACCCGGGCGGCTCGTGGCGTTCCCTGTCCCGTGCGTCCAGCCGGAACCACCGTCGGCTCTCCGCGCGGCTCAGGAACACCAGGATCACCAGCGGCAGGAACATCTGGGTGAACCCGCGCAGCGAGCCGTCCCGGAGGCTCGACAGGCCGCCGAGGATCAGCCACGCCTGTACGGCGACGAGACCGCGCCAGATCCACGCACCCCCGGTCCAGGCCCTGCGCGCCAGCACCCAGCCAGTGACTCCGGGCGCCGCGCCGTACGCGGCGAGCGCGAGCATGGTGCCGTCCAGGGCGTCGACGCTCGCCGCCGTGAGCAGCAGGCCCACGCCGCCGAACACCGTGATGGCGAACAGCACCTGGACGAGGATGCGCGCCACCCTGAGCAGCTGCGGCATCTCATGGCGCCCGGCAGCGGGCTGCTGCCAGGAGGACCCGCCGAAGTCGGGTGTGGACCCCACGGTGGACATGGCCGGCCTCAACTCGTCTCATCGTGACGGTATTTGGCTGATAACCGTACGATGCCGAGCCTGTTGGGCGCGTGGGCCCACGGGCCCAATCCGAGCCTGAAGCAGCCCTGGGTGAGCCAGTCAGACTCGGTGCACCGTGTGCAGGGTGCGCGCGTACACGCCGGTCCCGTCGAGTACGGACGCGCCGGACAGATCGGCCATGGTGGGCCCGTTGACCGACTTGCGGCTGGAGAGGAACCTGCGCCTGCCCTCGGAGTCCGTGCCCAGGTGCATGCCGACGTGATCGACGGTGGGGCTGGCCGCGTCGTCACCGTCGTCGCCCGAGTCGGCGTTGAACAGCACCAGGTCGCCGGGGTGGAGCTGCGCCGCAGCGGGCGGGTTCGTGCCGTCGGTGCGGTCGACGCGCACACCGGGCGAGTGCTCAGCCATCTCCCGTGACCTGCGAGGCAGGAAGGTCCCCGAGGTGTTCTGGCCGGCGGCCATCGGTACGCCCAGGTGGTGGCCGTAGACCATCCGCGTGTATCCGGAACAGTCCAGGTTGCCGGCCTGCCGGGAGGAGGGCCCCGTGTACCCGCCGTCCTCGAAGGTCCAGCCGATGCCCATGTACTCGTGGAAGTCGGCGCCCTCGAGCCGATTGCCCTGGGCATCGAGCTATCCGTAGCCCGCCTCGCCCAGGACCTGGCGCCGGGCCCGGTAGTTGTTGTGGGTGTCCTGGTAGCCGAAGGACAGAGCGAACGAACAGGCTTCGCCCGTCGGGGTTCTGCCGAACGAGGCGGTGCAGCGCACGTCGACGTCTCGTATCTCGCCGTCGCGCCGCTATCGCGACACGCTTCCCGCAGGCCTCCTCGACATCTCGGAGATCGAGGCACACGCGCTGCGGATGCGCACGGCGCACTCCGTACACATTCCCGGGGTTCTCCAGACGAGCGACCACGCCCTCGCTGTCTTCCGCGTCGTGGTCCCAGCCCTCCCGGAGCACGAAGTGGCCCTCCGGCTGGCCCACCGCATGGAGCGCCAGCAGATGCTTGACGGCTCAACGCCGCAGAAGTCCGTCGGCATTGTGCATGAAGCCGCACTCCGCATGCAGTTCGGAGGCCGGAAGGTGGCACGTCAGCAGTTGGAACACCTCCTCTCGGTGTCCGAACGGCCCCACATCACCTTGCGCGTCATCCCGTTCGAAGCGGGAGCGTTTCCTGGGGCGGGCCAAACGGTCAACTACGCCGAGGGCCCGGTAGCGGGACTGGACACCGTGCAGGTGGACAGCGCCCACGGGCCAGAATTCCTCTACGAGGAAGCCCAGTTGGCAAAGTACCGTGCACATCTGGACTGGATGGAGCGGATCGCTCTGACACCTGCCCGTTCGCGGGACTTCATCCACACCGCCGCACACAGCCTCTGAGGGGTCACCATGCCGAACGTCGATTGGGAAGAGCCGTTCTGCGGCGAAGGAGCCAGCTGCTACCGAGTCGGCACGGATGACCAGGGCAACAGCTACATAGCCCTGGCCGGCGCCGAGGACACCTTCCTCACCGACACCCAGGAAGCACTTCAACAGATGATCCGGGACATCAAGGCCGGCAAGGCCGACCACCTGCTGTAGGCGGTCTCGGCACGCGAGGTCGTCCGGAGGCTGGCCGTGGTGAGCGACCTGGCACTGCTTTCCAGAGAGCACCCGTGAAATTGAAGCGATTGTGGGTGAGCTATCGACGTGCCGCGCAACGCCGACGTGCACGGACACACGTACACGATCGACACGGTGATGGCCGCGGACGCATTGCGGTACGGACGGCCAGGAATCATTCTCACCCCGGACTCGACGGCAGGCGCACGTTATGCGGCGACCGCGCACCCGTCGAGTGCGAGTGTGCACGGGCAGCAGAAGGGCCGGGGCAACTTCTTCTTGTGCCTCCGACCCTTCCGTGAGCGCGCATTCAGTTCGTCGTGCGCGGGAAGGAGACCTCCACACGCCGGTTCTTCTTCCGGCCCTCTTCGGTGCTGTTGTCGGCGATCGGGTACTGCTCGCCGTATCCACGGATCTCGAACGTGATCGTGGTTCCGAGCTCCTTGGACAGCACGCCGTTCACCGCTTCGGCGCGCTCCTTGGACAGCACATCGCCGTGGGCCGACGAACCGAGGTCGTCGGTGAAGCCGAAGATGCGGACCTTCGACGCGTTCTGCTTCTCGATCTCGGCGGCGATGGCGATGATGCGTGCATTGGCCTCGGAGCTCAGCTTGGCACTGTCCTTACCGAAGAGCACCTCGGCCTGGAGCGCGAACTTGATGTCCGCGTTGGTGTCCTCGCGGCGCTCCTCGCCACCCAGGTCCTCGACTACCTGAATGATGTCGAGGACCTTGCCGGGGGCAAGGGTTCCACCCTCGGGCATCTTGAGGTCGGGGTCGTTGCCGTCCGTCTTGACCGGCGGCTCTGCCGAGGCCTCCGTGCCGGGCGGCACGCTTGGGCCGTCGTCAGCGAAGGCCGTTGCAGCCCCCAAAGCAGTGACGCTCACCATGAACATGGTGGCCACAAGGGTACGGCCCGCAGAACGGGCAGCCCTTCGGCGCGAGCAGGTGTTGTTCATGTCTGCCATCACCCAGAGATCTTCAGCGAGGCGGTAGCGAAGGTAGGCAGAGTGAAGTCGACTTCCGTGGTCGTGCTGGGCGGCGCCGGGAACTGCATGAAGACAGAGACCGACTTATCGGGCTGAATCGCCGAGAGCCCGGTAGTGCAGAGGCAGCGTCCATCAGTGTCCCGGAGAATGTAGTAACGCTTCTTGCCGACCTTGTCGATAAGGGTGGCACCTGCCACGGAGTTGGGGTTCTGGGGCACGATGATGCTCTCAGTACCGGACCATTGCCCCGCACTGCGGACTCCGTCACCTTCGTTCTTAATTACACCGCTAACGGTGACGAATCCACCGCTGTCGCGCTTCGCCTCATTGACAACGAGAACGAGCCCATCTCGCCCATTGAGTTGCGCGAGCTTCGCATTCTGGTCCACATTCTCCCCGGCAGCAGTATCATCCGTTGCCCCCTTATCCCCCTCGGGAGACTTGGTGGACGACGACGATGCGGGGCTCTTTGCCGATTCCCCGCTCTCACCGCCACAGCCCATGACAGCAAGGGTCATTACTGTCGTCATCGATACAGCCGCCACTACCCGTCGAGGCTTCGTGGTGCGCCGAATACTCATGGCTCTGATTCCTTTACTCGTCGTTCGCTGTCAGTCGTCGATCAGGTGCACGGCGAAGAGTGCTTTGCCCAGCTCGGACCACGGGTCAGGATCAAGAGGATCAATATCGAAGTGATTCCTGCCGTCACAGTCGAAGGTGATTGGGGCCGGAGTCACCTCCTCGTCCTCGTCCGGCTGCGGAGTCGTACCGCCCTCAGGCTCCTCCGCAGGCTTCCAGATGCACCGGAACTCGATCACGGCGGTCGCCGTGGCTGTAGCGTGCTTCGTCTCGGTGCCGGGAATCACCGTGTCACCCACCGTGTTGCGCGTCTTGACCCTCACGGTGACCTCGTCGCGCTGAAATCCGGAACTCCACGCGCATCCGCCGACCACGTCCGCACGATTATTCGCGGCGAAGCGCTGGGCCTGATTGCACGGCTCGCCGCTGATGTAGTGATCACCGAAGAAGTCGTTCAGACCCCCCGGCAGCAGGAGCACCCCGAGGAACGCTGGCCCAATCTCGTCACGGGCCTGCTGCGCCGCAGCGAGGGCCGCCGCGTCAGCAGCACCCTGGGCACCATTTCGCGTGACAGACGCCTTTCCGACCGCAAAGAAAGCGAACGCGAGAAAGAGCAGACCCGCCACCATCGCGATGTAGATGGGGAAGGCCTGCCCTTGGTCGCTTCGGTGACGCCCGATCACGAGCCCGCGGTGATGGAGTTCACCAGACCCGTGATGCGAGTCGTGATCGCGCCGCCGATGCCCGAGGCCACCATGCCACCGATGATCGCCACGACCACCAGGATGATGCCCAGGTACTCGAACGCCGTCTGGCCCCGGTCCTTCGCCTCGTAACGCTTCTGGATGGCGCTGACCGCGGTGTTGGCCCAGCCGTTGACGCGGACGGCGGTCTTCAGGGTGATGTTCGACATGGTGTTCCCCTCCAGGTTCGGCCGACCGACTGCCGGCCGACGCACACGTTTCTCGGGTGTCGCTCCCGTTACCGGCTTCCTCCTGGCCGGTGCCGTTCGCGACAGGAGAAATGTACGTCGGAACGCTGGTTCCGCCAGAGGGCCCCAGGGCCCAAAATCGGGCCCAATAAGCCAGTTGGGTCCTTCGGGCCTCGCTCTGGGCCCCAGCGGTCGGTGTTGTGGCTTGCCTGCGGCCCGCTCCCCGTTCGGCCATCGTTACCTGCCTCCCAGTCCGGTCTCGCCGCCCGGTGCCGTGCCGAGCCATCGGGCGATCGCCTCGCTGCGGCTGCTGCTGTGCAGCTTGGTGAAGATCCGGTTGATGTGGTTCTTGACCGTCTTCTCGCTGATGAAGCAGGTGGCGGCGATCTGCTGATTGCTCATGCCGGACGCGATCAGCTCCATGACCTCCACCTCCCGGGAACTCAGGTCGTGCCGCGGTGAGTTGGGGCGCTCCGCCGGGACACCCACTTCCGATGACTGTCCCACAGGTGGTTGCAGATGCGAAAGACCCTGCGCGAACGGGTCGGGTCGCGTCGCAGGTGGGGGCGTTTCCCGGGCCGGGGCATGTGCATGCGCACCGTGCTGCGGCGCGTGGTCACCCGGGGCGGCGTGCCCGCTGGTCGCGGGGTGCGGGGGCCCTGGCGTGAGGGCGGCTCCCAGGCCGTCCGGGAGGGGGCCGGTCTGTGGGGCTGAGCCCTGGCGCATGTGGGCGAGCAGGGCGTTCGCGGCGGTGGCCGTGAAGTGGGCCCGCCCGCTCCTGGTGTCGCGTACCGCCTGGACCAGCTGGTCGGCGGTGAACTCGCCGTGCACCAGATATCCCCCGGCCCCCAGCCGCAGCGCCTCGTGGACGATCTCGCTCTCGCGGCTGTACGTCAGCATCATCACGGGGGCCACCTGCACCAGGTGGGGAAGGGCCGAGATGCCGTCGACCCCCGGCATACGGACGTCGAGCAGGACGACGTCGGGACGGTGCCGGACGGCCATCTCGTAGGCCTGGCGGCCGTCCGCGGCCTCGGCGACGACGTCGATGTCCTCGCGTCCGTGGAGCAGGACGCCCAGACCGGCCCGGACCACGGGGTTGTCGTCGGCGACGACGACCCGGAGCGGGCCGGGGGTTTCGCGGGGCGCGGGGAAGGGGGGCATCGCCTCGGATGCCGCGGGCTGCTGGGGAGCGGGGAACCCGGAGGGGCTGAGCTCCGAGGAGAACGGGTCGGCGTGCGAGGACGTGTGCTGGGAGACGTGGTGCTGTGCCGCCCGGTCCTGGCCCGACGCGCAGACGTCGTCCGGCATTCTGCGACCTCCTCTCAGGATTCTGTGTCTACGGGGACTGTGGTGGTGTGCAGCCGTCCAGCGCGGGCGGACCGGCCCGGGCCGGAGACAGCACGTAGGTAAGCGAGCCTGCGCGGGCACCCGTACGTGTTCGTTCAATGCGCGGCCCCCGCCCGAAGCCCGTTGCTGTCGAGGGAGCCGGTGGCTTCCGGTGCGGGGCCGGTGCCGAGTGCCGCCAGTGGCAGTTCGAGGCGCACCTCGGTGCCCTTCGCCGCCTTCCCCTTGCCGATGCGGATGCGGGCGCCGATGGATGCCGCCCTCTCGACCATGCCGACGAGCCCGAAGTGGCCGGCCCGTCTGAGGTCGTCGAGCGTCGTGCCCGCCGGGAGGCCGCGCCCGTCGTCGTACACCGTGATGCGCAGGACGTCGCCCTTCACGCCGGCGAGCACGACGAGGTAGGTGGGGTGGGCGTGCCGGTGGGCGTTCTCCATCGCCTCGGAGGCCACCGTGAGCAGTTGGCGGGCGACGATCTGCGGTACGGGCGGTACGGGGGTGTCGCTGAGCAGCCGGAAGGTGGCGGCCAGGCCGTGGCGGCGTGTGAAGTCGGCGGCGCGGGACCTCAGTTCGCCGATGACGTCGATGCCGCCGTCGAGTCCGGAGTCGCGGCGCAGGTCGGAGAGCAGTTCGCGGGACTCGGCGGCGGCCCGGCGTGCGGACCGGGCGACCAGTTCCGCCTGGTGTTTCACGGTGAGCGGGTCCATGCGGTCCGAGGAGGTGGCGAGGCCGTCGGCGGCGAGGGCGAGGCCGTGCAGGGTCTTGGCGACCGAGTCGTGCATCTCGCGGGCGAGCCGGGTGCGCTCGCCCTCCACCGCTTCGTTCACCGCGAGCCGGGCCCGGGTCTCGGTGAGGGCCTGGCTGGCCGTCCCGAAGCGGAGGAGCAGATTGCGCAGGGTGACCCCCACCGCTCCGGCGATCACGCAGAAGCCGGGGAGGAGGAGCGAGGTCGCGTCGCTCGCCTCCAGCTCGACGTCGGTGGCGTACACACCGGAGATGATGAGCGCCTGGAGTACGGCGAAGACGGCCGCGCCGCGCCAGCCGTAGACGAGGCCGGCCAGGAGCGGGGTGCAGACCGTGACGTAGGCGAGGGTGGATTCCGGGGTGGCGGTGACGAGGAGCAGCGCGCCGAAGAGCGCGTCGACGCCGAGCAGCCACGGGTGGCGCAGGAAGAGCGGGCCGAAGCGCTCCCAGTCCCGGAAGAGGACGTAGGAGCCCATGAAGGTCACCAGGACGGCCGAGCCGATCAGCCAGGTGGCGAGGCCGGGTGCCGTACGGTCGATCGCGAACGGGGTGGCGATTCCGATCATCGCGAGGCGGAATCCGAACACTTGTCGGCACATGGCCTGCAGGGCGTTCAGCTGGAGGGCGAACGCCGGGGCGGCCCCGGGGTGCGCCATCGCCTGGCGTACCTCACCGGTCAGCCCTGTGTGCGCGGTGCCGAGCTGGAACGGCATCTCCCCCGTCACCTCCCCCTGCTTGTCATGCCCATCATCTCCATCTCCCGCCCGTCACGCAGGCCATCAGCCCGAGAGGAAGCCGAAGTCGACATTGGCTCCGTAGACGAATCCGACCGTCAGGAGCAGGAGGGTCCCGGGCAACAGGAAGGACGTGACGGCGAAGGTCGCCTTCGGTACGGCCTTGGCCGCCTTGCGGCGGGCGTTCTGGGCGTCGGTGCGCCGCATGTCGTTGGCGATCTGGATCAGGGTCTCGACGATGGGGGCGCCCAGCTCCTCGCCCTGCTGGAGCGTCGTCACGAACATCGCGACCTGTTCCGAGTCGTTGCGTCTGCGCAGTTCCTCGAAGGCCTGGCGGCGGCTCACGCCCATGTCCATCTGGCGCAGGGTGATGCGTAGTTCGTCGGCCCACGGGCCTTCGTACTTCTCCGCGACGCGCTCCAGTGCCTGGCGGAAGCCGAGGCCCGCCGAGACGACGACGGCGAGGACGTCGAGGAAGTCCGGGAGGGTCCGCTCGATGTGCTCCTTGCGGACACGGATCGCGGACCAGATGCCGACCTCGACCCAGAACAGCCCGAAGGCGATCAGGAGGAGCGAGATGAAGACCTGGCCCCTGACGATGGTGGTGAAGGCGCCGAACAGCCCGAGCGCGCCGTAGACGGCGCGGCGGGCGGCGTACCGGTCGATGGTGAGTCCGCCGGGGTTGCCCGCCATGTCGATCTGGCGGCGCTTCTTGTTCACGGCCTTGGGGCCCATCATGCGGAGCACCATCGGCGCCCAGCGCATGCCCATCCGGTCGATGCCGGATCCCACGGCGCTGGTGCGGCTGGAGCCGATCTCCAGCGCGATGGCGAGGTCACTGGGGAGTTTGGCGTCGGCGCGGTACATCCGGATGCCGGCGATGGCTCCGTACACCGCGAGGCCGAAGACGAGTGCGAGCAGAAGATCCATGTCCGTTGCCTCCCTCTCAGACGTCGATGCGGGACAGGCGGCGGATCACGATGAATCCGATCGCGTACAGGACGAGGGCGACGATGACGGCGGCCTGGCCGATGAAGGCGCCGGTCATGCGGTCGAGCGCGCCGGGCATCACGGCGTTCATCAGGAGCATCGCGCCGAAGCCGAAGCCCGGTACGGCGTAGGCCGTGACCGTCACCTGTGACAGCTGGGTCTTGACCTCGCGCCGGGTCTCCTTGCGCTCCTCCAGCGTCTCCGTGAGGTTGCGCAGCGAGCTGACGACCGTACCGCCGGCGCGGTTGGACAGGACGAGGGTGGTCACCAGGACGACGAGCTCGCGTGAGGGCAGCCGTTCGGTCAGCTCGCTGAGGGCGTCGTCGAGGGACTCCCCGACGGAGAGCCTGCGGGCGACCCGGGCCAGCTCCTCGCCTGCCGGGTTCTCGAGCTCCTCGGCCGCCATGCCGATGGCGGTACGCAGGGCGAGGCCGGCCTGGGTGGCGTTGGCCAGGATGCGGGAGAGCTCGGGCAGCTGGTTGATGAAGCGGTCGGTGCGTTTGGTCCGCTGCCACTCCAGGAAGGCGTTGGTGCCCCAGAGGCCGATGAGGGCGGCGACCGGGCCGAAGAAGCTGGCCAGCAGGGACGAGGCGACCATCCACAGCCCGGCCATGGCCACGAGCGCGTAGACGAAGAACTCCCCCGGGGTGATGTCGAGTCCGGTGGCGGCGAGTTTGAGCTCGAGCCTCCGGCCGAGACCGGTGGTGCGCAGCTTGCGGTCGACCCCCTGGAAGCGGCGGTGGCGGCCGGCCACGGGGATCTGCCCGGTGTGCGAGAGCCGGTCGACGAGCGCTTCGCGGTCGGCCTTCCCGCCGGAGTACGCGTGGAGGCCCGTCACGCCGAGCACGCAGCACAGCAGGGTGACGCCGATGGTGAGCAGGGGGAGATTGTCCATGGCGCAGTACCTACTTGGCCTCTCGGGTGGCGAGCTGTTCGTCGGACGAGGCGACCCCGAAGGCCTGCGGGATGGGCTGGCTGGCCATGTAGAGGCGCTCGGCGACCTTTCGCGGGAGCGGGAGATACTGGAACTGTCCGTAGATCCGCCCGTCGGCCGCCATCGGCTGCGGGTTGAACCGGGCGACGGTCACGATGCGGTAGTTCTCCCGGCCGTGCGAGTCGAGGACCGCGATCTCCGTGACCTTGCGGCCGCCGTCGGCGAACCGGGTGAGCTGGACGATGACGTCGACGGCACTGTTGATCTGGTCGTGCAGCGCCTCGAAGGGGATCTTGATCTCGGACATCGAGGCCAGGGTCTGCAGACGCATCAGCGCGTCCTCGGCGCTGTTCGCGTGCACGGTGGCCAGTGAGCCGTCGTGACCGGTCGACATCGCCTGGAGCATGTCGAGCGACTCGCCGCCCCGGACCTCTCCGACGACGATCCGGTCGGGGCGCATGCGCAGGGAGTTGCGGACGAGGTCGCGGATGGTGATCTGGCCCTTGCCCTCGACGTTCGCCGGCCGGGACTCCAGCCTGATCACGTGGTTCTGCTGGAGCTGGAGCTCGGCGGAGTCCTCGATGGTCACGATGCGTTCGTGGTCCGGGATCAGTCCCGAGAGCGCGTTGAGCAGGGTCGTCTTCCCGGTGCCGGTGGCTCCGGAGACGATCACGTTGAGTTTCGCCTGGACCAGGCCGGAGAGCAGGACCAGCATCTGCTCGTCCAGCGAGCCGAAGCCGATCATCTCCTGGAGGGTGAAGGCCCGGGGGAAGCGCCGGATGGTGAGCGTGGCCCCGGTCAGCGACAGCGGGGGGATGATCACGTTGACGCGTTCGCCGCTGGGCAGGCGGGCGTCGACCATGGGATTGGCCTCGTCCACCCGCCGGTTCACCGTCGAGACGATGCGCTCGATGGTCTGCATGAGCTGTTCGTGCGAGCCGAAGCGCATCGGGAGCTGCTCGACCCTGCCACTGCGCTCGACGAAGATCTGGTCCGGCCCGTTCACCATGATCTCGGTGATGGAGGCGTCTTCGAGCAGGGGTTCCAGGATGCCGAGGCCGAGGGCCTCGTCGACGACGCGGCGGATCAGCTGGGAGCGTTCGACGGTCGAGAGGACCGGCCCCTCGCGGCTGATGATGTGGCCGAGCACGCGTTCCAGCCGCGCTCGCCGGTCGGCGGCGGCCAGCGAGGACATCTCCGCGAGGTCGATCTCCTCGAGCAGTTTGGCCCGGTAGGTGGCGACCATGTGGCCGTCCTCCCGCCCCCCGGCGTGCTCCTCGGGGGCGGTGATGCGTGCCCGCAGGCTCATGTCCCAGACTCCTCGGTCAGACGTGCCGGTGGTGCCGTGCCCTGTGCCTGCCCGCCCCGGTCCGCGGGGCGGGCCCTTGCCCCGGTCGGCCCCCCGGGGCAAGCCCGTACTCACACCCCGGTCAGTCCCGGGGCATCGTGGAACTGCGCTCGGCCCAGCCGAAGGCGTTCTCCATCCCCGGGATGACGGACGGGACCTTGACCCTGGCCGTGTACGTGACCTGGTCGCCGCCCCAGCTCGGGGTGAACGTGGACTCGTCGGCGAGCCAGTCGCTGATGGCCCCGCGGCCGGCCGCCGCCGGGTCCGTCTCGGGCCGGTCGTGACTGGCCGTACGAGCTGCCGCGCGGGCGGCGGTCCCGGCCTGGTTGGCCGCGTAGGCCGCCACGCCCAGCTGGATGGCGCAGAGGCCGACGATGAGCAGGAGCGGGATGAAGCCCAGGTACTCGATGGCGACCTGGCCGCGGTCACGGTGTGAGGTCCGTGTGCGCGTCATGTCTCAGCCCTCCTTCACGGCGGCGGCGTCGCCGGTGACCGTCAGGGGGAAGTCCAGGACGCCCGGCACGAGGACGGGGACCTTGAGTCGGACCTCTGCCCGGTAGAGGCCGGGCTCCGTCGAGCAGCTCACGTCCGCCGCGGAGGACCAGGCGCCCGGCAGGTCCTCCGTGGCGGCCTGCGCGCATGCCTCGCTCCGGCCCCACTCCGCTCCCGTACCGGCCCGGGCGCCCACGTCGGCGGCGTTGCCCGCGAGGCTGAAGGTGTAGCCGATGAGTGCGCACTGCCAGAGCGCGACCAGCAGCAGGATGATGAACGGGGTGACGCCCACGAACTCGATCGCGGTCTGGCCGCGGTCGCGTCGGGAGGGCCCGGGCCGGAGGCGGACGGAGAGCGGGCTCCGCTCCGACGGCCGGGAGCGGTCGGGCTGCCGGCCGCGCTGCGACGGGCGGAGCCCTTCGGGTCGTCGGGCCGGTCGTCGGACCTGGTCCGCCGGCCGGGAGTCGTCGGGGTGCCGAGTCCCCTCCGACGGGTGCCCGCCGTCAGGCTGTGGGCGCCGCTCCGACGGGCTGAGCCGGTCGGAGGGGCCCCGGTCCGTCGGGCGGACGTGCTCCCGCCCCGCCCGTATCTCCGGGCTGCTCGTATCGGTGACTGCCATCGGTCAGCGTGCCCCCTCGGTCGTCCCGCGGCCCCGGGCGTCGCCGTCGCGCCGTCGGCGCGCGCGCCCGATCGAGCCCCGGTCGTTTCGGAACGTGCCACCGCCTTCGGCGCCCGCCGCGGCCTTCACCAGGCCCAGCTCGCCGGCCAGGGCCCACAGCGCCTGCTTGACGGTGCTCTTCGCGTCGAGTTCGTGCATCCGTCCCGAGTCGACGGCTCCCTGCAGCTCCTTGAAGGCGGCGGGAACGGCCGTGCCCGCCATGCGCGTACCGGTGATCTTCTGGATCAGCGGCGGCTGGATCTCGGTGTTGCGGTTGAAGCGGTTGACGAGCGTGACCGTCTCCTCCGCCTTGCGGATCTGGAGGCGGTCCCACATCCGTACGATGCGTTTGGCCCCGCGCACCGCGACCACGTCCGGGGTCGTCACCAGCAGCGCGATGTCGGCCATCTCGACGGCCGCCGCGTTGGCGCCCTGCATCTGGCTGCCGCAGTCGATCACCACGACCTCGTACCGTGAGCGCAGTGCGCTGACGATCTGGCGGGCCGAGCGGTCGCTGACCTCCTCGCCACGCTCGCCCTCGCCGGGTGCCAGCAGCAGGGACATCCCGGTGGAGTGCGAGTAGACGGCGTCGGACAGGACGCGGGGGGAGATGTCGGTGATCGCGGCGAGGTCGACGATGGAGCGGCGGAACTGGACGTCGAGGTAGGAGGCGATGTCCCCGTTCTGCAGGTCGAGGTCGACCAGTGCCACGTTGTGGCCGGACGCCTGGGCGGCCAGGGCGAGCTGGACGGCCGCGACGGTCGTGCCCACCCCGCCCTTCGCCCCGGTGACGGTGACGACGGTGCCGCCGGGGCCGGTGAAGACGTCGCCGCCCGACCCGAGGTGGCGGCGCACGCCGACGGACCACTGGGCCGCCGCCTGGACCCGGTTGGCCAGTTCCTCGTAGCTCAGCGGGAGGGTGGCGAGCCCTCGTGCGCCGGAGTCCATGGCGGCGGAGAACAGGCCCGGGCTCGCGTCCACCGTGATCAGCACGACCCCGATGGCGGGGAAGCGCAGGGAGACCTCCCGGATCAGCTCCAGGGCCGGCACCGGGCCGATCCGCTCGTGGACCAGTACGACCTCGGGCAGTTCGTCGAGCGACTCGCCCGCGAGGCGGGCGAGCATGTCGATGAGCTGGGTCGAGTCACCGACCGGAGCCGCCGGCTCCGCGTCGGGGAGCTGGCTGAGCAGGGTGGTGACGGACCTGGCCGCGTCTGCGTCACCCACGGCCGGGAGGATCCTGGTGGTCATCCCATCCTCACTTGTCCTTGTCGAGCGTGTAGGTCCGGTCGCCCGGACGGATCGTGCCGTCGCTGCCCGAGGCGAGGAGCGCGAGGCGTACGTGCTGGGCGAACGACTCGGCGTAGGCGATCCGCTGGGTGTCGAGCGTGTTCAGCGCGAAGGTGATCGGCACCGCCTCGGTGGCCCGGTCGGCCTTGTTGTCGTTGCCCGGGTCCAGTGCCGTCAGCTTCCCCACGTCCAGCACCCTGGCGTTGGAGACGATGACCTTGGACTGGGCCGGCTCCCCGTCGTTCTCACCGGCGAAGGTGGCGTAGATGTTGACCGTCGCACCGGGGGTGATCTTGCCCGCGACACCCGTCGCCGCGTCGATCATGATGGCGATCTCCTGTTCCCCGGGGCGCAGCGCGGGGCGCTTCTCGATCATGTCGGACTGGAGCAGCGACCCCTTGCGCAGTTCCGTGACGGCGATCTTGCCGTCGACCTCGGAGACGTCGGTCACGGCGTTCTCCGAGAGCCAGCGCTCGGGCATCTTGATCTTTTCGAACTGCCGGCTGCTGAGCGGGGTGTAGGGCGCAACGTCGGACTTGACCTGATAGGCCGTGATCTCCGGGCCGACCTTCGAGTTGACGTCACTGATCACCGAGAGCACACCGGCGAAGGCGCCGAAGGCGCACAGGACCGACAGGAGCAGGAGTATCACGCCGCGGCGCTGGCGGGAGTTCATGGGCCGGACAACCTCGTTCGATTCGGATGCGTGGGGCAGCGGACGGAGGGAGGGGCGCGGTGGCTGTGCGGGGGTGCGGTCACTGGGTGCCCGGTGGTGCCGGCGTTCCGTGGGTCAGGACACCTTGGGCGTGCGTTCGGTTCTCGGACGGGCTGAGCGGTGACGAGCAGAAGCCGCAGCGGTCTCCGATGAGCTCCATTCCGCACCAGTGGCAGTTCTCCCGGCGGACGGAGGAGACGAGTTGGTAGATGACCGAGATGTCCGGGAGGTAGGAGGCGAACTCCACCATCTTCCCGGTGCCCCACCAGCGCGGGGAGCCGGACGGCAGGGGGCACTCCTGGATGGCCTGGACGTTCCAGGCGGGGGCCAGGGTCTGCTGCACCCAGTCGGACGTCAGCCGGCCCTTCGCGATGAGCAGGTGGGTGCCGAACTCCGGGCCCGGCGGGGGTTCGGTGTCGGGGCCGATCTTCACGAGCCGCGGGTGGGGTCCGGCGAGTACGGCGAACTGGGAGCCCGGCACCCAGGACCTGGCGTGCGTCCTGAGGCTGACGGGCACCCGGTCGAGTCCGGTCACCGAGTTCAGCAGGGCGCCCGCGTGGATGTAGTGGGCGAGCAGCCGGGCGGCCGACGCCACCACTCCGGGGCTGAAGTCGCAGATGGACAGCTGGCGCAACTGCCGCACCAGTACGGCCACACCCAGCGGCGGCAGGTCCACCTTGAGCAGGGCGATGCGGTCGCTCTCCAGTACCGAGCGGATGGCGTGCAGGCGGCGCTCGTGGGCGGGGCTGATCCCCGTCGGGTAGACCGCGATCACATAGCCGTGCTGCTCGAGGAGCAGATGCATGTCGCCGATCGCGAGCTCGAGGGTCTGGGCTTCGGGAGCCTGCAGCAACACCGCGGTCGGTGTCTGCTGATCGGTCGGCGGTAGCACCAGATCAGCGCTGGTCACTGCTATTGCGGTCGGCACGCTCTTCCCCGTTCGGCTCCGGCCGTCGTCGTCGTGACTCCGGCCGCAATCGCTCCTGCTCCGTGCTTCTTCCCCAGCACTTTAGCCACGTCCTACCAGGCAGAGAACAGATAGCGGGACGCAGTACAACAACAGTCGACACACACGTTCGTATCATCCCCTGCACGACAGGGGACGAAAACAAGTCCGGTCAACTCCTGTACCACTTCGGAGGGTTACCGCGCCCCTCGGGTTTCGGGTCACCGGGAATTCATCCGTGCACGTCAGGACGTGTTCCCGCCGGCTTTCGCGCCCTATGCGGAAATGCACTCCGTCACGCCTCGGGCCGTCCCGGCCGGCTCACCCGTGCGAGTGCGTCCCGAACACGCGGTACCGCGACTCCGTGACGGATCGGCCCCGTGTTCGACGCATCCCCACGCATCCACTCCGCCAGAGGTCTTGACAACTTGATTGGTCTGGACCAGTTTATCGGCCAACGGTGGCCACCGTCCCGCCAGCACCCCCAACTCCCCCACCGGAGGCAGCAAGTGGCACGCTCCGCAGCCAGATCCAGACGACGCCGTTCCCCCCACCTCCTCGGCGGAGCCGTCGCCGTGCTCGCCGCCGGGGCCCTGACCCTCACCGGGCTCGCCGGCAACGCGTCGGCGGCCGATGTCAACGTCGCCAAGAACGCCGGATTCGAGTCCGGCCTCGCCAACTGGACCTGTTCCGGCGGCAGCGGCGCCACCGTCTCCTCCCCCGTGCACGGCGGCGCCTCCGCGCTCAGGGCCACCCCGGCCGGCCAGGACAACGCCAAGTGCACCCAGACCGTGGCCGTGAAGCCCGGCTCCACCTACACGCTCAACTCCTGGGTGCAGGGCGGCTACGCCTACCTCGGTGCGAGCGGCACCGGCACGACGGACGTGTCCACCTGGACGCCCGCCTCAGGAAGCTGGACGCAGCTGAGGACCAGCTTCACCACGGGCCCGTCCACCACCTCCGTGACCGTCTACACCCACGGCTGGTACGGCCAGGCCGCCTACTTCGCGGACGACGTCCAGGTGACCGGCCCCGACGGCGGTGGCGGCACGGACCCCGGACCGGTGATCCCCGCCACCCCCGCCGGTCTGGCCGTCGGCGCCACCACGTCCTCGTCGGTCGCCCTGTCCTGGAACGCCGTCTCCGGGGCCACCGGCTACACCGTCTACCGGGGCGGCACGAAGGCGACCACCTCCACCGGCACCTCGGCCACGGTGACCGGGCTGGCAGCCGACACGGCATACCAGTTCTCGGTGAGCGCCACCAACGCGGCCGGTGAGTCGGTCAGGTCCGCCGTGGTCGGCGGCCGTACGGCCAAGGCCGGCGACACGGGCCCCGTGACGTCCGTGCCCAAGCACGCGGTGACCGGCTACTGGCAGAACTTCAACAACGGCGCGGCCGTCCAGAAGCTCAGCGACGTACCCGCGAACTACGACATCATCGCCGTCTCCTTCGCGGACGCCACGGCGACGCCCGGCGCCGTCACCTTCAACCTGGACTCGGCCGGCCTGAACGGCTACACCGTCGCCCAGTTCAAGGCCGACATCAAGGCCAAGCAGGCCGCGGGCAAGAACGTGATCATCTCCGTCGGCGGTGAGAAGGGGTCCGTCGCGGTGAACAGCGACGCGTCCGCGACCGCGTTCGCCGACTCGGTGTACGCCCTCATCCAGGAGTACGGCTTCAACGGGGTGGACATCGACCTCGAGAACGGCCTCAACTCCACCTACATGACGAAGGCGCTGCGCTCCCTGTCGTCGAAGGCGGGCTCCGGCCTCGTCATCACGATGGCGCCGCAGACCATCGACATGCAGTCGACGTCGGGCGAGTACTTCAGGACGGCGCTCAACATCAAGGACATCCTGACCGTCGTCAACATGCAGTACTACAACAGCGGCTCGATGCTCGGCTGCGACGGCAAGGTCTACTCGCAGGGCTCGGTGGACTTCCTGACCGCGCTCGCCTGCATCCAGCTGGAAGGGGGCCTCGCCCCGTCCCAGGTCGGGCTCGGCGTCCCCGCCTCCACCCGCGGCGCGGGCAGCGGCTACGTCGCCCCGTCCGTCGTGAACGCGGCCCTGGACTGCCTGACGAAGGGCACCTCCTGCGGCTCGTTCAAGCCGTCCAGGACGTACCCGGACCTGCGCGGTGCGATGACCTGGTCGACGAACTGGGACGCCACGGCGGGCAACGCCTGGTCGAACGCGGTGGGCCCGCACGTCCACGGGCTTCCGTAGCCCCGGCCCCGGGGCCCCGCAGCGCCGCCGCTCCCCCGGCGGCGCTGCGGCGGTTCCCGGTGCGCCCGCGTCACACGTACGGGGACGTGCCCGGTGGTGGTTCACCAGGGCAGTTCGCGCACCTGCTGGACGCACAGCACGACGAACAGCAGCCCGGCGGAGGCGAGCATCCCGTTGCTCAGCCAGCCGTTGCGCCATTCCCTGGGCGTGCGCTCGGAGTTCAGCAGCCAGAGCAGGGTCAGGGCCAGGAACGGCATGAAGAAGGCGCCGAGCACCCCGTATCCGATGACCAGGCCGAACGGCTCGTCCAGCCAGAGCAGGGTCATCGGCGGGAAGGTCAGCCAGAGCAGATAGGCGCGGAAGGCCGTGGACCGCTCCTGCCGGCCGATGGTCTCGCTGCCCGCCTTCCCCGCGTTCGCGTCACCGCGGGCCGCCCGGATCCGCTCGACGAAGTCGGCGAACATCAGGCTCACGCCGTGCCAGACACCGATGAGCGACGAGAACGAGGTCGCGAAGAAGCCGACCAGGAACAGCTTCGCGGTACCCGCCCCGAAGCGGTCCTCCAGGACCTGGCCGAGGTCGATCAGCCCCCGGTCACCCTTCGTCAGGGCGATCTGCGAGGAGTGCAGCAGCTCGGCCCCGACGATCAGCATGGCGACGACGAAGATTCCGGTGGTGATGTAGGCGGCCCGGTTGTCGAGGCGCATCACCTTCATCCAGGAGGTGTCGGACCATCCCTTGGCGTTCACCCAGTACCCGTACGCCGCCATGGTGATGGTGCCGCCGACCCCGCCGATCAGCCCGAGCGTGTAGATCAGCGAACCGTCCGGGAGCACCGGGAGCAGCCCCGCGAAGGAGGCGCCGGCGTCCGGCACGACCCGGATCGCGACGTAGACCACCACGACGAACATGACGCCGATCAGGACCGTCATGACCTTCTCGAAGACGGCGTACTGGTTGAACCAGACGAAGACCAGGCCGACGAGCCCGGTGATGATCGCCCAGGTCTTCAGCCCCGGCCCGTCGGGGAAGAGCGCCACGATGGGCAGGGCGCTGGAGGACATGGCCGTCGCGCCGTACACGAAGCCCCAGACGACGACGTAGACCGCGAAGTAGCCCGTGGTCCACCCGCCGATGCTGCGCCAGCCGTCGAAGAGGGTGCGGCCGGTGGCGAGGTGCCAGCGGCCGACCGCCTCGGCGAGGGAGATCTTGACGAGGCAGCCGATCACGGCCGCCCACATGAGGGTGTAACCGAACTTGCTTCCCGCGATGAGTGTCGCGACCAGGTCCCCGGCGCCCACGCCGGTCGCGGCGACGACGATGCCGGGGCCGATGTACTTCCAACTGGACTTGCGGGGACCGGATCCTGGCTCCCCGGTCCCGGTCCCGGTCCGTCCTGCCCCGGGTCCTGACTCTGTGGTTCCGCTCGTCTCGACCATGTCGATCAACGAAGCGCAAAGTGGGCCGTCGGACAAGGGGGCGCGCACACCCGGCTGCCCGGCCGCACCGGATTCCGGTGCGGCCGGGCGGGGTCAGATCACCAGGCTGAGAGCCGCGGCGACCACGAAACCGGCCACCGAGAGGACGGTTTCGAGGACCGTCCAGGACTTCAGGGTGTCGCGCTCCGAGATGCCGAAGTACTTCGAGACCATCCAGAAGCCGCCGTCGTTGACGTGCGAGGCGAAGATGGACCCCGCCGAGATCGCCATGATGATCAGCGCGAGGTGGGCCTGGGACATGTCCTGGCCCTCGACGAGCGGGACGACGATGCCGGCGGTGGTGACGATCGCGACCGTCGCCGAGCCCTGCGCGACGCGCAGCACCACGGAGATCAGCCAGGCGAGCAGGATGACGGGCAGGCCGACGTCGTTGAACGTGTCGGCGAGCGCGTCCGCGATGCCGCTGCCCTTGAGGACGGCTCCGAAGATCCCGCCCGCGCCCACGACGAGCAGGATGTTGCCGACGGGCTTGAGCGAGGACGTGGAGACCGATTCCAGCGACTTGCGGGACCAGCCGCGCCGGATGCCCAGCAGGTAGTACGCCAGGAGCAGGGCGATGGTCAGGGCGACGAAGGGGTTGCCGAAGAACTCGATGACGGAACGCGGGGTGGAGGGGTCCAGCGCGATGGAGGAGAACGTCGCGGCGAGGATCAGCGCCAGCGGGGTGCCGATGATCGCGAGTACGGTGCCGAGCGCGACGGGCTTCTCGCGCGGGGTGACCCCGGAGGCGCGCTGCTCGGCGGCGACGGCGGCCTTGGCCTCGGCGGCGGCCTCGACCATGTCCTGGGGGACGTCGACGAAGAGGCGCTTGCCGATCCAGGCGGCGTAGGCCCAGGCGGCGAGCACGGACGGAATGCCGACGACGGCGCCCATCAGGATGACCCAGCCGAGGGAGACGTTGAAGAGGCCCGCCGCGGCGACCGGTCCGGGGTGCGGAGGCAGGAAGGCGTGGGTCATGGAGAGGCCGGCCAGCAGCGGCATCGCATACAGCAGGATCGATTTTCCGGAGCGCTTCGCGGCGGCGTAGACGATCGGCGCGAGGACGAAGATGCCGACGTCGAAGAAGACCGGGATGCCGAAGATCAGGCCGGTGAGACCCATGGCGAGGGGGGCGCGCTTCTCGCCGAAGAGGTTCAGGAGGCGGGTGCTCAGCACCTCGGCACCGCCGGACACCTCCAGGATGGCGCCGAGCATGGTGCCGAGCCCGATGATGATCGCGACATGGCCGAGGATGCCGCCCATGCCGGATTCGATGACGGACACCGCGGCGGACTTCTGGACCGTGCCGAAGAGTTCGGTGACGGAGAGACCGGCACCGAGGCCGACGGCTATGGAGACGGCGAGCAGCGCGACGAACGGCTGGAGCCGCACCTTGATGATCAGGAAGAGGAGCAGCGCGATGCCGAGGACGGCGACGGTCAGCAGACCGGCGGTGCCGTCGATCAGCAGGAGCAGGCCGCCGGTGTGCGGGGGTGTCTCGGCCGGCGCCGGTGGAGCGGCAAGCAGCATGTTCGGTCAACTCCGGGGGGTGACAGGGTCCTTCTGGGCAGGGGGGAGCGCGGCACGGCGCCCCCGTGCGAGGGGGACGGGGTGCCGTGCCGTGATGCGGGGTGGGGCGGTGGGTGGGGGAGCGGGTCAGGGGGTCAGCCCAGGACCGCGAGGGCGTCGATCTCGATGAGCAGTCCGGCGGGGAGGCCGACGTAGACCGTCGTGCGGGCGGAGGCGGGCGCCTTGAGCCCCTGCTCCTCGAAGTACGCGTTGTAGATCGCGTTCATCTCGGCGAAGTGGTCGACGTCGGTGAGGTAGACGCGCATCATCATGACGTCGTCCCAGCTCGCGCCGCCCTCCTCCAGGATCGCCTTGACGTTGGCGAAGGTCTGCAGGGTCTGCTCGCGCAGCGTGGGACCGGCCGGGGTGGGTGCCTGGCCCTCGACGGCGGGCAGGAAGCCGACCTGCCCGGCGACCTGGAGGATGTTCCCCTTCTTCACGCCGTGGGAGAACTTGGCGGGCGGGGTGGTGTGGGTGCCGGGGGTGAGGGCGGTCTTCTCGGTCATGACGGTTCAGGCTTTCTTGACGGGGGTGGTGCCGGAGTACTCCCGGCTGATGGCGTCGGCGGTGCGGCGCACCAGGGGAAGCAGGGTGAGGAGTTCCTCGGCCGTGACGACGACGTTCGGTGCGGACACCGACATGGCGGCGACAACCCTGCCGTCCGCGCCCCGGATGGGGGCGCCGACGCAGTTGATGGACTCCTCGTGGCCGCCGAGGTCGGTGGCCCAGCCCTGTTCGCGGACGACGGCGAGTTCCCTGAGGAAGGCGCCGGCGTTCGGGGTCGAACGGGACGTGTACATGGGGTAGTCGAGCCGTTCGGCGATCACGCGCCGTTCCGGCTCGGTCAGGTCGGCGAGGAGCAGTTTGGCGACCGCGGCGACGGTGATCGCGACGGGTTTGCCGATCCGCGAGTACATCCGCACCGGGTAGCGGCTCTCGACCTTGTCGATGTAGAGGACCTCGTTCTCCTCGTACACCGCGAGGTGGACGGTGTGCCCGCACTGTTCGTTCAGCTCGATGAGGTGGGAGTGGGCGATCTCGCGCACGTCGAGGTTCTCGACGGCTTCCTGCGCGAGCGCGAAGAGCCGGGCGCCGAGGCGGTAGCGCTGGTCCTGCTGGCGGTAGACGAGTCCGTGCTCGTGGAGCGTGCGGAGCAGGCGCAGGGCCGTGGACTTGTGGACGCCGAGCCGTTCGGCGACCTGACCGAGGTCGGCGGGGCCCTGGGCGAGCAGCGGCAGGATGCTGAGCGCGCGGTCGACGGTCTGGCTCATGTGACTCGTACCTCCTCGTTCGCCCCTTCGGCTGCTGTCCAGCCGGGGCCGAGACGAAGTGTGCCCCAGGCTGCGTCGTCCAAGGCTGCGAGACGGTCGGCGTGTGCGCGGGCCGGGGGGTCGGTGAGGTCGCCGGGGACGGTGAGGACGGCGGCGGCCATCAGGTGGCCGTGCCGGGCCCGGTCCCGTACGGGGAGGCCGCGGAGCGTCGCGGAGAGGAATCCGGCGGCGAAGGCGTCCCCGGCGCCGACGGGCGCGACGACGTCGACGCGCAGGGCGGGGACGTCGGTGACGGTGTCGGCTGCGGGCGCTCCGGGCGCGGAGGGGTCCCGCGAGAACACGGTGGCGCCCTCGCTGCCGCGCTTGACGACCAGCACCGCCGGTTCCGGCAGCGCCGCACGGATCGCGGTGGTCCCGCGGACGCCCCAGGCCTCCTCCGCCTCGTCCTCGCCGACGAAGACGAGGTCGCAGCGGCGGGCGAGGCCGAGCAGGACGTCACCCGCGGCGCCGTCGCGCCAGAGGCCGGGGCGGTGGTTGACGTCGAAGGAGAGCAGCGGGCGGCCGTCCCGGGGGGCGGTCAGGTCGTGGAGCAGGGCCCGGCAGTCGCCGGAGAGTGCGGCCGTGATGCCGGACAGGTGCAGGATGCGGCACGCGAGGAGGTCCTCGTGGGGGACGTTGTGCGAGGACATCGCGGAGGCGGCCGATCCCGCCCGGTAGTACGCCACCTCGTGGGTGTCGGTGGCCCGGTCCGTCGCCGTGCGGAAGTAGATCCCGGTGGGGCGGTCCGGGTCGCGGCGCACGGCGGAGGTGTCGACCCCGTAGCGGCCGACGGCGTCGACGAGGTGGTCGCCGAAGCCGTCGGCGCCGACCCGGCTGACCCATTTCGCCGGGTGGCCGGCGGCGGCGAGGGCGCAGGCGACGTTGGATTCGGCACCGCCGATTCCGCGGCCGAAGGTGGGGACGTCGGCGAGGCGGCCGGGCTGCGAGGGCAGGAACGTCACCATGGACTCGCCGAGGCAGACGACGTCCGCGGTGGCTGTCCTGGCTGCGGGTCCGGGCACTCTGGGCTCCTCGTGGTCGGGCGTCGGCGCCGGTGCTCACCATTGACCCGGCGTCGGCTCGGATGTTAGACAGCGTCAAGCGATATGCGCAATGACTGTTGCACATGATGCAACGACTCTTCCCGAGGAGGCTCCCTTGGCCGCCGACCAATCCGCCGAGCAGTCCGCCGGCGCGTCCGCGGGCCCGTACGCCGGGCAGGCCGTACGGGCACTCGCCGACGAGCGGGTCGACCACCGCTTCAAGGCCCTGCCGCCCGATGCGGACGGCCTGACGGTCGGCGCCCTGGCGGCCCAGCGCCGCAACCTCTTCACCGGCGGGTTCACCACCCCGGTGCTCGCCCTGTCCGCCGAGTCGGTCGAGGCCAACCTCGCGCTCCTGGAGACCTACGCGGAACGGCACGGCCTCGCCTTCGCCCCGCACGGCAAGACGTCGATGTCCCCGCAGCTCTTCGCCCGCCAGCTGGAGCACGGCGCCTGGGGCATCACCGCCGCCGTCCCCCACCAGGTGCGGGTCTACCGGGCGTACGGCATCCGGCGGATCTTCCTGGCGAACGAACTCGTCGACGCGGTCGCGCTGCGCCGGCTGGCCGGTGAGCTGGACGCCGACCCGGACTTCACGTTCGTCTGCTACGCCGACTCCGTGCGCGGAGTCGAGCTGATGGACGAGGCACTGCGCGCCGCCGGCGCCTCACGCCCCGTCGACGTCGTGGTGGAGCTGGGCGCGGGAGAGGGCGCGCGCACCGGTGCCCGCACGGAGGCCGACTGCGCGGCGGTCGCCGACGCCGTCGCCTCCGTGTCCACACTGCGTCTGGTGGGTGTCGCCGGATACGAGGGCGAGGTGCCGGACGCCTCCCCCGAGCGGGTACGGGCGTGGCTGCGCCGGCTCGTCGGCCTGGCGGCGGACTTCGACGCGGCCGGCCGCTTCGACGGGCTGCCGGCGGCCGAGGAGATCCTGGTCAGTGCGGGCGGCAGCGCGTGGTTCGACGCGGTGGCCGACGTCTTCGCGGAGATCCCGGAGCTGAGCCGCCCGGTCTGCAGGCTGCTGCGCTCGGGCGCGTACGTCAGCCACGACGACGGCCACTACCGCCACCTCACCCCCTTCAACCGGATCCCCGAGGAGGGCGCCCTGCAGCCCGCCTTCCGGCTCTGGGCCCAGGTCGTCTCGCGGCCCTCCCCCGAGCAGGCCTTCGTCAACGCGGGCAAGCGGGACGCGGCGTACGACCTGGACCTCCCGCAGGCGCAGGTCGTCCGCTCGGCGCGCGACGGCTCCGTGCGGCCCGCCACCGGGATCACCGTGACCGGTCTCTCCGACCAGCACGGCTGGGTCCGCACGGAACCGGACACCGGGCTGGAGGTGGGCGACTGGATCGGCATGGGCCTGTCGCACCCCTGCACGTCCTTCGACAAGTGGCAGCTGATCCCGCTGACCGAGGCGGACGGCACGGTCACCGACTACATCCGCACCTTCTTCTGATCCCCGCGGGGGCCGCCGCGCCCCCGTCCCCCCGGCCGCCCGGGGCTCCGGGCGGCGCGGAGCCATAGCAACCGCTGAAAGGCAGCACGCCATGGACCTGGTCATACGCGACGCGCGAGTCGTCGACGGCACCGGCGCCCCCTCCTACCGCGCCGACGTGGGCATCACGGACGGCCGCATCGCCGAGATCCGCAGGGAGGGCGACGGCCCGCGCCCGACCGGCGCCCGCACCGTGGACGCCGACGGCCTGGCCCTCTCCCCCGGTTTCGTCGACATGCACGCCCACAGCGATCTGGCCCTGCTGCGCGACCCCGACCACAGTGCGAAGGCCGCCCAGGGCATCACCCTGGAGGTCCTCGGCCAGGACGGCCTGTCCTACGCCCCCGCCGACGACCGCACCCTCGCCGAGGTCCGCCGCTCCATCTCCGGCTGGAACGGCGACGGGTCGGACATCGACTTCGACTGGCGCACCGTCGGCGAGTACCTGGACCGTCTCGACCGCAACTTCGACGGCCGGGGCATCGCCGTCAACGCCGCCTACCTCATCCCGCAGGGCACCGTCCGGATGCTCGCGGTCGGCTGGGACGACCGGCCCGCCACCGCCGCCGAGCTGACCCGGATGAAGGAGCTCGTCGACCAGGGCATGGCCGAGGGCGCCGTCGGCATGTCCTCCGGCCTCACCTACACCCCCGGGATGTACGCGAACGACGCCGAACTCACCGAGCTGTGCCGGGTGGTGGCCGGACACGGCGGCTACTACTGCCCGCACCACCGCTCGTACGGCGCGGGGGCACTCGCCGCCTACGAGGAGATGGTGCAGCTCACCCGGAACGCGGGCTGCGCCCTCCATCTCGCCCACGCCACGATGAACTTCGGCGTGAACAAGGGCAGGGCCCCCGACCTCCTCGCCCTGCTGGACGACGCACTCGCCTCGGGCGCGGACATCTCCCTCGACACCTACCCGTACACCCCTGGCTGCACGACCCTCGTCGCGATGCTGCCGAGCTGGGCGGGCGAGGGCGGCCCGGAATCGGTCCTGACCCGGCTCGCGGACGACGCCACGGCGGAACGGATCCGCCACCACCTGGAGGTCGTCGGCTCGGACGGCTGCCACGGCGTCCCGATCGAGTGGGACACGATCGAGATCTCGGGGGTCGGCGCACCGGGCCTGGCCGGCCACGTCGGCCGTACGGTGGCCGAGTCGGCCCGACTGCGCGGCGAGGCCCCCTGGGTGACCGCCCGCCGGCTGCTCGTGGAGGACCGGCTCGGCACGACGATCCTCCAGCACGTCGGCCACGAGGAGAACGTCCGGCAGATCATGCGCCACCGGGTGCACACCGGCGGCAGCGACGGCATCCTCCAGGGCGAGAAGCCGCACCCGCGCGCCTACGGCACGTTCCCGCAGTACCTCGGCCGGTACGTACGGGAGCTGGGCATCCTCAGCCTCGAGGAGTGCGTCGCCCACCTCACCTCGCGCCCGGCGGCCCGTCTGCGGCTGCCGGACCGGGGCAGGGTCCACGAGGGCTACCGCGCGGACCTGGTCCTCTTCGACCCGGCCACGGTGGCGGCCGGCTCGACGTTCGACGAGCCGCGCACCCTGCCGGTGGGCATCCCGCACGTCCTGATCGACGGCCGGTTCGTCATCGAGGACGGCAGGCGGACGACGCACCTGGCGGGCCGGGCGGTACGGGGCGCGGGGCGGCGCGCACCGGCCTGACCGGCCGGCGGGGCACCGGGTGCGGGCCCGGCGCCCCGCCCACGCGCTACGGCTTGGGCAGCGCGCAGCCCGTCCGGTTCAGGTCGATCTGGTTGCCGGTGCCGATGCACGGCACGATGCCGTAGGTCTGCTGGGCGTAGTTGATGCCCTTGCGGACCGTCACGGTGCCGTTCTGGTCCACCTCGCACGGGTTGTTGTCCGTGCACCGCTGCCCGTCCTCGTTCCCGGTGTTGTTGACGGCGACGACCTTGCCCGTCGCGTCGTTGATCACCGGGGACCCGGACGTGCCGCCGATGGTCTGGCAGGCGGAGGTGTAGCGGACCGAGTCCTTCCAGGTCCAGGCGCCCTCCTTGAGGCGGTAGGCGAATCCGTCGACCGCGCAGCTGTACGTGCGCTTCCAGTAGCCGGACGCGACCGTGACGGCGGTGCCCTGCACCGGGCGCGCGGAGTCGAGCTCCAGGGCCTTGATGCCGTACGAGCTCTCGATCTGGGCGTAGGTACGGGTGAGCTGGTACAGCGAGACGTCGGTGTCCGTCATCGTCCCGTACGCGATCTTGCTGGCCCGCAGGGTGCCGACGCCGCTGCCCGCGGCGTTCAGCAGGGTGAAGCTGCGGGTCGACGCCCGGTTGAGCAGGACCTGGCCCGGGGCCGGGAAGCCGGTCTCCAGGCAGTGGCCGTTCGACAGGACCAGAGCAGGGTCGCCGGGCAGCGACGAGGGCGCCCGGACGACCGAGCCGGAACAGTTGCTGAGTGCGACCGTGCCGGCGAAGGTGACCGCCTTGGCACGGACTTCGGGTGCGTCCGGGCTCGTGGCCGCGGCCGCGGGTGCGACGCCCGCGCCCAGGAGCAGGGCGGAAAGAAAGGCGCCGACGAGAGGCTTCTTCATGTGGGGGTCCCCTCCAGATGCGTCTGTCACCGGAGTTCTTCCGGTTTTTGACATGCGCATGTTGGCGCACGGAAGGGATCTGCAACAAGGGGTGAAAACAAGCCGCCCGGCGGATCGCCGCCTTCGACGCGCCCGCGAACGGCAGGAGCGGGAGGCCGTCGGCGGCCAACCCCCCGTGACGTGGGAGCGACTACGTCCACCTCGACGCCCCACCGCTCGGCCAGGACGCACCCCGGGGAGGGCAGGGACACGGCGGTGGCGGAGGCGGGCACACCGCCCGGCGCCACCGGGTCCGTGCCCGCGCGGGCCGGGAGCACGACTCCCCCGCCCGGGACGCCCGCGCGGGCCGGCGGCGCGCCGGGGGCGACGCGCTACGCCGCAGCGGCCTCGCGCGCGTACGTCGTGGCCTGGAGGAGGGACAGGCCAGGCTCAGCCCGGCGGAGCGCCTTGATCGCGGCGACGGAGTCGACCGGCCCCTCGTGCCCGGCCGCCGCGAGCCGCTGCCGCACCCAGCGGGCGCGCAGCTCCGCGTCCGATACCGCGCCGGCCTCGGCGACGAGCGCGAGGGCGCGTTCCAGGCCGGGGCGCTCGGCGGCCGGCGCCGCGTCGAGCGCCTCGCGGAGCAGTTCGGTGATCCCCTGCGCGTCACGCAGCACGAGCACGGCCATGTCCTGCTTCATCCGCTTCTCGAATCCGATCATGCGGGCAGCCTGCCCCGGACCCCCTTGGCCCGCACAGGAATTGAGGAACATCTGAGCGGTCTGCGTAGTGTCGGGGCATGACACTCGACCTCGACGCCTACTTCGCCCGCATCGGCTGGTCCGGGGAGCGCCGCCCCACCGTGGAGGTGCTGCGGTCCGTGCACCGCGCCCACATGCTGGGCATCCCGTTCGAGAATCTGGACCCCGTCCTCGGCAGCGCCCCCTCCCTCGCACTCCCCGACCTGGAGGCGAAGCTCGTCCGCGGCGGGCGCGGCGGCTACTGCTACGAGCACAACACCCTCCTCGCGGCCGTCCTGACCCGGCTCGGCTTCCGGGTCACGCTGCTGACCGCGCGGGTGGTGCTGGGCGCCGCGCCCGGTGACATCAGGCCACGGACGCACATGCTGCTGAAGGTGGAGACGGAGGACGACCCCACGGCGTACGTGGCCGACGTCGGCTTCGGCGCGAGCGGCGCGCTGCTGGAACCGATCCCGCTGGTCGTCGACGCCGAGCTGCTCGACACCCCCCGCCACCACCGGCTGGTGCACGCCCCGCACGACGGACCGCTGGAGCTGTGGGAGCTCCAGACGGAGAAGGGCGGCGTCTGGGAGCCGCAGTACGAGTTCACGCTGGAGCCGTTCGAGACCCCGGACTACGACGTCATCAACTGGCACGTCGCGACGAACCCCCGTTCGCCCTTCCAGCAGGCCGTGTACGCCCAGCGCACCCTGCCGGGCCTGCACCGGGCCCTGTCGGGCCGCACCCTCGTGGAGACGGCCGACGACGGCACCGTCACGGAGCGGGAGCTGGGCGGCACCGCCGAGGTGCTGCGCGTGCTGGCCGAGGACTTCGGCGTACGGCTCCCGGAGGGGACCGTACTGCCCGGGTGAGTTGCGGTCCGGCCCCGGTGCCGGAGCGGCCCGCCGGACCCGCGCCGCGTGGCGCATCTCACCCACCCCCGTGCGTCACGCCCGGATTCCAAGCCGCGGCGCCGCCCCGACCGCCCGTTCCCACGGTGGGCGGCCGGGGCCGCATGGCGATGGAAGACCGGACGGGTTTCCGGGCGCCCCCGTAGGGAGCAACCGGTGCGTGAACCGGGCGCACCGCGCGAAACACGGCCGTAAGCTCGCAGACATGCAGGTCATCCAGTCCACCAAGCTCTCCGGCGTCTGTTACGAAATCCGCGGCCCCGTGCTGGAGGAGGCCATGCGGCTGGAAGCCGCAGGTCATCGCATCCTCAAGCTCAACACGGGCAACCCGGCCGCCTTCGGCTTCGAGTGCCCGCCCGAGATCCTCGAGGACATCCTGCGCAACCTCTCGGGGGCGCACGGCTACGGCGACGCGAAGGGCCTGCTGTCCGCGCGCCGGGCGGTGATGCAGCACTACCAGACCAAGGGCATCGACCTCGACGTCGAGGACGTCTACCTGGGCAACGGCGTCTCCGAGCTGATCCAGATGTCGATGCAGGCACTGCTCGACGACGGCGACGAGGTGCTCGTACCCGCTCCGGACTACCCGCTGTGGACGGCGTCGGTCTCGCTGGCCGGCGGTACGGCCGTGCACTACCGGTGCGACGAGCAGGCCGACTGGATGCCCGACCTCGCCGACATCGAACGGAAGATCACCGACCGCACCAAGGCGTTGGTGATCATCAACCCGAACAACCCGACGGGCGCGGTCTACGACGACGAGATGCTGCGCGGGCTGACGGAGATCGCCCGGCGCCACAACCTGGTCGTCTGCTCCGACGAGATCTACGACCGGATCCTCTACGACGGCGCGACCCACACGCCCACCGCGGCGATCGCCCCCGACCTGATGGTGCTCACCTTCAACGGGCTCTCGAAGAACTACCGGATCGCGGGCTACCGCTCCGGCTGGATGGCGGTCTGCGGCCCGAAGGCGCACGCCACCTCGTACATCGAGGGTCTGACCATCCTGGCGAACATGCGGCTGTGCGCGAACATGCCCGCGCAGCACGCGGTGGCCACCGCGCTAGGCGGGCGGCAGTCGATCAACGACCTGGTTCTTCCGGGCGGGCGGATCCTGGAACAGCGGGACATCGCGTACGACCTGCTGACCCAGATCCCCGGAGTGACGTGCGTGAAGCCCAAGGGGGCGCTGTACCTCTTCCCGAGGCTCGACCCCAAGGTCTTCAAGATCAAGGACGACCGGCAGATGGTGCTCGACCTGCTGCGCGCCGAGAAGATCATGGTCGTGCAGGGCACGGGCTTCAACTGGCCGGAACCCGATCACTTCCGGGTGGTCACCCTGCCGCCGGCCAAGGACCTGATCGACGCCGTGACGCGCATCGGGAAGTTCCTGGACGGCTACAGCCAGCCGTGACACCGGCCGCGCGGACCGTTCTCCCGGACTCTTCACAACTTTAGACTGATTCCAGGATAGGATGGTGACACTGCAACGCCAGGAGGCCATCCATGTACGAGCCGATCCGCACCAAGTCGGTCCACACACCGGCCGCCGACGCCGGCTTCCCGCACCGCACCCGTGAGGAGGAGCTGGACATCCAGCTCGCCGGCCACCTCTCCGCGCTCCTCGCCGTCACCGACGAGCTGGGGCTCGGCGCCACCGGCGACCGCATCGCCGCACAGGTCGCCCGCCTCCGCGGCACGCCGCCCGCCCGGCACGCCGGACGGACCGACGCACCCGTGGCCGCGCTGCACCGCCGCGCCCACGACCTCGCGGGCCGGGTCCTCGTGGTGGCCGCGTCCCGCGCGGACACGGCCGTCGCGATCCTCGCGGCCGAGGCCATGGATGCGCACACCGCGGCGCTCGCCGCACCGCAGAGCGCGACCACGCTGGTCGGCGCCCACTGACGGCCCCGGTCCGCGGGCCGAGAAGGCGCGCGGACCGGGTGCCACGACACTCGGGGGCCAAGGCCCTGTTGGCACGGGAGCGGTGCGTCACCCGCCGCCCGTCCGGCCGCGCCCGAAACGCGGAGGCTCCGAGAGCGGTCCGGCCGCTGCGCCGCTGATCGTCCGGCGCGGGAGCGTCGATCGCCTTCCGGCGCGCGCCCGCCCCCGAGGCCTCGGCCCCTGCCGGAACCGCTGCGCGAGCTCACCGACGGGGAACCGCCGCCGGCCGCACCCGGCCGGCTCCGAAGCGGACCCCCGTCGGACAAGGAGCGGCACCCGGAGTCCGAGGGGACTCCGGGTGCCCGGGGCGTGTTCGTGCACGACCCCACCGCGGCGGGCCGCTGACCCCACAGGTCAGGGCGGATGTCGGGAAGCCCGGCCGCGGGGATCAGGAGTGGGGTCAGCCCAGGCGCTGCACCAGCGCGCGGTACTCGTCCCACAGCTCCTTCGGCGTGTGGTCGCCGAAGGTGTTGAGGTGCTCGGGGATCAGGGCGGCCTCCTCGCGCCAGATCTCGTTGTCGACCGTGAGCAGGAAGTCCAGGTCGGACTCGGAGAGGTCCAGGCCGTCGGTGTCCAGGGCGCCCTTGGCCGGCAGGATGCCGATGGGGGTCTCGACGCCCTCGGCCCTGCCCTCCAGGCGCTCGACGATCCACTTGAGGACGCGGCTGTTCTCACCGAATCCGGGCCAGACGAACGTGCCCGCCTCGTTCTTGCGGAACCAGTTGACGTAGTAGATCTTCGGGAGCTTCGACTGGTCCGCCCTGTCGGCACCGACCTTGACCCAGTGGTTCATGTAGTCGCCCATGTTGTAGCCGCAGAACGGCAGCATGGCGAACGGGTCGCGGCGCAGCTCGCCGACCTTGCCCTCGGCGGCGGCGGTCTTCTCGGAGGCCACGTTGGCGCCGAGGAATACCCCGTGCTGCCAGGTGAAGGACTCGGTGACCAGCGGCACGGCGGAGGCGCGACGGCCGCCGAAGAGGATCGCCGAGATCGGCACGCCCTTCGGGTCCTCCCACTCCGGCGCGATGATCGGGCACTGCCCGGCCGGGACGGTGAAGCGGGCGTTCGGGTGGGCCGCCGGCGTACCGGACTCGGGGGTCCAGTCGTTGCCCTTCCAGTCCGTGAGGTGGGCGGGGGGCTCTTCCGTCATGCCCTCCCACCACACGTCGCCGTCGTCGGTGAGCGCGACGTTGGTGAAGACGGAGTTGCCCCACATGGTCTTCATGGCGTTGGCGTTGGTGTGCTCGCCGGTGCCGGGCGCGACGCCGAAGAATCCGGCCTCGGGGTTGATCGCGTACAGCTGGCCGTCCTCGCCGAACCGCATCCAGGCGATGTCGTCGCCGATGGTCTCGACGGTCCAGCCGGGGATCGTGGGCTCCAGCATGGCGAGGTTCGTCTTGCCGCAGGCGCTCGGGAAGGCCGCCGCCACGTACTTCGACTCACCGCGCGGCGGCGTGAGCTTGAGGATGAGCATGTGCTCGGCGAGCCAGCCCTCGTCGCGCGCCATGACGGAGGCGATGCGCAGGGCGTAGCACTTCTTGCCGAGCAGGGCGTTGCCGCCGTAGCCGGAGCCGTAGGACCAGATCTCGCGGTCCTCGGGGAAGTGCGAGATGTACTTGGTGGAGTTGCACGGCCACGGGACGTCCGCCTCGCCCTCGGCGAGGGGGGCGCCCAGCGTGTGGACCGCCTTGACGAAGAACCCGTCGGTGCCGAGCTCGTCCAGGACCGCCCGGCCCATGCGCGTCATGGTGCGCATCGAGACGGCGACGTACGCGGAGTCGGTGATCTCGACGCCGATCGCGGAGAGCGGCGATCCGACGGGGCCCATGCAGAACGGGACGACGTACATCGTGCGGCCGCGCATGGAGCCGCGGAAGACGCCCTTCGCACCGGTGAAGACCTCCCGCATCTCGGCGGGCGCCTTCCAGTGGTTCGTCGGGCCCGCGTCCTCCTCCTTCTCGGAGCAGATGAAGGTGCGGTCCTCGACGCGGGCGACATCGCTCGGGTCGGACGCGGCGTAGTACGAGTTCGGACGCTTGACCGGGTCGAGCCTGGTGAAGGTGCCCTTGGATACGAGCTCCTCGCACAGGCGCTCGTACTCGGCCTCCGAGCCGTCGCACCAGACCACACGGTCCGGCTGGGTGAGGTCTGCGATCTCGTCCACCCAGGAGACGAGCTCCTGGTGGTCGGTGGGAACAGTGAGGGGAGCCGCGATGTCGCGCGCCACGATCGCTCCTTGTCGAGGGTGTCTGCTTACTGGTGCCCCGTGGGGGCTGCGACCCGGATGCTGACCCCTTCGATTCCCCTGGCGCTCATCCGGTGCCGACCGCACTCATTTGATCATCCGACGATCGCGCCCATATGTCCAGAGGGCCGCACACGTGAGCATCGCCACTCGGATCGGCTACCTACGGAACCGTAGGTAGCATGGCGCCCATGACTTCTGCCGCCGCGTCCGGACCTGTCGAGCTCGACGACCCCGTCCCCGTGAAACCACGGATGCGCGGCTGGCTGCACGCCGGAATGTTCCCCGCCGTGCTGATCGCCGGGATCGTCCTCATCGCCCAGGCGGACAGCACCCGTGCGCGGGTCGCCTGCGCCGTCTACGTCCTCAGCGCCTGCCTGCTCTTCGGTGTGAGCGCGGTCTACCACCGCGGGACCTGGGGACCGGTCGGCGAAGCGATCCTGCGTCGGCTCGACCACGCCAACATCTTCCTGATCATCGCGGGGACGTACACGCCGCTGACGCTGCTCCTGCTGCCCGAGTCGACCGGGCGCCCGCTCCTGTGGGCGGTCTGGGGCGCGGCGGCGGCCGGCATCGCCTTCCGGGTGTTCTGGGTCGGCGCGCCGCGCTGGCTCTACACCCCGTGCTACATCGCCATGGGCTGGGCCGCGGTGTTCTTCCTGCCGGACTTCATGCGCACCGGCGGCATCGCCGTGCTGGTCCTGGTCGTCGTCGGCGGCCTGCTCTACAGCGCGGGCGGCATCATCTACGGCATCAAGCGGCCGAACCCCTCACCGCGCTGGTTCGGATTCCACGAGGTGTTCCACTCGCTGACCCTCGCGGCGTTCATCGTGCACTACGTCGGCATCTCGCTGGTGGCCTACGGGCGCGGCTGAGCGCAGCACGACCGGGCCCCCGCACAGCTGTGCGGGGGCCCGGTCGTGCCCGTCGTCCGTTCCGCCGGCCCTTCAGCCGCCCAGCTTCTCCGCCAGCTCCCCGGCGTCCGTGGTCGGCGCGTCGCACACGAAGTGCCGGCAGACGTACGCGGCCGGCGCCCCGCCCACCTCCGGCCGGTCCACCAGCAGCGGGAACTCGGACCCTGCGTCCGGCCCTTCACCTGCGGCGACCACGGCGCCGGGCGCCCGTCCCAGCAGGGCGGTCCGGTGCAGCTCCCCGCCGACCGGTCCGGCCACGGCGACCTCGCGCGGGCCGTCCAGCAGGGCCTCCGCGACCGCGAGACCCCAGCCGATGAACCGGGGAGCCTTCGGGCCGAGCGCCCGCACCACCCCGAGCGCCCCCTCGGCCGCCGTCCGGTGCGCTTCCGAGCCGGTGTGCGCGGCGTACGAGAGCAGTGCTCCGGCTGCGGCGGTCCAGCCGGCCGGGGTGGCGCTGTCCGTGGGGTCCTGCGGGCGGCGGATCAGCTGCTCGGCGTCGTCGGCGGTGTCGTACATCTGCCCGTTCTCGCCGGTGAACCGTTCCAGCACGATGTCCAGCAGGAAGCCCGCGAACTCCAGCCAGGCGCCCTCCCCCGTGACGGAGGCCAGCGCGAGGAAGCCCTCCGCGACGTCGGCGTAGTCCTCCAGGACCCCGGCGTTGTCGCCCGCGCGGCCGTCCTTCGAGGTGCGGCAGAGGCGGGCCGCATCGCCCATGTGGACCCGGACGAGCAGGTCGGCGGCCTCGGTGGCCCGCTCGACCAGGTCCGGCCTGTCGAAGTAGGCACCGGTCTCGGCGAGCGCGGCCACGGCGAGTCCGTTCCAGGCGGCGACGATCTTTTCGTCGCGCTCCGGCCCGACCCGCAGCTCGCGCGCCGCCAGCAGCCGGGCCCGCACGTCGGCGACCCTCGCCTCGTCCACCGGCCCCGACCCCGGCAGTCTGAGGACGGAGGAGCCCTCCTCGAAGGTGCCCTCACCGGTCACGCCGAAGTGCTCGGCGGCGAAGGCGGCGTCCTCCTCGCCCAGCACCTCGCGCAGCTGCGCGGGCGTCCAGACGTAGTACGCGCCCTCGACGTGCCGGCCCTCCGCGTCCTCGCTGTCGGCGTCCAGCGCGGAGGCGAAGCCGCCCTCCGCGGTCCGCAGCTCGCGCACCATGAAGTCCGCCGTCTCCAGGGCCACCCGCCGGGCCAGGTCCGAGCCCGTGGTCCGCCACAGATGGGCGTAGACGCGGCACAGCAGCGCGTTGTCGTAGAGCATCTTCTCGAAGTGCGGGACGACCCACTCCCGGTCCACCGAGTAGCGGGCGAACCCGCCGCCCAACTGGTCGTAGATACCGCCGCGGGCCATCGCCGCGCAGGTGTCTGCGGCCATCTGCAGGGCGCCCTCGGCCCCCGTACGGGCGTGGTGGCGCAGCAGGAACTCGATGACCATGGACGGCGGGAACTTGGGGGCGCCGCCGAACCCGCCGTGCTTCTCGTCGTACTCCCGGGTCAGCCGCAGCAGCGCCTGGGCCAGCTCCTCACCCCCGGGTACGCCTTCGCCGCCGTGGGACAGGGAGCGGCCGGCGAGGTCCCGGACGATGCGCCCGGCCACCTCGGCGACCTCCTCGCGCCGGTCGGTCCAGGCGGCCACGACGCCTTCGAGCACCTGCTGGAAGGAGGGCAGGCCGTGGCGGGACTCCGGCGGGAAGTACGTGCCGAAGTAGAAGGGCTCGGCGTCGGCGGTGAGGAAGACGGTCATCGGCCAGCCGCCCTGGCCGGTCGCGGCCTGGACGGCCTCCATGTAGACGGCGTCGACGTCGGGCCGCTCCTCGCGGTCGACCTTCACCGGCACGAAGTGGGCGTTGAGGTAGGCGGCCACCTCCGCGTCCTCGAACGACTCGTGGGCCATCACGTGGCACCAGTGACAGCTCGCGTACCCGACGCTGAGCAGCACCGGGACACCGCGCCGACGGGCCTCCTCGAACGCCTCGGGCGACCACGGCCACCAGTCGACGGGGTTGTCGGCGTGCTGGAGGAGGTACGGGGACGTGGTCTGCGCAAGTCGGTTGGCCATTGCCCAATCCTTGCGCATCCCGCCGAGCCCCGTCCGTCTGCCACGAGGAGAACAGCCGGACGGACGGGACGGGCTCACGGGATCAGGCGCGCCCGGGCCTCGCGTCGGCACGAGGGAGCCAGCGCGAAGCGGTGACCCGTGCGGCCGGCGGCGGGGTGCCCGCGCCGCCCGTCAGCAGGCGCGAGGGCGGCGGCCTCGGCCGTCACCGCCCCCGCGCACCGGCACCGGCGGCACGGCGTCCGCCTTCCCGCCCGGCGGACGCCCGTCGCCGCCGGGATCCGGGTCGCCGCGGGCCGTCCCGCGCGTACGGCGGACGGCGCGCAGTCTCGCGGACTCCCTGTCGCTCACGCGCTCGGCGCAGCAGACTGGGTGCTCCATACAGCGGGCCCGGCCTGGAGCCGGAAGCGAGGGGGACGCATGCGGGACAGCCATCGGGTGGAAGCCGAACGGCTGGTGGTACGCGCCGTGGAGGAGGAAGCACGGCGCACCGGCGGACGCACCGACTCCGGAGCGCTGATGGCGCGTGCGCGGGGCGCACTCGACACCATGGCGGCGGGTGCGGCCGACGAATACGCCGCCTACACCCGGGCGTTGGACGCCGCCGGGGCGGGGTCGCAGCCGCTGTCGGCACGGTTCAGCAGGGCGGCCCTGGGAACACCGCTGCTGGTGACCGGGGTTGCGGCCGCTGCGGCCTTCGGCGCGGATCTGGTCCTCGGCACCGCGACCGGTCTCGCCCTCGGGGCGGGTGCGGTCGTCGCCGTGGCGGGGACGACCGCGACGGTGGCCCGGGCGACCGCCTCGCACTGGCCCGCCGCACATCGCAGCGCGGGCGAGCGGAATCAGCCCGGCGGCCCCGAACAGCTACGGCTGGAGTGGCTGACGGCGCTGGAGGTACGGGGCATCCGCCCGTACCTCGACCAGCAGCGCGTGTTGACCGCCTCCTCGCGGACGCCGAACAAGAAGACCGCCTCCGTGGTGCCGCAGCTGCGCGGCGGGGACCGCAGCGCGGCCGCCCGCACCCGGTCGGTCCTCGAACAGTCCTTCGGTCATCTACCCGCCGCCGACGGCCCGTTCGCGGGGCGCCGGAGCGAACTGACGCAGATCGCCCAGTGGGTGCACGCCGCTCGCGCCTCCACGGAGACCAGGCCCACCGTCGTCGTGCTGCACGGCACGCCGGGCTCCGGGCGCACCGCCCTCGCCGTGCGGGCCGCCCACGCGCTCAAGGACCAGTTCCGGGGGGCGTGCGTGGTCGATCTGCGCGGCGATGTGGCGGGGGAGGCGCCCCTGCCGACCCGGGACGCCCTGCTGCACCTCCTGAACCGGCTGGGCGCACCGCGCGAACAGCTGCTCTTCCGGGACAGGTCGTCCGCGGGCCAGCAGGTGCGGCGCCTGAGCGAGCTCTACCACCAGCACCTCACGGGCACCCCCGTCACGATCATCCTGGACGACGCCACCGACGCCGCCCAGGTCCGCACCCTCCTCCCCGAGCGCTCCGACAGCCTGGTCCTCGTCACGGCCCGCGAGCCGCTCGAGCTGCCCGCGGACATCCCGGCCCGGGTGCACCTGCTGCCGGTCGCCGGACTGGACGCGGCGGGCGCCGAGGAGCTGCTGCGCGAGTCGGCCGAAGCCCTCCGGGCTCTCGGCACCGCGCAGGCCGGGGAGGCCCCGGCGGAGGGCGGACCGTACGACCACGCGTCCACCGACGCCGTCGTCGAGCTGTGCGGCGGGCTTCCGCTCGCCCTGCGCGTCGCGGGCTCCTCGCTCGGCACGCGCACCCGCGGTGAGCTCGCGGCGGACCTCGGCGCCTACGGCCCGGTCCCGCCCGTCGAGCGGGCCCTGTGGCTGCGCTACACCGACCAGTCCGAGCAGGCCCGGCGGCTGCTGCGCCGGCTCGCCCTGGCGGGGCGCGCGAGCCTCGGTGCCGCGGCGGCCGCGTCCCTGCTGGCCGCCGACGAGCAGGAGGCCGGACAGCTGCTGGACGCCCTGTGCCGGGCCGGGCTGCTCACCCATGTGCGGGGCTCGCGCTACCGGCTGCACGACCTCGTACGGGCCTTCGCCCTGGCCAGGCTGCTGGACGAGGAGGACGCGGCGGACCGCACCGCCGCGCAGGAACGCCTCGTCCGGAACTACGCGGAGCTCGCCGACGCGGTGATCCGGATGGTGGACGGGAAGATGTCCACCCGCGCCGGGCACTTCGGCTCGCACGGCTTCAGCTCGCTGGACGCGGCGCTTCGCTGGCTGGACGACGAGTCGAGCTTCATCACGTCGGCGCTGCGGCACTCGGAGGGCGTCGACCAGCGGGCCGTGCTGCATCTGCTGGGTGCCCTGTGCGACTACTGCCTGCTGCGCGGTGACCTCTACCGGCTCGGCGAGATCAGCGAGCTGACGCAGGCCGTCGACCAGGGGCTGCTGGAGCGGTCCGTCCAGTGGCGTACGGGCATCGCGGCCCGCCAGCTCGGCGAGCTCGACAAGGCCCGCACCACGCTGTCCTCCGTCGTCGGCCTGTACCGCGAGGCGCACAACGACGCGGGGGCGGCGCTCGCCCTCTGCTCGCTCGGCATCACCCTGCACCACCAGGGCAATCTCAGGGAGGCCTCGGCGCGGCTGCGGGAGGCGCTCGACCTGCAGGCATCCCCGGAACAGGCCGAGGACCGGGCCTGGTCCCTGCACGCCCTGGCCGCCGTGGAGCGCGACCGGGCGAATCCGGGCGAGGCCCTGGCCCTGCTCGACACCGCGCTCACCCTGCACCGGGAGGGCGAGTCGCTGCACGGCGAGGCCTGGACGCACTTCCAGCTCGGCCAGGTCTGCCTGCGGCTGGGCGAAGTGGCCCGGGCCGACGAGGAGCTGTCCGCCGCGCTGGACCTGTACGGCCGCACCCGGGACGAGCGCGGGGAGGCCTGGGCCCTGACCCAGCTGGCCCGCGCCCGGCTGATGGACGGAGACGTCAGCAGCACGGCCCCCGCGGTGGAGCAGCTGCGCGAGGCCCTGGCCCGGCACCGGGGCAACGAGGACGCGCGGGGCGAGGCCTGGACGCGGTACTACCTGGGGCAGGCGCTCGAGGAGGACGGCGACACCGACCAGGCGGTGCGGGAGCTGGAGCGGGCCCGCACGATGTTCTCGCGGATGCGGGACGTCTACGGCCTCGCGTGCGCCCGGCACCACTCGGGCCGGGTCACCCGTGACCAGCGGGCCGCCCAGACGGGGAACCTCCGCAACTCCGGCTTCGCCCGGCAGCTCCTCGCCGACGCGCGGGCCGACTTCCGACGGATCGGGGTGCCCCACGGGGAGGCCTGGACCTGCCTGGAGCTGGCCCTGGTGGACGGCGGGAACAACCGTACGGCGCAGGCGCTGGAGCTGTGCGACGAGGCGATCGGCCTGTTCGCCTCGTACGGGGACGCGCGGGGCGGGGACTGGGCCGTGTTCCTGCGGTGCACGCTGCTGCCGTACGCGTCGCCGGGCGGCAGCGAGGTCGGCACGGCGGTGGCCCAGCAGGAGCTCGCGGACCTGCTCCTGGCCGCCCACCCGATGCGGGACGGCAAGCTGGAGGACTGCGCCGAGGCGTTCCGGGTGGTCCTGAACCGCGGGGTGGACCTGGAGGACGGCTGGCAGGCGTGGCGCCTGGGCCTCACCCCGCCCCGGCACGCCCGCGAGGTCATGGGCGTGCCGGTGGGGGCCCGGCCGTAAGGAGGCACGGCCCTGCGCGTCGGCGGGCGACGCCCTCGGCCCCGGCGTGCGGGGGCCCGCTCCCCCACGCCCGGTGCGCCGGAGCGCGGGCCCGGGCGCTATTCCGTGGGCGCCCCGGCCGGCGCCTTCCCCGGCGCTTTACCGGACGCCTTACCCGGCGCCTTCCGCTCCGCCGCGGAGGGCTCCGGGGCCTCCTCGAAGTCGACCTTGCCCATGTGGCGGTTCATCGACTTCATCAGGAACCACACCCCCACGGCGAGCGCCGCGAAGACGAGGAAGCCGAGAACGCCTGGGGTCACCTTGTTCTTGTCGAGCTCGTCGGCGGCGAGCGGGACGAGGTGCGTCAGTGCCTGGGTCGCGTACATATCAGGCATTGTCGCGGATGCCCGCGAAGAGGTCGCTCTCGGGGAGGGAGGTAGCGACCAGGGACGTGGCGAGCTCGTACTCCTCGGTCGGCCAGACCTCCCGCTGGATGTCCATCGGAACCCGGAACCAGCCGCCGTCCGGGTCGATCTGCGTCGCGTGCGCGATGAGCGCCTTGTCGCGGATCTCGAAGAACTCGTCGCACGGAACGTGCGTGGTCAGCGTGCGTTCGGCGCGCTCGAACTCCTTCCAGCGCTCCAGCCACTCGCCGTACGGGGACTCCAGCCCCCGGGCGAGCAGCGCCTCGTGGAGCGCGACCGTGCGCGGCTTGTTGAAGCCCTGGTTGTAGTAGAGCTTCTGCGGCTGCCAGGCGGGGCCGAAGTCCGCCTCGGGGAACTTCTCGGTGTCCGCCGCGCCCTCGAAGGCGATCATCGAGATGGTGTGCGTCTTGATGTGGTCGGGGTGCGGGTACCCGCCGTTCTCGTCGTAGGTGGTGATCACCTGCGGCCGGAACGCACGGATCTTCGCGACCAGGCGCCCCGCCGCCGTCTCGTCGTCCTCCAGGGCGAAGCAGCCGTCGGGCAGCGGCGGCAGCGGGTCGCCCTCGGGCAGGCCCGAGTCGACGAAGCCGAGCCACTCCTGCTTGACGCCCAGGATCTCCCGGGCCTCGTCCATCTCCTTCTTGCGTACCTCGTGGATGTGCTCCTCGATGTACGCGTCACCCTGGAGTTTCGGGTTGAGGATGGATCCGCGCTCGCCCCCTGTGCAGGTGACGACCAGGACGTCCACCCCCTCGGACACGTACTTGGCCATGGTGGCCGCGCCCTTGCTCGACTCGTCGTCGGGGTGGGCGTGAACGGCCATCAGTCTCAGCTGCTCGGTCAAGACTCGGTCCTCAGTGATTGGTCGCGAAGGTCGGCTTCTATAGTGACTGAACCGGGGGGTGGAAAATTCCACGGTCCCCGGCACGGGAGGAACGATCATGGCGGCGGTACGCGAGGCCTTGCCCGACGGGCGCTACGGCAGGTCCGAGGACGAGCGCGCGGACCGCAAGCTGAAGATCATCGGTGCGGTGCTGGGTGTGGGTCTCCTCGGCATCGTCGGCTGGTTCGGCTACGACTACGTCGCCGGCCAGGACGTCAGCGGTGAGCTCATCAAGGCGAAGATCGTCTCCGACGACCGGGCCGAGGCGCACCTGGAGGTCCGCAAGGACCGGGGCGCCGACGGGTACTGCACGGTCCGCGCCCTGCGCGAGGACGGCGCCGAGGTCGCCCGCAAGGACTTCCGGTTCGACGAGGACGCCGACCGGGTCGACAAGGTCGTCTCCCTGCGCACGACCTCCAGGGCTACCGCCGTCGAGCTGATGGCCTGCACCGCCGGCTGACGGCGTGCGCGCCGGGCTCCCGGCCGCGCCCGAGGGCGCGCGACGCACCTGATCCGCGCGCTCCGGCTCTGACCAGGTGATACGCCGGTGTGCCGGTTTACGTTCTCCCCCTTTTCGCGGGGAATTGTTAGGCTCGTGGTTTCGCCCACCCGTGGCAGCGCATGCTTGGGGTAGGGCGTTGCTTTGTATTCACCAGTACCGACGAGGAGCACCCTGTGACCCAGACCAGCGAAAACGTCACCTGGCTCACGCAGGAGGCGTACAACCAGCTCAAGGCCGAGCTGGCACGCCTCACTGGTCCCGCGCGCTCGGAGATCACCGTCAAGATCGCGGCCGCTCGCGAGGAGGGTGACCTCAAGGAGAACGGCGGGTACCACGCGGCCAAGGAGGAGCAGGGCAAGATGGAGCTCCGGGTGCGTCAGCTCACCCAGCTCCTGGAGCACGCGAAGGTCGGCGAGGCACCTGCCGACGACGGCGTGGTCGAGCCCGGCATGGTCGTGACGATCGCCTTCGACGGCGACCCGGACGACACCCTCACCTTCCTGCTCGCCTCCCGCGAGTACGCGAGCGCCGACATCGAGACGTACTCCCCGCAGTCCCCGCTCGGCGTGGGCGTGAACGGCAAGCGGATGGGCGAGGACGCCGAGTACGAGCTGCCGAACGGCAAGAAGGCGACGGTGAAGATCCTCACGGCGAAGCCGTACTCGGGCTGATTGCCAGGCCGCCGGGAAGTTACGGACACACATCTGCCCGAATTGCGGGTATTTCGCTGCCCGTAACTTCCCAACGGCCCTGAGCGCGTCAGGCGCGTCAGGCGGTGGCGGAGCGGTATTTGCGGACCGCCAGGGTGCGGAAGACCACGATGATCAGCACGGACCAGATCACCGAGGCCAGGATCGGGTGCTGCATCGGCCAGGCGTCCGGCGTGACGAAGCCCGGCGGCAGGTTCCCGAACAGCTCGCGGCAGGCCTGCACCGTGGCGCTGAAGGGGTTCCACTCCGCGATGTGGCGCAGCACGGTCGGCATCTGGTTGGCGTCCACGAAGGCGTTCGAGATGAACGTGAGCGGGAACAGCCAGATCAGTCCGCCGGACGTGGCCGCCTCAGGTGTCCGCACAACGAGGCCGATCAGCGCGCCGATCCAGGAGAACGCGTACCCCAGCAGGAGCAGCAGCAGGAAGCCGAGCAGCACCTTGCCGAGGTTCTCGTGGGTCCGCCAGCCGATGATCAGTGCGACACCGGCGAGCACGACGAGGGTGAGCGCGGTCTGCACGAGGTCGGCGAGGGTACGTCCGGTGAGGACGGCGCCCCGGGCCATCGGCAGGGACCGGAAGCGGTCGATCAGCCCCTTGTGCATGTCGTCCGCGATACCCGCTCCGGCGCCCGCGGTGGCGAAGGTGACGGTCTGGGCGAAGATCCCGGCCATCAGGAATTCACGGTAGTCCGCGGACGAGATGGTGCTGCCGACCTTGATGGAGCCGCCGAAGACGTAGGTGAACAGCACCACGAACATGATCGGCTGGATCAGCCCGAAGATGACCATCTCCGGGATGCGGGCCATGCGGATCAGATTGCGGCGGGCGACGACGAGGGAGTCGGCGACCGACTGGCCGATACCGCTGCGGTGGCTCCGCGGGAGGAGTTCTTCCGCGGTGTCCGTGGTGGCAGTCACTGCCCGTCCTCCTTCGGGCCCTTCGCGGCCCGGGTCGATCCGCCCTCCCCGTTGGCCCTCTCCAGCTCGGCGGCGTGGCCGGTGAGCGAGATGAAGACGTCGTCGAGGGTGGGGCGGCGCAGGCCGATGTCGTCGATCTCCACACCGTGGCTGTCGAGATCGCGGATGACTTCGGCGAGCAGTTTGGCCCCGCCGGTGACCGGGACGGTCAGCTTGCGGGTGTGTTCGGCGAGGGAGATCTCGCCCTTGCCGTAGGTGGCGAGCACCGCGCGGGCGGGTTCGATCTGGTCCGGCTGGTGCACGACGACCTCGACGCGCTCCCCGCCCGTGCGGGCCTTGAGCTGGTCCGAGGTGCCCCGGGCGATGACCTTGCCGTGGTCGATCACACAGATGTCGTGGGCGAGGTGGTCGGCCTCCTCCAGGTACTGCGTGGTCAGCAGCAGCGTCGTGCCGCCCGCGACGAGCTCCTGGATGACCTCCCACAGCTGCTGCCGGTTGCGCGGGTCGAGTCCCGTGGTGGGCTCGTCCATGAACATCACCGGCGGGGAGACGACGAGCGCCGCCGCCAGGTCGAGGCGGCGGCGCATGCCCCCGGAGTACGTCTTCGCGGTGCGGTCGGCCGCGTCGGAGAGGTTGAACCTCTCCAGGAGCTGCACCGCCCGTTTCTTCGCGTCGCGGCCGCTCATCTGGTAGAGCTGACCGACCATCTGCAGGTTCTCGCGGCCGGTCAGGTATTCGTCGACCGCCGCGAACTGGCCGGAGAGGCCGATCGAGCGGCGGACCTCGTTGGGATGCTTCAGTACGTCGATGCCCGCCACGACAGCTCGTCCGCTGTCGGGCTGGAGCAGGGTGGTCAGCACGCGCACGGCGGTCGTCTTGCCTGCACCGTTGGGCCCCAGCAGGCCCAGAACGGTGCCCTCGGGTACGTCGAGATCGACGCCGTCCAGTGCTCGTACCTCGCCGAAGGTCTTCACCAGGCCTTCGGCGTAAATGGCGCCTGGCATACGGGATTCCCCCAGTTGCTTTCGGGTGACTTCCTGAGCCGATCCTAGATTTCCCGGCGCTCCCGCGCCGGGATGTTCGGACGGCTCGGCGGTGCACGCTATGGCCGGACAGCGCGGCCCACAACCGGTTTTGCGTTCAGCGCATGACCAGGTACCCCTCGTCCCGCAGCGCGGAGGCGACGTCCTCGCAGTGCTCCGGGCCCTTGGTCTCCAGGTGCAGCTCCACCTCCGCCTCGGTGAGCCCCAGCCGGGGATCGGTCCGCACGTGGCTGATGTCGAGCACATTGGCGTCGGCCACGGACAGCGTGCCCAGGAGTGCGGCCAGCGCTCCCGGACGGTCGGTGAGCCGCAGCCGCAGGCTCAGGTACCGGCCCGCCGCGGCCATGCCGTGCGTGAGGATGCGCTGCATCAGCAGGGGGTCCACGTTGCCGCCGGACAGGACGGCGACGACCGGCCCGCGGAAGGCCCCGGGGTCGCTGAGCAGTGCCGCTACCGGGCTCGCCCCGGCCGGCTCGACGACCAGCTTCGCCCGCTCCAGGCAGAGCAGCAGCGCGCTGGAGAGCTCGTCCTCGGTGACCGTGCGCACCTCGTCGACCAGCTCCTTGATCAGCTGGAAGGGGAGATCGCCGGGCCGGCCCACCTTGATGCCGTCGGCCATGGTCTGCACGGAGTCGAGGGCCACGGGATGCCCGGCGGCCAGTGACGCCGGATAGCCGGCCGCGCCCGCCGCCTGGACTCCGACGATCCTGACGTCGGGGCGCAGCGCCTTGACCGCGACGGCGATCCCGGCGGCGAGACCGCCGCCTCCGATGCCCACGACGATCGTGCGGACCTCCGGGCACTGTTCGAGGATCTCCAGGCCCACGGTGCCCTGGCCCGCGATGATGTCCGGGTGGTCGAAGGGGTGGATGAAGACGGCCCCGTTCTGCTCGGCGTACTCCTGGGCGGCGGCGAGCGTCTCGTCCACGACGTGGCCGTGCAGCCTCACCTGTGCCCCGTACTCACGGGTCGCGGCCACCTTCGGCAGGGGAGCACCGACCGGCATGAAGACCGTCGACCGTACGCCGAGCAGTGAGGAGGCCAGTGCTACACCCTGCGCATGGTTTCCGGCACTCGCGGCCACCACGCCCGCAGCCCGCTCTACGGGGCTGAGACCGGCGATCCGTACGTACGCCCCGCGCAGTTTGAACGATCCGGTGCGCTGCAGGTTCTCGCACTTGAGGTGGACGGGCGCACCGACGAGGGCGGTCAGATGGCGGCTGCCCTCCATTCCCGTCGTCCTGGCCACCCCGGACAGCATCTTCTGAGCCCCCCGGACGTCGTCGAGGATCAGCGGCGGAAACGGGCCAGTCGTGCGGAAGGTCATGACAGCAAGTCTTGCAGCTCGGAGCGTCGCGGGCCGTCGCATCTCATGGTGGCCTGCGGTGGTGTCCACAGGTTTGTGCAGCGCTGGTACGCGTTGCCCCGTGGCCGCGTACTCTGTCCCCCACCCATCCGACACCGCACGAAGAGAGCCCCAGGCCATGCCCCCTCAGGACATGACGACTGCCGCGTCTCCTTCCGGGGGCGCAGCCCCCGGACACCCGGGAACGGACCACCTCCTCGACGCACTTCAGCACCAGGTGGCCGTCTTCGCCCGCCGCGCCGAGCAGACCCGCCTCGGCGGTGTCGGCCAGGTCCGCAACTCCATGGACCGGGCCGCCTACCTGCTGCTCAACCGGCTCGACCTGGAAGGCCCGATGGGCGTGAAGGCGCTGGCCGCGGGCATGGGGATCGACTCCTCGACCGTGACCCGTCAGGTCGCGCCGCTCGTCGACACCGGTCTGGTCAAGCGCACCTCGCACCCGGAGGACGGGCGGGCGGTCGTCCTGCAGCTGTCGCCGCGCGGCCAGGCCCGTCTGGAGGAGGTCCGTGCCTCACGGCGCGAGCTGATGTCCCAGGTGACCGGTGACTGGAGCGAGGAGGAGCGCGACACGTTCTGCGCCCTGCTCACCCGGTTCAACGCCTCGCTGGCCGCCCGCCAGGCGGCGCACCAGCCCCCGGGCGACAACTGACCGGCACCGTGGCGCCGGCACCCGGCGGCTCTCGCACCGCGGGCGGCGCGACGTGGGGCGCGGCTGCCGCGCGCACCGGGCCGTGGTGTGCCTGTCGTGGACGGCGGTCGCCGTGTGCGTGGTGCGGGCGTGGGTGACCGAGCCCCCGGACGGCACCGCCGCCTCGACGACTCCCCGCGGGGCCGGTGACGGCCGGTGTCCCCCCGGAGCGTGCGGATCTACCCTGGAAGGGACGGCACGGTCGAGCCGAGGAGGCCGTCATGACACGGAAGATCGCGGACTGCCGCAACTACCCGAGCGTCTCGAACTGCTCCCTCGCCATCACCGGCGAGGAGGACGAAGTCGTACGGGCCGCCGCCGAACACGCCGTCTCGGTCCATGAGCACACGGACAGCCCCGAGCTGCGCGATCAGATCAGGGCCTCGCTGGAGGACGAGAAGGTCGCCGTCTGACAAGCGGTACGCACGCACTGTCCGCCGGCGGAAGGCGCGGCGCACGCAACGCCACCGGCGGCCGGGGAGGTCCCCGGCCGCCGGACGCCGTCCGTCAGCCCAGCGCCTGCGTCAGGTCGGCCAGCAGGTCGTCGGCGTTCTCGATGCCGACGGACAGCCGGACGAGGTCGGCCGGCACCTCCAGCGGGGAACCCGCGGCGGACGCGTGCGTCATACGGCCCGGGTGCTCCAGCAGCGACTCGACCCCGCCGAGCGACTCACCGAGCGTGAAGAGCTTGGCGCGGTTGCAGACCTCGACCGCCGCCTCCTCGCCGCCCGCGACGCGGAAGGACACCATGCCGCCGAACGCCTTCATCTGCTTGGCGGCGATCTCGTGCCCGGGGTGCTCCGGCAGGCCGGGGTACAGGACCTGGGTGACCTTGGGGTGGCGGGTCAGCAGGTCGGCGACCTTGGTGGCGTTCTCGTCGTGCCGGTCCATGCGGACCGCGAGGGTCTTGATGCCGCGGAGCACCAGCCAGGCGTCGAACGGGCCGGCCACGGCGCCCATCGCGTTCTGGTGGTAGGCCAGCTCCTCGGCCAGCTCCGGGTCGCTGACGACGAGCGCGCCACCGACGACGTCCGAGTGGCCGCCCATGTACTTGGTGGTCGAGTGCACCACGACGTCCGCACCGAGCGCGAGCGGCTGCTGCAGGTAGGGGCTGGCGAAGGTGTTGTCGACGACGAGGCGCGCACCCGCCTGCCGTGCCACCCCCGCGACGGCCGCGATGTCGGTGATGCCGAGCAGCGGGTTCGACGGCGTCTCGACCCAGATCGCCTTGGTGCGGGGGGTGATCGCCGCCCGTACCGCGGACACGTCCGAGGTGTCGGCGACGGAGAACTCCACGCCCCAGCGGGAGGCGACCTTCGCGAACAGCCGGAACGTGCCGCCGTAGGCGTCGTTCGGGATGACCACGTGGTCGCCCGGCGTCAGCAGCGTGCGCAGGAGGCAGTCCTCCGCGGCGAGGCCGGACGCGAAGGCGAGCCCGCGACGGCCGCCCTCCAGGGCCGCCAGGTTCTCCTCCAGGGCGGTACGGGTCGGGTTGGCGCTGCGGCTGTACTCGTAGCCGCCGCGCAGTCCGCCGACGCCGTCCTGCTTGTACGTGGACACCTGGTAGATCGGCGGGACCACTGCGCCGGTGAGGGGATCCGCCGTGTTGCCGGCGTGGATCGCGAGGGTCTCGAAGCTGTGCTGGTCACTCATGAGGCCCGAGCGTAGTTCGTCTCGAGGGCACTTACGGGCCACGCCCGCCGTACGGGGACAATGGGCCGCATGGAGATTCTGTGGTTCCTGCTCGCCGTGTGCATGCTCGCCGCGATCGTCGGCCCGGTCATGCTGCGCCGTCGTGGCGGCATCCGCCAGGTCGCGCCCGGTTCCCCCGACGCCGCCGACCCCGACACGTACGGCTTCGTGCGCCAGGAGGAGCTGGACGTCCGGATGCCGGGGCCCGACCAGGACCTCCTCGACGTCCTCGACGTGGTGCAGGGCACCCAGGAGTGGCGGGCCGCCTCCCAGCTGCTGGCGGGCACGCCGAAGGAGAGCGAGACCCGGTGGCAGCGGGTGCAGGCGTTCGCCGGGGCGGCGTCCCTGGAGCTGGCGCAGCGGCCCGGTGAGGGCGGGGCGTGGCTGCGGAAGTGGCGGGCCGAGGCCCCGAAGGACGCGGGCGCCGCGGCGGTGCACGCGGAGTTCCTGGTGCAGCAGGCGTGGCGCACCGGCACGGTGGGCACCGACGACTTCCGGATCATCCTGGAGGAGGCGCGCACGGTCTGCGGCGAGGCCGCCCTGCTGGCACCGGGCGACCCGGTCCCCTACATCGTGGAACTGGCCGCCGCCCGCGGGCTGGGCTACTCCCACGAACAGTTCGACCAGCTCTGGGTGAAGATCATCGACCGTGCTCCGGCCCACATGGGTGCGCACATCGCCGCCCTGCACTTCTGGTGCGAGAAGTGGCACGGCTCCCGCGAGGAGGCCGACCGCTTCGCGACGTCGGCCGCCGCCCGCGCCCCGCAGGGCTCGCTCCTCGCGGCGCTGCCGTTGTTCGCGGTGTACGAGCACCTGCCCGAGATCACCCTGGTGCAGGGCTTCTACCGGGGTGTCGTGGTGACGAAGGCCGTCGAGGGCGCGATGTTCGCGGTGCACGCGGCCCGAGCCGACGATCCGATGCTCGCCCATGTGCGCCACCTGCTGGTCCTCTTCCTCGTCCGTATGGAGCGCTGGTCGGAGGCGGTGAACCAGCTCGTCCACATCGACGGCCACGTGGGCGCGCTGCCGTGGACGCAGAGCTCCGATCCGGCCGCCGAGTACACGGTGTACCGGGCGCTGGCCGTCGCCGGGTACGAGGCGAACGGCGGCAGCCCCGCGACGCTGCCGCAGTAGCGGCGGACGGGCGGGGCGCCGGAATCCACGGCGTCCCCTTCGTGTTGTACCGATCGAACACCGACCCCCGGAGGAGCCCCGCATGTTCCTGAGCCACCGCACCCCTCAGCTCCCCACCCCCGAGGAGGCCCTGCGCGGGCGTCCCGTCCCCGAATTCACGGTCCCGTCCCGCCACACGGTCCTGGGCAACCCGCTGACCGGCCCGTACCCGCAGGGGCTGGAGGTCGCCGACTTCGCGCTGGGCTGTTTCTGGGGTGCCGAGCGCAAGTTCTGGCAGACCGAGGGCGTGTGGACGACGCTCGTCGGTTACCAGGGCGGATACACGGAGAACCCCTCGTACGAGGAGACCTGCTCGGGTCTCACGGGCCACACGGAAGCGGTCCGTGTCGTCTTCGACCCGGAGGTCGTCGGCTACGCGGAGCTCCTGAAGCTCTTCTGGGAGTCCCACAACCCGACCCAGGGCTTCCGTCAGGGCAACGACGTGGGCACGCAGTACCGCTCGGCGATCTACACCCACTCCCCGGAGCAGGCGGAGGGCGCGGCCGCGTCCCGCGAGGCGTACCAGCAGGTCCTGACCGGTTCCGGCTTCCGCGAGATCACCACGGAGATCCTCCCGGCCGAGGGGCGGACCTTCTGGCCGGCCGAGGCCTACCACCAGCAGTACCTGGACAAGAACCCCGACGGCTACTGCGGCATCGGCGGCACGGGCGCCACCCTGGAGTTCCCGTCGGAGACGAACTGGGGCCGGGCCTGCCCCACGGGCATCGCCCCGGCGCCGACCGCCGGCGAGTGACGTGGCGGGCGGCCCGGGGCCGGGCCTGACGGCAGGGGCACTCCTCCGTCGGCGGCCACGGCCGCGGCGGCCCGCGCGCACGCCGGCCCGCATGCGCCGCCCCGGTCCGGCGCCCCTGTCACCGGCTGCTCCCGGCAGGGGTTGACGGCGTCTGCCGCCAGGTGCGCCGCGTGCTCGACCCGCTGCCGGGCGCGAGCGTTCCGAGGCCCGTCCGGACTGGGCCGCCGTCCATGTGCCGTCGCCGTGGCGGCGGCCGCGGTCTGCCCGTGGCGAATCTGCCGAGGGCCGAGATCCCTTTCGTGGCGGCCCTCCCGGGCCAAGAGTGGGGTGAGCGCGGCCGTACGGGCCGCCCCACCACCGGGAGGTCCGATGTCGCCCCACCTCGCTGCCCCACCGCGCGCCGCCGACGAGGACACGCCGTCGACCCGGTTCGACGACCACCTCGCCTCGCAGCTCCTCACGCAGCGGATCATCTTCCTGGGCACCCAGGTGGACGAGGTCTCCGCGAACCGGGTCTGCGCGCAGTTGCTGCTCCTGTCCGCCGAGGACCCGCGCACCGACATCAGTCTCTGCATCAACAGTCCCGGTGGGTCCGTGACGGCCGGGCTGGCCATCTACGACACGATGCAGCTCGTCCCGAACGACGTGTCCACCCTGGCGATGGGGTTCGCCGCGTCCATGGGACAGTTCCTGCTCACCGTCGGGACCGCGGGGAAACGGTTCGCCCTGCCCAATGCGCGGATCATGATGCACCAGCCCTCGGCCGGCATCGGCGGCACCGCGTCCGACATCGCGATCCAGGCCGAGAACCTCGCCTTCACGAAGCAGGCCGTCGAGCGGATCACGGCGGCGCACACCGGGCAGTCCGCGGAGACGATCTCCCGGGACGGTGACCGGGACCGGTGGTTCACGGCCGGGCAGGCGAAGGCGTACGGCATGGTCGACCACGTCGTCGCGTCGCTCGACGACGTGCGCCCGGCCGGCTCGCGGCGACGGACGGGGATCTGACATGAGCCAGTACACGATCCCGAGCGTCGTCGAGCGCACCCCGCTGGGCGAACGGTCCTACGACGTCTTCAGCCGCCTCCTGTCGGAGCGGATCATCTTCATCGGTACGGAGATCGACGACGGGGTCGCCAACGTCGTCATCGCCCAGCTGCTCCACCTGGAGTCGTCGAGCCCGGGGAGCGAGATCGCGGTCTACCTCAACTCCCCCGGCGGCTCGCCCACTTCGCTGATGGCTATCTACGACACGATGACCTTCGTGTCGGCCCCGATCGCGACCTTCTGCGTCGGCCAGGCGGCCTCGACCGCCGCGGTGCTCCTGGCCGGCGGCGACCCGGGGCGGCGGTTCGTCCTGGAACACGCCCGGGTGCTGCTGGGCCAGCCGGCCAGCGGCGGGCAGCAGGGCACGGTCTCCGACCTCCGGCTGCACGCCGCAGAGATGCTGAGGATCCGCTCGCAGGTCGAGGAGGTCCTGGCCCGGCACACCCCGCACGACCCGGCGACCCTGCGGGCCGACACCGACAGGGACAGGGTCTTCACGGCGCGGGAGGCGGTGGCGTACGGCCTCGCGGACGAGGTCCTCAGCCGCCGCCGGGTGCCGGGTGCCCCCTGACGCCGCCGCCGGCCGGCGCCTGACGCGGCTTCAGGCGGCCAGCCGCACCTCGCCCAGGGAGGCGCGGGCCGGGGACGTCCGGGAGGCGGCGGTGCCGCGGCGGCCGATCTCCACCTGGGCCAGGGACAGGACGTCGGCGAGCCCGAGACCGAGCGACCGGGCAGCCGCCGCGATGACCTCGGACGAGGCCTCCTTGCGGCCGCGCTCGATCTCGGAGAGGTACGGCATCGAGATCCGGGCGTCCTCGGCCACGTCCTTGAGCGTCCGCTCCTGGGCGAGCCGCTCGCGGCGCAGCACGTCCCCGACGACGTCCCGCCAGAGGGGCTCCCTGGCCGCGGGCGCGGGGCCCGGTGCCGCGGCGGGGACGGGACGCAGGGGGATGACGCGGGCGCGGTTCTGCGCGTGGCTGCTCATCGTCCCAGCCTAGGAGTGCAGGGCCCGGTGCGGGAGGTGGAAGCGTTCCGCGCCGGGCGGATCTGCTGTCCGCTAATTCGGTAGCCGGGGGCCCGGACCCGGGCGCCCGGACTCCGGACCCGGGTGCCGCACACCGGGTCCGGGCCGGGTCCTCCGTGTCAGCGGCCGATGTTCGACTGGGGGCCCGCGTACTGCTTGAGCAGGACGGGCACGTCCGCCGCCGGGTCCAGGGTGTAGCCGTAGTGGTCGGACGGCTTGAAGGTCGTCCCGTTGGTCTGCTGCTTCCCGGTGCACGAGGCGCAGATGCTGCCCGACTGGGTCAGGGACGCCGCGGAGGTGTCGTTGTAGTAGGGGTTGGCGACGTTCTGGAAGTAGGTGTTCTCGATGACGGTCCTCGAGGCGCCCCGCGAGAGGTTCCCGTACGAAGTGACGTTCTGCATGTAGTTGTTGTAGAGGTGGGCGAAGGCGACGTTGTCGATGCTGGGGTTGCGCTGGTTGGTGTCGTGGATCCAGTTGTGGTGGATGGTCATCCGGGCGGTGACGTTGTCCGTCCAGCCGATGCCGAAGGCCTTGTTCTGCTCGCCCATGACGTTCCAGGAGACGGTCAGGTGGCTGGTGTCCTTGCGGCTGTCGATGAGCCCGTCGTTCATCCGCTCGATGCGGTTGTGGTCGATCCAGATGTGGTCGGCGGTGTCCATCTGGATGCCGTCGTAGTCGTAGTCCTTGTCATCGGGATCGTCCTCGGTCATCCGTGTGTCGCGGATGGTGAGGTTGCGGATGATGACGTTGTGGACGCCGGTGCCGAGGAAGAAGCCGCCACCGACGATCTGCCCGGAGGTGCCGACGCCGACGAGGGTCTTGTCGGACTTCACCGGTATCTCGTGCCCGTACGGGGAGACCGTGATCGCCGACGCCACCTTGATGACGTACGGGGTCGAGGCGGTGGCGTACTTCACCAGGTCCGCGTAGTTCGTGACGGTGACGACCGGGCCGGCCGCCCCGCCGGTCGTGCCGCCCCCGGTGGCGGCGAAGCCGTCGGCCTTGTCGGACCAGGTGCGCCCGCCGGACACGGGCTCGAACGCCCACTGCTTGTTGCTGTTGGCGGTGCAGGTCTCCTGGATGATCGCCGCGCCGCTCGCGGTCGATGCGCCCTTGTCACTCATGCAGAGACCGCTGTTCACGTTGACGATCTGGTACGTGTCCGTCCCGCTCGGAGCCAGCGTCCACTGCTGGTTCGCCTGCGCGGCACACCCCCACTGCTGCAGCTGCACCCCGCTCACCTTCGAACCACCGGGCACATCGACGCACTTGCCGCTGCTCCTGTTCACCAGCCGGTACCGCCCCGAACCATCGGCGGCCAGCGTGAACTGCTGCCACGCCGCACCCTCCGTACAACCCCACTGCTGCAACAACGCACCGTTCGCCCCCGACGCCGCCGGCACATCGACACACTTACCGCTCTTCTTCACCACCAGTTCGTAGACCCCGCCCGCGGACGGCAGCGCCGCCGCTCCGGCCGGTGTCACCAGGCCACCGGCCAGGACACCTCCGACGGCAAGGAGCAGCGCCGTCAGCAGGGCCCCGAGCCCGATCGTCCTCCGCCTGTTCCTGTGCTTGCTCATGTTCATGTCCCTCTCTCGTACGCGGGTGTCGTGGGTGTGCGGTGCCCGGTCAGCGCACCGGGTTCCAGCCGTCCGTGCCGGCCAGGTACTTCTGGGGGGTGTGGTTCGCGGCCTGGGCGTCGGTCAGCTGCGGGCGGTTGCCGTTGACCGTGGCTCCGGCGCCGGTGTTGCGGTATTCGGCGAACCTGGCGTTCTTCCAGGAGTTGGTGGACATGTCCGTCCACGGCTGGGCGGTGGCCAGCGCCGAGGACAGTGAGGACTCCCGGTACAGCACCTGCGCGTCAGCACGCCACGGGCGACCGAGCTGGGTGGTGTTCGCCACGGCACCGGTCACGGTGGACCGGTAGAACAGGAACCCGTACGCCTTGTCCGCGGGGGTGCTCGCCGCGGTGATCGGGCCACCGGTGCTGCGCTTCTCGTGGATGGTGCAGGCGTGGAACACGGCGGTGCCGCCGCCGTAGATGAAGTCCACGGTGCCTTCGACGTAGGAGTCGACCACGTAGGTACGGGCGCTGTTGTTGACCAGGAAGGTGTCCTGGTCACCGAGCAGCCGGACGTCGTCGAGGACGGCACGGTCTGCGTCGAGGTAGAGGGCGAGGGCCTGGTCGCCGGTGTCGGAGCTGTTCTCGTCGAAGTCGTTCGCCAAGGTCAGGTTGGTGGCCCGGAAGTCGTGGCCCTTGGCGACGACGGTGGCCGAGCCCGCGGTGCCGTGATCTCCGGCGTTGCGGTTGCCGATGACGACGACATCGTCCGGCGAGTCGCCGGTGCCCTTCAGGGTGATGAAGGGCTTGTCCGCGGGTACGGTCACCTGCTCGCGGTAGGTGCCGGGCTTGATGGTGATGGTGACCGGTTCGGTGTTCCCCGTACCGATGGCGTTCACGGCGGCCTGCACGGTCCGGTAGGTGCCCGTGCCGTCGGACGCGACGGTGGCCGGGGCGGTGGATCCGCCGACCGGTCGGAACGCCCACTGCTTGTTGCTGTTGGCCGTGCAGGTCTCCTGGATGACGGCCGCGCCGTTGGCGGTCGATGCGCCCTTGTCACTCATGCAGAGACCGCTGTTCACGTTGACGATCTGGTACGTGTCCGTCCCGCTCGGAGCCAGCGTCCACTGCTGGTTCGTCTGCGCGGCACACCCCCACTGCTGCAGCTGCACCCCGCTCACCTTCGAACCACCCGGCACGTCCACGCACTTACCGCTGCTCCTGTTCACCAGCCGGTACCGCCCCGAACCATCGGCGGCCAGCGTGAACTGCTGCCACGCCGCACCCTCCGTACAACCCCACTGCTGCAACAACGCACCGTTCGCCCCCGACGCCGCCGGCACATCGACACACTTACCGCTCTTCTTCACCACCAGCTGGTACACACCGCCCGTCGCCGGCAGTTCCGCCGCACCGGCGGTCGATACCAGGCCCCCGGTCAGCAGCAGGGCGCCCGGCAGGGTGAGGGCCAGGGCGTGTCGCCTCTTGTTCGGTTTCTCGGTCATCGTTCGCTCCTCCAGGTGGTCGGGTGGCTGCGGTGCTGTGGAGCCGTAGCGCCCAGGTAGATGCGTGGGGCGGGTGGGGATGACAGAAATCCGGGAGAAACTTCCGCCGGAACCGGAGAGGCGTATGTGGCTGAAGTGATGTGAGTCGCGCATGGGCGGCTTTACGCCCAGGGGCCGTTGTGCCACGATGCGGGGCTCCGGGGCCCTTCGGCCGCTTGTTCGGGCCTTCCGGTGACCGGCCCCGAATCGACCGAGGGAGCCGGGACGGGATGGCGGACAGCGGGACCGGCCCCACGGGGCGCGGCGTTTCGGAGCTGGTGCGGGACGCCGGGAGCGGCGACTCCGGGGCGATGGAGGAACTGCTGTCCTCGCACCTGCCGTTGGTGTACGGAATCGTCGGAAGGGCGCTCAACGGCCACGCCGACGTGGACGACCTGGTGCAGGACGTGATGCTGCGGATCGTCCGCGGCCTGCCGGGGCTGCGCGAGCCCGAGCGCTTCCGCTCGTGGGCGGTGGCCATCACCTACCGGGAGATCCAGCAGCACCAGCGGCGCACGTTCCGCGACCGGTTCCGGCGCAACGAGGTGGAAGAGGTCGCCGACCCGCTCACCGACTTCGCCGAGCGCACCGTCGCCGAGCTCGAACTCACCGGGCAGCGGCGGGACCTGGCCCGGGCGGCCCGCTGGCTGGACGCGGACGACCGCCGGCTGCTCGCGCTGTGGTGGGAGGAGGAGGCCGGCCGGCTCACCCGGGCCGAGGTCGCCGTGGCCGTGGGTCTGGACCCCGGGCACACCGCGGTCCGGATCCGGCGGATGAAGGTCCGGCTGGAGGCCGCGCGGACGGTCGTCCGCGCACTGGCCGTCGCGCCGCGCTGCCCCGGGCTGGCCGACGCCGCCGCCGGCTGGGACGGCGGCACGGGTGCGCTCTGGCGCAAGCGGCTGACCCGCCATGTGCGGGGCTGCCCGCAGTGCGGGGAGCAGGGGGCGGGCCTGGTCGCGCCGGAGAAGCTGCTGCCCGGACTGGGGCTCGTACCGTTGCCCGGCGGGCTGCTGGACGGGATGCGGCACGCCGTGGAGACGGCGTCCGTGGTCGGGCGGACGGTCGCCGGACGGGTCCGCGACCACGTCACGGCGAAGTCGGTGACGGCGTCGGTGGCCGTGCTCGCGGTGGTCACCGGAGGTCTGACCTACCCGGTGTGGCACGCCCCCGCCCCGTCACCGCGGGCGGCACCGCCGGCCGCGGGCCCTCCCGCGCAGCGGGCCGCCCCGGCGCCGTCCCGTCCGGCCCCGGTGCGCATCCCCGCGGCCCCGGCGTCCGGCAGTCCCTCGGCGGCGGCGACGTCCGCGGGCAGGACCGGGGGCGCGATCGGGGTGACCCGTGCGGACATCTATCTCGCGCCCGACGGGTCGGACTCCGGGGACGGCAGCCGGACCCGGCCGTACGCCACGCTCGGCAAGGCCGCGTCGGTGGTGCGCCCCGGGCAGACCATCGCGATGCGCGGGGGCACGTACCGCCCGGACCGGGGCGTGGCCCTCACGACGGACGGCGCGGCCGGCCGTCGCATCACGCTCAGCAACGTCCGGGGCGAACGGCCGGTGATCGACGCGTCCGCCGTCCCCGCGTCGGACTGGGCGGTCACGCAGCAGGCGGACCACTGGACCGTGCAGGGGCTGGAGATCCGGGGTTCGGCAAGTCACGCGTACGTCTGCCGGGGCTGTCGGAACACCGTGTTCAGGGGGCTCTCCCTGCACCACAACGCCAAGTCCGGGCTCACCCTGCGCGACGCCGGTACGGAGGACAACTCCGTGCTCGACAGCGACTTCCACTCCAACGGACCGAAACCGGGGGGCGGGGTCGGCCTGGGCGTCAAGTTCGGCTCCGGCGGGGGCAACGTGGTCCGGGGGTGCCGTGCCTTCGGCAACGGGGCCGACGGGATCGACCTCGGCGGGTTCACCACCCCGGTGACCGTGGAGAGTTCCTGGTCCTACCGCAACGGGAACGGCTTCACCCTCGGCGGGGGCGGCACCACCGCCGAGGTGGCGCACGTGCTCACCGACGACGCCGCGTGGGACAACACCGGGCTGGGCTTCAACGACGAGGGGAACGCGGGCGCCGTCCGCCTGACGCGCAACACCGCCTTCCGCAACGGCACCGGCTTCTACCTGCCCAGCGCGTCCGCCGTGCTGACCGCCAACGCCGCCGTCGGCAACGCCGAGGGGCCCGAGCCCGTGCTCGCGGACGCCGCCCGGTCCGAGGGCAACACCTGGGACGGCGGGGGCGCGGGCCCTTCGATGTTCGCCACCACCGACTCCGCCACGGCCGAGTCGCCCCGCACCGCCGACGCCGCCCTGCCCCGGACCGCGTTCCTCGCCCCGGACGGGCAGGTGCCCGGAGCGCGCATGGCCGCCGCGGGCTGAGAGCGCCTCCCCGCGGATGCGCTCTCCTTGCGGAACCGTGGCCCCGGCGGGGCCGGTGCACCCGTGACGGGTGCCGCTCGGCCATGCGGCCGGGGGCCGGGGTCGTGTCGGACACCCGCCCGGCCTGCTCGTCCGTGTGCGCGGACGCGGGCAGGGGGCCCGGGGCGGGCGCGCGCCGCGCCCCGGGCCGTCACCGCGTGGGCCGCGGCTCAGATCAGACCCTGCGCGAGCATCGCGTCCGCGACGAGCTCGAAGCCCGCGATGTTCGCGCCCACCACGTAGTTGCCGGGGCTGCCGTAGCGCTCGGCGGTGGTGTAGCAGGAGTCGTGGATGTGACGCATGATCTCCGCGAGGCGCTGCTCGGTGTGGGCGAAGGTCCACGAGTCGCGCGAGGCGTTCTGCTGCATCTCCAGGGCGCTGGTGGCTACGCCGCCCGCGTTGGCGGCCTTGCCGGGGGCGAAGGCGACACCCGCGTCCTGGAACACGCGGACGGCCTCGGGTGTGGTGGGCATGTTGGCGCCCTCGGCGACGGCCTTGACCCCGTTGCGTACGAGGGTCAGCGCATCGGCCTCGTGCAGTTCGTTCTGGGTGGCGCAGGGCAGCGCCACGTCCACGGGGACGCTCCAGACGCCGGTGCCCTCGACGTACCGCACGTGGGCGCCGCGGCGCTCGGCGTACTCGGAGACGCGGCCGCGGCCCGTCTCCTTGACCTCCTTGAGCAGGGCGAGGTCGATGCCCTTCTCGTCGACGACGTAACCGCCGGAGTCCGAGCACGTGATGACGGTCGCGCCGAGCTGCTGCGCCTTCTCGATCGCGTAGATCGCGACGTTGCCCGAACCGGACACGGCGATGCGCCGGCCGTCGAGGCTGTCGCCCTGGCTGCGGAGCATTTCGGCGGTGAACAGCACGCAGCCGTAGCCGGTCGCCTCGGTCCGCACCAGAGCGCCGCCCCAGCCGAGGCCCTTCCCGGTGAGGACGCCGGACTCGTAGCGGTTGGTGATCCGCTTGTACTGGCCGAACAGGTAGCCGATCTCGCGGCCGCCCACACCGATGTCACCGGCGGGGACGTCGGTGTACTCGCCCAGGTGGCGGTGGAGTTCGGTCATGAAGGACTGGCAGAACCGCATGATCTCGGCATCGGAACGGCCCTTGGGGTCGAAGTCCGCGCCGCCCTTGCCGCCGCCGATCGGCATGCCCGTGAGGGCGTTCTTGAAGATCTGCTCGAAGCCGAGGAACTTCACGATCCCGAGGTTGACCGAGGGGTGGAAGCGCAGCCCGCCCTTGTACGGGCCGAGCGAGCTGGAGAACTCGACGCGGAAACCGCGGTTGACGTGGATGTCGCCGGAGTCGTCCGACCACGGCACCCGGAAGATGAGCTGCCGCTCGGGCTCGCAGATCCGCTCGATGATCCGCGCGTCCACGAACTCCGGTCGCTGCGCCAGGACCGGGCCGAGGGTTTCGAGGACTTCGCGGACCGCCTGGTGGAACTCCCTCTCGCCCTGGTTGCGCCGGAGGATCTGGGCGTAGAGCGGCTCGATGACACGGCTCTCGGCGGTGTGCGGGGTGACGGAATCGGAGCTGGCCGGCATCTGATCAAGACCTTCCGTGGGTGGGCGTCATGCGCGTCGGCGCTCCCGTCCCTGGGGCGCCGCGAGTCCCCCTCCCGGAGGAGAGCCCCACGGAAGCGACGCTGCTCCCGGGAACGTACGGAACCTCTGCACCGGCCGATTGTCCCAGTACCCACCGAAGATCTTCGTCGGCATCCACATGCCGGTCGCGGGTCACCCCGCGCGCGGGGCCTCTGGTGCGGCGGAACTCACAGCCGGACGGGCTCGGGTGTGAGGGTACCGGCGCTCAGGACTCACGCGGACCGCGCAGCATCCAGAGTCCGGCGCCGGAGCCGAGGACGACCACGCCCGCGCAGATGCTGAGGGCGAGCCGCAGTCCGCCGTCCTCGGTGAGGTTGAGGAAGACGTTCGCGACGAGGGCGACGCAGAGAGAGGTGCGGAGCAGGGCCTTCACGGGTTCCTCCATGGTGGGTGAGGTCTCCGAGTCTTCCGTCCTCCCCCGGCCCCCGCGAGGGTGCACACCCCCGGACCAGGGGTGGAGCGCACTGCACCCCTCACCCCCGGAACACCCGAGGCCCGCCCCTGGGGGCGGGCCTCGGAGCGTGCTCGGGGCGCGGGGCGTGGTCAGGCCGCCGCGTTCTCCGTCACCGTGACCCGGCCCTTGCGGATGGTGGCCACCCGCGGTGCCTTGCGGGCGATGGAGCTGTCGTGGGTGACCATGACGAAGGTCAGCCCGTGCTCCTTCCACAGCCCGTCGAGCAGGTCCATGATCTCGTCACGCATGGACTCGTCCAGGTTGCCGGTGGGTTCGTCGGCGAGCAGCACCTTCGGCCGCTTCACCAGTGCCCGGGCGATCGCGACGCGTTGCTGCTGCCCGCCGGACATCTCGCTCGGCAGGTGCGTGGGGCGGTCGCCGAGACCGACGGATTCGAGGGCCTCCGCGGCCCGCTCCCGGCGGGTCTTCGCGCCGAGCCCGAGGGGGACGAGCGCGGTCTCGACGTTCTCCTGGGCGGTGAGCGTGGGGATCAGGTTGAAGCTCTGGAAGACGAAGCCGATGGACTCGGCCCGGACCTTGGTGAGCCGGGACTCGGGCAGCTTCGCCAGATCGACACCGTCGAGCTCGATCGTGCCCGCGGTCGGCCGGTCGAGCCCGCCGAGCATCTGGAGGAGGGTGGACTTGCCGCCGCCGGTCGGACCCTGGATGACGAGCCTGCCGCCGTCCTCGATGGTCAGGTCGACACCGGCGAGGGCGTCGACGGCGGTCTTGCCGCGCATGTAGCGCTTGGTGACGCCACTGAGCTGGTACACGTGTGGACTCCTGCTGTACGTACGGAGGGGAGGGGCCGGGCGGCGTCCCGACGCGGGCCGGCGGTGTCCGGGGCGCGCCCGGGACTACGGGGTCCGGGGTGCGCGCCCCGGGCGGAGCTACTCGACGCGGCGCAGGGCGTCGGCCGGGCGAAGCCGGGAGGCCCGCCAGCCGCCGAAGGCGCCCGCGACGAGCCCGCCGGCCACGGCCAGGGCGACGGCGGTCAGGATCGTGGTGAGGGAGACCGGGGCGGTCAGTGCGATGTCGAGGGTCCTGGCCGCGGTCTGGCGGCCGGGGCCGCCGCCGCCCATCGGGCCACCGCCCCCGCCCATGCCGCCTCCTCCGCCGCCGCCCGAGGAGCCGAGCTGGGCGGTGAGGGTGGGGCTGACTGCGGTGACGGCGTACGCGCCGGCGAGACCGACGGCGATGCCGAGGACACCGCCCATGAGGCCGTTGACGAGGGCTTCACCGATGACCTGGCGGGTGACGCGGCCGCTCTTCCAGCCGAGCGCCTTGAGGGTGCCGAACTCCCGTACGCGGCGGCTGACCGCCGACGAGGTGAGCAGCCCCGCGACGAGGAAGGCCGCGATCAGTACGGCGATGGAGAGCCACTTGCCGACGCTGGAGGCCAGGTCGGAGGCGGTGGACAGGGAGCCGGAGACCGTGTCGGCGAGGTCGGCGGAGGTGGTGACCGTCGTGCCGGAGATGTTCTTCTGGATGGCGGCCTTGACGGCGTCGATCTGCTGCGAGTCCGCGGCCTTGACGTAGACCGTGGTGACCTTGTCCTTGGCGTCGGCGACGGTCTGCGCCTGCTTCAGCGGGATGTAGACGTTGGCGGCGGCGTCGCCGCTGTCGGCCGTCGAGATGCCGACGATCGTGTACGTGGTGCCGGAGATCGTGACGGTCTTGCCGACCGCGAGTTCCTTCTCCTCGGCGTACGCGGCGTCGACGACCGCGACCTTCGCGTCGGTCTCGGCGGCCTTGAACGTACGGCCCTCGGTGAGGGTGGAGGAGGTCAGCGGACCGAGGTCCTGCCGGGTGACGTCGGTGCCGTACACGGTGAAGGAGTTGACGTCGAAGGAGGCGCCACCGCCCTGCACCTCGCCCTGCGGCTGGCCGCCCCCGCCGCCGGGGCCGCTCCGGCCCGCGCTCTCGTCCTGCTTGAACTCGCCGCGCTGGAACTGGCCGTCGACCTTCATGACGGTCAGGCTGAGCCCGCCGACGGCGTCCGCGACGCCGTCCTGCCTGCCGACCTCGGTGACGGTGGCGGAGGCCAGCGTCTGGAAGCCCTGGACCATGACCCGGTCGGTGCTCTGGGTCGCCTCGTCGTCGTCCTTGGCGTCGAACTCGAACCGGGGGCGTTCGGTGCCCGACCCCTGGGCGGCGGCGGCCTTGGTCACGGTCATGTCCGTGCCCAGGCCGTACAGCGATTCCAGGACCTTGTCCTGGGCCTTGCCCATGCCCGAGGAGACCGAGCTGACGATGATGACCAGCGCGATGCCGAGGGCGAGCCCCGAGGCGACGACGAGCGCCGCCTTTCTGCGGCGGCGCAGCTCGCGCCGGAGGTAGGTGAAGAACATGGCGCGAAGGTATGGAGCGGGCGTGATGAGGAGTTAAGTCTGCGATGAGAGCCGGATGAGAACCCTGCGGGCCCGCATACGCCGAAGGCGGCGGCACCCGGTGGACCGGGTGCCGCCGCCTTCGGAGCGGGGGATGGGGCTCGGTTGCGCGATCAGGCCTCGGAACCGGCCGTCCACTCCGACCAGCTCATGTTCCAGCCGTTGAGGCCGTTGTCCGGGGAGATGGTCTTGTCCGGGGAGTTCTTGACGATGACCACGTCGCCGATCATCGAGTTGTTGTAGAACCAGGCACCGGCCGTACCGGGGTCGTCGGCGCCCTTCGTGTCGGACAGGCCGACGCAGCCGTGGCTGGTGTTGGCGCTGCCGAAGATCGACTTGGCGCCCCAGTAGTTGCCGTGGATGAAGGTGCCCGACGTGGACAGGCGCATGGCGTGCGGCACGTCCTTGATGTCGTACTCGCCCTTGCCGTCGTCGTCCGTGAAGCCGACCGTGGCGCCGTCCATCCGGGTCTCCTTGAACTTCTCGGAGATCACCATCTTGCCGTTGTACGTCGGGTTGTCCGACGAACCGGCCGAGATCGGGATGGTCTTGATGGTCTTGCCGTCCTGGGTGACGGTCATGGTGTGCGCCTTGGCGTCCACGGTGGAGACCTGGTTGCGGCCGACCTTGAAGGTGACCGTCTTCTGCTGCACGCCCACGACGCCGTCGGCGCCCTCGACACCGTCCAGCGCCAGCTTCAGCGTGACGGTGGAACCGCCCTGCCAGTAGTCATCGGGGCGCAGGTCCAGACGCTGGGCGTTGAACCAGTGGCCGACGACCTCCTGGCCGCTGCTCGACGTCACGGTGATGCCGTCCTGGACGGCCTTCTTGTTCGTGATCGCCTTGTTGAAGTTGATCGAGACGGGCATGCCGACGCCGACGGTGGAACCGTCCTCGGGCGTGAAGTTCCCGATGAAGCTGTCCTCGGGCGAGACGGTGGTGAAGGAGCTGTTGGCGTGTGCCTCGCGCTTCTTCGAGTCGGCCGCCGTGGCGCTGATCTTGTACGTGGTCGAGCGTTCCAGCTGACCGGTGGGCTTCCAGCTGGAGCCGTCGGCGGCGAGGGTGCCCTCGACCGGGTCCCCGGCCGACGTGGTCATCGTGACCTCGGTCAGCTTGCCCTTGGCCACGGTGACCATGGCGGACTTGTTGATACTCGCGTTGGTGGCACCGTTCTTCGGCGCGATCGTTATCTGCGCCTCGGAGGCGTCCTTGGCGGCCGCCTCGTCCACCTGTGCCTGCGACGTCTTCGAACTGCCGGCACTCGTGTTCCCCGTGCCGCCGTCGTCACTGCAGGCCGAAAGCACCAGCACGCCGCCGAGCAGTGCGGACGCGGCCACGAGACCCCTGCGCCGCTTGCTGTCCGTCATCACACGCTTCTCCATCGTTGCCGTATCCCCAAATCCCCGGACGGGGTCGCCGGACGGCGATCCCCCGTCAATGTTCCAAGAACACCCTCTACGGGTCTTCCGTTCCACATCCGCCGAAGATGTGGGGAACACCACTCATCGACGCATCCATGGCCGCGGCGGTTCCCGCGGGCCGGTACACCTGCCGGGCGGTGTCAGCGGACCGTCGCGCCGCCGCCCTCTTCGTCACCCGTCTCATTGTCCTCGATCCCGTAGTACGCCTCGTCGCCGTCCTCCCCGGCCGTCCAGTCCTCGGCGTCCGGGTCGTAGTCGATCGTCTCGCTGCTCCAGGAGGCCTGGGCCAGCTCGACCCCGGGCACCTGGGCCACCAGGTCGAAGGGGTCGATCAGTGACGCGAGGGCCTCCGCACCGTCTTCCCTGACCGTCTCCTCGGCATGCGTACGCTCCTCGGCCGACTCGTCGGCCGCGGGGCCCGAGGCCGTGAAATCGGCGGCGATGCTCTCGAGCGCCGTGCCGGTCAGCGCGTCGGGATCGGTGATCTGCAGGACCATCTCCACGCGAAGCCGAACAAATGCCGTTGTCTCTGAAGTGCTCATACGCCGGAGCGTAAGGCTCCCGGGACCTGCGGGTTTCCTCCGACCCGCTGCTTTGCTTAGCATCGGCGCACGGGGCTAACTGATGGCTGTCGCAAGGGGATCGATTCTGTGTCCATCGCTCGTCGCACGCTGCTGACCTCCACAGCGGCAGGCACCCTGCTCTGTGCTCTCTGGTTCGTCCCCTCCGCGAACGCGACGGACGGATCAGAGCCGCAGGGCGGTTCCACCGGCTCGGCCGCCGGCTCCTCGGCGCCGGTCAGGCAGACCGGTTCCGCCGGGGACACCGGCACACAGGAGGTGCTCGCCGAAACGGGTGCCGGGGTGGACACCACCCCGTATCTGATCGGCGGTACGGCCTTCCTGTGCATCGGCGCGGGATTCGTCGCCCATTCGGTACGCCGGGGCGGCACGCTGAGCACCGGTTTCTGACACCACACACAAGGGAGGAGGGCCGTCGCACCCGTGCGGCGGCCCTCCTCCCTTACCGGCCCCGCGGGTCAGGCCAGGGGCCCGGTCACGCTCTCCGCGGCGGCGACGAGCTTCCCCTCCCGCACGAAGGCGTCCGCGGCGGCGAGATCGGGCGACAGGAAGCGGTCGGGTCCCGGCCCCTGGACACCGGCGGCCCGGAGCGCCTCGATGACGGCGAGCGAGGCGGGCGCGGGGGACATGCCCTCGGCGACGCGCAGTTCGACGGCGCGGGCGGCCGCGTACAGTTCGACGGCCACGATCCGCGCGAGGCAGTCGACGGCGGTCCGCAGCTTGCGCGCGGCGGACCAGCCCATGGAGACGTGGTCCTCCTGCATGGCGGAGGACGGGATCGAGTCGACGGAGGCCGGGACGGCGAGCCTCTTCATCTCGCTGACCAGGGCGGCCTGCGTGTACTGCGCGATCATCAGCCCGGAGTCGACCCCGGCGTCGTCGGCGAGGAACGGCGGCAGGCCGTGCGACCGGTTCTTGTCCAGGAGCCGGTCGGTGCGGCGCTCGGTGATCGAGCCGAGGTCGGCGGCGACGATCGCCAGGAAGTCGAGCACGTAGGCGACGGGCGCGCCGTGGAAGTTGCCGTTGGACTCCACGCGTCCTCCCCCGGCACCGGAGGCGCCCCCTCGCAGCACGACGGGGTTGTCGATGGCGGAGGCCAGCTCCCGGTCGGCGACGAGCCGCCCGTGTGCGAGGGTGTCCCGCCCTGCGCCGTTGACCTGGGGCGCGCAGCGTACGGAGTAGGCGTCCTGGACCCGGGGAGCGTCGTCCTGGTGGTGGCCCGTGAGGCCGGATCCGGCGAGGACGCGCAGCATGTTGTCGGCGGAGGCGCCCTGGCCGGGGTGGGGCCGGATGGCGTGGAGCTCCGGGGCGAGGACCCTGTCCGTGCCGAGGAGGCCCTCCAGGGAGAGCGCGGCGGTGATGTCGGCACCGGTGTAGAGGTTCTCGAGGTCCGCGACGGCCATCACGAGCATGCCGAGCATGCCGTCCGTGCCGTTGAGGAGGGCGAGGCCCTCCTTCTCTCGCAGTTCCACGGGCGTGATGCCGTGCGCGGCGAGGAGCTCGCCGGCGGGGCGTACGACGCCGTCGGGCCCCTCCGCGTCGCCCTCACCCATGAGGGTCAGGGCGCAGTGCGACAGCGGGGCGAGGTCGCCGGAGCAGCCGAGCGAGCCGAATTCGTGGACCACGGGGGTGATGCCCGCGTTGAGCACGTCGGCCATGGTCCGGGCGACCTCGGGGCGCACGCCGGTGTGGCCGGAGGCGAGGGTCTTCAGCCGCAGGAACATCAGCGCCCGCACGACCTCGCGCTCGACGTGGGGGCCCATGCCCGCAGCGTGGGAGCGGACGATGTTGCGCTGCAGCTGCGCGCGGAGATCCGGGCTGATGTGCCGGCTGGCGAGGGCGCCGAAGCCGGTGGAGACGCCGTAGACCGGCTCGGGCTCGGCTGCGAGGGCGTCGACGATCTCGCGAGCGGCGGCAAGGGCTTCGACGGCGGCAGCGGAGAGCTCGACCCGGGCGCCCCCGCGGGCCACGGCGATGACGTCCTCGGCGGTGGTACCGGACGTCCCCACCACGACTGTATGCATATCCATATTCAGAAGCCTACGGACTGAAACCCTGCATGTCACCAGCGGTCGTGGGGTTGCCTCCCCACCGCTCCGTCACCGCGCATCCGGGGGCGGACTTGGCGGACTGCCCCGCAGTCCGCGCCGGTCGTGCGGGGAGCCGGGAGGATGGTCGGCGAGCCGGAGCACCTCGCCGTCCCGCCCCGCCACCACCGGTTTCCGGGAGTGCGCCCCCTTCGCCCGGTACTGGGCGGCGTCCGCCAGCCGGAAGAGCCGGCGCGCGGACCGGACGGGGCCGATGTCGTCGCCGGTCGAGGCGACCCCGCAGGCGACCCCGTCGCCGAGCTCGAGGGCGACGGCCCGCGCGCACAGCTCCTCGGAGACCCGGACCACGTCGTCCGCCGCGGGCCCCACGGCCAGCAGGCAGAACTCGTCCCCGCCCAGCCGTGCCGCGAGGGCGTCGGTGAGCATCGCCCCGCAGAGCGACAGCACGGAGCCGAATCGTTCCAGCAGGCGGTCGCCGACGGCGTGGCCGTGGGTGTCGTTGACGGCCTTGAGGCCGTTCAGATCGCAGACGACCAGGCTGACCACGATCCCTTCGGCATGGTGCCGCTCCACCGCCTCGTCGAGCCGGATGTCGACGGCGCGGCGGTTGGCGAGGCCGGTCAGCGGGTCGGTGAACGCCAGCTTGCGGACCTCCTCCAGCCGCTCGGTCTGCGCGAGGCCCGCCGCGACGACGGCGGCCAGCACGGTCGCGAAGTCCGCGTCGTCCCGGTCGAAGACCGGCACGCCGGCCGCGCGCGCCACGTACAGCTCGCCCCAGGCCCGCCCGTGCATCACGATCGGCGCCACCACGCAGCAGCCCCGCCCGCGCCGCCGCAGGGCCGCGACCCGCTGGTGGCAGTACGGCCTGGCTCCCCGCGCCGGGGCCCCGACGGCCGGAACGCCGTTCGCGGTCTCCACCCAGGCGTCCGGTTCACCGCCGCCCGCCCAGCGCTCGTGCAGGAATTCGGTGATCTCCGGGAACTGGTGCACGGGGTAGGCCTCCTCCTCGGGGAACTCCTCCTCCCCCTCGGCCCGCTCCCCCGCGTTCACCAGCACCCGCAGCCTGCCGCGGTCCCGCTCCCACACGGAGAGGGCGGCGAAGGTGCCTCCCAGCGCCTCGGCCGCCCCCCGCGCAGCCGCCAGCCACGACTCGCGCGGGGTGCAGGCCGCCGCCATCGACTGCGCGAGCGACACCACGGCCCGCAGCCGCACCTCATCACCACCCATTGCCCCAGCTTAGGGAGGTTCATCGGCTTTTGATCAGTCGGCAGCGCTGATGATCTTCGTGGCTGCCCCGGCTCACTCGCCGGGCCAGTTCGGCTTCCGCTTCTCGTTGAACGCGGCGACGCCCTCGGCCCGGTCGCCGGAGAAGGCCACCGACCGCCAGGCCGCGTCCTCCACCTCCAGCCCGGCACGCAGGTCCAGACCCTGCCCGAGCCGCAGCGCCCGCTTCGCCGCCCGCAGGCCGACCGGGGAGTTGGCGGCGATCCGGCCCCCGAGCGCCAGCGCCTCCTCCCGGTCCCGCCCCGCGTCGACCAGCTCGTCGACCAGCCCCAGCTCCCGGGCCTCGGCCGCCTCGACCCGCCGCGCGGTGAAGACCAGCTCGGCGGCGCGCGCCGCACCGACCCGGCGGGGCAGCAGCTGCGTACCGCCGCCGCCGGGGATGACGCCGACGGACACCTCGGGCAGCCCCACCACGGCCGTGCGGTCGGCCACGATCACGTCGCAGGCCAGCGCGAGCTCGAAGCCCCCGCCGAGGGCGAAGCCGTGCACGGCGGCGACGACCGGCATCGGCAGTTCGAGCACCCCGGTGTAGGCGGCCCGCGCGGTGGGGCGCTGCCGCACCAGCTCGGCGTCGGAGAAGGAGTTCCGCTCCTTGAGGTCCGCACCCACGCAGAACGCGCGCTCGTGACTGGAGGTGAGCACGGTGACGCGCACATCCGGGTCGGCACCGAGCGCGGCACAGGCGGCACCGATCGAGCGGGCCATGTCGGTGGACACGGCGTTCATCGCCCGGGGCCGGTCGAGCACCAGCTCGGCCACGTGCTCCAGGCCCTCGTGCCGCCGCACGACGACGAACTCCCCGAACCGCTGCTCCGACGTGACGGTCATGCTGCACCCCTCCGGTTAACGAGCGTTACCGGGGGATCCTAGGCGCAGGCCCGCCCCACGGGGCCTCCAGCCCGCACATCCCGACCCGCCCGCTCCACACCGGCCCGACACCGGCCCCCGCCTTCGAAGCCGGTCCGGCGCCCCCGAGCACACGCGGCCCACCCGAACCCGCCCGGCGACCGAGGGCGAAAGGGCAGGGAACGGAGCCCGGGCACGGGGAGGCGCGGGGACGGCCCGATGCGGCTCCGGCCGCACCCGCACCGCTCAGCGCGGCCCCCGCCGCGCAAGCAGCCAGGGCTCCACGACACCGAGCCCCCGCACCGGCCGCTGCCACATCGGCTGCAGCCCGAAGCGGTACGTCGGCAGCGGGGCCTCATCGATCTGGCGGCCCTCCTTCTCGGCTTGCCGGGCCCGCTCGGCCGCCGCCGCGACCTCCTCGGCCGCCTGCGCCTCGGAGGCGGGCGCGTCCCCGGTCCGCGTCAGCTCCTTGGCGAACGCGCCGTCGACCAGCACGGCGTCCTTCGGCGCTATCGACGTGAGCCGGCTGGCCAGATTCACCGTCGTACCGAAGACGTCCCCCATGCGGGTGGTGACCGTGCCGAAGGCGATGCCGACCCGCAGCGCCGGCATCGTGGTGTCCTGGGCCATCGCCTCGACCAGCCGGAGCGCTATCTCGCCCGCCGTGCCCGCGTCGTCCGCGGCGAACAGGACCTCGTCGCCGAGCGTCTTGATCAGCCGCCCGCCATGGGCGGCGACCAGGTCGGCGGAGGTCGTCTCGAAGGCCTCGACCAGCTCGCCGAGCTCCTCCTCCTCGAGCCGACGGGTCAGCCGGGTGAAGCCCACCAGGTCGGCGAACCCCACGGCGAGCCGCCGGTCGACCATCTCCTCGTCGTCCCCGGTCTGCACGACCCGGCCCGTGGCGGCGGCCAGCTGGCGTCGCCACACGTACACCAGGAACTCCTGCAGCTCGGGCAGGAGCAGTTCGATCAGCGGATACGTGACCTCGGTGCGGGTCATGCCGGGCTCGGGGGGCTCGGTCAGCCCGGCCAGGAAGGAGTCGATCTGCCATTCCGCCAGCCGGGCGGTGGTCTGCCCGGTCGACCGGGCCACCTGGATCGCCATCGGCTCGCTGAGCAGCCCGGCCTCCACCAGACCGGCGAGGCGGCGCAGTGCCAGCACGTCGGCCTCGGTGAGCGCCTTGGCCTGTCCGATGTCGGCGAAGCCCATGGCCCGCCAGAAACGGGACGCCAGGTCCATGGAGACCCCGGCGGTCCTGGCTGCCTGGAAGGGCGTGTAGCGGCGGTCGGCCCCGAGGATCAGGGCCTCCAGCCGGATGGCGAGCGGGTCGTCACTCGGCTCGGCCGTGTGGTCGACCTCGTGGTGCGGTGTCGAGTGGACCGGGGGTCCCGACGAGGGCTCCACGCCGTCGCCGGAGTTCGTGTCGTCGACGGTCACCGGCCGCCTCCTGCCCGTTCCCTGGCCACTGCCCTGCCGATCTGTTGCTGGATCGCCTCAACGATACGGCAGGTGTGCCCTGGCTCACGTCTCCGGTCACCCGCTTCGGGTGCGTCACGGGTGGCATCACCCGTCCGTGCGGCCCCTCCGGCTCCGGACGTGCGCCCGGCGCCGCCCCCGATCAGGTCAGGCCGCCCCCGACCCCGCGCAGGTGCACGATGTCACCGGCCGAGACGGGCTCCTGGAGCCCGCCTGCGGCGGCCAGCACCAGCCGCCCGTCGCCGTCGATCGCGACGGCCTCACCGACGACGGTCCGGTCGCCCGGCAGTTCGGCCCGCACCGTGCGGTCGAGCGTGGCGCAGCCCGCCGCGTAGGCCGCCTGGAGGCCGCTCACGGCCGCGTCGCCGCCGGCCTCGCGCCACCGGCCGTACCACTGCTCCAGGGAGCGCAGGACGGCCCGCAGCAGTGTCTCCCGGTCGGTGGAGACGGCGCCCGCGAGACCCAGCGAGCCGGCCTGGGGGGCGGGCAGCTCGGCCGCGCGCAACGAGACGTTGATCCCCATGCCGATGACGACGCCGTCCCCGGCGCGCTCGGCGAGGATGCCGCCGGTCTTGCGCTCCGTGCCGTCGATGGTCACCAGGAGGTCGTTGGGCCATTTCAGTGCCATGTCGACGCCCGCCGACTGCGTGAGGCCCGTGGCGGCGGCGACACCGGCCAGCAGGGGCAGCCAGCCCCAGCGCTCGGCGGGTACGTCACCGGGGGCGAGGTAGACCGAGAGGAAGAGGCCCGAGCGGGGCGGTGCCGTCCAGCTCCGGTCCAGCCGCCCCCGGCCCGCGGTCTGCTCCTCGGCGACCAGCACCGTGCCCTCCGCCAGCCCCGACGCCCGTGCCGCGAGGTCGGAGTTGGTGGAACCGGTCGACTCGACGACGTCGAGCGAGCTCCACAGCCCGCCCGGCTTCAGCAGCCCGCGGCGCAGCGCGCCGACGTTCAGGGGCGGCCTGTCGAGGTCCGACCAGCGGTTGTGGGGCGCATCCGGAGGTGTCATACAACCCACATTAGGTGTGGCCAACGACGCACTGCCGAACCGTATCCCCGCCGCTACGCTACGGATCAGTAGCAACACCGCCGACGAGCCGCCGGCAGTCGAGCACGCATGGGTCCAGCCTCTGCTGGATGTGACCAGCCGTCCCCGTGACCAGGCAGGGAGCCGCCACCCGATGTCCGATCCGCAGAGCGACATCCACACGACCGCGGGAAAGATCGCGGACCTGCAGCGCCGTATCGACGAGGCCACGCACGCAGGTTCCGCACGCGCCGTCGAAAAGCAGCACGCCAAGGGCAAGTTGACCGCCCGTGAGCGCGTCGAGCTCCTGCTCGACGAGGGCTCCTTCGTGGAGCTCGACGAGTTCGCACGGCACCGGTCGACCAACTTCGGCATCGAGAAGAACCGGCCGTACGGGGACGGTGTCGTCACCGGTTACGGCACGGTCGACGGCCGTCCCGTCTGCGTCTACTCGCAGGACTTCACGATCTTCGGCGGCTCGCTGGGCGAGGTGTACGGCGAGAAGATCGTCAAGGTCATGGACTTCGCGATGAAGACCGGCTGCCCGGTCATCGGCATCAACGACGGCGGCGGCGCCCGTATCCAGGAGGGCGTGGTCGCCCTCGGTCTGTTCGCGGAGATCTTCCGCCGCAACGTCCACGCGTCGGGTGTCGTCCCGCAGATCTCGCTGATCGTCGGGCCGTGCGCGGGCGGCGCGGTCTACTCCCCCGCTATCACCGACTTCACGGTCATGGTCGACCAGACCTCGCACATGTTCATCACCGGACCCGACGTCATCAAGACGGTCACCGGCGAGGACGTCGGCTTCGAGGAGCTGGGCGGCGCCCGCACCCACAACACCACCTCCGGTGTGGCGCACCACATGGCGGGCGACGAGAAGGACGCCATCGAGTACGTCAAGTCCCTGCTGTCCTACCTCCCGTCGAACAACCTCTCCGAGGCGCCCGCCTTCCCCGAGGAGGCCGACCTGGAGACCACGGACGAGGACCGCGAGCTCGACACGCTCATCCCGGACTCCGCGAACCAGCCGTACGACATGCACACCGCGATCGAGCACGTCCTCGACGACGGCGAGTTCCTGGAGACCCAGGCGCTGTTCGCGCCGAACATCATCACCGGCTTCGGCCGCGTGGAGGGCTACCCGGTCGGGATCGTCGCCAACCAGCCGATGCAGTTCGCCGGCTGTCTGGACATCAACGCCAGCGAGAAGGCCGCACGCTTCGTGCGCACGTGCGACGCGTTCAACGTGCCGGTCCTGACCTTCGTGGACGTCCCCGGCTTCCTGCCGGGTGTCGACCAGGAGTACGGCGGCATCATCCGGCGCGGCGCCAAGCTGATCTACGCCTACGCGGAGGCCACCGTCCCGCTGATCACGGTCATCACCCGCAAGGCCTTCGGCGGCGCGTACGACGTCATGGGCTCCAAGCACCTGGGCGCCGACCTGAACCTGGCCTGGCCGACCGCGCAGATCGCGGTGATGGGCGCGCAGGGCGCGGTGAACATCCTGCACCGCCGCACCATCGCCGCCGCCGACGACCCGGAGACCACCCGCGCCGAGCTGATGACGGACTACGAGGACGCCCTGCTCAACCCGTACGTCGCGGCCGAGCGGGGCTACGTCGACGCGGTGATCATGCCCTCCGACACCCGCGCGCACCTCGTGAAGGGGCTGCGCCAGCTGCGTACGAAGCGCGAGTCGCTTCCGCCGAAGAAGCACGGCAACATCCCCCTCTAACCACCGGGAGCCACCATGATCAAGGTCGTACGGGGCAATCCGACCCCGGAGGAGCTGGCCGCCGCCCTGGCGGTGGTCCGGGCACGTGCGGCTGCCGCCGCAGCCCTGCCGTCCGGTGCTCCGCTGCCGCCCGAACAGTGGTCCGACCCCGGCCGCATCGCCCGCGTCGGGACGCAGCGGCCGGGCCCCCGGTCCTGGGCGCGGACGTACTGGCCGGCGTGACGGGAAGGGCTGAGTGGCACGGCTGCGGCGCCTGAGTACGCGTACTCAGGCGCCGCAGCCGTGCCCGGAGCACCATCGGATCCATGCTGTGGTCCGATCCCGAGAACAAACCGCCGAAGGAACTGCGCGACGCCCAGGACATGATGCGCCGCGCCGGGCTGCTGCTCGCGCTGGCCATGGTCGTCGCGATGTTCGTCCTGGGCACCCGCTGAGCCCCGGGCGGCTCCCCGGAACCGGCCTGCGCGGGCCCCGGCGCTTCACTGCGCCCCCGGCGGCCACCGCGCCCTCGTCACCCGCTGCGCCGCCGTCACCCGCTGCGTCTCGACACGCACCACGTCCACGGCGCCTGCCCCGTCCCTGGGCGGGCCGCCGCCGTCCTGCCCCGCCCGCACGCGAAAGCGCCGGGGGCACGAGGTGTTCCGAGCCCCTTCTACGATGACCCGTATGACTGATCAGCGCCGCCTCGTGCTCGCCTCCGCGTCCCCCGCCCGTCTCGGCCTGCTGCGCCAGGCGGGATTCGCCCCCGAGGTGATCGTCAGCGGCGTGGACGAGGACGCGCTCACCGCCCCGACGCCCGCCGAGCTCGCGCTCGTCCTGGCCGAGGCCAAGGCCGCCGTCGTGGCGGACCGCCCGGAGGCCGGTGGCGCCCTGGTCATCGGCTGCGACTCGGTGCTCGAGCTGGACGGCGAGGCGCTCGGCAAGCCCGCCGACAGCGAGGAGGCCACCGCACGCTGGAAGTCCATGCGCGGTCGTGCGGGCGTCCTGCGGACGGGCCACTGCGTGATCGACACGGCTACCGGCCGCACAGCCTCGGCGACCGCGTCCACCACCGTGCGGTTCGGCGAGCCGACCGACGCCGAGGTGGCGGCCTACGTCGCGTCGGGCGAGCCGCTCCACGTGGCCGGGGCCTTCACCCTGGACGGCCGCTCGGCGCCCTTCGTCGACTCGATCGAGGGTGATCACGGCAATGTCATCGGGCTCTCGCTGCCGCTGCTGCGCCGACTGCTCGGCGATCTGGACATCTCCGTCACCGAGTTGTGGGTCTGAGCGGACGGCCGCGTCACGCGGGTGCCGGCGCCCCCGCTCCGGCACCGCTGTCGTGCCCGCCCGCGCCGGACACCCTCTCCCCGGGCTCGCTCCGCCCGTACACCACCAGGGTCAGCACGATCAGCGCGAGGACGGCCATCATGACGGCGAACGCCGACCAGCCGACCAGCCCCACCGCCAGCGCGCCCAGGACCCCGTGCACGACCGCGCACCCGATGAGGGCGATGCGGCCGAACCGGCCGGGCGACCGGTCGCGTATACCGGCCAGGAGGGGTATCAGACCGCACAGCAGCAGGAGGACGCCGGAGCCGATGCCCATCGCCCAGGTGCTGGTGGACATGACACCCGGATCCATACCGGCCAGGGACATGTTCTGGTTGTCGACGACCGTCGCGAGGACGGCGTGGACGAGCACGATGCCCACGGCCTCCCCGAACAGCACGATCGCGGTCACCACCGCCACTGATCTGCGCACCACGGCGCCCACCCCCTGTTACCTGTAGTACGTCCGGTACAGCGCGGACCCTACGTGGGGGTCCCCCCTGCTCATCAAGAGCTTGGGGGAGGGCAATGCTTCGTACAAGAGGTTGCGCTCCCTCCGTGTGCCCCCTCGCGCCCGCTCCGCTCCCCTCGCACACCCGGATCGCGTCAGGCTCGCGTCCGGCTCGTGTCTGAAGCAAAGATTCCGTCGGCCGTTCGTGGGAAGTCCACAAAGAAACGCCGCGCGGCGTTGACCGTACGAACAGAGACTTGGACCACACCTCGTGGCTACTGTGCGGTTAAGGATCGCGGCGTACCGTGGTGCGACAAGGGATTTCGCGACTCGAGCAAGCCTCGAATCACACTCCGTGTGGGCAAGTTCACCATTGGGGACGGGTCGTACGTCCGTGTTGGTAGTCCCTAAACTCAGCTTGTTCTCAAGGAGGGAGTCATCGTGCGCAAGGTGCTCATCGCCAACCGTGGCGAAATCGCTGTCCGCGTTGCTCGGGCTTGCCAGGATGCCGGAATCGCGAGCGTAGCCGTCTACGCCGATCCGGACCGGGACGCTCTGCATGTCCGTGCGGCCGACGAGGCGTTCGCTCTGGGCGGTGACACCCCGGCCGCCAGCTACCTGGACATGGCCAAGGTGCTCCAGGCTGCCAAGGACTCCGGGGCGGACGCGATCCACCCCGGCTACGGCTTCCTCTCGGAGAACGCCGAATTCGCCCAGGCCGTCCTGGACGCCGGCCTGACCTGGATCGGCCCCCCGCCCCAGGCCATCCGCGACCTCGGCGACAAGGTCGCCGCCCGCCACATCGCCCAGCGCGCCGGCGCCCCCTGGTCGCCGGCACCCCCGACCCCGTGTCCGGCTCCGCGGAAGTCGTCGCGTTCGCCGAGAACAACGGCCTGCCCGTCGCGATCAAAGCCGCCTTCGGCGGCGGCGGACGCGGCCTCAAAGTGGCCCGCACCCTCGAAGAGATCCCCGAACTCTACGACTCCGCCGTCCGCGAAGCCGTCGCCGCCTTCGGCCGCGGCGAATGCTTCGTCGAGCGCTACCTCGACAAACCACGCCACGTCGAAACCCAGTGCCTCGCCGACCAGCACGGCAACGTCGTCGTCGTCTCCACCCGCGACTGCTCCCTGCAGCGCCGCCACCAGAAACTCGTCGAAGAGGCCCCCGCCCCCTTCCTCACCCCCGCACAGAACGCCGAACTCTACGCCGCGTCGAAAGCGATCCTGAAGGAAGCCGGCTACGTCGGCGCGGGCACCGTCGAATTCCTCGTCGGCGCCGACGGCACGATCTCCTTCCTCGAGGTCAACACCCGCCTCCAGGTCGAACACCCCGTCACCGAAGAAGTCACCGGCATCGACCTCGTACGCGAGATGTTCCGCATCGCCGACGGCGAGGAACTCGGCTACACCGACCCCCCCGTACGCGGACACTCCTTCGAATTCCGGATCAACGGCGAAGACCCCGGCCGCGGCTTCCTGCCCGCCCCCGGCACCGTCACCACCTTCACCCCACCCACCGGCCCCGGCGTCCGCCTCGACGCAGGCGTCGAGTCCGGCAGCGTCATCGGCCCGGCCTGGGACTCCCTCCTCGCCAAACTCGTCGTCACCGGCGCCACCCGCGAACAGGCCCTCCAGCGCGCGGCACGCGCCCTCGGCGAATTCACCGTCCAGGGCATGGCCACCGCCATCCCCTTCCACCGCGCCGTCGTCACCGACCCCGCCTTCACCGCCGACCCGTTCCGCATCCACACCCGCTGGATCGAAACGGAATTCGTCAACACCATCAAACCGTTCACCGTCCCCACCGACACCGACACCGACGAGGACACCGGCCGCGAGACCGTCGTCGTCGAGGTCGGCGGGAAACGCCTGGAAGTCTCCCTGCCCTCCTCCCTCGGCATGACCCTGGCCCGGACCGGCCTCGCCGCCGGCGCCAAACCCAAACGCCGCGCAGCCAAGAAAGCCGGCTCCGCCGCCTCCGGCGACACCCTCGCCTCCCCGATGCAGGGCACCATCGTCAAAATCGCCGTCGAAGAAGGCCAAGAGGTCAAGGAAGGCGACCTCGTCGTCGTCCTCGAAGCCATGAAGATGGAACAACCCCTCAACGCCCACCGTTCAGGCACCGTCAAGGGCCTGTCCGCGGAAGTCGGCACGTCCGTCACCTCCGGTGCCGTGATCTGCGAGATCAAGGACTGACGCCCACCGCTCACCGAGGGCCCCGTCCCTGTCCGCGCACCTCCGCGCCGACAGGGCCGGGGCCCTCGGTGGCATCCTGGACCCGAGCGGACACCAGGAGGGCAGCGCGATGGCGATGAGCACGGTACGGACGGCGGCCCGGCCGATGCGCGCCGACGCGCGCCGCAACTACGACCGCCTGCTGAGTGAGGCCCGCGCCTCGTTCGCGGAGCACGGCACGGACGCCTCGCTGGAGGACATCGCCCGGCACGCGGGCGTGGGCATCGGCACGCTGTACCGGCACTTCCCGAACCGGCACGCCCTGATGAACGCGGTGTTCCAGGAGGCCCTGACCTCGCTGCTCACCCGCTCCCGCGAACTCGCGGAGGCGGAGCAGCCCTGTACGGCGCTGGTGGAGTGGCTGGGTGCGATCGTCACTCATGCGGGTGAGTACCGGGGCCTGGCCCAGGCGCTCATGTCGGCCTCGGGGGACGAGACCTCGGCGCTGACGCAGTGCCATGTACCGCTGCGTCAGGCGGGGGCACGGCTGCTTTCACGGGCGCAGTCGAGCGGTTCGGTGCGGGCCGACGTCTCGATCGACGACCTCCTGCAACTCACGAACGCGATCGCCCTGGCCGCGGAACAGTCCTCGTCGGACCCGGGGCTCGCCGGCCGCCTCCTGCTGCTGACGCTGCAGGGCCTGAAGGCGGGGCCGGCCTCCTCGGACCAGCCCGCCGCCTCCTCGAGCTCGGGCGATCGGGGAGCAGGGTACGGGGGGTACGGGGCGGAGCCCTTGGGGCCACCCCACCGCACCGAGCCACCCGCGCCCTGACCTAGCGGCGTCGCAGATCCGCGACCCGCCCCCGCTCCACCGGGCCCTCCGACAGCGACGCCGCACTCCGCAGCTGCGGGCCCAGGCCTCCCGGCCCGCCGTGTCCCCCCGGCTGGGTGCGCCGTTGCCCGGGCAGCGGCATCTCACGGCGGGGCCGGTGCCCCGGACCGCTCTCGCCACCCGCGGGCTCCGCGCTCTGCCCGGCCACCGTGATCTCGACGCCCTGGTCGGCCAGAGCCTGCAGCTCCGTGGCCGCGCGCTCGTCGTGGGCCGGTGGTTCGTCCGTCACCAGGCGGGTGATCAGCTCCGTCGGCACCGTCTGGAACATGGTGTCGGAGCCGAGCTTGGTGTGGTCGGCCAGGACCACCACCTCCGCCGCGGCCTGCACCAGCGCCCGGTCGACGCTCGCGGAGAGCATGTTGGACGTGGACAGTCCGCGCTCCGCGGTCAGCCCGCTCCCGGAGAGGAACGCCCGCGACACCCGCAGCCCCTGGAGGGACTGTTCGGCCCCGCTGCCCACGAGCGCGTAGTTGCTCCCGCGCAGGGTGCCTCCGGTCATCACCACCTCCACCCGGTTGGCGTGGGCCAATGCCTGGGCGACCAGCAGCGAGTTGGTGACGACGGTCAGGCCCGGCACACGCGCGAGCCGGCGGGCCAGCTCCTGCGTGGTCGTTCCGGCGCCGACCACGATGGCCTCGCCCTCGCCGACGAGACCGGCGGCCAGGTCGGCGATGGCCGTCTTCTCCGCGGTGGAGAGATGGGATTTCTGCGGAAAGCCGGACTCCCGCGTAAGACCGCCCGGCAAGACCGCACCGCCGTGCCGGCGGTCGAGGAGTCCTTCTGCCTCCAGCGCACGCACGTCCCGCCGTACGGTCACTTCGGAGGTCTGGACGACGCGGGCGAGCTCACGGAGCGATACCGCCCCGTTGGCACGCACCATTTCGAGGATCAACTGACGACGTTCTGCAGCGAACACGAAACTGACAGTAACCTGGCCGTAGGTTCCTTTTCAGCAGTTTGCGCCGAATAACAGAAGTTGTACGTGGACGGGGTCCCCCAGTGGTATAGGGGACCCCGTCGTTGTTCACCTGCTGTTCACGGGCGCACGGGCGCCCGGACGCATCGCCCGGGCCGCCCCCCGCTGCCGGGAGTCACCGAGGCTCCGACGACCCGTCGGCCTCGGTCACGCCTCGTCCCCGAGCTTGCGGGTGTGCAGCTGCCGTGCGACTTCGGCGATCGACCCGGACAGCGACGGGTAGACGGTGAACGCGTTCGCGATCTGCTCCACCGTGAGGTTGTTGTCGACGGCGATCGAGATCGGGTGGATCAGCTCGCTCGCCCGCGGGGCGACGACACAGCCGCCGACGACGATGCCGGTGCCGGGCCGGCAGAAGATCTTGACGAAGCCGTCCCGGATGCCCAGCATCTTGGCGCGCGGATTGCGCAGCAGCGGCAGCTTCACGACACGGGCGTCGATCTTGCCGGCGTCGACGTCGGCCTGGCTGTAGCCGACCGTGGCGATCTCGGGGTCCGTGAACACGTTCGAGGAGACGGTCTTCAGGTCCAGCGGGGCCACCGCGTCACCGAGGAAGTGGTACATCGCGATCCGGCCCTGCATGGCGGCGACCGAGGCCAGGGCGAAGATCCCGGTGACGTCACCGGCCGCGTACACGCCGGGGGCGCTGGTGCGGGAGACCCGGTCGGTGCGGATGTGACCGGAGTCCTTGAGCTGGACCCCGGACTCCTCCAGGCCCATGCCCGCGGTGTTCGGGATCGCGCCGACCGCCATCAGGCAGTGCGTGCCGGAGATGACGCGGCCGTCCGCCAGGGTGACCTCGACGCGGTCGCCGACGCGCTTGGCGGACTGGGCGCGGGAGCGGGCCATGACGTTCATGCCACGGCGCCGGAAGACGTCCTCGAGGACCGCGGCGGCGTCCGGGTCCTCGCCGGGCAGCACGCGGTCGCGGGAGGAGACGAGGGTGACGCGGGAGCCGAGTGCCTGGTAGGCACCGGCGAATTCGGCGCCGGTCACACCGGAGCCGACCACGATGAGCTCCTCGGGGAGCTCGTTCAGGTCGTAGACCTGGGTCCAGTTCAGGATGCGCTCGCCGTCGGGCTGGGCGTCCGGGATCTCCCGGGGGCGTCCGCCGGTGGCGATCAGCACCGCGTCGGCGGTGAGCCGCTCCTCGGTGCCGTCGGCTGCGGTCACCACGACCTGGCGTGAGCCGTCGGCGGCCTGGAGGCCTTCGAGGCGCCCGCGCCCGCGCATGACCCGGGCACCGGCACGGGTCACGGAGGCGGTGATGTCGTGGGACTGGGCGAGCGCCAGGCGCTTGACCCGCCGGTTGACCTTGCCGAGGTCCACGCCGACCACCCGGGCCGCCTGCTCCAGGTGTGGCGTGTCGTCGGCGACGATGATGCCGAGCTCCTCGTACGAGGAGTCGAAGGTGGTCATCACCTCGGCCGTGGCGATCAGGGTCTTCGAGGGCACGCAGTCGGTGAGTACCGACGCGCCGCCGAGGCCGTCGCAGTCCACGACGGTCACCTCGGCGCCGAGCTGGGCACCGACCAGTGCCGCCTCGTAGCCGCCGGGGCCGCCGCCGATGATCACGATCCGGGTCACGAAATGTCCGCCTCGCGTGGTGTCATCCCCCGGCCGTCTGCCGCCCCGGCCGGGGGTCCGGGGGATCGCCCCGGGGAATGCAGTACGTAATTCATTGTCCCGCACGCGCCAAGCTGCTTCGCCCCGGGGCCCTCCATACGGGAACGCGCCCGCCCGGGCGGACACACCGCACCTCCGCACGGGGCCCCGACCGGGGGCTTCCTCACCGGAAGGATCGGCACTCCCGCCCTCCCCTCCCGTACCCTCGACCCCATGTCGCTCTACGCCGCGTACGCCGGCAACCTCGACGCGCGGCTGATGACGCGCCGCGCTCCGCATTCCCCGCTGCGCGGCACGGGCTGGCTCAACGGCTGGCGGCTGACGTTCGGCGGGGAGCAGATGGGCTGGGAGGGCGCGCTGGCCACCGTGGTGGAGGCGCCGCGTTCCCAGGTCTTCGTGGCGCTGTACGACCTGGCGCCGATGGACGAGGACTCGATGGACCGCTGGGAGGGCGTCGGCCTCGACATCTACCGGCGGATGCGTGTGCGCGTGCACACCCTCGACGGCGAGGAACCGGCCTGGATGTACGTGCTGAACGGCTACGAGGGCGGGCTGCCCTCGGCCCGCTACCTGGGCGAGGTGGCGGACGCCGCCGAGTCCGCGGGAGCGCCCCACGACTACGTGATGGGGCTCCGCAAGCGCCCCTGCTGAGCACCCCTCCCGGTCGCTTCTGTACGAAAGTACGAATACGACGGGCCAGACTCTGCGCCTGCACATCTACGCGCGTAGGGAATCACCGGTTACCCTCGTCCGCGTGAACGCATCTGTTATTCCGGACCACATCCAGGGCGACCCGCAGGCCGCCGCTGCCGACGCCGCCGCCCGCCTGCGCGAGCTGACCGGCGCCGAGACCCATGACGTCGCCCTCGTGATGGGCTCCGGGTGGGCCCCCGCGGGCGAGGCGCTCGGCGCCCCGGAGGCCGAGTTCCCGGTGACCGCGCTGCCCGGGTTCCCGGCTCCCGCCGTGGAGGGGCACGGCGGCACGGTCCGCTCGTACCTGATCGGCGAGAAGCGCGCCCTGGTCTTCCTCGGGCGCACGCACTACTACGAGGGCCGCGGTGTCGCCGCCGTCGCGCACGGCGTCCGTACGGCCGTCGCCGCGGGCTGCAAGACCATCGTCCTGACGAACGGCTGCGGCGGTCTGCGCGAGGGCATGCGCCCCGGGCAGCCGGTGCTCATCAGCGACCACATCAACCTCACGGCGGCGTCGCCGATCATCGGCGCCAACTTCGTCGACCTGACCGACCTGTACTCGCCCCGGTTGCGCGCGCTGTGCAAGGAGATCGACGACTCGCTCGAAGAGGGCGTGTACGTGCAGTTCCCCGGCCCGCACTACGAGACTCCGGCCGAGATCAACATGGTCCGCGTCATGGGCGGCGACCTCGTCGGCATGTCCACCGTGCTGGAGGCCATCGCGGCGCGCGAGGCGGGGGCCGAGGTCCTCGGCATCTCCCTGGTCACGAACCTGGCCGCCGGTCTGAGCGGCGAGCCCCTCAACCACGAAGAGGTCCTCCGGGCCGGCCGCGACTCCGCCACCCGGATGGGCGCCCTGCTGGCCCGGGTGCTCGACCGCATCTGAGCGCACGGGTGACGGGGTGCGGCCCGCGGCGGCCCGGCACCCCGCGCCCCCGCCCCGCACCCCCACCCACCCGTACCCCCCGAGAGGCGGACACCGTGCAGCAGGACCTCATCGCCCGGGCCAGGACCTGGCTGGCCGAGGACCCGGACCCCGAGACCCGTGAGGAGCTCGCCGGGCTCATCGACGCCGGGGACCTCGTCGCGCTGGAGGACCGCTTCTCGGGCACGCTCCAGTTCGGCACGGCCGGCCTGCGCGGCGAGATCGGCGCCGGCCCCATGCGGATGAACCGCTCCGTCGTCATCCGCGCCGCCGCCGGCCTGGCCGCGTACCTGAAGGCGCAGGGGCGGACCGGCGGGCTCGTCGTCATCGGCTACGACGCCCGCTACAAGTCGGCCGACTTCGCCCGGGACACCGCGGCGGTGATGACCGGGGCGGGGCTGCGCGCCGCCGTCCTCCCCCGCCCGCTGCCGACCCCCGTCCTGGCGTACGCCATACGGCATCTGGGAGCCGTCGCGGGTGTGGAGGTCACGGCCAGCCACAACCCGCCGCGCGACAACGGCTACAAGGTCTACCTCGGTGACGGTTCGCAGATCGTGCCCCCGGCCGACGCGGAGATCGCCGCCGGGATCGCGGCGGTCGGCCCGCTCGACGGCGTGCCGCGTCCGGAATCCGGCTGGGAGATCCTCGGCGACGAGGTCCTGGCCGCCTATCTCGCCCGTACGGACAGCGTCCTCAGCCCCGGGTCGCCCCGTACCGCGCGCACGGTCTACACCGCCATGCACGGCGTCGGCACGTCCGTCCTGACGGCCGCCTTCGCCCGGGCCGGCTTCCCCGAGCCCGTACTCGTGGCCGAGCAGGCCGATCCCGACCCGGCGTTCCCCACCGTCGCCTTCCCCAATCCGGAAGAGCCCGGCGCCATGGATCTCGCCTTCGCGACCGCGCGCCGGGCGGCCCCGGACCTCGTGATCGCCAACGACCCCGACGCCGACCGCTGCGCCGTCGCCGTCCCCGACCCGTCGGCCGCGGCCGGCTGGCGGATGCTGCGCGGCGACGAGGTCGGCGCGCTGCTCGCCGCCCACCTGGTGTCCCGGGGCGTCAAGGGTGTCCTGGCCGAGTCGATCGTGTCGTCGTCCCTGCTCGCCCGGATCGCCGCGAAGGCCGGCCTCGGCTACGAGGAGACGCTGACGGGCTTCAAGTGGATCGCCCGTGTCGAGGGGCTGCGCTACGGCTACGAGGAGGCGCTCGGCTACTGCGTCGACCCCGAGGGCGTACGCGACAAGGACGGCATCACGGCCGCGCTGCTGGTCGCGGAGCTGGCCTCCGTGCTCAAGCAGAAGGGCCGCACCCTCCTCGACCTGCTCGACGACCTCGCCGTCGAACACGGCCTGCACGCCACGGACCAGCTGTCGGTCCGGGTCGAGGACCTCTCGGTCATCGCGGACGCGATGCGCCGCCTGCGCGAGAACCCCCCGGCCGCGCTGGCGGGCCTCACCGTCACCTCGGCGGAGGACCTGTCGCGGGGCACGGAGCTCCTGCCGCCCACCGACGGGCTGCGCTACCACCTCACGGGCGCCCGGGTGATCGTCCGCCCGAGCGGCACCGAGCCGAAGCTCAAGTGCTACCTCGAGGTAGTGGTCCCGGTCGCCTCCGCGGCCGCACTCCCCGAGGCCCGCACGCAGGCGGCGGCCCTGCTCACCGCCATCAAGCACGACCTCTCCGCAGCCGCAGGCATCTGACCGGCCCGTCGGGAGGGAGGGGACGCGCGAGTGCCCGTTTCGACGGCGTTTCGCGGTCCCCGACCTCCCGACGGCCGGAGGGCGTCAGGCGAGCGCCAGGAGGACGGCCAGGAGGACCGCGCCCACGACGGCGGGGGCGATGATCTCGAAGGCCCAGCGCACCGAGACGGTCGTCGTGGACTGCTCCGTGCGGTCACCGGCCTGCTCGGCCAGCGCCCGCAGCTCGACCACCGCCTGGTCCGCGGCCGCGACACCGGCCCCGGAGTCGAGGCCGGTCGTGTGCGCGGGGGTCCGGCCGCGCACGGAGGTCCGGCCGTGCTGGTCGTCGCCGGCCTGCCGGCCGGCCTTCCTGGCCGCCCGCTTCCGGTCGCGCAGCGAGACCGGGATCGCCCACAGCTGATAGGTGACTCCGCCCTGCGTGACGATCTCGCTGGAGTAGGCGGCGCGCACGGCGGCGACCTCGGTCCAGGGCAGCACGATCGTGCGGAAGGGGTTGCGGATCCGGATGCGCTCCTCGTTGGCGAACACCGCGGGGCGCAGTGTGAACGCCAGGATCAGCGGGATCAGGGTCAGCAGCGCGGCCAGCGCCTGCCAGGGCACCCAGCCATGGCCCCGGAACATCGCGTCGCCGCCGAGCCAGAGGCCCAGCAGGATCAGCAGCGTGCCGCTGACCAGCCCGGCGACCGACCGGAAGGTCCGGTCGGCGTAGGCGGGCTCGGCGGGAGGTGTGGGGCTCGTCATGGTCCCGATTCTGCCTGACGGCACCCGGCGGCGGCGGAGCGCCTGCCCGGGAGCGCTTCCCGGGCTGCGGAAGCAGCGGAATCGGGGAGGGGCCTGTACAGGTCGCTACGCGCGTAGATATGCTCATGTGGTGACCATGCCCACCACTGCACCCTCCCCCAAGCGCTCGGCTGCGTTCGAGCAGGGCGGGGCCTCCTTCGCCGACGCGACGGCGTCCGACGGTGCGCTCCGCCGCTTCCTGCACGGGCTGCCCGGCGTCGACGCCGTCGGCCTGGAAGCGCGCGCGGCCTCCCTCGGCACCCGATCGATCAAGACGACCGCCAAGGCGTACGCCATCGATCTCGCCATCTCGATGATCGACCTGACGACGCTGGAAGGCGCCGACACCCCGGGCAAGGTCCGGGCTCTGGCCGCCAAGGCCGTCAACCCCGACCCGACCGACCGCACCAGCCCGCGCACCGCCGCGGTCTGCGTCTACCCCGACATGGCGGCGACCGCCGCTGCCGCACTGGCCGGCTCCGGAGTGAAGGTGGCGTCCGTCGCGACGGCCTTCCCCGCCGGGCGCGCGGCACTGGACGTCAAGCTCGCGGACGTCCGCGACGCCGTGGCGGCCGGGGCCGACGAGATCGACATGGTGATCGACCGCGGCGCCTTCCTGTCCGGCCGCTACCTGAAGGTGTACGAGGAGATCCTCGCCGTGAAGGCCGAGTGCGGCCGGGCCCGGCTGAAGGTCATCTTCGAGACCGGCGAGCTGTCCACGTACGACAACATCCGGCGGGCCTCCTGGCTCGGGATGCTGGCGGGCGCGGACTTCATCAAGACGTCGACCGGCAAGGTCGCGGTCAACGCCACTCCGGCGAACACCCTGCTGATGCTGGAGGCCGTGCGCGACTTCCGGGAGCAGACCGGTGTGCAGATCGGTGTGAAGCCCGCCGGCGGTATCCGCACGTCCAAGGACGCGATCAAGTTCCTCGTTCTGGTGAACGAGACCGCGGGCGAGGACTGGCTGGACAACCACTGGTTCCGCTTCGGCGCGTCCAGCCTGCTGAACGACCTGCTGATGCAGCGCCAGAAGCTCAGCACCGGCCGTTACTCCGGCCCCGATTACGTGACGGTGGACTGATCCCCATGGCATCTGCATTCGACTACGCACCGGCTCCGGAGTCCCGCTCCGTCGTCGACATCGCGCCCTCGTACGGCCTGTTCATCGACGGCGAGTTCACCGAGGCCGCCGACGGCAAGGTGTTCAAGACGGTCAGCCCGTCGTCCGAGGAGGTGCTCTCCGAGGTCGCCCGGGCCGGCGCCGAGGACGTGGACCGGGCGGTGAAGGCGGCCCGCCGGGCGTTCGAGAAGTGGTCGGCGCTGCCCGGCTCCGAGCGCGCCAAGTACCTCTTCCGGATCGCCCGGATCATCCAGGAGCGCTCACGCGAGCTGGCCGTCCTGGAGACCCTCGACAACGGCAAGCCGATCAGGGAGACCCGCGACGCGGACCTCCCGCTGGTCGCCGCGCACTTCTTCTACTACGCGGGCTGGGCCGACAAGCTGGACCACGCCGGGTACGGGGCGAACCCGCGTCCGCTGGGTGTCGCCGGCCAGATCATCCCGTGGAACTTCCCGCTCCTGATGCTCGCGTGGAAGATCGCCCCGGCGCTCGCCACCGGCAACACGGTGGTGCTCAAGCCCGCCGAGACGACCCCGCTGTCCGCGCTCTTCTTCGCGGACATCTGCCGGCAGGCGGGTCTGCCCAGGGGCGTCGTCAACATCCTGACGGGTTACGGGGACGCGGGTTCGGCCCTGGTCGAGCACCCCGACGTCAACAAGGTCGCCTTCACGGGATCGACCGCGGTCGGCAAGGCCATCGCCCGCCAGATCGCCGGCACGGACAAGAAGGCCACGCTCGAACTGGGCGGCAAGGGCGCGAACATCGTCTTCGACGACGCGCCGGTCGACCAGGCCGTCGAGGGCATCGTCACCGGGATCTTCTTCAACCAGGGCCAGGTCTGCTGCGCGGGTTCGCGGCTCCTCGTCCAGGAGTCGGTCCAGGACGAGCTGCTGCACTCCCTCAAGCGCCGCCTGTCCACGCTCCGCCTCGGCGACCCGCTGGACAAGAACACCGACATCGGCGCGATCAACTCCGAGGAGCAGCTGTCCCGGATCACCGCCCTCGTCGAGTCCGGCGAGGCGGAGGGCGCCGAGCGCTGGTCCGCGCCGTGCGAGCTGCCGTCCGCGGGCTACTGGTTCGCTCCGACGCTGTTCACCAACGTCACGCAGGCGCACACCGTCGCACGCGACGAGATCTTCGGCCCCGTGCTCTCGGTGCTCTCCTTCCGCACTCCGGACGAGGCGGTCGCGAAGGCCAACAACACCCAGTACGGCCTCTCGGCGGGCATCTGGACGGAGAAGGGCTCCCGCATCCTCGCGGTGGCCGGCAAGCTCCGGGCCGGCGTCGTCTGGGCCAACACGTTCAACAAGTTCGACCCGACCTCGCCGTTCGGCGGATACAAGGAGTCGGGCTTCGGCCGCGAAGGCGGCCGTCACGGTCTGGAGGCCTACCTCGATGTCTGACGGGCGACTGAGCGTCTTCAAGACCTACAAGCTGTACGTCGGGGGCAAGTTCCCCCGCTCCGAGAGCGGCCGGGTGTACGAGGTGACGGACTCCAAGGGCGCGTGGCTGGGACACGCCCCGCAGTCGTCCCGCAAGGACGCGAGGGACGCGGTCGTGGCCGCGCGCAAGGCCTTCGGCGGCTGGTCGGGCGCGACCGCGTACAACCGCGGTCAGATCCTCTACCGCGTCGCCGAGATGCTGGAGGGCCGGCGGGAGCAGTTCGTGCGCGAGGTGGCGGATGCCGAGGGACTCTCGAAGTCCAAGGCGGCTGCCGTCGTCGACGCGGCGATCGACCGCTGGGTCTGGTACGCGGGCTGGACCGACAAGATCGGCCAGATCGTGGGCGGGGCCAACCCGGTCGCGGGGCCCTTCCTCAACCTCTCCACTCCGGAGCCGACGGGTGTCGTCACGGTCCTGGCCCCGCAGGAGTCGTCCTTCCTCGGCCTGGTCTCCGTGATCGCACCGGTCATCGCGACGGGCAACACGGCGGTCGTCATCGCCTCGGCGGACGCCCCGCTGCCCGCGCTCTCGCTGGGCGAGGTGCTGGCCACGTCGGACCTGCCGGGCGGTGTGGTGAACATCCTGTCGGGCCGGACGGCGGAGCTCGCCGTGCCGCTCGCCTCGCACCAGGACGTCAACGCCATCGACCTCACGGGTGCGGGCGGGGACGCCGAGCTGGCGAAGGAGCTGGAGACCGCGGCGGCGGACAACCTGAAGCGGGTCCTGCGCCCGTCCGCGTCCCGCCGCCCCGCCAAGGGTGAGCAGGGCGAGAAGGGCGCCGACCGTCCACAGCCTGTGGACAAGGCCGACTGGTCGGCCGACCCGGGCACGCACCGCCTGACGGCGTTCCTGGAGACCAAGACGGTCTGGCACCCCACGGGCGCCCTGGGAGCCTCCGGCTCCTCGTACTGACCCCACGCGTGACAGCCCCCGGGGCCGCCCTCCCGACGGAGGGCGGCCCCGCGGCCGTGTACGGCGTCAGCCGGTGATCATGGCCGCCGCCGGGCCCGTCACGGGCAGGTCGCCGAGTGAGGAGCCACTGGTGATCGGGTCGGTGGCGAAGGCCGTGGTGACCGGCTTGAAGTCGGCCACCTGGGTGCCCACGGCGTTGTCCAGCGGGTCCACGCCCGTCCCGGCCATCGGGTCGAGCTGCAGGTCGGTGACGGGGGACACGGCCCCGGCGAGCCCGTAACCGAGCGCACTCGTCAGCGCGGGCGCCGCCGCGTCGCCGACCGCCCCCAGGGTGCTGTCCTCCCCCGTGGCCGGGGTGACGGGCAGCGGCGCGGCCTGGGCCACGGCACCCCCCGCGCCGAGAGCCGCGCCCAGCGCGGTGAGGGTCAGACCGGCGCGCAGCAGCGCGCGACGCCGGGGCTTGGACAGTGCATGACGTGCCATGTTTTCCCACCTGATCGGGCCGATCGAGTAATCATTCGTGCGCGCAGAGTAGTTGAGGTGTGATGCTCGATACCAACAGGGCCTCCCGGGGATCCCCTGCACGGGTCAATGCCTCACACTTCTGTTCTGTGAGTTCCCAACCGATCCCCACTCGAGTCGTGCTGCTTGCCGGTCCCTCCGGCTCCGGCAAGTCGTCCCTCGCCGCGCGCACCGGTCTGCCGGTGCTGCACCTGGACGACTTCTACAAGGAGGGAAACGACCCGACGCTGCCCGTGGTCACCGGTAGTACGGACATCGACTGGGACTCGGCGCAGTCCTGGGACGCGGACGCGGCGGTCGCCGCCATAGCGGAGCTGTGCCGGTCGGGGCGGACGAGCGTGCCCGTGTACGACATCGCCACGAGCTCCCGGGTCGACCGTGAGGCGCTCGACATCGAGCGCACCCCCCTGTTCGTCGCCGAGGGCATCTTCGCGGCGGACATCGTGGCGCGCTGCCAGGAACTGGGCCTGCTCGCGGACGCGCTGTGCCTGCGCGGGCGCCCGTCGACGACCTTCCGGCGTCGGCTGGTGCGGGATCTGCGCGAGGGCCGCAAGTCGGTGCCCTTCCTGCTCCGGCGCGGCTGGCGTCTGATGTGGGCCGAACGCCGCATCGTGGCACGGCAGACGGCGCTGGGCGCGCACCCCTGCGGAAAGCCCGAGGCCCTGGGCCGGCTGGCCGCCGCGGCGGCGGGCCGCTGCCGCCGTACCCCCGCGGCCCCGGCCGCACCCACGGCCTGACGTCGGGCACCCCTCCTCGTGGCCTGCGGCGAACCGGGCGGGCGAGGGGGCCGCGGCGCCCGTACACGGACGCACGCCGCCGCCCTCGCCGACGGCAACCGGCTTCCCGCGGGGCCGGCTTCGCCGGCGCCGTGGTGCGCAGACCCTCCCGCGGCGGCCCCGCCGTCCGGAACCCCGGACACGGCTCACCCCGGTCCGCGCCCGGTCACGTCGGCCGGGCCGGGGAACGCACAGCGGGGCCGGACAGGACCCCCCGGCCCGTCCGACCCCGCCACGTACTGCCCCCGTACCGCCGCCTCCCCCGAAGCGGCGGCCCGTTCCCCCGTACCGCCGCCTCCCCCGACGCGGCGGTCGTTCCCCCGTACGCCTCAGGCCACCAGCTCGCCGAAGGACTCCTCCTCGTCACGGCCGAAGCTGAGGACCTCGTCCTCGCGCAGCCGGCGGAGCGACCGCCAGATGCTCGACTTCACCGTGCCGACGCTTATGCCGAGGATGGACGCGATCTCCGGGTCCGTGCGGCCCTCGTAGTAGCGGAGGACCAGCATCGTGCGCTGGAGTTCGGGCAGTCGCGCGAGCGCCTGCCACAGCACCGCCCGCAGTTCCGTGCCGCGCATCGCGTCCGTGTCGCCCACCGTCTCCGGCAGCTCCTCGGTCGGGTACTCGTTCAGCTTGCGCCTGCGCCAGGCGCTGATGTGCAGGTTGGTCATGGTGCGGCGGAGGTATCCGCCGACCGCCGCCTTGTCACTGATCCGGTCCCAGGCCCGGTACGTCGAGAAGAGGGCGCTCTGCAGCAGGTCCTCGGCCTCGAACCGGTCGCCGGTCAGGTGATAGGCGGTCGCGTACAGGGAGGCGCGGCGCTCCTGGACGTAGGCCGTGAACGCCGTTTCGGCTTCCTCGGTCCGTGTCTTGGACTTCCGCTCCCCCGTGACCTCCCCGTACGCGTTTCCCCCGTTGGCCCCGCTCCCCCCGTTTCCCCCCGTGGGCGCGTCGACCATGGTCAGGTACGACGAGTGCTGACGCCCGGCGCCGCGAGTGCATCCCCGCCCTCCCCCGAGCTCCCTACTCCGCTCGAGCAGGGAGGTACCCCCCTGGGCGCCGGACTTCTCCGTGCTCCGGCCGACGTCGTGGAGACGCGTGGCAACTGCGCTCGAGGTGGTGCTGTGCAGTGCGTTCATCTCGCGCCCCCCATCGGTGGAGTCCGTTCGTTCCCTGTGCCAATGAGCTTGCCGGGGCAGTTTCATGGCCCTGTCCCCCGACTGTCACAGGCCTGTCACAGGGCATGCCGGGTGTGTGCGGGACGTGTGGGAGTGCCGGATACGTCGGATCAAGTAGGGGGCACAGTCGAACCGCGGCACCGCCATGGGCCAGAATGGCCCCTGTGCCTTTCCTGTTGCTGATCGAGGACGACGACGCCATCCGCACGGCCCTCGAACTCTCGCTGTCACGCCAGGGCCACCGTGTGGCCACCGCGGCGACGGGAGAGGACGGCCTCGAGCTGCTGCGGGAGCAGCGGCCGGACCTGGTCGTGCTGGACGTGATGCTGCCCGGGATCGACGGTTTCGAGGTCTGCCGGCGCATCCGGCGCACCGACCAGCTGCCGATCATCCTGCTGACCGCGCGCAGCGACGACATCGACGTCGTGGTGGGACTGGAGTCCGGCGCGGACGACTACGTGGTGAAGCCCGTGCAGGGCCGGGTGCTCGACGCCCGTATCCGTGCGGTGCTGCGCCGAGGTGAGCGTGAGTCGACCGACTCGGCGACCTTCGGAAGTGTCGTCATCGACCGCTCGGCGATGACCGTCACCAAGAACGGGGAGGACCTGCAGCTCACGCCGACCGAGCTGCGTCTCCTGCTCGAACTGAGCCGCAGGCCCGGCCAGGCCCTGTCGCGGCAGCAGTTGCTGCGGCTGGTGTGGGAGCACGACTACCTCGGTGACTCGCGGCTCGTGGACGCGTGTGTGCAGCGGCTGCGCGCGAAGGTGGAGGACGTGCCGTCCTCGCCGACCCTCATCCGTACCGTGCGCGGTGTGGGCTACCGGCTGGACTCGCCTCAGTGAGCGATTCCGCGAAGCGTTCCATACTCGCGGGTCTTCGCTGGACCAGTCTCCGGCTGCGGCTGCTCGTCGTGTTCGCGCTGGTGGCGCTGACGGCCGCGGTGTCGGCCTCGGGCATCGCGTACTGGCTCAACCGTGAGGCCGTCCTGACGCGTACGCAGGACACGGCGCTCGGCGACTTCCGCCGCCAGATGCAGAACCGGGCGGCGGCGCTGCCGTTGCGGCCCACGGGGGACGATCTCCAGGACGCCGCGGAGCAGATGGCCACCAGCGGACCCGGCTACCACGTCCTGCTGATCGACACCAACGACGGCAAGCCGATCGTCGGGTCCTCCGACATCGACTCCTTCACCAAGGTGGACGTGCCCGCCTCCCTGCAGAAGCAGGTGAACAAGAAGCAGCCGCTGACGTCCACCAACACCTTTGAGTACCACCTGTTCTGGCAGCGTACGAGCATCGGCGGCACCCCGTACCTGGTGGCCGGCACGAAGATCATCGGGGGTGGTCCGGCCGGGTACATGCTGAAGTCCCTGGACCAGGAGCGCCAGGACCTCAATTCGCTGGCCTGGTCCCTGGGCATCGCCACTGCGCTGGCGCTGGTCGGCTCGGCGCTCCTCGCGCAGGCCGCCTCGACGACCGTGCTGCGGCCCGTACAACGGCTCGGTGACGCGGCGCGCAAGCTCGGCGAGGGCAAGCTCGACACCCGCCTCGTGGTCTCCGGCACCGACGAACTGGCCGACCTCTCCCGCACGTTCAACCGGACGGCGAGCTCGCTGGAGAAGAAGGTCGCGGACATGAGCGCGCGGGAGGAGGCGAGCCGCCGGTTCGTCGCCGACATGTCGCACGAGCTGCGGACCCCGCTGACCGCGATCACCGCGGTCGCCGAAGTGCTGGAGGACGAGGCGGACAGCCTGGACCCGATGATCGCTCCCGCCGTGCATCTGGTGGTGAGCGAGACCCGGCGGCTGAACGACCTGGTGGAGAACCTCATGGAGGTCACCCGCTTCGACGCGGGTACGGCCCGCCTCGTGGTGGACACGGTGGACGTCGCCGACCAGGTGACCGCCTGCATCGACGCCCGTGCCTGGCTGGACGCGGTCGACCTCGACGCGGAGCGCGGCATGATGGTGCGGCTCGACCCCCGCCGGCTCGACGTGATCCTGGCGAATCTCATCGGCAACGCGCTGAAGCACGGCGGGTCACCGGTCCGGGTGGCGGTGCGGACCGACGACGACGAGCTGGTCATCGAGGTGCGCGACCACGGTCCGGGCATCCCGGAGGACGTCCTGCCTCATGTGTTCGACCGGTTCTACAAGGCGAGTGCCTCCCGTCCGCGTTCCGAGGGCAGCGGTCTGGGGCTGTCGATCGCTCTGGAGAACGCGCACATCCACGGCGGCGACATCACCGCCTTCAACTCGCCGGACGGCGACGGGGCGGTGTTCGTCCTGCGGCTGCCGCGCGACGCGGAGAGGTCGGCCGATGTCCCGGGGGACGGCGACCCGGACCTGCACGAGGAGGGCGGCACCCAGTGAGGCGCAGCGAGCGCGCGGACGGCACACCCCGCCGGGGCCGTCGGACGGGGCGCCCCGCGGCTCCGGGGAACCGCCGCGCCCGGGCGGTCGCCGCGCTGGCGGCCGTCGTGGCCTGTACGGCGCTGGCGGCCGGATGCGGGATCAGGAGCACGTCGGTGCCGGTCGATGCCGGGGCCGCGCCCTCCCGGGTACCGTGCCGGACGTCGTCGGGGCAGGCGAGCGCGCCGCCGCAGGAGAGCATCGCGGTCCGGATCTACCTGGTCTGTGCCTCGCAGCTGGTGACGGTGGAGCGCACCGTCGAGGTGGACGAGGGCCGGTCGGGCCCGGTCCCGGTCGCGGAGGCCCTCCTCGACGAGCTGCGGCGCAGTCCGTCCGCCGACGAGCGGCGGGCGGGGTTCACCACCGACGTTCCATCGGGGCTACGGGTCGGCGGGGCCCACAAGGGCGACCCGACGGGCACCCTGCGTCTCAGCGAACAGCCCGAGGACCTGCCTGCGGAGTCGCTCGCGCAGGTGGTGTGCTCGTACGCGGAGAGCGAGGCGCTGGGCACCGGGGGTTCGGTGGTCCTCGGAGGGCCGGGGACGTACGCCCCGCGTGCCTACCTCTGCACCTCGGAGACCAAGAGCCGGCCGGACAACGTACCGACGCTGGGCGCTGTGGAGCTCTCCTGAGCCTTCGGCGGTCCCTGCCCAGGGTCCCTGGCGGCTGTGGCGTCCTCCGGCACGGCGGGACCCCGGCAGGGGCCTCGTCCTCCCGCCGTACGCCGGCGCCGGCGACCGGGCCGTGTTCCCGGGTCCCTGCCGCACGATCCCTTCACGCCCCGTCCGTGCCGCTCGTCACAGAGCCTCCCCGGAGACGAGCGGAACCGATCCTGCCGGTCGTGGCGTCTTGGTGGACGTGCGTCACAGTTCGGGCGGCCGGGCCGTCATCCATTTCCGCGCGGCGGGGACAGTCCTCCTCCTCGCGCATCTGCTCTTCGTCGGCTGGCTGACACTGCGCCCGCTGGACGTGCCCTGGGTGACGGCCGCGAATCTGCAGCCGTTCGCCGGGATCAGGGCCGATCTGGCCCTCGGCCCGGTCGAGGCGGCGCGCCGGATCGGCGAGGGGCTGTTGCTGCTGGCCCCGCTGGGCGTGCTGCTGCCGATGGCCGGGGGGCGGCTGCTGGTCTCCCCGTGGGCCTCGATGGCCCGTACGGTCGCGGCCGGGGCGCTGATCTCCATGGCCATCGAACTGGGCCAGACCGGGGTGCCGGGGCAGGTCGTCGACGTCGACTCGATGCTGCTGAACACCACCGGCATCGCGCTCGCCCATCTGCTGGTCGTCCCGGTGAGCCGGGCGCGGCTGCGCCGGGGGAACCGGGCGGGCGCCGGTGACCTCTCGCACCTCGGGCACGAGCTGCGGTCCTTCAGGAACGAGGCCCCTCAGGGGGCGACCCCGACGATTCCCAGGGTCGGTATCGCCCCGTAGAGCGATGCTTTGCACCCCTTCGCGGAGTCACTATGGGGGTACCGGGAGCGCGACGGAGCCGCTCCCCGCAACGGTTCGCGAAGGAGCCCACCATGGCCGCACTTGCCCGCCCCCGTGACGGACGCATGATCGGTGGAGTGTGCGCAGCGCTGGCACGGCGCTTCGGCACCTCCGCCGGGACGATGCGTGTCATCTTCCTGGTCTCGTGCCTGCTTCCCGGCCCCCAGTTCCTGCTCTACCTGGCGCTGTGGCTGCTGCTGCCGTCGGAGAAGGCCTCGTCCGCGACGGCCTGGTGACCCGCGGGACCACGGGGAGGGCACGACGACGTCACGATGGGGCGCACACCCGGACCGGGTGTGCGCCCCATCAGTGCGTGCGGGGTGGTCAGCCGCCGAGCGGCAGACCACCGGTCAGGCCGCCCGCGGGCATCCCGCCGAGCAGGTTGGTGGCCGGGGCGGAGAGGTCGCTGCTGCCGCCCTGCTTGTCCAGCAGGCCGCCGGCGGCCTTCTGGAAGGCGGGCAGCGCGTCGGTCACGGAGTCGAGCGCGAGACCGGCGGGCAGCGCGGCGGCCGCGGCGTCGACGGGCACCGCGGCGGCGGAGGCGCTTCCGGCACCGGCGGCGGCGAAAGCGGCACCGAGAGCGGCGACACCGAGAATCCTGACAGCAGACTGCTTCATGTGAAATTCATCCTTGGGGAAGGGGATGTGAGCGGCTCCGCAACGTAAGCAGCCCGCCGCCCCTCCCGTAAACATGCCGGAACACGGAAAACGGCCGGGCTCCAGTGGTCCCGGCCGTTCCCTTTTCGGTTCACTCAGCCCACGACGGGAGAAGAACCGCTGGTCGCGGCCGTCTGGCGGAAGAGCCACTCGGACTTGAGCTCCGCGTACCCGGGCTTGACGACCTCGTTGATCATCGCCAGACGTTCATCGAAAGGAATGAACGCTGATTTCATCGCATTGACTGTGAACCACAGCATGTCGTCGAGCGTGTATCCGAAAGTCTCGGTCAGCCGCTCGAATTCCTGGCTCATGCTCGTACCGCTCATCAGCCGGTTGTCCGTGTTCACGGTGGCGCGGAAATGCAGCTTCCGCAGCAGGCCGATCGGGTGCTCCGCGTACGAGGCCGCCGCGCCGGTCTGGAGGTTGGAGGTGGGGCAGAGCTCCAGCGGGATGCGCTTGTCCCGTACGTAGGAGGCGAGGCGGCCGAGCGTCACGCTGCCGTCGTCGGCGATCTCGATGTCGTCGATGATGCGGACACCGTGGCCGAGCCGGTCGGCGCCGCACCACTGCAGGGCCTGCCAGATCGACGGCAGTCCGAAGGCCTCGCCCGCGTGGATGGTGAAGTGGTTGTTCTCGCGCTTGAGGTACTCGAACGCGTCGAGGTGCCGGGTGGGCGGGTAGCCGGCCTCGGCGCCCGCGATGTCGAAGCCCACGACACCCAGGTCGCGGTAGCGGTTGGCGAGTTCGGCGATCTCCAGGGCGCGGGCGGCGTGCCGCATCGCGGTCAGGAGGGCGCCGACGCGGATGCGGTGGCCGTTCGCACGGGCCCGGCGCTCACCCTCGCGGAAGCCCTCGTTGACCGCCTCGACGACCTCTTCGAGGGTCAGACCCTCGGTGAGGTGCTGCTCGGGCGCGTACCGCACCTCGGCGTAGACGACGCCGTCCTCGGCGAGGTCCTCGGCGCACTCCGCGGCCACCCGGACCAGGGCGTCGCGGGTCTGCATGACGGCGCAGGTGTGGGCGAACGTCTCCAGGTAGCGTTCCAGCGAACCGGAGTCCGCAGCCTCGCGGAACCAGATGCCGAGCTTGTCGGGTTCGGTCTCGGGCAGAGCGTCGTAGCCCTGCTCACGCGCCAGTTCGACGATGGTTCCGGGGCGCAGGCCCCCGTCGAGGTGGTCGTGGAGGAGCACCTTGGGCGCACGGCGGATCTGGTCGGGACCGGGGACGTTCAGGGTCTGGCTCGTCATTGGGGCACTGTAGCGCCTACGCGCGTAGAGCGCTGGCTGCCGATGCGTAACAGTGACCGCGAAGTCGAGTGGAATACACCTGCCCTTCTGACACTGTTCTGTCATGGCACAGCGCGCACTTCCCCTGCCTGCTGCGAGGCTGGGACGGGCCGTTCACACGGCTGGAGCACCACCTGAGGTCAGCGGCGTGGTCCTGCTGCTCCCGGACGGCGAGCCCGATTCGCGGCGCCGTCCCTCCACCCTGTCGTACGCGGTACAGCTCCCGTTCGCCCGGACGCTGGCGCGGGCCGGCCAGGAGGACGGTCTCGCGGTGCACGTGGTGCACTACCGCTGCCGCGGCTGGAACGACGGCGCGGATCCGGTGACCGACGCCCGGTGGGCCGCCGACGAGGTCGTACGGCGCTACGGCGACGTCCCGGTCTGCCTCGTCGGGCACGGGACGGGGGGCCGGGCGGCGCTGCGGGCGGGCGGTCACGAGGCCGTCACCTCCGTGCTGGCGATGGCCCCCTGGCTGCCGGACGCCGGCGCGCCGGAGCCCGAGCCGGTGAAGCACCTGGCGGGGCGCCGGGTGCTGATCGTGCACGGCACGAACGACGCGCGGACGGATCCGGAGCTCTCCTACCGGCTGGCCGAGCGGGCGAAGAAGGCCAACCGGAGCACCTGCCGCTTCGAGGTCCACTCGGACGGGCACGCGCTGCGTCAGCACCGGGCCGAAGTGGTGGCGTTGGCAGCGGACTTCGTACGGGGGTCACTGTTCTCCCGGTCGTACGCCCGGCCGGTCGCCGACGCGTTCGCCGCGCCGCCGCCGCTGGGTCTGCGGATGCCGTTGGCGGCGGGTTTCGGGAAATCCCTGCGGCACCACTGACGTCCCGTTCCCGTGGCTCAGTCCGGCAGCAGGTGCCCCCTGCGGGACAGCAGGAAGCGTTTGAAGGCGGCCACCGGCGGGGTGTCGGGGTGGCCGTCCAGCCAGGCGACCCCGATCTCACGGGCTGCGCGCGGCGCGGTGACCGTCAGCTCGACCACGCCCGGCCGGGCGACCGCGGGAGGCGGCAGCAGGGCCACCCCGAGCCCCGCCGCCACCAGTCCGCGCAGTGTCTCGGCCTCCTCGCCCTCGAACGCCACCCGCGGGGTGAAGCCGGCCTCCGCGCAGAGGTCGTCCGTGATCCGCCGGAGCCCGTAGCCGGGTTCGAGGGTGACGAACGTTTCGTCGGCGGCCTCGGCGAGCCGGACGCGCCTGCGGCCGGCCAGCCGGTGGTCGTCGGGAACGACCAGGCGCAGCCGCTGTTCGTCGAGTCGGCGCGCGACGAGGTCGGGGGCGTCCGGGACGGGTGAGGTGAGGCAGAGGTCGAGGCCGCCCGCCCGTAGGCGCTCGATCATCGCCTCGCCGTAGTTCTGGACGAGCTGGAAGCGGACCCGGGGGTGGTCGACCCGGAAGGCGCGGATGAGCGCGGGCACCGTCTCGGACCCCATGGTGTGGAGGAAGCCGAAGGCGACCCGGCCGGCGGTCGGGTCGGCGTCCGCCCGAACCGAGTCGGCCGCCTTCTCGACCTCGGCCAGCGCGCGTTCGGCCGAGCCGAGGAAGGTGCGGCCCGCGGGGGTGAGGGAGACCGTCCGGCCCCGGCGGGCGAACAGGGCCACGCCCAGGTCCTGTTCGAGCCTGACCATGGCCCGCGACAGCGTCGACTGCGGTACGCCGAGCTCGTGCGCGGCGCGGGTGACGTGCTCGTGCCGGGCCACCGCCTCGAAGTACGCGAGGCGTGGCGCGAGCACGGCCCGGATGTCTTCTTCGTAACCGCTCGGTGACAGCCGAGGCTGTGAGCTGTACTGATGCACCATGGGAACGATTATGGCGGTTTCATGCATTGGACGCATGAAACCGCTCGGCCTACGTTCGTCGTATGCCTCCTGCCAGTACCGGGGCGTCCACCATCGCGCTGGACGCCTCCGCTCCGTCATCCGCCACCACCGCCACCCCGGCCGCTCCGGCCGCTCCCGCCGCTCCGGTCGGCCCGGACCGCCTGGAGCCGGGCCGCCCCGGCTACCGGCGCATGAGCTTCGCGCTCTTCGCCGCCGGGATCGCGACCTTCGCGCTCCTCTACTCCACCCAGGCCCTGCTGCCCGCCGTCTCCGCCTCCTTCGGCGCCACGGCCGGACAGGCGAGCTGGACGGTCTCCGCGGCGACGGGTGCGCTGGCCCTGTGCGTCCTGCCGCTGAGTGCCCTCTCGGAGCGCTTCGGGCGACGCCAGATGATGACCGCCTCACTGACGGTCGCGGTACTGATCGGGCTGCTCATCCCCTTCGCCCCGTCGCTCGGCTGGCTGATCGCGCTGCGCGCGGTCCAGGGCGCGGCGCTGGCCGGACTTCCCGCCTCGGCGATGGCCTACCTGGCCGAGGAGGTGCGGCCCAAGGCCCTGGTGGCGGCGATCGGACTGTTCGTGGCGGGCAACAGCATCGGCGGCATGAGCGGCCGCATCCTCTCCGGCTGGGTCGCCCAGGCGTGGGGCTGGCGGATGGCGCTGGGCGCCGTCGGGCTGCTCGCGGTGGCGTGCGCGGTCGTCTTCCACTTCATGATCCCCAAGGCCAGGAACTTCACTCCGGGTTCGCTGAACCCCAAGGCGCTGGCGAAGACCGTCGGCACCCACCTCTCCGACCCGCTGCTGCGCCGGCTGTACGCGATCGGCGCCCTGTTCATGACGGTGTTCGGCGCGGTCTACACCGTGATCGGCTACCGGCTCGTCGAGGCGCCGTTCAACCTCCCGCAGGGCATCGTCGGTTCGATCTTCCTGATCTACCTGGTCGGCACGGTCTCCTCGGCCGCCGCGGGCCGGCTGGTCGCCCGGCTGGGCCGTCGGGGCGCGCTCTACCTCGCCGTCTCCACGACCGCCGCGGGCCTGCTGCTCTCCCTGGCCGGCCAGCTGGCCGCCGTCCTGCTCGGCCTGGTCCTGATCACGGCGGGCTTCTTCGCCGGACACGCGGTCGCCTCGTCCTCGGTGAGCCGTACGGCGACCACGGGCCGCGCCCAGGCGTCGGCGCTGTACCAGTCCGCGTACTACCTGGGCTCCAGCGTGGGCGGCACGCTCGGCGCGGTCGCCTTCCACACCGGGGGGTGGGCGGGCACCGTCGCCCTGGGCCTCGTCGCGGTCCTCGGCGTCGTGTCGATCACGCTCCTCGGGACCCGGGCGGCGCGGACCGAACACCGCCGGGCACCGCGCGCGGTGGCGCTGCACAACTGAGACCTGCCGCAGCACAACCGCGGCTCCCCCGTGCGCGTCCAACAAGCGGAGTCACGGCACCGCACGGGACACGCGAAGGGGAGCGGACGTACATGGGAATCACGGGGAAGACACACGGCGTACGGATGCGGCGCGGCACCGCGCTGTCCGTCGCCGGGCTGCTGGCCGCACCGGCGCTGGTGCTGGGCACCGGGACGGCCGCCCAGGCGGCGTCCTGCACGGCGGGGACGGGCCCGTACCAGAAGCAGGTCGAGAAGTACCTGAAGCGGACCGCCGACGGCCGTCAGTCGACGGCGGACTGCAACGCGATCCGCTCGTTCCAGGTGGCGAAGGGCATCACGCCCGCCGTCGGGTACGCGGGTCCGGTCACCTGGCGCACGATGAAGACGATCACCGCCCAGAAGGCGGCCGGGAAGAACCCCAACGCCGCGAAGAAGTGCCCCACGAACAAGGGGCGCATCGCCTGCGTGGACCTGACCCGGCAGCTGAGCTGGATCCAGGACGGCAGCAAGCTGAAGTTCGGCCCGGTGGCGGTGCGGACGGGACGCAACGGCGCGGAGACGCGGACCGGTTCGACGAAGATCTACTGGCGCAACATCGACCACTGGTCGACGCTCTACGACGTGCGGATGCCCTACGCGCAGTTCTTCGACGGCGGCCAGGCGTTCCACTCGGTCACCAAGTCCATGTACAACAACCCCGGGTCGGCCGGCTGCGTCAACATGCGCCCGTCGGACGCGAAGTCGTACTGGAGCCTGCTGAAGAAGGGCGACGACGTCTTCGTGTACGGCCGCAAGCCCGGCACCTGAGCTGCGGCTTACCTGCTTCCCACCCCGTTGTCAGTGCCCTGGGGTAGCTTCCACAGTGCCGGGTGAGCGGTGTCACAGCGCAACAGGGGTGGAGTGGAGCGATGAGCGATCAGGCGGCGACGGCCGACATCGACAGCCGTCTGGAGGGACACCGGGTCGAGCTGACCGGCTACTGCTACCGGATGCTCGGCTCGGCCTTCGAGGCGGAGGACGCGGTCCAGGACACGCTCGTCCGCGCCTGGCGCAGCTTCGACAAGTTCGAGGGCCGTTCCTCGCTGCGCTCCTGGCTCTACCGGATCGCGACGAACGTCTGCCTGGACATGCTGAAAGCGGGCAACAAGCGGGCCAGGCCGGTCGATCTCACCGGCCCGACCCCGCTGGCGCAGGCCGCGCTCAACCCGCTCCCGGAGAACACCTGGCTGGAGCCGGTGCCGGACGGCCGCATCCTGCCGTCGGTGGCCGACCCGGCCGAGGCCGCGGTCGCCCGCGAGTCCGTGCGCCTGGCGTTCGTCGCGGCGCTCCAGCACCTGCCGCCCAAGCAGCGCGCGGTGCTGATCCTGCGCGAGGTCCTGGCGTGGAGGGCGAGCGAGGTCGCCGAGCTGCTCGACACCTCGGTCGCCTCGGTCAACAGCGCCCTGCAGCGGGCCAGGGCCACGCTGGCGGACACGGACAGCTCAGCCCCGGACACCGCGAACCCGCTGGACGAGGAGCAGCGCAAGCTCCTCGACCGGTACGTGGCGGCGTTCGAGGGGTACGACATGGCGGCGCTGACCGCGCTCCTCCACGAGGACGCCGTGATGACCATGCCGCCGTTCGACCTCTGGCTGCGGGGGCACGACGACATCACGGGCTTCATGCTCAGCATCGGCGCGTCCTGCGCCGGATCCCGGCTGCTGGCGACGGTGGCCAACGGCACCCCGGCCTTCGCCCAGTACAAGCCGGATCCGGACGGCCGGGGCCTCGTGCCGTGGGCGGTGCAGGTCATCGACATCTCGGACGGCGCGATCTCCGGGATGCACTGCTTCCTGGACACCCCTCGCTGGTTCCCCCTGTTCGGGTTCCCGGACCGTCTGGACGACGCCGCGTCGTGAGGATCGGCAGACCGGTGGTGGCCGGGTGGGCGCTGCTCGTGGCGGGTGGCTGGGCGGCCGCGCTGTGGCTGGGCGAGCCGTCCGCCACGGCGGGCCCGCGCCCGGCGCCGGCCTCCGGCAGCGCTCCGGGGGACGCCGCCCCGGGGCCTCAGCCGGAGGGCGGCTCGTGCGACACGTCACCGTCGTCCGTGACGGGCACCGCGCCACCGCTCCCTGCCGGGACGCCGGACACACGGGCGGTGCAGCACGTGTGCTACTTCGCCGTGGTCCGCTGAGCGGGGTCACTCCGGGTCGGCCCGGATGTGACCCACCACGTCCGTGAGCCCCACGAGGTCGAGCAGGGCGGCGAGTTCGGCCGGGACGTTGCGCAGCCGGAGCTCGACGTCCCCGGCACGGCGTGCGACGAGCCCCAGCCGGGCCACCGCCTCGACCAGGGCCAGATCCGGGCGTATGACGCCGCCCACGTCGCAGTCCACGACGGTCGCGGCGGCGGGCGGCACCGCGACCGCGCGGCCGTCCAGCAGGGCCTGCAGCCGGGCGCAGAGTGCCGGCACATCGGCGCGGGTGACGCGGCCGGTGAGGACGAGGGCGTTCGGAGTGAGGGCATCCACACCACAGAGACCGGCGCGCCACCCGAAACTCATCGCTCGGGCCCGTGCCCGTGGCCCGGATCACCGGGGACGTCCCCGGTGGGTGCGCTCGTGCCGGGCCCCCCCTTGCGGTGCGTCACCGGGTCCGGCACGCCGAACGGGACCGGTGGTGCTCCACCGGTCCCGTTCGCCCGGAAGGGGAGACCGCAGGTCAGGCGATACGTTCCCGCACGACCGGGGTGGCGGTGAACGGCGTGCCGCCCGGGGCGATGTCGTAGGAGCCGGGCAGCGCCTTCAGCGCGTACTCGAACTTCTCGGGGGTGTCCGTGTGCAGGGTCAGCAGCGGCTGCCCCTCGGTCACGGTGTCGCCGGGCTTGGCGTGCAGCTCCACGCCCGCGCCCGCCTGCACCGGGTCCTCCTTGCGGGCCCGGCCGGCACCGAGGCGCCAGGCGGCGACACCGACGCCGTAGGCGTCCAGGCGGGTCAGCACACCGGAGGACGGGGCCGTGATCACGTGCTGCTCGCGGGCGACGGGGAGCTCGGCGTCCGGGTTGCCGCCCTGGGCGGAGATCATGCGCCGCCACACGTCCATGGCGGAGCCGTCGGCGAGGGCCTTCTCCGGGTCGGCGTCCTTGAGCCCGGCGGCGTCCAGCATCTCGCGGGCCAGGGCGAGCGTCAGGTCGACGACGTCCTGGGGGCCGCCGCCCGCGAGGACCTCGACGGACTCGCGGACTTCCAGGGCGTTGCCCGCGGTCAGGCCGAGCGGGGTGGACATGTCGGTGAGCAGCGCGACCGTCCGCACGCCACTGTCCGTGCCGAGCGCGACCATGGTGGAGGCCAGTTCGCGGGCGTCCTCGATGGTCTTCATGAAGGCGCCGGAGCCGACCTTGACGTCCAGGACGAGCGCGCCGGTGCCCTCGGCGATCTTCTTGGACATGATCGAGCTGGCGATGAGCGGAATGGCCTCGACGGTGCCGGTGACGTCGCGGAGCGCGTACAGCTTCTTGTCCGCGGGGGCGAGTCCGTCGCCCGCCGCGCAGATCACGGCGCCGGTGGTGTCGAGGACGTTCAGCATCTCGGCGTTGGAGATGTGGGCCCGCCAGCCGGGGATGGACTCCAGCTTGTCGAGCGTGCCACCGGTGTGGCCGAGGCCCCGGCCGCTGAGCTGCGGTACGGCCGCGCCGCAGGCGGCGACGAGCGGGGCGAGCGGCAGGGTGATCTTGTCGCCGACACCGCCCGTGGAGTGCTTGTCGGTGGTGGGGCGGGACAGCGCGTCGAAGTTCATCCGCTCGCCGGAGGCGATCATCGCGGCGGTCCAGCGGGCGATCTCCGTACGGTTCATGCCGTTCAGCAGGATCGCCATGGCCAGCGCGGACATCTGCTCGTCGGCGACCTCGCCGCGGGTGTACGCGTCGATGACCCAGTCGATCTGCTCGGGGCTGAGCTCGCCGCGGTCCCGCTTGGTGCGGATGACGGAGATTACGTCCATGGGAGGGAGTCCTTCCGGCCGGTTACGTACGCAAGAGTCCCGAATGACTCTACGCGCATAGAGAATGATGGATCACCGAACGGCTCGCAGCCGGCCACCCGGTACGGAACTTCACGCTCCCGCCGGGCACGAGCCGGCCCGCACCCGGTGAGCGAGGGGGGAGGGGCCGCCGGGCGAACCCCGGCGGCCCCTCCCCGTACTACCCCAGGTGCTGCGGCCCGAAGGCCTGCGGCAGCATCTCGTCGAGCGTCCGGAGACCGTCCGGGGTCTCCAGGACGAGCTCGGGCCCTCCGAACTCGTACAGCAGCTGCCGGCACCGCCCGCACGGCACGAGCACCGAGCCCGTGCCGTCCACGCAGGTGAAGTGGGTCAGCCGGCCGCCGCCCGTGGCGGCCAGCTGGGAGACCAGGCCGCACTCGGCGCACAGGCCGATGCCGTACGACGCGTTCTCGACGTTGCAGCCGACGATCGTGCGCCCGTCGTCGACGCGGGCCGCGACGCCGACCGGGTAGCCCGAGTACGGGGCGTACGCCCGGGACATCGCGTCCCGGGCGGCCGTGCGCAGCGCCTCCCAGTCGACCGGGCCGGCGTCCGCGGCGGGCGGTGTCACTTGCCCTCGCCCTTGCGGTACGGCAGACCGTCCGCCTTCGGCATCCGCAGCCGCTGCGCCGACAGCGCGAGCACGAGCAGCGTGGTGACGTAGGGGGCGGCGTCGACGAACTGGCTGGGGACCTGGTCCGTCAGCGCGTACCAGGTGAACAGCAGCGCGGAGCAGGCGGCCGAGATCACCGCTGCGACGTACTTCTTGCGGTACAGCTGCCAGACCGCGGCGATCACCAGCAGGATCGCCAGGAGCAGCAGCATCGCGTGCACGTTCTCTGCGCCGCCGCGCAGCTTGAGGCTGTCGGTGAAGCCGAAGAGCCCGGCACCCAGGGCCATTCCGCCCGGCATCCAGTTACCGAAGATCATCGCGGCGAGACCGATGTAGCCGCGGCCGCCGGTCTGGCCCTCCTGGTAGATGCTGGTGGCGACGAGGGCGAGGAAGGCACCGCCGAGGCCGGCCAGACCGCCCGAGATGGTGACGGCGATGTACTTGTACTTGTAGACGTTCACGCCGAGGGTCTCGGCGGCCACCGGGCTCTCGCCGCAGGAGCGGAGTCGCAGGCCGAAGGCCGTGCGCCAGAGCACCCACCAGGTGACGGGGATCAGGAGCAGGGCGATGACGGTCAGCAGGGACAGGCCGGTGACCAGCCCGCCGATGATGCCGGCGAGGTCGGAGACGAAGAACCAGTGGTGTTGCTGGAGGTCCTGCATCCAGTCCGACAGGCCTGGAATGGTGATCTTGTCGATCTCCTCCAGCCGGGGCGACTGCTTGGAGGAACCGCCCGGCTCCTCGGCGAAGGTGAAGTTCGAGAGGTAGCGGGTGACGCCGACGGCGAGGATGTTGATCGCCACACCGGAGACGATGTGGTTCACGCCGAAGGTGACGGTGATGACCGCGTGCAGCAGACCGCCGAGCGCGCCGCCGATGATGCCGAACAGCACGCCCGCCCACGGGCCCCACTGGAATCCGGCCCAGGCACCGAACCAGGTGCCGAGGATCATCATGCCTTCGAGGCCGATGTTGACGACGCCCGCGCGCTCGGCCCACAGACCGCCGAGGCCGGCGAGGCCGATGGGGACGGCGAGTTCCAGGGCGCCCGCGACCTGGCCCACGGAGGTCACGTCGTTCGCGCCGCTGATCAGGCGGACCAGCGAGACGAGGGCGAGCGCACCGGCGATGATCAGGAGGACGACGGGCAGGGAGAGTTTGCGGCGTCCGCCCTTCTTGGCGGCGACGCGTGCGGCAGGGGCTTTGGTGCTCACAGGGCCGCCTCCTTCTCGGTGGTGAGGGAGTGGCCGGCGGCGAGCTCTTCGCCGACCTTCTGCTGCTGACGCCGGGTCCCGTAACGCCGGACCAGTTCGTAGCTGATGACGACGGAGATCACGATCAGGCCCTGCATGATCGTGGCGATCTCCTTCTCGAACCCGAACTGGTCGAGCGGGGACGAGGCCTTGTCCAGGAACGCGATCAGCAGGGCGCTGAGGGCGATGCCCACCGGGTGGTTCCGGCCGAGCAGCGCGATGGTGATGCCCGTGAAGCCGATGCCGACGGGGAAGTCGAGGCTGTAGGTGTGGGTGTCGCCCAGCAGCGTCGGCATGCCCGCGAGGCCGGCGACCGCGCCGGAGATCAGCATGGAGGTGAGGATCATCTTCTTGGCGTCCACACCGGAGGCCTGGGCGGCGCTCTCGCTGGCTCCCGTGGCCCGCAGGTCGAAGCCGAAACGGGTGCGGTTCAGCACGAACCAGTACACGAGGCCGCAGCCGGCGGCGACGAAGGTGAAGCCGTAGATCTCTCCGGCGTCGGCACCCATGGACAGCCCCGGGAACCAGCCGGACTCCGGGATCTCGCCCGTGGTCAGGTTGTTGGAACCGGCTGCCTGGTCACCGAAGTTCTTCGGGAGGATCAGCCAGGCGATCAGCGAGGTCGCGATGGAGTTGAGCATGATCGTCGCGACGACCTCGCTCACCCCCCGGGTCGTCTTGAGGATGCCCGCGATACCTGCCCAGAACGCGCCCACCAGCATCGCGACGATGACGATGAGGGCGATCTGGAGCGGCCCGGGGAGGTCGACGCTCGCGCCGACCAGGGCCGCCATCATCGCCGCGAGCCGGTACTGGCCGTCGACGCCGATGTTGAAGAGGTTCATCCGGAAGCCCACCGCGACCGCGAGGGCGGCGAGGTAGTACGTGCCGGCCTGGTTGATGATCAGGACCTGCACGTCGGAGTACGACGCCTGCTCGAACAGCAGCCGGTACAGCTCGAACGGATCACGGTTCGACACGAGCAGCACCAGGGTGCTGAGCGCGAAGGCCACGACCAGGGCGAGCGCCGGCCCGGCGAAGCCCAGGATCAGGCGGTCCTTGTCGAATTTCCTCATCGGGCCTCGTCCTCCGGTGCTGCTTCGAGGTGACCGGCGGCGGCACCGGTCATGGCCGAGCCCAGTTCCTCGGGGGTGATGGTGGCGGGGTCGGCGTCCGCGACGAGCTGTCCGCGGTACATGACGCGCAGGGTGTCGGAGAGCCCGATGAGCTCGTCCAGGTCCGCCGAGATGAGCAGGACGGCGAGCCCCTCGCGGCGGGCCGCGCGGATCTGGTCCCAGATCTGCGCCTGAGCGCCGACGTCCACACCACGGGTGGGGTGGGCGGCGATCAGGAGCTTCGGGTTGTGGCTCATCTCGCGGCCGACGATCAGCTTCTGCTGGTTGCCGCCGGAGAGGGAGCCGGCCGTGACCTCGATGCCCGGGGTGCGGACGTCGTACTCGCGCACGATCCGCTCGGTGTCGTGGCGCGCCGCCTTGGGGTCCAGCAGGAAGCCCTTGCTGTTGGGCTTCTCGGTGACGTGGCCGAGGATGCGGTTCTCCCAGAGCGGCGCGTCCAGCAGGACTCCGTGCCGGTGCCGGTCCTCGGGGATGTAGCCGATGCCGTCCTCGCGCCGCTTGCGCGTGGGCACACGGGAGATGTCCTCGTCGCCCAGGATGATCACCCCGCTGTCGGCCGACTTCATGCCGATGAGCGCGTCGATCAGCTCGGTCTGGCCGTTGCCCTCGACACCCGCGATCCCGAGGACCTCGCCCTTGTGGATGGTCAGGTCGACGTCGGTCAGGACGTCACGGACGACCCCGTCCGGGTCCGTCACGGTCAGGGAGAGCCCCTCGACCCGGAGCATCGGCACATCCGTCACCGTCGACTCGCGGGTCTCGGGCGACGGCAGCTCGCTGCCGACCATCAGCTCGGCGAGCTGCTTGGTGGTGGTGTGCGCGGGATCGGCGGTGCCCACCGTCGTACCGCGCCGGATCACCGTGATCTCGTCGGCGACCGAGAGGACCTCGCCGAGCTTGTGCGAGATGAAGATGACGGTGAGGCCCTCGGCCTTGAGCTCGCGGAGGTTCGCGAAGAGCGCGTCGACCTCCTGCGGGACGAGCACCGCGGTCGGCTCGTCGAGGATGAGGATGCGGGCGCCGCGGTAGAGGACCTTGAGGATCTCCACGCGCTGGCGGTCGGCGACCCCGAGGTCCTCGACGAGCGCGTCGGGCCGGACCCCCAGGCCGTACGCGTCGGAGATCTGCTTGATCTTCCTGCGTGCGGCGGAGCCGATGCCGTGCAGCTTCTCGCCGCCGAGAACGACGTTCTCCAGGACGGTGAAGTTGTCGGCGAGCATGAAGTGCTGGTGCACCATGCCGATGCCGCGCGCGATGGCGTCGCCCGGGTTGGTGAACGAGACCTGCTCGCCGTCCACGGCGATGGTGCCCTCGTCCGGCTTCTGCATGCCGTAGAGGATCTTCATCAGGGTGGACTTGCCGGCACCGTTCTCGCCGACGAGGGCGTGGACCGTGCCCTTGCGGACGGTGATGCCGATGTCATGGTTGGCGACGACGCCGGGGAAACGCTTGGTGATGCCGTGCAGTTCTACGGCAGGGGGGCTGCTGGACGCGTTGATGACGCACTCTCCTTGGCCGGACAGGAGCGGGAGCGGAGGGGCAGGGGGGCTGGGTGAAGTTATCGCGCCAGAGGGCTGTCTACACGCGTAGCGTTGCCGAATCGTCAAGCGCATGCGCCTGGCACGGCCAGAACGCCGGGTTCGAGCCTGTCCGAGAGAGCACTGCATCGGGCGGAACTTCTTCGAGGAGCACCCCCGTGGGCCCGGAGCAGCATCGCTGCGCGCTCCGGGCCCACGGGGTTCCGTCCGTACGACCGGGGTCGTTACGGGGCGGTCTTGACGGTGATCTTGCCGTCGATGATCGCCTTCTTCGCCTCGTCCACGGCGGCGATGACCTCGGTCATCTTGGTGAACGCCGGGTTGGACATGGCCAGGCCGACGCCGTCCTTGTCGAGGCCGTAGCGGACCTCACCGGTCTCGGGCTTGCCGTCCTGCACCGACTTGATCAGGTTGAAGACGGAGTCCTCGACGTCCTTCGTGACCGAGGTCAGGATGGATTCCTTGTAGGCGGCGAGTCCTTCCTGGCTGTACTGGTCGGAGTCGACGCCGATGTTCCACTTGCCGGCCTTGGAGACGGCCTCGATCGCACCGGAACCGGCCAGACCGGCCGCCGAGTAGACCACGTCGGCGCCCTTGTCGAGCTGGCCCTGGGCCGCTGCCTTGCCGAGGTCGGGCTTGGAGAAGCCGTCGAAGTTCGGCGGCTGGGTCAGGTACTGGGGGACGACCTTCACCGACGGGTCGGTGTCCTTGACGCCCTGGGCGTAGCCCGCCTCGAACTTCTTGATCAGCGGGGTCTCGACACCGCCGATGAAGCCGACCGTCTTGGTCTTGGTGACCTTGGCGGCGGCGACACCCGCGAGGTAGGAGCCCTGCTCCTCGTTGAAGACGATGTTGGCGATGTTGTCGCCGGTCACCGAGGCGTCGTCGATGATGCCGAAGGTGATCTTCGGGAACTTCGGCGCGACCTTCTTGATGGCGGGCGCGTAGGCGAAGCCGACGCCGATCACCGGGTTGTTGCCGGCGCGGGCCAGCGAGGTGAGGCGCTGGACCTTGTCCGCGTCCGACTCGCCCTCGGAGGGCTCGGCCTCGGTGCCCTTGACCCCGAGGTCCTTCTCGGCGCGGTCCAGACCCGCGAACGCGGCGTCGTTGAACGACTGGTCGCCGCGACCGCCGATGTCATAGGCGATGGCGGCCTTGTTGTCCTTGGAGTCGGAGCTGCTGCTCGACGAGGAGGACGATTCGCCACACGCGGTAACGCTGAGCGCGAGCGCCGCGGACATAACGCCCACGGTGGCAATCCTGGTGATCCGGCGCAAGGGAAGGCTCCTTCAAACCTGACCGAAGCGCCTCTTCCGGCGCTGGTTTCGCCGCGATCGTAACGCGCGTAGATGTCAGATAATGACCTGTACGGAAGCCGTTATCGGATCGTCGCGAACGAAAGGTGTCCTGTCCGGTTACGAGCGGTTGCCGTCGAGCAGCGCGGAGGCGGTGAAGAGCTCCACCGCAACCGTGATCGCGTCCTCGTCGACATCGAAGTTCCCCCGGTGCAGGTCCAGACCGCGGGTGTCGCCGGGCGTACGCACTCCGAGCCTGGCCATGGCGCCGGAGACGTGCTCCAGGTACCAGGAGAAGTCCTCGCCGCCCAGGCTCTGTTCGGTGTCCTCGATCGCATACGATCCGCGCCGGGCGGTCATGGCGGCGTCCAGCAGGCCGATCGACTCGGCGTCGTTCACGACGGGCGGCACGCCTCGGATGTAGTTGATCACGGTCTTGGCCCGATGCATTCCGGCCACCTCGTCGATCGCCGCGTGGACCAGGTCCGGCGCCTCGCGCCAGGCGTTCAGGTCGAGGCACCGGACGGTCCCGGACAGCTCGGCGTGTTGCGGGATGACGTTGGGTGCGTGTCCGGTCTCCAGCCGCCCCCAGGTGACGGCGAGCCCGGAGCGCGCGTCGACCCGGCGGGCGAGCAGGGCGGGCACGTCGACGGCGACCCGGGCGGCCGCGGTGACCAGATCCGTGGTCAGGTGCGGCCGGGCGGTGTGCCCGCCGGGCCCGTCGAGCATGATCTCGAGCCGGTCGCAGGCGGAGGTGATCGCGCCGATCCGGAGCCCGATCTTCCCCACGTCCACCTTGGGGTCGCAGTGCACCCCGAGGATCCGCCCGACACCTTCCAGGACCCCGGACTCGATGGCGTCGGCCGCCCCGCCGGGCAGCACCTCCTCGGCGGGCTGGAAGAGCAGCCGCACGGGGTGCGGCAGGAGCCCCTGCCGGTCGAGCTCGGTGAGCACGAGCCCGGCGCCGAGGACGGCGGTCGTGTGGACGTCGTGTCCGCAGGCGTGCGCGCGGTCGGGCACGGTGGACCGGTAGGGGACGCCGGCCTTGGTGTCGGGGATGGGCAGTGCGTCGATGTCGGCCCGCAGGGCCAGCATCGGCGTCACGCCGTCCCACTCCCCCACGTCACAGACGAGTCCGGTCCCGGTCGGGAGCACCCTGGGCTCCAGTCCCGCTCTCTCCAGCCGGGCCTTGATGGCCGCGGTGGTGCGGAACTCCTGGTTGCCGAGCTCGGGGTGCATGTGCAGATCACGGCGGAAGGCGATCAGCTCGGCACGCAGGTCGTCGGACAGGCCACCGGGCAGCGAGCCGGGCAGGGCGGCTCCCCCGGGCAGCTCGGCCTCGGTCTGGGACGCGCGGGACTTCAACTGGTTCACCCAGTGAAGGGTAGGCCCCCTCCCCCCTCAACTGGCCACAGATCAACAAACTTTCAGCCGCTCAGGCGAACAAAACATGGTGTTGCGGCGTGTGACGGGCAATCCCGGTGGGTAAACTCACCCGCTTTTCAAGCGATTCCCGACCGGGCCGCGAGGCCGGAGCCCGGCCTCCACCCGGCCGAGCCCACCCCTGACTCCCCCTTCCCGTTATTGTTCTACTATGATGCGAACAAGGGGGTAAACATGAAGCAGATAACAGGACGCGGCACCATGGCCGCGCTCACAGCCCTTCCCTTCGCCGTCGCGCTCACCGTGGAACTGGTGCTCTTCGCCGTTCTGCGCGACCGGCTGCCCGATCCGCTCGCCACGCACTTCGCCGGCACCGTCCCGGACGGGTTCACCGGCCTGACCGAATTCGCCGTCCTGTCCGCCGGACTGACGGGGGGCACGGGCGCGCTCTTCGTCCTCGCCGCCACCCGCGGCGCGACGTTCGCCCGCTGGTCGGTCGTCACCGCCTACGGGACCGTCGGACTCGTGGGGTCCGCCCTGGTCTCCGTACTCCTGGTCAACGCCGACGCCACAGACGCGGCGGCCGACGCCCGGATGCCGGTGTGGCACCAGATCGGTGCGCTGCTCGTCGGTGCGGTCCTGGGCCTCGCCGGATGGCTGGTCACGAGGCGCCTGACGCTGCCGGAAAGCCTCTCCGGCCAGGACGGCGCGGCAACCGGCCGGCTCGACCTGGCCGACGGCGAGGTCGCCGGCTGGACCCGCACGGTCTCGTCCAGGCCACAGGCCCTGCTCGGAATCGCGCTCACCGCCCTGGGCTGCGCGCTGGTCGTGCCGGTGGGCTGGCCGGTGGCCGTACCGCTCGCCCTCGTCGGGCTGCTGACGCTGAGCTTCTCGCGCTTCACCGTCACCGTCGGCCCCGGCGGTCTGAGCGTCTCACCCGCCGTGCTCCCCCGGCCCCGGATGAAGGTGCCCCTGGCCGACATGTCCGAGGCGTCGAGCCGGTTGGTCAATCCTCTCGGCGACTTCGGCGGATGGGGCTGGCGGATCCGTCCGGGCGCCACCGGGATCGTCCTGCGCTCGGGCGAGGCGCTGGTGGTGAAGCGGGCGAGCGGCCGCGAGATCGCCGTGACCGTGGACGACTCCGCCACAGCCGCCGCCCTGCTGAACTCACTGATCCCCCGGACGGCGGGCACCGTTCCGGCCGTCCCGCCGACCGGCACCACTTCGACCGATGCGAGTACGAGGCCCTGACATGCTCTTCCGCATCGAACCCGGCTCCGCCGTCCCGCTCGGCGACCAGATCGCCGCCCGGGTACGGCGGGCCATCGCGGACGGCGAGGTGGCCCCCGGCGACCGCCTCCCGGCGGCCCGCGCCCTGTCCGACTCGCTGGGGATCAACATCCACACGGTCCTGCGCGGCTACCAGCGCCTGCGCGACGAAGGAATGATCGAGCTACGGCGCGGCCGCGGCGCGATGGTCCTGGACGCACCCAACACCCAGGCCCGCGCCCGGCTCCTGGACCGCGTGGAAACCCTCGTCGCCGACGCCCGGGGGCTGGGCCTCACGGACGAGGAGGTCCTGGCCCTGGTCCGCACGGGCATGGGCATGGGCACGGAGGTCTCGCCGACGTGAACGCGACGGGACCGCTTCCGGTACGGCCTGCCAGGCCGCGGGAGGGCGGTCCCGTCGCCTGCGGGCGGGTGGCGGCCCCCTCCCCGCGCGGGCAGCCGGCGGCGGCGCGTTAAGCGGCGCGGGCTCGCCAGGGAGCTCTCAGCGGTGATGCGACTCGACGTGCGATGGCGCACGGGTTCGCGGGATGCCGAGGTTCCGGCCGACCGTGTCGAGAAGGGCGGCGTGACGGCTCCGCCAGCCGGGCCGCGAGATGGCGGACCTCTCCTGTGTCCGCGCGCGCATCGTCCAGCATCGCCCGCGCGTGCCCGATCAGCTCGACGGCCATCCCAGGTGCACCGCCTCGACCTGATCGGCGACCCGGGACACGGGGCCGGGCGCGCTCGGCTCCAGCGATGCAATACGCACGTACCCCCCGGAGCATCGAGGGGTTAGTGGGCCGTCGTGCGCACGCGCCCCTCTCCTCGGGCCGTGTCCTTGGTCTGTCTTCTGACCGGCGGCCGCTTACCGGAGGCACCGTCAGGCACGCCTCCCACAGAGCCTGTTCACTCCCGTCGCGCCTTCAGGAGGCCGAGCGATCACCCTCGAACAGGCACGCGATACGGTGTGCCTCGTGTCCGTCGGCCGCAGGCCCCGAAGGCGTCATCCACCGTGCCCGTGGGGGTTTACGGGTGCGGACGGCGGGAGACCGCCGGCGTGCTGTTGTCGGCTGCGCCCGCTGTGAGGCTGGAGGGGCGCGGGAACTGTTGCGGACCGCGCTCCGCGACTCTGCCGGCCGCGCGATGCCGCCCCCGTCAGTTGTCACGCAGAGGAGCCCATCACCATGGCCCAGCACGAAGAGGCGGCGGCCACGCAGAGGAACCCGGCCACGCAGGAGTGTGGGGCCGGCCATCCGGAACAGGTTTCTGTCCCGGAGTCCGGCGAGCGGGATCCTGCGGCCGGACCCATGTCCTCCTCCGCTCCGGAACCGGGGGGCGAGGCGGCCGGAGCCGCGGGCTCGGCTGCCGGTACCGGGAGCACCGAAGAGCCTGGGGAGCCGAAGAAGCCCGGGGCAGGCACGGTGGCTGCCGAGGGCACCGCGAAGGCCGGAGAGCCCGCGGAATCAGGGCAGTCCGAAGGGGCCGGGGATCCCGGAGGGGCCGGAGTTGCCGCCGGGTCCGCGCCAGTCGGAACGTCCCTGGCCTCCAGGGACGTTGAGCGGCCGGCCACGGCGGCCGTCGGCGCCGAGGGTGACGGGGCGGAACCCGGTCCCACGGCAACAGCCACGGGCACCGGCGCGCCCGCTCGCAAGGAAGTGGGCCGCCCCGGCAAGGCGCTGCTGGCGGCTGCGGCGATCGCCGGTGTCCTGCTCGTCAGCATCCCCTTCCTGATCCTCGTCGGTGACGACGGGGACGGTGGGCGGCCCGGTGCGAGCGAGGCACCCGGCACGCTGCTCGGCGGTGGGGGCACGGACGCGCCAGGATCCTTCACGGCGGCCTCACCCGATGCCCGGCAGAGCGGGGGGCCCAAGGCCGGCGGGGCCACGGTCCCGGGCGGCGGTGCGGAGGTGTCCGGCCCGGGCTCGGACGCGGCCGGCTCCACGGCGGGAGGGGAGACCCCGGCGAAGGAGGCGAAGGGCGGGGCCGGCGAGCCCGGGACGAGTACCGCTGCCGCCTCCACCGCGGACGAGCCGGCCCCCGCCCCGAAATCCGGCGCCTCGTCCCAGGCACCGAAGGCGCAGGCGCAGGCAGCCTCCGCCGTCGTGTACACGGGGGTCGTGGGCCACGGTTGTCCCGTCCCGTCCGGTGGCGGCTACAAGCAGGTCAACTACTTCAGCGACGGCACAGCGGGCTGGTACACCCGGACGACCGGAGCCTGGACGCGTGACGGGTGCAACGGTGGTTACGCTGCGGTCCCCATGTCGGGATCCACGGCCACGGACGGCAAGAACAGGGTGATGTGGTGGTGGCGGCCTGGCACCGGAGCGCGTACCTGCCAGATCTCCGTGTTCATCCCGCACAGCAACACGACCCTGTACGTGGGAGGGCACCCCTCCACGTATCACGTGCTGGTCGACGCCAACGACCGCACGACGAAGTACAGCAGTTTCACCGTCAACCAGGCCGGTCTGCGCGGTCAGTGGGTCAGCGCCGGTACGTTCCCGGTGAAGGGCTCCACCATCGGCGTGAAGCTCCTCGACCGGGGTGACGACTGGTCCAGCGGCTGGGGCAAGGCCCATCACGCGGCCGCGCAGATGAAAGCGACCTGCCGCTCCTGAGCTCACGGGCGACGGGCCGGGCCGTCAGGGGGACCGGAGCAGCGTGCGGAAGTCCGGACGTGTGCGACGGCGTCATGTTCTTGCCGTAGCCGGGGTTGACCTTCGGGTACGGGCGCGAGGATGCGGGGTGCGCGCAGGGCGGAGCCGAGGTTGCCGGGTAGCCACGGGATCGCCTTCGGGATCTTGCGGTGAGACCCCGGCCTGGTGCGATCAACACCTGGTCGGGGTCGTTCAGTTGTGGGCACCGCAACCGGCCGCGACTCTTCGCCGCGAATCGGTCATACTTGCTGGTCGTAACAGGTCAGGGAGGGTGGGGAGGTTGTGCCCGTCCCCCCTCGCGGAGACGGTGACCAGGGTGGCGACCCGGGCCTGGCGGTGCTCGTCCGCCGACAGGACGAAGGAGCGGGCGCCGCTCCTTCGGGCCGCGAGGTAGGCGGGTACGCCACCGGGCGGCGACTCGCGTTCCACATGGGCGACCGGCCGCGACGTTCCCGGTCCGTCGGACAGGGTGACCTGGCAGTCGAGCTGCCCACCCGGAGCGGTCCTCGGTTTCCCCGGCATCCGCAGGGCCGGTTCATGGAGCGCCCGGCGGACTCCATCGTGCGTCCCCCCGCCCTCAGCCCTCCGCCGTCACCGCGGTGACCCGCCACGGCGACAGCCGTTGCACGTCCCGGGCCGTCTCCGTGACGCCGCTCAGGAAGCCGTGCGCCCGGGGGGAGGCCGTGTCGCGGAGCCATTCCGGGGCTATGTCGCACACCGCGACCTTCACCCCGGTGCCGACCAGGGCCAGCGGGAGGGTGTGGACCACCGTGGACGGGAAGCTGAGGACGGTGTGACCGATGGGACCGCGGCGGGCGATCAGTTCCAGGGGGAGGTCGGGGCGGACTATCTCCAGGCCGGTGGCTGCTTCCAGGGCGTGGAGCTTGTCCGCGGATTCACGGCGGTGGGCGAAGTAGCGGGTCGCGCCGTGGGTGCGGGCCAGGGCCGTCACCGCCTCCTGGTACGGCACCGGGTCGACCACGCCCGTCTCGACCAGGGACGTGCCGACCAGGTCGGCACCCTTGGTGATCAGGGGCGGGCCGAAGCGCTCGCGGGTCCAGGCGAAGGTGTTGGACGTGATGTCGACGCCCTGCGGTGCCTCCACCGGCATCGCGGTGAACACCTCGACCGTGCGGGTCGCCGACGGGGTGAAGCTGCGGCGGGCCGCCGAGGTGACCGGGGCCAGGAGCAGTTCGCGCGGGCCGCGGCTGCCGCGGCGGTGCCAGCGCACCAGGCGTTCGCCGCGCGCCAGCTGGGCGACGAACTCCATGGTGGCGGTGCCGTCGTCGACCACCGTGATCCGGCGGGTGCGGACCAGGGAGAGGAGCAGCTGCACGTACCGGGAGAACGGGTCCCCGATGACGATGCGGTCGGCCCTGCGGATCAGCCCCGTCAGGGCGCGCAGGGCCTTCAGAGGCGCGCCGGTCTCCCCGCGCGCCTCCTGCCAGCGGACCGTGATGCCCTCGTCGCGGGCCAGCTCCACCATCCTGCGCAGCTGACCGCGCGACATCGGGTCGACCGGGGGGAGGACGACGACCGTGGTGTCGGCCGGGCCTCCCCGGGTGTGGGTCCACTCCAGGACGTTCAGGAGCTGGACCGGGCTCTCGACGAAGGCGAGGTTCACCGGTCGGCCCGTCAGACCGCGACCGGCTCGGCGGCCGGCGCGCTCTCGGTCTCGGCGACGACGCCCGTGACCCGGCGGAGCTTCTTCATCGGGCCGAGCTCCGACTCGTACACCTTCTTCACGCCGTCACCGAGGGAGGCCTCGATGGTGCGGATGTCGCGGACCAGGCGCTGCAGGCCCTGCGGCTCGACGGAGGCGGCCTGGTCGGAGCCCCACATGGCGCGGTCGAGGGTGATGTGGCGCTCGACGAACGCGGCGCCGAGCGCGACGGCGGCGAGGGTCGTCTGGAGGCCCGTCTCGTGGCCGCTGTAGCCGATCGGGACGTTCGGGAACTCGCCCTGCAGGGTGTTGATGACGCGCAGGTTGAGCTCCTCGGCCTTCGCCGGGTACGTCGACGTGGCGTGGCAGAGCAGGATGTTGTCGCTGCCGAGGACCTCGACCGCGTGGCGGATCTGGCGCGGGGTGGACATGCCGGTGGAGAGGATGACCGTGCGGCCGGTGGCGCGCAGCGAGCGCAGGAGCTCGTCGTCGGTGAGGGAGGCCGAGGCGACCTTGTGCGCCGGGACGTCGAACTTCTCCAGGAAGGCGACGGCCTCGGTGTCCCACGGGGAGGCGAACCAGTCGATGCCGCGCTCGGCGCAGTGGTCGGAGATGGCCTGGTACTCGGCCTCGCCGAACTCGACGCGGTGACGGTAGTCGATGTACGTCATCCGGCCCCAGGGGGTGTCGCGCTCGATGTCCCACTGGTCGCGCGGGGTGCAGATCTCCGGGGTGCGCTTCTGGAACTTGACGGCGTCGCAGCCGGCCTCGGCGGCCACGTCGATCAGCGCGAGGGCGTTGTCGAGGTCACCGTTGTGGTTGATGCCGATCTCACCCGTGATGTAGACGGGGTTGCCGGGACCGGCGGTGCGGGTGCCGAGCGTGCGCAGACGGGAGGTGCTGCTCATGGTGGTGCTTCCTTACCTGGTGGGGGCGTGGGTGGTGGTGAGGGTGGGGCCCAGGAGCCAGGCCGCGATTTCGCGGATGGCGCCGAAGCCTCCGGGTGTGGTCGTGACGGCGCGCGCCGCAGCGCGTACCGAGTCGTGGGCGCTCGCTACGGCGACGGGCCAGCCCGCCAGGCCGAAGCAGGGCAGGTCGTTGACGTCGTTGCCGACGTACAGGACGCGGCCGGGGTCGAAGCCCTGCTCCTCGCACCACTGCTTGAGCGCCAGGTCCTTGCGGTCGATGCCGTGCAGGACGGGGACCTGGAGCTTGCGGGCACGGGCGGCGACGACCGGGTTCTGTTCCGTGGAGAGGATCAGGAGCGGTACGCCGGCCTTGCGCAGGGCGGCGATGCCGAGGCCGTCGCCGCGGTGCACGGCGACGGTCTCGTGCCCGTCGGAGTCGATGAGGACGCGGTCGTCGGTCTGCGTGCCGTCGAAGTCGAGGACGACCGCGTCGACGTCCTCGCGGGTGGGCAGCGGTGACGGGTCCAGGAGTGGCGCGAGGGCGCGGGCGCGGGCCAGGTCGTGCGGGTCGTCGATCTCCAGCACCCGGGCGGGGTCGGTCCGTACGAGCGCGGTGTGGCCGAAGAAGCGGTGGCGGTGGGTGCGGAAGCCCGGGACGTCCATGGCGTACGCGGCGCCGGTCTCCAGCAGGTCCTGGGGGCGGTCCTGGCGGCGGGGGCGTACGGCCTTGTCGTGGTTGACGCCGTAGGTGTCGTCCTCCACCGGGCTGCCGTCGCGCCAGACGAAGCCGTGGAAGGGGGCGACGGTGACGGCCGTGTCGGCGCCCTCGCGGGCGACCGCGGCGGCGACGCCGTCGATGTCCTCGCGGGTGACGAAAGGGCTGGTGCACTGGACGAGGAGCACCACGTCGGCCGAGCGGCCCGGCCGTATCGACTCGTAGGCGTCCAGGGCGTGCAGGACGGCCGCCTCGCTGGTCGCGGTGTCGCCGGCGATGGCGGCGGGGCGGTGCACGCAGTGCAGCCGGCCGGACTCGCCGAGCGCGTCGCCCGCGGCCCGGGCCGCGTCCGCGATGGCCGGGTCGTCGGTGGTGACGACGACGTCCGTGACCTCCGGGGAGGCGAGGCAGGCACGGACCGCGCGGGCCACCAGGGGGACGCCGCCGACCTGGGCGAGGTTCTTGGCGGGGACGCCCTTGGATCCGCCGCGGGCGGGGATCACGGCGAGCACGGTCGGGGCCGGTGGCGGGGTCATGGCTGCTCCTGGAGCGAGGGTCGTGGCGGCGGGGTCGGCGGTCACAGGTCCCCCATGCGGCGGATCACGGGGGCGACCCGCTGGACGCCGTGGCGGTAGGCGCCGCGCGCCGCGTTGCGTACGGTCCGGCGCACCGCGCCCCTGACCCGGCCGGTCTCCCCGGGCGCCACGGCGCCCGGCAGCGGGTGGCCGTCGGCGGAGAGGTGGTGGCGGGCGAGGATGCCCGGGAGGTATCCGGGGGCGGTGGCGGGGGTGTAGTACGGCGCGAGGCCGGGGAGGGTGTCGCGTCCGAGGAGGACGGCGACCTTGGCCCTGGCGGTGTCGTAGGCCGACGCGTACGAGCCGTCGGCGGCGACGCCCTGGCCGGACACCCACTCCTCGTCGGGCCGCGGGCGGTGTCCGCCGTCGAGGCCGTCCCAGGAGGTGACCAGTCCGGAGCCGATGAAGTGGTGGTTGCCGAGGGTCTCCCGGACGCCGAGGTCGGAGAGGATCGCGGTCGGGATCCGGCGGTGCAGGGACTCCAGCGCCGCCGTCGAGGAGACCGTGACCAGCAGGTCGGTGCGGTCCAGGACCTCGCCCATGTGCCCGTACACCAGGCGGAAGTTGGGCGGCAGCCCGCCCGGGATCCGCTCCGCGAGCCGCTGGTAGGGCAGCTCCTCGATGTGGGTGGTGTGCTCGCCGGGCTTGGAGCGCAGCTTGAGGAGCACCTCGCGCTTCGGGTGCAGCCGGGCGTGCTCGACGAGCCTGCGCAGCAGATAGGTGCGGTCGGCCCGGGAGGCCGGTACGGAGGGCTGGGCGGCGAACACGACGGTGTCGCGGCCCTCTTCGGGCCGGTAGGGCGCCCCGCCGAGGAAGGGCAGGGCCGCCTCCGTGACGGCCGACGCGTCGGCGCCGACCCCTTCGTACACCGCGCGGAACCGCCGGGCGTCGTCACGGGAGTTGGCGAGGACGATGTCCGCGCCGTGCCGCAGCAGGAGCCCGTCGGCGAGCTTCTCGTAGACGACCCCCACGTACCCGGTGACGACCACGGGCCTGCGGGGCAGGCCGAGGGCGGCCAGGCCGTGCAGCATCGCCTGGACGGCGCCGCCGACGAGGGCGAGCACCACGACGTCGTACCCCTCGTCCCGCACGTCGTGCAGGAATTCGACGGCCGTCACCTCGCGCACCCGGCCGGCGTCCACGCCGACCTCTCCGACCTCGGCGAGCTGCCGGGGGGTCGGGGTGGCACGGCCGCGCAGCAGCAGTCCGCTGATCTCGACGGGACGGTCGTCCTCGCCGGGCCCGTCTCCCGGGGCGGTCAGGCGGCGCGCGGTGAGCGCGCCCCACTTCCACCGGGTGTCGGAGTCGGCGAGCACGGCGACCCTGAGGGCCGGGGAGGCGGCTGCGGTGTCGGCCGGGTCAGCCGAATTGCTGGTACGTGGAGGCACGTCCTAAAAGCTAGGAAGGCATTTCGATGGGCGGCCCAACGCGGGGGCAACAAATGGTTAACAGCCCACCGACGATTGGCCAATCGGCCCCGGATCACCCGTCGTCCCACCCGGAATCCGGCCGGTTCACCATTCCTACATTCGCCGTTCACCCGCCGTCCTCGCCGGGGACAAGGCACATGCCAGGGCCCGGCCTAGCGTGATGCGGGTGGTCAAGCTCTCCGTCATCATGCCGTTCTTCAACGTGCAGACATACGCGCCCGACGCCCTGAGAAGCCTGCGGGCCAACGCCCGCGAGGACTTCGAATTCATCCTCGTCGACGACTGCTCGACCGACGGGACCCGGGAGATCCTGGAGCGCGCGGCACGCGACCTGCCCGGCGCCGTTCACATCAGACGGGAGGAAAGCGGAGTGTCGGCCGCCCGTAATACGGGGCTGAATGCGGCGCGCGGTGAATTCATCACGTTCCTGGACGGCGACGACTGGGTGTCCCCCGGCTATTTCGAACAGCTGGTGGCGAACATCGAGGCCCTGGGCTGCGATTTCCTCCGGACGGACCATGTCCGGTGCACGGGCACCGAGCGCACCGTCCACCGGGTGCCGTACGGTCCGCGCGACACCGTGGTCGATCCGCGGGCGGTGATCCTGCCCTACGAGCGGTCGACGCCGGTCGACTACCCGTACTCCTGGGCGGGCGTCTACCACCGCCGGCTCCTCGACGGCGGCCTGCTGCACTTCCCGGAGAACCTCCGCACGGCCGAGGACCGGCCGTGGATCTGGCGACTGCACCGCGAGGCGGAGTCATTCGCCGTGTCCGGCCTGCTGGGCATCTTCTACCGGCGGGGCGTCGCCTCCTCCCTCACCCAGATCGGCGACATGCGCCAGCTCGACTTCATCCCGGCCTTCGACCAGGTCATCGCGGACACCTCGCTGGACCGTGACGCGGACCTGTACCTGCCGAAGGCCGTCCGCACCTACTGCGCGATCATCACGCACCACCTGTCCGAGATCTCGAAGTTCGAACCGGCCGTGGCCCGCGCGCTGCGCACCATGAGTGCGGCGGCGTTGCAGCGCATGCCGCAGCGGGTGCTGGACGACGCCCTCGACTCCATGGACGTCGAGCGGGCGACCCTGCTGCGCCGGCTGCGGCGCAGGCCCGGCACCGTGAAGGAGGTGGCCGCGGCATGAGCACGCCCCGCACCGGCTCCGCCGGAACCACACCGACCGCACGGCGCAGGACGCAGATCTTCCTCGCCTCCACCCTCTACGGGACGGCGACCCTCGCCGCCGCCCTCGACTCGGGCCTCTTCGGCGAGGCCGACCGGCGCATCCTCCTCGTCGCGAACAACGCGGCGGTCCCGGAGACGTCGCTCTCCGTCGACGCGATGCCGGGGTTCGAGCGGCTGCGCGGGCGGTTCGACGACGTGGTGTCCTGGAACGAGACCATCGCGCCCTTCCACCCGAGCGCCTGGTCGCCCCGGCCGGACGATCTGCCCCTGTGGGAGCGGTACCTGCGGCTCGCCTGGGGTCTGGGTGACGACGCCGTCGAGCTGACGATCGAATCCATCCAGGTCGACCCGGCCATCGGGGTGGCCCAGATCTTCACCGGCGTACCGATCGACGTGTACGCCGACGGGCTGATGAGCTACGGCCCCACCCGCAACAAGGTCGACCCGCTGGTCGGGACGCGGGTGCGGCGCGTGCTCCACCTCGACCTCGTGCCGGGGCTGAAGCCGCTGCTGCTCACCGAGTTCGGCGCGGCACCGGTGGTCGTGGGGAGCGAGGACTTCCTCAAGGTACTGGGCGAACTGGCCGACGTGTCCGTGGACCTGCCGTCCGTGGACGGGCCGGCGCTGCTGCTCGGCCAGTACCTCTCCGCGCTGAAGCTGATCTCACCGCAGGAGGAGGAGGAACTGCACCTGCGGATGATGCGCGGCGCGTTCGCGCTGGGCCACACCCGCCTGGTGTTCAAGCCGCACCCCACCGCCCCGGCCCGGTGGACCCGGGGGATGGAGGCGGAGGCGGAGCGGCTCGGCGCCGAACTGACCGTGCTGGACGCCGGGATACTCACCACCCCGGTGCTCGCCGAGGTCCTCTACCAGCGGATGCGCCCCGCGCTGGTCGTCGGCTGCTTCTCGACCGCGCTGCTCACCGCGTCGGCGCTCTACGGGCTGCCGGTCGCACGCGTCGGCACGGAGATGCTCCTCGACCGGCTCTCCCCGTACGAGAACAGCAACCGGATGCCCGTCACCCTCGTGGACGCGCTGCTCCCCGAGCTGACCGACCGCCCGTCGGTCGAGGCCCAGCGGCCCTCCGCGGGGACGGAGCCGGACGTGCCGGCCCTGGTCAGGGCCGTCGGCTACGCCATGCAGCCGCGCATACACCCGGGTCTGCGGCCCGACGCGGAGCGTTACCTCTCCACCCGGCTGGACGCGACGACCTGGCGGTACTTCAAGCGGCGACGGCTCACCTCGCTGGGGCTGCCGGGCGGAGTGCCCGCCCAGTTCGCCTTCCTCCCCCGGAACGCGGCGGTGCGCCGGGTGGTGCGCCGGGCGCGGCTGCTGCGGCGGGCCGTCCGGAAGTAGCGCGGGCACCTCCATGACGAGAGCCGGGCGGACCTGGGACCAGGTCCGCCCGGCTCTGTTCGACCCCGTGTGGGGAAAGGGCCCGTTCCCCGGGTCGGGCCCTCCGAGGAGCGCGCCCGTTCCCGGGAACGGGCCGTCCCCGGGAATGGCGTCAGACGGTCCGGCCGCCCAGGATGACCCGCAGGTCCGCCGCGTTGGCCTCGGTGACCTTCCACAGCTCCTGCTGCCTGCCGTGCACATCGGCGACCGCCGCCGCGTGGTCGGACAGCATTCCGGCCGCCCGCTCGACGAGCCGTGCCCCGAGGCGCCGGTCGTGGACGGAGATGCCCCACTCGGGCCGCTCGATGTCCGCCAGGAAGTACGCCATCTTGGGGTGGGAGATCAGGCTGATGATCGGCGTCCCGCAGCCGAACGGGATCATCCCCGCGTGCCCGCGCATCCCGATGACCAGCTTCGTACGGGCGTAGGTGTCCCGGATCGCGTCGTTGTCGAAGTCGTACATCGGGATCACCGGCAGCGAGATGCCGTGCTCGCGCCGCAGGTCGAACGCGATCCGCTCGTCGTCCAGGGAGTGCGCGACGCACTTCACCTCAGCATGCGCGCCGAGCCCCTTGACCGCGGTGGCCATCTCGCCGAGGAAATGCCCGTAGTCGTGGCCGAAGCGGAGACCGGCCCTGTCGTACGCGGCGTTGACGAGGACGGTGTTCTCCCGCTCGGCGGGATCGGTCCAGCCCGCCGTCGTCTGCCGGGTCACGGTCGTCGGGCAGGGCTGGAAGCGCACCTTGTCCCGCAGGCCGGCGGGGAGCAGGTCCCGCACCTTCTCGATGGAACCGTGGTTGCGCAGCCCGAAGAACGCGGAGCGCTCCACCAGCTTGCGCAGGCTGGACAGGAAGCGGTCGCGGCTCCGGCCGTAGGCCTGGCCGTCGAAGGCGTTGAAGCCGACGGCGTAGACCATGACGGGGACGTCGATCCGCTCGAGCAGCGCGTCGGGCACGTTCCACTGCCAGCCGCTGTTGCCGTTGGGCGCGGTGTCCGGGATGAAGAGGCCACCGCCGCCGATGACCAGGCCGCGGCGGGCGTTGACCCGTTCCAGCGCCGCCTCGTCGAAGAGGCGGTGGGCGTGCACGGAATGCCAGCGGGCGGGGCCGGTGTCCCGGTCGAAGGCGAGGCGCACGCTCTCCGGCAGCAGCTTGTCCCCTGCGTTGCCCTGCTGCTCCATGTAGAAGGCGACATGCGCGAGCTGCTCGGCCGGAGCGCCTTCGGCGGCCTGCTTCGCACTCGTGGTGCGCCTGTACATCAGCCGGTTCGCCCGGTGCGTCGGGTCGACGCCGAGCCCGTCCAGGGCGTACTCGGCGGCCGCCGTGTCGTCCCCGTGGATCCAGGCGATCTGGGCGAGCCGCCCGAAGGAGGTCGCCGCCCTGTTGGGTGCGGCGGTGGCCAGCATCAGCTCGGTGCGGGCCTCCCCGTAGCGGGAGACGCTCATCAGGGCGTGGCCCAGCACCTCGTGCGCCCAGCCCTCGTCGACCGGGATCCGGATGCCGCCCAGGAGGTCCACCGCCTCCTGGTACTCCCCCGCCCCGATGTGCGCGCTCGCGACGCGCCGGGCGGTCTCCACGTCACCGGTCCGCCGGACGTGCGGGGTGCCGTAGTGCACCAGCAGGTCGTGGTGCTTGGCCCCGGGCAGGGAGAGGTAGGCGTCGTGGAACTCGGCCTCGGACAGCTCGTACGCGTGCCAGCGGTCCTCGGCCTGGCCGTAGCCGGCTTCTCCGCCCTGCCACGGCTTGTGCCGCCCGGTGAAGTGCAGGATCGCGGTGTCGTCCGGGACCGGGAGGTCTCCCGAGAGCCGTCGCTTGACGAAGTTGTACCGGGCGTCGAGGTGGAGGAACCCGCCGTCGAGCACGGCGTTGAGGATGCCCTGGTCGTGCTTGTCGAGCTCGTACGAACCCTTGCGCCCGACCTCGTCCAGCTTCGCGCAGAACGCGTCGCTCAGGTAGTCGCGCTGGATGACGAGCAGCCCGCTGTTGAGCTTGTGCTGTCCGTAGAAGAACTGCGGTACGGCGGCGAGGCCGTCGCGCAGCTCCAGCAGTTCGCCCAGGTCGCCGAGGACCACCATGTCGGTGTCCAGGGTGATCACGGTGTCGTAGTCACGCACCCGGAACACGTCGAGGATGAAGTACGCCTTGCGCACCAGGTAGTTGTCCTGGTCGCCCTTGGCGTAGCCGTCGTAGTGCGCGGCGTCGACCTGGCGGAAGGACACGCGCGGGTGCAGGGCGCGGATCCTGGCGATCGAGTCGGTGCGCAGGCCGTCGTGGAGGACGAGGAAGTCCTCGCAGACGGACGGGTTGGAGAGGGCCAGGCTGCGGAGCAGCGTCAGGAATCCCGGGAGGTAGTTCTCGTCCACGAAGCTTGCGAAGGCGACCCGGCGCTTGCCGGTGAGCGCGTTGGCGGCGGTCGGGATGGAAGGCGCGGTCGTCATCGCAGTCGGATCCTCGCATCGGTGACGCTCTGGGCGCGTTCCATGACCCACGCCTTTTCGCTGGTGTACTCGTGCACGGAGGTGATGGGCATCTTCATCGCGCCGGCCAGCCGGTAGGCCCCGCTCTCGTAGAAGTCGAAGCCGATCAGGTCGAGCCGCGGGCTGACGTCCAGGAAGTCCAGCAGCCACAGCATGTTGAAGCCGGTGGTGGGGATGGAGGGCCACACGTCGCTGCCGGTCCTGCCGATGTCGCGCAGCGGCCAGCGCAGCGACTCGTCGCCGAGGTAGGTCTGTGCTCCGGGTACGAGCCGGCTGCGCAGGGACTGCTTCCAGCCGCCGGAGACCCCTCCGAAGACGAGTCTGGTCTCCACGCGCTGGTCCCAGTTGAAGCTGTGCTTGTGGATGGTGGCGTGGATGTCGGTGCGCCGTCCGGTCGCCGCCGGGTCGATCTTGTACGAGTTGAAGCGGACGACGAGGTCGTAGGCGTCGATCTCGGCGCCCATCGAACCGTTGCCGACCCGCTGGGAGTTGGCCACCAGACAGATCGAGCGGCCCGCGATCAGGTTGCGGAACTCACCGAGGGTGATCCACTCGACGCCCCCGAAGGTGGGGTCGGCCACGGCACCGCGCGACCGGTTCCTGCGCTGTTCGGCGTAGAGCTCGGTGAGTTCGGTGAGCGGGTCGGGCCCGGTGGGGTCGCCCGTGCCGCCTCCGCCGCCGACGACGCCGTGCGCCTCCCTCGCGAGACCGAGGTAGTGGGACGCCGTCTCCTGGATCTCGGTCACCGGGGTGCCGTTCCGGGTCTGTGCCAGCAGCGCTCCGACCAGCCGCGGCTGCGCCCCGGCCCAGTCGCCGCGGGCGTGCAGCTCCAGGCCCTCGGCCCAGGCCTCGATGACGGGGCGGGCGGCGAACTCGCGGGACCCGGGGCAGTCGTCCTCCAGCCTCCGGACCAGCTCGTGCTGGATCTCCCCTCCCAGCCGCAGTCCGGCGGCCTTGGCGGCCACACCGAAGCCGTCGTCGTCGGTCAGGCCGAGGTAGCGCTCGTAGGCGTCGACGGCCGCGGTCTCCGACCCCATCGCCTCCAGGACCCGGGCGCGCAGCCGCCAGCCCGCGCGGGAGCGCTTGCGCTGGGTGAGCACGGTGTCGGCGACGAGCAGGGCGAGCTTCGTCTCGTCCTCGTAGCCGCACTCCAGCGCCTTGTTGCCGACCGCGAGCAGCGGGTCCATGAGCTCGTCGCCGAGCACCGGTCCGGTGCTCGCCCCGCTCTTGACGCTGCGCCGTATCAGCGGCAGCGGGACGGCTGCCGCCGGAGCGGCGGGGGCCGTCGCCGCATGGGCGGCGAGCAGGTGCCGCAACGCCTCCGCGAGGGCCGTGCGACGCCGGTCGAGTCCCGCGACGAGCTTTCCGCTGTGGGCGGCGCAGGCGCGCAGGCACACGTCCAGGTCGGTGGGGGTGACGGCGATGGGGGCCGTGCCCGCGCGTGGGGCCGGGACCTCCACGTCACGTTGCCGTTGCCAACGGGGGCGGGCTTTCGTCATGGCGCTCCAAGCGTCTGATGCCCGTGGGGGGAGGTGGGCGTCGAGTCGTACGCGGTCACGGACACCTCCGCCGAAACGGTCCGGGGGTGGCGTCCGCACAGCGGGTTGCGGTTCGGCGTCACGGTAGAAAACCCGTACGACCGCCAGATGAACTCGCCCTGTCAGCACGGAAAACTGCGCGCTTCCTGACCGTTCTGTCCCTCTGCCCCGCCCTACGCTGACGCGGCGCACCGGCTGAATGGAGTGGCTGTGACCATCACACCGCAGGACGCGGGGAGGACCGGAGCGGGGCCGTCGACGGCCACCGCGCCCCCGGGGACGGGCTTCGCCGAGGAGGCACGCGTCCCCGCGCCTCCCCTTCCCGGCGACGGATCCGGGGCCTCCTCGCCGCCGGCCCCGCGGCACTCCCGGATGCGCGCCCTCGACGGGCTGCGGCTGCTCGCGGCGCTGATGGTCGCGGCCTATCACTACGGTGGCCGGGGCGGTGACATCACCGCGGCGTGGGGCAGTTCGCCCGCGGTCCAGTTCCCGACCGCCCACACGTGGTTCGCCTACGGGCCGCTGGGCGTGCAGATCTTCTTCGTCATCAGCGGTTTCGTGATCTGCATGAGCGGCTGGGGGCGGTCGCTGTCCTCGTTCTTCGTCTCGCGGGTGGCACGCCTGATGCCCGCCTACTGGGCGGCGGTCGTGCTGGTGACCCTGGTCTTCGCGCTGCCCGTGGTGGCGTACGAGGCGGTGTCGCCCAGCGACGCACTGGTCAACCTGACCCTGCTCCAGCAGCCGTTGGGGGCGGACCGGGTCCTCGGGGTGTGCTGGACGCTGTGGGCGGAGATCCGCTTCTACGCGCTGTTCGCCCTGTTCGTCGTGCTGCCGGGGGCGAACCGGCGGCGGATCGTGCTGTTCTGCGCCGTGTGGACACTGGCGGCGGCTCTCACGAAGGCGTCCGGGGAGCCGTTCCTCGACGTGCTCCTGATGCCGGAGCACGCCCCGTTCTTCGTCGGCGGTATCGGCCTCTACCTGGTCCACCGTGACCGCCGCGACGCGGTGGCCTGGGGCATCGTCGGCGTGAGCTGGCTGCTGGGTCAGCACCACGCGGTGGCGGACCTGTGGCATCCGGCGGGCCAGGACGCGTTCTCGTACCGCTCGTCGGCGGTGATCATCCTGATCGTGACGGCCGGCTTCGCCGTGGTCGCCGCCATCGCCCTGGGCGCGCTGCACCGCGTCGACTGGCCCTGGCTGACGGTCGCGGGGGCGCTCACGTACCCCTTCTACCTGGTCCACGAGCACCTGGGATGGGTGGTCGTGGGGGTGCTGCACCGGACCCTCGGCGTCCCCGCGGCACTCACGGCCGTGCTCACGGTCGGGGCGATGCTGGCGCTGGCCTGGCTGCTGCACCGGTACGTGGAGCGGTGGTCCACCCCGCTGCTGCGGAAGGCCCTGACGCCCTCGGCCGCCCCGCGGAGAACCGCCCCTTGACCTCAAGCGTGCTTGAGCTCCTACGTTCGGGGACATGGACTACTCACACGACGACGCGGGACTGGCACGGCAGCCGATCGGCTACTGGAGCTGGGCCGCCCACGAGGCCACTGTCACCCACATCCGCGCCGCCCTGGCCGAACACGGCCTGACCCAGCCGCCCTGGTGGGTCATCAACCAGCTCGTCGACGCGGACGACGCGGGGCGGCCACGGGCCGAGGTGGTGGCGGTGCTCCGCGGCTATCTGAACGTCGGGGACGGGCTGGACCCCGAGATCGACGCGCTCGTCGTCAAGGGCCTGGTCACCCAGGACGCCACCACCCGGCTGCGGCTGACGGCGGAGGGGCACGCGCTGCGGGAGAGGGCGTACGAACGGGTCTCCCGCGCGAGCGCGGAGATCCATGCCGGCATTCCCGACGAGGACTTCGTCGCCGCCCTCAAGGTCCTCCAGCGCATGATCCACAACGTGGGGGGCCGGGCCTGGCACCACTGAGGGCCCTGCGGACCCGCACGGCTCAGACGCCGCTGAACGTGAGCTTCGCCGCGAAGCCGAGGAACAGCACGCCCGCCGCCGAAGTGGCCCCGGCCGAAAGCCGCTTCCGGCGGCGGAACGCGGCGGCCAGGCGGGTACCGCCGAAGATCAGCGCCGAGAGGTACAGGAAGCTCCCGAGCTGCAGCAGGGCGCCCAGCAGCAGGAAGGACAGCGCCGGGTAGGCGTAACCCGGATCGACGAACTGCACGAAGAAGGAGATCAGGAACAGGATGGCCTTCGGGTTGAGCAGGCTGACCACGAGCGCTCGCCGGTAGGGCCGCTCGACCGCCGCCGCGGGTGCCGCGTCCGCCTCCGTCAGCTCGGCGACCCGCCGGTGCCGCTCGCGCCACATCGACACGGCGGCACGCAGCATCCCGATGGCCAGCCAGGTCAGATAGCCCGCACCCGCGTACTTGACGACGGCGAAGAGCAGCGGCGTCGTCTGCAGCAGGGAGGCGGCACCCAGCGCGGACAGCGTCATGAGGACCGCGTCCCCGGTCCAGACGCCCGCGGCGGCCACGTAGCCCGTCCGCACACCGCGCCGGGCGGCGACGGACAGCACGTACAGCGAATTGGGCCCGGGCAGCAGAATGATCAGCACCAGGCCGGCGAGATAGGTCGGAAGATCGGTCACACCCAGCATGGACGGAGTGTCGCACGCGGGTACGACGCCCTGTCCAGGCATTTCGGAATGCGGCGGATCCGTCCTGGACGCGCAGGGCGGGGAGCCCCTTCTCCGCCGGCCGGAGCGGGGCGGGACGGCGCCGGAGCGCGGGTGATCGGCGGAGATCACCCGCGCGCACGGGACCGGCCGCTCAGAACGCGTCCGTCGGGACGTACGCCCCCCAGACCTCCCGGAGCGCGTTGCACACCTCACCCACCGTGGCCCGCGCCCGGAGCGCGTCCTTCATCGGGTAGAGCACGTTGTCCGTTCCCCGCGCAGCCTTCCGCAGCTCCGCCAGCGCCGCGTCCACCGCACCCTGGTCGCGCTCCGCGCGGAGCTTCGCCAGCCGGGCGGCCTGCTGGGCCTCGATCGCCGGGTCGACGCGGAGGGGCTCGTACGGCTCCTCCGCGTCGAGGCGGAAGCGGTTGACACCGACGACGACGCGTTCGCCGCTGTCGGTCTCCTGCGCGATCCGGTAGGCGCTGCGCTCGATCTCCCCCTTCTGGAAACCGCGTTCGATGGCCTCGACCGCGCCGCCCATGTCCTCGACCTTGCGCATCAGTTCCAGGGCCGCCGCTTCGACGTCGTCGGTCATCCTCTCCACGACGTACGACCCCGCGAAGGGGTCCACCGTCGCCGTCACGTCCGTCTCGTACGCCAGGACCTGCTGGGTGCGCAGGGCCAGGCGGGCCGACTTGTCGGTGGGCAGGGCGATGGCCTCGTCGAAGGAGTTGGTGTGCAGCGACTGCGTGCCGCCGAGCACCGCACCGAGGCCCTGTACGGCGACCCGGACCAGGTTGACCTCGGGCTGCTGGGCGGTGAGCTGGACGCCCGCGGTCTGGGTGTGGAAGCGGAGCATGAGCGACTTGGGGTTCTTCGCGCCGAACTCCTCCCTCATCACGTTCGCCCAGATCCGGCGCGCGGCACGGAATTTGGCGACCTCCTCCAGGATCGTCGTACGGGCGACGAAGAAGAAGGAGAGCCGCGGGGCGAAGTCGTCCACGTCCATGCCGGCCGCGACGGCCGTGCGGACGTACTCGATGCCGTCGGCCAGGGTGAACGCGATCTCCTGCGCGGGCGTGGCTCCCGCCTCGGCCATGTGGTAGCCGGAGATCGAGATGGTGTTCCACTTCGGGATCTCGGTACCGCAGTACTTGAAGATGTCGGCGATCAGCCGCAGCGAGGGCTTCGGCGGGAAGATGTAGGTGCCCCGGGCGATGTACTCCTTGAGGACGTCGTTCTGGATGGTGCCGGTGAGCCGGTCCGCCGGGACGCCCTGCTCCTCCCCGACCAGCTGGTAGAGCAGGAGGAGGAGCGAGGCGGGGGCGTTGATGGTCATCGAGGTGGAGACCTTGTCCAGCGGGATGCCGCCGAACAGGACGCGCATGTCGTCGATGGAGTCGATCGCGACGCCGACCTTGCCCACCTCGCCGGAGGCGATCGGGGCGTCCGAGTCGTGGCCCATCTGGGTGGGCAGGTCGAACGCGACCGACAGGCCCGTGGTGCCGTTGGCGATCAACTGCTGGTAGCGGGCGTTCGACTCGGCTGCGGTGCCGAAACCGGCGTACTGCCGCATCGTCCAGGGACGGCCGGTGTACATCGTGGGGTAGACGCCACGCGTGAAGGGGTACGCACCCGGCTCACCCAGCTTCTCCTCGGGCCGCCAGCCGTCGAGTGCGTCCGGCCCGTACACCGGCTCGATGGGCAGCCCCGATTCGGACTCACGCGTCATGTGCTGTGCCTCCCGCTCAAGCTACTTCTCAGTAACAAATCTCGCGACGGACTCTAGCGGCGGCGGTACCACCCGTCAGGGCCCTCGGCTGGGACCTTGCTCACAGCGTTCGCCCCGCGGCGGGGCCGGACGCTCGTTTCCCATCATGCGCAGGATTCGGCAACCGGGCAGGACGGGAATCCGTCTTCCAGGACATCCATGTCGCGGGCGCCGGGTACCGGGGCGGTGACGGGCGGGCCAGGGGGTCGCGATGGGACACGTAAGGATGAACGGGCGTGCGGGCGGGGCGCGGACGGCGGCCATCGGCCTGCTCGCCCTGGCCGCGCTCACGGCGGGCTGCCGGGCCGGCCCCGTCGGCGCCGCGGAGCCGACGGTGGCGGCCACGGCGACGGGCCCCACGGACGATGCCGCCCCGGGCAGCGGACCGGCGAGCGCGTCCCCGTCGGTGTCGCCCTCCGAACCGGCCACGGACCCCGCCCCGGTGGAGACGCCGAGCGCGCGGCCCTCGCCGCGGCCGGAGACCCTGATGTCGACCGGCGACAGGAGCGGGAAGGTCCGGGAGCTGCAGGCCCGGCTGCGCCAGATCGGCCACTTCCACCGCAGCCCCACCGGGTACTACGGCACCGCGACCGTCGCGTCCGTACAGTCCTTCCAGGGCAGGCGCGGCCTGTCCCGCACCGGCAGGACCGACACCGTGACCTGGGAGCGGCTGCTCGGGATGACCCGGAGGCCGACGGCCCGGGAGCTGGACCCGCCGGCCGCCGAACCGGTCGCGAAACCGGACGCGCGCTGCATGACGGGCCGGGTCCTGTGCATCAGCAAGAACAGCCGCACCCTCTCGTGGATGATCGACGGCCGGGTCGTCTCCTCGATGGACGTCCGCTTCGGCTCGCAGTACACGCCCACCCGGGAGGGTGCCTTCACGGTGTACTGGAAGTCCCGCGACCACGTCTCGACGCTGTACGACACCCCCATGCCGTACGCCATGTTCTTCAGCGGCGGCCAGGCGGTGCACTACTCACCGGACTTCGCGGCCCGCGGCTACGACGGCGCCTCGCACGGCTGCGTGAACGTGCGGGACGAGGGGAGGATCGCCTCGCTCTTCGACCAGGTCGAGAACGGCGACAAGGTCGTCGTCCACTGGTGAGAGGACGGCGGGGGTGATCCCACTGGCGCGGACCGGGAGCGGCGTCCAGAGGTAAAGGGGCGCGGGCGGGACCGGGGGAACGTGTCCCGCCCGCGCCTGATGCGCCGAGCCGAAGGTACGGGGGGAACCCCGGCTCGTGTGCGCTACCGATGACCAGTCGGCACTCTGTACTGCGCCGGGCAACCGGAAAACGTCACACCGTGTGGCCGAAGGCCGTATCCACGCAGGTCAGCGCGCGGCCGGGGAGAGGGCGGACGGCTCGTCCGCCGTGGACCGCTGGTTCGTGCCGCCCTCCGGGGGCGGGGTGCGGAAGGAGATCGACGGAAGAGACTCCTCGCCGTCCTCGCCGGGGCCCTTGCCGCCGTCCGGGCCGCCGGAGCCGTCGCCGGAGCCGCCGCCGCTCCCGTCCGCGTCGTCGTCCTCGAGGACGCGGTCGCAGAAGCGTGCCAGGTTGTCCTCGCCGTCCGCGAGATCGAGGAGTCGTCGCTCGTCCTCCCGGCTCAGGTCGTCGCTGCGGTAGTCGCGGCAGGCCCGGGCGGCCTTCTCGTGGAGATCGGCCCCCTTACCGCCCGCGGAGCCGCCGGGGGTCTCGTGTCCGTCGGTGCCGTCCGGAGTGCTCTCCGGGGTGCCCTCGCCGTCCGGGTCGCCACTGCGCCGGTCCGTCCCGCCGGCCGTGCCGCCGCCGGGGCGGCTCCGCCCGTCGTCCGGATCCGTGCCCCTGTCCGCCCCTTCGGGCGCGGTCGGCGACGCGGACACGTCGGGCGACGCCGGTGCGGACGACGGACCGCCGGCCTCGGGCACTTCGGCCCCCAGCTCCTCCGGGGACGCCGCGACGGAGACGGACGAGGCGGGAGCCGGGGAACCCTGGCCGCCGAACGGCGCGGGAAGCATGCCCGTGCCCCCGGCGACCGCCACCCCGCCGAGTGCGCACCCCGCCAGCGAGACGGCGAGGCCGTAGCGCACGGGACGGGTCCAGCGGGGGCGCCGGGACGAGGGCGCGCGCGTGGCGCCGATGCGTACGGTGTGCAGGGTGTCCTGATGCCCGCCGGGTCCGGCGGCCCGCGCCCCGCCGTCCCGCTTCGTCCGGGCACCGGACGCCTCGCGGAACGCGGCCATCACGGCCGCCTCACCGGGCAGTTCCCCTCCCGGGGGGCCGGGGGCACGCACCTCGCGCAGCGCCGCTTCCAGCCGCCGGGCCGCATTCCTGGCGTGATCGTCGACGGGTTCGACGGGATCGCCGCGGAGCAGATTCTCCGCCACGTCCGCGTCAAGCCACTCGTCCTGCTCGTCGGCCATCACATGTCCTTCTGCGTCCACGGACGCGAATGCGTCACACCGGCGGGCGCCGCCGCGCCGTTGCGGGCGGGGCGCTGTGCGGGCACGGCTCCGAGTCCCGCACCCGCGGCCGGAATCCCGCCCTCCGGGCCGTCGTCCGCGCCGAGCAGCTCCGCCAGCCGCTTGAGCCCCCGGTGAGCGGCCGTGCGGACCGCTCCGGGGCGTTTGCCCAGCGTCCGGGCGGCGCTCTTCGCGTCCAGCCCGACCACGACACGCAGCACCACGGCCTCGGCCTGGTCCTGCGGCAACTGCGCGATGAGGGACAGCGTACGGCCGGTGGCCAGCGACTCCAGCGCCTCGCCCGCCGTGTCCGATTCGGCAGCCCGGGCCACGAGTTCACTCTCGTCGCCGCCGACCGCCGGGCGCCTGCCCCGCATCCGTATGTGATCGAGCGAGCGGTTGCGCGCGATCCGGGCGGCCCAGCCGCGGAACCGGTCGGCGTCCCCGCTGAACCGGTCGAGATCACGCGCTATCTGCAGCCAGGACTCGGACGCCACGTCCTCGGCGTCCGGTTCGCCGACCAGCGTCCGTATGTACCCCAACAGCCGTGGGTGCACAGCGCGGTACACAGTACGGAAGGCGTCCTCGTCCCCGTCCTGTGCCGCGAGCACCGCGGCGGTCAGCTCCGCGTCGTCCCCCAGCACTCCCTCAACCCGCCCTGCTGATCCGAATCACAGCTGGTCATCGCTGCTGCGCCACCCTGCGCGAATCAGCACGCTACGTGGTCGGACTGTTCCGCGTCCATGACTTGTACAACCCGCAACAGTCTCCTGACGCAGCGCGGTGTGACAAAAAACGCACCCGTGGCGCTGAGATGAGTACGGGGCCGCACTGCGGCTCCGTGGAAGACGACCGGGGCCTCTCCTGTGGGGGGTGGCGGCCCCGGTCGTCGTTCCGTCCCGCCCGGGTCCGCCCCGGCCGTCAGGCCCGGCTGCGCGCCCTGCGCGACATCACCGCACGCAGCACGCGCTGGCCCTCGGTCGACAGGTCGAGCACCCGGAGCAGGCCCGCTCCACTGCCCACCGTGCCCGCGGTCTCCGCCAGGACGTCCAGGATCTCGATCTGACGGCGCAGTTCACCGCTGACGAGCGGGCCCACGCCCTCCGTCCCGCCCGCACGGCAGCGCCGCAGCAGCTCCGCCCCACCCGCGGACGGGAGGTCGAACTCGCGGTGGACGTCCAGCGCGAGGAGCGAGCAGGCGTCGGACCACGCGCGCAGCGGCTCCGCCTCGAAGTCCGCAGGCGCGGCAGCGAGCAGCGCACGGACGCGGGCGGCCACGGAACCGGTGTCCCCGCCGCCCTCCGGCCCCGTGTCCCCCGACGCCTCGCCCTCCGGCGCGTCACACTCCAGCGCCTCGCGGACGCCGGCGAGCCGGGCCACCCAGTCCGCACCGTTCTCACAGCTCGCCCAGAGCGGGCGCAGCGGCTCCGGATCGCTCCGGCCGGTCGGTGGCAGGCAGCGGTCGAGACAGGCGAGCCCGCTCGCCGCCAGCCCTCGCTCGTCGGCAAGAGCGATCTGCTCCAGCAGGCTCATCGACGTCTCCCTCGGTCACCCGGTCGGCCGACCGGAAGCCGACGCACGGCGGAACGCCGCACGTCGTTACCGAATACTGCGCCGAATGGCTGAAAAGCGTCACTCTTACGACTCGGGAGGACACAGTGCGATGCGGTCGGACCGGCTCCTGATGCCCGGACCATCCGTAAAAGAGGAGAAAATCGGCTCGGGCAAGGGCGCGTGACGCCCGATGCACCGCAGTCCGGGCGGCGGCCCTTCGAGGGCGCCACGGCCGGATCCGGCCGCCCACCGGGCAGCGCGGAGGGGCGGAGTCGGCTCGGCTCAGTACGTGGCCGGGTCGCTCGCCGGGTGTGCGGAGGGCGGCGTGGGGCCGACCGCAGCCCGCTCCCCCTGCATCGCGGTCAGCCTGCGCACGAAGAGCATCGCGAGGACCGCGGCGACGATGTCGAGCACGTCGGACGCGACGACCAGTCCGATCGCGTCCACGACCTCCTGCGGCAGCTCCGCGCGCTCGTACGTCCGGGCGGCGTAGCGGCCGAAGACCAGGTCGAGCACCCAGGCCGCCCACCAGAGGTTCATCGGCGTCCCGGAGACCGTGCTCCGTCCTTCATCGGCGCGGGTGCTGGCCGCCCAGACACCGCCGGCGACCCGGCGCGGCAGCCAGAAGTTGCCGACGGGGACGAACCACGCACCGACGGCCCAGCCGGGCCGCATCGTCTGCAGGCTCGCGTCGAACACCTCGGCGTTGAGCCGGACACGGCGGAACCAGAGGACGAAGACGACGGCGGTGGGCACCAGCGCGAGGAGCTGCAGGCTGTACGCCCGCTGGTGGAGCAGGTGGGCCTGGAGCGTCAGGCCGTAGGCCTCCATGTCACCGCCGGCGATGGCGACGAACACGCGCCGGACGTTCAGGCCCGCCGCGACGGAGAGCACGTCCGCCACGACGACGGCGACGAGCAGCACGACGACCGCCTTGGCGAGGCCCCCGGGGGAGCGCAGCCGGTGCGGCCCCTCCCCCCTCGGCGCCCGGGTCCCTGCCATCAGTCCGCCCGCCGACGTGCGGCGCAGCGCCGCACAGGTGGTGCAGCGGCCGTCGGCGGACGTGGCCGGTCTCTTACGGCATGTGGTGCACAGCATGAAGTGGAACCCCCCAGGATTCGTCCGGAACGCGCTTGCCGCGCGCCCCTCCCCGGGGCACGCGGCAAGCGGAACCTAGCCTCTCCCGACGGAGGTGTCCACGCGGTTGCGGATCAGTCCGAGGAGTCGACCTCGTCGGCCAGCGCCTTGAACTGTGCCCAGGTCAGCTCCGGCTTCCCCGGGTCCCACAGCTTCTGGGAGACGGCGTTGAGCGGCATCCGGATACCGTCGGCCACCTGCTTCTGCGTCTGCGCGTTCGGGAAGTCCCCCCAGACCGCGAACCGGCCGCCCAGGATCTGCTTCGAGTAGCGCTCCGGGACCGGCTCGGTGCCGCGCAGGACGAACGGGGTCCACTGCTCGTAGATCCGCTCGCCGGTCGGGTAGACGAAGTCGTTGGGCTCACCGAGCACGTAGTAGAGGAACTCGTCGTTGAGGTTGACCACCTTGCGGCCCTCCGCCAGGTACTCCTGGGGCGGCCGGGCGCCGATCTCCTTGCCCGTCCAGTACTCGACCTCGATGCCCTTGTGCGCGGTGACCCGGCCACCGCTGAAGAACCCGTCGTTCCACGCCTTGGGGATCTTCTGCGCATCGCGGACGACCGCCGCCCGGTCGTTGAGCCAGCCCTCCGTCAGGTCCTGGATGGTGGCCCCGGCGCCGTACTTCTCGCGGGCGGCCGCGGCCAGTTGCGGGTAGGAGGCCTGCGGGTCGCTCACCGTCAGCGCCTGGTACTCGTCCGCACCGACGTGGAACCACGCCCCGGGGAACAGCTCGGAGTACTCGCGCAGCAGGTCGTCGACGATCTCCGCCGACTCGGTCCTGGAGATGTCGATGGCGCCCTGCCGGGCGACCCCCTGCGTGTCGCGCAGTTGGAGGTCGGGGTGGGCGCGGAGCACGGCGCCCAGGTGTCCGGGGGAATCGATCTCGCCGACGACGGTGATGTGGAGGCTCTCCGCGAGCGCCAGGATCCGCCGGACCTCGGCCTTGGTGAGGTGCTCTTCGGAGACCACTTCCGGATGCGACTCGGATTCGATGCGGAAGGCCTGGTCGTCGGAGAAGTGCAGGCCGAGCTGGTTGAGTTTGAGGTCGGCCATCTCGCGCAGCCGGGCCTCGATCCACTCGGCGGAGTAGTGCTTGCGCGCGATGTCGAGGTTGAGCCCGCGCTGCGCCCGGTCGGGTGTGTCGCGCACGACGCCCTCCGGCATCGTGCTGTCGGCGCTCATCGACTGCTTGAGGGTGCGGGTCCCGTAGAAGACGCCGGCCTGGTCGGGCCCGCTGATCCTCACCCGGTCGCCCGCCGTCTTCAGGGTGTACGACTCCGGGGCGCCCTTCCCCGGTGTCCCGATCGCCAGCTCGACGTCGCCGGGCCGGGCCGAGGCCTCACCCCGGTAGCGGATGTCCAGCTCCTCGGCGAGCAGCTTCGCCTCGTCGGCGAGCTCGGGATCGGCCACGACGACCGTGCTGTCCTTCGCGGGTTTCCAGCCGGGTCCGCGTGCGGGGGTGTGCTCGCGCACCGCGGGTATGGTCCTCGGCGTCGTGGAGAGCGGGTAGCTCCGCGAGGGGGACGGCGAGGACGAGGTGCTGGACGAGGACGCCGCGCCCTGCGTCCCGGGGCCGGAGCCCTCGGGCCAGGCGACGACGGTGAGGGTGACGGCAGCGGCGACCGTGGCGGCCGCTCCGGCCACCAGAACTCCACGTGAGGGCGACATCGCTCAGAATCCTCCGGGTTGGGGGGAGAAACAGGTCAGAGAAGAGGAGAAAGTCGGTCATTACCCCCGCCGAGACGTCCATCAAGCGTTCCGAAACTCTCCCGTCCGGGTGAAATTCGCGCACCCACCGGGCGCCCGTTGCCTGGTCTCGCTAGCGTTGCGTCACATTCATCTCAGCCTTCACTCTCTCCCCCACGCAACCTGTTCGCTCTCCGGCCCCTCTCCAAGATCACAGAAGTCATTCATTCGAGGAGTTCCCGCTGTCCAGGTCCAGCGAGCCCCCCGCCGGCCCGCCGAAGCAGCCGCAGCAGGCAGGGCGGGCGGGCGTACCCGTCCAGACCCGCGGTCCCGCCCCGCACGAGGCAGGGGCGGAGCCCTCCGTTCCGCAACCAGTCTCGGCGAGTACCTGCGGCAATGCCTACTCGAGCGGGCTCGGTCGCTTCAACGCCTGGCCCCGGGACACCGCCGAACCAGCCCTGCTGGAGTGCTTCGGCAGCCACCGCTGGGCGCTGCGGCTGGCCGCCCACCGCCCGTACCCGGACCTCGGGGCGCTGCTCGCGGCCTCCGACGAGGCGGGGTACGACCTCTCCCCGGTGGACATCGCGGAGGCACTCGCCGCGGAGTGCGCCCCCTGCCTGCACCATGACGCGCCCCGCGCCGCCCACCTGGCCCTGCGGGCGGCGCACGCCGCGTACGAGAGCCGATTCGGTCATGTGTTCGTGATCTGCCTGGACGGCGTGCCGCCCTCCCAGCACGTGGACCAGGTGCTCGTCGCCATCCGTACCCGGCTCGCGCACGACGCGGACGAGGAGCGGGCCCTCACCGCGGAGGAGATGCGACGACTCGCCCGGGGCCGCATCATCGACCTCGTGACCGAAGCGGGCAGCTCGCAGGGCCCTTTCCTGGTCGCCGGACAGCCCGTCCGATAGCCCGTCCGTGCCAGATTGATTGCCGCTTTGATCACACCGGAGGCCCCGCCGCCATCGAACCGACAAACCGTCGCTACGATGGCCGGGGCCGGTGGACCGTACCCGGCCGGGTCAGACCGACAGTCAAGCCGGCCGACCCCAATCCCCGCTCCCGGAGGGTTCTTCCGTGCCGGCTGGAACGCTGTACCGCGGCCGGGAAGGCATGTGGTCCTGGGTGGCTCATCGAGTCACCGGTGTCCTCATTTTCTTCTTCCTGTTCGTACACGTCCTGGACACCGCCCTCGTGCGTGTCTCCCCCGAGGCGTACGACGATGTCGTGGCCACCTACAAGACCCCGCTCGTCGCGCTGCTCGAGTACGGCCTGGTGGCCGCGATCCTCTTCCACGCGCTGAACGGTCTCCGCATCGTCGCCGTGGACTTCTGGGCCAAGGGCCCGCGCTACCAGAAGCAGATGCTCTGGACCGTCCTGGGTATCTGGGTCGTGCTGATGGTCGGGGCCCTGTACCCCGTCCTCGGTCACGCCGTACGCGAAGTCTTCGGGAGCTGAGGCCAATGTCCAGCGAGACCTCTTCCCCCGCGATCGGCGACGTCGAGGGCGTAAGCCTGTACGACGTCGACAACCCGGCCCCGGTGATCGAGCCCCCGCGCAAGCGCACGGGCAAGACCCCCAAGGGTTCGCGCACCAACTTCGAGATGTACGCCTGGCTCTTCATGCGCCTGTCGGGCATCGTGCTGGTCGTTCTCGTCATCGGGCACCTGCTGATCCAGCTGGTGCTGGACGGCGGCGTCTCCAAGATCGGCTTCGCCTTCGTGGCGGGCCGCTGGGCCTCGCCGTTCTGGCAGGTCTGGGACCTGGCGATGCTGTGGCTCGCCATGCTCCACGGCGCCAACGGCCTCCGTACGGTCATCAATGACTACGCCGAACGGGACAACACCCGCTTCTGGCTGAAGATGCTCCTGTACACCGCCACGGTGTTCACCGTCCTGCTGGGCACGCTGGTGATCTTCACCTTCGACCCGAACATCCGCTAGGCGCCGGGACAGAGGGACCAGAGGAAACCATGCAGATCCACAAGTACGACACCGTCATCGTCGGCGCCGGCGGCGCCGGCATGCGCGCGGCCATCGAGTCGACGAAGCGCAGCCGCACCGCCGTGCTCACGAAGCTCTACCCCACCCGCTCCCACACGGGCGCCGCGCAGGGCGGCATGGCCGCCGCGCTGGCCAACGTGGAGGAGGACAACTGGGAGTGGCACACCTTCGACACGATCAAGGGCGGCGACTACCTGGTCGACCAGGACGCCGCCGAGATCCTCGCGAAGGAGGCCATCGACGCGGTCCTCGACCTCGAGAAGATGGGCCTGCCGTTCGGCCGTACGCCCGAGGGCAAGATCGACCAGCGCCGCTTCGGCGGTCACTCCCGCAACCACGGCGAGGCCCCGGTCCGTCGTGCCTGCTACTCGGGCGACCGCACCGGCCACATGATCCTCCAGACGCTGTACCAGAACTGCGTCAAGGAGGGCGTGGAGTTCTTCAACGAGTTCTACGTCCTGGACCAGCTGGTCGTCGAGGAGGACGGCGTCAAGAAGTCCGCCGGCGTCGTCGCCTACGAGCTGGCCACCGGCGAGATCCACGTCTTCCAGGCGAAGTCGGTCATCTACGCCTCGGGCGGCACCGGCAAGTTCTTCAAGGTGACGTCGAACGCGCACACCCTGACCGGTGACGGCCAGGCCGCCTGCTACCGCCGGGGTCTGCCGCTGGAGGACATGGAGTTCTTCCAGTTCCACCCGACGGGCATCTGGCGCATGGGCATCCTGCTGACGGAGGGCGCCCGCGGTGAGGGCGGCATCCTCCGCAACAAGGACGGCGAGCGCTTCATGGAGAAGTACGCGCCGGTCATGAAGGACCTCGCGTCCCGTGACGTCGTGTCCCGCTCCATCTACACGGAGATCCGTGAGGGCCGCGGCTGCGGTCCCGAGGGCGACCACGTCTACCTCGACCTCACGCACCTCCCGCCGGAGCAGCTGGACGCGAAGCTCCCGGACATCACCGAGTTCGCGCGTACGTACCTCGGCATCGAGCCCTACACGGACCCGATCCCGATCCAGCCGACCGCGCACTACGCCATGGGCGGCATCCCGACCAACGTCGAGGGTGAGGTGCTGGCCGACAACACCACCGTCGTCCCGGGCCTGTACGCCGCCGGCGAGGTCGCCTGTGTCTCCGTGCACGGCGCCAACCGCCTGGGCACCAACTCGCTGCTCGACATCAACGTCTTCGGGCGCCGTTCGGGCATCGCCGCCGCCGAGTACTCCGCGAAGAACGACTTCGTCGAGCTTCCCGAGAACCCGGCGCAGCTGGTCCAGGAGCAGGTCGAGCGGCTGCGCAACTCGACGGGCACCGAGCGGGTCCACGCGCTCCGCACGGAGCTTCAGGAGTGCATGGACGCCAACGTGATGGTGTTCCGCACCGAGCAGACCATCAAGACCGCGGTCGACAAGATCGCCGAGCTGCGCAAGCGCTACCTCGACGTGTCGATCCAGGACAAGGGCAGGCGGTTCAACACCGACCTGCTGGAGGCCATCGAGCTGGGCAACCTGCTCGACCTGGCCGAGGTCATGGCGACCTCCGCGCTGGCCCGCAAGGAGTCCCGCGGCGGTCACTACCGCGAGGACTACCCGAACCGCGACGACGTCAACTTCATGCGCCACACCATGGCGTACCGCGAGGTCGCCGACGACGGCACCGAGTCGATCCGGCTCGACTACAAGCCGGTCGTCACGACCCGCTACCAGCCGATGGAGCGTAAGTACTGATGGCTACCCCGACCCTGGAAAAGACCGACAAGGCCGAGGCCGGCTTCGCCGACACCCCGTACATCACGGCCACGTTCCGGATCCGCCGCTTCAACCCCGAGGTCTCCGACGAGGTCCAGTGGCAGGACTTCGAGATCTCGATCGACCCGAAGGAGCGTGTCCTCGACGCCCTTCACAAGATCAAGTGGGAGCTGGACGGCACTCTGACGTTCCGGCGTTCGTGTGCGCACGGCATCTGCGGCTCCGACGCGATGCGGATCAACGGCAAGAACAGGCTCGCCTGCAAGACGCTGATCAAGGACATCAACCCGGAGAAGCCGATCACGGTCGAGGCCATCAAGGGCCTCACGGTCCTCAAGGACCTCGTGGTCGACATGGACCCGTTCTTCCAGGCCTACCGCGACGTCATGCCCTTCCTCATCACCAAGGGCAACGAGCCGACGCGTGAGCGCCTGCAGTCCGCCGAGGACCGCGAGCGCTTCGACGACACCACCAAGTGCATCCTGTGCGCCGCGTGCACGTCCTCGTGCCCGGTGTTCTGGAACGACGGCCAGTACTTCGGCCCGGCGGCCATCGTCAACGCGCACCGCTTCATCTTCGACTCGCGCGACGAGGGCGGCGAGCAGCGCCTGGAGATCCTCAACGACCGTGACGGCGTGTGGCGTTGCCGCACGACCTTCAACTGCACGGACGCCTGCCCGCGTGGCATCGAGGTCACCAAGGCGATCCAGGAAGTGAAGCGCGCGCTGATCACGCGTCGCTTCTGACCCACGGGCTCCGGGGCTCCCGGGCCCACGCCGTGGTCTTCGAGAGGCCCCGCTCCCCGCACCGACTGTGCGGGAAGCGGGGCCTCTTGGTGCGTCGAGGGGGCGGGGGACGGTACGGTCATGCGGAGCCCTGACCGGCTCGCCCTCTCCCGACGCAGCACGGCACGGGAGCAGAGGGTCTGATGGAGAACGGGGAACGTCGTGAGCGATCCGAATCCGTACGCGGACGACTCATACAAGTGGGGCCCGCCCCAGCAGCCGGGCAACCCTCCGACGATGCCCGACGGCCAGGGCTACGGCTACCCGGCGCCGGGCGCGGCTCCGGTGTACGGCTACCCGCAGCCGCTGCCCGAGTCCGCCGCACAGCCCGGTCCCGGCTACGGCTATCCGAGCCCCGGCCAGCCGACGCAGCCCGGCTTCAACCTGCCGGTCCAGCAGGGACAGCCCATGGGCGGCGGCGTGCCGATGCTGTCGCTCGGTGACATCACCGTCATGAACGACGGCATCGTGACGCCGTCCGGCACGATGCCCCTCAAGGGGGCGGTGTGGACGGCGACCGACATGTCGCGCACGGAGGAGAAGATCCCCACCGTGGGGGTCGTGCTCGCCATCGTCTTCGCGCTCTTCTGCCTGATCGGGCTGCTCTTCCTCCTGATGAAGGAGAAGAGGACGACCGGTTTCGTCCAGATCACGGTGACGAGCGGTGGACGCCACCACTCGACGATGATCCCGGCGATGGGCCCCGAGACCTTCCCGATGGTCATGGCCCAGGTCAACACCGCGCGCTCCATGAGCGTCTGAGACCGGGTACGGTCCCGCGTGGCCCGCTTCGACCACACGGTCACCGTCACGTCCCTGGACCGCGACTGGTTCGAGGAGTGCGCGAAGGCCGTCCTGGACACGGTCGACTCCTCGCGGGCGCGGGGTGGGGACATCGTGCTGGGGGACGGCGGGCCGACGGTCCCGGGCATCCGGCTGCTGAAGGGCCGGCACCTGCGCCCGGGCGCCCGGTACGAGATCACCTCGGACGCCGACGAGGCGACCGACGCCCTGCGCGCAGCCCCCTCGGACGACCTGATCGTCGTGACCGTGAGGGAGTGGCGGCGCGCCACCGCCATCGCCGTCGAGCAGCGCATGGAGTCCGCCGAGCTGACCGCCCGGCTGACCGCGCGGCTGCGCACCCCTGACCGGCCCGGGGCACTGGACGTGGGATTCCGCATGCGCAACCCCGGCGGAGGTCCGCTGCAACGCGCCTCCGGCCGGGCCGGGCTCGACCTGCCCGCCTGGTGGGCCGCCGCGACCGCGCGTCCCGGGTCCCTCCCGCCGGCCCGCGCCCCGCTGGCGGTCCGCGCCAAGCACCGGCTCGGGCGGGCACGTCTGACCGTCACTCCGCGGCCGGCCGCCGGGGGCGTGTGGGAGGTCGGCGTCACCCTGACCGTGCGCGGGCGGTCACTGCTGCGCCCGGTGGCCGCGCTCGCGCTGTTCTTCGGGCAGGTGCCGCTGCGGCGTGCGTTCCGGTCCGGTGCCGACCGGGCGGCGGCCCGGTGGAACGAGGTGCTGGCGTCGGGACCGCTTCCGGACGCGGGTGACCTGCGGGCCGAGCTTCTCAGGGCCCTCGCCGACTGATCCCGCGTCACCCGCCCACCCCCATACCGCATCCAGCGTTCCGGCCTTCACCGGGACGCTGCTTGAACATGTTCAAAAACGGGTCTACAGTCACTGACATCAGCATTTTGAACGCGTTCAAGGGAGGGTGGGGCATGGACCTCACTGTGCTCGCGTATGTCATCTACCTGCTCATCAGCGTGGCGCTCACCGTCTGGGTCGCCCGCACGCTCAGCCGCAACGGCAAGGTCTTCCTCGGCGATGTGCTCCAGGGCGACGAGAAGCTCGCGGACGCCGTGAACCACCTGCTGGTGGTCGGCTTCTACCTGGTCAACCTGGGCTTCGTGGCCCTGTACCTGAAGAACGCCGACGGGGTCGCCGACGCCCGGCAGCTCTTCGAGGCGCTGTCGGTGAAGGTCGGCGTCGTCCTGCTGGTCCTGGGCGTGATGCACCTGGGCAACGTCTACGTGCTCAACAAGATCCGCCGCCGGGGCCTGATGGAGCGCGAGCAGACGCCGCCCGTGCCGCCGCAGGGCTGGGCCGGACCCGGGAACCAGGGCCCCTGGGCAGCGCCCGCCACCGGGAGGTGAGCAGGCCGTGACGGACATCCCCGGCCGGGCCGCGCCCGCCCCGGTCACGTACCCGCCGGTCACCCGGCTCACGGTGCTCTACGACGACCGGTGCCCGCTCTGCGTCCATCTGCGGCACTGGCTGCGGAAGCAGCGTCAGCTCGTCCCGCTCGATCTCGTCCCGGCCGGCTCGCAGGAGGCGCGTCACCGCTTCCCCGGTCTCGACCACGCGGGAACGCTGGAGGAGATCACGGTGGTCGGGGACCGGGGGCAGGTCTACCGCGGGACGTCCGCCTGGATCGTCTGCCTCTGGGCCCTGGCCGAGCACCGGCCCAGGGCCCACTGGCTCACCACGCCCCTGGGCCGTCCGTTCGCCCGTGCGACGGTGCTCGCGGCGGCGAAGTACCGGTCCGTCACGGCGGAGCCGTGCCGCTCCGCCGACGGACGGTGCCCGCTGCCGGATCCGGTGGCCGGATCTCCCGGTTAGCCTTGGGACCGTGGTGAAGGAAGAGAAGGACGTGGCCGACGCGAACGCAGCGAAGCCGACCGGAGCGGGCAGGACGGCCAAGGCCCAGAAGAGCGAGCAGACCCGCACGCTGATCCTGGAGACCGCGCTCAGGCTCTTCGAGGAGCACGGGTACGACCGGACGACGATGCGGGCCATCGCCAAGGAGGCCGGAGTCTCCGTCGGGAACGCCTACTACTACTTCTCCTCGAAGGAACACCTGGTCCAGGGCTTCTACGACCGGATCGCCGCCGAGCACGAGGCGGCGGTCCGGCCGGTCCTGGCAGGCGACAGGGATCTCGCCGTCCGCCTCCGCGGTGTGCTGCTCTGCTGGCTGGACGTGGCCGAGCAGTACCACCGCTTCGCCGCCCAGTTCTTCAAGAACGCCGCCGACCCGGACAGCCCGCTCTCCCCCTTCTCGGAGGAGTCCGTGGCCGCCCGTGAGGCGGCCATCTCCGTGCACGAGCGGTGCCTGGCCGGCTCCAGCACCAAGCACGACCCGGAACTGGCGGCGCTGCTGCCGCAGTTGATGTGGCTGATGCAGATGGGGCTGGTGCTCTTCTGGGTCTACGACCGGACCGAGGGCACCGAGCGCAGCCGCCGTCTCGTCGAACGCACCGCGCCGATCGCCGCACGGGCGATCGCGCTCTCCCGGTTCCGGGTGCTGCGACCGCTCGTACGGCAGCTCAGCGACGTCCTGGTGGAGTTCATGCCCGGCGCGGCGAAGCGCCCGGGCCGGGGTGCGCCGGACGCCCCCACCGCGGGCACCCGTGACGCCTCGGACGTCCCGGACGCCTCGGACGTCAGATCCAGCTGAGCTCCCACAGACGCCAGATCCCGGTGCCGTCCGAGAGGTACTGGGAGCCGGCCACGCCGGCCGTGCTGACGACGTAGTCCTTCTTCTGCCACAGCGGGATCAGCGGTACGTCCTCGCCGACCAGCTCCTGCAGCTTCTTGAAGTCGCCCGAGGTGCGGCTGCGGTCGCTGTACTGCTGTGTGGCGGAGATCAGCGAGTCCATCTTCTTGCTGGTGTAGCCGTTGTGGAGGCTGCTGTCGCGGCCGACCAGCGGCTGGCTGAAGGTGTCGGGGTCCGGGTAGTCGGGGAGCCAGCCCACGGTGTACGCGTCGTACGCGCCCGCCGCGTACTTCTTCTGGAAGGCCTGCCACTCCACGGCCTTCTCGGTGACCTCGAACAGACCGCTGTCCTCCAGCTGGCGGACCAGCTCGGTGCTCTCCTGCTTGTTCGCGTCCTCGTCGCGGTGGGCGAAGGTGATGGGCAGCGGAATCTGCACCCCGGCCTCCTCCATCAGCGCCCTGGCCCGCTTCGGGTCGGGCTCCGGGTAGGAGTCGAAGAAGGGGGTGCTGTGCCCGATGTAGCCCTGCGGGATCAGCGAGTAGAGCGGTTCGACGGTGCTCTTGTAGACGTCGGTGACCAGGGGGCCCCGGTCGATGATCCACCCGACGGCCTGCCGGACCCGCTTGTCCGAGAGCGCCGAGCCGTCACGGACGTTGAAGACGAGGTTGCGGATCTCCGCGCTGTCCGCCTCGGTGACGCGCTGCCGGGTGGAGGCGACGTCCAGCCCGGCCAGGTCCTCGGGGGGCAGCTGACGGTGTGCGACATCGACGTCGCCGGTCTTCCAGGCCTCCCTGAGCTGGTCGGAGCCGTCGAAGTAGCGGATGTCGACGGCCACACCGGTCTGCTTCAGCGCACCCTTGTACGCGGGATTCGGCACCAGTTCGGCGCGGACGCCCGGCTCGTACGACTTCAGGGTGTACGGCCCCGAGCCGTCGACCTGGTCCCCCGTGCGGAGTTCGTCCTTCGGGTACTGGGTGGGGTCGACGATGGACCCGGCGCCGGTGGCGAGCTTCTGCGGGAAGGTCGCGTCCCGGGCCGTGAGGTTGAACGTCACGGTCCGCCCCTCGGCCACGACCGTGTCGAGGCTGGGGAAGAGCACCGAGGGACCGACGTCCGTCCTGATCTTCAGCATCCGGTCGAAGGAGTACTTGACGTCGGTGGCGGTGACCTCGCGGCCGTTGGCGAACGTCAGGTCGTCCCGCAGTCTGCACTGGTAGGTCTGGAGCTTCTGCCCGACGAAGCCGCAGCTCTCGGCCGCGTCCGGCTCCGGCACGATCGCCCCGGACTTGAAGGTCATCAGGGACTGGTACAGGTTGCTGTAGATCGCCCAGGAGCCGGCGTCATAGGCGCCGGCCGGGTCGAGGCTGGTGACCTCGTCCGACGTACCGACCGTGATCGCGTCGTCGCTCACCTCGTCCGAGGGAAGCAGCTGCCAGGCGCCGACGCCGGCGATGATCAATACCGCGAGAATCGCGAGAATCCGAAGCCGGACCAACCGCATGTGCCGTGCTCTCCTCTACCAGCCCTGCCGCGACCCATGTGCATGTATGCGCACATTGCCGCATGTTCACCCTCACCTGATTACACGTTATTCACACTTGGAAGAGCAAATCGGGTGTTCACAGCTTCTTGGTTGATATACGCCGAGAAACAGGCGGAATTGGGCATGGCGCAGCCTCCCGCCCAGCTCGTTGCGTGAGCGTGCGGGGTGACTGCGCGTCATGTCCTGCTGTGGGCCGGGCAGTTGATCAGGCGGCGCTCAGGCCTGTCGGGATGCGAGCTCCACCACGGTGATGTCGGAGGGCGCGCCGACGCGGACCGGCGGGCCCCAGGCGCCGGCTCCACGCGAGACGTAGAGCTGCGTGTCGCCGTAGCGTTCGAGTCCGGCGACGGTGGGGTTGGCGAGACCGGCCAGCAGGTTCCCGGGCCAGAGCTGTCCGCCGTGCGTGTGGCCGGAGAGCTGGAGGTCCACGCCGTGCTTGACGGCGTCGTCGATGACGACGGGCTGGTGCGCGAGGAGGACGGAGGCACGGCTGCGGTCCCGGTCACCGAGCGCCCGCACGAAGTCCGGACCCTGCCCCTCGCTCTCGCCCGCGACGTCGTTGACACCGGCGAGATCGAACCCGGCGATCTCGACCCGGGCGTTCTCCAGCGGGTGGAGACCCAGCTCGCGCACGTGGTCGACCCACTCGGCGGCACCGGAGAAGTACTCGTGGTTGCCGGTGACGAAGTAACTTCCGTGGCGGGCTTCGAGCCCGGCCAGTGGTTCGGCGGCGCTGCCGAGGTCCTTGACGGACCCGTCGACGAGGTCGCCGACGACCGCGACCAGGTCGGGCCGGGTCGCGTTGATCGCTTCGACGATGCGCCGGGTGTGGGCCCTGCCGAGGATGGGACCGATGTGGATGTCGCTGACGACGGCGATCCGGAAGCCGTGCGCGGAGCGCGGCAGCCTGGCGAGCGGCACGGTGATGCGCTTGACCCGGGGGCCGCGCAGCACACCGTAGGTGCCGTAGCCGACCGTGCCGAGCCCGGCGAGGGCAGCCGCGCCGCCGACGGCCCGCGCGACGAAGAGCCGTCGCGAGGGGTCGACGACGGTCGGGGCCGCCGGGGACTCGGGGGGCGGGGCGACGTCCGTGCGCGTACGGGTGCCACCGTCCGAGCCGTTCTCCGTGCCCGTGACCTCGGCTTCGCCGCTCGCGGCGGCTTCGCCCGTGGCCCCGGCCCCACTCGTCGCGGCGGCTCCGCTCGCGACGGCACCGGCCTCGGGCCGCGCGCCCACGGTGGCCTCCTCCGCGCCCGCCGTGGCCTCCTCTGCGCCCGCTGCGGACCTGCGCGCCAGGAACCGGTGCAGCAGGGGGCGTGCGGCCTCCCCCACCAGCAGAGCCATCGTCAGGTACAGCAGCACCGCCAGCCACAGGTAGCCGGGCCAGGCCAGCACCTGCTGCAGCCAGAACGGGAAGCCCGCACGGGCCGACGTCATGGCGCCGAGGCTCAGCAGGGGCAGCACGAAGGCGGCGATGGTGCCCGCGCGCCGCGCGGGGCTCCCCTTCGCCGTCGTGTCACCGACGAGCCGGCGCCACACATAGCGGTGCACGCCCGCGAGCAGCGCGACGACCACGACCATCACCAGAACAACGACCACTACCACTTACGCTCCCCCGCCCACCCGCTGGACTGCTGCTGTCCGGACTCTCACTTTTGCCCCGGTTGTCATGTGCGTTCGGACCGCAATGCCCTGACACCACGGAACCCGATGACTCCGACGGCCGTCCCCAGAAGAAACGACGTGATCGTGAGCAGCAGATGGACCCAGAAGTACGCGGTCGGGTCACCGGCGTCGTCGAACGCGAGCCCGCTGCCGTCCTTCCACAAGTTCTTGGCGAAAGTGATCCAGATGAACCAGCTCCACACCCCGAAGGCGAGCAGGAACCAGGAAACGGGGCGGCTGAGCTTCATGGACCCAGTATCGCCGGAGCGTTCGAGTCCGGGTTCCCGGGGTGGGCTGTCCCGGCGTCACGCCCGGCGGGTCAGGCCATCCGGGTCCCCATCCCCATCCACGCCCTGTACGTTTCCGACCGTGCCCGCTCTGAAAAAGACCGTGTTGACGGTCCTCTCTGCCGTATTGCTGTCCGTATGTGTCGTGGGTCCCGCAGGGGCGGCCGACAAGGACAAGACCGACGACAAGCAGCCGAAGCCGACGGGGCCGATGTCGACCGTGGGCGGGAAACGCCTGGGCGAGGTGGGCACCCAGGTCGAGCTGGGCCCCGGCGCACCGGTCCTGCCCAAGAAGCTCACCGGCCGGTCGTGGATCGTCGCGGACGCGGAGAACGGCAAGGTGCTCGCCGCCCACAACGCCCACTGGCGGCTGCCGCCCGCCTCCACCCTCAAGATGCTCTTCGCGGACACGGTCCTGCCCGCGCTGCAGCCGAAGACCATGACGCACATGGTGACCGAGGAGGAGCTCGCCGGGGTCGGCGAGGGCAGCAGCCTGGTGGGGGTCAAGGAGGACCACACCTACACGGTCCACGACCTGTGGCTCGGTGTGTTCCTGCAGTCCGGCAACGACGCGGTGCACGTCCTGGCGGAGATGTACGGCGGTGTGGACGCGACCGTCGCGGCGATGCAGCGGCACGCCGAGGAGCTGCAGGCCCTCGACACCAAGGTCGTCTCTCCCGACGGCTACGACGCCCCGACCCAGGTCTCCAGCGCGTACGACCTCACGCTGTTCGCCCGCAGCGGTCTCCAGAAGGCCGACTTCCGCGAGTACAGCGCTACGGCGACCGCACAGTTCCCCGGCGAGAAGAAGAAGGGCAAGAAGCGCGGGACCTTCGGGATCCAGAACACCAACCGGCTGATCACCGGTGACATCGGGGTGGAGCCGTACAAGGGCATCGCCGGCGTCAAGAACGGTTACACCACGCACGCGGGCAACACCTTCACGGGAGTCGCCGAGCGCGACGGCAAGGTGCTCCTCGTCACCGTCATGAACCCCTCGTCCGAGGAGAGCCACGCCGTCTACAAGGAGGCCGCCACGCTGCTCGACTGGGGCTTCGCGTCGAGCGGCAAGGTGACCCCGGTCGGCGAGCTGGTGCCTCCCAAGTCGGCCGCGACGGGGACCGGGAAGGGTGCACGGCCCGCGGGGGGTTCGAGCAAGGCAGAGGACAGGCCGGCAGCCGCCGCGTCCCCCGCCGCCCCCGCGGGCTCCAGCGGGGTCTGGATCGCGCTGTCGATCGTCGGCGGGCTGCTGGTGCTCCTGGCGGCCGGGGTGTTCCTGGTCAACCGGCGCTGGCCGCTCCCCGACCTGGTGCGCCGTCTTCCTCGTCGCTGAGGGCCGCCCTCTTCTCCTCCTTGCTCGGCGTCGCCGTCCAGGCGGCGCAGAGCAGCAGCAGCTTCGCACTGAAGTTGATCCAGAGGAGGAGTGCGACCGGCACCCCGAAGGCCCCGTACATGCTCTTCGACGCGACGCCCTTCATATAGCTGCCGAGGAGCAGCTTGAGCAGCTCGAAGCCGACCGCGCCGACGAGTCCGGCCACGATCAGCCGGCGGCGCGGCGGCTCCACACCGGGCAGCAGGGTCAGCAGGTAGATCAGGAGCAGGAAGTCGGCGAAGACCGCCACGGCCAGGGCGGCCGCCTGGAGCAGCGCTCCGCCCGCGCCGTCCTCGGGGATGCCGAGGAGGTCGGCGGTCCAGCCGATGGCGGTCGAGCCGACCGTGGAGGCGGCCAGTGTCACGAGCGCCGCGCCGCCCAGACCGAGCAGCAGACCGGCGTCCTTGAGCTTGCGGACGACCGGGTTGCCCTCGTCCAGGTCGTCCTTCTCCCAGACCGCGCGGAGGCACTCCCGCATCGCACCGACCCAGCCGATGCCGGTGAAGAGCAGCAGCGCACCGGCGACCAGCCCGACGGTGCCCGCGTGCGCCACCAGGTTGTCGATGCCGAGCTGGTCGGAGATCCCCGGCACCTGCTCGGCCAGCTTGCCCTTGATCGTGTCCAGCTGTTCGTCGGAGAGCAGGGCGGCACCGATCGCCGCGCCCACCGCGATGAGCGGGAAGAGCGCGAGGAAGCTGAGGAACGTGATCGCCGCCGCCAGCCTGGCCCAGTGGACCCGGTCCAGCGTCTCGTAGGAGCGCCAGGCGTGCGTCTCCATCAGCCGTGCGGCGAACGGCCCGATCAGGGGGAGATTCTTCAGCCAGTCCATGACGTACGCGTACCCTTCCGCACGCAGAAAACCGGTGTCCGCGGCCTTCCGACGCGCCAATCACCCATTTCGGTGAGTGCTGTAACAAATCCCTCAAATGGGTTTTCTCTGGCTATACGGTCACTTCATGTCTGTCGACACGGTGTCCATGACCGGCTGGGGCCGCACCGCCCCGACGACCGCGCTGCGGTTCCGCCCCCGCACGTACGAAGAGGCCGCGGTCGCCGTGCGCGGCCGTGGTCCGCGTGGGGTCGTCGCCCGCGGGCTGGGCCGTGCCCACGGTGACGCCGCGCAGAACGCGGGCGGTTCGGTGGTCGACATGACCGCGCTGGACCGGATCCGGTCGGTCGACGCCGTCACGGGCACGGTGGTCTGCGACGCCGGGGTGAGCCTGCACCACCTGATGGAGGTGGTCCTGCCGCTCGGCTGGTTCCTCCCCGTCACACCCGCCACCCGCCATGTCACCGTCGGCGGGGCGATCGGCTCCGACGTCCACGGCAGGAACCACCTGACCGCCGGCTCCTTCGCCCGGCACGTGCGGGCCCTGGAGCTGCTCACCGCGGAGGGCGAGGTGCGTACGGTCCTGCCGGGCACCGATCTGTTCGACGCCACGGCGGGCGGTCTGGGGCTGACCGGGGTCATCCTCTCCGCCACCCTCGTCCTGCGTCCGGTCGCCACGTCGCTGATGTCGGTCGCCACCGAACGAGCCGCCGGGCTGGACGAGGCAATGGCCCGCCTCACCGCGACCGCCGACGACGCCCCGTACGCGGCCGCCCGGATCGATCTCCTGGCGCGGGGAAGGGCCACAGGGCGCGCCGTCCTCACCCGGGGGGAGCACGCACCTCTGGACGCGCTCCCGGCGCACGCACGGCGCATGCCGTTGGCGTTCCGGCCGTTGCAGCTGCCCGCCGCCCCCGCGTTCCTGCCGGAGGGGCTGCTCGGGCGGACCTCCGCAACCCTCCTCAACGAGCTCCGCCACCGCACCGCTCCCGCGGCCCGCACCGGGGAGCTCCGGAAGATCTCCGCGTTCTTCCACTCCATGGACGCCCTTCCGCACTGGAACCGCGTCTACGGCCGGGGCGGCTTCGTGCAGTACCAGTTCACCGTCGGGGACAGGCACGGGGAGACGCTGTACCGCATCGTCCGGCGGCTCTCCGTGCGCCGCTGTCCCGCCGTCCACGCCGTGCTCAAACGGTTCGGCGAGGGCGGCACCGGCTGGCTCTCGTTCCCCGCGCCGGGCTGGACCCTCTCCTTCGGGCTGCCCGCGGGGCTGCCCGGTCTGGCACGCCTGCTGGACGGGCTGGACGAGGAGGTGGCAGCGGCCGACGGCCGGGTCTGCCTCGCGAAGGACGCCCGGCTGCGGCCCGACGTGCTCGCCGCGATGTACCCGCGGCTGCCCGCCTTCCGGGCCCTGCGCCAGGAGCTGGACCCGGGCGGAGCCTTCCGGTCCGACCTGTCCCGCCGCCTCGCGCTCTGAACCCCCGGCCCCCGCTCCGCCCGACCGCCCGCCCCGTCATCCCCACTAGGAGTTCCCTGTGAAGGACGCCTTCGGTGCCCCGCAGTCCCTGCTCGTCCTCGGCGGCACCTCGGAGATCGGTCTGGCCACGGCGCGCCGGCTGATCGCCCGCCGCACACGCGCGGTCAGGCTGGCCGGACGGCCCTCCCCCGCCCTGGAGCGGGCCGCCGCCGAGCTGCGCGAGCTGGGCGCCGACGTCCGTACCGTCGCCTTCGACGCGCTCGACTCCGGATCGCACGAGGAGGTGCTCGGAAAGCTCTTCGCCGAGGGCGACATCGACATGGTGCTGCTGGCGTTCGGCATCCTGGGCGACCAGGCGCGGGACGAGGAGGAGCCGCTCTCCGCGGTCCGGGTCGCGCAGACCAACTACACGGGGGCGGTGTCCGCCGGCCTCGTGTGCGCGGGCGCACTCCAGGCGCAGGGCCACGGCTCGCTGGTGGTGCTCTCCTCGGTGGCGGGTGAGCGCGCCCGGCGGGCCGACTTCATCTACGGCTCCAGCAAGGCGGGCCTGGACGCCTTCGCGCAGGGGCTCGGGGACGCACTGCACGGGACCGGGGTGCACGTCATGGTCGTGCGCCCGGGCTTCGTACGCTCCAGGATGACGGCGGGGCGCGAGGAGGCGCCGCTCGCGACGACCCCGGGCGCGGTCGCGGACGCGATCGTGACGGGCCTGCGGCGGCGCTCGGAGACGGTGTGGGTGCCCGGTGCCCTGCGGGTCGTGATGTCGGCCCTGCGGCACGTGCCGCGCCCGCTGTTCCGGCGGCTGCCGGTGCGGTAGCACCCGGTGGGGTCGCAGCAGCGGGGGTCGGTCAGGACTGCAGGGACGGCTGGTCGAGGGAGCAGCCGCCCTGGACGGGCACGGCGGGTGTCCCGCCGCCCGCCCGGAACGGGAACTCGTTGATCTTGCGCCAGACGCTGTCCGCGCCCTGCTCGTAGAGCGCGAAGGAACCGCAGGTCCACGCCGCCTCGTACGAGGAGAGCTCCTCGTACGCGCGGTCCATCGCCTCCTCGGCGATGCCGTGCGCCACGGTCACGTGCGGGTGGTACGGGAACTGGAGCTCGCGGACCAGGGGGCCCGAGGCCTCCCGGACCCGCTTCTGGAGCCAGGAACAGGCCGAGGCGCCCTCGACGACCTGGACGAAGACGACCGGGGACAGCGGCCGGAAGGTGCCTGTCCCGGACAGCCGCATCGGGAAGGGCCGGGCGGCCGTGGCGATCTGGGCGAGGTGCGCCCCGATCGCCGGCAGGTCCGCCGACCGGGCCTCGGTCGGCGGGAGAAGGGTGACATGGGTGGGAATGCCGTACGCGGCAGGGTCCCCGAAGCTCGCGCGCCGCTCCTGGAGCAGGCTGCCGTAGGGCTCCGGGACCGCGATCGAAACGCCGAGCGTTACGGTCCCCACGTCGTTCTCCTCAATCGTCGATGGCCGGTTTCCGGTCGGCCGACAGTCGTGCCGACGCCAGTGTGACCCCTGGGACCATGATCTCGCCAGGGTCCTTGGACTCAGTGCTTCGCGGGCAGAAGTCCCATGCGGTCGTAGGTCTGCGCCAGTGTCTCCGCCGCGACGGCCCTGGCCTTCTCCGCTCCCTTGGCCAGGAGGGAGTCCAGCGTCTCCGGATCGTCCAGGTATTCCTGCGTACGGGTGCGGAAGGGAGTGACGAACTCCACCATGACCTCGGCGAGGTCGGTCTTGAGCGCGCCGTACCCCTGACCCTCGTACTTCTGCTCCAGATCGGCGACGGCGGTGCCGGTGAGGGTGGAGTAGATGCCCAGGAGGTTGCTGACGCCGGGCTTCTTCTCCGGGTCGAAGCGGATCACGGTGTCCGTGTCGGTGACCGCGCTCCTGACCTTCTTGGCGGTGGCCTTCGGGTCGTCCAGGAGGTTGACGAGGCCCTTCGGCGTGGAGGCCGACTTGCTCATCTTGACCGCCGGGTCCTGGAGGTCGAAGATCTTGCCCGTCTCCTTGAGGATGTACGGCGCCGGGACGGTGAACGTCTGTCCGTAGCGGCCGTTGAAGCGCTCGGCGAGATCACGCGTGAGCTCGATGTGCTGGCGCTGGTCCTCGCCCACCGGGACCTGGTCGGCCTGGTAGAGCAGGATGTCGGCGACCTGCAGCACCGGGTAGGTGAAGAGGCCCACGGTCGCGCGGTCGGCGCCCTGCTTGGCGGACTTGTCCTTGAACTGCGTCATGCGGGAGGCCTCGCCGAAACCGGTGAGGCAGTTCATGATCCAGCCGAGCTGGGCGTGTTCGGGGACGTGGCTCTGGACGAAGAGCGTGCAGCGCTCGGGGTCGAGACCGGCGGCCAGCAGCTGGGCGACGGCGAGCCGGGTGTTCGCCCGCAGCTCCGCGGGGTCCTGCGGAACGGTGATCGCGTGCAGGTCCACGACCATGTAGAAGGCGTCGTGGGACTCCTGCAGCGCCACCCACTGGCGGACCGCGCCGAGGTAGTTGCCGAGGTGGAACGAGCCTGCGGTGGGCTGGATTCCGGAGAGCACGCGGGGTCGATCAGAGGCCATGGCCCCATTGTCTCAGGTGCGGAGGGGATCTCCGGCAACCGGTGCGTCGAAGACCGGGGGCGCACGGATGCCCGGTCGTCCAGGCACCGCGGCGGGCAGAACGGAAACCGCCGCGGGGGCGCACGAGGGGCGCGCCGCGCGGGCGGAGGTTTCCCCGTCCGTGCCGCGACCGACGATACAAAGTGGGCACACCCCGCCCCTGCCGCACGACGAACGGAGATCCCGTGTCGACCACGGAGAACGCCATCGCCTCCGCCGAGGCGCACAGCGCGCACAACTACCACCCGTTGCCGGTCGTCGTCGCCTCGGCGGACGGCGCCTGGATGACCGATGTCGAGGGCCGCAGGTACCTGGACATGCTCGCCGGATACTCGGCGCTCAACTTCGGCCACGGCAACCGGCGTCTGATCGACGCGGCCAGGGCCCAGCTGGAGCGCGTCACGCTGACCTCGCGCGCCTTCCACCACGACCGGTTCGCCGACTTCTGCGCGCAGCTGGCCGAGCTGTGCGGCATGGAGATGGTCCTGCCCATGAACACCGGGGCGGAGGCGGTGGAGACGGCGGTGAAGACCGCGCGCAAGTGGGGCTACCGCGTCAAGGGCGTCCCGGACGGCATGGCCAAGATCATCGTCGCCGCGGACAACTTCCACGGCAGGACCACCACCATCATCAGCTTCTCCACGGATCCGGAGGCGCGGGCCGACTTCGGTCCGTACACGCCGGGCTTCGAGATCGTGCCGTACGGGGACCTGACCGCGCTCGCCGCCGCGATGACCGAGAACACCGTGGCGGTCCTGATGGAGCCGATCCAGGGCGAGGCAGGGGTGATCGTGCCGCCGGCGGGCTATCTCGCCGGGGTGCGGGAGCTGACCCGGGAGCGGAACGTGCTGTTCGTGGCGGACGAGATCCAGTCGGGGCTCGGCCGCACGGGCAGGACCTTCGCGCTGGAGCACGAGGGCGTCGTCCCCGACATGTACGTGCTGGGGAAGGCGCTCGGCGGCGGTGTCGTGCCGGTGTCGGCCGTGGTCTCGTCGGCCGCGGTGCTGGGCGTCCACCGCCCCGGCGAGCACGGATCCACGTTCGGCGGGAATCCGCTGGCGTGCGCCGTGGCGCTGGAGGTGATCGCGATGCTCCGCAGCGGTGAGTTCCAGCAGCGCGCGGCGGAGCTGGGCGACCACCTGCACCGCGAGCTGGGGCTGCTGGCCGGCGGCGGCGCGGTGCGTGCCGTACGGGGCCGGGGGCTGTGGGCCGGGGTCGACATCGCGCCGGAGCTCGGGACCGGCCGGGAGATCTCGGAGAGGCTGATGGAGCGCGGTGTGCTGGTCAAGGACACCCATGGCTCCACGATCCGGATCGCCCCTCCGCTGGTGATCAGCAAGGAGGACCTGGACTGGGGCCTGGACCAGCTCCGCGGCGTCCTGGCCGGCTGAGCCCCGCCCGGGACCGGGCCGGAGCCCCGCCCCGGACCGGGGTCAGAGGATGACGTGGGGCAGGAAGCGGGCGTACTCGTCCGTGACCGGCCCCGCCGATTCCCGGATGCCGAGCCCGGCCGCCTCGCTCTCGACCACCCAGGCGCCGAGCACGACGCGGTTGCCCGAGAAGTCGGGGAGCGGTGCCAGTTCCTGGTAGCAGCACGGTTCGTCGCGCGGCGCCGGTGCGCTGCCCGGCTCGTGGAGCGTGACCCCGGCGCCCTCCCGGCCGAGCAGCGGCTTGGCCACCCAGCCCGCTCCGCCCTCGGCGGCCAGTTCCCTGGGGCCGTCGAGGTAGGCGGGCAGCAGATTGGGGTGCCCCGGATACAGCTCCCACAGGATGGCCAGCAGGGCCTTGTTGGAGAGCAGCATCTTCCAGGCGGGCTCGATCCAGCAGGTGGTGCCCGTGCCGCCCCCGTTGTCGAGGGTGTCCAGGACGTGCGGCCCGAACCGGTCGGTCGTCAGCCACTCCCACGGGTAGAGCTTGAAGCAGCTGCGGATGAAGCGGAGCCTCTCGTCGACGAACCGGCCGGCCAGCCGGTCCCAGCCGATCTTCTCGACGGAGAGCGCCCGGGTGTCGATCCCGGCCTGCGCCGCGGTCTCACGGAGGTAGGCGACGGTCATCAGGTCCTCGCCCAGCTCGTCGCCGTCGGAGTGCGCGAAGTGCAGGGGCCCCGGCGGCAGCAGCGCCGCCTGCCGCTTCCAGGCGTCGACCAGGCGTTCGTGCAGGGAGTTCCACTGGTCGGCGCCGGGGAAGCGCTCCTCCATCCAGAACCACTGGGGGCTGGCGGCCTCCACCAGCGAGGTGGGGGTGTCGGCGTTGTACTCCAGCATCTTCGCCGGGCCGCTGCCGTCGTAGCGCAGGTCGAACCGGCCGTACAAGGAGGGGAGCTCGTCGCGTCTGCGCCAGGACTCGGCTATCAGCCCCGCCAGCCGGCGGTCGGTGATGCCCAGGGCGGCGAAGCGGTCGTGGTCGACGATGTGCGCGGCCGCGGCCAGGCACATCGCGTGGAGCTCCTCCACGACCTCTTCCAGCGCCTCGACCTCGGGCAGCGAGAAGACGTAGTAGGCACTCTCGTCCCAGTAGGGGCGCAGCGACCCGTCCGGGTAGCGGGTCAGGGGGTAGATCAGCCCCTGTTCCTCGACGGTCTCCTGCCAGCCGGGACGCGGCTCGGTGGTGCGGCGCTCCACGACGTCTCAGCCGCCGCTGGACTTGGAGGAACCGAATCCGCCGCTCTCGACCGCGGACTTGTTGAAACTGCCCCCGGACACACGGTTGTTGTGGCTGCTGCCCCCGTAGTAGTAGGAACCGCTGCCGCTGCTGTCCTCGCACTCGTAGCTCGGCAGGATCTCCTGGGTCACCCGGTCGACGCACCGCTCGTCCGGTTCCGATCCGCATGCGGTGAGCGTTGCCGCGAGTACTCCCATGCCGCCGAGCACGACGGTGCCCGACCTCAGCCTGCGCCTGTCCATGTTCTGCTCTCCCCCGTCGTACCGCGAGACACCGGCTGCCAGTCGGCCACCGAGCTTCCCGTCAGATTAGATGGCTGGCCGTCCTGGCTGGAACCCGGTGTGCACGTCGCCCTCGCACGTGCGGGCGTCCGGGCCTACGGCAACACCCTGCAGAGCGCGTCCAGGGCTCCCGCCCATCCGCTCTCGGACGGGGAACCGTAGCCGATCACCAGCCCGTCGCGGCCGTGCGCGTCGGGGTGCCGGAAGCCCGAGAGGCCCTGCAGGGCGAGCCCCTGCCGGGCCGCGGCCTGGACGACCGGCTGTTCGGTGCCCTCGGGGAGTTCGAGCACGACGTGCAGCCCCGCAGCGATACCACTGACCCTGATGTCCGGCGCCCGCTCGGCGAGTGCCCCGACGAGCTGGTCCCGGCGGCGCCGGTAGCGCAGCCTCATGGAGCGCACGTGCCGGTCGTACGCCCCCGACGCGATGAACTCCGCGAGGGTGAGCTGGTCCAGCACCCCGGACGTCCAGTCGGTGCCGCCCTTCGCCGCGTTCAACTCCCCCACCAGCCCGTAGGGCAGAACCATCCAGCCCAGTCTCAGGGCGGGCGCCAGCGACTTGCTGGTCGTCCCCAGGTAGACGACGCGTTCCGGATCGAGTGCCTGCAGCGCACCCACCGGCTGCCGGTCGTAGCGGAACTCCCCGTCGTAGTCGTCCTCCAGGACCAGTCCCTCCGCGGACCGCGCCCAGTCGATCACCGCGGTCCGCCGCCCGGCGTGGAGGGGGACACCGGTCGGGAACTGGTGCGCGGGGGTCAGCAGCACCGCGCCCACGCCCCGCATCCCGCCCAGCTCCCCGGTCACGGCCCCGAGCCCGTCCACGGGCAGGCAGGGGGTGCGCAACCCGGTCCCGGCCAGCAGGTTCCGGTGGATGTCGAGGCCGTACGACTCGACGGCGGCCTCCCGCACCCGGCGCTGCCGCAGCACCTTCCCCATCAGCGTCAGCCCGTGGACGAACCCGGAGCAGATCACGATGCGCCCGGGATCCGCGTACACCCCGCGCGCCCGCGCCAGGTACTCCGCCAGGACGGTGCGCAGCTCGACGCGGCCCTGCGGACCGGCGTACCCGAAGGACTCGTCGGGGGCGGCTGCGAGGGCGCGCCGGGCGGCCTTGAGCCATTCCGTGCGGGGGAACGACGAGAGGTCCGGCGATCCGGACACCAGGTTGTGGGCGGGCCGTCCCGTCTGCCGGGGCCGGGACGCCCGAACGGCCGGCGCGGGCGCGGCCGCCCGCCGGGCGACCCTCGTCCCCGAGCCCTGCCGCGCGGTGAGCCAGCCCTCGGCGACCAGCTCGGCGTAGGCGTCGGCGACGGTGTTGCGCGCGACCCCGAGATCGGCGGCGAGCGTCCGTGACGAGGGAAGTCTGGTGCCGGGGGCCAGCCGTCCCGTGCGAACCGCTTCCCTGAGCGCGTCCATCAGCCCGCTGCGCAGCCCCGGGCCGACGGGTTCGAGGTGCAGGTCGGCGCCGAAAGCGGCCCAGGAATCCGTCATGGAAATGGACCATACCGGTGCGCCACCCGAGCCGTAGCGTCTGAGTCATGACGACCCACCAGCACACATCCGCCGCCCACGCCCCCGAGCACCCCGCCCGCCTCGCGTGGGCCCAGCTCGCTCCCGACGTCTACAAGGCCATGGTCCGGCTGGACATGGCCTCCTGCAAAGGTCTGGACCCCACGCTGCGCGAGCTGGTGAAGGTCCGCGCCTCGCAGCTCAACCGCTGCGCCCTCTGCCTGGACATGCACACCAAGGACGCGCTGGCCGCGGGCGAGTCCGTCGAGCGGATCATCCAGCTCGACGCCTGGGAGGAGTCGCGGCACTTCTACACGGAGCGGGAGCTCGCGGCGATCGAGCTGACGGAGGCCGTGACGGTCCTGACCGACGGCTTCGTGCCCGACGAGGTGTACGCCAACGCCGCCAAGCACTTCGAGGAGGCGGAGCTCGCCCAACTGATCGCCGCCATCACCGTGATCAACGCGTGGAACCGCTTCGGCGTGGCCACCCGTCAGGTGCCCGGTCACTACACGCCCGGCGACATCAAGCACTGAGGGCACGGCCCGCTCCCCGCAGTCCCCCCGCCCGCCCGCCCTTCCCGGAGCGCCGATGAACGAGCCCGTGTCCGTCTTCCGCGCACTGCACCACGGCCGCCCTCCCGGCGACCCCCTGGTCCTGCCGGGCCCGTGGGACGCCGCGAGTGCCCGCGCCTTCGAGGACGCGGGTTTCCCGGCACTGGCGACACCGAGCGCCGGGGTGGCGGCCTCCCTCGGCCACGAGGACGGGCACACGCCCGCCGCCGAGATGTTCGCGGCGGTGGCCCGGATCACCCGGGCCGTGTCCGTACCCGTGTCGGCCGACGTGGAGGGCGGGTACGGGCTGGCCGCGGAGGAGCTGGTGGAGCGCCTCCTGGAAGCCGGTGCGGTGGGCTGCAATCTGGAGGACTCGGCCGGCGGCGTCCTCCTCGAAGCCCGGCGGCAGGCGGACCGGCTCGCCGGGGTGCGGGCCGCGGCGGGCGGGCGCCTCTTCGTCAACGCCCGCGTCGACACGTACATCCGGGGCGTCCCGGCCGGTACGGACGTGGTCGGCGAGACGCTCGTGCGCGCCCGGCTGTACGCGGCCGCCGGCGCGGACTGCGTCTACCCGATCGCAGCCCCGGCGGGCGACCTGCCCCGGCTGGCCGCCGCCGTGCCCGTCCCGCTCAACGCCAACGGCACACCCGACGGGCCGTCCGACGCCCGCCGGCTGGGCGCGCTGGGCGCGGCCCGGGTCACCTTCGGCCCGCTGCTGCAGCGACGGGCCGCGGACGCCGTGCGCGGGCTCGCCGAACGGCTGCGGGGCGCCTGAGCCCGTACGGCGAAGGGGCGCCCCGGGCAGCGTGTGCTGCCCGGGGCGCCCCTTCGGACGTGACGGATCAGATCAGGCCGAGCTCGCGGACCGCGTCGCGCTCCTCGGTGAGCTCCTGCACCGACGCGTCGATGCGCGCACGGGAGAAGGCGTTGATGTCCAGGCCCTGCACGATCTCGTACTTCCCGTCCTTCGTGGTGACCGGGAAGGAGGAGATGATGCCCTCGGGGACGCCGTAGGAGCCGTCCGACGGGATGCCCATCGAGGTCCAGTCGCCCTCGGCGGTCCCGTTGACCCAGGTGTGCACGTGGTCGATGGCCGCGTTGGCGGCCGAGGCCGCCGAGGAGGCGCCCCGCGCCTCGATGATCGCGGCGCCGCGCTTGGCGACGGTCGGGATGAAGGTGTCGGCCAGCCACACCTCGTCGTTGACGACCTCGGCGGCGTTCTTGCCGGCGACCTCCGCGTGGAAGATGTCCGGGTACTGCGTCGCCGAGTGGTTGCCCCAGATGGTCAGCCGCTTGATGTCGGAGACCGCGGCACCGGTCTTGGCCGCCAGCTGCGAGATCGCGCGGTTGTGGTCCAGGCGGGTCATCGCGGTGAAGCGCTCCGCCGGTACGTCCGGGGCGGCGGCCTGCGCGATGAGCGCGTTGGTGTTGGCCGGGTTGCCGACGACGAGGACCTTGATGTCGTCCGCGGCGTTGTCGTTGATGGCCTTGCCCTGCGGCTTGAAGATGCCGCCGTTGGCGGAGAGCAGGTCCCCGCGCTCCATGCCCTTCGTACGCGGGCGGGCGCCGACCAGGAGGGCGACGTTCGCACCGGCGAAGCCGACGTTGGCGTCGTCCGTGATCTCGATGTTGCGCAGCAGCGGGAAGGCGCAGTCGTCGAGCTCCATCGCGGTGCCTTCGGCGGCCTTCAGACCCTGCGGGATCTCGAGGAGTCGCAGGTTGACCGGCACGTCCGGGCCGAGCAGGTGGCCGGAGGCGATGCGGAAGAGCAGCGCGTAGCCGATCTGGCCGGCTGCGCCGGTCACGGTGACATTCACGGGAGTGCGGGTCATGGCGATCTCCGTTAGACAGCTGGCGGTGGGGGTCCCTGCCCCTGGTGTGGGATACCTCTGAATCTTGACGTGAAGAGATATCCAGCGGTCAGGCTATCCGACCCGCACCTTCCCGGCCGCCCGCCCCCCTGTGGGACCGCACACAGCCGGTCACGCAGCGCATGCGGGGCCGCCCCTCACCCGGGCCCGGTGCAGCCGGTCGCCCCGGCGGCGAGGGTCGCGCAGGCCTTCGCGTCGGACGCCTTCCGCACGGCGACCATCGGCGTGTAGGCGTCCGCGTCGGCGTCCACCGTGCCGTCCTGCCCGGAACGTCCCGCGCTGATCCGCACGGTGTCGCCCGGGGCCGCCTGTGTGATGCGCGCCCACGCGGCCCCGCACGTCCTGCTGTAGCGGACCTCGACCGGAGTGGAGCCGACCGTGGCCCTGGCGACCGTGTCGGCGGACTGTCCGCCGCACCCCATGGCTTCGGGGTCCCGTCCGGTGCACGAGGCGCCGCTGCACCCGACCCCGGCAGGCAGCTCCCGCGCACCGGTGCCCGGACCCCCGGACGGGGACGCCACGGCCTTCCCGCCGCCGTTCCCGCCCAGGTCGGTGAGCAGCACCGCCGCGGCTATCACCAGGAGCGCGCCGACGACGCCCACGAGGAACATCGTCAGCGTGCGACGGCCGCCGCCCGCCCCCTCGGGCCGGTCCGGCCGCGGCGTCCCCGGAGCGCGGCCCTGCGGCCCTCGCGGAGCGGTCCCGCGCTGGACGGGTACGGACGGCGGGCGCCCCCCGGCACGCACCTCGTCCGCGGGTCCGGCGACGGTGGAGACGCCCGCGACCCCCGGGCGGCCGCTCCCGCCACCGGCCGCGGTGGCGCCGGTCTCGCCGAGTGCCGCGCGGGCCTGGGAGATCCGGACGGCCTCCATCGTCGTGTCGTGGCGCATCTCGGAGCGGCTCCAGGCGCGCTCGGCCAGCTCCCACATGGTCGTCAGGTGGTTCGGATGGGTGCCGGTCACTTCGGCGAGCGCGACGATCGCCCCCTTGGGGGCGAGCAGCCTGCCGTTCAGATAGCGCTCCCACGATGTCCTGCTGTAGCCCGTACGGTCGGCGACCGCGGCCGGGCTGAGCCCGCTGCGGTCGACCAGTCTGCGTAACTGGCCGGCGAACTCCCGCACCTGCGGGTCGAGTTCCTCCGGCAGCGTCTTCCAACGAGGCATTGCTTCCCCCAGTCGATTCCTCCGGTCGTGCCCCGGAGCGCCCGTCCCCCGGCACCGGGCCCTGCCGGCACCGTCCGGACCTGTGCCACCTCGCGGCCGTCCCGGACTACCCGGAAGGATGCGCGCAGGCGGGGTGTCAGTTCCGGACAAAGGGGTGCACGGGTGCACAAGGCAGTACCGCGCGCCCCGTCGAGCGCCGTACACGCCGGTCGTCGCACATCGTCGCCAAGCGATCACACGATGGCGGAATGGTCACTTCCGTGCCACAGGCGCGGGGCACCCCTTGATCGAGGCACCTCATGTACATGACGCTGGAGGCAGGACGGGGCAAGGCCGCTCAAGTCGCCTCATACGGGGCTTCTCGCACCGGTGCGCCCCGTCCGGTGTCCGTCCCTTCTCGGGGGAGGGGACGGACACCGTTCCTCAGGGCCCCATCGACGGCGGGGCGGCGTCCGCCCGGGAGCCGGGGGCGGGCGGGCGGGCCTAGCGGATCGTGAAGTGGACGATGTCCTGCAGGATCGGGACGTAGAGCCACGGCTTGGGCTGCGCCATCAGCGCCAGCAGCACGATCAGCGAGCCCATGAGGCCGTACGTGACGAGATCGGTGAACCGGGACCGCACGGCCAGCATGCCGACGGAGGGGACCACCCAGCGGAGCACCGCTCCGACGAGGAGGGCCACGCCGATCAGCATCGCCCCGATCCGGAAGGCCTCGGCGAACGGGTCGGTCCCCACGAGCAGCAGCCCGGCCCCCGCGGTGCAGAGCACCGTGAGCAGCGGCCACTGCCGTGCGGGGGCGGGCGCGTCCCCCGGCGCCGCCCGGCCGCCGCCCTCCGGGCGGGCGGTGTCGTGGGTCAGCGAGAAACGGCGCGACGGCGCCCTCGTCGAGCCGCCGCCCTCACCCGACTCGGCCGGCTCGTCGGCCGTACCGTCGGCCGCACGGGCCGCGCCGGTGACGGCCGTCTCCTCGGGCCCGCCGGCGGCGGGCCCGGCATCCTCGGCTCCACCGGGGGCGTGCGAACCGTCCGCCGGACTCGTACCAGCACCCATGGTGTTCCTTCCGGTCCCGGTCAGCCGGCAGCTGGGGCAGAGGCCGCGGCGACGGCGAGCTCGGCCGCCTCGACCACGTTGACCAGGAGCTGGGCACGGGTCATGGGGCCGACGCCCCCGGGGTTGGGCGCGACCCAGGCGGCCACCTCGGCCACACCGGGGTGCACATCGCCGACGATCTTCCCGTTCTCGTCCCGGCTGACGCCGACGTCGAGCACGGCCGCGCCCGGCTTCACGTCCTCGGGCTTGATCAGGTGGGCGACTCCGGCTGCGGCCACGATGATGTCGGCCTGGCGCAGGTGCGCCGAGAGGTCACGGGTACCGGTGTGGCACTGGGTGACGGTGGCGTTCTCGGACTTGCGGGTCAGCAGCAGCGGAAGGGGCCGGCCGATGGTGACTCCGCGGCCGACGACGACCACGTGCGCGCCGTTGATCTCCACGCCGTGGCGGCGGAGCAGGGTGACGACTCCCTGCGGGGTGCAGGGCAGCGGGCCCGACTCGTTCAGTACGAGCTTGCCCAGGCTCATCGGGTGCAGGCCGTCGGCGTCCTTGGCCGGGTCCATCAGTTCCAGGACGCGGTTGGTGTCGATCCCCTTGGGGAGGGGGAGCTGCACGATGTAACCGGTGCACTCGGGGTCGGCGTTGAGCTCCCGTACGACGTCCTCGATCTCCTCCTGGGTGGCGGTCTCGGGGAGTTCACGCTGGATGGAGCCCATCCCGACCTCGGCGCAGTCGCGGTGCTTGCCGTTCACGTACCACCGGCTGCCCGGATCGTCGCCGACGAGCAGGGTCCCCAGGCCGGGTGTGACTCCCCGCGCCTTGAGAGCCGCCACGCGGACGGTCAGATCGGACTTGATCGCAGCTGCGGTGGCCTTGCCATCGAGAATCTGGGCAGTCATGACTCCTATCCTCGCGGATGACCCCGCCCGCATACCAATTGCGGGGTCCCACGCGGACGCTTGGTTGCACTTGCACAACACATCGGCGAATCGGCTGGACAGAAAGCCGACGTCACGGCGACGATGAGGCGCGCAGTACCGCGGACAGTGTCGGGGGGACCAGCCGTTCAGATTGCGCAGCATTCCTCCGCCCGGGCCGCGTCGTCCCCGCACATCCGCAACGGAGGAAGACCGCCATGAGCTTCGGCGACCCCAACAACCCCTACGGCCAGCAGCAGGGCGGGCAGCAGCCGGGCTACGGCTATCCGCAGCAGACCCCGCAGGGCGTCCCGCAGCAGGGCTACGGCTACCCGCAGGCACCGCCCGTCCAGGGCGGATACGGCTACCCGGGCGCCCCCACCGAGATGCCCGGCGGAGTGAAGGCCGCGCGCGTCATGCTCTTCGTCATCGCCGGCTTCCAGGTCCTCGGAGCCGTCTTCGCGGCCTTCGTCGCCTTCGCCATCGGGAAGGCCAAGGACGATCCGACGCTGAGGGACGACATCCAGTTCCAGGAGGTGGCCAACTGGTCCAACGGCGCGGCGTGGGCCACCGTCCTGGTCATCCTGGCCTGGGGCGTCTTCGCCCTGGTGCTGGGCCTCAAGCTCTCCAAGGGCGGCAACGGCGTCCGCATCACCACGATCGTGTTCGGCATCGTCACGGCCCTGCTGGGCATCTACCCGTTCATCCTCATCCTGGTGGGCCTCGTCTACACCGTGCTGGCCGTCCTCGTCACCGTCTTCGTGGCGAAGTCCGACGGCGGTGCCTGGTTCAACCGGCAGCAGCAGGCGCAGTACTGACCGGCGCGTACGCGCCCGTCGCGTGAGGGCCGTGCACCCGCGGGTGTGCGGCCCTCAGCCCTTTCCGGGCGCCGGCGTCGTCCGCTCCATCACGACGAAGGACCCCGCCCGGTGCGTGAGCCGGTAGCGCGCCTCGGGGTGGAGCTGCTCGGCGTACTCCACCGGGTCGTCGATCGGCCTCGACCAGCCGAAGTCCAGGTTGATCGCGACGACGTCGGGCGCCGCGCCCGGGGCTCCGCCGACCCAGTAGACCGTGCGGTCACCGGTCAGGTGCGCCATCAGCGTGATGTCGGTCTCCACTCGCGCACCCACGGGGATGGCGTCCAGCGCCGATCGGGCCGCCTCGGTGCGCGCGTCGGCCCTGTACGTCTCCGGGCGCAGCAGCTCGCGGAGCGGAAGGTGCTGGGTGAGGGTCACGGCGATCGCGGTGGCGACGGGGACGGCGACGTTCGCGTAGGAGACGAGCCAGGGCCGTTTCGAGGCGCGGCTGCGGCGGACGCCGTCGGCCATGGCCAGGAAGACCACCGGCATGAGGATCGCGCTGTAGTGCCAGACCATGCCCCAGTGGTTGGAGTCCTGGGACAGCAGACGCCAGCCGAGCGTGGGCACGACGAGCAGGATCAGCGGGGAACGCAGCGCCATGAAGGCGGTGATGCCGACCAGGAAGACCAGCATCTCCACCTTGACGGAGGAGCCGAGCGCGCCCAGGACGGAGTCGAGCAGGGAGACCTCCTGCTCGCCGTTCCTCTCGATCTTCTTCCAGTAGTCGTACGACCCCGCGCTGCTGGCCGCCGGTATGAGGACGAGGACCGTCAGCGCGAACGCGAACACCCCGAAGGCCGCCAGCAGGAAGCCCTGGACCCGCCGGCCCCGGAGGGCGAGGAGGGCGCCGACGGCCGCGACGGTGACACCGAGGTCCTCCTTGATCAGGACCAGGGGCAGCGCCCAGAGGACGACGGCCCGCGGGCGCTCCAGGAGGAGGGCCCGGCACACGAGGGCGATCAGCGGGACGGCGAGGGCTATCTCGTGGAAGTCGGCCTTCACCGCTTCCTGGAGTCCCCAGGAGAGTCCGTACGCGACCGTGACGCAGAGACCGGAACGGCCGCCCAGGAGCTGCTGGGCGGTGCGCCCGACGATGACGGCGGAGACGGCGAACAGGGCGGCCTGCGCGAAGAGCAGGGCGACGGCCGACGGCCAGATCCAGTAGAGGGGGACGAGGAGCGCGACCAGCGGGCTGAAGTGGTCGCCGAGTATCAGATAGCCGGGGCCCTTGATGTCGACGACCGGGGCGTTGAACCCGGCGTACGCGCGGACCTCCTGCTCGAAGATCCCCAGGTCCCAGGAGGGCGACTGGAAGTGGCTGTACCGCAGGTAGGCGTAGAGGAAGTAGAGCGCGCAGAGGAGGGCGGCGACGATCAGGTACGGGCGCAGCGGTGCCGGGTGCAGCGGGCCGGCGGCCTTCTCCGGCTTCCTGTCCCCGTCCTCGTCCCCTGGGACGTCTCCGGGCGTCTGTGTCTCGCTCTTGTTCAGCTCAAGCAACGATGCCCCCGCAACGGATCGCTCACTGGTCACTGCCGGCCGCGCCGATCCCGCAGGCTGCGGCCGCCCGGCAAAGGCCATTCATTAGAACAGAGGGACGACCGGATTCCGTACGCCGGGACGCGCCGCAGGCCGCACCCGGAGCGGATGCGGCCTGCGGCGGAGCACGGTGGGTCCTCGGTGGATCGCCCACCGGGTGCCCGGCGGGACCTCAGTGGAAGAAGTGACGCGTTCCGGTGAAGTACATGGTCACGCCCGCCTTCTTCGCGGCCTCGATGACGAGCTCGTCGCGGACCGAGCCGCCCGGCTGGGCCACGGCCCTGATACCGGCGGCGGTGAGGATCTCCAGGCCGTCGGGGAAGGGGAAGAACGCGTCCGACGCGGCGTACGCACCGCGCGCCCGCTCCTCGCCGGCCCGCTCGACGGCGAGCTTGGCCGAGTCGACGCGGTTGACCTGGCCCATGCCGACGCCCACGGAGGCACCGTCCTTGGCCAGCAGGATCGCGTTGGACTTGACCGCGCGACAGGCCTTCCACGCGAAGGCGAGCTCCCTGAGCTCGTCCGCGGAGAGCGCCTCACCCGTGGCGAGGGTCCAGTTGGCCGGGTCGTCGCCCTCGGCCTGGAGCCGGTCGGTGACCTGGAGGAGCGCGCCCCCGTCGACCGGCTTGACCTCGACCGTGGAGGCCGGGGCGTCGGGGCAGCGGAGCACCCGGATGTTCTTCTTGCGGGCGAGGACCTCGACCGCGCCGTCCTCGTACGCCGGGGCGACGATGACCTCGGTGAAGATCTCCGCGACCTGCTCGGCCATCTCGACGGTCACCGGACGGTTCACGGCGATGACACCACCGAACGCCGACAGCGGGTCGCAGGCGTGGGCGTTGCGGTGTGCCTCGGCGACGTCGCCCGCGATCGCGATGCCGCACGGGTTGGCGTGCTTGATGATCGCGACGCACGGCTCGGTGTGGTCGTACGCGGCACGGCGTGCGGCGTCGGTGTCCGTGTAGTTGTTGTAGGACATCTCCTTGCCGTGCAGCTGCTCGGCCTCGGCGAGGCCGCCGGTGCCGGAGGTGTAGAGCGCGGCGGGCTGGTGCGGGTTCTCGCCGTAGCGCAGGACGTTCTTGCGCACGAAGGTCGCACCGGAGAAGTCGGGGAAGCCCGAGTCGTCGGCGGGGGCGTAGCCGTCGGCGAACCAGGAGGCGACGGCCACGTCGTACGCGGCGGTGTGCTGGAAGGCCTCGGCGGCGAGCCGCTTGCGGGCGGTCAGGTCGAAGCCGCCGGCCTTGACCGCGGCCAGGACGTCGGCGTAGCGCTCGGGGCTCGTCACGACGGCCACGGACGGGTGGTTCTTGGCGGCGGCGCGGACCATCGACGGACCGCCGATGTCGATCTGCTCCACGCACTCGTCGTCGGAGGCGCCGGAGGCGACGGTCTCCTTGAACGGGTACAGGTTGACGACCACGAGGTCGAACGGCTCCACGCCGAGCTCGGCGAGCTGCTCGCGGTGGGCGTCCAGGCGCAGGTCGGCGAGGATGCCGGCGTGCACCCGGGGGTGCAGCGTCTTCACACGGCCGTCGAGGCACTCGGGGAAGCCGGTGAGCTCCTCGACCTTGGTGACCGGCACTCCGGCGGCTGCGATCCTCCCGGCGGTGGAGCCGGTGGAGACCAGCTCGACACCGGCCTCGTGCAGACCGCGGGCGAGGTCTTCGAGCCCTGTCTTGTCGTAGACACTGACCAGGGCGCGGCGGATGGGCTTATTCACCGACATGACCGAGATGAACCTTTCGTCCCTCAATGCGATAGCCGTCGCGGGCGAGCCGCCCTACGGCCTCGACGAGCAGCTTGCGCTCGACTTCCTTGATGCGTTCGTGGAGAGCGGCTTCGCCCTCCGCCGTGTCCTCTTCGGTCACCTCGACCACGCCCTGCGCGATGATCGGACCGGTGTCGACGCCGTCGTCGACGAAGTGGACGGTGCACCCGGTGACCTTCACGCCGTAGGCGAGGGCGTCACGCACCCCGTGGGCACCGGGAAAGCTGGGCAGCAGGGCGGGGTGGGTGTTGACGATCCGGCCGCCGAACCCGGCGAGGAAGTCCTTGCCCACGATCTTCATGAATCCCGCGGACACGACGAGGTCCGGGCGGTGCTCCGCCACGGCGGCGGTCAGCGCGGCGTCCCACTCCGGACGGCTCGCGTACGCGCCGAGCCTGCACACGAAGGTGGGGAGCCCGGCACGCTCGGCACGCTCGAGTCCGCCGGTGCCGTCGCGGTCGGCACCGACCGCGACGACCTGGGCACCGTAGTGCTCGGGGTCGTCACCGATCGCGTCGAGCAGCGCTTGCAGATTCGTGCCGGAGCCGGAGACCAGCACGACCAGACGGGCCGGAGCGGTGGAGGGGGGCGGGGAGGCCACAGCGGGGCCCTTTCTCGCGTGGTAAGGCAGGTGCGACGTACCGAGGATGCGTTTGTATGGTCGTACGAAAGAAACTCGCCCCGCGATACGGGGAACTCTACGAACGGGCCGACCGTCAGCAACGATACCGGCACACCCGGCGGCCCCCACGGGACGGGGGCGCGGCCGGGAGGTAGCGTCAGGTGACAGGCAACCGTCCTCAGGGCGGACATGACGAGATGGGGAAGACGTTCACCACATGCCGGACCGCCGCCGCACCGCCTTTGGCCACCCACTGCCCGAGCGGACATCCGCGCTGATGCGGGAACGCCGGCCCTCGTCGCCGGACTCCTCCTCGTCGGGTTCCTCCTCGGACTCGGGTTCCTCGCCCGCGTCGGGGCCCTCCTCCGCCTCGGGGTCCTCCTCCGCCTCCGGGTCCGCCCCCGCGCCCACGGACGACAATCCGTTCGCCGCGCCGCCCGAGGACCGGCCCGACCAGCCGTGGCAGCCCCGCCACCCGTCCCCCGGCGCGGGGGACCAGGGCAACGGGGACGGCGGTGACGGCCCGTCCGACGACCGCCCCGCCTGGGGCAGTCAGTGGAGCGACCACCAGCCGGGCCGGCAGAACGGCGGCTTCGGCAGCCGCTCCGGCGGTACCGGCGGGCAGGGTGGCAAGGGCGGACCCGCAGGCGGTTCCGGCGGAATGCGCTGGGACCCCACCGACCCTGCTCAGCGGCGCGCCCGCTACGCGGTGCTGGGCGGTATGTGGGCGTTCTTCTTCGCTCTCTTCGACTTCCAGGAGATCGCCCTGCTCCTCGGCGCCCTCGCCGTGTACTGGTCGATCAGCGCCCTGCGCACGGGGCCGCGGAAGGCCGGGGTGTCCGACGCGGCGACGTCCGGCGGGGCCCAGGACCGCACCCCGGCGGCCGCAGCGGTGTCCGGGACGGCTCCGGGTGGTACGGGCGCCGCCCCCGGCCCGGCCTCCGGCTCCGGACAGATCAGCCGTCGGCAGCAGACGACGGCGGCCGTGAGCGGCCTGGTGACCGCGCTCCTCGCGCTGACGATCGTCGCCACCAGCTACACGGTCGAGCTGGTCTACCGCGACTACTACACCTGCGTGAACGACTCCCTCACCAAGACGGGCGCCCTGGCCTGCAACGATCTGCTGCCCGATCCGCTCGAGCCCCTCTTCGGCGTGAAGAAGTAGTCCCGGGAGGGACAGTCGGCCGACGGCCTTCCGGCCGGGTTCAGGTGCCCTCGGGCATCCCGAACCCGGCCGGGCCCCGTTCAGGGGGTGGAGCCGGTCCGGGGGACGGGGCCGGGAGCGGAGTGCTTCGTGGGTACGGGGCCGGTCTCAGGAGTGGGACCCGGTTCGGGAACGGGGCCCGTTTCCGGTGCGGGGCCGAGGTCCGGAAGGGTGCCGGGGGCGGGATCGGGTGCGGGACCGGGGCCGGGGCGGGGACCGGGTTCTGCTTCGGCGCCGGGGGCGAGAACGGGATCGAGGTCGGCCTCGGGGGCGGGTGCGGGTGCGGGGCCTTCCCGGGGGCCGGGTCCGGAGTCCTTCGTGGGTACGGGGCCGGGGGCAGGACCGGGGTCCGCCCTGTGATCAGGACCGGGGCCGGTGCCGGGATCGGCCTTCGGGCCGGGGTCCGCCTCGGGGCCGGGAACCGGACCGGGCCATGAGACGGTGTCCCGGTCTGCGGGGACGTCCGCCATCAAGCCGCCGGAAACCTTCCGGAGCGAGGCCCACCGGGCCTTCCTCGCACCGTCCTCGTGCCACGGGTCGGCCGACAGGAACTCGTACGGCTCCGCCGCCCCCTCCTCCGGCTCGTGCCGGCCGGACACCGCCCGGGCCCTCCGCCGCTCCTCCTTCGCCGCCCTCTTCTCCGCTCTCTTCCGCTCCTTCCTCGCCGCCCTCTCCTCGGTCGGCGTCCCGGTCTTCCCCACGGCCCGCTTCCCGGCCGGCGCCTCGGCCAGGTCCGCGGCCAGGTCCCGCCGCCAGCGCCATGGGTTCTCCCGCAGTCTCCACGCCCTGAGCAGCAGCGCCGCCGGGACACCGATCAGGGCCGTCCAGGCGAGCGCGGCAGGGCCCACCAGCCACCACACCGGGCCGAACTCCGCCAGTGCCCCCGTACCCAGCGGGCCGCCCGACGCCGCCGCGAGCACCGCCGCACCCGCACCGCAGCCCATGGCCGCGAGCATCGCCACCAGCGCCGTCACACCGAACCTCCAGGCGCCCCGCCGTTCCCCCCGGACGGGCGCCGCCCCCTGTGCGGTGAAGCGGGCGACGGCCAGGCCGGCGGCGACGGGCACTGCCACGGCCGCCCAGTTCGCCATCGTCCCCGGGCCCTGCGCCGGGACGGCGTGGAGCAACGGGAAGTCCGGCAGGGCGGGCCGCCCGGTGAAGGCCAGGGGGGTGACCGTGGAGGCCGTACCGAGGGCGAAGCCGGGCCCGAGCCCGTAGGCGGCCCCCCACATGGCCGCGTTCGGCACGAGCGCCAGCGCCAGCAGCAGGACGGCGACCCGGCCCGCCCAGTGTCCCGACAGCGCCAGGAACGACTCCTGCGTCGGACCCGCGTGCCACACCAGTGCCACGGCGACGAGCAGCGCCCCGCCACCCAGCAGCACCACCACCCCCGCCGTCGCCGCCCGGAGGGCCGTCTCCGCCGCGTCCCTGAAGCGGGCTCGGGCAGCGGCCTCCTGCACGGCGAGCGGCGCCCAGGCCAGCAGTGGACCCAGCGGGTGCCCGTGCGCCGCCCAGACCCCGGCCGCCGCCGCACCGGTCACCACGACGGCGAGCGGGAAGGCGAGCGAGGTCCGCTCAGCCGGCAGCCAGCCGCCCTGCGCGTAGGCGGCAGCAGCCATCGCCACCAGCAGGTATCCGGCGCTCACCGCGCAGAACGCACCGATCGCCGAGTGCTCCCCCGACGGATCCTCGTCGCTCTCCGCGGAATCCCGGGCGGCGCGGTGCACCAGCCACACCGGCAGGATGACGAGCAGCAGCGGGACGGTCGCCACGGGGGCCGGATGTCCGCCGAGGGTGTCGGACCTGACGAGCTCGGCGCCGTGCGCGAGGAGCCAGAGCCCGGCCGCGACGTGCAGGGCGCCGCCCGGGCCACTGTCGGGGTACGGGGAGATGATCCACAGCACCACGACCAGCACGGCGAGCGAGCCCAGCCCGAGCCCCGCCGCGATCGCCCCGCGTGCAAACGCGGAGGCCAGTACGGCGGACCTGCTCCGGTCGGCCGGCAACATCGGGCTGCGCTCGGTCACTTGGGTCACCCGGCCATGCTGCCAACGACACGCGCTTATTTCGTGTAACGGGCGAACGGCCGCTGTGTCGCCCAATATACGTTTATGTACTTTTTCACCCATTGTGGTGCCGCCGAGGGCCGGGTATGACACGGAGAACCACCGGTCCGGCCGCCGCCCCCCTGCCCTCCCCCGAGGAGCGCCGCAGGCTGCGTGAGGCCAGAGCACTGAGTGAGGAGCAGGTGGCGGCGGCCGTGGGCGTCACGCCTGCCACCGTCCGCGCCTGGGAATCAGGGCGCACCAGCCCACGGGGACGCCGGCGCACGGCGTACGCCGGGCTGATCGGCGCCGACGCGTCCCGCGCCGCGGTGCGGGACGCCTCGCCCCCCTCCGTCGAAGCCACCGGGAGCGCCACGATGTCCCCGAACGAGCCCGACACCGGTGCCACCTCGGGCACCGGGACCACCGCCTCCGCACCGGCCGGGCCCTCCCCCGCCGCACCGGCAGCGACCTCCCCGCCACCGGGCGCGACCGCCCCTGCCGCCCCTCGGCCGGGGGCCCCGACGGCCGAGGAGGCGTTCGACGCTCTGTACACACACACCGCGCCCGCCCTCGTCTGTCAGACCTATGTGCTGACCGGGCGCCGGCAGCTGTCCCGGGAGGCCGTCGAGCACGCCTTCCAGCTCGCCTGGCACCGCTGGCCCGAGGTCGCCAGGGACCGCGACCCGGCCGGCTGGGTGCGGGCGGCCGCCCACGAGTACGCGATGTCCCCCTGGCACCGGCTGCGCCGCGCACACCGCCGGCCCGACACGCGCCCGGACGATCCGGGACGCCGTGCCCTCCTCGACGCGCTGCTGGAGCTGCCGCCCTCGTACCGTCGCACCCTGCTGCTCTACGACGGTGTGGGGCTGGACCTGCCGGAGACGGCGGCGGAGACCGAGGCGAGCACCCCCGCCGCGGCGAACCGGCTGATGAACGCACGGGCCGCGCTCGCCGAACGGATCCCCGAGCTGGCCGGTCCCACCTCGCCCGGTGAACAGTCCGCGCTGCTCCACGAGCGGCTCGGCACCCTGGCCCTGTCCGCGGTCGACCAGGAGCCCGCCCGGCCCCCGGCCCGGGCGGTCCGCCGGGGCAGCGAGCGCAGGGCCGAGCTCTGGACGCGGGCGGCGATCTGCTTCTGCGCGGTGCTGATCGGTACGACGGTGTTCACGCTGAAGACGACCCCCGCCCAGTACGAGCAGCCGCTGGCACCCGCCGAACGGGTGGGCGGCGTACCCCCGCGGGGCGGCCCGCAGCGGCTCACACCGCAGGATCTGAAGCTGCAGAAGGCACTGCGCGGCGAGCTCGCGCACGGTCCGGAACGCCTGGTGCCGCGGATCCCCTGACCGATGACGGCAACGGCGCGGGCCCGCACCCCCTGGATGAGGGGTGCGGGCCCGCGCCGTTGCCACGGGTGACGCGGTGCCGCGGCGGACGGGCCGCCACGGCGCGCGGTCAGCCGCCGAGGATCTCGCGCGCCAGCTTGGCGGTCTCGGTCGGCGTCTTGCCGACCTTCACGCCGGCGGCCTCGAGGGCCTCCTTCTTGGCGGCGGCCGTGCCGGAGGAGCCGGAGACGATGGCGCCGGCATGGCCCATGGTCTTGCCCTCGGGCGCGGTGAAGCCCGCGACGTAACCGACGACCGGCTTCGTCACGTTCTTCGCGATGTAGTCGGCCGCACGCTCCTCGGCGTCGCCGCCGATCTCGCCGATCATCACGATGAGGTCGGTGTCGGGGTCGGCCTCGAACGCCGCGAGGGCGTCGATGTGCGTCGTACCGATGACCGGGTCGCCACCGATGCCGACGGCGGACGAGAAGCCGATGTCACGGAGCTCGTACATCATCTGGTAGGTCAGCGTGCCGGACTTGGACACGAGACCGATACGGCCGGGCTTCGTGATGTCGCCCGGGATGATGCCCGCGTTGGACTGACCGGGGGTGATGAGACCCGGGCAGTTCGGGCCGATGATCCGGGTCTTGTTGCCCTTCGCGCCGGCATACGCCCAGAAGGCGGCCGAGTCGTGGACGGCGATGCCCTCGGTGATCACGACGGCGAGGGGGATCTCTGCGTCGATCGCCTCGATGACGGCGGCCTTCGAGAAGGCCGGCGGCACGAAGAGGACGGACACGTTCGCGCCGGTCTTCTCCATCGCCTCGGCGACGGAGCCGAAGACCGGTACCTCGGTGCCGTCGAAGTCGACGGTCGTGCCGGCCTTGCGCGGGTTCACGCCGCCGACGATGTTGGTGCCGTCGGCGAGCATGAGCTTGGTGTGCTTCATGCCCGTCGAGCCGGTCATCCCCTGGACGATGACCTTGCTGTCCTTGGTGAGGAAGATAGCCATGGTGGTCTGAGTCCCTCTTCCTTACTTCGCAGCCGCGGCGAGCTCGGCGGCCTTGTCGGCCGCGCCGTCCATGGTGTCCACGCGCTGCACCAGCGGGTGGTTGGCGTCGGAGAGGATCTTGCGACCCAGCTCCGCGTTGTTGCCGTCGAGGCGCACGACGAGCGGCTTGGTGACCGCTTCACCCTTGGTCTTGAGCAGCTCCAGCGCCTGGACGATGCCGTTGGCGACCTCGTCGCACGCGGTGATGCCACCGAAGACGTTGACGAAGACGGACTTGACGTCCGGGTCGCCGAGAATGATCTCGAGGCCGTTCGCCATGACCTCTGCGGAGGCGCCGCCACCGATGTCGAGGAAGTTGGCGGGCTTCACGTTGCCGTGGTTCTCACCGGCGTACGCGACGACGTCCAGGGTCGACATGACCAGACCGGCACCGTTACCGATGATGCCGACCTCGCCCTCGAGCTTGACGTAGTTGAGGTTCTTGGCCTTGGCGGCGGCCTCGAGGGGGTTGGCCGCGGCCTTGTCCTCGAGCGCCTCGTGGCCGGGCTGGCGGAAGTCGGCGTTCTCGTCGAGAGACACCTTTCCGTCCAGCGCCAGGATGCGGCCGTCCTTGGTCTTCACCAGCGGGTTGACCTCGACGAGGAGCGCGTCCTCGGCGACGAAGGTGTCCCACAGGGTCACCATGGCCTCGGCGACACCCTCGGCCACCTCGGCCGGGAACTTCGCCTGGGCCACGATCTCGCGGGCCTTCTCGATGTCCACGCCGTCGACGGCGTTGACCGGGACCTTCGCGAGGGCCTCGGGAGTCTTCTCCGCGACCTCCTCGATGTCCATGCCGCCCTGCACCGACGCCATGGCGAGGAAGGTGCGGTTGGTGCGGTCGAGGAGGTACGAGACGTAGTACTCCGCCTCGATCTCCGGGGACAGCTCGGCGATCATCACCTTGTGGACCGTGTGGCCCTTGATGTCCATGCCGAGGATGTCGGTCGCGCGAGCGACCGCCTCATCCGGGTCTGCCGCCAGCTTCACGCCGCCGGCCTTGCCTCGGCCACCGACCTTCACCTGCGCCTTGACGACGGACTTGCCGCCCAGCCGCTCGGTCGCCTCGCGGGCTGCCTCAGGCGTGTCAATGACTTCACCGGCCAGCACCGGTACACCGTGCTTGGCGAAGAGGTCCCTCGCCTGATACTCGAACAGGTCCACGCGCGTCCGTCCCTTTTAGTGGTCTCGCGGTTCGTTTTCTGCGTGGGCGTGCCGCGAGGGCAACGTGACTGCGCAGTCACTAGGGAGGCGCACACGGTGTCCGAGTACGCGGCATGTCCATCCGGCAGGTTATCCCCGCGCTCGGCCGGACCCTAAATTGCGGATAGCACCTGCGCGGTGATAACAGTCACAGACCGCGCTGGTGACCGGGGCGCGAGGGACAAAACGGAGTGCTCGCCGGGGCGCCCGGGCGGTTCCCGGGCCGGGAAGCGTGCCCCCCGGGTCGCGGCCGCCGGACGGTCGGAGCGGTGTCGGGCCGGTCGGGACCGTCGGTCTGCCCGTCCGGATCGGTGACGGCTCGTGCGCGACCGGCGCCGGCCCGCGTGACACCGGTGGCGACCCGGCGGGAGCGGGCCGGCTCGTACGGCACCGGTGGCCCGCGGGGCAGCGCTGGGCCGGTGACGGCCGTGTCGGCGCGGGGTGGGGCCGGCACGGGGTCGGCGCGGGTCCGGGCGGATCCGGCGGCAGGTGGTGGCCTCCGTAGGCGGCGGCCTCCTCAGGTGGTGGCCGGTATCGGCAGGGGCCGCTTCTCGATCGCGGCCGCCATGACCTCCGGGAAGAGGTCCGGCGTGCAGGCGAAGGCCGGTGCGCCGAGCGCCCCCAGCGCGGCCGCGTGCTCCCGGTCGTAGGCGGGCGCGCCCTCGTCGGAGAGGGCGAGCAGCGTCACGAACTGCACACCGGATGCCTTCATCGCGGCGGCCCGCTTGAGCATCTCGTCGCGGATGCCTCCCTCGTAGAGATCGCTGATGAGCACGACGACGGTGTCGGCGGGCCGGGTGATCTTCGACTGGCAGTAGGCGAGCGCGCGGTTGATGTCCGTACCGCCGCCGAGCCTGGTGCCGAACAGCACGTCGACCGGGTCGTCGAGCTGATCGGTGAGGTCGGCCACGGCCGTGTCGAAGACGACGAGCCGGGTCGTCAGGGTGCGCATGGACGCGAGCACCGCTCCGAAGACCGAGGCGTGGACGACGGAGGCCGCCATGGACCCGGACTGGTCGATGCAGAGGATGACGTCCTTCCGCACGGCCCGGTTCGCGCGCCCGTATCCGATGAGGCGCTCGGGGACGACCGTGCCGTGCTCGGGCAGGTAGTTCTTCAGGTTGGCCCGGATGGTGCGGTCCCAGTCGATGTCCCGGTGACGCGGTGCGCCGATACGGGCCGAGCGGTCCAGGGCTCCGGTGAGTGTCGCCCTGGTGCGGCTGGCCAGGCGCTTCTCCAGGTCGTCGACGACCTTGCGCACGACGGCCCGTGCGGTCTCCTTCGTCGTCTCCGGCATGGCCTTGTTGAGCGAGATCAGTGTGCCGACGAGATGTACGTCGGGCTCCACGGCTTCCAGCATCTCGGGCTCCAGCAGCAGGGCGGACAGCCCGAGGCGGTCGATCGCGTCACGCTGCATGACCTGGACGACGGAGCTCGGGAAGTACGTACGGATGTCGCCGAGCCAGCGGGCGACGGACGGGGCCGACGACCCGAGTCCCGCGGAGCGGTCGCCGCCGCCCCGGCCGCCCGGCTTCTTCCCGCCGCCGTACAGCGCGGTCAGCGCGCCGTCCATGGGGACGTCACGTCCGGTGAGTGTGTGCCCGGCGCTCTCTGCGGCGTCCGCGCCGAGCACCATGCGCCAGCGCCTGAGCCGCTCGTCGGCGGCCGGGGGCGTCGTCATCGTGTTCTCCCCTTCGCTCGCATCCGCACGATCCGTCGTCATCGGGTCGCCCCGCCCGTCGCCGCGTCGTCGAGCCCGAGCAGCAACCGGAGCACCGGGAGCACCGCGTCCGCCCGCTCCTCATCGAGGCCGGGGCCGAAGCCCGGCATGCCGGCCGTGTCCGCACCGCGCGCCGCCGCGGCGGACGGACCGCGGCGGACGAGCTCGCCCAGGGTGCGCCGTACTCCTGGTTCGTAGGCTGAGAACGTACGGCGGAGCAGCGGCAGCACATCGGTGAACAGATCGGCCGGTACGCCGGTCAGCCAGGTGTCGACGAGTCCGAGGATCCGCTCGTCGTGGACGAGGAGCATGCCGCCGCCCGCCGCCCCGCCCACGAAGCCCTCGATCCAGGCCGCGGCGTCGGCCGGTGGTGTGCCGGGTGAGAGCGCCAGACTCATCAGCCGTGCCGCCTCCTCCTCGGCGAGCCGCCCGTCGTCCAGGAGGAGGCGCGTGGCACGGCCCCGGATCACACCCGCGACCGCGTCCCGGGCGGACAGCTTGCCGAGGACGCCGGCCCAGCGCTCCCGCAGCCCGTCCGCGGGCACGGCGGCGGCCAGCATCCCGACCGCCGTGTGCACCCCCTCGATCCGGTGCTGCAGTTCCACCGCGCCGTCCGCGTCGAGGCCGGTGCAGACGGGCGGCAGGCCGACACAGATCCGCTCCGCGAGGCCGACGGCGACCTCACCCAGGGCCGTCGTGTCCGTGGACCGCACGTCGCCGTACCTCAGGGAGCGGGCCAGGGCGGGCAGGGCGTCGGCGAGGTGGCCTACGTCCGCGTCGAGGGCCGCCCGGTCGGCGAGGGCTCTCATGACGAGGGACAGCGCCTCGGTCAGCCCGGCCGGCAGACAGCGCTCGGCCAGCGCGGTGACGTCGGCGAGCGTGGTCGCCGAGGCGGCCTCCGACTCGGCCCTGGCGGTCGCGGCGGAGAGCACCGTGGTGCCCCACACGCCGGCTTCCGCGATCCGTACGGACAGCTCCGGCTCCCAGCGCAGCCGCCAGCTCTCCCGGAACGTCCCCGTACTGCCCCGGCCGGCCACGGGTTCGCCCCAGCTGATGCCCAGGAGCCGCAGCTGGTGCAGCAGTCTGCTGCGGGCCGCGTCGGTGTCCTTGCGCAGATCGAGGCCCAGCTCCCGCTCCTGCGCCTCCGGCTTGAGCCGCAGGGTCCGCTGGTGCCGGGTCAGGTCGCGCTGGAGGGGTACGGCGGGCGCGGTGTCCGGTACCTCGCCGAGGGTCTCGCCGACGACGAGCCGGGCGTGGACGAGGGCGAGCGGCACGTCGGACCCTTCGCACATGACGGCCCGGACCGCGTCGGTGGCCTCGGTGAGGCCGGGGAACGGACGGTCCCGCAGGGCGGCCAGCGCCCCGGCGAGGCGGACGGCTTCGATGACGTGGGCGGAGGAGACGGGTCTGTCCTCCTCGCGCAGCATTCCCGCGACCTTCGTCATCCAGCGCTCGACGGGCCGGTCGGGTGCGCCGAAGAGGTGCCCGTACCAGCCGGGCGAGGCGACCCCCGCGCCGTATCCGCTGTGCCGGGCGAGCCGGCGATGGGTCCAGGGCACCCAGGTCAGCTCCGTCTTCACCTTGGGGATCCCCTTGAGGAGGGCCCGGTCGGCGGCGAGGGTCGTCCTGGTGGCGAGAGCGGGGACGTGCCAGGCACCGCAGACGACGGCGATGTCGTCGCCGAACTCCTTGCGGGCGGTGCGCAGCTGGATGCGCATATGGGCCTCCCGGACGGCGTCCCGTGGCTGTCCTCCGTCCCCGTACGCCTCGCGCAGTGCCGTCATCGCCTCGGCGAGGGCGGCGAACGGAGCCCTCGGGTCGGCCGGGGCACCGTCCGTGGAACGGTGCTCGACGACGTCCTCCCACCAGCGCTCCGGGTCGTCGTAGCCTGCCGTCCCGGCGAGGACGGCGATCGGATCGAGGACCGTGTCCGCCGGCCGGCCGGCCGGCGGCTCCGTCATGGCGAGGGAATGGGCGGCGGGCAGGTCCACGAAGCGCACGGGAACCCGGTGCGCCAGCGCCCATCGGATCGCCACCCACTCGGGCGAGAAGTCGGCCAGCGGCCAGAACGCGGCGCGCGCCGGGTCGTTCACGGCGTGGGCCAGCAGCGCCACGGGCGGCCGCATCCGCTCGTCGGCGGCCAGCGGCAGGAGCGCGTCGCCCTCGGGCGGGCCCTCGACGAGCACCGCGCGCGGCCGTACGGAATCCAGGGCGGCCAGGACGGCACGGGCCGAGCCCGGCCCGTGGTGGCGCACTCCGAGCAGCAGCGGGCCGCCGGACATGGCGGAACCCGTCGTGCGGACCGTCATGCGGAGACCTCGCGGCAGGCGCGGTAGAAGCCCTTCCAGCCGTCCCGCTCGCGGACCACGGTCTCCAGGTACTCCTGCCAGACCACGCGGTCCGCCGCGGGGTCCCGGACGACAGCGCCGAGGATGCCGGCCGCGACGTCGCCGGACCGCAGCACGCCGTCGCCGAAGTGGGCGGCCAGCGCGAGGCCGTTGGTGACGACGGAGATGGCCTCGGCGGTGGACAGCGTCCCGGAGGGCGACTTGAGCTTGGTACGGCCGTCCGTCGTGATGCCGTCGCGCAGTTCGCGGAAGACCGTGACGACGCGCCTGATCTCGGCCATGCCGTCGGGGGCCGCCGGAAGGTCGAGGGAACGCCCTATCTGGCCGACGCGCCGGGACACGATGTCCACCTCCGCCTCGGGGGTCCCGGGCAGTGGCAGGACGACGGTGTTGAAGCGGCGGCGCAGGGCGCTGGAGAGCTCGTTGACCCCGCGGTCCCGGTCGTTCGCCGTGGCGATGAGGTTGAAGCCGCGTACGGCCTGGACCTCCTGGCCCAGCTCGGGGACGGGCAGCGTCTTCTCCGACAGGATGGTGATGAGCGCGTCCTGCACATCGGCGGGGATGCGGGTGAGCTCCTCGACCCGGGCGGTCATGCCCTCGGACATGGCGCGCATGACCGGGCTCGGCACGAGCGCGTCGCGGCTGGGTCCGTGGGCCAGCAACTGCGCGTAGTTCCACCCGTAGCGGACGGCTTCCTCGGGTGTGCCCGCGGTGCCCTGGACGAGCAGGGTCGAGTCTCCGCTGACCGCTGCGGCGAGGTGCTCGGACACCCAGGTCTTGGCGGTGCCCGGCATGCCGAGGAGGAGCAGGGCACGGTCGGTGGCGAGCGTGGTCACGGCCACTTCGACGAGACGGCGCGGGCCCACGTACTTCGGCGTGATCACCGTGCCGTCCGGGAGCGAACCGCCGAGGAGGTAGGTGGCGACGGCCCAGGGCGACAGCTTCCAACGGGCGGGCCTGGGACGGTCGTCGGCTGCGGCGAGCGCCTTCAGCTCGTCGGCGAAGACGTTCTCGGCATGCGGCCTCAGGACCTCACCGCCGCTGTCGGCGGCTGCGGTGTGCACGGATGCGGACGCGGTCATGGATCCCCCTCCAGATCGTTCGACCCGATGTGGATCCACCGTGCACCATGCCACTGACAATCGGCCCCGGCCGTGGGCCCGGGCCGGGTGGACCGCCCGGTGGGCGACGGCCGCACGGCCGTTCCACCCGCCGTAGGCCGGTCTCCGCACGCTCCTCTCCCCGAGGACGTGCGCACGGCGCTGCCCAGGACGTCCTGGGCCAGGTGAAGTCGCAGGTCGGGGCGCATTGTCAGAGGGGCGTCCTACCGTCGTACCCATGCTGCTATCTCACGGGGGAGAATCCTCGCCCGCCACCGGCCCGGTGGCGCGCTGGACGGTGGACCAGGTGCTGGCCATGGCTCCTGACGAAGCATCACGGAAGGCGGGCAGCAGACTCGGCTCGGGGCGCTCGTGGTCGGCGGCGGGCCCCGGCGGTGGGAGGACGCTGTGGGGGCTGTGCCGGGGAAGCGGCAGCACGCCGTACCGCACGGCGATCGACATGGACGGGCCCGCGTACACGTGCAGTTGCCCGAGCCGGAAGTTCCCGTGCAAGCACGCGCTGGGGCTGCTGCTCCTCTGGGCCTCCGACGACGCCGCGTTACGGCCGGGCGAGGCGCGGGCGCCGGACTGGGCCGAGGAGTGGTGGGAGGACCGCCGCAGACGCGCGGCGGCCCCGGCGGGCGGACGCCCCCCTGCGGGTCCGGCGGATCCGGAGGCGGCGAGGAAGCGGGCCGACCGCCGTGCCGCGCGGATCACGGGGGGTGCACAGGAGCTGGAGCAGCGTCTCGACGACCTGCTGCGCGGCGGGCTGGCGGCGGCCGGCCGTCCCGGGTACGGCCAGTGGGAGGAGACCGCGGCCCGGATGGTCGACGCACAGGCTCCGGGACTCGCCGGGCGGGTGCGTGAGCTGGGCTCGATACCGGCGTCGGGTCCGGGCTGGCCGACGCGACTCCTGGAGGAGTGCGCGCTGCTGCACCTGCTGGACTCGGCGTGGCTGGGGCTCGACCGGCTGCCCGGCCCGCTGGCGGCGACCGTGCGTACGAGGGTCGGGCTGACGCTCCCCGCGGAGGGCCCCGCGGTCCGTGACCGGTGGATGGTCCTCGCTCAGTACGACACACCGGACGGCAGGGTCGTCGCCCGCCGCACCTGGCTGCACGGAAGCCGGTCGGGGCGCACGGCGCTGCTGTTGTCGTTCGGGGCCGCAGGCCGCTCGCCCGGCCTGTCGCTGCCGGTGGGCGTGACGATCGATGCCGAGGTGACGCCGTATCCGGGCGGGGGCCGGCTGCGGGCCGAGCTGGGGGAGCGGTTCGGCACCCCCGTCGCCGCCACGGCACCGCCGGCCGGCGGGACGACGGCCGACGCCGCCGCCGCGTACGGGCGTGCCCTGCTGGACGATCCGTGGCTGGACTCGTGGCCGGCCACCCTCAGCGAGGTCGTGCCCGTGCCGTCGGGGGACGGCGGCGGCTGGCAGCTGGTCGGGGCGACGAACGGTTCCGCCCTGCCGCTCGCCTCCTCCGCGGTGTCCCGACCGGGCCTGTGGAGGCTCGTGGCGCTCTCCGGGGGCCGCCCTGTGACGGTGTTCGGCGAGTGCGGGCACCGCGGCTTCGACCCGCTCGCCGCCTGGTGCCCGGAGGCCGCGGACGACGTGGGGGCGGGCACGACCGTGGCGCTCGTCTGACGCGACCCCATCTCCTGATCCACGACTTCCCGGACAACCGGAGGTACCGATGTCTTCCACCGCCACCTCGACGGCCGCCACGCCCGTGCACACCCCGTGGGAAGAACTCGTCACCTCGGCACTGCTCGGAACCGACCGGCGCCCGTTGCGGGCCGGTCCGCGGGGCGCCGGTGCCGCGGACGGACCGGCTGCCCTGCTGGACGCGGCGGCGCTCCACACCGTGCGGCGTCGTGCCGCACTGCTCCCGGCGTCCGGGGCGCCCGCGCCGGAACCCGCCCCGGCGGACCCCCGGCCACCGCTTCCCGCAGCCGCCCGGCGCCGGCTCGCGCAGCTGCTCGCCGACCGGTCCGCACCCGCGGCCGCCGGGCGGCGGGGTACCGCCCCCGACCTCACCGAGCTCATCCCGCAGTGGCTGGCGTCCGCCGGAGCGCGCGGATTCCGTGCTCCGGCGGACCTGTTGCCGGCGCTGCTGGACGCGGCGCGGGCGCGCACGGACCTGCGACCGGCCGTGCTGGAGTTCGCCGGCCCGCGCGGGCTCTGGCTGGCCGGGCTGAATCCGGAGTGGAGGTTCGCGCTGCGGACCTCACCGGGGCATGCGCGTCGGCCCGCCGTCGAGGACCCGGAGGCGGTGCGCCGGTTGTGGGAGGAGGGCCTGTTCGCGGAGCGGGTCGCGCTCCTCGCCGCCGTTCGGGCGGAGGATCCCGCCGCGGCGCGGGAACTGCTCGCCACCACCTGGTCCACGGAGCGCGCCGAGGACAGGCTGATGTTCCTCGATTCACTGCGGACGGGCCTCCGCGGCGACGACGAGTCGTTCCTGGAGGTGGCGCTGGCGGACCGCAGCCGTAATGTCCGCGCCACGGCCGCCGAACTGCTGTCGGCCCTGCCGGAATCGGCGCTCGCACGGCGGATGGCGGACCGAGCCACGTCCTGCGTGAATCCTGACCGTACGGGTGCCGCCGTGTCCGTCGCCGTGGAGGCCCCGCACGAGTGCGACGCCGCCATGCAGCGCGACGGTGTGGTGCCGGTGCCTCCCTCCGGCCGCGGTGAAAGGTCGTGGTGGCTGAGCCAGTTGGTGGAGGCCGGCCCCCTGGCCGTCTGGGGGGAGCGGTTCGGGGGCCGCTCCGCTCAGGAGATCGTCGCGCTGCCCGTGGCCGACGGCTGGGGGCCGGAGCTGCACGCCGCCTGGTGTCGGGCGGCCGTGCGACAGCGGGATCCGGACTGGGCGCGGGCCCTGCTCGGCGCCCCCTCGACCCCGCCGGCGAACGGCCCCGGGACGGCGTCCCTGGCGGAACGGTCGAAGCTCCTCGCCATTCTCCCCCCGGCCGAACGGGCCCTGTGGGTGGCGGACTTCGTAGCGGCACACGGTCTGTCCGAGGCCTTCCAGCTGCTCGGCGTCTGCACCGTCCCGTGGGCCGGGCCGCTCGGCCGGTCGGTGGTGGACGCGCTGGACATCGCCCGGGACGCGGGGAGCTACCCGTGGAGCTTCAGCGGGGTGATGGGCCTCGCCGAGCGGTGCCTGGACCCTGCGGAGGCGGGCCGGCTGGAGGTGCTCACCACCACTCCCGACGAACCGGAGGGCGCTTCACCGGGCGCGGGCGGTTACTGGTCGGAGGCGTTCCAGCGCCTGGTCTCCACCCTGCGCCTGCGCGCGGCCATGGACGCGGAGCTGACACCCGACGCCCCGGACGGCACGGACGTCGGCGGGCCCGGCGCCGTCTGACGGGCCGGACAGGACGGATCGGGACGGGCGGCTGGCCGGCGGCCCACCGTGCGTGCGACGGGCGACCGGCAGTTGCCGCACCCGGCCCCGGCGGCCCGGGGCGGACTCCCACGGGCGACATCCGGGCCCCTGTCAGCCCGGGCTCCTGCCTCCAGGCACTCGCCCCGGGCAGTCGAGGGCTCCCGCCGACGGGCACGCGCTCCGGGCAGGCCGCACGGGACCCGACGGCCGCACCCCGATGGGCCCCCTCAGGGCCGCTCCCGGCCGGTGCAGGGCCGCTCCGGGCCCGGAGCGCAGGCGCTCCGGTCGACGCACGATCCGACACGCGATCCGGCAGGCGGCCCGGCGGAATGGCAGCGGCCCCGTGGAGTGGCAGCGGCCCGGAGATCCCCCGGGCCCGGCTCAGGCCTCCGCGCCCTGACGGACGTGGGTGTTGACCCAGTCGACGATCGACGCCGTCGTGGCCCCGGGGGTGAAGATCGCCGCGACGCCCTGCTCCTTCAGCGGAGGGATGTCCGCCTCGGGGATGATGCCGCCGCCGAACACCTTGATGTCCTCCGCCTCGCGCTCCTTCAGGAGGGCGATGACCTTCGCGAAGAGCGTGTTGTGCGCACCGGAGAGGATGGACAGGCCGATCGCGTCGGCGTCCTCCTGGATCGCCGTGTCCACGATCTGTTCGGGAGTCTGGTGGAGCCCCGTGTAGATGACTTCCATGCCCGCGTCCCGCAGCGCCCGCGCGATCACCTTCGCCCCGCGGTCGTGGCCGTCGAGGCCCGGCTTGGCCACCACCACACGGATCGGACCGGTCACACCCATCACTGCCTCCAGATGCGTCTCCCGTGCCTGAAGGGCCGGGGATGTGAACGAACGTTATCCACAGCATCTCGTACGGCGCCGTTTCGCGGTGGGCGGGGAGGGGGAAATCACACGTGGGACATGTTCGCCAAGCGTCGCACCCTGCGTCAGGCGGCCCTCGGGCCGTGCAGGGGCGGTCGCGAGGGGAGCCGCTACGAGGTCGTCGTACCACCGCGCCGTCAGCCGCACGGCACGGTGGTACGACCCCCGGCCGAGCAGGGCCGCAGCCCGCCTCCACCGCGACACCCCGTGAGGGCGTACGGGGCAGGGAGCCGCCTCCCCCGCGTGCCAGTGCAGGAGGTCGGCCATGAAGGTCCTGTCCTTCCCACCCCTACTACTGCGCCTGACGTGTCTGCGCCCCGCCTGGCTGTCATCGGCGCTGGTGAGGGCCACCGCCCTCGAGCTGGCGATCCTCGCCGGGCATGTGCTCATCTACCCCTCCGGCCTCACACCCCGGCGGAGGACCCCCGCGGTCGCGCCCAGCCCGGCCGTCGACCCCGGGACCGATGACCCGTCCGGCGACCACGGCGGGGCGTCGCCCGCGGCGACTCCTCCCCTCACCCGTTCGGCCGAAGCCGTCGGCACCGTCGCCCCGTCGGCCGGGAGGCTCGAACAGCCGTCGGCCGACGACCGCCCGCCCGTGGTGCTGCTGCACGGCTTCATCGACAACCGCTCCGTCTTCGTCCTGCTCCGCCGTTCCCTCTCCCGGCACGGCTGGCACCATCTGGAGTCCCTCAACTACTCCCCGCTGACCTGCGACATCCGCACGGCGGCCGAGCTGCTGGGCCGGCACGTAGAGGAGATCTGCGCCCGTACGGGGCACCGCGAGATCGACATCGTGGGGCACAGCCTCGGCGGTCTGATCGCGCGGTACTACGTACAGCGGCTCGGCGGCGACCGGCGGGTGCGCACGCTCGTCACCCTGGGCACCCCGCACAGCGGCACCGCCGTCGCCCCGGTGGCGGGCGCGCACCCCATCGTCCGCCAGATGCGCAGCGGCTCGGACCTGATCGAGGAACTGCGCCGTCCGGCCCCCGGCTGCCGGACCCGGTTCGTCAGCTTCTGGAGCGAGCTAGACCGGGTGATGGTTCCGGTCGAGACCGCCTGCATCGACCACCCCGACCTCGACACGGTGAATGTGCGGGTCACCGGCATCGGCCATCTGGCGCTGACCGTGCACCCCGCGGTCGCATCCGCGATCCGCCAGGCACTCGAATCGGACGATTCGGCATCTCTCAGCACCCCAGGAGCGGCTTCCGCGGCCTGAGGGGGACCGACGAAATAGAACTAATTTCGAACATAGGGCCAAGCATGTTTCCGGAGTTCGCCGAAAGGCGTTCGATTGCCCGTTTCCTGCGGCCGTAAAACCTGCTGAAGATTGTCGTCGTCGCATACCGCCGGGTACAGTCGCGGCCACTGCTCACCCCTGGGATTCCCCCACCGGACCCAGAACAGGTCCTGCTGCCGAGGCGAGAGAGAAGTTGGTGAACGACCAGCACCCCCACGCCGGATACGCCGGATACGACAGCCGGTCCACCGGAGGCTTCGACACCGATCCGCTCTTCGGGTCCCTGTCGGACCATCAGGACGGCAGTCACGAAACGGCGTACGGCAGCGGTTACACCACCGCGTACGACAACACCCACGGCGGCTACGACACCGCTCACGCAACCGGCGCCCCTCAGACGACGGGCCAGTACGACACCGCGCAGCACGGCGGCCAGTGGGACACCGGAGCGCACCAGCAGGCCTCGTACGACGCCTACGCGGCGCAGGCCCCGCAGCAGACGTACGACACCACTGCCACCTGGATGCCCGAGGCCGGGATCCCTGCGCAGGCGGCGCACCCCGGGGCGGACGCCACGGGCCAGTGGGACACCACCGGCTGGGACCACACGGGCCAGGCGGACCAGTGGGCGGCGGGCGACACCGGGGCCTTCCCCACCTCGACGTTCAGCAGCACGGCCTACGCCACGGGCACCTACACGGCACCGGTCTTCGAGACCTCCGGGTACGGAACGGCCGACACGGGCACCTACGACGCCACCGCATGGAACACCGGCGGCACGCCCGAGACCGCTGCGTACGCACCCGAACAGACGTCGTATCCCGCATACGAACACCAGGCCGCTCCCTACGAGCCGTACGGGACCGCCGAGTTCGGCCAGGACCACACGGACGCAACCCCCGGGACCACGGCCCCGGAAGCGGAGTCCGAGGCACACACGGATTCCGTTGCGTACGACCCCGCCGACCGGTACGACCCGGCCGACACCTACGACCCGGCCGACGCCTACAGCCCGGCTGACCAGCACGACCCCGCCGACGCGTACAGCCCGGCCGAGGCGTACACCCCGGCCGGTCACCACGACGCGGTCACCGAGACCGCTGACGTCATCGACGTGACCGCGCCCCGCCCCGCCCCGGCGGCGCACCCCGTGGGCCGTTCCGCCCCCCGCGGCGGCAGCCGCGGCCGGCGCCGCACCCCGGCGAAGCGCTCCGCGCTCCTCACCGTCGCCGTTCCCTCCGCCTGCGTCATGAGCGTCGCGGGAATCGCCGCGGCCTCAGTGAGCGGCGTCGGCGGTGCCGAGGAGCAGAAGGACGACTCCACGTCCGTGGCGGCCGCCGAGACGATCGAGCCGGCCGTCGCCAACAACAAGCTCGACACCCAGCTCGCCAATCTCAGCGCCGACGCCGAGAACTTCGCCGACCGCGCCAGCCGCACCCAGGAGCGCATCGACCTGAAGGTGCGCCAGGCAGCGGACAAGAAGAAGCGCGAGGACGAGGCCGCACGCCGCGAGGCGGCGCGCCCCAAGTTCGCCCTGCCGGTCAATCAGCACGGTCTCAGCGCCTACTACGGCCAGGCGGGAGTGAACTGGATGTCCGCGCACACGGGCATCGACTTCCCCGTGGGGCTCGGCACCCCCGTGATGGCGGCGACCGACGGCACCGTCCGCACCCAGTTGAACAGCGCCTACGGGAACATGGTGATCGTCACCGCGGCCGACGGCACCGAGACCTGGTACTGCCACCTCAGCGCCGCGAAGATCCGTTCCGGCCCGGTCAAGGCCGGTGACGTCATCGCGTACTCGGGGGACTCGGGCAACTCCACCGGCCCGCACCTGCACTTCGAGGTGCGGCCCGGCGGCGGTGCGGCGATCGACCCGCTGGCGTGGCTCCGCAGTCACGGCCTCAGTCCCACCTGAGACCCCGGGGCCCGGGCGTGGACCCGGGCCCCTCCGCCGCCTCCGCCGGTCCGGCTCCTAGAGCTTCTCGACCGGTGCGTACCGCAGCAGCAGCTTCTTCGGGCGCTCGTCGCCGAAGTCGACCGTGGCCTTCGCCTGGTCCCCGAACCCCTCGACGGCCGTCACCGTGCCCAGACCGAACTGGTCGTGCGTGACGCGGTCCCCCGCCACCAGCGTGACCACCGGCTTGTCCGCGGAGCGCCGGGTCGCGAAGCCCGAGGGCCCCGCCTTGGAGCGCGACGAGGACAGCGACGAGGTGATCCCCGACGTCGGTCCCGCCGGAGCCGCCATCGGGCCCTTGCGCTTCCACTCCAGGTGCTGGTCCGGGATCTCCTCCAGGAACCGCGACGGCGGGTTGTACGAAGGCTGTCCCCAGGCGCTGCGCATGGAGGCCCGGGTCAGGTACAGCCGCTCACGGGCCCTCGTGATGCCGACATAAGCGAGCCGGCGCTCCTCCTCCAGCTCCTTCACCTGACCCAGCGCGCGCATGTGCGGGAAGACACCGTCCTCCATGCCGGTCAGGAACACCACGGGGAATTCGAGGCCCTTGGCGGTGTGCAGCGTCATCAGCGTGACGACACCGGAGCCGTCCTCGTCCTCGTCGGGGATCTGGTCGGCGTCGGCGACGAGCGCGACCTTCTCCAGGAACTCGGCGAGCGTGCCCGCGCCCTCGTCCTCCGCCCGCTCCTGCTCGAACTCGAGGGCGACGGAGGCGAGCTCCTGGAGGTTCTCGATGCGGGTCTCGTCCTGCGGGTCGGTGGACGCCTGGAGTTCGGCGAGGTAGCCGGTCCGCTCCATGACGGCCTCCACCACGACCGCCGGCCCCGCCCCCGACTCCACGATCGTGCGGAGCTCCTCCATGAGCGTGTTGAACCGCTTCACGGCGTTCGCCGACCGGGCCGCCATGCCGTACGCCTCGTCGACGCGGCGCAGCGCCTGCGGGAAGGAGATCTTCTCGCGCAGCGACAGCGCGTCGATCATCGCCTCGGCGCGGTCGCCGATGCCCCGCTTGGGCACGTTGAGGATGCGGCGCAGCGGGACGGTGTCCTCGGGGTTGGAGAGGACCCGGAGGTAGGCCAGGACGTCCCTGACCTCCTTGCGCTCGTAGAAGCGCACTCCCCCGACGACCTTGTAGGGCAGCCCGACACGGATGAAGATCTCTTCGAAGACACGGGACTGGGCGTTCGTGCGGTAGAAGACGGCGACGTCGCCCGCCTTCACGTCCCCGGTGTCCGTCAGCCGGTCGATCTCGTCGGCGACGAACTGCGCCTCGTCGTGCTCGGTGTCGGCGACGTAGCCGGTGATCCGGGTGCCGGCGCCCGCGTTCGTCCAGAGGTTCTTGGGGCGGCGGCTCTCGTTGCGCTCGATGACGGCGTTGGCCGCGGACAGGATGGTCTGCGTGGAGCGGTAGTTCTGCTCCAGCATGATCGTCTTCGCGTCCGGGTAGTCCTCCTCGAACTGGAGGATGTTGCGGATGGTCGCGCCGCGGAAGGCGTAGATCGACTGGTCCGCGTCGCCCACGACGCACAGCTCGCCCGGGGCGTCGGCCTCGCCGGCCGGGCCCACCAGCTCACGCACCAGGGTGTACTGCGCGTGGTTGGTGTCCTGGTACTCGTCGACCATGACGTGCCGGAAGCGGCGGCGGTAGTGCTCGGCGACGTCGGGGAACGCCTGGAGCAGGTGGACCGTCGTCATGATGATGTCGTCGAAGTCCAGGGCGTTGGCCTCGCGCAGCCGCGCCTGGTAGAGCGCGTAGGCCTGGGCCAGCGTCTTCTCGAAGCCGTCGGCGGCCTGACCGGCGAAGGTCTCCTCGTCGATCAGCTCGTTCTTCAGGTTCGAGACCTTCGCCGTGAACGACTTCGGCGGGTAGCGCTTGGGGTCGAGGTCCAGATCGCGGCAGACCAGCGCCATCAGGCGCTTGGAATCGGCGGCGTCGTAGATCGAGAACGACGAGGTGAAGCCGAGAAGCTTCGACTCGCGGCGCAGGATCCGCACGCAGGCGCTGTGGAACGTCATGACCCACATGGCGTTGGCGCGCGGCCCGACGAGCTGCTCGACGCGCTCCTTCATCTCACCGGCGGCCTTGTTGGTGAAGGTGATCGCCAGGATCTGCCCCGGGTGCACCCCGCGCTCGGCCAGCAGGTGGGCGATCCGGTGCGTCAGCACCCGGGTCTTGCCCGAGCCCGCCCCGGCCACGATGAGCAGCGGGGATCCGGCGTGCACGACGGCGGCACGCTGCTCGGTGTTCAGCCCGTCGAGCAGCGCGGCGGAGTCGACGACGGGGCGCGGGGCGCCGTCGCGGTAGTACGCGTCGCGCGGCGGCGGAGGCGTGTCGAAGACGTCCTCGAAGAGGCCCTCCGGCACCGCTTCGGGCGCCTGGCCCTCGGGGGGCGGCGGGGGGCCTTCGTCCGCCTGCTGGAGGCCGGTCAGGAAACTGTCGTCAAAGAGGCTGCTCATCGCTTGACGAGTCTAGGCCGCCGCACCGACACCCCGGGGCCGCATTCGGCACGAGGGCCGGATCCGTAAGCGTACGGAGACCGTCCGCCCACGGTGCGTAGGAATTCCGGGCCCGGAACCGCCCCGCGGACAGCCGGTGTGCGAAGGTCACAGAAATGTATCGGGCATATCGAACATCAACCTTCACAGGGACACCACGGGTTGGTTAGCGTGCTCCGACGGGTGACCCGTACCCCTTTGAGGCGACCTACGCCACACGGGCGCCCCCGCCGAATCCGTGCCGCCCTCGCGGGGGCCGGAACCGGGGACCCACACGCAGCACCGGGGTGAATCGGTCCGCCCCCAGGACCGTAGGGCAGCCTTCCGTTCCGCCCGAACCCGACAGCTAACCCGGTAGGCGGTCCACGGAAGGAGATGCCGGTCTTGGCATCGCATCGCAAGCCGCGCACGCGGGTGCGCAGCACCACCCCCGCCGTCGGCTTCACGACGGCGGCGCTGGCCTCCGTCACCCTGCTCTCGACGCAGAGCGCGACGGCCGCTCCGACGGAGCCGAAACCCAGCGTCGAGGAAGTACAGAAGAAGGTCGACGACCTGTATCGCCAGGCGGGCACCGCGACGCAGCAGTACAACAAGGCGAAGACCGCGTCCGCGCAGCAGCGCTCCAGGGTCGACAGCCTCCTGGAGGCCGCGGCGAAGCGGGCCGACAAGCTCAACGAGACGCGCCGGGAGCTGGGCCACTACGCGGCCGCCCAGTACCGCGGCGGTGCGATCGCCCCGACGGCGACGTTCTTCCTCGCGGACGACCCGCAGGCGTACTTCGACCAGGACCAGCTGATGGCGCGGATGACCGCCCAGCAGCAGAAGGCGGTCGGCGACTTCCGCACGCAGCAGAACGAGGCGGCGGCCAAGCGGGTCGAGGCGACGAAGAGCCTGGAGACGCTGACCGAGTCGCAGGCCACGCTGCGCAGCAGCAAGCAGCAGGTGCAGAACAAGCTGGCCGAGGCCCGCACCCTGCTGTCGAAGCTGACCGCCGAGGAGAAGGCACGCCTCGCGGAGCTGGAGCGCAAGAAGGAGGCGGAGGCCGAGCGCAAGGCGGAGGAGCTCGCCCGCCAGCAGGCCGCCGCCGCGAAGGCGAAGGCGGAGGCAGACCGGGCGGCGGAGGAGGAAGCCTCCGCGGGGGAGGCGGACTCCGGCACGGGGACGGGCAGCGGCACCGGATCCGACAGCGGCTACGCGTCCAAGGCCGACAAGGTCCTGTCCTTCGCCCGGGCCCAGATCGGCAAGCCGTACGTCTGGGGGGCGACGGGCCCGTCCTCGTACGACTGCTCCGGCCTGACCCAGGCCGCCTGGAAGGCGGCGGGCGTCGACCTGCCCCGCACGACCTGGGACCAGGTGAAGGTCGGCACCCGGGTGGCCACGGCGGATCTGCAGCCGGGCGACCTGGTCTTCTTCTACGACGACATCAGCCACGTCGGCATCTACAAGGGCGACGGCATGATGATCCACGCACCGAAGCCGGGCGCGAACGTCCGCGAGGAGTCGATCTACTCCATGCCGATCTACGGCAGCGTGCGCCCGGCGTAACGGCGGACGGGCGCACGGCGGGCATACGGGGGGCGCACGCAGGGCGGGCGTTACGGGGGCGGGCGTACGGGCCCGAACGGCTCGTACGCCCGCCCCGCTCGCCGCGCACACCGGGCGGCCCCGCCCGCGAAGCACGGACCGGCCCCTGGACCGGGGGCCGGTCCGCTCAGGGAAGCGGACCGCGCCGGACGGGCCCACTCAGGTCCAGAGCGTGGCGATGAAGATGTTGGCGACCGTCAGCCCGCCGACGGCGGCGAACTCGCCCTTCCCCACCCGCTCCTCGTCCCGCCTCACGTAGACGAGCGCCAGGATCACGATCAGGATCACCAGCTTGATGCCGATCTTGACGTTGTTCACCGTCTGGTCGTCGGCCTGGTTGAGCCCGACGAGGGCGATCCCCGTGACCAGCATGGTCAGCGCCCCGTGCAGCATGGCGGGCACGAAGCGGGCCGTGCCCGCCCCCATGGCCTTCATCTGGGTCAGGAAGCCGCCCAGCAGGGAGGCGATACCGATGATGTGCAGGGCCACGAAGACATTGATGAGTACGTCCATGGCCGCAGCCTAGCCGCGGGCATATCACCACTCTTCGGCCAGGTAGGACTTCCTTACGAGTTCGCTCGCACCTGGCACGAATTGCCGGACTCCGGTTGATTTTTCCGGTCATTCGAAGAGATCGAAACGTCAGATTGAGTCAATAGTCGTCATTACGCCTCTTCCCCATGCCTCGGGCTTAGCGTCCATCCCAGGTGACCGGTTCTTCACCGCCGCCCCCGTACAGGGCGGCACCCCGGTCGCCCCGCCAGGAGATCCGGCGGTGGACCCACTCCCCCTTTGGTGGCCCGCCGACGGATCTCCTGGCGGGCCCGCCGGCACTTCCCCGACGGGCAGTCGAACGGAAGGACCCACGCCCTCGTGGCCGCCCATCGCAAAGCCGCTCACCGCAAGCCCAAGCAGCGCTTCTTCACCGGCCCTGCTGCCCGCACCGCAGCCACTCTGGCGTTCGCAGGGGCGGCGGCGACCGCCCTGGAGGGCGCCGCCCAGGCCGATCCCCAGCTCTCCCCGGCCCAGGTCAGGGCGAAGGTGGACCGGCTGTACCACGACGCCGAGGTCGCCACCGAGAAGTACAACGGCGCGAAGGAGAAGGCCGCCGCCTCGGCCAGGTCCCTCGACGCGCTGCGCGACGAGGCCGCACGCAGGACCGACCGCCTCAACGCCGCACGCAACGCGCTCGGTTCGTTCGCCGCGGCGGAGTACCGCAGCGGCGGCATCGACCCCGCCGTCCGGCTGGCCCTCTCCTCCGACCCCGACGAGTACCTGGAGCGGGCCTCGTACCTGGACCGGGCCGGCGACCGCCAGGCCGGTGCCCTCCAGGGCGTACGCCGGCAGATCGGCGAGGTGGCCCAGCTGCGCGCCCGGGCCGAGGACGAGCTCGCGGTCCTGGCGTCCCGCCAGGCCGATCTCAAGAAGCACAAGGTAGCGGTCCGCACCAGGCTCGCCGACGCCCAGAGGCTCCTGGCCACCCTGACCGCCGCCCAGCGCGCCGACTACGAGCGCTCCGCGGACGCCGGGCACGGCGGCCCGGCCGTGCGGGCCGACCGCCACACCCCGCGCGGTTCCGTCGCCGCCCCCAACCCCCGTGCGGCACAGGCCGTCGCCTTCGCGTACGGGGCACTCGGCAAGCCGTACGTCTGGGGCGCCACCGGCCCCGCGTCCTTCGACTGCTCCGGCCTCACCCAGGCCGCCTGGAAGGCCGCGGGCGTCTCGCTGCCCCGCACCACGTACACCCAGATCAACACGGGCCATCGGGTGTCGCGCTCCGAACTGGCTCCGGGGGACCTGGTGTTCTTCTACTCCGGGATCACCCACGTCGGGCTCTACATCGGAGGCGGCCAGATGATCCACGCCCCGCGTCCGGGCGCACCGGTGCGCGTGGCGCCGATCAGCGAAATGCCTTTCGCGGGTGCGGCCCGGGTGGCATAGGCTCCGCGCCGACCGGCCGGCGCCGACCGGATCCCGCGAGAGAGAAGGCTCCCCGTGCCCTTGGACGCCGATGTCCAGAACTACGCGCGTGCGCTCACCCTCCGCTCCCCCGACCACTACCGGATCGGCCCCTTCACGGTGCGCCACAACCCGGACTGGGAGCTGAAGTTCGCCAACTACGCCATCCCGGACCGGGGGGCGGAACCGAGCGCGCAGGAGGTCGCCGACCTCGTCGCGGCGTTCCGCGAGCGGGGCCGGCTGCCCCGCCTGGAGTACCTGCCGTCCTGGGCGCCCGCCGTCGGACCGGCCCTGCTGGCCGCCGGCTTCACCGTGGAGAGCCATGCCCCGGTGCTCGCCTGCACCACGGACGGGCTCCTCCCACCGAAGCCGGTGGACGGGCTCCGGATCGCCGAGCCCGTGACCGACGCGGAGTTCACCGCCGCCGCGGCCGTCCAGCACACGGGGTTCGGCGGTGAAGGGGGCCCCGACGACGGCGAGATCGCCTGGCTGCGCGGGGCCGTGGCAGGCGGAGGCGTCGCGGCGCTCGCCGTGTTCGGCTCCGAACCCGCCGGAGCGGGCGGCTGCTCGGTGCCGGTCGACGGCATCAGCGAACTGGCCGGCCTCGCGGTCGCAGAATCCTTCCGCCGCCGTGGTGTCGGTGCCGCGCTGTCCGCCTGGCTGACCACCACGGCGTTCGGACGCGGCTGCCACACCGTCTGGCTGGAGCCGGGCAGCCCGGAGGTCGAGCGGATCTACGCGGGCGTCGGGTACCGCAGGGTCGGCGAGAAGATCAACATCTCACTCGTCCAGGACGCGGACCGGGACGCCCCCCAGGAAACCCCCTGAAAAACCGGCAGCCGGTCCGGACCCGACCCCGACCGCCCCGGGCCGGCCCCGAGGCCGGTGGCGGGCCCGGAGACGGGGTGGACCCGGCCGTGCGCCGACGCGGCCCCTGCCGACGCCGGCCCCGCCTCCGCGGCCCGGCGGGCTCAGACCAGCCGTCGCGCCGTCGCCCACCGGGTCAGCTCGTGCCGGTTGGAGAGCTGGAGCTTGCGCAGCACCGCCGAGACGTGCGACTCGACGGTCTTCACCGAGATGAACAGCTGCTTGGCGATCTCCTTGTAGGCGTAACCCCGGGCGATGAGCCGCAGCACCTCGCGCTCGCGCTGCGTCAGCCGGTCCAGGTCCTCGTCGGCCGGCGGCGCGTCCGTCGAGGCGAAGGCGTCGAGGACGAAGCCCGCCAGTCGCGGCGAGAACACCGCGTCGCCGTCCTGGACCCGGAAGACGGAGTCGATCAGGTCGGTACCGGTGATGGTCTTGGTGACGTACCCGCGGGCGCCGCCCCGGATGACTCCGATGACGTCCTCCGCGGCGTCCGAGACGGACAGCGCCAGGAAGCGCACCGGGTTCTCCACCTGACCCATCATCGGGGCGCAGCGCCGCAGCACCTCGACGCCGCCGCCGCCGGGGAGGTGGACGTCGAGGAGGACCACCTCGGGGCGGGTCGCCGTGATCACGGTGACCGCCTGGTCGACGTCGGCGGCCTCGCCGACGACCTCGACCCCGGTCTCCTCGGTGCGGCCGATCTCGGCCTGGACGCCGGTGCGGAACATCCGGTGGTCGTCGACGAGCACGACCCGTACCCGTCGCTCCGGGCCCCCGGTGGCTTCGGTGTTCTCGGTCATTGGCTCGCCCTCTCCATCTCCAGCTCGACTTCCGTGCCCCCGCCGGGCACCGAACGCAGTCGCGCCGTACCGCCGTTGCGCTGCATCCGGCCGATGATTGATTCTCGTACGCCCATCCTGTCGTCCGGTACGGCGTCCAGGTCGAAACCCGGCCCCCGGTCCCGTACGGAGACGAAGACCGTGCGGCCCTCGACCTCCGCGAAGACCTGGACGGCGCCGCCCTCGCCACCGTACTTGGCGGCGTTGACCATCGCTTCGCGGGCGGCCTGCATCTGGGCGGCCAGCTTCTCGTCGAGGGGGCAGTCGCCGACGACGACGACCTCCAGCGGTACGCCGTGCTTGTCCTCGACCTCGGCGGCGGCCCGCTTGACCGCCTCGGCGAGGCTCGTGGGCTCGTCGTCCTCGTCCTTGCCGGTGCCCTCCGGGTTGTACAGCCAGTTGCGCAGCTCGCGCTCCTGGGCACGGGCGAGCCTGCGGACCTCGCCGCCGTCGTCGGCGCTGCGCTGGATCAGGGTGAGGGTGTGCAGGACGGAGTCGTGGACGTGGGCCGCGACCTCGGCACGCTCCTGGGCCCGGATGCGCATCAGCCGCTCCTCGGAGAGGTCCTGCGTCATCCGCACCAGGTAGGGGCCCGCCAGCAGCGCGATGCCGGTGAGCACGGCGATGGCGGCGGTCAGTACGTTGCCGAGCTGGGCCGCCGAGCCGCGGACCACCATGAAGACGGCCAGGCCGAGTCCGACGAGGGCGACGCCGGCCAGGCCGCGGGCCAGCTGGAGCACCCGTCGGCGGCGGCCCACCTCGATCCAGCGGGCCCGGCGCGCGTTGTCCGCCTGGCGCCAGACCAGGACGGAGCCCGCTCCGATCAGCAGGGTCGGCCAGATGTAGCGGTCGGCCTCGCTGCCCATGTCGACGTTCCCGACGAAGACCACAGCGCCGACGAGCAGCGCGACCAGGGCGAACACCTGGCCCTTGTCGGGCTTGCGGAGCCTGCGCCGGCCGTCCGGGGCGGTCTCGAAGACGGACGTCTCGAAGACGGACCGCGTGGTCTCCACCCCGCCCACTCCGAGCGGGACGACGATCCAGAACACGGCGTAGAGGAGGGCTCCGAGACCGTCCGCGAAGAACAGCCCGAGGAAGACGAAGCGCACCCAGGCGACGGGCAGTCCCAGGTGACCGGCGAGCCCGCGGGCGACGCCGCCGAGCAGCCGTCCGTCGGCGCTGCGGTACAGCTTGCGCAGCGTCGGCTCCTCCAGGTCCGGTGCGTGGGGGCCCGGGGCTCGGGTCGTGGCGGCTGGCATGCACCGATCGTCACATGTCCCGGCCGGTCGTGGCATCAGGGTCGGCCCCGGAACCGACCCTGAGAAGCCGCTGTTCCGTGCGCGGGCGTGGACGGGCGGCGGATCCGGGTCCGCGGGCGGCCCCTCACGGGGTGCCGGGGGCAATATCAGGGATCGGCCAGGGTCGTCGCGGGTCCCGCGGGGCCGTACGGGCCGTCACCATGGAGCCATGACCGTTCCCCAGGACACCGCGTCCGGCGTCTCGCCGCCCTCCGGGCCGAAACCGCAGCTGGAGCGCAGCCCGCGGCAGAAGGTGGTGGCCGGGGTGTGCGGCGGACTCGGCCGGTACTGCGACGTGGACCCGGTGATCTTCCGGATCGTGCTGGGCGTCCTGTCGGTGACCGGTGGCATCGGCCTGATCTTCTACGGTTTCGCCTGGCTCCTCCTCCCCCTGGAGGGCGAGGAGGAGAACGAGGCACGACGGCTGCTGTCGGGCCGGGTCGAGGGTGCTTCCCTGGTGGCGCTGCTGCTGGCGCTGGTGGGCTGCGGGCTGCTCCTGTCGATGCTGCACAACGGCGGGATGCTGGCCTTCGCCGCGATGCTGTCGCTGGCCGTCATCGGCTTCTCCGTGTGGACGCAGCACCGCAGGACGGCCCCCGAGGACCCACCGGGCGCGGCGGCGCAGGCACCGGGAAGTGCCGCGCACGCGGCGGGCCACGGAGCGCCGCCCGAGGTGAAGGCGCCGCCGACGCCGGGCAGCCCGTCCTGGTGGCGGGATCCGATCGTCAAGGACGGCACGACGGGCCCGGTGGGGCCCGGCTATCTGTGGGGACCCGCGGACGCGGCGCCCGACGCGGCGGCGAAGGGCAGCCGCGGGGCGGCCCCGGACTCCCCGTACCGCGCGCCCCACCGTGCGCCGGGGACCCGGGGGCCACGCTCGATCGGCGGTGTCGTCTTCCTGCTCGCGCTGGTCGCGGGCGGCCTGGGTACGGGGCTGAGCTGGGACCGGCAGCCGCTGGGGACGAGCCTGCAGCTCGGGCTCGCCGCGGCGCTCGCCGTGTTCGGCCTCGGCCTGCTGATCGCCTCCGTCCTCGGCCGGACGGGTTTCGGCACGATCGTGCTGGCGGTGATCACGGCGGGACTGCTGGCGGGTGCCTCGGCCGTACCGAAGGACATCGGCACCGACTGGGTGCGCGAGGACTGGCGTCCGGCCTCGGTGGCTGCGGTACAGCCGCGGTACGAGCTGGGCACCGGGGCCGCGGAGCTCGATCTCTCCGGGGTGATCGTCCCGGAGGGCGACACGCTGCGCACCGGCCTGGGGGTCGGGGTGGGGCGCGCCCGTGTCGTCGTACCGCGCGGGGTGACCGTGAAGCTGTACGCCCAGGTGGGGCTGGGCGACGTCCAGCTGCCCTCCGAGACCCGCGAGGACGTGGACGTCGCCCCCGACCGGCGGACGCGGAGGACGATCGGACCCGAGAAGGGCAGCGAACCGGCCGGCACGGTCGAGCTGCGCATGGAAGTCGGTATCGGACAGGTGGAGGTCACCCGTGCTGCGCCATGAGATCCGGCCCGGCCGCGCGGTGGCGGGCCTGACGATGCTCGCCCTGGCCGGCGGTTACGCGGCGGACGCCGCGGGCGCCTGGGACGTTCCGTGGACGTTCGCCGCCCCGGTGTTCCTCGGAGGGCTCGGGCTCTCGGCCGCGGTGACGTGGCTGAGCTACCGGCTGCGCCGCCGCCGTGACGCGAGGAGGGCGTCGGCGGAGAATTCGGCGGCGCCCGCGAGCAGCAGCGGCAGCCAGGCCATGAGGTAGATCAGGTCGTTGCCGTAGTAGTACGGCTCGGTCTGCCAGCTCACGGTCAGCCACAGGCTCAGCGAGATCAGCGCACCGCCGAGGGCCGCGAGCCGTGCCCACAACCCGAGGAGGGTGCCCAGACCGACGGCGAGCTCGCCGAACGCGATGGCGTATCCGAAGCCCTCGGGGCTCTTCAGCGCGAGGTCGACGAGGCCCGGGATCGCCGAGGTGTCCCGTACGGCGTTCATCATCTCGCCGATGGACCCGGCTCCGCCCGCCGACATGAACGCGCTGTCGGTCAGCTTGTCGAGCCCCGCGTAGACGAAGGTGACGCCGAGGAAGATCCGCAGGGGCAGCAGCGCGTACTGCCGCGCCCGGTCCCGCATACTTCTCGGCTCGTTCAGTCCGTAGGAACCGCCGCCGTACCCGTGCATCACTGCCCCGCCTTCCGTTGGCCCTTCGAACAGACCATACGTACGCCGTACGGGCGCGGCTCACCAGGTGCGCGGTCCGGTGGATTCAGTCCGTGACGTCGATCGAGCAGGGGTTGGTCTCCACACCCGCCGCCGTGATGACCTGGACGTCCACGATGCCCGGTTCGACCTCGACCGGTACGGGCACCGTCAGCACCGTGTCGGCCGGGTTGGCGAAGCCTCCGGCGACCGGGATCAGGGGCACGTGGACATGCACCCGGCCGATCCGGACGACCACCCGCGCCAGCCGGTCCGGGCTGCCCGCGCCGGGCGGTACGAAGCCGGCGCCGCGGATCTCGATGTCGTCGCCGGTGCGGATCGGGGCGTCCAGGTCCCCGGCCTCCCGGGCCCGCACGACCGACAGGATGACCGGACGGCCGCCCTCCGCGTACTTCCCGGAGAAGTACGTCGCGGCGGAGACGGCCACCAGGATGGCCAGGCCCCACGGGAGGTCGGGCAGCTGCTCGGGGCGGCGGGCGAGGCGGACGGCGGCGAACAGCACGGCGACGGCGCTGACGAGCACGTACTGCACATCGGTGAAGCTGCCGCGCCCGGAGTCGTCGGTGAGCAGGTCGGCGGCCCGCGGCCGGTCGGCGCGCAGCTTCTGCAGCCGCTGTCCCAGGACGCGCACGGTCACCACCCGGCGTACGAGAACGGCGACGGCGCACACCAGCGCGAGCACGGTCAGCACGCCGGCCGAACGGACCAGGTCCAGGCCCTCGATCAGCTCGTCCCGGTCGGCGTGGTCGGAGGCGCCGGCCAGTTGGAGGGCGAGGACGAGGACGGCGAAGACCGCGAGCAGCACCCAGGAGGCGGCGACGGTGCGCGAGGTGGAGAGCCGGTTGTCCTCGCCGATCAGGGGGGCGAGGAGACCGCCGCGGGCCCGGTGGAGGCGTGCGGCACCGGTCAGCAGGCCCGCGGTGACGAGGCCGGCGATCAGGCCGGCGGTGCGTGCGGTGGACCAGCCGGCGCCGATGGCGGTGACGGCCTCGCCGATGATCAGCAGGGCGACGCCGCCCCAGACGAGGGCGAGGGTGCGCCGCCAGACCACGTGGAGCCAGACGTCGCCGGCCTCGCGGCTGCGTTCGGCGACGGCGCGGGCCGACTCGGTCAGCTCGTCCGACACCCACTGCCGGGACGCCGACGCGGACTGGGCGACCCCGGCGGGCAGGCCCTTGCCGGCCGCCAGTTCGTCCCGTTTCACGAGGAAGGCCGCCACCGCGCGCCGATGTCCTTCGCGTGCTCCGTGCGGGCAGTCGCCGCACGTACAGCCACCGCCGTGCGTGCTGCTCGTTCTCGCCTCGTCCAACGCCACGGAGAGCTCCGCCCTTTCCCGCCCCGGTACAACCAACTCACTTGTGATTATTGCGAATTGTGCCGTACGGAGCGGGCCCGTCCCGCACTGGGGCGGGCTGCGCGTACATGTCGTCCACATGTACGAATGTCAGGCGCTGAGCACGAGGTACGCGAGACCCAGCGTTCCACGGTATCCCCCGTAGTAGCCGGTGCGGCGGGCGTCGACGGCCGCCGTCACGTCGGCCTGCAGCGGATGGCCGGGGTGGGCCAGTGCCCAGCGCTCGCCCCGGCCGATGTTGGCGGCGGATTCGAAGAGGTCCCATTCGCGCTGATCGGCGACGGTGACCTGGAGCGCCCGCAGGCCGGCGGCCTCCGCCCGCCGGACCAGACCGAGGAGTGTGCCGAAGTCGCCCGGCTCGGCGCCGAGCCCCTCCAGGGCTGCCGCCGAGGGCTCACGCTCCCAGAACCCGTCCCCGAGGAGGATCCGCCCGCCGGGGCGCACCGCGGCCCGCAGCGCCTCGAGTGCCTCGGGGGTGCCGCCGGGCCAGGCGTGCGCGGAGCCGATGGAGACGGCCAGGTCGTATCCGGCCCCCGGGTACTCGGCCGCGGGCACCTCGTGGAAGCGCACCCGGCCGGTGAGCCCCCGCTCCCCGGCCAGACGCCGTCCGCGTGCCACCGCCTCCGGGTCGGTCTCGACGCCGTCCCCGGTGCTCCCGGGTGCCGCCTCCACGAGGCGCATCAGCAACTCGCCCCATCCACTGCCGAAATCCGCGATCCGCGCCCCCGGAGCGGGTGCGCAGGCGGCGATCAGACGGGCGGCGTGCTCTTCGGAGAGCGGGGTGTTCCACGTGAGGTGGTCGTTCCCCGGGGCGGACATGAGGGTGCGGGCTTCGTCGGCGGACATGGGCGCGGATCCTGCCACGCCGTCGGCGGGCCGGACGACCGCTTTTCGCCCCGGGCGGACCGGGTCACGGGCAGGGCCGGGAGGACGGGCGGGACCGGATCCACCCGCGCGTCCCCGGAACGCGGCGACGCCGCCACCCCGGAGGGCAGCGGCGTCGGCACGGGTCCGGGCGGTCCGGAAGCGGACCGCCGTGGGACTACTCCCACTCGATGGTGCCCGGCGGCTTGCTCGTCACGTCGAGGACGACACGGTTGACGTCGGCGACCTCGTTGGTGATGCGGGTGGAGATCTTGGCCAGGGTCTCGTACGGCAGGCGCGACCAGTCGGCCGTCATCGCGTCCTCCGAGGAGACGGGACGCAGCACGATCGGGTGACCGTACGTGCGGCCGTCGCCCTGGACTCCGACGCTGCGGACGTCCGCCAGGAGGACCACCGGGCACTGCCAGATGTCGCGGTCCAGGCCGGCCGCGGTCAGCTCCTCGCGGGCGATGGCGTCGGCCTCGCGCAGCAGGTCGAGCCGCTCCTTGGTGACGTCACCGACGATGCGGATTCCGAGGCCGGGGCCGGGGAACGGCTGGCGCTGGACGATCTCCTCCGGCAGGCCGAGCTCCTGGCCGACCATCCGGACCTCGTCCTTGAACAGCTGGCGCAGCGGCTCGACGAGCTGGAACTCGATGTCCTCGGGGAGGCCGCCCACGTTGTGGTGGGACTTGATGTTGGCGGTGCCGGTGCCGCCGCCGGACTCGACGACGTCCGGGTAGAGGGTGCCCTGCACGAGGAAGGCGACGTCCTCGCCCTCTGCGGCTTCGGCGATGATCTCCGCCTGTGCCTGCTCGAAGACTCGGATGAACTCGCGGCCGATGATCTTCCGCTTCTGCTCCGGGTCGGAGACGCCGGCCAGCGCGTCGAGGAAGCGCTTCTCGGCGTCGACGACCTTCAGCTTGACGCCGGTGGAGGCGACGAAGTCCTTCTCGACCTGCTCGCTCTCACCCTTGCGCATCAGACCGTGGTCGACGTACACGCAGGTGAGCTGGGAGCCGATGGCCTTCTGCACGAGGGCCGCGGCGACCGCGGAGTCGACGCCGCCGGAGAGGCCGCAGATGGCGCGCTTGGTGCCGACCTGCTCGCGGATCAGGGCGATCTGCTCCTCGACGACGTTGGTGGTCGTCCAGGTCGGCTCGATGCCCGCGCCCCGGTAGAGGAAGTGCTCCAGTACCTGCTGGCCGTAGGTCGAGTGCATGACCTCCGGGTGGTACTGGACGCCGTACAGCTTCTTCTCGTCGTTCTCGAAGGCGGCGACCGGGACGACGTCCGTGGACGCGGTGACGGTGAAGCCCTCGGGGGCGGCGGAGCAGGCGTCGCCGTGCGACATCCACACCGACTGCTCGGTGGGCGTGCCCTCGAACAGGGTGGAGCCGGCCTTGGAGACGGCGAGCGCGGTGCGGCCGTACTCGCGGGCGCCGTTGTCGTCGACCGTGCCGCCCAGCGTGGTGGCCATCAGCTGGAAGCCGTAGCACATGCCGAAGACCGGGACCCCGGCCTCGAACAGCGAACGGTCGAGGCTGGGCGCGCCCTGCGCGTACACCGAGGACGGACCGCCGGACAGGATGATCGCCCGGGGGTTCTTGGCCAGCATCTCGGCCACCGGCATCGTGGACGGGACGATCTCGCTGTAGACCCGGGCCTCACGGACCCGGCGGGCGATGAGCTGGGCGTACTGGGCGCCGAAGTCGACAACCAGAACCACGTCGGTGGTGGTGTCGGGGGCGGCGGGGGGCGCTGCTGGCACGGGGCGGCCTTCCGGCGGTGGAGAGGGGGTCGGTCCTCCCAATTCTACCGGCCGTGGGACCACCCCCTGCCGGGCTCCCGTCTCACCATCCGGGCCCCGCGTGGACCCGGTCCCGGAGCGGGGCCATACTTGCCCCCATGCGTCAGCACACGACCTTCGTCTTTACCTATGGCACCCGGCCCGCCGGCTGCCATGGTCGTGCTGCTTGAGCAACTGACGAGCAACGTTCCAGGCGCCCCGGGCCGACAGGCCCGGGGCGTTCTGGCGTTCGGGGCCCGTCGCTCCGGGGGCCGCACCCCTCAGGAGTCACGGATGAACAGCACCACCACCACGAAGACGACCCCCACGAAGACCGCCGCCGAGCGGACCGGCGCGCACACCGACGAGGCGGCCTCCCTGATCGGCGGCGCCCGGTCGCGCATCGACGCCCTGGACGACCGGATCATCGGTCTCGTCCAGGAACGGATGGCCGTCTCCGCGGTCATCCAGGAGGCGAGGATCACGTCCGGGGGCCGCCGGGTGAACCTCTCCCGCGAGATGGACGTCCTCGGCCACTACAGCGACGCCCTGGGCAAGCCGGGAACGGCACTGGCCATGACGCTGCTGGAGCTGTGCCGCGGCCGGGTGTGACGTACGGGAGGGCTGTACGGCCGCACCCGCGTTCGGCACCGGTCTCACCCGTACGGCGCGTGACCGGTCTCCGGGCGGCGTCGTTGATCCGTGTGTCCGTGCCAGCCAGGGGCGGCAGCGGCAGAGAACCACGCAGGGCTCCGTCGGGACGTGTGACGTACCGCAGGTACGTCGTGGGACCGCGTTCCGGCGTGTGTGACCGGACGGCAGGGGACAGCAGGCCGGTCACCCTCGTGCGGCCGGTCCCGGGGACGCCCGGGGCCGGCCGTCCTCGGTCCGGGGCGGGTACGGGTGCGGGCCTCAGCCCCGCCCGACGCGGCGCCGGGTCGTCACGTACAGCACCCCGCCCGCCACCAGCGCCATGGCCGCCGCGACGGATGCCGTCAACGCGACCGAACCGGTGGAGGCGAGACCACCGCCCGTGTCCGCGGACGCCGGACCGGCCGAGAGGTGGGAACCGGTGGAGCCGGAGGTGGACGACGCACCCGGGCTGCCGGACGTCCCGGACGTCGAGCCCGGGGTGTCACCGCCGGTGGAGCCGCTCGTTCCGGTGGTGCCGTGCGAGGTGCCGCCGGTGTCCCCCGACGCCTTCACGGGGTTCAGCACCAGCTGCGCGGTGTTGTTGGCGGGTTCGGGGTCGAAGGGCAGCCCGGGAGCGGCGAGGCGGGTGTTCCTGACGGTGACCGCGCCGGTGGCGTCCGGAACCACCTCGGTGATCCTCAGAGCGAACGGGAGCCCGGTCTCCGCTCCGTCGCGCACCGCCATGGCCGTGTCGCAGACGTAGCGGGGTGCGCCGAGCTGCTGCTCGCGGTACGCGCCCGTGGCCGTCACGCCCTTGCAGGAGGCCGGCTTCCCGGTGACCTCGGCGCCCTCGGGGACGGTGAAGTCGACCGCGGCGACCGGCTCGCCGGAGCGGAGGTGGCCGATCCAGGCCGGCCCCTCGTTGCGGAACCCCACCTCCGCGGTGACGGTCTCGCCCACGGAGCCCGTCCTCCTGCCGCCGGTCGCCACGAAGTCGGCGGTGTTCTCCGTGCGGAAGTCGGCCTCCTGCTGGTTGTCCCGGGGGTCGAGGTCCGCGCCGCGGGCGGAGGCGGTGACCTTCTTCAGGGCCAGCTCCGGACCTGTGCCCCGGGTGAAGGGCGCTCCCGCGCGCTGCGCGGAGCGCTGGGAGGCGCTGTCCTCGGCGATGCGGTAGACGAACGTGTCGAGGTACGCGCGCTCGGTGGCCTCGACCGACAGCGGTACCGCGAGCGTGTACACGGCGCCCGGCTCGTACGCGCCCTCGACCGAGCACAGCGCGGTGGACCAGGCGAATGCGCCTGGTGACCGCTGCCCCGCCCCGTCGCTGTACTCGCAGTTGGCGTAGCGCTCGGGGATCTCCAGGCCGCGGGAGTACACCAGGGTCAGCAGAACACCGTCGGCGGCCGTCGTGCCTTCGTTGGCGAACGTGATGGGGGCCGGCTGCACGTCCCCCGGCACGAGCGTCTGCTCGAACGGGAGCCTCTTCATGACCAGGTCGGGGCCGCCGATGGTCACCTCGGTGGAGAACGGGGTGAAGGTGACCCCGTCCGCGGCGCCGGTCACCGTGACGGTGCCGGTCGCGCCTTCCGCGCCGCCCTCGGCCGCCGTGAGGTCGAAGTCGGCGACGGAGCCGGGGTGGACACCCTGGTCACGGCAGACGGCCGTGGCACCGGTGATCCTGCAGTCCGCTCCGGTGTCCTCGGCGACGGAGACGTCGGCGATGCCCGCGATCCCGCCCAGGTCGACGGTGTAGGTCACCTCGCCCTCGTACCCGGAGCCGTCCTGAGCCGGGTCGTCGACGGTGAGCGTCAGCGAGGAGCTCCGCGGGGACCCGTCCTCCGGGAAGGGGTGGAGGGCCGTCGCGGCGGGACCGCCGAGTGTGAGGACGGGGTCGGCCGCCTGCGCCGGAGCACCCAGGGCGAGCGAACCGGCCGTGAGCAGCCCGGCGGCGGCGAGGCCGCTCCCGGTGCGGCGCAGCGCGGTTCTCGGGGAAAGGCGTGTCATCGCGCACCTCTGGGGATCGGCAGAAGCTGTGTTACTGCTGTGACGCACGAGAAGTCCGACCGCGCAGCAGTACGAAGAGTCGCACGGGCCATGATCACGGAGCGGAGCACAGGCCCGAGTGTGGCGAGCGCCACATAAAGTTCCTGTGAGATCCAGGACAACCGTTTCTCCGGTCCGCAGGTCATGCATGTCGAACACACCGGCTCGTTCCGTGCCCCACAACGGCAGGCCCGTTCACTCCTTCTCGCCGTACCGCTGACCCAAGCGGTACCACGGACCCGCTGAGGCACCATTTGAAGCTCCGCCGCACCATGGCAGTCGCTGCCGCGACCGCCGTCATAGCCCCCGTCGTCCTGCTGTCGGCGCCGGCCGCGTTCGCGTCGGGCACCCCGACGCCGACCGACACCACCTCCGCCACCGCCACCCCGGACGAGACGCCCGGCGAGACGGCGCCCGCAGAGGAGACCGGGTCCGCTTCGCCGTCCGCGACGGACTCCCCCGAGGCCCCCGAAACCACCGAGCCGGCCGAGGAGACCCCCGAGACCACGTCCCCCGCCCCCACCGGGTCGGAGACCGCGTCGGTGTCCCCGACGCCGAGCGCCTCCGAGTCCGAGGAGGAGGAAGAGGAAGAGGAGGAGGGGGACGAGGAGCTCGGTGAGTGCGAGCCGAGCCCGCTGAACCTGTCCGTCAACGGCCTCTCCGGGAAGATCGTCCGGGGCAGTGGCTGGGACACGTTCACGTTCAACATCTACAACAACTCGAAGAAGACCGTGAAGAACGTGGTCTTCTTCGCGGGTGCCTCGGCGGACAAGGCCGGCGAGGAGCTCTTCAGCTCCAAGCAGGTCCGGCTCCAGGCGCTCAACGAGGAAGAGGGCACCTGGGAGGACCTGGACGAGCTGGGCACCTCGTCCGGTTACGTCGGCGAGTCCGACGCGATCAAGCCCGGGTACGAGGTCGACATCGCCCTGCGCATCAAGGTGCAGGCGAGTGCGCCCCTGGGCGCCGGCTTCAGCCTCGGCGGCGGACTCGTCTTCGGCGAGGACTTCGAGACCCTGCCGTGCTTCAGCGACGTCGCGTACAAGTTCCAGATCGTCGACGCCGGTGACGACGACGGCAAGAAGCCGCAGGAGGGTGGCAAGATTCCGGCTCCGGCCGAGAAGCCTGCCCACACCACCCAGCTGAGCGGCACGCTCGCCGAGACCGGTTCGTCCTCCACGACGCCGATGTTCGCCCTCGCGGGCGGCACGGCCGTGGTGCTCGGCGCGGGCGCGATGTTCGTCGTGCGGCGCCGCAACAACGGTGACGCCGCCGCGTAGGGCGCCGCACCGCTGAAAGCCTGAGGGGCTGCACTCGGAGGGGGGTGCAGCCCCTTGGTGTCTCCTCGCTCAGGCCCCGGTCGCGGTGGACTCCGGGGTGGTGGTCCCGGCCGCGGTGGGCCCGGGAGCACCGGCCCTCGTCGCCGTGGCCTCCGAAGCGGTGGTCCCGGCCGTGATCGTCCCCGGACCACCGGCCCCTGGAGCATCGGCCCCTGGGGCGGGTGACCTCGGCGGCACCGCGGGCACCGCCAGGAACGGCAGTTTCAGAGCGCCGAAGGCCTGCTCGGGCACAGCGGGCGCCTTCGGCGCCACCGCGGCCAGCCGCTCGTACGCCAGGCCCTGGGCCGGACGCGGGTCGGGCTCGCCCTTGTTGGGCCAGAGGGACATCGCGCGCTCGGCCTGCGCGGTGATGGTCAGCGACGGGTTGACGCCCAGGTTGGCGGAGACCGCCGAACCGTCGACGACGAAGATGCCCGGGTGCCCGTACACCCGGTGGTACGGGTCGATGACCCCCTCCTCGGCGCTCGCCCCGATCGGGCAACCGCCGAGGAAGTGCGCGGTGAGCGGGGTGCCCATCAGTTCCCCGACGTTCGACCCGGCGAAGCCGTTGATCTCCTGGGCGAGGAGCGTCGCGCCCTGCGTCGCCTCCGCGATCTGCGTCGGGTTGGGCGCCCCGTGCCCCTGCCGCGCGGTGAGCAGGCCCTTGCCGATGCCGCCCGGCTTGCGGTAGGCGATCAGCGAGTTGTCCACGGACTGCATGACGAGGCCGATGATGGTCCGCTCCGACCACCGGCGGTTGGAGAGCGAACGCGCGGTGAGCCACGGGTGCCGGGCCACGTTGCCGAACCAGCTCAGCACCCGGTGCCTGCTGTAGGGCACCTGGAGGATGGTCAGCGCGCCCATCGCGTTGGATCCCCTGCCGTAGCGCACCGGTTCGATGTGGGTGTTCTCGTCGGGGTGGATCGACGAGGTGATGGCGACGCCCCGGGTGAAGTCGGCCTTGGCGGTGCCGTGCTTCTTGCGGTAGCGGCGGTCACTGGTCTGCGCGCCCACCAGGCCCTCGGAGTTCGTCCGGGTCAGCTCACCGAGCTTCGCCGAGATCCGCGGCAGCAGCCCCTCGTCCTTCATGGCGTGCAGCAGGGTCTGGGTCCCGTACGTACCCGCCGCCACGACCACCTTCCGCGCCCGCAGCACGGCCGGCTTCGCCTTCCTGCGACGGTTCGTGGGGACGGTCGACACGCGGTAGCCGCCGTCCGGGTCCTCCGTGACCGCGACGACGGAGGTCATCGGGTGGATGACGGCACCGGCCTTCTCCGCGAGGTACAGGTAGTTCTCGTTGAGGGTGTTCTTCGCCCCGTGGCGGCAGCCCGTCATGCATTCGCCGCACTCGGAACAGGCTTTGCGTGCGGGGCCCGCGCCGCCGAAGTACGGGTCGGCGACCGAGGCGCCGGGCTTCGCCAGGGACGTGCCGTCGGCGTCCCGGCCGTCCCCGAAGAAGACGCCGACCGGGGCGAAGTGGAAGGTGTCGCCGACACCCATGGCCTCGGCGGTCGCCTTGAGGTGGACGTCCGCCGGGGTCATGGTCGGGTTCAGCCGGACCCCGAGCATCCGCTTCGCCTGGTCGTAGTAGGGCGCGAGCTCGTCCCGCCAGTCCGTGATGCCGGCCCACTGCCGGTCCTCGAAGAAGGGCGCGGGCGGCACGTACAGCGTGTTGGCGTAGTTGAGGGACCCCCCGCCGACGCCCGCACCGGCCAGCACCATCACCTTCCCGAGCAGGTGGACGCGCTGGATGCCGAACAGGCCGAGGGCCGGGGCCCACAGGTAGTTCTTGATGTCCCAGGAGTTCTTGGGGAGGGTCGCGGCCGTGAACCGGCGGCCCGCCTCCAGGACACCGACCCGGTAGCCCTTCTCGCTCAGTCTCAGGGCCGAGACCGCGCCGCCGAAACCCGATCCGACGACGAGGACGTCGTAGTCGTACGCGGCGTCGCCGTCGGGGCCCTCGGCGGGCGGGTCCTGCGTCTGGGCAGCACTGTCCTGGGACATGGCTCTCCTCGGTGCGGAAAGGGAAGGAAAGGCAGGAAAGGGGGTGCCGGGCGGCGGGCGGGCCGGAGGGCTCAGCGCAGCCCGACGGCCTTCATCGCCTTGAGGCCGAGACTCATCACCGCTGCGTACTTCTCGTCGTCCATCCCGAACGCCGGACCGAGCGGGATCAGCCGCTGCTGGGCGACGGTCTGGGCCTCGGTGTACTTGAGGATGCCCTCGGAGCCGTGCCGCCGGCCCAGACCGGAGTCCTTCATGCCGCCCATCGGGGACTGGACGCTGCCGTAGGCGGGCGCGTAGCCCTCGTTGATGTTGACGGTGCCGGCCCGCAGCCGGGCGGCGATCCGGTGGCCGCGCCGTCCGTCCTTGGTCCAGACACTGGCGTTCAGGCCGTACGGGGTGGCGTTGGCGAGGGAGACCGCCTGGTCCTCGTCGGTGAAGCGGTAGACCGAGACGACGGGCCCGAAGGTCTCCTGGGTGCAGACGGCCATGGGCTCCTGGACGTTGTCGAGGATGGTCGGCTCGTAGAACAACGGGCCGACGTCCGGGCGGGCGACGCCGCCCGCGACGAGCGTGGCACCCTTCTCCACGGCCTCGGCGACGTGCCGGGTGACGGTCTCCAGCTGTCGCTCGCCGACGAGGGAGCCCATGTCGGCGCCGTACGCCAGGGAGTTGCCCAGGCGCATGGCCTTCGTACGGGCGGCGAAGAGCTCCACGAACGCGTCCGCGACGGACGCGTGGACGTACAGGCGCTCGATCGAGATGCAGAGCTGTCCGGCGGACGAGAAGCAGGCCCGGACGGCACCCGCGGCGGCCTTCTCCAGGTCGGCGTCGGCGAGGACGATCATGGGGTTCTTGCCCCCGAGCTCCAGCGAGACGCCGACGAGCCGGGCCGCGGCACGCCGGGCCACGTCACGGCCGGTGGCGGTCGATCCGGTGAAGGAGACGTAGTCGGCGCGTTCGACGACCTCGGGGCCGACGACGGGGCCCTCCCCGATGACGACCTGGAACACCTCGGCGGGCAGTCCGGCCTCCACCAGCAGGTCACGGGCCCACAGGGCGGTCAGCGCGGTCTCCGTGTCGGGCTTCATCACGACGGCGTTGCCGGCGACGAAGGCGGGCAGCGCGTCGCCGACGGAGAGTTCGAGCGGGTAGTTCCAGGGGGCGATCTGGCCGATCACCCCGCGCGGCTGGCGCAGCTCGGTGACCTTCGTGAGGGCCGGGACGACTCCGGTGTGCCGCTTCGGCTTCAGGTAGGCGGCGGCCCTGCGCCCGTAGTGGCGGGCAGAGACGGCGACGGCCAGCACCTCCTCGTGGGCGTGCAGCCGGGCCTTGCCCGTCTCCAGCTGGATGAGGTCGAGGACCTCCGACTGCCGCTGCAGGACCAGGTCGTGGAAGCGCAGCAGCACCGCCGCCCTGGCACGGATCGAGGTCGCCGCCCAGGCGGGCTGGGCGGCGCGGGCGCGCTCGAAGGCGGTCGCCACGTCCTCGGGGGTGGACTCGGGCAGGTCGGCCAGCTTGTCCCCGGTGAAGGGCATGTGGTTGGCCGTGCGGCCGGACCCGACGACACCACGGGTCAGCTGGGCGATCACCTCGGGAGTGACCACATCGGCTGCGGTGCGCACCCCCATGGGGGCGGCAGCCACCGGGTTGGTGCCGGCACTCGTGCCGGGGGCTGTGGTCGTGGAGGCCTGCGAGTCCGTCATGAGGGCGAGAGTATGTCCACCGCAACACTTTGGGTACCCGTCGGTAACAGCTTTTCACAGACCCTACAACTGTCCCCGACCCCGCCCGGAGACCAAGCCAGTGATCACTGGCGGAATAACTGCTGATCAGGGGCTATCTTCCGACTGCGCGGGGAATCGTGGGGGCTTCGGCATCCCCTGCCCCGGGGACGCGTCATTTCGCCGCCGCGTGGGGCCGGATGGGCCGCGGGCCCGCCTCCGCGCCCCGCCGTACCGGTGACGGACCCGGGGCCGGGCGTCGTCAGCCGTCCTGCTCCGGCGGCTGCCAGCTGCGCAGCATCGTCTCGAAGCGCTGCCGGTTCTCGACCGCGTCCTCCTCGGGCCCCGTCATGTAGAGCGCGTACTCCGGACCGCCCGTCTCGCCGAAGTACATCTGGTCGATCCCGTGACGTGCGCCCGGATGGTCCTTGGACTCCACCCAGGTGAACTCCCACAGGGAGCCCGGCCGGTCTCGGAAGGTGTTCGACCGCAGGGTCAGCCGCTCGTACCCGGGAAGGCGCTCGGCGAGGTCCTTCTCGATGCTCAGCATGTGCGTGTACGAGTTGTCGAAGTCGGGCTCCGGGTCGAGGCTGATCCGGATGCGGTGCGCCCCGCCGTCCGGGGTGTAGTCGATCTGGCCGCCGTCCGTCTGCCGCGTCCATCCCTCGGGGACCGCGAGGCTGAAGCCCTCGGGGTCCACCACCCGCTGCCAGCCGTCGGGTATCTCCTTCGCCGCGGGCTTCGGGTCCGCGTCCCCCTCACCGCCGCCCCCGGCCGTCGCGGACGGGCCGGCGGTGCTCCGCTCCCCCGTGCCGCCGCTCCCTCCGTCGCCCGCGAACTTCATCGCGGCCAGCCCGGCCGCCCCGCCGAGCAGCGCGGCCACGGCGACGACCAGCAGGACGGTGCGCCACCGTCCCCCGCCGCGCCGGGCGGCGGACGCCGGGGTGTACGGGGGCGCGGCCGGCTCGGGCACCGGCCGCGCGAGGTGGGCCGTCGACCCGTCGGGCACCGAGGAGGCCAGGAGGTCCTCCTCCGAGATCCGCTGCGTCGGCACGTGCGCCTGCGCCGCGCGGGGCTTGCGGCCCTCCATCGCGTCCAGCAGCATGCGCTCCGTCTCCTCGGCCGTCGGCCGGTCGGCGGGGTCCTTGCGCAGCAGTGCCGTGATCACGGGTGCCAGCGCACCGCCCCGCAGTGGCGGCGGGGGTTCCTCCGCGACGACGGCCTGCATGGTGGAGATCGGGGAGGTGCGGCGGAAGGGCGAGCGCCCCTCGACGGCCGTGTAGAGCGTGGCCCCCAGCGACCAGAGGTCCGACGCGGGGCCCGGATCGCCGCCGCGCACGCGTTCGGGTGCCAGGTAGTCGATGGAGCCGACGAGTTCGCCCGTCCTGGTGATGGTGGAGTCGCCCTCGATCGCGGCGATCCCGAAGTCGGTCAGCAGCACCTGCCCGTCGCGCGCGAGCAGTACGTTGCCCGGCTTGACGTCCCGGTGCAGCACCCCGGCGCCGTGCGCGGCCCGCAGGGCGCTCAGCACGTGGAGCCCGATCCTGGCCGCCTCGCGCGGCTCGAACTCACCGGTCTCCTTCGCGGCGTCGGCGAGCGAGGGGCCGTCGACGTACTGCATGACGATCCAGGGGCGTTGGTCGTACTCGATGACGTCGTGGACCGTGACGACCCCGGGGTGGGTGATCCGGGCGGCGGCACGCGCCTCCTTCTGCGTACGGGCGTGCAGCACGACCCGGTCCGCTTCGGCGGCGTACAAACCGGCCGTCAACTCCTTGACGGCCACCGTCCGGTGGAGCACCTCGTCGTGGGCCCGCCACACCTTGCCCATGCCGCCGCGGCCCAGGACCTCACCGAGCCGGTACCGCCCCGCCAGTACGATTCCCGCGTCCGTCCCCTGCGCATGTTCCACGTGTGCCCCCGCCCCATTCCTTCGAATGACAGGTTACGGACGGGAAGCGGTGCCGCGTAACCGCCCCTCGCCCACGAGACCGCACTGTGATGCTCGGCGCCGCGTGTGCTGTCGGGCGGTCAGGACCCCACACGGTAGGCGGAGATGGCCTGCTCGTAGATGTCGGAGACCTTGTCCCGCTCGTCCTCCGGGCCGATGACCTGGAGGATGTGGTACCTGCCGTCCACGATCATCGCCAGGTTGCGGACGTACACCTCGCGCCCGCCGCTCTCCTGCCAGGTGAACTGCCCCTCCGCCATCGCCTGCCGGCCGACGTCGACCCGGCGCAGGCCCGTGGACGTGGCCCAGCTGGACTCCCGGAAGGGCTTCAGCTCGGGTTCGCGGCTCCGCTGGTAGTCCAGCGGGTCGTCGCCGTTGGCCTTGACGGTGTCGCGGCCGGGCACGATCAGCACCGTGAACCCGTCGCTGCCGTACCGGATCTGACGGTCGGTGGTGGCGGGGCTCCGCTGGAAGTCCTTCGGCACGGCGACCTCGAACCCCTCGGCGTCCTTGCGCAGGACGTAGCCCGAGGCGAGCGCCACGGCGGAGCGGCTGGTCTGGGGTGCCTGGGAACCGGCCTTGTCCGGCTCCTCGGCGGACGGGCTCGGCCCGGGATCCGGCTCCGCCGGGGCGGCGGAACCGGAGGGCTGCTTCCGGGCCCCCGTGTCCGTGCCCGATTCGGATCCGGCCTTGGGCATGAACATGAACGCGTAGGCCACGGCGGCGGCCATGGCGAGGAGTATCAGCACGAGCAGGAGACGTCCGAGCCGTCGCGGCGCCCGGCCGCCGGGCTGCCTGCCGGGCGGCGGCTGGCGCAGCACCCTGGGGCCCTTGGGCTCACGGGGCGCGCGCGGCGGCTTGTCGTACCTCGGCTGCTTCTCGTACCGCTGGGGCTTCTGCTGGCGGTGCCTGCCGTGCGTCGCGCCGCGGCCCCGGCGCCTGCGCACCAGCTCGCCCCGGCGGCGCACGACGGGCAGCCGGGTGGCGTCGGTGGGCGGCAGCGGTACGACGTCCGTGCCCGCCTCGGGCTCGGGGGCCGAGCGTACGAGGGAGCGCAGCCAGCCGCGCAGTTCCTCGAAGTCCGGTCGCTCCGTCGGGTCCTGGCGCAGCAGCGACTCGACGACGGGGCGCAGCGGGCCGCACTCCTCCGCGAAGGCGGGCGGCTCGCCGCAGACCATCTGGACGAGCTCGGCGGCGTTCTCCTCCGGGTAGGGGGCGTGGCCCTGCACGGCGCGGTAGAGGAGCGCACCGAGCGCCCACAGGTCGGTGGAGGGGCCGATGGGCGGGGCGAGCTGCCAGTTGTCGTGGACGGGGCCCGCCTGCTCGGGCGCCCACCGCTCGGTGACGGCGCCGACGACGGCGATACGGGCCTGCCGGGCGCGTTCGGCGGCGAGCGGGGTGGCGGGGCCGCGGTAGGCGGGGGTACCGGCTCCGCCGGCGACGACCTCGTCCCAGCCGCCGGAGGGGGTGGATGCGGGCACCGGCCGGGGCAGGCGGTCCTGCCGTTCCACCGGGCCGCTGCCGAGCCGGCGGGAGTCGGCGCGCAGCGCGTCCTCACCGGAGCCGCCCGAGCCTCCCGCGGGCACGGGGCGGCCGGAGCCGGCGCCGTCGCCCCAGGTTCCGGCGAGGTGGACGCGGCGGCCGGGGGGCCGGGGGCCGTCGTGCCCGCCGGGGCCGGTGCCGGGCCCGGCACCGGGTCCGTCGTCCTCCTCGTCGTCGTCCTCGTCGTCATAGGGGTCGTACGGCGCGTCGGCCGCGCGGCCCCAGGCGGCGGGCAGCTGCGGCAGTCCCGCGGCGGGGCCGGCGGGGCCGACCCCGCTGTCGTTGCCGTCGCGCCGCTGCTCCTCGGTGACCCGCTGTGGGGCCTCGGCGCCACGGGTGTGCGGGTCCTCGGCGCCAGGGGCCTGCGGGTCCTCGGTGACCCGGGCCGCGGCGCGGGCGCCCGCGCGATAGGCGGCGATGGCTCCGGCGCGGGCGGCGCGCAGCTGTGCGGGGCTCCCCGCCCCGGGCTCCGCCACCGGGACGGCGGGATGCGCCGGCCTCGGGACCAGCTCCTGGCCCTCCCGGTCCGCGCCGTCGCCGGCCGCGGGCGGCGCGGCCTCGATCTCCATGGGGTGACGCGAGGCGGGCACTCCGGCGGAGGGTGTCGCGGGCGCCTCCACCTCGGAGGGCGGGGGCGGTACGTACGGACCGGTGGGACCCGATGCCACCGCCGGCGGCCCGTAGTCGTCCTCGTCGTCGGACTGCGGCACGGGGACGTATCCGCACAGCGCCTCCTCGGCCGCACCCGCCGCCAGACCGGTCAGGACGACCCGGCCGTCGTCGCAGACGAGCACCGTGCGGACGGTGATGTTGCGGTGGGTCCAGCCGTGCGCGTGCAGCACCCGCAGGGCGGTGAGCACGTCGGAGCCGATCTCGGCGGCCCGGTACGGGTTGAGCGGGCGCTCCGCGAGGAGCGCGGCGAGCGGCCGGGCCGCGACCAGTTCACTCACTATCCAGAGCGAGCCGGCCTCGGCGAACACGTCGAAGACCTGGTCCAGACGCGGATGGTCGGGCACCTGCGCGGCCGCCTGCGCGGCCTCGATGGCCCGGCGGACCGCGGGGTCCGTGGACCGCCGCACCGTACGCCCGGTGGCACGCCTGGCCGCTGCGGGGAGCCCGTCGGCGTCGACCACTTCCGCGTCCACGACCTCCGGCAACGGCACCTGCCGTATCAGGACTTCCTGGCCGCTGTAGGTGTCGAACGCCCGGGTCTCGACCAGTTCGTAGGCATCGGACGGGGGCAGCGGAAGGCGGTAGCGGTCGGCAAGGACCCGACCCGCATAGTCGTCCACAACGCCTCCCCAGAGCGCACTGTCCCCCGGTCACGGAGACCGCAAGAATCCGTCAATTGCGGTCACTTGCTGTGCAATTGACCCATGATCCCGGCTGCGTACGGCCCATTGCCTCTCACGATACGTGGCAAGTGTCGACGGCGCGGCCGGGTCGGGGCAACCCGGCCGTTCCGTTCGGCGCGGCCGGGCCTACCGCCCCGTCAGTCCTTGGGCGCGAACGTGGCGAACGCCGTCTCGCGCAGCGTGGTGCACTCCTCGCCGTCCCACTCGCTCGCCTTGCAGCTGATCATGATCGAGTAGCCGTGGGTGGCGTCGACCTTGAAGCCCCGGTTGAGGACGTGGACCCGTATCCCCTGCTGGTTGCGCGTGAACTGCCAGTCGGCGACGGTCGGGTACCCGTTGAACTCGACCTTCTTTATGCCGATGTGCTCGTAGCCGCTGCTGCTTCCGGCGACCGCGCCCATCAGCCCGCGCCACGCGGCGGCCGCGTCGTCCCCGGGAGAGGAGTTGTAGTCGATCTGGACCCGCGGGAAGCCGCCGCCGTCGTTGTAGATGCCGCCCGAATTGCTTCCCGCTATGCCGTTGCGCTTGAAGCTCTCGGGCATCGCCATCGTGAAGTGGAACCGCTTGTCGGTGACCTTCCTGTACCCGGCCGGCAGGGCGTCCGGGTCCGGGGCCGCCGGTTCCTCGGCCTCCGGGGTGGGCGAGGGCTCGGTGGACGCCTTGCCCTTGTCCTCGCCCTGGCCGTCCTTGCCGTTCCCCTGGTCGGTGCCGGTGTCCTCGCCCTTGCCGGAGTCGCTGTCGGCGTCGCCGCCGTCCGTCACTCCCGCCGTCGCCGCGGTGTCGCCCTTGGCCGAGCCGTCGTTCCCGCTCTCGCCGTCGTCGCCGAGGGTGAGTGCGAGGACCGTACCGAGGACGGCCAGCACGACGACACCGGCGATGATCGCGAGTGTGCGGCGCGGCACGACGTCCGTGATCGAGGCGCGCGGTGCGGCGGGCGGGCCCGCCGGGCGCTTCGGTACGGCCGGCCCGGAGGCGGAGGCCGTGGCGGCAGCCGGGGCCTTCGCGTTCCGCACCGACTTCAGCGCGCCGCGCAGCCGGTCCTTGGCGCTCTCGCCGGTGGCGGAGCCCGTACCGGAGCCGGTGGCCGCGCCGGCCCCGGATCCTGTGCCGCCGGGCGCCGTGCCCGTGCCGGACGCGGAACCTCCCGTCCCGGCCGCCTTCGCCGGTCCGGCCGTGGACGCGGCTGCTGCGGCCGCGGCCGCGGCGGCAGCCTTCTTCCTGCTGCCGCCCTTGGGACCGCTCTTGGGGCCGGTGGTCCCGGGCAGCGCCATGACCTGGGTGGAATCGGCCGGAGGCGTGACGGGAGGTTCGGGAGCGTTGATCACCTTGTTGAGCAGGACGCGCGCTCCGGCATCGTCCAGACGCTGGTCGGGATCCCTGACCAGCAGGCCGTAGATGACCTCCTCCAGCGGACCCGCGTTCTTCGGCGGATCGACCGGCTCGGTCATCACGGCCGTCAGCGTGGCGATGGCCGAACCCTTGTCGTACGGCGGGCAGCCCTCGACGCTCGCGTAGAGCAGTCCGCCGAGCGACCACAGGTCGGCGGGCGGCCCCGGCTTGTGCCCGCGGGCACGCTCCGGCGAGATGTACGAAGGTGCGCCGACGAGCATGCCCGTCGAGGTGACCGAGGGGTCGCCCTCGACCTGGGCGATACCGAAGTCGGTCAGGACGACCCGGCCGTCCTCGGAGATGAGCACGTTGGACGGCTTCACGTCGCGGTGCAGGATGCCCTCGCGGTGCGCCGAGCGCAGCACGTCGAGGATGGCCAGACCGACCTCGGCCGCGCGCCTCGGTGTCAGCGTCCCGTCCTCACGGATCGCCTCGGCGAGCGACTTGCCCTCGATGAGCTCCATGACGATCCACGGCCGGTCGTCCTCGTCGACCACGTCGTAGACCGTCACCGCGCTGTTGTTGCGGATCCTCGCGATCGCCTTCGCCTCACGCAGGGTGCGCGTGATCAGCCGGCGCTTCTCGTCCTCGTCGATGGCCGAGGGGAACCGCAGTTCCTTCACCGCGACCGTGCGGCCCAGCGTCTCGTCGGCAGCGCGCCAGACCGTGCCCATGCCGCCCCGGCCGAGCACCTCCCCGAGCCGGTACCGCCCCGCGAGGAGACGTCCGTCCTTGTCCCGTTGGGAACCCTGCGCCTGCTCCGCCTCCGACATGCGTCCCCTCTGCGATCAACCCGCCCTGGCAGAGCGTTCATTGTCCCTCACCCCGGGACCGGTCATGGTCCCGGGTCCGGGGTCGGCCATGATGTGGCCGGAGGAAGGAGCCCCTGCCGTGCCGATACTCAGGGCGCTGCTCACCACCCTGCTGGTGCTGACCCTGCTCCCCGCGGGAACCGCGAGCCTGCCCAGCGAACCACACCTCACGCCCGCATCGTCCTACCTGCACCGCCTCCTCGTCGAGGGCGGCGCCCCGGCGGCCGCCTTTCTGGCAGGCCCCAGCACCTCGGCACCGTACGGCACATACGGCTCTGCGGGGACCGGGATCCGGTCCGGCGACCGCTTCCGGGCGGGCAGCATCACCAAGACGTTCGTCGCGACCGTGGTCCTGCAACTCGCCGGCGAGGGCCGGCTGCGGCTGTCGGACAGCGTCGAGGTGTATCTGCCGGGCCTGATACACGGTCACGGCAACGACGGGGCCCGCATCACCCTGCGATCGCTCCTCACTCACACCAGCGGTCTCTACGACTACACCGAGGCGCTGCCCTCCTCCGACCCCGCCGTCACGGGTACCGCAGGCCCGTCCGCCCAGCCGCTGACACCCGGCACGGCGATCCGCGCCGCCCTCTCCCACTCACCGGCGGGGGCACCCGGCGCGTTCGCGTACTCCAGCACCAACTACGTCCTGCTCGGCCTGGTCGTCCAGCGCGTCACCGGACATCCCTACGCCGCCGAGATACAGAGCCGCCTCCTCACCCCCCTCCAGCTGTCCGGCACCTCGCTCCCCGGCGCCCTCAGCACCCTGCCCGTCCCGCACTCCCGCGGCTACCACCGCTCCGCCGACGGCACATTGCGTGACGTCACGGCCATCGACCCGAGGGTCGCGGGCGCGGCCGGGGAGCTGGTCTCCACGCTCGCCGACCTCAACCGCTTCTACGCGGCCCTGCTGGGCGGCCGGCTGCTGCCTCCCGCCCAGCTGATCGCCCTGCTCGACACCCGTGCCGCGCAGGGCCTGTACGCCATGGGCGTCTATCCGCAGACGCTCTCCTGCGGTACCACCGTCTGGGGGCACAACGGGCACATCACCGGAAGCTACGTACGGACCGCCGCGACCGCGGACGGCCGGCACGTCTTCACCTTCCGGGTCAACGCGGACGCGGAGCCCGACCCGGGCAGCGAAGCGGCCCTGCTGGAGGCCGAGTTCTGCCCCTCCCCGACGGCCTGACCGGCCTCCCGAAGGCCCGAGGGGCCCGAGGGGCCCGACGGACCACGCGGCCGGCCGGCCGCCGGCGACCGCGTGGTCGGCGACGGTTTCAGAGGGGCACGATGTCCGGCGCCCCCAGCCTCGCCGCGTCCGCCGTCAGGTCGTCCGGCTGCCGCTGCGACTCCCGCTCCGCCTCCACCCGCTTGCGGTAGTGCTCGACCTCCCGTTCGACCTGGCCGGTGTCCCAGCCCAGCACCGTCGCCATCAGGTCGGCGCACTCGCGCGCACAGCGGGTGCCCCGGTCGAACGTCTCGATGGAGATCCGGGTGCGCCGCGTCAGTACGTCGTCGAGGTGACGGGCGCCCTCGTGCGACGCGGCGTAGACGACCTCGGCCCGCAGGTAGTCCTCCGCGCCCGCGAGCGGCTGCCCCAGCGACGCGTCCTCCGCGATCAGGTCCAGCAGCTCCTCGGTCATCGAGCCGTAGCGGTTGAGCAGGTGCTCCACCCGGGCCACGTGCAGTCCGGTCCGGGCGGCGATCCTCGCGCGCGCGTTCCACAGGGCCCGGTAGCCCTCGGCGCCCAGCAGCGGGACGTCCTCCGTGACGCACTCCGCCACCCGCTGGTCGAGGCCGTGCACGGCCTCGTCCACCGCGTCCTTCGCCATCACCCGGTACGTCGTGTACTTGCCGCCCGCGACGACCACGAGCCCGGGCGCCGGATGGGCCACCGTGTGCTCGCGCGAGAGCTTGCTCGTGGCGTCCGACTCGCCGGCCAGCAACGGCCGCAGCCCCGCATAGACCCCTTGGACGTCGTCCCTGCTCAGCGGGGTGTTCAGCACCGAGTTCACATGCTCGAGCAGATAGTCGATGTCGGCGCTGGAGGCGGCCGGGTGGGCCTTGTCCAGGTCCCAGTCGGTGTCCGTCGTGCCGATGATCCAGTGCCGGCCCCACGGGATCACGAAGAGCACGGACTTCTCGGTCCGCAGGATCAGACCGGTCGAGGAGTGGATGCGGTCCTTGGGAACGACGAGGTGGATGCCCTTCGACGCCCGCACATGGAACTGCCCGCGCTCGCCGATGAGCGCCTGTGTGTCGTCCGTCCACACACCGGTGGCGTTGACCACCTGTTTGGCCCTGACCTCGTACTCCCCGCCCTCTTCGACGTCCTGCACCCGGGCGCCGACGACCCGCTCGCCCTCGCGCAGGAAGTCGATCACGCGCGCCCCGTTCGCCACCTGCGCGCCGTACCCAGCGGCCGTACGCACCAGGGTCTCCACGAAGCGGGCATCGTCCATCTGGGCGTCGTAGTACTGCAGGGCGCCCACCAGGGCGTCCTTCTTCAGCGCGGGCGCGACCCGCAGAGCGCGGCGGCGCGAGAGATGGCGGTGCACCGGCAGGCCGCGGCCGTGGCCGGAGGACACCGACATCGCGTCGTACAGCGCGACGCCCGAGCCCGCGTACCACCGCTCCCAGCCCTTGTGCTGCAGGGGGTAAAGGAAGGGAACGGGTTTGACCAGGTGCGGGGCCAGTCGCTCCAGCAGCAGCCCGCGCTCCTTCAGCGCCTCCCGTACGAGCGCGAAGTCCAGCATCTCCAGATAGCGCAGCCCGCCGTGGATCAGCTTGCTCGACCGGCTGGACGTCCCGGACGCCCAGTCCCGCGCCTCGACCAGTCCGGTGGAAAGTCCTCGGGTGACCGCGTCCAGCGCGGTCCCTGCACCGACCACCCCCGCCCCCACGACCAGCACGTCCAGTTCCCGCTCGGCCATCGCTGCGAGCGCCTGGGTGCGCTCGGCCGGTCCCAGTGTCGCTGTCCTCACTGCTGCCTCCCGGTTTTCCCGGTACTCCCGGTGGATCAGGCTGGTCCGGCACGGAGCGGCACCGGCCGAGAGGCCGGGCGCCCGTGCCCACCTCTCGATTCTGTCCGCGGACCGCGACTTCAGCCACCGCCTGTGGACAACACTCGGTCGATGAGAGCCACAGAATGCGACATATAGGTCATATTTACTCCTAGTCTGACATTGCGCTGTCCCCAGCAGTTGCGCTTTCTGTCTTCTTGGTCTTAGGGAAGGACGGCCCTCGACATGCCCGCAGACCTCGCTGTCATCGGACTCGGTCACCTCGGCCTGCCCCTCGCCCAAGCCGCCGTCGCCGGCGGAATCCACACCGTCGGCTACGACACCGACCCGCGCCCGTACGAGGAGCTCTCCGCAGGCCGTACCCCGGTCGAGGGGTCCCTCAGCGCCTCCGACATCCGCCGGATGCTCTCGGGAGGATTCCGTCCCACCGCGGACCCGGCCGAGCTGGGCCGGGTCCGTACCGCAGCGATCTGCGCCCCGACCCCCCTGGGACCCGACCGCACCCTGGACCTCTCCGCCGTGTCCGACGCGGCCCGCGCACTCGCCGGCCGGCTTCGCCCCCACACCACCGTGCTGGTGGAATCGGCCGTGCCGCCCGGCACCACGGAGAACCTCGTGCGGCCCCTCCTGGAGGAGGGCTCGGGCCTGCGCGCCGGACGCGACTTCCACCTCGCCCACTCCCCGGGCCGCCTCGACCCCGGCAACCGCACCCACGTCTACGCCAACACCCCCAAGGTCATCGGCGGCCTCACCCCCGCGTGCACCGAGTCGGCAGCCGCCTTCTACGGACGGCTGACCGACAAGGTCGTCCGGGCCCGCGGGCCGCGGGAGGCCGAGATGACGAAGGTCCTCGAAACCAACTTCCGGCACGTCAACATCGCACTGGTCAACGAGATGGCGGTGCTCTGCCACGACCTCGACGTCGACCTCTGGGACGTCATCCGGTGCGCGGAGACCAAGCCCTTCGGCTTCCAGCCGTTCCGCCCCGGCCCCGGGGTCGGCGGCCACGGCGCCCCCATGGACCCCGGCTGCCTCCCGTACAGCAGCCGCACCCCCGGCCACCCGCTGCGCATGGTCTCGCTGGCCAAGGAGATCAACGACCGGATGCCCGGCTACGTGATCCAGCGCTGCGCCACCCTGCTGAACGAGCACGGCAAGTCCGTCCGCGGAGCCAGGGTGCTGCTGCTCGGCGTCACCTACAAGCCGGACCTCGCCGACCAGGAGGCCTCCCCCGCCCGCGAGATCGCGACCCGGCTGATGGACATGGGCGCCCAGATCGGCTACCACGACCCCCACGTACTGGACTGGCGCGTGCGCGAACTGCCCGTCCCGCGCGCCGACTCGCTGTACGAGGCCGCCGCCGGAGCCGACCTGACGGTGCTGCTCCAGCACCACCGCACCTACGACCTCCAGGGGCTGGCCGTGAAGGCCCAACTCCTCCTGGACACACGGGGAGCCACTCCGGCGGGGGCCGCGCACCGGCTCTAGGGCAAGGACCCACGAGCCAGTCCCCCCAAGGATTCCGGTGGGCCCTGTCGGCGTGGACTGCTAGCCTGCGGCGTCACATCTCGCACAGCCGTGCGCATCGGTCCCAGGGGGAACATCCATCATGAGCCAGCCCGTGCAGCCGCCGAACCCGCCGCAGCAGCCCTACGGCGGCGGTCAGCCCGCCGCAGGCAACCCGTACGCGGCGGAGCAGCAGCCCGGCACCCCGGCTGACGGCAACCCCTACGCGGGCGCACCGGCAGCCCCGACCGGCAACCCGTTCGGCGGCCAGCAGCAGGGCGCGCCCACCGGCAACCCGTTCGCCGGCCAGCAGCCCGGCCAGTTCGGCGGCGGCGCCCCGTACCCGCCCGCCCCCGCCCCCCGCGGCGGCTCCGGTCTGGGCCTCGGCATCCTGACCGCCCTCGGTACGGCGATCGTCGCGGCGATCCTGTACGGCGTCATCGCGGGCTCCATCGAGCGCGAGGTCGGCTACGCGGCCGTCGGTGTCGGCTTCCTGGTCGGCTTCGTGGCGAGCAAGGTCGGCGGCTCCAACCCGGCCGTCGCGGTCGCGAGCGCCGTGTTCTCGCTGGGCGCCGTCTTCCTGGGCCAGCTCGTCGCCATGTCGATGATCCTGGCCGACGGTCTCGGCGTCGGCTTCACCGAGGTCTTCTTCGACCACTTCGGTGACGTCATGGACATCTGGAAGGAGGAGGCCGACTTCATGACCTACCTCTTCCTGGCCCTGGGCCCGGTCGCCGCCTTCGGTGGCGCCAAGAAGGCCACGGCGTAACCACCGGGTACGCATACGGGAGGGCCCGGACCACAGGTGTGGTCCGGGCCCTCCCGTATGCGTACCCGGTGCGTCAGCGGCGGTGCTGCGAGTCCGCCACGGTGACCTCGACGCGCTGGAACTCCTTGAGCTCGCTGTAGCCCGTGGTCGCCATCGCCCGGCGCAGCGCGCCGAAGATGTTCATCGAGCCGTCGGGGTTGTGCGAAGGCCCGGTCAGGACCTCCTCCGTCGTGCCGACGGAACCCAGGTCGACCAGCTTGCCGCGCGGCACGTCCTCGTGGACGGCCTCCATGCCCCAGTGCCGGCCGCGGCCGGGCGCGTCCGTCGCACGGGCCAGCGGCGAGCCCATCATCACGGCGTCCGCACCGCAGGCGATCGCCTTGGGCAGGTCGCCGGACCAGCCGACACCGCCGTCCGCGATCACGTGCACGTACCGGCCGCCGGACTCGTCCATGTAGTCGCGGCGGGCCCCGGCGACGTCGGCGACGGCGGTGGCCATCGGGACCTGGATGCCGAAGACGTTGCGCGTGGTGTGCGCGGCGCCACCGCCGAAGCCGACGAGCACACCGGCCGCGCCGGTGCGCATCAGGTGCAGGGCCGCCGTGTACGTGGCGCAGCCGCCGACGATCACCGGGACGTCCAGCTCGTAGATGAACTGCTTCAGGTTGAGCGGCTCGGCCGCGCCGGAGACGTGCTCGGCGGAGACCGTCGTACCGCGGATGACGAAGATGTCCACGCCCGCGTCGACGACGGCCTTGGAGAACTGGGCGGTGCGCTGCGGCGAGAGCGCGGCGGCGGTGACGACACCGGAGTCGCGCACCTCCTTGATGCGCTGCCCGATCAGCTCCTCCTGGATGGGCGCGGAGTAGATCTCCTGGAGCCGCGGGGTGGCGGTCTCGACGGGCATCTCGGCGATCTCGTCGAGGAGCGGCTGCGGGTCGGCGTGCCGGGTCCACAGCCCCTCGAGGTTGAGGACACCGAGGCCGCCCAGCTCACCGATGCGGATGGCGGTCTGCGGGGAGACCACCGAGTCCATGGGAGCGGCCAGGAAGGGCAGCTCGAAGCGGTAGGCGTCGATCTGCCAGGCGATCGAGACCTCCTTCGGGTCACGGGTGCGTCGGCTCGGCACGACGGCGATGTCGTCGAACGCGTATGCCCTGCGGCCGCGCTTGCCGCGCCCGATCTCGATCTCAGTCACGATGGTGTGGCCTTTCCTCTACGTCTGCGCTGACCAGTATCCCCGACACACACATGAGGGGCGGTCCCGGGAACCCCGGTCCGCCCCTCACCTGCGGTGATGCGTTACTTCCTGCTGTAGTTCGGCGCCTCGACCGTCATCTGGATGTCGTGCGGGTGGCTCTCCTTGAGCCCCGCCGAGGTGATCCGTACGAAGCGTCCGTTGGCCTGGAGCTCCGGCACCGTCCGGCCGCCGACGTAGAACATCGACTGGCGCAGCCCGCCGGTCAGCTGGTGCACGACCGCGGACAGCGGGCCACGGTACGGGACCTGGCCCTCGATGCCTTCGGGGACCAGCTTCTCGTCGGAGGCCACGCCCTCCTGGAAGTAGCGGTCCTTGGAGTACGAGCGCTGGTCGCCCCGGGTCTGCATCGCGGCGAGCGAACCCATGCCGCGGTACGACTTGAACTGCTTGCCGTTGATGAACATCAGCTCACCCGGGGACTCCTCGCAGCCCGCGAGGAGCGAACCGAGCATCACGGTGTCCGCGCCGGCCACCAGGGCCTTGGCGATGTCGCCGGAGTACTGCAGGCCGCCGTCGCCGATGACCGGGACACCGGCTGCCTTGGCGGCGAGCGAGGCCTCGTAGATCGCGGTCACCTGCGGGACGCCGATACCGGCGACCACGCGGGTGGTGCAGATGGAACCGGGGCCGACACCCACCTTGATGCCGTCCACGCCCGCGTCGATGAGCGCCTGGGCGCCGTCACGGGTGGCGATGTTGCCGCCGATGACGTCGACACCGGAGGTGTTCGACTTGATCTTGGCGACCATGTCGCCGACGAGGCGGGAGTGGCCGTGCGCGGTGTCGACGACGATGAAGTCGACACCGGCCTCGGCGAGCGCCTGCGCCCGCTCGAAGGCGTCGCCCGCGACGCCGACCGCGGCGCCGACGAGCAGCCGGCCTTCCTTGTCCTTGGCGGCGTTCGGGTACTTCTCGGCCTTGACGAAGTCCTTGACGGTGATGAGGCCCTTGAGGACCCCGGCGTCGTCGACCAGCGGGAGCTTCTCGATCTTGTGGCGGCGCAGCAGCTCCATGGCGTCGACACCGGAGATGCCGACCTTGCCGGTGACGAGCGGCATCGGCGTCATGACCTCGCGCACCTGACGGCCGCGGTCCGACTCGAAGGCCATGTCACGGTTGGTGACGATGCCCAGCAGCTTGCCCGCGGCGTCGGTGACCGGGACACCGCTGATACGGAACTTCGCGCAGAGCTGGTCCGCCTCGCGCAGCGTCGCGTCCGGGTGCACCGTGATCGGGTCGGTGACCATGCCGGACTCGGAGCGCTTCACCAGGTCGACCTGGTTGGCCTGGTCGGCGATGGAGAGGTTGCGGTGCAGAACGCCCGCGCCGCCCTGCCGCGCCATGGCGATGGCCATGCGCGCCTCGGTGACCTTGTCCATCGCGGCGGAGAGCAGCGGGATGTTCACCCGGACGTTCTTCGAGATGTGCGAGGAGGTATCGATCTGATCGGGCGCCATGTCGGACGCGCCGGGCAGCAGCAGCACGTCGTCGTATGTCAGCCCGAGCGTCGCGAATTTCTCGGGCACTCCGTCGACGTTTGCAGTCATGACACCTTCCCCAAATGGCCTTGATCGGTGCGGATGTCCATGCTAACGGGCTCGCGGGGTGTCTCATTCCACGATCAAGATCACTTGACGTTTTCGTGGCTTTCCACGAACCGGCCGGGGCCGGTCCGAGCCGTTCACTGCCCCGCGAGGGCCCGCAGTCTGCTCAGCGCGCGGTGCTGGGCGACCCGGACCGCGCCCGGGGACATCCCGAGCATCTGCCCGGTCTCCTCCGCGGTCAGTCCGACCGCGACCCGCAGGACCAGCAGCTCGCGCTGGTTCTCCGGAAGATTGGCGAGAAGCTTCTTGGCCCAGGCCGCGTCACTGCTGAGCAGCGCGCGTTCCTCGGGGCCGAGGGAGTCGTCGGGCCGCTCCGGCATCTCGTCGGAGGGCACGGCCGTCGATCCGGGGTGCCGCATCGCGGCCCGCTGGAGGTCGGCGACCTTGTGGCCCGCGATGGCGAAGACGAAGGCTTCGAAGGGCCTGCCGGTGTCCTTGTACCGCGGCAGCGCCATCAGCACCGCGACACAGACCTCCTGCGCGAGGTCCTCCACGAAGTGACGGGCATCACCGGGCAGCCGGTTCAGCCGGGACCTGCAGTAGCGCAGGGCCAGTGGGTGGACATGGGCCAGCAGATCGTGGGTGGCCTGCGCGTCGCCGTCGACGGCACGGTGCACCAGAGCACCGATCACCGTCGTCTCGTCGTCGCGCATCGGACCATGGTGCCTTGACGCCGTCTGATCCGCGGCATCGCGTCCCGAGTTGTGCACCGAAGCGTTATGAGCGGGTGCGCCGGATGTCATCCCCTGCGCCCTCCCCTTCCGCTGGACCGAATCGTTCCCGAGGAACTCCACACCTCAAGGATGCGGCATCGGCCGGGAAGCGTCACATAGCGCTGGTGGGGAGGGCCCGGCCGCAGGTCCGCCGCCACCGTCGCCCCGTCCGCCGGTGTGCGGACGGGATCGAACAGCTACCGGTCACGCCGGGGCATCAGCGGACCAGGCCCCAGCGGAAGCCGAGCGCCACCGCATGCGCGCGGTCCGAGGCCCCGAGCTTCTTGAACAGGCGCCTGGCGTGCGTCTTCACGGTGTCCTCCGAGAGGAACAGCTCACGCCCGATCTCCGCGTTGGAGCGGCCGTGGCTCATGCCTTCGAGCACCTGGATCTCCCGCGCGGTGAGCGTCGGCGCCGCCCCCATCTCGGCGGACCGCAGCCGGCGCGGGGCGAGCCGCCACGTCGGATCGGCCAGCGCCTGGGTCACGGTGGCCCGCAGTTCGGCGCGCGAGGCGTCCTTGTGCAGGTAGCCGCGGGCGCCCGCGGCTACGGCGAGCGCGACGCCGTCCAGGTCCTCGGCGACGGTCAGCATGATGATCCGGGCACCGGGATCAGCCGAGAGGAGTCGCCGGACCGTCTCCACACCCCCCAGACCGGGCATGCGTACGTCCATCAGAATCAGATCCGAACGGTCGGCTCCCCAGCGGCGGAGGACTTCCTCGCCGTTGGCCGCCGTCGTCACACGCTCGACGCCGGGCACGGTCGCAACCGCGCGGCGGAGCGCTTCTCGGGCAAGCGGGGAGTCGTCGCAGACGAGGACGGATGTCATGACCGTCCTCCGCAGCTGATGCGCGTCACCTTGAGCCTCCAGGCTGATACAAGTCGTCACCTGTGCGGTTGACCCCCTCGGACATGTGCCCGAGCTCGCTCTCCGTCAACCGCCTCGCCCTTCTCAACGACGGTCACTCGAAAGAGTTACGGGTCGAAGCCTTCGGTTCGGCACTCTAAGTGAGGGGCCGCGCACGGAGGAGAGCGACGCGAGATCATTCACCCGTCAACCGGTGCATCACCCCCAGGCGTGCCCCATTTAGCGGTTTTTCTTCCCTTTTGCTGGCGTCTATGGCTAGATTCACAATCAGTCATATTTACATCTACTAAGACCGTAGATGTACGGTCGGAACACCGGCCACAAGGATCACCCCGGCGGTCGACGACGGTCGAGGTTGCCGTTTCCGACGCAGCAAGGTTTCGAGGGGACACGCAATGGCAGATTTCTCCCGCCTTCCCGGGCCCAACGCAGACCTGTGGGACTGGCAGCTGCTGGCTGCCTGCCGCGGGGTCGACAGCTCGCTGTTCTTCCACCCCGAAGGAGAGCGCGGGGCGGCTCGGAGCGCCCGTGAGACCTCGGCCAAGGAGGTCTGCATGCGCTGCCCCGTCCGCGCCGAGTGCGCCGCGCACGCGCTCGCGGTCCGCGAGCCCTACGGTGTGTGGGGCGGCCTGACCGAGGACGAACGCGAGGAGCTCATGGGCCGCGCCCGCAACCGTCTGATCTCCACCCATGCGAACGGCACCGCCCAGGGGTCCGGGGACACCTGACACCTCGCACGGCCCAGTGAACGCAGAAACGTTTCTTTAGATCTGGCGCGCCCTCCGTCGGACGCGCGCACCAGGTACGCGGTGACACACGCGCTCAGCGCGCGGCCGCCCGCGAAAGCTGGTCCAGGGTGGCGGCCACGGCCGGGACCCGGGCCAGGTCCGGCAGGGTCAGCGCGACGATCTCCCGCTCCACGGCCGGCTCCACGGTGACGGTGCGCGCCCCCTTGGGGCGTACGGACTCGATGGCCAGCGCCGGCAGGACCGCCACGCCGAGGCCGGCCCCGACCAGGCCGATCACCGCCGGGTAGTCGTCGGTGGCGAAGTCGATCCGGGGGGTGAATCCGGACGTCTCGCAGACCTCGACCAGCTGGCGCCTGCAGCGGGGGCAGCCCGCGATCCACGACTCCTCGGCCAGCTCGCCGATGCCCACGGTCTCCGCTCCCGCCAGCCGGTGGCCCTCGGGAAGCAGCCCGATCAGCCGGTCCGTGAGCAGCGGGCGCACCACGAGGTCCTCCCACTCGTCACCGGTCGCCCCGTACCGGAACGCCAGCGCGATGTCGCAGTCGCCGTCGCGCAGCATCTCCACCGAGCGCGGCGGTTCCGCCTCGACGAGCGAGACCTGAGTGCCGGGGTGGGCGGCCCGCAGTGCGGCGAGGGCTCCGGGCACCAGCGTGGAGCTGCCGCTGGGGAACGACACGAGCCGGACCCTTCCGGCGCGCAGCCCGGCGATCGCGGCGACCTCCTCCTCGGCCGCGGTCAGCCCCGCGAGGATGCCGGAGGCGTGGCGCACCAGCGCCTCCCCCGCTTCGGTGAGCCGCATCTCCCGCCCGGTGCGGATCAGCAGCGGGGTGCCCGCGGAGGACTCCAGTGCCTTCATCTGCTGACTGACCGCCGGCTGGGTGCAGCCCAGCTCGCGCGCGGCGGCGGAGAAGGAACCGGTGGTGGCCACGGCCCGCAGGACGCGGAGGTGACGGGCTTCGATCATCCCTCCACCATAAGCGCTTCTTGTAGAGTCGTGCGGATATTCATGAGCACCTTTGGGCGGGGACTCGTTAGCGTGTACGGCATGAAGCTGCTGACCGTGAATCTGGGCCGCCCCGAGGCCGCCGCGTACGCCGACGGGCTCACCGGGATCGACAAGCGTCCCGCCGACGGCCCCGTGCGGGTCACCGACCCCGGCCCCAAGGGCATCGGCGGCAGCGGGCTGGCCGGGGACTCGGTGTGCGACCTGCGCCACCACGGCGGCTCGGACCAGGCGGTGTACGCCTTCGCGCGCGAGGAGCTCGACTCCTGGGAGAAGGAGCTCGGCCGTCCCCTGCCCAACGGCTCGTTCGGCGAGAACCTCACCACGTCCGGCATCTCCGTGAGCCACGCGCGGATCGGCGAGCGCTGGCGGGTCGGCGACGAGCTGGTCCTCGAGGTGACGGCGGGCCGTATTCCGTGCCGTACGTTCGCCGGTCACCTGGACGAGCGGGGCTGGGTCAAGCGGTTCACGCGCGAGGCGGCCACCGGCGCGTATCTGCGGGTGATCGAGCCGGGGACGATCCGTGCCGGCGATCCGGTCGAGATCGTGCACCGCCCCGACCACGAGGTGACGGCGGCGCTGCAGTTCCGGGCCGTCACCACCGAGCGGGACCTGTTGCCGCGCCTGCTCGCCGCCGGGTCCGCGCTGCACCCCGAGGCGCTGCGCAAGGCGCGGGAGTACGTGGCGGCCCGGGGGGTGTGACCATCCTCCGGGCGGGTGGGCGGCCCGCGATCGCGGGCCGCTAACGTGCCGCATATGACGACTGCACTGATTACGGGCGCTACGGCGGGGATCGGGGCCGCCTTCGCAGGGCGCCTCGCGGGTGACGGGCACAACCTGGTGCTGGTGGCCCGTGACACGGAGCGGCTGCGGGCCCAGGCCACGGAGCTGCACGACCGGCACGGCATCGAGGCCGAGGTACTGACGGCCGACCTGTCGACGGACTCCGGGATCGAGGCGGTCGAAGCACGGCTGGCGAACCGCGTGAGCCCCGTCGACCTGCTGGTGAACAACGCCGGTTTCGGCAACAAGGGGCGCTATCTCGACGTGTCCATGGCCGATGAACTGACGATGCTGAAGGTGCACTGCGAGGCGGTGCTGCGGCTGACCTCGGCCGGGACGGCCGCCATGCGGGAGCGCGGGCGCGGCGGAGTGATCAATGTGGCCTCGGTGGCGGCCTTCCTGCCGCGGGGGACGTACGGGGCGTCGAAGGCGTGGGTCGTGCAGTTCACCCAGGGCGCGGCGAAGGACCTGGCGGGGTCGGGGGTCCGGCTGATGGCCCTCTGCCCCGGCTTCGTGCGGACCGAGTTCCACGAGCGGGCCGGGATGGGCACGGGCAACATCCCGGACTGGATGTGGCTCGACGCGGACAAGCTGGTCACGGCGGCCCTGGCGGATCTGGCCCGGGGCAGGACGGTGTCGGTGCCGGACGCCCGGTACAAGGCGCTGATGGGCCTGGTGAAGGTGGCGCCCCGGGGCCTGCTCGGCGGAGTGACGTCCCGCGCCGGCCGGACGTACGGACCGAAGTAGCGGAGCCGGCCCACGGGAACGGCCGAGGCCCGGCGCCCCCGCGACGGGGGCACCGGGCCTCGGCTGTGTACGGACCGTACTAGTGGGAGTGGCCGTGGCCGTGACCGGCGTCGGCCTCTTCCTCGGCCGGCTTCTCGACGACCAGGGTCTCGGTCGTGAGCAGCAGCGACGCGATGGACGCGGCGTTCTCCAGGGCGGAGCGGGTGACCTTGACCGGGTCGATGACGCCGGCCTTCACCAGGTCGCCGTACTCGCCCGTGGCGGCGTTGAAGCCCTGGCCCTTGTCGAGCTCGGAGACCTTCGAGGTGATGACGTAACCCTCGAGGCCCGCGTTCTCGGCGATCCAGCGCAGCGGCTCGACGGCGGCGCGGCGCACGACCGCGACACCCGTGGCCTCGTCGCCGGTCTTGCCGAGGTTGCCCTCGAGGACCTTGACGGCGTGGACCAGAGCGGAGCCACCACCGGAGACGATGCCCTCCTCGACCGCGGCGCGGGTCGCGGAGATGGCGTCCTCCAGACGGTGCTTCTTCTCCTTGAGCTCCACCTCGGTGGCGGCACCGACACGGATCACGCACACGCCGCCGGCCAGCTTCGCGAGGCGCTCCTGGAGCTTCTCGCGGTCCCAGTCGGAGTCCGTGGACTCGATCTCGGCCTTGATCTGGTTGACGCGGCCCTTGACGTCGGCGGAGTCGCCGCCGCCGTCGACGATGGTCGTGTCGTCCTTCGAGACGGTGACGCGGCGGGCGGTGCCCAGCACGTCCAGACCGGCGCCGTCGAGCTTGAGGCCGACCTCTTCGGCGATGACGGTCGCACCGGTGAGGGTGGCGATGTCGCCGAGCATGGCCTTGCGGCGGTCGCCGAAGCCCGGGGCCTTCACCGCGACGGCGTTGAAGGTGCCACGGATCTTGTTGACGACGAGGGTGGAGAGCGCCTCGCCCTCGACGTCCTCGGCGATGATCAGGAGCGGCTTGGAGGCGCCGGCCTGGATGACCTTCTCCAGCAGCGGGAGCAGCTCCTGGATGGAGCCGATCTTGCCCTGGTGGATCAGGATGTACGGGTCGTCGAGGACGGCCTCCATACGCTCCTGGTCGGTCACCATGTACGGGGACAGGTAGCCCTTGTCGAAGGCCATGCCCTCGGTGAACTCGAGGTCCAGACCGAAGGTGTTGGACTCCTCGACGGTGATGACACCGTCCTTGCCGACCTTGTCCATCGCGTCCGCGATGAGCTCGCCGACCTGGCTGTCCTGCGCGGAGAGCGCGGCCACGGCGGCGATGTCGGACTTGTCGTCGATCGGGCGGGCGGTCGCGAGGAGCTCCTCGGACACGGCCTTCACGGCGGCGTCGATGCCCTTCTTCAGGGCGGCCGGGGACGCGCCCGCGGCAACGTTGCGCAGACCCTCGCGAACGAGCGCCTGGGCGAGCACGGTGGCGGTGGTGGTGCCGTCACCCGCTACGTCGTTGGTCTTGGTCGCCACCTCCTTCACCAGCTGGGCACCGAGGTTCTCGTACGGGTCGTCGAGCTCGACCTCGCGCGCGATGGTGACACCGTCGTTGGTGATGGTGGGAGCGCCGAACTTCTTGTCGATGACGACGTTGCGGCCCTTCGGACCGATCGTCACCTTCACCGTGTCGGCAAGCTTGTTGACGCCGCGCTCAAGGGCGCGACGGGCGTCCTCGTCGAACTTCAGAATCTTCGCCATGGGCTGAGCTGTCCTCTCGAACGAACTGCGCCCCTCACCACCCGGCTAGTTATCTCGCAGGGGGGCCAGGGGCGCAGAACAGAAGCAAACGTGGATGAACTACTTCTCGACGATCGCGAGAACGTCGCGCGCCGAGAGGACGAGGTACTCCTCGCCGTTGTACTTCACCTCGGTACCGCCGTACTTGCTGTACAGAACGACATCGCCGGTCTTGACGTCGAGCGGAAGGCGCTCGCCGTTCTCGAAGCGGCCCGGGCCCACGGCCAGGACGACGCCCTCCTGGGGCTTCTCCTTGGCGGTGTCCGGAATGACCAGGCCGGAAGCCGTGGTCTGCTCGGCGTCGAGCGGCTGGACCACAATGCGGTCCTCGAGCGGCTTGATCGCAACCTTGGAGCTGGTGGTCGACACGATCCGGTCTCCCCCTTCGGAGATCTCACGGGGTTTAACAGTCTGAGGGTGGCGACCAGGTCGATCCGTCGTCGCGGGTGCCGGACCTGCCCTGTCGCACGGTGGTGCTGGCACTCTCCAGTGGGGAGTGCCAGACCTGAGACTATGACCGCGATTAGCACTCGGTCAAGCGGAGTGCCAATTCACCACCCTCGCGTGGCGCGCTCGGACCGGCGCACGCCCGGACAACGCGGGAGAGGGCCGCGGCGTTCCGGGCGCGGGGAAGTGCCCTCAGACGTAGTCCTCCAGCCTGGCCACGGCGTACCCCTTGCCCGTGATCGTCTTCATGACGCTGCGGACCATGTCGGTCATGGACCCCTTCCATTCCTCGCGCCCGCGGAAGTGGGTGAGCACGATGTCGCCGGGGTGCAGGTCCCGGTCCGGCTCCCGCCACTCCATGTGGTCGGGGAACGCCTCGGCCGCCCACAGGGGAACGGCCTCGATGCCGCAGGACCCGGCGATGCGCAGGGTGTCGCCGTTGTAGTTGCCGAACGGCGGCCTGAAGAGGGTGGGCCGCTTCCCGAAGTACTTCTCGATCTTGTCCTGTTCGCCGCAGATCTCCCGCCGCTGGTCGGCCTTCGAGAGTCCGGGCAGGTAGCGGTGGTTGAGGGTGTGGTTGCTGAGGGTGACGCCGCGCGCCTGCATGTCCTTGAAGTACCCGTAGTCGTCACTCACGACGTAGTCGCTGATGAAGGCGCTGTAGGGGATGCCCAGCTCCGTCATCATCCTCAGCAGCTCGGGGTCCTTCTCCGCGCCGTCGTCGATCGTCAGAAAAACAATCCGCTCCTTGGTCGGGACGGTGGTGAAGACCGGGGGGAGCGCGTCCCCGCCCTCGACCTCGAACCCCTCGCGCGTGGTGATGCGCGGCTTCTCGGCGGGCGGCGCCGGGGGGACCAGCGGGACCTCGGCCAGCCCCCACTTCTTCGCCGCGGCCACGCGTGCGGCCTGCTGCCGCTTCAGCCGCTCGGCACGGGCGGCCGCAGGCGGGGGAGCGGCGGCCGCTCCGGGCCGGCCGGCCGCCGGCTCGGCCCGCCGCCCCTGGTCCGTCCCCCCGCCGTCCGTCCCTTCGGCACACGCGGAGGCGATGGCGGCGACCAGCAGAGCCACCAGGACCGCACGGACCGGTCTGTGCCGCTTCATGGCGGATTTTTCGTTTTGTCGTACTGGCTGCATGGCGCCGCATCCTGCCAGCCGGTCAGAGGGCCCCCGCCCCGACACCTCCGGCGGGCCCGTCACGTCCCCCGGCTGGCTCACAATGGACCGGTGAACGCCCACCCCCCTGCGGACCCCGCAGACCCGTCCGACCCGCTCGCCGCCTTCACGGCCCTGCGCACGCCCGAGGGCGCGGCGCTGCTGGCGGAGCTGCGCGACCACGACCCGGCCCACGAGCTGGCCACGGCGACCAGGCTGCGCCGTACGCACCCGGCCGCCCTGGTGTCGGCCGCGCTCGGCCAGGCGCGGCTGCGGCAGCGGGCGGTGGCGAAGTTCGGGGCGGCGGACGCGTACCGGATGTTCTTCACCCCGAACGGCGTGGAGCAGGCGACCCGGACCTCGGTCGCCACCCACCGCGCCGAGCGGTTCGCGGGGCTCGGCGGCGTGCGGAGCGTGGCCGACCTCTGCTGCGGGATCGGCGGCGACGCGATCGCGCTGGCCAGGGCGGGCATCTCCGTGCTGGCCGTGGACCGTGACCCGCTGACCGCGGAGGTCGCCCGCGCCAACGCCCTGGCGCTCGGCCTCCAGGACCTCGTCGAGGTGCGGTGCGCGGACGTCACCGGGATCGACACGTCCGGTCACGACGCCGTCTTCGTCGACCCGGCCCGGCGCGGCGGGCGCGGCAGGATCTTCGACCCCGAGGCCTACTCGCCGCCGCTCTCCTGGGCGACCGGGGCCGCGATGAAGGCTCCCCGCGCGGCCCTGAAGATCGCCCCGGGCGTCCCGCACGAGGCGATCGGGCCGGACGCCGAGGCCGAGTGGATCTCGGACGGCGGTGACGTGAAGGAGGCCGTGCTCTGGTTCGGCGAGGGCTTCACCCCGGGCCGCTTCCGGGCGACCCTGCTCCCGTCGGGCGCGACCCTGACCGCCGACGCCCCACTCCCCGCCCCGCCCGTCGGTCCCGTCGGGCGCTACCTGTACGAACCCGACGGCGCCGTCATTCGCGCCCATCTGGTCGCCGCGGTCGTGGAACGGTGCGGGGGAAGGCTGGTCGACGAGACGATCGCGTACGTCACGAACGACGAGCTGTACACCTCCGACTGCACGACCGCCTACGAGATCACCGACCGGCTCCCGTTCAACATGAAGAAGCTCAAGGCCCTGCTCCGCGAGCGGCAGGTCGGTGTGCTGACCGTCAAGAAGCGCGGGTCCGCGGTCGAACCCGAGGAACTGCGGCGCAGAATGAAGCTCGAGGGGCCGCACGCCGCCACCGTCTTCCTGACCCGGGTGGCCGGGGCCCCGACGATGCTCATCGGGCAGCCCGTGAAGCGGCCCTGACCACCGGCGGGCGGCGTCTCCCGCCGACGCGCCCGGGTCCGGAGCACCCCGGCGGGTATACCCCCGTACGGCCCCGCCCCGGGGTCCGCGGCGTCAGGTCGGGTCGTGTCAGGTCAGCGGGTACGACGTCCGGCCGGACGCGTCGTCGATCTCGTCGTGCGCCTTGGTGAGCAGCTTCATGGCCAGTTCGTTGAGCGCGCGGGCTCCCGCGATCTCCTCGCCGACCCTCGGCTGCTCCGCGTCGGAGGGATGACGGCTGGCGTATCCGTGGGCCCGTACCTCGGTCCCGTCACTCAGCCGCACGAGAGCGGCCGCGCGGGTGCGGTGCGTGTCCTCTTCGAATTCCAGCTCGATATGCCATCCGACAGTGGTCTCCATCATGACGGTCACCTCCCGGAAGTCCTGTCTCCAGGGTGCGCCCGTCCGCCCGGCCTCGCACGGCGTGCGGGCGGGCGGGTCTCACGCGTCCCGCAGCGCCCGGACGTCCAGCTTCCGCATGCCCAGCATGGCCTTCATCGCCCGCTCGGCCCTGGCCTTGTCGGGGTCGGAGAGCACCTCGCGCAGGGCGCGCGGGATGATCTGCCAGGACATGCCGTACCTGTCCTTCAGCCATCCGCACATGCTCTCCTCGCCGCCCTCGGTGAGCTTCGCCCACAGCGTGTCGACCTCCGCCTGGTCGGCGCAGTCCACGCTCAGCGAGACGGCCTCGCTGAAGGTGAACTGCGGGCCGCCGTTGAGCGCGGTGTACTCCTGTCCGGCGAGCACGAAGTCCACGGTCAGCACCGTCCCGGGCTCCCCCGGGGAGGCCTCGGTGTAGTACGTGACGTCGACGATGCGTGAGTCGCCGCCGAAGACGGAGACGTAGAACTCCGCGGCCTCCCGGGCCTGGCCGTCGAACCACAGGCAGGGCTTGATCTTCTGCATGGTCTCTCTCCTTCGCACGGTGGGCGGCGTCGTCGGACACCGTGCAAGGTAGACCCGGCCCGCACCGGAAACTCATCGGGACACGCCCTCGCGCCGGGCGAGCGGCAGCGCCCGATCGGGCACCTTGCGGGGTCGGCTCCGCGGCCCGTACGAAGGCCTAGAGATCTTTCCGGCGGTTGCCGCTGGACGGCTCAGCCGTCCAGCGGCCCCAGCGATTCGAAGCGCCAGCGGTGCACCGGGCGGGTGACCAGCCCGGCGTCCGGCTCGGGGAGCTCAGGCAGCTCGTCGTCGTACGCCGCCTCCCACCAGGTGAGGACGAGCACCCGGTCCTGCGGGGCGCGCAGCAGCTCGCTGCGCAGGGGCCGCCGGGCCAGCTCCGCCGCCGCGGACCGGGCCCACTCCAGGAGCTCGGCTCCCCGGCCTCCGGCGGCGCGGGCCTCCCACATGAGCGCGACGGTCATGAGTACAGGTTGTCCTTGCTGATCTCGTGCACGTGGTCGTGGGTGTGGGTGTGGCTGTGCGCCCCCGGCACGTGCGGTTCGGTGACGGGCAGCGAGGAGTCCGCGGAGAGCTCCCAGTCGGAGGCCGGGCGGTTGCGGGCGACCATCTCCGCGCCGAGCGCGGCGACCATCGCCCCGTTGTCCGTGCACAGGCCGGGCCTGGGCACCCGCAGCCGGATGCCCGCGCGCTCGCACCGCTCCTGGGCGAGGGCGCGCAGCCGTGTGTTGGCCGCGACACCGCCGCCGATCATCAGGTGGTCGACGCCCTCGTCCTTGCAGGCCCGCACGGCCTTCCGGGTCAGCACGTCCACGACGGCCTCCTGGAAGGACGCGGCGACGTCCCGTACGGGAACGTCCTCGCCGGCCGCCCGCTTCGCCTCGATCCAGCGCGCCACGGACGTCTTGAGGCCGGAGAAGGAGAAGTCGTACGCGGGGTCGCGCGAGCCGCTCAGCCCGCGGGGGAACGCGATCGCCTTCGGGTCGCCCTCCTTCGCCAGCCGGTCGATGACCGGGCCGCCGGGGAAGCCGAGGTGCAGCACCCGGGCGATCTTGTCGAAGGCCTCGCCCGCCGCGTCGTCGATGGTGGCGCCCAGCGGGCGCACGTCGCTGGTGATGTCCGGGGCCAACAGCAGCGAGGAGTGCCCGCCGCTGACCAGCAGCGCCATGGTCGGCTCGGGCAGCGGACCGTGCTCCAGCTGGTCGACGCAGATGTGCGAGGCGAGGTGGTTCACCCCGTACAGCGGCTTGTTCAGCGCGTACGCGTACGCCTTCGCCGCCGAGACGCCCACGAGGAGTGCCCCGGCGAGCCCGGGGCCGGCCGTGACGGCGATGCCGTCGAGGTCACGGGCACTGATCCCGGCCTCCTTCAGGGCGCGCTCGATGGTGGGGACCATCGACTCCAGATGGGCGCGGGAGGCGATCTCCGGGACGACGCCGCCGAAGCGGGCGTGCGTGTCGACGCTGGACGCGACGGCGTCGGCGAGCAGCGTCGTGCCGCGCACGACGCCCACGCCGGTCTCGTCGCAGGAGGTCTCGATGCCGAGTACGAGCGGTTCGTCAGCCATCAGTCAGGTCTCTGTTCCTTGTACGGTCAGGCGCATGACGAGTGCGTCGACGTTCCCCGGCTGGTAGTAGCCCCGGCGGAAGCCGATGGGTTCGAAGCCGAAGCGTTCGTAGAGCTTCTGCGCCCGTGTGTTGTCCACCCGGACCTCCAGGAGCACCGCGGTGCACTCGAAGGCCGTGGCGTGTCTGAGCAGGTCGGTCAGGAGCTCGGAGCCGAGGCCGCCGCCCCACTGCCCCCGGCTGACGCCGATCGTCTGGACGTCGGCGAGGTCGCCGGCCGAGGCGAGGCCCGCGTAGCCGACGATCCGTCCGTCGGCGGGGTCCTCGGCGACGACGTAGCGGTGGGTGGCCCGGGGGCCGCGGGAGCGGGCCAGCTCGGACCAGAACATGCCGGCCGACCAGGAGTCGTCGGGGAACAGCTCGTGTTCCAGCTCCAGCACCGGGTCGATGTCCCACCAGCGCATCTCGCGGAGCACTGCGGTCGCGGTGGTCACTTCGGGGTGACCACCTTGTAGTTCTTCGGCACCTGGGCGTCGGGCCTGCGCAGGTAGAGCGGCTGCGGGGGCAGCAGCGCGGCCCCGGCTGCCAGGCGTTCGGCCGCGAGGGAGGCGAGCGCGCCGGCGGAGACGTGTTCCGGGCCGCGGGGGTCCGGGAACGCCTCGGGGTAGAGCAGGGCGCCCGCGCCGACGACGGGGAGCCCGGCAAGCTGTTCGGTGATGTCGGCGGGCCGGTCGACAGCCGGTTCGCCGGAGGTCTCGCCGTCCTCGTACCGGGCCCAGTAGACCTCTTTGCGGCGCGCGTCCGTCGCGACGGCGAACGGGCCTTCGAGGCCGCCCCGCCGCGCGGCGTACGCGAGGCCGTCGAGCGTGCACAGTCCGTGCACGGGGACGGAGAGGGCGGAGCCGAACGTGGCCGCGGTCACCAGGCCGACGCGCAGCCCGGTGTACGGGCCGGGGCCGACCCCGACGACCACGCCGGTCACGGCGTCGAGCTTCACCCCGGCCTCCGCGAGCACCCGGTCGACGGCGGGCAGCAGGAGTTCCCCGTGCCGTCGGGCGTCGACCTGACCGGTCTCGGCGACGACGGAGGTCCCGTCGTGGAGGGCGACGGTGACGGCGGGGGTGGCGGTATCCACGGCGAGCAGGAGCACACGAACAGCCTACGGCTCCACCGACCCCGTCACGCATGCCCGTACGGCGTCCCGGTCTGCCCTTCCGCTGCTGGTACCGTCGCCCGGGTACACGCGTGTACGACGTAAATGCTTGTACGACATACGACGGCAGGCACGCGAAAAGGGAGTTCACGGTGGCAAGGGGCAGCTCGGGAATCGTGGCCGCACTCACTGCCGCGGCGGTGGCCGCGGTCTGTTTCCTCGCCTACCAGGCGTCGGCGAACGCGCCCGAATCGGTGGCCCAGCCCTCGGCGAAGACCTCCGCCGGCGCGTCACCGGAGCCCACCGAGAAGCCGGCCCCTCCCAAGGAGCCGCTGGCGGTCCCGGAGGACTCCGACTCCGGGGCGCGCGTCGTGTACGCGCTGGAGGACCGGCGGGTGTGGATCGTGGACGCCGAGGAGAAGTCGCTCCGGACGTTCGCCGTCATGCCGAGCTCCGTGAGCCCGCTGCCCGGTGTCTACACGGTGACCTCGCGTTCGGGCACCATCAAGGGCTCGGACGGCGTGCTGATCGAGCACGTGGTGCGTTTCGCGAACGTCGACGACGTGTCCGTGGGCTTCAGCGCGGCGCAGGACGGCTCCATGGAGACCCCCGATCCCACGATGAAGACCGGCGGCGTGCGGATGAAGCGCGCGGACGGCGACGCGCTGTGGGCGTTCGCGACGGTCGGCGTCAAGATCGTCGTCGTCCCGTAACGGCCGGCGGGGCTCCGGAGGCCGGTCAGGCCGCGTCGAGCCCCTGCTCGTCCTCGGTGTCCTCGGGCTCCCCGCGGGGCGGCGTCGAGACCGCCGTGGCGGCGGCGCAGGAGGCCAGCAGGTCCTTCATCGACACCGCGGACACCGGTGGCGGATCCGCCTGCGGCGACTGCGGCTGCACTTCGCGCTCGGGTGCCGGCATGTATGCCTCCTCGGGCTTCGGCGAGAGACATGGTTAGGTAGACCTAACCAGAGCTCACGTCCATGTGACCACGGCCGCAGCCCCGTGCGCAACATTTTACCGACGGCTTGTCGGAAAGCGCCCCGGTGTCAGGCCGGCGCCAGGTCCTCCCGCAGCCCCGCCCAGCGGGCGCCGATGCCCATCAGGGTCACGGTGCGGCGCTCGTCGTCCGTGTCGCCGACCGCACGGTCGATCAGCACGCGCAGGCGGTCCTCCGACAGCTCCTCGACCTTCCCGTCGCCCCACTCCACGACGATCACCGACTCCGGCAGCGACACGTCGAGGTCCAGGTCCTCCATCTCGTCGAGCCCTCCGCCGAGGCGGTACGCGTCGACGTGGACCAGCGCGGGACCCGTGCCCAGCGGTGGGTGGACCCGGGCGATCACGAAGGTGGGCGAGGTGACGGCACCCCGTACGCCGAGGCCCTCGCCGAGCCCGCGGGTCAGGGTCGTCTTGCCCGCGCCCAGCTCGCCGGAGAGCATCACCAGGTCGCCGGGTGCCAGGACACCCGCGATACGGCGGCCGAGTTCCCTCATCTGTTCGGGGGACTCGACGGTGAGGTCCAGGGTGACGGTGCCCGGTACGGCGGTGCCGGCCGCCGGGCCGTTGTGCGCTGCTTCCATGCGGGCAACGTTAGAGGATCAGGGCACCTCGGCCGGAACCGCTCCGATCCGTACCAGCAGGTCCGCGAGGCGGTCGGTGACCGTCTCCGGGTGCTCCAGCATCACCAGGTGCCCGGCGTCCGGCACGATGACCAGCTCGGCGTCGGGGAGCTGGTCCGCGATGGCCTCGCTGTGCGAACTGGGCGTCACCAGGTCCTTGTCGCCGGCCAGGATGAGCACCGGGAGATCGAGGAACGCGGGCAGCGCCCCGCTCTTGTCGTGCTCGGTGAACGCCGGGTAGAACTCGGCGACCACGTCGATCGGGGTGGACTCGATGAGCCGCTCCGCGAACCGGGACACCGCCGGATCCACGTCCCGCGACCCGAACGAGTACCGCTTGATCAGCCCCGCGAACAGGTCGGCCGTCGCCCGCCTGCCGCGCTCCACCAGCTCCGCCTGGGAGCCGAGCGCCTTCAGCACGCCGGGCAGGACCCGGCGCACCGCGTTCACCCCCGCCACGGGCAGCCCGAAGTTCACCTCGCCGAGCTTCCCGCTCGACGTGCCGACGAGTGCGACGGCTGCGACCCGGTCACGGATCAGCTCCGGGTACCGGTCGGCCAGCGCCATCATCGTCATGCCGCCCATCGAGTGCCCGACGAGCACCAGCGGTCCCTCGGGTGCCGCCGCGTCGATGACCGCCTTCAGGTCGCGGCCGAGCTGGTCGATGCCGACCGGTACACCGTCGGCCTGCGCCCTGCCGCGCTCGGAGCGGCCGTGGCTGCGCTGGTCCCAGTGGACGGTGCGGACCAGGCCGCGCAGGGCCGCCCGCTGGAAGTGCCAGGAGTCCTGGCTGAGGCAGTAGCCGTGGCTGAAGACGACGGTGACGGGCCCGGGTGCCTTGCGGCCGAAGAGCCTGCGCCGGCGCGAGGAGCTCGCTCCGGCGCCCTGCCTGGCGCCGGAGCGGCCGGGGGCGCCGTCCTCGACCTCGTCGACCTCGTAGTACAGCTGGGTCCCGTCGTCGGCGGCGGCACGGCCCGGGATCCCGCGCAGGGAGCCGTACGGGCCGGAGGCGTCCAGGGCCAGCCGGGCCTTCCTGCGCATGCCTCGGCCCACCGTGAGCCGCTCGACCGCGACTCCTGCCGCCGCGCCTGCGGCGATGACGCCTATCGCCGCTCCGGCGAAGCCCGCCCGCCGCCAGCCGGCCGCCGCGACGGCCGCCGTCGCCGCCACGTCCCCCGCGCTGGTCTCGCTCACCGTGCCGTGCTCCTCACCGTTGTCGTCGCGGTCGTCGGGTCAGCCCCGGTCGGGGGCGCCGTGCAGATGGACGCGGGGTACGCGTTGGCCGATGCGCGTGACGATCTCGTACGCGATCGTGCCGGCCGCCTCCGCCCAGTCCTCGGCGGTCGGCTCGCCCCGGTCCCCCGGCCCGAACAGCACCGCCTCGGCGCCCGGCTCCGGGGTGTCTCCCCCGAGGTCGACCACGAACTGGTCCATGGCGACCCGGCCCGCGATCGTCCGTCGCCGCCCGGCGAGGAGCACGGGGCCCTTGCCCGAGGCGTGCCGCGGTACACCGTCCGCGTAGCCGACCGGCACCAGGGCGAGGGTCGTCTCGGCGGAGGTCGTGTAGTGGTGGCCGTAGCTGATGCCGTGACCCGGCGGCACCTGCTTGACCAGCGCCACCGAGGCACTGAGCGTCATCACGGGGCGCAGGCCGAAGTCGGCCGGGGTGCCCAGCTCGGGCGAGGGCGAGATGCCGTACATGGCGATCCCGGTGCGGACGAGGTCGAAGTGGGACTCGGGCACCGTCAACAGCGCCGGGGAGTTCGCGATGTGCCGCACCTCCGGCTCGACGCCCTCCTTCTCCGCGTACGCCACCATGTCGCGGAACACGCCCAGTTGCGCCTCGATCGACGGGTGGCCCGGCTCGTCGGCGCAGGCGAAGTGCGACCAGAGGCCGGTGATGCGCAGGGTGCCGGCGGCCTCGGCGGTCCGGGCGGCGGAGACGAGCTCCGGCCAGTCGGCGGGCTGGCAGCCGCCCCGCCCGAGGCCCGTGTCGGCCTTGAGCTGCACCCGGGCGGGGATTCCCGCCTCCGTGGCGGCGGCCACCACCTCGTCGAGGGCCCACATGCCGCTCACCGAGACGTCGATGTCGGCCTCGACGGCCTCGCGCCAGGGCCCGCCGGGTGTCCACAGCCAGCACATCACCCGGCCGCCGATCCCGGCGGCGCGGAGCGCGAGCGCCTCCTGCGGGGTGGCCGTGCCCAGCCAGGTCGCGCCCGCCTCCAGCGCGGCTGCGGCGCAGGGCACCGCCCCGTGCCCGTACGCGTCGGACTTCACCACGGCCATGAGCTGCGCCCCGGACGCCCGCGCGCGCAGGGCGCGCACGTTGGCGCGCAGCGCGGCGAGGTCGATCTCGGCACGGGCTCTCAGGGACGCTGTCTCGTTCATATCGCGTCCAGTGTCTCAGAGCCGTACGCCTGTGCCCTCGACCTCCCTGGCGCGGTGAGGCGTCAGCCGTGCTCGAGTGTGTGCCTCAGGTGCTCGGCGAGGACCGGGACATGACTGGCCCCGACGTCCTTCACGGCCGTGACCAGGGTGACGGGGCCGCCCTCGCGCAGCAGGCCGAGGAGTTCGGCGACGGCGTGCTCGTGGGCGGGGTCGCCGAGCTCGGTGCGGTAGCGGTCGACGAACGCGTCGTACCGCTTACCGGAACGGTCCTCGTGGTACCAGGAGCGGAGCTCGTTCGACGGGGTGGCGTCCTTGGCCCACACGTCGACGGCCGCGTGCTCCTTGGACACCCCGCGCGGCCAGAGCCGGTCGACGAGGACGCGTGTGCCGTCGTCCTCCTCCGGGGGGTCGTACACCCTGCGTACCCGTACGGCGTCGCTGCTGCCCACGTCCGTTCACCCTTCCGGCTCGTGTCCCGCTCCTGCCAGGGTGGATCAGGCCCGTACGTCCCGCCAGGCAGCGGGGACGGCGTCGGCGACGTCCTGTGCGGCGACCGGCGCCCCGTCCGAGGCCCGGCGGGCCGCGAGCCCGTGCAGATAGGCGCCCACGGAGGCCGCGTCGCGCGGGGCGAGGCCCGCGGCGAGCAGCGAGCCGGTCAGCCCGGAGAGCACGTCGCCGCTGCCTGCCGTGGCCAGCCAGGACGTGCCCGTCGGGTTGACCCGGACCGGGGCGTCCCCGGCCTCCGCGACCAGGGTCGTCGATCCCTTGAGCAGCACCGTGGCGCCGTAGCGCGCGGCCAGTTCGCGTACGGCGGCGAGCCGCCCCGCCTCGACGTCCTCGCGCGGGACGCCGAGCAGCGCGGCGGCCTCCCCGGCGTGCGGGGTGAGCACGGTGGGGGCGGTGCGCGCGCGTACGGCGCCCGCGTCCATCAGCCGCAGCCCGTCCGCGTCGACCAGCACGGGCACGTCCGAGGCCAGGACGTCGGACACCGCCCCGGCCGCCGCCGGGGAGTCGCCGAGCCCGGGCCCGACCACCCATGCCTGCACCCGCCCGGCCTTCGAGGGCGGCCCGGAGTGCACGAGGGCCTCCGGATGGCGGGCGATCACCGCGGCGGCGCCGGGACCGGCGTAGCGCACGGCTCCGGCGCCGCCGCGCAGCGCGCCCGCGACCGCGAGCACCGCGGCGCCCGGGTACCGCTCCGAGCCGGCGGCCACACCGACGACACCGCGCCGGTACTTGTCGCTCTCCGCGCCGGGCACGGGCAGGAGGGCGGCGACGTCGGCGTACTGGAGGGCCTCCAGGTCGGGGCGTCCGGGCAGTTCGGGCCCCAGGCCGATGTCGACCAGGCGCAGCGCGCCCGCCCGGGTGGCGGCCGGGTCGATGAGGAGGCCCGGCTTGTACGTGCCGAAGGTGACGGTGGCGTCCGCCCGCACGGCCGCGCCGAGCACCTGTCCGGTGTCGGCCTCGACCCCGCTGGGCAGGTCGACGGCCAGCACGGGCGCGTGGCCCGTCGTGGCCGCGCGCACCAGGGCCTCGGCGTCGGGGCGCAGGCCGCCCCGGCCGCCGATCCCGGTGATGCCGTCGACGACGAGGTCGACAGGGCTCAGGCCGTCGGGGGTGTCCAGGACCTGCCCGCCGGCCGCGAGCAGGGCAGTGAGCCCGCCCGGGTGGACCTTGTCCGGGGAGGTCAGCAGGGCCCGTACGCCCGCCCCGCGGCGGGCCAGCCGGGCTCCGGCGTACAGCGTGTCGCCGCCGTTGTCGCCGCTGCCGACGAGGAGGAGGACGCGGGACCCGTACACCCGGCCGTTGCGCCGGAGCAGGTCGCCGCAGGCCACCGCCAGGCCGGCGGCGGCGCGTTGCATGAGGGCACCCTCCGGCAGCCGTGCCATCAGCGCCTGTTCGGCGGCCCGTACGGTCTCGACGCTGTACGCATGTCGCATGTGCTCAACCCTCCGCGATCACCACGGCCGACGCCACCCCCGCGTCGTGGCTGAGCGAGACGTGCCAGCTGCGCACGCCCAGCTCGGCGGCGCGGGCCGCGACCGTGCCGCGGACCTCCAGCCGGGGCTGTCCGCTGTCCTCGACGCACACCTCGGCGTCCGTCCAGAGCAGCCCGCCCGGGGCGCCGAGGGCCTTGGCCAGCGCCTCCTTGGCGGCGAACCGGGCCGCGAGGGAGGCGATGCCCCGCCGTTCCCCGCTGGGCAGCAGCAGTTCCCGTTGCAGGAAGAGGCGGTCCGCCATCTGCGGCGTCCGCTGCAGTGCCGCGCCGAAGCGTTCGATCTCCGCCACGTCGATCCCGACCCCGATGATCACGTACTCACCCTCATCCACTACTCCACGGTCACGGACTTCGCCAGATTGCGCGGCTGGTCCACCTCGTTGCCGCGGGCCGTCGCCAGTTCGCAGGCGAAGACCTGCAACGGCACGGTGGCGACCAGCGGCTGAAGCAGCGTAGGCGTAGCGGGGATCCGGATGAGGTGGTCGGCGTACGGGACGACCGCCTCGTCACCCTCCTCGGCGATGACGACGGTACGGGCGCCGCGGGCCCTGATCTCCTGGATGTTCGACACGATCTTGTCGTGGAGCACGGAGCGGCCGCGCGGGGACGGCACGATCACGACGACCGGCAGCCCTTCGTCGATGAGCGCGATCGGCCCGTGCTTGAGCTCGCCCGCGGCGAAGCCCTCGGCGTGCATGTAGGCGAGCTCCTTGAGCTTCAGCGCGCCTTCCAGGGCGACCGGGTAGCCGACGTGCCGGCCGACGAACAGGACGGTGTCCCGGTCGGCGAGCGAGCGGGCCAGCGCGCGCACGGGCTCCATGGTCCCGAGGACCTGCTCGACCTGGCGGGGGACCTCGGAGAGCTGGCGGACGACGGTGCGGATCTCGTCGCCCCACTTGGTGCCGCGGATCTGCCCGAGGTAGAGCGCGACGAGGTAGCAGGCGACGAGCTGGGTCAGGAACGCCTTGGTGGAGGCGACGGCGACCTCCGGCCCGGCGTGGGTGTAGAGGACGGCGTCGGACTCCCGCGGGATCGTCGAGCCGTTCGTGTTGCAGATGGCGAGGACCTTCGCGCCCTGTTCGCGGGCGTGCCGCACGGCCATCAGCGTGTCCATGGTCTCGCCGGACTGGGAGATCGCGACGACGAGGGTGTGCCGGTCCAGGATCGGGTCGCGGTAGCGGAACTCGCTGGCGAGCTCCGTCTCGCAGGGCAGCCGGGTGACGTGCTCGATGGCGTACTTGGCGATCATCCCGGCGTGGAACGCGGTCCCGCAGGCGATGATGACGACCTTGTCGACCTCCCTGAGCTCGCTCGGCGGGATTCGCACCTCGTCGAGGTGGAGCGTGCCGGAGGCGTCGATCCGGCCGAGGAGCGTGTCGGCGACGGCCTTCGGCTGGTCCGCGATCTCCTTGAGCATGAAGGAGGCGTAGCCGCCCTTCTCTGCGGCGGAGGCGTCCCAGTCCACGTGGTACGCGTGGACGTCGGCGGGCAGGCCGTCGAAGCCGGTGACGGTGGCCCCGTCCCTGGAGAGCTCCACGACCTGGTCCTGGCCCAGCTCGATCGCGTCCCGGGTGTGGGCGATGAACGCGGCCACGTCGGAGGCCAGGAACATCTCACCGTCCCCGACACCCACCACCAGCGGCGAGTTCCGCCGGGCTCCGACGACCGTGTCGGGAGCGTCGGCGTGCACCGCGACCAGGGTGAACGCACCGTGCAGACGCCGGCACACCTGGCGCATGGCCTCGGCGAGGTCGCCGGCCGAGGAGTACGCCTCCGCCAGCAGGTGGGCGACGACCTCGGTGTCGGTCTCGGAGGCCAGCTCGTGGCCGCGTCCGGCGAGCTCCTCGCGCAGGGCGGCGAAGTTCTCGATGATCCCGTTGTGCACGACGGCGACGCGGCCCGCGTTGTCGAGGTGCGGGTGCGCGTTGACGTCGGTCGGGCCGCCGTGCGTGGCCCAGCGGGTGTGTCCCACACCGGTGTTCCCGGCGGGCAGCGGCCGGTCCTTGAGCTCCTTCTCCAGGTTGAGGAGCTTCCCGGCCTTCTTCGCCCCGGCCAGCCCGCCGTCCGCGAGGACGGCGACCCCTGCGGAGTCGTATCCCCGGTATTCGAGGCGCTTCAGTCCCGCGACGACGACGTCCTGCGCCGACTGCCCACCGACGTAACCCACGATTCCGCACATATCGGCACCATAAGGCCCCTGCCCGCCGCTGCCCGGGGTCCGGCGTGTGTCGGGAGGTCCTGCGCACCGAAATCCACGTGACAGCCTGTCGGCGCAGGCTGCTAACCTGCGGCTTCCCCCCTCACCGTCGCCCGTCACCCGTCTGTGCCCACGCGTTCTCGAACCGGTCGAGTCCGCGTGTCCCACGGCCGCGCCCGCTCCGAGGATTGTCATGTCTCCAACCGTTCCCCCGATGCACGCGGAGTTCGATCCGTGTGTCAACATTCCCTCGCTCGCAGATCTGCGGGCGGCCGTCCGCGACAACGACTGGGCGAGGACCGAGGCCTACTTCGATTTCCTCGACGACGAGAGCGACCGGGCGATCGCCTCAGGGCTCTTCCACGACCTCGGCTCCAGTGAGCGCTTCCTGGAGCGGGCCGTCGCCGAGAACCCGGGCTCCCCGCTCGCCCGGACGCTGCTGGCGGTGCGGTACGTCTACGTCGGCTGGGACATCCGCAGCTCCTACCGCGCGGAACACGTCTCGCGTGACCAGTTCCAGGAGTTCCACGCGTGGCTGCGGCGCGCCGAGGGGCTGCTCATCGACGTGTGCGCCGAATACCCCACCTATGCGCTGGCCTGGGCAGCCCGGCTGAACACCGCGCGCGGGCTCGAACTCGGGGGGAGCGAGGTCCGGCGGCGCTACGAGCGACTGGCCGAGCATCACCCGCACCACATCTACGCGCAGACCTCGCTGCTCCAGCAGCTGTGCCCGAAGTGGGGCGGCAGCTGGGAGGAGGCATTCGAATTCGCCCGCGGCTGCCTGCGGTCGGCGCCCGCGGGCAGCCCGGCCGGCCGCCTGGTGGCCGAGGCCCATCTGGAGCGGTGGCTGGACGACTCCGGCGACAACCACAGCACCTACCTGCGCTCGGCCGAGGTCCGCGACGAGATCATGGCCGCTGCCGATGCCTCCGTGAAGCACCCGGACTACCGGCCCGGCTTCCACTGGGTCGGTGACCACAACGACTTCGCCGGGGCCCTGAGCCTGGGTGGCCACCACCGCGAGGCGGCGCCGTTCTTCCGGACCCTGGGCGACAGGGCCACCGAGTCGCCCTGGGGCTACGCCGGGGACAAACGCGTCCAGTTCCTCAAGCACCGCAAGACCGCACTGTCGAAGGGCTGAACCGATGACCCAGGAAAGCCAGACAACCCAGGCACCCCCGGTGACCCCCGAAGCCCGGATACCCGGCGCCACCGCTCCCGGCCCCGCCGCTCCCGCCGCCCCGCCCGTCGGCATCCGCGAGGCCGAGGTGGACGGCATCCGCACCGTACTGGCCGCGGGCTCCGGACCGGTGACGGCCGGCCTCTTCTTCCGGGTCGGGGTCGCGGACGAGACGCTCGCCACCACGGGTATCACCCACCTCGTCGAGCACCTCGCCCTGCACCGCCACGGCCTGTCCGACCTGCACTACAACGGCGCCACCTCCGCCACGTACACGCTCTTCCACGTCACCGGCACACCCGCCGAGGTCACCACCTATCTCAACGGTGTCTGCGCGGCCCTGCGCGACCTGCCGCTGGAACGCCTGGAGACCGAGCGCGAGATCCTGCGCACCGAGTCCGCGGGGCGCAGCCGCGGCCCCAACCACCAGCTGCCGCTGTGGCGTTACGGCGCCCAGGGGTACGGCCTCGGCAGCTACACCGAGCACGGCCCCTGGCACCTGACGGCCGACGCGGTCCGCGACTGGGCGCGCACCCGCTTCACCCGCGACAACGCGGTCCTGTGGATCACCTCGGACACGGTGCCCGAAGGCCTGGACCTCACCCTCCCGTCCGGCCCGCCCCACCCGCTGCCCGCCCCGGTCTCGATCCTGCCCGTCACCCCGGCGTACATCAGGGGCGACAGCGGCGGTGTCGTCGTGGACGGGATCGTCCGCCGCTCGTCGGCCGCGACACTCTTCGCCGAGGTGCTGAGCCGCGCACTCTTCGTGGACCTGCGGCAGAAGGGCGGCTACTCCTACGTCGCCGACGCCGACTACAGCCCGCGTGACAACGACTTCGCGGCGATCACCGCGTACGCCGACGCGCTCCCCCAGAAGCAGGACGCGGTGGTCGGCGGCCTGATCGACACCCTGGCCCGGCTGCGTGCCGGCTCCATCGAGCAGTCGGAGCTCGACGCGGCCCGCGCCAAGTACCTCAAGCAGTACGACACCCCGGACCTCGCAGCCGCCCAGTTGCCCTCGTACGCCCTGAACCTGCTGACCGGACACCGCAATCTCACCCCCGACGAACAACGGGCCGAACTCGCCGCCGTCACCCTGGACGACCTGCGCGAGGTCGCCCGCGAGATGCACTCCTCGGCCCTGCTCCAGGTCCCGGGCCGGGGCGCGGACTGGGCCGGATTCACGGAGGCGCCGCAGTGGTCACCCGAGGCCCCGCCGGCCCCGGGCACCCGGCACCCCTCCCTGGAGGGTGACTCCACGGTGCTGACCGTCTCCCCCGACGCGGTCACCCTGACCACCCCGTCCGGCCAGGTGGTCGTCCGCTACGACGCCTGCGCGGCCCTGCTCGTCCACCCGGACGGCGGCCATCACCTCACCGGCCTGGACGGCTTCCAGATCCGTGTGGAACCGACGCTCTACAAGGGCCTCACCCCGGCACGCACGGCGGTCATCGGCGCATCCGTACCGCCCGCAGCGGTGATCCACATGCCACCCCGCGCCCCGGACCGCATCCCCCGCCCGGACGGGGGCGGCACGCCACGGCGCCTCCGGTCCGAGCCCGTGGGGCCTGCACGCAAGGCACTCATCTGGCTGGCGGGGCTGGCGACCGCGCTCTGGGCGCTGATCGCGACGGTCGCCACGTCCCAGGAGCTGGACGCGCCGGAACCGGACCCGGCCACCATCGTCATCATCTGGCTGCTGATCGCGGCACCCCTGGGGGCGTTCCTCGGTCTGCGCCGGAAGCGCGGCTGACCACTTGCGCCGTCCGCGAGCGGTGCGGCGGCCCGCCCCGGCGGGCCGCCGTGCCGACGACGCGCGGCAGTCCGCCGCACCGCTCCGTCGGCACGGCGGAACCCTGATCGCTCAGTCCGTTCGCGTCATCCGCGCCGCCCGGGTCACTCAGCGCACGTCGACGTAGTCACCGGCGGCGGTCGCGGCGCCCGTGGTGGACCAGCCACCGAAGCTCCATCGCCAGTAGCCGTCGACGGACGCCTTGACGGTCGTCTTCAGCGCGCCGGTGGAACTGCTCTTCACCGTCTTGACGGTGGTGTAGGCGGAGCTGCCCTTCTTCCGGAACTGCAGCTTGACCGAAGCCGCGCTCACCCCGGTGTAGGAGTGCTTCACCCAGTCCGCACGCTTGAGGGTGCCGGTCACCGTGAGTGTCTTGCCCTTCGTCACCGGCTCCGGCGAGGCGTTGACGGTGGCCTTCGCCCACCGCTTCACCTGCAGGGTGCCGGAGGTGGTGGCGAACTGCTCCTTCTTGAGCCCTCCGTCGGGCTTCCAGAGCCGCGTCACGACACCGATCTTCCAGGCGGTGGCGTCGTTGTTCGAGTCGAACTCGTAGTACGGATCGATGTACAGAGTGCCCTCGCAGTCCGCGATCCGGGCACTCGTCTCGTAGCAGGTGTAGCTCATACGGATGTCGGCGTTCGCCTCCCCCACGGCCGGGGTGGTGTCGTGGTAGAAGAACGGCTGCGCGGACCACGCGAACCAGTCGGCCGTGCTGTATCCGGCGGGAAGGGTGACCCGGAAGCTGACGGGCGGCTCCTTCACGTCCGAGGTGCCCACCACGACGGGCTTGCCTCCATTGACGACGATCCGCGACACCGTGATCCCGGTGCCTGCGGCCTGTGCCGTCGGTGCTGTGAACGCCGAAAGGGCGAGTGCCCCTGCAACCACACCCACAGCACCGGTTCTGCCACTTGTCTTCATTCGCACCTCATGAGTCGCGTAAGGCCTACGGACCTGCCCGGCTGACCAGCCGTCACCTGCGGCAGGCGGTGCGGCAGGCTACCAACAGGGCGGGCGGTCGGTTCGCGCAGGGTGAGCGCCGCCGCTGTCCCTTAGTGCCACGGCGCAGGAACGGGCCGGGCGACGGGTACGGGCGTGCGGCCGACGAGCACTCCGCCGGACGTCCACCGGTGAGCACGGGTCGTGCACGGAGAGTCGTACGGCACCAGGAGGACCTGTACCCCCTCGACCGGAGATCGCGCCCGAGGCGCGCTCGGCGCCCCCCACGTGACCGACCCCACCCCCCACTCCGTTAAAACTCCCGCAACAATGAAGACGTGATCACTTCGCCCGCACGGAGCCCCCGCCGCACCGAGCACGCGCCGACGCCCTACGTCGACCTGACCCGGGCGGAGTGGAGCGCGCTGCGCGACAAGACACCGCTGCCGCTGACCGCGGAGGAGGTGGAGAAGCTGCGGGGCCTCGGTGACGTCATCGACCTCGACGAGGTGCGGGACGTCTACCTGCCGCTGTCCAGGCTCCTCAACCTGTACGTGCAGGCCACCTCCGGCCTGCGCGGGGCGCTGAACACCTTCCTCGGGGACGCGGGCAACGGGCACGGGGAACAGCGCGGGACGCCGTTCGTCATAGGGGTCGCGGGCAGTGTGGCCGTCGGCAAGTCCACCAGCGCGCGCATCCTGCAGGCGCTGCTGGCGCGCTGGCCGGAGCACCCCCGGGTGGAGCTGGTGACCACCGACGGGTTCCTGCTGCCGATGAAGGAGCTCGAGGCGCGGGGGCTGATGTCGCGGAAGGGGTTCCCGGAGTCGTACGACCGGCGGGCCCTGACCCGGTTCGTCGCCGACATCAAGGCCGGCAAGGACGAGGTGACGGCGCCCGTCTACTCGCACCTGATCTACGACATCGTGCCGGACGAGCGGCTCGTCGTGCGCCGTCCCGACATCCTCATCGTCGAGGGCCTGAACGTGCTGCAGCCGGCGCTGCCCGGCAAGGACGGCCGGACGCGGGTCGGGCTCGCGGACTACTTCGACTTCAGCGTGTACGTGGACGCGCGGCCCGAGGACATCGAGACCTGGTATCTGCATCGCTTCCGACGGCTGCGCGAGACGGCGTTCCAGAACCCGTTCTCGTACTTCCGCAAGTACACCCAGGTCTCCGAGGAGGAGGCGCTGGACTACGCGCGCACCATGTGGCGGACCATCAACAAGCCGAATCTGCTCGAGAACGTGGCACCGACCCGGGGCCGTGCCACGCTGGTGCTGCGCAAGGGGCCGGACCACAAGGTCCAGCGGCTGTCGTTGCGCAAGCTCTGAGTCCCCCGGGGGTCGTTCCGTGCTTCATCTGCGCCTCATCGTGCCCGCCGACCGCACCGACGAGGTGGTCGGGCTCCTGGAGCACACGGTCGGCACCGCCCATCTCGTGGTGCTGGCCGGAGTGGCCCGCAGCCCGGCCGGCGACGTGGTCCTGTGCGACGTGGCGCGTGAGTCGGGCGACGAGCTGATCGGCGCGCTGCGGGCGCTGGGCATCGACAGGTCCGGCTCGATCACCGTCGAGGACATGGACCTGACGCTCTCCGCGCGGGCCGACGAGGCCGAGCGGGAGGCGCCCGGTGAGGGTGCGGACGCCGTGCTGTGGGAAGAGCTGAGCGAGGTGACCCACGAGGAGTCGACCTTCAGCGTCACCTACGTGGCGTTCCTCTCCGTCGCGACGATGCTGGCCGCCTGCGGCGTGATGCTCGACAACGCGGTCCTCATCGTGGGCGCCATGGCGGTCGGCCCGGAGTTCGGCCCGCTGGCCGGGATCTCGACGGCGCTGGTGCAGCGCGCCCCGCGGCTGGTCGGGCGCTCGCTGTGGGCGCTGGTCGGCGGCTTCGCCGTGGCGATGGTGGTGACGGCCGGGTTCGCCTGGCTGATGGACGTCTTCGGGCTGTTCGACGCCGGAATGGTCACGGCGGAGCGGCCCAACACCGGGTTCATCTGGCATCCGGACTGGATGTCGTTCGTGGTGGCTCTCCTGGCGGGCATCGCCGGGACGCTCTCGCTGACCTCGGCGAAGTCCGGGGCGCTGATCGGTGTGGCGATCTCGGTGACCACGGTGCCCGCCGCCGCCAACGCCGCCGTCGCCTTCAGCTACCAGGACCTCCAGCAGACCTGGGGGTCGACGGCGCAGCTGCTGGCCAACCTGGGCGGCATCGTCGTGGCGGGGACACTGACACTGCTGCTCCAGAAGGCCCTGTGGGCGGCGCGGCGGCGGGCGGACCCGGCGGTGAAGCCGGGCCCGTCCCGCATCGACTGAGGGCCTGTCGGATGGTCCGGCGGGCCTGGAGGGCCCGTCAGCCCAGTGCGGACTTCACCACGTCGGCCAGCCGGCCGGCCACGGCGCGCGCCTGCTCGATGTCGGCGGCCTCGACCATGACCCGTACGAGCGGCTCGGTGCCCGACTTGCGCAGCAGGACGCGTCCGGTGTCGCCCAGCTCGCGCTCGGCCTCGACGACGGCGACGGCCAGCTCGGGCGAGGTGTCCACGCGGGACTTGTCGACGTCCGGGACGTTGACGAGCACCTGCGGGAGGCGCTGCATCACACCGGCCAGGTCGGCGAGCGTACGGCCGGTGGCGGCGACCCGGGCCGCCAGCATCAGGCCGGTCAGCGTGCCGTCGCCGGTCGTGGCGTGGTCCAGGACGATGACGTGGCCGGACTGCTCGCCGCCGAGCGCGAAGCCCTCGGCCTTCATCGACTCCAGGACGTAACGGTCGCCGACGGCGGTCTGGACGAGCTGGATGCCCTCCCGCTCCATCGCCATCTTGAAGCCGAGGTTGGACATGACCGTACCGACGACGGTGTCCTTGCGCAGGTGACCGGCCTCGCGCATGGCGAGGGCGAGCACGGCCAGGATCTGGTCGCCGTCGATCTCCTCGCCGGTGGCGTCCACGGCCAGGCAGCGGTCGGCGTCGCCGTCGTGCGCGATGCCGAGGTCGGCGCCGTGCTCGACGACGGCGGCCCGGAGCAGCCCCAGGTGGGTGGAGCCGCAGCCGTCGTTGATGTTGAGGCCGTCCGGCTCGGCACCGATGGTGACGACCTCGGCCCCGGCCCGGGCGAACGCCTCGGGCGAGACGCGGGCTGCGGCGCCGTGCGCCTCGTCGAGGACGACCTTCAGCCCGTCGAGCCGGTTCGGGAGGACGCCGATGAGGTGGGCGACGTACCGGTCGAAGCCCTCCGTGTAGTCGGTGACCCGGCCCACGCCGCCGCCGGTCGGGCGGGCCCAGGGCTCGCCGGTGCGGTGCTGCTCGTAGACCGTCTCGATGCGGTCCTCCAGCTCGTCGGCGAGCTTGTGGCCGCCGCGGGCGAAGAACTTGATGCCGTTGTCCGGCATGGCGTTGTGGCTGGCGGAGAGCATGACACCGATGTCGGCGCCGAGCGATCCGGTGAGGTACGCCACGGCAGGGGTCGGCAGCACCCCGACCCGCAGGACGTCCACGCCCGCGCTGGCCAGGCCGGCCACGACGGCGGCCTCCAGGAACTCTCCCGACGCGCGGGGGTCGCGGCCCACCACAGCCGTCGCCCGATGCCCCTCGAAGGTGCCGGCCTCGGCCAGTACGTGCGCCGCCGCGACCGAGAGCCCGAGCGCGAGCTCTGCCGTCAAGTCCGCGTTGGCGACACCGCGCACGCCGTCCGTGCCGAAGAGTCGTCCCACTGGTGTCCTCCGAAGGTGCTCCGAAACCGCAAAACCAAAGTAATCAAAACAGGGCATAGCGAGGCAAGGCGCAGCAGAATGAGGTGCGGCGAGGCCGCCAGCCCTATAAACGTCTTAAGCCGTTATACGCCCGGTAGCGCCGATAGACGAACGCCCCAGCAGCACGAGGTGTGCCGCCGGGGCGAACGTGTAAAGCAGTCGAGCAGGCGATATTTAGCGCTTGCTGTACTGCGGGGCCTTACGGGCCTTCTTGAGACCGGCCTTCTTGCGCTCGACCGCACGGTCGTCGCGGGAGAGGAAGCCGGCCTTCTTGAGCGCGGCGCGGTTGTTGTCCACGTCCGCCTCGTTCAGCGCACGGGCCACGCCGAGGCGCAGGGCGCCGGCCTGACCGGAGACGCCGCCACCCGAGATGCGGGCGATGACGTCGTAGCGGCCGTCGAGCTCGAGCACCTTGAAGGGCTCGTTGACTTCCTGCTGGTGCACCTTGTTGGGGAAGTAACCCTCGAGGGTGCGACCGTTGATCTTCCACTTACCGGTGCCCGGGACGATCCGGACGCGGGCGATGGCGTTCTTGCGACGGCCAAGGCCGGCGGCGGGCTGCGGGTCGCCGAAGCGGCCTGCGAGCGACTCGGAGGTGTACTCACCCTCGACGGGGACCTCCGACTCGAAGGTGGTCACCTCGGCGAAGGTCTCTTCGCCCTCGGTGCCCTCGACGGGCGTCTCAACAGTGGTCTCGGCCACGATTCTCCTCAGATCTTTCTTTACGTCTTTGGGGGGAGGCCGGAACTACTGCGCGACCTGGGTGATCTCGAACGGGACCGGCTGCTGCGCAGCGTGCGGGTGCTGGTCACCCGCGTAGACCTTCAGCTTCGAGATCATCTGACGACCCAGGGTGTTCTTGGGGATCATGCCCTTGATGGCCTTCTCGACGGCCTTCTCCGGGTTCTTGGAGAGCAGCTCGTCGTAACGCACGGAGCGCAGACCGCCCGGGAACCCGGAGTGGCGGTACGCCATCTTCTGGGTCTTCTTGTTGCCGGAGAGGTGGACCTTCTCGGCGTTGATGATGATGACGAAGTCGCCCATGTCCATGTGGGGGGCGTAGATCGCCTTGTGCTTGCCTCGGAGGAGGTTCGCAGCCGTGGTGGCCAGACGACCCAGGACGATGTCCTCGGCGTCGATGATGTGCCACTGGCGAGTGACATCGCCGGGCTTGGGGCTGTACGTACGCACTTCGTAGCCTTCGCTTCTTCAGTGGATGGGGTCCAGACACATGGCACCTCTGAAGCGACATGCAGCTGGGGCGCACAATGCCGGGGACGCTGCCCGTATGCGAGCCACTGGTAACTGCTCCAGAGAACCTACGTAAGGGCCCTTCGCGTGAGAACGACGAAGCCGATACGCATAACAGTCCTCGACACTACCCGCCCCGCCCCAGACGGGTCAAAACGCGCCGACCCTACCGTTCCCGCACGACCCGCCGCTCGTCCCAGACAGGCTCCGTGGACTCCCGCACCACCCCGTCCGAGCCGAAGACCAGATAGCGGTCGAAGGACTTCGCGAACCAGCGGTCGTGCGTGACGGCCATCACCGTACCGTCGTACGCCTCGAGACCGTCCTGGAGTGCCTCCGCCGATTCCAGGTCCAGGTTGTCCGTCGGCTCGTCGAGCAGCAGCGCCGTCGTTCCGGCCAGCTCCAGCAGCAGGATCTGGAACCGCGCCTGCTGCCCGCCGGACAGCCTCTCGAAGGCCTGGTCCCCCTGCCGCTCCATCTCGTACCGCCGCAGTACGGACATGGCCCCGCCCCGGTCCTTGGCGTGCTCCGTCCACAGGATCTCGACGAGCGTCTTGCCCTGCAGCTCCGGGTGCGCGTGCGTCTGCGCGAAGTGCCCCGGCACGACGCGCGCCCCGAGCTTCCACTCCCCGGTGTGCGCCACCGTGTCCCCCGCCAGCAGCCGCAGGAAGTGCGACTTCCCCGACCCGTTGGACCCGAGGACGGCGACCCGCTCCCCGTAGTAGATCTCCAGGTCGAACGGCTTCATCAGACCGGTCAGCTCCAGGTTCGTGCAGGTCACCGCCCGCACCCCGGTCCGGCCGCCGCGCAGCCGCATCCTGATGTCCTGCTCGCGCGGCGGCTCCGGGGGCGGGCCGGCCTCCTCGAACTTCTTGAAGCGGGTCTGCATCGCGTGGTACCGGTTCGCCATGTCGGGGCTGTTCGCCGCCTGCTGCCGCATCCGCAGGACGAGTGCCTTCAGCCGGGCGTGCTCCTCCTCCCAGCGCCGCAGGAGCTCCTCGAAGCGCGCGAAGCGCTCCTTGCGGGCCTGGTGGTACGTGGCGAATCCGGCACCGTGCACCCAGACGTCCGAGCCGGCCGGGCCGGGCTCCACGCTGACGATCTTCTCGGCTGCCCGGGACAGCAGCTCCCGGTCGTGGGAGACGAAGAGCACCGTCTTGCGGGTCTCCTTGAGCTTCTCCTCCAGCCAGCGCTTGCCGGGGACGTCCAGGTAGTTGTCCGGCTCGTCCAGGAGCAGCACCTCGTCCGGGCCGCGCAGCAGCGCCTCCAGGACCAGCCGCTTCTGCTCGCCACCGCTGAGGGTGCGCACCTCGCGCCACTGCGCCTTGTCGTACGGGATGCCGAGCGCGGCCGTGGTGCAGATGTCCCACAGCGTCTCGGCCTCGTACCCCCGCACCTCCGCCCAGTCGCTGAGCGCCTGCGCGTACGCCATCTGCGCGGCCTCGTCGTCCACGGTGAGGATCCGCTCCTCGGCCGCGTCGACGGCCTCCGCCGCCTTCCTGATCCCCGGCCGGGCCACGGACACCAGCAGGTCGCGCACGGTGCGCTCGTCGCGCACGGAGCCGACGAACTGGGCCATCACCCCCAGCCCGCCGCTCACCGACACCGAGCCGCCGTGCGGCTGGATCTCTCCGGAGAGCAGCCTCAGGAGCGTCGTCTTGCCCGCTCCGTTCGCTCCCACGAGGGCGACGACGGCCCCGTCGGCCACCCGGAACGAGGCGTCGCCGAGCAGCACCCGCCCGTCGGGTAGGTAGTACTCCAGATGGCCTGCTTCGAGATGTCCCATACACAGCATTGTCACGGCCCGTGAACCTCTGACCCAACCGGTTAACGGTCGGTCTAGGATTCGCCGCATGAGCTTTGGGCAAGGGGGGCCCTCCTGGGGGCCGGGAGACAGCGGGACTCCGGACTGGGCGGCGCTGGCCGAGGAGTCGGCGGCGCGGAGCCGGCGCAGGAAGTGGCTGATGATCGGCGGCGGCGCCGTGGCCACGGCGGCCGTGGCCGCGATCGTGGCCACGGCCGTCATCACGACCGGCGGGAAGTCCGAGCCGCGCACGAACGCGAGCGAGCTGCCGGGACCCGCGGACCTGCCCTCGGACCCCTCCGTGCCGCAGCCCTCCTTCTCCTCGGTGGCCCCGGCGCCTCCGCCGGACCCGAGGGACTACATAGGCGACGCCGGGAAGGACCGGGCTCCGGTCACCGTCGACGCCTTCTTCCCCGGCAGGAAGCTGACGATGGGCGACCGCGTGTACGCCAAGGGAGCGACGAACCGGACCACGAGCTGCGCCGCGACCACCCAGGGCGCCCTCGGCCCCATCCTCACGGGCAACGGCTGCGACCAGGTCATCCGGGCCACCTACAGCAAGGACGGCGTGGCGGTCACCGTCGGACTCGCCGTGTTCGGCACCGAGGCCGAGGCGAAGAAGGCGGCCCAGCAGGCGACCGGCGGCATCGCCTCACTCGAGGGCGCGGGCGTCCCCACCTTCTGCCGGGGCGGATCGATCTGCCGGCGCACCGCCAACTCCTACGGCCGCTACGCCTACTTCACCGTCGGCGGCTTCACCAGCGGCAAGAACGTCACCAAGGCGGACAAGGGCGTGTTCGCGGTCGGCGACGACCTGACCGACTTCACGTTCCGCCAGATCCACCACCGCGGCGAGGTCCAGGCATCGGCCGCCGCCGCGGCCCCCACCACCTGACCGCCGGGCACCGCCCGCCCGTCCCCCCACGCGCCCGTCCCGTCCCCTCCCCTGTCCCGAGGACTCCGCCGCCGTGCGTCTGACCGCCCTGTTCACCATCCCGCGCGTCCTGCGCCACAGCGATGCGATAGGCGCCGACCTGCCGCCCGACGAAGCCGTCGTCCTCGACGCCGCGGACCCCTCGCTGCGGGCGGCACTCACCGCGGCCGCCGCCGGTGACCACGCCCCGGCGGCCGAGCTGCTCGCCGCGACCCGCGAGCACGCCCAGTGGGAGCGCAGGGACGCGTGCGTCTCCGGGCTCGCCCGCGCCTCGCTGCACCACCCGGGCTGGCTGGACAGCTGGCTGGAGGAGTCGCCGGAGGACCCCGACGCCGTACTGGTCAAGGCCGACCAGTACGTCTACCAAGCCTGGAAGATCCGCACGGGGGCCCGGGCCCGGCATGTCGAGCACGACCAGTTCCAGGCGTTCCACGCCCTGCTGCGGGACGCCGTGCCGGTCATCTCCGCGGCTGCGGAGATGAACCCCGACGACCCCGTGCCGTGGCGCATCGCCCTGACCCAGGCCCGGGGCATCCAGGCCCCGCGCGAGGTCTTCCACTCCTACCTGGCCGAGGCGAACGACCGCGATCCGCACCACGAGGGCTGCCACGTCCAGGCGCTCCAGTACCTGTGCCGCAAGTGGTACGGCTCGCACGAGGAGATGTTCGCCTTCGCCGAGGAGGCGGCCGACCAGGCACCGCCCGGCTCCAAGCTGCACGCCCTGCCGCTCCAGGCCGTCGTGGAGTACCTGATCTCGGACGACGAGGTGGACGAGCCCGACCTGTACACCCCCCGTACCGAAGCCGCGGTGACCCGGGCCCAGGCGCTCTCCGACGCCTACGCGCCCGGGGACCGGGAGGCGGCCGGCTTCCGCAACCACCTGGCCCTGGTCCTGTGGTCGATGAACCGCTACGAGGAGGCGCTCGCCGCCTTCCGTTCCATCGGCGTGCACGCCACCACGTTCCCGTGGACCTACTTCGGCGACGCCCGTGCCGAGTTCCTGGAGGCCCGCTCCGACACCCGGGTCGAGCTGGCGATGAAGGTCCCCTTCTTCAGACCCTCGCCCAAGCCCCCGGCCGGCGACACCCCGGCCTGGGAGCAGGAGCAGGCGCCCCGGTCGGTCGCCATCGCCGCCACCGGCCCCGCCGAGGTCGCCCAGGCCGCACTGATCTGCGGCCACAGCCTGCGGACCGCTCCGGCGGGCAACAGCCACACCTACGTCGAGATCGTCCCGGACCCGGTACGCGGCACACGCGCCGCCCTGCTCCCCGAGGACCCGCTCACCTCCGCCGCCGACAACTTCACGACCGGCGAGGACTGGCCGGCCCTGGTCCTGCACCGCACCCCCGAGCGCAGCAGCTTCGCCCTCCTGCACCGGGGGAGGAAGGTGGCGTCCCACTCCTGGGAGACGGCCGCCCCGGCCGTCGACCACGCTGAGGCGACCGCCACGGCCGCGGCCCTGGCCCGCACCTACGGCCTGCCCGACCCCCGGCCCCTGGCCCACATCCTGCGCGCCGCCGGCGACCCGGCCCGCTACCAGAGCGCGCTCGTCGCCGCCCTGGGCCTCCCGCCGCTGCCCCCGGGGTACGGCGGCGACCAGGAGGTCCTCGCCGCTCTCCCGGGAGCCCGGGTCCTGGCCCGGCGGGGGTTCCTGGCAGGCATGCGGGACACCATGACCACGAAGGACGGCGTCCACCCCGGGACCCCCGCACCGGCCGCACCCCACCCGGCCCGGTGGTGGATCCTGCGCGCCCTGGGGCTGCTGGTGTTCACCGCGGCGGCCGTGTACGCCTGGTGGACCCCCGACATCGGCTGGTTCCGCTCCGCCGCCGCGACCTTCGTCGCCCTGTACTTCGCGGCCAAGCTGCGCCGCGCACTGCGCCACCGAAGGGTCAGCAGCAGCCGGCCCCCGGCAACGTCCTGACGTTCCGGGCCTCTTCGGCCCTGGCCGCCAGCAACTCGTCCGCCGGGTAGGCCACTTCCTCCAGCGTCAGCCCGTGCGGGCGGGTCACGTGCACCGCCGGGTCCCGCACCTTCGCCGCCAGCACCTCGGCGGGCCACCCGGGCGGCCGACGGCCGTCCCCGACGAACAACGCCGCGCCGATCAGTGCCCGCACCATGTTGTGGCAGAAGGCGTCGGCCTGCACGGTCGCCGTCAGGACCCCCGACGCCTCGTCCCGCAGCCAGTGCAGCTTCTGCAGCGTGCGGATGGTCGTGGCGCCCTCGCGCTTCTTGCAGTACGCCGCGAAGTCGTGCTCACCCACCATCAGTGCGGCCGCCTCGTTCATCGCGTCCACGTCCAACGGCCGGTCGTGCCACAGCACATGACCCCGCACCAGCGGGTCCACCCCGCCCGGCCGGTCCCCCACCCGGTACGCGTAGCGGCGCCACAGTGCGGAGAAGCGGGCGTTGAACCCCGCCGGTGCCCGGGCCGCCCGCCAGATCCGCACGTCCAGCGGCAGCCTCCCCGCCATCCGCCGCAGGAGCTTCTCCTCGTGCTCGGCCCACACCGCGGCCGGCAGGTCGACGTGCGCCACCTGCCCCCGCGCGTGCACCCCGGCATCGGTGCGCCCCGCGACCGTCAGGTCGTACGTCACCGAGGACCGCGTCACGGTCCGCAGCGCGTCCTCGATCTCGCCCTGCACGGTGCGCCTGCTGGTCTGCTTCGCCCAGCCCGAGAAGTCCTTCCCGTCGTACGAAAGGTCCAGCCGTACCCGTACGAATCCGGGCTCTGCTTCGTCACTCACCCGCGCATCCTCTCAAAACAGAACGGGCCCGCACCGCCCCGAAGGGTGGTGCGGACCCGTACCGGGGTCCAAGGACGCTCAGGCGTCCTTGGACTCCTCAGCAGCGGCGTCGGCCGGCTTGGCGTCCTCGACGGTCTCGGCCGGAGCCTCGTCCTTCTTGAGGGCGTCTTCCTTGACCGCACGCTTCGTCGCGGCCTCGGCCTCACCGGTGGCGGCCTGCGCCACGGTCAGGGCCTCGACGAGCTCGATGACGGCCATCGGGGCGTTGTCGCCACGACGGTTGCCGATCTTCGTGATGCGGGTGTAACCACCGGGGCGGTTCTCGTACCGCGGGGCGATCTCGGTGAAGAGCGTGTGCACGATGCCCTTGTCCGTGATCGACTGCAGCACCAGGCGACGGTTGTGGATGTCGCCCTTCTTCGCCTTGGTGATGAAACGCTCGGCGACCGGACGCAGGCGGCGGGCCTTGGCCTCGGTCGTGGTGATGCGGCCGTGCTCGAACAGCGACTTCGCGAGGTTGATGAGAAGAAGCTTCTCGTGCGCAGCGCTGCCGCCCAGACGGGCACCCTTGGCGGGCTGAGGCATGGTTTTCTCCTTGTGTGCTGCACCGGCCGTACCAGGTACCGGTGTCAGTTCCCGTGAAGCGGTCGCCACACGGAAGTATGCGTGGGCCGTCCGCACCCGAATGCGGGCCTCAGCCCGTATTCAAGCCCGTCCGGCGATTGAGGACGAAGCCCTCGCCCGGCCCGGGGCACCCGTCAAGGACAGGCACCCCGAGCCGGAGGCGACTCAGTACTGCTCGGTCTCCACGAAACCGGCGTCCGCGTCGTCGTCGGCGCCGAAGGCGTCGGCCGCGGCCGTCGGGTCGAATCCGGGCGGGCTGTCCTTGAGCGCCAGGCCCATGCCGGCCAGCTTCGCCTTGACCTCGTCGATCGACTTCGCACCGAAGTTGCGGATGTCGAGCAGGTCGGCCTCGGAGCGGGCCACGAGCTCACCCACGGAGTGGATGCCCTCGCGCTTGAGGCAGTTGTACGAACGGACCGTGAGCTCGAGCTCCTCGATCGGCAGGGCCAGATCGGCGGCGAGCGCGGCGTCCGTCGGCGACGGGCCCATGTCGATGCCCTCGGCGTCGATGTTGAGCTCGCGCGCCAGACCGAACAGCTCGACCAGGGTCTTACCGGCCGACGCCATGGCGTCACGGGGACGCATGGCCTGCTTGGTCTCGACGTCGACGATCAGCTTGTCGAAGTCGGTGCGCTGCTCGACACGGGTCGCCTCGACCTTGTACGTGACCTTGAGCACCGGGGAGTAGATGGAGTCGACCGGGATCCGGCCGATCTCCTGGCCCACCTGCTTGTTCTGGACGGCGGAGACGTAGCCGCGACCGCGCTCGACGGTCAGCTCCATCTCCAGCTTGCCCTTGCCGTTCAGCGTGGCCAGGACCAGGTCCGGGTTGTGGACCTCGACACCGGCCGGCGGGGCGATGTCAGCAGCGGTGACCAGGCCGGGACCCTGCTTGCGCAGGTACATCACGACCGGCTCGTCGTGCTCCGAGGAGACGACCAGCTGCTTGATGTTGAGGATGAGGTCGGTGACGTCCTCCTTGACGCCCGGCACGGTGGTGAACTCGTGCAGGACACCGTCGATCCGGATGCTGGTGACAGCTGCACCGGGGATCGAGGAGAGGAGCGTGCGGCGCAGGGAGTTGCCGAGGGTGTAACCGAAGCCCGGCTCGAGCGGCTCGATCACGAACCGGGAGCGGAACTCGTCGACGACCTCTTCGGTCAGCGACGGACGCTGAGCGATAAGCATGTGGTGATCCTTCAGTCGTGGGCACCCACTATTTGATGCCCGACAGATAAAACAAGGGTACGGGCGGCACGCCCCCGAAGGGACATACCGCCCGGACCCACGCTACTGACGCACGGCCGTCACCGGCCGTGACGGATCAGACGCGGCGACGCTTCGGCGGACGGCAGCCGTTGTGCGGCGTCGGGGTGACGTCCTGGATCGAACCGACCTCGAGGCCCGTGGCCTGGAGGGAACGGATCGCGGTCTCGCGGCCGGAGCCGGGACCCTTCACGAAGACGTCGACCTTGCGCATGCCGTGCTCCTGCGCGCGGCGGGCGGCCGACTCGGCGGCCATCTGCGCGGCGAAGGGGGTGGACTTGCGCGAGCCCTTGAAGCCGACGTGGCCGGCGGAGGCCCAGGAGATCACGTTGCCCGAGGGGTCCGTGATCGAGACGATGGTGTTGTTGAACGTGCTCTTGATGTGGGCGTGCCCATGAGCGACGTTCTTCTTTTCCTTGCGACGCACCTTCTTGGCTGCGCCCTGACGACCCTTGGGGGGCATGTCTTTACTCCAGATGGAGAGGGGAGGTGATCGGTCCTACAGCGAAGACCGCTGGTTGCTGCGAACGTCCGGTGGCCCGGACACCCGCAGTGCGTCCGCTGAGGACTACTTCTTGCCCGGCTTCTTCTTACCGGCGATGGCGCGACGCGGGCCCTTGCGGGTACGCGCGTTCGTGCTGGTGCGCTGACCGTGGACCGGCAGACCGCGACGGTGCCGGATGCCCTGGTAGCAGCCGATCTCGATCTTGCGGCGGATGTCGCCCTGGATCTCGCGGCGAAGGTCACCCTCGGTGCGGAGGTTGGCGTCCACGTACTCGCGGATCTTGACCAGGTCCTCTTCGGCCAGGTCACGAACGCGGGTGTTGGGGTTCACGCCGGTGGTGGCGAGGATCTCCTTGGACCGGGTACGCCCGATGCCGAAGACGTAGGTGAGGGCAACCTCCACGCGCTTTTCGCGCGGGATGTCAACACCTGAAACGCGTGCCATTCAATGGCTCCAGTTGTCATTTCGGGGGTCTTCCGCAGTACCACTCCCGAACGCCGACCCCGCCCGTATGGGAAGAGGTGGTACGCCCGGGTCCCCGGCCCCCGCCGGAGGTGTCGTCAGCCGAAGCGTGGACGGGCACTGCGTATGTACGTTTACGTGCGTCGCGCGAAGAACTGCGAGATGCAGGTGGTCGTGCGTCAGCCCTGGCGCTGCTTGTGGCGCAGGTTGTCGCAGATGACCATGACCCGACCGTGACGGCGGATCACCTTGCACTTGTCGCAGATCTTCTTGACGCTCGGCTTGACCTTCATGGGATGTCAGGTTCTCCGGGTCAGTGCCCACACCGCGCCGAAGCGACGGTGGCGGCAAGATCTACTTGTACCGGTAGACGATCCGGCCACGCGTCAGGTCGTACGGAGACAGCTCCACCACGACCCGGTCATCCGGGAGGATACGGATGTAGTGCATCCGCATCTTGCCGCTGATGTGCGCGAGGACCTTGTGACCGTTCTGGAGCTCCACCCGGAACATCGCGTTCGGGAGGGACTCGATCACGGTGCCCTCAATTTCGATGGCACCTTGCTTCTTGGCCACGCTTCGCCTTTCGAATCGGCTACCTTGATCGACTCCGGCCGCCGCATGTGGACACACGGATGCACGAGAGCCGACGAGTCAGTCTACGTCAGCCGACCCCAAAAGACGAATCCGTCAAGTTTGCCCACTCGAGCTGATCCTTAGACACCTGTGGGCCGTACAGTCCTGGCGCTTCCGGCGCCGGGGACAGCCGGAACGCCCCGGGGCGGCCCACCGGACGCCGTCCGCGGGGCCGCCCCGGGCCGGTGAGGGTGCGGGCCTCAGCCCAGCGGGTCCGGCGCCGTCTCCACGCCGTACTGCGCGAGCTTCGCACGCCCGCAGTCCGGAGCGGTCAGGACCAGCGGCCCCTGCTCCGTGAGCGCGATCGAGTGCTCCCAGTGCGAGGACCGGGATCCGTCCGTCGTCAGGACCGTCCACTCGTCGTCGAGGACCTTCGTCTGCGCCGTACCCAGCGAGACCATCGGCTCGATCGCCAGGCAGACGCCCGGGACGAGCTTGATGCCCTTGCCGCGCTTGCGGGAGACGTAGTTCAGCAGGTGCGGGTCCATGTGCATCTCGGTGCCGATGCCGTGGCCGCCGTAGTCCTCGATGATCCCGTACTTGCCGGTGGCCGGCCGGGGCTGGCGGCGGATGTAGGACTCGATGGCCTTGGAGATGTCGACGAGCCGGTTGTTCACCTTCATCGCGGCGATCCCGGCCCACATGGACTCCTCGGTCACCCGGGAGAGCTCGACCAGCTCCGGGGCGTGACCGGTGCCCACGAAGGCGGTGTACGCCGCGTCGCCGTGCCACCCGTCGATGATCGCGCCGGCGTCGATCGAGATGATGTCGCCGTCCTTCAGGACCGTCTTCTCGTCGGGGATGCCGTGGACGACGACCTCGTTGACCGACGTGCAGATCGTCGCCGGGAATCCGCCGTAGCCCAGGAAGTTCGACTTGGCGCCGTGATCGGCGATCACCTTGCGCGCGACCTCGTCCAGGTCCCTCGTCGTGGCTCCGGGCACGGCCGCCTCGCGCGTGGCCGCGTGAATGGCAGCGACCACCAGGCCCGCCTCGCGCATCTTCGCGATCTGCTCGGGGGTCTTGATCTGCACCATTGCTCGGCGCCTCTCTGCGTACGAAGGGGAACGGTTGGAGCCGTACTCCACGATACGGCGCAAACAGTCGGCCGCGGCGCCCTGAGGCGCCGCGGCCGGCTGCAGTGGTGGAACAGGAGGGCTCAGCCCTCGTCGGAGCTCTTGAGAGCCTCCATGGCCCGCTCGGTCACGTCCGTGACCTTGCCGAGCGCGGAGATCGTCACCACCAGGCCCTGGGCCCGGTAGTAGTCGATGATCGGCTCGGTCTGCGTGTGGTAGACCTCGAGCCGCGTGCGCACGGTCTCTTCGCTGTCGTCGTCGCGCTGGTACAGCTCGCCGCCGCAGGCGTCGCAGACGCCCTCGGTCTCCGGCGGGTTGTACGTCACGTGGAACACGTGCGCGCTGTCGTTGCGGCAGATGCGGCGGCCCGCGATGCGCTTGACCACCTCGTCCTCGGGGACCTCCAGGTCGAGAACCGCGTCCAGCTTGAGGCTCGCGCTCCGGAGCATCTCGTCCAGCGCCTCGGCCTGGCCCACGTTGCGCGGAAAGCCGTCCAGCAGGAAGCCGTTGACGGCGTCCGGCTGAGCCATGCGGTCCTTGGCCATTCCGATGGTGACTTCGTCCGGCACCAGCTGTCCCGCGTCCATGTAGGCGCGGGCCTGCTTGCCAAGGTCCGTGCCCTGGCTGATGTTGGCGCGGAAGAGGTCGCCCGTGGAGATGTGCGGAATCGAGAGATTCTTGGCAAGGTACGCAGCCTGCGTTCCCTTGCCGGCACCGGGCGGCCCGACGAGGACGATTCGCATCAGCGGAGGAACCCTTCGTAATTGCGCTGCTGGAGCTGACTCTCGATCTGCTTCACGGTTTCCAGACCCACACCCACGATGATCAGGATGCTCGTCCCGCCGAAGGGGAAGTTCTGGTTCGCGCCGCCGAAGCCTGCCAACGCCATCGTCGGCACCAGAGCGATCAGACCCAGGTACAGCGATCCCGGCCAAGTGATCCTGTTGAGCACGTAGCTCAGGTACTCAGCGGTAGGTCGACCAGCCCGGATACCCGGGATGAAGCCACCATACTTCTTCATGTTGTCGGCGACTTCCTCGGGGTTGAACGAAATCGCCACATAGAAGAAGGCGAAGAAGACGATCAACAGGAAGTACGTCGCGATGTAGTACGGGTGGTCGCCCTTGACGAAGTGGTCCTGGATCCAGGTCGCCCAGCCCGCCTGGGAATTGGAGAACTGGACGATCAGAGCCGGGATGTAGAGCAGCGAAGAAGCGAAGATGACGGGGATCACACCCGCCTGGTTCACCTTCAGCGGGATGTACGTGGACGTACCGCCGTAGGACCGCCGGCCGATCATCCGCTTCGCGTACTGCACCGGGACACGGCGCTGGGCCTGCTCGACGAAGACGACGAGGGCGACCATCACGAAGCCGATGAGGATGACCGTGATGAACTCGATCCAGCCGTCGGCGAGCTTGCCGCTCTCCTTGATCGCCCAGAGGGCGCCCGGGAAGCTGGCTGCGATCGAGATGAACATGAGGATCGACATGCCGTTGCCGATGCCCTTGTCGGTGACGAGCTCACCGAGCCACATGACGGCGGCCGTTCCCGCGGTCATGGTGATGACCATGACGACGGTCGTGAAGATCGACTGGTTCGGCACGATCTGGTCGGCGACGGGGCAGCCGCTGAACAGCGCCCCGCTGCGGGCGGTTGCCACCAGGCCGGTGCCCTGCAGGATGGCCAGCGCCACGGTCAGATAACGCGTGTACTGCGTGATCTTGGCCGTGCCCGACTGCCCCTCCTTCTTGAGGGCTTCGAGACGGGGGATGACGACGGTCAGCAGCTGAAGAATGATGCTGGCCGTGATGTAGGGCATGATTCCGAGCGCGAAGATCGTGATCTGCAGCAGTGCACCACCGCTGAACATGTTCACCAGACCGAACAGGCTGTTGTTGCCCTTGCTGGCCTGATCAACACAAATCTGGACGTTCTCATAGCTCACCCCCGGAACGGGAATGTGCGCCCCGAGACGGTAGAGCACGATGATGCCGAGCGTGAAGAGCAGCTTCTTGCGCAGGTCGGGCGTCTTGAACGCCCGGGCGAACGCGGTGAGCACGGTGCCTCCTGCGACCCCCGCGCAATGCGTAGAGGTGACGGTCTTGAGGATCGACGATTACGTAACGGTCAAAGGATCCCGGGCGTTTGCCCAGGACTTACCACAGCAAGTGGACGCCACCTTACCGGCGGACATGCCCCCCTAGGAACGACCAACCGGGGATGCCCCATATGAGAGGCATCCCCGGTCGGATGTTCAGACCACCGACTTGTCCGTGTTGTCTCAGACGAGTTCGGTGACGGTGCCGCCGGCAGCGGCGATCTTCTCCTTGGCGGAGCCGGAGACGGCGTCAACCGAAACCTGCAGTGCCACGGAGATCTCGCCCTGTCCGAGGACCTTGACGAGGTGGTTGTTGCGCACAGCGCCCTTGGCGACCAGGTCGGCCACCGTGACCTCTCCACCCTCGGGGTAGAGCGTCGCGAGCTTGTCCAGGTTCACGACCTGGAACTCGGTGCGGAACGGGTTCTTGAAGCCCTTGAGCTTCGGGAGACGCATGTGGAGGGGCATCTGGCCACCCTCGAAGCGCTCCGGAACCTGGTAACGAGCCTTCGTACCCTTGGTACCACGGCCTGCCGTCTTACCCTTGGACGCCTCACCACGACCCACACGGGTCTTGGCGGTCTTGGCGCCCGGGGCAGGCCGGAGGTTGTGGGCCTTCAGCGGGTTGTTCTCCGCCATGTCAGTCAACCTCCTCAACCGTCACGAGGTGGCGGACGGTGTGAACCATTCCGCGGAACTCGGGGCGGTCCTCCTTGACAACTACGTCGTGCAGGCGCTTGAGCCCGAGCGAACGCAGGGTGTCGCGGTGGTTCTGCTTGCTGCCGATGTACGACTTCGTCTGCGTGATCTTGAGGCGAGCCATTACGCACCCGCTCCCGCACGTGCACGAAGCAGAGCCGCGGGGGCGACGTCCTCGAGGGGCAGACCACGGCGAGCCGCGATCTCCTCGGGACGCTGCAGGCCCTGAAGGGCCGCCACGGTCGCGTGCACGATGTTGATCGGGTTCGAAGAACCGAGCGACTTCGACAGGATGTCGTGAACGCCGGCGCACTCCAGAACGGCGCGCACCGGGCCACCCGCGATCACACCGGTACCGGGGGAAGCGGGCTTGAGCAGAACGACGCCCGCAGCCTTCTCGCCCTGGATCGGGTGAGGGATGGTGCCCTGGATACGCGGAACCTTGAAGAAGCTCTTCTTGGCCTCTTCAACGCCCTTGGCGATGGCCGCGGGAACTTCCTTGGCCTTGCCGTATCCGACACCGACGGTGCCGTCACCATCGCCCACCACGACCAGCGCGGTGAAGCTGAAGCGACGACCACCCTTCACAACCTTGGCGACGCGGTTGATCGCGACGACGCGCTCGACGTACGCGGTCTTCTCGGCGGCGCTGGCGCCACCGTCACGGCCCTTCCGGTCCCGCCGCTCGCCGCCACCGGCACCGCTTCCGCGGCGCTGGGGTCCAGCCATTGGATTTACCTCTCTCTGTTACGTCCGCTGTGCGTAGGAACCGGGGCTTAGAACTTCAGCCCGGCTTCACGGGCGGCGTCAGCCAGAGCGGCAATCCGCCCGGCGTACCTGTTACCACCGCGGTCAAACACGACGGTCTCGACGCCTGCGGCCTTGGCGCGCTCGGCGACCAGGGCCCCGACCTGCTTGGCCAGGGTGCTCTTGTCACCCTCGCCACCACGGATGGAGACGTCCAGGGTCGACGCCGACGCGAGCGTGTGGCCCGCGATGTCGTCGATGACCTGAGCGACCATGTGGCGGTTGGAACGCGTCACAACCAGGCGCGGCCGCTCCGGCGAACCGGAGATGTGCTTGCGGACGCGGATGTGGCGGCGCTTGAGGGCGGCACGCTTGTAGGCGTCACCCTTGGCGATCTTTACACCGTATGCCATGGCTTACTTACCCGCCTTTCCGACCTTGCGGCGGATAACCTCGCCGGCGTACTTGACGCCCTTGGCCTTGTACGGGTCGGGCTTCCGCAGCTTGCGGATCTTCGCGGAGACCTCGCCGACCTTCTGCTTGTCGATGCCCTCGACACTGAACTTCGTGGGCGACTCGACCTTGAAGGTGATGCCATCCGGAGCCTCGATGAGGATCGGGTGGCTGTAGCCCAGGGCGAACTCCAGGTTGGAGCCCTTCGCCTGGACCCGGTAACCGACACCGCTGATCTCGAGCGCCTTGCTGTATCCCGCGGTCACGCCGGTGATCATGTTCGCCACCAGCGTGCGGGACAGGCCGTGAAGGGCCTTGTTCTGACGCTCGTCGTTAGGGCGGACGACGTTGAGCACGCCGTCCTCACCCTTGGTGACCTCGATCGGCGCGGCAACGGTGTGCGAGAGGGTGCCCTTGGGGCCCTTCACCGCGACCGTGCGGCCATCGATGGTGACGTCCACACCGGCGGGAACCTGGATGGGGAGCTTGCCGATTCGCGACATGAGCTATTCCTCCGTTCCCGACTACCAGACGTAGGCGAGGACTTCCCCACCTACGCCCTTCTTGCTGGCCTGCTGGCCGGTCAGGAGACCGTGGGACGTGGAGATGATCGCCACGCCCAGGCCGCCGAGAACCTTCGGCAGATTGGTGGACTTTGCGTATACACGCAGACCCGGCTTCGAAATGCGCTTGATGCCGGCAATCGAACGCTCGCGGTTCGGCCCGAACTTCAGCTCGAGAACGAGGCTCTTGCCGACCTCGGCGTCCTCGACCTTCCAGCCGGTGATGAAGCCCTCCTGCTGGAGGATCTCCGCGATGTGCGACTTGATCTTGCTGTGCGGCATTGCGACATCGTCGTGATACGCCGAGTTCGCGTTACGCAGACGCGTGAGCATGTCTGCGATGGGATCAGTCATGGTCATGAGTTGGCCTTCGGCCTCTCTCGCCGGGGTTTCCTGTATGCGCCATCCCTCTCCCCACTCAGTGGCGGGACGGGTGCGGTGCGGGGACCTACGGCGTAGTAAGTCGGTCAGGGCGGCAGGCGCCCAACCCTTCAAGCCTACGGCATGAAGAGAGGGGCTCCTGCCGACCAGATACTTACCGAGAGCTTTCTGGTCCTCCCTGCCCCGAGGGGCGAAGGAGAATTACCAGGAGCTCTTGGTCACGCCCGGCAGCTCGCCACGGTGAGCCATCTCACGAAGGCACACGCGGCACAGGCCGAACTTGCGGTAGACGGAGTGGGGCCGGCCGCAGCGCTGGCAGCGGGTGTACCCGCGAACGCCGAACTTCGGCTTACGGGCGGCCTTAGCGATCAGAGCCTTCTTCGCCACGGTCAGTTCTCCTTGAACGGGAAGCCGAGGTGACGAAGCAGGGCACGACCCTCGTCGTCGTTGGTCGCCGTGGTGACCACGGTGATGTCCATGCCCCGGACCCGGTCGATCTTGTCCTGGTCGATCTCGTGGAACATGACCTGCTCCGTGAGACCGAAGGTGTAGTTGCCACGGCCGTCGAACTGCTTCGGCGACAGGCCGCGGAAGTCACGGATACGCGGAAGCGCGAGCGACAGCGTACGGTCCAGGAACTCCCACATGCGGTCACCACGAAGGGTGACGTGGCAGCCGATCGGCTGCCCCTCACGCAGCTTGAACTGCGCGATCGACTTGCGGGCCTTGGTCACGGCCGGCTTCTGGCCCGTGATCGTGGTGAGGTCCCTGACGGCACCGTCGATCAGCTTGGAGTCGCGGGCGGCGTCGCCCACACCCATGTTGACCACGATCTTGACCAGACCGGGAACCTGCATGACGTTCTCGTAAGAGAACTCCTCACGCAGCTTGCCGGCGATTTCCTCGCGGTAGCGCGTCTTGAGACGCGGCGCAGTGGTGGTCGTCATCAGATGTCCTCACCGGTCCGCTTGGCAACGCGGATCTTCTTGCCCTCGTCGTCAAAGCGGTAGCCGACGCGGGTGACGACCTTGTTGCCGTCCTTCTCCACGACCAGCTGAACGTTGCTGACGTGAATCGGGGCCTCGGTGGTGACAATGCCACCCGTCTGCGAGCCGCGAGCCGTCTGACCGGCCTTGGTGTGCTTCTTGACCCGGTTGACACCCTCGACGAGAACACGGTCCTGCGTGGGGTAGGCCACAATGACCTTGCCCTGCTTGCCCTTGTCCTTACCGGTGATGACCTGAACCAGGTCGCCCTTCTTGATCTTCATGCTTACAGCACCTCCGGCGCGAGCGAGATGATCTTCATGAACTTCTTCTCGCGCAGCTCTCGGCCCACCGGGCCGAAGATACGGGTGCCGCGGGGGTCGCCGTCGTTCTTGAGAATGACAGCGGCGTTCTCGTCGAAGCGGATGTACGAGCCATCCTGACGACGACGCTCCTTGACGGTGCGAACGATGACGGCCTTGACGACGTCACCCTTCTTCACGTTGCCACCGGGGATCGCGTCCTTGACGGTGGCGACGATGACGTCACCGATACCCGCGTAGCGGCGACCCGAGCCACCGAGAACACGGATGGTGAGAATTTCCTTCGCACCCGTGTTGTCGGCGACGCGCAGTCGCGACTCCTGCTGGATCACGTCTATCTCCTGATCGTCTGCCGGTTCCCGGCGGGGACTCCGGTGAAGGAGTCCCCGCCGAGCCTGGCGGAACTTTCCTGAGGGGAGACCCCCTCAGGGATTACTTGGCCTTCTCGAGGATCTCGACGATGCGCCAGCGCTTCGTGGCGGACAGCGGACGCGTCTCCATGATGATGACGCGGTCGCCGACGCCTGCAGCGTTCTGCTCGTCGTGGGCCTTGAGCTTGTTCGTACGGCGGATGACCTTGCCGTACAGCGCGTGCTTCACGCGGTCCTCGACAGCGACGACGACGGTCTTGTCCATCTTGTCGCTGACGACGAGACCCTCACGGGTCTTGCGGAAACCGCGGTCGGTGTTGGTCTCAGTCACAGTCTTCTCGCTCATCAGACGCTCTCCACCGTCTCGATGCCCAGCTCGCGCTCGCGCATCAGGGTGTAGATCCGGGCGATGTCCTTACGGACGGACTTGAGCCGACCGTGGTTCTCGAGCTGTCCGGTCGCCGCCTGGAAGCGGAGGTTGAACAGCTCTTCCTTGGCCTCGCGGAGCTTGTTGAGGAGCTCCTCGCCGCCCAGCTCGCGCAGCTCGGACGCCTTGGTACCGGCCGACATCACGACTCACCTGCCTCGCGCCGAACGATCCGGCACTTCATCGGAAGCTTGTGAGCAGCGCGGGTGAGCGCCTCACGAGCAATCTTCTCGTTCGGGTAGGACAGCTCGAACATCACCCGACCGGGCTTGACGTTCGCGATCCACCACTCGGGAGAACCCTTACCGGAACCCATGCGGGTCTCGGCAGGCTTCTTCGTCAGGGGGCGGTCCGGGTAGATGTTGATCCAGACCTTGCCGCCACGCTTGATGTGGCGGGTCATCGCGATACGAGCTGCCTCGATCTGGCGGTTCGTCACGTACGCCGGGGTCAGCGCCTGGATGCCGTACTCGCCGAACGCAACCTGCGTGCCACCCTTGGACATACCGCTGCGCTTCGGGTGGTGCTGCTTGCGGTGCTTGACCCTACGGGGGATCAGCATTTCGGTCAGGCCTCCGTTCCGGTGCTCTCAGCCGGAGCAGCGGCGGCGGGAGCGTCGGCCTTGGGGGCCTCCGCTGCCGGCGCGGACTGCTGCGGCTTGCGGCCGCGACCGCCACGCTCGCCACCACGGCCACCGCGGCCGGCCGGGCGGTCAGCGCCGCCACGAGCCGGACGGTTACCGGCGCGGGCCGCGGCGTTCTCGGCGCGAACCTCGGCGATGTTCTTGACGTCGCCCTTGTAGATCCAGACCTTCACGCCGATGCGGCCGAAGGTCGTCTTGGCCTCGAAGAAGCCGTAGTCGACGTTCGCACGGAGCGTGTGCAGGGGCACGCGGCCCTCGCGGTAGAACTCCGAGCGGGACATCTCGGCGCCGCCGAGGCGGCCACCGCACTGGATCTTGATGCCCTTGGCGCCGGCCTTCATCGTGCTCTGCATGCTCTTACGCATGGCACGACGGAAGGAGACGCGGGAGGAGAGCTGCTCGGCGACGGCCTGGGCCACCAGCTGAGCGTCGACCTCGGGGTTCTTGACCTCGAGGATGTTCAGCTGGACCTGCTTGCCGGTCAGCTTCTCCAGCTCGCCACGGATGCGGTCGGCCTCGGCGCCGCGGCGGCCGATGACGATGCCCGGGCGGGCGGTGTGGATGTCGACACGGACGCGGTCGCGGGTGCGCTCGATCTCAACCTTCGAGATGCCGGCACGCTCCATGCCCTTCGTCATCATGCGACGAATGGCAACGTCTTCCTTGACGTAGTCCTTGTACAGCTTGTCGGCGTACCAACGGGACTTGAAGTCCGTGGTAATGCCGAGCCGGAACCCATGCGGGTTAACCTTCTGGCCCATTACCGGGTTCCTTCCTTGCTGCTGACGACCACGGTGATGTGGCTGGTCCGCTTACGGATCCGGTAGGCACGGCCCTGAGCACGCGGACGGAACCGCTTCAGGGTCGGGCCCTCGTCCACGTACGCCTCGCTGATGACCAGCGAAGAGGCGTCAGGGTGGTCGTAGTTGTGTGCAGCGTTGGCGATGGCGCTGTCAAGCACCTTGCCAACCGGCACGCTCGCGGCCTGCGGGGCGAAACGCAGGACCGCCTGAGCCTCCGTGGCATCCATGCCACGGATGAGGTCCACCACTCGGCGGGCCTTCATGGGCGTGACGCGGATGTACCGCGCCTGGGCCCTGGCTTCCATGGTTGTCCCTTCGGTGTGAGTCATAGTCGTTTCCACCCCGCGCTTAGCGGCGCTTCGACTTCCGGTCGTCCTTGACGTGGCCGCGGAAGGTGCGAGTCGGCGAGAACTCGCCGAGCTTGTGGCCGACCATCGACTCGGTGACGAACACCGGGACGTGGATCTTGCCGTTGTGCACCGCGATGGTGTGACCCAGCATGGCCGGGATGATCATCGAGCGACGGGACCAGGTCTTGATGACGTTCTTGGTGCCTGCCTCGTTCTGTACGTCCACCTTCTTGATGAGGTGGCCGTCGACGAAGGGCCCCTTCTTGAGACTGCGCGGCATCTAAACCCGCTCCTAGCGCTTCTTGTTCGTCTTGCGGCGGCGGACGATGTACTTGCTCGATGCCTTCTTCGGCGAGCGAGTACGACCCTCCTTCTGACCCCACGGCGAGACCGGGTGACGTCCACCGGAGGTCTTGCCTTCACCACCACCGTGCGGGTGGTCAACCGGGTTCATCGCGACACCGCGGACGGTCGGGCGAACGCCCTTCCAGCGCATACGGCCGGCCTTGCCCCAGTTGATGTTCGACTGCTCGGCGTTGCCGACCTCACCGATGGTGGCGCGGCAACGGGCGTCGACCAGCCGGATCTCTCCGGAAGGCATACGAAGGTGGGCCATCGTGCCCTCCTTCGCCAGCAGCTGCACGGAGGCACCCGCGGAACGGGCGAACTTCGCGCCGCCGCCGGGCCGCAGCTCGATGGCGTGGATGGTCGTACCGACCGGGATGTTACGCAGCGCCAGGTTGTTGCCGGGCTTGATGTCTGCGGTCGGACCGTTCTCGACGCGGTCACCCTGCGACAGACCACGGGGGGCGACGATGTAACGCTTCTCGCCGTCCGCGTAGTGCAGCAGCGCGATGCGCGCGGTGCGGTTCGGGTCGTACTCGATGTGCGCGACCTTGGCCGGCACGCCGTCCTTGTCGTGACGACGGAAGTCGATCACGCGGTAGGCGCGCTTGTGGCCACCACCCTGGTGGCGAACGGTCACACGACCGGCGTTGTTACGGCCGCCCTTGCTGTGCAGGGGGCGGACCAGCGACTTCTCCGGCGTGGACCGCGTGATCTCGACAAAGTCGGCGACGCTGGAGCCACGACGGCCCGGGGTCGTCGGCTTGTACTTGCGGATACCCATTTCTCAGTCCTCGTCCGATTCCGGACGACTCGACTCCGTTAGGAGGTCGGGCCGCCGAAGATGTCGATACGGTCGCCCTCGGCGAGGGTCACGATGGCGCGCTTCGTGTCAGCGCGCTTGCCGAAGCCGGTCTTGGTCCGCTTGCGCTTGCCCTGCCGGTTGATCGTGTTGACCCCGGTGACCTTGACCGAGAAGACCGCTTCCACGGCCTGCTTGATCTGGGTCTTGTTGGAGCCGGGCGCGACGATGAACGTGTACTTGTTCTCGTCGAGCAGCGCGTAGCTCTTCTCGGACACGACCGGCTTGACGAGAACGTCACGCGGGTCCGAGTAGGTCTTGCTCGTGATGGTCGAGCTGGTAACGGTCGCCTCGCTCATCAGGCGTCGCTCCCTTCGGTCTCAGCGGTCTGGGGGCCAGACACGAAGGACTCGAAAGCGGCCTGGGTGAAGACCACGTCGTCAGAGACGATCACGTCGTACGTGTTCAGCTGGCCCGGCTCCAGGATGTGCACCTGGGGCAGGTTGCGTGCGGACAGCCACGCGGCCTCGTCGGCGCGGTCGACGACCAGGAGCAGGTTGCTGCGCTCCGAGATCTTGCCGAACAGCGTCTTGGCGGCCTTCGTGGAAACTCCACCCTCGACCACGCCGGTGACGACGTGGATGCGGGAGTGACGCGCCCGGTCGGAGAGGGCACCGCGCAGGGCGGCGGCCTTCATCTTCTTCGGGGTGCGCTGCGAGTAGTCGCGCGGCTTGGGGCCGTGGACGACGCCACCGCCCGCGAACTGCGGCGCGCGGGTCGAACCCTGGCGGGCGCGGCCGGTGCCCTTCTGGCGGTAAGGCTTGCGGCCACCACCGCGGACTTCACCGCGGCGCTTGGTCGAGTGCGTGCCCTGACGGGCAGCTGCCAGCTGTGCGACAACGACCTGGTGGATCAGCGGAACGCTGGTCTTCGCGTCGAAGATCTCCGCGGGGAGCTCGACGGTACCGGCCTTGTCGCCTGCCGGCGAAAGGATGTCAATGGTGCTCATTACCTCAAGCCCCCTTGGCCGCGGTACGGACCAGGACGAGGCCGCCGTTCGGACCGGGGACTGCGCCCTTGATGAGGAGCAGACCCTTCTCCGCGTCAACCGCGTGGATGGTCAGGTTCTGGGTGGTGACGCGCTCGTTGCCCATCCGGCCGGCCATGCGCATGCCCTTGAAGACACGCCCAGGGGTGGCGCAGCCACCGATCGAACCGGGGGAACGGTGCTTGCGCTGGACGCCGTGGCCGGCGCCGAGGCCCTTGAAGTTGTGACGCTTCATGACACCGGCGAAGCCCTTGCCCTTGCTCTTGCCCGTGACGTCAACCTTGACGCCGGACTCGAACACCTCGGCAGTGACCTCCTGGCCCAGCGTGTACTCGCTGGCGTCAGGGGTGCGGAGCTCCACCATGTGGCGGCGCGGGGTCACGTCGGCCTTGGCGAAGTGACCCTTGAGGGGCTTGTTCACCTTGCGCGGGTCGATCTCGCCGAAGGCGATCTGGACCGACTCGTAGCCGTCGCTGTCGTTCGTACGGACCTGCGTCACGACGCACGGCCCGGCCTTGACGACGGTCACCGGGACGACCCGGTTGTTCTCGTCCCAGACCTGGGTCATGCCGAGCTTCTCGCCCAGGACGCCCTTGATGTTCTTGCTCATCTCGGCCCGTCCCCTCAGAGCTTGATCTCGATGTCGACGCCCGCCGGGAGGTCGAGGCGCATCAGCGAGTCAACCGTCTTCGGCGTGGGGTCGAGAATGTCGATGAGGCGCTTGTGCGTGCGCATCTCGAAGTGCTCGCGAGAGTCCTTGTACTTGTGCGGCGACTTGATGACGCAGTACACGTTCTTCTCAGTGGGCAGCGGCACCGGGCCCGCGACCGACGCACCAGTGCGCGTCACCGTCTCGACGATCTTCTTCGCCGAGGAATCGATGACCTCGTGGTCGTAGGCCTTGAGCCGGATGCGGATCTTCTGTCCCGCCATGGCTACTAGTAGTCCTGTCTCTCATAACGCTCTGGAACCCGGGAGTTCTCGTAACTCCACCTCCGACCCACGCGGTCGGGCGTGTCGCATCCCCTCTACGAAAATCTCCCGAAGGAAATCCCAACCAAGGGGGTGCGGGCCGAAACCGCGCTGCCGGGGGTGAAACCCCACCGGGCGCCTGGTCAGTACCCCACTGACGCTTCCCGGAAGATTCCCGTACTTCCGGCCCGCATGGGGCCGACGAGTACTGTGGGACTCGCTTCCGGTCCTCCCGGCGGGAGGCGCGCAGCATTGACACTCAACCGAGCAACCTGGCTAGTGTGCCATACGGTGCGTGAGCCTGGCCAATCGGGCGCAGGATCCTACCCCCCGCGAGGGAACGGTCAAACGCAGGCGCGTTTCGGAGTCCTTCACGTCCGGCGGCGCTTCCACCCGCCCCGGCCGCGCACCGGTCAGCCGCGGGTGACGTTCTCCGTCAGCAGACGGAGCAACTGCTTGGCGGTGGCATCCTGTTCGGGCGTCAGCCCCATGGCGTCGCCGATGGCCAGAGGCACCGCGCGCGCCCGCTCCCGCAGGTCCACCCCGGCCCCGGTGAGGCGTACCGCCACCGAGCGCTCGTCGTCCGCACGCCGCTCCCTGCGCACCAGGCCGTTCGCCTCCAGGCGCTTCAGCAGCGGCGAGAGCGTGCTCGACTCCAGCTGCAGCGCCGCACCCAGGTCCCGCACGGAGACGGCGTCCCGCTCCCACAGCACCAGCATCACCAGGTACTGCGGGTAGGTCAGGCCCAGCTCGTCGAGCAGGGGGCGGTAGCGCGCCGTCACCGCACGCGAGGCGGCGTAGAGGGCGAAGCAGAGCTGGTCCCGCAGCTGGAGCGAGCCCTCGGCGGGCGGGGTGTTCGCGGCGGTCTCCATGGGGCTGACTCCTCACTGCGGTCGACGGCGAGCCGTGGGGCGCCGGCGGAGCGCCCAGTGTACTTCTTCGGGTACCCGCGATGACATCGCACTCGATTAAGTTGTGCACGACTAAGTCGAGCGCTATGGTTCAGCTCGTGTCCACCACTCCGGTGGACGTCCCGTCCCCCGAGGAGTCCGTCGTGTCCGAGCAGACCACCCCCCGACCTGTCGTACTGGAACCGGCGGCGGCCGCCTTCGCCGAGGCCACCGCGAACCCGCCCTACCTGTTCGACCTCGGCCCGGTCGAGGGCCGCAAGACCGTGGACGAGGTGCAGTCCGGTCCCGTCGAGGCACCCGAGGTCACACAGGAGTGGGTCACGGTCGAGGGCGGCCCGACCGGATCCGTCCGGGCCCGCATCACCCGGCCCGCCGGCGCCGACGGGCCGCTCCCCGTCGTGCTGTACGTCCACGGGGCCGGCTGGGTCTTCGGCAACGCGCACACCCACGACCGCCTCGTGCGCGAGCTGGCCGTCGGAGCGGGGGCCGCCGTCGTCTTCCCGGAGTACGACCTGTCCCCCGAGGCCCGCTACCCCGTGGCCGTCGAGCAGAGCTACGCGGTCGCCCGCTGGGTCACCACCGAGGGCGCAGCCCACCGGCTCGACCCCGCGCGGCTGGCTGTGGCCGGCGACTCCGTCGGCGGGAACATGGCGACGGTCCTGACCCTGCTCGCCAAGGAGCGCGGCGACGTCGCCTTCGCCCACCAGGTGCTCTTCTACCCGGTGACCGACGCCGCCTTCGACACCCCCTCGTACCACGAGTTCGCCGAGGGCTACTTCCTGCGCCGCGACGCGATGCAGTGGTTCTGGGACCAGTACACGACCGACGAGAAGCAGCGCGCCGAGATCACCGCATCGCCGCTGCGCGCCACCGTCGACCAGCTCACCGGCCTGCCCCCGGCCCTCGTCATCACGGGTGAGGCCGATGTCCTGCGCGACGAGGGCGAGGCCTACGCGGCCAAGCTCCGCGAGGCGGGGGTCGCGGTGACCGCCGTCCGCTACCAGGGCGTCATCCACGACTTCGTGATGCTCAACGCCCTGCGCGGGACCCATGCCGCCGAGGCCGCCATCGCCCAGGCCGTCGCCACGCTGCGCACGGCCCTCGCCTCCGACTGAGCCGAAGATCGCACGAAGGTGCGACCTGATCACTGCATCGAGTGAGCCGAATCGCCCTTGGCATATTCCAGGGGCGATTCGGCTCTAGCGTCCGGAGCATGGTCAATTCATCGCACGAGGCGATGCACCGGATCTTCCAGGAAGACCCAGGCATCTTCACCAGGACGTTCAGAACCCTGGGCATCCCGTTCCCGGACCCCGTCGCCGTGTCGCTCCTCCCGACGGATCTCACCGAGACGAAGCCGCTGGAGCGGCGGGTCGACACCCTCTTACGGGTGGACACGGCCGACGGCGACGGGTACCTGCTCGCCGTCGAGGCCCAGGTGAGGAAGGACCCGGCCAAGCACAGCAGTTGGACCTACTACCTGGCACACCTGAACGCCAAGTACGGCATCGGCCCGGTCCTGCTCGTCGTCTGCCAGGACGAGTCGACCGCACGCTGGGCCGCACGGCCCATTCGCATCGGCCCCCCGCAGTGGCCCTCCCTGACCGTTCGGCCCCTGGTCCTCGGCCCGCACAACGTGCCGGCGGTCACCGATCCCTCCGCGGCGGCACGCGACGTCCCGCTCGCCGCGTTCTCGGCGATCACACATGGTAAGGATCCGAATGCGCCTGCCATACTCAAAGCCCTGGCCGCCGCACTGAAGACCGTCGACGAAGAGACCGCGGTCATCTTCGGCGAACTCACCGAACTCGGCCTGGGAAAGACCCCGGCCGCCCAGATCTGGAGGGACCTCATGGCCGTCGACCTCTCATTCTTCCGCTCGGAGACCTCGCAGCGGTTGCGCGCCGAGGGGAAGGCCGAGGGCCTGGCCGAAGCCGTGGTGAGGATTCTGGAACGGCGCGGCGTGCCCGTCGGCCAGGACATCAGCGACCGCGTCAGCAGCTGCACCGACACGGACGTGCTCGACCAGTGGCTGGCCCGGGCGCTCTCGGTGACCGAGGCCGAGGACCTGTTCACCTGACCACTTCTCCGGCCGGTGGTCGCATCGCGGTGGACTCGCTCCATGGCTTGATCCGCCGGCCGGGCTCGTCACCGCGCGGAAGTCGCCCTCCAGGCCCGTCCGACTCGGCAGGCCACCCCCGAAAGCCAGGGTCGCACCGCACGCCCGACGCACAGAGGTCCTGGTCCGCCCGCAGACGCACCAGGACCTCTGCCGCTCCTGCCGGTGGGGTCAGCCGCCGGCCGTGTACGTCACGAAGTCCGCCCATGCGTCGGACGTGAAGCCGATCTGCGGGCCCGGCACGTTCTTGGAATCGCGCACCTGCACCGCACCTGGAGCAGCCGCGACCTCGACGCAGTCGGGTCCGTCGTTGCTGCTGTAGCTGCTCTTGCACCAGGTCGGCGTGAAGTCTTCTCCGCCAGTGGACTTGAGGCTCATGTCTCTCCTCGCACTTTCTCGATGAAGGCCAGTGACTCACGCGGTGTGAGCGCTTGGGCCCGGATCATTCCATACCGCATCTCAAGGATCTGGACCTCCCTGGGATCGGAGATCAGACGGCTGGTGAGCTGCGCTTCCGAGTAGCCCACCGTCGTGCCGTCCTTGATCTTCAGCACACGGAGCTCCCCGGCCATCCCGGCGTGTTCCTCGCGGTCCGTCGGCATCACCTGGATCTCCACGTGCCGCAACCGGCCGCTCTCCAACAGCCGTTCGATCTGGCGTCGCAGTACCATCCTGCCGCCGATCGGGCGTCGAAGCGTCACTTCTTCCAGGACGAAGGTGAGCAGCGGGGCAGGCCGCCGGCCGAAGATCTCCTGCCTGGCCATGCGAGCGGCCACATGGCCGTCGATCTCGTCCTCCCCGTATGCCGGACGCCGCATGGCGAACAGTGCTCGCGCGTACTCCTCTGTCTGCAGCAGGCCATGCATGTTGTGGTTGCTGTACGCGCCCAGTTCGACCGCGTCGTCCTCCAACCGCGCCAGATCCCGCACCTTCTTCGGGTACCGGGCCTCCGCCACGTCCCCCCGCATCGCCGCGATCTTGCCGCCCGCCTCCAGCACCCGGTCCGCGTTGTCCAGGAACTCGGGCTTCGGGGCACGTCTGCCACGCTCGACGCAGGAGACCATCTCCTCGCTGTACCCGATGGCGGCACCCAGCTCCGCCTGCCTCAGACCGGCGGACTCGCGCCACAGCTTGATCTGCCGGCCGACCGCCTTCATCACCGCCCCGGAGTCGTCCTCCAGGTCCGTGTCCCAGCGCGAGCCGTCCGCGCCGTCCGTCGTGCGGTCCGCGTGTCCCGCGCCGCCACCGCCCACGCCCATGCGTGCCCACCTCCGTCGTGCTCGTGTCCAACGGCGCCCGTGCTCGGCACGTCACGGCGTACGGGCCGGACCGATCGGGACCACACCCGGACAAGAACACTCGGCACGGACGTCACTCCTTCCGGCGGGGGCACGGGGCGACCACGCTGAGTGACGTGAACCGAGAAACCACCCGAACCGAACGGTCCGCTCCCACCCGGGAGTTCACCGTGCTGCTGTCACCGACCCGGCGTGCGGCCCGGCTCGCCCGGCTGCTCACCACCGCGCATCTGGGTGACTGGGGACTGCCGACGGAGGCAGCCGCGCAGATCGTCGCCGAGCTGGCCAATAACGCCATGCTCCACGGCCGCCTACCGGGCCGGGACTTCCGGCTGCGCCTGGCGGCCCACTGCGACGGGCTGCTGCGGATCGAGGTCACCGACACCCGGGGCGAGCGGCTGCCGCAGCCTGCCGCCTCTGCACCGGACGCGGAGACCGGGCGAGGCCTGCTGATCGTGGAGGCGCTCGCCGACCGCTGGGGCGTGATCCCGGGCCCTCTCCCGCGCAAGACCGTCTGGGCCGAGATCGACCCCGCGCCGTGACCGCCCCCACCGGGTCGCGGAGGCCCACGACCCGGTGGTCCGCGACCCGGCTCGCCACGACGCATAAAGCTTTGAAGAACTGGAAGAAACAACCTTCCCCACCCCAACCCGACCCCACCCACCACCCGGTCACTCACACGGGTGAATTAGGGCAACTGGGCTGGATTTGCGGCGGGTTGCCGGGCATATGCTCGCCCCGACAACCACAGACATGCGACGGCCCCCGGCGGGACAGCAATCCCGACCGAGGGCCTGACCACGAGGAAGTAAGAGGCTTCCCGATGGGTACCCAGCAGGTTAGCGCGCCCCCGTGCGCCCCGTCCCCCGTCTCCGGGGGCATCCCGCCCTCGTCCGGCGTCATGCACGACAACGTCCGGCACGCGTCGGGTTTCACCGTCATCGGCAACCATCTCGCCCAGCATCGAGGCCTCTCGCTCGTCGCCCTCGGGCTCGCCGTGCACATCCAGTCGCTGCCCGCCGGGGCGAAGGTCGGCATCAAGGTCCTCGCAGGCCGCTTTCCGGAGAGCGAGACCCGCATCGCCGCCGCCCTGCGGGAGCTCGAGGCCACCGGCTACCTCCACCGCAGCCGCGTACGCCTCCCCGACGGGCGCGTCGTCACTCGTACCGTCTCGTACAACCGGCCAGGCGCCGAGGCTCCGGCCCCCACGATCCCCCGGCAGCGTGCCGGTCGCGCCGCAGCCCCCGCAGCCCCCGCAGCTCCTGCGGCCCCTGCATCTCCCGTACCACCGCGCGCCCCGGCACCCGCGACCGAACGACCCCCGCCCACGTCGGTGCCGCTGCCCGCGCCCGTCCACGGACCGGCTCCCACCGCACGCACGGCTCCGCCACCGCCGCTGCCCCAGCCGCGGGAGGCCGTACCGGAGCTGCACCGGGCCGCCGCCGCGATCCTCGCCGACCTGCGCCGCCACGCGCCGCAGCTCGTGCTCTCCGAGCGCGACGTCCTGGCCCTCACCCCCGGCGTCGCCACCTGGCTCGAACGCGACGCCCACCCGGACACCGTCCGCCAGGCCCTCGTCACCGACCTGCCCTTCCCCCTGAAGCACCCGGCGAAGCTCCTGCGACACCGCGTCACCACGCTTCTGCCGCCACCGCTGCCCGGGACGCAGGAGCTCGCACCCGTACGCAGCGGAGTCCTCGTCATCCCGCTCCAGAACTGCGACACCTGCGACCGGGCCTTCCGCTCCCGCCATCCGGGCCACTGCCGCGGCTGCCGACCCGATCTGCCCACGGCGGCCTGACGACCGAGAACACCACCCGCGACCCGAACGGACCTCCATGGTCAGCTCACCGCACGAAGCCATGCACCGGATCTTCCAGGAGTACCCCAGCCTGTTCTCGCGCCTCTCCGAAGTGCTCGGGGTCGACTTTCCGCAGTCGACCTCCACCCGGGTCGAACCCACAGACCTCACCGAAACGTGGCCCATCGAACGCAGGGTCGACACCCTCCTCCGCATCGAAACGGAGAATGACGGGCCCTTCCTCCTCGCCATCGAGGCCCAGGGCAGGAAGGACCCCGACAAGTTCGCCAGCTGGGCGTACTACTTCACCTACCTGCTGGAGAAGTACCGTCTGCCCACCATGCTGCTGATCGTCTGCCAGGACCGCGCCACCGCCCAATGGGCGGCCCGTCCGGTCCCGCTCGGCGCACCCCAGTGGCCCGCGATGACCTTGCACCCGCTGGTAGCGGGACCGCACAACATTCCGGTCATCACCGACGTGGCCGAGGCCCGCAAGGACCTCGCGCTGGCCACGCTGTCCGCCATCACACATGCCGGTGATCCGGACGTCGGTGTGATACTGAAAACGGTGTCTGCCGCGCTTCGAGACACCCCGGACGCAGTCGCAGAGCCCATCGTCGAACTCATCGCACAAGGCCTGGGCAACCGTCCGGCCGCACAACAATGGAGGAACCTGGTGGCCGTGGACCTCTCTTTCTACAAGTCACCCCTCTCGGAAGAAATCCGGGACGAAGGCCGAGAAGAGGGCCGGACCGAAGGCCAGGCGAAGAGCCTGCTCCTGGTCCTCGCCGCGCGCGGCGTCGAGGTCGACGACGAGACCCGCGAGAAGATCACCGGCTGCGGCGACCCCCAGCTCCTCAGCCACTGGCTCAACCGTGCCGCCACCGCGTCCACCACCGAGGAAGTGTTCGCCCGGGGCTAGGGTCCTTCGCCGGATCAGGCTGGATCAGGGAGCCGGGCCCGGTGCCGTGCATCGCGGCGCGGGGCGTCGCCGGCCGACGAGGTGCGGCACCGGGCACGCGGGCCCGACATGATCCGGGCGAGCGGCCCCGGCCGCACTCCGGCCGCCGGGCAGGCAACCCGGACGGGCTGATCGCCGTCTGACCCCTCGCGAGAGCGCAGCACCGGGCCATGAGGTGCCCATCCGCTGCGGGGGGAGCGGACGACGTGCACAGCATGAGGGACCAACTCGGCCTGCCCGGAAACGGTGAGCGGCTCGACCGGCCACGGCGCGGGGCGGCACCACGCGTGCGGCGACGGGCCCTGCTCACGGCCGCCGCCCTGGGATCCGCGCTCACCGCCTGCTCCGTGCCGCCGCCCCGGCGCACCGACCCTCCCCCGGACCCGGCACCCGGATTCCCGATCAGCACCGGGCGGCGGGCCCTGCTGATGCAGATCCTCGCCCACCCCGACGACGACCTGTACTTCATGAACCCGGACACCCGGCTGGCCGTCGACGCCGGTACGCCACTGGTCTGCGTCTACCTCACGGCGGGCGAGGCGGACGGTGTCAACAGGGTCCCGGGTGCTCCGCGCCCCGCACCGGACAAGGGCGCCTACTCCTCCGCCCGCCACCAGGGACTGCGCCAGGCGTACGCGACACTGCTCGGCCTGGAGAAGTTCGCGCCCTGGGAGACATCCGTCGCCGAGCTCGACGGCGGCCGACGGGCCGAGGTGAACACCCTCACCGCCGGGGCACGACGGGTCGAGCTGGTCTTCCTCAACACGGCCATGCACACCGGCCGTCACCGGCCGGGGCTCCCGAGCCTCTGGCAGGACCGGCGGCTCGTGCTGCGTACCGTCGTCGCCGACGGGTCACCTCTGACCAGGGCCGGTTCGTACACGTACGACGGACTCGTCGACGTACTCGCCGGGCTGCTGGAGAATTACCGGCCGACCGTCGTACACACCCTGGACCCCGATCCCGACATCCAGCGCAGCCCCGAGGCAGTCCGCCGCGCGGACAGCGAGCAGCCCGGGTACTCCGACCACCCCGACCACACCGCGGCCGCCTGTTTCGCCTGGGCCGCGATGATCCGCTGGGTGGCCCGGACGACGGCGCGCGGCGGGGACGTACCCGGTTTCGTCACCACCTCCTACCGCGGGTACTACAACCGGCACTGGCCCAAGAACCTGCCGCCGGTGGTGCTGTCCGCGAAGGCCGCGCACCTCGTCCCGTACGGCGGCTCGCCGGACTGGGAGTGCGGGAACGCGGCAGGCTGCGGCGACTACAACGTGGGCGGCGACCGTCCGCTGACCAACAGGAAGGGGTGGGTCCGCTCCACCCACCACCGGTACCCGGGCGCCCGGGTCGCCGTCTCCGCCGACCCCGACGGGCGACTCGCCGCGCACGCGGTGCTGGGGCTGCGGGTCGTACGGTGGCGCGAGACGGAGCCGGGCAGCGGGGTCTGGGGGCCGCCGCACGACCTCGGCGGGGGTCCGCTGGCACCGGTGCTGGGCTCGACGACCACGGCCGGCGGCCGACTGCTGCTGTTCGGGCTCCGCTTCGCGGCGCTCGGCGGGCACGGCGGTGACAACGAGCGCGAGATCGTGGTGCTGGAGCAGCGCGCTCCGGGCGGCGGCTTCCTCGCCTGGCGCGGTCTCGGCACCCCCTCGCCCGGGCCGGACGGGGGGCGGCGTATCGGTGTGCCCGTCGCGGTCACGGCGCCCGACGGTCGCATCCACCTCTTCGTCCGCAACGCGGAGAAGGGCCTCAGCACCCGGGTACGGGAGGGGGACGGCCGGTGGAGCGGATGGCGTGACATGGGCGGCGGCGAGGTCCAGGACGGTTTCAGCGCCGTGGTGGACGGCGAGGGGCGGGTCCATGTGCACGGGGCCGGCCACCACGCGGTGCACCACTGGACGCAGGACGGGCCGGGCCACGCACTGACCGCTCGCACCCAGATCGACGCGGGCCCGGTGCCCGGCACTCCCCCGGCCGCCCTGCCCGCCGCCGACGGATCCGTGGACCTCTTCTACCGCGCCGAGGCCGGGGCCGCGCTGGTCTCCGTGCACGCGGGAGGCACGGCGGAGCTGCCCGGTTCCGACGGGTACGGCCCGGTCACGGCAGCCGTCTCGCCGCACGGCCCGGCACTGCTCGGCCGCTCCGGTGAGGGGCTGCTCCAGCTCCGTACGGCGGCGGGCGTCCTCATGCGTACCGGGGGCCGGGCCGCCCTGGACGGGCCGGCCCTTCACATCGGCGAGGCGGGGCGGCCGACTGTGGCGGGGCTGGGCACGGACGCGCTGCCGTGGCTCTGGCGCCCGTAGACGGCCGCGACGCAGGGGGTCCCGCCCGCCCCTCGGTCCGGCTACAGCCAGCCGTGGTCCTCGGCGATGCGGACGGCGTCGACCAGCGTGCGGGCGTGCAGCTTGCCGACGGCGGAGGACAGCCGGTTGCGTACGGTCCCCAGGCTCAGGAAGAGGTCGGCGGCGATCTCCCGCGCGTGCGCGCCGGAGGCGGTCAGCCGCAGTGCCTCCGCCTCACCGTCCGTCAGCGGGCTGGGCCGGGAGCGCAGGGCGTCCCGCATCCGGGGGTCGATCACCCGGCCGCCCCCGGCGACCCGCCGGATGGCGTCCGACAGCTCGGCCGGGGCCGCCGTCTTGAGGAGGAAGCCGGCGGCGCCCGCCGCCAGTACCCGTTCCAGATGTCCGGGCCGGTCCAGTGCCGTGAGCATCAGGGAGCGGCAGTCAGGCATCCGTTCGGCGAGCTCACCCGCCACCGTGATGCCGTCCGCTCCCGGCAGGTCGATGTCGAGGAGCGCCACATCCGGGCACAGGCGCCGGGCCTCGTCCAGCGCGTCCCGGCCGTCGGCGGCCTCACCGACGACCTGTATGCCGATCTCCCTCGCCAGCAGGGCCGTCAGCCCGGCCCGCACGACGGCGTGGTCCTCAACCACCAGCACCTTGATCATGGGCCCGATTATCACCGGTCTCCGCGGCCCGCCGGCCCGGCCCGTCAGGCTCGGTGCCGGTCCGCTCCGGGCCTCCGGACTCCCGGCCGGCCGCCCCGGCCCGGGCTTCGGCGATCGCTCGGCGCACCAACCGGACCGCCACCAGCGAGCCGATCAGGGCCGGCACGAACGGCACCAGCGTCCAGGGTCCGGCCACCACCACGGACACGAAGGCCGCCCCGTGCACCAGCACCGCGAGCACCCATACGGCGGCGGTCTCGACCCGCTCACGTCGTGTGAGCACACTGGCCGCCATGAGTCCCCCTGCTCGCACCCGCCCGATGCGCGCTACGCGGTCCAGGCAGCACGTCGGACCCATCCGACCACGTGGCGGGCCGCAGCGGGAGTGAAATGTTCACGCGTCGGCGGGCCCGGCGTGGTCGGTCACGCGTCGGTGGACCGGGCGTGGTCGTTCACGTGTCGGACGGGGCCCGGCGTGGTCATTCACTCCTCGGGCGGGCCCGGCGTGGTCCTTCGCTCATCGGCGGGCCGGACGCGGTGGCGACGCGGTGGCGAGGCCCACCGCGCCGGGCGGGTGGCACCGGCGGTCTCACCGCTCCGGGTGCTCGGCCCCGGGGCGGGCCGCGAACTCCGACGTCAGCCGTTCCGGCCGGTGGCGCGTCCCGTCTTCCTGTGGAGCAGGCCGCCACGGATCTCCTTGACGGCACCGGCGAGTATGCAGACGGCCAGGACGATCTCGCCCGCCCCCAACAGCGGCGACCAGCCGGATTCCTGGACCCGGTCGATCCCGCCGACGGCCATGAAGGGGACGAAGAAGAGCAGTGAGGTCAGTCGGTAGTCGCGCATGGGATCTTCCCTTCATCCGGGCTCGGCACTCCCGTGCCCGGCCCGCCTCTCCCGGATGGACCTCTTCCGGTCCACGGCACCTGTTGCCGGAGGTCGCCCCGGGCGGAGTCGGTCCGGGCCGGCGAACCACAGAAATGATCTTCGACGGCCCACGGTTGGGCCACAATGATGCGGGCCGGCCGAGGGACAGGGGACCACATGTGCGGGACGCTCCGTCGGGCCCCTCGGCCGCAGGGCTCCCCGGTGGCGCTCGGGGCACTGGTGGTCCTGGTCGTCTGCTCACTGGCCCTGGTCGCCCAGGAGGTCGCCGGCTCCCACCTCAGCAGGCGCTCGGTGACCACCGGCCTGTCGCTGCTGGTGCTGATGCCCGCCGTGTTACTCGGCCAGTACGCGCCACCGCCCTACCGGCTTCCGTACCGCTGGCGGTGGGGACTCCTGATGATCCAGGCACTGCTCACCTACCTGCCTCTGCTGCTCTTCCACTACCGGTGGCTCAGCCTGATGGGCTTCCTCGCCGGAGCGGTGCTGCTCACCCTGCCGCCGGCCCGGTCCTTACCGGTCGCCCTGCTGGTGGTCGTCAGCGGACCCCTGCTGGTGCACACGGGCCTGGTCCGCACCGACCGCGGGGCGATCGGCGTCCTGCTCAGTACGGTGATCACGGCCAGCACCGTCTTCGCCGTCGGCCATCTCGCCCTGCTCTCGGCCCGTCTGCACGGCAGCCGCGAGCAGGCGGCGCGGCTGGCCGAACAGCGGGCGCAGGCGCGGATGCGCCAGGACCTGCACGACCTGGCGGGCTCGTCCCTCTCTGCGATCGTGGTGCAGGGCGAGGCGGCGCTGCGTACCCGCCCCGAGGACTCTCCCCCCGACCCGTCGCGGCAGGCACTCACCGAGATCGTCGCGCACGCCCGCCGCCTGCACGCGGAGATACGGGCCATCGGCCTCCCGGACGACGAGGGCTCCTCGCTCAGCGAGGAGCTGACCCACGTCCAGCGCCTGCTGACCGGTTCCGGCGTCGCGGTGCGCACCGTGCTGCGTCCGCACGCCGTGCCGGATCCGGCGGTGTCGGCGTGCCTCCGCTTCGTACTGCGCGAGGCGGTGGGCAATGTCCTCCAGCACAGCAGGGCCGCCCTGTGCGAGATAGAGCTGCGGTCCGACGCCTCCGGAATCCGTCTCCTGGTGCGCAACGACGGCGTCCCCGCCGGGACGCCCGCTCCGGAGCCCGGCCGGCCGGGCACCGGCCTGGCCGGACTCCGCTACCGGGTGCTCACGCTGGGCGGGACGCTGCACACCCGGCGGCAGGACGACACCTTCGCCGTGATCGCGTTCCTTCCCGGCGGCTGACCGGCCGGTAGCGGACCGGTCGGCAGCGGACCAGCAGCTGACCGGCAGCGCAGCGCACCCCGCACACGGCGAAGGGCCCCGCACCTCTCGCGAGAGGTGCGGGGCCCTTCTTGGTGCTCTGTGCGGAGCTACCAGGTCAGACGATCAAGCAGGAACTACTTGATGATCTTGGTGACCTGGCCGGCGCCCACGGTCCGGCCACCCTCACGGATGGCGAACTTCAGGCCCTCTTCCATGGCGACCGGCTGGATCAGCGCGACGTCCATGAGGGTGTTGTCACCCGGCATGACCATCTCGGTGCCCTCGGGGAGGGTCACAACGCCCGTCACGTCCGTGGTACGGAAGTAGAACTGCGGGCGGTAGTTGTTGAAGAAGGGGGTGTGACGGCCACCCTCGTCCTTCGACAGGATGTAGGCCTGGGCCTGGAAGTCGGTGTGCGGCGTGACCGAACCCGGCTTGATGATGACCTGGCCGCGCTCGACGTCCTCGCGCTTGATGCCACGGAGGAGCAGACCGACGTTCTCACCGGCCTGGCCCTCGTCGAGCAGCTTGCGGAACATCTCGATGCCGGTGACCGTGGTGGTGGTCTTCTCGGTCTTGATACCGACGATGTCGACGGTCTCGTTGACCTTCAGGACACCACGCTCGATGCGGCCGGTGACGACCGTACCGCGACCGGTGATCGTGAAGACGTCCTCGATGGGCATGAGGAACGGCTTCTCGACGTCACGCTCGGGCTGCGGGATGGACTCGTCCACGGCAGCCATGAGGTCGAGAACGGTCTGACCCCACTCGGCGTCGCCCTCGAGAGCCTTGAGCGCCGAGACCTTGACGACCGGAAGGTCGTCGCCCGGGAACTCGTACTCGGAGAGGAGCTCACGAACCTCGAGCTCGACGAGCTCCAGGATCTCCTCGTCGTCCACCATGTCGGCCTTGTTCAGGGCGACGACGATGTACGGAACGCCGACCTGGCGGGCCAGGAGCACGTGCTCCTTGGTCTGCGGCATCGGGCCGTCGGTGGCGGCGACGACGAGGATGGCGCCGTCCATCTGCGCCGCACCCGTGATCATGTTCTTGATGTAGTCGGCGTGACCCGGGCAGTCGACGTGCGCGTAGTGACGCGACTCCGTCTGGTACTCGACGTGCGCGATCGAGATCGTGATACCGCGCTGACGCTCCTCAGGAGCCTTGTCGATCTGGTCGAAGGCCGAGGCCTCGTTCAGGTCCGGGTACGCGTCGTGCAGCACCTTGGTAATGGCGGCCGTGAGGGTCGTCTTACCGTGGTCAATGTGACCGATGGTGCCGATGTTGACGTGCGGCTTAGTCCGCTCGAACTTTGCCTTCGCCACTGGGGTCCTCCTGAGTGGTTCTGTACGCCTTGCTTCATCGGCGCCAGGTGATCTTTGCTGGAATGCCGGTGCCGGGGGCATTCGCCGCGGTGCGACGAATGCCCGTCCGGGCTCCGGTGACAAGCCTAAAGCGTGGACTCGGAAGAGTTACTCGCCCTTGGCCTTCGCGATGATCTCCTCGGCGACGTTCCGCGGAACCTCGGCGTAGGAGTCGAACTGCATCGAGTAGCTTGCGCGACCCGAGGTCTTGCTGCGGAGGTCTCCGACGTAGCCGAACATCTCCGAGAGGGGCACGAGGCCCTTCACGACGCGAGCGCCGCTGCGCTCCTCCATGGCCTGGATCTGGCCACGGCGGGAGTTGAGGTCGCCGATGACATCGCCCATGTAGTCCTCGGGCGTGGTGACCTCGACGGCCATCATCGGCTCGAGGAGCACGGGGGACGCCTTGCGGGCACCCTCCTTGAACGCCTGCGAACCGGCGATCTTGAAGGCGAGCTCCGAGGAGTCGACCTCGTGGTAACCACCGTCGAGAAGGGTGACGCGGACGCCGACCATCTCGTAACCGGCCAGGATGCCGAACTGCATGGCTTCCTGGGCACCCGCGTCCACCGAGGGAATGTACTCACGGGGGATGCGGCCACCGGTGACCTTGTTGACGAACTCGTAGGAGGCGTCGCCACCCTCGATGGGCTCGAGGGCGATCTGCACCTTCGCGAACTGGCCGGTACCACCAGTCTGCTTCTTGTGCGTGTAGTCGATGCGCTCGACGGTCTTGCGGATCGTCTCGCGGTACGCGACCTGGGGCTTGCCGACGTTCGCCTCGACGCGGAACTCGCGCTTCATGCGGTCGACGAGCACCTCGAGGTGAAGCTCGCCCATACCACCGATGATGGTCTGGCCGGTCTCCTCGTCGGAGTGCACCTGGAAGGAGGGGTCCTCCTCCGAGAGACGCTGGATGGCTACACCCAGCTTCTCCTGGTCACCCTTGGACTTGGGCTCGATGGCGACCTGAATGACCGGCGCCGGGAAGTCCATGGACTCCAGGATGACCGGGTTCTTGTCGTCACACAGCGTCTCACCGGTGGTGGTCTGCTTCAGGCCCATGACGGCGACGATGTCGCCGGCGCCCACCGAGGGGATCTCCTCACGCTTGTTCGCGTGCATACGGTAGATCTTCCCGATGCGCTCCTTCTTGCCCTTGACCGAGTTCAGCACCGCGGTGCCGGCCTCGAGGCGACCGGAGTAGATCCGGACGAAGGTGAGCTTGCCCAGGTGCGGGTCGCTCGCGATCTTGAACGCCAGGCCGGAGAACGGCTCGTCGTCCGAGGGCTTCCGCTGGATGACCTTCTCCGGGTCCTTGACGTCGTGGCCTTCGATGGCCTCGACGTCCAGGGGGGAAGGCAGGTAGCGGACGACCGCGTCGAGCAGGGGCTGGACGCCCTTGTTCTTGAACGCGGTGCCACAGAACACCGGGGTGACCGTGACGGAGTCGGCCGTGCCCTTCGACGCGAGGGTGATCCGACGGATCGCCTCGTGCAGCTGGTCCTGGGTGGGCTCGACGCCCTCCAGGTACAGCTCCATCATCTCGTCGTCGTTCTCCGAGACGGCCTCGAGGAGCTTGCCGCGCCATTCCTCGGCGGCTTCCTTGAGGTTGTCCGGGATCTCGACGGTGTCGTACATCTCGCCCTTGACGGCCTCTTCGGGGTAAACGAAGGCCTTCATGGTCACGAGGTCGACGACGCCGCGGAAGTCGGCCTCGGCGCCGATGGGGAGCTGCATGACGATCGGGACCGCGCCGAGGCGCTGGACGATCATGTCGACGCAACGAAGGAAGTCGGCACCGGTGCGGTCGAGCTTGTTGACGAAGCAGATACGCGGCACGCCGTAGCGGTCCGCCTGACGCCAGACGGTCTCGGACTGCGGCTCGACGCCCGCCACACCGTCGAACACGGTGACGGCACCGTCGAGGACGCGGAGCGAACGCTCCACCTCGACGGTGAAGTCGACGTGACCCGGGGTGTCAATGATGTTGATCGTGTGGTCAACATCATTGAGCGGCCAGTGACAGGTCGTCGCGGCCGACGTGATCGTGATGCCGCGCTCCTGCTCCTGCTCCATCCAGTCCATCGTGGCTGCGCCGTCGTGGACTTCACCGATCTTGTACGAAACGCCGGTGTAGAAGAGGATCCGCTCGGTGGTGGTCGTCTTGCCCGCGTCGATGTGGGCCATGATCCCAATGTTGCGGACCTTGGCCAGGTCAAGCGAAGTGGTGGCCATAAGGCTCAATCTTCTCTCGGTCTCGATGGGGTGAGCGACTACCAGCGGTAGTGCGCGAAGGCCTTGTTCGACTCGGCCATCTTGTGCGTGTCCTCGCGCTTCTTGACGGCAGCGCCAAGACCGTTGGAGGCGTCGAGCAGCTCGTTCATGAGCCGCTCGGTCATCGTCTTCTCACGACGGGCGCGGGAGTAACCCACGATCCAGCGCAGGGAGAGGGTGGCGGCGCGGCCGGGCTTGACCTCGATCGGCACCTGGTAGGTGGCGCCACCGACACGGCGGGACTTGACCTCGAGCGAGGGCTTGACGTTCTCAAGCGCGCGCTTCAGCGTGATGACCGGGTCAGCGCCGGTCTTCTCGCGGAGGCCTTCCATGGCGCCGTACACGATCCGCTCGGCGGTGGAACGCTTGCCGTCGAGGAGGATCTTGTTGATCAGCGAGGTGACAAGAGGAGAGCTGTAGACCGGGTCGATGATGACCGGGCGCTTCGGGGCGGGGCCCTTACGAGGCATTCTTACTTCTCCTTCTTGGCGCCGTAGCGGCTGCGGGCCTGCTTGCGGTTCTTGACACCCTGGGTGTCGAGCGAGCCGCGGATGATCTTGTAACGAACACCCGGCAGGTCCTTCACACGGCCACCACGCACGAGCACGATGGAGTGCTCCTGCAGGTTGTGTCCCTCACCCGGGATGTAGGCCGTGACCTCGATACCGGAGGTCAGACGCACACGCGCGACCTTACGGAGCGCCGAGTTCGGCTTCTTCGGGGTGGTCGTGAACACACGCGTGCAGACGCCACGACGCTGGGGCGAACCCTCGAGCGCGGGCGTCTTGTTCTTCTCGACCTTGTCCTGCCGGCCCTTCCGGACCAGCTGCTGGATCGTAGGCACTACTTCTCCGGTTTCTGTGTGCCGTTCGTTGAAACTAACCTGGAACACTCGCCGACCCACGCGGTCGGGTGTGTCGAACACTGCAAGCTCCTGCCGTGAGGCAGGCGGAGCGCAGATTGCGGTGGCCACTTACGGACTCGCCATGCGGTTGAGGACACGCACCCGAGCCCAGGCACACCCCAGGCACAAGGCTTGAGCGTACCTACCTCACGGAGCTGGGTCAAAACAAATGCCGTGGAGTGCGGCGTGCGGGGCCCCCGGGAACACCCCGGCACGTCACCAAGGGCCAAAACCGGCTTTCTCCCGGCGGACGGCGTTCACTGCCAGTAGTTTGACCTGCCCGCTGCGTCGGCGGGAGAGCCGCCGGCGCGGCCGCCTCGACAGCGGGACGGGCACGGGGTCCCGCTGTCGCGACGGCGGGACGGGTGCGGGGCCGAGGACGGGCCGTCCGCACCGGAGCGGGACAGCCGACGCGTGATGTTCAGGGGGCACGATGACCATGCTGGATCCGCCGGGGGGCCACGGGCTGGACGACCGCGTTCCCTTTCTCGCCAGGCTGGAGCGGGCGGACCGCACCGCACTGCTCGCACTGGGCAGCGTGCTCCGCTTCGGGACGAGGTCCGCGCTCATCCACCAGCAGGAGCCGTCCTCGCACGTCCTGCTGATCACCGAGGGCTGGACCAAGGTCACCGCCTCCGCGGCGAACGGCTACGAGGCTCTCCTCGCCCTGCGCGGCCCCGGGGACATCGTCGGGGAGTCGTCGGCCCTGACCGGCCGCGCGAGGTCGGCCACCGTCACCGCGCTGGAACCGGTGAAGGCGGTGGCGGTGGAGCACGACCTGTTCAGGGAGTACCTGTCCCGCTCCCCCGCCGCGTCCTTCACCCTGCTCGGGCTGACGTCCGACCGGACCAGGGCCGCCGACCGCCGACGGCTGGAGTTCGCCTCCCTGACCGTGCGGGAACGATTCGCCGTACTGCTGCTCGACCTGGCTCGCACCCACGGTGTCCGTACTCCGGAGGGAATCGAGCTCACCGTGCCGTTGAGCAAGCAGGAGCTCGCGGGTTCTGTCGGGGCGTCCCGGGAGATGGTGCAGCGGCTGCTCAGGGACCTGCGCGCCCGGCAGGTGGTGTCGACCGGTCGGCGGACCCTGCTCATCCTCCGCCCGGACGTCCTGCGCCGGATAGCCCGGTCCCAGGACCCCGGGGACTGACCCGGGGCTCCCCACTCGGGCCCCGCCCCGACCGTATGTACACACGGTCACACTTCCAGTGGGTCATCTGCCCTCACCGGTACGGTCCCGGCGGGCCCAGGCTGCTGCCACTCGCAGATCACCGAGAGGCAGCCATGACCGATCCCGTGAGCCGCACCATCCTGCTGTTCGACATCGAGCGCTTCAGCGACCGCGACGACATCGAGCAGAACTACCTGCGGCGCATGCTCTACGACATCGCCGACCGCACGCTCACGGCGGCCGGGATCGGGGAGGACCGGCGGATCCGCGCCGACCGGGGCGACGCGGTCATGGAGTTGATCGACGCGAACGCCTCGGTGACCGCACTGCTGCGGGCGCTGCTGACCGAGACCCCCGTACAGCTGCACGGGGTCAACCGGATGGCTTCGAGCAGCGCCCAGATCCGGCTGCGGGCCGTCCTGGCCACGGGGTACGTCGCGATCGACGAGCGGGACGGCTGGGTGGGGTCCGACCTGAACCACGCCTGCCGGCTGCTGGACGGGGACGTACTGAGGGCGGCGCTGCGCGAGCGTACGGGCGATCTCGCGCTGTGCGTGTCCGAGGACGTGCACCGCGGGATCGTGCGGCACGGACACCCCGGCATCGTGCCGGAAGAGTTCCGCCCCGTCACCGTGGCCGGCAAGAACGGGCCGATGAAGGCCTGGCTGCACGGCACGGTGCCAGGGGCGGGAACGGCCGCGGCGGCGGACGGGGGCGCCGCGGCCGGTACGGCGGAGGCGGCGCACGGGGGCGTCGCCTCCGCCACGGGGGAAGCGGCGCACGGGGGCGTCGCGGGCGGGTCGCCGGAGGGGGCGGACGGGGGTCCCTCCGGCGGCCCGGCGTCGGGGGCGGGAGGCGCCGCCGTGTTCCACTTCCACGGCGGCGCCCCCTCCTTCGGCGGCAGTCTCGTCGGCGGTGACCTGCACGGAGTGAGCGGCGGGTTCGTCGCCGGCGACGTCGTGCTCGGCAGCACCGGCGACGGCCGGCCCGAGGGCCCCCGCGACCCCCGTCCCTCCGACGGACCCTCGGACGGAAGTGCCCGCCGATGATCCAGGACCCGTCCGGGCCGGACGGCGACGGGCCCGCCCATGCCTCGGCCACCCCCGGCGCCGCGTCCACGGCGGCGCCCGACGCGGAGGCACCACAGCCGGGGGACGGCTCGCCCTCCCCCGCGTCTGACGTGCCGGAGGAAGAGGAGGAACAGCCGCAGGACGCCTGGAGCGCACGACGCGACCTCTACGCGCACAGCCCGGGGATCATGGTCGGCGCGTCGGCCCGCTTCGCGGGCGGGCTGAGCGGCCGTGACCAGCACGGTGTCAGCGGCGGACACGTCGTGGGTGACGTGATCATGGGCAGCAAGACCGAGATCTACCAGCTCGGGGTGGCCGGCGACACGCACACCTCGGGCCTGGTTCCGCAGGACAGCCTGGACCGGACGGCGGCCCTGTTCGTCCCCGGCGGGGACGGGGCGGCGTTCGCCGCGCTCGTGGAACGGCTGCGGGCCGAGCGTGTCCTGGTGCTCTCCGGCCGGCACTTCAGCGGCCGGCGCACCGCCGCCCTGATGCTGCTGAACCGGCTGGGTGCCACTCCCGTGCGCTCCCTCGACCGCGACATCGCCCCCGCCTCGCTGGCCGGGCTGCTCGACGGAGCCCGGGGCCACGTGCTCTGCGACCTCGCCCTCCGCCGCGATCAGCCCCTGCGCGACACGCATCTGCTGGCCCTGCGGGAGCGCCTCGTCGAGCAGGACGCCCATCTGGTCATCACCGTGGACACGGCCGCGGCGCTGGAGGACGTGGCCGTCGCGCAGTGGCAGCCCCCGCGGTCGCGTGCCGTCCTGGAGGCCCATCTGGCGGCACTGCTGGAGGGCTCCGGCGACGTCGGGGCGGACGCCGGAGCGCTGCTGGAGCACAGCGCCGTCAAGGAGTTCCTCGACCGGGGCCACCAACTGCGCGAGGTGGCCGCGTTCGCCCGGCTGCTGGCCCGCGTCGCCCTCGGCCGGGCCGCCGGGCAGGACCTGGACCGCTTCTCGCTCGCGGCCCTGGAGAGCCAGGTCGAGGAGTGGTTCGGCGATCCGTCGGCCTCCCTCTCCGACAAGGCCTTCCTCGTCTCGCTCGCCGCCTTCAACGAGGCCCCGTACGCCCTGACCGCCGAGCTGAGCGATGTGCTGTACGCGCTGCTCCAGAAGACCGAGGACCCCTCGAAACCGCCCCGCGTACCCGTCTTCGGCAACGCGGCGAGCGGCCGGCTCGACCGGGCGCGGGCCGAGCGGTACGAGGAGAACGAGGTGACCGAGTGGGGCCCGGTCGCCCAGCGCAAGGCCCGGTACCGCGACGACCGCGCCGCCCTCGTCCTGCTGCGCGAGGTGTGGACCGGCCATCCGTCGGCCCGCCCGGCCCTGGTGGCCTGGCTGGACAGGCTGGCCGACGACGGGCGCCCTCTCGTGCGGACCCGTGCGGCCTCGACCGCGGCCGTGCTCGCCGCGGCGGACCTGCCGTCGGCGATGGCTCTCGTCATCAGCCGCTGGGCCACCTCGCGGCGCTATCGCCATCGGCTCGTCGCGGTCAACGCCCTCACGCTGGCCCACTTTCTCGGAGCCCCCAACATCCAGAGGATCCTGGGGAGTTGGTGCACCGGCGGCGACCGCAGGGAACGCTGGACGGCGATCCGCACCTACGCCCTGATCGGCCCCGCCCATCCGACGGAGGCCCTGCACGCCCTGCGCTCCGCCGCGCGTACGCACTTCGCGGCGGGCGACGGACGGGGCGACGACACCACCGGGCTCGCCGAGGAGGTCGACGAACTGGCGTCGTCCGTAGCCCTGCTGCTGCTCTCCCCGGCCGGCGGGCAGGTGCTCGCCGAGATGGGTCGCTGGCTGAATGACGACCCCGCCCTGCGCGACCTCGCCCTGCGCGCCTTCCTTTCCGCGTGCGCGCACCCCGAGGACGACGATCCGACGGCTTCGGCGGCCCCGCTGCTCGAGTGGTACGCGCTGGCGTCCGCGGCGCGCGCGGCACAGGCCCGGGGCCTCGCGGACCTGTGGACGACCGCCCTCCGCGACCGCCACCACACGGACGACGCCCTCACCGTCCTGCGCACGTGGACGTGGTCGGCGGACCGTGTCCCCCGCGCGGAGGCCGCCCTGGCCACCCTGCTCCCCGATCTCGTCGGGACCGACACCGACCGCAGGCGGCTCGCCCACCTGCTGCGCACGATGCCCGCCGAGGACGGCGGTACGACGCCGCCGCCGGTCGCGGGCCGGCTGCTGGCCGTCGTCGATCCCGGCTGAACCAGCCGCACCCGTCAAGGAGAAGAGTCCCGATGGCCGACTTCCGCCGTCCGCCCGAATGGCAGCAGAGCGCCGACCGCCACACACAGCTGACCGATCCGGTGCTGACCGTGCGGCAGCTGACGCGCTTCGAGTACGTGACCCGCAAGCCGGTCACCCAGGTCGATCACGCGCTGGTGTTCGTCACCGCCAGGGGCGAGTACGACACCTTCCTGCCTCCCCACCGCCCCGCACGCGCGGACATGGCGACCCGGCGCTACACCGCGGTCTACGAGGTGGACATGGGGATCCATCCGGTGCGGGCGGAGCTCGCCCTGCCCAGCGACAACGACGCGTTCGAGTTCGGCGTGGCGGTCGACCTGTCCTGGCAGGTACGGGAGCCCGACGTGTTCGTCAGGAGCGGCCACCGCCACGTCCCCGAACTCCTGCTCGGCGAGCTGCAGCAGGCCGCGCGGCCGGTCACCCGGACGTACCCCGTCCACCGCAGTGCCGAGGCGGAACAGGCGGTGCTGCGGGCGGTCGAGGCGCAGGGCGTGCTGGGCGCGACGGCCGGACTCCTGGTCACGTGGACCGTGCGGGTCCGCCGGGACGACGACAACATCGCGCACGAGAAGCGCAAGCAGGCCATCGAGCACCAGAGCGCGGAGCAGGTCCTCATCGCCCGGCGCGGCATGGACATCGATCTGGAGGCCGACCTCCGCTCCCGGCAGCAGGACCTGCTCCTGGCGGGACGGTCCCTCGAACACCAGCGGCAGCAGCACGAACTGGCCATGCAGCAGCAGGCGCTCCAGCACCAGCACGCGCTGCTCGCGGGCCGCCAGGACCTGGAGCTGCAGGCCCTGCAGGCACAGAAGATCAATTTCTACGCCTACCACCTCCAGCACGGCGGTGTGCACGCCTGGGCGCTCCACCTCTCCGAGCACCCGGAGGACTCCCGACTGGTGATGCAGTCCATGCGCGACGACCAGCTGCGCCTCATCCAGCAGCAGAAGGAGCTGGTCTCGGAGCTGCTCGGGGGCAAGCACGCGGAGGCGTTCGAGCTGGACGGGCCGAAGGAGCTCGCGCTCAGGACCGTCACCGAGATCCTCGCGCAGCGGTTGCCCGGTGTGGCGGACACCGTACCGACCCCGGTCCCGCCCGCCCCGCTCCCACCGGCGGACGCCGTACCTCCCGAGCCGGCGCTCCCGCCCGCCCCGCACGCACCTGCGGACGCCGCACCACCCGCGCCGCCCGGCACCGCTCCCGGACAGCCCGGCACCGCTCCGCCCTCGGCCGAATCCGGCCCCCCGCTCGCCGGGGCTGCGGTCCACGGCACGGCGCTCTTCGACGGGTACGTACCGCCGCCCACCGCCCTCGGACCGTATCCGGGGCGGCAGCCGCTCCACGGTCCGCCGCTCACGGCCCCGCCCGGACCGTCCGTGCCACCGCCGTACGGCTTTCCGCCCCCGCAGCCTCCCGCCGCGCCCGCCACACGGGCCGCGAGCCCGCCCCCGATGCCCGCCATGCCCTTCACGGCCCCGTCACAGGGTCCCGTCACCCCGCGGAGCCTCGTCCCCCCTCACGACACCGCCCCCTCGCAGGAGCCCGTCACCGGGCCCCAGGACGAGCCCTCCGCCACGGACCGCGAAGGCAGGCCGTCATGACCGCCGAACCGGCCGGAGTCCCCACGGAGGCGGCCTCCCTGGAGGCGGCGGTCCGGCTGCTCACCGACGCCCGCAGCGAGATCGCACGCGCCGACAGCAAGGCCGCGGTACTCGCCGGGGCACTGGGGGTGACGGTGGGTGTCCTCAGCGGCTTCCTGTCGGCCAGGCGCTGGCGCCCGTGGGACCTCAGCGGATTCAGCAGCGTGCTGTGGTGGGCCGGGGCCTGCTGCGTGGCGCTGGCGCTGCTGTCCCTGCTCATGGCGATCCTGCCCAGGTACCGGCCGAGCTCCTGGGCACCGGGGCAGCCGCTCACCTACTTCGCCGACACCCGGCGGGCCTCGTCCCAGGGCCTGCTCGCACAGGCCCTGGCCGACACGGCCCGGTCCCCGGCCGACGCCCTGCTCGTCTCGCTGGCGGAGACCAGCCGCATCGTCGCGGACAAGCACCGCTGGATACGGATCGGCCTGGCCGCCTTCTTCCTCAGCACCGTCTTCTTCCCGGTCGCGGGGCTCCTGGGCTGAGCCGCCCGGCCAGTCAGCCCGCACCCGCGCCGCACACCCGAGGAGCAAGCCCGATGACCCACTCTCCCGGCCAGGACATACCCCCGCCGCCGACGTACCCCGGACACCCGGTCGAACCGGCTGCCTCCTTGCCCCTGCCCGAGCACCCGGACACCTCCGCACCCGCGTACCCGGGCACACCGGACGGCACCCCGCCCCCACCCGACACCCCGGACAGACCGCTCGCCTCCGCACCCGCACCCGCGTACCCGGGCACAGCGGACGACGCCGCACCGCCACCGGCGTACCCCGCCGCACCGGCCGTCACCGCACCACCACCCGCGTACCCGGGCACACCGGCCGTCACCGCACCACCACCCGCATACCCGGGCACACCGGACGACACCCCACCCCTGTATCCCGGCGCGCCCGTGAGCGCCGCACCCGCGTACCCCCGTGACCCGGCGCCTCCCCCGCCCCCCGGGCAGCTCGGCCCGGCCCCGGACCCGCTGCCGGGCCGGCCGGAGCAGCACCCCCACCAGATGGACTTCGAGCAGCGGCGCGTCCATCTCACCGCCCGCCAACGGGGCGCGGACGCCACCGCACTGAGCCGGCTGCTCGTCCAGGTGCCCGCGTTCCTCTGCAGCCTCGCCGTGGTGACCGGCTTCGCGAGTGCGTTCTTCGGGTCGGCGGCCTGGCTGCCCGTCACCGTCTGGGTGCTCAGCGGCGCCCTGGTCTTCCACCGCCCCACGGAGAGCTTCCTCGCCCGCAGGCTGCTGCGGCTGCGCGTCCCGACGCCTGCCGAACGGGCCCGGCTGGAGCCGGTGTGGCGCGAGGTCACGGCGCGGGCGGGAGTCGACCACCAGCGGTACGAGCTGTGGATCGAGGAGAGCGACGACATCAACGCGTACGCCGCGGCCGGCCACATCGTCGGCGTCACCACCTTCTCGCTGAACCACCTGCCCAACGGGCAGCTGGCCGCCGCACTCGCACACGAACTCGGCCACCACACGGGCGGCCACGCCTGGGCCTCCCTGCTGGGCCAGTGGTACGCGCAGCCGGCCGAGCTGACCTGGCGGGCGATACGCGCGATGTCGCGGTTCGCGCTGCGCGTGGCACGCGTCATCTCGCTGCCCGCGACGGGCGTCCTGGTCCTGCTGTTCGGCTGCGGACTGCTGGCCCTCGTCGCGGCGGCCTGGATGGTCCTCCTGCCGATGGCGGTCGCTCCGTACCTGCTGGCCCTGGTCAACAGGAGGGCCGAGCTCCGGGCGGACGCCCACGCGGCCGGCCTCGGCTTCGCACACCCCCTCGCCGGGGTCCTGCACACCATGCGGGCGCACGAGGAGGCCCGGTACGCGGCTGCGGGGCCCCGCGCCCCCCGCGCCGCCGGTCTCGCCAAGCTGCTGTCCTCGCACCCCGACTACGCGGACCGGCTCCAGCGCCTCCAGCCCTACCTGGACGAACGTCCCCCGCGCTGACCCCGGACACGCCGAAGGGCGGCCACCCCGTACGCAACGGGGTGACCGCCCTTCGGTCGTATCAAGCGACTCGCTTACTGGTTGTACGGACCGTAGTCGTAGTCCTCCAGCGGAACGGCCTGGCCGGAGCCCGTGCCGAACGGCGAGTAGTCGATGTCGTCGTAGCCGACGGCCGAGTACATCGCGGCCTTGGCCTCCTCGGTCGGCTCGACCCGGATGTTGCGGTAGCGGGACAGACCCGTACCGGCCGGGATGAGCTTACCGATGATGACGTTCTCCTTGAGGCCGATCAGGGAGTCCGACTTGGCGTTGATCGCCGCGTCGGTCAGAACCCTGGTCGTCTCCTGGAAGGACGCCGCCGACAGCCACGACTCGGTGGCGAGCGACGCCTTGGTGATACCCATCAGCTGCGGACGGCCGGAGGCGGGGTGACCGCCCTCGGTGACCACACGACGGTTCTCGACCTCGAACTTCGACCGCTCGACGAGCTCGCCCGGCAGCAGCTCCGCGTCGCCGGACTCGATGATCGTCACGCGGCGCAGCATCTGCCGGATGATGATCTCGATGTGCTTGTCGTGGATCGACACGCCCTGCGAGTTGTAGACCTTCTGGACTTCGCCGACCAGGTGGACCTGGACCGCGCGCTGACCGAGGATCCGCAGCACGTCGTGCGGGTTCGTGGCACCGACGGTGAGCTTCTGGCCCACCTCGACCGCGTCGCCCTCGCCGACCAGCAGACGGGCACGCTTGGAGATCGGGAACGGCGTCTCCTCGCTGCCGTCGTCCGGCGTGACGACGAGCTTCTTGGTCTTCTCGGTCTCCTCGATCCGGACCCGGCCCTTGGCCTCCGAGATCGGGGCGACACCCTTGGGCGTACGGGCCTCGAAGAGCTCGACGACTCGGGGCAGACCCTGCGTGATGTCGTCACCGGCCACACCACCGGTGTGGAAGGTACGCATCGTCAGCTGGGTACCGGGCTCACCGATGGACTGGGCGGCGATGATGCCGACCGCCTCACCGATGTCGACCAGCTTGCCGGTGGCGAGCGAGCGTCCGTAGCAGAAGGCACAGGTGCCGACCGCGGACTCACAGGTCAGGACCGAGCGGGTCTTGACCTCCTCGACGCCGGCGCCCACGAGGGCGTCGATCAGGACGTCACCGAGGTCGACGTTGGCAGGCGCGATGACCTTGCCGTCGATGACGACGTCCTCGGCGAGCATGCGGGCGTACACCGAGGTCTCGACGTCGTCCGTCTTGCGGAGGACACCGTCGGCACCCTTGACCGCGATCTTCAGCTTGAGGCCGCGGTCGGTGCCGCAGTCCTCCTCGCGGATGATGACGTCCTGCGAGACGTCCACCAGACGACGGGTCAGGTAACCCGAGTCGGCGGTACGCAGGGCGGTGTCCGCCAGACCCTTACGGGCACCGTGCGTGGAGATGAAGTACTCCAGAACGGTGAGGCCCTCACGGAAGGACGCCTTGATGGGACGGGGGATCGTCTCGTTCTTGGCGTTCGACACCAGACCACGCATACCCGCGATCTGACGCATCTGCATCATGTTTCCTCGGGCACCCGAGTCGACCATCATGAAGATGGGGTTCGTCTTCGGGAAGTTCGCGTTCATCGCCTCGGCAACCTCGTTGGTCGCCTTGGTCCAGATCGCGATGAGCTCCTGCGTGCGCTCGTCCTTGGTGATCAGACCGCGCTCGTACTGCTTCTGGACCTTCTCGTCCTGCTCCTCGTAGCCCCTGACGATGGCCTTCTTGGCCTCGGGGACGACGATGTCGGCAACAGAGACGGTGACCCCGGAACGGGTCGCCCAGTGGAAGCCCGCGGCCTTCAGGTTGTCGAGCGTCGCCGCCACGATGACCTTGGGGTAGCGCTCGGCCAGGTCGTTGACGATCTCGGAGAGCTGCTTCTTGCCCACCGAGTAGTCGACGAACGGGTAGTCCTCGGGCAGCAGCTCGTTGAAGAGCGCGCGGCCCAGGCTCGTACGCAGCCGGAAGGTGTCACCCGGCTGGTACTCGGGCTCGCCCTCCTCGGCGACCGGCGGCACCCAGCCACGCGGGGGCATGGTGCCCACCGGGAAGCGGATGTCCACCTGTGCCTGGAGCGAGAGCTCGCGGGCGTCGAAGGCCATGGTCGCCTCGGCCGTGGAACCGAACGCCCGGCCCTGACCGATGACCTTGCGCTCCTCCTCGTCCGTGGTGAGGAAGAACAGGCCCAGCACCATGTCCTGGGTCGGCATGGTGACGGGACGACCGTCGGCCGGCTTCAGGATGTTGTTCGAGGACAGCATCAGGATGCGGGCCTCGGCCTGCGCCTCCGCGGAGAGCGGAAGGTGCACGGCCATCTGGTCACCGTCGAAGTCCGCGTTGAACGCGGTGCAGACGAGCGGGTGGATCTGGATGGCCTTGCCCTCGACCAGCTGGGGCTCGAAGGCCTGGATGCCGAGGCGGTGCAGGGTGGGCGCACGGTTCAGCAGCACCGGGTGCTCGGCGATGACCTCTTCGAGGACGTCGTACACGACGGTGCGGCCACGCTCGACCATGCGCTTGGCCGACTTGATGTTCTGCGCGTGGTTCAGGTCCACCAGGCGCTTCATCACGAACGGCTTGAAGAGCTCCAGCGCCATCGCCTTCGGCAGACCGCACTGGTGCAGCTTGAGCTGCGGACCGACGACGATCACGGAACGCGCGGAGTAGTCCACGCGCTTGCCGAGGAGGTTCTGACGGAACCGGCCCTGCTTGCCCTTCAGCATGTCGCTGAGGGACTTCAGGGGACGGTTGCCGGGACCGGTGACCGGGCGACCGCGGCGGCCGTTGTCGAACAGCGCGTCGACGGCCTCCTGCAGCATCCGCTTCTCGTTGTTCACGATGATCTCGGGGGCACCGAGGTCAAGGAGACGCTTGAGGCGGTTGTTGCGGTTGATCACACGGCGGTACAGGTCGTTCAGGTCGGAGGTCGCGAAGCGGCCACCGTCCAGCTGCACCATCGGACGCAGGTCCGGCGGGATGACCGGCACGCAGTCGAGCACCATGCCCTTGGGCTTGTTGCTGGTCTGCAGGAACGCCGAGACGACCTTGAGGCGCTTCAGCGCACGGGTCTTCTTCTGGCCCTTGCCGGTCCGGATGATCTCGCGGAGGCGCTCGGCCTCCTCGTCGAGGTCGAAGGACTCCAGGCGCTTCTGCAGGGCAGCGGCGCCCATGCAGCCGTCGAAGTACGTGCCGAAGCGGTCACGCAGCTCGCGGTAGAGCAGCTCGTCGCCCTCGAGGTCCTGGACCTTGAGGTTCTTGAAGCGGCTCCACACCTCGTCGAGGCGGTCGATCTCGCGCTGCGCACGGTCGCGCAGCTGCTTCATCTCACGCTCGGCACCTTCGCGCACCTTGCGGCGCACGTCGGCCTTGGCGCCCTCGGCCTCGAGCTCGGCCAGGTCGGTCTCGAGCTTCTTGGCGCGGTTCTCGAGGTCCGAGTCGCGACGGTTCTCGACCTGCTGGCGCTCGACGGAGACGTGTGCCTCCAGCGACGGGAGGTCGCGCGTGCGGCGCTCCTCGTCGACGAACGTGATCATGTACGCGGCGAAGTAGATGACCTTCTCGAGGTCCTTCGGCGCGAGGTCCAGCAGGTATCCCAGGCGCGACGGGACACCCTTGAAGTACCAGATGTGGGTGACGGGAGCGGCAAGCTCGATGTGGCCCATGCGCTCACGGCGCACCTTGGCGCGCGTGACCTCGACGCCACAGCGCTCACAGATGATGCCCTTGAAGCGGACACGCTTGTACTTGCCGCAGTAGCACTCCCAGTCCCGGGTCGGACCGAAGATCTTCTCGCAGAAGAGTCCGTCCTTTTCGGGCTTGAGCGTGCGGTAGTTGATGGTCTCCGGCTTCTTCACTTCGCCGTGGGACCAGGTCCGGATGTCGTCCGCGGTGGCAAGGCCGATCCGCAGCTCGTCGAAGAAGTTGACGTCGAGCACTTGTCGTCAATCCCTCTTTCGGGGGTTCGAGCCCCCTCGCTTCACGCGAGAAATCGGGGCACTTCAGCAATGGTCTGAACGGGTCCGGGGAGAGCCGGCCGGATCACTGGGATCCGGCCGGCCAACCCGTCAGACCTCTTCGACGCTGCTCGGCTCTCGCCGGGACAGGTCGATACCGAGCTCCTCCGCCGCGCGGAAGACGTCCTCGTCCGTGTCGCGCATCTCGATGGACATGCCGTCCGAGGACAGCACCTCCACGTTGAGGCAGAGCGACTGCATTTCCTTGATGAGCACCTTGAAGGACTCGGGAATGCCGGGCTCGGGGATGTTCTCGCCCTTGACGATCGCCTCGTAGACCTTCACGCGGCCGGTCACGTCGTCGGACTTGATCGTCAGCAGTTCCTGGAGGGCGTATGCGGCGCCGTAAGCCTCAAGGGCCCACACCTCCATCTCGCCGAATCGCTGCCCACCGAACTGCGCCTTACCACCCAGCGGCTGCTGCGTGATCATGGAGTACGGGCCGGTCGAACGGGCGTGGAGCTTGTCGTCGACCAGGTGGTGCAGCTTGAGGATGTACATGTAGCCGACCGAGACCGGCTCGGGGAACGGCTCGCCGGAGCGGCCGTCGAACAGGTTGGCCTTGCCCGAGGGCTGGACCAGCCGGTTGCCGTCGCGGTTCGGGATCGTGGCCTCGAAGAGACCGGTGATCTCGTCCTCGCGCGCACCGTCGAAGACGGGCGTGGCGACGTTGGTGCCGGGGGCGACCTGGTCGGCGCCGATGCTCTGCAGGCGCTTGGCCCACTCGTCACCGAGGCCGGAGACGTCCCAGCCGCGGCTGGCGAGCCAGCCGAGGTGGATCTCCAGGACCTGTCCCGGGTTCATTCGGGACGGGACACCCAGCGGGTTGAGGATGATGTCGACCGGGGTGCCGTCCTCCAGGAACGGCATGTCCTCGATCGGCAGGATCTTGGAGATGACGCCCTTGTTGCCGTGACGGCCGGCGAGCTTGTCACCATCGGTGATCTTGCGCTTCTGCGCGACGTAGACGCGCACCAGCTGGTTCACGCCCGGCGGCAGCTCGTCGCCCTCTTCGCGGTCGAAGACGCGGACGCCGATGACCTTGCCGATCTCGCCGTGCGGGACCTTGAGCGAGGTGTCACGCACTTCGCGCGCCTTCTCACCGAAGATCGCACGGAGCAGGCGCTCCTCCGGGGTCAGCTCGGTCTCGCCCTTGGGCGTGACCTTGCCGACGAGGATGTCACCGGCGACGACCTCGGCACCGATACGGATGATGCCGCGCTCGTCGAGGTCGGCGAGGACCTCTTCGGAGACGTTCGGGATGTCCCGGGTGATCTCCTCCGGGCCGAGCTTGGTGTCACGGGCGTCGACCTCGTGCTCCTCGATGTGGATCGAGGAGAGGACGTCGTCCTGCACGAGGCGCTGCGACAGGATGATCGCGTCCTCGTAGTTGTGACCCTCCCACGGCATGAACGCCACGAGCAGGTTCTTGCCGAGCGCCATCTCACCGTTCTCGGTGGCCGGCCCGTCGGCGAGGACCTGGTCCTCGATGATCCGGTCGCCCTCGGAGACGACGACCTTCTGGTTCACCGAGGTGCCCTGGTTGGAGCGCGAGAACTTGGCGATGCGGTACGTGGTGTACGTGCCGTCGTCGTTCGTGACGGTGATGTAGTCCGCGGAGACCTCCTGGACCACACCGTCCTTCTCGGCCTTCAGGACGTCACCGGCGTCGGTGGCGCAGCGGTACTCCATGCCGGTGCCGACGAGCGGCGCCTCCGACTTGATGAGCGGCACCGCCTGACGCATCATGTTCGCGCCCATGAGGGCACGGTTGGCGTCGTCGTGCTCCAGGAAGGGGATCATCGCGGTCGCGACGGACACCATCTGGCGCGGCGAGACGTCCATGTAGTCGACGTCGTCACCGGGGATGTAGTCGACCTCTCCGCCACGACGGCGGACGAGGACGCGGGGCTCGGTGAACCGCATGTCCTCGGAGAGCGTCGCGTTCGCCTGGGCGATCACGAAGCGGTCTTCCTCGTCGGCGGTGATGTAGTCGACCTCGTCGGTGACCCGGCCGTCGACGACCTTGCGGTACGGCGTCTCGATGAAGCCGAACGCGTTGACGCGGCCGTACGAGGCGAGCGAACCGATCAGGCCGATGTTCGGGCCTTCAGGGGTCTCGATCGGGCACATGCGTCCGTAGTGGGACGGGTGCACGTCACGGACCTCGAAGCCGGCCCGCTCACGGGAGAGACCACCCGGGCCGAGCGCCGACAGACGGCGCTTGTGGGTGAGACCCGACAGCGGGTTGTTCTGGTCCATGAACTGGGACAGCTGGCTGGTGCCGAAGAACTCCTTGATGGAGGCGACGACCGGCCGGATGTTGATCAGGGTCTGCGGCGTGATCGCCTCGACGTCCTGGGTCGTCATGCGCTCACGCACGACGCGCTCCATACGGGCGAGACCCGTACGGACCTGGTTCTGGATGAGCTCGCCGACGTTGCGCAGACGACGGTTGCCGAAGTGGTCGATGTCGTCGGTCTCGACGACGATCGAACGGCCCGACTCACCGACGGTCTCGAGCTCACCGGCGTGCAGCTTCACCAGGTACTTGATGGTCGCGATGATGTCGTCGCTGGTGAGGACACCGGCGTCGAGCGGCTCGTCCGCGCCGAGCTTCTTGTTCACCTTGTAGCGGCCGACCTTCGCGAGGTCGTAGCGCTTCGGGTTGAAGTAGAGGTTCTCGAGCAGCGTCTGAGCGGCCTCGCGCGTCGGCGGCTCGCCGGGACGCAGCTTGCGGTAGATGTCGAGCAGCGCGTCGTCCTGGCCCTGGGTGTGGTCCTTCTCCAGGGTGGCGCGCATGGACTCGTACTCGCCGAACTCCTCGAGGATCTGCTCGGTGGTCCAACCGAGAGCCTTGAGGAGGACGGTGACGGACTGCTTGCGCTTGCGGTCGATGCGGACACCGACCATGTCGCGCTTGTCGATCTCCATCTCCAGCCAGGCACCCCGGGAAGGGATGATCTTGGCGGAGAAGATGTCCTTGTCGGACGTCTTGTCGATGGAGGAGTCGAAGTAGACACCCGGCGAGCGGACCAGCTGCGACACGACGACACGCTCGGTGCCGTTGATGACGAAGGTGCCCTTGTTGGTCATGAGCGGGAAGTCGCCCATGAAGACCGTCTGGGACTTGATCTCGCCGGTCTCGTTGTTGGTGAACTCGGCCGTGACGAAGAGCGGCGCGGCGAACGTGAAGTCGCGCTCCTTGCACTCGTCGATGGAGTTCTTCGGGGGCTCGAAGCGGTGGTCGCGGAACGTGAGCGACATCGACCCGGAGAAGTCCTCGATCGGCGAGATCTCCTCGAAGATCTCTTCCAGGCCGGACTTGGTGGGGACGTCTTGTCCGCTGTCCAGAGCAGCCTCGACGCGAGCCTTCCAGGCGGCATTGCCGAGGAGCCAGTCAAAGCTCTCGGTCTGCAGCGCGAGGAGGTTCGGAACCTCGAGGGGCTCCCTGATCTTTGCAAAAGAGATGCGCAGCGGGGCGGTGCTGGCACCGTTGTTCGTATTCGAGGTCGAGGCGTTGCGCGAGGCGGCCAAGAGGGGGTCCTTCCGAGGGCTCGGACTCACTACGCGCGTACCGGCCCCAAGCCGCACACAGAGACAGAAATCCCAAGGTCAGGGAATAATCGGTCATCGATGCTAGGCGTGGGCATGCCCCTGGTGACGGGCAGGAGGCAGCTAACAGGCAGCGCAAAGGGTCAGTGTAGCCAAACGCCACACTGATGTCCAGTCGGGGTTCTCAGAGACCCACGTTGCTCTCAACAGCTGTTCTCAACACCTATGAATAGCCCTCGCGCGGTGTGCGCTCTTCTTTACTGCCCTCTTCGCTCTCGATCCATGCCTCGGATGCGGATCGAGATGACGACGCGTCCTGAGAATTGCGCGCCGCGTGCGGTTCGTCAAGGCCCCGAGGCCGGGACGGATCCCCGGCGATCTTCACCTGGGCCCCCAGGACGGCTGTTGACGCCCCCTGGGAGACGCACAGCGAAGATCACCCTACTCGTCGCCGCCGGAAGATCAAGGCAGCCGCCCGGGGTACGCCAGAGGGCGACCACCCGGATGGGTGATCGCCCTCTGCGATGTGACATCCCCGCCTTGCGGCAGGGACGGTCCTGAGGAGTCAGATGACTCGCAGGGTCACTTGACCTCGACGGAGGCGCCGGCGCCCTTGAGGGACTCGGCAGCCTTCTCGGCGGCCTCCTTGGCGACCTTCTCGAGGACGGGCTTCGGGGCGCCGTCCACGAGGTCCTTGGCCTCCTTGAGGCCCAGCGAGGTCAGCTCACGCACGACCTTGATGACCTGGATCTTCTTCTCGCCGGCACCCGTGAGGATGACGTCGAACTCGTCCTGCTCCTCGACGGCCTCGGCGGCCGGGCCGGCGCCCGCGGGACCGGCAACGGCGACCGCGGCGGCGGCGGTGACGTCGAACTTCTCCTCGAACGCCTTAACGAACTCGGAGAGCTCGATGAGGGTGAGCTCCTCGAACTGGGCGAGCAGGTCTTCCTGGCTGAGCTTCGCCATGATGGCGTCCTTCCACTAATTCGGCAGGTGCCGGATGTATTTGTAGGCGGGCGTACGGGCCCGCTGCGAGCCGGTGGAGCGGAGTGTTACTCCGCCACCTCGGCGTCGGCGGGAGCCGGCGTACCGGCACCGCCCTGCTCGGCCTTCTTGGCGCGAAGCGCTTCCGCGGTGCGGACGAACTTCGACGGCAGAGCCTGGAAGAGCTGCGCAGTCTGCGTCTGCTTGCCCTTCATGGCGCCGGCCAGCTTGGCGAGCAGAACCTCGCGGGACTCGAGGTCCGCGAGCTTCTTGATCTCATCGGCGGACAGCGCCTTACCGTCAAGGACACCGCCCTTGATGATGAGGTTGGGGTTGTCCTTGGCGAAGTCACGAAGACCCTTCGCCGACTCCACCGGGTCACCGGTGATGAAGGCAACCGCCGTCGGACCTGCGAACAGGTCGTCCAGCGTGTCGATCCCGGCCTCGTTGGCCGCAATCTTGGTCAGCGTGTTCTTCACCACGGCGTACTGGGCGTTCTCACCGAGCGAACGACGCAGCGTCTTGAGCTGCGCCACGGTGAGACCCCGGTACTCGGTCAGCACAGCGGCGTTCGAGCTGCGGAACTGGTCCGTCAGCTCGGCTACCGCGGCAGCCTTGTCGGGCCTTGCCATGAGCGTCGGCCTCCTTCCGGGTGATGAGGACCGCTCAGAAGGGGCCGGGAAAGACGAAACGCCCCGGCGCAGGCGCCAGGGCGTAGCTCGACCGGATCAGATCCGGGAGCTTTCCACAGTCACCTGCGCAGGTCGTCCGTTCTCGACGGATCCTTCGGTCACCGTCCCTCTTGCGAGAGCGCGGTAACGACCAGCGGTCTTTGGCTTCCTGTGGAGAGTACGCGACCGGGGCCGCGCCGAGCAAATCCGTCCCGGTTCGACCGGTGCGGGAGGTTTGGGAGAGGCCGACCAGGGTCAGGAGGCGCCGGCGGTGCTGCCCTGCTGCTTCAGGATGTCCTTGAAGTCGACCGTGTCACCGGCCGCGGGCTTCTCCACCGCCACCGCGGTGCCGTAGTCGCTGTAGAAGACCGTCGAATTGAGCTCGCCGGTCTTCGTCTCGCCCCGCTCGGTCTTCTTGACCAGCAGGTTGTCCTGGTCGACCCAGATGTCGACCGTCTCGGTCGTGATCCCGAGCTGTTCCAGCTGCTTCTTGAAGTCCGCGAGCTGCCCCGCGTCGAGCGCCGAGTTCTCCGCGGTCAGCTCCGCCACGTCGACCGTGCCGGAGTAGTGGGTCGTGGCGACACCCCGTACGTCCTCCTGGCCGACCTTCTTGACGTCGCCGGAGGCCAGTAGCGCGTTCACCCCCTGCTGCGGGGTGCTGTTCTGCATCTGCTCCCTCATGACCTCGCCGGAGGCGCCCGCCAGCTCGGCCAGATCCGCGTAGCCGTACCGGATCCAGTGCTTGCCGCCCACGTTCGCCGCGAAGGCGTCGCCCATGTTGGCGTAGTACTCGTCCTTCAGGTAGCGGGCCCGCATCGTGCCGTCACCGCCGGCCTGCTTCAGGGCGTCCCCCATCGTGCCCCCGGTGTACGTGATCTCCAGCGCGCCGGTGATCCCGTCCGTCCAGTCGATGGCACCGGACTGCTTCATGGACATGCTGCTGCCCATCACCGTGGTGCCCTCGACCCTGGCCGACTCGGCGCCGCCCGTCTCCTTCTGCACCAGGCGCAGGGCCGCGACGGCCTGGGTGCTCACCGCACCGCCGCCGTCCGCACCCGAGGAGCCCGCGGAGCCGTCCGGCCCGCCGCAGGCCGCCACCGATATCAGGGCCGCTGCCGCGGCCAGTGAGACCCCCGCACGCCGCACCGTATTGATCGTCATGGATCGCTCCACCCCTTGCTCGGCGATTGGTTCTACGGATACGAGGACGGGCCCCGCACCTCGAAAGGTTGCAGGGCCCGTCACATGCCGAGAAAACGGCTACCGCGTGAGCACGGATGCTCAGACGGAGGCCGGGTCCTCCTCGACGAGGAGGTTGCGCACGCGGTTGGAGTCCAGCGGAATGCCGGGGCCCATCGTCGTGCTCATGGTCGCCTTCTTGATGAAGCGGCCCTTGGCGGCGGACGGCTTCAGACGGAGGATCTCCTCCAGCGCCGCGCCGTAGTTCTCGACCAGCTTGGTGTCATCGAACGACGTCTTGCCGATGATGAAGTGCAGGTTCGAGTGCTTGTCGACGCGGAACTCGATCTTGCCGCCCTTGATGTCGTTGACAGCCTTGACGACATCGGGGGTGACGGTGCCGGTCTTCGGGTTCGGCATCAGACCACGCGGACCGAGCACACGGCCGAGGCGGCCGACCTTGCCCATGAGGTCCGGCGTGGCGACGACGGCGTCGAAGTCCAGACGGCCCTTCGCCACCTCGTCGATGAGCTCGTCGGCGCCGACGATGTCGGCGCCCGCGGCTTCCGCGGCCGCAGCACGGTCACCGGTCGCGAAGACCAGGACCCGGGCGGTCTTGCCGGTGCCGTGCGGGAGGTTCACGGTGCCACGGACCATCTGGTCGGCCTTGCGCGGGTCGACACCCAGGGCAAACGCGACCTCGACGGTGCTGTCGAACTTCGTGGAGGCGGTGTCCTTGGCGATACGGACGGCCTCGAGCGGGGCGTACTGGCGCTCCCGGTCGATCTTCGCGTCCGCAGCGCGGAGGTTCTTGCTGCGCTTCACTTCTACTCCTGTTGTTTTCAGAGTGTGGAGTCGTGGTGCGGACCAGCGCTTGGTCCTACCACTGTGGGGCTACGGGGCTGACTCAGCCTTCGACCGTGATGCCCATGGAACGGGCGGTGCCAGCGATGATCTTCGACGCGGCGTCGAGGTCGTTGGCGTTCAGGTCGGGGAGCTTCGTCGTGGCGATCTCGCGCACCTGGGCAGCCGTGAGCTTGGCGACCTTGGTCTTGTGCGGCTCGCCGGAGCCCTTGTCCACACCCGCGGCCTTGAGGATCAGCTTGGCGGCCGGCGGAGTCTTCGTGATGAAGGTGAAGGAGCGGTCGTCGTAGACCGTGATCTCCACCGGCACGACCATGCCACGCTGCGACTCGGTCGCGGCGTTGTAGGCCTTGCAGAACTCCATGATGTTGACGCCGTGCTGGCCCAGTGCGGGGCCGACCGGCGGCGCCGGGTTGGCCGCACCGGCGTTGATCTGGAGCTTGATAAGCCCCGTGACCTTCTTCTTCTTGGGAGGCATTGCTCTCTCCGGGTCCTAGTGAGAGTGTTTCGCCGCCATTCCGGTCATCCGGATGGAGGCATACCGCACAACGATAACGGGTATAGCTGCGCGACCAAAAACCGAGCAGGTCAGACCGGCTGCGAAGCCTGTCTGACCTGCTCGGTAGGCATGTGTCCAGAAGTCGGCGGAAAGCGTCAGTTCTTCTGGATCTGGTCGAAGCTCAGCTCGACCGGGGTCTCGCGACCGAAGATCTCGACGAGGCCCTTGACCTTCTTCGAGTCGGCGTTGATCTCGTTGATCGTCGCCTGCAGCGTCGCGAACGGGCCGTCGGTGACGGTGACCGAGTCGCCGACCTCGAAGTCCAGCACCTGGACCTCGACCTTGCGGGCCGGAGCCGGCTTGCCCTCGGCCTCGGCAGCCTCGCGGGCCGCCTTCTCCTCGGCCTCGGGGGCGAGCATCTTGACGATCTCGTCCAGAGTCAGCGGGTACGGGTCGTAGGCGTTGCCCACGAAGCCGGTGACGCCGGGCGTGTTGCGGACAACACCCCAGGACTCGTTCGTCAGGTCCATGCGCACCAGGACGTATCCCGGGAGCTTGTTCTGACGGACGTTCTTCCGCTCACCGTTCTTGATCTGGACGATCTCTTCCTCGGGCACCTCGGCCTGGTAGATGAAGTCCTCGACGTTGAGCGAGACGGCGCGCTGCTCCAGGTTGGCCTTCACGCGCTTCTCGTAACCGGCGTACGTGTGGATGACGTACCACTCGCCGGGAAGTCCGCGCAGTTCCTCGCGCAGGGCGGTGACGGCGTCGACGGGAGCGGCCGGCTCGGCCTCTTCCTCGTCGGACTCGGAGGCGTCCTCGTCCTCTGCGGACTCGTCCTCGGTGTCCTCGTCGGACTCGGCGGCCTCCTCGGCCTCCGCCTCCTCGTCGGACTCGACGTGCACGGCGTCCTGCTCGGCGGGCTCACCGTCGGCGGCGTCAGCAGCTTCGACCTGGTCCGGGGCCACGGCATCCGCCGCCTCGACGATGTCGAGCTCGTCCTCGGCGGACTCGACGGCGCTCGCCGTGGGCTCGGCGTCGTCGTTCAGGTTCGGGTCAGACACGATGGCTGCTTCTTCCTGGATACAAATGGGTGGAACATGCGAAAGGGGCGCCGGTGAGGCGCCCTCCGCGGGGATCAGCCGAAGACGTACTTGATGACCCGCGCAAATCCGAAGTCGATCACGGTGACGAGACCGATCATGACTACGACGAAGACGATCACCACGGCCGTGTACGTCGTCAGCTGGCTGCGCGTCGGCCATACGACCTTGCGCAGCTCGGCGACGATCTGGCGGTAGAAAAGCGCGAGACGGCCCAGAGGGCCCTTCTTGCCGCGCTTGCCGCCCTTCCGAGACTTCTTCTTCGACTCGGGGGCTTCGTCCTCGGCATCAGGCATGTCGATGGAGCCCACGGCGTCCGTCACGCTACTCACCTGATTCCGGGTCATGGCCGTGCCGCGCCCGGTGGAGCCGCACGGCGGTGCATTGAAGTACGTACATGCGCACACATCCTGGCGAAGGAGTGTGTAGCAGGGCCGGAGGGACTTGAACCCCCAACCGCTGGTTTTGGAGACCAGTGCTCTACCAATTGAGCTACGACCCTTTGTGGTTTCCACCAACCTACCGCATCCGCCCCGGTGGGCCGGGTGGGAAAACGGTGTGGCTGATGAAGGCCAACGACAGGTGAGTGTACGTGCTCAGCGGCGCTGCGTCGAACAGACAACTACCGACCGCTCCTGTCCGCATGCTGTCCGAGTGCTGTCCGGTCCCTGAAACCCCTGTGCCGACGGCATTTCGGGTCTGCGAGCATGGGGGGCATGAGCGCTGCAACTTCTCCGTCCGAGCGCCGGGTCTCGGCCCGCATCGGTGCGATCTCCGAGTCCGCCACCCTCGCCGTCGACGCCAAGGCAAAGGCCCTCAAGGCCGCCGGGCGCCCGGTGATCGGCTTCGGCGCCGGCGAGCCCGACTTCCCGACCCCCGGCTACATCGTCGACGCCGCGATCGAGGCGTGCTCCAACCCGAAGTACCACCGCTACACCCCGGCGGGCGGGCTTCCCGAGCTCAAGGCCGCCATCGCAGAGAAGACGCTGCGCGACTCCGGCTACGAGGTCGAGCCGTCCCAGGTCCTGGTGACCAACGGCGGCAAGCAGGCCATCTACGAGGCCTTCGCCGCGGTCCTCGACCCGGGCGACGAGGTCATCGTCCCGGCGCCGTACTGGACCACCTACCCCGAGTCCATCCGTCTCGCCGGCGGTGTCCCGGTCGAGGTGGTGGCCGACGAGACCACCGGGTACCGGGTGTCCGTCGAGCAGTTGGAGGCCGCGCGCACCGAGCGCACGAAGGTCGTCCTGTTCGTCTCGCCGTCCAACCCGACCGGTGCCGTGTACAGCAGGGCCGACACCGAGGCGATCGGCCGCTGGGCCGTCGAGCACGGCCTGTGGGTGCTGACCGACGAGATCTACGAGCACCTGGTCTACGGGGACGCGGAGTTCACGTCGCTCCCGGCGATCGTGCCCGAGCTGCGCGACAAGTGCATCGTGGTCAACGGTGTCGCCAAGACCTACGCGATGACCGGCTGGCGGGTGGGCTGGATCGTCGGCCCGAAGGACATCGTGAAGGCCGCGACCAACCTCCAGTCGCACGCCACCTCCAACGTCAGCAACGTCGCGCAGGTCGCGGCGCTGGCCGCCGTCTCCGGCCCGCTGGACGCGGTCGCGGAGATGCGCACCGCCTTCGACCGGCGCCGCCGCACGATCGTGCGGATGCTCAACGAGATCGACGGCGTGTTCTGCCCCGAGCCCGAGGGTGCGTTCTACGCGTACCCGTCGGTGAAGGAGCTGCTCGGCAAGGAGATCCGCGGCAAGCGCCCGGCCACCTCCGTCGAGCTCGCGGCCCTCATCCTGGACGAGGCCGAGGTCGCCGTCGTCCCGGGCGAGGCCTTCGGTACCCCCGGTTATCTGCGGCTGTCCTACGCCCTGGGCGACGAGGACCTCGCCGAGGGCGTCTCGCGGCTCCAGAAGCTGCTGGGCGAGGCGCGCGACTGATCCGCCCGCTCCCCGAGTGAGTGAGTGGCCCCCGGCTCCGGCCGGGGGCCATTTCTTTGTTCGAGAGGTAACTCAGGAAGGGAACCGGCTACCGCGACACGCACCGCATGCGGCAAGATCCTTCAATGGAGCGTGACGTAAGGCTGTTGCCCAAGGCCCACCTGCACCTGCACTTCACCGGGTCGATGCGGCCCACGACCCTGCTCGAACTGGCGGACAAGTACGGGGTCCGCCTGCCCGAGGCGCTCACCGGCGGTGAACCGCCCCAGCTACGGGCCACCGACGAACGCGGCTGGTTCCGCTTCCAGCGCCTCTACGACATCGCCCGGTCCTGCCTCCGCTCCCCCCAGGACATCCAGCGGCTCGTGCGCGAGACCGCCATGGAGGACGTCGCGGACGGCTCCGGGTGGCTGGAGATCCAGGTCGATCCCACCTCGTACGCCCCGCTGCTCGGCGGTCTGATCCCGGCCATCGAGATCATCCTGGACGCCGTGGACAGCGCGTCCCGCGAGACCGGGCTCGGGATCCGGGTCGTGATCGCGGCGAACCGGATGAAGCACCCGCTGGACGCCCGGACGCTCGCCCGCCTCGCCGTGCGGTACGCGGACAGCGGGGTCGTCGGCTTCGGGCTCTCCAACGACGAGCGCCGCGGCCTGGCCCGCGACTTCGACCGCGCCTTCGCCATCGCCCGCGAGGGCGGCCTGTTCGCGGCCCCGCACGGGGGTGAGCTCGCCGGCCCCTCCAGCGTCCGGGACTGCCTGGACGACCTGGGCGCGGGCCGGATCGGGCACGGCGTGCGGGCGGCCGAGGACCCGAGGCTGCTGCGCAAGCTCGCGGAGCGGGGGGTGACGTGCGAGGTCTGCCCGGCCTCCAATGTGGCACTCGGCGTCTACGAGAAGCCCGGCGACGTACCCCTGCGCACTCTGTTCGACGCAGGCGTCCCGATGGCGCTCGGAGCGGACGACCCACTGCTCTTCGGCTCGCGGCTGGCCGCGCAGTACGACCTCGTACGCCGTCATCACGCGTTCACGGACGAGGAGCTGGCCGAGCTGGCGCGGCAGTCCGTACGCGGGTCGGTGGCGCCCGTCGACGTACGCGAGAGGCTGCTGGGCGGCATCGACGCGTGGCTCGCCGGCTGATTCCGCCCAACGGGGTGCGGGCGGCCGACGCGGTGGAGTCCTCCGTCGGCCGCGAGGGCGCCCTCGGGCCATGGCGCGCGGCCGGCTACGGGCGCCGGCAGCAGGGACGGGGCGGCGCGGGTATCGGTGTCCGCGCGGAGGGGGCGCGCCCGCTGTCCGGCGCGCTGAGGTCGCTGTCCGGCGCGCCGGTGGTCAGCTGTTCGGACCGCCGGTGGTACGGCGCGTGCCCGTCATCCGGTGCGCGGAGGGGTGTGGAGCCCTTGGACCGGCTGACGCGGCCCGTGCCGTGCTCCCGCTGACCGACGATCCTGCGGAGGCGGAGCGGGGCGCGGCCCCCGCCCCGCTGTTCCGTTCGTCCGGCCGTACCGCTACAGGCTGACGCCGACCGTCACCGGTTCGTTGACGAGGGTGACCCCGAAGGCCTCGTGGACCCCGTCGACGACCTCGCGGGCCAGGGCCAGCAGGTCCTCGGTGGTCGCTCCGCCGCGGTTGGTGAGGGCGAGTGTGTGCTTGGTGGAGATGCGGGCCGGGCCCGTGCCGTATCCCTTGGTGAAGCCGGCCTTGTCGATGAGCCAGGCGGCGGAGGTCTTCGTGCGGCCCTCTCCGGCGGGGAAGGCGGGGGGTGCGGTGTCCTCGCCGAGGCGGTCCCTGACGCGCGCGAGGAAGGCGCTGTGCTCCGCCTCGTCGAGGATCGGGTTGGTGAAGAAGGACCCCGCCGACCACGTGTCGTGGTCCTCCGGGTCGAGCACCATGCCCTTGCCGGCCCTCAGCCGCAGAACGGCTTTGCGGGCGTCGGCGACGGGAACGCGGTCGTCCTGTCCGACACCCATGGCACGGGCCGTCTCCGGGTAGCGCAGGGGTGCGGACTGCCCGTCCGCGTCCTCCAGCCCGAAGCGGACACGGAGCACCACGAAGCGATCGGGTTCCGCCTTGAAGCGGCTGTGTCGGTAAGAGAAGGCGCACGCGTCGTTCGGGATCGTGACCGTCTCACCGGAGCGCCGGTCGTAGGCGACGACCTCGGTGATGACCGAGGACACCTCCTGCCCGTAGGCGCCGACGTTCTGGATGGGGGTCGCCCCGGCCGATCCGGGAATTCCGGCGAGGCACTCGATGCCCGCCAGGCCCGCCTCGACCGTGCGGGCGACCGCGTCGGCCCACGGTTCGCCGGCTGCCAGTTCCAGCGTCGTACCGGAGAGCTCGAAGCCCCGGGTGGCGATGCGCACGGCGGTCCCGTCGAAGCCCTTGTCCCCGATGACCAGGTTGGACCCGCCGCCGATGATCAGCAGCGGGGTGCCGCTCGCGTCGGCTTCACGCACGGCGGCGATCACCTCGGCATCGGTGGTGGCCGTCAGGAGGCAGTTGGCGGGGCCGCCCAGCCGGAAGGTGGTCAGGGGGGCGAGGGGGGCATCGTGGAGTTCCTGCACGGGGACAAGAGTACGGTCCGCGGCCCCGCCGCTCGGGCGGGGCCACGGACCGCAGGGGCGCGGAGGGCCTGCCGGGGAGCCCTCACCCGGCCTGCGGCGCACCGCACGGAGAGGAAGGGGAGGCCCGCGCGGCGACTCCGGGAGCGCCGCCGGCCTCCACGGAGCGCTGTCGGCGGCGGAGGCGATGCCCGCTCCCCCGGCCCCACGCGGCGAAACACCCGGCCGGCGGCGGGGACGGGCTTCGCCGCGACGACCGTGGACGCCCGCCACGGACGACGAAGGGGCGCCTCCCGAAGGAGACGCCCCTCACCGCCGGTCGTGACCGGCTCCGGCCCTCAGGCCAGCCGGACCACGGCGCGGGACATGCCCAGCACCTTCTTGCCGTCGCTCATCGCCGTCAGGTCCACCCGCACCAGGTTGTCGTCCAGCTTCGCGGCGACCTTGCCGCTGACCTCGACCACCGCGCCCGTGTCGTCGTTCGGCACGACGACCGGCTTGGTGAACCGCACGCCGTACTCGACGACCGCACCCGGGTCCCCGGCCCAGTCCGTGACCACGCGGATCGCCTCGGCCATCGTGAACATGCCGTGCGCGATCACATCGGGCAGCCCGACCTCACGTGCGAACTTCTCGTTCCAGTGGATCGGATTGAAGTCCCCCGATGCGCCCGCGTACTGCACCAGCGTCGCCCGGGTCACCGGGAACGACTGCGCCGGCAGCTCGGTGCCGACCTCGACGGCCGCGTACTCCACAGTCGCCGTCATCACGCCTCCTCGGCGGCACGCGCCACCAGCTTCGTCCAGGCGGTCACGACGTGCTCGCCCGACTCGTCGTGCACCTCGCCGCGGACGTCCAGGATGTCGTTGCCCGCCATGGACTTGACGGCATCGATCGTCGAGGTGACCGTCAGCCGGTCCCCCGCCCGCACCGGGCGTTTGTACGCGAATTTCTGGTCACCGTGCACCACACGGCTGTAGTCCAGACCCAACTGCGGATCCTGGACCACCTGACCTGCTGCCTTGAATGTGATGGAGAAGACGAACGTGGGCGGAGCGATCACGTCCGCGTGCCCCAGAGCCTTGGCGGCCTCCGGGTCCACATAGGCGGGGTGGGTGTCACCCACCGCCTCCGCGAACTCACGGATCTTCTCCCGGCCGACCTCGTACGCCGGGGTGGGCGGATAGGTCCGCCCCACGAAGGACTGGTCGAGCGCCATGAGCTCGCTACCTCCTGATGAAAAGTCGAAAACAGGGCGAGGAACAACCCAATACAACGACACGAGGCCGCCCCCAGTGGGGACGGCCTCGTGCACGAGCCTGTTTTTAGCGCGTTTCGCGGTGCGCAGTGTGCGAGTTGCAGCGCGGGCAGTGCTTCTTCATCTCAAGACGGTCCGGGTTGTTACGCCGGTTCTTCTTGGTGATGTAGTTCCGCTCCTTGCACTCCACGCAGGCCAGCGTGATCTTCGGGCGGACGTCGGTGGCAGCCACGTGAGTGCTCCTTGGACGGACGGATGGACGGATGAACGCAAAAAAGAGTAGCCGATCGAAGGACCGACCCCACAATCGGCTACCGTTAGTAGCGGTGACCGGACTTGAACCGGTGACACAGCGATTATGAGCCGCTTGCTCTACCGACTGAGCTACACCGCTTTGATGACGAGCTTCCCCGCCGAAGCGGGGTCACCCGATCACCAGAGCCCCAATGCGGAATCGAACCGCAGACCTTCTCCTTACCATGGAGACGCTCTACCGACTGAGCTATTGGGGCGAGCGAGGAAGACATTACACGCTCTGTCGCCGATCGCCCAAATCCGTTTCCGCGGCCCCCGCCCGGCCCGTGATCCACCTCCCGGGAGACCTCGGTCGAGGTGCCCTGATCAGGCCGTTGATCAGGTCCAATGCCACCTGGTCGAGCCGCCCCGCGCCCCCGCCGCCGAGTCCGGGAGACCCACCCTCCCCGCAGGCCCCACAGGGCCACATTCGTACGACTATTCCGCTCCTCCGTCGGACGCGTCGGACCCCGCAATAGGCTCGGCCCACTCTGCGTGACGTGATCTTGCACCCCCTCCCAGGAGCGCGATGCCCGAAAGCCCGCCGCGGCGGCCCGACAACGGCGAAACCGCCCCCGGCGCCCCGGCCGGCACGTCGGCGCTCCTGCTCTGCGGGGTCCGGCTCACCGACGGGCGCACGGTCGACGTCCGGATCCACGGGCCGCTCATCGAGGCGGTCGGCACCGCGGGCAGCCTCACCACCCGGGGCACACGCCTGGACCTGCGCGGCTATCTGCTGCTCCCCGCCCCCGCCGAACCCCACGCACACGGCGACACGGCGCTCACCGCCTCGGCCGCCGGCCCCGTCTCCCACCGCCCCGAGGACGTCCGGCGCCGCGCGACCGAGGCCGCCCTCCTCCAGCTCAGCCACGGGGCCACCGCCCTGCGCGCCCACGTGCGCGTCGGGGACGTGCAGGGCCTCGCCTCCCTCGAAGCCGTCCTGGCGGCCCGCCGCTCCCTGCGCGGACTCACCGACGTCTCCGCCGTCGCCGCGCCCCGGCTGCTCACCGGTGTGGCGGGGGCGGAGGGCCTCGCCGTGCTCCGGGACGCGCTGGACATGGGCGCGGGCGTCATCGGCGGCTGCCCCGACCTCGACCCCGACCCGTCCGGCTACGCGGAGGCGGTGCTGGGCCTCGGCGCGGAACGCGGCCGCCCGGTCGACCTCCACACGGACGCCGACGACCCCGTACGACTGGCCCGGCTCGCCGCCATGGCGGGCGGGCTCCGCCCCCGCGTCTCCCTGGGGCCCTGTGCGGGCCTCTCCCGGCTCCCCGGCGACGCGGCGGCCCGTGCCGCCGACCGTCTCGCCGCCGCGGCCGTGACGGTGATCTGCCTCCCCCAGGGCGGCTGTTCCGGTGCGCGGCTCCGCGGTACCCCTCCGGTGCGCCTCCTGCGGGCCGCCGGAGTGCGGGTCGCGGCGGGCAGCGGCGCCCTGCGCGACACCGCCAACCCGGTGGGCCGCGGTGACCCCCTGGAGGCCGCCTACCTCCTGGCCTCCCGGAGCGGGCTCACCCCCGAGCACGCCTACGAGGCCGTCTCCACCACCGCGCGGGCGGTCATGGGCCTGCCCGACGTCCGCGTCGAGGCCGGCTTCCCCGCCGATCTCCTCGCCGTACGCGGGGACCAGCTCTCCGGGGCGCTCTCCCTCGCGTACAGCAGGATCGTGGTGCACCGGGGGCGGGTGGTGGCGCGCACCAGCGCCGTACGCGAGTACTGCGACTCGGAGGCCGTCGCCGCCCTGGACCTCCCCCGCCAGGGACGCGCCGATTCCGGCCCGGGCGGCAGCCCTTGAGCACGAGCGCGCGCTCGGGCGTACGGTCGGAGGCATGCGCATTGTCATTGCAGGTGGACACGGTCAGATCGCACTACGACTGGAACGGCTGCTCGCCGCCCGCGGCGACGAAGCGGTGGGCATCATCCGCAACCCGCAGCAGAGCGAGGACCTCCGGGCCGCGGGCGCCGAGCCCCTCGTCCTGGACCTCGAATCGGCCTCGGCCGAGGAGGTTGCCGAGGCCCTGCGCGGCGCGGACGCGGCGGTCTTCGCCGCCGGTGCCGGCCCGAACAGCGGTACGGAACGCAAGGGGTCGGTGGACCGCGGCGCGGCCGTGCTGTTCGCCGACGCGGCGGAGCACGCGGGCGTGCGCCGGTACATCGTCATCTCCTCCATGGGTGCCGATCCCGACCATCCCGGCACCGAGGTCTTCGACGCGTACCTGCGGGCCAAGGGCGAAGCCGACGCGTACGTACGCTCCCGGGCAGCCCTGGCCTGGACGGTCCTGCGCCCCGGCATGCTGACGAACGACGCCGGCACGGGCCAGGTCCTGCTCCAGGCCTCGACGGGCCGCGGCCCGGTCCCGCGCGACGACGTGGCGGCGGTCCTGCTGGAGCTGCTGGACACCCCGGCGACGGCGGGCCTGACGCTGGAGCTGATCTCGGGGAACGTGCCCGTGACGGTGGCCGTGAAGGACGTGGCCGGGAACTGACCTCCGGCCGGGCCGACACCGTCGGCCCGGCCACCGGAGAACGAGAGAGCCCCCGACCAGATGTACTGGTCGGGGGCTCTGTTCGCGTGGCGGCGCCAGGGTTCGAACCTGGGTGGGCTGAGCCGGCAGATTTACAGACCGCGCAGGCCACCCCCTCTGAGCTGCAATTTCCCGCTAACCCACCTCAGTAGCCCCAGGCTCACCCCGCACGGCTTGATGCCCACTGCAGCCAACAGGTTTACAGCGGGCTCCGCGTACCCGCATGACCTGCTGATTCCTTTGCGGACCGCGCCGTTGGGGGACACCTGGGGAAGTCAGGATGGCCACTGCCGCAGTGACGCAGGAGTCTCTGGCGAACTGCCCGCTCAGGGGTCGTGGTCAGCCAGTCCCCCCGTAGACGGCCCATGGACCTGTGGGACCGGAGAGTTGCCTGCAGTCATCCGGCGGAAGTCCGTACAGACCACCCGCTCCGTTAAGCCCCGCAATCTCCTGGCTCCACCGGCGTCACACGGCCCTCGCCCTCACCGCCCGGTTACGAAGCGGTTCCTTCCGGCATAGCCCCACGTGCTTGCCTGTCACGCCCAATCTGTTCCCTCCCACTCATTTACATGGCATTGAGGGGTGCACCAGCCCTATGATGCGCGCATGGAGAAGCTACGGCATTTCTACGGCAACACTTTCATGGAGTACTGCCTAAACCTATCGACTGACGAGTTCTCAGACAGAAGGATCCAATTCACTAACCAGCAAAACGAGGTCATCGAAGCCCTACAAGCGACCATTCGAGGCATCGAGGCCCACTCCGGCGATGAAACAATTCGCCGATTCAATCTAGCCGCAACTCTTTCCTACAGCGAAAGTCATGGATCTAGCCCCGCAAATGCCTGGCGGCTCCATTGTGGCGGCGAAATCCCCACCATTCAAAGCGATGATTCGCTAGAGATGAATCTGCTACTCCTGGGTGTCGACACTTACCCTCAACTCCTCCTCCCAAACGCCTCGGGCGATGATCGCATGCCTTTCACGGGAGTAATGACATTCAACAATCCAAATCACCGCAGAACAGTGAAGGAAATTCTGCTAGATCGAGATCTACACCGACTCTTTCCCGGAGTAACAGATTCTGAAAGTTACCAAGGGGACGGAATCGACATCACATCCGAGGTAATTTGGTCCAATGGTAGCGGCGGCGGCCTGCAACTCGCCATGCTGCCCGAAAGCATAATCCGCTACTCAACATTGCGCCTGCGTGATCCGTCAACGCTTGAACAATTTCTTAACGCATTGCGGAATGCATTGACCTTGGCTCGTACGCTTGCACGAAAAAAGGAAACAGCCATCCCCGGCCTCATCGGCATGGCGCACATTGAGCTATCCAACACTCCCATGATCGAATTCGAGGGTGGGGAAATTAGAAAGCCGTCCAGTCGGGACAGCCAATGCCTCATGGGCGCCGAGCATGTGACCGCAATTCTAGAGGTTTCTGCCCCAATCAAATTGCTAAGCATCCGTGGCCCCAGTTCGACTGCAGGCGACTCCCACAATGCAGATCACTGGGCCCGCTGGGACACGCACCAGTCAGATTTCGAAAAGCACCGCAGAAAATTCAGGCGGACGGTTGACCTTGCGCGACTGGCACTGCTGCTTTCGTCGCCTGCCGAAAAGTACATTGCACCAACCGAAGTAGCATCAACGGTCCTTAATCCTCTGGCGTATGGAATGAGTGTCGGCGTAAGCCACCTTCGCAACCCAGTCTCCATGTTTGGCTCTTGCGCCCTTGATGAGGAAGTGGCTCGGAGTGTCCAGGCATGGTCACTGCGACTTACCGAACATCCCCCTAAGCTCGACATGACCATGCGGCGCCTTCTGTCTTCGGTATCCAGTCGACTTTCCCCGATGGATGCATTCGTGGATGCCGTAGTCTGCTGGGAGAATATGTTTGGCACTGGGGAGGGTGAGGTAGTGTTCCGGCTTTCTGGGGCGCTGGCGCATCTCCTGCAACCAAACGATCGCGCAGCCAGAAAAGAGCTCTTCGACGAGGTGAAGAGTCTGTATTCCATCCGGAGTAAACTCGTGCATGGCGCAGCAGAACCGAGCGATCAAGACGCCATCGGTCACATGAATCGCTCCATTGACATCGCCATGCAAGCCCTGTCTAAACTCTATGATCATCCAGAACTTTTGAAAGCCAACGATTCGAGCGTAAGAGGAAGAATGATTCTCATCGGAAGCTGATGGGCACTCCGCACGCAGGTGGTCTTTCCGAAAATTCGACGAGATTGCGGGTTTATGATTTCTCTGAAATCAGACGAGTTGTGAAGCCCGCCGAGATTAGCCGTTCGTACGCGGCAGTGATCTCGTCCGGCACTTCCTGCTCGATCGCGAAGCCACGCACTGGATAGATCAGCAGTCGCTGTAGTGTCCCGACCAGCATGTCAAGCACCATTCGACTGTCCCCGATGGAATCGGTGTAGTGGTCGAACGCCATCGGCATCGATGCGCTCACGACCTCGACCTCCGGCCACAGCTTTCGCGTTGTCGCGTAAGCGCGCCGCTCCTCGTAGGGCTTGCTGATCAGCAGCACGGACGCGACATCCACTCCCGCCCCGTCGAGCAGAAGCCTCGAAAGTTGGATGTTCTCTCCGGTGTTGCGTGCCTTCGACTCGACGAGTACGGCTGAACTAGGGACTCCAAGGTCTAGCGCACGATCGCGGTAGTGCACGGCCTCCCCGCGCGGCATGCGCTCCCGTGTCGTAGGACTCGTGGCGCCGGTGAAGACGATGAGGGGAGCCATGCCGCGCTTGTAGAGGTCTGCCGTCGTGTCGGCCACACCCAGGTCGTGGCTGCCCAGGCCGATCGCCACCGAGCAGGGCCGCAGCTCGTGGTGCATCTGGTGGTAGTCCCACAACACCCGTGCGTCTGCCCAGGACTGCTCTGAGATCACCGCTCCACCTTTCCGCCCTGCGCCGAGTCGGGCACCTTGAAGTCGTACTCCCACGCGAAGCGGGACGCCGCGTGGACGCCGATCGCGAACTCGACCACCGTGTCGTCCGCCGTGAACGTGGTGCGGTGCAGCTCGACTACCCATTCGCCGGCGGCCAGCTGCAGGAGCTTCACCTCGTCGGACGTGGGCACGCGCGCGAAGAGCTGCTCCTTCATGTGGTCGATCTCGTACCCCGCGTCGTACAGGACACGGAATCCCCCACCGCGGCCGGCGGGACCCGGCGTGGGGTCGACGATGCGCGTACCCTCGACGTGCTCGGGCCGGTAGTAGCTGGTCAAGGTGTGTGTGGGCTGGTCGCCCTCCTTCACCAGGCGAGCTCGCGCGTAGACATCCGCACCAACCGGTAGGCCGTGTGCCTCCGCTACGGCCGACGGCGCCTCGATGAGAGAGACCGTCTGCGTCTGATCTCCCCGGCGGTAGGCCCGGCCTGTGGCTACCCGGTCGGCAATGAACGCCACCTGGTCGCCGTCGCGCCACTTCGCCTTGTCGTAGCGCGCAACGCCGAGTCGCTTCAGCGGCGTCTGCTGTCGCACTACCGTCCCGTGCCCACGCGATGACGCGACCAGCCCTTCGGCCTCCAGCGCCTTGTACGCCGCGTGAACCGTGGACTTTGAGCCCTCGCCAGCCTCGACGAGCTCTCTGATGTGCGGCAACTGCTGACCAGGGGCGTACTCGCCCGACCTGATCCGAGCAGCCAGCGTGTCTGCGAGCTCCCGCCACTTCGGTGCCATTCCAGCCTCCTCTCGACCTGTCCAGTCAAACACAGTCCCAGGACTGTTGACAGTCCTGGGACTGTGGGTGCATTGTCTCACTAGCGGTCACGCAGTCCCAGGACTACAACTCTCGGGGTCTTATCTGCGTGCCTGCTCGCACCGCCCGGAGGGCTCCGTGAAACGGGTCCAAAGGAAGCGGCCGTTCTTTGAGAACTGAACAGCGTGCCAAGGATTCGCCGCCTCTCCTGTGCCCCAAGCAGGCGGCAGCACGGGACACCGTCCCGTGTGCTCAACCGCGCTACTCAACCACTTCGCAGCGCCCACGACCGCTGCGACCGGTTGCCTCCTCCGCCCGTCCGGACCCTTTCGGGTGCCGTACGGGCGGGGCTGAGGGGAGCCGGGGCCGGGATATCCGGCCGGGTCCACACCTTCCACCTCATGAGGAGTTCGCATGTCCGGCCAGCAGCCGAAGAGCACGTCGACCGACCTCACCACCCCCAAGGCCGTCGCCCGGAGCCAGAAGGTCTACGACCGGATCAGCTCCGGCAAGTGCAAGAACGCCGTCGCCGAACTGAACGCCACCCACGGCAAGCGCGGCTGACCCACCCACTTCCGGGCTCCCCGCAATGGCAGGGAGCCCAACCCATGACGGCGCGGCCCCGGTGCTGACACACCGGGGCCGCTTTGGGCCGTCCCACCGTCGAAGGAGAACACGACCCATGAAGACCATCGTTGCTGGTCGCGAGCCTGTTACCGCGACTGAGTTCATTGAGCTGGCTCTGGGGATCGATCTGGAGCTGTTCACCGGTTCGGCCACGGAGTCCGCGATGGAGCGGGCCGCGCGGCTGGACGTCGCCCACGAGGTCCTGGCGGACCTGCGGGAGAGCGACCCGGAGACCGCGGCCTACGCCGCGAGCCTGCTGCGGACGCTGCCGCTTAAGACGCAGCCCATCGGCCGGCGCCCGCGCCGCAGGGTCAGCCGTCCGGCCACGACGGGCGCCACCGCCGGGTCCGCGGTGGCCGCATGAAGGAGTACACCGCGCAGTGTTCCAACCGTGGCGGCTGGTGGCGTCTGTACGTCGTTCTGCTGGACGATCCGGGGTCGCAGTGGCCGGAGCATGACTTCGGTCCCACGCCCGTCGTGCCGACGGTGGGTGCGCGTTCACGGGCGCTCACCGGACTCGGGTTCGTGTTCACGGACGGCGCTGAGTGGGAGTGGACGGAGTACAGCGAGACGCACGGCGACGACGCGTCGCCGGTGCGGCTGCTGGCTTCGATCCGGGTGCGTTCACGGGACGGGGGCATGCCGTGAACAGCGTTCAGATCCGTTCAGCGGAACGGGCACTGTCCGTTGGGACGTGGCTGATCGTGGCCGGGGCGATGCTCTTCTCGATCCTCACGGTGACCCCGCTCATGGAGCGGCACACACCGGACGGATTCAAGTGGACCGCCCCCATCCTGCCCCTCGTAGTCGACGCCGCGGTCGTCATCGTGGTCCGCCTCGATGCCGTTCTGGCCCGCCTGGGTGGGCACGGGGGCCGGTGGCCGGTGGTCCTGCGGTGGATGACCGGGTGCATGACTCTGGCCCTGAACGTGGCCGACTCCGCGTTGAAGAAAGAGCTGGTCGGCGTGGCCGTGCACGCGGTCGCCCCGCTCCTGCTCATCGTCACGGCGGAGACCGGTCTCGCCTACCGGCAGGCCATCACCGCCGCCCTGACCGCTCAGGAGGCCCGGCAGAAAGCCGAGCAGGCAGAGCGCGAGCAGGCCGCCGCCCAGCGCCGTGAGACGGCTGAGCGGCGGGACCGGGAGGAGCGCGAGCAGGCCGCTCAGTTGGTGCGTGAACAGCGCGACCATGAAGCCCTGCTCGCCCGTGAACAGACGGCACGGGAGGAAGCGGCGCGGCGGGAGGAGCGGGAGCGGGCCGAGGCCCGGGAGCGTGCCGAGCGGGAGACTCGTGAACGCCGTGAACGTGAGCGTGAACAGCAGCAGGCTGAGCGTGAACGCCTCGAACGAGAGGCCACCGCACGCCGTGCTGCTGAGCGTCGTGAGCGCGATGAGCGTGAACGCCGTGTGCAGGCCGAGCGGCAGGAGCGGGCCGAGCGTGATCGGGCCGCGCTCCTGGCGGCCGGCCCCGCCACGGAGAAGCAGTCCGAGGAGAAGGCCCGGGCAACTGCCCGCGCAGCGTTCGAAGCGGGACTTGCGGTGCGGGCTGCGGCCGAGCTGACCGGCTGGTCCGTCGGCTGGATCTCCACCCGCTACCAGGAACTGCGCGACGACTCGACGACCCGGGCGCTTGAAGGCGCGAGCCAGTGAACTCCCTGCCCGTTTTCCCGTGGCGCCTGGCGCCGCCCGGCTACGCGACCTTCCGGCAGCTTCGTGCCCAGGGGCTGCGGCCGGGCGGGCAGGACGTCGCCGCCGTGCTCGAACGTCCTCGCAGGCGCCGGGGCCCGTTGGTCGCCTACCTCTACCGCGTCGACCGGGCCAAGCCGGTCCGGCCGATGACTCCGGCCCGGTGGGCGGCACTGGCCAAGGCGAATGCCGCTCAGCAGGTCTGCTCGAACTGCGACCAGGACGCCGGTTATCGCATCCCGACTTCGCTCGGCATGTGTGTGGCCTGCGCCTTCCCCGAAGAACAGTGCGCCGCCTGAAAACCAGCAGGGCCCGGCCCTCTCCACCACAGATTCGGCCGGGCCCCTACTCCGACAAGGAGTGCACTCAGCATGACCGACACCACCATGACCCCGGTAGTGGCCCCCGAAGCCACCCCGGGGCCCCGTATCCCGCCCCTTGAGCCCAACCCCACACCGACCCCGACCGCGGCTGCACCCAAGGTGGAGCACACCCCGGGCGGCTGGCCGGTTGTCCCGCTCGCGGTGACCGGCACCAACGCCACCACCTCCCTGCTCGCCGCCGCCGCGCTCGTAGGCGGCCCGGCCGCTCTGGCCGTCGCCGCCACCGGTGCCGTCGTCCTCGGCACCGTGGCGGCGACCCGCAAGCACCGCGGCAACAAGTCACGTAAGGCCACCGGCCGCACGTCCCGCTCTTCGGCCGGATCGGTTGGCCGGACCGCCAGTCACGGCGGATCCGGCCGGGTGCCCGGCCAGGCTCGCAGCGGGAATGCCGGCGCCGGTAAGAGCGCAGGTCGCGGTCGAGGAAAGGCCGTTCGTGGTGCTGCTGGTTCCCTCCTGGGCACCGGCAAGTCGAGCGGATCGAAGAACAGCCCGGGCCGCGCTGGGAAGTCGTCGGCCGAGCACGGATCCATCGGGGCCGCCCCGGGCAAGTCGCCGAGTCGTGCGGGGCAGGTCAAGGCGCTGCGCGAGTCGGCCCGCAAGTCGTCTCCGTCGCGGGCCGCTCGCCGGGCTGACACGGCCGGGGCGCGGCGGTCTCTGGCGGATGCTCGCCGGGGTGCCAGGAGCGCGGCCCGGTCGGCTTCTATGCCGGGTAGGGGGCCGGTCGGCCGGTCCGTGAGCAGGGCCGCGGGCCGGGTCGGATCGGCCCGGGGCGCGGCTGTCGAGCGCAGCCGCCAGGCGCGCGACCGGCGGGCTGCCCGGCAGGTCGCCGCCCTGCGTGACGACGTGCGTAAGGCACCGGTCAGGAGGGCAGCCCGTAAGGCTCTGTGGCGTTCCGCCGCCCGGTTCCAGGGACGCCGCCTGCTCGCCGCCCTGCTCGCTGGGGCTCTTGGACTGGTCGGGATGGTGTCCACCCCGCTGGGCCGGAGGCTCGGCTGGGCCTGGCTCCAGTACCCCGGGCGTCGCCTCTACGCCCGGATGACCTGCACCGCCGAGGAACAGCGCACCCGCCGGGATGACGCCATATGCGCCGCCCTGCAGGAGGACGAGGCCGCCGTCGACCGGGAGGCGGCCGAGAGTGCCGACCGGATCAGTGACACGGCGGCACGGCCCAAGAGGCTGCCGTCGGCAGCAGCACCCATCATCTGCGCGAGTGAGGGAGAGAACGTGTCTGGTTTCCGGTTCGAGGAGTACGCCGCGGAGATGGAGTCCGCGGCCGGTCAGTACGACCCCGAGGACGCCATGGAGATCCTGGCCATGGTCGAAGGGCTCCCGGCCGCGCTCACGAGCGTGGCGAACGTGATGCGGGTCCTGGCCGAGCGGGCCGACTCGGAGTTCCCGCTGGAGAAGGACGTCGCGGACGGCTTCAACGACATCTTCGGCGCCCTCATGGCCGCCGTCGCCGTCGCCGAGGACATGGGTCCGCTGTTCCGCCAGTCCCACGAGCAGGACATCGCCCGCCACGAGGACCCGCGCAACGGGGCCGAGGCCGAGAAGGGATGGAACGTCTGACATGACCACCAACACCGCCTCTTCGGGGCCGGTGTGGGACTGGGCTGCCGGTCACGGACCCGTGACCGGCGCCTTGTCCGCCACCACCGGATGCCTTGCCGTCGCCACCACCGGAGCAGCCACCGGCATGCCCGCGGGCTGGGTCCTCACGGTCGGTGCGGCCGGGGCGATCGGCCACACCATCAGCAGCCTGCGCGAACGGCTCTCCGCCCGCACCATCGCCCTGCGCTCCGCCTCCTGGCTGGTAGGCGCCGGATGGACGACCTGGGCCATGACCACCGGCCCCCTCACCTGGGCCGCCCTCGGATCGCTGGCCACGATCGGGGTGGGCATCGGCGCCGCCGCCCGCTCCACCCTGCTCCACGAGGAGGCGCGGGAGCTGGAGGCCATCGCCGCCGATGAACGTCAGATCTCCCACGAACTGTCCGCGGAGCGCAGGGCGATTGCTGCGGAGTGGGTGGACCGGGTCCAGCGGGTCTGCAACCTCACCCTGCGGATCCTCGCGGTGGAGATCTGGCCCACCGGCACCGGGTTCACCATCGACGCCGAACTCCCCGCCGGCGGAACCACATACGACCGGATCGCCCAGCACTCCGCCGCCCTGTCCGCCGATGCCCGACTCCCGCACGGCTGCACCGCGGTCGCCTCCCAGGGCATCGATCAGGGGCGGGTTCTGATCGATGTGACCACGGTCAACGTGCTCTCCGAGGAACGCACCTACCCGTCGGACTACAGTCCGTTGTCGATCTACACCGGGATCCCGTGGGGCTACCGCACCAACGCCGAAGAGATCTGCGTGTTCCTGCGCGAACAGTGCGCGCTGGTCGTCGGCCCCACCGGGTCCGGCAAGACGAACATGGTGCACGTCATCCTGGCCGGGTTCGCCCGCACCACCGATGTCCTGACCTGGGTCATCGACCTGAACGCCGGATCCGCCGGCCTGCCCTGGGTCCGCCCCGCCCTCGACACCAACGGGGCCCCGGTCGAAGGAGTGCGACCAGGCATCGACTGGCTCGCCTCCACCTACGAGGAAGCCGTGCTGATGCTCGATGCGGCCCTGGCGGTCGGGATGCGCCGCAAGGTCGCCTACCAGGACCTCATGGCCGAGCGGAACACCGACCAGCTCCCCATCAGCGCGAAGATCCCGCAGATCATGCTGGTCGTCGACGAGGGCGCCGAGATCCTGACCAGCACCGACCGGAGCATGAAGGAACTCGCGAAGAAGATCCTCGAAGTGATCCGGATGCTGCGCGCCATGGGGGCCCGGACCGTGCTCACCGCCCTCGGTGCCACCGGGTCCGTCCTCGGGAACCTGATGATCCGCCGCGAGGCCAAGGCCCGGGTCTGCCTCACCGGCGGGGAAGTCGAAGGGATGGACCTCAGCAAGGTCTTCCCCGGCTCCCGCGGACTCCGCCCGGACCAGGCTCCCTACAAGGGGGCCGGGTACATGGGCACCCCGGAGTCCGCAGCAGCCCTGTTCAAGAACTGGCGGATCCTGCCCAACCAGATCCGCGACATCGTCCACGCCACCACCAACATGCACCCCACCCTCGACGCCATCTCCGCCAAGGCCGCGGGCGACGCCTACGCGAACCGGTGGAACCCGGAGCGCACCGCGTGGATGCGGGACACCACGCACACCCCGGCCGCCGGTGCCGGACCGGCCGAGCAGCCCGCGGCTGGTGGCGGGCTGAACCTGTCGGCTCTGCGGACCGGTCAGGAATCGCCGGAGGAAGCGTTGGCCCGGAAGTTCCGGGAGCAGATCGACGCCGAGTTCGCGACGTTCTCCCACCCCGGTACGAACACCGAGCCGCCCACACCGGGCGGGCTGAACCTGTCGGCGCTGCAGAACGAGGACAACGCCGCCCGCCAGGCCGCCCTCACCCTGCTCCTCGCCGCAGGCCCGGACGGCACCGGGGCGTCGGCGATCGCCCGCGCGCTCACCGACGCGCACGGCACGACCCGCCAGACGGTCGTCGGCTGGCTCAAGACATGGACCGAGGACGGCACCGCCGTCCGCGTCGGCACCGGCACGAAAGCCCGCTACGTCCACAGTCGGCACGCCCCCGACAACCCCACCGAGGGCTGACCGCCTGTCGCTTGTCGCCACCGGTCGGAGAAGGACCCTGGGTGGCTCTGGGAGGGCCGGAAACGGCTTGTGACCTGCAAGGCGACAAGCGACAAGACAAGACAAGCGACAAGGCACACGACAAGCCGGACGACAAGCAACACGACAAGCCGCAGGGGACCACACCTTGACGTTCAGGGGTGGTCCCCCGCGCTGCTGAAGGAGCCCCGTCGTGCATGAGCCCACGTACGAGATCACCACCCTCACCCCCCAGCAGCCCACCCAACACCCCGCGATGCTGCCCCACGAGATCCCCCCGGGAGTCCAGATGGTCACCCTCCCCGGCGGCATCCGAACCCTCGCCTACACCCCGCAGCAGGCCCCGCCCGCGCCGCCGGTTCCGGTCGCACAGCCGATCCCGGCCTGGGCCAAGACCACCGCCCTGCTCACGCCGACGGTCGGCGGGGGCGTCGCCGCCGCCGGCATCGGAATCTCCTACGCAGCCCCGGGACTGATCGCCATGAGCCAAGCCCTCTGGGCCGCCGTCGCCCTCATCGCCGCCGCAGCCATCGGCGTCCCCATGCTCCTCCGGCTCAGCCGAAGTGCGGCCGGCACCGGGAGGGGCACGACGCACATCACACAGAACATCACCGCGTCCGGGATGTTCGGCAAGGCCAACGGCACCATCAACCACCACTAAACCGGGGGCCGGTCGTGCCGCTCCTGGACTGACGGGACGCCCGCCACTTCGACGCCACCCGGAACCTGCCGTGCGTGCTCTGCGGCAAACCCACCCCCATGCGCTCCCACGACCGCGAACCGGTCCACAAGGTGTGCGCCGAGGACTGGTGCGACCAACACCCCACGTCCAACCGCTTCCACAGCTGAACGCCGAAAGCGGCCCCCATCTCACGCCAATGATCCCGGGGCCGCTCTCGTCTGCCAGCACTCATCAGAACTGGAGACAACCAGCATGACCCATGACGCACGATCCGCGCTGCTCGGTGCAGCGTTACGAGCCGCCGAACTCGGCTGGTACGTCCACCCCCTGCGCCCCGGCGGCAAAGCCCCCGCACTGCACGGAGAGGACCACTGCACCCGCACCGGCGCCTGCACGACCGGCCACCTGAAGTGGGAGCAGCGCGCCACCCTGGACGCCGACCGCATCCGTGGTGCGTGGGCGGTGCGGGCGTTCAACGTCGGTATCGCACCGGGCCCGTCGGGGCTGGTCGTCATCGACCTCGACATGCCCAAACCTGAAGACGATGCGGACACACCTTCCGGTGTGGATTCCTTCAAGGCGCTCTGCGAGCGCGCCGGGCAGGCCGTCCCCACCACCTACCGGGTGCGGACTCCCAGCGGCGGAGCGCACCTGTACTTCACCGCCCCCACCACCATCCAGCTCACCAGCAGCAAGGGGAAGCTGGCCAAGCGGATCGACACCCGGGCATGGGGCGGCAACGTCGTCGCCCCCGGCAGCACCGTCAACGGCCAGGCATACGAGGTCACCGACCCCGCCCCCGTCGCCGAACTCCCCGCATGGCTGCTGACCGCTCTCACGCCCGCACCGCGGCCCGCGCAGCCGGTACGCCTCCACGTGCCCCGATGCGGCAACCGGGCCGCCGAAGTCGCCCTGCAACGCGAGACCGCGGCCGTTGCCACCGCACCCGAGGGCGACCGCAACGCACAACTGCTCAGGAGTACCCGGGCCGTGGGCCGCTTCGTCGCATGGGGCGACCTCCCCCGGCACGAGGTGGAGCAGGCTTTTCAGGTTGCGGGTGAGTCGGCCGGACTGTCGGCTGCCGAGTGCCGCTCCACCGTGCGCAGCGCCCTCAACTGGTCCATCCGGACCTGCCGGCCGAGGGAGACCGCCTCATGAGCCCCCAGCAACGCCAGGACCTGAAAAGCCTCCCTGCCACACCCACCAACCCCAGCATCGCCGAACCGGCCCCCGCCGGATCCGGCAGTGGCGCGCCGAAGGTCGTCGCCGAAGGCGTCCCCACTGCTGTCCGCCCTGACCAGCACACCGGAGACAGCCGCTACCCCATCGCCTGGCTCACCATCACCGCACCCCGCGGCGCAGTCCCCACCGCGACCAGCGTCTGCGAGTGCGGCCGTAACCGGTTCGCCGCCGGACACCGCAAGGCACTCGCCCTGATCGAAGACCACACCCGCCACCGCGACCTCTGCTCGCTCCGCACCCATCAGGAAGGCGCCGCCGCATGAACGCGACACCGAACACACCGCCCCTCGACGGCGCCACCCTCCTCAACGAAGTGGAAGCCTTCCACCGCCGGTTCAACGTCTTCCCCACCGAGGCCGCCTACGTTGCCGTCACGCTGTGGGACGCTCACGCGCACCTGGTGGAGTGCTTCGAGACGACACCCCGGATCGCGTTCCTCTCGCCCGAGCCGGGGTCGGGGAAGTCCCGGGCGCTGGAGATCGTGGAACTCCTCACCCCACGACCGGTCAGCACAGTCTCGGCATCCGCGAACGCCCTGTACCGGCTGGTCGACTCCGCCGCCGGGCTGCCCACCGTGCTCTTCGACGAGGTGGACACCATCTTCGGCCCGAAGGCAGGCGCGGACGAAGCGCTACGCGGTTTCCTGAACGCCGGGTACCGGCGCATCGGCGGTGCTCTGCGGTGCGTGGGAGAGGGCTCCAACCAGAACGCGCAGGTCTTCGGTTCATACTGCGCCGTTGCCATGGCTGGGCTCGGCTCGCTGCCGGACACGGTGCTGACCCGCTCGATCATCGTCCGTATGCGCAAGCGCGCCCCGAACGAGAAGGTGGAGCCCTACCGGCAGCGCATCCACGAGAAGCAGGGCCACGAACTGCGCGAGCGGCTCGCCGCGTGGGCCGACACCATCCGCGACCAGGTCGCGGAAGCGTGGCCCGAGATGCCCGAGGGAGTCACCGACCGGCCGGCCGACGTATGGGAACCACTGCTCGCCGTCGCCGATGCCGCCGGGGGCGACTGGCCCGCCCGCGCACGCACCGCCTGCCTGGAGCTGATCAACGCGGCCCACGACAACGACGAAGCATCCCTCGGGGTCCGGCTGCTCACCGATCTGCGGGACCGGGTCTTCTGTGGTGCGGACCGCATGCCCACCGCCGTCATCCTCGAATGCCTCCTGGCCATGGACGACGGCCCGTGGGGAGACCTGGACGACAAACCGATCAGCTCCCGCACGCTCGCCCGGCTGCTCGCCCAGTACGTCACCCCTGGCAACAAGCCCATCAAGCCGCGGGGCATCCGCACCCCGTCCGGCTTTCCCAAGGGCTACTACGCGGAAGACCTCACGGACGCCTGGACCCGGTACTGCCCTCCGCCCCCGGAGGAATCCGCCACGTCCGCCACGTCCGCCACACCGCAGGTCAGCGGGGGTGAATCCGTGGCGGATACCGCCACAGCCATCCGCCACATGTCTGCGGAAACCGCCACACCGCTCTTCCCGGTCGCGGGCTGAACCCCAGCACATTCAGGTGCCGCCGCTTCACAGGTGTGGCGGCACCTATCCGCCACAGAACCGCTATCCGCCACAAACGCAGGCCTCTGACCTGCGATGTGGCGGCGTGGCGGACGTGGCGGATCCACCAGAGCGAAGACAAGAGACCACCTCAAAGAGGAGTCGCACCATGGCCCGCCCCAAGATGCTCAAGCTCCCCGAAGTCCTCGAAGAGATCGACATGAGCCGCGCCGCCTTCTACCGCATGCGCGCCCGCGGCCAGGCGCCCCGCATCCAGAAGCTGCCCAACGGGCACCTTCGCGTCAGTCGCGCCGACCTGGACGCCTGGTGGAAGTCCTGCGAGCAAGCTGCCGCGTAAGACCACCGCAGTAACCACATGGGGCCCGTCACGCAGACGGGCCCCTTTCGCATGGGAGCAATATGCAGACGTACGACGTACGGATTTGGGCAGTGCGACAGCGAAAGGACCGTAACCAGAGCTCCGCGGAACTCCGGTGGAAGACCGGAGGCACTCCGCATTCGCAGACGTTCCGCACCAAGACACTTGCCGAGGGACGACGGGCGGAACTGCTCCGAGCGGCCCACGCAGGCGAACCCTTCGATGAGGCGACCGGCGTACCAGTTCGGGAGCTGCGTCAGCGCAACGACGTGAGCTGGTATCAGCACGCACGCCAGTACATCGAGATGAAGTGGCCGCACTCTCCCGGCTCCACGCGGCGAACCCTCGCCGAGGCCATGGCGACCATCGCGCCGGCGCTGGTCGCAGACACCAAGGGCATGGCCGACCCCAGGACCGTGCGCACCGCGCTTTACGGCTGGGCGTTCAACATGACACGGCGGGCGGAGGAGCCCCCACCCGAAGTCGCTACGGTTCTTGCTTGGTTCGAGCGCAAGTCGCTGCCCACGTCCGCGCTGGCCGACCGCATGCACGTCCGGGCCGCGCTCGATGCCCTCACGAAGAAGCTGGACGGAACCACTGCCGCTGCCTCGACCATTCGCAGGAAGCGGGCGATCTTCCACAACGCGCTCGGTTACGCCGTCGACGCCGGGCGCCTATCTCAGAATCCCCTCCCCCAGGTCCAGTGGAAGGCACCTGAGCAGGTGGAGGAGGAGCTGGACCCGGCGACCGTGCCTGACCCTCGCCAGGCGCTCGCCCTCCTCGATGCCGTGCGGACGCAGAGCGCCAGAGGCCGGCGCCTGGTGGCGTTCTTCGGGTGCATGTACTACGCGGCTGCACGGCCAGCCGAAGTGATCGGGCTCTGCATCTCGGACTGCGACCTCCCCCGGCGTGGCTGGGGCGCTCTGCGGCTCCGTGAGACCCGCCCACGCTCAGGTGCTGCCTGGACCGACAGTGGCACGTCACACGATCGACGCGGGCTCAAGCATCGCCCCAGGAAGGCGGTGCGCTCCGTACCGATCCCGCCTGACCTGGTCGCTCTGCTCCGCTGGCACGTCACCGTCTACGGGGTCGCGCCTGATGGTCGGCTCTTCCGCACGCAGCGCGGTGGGCTGGTCCAGGACACCGGATACGGGGAGGTGTGGGCGGAAGCCCGCTCGCGGGCCCTGACTCCTGCACAGCGGAGTTCCCCGCTGGCCAAGCGGCCGTATGACCTACGCCACGCGGCAGTCTCGACCTGGCTGAGTTCCGGTGTGGAACCTCAGGTGGTGGCACAGCGCGCCGGCCACAGCGTGGCCGTTCTCTTCCGCGTCTACGCCAAGTGCCTGGATGGTGCCGCGGCGACGGCCAATGCCCGGATCGAAGCGACCTTGCGGGGCGGGCGGTAGCCCCGAACTCTGCCCCACGCCTGCCCCACCCAAGCTGGTCAGCACGCGAGATTCAGTGAGACAGCGTGGGACTTACGGCACTTATGGGACTCATCAGCGCTGGCCCATGAAAGAGGGCCCGTGAGCAGCATTTCTGCTGCTCACGGGCCCTCTCGTTCATGTGGCGGCGCCAGGGTTCGAACCTGGGTAGGCTGAGCCGGCAGATTTACAGTCTGCTCCCTTTGGCCACTCGGGCACACCGCCTCGAACGACGCGTCGGATCCCTGTGGGGGCTCCTTGGCGACGTCGTAAACGATACCCGATGCCCGGGGGTGCTACGCCACCTGATTGATCAGTGCTCGGCGCCGGCGGGGGTGGCTAGGCTTTGCGGCGTACCCCAACGCATACGACGCAAGGAGCCACACGTCATGGCCGACTCCAGTTTCGACATCGTCTCGAAGGTCGAGCGGCAGGAGGTCGACAACGCCCTCAACCAGGCCGCCAAGGAGATCTCCCAGCGCTACGACTTCAAGGGCACCGGCGCCTCGATCTCGTGGTCGGGCGAGAAGATCCTGATGGAGGCGAACGGCGAGGAGCGGGTCAAGGCGATCCTCGACATCTTCCAGTCCAAGCTGATCAAGCGCGGGATCTCCCTGAAGTCGCTGGACGCGGGCGAACCGCAGCTGTCCGGCAAGGAGTACAAGATCTTCGCCACGATCGAGGAGGGCATCTCCCAGGAGAACGCCAAGAAGGTGGCGAAGATCATCCGTGACGAGGGCCCGAAGGGCGTCAAGGCCCTCGTCCAGGGCGACGAGCTGCGGGTCAGCTCGAAGAGCCGGGACGACCTGCAGACCGTCCAGGCACTGATCAAGGGCAAGGACCTGGACTTCGCGGTGCAGTTCGCCAACTACCGGTAGACGGTCCGCCGCCGCGTGCGGCGGCGTTCGGGCGGGGTGGGGCGTGCCGGTCGGCACGTCCCGCCCCGCCCGCGTATGCGATGTCTGAAAACCGCCGGTCGGGATGCGGCGGAGGTCGCAGACTCGTGAGTACGGGGTTGCGACGGGGCCGTTCCGCGGCCCACCGGGCAGGGAGTGTGACGAGTGATGACGACGGTGTACGCGCGAGTCGGCAGCCCGCTGGGCGAGCTGCTGCTGGCCGGTGAGGAGCGGGCCGCTGCGGGCGGGGCGGACGGAGTGGCGCTGGCCTCGTTGTCGCTGCCCGGGCAGAAGGGCGCCGCGACCGTCCAGGACGGGTGGCGGCACGACCCTGACCTGTTCAGCGGAGTCGCTCGGCAGTTGGCGGCCTATTTCGAGGGGCGGCTGACCCGCTTCGACCTCGTGTACGCGGACGGCGTGGGCACGGAGTTCCAGCGACGGGTCTGGAAGGCCCTGGACGCCATTCCGTACGGCCGGACGATGTCCTACGGGCAGATCGCCGCGCAGGTGGGATCCGCGGGCGTCGGGGTCCGGGCCGTGGGGACGGCGATCGGGCGCAATCCCCTGCTGGTCGTCCGGCCGTGCCACCGGGTGATCGGAGCGGACGGGGCGCTGCGGGGCTACGCGGGCGGCGTCGAGCGCAAGGAGCGGCTGCTGGGGCTGGAGGGCGCCCTGGCGGGCCGGTGATGTCGCGCGGGGCGCCGTACGCGTCCGACGGGCTGTTCCCGCGGCCGCGGGCGGTGGTGGCGCCGGGGGCGGTTCATGTGCCCGGGTGGCTGTCGGCGGCGCGGCAGCGGGAGTTGGTGGAGGCGTGCCGTGAGTGGGCGCGCGGGCCGGTGCCGTTGCGGCACACCGTACTGCCGGGGGGCGGGGTGATGTCGGTGCGGACCGTGTGTCTGGGGTGGCACTGGCTGCCGTACCGGTACGCGCGGACGGCCGAGGACGTCAACGGGGCCCGGGTCGCCGCCTTCCCGCCCTGGCTCGCGGAGCTGGGGCGGGCAGCTGTGGCGGATGCCTACGGGGACGCCGGGGCGGGAGCCGGGTACACACCGGACGCCGCGCTGGTCAACTTCTACGACGGTGCGGCGCGGATGGGGATGCACCAGGACCGGGAGGAGCGTTCGGATGCTCCCGTGGTGTCGCTGAGCCTCGGTGACACCTGTGTGTTCCGCTTCGGGAACACCGAGGACCGGGGGCGGCCCTACACGGATGTGGAGTTGGCCTCCGGCGATCTGTTCGTGTTCGGCGGTCCGTCGCGGTACGCGTTCCACGGGGTGACGAAGGTGCTCGAAGGATCGGCCGGCCCCGCGTCGGGGATGCGGGCCGGCCGGCTCAATCTGACGTTGCGCGATACGGGCCTGGGCGGCGGTTCGGAGTCGGGCGAGAGGTCCGGGGCGTAGTTCAGCGGCGGTCGCGGGAGTTGCCGAAGAGCAGCCGGTAGGCGATCAGCAGAACGAGGGAGCCGCCGATGGCGGCGAGCCACGTCGCCGTGTCGTAGAAGTCGGTGCTGATCGGGCGGTCGAGGAAGCGGGACGACAGCCAGCCGCCGAGGAACGCGCCCACGATGCCTATGAGGGTCGTGCCGATGATGCCGCCGGGGTCGCGTCCGGGCAGGAGGAACTTGGCGATGGCCCCGGCCAGCAGGCCGAGGATGATCCAGCTGATGATGCTCATGTCCGCGAACCTACCCGTCACGTGATCCTGCAAGCCAGGACGCTCGTGGGGCGGGTTCGGTTGCCGGATCGCTGCCGGTCTACCGCGTCGCGAACGGCTGGTCGGTGCGGACGATCTCCTTGCCGAAGGGCATCAGGGAGACCGGGATCAGCTTGAAGTTCGCGATCCCCAGCGGGATTCCGATGATCGTGACGCACAGGGCTATGCCGGTGAAGATATGGCCGAGTGCGAGCCACCAGCCGGCCAGGACCAGCCAGAGGATGTTCCCGATGAACGACGGGCCGCCGGAGTCGTGGCGGTCGACGACGCTGTAGCCGAAGGGCCAGAGGGCGTAGACGCCGATGCGGAACGCGGCCAGGCCGAAGGGGATGCCGATGATCGTGATGCAGAGGAGGAGGCCCGCGGCGATGTAGCCGAGGAACATCCAGAAACCGCACAGGACCAGCCATATGACGTTCAGGATTGTCTTCACGGTCGATAACCTGCCATCTGCTCGAGTCGGGCGATGCGTTCCGCCATGGGCGGGTGGGTGGCGAACATCTTGGACATGCCACGGCCGGGACGGAACGGATTCGCGATCATCATGTGGCTCGCGGTCTCGATCCTCGGTTCGGGCGGCAGCGGAAGCTGTTTGGTGCCGGCGTCGAGCTTGCGCAGGGCACTGGCGAGGGCGAGCGGGTCGCCGGTGAGCTGGGCTCCGGACGCGTCGGCCTCGAACTCGCGGGAGCGGCTGACGGCGAGCTGGATGACGGAGGCGGCGAGCGGGCCGAGGATCATGATCAGGAGCATGCCCACTATGCCGGGGCCCTCGTCGTCGTTGGAACGGCCCACCGGGATGAGCCAGGCGAAGTTGACCAGGAACATGACGACGGAGGCGAGGGCTCCCGCGACGGAGGAGATGAGGATGTCGCGGTTGTAGACGTGGCTGAGCTCGTGGCCCAGGACACCGCGCAGCTCGCGTTCGTCGAGGATCTGGAGGATGCCTTCGGTGCAGCAGACGGCGGCGTTGCGCGGGTTGCGGCCGGTGGCGAAGGCATTGGGCGCCTGGGTCGGGGAGATGTAGAGCCGGGGCATGGGCTGACGGGCCGCGGTCGAGAGCTCCCGTACGGTGCGGTAGAGCTGCGGCGCCTCGAATTCGCTGACGGGGCGGGCCCTCATGGCGCGCAGGGCGAGCTTGTCGCTGTTCCAGTAGGCGTAGGCGTTGGTGGCGAGCGCGACGAGAAGGGCCACGATCAGGCCGGCGCGTCCGAAGAAGCTGCCGATGACGATGATGAGTGCGGACAGTCCCCCGAGGAGTACGGCGGTCTTCAGCCCGTTGTGCCGGCGGTGCACGGTACGCCCTCCAAATGGTGCAGCAGGGGAACCCTTGCTCGGTGGTGCTCCACTCCCCAGTGGAGCCTCCCGTACTGGTCAACGCGAGGCGGGGGGAGCTAGTTCCCTTGTGCGTGGAGGCCGGGGGCAGGGCGGAAGGGTCGGATCCGACCGGATCCGGCCCCGTGCCGGACGGGTGGCCGCCCCTGTGCCGTACGGGTGGCCGTGTCTGGGCCGTACGGGTGGCCGTTCCTGCCGCGCCGTGTGGGCCGCCGCCGCGCCGTTCGGCGCTGCGGTGTGGCCCCGGGCCGCGGCGCGGCGTCAGCGCTGCGCGGGGAGGCCTGCCAGCGCGCGGGCCTCGGCGTCCGGCTCGACGTCGCTGGTGCAGTGGCCGCAGCGGGTGGCGACGACGGGGATCTCGGAGAAGCAGCGGGGGCAGTCGCGCAGGGCGGCCTTGATGTCGGCCTTCTCCTCCTCCTCCTTGGCCGTGAAGCGGTTCTGGACCTTGGCCATGGGGACGACGACCAGGAAGTAGAGGACGGCGGCGGTGATGAGGAAGGCGATCGCCGCGCTGATGAACAGGCCGTAGGGGAAGATCGCGCCGTCCACGGTGAACGTCGCCTTGCTGAAGTCGCCTGTGCCCCGGGTGAAGAGGGCGATCAGCGGCACGATGAACGCGTTGCTGAAGCCGGTGACCACGGCGGTGAACGCGGCTCCCACGGCGAGGCCGATGGCCAGGGAGATGACGTTTCCACGCAGGATGAAGTCTTTGAACCCGTTCAGCACCGCTCTGGCTCCTTTTGCTCTTCTTGGGTGACGTGCAGGCATGACCATGCCTTGCGCGGACCTCGGCGAGCAAGCCGATCTTGCGGGGGGTCAGAACAGGTTGACGGCAGCGAAGCGGAGGACGAGCTGGGGTGCGCCGGAAAGGGCGATACCGGTCACGGCGGTGAGGGCGATGGCGGTGGTGAGCGGCGCCGGAACACGGTGCTTCTGCTGTGTGGGGGCCTCCCCCCCGGCGGCCGCCTCCGGCGAGCGGAAGAGTGCCGCGGTCCACTGGAGGTAGTAGTAGAGCGCGATCACCACGTTGACGGCCATGACGACGGCGAGCCAGCCCAGTCCGGCGTCGACGGCTGCGGAGAAGACCGTGACCTTGGCGAAGAGGCCGATGATGCCGGGCGGCAGCCCGGCCAGGCACAGCAGGAAGAAACCCAGGGCGAGCGCGGCGAGGGGGCGGGTGGCGTACAGGCCGCGGTAGTCGCTGAGGCGGTTGCCCGGGTGGGTACGGGCGACGAGGGCGGCCACTGCGAAGGCGCCGAGGTTCACGACGGCGTACATGAGGGCGTAGGCGACGGTGGAGCCGATCTGTGCGTCGCTGGAGTACGCGGCGGCGGCGATCGGGACGAGCAGGTAGCCGGCCTGGCCGACGGACGACCAGGCGAGCAGGCGTACGGCGCTGCGGGCGCGGGTGGCGGTCTGCCGGAGTGCGGCGACGTTGCCGACGGTCATGGTGAGGGCCGCGAGGACGGCGAGGGCGGGTCCCCAGACGTCCGCGTACGACGGGAAGCCGATCACGGTGACGAGGATGAGGCCGGAGAAGCCGACTGCCTTGCCGACGACCGAGAGGTAGGCGGCGATGGGCAGCGGGGCTCCCACGTAGGTGTCGGGGACCCAGAAGTGGAAGGGCGCGGCGGCCGTCTTGAACGCGAAGCCGACGAGGGTGAGGGCGACGCCGGCCTGGGCGAGGGTGTCGAACCGGCCGGGCACCTCGTCGAGGCGCGCGGCGATCTCCGTGAGGTGCAGGGTGCCGGTGGTCGCGTAGACGAAGCTGACGCCGAGGAGCATGACGGCGGTGGCGACGACGGAGGAGAGGAAGAACTTCAGTGCGGCTTCGGAGCTGCGCCGGTCGCCGCGCTTGATACCGACGAGGGCGAAGGCGGGGAGCGAGGCGACTTCGAGGGCCACGACGAGGGTGGCGAGGTCGCGGGCCGCGGGCAGGAGCGCGGCTCCCGCCGCGGACGCCAGCAGCAGGAACCAGAACTCTCCGGCGGGGAGCTTGCGGGTGTCACCGATCGAGAGCAGCGCGGTGAGCAGCGCGCCGCCGAGCACGAGGGCCTGGATGACGAGGGCGAAGTGGTCGGCGGTGTAGCTGCATGCCTGGGTGCCGCCGGTGAGGCAGAACGTCGAGCGGTCCCCCGCGCGCAGCGGGACGAGCAGGGCGAGCGCGGCGACGAGTCCGGCCACGGCGCCGTAGCCGAGGAGCGGCTTGTGCCGTTCGCCGACGAAGAGGTCGGCGACCAGGACGAGGAGGGCCACCGTGGCAGCGGTGACGGGGGGTGCGATCGCCAGCCAGTCGACGGACTGGACGAGGCTTGCCGCCCCGGTTGCGCTGTCGGCTGCCACGGTCACGACTTGCCTCCTGCGAGGAGCTTCTGCACGGCCGGGTCGGTGAGGCCGAGGAGGACCGCGGGCCAGAGTCCGGCGAGGACGGTGAGGGCTGCGAGGGGGGTCCAGGCGGCGAATTCGTAGGTCTGGATGTCGGCGACCGGGTGCGGTTCGTCCCGCTTCTCGCCCATGCAGACGCGGCGCACGACGATGAGCATGTACGCGGCGGTGAGCAGGGTGCCGAACGCGCCGATGGACATGAAGGTGAGGAAGGCGGGACGGTTGAGGCCCTCGGCGGGGTCGAAGGCGCCGAACAGGGTGAGCATCTCGCCCCAGAAGCCCGCGAGGCCGGGGAGGCCGAGCGAGGCGATCGCCGCGAAGGCGAGGAGGCCGCCGAGCCTGGGGGTGCGGCCGTAGAGCGCGGCTCCGGTGGCTCCGGCGAGGGTGTCGAGGTCCGCGGTGCCGTAGCGGTCCTTGATGGCGCCGACCAGGAAGAACAGCAGGCCGGTGATGAGGCCGTGGGCGATGTTGGCGAAGAGTGCGCCGTTGACCCCGGTGGGGGTCATGGTCGCGATGCCGAGGAGCACGAAGCCCATGTGGCCGACCGAGGAGTAGGCGATGAGGCGCTTGAGGTCGCCCTTGGCACCGGGGCGGGCCAGAGCGAGGCAGGCCAGGGATCCGTAGACGATGCCGACCACGGCGAACGCCGCGAGGTAGGGCGCGAAGGTCCGCATACCGTCGGGGGCGATGGGGAGCAGGATGCGGACGAAGCCGTACGTCCCCATCTTCAGCATGACGCCGGCGAGAAGGACGGAGCCGACGGTCGGGGCCGCGGTGTGGGCGTCGGGGAGCCAGCTGTGCAGAGGCCACATCGGGGTCTTCACGGCGAGGCCGATCCCGATCGCGAGTACGGCGACGACCTGCACGGATGCGGTGAGGCCACGGCCGTTGTCAGTGGCGAGTGCCACCATGTCGAAGGTGCCGCTCTTCAGTCCGATGAGGAGCAGTCCCAGCAGCATGACCACGGAGCCGAGCAGGGTGTAGAGGATGAACTTCCAGGCGGCGGGCTGCTTCCGGTCGCCGCCCCAGCGGGCGATGAGGAAGTACATCGGGATGAGGACCATCTCGAAGGCCAGGAAGAACAGCAGCAGGTCGAGGACGGCGAAGGTCGCGAGGGTGCCGGACTCGAGCACGAGGACGAGAGCGACGAAGGCCTTCGGGGAGGGGCCTGCGGGGAGCTTGAAGTAGCTGTAGAGCGCGCAGAGGAAGGTCAGCAGCGCGGTCAGCACGAGAAGGGGGAGCGAGATGCCGTCGGTGCCGAGGTGGATCCGGACGTCGAGTGCCGGGATCCAGCTGATGTCGGTGGTGGCCTGCATTCTCGACGGGTGGTCGTGGTCGAAGCCGGCGGCCAGGACGAGAGCGGCGAGGAGAACGGCGCCGGTGACGGTCACGCCGTGGCGGAGCACGGCCTGGTCGGGGTTCCTGCCCCTGAGCCCGGGCGGGGCGGGCAGGAGCGCGGCGACGGCACCGAGGAGCGGGGCGACGACGACGAACGCCAGAAGGAACTGCATCACGGATGCGCTGATATCGATCACGGCTCACGCCCCGGCGTTGACGTTGGCAAAAACGACGGCGGCGATCGCCAGGACAAGGGTTCCGGCGAGCAGCGCGCCGAGGTAGGTCTGCACGTTGCCGGTCTGGGCGCGGCGGACGGCGGTGCCGAGTCCGCGGGCGAGGCTGCCCGAGCCGCGGACGTACGTGTCGACGACCTCGCGGTCCAGGAACCGGACGAGGCGGGCGGCGGCCTGGACGGGGCGGACGAAGAGCGTCGAGTACAGGGCGTCGAGGTGGAAGCCCGTGACCGCGTGACGGTGGAGGGGGCCGAGGAGGAGCCGGCCGGGGTCGGACGGGTCGGGGGCGTCCGCGATGGTGCCGTACGCGGCGGTGTGCGACGTCATCGCCTCGAGCTCGACGAGGGCGGGTTCGGCGTCGGGGTGGGCGGCGACCGCGCCGACCGGCGGGCGGGCGGCGAGCGCCGTGGTGTGGCGCCAGGCCCCGTAGGTGACGAGCCCGCCGACGAGACCGACGCCGGTGGAGAGGACAGCGGTCGTGAGGGTCGGGGCGAGGCTGTGTCCGTCGAACCAGTCGCTGATGACGCCTGCCGTGAGGCCGAAGGCCATGGTGGGGACGGCGAGGACCCAGAGGACGGAGGTCATGGCGGCGGGCTGCCTGCCGTGGTCGGGGGCCTCGGTGCCGCGCCCGTGGAACGTGAGGAGCCACAGGCGCATGGCGTAGGCGGCGGTGAGGACCGCTGCGAGGAGTCCGGCGACGAGGACCGTCCAGCCGGCAGCGGCCGGGGCGATGTCGCGGTCGCCGAGGGCGGTGTGCTCGGCGGCGACGAGGACGGCTTCCTTGGAGAAGAAGCCGGCGAACGGGGGGATGGCGGCGAGCGCGAGGAGGGCGACGGTCATCGTCCAGTAGGCGTCGGGGATCCGCTTGGTGAGGCCGCTCATGCGTGACATGGCGGCGAGCGAGTTGGTTCCCGCGGCGTGGATGACGACACCGGCTGCCAGGAAGAGGACCGCCTTGAACGCACCGTGGGAGATGAGGTGGAAGACGGCGGCCCCGCGGTCGCCGACGGCCAGGGCACCGGCCATGTAGCCGAGCTGACCGATGGTCGAGTAGGCGAGGACGCGTTTGATGTCGTCCTGGGCGAGGGCGGCGAGTCCGGAGCCGATCATCGTGACGGCCGCCATCACGGCGAGGACGACGAGGGCCGCGCCGGAGGCGGCGAAGACGGGGAGGAGCCGGGCCACGAAGTAGATGCCGGCGGCGACCATCGTCGCGGCGTGGATGAGCGCGGAGACGGGGGTGGGGCCGGCCATCGCGTCGGGCAGCCAGGTGTGCAGGGGGAACTGCGCGGATTTGCCGGCGACCCCTGCGAGGAGCAGCAGGGCGATGAGGGTGGGGTGGTCGAGTCCGCCGTTCGTGACGGCCGCCAGGATGCCGGTGATGCGGAACGTGCCGGTGTCGGCGGCCAGGGCGAACAGTCCGATGAGGAAGGGGACGTCGCCGAGCTTGGTGACGAGGAAGGCCTTGAGGGAGGCGGCGCGGGCCTCGGGCGTCTCCCAGTAGTGGCCGACGAGGAAGTACGAGCAGATGCCCATGATCTCCCAGCCGACCAGGAGCACCATCAGGTCGCCGGAGTAGACGACGAGCAGCATCGCGGAGGTGAAGAGGGAGACGAGGGCCGAGTAGGACGTGTAGCGGGTGTCGTCACGCAGATAGGCCGTCGAATAGATCTGTACGCAGGTGGCGACGAGTCCGACGAGGACGGCCGTGAGGACGGCGAAGCCGTCGAGGTGCAGGGCGAGGTCGATGGGGACCGAGCCGGTGGGGGTGAGCTGTGTCGAGGCGTCGATGGCCCGGCCGCCGCCCTGGCGCACTGCGACGACGACGGCGATGACGGCTGCGGTGAAGGTGGGCAGCACGGCGAGCGGGCGGGCGAAGCCGGGGGCTGTCCTGCCCAGGAGGAGTGCGGCGGCGGCGCCCAGGAAGGGGAGGAGGGGGACGAGGACGGCGAGGGTCGTGGTGGTCACGCGGTGGCCTCTGCCTTCTTTGCCTTCCCTGCCGGAGCAGTGGCCTGGTCTGCGGTGCCGTGGGTGGCGTCGTCGGCGTCCGCGTCGCCGGGGAGCGTTTCGGCCTCGTCGGTCTCCGCGGTGTCGCGGAGACGGTCGATGTCCGAGCTGCCCCGGTTGCGGTAGACGGCGAGGACGATCGCCAGGCCGATGCCGATCTCGGCTGCGGCGATGGCGATCGTGAAGAGGGTGAGTGCCTGGCCGGAGTGGAGTGCGTCGCGGAGCCAGACGTCGAAGGCGACCAGGTTGAGGTTGACGGCGTTGAGCATCAGCTCGACGGACATCAGGACGAGGATCGCGTTGCGCCGGGCGAGGACCCCGTACAGACCGGTGCAGAAGAGGAGGGCGGCGAGCACGGCGGGATAGGCGAGGTGCATCAGCTCTTGTCCTCTCGGTCCTTGCGGGACAGGACGATCGCGCCGACCAGGGCGGCGAGCAGCAGGACGGACAGCGCCTCGAAGGGCAGCACCCAGTGCCGGAAGAGGAACGCACCGGTGGCGTCGGTGGAGCCCTGGGCCGGCCCGTCCAGGTCGATCCAGGTCGTGCGGAAGGCGTCGACGACGACCCAGACGAGGGCGATCGCCGAGGCTCCGGCCACGCCGAGAGCGATCCACCGGTTGCCCGAATCGGCGTCCGGGGAGTGGCCGATGGGAGCCCTGGTGAGCATCAGCCCGAAGAGGAGGAGGACGACGATGGAGCCGACGTAGATCAGGACCTGCACCCAGGCGATGAACTCGGCCGTGAGCAGGAGGTATTCGACGGCCAGCCCGCCGAGCGCCACGACGAGCCAGAGGGCGGCGTGCACCAGCTGCCTGGTCGTGACGGTGATGAACGCTGCGCCGAGGGTGACGATGCCGACGAGGACGAAGGCGATCTCGACGCCGGTCGGGGAGAGGAAGCCGGGGTGGCCGGCGGCGGCTGCCAGCATCACTCCTGTCCCTCCTGTTTCGGCTGTTCCGGTTCTGCCACGTCCGTCGGCCGTTCTGCCTGCGCCGCCTGTCCCGGCTGTCCCGCCTGCGCTGTGGCTGCCGCCTCCGCCTCTTCCGCGGCCTGGGCCGCGCGGAGCTTCTCCGCCGTCTTGCGGGCGGCGGCGATCTCCTTCGGCTCCTCGGCTCCCGGGTCGAGCGCGGGCGGCTCGGGCACGGTCCACATCCACTCGCGGAGCTTGTCGCGCTCGTGGGTCAGCTCGTGGATGTCCGTCTCGGCGTACTCGAACTCGGGTGACCAGAACAGCGCGTCGAAGGGACAGACCTCGATGCAGATACCGCAGTACATGCAGAGGGCGAAGTCGATCGCGAACCGGTCCAGGACGTTGCGGCTGCGTTCGCGCCCACCGGGGGCCGCCGCGGGCACCGTCTCCTTGTGGGAGTCGATGTAGATGCACCAGTCGGGACACTCACGGGCGCAGAGCATGCAGACCGTGCAGTTCTCCTCGAACAGCCCGATGACGCCCCGGGTCCTGGGCGGCAGTTCGGGCTGGACGTCGGGGTACTGCGCGGTGACGGTCCGCTTCGTCATGGTCCGCAGGGTGACGGCGAGACCCTTGGCCAGGCCTGCGCCGGGAATCGGAGGCACTAGTTGATCGCCACCTTCACGATGCCGGTGAGCGCGATCTGCGCGAGGGCGAGGGGGATGAGCGTGGTCCAGGCGAGCTTCTGCAGCTGGTCCTCGCGGAGACGGGGATAGGTGACGCGGAGCCAGATGACGACGAAGGCGAGGACACCCGTCTTGAGCAGGGTCCAGACCCAGCCGAGCCCGTCGTCGCCGAGCGGACCGTGCCAGCCGCCGAGGAAGAGGACGGTGGTCAACGCGCACAGGACGACGATTCCGGCGTACTCGGCGAGCAGGAACAGGGCGAACCGAAGGCCCGTGTACTCGGTGTAGGCGCCGAAGATGATCTCCGAGTCGGCGACCGGCATGTCGAAGGGCGGACGCTGCAGCTCGGCGAGCCCCGCCACGAAGAAGACCAGTGCGCCGACGATCTGCCAGGGCAGCCACCACCACTCGAAGGCATCGAGGATGCCGGGGAGCGAGACGGTGCCGGCCGCCATGGCCACGGAGGCTGCGGCGAGCAGCATCGGCAGTTCGTACGCGAGCAGCTGCGCGGCGGTACGGAGGCCTCCGAGGAGGGAGAACTTGTTGGCGGAGGCCCAGCCCGCCATCAGTGAGCCGAGCACGCCGACGCCCATGACGGCGAGCACGAAGAAGATGCCCGCGTCGACGACCTGGCCGACCGCGCCCTCCCCGGGGCCGATCGGGATGGCGACGATCACGAGCAGGTACGGCAGCAGGGCGACGGCGGGGGCGAGCTGGAAGATACGGCGGTCCGCCTCGGCGGGGACGACGTCTTCCTTCTGTACGAACTTCACCCCGTCCGCGACGAGCTGGGCCCAGCCGTGGAACCCGCCCGCGTACATGGGGCCGAGCCGGCCCTGCATGTGCGCCATCACCTTGTGCTCGGCCTGTCCGACGACCAGCGGGACGACCATGAACACGGCGAAGACGATGAGGAGCCGGAGGGCGACGTCGAGTACGTCGTTCACGCGGTATCGCCTCCGGCGGGACGGTCGGTTCGGGGCGCGGGGTCAGGATCGGGCTCGGGGCCGGTGTCGTCCTGGGGCTCCGGTGCGGGGGCCTCGGACTCGCTTCCGGAGTCGGCCTGCGGTTCCTCGAGCTGCCGTTGCTCCGGGGCCTCGAGCTGCCGTTGCTCCGGGGCCTCGGGCTGCCGTTGCTCAGGGGTCTCTGCCGTGTTCGGCGAGTCGCGCTCGGCGGCGCCTGGCTGCGGTCCGGCGCCCGGCTGCGTCTGAGCGTCCGACTGCGTCACCGCCCCAGGCTGCGGCTCGGACCCCGGCTGCGGCTCGGTGGTGGGCGCGGACTTCGGGCCGGGGGCGGTGGAGCCCTCGCCCGGGATGCGCTTCTCCGGAGTGCCCTCGCCCGGAGTGCCGTTGCCCGCAGTGCTGGAGCCCGGCTCCGGGTCTCCGTCGAAGGCGGGCCGGGCGTGGTGCCAGGGCGCATCCGTGCTGCGGACGGCGCGCGACCCGCGCGGCCCCTTGGGCGGCGCACCGGTGGCCCCGGCGTCAGCCGGTGCCTCGGTGACGGACGCCTCGTCCGGCCCGTCGGCCCGCGACGGTGCGATCTGCCCGGCGTCGGACGGCGCGTTCTGCCCGGCACCGGACGGGCGCGCATCGCCCTGCCCAGCACCGGCCGGTGCCGGCGGCGGGGTGCCGGTGGTCTGGGAGGCCGAGCCCTGGGAGGCGCTTCGGGTGCGCCGCGCCGGTGCGGCCCGCGGGGTCGCCGCGGCATCCGTCGCGCTACCCGCAGCCGCCCCCGGAGTCGGGTCCGTCTCGGCGGGCCGCTGCGCGGCCGAGCCCTCGCTCACGCTGCGGGCCCGGCGTACGGGGCGGTCGCCCGCCGCGCGGGCGCCCCTCGCGGGGCGGGCCGGGGCCGGCGGGAGCTGGCCCTTGAGCGGGCCCCATTCGTTCGGATCGGGTACGCCCGGCGGCAGCATCGTGCGCCGCTTGGGGCCCCCGTGTTCGGACTCGCCCGGCTCCTTCGCGCCCGGCCAGGCCTTGGCGACCCGGGCCGCCAGGACGAAGTCCTTCCGCAGCGGGTGGCCTTCGAACCCCTCCGGCAGCAGCAGCGGGACCAGGTGCGGATGGCCCTCGAAGCCGATGCCGAACATCTCGTGCGTCTCGCGCTCGTGCCAGGCCGCTCCCGCGTACACGCCGATGGCGCTGGGCAGGGTGGGCGCGTCGTGCGGGACGACCGTACGGACCAGCAGGCGCCGGACCGTACCCTCGCCCAGCGCCGCGACATGGGCGCAGACCCGGAAGCCGGTGCCCGGTTCGTCGACCGCGCTCAGCCAGTCGAAATAGCGGCAGCCCAGTACGTCGCGGGCCGTCTCGAGGGCGTCGGTCCATGCGGTGGCGGGGACGTCGACGGTCAGCAGGTCGTACGCGAACGCGGCGGTTGCCTCCGCGCCGAAGATGTCGGTGACCGCGTCCGGCAGCCGGTCGTAGGTGTCCGCGGCGGTCACTCCCGCTCCTCCCCCGGCGTCTGCGGGGCCGCGACGAGACCGCTGCGCAGGGCGGCGGCCGAGGTGCGGCCCGGGCCCCCCGTGGCGTACCTCTCGGCGAGCGACTCGCGGGCGATCTTCTCCTGGAGCTTGAGGATGCCCTGGAGCAGCGCCTCGGGCCGGGGCGGGCAGCCGGGCACGTACACGTCGACGGGGATGATCTGGTCGACGCCCTTCGTCACGGAGTACGAATCCCAGTACGGGCCGCCGCAGTTGGAGCAGGCGCCGAAGGAGATGACGTACTTCGGTTCGGGCATCTGCTCGTACAGCCGCTTCACGGCCGGAGCCATCTTGTCCGTCACCGTGCCGGACACGATCATGAGGTCGGCCTGCCGGGGCCCGGGCGCGAACGGGATCACGCCGAGCCGGATGAAGTCGTGCCGTGCCATGGACGCGGCGATGAATTCGATGGCGCAGCAGGCGAGTCCGAAGTTGAAGACCCAGAGGCTGTAGCGGCGGCCCCAGTTGAGGACCACCTTCATAGGTTCGGGCGCGAGCCGGGACAACACGCCGAGCCTCTGCGGCTCGGGCAACGGCGTCGGATCGGGCAGCGAAACGGGAGGTTCGGGATTCGGCCGGCGCGTCACGCCCATTCGAGGACGCCCTTCTTCCATGCGTAGAGCAGTCCCACGGCCAGGAAGCCGAGGAAGATGAACATCTCCACCAGCGTCGTCGCACCGTATCCGGGCGCCGCGAACACCGTCGCCCACGGGAACAGGAAGATCGAGTCGACGGCGAAGATCACGTACAGGAAGGCGTACACGTAATAGCGAACCTGGGTGTGGGCCCAGCCCTCCCCCACGGGGTCCACGCCGCACTCGTACGTGAGGAGTTTCTCCGGCGTCGGGACCACGGGCCTGAGCAGTCGGCCGGCCCCGAAGGCGACGGCGACGAACAGCACGCCGACCACGGCGAGCAGTCCGACGACTGAGTAGCTCTGGAAGTAGTCCGACGCGAGAACGGTCGGTCCCGGCACGTCCGCCACGTCCGCCCCTCGCTCCCTCAGCCTGTTCGACGGTCTGTACGCACGGGAGTCTAGGCCCTGTTAAAGAGAGGGTAAGCAGCCGCGTCACACAAGTAGTGGGGTTATCCCTACTTCGCCCCCACCCACGAACCCCATGGCGTGGGCGCCGCCGGCCCGGCAGGGTGGCCGTATGACCATGAGCCCCGCCATGCCGGACAGTGACCTTCCGCCACCCGCGCGCTTCGCCTTCGACGGGTCGACGTGGAAGGAGATCGCCTACCTCCTGGCCAACCTGCCGATGGCGATCGCCGGGTTCGTCTACACCGTCTTCCTGATCGGTGTGGGCGCGGGACTCTCGGTCACGGTGGTCGGGCTGCCGCTCCTCGCCCTCGGGCTGCAGGGTGCGCGCGGCCTCGGCCGGGCGGAGCGGGGGCGGGCGCGGGGCATGCTCGGGGTGCGGATCGACGAGCCGAGTCCGATGGCACGCAGCACCCGGGAGACCGGGTTCTTCCCCTGGCTCTGGTCGGGGCTGAAGGACCCGGTGGCTTGGCGGGCGTTGCTGTATTCGTTCATGCGGCTGCCGTGGGGTGTGGTGACGTTCGCCGTGACGCTGGTGAGCCTGGTCGTGCTCTGGCCGGTGCTCCCCTTCATCGCACGGGTGCTGACGAACGCCGACCGGGCGATGGCGCGCGGGCTGTTGTCGCCCTCCGACGGACTGGAACGCAGGATCGCCGAGCTGGAGTCGGACCGGGGTGTGGTCGTGGACACGGCAGCCGCGGACCTGCGCCGCATCGAACGCGACCTGCACGACGGCGCCCAGGCCCGCCTCGTCGCCCTCGCCATGGATCTCGGCCTGGCGAAGGAGAAGCTCACCGACGACCCCGAAGCCGCCGCACGCATGGTCGACGAAGCCCACGGCGAGGTCAAGGTCGCCCTCCAGGAACTCCGCGACCTCGCCCGAGGCATCCACCCCGCCGTCCTCACCGACCGCGGCCTGGACGCCGCACTCTCCGCCATCGCCTCCCGCTGCACCGTCCCCGTCAACGTATCCGTGGACCTCGCATCACGACCCGCACAAGCCATCGAAGGCATCGCCTACTTCACCGTGTCCGAACTGCTCCAGAACGTCAGCAAGCACAGCCACGCCCGCTCGGCCTCGGTAGAGGTCTGGCGCACCGCGGACCGGCTGATGATCCAGGTGCAGGACGACGGGGCCGGCGGTGCGCGGCTGGACGGTGGTACGGGCATGGCCGGGCTGGCGGAGCGGCTGGGGGCGGTCGACGGGCTGTTCGTCCTGGACTCCCCGGAGGGCGGGCCCACCACGGTGACCGCGGAGCTGCCCTGGCGGGACCGTTCGGACGCCACGGCGGCACACGCCTGACCGGACCGGGCCCAGCGGGGAGGACCACGCCCCGAGCCCCCGGACGCCCGTCCGGACACGCCCGGCCAGGGACGGGGCCCGTCCGGACACGCCCGGCCAGGGACGGGGCCCGTCCGGACACCCCCGCCCGCGGGTGGGGAAAACCCCCGGCCGGATACGGAGACCGCCCTCATGGTGCGGAGCCGCCCGGCGGAGCAGTCTGGGGATATCAGCCGATGTACAGGCCCGCGGGAAGTTCCCGCTCGGAAGAAACGGACGGACGCCTCTGATGGCCACGGCATACGGACCGGACACCCGGAACCACCACAGGACCGGTGCCGGATCGGGCGACCACCCGCAGGCACCGCGGACGAGGCACCTCTTCCCGGCGGTGCTGCGTGCGCCCCTGGAGGCACGCACCTACCGCGAGCTGGCCTACCTTCTCCTGAGCCTGCCGATCAGCGTGGTGCTGTTCAGCTTCGCGATCACGATGACGTCGCTGGGGCTGGGCATGCTCATCACCTTCCTCGGCATTCCGGTACTCGCCGCCGGGCTCGTCATGTGCCGGGGGTTCGGCGCGATGGAACGGGGCCGGGCGCGCGGGCTGCTGAAGCTCGACGTAGCGGACCCGGAGCCGTTGCGCGGGAGGACGGGCGGCCTGATGTCCTGGGTCGGCGCGGTGCTGAAGAGCGGGGCGTCCTGGCGGCACCTGCTCTACGCGGTTCTGCACCTCCCGTGGGCCCTGTTCGCCTTCGTCGTCGCGCTGACGTTCTGGTCGTACGGCTGGGCGGCGTTCACCTATCCGCTGTGGCACTGGGTCTTCCCGGCGTACGTGGGCATCGACGGCATCCAGCTGTACGGGGACCGCACGCACCAGGTCTATCTCGACTCCCCCTTCGAGCTGGCGGTGACCGGCGGTGTCGGTCTGGCGCTCGTCCTGGTCACCCCGTGGATCATCCGCGGCCTGGCGTCCGTCGACCGCCTGATGGTCGCCGGCCTGCTCGGCCCCTCCCGGCTGGCGACCCGCGTCTCGGAGCTGGAGTCGGACCGGGGTGTGGTCGTGGACACGGCAGCCGCGGACCTGCGCCGCATCGAACGCGACCTGCACGACGGCGCCCAGGCCCGCCTCGTCGCCCTCGCCATGGATCTCGGCCTGGCGAAGGAGAAGCTCACCGACGACCCCGAAGCCGCCGCACGCATGGTCGACGAAGCCCACGGCGAGGTCAAGGTCGCCCTCCAGGAACTCCGCGACCTCGCCCGAGGCATCCACCCCGCCGTCCTCACCGACCGCGGCCTGGACGCCGCACTCTCCGCCATCGCCTCCCGCTGCACCGTCCCCGTCAACGTATCCGTGGACCTCGCATCACGACCCGCACAAGCCATCGAAGGCATCGCCTACTTCACCGTGTCCGAACTGCTCCAGAACGTCAGCAAGCACAGCCACGCCACCCGCGCCTCGATCGACGTGTGGCGCACCGCGGACCGGCTGATGCTCCAGGTCACCGACAACGGGCGCGGTGGGGCCGACATCGCGTCGGGCAGTGGCCTGGCCGGGCTCACCGAGCGCCTGGACGCGGTGGACGGTGTCCTCGTCGTCGGCTCCCCCGCGGGCGGACCGACGACGGTCACGGCCGAGCTGCCCTGGCGGGGCTGACCCGCCCGGCCCCGCACCCGGGAGCAGCGGACAGCCTCGCACGGAGCCGCGGACAGCAGCGCCCCGGACGCCACCACGGCGTCCGGGGCGCTGCTGAGCGCGTGGGGCACAGCCCGCACAGGACCGTCGGCGCCCGCGGGCGCCGACGGAAAGGTCCGCGTACGGCCCCACCCGGGCGCCTGATCCTGGGATGCTGGACGCCGCAGGGGCGGCGCGTACAGCGGCGCACACGGAGCAGTACCGACAGTGGGGGACAACAGCGTCGTGGAGGACAGAGTGCGGGTCGTCATCGCCGAGGATTCGGTACTGCTCCGGGAGGGACTCACCCGGTTGCTGACCGACCTCGGACACGATGTCGTGGCGGGGGTGGGGGACGCCGAGGCGCTGATCAAGACGGTGAGCGACCTCGCCGCGCAGGAGGAGCTGCCCGACGTGGTGGTCGCCGACGTGCGGATGCCGCCGACCCACACCGACGAAGGGGTGCGGGCCGCGGTGCAGCTGAGGAAGGAGTACCCGGACATCGGGGTGCTGGTGCTCTCGCAGTACGTCGAGGAGCAGTACGCCACCGAGCTGCTGGCCGGCAGCAGCCGGGGGGTGGGCTACCTGCTCAAGGACCGGGTCGCCGAGGTCAGGGAGTTCGTGGACGCCGTGGTGCGGGTGGCGCGGGGCGGGACGGCGCTGGACCCCGAGGTGGTGGCGCAGCTGCTGGGCCGGAGCCGCAAGCAGGACGTGCTGGTCAGGCTCACGCCGCGCGAGCGGGAGGTCCTCGGCCTGATGGCGGAGGGCCGCACGAATTCGGCGGTCGCCAAACAGCTGGTGGTCAGCGACGGAGCGGTGGAAAAGCACGTCAGCAACATCTTCCTGAAACTGGGACTTTCCCCCAGTGACGGGGATCACCGGCGTGTTCTGGCGGTTCTCACCTATCTGAAGTCCTGAAAGTCGGATGATCTAGCGGCAGTGCAGCGAAATCCCAGGCCTACAACGAAAGGATGAGCCCCGAGGGCGTTCGTCCGACGGCTTGGGGGGTCCGTGACCATGGCAAAGCGTGACGAACCGATGTCTCGAAAACGCGTCCACCATATGATCGGTCCAAGGAAGGCGACCCTTACAGAAGTAAGGTGGGGCCTGGACCGCCGGCGGGCCGGCCGGTCCCGAGCCGCCGCCCCGAGGGAGGTCCAGTTCAGTGACCAGCCAGGTCAGTAGCCCAGCCGGAAAGACCGACGAGCCCAGTGAGGCTGTCGTCGGGGAGCAACGCGCCCCCCAGTCCGATCGAACGGGTGCCACTGAGAAGGAAATCCGCCGTCTGGACCGGGTGATCATCCGCTTCGCGGGTGACTCCGGCGACGGGATGCAGCTGACGGGTGACCGGTTCACGTCGGAGACGGCGTCGTTCGGGAACGACCTGTCGACCCTGCCGAACTTCCCGGCCGAGATCCGGGCGCCCGCCGGGACCCTGCCGGGCGTGTCGTCGTTCCAGCTGCATTTCGCGGACCACGACATCCTGACGCCGGGCGACGCACCGAACGTGCTGGTCGCAATGAATCCCGCCGCCCTGAAGGCGAATATCGCGGATGTGCCGCGCGGGGCCGACATCATCGTGAACACCGACGAGTTCACGAAGCGCCCGATGGCGAAAGTCGGATATGAGACGTCTCCTTTGGAGGACGGGTCGCTCGATGCGTACAACGTGCATCCCGTGCCGTTGACGACGTTGACGATCGAGGCATTGAAGGAGTTCGGTCTTTCCCGCAAGGAGGCCGAACGGTCGAAGAACATGTTCGCGCTCGGGCTGTTGTCGTGGATGTACAACCGGCCGACGGAGGGTACGGAGAAGTTCCTCCGGTCCAAGTTCGCGAAGAAGCCGGTGATCGCCGAGGCGAATGTGGCTGCTTTCCGGGCGGGCTGGAATTTCGGGGAGACGACCGAGGACTTCGCGGTCTCCTACGAAGTGGCCCCCGCGTCCCAGGCGTTCCCGACGGGTACGTACCGCAATATCTCCGGGAATCTCGCACTGTCGTACGGGCTGATCGCGGCCGGCCGGCAGGCGGATCTCCCGCTCTATCTCGGTTCTTATCCGATCACCCCGGCGTCCGACATCCTGCATGAGCTGTCCCGTCACAAGAACTTCGGTGTGCGGACGTTCCAGGCGGAGGACGAGATCGCGGGGATCGGGGCCGCGCTGGGCGCCGCGTTCGGCGGTTCCCTCGCGGTGACGACGACGTCGGGCCCGGGGGTGGCGCTGAAGTCGGAGACGATCGGGCTCGCCGTCTCCCTGGAGCTGCCGCTGCTGATCATCGACATCCAGCGGGGCGGGCCCTCCACGGGGCTGCCCACCAAGACCGAGCAGGCCGACCTGCTACAGGCCATGTACGGCCGCAACGGCGAGGCACCGGTCCCGATCGTCGCGCCCAGGACCCCGGCCGACTGCTTCGACGCCGCGCTGGACGCGGCGCGTATCGCCCTGACGTACCGGACGCCGGTGTTCCTGCTGTCGGACGGGTACCTGGCGAACGGCTCGGAGCCGTGGCGGATCCCGGAGGCCGACAGCCTGCCGGACCTGCGGACGCGGTTCGCGACCGGCCCGAATCACGAACTCGCCGACGGCACCCAGGTGTTCTGGCCGTACAAGCGTGACCCGGAGACGCTGGCCCGCCCCTGGGCCGTGCCGGGCACACCCGGCCTGGAGCACCGGATCGGGGGGATCGAGAAGCAGGACGGCACGGGCAACATCTCCTACGATCCGGCCAACCACGACTTCATGGTCCGTACCCGCCAGGCGAAGATCGACGGCGTCGTGGTCCCCGACCTCGAGGTCGACGACCCGGCGGGCGCGACGACGCTCGTCCTGGGCTGGGGCTCGACGTACGGGCCGATCACCGCGGCGGTCCGCCGTCTGCGGGCGTCCGGCGAGACGATCGCGCAGGCGCACCTGCGCCATCTCAATCCGTTCCCGAAGAACCTCGGCGACGTGCTGAAGCGCTACGACAGGGTCGTCGTGCCCGAGATGAACCTCGGACAGCTCGCGATGCTCCTGCGGGCCAGGTACCTCGTCGACGTGCAGAGCTACAACCAGGTCAACGGAATGCCCTTCAAGGCCGAGCAGCTCGCCACCGTCCTCAGGGAGGCCATCGATGCCTGACACCAACGAACTCCTCCACCTGGTCCCCAGGGCCGAGGGCAAGCAGTCCATGAAGGACTTCAAGTCCGACCAGGAGGTGCGCTGGTGCCCCGGTTGCGGTGACTACGCGGTCCTCGCGGCGGTGCAGGGCTTCATGCCCGAGCTCGGGCTGGCGAAGGAGAACATCGCGTTCGTCTCCGGCATCGGCTGCTCGTCCCGCTTCCCGTACTACATGAACACCTACGGGATGCACTCCATCCACGGCCGCGCCCCCTCCATCGCGACAGGGCTCGCGACCTCCCGCCGCGACCTGTCCGTGTGGGTCGTCACCGGCGACGGCGACGCGCTCTCCATCGGCGGGAACCACCTGATCCACGCCCTGCGCCGCAACGTCAACCTCAAGATCCTCCTCTTCAACAACCGCATCTACGGTCTGACGAAGGGGCAGTACAGCCCCACGTCGGAGGTCGGGAAGATCACCAAGTCGACCCCGATGGGTTCGCTCGACGCCCCCTTCAACCCGGTCTCCCTGGCCCTCGGCGCCGAGGCGTCCTTCGTGGCCCGCACCGTGGACTCCGACCGCAAGCACCTCACCGGGGTGCTGCGGGCGGCCGCCGACCACCCCGGGACCGCACTCGTCGAGATCTACCAGAACTGCAACATCTTCAACGACGGCGCCTTCGACGCCCTCAAGGACAAGGAGAAGGCCGAGGAGGCGGTCATCCGCCTCGAACACGGCCAGCCCATCCGCTTCGGGGCGGAGGGGTCCAAGGGCGTCGTCCGGGACCCGGTCACGGGTGATCTGCACGTCGTCGCGGTGACCGAGGAGAACCAGTCGCGGATCCTCGTCCACGACGCCCACAACCCCAGCCCCACGACCGCCTTCGCCCTCTCACGCCTCGCCGACCCGGACACGCTGCACCACACCCCCATCGGGGTCCTGCGCAGTGTGGAGCGCCCTGTCTACGACAGCCTGATGTCCGACCAGCTGGACACCGCCGTCGAGCAGCACGGCAAGGGCGACCTGAGCACCCTCCTCGCCGGCAACGACACCTGGACCGTGGTCGGCTGACCGGCCGCCACCCGGGGCCGCGGAGGCCCGGAACACGTACGACGAGGCCCGGAGCCGACCCGACCAGTCAGCTCCGGGCCTCGTCGTACGCCTCGCGCGCCGCGTGCACGGCGTCCACGCGCCGCTCGGTCCAGCGGGCCAGGCCCCAGACCTGGTCGGCGGCCTCCCTGCCGAGCGGGGTGAGCGAGTAGTCCACCCTCGGCGGGATCACGGGCTTCGCGTCCCGGTGCACGAAGCCGTCCCGCTCCAGGGTCTGCAGGGTCTGGGCCAGCATCTTCTCGCTGACGCCGCCGATCGTGCGGCGCAGCTCGCTGAAGCGGTACGAGCGCTCCAGCAGCGCCGCCAGCACCAGGACCCCCCATCGGCTGGTGACGTGTTCCAGAACCAGCCGGGAGGGGCACATGGGCTGGTTCACGCTCGGAGTCCGCTCGGCACTTACGCTCATGCCAGTACCTTACTTCAAAGTGGGTACTTTCGTTTGGTTAGTGCCCGTCCTACAGTGAGTGAACAGTCCGTACGAGGAACAGCGCGTCCCAGAAGGAGCACCCCATGAGCATCGTTGTCACCGGAGCCACCGGCGAGCTCGGCCGTCTCGTCGTCGAGCAGCTGCTCGACACGGTCCCGGCCGACCGGATCGCCGCAGTCGTCCGCAGCGAGGAGAAGGCCGCCGGCCTCGCCGCCCGGGGCGTCGAGATCCGTATCGCCGACTACGACCGTCCGGAGACCCTCGCCGGGGCCTTCGAGGCGGGTGACCGCGTCCTGCTGATCTCCGGCAGCGAGGTCGGCAAGCGGGTCCCGCAGCACACCGCGGTGATCGACGCCGCCAAGGCCGCGGGCGTCGCGCAGCTCGCCTACACGAGCGTGCTGGGCGGACCGGCAGCGGACTTCCAGCTGGCCGCGGAGCACCGGGTGACCGAGCAGCTGATCCTCGAATCGGGACTGCCGTACACCTTCCTGCGCAACGGCTGGTACACCGAGAACTACACGGCGAACCTGGCCCCCGTCCTGGAGCACGGGACCGTCGTCGGCAACGCGGGCGACGGTCGCGTCGCCTCCGCCACCCGGGCCGACTACGCCGCCGCCGCTGCCGCCGTGCTGACCGGCGAGGGCCACCTCGGCGCCGCGTACGAGCTGAGCGGTGACGTCGCCTGGTCGCTGGCCGAGTACGCCGCCACGGTCTCCGCCGCCACCGGCAAGGAGATCACGTACACCGAGGTCCCGGCCGCCGCACACCAGGAGATCCTGGTGGGCGCGGGCGTGCCCGAGGGCTTCGCCGCGATCCTCGTCGACGTCGACGAGGCGATCGGGCGCGGGCTGCTGGCGGGTACGAGCGGCGACCTGGCCCGCCTGACCGGCCGGCCGACGACACCGCTGGCCGAGACGGTGGCCGCCGCGGTGGCCACGGTGTGACGCAAGCCGACCCTGTCACGACCGTCTCCGTGAGACGGCTATGACACGGAGGCCCTTCCGGCGCTACCGTCGTGCGGTCGGCCGCTCGCCGGCACAGCGTGCCGGGAGGGCCCGTGAAGCAAGAGAACGACCAGCGGGCCGGCCTGCTGTACGGAGTCGGCGCGTACGGGATGTGGGGCCTGGTGCCCCTCTTCTGGCCACTGCTCGAGCCGTCCGGCGCGGTGGAGATCCTCGCCCACCGGATGGTCTGGTCGCTGGCCGTCGTGGGGGTCGCCCTGCTGTTCCTGCGCCGCTGGGCCTGGATACGCGAGCTGGTCGGCCAGCCCCGGAAGCTCGGACTGATCGCGATCGCCTCGGCCGTCATCTCGGTCAACTGGGGCCTCTACATCTGGTCCGTCAACAACGGCCATGTCGTCGAGGCGTCACTCGGCTACTTCATCAATCCGCTGGTCACCATCGCCATGGGCGTCCTGCTGCTCGGTGAGCGGCTGCGGCCCGCGCAGTGGACCGCGGTGGCGACAGGCTTCGCCGCGGTGCTCGTGCTGGCGATCGGGTACGGGCAGCCGCCGTGGATCTCACTGGTGCTGGCGTTCTCGTTCGCGACGTACGGCCTGGTGAAGAAGAAGGTCGGCATGGGCGGCCTGGAGTCCCTGGCCGCCGAGACCGCCGTCCTGTTCCCGCCCGCGCTCGGCTTCCTGCTGTGGCTCGGCGCGCGCGGCGACTCGACCTTCCTCTCGGGGGGTGCGGGGCACGGCCTCCTGCTCGCCGCGACGGGCCTCGTCACCGCGATCCCGCTCGTCTGCTTCGGTGCGGCGGCGATCCGGGTCCCGCTGTCCCTCCTGGGCCTGCTGCAGTACCTGGCGCCGGTCTTCCAGTTCGGGCTCGGCATCCTGTACTTCGACGAGGCCATGCCGCCCGAGCGGTGGGCGGGCTTCGCCCTCGTTTGGGCGGCACTCATGATGCTGACCTGGGACGCGCTGCGGACCGCACGGCGGACACGGGCCCGGGCACTGCGCCTCGCCGTGCCGGCCGCGGAGGCCGGGGCGCCCGTCGACACGGCTCCGGCACCGGACACGACGGCCGGCACCGGAGCCGCACCCTCCACGAGGACCGGCACCGAAGCCTCACCGGGCACCGGCACGACGGCCACGGAGCGGACCCCGGCGCCCTGACCGGCGCCCTCCGGCCTCGCCGGACCGGACGGACGACACCTCCGCGCCGCGTGGGCGTCCGGAGCGCGGGCGGCCGACCGGATGGGTGAGGCATGCATGGTGGACGGCACACGCAAAGGCTGATTGAGTGCCCCGGATGGGGACCGTTCTGGCGGACATGAGGCACGTTCCGTGGCATGAGCTGCGCCATGCCCATGGTTCCGCGTCCCAGGTCCCCGGCATGCTGTCGCGAATAGCCTGGGGTGACAGTGAGTCCGCCGAGGACGCGCTGAGCGACCTGGGCCGGTGGATCGGCGCCATGACGGTGTTCGACTCCACGGTGGCCACGGTGCCGTTCCTGTGGGAGCTGGCCGCCGTGCGGACGGTGAAGGACCGCGTCGGCGTGCTCGGCCTGCTGCGGACGATCCTCTCCCACGGGCACGCGCACCACCCGGAGTGGACACGGGACGCCCACCGGGCGGTCCTGGCCGGACGGGCGACGGCCGAGCGGCTGACCGGGGACGGCGACCCGTCGGTGCGCCGGTCCGCCCAGGAGCTGCTGGCCGCCCTCGACACGCACGTCTGCGGGTCCTGCCCACCGGCCCGGGGCCTTCCGGCCGGGCCGGACCGGACAGGGAAGGCCGGACGCGCCCCGCTGACGCCGGGCGCGCCCGTTGCCACGGATGCCGTACAGCCGCTATGAACGGTGTCCATGACCCTGCACTGGAAGCTCGTCATCGATGCCAACGACCCGCACGCCCAGGCCGACTTCTGGGCCGAGGCCCTCGGCTACCTGATCGAGGACAACAGCGCCCTGATCGAGGAGGTGCTCCGCTCCGGGGCCGCGCCCGAGTCGGCCACGGTCGAGTCCCACGGACGCCGCGCCTGGCGAGATCTCGCGGCGGTGCGGCATCCTGACGACCCGTACGAGCAGAAGAGCGGGACGGGCCTCGGACGGCGCCTGCTCTTCCAGCGGGTGCCGGAGCCGAAGACGGTGAAGAACCGCCTCCACCTGGACGTGCACACGGCCCCCGGGCAGCGCGACGCCGAGGTGGCCCGGCTCGCGAGGCTGGGGGCGGGCGTGCTGCGCACCGTGGAGGTGCCGGGCGGTTCGTGGCAGATCCTCCTGGACCCGGAGAGCAACGAATTCTGCGTCCACTGAGAGGGCTGACCGTCCGCGCAGGTCAGCGGCGTACGGCTGGAGGCCGATCTCCCTAGGCTTGCCCCATGCCGACGCCACCCGCATATTCCCTCGTCGCCACGGACCTCGACGGGACCCTGTTGCGTTCCGACGACACCGTGAGCCCCCGCTCCCGCGCCGCCCTCGCCCGCGCCGCCTCGGCCGGCGCGCGGCACCTGATCGTCACGGGCCGGGCGGTTCCCGGCATACGCGCGCTGCTCGCCGACCTCCGCTACGAGGGCCCGGTGGTCTGCGGCCAGGGAACCCAGGTGTACGACGCCGGGTCGGCCCGCATGCTGAGCTCGGTGACGCTCGACCGCACGCTGGCCGACGCGGCGCTCGGCAAGATCGAGGCGGAGGTCGGCCAGGTGTTCGCCGCGGTGGACCAGGACGGTCCCGAGGGACGGACCCTGATCGAGCCGGGCTACCTGATGCCGCACCCCTCGCTCCCCGCGCAGCGGACCGGCCGCCGCGAGGAGCTGTGGGCGGCACCGATCATCAAGGTCCTGGTGCGCCACCCGGAGCTGACGGACGACGAACTGGCCGCCGCCGCGCGCGGGGCCGTGGGCGACCTGGCCGGCGTCACGATGGCGGGGCCCGGCACGGTCGAGCTGGCGCCGCACGGCGTGGACAAGGGCACCGGATTCGCCCTGGCCGCCGCGCTGCTCGACTGCGACCCGGCGGACGCGGTGGCGTTCGGCGACATGCCCAACGACCTGCCGATGTTCCGGCGTTCGGGCCACCGGGTGGCCATGGCCAACGCCCACGCGGAGCTGCGGGCCGCGGCGGACGAGGTGACGCTGTCCAACGAGGACGACGGCGTCGCCCTCGTGCTGGAGCGGCTGTTCGGCTGAAACCACCGCCCCCGATTCAATGCGTGTGCATATAATGCGAACGCTGGTTACATTCGCATGCAGCTAACTGGGGAGATCACCTCATGGCCACGCGCAGCTTCCTCTTCCTGCTCGGCAGCAGCCGCGCCGACGGCAACACCGAAGCGCTCGCCCGGCTCGCCGCCGAACAGCTCCCGGCAGGGTCGCGGCAGCGGTGGCTGCACCTGCGGGACCTTCCACTGCCCGACTTCGAGGATCTGCGGCACGCGGACGGTGGCCATCCGGCCCCCGAGGGCCCCGCCGCGACCCTGCTGGAGGCGACGCTGGCAGCGACCGACGTCGTCATCGCCTCGCCGCTGTACTGGTACGCGGTGTCCACCTCCACCAAGCGCTACCTGGACCACTGGTCGGGATGGCTGGAGGCACCCGGCATCGACTTCGAGCAGCGGATGGCCGGGAAGACCCTGTGGGGCGTCACGGCGCTCGCGGACGACGATCCGGCGGTCGCCGAGCCCCTGGCGGGCACGCTGCGGGCCTCCGCGCAGTACCTGCGGATGCGGTGGGGCGGGGTGCTGCTGGGCAACGGCAGCAAGCCCGGTGACGTCCTGTCCGACAGCGCGGCGGTGTCCCGGGCCGCGGCCTTCTTCAGCTGACGCCGCCCGGGGAGACGCCGGCCGGCTACTCCCCGGCGCCCAGCGACCGCAGGACGTGGGCCACCAGGGAGGCGACCGTCGCCTCGTCCTGGGCGGGCTTGCGCAGCACGTGGCGGTAGTAGACGGGCCCGTAGAGCATCTCCACCGCCAGCGGGAGATCGGCGGTTTCCGGAATCTGCCCCTGCTCCTGCGCGCCGCGGAGGCGCGCCACCGCACCTTCGACGCGCGGGCCGACCAGCTGGTCCCTGACGGCCGCCGCGAGGTCGTCGTCGTGGTGCATCTCGGAGAGGATCCCGGCGTAGGCCGGGCCGTAGGGCGCCGTGGACATCAACCGCACCGCGCCGTTGATGTGCGTCCGCAGGTCGGCCGCGATGTCGCCGGTGTCGACGAACGGTGTGGCACCGACGAGCGCCTCCGTGAAAGCCTCCAGCAGCACCGCGCCCTTTGACGGCCACCAGCGGTAGATCGTCTTCTTGCTCACGCCGGCGCGCGCCGCGATGGCTTCGACGGTGACCCGGCCGTACCCCTTCTCCGTGCACAACTCCAGGGCGGCGTCCAGCGTCGCCCGCCGTGATCGCTCGCTGCGGCGCAGGGAACTCGGCGATGTGATCATTCGGTGAGCATAGGGGGATTCAGGCCGCGGCTTATTGACAGCCCGTCGCCAGAAGTCGAACAATGACCAGGCAGAAACGGAACGTACCGTGTCGTGACGTTCCGTGCTGTACACCGTTCGTGCCGTTCGTGCCGCGACGAGCCGATCGGGGGACGGCTCGACCGGCCGACGGCACGGACGGTCCCTGACGAGTCCGTCCCGCAGGGCTCAGACGGTGATGTCCCTCGTCGTGAACCGTGCCCAGGCCGCAGAGCCGAACACCGCCGCGTACACCGCCTGCAGACCGAGGTTACCGACGATCTCGTCCCAGCGGACCGGGTCGCGCAGCAGGTCCGTGAAGGACAGCCAGTAGTGCGGGAAGAGATACGGGTGGATCCCCTCCAGCTGCGGCATCGTGTCCAGGATCTGCACGGTGATCAGCACGCCGACCGTGGCCGCCATCGCCGCGATCCCGCTGTCGGTGAGCGTCGAGACGAACAGTCCCAGGGCCGCGAACCCGGTCAGGGACGCCGCCACCACCACCGCGATCAGTCCGGCCCGCAGGAGTCCCTCACCGAAGCCGATCCGGGTCCCCGAGATCGTGGTGACCTCGCCGACGGGGAAGAGCGCCGCCCCCACCGCGAGCGCCGAGACCGCCACGACCAGCGTCGCCACGAGGCAGAACACCAGCACGGACGCGTACTTCGCCACCAGGAGCCGGGTGCGGCCCGCGGGGGCGACCAGCAGGTAGCGCAGGGTGCCCCCACTCGCCTCACCGGCGACGGAGTCGCCCGCGACGACGCCGACCGCCATCGGGAGGAAGACGGGGAGCGTCACGGAGAGTGCGGCGAAGACCAGGAAGAGCCCGTTGTTGGTGATCTGGGCGAGGAACGCGGGGCCGCCTCCCCCGCCCGGCCCTGAGCCGTCGCCCGTCTCGATCCGCACCGCGATCCCGACGAGTACGGGGACGGCGGCCAGCACCCCCAGCAGGGCCAGGGTGCGCCCCCTGCGAAGGGTCATGGTCAGTTCGGAGCGGAGGATCCCAAGGGTCCACAAGGCGCGGCGTGGCACGCGGGGTGCCGCCGCGACGGACTCAGCCTGCGACATCGAATCCCTCTCCGGTGAGTGCGACGAAGGCGTCCTCCAGCGAGGCCCGTTCGACGCCGAAGGACCGTACGCGGACGCCACCGCGCACCAGGGCCGCGTTGAGGTCGGCGAGTTCCACGCCGCCGGGCGGCGCGTCGGCTCTCACCCGGTCCCCGTCGGTCAGGAGGCCGGTCGCTCCGTGCTCCCCGAGGATGCGGGCGGCGGCGCCCGGGTCGGGGGTGGTGACGGCGAGCCGGCCGCGCGCCCCCGCGGCGAGATCGGCGACCGGGCCCTGGACGAGGAGCCGGCCGCGTGCCATCACCGCGGCGTGGGTGCAGACCTGTTCGATCTCGTCGAGCAGGTGGGAGGAGAGGAAGACGGTCGTTCCCTCGGCCGCCAGCTCGCGGATCAGGGAGCGGATCTCGCGCATGCCCTGCGGGTCGAGACCGTTGGTCGGCTCGTCCAGGACGAGCAGTCTGCGCGGCTGGAGGAGCGCGGCGGCGAGTCCGAGGCGCTGTTTCATGCCGAGCGAGTACGCCTTGGCCTTCTTGCCCGCGGCGGCCGCGAGGCCGACCCGCTCCAGGGCGCGGTCGACGCGTGCGCGGCGGGTGCGCGGATCGGCCGCCGCGTCCGCGGAGTCGTAGCGCACCAGGTTGTCCCGGCCGGTCAGGAACCCGTAGGGGGCGGGGCCTTCGATCAGCGCGCCGACGTGCGGGAGGACCGTGCGGGCGGCGGCCGGCATGGGGCTCCCGAGGACGCGCGCGGTGCCGGCGCTCGGGTCGATGAGGCCCAGGAGCATCCGGATGGTGGTGGTCTTGCCGGAGCCGTTGGGGCCGAGGAAGCCGAAGACGCTGCCGCCGGGGACGCGCAGGTCGAGCCCGTCGACGGCCGGCCGGCCGCCGCGGTAGCGCTTGGTGAGGCCGCGGGTCTCGATCACGGCCGCGGCCGTCTCCCCGCCGGGCCCCGCCACCCGTGTCCCGGCCGCCGTGTCGGTCATGGGCTCTCGTCCTCTTCCCGCCGTGTACGCACCGCCCCGCCGTACGGAGGGTACGGCGGGGCGGTGGCGTACGGCGTGTACTACTTGGCGGTGTCGGCGGCCTTCACCAGCGCGTCCTTGGTGACCGCGCCGATGTAGACCTTGCCGTCGTCCGTCATCAGCGCGTTGACCAGGCGGGTCTTGAAGACCGTGCCCGAGCCGAAGTCGCCGGTGACCTTGTCACCGAGGGCGTCCAGGAACTGCTGGGCCTGGGCGGGCACATCGCCGGAGCCCCCCGCGGGGAGCCCGGAGCCACCGGGGATGTCGATCTCGGCGACCGCGCTCCAGCCCTCGCCGATGACGTTGAGGCCCCGGAAGTCCTCCAGCGCGGACAGGTCCTCGTGGGCCTTGTCCGCCGCACCGTCCTTCTCCGCCCCGGCCTTCAGCTCCTCGGCCTCGGTCACCTTCGCGCCCTTGGGCGGGGTGAAGGAGAACGAGGACGCGTCGGGCTTCGAGAAGTCGACCTTGGTGAATCCGGCGTCGATCGCGGCCTTGCCACCGCTGCTCGGGGCCAGGGTGAACTTGAGCGGCACGCCGTTCCGGGCGTCCACCGCGACCCGGATCGAACGGATCGTGGAACCGGACTGCTTGGGCTTGATCAGCAGCTGGTACGCGTCGCGGCCGGCCACCTGCGCCGTGCCGTCGACGGTGACGGACGTGGTGTCGCCCACCGCGGCGAGGGCCTCCTCGGCCAGCTCCTTCGGCGTGGTCGGCACCCCCTCCGGCGCCGTGCGCTCCTCGGCCTTCCCGCCCTTGGGCCCGGCCTGGCCGGACTGCGCGTGGTACGCCTCGTTGCTCGCGCTGTCGTACGCCCAGACCTCGCCCGCGTTGTGGATCAGGCTGTACTCGGAGCCTTCGCCGAGGATGGACAGGCGCTGCTTGTCGGGGCCGTCGGCCGCTACGCGGAGCGTGTGCGTACCGGAGGCGAGCTCCATCAGCTTGGTGTCGGGAGCGGCGCTCGACGTGCTGTCGGCCGCGCCGGCGCCCGGCAGGAAGGAGTCGGTGAGCCCGCCGAAGGACGGGATGCCGAGGTCGGTGCTGATCTTCACCGTGCCGGAGAGCTGCTGCTCGTCCGACGCGGCGATCCTCTCGATGAGTTCCTGCGCCGTGATCTTCGGCAGCTGGGGGTCGCCGGAGTCGGCGAGTGCCGGGACGAGTCCGATCGTCGCCGCCGCCACTCCCGCCACCGCGACGGGGACGATGTAGCGCGCTGCCTTGCGCCGGACCACGACAGTGCCCGTGGCCTCGCCGGTGGTCTCCGCGCTGTCGTTCGGTGCCATGTGTGCCCTACCTCCGTGGTCGGCGGCTGCCATCCCGTTGCACTCGTCCACTCCCCGCCGCCATTCTCACCCGATGTGGTCAGGAGTGGTTGTTCTCCATCTGACCAAATCGAACGGCTTCAGGCGTCAGCCCGCGGGATCAACTGTGCCTACCCCTCCGGTATGACACGGAGGGGCAGGAAATCGGCCATCCAGTAGGGGTCGGCCGAACGGGCGGGGGCCCGCGCGGCCGGTCGGGCGTCAGCCCGCGCGGTGCACCACGGCGTCGCACAGCTCTTCGAGCGCGGCCTTCGCGTAGCACTCGGGCAGCGGTGCCAGCGTCGCCCGCGCCTCCTGCGCGTAGCGGATGGTGTCCCGCCGCGCCTGCTCCAGCGCCGGGTGGGCGCGCAGCCTGCGCAGCGCCTCCGCGAGCCGGTCGTCGTCGCTGAGGTCGCCGTCGAGGAGCTCGACGAGCTCCAGGTCGTCCGGTCTGCCTTCGGCCTCCGCCCGTGCGCGGAGGCGGAGGACCGGAAGGGTGGGGATGCCCTCGCGCAGGTCCGTGCCGGGCGTCTTGCCGGACTCGTGGGAGTCGGAGGCGATGTCGAGCACGTCGTCGGCGAGCTGGAAGGCGATGCCGAGCCGCTCGCCGTACTGGGTGAGGATGTCGACGACGGATTCGTCGGCGCCCGCCATCAGGGCGCCGAAGCGCCCGGACACGGCGACCAGCGAACCGGTCTTGCCGCCGAGCACGTCCATGTAGTGGTCGACCGGGTCGCGGCCGTCGCGCGGGCCCGCGGTCTCCAGGATCTGGCCGGTGACCAGTCGCTCGAACGCCTCGGCCTGGATGCGTACAGCCTCGGGGCCGAGGTCGGCCAGGATGTGCGAGGCGCGGGCGAAGAGGAAGTCACCCGTCAGGACGGCGACGGAGTTGCCCCAGCGGGTGTTCGCGCTCTCCACCCCGCGGCGTACGTCCGCCTCGTCCATCACGTCGTCGTGGTACAGCGTGGCCAGGTGGGTCAGCTCGACGACGACGGCCGCGGGGACGACTCCCGGCGCGTCCGGGTCACCGAACTGGGACGCCAGCATTACCAGCAGCGGCCGGAACCGCTTGCCGCCCGCGCTGACGAGGTGCTGGGCGGCCTCCGTGATGAACGGGACCTCGCTCTTCGTGGCGTCCAGCAGCCCCGCCTCGACAGCGGCCAAGCCGGCCTGGACATCGGCCTCAAGCGCCTGGTCCCGCACGCGCAGTCCGAACGGCCCGACGACGGTCACGAGGGGATCTCCTGTCTGCTGACGATCACACGGAATGTCGATGTGTCGGTGTCCTCACTCAAGTCAGCGTATCCGGTCGCCTTTGGATCACCGTGGGCGCCTTCCCGCCACCGCCGGTATGTTCGGGATCAGCTCATACGATCAGGAGTTGCCGCTTTGTCCCACACCACGACCGGTACCGAGCCGGCCAGCCCGCCTCCCGGTGACGACCATGCCTTCTTCGGCCAGCCACGGGGCCTGATGACCCTGTCCGGCCTGGAGGTCTGGGAGCGGTTCTCGTTCCTCGGGATGCAGGCCATCCTGGTCCTCTTCTTCGCCGACACCGTCGCGAACGGCGGCATGGGGATGGACCCGGGCACCGCCGCCTCCGTGTCCGCCGCGTACGGCACCCTCGTCTACCTGGTCTCCGTGGCGGGCGGCTGGCTGGCCGACCGGATCCTCGGCTCCTACCGCGCCGTCCTGTACGGCGGCGTCCTCATCGCCTGCGGCCACTACGCGATGGCCGTGCCGACGGCCACGATGACCTGGGTGGGCCTCGGCCTGATCAGCGCCGGAACGGGTCTGCTCAAGCCCAATGTGGCCTCCATGGTCGGCAAGCTCTACGGCACCGAGGACGAGCGCCGGGACGCCGGGTTCGCGCTCTACTACATGGGCATCAACATCGGCGCCTTCGCCGGTCCGCTGGTCACCGGCTGGCTCGGCGAGCACGCGAGCTGGCACTGGGGCTTCTCGGCCGCCGCGGTCGGCATGACGCTCGGTCTGATCCAGTACGTACTGGGGAGGCGTCACCTGGCCGGGCGAAAGCACGGCGCCGAGTACGCCCTGGCGCCCGGCCCGATGCGCCGGGCGGTGCTGCGGATCACGGCGGGCGTCGTCGTGACCGCCCTCGTGGCGACGGCCCTGACGCTGGCCGGGTGGCTCACCATGGACCGCTTCGTCGACGTGCTCACCCTGGTGTCGGTGATCGCACCCGTCGTGTACTTCGTGGTCATGTTCCGGAGCCCCCGGGTGACCGCGGAGGAACGCGGCCGGCTGCGGCCGTACGTCGTGCTGTTCCTCGCGTCCGTCGTCTTCAACTTCATCCTCTTCCAGGCGTACTCGACGATGATGCTGCTCGCCTCGACCAACGCCCGTACGGAGATCTTCGGCTTCCACTTCCCGGCGAGCTGGTACGCCTCCGCGCTGGGCGCCTTCGAGGTCGCGCTGGCGCCCGTCGTGGCCACCGTGTGGGCCCGGATGGGGCCACGCCAGCCGCACGCCTCGAACAAGATCGCGATCGGGGTGATCCTCGGCGGCCTGTCCTTCCTCCTGATGGTCCTGCCGACCTCCGGACACGCCGACGACACCTACCGGATGGCCGCGTGGTGGATCGTCGGCTCCTACCTGCTCCTCGGGCTCGGAGACGTCCTCCTGGAGACCTCCGGCATGTCCGCCACCACGAAGCTCGCCCCCAAGGCCTTCGCCAGCCAGACGATGGCCCTGTGGTTCCTGTCCCTGGCCCTCGCCAACGGGATCCAGGCACAGATCGTGAAGCTGTACGGCGAGGTCTCCAACCCCGCCTACTTCGGTGTCAATGGCGCAATCGCGGTGGCCGCCGGTGTGGCCGTCATCGCCGCCGCTCCCTGGCTGAAGCGCACCATGCACCCCGTCCACTGAGGTATGCCATGCAGATCCGCACCGAATTCCCGTACGAGACGACCCACGAGGACCTCTACATCCCCTTGTCGGACGGCACCCAGCTGTACGCCCGGATCTGGCGGCCGGTCACGGACGAGCCGGTGCCCGCGCTGCTGGAGTACCTGCCCTACCGGCTGAGCGACTGGACGGCGCCGCGCGACTGGCAGCGCCACCCCTGGTACGCGGGCCACGGCTACGCCTCCGTGCGGGTCGACGTGCGCGGGCACGGCAACAGCGAGGGCATGCCGGGCGACGAGTACGACGCGACGGAGCTCGCGGACGGCGTCGCCGTGGTGCACTGGCTCGCCCGGCAGGAGTGGTGCACGGGCCGGGTCGGCATGTTCGGCATCTCGTGGGGCGGCTTCAACTCGCTCCAGATCGCCGCTCTGGCCCCGGAGCCGCTGAAGGCGGTCGTCACCGTCTGCTCGGCGGACGACCGCTACGACAACGACGTCCACTACATGGGCGGCTCCGTCCTCGCCGTCGACATGCACGCCTGGGCGGCCACCATGCTGGCCTTCGTCTCCCGCCCCCCGGACCCGGCCGACGTCGGCGACGACTGGAAGGACATGTGGCTGAGGCGGCTTGAAGCGGTCGATCCGTTCATCCACACCTGGCTGTCGCACCAGACCCGTGACGACTACTGGAAGCACGGCAGCGTGTGCGAGGACTACGGCGCCATCGAGGCGAGCGTCCTGGCCGTCGGCGGCTGGCACGACCCGTACCGCGACACCGTCCTGCGGCTCGTCGAGCACCTGGACCCCGGGAAGGTGCGTGGGCTGATCGGGCCCTGGTCGCACCAGTACCCGGACCGGGGGCTGCCGCCGGGGCCCGCGATCGGTTTCCTCCAGGAGACGCTGCGCTGGTGGGACCAGCACCTCAAGGACGAGGACACCGGGGTGATGAACGAGCCCCTGCTGCGGTCCTGGATCAGCGGCTCACACCGCCCCGCCACGGTCTACGAGACGCTGCCCGGCCGCTGGGTCGGCGACGCGCGGTGGCCGTCGGAGAACGTCGCACCGGTGGCGTACGCCCTCCAGGGGGGTCCGCAGATCGTCCGCTCGCCGCAGCAGACGGGGCTGGACGCGGGCCGCTTCTTCCCGTTCGGCAACGACGCCGACCTGCCGCCCGACCAGCGCGACGAGGACGCCAAGTCGGTGTGCTTCGAGTTCCCCGTCGCCGAGGCCCCCATCGAGATCCTCGGCAGGCCCCGGGTGAAGCTGCGCGTCCGGATGGACGTACCGCGCGGCCAGGCGATCGCCCGGCTGTGCGACGTGGCCCCGGACGGCGCCTCGACCCTGGTGACCCGGGGAGTGCTCAACCTGTCGGCCCGGCACGGGCGGGACCGGTCGGAGGACTGGCCCGTCGGCGAGACCGAGGACGTGGCGTTCGAGCTGAACGGCGTCGGGCACACCTTCCCGCCCGGCCACCGGATCAGGCTCGCCGTCTCGTCCTCGTACTGGCCGTGGATCTGGCCGCAGGCCGGCTCGGACGGCTTCACGCTCGACGCGGACGGCAGCCTCGTCGAACTCCCGGTGCGCCGGCACACGGAGGACCCGGCGATCACCTTCGGCGAACCGGAGCAGTCGGAACCGCTCGGGGTGGTCTTCCCGGTCACGCTCGACGAGCAGCGCCCGGAGCGTCTGGTGGTCCGCGACGTCGCCAAGGGCGAATGGCGCCTGGAGGTCGATCCGCGCTACGGCGGTACGCGGGTCTACCCGGACGGGCTCGAATTCACCGAGGACGCGGTGGAGACCTACACGGTCCAGGAGGACGACCCGCTGTCGGCACGGGCCCGCTCGGACTGGACGATCCGGCTGCACCGGCCGGAGATGTCCTGGGACGCACGGGTCGAGACGCGTTCGGAGACGAGCGCGGACGCGGACGACTTCATCACGTCCAACGAGGTCGTGTGCAAGGACGGCGACGAGATCGTCTTCCACCGGACCTGGGAGAAGAGGATCCCGCGCACGGCCGGGTGACGGGCCCGGGCAAGGGGAGTACGGGGTGACTTTCCGGGCATTACGCAGGCTTGAGGCACTGCCGCGGGGTGGCGTCGCCGACGTAACGTGTCCCTCAAGCGACCTGGAAAGCGAGGCAGCAACAGATGCCCGAGCAGAGCAGCCCGCTCGATCTGGCCGAGGGCGACCCCTTCGGTCCGCACCACCTCCCGTACGGCGTGTTCTCCACCCCCGAGCACCCGGACGACCGCAGGGTCGGTGTCCGCATCGGCGGCCACGTGCTGGACGCCGGAGCCGCCGCGCAGGCGCTCGGATCGCCGTACGCCCGACTGCTGGCGCAGCCCGGCCTGATGCCGCTCCTGGCGGCGGGCCGGACCGCCTGGCGGGACGTGCGGCGCGCGCTCACCGCGTGGGTGACCGTCCCTGCGCACCGCCCGGACATAGAGCCCCTGCTGCACCCGCTCGACGCGGTGACGATGCACCTGCCCTACGAGGTGGCGGACTACGTCGACTTCTACGCCAGTGAGCACCACGCCACCAACGTCGGCCGGATCTTCCGGCCGGACGGCTCGGCGCTCACCCCCAACTGGAAGCACCTGCCGATCGGTTACCACGGGCGTGCGGGCACGGTCGTGGTGTCCGGCACGGAGGTGGTGCGCCCGTCCGGGCAGCGGAAGGCGCCCACCGACCCGGTCCCCGTCTTCGGCCCCTCGGTGAAGCTGGACATCGAGGCCGAGGTCGGCTTCGTCGTCGGCGTCCCTTCGCGGCAGGGCTCCCCGGTCGCGCTCGGGGACTTCCGCGAGCACGTGTTCGGGCTGAGCCTGCTCAACGACTGGTCGGCGCGGGACATCCAGGCCTGGGAGTACGTGCCGCTCGGCCCGTTCCTCGGCAAGTCCTTCGCGACCTCCGTGTCGGCGTGGGTGACCCCGCTGGAGGCCCTGGACGCGGCCCGCACGGCGCCGCCCGCCCGGGACGTCGGGCTGCTCCCCTACCTGGACGACGCGGACGAGGAGGAGCCCGGCGGCTTCGACATCCGGATCTCGGTCGCGATCAACGGGCAGGTGGTCTCCGAACCGCCGTTCTCCTCCATGTACTGGACGGCGGCCCAGCAGCTGGCGCAGATGACGGTGAACGGCGCCTCGCTGCGCACGGGCGACCTGTACGGCTCCGGCACCGTCAGCGGCGCGGAGCCGGGCGAGCGCGGCTCCCTGCTCGAGCTCACCTGGAACGGCCGCGATCCGCTGGACCTGCCCGAGGGCAAGCGGACGTTCCTGGAGGACGGCGACACCGTGACGCTGTCCGCGTGGGCGCCCGGACCGCACGGGACGCGGGTGGAGCTCGGGGAGGTCACCGGACGGATCGTGCCCGCGCGGTGAACGACCGGCCGACGCTCCCCGAAGAGCTGCCGCTGCCCGCCCTGGACCCCGTACGGGGCAGGCCCCTGTGCCGGGTCCGGTGCCTGGAGTAGGCGATGGCCGGAGCCGTCCTGGCCGCGCCGGAGCTGGAGCTTCAGGAGCGGATCACCGGGGAGGACGTCCGGGTGCACGTGGTGAATCCGCTGGATCCGCCACCGCCCCGCGCCGCCGGAGCGGACCCGTCGCCGCCCGTCGCGCGCTCACGCGCGCTCACTCGAACTCGGGCGGTTCCTCGTCCCAGCCGAAGTGCGCATCCGCGTCCTGCTCCGCCCGTGCGGCCCGCACCGGTCGCGTCGGCTCGGCGGCGCGCGCGGCTTCCGGCCCCGGCGGGACCACGGCCGGCCGGGCAGCGGGTTCCGGCACGGCGGGGGCGGGGTCCGCGCCGTCCGGGCCCGGCGTCGCGTCTCCCAGCCCGGCCAGCACCTCCAGCACGCCGTCGCCGTACGTCGCCAGCTTCTTCTCGCCCAGGCCGCTGATCCCGCCCAGCTCCGCGAGGGAACCGGGGCGCAGGGCGGCGATCTCGCGCAGCGTCGCGTCGTGGAAGATCACGTACGCCGGGACTCCCAGCTCCTTGGCCTGGGCGCCGCGCCAGGCGCGCAGTGCCTCGAAGACCGGCACGGCCTCCGCAGGGAGGTCTGCCGCCGCCGCAGCCGACTTGGCCTTGCGCTCTCCCGAGCCGCCGGACCGGGAGGTCGGCCTCTTCGGCTCCTTGCGCAGCATGACCTCGCGCTCCCGGCCGAGCACGGAACCGCTCTCCTCGGTCAGCACCAGCGTGCCGTACTCCCCCTCGACCGCGAGCAGCCCCTGGGCCAGCAGCTGGCGCACCACGCCGCGCCACTCCGCCTCGGCCAGCTCCTCGCCGATGCCGAACACCGAGAGCTGGTCGTGGTCGAACTGGATGATCTTCGCGGTTTTGCGGCCCAGCAGGATGTCGATGATCTGCCCGGCACCGAACTTCTGCCCGCGTTCCCTCTTCAGCCGGACCACGGTGGACAGCAGCTTCTGCGCCACCACCGTGCCGTCCCACGTCTCGGGCGGGGTGAGGCAGGTGTCGCAGTTGCCGCAGGTCTGCTCGCCGGGCTCCTGCCCGAAGTACTTCAGGAGCTGGGCGCGGCGGCACTGGACGGTCTCGCAGAGCGCCAGCATCGAGTCGAGGTGCGAGGCGGCCCGGCGCCGGAAGGCCTCGTCGCCCTCACCGCCCTGGATCAGCTTGCGCTGCTGGACGACGTCCTGGAGCCCGTACGCCATCCAGGCCGTGGACGGTGCCCCGTCACGGCCCGCGCGGCCCGTCTCCTGGTAGTAGCCCTCGACGGACTTCGGCAGGTCGAGGTGGGCGACGAAGCGTACGTCGGGCTTGTCGATGCCCATGCCGAAGGCGATGGTCGCGACGACGACCAGGCCCTCCTCGCGCAGGAAGCGCGACTGGTGCCGGGCGCGCGTCGCGGCGTCCAGGCCCGCGTGGTACGGGACGGCCTCGATGCCGTTGCGGCAGAGGTACTCGGCGGTCTTCTCCGTCGAATTGCGCGACAGGCAGTAGACGATGCCGGCGTCGCCCGCGTGCTCCTCCTCGAGGAAGGTGAGGAGCTGCTTCTTCGGGTCGGACTTGCCCACGATGCGGTACTGGATGTTGGGCCGGTCGAAACCGGCGACGAAGTGCTTCGCCTCGGACATGCCCAGGCGCTGGGTGATCTCCCCGTGCGTGGCTTCGGTGGCGGTGGCCGTCAGCGCGATGCGCGGCACATCGGGCCAGCGCTCCCCCAGGACGGACAGGGCCAGGTAGTCGGGGCGGAAGTCGTGGCCCCACTGGGCGACGCAGTGCGCCTCGTCGATGGCGAAGACGGCGATCTCGCCGCGGGCCAGCAGGGAGAGGGTGGAGTCCAGGCGCAGCCGCTCGGGGGCCAGGTACAGCAGATCGAGCTCGCCCGCCAGGAACTGGGCCTCCATCGAGCGGCGCTCGTCGAAGTCCTGCGTGGAGTTCATGAAACCCGCGCGGACACCGAGCGCCCGCAGGGCGTCCACCTGGTCCTGCATGAGGGCGATCAGCGGCGAGATCACGATGCCGGTGCCGGGCCTGACCAGGGCGGGGATCTGGTAGCAGAGGGACTTGCCGCCGCCGGTGGGCATGAGCACCACGGCGTCACCGCCGGCGACCACGTGCTCGATCACCGCGCCCTGCTCGCCGCGGAACGCCTCGTACCCGAACACCCTGTGCAGCGTCTGCTGCGCGGCGCTCTCGGTCGTCACACTCATCGTTCCCGTCCGCCCGTCCGTACCGTCCGTGTCGCTGTCCAACCGTCCACAGCAACCATAGGCGCCGTGTACGACAACGCCGGACGGGCTTGACTTCCAGGGCCCGTCCGGCGTCGTCGTGGTGCTGCTGTGCGTTACCGCACGAACACTCCCGCCTGGCTCGCCAGGTCCAGGAAGTACTGCGGGGCCAGGCCCAGCACCAGGGTGACCGCGACACCGACCGCGATCGTGGTCATCGTCAGCGGGGACGGGACGGCGACCGTGGGGCCGTCCGCCTTCGGCTCGCTGAAGAACATGAGGACGATGACCCGCAGGTAGAAGAACGCGGCGATGGCCGACGAGATCACACCGACCACCACCAGTCCGCCCGCGCCGCCGTCCGCCGCCGCCTTGAAGACGGCGAACTTGCCGGAGAAGCCCGAGGTGAGCGGGATGCCGGCGAAGGACAGCAGGAACACGGCGAAGACGGCCGCCGTCAGCGGGGAGCGCCGGCCGAGCCCGGCCCACTTCGACAGGTGCGTCGCCTCACCGCCCGCGTCGCGCACCAGGGTGACGACGGCGAATGCGCCGACCGTCACGAAGGAGTACACGCCCAGGTAGAAGAGGACGGACGAGACGCCCTCCGGGCTGGCCGCGATGACACCGGCGAGGATGAAGCCCGCGTGCGCGATCGAGGAGTAGGCCAGCAGCCGCTTGATGTCGGTCTGGGTGATCGCGACGATCGCCCCGCCCAGCATCGTGACGATCGCGACGCCCCACATGACCGGACGCAGATCCCAGGTGAGGCCGGGCAGCACCACGTACAGCAGGCGCAGCAGTGCGCCGAACGCGGCGACCTTCGTGGCCGCGGCCATGAAGCCCGTCACCGGGGTGGGCGCGCCCTGGTAGACGTCCGGGGTCCACATGTGGAACGGGACCGCGCCGACCTTGAAGAGCAGCCCCATGAGGATCATCGCGGCGCCGATGAGCAGCAGCGCGTCGTTGCCCATGGTGGAGGCGAGCGCGGGGTCGATCTCCTGGACGGTGCCGTCGACGACGTTCGCGATGCCTGCGTACGAGACGGTGCCGGCGTAGCCGTAGAGCAGTGCGATGCCGAAGAGCAGGAACGCCGAGGAGAAGGCGCCGAGCAGGAAGTACTTCACCGCGGCCTCCTGCGACATCAGCCGCTTGCGGCGGGCGACGGCGCACAGGAGGTAGAGCGGGAGGGAGAAGACCTCGAGCGCGATGAAGAGGGTCAGCAGGTCGTTGGCGGCCGGGAAGACCAGCATGCCCGCCACGGAGAAGAGGACCAGCGGGAAGACCTCGGTCGTGGTGAACCCGGCCTTGACCGCCGCCTTCTCGCTGTCGCTGCCGGGGACCGCACCGGCCTGCGCGGCGAAGGAGTCCACGCGGTTGCCGTGCGCGGCCGGGTCGAGGCGCCGTTCGGCGAAGGTGAACACGGAGACCATCGAGACGAGCAGGATGGTGCCCTGCAGGAACAGGGTGGGTCCGTCGACGGCGACGGCGCCCATCGCGGCGATCTGCGCCTTCTCGCCGGCGTACCCGCCGGCCGCGAGCCCCACGACCGCGGCGAACGCGGCGGCGAGGGCGACGACCGTCAGGAACACCTGCGTGGTGTACCGGGCCCGGCGCGGGACGAAGGCCTCCACCAGGATGCCCAGGACGGCGACACCGACCACGATCAGGACGGGAGCCAGTTGGGCGTACTCGATGGTCGGGGCGGTGAACTTGTCGCCCGGCGCGGCCGTCGTCACCTCGCCCGCCCTTGTCCACAGGCTGTGGACAGCTGTTGCGCTCACTTGGCGGCCTCCACCTCGGGCTGGGGGTCCTTCTTCTGTACGTCCTGCATGGTGTGCTGCACCGCCGGGTTGACGACCTCGGTGAGCGGCTTCGGGAAGACGCCCAGGAAGATCAGCACGGCGATCAGCGGGAGGGCCACCGCCAGCTCACGGACCCTGAGGTCGGGCATGCCCCCGATCTTCTCCCCGACCGGTCCCGTCATCGTCCGCTGGTAGAGGACGAGGACGTAGAGGGCGGCGAGCACGATGCCCAGGGTGGCGATGACGCCGACCACCGGATACGCGCTGAACGCGCCGACCAGGACGAGGAACTCACTCACGAACGGCGCGAGGCCGGGCAGCGAGAGCGTCGCCAGGCCGCCGACCAGGAACGTGCCCGCCAGCACCGGCGCCACCTTCTGCACCCCGCCGTAGTCGGCGATGAGGCGCGAGCCGCGCCGGGTGATCAGGAATCCGGCGACCAGCATCAGCGCGGCCGTCGACAGCCCGTGGTTGACCATGTAGAGCGTGGCGCCGGACTGGCCCTGACTCGTCATCGCGAAGATGCCGAGCACGATGAAGCCGAAGTGCGAGATCGACGCGTAGGCGATGAGCCGCTTGATGTCGCGCTGGCCGACCGCGAGCAGCGCCCCGTAGATGATGGAGATGAGCGCCAGGACCAGGATCACCGGTGTGGCCCACTTGCTGGCCTCCGGGAACAGCTGGAGGCAGAAGCGGAGCATCGCGAAGGTGCCGACCTTGTCGACGACCGCGGTGATCAGGACGGCCACCGGGGTGGTCGCCTCGCCCATGGCGTTGGGCAGCCAGGTGTGCAGTGGCCACAGCGGGGCCTTCACGGCGAAGGCGAAGAAGAATCCCAGGAACAGCCACCGCTCGGTGCTGCTCGCCATCTCCAGCGAGCCGTTGGCCCGGGCCTCCGCGATCTCGGAGAGCGAGAAGCTGCCCGCGACCACGTAGAGCCCGATGACGGCGGCCAGCATGATGAGCCCGCCGGCGAGGTTGTAGAGGAGGAACTTCACGGCCGCGTAGCTGCGCTGGGCCGCCGCGTTCTCGTCGGTGCCCGCGTGCGCCCGGTCCCCGAAGCCTCCGATGAGGAAGTACATCGGGATGAGCATGGCTTCGAAGAGGATGTAGAAGAGGAAGACGTCGGTGGCCTCGAAGGAGAGGATCACCATCGCCTCGACCATCAGGATCAGCGCGAAGAAGCCCTGGGTGGGCCGCCACCGGGAGGATTTCGTCTCCAGGGGGTCGGCGTCGTGCCAGCCGGCCAGGATGACGAAGGGGATCAGCAGCGCGGTGAGCGCGAGGAGCGCCACCCCGATGCCGTCGACCCCCAGCTCGTACCGGACGCCGAAGTCCGCGATCCAGGCGTGCGATTCGGTCAGCTGGTAGCGGTCGCCGCCGGGTTCGAAGCGGACGAACACGATGCCGGCCAGGACGAGGGTGCCCAGCGAGAAGAACAGCGCGAGCCATTTGGCCGCGGCGCGCTGTGCGGCGGGGACGGCGGCGGTGACGATCGCGCCGATCGCCGGGAGCGCCGCCGTCGCTGTCAGGAGGGGAAAGGACATGGGATCAGACCGCCCTCATCAGCAGGGTTGCGGCGATGAGGACCGCCGCACCGCCGAACATCGAGACCGCGTAGGAGCGGGCATAGCCGTTCTGCAGCTTGCGCAGCCGGCCGGAGAGCCCGCCCATCGAGGCGGCCGTGCCGTTGACGACGCCGTCGACCAGCGTGTGGTCGACGTAGACCAGGGAGCGCGTGAGGTGCTCGCCGCCGCGGACCAGGACCACGTGGTTGAAGTCGTCCTGGAGGAGATCCCGGCGGGCCGCCCTGGTGAGCAGCGAGCCGCGCGGGGCGACGACGGGTACGGGCTTGCGCCCGTACATGGTCCAGGCGATGGCGACACCGATGACGAGCACCACCATGGTGGCGGCGGTGACGGTGGTCGCGCTGACCGGTGCGTGTCCGTGGTCGTGTCCGGTGACGGGCTCGAGCCAGTGCATGAAACGGTCGCCGATGGAGAAGAAGCCTCCCGCGAAGACCGACCCGAAGGCCAGCACGATCATCGGGATCGTCATCGACTTCGGTGACTCGTGCGGATGCGGCTCGTGGCCCTCCGCGTCCGGCTGCCAGCGCTTCTCTCCGAAGAACGTCAGCAGCATCACGCGCGTCATGTAGAACGCGGTGATCGCGGCGCCCAGCAGGGTGACGCAGCCGAGGATCCAGCCCTCGGTGCCGCCCTTGGCGAAGGCCGCCTCGATGATCATGTCCTTGGAGAAGAAGCCGGACAGGCCCGGGAATCCGATGATCGCCAGGTAGCCGAGGCCGAAGGTGACGAAGGTGACCGGCATGAACTTCCGCAGGCCGCCGTACTTCCGCATGTCGACCTCGTCGTTCATGCCGTGCATGACCGAACCGGCGCCGAGGAAGAGCCCGGCCTTGAAGAAGCCGTGGGTCACCAGGTGCATGATCGCGAAGACGTAGCCGATGGGACCGAGGCCCGCGGCCAGGATCATGTAGCCGATCTGCGACATCGTCGACCCGGCGAGGGCCTTCTTGATGTCGTCCTTCGCGCAACCGACGATCGCACCGAAGAGGAGGGTGACGGCACCGACGATGACGACGACCAGCTGGGCGTCCGGCGCCGCGTTGAAGATCGCGCCGGAACGGACGATGAGGTACACGCCCGCGGTCACCATGGTGGCGGCGTGGATGAGGGCCGAGACCGGGGTCGGGCCCTCCATCGCGTCACCCAGCCAGGACTGCAGCGGCACCTGGGCCGACTTGCCGCAGGCCGCGAGGAGCAGCATCAGACCGATCGCCGTGAGCTTGCCCTCGCTGGTGTCCCCGGTCGCTTCGAACACGGGGCCGAAGGCGAAGGTGCCGAACGTGGTGAACATCAGCATGATCGCGATGGACAGGCCCATGTCGCCGACCCGGTTGACCAGGAAGGCCTTCTTGGCGGCGGTCGCCGCGCTGGGCTTGTGCTGCCAGAAGCCGATGAGCAGGTACGACGCCAGACCGACGCCCTCCCACCCGACGTACAGCAGCAGGTAGTTGTCCGCGATGACCAGGATGAGCATCGCCGCGAGGAACAGATTCAGATAGCCGAAGAAGCGGCGACGGCGCTCGTCGTGCTCCATGTAGCCGATCGAGTAGATGTGGATCAGTGTGCCCACACCCGTGATCAGCAGGACGAACGTCATCGACAGCTGGTCGAGCTGGAAGGCCACGTCGGCCTGGAACCCCTCGACGGGAATCCAGCTGAACAACTTCTGGTGCAGGGTGCGGTCGTCGGCGCCCCTGCCCAGCATGTCGATGAACAGCACGACACCGACGACGAAGGACGCGGCGGCGAACAGGGTGCCGATCCAGTGGCCGGCCCGGTCGAGCCGGCGGCCACCGCACAGCAGGACCGCCGCTCCGAGCAGAGGCGCCGCGACCAGCAGCGCAATCAGGTTTTCCACGATTCCGACCCCTTACAGCTTCATCAGGCTGGCGTCGTCGACCGAGGCCGAGTGGCGGGAACGGAACAGCGACACGATGATCGCGAGCCCGACGACGACCTCCGCGGCGGCGACGACCATCGTGAAGAAGGCGATGATCTGGCCGTCGAGGTTTCCGTGCATCCGGGAGAACGCGACGAGCGTGAGGTTGCAGGCGTTGAGCATCAGCTCGATGCACATGAACACCACGATCGCGTTCCGCCTGATCAGCACGCCGGAGGCACCGATCGTGAACAAAAGGGCCGCGAGGTACAGGTAGTTGACCGGATTCACTTGGCGACCTCCTCCCCATCTTCTGCGAGGTCCTTGCCCGCGCTGTCGTTCTTCGCGAGGCCGTCGTCCGCGCGGTCACGGCCCAGCCGCTCCCCGGAGCGCTGTTCCAGCGCCTTGAGGTCGGCCAGCGACTCGTCCGACACGTCGCGGATCTGGCCGCGCCGCCGCAGCGTCTGCATGACGGTGAGCTCGGACGGGGTCCCGTCCGGCAGCAGTCCGGCGATGTCCACGGCGTTGTGCCGTGCGTAGACGCCGGGGGCGGGCAGCGGTGGCAGGTGGCTGCTGCGCACCCGCTCCTGCGACATCTCCCGCTGGCTCTTGGCGCGTTCGGTGCGCTCGCGGTGCGTGAGCAGCATCGCGCCCACGGTCGCCGTGATCAGCAGGGCACCCGTGATCTCGAACGCGAAGACGTACTTGGTGAAGATGAGGTTGGCGAGGCCCTCGACGTTCCCGCCGTGCCGGGCGTTCGCCGCACCCAGGCCGTTGAAGCTGCTCAGCGACGCCTGGCCGATACCGGCGATCAGGAGGATGCCGAAGCCGAGGCCGCAGGCGGCGGCCAGCCAGCGCTGGCCCTTGAGGGTCTCCTTGAGCGAGTCCGCCGCCGTGACGCCGACGAGCATGACCACGAAGAGGAACAGCATCATGATCGCGCCGGTGTAGACGACGACCTGGACGATGCCCAGGAAGTAGGCGCCGTTGGCGAGGTAGAAGACGGCCAGCACGATCATGGTGCCGGCCAGCGACAGCGCGCTGTGCACCGCCTTCTTCATCAGGACGGTGGCGAGCGCGCCGACGACGGCGACGGTGCCGAGCAGCCAGAACTGGACGGCCTCGCCGGTCGAGGTGAGGGTGGCCGCTGCGGCCAGGCCGGAGGTCATGCGTCCGCCCCCTTGTCCGATTCGCCCTTGGAGACGGCCGTCTGGCGCTCCGTACCGGACGCGGCCTCGGTCACCAGGCCCCGGTAGTAGTCCTGTTCGTCCATGCCGGGGAAGATCGCGTGCGGGCTGTCGACCATTCCTTCCTCCAGCCCCGCGAGCAGCTCGTCCTTGGTGTAGATCAGGCTCTCGCGGGTGGTGTTGGCGAGCTCGAACTCGTTCGTCATGGTCAGTGCCCGGGTGGGGCACGCCTCGATGCAGAGCCCGCACAGGATGCAGCGCGCGTAGTTGATCTGGTAGACGCGGCCGTAGCGCTCCCCCGGGGAGTAGCGCTCCTCGTCGGTGTTGTCCGCGCCCTCCACGTAGATGGCGTCCGCCGGACACGCCCAGGCGCACAGCTCGCAGCCGACGCACTTCTCCAGTCCGTCCGGATGACGGTTGAGCTGGTGCCGGCCGTGGAAGCGCGGCGCCGTCACCTTCTGCGTCTCCGGGTACTGCTCGGTCAGCCGCTTCTTGAACATGGCCTTGAAGGTCACGCCGAAGCCGGCCACCGGATTCAGGAACTTCTCCCCTGAGGACTCCGGGTGCTCTGAGGACTCAGACACCGTCAGCCTCCTTTCCGTCACTCGTACGTCCGCCACTCGCGGTTTCGTCACCCTGAGTATCCGGCCCGCCACTGACAACGAGCTCGCGCTCGCGTCGTGGCCTTCGGCGCGGCACCGGGGGCAGGGTCTGGCCGGGCAGCGGCGGCACCGGGAATCCGCCCGCCATCGGGTCGAACGCCGGCTCGGGTCCGGCCTCGGCCTCGACGGCCTTGGCCTTCCGGTCCCGGAAGATGTCGGCGACGAAGGAGATCAGCAGGATCGCGATGACGGCCCCGGCGACGTACAGCACGATCTTCGAGAAGTCGTACCCCTCGTTGCGCAGCGCCCTGACCGTGGCGACCAGCATCAGCCAGACCACGGAGACCGGGATCAGGACCTTCCAGCCCAGCTTCATCAGCTGGTCGTAGCGGACCCTGGGCAGGGTGCCGCGCAGCCAGATGAAGAAGAACAGCAGCAGCTGGACCTTGATGACGAACCAGAGCATCGGCCACCAGCCGTGGTTCGCGCCCTCCCAGAAGGTGCTGATCGGGTACGGAGCCCGCCAGCCGCCCAGGAAGAGGGTCACGGAGACCGCGGAGACGGTGACCATGTTGACGTACTCGGCGAGCATGAACATCGCGAACTTGATCGAGGAGTACTCGGTGTTGAAGCCGCCGACCAGGTCACCCTCGGACTCCGGCATGTCGAACGGGGCCCGGTTGGTCTCCCCGACCATCGTGACGACGTAGATGATGAAGGAGACCGGCAGCAGGATGATGAACCAGCGGTCCTCCTGCGCCTCCACGATCTTCGAGGTCGACATCGAGCCGGAGTAGAGGAACACCGAGGCGAACGCGGCGCCCATGGCGATCTCGTAGCTGATCATCTGGGCGCACGAGCGCAGACCGCCGAGCAGCGGGTACGTCGATCCGGAGGACCAGCCGGCCAGCACGATGCCGTAGATGCCGACGGAGGCGATCGCGAGGATGTACAGCATCGCGATCGGCAGGTCGGTCAGCTGCATCGTCGTGCGCTGCCCGAAGATCGACACCTCGTTGCCGGACGGGCCGAACGGGATCACCGCGATCGCCATGAACGCGGGGGCCGCGGCGATGATCGGCGCCAGGATGTAGACGACCTTGTCGGCCCGCTTGACGACGACGTCTTCCTTGAGCATCAGCTTGATGCCGTCGGCGAGCGACTGGAGCATGCCCCAGGGACCGTGCCGGTTCGGGCCGATGCGCAACTGCATCCAGGCGACGACCTTGCGCTCCCACACGATGGAGAAGAGCACGGTCACCATCAGGAACGCGAAGCAGAACACCGCCTTGACGACGACGAGCCACCAGGGGTCCGTGCCGAACATCGAGAGATCCTCGGCGGCGAGGACGGCACTGTGCGGTGCCGTCGCGAGTGGGACGAGGCCAGTCACGCCCGTACCTCCGATGCGGCGTCGTGGGAACCCGGGGCGGCGGGACCGATCCGGACCAGCGCACCGGGGACCGCACCCGTGTCGGCCGGGACGCCCCGGCCGACGGAGTTGAGCGGCACCCACACCACACGGTCCGGCATGTCGGTGACCACCAGCGGGAGTTCCGTGGTGCCGGCCGGGCCGGTGACGGCCAGCAGGTCGCCGTCCTTCACACCGGTCTCGGCCGCCGTGGTGGCGGACAGCCGGGCGACGGCCGCGTGCCGGGTACCGGCCAGGGCCTCGTCGCCCTCCTGCAGCCGGCCCCGGTCGAGCAGCATCCGGTGGCCCGCGAGGACCGCCTCGCCGTCGCCGGCCCGGGGCACCGGCCGGGACGTCGCCCGCGGGTCCTCGGCGTGGGTGCCCTGCCAGCCGCCGAGCCGGTCCAGCTCGCGGCGCGCCGCACGCAGGTCCGGCAGGGCGAGGTGCACGTCCAGTGCGTCGGCCAGCATGTGCAGCACCCGCGCGTCGGTCGGGCAGAGCGTGCGCGGCAACTGCTCGGGCTTGAGCGCGGCCTCGAACATGCGCGCCCGGCCCTCCCAGTTGAGGAAGGTGCCGGGCTTCTCCGCGACGGCGGCGACGGGCAGGACCACGTCGGCGCGCTCGGTGACCGCGCCGGGGCGCAGCTCCAGCGAGACCAGGAAGCCGACCGCCTCCAGCGCCTCCACGGCGCGGGCCGGGTCCGGCAGGTCCTCGGGGTCGACGCCCGCGACCAGCAGCGCGGCCAGCTCGCCGGTGGCTGCGGCCTCCACGATCTGGCCGGTGTCGCGGCCGAAGCGGGAGGGCAGTTCGGCGACGCCCCAGACGGACGCCACCTCCTCCCTGGCCCGCGGATCGGTCGCCGGACGGCCGCCGGGCAGCACTGACGGGAGCGCTCCGGCCTCCAGGGCACCGCGCTCACCGGCCCGCCGCGGGATCCACACGAGCGTGGCTCCGGTCGCGGCGGCGGTCCGTACGACGGCGGTCAGCGCACCGGGCACTCCGGCGAGCCGCTCGCCCACGACGATCAGGGCGCCCTCACCGCGCAGCGCCTCGGCTGCCACGGCTCCCTCACCGTCCAGGCCGACCCCGCCCGCGAGCGCGTCCAGCCACTCGGTCTCGGTGCCGGGCGCGGCGGGGAGCAGGGTGCCGCCCGCCTTCTCCAGGCCCCGGGTGGTGTGCGAGGCGAGAGCGAACGTCCGCTGCCCGTGCTTGCGGTGGGCCTTGCGCAGCCGCAGGAAGACGCCGGGCGCCTCCTCTTCCGACTCGAAACCGGCCAGCAGGACCGCCGGGGCCTTCTCCAGCGAGGTGTACGTGACCCCGCCGCCGTCCAGGTCGCGTCCGCGCCCGGCCACCCGCGCGGCCAGGAAGTCGGCCTCCTCACCGCTGTGGATCCGGGCGCGGAAGTCGATGTCGTTGGTGCCGAGGGCGATCCGCGCGAACTTGCTGTACGCGTAGGCGTCCTCGACGGTCAGCCGGCCGCCGGTGAGGACGGCGGCCCTGCCGCGGGCGGCGGAGAGGCCGGCCGCCGCGGCGGCCAGCGCCTCGGGCCAGCTCGCCGCTTCGAGGACACCGTCCGCGTTGCGCACGAGCGGAGTGGTGAGCCGGTCGCGCTGCTGGGCGTAGCGGAACCCGAAGCGCCCCTTGTCGCAGAGCCACTCCTCGTTGACCTCGGGGTCGTTGGAGGCGAGCCGCCGCATGACCTTGCCGCGCCGGTGGTCGGTCCGGGTCGCGCAGCCGCCCGCGCAGTGCTCGCACACCGACGGCGTCGACACCAGGTCGAAGGGCCGTGAGCGGAAGCGGTACGCCGCCGAGGTGAGCGCGCCGACCGGGCAGATCTGGATGGTGTTCCCGGAGAAGTACGACTCGAAGGGGTCGCCCTGCCCCGTACCGACCTGCTGGAGGGCGCCGCGCTCGATCAGTTCGATCATCGGGTCGCCGGCCACCTGGTTGGAGAACCGGGTGCAGCGTGCGCAGAGCACGCACCGCTCGCGGTCCAGCAGCACCTGGGTGGAGATGGGGACGGGCTTCTCGAAGGTGCGCTTCTTCCCGTCGAAGCGGGAGTCGGCGCCGCCGTGCGACATCGCCTGGTTCTGCAGGGGGCACTCGCCGCCCTTGTCGCAGACCGGGCAGTCCAGCGGGTGGTTGATGAGCAGGAGCTCCATCACCCCCTTCTGGGCCTTCTCCGCGACCGGTGAGGTGATCTGCGACTTCACGACCATGCCGTCGGTGCACGTGATGGTGCAGGACGCCATCGGCTTGCGCTGGCCCTCGACCTCGACGATGCACTGCCGGCAGGCGCCGGCCGGGTCGAGGAGCGGGTGGTCGCAGAAGCGCGGGATCTCGATGCCGAGGAGCTCGGCGGCGCGGATGACCAGGGTGCCCTTGGGGACACTGATCTCGATGCCGTCGATCGTCAGCGTGACCAGGTCCTCGGGCGGGATGGCCGCCTCGCCGCCCCCGGAGGGCGCACTCGTGGTGACTGTCATGCGTTCACCCCCCGGTGAGCGTTCTTGTCGTCGGCCCAGACGGTCGACTTGGCGGGATCGAAGGGGCAGCCCTTGCCGGTGATGTGCTGCTCGTACTCCTCGCGGAAGTACTTCAGCGAGGAGAAGATCGGCGAGGCGGCACCGTCACCGAGGGCGCAGAAGGACTTGCCGTTGATGTTGTCGGCGATGTCGTTGAGCTTGTCGAGGTCGGCCATCTCGCCCTTGCCGGCCTCGATGTCGCGGAGCAGCTGGACGAGCCAGTAGGTGCCCTCACGGCACGGTGTGCACTTGCCGCAGGACTCGTGGGCGTAGAACTCGGTCCAGCGGGTGACGGCCCGTACGACGCAGGTGGTCTCGTCGAAGCACTGCAGCGCTTTGGTGCCCAGCATGGATCCGGCGGCGCCGACGCCCTCGTAGTCCAGCGGGACGTCGAGGTGCTCGTCGGTGAACATCGGGGTGGAGGAGCCGCCGGGGGTCCAGAACTTGAGGCGGTGGCCCGCGCGCATGCCGCCGCTCATGTCGAGCAGCTGGCGCAGCGTGATGCCGAGCGGGGCCTCGTACTGGCCGGGGCCGGTGACGTGTCCGCTGAGCGAGTACAGCGTGAAGCCCGGGGACTTCTCGCTGCCCATGGACTTGAACCAGTCCTTGCCCCGGTTGAGGATCGCGGGAACCGAGGCGATGGACTCGACGTTGTTCACCACGGTGGGGCAGGCGTACAGACCGGCGACCGCGGGGAAGGGCGGACGCAGCCGGGGCTGGCCGCGCCGTCCTTCGAGCGAGTCGAGCAGGGCGGTCTCCTCGCCGCAGATGTACGCGCCCGCACCGGCGTGGACCGTGAGTTCCAGGTCGAGTCCCGGGCCCAGGGCGTCCTTCCCCAGGTACCCGGCCTCGTACGCCTCACGCACGGCCTCGTGCAGCCGCCGCAGGACGGGTACCACCTCGCCGCGCAGGTAGATGAAGGCGTGCGACGAGCGGATCGCGTAGCAGGCGATCACGATGCCCTCGATGAGGCTGTGCGGGTTCGCGAAGAGGAGCGGGATGTCCTTGCAGGTTCCCGGCTCCGACTCGTCGGCGTTGACCACCAGGTAGTGCGGCTTGCCGTCGCCCTGCGGGATGAACTGCCACTTCATCCCGGTGGGGAAGCCGGCACCGCCGCGTCCGCGCAGACCGGAGTCCTTGACGTACGCGATGAGGTCGTCCGGCGACATGGCCAGCGCCTTGCGCAGCCCCTCGTAACCGTCGTGGCGGCGGTAGGTGTCCAGGGTCCAGGACTCCGGCTCGTCCCAGAAGGCGGAGAGGACGGGAGTCAGGAGCTTCTCCGGGCTGGTCCCGTTCTGGTCGATCTCGGCTGCCAAGGTCATCACTCCCCCTCCTCGGCGGCGGGCCCGGCCGGGTGATCCGGATCGGAGGCCGAGGTCTGCTGCGGCGCGTCGTGCGAGCTGAGGTGCTCGGCGCCCTTCTGCGGACGGTCGCCCGGGGCCTCGCCGCGAGGTGAGACCACGCGGGCCTGCGGGGCGGCCTCGCCCTTGGCGAGCTTCAGCCCGATCAGTGAGGCGGCGCCCGCTCCGCCGGTCGCCTCGACGGCGCCGGGGCGCTCGTCGGGGAAGCCGGCCAGGATGCGGGCCGTCTCCTTGTACGTGCACAGGGGCGCGCCGCGGGTGGGCTCGACGGTCCGGCCGGCGATCAGGTCGTCGACGAGACGGGTCGCGCTCTCCGGCGTCTGGTTGTCGAAGAACTCCCAGTTGACCATCACGACGGGCGCGAAGTCACAGGCCGCGTTGCACTCGATGTGCTCGAGGGTGACCTTGCCGTCCTCGGTCGTCTCGTCGTTGCCGACACCGAGGTGGTCCTTGAGCCGGTCGAAGATGGCGTCGCCGCCCATGACCGCGCACAGGGTGTTGGTGCAGACCCCGACCTGGTAGTCGCCGCTCGGCCGGCGCCGGTACATCGTGTAGAAGGTGGCGACCGCGGTGACCTCGGCGGTGGTGAGACCGAGGAGCTCGGCGCAGAAGGCCATGCCCGTGCGGGAGACGTGTCCCTCCTCCGACTGCACGAGGTGCAGGAGCGGCAGCAGCGCGGAACGGCTGTCGGGATAGCGGGCGATCACCTCCTTCGCGTCCGCTTCGAGCCGGACGCGTACGTCGGCCGGGTAGGCGGGGGCGGGGAGCTGCGGCATCCCCAGACTGACTTCCTGCTTGGGCGCGGTCACCGGTCGACGCCTCCCATCACGGGGTCGATGGACGCGACGGCGACGATGACGTCGGCGACCTGGCCGCCCTCGCACATCGCCGCCATGGCCTGGAGGTTGGTGAACGACGGGTCACGGAAGTGGACCCGGTACGGGCGGGTGCCACCGTCCGAGACGACGTGCACGCCCAGCTCGCCCTTGGGGGACTCGATGGCGGTGTACGTCTGTCCGGCGGGGACCCGGAAGCCCTCGGTCACCAGCTTGAAGTGGTGGATCAGGGCCTCCATGGAGGTGCCCATGATCTTCTTGATGTGGTCGAGCGAGTTGCCGAGGCCGTCGGGGCCGAGCGCCAGCTGCGCGGGCCAGGCGATCTTCTTGTCGGCGACCATGACCGGGCCCGGCTCCAGCCGGTCCAGGCACTGCTCGACGATCCTGAGCGACTGGCGCATCTCCTCCAGGCGGATGAGGAAGCGGCCGTAGGAGTCGCAGCTGTCCGCGGTGGGCACGTCGAACTCGTAGTTCTCGTAGCCGCAGTACGGGTTGGTCTTGCGCAGGTCGTGCGGGAGTCCGGCGGACCGCAGGACCGGGCCGGTGGCGCCGAGCGCCATGCAGCCGGCCAGGTCGAGGTAACCGACGTCCTGCATGCGGGCCTTGAAGATGGGGTTGCCGGTGGCGAGCTTGTCGTACTCCGGCAGGTTCTTCTTCATGGTCTTCACGAACTCGCGGATCCGGTCGACCGCGCCGGGGGGCAGGTCCTGGGCGAGTCCGCCGGGCCGGATGAACGCGTGGTTCATCCGGAGGCCGGTGATCAGCTCGAAGAGATCGAGAACGAGTTCACGATCGCGGAAGCCGTAGATCATGATCGTCGTCGCGCCGAGCTCCATACCGCCGGTGGCGACGCACACCAGGTGCGAGGAGATCCGGTTGAGCTCCATCAGGAGCACGCGCAGGACGGTCGCCCGGTCGGGGATCTGCTCCTCGATGCCGAGGAGCTTCTCGACCCCGAGGCAGTACGCCGCCTCGTTGTAGAACGGGGTCAGGTAGTCCATGCGCGTGACGAAGGTGGTGCCCTGGGTCCAGTTCCGGAATTCGAGGTTCTTCTCGATGCCGGTGTGGAGGTAGCCGATACCGCAGCGGGCCTCCGTGACGGTCTCGCCGTCGATTTCCAGGATCAGCCTCAGCACACCGTGCGTGGACGGGTGCTGCGGGCCCATGTTGACGATGATGCGTTCGTCGTCCGACGCGGCGGCGGATTCGACGACCTCGTCCCAGTCGCCGCCGGTGACTGTATATACGGTCCCCTCGGTCGTGTCGCGGGAGTCCGACAGGGGTGCCGCGGCGGGACCCGACGAGGGGTGGTGGCCGGGAGACGGGTGTGATCGGGGAGTAGTCATCAGCTGTACGACCTCCGCTGGTCCGGAGCCGGGATCTGGGCGCCCTTGTACTCGACGGCGATGCCGCCGAGCGGGTAGTCCTTGCGCTGCGGGAAGCCCTGCCAGTCGTCCGGCATCATGATCCGGGTCAGGGCGGGGTGCCCGTCGAAGACCAGCCCGAAGAAGTCGTAGGTCTCGCGCTCGTGCCAGTCGTTGGTCGGGTAGACCTCGACGAGGGACGGGACGTGCGGATTGCTGTCGGGGGCGGACACCTCCAGGCGGATCAGCCGTCCGTGGGTGAGCGACCGCAGGTGGTAGACCGCGTGCAGTTCGCGGCCCTTGTCCCCCAGGAAGTGCACACCGCTGACGCCCGTACAGAGCTCGAAGCGCAGGGCCGGGTCGTCGCGCAGGGTGCGCGCGACTTGGAGCAGGTGCTCGCGGGCGATGTGGAAGGTGATCTCGTTCCGGTCGACGACCGTCTTCTCGATGGCGTTGGAGGGGAGCAGGTCCTGTTCCTCCAGGGCCCCTTCCAGCTCGTCGGCCACCTCGTCGAACCAGCCGCCGTAGGGGCGGGACGAGGCACCCGGCAGGGTGACGGTGCGGACGAGTCCGCCGTATCCGGAGGTGTCGCCGCCGTTGTCGGCGCCGAACATTCCCTTGCGTACGCCGATGACCTCACCGGTGTCGTCGCGCGGGGCGGGCACCTGGCCGCTGTTCGTGTTCTGGTCGTCGCTCACCGGAGCAGCCCCTTCATCTCGATCAGGGGCAGTGCCTTGAGTGCCGCCTCCTCCGCCTCGCGGGCGGCCTCCTCCGCGTTGACCCCGAGCTTGGAGCCCTGGATCTTCTGGTGGAGCTTGAGGATGGCGTCGATCAGCATCTCGGGGCGCGGCGGGCACCCCGGCAAATAGATATCGACCGGAACAATATGATCAACACCCTGCACAATGGCGTAATTATTGAACATTCCGCCGGATGACGCACAAACCCCCATGGAGATGACCCACTTGGGGCTCGGCATCTGGTCGTAGACCTGCCTCAGGACGGGCGCCATCTTCTGGCTGACCCGCCCCGCCACGATCATCAGATCCGCCTGCCGCGGCGAACCGCGGAAGACCTCCATCCCGAACCGGGCCAGGTCGTAACGCCCGGCCCCGGTCGTCATCATCTCGATGGCGCAGCAGGCGAGGCCGAAGGTGGCGGGGAAGACGGACGACTTCCGTACCCAGCCGGCGGCCTGCTCGACAGTGGTCAGAACAAAGCCGCTTGGCAGCTTCTCTTCGAGTCCCATGGTGTGCCCCTCAGCCCCTCAGTCCCATTCCAGGCCGCCCCGGCGCCACACATACGCGTAGGCGACGAAGACGGTGAGCACGAAGAGCAGCATCTCCACGAGCCCGAAGATCCCCAGGGCGTCGAAGGTGACCGCCCAGGGATAGAGGAAGACGATCTCGATGTCGAAGACGATGAACAGCATCGCCGTCAGGTAGTACTTGATGGGAAAACGGCCGCCTCCGGCTGGAGTCGGGGTGGGTTCGATACCGCACTCGTACGCTTCGAGTTTTGCCCGGTTGTACCGCTTGGGGCCGATAAGCGTGGCCATGACCACGGAGAAGATCGCAAACCCCGCCCCGAGGGCGCCGAGCACGAGGATGGGCGCGTAGGCATTCACGCTCCTCGCTCCTTCCAGTCGTCCTTGACCGTTGGACCGCATCGGGCGACCGGCTCGCCACCTCATCAAGATCGTGCACATGTGAGGCAGTTCACAAGCCCGACTGCCCCGCATCCTATGCCTGCCGTCCTGTGATCTGCGACACGGGGTGCGTCACCACCTTTGTGATCTCCACCACCTGACGAACGATCATGAAGCCGGATGAGCGGTGATCTTCGTACGCGAAGCGGCCGAGTGGTTACGAGACGTGACATCTGGTGGCGTCGGTGCTGGTCAAGAGCGTGTGGCACTACCAATGGACAGCCGATACAAGCAAATTGGTGATGGACGGTATGTGGGTGATATAGGCATCGGCCGCACATGAACCCACCCGGACGAGGGGGTTCCGGGTACCGATGTGGACAATGTGCGCGCATTCACGAACTTCCGGGCGCGCGTGGGGACGGACCGCGGACCGCGCCGCCGGGCGAGCACTCGGGGGTCCGGGGCGCGGACAACGGAGCCGCCCCGCCCCGGACCTGATCGACGGTCGGCCCCGGGCCGGGACGCCGGCGGACCCCCCGGCGTCGCCCCGCGGTCCGCCGCGCCCCTCCGGCCGGATCGCCGGACCCCCTCCGGCCGACCCCGGACCCGACGGCCGACGCGCCCTCCGGTCACCCCGGACCCGACGCCGCACGCGTACGGGCCGGACCTCCGGAGGAGCACCGACAGGGCGCCGGCCGAACGGACCTGACCCACCAGGAGGTCATGCGGCCACAACAAGCCAATCGCTCCCGGCTCCCCTTCGGGACGCGGGTGCGCGGTTGCCGCTCGCGGGGGAGCCATGCTGTGACCTGCGTCACTGCACATGTGCTCCAAGTAAAGCGGGCTTGGCCATCCGTGTGAACGGATGGTAAGTGACGGGCAATTCGGGCGTATTGCTGAAACGCCGTGATCACGACCTTGATCACGTGTGACCGTTTTGCCCGTTACGGCGTCAATAAGGGCCGCAAATAAGCGGATTCACAGGTTCCGAACGTAACTGTGTCGCAACACACGTTTCTTGACGGGGCCCCCTAAGGCCCTGATAGCGCTAGTACCCATGTCCCACACCGCTCACATACCCAGCCACCGGAAGCCGCGCCAGAGTGCCTCGAAGACGGCACTGCGGGCAGGAGTTGCCGGTGGCGTCCTCAGCACCATCGCGGTCGCCGGCGCCGCCGGACCGGCCCAGGCCGAGCCGGTCACCCAGACCCTCGAGATGCCCACCATCACGGCCGGGCTCTCCACGACCGTCGCAGCGTCCGCCCAGGCGACGCAGCAGGTCGCCCTCGACCTGGAGACGCAGGCGCACGAGGACGCCGCGGCGGCCGTCGCCGCGAAGACCGCCAAGAAGGCCAAGGCCGAGGCGGTCCGCAAGGCCGAGGCCGAGAGGAAGGCCGAGGCGGCCGCGAAGGCGAAGGCGGAGGCCGCCGCCGAGCGTGCCTCCCGCACGGCCGAGCGCACCACCCTGAGCGCCTCCTCGGGCTCGTCGGGCTCCACCACGTCCGCCTCGTCTCCGTCGTACTCCTCGAACGCCACGGGCTCCGCGGCGTCCGTGGTCGCGTTCGCGCAGGCGCAGATCGGGGACGCCTACGTCTCCGGTGGCACCGGCCCCAACTCGTGGGACTGCTCCGGGCTGGTCCAGGCCGCGTTCCGCACGGTGGGCGTCGACCTGCCGCGCGTCTCGCAGAGCCAGTCGACGTTCGGCACCCAGGTCTCGCTCGACAGCCTGCAGCCGGGCGACATCCTGTACTGGGGCGGTGCGGGCAGCGCGTACCACGTCGGGATCTACGTGGGCGGCGGCCAGTTCGTCGGTGCCCAGAACTCCAGCACCGGTGTGGTGCAGAAGTCCCTGGACTACGACCCGCCGTCGGGCGCGGTCCGCGTTCTCTGATTCACAAGCACGCCGGACGCTTCGGCACGGCCGAGGGCCGTCACTCCCCCGCTCGGGAGTGACGGTCCTTTCGTGCGCTTCCTCGCGTCCCCTTCACACCCCGCGTGCCCCGGTCGAGGCGCCGGCCTCCGAGCCCGCGCCCACTTCCGCCGCGTCCGCGCCCACTTCCTCCGCGCCGCCGCCCGCGTTCTCCGGCCGGCGCGGTCCCGGCACCACGGCCGCTGCCCGGGCCGCCGCCTCGCGGCGCAGCAGCAGGAATCCGGCCACGCACGCGAGGCCGGCCAGCACGAAGCCGTACGGGGGCGTCGACCCCGAGGGCTGCGTCTCGTACACGAGCGCCGCCGACAGCACCGCCACCACGTTCCGGACGCGGCCCTCACCCGCGGTGGCCGCGACCACCGCCGTCCCCCACAGCAGGTACCACGGCTGCACCATCGGTGAGAGGGCCACCAGCACCAGCAGCGCCAGGCCCAGGGCGTGGACCGGTTCCGTGCGGCCGGTCCAGGAGCGTCGGGCGAGGACGGCGATCAGCACGAGGGCGACCAGCAGACCCAGGTTCTGCACGGCCGACTTGACCGGATCGGGGTCGGTGCCGAGGAGCAGCCGCAGCAGTTCGCCGAGTCCCAGTCCGAGGTCGCTGCTGACCGACAGGGCGGTGTGTATGCGCCCCGCGACGCTCTGGGTCCCCAGCCAGCCGAACCCGGTGCCGCCGAGGAGCGTGGCGAGGACGGCGACCGCCCCGGCGACCAGCCCGGGCCCGAGCAGCCCCTTCGCCACCCTCCGTACGAGCGGGCCGGTCGCGGCCCGGCCCACCACCACGCCGACGAACAGCAGGGCGACCGCCGCGGGGGACTTGACCATCATCGCGAGCCCGATCAGCGCCGCGCCGGTGATCCATCTGCCGCGCAGCGCGAGCACCGCACCCGCCAGCATGAGGCCCGTCATCAGCCCGTCGTTGTGGACGCCGCCGACCACGTGCATGAGCAGCAGCGGGTTGAGCGCCCCCAGCCAGAGTGCGGCGCCCGCGCTGCGGCCGTGCTCGCGGGCGAGGTGCAGCAGCGCCCACGCGATCAGGGCCAGCGCACCCAGGGCGACGATCCGCAGGCCCAGCACGGCGGGCACGATCGTGCCGCCCGTGGCCCAGGCCACGCCCCGCGCGAGCACGAGGAAGAACGGGCCGTACGGTGCGGGGGTCTCGGTCCAGTGGCCGCCGACACTCGCCGCGGCGTCCCCGCCGGGCCCTGCGGGGTCCAGGACCGAGGGTCCCGTGCCGTAGACGTCGTGGCCCTCGGAGACCATCGCGCCCTGGGCGATGTAGCTGTAGACGTCGGCGCTGTAGAGCGGCGGCGCCAGGACGAACGGGGCCGCCCACCAGACGAGGGTGACGAGGGAGTGGCGGACGGAGGCGCCCGCCCTGCCGTACAGCCACCAGGAGACGACGAGCAGGGTCAGACCGCCGTACGCCAGTGCGTAACCCGCCGCGGTCACCACGGGCCCGTGCGGGACCCACAGGCCCCACGGGTCACGGGCGGGCAGCGTGCCGACGGCCCAGCCGCCCGCCGCTGCCGCCGCCGAACCAGCCGCGCCCAGCCGGCGGCAAGCGCCGACGCTCCATGTCCCCGTGGTCCGCATGGTCCGCAACCTACCGCAGCGGGCGCGGACCGCCGCCGGGCCCCGGGGGGGCCGCTCAGGCCTTCGGGGCCACCTTCGAGAGCCCGTTGATGATGCGGTCCATCGCGTCGCCGCCCGTCGGGTCGGTGAGGTTGGCGAGCATCTTCAGCGTGAACTTCATCAGGACGGGATGGGTCAGGCCGCGCTGGGTCGCGATCTTCATGACCTTCGGGTTGCCGATCATCTTCACGAACGCCCGGCCCAGCGTGTAGTAGCCGCCGTAGGTGTCCTTGAGGATCTTCGGGTAGTTGTGCAGGGCCAGTTCGCGCTGGGCCGGGGTCGCGCGGGCGTGCGCCTGGACGATGACGTCCGCGGCGAGCTGGCCCGACTCCATGGCGTACGCGATGCCCTCGCCGTTGAACGGGTTGACGAGGCCGCCCGCGTCACCGACGAGCAGCAGGCCCTTGGTGTAGTGCGGCTGGCGGTTGAAGGCCATCGGGAGGGCGGCGCCGCGGATCGGCGTCGTCATGTTCTCCGGGGTGTAGCCCCAGTCCTCCGGCATGGAGGCGCACCAGGCCTTGAGCACCTCGCGCCAGTCGAGCTCCTTGAAGGCGGAGGAGGAGTTGAGGATGCCGAGGCCGACGTTGGACGTGCCGTCGCCCATGCCGAAGATCCAGCCGTAGCCGGGCAGCAGCCGGTCCTCGGCGCCGCGGCGGTCCCACAGCTCCAGCCAGGACTCGAGGTAGTCGTCGTCGTGGCGGGGTGACGTGAAGTACGTACGGACCGCGACGCCCATGGGGCGGTCCTCGCGGCGGTGCAGGCCCATGTTGAGGGAGAGCCGCGTGGAGTTGCCGTCGGCGGCGACCACGAGCGGGGCGTGGAAGGTGACCGGGGTCTTCTCCTCGCCGAGCTTGGCGTGGACGCCGGTGATGCGGCCGGTGCGCTCGTCCTTGATCGGCTCGCCGACGTTGCAGCGCTCGTGGAGCCGCGCGCCGGCCTTCTGCGCCTGGCGGGCCAGCTGCTCGTCGAAGTCGTCGCGCTTGCGGACCAGTCCGTAGTCCGGGTACGAGGCGAGATCCGGCCAGTCCAGCTGGAGGCGGACGCCGCCGCCGATGATGCGCAGGCCCTTGTTGCGCAGCCAGCCGGCCTCTTCGGAGATGTCGATGCCCATGGAGACGAGCTGCTTGGTGGCGCGCGGGGTGAGGCCGTCACCGCAGACCTTCTCCCGCGGGAAGGCCGTCTTCTCCAGGAGGAGTACGTCGAGTCCGGCCTTGGCGAGGTAGTACGCGGTCGTGGAGCCGGCTGGGCCCGCCCCGACGACGATCACGTCCGCGCTGTGTTCGGAGAGGGGCTCGGTCACGGTCGGATCTCCCGAAGACTCGAATTCGCGTGCCGCGCGGCACATGTCGCGTGCAGTCTATGGGTGGCTGCTGATCAACCTCCCGAAGGGCTCCCCGATGCCGACCGTGCCGTACCCGACCCCGTCCGTTCATCTGCGCGTCCCGACCGACGAGGACGCCCTGGCCTGGCACCGGGTCTTCGACGATCCGGAGGTGATGGAGTTCCTCGGCGGACCGCGGGCGGAGTTCTCCGTGTACGAGGAGCTGACCGCGCGCCAGCGCAGACACGACGCGGAGCACGGCCACTGCCTGTGGACGGTGCTGGACGACGCCGGGGAGGTCCTCGGCTTCACGGGGGCCCAGCCGTGGCCGCACACGTCGTTCGGCCCGGTGGGCGAGACCGAGATCGGCTGGCGGCTGGGCCGGGCCGCCTGGGGCCGCGGTTACGCGACCGCGGCTGCCCGCACCACGCTGGAGCGGGTGCGGGACACCGGAGTGCGGGAGATCGTGGCGATGATCAACGCGCGCAACGAGCGCTCGCTGGCGGTCGCCCGGCGGCTCGGCATGCGGCAGGCCGAGACGTACACGATCCCGGTCTCCGAGCAGGCGGCGTACTGCTTCCGGCTGGAGCTGTGAGCCGGCGGCCCCTCAGTCGCGCACACCCCGGTGCAGGGCGACGACGCCGCCCGTGAGGTTGCGCCAGGCCACCTTCGACCAGCCGGCCTTCTGCAGACGGGCGGCGAGACCGGCCTGGTCGGGCCAGGCCCGGATCGACTCGGCGAGGTAGACGTACGCGTCCGGGTTGCTGCACACCGTCCGGGCGACCGGCGGCAGCGCCCGCATCAGGTACTCGGTGTAGACCCGGCGGAAGGGCTCCCAGGTCGGCTGCGAGAACTCGCAGATGACGACCCTGCCGCCGGGCTTCGTCACCCGGTACAGCTCACGCAGCGCCTGGTCGGTGTCCTGGATGTTGCGCAGCCCGAAGGAGATCGTGACCGCGTCGAAGGTCTCGTCCTTGAACGGGAGTCTCGTGCCGTCGCCCGCGGTGAACGGCATCCACGGGTGGCGCTCCTTGCCGACCCGGAGCATCCCGATCGAGAAGTCGCAGGGCACCACGTAGGCGCCGGCCTGCGCGAACGGCTGCGAGGAGGTGGCGGTCCCGGCGGCCAGGTCGAGGATCTTCTGGGCCGGCCGGGCGTCCACGGCCTTCGCGACCTCCTTGCGCCAGAGCCGGGCCTGCCCGAGGGAGATCACATCGTTGGTGAGGTCGTAGTTCGCCGCCACGTCGTCGAACATCGAGGCGACTTCGTGCGGCTGCTTGTCCAGGGATGCTCGGGTCACCCTCCCATTCAAGCAGCCCCGCCCCCGGCTCCTCCCGGCGGCTTGACGCCGGCCTCAACCATTCCGGCCCGGCAGCACTCAGTAGGGGTAGGAGCGCCGAGGAACCGGAGAGGGGGCTGACGGCCCGTCGCGCGCGGCCGGGACGGTCGCCGTACCGCGGTGTACGCGCGGTGGCTCCCCGAAGTCCTGCGGGACGGCGGCGGGGGCGTCGCGGACGCGGCACGGTCGCGGACGAGCTCCCGGTCCACACGAAGCAGCTGCCCGTCCGGGGCGGCCGAGGACCGCTCATCACAAGATCACAGATACTGACGGGACCATGCACACCGACCCCGCACGCCGCATACGGACCGCTGCCACGTCTCGCCGCCCGGCGGGCACGGCAGCTCCCGCCCCGCCCGGCTCCCCCGGGCGCCCGCCGTCACGGCGGCAGAGCCGCCATCAGGTCCGGCAGCAGTCCCGCGTCCGCCGCAGACGCCGGCAGCGACGCTCCATGCTCCTCTTACTGACGTTCGCCGGCGCGGTCGCCGCGGTGTTCCTCTCCTTCGACCCGCCGTGGCAGCGGGACGCCGGTCCGGCGGCCGCCGCCGACCGTGACGCCTCCCCTTCGCCGGCCCCGCCCGCTCCCACGGCGGCACCCGAGGCCCCTGCCCCCGCCGAGGCCCCGCCGAGTCCGGAGACGTCGGAAGAACCGTCGGTGCCCGTGTCCGGCCCGGGCACCTTCACCGTCGCCCGTGAGGGCGTCACCCCCGCGGCCAAGGGCCACGCCTACCGCGTCGAGGTCGAGGACGACAGCGGAGTCGATCCCGACCGGGCGGCCGAGGACATCGCCGATGTCCTCGCCGACCCCCGCGGCTGGGGCCGGGGCGGAACCCGGGCCTTCCGCCAGGTCGACGACGACTCGGCCGGGCTGGTGATCCGCGTCGGCACTCCGGCGACGACCGACCGGCTGTGCGGCGCCTACGGCCTGAAGACCCGCGGTGAGCTGAACTGCCGTGGCGGCAAGCACGTCCTGGTCAACCTGCGCCGCTGGCAGCTCGGTTCACCGCAGTTCGACGGCCCCCTCGCCGACTACCGGGCGCTGATCGTCAATCACGAGGTCGGCCACTGGCTGGGGCACGGCCACGAGACCTGCCCGGGACCCGGCCGCCCGGCTCCGGCGATGATGCAGCAGATCAAGGGCTTGAAGGGCTGCGTGTCGAACGCCTGGCCCTACACCTCCGGCGGAAAGTACCTGGGCGGCCCCTCGGTCCCCTGACGCACGGCGCCCGCTCAGCTCACGCGGAAGACCAGCCGCCCGCCCAGGACCGTCGCGACGCAGCAGGCCGCGCCCGCCTCCACCAGCTCCGCTGCGTCCCGTACGCCGAACACCGCCAGATCCGCCGGGTCCCCGGCCGCCGGCGGTCCCCCGGTGCACGCCCGCAGCGCGGCCGGATCCCGGACCCCGGCCAGCGGGTCGAGGCGGGGCGGCAGGACCGGGCCGGCAGCGGGCGGATGGATCCGCAGGCCCGACCGGGACACCGCCAGCCGCACCGAGGGCCGGGTGAACGTCCCGGCGACGGCGGTCGTACCGTGCCGCAGCATCCGCTGCAGCCCGCGCCGGGCGCTCGCGCCCCACCGGGCGTCGTCCGGCGCCAGTGCGGCGACCGCGTCGCCGGCCAGCGGCCCGGTGCCCAGCTCGTCCGCCTCGCGCGGGTCCGGGTGGTAGACGGTCTCCAGCAGGGCCGCCGCCGTGACGTTCGCCAGCCCCGGGGCGATCGCCCCGGACCAGCGCCGCACCCGGGCCCGCGGGCGGGCCGCGGTCACGTCGGCGTACGGGCCCACCGCGACGACGAAGCCGCCGTCCACGGCCACGGAGTCCCAGCCTTCCGGGGCACCGAGGACCGCGTCGGCGGCATGGATCGTCAGCACGGGCCGACTAGTTGGCGTCGAGGAGCTTCAGCTCCGGGTGCGCCGTGCCGCCCGCGATCGCCGTGGAGGAGATGTGCGAGACGACGCGCTCGTCGACCGGGTCGTTCGCCGGGTCGTCGTGGACGACGAGGTGCTCGTACGTCGTGGCGCGCTGGGCGGGCACCCGGCCCGCCTTGCGGATCAGGTCGATGATCTCCAGACGGTTCGAGCGGTGCCTGGCACCGGCCGAGGAGACGACGTTCTCCTCCAGCATGATCGAGCCGAGGTCGTCCGCCCCGTAGTGCAGGGACAGCTGCCCGACCTCCTTGCCCGTGGTCAGCCAGGAGCCCTGGATGTGGGCGACGTTGTCGAGGAACAGCCGGGAGATGGCGATCATCCGCAGGTACTCGAAGAGCGTGGCCTGCGTCTGTCCCTTCAGCTTGTTGTTCTCCGGCTGGTAGGTGTACGGGATGAAGGCACGGAAGCCGCCCGTGCGGTCCTGTACGTCGCGGATCATGCGCAGGTGCTCGATGCGCTCGGCGTTGGTCTCGCCGGTGCCCATCAGCATGGTGGAGGTCGACTCGACACCGAGGCCGTGGGCGATCTCCATGATCTCCAGCCAGCGCTCGCCGGACTCCTTGAGCGGGGCGATCGCGGTGCGCGGCCTGGCGGGCAGCAGCTCGGCGCCGGCACCGGCGAAGGAGTCGAGACCGGCGACGTGGATCCGCTGGATGGCCTCCTCGGCCGAGACCTTGGAGATGCGGGCCATGTGCTCGATCTCGGAGGCGCCCAGCGAGTGGATGACCAGCTGCGGGAACGCCTTCTTGATGGCGGAGAAGTGCTCCTCGTAGTACTCGACGCCGTAGTCCGGGTGGTGACCGCCCTGGAACATGATCTGGGTGCCGCCGAGTTCGACGGTCTCCGCGCAGCGGCGCAGGATGTCGTCGAGGTCGCGGGACCAGCCCTTGGCCGTGTCCTTGGGCGCCGCGTAGAAGGCGCAGAACTTGCAGGCCGTGACGCACACGTTGGTGTAGTTGATGTTGCGCTCGATGATGTACGTCGCGATGTGCTCCGTACCGGCGTAACGGCGACGGCGCACGGCGTCCGCGGCAGCGCCCAGCGCGTGCAGCGGTGCCGACCGGTACAGGTCGAGAGCCTCCTGGGGGGAGATCCGCCCGCCTTCGGCGGCGCGGTCGAGGACGGGCTGGAGGTCGGCCTTCTCGGTCACCGGGCTGTCACCTTTCGGCGGTTTTTCTACGGATCCACGGACCGATCCAGCCTACGCCAGCCCCTGCCGGGGTCAGCCGCCGGACCGGGTCAGCACACCCTTCGGTGTGCCCGCGGCCTCCTCGTGGGAGCGGTAGAGGACGGTGCTGGCGGAGGTCAGGGTGAAGTCCAGGTCGGACTCGCTGTCCGTGCACAGGGTGGTGTCGGCGTTGGCCGGGTCGGCGCGCTCGCGGACCTTGAGCGCGGTGGGGGTACCGGAGACGAGCCTGCCGACGCTCTTGCAGACGACGCTCGTTCCGAGCACCTCCAGCGTGTACGTCAGCCGCACCACGTCCTGGCCCTTCCTCGCTTCGGTGAACACGGCGGTGACGGTGCCGTGCGGCAGTCCGCTGCGCTCGGTGGCGGGGCCCTTCCAGGTGCCGGCGAACGCCTTCGGCAGGGCGCTCACCGGTCCGCCGTCCGCCGGGGACGACTCCTCCGGGCGGGCCGTCCCCGGCGGGCTCGCGCCGCGGGTGGCCGACGGGGGCTGCGCGGCCCCGTCGCTGCTGTGCCGGTCGTCCGCGTCGCCGCTCCGGAAGAGGTCGCCGATCGTCCCGGCGCCCAGGGTGACCGCGGCGAGCGCTCCGGCGACGGCGAGCGCGACGGTGCAGCTCACCCGCCTGCCGCGCCGCTCACCGGGCCGCGCGTCGGCGTTCATGGTGACGGCGACTCGGGCGCCGGACCCGTGCTCCGCGCCGCCGCCCCCGGTGAGCGGCCCGGCGGACGGGGGGACGGACGGCGGGGGCGGCAGGGGCGGGCCGAACGTACCGAGCGCCGCGCTCCCCAGTGACGCGCTGCTGAACGGCACCGGGCCCGACTGCACCGGGGCCTCCTGCGGCTCCAGGTCCAGCAGGGCCACGGCGGACCGGCTGACCTCGCGCACCAGGGAGCCGGGCAGCCATCCCGCCGCGACCAGCGCGGCGGCCCCGCCCGGAGCGAGCCTGCGCGCCAGCTCAGCCGGGGCGGGCCGGTCGGCCGGGTCCTTGGCGAGACACCCGGCCACCAGCTCGCGCAGGTCGCCCTCCAGCTCCCCCAGTTCGGGTGCCTCGTGCACCACCTTGTAGAGGAGTACGGCGGAGGAGTCGCCCACGAAGGGGGCGCTGCCGGTCGCGGCGTACGCGAGGACCGCTCCCAGGGAGAACACGTCGGCGGCGCCGGAGATGTCCAGGCCACGGATCTGCTCCGGCGCCATGTATCCGGGTGAGCCGACCGAGACGCCGGTGGAGGTGAGGGAGACGGTGGCGCCGAGGGCCCGGGCGATCCCGAAGTCGATCAGCCGGGGGCCGTCGAGGGCGAGCAGGACGTTGGACGGTTTCACGTCACGGTGGATGAGGCCGTGCGCGTGCACCGCGTCGAGGGCCTCGCCCAGGCCCGCGCCCAGGGTCCGGACCGCGTGCTCGGGCAGCGGGCCGTGCCGGGTGACCGCGTCGGAGAGCGGTGGTCCGGCCACGTACCCCGTCGCCACCCAGGGGATGGGCGCGTCCGGGTCGGCGTCCAGGACCGGGGCCGTCCACTGCGCGCCGAGCCGTCGTGCGGCGTCCACCTCGCGCCGGAACCGGGCACGGAACTGCTCGTCGAGGGCGAAGTGGGGGTGGACGACCTTGACCGCGACGGTACGGCCGCCCGTGCTGCGCCCCAGATAGACCCGGCCCATTCCGCCGGCGCCGAGCCTGCCGAGCAGCCGGTAGGAGCCGATCGCGTGCGGTTCGCCCGCTTCCAGCGGCTGCATATGGTGTCTCCCCGTGTGAACCCAGGTGCCTCCGACCGCAGCCTAGGGTGCCCGGGTCCCAGGGTCACGAGAAGCCTTCTGCCGATTTCGCCCCTTAGGGCACGAAGCGCGGTTTTCGCCACTGCGAAAGGCGCAAATACATCGCTCACCGGTGTTCGTCCGCGTTCACCGTAGCGATACCGAACGCAAACCGGAGGCGTTCCGGGCACCATCCGCTATTCGTGGCCCGGATGCGGGGGACGGGCGCGCGGCCATTCGCCCCCTTTCACAAGAACGCGTGCCGGCGGGGGAATGCCGGAGCCGTCGGCCACCGGGCGACAAAGGCCCGCCCCGGAATGGGAGCGGGAAGGCGCGGGAAGCCGGGAGAGGGAACCGGAATGGTACGGGATTCATCTACTCCCGCACCATTCCCGTTCCGTCCCGCCGGCGCGGAACGCCATCGACCGCCGAACGTTATCGACCGGCGAACGCCGTCGACCGCCGCCGCCGTCGACCGCGAACGGCACCGGGCGCCGCCGGCCGCCGTCAGCCGCCGAGCAGCTCGACCCGCACATCGGCCGGGAAGCCGGTCGTCGGGCCGGTCCTGCGGGCGAACTCGCGCACACCGGCCAGCTGGTCCGGGCCGAAGCGGAAGTCGAGGGTGGTGAAGTAGCGTTCCAGCACCTCGGCGTCGAAGGCCTCCCAGCGCGCCGCCTGCTCCGCGACCTTGGTGACCTCCTCCAGCGAGACGTCGCGCGAGGCCAGGAACGCCTCGTGGACCTTCTCCACGTAGAGGGGGTGCGCGGCCAGGTAGTCCTTGCGGACCGCCCAGACCGCGAAGACGAACGGCAGTCCCGTCCACTCCTTCCACATCTGGCCCAGGTCATGGACCTGCAGGCCCAGCCTGGGGGCGTCGTGCAGATTGGCACGCAGCGCGGCGTCGCCGATCAGCACCGCGGCGTCGGCCTCCTGCATCATCAGCCCGAGATCGGGCGGGCAGGTGAAGTAGTCGGGCGTGACGCCGTAGCGCTCGGACAGCAGCAGCTGGGCCAGCCGCACAGAGGTGCGGGAGGTGGAGCCCAGTGCCACCCGGGCCCCGTCGAGCTGGTCGAGCGGCAGCTGGGACACGATCACGCACGACATGACGGGCCCGTCGCAGCCGACCGCGATGTCGGGGAGTGCGACCAGGTCGTCGGCGTTGCGCAGGTACTCGACGAGGGTGACGGGACCGATGTCGAGATCGCCCCTGACCAGCTGCTCGCTGAGTCTCTCCGGGGTGTCCTTCGAGAGCTCCAGGTCGAGCAGGGTTCCGGTGCGTGCCAGACCCCAGTAGAGGGGCAGGCAGTTCAGGAACTGGATGTGGCCGACGCGCGGCCTGCTGCGACGGTCGTCGCCTTCTACGGGAGAGACGGTTGAATTGTCCACATCGCGAGGCTAGACCCGCCCTCTCCGGCGGGCACCATCGGGGCGCCCGGACGGCTCCCCGGGGGGCCCGTCCGCCGGCGCTCCGGCGGGTCAAACAAACATCCGAGTGAAGTGATCTTTGCCTCTACCGCTCCTCGCGGACTGCGTGCTAGGCTCGCCCGCAAGTTGCAGTTTGGTTTCCCTTGCAGTACAGAGCCTGCGGAGCATGTAACCCGCAGGCTTTTGTAGTTTTCAGACTTGTTTGCAGGTTCTGGAGCAGGGCAACCCTTTGGCCCAAGGAGGGCTTATGGCTACCGGAACCGTCAAGTGGTTCAACGCTGAAAAGGGCTTCGGCTTCATCGCCCAGGACGGCGGCGGCCCGGATGTCTTCGTCCACTATTCCGCGATCAACGCGTCCGGGTTCCGCTCCCTCGAGGAGAACCAGGTCGTGAACTTCGACGTCACTCAGGGGCCCAAGGGTCCGCAGGCTGAGAACGTCACCCCGGCCTAGTTGCCCGGGTCGGCCGATCGCGGCCGGCTATGCAGTACCCAAGGAGCCCCGTTCCCCCCGCCCCGGCGGGGGGAACGGGGCTCCTGCCTTTCCCGGAGGAGCCGGATCGCCGGGACGGGGCGGAGCACCGTGGGACCGGATGCCGGAGCAACGGGAGACCGGCCCCACGTGCCCGCCGGACAAGGAGGACCGGGTGACGGAGCTCCAGCAGCCGGTCACGATCTGACACGGCGTCATCGTCCGTACGGGCCCTCGCCCCCGAATCGTTGCCGAGGGCCGGTACGGAGCAACACCCAGTGCTGACGAGTCCGCCTTCGACAAGGCAGACTGTTGAGCGCGATACCAGGTAGGGCGCAGAGCGGGATCAGCAGCACCGGCGGGGCAAGCAGGACAGGGGGCAGCAATGGACCGCGACAAGGGGCCCGGCGTGCGTGTGCCGGACCAGCGCGCACCACGGGAGGAGGCGGCCGGGGGCGAACTCCGCTTCGAGGTGCTCGGCCCCGTGCGCGCCCGGCGCGGCAACCAGGTGCTCCCTTCGGGGTCGCCGCAGCAACGGGCCCTGCTGGCCGCCCTGCTCCTGCGCGACGGCCGCACGGCCACCGCGGCCGAACTCATCGACGCCCTCTGGGGGGACGACCCTCCGTCCCAGGCCCTGGCGACGGTCCGGACGTACGCGTCCCGGCTCCGCAAGACACTCGGCCAGGACACCCTGGTCAGCGAGTCCGGCGGCTACGCCGTCCGCATCCACCGCGACGCCCTCGACCTCACCCACGCCCAGGACCTCGCCGCCGAGGCGGAGAAGTCCCGCAGCCGCGGGGACCGGTCCCGGGCCCGCACCCTGATCAACAAGCTCCTCGGGCTGTGGGACGGGCAGGCGCTCGCCTCCGTACCCGGCCCGTACGCGGACAACCAGCGCAGCAGCCTGGAGGAGTGGCGCCTCCAGCTCACGGAGACCCGGCTCGACCTCGACCTGGAGGTCGGCTGCCACGCCGAGGCGGTGTCCGAGCTGACCGCGCTCACCGCGGCGCACCCCCTGCGCGAACGGCTGCGCGAACTGCTGATGGTCGCTCTGTACCGCAGCGGCCGGCAGGCCGAGGCGCTCGCGGTGTACGCGGACACCCGCCGGCTGCTCGCCGAGGAGCTGGGCGTCGACCCGCGCCCCGAGCTGGCCCAGCTCCAGCAGCGGATCCTGCGGGCCGACGAGGACCTGGCGCGCCCCGTCGACGAGCCGGCCCCGGCAGCCACCCCGGTCCGCCCCGCCCAGCTCCCCGCCACGGTGCCGGACTTCACGGGCCGGGCCTCCTTCGTGCGCGAGCTGGGCGCCCGGCTGGTGACCTCCGAGGGGTCCGTCATGGCGGTCTCCGCACTGGCCGGCATCGGCGGCGTCGGCAAGACGACCCTGGCCGTGCACGTCGCCCATCAGGCCCGCCCGCACTTCCCGGACGGCCAGCTGTACGTGGATCTCCAGGGCGCGGGAGCCAGGGCGGCCGAACCGGAGACCGTCCTCGGCTCGTTCCTGCGGGCCCTCGGCACACCTGACTCCGCGATCCCGGACTCGCTCGACGAGCGGGCCGCGCTCTACCGCTCCACCCTGGACGGCCGCCGCATCCTGGTCCTCCTGGACAACGCCCACGACGCGGCCCAGATCCGCCCGCTGCTCCCCGGTACGCCGGGCTGTGCGGCCCTGGTGACCAGCAGGGTCCGCATGGTCGACCTGGCAGGCGCGCACCTGGTGGACCTGGACGTCATGTCTCCGGAGGAGGCCCTCCAGCTCTTCACCCGGATCGTCGGCGCGGAACGCGTCAACTCCGAGCGCGAGGCGGCCCTGGACGTGGTGGCCGCCTGCGGCTTCCTGCCGCTGGCCATCCGCATCGCCGCCTCCCGGCTGGCCGCCCGCCGCACCTGGACGGTCTCGGTCCTGGCCGCGAAGCTCGCCGACGAGCGCCGCCGGCTGGACGAGCTCCAGGCGGGCGACCTCGCGGTGAAGGCCACCTTCGAGCTCGGCTACGGCCAGCTGGAGCCGGCCCAGGCCCGTGCCTTCCGCCTCCTGGGCCTGGCGGACGGTCCCGACATCTCCCTCGCGGCCGCGGCGGCCCTCCTGAACCTGGAGACCCACACGGCGGAGGACCTGCTGGAGGCCCTGGTCGACACGTCCCTCCTGGAGTCGGCCGCGCCCGGCCGCTACCGTTATCACGACCTGGTGCGCCTCTACGCGCGTTCCTGCGCGGAGCGGGACGAACAGCCCCCGGCGGAGCGGGAGGCGGCCCTGTCGCGCCTGCTGGACTTCTATCTGGCGACGGCGGCGGGGGTGTACGCGCTGGAGCGGCCGGGGGACCGGACGGTCGAGCACCTCGACCCCACGGAGTACCCGGGCATCACCTTCGCCGACCACCGGACAGCCCTCGACTGGCTGTACACCAACGCGGGTTCGCTCCTGTCGTGCGCCCATCAGTCCGCTGCCCGGGGCACCATCCGCCGCAGCGTCGACCTGATGCTGGCCGCCAAGGACCTCGCGGAGTCCGGGGCCAACTCCCGCCAGTTCGAGGCAGCGGCCATGGCGGTCCGGGACGCCGCCGTCGCAGCCGGGGACCCGCGCTCCGAAGCCCGCGCACGCACCACGCTCGCCCAGGTGCACAGCACGGCCGGCCGCTTCGGACAGGCCGAGGACGAAGCGCGGCGCGCCATGCTGCTGGCCCCGGCCACCCAGGACGTCTGGACCCACTGCAACGCCCCGAACGAACTGGGGATCATCGCCGGATACCGGAGCCGGCTGGAGGAGGCGGAAGGCCTGCTGCAGCAGGCCATAGCCGCGTTCAGGGCCGACGGAAACCGTCCGGGTGAAGCGAGCGCCCTGTGCAACCTGTCGCGCGTGCAGCTCGCCATCGGGCACACCGAGAGCGCGGTGGAGCTCGCCGACCGAGGGGTCGCCCTCTACAACAGGCTGGGACTGACTCTTCGGCTCGCCAACGGCCGGTACGCCCTCGGGCTCGCGCTGGCTCGCGCCGGCCGTCAGGACGAGGCCCAGGACCGGCTGCACGAGGCGCTCGCCGTCTTCCGGGACAGCCGCCAACGGCTGTGGGAGGGCATGACGCTCTTCAGACTGGCCGAGGTGCACCTCAGCGCCGACCGCTCCGCCCAGGCCGCCGCCCTCGCGGAACAGGCGTTGACGGTGCTCCTGCACATAGGGGGCGAGTGGCGACGCGCCAACGTACTGACGGTGCTGGGCCAGGCGTTGGAGCGGATCGGACAGGCGGACCGCGCGCAGGTGTGCTGGCGCGAGGCGCTCGCGACCCTCGACCACCTCAAGGCACCCGAAGCCGACGCCGTCCGCCTGCTGCTGTCTCCCGTGACGTCGTCGAGAAACCGCTGACGGATCCGTTCATCAATCGTTTATCACCGCCCGGCACTCTGGTTCCTGTCGAAGCGTCGCGTCGGGGGGCAGGCGATTCGACGGTCGGACCGCGCACTAAGGTGAACGGCTCTGAACAGCCCGTCCGGCAGTCCACGGGGGAACAGCCGGACGGGCTTCGCCGCCTATCCATGTACCGAAAAATGGAGTTCACGATATGAGCGACGCCAAGAAGATCACGGTGCCGAAGACGGGCGCCGTCAAGCCGGCGGACAGCCACATGACCGGCGAGCCCGACATCACCACGCAGGACAGCCACATGACCGGCGAGCCGGACATCACCACGAAGGACAGCCACATGACCGGTGGCGACCCGCGCTAGTCGGACCTACGACGGGGGGAGCGGCCGCGGCGGCACGGAGGGGGCGCCGTCGCGGCCGCCGTACGTCCTCGTCCCGGTCGGCGCCCGCGACGGTGTTCGACCGGTCGGGCACGGGACGGCCCGCACGAGGACGACGCTCTTCGCGGAGGCCCTCGGTCCCGACCAGACCGCTGAGGCCCCGGCCGACGATGCCACGACCCGGGCCGCGCACACACCGCAGGGCCCGAGCCGACCGGCTCGGGCCCTCGCCCATGCTCCCCGTGGCCACGGTGCACCTCTGCGGTGCCGTGCCGGGACGTGTCAGTGGCGCAGCTCCGCCGTCACCAGGCAGCGCTTCACGCGGGAGACCGAGCGCGGGCTGTCCATGCGGACCGGCAGGGTCTTCGCCTCGTCGTAGCCGAGTTCGACCGTGGCCTCGCCCGTGTCGACGGTCCGGCCCTTCGCGTCGACGAACGTCACGTCCACGTCGTACGTGTGCGAGCCCGTCGCGGTCGAGCGGATCTCCACCGTCGACGAGGTCACCGCCCTGCGCTTGCCCTTGCGCGGCTGGGCACAGCGGACGACGCGGGTGACGGGTGCGTCCGAGGCGGTGGTGGTGGGCGTCGGCGTCCCGTACGTGGAGCCGCCCGAGGAGCTCGACGAGCTGTCGTCGTAGTCGTCGTCGTGGTAATCGCCGTTGCTCTTCTTCGAGTTGGAGCAGCCTCCACCGCCGCTGGACCCGCCGCTGCGGCTCTTCCCGCTCTTGCCGCCGTGGCTGGACGTCGAGAACCCGGTCAGTGCGAGCACCACCACGACCAGTACCGCCGCGAACCTCATCTGTCGCCGCACCATCGATGCAGCCCCCCTCGCTGTTGTCGGCCCTCTTCGGCGGTAGCGCAGCCGCGCCCCACCACACAGCACAGCTTGTCCCGCCCAGACCCTCGATCCAGTCATGGCCCTGTCACGGTCTGGTCATGGTCTCCGGATGGCAGGGGCCACCGGCGCGGCGTAGCGTCGGTCCGGGGACCGGTGCAGTTCCGTGCGCGGCACGCAGGCCCGGGAGGCCGACCATGATCCGCAATGTCCTCGGCTCCGTCGTCGCCCTCCTGGGCGCGGCGGCTGCCGTCCAGAGCCCCTTCCACAGCTGGTACGGCGACCGCCTCGGGCGGGCCTACCGGATCCAGGACCTCTTCGGGGGCATCGGCGGCGTGACGTCCGCGGTGCTGGGCTCGATCCTGCTGCCGTTCCTGTTCGCCGCCCTGGTGGCCCTGGTGGGCGTGGTGCTGCGCTCGCGCTGGGTGGTGGCCCTGGCCGGACTGATCGTGCTCGGGTTCACCGTGCTGTGGATGGTCCGGCAGGGCCAGGCGGCGGGAAGCCTGACGGTCGACAGCGACGGGTCCGGGCTCGGGTGGGGCGTCGCCCAGGCGGCTGCCGGCGGGGTACTGCTCCTGCTGGGAGCGCTGCTGATGTCCGGGCGCGGCGTGCGGGACCGGCATGCGCGCGATCCCTACCCCGCCCCCTCGGACAACCGTCCGGACACCTGGCCCCCGACCCAGGAGCCGGGGCCGTCGGTGCAGACGTCGCCGCTGCCGGAGCCGGAGGCCGATCCGTACACGGGCCCGGGCACCGGGCAGCACCGGGCCCCGCGGTCCGACGAGGACACGGCCCCCCACCCGGTGGCCCGGGACGAGGACCGCGACCGCTACCACCCGCCGCACCCCTGAGGCGGTCCCCCGCCGGGGCGGGCGCCGCTCAGGTCCGTACCCGGTTCCCCGTACCCGTCCCCTTCAGCGCGTCCAGTGCGTACACGCACCGGTCCTTGCTGCACGCGTACACGACGCCCGCCTGCGCCACCGGTGAGCCCGTGATCTCGCCGCCCGTGGCGAGCTTCCAGCGGAGCTGGCCACCCGCCGCGTCCAGCGTGTACAGCACGTGGTCCGCCGAGCCGAAGTGCACCCGGCCGTCGGCGACCACCGGTGCTCCCACCACCTCGCCGCCCGCCGCGAACCGCCACTTGGGCGTGCCGGTCACCGCGTCCAGCGTGTACAGCGCGCTGCCGCTGCCGACGTGCACGTTGCCCGCCGCGACCAGTACGGGCTCGATGGACTGGCGGGACTCCGTCGCGATCCTCCACCGGTCCTTGCCGGTGGACGCGTCCAGCGCGTACACGGTGCCGAGGTAGTCGGCGAGGTACACCCCGCCGCCCGTGACCGCGGGCCCCGGCGCGAAGGCGGGCGGCGACAGGAAGACGGCGGGCGACTCGAAGTGCCAGCGCACCCGGCCCGAGACCGTGTCCACGGCCAGCACCCGGGTCCCCGCGGCGACGTAGACGAAGCCGTCCGGCGCCGGGGTCACACGCACCGGCACACCGCCGCAGGAGGCCGCGTCGCCGATCGGGTACGACCACCGCTCCACGCCGGTGCGGGCGTCGACGGCCCGCAGCCGGGCGTCCTGCCACAGGTACACCGTGCCGTCGTGGAGGACGGGCCCGGCCTCCGGCGTCTCGAAGTCCGTCTGGAGGCCCGTGGCCTCCCACAGCTTCTCGCCGCTGGACGCCTCCCACGCCTGGACCCCGCCGCCCCGCGTCCCGGTCAGGACGGTGCCGCGGTCGGCCTTCAGGGAGTACACCCACGCGTCCGTCTGCAGCCGCCACCGCTCGGCCCCGGTCGCCGCGTCCAGGGCGTACAGGGACGGTCCGTCCGAGGCGTGGATCCTGCCGCCGTCGACGGCCATCGCCCAGGCGACGTCCCTGGTCTTGAACTGGCGCCGGCCGTTGCCGACGTCCAGGGCGTGGACCTCGAAGGACGTCACGTACAGCAGGTCGCCGACGACGACGGGCGTGCCCCACACATCGTTCGACATGCGGAAGCGCCACGGCCGCCAGCGCTCCGGCGCGGCGGGCGGGGTGTCGGGTGAGGGCGTGGGGGCGGGCACCGGAGCCGTCGGGTGGCCGGCCGCGCCGTTCAGCCCGGCGGGCGGGCGGACCCAGCCGGTGGCCGGGTCGGCGTGCGCGGCGGCCGCGCCCCGCACGTCCACCGGGCGCGGGCCGGGGCCGATGGGCCTCTTCGCCCCGGGCAGCTGTACCGGACCGCCGTCGGGCGCGGGGGCGGTCCGGGCGTCGCCGCCCCAGGCCCCGCCCTGGCCGGCCCCCGGGGGCGGCTGCGAAGGGGGAGGCGGCACGACCACCGGCGCGGGCGCGGCCGCGATCGCGCGCCCGCCGCCCCGCCGCTGCTCGATCATCGCGGTCGCGACGGTCGGCAGCCAGGCCGACGCCGTACCGCTGTCGTCGCTGCCGGAGGCGAACAGGTGCGGGGCCAGCTGGGCCTGCAGGTCCGCCGGGCTGGGCCGCCGCGTCGCGTCCATCTGCATGCAGGACTCGATCAGCGGTCTCAGATCATCGGGGAGCCCTTCCGTGTCGGGCCCCTCCCGCAGCAGCATGAACACGGTCTCGACCGGATTCGCCCCGTGGAACGGCGCGTGCCCCGTCGCCGCGAAGACCAGCGTCGAACCGAGCGAGAAGATGTCGCTGGCCCCCGTCACGCTGCGCGAGTCGCGGGCCTGCTCGGGGGACATGTACGCGGGCGTGCCCACCGCGACGTTCGTCATGGTCAGCCGGGTGTTGGAGACACCGGACGCGATACCGAAGTCGATCACCCGCGGTCCGTCCTCGACCACGAGCACGTTGGACGGCTTCAGGTCGCGGTGGACGAGGCCGGCGCCGTGGATCGACTGCAGGGCCTCGGCGATGCCGGCGGCCAGCCAGCGCACGGCCTGCGTCGGCATCGGCCCGCACTCACTCACTATCTCCTCGAGCGAGGGTGCGGGGACATAGGCCGTCGCCAGCCACGGGACGGCCGCCCGGGGGTCGGCGTCCACCACGGCGGCGGTGTAGAAACCGCTGACGGCCCGGGCGGCCTCCACCTCACGTGTGAAGCGGACCCGGAACAGCTGGTCCTCGGCCAGTTCCGTACGGACCGTCTTGATCGCCACCCGACGACCGGACGCCGATCGTGCGAGATAGACCAGCCCCATGCCGCCGGCGCCGAGCCGTCCCAGCACCTCGAACGGGCCGATCCGCCTCGGGTCATGCTGCGTCAGCTGCTCCACTTGCCTGCCACCTCCCCGTACGGGCCCCAAGAACAGAAGCCCGCGAAATCCCGCCCTGTGCAGCGTCTCACCACTCGGCACCACTGGCGGTGCGCACCCCGATTGTTGCTGGCTCGGGGCCCGGTTGCGAACCCGGGTGCGGATCGGGGTGTCTTGTGGCACTCCATCCCTTTCAGGACAGCACCCGGACGGCACCCCGCAGCGGTCCCGTCGGCTACGGGAGCAGCTCGGTCGGCTGCAACACGGCGAAGGCGGCGCCCTGATCGTCCTGGAGGACGGCCATCCGCCCGTACGGGATGTCGAACGGCGGAGCCGAGATCCGGCCACCGAGGCGTACGGCGGTGTCGGCCGCCCGGACGCAGTCGGCCACGGCGAAGTAACTGAGGAAGTAGCTGGGCAGCATCTCGGGGAACGCGTCCGTGATGACGCTGCGCCCGCCGATCGCGGTGTCGGGCCCCGGCTCGGTCCCCGCGGGGGACCACATCCGGAAGTCGGCCCCGGCCTCCGCGGCGCCCGGATCGCCGCCCGGCGCCCCGCCGAGGTCCAGGTCGGTCCCCAGGAAGCCGAAGACCTCCTCGTAGAAGGCGTCCACCCGCTCCGGCTGCCGGGTGTAGACCTCGGTCCAGCAGAAGGCGCCCGGCTCGTTCTGCTTCTCGAAGCCCGCGCGGTCGCCCGCCTGCCAGAGGCCGAAGACGGCACCGCCGGGGTCGGCCGCCTGGGCGAGGACGCCCGCCCTGCCCGCCCGCACCGGATCGGTGATCACCTGGCCGCCCGCCGTGCGGATCAGGGCGACGGTGGCGCGGATGTCGTCGGTGGAGAAGTAGACCCCCCAGGTCGTCGGCATGCGGCCGTCCTGCTTGGCGGCGAGTGCGGCGACGAGCCTGCCGTCGCTGTACGCGTCGGCGAACGGCATCCCGTCCCCCGCCCGGAAGGTCCAGCCGAAGAGCCCGCCGTAGAAGCGCTTGCCCGCCTCGAGGTCGGAGAGCTGCACATCCACCCAGCACGGCGCGGAGTGCGCGAATGCGGCCATGACCCCGGATCCTTCCTTCGCGGTGACGCCCGTCACAGTCAACGTAGCGTCGGGCGCCGCGCCGCGCGCTCCGAAGCGCTCCAGGCCGCCGGAATGGAACGTTTGCCCGAATCGTGAAGAGGTGGTGCCGCACTGGACGAGAGTTGTCCACCGAAGTTATCCACAGGCTGTTGATAAGATCATCGCATCGAGCACCGTCCGCCGGGGCCGGCCAGGGCCCCCGCGAGGATCCGGTGCGACCGACGGCCCCTTCCGGTAGCCGTCGTGAAGCCCCTGCGCGTGCCGCCGGGAAAAGCGCTGCTCACCCCGCCCCCACTGGGACGTTCCCCATTTGCAGTCGGTCAGATCGCGCTCCGATCCGCCCTCGGTAAGCTGACGGCATGACAGGACAAGTGCGCACCGTTGACGGCCGCGTGGCCGGTCGGCGAGGCCAGGCGACGCGGCAGAAGCTGCTCGACTGCCTCAGCGAAATGCTCAGCGCCTCTCCCTACCGGGACGTCAAAGTCATCGACGTGGCCCGGAAGGCAGGGACTTCACCCGCGACGTTCTACCAGTATTTCCCCGACGTCGAGGGCGCCGTCCTCGAACTCGCCGAGGAAATGGCCAAGGAGGGCTCCGAGCTGACCGAACTGGTCGCCGGACGCTCCTGGGTCGGCAAGGCGGGCCGGCAGAGCGCCGAAGAACTCGTCGACGGATTCCTCGACTTCTGGCGGCGCCACGACGCGATCCTCCGCGTCGTCGACCTCGGCGCGGCCGAGGGCGACAAGCGGTTCTACAAGATCCGCATGAAGGTCCTCAGCTCGGTCACCGGCTCCCTGACGGATTCGATCAAGGAGCTGCAGGCCAAGGGCAAGGTCGACAAGGAGGTCAGCCCCGCAGCGGTGGCCGGCTCCCTCGTCGTCATGCTGTCCGGGGCCGCCTCCCACCAGAAGGGCTTCACCACCTGGGGCGTGAAGCAGGCCGAACTCCGCCCGAACCTCGCCCTGTTGGTCCACCTCGGCATCACCGGCAAGAAGCCGGCCAGGTAGGCGCCGGCCAGGACTCCCGCACACGCCGGGCGCCGCGCGGACCCTCCGCGGTTCCCCACGTCCTGTCTCACCCTCGGCGGACCACCCGTGTGGTCCGCCGTCGGTGTTCCCGCACCCGCCGGGCGGACGGCTCCGCGACCCTGTGGAATGGGTGCATGAGCGATGCACAGAAAGCCTTCCGCGACCTGCTCCACGCCCAGCGCGTCTGGGACACCCCCCTCCCCCGCTTCGACGTGTCCGCCGCACCCGCGGACCCCCTCACCCTCTTCCACGCCTGGTTCGCCGAGGCGGTGGCCGCCGGACAGGCGGAGCCGCACACCCTGACCCTGGCGACCGTGGACGCCGAGGGCCGGCCCGACGTGCGGACCCTGATGCTGCACGACGCGGACGAACGCGGCTGGCACTTCGCCACCCATGCCACCAGCGAGAAGGGCCGCCAGCTCGCGGCCCGCCCGCACGCGGCCCTCAACTTCTACTGGCCCTCCCAGGGCCGCCAGATCCGGGTACGGGGCACGGTCACCCCGGTGGGCCGTGCGGAGAGCCTGGCCGATCTGCACGCCCGGTCGACGGGTGCCCTGGCCGCGGCGCTGACCGGCTCGCAGAGCGAGGTGCTGCCGTCCCACGAGGACCTCGTCCGGGCCTCCGAGGACGCCTGGGAGCGCGCGCGGGCCGAACCGGACGCCGAGGTGGAGAGCTGGACGCGGTACGTGGTCGAGCCGCGCGAGGCCGAGTTCTTCCAGGGCGACGCACAGCGACGGCACGTACGGCTGCGCTACCGCCTGGAGGCCGGCGGCGCCTGGACGCGCGAGCTGCTCTGGCCGTAGCCACCGCACCGGGCACCTGACCGGTATCAGCCGGAAAGGAGCACTATGGGAGACAGGTGAGCCGTTGGAGGCACCCATGGCACGAACCCGTTCCCGCTACGCCCCGGACCGCGGTCTGACCACCCGCATGGTGAGCACCATGTTCTTCATCGGGCTGCTCTACGTGGTCCTGGTGGGCGTGCTGCTCGCCGTCCTGCGCGGTGCCTGGCCGGTCGTCCTGGTGATCACGGGCGGCCTCTTCGTCGCGCAGTTCTGGTTCAGCGACCGCATCGCCGCGTACGGCATGGGCGCGCGCGAGGTCACCCCGCAGGAGGCGCCCGGACTGCACGGCGCCATCGACCGGATCTGCGCCCTGGCCGACATGCCCAAGCCCCGGGTGGCGGTCGCGCGGAGCGACGTGCCGAACGCGTTCGCCACCGGCCGCAGCGAGCGGACCGCGCTGGTCTGCGCCACGACCGGACTGCTGCGCAGACTGGAGCCCGAGGAGCTCGAGGGGGTCCTGGCCCACGAGATGTCGCACGTCGCGCACCGCGATGTGGCCGTCATGACGATCGCCTCGTTCCTCGGGGTCCTGGCCGGCATCGTCACCCGCGTCGCCCTGTGGGGCGGCTTCGCCCGCAACAGCCGGGGCAACGACCCGGCGGGCGTCATCATCATGCTCATTCCGTTGATCAGCGCTGTCGTCTACGCCCTGAGCTTCCTGCTGACCCGCCTGCTGTCCCGCTACCGCGAGCTGTCGGCCGACCGCACGGCCGCGCTGCTCACCGGCCGCCCCTCGTCGCTCGCCTCCGCCCTGACGAAGGTGAGCGGCCAGATGGCCCGGATCCCGACGGAGGACCTGCGCAAGGCCGAGCCGTACAACGCCTTCTACTTCGTGCCCGCCTTCGCGGCCAAGGAGTCGCTGGGCAGGCTGCTCTCCTCCCACCCGACGCTCGAACAGCGCCTGGACCAGCTGGCGCGCATCTCCGCCGACCTGTCCCGCCCGTAAGGAGCTCCCGTGGGCCTGCTCGACAGCATCCTCGGCCGCAGCAAGCCGGTCCGCCCCGACCTCGACCAGCTCTTCGCCGTCCCGTCCGCGGCCCTGACCCTCCAGGCGGGCACCGGATTCGCGCCCACCGGCCTGGGCTCGGTGTGCTTCGCGGGAGTGGAGGGCGGCACGTTCGCCCGCATCCAGCAGGACGTACGGGAGCTGCTCGACGCCGACACGGGGCGGGGCGGGGTCCCGGTGGAGTTCGACCGGGACGCGTACGGCTACACCTGGCTGCTCGCCCGGCACCCGGCCGACGACACCGCCGCGCTGGTCAACGACCTGCACGCGGTCAACACCCTGCTCCAGGACGGCGGCTTCGGCCCGCACCTGCTGTGCTCGCTCATCGGCTTCCGCGACGCGGAGGGCCGGGCGCTGGCCCTGGTCTACCTCTACAAGCGCGGCACCTTCTATCCGTTCGCCCCGGTGCCGGGCGGCGAGGAGCGGCGTGACAACCAACTGGAGCTCAGGGCCCGGGCGGTGCTGGGTGACGACCTCCGGGTGGAGAAGGACCTGGCCCGGTGGTTCCCCGTCTGGGGCGCACCAGGTTGGTGAACGGTTGTGCGCAGGACCGGCCGAAAATAGCCCCCGGGCACACAGCAACCACGCATCCGTGATCAATTCGCAACCGATTCCGGTCTTGACCGAGACCCATCAACGGCATGCCGGATTACGCTCCGAAGCATGTCAGACAGCACATCCGCCCCCGGTGGCCCCGCAGTTCCCGCTTCCATCGACCGCACCGACGACCGGCCGGTGTACGTGATCGGCGGTGGTCCGGCCGGGCTCGCCGCCGCGGCGGCCCTGCGGGAGCAGGGAGTGAGGGCGGTGGTGCTGGAGAAGTCCGACAGCGTCGCGACGTCCTGGCGCCGCCACTACGACCGGCTGCACCTCCACACGATCCGGCGCTGGTCGGCCCTGCCGGGGCTGGCGATGCCCCGCAGGTTCGGGCGCTGGGTGTCGCGCGACGACATGGTGCGCTACCTGGAGAAGTACGCCGAACACCATGAGCTGGAAGTGGTGACGGGCGTCGAGGTGTCCCGCGTCGACCGCGCCGCCGACGGGTCCGGCTGGCAGCTGAGCGCGACGGGGGGCCGGGTGCTGACGGGCCGCGCGGTCGTCGTGGCCACCGGCTTCAACCACACCCCGCGGATCCCCGAGTGGTCCGGCCGTGCCGGGTTCACGGGCGACCTGGTGCACGCCGCGGAGTACCGCGCCCCGGCCCCCTACGCCGGCAAGGACGTGCTCGTGGTCGGCATCGGCAACACGGGGGCCGAGATCGCCGTGGACCTGGTCGAGGGCGGTGCCTCCCGGGTGCGGATCTCGGTGCGCACCACGCCGCACCTCGTGCGCCGCTCGACGGCGGGCTGGCCCGCGCAGGCGACCGCCGTCCTGGTCCGCAGGCTGCCGGTCCGGCTGGTCGACCGCGCCGGGAGCCTGCTGGCCCGCGTCGCCGTCCCCGATCTGTCCGCGCAGGGCCTGCCCCGCCCGGACACGGGCCTCTACTCACGGGTCAAGGAGGGCGCGATCCCGGTTCAGGACGTCGGGCTGATCGACGCGGTGAAGCGCGGCCGGGTGGTCCCCGTCGCAGCCGTCGAGTCCTTCGAGGAGGACACGGTGGTGCTGGCCGACGGAAGCCGGATCACCCCCGACGCGGTGATAGCGGCGACCGGCTACCGGCGCGCACTGGAGGGCCTGGTGGGCCACCTCGGCGTACTCGACTCGCGCGGCCGGCCCGTGGTGCACGGTTCCCGCACCCCGGAGCAGGCACCGGGGCTGTACTTCACCGGGTTCACCAATCCGATCAGCGGCATGCTCCGGGAAATAGCCCTGGACGCACGGAGGATAGCCGGGCGGCTGAAGGGCTGACGGCGGGCACGACGGGCCTCAGGGGGCCGTCCCTCGGACCAGGATCCGGACGTCTCCCCCGTCCGGATCACCGAACAGGGCGTACAGCTCGGGACGTTCGGCGGTTCCGCCCACCGTCCACGTGTCGAGCGGACAGCCGTCTTGGAAGACCACGAACGAGACCGTCCCCCTGACCGCGCCGTCCCCGGGGGCGTACGACCACGTGCCCGTGCCGTCGCAGCGGCCCTCCTCGTCCCAGGATCCGTACGGCACTCGGGAGAACACCGCGCCTCCGCCCGCGTCCAGACGGATCTCGGCCCGTCCGTCCTCGCTCTCCCAGACGCCGGGCATCTCCGCCTCCGTCAGGCGCGGGGCCTCGTACGCCCCCACGACGCCGGTGGCGAGTGCGAGGCCGCAGGCCGCCATCGCGGTCACGGTGAGCAGGAACCCCGCGGGCAGCACCCGGAACCACACCTCGCCCCGCCGGTACGGCCGCCCCCGCCGCCGCTCCCCCCTGCGGAACCACGCGACGCCCAGCAGCGGCAGGGCACCGCTCCCCGCGATCCAGGCCCAGGAGTGCAGGTACGGGGCACCGGCCGCGGCGGGCGCCGCCGCGTACAGCGCGCCGAGCGCGACGACGGATGCGGCCCGCCACTGCCACAGCGCGCCGTTCGCACGGCGGGCTGCCGCCTGCGCCGCGAGATCGGCCGGCATCGTCATCAGGAAGGTGTGCACCGACCCGAGGAACAGCAGGAGCGGCGGACCGAACACGAGCACGCACAGGAGCCCGAGCGGTGCGCCGGGCGCCCTCTCGTACTCGTCGTTCCGGCCGAAGCCGACCACCAGGGAGCCCGCGAGCAGCGCTCCCAGCTGTGCGGCACAGACCAGCATCGCCACCGTGCCGTCGGGCCCGACCGCCCCGGATGTACCCGCTCCGCGCATACGCCCCCCCCTGCCGTGGGACCGAACGGTAGCGGGCCCGTCCCGTTCACGGGTCAGGCGGGGGCCTTCGGGGCCCCGGGCCGGTCCGTCGGCTGCCCGCGGATGACCAGGGCCATCAGGGCCGCTGTCGCGCACAGCGCCCCCGAGGCGTACCAGACCACGTCGTACGAACCGGACACGTCGCGTGCCACGCCACCGAGGAACGCCACCAGCGCCGCGCCCACCTGGTGCGAGGCCAGGACCCAGCCGAAGACGATCGCGCTGTCCTCGCCGTAGTGCTCACGGCACAGGGCCATCGTCGGCGGGACCGTGGCGACCCAGTCCAGGCCGTAGAAGACGATGAAGAAGATCATGGGCGGGTGCACGGCCGGGGCCATCAGCATCGGCAGGAACAGCAGCGAGACGCCGCGCAGCGCGTAGTACACGGCGAGCAGCCTGCGGGCGTCGAAGCGGTCCGTGAGCCAGCCGCTGAAGATCGTGCCGATGATGTCGAAGACACCGATGACGGCCAGGAGCGAGGCCGCCGCGGTGATCGCCATGCCGTGGTCGTGCGCCGAGGGCACGAAGTGGATGCGGATCAGACCGTTGGTGGAGGCACCGCAGATCGCGAACGAACCGGCCAGCAGCCAGAACGGCCCCGTGCGCGCGGCGTCGAGGAGGACGCGCACGGTGCGGGTCGCCGCGCCCACCGCGGGCGCGGGCTTCTCCACGTACGTGCCGCCGTACGGGGCGAGGCCCACGTCGGCCGGATGGTCGCGCATCAGGAGCCAGACGAACGGGACGACGACGAGCGCGGCCAGGGCGACCGTCACCGAGGCGGGGCGCCAGCCGTGCTCGTCGACGATCCAGGCGCACAGCGGGAGGAAGACCAGCTGGCCGGAGGCCCCGGCCGCGGTCAGGATGCCGGTGACCAGGCCGCGGCGGGCGACGAACCAGCGGTTGGTGACGGTCGCCGAGAAGGCCAGTGCCATGGAGCCGGTGCCCAGACCGACGAGCAGGCCCCAGTAGAGCATCAGCTGCCAGGACGCCGTCATCCAGACGCTCGCCAGCGCTCCGGCGGCCACCGCCGTCAGCGCCACGACCACGACCCGGCGGATGCCGAAGCGGTCCATCAGCGCGGCGGCGAACGGCGCGGTGAGCCCGTACAGCGCCATGTCGATGGAGACGGCGAGGCCGATCTCCCCGCGGGACCAGCCGAACTCCGTGTGGAGGGGGTCGATGAGGAGGCCGGGCAGGGAGTTGAAGGCCGCACCGCCGATGATCGTCACGAAGGTGACGGCCGCGACGATCCACGCCCGGTGGATCCGCGGGCGGGAGGGCCGGCGGGGCGGGACGGCGTCGACGGGGACGGGGACGGGGACGGCCGCCGGTCTGCTTGTCGGGTTCACGCGGACCAGCATCCTGGTGGCCCCGGTCCCTCCACGAGTGGCTGGACAGACACCCTTCGCAGGGATCGGGCCACCGGGTCAGTCGCGGGTGCGCGCGGAGGCCGCCGTGTGGACCGCCCAGGCCAGGCCGGCCCCCACCGCGTACCAGAAGAGGTCCGGGGCGTTGAACGTCGAGCCCAGGACGAGCCGCGCGACCGTGCTCTGCCGGGACAGGTCCTCGGGTACGCCCGTCAGCTGGGCCAGCTCGACCGTCCAGCTGAACGCCAGCGCGGCCACGGCGGCCGTCACCGGGCGCACCCGGGGGGCCACCAGGACGACCAGCATGTGGATCAGCACCGTGTAGAGGGCGGACCCGGCGTACTTGGCGAAGTCCCCGCCCGCCACCGACCGGACGCCCAGCCCGGCCGCCACGGTCACGAGGGCGGCTGCCGCCGCCACCGCCCGGGTCCGGGTCGCGGAGGGAATGAATGTGCGGGCTGCCGACTTTTCGTTCACAGCAGGGACATGTATCAGCTGAGAGTCGGTGGCAGCCAACCCGAGAGGAAGAGGAATCCGCGTGCCGCACCGCGTCGTCGTACTCGCCCTCGACGGGCTGCTCCCCTTCGAACTGGGCATCCCGCAAAGGATCTTCGGCCGTTCGCTGAGCTCCGGACCGGTCGGCGGTGGCCGGAAGCTGTACGAGGTAATGACCTGTTCCGCCCGTCGGCCGGGCCCGGTCCGCACCGACGCCGACTTCAGCATCCTGGTCGAGCACGGGCCCGAGGCCCTCGCCACCGCCGACACCGTCGTCATCCCCGCCTCGCACGAGCTCGGCCCCGTCCACACGGAGGGCAGGCTCACCGACGAGCTCGGCGCCGCGCTCGCGCACATCAGGCCGGGGACCCGGATGGTGTCCATCTGCACGGGCGGGTACGTCCTCGCCGCGGCCGGATATCTCGACGGGCGCCCCGCCACCACCCACTGGTCCTCCGCCGACCACTTCCAGCGGCTCTTCCCCCAGGTCCGCGTCGACCCGGACGTGCTGTTCATCGACGACGGGGACGTGCTGACGTCCGCGGGGGTGGCCGCCGGGATCGACCTCTGCCTCCACATCGTGCGCCGCGACCACGGCACCGCCGTCGCCAACGACGTCGCCCGCCGCACCGTCGTACCGCCGCACCGCGACGGGGGCCAGGCGCAGTACATCCAGCGGCCCGTACCGGAGGCACAGCTCGCCACCACGACGGCCGCGCGGGCCTGGGCGCTCGGCCGGCTGGACCAGCCGATCCTGCTGCGTGACCTGGCCCAGCAGGAGGCGATGAGCATCCGCACGTTCACCCGCCGCTTCCGCGAGGAGGTCGGGATCAGCCCGGGGCAGTGGCTCACCCAGCAGCGGGTGGAGCGGGCCCGGCAGCTGCTGGAGTCCACGGACCTGTCGATCGACCAGGTGGCACGGGACGCGGGCTTCGGTACGGCCACCTCCCTGCGCCAGCGTGTGCAGGCGGCCCTGGGGGTGTCACCGATGGCCTATCGGCGGACGTTCCGGTCGACGGCCGCCGACGGTGCGCGCGGGACAGCAGGTGCCGGGCGCCCATGAGCGCATACTGGATCCATGGACTCGTCCATGCGTGCAGCCCCTCACCTGCGCGAACGCCTCGGCAGCGCCGTCTTCGCCCGCGTCGCCGGTCCCGCGGGGCCGGAGAACCGCGCCCGCATCCACGACACCCCGGGCCCGCGCTGGTTCGGCCCGCACCGGCCGATCCGCACCGTCCACGGCGACGCGTCCATGTTCATCGGCGGCCTCCGGGCACTCCTGCTCCAGTCCCTGCACCCGTTGGCGATGGCCGCCGTGGCGGCCCACTCCGGATACCGCGGCGATCCCTGGGGACGGTTGCAGCGCACCAGCACCTTCCTCGCGGTCACCACGTACGGAACGGCCGACCAGGCGCAGCAGGCCGTCGACCGGGTGCGAGCCGTACACGGCCTGGTGCACGGAAGGACTCCGTCCGGAGAGCCCTACGACGCCACCGACCCGCACCTCCTGGGCTGGGTGCACGTGGCCGAGGTGGAGAGTTTCCTGCTCGCCCACCAGCGCTACGGAGCCGCACCGCTCGACGCCACCGGATGCGACGGTTACCTCGCCGACACGGCACGCGTGGCGGAAGCACTCGGTGTCATCGATCCGCCGCGCGACCGGAAGGAACTCGTCGCCCGTCTCGGGGCCTACCGCGGTGAACTCCGCCCTACGGAGGAAGCACGCGAGGCGGCGCGCTTCATCCTGCTGCACCCGCCGCTGCCCCTGGTCGCCCGTGTGCCCTACGCGCTGCTCGCCGCGAACGCCGTCGCCGCCCTCCCGCGCTGGGCCCGTACGTCGCTGGAGCTGCCCCGCCTGTCGCACCCGGCCGAAGCCTGCCTGGCCCCGACCGGGCGCGCGCTGACCACCGCGATCCGCTGGGCCATGGCGCCACCACGCCCGGCGTCGTGATCGCCGGCGCCACGAGCCGTCGCCGCCCGGCCCCGCCGTCCGTCAGCCGGGAGGTGCGGTGCCGGGTGCCGGAGCATCCGAGCCCGGCCTGATCCGAACCGGGTGGCCCTAGACCAGGGGGGCTGCCGGCCGGAGGCCGGACCCGGCCTTCACTCCGTCCGGCTGTTCCTTGATCAGCCGGACCAGCGGGGGGCCGCCCCGGTCGATCTCGCACCAGATGCGCTTCCCGGCGCCTTCCGGCTGCCAGCCCCAGCGATCCGCCAGGCCGTCCACCAGCTCCAGCCCGCGGCCGTTGGTGTCCTCGCCCTCCGCGTGACGCGGCTGGGGCGGACGACAGCTGGTGTCGGTCACCTCGACCCGCACCGTGCCCGTCGCCCCCGTCGGTCCGAACAGCATCCGCAGCACGGCGGGGCAGCCCGTGTGGACCACCGCGTTGGTGACGAGCTCCGAGATGAGCAGGATGATCGTCTCGGCGAGCGGCTCGTCCTCCATCCCGGACCCGATCAGCCGCGACCGCGCCCATCTGCGGGCCCGCCCCACTTCCGCGGGATCCGGCCCGACCTCCAGCTGAACCTGAAGCACCTGCACCGCTCACACCATCCGAACCGGCGGACACATCGCCTAGCGCCTCCTCAGGGTCACGGAACGTGACTCCCCTTCGGGACAGCATGGTTGACGTACAGTCACCGCAACAAGCGCTTCGGGCATATTCCAGCGCGAAGGAGTACGCGTGGCCCATACTGTGCGACGCGTGCTGCGGAGAGTCGAACAGGATCGCCCCGTCGCCTCGGGGAAGGGCTCCCCGGCAGGCCCGGCGCATCTCCGTGGGCCACGAGCGGGGCATGGCTCCCGGTCCGGAACGGCCGCACGGGCCACATCCGGATGCTCCGGTTCCAGAACCACTCGCACCCGACGGAGCGTACCCGAGCGGTCCGGCCGACTCCGCCCGGTGACGGATCGCTCCCGGCACACCCCCGTGCCCCGGTGCCGTCCGGCTGCGCTGCGTCACCCGCGCACGCACCGGCCGCACGCCTCCGGTCAGCCATGACGGCCCTGCGGACGGCGGTACGGGCCGGTCCGGGAGGGCACCCGGCCGGCCCGCGGGGCGGCGCGAACTGCTCGCGCCGTCGGGCGTGTTGTGCGGCGGCGCTACGCGTCCGGTTCGATCACGGTGAAGTACGCGGCGAAGGCGTCGACCGCGTCCGCTTCGGCGACGGTGCCGTCGCCGTCGGTGTCCAGGCTCCGGGCCGCGATGCTCGCGACCTCGTCCTCGGCACCCAGGACGCGCAGGGCGCGCTCCACCGCGGCGACCGGGGCCGCGGCCGGCCCGTCGGCGTGCCCGCCGCCCGCCACGGCGATCGCCGCGCGCAGGAAGGGCCTGGCGATCTCCGCGAACCGCTCGGGGCTGTCGCGCAGCCGCTTCACGGCTCCGCCCACGAACTCCTCGCGATTGACGCGCTGGTCCCCGTCCACGTCGGCGATCCCGGCCATGCCCTGCCAGAAGGCCTCGGCGCCCGTGTAGAGGGCCTGACCCTTGTCGCAGCGGGCCGTCGTGCCGAATTCGGTGAGCAGACGGGCCGCTGCGGCGTTGAAATCGGCGCGATCGATGTAGCCGTTGCCGTCCTGGTCGAAGGCGGCGAACCGGTGCGCGATCTTGCGCTCGTACTCTGCGCTGTCCATGCGGGGAGCGTACGACGCCCCGGGGCGTCACGTGTCACCAACCCCCGTCGCACGTATCGGAACCGGGTGCCGGCCCGAGGTGTTCAGGCGGTGAGCGGCTGGGCTTCCTCGTCGGTGGCCGCATCGGCGTCGGGGTAGACCTCGAAGAGTCTGCGTACGCCCAGGGCGCCGAGCACCTTGTTGACGTGGGAGCCGTCCACCGCGCCACGGGCCGGGAGGATCAGCCGCAGCCGTCCGCCGCAGGACTTCATGAGGCGCCGGGAGGCGATCAGGACGCCGACGCCGCTGGAGTCGCAGAAGAGGACGCCCGAGAGGTCGAGGACCACGTCGTGCTGCCCCTCGGCCACCGCCCCGTGGACGGACTGACGTACGACGGGTGAGGTCACCAGATCGAGTTCACCGCGTATCCGCAGCACGGTCCACGCGCCCTGCTCGGTCTCGTCCACCTTCAGCGTCACGCGACGGGGCCTTTCGTTCCGGTGGCATCCGGAGGATCCGGAAGTTTCCGTTCCTCCTCGCGGGTGCCCACGTTGCGCCTTTGTGAAACTCCGGCGCGCTCAGCGCCCCCGCACGGGATTCATCCAGAAATGATCACCGGCGACCGGTTTACCCGGCCAGGAAACGGCAAAGCGCGCTGTGTTCCCTATCATTCAGCGCCACTCGGGGGACGTACTTGGCGCAAAGGTGCGTGCTCGCCGGAGCCCGCCCACTACATTCGGGGTGACGAGGGGCACAGGGCTGGGGGCTGGATGGCGAAGGACGCACCACCGCGCTGGGACCGCCGGATGCAGCAGCGGCTGACGCGCGGCGAGGCGGCGGCGCTCGGCGAGCTCTACGACCGGTTCGCTCCCCTCGTGCACAGCCAGGCCCACCGCATGCTCGACGACGAGGACGCAGCCGACCTGGTGACCCGCGAGGTCTTCCACTTCGTCTGGGAGAACCCGGGCGCGTACGACCCCAAGCAGGGCTCGATGAGGTCCTGGGTGGCATGGCTCACCCACCGCCGGTCCGTGCAGCGGCTCCGCGGGACGCACGGCGCGGACGGCGCCGGTACGGGCCACCGGGACGCCCTCGCAGCACCCGCGGACGGCTCCGGCGCGGACCGGCAGGAGGCGGACGGCCCCCGTACCGACAGCCCGGACGCCCTCGCGGCACCGGCGGACGGCTCCGGCGCGGACGCCCGTGAGCGGGAGCTGGAGCACCTGGTGCGCAGGGCCACCGTCGCCGCCCGCGCCGACTACATCGTCGCCTCCATGCCCGCGCCGCTGCGCGCCGCGCTGGAGCTCGCGTACGTCCAGCGCCGGGACTACCGGCAGACCGCCGCCGACCTCGGCGTCACCGGCGAGGAGGCCCGGCGCCGGCTGCGGCTCGGGCTCCAGCTGCTCGCCACCGCGAACACCCACCCGCAAGCGGGCTCCTCGCCTCCCGGATACGGACACACCCCATGAGCGGCGGCACCGACGGCTCCGGCCGCGACGACAGGCTCCACGGCGAACGGCGCATACCGGCCCCGCGGGCCCCCGCCGACGACCGCGCGTACCTGCCCGCTCCGCCCGTCGTGCCGCAGCTCTCCCACAAGGTGCTCACCTCGCTGCTCGGCGCCTGGGCCCTGGCAGCCTGCTCCGCCGAGGAGACCGCGGCGGTCGAGGAGCACCTCACCTCGTGCGCCCCCTGTGCCGACGAGGCCCTGCGGCTGCGGGACGCCGTGGGGCTCCTGCACACCGACGGCAGCCTGGATCTGGACCCGATGCTCCGGGCCCGGGTCCTGGAGAGCTGTCTGAGCCGCCGTCCGGCCCGGATCCCCGTCCCGTCCTGGGCCGCCCCCTACGACACGGAGACCGCCCGGCTCGACGCGCTCCTCCGGGACATCGGCAGCCCCGAGTGGCACGCGCCGGTACGGCTGAAGTGGTTCGACGGCGAACGTCAGACCGGCCGGAAGACGACGGTCGCCGGGGTGATCGGCCATCTGACGGCCGTCGACGGCCTGGTCTCCACCGCTCTCGGCCTGGACGACCCGCTCGGTTGCGGGGACAAGCCCCTGTCACCGACCGAGCGCACCGAAACGTATTGGTCGGCCGCTTACCGGCCGCCCACCCGGGCCGTCCGGGAACCGTGGCGCGACCAGAGCCACACCCTGGTGCGCACGGTGTCGTTCGCCGGCCGGAGCGTCTCGGAGCTCTCCGTCCCGTACGGGGACTTCGCCCTCCCCCTGACGGACTCCCTGCTGGAACGGGCCTTCGAGTGCTGGGTACACGCCGGGGACATCGCTGACGCGGTGGACTATCCGTACGAGCCTCCCGCCGCAGCCCATCTCCACCGGATGATCGACCTCGCGGTCCGGCTGCTGCCGGCCACCCTGGCCGGGCGCCGGCGTGCGGGGCTGGCGGGTGCGGCCCGCCACCTGGTCACGGCCGGGTCCCCGGGCCGTTCCCTGCACCTGGAGGTCGAGGGCCGGGGCGGCGGCGACTGGTACATCGCGCTGGACTCGCCCGCCGCGGTCGGCTCGCCCGGTCACACGGTGGCGCAGGTCGCGCTCGACGGTGTGGAGTTCTGCCGGCTGGTCGCCGGGCACGTCCCGCCGGTGGAGGCCGCCGCGGGGCAGGAGGGCGACCGCGAGGCGATCAGCGACGTGCTGTTCGCCGCGGCCTCCCTCAGCAGGCTGTGATCCCGGCTACGCGAAGACCACCGTGCGGCGGCCGTTGAGCAGGATGCGCCGCTCGGCGTGCCACTTGACCGCGCGGGCCAGCGCCTGGCACTCCACGTCCCGCCCCACGGCGACGAGCTGGTCCGGCGTGACGCCGTGCCCGACCCGCTCCACCTCCTGCTCGATGATCGGCCCCTCGTCGAGGTCGGCGGTCACGTAGTGCGCCGTCGCACCGATCAGCTTCACGCCGCGCGCATGGGCCTGGTGGTACGGCTTCGCGCCCTTGAAGCTCGGCAGGAAGGAGTGGTGGATGTTGATGATCCGGCCGCTCAGCTGCTTGCAGAGATCGTCCGAGAGCACCTGCATGTAGCGGGCCAGGACGACCAGCTCCACGTTCTCCCCGCGCACCAGCTCCAGCAGCTGTGCCTCCGCCTCCGCCTTGTTCTCCCTGTTCACCGGGATGTGCCGGAAGGGGATGCCGTACGAGGCGACGAGCTCGGCGAAATCCGTGTGGTTGGAGACGACGGCCACGATCTCGACCGGCAGCGCACCGATGCCGGACCGGAAGAGCAGGTCGTTCAGGCAGTGGCCGAACTTGCTGACCATCAGGACGACGCGCATCCGGTCGGACGAGCGGTGTATCTGCCACTCCATCCCGAAGGCGTCCCCGATCGCGGCGAAGCCGGCGCGCAGCTTGTCCACGTCCACCGTGACGTCCGCCGAGAAGTGGACGCGCATGAAGAAGAGCCCGGTGTCGTGGTCGCCGAACTGCTGGCTGTCCTCGATGTTGCAGCCGGTCGTGAAGAGATAGCTCGACACGGCGTGCACGATGCCCTGTTTGTCGGGGCACGAGAGTGTGAGGACGTACTGCTCGGCGGTGGCGTCCGAGGCAGCGGCGGTAAGGGATTCGGCAGGCTGCGGCGCGGTCATCCCCGTAGGGTGCCACAGGTCGGCTGGCGTCCTCCGTCCGGATCGGGCCGGACCCCGCGAGCCGGTCCGGACGCGGTGCCCCGGGTCAGGCGGATCCGGTCATGATGCGGAGCACGTCGAGGGAGCGCGGCGGGACGTCCGGGTCCTCGGCGTCGTTGGTGGCGAGCATCACATGGGCCTCGCGGGCCGCCTGCACGGCCTCCGCCCAGCCGTGGTGCTCCAGATAGGCGGAGACGGGGGCGTCCGCGCCGACCTGGTGCATGATGCGCAGCACGCGCAGCGCCGCCACGTCCACGAGGGCCGCCTCGGCCGAGTCGCGGAAGATCGTCCCCACGTATTTCTCGGCGGACCAGTTGTCCAGCCAGGTGTCCTCGACCAGGCGGTACACGGCGTCGGTGACGTCGCCGTAGCCGGCGCGGCCGGGGAGCCAGCACTCGTGGTGGAAGACGGGGTCGGAGAGCATGTGCAGCGCCGAGCGCACGTTGCTGCGCCAGCGCCACCACGGCATGTCGTTGAGCGGCATGCCGCCCATGGTGGAGGAGCGACGGCCGCGACGGGAAGAGTTCTCCGAACCTTGCTGCACGGTTGTCGATCGTACGTTCCTCGTCCCGGTGTGCGCACGGCCCCCCGTAATTCACCTTCACGTCACCGAGCGTTGAACACGGCACACTGCGGCGTTACCCGTGACGCGGAAAAGTTCATGCCCATGACCGGATGGCGACGCCTCATCACTCCCCGCCCCTGCAGACTCCTCACGAGCACGGTGGCGGCCGGCGCGCTGCTGACCACCGGCTGTGGTGTCGTACCCGGTCTCCCGGGAGGCTCCGGGGACACCGTCACCGTGATGACCTGGGCGCCGGACACGCCCGGGGCCGCCGTGAACATGGCGGGCATGCCGGCCATGGCGCGGACCTACGCCCGCTGGATCAACGACCGGGGCGGGATCGACGGGCACGAGCTGCGTGTGCTCACCTGCAACGAGGCCGACAGCCCGATGGGGGCGTCGAAGTGCGCGCGGCAGGCGGTCGCCGAGGACGTCGTCGCGGTCGTCGGCTCGTACAGCAGGCACGGGCGGGCCGTCCTGGCGCCGCTGGAGGCCGCCGGGATCCCGTACATCGGCGGCTACGGCGCCTCGGCCGACGAGTTCACCAGCTACCTGTCCTATCCCGTCAACGGCGGCCAGTCGGCCCTCCTCGCGGGGAACGGCGAGCAGCTGGCGGCCGATTGCGACCGGGTCTCGCTCGTGCGGCCGGACTCGCTCGTCGGCGACGGCATGCCGGGCCTCGTGAACATGAGCCTCACCCGGGCCGACCGCCCGGCGTCCTTCGACATCGTGGCCCCCGAGGAGGCCACGTCCTACGACTCCCAGGCGGCCGAGGCCCTGAAGGAGGCGGGCGACGGCTGCGTGACCGCGGTGCTCGGCAAGGGCACGGAGACGTTCTTCGACTCGTTCCGCCGGCTCGAACCGGAGAACAGCGGCGTACGGATCTCGTCGGTCCTCGGCAGCGTCGGGCAGCCGCTCATCGACCGCACGGGCGGCCGGAACAGCCCCTTCGAGGGGGCGTACGTCACCGGCTGGTACCCGGAGTCGGGCGATGCCCGGTGGAAGCCGATGCGCCAGGTGATCCGGAAGTACGCGTTCGGCGACAACAGGATCGACCCCGACGACACGGGCGTGCAGACGACCTGGATCGCGTACACGGTGCTCAGGACGGTCATCGAGGCGCTGGACCAGGAGACGATCACGGCGGGCGGAGTCTCCGTCAGCCTCAACCGGGGCACCGAGGTGGACACGGGCGGGCTCACGCCGGTCCTGCGCTGGCGCTTCCAGGACACGGTCGGTTCGGCCGCGTACCCTCGCATCGTCAACGGCCGGGTGACGTTCCAGGTGGTCCGCGGGGGGCGTCTGGTCGCCGATCGGAAGGGCTTCGTCGACGTGACGGAGACCCTGGTGGACGCCCGCATCAGGGGCTGACCGCCTACGGCGACGGCCCCCGTCGCCCGTGGTCCCGGGCAGCGGGGGCCGTCGTCGGCGGTGCGTGCGTCAGAGGTCGGTCGGGGTGTGCTTCGTCAGGCCGTACTTCTCCGCGATGGAGTTCCAGAGCCCCGACGCCTTCTGCTTCTCCCGGGTGGCCACGCCGCTGGCGGCATTGGCCTTGCCCTTCTCGTCGGTCGACCTGGCCTTGCCGCCCTTGCAGACCTTCTTGTTGTTCCTGGCCTGGTCGGCCCAGGCGGCGTAGTGGTCGTCCGCCTGGGCCGAGGCCTGCCAGGCCGCGGTCAGCGCGGACTTCAGTTCGGCGTGAGCGGGCAGCTGGTCGATGCTCAGCCCTTCGAGCCGGGTCACCAGATCACGGCGCTGCGTCGCCGCGCCCCGCAGGTCGGTGGCCGCCTGGTCCAGCGCCTGACAGCTCTCGATCCTCCCCACGGCGCTGATCACCGTCGCACGGCTGTCGTTGCTGTCCGCGAGCAGCTTGTCGAGTCCCTGCGCCTGCGGCTCGGCGGGGTCGGCCGCCGCCGGGGCGGACGCCTCGCCCGCGGGTGAACTCTGCGCGGACACCGACTGCTTGTCGTCCCCCGACTTCTCGTCGCCGCCGCTCATCAGGGCGCCCGCGCCCAGTCCGATGACGGCGCAGCCGATGACCACGGCGGCGATGAGCGGGATGTGCGCGGAGCGCCTGCGCGGCGCCCCGCCGCCCCCGTGCTCGGGTTCCTGGGTGTTCCGGACCCCCTGCGGCCCCGACGGGGACGGCTGGGCCCCCTGCGGAGGCTGGTGCTGCCGGCGCGGGGGCTGCTGGTGCGGGGGCTGCTGGTGCGCGGGGCCGACCTGGGGCATCTGCTGCGTGGCGCCCGCGGGCCCCTCGTCGCGGAACAGGCTGTCGAACTCGGCGGGCGGCTGCCGCTCGCCGGGGGGCCCGGGCCGGATCCCGTACGGGGCGCCGCCGGGCACCGGCGGTATGTACTGGGTCGCGTCGGCGTCGGCCCCCTGGCCCGACTGCCCGAGGTACTGGGTGGACTCCGCGGGGTGCGTGGGCGGCAGCCCGCCGGGTACCGGGGCGATGTACTGCGTGGCGTCCGCGTCCCCGCCCCCCGGCATGCCGGGCACGGCCTCCGGCGGCAGCGGCTGCGCGTACGACTGCTGAGGGCCCTGCTGCTGGTACGGGTCCTGCTGGTACGCGTCCTGCGGGGACCCGTACTGCTGCTGCGGGGGCGCGTAGGACTGCTGCTGCGGGTCGTGCGGGGGCGCGTAGGACTGCTGCGGGTCCTGCTGGGACGCGTACGGCTGCTGGGGCCGGTACTGCCCGTACGCGTCCGGCTGGTGCTGCTCGGGCGGCAGCTGACCCGGTGCCCGGCCGTCCTGGTGGGCGTCCGGGCCCCAGGGCCCTCCCCACGGCTGCCCGCCCGCGGGGGCGGCCCGGTCGGCCGTCCGGCCGCCCTCGGACCAGGGGGCGCCGCCCTCCGCGGGCAGCACGACACCTTCGTGGGCGGGTCGTACAGCAGGGAGCTGCTCGTCACCCTGTCCGCTCTGCGTCACCGGGACTCCTACGTGTGAACCAACGGAATCGTCGGCTCAAGCTACCGGGTGGCAACCACCCGGCGCCAAGCGCCCGAAGGCGCTCACCACCCCTTCACACAGCGGGTAACACGGAGCGCTCCCCCGGCGCTGTTCATGGTCGATTCACGGAATCGGCAGCTCAGGCAGCCTGCAGCTCCATCCGCTCACCGAACTCCCGGACGGCGGAGGTCTCTCCGAACGGCACGAGCCGCTGCTGGAGGTCATCGAGATATTCGGCACCCCGGCTGGAGCGCACCGTGCTCAGGAGCTCCATGGCCCGCAGCCCCGTGTGGCACGCCTGCTCCACCTCGCGCTGCTGCACCTGTGCCGTGGCCAGCAGCACCAGGCCGATGCCGCGGCGCCGGGTCCGGGACTGCGGGAGGGCCGCCAGGGCCTCCTTCGCCCGGCGCGCGGCCGGCTCACCCTGCCCCAGGTCGCGGTGGCAGTGCGCCAGCTCGTCCGCGAGGTAGCCGGCGTCGAAGTGGGCGATCCAGGACGGGTCGTCACCGGTGTCCGGATCCGACTGCTCCAGGGACGCCAGCGCCCGGCCGGCCGCCACCTGGCACGTGCGCGCGTCCCCCATCAGCGCGTGTCCCCGGGCCTCCGCCGCGTGGAACATCGCCTCCGCACGCGGTGTCACCCGCCCCCGTGCACCCTCCTGCGCGGCCCTCGCCAGCTGGGCGATCTCGCGCGGGTTCCCGAGCTGGGCGGCGAGGTGGCTCATCGAGGCGGCCAGCACATAGCCGCCGTACGCCCGGTCGCCCGCGGCCTGGGCCAGGCGCAGGGCCTGGATGTAGTAACGCTGGGCCAGCCCCGGCTGGCCGGTGTCGACGGCCATGTACCCGGCGAGCTCGGTGAGCCGGGCGACCGCACCGAACAGCTCCCGGCCCACGGATTCGCGGTACGCCCCGGAAAGGAGCCCGGACACCACGCTGTTGAGGTAGTGCACGAGGACGGGCCGAACGTGCCCGCTGCCGAAGCGGTGGTCCAGGTCGACGAGCGCGGCCGTCATGGCGCGCACCGCCTCCACGTCCGGCATCCCGACCCGCGCCCCCGCGGTGCGTGCCACCTGCGGGTCCGCGCCCGTGATCAGCCAGTCGCGGCTGGGCTCGACCAGCGCGGACGCGGCGACCGCCGAACCGGACAGCAGATCACGGCGGCCCACGTCGCTGCGCCACAGCTCGCAGACCTGCTCGACCGCCCCGAGCACGGTGGGCGCGAACTGGAGGCCCACGCCCGAGGCCAGGTTCTTGCCGTTGGCCATGCCGATCTCGTCGATCGTGACCGTACGGCCGAGCTTGCGGCCGAGCGCCTCGGCGATGATTCCGGGCGCCCGACCGCGCGGCTGCTGCCCGCGCAGCCAACGGGCCACGGAGGTCTTGTCGTAGCGGAGGTCGAGCCCCCGCTCGACTCCGACCATGTTGACGCGGCGGGCGAGGCCCGCGTTGGAACAGGCCGCCTCCTGGATGAGCGTCTGGAGCCGTTCGTTCGGCTGGCGGGCGACGAGAGGCCTGGCTGCCATGTTTCCCCCTGGGACCGCAGTGATCATTGGTAGGGATCACTGCCCGGCATATGGACAAGAAATGCGCATATTCATCTGTATTGGGTACGAGCGAAGGCGAGTTGGCACAGTCCTGCAAGTGGTTACCCGCGCTTCGGTGCACTGCCTCACGCGCGCCCCCGCCCATGCCTCCGTGCGCCCCGCGTGCAGGATCGATCCGCCGTAACCGACGTCCGTGCGCCCGTAACCCCGGGTGGCGCCGGAAGTTGTGCTGTTCGTGGAAGAGCCCATCGGAGTGACGGAAGCCGCGCAGGTCGTACAGGTCGTTCAGGTCCCCCAACAGCGGGGGGAGACACCGCTGGACGCCGCGGCGCGGTATGCGGAGGTGCGGCACTGGGACGTGTTCCCCGGCACCTGGCTCGACGTGGTGGGCGGGGCGGAGCGCTGCTCGTGCGGGGACACCGGCTGCGCCTCCCCCGGGGCCCATCCCACGCGCCCCGACTGGGCCGGCCAGGCCACCGGGAGCGCCGCGGCGGCCCGTCGGATGTGGTCCCAGCGCCCCTCCTCCTCGGTCCTGTTGCCGACGGGACGGTCCTTCGACGCCCTCGACGTACCGGAGTCGGCGGGCTTCCTCGCGCTGGCCAGGATGGACCGGATGGGCCTCGGGCTCGGCCCGGTGACCCGCACCCCCGACCGCCGGATGCTGTTCTTCGTGCTGCCGGGCGGCGCGGCCAAGGCCCCCGGCCTCGTCCGCGGGCTGGGCTGGGACGCCGACTCCCTCGACATGGTGGGACGCGGCGAGGGCCATTACGTGGCGGCGCCCCCGACCCGCGTCGGGGGGCGCGGCGCCGTGCAGTGGGCGCGGCGCCCCACGCCGACGAACCGGTGGCTGCCGGACGCCGAGGAACTGATCAGTCCGCTCGCGTACGCGTGCGCGCGGGAGACGGCGGACGCCCGGACTCGCCTTTCGTAGGGTGGTCCCCACACGCGGGGATATCGAAAGGCAGTGCCATGCCGGAGCAGACGGACATCACGGGCGGAGCGAGCACGGCGGGCGGTGCCTCCACGGCACCGCCCGCCGTGCGGGTCCAGGGGTTGTGGAAGCGGTTCGGGGATCAGGTGGCGGTCTCCGGAATCGATCTGGAGCTGCCCGCGGGCAAGTTCATCGGTCTGGTCGGTCCCAACGGTGCGGGGAAGACGACCACGCTCTCCATGGTGACGGGGCTGCTCCGGCCCGACATGGGGAGCATCGAGGTCGGCGGTCACGACGTGTGGCGGGACCCGGTCGCGGTGAAGGCCCGGATCGGGGTGCTGCCGGAGGGACTACGGCTGTTCGAGCGACTCTCCGGGCGTGAACTCCTCTCCTACACCGGACGGTTGAGAGGGCTGCCGGGAGCCGAGGTCGACAAGCGGACCACGCAGCTGCTCGATGTCCTCGATCTGGCGGGGGCACAGCACAAGCTGGTCGTGGACTACTCGACCGGGATGCGCAAGAAGATCGGTCTCGCGGCGGCGTTGCTGCACAATCCCGAAGTGCTCTTCCTCGACGAGCCGTTCGAGGGCGTGGACCCGGTGTCGGCGCAGACGATCCGCGGGGTGCTGGAGCGGTACACGCGCTCCGGCGCGACCGTGGTCTTCTCCAGCCATGTGATGGAGCTCGTCGAGTCGCTCTGCGACTGGGTGGCCGTCATGGCGGCGGGCCGGATCCGGGCCCGGGGCACGCTCGCCGAGGTGCGCGGGGACGCGCCTTCGCTGCAGGACGCGTTCCTCGAGCTCGTCGGCGCGGGCGCCCGGGACACCGGGCAGTCCCTGGACTGGCTGGGCGGTGCCCGATGACCGTCCTCGACAGCCCGGCTGGGCACGCCGTCCCGGCGGCCCCCCGCCAGGGCCTCGTGCCCGTCTTCGTACGGCTCAAGCTGACGCTGCTGCGCAACGGGCTGCGCCGGTCGTCCGGGCGCCGGGCGGTCTACATCACGTCCCTCGTCGTCACCCTGCTGTTCGCCGCGGGTCAGGTGGCCGGGCTGGTCGCGCTGCGCGGCCACGCCCAGGCCGAGACCCTCGTGGTGCTGCTGACCGCGGTGGTGGCGCTCGGCTGGGCGGTGATGCCGCTGTTCTTCCCGAGCGGTGACGAGACCCTGGACCCGAGCCGGCTGGTCATGCTTCCGCTGCGGCCCCGCCCGCTGGTCGGGGCGCTGCTGGTGTCCTCGCTGATCGGTATCGGGCCGCTCTTCACGCTCGCGCTGGCCCTCGGTTCGGTGATCGCGGTGGCGCGGGGTGCGACGGCGGTGGTGGTCGCGTTCGTCGCCGTACCGGTGACGCTGCTGGTCTGTGTGGCGCTGGCCCGGTCCGTCGCCACGGCCAACGTGCGGTTGCTGACCTCACGCAAGGGGCGCGATCTCGCGCTGCTCAGCGGGCTGGTGATCGCGGTGGGCATCCAGTTCGTCAACGTCGCCGCTCAGCGCCTGGGCCGGGCCGGCGGCCTGTCCTCGCTCGAGCCGCTGGCGGACGTGGTGCGCTGGCTGCCGCCCGCATCGGCGCTCGGCGCCGTGGGTTCCGCGTCGGAGGGGGCGTACGGGGCCGCAGCCGGGCAGCTGCTGCTCTCCGTGCTGGCGCTGGGGGCCCTGGTGGGGCTGTGGCAGCGCAGTCTCTCGAAGCTGATGACGTCGCCGGACGGTTCCACGATCGCCGCCGCGGGCCGCGACGCCGGTTCCGAGCGGTCCGGACTCTTCGCGCGGTTCCCCGAAGGGCGTACCGGGACGGTGATGGAGCGCAGTCTGCGGTACGTCGCCCGGGACCCGAAGACGAAGGCGACATGGGTGGCGGCACTGGCGATCGGCCTGATCGTGCCCGTGCTCAACGCGGTGCAGGGGTCCGGCTCGGTCTACCTGGCCTGTTTCGCCGCCGGGATGCTCGGCATGCAGATGTACAACCAGTTCGGGCAGGACACCTCCGCCTTCTGGATGGTGGCGCTGTCGATCTCGTCCTCCCGGGACGCCTATGCCGAACTGCGGGCGCGGGCCCTGGCCCTGCTGCTGATCACCCTGCCGTACACGGTCCTCGTGACCGCGGTGACGGCGGCGGTGCTCGGGGACTGGGCGGCGCTCCCCGCGTCCATGGGCCTGTCCCTGGCCCTGCTCGGCGCGATGCTGGCGACGGGTGCCGTGGCCTCCGCGCTGTTCCCGTACTCGATCCCGCAGGAGGGCGCGTTCAAGAACGTGGCGCCGGGGCAGGCGGGGCTGGCCTGGATCTCCATCCTCGGCGGGATGGTGGCGTCCGCACTGCTCTGCGCACCCGTCATCGGGCTGACCGTCTGGCTGCATGGGGCGGATCTGCGGGGCTGGTTGTGGCTGCTGCTGCCGGTGGGCGCGGTGTACGGGACGTTCGTCGGATGGCTGGGGGTACGGCTCGCCGCTCCGCGCGCGGCGGCCCGGCTCCCGGAGATCCTGACGGCGGTCAGCAAGGGCTGAGGAGCGGCACTCGGCGCCCCGCGCCACCGCTCCGAGGCGGTCCTCTCTCCGTGCGGGCGCCGGGTCCCTCCCCGGGACCCGGCCGGGGTGGGGACGTGGTGATCGAATCGTTGCCGCACCGCGTACAACCGCGAACGGCCCTCCCCCGTCCCACAGTCAGCCGCGCGGACGGGTGCGCCTGTGCACCCGGTCCAGGCCGCAGGGGAAGGACGGGTTCGAAGATGGGGAAGTCGATGTGGAGAGCGGTGGTCGCCGGTGGAGCGGCGGTCGTGTTCACCGGGGTGGCGGCGGCGCCTGCCGGGGCGGCGGAGGGCGGGGTCTCCTTCACCCGGGTCGCGGTGAACGGCGGGAAGCCGATCGTCATCGGGGTGGCCGAGGAGGTCGAGGTGCACGCGGTCTTCCGGATGACGACGAAGCTGCGCTACGACTACGGGCCGACGGTGTTTCCCTACCGGGGGAAGCTCAGCAACACGGACACGCTGCACAGCGCCGTCATCACCAGCGACTGCGAGGTCGTGAACAAGGCGCAAGGGGTCTGCGACTTCGAGGAATGGCTGTACATCGACCCGCGGAACCACGACTTCGGGAACGAGGACGCGGGCACCTGGCGAACCGCCGCCCGGGTCTTTCTCGCCGGTGACGCCCACGACATCGACGACGAGAACCTCCCGCTGCAGCTCAGGCGGGCCACCCGCGTCACCGTCAACGCCGCGCCGGAACCCGTCACGAAAGGCAGGACCCTCACCGTGACCGGGCGGGTCACGCGGGCGAACTGGGACACGCACACGTACCAGGGCTACGCGGGCCGCACGGTGAGCCTGCAGTTCAAGGCGACGGGCGCCTCCTCGTACACGACGGTCAAGAAGGCGACGTCGAGTACGTCGGGGGCGCTCAAGACCACGGTGAAGGCCACCGGGCCGGGGACGTGGCGGTGGACGTACTACGGGAACTCCACCTCCGGGGCGAAGTCGTCGGCCGGGGATCACGTCGCCGTGCGGTAGACGACGTGCGGTGACCGCCTGCGCCGGACCGGCTCCCGGAGATCCTTACGGCGGTCAGCGAGGACCGGGGCGGGGGCGGGGCGGGACAGGGCACGGGGCCTACGGAATCGCGGGATCGGCCGCCGACGGGTCGCGGTCGTCCCGGTCCTCCTCCTCGTCCCCGTCGTCGGGGTGGTCCTCGGCGAGCTGCTCCAGGAACGGCTCCACCGCCGTGCGCCAGCCCTCCGGCTGGTCGTAGTGGACGAGATGACCCGCGTCGGCCACCTCCGCGTACTGTCCGCGCGGCAGGACGCGGACCATCTCCTGGGCCTCCGCCCGGCCCAGCTCGCCGTCGATCCCGCGCAGGACCAGGGTGGGGCACCGCACCTGGGCGAGCTCCTCCCAGTGGGCGTCGTAGACCCAGGTGGCCCGGGACCGGAGCATCTGCTCGCGGGAGAAGACGGGCCGCCAGCCGTCGGCCCGCTCGGCCATCACCTCGGCGAAGAACTCACCGCGGGACGGATTGGGCCGCTCCACCCAGGGGTCGTCCTCGCCGAACCACTTGCGTACGTCGGCGAGGGTCGCGAAGGGCAGCGGCCACGACGCGAACCAGTCCTCCCATTCGCGCTGCGAGGCCGCCCCGAGCGCGGAGGCCCGCATGTCGCAGATGATCAGGGCCTTCACCAGATCCGGACGCTTCGCCGCGAGCTGCCAGGCCGTGAGGGCACCCATCGAGTGCCCGATGAGGACGACGGGGGCGAGGCCGAGCTGTTCGATTGCCGCCTCGGCGTCGGCGACGTACGCGTCACGGGTGTACGGGCCCTCGGCCGGCTTGTCGCTCCGGCCGTGTCCCCGCTGGTCGAGGCCGACCGGGCGGTGACGCTCGGAGAGCCAGCGGGCGGGAGAGGCCCAGTGCGCGGACCGGCCCATCAGGCCGTGCAGCAATAAGATCCCGGGGGCGCGCTCGGACTCGGCGCGCCCTTTGGGCGAGTCGGCGAACTCCCAGGCCGCGAGGCGTACGCCGTCGGTCCCGGTCACATCAACGCGCCGCACCATAGGTTCTGGCACCTCCTTCGGGTTCTCGATCACCGTGTGGTCGCCTCCGCCAGACTATCGAACCTTTATTCGAACAGAGGGGTTCGGCTCGCAACATCCCACGTTCGAGTGACACCACTCCAGGATTGGCGCGAGCCGCCGGGGGGAGATTTCCTCCAGGACGCGGACCGCTCGGGGACAGGGGTCCGCGGAGGCCGACCTCGAGAGCTCGGGGCTCCGGGTCGGCGCAGGGGAGGACCGGCCCCGGCACCTTCGGGCGCCGGGGCCGTCCCCTGTTCCGGAACAGATCGGTCCGCGCGCACGCGGACCCGTCGGGGCGTCGTGCCGGCCCCGTGCGGCAGTGAGGGCGGCCGGGAGCAGGGCTGCCACCTCGCGGTGCACATGCCAGTACGACGGGCGCATTACCCGCTCCCTCCCGACCGCGCGGCAGGCCCTGCCGGCACCCTCAGGTCATATGCCTGGCCACAGCCTGGCACGCGATTCGCCCGGCCGCTGCGATTCCGGACGGAAAACAGAAAGCGGGCGCAACCGTTCACTTCTGCACGTGCATCTGCACCGGTGCCTGCAACTGCACCGGGCACCGGTGATCACATCGGCCCTGCTCAGCGCTTCGCGACGAAGACGTGCGAGGCGACCTCGGTGTTCAGCTCCGCCGCCTCTCCGCTGGAGCCCACCAGCACACCGCCGGCGGACTCCGTCACGCTCACCACCGAGCCGGGCTGCACGCCCGCACGTCGCAGCGCGTACATCAGCTGTGCGTCGGTCTGGATCGGCTCACCGATCCGGCGCACCACCACGGTCTTGCCCTCCGGGCCCGGGTCGAGCTCGGACAGGCTCACCATGCTCTCGTCCAGGAACGGATCGGCCTCGGACTTCTCGCCCAGCTCCTCCAGGCCCGGGATCGGATTCCCGTACGGAGACTCCGTCGGGTGCCGCAGGAGCTCCAGAACACGGCGCTCCACGGCCTCGCTCATCACGTGCTCCCAGCGACACGCCTCGGCGTGGACCTGCTCCCACTCCAGGCCGATCACGTCGACGAGCAGGCACTCGGCGAGCCGGTGCTTGCGCATCACCCGTGTCGCGAGGCGGCGCCCCTCCTCGGTCAGCTCCAGGTGGCGGTCGCCCGCGACCTGGACCAGCCCGTCCCGCTCCATGCGCGCCACCGTCTGGCTGACCGTCGGACCGCTCTGGTCCAGCCGTTCGGCGATCCGGGCGCGCATCGGGACCACGTTTTCCTCTTCGAGCTCGAGGATGGTGCGGAGATACATCTCCGTTGTGTCGATCAGTCCGGACATACGTGCCCCTCGATGCTGTGACATGAAATCGTCGTGCGATGGCCCTTCCGCCAATTCTGACGCATACGGCCGACAACCGTGCCGTGCTCTCCGAAGCATCTCCGCGGGAGCGGTGCCGGACGGTTGACAGGTCAGTGGTCCAGACCGCAACGTGATCGCGGCACAGACACCCCACCCCCGTAGGAAAGGCCTCCTCGATGAGCGACAGCAAGCTCGCCGGTCAGTTCTTCGACGCCGCGATCGGCCTGCTGGAGCGGGTGCGCGACGAGGAGGCCGGAGCCGTCGCGGCCGCGGGCGCCGCCATCGCCGACACGGTCGCCGCGGGCGGCCGGCTCTTCGCCTTCGGCGCCGGGCACTCCTCGCTGGCCGCGCAGGACGTCGTCTACCGGGCGGGCGGGCTCGCCCTGATGAACCTGCTCGCCGTGCCCGGCACGCTCGGCGTCGACGTCATGCCGGCCACGCTCGGCTCCGCGCTGGAGCGGGTGGACGGGCTCGCGGGAGCGGTGCTCGACTCCAGCCCCGCGAAGTCCGGCGACCTCCTCGTGGTCATCTCCCTGTCCGGGCGGAACGCGCTGCCCGTGGAGATGGCGCAGAACGCCCGGGCTCTCGGACTGACGGTCGTCGGGGTCACCTCGGTCGCGTACGCGACGGGCACCCGGTCGCGGCACGCCTCGGGGGGCTTCCTGCGGGACCACTGCGACATCGTGCTCGACAGCAAGATCGCGATCGGCGACGCGGAGCTGACCGCGGAAGGCGTCGAGGCGCCCTTCGCACCGGCGTCGACGGTGGTCACCAGCGCCCTGATGCAGGCGATGATGGCCACGGCCGCGGAGCAGCTGGTCGCCCGGGGGATCGAGCCACCGCTGCTGCGGTCGGGGAACGTGGACGGCGGGCACGAGTGGAACGGGCGCGTGATGCGGGAGTACGGGGACCGGATCTTCTACCGGCACTGAACGGTTCCGTCCGCGCACGCCGGACAGCACGCCGGACAGCACGCCGACCCGCACGCCGGAAGGGATGCGCCGGACAGGCCGGCCGGCCACGCTGTGCGGGCCCCGCCCTCAGCCGTCGGACCGGCCGAGGCCGCCGCCGGGGCGGTCCTGGTCGCCGAAGCCGGTGGTCAGGTGGGCCAGGTCGACCGCCGAGGCGACCCGCACCGCCACACTCTCCGCGTACATCGCGTCCGGGCGTTCGAAGGCGCCGCGGTTCGCCGCGCGCAGGAACGTCACCACGCCCAGCGTCCGCCCCCGGCTCCGCAGCACCGCGCACAGCGCGTGCACCGAGTCGCGGGGCCACTGGCGCTCCACCGCCCACGCCTCACCCGCCCCGGTCCGCGCACTGGCCCGGACCGATCCCGTGCGCTCCACCGCCTGCAGAGCGGGATGCCCGGGCCCGTACCGCGCGGGAAGCGCGCCCCCGGACACCGGCAGGCAGGGGCCGGGGGCGTCGGACGGCGTCGCGGCGGCCCGGACCAGCCGCTCCCCGGCCAGCAGATCCACCACCACGTGGTCGGCGAACCCGGCCAGGGCGTAGTCCAGCGTGGAGGTCGCCGCCTCCACGGGGTCTTCGCACTCGGACGCCTGGCGGGCCGCCCGGTGCAGCTGGTTCGACCGGAAGCGCACCCGGTCCGCCTCCTGCTCCGCGAGCTTCGCCACCGTCACGTCCCGGAACAGCCAGCCGACCCCCAGCGGAACCGGTTCTTCGGCGAGCGGTGACGCCAGCCGCAGGAAGCCGCTGCGCCAGCAGCGCCGCCGGTCGCCCTCCGCCGTCCGCAGCGTCACCCACAGCTCGGCCGGAGCGGACGGGGCGCCTTCGGCGAGCACGTGCTGCAGCGCCCCTTCCAGGTCCTCGACCCCCTGCACGACCAGCTCGCCGAGCGGGCGCCCCAGCAACGCCGTACGCCGGCCGCCCAGCGCCCGCGCCGCGTAGGCGTTGACGACGGTCGGCCGCAGGTCGACGTCGACGAGGACCACGCCCCACGACGCGTCCTCGAGCAGCGCCTCACTGAGGGCGATGGACCGCTCCAGATCGATCTGTGCGTGCACCTCGCTGAACGCGCAGTACACCCCGGCGGGCTTCCCGTCCTCGCCGCGCACCCCGGACGACTGGGTCCGTACGAGCACCCGCCCGCCGTCCTTGCGCAGCAGCGCGAATTCGTGGACCTGCCGGCCGGGGGTGCCCATCGCGGCCATCAGCCGCCCCTGCACGTCCCCCGCGTCCGCGCTCCGCACCGCCCATCCGGCGAAGCCGGTGCGCCCGACGGCCTCGGCGGCGGACCAGCCGAGAATGCGCTCGGCCTCACGGTTCCAGTGGGTGATCGCGCCGTCCGCGTCGAACGCGCAGAGCGCGGCGTCCATCCCGTCGAGCAGCGCCGCGAGCAACTGGGACCCCGGGACGGTCCCTGCCGGGGGCTCGCGCCCGGGGTCCTCCTCGGGGCCGATCGCGTCCGTGGTGCCGCTGCTCCTGGAAGCACTCACTCCGTACCTCCCGCAGGACGTGTTCCGCATTGCCGCACGTCAGACCATTGAACTCGAACGTGAGCCACCGCACAGCCACTTCCTGGAAATCCGGCGGCCACCTCGGCCCGATTAATCGGTTGTGCGTCCCCGGAGGCGTTCCTAAGGTGTGCGTACACGCTGAAAGGAGGTGATCCGAAAAGTGCAGTCTTATCGGATTCGTGAGGTGGCTGCGGGCTGACAGCCCGTCGTCGCACCCAGTGCACGTCGGCGGGCTGCCCGCCGGAACCCAAGCAGTCACCGACCCGCAGGCTCGCCGGTAGGTCCGGCCGGCCCCTCCGTGAGGAGGGACCAGAGCCTGCGGGTTTCCGCGTGTCCGGGCCCGGCGTGCCCGGGACCCGTCGGAGGGCCTACGGGCAGAGCCGCTCCACGCTCCAGTGCGCGCCCTCGCGGACGTACCGCAGCCGGTCGTGCAGCCGGTTCTCGTGTCCCTGCCAGAATTCGATCGCCTCCGGTACGACGCGGAAACCGCCCCACTGCGGGGGTGCCGGGACCTTCTCGCCCTCCGGGTAGCGGGCGGCCAGCTCCTCGTAGCGCCCCACCAGCTCCTCGCGCGAGCCGATCACCGTGGACTGCTCGCTCGCCCAGGCGCCCAGCTGGGAGCCGTGCGGGCGGGTGCGGAAGTAGGCGACCGTCTCCTCGCGGCCCACGCGGGCCGCGGTGCCGGTGACGATGACCTGGCGGGCCAGCGGGTGCCAGGGGAAGAGCAGGGAGACGTACGGATTCGCGGTCAGCTCGCGGCCCTTGCGGGAGCCGTAGTTGGTGAAGAAGACGAAGCCGCGGTCGTCGTAGTGCTTCAGCAGCACCGTGCGGGAGGACGGCCGGCCCTCGGGGGTGGCCGTGGAGACCACCATCGCGTTCGGCTCGTGGAGCGCCCCGCCCGCGGCGACCTGGCGGAACCAGTGCGCGAACTGGTCCATGGGATCGGCGGCGAGGTCCTTCTCGGTGAAGTCCTCGGAACGGTACTGCTCGCGCATCGCGGCCGGATCGGTGGTGCAATCGGAGGCAGAGGCGTGAGAGGAGGCGGAAGCGGAGGACGGAGTGGCATCAGCTGTGGGCACGACGGCCATCCTGCCGCAGCGGGCCGGTACTCCCCGCAGGGAGGGGGCGGCGCGGCCGCCCGTTCGGGCATCGGGAGGCTGTGCCGGACGTCACCCTTCCCCGCGTCGTGGGAAGCCGCCAATATCGTGGGCAGGCCCGTGTGGCCTGCATACACCCGCCGAGCCGAGGGAGCCGCCCGATGTCCGACTTCGTACCCGGACTTGAAGGAGTCGTCGCGTTCGAGACGGAGATCGCCGAACCCGACAAGGAAGGCGGCTCGCTCCGCTACCGAGGCGTCGACATCGAGGACCTCGTCGGCCACGTGTCGTTCGGCAACGTGTGGGGACTCCTCGTGGACGGGGCGTTCAACCCCGGCCTGCCGCCCGCCGAACCCTTCCCCATTCCCGTGCACTCCGGCGACATCCGTGTCGACGTGCAGTCGGCGCTCGCCATGCTGGCGCCCGTGTGGGGGCTCAAACCGCTGCTCGACATCGACGCGGAGACCGCACGCGACGACCTGGCGCGGGCGGCCGTGATGGCCCTGTCCTACGTCGCGCAGTCGGCGCGCGGCCAGGGACGGCCGATGGTGCCGCAGAGTGAGATCGACAAGGCGCAGTCCGTGGTGGAGCGTTTCATGATCCGCTGGCGCGGTGAGCCGGACCCCAAGCACGTCAAGGCCGTCGACGCCTACTGGACGTCGGCCGCCGAGCACGGCATGAACGCGTCGACGTTCACCGCCCGCGTGATCGCGTCGACCGGCGCGGACGTGGCTGCGGCGCTCTCGGGTGCGGTGGGCGCGATGTCGGGTCCGCTGCACGGCGGAGCCCCGTCCCGGGTCCTCGGCATGATCGAGGAGATCGAGCGCACGGGCGACGCCACGGCCTACGTGAAGCAGGCCCTGGACCGGGGCGAGCGCCTGATGGGCTTCGGCCACCGCGTCTACCGGGCAGAGGACCCCCGCGCCCGCGTCCTGCGCCGTACGGCCCGTGAGCTGGCGGCCCCGCGCTTCGAGGTGGCGGAGGCCCTGGAGAAGGCCGCGCTGGAGGAACTGCACGCCCGCCGCCCGGACCGGGTGCTGGCGACGAACGTGGAGTTCTGGGCGGCGATCGTGCTGGACTTCGCCGAGGTCCCCGCGCACATGTTCACGTCGATGTTCAGCTGCGCCCGCACGGCCGGCTGGTCGGCACACATCCTGGAGCAGAAGCGGACGGGCCGCCTGGTGCGCCCCTCGGCGACGTACACCGGCCCGGGCGCCCGCGCCCCGCAGGAGATCCCGGGCTACGAGCAACTGGCGGACCTGGGGAACTGACGGGCCGGGGCCCCGGTCAGGGCGTACGACCCGCCCCCGCGGCTCGTACCGGCCGGGGCTCCCCGGCGTACACGTACGCGGGCGCCCCGCACCGCGAGCGGGTGCCTACGGTGCGGGGCGGCCGTCGTCCGCCCCGTCGGCGTCGAGCTCGGCCGCGCCGTCCTCCCACCGCTTGCGCCGCTCGGCGGCGGACTGCTCCCACCAGGCGGTGCCGCGCTCGCCGAGCGCGACCTTGGCCGCCTGCACCCGGCTCCGGGCCCGCTTCTCGGCTGCCGTGTCCTCGTTCCGCAGCGCGGCGGCCACCGCGCGGCGGGCGGCCATGAGGTGACGGCGCAGGCCGGCGGCGACGTCCTCGGGAATCTCCGGGTCCGTCGCCCGCCAACGCCGGCCCTCCACCACGATGTACCGGCCGTCGGGCGTCCGCTCCGGCTGCGCACGGGAGTTCATCCGGTCCATGCTGCCCCACCCCGGGCCCCGTTACCGGCCGGCCGGGCCACGGCCCCGGGTGCGGGTTTCCGGAAGCGCCGCGTCTGCCCACCGCGCCTCGGTCCCCCTCCCCGAGGAGCTCCGGAGTGCGCGCGAGGGGCCCGTCCCGGCCCGCACCGCCGGTTCGTGCTCGAGTCGAGCGCGAGAACAGGCCACGCCGGCAGGGGAGTCGGCGTCGGGCAGCCCGCGGAGACCTGCCGGGGCGGCACCCTGACGCGCACCCACCGTTGCTCCCGGTTCGCCCAGCGTGTTGATCATCACGCTGCGCAAAGTGATCACTACGACTAGCTTTCGGATGTGATCCCCCTTCAGATCGAACGCACCGAGACCCCCCTCGCCGAACTCACGGACATCCTCTTCGCGCATCGACTCGAATCGACCCACGAACGGTGGAGGAGCCTGTTCGGCTCCACACCCTTCGCGTTCCGGGAGGGCCTGAGCCATCAGGAGCGCATAGCGCTGTCCTACGACCGCCTCCGACTGGTGAACGCCGAAGTCGCCGACCCCCGGCATCTGGTGGCCGACCCCGTCGAGCTCACCGCGCTCCACGAGTGGGCCGGCATCGTGGACCCGGGCATGGCGACCGTCGCCAGCATTCACTACAACCTGTTCCTCGGCAGCCTCCAGGACCACGACCAGGCCGGGCGGGACGTGTCCGCGTTCCTGCGGGCCGATCGCGTCGGGACCTTCCTGTGCACCGAGCTCGCCCACGGCAACGACGCCGCGCAGATGGAGACCACGGCCACGCTCGACCGCGCGTCGGGCGAGCTCGTCCTGAACACCCCCACCCCCGGGGCGGCCAAGTACATGCCCAACACGGGCCCCACCGGCGGAGCCAAGAGTGCCGTCGTGGCGGCACGCCTGATCATCGACGGTGACGACAACGGTGTCTTCCTCTTCCTGACCCCGCTGAGCGACGAGGCGGGGCGCCCGCTGCCGGGGGTCGAGGTGAGCCCGCTGCCGCAGGCGGCGAGCAGCCCCGTCGACCACTGCACCACGGTCTTCCGGGAGGTCCGCCTCCCCCTCGGCGCCCTCCTCCAGGGCGACCACGGACGCCTCACTCCGGAAGGGGCGTTCAGCAGCTCCCTCGGCAGTCCTCGCAAGCGGTTCCTGCGGTCCATCGGACGCGTCACCATGGGAAAGCTGTGCATGAGCGCGTACAGCCTGGGCGTGACGCGCCATGCGCTGGCCGTCGCCATGCGCCACGCGCACTCCCGGGTCACGTCCGGCATGACCAGCGGCCAGAAGGTGCCGCTGATAGCGCACCGCAGTCACCACGCCCCGCTGCTCGACGCCGTCGCGACCACCTACGCGGCCACGCTGCTGCACCGGTCCGTCGTACAGCAGTGGACCTGGGCCGAGGACTCCGACCGTGAGGCGAACGAGCGCCTGACCGCCGTCGCCAAGGGGTGGATCACCTGGCAGGCCCGTACGGTCATGACCGAGTGCCGGGAGCGGTGCGGAGCCCAGGGTCTGCTGCTGGCCAACGGCATAGCGGGCCAGCTCGCGGCCAACGAGGGCACGATCACGGCCGAGGGCGACAACAAGGTCATCTGGGTGAAGGCCGCGGGCGAGATGCTCCTGGGCGGTTTCGCGCCGAAGCCGCCCAGCGAGATCGCCCCGGAGCACCGTGCGCTGACGGATCCCGAGCACCTGCAGGACCTGATGGCCGATCTGGAACGCATATGGCACGCCCGTGCCCGGAAGCGGCTCCGGGAGCGGGCGGCCTCGCCCATGGCGCGATGGAACGCGGCCGTCACACCGGCTCTGCACCTGGTCGACAGCCACGTCCACCGGCTGGCCGGTGAGGCCCTGCTCACCGCCCTCAGCCAGGCCGCTGCTCCGCTCTCCCGCGATCTCCTCAGAGGGCTGCACGCCCTCTTCGCCCTCCGCTGGATCGCCGCGCACAGCGGTGACCTCCTGGCCGAGGGACGGATGACGGCCGCTCAGGTCCAGGAGCTCCCCGACGCCGTCGAGGACGTCGTGGCCGCTCTGGCACCGCACGCGCTCACGCTCACCGACGCCTTCGCGGTGCCCGACGCGCTCCTGGACACCTATCCCATGCTCAACCCTTGAGCTGAAGGGAGGCTGCCACCGCGTCGCAGCCCCGTCGGCCGCCACGCACCGCCGGCGGCCGGCGGGGCCGGTCAGAAGTAGAGCGCCCGGTGCATCGCGTACGTGAATCTGTCGCCCGCGCTCAGCGTGCGCACGATCCGGTCGCAGAAGGTCTCGTACTCCTCCTGCTGCGTCCCGTCGAGGGAGATCGCCGTCGCCCTGCCGGCGGGCGCCGCCCGCCTCAGCGATCCCAGGAGGCGAGGGGGTGCCTGCAACTGCAGGACGTCCACCACGCGACGGAAGTCGTCCACCGTGTTCCGGCCGTGCTCGGCGATCTCGCCGAGGGCTCGGGCCAACGGGCCGACGCCGTCGGATTCCGCCTCCACCAGCAGGGCGTGGCAGGCCTTCAGCACCGCGATGCTCTCCGCGTTCATCTCCACGGCGTGCAGGCAGGTCAGCGGCGCACCGCCCCGGCCGAGGAGTGTGTACCCTTCCCGATCCCGCGGCCGAGGGGCCCTGCGGACCGCCATCTCCTGCCAGTGGAGACACGGAGGCATCCGGTACTGGATGTCCGCCCAGCCCTCGTAGGCGGTACGGATGGTCTCCGCGTGGCCGGGAGGGAGATCCCGCAGGTAGAAGTAGTACAGCGAGTGGAGGAGCGGATCCTCCATCGCGAGGAATCTGGTCATGAAGACGGGGTCTTCCGGCACCAGGACGTGCATCAAGCTCAGTTCCTCATCGCCGGGCTCGAAGGGACGGTCGGGGCACGCACCCGTGCTGCGGGGTCGTCGAGGAACGGGCTCGGCCCGCGTCCCTCGTGCCGCATGGGGTGTCCGACATCCGCGGGCCCGGTATCGGCTCGCCGGTCCGCCGTGGCCGAGGGTCTCCCGGTCACGGTCGGCGCGGATGCGGCACACCTCGCCGCCCTCGGCCCGGACCCATCGGCCGATGCCTGCGGAACGATCTCCCGGGAACGAGGACGCACCCTGTGACCTGCGATGACGGTATTCCACAGGAAGCACGTCGGAAGCGGCCGGCAAGGCACTCGCGCAAGATGATCTTCCCATGCCGCAGGGGTGGTTCCCGCCATCCCCGAGGGCTGGGGCATGAAGGCGTACTACCGCCGTGCCGTGGGGAGTTGGTCGCACCGGCCGCCGGCACCGGGCCGCCGTCGCCGGCCGGCGACGGCCGCGCCGCGGGAGGGAGCGGAAGGGAACGACGTCGTCCCACCGCCCCGGGGCACCGCGGCCCCGCGTGCCACCCGCGGTTGCTCAGCCCAGCACGTCGTCGAGCAGGGCGGCCCACTGGGTGACGACCCGGTGGCGGCGTGCCGCGTCGTCCGTGAGGACGTTGGCGAGGCCCAGGCCGCGGGCCATGTCGAGGAGGCCCTGGACCGTTTCGCGGACGCCGGGGCGGTTCTCGTCGGCGCCGAGGAGTCCGACGGCGATGCGGTGGGTCTCCCGGCCGACGCGGGCTTCCAGTTCGGTGACGCGGGGGCGGAGCTGCTCCTCGTTGGAGGCGGCGACCCAGAGCTGGAGCGCGGCGCGGAAGAGCGGGCCCGTGTAGAGGTCGACGAGGGCCGCGAGGACAGCCGACCGGTCCTGGACGGGCAGGGCGCGCAGGGCGGCGGAGCGTTCCTCGGCGACGTACTCGACGGCACCGGTGAACAGGTCCTCGCGGGTCGGGAAGTGGTGCTGGGCGGCACCGCGCGAGACCCCGGCGCGCTCGGCGACGACGGAGACGGTGGAGCCTGCCCAGCCGTGTTCGGCGAGGCAGGCCACCGCTGCTTCCAGCAGCCGTTGGCGGGTGGCGCGGCTGCGGTCCTGCTTCGGAGCCTTGGGGCTCGTGGGGGTCACAGCAGCCATGCGGGGTCCCGTCGTTCCAGGAAGGCCGTCATCCCCTCCCGTGCCTCGTCGGAGGCGAAGAGTGCCGTGGAGCGGGCGATGAGGTCTTCGGCGTACTGGTCGAAAGTCTCCAGCACAGTAGCCGTGACCAGCTCCTTCGATGCCGCCAGCCCCTGGGGGGAGGCCCTGCGCAGTCCGTCCAGCACCGGTACGAGCGCCTTGTCCACGTCCTCGGCGGCGAGGCTCACGAGGCCGGTCCGGGCGGCTTCCGCCGCGTCGAAGCGCTCGCCGGTGAGGTAGTAGCGGGATGCCGCGCGGGGGTCCAGCCGGGGCAGCAGGGGCAGGGAGATGACGGCGGGGGCGAGGCCGAGGCGTGATTCGGTGAGCGCGAAGGAGGAGTCGGGGCCCGCGACGGAGATGTCGCAGGCGGCCAGCAGCCCGAGGCCGCCGGCCCGGACGTGCCCGGTGACCCGGGCGACGACCGGTTTGGGCAGGGTGACGATGCGCCGCATGAGGGCGACGAAGTCGTGCGGGTCGGCCGGTGCGGTGAGGTCGGCGCCCGCGCAGAACGTGTTGCCGGTGTGGGTGAGGACCACCGCCCGTACGGTGTCGTCCGCCGCGCACCCGTCGAGGGCCTCGGCCAGACCGGACACGAGCCGTGCGCTCAGGGCGTTGCGGTTGGCCGGGGAGTCGAGCGTGAGGGTGGTGACTCCCCGGTCGTGGACGGGTGCGGCGAGGGTCATCCCTGCTCCTTCCTGCCACGGGCGGGTGCGGCTGCGGGTGCAGGTGAGGGTGCGGCTCTGGGTGCGGTGAGGGTCACTGCTTCTTCTCCCTGTCGCGCAGCTCCCGGCGCAGGATCTTGCCGGAGGCGGCACGCGGTACGGCTTCGATGAATTCGGCCCGGCGGACCTTCTTGTACGGGGCGACGCGCTCGGCGACGTAGGCCATGACGTCCTCGGCCGTGAGGTCCTGGGCGGCCGGCCCGCGGACGAGGTAGGCCTTGGGGATCTCGTTGCCGTCGGCGTCCAGGACACCGATCACGGCGGCGTCGGCGACGGATTCGTGGGTGAGGAGGAGCGCCTCGAGTTCGGCGGGGGCGACCTGGTAGCCCTTGTACTTGATGAGCTCCTTGACCCGGTCGACGACGAAGAGCCAGCCGTCCGCGTCGACGCGCCCGACGTCGCCGGTGTGCACCCAGCCGTCGCTGTCGATCATTCCCGCGGTGGCGTCGGGCCGGCCGAGGTAGCCCTTCATCACCTGGGGTCCGCGGATGAGGATCTCGCCGTCGGTGTCGATGCCGAGGTCCGTCCCGGGGTCCTCGATGGACGCGATCCGCATCTCGGTGCCCGGCAGCAGCTTCCCGACGGCTCCGGGCGGCGGGTTCTCGGCGTCGAGGGGCACGACGTGGGTTCCGGGCGACAGTTCCGTCATGCCGTACGCCTGCCGCACGGGGGGCACACCGAGGCGGGTGGAGCAGGCCTCGGCGAGCTCGGCGTCCAGCGGGGCGGCGGCGCTGACGATGTACTGGAGCGAGGACAGGTCGTAGGTGCCGACGGCCGGGTGCTTGGCCAGGGCCAGGACGATCGGCGGGGCCACGTACAGCCCGGTGATGCGGTGCTCCTGGATGGCTCCGAGGAACTGGTCGAGGTCGAAGCGGGGCAGCACGACGACGGTGGCTCCGCAGCGCAGCGGAACGTTCATGAGGGCGGTCAGCCCGTAGATGTGGAAGAAGGGGAGCACGGCGAGGATGCTGTGGCCGGGCTCCATGGGGATGAAGGGGCGCAGCTGCTCCAGGTTGGTGCCGATGGAGCGGTGCGTGAGCATCACGCCCTTGGGGGTGCCGGTGGTCCCGGAGGAGTACGGGAGGGCGGCGATGTCCTCGGCGGGATCGAACACGATCTCGGGTTCCGGGGCGGTGGAGCCCAGCATGTCGAGTACGGACGTGTGGCCGTCGGCCTGGTCGCAGACGAAGATCTCCTGGATGCCGCCCGCGAGTTCGGCCGCCCGGCGGGCGACGTCGAGGAACAGGGACACGGTGACGATCCAGCGGGCGGCGCAGTCCTTGAGCTGTTTGGCGAACTCCTCGGCCGTGGCCAGCGGGTGCACCGTGGTGACGGAGGCCCCGGCGCGCGTGGCCCCGTAGAAGACGGCGGGGTAGGCGATCGTGTTGGGGCTGTGCAGGGCCAGGACGTCGCCCTTGCGCAGTCCTGCCCCGGCGAGGTGGGCGGCGATGCGGCGGTGGAAGGTGTCGAGCTGGGCGTAGGTGACGGAGAGGCCGTTCGTGCCGTCGACCAGGGCGACGGTGTCGCCGAAGGCCGCGGCCCCGCCGAGGACCGCTTCGTGGATGGGAATGTCGAGAGCCGGAACGTCTGCGTACTCACTGCGGAACACCATGGTGGTCCCCTGTCGTCGCGGTGCGGCGGGCACGGCGCCCCCTCGGGAGGCGGGGCCGCCGTGCGGGTGTGAAGAGCAGGGTCGCCCCTGTCGGTACGGAAGGGGGAGACCCCGGACATGAGTCGTCAGTACGACTTCGGCAGTCCCAGCGACTGGTGGGAGACGTAGTTGAGGATCATCTCCCGGCTCACGGGCGCGATGCGGGCCACGCGTGCCGCCGTGACCAGCGAGGCGAGGCCGTACTCGCGGGTGAGGCCGTTGCCGCCGAGGGTGTGGACGGCCTGGTCGACGGCCTTCACGCAGGCTTCGCCGGCCGCGTACTTGGCCATGTTGGCCGCTTCGCCGGCGCCGATGTCGTCGCCCTCGTCGTACAGCCTGGCGGCCTTCTGCATCATGAGCCGGGCCAGTTCCAGCTCGATGTGGGCCTGGGCCAGCGGGTGGGCGATGGCCTGGTGGGAGCCGATGGGCGCGCCCTTCCAGACGGTGCGGGTCTTCGCGTACTCCACCGCCCGTCCGACGGCGTACCGCCCCATGCCGATGGCGAACGCGGCGCCCATGATGCGCTCCGGGTTCAGGCCTGCGAAGAGTTGGAGCAGACCGGCGTCCCCTCCCTCGCTCCCGGCTTCGCCCGCGCCGGAGGCACCCCCTCCGACGAGCGCGTCGGCGGGCAGCCGTACGTCGTCGAGGACCAGCTCGAACTGCTTCTCGGCCGCGTACAGCTCCATGTCGATCGCCGTGCGTCCGAAGCCCGGGGTGTCGCGCGGGACGATGAAGAGGCAGGGCTTCAGATTGCCCGACCGCGCGTCCTCGGTGCGCCCGACGACGAGGGTCGCGTCGGAGATGTCGACGCCGGAGATGAAGACCTTGCGGCCGGTGAGGAGCCAGTCGTCCCCGTCGCGGCGGGCGGTGGTCGTGATGCGGTGCGAGTTGGAGCCGGCATCGGGTTCGGTGATGCCGAAGGACATCGACAGCGTGCCGTCGGAGAGGCCGGGGAGCCACTTCCGCTTCTGGGCCTCGGTGCCGAAGCGGGCGATGACCGTGCCGCAGATCGCGGGCGAGACGACCATCATCAGCAGGGGTGATCCGGCCGCGCCGAGCTCCTCCAGGACGATGGAGAGTTCGGCCATGCCGCCGCCCCCGCCGCCGTACTCCTCGGGGAGGTTGACGCCGAGGTAGCCGAGCTTGCCCGCCTCGTCCCACAGCTCGCGCGGGTGCTCGCCCTTGCGGGCGAGGTCGGTGGAGTACGCGCGGCCGTACCGCTTGCCGAGCGCGGCGACGGCGGCGCGCAGTGCCTTGTGCTCTTCGGTTTCCAGGACGGTGCTCATGCGTTCTCCTCCGGGGCGGTGGAATCCGGTGCGGCGGTGTCGCTGACGACGGCGAGCAGGGCGCCGACCTCGACCTGGAGGCCGGGGGCGGCGTGGAGCGCGGTGAGGGTGCCGGAGGCGGGGGCGAGGATGCGGTGCTCCATCTTCATCGCCTCCAGCCAGATCAGCGGCTGCCCGGCTTCGACGGCCGTGCCCGGTGCGAGGCCGTCCGCGAGGCGGACGACGGTGCCGGGCATGGGGGCGAGCAGGGAGCCGGGCTCGGTGCGTTCGGCGGGGTCGGTGAACCGGGGCAGCACGGTGAAGGTGTACGAGCCGCCGTCGCCGTCCACGTAGGCCCGCCCGTCGTGGACGGCGACGGCGAAGTGCCGGGTGACTCCGCCGGCTTCGAGGGTGACGTGGCCGGGTGCGGCGGCGACGACGCGTTCGCCGGTCTCCGGGTGCGGGCCCGCCCGCCCGGTCCGGTAGGCGATCGCGTACTCGGTGCCGTCCGGCTCGCTGCGGTAGCCGGCGGTCATGGGCTGCGAGGCGAGGTTGCGCCAGGCGCCGAAGCGGCCGGGCCCGGTGGCGGGCCGGGTCGCGGCCCGGGCGAGCGCGGCGGCGGTGGCGGCGAGGCGGCGGCCGTCCTCGTCCTCGGTCCGGGTGAGCGCGGTGAGGTGCCGGTCGTAGAAGCCGGTGTCCGGGCGGGCCCCGGCGAAGTCGGGGTGGCGCAGGGACCGTACGAGCAGGTCGCGGTTGGTGACCGGACCGTGGATGCGGGCGCGTTCGAGGGTGCGGGCGAGGAGGCGTACGGCTTCGGCGCGGGTGCCGGCGTGGGCGACGGCCTTGGCGAGCATCGGGTCGTAGTGGACGCCGATGGTGTCGCCGCCGGTGTAGCCGGTGTCGAGCCGCAGGCCGGGTCCGTCCGGGACGTCCAGGGCGTGCAGCGTCCCGGTCTGCGGCTGCCAGTTCGCGGCGGGGTCCTCGGCGTAGAGCCGGGCTTCGACCGCGTGCCCGTGGGGCGTCGGCGGTGCGGCGGCCGGCAGCGGCGCGCCCTCCGCCACGCGCAGCTGCAGGGCGACGAGGTCGAGCCCGAACACGGCCTCGGTGACGGGGTGTTCGACCTGGAGTCGGGTGTTCATCTCCAGGAAGTACGGGCGTCCCTCCGCGGATACGAGGAACTCGACGGTCCCCGCGCCCCGGTAGCCCACCGCCTGGGCGGCGGCGACGGCGGCGTCGTGCAGCCGCCGGCGCAGTCCGTCGTCGAGGCCCGGGGCCGGGGCCTCCTCGATGACCTTCTGGTGGCGGCGCTGGAGGGAGCAGTCGCGGGTGCCGAGCGCCCACACCGTGCCCTGCGCGTCGGCCATGACCTGGACCTCCACGTGCCGGCCGCGTTCGACGTAGGGCTCGGCGAAGACCTCGCCGTCGCCGAAGGCGGAGGCGGCCTCGGCGGAGGCGGCCGTCAGCTCTCCGGGCAGCTCGCCGAGGTCCCGCACGATCCGCATCCCGCGTCCGCCACCGCCTGCCGAGGCCTTGAGCAGCAGCGGCAGATCCGCGGCCGTCGCGCCCGCGGGATCGACGGGCGCGAGGAGCGGGACCCCGGCGGCGGCCATCAGTTCCTTGGCCCGGGTCTTGGACGCCATCAGTTCGATGGCCTTGACCGGCGGCCCCACCCACACGATTCCGGCGTCCTGCACCTGCTGGGCGAAGCCGGCGTTCTCGGAGAGGAAGCCGTAGCCGGGGTGCACGGCGTCGGCACCGGCCGCGCGGGCGGCGGCCACGACGAGGTCGCCGCGCAGGTACGTGTCGGCGGGGGACGCCCCGGGGAGCCGTACGGCGGTGTCGGCCTCCCGGACGTGCAGGGCTCCGGCATCCGCGTCCGAGTACACGGCGACGGTGGCGATACCCAGCTCACGGCAGGTGCGGAAGATCCGGCAGGCGATCTCGCCCCGGTTGGCGACAAGGAGAGTGGTGATCATCTGGGCCTCACATCCGGAAGATGCCGAAGCCGCCGCGGGCGCCCTCGACCGGTGCCGTGTGGATCGCGGACAGGCACATCCCGAGGACGGTCCTGGTGTCGCGCGGGTCGATGACCCCGTCGTCGTACAGCCGCCCGGACAGGAACACGGGCAGTGACTCCGACTCGATCTGCTGCTCCACCATGGCGCGCAGTCCGGCGTCGGCCTCGTCGTCGTAGGGCAGGCCCCGGGCGGCGGAGGAGGCGCGGGCCACGATGGACAGCACCCCGGCGAGCTGCTGGGGGCCCATGACGGCGGACTTGCTGCTGGGCCAGGCGAAGAGGAAACGGGGGTCGTAGGCGCGGCCGCACATGCCGTAGTGGCCGGCGCCGTAGGAGGCGCCCATGAGGACCGACAGGTGCGGGACCCTGGAGTTCGACACCGCGTTGATCATCATCGCGCCGTGCTTGATGATGCCGCCCTGCTCGTACTCCTTGCCGACCATGTAGCCGGTGGTGTTGTGCAGGAAGAGGAGCGGGATGTCGCGCTGGTTGGCGAGCTGGATGAACTGCGCGGCCTTCTGCGACTCCTCGCTGAACAGCACACCCTGGGCGTTGGCCAGGATGCCGACCGGGTAGCCGTGGAGCCGGGCCCAGCCGGTGACGAGGCTCGTCCCGTACAGCGGCTTGAACGCGTCGAAGTCCGATCCGTCGACCAGCCGGGCGATGACCTCGCGCGGGTCGAAGGGGATCTTGAGGTCCCCGGGCACGATCCCGACCAGCTCGTCCTCGTCGTACTTCGGCGGCTCGGCGGGCGCCGGATCGGCGTGCGCCTTGCGCCAGTTGAGCCGGGCGACGATGCGTCGGGCCTGGCGCAGCGCGTCGTGCTCGTCGAGCGCGAAGTGGTCGGCGAGCCCGGACGTGCGGGCGTGCATCTCGGCGCCGCCGAGCGATTCGTCGTCGCTCTCCTCGCCGGTGGCCATCTTGACGAGGGGCGGGCCGCCGAGGAAGACCTTGGACTGCTCCTTGATCATCACGGTGTGGTCGGACATGCCGGGGACGTACGCGCCGCCGGCGGTGGAGTTCCCGAAGACGACGGCGACGGTCGGGATCCCGGCCGCCGAGAGCCGGGTGATGTCGCGGAACAGCGCGCCCCCCGGGATGAAGATCTCCTTCTGGGAGGGCAGGTCGGCGCCGCCCGACTCGACGAGGCTGACGCAGGGCAGCCGGTTGGCGAAGGCGATCTCGTTGGCCCGCAGGGCCTTCTTGAGCGTCCACGGGTTGGAGGCTCCGCCGCGTACGGTCGGGTCGTTGGCGGTGATCAGGCACTCGACCCCCTCCACGACCCCGATCCCGGTGACGAGCGAGGCGCCGACCGCGTAGTCGCTGCCCCAGGCGGCGAGCGGGGACAGCTCCAGGAACGGGGTGTCCGGGTCGATCAGCAGCTCGATGCGCTCGCGGGCCAGCAGCTTGCCGCGCTTGCGGTGCCGCGCCACGTACTTCTCGCCGCCGCCCGCCAGGGCCTTGGCGTGCTCGGTGTCGAGCTCGGCGAGCTTCGCGAGCATGGCCTCGCGGTGGGCGGTGTACTCGGGTCCGGCGGTGTCGAGTGCGGTGGGCAGGACGGTCATGCGGTCACCTCCGGTTCTTCCAGGAGCGCTGCGGGGACGGGGAGGTGCCGGGAGCGCAGCCACTCCCCCACCGCCTTGGCCTGCGGATCGAAGCGCGCCTGTGCGGCGACCCCCTCGCCGAGGAGGCCGTGGACGACGAAGTTGAGCGCCCGCAGGTTCGGCAGGACATGGCGTACGACGGTGAGTCCGGCGGTCTCCGGGAGCAGCTCCTGGAAGCGGGCGACGGTCAGCTCGCGGGCCAGCCACCGCCAGGCGTCGTCGGTCCGTACCCACACACCGACGTTGGCGTCGCCGCCCTTGTCGCCGCTGCGGGCTCCGGCGACGCGGCCGAGGGGGACGGTGCGGGCGGGGCCGGGCGGCAGGGGCTCGGGAAGTCCGGGTTCCGGCAGGGGTTCGAGCTCCTTGCGGGGCCCTTCTGCGGGGACGGCCAGCCGCTCCCCGTCCGGCAGGACGGCGACGTGCCCGACCTCTTCCACCGGCACGTACCGGGCCTCGAACACCCCGTACGGGGCGCCCTTCCCCGGCGGGGCCGTCAGGTGGAAGCCCGGGTAGCTGCCGAGGGCCAGCTCGACGGCCGCCCCGGACACCGCACGGCCGACCGTGTCCGCGTCCCCGTCGCGTACGACGAGGCGGAGCAGGGCGCTCGCGGTCTCCTCGGTGGGGGCGTCGGCCCGGTCGGTACGGGCGAGCTCCCACCTCACCTCCGCGGGCCGGCGCTCCCCCCGGGCCAGGGCATCGGCGAACTGGTCCTTCACGAGCCGCGCCTTGGCCTCGATGTCGAGGCCGGTCAGCACGAAGACGACCTCGTTGCGCCATCCGCCCAGCCGGTTGAGCCCGACCTTGAGCGTGGGCGGCGGGGCCTCGCCCCGCACCCCGGAGATCCGTACGCGGTCCGGCCCGCCCCGCGTCAGCCGTACGGTGTCGAGCCGGGCGGTGACGTCGGGGCCGGCGTACCGGGCCCCGGCGGTCTCGTACAGGAGCTGGGCGGTGACCGTCCCGACGTCGACGACGCCTCCCGTGCCGTCGTGCTTGGTGATCACCGAGGTGCCGTCCTCGTGGATCTCGGCGAGCGGGAAGCCGGGGCGGCGGAGGTCGTGCGCCCCGAAGAAGGCGTAGTTCCCTCCGGTGGCCTGCGTCCCGCACTCCAGCACGTGCCCGGCGACGACGGCCCCGGCGAGGGCGTCGTGGTCCTCGGGCCCCCAGCCGAAGTGGGCGGCGGCGGGTCCGGTGACGAGGGCGGCGTCGGTGACGCGTCCGGTGACGACGACGTCCGCCCCGGCGCGCAGGCAGGCCGCGATGCCCGCGCCGCCGAGGTAGGCGTTGGCGGTGAGGAATCCGTCGGGCGCGGGCAGGGCGTCGCCCTCGACGTGGGCGACCCGCACGGGCAGGCCCGCCTTGTCGGCCAGTGCCCGTACGGCGTCGGCCAGTCCGGCGGGATTGAGCCCTCCGGCGTTGGTGACGATCTTCACGCCCCGCTCGTGGGCGAGGCCGAGATTCTCCTCCAGCTGCCGCAGGAACGTGGTGGCGTATCCGCGGCCGGGGTCCTTGAGCCGGCTGCGGCCCAGGATCAGCATGGTGAGTTCGGCGAGGTAGTCCCCGGTCAGGACGTCGAGGGGGCCGCCGGTGAGCATCTCCCGTACGGCGTCGAAGCGGTCGCCGTAGAACCCGGAGGCGTTGCCGATCCGCAGCGGCCGCGTCATCGGTCCCCCTTCGGGGAGCGCCCGGGGCCGGCGGGTCCGGCGAAGGCCTGGGCGATGTCCAGCCAGTGGCCGGCGTCCGCTCCCACGGCCTCCAGGGCGAGGTCGTCGCGGTGGGCCCGCTGGGTGACGAGCAGGCAGAAGTCGAGCAGGGGGCCCGTGACGCGCTGGGCCGCGTCCTCGGGGCCGTACCCGGTCACCTCGCCGCCCGGCCCCTCCAGCTCCACCCGGAACGGCTCGCCCGGCGGCTGCTCGCCCCGAACGAAGTAGGCGTAGTCCCGGGCCCGCACCCCGATCCGGGCCACGTGCCGCAGCCGCGCGGTCGGCTTCCGAGCCACCCCGAGGGCGTCGGCGACGTCCTGCCCGTGGGCCCAGGTCTCCATGAGCCGCGCGGTCGCCATCGAGGCGACGCTCATGGGCGGTCCGTACCAGGGGAAACGCGCCCCGGCAGGCGCGTCCCGCAGGGCCTGGTGGAGCCGCGTCCGATCCTGCCGCCACTGCGCGAGCAGGGCTTCGGGCGAGAGGAGTGCGACTCTCTCGGCCGCCGCCCGATCGACGAAGCTCTCCGGTGCGGCGAGCGCCCTGTCCACCTCGGCGGCGAACCCGTCGGGCTCGGTGACGGCGATCAGCGCGACCTCGTCGGTCCAGTTCAGATGGGCGATCTGGTGCGCGACGGTCCACCCTTCGGCGGGTGTCGGCCCCGCCCATCCTCCGGCGCCCAGTCCCGCGACCAGCAGGTCGAGTTCGTCGCTCTCCAGGCGCAGGTCGTCGAGCACGGCGACGGTCACGGCTGCGGCATCGGACACGGTGCACTCCCTCGGGGCGTGGCGGTGTGCCCCGGAGCATGCCAGCGCCCCAGAAAACAAGCAAGCATGCTTGCATGGTTTTTTCGCTGGGAACAACCGCGCCCGGAGAAAGGCCGGTTCAGGTGGCGAGCGGGTGCCCGGTCGTCGCGTCCACGTGGTCCGGCAGGTCGTCGTGCCGGTCACCCACGCTGGGCGTCCCGGTGGGCTCGAACATCAGGATGGCGGCGCCGGACGGAGCGTGCGGCTTGTGCTCCACGCCCCGGGGAACGGTGAAGACCGCGCCCTGCGGGAGGAGGACCGTGCGTTCGCCCGCGGGCTCCCGCAGCGCGATGTGCAACTCGCCGTCGAGGACCAGGAAGAACTCGTCGGTGTCGTCGTGGACGTGCCAGACGTGTTCGCCCGCGACCTTGGCGATGCGGACGTCGTAGTCGTTGACGCGCGTGACGATGCGGGGGCTCCAGAGGGCGTCGAAGGAGGCCAGGGCCTTGGCAAGGGAGATGGGTTCGTTGCTCATGGGTCCATCGTCGACCGGTACGACCGCCGGCACGAGTGCCAGGCATCGCCTGTGACGAAAAACGAACCGCCCTCAACCGCGGAGGCGGTCCCCCGGTCAGGCGCCGCCGGTCACCCCGCAGCCGGGGACGGGTGGCCGGCGGGCGGTCAGCACCACGGACTCCTCCTCCGCGTACCGCGGCATCCGTCCCCGCATTGCCCACCTACACGCTGTCGTCCATGGCCGCGGGCCGTAGCGAGCAGGCACCTTCCACGAGTGCCCTACGTATGGCAGGTGGTACCCTGTGGGGCATGAAAAAGACGACGGTGTACCTTCCGGAGGACCTGGAAGTACGACTGGACGCCGAGTCGTCGGCCACGGGGATCAGCAAGGCCGAGCTCATCAGGCGTGGCGTCGCAATGCTCCTCGAGAACGCCGAGCGCCCGAAGGGGACCCAGAGGCTTCCGGTCTTCGACAGCGGGCGTCCGCTCACCCCCGAGGCCATGGACGACACCCTCTACGGGCACATCAAGGAACGAGCGGCACGGCGTTGATCATCGTTGCCGACACGTCCGCCCTGTACGCCGCCTTCGATGCGGCACAGCCGGAGCATCCCGAGGCCGCAAAGATCCTCGAGCACGAGAGGCTCGCCATCTCACCGCTCGTCGTCACCGAACTGGATCACCTGGTGCACCGGGACCTCGGCTTCCCGGCCGCGATGCAGGTGATGGAGGCACTGAACTCCCGCATGGCGGACGGCCAGTACAGGCTGGCCGAGCTGAAGCCCGCAGACCTCGGTGCGGCGCACCATGTGCGCCGCACGTACGAGGGGCTGAGGCTGGATCTCGCGGACGCGGTGGGCGTCGTCCTCGCGGACCGGTACAGGACCGATCGCATCTTCACCCTCGATCAGCGCGACTTCCGGGCCATCACACCCCTGACGCCCGGATTCGCCGCGTTCCGCATCCTGCCCTTCGACGCCTGACCCACGCCTACTCGGTACGGTCGCCCTCGGCCTGCGAGGGTTCGGTCCGCGGGACGTCCGGGTGGGTCTCGGCGGCCCGGCCCGCAGGTTCGTCGCGGTCGCCCTCGGCCTGCGAGGGGGTGTGCGCGTACAGCCCGTCGTACTCATCGGTCTCCTTCACGGATCCCATGGGCGGGCCTCCTTCCTCAGGTCCCTTCCATCCTCCCTCTCCGCGACGTGGCGCGCACCGCGCCCATGCTGGCGCCGATGACCAGGGCGATGGCCAGGGCGTCGGTCGTGGAGAGCGCCTGGTCGAGGATGAGGAAGCCCGCCGTGGCGGCGATGGCGGGCTCCAGGCTCATCAGGATCGCGAAGGTGGGGGCGGGCAGCCGGCGCAGGGCCATGAGCTCCAGGGTGTACGGGAGGACCGAGCTCAGCACGGCCACCGCCACACCGAGGGCCAGCGTGGACGGGACCAGGAGTCTCGACCCGGCCTCCATGATGCCGAGGGGCAGCGAGAGGACCGCGGCCACCACCATCGCCAGGGCCAGGCCGTCGGCCTGCGGGAAGCGGCGGCCGGTGCGCGCGCTGAAGACGATGTACGCCGCCCACATGGCGCCCGCCCCCAGGGCGCACGCCGCCCCCACCGGGTCCAGACGGTCGAATCCCCCGCCGCTCAGCAGGAGGACACCGCCGAGCGCCACGCCCGCCCAGACGAGGTTGACCAGGCGGCGGGAGACGACCACGGAGAGGACCAGCGGGCCGAGCACCTCCAGCGTGACGGCCGCGCCCAGCGGAATGCGGTCGGCGGCCTGGTAGAAGAGCGTGTTCATGGCGCCCATCGCGATGCCGAACGCCACCACGGTGCCCCAGTCCGCGCGGGAGTGGCCGCGCAGCTTCGGACGGCAGATGACCAGCAGCACGAGCGCGGCGGCGACGAGGCGCAGGGTGACCACGCCGAGCGCACCCGCCCTCGGCATCAGCAGCACCGCCACCGCCGCGCCGAACTGCACGGAGAGCCCGCCCGCGACCACCAGCGCGACCGGCCCCAGGGCGGCCCTGCGTGCGCCGGGGCGGCCCGGTCGGCCGTGGCCGGGCTCGTCGAGCGCGGACACCGCCTCCGGTACGGCGACGGCTGCGGCCGGCTCTGCGGTACTCCGCGGGTCGTTCACCTGACACCTTTCAAAAGTTCAACATACTGCACTACGAAGTCTACGATACGGCACCAGACCGACGGCCCCCACCTTCTCACCGTAGGGACGCGCGCGCCGCACGTGAAATGCCGATTGCGCTCCCGTTATGCTCCCCACGCATGAGCACAGGACAGGGCGACGGCGAGGCCGGCGGACGCGGTGTCGACGTACGCCATCTGCGGGCCTTCCTCGCGATCGCCGACGAGGGCAGCGTCACCCGGGCCGCGGCGAGGCTCCGCCTCAGCCAGCCCGTCGTATCCCGGACGCTCGCGTCCCTGGAAAATCACCTGGGCGTCCGGCTCGTCGACCGGTCGACGCACCATCTCGCCCTGACCGCCGAGGGCGTCCTCTTCCGGGACAAGGCTGCCGCCGCCGTCGGCGCCTTCGACGAGGCCGTCGACTCCGGACGGCTGCGCCACTGGCCGCTGCGGCTCGGGCACGCCTGGTCGGCGTTCGGCCCGTACACCACGCCCCTGCTGCGGACGTGGCAGCAGCGCCATCCCCTGACCCCGCTCGAACTGCGGAGGATCGACGACCGTACGGCGGGGCTGACGCGGGGCGAGGTCGACGCGGCACTGCTGCGGGGGCCGGTGGACGCCCCGGGGCTCGTCACGGAGCTGCTGTTCACCGAGGACCGGGTGGCGGCCGTCGCCGCCGACGGCCCGCTGGCGGCCGGCCGGTCGCTGTCGCTCGCGGACCTGGCCGGGGAGGCCGTCGTCCTGAACACGGTGTCCGGGACCACCACGCTCGATCTGTGGCCCCCGCACGCGCGGCCGGCCGCCACGGTCACCGTCGCCAACACCGACGACTGGCTCACCGCCATCGCCGCCGGGCGGGGGGCGGGGGTCTCCGGCGCGTCCACAGCCGATATGCACCCGCACGCCGGGGTCGCGTTCCGGCCCCTCGACGACGCCCCGCCGCTGCCCGTCCTGCTGGCCCGGCGGGACGGGCCCGGGCACCCCGCACTGCCCCGACTCGTGTCACTCGCACGGGAGATCGTCGGCCGGTCCCGGCCGTGAGCGAGGCGGCGGCGACCTGACACCCGCACCCCGCGGAAGCCGCCCCGCGCGCGCCCGGAGGCGGCGCGGCGGAGGTGCTACTTCGCGCAGACCGCCTTGTCCGCCTGGACCTGCTGGATGTCGGCCGGCGCCTTCTCCGGGGCCGCGAGCGGAGTGCCCCCCTCCGTGAAGTCGGGGCCGAGGGTCAGCACCATCGGGTCCATCTCGCCCGCGTCCGTCGCGGTGGGCTTCATCACCGAGGCCGACAGGCCCATCAGGTCGGCCAGCCTGCGCGCCTGGTCCGCCTGGTTGGGGGCGTAGACGAGCTGGGTCTTCTTCACGTCCTGGGGGGCGTTGGACTTGTTGGCGGACTTCAGCACGCCCTCCTCGTTCTGCAGCCAGTCCAGGGCGTTCTGCGCGGACCCGGACGGGGCGCCACCGTTGTAGACGTCGACCCGTACGTCCGCCGGGTCGGCCATCTCGCCCTTGAGCTTGGCGGCCGCCTCCGCCTTCGCCGCGGCCTTCTCCTGCTTCTTCACCGCGGTGAAGGAGACGTCCTCGCGGATCATCGAGAAGACCTGGGGGGCCTTGGACTCGTCGAGTATGACGGTGGCCTTGTCCTGCGGGTTGTCGAGCACCGGCACCGTGGTGAACGTGATGTTCTTCGGGTCGACCGAGGCCAGCTCCATGCCCAGCTTGCGCAGCTCGTTTATGTCGGCGATCTTGTCGTCGACGGTGAGCGCCCCGGTGGCCGCCTCGGCGAGGCTCCACATCTTGGTGGGACTGGTCAGGGTGTCGTTGGACTTCAGCTTGCGCATGAGCGATCCCAGGAACTGCTGCTGGAGCTCGATCCGGCTGAGGTCGCTGCCGAAGCCGACGGAGTACCGGGTGCGCAGGAAGGACAGCGCCTCCTCGCCCTCCAGCGTGTGCTTGCCCTTCGCGAGCTTCAAGTGGGACTTCTCGTCGTCGATGTCCTTGTCGAGGCAGATCTCGACCCCCTCGACGGCGGTGCTGAGGGTCTTGACCGCGTTGAAGTCGGCCACCATGAAGTGGTCGGCCTTGACGCCGGTCAGCTCCTCGACCGTGCGCATGGTGCAGCTGGGGGTCCGGTCGAACTGCCCCAGGCTCGTGTTGAAGCGAGCGTTCGCGGTCCCGGGGATGTCCTTCGTCGAGCCGTCGTCCTGCGTCGTGGGGCAGTCCGGGACGGTCGACACCAGGTCGCGCGGAATGCTCAGCGCGGTGGCGTTCGTACGGTCCTTGGAGACGTGGAAGAGGATCGAGGTGTCGGCATGACCGACGCTCTCCTTGTCCCCGTAGCCCTCGTTCCCCGCACCGGTCCGCTTGTCGGTCCCGATCACCAGGATGTTGATGGCCCGGTCCTTGCTGAAGCCACCGGTCCCGGCCCCGTCACTGGAGACGGACGTGATCTTGCCGTTGAAGTGCTCGTAGACGAAGTAGCCCGTGGTCCCGACGCCCACCAGCAGGAACGCCATCACACCGCCGGTCCACACCAGGGCCTTCTTCTTGCCGGCCTTCTTCTTCGGCTTCGGCCTGCGGCGCCCCGTGGACACCGCGGCACCCCGGCCGCCTCCGGCGGACCGGTTCGCGGCACGGCCGCCCGGCTTCCGCTCCGGCTGCTCCGGCCGGGGGTCGTCGTCGGGCGCGTCGGTGCCACTGCGCGCGGTGCGCTGGCCCGGCACGGATGCCCGCCCGCCCGGGGGCGGTGCGGCGGGCTTGGAGCGGCGGCGCGACGCCGGCGGTGCCGGGGCGCCTCCCGGGGAGGACGGTGCGTCCGATCGCCCTGTGGAGGGGGTCAGTCGCAGTTCGTAATCACCGGTGTCCGGGTTGAGTACCCACTGGTCTGCGGGGTCGATTCCCTCGTCCCGCCCACGGCCTTGCGCGTCCACGGTTGCCTGCGTCCTCCGTCGGGGCCCACGCCGGCGCCTCCCCCTTCAAGGCGCGCGGTGCGTCATACGGCAGTGCGCGACCCGGGGGGCCGGCTGCACCGGAGCGCTCACACTAGCTGGCCACCCGCCGCTGAGCGACGATCGTGACAATTCCAGCCCCCCACAGGGGACATAACGTCACATACGGCACGCAATTCACACTCACCCCACCCGTTCACCCCCACGGCGACGACCGAAACACTCAGCCAGAGTCACTTTCAAGCCAGATTTCAAACAGAAGTGGCCACAAGGAACCCCCAAACAACTCGTCAATTCTCCTATAGTTGCCATGACTTGATCAGGAACAATCAGCTCCAGTTGTGACACTTTCACTGCAGTCACACCGAGTGTCCCGGTTGTCCCTTCCCCCCGAACCGTCCGCCCCGAGGACTCCGATTGCGCCCTTCACTCCGGCCAACCGCACTCGCTCTGCTGATTTCGGCAGCCGTTACCGGTTCCCTGTGCCTGTGGGCGGTCGCCGCCGCTCCCACCTCGGTACGGACCCCGCTGTTCTGGGGGGCGAGCGCCGCTGCCGTACTGCTGTGCGTCGCGGTGACCGTCACCGTCCACACGCTCGCCACCGCGCGCAACCTTCGCGCGCTGCGGGCCACCGACTCCGAACGCTTCACCGCCGAGACCTCCCGGCTCGTCTCGTCCTCCGCGGCCGAGGCGCAGCGCTTCACCGCGGAGACGGCCCGGATCAGGGCGGCCGCCGCCGCCGAGACCGCCCGCGTCACCGCCGAGGCCAACGGCCTGGTCGCCCGCGCCACCGAGGAGGCAGCCGAGCGCGGCGACCGGCTCACCGCCGAGGTCGCACGGCTCACCGCCCGTGCCCGGCGCAGCGAGACCGAGCGCGCCGCGGCGGTCGCCGCCTGCGCCAACGCGGCGGGCCGCATGCAGGCGCTGTCCACGAGCATGCTGGCCGACCTGCGCGAGATGGAGCACCGGCACACCGCCGAGGACGTGCTCGGCGATCTGCTGCACCTGGACCACCGCACCGCACAGGCGGGCCGTCTGGCCGACTCCATCGCCGTGCTGACCGGCGCACGCTCCGGCCGCCGCTGGGCGAAGCCGATCGTCATGGAGTCGATCCTGCGCGGCGCGATGGGGCGGATCGGCGGCTACCAGCGCATCCGCCTGCACTCCACCAGCGATGTGGCGATCGCCGGCCACGCGGCCGAGGGCGTCATGCACGCACTCGCCGAACTCCTCGACAACGCCGCCAACTTCTCGCCGCCCACGGCCGAGGTGCACGTGTACGTCGAGGAGGTCCCGGCCGGCATCGTCGTCACCGTCGAGGACAGCGGCCTGGTGATGAGCGATGTGCAGCTGCGCCGCGCGGAGCGTGCCGTGTCCGCCGAGAACCAGGACCTCACCGGCCTCTCCGGCACCCGGCTCGGCCTCGCCGTCGTCGGCCGGCTGGCCCGCAAGCACGGTCTGACCGTCTCCTTCCGGCCGTCGGCGCGCGGCGGTACGGGCGCGCTGATGATGCTCCCGCAGGAGCTCATCTCCCGCGCTCCGATCCCCGCCCCGGTCTCCGCACCCGCCCCGGCCCCGGCGGCCGGCCGCCCCGAGCCGGAGCCGGACCACGCGACGGCCGCCGCCCCGGGCTCCTCCGCAGCCGCGAAGGGCTCCGCGCCCGGGTCCGTGACCGGTTCCGCCCTGGGTTCCGCGCCGGAGCCTGCGGCGGAGTCCGGCTCGGAGTCCGCGTCCGAGTCCACCGGCGCCGTGCCCCAGTTCGGCGACAGCGGTCTGCCCAAGCGCCGCCGCGGCCGCACCCTGGCCGCCGCCGAATCCCGTACCGGCAACGCCACTCACGGCGGCGCCGACTCCCCCAGGCCCCGTGCCACCGACCCGAAGGTCCAGGCCGCGCGCTTCAGCACCTTCAGCCAGGCGGTACGAGCCAACACCCCGCACCCGGAAGGCAACACCCGATGACCGCGACCACCGACGAGAAGCTCAACTGGCTGCTGGAGGGGCTCCTGGACCGCACGCCCGGCGCCCGGCACGCCCTGGTCCTGTCCAGGGACGGCCTGAAGCTGTGCCGCACCCCCGAGCTCTCCGTCGACCAGGCCGATCAGCTGGCCGCGATCTCGGCCGGGATCCAGAGCCTGTCGCACGGCGCGTCCATCGAGTTCGGTGACGGCACCGGTGGCGTGCGGTCCGCGATGGCCGAGTTCTACGGCGGTGTGCTGTTCATCGTCGAGGCGGGCGCGGGCGCCCACCTCGCGGTCGTCGCCGCGGAGGACTCCGACGTCGGTCTCGTCGGTCACAACATGAGCGAGCTCGTCGAGCAGCTCGGCGAGTACCTCGTCGCCCCGCCCAGGACCCCCGCGGAGGCGGGCGACGCAGCGGCCCACGCCGCGGAAACCGCGGACGTATGACGTCGCCTCCGCGCCCCCGCCCCGGACGGGACGACGACCCGGACCGGCTGTACACCCTCACGGGTGGCCGCAGCCGGTCCGACTCGGCCGCGTTCGACCTCGTGACGCTCGTCGTCGCCGAGTGCGATCCGAACCCCGGGATGCAGTCGGAGCACGTCGCGATCCTGCGGATGTGCCAACGCCCCACCGCGGTCGTCGAGATCTCGGCAACCCTGAACCTGCCCGTCAGCATCGTCCGCATCATGCTCTGCGACATGCTCGACACCGGCCGGATCAGCGCCCGCCACCCCCGTACTGCCCGTGTCGCGGACCGGCTCCCCGACACCGACACCTTGGAACAGGTACTCGTTGGACTCCGCAACCTCTGACCGTGCCGCCCTGCAGGCGACAGCCGACAACGGACTGAAGATCGTCGTCGTCGGCGGCTTCGGGGTCGGCAAGACCACCATGGTCCGTTCCGTGAGCGAGATCCGTCCGCTCAACACCGAAGAGACCATGACCCGCGCGGGCGAGGCCGTCGACCACCTCGACGGCGTGCAGTCCAAGACGTCCACCACGGTCGCCTTCGACTTCGGCCGGATCACGCTCGACGCGCGCTCGGTCCTCTACCTCTTCGGCGCCCCCGGACAGGAACGCTTCTGGTTCCTGTGGGACCGCCTCTTCTCCGGGACCCTGGGCGCCGTCGTCCTCGTCGACACCCGGCGCCTGGCCGACTCCTGGTACGCGATCGACCGGCTGGAGCACCACGGCACCCCGTTCATCGTCGCGTGCAACGACTTCGGCGGGCCGCTCCACTCCGAGCAGCAGATCCGCGAGGCGCTGGACCTCTCCCCCGACGTCCCGCTCGTCGAGTGCGACGCCCGGGACCGCTCCTCCAGCAAGTACGTGCTGATCACGCTCGTCGAACACCTCCACGCACTCTCCGTCGCCCGTGCGAAGACCGCGGACGCGGCCTTGGCAGGAAGCCCTGCCCCGGCGGCCGCAAAGACCCCGGAGCCAACGCTGTGACCCAGTGCCCCGTGTCCCACGGTTCCGTCCCCCTGTCCGGGCCACGGTTCCAGACCGAGCCCGCGCAGGTGTACCGGGAGATGCGCCGCGACCACGGTTCGGTCGCGCCGGTCGTGCTCGACGGTGACATCCCCGCCTGGCTGATCATCGGTTACCGCGAGCTGCACCAGGTCACCAACGACCCGGTGCTCTTCAGCCGGGACTCGGACCTGTGGAACCAGTGGGACAACATCCCCGAGGGCTGGCCGCTGCGGCCGATGATCGGCCGCAAGCAGCCGTCGATCCTCTACACGGTCGGTGAGCGGCACACCGTCCGCGCGGCCATGATCAGCAACGCGCTGGAAGCCGTCGACCCGTTCGCGCTGAAGGGGTACGCGGAGGAGTTCGCCGACGGTCTCATCGACCGGTTCTGCGCGACCGGACGGACCGACATCATCGCCGAGTACGCGATGCTGCTCCCCGCCCGGGTGCTGGCGAAGCTCTACGGGTTCAGCGACGAGGTCGGGGGGCCGCTCGTGGGAGCGCTCAACGACATGATCAACGGCACCGAGCGGGCCCTGGCCGGCCAGCAGCACCTCGGCGGGGCCATGTACCAGCTCCTGGCCGACAAGCACGCCGAGCCCGGCGACGACGTCGCGACCAGGATGCTGAACGACCCCGGCGGCTTCACCGACGAGGAGATCGCCCAGGACCTCATGGTCATGATGGCGGCCGGTCACCAGCCCGCCGCCGACTGGATCGGCAACTCGCTCCGGCTGATGCTGATCGACGACCGCTTCGCCGCATCGCTCTCCGGAGGCCGGCACAGCGTCGCCGAGGCGATGAACGAGGTGCTCTGGGAGGACACCCCCACCCAGAACGTGGCCGGCCGCTGGGCCTCCCGCGACACCCACCTCGGGGGACGGCACATCCGCGCCGGCGACATGCTGCTCCTCGGCATCGCCGCCGCCAACGCCGACCCGCAGGTACGCACCGACGGCTCCACGCTCACCGGCGGCAACAACGCCTTCCTCTCCTTCGGCCACGGCGAGCACCGCTGCCCGTTCCCGGCCCAGGAGACCGCCGAGGTCATCGCCCGTACGGGGATCGAGGTGCTCCTGGACCGGCTCCCGGACATCGACCTCGACGTGCCCGAGAACCAGCTGACCCAGCGCCCGTCCCCGTGGCTGCGCGGGCTGGCGGAGCTGCCGGTGCGCTTCACCCCGACCCCTGCACTTGGAGGCCAGAAATGACCCGGATCGTCCTCGATCCCCTCGTCGCGGACCTGGACGGTGAGAGCGCCGCACTGCGCGCCGCCGGGCCGCTGGCCGAGGTGGAGCTCCCCGGCGGGGTGCACTGCTACGCGGTCACGCATCACGCCGAGGCGCGCCAGCTGCTCACCGACCCCCGTGTGGTCAAGGACATCAACGTCTGGAACGCCTGGCAGCGCGGCGAGATCCCCATGGACTGGCCGCTGATCGGCCTGGTCAACCCGGGCCGCTCCATGCTGACGGTCGACGGCGCCGACCACCGGAGGCTGCGGACCCTGGTCGCGCAGGCGCTGACGGTGAAGCGGGTCGAGCGGCTCCGGGCGGGCATCGAGGCGCTGACGAACGCGAGCCTGGACCGGCTCGCCGCGCTGCCGAAGGGCGAGCGCGTCGACCTCAAGGCCGAATTCGCCTACCCGCTGCCCATGAACGTCATCAGCGAACTGATGGGCGTGGACGCGGCCGACCACCCGCGGCTGAAGGAGCTCTTCGAGAAGTTCTTCTCGACGCAGACCCCGCCGGAGGAGGTGCCGCAGATGATGGCGGACCTCGGCAGCCTCTTCACGAAGATCGTGGACGGCAAGCGGGCGAACCCGGGCGACGACCTGACGAGCGCGCTGATCGCGGCCTCCGAGGACGGCGACCGCCTCACCAACGAGGAGATCGTCAACACGCTGCAGCTGATCATCGCGGCGGGTCACGAGACCACGATCAGCCTGATCGTCAACGTCGTCGAGGCGCTCCAGACCCACCCCGAGCAGCGCAAGCGCGTGCTGAACGGGGAGGTGCCGTGGGAGAACGTGATCGAGGAGACCCTGCGCTGGAACACTCCGACCACGCACGTCCTCATCCGCTTCGCGACCGAGGACATCGAGGTCGGCGACCGGGTCCTGCCCAAGGGCGAGGCGCTGATCGTCTCCTTCGGGGCGCTCGGCCGCGACGAGCAGCAGTACGGGCCCACCGCCGGCGACTTCGACATCACCCGCTCCCCGAACCGGCACATCGCCTTCGGCCACGGCCCGCACGTCTGCCCCGGTGCCGCGCTGTCCCGGATGGAGGCCGGAGTGGCCCTTCCGGCGCTGTACGAGCGCTTCCCCGAGCTGGACCTGGCGGTACCGGCCTCCGAGCTCCGCAACAAGCCGATCGTGACCCAGAACGACCTGCACGAGCTCCCGGTCGACCTCGGCTGATCCTTCTGTTCGGTATGTCGGCCACGGGCCGTGTCGCTCGTCTCATCCGACGGACACGGCCCTCCACCGGGTCACGGAGGGACTACGCTCCGGATCGTGGCCGATATCAAGATTCCCGCTGACATGAAGCCCGCCGACGGACGTTTCGGCGCCGGACCCTCCAAGGTGCGGACGGAGGCGCTCGACGCGCTGGCCGCCACGGGCACCTCTCTTCTCGGTACGTCCCACCGCCAGGCCCCGGTCAAGAACCTGGTCGGCGAGGTACGCGACGGTGTGCGCAGCCTCTTCTCCCTCCCCGAGGGATACGAGGTCGTCCTGGGCAACGGCGGGTCCACCGCCTTCTGGGACGTCGCGACGCACGGTCTCATCGAGAACAAGTCCCAGCACCTGAACTTCGGCGAGTTCTCGTCCAAGTTCGCGAAGGCGGCCAAGCTCGCCCCGTGGCTGGCCGACCCGACCGTCATCGCCTCCGAACCGGGTACCCACCCGGATCCGAAGGCCGAGGCGGGCGTCGACGTCTACGCCTTCACCCACAACGAGACCTCCACCGGTGTCGCCGCCCCGATCACGCGGGTCGCCGGCGCCGACGAGGGTTCACTCGTCCTGGTGGACGCCACCTCCGGTGCGGGTGGCCTGCCGGTCGACATCACCCAGACGGACGTCTACTACTTCGCTCCGCAGAAGTCGTTCGCCTCCGACGGCGGCCTGTGGATCGGCGTCTTCTCCCCGGCGGCCCTGGAGCGCGCCGCGCGTGTCCACGCCTCCGGCCGGCACGTCCCGGAGTTCTTCTCGCTGCCGACGGCGATCGACAACTCCCTGAAGAACCAGACGTACAACACCCCGGCGCTCGCCACGCTCTTCCTGCTGAACGAGCAGCTGAAGTGGATGAACACCCAGGGCGGCCTGGACTTCACCACCGGCCGCACGGCCGCCTCCTCGCAGAACCTGTACGGCTGGGCCGAGGAGTCCAAGTACGCGACCCCGTTCGTCACCGACCCGGCGAAGCGCTCGCAGGTCATCGGCACGATCGACTTCGAGGACGGCATCGACGCGGCGGCGATCGCCAAGGTGCTCCGCGCCAACGGCATCGTCGACACGGAGCCCTACCGCAAGCTGGGCCGCAACCAGCTCCGCGTGGCGATGTTCCCGGCGATCGACCCGGCGGACGTCCAGGCGCTCACCGCGTGCATCGACTACGTGATCGACAAGCTGTAACACCGCCGCGTACGAGACGGCCCCGCACACGTGATGAGTGCGGGGCCGTTCCGCGTCATCCGGTCGGGTGACGCACCGCCTACGGGACGAAGTGGGGCGCACCGTCCTACGATGACGCTCTCGACACCAGCCCATCCCAGGAGGCCCGCAATGTCTGCAGCAGCAGTCGAGCACCCCTGTGACGATGAGCCGGAACCCATGCTCGTGACGGCCAACCACCTCACGGAGCAGCTTCCGGGTTATCGCGTCGAGATCATCGGAGGCGTCATCACCGTGGCCCCACCCCCGGACGGCCCGCACGCCAATGCGCTGACCACACTCATGATCCCCTTCCTGGCCGCAGGTCTCCACAACGACGAGACCAGGGTCCTCCAGGCGATCGGCCTGTGGCTGCCCGGCGGCCCCGAGGACTACGCCATCCCGGACCTGGCCGTCGTCGACGCGGATTTCGACGAGCATCTGATCGAGAACAACTGCTACGACCCGGCCGTGTTCCGTCTCGTGCTGGAGGTCACCTCCAGCAACTACAACAACGACCTGCGCAACAAGGTCACTTCCTACGCCGAGGCGAAGGTCCCGGCGTATGTGATCGTCGACCGCAGACACAGCAGGATCCATGTCCTGACCGTCCCCGCCGGCGGCACGTACGACAGCCACCAGATCTACGCTCCCGGTCAGACCGTCACGCTCCCGGAGTCGATCGGCGCCGAGGTGACGCTCGACGTGGCCGCCCTGGTGAAGGCCGGACGGCCCCGTAGCTAGGTTCTGCCCGTGCCGGCCACCACGCTGCCGGACGTGACGAGTGCCGGGTGCCGTGGGTCGTCGGCCCTCAGCCCGCTTCCTGTTCCCCGGCTCCCTGCGCGCCACCCGCACCCCGCGCCAGGACCTCGCGGAGGGCGAGCACCCCCGCACGCCACTGCTCGTCCTGTCCCACGTCCGCCCACAGCTCCCGCAGCTCGGACTCGTCCGCGACGACCCGGTCCAGGGCCAGCACGGCCAGCGGGCCCAGGTCGGGGGCGAACCGGGGCAGTGGCTCGTCGGGGCCGTACGCGGTGTCCACAGGGGTGCCGCCCTGCCGTTGGGCCGCGAGCAGCGCCGCCGAGGCCACCGCCAGGACAGCGCCGTCGGCGTCGAGGTACTCCTCGGGTCCCGTCCCGACGACGAAGGTCAACGCCTCCCTGATCACGCTCTCGCGCTTGTCGGACGGCGCGTCGTCCAGACTTCCCGCGAAGTCCGCGGCCGCGTCGCTGTCGAAATGGCCCATGCCCCAGGTCCCCATCGGAGCCCCCTCCTCAGTCGGTGTCACCATCCTGCCGCCCACCACTGACAACGGGCTTCCGCGCCAGCAGGAAGGCCTGGCGGGTCGTCTCGGGGAAGTCGCCCGTGTCGTCGATCTCGCGCACCACCCGGGCACTCACCGTCAGCCCCGCCCCGGTCAGGCGTCCGGCCACCCACTCCGGATCGCGGCGGCGGAAGTCGAGGTCGATGTCGTGCCCGAACCCCTCCGTGCGACGCAGCACCCCGTCACCCGCCTGGAACCCCAGCAGGAGGTGGCCGCCGGGGGCGAGCACCCGGAAGAACTCGGCGAACACTCCCGGAAGTTGCCCGTCGGGTACGTGGATCGTGGAATACCAGGCCAGCAGCCCGCCGAGTCCGCCGTCCGGCAGGTCCAGTGCGAGCATGGACCCCTCCTCGAACCGCAGTTCCGGGTGATCGCGCCGGGCCGCAGCCAGCATCCCCGGGGACAGGTCGATGCCGAACACGTCGGCGCCCAGACCGTGCAGAAAGCCCGTCACCCGGCCGGTGCCGCAGCCCACGTCGGCGAGCGGCCCGCCGCCGTTGTCCCGTACGAGCTCGGCGAACGCCACCAGCAGGGCCCGTTCGAGGGGCTTGGCGGCCAGCTCGCCCCGGAAGCGGGTGGCGTACTCGTCGGCGATGGCGTCGTACGACGCCCGGGTGCTCTGGAGGAAGTCGAAGGCGGTCACGGTCGGGCACTGTAGCGGCACCCCCTCGACCGGGGCACCCGTGAGCCGGCGCACGGGCGTGGTGTGCGGCTCGCCCGGGGGCCGTTCAGCTCCCGCCCGTGACGCGGACGACGAGCACCGCCACGTCGTCGCGCTGCGGGACGTCCTCCAGCCCCAGGGAGAGCGCCTCCAGGAGGTGTGGCAGTGGCCGGTCGCCTTCGGCCGACAGGGTGGACGCCGTCTGCCGGATACTCACGTCGATGTCGTTGTCACGGCGCTCGACCAGCCCGTCGGTGTAGAGCAGGAGCACGCTGCCCGGGAGGAGTTCGTGCGTGTGGTCGTGGCGGGCGGGGCCGTCCCTGGAACCGAGCAGGAGGAGGTCGTGCTCCCCCAGGGTCGAGACCCGGCCGTCGGGGGTCCGCAGCAGCGGGGGTGGATGGCCGGCGTTGGACCAGGTCAGCCGCCACCGGTCACCGTGCGGGTCCAGACGGGCGTGCACGGCGGTGGCGCCGGGGCCGAGGGGCAGTGCGTCGAACGCCTGGTCGACGGCGTCCAGTGCGGCGGCGGGTGAGTGGGCGGGATGTCCGAGGCTTGCCTGGCGGAGCATGCTGCGGACCTGGCCCATCACCGCGGCGGCCTGGACGTCGTGGCCGATGATGTCCCCGACGGACAGCATCAAGGCGGCCCGGTCGGCCGCCGGGTGCGGCAGCAGGTAGGCGTCGTACCAGTCGCCGCCGACCATGTCCTGGTCCGTGGCCGACAGGTAGAGGGCGGCCATGTCGAGGCCCGGCACGGTCGGGAGCTCGGTCAGCATCGCGGCCTGCAGCTGTTCGGCGGTGCTGAGACGGACCTCGACGAACAGGGTGCGCTCCACCGCCTGGCTCACGTACTCGGCCACCGCGGTGAGGACCGCCTCCTCCGTCACCTCCAGGATGTGGGCGGCGTCCCAGCACCACATCAGCACGCCACGGCCCCGGGACAGCGGCACGCAGAGCGCGGAGTGGAGACCCAGGGAGTCGTACCCCGCCACCGCCTCGGGGCTGAAGCCGGCCACGAGGGCGTCCCGGTCCGGGACGAAGACGGTGCGCTGCTCCCGCATCGCCCGCGTACTGGGGAAGGCCGCGTCCATCTCCAGACGGTCGATGACGGTCTCCACCGGCAGCACGTTCTCCGGGTCGACCACCCGCCACAGCCCCCGGTGGTCCGCGAGCAGCAGTCCCACGTAGGACGGTTCGGCGGGCCCGCGGAACAGCCGGCGCAGTCGCCTGGTGATGTCCGTCAGGTCACGGGAGTGGCCCAGTTCGACCGAGGAGCGCAGCAGCAGGCCGGCATGGTCGCGGTCCTGCCTGATCCGCTCGCTCGCGATCCGCAGACGCAGTTCCACCGAACAGGCGGCGGTGAGGTCACCGAGGTCCTGCAGTTCGTCCTCGGTCCACTTCCGGGGCACGTGGTCGATGGCACACAGCGACCCGAGGACGTGTCCGTCGGCGTCGGTCAGCGGCATACCGGCGTAGGCGATCACCTGGAGGTCGGGGATGGCCAGGCTGTAGCAGGTGAGCGGATTCTGCCGCGCGTCATCGAGGATCAGGGGCCGGCCGCTGGCGACGACGTGCTGGCAGAAGGAATGACTCAGGGGTGTCCGGCGCCGCCCCGCCCAGGGCTCGGCGAGTCCGACCATCCCGGGAAAGACCTGCCGGTCCGTCTCCAGGAGCGACACCAGTGCGACCGGGACGTGCAGGAACCGGGAGACCAGCCTCGCGAACCGGTCCATGCCGGGATCGGCAGCGGCGGTGAGCCCTGCGAGCCGCAGGGCTTCCAGCCTCCCCAGTTCGCCCACTTCAGGGCCTCCGTCGATCGCTTGGCGGGAGCTGCGGCGTGCACGCACCCCGCCCTCCGACGGTATAAGACAATTCCCCCCATGTCGTGATCAGTGACCGTGCTCCCGGTCCGGCGCCCGCCCCGGGTCGGCGCCCACCCCGGCGCGAGAGCCCTGGGGCAGGCGCCCAACACCCCCGCCGCACCGGCCCGGCGCGCCGCGGCCCGGCAGGTCAGCGGCTGAGGCGCTGGAACCTGCGTACGGCCAGCGGCAGGAACACCAGGGTGATCACCAGCGGCCACACCAGCGCCATCAGCAGCGCGTGCTCCTCGACCCAGGTGCCGCCGCTCGCCACGGGGTTGCCGAACAGCTCCCGGGCCGCGGTCACCGTCGAGGAGACCGGGTTCCACGCGGCGGCGGTGCCCAGCCAGCCCGGCATCAGCGAGGGCGCCACCAGGGCGCTGGAGATCATCGTGACGGGGAAGGCGACGGCGTACAGGCCACCCGCCGACTCGGGGGTGGGAACCATCAGCCCCAGCCAGACGCCCACCCAGATCAGGCTGAACCGCAGCAGCAGGAGCAGCCCGAAGGCGCCCGCGGCCTCCAGCGGTCCGCCGCCCGCCCGCCAGCCGATCGCGAGTGCCGTGAGCGCGAGGATCGTCAGCTCGGCGCAGGCCACCACGAGGTCCGCGGCCCCGCGCCCGACGGCGACGGCGGAGGGGGCCATCGGCATGGACCGGAACCGGTCGATGACCCCCTTGCCCGCGTCCGTCACCACGGCCATGGCGGTGTTCATGAAGCCCATGGTCATGGTCGTGGCGAACATGCCGGGCATCAGGAACTCCCGGTAGTCGCCGCCCCCGGGCACCTTCATCGCGCTGCCGAAGACGTATCCGTAGAGCAGTACGGAGACGATCGGGAAGCCGAGCTGCCAGACGATGGCGAGGGGCTGGCGCTGGTAGTGGGTGAGGCTGCGCCGGGTGATGTTCCAGCAGTCGGCGAGCAACCAGTGGGCCCGGCTCCGCTCGGGGCCGGTGCGGGCGTTCAGTTCGAGCACGGTCATGCCGCGACCTCCAGATCCGTGCCGTGTCCGGTCAGGCGCAGGAACACGTCGTCCAGGCTGGGCCTGCGCAGCCCGATGTCCTCGACCGCGATGCCCTCGTCCTGGAGGGCCCGCGCCACTTCGGTGAGCGCGGCCACCCGGTCGCTGACCTGGGTGTGCACGCGCCGGCCGGTGTCGTCCGTCACCACGAGCCCGCCGCCGGCCACCCGACCCACGGCCTTCGCCACCGCGGGGAGGTCGGCCGCCTCGGCGGCGACGACCTCGATGCGGTCCCCGCCGACCCGGTCCTTCAGTCCGTCCGGGCTGTCGTCGGCGATGGCCCGGCCCCGGTCGATGACCGTGATGTGCGAGGCGAGCCGGTCGGCCTCGTCCAGGTACTGCGTGGTCAGCAGTACGGTCGTACCGCCCGCCACCAGGGCCCGTACGGCGTCCCAGACCTCTCCCCGCCCACGCGGGTCGAGCCCGGTCGTCGGCTCGTCCAGGAAGAGCACCGCGGGCGCGAGGATCATCGAGGCGGCCAGGTCGAGCCTCCGCCGCATGCCCCCGCTGTACTCCGTGACGCCTTTACCGGCGGCCTCCACCAGGTCGAACCGCTCCAGCAGCTCACCGGCCCGCCGCCGCGCCCCGGCACGGCCCAGGTGGAACAGGCGGCCGAACATCTCCAGGTTCTGCCGGCCCGTGAGCACCTCGTCCACGGCGGCGTACTGCCCGGTGAGCCCGATCCTGCCCCGTACGCCCCGCGGTTCGCGCGCCACGTCCAGTCCCGCGACCTCGACCCGGCCGGCGTCGTACCGGAGCAGGGTGGCGAGCACCCGCACGGCCGTGGTCTTCCCCGCGCCGTTCGGCCCGAGCAGGCCGTGCACGGTCCCGGGGCGGACCGCCAGGTCGAATCCGTCGAGCGCGCGTTTCTCCGCCGCCCCCTTCCGGCCCCCGTAGCGCTTCACGACTCCTTCGGCCAGCACCGCGTATCCGGATGCGGACATGGCTCACTCCCCTCTCGGCCGTCGCTGCCGACAGCCACTGAGTACGCTGTACCCAAATGAGAGTACACCGTACCCAGTTCTATGCGGGAGGCTTACCCTGAGGCCATGACGAAGAGCGGACCGGCAGCGGCGGCAGACGGCACCACCACCGGCAGCGGCGACATCGCGCGCAGCCTGGAGCTGCTGTGGGGCACCGGTGAACGCCCCAGCCGGGGGCCGAGGCCAGGCCTCACCCTGGACCGGATCGTCGCGACCGCCGTGGACGTCGCCGACGCCGAGGGGCTGGCCGCCCTGTCGATGCGGCGGCTCGCGGCCGAGCTCGGGACGGGCACGATGAGCCTCTACCGGTACGTCCCCGGCAAGGGCGAACTGCTGGATCTGATGCTCGACCGCGTCCAGGGCGAACCGCTCGCGGCGGACGCATCACAGGTACCGGACGACTGGCGGCGGGCCATCGACGAGATGGCCCGGACCTACCGGGACAACCTCCGCGCCCACCCCTGGCTCCTCAAGATCAACCAGGCGCGCACCGTCCTCGGTCCCAGCGCCCTGCGCGGCATGGAGCTGGCCCTGACCGGTCTGAAGGACATGGGTCTCGACGGACCCGAACTGATCGGCGTGATCATCACGGTCAACAGCTACGTGGAGGGCTTCGTCCGGACGGAGAGCCACGCCACCGAGGCCGCCCGGGAGACGGGCCTCAGCCACGAGGCCTTCTGGGAGAACCAGCGCCCCTACCTGGAGCGGGCCATGCTGAGCGGTGCCTATCCGCGGATGGCCGCACTGCCCCACGACGCGTTCGGAGACGGGTTCGACCACTTCGCGTTCGGCCTCGGCCGTCTCGTCGACGGCTTCGAAGTGCTCGTGCGGGAGCGCGCGCGGAAGTGACGCGGCACCGGATCCGTGGACCATGGAAGGTATGGAGACGATCCGCGAGCTCGAGCCGTTCGTGAAGCAGTACGCCGTTCTGCTCAGCTCCCGGCGTCAGGACGGATCCGAGGTCCACACCCCCGTCAACATCGCCGTCGAGGGCGATCACGCCTACATCCGTACGTTCTCCTCGGCCTGGAAGGTGGACCGGATGCGCAACCACCCGGTCGTGCGGATCGGTCCGTGCACGGTGGGCGGCCGGCCCACGGGGCCGCAGATCGAGGCCCGGGCCCGGCTGCTCCAGGCCGGTTCGGCGGAGGACACCCACGCGGCGCGGATGATCTCGCGCAAACACCCGGCCCTCCAGGGGGTGGTGGTACCGCTGGTCCACCGGGTGAAGCGGGACCGGACGCTGCACTACGAGCTCCGCCCGTTCACCGACGACGACTGATCCCGCGCCCGGCCCCGCGCCCCGCCGTGTCCGCCACCGCGGACGGCCCGGGTCGCATCACTCCCGGCCGCGTCTCCCCCGGCTCATCACCCCTGGCACATCACCCCTGGCCGCGCCGCCGCTTGACGCCGATCGCGGCCAGCACGATCACGCCGATGAGCACGGCGCCCCCGGTCACACCGAGCTTCCCGTCCCCGCCGGCTCCGGAGGAGGACGCCCCGTCCTCCCCGGAGGGCGTCTTGCTGCCGCCCCCGTCGCTTCCGCCGCCCTCGACGTCCACCCGCACCACTTCGCTCCGCTCCCCCTCGGAGCCGAACATCATCGCCGAGCCGTCCGCCGTGTACGTCACCGACTCGGACTGCCCCTGGATCGGCGCCCTCACCCGGTAGTCCGCGCCGAGCCTGCCGTCCTCGAAGGCGTATCCCCGGGTGCTGAAGTAGGAGCGGAGCAGCAGGTCCTTCCCGTCCGGCGAGAACGCCCCGTCCGTCACCCACGGCACCTCGCCCACCCGCCGGAACACGTTGGCCCCGCCCGTGGTGAGCTTCGCGGGGCCCTCGTAGAGACCGCCGCCGTCCTCGTTCTTCGACGCGATGTACACCCGCCCCGTCTTCGGATGGACCATCAGCGCCTCGGCGTCGCGTGCCCCGTCGGCGTACTTCACGTCGAACTGCGTGGCCTGGACGGTGGCGTCCGCGAGTTGCTTCGGCTCGGGGAAGCGGTAGATCCAGACGTGGTCCCACGACCCGCCGAGGTTGTCGCCGATGTCCCCGACGTACAGACTGCCGTCCGGCCCGAGCGAGATCGCCTCCACGTCGCGGGGCTCCCCCACCCCCCGCATGGTGATCGTCGCGACGGTCTTCCCGGTCCGGGAGTCGACGGCGTAGACGTAGGGCCCGTCCTCGCTGTCGTTGTGCGTCCAGTAGACCCCCGGGTGGAGGCGGCTGGCGGCGAGGCCGCTGGACTCGGTGATCCGGGGGTCCTCGATCGTGAAGGTCCGGTCGGCCCCGTCCCCGTCGTCCGCCGCGGCGGGCACCGCCCCGGTGAGGAGGAGTACGGCGGCGGCAGCGCAGACAGTCAGCGATCTCATGGCACAAGTGTCCACCGTCACGTATCAGGCCGGAGCCGTGATCGGCCATGATGGCGCCATGCGTTTTCTCTTCGTCGGCGACTCCATGACCGTGGGCAAGGCCGGTGACTTCACCTGGCGTTACCGCATGTGGCAGCACCTCGAAGCGACCGTCGGCGACGGCGGGTACGCGATCACGGGCCCGCGCGCCGGGCTGTACGACACCGGGGCGGACGCCCCGCTGTCCCACGCGTACGGCGACCCGGCCTTCCCGGCGCCCGCGAGGCGGCACCTGGCCGGGTGGGGCGAGGGCTGGCTCCACATGGCTCCGGTCATCGCGGACACGGTCACGGCGGCCCGCGCGGACATCCTGCTCGTCTCGCTCGGCCTGATCGACCTCGGCTTCTACACGGACAGCGAGCAGACGGCCGGGAACGCACGGGCGTTCGTCACCGCCGCCCGGTCCGCGAACCCGCACGTCAAGATGGTGCTGCTGCCCGTGATACCGAACATACGGGCCGAGTCCGACGCACCCTTCGCCGCCGAGTGCGACCGCTTCAACATGCTGCTCGCCAAGGTGGTCGCCGACCTGGACGACCCGCGTTCCCCGCTCCTGCTGGCCTCGCACCCCGCGGGATACGACCTCCGCACGGACACGTACGACGGCACGCACCCGGGCCCCAGCGGCGAGCACAAACTGGCCGGGGCCTTCGCGGACGCGATGCACCAGGCGTGGGAAGTGGGCGGCCCGTACGCGGGCGTGCCCGCCTTCGCCTGAGGCGCCGCAGGGCCCGCCCGGAACCGGTCCGGTGGGGGACGGCGACGGCGTGGACGGCAACGGGGAGGAACGTGCGATGACGAAGCCGGAGAACAGCGGCGGGCCATGGGGTTCGCGGAGGGGGCGGGTCCTCGGGCTGCTGGCCGTCCTCACCGCCCTCCTCCTGGTCTTCCACCCCGCGGTGCCCCAGACGCCCGGCCACGCGGGCAGCCTCCTCGAAACGTTCCTGCCCTGGCTGGGCCTGGCCGTCCCCGTCCTGCTCGTCCTGGCCCTGCTGCGCCGCTCGTACGTCGCGCTGACCGCGACCCTGCTGCCGGCCGCCGCCTGGCTCGGCCTCTTCGGCGGTCATCTGCTCCCCGCCGACGATTCCGCGCCCACCCTCACGGTCCTCCAGCACAACGTCAGCGACGAGAACCCGGACCCGGCGGGCACGGTGCGCACGCTGCTCCGGGCCGGGGCCGACCTCATCGCCCTGGAGGAGCTGACGCCCGCCGCTCTGCCCGCGTACGAGGCCACCCTGTCGGCGGACTATCCGCACCGCGCGGCCCGGGGCACGGTCGGGCTCTGGTCGAAGCACCCCCTGTCCGACGTGCGGAAGGTGGACATCAAACCGGAGTCCGTCGGGGACGGCTGGGACCGCGGGCTGCGGGCGACGGCCCGGACGGCACGGGGCGAGGTCGCCGTGTACGTCGCGCATCTGCCCTCGGTCCGGCTGGGTCCGGGCAGCGGATTCAGCTCCGGCCCGCGGGACGAGAGCGCGGCCCTCCTCGGTGCGGCCGTCGCCGCCGAGCCGCTGGACCGGGTGATCCTCCTCGGAGACCTCAACAGCACCCTGGACGACCGGGGGCTGGAACCGGTCACCTCACAACTGGCCGGGGCCGAGTCCGGCTTCGCGTTCAGCTGGCCGGCGAAGCTGCCCCTGGCCCGGATCGACCAGGTCATGGCCCGGTCGGCGACGGTCACCCGCGTCTGGTCGCTGCCCGGGACGGGCAGCGACCATCTGCCCGTGGCCGCCCGTATCAGGTTCTGACCTGCGTCCGCACCGGCCCGGACGGATCTCGGGCCGCGCCGTGGACACCATCGGGGACGGGCAGCCGACCCTGCGGGTCCTGACCGCGGGCGACCGGCGCGAGGTCCGCCGCGGCCCCCGAACTACGCCACCGGCCCGTGGATCCCAGGGCCGGCATCGGGCCAGGGGTCGCCACCCGCGTGCAACGCGCCCGCGACGGGAAACGCCGGCCCGCCCCTGACCGCCGACATCAGGCCGGGGCGACGACAATCCAAGCTGTCGCCGACCTCGTTGACAGTTTTCCTTGTCAAGCGATCCGATCGACAGATAACCTTGTCGCATGGACGACGCAGCGGCGATCCCCGTCCCCGACAGGGACGACGAGAATTTCTGGTCCACCGTCACCACCCTGGTGGAACCCCCCTGGAGTGAACCCACCGACGACGACACGTTCACCATGGACGACAAGGTGCTCGAAGCGGCCCGCGCGCTGGCCGAGCGGATCTCCACGCGCGCACTGGCCTACCGCACCGCCGGCAAGCCCTTCGACGCCGCCCTGATGGCCTCCCCCGACGTCCAGCTGGCCCTGCTGCGGTCCCTGCACGAGACCAGACGGTCCGTCGACAGGCTGGCCGAGAGCGCCGCCACCGTCGCGGGCCGCAACGGGGCCAACTACACCCAGCTGGGCGCCGCCTGGGGTGGCATCAAGCGCCAGTCCGCCCGTCTCAAGTGGCCGTACGCCGTGGTCAAGAAATCCGCCGGCGAGTCCGTCCCCCTCCGTTACGCAGGAGGCTCGGCCGTCATCCACCACGACCCGGACGCCGACGCCTGGTGGTACACCGCCACCGCCGCTGACCAGCGGGAGGAGGAGTCCGAGGCCGTCCACCCCACCTCCGCCGAGGCCATCGCCCGGGCGACCGAATTCCTCCTGACGCACCCCCTGCCCGGCCGTCCGGCGCCCGCCTGACCCGGCCGCCCCGAAGGCCCGCCGGGTCACCCCACCCGCCCCGGCGGGCCTCTGCGGCACACGCCGCGCGCCGTCAGCCGGCCCCGGATGTCCTCGGGCCGCTATCCGGGCTCCCTCCCCAGCATCGCCAGCCCCAGCTGGGTCAGTTCCGCCGACACCTCTTCCGGCCGGGCCCTGCGGGGGCGGCGGCTGTGGTGGGCCATGAGCTCGTGCACCGTGGCGACCATCACCATCACCACCACCCGGTGGTCCCGCTCCTCCGCCTCGCCGCGGACCGCCGCCCGCTCGGCCTCGCCGGTCAGGAAGTCGGCCCACAGGTCCCGCCACCGCTTGCAGTGCTCGTCGACGGCCGGACTCACACCCAATACCTCGACGAACGTCACCCGGGCCTCGCGCAGGTCCCGCGTCACCGCGGACACGTACGCGTCGAAGAGGATCCGGAACCGCTGCTCCACCGGGCAGTCGTCCATCCCCGGTGACAGCAGCGCCTGTTCCGCCGCCCGCAGCCCGGACGTCGTCACCTGGTTGTGCAGGGCGATCAGCACGCCCTCCCTGGAGCCGAACTCCTCCCAGAGCACCTCCTCCGGGACTCCGGCCACCTCGCAGAGCGCCTGTTCCGACGTCTGCGCGTAGCCGTAGACGCCGAACATCTCCCGTCCCGCGTCAAGAAGCTGCTCTTGGGCCCGCACACGAGCCCTGTCGACGGTGCCGGTCACCTGGTCCACCGGGACATCCACCACGGATCCTCCTTCGTCTGCCACATCTCCGACTGTCGCGGCGACGGCTGAGCGGGGTCGCGAGCGCGGAAGAGGGCTTCGTCACCTCTGCATGGCGCGTGCGCCATTGTCCTCGCCCCGCTGCCCGGAAGGGTGCTGCGCCGCGCCGCCCTTCCGGTGAAGTCCTCTGGCTGCCCGGCCAGTTGATCGTACGGTCAGCACGGATCACCGGCCGTTGCGGCGACTGCCGCGAACCGCTCCCGCCACGACCGGTCCGCCGGGAGCAGCGCCTCCCGCGCCCGCCGCGCCTGCCACTGCCGCACCGCCTCCTCGCGCCGGCAGTCCCCGCAGTGCGTCTCGCCGTCCAGCGCACGGAACACGTGGTCGTCCCCGGGTCCGGCACAGGCGATCAGCGGGGCGACCCGCAGCGCCTCGGCCCGCGGATCGGGTCGCGGCTCGGGCCGGCGGACCTCCTCCGGCATCTTGTTCACGAGCCGGTACCGCAGGAACCCGACCGCCGACCGCACCCCGCCCTCCGGCAGTTCGCTCGTCAGCACCTGGCGCAGCTGGGCCGCCGTGATCCCGCGCAGCAGCCACTGGCCCGCCAGGGCCGCGAGGCCGCGGGCCTCCTTGGCGCCGAGGTACAGCTCGCGGCGTACGTGCCGCAGCGACAGCAACACCTTCTCGCCCTCCACGACGTCCGCCGACTCCGGCTCGGGCTCCGGCTCCGGCTCCGGGGCCCGCTCCGGACTCGACTCCGGCGGCGGCGGCGGCCCAGGTTCCGGCTCCGCTTCGGAGGGTGGGCGGGGATAGTTCTTCTCACGTTCTTCGTCTACCGGTAGTTGGCGGCCGACCGCCCGATCCGCTGGCGCACCGACCACCGGAGCCTGCACACCCGGAGGCACCGGTGGGACCGGAAGGGCCGCCGGTGCCCCCTCGGAGGTCCGGATCCCGGCCACCTCCTCCGCCGTCAGAGGCACGTTGGACAGCAGCTGCGCCGTGGTCCACAGCCCGCGGTCCCCCTGCCGCCGCTGCTCGTGCAGGAAGCCGTGGCCGAGGAGGAGTTGCTTGGTCTTCTGGTACGCCCGGCCCGTGATCCCGAGCTGCCGCGCGAGCTCGCTCAGCGGCTTCTCGCTCTGCTCGTCGGGGAGGCCCTGCACATAGAGGAGGAGGACTTTCGCGTCGCTGGTGAGTCGCGGATGGCGCACGACATCGTGCGAAGCCTTGGTGAAGCGCCGGGAGGGCGCGATAACATGCCGGATCATCTCGGTGGGTTCTCTCCACTCGTGGGTGTAGGTCCCCGGGCCGGTGTTGGTAGCACCTCCGGGGGCCGCCCTGCGCACCCGTGCGCACAGAGCGTAATGACACGATCACGTTACTGCACGACGCGCACACCCCTTACACATATGCCGTAGGCACACGCATTCGATCAGGCACCCTCCAGGGTCAGGGTCGCCAGCTCGTGCAGCAGCCCGGCATCCACGAACGGTGTCTCGGCCGTGGGCCGCGAGCGCCACTCCAGCGGCCACGTCCGCCCGTCCAGGGCGGGCACGCCCACGAAGGCGTCGCACCGCGCGTCCCTGCCCATCAGCCGCGCCCCGGCAGGCCACCGGTACACGGCCGCGCTGTGCGGCGGCAACAGGAAGTACACGCTCCGCTCACCGGTCCCGGACCGCACGATCGGACCCGCGCGGAAGTCCGTGAACCGCATCAGCTCGGACGCCACCTGCTCACCCGGCAGCCCGGCGATGCGCACGGTGTCGAAGTGGATGCCCGTGTGCCGAAGGGCGTGCCCACTGGCGGGGACCCAGGAAGGCGTCGGGCCCGGTGAACTCTTCTGTTCCATGAGCAGAGCCTGACGGCCCTCACCTGCGGTGACCAGCGTCCCGGAACGACTGCGCACTGTCGTGTACTTGGGGGGTGGAGTTGCGCACTCCGGTGAACCGGGAAGTGGTAACGCGGAAATGTTCGGCACGGCGGCCGGCACGTCTCGGTCCGGAAGAGGCCCGCCGATGAGTTTTCGCCCCCGCTCCGGTCTACCCCCTGCAGACGGCTACCGATCACCCGGAGGAAACATGTCCACAGCCAGTGGGAGAACCGTCGAGACCGAGGTCCGGTCGAGCGACGGCACATCGATCGCCTTCGAACAATCGGGCCGTGGACCCGCGTTGATCCTGGTGTCCTCGGCCCTGGCCGACCGCTCCGACACCAGGAAGCTCGCGGGCATCCTCGCGGGGCACTTCACCGTCATCAACTACGACCGCCGCGGCCGGGGAGCCAGCTCCGACGGTGCCTCCTACGCCGTGGAGCGGGAGGTCGAGGACATAGCGGCCCTGATCGGGCACGCGGGCGGCTCCGCCTCCGTGTTCGGCAGTTCCTCCGGCGCGGTCCTCGCGCTGCGTGCGGCCGCCGCCGGTCTGGACGTGGACCGGCTCGCGCTCTACGAACCGCCGTTCTCCGTCACCCGGGACGACTTCGGTCCGCCCGAGGGCTTCGCCGGCCACATCGGCACCCTGCTCGCCGAGGACCGGCGCAGCGAGGCCGTGAAGGCGTTCATGGTCCAGGCGCAGAACATGCCCGCGTTCATGGTCGGATCGATGCGGCTGATGCCCGGCGTCTGGCGGACCCTCACGGGCATGGCCCACACCCTGCCGTACGACCTCGCCGTCATGGGTGACACCCAGCGGGGCAGGCCGCTGGAGCCGAAGCCCTGGTCCGCGGTGAAGGCCCCGGTCCTGGTGCTGACCGGATCCAGGAGCCCGGAGGGATTCGGACGGGCCGCACAGGCACTGACCGAGGTACTGCCCGATGCCCGGCACCGCACCCTGAAGGGGCTCAATCACGGAGCGGTCGTCATGGCGCCCAGGAAGATCGCCCCCGAGATCATCGAGTTCCTCGGGGCCCCGCCCGCGCCATAGGGGTACCCCGGGTTCGCGCCCGCCCGCCCGCAGAAGCCGTGCCCGCCGCGGTCCGAGCGAGCGAGCGGGGGGACCGCCGCCGTGAAGTCCGGCAGGGCGCAAAGCGGTTGCCGCGACCGCCGGCCGTCCCGCACCATGTCCGTCTGTGACCACCATGGACGAGAACGACACGGCACGTCGCCCGCTCGCCCTGATCACCGGAGTGGGCCGCACCGTCGGCATCGGTGCCGGCATCGCGCGGCAGCTCGCGGCGTCGGGCTGGGACATCGCCTTCACCTACTGGAGCCCGTACGACCGGCGCATGGACTGGGGGGTGGAGCGCGGCGCCACCGACGCGATCGGCCTGATGCTCACCGAGCACGGCGCCGCCCACGTGGCGGTCGAGGCGGACCTCGCGGACCCGGACGCCCCTTCGCGGATCTACGACGAGACGGAGCGGCGCCTGGGGCCCGTCACCGCGCTCGTGATGTGCCACTGCGAGTCGGTCGACTCGGGGCTGCTCGACACCACCATCGAGAGTTTCGACCGGCACTTCGCCGTGAACGCCCGTGCCACCTGGCTGATGATCCGCGAATTCGGGCTGCGCTTCCGCGGCGCGCCCGGCACCGGCCGGATCGTCGCCCTCACCAGCGACCACACGGTCGGCAACCTCCCGTACGGCGCGAGCAAGGGCGCTCTGGACCGCATCACGCTGGCCGCCGCGCACGAGCTCTCCCACCTCGGCGTGACGGCCAACTCCGTGAACCCCGGCCCGGTGGACACCGGCTGGATGCCCGACGAGGCGAAGGAGGTGCTCACCGCAGCCACTCCGCTCGGCCGCCTCGGCACCCCGCAGGACACCGCGCACCTCGTGGACTTCCTCTGCTCGCCGCAGGGGCAGTGGGTCAACGGGCAGCTGCTGAAGAGCAACGGCGGTCTCGGCCAGTGACTACAACCATGACCATTCCTCATAGGTCTTGATCGTCGGCAGACGCATTCCTGCCACAGACGATCAAGACCGAAGGAACGAATGAACCGACCCAGAGGCACGACGGTCGCCACCGCGAGCGCCGTCGTACTCGCCACCGCGGGCAGCCTGCTCACCGCGGCAGCCCCGGCCTCCGCAGCCGTGACCTGCGCATCGCCCGTCTTCAAGCGGACGTTCTACGCGAACACCACGTTCACCGGGACTCCCAGGGGCACGGACTGCGACTCCGTGATCGACCAGAACTGGGGCACCGGCGCCCCCGGCGTCAAGGGCATGCCCGCGAACAACTTCGGCGTCCGCTGGTCCATGACCCGCGACTTCGGCTCCGGCGGGCCCTTCGCCTTCAGCGCATCGGCTCTCGACGGCATACGCGTCTACGTCGACGGCGTCCGCAAGGTCGACGTGTGGAAGAACGTCTCCTCCACCGTCTCCAAGACCGTCAACGTGACCATTCCGGCGGGCAAGCACAGCCTCCGGGTCGACTTCGTCAACTGGACCGGCGCCGCCGGCGTCAAGTTCGCGTACACACCGCGCACCACGGCGGCCGTCGACAAGGTCAAGCCGCTCGTCCCCACCGGGACGACCGCGGCCTACGACACGGCGACGACGTCCACGCGGGTCGGCTGGGCCGGGAACAAGGAGATGGACCTCGCCGGGTACCGCGTGTACCGGCGGCTGAAGGGGGCCTCCTTCCCCACGAAGCCGATCGCGACGACGACCTCCACCACGTGGACCGACACGACCGTCCCGAAGGACGGCAACGTCTACTACTACGAGGTCCGCGCCCACGACAGGGCGGGCAACACCTCCGCGGGCACCGCCGACCTCGGCGTCACCACCGTCGACCGCATCGCCCCGGCCGCCCCCAAGGGCGTCGAGGACAACTGGGCGATGGGCTCCCCCACCAGGATCACCCTCTACTGGGACAGCAACACCGAGCCCGACCTCGCCGAGTACCGGGTGTACCGCTCGACCTCCGTGCCGGTCGCCCTCACCCCCGCCAACAGGCTGGCCTCCTCGGGCGGCGGCTACACCGGACCGCTGCCGCAGACCGGTGACATCTACTACTACGTCGTCACCGCCGTCGACACGCACGGCAACGAATCCCCCGCCTCGGGCACCGCCGAGTACTACTCGGACGACCTCACCGGTCCCGTCGACACCCCGCTCGGCGCACACGCCTCGGAGGGCGAGACCGGGGTCACCGTGACCTGGGACGCCTCCGAGCAGACCAGCCGCGACTTCGCGGGCTACTCGGTCCACCGGTCGCCCAAGCCGCGCTCCGCGGGCACCAGGGTGTCGGAGATCGCCCAGGGACTGCGCGACACCAGCACCTTCGTCGACAACACCGTGACGCCCGGCAGCACCTACTACTACTGGGTGGTCGCCAAGGACTGGGAGGGCAACCCGGGCACCCCCTCCCAGGACCTCCAGGTCGCCGTCACGGGCAACACGACCTCCCCCGCCGCGATCGAGGGCGTCACGACGGTCCCGAAGGAGAACGGCGTCACGGTCTCCTGGCAGGCGAGCGGCGACCCGTCCCTCGACCACTACCGGGTGCTGCGCGGCACGTTCGCCGACGGGGAGTGGACCTACACCCCGGTGGGCGACCGCACCAACGAGCGCCCGTGGCTCACCGGGACGACCTGGCACGACGTCACGCCCGCCGACGGCCAGCAGGTGCGCTACGCCGTGGTGGGCGTCGACCAGTACGGCAACCAGCTCACCCCGGACACCGGCGCGACCGTCACCGCCGTCACCGAGCTGGACCTCCGTCCGACCGCCCCGCCCGCCACCGGCTCGCCCTTCACCTGGATCCGCGCCAACGGGCCGAGCTACTTCGACCTGTACCTCGAGGACACCACGAACGAGAACGGCAGCGAGGCCACCGGCTTCGCCGTCCACCGCTGGAACCCGGCGAACGGGACGTTCGACCTCGTCGGCACGGGCGGGATCGACCACCCCATGTCCTGGCACGACGCCCACCAGCCGACGGCGACGACGCTCTTCTACCGCTTCACCGTCCTGTACGCGGACGGCACGGAGTCGGGCGCGAGCCAGTTCGCCGGCGCCATCGCCTGAGCCCGCGAGCCGTACCCGGGCCGTCGGTCAACGCCCCGGGTACGGCTCCCCGCAGGCACTGCAGAACGCGGGGTTCCGGTCCGCCGACAGCCGCCCGCACTCCGGGCAGACCAGGTCCAGCATGCAGGGGGCCTCGCCGCCCTCGTGCGTCGTCGCCGGCACCCGCACCGCGGGCTTGATCATCAGCCCCGGCCGGCGACGGTGCACCGTCAGGTACGTCAGCCCCTCCGGCCCCGCCTCCAGGGCGCGGCGGGAGGTGCGGGGCAGCCAGGTGACCGTGGTCGGGGCGAGGTCCAGGGGGTCGCCGCCCGTACGCAGGCTGCCGCCGCCCGCCAGGACGACCAGCAGCACGTCCAGGACGTCCTCCTGGTGCTCGCCCACCCCGGCGTTCGGCGGCAGGTGCACGACGTTGGCGTCCAGTTCCCTTCCCTGCTCGGCGAGGTGCCACAGGGCGCCGCGCTCGCCGGGAGCGGCGGAGGCGAGGAGCTCGTCCAGCACGGCGAGCACCTGAGGAGTCGCGTTCACGCGGCGACCTCCCCGTCGTAGCGCCCACGGGCCTCGTGGACCCGGTCGAAATGCGTCTCCGCCCAGACCTTCAGCGCGGACAGCGGACCGCTCAGGCTGTGCCCGAGCTCCGTCGGCTCGTAGTCGACACGGACGGGGACGGACGGCGTCACGGTGCGGGTGACGAGACCGTCGCGCTCCAGCGAGCGCGGCGACTGCGTCAGCATCTTCTGGCTCACCCCGGCGATCCTGCGGCCGAGGTCGCTGTAGCGCATCGGTCCGTCACGCAGGGCGCTGACGACGAGGCCGACCCACTTGTCACCGAGGCGCCCGAGCAGCTGGTCGGTCGGGCGGTCCCTGAGGAACGCGTCGTACGCGGATGGGGCTTCTTCGCGGCGCTGGGCCGCGGTGCGTGTAGCCATGGGCCTGGCTGCCTCCGGTCCTGCCTGTGGGTGGCCTACGCACCCAGGAGTTAACTCCTCCCAGGTTAGTGGGCCGGGAGAAACAGGTCGTGGAGCCGGCCGCGGACGGCGACGGGCTCGGCGAGCTCGTGCAGCTGGTCGACGCGGGGGTTCCGACGCCCGGGTGGCGCGCACGTACCCCGTGGAGCGGGCGACCGACGCGTACGGCCGCCTCGCGGAGGGCGGCGTACGGGGCGGCTCGTCCTGGCGCCCTGAAGGAACGGCTGGTCGGGGCGGGGCGGGGCGGACGGAACGCCTCCGTACGTGGAGGTTCCCCGCGCCTGGGCGAAACCGTCGGACGGGGCCGACGACGGCGGTACTCTCGGCCGAATGATCCAGCCCACGCCCTCGACCGCGGCCGTGCCGGATGCCGAGTGCGAGGCCCTCACCCGGACCCTGCGACGCCGCGGCACCGTCGTCCTGTCGGTGTTCGCGGTCGTCTGGGCCTTCGCCGGAGCGTCCGGGCTCGCGTCGCCCGGTGCGGCCCTGACCGTCGAGATCGCCGCCGTGCCGCTCGCCGCCGCAGCGGTCCTCCTTGCCTACCGCAGGGGAGCCGCCCCATCGCCCCGCATGGTGGTCCTGCCGCGGAACTGGGCACGTTCGGTCGGCATCGTGAACGTCGTCGAGCTCGTGGCGGTCTTCGCCGTGATCGCGGTGGCCAACGCCTCGGGCCACCCGGCCTTCGTGCCGCCGGCCATCGCGCTGGTCGTCGGACTGCACTTCTTCCCGCTCGCCCGCCTCTACGACCAGTGGCAGTACCGGGTGACGGCGGTCGTGCTCAGCGCGGTCGCGGTCACCGGGCTCGCGCTCATCGCGGCCGGCCTGTCGGACGAGAGCGTGCGCGCGGTGGTGGGCCTGGCCTCCGCGGTGACCCTGTGGGGCTCCGCGTACCACGTGGCGGTCAAGGGCTGACTGTCCCCCGGCTCCGCCCCCGCACCGGCCCGGCAGGAAGAGGGCCGTGGGTAGGGTGGGCGGGACGGGCCACCGTGGACCGGAACGAGGAGCAGACGTGAGCGAGCCGGCGAACATCGCCCTGCAGCAGGAGATCGCCCGGGAGTTGGAGGTCGCGGAGACCTTCGACGCCGCACAGGAGATCGAGCGCCGTGTGGCCTTCCTCGCCGAACGGCTGACCTCCACGGGGCTGAGCTCCCTGGTGCTCGGCATCAGCGGCGGCGTCGACTCCACCACCGCCGGCCGGCTGTGCCAGCTCGCCGTCGAGCGCGCGCGGGGCGCCGGTCACGAGGCCCGCTTCTACGCGATGCGCCTCCCCTACGGCGTCCAGGCCGACGAGCACGACGCCCAGCTCGCGCTCTCCTTCATCCGGGCCGACCACGTGCTCACCGTGGACATCAGGCCCGCGAGCGACGCCACGCAGGAGTCGCTGCTCACCGGCGACGTGACCTTCCGCGACCCCCATCACCAGGACTTCGTGCTCGGCAACATCAAGGCCCGGCAGCGCATGATCGCCCAGTACGCGGTCGCCGGGGCGCACAACGGCCTGGTCGTCGGCACGGACCACGCGGCCGAGGCGGTCTCCGGCTTCTTCACCAAGTTCGGGGACGGCGCGGCCGACGTCGTCCCGCTGACCGGACTGACCAAGCGCCGGGTGCGCGCCGTCGCGGAGGCGCTGGGCGCGCCCACCGAGCTGGTCTGGAAGGTGCCGACGGCCGACCTGGAGACGCTCGCCCCGGGCAAGGCGGACGAGCACGCGCTCGGGGTCACCTACGACGCCATAGACGACTTCCTGGAGGGCAAGCCGGTCGACGAGCGGGCCTTCGACACGATCGTCGGCCGCTACCGCCTCACGGACCACAAGCGTCGGCTGCCCGTCGGCCCGTAGCGCCGTCGGCCGGCCGCACCAGGGGCGGGTGCCGCCCGGGCGGAAAGGCGGAGCCGACCGGATTCGAACCGGCGTCCTCGCGGTTGTGGAGACCGGCGCGACGACCTCTGCGCTACGGCCCCGCCCGGCCCGGAGGCTATCGTGCGCCCGCACGCGCAGGGGCCGCCGACCGGAGCCGGGCCCTCCCTGCCGGGCGGGTGCGTGGACCGGGCCGCCCGGCGCACACGAGCAGGCGAACCGCCGGAGGGGGAGGAGCGCGGTGGACAGGACACCCGACGAGACGTACCCGCCGATCGAGCCGTACGACCACGGGATGCTGGACGTGGGCGACGGCAACCTCGTGTACTGGGAGGTCTGCGGCAACCCGGAGGGCAAGCCCGCCCTCCTCGTCCACGGCGGCCCCGGTTCGGGCTGCGGCACGCTGTTCCGGCGGTACTTCGACCCGGACCTCTATCGCGTCGTGCTCTTCGACCAGCGCAACTGCGGTCGCTCCACCCCGCACGCGAGCGACCCGGCCACCGACCTGCGGCACAACACGACGGCCCGTCTGATCGCCGACATGGAGCAGCTGCGCACGCACCTGGGCATCGGGAAGTGGCTGCTGTACGGGGGCTCCTGGGGCTCCACACTCATCCTGGCGTACGCCGAACAGCATCCGGAACGGGTCTCGGAGATCGTGGTCTCCGCGGTGACGACGACCCGGCGCAGCGAGATCGACTGGCTGTACCGCGGCGCCGGGCAGATCTTCCCCGAGGCCTGGGACCGGTTCCGGGCGGGCGTCCCCGAGGCCGAGGGCCCGGGGGACCTCGTCGCCGCGTACGCCCGGCGGATGGAGAGCCCCGACCCGGAGGTGCGCGCGAGGGCCACGGCCGACTGGTGCGCGTGGGAGGACGCGGTCGTCTCCATGGAGACGCACACCGGCCCGTCCCCGTACAGCGACCGGCCCGACCGCGGCCGGCAGGCGCTCGTCCGGATCTGCTCCCACTACTTCTCGCACGCCGCCTGGCTGGAGGAGGGACAGCTGATCCGTGACGCCGGCCGCCTCGCCGGCATCCCCGGTGTCCTGGTGCACGGGCGCTTCGACCTGGGTGGACCGCTGACCACCGCGTGGGAGCTGGCCAGGGCATGGCCGGACGCGGAGCTGACGGTCATCGACGGCGCGGGCCACCTCGGCGGGCCCGCGACCAGACGCGCGGTCGTCGCGGCACTCGACCGGTTCGCCCGGCGCGCCTGAGATCACCCCTTGCTTCGAGCGCGCTCGAAGGAGTTGGCTTGGGGGTCATGAAGTACACGCAGCTCGGACGCACCGGACTCAAAGTCAGCCGCCTCGTCCTCGGGACGATGAACTTCGGCCCCCAGACCAACGAGAGCGACAGCCACGCGCTCATGGACGCCGCCCTCGACGCGGGGGTCAACTTCTTCGACACCGCGAACGTCTACGGCTGGGGCGAGAACAAGGGCCGTACCGAGGAGATCCTCGGTACCTGGTTCGCCCAGGGCGGCGACCGCCGCGACAAGGTCGTCCTCGCCACCAAGGTCTACGGCAACATGGCCGGCGAGGGCGACGCCTGGCCGAACTACGACAAGCTGTCCGCCGTCAACATCCGGCGGGCCGTCGACGCCAGCCTCAAGCGCCTCCAGACGGACCACATCGACCTGTACCAGTTCCACCACGTCGACCGGTCCACCCCGATCGAGGAGATCTGGCAGGCCATCGACGTACTGATCCAGCAGGGCAAGATCCTGTACGCGGGCTCCTCCAACTTCGCGGGTTACAAGATCGCGCAGGCCAACGAGGTCGCCAAGCAGCGCGGCAGCTACGGCCTGGTCAGCGAGCAGTGCATCTACAACCTGATGGAGCGCGGGGCCGAGATGGAGGTCATCCCGGCCGCCCAGGAGTACGGCCTCGGCGTCATCCCGTGGTCGCCGCTGCACGGCGGGCTGCTCGGCGGCGCGATCCGCAAGGAGCGCGAGGGCGGCGGCGCCCGGTCCACCTCGGGCCGGTCCGCGGAGGCCCTGGCCGACCCGAAGGTGCGGGCGCAGGTCCAGGCGTACGAGGACCTGCTGGAGAAGCACGGCCTGGAGCCGGGCGAGGCGGGCCTCGCCTGGCTGCTCAGCCGCCCGGGGGTCACGGGGCCGATCTCCGGCCCGCGCACCCGGGAACAGCTCGACTCCGCACTGCGCGCGGTGGAGCTGGAGCTGTCGGACGAGGTGCTGAGCGCCCTGGACGAGATCTTCCCCGGCCCGGGTCCGTCGCCGGAGAACTTCGCCTGGTAGCCGGATCACACGCGTCCGCCCCGGCGGGTTCAGCCCTCCGCGGGCTCAGCCCCCGAGGGCGGACGCCGCCGCGACGACGACGAACATCAGTACGAGCACGGCGGCCATGATGCGGTTTCTGGTCTTCGGATCCACCCGACGAGCGTAACCGGCCCGCCCACCGCTCCGGCGTCCAGCCCCGCGGGCCCGCTCACCGCCCCAGCGGCCAGGCCCGGACCACCTCGTACCGCGGCTGCTCCCCCGGCACCCCGTCCACGGGCGGCCGGCTGCGGACGAGGCTGAGCTCCCCCGCCTCCCAGCGCATGCCCTCGAAACCGGCCAGGGCCTCCGTGAACGGCCTCAGATCCACCTGGACGCGACTGCGGGCCAGGGTGAGGTGCGGGGTGTAGCGGCGGTGCTCCTCCATCGGCACCCCAGCCCGGCGGGCGGCGGCACCGGCCCGCGCGGCCAGCAGCCGCAGCGTGTCGAGCCCGCCCGCGGCCCCCGCCCACAGCGCCCGCCCGTCGAATCTGCCACTGCCGTGGACGCGCAGCGGGAACGGTTCGGTCCGGTGCGCGGCCCGCTCCATCCGGCTGTGCAGATCCGGCAGCACGTCCTCCTCCACACCCCCGAGGAAGGCGAGCGTGTAGTGCCAGCCCGCGCGGGCGGTCCAGCGGAGGTGCCCGGCGCCGGGCACCTCGTGCAGCGGGGCGACGGCCCCGGCCAGCTCGTCCGCCGCGGGCGCGGGCGGCAGGACGGCGGCGAAGAGTCTCTGGCTGCTCATGCGGCGAGTGTCCCAGCGCCCCCGCGTGCCCTGCCGACCGGACCGGTCGTCCGCCACACGGCGCGCCCGCGACCCGTCCGGCAGGCCGGGACCCGCTCGCCGGCCGCCCCCTACGGCACGCGTGCGGCGGGGAACGGGCGAGCGACGAGAACAGGCCGACGGCATGTGCCGGGCGTGTCAAACCCTTCCCGCTCCGGCTCCATCAGATGTGGTGAACCCCTCTGACCGGAAGAGTGATATGCCCGGATCGCCCCCCATGATGACGTCGTTCCGCCCATTCTTTCCCCAAGGAGCACGACCATGTCCGAGACGACCGAGCCCAACGTCGGTTCGTTCACCCTCGACGGTCCGCTGACCGCCGAACCCGCCGGGACGATCGAGGTACCGGAGCACGAGGAGTGGCAGCTGCCGCACGGCTTCGCCTGGGTGTTCCCCGGTGAGGGCAACTCCGCACTCGTCCGGCCCGTGATCATGGCCGACGGCTTCAGCCTCGGCCGGAGCAAGCTCGACGTGCTCTACCAGGGGCTGGAGCGGGGCCTCTTCCCGTTCGTCAGCGAGCTGCGGCGCCGCGGCAGGGACGTGATCCTGCTCGGCTTCGACGAGCGCAGCGCGTCGATCCTGGACAACGCGGAGACGGTCACGGCCGCCGTCATGCGGGCACAGGCCGAGCAACTGGGCGACGCCCGCCTGGTCGTCGGCGGCTTCAGCATGGGCGGCATCGTCACCCGCTACGCACTCGCGAAGCTGGAGACGATGCGGATGGACCACCGGACCGCGCTGTACTTCTCCTACGACAGCCCGCACCGCGGCGCTTCCGTCCCGGTCGGCGTGCAGGCGTTCTCGCACTTCATCCCGTTCCCGAACGACTTCTCGAAGCAGATGGACAGCCAGGCCGCACGCCAGATGCTGTGGCAGCACTACGACAAGGACACCGGCAAGATCGGCGTCGCCCCGGAGCGCGCGGAGTTCCTCACCGCCCTGGACCGGGTCGGCGGCTGGCCGCGGATCCCGAGGAGGATCGCCGTGGCCAACGGCCGCGCGGACGGGGTGGGCCTGCCGGACGTGAAGCCCGGCGAGGTCGCGCTGCGGATCGAGCGGATCTACCCGGGCACCACCTTCTACACCCAGGCCCAGGGTGACGACGTCACGGCCGCCTACCTGAACCGCAGGTTCCCCAAGGCCGAGAAGACCATCGCGACCAACGGCTTCCCCGACCTGGACGGCGCGCCGGGCGGAACCCTGCACACCTACAGGATCCTCGCCGACTCGATGAAGAAGCTCGGCGGCAAGGCCGACCTGCGGCACGAGGACGTGTGCTTCGTCCCCTCGGTCAGCGCGGTCGCGATCCGCGACGTCGAGAAGCAGGACGACCTGTACGCGGCCATCGACGGGCTGAACCCGCAGGAGAGCGAGCTGGACGAATTCCTCTGCTCGTCCACGACCACCGCGCACACGGCCATCACCGAGGAGCTGTGCACCTGGCTGATGGACCGGCTCCCCGACTGACCCCGCCGGGCGCCGACCGCGCCGACCGCGTCCGGAAACGGGAACGCCGCCCTCTCCGGCGAGGAGAAGGGCAGCGTTCGCGGGACGGCTCAGGCAGCCGTGGCCAGCTGTTCCCGTGGGACGAACCGCACGTGCGGGCGGCCCGGACGCAGGTCGACCTTCAGGCGCAGGCCCCCGACGCGGGTCAGGGCGAAGCCGACACCGAGCGCGGCGAGCATGGAGATCGCGCCGCCGGCCGCCATGCCGGTCCGGGCGCCGTAGACGTCGCTGATCCAGCCGACGATCGGGGCGCCCACCGGCGTACCCCCGACGAACACCATCATGTAGAGGCTCATCACCCGGCCCCGCATCTCGGGGTCCGCGGCCATCTGGACGCTCGTGTTGGCACTGATGTTGGTCGTCAGACCGATCATGCCGATCGGGACGAGCAGCAGCGAGAAGAGCCAGACGGACGGCGACAAGGACGCGATGATCTCCAGGGCGCCGAACAGGGTGCCCGCGGCCACCAGCATCCGCAGCCGCGAGGAGCGGCGGCGGGCTGCGAGCAGGGCTCCGGCCAGGGAGCCGGCCGCCATGAGGATGTTGAAGAACGAGTACATCCCGGCGCCGCCGTCGAAGATCTCGTCCGCGAAGGCCGTCAGGAAGATCGGGAAGTTGAAGCCGAACGTACCGACGAAGCCGACCAGGACGATCGGCCAGATCAGCTCGGGCCTGCCGGACACGTAACGCAGGCCCTCACGCAGCTGTCCCTTGGCCCGCTTCACGGTCACGGACGCGTGGAGCTCGCTCGTACGCATCATGAGCAGGCAGACGAGCGGGGCGATGAACGACAGCCCGTTGAACATGAAGGCCCAGCCGCTGCCGACCGTGGTGATCAGGACACCCGCGACGGCGGGACCGATGAGCCGGGCGGACTGGAAGTTCGCCGAGTTCAGGCTGACCGCGTTGCGCAGCTGCGCGGGGCCGACCATCTCGGACACGAACGACTGGCGCGCCGGGTTGTCGACGACGGTCACCATGCCGAGCAGGAACGCGATCAGGTAGACGTGCCAGACCTCGACGGCGCCGGAGAGGGTCAGCACGGCGAGTGCGATACCGCACAGGCCGAGCGCCGCCTGGCTGATGAGCAGCAGACGCCGCTTCGGGAGCCGGTCGGCGATGACGCCGCCGTACAGGCCGAAGAGCAGCATCGGGAGGAACTGGAGGGCCGTGGTGATGCCGACGGCGGCGGCGGACCCGGTGAGGCTCAGGACGAGCCAGTCCTGCGTGATGCGGGACATCCAGGTACCGGTGTTGGAGATCACGGCGCCCGTGGCGAACAGGCGGTAGTTGCGGATCTTCAGCGACGAGAAGGTCCCGCCGGTCTTGCTCTCGTGGGTGGACGTCGGTGCGGGGGCGGAGTCTGCTCCGGATCCCGTACTCAAAAGGGTTCGCCTCCTCGGGCGTATACGACGTACGTACTGACGGGGACGTGACGGCGGGGCGCGACCGGCCGCGAACTGCGGCCCGTGCGCCCCGTCGGGTCAGAGGTGGGCGAGCTTCTCCAGCACGGGAGCTGCGTCCCGCAGCCTCTCCCACTCGTCCTCGTCCAGGCCCTCGGCGAGGTCGGCCAGCCAGGCGTTCCGCTTGGAGCGGCTCTCGGCGAGCATGGCTTCCGCCTGCTCGGTCCGGCTGACCATCTTCTGCCGACGGTCATCGGGGTGCGGTTCCAGTCTGACCAGCCCCTTGGCTTCCAGCAGCGCGACGATGCGGGTCATCGACGGCGGCTGCACGTGCTCCTTGCGGGCCAGCTCACCGGGGGTGGCGGAGCCGCAGCGGGCAAGTGTGCCGAGCACCGACATCTCGGTCGGGCTCAGCGACTCGTCGACGCGCTGGTGCTTCAGGCGACGGCCCAGCAGCATCACGGCGGAGCGGAGGGAGCTCACGGCGGCGGCACTGTCACCGTCGTGGATCAGGTCAGGCATGTTTATTAGCGTAACTCATTAGCTTCACTAAAGACCAGTCGGTGGTACACGCGCAAGAAAACGAGCACCCGAACGAGTGAATACGAGCCGGAAACAGCACCGAAACGACCAGGTGTGCCGCGACCCTGCTTGGCATGGGATCGACAGTGCTCAGCCTGCGCATAGACGGTGAGCTGCTCGACCGGCTCCGCCGGCACGCCGCCAGACGCGGCATGACCGTCCAGGACTACGTGGTCCGGACGCTCGTCCGCGACGATTTCGACGAACGCTTCAACGCGTCCGTCGACGAGACGGAGAAGTTCTACGGGGCGGATCCCCGTCACGCGGAACCGGCCGACCGGGTCCGCGCGACGGAGGTCCGCCCCGTAGGGGTGGAGGCTTCGGACGCTACGACGTGAGGCCGAGCGCCGGCATCGCGTAGTAGAAGACGAAGACCGCCGACACCGCGTACATGGCCACCGGGACCTCACGGCCGCGGCCGGCCGCCAGGCGCAGTACGGAGAAGGCGATGAAGCCGATGCCGATGCCGTTGGTGATCGAGTAGGTGAGGGGCATCATCAGCATCGCGAGGAAGGCCGGGATGGCCAGCGTGTAGTCGCTCCAGTCGATGTCCCGCACGGAGCCCGCGAGGATCAGGAACCCGACCGCGACCAGCGCCGGAGTGGCGGCCTGCGAGGGGACCATCGTCGCCAGCGGCGTCAGGAACAGCGCCACCGTGAAGAGCAGACCGGTCACCACGCTCGCGAGTCCGGTGCGGGCGCCCTCGCCGACGCCCGCCGTCGACTCCACGAAGCAGGTCGACGCGGAGGAGGAGCTCGCGCCGCCCGCGGCGACGGCGACGCCGTCGATGAAGAGCACCTTGTTGATGCCCGGGAAGTGCCCGTCCTTGTCCATCAGCTTCGCCTCGTCGCCGACGCCGAGGATGGTGCCCATCGCGTCGAAGAAGCAGGACAGCAGCACGGTGAAGACGAAGAGGATGCCGGTCAGCAGACCGACCTTGCCGAAGCCGCCGAACAGGCTGACCTGGCCGAGCAGCCCGAAGTCCGGGGAGGCCACCGGATTGCCGGGCCACTCGGGGACGGTGAGCCCCCAGGCACCGGCCGGGAGGCCGGCGACGGCGTCGATGACGAGCGCGACGACGGTCATCGCGACGATGGAGATCAGGATCGCGCCCGGGACCTTGCGGACGATCAGCGCCAGGGTCAGCAGCGTGCCGATGACGAAGACCAGGACGGGCCAGCCGTTGAGGTGGCCGTCGCTGCCGAGCTGCAGCGGAACAGTGGTGTGCGCGGCGTCCGGGATGCGGGAGACGAAGCCGGAGTCGACCAGGCCGATCAGCAGGATGAACAGGCCGATCCCGATCGCGATGCCCTTGCGGAGCGACTTCGGTACGGCGTTCATCACGCGTTCGCGCAGCCCGGTCGCGACGAGCAGCATCACCACGATGCCCGCGAGGACCACCATGCCCATCGCGTCGGCCCAGCTCATCCGGGGGGCGAGCTGGAGGGCGACGACGGTGTTGACGCCGAGACCGGCGGCGAGCGCGATCGGCACATTGCCGATGACGCCCATCAGGAGCGTGGAGAACGCCGCCGTCAGCACGGTGGCCGTGACGAGCTGGCCACCGTCGAGCTGGTGCCCGTACATGTCCTTGGCACTGCCGAGGATGATCGGGTTGAGCACGATGATGTACGCCATCGCGAAGAACGTGGCGAAGCCACCGCGGATCTCGCGCGCGACCGACGACCCCCGCTCGGAGATCTTGAAGTACCGGTCCAGGCCGCCGGAGGGCTGCCGGGGAGCCGGGGGCGGCGTGGGGTCGACCTGAGCGGTGGCCGAGGGGGGCATGTGTGACCTTCAGTCGTGCATCGAGGGAGTGAAAATGGTCAATTTTGGATGTTCACACGAATAATTCGAGTCATCCATAAGCAGATTCAGTATGAATACATAACTCGAAGATCGCTATCTCCGCGCGTAGACCCTTGGGCCGTCTGCCCCGGCAGCCCTTGCGGACCGGGGCCCTAGACTGAGCCCATGGAGAAGTGGACCCCGCAGCACGAGGCACCCGAGCCCCTGGAGGGCCCTGTCGTCGCCACCGTCACCGGCGGCACGATCCTCTGGTTCGTCCTCTTCCTGGTACAGCTCCCCTTCTACGGGTGGTTCGACGACCACGGGCACACCTGGTGGGTGTGGACCTGCCTGGCCGGTGCCGGACTCGGACTGATCGGCATCTGGTTCGTCCGGGCACGGGACGCCGCGATCAAGCGGGCCGCGCTCGCCGACGCGGGGCCGGCCGCCGCCGGGGACGCCGGCCCGCGGCGCTGACGTACGACCACGGGACCATCCCGCTCCTCCCCCGGTCTGATCTTCCGCACCCCGGCGGGTGAATCACCGGTTCCGCCCGTACCGTCGACTCCATGACGCAGCGGGCACTCGACTCCTCCGGTGAGCAGCCGGACCCCGGAACACCCTCCCCTCCGCCCGAGCCGCCCGGGGGCCTGAGCACCGCCGAGGTCGCCGAACGGGTCGCCCGGGGCGAGGTCAACGACGTACCCGTCCGCTCGTCCCGCTCCGTCACCGAGATCGTCCGCGCGAACGTCCTCACCCGGTTCAACCTGATCATCGGCGTGCTCTGGGTGATCATGCTCTTCGTCGCGCCGATCCAGGACAGCCTCTTCGGCTTCGTGATCATCGCCAACACCGGCATCGGCATCGTCCAGGAGTGGCGCGCCAAGAAGACCCTGGACAGCCTCGCGGTCATCGGCGAGGCGAAGCCCACCGTGCGCCGCGACGGGGTCGCCGCCGAGATCTCCGTCTCCGAGATCGTCCTGGGCGACCTGGTCGAGCTCGGCCCCGGCGACAAAGTGGTCGTCGACGGCGCGGTCACCGAGGCCGACAGCCTGGAGATCGACGAGTCGCTCCTGACCGGCGAGGCCGACCCGGTGCTCAAGCGGCCCGGCGACCCGGTGATGTCCGGCAGCTTCGTCGTCGCCGGCGGCGGGGCGTTCACCGCCACCAAGGTCGGCCGCGAGGCCTACGCAGCGCAGCTCGCCGAGGAGGCCTCCCGCTTCACCCTCGTCCAGTCCGAGCTGCGCAGCGGCATCAGCACGATCCTCAAGTACGTGACGTGGATGATGGTGCCGACCGCGATCGGGCTGATCATCAGCCAGCTCGTCGTCAAGGACAACAACTTCAAGGACTCGGTCGCCCGCACCGTCGGCGGCATCGTCCCGATGATCCCCGAGGGCCTGGTCCTGCTCACCTCGGTCGCCTTCGCGATCGGCGTCATCCGGCTCGGCCGCAAGCAGTGCCTCGTGCAGGAGCTGCCCGCGATCGAGGGCCTGGCCCGGGTCGACATCGTCTGCCTGGACAAGACCGGCACCCTGACCGAGGGCGGCATGGACGTCACCGAGGTCCGGCCGCTGAACGGCTCCGACGAGGTCTACGTCCACCGTGTCCTGGGGGCCCTCGGCGCGTCCGACCCGCGCCCCAACGCCAGCCTCCAGGCCATCATCGACGCGTACCCGCCGAACGGGGAGGCCTGGGGCGTCACCCAGGCCATGCCGTTCTCCTCGGCCCGCAAGTACAGCGGCGCCGCCTTCACCGAGGGCGACGGCAGCACGTCCGCCTGGCTGCTCGGCGCCCCCGACGTACTGCTGGCCGCCGACGACCCCGCCCTCACCGAGACCGTGCACCTCAACGAACAGGGGCTGCGGGTCCTGCTCCTGGCCCGGGTGCGGGCCGGGCTGGACGCCCCGGACGCCGCCGCGGGGGCCGAGCCCGCCGCGCTGGTCGTCCTGGAACAGCGGCTGCGGCCGGACGCCGGCGAGACCCTGGCCTACTTCGCCGACCAGAACGTCGCCGCGAAGGTGATCTCCGGTGACAACGCCGTCTCCGTCGGCGCCGTCGCCCAGAAGCTGGGCATGCCGGGCGCCGAGCACACCCTGGACGCCCGCAAGCTGCCGGCCGACCGCGACGACATGGCGACGGCCATCGAGCAGAACGCGGTGTTCGGCCGTGTCACCCCGCAGCAGAAGCGGGACATGGTCGCGGCACTCCAGTCGCGCGGCCACACGGTCGCGATGACGGGCGACGGGGTCAATGACGTACTCGCGCTGAAGGACGCCGACATCGGGGTCTCGATGGGCTCGGGCTCCGAGGCGACGCGCGCCGTGGCCCAGATCGTGCTGCTGAACAACAGCTTCGCCACGCTGCCGTCGGTCGTGGCCGAGGGCCGCCGGGTCATCGGGAACATCACCCGGGTCGCCACGCTGTTCCTGACGAAGACCGTCTACTCGGTGCTGCTGGCGATCCTGGTGGTCTGCTTCCAGGTGGAGTACCCGTTCCTGCCGCGCCACCTGACGCTGCTCTCCACGCTCACCATCGGTGTCCCCGCGTTCTTCCTGGCGCTCGCGCCCAACAAGGAGCGCGCCCAGCCGCACTTCGTGCGCCGCGTCATGCGGTATGCGATCCCGTCCGGGGTCATCGCGGCGGCGGCCACCTTCACCACGTACCTGGTGGCCCGGCACCACTACGCCGGCACGGGAGCGCTGGACGCCGAGACCAGCGCGGCCACACTCACGCTGTTCCTGGTCTCGATGTGGGTCCTGGCGATCATCGCCCGCCCGTACACCTGGTGGCGGGTCGCCCTGGTGGCGACGATGGGCCTGGGGTTCCTGATCGTGCTGGTCGTGCCCTGGCTCCAGGACTTCTTCGCCCTGAAACTCGTGGGGACGACGATGCCGTGGGCCGCGGTGGGGATCGCGGCGGTCGCGGCGGCCGTCCTGGAAATGGCCTGGAGGCTGGTCGGCCGCCGCTTCCCCACATAGATCTTGTGAAGGTGTTGCCCGTCGACTACTTCACGTCGACGAAGTCACCCGCGGCCGTGACGGTCGGGGTGGTGGACGTACCGGCGAAGCTGTAGCGCCAGTAGCCGTCCGCGGACGCCTTGACGGTGGTCTTCAGCGCACCGGTGCTGTTCGACTTGATGGTCTTGACGGTGGTGTAGGCGGTGCTGGTCTTCTTGCGGAACTGCAGCTTGACGGCCTGGGTGGCGTAGCCCTTGTACGTGGCGGTGTCCCAGTTGGCACGCGAGAGCTTGCCGGTGACCGTGATGGTCTTGCCCTTCTTGACGGGCTCCGGGGCGGCGTTGACGGTGATCTTGGAGAGGCGCTGCAGCTTGGTCTTGGCGAAGGCGTGGTTCTCGACGAGCTGGCCGTCCTTGCTCGCCACCGCCGCGCCGACCTTCCAGGTGGTCGCGTCGGAGTTGATCAGCCACGCCGGGTCGATGGTGATGGTGACCGTGCAGGTGGACGTCGTGGCGTTGACCGCCTTGCACTTGGCGGCGTCCTCGTTCTGCCCGAAGCCGAAGCTGTCGTCGGACTCGACGTCGCTGCCGATCCACACGAACCCGCCGGCACCCGCGATGCCCGAGTCGTCGGTGGCCGTGATGGCCAGGGTGACCGTCTTCGGTGCGGTGGTACCGACCACGATGGCCTTGCCACCGTTCACCACGGCCTTGGTGATCTTCAGGTCGTCGTCGGCGGTGATCGAACGGGCGGCCATACGCCCGTTGGACTGCTCCGGGGCGGAGAGCCCGAAGTCAGGCGTCCAGGTGCGGCCGTCGTCGGCCGTCGCGGCCGGGACGGCGAAAGCGGACAGAGCCAGGGCGCCGGAGACAACGGCAACAGTGGCACGAATACGCATGTGTTCCCCAGTGGAGAAGGGGGCCCGTGGCAAGTAGTGAGGCCGACGGGTCCCATGTGGTCTGCGAGTCTGGTGACTCGCAAGACCAGACGAGTTTCACATGTGAATGGTTGTACGAAATCGACGACTTTCCTGTGAAGATCACATGATTCGGAAGATCGCAGGCGTCAGTCGAACCAGCGGTCGCGGGCCAGCTCCTCCGTGCGCGACGGATCCTCCAGCAGCGCGGCCACCTCGAACCGGCGCGGCCACTGGCCGGCCGCCCACGCCAGACCGGCCGCGACACCCTCCAGGGTGGACGCGTGGACCACCCCGTCCCGGGTGCGGCGCCAGTCCAGCTCCACACCGCCCGCGCGCAGTTCACCGTGCTCGACGTACGTGTCCGGGGTCCCCGCACCGAGCAGGATCCGCACCGCGTCCGGCACCCGGTGCTCCTCACCCTCGGACGTCACCTCCGCCTCGATGCTCTCGCCGAGCCGCCGCACCTGGAGCAGCTCCGCCAGCTCGGCCGCGCGGGCCGGGGCCACCGGCAGCAGCGGGAGCCCCGCGGTCAGCGGCAGCACGTCCGGCGCGTCGGCGATCACGGCGTCGGAGGCCTCGACCACCCGCACCTCGTCGTCGACGACGGCCCGCAGCTCGTCGGGCAGGGTGACCTGCTCGGGATCCAGCTCGGCCAGGGCCGTGTAGAGCGAGTGCAGCTGTACGGGGCCGACGGGGCGGTCCTCGTCCGCGAGCCGGCCCAGCAGCTCGGCCGCACCGCCGGGCTCGTCCAGGAGAGCGGCCACGGACGTCCGTACACCCAGTGCGCGCAGCACCTGGACGTCGTCGAAGCCGGTCGCGTCGGCGGAGTCGTACAGCCCCGCGAGGCGCGGGTCCCCGCCCGCCGCGCGCAGGCCCGCCGGACGACGGCCGTCGAGCACGGGGTGGTCGCGCAGCCACCATGCGGTGTAGGGGCGCACGGACTGCGTCGTCCCGTCCGGGAGCAGCACGCGCACGGGCTGGGTCAGCGCGTCGCGCAGCGGCGGGCGGGCGAGCATCGCGAGCGCCTGCGGCCAGGCGTCGTCGTCGACGAGGTCGAGGTCGCGCACGGCGACGAGCTCCGTGGCGACGGGCGGTACCGGCGTGTCGGGCAGTTGGTCCAGGACGTCCTCGCACCACACGTCCACGGCGTCGAGCAGCCCGGCGTCGTCCGGCTCGGCGAAGTCGGTGTCGCGGGGCTCCAGTTCGTCCGGATCCAGCACGACGTCGGTGGCCCGTACGAGCGCGAAGGTGGCCAGAACCCCGCAGGCGGTGAGGGGCTGCTCGCCCCAGCGCTCGGCCAGCTCCCCGTCGCACAGGGCGAGTTCACCCTGACGCATGACCTGGGCGAACGGGCTCCCCGGCAGCACGAGTTCACCCGCGGGGGCCGGTTCGCCGTCCTCGTCGGGCAGGGCGAGGGCGCCCAGCCAGGGCTCCTCACCGGGTTCGAGGTCCGCGTCCCGCACGAGCGTGAGGACGGTCTCGGCGAGCTCCTCCCCGTCCAGGGCGTCCTCGTCCCAGATCTCGCCCGCGTCCAGCGAGCCCGCCACGGCGGCCCGGACCTGCGGGGTCGTCAGGACGGCCCGCGGCGTGGCCGGCAGGGCGCCCAGCTTCTCCAGCAGCGGATGGGCGGCGTCCGGGTGGGCCACCTTCAGCCCGAGCCGGGACAGCCGGGCGAGGACCGGGGCGGTCAGCGCGTCGGGCAGCGGAAGAAGGACCTGCCGGGGACCGATGGTCGTGCGGGGCGCGTCGTCGGACGCGCCGTCCCCGGCGAGCGGTACGGGAAGCCCGGAGAGGCGGTCCGGGTCGACGCCCGCCAGGCTGTCGTACAGCCGCCGCCACCAGTCCGCGGCACGCTCCAGACCGGCCAGGCGGTCGATGGCCTCGGTCAGCGGGACGCGGGCGACGCCCAGCGTGCGGAGCTCGGTGCGGCGCTCCAGGCCCGCGGGCAGCAGGCAGGGCAGGACCTCCGCCAGGACGCGTACGGTCTCGGCGCCCACACCCTCGACGACCTCGGCCTCGATGGGCCTCAGCGCGGTCGTCGCGGGGTGGGGAGCACCGGCTCCGGTGGCGTCCCAGTCCTCCCACCGGTCGGGCTCGGCGGCCGGGTCCCGGGGGGCGGCGGGCTCCAGGAACGCGATCCGGGGCAGCCGCTCCAGGACCGCGGCCCTCAGCGCCCCGTCCAGCTGCCCCTTGCCGAGCGGGCCGGGCACGAGCGCGATCGTGGCGATCGACACGGGCTCCCACCCTGCGAGCAGCTCCGCGTACGCGTCGGCCGCGCGCTGCACCAGGAAGTCGGTCAGCGGGCCGGGCGCGGGGTGCCTGCGGGTGGTGTCGAGCGGCAAGGAGGCGATGAGCAGCGCGGGAACGCCGAGGGGCTCGTCGGTGGGCGTCGGCGCGTGCACGACCGGGGCGGTACGGGGGCTCTCGGGCGCCCCGTCCTCGCCGACGGGCACGGCCCACGTGACCGACCAGAAAGGCCGGAGCCGCTCCTCGACGGGCCGGTCCGCCAGCAGGGAGGGCTCGACGGGTCCGTGACGGGCGACGGTGCGCCAGCGGTGCAGACCGTGCGTGGAGTCGTCGATGTGCGTGTACGGGCCGTGCAGCGAGCGCCGCAACGTCCTCGTGCCGTCCGGACCTTCGATGACGATCTCTTCGAGGCCGGGAAGGGTGAGGAGGAGCGCGTCGTCGACACCGGCGAGCAGCCGCCCGACGAGGTCCTCGGCGACGCCGTCGCGCAGGGGCAGGACGACGACGGTGTCGTACCCGTCGGGAGCGGTGCCCTCGGCGGGCAGCGGGAGCCGGAGCAGCGGTACGTGGCCGTCGCGGCGGCGGAGCTCGTCCCCGAGGCCGGGGCTGCCGACGGCGGCCTGCCGGGCGAGGTCGCGGGCCTCCGGGAGGGACCAGCGGACGCCGCCGTGCCGCCCGATGACGGCGGGCTCGTCGCTGACCGCGAGCACGGCGGCGAAGCCGACGCCGAAGCGGCCCACGGACGACTCGTGGCCCTCGCGCTTGGCGGAGGCCCGGAGTGTGCTCAGCGACTCGACGCCGGTCGCGTCGAGGGGGGCGCCGGTGTTGGCGGCGGCAAGGACGGCGGAGCCGTCGCCCGCCGCGTGCAGGGTGAGGCGGAGCCGGCCGGGGACGCCCGCGCGGGCGGCGGCGTCGGCCGCGTTCTGCGCCAGCTCGACGACGAGACGGTCCCGGTAGCCGCCGAGGACGAGGTCCTCCTCGGCGTTGGCGTCCTCACGGAAACGGGCGGGACCGGCACCCCAGGCGTCGAGCACGCCGCGCCGCAGCCGTGCCGTCCCGAACGGATCGGCCCCCTCGGTCGCATTCATGCTCACGCTCGTAACTCCGCTCTTCCGGTGACCCGTGACGCCCAGTGTGCGCCCGAAGGTACCGCGACCGGAGCCGCCTCCACCGTCGGGACGAGCGCCCTCGCCCCCGGACGTCCGGGCTCCGCCCCACGACGACCCGGCCCGCACCGGCCCGCGGGAAGCCCGCCCGCCGCCCGTGGAATCCCCGCGCAGGGCCGCACCGGGCCCGCCCGACACCCGAGGACATCCCGCGCAGGGCCATACAGGGCCCGCCCGGCGATTGCGGACAAACCCCCCATCGAGGCGCCCCGAACCAGACCGCCCCCGGGCAGCCCCACCCAAGCCCGTCCGGCGCTTGAGGGCCTCCCCCTCACAGGGCCCACACCAAGCCCGTCCGGCGATTGAGGACACACTCCCGCCGGACCCGGGCGCACCGCAGGCCCGGCCCCCGGCGGCCAGGAGCGTCAGGAGTGGCCCAGGTCCTCCGTCGCACCGTCCGCCACGGCCGGCACCGAACCGGAGTCGTCCGCGGGACGCAGCGAATAGTCGTCCACCTGCAACGTGTCCAGCGCGTGCGGCGTCGGCTTCGTCTTCGGCATCACCGCAGCCTCGGAGTGCCCCCCGCAGCCGTAGGCCAGTGAGACCACGCGGCCGTCCGCCGGAGCGAACTCGTTCGCGCACACCCCGAAGGCCTGCTTCAGCGAGCCCGCCATCGGCACCAGGAACGCACAGCTGACACAGGACGCCGGCGCGGCCTGCGCCATCGGCGTCTTCGCGCCGAACTCCTCGTCCCACCGGTCCGCCGCCAGCCGCAGCCCGTACCGGGACAGCACCCGCGCCCGCCGTGTGCCGAGCTCCTCCGCGACCGAGGCGATCGAGCCGCGGCTCGTCCCCGCGGGCCGGACCGTCAGCTCCGCGTCCTCCACGTCCACGAGGGCCGCGAGCTCCTGGGACACCTCGGAGACCGCCGAATTCGGCAGGGGCTCGTCCTCGCCCGTGTAACCGGGCTCCAGACGCGGGTCCTCCGCCTCCGTGGGCAGCAGGTCGCCGGGCCCCATGTCGCCGGGCCGCAGCCGCTCGCTCCACGGCACCCACTCCGGGGCCAGCAGTGCGTCGGACCCCGGGAGCAGCACCGTTTCGTCAAGGGTGACGTTCTTGGCGCGGGAGGCCCTGGCGACCGTCACCGCCCAGCGCCAGCCCCGGTAGCCGGGCTCCTTGCACTCGAAGTAGTGCGTGACGACCCGGTCACCCTCGGAGACCAGCGCCAGATGTTCACCGACCACTCCGGGCCAGGCGGCCTCCTCGGCCGCCTCGCGGGCGAGGTCTACCGCTTCGGCACACAGGCGGTCGGGGGCGGGGATACGGGCCGTACGGCTTCGCGTCGTCGCAGCACTCACAGGTCTCGCTTCTCTCCATACGCCGTCTCACGAGCGCGCCGGGAGCCCATCGGTGTCCGATTTCAGCCATGACAGGTGCGGGCGGAGCGGACCTGGGGGCCGCGTCGACGTCCACACCCGTTGTGCCTGCCTCGGGCGCGCCTTCTGCCACCCATTCTGCGGGATCGAGGAGAGGCGCGCGGCCAAGAACAACCGCTGGTGGCGCGTGAGTGCACGCTACCCTCTCTGCCGCCCCGCGCCCACCTGCCCGTCCCAAGAAGGACCGGAACAGTGCCGGATCCGCAGCTGAGCAGGGACGGAGAGGGACGAATCCGACTCGCGGAATCCTGGTCCACGCGCCCTTTCCGGACGCCGCTCAGCCACGCGGCCGCTTCCCGGACCACTCACCCGCAGGGGGATCGGTCGCCGCGCCCCGGCCCGATCATGGTTCGTGACGGCGGAGCGTGGGGCACTATGACCACGTGGCTGCCGCCAGGTCCTCCGACGGGGCCGGCCCGCTCCGCAGAGGGGGCCGGGCGATGGCCCGTGCCCTGCGGACCCCGTTCACGGGCACCGCGAAGGGCATCCGGAAGGCGACCCACGCCCACGGGGCCGGCGAGTCCGGCCTGGGCAAGCTGATCGAGCTGCACGCGGTCAACGGGGCGGGCGACGTCATGATCACCGTGGCGCTCGCCTCCACGGTGTTCTTCTCCGTCCCGACGGACGAGGCACGTGGGCGCGTCGCCCTGTACCTCGCCGTCACGATGGCGCCCTTCACCCTCCTCGCCCCGGTGATCGGCCCGCTCCTGGACCGCCTGCCGCACGGCCGCCGCGCCGCGATGGCCAGTGCGATGTTCGCCAGGGCGGTGCTGGCGATCACCATGTCGGGGGCGGTGGCCACGGGCGGCCTGGAGCTCTATCCGGCCGCCCTGGGCGTCCTCGTGTCCTCCAAGGCGTACGGGGTCGTGAGATCCGCGGTCGTACCCCGTCTCCTGCCACCCCGCTTCTCCCTGGTGAAGGCCAATTCCCGGGTCACCCTCGCCGGCCTGCTGGCGACGGGTGTGGCGGCCCCGATCGGGGCCGGGCTCCAGATGATCGGATCGCCGTGGCCTCTCTACGGCGCCTGCACGATCTTCCTCGGCGGGACCGTCCTCGCCTTCACCCTGCCGCCCAAGGTCGACTCCGCGAAGGGCGAGCGCAGGGCCCGCCTCGTCGTGCCGCACGGCGAGGAGGCGCCCCCGGCGCCACGCCCGGCCGACACCAAGGACGGCAAGAAGAAGAACGGGAGGAAGGAGGCCCGGGACAGGCCGCCGGGGCTGCGGTCCGTCGGCCCGTCCGTGCTGCACGGCCTCCAGGCGAACGCCTCGCACCGCGCCCTCTCCGGCTTCCTGATCTTCTTCCTCGCCTTCCTGCTGCGTGAGCACCCGCTCTCCGGACAGAGCGCCGCCGTCTCGCTCGGCATCGTGGGCGTCGCCGCCGGGGTCGGCAACGCCTGCGGCACGGCGGTGGGGTCCTGGCTCCGGGCCCGCGGCCCCGAGGTGATCATCGCGACGGTCCTGGGGCTCGCCCTGGGCGTCGCCGTGCTCGCCGCCGTGTTCTTCAGCACCCTGATGGTCGCCGCACTGGGTGCGATCGCCGGGTTCACCCAGGCCCTGTCGAAGCTCTCGCTGGACGCGATGATCCAGCGGGACGTGCCGGAGGAGGTGCGCACCTCGGCGTTCGCCCGGTCCGAGACCCTGCTCCAGATGTCCTGGGTGGTCGGCGGCGCCATCGGCATCGCCCTCCCCCTCAACGGAGTACTCGGCATGTCCGTCGCCGCCGGCATCCTCGCCCTCGGCGCCGGCGCCTCCGTACGGGGTCTCCTGGGCGCCGCACGGCGCGGCACACCACACCCCCGCGTGGCGTGAGCGGTGACGACCGATAACCTTCGGCGCATGACCGTTGCGTTCTTCTCCGGTAAGGGCCGTCGAATCGGCGTCGCTCTTGGTGCCGTGTCCGCGGGACTCCTTGTCCTGTCCGCCTGCGACAAGCCGACGCCGCTCGCCACCGTGACGGTCGGCGACAACTCGGTGAACACCGAGGCCGCCTGCTACAACGACGGCAAGGCCCTCAAGGAGTCCGAGGTCCAGGGCTGCCTCAACAAGAAGGCGGAGAAGTCCGTCAAGGTCGCGATGGACGACAAGGTCCGCTTCGGCGTCGACCCGGAGATCGCGGACAACGGCTGGACCCTGTTCATCAACGGCCAGCAGGCCGAGCAGGAGCCGTACAAGAAGACCTACCGCTCCATCCCGGGCAGCGCCTTCTTCGCCAGCCAGACCGGCGAGGAGACCGCGTCCAAGACGCAGATCAGCATCGTCGAGACGAAGGGACAGAAGCTCACGGGCGTCTGGCACTTCGAGCTCAAGAAGACTTCCTGATCCCCTGACCTCCTGAAGGACCACCGCTGTGCGGGTGCTTGTCGTGACCGCCGTCCCGGCCGAACGGGACGCGGTCACGCGTGCGTTCGGGGGCCCGGCCCAGGTGCGTGAGGTGCCGGGCGCCGAGGTGCACCGCGCAGGTCCGTTCGACGTCCTCGCGGGAGGGGCGGGCCCGGCCGCCGCGGCGGCGGCCGCCGCCTTCGCCCTCGCCTCCGCACCCGCCGCGGATCCGTACGGTCTCGTCGTCTCGGCGGGCATCGGCGGCGGATTCAGCCCCGCCGCGCCCGTCGGCTCCCTGGTCGTGGCCACCGGCATCGTCGCCGCCGACCTGGGCGCCGAGACCCCTGACGGCTTCGTACCCGTCACCGGTCTCGGCTTCGGAAGGGACTCGTTCCTGCCGCCCGCCGCCCTCGTCCGGGACGTGGCGGCCGCCACCGGCGCCCTGGCGGGACCCGTGCTCACCGTCTCCACCGTGACCGGCAGCGCCGCCCGCACCGCCGTGCTGCTGGCCGCGCACCCCGGGGCGGTCGCCGAGGCCATGGAGGGCTTCGGCGTCGCCGAGGCCGCGTCCCGGATCGGCGTCCCGGCGCTCGAGATCCGGGCCGTCTCGAATGCCGTGGGCCCGCGCGACCGTGCCGCCTGGCGCATCGGCGAGGCCCTGGCCGTGCTCACCGAGGCGTTCGGGAAGACCGCACCCGTAGTAGAAGGTTGGACCCAGCATGACCGACACGACCGAAACCGGGACTGAAGCCGCCGCACCGAGTGCGAAGCTGCGGATCGCCTTCTCCCCGTGCCCGAACGACACCTTCGTCTTCGACGCCTGGGCCCACGGCAGGATCCCCGGCGCGCCCGCCCTCGACGTCACCTTCGCCGACATCGACCTCACCAACGGAATGGCGGAGCGCGGCGAGCTCGACGTGCTGAAGGTCTCCTACGCCGTCCTGCCGTGGGTGCTCGACGAGTACGCCCTGCTGCCGTGCGGCGGTGCGCTGGGACGGGGCTGCGGGCCGCTCGTCCTCACGAAGGAGCCGGGCACGGACCTGACGGGCAGGACGGTCGCCGTACCGAGCGAGCGCTCCACCGCGTACCTGCTGTTCCGCCTCTGGGCGGCCGAGGTGGTGCCGGGCGGTGTGGGCGAGATCGTCGTCCTCCCCTTCGACGAGATCATGCCCGCGGTGCGCGACGGCCGGGTGGACGCCGGGCTCGTGATCCACGAAGCGCGCTTCACCTACCGCAACTACGGCCTCCACAGCCTCGCCGACATGGGCGAGCACTGGGAGTCGACCACCGGTCTGCCGATCCCTCTCGGCGCGATCATCGCCAAGCGGTCCTTGGGTGAGGAGATGCTGCAGGAGCTCGCGGACTCGGTCCGCACGTCGGTGCGCATGGCCTGGGACGACCCGGAGCAGTCCCGCCCGTACGTCCTGGAGCACGCGCAGGAGATGGACCCCGCCGTGGCGGACCAGCACATCGGGCTCTACGTCAACGAGTTCACCGCCGACCTCGGCGACAACGGCTACGCGGCGATCCGCGGGCTGCTGACGCGGGCGGCGGCCGAAGGGCTCGTACCGCCGCTGGGCCCGGACGCGCTGTCCTTCGGCGCCCGCTGACGGAACGGACGCGGCCCGGCGGGCGGCCGTACCGCACGCCGGGCCGACGCACGCCGGGCAGCGGCCGAAGGTCCGGGGCCGTCCTCCCGGCCGCTCAGACGTCGAGCTGGTCGGCGACCGCTCTCAGCAGGCCCGCGATCTTCGCGCCCGAGGCCTTGTCGGGGTAGCGGCCCCGCTCCAGCATCGGGGTGATGTTCTCCAGGAGGGTCGTCAGGTCCTGCACGATCGACGCCAGCTCGTCCGGCTTGCGCCGCTGTGCGGCGGCCACGGACGGGGTCGGGTCGAGGATCACCACGGACAGGGCCTGATCACCGCGCTGGCCCGCGACCACGCCGAATTCGACACGCTGACCGGGCTTGAGGGCATCGACGCCGGCCGGCAGTACGGACGAGTGGACGAAGACGTCGGCGCCGTCGTCGCGCGAGAGGAAGCCGAAGCCCTTTTCCGAATTGAACCATTTGACCTTACCCGTGGGCACGTCTGTCCTCGTCCTCGTACTCGTCGGTGCGTGGGAGAGCCGCGGAAACGGCTCCGGATAGCAGTACAGCGGGTCTCCACGACCCGCCGGTCCCAGGCTAGTGGCCCGGGGGCCGGAGACAAGACGTCGCCGACGGGTTCCGCCGGGGTGGGAACTACCCTGGCCGGGTGAGTACTACTCCTTCAGGCGCAGGCGACCGGCTCGTACAGGTCGGCGCGATCGTCTTCTTCATCGGCGCACTGGCCACACTGGTCACTGTGGCCCCGCTGTTCCTGGGCACCGATCCGTTCCCGTCCGTGGCTTATGCGGTGTGCATGCTGATGGGCCTGGGCTTCCTCATCGCCGCGGCGGGGGTGGTGCGGTCGGTGTGGAAGAGCTCCCCGAAGCGCGCCGCCGCCCGCTAGGCGGGCCCGTCAGGAACGTCCCGCCCAGGTCCGCAGCCACGCCGGGAACACGGTGAGATTTGGCAGGATCACGTCGGCACCGGCCGCCCGGAGCTCGTCCGCGTCGCACGGCCCCGTGGTGACGCCGACCGACAGGGCCTGCGCCGCGTGCGCCCCGCGCACGTCACCGGTGTGGTCGCCGACGTAGATGTGCGCGCCGTGCTCCAGGAGCGCCTGCGCCTTGCCCTCGGCCCAGAGCCCGCCGATCAGCGCGTCCGGCTCGATGCCCAGGTGCTCGAGGTGCAGCTTCGCGTTCGGTTCGTACTTGGCCGTGACGACGAGCGCCCGCCCACCGAGGGCCCGCACCGCCTCGACGGCCTCGCGGGCGCCCGGGAGCGCGGTGGTCGGTGTGATCGCGCGTTCGGGGTAGATCTCGCGGTACCGGTCGGCGGTCGCCGCGATCATGTCCGCGGGGAACCAGTGGGCCAGCTCGTCCTCCAGCGGAGGGCCGAGACGGCTGACGACCAGGTCGGTGTCTATGGCGTATCCGGTCTCGGCGGACAGGGCGAGGTAGGCGGCCCTGATTCCGGGCCGCGAGTCGATGAGCGTCATGTCGAGGTCGAAGCCGACCGTCGGGGCAAGTGGGGGCATGGAACCATTGTGCCGAGACGGGTGGGCGAGGGCGCCCGCCCCACTGCCCGGGCCCACGCGGCCGTGACGGCCAGCCGCGGCCCGGCACCGCGGGCCCGGCACCACGGCCGTCCCCGGCACCCGGCACGGGTGCACCCGCCCGGGCGTCCGGAGCGGCCGTCCCGGAAGCGCCCCTCACCCCCGCAGGCGCCGCGCCCGCCACACCAGGTACACCGCCGACGCCACCGCGGCCGTGCGCAGGACCACCGGCCACGCCTCCGTCATCGCGTCACCCATCGCGCCCTCCGCCAGGGGGCTGCCCCAGCGGCCCGTCGTACGGCCCCACAGCCACACGAAGGCCCCGGCCACCACCACGCCCGGCAGGCCCATCGCGATCCACTTCGCCTCCGCGCGCGAGATCCGCCGCGAGCTGTAGGCCAGCAGCCAGCCCGCCGCGAGCGCGATCCACGAGCCCAGCACCGCCCCGGCCACCAGCAGCGCGGCGGCCAGAAGCAGGAAGGGGTTCCCGAGCGCGGGCTTCCCGGCGACGACCGCCGGGGCGGGTGCGGCGCCGACGGGCCTGCGACGGCGGAGCCGCAGCCGCTTCCGCCTTCCGGAGCCGGCGGCGGACCCCGGGACCGGGGCGGCTTCCTCCTCGGCCCCGGGGTCCGCCGGCGGCTCCGTCTCCGCCTCCACCACCGGTCGCCGGGGCCGCAGCAGCTCCGGGCTCTCCAGCCCGCCCACGAACCCCGGCACGGCCGTACCCGGATCGCCCTCGCCGAACGGCCCCGGCTCGATCCGCCACCACTCGGGCTCCCCCGACGGGGGCCCCGCCTCGTCCAGACCCACCATGTGCGGGGCCGAGGCGGACGGCCAGCCGGGCACCGGGCCCTCGCCGCCGGACCGTTCCCCGGCCGCTTCCCCGGCCTCTTCCCGGGTCGCGCCCCCGTCCGACGCGCCCTTGCGCAACGCGTCTTTCCGGAGCACGCCCCGCCGCGGCCGGGGCACCGCGCGCGGCTTCGCGGGGGCCGCGTCCGGCTCGGCCCGCGGGGCCGGCGGCCCCGCCTCTCCATCGCCCGACTCGGCTGCCGCGGCGACGAGTTCGTCCGGCGGACCGAGCCGGCCGAGAATGCGCCGGACCACTGCCGGAGAGTCCGAACCGTTCGTCCCGCGCTGACGGTCGATCTCGCCCCGCACCGTCGCGACAAGTCTCATCCGGGCGCCCGAGGACAGCTGTTGCCGCTGCGCCAGGTCACCGATCCGGCTCAGATAGTCGTAGACAAGCTGGTCGCTCTCGATCCCCACGCGTTGGTTCTCCCTCTACCCGCCCTGCCCCGACGGTAGCGTTCCAGCGGCTACCGTGGGACGGATGGGGACGACCACACCACCGCGCACGCTCGCCGAAGCCCTGCGCGCCCGGGGCGACGAATCGCTGGCGGGGCTGCTGCGTGCCCGCCCCGACCTGCTCAGCCCCGTGCCGAACGACATCACCCAGCTGGCGACGCGGGCCGGCACGCGCGCCTCCGTCATCCGCGCGCTGGAGCACCTGGACCGGTTCGCCCTGCAGACCGCGGAGGCGCTGGCCGTGGCGCCCGATCCCGCTCCGTACGACGCGCTGCTCGCGCTCCTCACCGGTGACGGCGAGGGGGACGGCGACCGCCGCGACGAATCCGGTGCGGCGATCACCGCCGCTCTGCCCGCCGCGCTCACGACCCTGCGCGAACAGGCCCTCGTCTGGGGCGAGGACGAGCGGCTCCACCTCGTGCGCACCGCACGCGAACTGCTCGCCCCGTCCCCGCAGCACCCTTCCCCCACCGGTCTCGGACCGACCGTCGCCGAGGCGACGGCCGGCATGTCACCGGGCCGGCTGCAGGACATCCTGACCGCCGCCGGCCTGCCGGCCACCCATGACCCGGTCTCCGCCGTCGCCTCGCTGGCCGGCCTCTTCACCGACCGGACGAGGATGGCCGCACTGCTGGACACCGCCCCGGTCGAGGCGCTGTCCGTGCTGGACCGGCTGGTGTGGGGCCCGCCGTACGGGGAGGTCACCCCGAATCCGGCCCCGCCCGTCCAATGGCTCCGCGACCGCGGCCTGTTGCTGCCGGTGTCGACCCGGACCGTCGTCCTGCCGCGCGAGGCCGCGCTGCACCTGCGGGCCGGCCGCGCCCACCGCGTACCGGAGCCCGTGCCGCCGGCCCTCGTGGCGGCGGCCGAGCGCGATCCCCAGGCTGTGGACAGGGCGGCGGCCGGCCAGGCCTTCACCGCGCTGTCCATGATCGAGGAACTGCTGAAGCTCTGGAACAACGGCGGTCCGGCCATCCTCCGCGCGGGCGGCCTGAGCGTGCGCGAGCTGAAGCGGGTCGCGAACGCCCTCGACGTGTCCGAGCCGATCGCGGCCTTCTGGGTCGAACTCGCCTACGCGGCGGGGCTGCTGGCCACCGACGGCGAGGCCGACGAGCGGTACGCGGCGACGCCCGCCTACGACGACTGGCTCGAGCTCCCCGCCCAGGACCGCTGGACCCGCCTCGCCGCCGCCTGGCTGGCCGCCACCCGCACCGCGGGCCTGGTCGGCGGCCAGGATGCCAAGGGACGGGCGCTCTCCGCGCTCGGCGCCGAGCTGGACCGCTCGGCCGCGCCCGAGGTGCGCCGCCGGGTGCTGGCCCTGTTCGCCTCGCTCCCCCCGGGCACCGCCCCCGACCCGCAGACCCTGCTGGCCCGCCTCCGCTGGGAACGGCCGCTGCGTACGGGCGCGTCCGGCACGGCCCCGTCCGCCGGCGACGTCTCAGACCTGCGCTCCCGCATCGCCCTGTGGACCGTCAACGAGGCGGAGCTGCTCGGCATCACCGGCCGCGGGGCCCTCTCCTCCCAGGCCCGGGCACTTCTCGACGAGGGCCCCCGCGAGGCGGCCGCCCGCCTCGCCCCGCTCATCCCCGAGCCCCTCGACCACGTCCTGCTCCAGGCCGACCTGACGGCGGTGGCCCCCGGCCCCCTGGAACGCCCGCTCGCCGAGATGCTCTCGGTGCTCGCGGACATCGAGTCCAAGGGCGGTGCGACGGTCTTCCGCTTCACCCCCGGTTCCGTACGCCGCGCCCTGGACGCCGGCCAGGCCGCCTCCGACCTGCACGCCTTCCTGGCCACGCACAGCCGTACCCCGGTGCCGCAGCCGCTGAGCTACCTCATCGACGACGTGGCCCGCCGCCACGGCCACCTGCGGATCGGCGCCGCCTCCGCGTACGTGCGCTGCGACGACGAGGCCGTGCTGAACGAGATCCTGGCCGACAAGCGCTCGGCCGCCCTGCGGCTGCGCCGGCTCGCTCCGACGGTCCTGGCCGCGCAGACCGACCCCGGCTCGCTGCTGGAGGCACTGCGCGAGATGGGGTACGCCCCGGCCGCCGAATCGGCCGAGGGCGACGTGCTGATCACCCGCGCGGGTGCCCGCCGCACCCCGCCCCGCACGGCCCCCGCACCCGTCCCCGAGGGCCCTCCGGTCCCCGACGCGACGCTGCTGACCGCCGCGGTGCGGGCCATCAGGGCCGGTGACACGGCCGCCCGGGTGGTCCACAGGGACGCCCCGGAGACGGCGTCGGCCGGCTCGCTCCCCCGCACGACTCCCGCCGAGACCCTCGCCACCGTCCAGGCCGCCGCGATGACCGGGTCCGCGGTGTGGATCGGCTACGTCAACGCGGACGGCGCGGCCAGCCAGCGGGTGATCGCCCCCGTGAAGGTCGAGGGCGGCTTCGTCACGGCGTACGACCACACGGCCGACGAGGTCCGCACGTATCCGCTGCACCGGATCACGGGCGTGGCGGAGCTGGCCGACGACGCGACGCCGTAGGCACCGGGCGTTCCCGCCGCGGAACGGACACGTCCTGGGCCCGCGGAGCGGGGCAGCCACCGGCGGCCTCCCGGCACGGGCCTCACCCGGTCGGTGCCAGCGCCTCGCCGGGAGCGGCCGTCCGGGAGACCGTCGTGCCGGTGGAGGTCAGGCCGATGCCGATCAGCACCATGCGCAGCGCACGCTCCGAAGCGTCGGTGAGGAACTCCCCACCGCGGCTGAGCGCCTCCGCCAGGCCCACCGGTGCGGGCAGGATGCCGCTGTACGCGTCGACGCCCGACGCCCGTACCTGCTGGGCTCCGTCGCCGATCGTCCCGGCCAGCGCGAGCACCGGACGGCCGTGGAGCTTGGCCCTGCGCGCCACCTCGGACGGGACCTTGCCGCGCGGGGTCTGGCGGTCCAGGGCGCCCTCCGCGGTGATCACCAGGTCGGCACGGGCGAGCCGTGCGTCGAGGTCGAGGTGGTCGAGCAGCACCTCGAAGCGCGGGAGCAGGCTCGCACCCAGTGCGGCCAGTCCGGCACCCAGCCCGCCCGACGCACCGGTGCCGGGCCCGTGCCGCAGGCTGTCCGGCGGGGCCGCGCCCGACACGCCGCACAGGCGCGGGCGTACGTCACGGGCGAGTACGCCCGCCCAGTGGTCGAGCGCCAGGGACAGCTCCTCGACCTGGCCGGGCGTCGCGCCCTTCTGCGGGCCGAAGACCCGAGCCACGCCCTGCGGTCCGCAGAGCACGTTGTACGGATTGCACGCGACGAGCATCTCCGCCTCGGACAGCCGGGGGTCGAGACCGGAGGTGTCGATGCGGGCCAGGCGGCGCAGTTCGCCCCCGCCCCGGGCCAGTTCACGGCCCTCGGCGTCGAGCAGCCTCGCGCCCAGTGCCTGGAGCGCTCCCGCGCCGCCGTCCGAGGTCCCCGAGTCCCCGCAGCCGACGAGGATCCGGTGCGCCCCGGCGTCCAGCGCGGCACGGATGAGCCCTCCCACCCCGTACGTGGTGGTGACCATCGGGTCGCGCCGGTCCGGCGGCACCAGGCTCAGACCGGCCACCGCCGCCATCTCCACCACGGCGGTGCGCGGTCCGTGCGCCGGGCCGCCGAGCAGGGCGAAGTGCGTGTCGACCGGTTCGCCGACCGGCCCCGTCTCCGTACGGTGCACCAGCCTGCCCCCCGTGGCGGCGGCCAGCGCCCGTGCCGTGCCCTCGCCACCGTCGACGAGCGGGATCAGGTCGACCTCGGCGTCGGGGACCACCCGCAGCAGCCCTTCCGCGATGGCCTGCGCGGCATCCTGTGCGGACAGGGACTCCTTGAAACCGCTGGGGGCGATGGCGAACCGGTACGTCGCGGACATGAATGCTCCTGAATGCAGATGAGGGATGACGGAAGAGGTACGGCGGGGGCGCGGGCGCCCCGGTCAGGGCGCTACGCCCAGCAGCGGCCAGACCAGGAGGGCGAAGAGCAGCACGACCGCCGCGGTCAGCGGTGCCAGCAGCGCCGACAGGCGCAGCAGGTCCCGCGGGCCGTAGGTCGGGATGCCGGGGACGTCGGCGAAGAGGGCCACGGGCTTGGCCGACGCGGGCAGGGTGTGGCAGAAGCCCGCGGCGGCGGTGGAGGCCAGTGCGGCAGACATCGGGTTGACGCCGAGCCCCGCGGCGGCCGCCACGACCAGCGGTACGAGCACGCTGGAACGGGCGGAGCGCGACTGGAGCACCAGGTGCGCCGCGGTGCTGAGGGCGACGACGACCGCCAGGAACACCCAGGCGGGCACTCCGGTGCCGGCGGGCAGCCACGAGACGAGCCACTCCGCGGCTCCCGACTGCGTGAGCGCGGCACCCATCGCCATCGTCGCGGCCATGAACAGCAGCAGCGACCACGGCACCGTCGTCAGCGCGTCCTTCAGCCGGACCGTGCCCAGCACCGGTGACGCGGCGACCACCGCGCCGATCAGCGCGACGAGGGCGGGCGGCACCCCGTGGAGCGGCTCGCTGCACCACAGCACCACCACGGTGCCGAGCAACATCGCGCACCGTGCCTCGCCCGGCTCCAGCGGACCGGTCACCGGCTTGTCGCTGTGCTCCTGGATCTCTTCCACCGAGATGTGGACGGGCCCGCGCCGGTCCGCCCGCCGCGTCGTGGTCAGCAGCACCAGCTCCGCCGCGAGGTGGGAGGAGACGACGGCCAGGGGCAGCCCCAGCAGGAGCCACTGGGTGAAGCCGATGTCCTGCCCGGTGGCCTCCCACAGCACGGAGACCGTGATCAGGTGCGCGCCCGCCCCGATGAGGGTGGCCACCGCCGACAGGAGGATGACCGTGGGGAAGAGCAGAGCCAGCATGACCACCAGCCGCTTGCGGTCGGCCAGCACCTTGGCCAGGGCCAGGAAGACGGGCAGCGCGAGTGCCGCACGCCCCGAGGTCGCCGGAACGGCGAACGCGGTCAGCACCAGGGCCGTCGTCGTCAGGTGCACGAGCTGGCGCACGGTGCGTGCCCCACCGACCAGGAAGGCCGCGGCCCGGCCCGCGAGTCCGCTGCGCGACACCGCGGCGGCGATCACGAAGGCGCAGATCAGGAGCCAGACGGTCGAGTCACCGAGGGTCGCGAACAGGGTGTCGCTGCTGATCACTCCCGCCGCCGCGAGCACGAGCCCGGCGCCCAGCGCTATGTACGTGTCGTCCACGGAGGTCCCGATCCACGCACACGTGGCGACGACGAACACCAGCAGCGTGATCCGGGCGTCCGTGCCGAGGCCCCGGGCGACCCCCGGCACGAGCAGGACCGCGCAGACACTCAGCGCGACGCACACCGACACGGCCTGACGGGTGGTCAGGGTCACCTTGGCTCCTCCACGGGGTGGTCCGGGGCCGGTCCTGGCCCCTCCCGACCAGTCTCGGGAGCCTCGGTGAGCCCCTGATGAGCCGTCCATGAAGGAAAGTTCATGCGCGCGCGGGCGCGGTCACCGCATCCGGTACCCCATGCCGCGTACGGTCTCCAGCCGTTCGGCCCCGAGCTTCTTGCGCAGCGCCCGCACGTAGACGTCCACGATGTTGGACCCCGGGTCGAAGTCGTAGCCCCACACGTGCGACAGGATCTGCTCGCGCGACAGCACCTGGTCGGGGTGGCGCAGGAAGAGTTCGAGCAGGACGAACTCCCGCGCCGTCAGGTCCACGGTGCGCTCCGCGGCCCTGGCCCGCCTGGTACGCAGGTCCAGCGTCAGGTCTCCGCTGCGCAGTACGGTCACCTCCGGCACCCGTGCCGCGGTCCGCAGCCGTAGCCGGACCCGCGCCAGCAGTTCCTCGAAGCGGAACGGTTTGGTCATCCAGTCGTCCGCGCCGCCCTCCAGGCCGGCCACCGTGTCCCGCACCGAATCCCGTGCTGTCAGCACGATCACCGGGGACGTCACCTGGGCCTCCCGTATCTCCCGGAGCACCGAGAACCCGTCGCGGTCGGGCAGTCCGATGTCCAGGACGATCAGGTCGAAGCCGCCCGTGCACGCGTAGTCGACGGCCGTGCGGCCGTCGCCGGCGACCGTCGTGGTGAAGTTGTTGGCCCGCAGGCCCTTCTCGACGAAGGCGGCGATCCGCTCCTCGTCCTCGACGATGAGAATCCGGCTCACGGTCCGACCGCCTCCACATCAGGTTCCGCAACGGGCACGCAGGGCAGCAGCAGGGCGAAGGTCGCCCCGCCGCCGGGGGTGGGACGCAGTTCGACGCGCCCCCGGTGGCCTTCCGCGATGGCCTTGACGATCGACAGCCCGAGCCCGGCGCCGCTGCCGCGCGAACCGCGCCGGGCCGCGCCGCGGCGGAACCGCTGGAAGATCACCTCGGCGTCCTCGGGCCGCACACCGGAACCGCTGTCCGCGACGTACAGCTCCACCTCGCCCGCGTCCGTGAACCGTGAACCGATCCGGACCGTCGCGCCGGGAGCCGTGTGCTGCACCGCGTTCTGCGCGAGCTGCACCATCGCCTGGGTGATGTGCTGCGGGTCGAGGAGCGCCCAGCCGTCGGCGCCGCCGTCCAGCTGCCAGTCCCGCCGTCCCAGCGCCCGTACCTTCACGTAGACGTCCGCGGTCAGCTCGGTGAGCTGGACCGCTTCGGGGTGGGTGAAGTCGGAGCGCTCGGCCTTGGCGAGCAGCAGCAGGTCCTCGACGATCCGGCTCATCCGGTCGAGCTCGTCGGTCACCAGCCGCACGGTCTCCTCGCGTTCGGCGGGGTCGTCGCCCATGAGCTCGAGATGGCCGCGCACGATGGTGATCGGGGTGCGCAGTTCGTGGCCGGCGTCGTCGATGAACTGCCGCTGGGTCCCGAACGCGCGCTCCAGCCGGTCCAGCATCGCGTTGAAGGTCTCGGCGAGCGCCGAGATGTCGTCCCGCCCGTGGACGGGGATACGGCGGGTGAGGTCCTGCTCGGTGAGCTGCGCCGCCGTGGCGCGTACCAGCCGGACGGGTGCGAGTATGCGTCCCGCGACGACCCAGGCGATACCCGTGGTCATCAGCAGGGCGACGCACGAGATCGCGAGCAGGATCCGGAAGACGTCGTTCACCATGGCCCGTTCGCCGTCCGCGTGGAAGGCGACCACGAAGGTCCCCTGCGGAGTGGTGCCGGCGGTGCCGACGTCGACCTTCGCCCAGCGGATCTCGCCCCGTGGCCGCTGGAGGGTCCCCGTGCTCCGCGACGATCCGGTGATCGCCTTCACCGACGCACGGTCCCGGTGAAGGGGCAGTCCGGTGGAGATCTCACGGTTCTGCCGGAGCGTCGAGGAGCCGGACGTCCCGCTGACGACGGCGAGCAGCTCCTCACCGGTGTCCGCGTACTGCCGCTGCAGATGCACCTCCAGCAGCCGCTGCGGGCCGTCGAAGGGGGCGCCCGTGGCGGGGTCCCTGCCGTGCTCCACGAAGTTCGCGAACTCGCGGGTCTCCTGGGCGAGCAGCGTGCTGATCCGGTGGTCCAGGTCGCCCAGCAGGATGGAACGGGTCGTGGCGGCGACCGCGGCGAGTGCCACGGTCATCACCACCAGCAGCCAGAGCAGGATGCGGACCCGGGCGGAGAGCCGGTGCCCTGCCGGGAGCGGCTCATCCGTCGTCGGTGTCGTCATCGTTGTCGGTGTCGTCATCGTCGTCGGTGCTGTCAGTGGCGGGCGGCTGCGGGACGACGACGTCGCTCGGCGGCGCCGTCGGCGAGGCGCCGTCGGGCACGGTCGTGACGCCGCCGTCCGGACTGCCCGTGCCGCTCGGGCTCGGACGGCCCGTGGCGCCGGGATCCGGGCTGCCCGAGGGCGAGCCCGTGTTCAGCTCGACCCGGCCGGGGACTTCCGGCTTCGTGGGGCTGTCGGCCAGCGCGTAGCTGGTCGCGGCTATGCCCAGAGGGATCGCGACGACGGCTGCCAGGGTGGCGATGCGGTGCGAGAAGGCCATGCGCACAGCCTGCCTGCCGCGTCCGCGGGCCAGGATGAAGCCAGGATGAAGAAACCTTCATGTGGCATCTCGCGCGCGGTCCCGGCTCATGCCCTCAACGTAGCCCCCCGCTCACGCCCCCGATGCGGCACACTGGACGTTTGGCCGTTCGCACCCGGACGACCACCCCCCGCAGGAAAGGGCCGACGCGCGTGACCGGACCCCTCATCGTCCAGAGTGACAAGACGCTGCTCCTCGAAGTCGACCACGACCAGGCGGACGCCTGCCGTCGTGTGATCGCCCCGTTCGCGGAGCTGGAGCGTGCGCCCGAGCACATCCACACCTACCGGGTCACGCCGCTCGGCCTGTGGAACGCCCGCGCCGCGGGACACGACGCCGAGCAGGTCGTCGACGCGCTCGTGGAGTACTCGCGCTACCCCGTGCCGCACGCGCTCCTCGTCGACATCGCCGAGACGATGGCGCGGTACGGCCGCCTCACCCTGTCCAAGCACCCCGTGCACGGCCTGGTGCTGACCTCCAACGACCGGCCGGTGCTGGAGGAGATCCTCCGCTCGAAGAAGGTCCAGCCGCTGGTCGGGGCGCGCCTCGACCCGGACACCGTGGCCGTGCACCCCTCCGAGCGCGGGCAGATCAAGCAGACGCTCCTGAAGCTGGGCTGGCCGGCCGAGGACCTCGCCGGGTACGTCGACGGCGAGGCGCACCCGATCGAGCTCGACCAGGACGGCTGGGCACTGCGCCCGTACCAGAAGCAGGCCGTCGAGGGGTTCTGGCACGGCGGGTCCGGTGTCGTCGTCCTCCCCTGCGGTGCCGGGAAGACGCTGGTCGGTGCCGGTGCGATGGCGGAGGCCAAGGCGACGACGCTGATCCTGGTCACCAACACCGTCTCGGCCCGGCAGTGGAAGCACGAGCTGGTGAAGCGGACCTCGCTGACCGAGGACGAGATCGGCGAGTACAGCGGTACGCGCAAGGAGATCCGGCCGGTCACCATCGCCACGTACCAGGTGCTGACGACCCGCCGCAAGGGCGTCTACCCGCACCTGGAGCTGTTCGACTCCCGCGACTGGGGTCTGGTCATCTACGACGAGGTGCACCTGCTGCCCGCGCCCGTCTTCAAGTTCACCGCCGATCTCCAGGCCCGGCGGCGCCTCGGCCTCACCGCCACGCTGGTGCGCGAGGACGGGCGGGAGTCGGACGTCTTCTCGCTCATCGGGCCCAAGCGGTTCGACGCGCCGTGGAAGGAGATCGAGGCGCAGGGCTACATCGCGCCCGCCGACTGCGTCGAGGTCCGTGTCAATCTGACCGACTCGGAACGGCTGGCGTACGCGACGGCCGAGGCCGAGGAGAAGTACCGGTTCTGCGCGACGACCGCGACGAAGCGGAAGGTCACCGAGGCACTCGTCCGCAAGCACCAGGGTGAGCAGACCCTCGTCATCGGGCAGTACATCGACCAGCTCGACGAGCTCGGTGAGCACCTGGACGCCCCGGTGATCAAGGGCGAGACCAGCAACGCGCAGCGCGAGAAGCTGTTCGGCGCGTTCCGCGAGGGCGAGATCAGCGTGCTGGTCGTGTCGAAGGTGGCGAACTTCTCGATCGACCTGCCGGAGGCGACGGTCGCCATCCAGGTGTCGGGAACGTTCGGCTCGCGCCAGGAGGAGGCCCAGCGGCTCGGCCGGGTGCTGCGGCCGAAGGCCGACGGGCACGAGGCCCGGTTCTACTCGGTGGTCGCGCGCGACACGATCGACCAGGACTTCGCCGCGCACCGCCAGCGGTTCCTGGCCGAGCAGGGGTACGCGTACCGGATCGTCGACGCGGACGAGCTGCTCACGGACAGCTGAGCCGGAGGCAGCCGGGGTGACGCCGGCCGTCCCGCGGCTCTCAGCGGTGGCGGCGGACGATGCCCGCCTCCTCGGCGTACTCACCGAGGACGGCCACCCCGAACGCGGTGCGTGCGAAGACGCCGACGGCGCGCACCGCGTCGCCGAGGCGGTGGCCGCGGGTGTGACCGGTGGCCGCGGTCGCGCCGTGCGCGGGGCCGGTCCTGCGTGGGTCCAGGTATACGGTGCTCATGCATTCCATGGTGCGCCGCCCCGGCCCGTAGCGGCATCGGCCTGCGGACGGAAGCGCGCGACGGCCCGGGTAGGCCCCAGGTCGCACGCCGTCCCCTACGGGACGTACGGACGCCGCCCTTATTCGGTCGACGCTGCGGGCCGCGGTCGATACAATCGCCGGTCTGCCCGCCTCCCGCACCGTGGTACCGGTCCGCCTCCAGAGCGGCCGGCAGCCGGGGGAGCGCCGCCGACCGGACGGAAACCGGCCGACACCAGCCGCACGCACCCGTCTGTGTGCGCACCTGTGAGCGTCCTTGAGCGGACCGGACCCCCTGGGCCCGGTCCGCCGTCCTGCGTTGAAAAGCCGGAGGCAACACCGTGCCCGCGCACGAAGAGACAAGCGAAGACACCAGCGAAGCGACCAGCGGTCCACTGGACGGGGAACGCGCCCACCTCGCAGGATCCCGCGCCGCACTGCGCGCCATGCGCGAGGACGTGCAGGCCCTCGACATCCGCGACGTCACCGCGAACTGGGTCAACGCCGCCGTCCTGCAGGCCCAGATCGACGACCGCATCAAAGCGCTCGCCGACCTCTCCCACACCCCGCTGTTCTTCGGCCGCCTGGACTACCGGCACCCGGTCGGCGCCCGGGAGGCGGAGGGATCCGGGGGCGAGCAGTTCTACATCGGGCGCCGCCACGTCCACGACGCCCACGGCGACCCCATGGTCATCGACTGGCGCGCCCCGGTCTCCCAGCCGTTCTACCAGGCGTCCAGGAACAACCCGCTGGACGTCGACCGGCGCCGCCGCTTCGGCTACACCGGCGGCGAACTGACCGCGTACGAGGACGAGCACCTCACCGACCCGGCGGAGACCGAGCGGACCAGCAAGCTCCTCCAGGCGGAGATCGAGCGGCCCCGCGTCGGCCCGATGCGCGACATCGTGGCGACGATCCAGCCGGAGCAGGACGAGATCGTCCGGAGCGACCTCGGCGGGACGGTCTGCGTCCAGGGAGGCCCCGGCACCGGAAAGACGGCCGTCGGCCTGCACCGGGTCGCCTACCTCCTGTACGCGCACCGCGAGCGGCTCGCCCGCACGGGCACCCTCGTCATCGGCCCGAACCGGTCGTTCCTGCACTACATCGAACAGGTCCTGCCCGCACTGGGCGAGCTGGAGGTGAAGCAGGCCACGGTCGAGGACCTGGTGACGGCGCAGGTCGAGGTGCGCGGGACGGACGAGGCCGCCGCCGCCGTGATCAAGGGCGACGCCCGGATGGCGGAGGTCCTGCGGCGCGCGCTCCGCTCGCACGTCACCCTGCCGACGGAGGGTGTCGTGGTGGTGCGCGGCTCGCGGCGCTGGCGGGTGCCGGCGTACGAGATCGAGGAGATGGTCGTCGAGCTGCTGGCCCGCGACATGCGCTACGGCGCCGCCCACGAGGCGCTCCCGCAGCGGATCGCGCACTCCGTCCTCGTACGGATGGAGGAGGCGGGCGAGGCGCCGGACGACCGGGTGCAGAACGCGGTGGCGCGCACCCCCGCGGTGAAGGCGGCCGTGAAGGCGGTCTGGCCCGCGGTGGACCCGGCGAAGCTGGTGCTGCGGCTCCTCGCGGACCCCGGCTTTCTTGCGGCGCACGCGGAGGGGATCCTCACCGAGGACGAGCAGAAGCGGATCCTCATGGCCAGGCCCGCCCGCAGCGTGAAGTCGGCGAAGTGGTCGGCGGCGGACGCGGTCCTGATCGACGAGGCCGGCGACCTGGTGGCCCGGACGCCCTCGCTGGGCCATGTCGTCATCGACGAGGCCCAGGACCTGTCCCCGATGCAGTACCGGGCGGTGGGGCGCCGCTGCTCGACCGGTTCGGCGACGGTGCTCGGCGACCTGGCCCAGGGGACGACGCCCTGGTCGACGGAGAGCTGGGCGCAGGCGCTGTTCCACCTCGGCAAGGCGGACGCGGTGGTGGAGGAGCTGACCGCCGGATTCCGTGTGCCGCGCGAGGTGATCGCGTACGCCTCGCGGCTGCTCCCCGCGATCTCGCCCGGCCTGGCCCCCGTGGAGTCCGTACGTGAGGCGCCCGGTTCACTGGCCGTGCGGGAGGTGGCCGGTGCGGACGCCCTGGACGGGGCGGTCGTCGCCGCGTGCGAGGAGTCCCTGGCGCACGAGGGCTCGATCGGCCTGATCGCCGCCGACGCCCGCGTCCCGGCGCTGGCCGACGCCCTGACGGCGGCCGGTCACACCTACCTCTCCCCCGGCGAGGAGACGACCGCCGCCTCGCGCCTGACGCTGGTCCCGGCGTCGCTGGCGAAGGGCCTGGAGTACGACTACGTGGTGCTGGACGAGCCTGCCGCCGTCGTCGACGGTGAACCCGACGAACGCACGGGCCTGCGACGGCTGTACGTGGCCCTGACGCGTGCGGTCTCCGGTCTCGTGGTCCTGCACGCCGCGCCGCTGCCGGAGCAGCTCGGCCGGGGCGGCGACGCCGATCGGGCGCGTGCCGGGGATCAGTGATCGGTGCGGCCCAGGCGTTCGCCCGCCGGAGCGGGCCGGGGGCCCGGTGCGGGGGGTTTCGGTTCGCGGGGGGTGCTGACGGCGGGGGCGAGGAAGACGGAGACGGCGACGAGGACCAGGACGACGGTCATCGCGGCGCGCAGGCCGTAGTGGTCGCCGAGGAAGCCCAGTCCGGGAGGGCCCACGAGGAAGGCGACGTAGCCGATCATCGCGACGAGGCTGACCCGTGCGGCCGAGTCCGGCCCGGAGTCGCCGGCCGCGGAGAGGGCGAGGGGGAAACCGAGTGAGGCGCCCAGGCCCCACAGGAGGACGGCCGCACCGGCGAGGAGGGGATTGTCGGCGAAGATGACGACGGCGAGGCCGAGGGCCGCGGAGAGGGCGCTGGCGCGGACGACGGGGGCACGGCCGTAGCGGTTGATGAAGAAGCCGCCGCCGAAGCGGCCGATCGCCATGGCCGCGGCGAAGCCGGCGTAGACGGCTGATCCGAGGACGGGGTCCATGCCGTGTCCGTCGACCATGAGCAGGGGAAGCCAGTCGTTGGCAGCGCCTTCGGCGAGGGCCATGGTCAGCACGATGCCGCCGATCAGGAGCAGCCGTCGGTCCTTCAGGACCGCCGGGCGCGGCGACTTCTCCGCGGTGCCCGGGTCGGTGCCACGGGTTCGGCCGACGCCGTGGGGGATGGCGCGGAGGGCGTGGGCGAACATGGCCGCGGTGACGACGGCGACGGCCGTCAGGTGCCAGTGCACGGGGAATCCGACGGCGGTGCAGAGAATGCCGAGTGAGGCTCCGACGACGGTTCCGAGGCTGAAGAAGCCGTGCAGGGTGGGCAGGACCGTACGCCCGGTGATCTGTTCGACCTCGGCGCCGTCGATGTTGACCGCGACCTCGCCGCCGCCCATGCCGGCACCGAACAGGAAGAGCCCCGCCATGACGACGGGCACGGAGGACCACAGGGCACCGCAGCCGATCACCGCCATGCTGACGATGACGAGCGCGGTTCCCGCACACATGACCGGCCGGGTTCCGAACCTGGCCACCAGTGCCCCGGAGCTGAGGACGCCGAGCATGGAGCCGACGGAGAGGCCGAACAGGACGATCCCCATCTGCGCGGTCGAGGCGCCCAGTTGGTCCCTGATGTCGGGCGTGCGCGTCACCCAGGAGGAGATCGACAGGCCGGGCATGAGGAAGAAGAGGAACAATGCGGTGCGGCGCCGGCGTGTGGCCAGGTCTGTCACTACGGGCTCGATCCGAACGTGGGACAGCCGAGGACGGAACCACCCCCGGAAAGTATGTACAAACGTACATTCCTGTTGGGGGTGAAGGAAAGGGGAATGCCATGTCGGGCAGTTCGCGGGGCCCCAACGATCCGGGACGTCGGGACCGGATCGTCGAGGCGGCCCTCGACGTGATCGCCGAGTACGGGGTCACCGGCGCCACCCACCGGCGCATCGCCGATGCCGCGGGGGTGTCCCTGGGGTCGATGACGTACTACTTCGAGGGCCGGCAGCAGTTGCTCGTCGAGGTGTTCACGCGGCTCGCGGAGTCGATGTCCGCCCGCTACCGGGAACCGCTGGAGGCGGCCGGGAACGTGGAGGAAGCGCGTGCCGCCGTGGTGGAGATCATCTGCGGCACGCACTGGGGCAGCCCCCGGGAGCTGGTGCTCAGCTACGAGCTGTACGCCTTCGCCTCCCGCAACCCGGCCCTGCTCGGCGTGATGCGGTCCTGGATGCGGGCCAGCCGTGCGTCACTGAGCCGGCACTTCGACGCACGGACGTCCAGGGCCCTGGACGCGCTGGTGGAAGGGGTGAGCATCCACAACTCCATGGACGTCGAGCCCATGAGCCGTCAGGACGTCGCCGCGGTCGTCCGTGCGGTCAGCACCTAGGCCGTCCTCACCTGCGTGCGCGTACGCAACGGGTGGGAACCGGCTCACGGTTCGACGATGTGCCGCAGGTAGGCGTGGGGATCGGCGAGATAGCGACGCCAGTGGTCCACGATGCCGAGTTCCCGCCAGGCGACCCGGCGCAGGCCGTGGTCGCCGACCTCGATGATGTCCGCACCCGGCAGAGCGGTCAGCAACGGGGAGTGCGTGGCACAGATGACCTGACTGCCCTCCTTGGCCAACCGGTCGAGATGACCGACCAGTTCGAGGCACGACGAGAAGGAGAGTGCCGCCTCCGGCTCGTCGAGCACATAGAGCCCGGCGTGGAGGAACTTTCCGCGGAACGCCGCGAGGAAGCCTTCGCCGTGGCTGACGGAGTCCGGCGAGAAGCCTTCCCTGTCCAGGGCGTCCATCGCGGTCTCGGCACGGAGGAAGAAGCCCTTGCGGTTCGACCAGCTGGCGGCCATACGGCGCCCGCGCCCGGGGGCCGCGTCGAACTTCATCCGCTCGCCGAGCGCCGACTTGTCGCGCGGGGAAGCGTAGCGCCAGTCGTGCGAGCCGCCGTAGGGATCCAGGCCGAACCCCTCCGCCACCGCTTCGACCAGCGTCGACTTCCCTGAGCCGTTCTCACCGACCAGGAAGGTGACCGGCGCGGTGAAGCGCAGCCCTTCCTCCAGCAACTGCCGGACGCAGGGCACCGACCAGGGCCAGGCGTCCTCGTCGTGCGCAGGCCGATGAGCATACGCGCGTTCGATAATCATGTGACCAGTGTCGCCGCAACGGGACATGGCTACGGGCACTGAGCGTCCAAGCGGGCGGTGGGGCCAGCGAGTTGGCGAGCGGATCCGTTCGGACGGCGCGTCCCTGGAAGCTGCCCGTGGTCGTCCGGACGTCCGCTCCACGCATCCCGTCGCGAGGCGGGCGCGGCGCGTGCGTCGCTCCGGTCGCGGGGCGGGCGCGGCGCGTGCGTCGCTCCGGTCGCGGGGCGGGCGCGGCGCGTGCGTCGCTCCGGTCGCGGGGCGGGCGCGGCGCGTGCGTTGCTCCGGTCAGCGACGGGCAGGGGTGGCGGGCGGTTCCCGGTCCCGGGGTCCTTCCGCGTCGAGATGCGGAAGGATCCGGTCCAGCCACCGCGGTGTCCACCAGGCGGCGCGGCCGAGCAGGGTCATCACGGCGGGCACGAGCAGCAGCCGGACGATGGTGGCGTCGATGAGCACGCTCGCGGCGAGGCCGAGCCCCAGCATCTTCACCACGATGTTGTCGCTGATCAGGAACGCGGCGAAGACGCTGACCATGATCAGGGCGGCGCAGGTGATGACCCGCGCGGTGATCTCCAGGGCCTGCGCCACGGCGGCCCTGGGGTCGTTCGTGCGGAGCCAGGCCTCGTGGATCCGGGAGAGCAGGAAGATCTCGTAGTCCATGCTGAGGCCGAAGACGATGGCGAACATCATCATCGGTACGTAGCTCTCGATCGGGACGTCGCCCGACACGCCGAGCGCGGGCCCACCCCAGCCCCACTGGAAGACGGCGACCACGACCCCGTACGCGGCGGCGATCGAGAGCACGTTGAGCACGGCCGCCTTCACCGCGACGAGCAGGCCCCGGAACACGGCCAGGATGATCAGGAAGGCGAGGCCGACGACCACCGCGATGATCAGGGGCAGCCGGCTGGAGACGATGTCCAGGAAGTCGACCTGGGCGGCGGTCGTGCCGGTGACGTACGTCTGCGCGTCGGTGCCGGAGACCGCGCCGGGCAGGACGTCGTCGGCCAGCCGGTTGACCAGATCGGTGGTCTTCACGTCCTGCGGTGCGGCCACGGAGTACGCGGTGGCCGTGAGGACGTCCCCGTCCGACGTGGGCGTGAGCGGGGTGATGAAGGCGGCGTCCGGCACCTTCGTGAGGGCCTGCTGGGCCTGGGACTCCAGCGCGGACCGGTCGCCCTGCGCCACCGCGCTCTGGTCGATGACGAGCGTCAGCGGGCCGTTGGAACCCGGCCCGAACGCCGAGGACATCAGGTCGTAGGCACGCCGGTCGGTGAAGGACCTGGGGTCGGCGCCGTCCCCGATGTGACCGAGCTGGATGAAGAAGACCGGAAAGGCCAGGACGGCCAGCACCACGACTCCGCCGGCCAGGAACCACCACGGCCTGCGCTCCACCCGCTGGGCGTAGCGGTGCCAGGTCCCGGTGCCGTGCGAGGCGTCCCCGGGGGCGGCCGGTTCGGCGTCCGTCTCGGCGACGGGCCTGCGGACGTGGACACGGTCGATGTGCCGCCCGATCAGACCGAGCACGGCCGGCACCAGGGTGAGGGCCCCGAGCACGGCCGTGACCACGGTGACGGCGGCGGCCAGGCCGAGCTTGCCGATGAAGCCGATGCCGGAGACCCACAGCCCGCAGAGCGCGACGATCACCGTGCACCCGGAGAGCAGCACCGCCCGCCCGCTGGTCGCCGCGGCCCTTCCGGCGGCGGTCACCGGGTCCCCGCCGTCCATGAGGTTCTGCCGGTGCCGGGTGACGAGGAACAGCGCGTAGTCGATCCCGACGCCGATCCCGATCATGGTCGCCAGGGTCGGTGAGACGGTGGCGAAGGTCGTCGTGGCGGCCAGCAGCCCCAGCAGGCCCAGCCCGAGGACGACGCAGACGAGGGCGGTCACCAGCGGCAGCAGTGCGGCGACGAGGCTGCCGAAGCCGATCAGCAGCACCAGGACGGCGACCCCGAATCCGATGGCCTCGCTCGTCCTGTCGTTCGCCTCGGGCCGGGCGAGCTCGCCCAGCGGACCGCCGTACTCCACCTCGACGCCCGCGGCCCGCAGCGGCTGGACGGCCGAGTCCACCCCGTCGAGGTAGCCGGCGCCGAGGGTGGAGGGCTGCACGGCGAACCGGATGGTGATGTACGCCGTCTTCCCGTCGGTGGAGAGCGGTCCGACGTTCGGCGTGGTGGCCGGCGTGTCCGTGGAGAGCGGATTCTGGACCGACAGCACGTCGGGCAGCTTCCCCAGGCTGCCGACGACGGTCGAGACCTGGCTGCCGACGGCGCTCAGCGACCCGTCCGGATCGTGCACCACCACCTGGCTGCCGTAGCCGCCCGCCGAGGGGGCGTGCGCCTCGAGCACGTCCAGGCCGTCCTGCGACTGGGTCCCGGGGACCGAGAAGTCGTCGGAGTAGTCGCCCCCGTACGCGTGCTGCAGGGCCTGGGCCCCGGCGAGGGCCGCCAGCCACAGGACGATGACGACCACGAAGTGGCGCGCGCACCATTCGCCGGTCCGCCGGAGCACGCCTCCGCGGCTCGACCGCGTGGCACGGCCGTGGACGGAGGGTGAGAGCGGCATGTGGACTCCGGGGCTGGAGCGGCGCACCAGGGACACTCAGCATTCAAAGTCCCTTCCGGCGCCACGGCACGCCTGGAATGACGGAACGGGTGACGCGCGCCGCACTGTCCGGCGCCGCCCGCCACTCCCGCACCCACCCGTCGCGCCGCGCACTCACCCGCCGCGCCGCACGCTCACCCGTCGAGCGCCGCGCGCCACTCCCGTACGGCGGCCACGTCCACCGGGCCCGACCAGCCGGCCGGGCGGGCGGCGCCCCCGATGTGGAAGGCGTCGATGCCGGCGGCCACCAGACGGGGCAGGTGGTCCAGCCGCAGCCCGCCGCCCACCAGGATCTGCGGCTCGTAACCGGGCTGTCCGGAGGCGGTGCGTTCCGCCTCGGCCAGCAGGGTCGGGATGCCCTCGTCGACGCCCTTCTCCGAGCCCGCCGTCAGGTACGTGTCCAGGCCGGGCAGTTCCGCGAGGTGCTTGCGCAGGGCGTCGCGGTCCACCGCTCGGTCGATCGCCCGGTGGAAGGTCCACCGGCAGCCGTCGAGCTCGGCGACAATGCGCTCGACGGCCACCAGGTCGACGTGTCCTTCCTGGTCGAGGAAGCCGAGCACGAACTCCTCGGCCCCTTCCGCACGCATTTCGCGCGCCCTCTCCAGCAGCACGTCGATGTCTCCGACCGCGAACCCGTCCGCGACCCGGAGCATCACGCGCAGCGGGATGTCCACGGCGGCCCGGATCTCCGCGACGGTCTTCGGGGCGGGGGTCAGGCCGTCCGCGGCCATGTCGGTGACCACTTCGAGGCGGTCCGCACCACCCGCCTGGGCCGCGACCGCGTCCTCCGCGTCGAGAGCGATCACCTCCAGGACTGCACGGTTGCTCATGGGGTTCCATTCCTTCGGAGCGGCTACAGGTCTAGTCCAATAACCAGCCTACGGGTCGGCTCCGGAAGGCGCAGCTCCCCCTGCGAACGCATGGGCCTGAAAGATGCGCGGGGTTCCGCAGGTGGGGGCGGGCCCCTCCCGGTCAGGGCCGGGCCGCCACGAACCGTACGGGCGTCCCGGGGACCGCCTGGGCCGCCGCCGCCAGCGCGGCCTCGGCGACCACGCCGACGACCGGGTAGCCGCCCGTCGTCGGATGGTCGTTCAGGAACACCAGGGGCCGCCCGTCCGGCGGCACCTGGACGGCGCCCAGCACGATCCCCTCGCTGGGCAGTTCGCCGTCCCGGGAGCGCCGCAGGGCCGGGCCCTCGGTGCGCAGTCCGATGCGGTTGCTCCGCTCCGAGACCCGGTACGCGGCGGTGGTGAGCGTGCGCAGGGCCGCCGGCGTGAACCAGGTGTCCCGGGGCCCCGGGTGCAGGGGGAGGACCAGCTCGGCGGGGGCGCCCGGCCAGGGCACGGCGCCGTGGGCCGGGCAGGGGCGCGCGGGGCCGAGCGGGAGGACGTCGCCGTCGCGCAGGACCGGCGGGCCGAGCCCCGAGAGCAGGTCGGCGGACCGGCTGCCCAGCACCGGTTCCGGGACCAGGCCGCCACCGAACGCCAGATAGGCGCGGAGCCCGTGCACCGCGGGCCCGGCCTCCAGGACCGCGCCGTCCGGTACGCGTACGGGCACGCCCCAGGCCACCGGCCGCCCGTCCAGCGTCACGCGGCAGCCCGCCCCGCCGACGACGGCGGTCACGGACCGGGCGCCGGACAGGCGGACCGCGCAGCCCGTGAGCGTCGTCTCCAGCACCGCCGCATCCGGCGCGTTGCCGACGAGGCGGTTGGCCAGGCGCCGGGCGGGCGCGTCCAGCGCCCCCGCCCGGGGCACCCCCAGATGGGCCCAGCCGGTCCGCCCCTCGTCCTGCACCGTGGTCAGTGCCCCGGCCCGGACGACATGGAGCCCGGGGCTCATCCGCCCGCCCCCGTCGCCACGAACCGCACGCGGGCGCCCGGCCCGAGGAGCGCCGCCGGTTCGCGCGCCGGGTCCCACAGGGCGGCCGGCTCCGGCATCCGGCCGATGATCTGCCAGCCGCCGGGCGAGGGGCGCGGGTAGACACCCGTGTAGGGCCCGGCGAGGGCCAGCGCACCGGCGGGCACCCGGGTCCGCGGGGTGGCGCGGCGCGGCACGCGCAGATGGCCGGGCAGACCCGTCAGGTACCCGAAACCGGGCGCGAATCCGCAGAAGGCCACCCGGAACTCCGTACCGGCGTGGATGCGCGGCACTTCGGCGGCGGCGACGCCCCACACCCGGGCGACCTCGGCGAGATCCGGACCGTCGTAGACGACGGGGATCTCGACGGCCTCCCCGGCGCCCCGGTGCAGCGGCGGTATCTCCCAGCACGGCAGCCGATCGGCGAGCGTGCGGTCCTCGACCCCGTCCAGCAGCACCGTCCGGGCACCGGGAACGATCTCGCGGACGCCGCGCAGACCGCCGTCCGCCCTGCGACGCAGCAGCTCGGCGTGGAAGGCCTCCGCCTCCTCGCCGGACGACAGCTCCACCAGGAGGGCCCGGGGACCGGCCGGCAGCACCCGGACCGCGCTCACGCGAACGCCCGCACGGACACGCCCGCGTCCTCCAGTGCCGCCCGGATGCGCCGGGCGAGCGCCGCGGCCCCCGGGGTGTCCCCGTGGACGCACAGCGACCGCGCGGCGACCGGTATCCGGCTCCCGTCCACGCCGGTCACCGTCCGCTCGACGGTCATGCCGACACTGCGGCGTACGACGTCGTCCGCGTCGTGCAGCACAGCACCCTCCTCACCGCGCGGCACGAGCGTGCCCTGCGGGGTGTACGCGCGATCGGCGAAGGCCTCCGTCACCGCCGTCAGACCGGCGGCCTCCGCGTGGGCCAGCAGCTTCGACCCGGGCAGGCCGAGGACCGCCGGACGGCCACCCGCGAGCAGCACGCCCTCGACGACGGCGGCGGCCTGGCCGTCGTCCCACACGACACGGTTGTAGAGGGCGCCGTGCGGCTTCACGTACGAGACCGTGGAACCCGCCGCCTCGGCGAAGACCCGCAGCGCGCCGATCTGGTACGCCGTCTCGGCCGCGAGCTCGCCGGCCGGGACGTCCATGGCACGGCGTCCGAAGCCGGCCAGGTCGCGGTAGGAGACCTGCGCCCCGATCCGTACGTCGCGGGCCGCCGCCAGGTCGCAGACCCGGCGCATCACGGAGGCGTCCCCCGCGTGGAAGCCGCAGGCCACGTTCGCGCTGGTGACACAGGTCAGCAGCGCCTCGTCCTCGGTGAGGGTCCAGCGCCCGAACCCCTCGCCGAGGTCCGCGTTGAGGTCCATCGGGTACGTCGAGCACATCGGGTCCGCGGTGTCCGTCACGGCCGCACGCTAACCACTGGCCGCCCCGCACGACAAGACCGGGCGGTTCTACAGTCACCCCATGACCGATGCCTCCACGCTCCGCGCCCGCTGGCAGGACGCCCTCGTCGCCGCCCGGGGCGGAGCCCCCGGCCCCGACCCTGCGCCGTACGCCGACAACCTGCTGGCCCGCTGGGCCGAACCGCAGCGGCGCTACCACACCACCGCCCACCTCACGCAGGTCCTGGAACGGGTCGACACCCTCGCCCGCCATGCGGCCGACCCGGCCCTGGTGCGCCTCGCCGTGTGGTTCCACGACGCCGTCTACCGCCCCGACCGGACCGAGAACGAGGAGCGCAGCGCCGCCCTCGCCGAGCGGGCCCTGCCCGAGGCCGGGGTCCCCGACGCCGCCGCGGCCGAGGTGGCCCGGCTGGTGCGGCTCACCGTCACCCACGACCCGGCGGACGGCGACACCAACGGAGAGGTGCTGTGCGACGCGGACCTGGCGATCCTCGCCTCGGGCCCGCAGGAGTACGCGGCGTACGCGGCACAGGTGCGGGAGGAGTACGGCTTCGTCCCGGACGGCGCCTTCCGTGAGGGCCGGGCGGCGGTCCTCCGGCAGCTCCTCGGCCTGCCCCGGCTGTTCCGTACGCCCCACGGGGTGGCGGAGTGGGAGCCGCGGGCCCGGCAGAACCTGACGACGGAGCTGGAGCTGCTCACCCACTGAGACGGGGGAATGCCGAGGGCTGGGACGCTGTTGGCCAGTGTCATGCCCGACTCTGCTTCCAGCCGCCCCCGTATGCCCTTGGCCGTGTACATCCTGGGCCTCTCGGTCTTCGCTCTCGGTACCAGCGAGTTCATGCTGTCCGGGCTGCTGCCACCGATCGCCGACGACATGGGCGTATCGATTCCGCAGGCCGGACTCCTCATATCCGCCTTCGCGATCGGCATGGTGGTCGGCGCCCCGCTGCTGGCCGTGGCCACGCTCCGGCTGCCACGCCGCACGACGCTCATCGCGCTCATCTCGGTCTTCGGCCTGGGCCAGATCGCGGGTGCGCTGGCGCCGACGTACGAGGTGCTCTTCGTCTCCCGCGTGGTGAGCGCCTTCGCGTGCGCGGGCTTCTGGGCCGTGGGCGCGGCGGTCGCCATCGCGATGGTGCCGGTGAACGCGCGGGCCAGGGCGATGGCCGTGATGATCGGCGGGCTGTCGATCGCCAATGTGCTGGGCGTGCCGCTGGGCGCGTTCCTCGGGGAGAGCTTCGGCTGGCGCTCGGCGTTCTGGGCGGTGGGCGCGGCCTCCGCCGTCGCCCTGGTCGGAGTCGCCACACGCATCCCGCGCATTCCGCTGCCGGACGAGAAGCCGCAGCTCAAGCGGGAGGTCGCGATCTACCGCGACCGCCAGGTGTGGCTGTCGATCGTGATCACGGCGCTCGCGGCGGGCGGTGTCTTCTGCGCGTTCAGCTATCTCGCACCGCTGCTGACCGATGTCGCCGGGCTGAGCTCCGGCTGGGTGCCGTGGGTGCTCGCGCTGTTCGGGGTGGGTGCGGTGATCGGTACGACGATCGGCGGCCGGGTCGCGGACGCGCACCTCTTCGGGGTGCTGCTGAGCGGCATCACCGCGTCGACGGTCTTCCTGGTGGCGCTGGCGCTCTTCGCCTCGAACCAGATCGCGGTGGTCGTCCTGGCGTTCCTGCTCGGACTGTCCGCGTTCTACACGGCCCCGGCGCTCAACGCCCGGATGTTCAACGTGGCGGGCGTCGCCCCGACGCTGGCCGGTGCGACGACCACGGCCGCGTTCAACCTGGGCAACACGAGCGGCCCGTGGCTGGGTGGCACGGTCATCGACGCGGACTTCGGGTTCCGTGCGACGGCCTGGGCGGGCGCCGCCATGATGCTGGTCGGCCTGGCGGCCGTCGTGGTGTCGATGCGCCTGGGCGGCAACGGCACACCGTCCCGCCGCGTCGCGGGCGCTACGGGTACGGCGGGCGCCAAGGGCGCACCGCACCTTGCCGACCCCGCGGGCACCCCGAGCCCTGTGGGCACTTCGGGCGGCGCCCCGAGCCCTGTGGGCGCGCCCGCGCAGGTCACTCCGGACCACCGAGCGGGGCGGGCCGCCCCTTCGGGCGTCGCAGCCCCGCGGCAGTGATCCGGCGCACGATCTCCTTCGAGCCGACCTCCTGCGCCCCGGCGCGCACCGCGTCCGCGTAGTGCGCCTCGGGTACGTCGTAGTGGTCGCGCTCGAACGCGCGCGGCGGGCAGCCGATCGCGGCGGCGAAGGCGTGCAGCTCCTCGAACGACACGTCGCTGACCAGGTGCGACCACAGCCGGCCGTGCCCCGGCCAGGTGGGCGGGTCGATGTAGACGGTCACCGGCGCAGCACCGCGGCGAGCCCGCCCACGGGTGCGACGGACACCGTCGCCTTCGTGCAGACCCAGTGCGGGTCGGGACCGAGCTCCGGCTCGACCTCCAGTGCGTGCGGGCCGTCCTCCGTACACACCGGGCACAGCGGCCAGCGGCCGTAGCGCTCCAGCAGCGCGTCCTGCACGTCCTGGGCTATCAGCCCGGTGACGAACGACACACCCTCGGGCCACTGCTGCACCCACCAGCGCCGATGGGTCACGGCGTCCTCGACCAGCGAGACGATCTCGGCCTCGGCCACGTCCCCCGCGGCCAGGTCGGCCATGACCAACGCCCGCGCCCCGTGCAACTCCCGCTCAACCGCATCCAACTCCATCCCCCCATTCTCCCCCTCCCGCCCCCCGCCCCTCCGGAGCCGCTCGATGGGACTTTGGTGACGCGCAAACCGGGCATATCCACCATATTTTCGTCCTTAACATCCCATCCAGTCATAGGGGATTGACGAGGAGGCGGAGTGGAAATAACTTTCAAGGGTGACCAATGACGTGAAGGAAAGTTTCAGCGCTGATTCGCCGCCCGCGCCGGCGGCCCTCGCGGCCAAGGTGCGGACCCTCGCCCCGACCATGACCCGCTCCATGCAGAGGGTCGCCGAAGCCGTCGCGGGGGACCCCGCCGGGTGCGCCGCCCTCACCGTCACCGGTCTCGCCGAGCTCACCGGCACCAGCGAGGCCACGGTCGTGCGCACCGCGCGCCTCCTCGGCTACCCCGGCTACCGGGACCTGCGCCTGGCGCTCGCCGGGCTCGCCGCCCACCAGTTGTCCGGCCGGGCGCCTGCCGTCACCGCCGACATCGCGGTCGACGACCCGATCGCCGACGTCGTGACCAAGCTCGCCCACGACGAGCAGCAGACCCTCGCCGACACCGCGGCGGGCCTGGACACCGTGCAGCTCGGCGCCGTGGTGGCCGCCGCGTCGACCGCCCGCCGCATCGACATCTACGGTGTCGGCGCCTCCTCCCTCGTCGGCCAGGACCTGGCACAGAAGCTGCTCCGCATCGGACTGATCGCCCACGCCCACATGGACCCGCACCTCGCGGTGACCAACGCCGTGCAGCTCCGCGCCGGCGACGTGGCCATCGCGATCACGCACTCCGGCTCCACCGGTGACGTCATAGAGCCGCTCCGGGTCGCCTTCGACCGCGGTGCGACGACGGTCGCGATCACCGGCCGCCCGGACGGACCGGTCTCGCAGTACGCCGACCACGTCCTCACCACGTCCACCGCCCGGGAGAGCGAGCTGCGGCCCGCCGCCATGTCGAGCCGCACGAGCCAGCTCCTCGTCGTCGACTGCCTGTTCATAGGCGTCGCCCAGCGCACGTACGAGACGGCGGCGCCCGCCCTGTCCGCCTCGTACGAGGCGCTCGCCCACCGCCACAGCCCACGCAGCCGCTGACCGCCGGCCGCACCCGCACCCGCACCCGCACCCGCAGCGCACCGCTGAACCGTACGAGACCGAGAAAGCAGAGCAGCTGTCCATGACCTCCACCACCGACTCAGGCACCGGCGCCGCCACCCCCGACGGCTACGGCGAGCTGCGCGCGCAGCTGGCCACCCTCACCACCGAGGCGTTCCGCCCGGAGCTCGCCGAGATCGACCGGCTCTCCACCCAGGAGATAGCCCGGATCATGAACGGCGAGGACGCCACCGTCCCCGCCGCGGTCGCCGAGAAGCTGCCGCAGATCTCCGCCGCGATCGACGCCACCGCCGAGCGCATGGCGCACGGCGGCCGGCTCATCTACGCGGGCGCGGGCACGGCGGGCCGGCTGGGCGTGCTCGACGCCAGCGAGTGCCCGCCCACCTTCAACACCGACCCGTCCGAGGTCATCGGCCTGATCGCGGGCGGCCCGTCCGCCATGGTCAAGGCCGTCGAGGGCGCCGAGGACAGCAAGGAGCTGGCCGCCGCCGACCTGGACGGACTGGGCCTGACCGCCGACGACACGGTGGTCGGCATCTCCGCCTCCGGCCGCACGCCGTACGCCATCGGGGCCGTCGAGCACGCCCGTCGCAAGGGCGCGCTCACCCTCGGTCTCTCCTGCAACGCGGACTCCGCCCTCGCGGCGGCCGCCGAACACGGACTGGAGATCGTCGTCGGGCCCGAGCTGCTCACCGGTTCCACGCGTCTGAAGGCGGGGACGGCCCAGAAGCTCGTCCTCAACATGCTGTCGACGATCACGATGATCCGGCTCGGCAAGACGTACGGGAATCTGATGGTCGACGTGCGCGCTTCCAACGAGAAGCTGCGCGCCCGCTCCCGCCGGATCGTCTCCCTCGCCACCGGCGCCGGTGACCAGGAGATCGAGGCGGCCCTCGCCGCCACCGACGGCGAGGTGAAGAACGCCATCCTCACGATCCTGGGCGAGGTCGACGGCCCCACCGCCGCCACGCTCCTGGCCGACTCCCACGGCCACCTCCGCGCCGCCCTCGCGGCCGTACGCACCACCTGACGCACCGCCTGCACCACTCCCCCGCACAGCAAGGCACCACTCATGGCTACTGAAGACAAGAACCGCGCCACCGCCGCCGCGATCCTTCCGCTCGTCGGTGGCGCAGCGAACGTCAGCTCCATCGCCCACTGCATGACCCGGCTCCGCCTGGGCCTGCACGACCGTTCCCTCGTCGACGACGAGGCCCTCAAGGCCGTACCCGCGGTGATGGGCGTGGTCGAGGACGACACCTACCAGATCGTCCTCGGCCCCGGCACGGTCGCCCGGGTCACCCCGGAGTTCGAGCAGCTGGTCGAGGAGGAGCGTGCCTCCGCGCCCCCCGTCGTCCACACGTCCGAGGAGCTGGCGGCGCAGGGCGCGGCGATCAAGGCCCAGCAGAAGACGAAGAACGCCACCCCGTTCAAGCTGTTCCTGCGCCGGATCGCGAACATCTTCGTCCCGCTGATCCCTGCGCTGATCGGCTGCGGGATCATCGCCGGTCTCAACGGCCTGCTGGTGAATCTGGAGTGGCTGCCCTCCGTCACGCCCGCACTCGCGGCGATGGCGTCCGGCTTCATGGCGCTGATCGCGGTGTTCGTGGGCTACAACACGGCGAAGGAGTTCGGCGGTACGCCGATCCTGGGCGGTGCGGTCGCGGCGATCATCGTCTTCCCGGGTGTCGCGAACATCGACGCCTTCGGCCAGACCCTCTCCCCCGGCCAGGGCGGCGTGCTCGGCGCGCTGGGCGCCGCGGTCCTCGCGGTGTACGTGGAGAAGTGGTGCCGCCGCTGGGTGCCCGAGGCCCTGGACGTCCTGGTCACCCCGACCCTGACGGTCCTGATCTCCGGCCTGGTCACGATCTTCGGCCTGATGTACGTGGCCGGTGAGGTCTCCTCCGCCATCGGTACGTTCGCCGACTGGCTGCTCTCCACGGGCGGCGCGGGCGCCGGATTCCTGCTCGGCGGCTTCTTCCTGCCGCTGGTGATGCTGGGCCTGCACCAGGCCCTGATCCCGATCCACACGACCCTCATCGAGCAGCAGGGCTTCACGGTCCTGCTCCCGATCCTCGCCATGGCCGGCGCGGGCCAGGTCGGTGCGGCAGCCGCGGTGTACCTGCGCCTGCCCCGCAACGAATCGATCCGCAGGACCATCAAGTCCGCCCTCCCGGCGGGGCTGCTGGGCGTCGGCGAGCCCTTGATCTACGGCGTCTCGCTCCCGCTCGGCCGCCCGTTCATCACGGCCTGTGTCGGCGGCGCGTTCGGCGGCGGCTTCGTGGGCCTGTTCAACCAGCTCGGCGACTCCGTCGGCTCCACGGCCATCGGCCCGTCCGGCTGGGCCCTGTTCCCCCTCCTGGACGGCAACCACGGCCTCGGCTCGACGATCGCGATCTACGCGGGCGGCCTGGCGGTCGGCTATGTCGCCGGGTTCGTCGCCACGTACTTCTTCGGCTTCAGCAAGGCCCTGCTGGACGAGTTCAACGTCTCGCAGGAGCCGGCCACGTCCAGGGTGGCCGCCACCGGACCGGCCTCCGCCGCGGGTGACACCCCCGTGAAGGAGCCGGCGGGGGTCTGACTCCTTCCGCACCGCTGCCGAGGCGGGGGCCGACCCGGGACACACGGGCCCGGCCCCCGCCTTTCGGCTGTCCGCCCCCGTGTGCCGTCGTCGCGGGCGGGGGCGGGGCCGATGGCTGCGATCGGCCCCACGGCAGGCACGGCACGAGGCGGGGCACAAAAGGGCCCACCTGGCTCCGATGCTCCAACTTCGGCCAGAATCAATGCACTTCATGCATCGGACAGCAGTGGGTGGAATGATGGGAGTGCTTACAGGCGACGGGGGTTGCGCATGGGGGAAGCAGACGGACAAGAACCGATGCGCTGGGACGAGCAGGCCCGTGGCGGCGCCGGCGGATGGGTCCGCGGCGCGGCAGGGTCACCGACTCCGCCACCGGACGACGGCGGGCCCAGGCCACCCCTGCCGACCAAGGTCATCCTCATGGCCGTCGGAGGCGGCGTGGCCATAGCGGCCCTGGTCCTGGCCCTCTCCTCCTTCTTCGGCTCCTCCGACACCGACGACCCCGTTGCGGCCTCCGGCACGTCCTCGCCTCCGGCACCTTCCACCACGACCTCCGCGGCGGAACAGGACCCGGTACGGACAGCCGCGTCCGGTGCGGAACAGGCCGCTGCGGTGGACGCGCTGCTGGACAGAAGCAGAACCGACCGCAGTACGGTGATCGCGGCCGTGGGAAAGGTCGAGTCGTGTGCCTCCGCCGCGTCCGTGGCGAGCGCGGGCAAGGCCCTCGACGCAGCCGCCTCCCGCCGTGACGACCTGATCGCCCGCCTCGACGAACTCTCCCTGGACGAGATCCCGTCGGGCCGGGAGGCGGCGGACAGTCTGCGCGTGGCCTGGAGGCATTCGGCGGACGCGGACCGGGCCTTCGCCGCCTGGGCCGACGACGCCGCGGGCTGCACTCCCGGCCAGGTCGCCCGCGGCCCCTCCCACACCCGCGGCGCGGACAGCAGCGCTCTGGCCACAGCCGCCAAGGAGGACTTCCTCCTGGTGTGGGCCGGCATCGCCGAGCAGTACGGACTGCCGGCGCGCGACGCCACCCGGATCTGACGGTCCGCCCGGCTCCACCTGTCATCCCCCCTGTCTGTCCCGACGGAAGGCCGACTCCTTTGACGACCCAGCCGAACGGTCCCGAGCCGGGCCCCGTACCCGGCCCGCGCCCGGACCCGGACCCGCTGCCACCGGTCGCGCCGCTGCTCGATCCCGGGAGCCGGCTCGGCATGCTCATCCGGTCGCAGGCGGGCAACCCGCCGGGCGACGCCACCGCCTATCTGTGCGGGGCCGCGCACACCGACCGTCCCTTCCGCGACGCGGTGATCACCGAGCTGGCCGAAAATCCGCACCGCATCCCCCCGCCGTCGTACGGGGTGGATCTGGCCGCGGTCCTCAGGGAGTGCTTCATCGCACGCCGGCAGGCCGGGATCCGCGGAGCCCTCCTGCTCGTCCTCCCCCTGCTCCTGATGGCCGTCGACGTGGCGGGCGCGCTCACCATGGTGGCGCTGGTCCTCTACATCCGCCTCTTCCTGTACGTCGCCAGAGGGCTCGCCGGCTTTCTGGCGCCCAGCACGGAGCCGGGGAACGCACGGCCCACCGGAGCGGGCCGCGCCATCAGGGCGCTCATCTTCCTGGTCCTCAGCATCTACCTCGCCGGACAGGTGCTGGCAGCCTCGGTGCTCCTGTTCGCCGAAGGGCTGTTCATCAGCCGGTCCGTGTGCCGGTACAACGCCGTCGGCGAATCCTCCTGCACCAGGGATGACGAGCTGAACCTCACCCTGGTCACCGCTCTGCTGGTACTGGTGTGCTGGATCGTGGTGGCGACGGTCTTCCACCACCGCACCACCCGGCTCCTGCACCAGTTCGCCACCGGCCGCACCCCGGTCCGCCAGGATCCCCCCGCGCACGCCGCCCGGCTGGCGGAACTGCGGCAGCAGCAGGCCGACCCCGACATCGTCTTCAGCGACTACGCCCCTTTCGTGGGCGCGGGCATCGAGCTGGACCACTGGTCGTTCGCCATCGAGCTGACCCCCGACGTGAGCCACAAGCCGGACGGCACGACTGCCGACCGGCCCGCCGGGTTCACCGTGCCCCTCATCCACGCGCGGATACGGCGCGAACTGCTGCGGCTCGGCGAGGGCGACGCGTACCCGGGCGACCGCATGCACGGCATCCGTGTGGACGACTACATCGTGAAGAGCGGGCTGCGCCTGGGTCCGTCGACGGACTGGAGCGGCACGGGCCCCGACTCCGCGTTCCAGGAGCTGGCGCCGGACGCCCGGCGGGAGGCCGTCGTACAGCTCGGCGGGGTGCCGGACGGCCCCGCTCCCGCGACCTGGTGGCCGGACAGCCTGGATCTCGCGGCGCAGGAACGCCTGCGTCACTACCTGACGGTCCGGGTGGGCAGCTGGGGCAACGAGGTCGTCCTCACCGTCTTCAGCCGGGTGCAGGTGCAGGGCGGCCTGCTGTTCCTGGAGTCGCGGGCGTTCCTGCTGCCGCCCATCGCCCGTGCCTTCCACGCCATCGACAGGGTGACGCCCCCCGACGGCGTGTGGGACTGGTTCGAGCTGGTGCAGCGCGCATCGGCGTCGGTGTTCACCGTCGTGTCCGACGCTCCGATCGACCTGTTCCGCATCTCCCGGACCGCAGGCCGGATCGGCCGCTCCCATGCCTGGTACGCGCACATGTGCGCCACCAACCAGGTGGTCGATCACAGCCCGAAGCGCTCGGTGCGTGAACTGGCCGCGGAACCCGCCTTCCAGCAGTTGTTCCAGGAGATGGACGTACAGCGCTTCCTCAAGAGCATCCAGACCAGAACGCTGACCGCGGTACGCCTGAGCCTGCGCGACGCGGGATACGCCACCGGGGAGTACAACGCCCGCGCCAACATCGTCTTCGACCACTCGGTACACGTCAGCGGGACGGTCAACGGCAACGTCCAGTCGGGCGACCACGCACGGGCCAGCCACCAGACGATCACCACACCGCAGCCGCGCGTCGGGCCGAGGCCCGACCGCGGCTCCACGCAAGGGAGCTGAACGGATGACGACTCCGCAGGACGGCAGCACGCGCAGCATCAACGTTTCCGGCGGCACGATCAACGGCATCGTCCAGACCGGCGACAACAGCCGGGCGGACATGGTCCAGCACGTAGGCGTCCCGGCGACGGAGACCCCCGAGCTCGCGCAGCTGCGGCAGGCGGTGGAGGAGCTGCGCCTCCGGCTACGGGCCCTCGACCCCGGGGAGCTGCCCGCCGGCGCCGCGGCGGACGCCGAGTCGGCACTGGCCGAGATGGAGGAAGCCGTCCCCGCCTCCGGCGAGGCCGATGAGCCCGCGCGGGGCCGTGTCCGGCGGGCCTTCTACGCGGTCTCCGGTGCCCTCGCCTCCGTGGCGGGGCTGGCCGAGGCCGTCGAGTCCCTGCGCGCGGCATCGGCTCCGTGGTTCTGAACACGGTAAAGAATGTGTAACCACGTGGTGTAGGCGATTCATTCAGGGGCACCAGAAGCGTCGGAGGTTGATAACAATGGTTCCCCTGCTTCTTGTTCTTCTGCTCGCCCTGATCCTCTTCGGTGCCGGATTCGCGCTCGAGGCACTGTGGTGGATCGCAGTAATCGTCCTCGTGGTCTGGGTGCTCGGATTCATCGTCCGCCCGACTGCGAGCGGTGGCCGACGCGGCCGGTGGTACCGCTGGTAGAACACCTTCACCAGCACGGTTGATGCGAATGGGGTCCGGACTTCATATCCGGACCCCATTCGCATTCCCTTTTCCCGTCGACCCACGGGCGCGCAGATCCGTAACAGGGCACGCAGGACTCAGAGCGTGAATGGCTGTCACGAAAGACCGGCAGCCCCGACGATTCCTGTGGGGCTGCCGGCGGCAAGCGCGCACCACCGGCGCCGACCTGACCGGCCGGTCGTCCGAGGCGGCAGCCGGAAGCAGCAGACGCAGACACCGGAAGGCCGGCGAGCGTGCGCGCAGGGCGCTGCCGCCCGGCCACAGCCTCGACCCGCCGAGAATCGCCGCAACGCCCGGGTCACCGGCCACCCCGCATACGCGGCACCGCACTGTGCTGCCCCGGCGATCGCGCGTATCGCGAACCGCGTCGGCGGTCACCGCCTCACCCGGAGCGAGCTCCGCGAGGCGGCCGGGCAACACCGGACTCCGGTCCGCGCCTCGCGCCGGGGGCAGGGGCGGTCGGTCCGGACGGCGGTCACCCGCGGTGCGAGGAGGCCGGAACCAGAGGCGGACGGGGCACCCGGATCCGCCTCTGGAATCCGTCCGAACTTCCGTGTGTAGGCAATTGATTGCCGGGCACCAGATGCGTCGGAGGTTGATAACAATGGTTCCCCTGCTTCTTGTTCTTCTGCTCGCCCTGATCCTCTTCGGTGCCGGTTTCGCACTCAAGGCACTGTGGTGGATCGCCATAATCGTTCTTGTGGTCTGGCTGATCGGATTCGTTGTCCGCCCGACCGCGAGCGGCGGCCGTCGTGGCCGTTGGTACCGCTGGTAGAACACTTTCACCAGCACTGATGTGTAGGGCCCGGACCCGGACGGCACGGGCCGTACACATTCCTCAGAACAAAATAATTCGAGGTGTGTGAACCCCGGAAAGCCGGGCACGCGAACCTACGAACACCGAATGAACCGTCACGAAAGGAGCCAATGATGAGCGACCACCTGTGGGGTTATAAGCCGACAAGCGGTCACACCGCCGGCGCCGACCTGATCGGCTATTCGGTCGAGGCGACCGACGGCAGCGTCGGAAAGGTCGACAAGCACTCGGACGAGGTCGGCTCGGCCTACCTCGTCGTCGACACCGGTGTCTGGATCTTCGGCAAGGACGTCCTGCTTCCGGCGGGCACCATCAAGGCCGTGGACACCGAGAACCGGACGATCTTCGTGGACCTGACCAAGGACCAGATCAAGGATTCTCCGGAGTTCGACAAGCACAAGCACACGGGCGACCCGGGCTACCACGCCCAGCTGGACAGCTACTACACCAGCCACCGCCTCACGTGAGGTAGGCAGCACCCCGCATCAGAGGCGGGGGTCCACCCGGACAACACGGGCGGACCCCCGCCGTTCAGCTGCGCGGACGGATATCGCCGGTGCGGCGCACAACGGCCGCACCGGCGACGTCGGGCCCCGCCCCCTCACTGCAGCCCCCTCACGGCAGCCCTCTCACGGCAGCCTTCCCTCCCGGTTGATCTCCTTCACCCGAGCCCTCAGCACGAGCCCCGGCGGAGCCACCCGGACGGCTTCGGGCGGGCAGTCCCACTCCGCGCCACCCCCCGGCGGACGCAGCTGCACGTACGGCCCGACACGCCCCATCACACGGCCCACCCGCCCGTCCCGGACGTCCATCGCGAACGAACCGGGCTTCGGCATGCACGGTTCGAGGCCCTCAACCGCCATGAGCCGCCACCACATCCTGCTTCCCGTCCCACACGCCGGCGCCCAGCCGCGGAACCGTGCCGATCGCGCACCGGCCGGGTCCGGTCGGCGGTGCCGGCCGACAGCCCGCGTACGCCACCGGGGCGGTCCGCGGCGACGGCAGCGTCACACAGACCCCGGCCGATCCGGCCCAGAGCCGCGCCACGGCGTCCTTCGCAGCCCGCACTCTCGCCGCTGCCTCTTCGCGCCGTTCCGTAGCCGTCATCATGATCTTCCCCATTTCCACACCGGGTAGCGGCTATGCCTACTCAGCGTGCTCAATTCGATGCCCTCACGGAAGATGCGCAGTTCCAACACCTGCACGGGCGTCACAGTCAGTCGCCGGGCCCGTGCGGCGGAGGCGTGACCGTGCTCGTTCACCCACTGCTGTGGACCGCCCCCCCGACCGCCATGGGCGGCCCTCTCCTCGGCCCCCTGTCAGTTGCGTCGGAGTCCTGAGCCGTCCCGCCGGAACGGACCGACGACTTTCGTCGTCGGTCGTCGCGACCAAAGGCCACAGCGGTGCCCGGCCGGGTTCTCTACCGTGGGCGCGTGACTCGTCTGGATTCCCTCACCCCCGCGCCTCCCGCCCCCGACGCACCGGCGGTGAGGCCGCGCCGGGCGTTCCGGCCGACCGTGCCGGGGCGTGCCCTCTTCGCGCCCGGCATGTGGTCCGTAGGGCGCGTCGTGGGCGAATCGCTCCTGAGCCTGACCCTCGCGCTGCTGGCGACGGGCACCGGATTCCTGGGCGACGACGGGGCACTGCAGGCCATCGGCGTCGGGCTGGCGGCCGGGCTGTTGTCGCCCCTGCGCCGGGTACTCCCCGCGTCCGTACTGCTGTTGACCGCTGTCGGCGTCGTGCCGTTCGGTGCTCTCGGGCCGCTCTTCCTCGTCGTCTCCTGGTCGGCCGGGCGGCGGATCGACGGCCTCGGCAGGGCGGTCGGTGTCTTCGCCCTCGCCTATGGACTCACGCTCGGTCTGACCGCCGCGTCGGAGCCCTACCTCTCACCGTCGCTGCTGATCTTCAGCGGGCTGTTCCTGCTGGTCTCGATCATCGTGCCGGGCCTCGCGGGGCGTTACTGGTCGCAGCGCCGCACCTTGACCGACACCCTGCGCGAGTACAACGCGCAACTCCTGCGCGAGCGGGCCATGATCGCCGGGCACGCCCGGATACGGGAACGTCAGCGCATCGCGCAGGACATGCACGACAGCCTCGGCCACCAGCTCGCCCTGATCGCGGTGCACACCGGCGCCCTGGAGGTGGACCGGGAGCTGACGGGGCAGCAGCGCGAGGCCGTCGGGGTGCTGCGCGAGGCGTCGGTGGCCGCGATGCACGAACTGCGCGACGTGGTGGGCGTGCTGCGGGACAGTACCGCGGGATCGCCGCAGCCCTCCGACGCGGGCGATGAGGACCCCGGGACACCGTCCCGCGGGGTGGCCGGCATCGACGGGCTGGCCGAGGCGTCCCGGAGGGCGGGGACAGCCGTGGAGGTGCGGCGCTCGGGCGACGTGCGTCCGCTCGCCCCGACCGCCGACCACGCGGCGTACCGCCTGGTCCAGGAGGGCCTGACCAATGCGCACAAGCACGCCCCGGGGGCCTCGATCACCATCGGACTGCGGTACGAACCGGACTCGCTGGTCGTGGAGGTCGCCAACGGTCCGGCGGTGGAGCCGGTGAGCGGCAGTGTGGCGAGCGGCTGCCAGGGGCTGACGGGGCTGGAGGAGCGGGCCCGGCTCGTCGGCGGCATGGTGCACGCGGGCCCGGTGGCGGACGGCGGCTTCCGGCTGGCGGGTGTCCTGCCCTACACGTCGCCGGGAGACGGCTTCCCGAGCCCGCCGCCCGACGACGCCACGGCGACGTTCGTCGCGCCCACGAACGACTTTCGGGCGCAGAGCTCGAAGGGCTCCGCAGGTGAAAGTGATCCGGTCACCGAGTGGAACGAATTCCCGAAGGAGTTGGCCAGGACCATGAGCAGGACCAAGAGGGGCAACGGCATAGCCATCGGCTGCGGGGTCGCGGTGCTCGTCGCCGTGCTGCTGGTGATCGGGGTGGTCGTCGGGGGCATCTTCCTCATGCGTGAGGCGGACGCCGCCATGATCGAGCCCAAGCAGTACGAGGCCGTGGAGGTGGGCCGGTCGGAGTCGGAGGTCCGGAAGCAACTGCCCAGCGGCGACTCGATCCTGAACAGCGACATGGGCAAGGGTGCGCCGCCCGAGCCGGAGGGGTCGACGTGTCTCACGCTTCTCTCCACCGAGTTCGGGAGCGACTTGGACGCGGAGCCGGTGTTCCGGTTCTGCTTCAAGGACGGCAAGCTGATCGAGAAGAAGTCCTTCGAGACGAACTGAGGTTCCCTGCACGGGTTTCCGGCCGGGCACCCGATCGGGGATGATGAACCGGTGCCGGCAGGTACGACCGCTCAGGACCGTTCGGGAGAGTCGTGATCAGGGTTCTTGTGACGGACGACGAGCCGCTCATCCGGGCCGGAATCAGGATGATCCTCTCCTCGGCCGACGACATCGATGTCGTCGCGGAGGCGGCCGACGGCCGCGAGGCGGTCGAACTGGCCCGGTCCCAGCGCGTCGACGTGGCGCTGCTCGACATCCAGATGCCGGTCATGGACGGGCTGACGGCCCTGGCCGAGCTGCGCCGGACCGTGCCCGAGGTGCGGGTGCTGATCCTGACCACGTTCGGGGAACGCCAGAACGTCCTACGGGCCCTGACCGGGGGGAGCGCGGGCTTCCTGCTGAAGGACTCCGCACCGGCGGAGCTCATGCGGGCGGTACGGGCGGCGGCGGCCGGGCACGCCTATCTGTCGCCCGGCGCCACCCGGCACGTCGTGGACTCGCTGGCGTCCGGCGGCACCGCCCACCGCGCGGAACAGGCCCGCAGCCGGCTGGAGAAGCTGACGGAACGCGAACGGGACGTCCTGGCCCTGCTGGGCGAGGGCCTGTCCAACGCGGACGCCGGCCAGCGGATCCACATGAGCGAGGCCACCGTGAAGACGTATGTGAGCCGCATCCTCGCCAAGCTGGAGTGCGAGAACAGGGTGCAGGCCGCACTGCTGGCCCGCGACGCCGGCCTCGGGGCGTAGACCGGCCCGGGACGGCACGCCCGGCGGATCCGTCACGCGGCCTGCGGGCCGCGCGCCCCCTTCCGGGTCCCGCCCGTACGATCACAGGCACCCCTCCGCCGCGCCCGGTCACGGCGCCGCCCCCGAGGGCCACTCGCTCCGTGCGGGCTCCCGCCCGGCCCGATGCGGCCCGCCCGTCTCACACCACGCGGATCACGTGCTTGCCACGCACACCGCCCGCCTCCAGTGCCCGGTGGGCGGTGGCGATGTCGGCCAGGGGGTGGACGGTGTCCACCACGGGCCGGATCGCACCACTCTCCGCGTACCGGGCCAGTTCGGCGAACAGGTCGTGCTTCGGGTTGCCGCTGAAGAAGCGGACCCGGCGCGGGCCGTGCACCGTCGAGGCGAGCAGGTAGGAGAGGCTCCGGGCCGGGTGGTCCATGTCGAAGGCGATGGAGACCATGCGCCCGCCGGGGGCCAGGAGCCGCCGGAAGGCGCGGTGTTCGGTGCCGAAGGTGTCAAGGACGACGTCGAACGCACCGAGGTCGGCCGGGCCCGTCGTCGTGTAGCTGAAGGCCTCGTCGGCCCCCAGGCTCCGGACGAAGTCGAGGTTCCCGCTGCCGGCGAGGCCTGTGACGTGCGCGCCCAGGGCCTTGCCCAGCTGTACGGCGACGCTGCCGATGCCGCCCGAGGCGCCGCGCACGAGGAGCCGCTCCCCCGGCTGCAGCCGCGCCTCGGCCTTCAGCGCGGTGATGGCGGTCGTACCGGCGGGGAGGGAGGCGGCCTCGATCAGGCCGAGGTTCGCCGGGGCGTACGACAGTTGCCGGGGGCGGACGGCCACGTACTCGGCGGCGCTGCCGAAGCGGCGTCCCAGGAGCCCCCACACCCGGTCGCCCTCGCGCAGCCCCGTCACGGCGCCGTCGGCCCGGGCGATCTCGCCGGTGAAGTCCATCCCCGTGCGCTGGGGGAAGCGACGGCCCGTCACCAGGCGAACACGGCCGCCCCGGCCGTACAGTTCTCCTCCGTTGACGCTCGTCGCGTGGACGCGGACCAGCACCTCACCCGGACGGGGTACGGGGACGGGGACCCTGCCCTCGTACAGCACCTCGGGAGGGCCGTACCTGTCGTAGAGCGCTGCTCGCATGTCATTCATGTTTTCCACGCTAAACGGGTAAACGGATGGCACTCTCCATTTAGCCCGAAGTGAGAAACATGCCTGCTCAGACCTCTCAGAACGTGCTCCGCGCGGACGCCCGGCAGAACCGCGAACGCATTCTCACGGCCGCCCGTGAGGCGTACGCCCTCCATGGGATCGACGTGCCGATGGCCACGATCGCCCGGCGCGCGGGCGTCGGGGTCGCCACGCTCTACCGGCGGTTCCCCACCCGGGCCGCGCTCGTGAGCGAGTCCTTCGCCGAGCAGCTCGCACACTGCGTGGCGGCACTGTACGAAGGACTGGAGGACCCGGACCCCTGGCGCGGGTTCTGCTCGGTCATCGAGCAGGTCTGCCTCATGCAGGCGACGGAGCGGGGCTTCACCCAGGCGTTCCTCGCCCAGTTCCCCGAGCACACCGAGTACGCCGAGGAGCGCACCCGCGCGGAGCAGGCACTGGCGCGACTGGTGGGGCGGGCCAAGGCTTCCGGGCAGCTGCGCCAGGACTTCGACGTGAACGACATCATCCTGGTGGTGCTGGCCAACTGCGGTGCGACCACCGGGGCGGGCGAGGAGGCCGCCGCCGCGTCCCGGCGCCTGGTCGCCTATCTGCTCCAGTCGTTCCGGGCCGGACCGGCCGCCGGCCCCGGCCCCCTGCCGCCCCCCGTACAGCTGGACCTGGACCGGATCCACGGGCGCTGACCGCGTACGGGGCCCCGCGTCAGCGGACGACGTCGAAGACGTTCTTCTGCAGGCCGTTGGCATAGGCCTCGTGTTCGACGAGCTTCAGCTTCTGGGTGTCCTTGTCCGTGTCGCTGAAGAGCCGCTTGCCCGCGCCGAGCAGGAGCGGGAAGACGAGCAGGTGGTAGCGGTCGATCAGGCCGGCGTCCGAGAGGGCACGGTTGAGGGAGGCACTGCCGTGGACGATCATCGGGCCGCCCTCGGTCTCCTTCAGCGCGGCCACCTCGTCGAGCGACCGCAGGATCGTCGTCGGGCCCCAGTCCTCGACCAGGTCGTCCTCGGAGAGGGTCGTGGAGACGACGTACTTCGGCATGACCTTGTAGCCGGCGAAGTCCTCCATGCCCGGCCAGACCTGGCTGAACGCCTCGTAGCTGGCCCGGCCGAGCAGCATCGCCGTCGCTTCCCCCTGCTCCCGCCCCTTGATCTCGAAGGCCTCGGGGAGGAACTCCACGTCCTTGAAGGTCCAGCCGGAGTTCCGGTAGCCGGGCTCGCCGCCCGGGGCCTCGACCACGCCGTCGAGCGAGAGGAAGGCGGTGGTGATCAGGGTGCGCATCGAAGGGTCTCCCAGGTGTCTCGTGTTCTCGGTTCTCACCGGTCGGGGCGGCCCACTGCGGCCGGCCGAGCCGGCTGCGGTACGCCCACTCTGCCCCTATGACCGCCGGTCGCGGAGAAACTCATCGATCACCCTCGGTATGTCCCCTGACCAGCCGTCCTGATCGCCCCGCCGATCCGGTCCGGCCCGCCGATCGCGGCACCGCCCCGACCGGGGCTCGGCAGCGGGATCCGAGCACTCGACCGAATACGGGCGGCCGGCCGTCTGCGGCGGGACGCCCGGGTGCGGTGCCCGCCGGAAGACGGGCACCGCACCCTGCCGTGATCACGCGGGGCGGATCAACTCGTTGAGCAGGAACGGCCGTTCAGCTTGAAGGTGCGGGGGTCGGCCGCCGCACCCGACGCCTTGGTGTTGAAGCCGAAGTCGACCGTGGCACCCGGTGCGATCACCCGGTTCCAGGACAGCGGCCGGGCGCTGAGCGTCCTGCCGTGCTGGTCGAACTGCGCGCTCCAGGTGTGGCTGACCGCCTGCGCCCCGGGGAGCAGCCAGGTCAGCTGCCAGGGCGAGACGGGCTCCGCGCCGGTGTTCTTCAGCTTCACCGTGACCGTCGAGCCGCTGCTCCAGGGATGCGAGGTGTAGGTGACCTCGCAGCCGCGCGACGCGTTCCGCCGTCCGTCGCCCGCGTCGTCCAGATAGGAGGCGATGAAGGCGAGCGGCGCGTTCCAGTTGATGGTGACCTCGTTGGTGGCCCAGGAGCCGATGTCGTCGAGGTAGCACATCGCGGGGGCGCAGCCGCCCAGCTTCTCCACGGCGACCGGGTCACCGGAGGCGACGGCCGTGAGGTTGGGGCCGCCCGCGATCGAGCCGGCCGGCGGGTGGGGGAGGTCCGGGTCGTTCTGGTGCGCCCAGAAGCGGTGGTGCTGGTTGCGGGAGTCCCGTTCGCCGTAGCCGGTGACGTACGACTGGTTGAGGGGGTTGCGGCCGAGGAGGTAGTCGGCACCGCTCAGCACCGCGTCCTGGTACGCGGCCTCGCCGGTCAGGTCGTGGGCCGTGGCCAGCACGATCATGTTGTTCAGGACCTGGCTGTTGGAACCCCAGACGTAGTCCTCGTCCTTGGGTGCGTACGGGAGCCCGTACACCTGTGCGCGGGACTGGCTCGCGTAGCGGTCGGCGGCCGTGGTGACGACGGAGCGGACCTCACCAAGCTGTGCGGGCGTCAGCGCGTTCGGCACGGTGGCCAGCGTGAGCACGCCCAGTCCGCCGGTGGAGCCCCAGGAGATGCCGCCGCCGGCCGGGAACACCGCGTCGGTGTCGCCGTGCAGCGGTGAGGAGAGCACGGCCTGGCGGAACGCGGCCTCCCCCGTCGTGGTGAACAGCTCCGATGCGGCCCAGTAGAACTCGTCCGAGACGTCGCCGTCGCTGTACGCGCCGCCGCCCGTGCCGTCGTTCGGGTCGGCCAGGACGTCCGGGTGCGCCTCGGCCGCGGCCCAGGCGGTCCGGGCGGCCTCCAGGCACTGGTCCGCGAAGTCCGCGTCGTACGGGGCGTAGAGGCGGGCGCACTGGGCGGCCGCGGCGGCCAGGTTGAGCGTGGCGGCCGTCGAGGGCGGGTGCAGCTCACGCTGCTGGGGGTCGAGGTGCGGGGCCAGCGGCAGACCCGTCCACGCGGCGTCGTGCATCTTGTGGTGGGCCATCCCGGCCAACGGCTCACCGGCGGGGACCTGCATCCGCATCAGGAACTCCATCTCCCAGCGCGCCTCGTCGAGGATGTCCGGGACGGCGTTGCCCCGCTCGGGCACCCGCAGCGCGCCGTCCCCGAGCTCCGCGGACTCGGCGTCCTCGGCGGTCAGGGTCCGCTCGTACGTGGCCATCAGCTGGGCCACCGAGATACCGCCGTTGACCACGTACTTCCCGTGGTCGCCCGCGTCGTACCAGCCGCCCGACACGTCCAGCCGGTAGTCACAGACACCGGGCTGGCAGGGGACGTCCTTGTCCCCCTTGTTGGGCGCCACCCCGATGTGTCCGGCCGGGCGCGCGTAGGCGTCGCCGACGAGGTCCGCGTCGATGGGGGTGCCGCTGCGGTTGTGGTAGAAGTACGCCAGCGCGTCGGAGCGCAGGCCGTCGTACAGGTCGGCGCGCAGCGAGAACGGCTCACTGGTGTGGCCGTCGATCTCGACGGTGTAGCCGTCGCCGGCCGTGGTGAGCGCACTGAAGTCGAAGGTGTGGACCCGCAGACGGGAGCTCGGGTCCTCCCCCTGCGGGACGGTCGTGCCGGTGGCGGCCGTCGCGCCGTCGGCGGTCTTCACGGACCAGGCGAGCGGCGCCTCGGCATCGGTGACCACCGTGCCCTTCTTGGGGCCGTGGGGCAGATATCCGACCTGGTTGACGCGGACCGGCGACCCGGTGTCCGGCTCGTACACGGGCGGCTCGGCACCGCCGCGCAGCGACACGTCGTCGAGGCAGAAGGTGGTCGCGCTGTCGCCGCCGCCGATCTGCAGGGCGACCTGGGCGTTCGGACGGTCGGCCGCGGCGGTGAAGAAGTGGGTGACCGTCACGGGTTCCGGCCCGACCGGATCGGCGGTGGCGAGCTCCGGGGTGTACGGGGCGGTGGCCTCCTGGACCCGGGTCTGGACGGTGAGGGGCACGGTCGACGTGGCCGTGTAGCTGAGCGAGTAGCTCTCACCCGCGACGATCGGGATGTCGTTCTGGCCGATGATGACGTCCCACGGATTGGTCGTCCCGGCCGGGACGGCGGCGCAGAGCCGGCCCTCGGACACGGCACCGGACGTGTTGGCCGTCCACCACCAGGGAGCGGTGCCGGCGGTGAAGTCCCCGTTGCTGATCTGCTCGGGACCGGGATCGGCTTCCTCGGCACCGGCCGTGCCGGGCACCGCCAGTGCCGCGGCGAACAGTAAGGCGGCGGCGGACATCCCGAACACGCGCCGCCCGTGCCGGGGGCGGGCGGGCGCGGGCCGCGCGGAGAGTGGTGAGGCATTCACCGGGAGGGCCTTTCGTCGACTGGGTGCGGGTGACGTGGGAGCCGAGGTCGGGCGCGCCGGGCTCGGGGACGCCGGAGACACGGGCGCGGGACGGGAGAGACACGGGAGGAGCACGGAACAGACAGACAGACATGGGAGCGCTCCCACTCGCTCCTCCTCGATTGTGAAGGCGGATCGATCGTTCCGCCAGGGGCATGACAGAGAATGTCCGGCGGGAGGCGGCCCGGCCCACAAGCCCGTGCCGCAGCTGCTTGGAAGCGCTCTCAAGCGGACGCCGGGCCTCGGCGTTACGCTGTACGCGACCCGGCGGCGCCTCGCACGCATCGTGCCGCCGCCCCGCAACGAGGAGCGCCCGCCTTGCCTGAGCAGCACCCCGGGTCCCGGCCCACCCTGGAAGCCGTCGCGGCGCGGGCAGGGGTCTCGCGGGCCACCGCGTCCCGGGTGGTCAACGGAGGTGACGGGGTCCGGAAGCCGCTGGTGGACAGGGTGCGCCAGGCGGTCGAGGAGCTCCAGTACATCCCGAACCACGCCGCCCGGACGCTGGTCACCCGGCGGACCGGAGCCGTCGCCGTGGTCATCGCGGAGCCGGAGATCCGGATCTTCTCGGACCCGTTCTTCTCCCTGCAGCTCCGGGGCATCAGCAAGGAGCTGGCCGCCCACGACACCCAGCTGGTGCTGCTGATCGTGGAAGGGCCCGCCGACTTCGACCGGATCGCCCGCTACTTGTCCGGCGGCCATGTCGACGGAGCCCTCGCCTTCTCGCTGCACACCGACGACCCGCTGCCCTCGATCACCCGGCGGGCCGGGGTCCCGACGGTCTACGGAGGCAGGCCGAGCTGGACCGCGGGCCCCGGGGAACAGGCCGTGCAGTACGTGGACGCCGACAACCGGGGCGGGGCCAGGGCCGCCGTGCAGTACTTGCGGGGGCTGGGGCGGGAGCGGATCGCGTACATCGGGGGGCCGCCCGACCAGACGTCGGCCGTGGACCGGCTCGACGGCTACCGGGACATCCTGGTGGAGACGGACCCGACGCTGATCGCCGAGGGTGCGTTCACCGTGGAGAGCGGGGCCCGGGCGATGGCGGAGCTGCTGGACCGGCGCCCCGATCTGGACGCGGTGTTCGCGGCCAACGACCTGATGGCGTCGGGTGCCCTACGGGTGCTGCGGGAGCGCGGGATCCCGGTGCCGGAGCAGGTAGCCCTGGTGGGATTCGACGACATGGACACGGTGGCCGAGGCCACCGATCCGCCGCTGACCACCGTCCGGCAGGAGATCGAGGGCCAGGGCCGGCTGATGGCCCGGCTGCTGCTGCGCGGCCTGGAGAAGGACCGTACGGGGGCCGGCCGGCCGGACTCGGTGATCACCCCGACGACGCTCGTACGGCGGGCCTCGGCCTGAGAGGCCCGGGACCCGCCGCACGAAGGGGTGTCCGGAGGTGCGCGTTCAGGATCAGACGTACGGGATCTTCACGACCGCCGCGTCCGTCCCGGTCTGCACCTGGGACGTGCCGTTGCCCAGCGCGTTCCAGATCTCCAGGCGGACCGTCCCGCCCTTGAGGTTGCCGAGACTTCCGGTCACCGCCGAGGTGCCCACCGCCTGGGTGTACTCCTCCCACCCCGTGACCGGGTCGGTCGCGAAGTAGCGGTAGGTCTCGGTCCGGTCGAAGGTGCCGTCACCGGTCAGGTCGTAGCTGACCCTGACCTGCGGGGCGAGGCCCACCTTCGTGCCCGCGTCGACCCGCAGGCGGAAGGCGGTGGACGCCCCCGCGGCGAGTGTCCCGTCGACCTTCTTGATCTCGTAGACCGTTGCCCTGTACGGCGTGCCGTCCCGGTTGACACCGTCGGCCGAGGCCAGGGTGTCGGCTCCCGCCGCGCCGTCCGTGGCGGTGGTGAGGGTGCCACCGGACTTCAGCCGGAAGGTGTTCCCGGTGGACGGACCCGGCTCCTCGGGGTCGGGGTCGCCGCCGCCGGTCCCCGTACCGGTGGCCGTGGAGCGGGCCGGCACGGAGAGGGTCGCCCCGTCGGAGAAGGTGACGGTGCGGGCGGTGGATCCGTGGTTGTGGGCGCTGTACGTGCGGACGCCGTTCTTGGTGAAGACGGCCGACGTCGGGATGTTCCCGCTGACGGTCATGTCGGGCGCGCCCAGGCTGTCGAGCGTGGCGATCCAGTGGTAGGTGTGCGCCTTGGACTCACCCTGCTCCGGGGTGTAGCCGCCGTTGCCCGCGTCCCACTTGGTCTTGGCGGCCGCCGGATCGGCCAGTGACTCGAACTCCCACAGGAGGTCGCGCCACTCGACGGCCGGTCCGCCGTTCTCCCGCACCAGCTCGGCGAGGTTCCGCTTGATGGCGGCCTTCTCGCGGGCCAGGTGAAGTGAACCGCCGGTCACCGGAAGGACGTTGATGCCGTGGATCTCCTCCGGGTTCGCGGTCCACCAGGTGGAGTACGCGCCGCCGCTGCCCCAGACCATGCCGACCGTGTCGTGCCCGAAGGAGCCCGGGAAGACCTGCTGGTCGGCGTCGAACCAGTACTGCGTGATCGCTTCCGACTCGGTGGTCAGCAGGTAGCTGCCGAGGTCGCGCAGTGTGGTGTCACCGGTCGCGGCGCCCCACAGGACGAGACCCGCGCTCAGGTTGATGGACTCCGACGAGGACTCCTGGTTGTTGCCGGCCGCGAAGCCCTGGTGGCCGGAGGCCCAGCTGTGGCCCGCGTACACGTCGAAGCCGCGCAGGAAGGGGTACGCGGTGTCCGTGCGGCTGGGGTTGGCGGTGTCCCTCACCAGGGTCTTGACCATGGTGCCCCAGGCGGAGTCGGCGGCCCACGCCTGGTCGTACTGGGCGACGATCGCCGCCGCGTACACGTAGTAGCTGTAGTGGAAGTGGTGGTCGTTGAGCTCGGTGTCGCTGCCGTACGAGGCCGGGTAGCCGGTCAGCGTCTTCCAGTCCTTGTCGTAGCTGAACTCGCTCGCGCCGCCCGCCGTGAACCACTCCTGGAGGCGGCCCTTCATCAGGCCGAGCAGCTTGTCCCGGATGCCGGTCTGGCCGATCTGGTCGGCGACGGGCACCAGCTGGGCGAGACGGCCGAGCGCCTTGCCGGTCCAGTACGTGTCACTCGCCCCGGAGAACGGGTCGGAGGCGTTCGCCACCTCGTTCAGATATCCGGTCAGCCGCGCCTTGTCGACCCCGCCGGAGGCGGGCAGGGCGGGCAGCACGCCCTGGTTCTTCTGGCTGGTGGTGAAGGAAGCGGACTCCCGGACCTTCATCGTGCCGCGCGGGGAGACGTACGTGTACGGCGTCAGCGCGTCGGTGGTGTGCAGCCACTGGTGGCGGTACAGCGCCTGGAGCGTGCCCCGCTCGGTGCCCTCCTTGGCCTCCGTGGTCAGAGCGTAGGTCGCCTTGACCGTGCCGCCGGTGGACTCCCAGGTCACCTTGGATCCGGTGACGAAGCTGAAGGCGTACTTGCGGTAGGTCGCGAGCGCGTCCGTGGACGGCAGCACGGCCAGCGAGAAGTAGTCCTTGCCGCCGAGCCCGGCGGTGATCGCCGTGCCGGAGACGTTCCAGTCGCTGCCGGTCGGGGCGAACAGGGCGTAGTGGTGGCCCGCGACCGTGATGCCGAGGACGTTGCCGTTGTCCGCGAAGACGGTGGGGGTGCCGGCCGTGGTGATCCGCGCGTCGCCGCCGGAGCCCTTGGCGTACACGAAGGGCATGCCGTGCCCGATGGTCGTGCGCAGGGTGCGGGTGCCGTCGGACCAGTACGGGGTGACCGTCCAGTCGGACCAGGCGTCGGCCTTGGTGTCCGGGCTGTTCAGGCCGTTGAGGCCGACGGTGAGGTCGGCCTTGTGGGCGTACTCGTACTGCCGGCCGTCACCGACGACCGCGGGGGTCGTCGGGTAGCCGACCTCCAGTCCGCCGGAGGTCGCCTGATAGGTCAGCGGATGCCCGTACATCGGGGTGGAGTACGGGTTGTCGCCGTAGCGCTGGTAGGCGAGCGAGGACCACCAGTCGTTCGTGGGCACCGGCTTGTCCTTCGCCGCGGCCGTGAGCTTGGGCGTGACGGGGGCGCCCGTGTTGGTGGTGGGACCGGAGGTACCGGCGGGACGGCTGTCGGTGTAGCTGCCTGATCCTGCGGGGATGGTGGCGGCTGCCGCCGGGGATGCGGCAGGGCCCAGGCCCACGGCGGCCAGGGCGATGGCCAGGACCGTCGCCGCTGCTGGTCTGGAGAGGGAGGCTTGCATGGCAGCACCTCGTCATGGGGGGGTCGGAGCACCTTCGAGAGCGCTCTCAATTGCCAAGGAACGTAAAACTTCTGAAACGTCAGTGTCAATAGAAGTGACACACACGGTAGTTGGACTCAACGCAAAGCCGTTATGTGTTCGAGTCTTGACGGGGAGTGGGCCCTGGGGGACGCTCCAGACGCAGGTTTTGAGAGCGCTCTCAAGCGCTCGGTTCATCCCGAAGCCAAGGGAGGCTTCCCATGCCCATCGCCCGAGCCGCCAAGAGAGCCACCGTCCGCATCGGCGCGGTCGTCCTCGCCGGAACGCTCCTCGCCGCCTGTGGATCCGGCACCTCGGACTCCTCCGACAGTGCCGGCGGGGACGTCACGCTGACCGTCGACCTCTTCGGATCCTTCGGCTACAAGGAGGCCGGGCTGTACGCGGAGTACGAGAAGCTCAACCCCGGCGTGACCATCAAGCAGACCGACACCGAGGACGAGGCCGACTACTGGAAGTCGCTCCAGACCCGGCTGGCCGGCGGCGGCGGGCTCGCCGATGTGCAGGGCGTCGAGGTGGGCCGCATCGCGTCGGTCACCCAGCTGCAGGCCGACAAGTTCCAGGACCTGAAGGAATACGGCGCCGACAAGCTCAAGGACCAGTTCGCCGACGCCAAGTGGTCGGCCGCGACCACGAAGGACGGCAAGGTCCTCGGTCTCGGCACCGACGTCGGGCCGGAGGCGATGTGCTACCGCACCGACCTGTTCGAGCAGGCGGGGCTGCCCACCGACCGCGCGGAGCTCGCCCAGAAGTGGTCCACGTGGGAGGGCTACCTGGAGCTCGGCAAGCAGTACAAGAAGAAGGCCCCCGCCAAGAGCGCCTGGCTGGACAGTGTCGGCAGCCTCTACGGAATCATGATCGGCCAGGAGAAGGAGCGGTACTACGACGCCTCCGGTGAGCTGATCTACGAGAAGAACCCGGCGGTCAAGCACGCCTGGGACACCTCGGTCGAGGCGGCCGAGGCCGGGCTGAGCGCCAAGCTCGACCAGTGGTCGCCGCAGTGGAACCAGGCCTTCGCCGCCGGTTCCTTCGCCACCATCCCGTGCCCCGCGTGGATGCTCGGCTACGTCAAGGGTCAGGCCGGTGACGCGGGCAAGGGCAAGTGGGACATCGCCAAGCTGCCCGGCGGCGCGGGCAACTGGGGCGGCTCCTACCTCTCGGTCCCGCGCGCGGCCGAGCACAAGAAGGAGGCGTACGAGCTGATCAAGTGGCTCACCGCCCCCGAGCAGCAGGCCAAGCTCTTCAAGAAGCAGGGCAACTTCCCGTCCTCGACGGGCGCGATCGCACAGGTCGCCGACGCCAAGGACCCGTACTTCTCCGACGCGCCCATCGGCCAGATCTTCGGTGACGCGGCCAAGGAGTCCCCGGTCCAGGTGCTCGGTGTGCACGACCAGAACGTCGCCCAGCAGCTGACCAACGCGTTGAGCGAGGTGGAGCGCAAGGGCACCTCCTCGGACAAGGCGTGGGAGACGGCGAAGAAGGGCGTGGCCAACGTGATCGGCTGACACCCGGTCATTCCCCTTCCCGGGCCACGGCGCCCGGTGCCGGCGGTCGCTGGGCACCGGATGCCGGCGCCACGGCCCGGTGCCACGGTCGATGCGCACCGGACGCCCGGGCCGGGACACCCGTCCGCCACCCGTGCGACGCCGGGCCGCCGCCCGTCATCCGCCGGCCGGTGAGCACCGCACGCCGAGTCAGCCGCTCGCCGGCCACGCGTCGATCAGCACCGACGCCGGGCCCGCCGCCCCACCGGGGCCGGTCCGCCGCACTGCCGCGGCGGGCCGGCCCCCGGCCCCGTCACGCCTCCCGGCCGCCCCACTCCCCCGTCCGCAACTCCCCGAAGGGCCGCACCGTGACCCTCACCGCCACCGCGAAGGCCGCGCCCCGGGCGCCCGGAACCGGCTCCGACGACGGTCGGGCCGCCTCCCTCCGGCGCACGTGGCAGAAGCTGTCGCCGTACGCCTACATCGTGCCCTTCCTCACCCTCTTCGCCGCCTTCGGCCTCTTCCCGCTGCTCTACACGGCGTTCGTCTCGCTCTACCGGGTCGAGCTCCAGACGAGCGGCGACATGGAGTGGCGCGGCATCGCCAACTACACGGCGCTGTTCACCGACGAGTACTTCTGGACCTCGCTGCGCAACACGTTCACCATCGGCGTGCTGTCCACCGTGCCGCAGCTCGCGATGGCGCTGGGCCTGGCGCACCTGCTCAACTACAAACTGCGCGGCCGCACCTTCATCCGGACGGCGATCCTGCTCCCGTACGCCACCTCGGTGGCCGCCGCGACGCTGGTGTTCGCCCAGCTCTTCGGCCGCGATTTCGGTCTGATCAACTACGCGCTGGGGCTGGTCGGGCTCAGTCCCGTGGACTGGCAGACCGGCACGGTCGCGTCGCAGATCGCCGTCTCCACCATCGTCGTCTGGCGCTGGACCGGCTACAACGCGCTGATCTACCTCGCGGGCATGCAGTCCATCCCGGGCGAGCTCTACGAGGCCGCCGAGATGGACGGGGCGTCCCGCTGGCGCCAGTTCATCCACGTCACGCTGCCCGGCCTGCGGCCCACCATCGTCTTCACGGTGATCGTGTCGACGATCGGCGCCACCCAGCTCTTCGGGGAGCCCCTGCTCTTCGAGGGGTCCATCTCCGGCGGCATCTCGCACCAGTACCAGACCCTCGGCCTGTACATGTACGAGCAGGGCTGGGGCTTCTTCCACCTGGGCCGGGCGGCCGCCATCGCCTGGGTGATGTTCGTCCTGATCGTGGTGCTCGTCGGGGCCAACGCCCTCGTCGCGCGCCGCCGTGCCCGTAAGGAGGCCGGCCGATGACCACGCTCGCCGCACAGCCGACCGCGCCAGAGATCGTACCGCCCACGACCCCGCGCGGCCGGCGCGGTAAGCCGCGGGGAGCACGGGGCATGCACGGCGGCTGGCTCTCCTACCTGATCCTCGGCTTCGCCCTGCTGATCTCGGCGTTCCCCTTCTACTGGACGATCGTCGCGGCCAGCCGCTCCAACGCCGACCTCGCGAAGGTGCCGCCCAGCCTGCTGCCCGGCCCGAACCTCATCAAGAACTTCGGCGCGGTGCTGGAGGAGGCCGCGATCGGCAAGGCGCTGCTGAACTCGTTCATCGTGTCCGGCTCCATCACCGTCGGCACCGTGCTGTGCTGCACCCTGGCCGGATTCGCCTTCGCCAAACTGCGCTTCAAGGGCCGCGGCGCCCTGCTCACCCTGACCATCGGCACGATGATGATCCCGCCGCAGCTCGGGGTCATCCCGCTGTTCATGCTCATCGCGGAGCTCCAGTGGGTGAACCAGCTGCAGGCCGTGATCCTGCCCGGCCTGGTGTCGGCCTTCGGGGTGTTCTTCATGCGCCAGTACCTGGTGCAGTCACTGCCCGACGAACTGATCGAGGCGGCCCGCGTCGACGGCGCGTCCACCGCACGCATCTTCTGGTCCATCGTCGTCCCCGTCGCCCGGCCCGGTATGGCGGTGCTCGGCATGCTCACCTTCATGACCGCGTGGAACGACTTCTTCTGGCCGATCATCGCGCTGTCCTCGCAGGAGCCGACCGTGCAGGTCGCCCTGCGGCAGCTCGGCGGCGGATACGTCCACGACCAGTCCGTGATCATGGCCGGCACGCTGCTCGGCACGCTCCCCGTCCTGCTGGTCTTCGGCCTCCTCGGCCGGCAGATCGTCGGCGGCATCATGCAGGGAGCCGTCAAGGGCTGAGCCTCCCCCACCACCCCCACACGCACCGACTCACCTCCTGGAGTGCCTGTCTCATGACCGCTGTCGACGCCCGCCCCGACACCGTGGCGGGGCTGCGGTTCCCCACCGGATTCCGCTGGGGGACGGCCACCGCCGCCTATCAGATCGAGGGAGCGGCCACCGAGGGCGGCCGCACCGAGTCCATCTGGGACACTTTCAGCAGGATCCCCGGCAAGGTCCGCAACGGCGACACCGGTGACATCGCCGCCGATCACCTGCACCGGATGCCGCAGGACGTGGCGCTGATGAAGGACCTCGGCGTCACCGACTACCGCTTCTCGGTGTCCTGGCCGCGGGTCCAGCCGACCGGCCGGGGCCCCGCCGTCGAGCACGGTCTCGACTTCTACCGGCGGCTCGTCGACGAACTGCTGGCCGCCGGCATCCGGCCCGTCGCGACGCTCTACCACTGGGACCTGCCGCAGGAGCTGGAGGACGCGGGCGGCTGGCCCGAGCGTGACACGGCACAGCGGTTCGCCGATTACGCCGGACTCGTGGCCCGGGCCCTCGGCGACCGGGTGGCCACCTGGACGACGCTCAACGAGCCCTGGTGCGCGGCCTTCCTCGGGTACGGCAACGGGGTCCACGCCCCCGGCCGTACGAGCGACGTCGCCGCCCTGCGCGCGGCCCACCACCTCAACCTGGCGCACGGCAGCGCGACCGGTGTCCTGCGGAGCCTGCTGCCGGCCTCCGCCGAGGTGTCGCTGACGCTGAACCTGCACGCCCTGCGCCCGCTGGCCGACACCCCGGCGGACCACGACGCGGTCCGCCGGATCGACGCCGTCGCCAACCGCCTCTTCCTGGACCCCGTCTTCCACGGGCGGCTGCCGCAGGACCTGGTGCAGGACACGGCCGCGGTGACCGACTGGTCCTTCGTCCGGGACGGTGACCTGGAGGTCGTCTCCGCGCCGCTCGACTCCCTCGGCATCAACTACTACTCCCCCAGCGTCGTCTCCGCCGGCGCGTCGGAGTCCCCGTCCCCGTGGGCGGGCGCCGAGAAGCACGTGGCGTTCACCCCGGCGGACGGGCCCCGGACCGCGATGGACTGGCCGGTGGACGCGGACGGGCTGTACGAACTCCTCACCCGGCTCCGCGACGACCTCCCCGGCCTGCCGCTCATGGTCACCGAGAACGGCGCCGCGTACGACGACTACGCCGACCCCTCCGGCCAGGTCCACGACCCGGAACGGGTCGCGTACCTGGACGCGCACCTGTCCGCCGTGCACCGCGCGATCGGGGACGGCGTGGACGTGCGCGGGTACTTCCTGTGGTCGCTCCTGGACAACTTCGAGTGGGCGTACGGCTACGGCAAGCGGTTCGGCATCGTCCACGTGGACTTCGCGTCCCAGCGCCGCACCCCGAAGGACAGCGCCCGCTGGTACGCCGACGTCATCGCGCGGGGCGGCATCGACCGCCCCTGACCCACGTGGTGCGCCGCCGCCGGATCCGGCGGCGGCGCACCACGGCGGCAGCGATCCGTCACCCCTTGAAGTGGACGCCGCTGATGCCGAACCGGTCCTTCACCGGCCACGCGCCGAAGTCGTCGGACCTCAGGCCCCCACCGTCCCGTCGACGCCCTCGCGCAGGAAGTCCGCGTGTCCGTTGTGGCGGCCGTACTCCAGGAGCACGTGCACCATCACCATCCGCAGCGACACCTCCGCCTCCCAGCGCGGCTGGAGACCCAGCACGTCGAGGGACTCGGCCTCCCGCTCGACGCGGCGCGAGTTCTCCACCTCGGCCTCCCAGGCTCCGAACGCCTCCTCCCTGGTCGAGGCGCTCGCGTCGTAGGCGGCCTGGAAGTCGATCCGGTCGGACCAGACCATCGGCGCCGCGTTGTCCTCGAACACACGGCGGAACCAGGCCCGTTCCACCTCGGCCATGTGACGCACCAGTCCGAGCAGTGTCAGCGTGGACGGGGGCATCGACCGCTGCCGCAGCTCCTCGTCGTCCAGCCCCTCGCACTTCATGGCCAGGGTCGCGCGGTGGTAGTCGAGGAAGGCCCGCAGGGTCTCGCGCTCGCCGCCTGCACCGGGCGGCCCGGTACGGGAGTCGGTGGTCACCGGTGTGCTCCTTCTGGACGGGTGCAAGGGGCCACCAGTATCCGGCAGGTGCGAGTGGGGGCACCCCTCTCGCACCTGCCCGTGGAGCTTCGCCGTGTCCGCGGCGTCCGGTACGCGGCGACGGGCCGACCGTGTATCCGCGCGGCCCGTTCCCCCGGGTGACAGCGGGCACGACACGGCCGCCACGGCGCGCCGGGAGGCCCCGTGGCCGCCGTTGAACGGCGCGACGGAAACGGCGGCCACGGGGGACGGCGCACTGCGGGTACGACGCCGGCCCCCGGGACGAATCCCGGGGGCCGGCGTCGTACAGGTACTGCGTGGAGCTACTGGTCCCGAGGGATCAGAAGTCCATGTCCCCGCCCGGCATGCCGCCCGGAGCGGCCGCGGAGGCCTTCTCCGGCTTGTCGGCGATGACGGCCTCGGTCGTGAGGAAGAGCGCGGCGATGGACGCGGCGTTCTGCAGAGCGGAGCGCGTGACCTTCGCCGGGTCGATGATGCCCTCGGCGATCATGTCGACGTACTCGCCGGTCGCGGCGTTCAGGCCGTGACCGATCGGCAGGTTGCGCACCTTCTCGACGATGACGCCACCCTCGAGACCGCCGTTGACGGCGATCTGCTTGAGCGGAGCCTCCAGCGCGAGCTTCACGGCGTTGGCGCCCGTGGCCTCGTCACCGGTCAGGTCGAGCTTCTCGAAGACGGCCGAGGCCTGGAGCAGAGCCACGCCACCACCGGCGACGATGCCCTCCTCGACGGCGGCCTTGGCGTTGCGCACCGCGTCCTCGATGCGGTGCTTGCGCTCCTTCAGCTCCACCTCGGTGGCGGCGCCGGCCTTGATGACGGCCACGCCGCCGGCCAGCTTCGCGAGGCGCTCCTGGAGCTTCTCGCGGTCGTAGTCCGAGTCGGAGTTCTCGATCTCGGCACGGATCTGCTTGACGCGGCCCTGAACCTGGTCGCTGTCGCCGCCACCGTCGACGATGGTCGTCTCGTCCTTGGTGATGACGACCTTGCGGGCGGTGCCGAGCAGGTCGACGCCGGCGTTCTCCAGCTTGAGACCGACCTCCTCGGAGATGACGGTGCCACCGGTGAGGATGGCGATGTCGCCGAGCATGGCCTTGCGGCGGTCACCGAAGCCCGGAGCCTTGACGGCCACGGACTTGAAGGTGCCACGGATCTTGTTGACGACCAGCGTCGACAGAGCCTCGCCCTCGACGTCCTCCGCGATGATCAGCAGGGGCTTGCCCGACTGCATGACCTTCTCGAGCAGCGGAAGGAGGTCCTTCACGTTGCTGATCTTGGAGTTGACGATCAGGATGTACGGGTCGTCGAACGACGTCTCCATACGCTCCATGTCGGTGGCGAAGTACGCCGAGATGTAGCCCTTGTCGAAGCGCATACCCTCGGTGAGCTCGAGCTCCAGACCGAAGGTCTGGGACTCCTCGACGGTGATGACGCCTTCCTTGCCGACCTTGTCCATCGCCTCGGCGATCTTGGCGCCGATCTCGGTGTCGGCGGCGGAGATGGAGGCCGTCGAAGCGATCTGCTCCTTGGTCTCCACGTCCTTCGCCTGCTCCAGCAGAGCGGCGGAGACGGCCTCGACGGCCTTCTCGATGCCACGCTTGAGAGCCATCGGGTTGGCACCCGCGGCGACGTTGCGCAGGCCCTCGCGGACGAGCGCCTGAGCAAGAACGGTTGCGGTGGTCGTACCGTCGCCGGCGACGTCGTCCGTCTTCTTGGCGACCTCCTTGACCAGTTCCGCACCGATCTTCTCGTACGGGTCCTCGAGCTCGATCTCCTTGGCGATGGAAACACCATCGTTGGTGATCGTGGGCGCGCCCCACTTCTTCTCGAGGACGACGTTACGGCCCTTGGGGCCGAGGGTGACCTTGACGGCGTCGGCGAGCTGGTTCATCCCGCGCTCGAGACCGCGCCGTGCCTCCTCGTCGAACGCGATGATCTTGGCCATGTGAAGTGGTCCTCCCGGACAGGGGTGGATTTCTCCGGACCGAGAGGCGCCCGCGACGGACGGCCAGCGTGCTCTGTGGTTCCTTGCCCCACAGAGCCTGCGGGCCTCACCGGCCCGGTCCAAGTTCTGTCACTCTCACCTGGAGAGTGCTAACGCCAATAATTAGCACTCGACCCCTGCGAGTGCAAGCGTCCCCCTCCGTCGGTGGACAACCGGGAGGGGCGCACACACGCACGAAGGGCCCGTCCCCCTCTTCGGAGGTACGGGCCCTGCGTGTGTGAGTGGTGTCGTCGGCCGACCGCGCCGAGCTCAGCCGACGGCGAGCTTGACCATGTCCGCCTGCGGCCCCTTCTGGCCCTGCGAGATCTCGAATTCAACTCGCTGACCCTCTTCGAGGGTGCGGTATCCGTCCATCTGGATCGCGCTGTAGTGGACGAAGACATCCGCACCACCGTCGACCGCGATGAAGCCGTACCCCTTCTCCGCGTTGAACCACTTGACGGTGCCCTGAGCCATAGCCTTACTCCCCTATTACTGGCCCTTGCGCAGGTCCGCACTTCGCGGGCCCGGGTCAGAAGTCACCCTCCGACAGGAGAGGGTGGCGTGCGCCGGAACGCGTCGACCGCGGCCGAATGTATCCGCCCAACTGCCCTCTGCAACAGGTCAATCGGACGAGAATTCTGGGCATGGCCGAATGCCCGGATAGGGGGAACCGTGGATGTTCCGGGGCAAGTCGGGCCTGACAAAGGCCACTTATGCCTCAAGGGGTTCACGCACTTTGGCTGCTTCTTATCGCGACCGGGCGCATTCTCATATGCGGGCGGCGCGGGCAGCTGAGGGGGCTTCCCCAACTGTACCCCGCTCAATCCTGCAGAATTGCCCCCTCCGCTTCTCTCGCGGAGGGGGCAATGATGTTCACGCAATGGAGCCGATGGAGTCGACGGAGCCGGCGGGACCCCGGGCCCCTGCCTCGCACACGACGGCCGGACCCACGTCCGTCAGCGGCCCGGCGCGGGCCCGCCCGGCGGTCAGCCTCCGGCGACGGCCGGAATGATCGAGATGCCGGCGCCGTCCGGGGTGGCGGCCTCCAGGCCGCCCTCGAAGCGCACGTCGTCGTCGTTGACGTACACGTTCACGAAGCGGCGCAGCTTGCCCTGGTCGTCCAGGACGCGGGCCGCGATGCCCGGGTGGTCCTTCTCCAGCGACTCGATGACCTCCGAGAGGATCGCGCCCTCCGCCGGGACCTCGGCCTGACCGCCCGTGTAGGTGCGGAGAATGGTGGGGATACGGACCTTGACGCTCATGTGGGTGCCTTCCTTCGGTCTCGGGTGGTCAGTTGGCGGCGGCGAGGCCCGCGGCGCGGAACGCCTCCAGGCTGGGCCGGATCGTCGCCGCCACGCCGGTCGTCGGGGCGACGGCGTCCAGCGTCTTCAGCCCGTCACCGGTGTTCAGGACGACGGTGGTCAGCGTCGGGTCGAGCAGACCGGCCTCGATCAGCTTCTGCGTCACGCCGACCGTCACACCGCCCGCGGTCTCCGCGAAGATGCCCTCGGTGCGGGCCAGCAGCTTGATCGCGTCGACGACCTGCTCGTCGTTCACGTCCTCCACGGCACCGCCGGTGCGCCGGGCGATGTCCAGGACGTACGGGCCGTCGGCCGGGTTCCCGATGGCGAGGGACTTGGCGATCGTGTTCGGCTTCTGCGGCCGGACGACGTCGTGGCCGGCCTTGAAGGCGGCGGAGACCGGGGAGCAGCCCTCGGCCTGCGCGCCGAAGATCTTGTACGGCCTGTCCTCGACCAGGCCGAGCTTGATCAGCTCCTGGAGGCCCTTGTCGATCTTCGTGAGCTGCGATCCGGACGCGATCGGGATGACGAGCTGGTCGGGCAGCCGCCAGCCGAGCTGCTCGCAGATCTCGTACGCCAGGGTCTTGGAACCCTCGCCGTAGTACGGCCGCAGGTTGACGTTGACGAAGCCCCAGCCCTCGCCGAGCGGGTCTCCGATGAGCTCGGAGCAGAAGCGGTTGACGTCGTCGTAATTGCCCTCGATGCCGACCAGCTCACCGCCGTACACCGCGGCCATGACGACCTTGCCCTGCTCCAGGTCGTGCGGGATGAACACGCAGGAGCGGAAGCCGGCGCGGGCCGCGGCGGCACCCACCGCACCGGCGAGGTTGCCGGTGGAGGAGCAGGAGAGGGTGGTGAATCCGAAGGCGCGGGCGGCCTCGACGGCGATCGCGACGACGCGGTCCTTGAAGGAGTGCGTCGGGTTGCCGGAGTCGTCCTTGACGTACAGGCCGCCGGTGACGCCCAGCTCACGGGCGAGGTTGTCGGCCTTGACCAGCTTCGTGAAGCCGGGGTTGATGTTGGGCTTGTCCGCGACGTCCGAGGGGACCGGCAGCAGCGGCGCGTAGCGCCAGATGTTGTCCGGGCCTTCGGCGATGCGCTTCTTCAGCTCTTCGGGCGAGCCGCTCGGCAGGTCGTACGCCACCTCGAGCGGCCCGAAACAGGACGCACAGGCGAAAATGGGGCCGAGCTCGAAACGTTCGCTGCATTCGCGGCAGGAAAGCGCTACGGCGGGACCGAGGTCCACGGCGGAGGAATTGTTGTTTGTTGCAACTGTCTGCACGGCCATGATGGCGGAGGCCCTTTCTCCTCATCTTCCTCGCGACGTATTTCGCCACAAGACGGAATTGGCACCTTCCCCACCGTGACCTCGCGGTCGGCAGGAGGGTTGCCGGGACTTCAACGGGCCGTTCCCTCAGTCCCTCTGGATGAGCGCTGTGGCACCGGATCATGGATCCGGGCATTTATTCGCGGACCGACCCCGACATGCGAGGGCCATCCGCGTTGTTCAAGACTGTAACCGAAGCCCCGGGCGATGGAGATAGTCGTCCGCACCGCGAGATGGATCACATACAGGGAGTATCGACCGTGCTGGAAGAGGTGGAACGCTGGCTGAGCAGGCGTTCCTGGTCAGCCGCCGACCGCCCGCTCGACCGGCTCACGGCCGCCCGGGCGAGGGATCCGCACCGTGCGAGCGTGAGTGTCGTGCTGCCCGCGCTGAACGAGGAGGCGACGGTCGGCGCGATCGTCGCGGAGATCAGGCGCGAGCTCATGGAGAAGGTCCGGCTCGTCGACGAGCTGGTCGTGATCGACTCCGGTTCCACCGACGCCACCGCCGAGGTGGCCCGGCGGGCGGGCGCCCGCGTCGTGCACCGGGACGCAATCCTCCCCTCGCTGCCCGCCGTCCCGGGCAAGGGCGAGGTGCTGTGGCGGTCACTGCTGGTGACCGGCGGGGAGATCGTCTGCTTCATCGACGCGGACCTCAGGGACTTCTCCGCCGACTTCGTCTCCGGGATCGTCGGCCCGCTGCTGACCGACCCCGAGGTGGACTTCGTCAAGGCCATGTACGACCGGCCGCTGGGAGACACCGCGGGCCAGGGCGGCCGGGTCACCGAGCTGGTGGCGCGTCCGCTGCTCAACCTGCACTGGCCGCAGCTGGCCGGCTTCGTCCAGCCGCTCGGCGGCGAGTACGCGGTACGCCGCTCCCTGCTGGAACGGCTGCCCTTCCCGGTCGGTTACGGAGTGGAGCTGGGTCTGCTCGTCGACGCCCTGCACACGGTGGGCCTGGACGCACTGGCCCAGGTCGACGTCGGCGTACGCAAGCACCGCCACCAGGACGGGCAGGCGCTCGGCCGGATGGCCGCGGCGATCTACCGCACCGCGCAACTGCGGCTGTCCCGTGGGCATCTGGTGCGGCCCTCCCTCACCCAGTTCGAGCGGGGCGCGAACGGCTTCGTACCGCGCACCCACGCGGTGGACACGGAGGAACGGCCGCCGATGCGGGAGGTCGCGGAGTACGCGTCCCGCCGCGCGGCGTAGCAAGACGGCCGGCGTCACGTTTGGCGGGTCCCCGGACGGGCTAGGTTCGGTTACATGGTCTCCGAGCACGCTGCCCAGGTCCTCGTCGCTTCCAACCGCGGCCCGGTGTCGTACGCGCTGCGTGAGGACGGCTCGCTCGACTCGAAACGCGGCGGGGGCGGGCTCGTGTCCGGCCTCAGCGCCGTCGAGGACAAGCTGTGGGTGTGCGCGGCCCTGGGCGACGGCGACCGCGAGGCGGTCCGGCGCGGCGTCTCCGAGCCCGGCGTCCGGATGCTCGACATCGACGCCGGGGTCCACGCCGACGCGTACAACGGCATCGCGAACTCGGTGCTGTGGTTCGTGCACCACATGATCTACCAGACGCCGGTGGAGCCCGTCTTCGACGCGGAGTTCCGCCGGCAGTGGGCCTCCTTCGAGGCCTACAACCGGGCCTTCGCCGAGGCGCTCGCCGAGGAGGCCGGCGTCGGCGCGGCGGTCCTGGTGCAGGACTACCACCTCTCACTCGTCCCGGGCATCCTCCGCGAGCTCCGCCCCGACCTGCGGATCGGGCACTTCTCGCACACCCCGTGGGCGCCCGTCGACTACTTCCGGCTGCTGCCCGACGACATCGGCGAGCAGCTGCTGCGCGGCATCCTGGGCGCCGACCGGGCGGCCTTCCTGACCCGGCGCTGGGCGGACGCGTTCATCGGCTGCTGTACGGAGATCCTCGGCGGCACCGGCCGCACCCGGGTCGGGGTGCACGGGCTGGGCGCCGACGCGGACTTCCTGCGCCGCCGCTCGCGCGAGGCGGACGTGGACGAGCGGATGGAGACGCTGCGGGGGCAGGTGGGCGCCGGGCGGAAGACGATCGTGCGGGTGGACCGCACGGAGCTCTCCAAGAACATCGTGCGCGGCATGCACGCCTACCGGGCGCTGCTGGAGGAGCGCCCGGAGTGGCGCGAGCGGGTGGTGCACGTGGCGTTCGCCTATCCCTCCCGGCAGGACCTCGCGGTGTACCGCGACTACACGGCGGAGGTCCAACGGGTCGCCGACGGGATCAACGAGCAGTACGGCACGCCGGACTGGACCCCGGTCCTGCTCCACGTCGACGACGACTTCGCGCGCTCGCTTGCGGCGTACCGGCTGGCGGACGTGGCGCTGGTCAATCCGATCCGTGACGGCATGAACCTCGTCGCCAAGGAGGTCCCGGTCGTCTCCGACGACGGCTGCGCGCTGGTCCTCTCGCGGGAGGCCGGGGCGTACGAGGAGCTGGGCGAGGACGCGCTCGTCGTCAATCCCTACGACGTGTCGGCCACGGCGGCGGCCCTGCACGAGGCGCTGACCATGGACGTCGACGAGCGGGGCGCCCGTACGAAGCGCCTCGCCGCTGCGGCGACCGCGCTGCCGCCGCAGCGGTGGTTCCTGGACCAGCTGGACGCGCTACGGGCCTGAGGTGTCCCGTCCGGACCGGGCGGGGCCCGGTCCGGACGTGGTCCTAGGACGTGCCCAGCTGCTGGGCGAGGGCCTCCAGCAGGCCCACCACCTCTGCCGGTCCCGACACCAAAAGGTCGGCCCGCTCGGCGAGTTCGGGCACCTCGGTGCCGCTGCAGACCAGCAGACCGGCGGTGCCCGCGGTGCGGAGCTCCTCCACCGCGGCGTACGCGGCGAGGTCGCCGAGGTCGTCGCCCGCGTACAGGACGGCTTCGGCGCCGGTCGCGCGTACGTACTCCGTGAGCGCCACCCCCTTGTCCACACCGGGCGGGCGCAGTTCCAGGACGAGGCGGCCCGGTTCCACGATCAGGCCGTGCCGGGCGGCGAGGTCCCCGAGCGGGCCGCGCAGGGCGTCGAAGGCGGCCTGCGGTGCGGAGGCACGGCGGGTGTGCACGGCGACCGCCCTCCCCTTCTCCTCGATCCAGGTGCCGCTGCCCGCCCCGGACTGCTCCAGCACCGCGGGGAGCTCCGCCAGGGCGGCCTCGACGCCGGGGTGCGGGTCGGGGGCTTCGACGGTGCCGGTGACGGCGTCCCAGCGTTCGGCGCCGTAGTGCCCGAGGACGACGAGGTGATCCAGGCCCGGCACCCCTGCGAAGCCGCCGTAGCGGACCGCGAGGGCGGCCGGGCGGCCGGTGATCACGGCGACGGAGGCGACCCGGGGCGCGAGCGCGGAGAGTGCCGGGACGGCGCCCGGGTGGGCGCGGGACTGTTCCGGGTCGGGAACGATGTCGGCGAGCGTGCCGTCGAAGTCGAGCGCGACGACGGCCCGGCCGGGCCGGGCGAGGAGTGCGGCGAGGCCTTCGCGGCCCGCCTGGGTGGACGGGGTCGGCAGGGGGTGGTCCGGATTGCCCATGCCCCGAGCGTATCGGGAGGCACCTGCTGGGGTCCCGGACCCCGGGGCCCGGGTCGCACCCCGGGCGGGCGTGGGACGCCGGGGCGCCTCAGCGGCGGCCCCGCCTCGCGTCCCTGACCCGGCGCAGGCGGTTCACCGTCACCGGGTCCTCGGCCAGCGCGCGGCGGTCGTCGAGGAGGGCGTTGAGGAGCTGGTAGTAGCGGACCGGCGAGATGCCCAGCTGTTCGCGTATCGCCCGCTCCTTCGCGCCGGGGCCGGACCAGGAGCGCCGTTCCACGGCCAGGACCGCGCGTTCCTGGTCGGAGAGCGGGGCGGCGGGGTCGGCGGTCATACCGACCAACCTACTCCGCGCTCTCCGCCTGCCGCGCCAGCCCCGAGATCTCCGCGAGCACGCTCTCCGGGTTGCCGTTCGGCTCGACGGCGCCGCCGATCTTCTCCTTGATCGACTCGCTGGCCCGGGCCCAGGAGGTCTTGCCGAACGGGTACAGCGTGGAGTTCGGCAGCGCCGCCAGGAAGTCGTGCAGCGCCTCGTGCTTCCCGTCCGACTCCATCGCCAGGGAGGCGCTGCCGGTCACGGGGAGCAGGTCGTACTGGTCGGCGAAGGCCATCACGTTCTCGTCCGTGTACGCGAAGTCGAGGAACTTGCCGATCTCCTCGCGGTGGCCGTTCTGCTTGAAGCCCATCATCCAGTCGGCCACGCCCATCGAGCCCTTGGTCGGCCCGTCGCGCCCGGGCAGGGGCACCATGCCGACGTCGATGCCCTTCTTCTCGGCTTCCTGCATCAGCGTCGGGTGGCCGTTGAGCATGCCCACCTCGCCCTTGGCGAACGCGTCGAACGCCTTCTCCCGGTCGAGCTTGCCGGGGGCGACGGGCCCGGTGAGGCCCTTGCCGACGAGGTTGTTCTTCAGCCAGCGGAAGGTCTGGACGTTGGCCACGGAGTCGATGTCGTAGTTGCCGATGTCGTCCGTGTAGCCGCCGCCCCCGCTGAGCATCCACATCAGGGTCTCGGCCTGGGACTCCTCGGGTCCGAGCGGCAGGGCGAAGGGGTACGTCACCTCGCGTGCCTTGAGCGCGGCGGCGTCGCTCTGGATGTCGGCCCAGGTCTGCGGGGCGTCGATCCCCGCGTCGGAGAACAGTCCCTTGTTGTAGAAGAGGAGCCGGGTGCTGGCCACGAACGGCAGCCCGTAGAGGCTGCCGTCCACCTTGCCCGCGTCGCTGAGCGAGGGCAGGAAGTTGGACTCGGTGCGGATCGCGAGCGTCTCGTCGGCGGTGTAGAGCTTGCCTGCCTTGGCATAATCGGCGTAGGCCCCGATCTGCGCGATGTCGGGGGCCTCGCCGGCCTTCACCATGGCCGCGACGTCACGGTCGACGTCCTTCCAGGAGTGGACGGCGACGTCGACCTTGATGCCGGGGTTGGCCTTCTCGAACTTCCCGGCGAGGTCGCTCCAGTACTTCTCGGAGCTGCTGGCCGCGTCGGTCCCGTAGTCGGCCGCGACCAGCTTCAGGGTGACGTCCCCCGAACCGCTGTCGGTGCCACAGCCCGACAGCATCGCCGTCATACCGAGTGCGGCTATCGCCGCGGTCAGACCCACCAAGCGCCGCTGCACAGCCCAGCCATCCCTACATCGTTTCCTACCGGTCACCAGTCCTTCGGTGACCGGCGATCCTGCCTCACGACCGGAGCGGAGGTCTACACCACCGCCGTATCGATTCGGCAATCTAGCAGGGTCGTTTTGTATGCATGCTCAACAAACCTCGATAGTGGACTAGACCTTTTAGGGGTCGGCGGGCGAAACTGTCTTCCGTGAGACACGTCATCGCCCTCGATGTGGGCGGCACAGGAATGAAGGCCGCGCTGGTCGGGGCCGACGGCGCCCTGCTCCACGAGGCACGCCGGGCCACCGGCAGGGAGCGCGGTCCCGACGCCGTCGTGGAGACCATCCTCGGCTTCGCCGCGGAGCTCCAGGCGTACGGCAGGGGCCGGTTCGGCGAGGGCGCCGTCGCCGCCGGGGTCGCCGTGCCCGGGATCATCGACGCCGAGCGCGGGATCGCGGTCTACGCCGCCAACCTGGGCTGGCGCGACGTGCCGCTGCGCACGCTCATCGGCGAGCGGCTCGGCGGCATACCCGTCGCCCTCGGCCACGACGTCAGGGCCGGCGGCCTCGCCGAGGGGCGGATCGGCGCCGGCAAGGGAGCCGACCGCTTCCTGTTCGTGCCGCTGGGCACCGGGATCGCCGGCGCCATCGGCATCGCGGGCGGCATCGAGGCCGGAGCCCACGGCTACGCGGGCGAGATCGGACATGTCGTGGTCCGGCCGGACGGCCCGGACTGCGGATGCGGTCAGCGCGGCTGCCTGGAGACCCTCGCCTCCGCGTCCGCGGTGTCCCGGGCCTGGGCCGCCGCGTCCGGGGACCCGGGCGCCGACGCCGCGGACTGCGCGAAGGCCGTGGAGTCGGGCGACCCCGCGGCCCTGCGCGTCTGGGCGGACGCCGTCGACGCGCTCGCCGCCGGGCTGGTCACCGCGCTCACCCTGCTGGACCCCCGCACGCTCATCATCGGTGGCGGTCTGGCCGAGGCGGGGGAAACCTTGTTCACACCACTGCGTGCGGCCGTCGAGGAGCGGGTCACGTTCCAGAAGCTGCCCCACATCGTCCCGGCGGCCCTCGGGGACACCGCCGGATGCCTGGGCGCAGGGCTGCTCGCCTGGGATCTTCTCTCCACGGAGGTATCCGCCTGATGGCCGGACGCGCAGACAGCACGGTTCTCGCAGGTGCCCGGGTGGTGCTTCCCACCGGGACCGTCGAGAACGGCCGGGTGATCGTCGAAGGCACCCGGATCGCCGGCAGCACGCCGGAGGGCGCCCGGACCGTCGACCTCTCGGGCCACTGGGTGGTCCCCGGTTTCGTGGACATGCACAACCACGGCGGCGGTGGCGCCTCCTTCGCCACCGGCACGGCCGAGGACGTCCTCACCGGCGCCCGGGTGCACCGCGAGCACGGCACCACGACCGTCGTCGCCTCCACCGTCACCGGTGACATGGACTTCCTGGCCCGGCAGGCGGGGATGCTCTCCGAGCTGGTGGAGCAGGGCGAGATCGCGGGCGTCCACTTCGAGGGGCCCTTCATCGCCCCGTGCCGCAAGGGCGCCCACAGCGAGGGACTGCTCCGCCACCCCGACCCAGCCGAGGTCCGCAAGCTGCTCGACGCGGCACGCGGCACGGCGAAGATGGTCACCCTGGCCACCGAACTGCCGGGCGGCATCGAGTCCGTGCGGCTGCTCGCCGAGCACGGGGTCATCGCGGCCATCGGGCACACGGACGCCACGTACGAGCAGACCGTGGAGGCCATCGGGGCGGGCGCCACCGTCGCCACGCACCTCTTCAACGCGATGCCCCCGCTCGGCCACCGCGCGCCCGGCCCGATCGCGGCTCTCCTCGAGGACGAGCGGATCACCGTCGAGCTGATCAACGACGGCACGCATCTGCACCCCGCAGCCCTGCAGATGGCCTACCACCACGCGGGCGCCGGCCGCGTCGCACTGATCACCGACGCCATGGACGCGGCCGGCGTCGGTGACGGCCGCTACCAGCTCGGCCCGCTCGCCGTCGAGGTCAAGGAGGGCGTCGCCCGCCTGGTCGAGGGCGGCTCGATCGCGGGCTCCACCCTCACCCTGGACACCGCGTTCCGCAGGGCGGTGACGGTCGACCGCATCCCCGTCGACGACGTCGTGCGGTCCATCTCCGCCAACCCGGCCCGGCTGCTCGGCCTGTACGACAGGGTCGGCTCGCTGGACCCCGGGAAGGACGCCGACCTGGTGGTCCTGGACGCGGACTTCGCGGTCAGGGGCGTCATGCGCCGGGGCGAGTGGATCGTCGAGCCACCCCTCGGATGAGCGTGGCGACCGCCCGGTGAACACGTAACGAAGAGACGGCGGTTGTCCCGGAGGTCTGGGACGGCCGCCACCCCTTTGGCATGATCACCCGGGCAGCGCCACGGGAGACGGCGCACAGGACCGACACGGAACCGGAGGCCGGTGCGGGTGATACTGACCGTCACGCTGAACACGGCACTCGACCTGACGTACACCGTCCCCGCCCTCGTCCCGCACACCAGCCACCGGATCAGCGAGATGTCCGAACGCCCCGGAGGCAAGGGCGTCAACGTTGCCCGGGTGCTTTCCGCGCTGGGTCACGACACCGTGGTCACCGGCTTCGCCGGGGGCGCCACCGGAGCCGCCCTGCGCGACCTGCTGAGGGCGCTCCCCCGCCGGCCCGGCGACGCACCGCTCACGGACGCGCTCGTCACCGTGGCCGGGAACACCCGCCGCACCACGGCCGTCGTCGACCGCACCACCGGCGACACCACCCAGCTCAACGAGCCCGGACCGCACATCAACACCGACGAGTGGGCCGCCTTCCTGCGGACGTACGCCGATCTGCTCCCCGGAGCCGACGCGGTCGCCCTCTGCGGGAGCCTGCCGCCCGGCATCCACGTCGGCGCGTACGCGGAGCTGATCCGCCTCGCCCGCACAGCGGGCGTACCGGCACTCCTGGACACCAGCGGCGAACCGCTGCGCCGCGGCATCGCCGCCCGCCCCGACCTCGTCAAGCCGAACGCCGACGAGCTCGCCCAGCTCACCGGCGCCCGCGAACCCCTGCGCGCGACCCGTGACGCCCGCCGCCGGGGCGCCCACAACGTCGTGGCCTCCCTGGGCGCGGACGGGCTGCTCGCCGTCACCCCGGACGGCACCTGGCGGGCCGCACCGCCGTCCACCGTGCGCGGCAACCCGACGGGCGCGGGCGACTCCGCCGTCGCCGGACTGCTGTCCGGGCTCGCGGAGGAGCTGGACTGGCCGGACCGGCTGGCCCGCGCGGTCGCCCTCTCGACGGCGACCGTGCTGGCCCCGGCGGCCGGTGAGTTCGACCGCTCGGCCTACGCGGACCTGCTGCCCCGGGTCACCGTCGCCCGGCAGGCCTCCGCCGCCTGAGCGGTCACCGGCCCTCCAGGGCCGGGGGAAAACACCACGTCCCGGCTCGCACGGGGCGAGGACCGGGACGGTGGTGGCGTGCTCGTGGTCAGTTCGACTTCACGTGACCGGACTTCAGCGACAGCTGGTCGAGGTTCGCGTCGCACTGGTCGCCCTCGCGGCACGACAGCATGAGCGTGTTCGACCCCTTGTCCAGCTGCACGTACGCGTACGTCGTCGTCCAGCCCTTCTCCAGGTCGCCCTCCGCGGCGTGCGCGAAGTTTGTCATGTTGATGGAGCGGGGCTCCTCGTCGTTGACCGTGAGGGACGTCTTGGCGTCCTTGCCGGGCACGCCGTACGTCACATAGAGCGTGTACGGGCCGCTCTGGGGCACGTCGACCGTCCACGCGGCGGACCGGCCGACCTCGTTGAGGTTGATGTACTGGCCGTTCGCGCTCTTCGCGCCCTTCACCGAGTTGTCCAGACCGGCCGAACCGCCGAGCGTCAGCGTCGCCGCGTCCTGCTTGGGCAGGTCGACGGCGGGCTTCTCGGACGCCTCGGTGGACTTCTCCGGCTCCGGCGACTCCTCGACCTCGCCCGCCGGGCCCGCCGAGGAGGAGGCCTCGCCCCTCTTCTCGTCCGAGTCGTCGCCCGTCATCAGCGCGGCACCGATACCGATGAGCACCACCGCGACCACGGCGACCGCCGCGATCAGCAGCGCCTTGGTGTTGGGGCCGCCCCGGCCGGAACCCGCACCCCGGCCGCCGCCGTGCGACGGCATGGGGCCGGTGGGCGCGCCACCGGGATGGGTCTCCGGCGCCGCGTACTGCCCGTTCGGCCGGCCGTACTGCCCGCCCTGCTGCGGCGGGGGCTGCTGGCCGTAGGCCTGCTGCTGCGGAACCTGCCCGTACTGGCGTTCGCCGACGGTCCGCACCTGGTTGTACGACGTTCTGGGCACGCCGGGCTGCGCGACGGGGCCGGGGTAGCCGTAGCCGCCCTGGCCGGGCGGCTGGGCGCCTGCCGCCCGCCCGTCCTCGTACAGGTAGCCGAACGGATCGTCGTCCTCGGGCTTGCTCGCGCCGTTGTTTCCGGCCGTCATCCCTGGGTCACTCCTCACCATGTCGCCAGCCGTCGCCGACCGGCCGAGCCTACCCCGAACGGAGCAGGCGTCGAATTGCCCTCGGCCCACCCGGAAACCGGGCGGGGTACGGGGACAGCCGGTGCGTGAAACGTCAGCCGGCTCGGCGGTGAACCTTCGACCGGGACCGCTTCTCCACGTACATCCGCTGGTCGGCGGAGCGCAGGACCTCTTCCACGGTCATGCCGCACTCGGCCCAGCCGATACCGAAACTCGCCCCGACCCTGACGGCCCGGCCGTCCACCCGGATGGGCGGAATAATGGCATTACGCAAGCGTACGGCCAGATCTGCGGCATCTGCCGCCCCCAGACCGTCCGCGAGGACGACGAATTCGTCACCCCCGAGCCGCGCGACCGTGTCCCCGTCGCGCACACAGGTGGTGAGCCGTCTGGCGACCTCGATGAGAACCACGTCACCGGTGTGATGTCCGAAACGGTCGTTGATGGACTTGAAGCCGTCAAGGTCGCAGAACAGCACCGCCAGCCCCTTCGCCCCGTCGTCGCGCTCCGTGTCGGGCGCCGCGACGTGCACGTGGTGGTCGTACGGGCCCAGCCCCGGGACCTCCGCCTCGTAGCCGTCCGCGCGATAGCCGTGCGCGGCCGACGCCTCGACGTCCCCGTACGCCGCGTCCAGTGCCTCGATCGCGGTGGTGGCGACGGAGTGGGGCCTCTCACACAGCCGGGCGCTGAGGCGGGAGCGCAGCTCGGCGCTGTTGGGCAGGCCGGTGAGCGCGTCGTGCGAGGCACGGTGCGCGAGATTGAGCTCGTTGCGCTTGCGCTCCTCGATGTCCTCGACATGGGTGAGCAGGAAGCGCGGGCCGTCGGCCGTGTCCGCGACGACGGAATTGCGCAGCGAGACCCAGAGGTACGTGCTGTCCCTGCGCCCCAGCCGGAGCTCCGCCCGGCCGCCCTCCGCGGAGGTGCGGAGCAGGGTCCCGATGTCCTCGGGGTGCACGAGATCGGCGAAGGAGTAGCGGCGCAGCACGGAGGCGGGGCGGCCCAGGAGGCGGCAGAGCGCGTCATTGGTCCGCAGCAGCCTGCCGTGCTGGTCACCGCCCATCTCGGCGATGGCCATGCCGCTGGGTGCGTACTCGAAGGCCTGGCGGAAGGATTCCTCACTGGCCCGCAGCGCCTGCTGCTCCCTTTCGAGCCTGACCAGGGCGCGCTGCATGTTTGCTCGAAGCCGTGCGTTACTGATCGCAATGGCGGCCTGGGAGGCGTACATCTGCAGAGCTTCCCGGCCCCAGGCTCCGGGCCGGCGGCCGTTGCGCGGCCGGTCGACGGAGAGGACGCCCAGGAGGTCCATACCTCCGCCGGAGGCGTACATGGGGGCGTAGAGGCGGTCCAGGGGGTGCCACTCGTCCTCGAAGCGCGGCTCGGGACCCTCGGTGTGCCACTGCGGTACGTCGTCGTCGAGGAGGACCCAGCCCTCGGTGTGCGGTATGAACCGGAGCCCGTCCCAGGCCTCGCCCATGGACAGCCTGCGCTCCCAGGAGTCACGGGAGCCGACACGGCCGGTGATCAGGGCTTCCGCCGCGGAGTTCCCCGCGAAGGCGGCGACGACGAGGTCGCCGTCGGGGCGGACCACGTTCACGCAGCCCAGTTCGTAGCCGAGGCCGGTGACGATGCCGTCGGCCACGGTCTGCAGCGTGTCCGCCAGACTGCGCGCCGTGTTGAGGTCAGCGACTGCCTGGTGCAACTGCCGCATCGTCGCAAGGCGGACGTACGGCTCCGACTCGGCCTCCATTGCTCGCACTCCCTGAGACCTCGACAGCAACTCCAGGTTTCATATCGACGTACTTATTGCAGTGTCACGCTCACTGAATCACAGTGAGCTGTGCACCCGGTACACAGGGTCAACAAATATTGCACTCTGTGACTCAAGTCACAACAGTTGGTAAAGAGGCCACAGTTGCCCCTGCGGACCGGCATTCTTCTCTGTTCGCAAATCCTCCCGCACGCCGTCGCCGGGCCCCTGGTCCGCGAGTCCTAGGACCGGGCTGGTCCCTCGGCCCGATGCGGGCACGCGACGTCCGGCGCTAGCGTGCCCGTTGTGCTGCGAAAGACTCCCCCCGCCCCACGCCCCGAAGCCGTCCCCCATGCTGAGGGGGTGAGCAACGACGAATTCCGCGCCGCCCTGGCCCGCCTGGCCGCGGGCGTGGTGCTGATCACCGCCCAGGAGCCGCCGCTCGACGAGCACGGGCGGGGCGAGGACGTCGGAATGACGGCGACCGCCTTCGTCTCCGTCTCCCTGGACCCGCCGCTGGTCATGGTCAGCCTGCGCAACGACTCACGGATGGACGACCTGCTGGCCGAGCAGCCGCTGTGGGCGGTGTCCGTACTGGCGGAGAGCCAGCGGCACGTCGCGAGCCGCTTCGCCATGAAGAACCGGATCAGCGACCGGCTGCTGTTCGAGGACGTCCCCTACATACGCGGAGAGGTGACGGGCGCACCGCTCGTCGGCGGCGCGCTCGCCACCCTGGAGTGCCGTACCGAGCAGCGGGTCCTGGCCGGCGACCACACACTGGTGATCGGCCGGGTGCTGACCGCGTCGCTGCCCAGCGCGGACGGCGAACCACTGGCGTACTTCAAGGGCCGTTACCGCCGGCTCGGCTGAGGAACGTACGACCGCACGGCCCGGGGGTTACGCTCGCAGGCATGGTGACGGACCACTTCGCCGACGACCCGCGCACGAACCTGGAGCGGATGCTCGCGGGTGACCTCTACATCGCCGACGACCCCGAGATCGCCCGGCGGCAGCAGCACGCGATGCGGCTGGCCGCCCGGTACCACGCCGCGTACGTCGAGGACGCCGCGACGGCCCGGCCGCTCCTCGCCGAGCTCCTCGCCTCCGTCGGTGAGGGCGTGGAGGTGCGGCCGCCGCTCGCCGTCGACTACGGGAGCAACATCACCATCGGGGCCCGCACCTTCGTCAACTACAACCTGACCGCGCTGGACGTCGCGACGATCACCATCGGCGAGGACTGCCAGATCGGTCCGAACGTCCAGCTGCTCACGCCCACCCACCCCCTGGAACCGCAGCCCCGGCGGGACAAGCTGGAAGCCGCACGCCCCATCACCATCGGCGACAACGTCTGGCTCGGCGGCGGGGTCATCGTGTGCCCCGGAGTGACGATCGGCGACAACACGGTCATCGGCGCCGGCGCGGTGGTCACCAAGGACATCCCCGCGGACGTCGTCGCCGTCGGCAACCCCGCCCGGCCCGTGCGCGCGCTCTGAGGCCGCTCGCACAGCCGGCTGTCGGCTGTCGGCTGTCGTCTGTCGGCTGTCGGAAGGCCGTACGGGCTACCAGTCGCGGCCGGAGCGGCCGCGTTTCGTGTCGCCGCGCTGCTTCTTCTCCCGCAGCCGGCGCTCGTTGATGCCCCGCGGGATCTTCTTCTTGAGGCGCGGCTTCGGCGGCGGTGCCGTGGCCTCCGCCAGGAGCGCGGCCAGTCGCACGGCGGCCGTCTCGCGGTTGCGCCACTGGGAGCGGTGCTCCGAGGCGCGTACGGCCACGACACCGCCCACCAGCCTGCTCTCCAGCCGCTCCAGCGCCCGCGCCTTCCAGACCTCCGGCAGCACCTCGGTCGCAGCCAGGTCGAACCGGAGCTCCACCTGGGAGTCGCTGGTGTTGACGTGCTGCCCGCCGGGGCCGGAGGACCTCGAGAAACGCCACATGAGCTCGGCCTCCGGCAGGGAGACCGAGCCACGGATGACATAGGGCCCGGACATGACACCCATGTTCCCTGCCCCGCAGCCCGTTCGTCACCTTCTTTTGCCATCGTTCGACCAGAAGTTCGGTAAAGAAAGTAAAGCGAGCAGGAACCTCGTGGTCCACTGCCTGCGTTATGACGGGTGACGGTAGCTTTCGTGATGGCACGAAGCCCGCACACGACGAGGAAAGGGACTTCCCATGGCTGTAAGCCTGTCCAAGGGCGGCAACGTCTCGCTCACCAAGGAGGCCCCGGGCCTGACCGCCGTCACGGTCGGCCTCGGCTGGGACGTCCGCACCACCACCGGAACCGACTTCGACCTCGACGCCTCGGCGATCGCGGTCAACACGGCCGGCAAGGTCTACTCCGACGGCCACTTCGTCTTCTTCAACAACAAGGCGACGCCGGACCAGACCATCGTCCACACCGGTGACAACATCACGGGCCAGGGCGAGGGCGACGACGAGCAGATCAACGTCAACCTGGCCGGCCTCCCGGCGGACATCGAAAAGATCGTCTTCCCGGTCTCCATCTACGACGCCGAGGCCCGCAGCCAGAACTTCGGCCAGGTCCGCAACGCGTTCATCCGCATCATCAACCAGGCCGGCGGCACCGAGCTCGCCCGCTACGACCTGAGCGAGGACGCCGCCACGGAGACCGCCATGGTCTTCGGCGAGCTCTACCGCAACGGCGCCGAGTGGAAGTTCCGCGCGGTCGGCCAGGGCTACGCCTCGGGCCTGCGCGGCATCGCCCAGGACTTCGGCGTCAACCTCTGACGCGGACGACTCACCCACGGGAGCCCCCGGCCGGCAGGCCGGGGGCTCCCGTGCGTCCGGACGGCGCCCCGACCCGTCGCGCCGCGGGCCCGTCTCGCCCCTTTCGGTTCCGTCGCACAACCGCGCGGAGCGACCCGCGCGGAGCGAGCCACGCGGAGCGAGCCACGCGGAACAGGAGCCGGTCAGCCTCGGGCGGGCCGGCTCCTGCCGTTGAGCCAGGTGCCCCACAGCTCGGTGAGATCGAGGCCGGACTCCCGCTCCGCGTACGCGGTGAAATCGTCCGTCGAGGCGTTGCCGTGCCGATGTGCCGTCAGCCAGCCCCGGACCAGGGTGAAGAAGGCCCCGTCGTCGCCCATCTCCTGCCGGACCCGGTGGACGACCATCGCCCCACGCCCGTACACCGGGGGCCGGGACAGGTCCGCGGGGCCCGGCGGACGGCCCGCGGGAAACGCCCAGTTCGCCTCGTCCTCGTACGCCTCGTCGAAGTGTTCCCGCACGGTGGCACCCCCGTGCTCCTCGCTCCAGAGCCACTCCGCGTAGGTCGCGAAGCCCTCGTTGAGCCACATGTCCTGCCAGCTCGCGGGCGTGACGGAGTTGCCGAACCACTGATGGGCCAACTCGTGGACCAGCAGGCCCATGTCCGGCGGCCCGGGGAAGAAGGGCCGGTTCTGGGTCTCCAGTGCGTATCCCGCGTCCCCGGGCAGACCGACGATCGCCCCCGTCGAAGCGAAGGGATACGGGCCGAACGTCCGCGCCCCCCACTCCATGACCTCCGGAATGCGGGCCGGCACGACGGCGCTCGACCCCGCCACCCGTGCGTCCACGGCGGTGACCACCGGCAGGCCGTCCGCGGTGACGTCGTGCCTCAGTGTGTAGCGGCCGACCGCGACGGTCGCGAGGTAGCTCGCCATGGGTTCGCGGGTACGCCAGTGGAAGACCGTGCGCCCGCTCTTCGTGCGACGGGACACCAGCTCCCCGTTCGAGACGGCGGTCCGCCCCTCGGGGACGGAGATCCGGACGTCGTACGAGGCCTTGTCGACCGGGTGGTGGTTCCCGGGGAACCAGGCCGGCGAACCGGCGGGCTCCCCGAGGGCGACCGCCCCGTGCTCCGTCCTGAGCCAGCCCTCCCGGGACCCGTCCGCGTCGGTGACGGTCCGCGGGGCACCGGAGTAGCGGACGACCGTGCGGAAGGTCCTGCCCCTGCGGAGGTGGTCCGCGACCTCGCCGTCCGGCCGCAGTGTCAGCTCGTCGCCCGCCCTGTTCACGGAGGCCGGCCGGCCCTCGACGGTCGCCGAGCGGACGTCGAGCCCGGTGAGGTCCAGGTTGAACGCGCTGAGGTCCTGGGTGGCCCGGGCCGTGATCACCGCCGTACCCCGCACCTGCCCCGCCCCGTCGTCGACGTCGAGGGCCAGGTCGTAGTGCGTGACGTCGTAGCCGCCGTTGCCGAGCCGGGGGAAGTAGGGATCGCGCACTCCTGCGGCACCCGGTGTGCCCACCACCCCGCGGCCCGCCGTGCACGTGGTGGCCAGGGTGACCACGGCGAGGAACAGGGCGGCGCCCGGCACGGTGCGGCGTGCCGCTGATCGCTGATCCACACCGGCGATCCTACGTACGCGCACGGGGTGCCGGACTCCGCCGACGGGAGCCCCGCTCACCCGCACCGCGCTCGTCCGGTCCGCCGTGCCACGGTCCGGAGCGCGGAAGCCCGGCTCCGGGCCACCGCCCCACCGGCCGAGCCGTCCGCCCGGGCGCGGGCGCTCACGGGACCGGCGCGGGCCGCTCACCGGACATGACACCATCGAACCGTGCTCGACATCGGCTACTCCCTCTCCCGGCGCTTCCCGGACCCCCCGCAGACCGACTACCGCCGCGCGGACGTCCACGCCCTGCGGCACGATCTGTTCTCCGGCGACGTGTACCTCGCCGACACCAAGGCGGACCGCGAAGTATCCACAGCCTGGGGATGGGTCCCCGTCCTCGACTTCGCCTGGGCCCTCTGCGACATCGTCGAGCAGATCGACCGGGACCCCCGGGGCAACCGCTCTCACCGCCAGCAGTACGCCGAGCTCGACTTCACGGAGTCCTCCGACCGGATGCTCTTCGAACGCCGCTTCGGCTGGGTGGACGTCGAAGCCGACTGGATGCCCGGTGACGAGCCCCCGCTCACCTTCAGCCACTCCCTCCTGCGCCGCGAGGCCCGCGACTTCCTGCACGACCTGATCGCCGACCTGGCCGACATGCACGAAGGCCTCGCCGACAACCCCGTCGTCTGGGACCTCCAGGCCCGCTTCCCCCGCCTCTGAGACCCGGGGTCCTTCGTCCGGGCCGGCCGGAGGAACAGCGGGACCCTCCACCACCCCTGGCTGCGCGAGGTGCGGTGCCGGGGCTCGCGGGCCCCGGCCTGATCCGCACGGAGTCCTCGGTCAGGCCTCCACCCGCACCCCGATCTGCGCCGCGAACGCCGGAGCCAGCTCCATCAGCTGGGACGGGCTGATCACCGCACCCGCCAGCCGCTCCACCCCCCGTGCGATGTCGAGCTCGGCCACCGTCCGCAGATCGACCGACTCCATCCGGACGGCACTGAAGTCGGCACGCTTCAGCACACAGTCCCGGAACTCCACCCGCACCAGCTGCGCGTCCCCGAAGTCCGGCTCCGACAGCACGCAGCCCTCGAACACGACGTCCTTCAGCCGTGCCTTGCGCAGATTCAGGTAATCGATCTTCCCGCCCCGGATCAGCACCCGCTCCAGCACCGCGCCGTGCAGCTGCACCCCACCCAGCCGGGCGTCCACCACCTCCACGTCCCGCAGCGACGCCCCCGCAAGGTCCGTACCCACGCCCCGTACGCCCGTCAGCACCGAGTCGATGAACCGGGCCCGCACCAGCTCCGTACGGTCCAGAGCGCATCCCCGCAGCTCACAGTCCATGAAGCGCGCGCCGGGACCCGACGCGTCCGCGAGGTCCGTCTCCTCGAAGCACACACCGTCGTAATCCCCGTCCGCCTCCAGGCCCTCCCCGTCGTACGCGACGAGCGGGGGCAGTCTCACCTCCGGCCGCCGCACCTCCGCGACCGTGTCCTTCGCGCCCCTGCCGCCCCTGCCGCCCGTGTTGCCTCTCCCTGCCATGCCCCCCATCGTGACGCACAGCACTGACAACGTCCCGGACCCGTGTCACAGAACACCCGCGCCCGACCGTCCCCCCTGCAGAACAGCGCCCACCGCGAGGAGACACAGCCATGCAGCGCATCCACATCGTCGGCGCCGGGCTCGCCGGACTGGCAGCGGCCGTCACCGCCGCCGAATCCCGGGCCCCCGTCACCCTGTACGAGGCCCACCACACCCTCGGCGGACGGGCCAGGACCGCGGAAGGCCCCTACCTCACCAACGAGGGGCCCCACGCCCTGTACCGCCGCGGGCCCCACTGGGCCTGGCTCGAACGGCGCAACCTCCTGGGGCCGGTCGCCTCCGTACCGCCCCTCGAAGGCACCCGCTTCCTCTTCCGCCGCAACGGCGCGCTGCGCAGGACCCCGCCCCTCGCCCTGCTCCGTCTCGCCCGCCGCCGTGCCCCCGTCGACACCGACTTCCACAGCTGGGCCAGTCGGCAGGCGGGCGAGGACGGCGCCCGCGCGGCCGCGCACTACATGGGTGTGGCGCTCTTCCACCACGATCCCGGCTCGCTCTCCGCCGCCTTCGTCCAGGAACGGCTCCGCCGCGCCACGGCCCTGCCGCCCGAGGCCCGCTACCCCGTCGGCGGCTGGGCCCAGATCGTCGAACGGATGGCCACCCGCGCCTGGAACCTCGGCGTACGCATCGAGACGGCGGAACGCATCGGCACCGGAGCACTCCAGGACCTCGCCCGCACCGGGCCGGTGATCGTCGCCACCCACCTCGCCGCCGCCCGCACGCTGCTCGACGACCCCACCCTGACCTGGGACAGCGGCCGGACCGCCCTGATCGACCTGGCCGTGCGGACCCGGCGCGGCGACCCGTTCATCCTCTCCGACCTCGACGCCCCCGGCTGGATCGAACGGTTCACCGCCCAGGACCCCACCCTCGCCCCGCAGGGCGAACAGCTCGTCCAGGGCCAGATCCCCCTCGCCCCGGACGCCCCGCGTGCCGAAGCCCTCCACCGCGCCGAGCAGCTCCTCGACCTCGGCTTCCCCGGCTGGCGCGACCGCACCACCTGGCGCCGCGACTCCCTCGCGGCCGGCCGCACCGGCGCCGTGGACAGGCCGGGCACCACCTGGCGCGACCGCCCCGCCATCGACCGGGGCGACGGAATCCTCCTCGCGGGCGACCAGGTCGCCGCCCCCGGACTGCTCAGCGAGGTCTCCTTCAACAGCGGCATCGAGGCAGCCGCCCTGGCACTCGCCCGGATCGGGAGAGCGGCACCGGAAGGGCTTGACCTCAAGCGCCCTTGAGGTCGAAGAGTGGCCCACACCGCCACCCGGGGAGCCCGCCATGCACGCCGTCCGCCTCCGCGCCTTCGGACCCGCCGAGAACCTCACGTACGAACGCACGGCCGACCCCGTACCCACCCCCGGCCAGGTCAGGATCGCCGTCGCCGCAGCGGGTGTGCACCTCCTCGACGCGGCCGCGGCCGCCGCCATGATCGGCACGGGCCGCACCACACCCTGGGCATCGTCCGGTTCACCGGCCTCGGCCCCGCATCCGTCGCCGTCGTCCAGCGCTACCCGCTCGCCGAAGCGGCCGCCGCCCACCGCGCACTCGAGACCCGCGGCACGAGGGGCAAGGGCGTCCTGATCCCCTGACCGGGGCCCCTCGTCCCGGCCCCCGCCCCGGCTCAGCGCCCCCCGAGCCCGGCCAGCGCCCCGTCCGTCAGCCGGTACACCGTCCAGCCGTCCTGAGGACGCGCCCCCAAGGACTCGTAGAACGCGATGGACGGGGCGTTCCAGTCCAGCACCGACCACTCCAGACGCCCGTACCCCCGCTCCACACAGATCCGCGCCAGCTCCGCGAGCAGGGCCTTCCCGTGCCCGGCGCCACGCCGCTCCGGACGTACGTACAGATCCTCCAGGTACACCCCGTGCACCCCGCGCCACGTCGAGAAGTTCAGGAACCACAGCGCGAACCCGACCACCTCGCCGTCCTCGTCCGCCACCGCGACATGCGCGTACGCCGCCGGCAGCTCCCCGAACAGCGCCTCCCGCAGCTGCTCCTCCGTGGCGTTCGCCTCGTCCAGGGCCTTCTCGTAATCGGCCAGCTCACGGACCATGGCGTGGATGGCGGGGACATCAGCGGCAGTAGCTCGACGAATCATGGGAGCAGCGTAGACACCCGCCCCGGGGCGCCCCCACGTCTCACCCGCGCCCCAGCAACCGCCGGGCGATCTCCACATGGTCTGCCGGCAACCGCTGCCCCCCGCCGCGAATCCACAGCCCGTTCTGCAGCACCCGCCCCAAGGTCCAGGCACGCGCCCGCTCCCGGTCCAGCCCCAGCACCCCCGTCATCGCGTCGAACCGCCACACCACCTCCGAGGCGTCGAAGCGGTTGTCCAGCGCGGGAAACAGCTCGAACCCCGGGTCCCCCGCCAACGGTTTCGGATCCAGCGCGATCCACTCCCCCGCCCGGCCCTCCTCCGCACACCCGGCCAGGATGTTGTCGTAGTGCAGATCCCAGTGCAGCAACCGGTCCCCCGGCTCCCCCGCCACCTCCCGTACCGCCGCGGCGCAGTCCAGCAGCAACCGCCGCTCCCCCTCGTCCGCCAGCGCCCCGACGGCCCTCGGCGCCTCCTCCAGCATCAGCGCGGCCACGTCCCCCAGCCGCCGCATCCCCTCCGGAGCCGGTACGGCCACCAGCCGGGCCAGCGACTCGGCCAGCACCCGTACCGCCACCCGCGCGTCGGCCACCCCCGTCAACGGGCGCCGCTCGTCCAGCCGTTCCAGCAGCATCACCCCGGTGGCGGCGTCGTGCGCCAGCAGTCCCACCACCCCGGCGCCCGCCTCGCCCCAGACCTTCAGCGCGACCGGCTCGCCCACCGTCTCCTCGTCCACCGCCTGCAGCTTCAACGCCGCCCGCCGGCCGTCCGACACCCTCACCACCGGCAGCACCAGCGCACACATCCCGTACAGCGCCGGCCCGTCCCGCCGCAGCCCCCACTCCTCCAGGAACCGCCCGGCCAGCCCCGGAAGTCCGGCGATGAACGACCGTCCCGCCGCGCCGTTGAACTCCGACTGTGACGCAACCAAACCCTCGGGAATCTCGATCACGCTCCCAGGCTAGAAGCCTCCGCGCGCCGGGACCCCCGGAAGCGCAGTAACGTCCCCTCAGCGACTCGGCTGCACACGGACAAGCAGGGGACACATGAGCACCGTCAGTACCGTCAACGGCGGCATATCGTTCTGGTACGCGGACGAGGGCACTCCCGCCCCCCGCGAACCCCTGCCCGGTGACACCACCGCCGACGTCTGCATCGTCGGCGGCGGCTACACCGGACTCTGGACGGCGTACTACCTCAAGAAGGCGGTCCCCTTCCTCAACATCACCGTCCTCGAAGCCAGGTTCTGCGGCTACGGCGCCTCCGGCCGCAACGGCGGCTGGCTCTACAACGGCATCGCGGGCCGCGCCCGCTACGCGAGACTCCACGGCCACGACGCCGCCGTCCGCCTCCAGAAGGCCATGAACGACACGGTCGGTGAGGTCATCGGAACCGCCGCCGCCGAGAACATCGACGCGGACATCCACCACGGCGGCGTCCTCGAGATCGCCCACAGCCCCGCCCAACTCGCCCGCCTCAAGGACTTCCACTCCGTCGAGATCGCCTTCGGCGAGACCGACCGCGTCCTGCGCGGCGCCCGCGAGACCGCCGAACGCGTCCACGTCACCGGAGCCGTCGGCTCCACCTGGACCCCGCACGGCGCCCGGCTGCACCCCGCGAAGCTCGTCAAGGGCCTCGCCGACACCGTCGAAGCCCTCGGCGTCACCATCCACGAGTCCACACCCGTCACCGAGATCAAGCCCAAGCACGCCGTCACCCCGTACGGCACGGTCCGCGCCCCCTACGTCCTGCGCTGCACCGAGGGCTTCACCGCCGGCCTCAAGGGCCACCGGCGCACCTGGCTCCCCATGAACTCCTCCATGATCGTCACCGAGCCCCTCCCCGAGGCCCTCTGGGACACCATCGGCTGGGACGGCCGCGAAACCCTCGGCGACATGGCCCACGCCTACATGTACGCCCAGCGCACCGCCGACAACCGCATCGCCCTCGGCGGGCGGGGCGTCCCCTACCGCTACGGCTCCGCCACCGACAACGACGGCCGCACCCGGCCCGCCACCATCGAGGCCCTGCGCGACCTCCTCGTCCGCTTCTTCCCCACCACCGCGGGCACCCGCATCGACCACGCCTGGTCCGGCGTACTCGGCGTCCCCCGCGACTGGTGCGCCACCGTCACCCTGGACCGCTCGACCGGTCTCGGCTGGGCAGGCGGCTACGTCGGTTCCGGCGTCGCGACCGCCAACCTCGCCGCCCGCACCCTGCGCGACCTCATCCAGCAGGACTCCGGCCAGGCGGGCCCCACCGACCTGACGACCCTCCCCTGGGTCAACCACAAGGTCCGCCGCTGGGAACCGGAACCCCTGCGCTGGCTCGGCGTCCACGCCCTGTACGCCGCCTACCGCACCGCGGACCGCCGCGAGGCGACCTCCCCACAGGCGGGCACGGACCGGATCGCCAAAGCTGCGGACCGGATCTCGGGCCGCGGCTAGCCACGACGGTCGCCGGGTGTGGAGCGCCGTAACCGAACCGACAGACGGGGGACCGCATCGGAGCAGGTGGAGGCGGCGATGACAGGCACCGGTCCGGATACCCGGGCGGGCACCGGTGGGCCCCGGCCAGGCACCCACGAGACCGCGCCCAGCGAAAAGGCCAGGTCACGGGTTAGGTGACCTGGCCTTCCACGGAGCCCCCTGTCGGATTCGAACCGACGACCTACGCATTACAAGGGCCTGCATGATCATCCCGGGTGGTGCTGGGCAGTGCCTGTGAATCCCGTTTCCCCAGGTAGGAGACCTGAGGGGTTCGCAACGCGTACCGCTCGATCCACCCCATGCCACCCCGTCCGCTCACGCAGCGCTCACGCACTCCGGGCACGTGATCGTTTTGCGGCCAACACGCTTTCCAACTGTGCGCATGATCGTCCGGGGCTGTTCATGGGCGTTCGCGCTGCTGGTCGGAGGGGGTGCGCGTACGACAGTGGACCGTGGCGTCCGTCAGCGAACTGGACAACGATCAGGATAATGACGTCAGCCCTCGGGCGTCTCTGTCGGCTGGTCGAGTTGCTGTTGGCGCTTGCGCTGGTCGTTCTTGAGGGTTTCAACGCGTTCGGTGAACTCCAGCAGAGCCGCTGCGTCGTCTGTGCTGCCCTTGTACCGACCCACCTTCAGGTTGACGGCGTCGTACTCCTCCTCGATGGCATCGGACGTCTGCTGGAGGTAGAAGCTGCGCTCGCGGAACTTGAAGTAGCCGGTGAAGCCTGCCGCGAGGCCAACTGAGAAGCTGGTGCCAACGGTGATCCACTTGTAGGGCGCTGGGGTTTCCGCGAGGCTCGCTGCCGTCGACGTCGCCAGCGAGCCGATGATGATGACGCTTTGGAAGAGGTTGTGAACCCGCCTGTAGCGAAGTCCGTCGGAGCGGTACTGCTCGATGGCTCCTGGCACGGTCTCTCGGTAGATGTGGCGGCGGGTCTCTGTTGGCAGGTTGGTAGATACGGCGGAAAGGCGCCTTCGCTCTATGGCCAGCTCAAGGTCGATCTTCTTCGTCGCCGCGTACCCCGACGCCCACGTGTCTGAGAGGACCGTATGTATGCCGACACGGTCGGTGCTGTTCTCGCGGACGATCACGCACAGGACCAGGAGGGCGACGAGAAGCGGGATGCAGGCCAGATTGACGCGGGCGAGGTCGACGCGGCCCCATGCCGCGATGTTCCCGATGAAGAGGAGCAACAGCAGTGTGGGGGCGGAGGAATAGGTCGAAACCAATAAGAGCCGCTTAAGGCGGGCTTTACGGATGTCATGCCGAAGACCGAGGATCTCCCTGTCGTGGCCGAGGAGTCTCTCGATCGCCCTTTCGGCTGCTGGCTGTGTCATGGCCCCCCACTACGACTCCGCATTGATCGCGTGAACCGATCATAGGAGCGCTTGAGTTGTGAAGGGGCATCTTGGAAGATCGGGCTGGTCGCTCTGATGGAGTTGATGGCAGGTAGCGTCGTCGTGTCGAGTGCAGTGGACACCATCGGCGTGCTGCGGAAGCTGATGAGCTAGCCGGTTCGTCGTCCGGTACGGGGTGCAGCAGGGCGTGCGCTTCAGTGATGCTCGGTAACGCATCCCACTTGTTGCGGCGAGCCCATACGGGACTGCTGCACGGATAGGTGACACCTGACCTGGCTTGCTGAGAGGCGGCCTGGAAGGATGTTGCAGATCGCGATCGTCACCTGGATCGAGCGCACCTACCACCGACGCCGGCGTCAGAGACGCCTGGCCCGATTGACCCCCGTCGAGTACGAGACCATCATGACCCCACCCGCAGCCCTGGCTGCATAAACCCCGCTGTCACCCGATCATGCAGCAGTCCCCAGAGGTCTGTTGGCCGCAGGCAAGCAGACAGTCGCGATGCATGCGAGTGGCCTCGACTGATTCTGCCCCTCGGAGAACCGCAACCTGCGGGAACGTGCTGGCGAACCGGGTCTACGTGTAAAGGAGATGGCTCCAGGAGCCGGGTGGACTACCGTATAGCTATGAGTCGTTGTACAGCCCCACGCCAGGGTCATCGGACCGCCAGCGGACGTGCGGCGTGCCCCGCGTGCGGCGGCGGAGGCTATGGGTACTCGTCACCCCGGTCCTACTACCCGCCGCCGGCTTACACGCCGCGGAGCGGTGGCGGCGGCGGCGCGACCAGTGGGGGCAGCTCCAGTAGCGGTAGGACGCGGGCGCCTTGGTCACCGAGCACCTCCTCCGTGATTTACACACCAGCCGAGGTGAAGGGGCTGACTCCTGTTCGCGACGCCGCCGTGTTGCGCGCGCGTCAACAGCCCGACCTTCGGGATGTCTTCCTCTGCCACGCATGGGACGACCGGCGCGGTGCCGCCCGGAAGTTGTACGACCTGCTGGAAGCAGAGGGCGTGTCCGTCTGGTTCAGCGAGAAGGACATCGCGCTCGGCCTGCCCTTCATGCGGGAAATCGACAGGGGCCTGGCGAGGTCGCGTACGGGTCTCGTCCTGGTTACCCCTGCGCTACTGAGGCGCATCGATCACGGTGGTGTCTCTGACAAGGAGCTCTCGGAGCTCCTTGCACGTGACCTGCTGCTCCCTGTCATGCACGAAACGACCTACGGCGAACTCCGGGACATTAGCCCCTTGCTTGCTTCTCGAAACGGCTTGGACACGGCAGATGATTCGATGGCAGTTATTGCCTCCAAGATCGCCGAGCTGGTCGCCGTTGAGGACGAGCTGTCCGAGCTGCCCACACCGGAGAACTAGTCGTCCGGCGTGCCCGGCCGTCGCTTCGCGTCGTCGGCGCCAAACCCGCAGCGTGGCTGGCCGACCTCGCATGGGAGACCGAAGCCTGGGTGGCTGGCGCGCCTGACCTCTGATCCACTTGCACGGCTCACGGTTCCTCGGCCCCTATGAGTGAGCTTTCCCAGCTCGCGCTCTTATGGGTTGAACCCAGGTCGCGGCCGTGACCAGGCCCTGCGCCGCTGCACCTGTCCCGCCTAGCGTTCCGTCGCCGTCGCCAGCCGCGTACGGACCGGCAGACTCAGCGTGTCGACCCGCACCCCTATCAGAGTGAGCCGTCGGACGGCCTCTGTGCTAAACATCCGGCGCTGCCACCGCTGGTAGCGGTAAGAGCACTCCATGGTCGTCCAGGACAGCCAGAATCCCACAAGCCCAGCGGCCACGGGCGCCGCGTGCAGCCGCACCCCACCCCCTCCTTGGACGCCGAGGGACATAGTCCAGGCGAGAGTGAGGGCGACGGTGAGCGCCAACCACAGGAAGTACCCGCTGAAGATCCAGGGCTGCGCCTCACACAGCCATCGGAACCGCCCACGTTCCGCCGCACGCCCTTGAGCCGCAACCGCCCCTGCCAGCTCTTCGAGCGCGAACCGTGCTCGATCCCGCTGCTCTCGCCGGATCGGCGCGCCCCACTCCTGCGTACGCACGTCAAGCCGAGCGATCTCCCGCCGTACCACCGCCATCGGGGCGGACAAGGGCATCGCCTCTGGCCACTGCACCCACCGTTCGCGGTCGTCCTTGAGGGAGCGCACGAAGCGGGCTGCCATCGGGCCGACGGCAACACACATGCCTAACATCAGCACGACGGCGAAGCCAGGACTCCGCCCCCACACTTGAATCACCAGCACTGCCGCGAACAGCAGGAGAAAGGCCGGCACCGGATAGGTTGCCCGGAGGTAGTTCTCCTGCGTGGCCTCCTGCAGTTCACGTTCCCACGCTTGGACGGGGCGGCGCATGAGGCCGCAGGACAGCAGTACAGCGATTAGAACGAAGCCCATCAGCCCAAGGGACGCCAGGGCCAGCAGCAGAGCGACGGGGTCGTCGCCCGGTTCTGGGGGCAGCCCAGTCGCCGTTGCTACCCACGGCACCAGAACGCAGAGTGAGGCGGCGAGAAGGCCCGTGGCCCAGCCGAGTAGTCGGCCGGGCCGTCGTGGCGGCCGCACTTCAGACAGGACTGCTGGCACCCACTCCGGTGCCACCAGGGTCTCCAGCGTGGCGATTAACTCCTCAACGGCCGCGTCCCAGCCATCAGCGCGGATCCGATGTGCCTGTCGCAGGGAGAGATCCCGGATCGACGCGGGAAGCAACTCGGGCGACGGTGGCTCTACAGCGTCAAGGAGCAGGGGGATCACGGTCTTCCCAGCGGCAAGCGCCAGTTCGATCTCGTGCCGCACCCAGTCGCCCTCGCGGTCGAGGGATCGCGCGCCCGTCGGGTCCCGCGCCTCAAGCCACCCCTCCGAAATGGTGACGAGCAGAACCTCGCAGTCATGCACTCGGCCTCTGAGGTCGTCCGGGTAGCGGTTACCCGGCAGCATCGACGACGTGTCGAGGAAGACTTGTGCATCACCGAAGTGACGGCTGAGATGATCACGCAGCCGGTGCACCGCATCTGTGGCACGCGGACTCCTGCGGTAGTTGATGAAGACGCCCCCCATGGCGGTGTAGCTCCTCCTTATCCGTTCCCTCTGTCAGGGTGGTGGCTGAGTCATGCTTCTGAACACTCAAGATCGCGAAGGTCAGGACGTCAATGCACACGGGCCGGCTTCGGCCAGAGCGATGATCTTCGAGGTAGATCACACTGTGATGCTCCGCCCGCTGCGGTCGGCGACCTCTGGCTCCGCACTTGCGGGCTCCCCGGATCCATGCGCTGGACTTCTGGGCCATGGCGCTGACGGAGATAGACCGGCTGCTTGCGGCTGCGATCCGCATCAGAGTTGCCTTGCGTGACCACCTCGCCCAAAACGCACGACTTCTTGCGTTCTCATACAAGTTGTCGGGGGTCGCAGCTAGAGTCGCATTGGTCCACATCGGCACTCTCGATAGGCATTCCCATGGCCAAGACAGTCTTCTACAGCTTCCACTACGAACAAGATGTCCACCGGGTCCAGTTGGTTCGCAATATTAACGCGCTTGAAGCGCAGCCACTGTTGAACTCTCAGGACTGGGAGCAGGTGCGCAGACTTGGAGACGAGGCAATCGAGAAGTGGATTCACGAGCAGATGGCGTACAAGAAGGCCGTGATCGTCCTGATCGGCAAGTACACGGCAGGTCGACCCTGGGTCATGCATGAGATTAAAAAGGCATGGGCCGACAAGAAGCCGCTGCTAGGGATTCGAATCCATAGCCTCTCGGCACTTGGGGGCATTGACAGTGCGGGCCCCGACCCCTTCACCAGGGCTATTGGTGCGGGGATAGTGCCGGTATTTGATCCCACGACGCAAGATTGGTCGGGAAATACCGACAGCAAGGCGACCTATAATAAACTGCGCGACAACTTGGAGTTTTGGTCGAATCAGGGGGCTATTAGAGCGTCATGGTGAATCAATCTGGATGCCCGTTTTGTGCGATTGCCGCAGGAGATGACTCCAGCGCGAGGCTGGTGTATCGCACCCAAGAGGTCACCGCATTCTTCCCGTTGGAACAAGCCACTCGCGGTCACACTCTGATAGTACCGAACCGCCATGTTTCAGACCTGACCGATCTCAACACTGCCGAGGGCCGCGATTTGGGTGAAGCACTCCTCAAAGCAGCGCGTGCGATCCGTTCGGCCCTAGCTCCGGATGGTTTGAACGTAATTCAGTCGACCGGGGCAGCCGCTACTCAAACCGTACCTCACGTGCATTTCCACCTCGTGCCCCGATGGTCGGGGGATCGCATGGTGCTTGGATGGCCTGCGGGTGCGGCCGAGAATAGTCAAGCTCAAATCCAGACTCTCGCTGCGATCCAGTCTGCGCTTTTTAATGAAGTAAGCGCGGTTGATCCGGAGGATCGTCGGCAGCACTTGTCATTCATTCAAGCGATAATTACGCGCATGTCGCAAGCGTCTTCATCCTCGAAGGCGTGGCTGCTTCCAATCGTAACCGCGACTTACGGATACGCGATCACGAAGAGTTCGATCTTCGTGGCGCTCCTCGGCCTATTGGCGGTACTTGTCTTTGGTGTCCTTGATGCTAATTATCTGAAGCAGGAGCGCGCCTTTCGCAAGCTCTATGACGAGGTGGCGGCCGGTCGTTCAATTCCTGCATTCTCCTTGAATCCTGCTCTGGCGTCGCCCGCGGGTTCTCGCGTCAACTACTGGCCCGATTGGCCGGATGTCAGATCGTGGGCGGTTGCCCCTGTTTATGGGCCCTTGCTGCTTGCGGGGATGGGCATAGGCGCCTGGCTGCTCTACCGTTGAGGCCCAAACATGAACGGATCGATGGCGAAGTGGGCATGCTCGGTGGCCGAAGTAGAGCTGCGCGAATCGCTTCCTCGTTGATGGGCGCACTCGCAAGAGGTCGGGCGGCGCGCGGGCGAACTGGCGGAGGTCGTCGGAGATGAGGCGGACCTGTTGTTCGCTGCTGCGGTGCTGCACGACGTGGGTTACGCTCCGCGACTGGCCGCGACAAGCTTCCATCCGCCGGATGACGCCCGGTTCCTTCGCGACATCCATGCTGCGGATGAGCGGCTAGTTCGGCTGGTGGCAAACCACTCGATGGCATTGTTGGAAGCGGAGGAGCGAGGGCTGCGGGACGTGTTGGAGGCAGAGTTTCCGTTGCTGGACGACCAGCTTCTTGTAGACGGGCTCGTCTACTGCGACATGACGACCACGCCCGATGGTGAGGTCACCACTGCGGAGGCCCGGCTGGCGGAGATCACCGTTCGCTACGACACGGACAGCCCAGTGGGGCGGTTCATCCGTCGGGCGCAGCCGGACATCCGTGCAGCCATCGGTCGGGTGGAAGCAGCCCTGGCCGCTCAGCCCAGGTAGGGGTACGTGCCGGCGAGGTAGTCGCCGATCTGCTGGCGCATGCTGGGGTGGATGTCGTACTGGTCCATGTCGTTGGGCTGGACGTAGCGGACGCCGTCGGCTTCGTCGTTGATGGTGGGTTCGCCGCCGACGGGTCTGCCGATGTAGGTGTTCTCGTACTGCTGGCGGATCTCGCCGTCCGTGTAGGCCACGATGTGGTTCGGGTTCGTGTAGACCCCCAGGAAGCCCGTGACCTCGGCGATGATTCCGGTCTCTTCCAGGCATTCACGCACGGCGCACTGGGCCGCGGTCTCGCCGATGTCCTGGGCTCCTCCGGGCAGGGCCCATTGGCCGGTGTCCCGGCGGCGCTGGAGGAGTACGGCGCCGTTGTCGTCGACGACGAGCAGGTTGTTGGCGGGGATGAGCGTGTTCGCCTTGGGGGCCTTGGGGTCGTTGTAGTACTCAGTCCTGCCCATGCGGCGAGGGCCCCTCCTGGTCCGGTGTCCAGGGCCGTGCGGTGGCCCAGACAGCTTCGAAGCTCCGAGCGTAGTTGTCGAACCAGCCTGCCGTATCTGCTCTGCGGAGGAGGGGGTTGGCACTGACCGGCTGGCCCCAACACATGCGGGTTGATCAGAAGGTCATCGTCGTACCGGAAAATGGAGGTGTAGAGCGTGGTGTCGTGCAGCCTCACCTCGCATCCGGCCTCGTACAGCAGCGGCCGGTAGTAGGTCAGGGAGGCGCGGATCTTGGCCGCGAGGGTGTCGCCGATTCCCTCTTCGTGGCCCCGCATTGCTGCGGCCCCGGCCCTTCGAGTCGCCGAAACAGAGCCCGCACCCGTACCCCGGTTGATGCGCGTTCGGCGAGCATCTTGGCGACGTGCGGGGTGGACTGGGCAAAAAAGGTGCCGGAGAAGACGAGGACGTTGATCTGCTCCTGGGCGCCGTTGAGCAGCGACAGTCACGTGTCGCGCGGGACGTTCGCCCGCACGTGCTTGTTACCGACACGGACCAAGTGTCTTTACAGCTTCCCTTCGAGGATATGCCGGAGCGTAGCCGCCTGCTTCGCCATCCTTCGCTTCCACGATGTCCCGCCCTCCTCTGCAATCTCCCGCCACAGTGCTGCGGTGGCCGCGCCGAACGCTGCCAGAGCTTGCGGCTCGGCCCCACGCCACGACGGGAACCGCCCCGCGAAGGCCACCGCCGCCTCCACCGTGTGCCCGGCCTCCATGAGCCGCAGTGCCAGCGCCCCCGGGTCGATCCAGGCCGCACCCCGAGTCGGCCATGCCCAGTCGACGAGCCGGGCCCGCTCACCGACGATCAGGACGTTGTCCGGGGCGAAGTCGGTGTGCAGCAGCGCGTCGCCGCCGAAGTAGTGCGACGTCCCTGGCGGGGCATATTCCGCCCACCGATCCACGGCATTCTTGATCTCGATGTCGGGCGGGGCCGTGACCCCTTGCAGTTCTGTGAGCGCGGCTTCCACGAGCGACAGGTCGGGCGAACCGGGCGCGTAGTCGGCGTGACGGCCGTGGACGACCTCGTATCCCAGGAGGCTCCAGCCGTCGAGTTCCAGGTGCCAGTACAGGCGCGGGCAGGATGCTGGCAGGTGTGGGGCAATGGCCGCCTCGCGGCGTTGCGCCCTGGCCTGTAGGTGGTCGGCCGGGATGCCCTTCACGAAGACACTGCCGCTCTCGGTCTCTAGGACGGAGGCGATGCCGGAGTTCATGCCGCCCTGCACGGTCCGCGCCGCGTGCACGCGGCCTGTCTTGTCGACGATGGCCTGCCGGACGTCGGCGGGTAGCTGCTCGAAGGGGATGCGGGACATGGACACGCGCGGTTCCTCAGGTGCTGGGTTATAGAGAGAGTGCCGCCTCGGCCAGAATACGGCCGAGGCGGCACTCAGAGGGCGCGATGGGCAGCGCTGGTAACGCCCTCTGTGGGGGATATCTAGTAGGGCTGGTCGTCGCCAGCCGAGCAGCTGCACTCGGCGCCTTCGGCGGCCTCGTCCAGGTCAGCGATGATCTGGATCTCGTCGTCCTTGATCGGCGCGGCGGTCAGTGGCACCGGCAGGACTCCGGTGGGGCAGGTGGCCGGCCTCTGTCCGATGGTGAGCAGGACCGGTTCGCGCGGCGGGGCGAGGGTTGCGGGTGAAGGGGTCATGTTCCGTAGCCTCCATGCTGGCAGTAGAGCTCTCGACGGTCCCCCGCGTCCTGGTAGAGCTTGGCCAGCGGTCGGCACGTGCGACACGTGCCGACCTTCGTGCAGCCGGAGCATCCACCGGTGCGGAGCTGTAGGGACTCGGCGATCGAGCCGAGTCGAGGCAGGGCTTCGACGCCCTCGGTGATGAGGTTCACGCTCGGGTCACGGCCGACCTTGCAGATCGACGCGATGCCGTGCGGGTTGACGTGGAAGAACGTGTGGCCCGCGTTGCAGCCAGTGAAGATGCTCCGGGCCTTGAGGTGGCTCTCCGCCTGCGTGGCCAGCGGGTTCGCCTCGCCGTCGATCGTCGGCGACATGTTCGTGAACACCTGAGTGGGGAAGCCGTAGGACTCCGCAAGGCGCACCATCGCGTCGGTCTCGTGCGCGTTGTCGTCCGAGACGATCACGTTCAGCCGGACCGGCAGCCGGTCCTCGCGGGCGGTGTCCAGGCCCTGGATGAACCGGCCGAACGCTCCGCGATTCCGCGTCACCTTGTCGTACGTCTCGGCGGTCGCGCCGTAGACGCTCAGGGTCAGGCGGTAGGGCCGGTGGCGGGTGAAGAGGTCCCGGATCGGTCGCTTGCGCAGCGAGGAGCCGTTCGAGGAGACCTGCACCATCATCCCGAGCTGATGGGCGTACTCGTACGCCGCGCCGAACTCGCGGTCGATCAGCGCCTCACCGCCGGTGATCTGCAACCACAGCACCCCGGCGTCCCTCAGCGTCCGAAGCAGCGTCTGCTTGCCCGCCCAGTCCAGACCCTCGAACCGCTTCTCGCCGAGGTAGCAGAACTCGCAGTCGTAGTCACAGCCGAGGTTGATCTCCCACGACGCCTTGCCATACCCGTACCCGGAGCGCTCGCGGACGAGGATGACGTCGTCGAGCGGCGCCTCGGGCAGCTCGACGCCCCAGGCCCTCTGCGCCGCATCGGCCAGCCAGGTCGGGGCAGGCCGGCCCTCCTTACCGGCGGCCCGCAGCTCCTCGTAGCGGACCTCCGGGATGCGCACGCCGGCCGCCCGGCCGGGCCGGACGAGCAGGTACTGGGCGAGGAACGGGCTGGCCACGAGCAGCGGGACTGTTCCGCTCTGCAATTCCTGGGTGCTGGTGCTCGTTGCGGTCATGGGGCCTCCACGGCTCGGTGTGAGGGATCAGTCGGGTCCGGTGGTGGGCAGCGAAAAGGTCGGACATTCCCCGGTCGGCGGGTCCTTTCGCGCAGCGCACGTCAGGGTGCGATCCGTGCGGTCGAGGCGGCCACGCCGATCACGAAGCCGCACGAGGCAGACACGAGCACGATCAGCAGTGGCCCGGTGTAGCGGGCGATTCTGGCGACCTGGGCGGCGACGCGGCCGGTCACGGCTTCCACCACGCCCTCCACGGACGGGTGATGACCTCCCGGTACGTGTGGTGCGTCGGATTGCGCCCGCCGTGCGCAAACACCCAGTTCCGCGAGGCCGTGAATTCGGTGCCCGTGGGCGAGATATCTCCGCACACTGCGCACTGCATTGCGTAACTGGTCGGCTCGGCGTCCGGCTCCCGGTCGGGCTGCAGCGTCCACTGCTGGTGCCGGACGACCGCGCGCGGACTCATCGGCCGGCCTTCTCTGTCATGCGCGACGCGCGGAGCGGTGTATGGCGCGCAACGCCGATGGATCCGAAGCCAGCCGGCTTGGCGAAGTGGGCCAGCAGCACGGTGTGGGCGAGGGCGAGATCGCTCGTGAGGGCGCACAGCGCCCGGGCGGCGATCATCGCCAGGCCGAGCGAGAGGTGGTTCTGGGCAGTGCGCAGGCCGGACGGGTACACCGGGGTCCTCCTTCCGTTCAGGGGGTGGGCATGCCTACTGATCACTCGGTTCGACGAGCAGAGCGCGCTCGGTCACCAGAGGCCGTGTTCTTCGTCGAGGCGGGAGGCGCGGCTCTTTACGACTCGGAGGGAGTCAGGTTCGGCTGTGTCCCACTGCGCCGTCGTCGGTCCCTGCCTCGGGCGCAGGACCCAGGTCACGTTCTGCCTGATGTCGGTCACGATCGCCTGCCGGCCTTCGGCATCCGCGACGATGTCGCCGACCTTGGCCCGCGTCGTGTTCACCACGACGCCTCTGGCGCGAGGTGTCCGTACGAGAACCGTCGGGCGGCTCCCTCGAAGAGGGTGGGGCGGTGTTCGAGCTGGCCCGGGGTGCGCTGCTGTGGCCCGGCAGTCGCTTCCACGAGAAAGCCACCCCGGTCCCTGACGAGAACGCCGAGGGCGGCGAACTGCGCGGCGTCGAGCGCCACGTGGGAGATGGTCGCCACGACGACACCGCGCACGAGGCCGGACGACAGAGCGCCCGTCATGGCCTGCCAGCCCAGGCGAGACCCCAGGGGCGCACTCGGGTCGCGGTCTGTCCACGCGCCGGCCACGTGCCAATGGCGGGCATCGGCGTAGTGGCGGGCACGGCGCTCGGCCTCGCGTACGGCATGAGTGGAGGTGGCGCAGGAGTAGACGGCTACCGGTACATGTCCGACGCCGCCGAGCGGAGTGTTCGGCATGCCCCAAGCGTGCTGCTGGGGCTCCGTACGGAACAGGCACGCCCCGTGGCTGTGGAGCGGACCGTATGTACGGGTGCCGCCACGTCACGTAACGGCCGTGACTCCCGGTGGGGCGGTCCAGTGCCACGAAACGTGGCGGTAGTCACGCCTCCTGTCGCCCCGCTGCTACGGGTCGTGGCAGTTAGCGGACGCCCAGGGGTACTCCCGCTGCATGGGCCAGTCCACGCAGGCGACCCACGGACACGCCGGCCAGGCGGGAGATGATCACGCCGGGCAGCATCTGGTGCTGCACCCAGCCGGGCGCCATGCCGCACACGGCTTCGAGGGTGTCGGCGGCCTGGTCCCAGCGGCGGCATTCCACATGAGTCAGGGCCACATCGAGGCCGTACCGGGCCCGGGTGGCGAGAGGGACGGTGTCGTCGAGCTTGACGGTATCCATGAGGCGCAGCGCTCCAGGGATGTCGCCGAGAGCAACGGCGATGCTCATGGCCTGGGTGGCGGCGTAGAGGGGACCGTAGGGCTGCGCGTGCCCTCCACGGGCGTGTTCGGAACCGAGCCGTGCACCGACGGCGTGAGCCTGAGAAAGGTACTCGCGGGCGGTCTCGGCGGAGGAGCCGCCTCGGGAAGCCGCCACGGCTGCATTGGTGACGAGCTGGCCGTAGACCGCCAGCCGATCCGGGTCGTGTTCCGACATCTTCGGCTCGATCCGGTCCGCCTGGGTGGCGGCGAGCGAGAACCCCTGCGCGGTCCGACCGTCGCGGAGGTTGACCCATGCGGTGGTGGCGGCGAGGTGCGCGTCACGAAGGTCGTCGCCCGCCTGTACGGCGATCTGTCGGCCGTAGGTGAGCGCCGCGTATGCAAGGTCCCGTGAGCCCCAGACGTTCGCGGCCATCGCGGCGGTCTGGAAGACGTCGGCCAGAACGCCGGCGGCTGCCGTCTTCTCGTCGGTGTTCGATGCGTCGTACCGTGCGCGGGCCTCGGGCAGCAGCGCGCCGAGCAGAACCCCCAGTTCGGCGTACCGACCCGCCCAGTAGGCGGCGTCGGCGTCCTGTACAACGGCCCGGAGCTCGTCGACCGTCCCCGGTTCGACCTCGGCCGGGATACCGAGGGCGGCGTCGTGGGTGGCTCCGGACAGGGACCGCAGGGCCGCTCGCTCGTCGCGATCCATGGAGCGACGAGGCGCCTGCTGTCCGAAGAGCACAGCGATGTCGGTGCCGAGGGCGGAAGCAATGGAGAGCAGTGAAGGAAGAGAGGCGGTGCCGCCGCGTTCCAGCTTCCTTACGACGCCGACCGACACCTCGGCGGCCTCGGCCAACTGCTCCTGCGTCATGCCGTTGCGGAGCGCCTTGAGTCTCTCGGCGGTGGTGTACTCCGACCATTGCATGAGAGCCACTTCCCCTTCTGGTCCGCCAGGAGTTGACCGTACCCATGGCAAAGGGAGGGCCAACACCCCTTCTCCGAAAGGGGACCCGTTGGTGTGGCTGGAATCAGCTCTGCACGGCGAGGGTCGCCGTCACACCGAGCAAGTGCTCCAGCTCGGCGACTGCGGAGTCCTCGTCAGTCGCGAGGACGGTGGTGATCCCGAGGGCTTCGGCGGGCGGAAGGTTCACCGGATGGTCGTCGACGAACACGCACGCCGTTCCGGGGAGACTGAGGCGGTCCAAGGTGAGTTGGTAGATCGCAGGGTCCGGCTTGGCCATGCCGACCACTTCGGAGATGACGTGTACGTCGAAGAGGTCCCAGATGCCGACGTGCTCGTACGGGTTGAAGGGGTCCAGGCCGAAGCTGTTGGACAGGAGGGCGAGCCGGTAGCCCGCTTCCTTGGCCGCGCGGGCAAGGGCTGCCATCCGAGGTGCCGCCGGCACTTTGGACCAGGCACGGCCCATCAGGTTCACCGGGTCGACGTTCGTACCGAGCAGAGCAGCAGTCTGCGCGTTCCACTCGACCTGGCCGAGCTGTCCGATCTCCAGCGCCGCATACAGGCGTCGTCCTTCAGCGGTGTCGTTGAGGGTGGCGCGCCACGCCTCCGCGTGCAGGCCCTCCTCCTCGGCCCAGAGGCGGTGGGTCGGCCGGGGATCGGCGGTCAGCACTCCGGCGAAGTCCAGGATGAGCCCGCGCGGGGCTGTGGGCTCGGGGGTACCGGCGGGCATCGGCATGGTTGCGAGCGTCCTCTCCGTCGACCTCATGGAAACGCTACCCCGCGCTGAGCCCGGAAAGGATTCTCCCGACGATCGCAGATCACGAAGGACATCGGCGAACCGATCGACATGAGCCACGAGGGACCGTCAGAACCTGCCAGAGGACACAATCGGCTTGCCCATACCGAGGGCCCAACTCTTGCTGATTCAGACGGCATTTTCCCAAGCGGAGGTGACACACCCTTCCTCCCAGTGCCACCACTCCTTTGCCGCACCGTGCTCCAGAAGCTTTCGGATCTTCGGCAGGTCCGCCTCCGGGGGAACATCCAGGGCCACCATGCGGAAGCGTTCGATGCCCTCGCCGGTCGTGCCAAGGCGATGGAAGGTCTCCAGCACCGTCTGCCGGGCAGCAGCTGAGCCCTCGTCCTTCAGCACGATCAACCGAATCGTGCAGTTCTGCGACGGCTGGATCGTCTCCCGGGCATAGAGGACACCATCGTCTTCAAGTTCCACTCTGATGATGTCCCCGCTGGCGACTCCTCGGACGAACCACGGTGTGTTGTCGAGCCGTACTGTGCCGTTCCCGAGCTTTACCGCCCAGAGACTCTCGATGCTCGCCGGAGGCCAGCCGTCCTCGTCCACTTCCATTCTGAAGTGGACCTTCACGTGGTCGTCACTGATATCCGTCACGGCACCATCCTCCACACCGTATGCAGCGCCCTCGATCCAGGTGTCACCGTCGTGGCCGGTTAGGCATACGCGCGGGCGTGGTCGTCGGGTGCGCGACGAAGGGCTGCTGGCCGACTCCCCGTGCAGCGGCGCTACGAAGCCGGGCCGCTTCAGCTCGCCGGTTGGGAGCGGGGTTACGGGCGGTGTGCTGGATGCGGGTAATCAGGACGCGGGCCGGTTGGCGGGCGGTGGTCAGTTCACGTTGGGCCGCGGCTTCCTGGAGGAGCTGGTGGGGTTTGTGGCCGCTGGCTTCGGCGTCGGCGAGGACGGTGGCGAGGGCGGGCCAGCCCGGGTCGGTAAGGATCCGCTCGGCGTGCTCGGGAACGGCTGCGCGTACGTCGTTGGCAAGAGTGCGTCGGGTCCCTTCACCAGGGCGCCGGGCTTCGAGTGCGGTGAGCGTCGGAGCGAGCGCGGCGTCGGCTGCCGACTGGAGGTGCTGGACGGCTTGGCGGGCAGCGTCGGCCTGGTGGGCGTGGCCCTTGGCCTCGTGCCAGCGTGCGGCAAGGATGGCGGCCCAGAGGAGTGCGGCGGTCAGGGCTGCGAGGGCGCTGCCGTCGGGGCCGGTGGCGGTGTGTGCGATGTCGCGGGCCGCGGTCCGCAGGGCGTGGGCGGCCCGGTCCTCGGCCCGCACCTGCGACCGCTGCGCACGGGCGAACGCCGCACTGGCTGCGCGCAGTTGGGCACGGTGGTCGGCGGGCGCTGCTTGGGCGGTGGCTTCGATCAGTTCGCCCAGAGCGCTGATGTGCGCCTGTGTCCGTGCGTCCTCGTCGGCGCTCGTGGTGGCGGTCTCTGGGCGAAGGGTGTCGAGGGCTTCGGTGGCCTGATGCCAAGGGGTGGTGGGTCGGTTGCGGCGGGCTGTGGAGTGTTCCTCCGGTGCGCTGGATTCCAGGCGGGCCTTGAGTTTGGGCAGGGTGAGGTCGGGGGCGATCTTCCCGCCGGGGTGGTAGATCTGCTCGCCGTCCTTGTTCAGGTCGCCGGGACGGCCGACGGCGTAGCCGAGGAGGTCTCCGGAGGGGCTTCGGCGAGGCTTGACCAGGATGTCGTCGGCTTCGAGGTAGGCGAGGAGTTCCTCTGCGCTGGTGGCGTGCGGGATGGCGGCGCGGATGCGGTCCTGGAGCCACTGGCGGCTGGTCTGCTCCCAGCCGAGGCGTTCGGCCTTGTGCATCTCGGCCTGGGTGGGCCGGCGCTCGGCGGTGCGGTCGCCCTTCTTCAGGCGGCGCAGCCCGTAGTCCTTCTCTATACGGCGGCATTCGTCGCCGACGCGGATACCGCTGTCGTGGAGTTTGGGGCGGCGGCCGTCTTCTCGGACGGTGGTGGCGAGGATGTGGATGTGGTCGTCGGCGTGGCGTACGGCGATCCATCGGCAGGCCAGGTCGTCGCCGTCAGGGGCGATGCCCGCTGCGGACACGATGCGCTGGGCGATGTCGGTCCACTCGGTGTCGGAGAGATGGCGGTCTTCGGGTGCGGCGCGGACGGGGCAGTGCCAGACGTGGTCGGTGACGGGCTTGCCGAACTCGCTGTTCCGCAGGCGAACAGGCTCGTCGAGGTGGCGGCCGAGTTCGGTGAGGGTGGCGTTCTCGTCGCGTCCGGGGTCGGGCATGCCGAGCATCGCGAATCCGGTCACCAGGTGCGGGTCGAGGTGTTCGTCGTGGCGACCGGGGCCGTAGAGGTAGGCGAGCAGTCCGCGGGTGTTGGATCCGGTCGGTTTGATGGCGGCGATCATCCGGTCAGACCTCCGTCGGGTCAGTGGGCCGGCGCAGGACTTCGGCGATCAGGGTCAGCAGGTGGTGGAGTTCGTCGAGGCGCTGGCGGATGTCGGGCGGGGTGAGATCGCTGTTGAGTGCGCGGGCGATCTGGTTGACGTTGACGCCGATGCGGTTGAGCTGGCGCAGGACCTGGGCGCGGAACATGTGGGTGCGGCGACGGTCCTCGGACAGGGGAAGGTTCGCGGTGAACCGGCCGGTGATGAAAGCGAGGACGATGTCGGCGGCGAAGCCGGATTCCCCCTTGTAGCCGTGCTCGGCGACGGCCTCCTGGAGGGCGCCGTGCTCGTCGGCGGTGAAGCGCAGGGGGCCCACGCGGACGGTTCGCTTGGTGCCGGTGAAGCGGCGGATCGCAGGCTGGATGCTCTGCACATCGCGCTCACCGGCCGTCGGCTCGGCGGTGGGCGTGGGGTGAAGGATCTGCTGCTGGACGGTACGGAGCTCGTCCTGGTCGGGGCCGCCCTCGGCCCCGGCCTGCCGGTCCGGCGCCCCCTGGCGCTGGGCCGTCTCCGCCACCCCGGGGGCGGAGATCCCCGAAGACCGGCCATGAGTCGGACTCGGGGTACTACTGGCTCCGCCAGGAGCTGTCCGTCCGAACGCCCGCCGCAGACGTGCGAGCAGCGTAGGGGACGGTGGCGACGCTGACAGCTCAGCGTGGGTGTCGTCGGGCAGGTGCTGGTTGTGCGTCAAGGGACATGCTCCAAGTGCGGCTGGGCGAGCGGGGCCAAGATGTCTGCGCGGCGCGGCCATCGCGGTGTCCACAGGTGTGGAAATCTGCGGGCCGGTCGGCCGGTGCTCGGGTGGCCGGAAGGGTTCCGGTCACCCGAGCAGGGCTGGCGTCAGCGCCTGGATACCTCGATACCGACGGCTTCGAGTTCCGGCCGAAGCCTCTCCATCACCTCGGTCTGCCGCTCGCTGCCGATCGTCAGGTTCCGGTCCTTCACAGCCGCTCGGAGCAGGCCGCGCGTGAGTTTGCCGTGCTGATGACCGGTGGCCCGGCCGATATCCGTCAGCTCCGCGATGGTTGCCTTCGGCGGTCGGCCGCCGCTCGCTTTGCTCTCCGGCACCTGGGGCGCAGGTTCCGTCCGCTCGTTGCTCGGGGCTTGCGCATCATCGGGAGCGGAATCCGTCCAGTGGCTGCGGCTGACGTCGCCGACCGACCGTTTCTGCGCCTGCGCGGAACCGGTGTCCGGAACGTCGTCCGGCGGTGCGACGAGCTGGTGGATCTGTCGCATCAGGACGCCGAAGGCGACCATCGCGGCGGCCGGAGGAACGGCCGCGACCACATAGTCGAGGAACGGTACGGCGCCCGCGTTTCCGGTGCCGCTGACCCCGGCGACGTTCAACGCGATGGAGCCGACCGATCCGGCGGTGGTCACTGCGATCGCCCAGGGGTCGGTGACGCGGCGCAGTGCCGCGCGCAGCATGAGCAGTTCGCCCGCGACGATGAACGCGTCCAGGGTGGCGGGCCAGGCCCAGCGGCGGATGGGGGATGCGCTGAGCCCGTGCTGGCCAGCGACGTCGGCGAGGTGCGCGTAGGAGAGCCAGAACGCTCCGGCTGTCAGGGCGACGATGACGATGCCGGCCGCGCCGAGTACGAGCTGTTCGGCGTCGGCCCTCTTCTTCGGCTGCCTTTCGCTGCTGGCGTCGTCTCGTGGTCGTGGTGCTTGCGTGGTGAGGTGCGGGGCGGTCAAGCGGGAAGCTCCTGGGGGTAGGGGTGTGGGGCGTCTTTGCCGTCTCGGCCGTTGCACGTGCAGGTCAGGGCGGGACGGCAGCGCTCCGGCCGTGCCGTCCCGGCAGGGCGGCGCCCGTGTCCTGTCCCGACTCGGGACAGGAAAGTGGCGGCTTTCGCCCCGGGGAGCAGGGCCAGATCTTGTTCCGACTCGGAACAAGGAGGCGGCGGCTGCGGTCCGGTCTCTGCCTTGGGTCGGCTTGCCTCCTGCCGGGACGGCTGCGTTACGGCAGCCGTCCCGGCAAGCAGGACTGCGACCAGCAGCGATACGGCAAGGACGCCTGGGACGGGGCAAGACGGATCCGGACGGTGTCCCTGGCGGGCTGCCAGCGCAGGGACGTCTGCGTTGCCGTCTTGCCCTCGGCTGCCGTCTTACCGGTGTGTGCTCTGACCTGCGAGATCACGGCAGGGACGGCAAGTACGGCAACCAGGGAGGGTGAGATTCAGCCTTCGCCGCGAGGAGCGTCGACCGGGTGGACGGTCGGGCAGTACCGCCGCCATGCGTCGAGGAACTTGTTGCGCATGTAGCCCTTGCGCTGCGACCGGTCGGCCATGCGCACGTTGCCGGGCCGGATGTCGTAGTCACGCAGCATCCCGCTCAGCTCCCGGGAGGTCAGGCCGTAGCGCCCCCGCTCACCCCACGGGGCTTCGGCATCCGCGTTCAGGTAGTGCAGGAGATCCTCGGTGGAGAGGCTGTCCGCCTCCCGCTGGGCGAAGAAGACCCGCCGGATGTCGGCAAGGATGCGCGCCCCACTGGGATGGTCCTCCTCGGCTGCCACTTCGGCGGCGACCATCCGCGCGCACGCGACCCGCGCGAGCCGGGGCCAGCGACCGCCCGCCAGATCGGCGACGGTCACCAGGGGCTCCCACGTGTCAGCAGCTCGGTCCTCGACCGGCATGCCCGGCTCCAGGTCCGCGGCATCCTCCAGCAGTGGGCGGGCCCAGGTGTGGATGCGGTCGCGCAGCTCGTGCAGGGCCGGGATGTCGCGCCGCGAGCGGAAGGGTTTGACCTTCTCGCCCTCGGCCCTGCGGCGCATGCGGATGACCACCGACCGGTCCATCACCGTGTCAGGTAGATCCCCAATTCCCGCGATCGCCGCCATGGCGAAGGTGGCGAACTTGTGCGGGGTGTGGTCGTTGCCGACGACCCGGGTGACATACCGGCCGCGCTGATGGCCGGCGTTGAGGAGGCCGCGTGTCTCCTCGTTCTTCTCCGCAACCTTGGGGCCGAAGATGGTGTCGGCCTCGTCCACCAGCAGCGTCGGCGGCTCCTCGCCGTCGATGGAGCGGAAGATGGCCGCTGGTGTGGTGTTGATGGTGAGCATCGGCTCGTGGACCGTCTCGGTCAGCACGTCCAGGAGTCGCGACTTGCCGCAGCGCTTCGCCGGCCCCACCACCGCCAGCCGTGGGGCGTGCTGCCACGCGGGTTGGAGATGCGTTGCCGCCACCCACAGAGTGATCGCGTCCAGCGCCTCGGATGAGGGCGGAATCACGAACTGGGCTATCTGGGAACGCAGTTCGTTCAGCAGCTCCGAGCCGGATGTCGGTTCCGCGTCCGGGATGGCCTCCAGTCCGCTCGCCGGGTCCGCCTCGCTGGCGCTGCCGCCGCCCGGGTCGACCGTGGCGCTGTCAGCCTGAGTGGGACGCAGGTGGGCGCCGGGTCGGCCGGGGACTGCCGTGGCGGGCCAGGCCGCCCGGACAGGGGCGGAATAGGGCTCGGGGTTCTCGGGTTCCACTGAGCGGCTCCTCGTCTGGCGGCGTCGGGCTTGCACGCCCCTGCCGCCGGGTCGGTTCTCATGGGATTGCTGGGGAGTCCTGGGGCCTCCGGCGTTGCACCGCCGGAGGCTCTCCCTCTTCTCCTCGCGGGGGTTTCGGCACCGCGAGCGAACACGGACAGTACGTCCACGCCGTGTCACAGTCCAGCGTTTCTGTGTCAGCTCAGCGCAGAAATGCCTGCTGCACATCACGCGCTTCACGCCGCCAGCCCCAGCAGGGCCAACAGGTCTGCGGTCACCACCCGGTAGGCGTTCCCAAGCCTGAGCACTTTGCACGGGTACTGGCCGCGCTTGGCCAGCTCGTACCCCTTGCTCCGCCCAAGCCCCAGCGCCCGGTTGCCCGTCTCCAGGTCAATGGCCGCAGGAAGCTCCAGAAGCTCCCCGCGGCTCATCCCCTTCACTCGGCCGGCCTCTTCGTTCTCACGCATGCGCGCTCCATCCATGACTGAGCCCACGGCGAACGCGGCTGCCGCGCCCGTCTCCAGGTCTTGGAATCAACGCTAGGCGAGCTAATGTGTCTCCATGACACAACACCGAAGCGACCATAGATCCAAGAGGGCCGACGACGAGGACGACGTCCTGGAGTGGGTGGACCAGGTGATGGCCACCGTGGCTGCAGAGGTCCGCAGACGACGGAGGGAACTGGGTTGGAGCGCGCAAGACTTGGCCGACAAGTGCGAGGAGATGGGTCACCCCATCCCCCGCAACGTCATCGCCAACATGGAGTCCAGGCGCCGCTCCAACCTGCCCCTGGTCGACGTCATGGTTCTGGCCCAGGCACTTAACACGCCGCCCATCTGCCTCATCTACCCCGTCGGCTACGTCGACGACGTGCAGCGGCTTCCGCTCCAGGACTCCACATCCACCCTGGACGCGCTGCGCTGGTTCACCGGGGAGGAGACCGAACTCGGCGCGGACGACGACATGCTCCGTTACTTCCGGGCCCACCAAGCCGCCCAGGAGCGACTGCGAGGCGCGCGACGCGACGAGGAGTACGCCCGCTACCACGCGCAGACCGCGCCGAATACCGACCGGAAGGCCGAGGCCCTCCGCTCCCAGGCCCGTGCCGCCGAGGCGGCCGACGGCGCCGCAAGCCGCCTGCGCAGAGTTCGCGCCTTCATCGAGGAAGAGGGCGTCACACCCCCGTTTCTTTGGCCGGACGTGGCCGACGTAATCGACTCACCCGGGACCGATCCCGATAGCACCGAGGAGAACGATCTTTGAAGGGCTCCACCTACCGCCGCTGCTCCTGCCGCGACCCCAAGACCGGCAAGGAACTCGGCACCTCCTGCCCCAAGCGCAACAGCAGGAACCACTGCACCTACTCCGTACGCCAGGAGCTGCCATCCCGAGAGGACGGCAACCGGCGCTCCTTCGCCCGGGGCGGGTACGGCAGTCTCAAGGCGGCCCAGGCCGACCTCGACCATGTACGCGCTCTCCTGGGGCTGGCCGAGTCGGACGACTCCGAGGGCATCGACCTCATCGCCGAGATGTTGGCCGAGGTCAGCCGCGAACGGTCGCCTCTGCCCGAGGTCGAGGAGACGAGGCGGCGGCTCAACGCCGGCCAGGACCTCATCGGCAGCCTGACCGTGGCCGAGTGGCTCGACCGTTGGCTGGCCGGCAAACGCATACGCAAGTCCGGCCTGAACCGCTACGAGACCGACATCCGCGTGCACCTGAAGCCGCGAATCGGCGGCCGGCGCCTCGACCGGCTGCGCGTCAGCCACCTCAGCGAGATGTTCACGGACATCCGCGACGCCAACGCCCGGATTCTGGAGGACAACGCCCAGCGACGAGCCGCGATCGACGAGATGGCGACCGTGCCGTGGAAGGGCGTGGAGAACCGAGCCCGGCGCAAGGCGATGAAGGCCGCCATCGACGAGATGCCGCCCTTCCGCCGCATCACCGGGCCCGCTACGCGCCAGCACGTCAAGGCCACCCTCCGGGCATCGCTGAACGACGCGATCGGGCAGCAGATCATCACCTTCAATCCCGCCGCCCACGTCGAGATCGACCCCGTACGCAAGCCGAAGGCGCTCGTGTGGACGGACGAACGGGTCACCAAGTGGGAGCAAACCGGCGAGAAGCCGTCTCCCGTCATGGTCTGGACACCCCAGCAGACCGGCGCCTTCCTCGACTTCGTCGCCGAGGACCGGCTGTACGCGATGTGGCACCTCATCGCCTTCCGCGGCCTGCGCCGGGGCGAGGCGTGCGGGCAGCCATGGTCGGAGACGAACCTCGACACCCACTCCCTCACGGTCTCCTCCCAGCTCGTCCAGGACGGCTGGGGAATCGAGGCGTCCGATCCCAAGACCGACAGCGGCTACCGCGTGGTCGCACTCGACGACGACACCGTCGATGTCCTGAAGCGCTACCGCGAACGGCAGGGCCAAGACCGCGAGAAATGGGGTAGGGCCTGGGTCGAGACCGGCCACGTCTTCACCCAGGAAGACGGCTCCTGGCTCCATCCGGGCAAGGTGACCGACCTCTTCGAGCGCCTCGTCGCCGCTTCCGGCCTCCCGCCGATCCGACTGCACGACCTCCGCCACGGCGCGGCGACCCTCATGCTCGCCGCCGGCATCGACATCAAGATCGTGTCGGACACCCTCGGACACAGCGACACCCGGATCACACGGGACGTCTACCAGAGCGTCCTGCCCCACGTCGGCCGGAGCGCCGCCGAGGCCACAGCCAAGCTCGTCCCCCTCCAGCGCAAGGCCGAGAAGGCGGCACTGAAGGCCGCGAAGAAGGCGAAGGCCAAGAAGGCCGCCGCCAAGAACGGCGGCAGGGCCAAGGTCGGCAAGCCGAGCAACAAGGCGAAAGCCCAGGCCGAGGAGGCCGTGAAGGCCAAGCACCGGAAGCCCAAGAAGTAGGGGTCCCTGAGCCGCTCCGCTCACGCACCGCTCACGCAGGCCCGCCCGCCGCGCCGCGGCCATCCGGCACGCCATCCCCGGAACGACAGAAACCCCAGGTCACGGGCTATGTGACCTGGGGTTTCATCGAGCCCCCTGTCGGATTCGAACCGACGACCTACGCATTACAAGTGCGTTGCTCTGGCCAGCTGAGCTAAGGAGGCATGCCGGAGCAGTCTAACCAACTCGGCGGGCCGGACCTGCGCAATATTCGGGACTCAGGACTGCTGACATATTCGAAAACGCCAGGTAGCGTCACTGCAGGCTCGATCCCGCGGGCCGCAGCAGACTCCCTTACTCGGATCGTCCGGCACGTTCCTGCCGGTGAAGGAGAAGTATCGTCATGGCCAGTGTCACGTTCGACAAGGCGTCCCGCGTCTACCCCGGCTCCACGAAGCCGGCCGTGGACCAGCTCGAGATCGACATCGAAGACGGTGAGTTCCTCGTCCTCGTCGGTCCTTCCGGTTGTGGCAAGTCGACCTCCCTGCGCATGCTCGCGGGTCTCGAGGACGTCAACGGCGGCGCGATCCGCATCGGTGACCGCGACGTCACGCACCTGCCGCCCAAGGACCGGGACATCGCCATGGTGTTCCAGAACTACGCGCTCTACCCGCACATGTCCGTCGCGGACAACATGGGCTTCGCGCTGAAGATCGCCGGGATCAACAAGACGGAGATCCGGGCGAAGGTCGAAGAGGCCGCCAAGATGCTGGACCTCACCGACTACCTGGACCGGAAGCCCAAGGCGCTCTCCGGTGGTCAGCGTCAGCGTGTGGCGATGGGCCGTGCCATCGTGCGTGAGCCGCAGGTCTTCCTCATGGACGAGCCGCTGTCGAACCTCGACGCCAAGCTCCGTGTGTCGACGCGTACGCAGATCGCCTCCCTGCAGCGCCGCCTCGGCATCACCACCGTGTACGTCACCCACGACCAGGTCGAGGCCCTCACCATGGGCGACCGGGTCGCGGTCCTCAAGGACGGTCTGCTCCAGCAGGTCGACTCCCCGCGCAACATGTACGACCGCCCGGCGAACCTCTTCGTCGCCGGCTTCATCGGCTCCCCGGCGATGAACCTCGTCGAGGTCCCGATCACCGACGGTGGCGTGAAGTTCGGCAACAGCGTCGTCCCGGTCTCCCGTGCGGCGCTCTCCGCCGCCGCGGACCGTGGTGACCGGACCGTCACGGTCGGCATCCGTCCCGAGCACTTCGACATCGTCGAGCACGGCGGTGCCGCCGCGCAGACCCTCGCCAAGGGTTCGGCCGACGCCCCGGCCGGTCTCGCCGTCTCCGTCAACGTCGTCGAGGAGCTCGGCGCCGACGGCTTCGTCTACGGCGGGGCGCAGGTCGGTGGCGAGCACAAGGACCTGGTCGTCCGTGTCGGCGGCCGTGCCGTGCCGGAGAAGGGCACCGAGCTGCACGTCGTGCCGCGCCCGGACGAGCTGCACGTCTTCGCGACGTCGACCGGTGAGCGCCTCACCGCCTGACGTCGTCCTCGCTGTACGGCGGCCCCCGTTCCCCGACTCCGGTCGAGGAACGGGGGCCGTTCGCGTAGGGCACGGTGGATACGGGTTTCGGATCAACAGGGGGCGAATACCCCGACACTTCGGCCCATTCACCCCTGCACGTCAACCCGTAATTCGAAAAGCACCCTCGAACCACCCCCCGCAGGGGTGACGAAATGTCGCCATTCCCTCACTGACCGCTACGCTCGCCTGCGTGACCCACACCGCTCGCCGCATCGGCCGAACCCTCGCTCTCGTACTGCCCGTCGTCATGGTCCTGTCCGGGACCCTCGCGGTCACCCGCGTGTCGTGGTCGGGGGACACCACTGAGTCGCAGCTGCTGACCGCTGCCTCGGAGACCACCGTCTCCAAGCGCGCCAGGACGCCGCGCGCGCCGCAGGACGTCCTGCGCGACAAGCTCCTCGTCGAGATGAGGGAGAAGGACCCGGGCGTCGCCCTCACCGAGCTGCAGCGCACCGTCGAGGCGCGCCCCTCGATGGCCCGGCACTGCATGGCGATCGCGAAGGCGTTGGGCAAGGCCGCCGTCGACCAGTACGGACCGACGCGTGCGCACCGCTTCTCCCGTCCGGTCTGCGACACGTCGTTCGCCTCGGGCGTGGCCCGGTTCAGCTGACTCCCCCGGGCAGGCACGGCATATCGTGCCTGGCATGCATACGTATCCGACGCAGGCCGTGATCCTGGCGGGTGGCCAGGGCTCGCGGCTGCGGCCGTACACCGATGACCGTCCCAAGCCGATGGTCGAGATCCCGGGAACCGGGACCCCGATCATCGGCCATCAGCTTTCCTGGCTGGCCGCCGAGGGTGTCACCGACGCCGTGATCTCGTGCGGCCATCTTGCCGATGTGCTGCAGGAGTGGCTGGACTCGGCCGATCTTCCGTTGCGCGTCACGACCGTCGTCGAGACCGAGCCGTTGGGCCGAGGCGGCGGTCTGAAGCACGCCGCGGCGCGGCTGCCCGACCCGTCGGAGCCCTGGTACGCGACCAACGGCGACATCTGGACGCGCTTCTCCTTGCGGGAGATGGCCGCGTTCCACACCGAGCGGGACGCCACGGCGACGCTCGCGCTGGCCCGCCCCCGGATCCCCTGGGGTGCGGTGGAGACGGACGCGTTCGGGCACATCACCGACTTCATCGAGTCGCCGCCCTCGCCGTACCTGATCAACGCGGGGGTGTACGTCTTCGCGCCCGGGTTCACCGCCCTGCTGCCGGACATCGGGGACCATGAGCGGACGACGTTCCCACGGCTGGCCCGTGAACGCCGGCTGGCCGGTTTCCCCTTGCCGCACGGGGCCTACTGGCGGGCGATCGACACCGCGAAGGACCTGACCGAGGCTGCCAGGGAGCTGGGCGCCCAGCAGGGCCGCTGAGACCCCCTGCTGAGCCTTGGCGGGGCATCGGGGCATGTGTGAGGGCGGCCACCGGATACCGGTGGCCGCCCTCACCGTGCGGTGTACGGGTGTCAGCCGAGCAGGCCGCCGATGGGGTTCTGGCCGGCTCCACCGGAGCCGCCCGTGGAGCCGCCGTCGGTGGACCCGCCGTCCGAGCCGCCGGTGGTGCCGCCGGAGCTGGTGCCGCCGGTCGACGTCGGGCCCGAGCTGCCGGCCGGGGGCTCCTGCGGAGTCGTCTCCTGCGGGGGCTGCTGGCCGGTGCCCTGGGTCTGGCTGGGCCGGCCCGTGCTCATGCCGGGAGCCTGGCCGGATTCGCGGACCGAGTCGGACCCCGGGGTGGACGCGTCGGCCGAAGGGGTGCTCGGGGCGCTGGACGGGGCCGCCTCGGGGCGGCGCTGCTCCGGGGTGCGGGACGGCTTGCCCTTGCCCGTGGTCTCGCCCGGGAGCGGGGAGCCCGGGAGCTGGTTGGTCGGGTTGCCGTTGGGGCCGGGCACGGTGACGACCTCGGTGGACCGGACGGCGCCGCCGATCATGGAGCCGACCAGCAGGGTCAGTCCGACGACCACGGTGGCGACGACCGTTCCGCGGCGCAGGACGCGGCGGCGCAGGTCCCAGATGTCGGAGCGCGGGCCGAGCTTGCGCCAGGCGTCTCCGGCGAGGCGTCCGTCGACGGAGTAGACGGGGGCGCCTGCGATGACGAGCGGGCTCCAGGCGGCCAGGAAGATGATGTCGGATGCGTCGTACGCGGCGGCACTGTGCCAGCTGACCGTCACGAGGAGAGCGGCGGACAGCAGGGCCCCGAAGCCGGCGGCGACGCGCTGCCAGAGGCCGAGGACCGTGAGGACGCCGACGACGACCTGGAGGAAGGCGACGGAGAGTCCGGCGCCGACGGGGTGGGTGAGGGCGAAGTCGCGAAGGGGCTCACCCAGGGGCCAGGGGTGCAGCGAGGTGAGCCACTTGACCATGGAGCCGCGGTCGCCGCCGTCGAAGTAGGCGGGGTCGGAGAGCTTGCCCATGCCGGCGTAGATGGAGATGAAGCCGAGGAAGACGCGCAGCGGGAGGAGGACGACGCCGAGGTTCATGCGGCGTCCGGGGAAGTAGGCGTGCCGGACGTTGTCGTTGGCGTGGCGCCGTTCCCCGGCGGTGGTGTCGTCGGGGCTCTCGTCGTCGTAGGGGTCGTGGGGTGCCCGGGGGTCGGTGTCGACGGAGTCGTAGGCACCGACGGCCTGCCGCATGGGGGGCAGCAGGGGGCCCGTCCGGCCGGGTCCGGGGCGGGGGGCGACGACGACCGGGGTGGGCTGGGTCTCCTCGAGGAGCGGGATGACCTGCGTCCCGCTGTAGCCGCTGCCCGGGCGGGCATCGAGGTGGCCCGCGGTGGAGTTCCGCACGGCTTGCAGGAGCCCGGTCGCTCCGGGGTCACCCGGCTCCGACCTGCCGCTCCATACGAGGGGGGCCCGCCTGCGGCCGCCCGCGCCGCTCATGGCGGGAATCCTGACCGCTCCGGCGGAGGCCACCGGCCGCAGCCGAGTGCGCTGGCCCGGGGCGAGCTGCACCCGGAAGCTGGCGTGGTTGACGATGACCTGCGCTGGGTCGCTGTTGACCTTCGTCATGCTCAGGGCGGGTTGGTCGTCGAACCGAGGCGTTCTGGTGTCCACACTCATCTAACCGAGTGATGTGTGATTAGGACACTGCCTCGGCACGTCCGAAGTGTCCGAGACCCGTCAATAGTCTGTGACGGCGTGCGGTTCCCCGCGGATCACGTGCGGATCGGGTGCGCCGTCGGGCACCGTGGTGCGTAGACATGTCGCGTACGCCGTCCGGCCCGGGGGTGTACTCCCGGGCCGGACATGACGGTTCACGCGCGGCGGCGTGCGACCTCGTACAGGACGATGCCCGCGGCGACGCCCGCGTTCAGGGATTCGGCGCCACCCGGCATCGAGATCCGGACCCGGTAGTCGCAGGTCTCGCCCACGAGGCGGCCGAGGCCCTTGCCCTCGCTGCCGATGACGATGACGACCGGGCCCGCGAGGGCTTCGAGGTCCTCGACGGTGTGCTCCCCGTCGGCGGCGAGGCCGACGACGGTGATGCCCGCCTTCTGGTAACCCTCCAGGGCCCGGGTCAGGTTGGTGACGCGGGAGACGGGGGTGCGGGCGGCGGTACCGGCGGAGGACTTCCAGGCTCCGGCCGTCATGCCTGCTGCCCGGCGCTCGGGGACGACCACGCCGTGGCCGCCGAAGGCGGAGACGGAGCGGACGATGGCGCCGAGGTTGCGCGGGTCGGTGACGCCGTCGAGGGCGACGATCAGCGGGTCCTCGTTGTTGTCGTACGCGGCGGCGGTGAGGTCCTCGGGGTGCGCGTACTCGTACGGCGGGACCTGGAGGACGAGGCCCTGGTGGTTCAGGCCGTTCGTCATCCGGTCGAGCTCGGGGCGCGGTGCCTCCATGAGGTGGATGTTGCCGCGCTCACCGGCGAGCTGGAGCGCCTCGCGGACCCGCTCGTCGTTGTCGATGTACTGCTGGACGTAGAGGGTGGTCGCGGGGACACCGTCGCGCAGGGCCTCGAAGACCGGGTTGCGGCCGACGACCATCTCCGACGTGCCCTTGGCGCCTCCGCGGCGCGGGGCGGGGCGGCGGGCCGCGGCCTGCTTGGCCTGGGCGCTCGCCACCCGGTTCTTCTTGTGTCCCTTGCGGACGGAGGCGGGCGGCGTCGGTCCCTTGCCTTCGAGAGCACGGCGTCGGTTACCGCCGCTGCCGACCTGCATGCCCTTCTTGTTGGACGTGCGGCGGTTCCTGCGCTGGCTGTTCCCGGCCATGACCTACCTGTTTCGTTGCTTCAGAAAAACGTGTCTCAAGTGAAAGTGTGCCGCCCGGACGGCCGGGCGGCACATTTGCGCTGCTCACGCGGGGTGCGAAGGGCAACCGCTCAGCGCGCGCCGAGGGTCCACCTGGGTCCCCCGGGGCTGTCCTCGATGACGAGGCCGGACTGGTTGAGCTGGTCGCGGATGGCGTCGGCGGCGGGCCAGTCCTTGCGCTCGCGTGCCGACTGGCGCTGGTCCAGGACGAGCCGTACGAGGGTGTCGACGACGCCGTGCAGGTCTTCGCCGCGGTCGGTCTCGCCCGCCCAGTGGGCGTCGAGGGGGTCCAGGCCGAGGACGCCGAGCATGGCGCGCACCTCGGCGAGGCGGGCGACGGCGGCTTCCTTGTCGTCGGCGGCGAGGGCGGAGTTGCCCTGCCGGACGGTGGTGTGGACGATCGCGAGCGCCTGGGGGACACCGAGGTCGTCGTCCATCGCCTCGGCGAACGCGGGCGGCACCTCGGAGGCGGGGGCGACCTCGCCGCCCGACTTCTCGATGACCCGCTGGACGAAGCCCTCGATCCGTGCGAACGCGGACTCGGCCTCACGCAGCGATTCCTCGCTGTACTCGATCATGGAGCGGTAGTGCGGGGTGCCGAGGTAGTAGCGCAGCACGATGGGCCGCCACTGCTTGACCATCTCGCTGACCAGCACGGAGTTGCCGAGGGACTTGGACATCTTCTCGCCGGCCAGGGTGACCCAGCCGTTGTGGACCCAGTACTTCGCGAACTCGTCGCCGAAGGCCTTGGCCTGGGCGATCTCGTTGTCGTGGTGCGGGAAGATCAGGTCGATGCCGCCGCCGTGGATGTCGAAGGCGGTGCCGAGGTACTTGTGCGCCATGGCGGAGCACTCCAGGTGCCAGCCGGGACGGCCGCGGCCCCAGGGCGTCTCCCAGCTGGGCTCGCCGGGCTTGGCGGCCTTCCACATGGCGAAGTCGCGCTTGTCCCGCTTGCCGGTCTCGTTGTCGCCGGAGGGCTGGCGCAGGTCGTCCAGGTCCTGGTTGGAGAGCTCCAGGTACCCCTCGTACGAGCGGACGTCGAAGTAGACGTTGCCGTCGGCCTCGTAGGCGTGGCCGCGCTCGATGAGGCCGCGCATCATCTCGACCATCTCGGTGATGTGGCCGGTCGCGCGCGGTTCGTAGGTGGGCGGGAGGCAGCCCAGGGCGTCGTAGCCGTCGTTGAACGCGCGCTCGTTCTCGTAGCCGATGGACCACCAGGGGCGGTTCTGCTCGGCGGACTTCTTGATGATCTTGTCGTCGATGTCGGTGACATTCCGGATGAACGTCACGTCGTACCCGCGGTATTCGAACCAGCGGCGCATGATGTCGAAGTTCAGCCCGGACCTGATGTGCCCGATGTGCGGGGCGGCCTGGACAGTCGCGCCACAGAGGTAGATCGAGACACAGCCCGCGGTGAGCGGCACGAAGTCACGGATCTGCCGGGCGTTGGTGTCATGCAGGCGAATAGTCACCCCTCAAGGGTAGTGGGCCCGCACCAGTGCCCAGCGCCCCTGTGGAAAACGTGTCGCAACTAATCGCTCCCGGTGCCCTCGGGCACCCGGGCGAGCCCTCCGCGGGGCAGGGCCAGGGCGAGTGCGGCACCGGCGAGGGGGACCGCCGCGAGCGCGGTCCACAGGACCGGTCCCGGGGTGCCGAGGAGCGTGCCCGTCGCAGCGCTGCCCACGAGGACGGCGAGGCCGGAGACCGAGGACAGGGCTCCGGTGGCGAGGCCGAGCCGGTGGTCGTCGACCAGGTCGGGTACGAGTCCCCGGGCGGCGGGGATCAGCAGCATCTGACCGAGGGTGAGCAGGACGACGAAGGTCGCGGCGGGGAGCAGTCCTGCGGGCCCGCCGGGGGCGAGGGGTACGGCGGCGAATCCGGCGGAGACGACGGCGAGCCCGGCGACGAGTGCGGTGCGGGGTGCGATGCGGTGGGCCGACCAGCGGGTGAGCGGCAGTTGGGCGCCGACGACGAGGAGGGACGACAGCGCGAAGAGTCCGCCGATCGCGCTCTGCGACCCGGTGACGCGCTCCACCTCGACCGGCAGGGCGAGATACAGCTGGTTGTAGGAGAGGAGGTAGGTGCTGTAGGCGAGGCACAGGACGAGGAAGGGGCGGTTGGCGAAGACCTCGCGGGGGAAGCGGCCGCGTCCGGGCTCGCGGGTGGTGGTGCGGGGCCGGTGCGGCATGAGGCGGGCGTGCCCGGCCAGTACGCCGATGAAGACGAGCGCTCCGGCGAGGCAGGCGGCCGTGAATCCGCCGCCCAGGAACAGGAGGAGGGTGCCGAGCAGGGGCCCGAGGAAGGCTCCGGCCTGGCCTGCGGCGGAGAACACGGCGAGGACCTGGGCGCGCGGGGTTCCGGTGCCGGCTTCGTGTGCGACGGCGGCCCGGGCGGTCTCCGACTCGACGGCCGGTGAGAAGAGCGCGGCGGCGAAGCCGATGAGGACGACGGCGCCGATGACGGTCGCGGTGGAACCGGCGAGGGCGAGCCAGCAGAATCCGGCGATGCGCAGGACGCATCCGGCGAGGACGACCGGGCGGGGGCCGTAGCGGTCGGTGAGGGCGCCTCCGACGACGAAGAGGCCCTGCTGGCTGAAGGTGCGGAGTCCGAGGACGAGGCCGACGAGCCAGCCGGCCATGCCGAGTCCGTCGCCGAGGTGGGCGGCGAGGTAGGGCAGGACGGCGTAGAAGCCGACGTTGAAGGCGAACTGCGTGACGGTCAGGAGCCGGAGGTAGGGCGTGAGGGCGGACCGGGCCGCGCCCGCCCGGACGCGTTCGGGCTGCACGGTCATCGGTGGCTCCTGCCGCGTACGGCCGCCGAGGTGAGCACCGCGAGCGCGCCGAGGGCGGCCAGGGCGGCGGCGGGGGCGAGGACGGCCCAGGGGGCCCGTTCGGCGTACGGCATGTTCTCCGAGAGCATGCGGCCCCATTCGGGTGCCGGGGGCTGGGTTCCGAGGCCGAGGAAGCCGAGGGAGGCGAGGGCCAGGGCGATGGCCGGGACGCGCAGGACGGCGTGCCGGACGACGGGGGGTACGACGCCCGGCAGGAGGTGGCGGCGCAGCAGGTGGGCCCGTCCGGCGCCGAGGACGACGGCGGCCGCGAGGTGCGGGGCGGCCTTCTCCTGTGCGTACAGCGCGGAGGTGTGGGCGGCGAGGGGGGCCCAGGCGACGGCGGCGACGGCGACGGCCGCGCCCAGGGGGCCCGGTCCGGCGATGGCGGCGACGACGAGTCCGGCCAGGACCGCGGGCAGTGCGTTGGCCGTCTCGGTGAGGGCCCCGGCGCCCAGGGCTCCGACGATCAGTCCCAGCAGCAGGGTGACGGCGCCGACGGCGAGGGCGGTGAGCACGGTCCGGGCGGCGCCGTGGCCGAGCCGGGCGAGGATGTCGCGGCCCAGGGAGTCGGTGCCCAGCGGGTGGGCGGCCGAGGGCGCGGCGAGGCGGGCGGCGGCGTCCACGGAGAGCGGGTCGCGCAGCAGGCCCCAGACGACGGCCGCGGCCAGCAGCGCGGCCAGGGTGATTGCGGCGACGGTGACCGGGCGGCGTACGGGCAGGGACGGGTGGGTGAGGGCGGGCAGGGCCCGGTCGGACCGGGCGGGGCCGAGCAGGGCGAGGGAGCCGAGCCGGGCCGCGAGCCCGGCCGCGAGACCCAGCAGGAGCAGGAGCAGGACGCAGGCCTGGAGGACGGGCAGGTCCTGGGCGAGGGCTGCGGCGAGCGCGGTGCCGCCGAGGCCGGGTACGGCGTAGAGGGTCTCGACGGCGACCGCGCCGCCGGTGAGGCCGACGACGATCAGCCCGAGCTGCGGCAGCAGGGTGGGGAGGGTGCGGCGCAGGGCGTGGGCGGCGATGCGGCGCGGCGGGATGCCTCCGGCGGTGGCGGCGCGGGCCCAGGGTTCGGCGAGGGCGGCGGGCAGTGCGTCGTCCAGGAGCCGTCCGAGCAGGGCGCCGGCCGGGATGCCCATGGCGAGGGCGGGCAGGACGAGCTGTTCGGCGCGCCCCCAGCCGAGGGCGGGGAACCAGCCCAGCTGTACGGCGAGGACGGTGGCCAGGACCGCGGCCAGCAGGAATTCCGGCAGGGCGGCGAGGACCGCGGCACCCGCCCCGGCCCGGGTGGTGGTGAGCTCGCGGCGTGCGCCTCGTCGGAGCGTCGGGGAGGCGAGTGCGAGTGCGAGGACCAGGGCGACGGCGAGCGAGACGCCCATGAGGGTGAGCGAGACGCCGAGCGCGGACGTCACATCGGGGCCGACGGGCTGTCCGGAGACCCAGGACTCCCCCAGGTCGCCCCGGAGCAGCCCGCCCGCCCAGTCGACGAGCACCCGCAGCGGGCCGCCGTCGAGCCCGGTCTCGGCGCGGATGGCGTCGAGCACGGCGGGCGTCGGCGGCCGGTCCGCGTAACGGGCGTGCAGGATCGTCAGGGCCGGATCGGTCCGGGTCAGCCAGGGCAGCAGGCCGATCACGGCGACGACGGCCAGGAGGGTGACCAGCCGCGGTCCCAGGTACCGCACCCGGTCAGCCGACGTGGGTGTCGGCGGTGATCAGGGTGCGTTCCATCGGGTCGAGCGCGACGCCTTCGACGCGGGCGTCGTCATAGCCCTGGACGAAGCGCTCGTGGACGAGCGGCACGAGGGCGTCGGCGCCGAGCACCGCGGCCTCGGCGGTCATCTCGGCGCGGTGGCGCTCCTCGGTGCCGGCCAGGGAGGCGGCCTCGGCGACGGCGGCGTCGACGCGCGGGTCGCAGAGCTGGGAGATGTTGAAGCTGCCGTCGCAGGTGAAGTCGGAGGCGAGGTAGGAGACGGGGTCTGCGGTGTCGAGCAGCGTGTTGCGGGCCTGGATGAACGCGTCGAACTTCCCGGCGAGCGCGTCCGCCTCCAGCTGCGCGTAGTCGCGGACGACCTGCTTGACGGTGAAGCCGCGCTTCTTGAGCTGCTGCTGGACGATCGTGGCGACCTCGGGGAGTTCGGGCCGGTTGGTGTAGGTGGCGAGCACGATCTCCTTCGTCTTCGCCACCTCGTCCCGTCCGGCGGCCTCGGCCCGGTTCGTGGGCGCGGTGCGGCCCTTCGCCGCCCAGGGGACACCGGGGCCGAGGAGGCCCTGGGAGGTGTCGGCCCGGCCTTCGTAGACGCCGTCGACGAGGGCCTCGGAGTCGATCGCCTCGCGGGCGGCGGCGCGCATGGCCGGGTCGGCGAAGACACCGCGTGCGGTGTTGAGCGACAGGCCGTTGGTCCGGGCCGAGGGGAATGCGTGGACGAACCCGTCGCCGAGCAGCGACGCCTGCGCGATCGGTACGTACTCGGCGACGTCCACGGCGTCCGTGCGCAGGGCGTTGGCGCGGGCGGTGCCGTCGGCGACGAAGGTGACGTCGACGCCCGGGGACTTCGCCGTGTCGCCCCAGTAGTCGGCGTTGCGCTCCAGGGTGGCGGCGACCGCGCCCTTGACGTCGGTCAGGGTGAAGGGGCCGGTGGCGTGCCCGGCGGGGTTCACCTTCCCGCCCTGGTAGGCGTCGGCGGACAGGATCGTGAGGGAGGGGTTGGCGAGCCGCTGCGGGAGCAGCGGGTCGGCGTCCTCGGTGACGATCTGTACGGTGCCGGGGCCGGTGGCCGTCGCCCGCAGGCCGGTGTCGGACAGGACCCGGGGCAGCGGGGATGCCTTGCCGGCTGCGGTGAGGGAGCGCACCACCGCGTCGGCGTCCACCTCGGTGCCGTCCTGGAAGACGGCGTCGCGGAGGGTGAACGTCCAGGTGGTGGCGTTGTCCCGCTTCCAGGACGCGGCGAGCGCGGGCTGGGGGGCGCCGTTCCTGTCGAGGGTGGTGAGGCCCTCGATGACGGCGAGCCGGCTGAGGGTGACCGCGTCGTCGCCGTAGGGGGACATGGCCTGGGCGGGCGGAAAAGCCATGACGACCCGGAGCCGGCCTCCGCCCTCGGAGGCACCGTCGCCGCCGGAGGAGCAGGCGGCGAGAGGCAGCAGGAGGGCTGCGGCGATCACCGGCAGGGGTGAACGGCGGCTTCGGAGCGTAGGCATGGCGGAACCCTCTATGGAAACGATTGTCATCGGAGCGGCTGGTGGTTCACACAGCGGCCGGCATCGGCATCGGCAGTTCGAAGTGGATGATGCCCTGGCCTCCGCCGGGCAGGGTCCGTTCGTCGCAGACCTCGCGCGCCAACGACCGCCAGAACGGCTCGGCGCCCGGCACGGCCGGGTCGGTGTGCAGGTAGAGCGAGGTGTAGCCGCCCGCCCCGGCGGCGAAGGCCCCGAGCTCCCGCACCAGCCACCGGGCCAGCCCGTGCCGCCGGTGCTCGGGGCGTACGTAGATCCGGCACAGCTGAGCGGTCGTCCCGGAGGGGAAGCGGTCGGCGACCCACTGCGGATTGGGCGGCGCCGCGGGGCCCCGGTCCCGCACCGCGCCCGTGGCGACGATCTCGTCACCGTGCCGCACGACCAGCAGCGTGCAGCGGTCGGGCCTCAGATAGGCGCTCTCCGGGTCGATGATGTCGGCGTGCCAGCGCGGGACGTAGCCGGAGCCGAGGTCGCGGTAGACGGTGTCCAGCATGACCGCCCGTGCGCCGCCGAGGTCCTGCGCGGTGGCGGTCCGCAGCTCGTACCCGCCCGTGTGGGCAGGCGCGTCGTACCCACCCGCGTGCGCGTCGTACCCGCCCGTGTGGGCAGGCGCGCCCGGAACCCTTGTCGCCTCCGCGGTCGCCCTCACGGACCCTCACCCTCGCTCCCGGCCCCACGGGCCCCGTACGGCACATCACCTGCCGTATCAGCGTACGTGCAAGTGATGCGCAATAAGAGGGCGGGGCGACGCGGGGCAGGTGGGCGGCCCGGACGGAGTCAGCCGGCGGTGCGGTAGACCAGGGCTGTCGCGATACCGGCGATGCCCTCGCCCCGGCCGGTGAACCCGAGGCCGTCAGAGGTGGCGGCGGAGAGCGAGACGGGGGCGCCCACCGCGTCGGACAGCACCTTCTGGGCCTCGTCGCGCCGCTTGCCGATCTTCGGGCGCAGGCCGACGACCTGGACGGCGACGTTGCCGATCCCGAAGCCCTCGGCACGCACGATCCGGGCGGCCTCGGTGAGCAGGGTGACCCCGGAGGCGCCGGACCACTCGGGGCGGCCCGTGCCGAAGTGCTGTCCCAGGTCGCCGAGCCCGGCGGCCGAGAACAGGGCGTTGCACGCGGCGTGCGCCACCACGTCGGCGTCGGAATGGCCGGCCAGACCGGGCCCCTCGCCCTCCCACAGCAGGCCGGCGCACCAGAGCTCGCGGCCTTCCTCGAAGGCATGGATGTCCGTCCCGATCCCGACGAGCGGAATCACGGGCGCCGGGGCCTGCTGCTGCATGTGCTCAGAATCCATCGTTCGCCCTCCGGCGTGCGAGAACGGCCTCGGCCAGGACCAGGTCCAGCGGCCGGGTCACCTTGAATGCCTCTTCGTGCCCCGGGACGACCACGACGGGTGCGCCGAGGCGCTCCACCATGCCGGCGTCGTCGGTCGCGCCCTCTCCGTCGACGGCCACGGTCCTGTGGGCCCGGACGAGCGTGTCCCGGTCGAAGCCCTGCGGGGTCTGGACCGCGCGCAGCCTGGCCCGTACCGGGGTCGAGAGGACGGGCTCGGGCTCGCCCGGCGCACCGGGTTCGACCTCCTTGACGGTGTCGGCGAGCGGCAGCGCGGGGACGACGGCGACCGCCCCTTCCCGTACGGCTTCGACGACCGCGTCGACGGTGTCGACGGGCACCAGGGGGCGGGCCGCGTCGTGGACGAGCACGACGGAGACGTCCTCGGGCAGGGCGTCGAGGCCGAGGCTCACGGACTCCTGCCGGGTCGCACCGCCCGGGACGACGAGGTAGTCGGTGCGCTCGGGCAGGGAGTGATCGGCGATGAGGTTCTTGACCTCGGGCGCGCCGTCCGGGGGTGCGACCACGACGACGAGGCTGACGGCGCGGGACGCGGCCATCGCCCGTACGGCGTGGATCAGCATGGGGGTCCCGCCGAGTGCGCGCAGCGCCTTGGGGGTTCCGGGGCCGAGCCGGACTCCGCGGCCGGCCGCGGGGATCACCGCCGCGGTGCGGGTCGGGCGCGGTTCGGCTGGCGTCGGGGACATCGGTGACATCGGTTGCACTCCGAAGCTTCGGCAGGTTTGTTGCCACGGCCGACATGGGTATGGCCCCAGCGAGCCGGGCGCGACGCCTTGACCTGACCGGGACCCCTTCCGTGACCCCTGGTCGGGCAGGCGGCAGCGAGGGCTTGGTTGAGCTTGCTGAGGGAAGCACGCCGACGGCACGGATCCGACGGGATCCGGTCGTCTTCGAGGCGGCGGACCCGCCGTGGGATCTCATGGATGCCGCAGCATGTCCGGACATGCCGCAGCGCCCGGCGACCTACCGTCCAGGACGGTGTGTCAGCGGGCACCGCGGCACATACCTACGACCGGCGTGATCCGGATTCCGGTGCGATCCGGACGCCGGCGTCAAGCGTCAGGACGCGAGGACCTCGTCGAGCAGGGCCTCGGCCTTGTCCTCGTTGGTGTTCTCCGCGAGGGCGAGTTCGCTCACCAGGATCTGGCGGGCCTTGGCGAGCATGCGCTTCTCACCTGCGGAGAGTCCACGCTCGCGCTCACGACGCCACAGGTCACGCACCACTTCGGCGACCTTGATGACATCGCCGGAGGCGAGCTTCTCGAGATTTGCCTTGTAGCGTCGGGACCAGTTCGTCGGCTCTTCGGCGTACGGCGCGCGCAGCACCTCGAAGACCCGGTCCAGCCCCTCCTGCCCGACTACGTCACGCACACCGACGAACTCCGCATTGTCCGCCGGCACACGAACCGTCAAGTCGCCCTGGGCGACCTTGAGCACCAAGTAGGTCTTGTCCACGCCTTTGATCTGGCGAGTTTCGATAGCCTCGATCAGCGCGGCCCCGTGATGGGGATAGACCACGGTGTCGCCAACCTTGAACGTCATGTGACAGGTACCCCTTCCGTGGCTATCCAGAGTAACACGAGAACGGCTTCTCCTGAATGGCGTTTTCGCAGGTCAGAGCATATCTCAGGGCTTGACAACAGCAACACGAACGTGCTGCGGAAGGCCGCCGGAAGGCGATATTCGCAGGTCGGAGCGGGCGCGCGGTCGCACTGAAACACGTGCGTCACATGGACCGGAACCCGCTCAGAAGGGGCTGAACGTCCCGTTTTGCCGGATTACGGATCTGAACTTTCCCTCCCCCGTTCGGACATCGATCACCCGTACGGCCCTTAGTCTCGATGGCTAATGAAATTGATCAACGCCCGACCGCCGGGTGGATTATGCGCAAGGAATGCGCCACCGCCGGGAGAATTGATCACGCGCCCGGTCGCGCACCGATCACGGGCGCTTTGTGAACGCGGTGCGAAACGGCGAGATCGGACCGGCTGTCAGGTCGGGCGCCCGTAGGGGCGGGTCGGGTGCGGGCCCGGGACGGCCGCTCGGTAACCTGAGTCCGCTGACACACACTTAGGGCGGCTTTACGTCGCTCGGCCTTCCTGTCCGCAGAGTCCGAAGTCCGCAGTCCGAACGTTCAAGGAGTTGCCGCCGCCGTGAGCCGCAGCCTTCGACACGGCGCCCTCGCCGCCACTGCCCTCGTGTTCTCGATCGGCACGCTGTCCGCGTGCGGCGCGGGCAACAACGCAGAGACGCTCAAGGTCAGGCCGGACAACGCGGCCACCACCGTCGACCGGATCAAGATCCAGAACGCGAACGTCATCATCCAGCCCGAGCAGGACGCCGAGGGCCCTGCCGTCGTCGCCGCCACGCTGTTCAACGACGGCCCGAAGCAGGAGGTCCTGGAGACCGTCACGCTGCCGGGCACCGGCGCCACGGTGAAGCTGCAGGCAGCTGAGGGCAAGGGACCGGTCGTGGTCCCGGCCGGCGGCCGCGTCATCCTGGGCGGCAAGGGCAACGCCTCCGCCGTGATCGAGAACGGTCGGCAGGCCGGGCGCGCCGGCGACGTGCAGAACGTCGTCTTCGCGTTCAGCAGGACGGGTGACGTCCAGCTGGGTGCCGCGATCGTCCCGGCGACCCACTTCTTCAAGGAGTTCGGCCCGAGCGCGCTGCCGGCGCCCTCTCCGAAGCCTTCGGAGAGCGCCTCCGAGACGCCCGGCGAGCCGTCGGGCACCCCGGCGGAATCCGAGTCGGCCTCCGAGTCCGGCTCCGAGGCGGAGAGCGGCACGTCCACGGAGTCGGACGAGGCGTCCACCTCCCACTGACGCATGGTGCTGCGAAGGGGCGTCTCCGGCCGGAGACGCCCCTTCGCGCAGCGGTACCGCGGCCACCGGGCCCGCCGTCCGGCTCCGTGCCGGGGTGCGCGCGTCAGGGACCGCCGTGCCGGTTTACGGCTCGAACTTGTAGCCCAGCCCCCGCACCGTGACCAGGTACCTCGGCGCTCCCGGGTCGGGCTCGATCTTGGCCCGGAGCCGCTTGACGTGCACGTCGAGGGTCTTCGTGTCCCCCACGTAGTCGGCACCCCAGACCCGGTCGATCAGCTGCATGCGGGTCAGTACGCGGCCCGCGTTGCGCAGCAGCATCTCCAGGAGGTCGAACTCCTTCAGCGGGAGGTCGACCTTGCCGCCGGAGACCGTGACGACGTGACGGTCGACGTCCATCCGGACCGGGCCCGCCTCCAGGGCCGCCGGAGTGACCTCCTCCGGCTCGCCGCGGCGGCGCAGGACCGCACGGATGCGGGCCACCAGCTCCCGCGAGGAGAAGGGCTTGGTCACGTAGTCGTCGGCTCCTATCTCCAGGCCGACGACCTTGTCGATCTCGCTGTCCTTCGCGGTGACCATGATCACCGGCACGTTGGACCGCACCCGCAGCTGCCGGCAGACCTCCGTACCGGGCAGGCCCGGCAACATCAGGTCCAGCAGGACGAGGTCGGCGCCGTTGCGCTCGAACTCGTCGAGGCCGTCCGGGCCGGTGGCCGCGATGGCCACCTCGAAGCCTTCCTTGCGGAGCATGTAGGACAGGGCGTCGCTGAAGGATTCCTCATCCTCGACGACAAGCACTCGGGTCACGGAAGAGCCTCCGGGGCAGGAAATGGTTCAAAAGTATCGGTCTCGTACGGTCCCTCGTCGTCAACGGCACCGTTGACGATGAGCGGACCGCCGCTGGTGCGACTCCGCACGACACCCGATTCGGGCAGTCGCAGGGTGAAGGTGGAGCCCTGTCCCTCGGAGCTCCAGACAGTGACCTCCCCGCCGTGCGAGGCGGCCACGTGCTTGACGATGGCGAGGCCGAGACCGGTGCCACCGGTGGCCCGTGAGCGGGCCGGGTCGACGCGGTAGAACCGCTCGAAGACACGCTCGCGGTCCTTCTCGGAGATGCCGATGCCCTGGTCGGTCACGGCTATCTCGATCAGATCCCCGCCGGGTGCGACCAGCCGCCGGGCAGCGATGCCGACGCGGGTACGGGCGGGGCTGTAGTTGACGGCATTCTCCACGAGATTGCCGAGGGCGGCCGCGAGCTGGCCACGGTTCCCCCAGACGAAGAGGCCCGCGGTGCCGCCCGACGCCATGGTTATCTGCTTGGAACCGGCCTGCTGCCGGCACCGGTCGACGGCCTCCGCGACCAGCTCCTCCACCCGTACGGGCTCCGCGTCCTCCAGCGGGTCGTCGTTCTGCACCCGGGAGAGGTCGATGAGCTCCTGTACGAGGTTGGTCAGGCGCGTCGCCTCGATCTGCATGCGCCCGGCGAACCGCTCCACGGCCTCCGGGTCGTCGGACGCGTCCATGACGGCCTCGGAGAGCAGCGAGAGCGCGCCGGTCGGAGTCTTGAGCTCATGGCTCACGTTGGCGACGAAGTCGCGCCGGACCGCTTCTATGCGGCGCGCCTCCGTGAGGTCCTCGACCAGCAGGAGCACCAGCCGCGACCCCAGCGGAGCGACCCGGGCCGAGACGGCGAGCGCCTCCCCCCGTCCCGTACCGCGCCGCGGGAGGTCCAGCTCCACCTGCCGTATCTCACCGTCGCGCCGGGTGTCCCTGGCCATGTGGAGCATCGGCTCCACCGAGAGGCGTCCGCCCCTGACCAGCCCCAGCGCGTAGGCGGCGGAGCTGGCCTTGACGACGCTGTCGCTCTCGTCGAGCACGACGGCGGACGAGCTGAGCACGGAAAGGACGGTGTCCACCCCGGGAGGCAGGGGGGCATTGCTGTCGGGCCGCATGGACGTACGCGTGGGGCGCTTCTGCTCGCGTTCACTCCAGCGGAACGCCAGCATCGCGATCACACCGGTGCACAACCCGGCGATCGCAGCAGCTGCGGCCACTGCCGCGTTCACGTCCATGCTTCAAGGTTATGCGGGCGTGCCGACACTCTCCCAGCCATCCGGGTGCCATCTCGAACACTCGTCGCCCAGAGTTCACCGAGGGGATAGTGGTGGTTCATTTAGGGGGCCGGATCCCGACGCGTTGGCCGCGCACCGTGGGAGCGTGGGGGTCGGCCCAGAGACCCCGGCCTCAGTAAGGATCTGGAGAGGGACTTCCATGCGCGACGCTTATCACGAGGAACTCGATTCGATCGGCGAGGACCTGGTCGAGATGGCCAGGCTCGTCGGATCGGCGATCGGACGGGCCACGACGTCCATGCTCGACGCCGATCTCAAGCTCGCCGAGAGTGTGATCGCCGCGGACCAGAGGGTCGACGACCTGCAGCACAACCTGGAGGCGCGGGCCATCGCGCTGCTGGCCCGCCAGCAGCCGGTCGCGACCGATCTGCGGATCGTGGTCACCTCACTGCGGATGAGCGCCGACCTGGAGCGCTCGGGCGATCTCGCCCAGCACGTCGCCAAGCTGGCACGGCTGCGCTTCCCGGCGTCGGCGGTGCCGCACGACCTGCACGCCACCATCCTGGAGATGGGGCAGCTGGCGCAGCGGCTGATGGCGAAGGCCGCCGAGGTCATCATCACGAAGGACGTCGACCTGGCGCTCCAGCTGGAGCAGGACGACGACGAGATGGACCTGCTGCACCGCACGCTGTTCCAGCACCTGATGGACGACCGCTGGAAGCACGGCATCGAGACGGCCGTCGACGTGACGCTGCTGGGCCGCTACTACGAGCGCTTCGCCGACCACGCCGTATCGGTCGCCAAGCGCGTCGTCTACCTGGTGACGGGTGAGCACGCGGACGAGATCCAGGCGGCGGCGCCGGTGGAGGGAGCGTAGCGGCGCAGAGGGCGCTTGGGGGGTAGCACGTTTGTCCCGGCGCGCGTGCGCTGTTGATGCGCCCGCCCGGTTGGGCATGCAATGGGACGGGGGCGGCACGGATGCCGTACGCCCCCGTCGTACGCATGCGTCGTACGCCGTCGAGTCGTACGCCCTGAGGAGGGACCATGGCCGATTCCCCCATGACCGAACCCCAGCAGGAGACCCCGACCGAAGTGGTGCACCTGACCGTGCTCGGCGCCTGCGGCTGCGGCTCGGGCTGCGGGTGCGGCTGCCAGTCCGGCGCGCCGTGCCAGTGCGGTGGATGCTCCGGCTGACCGGAGACGGCCGGTGGTGCCCCGCGGCGGACGGACGTCCGCCGCGGGGCACTGCCGGCCCCGCCCCGCTCGGGGGGCCTGTCCCGGTCGGGGGGCCTGTCCCGTTCGGGGCGCTCAGACTTTCGGTTCGGCGAGGGGCTGTTCCGCAAGGAACCGTTCCGCGGAGGCCTGTTCCGCGGAGGCCTGTTCCGCGGAGGCCTGTTCCGCGGAGGCCTGTTCCGCGGAGGCCTGTTCCGCGGCCGGCCGGCCGGACGGGGCCGACGCGGCACCCACGACATCCGGAGTGGCGGTGGCGGTCACCGGAGCAGACCCGGCGCCCACCGGAGCCGATCCGGCAGTCACAGGATCAGGCAGGTTGCGCATGAGCAGCCAGTAGCCGCCCGCCGCGACCGTGCCCAGCACGGCGCAGGTGCCCCACAGCCAGTCGGCGCCGTAGTGGTCGATCACGAAACCGGACATCAGCGGGGCGACGAGCGCTGCCGCGGACCAGGACATCGTGTACATGCCCTGGTAGCGGCCCCGGCCGTGTGCCGGGGAGAGCTGTACGACGATGCCCGTCTGCGTCGGCGCGTTCACGATCTCGGCGATCGTCCAGACGCACACCGTCAGTGCGTACACCCCGACCGATCCCGCGAAGGCGGTCAGCCCGAATCCGTACCCCGCGACCACGGACGAGATGATCAGCAGACGGCGCGGGTCGCGGTGCTGGATGAAGCGGGTGACGGGAATCTGCAGGGCCACGATCAGCACCCCGTTGACGGCGATGGCCATGCCGAAATCAGAGCTGGAGAGCCCGTCCGTGCCCATGGCCACCGGCAGCCCCACGTACCCCTGCTGGAAGATCAGGGCCACCAGGAACGACAGTCCGACGACTCCCATGAAGCGCCCGTCGCGCAGGACCGTGCTCAGCCGCACGTCGTCCGGGGCCCGCGTGCCGGCCGCGGGGGGCACCGCCTCGGGCCGCGATTCCGGCACCTTGAGGAAGACCACGACGGCGCACACCAGCGTCATCACGGCCTCGCCCACGAACCCGGCCAGGTAGCTGTACTCGGCGATGAATCCGGCTGCGGCCGAGGAGATGGCGAAGCCCAGGTTGATGGCCCAGTAGTTGAGCGAGAAGGCCCGCACCCGGTCCTCGGGCCGGACGATGTCGGCCATCATCGCCTGCACGGCCGGCCGGGACGCGTTGCTGGCCATGCCGACCACGAAGGCGACACCCGCGATGGCCCCGGGATGGACCATGAAGCCGAGCACGGCCACGGACACGGCGGTCGAGAGCTGCGCGATCAGCATGGTCGGCCGACGACCCAGCCGGTCCGTCATCACCCCGGCCCCCAGCGAGGAGATGACCCCGCCGAGCCCGTGGAGGGCGACGACCAGTCCGGCGTACGAGGCCGAGTAGCCCCGGTCCAGGGTCAGGTAGAGCGCCATGAACGTGGCGACGAAGGCCCCGAGACGGTTGACCAGCGTGCTGGTCCACAGCCACCAGAACTCCCTGGGGAGCCCGGCGACCGTCTCGTGCGCCGCCTTTCTCAGACCGGCGACGGACATAAGGCTTCCCCCCGAGGACGCACACAACGGATACGGGCTCTGCTCCTGTAAGCGGCCCGATGGCTGTCCGAACATTACGAAGCGCGGATCCCCGGCCGCCACTCGATTGACGCCGACCGTCAAACGTCACGCCGTACCCGCAGTACGGACGCCCCTGTCCGCCCTGTGACCGGGCGCGCGGAGGCTGCACGGGTTCGATTACGCTCGGACCCATGGCCGACGCACCGTACAAGCTGATCCTCCTCCGCCACGGCGAGAGCGAATGGAACGCGAAGAACCTGTTCACCGGCTGGGTGGACGTAGACCTCACCGACAAGGGCGAGAAGGAGGCGGTCCGCGGCGGTGAGCTGCTCAAGGACGCCGGCCTGCTCCCCGATGTCGTGCACACCTCCCTCCAGAAGCGCGCGATCCGCACCGCACAGCTCGGGCTGGAAGCGGCGGACCGCCACTGGATCCCCGTACACCGCTCCTGGCGGCTGAACGAGCGCCACTACGGCGCCCTCCAGGGCAAGGACAAGGCCCAGACCCTGGCCGAGTTCGGCGAGGAGCAGTTCATGCTCTGGCGCCGTTCGTACGACACCCCGCCGCCGGCCCTCGAGGACGGCACCGAGTTCTCGCAGAGCGCCGACCCGCGCTACGCCTCCATCCCGACGGAGCTGCGCCCGCGCACGGAGTGCCTCAAGGACGTCGTCGACCGCATGCTGCCGTACTGGTACGACGGCATCGTCCCGGACCTCCTCGACGGCAAGACCGTCCTGGTCGCCGCCCACGGCAACAGCCTGCGCGGTCTGGTGAAGCACCTGGACGGCGTCTCCGACGACGCCATCTCCGGCCTCAACATCCCGACGGGCATCCCGCTCGCCTACGAGCTGGACGCCGACTTCCGCCCGCTGAAGCCGGGCGGCACGTACCTCGACCCGGAGGCGGCGAAGGCGGCCATCGAGGCCGTGAAGAACCAGGGCAAGAAGAAGTAAGCAGAGCTGAAGAAGCCCCCTACCTGCGGGTTCTCCGCGTGGTGGGGGGCTTTCTGGTGCGCTGGGCCGTCTGTGGGCCGTCACGTGCTCAACGGGCCGTCAGGCGGGTCTGCTCCAGCGGCGGATGCGGATGTCGAGGACGATCAGCAGTGCCACGGGGACGGCGATCTCCGCGGGGGCGTCAGCCCAGAGGGCGAGTGCGCCGCCGGCAGTGCCGATGAGCGCGATCGGGAGATCGCGAGGGTGGATATCGACGGTTACGCCGACGCGTGGGACCATGGAGCCCTCCAGCTGTGCTCGGTTCACTTCGCAAGGTGATTTCTGGGGCGTGGCAATGGAGGCGAATGCCGCCCTTGCGGGGGCGGCATTCACATGCCGCAGGAACTTTCCCACAGTCATCGCGCGACAGACAAACGTGCAGCTGAAAGCCACTCTGTTCGTTTGCATAGACAGCCTGTTCATGCGCGTGGACAGCTTGTCCAAGTTCTTGGACAGAGCGCTTCGACATTTCTCGGGGACTCTGCGGACAGACCAATCTTTCCAGGAGTCACCCCCACGCAACTCGTTGCCGTTCGTTGCCACTCGTTGCCTGGTGCTGGCCGTTTCACCTCGCACTTCCTGGACCTCCGGATGTGGAGCGTCGCGCGCGAACGGGATCCCCTCCCTGTAGGGGGAGAGGGTCCGGTGGCCTTGCGGAGCGGCCGTCAGTGCTGACTAGACGGTTTAGCCAGCCCAACTTGGACAACCCGGCTTGGACAATTCAGCTTGGACAACCCGGGTTGGATAAACCGACCTGCCCTACGGACTGAAACATCCATTTGGAACCAATACTTGAAGCCCCAAAGCGGATCTCAAATATGAGGATCGAAATCGGACAACATTTGAACCCGCCCGTTATGACGCTTAACGTTTTGCGATCCGAAGATCGCACTACTGAGGTTGAACTCGGGATGTCGTGCTGCTGATCAGGCGGGTCGGATGGTCAGGCCGGTCTCGGTGAGACAGCCGTCTATGAGATGGCTGCGGTACTGGATGTGCCGCAGGCCGCGCCGGACGGTCTGGTCGAGGTGTTCCGGGGTGCGGAAGGCGACGTTCGAGAGCCAGCCGCGGCGTAGGAGTGACCAGATGCCTTCGACGGGGTTGAGGTCGGGTGCGTAGGGTGGCAGGTAGTGGATGGTCAGCCAGTCGCGGGATTCGGCGAACTCCCTCAGCCCTGCGGCTTTGTGGACGTTGAGGTTGTCCCAGATGAGGACGATGGGGCCGTCGAGTTGTTGGTGGGCGGCGATCAGCAGGTCCCGGTAGTCGCGCCAGGAGAAGCTCTTGCGCCCGTCACGGTTGCCGTCGTCCCGTCGCGGCCGGTAGATCAGCCTCGATCGGTAGCCGGGTTTGTAGCAGGTCAGGGCGGCAATGGAGAGTCGGCGGCGGGAACGGCCGCGGACCCGGACCACCGGAGTGCGGCCGTGTGGTGACCAGGTCTTGGCGTGCGGCGGCGTCATGGAGAAGCCAGCTTCGTCCTCGAAGACCAGCCAGGCCCCACGGGCCGCCGCTAACCTTCCGCGCGGGGCCACACCTCCTTGACCCACCCAGCGACCGCATCATCGTCCCGCTCCATGGCACGACGGGCCGGAACCTGACAGGACCAGCCGTTACGCACCAACAGCTTCCGCACACCTTGGATCGTGTACGTCAGATGGAAGCGCCGACCGATCAACGTCTTCACGCGGCTCAGAGTCCAGCGCTGGTCCTCCCAGCCATGCGCGGCCGGCCCCTTGGCCAGCTCCGACTCCAGCTGAGCGAACTGCTGATCGCTCGGCCTCGGCAGTGACGCCGGCCCCTGCGACCGCAGGGATCGCGGGCCGCCCTCGGCCCACGCGTGACGCCATCGCTGGACCGAACGGACACTGACCCGCAGATCTCTGGCGATCGCTGTACTGCCCTCACCCCGGGCGAACCGCTCGGCCGCCTGGAGCCGTAACTCTTCACGGAAATGCTGCCGTTAGGCGGTCAGCCCGCCCTCTTGTGGATACCGCATGCCTTCGGTGATACCGCAGCCAACGGCCAGCCGTCACCCCCTACGACACCACGCGTTCAATCTCAGTAACCCAGTGAAACAGCGGCTGGCAGTGACAACGAGCGTCAGGGCAGCAGTCATTACGCCAGCTCGCGATCCACCTGGTGTAGATAGCTGAACGGATGCTCTCTTTTCGCAAAGAACAGTGGGCGAACTTCTCGAGTAGCGATATTGAATCCGATACTACCCGCTATGCCAGCAACCCAGCCGAGATTCGGGACGATCAACGCCCCTACAGCAGCTGCAGCTACTCCTACCGTGACCGAGATCGACCTGTGCACCCAGGCTGTACGGCTCGCTCGGGCCGCCGACTGATAATCCCCGCATGCCTGGTTCAGCTCCACCCGCATTCGTTGCAGCACGTCGGCTGGATGCTCCCATTCGCGGCACAGATCGCTCAGCATGGTCTGCGTAGCACGCATCAAGCGCTCTCGCTCGGAGGCATACCTGTCGCGAAAAGCCAGCACCTCAGAAGTGGGTGTACCTGGCGCTGGCATCGGAAGCAAGCGGCCCAACTCCACCCGCCAGGCCGCCACACCGAAGCCAGGAGCTATTGGACGCAACGACGTTTCATAGGAAAATCGTTGATCCGTGTAGGGCGTGTAGGCGCGAGCATCGGTCGTGAGAGCCACTTCCTGTGCCAACGTACCGATCAAGAGGAGTCGCACCTCCCTGGAGACAGCTACAGCTGCACCAAGTGGTGTCCGTGCGTTCCCAAGCCGCCGCCCCAAGCCTAGGCGGATGATCTCCGCCTCCAAAAGGTATCCGACCTTTGAGCGGAAGAGGAAGGCGTCCATGACCGAGACCTGAGGGCTTGGCGGCCTGGAGGCCAGTTCGCGAAGCTCCCTGATCAAAACATCGAGGTGAAGCGTGTCGTCGAGTGGCTGGTTGTATTGCTGGCCCAGAACGATGGGGTGGTAGAGCCCTCTCGCTTTGAGGTCCTTCAACTCTTCCGAGACCGCGACCTCGTAGACCTCTGGATCGCCCGGCACTACGGAAGCGATGTCGTCCCAGTACAGCAGCGCCTGATGCAGGACTGCCTGGGGCGGTCTAACCAAAGGGTAGTAGAGCAGTGTCGGCATGGGCCCCCTCAACATCCACCTTCTGAGCGATAGATCAACCGTAGCGGATTACCTGAAGCAGCGTCATGGGACCTGAGTGACCGCGGAGGACGTTCTCATGAGCCAGCAAAGAGCGAGGCCCAACTCATCATCGATGTAGGTGACGGATCAACTCTCTACGTCGGGCGGTTCGGTCCCTAAGAGCTCGTAACACGATCTTGTTGATGTGGGCTGGTTGGGCGTTACCGGTGTGACGAGGCGGCCGTTCGTGAGGGTGTGGGTACTCGACCGTGGATCGTGGACGATGAGTTGTGGGCGTTGATCGAGCCGTTGTTGCCGCCGTGGCCGGAGCGGTCTCCGGGGCCTCGGCCGGTGTCGGACCGGCTCTGTCTGCAGGGCATTCTGTTCGTCCTCTACAACGACATAGCCTGGCAACTTCTGCCGTTGGAGCTGGGCTTCGGCTCCGGGCAGACGTGCTGGCGTCGCCTGGACCGGTGGCAGAAGGCAGGGGCTTTCGACCGGCTGCACCGGGTCATGCTCGCCGAGCTGAACGCGGCCGGCGAGCTCGACTGGTCACGGGCCTGCGTGGATGGTTCTCACATCCGCGCGAAAAAGGGGGCTCCGACACCGGTCCGTCGCCGGTCGACCGACGGAAGACAGGCAGCAAGCACCATCTGATTTGCGACGGACGCGGCACCCCACTGAAGGTCATCACGACCGCGGCGAACGTCAACGACGTCACCCAGACCCTCGCCCTGGTCGACGGCATCCCGCCCGTCGCAGGGCGCCCCGGCCACCCCCGGCGCCGACCTGAATCCCTGCTCGGTGACAAGGGCTACGACTCCAACGCCCACCGCGACGCACTGCGGAACCGACGGATCCTGCCTGTCATCTCACGCAAGGGATCCCCGAACATCAAGGGCATCGGCAAGCTCCGCTACATCGTGGAGCAGACCTTCGCCCTGCTCCACCAGTTCAAGCGGCTCGCCGTGCGCTGGGAACGCCGCACCGAACTCCACGACGCCTTCGTCTCCCTCGCCTGCAGCCTGATCTGCTTCAGGCGCCTCAAGCAGTGCCGATCATGAGCGGTGGTTCCAGTTCTTAAGAAGTGCTCGGCACGCGCGCGTACGGAGTCAGCCACGCAATGCGATGAAGAGCTGGTACCCGGTGACTCCAAGCCCGCCGCAGGCCATACCGAGGCCTACGACTGCCATCAGCGCCATCATGACCTGGCCGTACAGGGACTGGCGGGCGGAGGCGCGGCTGGGGTTGCGCGGGTCGTAACTGAGCTCCAGTTGCTGCCCGCCGGTCGGCTCCCGGTAGAAGTGCAGCCCGCCATCCTGGTCCACATACCGGTACACCTTGGTTTTGTCGGTGTAGTGGTCGAGTTCGGCCATCACCGTGATGCCGTGCTTGGGGAGTCGCAGCGCGTCGTACAGGCCTCGTCCCAGCGTCAGAGCCATGAATGCCCCCGCACACGCGAAGAGCTGAAAGAACGGCAGCGCGATCGCCCATGCCGGCTCACGGAGCACCGCCACTGCCACATCGATCACCGCGAAGACCGCGATCACGGCGACAACGAGACAGCGCTTCGAGGACCATCGGGGGTGCCCAGCAGGCACTTCGGTGATCAGATCCTCGCCGTCGACGCGCGGTCCTTCGGCCGCGCTCTCGGGCAGGCGGGCCTCCAGGGCGGCGCAGACCGCGGTCACGGCAGCGGCGCTGGCATCGTGAACCGCGTACACGGCAGGAGGGCGGTCGGCCTCTGCAGTCGTCAGTACGACCTCGAACGAGCGGTCGAGGCTGCGGACCGCTTCGATGGCATCCAGCGGAATTTGTGTCACGCGCCCGTCCTGTTCCCACTGCACGTAGTCGAGTCCGTCCCCGAAGCGGGCGGTGGCATTGCTGCCGCGCAGCACGAGGGATGGGAGGGCAGGCGTCGTCGTCATGTGCATATGACGGCTGAGATCAGCAAACGGTTGCCCACCGTCGTGGCAGGCGCACGCCACAGCCTTGGGGCAGAAGGCGGCTCCACTCAGCGCTGGGGCATCTTGGTCCCTGGCACCACCGGGCCACGACGATGATCCAGAAGCAAAGTCACGCACCCAACATCTGAGCCGTCCTTGCCAACTTCGATTACCGCCCTCAGCCCGCACGCGCTCGCCTAGCGCTGACTCTGGCCCCACCCGACCAGAACGCTTGAACAAGATCTTGTTACGAGCTCTTAGCTGGGTGCAGCGAGACACACACGCACTTGGTCGGTCGACGCAACGCTTAATTTCTCCATGTGCCCAAAGCGGCCGCGTTATCTCCGCATCGGCGACGAACTCCGGCAGCGGAGCACGTGTGGGAGCCGGGGGGACCACCCGCCTTCCCGCGCCCAGATCAGTAACGAGTGCGGTGTAGGCGACAACAAGGTCCATCGAGCGCGGGCGTCGCTGATCTCCCAGAGACGGAGTCGACCAGCGCCTCCACCTCCGAAAACCGTGTGCCGAAGGGCCGGGTCGGGTCATGTACCTCACCAAGCCCCGACCATACGTGCGGGTGATGCGATCGTCGGCACGTGAGCAGCCGACCGGATCGCCCTCCTAGGAGCTGTCCGGCCGATCATGTAAGCGTCGTTTGATCTGGATCGCCGTGCCTATCGCCGCCGCCATCGTGCCCATCAGCGCCGTCGTGATGAGGGAGGCGAGGAACAGCGCCTCCAGCCACCCGGGGTTCCCGCCGGTGGTCGTGCCGTCGAAGGAAGCGCACGCCACCTCCGGTGGAAAGCTCTGCCTGCGCAGGTCGTGGCAGGCGTTGGGCAGGTCGTCGTTGACCACGTACGCGTTCAGCCAGAGCAGGGCCCAGGTGAGCAGGAATACGCCCAGCGCGGCGAACGAGACGCCCCACAGCAGAGTCGGGCGTTCTGGCGGCGCCTCGGTGTCCCGCTCGGGGGGTTTCATGATCGGCAGCGTACGACGCAGGTGGAAGGGCGTCCACGGTCTGTTCCGGGGCAGCCGCGTCCGTTTCTCGGCACCGGTTGCGGCACAGGGAGGGCCACGAAATCTGCACCGCGGCAGTGCCGAAGCCGGCTGTCTGCGGGCGCGGGTGGGCCGCACCGGGTGCGCCCCGCGTGCCGGCGGGGCGCACCCGGGTGCGCCGGAGCGCTTCCAGCCTCGGCCGACTGCTTCCGGCCGGGGTGTGTCGCGCGTGCGTGCGGACCGTACGCACGGTCCGGGCCCGAGCGGCACCCGCTAACGTGACCCCTGTGGCCGCCTGTTGCTCACATGCGTGCGGGACGGGGAGCGGGTAGGCAGAGCACGAGGAGCAAGGAGATCGGAGAGAGCGATCATGGGCGAGTCTCTGAAGACCTTCGTCGGCGGCACCGAGGTCGAGGTGCCCAACAGCATCCCGGCGATCCGTGCCGCGCTGCCCGAGGAGAGACGCGAGGAGTTCGACCACGCGATCAACGACGCGGGAGTGCACGAGATCCAGGCCGTGATGCGGCACTGGATGCTCGAATCCGTACCCGATCCCGAGGCCGAGCAGATCCTGCACCGACTGGCGCAGGACGAGGCCGAGAGGCGGAGCGTCGCTTGAGCTTCCGTATCTCCTACGCACCGCCCGCCGACGACACCCTGGCCAAGATGGGGGACGGCGACGCCTTCCGGGACGCAATGGCGCGCACCCTCGGCCGTGAGCCGTACGGACATGCCTCCACGGCCGTCAAGCGTGAACGTGACAGGCGCGAGGCGACCGTGTCCGGGGCCATCGTCCTCTACTACGTCTCCGGGTCCGTGCTGACGGTCACCGTGGTCCGGCTCGTACCGCTGCCGTGACCCGGAGGACGTGGACGGGCCTCAGCCGAGCTTCTTGGCCTGCGCGTCGATGACCGCGGTCGGCATGTCGAAGTCCGGGGACTTCCCGCCGAAGGCGCTCAGGTTGAAGGAGAAGACCGTCGCGACGGTGCCGCCCTGGCGCAGCGTCACGAGCTTGAACGGGACCAGTGCGTCCGCCTCACCCATCAGCACCGTCCACGCGACGGCCTCCTCGCCGCCGTTGACCTTCTCCTCGGTCAGCTTGACGACCTTCTGCTTGGAGTCCTTCATCGTCAGGGTGAAGCCGCCGGTGGCGCACTTGGCCGCGGACTCGCGGAGCTCGGCCAGGCTCTTCACGGCGCCGTCGCCCTCGTAGGAGGCGAGCGTGACCAGCGACGACGTCGAGTCGAGTGCGCCCGCGAGGTCGTCCTTCGAGGCACCGGTGGGCTTCTTGGGCTCACTGACGACCTTGCGGCCGGCGTTCCCGACGGGCGTGCCGCGCTTCACCCCGTAGAAGGCGTGACCGATGGGCTCGCACTTCTTCTTGTCCACGGTGACGTCGGCTGCCGCGGCGATGTCCTCCGGACCGGTCTTCGTGATCTTGTGGTCTGCGACGTCGCCCTGCTCCAGCGACGCCTTCTCCAGCTCGGCGGACGTCAGCGCCTTGACCGCGGGCTTCGCGTCGGCCCCGGCGTCCGGCTTCGCGCCGTCCTTCGTGCCGGCGGAGTCCGAGCCGCCGCAGGCGGTGGCCAGCAGGGCCAGGGCCGCTGCGGTTGCGGCGAGGGCGGTACGGCGTACGGCGGTGGCGCGCATGGTTCGTCTCTCCGTCTGAGATGTCACGTCCGGGGGCTCACGTCTGAAAGCTCGCGTCCGTAGGATCAACAGCCCCTTCCGGCACGGAACTTCAGCGGCCAGGGGAAGGGTGTTGCAGTGCGTCACACTCTACGTTCGGACACCTGTCCGATGATCGCTCCGCACGGTCACGGGATGTGATCGTGACTCTGTTGTGATCACGCTGTGAAGACGCTGTGGGACCACCGCAGCATGGTCCGAGGAGTCCGCCCGTGCCCGTCGACGCAACAGCAGCCGTACGCCGCGCGGTCGAGGCCGCCGCGGGGCCGGGTAGCGCGGTCGCCTCCTACGAGCCGCTCACCGGTGGCACGTACAACGTCGTCACTCGTGTGACCTTCGAGGACGGCCGCGACTGGGTGGTGAAGATCCCGCCCCTCCACGGTGCGGGGATGAGCTACGAACAGCGGCTGCTCGTCAACGAGGTCACCTTCTACGAGGAGGCGGCGCCCGTGGGGCGCGGCACGATCCCCCAGGTCGTGCACAGCCGGACCGACGCCACCGAACCGGCGGGGGCGTACGTCGTCATGACCGCGTGTCCGGGGCGGCCCTGGCACGACCTCGATGCCGAGCTGACGGACAGTGAGCGTCGTGGTCTGCGCACGGAGCTCGGACAGCTCGTCGGACGCCTCCACACCGTGACGGGACCGGGTGGGTTCGGGTACCCCGCCGAGCCCTTCGGGCCGCCGTCGCCGACCTGGCGGGAGGCGTTCACCGCGATGACCGGTGCGGTGCTCGACGACGCGGAGGCATACGGCGCGCAACTGCCGTGGCCGACAGGGAAGATCCGTGCGCTGCTCGGCTCGGCGGACTACGTACTGGACGACGTGACCCGGCCCGCCCTGGTCCATTTCGATCTGTGGCAGGGCAATCTGCTGGTGACCGGGGAGCCGGGCACCCGGTCCATCGGCGGGATCATCGACGGTGAGCGGATGTTCTGGGGCGACCCGGTCGCCGACTTCGTCTCGGCAGCGCTGTTCGGGGACGTGGAGGCGGACCGGGACTTCCTCTCCGGGTACGCGTCCACGGCGGGCGGTCCCGTCGAGTTCACCCCGTCGGTACGGCTCAGGCTCGCCCTCTACCGCAGCTACCTCTACCTGATCATGCTCACCGAAACAGTCCCCCGGGGCGTCCCTGCGGACGCGCTGGAGTGGACGCGCACGGAGGTGGCTCCGCGGCTCGTGGCAGCGCTGGGCGAGGTGGCGGCCATCAACGAGGTGGCAGCCCTCGGCGAGGTGGCGGCGCCCAACGGTGTTGCGGCGCCGGACCGCCCCGCGCCCGGCCACGTGGTGGGGATCAGTCGGCGGAGCGCCGGGTCAGGTGGGTGAAGGCGTCCAGATTCCGCGTGGACTCGCCACGCTCCACCCGCCACGCGTACTCCTTGCGGATCGCGCTCGCGAAGCCCAGTTCGAGCAGGGAGTTGAAGGCGCCGTCCGCCGCTTCGAGGACCACGCCGAGCAGCCGGTCGAGCTCCTCGGGGGTCACCACGGAGAGCGGCAGTCTGGCGACGAGATAGACGTCGCCGAGCGGATCGATCGCGTAGCTCACCCCGAAGAGACGCAGGTTGTGCTCCAGCAGCCAGCGGTGCACGGCGGCGTCGTTCTCGTCCGGGTGGCGGATGACGAAGGCGTTGAGGGACAGGGAGTGCCTGCCGACCCGCAGGGAGCAGGTCGTGGACAGCTTCCGGGTGCCGGGCAGCGTCACGACGTAGCTGCCGGGTCCTGGGCTCTCCCATGCGAGCTCCGCGTCGTTCAGCGTCGCCTCGATGACCTGCGCCGCTGCTGCTTCGTCCGGTACGTCAGCCATGGTGCGAGCGTACGACAGCGGGGCCGGGGCGGGGCCGCAGCCGTGCTGCGGGATCACGCCGGCGGGGCAGCGGCCTCAGCGGTGGTGCGAACGGGCACGGCGGCGGTGGTCGTGCATCGCCGCCGTGTACACGTCGGCGGTGGCCGCGGCGGCCGTGTCCCAGCCGAAGGACTGGGCGTGCGCGGCGGCCGCCCGGCCCATCCGGTCGACCAGCTGCGGGCTGTCCGCGAACCGGCCGAGCGCCTGTGCGTAGGCGTCCGGATCGTGGCCCGGGATCAGGAAGCCGCTGACCTCGTCGCGCACCGCGACCGGAAGACCCCCCACGGCTGCCGCGACCACCGGGGTGCCGGACGCCTGTGCCTCGATGGCGACCAGCCCGAAGGACTCGTTGTACGACGGCATGACCAGCACGGACGCGGCCCGGAACCAGTCGGCGAGCTGGTCCTGCCCGACCGGCGGGTGGAACCGTACGACATCGGCGATGCCCAGCCGCGCGGCGAGCTTCTGCAGGCCCTCCGGCTTGGCGAGCCCGCTGCCGCTGGGGCCGCCGACGACCGGCACGACGATGCGGGAGCGCAGCGACGGATCGCGGTCCAGCAGGACGGCGACGGCGCGCAGCAGCACGTCGGGGGCCTTCAGCGGCTGGATGCGGCCGGCGAAGAGGGGGATGAGCGCGTCCTGCGGCAGTCCGAGACGGGCCCGGGCGGCGGCGCGGCCGTCGGCGGGACGGAAGCGGTCCAGGTTGACGCCGGGGTGGACGATCGCGACGGCGGCCGGGTCGGCCTCGTAGAAGCGGACGAGCTCGTCCGCTTCCCCCGCGGTGTTCGCGATGAGCCGGTCGGACGCGTGCACGATCTGTGTCTCGCCGATGACCCGTGCGGCGGGCTCGGGGGTGTCCCCCTCGGCGAGCGCGGCGTTCTTGACCTTCGCCATGGTGTGCATGGCGTGGACGAGGGGGACGCCCCAGCGCTGGGCGGCGAGCCAGCCGACCTGCCCGGAGAGCCAGTAATGGGAGTGGACGAGGTCGTAGTAGCCGGGCCGCTGGCCGGCCCACGCCTGCATCACGCCGTGCGTGAAGGCGCAGAGCTGGGCGGGCAGCTCCTCCTTGGCCAGGCCCTCGTAGGGCCCCGCGTCGACGTGACGGACCAGGACGCCGGGCGCCAGTTCGACCGACGGGGGCAGGGCGCCGGTGGTGGCCCGGGTGAAGATCTCGACCTCGATGTTGATCGCCGCGAGGCGCTTGGCCAGCTCGACGATGTAGACGTTCATGCCGCCCGCGTCGCCGGTGCCCGGCTGGTGCAGGGGGGACGTGTGCACCGACAGCATCGCGATGCGGCGCGGCTTGCGAGGGCCGCCCGCGAAACCGCCCGGGAAGCGGATGCGCGGTGCCACACGGCCGCTGCCGAGCCGAGAGACGTACTGGCTCACCTGGTCCCGCTCCTCCTCGCTCGGGGCATGACGCGTAAGGGGCGCACGGCCCCTTCCAAGAGGAAAAACAGCGGAACCCAGCCATTCATTTCCGCTTTGCCAAATCATTACGATGCTCCCGGCGTGCCGGGGCACCCTGCCCCGCTCCCCGCTCCGCGCCTGCCCCCGCCAGTGCTTCGCATACGCTCGCTGTCATGCACCAGCGCCCCATCGGCACCGCGACCCGCGGGACCACCAACCCCAACCGGCTGCGCCGCATGGACCGCTGGATCGCCGCCACCCACGGCCCCGCCCTGCGACGCGAGGTCTCCCCCGTCGCGGTCGACCTCGGGTACGGCGCGGCGCCGTGGACCGCCGTCGAGCTGCTGGCACGGCTGCGGACCGCCGAGCCGCGCACGCGGGTCGTCGGCATCGAGATCGACCCCGCGCGGGTCGCCGCCGCGACGCCGTACGAGCGCGAGGGCCTCACCTTCGTCCACGGCGGCTTCGAGATCCCTCTCGCCGGCCGCCCCTCCCTCATCCGGGCGGCGAACGTGCTGCGCCAGTACGACGAGGGCGACGTCGCCGCGGTCTGGCGGCGGCTGTGCGCGCGGCTGGCCCCCGGCGGCCTGCTCGTCGAGGGCACCTGCGACGAGATCGGGCGCAGACACGTCTGGGTCGCGCTCGGCCCGGAGGGCCCGCGCACCGTCACCTTCGCGACCCGGCTCGGCTCGCTGGATCGCCCCTCGGACCTCGCGGAGCGCCTTCCCAAGGCCCTGATCCACCGCAATGTGCCGGGCGAACCCGTCCACGCCTTCCTCCGCGACCTCGACCGGGCCTGGGCCACGGCCTCCCCCTACGCGTCACTGGGGGCGCGGCAGCGCTGGATCACGACGGTCCGGACGGTCTCCGCCGACTGGCCGCTGACGGACGACGTACGACGTTGGCGGCAGGGCGAGGTCACGGTGCGGTGGTCCGCGCTGCGGCCCGGCGCGCTCTGACCGTCCCGGGCGTCCTGGCGGCGCCGCGCGCCCGGGAGGGCTTCCGGTGCCGACGGAGCCGGGGCCCGGAAGCGGGAACGCACGCGGACCACCATTCGTCCCCCTCTGTGACGCGTCAGGTGGCGCGGGCCACTGTTGTTTTGCGGGGTGGCATGGCACGATCGCGTCGTCGACCAAAAGTTACTGACGGTAAGTCACATGTCCGCGATCTGGCTTTCGTTGCCTTTCGCCCGGAGGGGGAGCTCGTGAACCGACGCCACTGTGCGAGTGCCGCGATCACTCTGGTCTGCGCACTCGCCCTGCTGACCGCGCCGGTCCAGGCCATGGCGGCTCCGGTTCCCGAGCCCTTCCCCACCGCCTCCGCCGCACCTTCCGCTCCCGGGAAGAAGAGCCTCGAGGAAGTGCGCGAGGAGATCGACCTGCTCTACCGCAGGGCCGGGGCGGCCACGGACGCGTACAACCTCGCCGAGGAACAGACGAAGAAGCAGTCCGGTGAGATCGTCCAGCTGGCCGGGGCGATCGCCGAGGGACAGGCGCGGATCGCGGAGCTGAAGGGCAGGGCGGGTGCCGAGGCCCGCGAGCAGTACCGCAACGGCGGCCTGCCGCCGGGCGCTCAGCTGGTGCTCAGCGGCGACCCGAATCTCTTCCTCGACGGCGTCAACCAGGTCAGGCAGGGCCAGCAGGCGACCAAGGGCATGCTGACGGAACTGACGCAGGCCCAGGAGGACTTGGAGACGTACACCAAGGACGCCGGCCTCAACTGGGCGAAGCTCGAGTCCAACCGCGTCAAGCAGGCCGAGGCCAGGAAGACCGTCAAGGCGCAGATCGCGGCGGCGAAGAAGCTCGAGGCGCAGCTCGAGAAGAAGGAGCGGGCCCGGCTCCTCGAGCTGGAGCAGGACGCGGCGTCCACGGCACAGAACGCCTGGCTCTCGTCCGGCGCACTCCTGGACATCAACCGCGAGGCGAGCGCGAGCGGCAGGCAGGCGGTGACCTTCGCGACCGCCCAGATCGGCAAACCGTACGTCTGGGGGGCCGAGGGGCCCGGCTCGTACGACTGCTCGGGTCTGACCTCGCAGGCCTGGGCCGCGGCGAAGCGGCCGATCCCCCGGACGTCCCAGGAGCAGTGGCGGCAGCTGCCGCGCATTCCTGTCCAGGACATGCGCCCCGGTGACCTGATCATCTACCACGGTGACGCCAGCCACGTCGGGATGTACGTCGGCGACGGCATGATCGTGCACGCGCCACGGCCCGGCCGCAACGTCACACTGGCGGGCGCCGGCTCGATGGAGATCCTGGGAGTGGTCCGCCCGGACAAGTAGTCCCGCCTGCCGTCCGCGCAGCGGGACCCGGCCGGCGGCCGGACCCGCAACGCAACGGGCCGGACGCTTACGGGTGCGCAGCGGACTGCGGGGAGACCGCGTACCGGGTGGCGGGCTCGTCGGCCACGGCGGCCGCGATGCGGGCGATCATGTCGTCGGACAGGGGAGGCAGGTCCCCCAGGGGGAACCAGCGGGCCTCCGTGTTCTCCCCGTCGGCCGGATACGGCTCACCGGACCGCCAGCGGAACCGGAAGACCAGATCGAGGTACTGGGCCCGGTCCCCGTTCCCGTAGACGACGGGACCCGTCACGTGGACCAGGACGAGACGCTCGGGGACCGCGTCGGTACCGGTCTCCTCCAGCACCTCGCGGACGGCGGCGTCCGCCGGCTGCTCCCCGGGGTCGATGATCCCGGTCACGGCGGTCCACGCGCCGTTGTCCGCGCGCCTCACCAGAAGGACCTGCCCCTCCCTGAGGACGACTGCCGTCACCCCCGACAGCCACAGCGGGTCGTTCCCGATCTTTTCGCGCAGCGCGAGGATGAAATCCGGTGTCGCCATCGAGCCAGGATAGGAACTCTCCGGATCACGCGCACCGGCCCCCGCCCGGGCTCCCGGGGGCGTGATGTTTGTCATGGCTCCCCTGTCCGCTTCGTCCGTACGCATCGGTCCGGATCCGTGACAGGACGCGGCTTATGGTCGCGCATATGCCACGGGCTGATCTTCGAACACCATTCCGCTCCCCCGCTCCCGACCGCTATCGTCCCCGTCTGGCAGATCGCCGATCGTCGCCCCGCCGCACCCTCGGGGGAGGGAAGGAACCCGAACCGATGCCCGTACCCGTACCCGTACCGCAGCAGCGCACTGTGCCCGCTGCGGAGGCCACTCATGGCGCCGACCTCACCCTCCTGGTGATCACGGACGACCCTGCGGGCACCTTCACCGTCCCCGAGCTGCCGTCCGCCGCCGGGACCAGGGTGCGCGTCCGAACCGCGCGCAATCTCACCGAGGCCGGCCGCCTGCTCACCGACGACGTCGACTGCATCCTGCTCGACCTCGGCCTCGCCCTGCCGGCCGGCGTCCGGGCCGACGGGCCGGACGGCACCGCACACGACGAGCTCGCCACCCTCAAACACGTCCTGCGCATCGCGCCGCGGCACGCCGTCCTCGCCCTCACGGCGGAGGACGACGCCGAGCGGGCCGCCGACGCGGTACGCGTGGGGGCACAGGACTACCTCTTCCGCGGAGAGCTCGACGGACGCCTCCTCAGCCGCGCCATCCGGTACGCCGTGGAGCGCAAGCGCGCGGACGTCGCCCAGCACCAGCTGACCGAGTCCCGGCTGCGTGCCCAGGAGAACGCCAGGCTGGAACGCGGGCTGCTGCCCACGCCGCTCCTGGACGGCTCCGACCTCGCCTTCGCCGCCCGCTACCGGCCGGGCCGCAGTCGTGCCCTGCTCGGCGGGGACTTCTACGACACGGTCCGCACGCCGGACGGCACGGTCCACGCGATGATCGGCGACGTCTGCGGGCACGGCCCGGACGAGGCGGCCCTCGGCGTCGAACTGCGCATCGCCTGGCGGGCACTGACCCTGGCCGGGCTCTGCGGGGACGATCTGCTCTCCACGCTGCAGCAGGTCCTGGAGCACGAACGGCAGAGCGAGGAGATCTTCGCGACGCTCTGCACCGTCGACATCGCTCCGGACGGCCGCCGCGCCGGACTCTGCATCGCCGGCCACCCCGCGCCGCTGATCGCCCGCAGGGGGCAGGCGGCGCAGCTGCTCCCCCAGGAGGACGGCGGCCCCGCTCTCGGTCTGCTCCCGCAGGCCCGCTGGCCGCGCAGGCAGATCCAGCTGGGCGGCTCCTGGAGCCTGATGATGTACACCGACGGCCTCATCGAGGGACGCGTCGGACCGGTCGGGACGCAGCGGCTCGGCCAGGACGGCATGGTCGCGATGGTCAACGGACAGCTCGACGGAGGGCTCGGCGGCGAAGCGCTGCTGGAGGCCGCGGTCGCCAGGGCGCAGGAGCTGAACGGCGGCGAACTGACCGACGACGTGGCGGTCCTGCTGCTGGAGCGCGACGAGACCCGGATACGACGACGGGACGGGAGCGCGATGCGCTCCCGTCCCGGCTCGGCCCGACCGGCCGGCGCTCAGCGCCCGCCGTTGTAGGGACCGTAGGGTCCGTCGCTGCTCGATCCGCCCCGGCTGCTGCCGCCCGATACCGCCTTGATCGCCGGCCTGACGTCCACCATGAAGACGATGGACGCGATAACGCCCGCGATCTGCAGGAACAGGATCGGAATGACCAGGTTCACCACGACGGTGATGCCGAGGATGATCAGCCAGAACGACTTCTTCTGCTTGCCCGCCGCACGGTAGGCGTCCTCGCGCGCCGTCACCGCGAAGACCAGCGCGACCACGGCCAGCACGAGCATGGCCAGGAACAGCAGCTGGAGGAACGAGCCGAATGCTGCGAGCAACATGGTGAGCACCGCCTAGTCAGTGGATGAGCGCCTCGCGGCCAAGGTACCGGGACAACGACCCGGCCACCCCGAAGGTGCCCGGACCGTTCCGCCGGTTCCCGTCCGTCCCGCTACTTCGCGGACGGCGGAGTGGTCTTCTTCGCCACGGGCTTGCGGGCCGGTGCGGGCTTCTTGGCGGACGCGGCGGGCGTGGGCTTCTTCGCCGTCGCGGTCACGGGCTTCGCGGTGGGCGCCGGCTTCACCGGGGCGGTCGCCGCGTCGGACTTCTGCTTCGGCACGGGCTTGGGCTCCGCCTCGACGACGGCGGCGATCTCGACGATCTCCTCGGCCGTCTCGCCGCGCCAGGTCCGCACGCTCTGCTCGCCGCGCTCGGCGACCTTCTCGTACGTCTCCCGGGCCCGGACCGCGTACTCGGCGGCCACACCCACGCTCCGCAGCGCCAGGTCCTGGGCGGACTCGCCCCACTTCTTCAGGTCGGTGTCCAGCGACCCGAAGACCTCGCTCACCTTCGCCTGCACGGTGGCCTGGGCCTCCTTGGCCTGCGCGGTCACACGCTCCTGCACCACCTTGGGGTCGGTGTTGCGCACGGCCTCGATCCGCTCGGGCGCCTCGGCCCGCAATTGGTCGATCAGCCCCGGGACCTTGCGCGCCTGCTCGACGGCGAGGTCGGCGGTACCGGCGGCGAAGTAGAGGGGGGTCGGGTCGGTGAGGGTCTTGCGCAGGTCATCGGTGATGGCCATGACTGTGGTCCTCCCGGATCATCAGAAGTCAGTTCAGGGGTGTGTCTGCATCACTGCCGCCGGCCGTGCGGGGGCCGCGGGCATCCGTACCGGTACCGGTCGCGTCACCGGCACCGCTTTCCACTTCGGCATCGATTCTGCTCCCCGCACCCGCGGCGCCGTGGACCTCTGCGCCGGTGTCGGGGACGACGTCGAAACCGTTCTCCTTGCGGAAGGAGTCGTAGATCTGCAGCAGCACGTTCTTCTGCCGCTCGTTGATCGACGGATCGGCCAATATGACCGCCCGCGTCTCCAGTTCCTCCCGCTCCCGCTCATCGAGGATCCCGGCGCGCACGTACAGCGTCTCGGCGGAGATCCGCAGGGCCTTGGCGACCTGCTGCAGCACCTCGGCGCTCGGCTTGCGCAGACCGCGCTCGATCTGGCTGAGATACGGATTGGACACCCCGGCGGCGTCGGCGAGCTGCCGCAGGGAGAGCTGCGCGGTACGCCGCTGCTCACGCAGGTACTCGCCGAGATTGCCGACGTTGAGTGATGCCATGGCTCGATACTGCATCACCCTTGCTAACTATTGCAAGCGCCTGCTTGCAAAAGTGTTCCGTGTCATGCGGGAGCCGGGCTGTGACTGAGCACGGTGGTTGCAGAGGTCGTCCGAGCGCGCCATCTGTCGTGTGCGGACTCCGTCCGCCGCCGATCGGTCCACGTCAGCCGCTGCGCCCACGAGCGCGCAAGCCGGCCCAGTGGCGGAGGCGCTCGGACACCTGGGACTCGTAGCCGTTGCGGGTGGGGCGGTAGTACGTCTCGTGGTCCATGCCGTCGGGGAAGTAGTCGGCGCCGGAGAAGCCGTCGGTGGTGTCGGGGTCGTACTGGTAGTCCTTGCCGTAGCCGAGGTCCTTCATCAGCCGGGTCGGAGCGTTGAGGATGTGGGCGGGCGGCATGAGTGAGCCGGTGCGGCGGGCGGATCGGTGGGCCGTGTCATAGCCGCGGTGGACGGCGATGGACTTGGGGGCCGTGGCGAGGTACACGACGGCCTGGGCGATCGCCAACTCGCCCTCGGGCGAGCCGAGTCGCTCGTACACGTCCCAGGCGGCGAGGGCCTGCTGGATGGCGTGCGGGTCGGCGATGCCGATGTCTTCGTTGGCGAAGCGGACCAGGCGGCGGGCCACGAAGAGGGGGTCCTCGCCGCCGTCGAGCATGCGGGCGAGCCAGTACAGGGCCGCGTCCGGGTCGGAGCCGCGCATCGACTTGTGGAGCGCGGAGATCAGGTTGTAGTGGCCCTCCTGCGCCTTGTCGTACAGCGGGGCGCGCTGCTGGATGTGGTGGGCGAGCGCGGCGGTGTCCAGGGGGGTGCCGGGGTCCGGGAGTGCCTGGAGCTGTTCGGCCGTGTTGAGGAGGTAGCGTCCGTCGCCGTCGGCCATGGCGATCAGGGCGCGGCGGGCGTCGTCGTCCAGGGGCAGCCGGTGGCCGGTGAGGTCCTCGGCACGGTCGAGGAGTGTGGACAGGGCGGCTTCGTCGAGGCGTTTGAGGACGAGGACCTGGGTGCGGGAGAGGAGGGCGCCGTTGAGTTCGAAGCTCGGGTTCTCCGTGGTCGCGCCGACCAGGGTGACCGTGCCGTCCTCGACGTAGGGCAGGAAGCTGTCCTGCTGGGCGCGGTTGAAGCGGTGGATCTCGTCGACGAACAGCAGGGTGCTCTGGCCGATGGTGCGCCGGCTGCGGGCGGCCGCGAAGACCTTGCGCAGGTCGGCCACGCCGGAGAAGGTGGCCGACACCGATTCGAAGACCAGGTTGCCGCCGTCCGCGAGGAGGCGGGCGATGGTCGTCTTCCCCACGCCTGGCGGACCCCACAGGATGGCGGAGCCCAGGCGCTGCGACGCGACCATGCGGCCCAGCGGGGCGTCCGGGGCCAGGAGGTGGTCCTGCCCGACCACGTCTTCCAGCCGGGTGGGACGCAGGCGGTCGGCGAGTGGCCGGGCGGGCTCCTCGTCGAAGAGCGGCAGGGTCGCTTCGGTCGGTTCCATCGGTCTCTCGGATCGCAGGCGGAGGTGTGCGGGCGTGGCGAGCCGTGCACGGGGCACTGGGAGGCGTGGGCTCAGCGGCTCGTGGGCGCGCTCGCGGTGCTCATCGGGTACGGGGGCGGTCGCGCCCGGGCAGCCGCGCGACGACCAGGTCGTAGGAATCCTCGACTGCGTCGGTGACCAACCGCCCGGTGATGCCGGGGCCCGGTCCGAGCGAGATCCAGTGCCGTCCGTCGAGGTAGCGGCCCGGTGTGATCGAGGCATGGCCGTGCACGTACGCACGGGCCTGTTCGGGTTCGCACTTGACCGTGATGATCTGCTCGTCCGGGTCGTCGGTGACGATCAGGAAGACCTTGCCGGCGACCTTGTACACGTCCAGGTGCTGGGTGAACGGGTAACCGTGGTCCGTCCCGGGCAGCGCGAGGGCCGCCTGGCGGGCGGTGTCCTGGAGCCGGTCACCGGCCGCGCTCACGAGGCTGCCCGCGTGCTGCTCCCGTAGGTGCGGGGGTCGACGGGCTGCTCGGCCTTGGGCAGGCGAGCGACTACGAGCCGGTAGGAGTCGGTGACGAGCTCATCGACGAGTTCCCCGTCGACGCCGTCCCCGCCCTCCAGCGTGATCCAGTGCTTCTTGTTCATGTGGTAACCGGGGGTGATGTGGCTGTACTGCTCCCGCAGGGCGTGGGCCTCACCGGGATCCGCCTTGAGGATCACGACGGGACGCCCCGGGACCTCGGTCATCAGCATGAACACCTTGCCGCGCACCTTGAAGACCTCCCAGTCGTCGCCGAAGGGATGCTCCAGCCGGGCTCCGGGAAGCTCCTCGGCGCAGTCGGCGGCGGTCTTGTGCAGGGTCGTTCCGTTCATGGGGCGTTGCCTTCCTCAGGGGGTGGCCGCGGCGGCACATCCCATCCTCCCCTCGAAGCCGACAAAAAGGGCAGTAGGCTGCGGACACGTGATGGTCGACAGGCGACACCCCGGCCCGAGCGGACAGGCCGGACCGGCCGCGGTCCCGCTGTACGGTTTCCAGCCCCCGGTCGGCACCCCGTACGGCCTCGAGGTGAGCACCGTCGAGGACTTCTTCGCCCGGCACGACGACTGGCCGTGGAACCCGCCACGTCCGGGCCGCGCCTCCTTCCACTACCTCATCGCCGTCACCGAGGGCGAGCTGCGGCACGACGTCGACCACCTCACGCGGACCGTCGCCCCCGGCCAGTGGCTGTGGGTGCGCCCCGGACACACGCAGTGCTGGCATCCGCCCGGCGCCGCCCGCGGGCCGTTCATCCTGTTCGAACCGGATGTACTGCGGCCCGACATCGTCCGCCTGCTGGCCCCGCTCACCGCACACGAGGCTCCCGCCGTGCTGAGCCCGCACCCCGCCGACGCCACCTGGCTCCAGCAGACGGCACTCCAGCTCCTGGACGAACACCGCGCACTCGGGCGCCGCCCCCTCGACGTCCACCACGCCCTGCGGCGCAGCCTGCTCGAATCGCTGCTGCTTCGCCTCGCGGGCGCCCCCGGGATCACCCAAGCCGACACGCGCGCCGGCAGAAGCCGTGGTGACACCTACGGACGGTTCGCGGACGCCCTGGAGCTGCACTTCCGCGAGATGCACCGGGCCGCGGACTACGCGGAGTCGCTCGGCTGCTCGGTCCGCACCCTCAGCCGCGCCGCCCGGGACGCCACCGGCAAGGGAGTGCGTGAACTCATCGACGAGCGGCGCCTGCTCGAAGCCCGGCGCCTGCTGGGAAGCGCCCGATGGAATGCCCGGTCCGTCGCCGACCACCTCGGCTTCAGCGATCCCGCGAACTTCGGCCGCTTCTTCCGCGACCGCACCGGTCTCACCCCGGCCGCCTTCGCGGCCCGCGAAGCGGGGACCGGCGCTTGACCTGCTTGTCCGGCGTGGTGCCGGACTCGGCGTCGGCCCGAGCGTCACGGACCTGTTCCAGGCCGTGGTAGACCTTCACGACCCGGGCCTTGAGGCGTCGGGCCGAGCAGCCCATCAGTTCCAGTGCGGCGCTGCCGGGTCACGCCCGACAGGACTGCCCGGACGAAGCGGGTGCCGATAATTCGCTCGCTTCCCGCTCCGACCGGCGAGGAGACTCCCGGCGTGGCACTTCACGAGAATGAGATCCCGGTCGACGAAACGCTGGTCCGATCCCTGCTGCAGGCGCAGCGCCCGGAGTGGGCCGGCCTGCCGTTGTCGCCCGCCGGCGCGGGCACGGACAACACCATGTACCGACTGGGCCATGACCTGCTCGTGCGTCTTCCACGGACCGCCGGCAGCGGGCAGTCCGTGCGCAAGGAACAGCAATGGCTCCCCCGCCTGGCGGCCCGCCTCTCCTGTGTGATTCCCGAGCCCGTGCACGCAGGTACGCCCACCGACGCGTTCCCGGTCGCCTGGTCGGTCCTCCGCTGGATCGACGGTGACGAAGCCGGGCCGGACACCGTCGGGGACTGGGCCACCTTCGGAGCGGACCTGGCGGCGGTCGTGCGCGAGCTCCACCGCGTCGACCTCATGGGAGCGGCGCGCGCGGACGGTCTCAGCTGGTATCGCGGAGGCAGCCTGGAACCGTGCGACCAGTGGATCGCGGGGTGCTTCGACGACTGCCGGACGACGGTGGGTTCAGAGCTCGACATCGACTTCCTGGAACAGCTGTGGCGAGCCGCGCTCGCGCTGCCCGAGCCCTCCGGGCCCCACGTGTGGCTCCACGGCGACCTCAAGCCGACCAACCTCCTGGTCCGGGAGGGCGGGCTCCACGCAGTCATCGACTTCGGAGGGCTCTCGATCGGCTTTCCCGACGCCGAGCACTCCACGGTCTGGGACCTGCCGTCCCAGGCCCGGCAGGCCTACTGGGACACCCTTGACCTCGACGATGCGACCTGGACCCGCGCCCGCGCCTGGGCGATCGCGGTGGGCGTCAGCGGGATCTCCTACTACTGGGACACCTTCCCGGCCTTCGTCGCCGAATGCCGGGCACGACTTCGGGCGATCCTCGCCGACGCCGCTACGCGTTGATTGGCCTCCCCGGCCCGGGAGAAAGCACAGGGCGGACCCGGAGAGGGCGCAATACGGCACAGATGGGGCCTTCTTCGGGTCGTCGGACCGCCGTGTGCCGGGGTGACGAGCCGACCACGTCGGCGGACCAGGTGACGACGAGGCCGACCACTCGGTGGCGGAGGGCGCCTGGACCACCTTCCGGCGTCGCCACTCGAGCCCCGCTCAATCCGTGCGGCCCCCGACGGCCGGGCCGGACCATGGGCGTCGCGCGACGAAGACGAACTCCTTGCCCGACCTGTCGGGCGCGTCGCGTACGCCCTCCACCTCGTAGCCCAGCGCGAGCAACTCCCGCTCGACCTCCTCCCGCTCACGGAAGCGCAGGGTGGAGTCCGACGTCAGCATCTGCCCGTCCGCAGCGAACACGTACGTCCAGCGGAACGTCACCAGCGGCCCACGCACCTCGGTCACCTGGACCCAGCTCTCGACGGCGCCGACACCCGGCACCTCCGTCACGCGGTACGAGGCTTCTCGGTTCCACACCTCCCAGGCACGCCCGGCCGGGTCCCGGGTCTCGAACACCAGCCGGCCACCGGGCCGCAGTGCCTCGTACGCGCCGCGCAGGGTCTCCCGCCACTCCTGGGCACCGGCGATCTGCTGGGCGACGTTCGCCGTCATGGTCACCAGGTCGACCCGCAGCGGCGGGAGTGTCGTCGCGTCGCCGCAGATCCAGCGCACTCGCCCACTGTCCGGCTTACTGCGGGCCACGTCGACGGAAGCCTGGGCGGGATCGACGCCGACGACCTCGAATCCCCGCTCGGCCAGCAGGAGCGCGAACACACCTGTGCCGCAGCCGATGTCCAGCACCCGGCGCGCCCGGAACTCCTCTGCCATCCGGACGTAGGCGTCGAGGTCACTGCGATCAGGGTCGAGCGGGTCGTAGAGCGCGGCGAGGCGTGGCTGTCCGAAACTCTCGTCAGTCATGCGGCCGAACGTACGGGCTGCGGAGCTCGGACGACCACCCCATTCCGTCGCGGCGTTCGTGGGGATCAACAGGCCCGATCCTGATTCGCTTCGATCCGCCCTGACCCGCCCTGACGGAAAATCGTCGGGCACTCCAGGCGCATGGGAAATCATGAAGCATGCGACCCGACGACTGGTACCTCACCGAAGACGTGGACGACTTCCTCGACCGGGCCGGAGACTTCCTGCGCTCGCGGCCCGGCCCGCACGTCATGCAACTGACCTGGGCCGAGAGGATACGCGCGCGTGGGGTGGAGCCGTCGGGCACCGACGCCCCGCTCTTCGGTGTGCTGGAGCGAGCAGGCAGGGCCCACGCCACCTTCTACCGGCTCCCGTCCCGCGGCCTCGGCCTCTCCCCGCTCACGCCCGAGCAGGCCGACTCCCTCGCCGCCCGCCTGGCAGCACTCGGGCAGCCCGTTCCCTCCGCAGGCGCGGACCACGGCTCGGCCGGCGCCTTCGCCGAGGCCTGGCAGCGGCACACCGGCGTCACGCCGGAACTCCGCGACGTACGGCTCCGTCTGTACCGCCTCGGCACGCTCACCCCACCGGAGCCCCTGCCGGCAGGCCGCGGCCGCGTCCTGGGCGAGCAGGACCTCGAACAAGTCATCTTCTGGTGCGGCGAGTTCGCCAAGGCCGTGGGCGACGACAGCACCATCGACGCCGCCACGTGGTCCGGCACCCGCTTCGCCGACAAGCGCTACACGCTCTGGGAGACCCCGGACGGCACCCCCGTCTCCGTCGCGGGCATGAACCCGCTGATCGGAGGCCAGATCCAGGTGGACATCGTCTACACCCCGGCCCACCTCCGCGGTCACGGCTACGCGGGCGCCGTCACGGCGGAGGTGAGCCGGGCCGCGCTGGCCGCGGGCGCGAAGGACGTCGTCCTGTTCGCTGACCTGTCCAACCCCACCAGCAACGCCCTCTACCAACGCCTCGGCTATCGCACGCTCACCGACTGGGCGGTGTACGACCTCTCGGGCGCCGCGCCGGAAGCCGGTTGATCGCGCGATGAAGAAGAGCACCCGAACCGCCACCCTTCTCGCCTGTGTCACAGGCGCCCTCGTCCTGTCCGGCTGTGCCGGTGCGCAGGACCATGGCTCCGCCCGTGCTCCCGCCACGGCCGGCCCGACGGCCACCACCACCGTCGCCCCCGCTGACGCCGCCCGGGTGGCCGAGCGCTACAAGCAGCACGGCGGTGCGCGGGAGGTGTACGGGATCCAGAAGGGCACCGGCCCCGGAGGCGTCCCGCTGCTGACCGTGTGGACGCACGACGCGAATGACAGCGCGCAGGCGTTCGAACGCCTGAAGGGGTCGGTCACCGGTTTCCTGGAGCGCGAGGAGGAGCTGTCACTGAGCCGGGGTTACCTGCTGGACGTCTTCGGCCCGGACGGATCCCTGCAACACCGTCTCGACGCCCGCCCGTGAGTCCGTGACCTCGGGACGCGGCAGTGAGTGGGCTCCGCTCGACGAGGCGTCCGCGCGACCGCTCACGACCACCACGACGAGATGCGGGCCCAGTCAGGGCGCACGGTGTCCCCGGCGTCGCCCGTCACCCTGCGGGAGCGCGGGCACCCGGGGGCCCCGGACCGGCGCCGGGGCCCCCGGACCCCCGTCCCCGCCCCGGTCATGACTCCGCCCCCTTCCGGATGAGCGCCTCGGTCCCGTCGAGGAGCCGTTCGAGACCGAACACGAACTCGTAGTCGACGTCGTCCGGCTGGCTCATGACGTCGGTGTCCAGCAGCCTGGTCAGGGCCGGATGCCGTACGGGGTCGACGAGCCTCTTCACCGTGCGCTCCCACCGCGCCATGACCTCCTGGGCCGGGATGCCCTTCGCCTCCACGGCCGCGGCGAGATCGCTCATCAGCAGCGCCTCGTTCCGCACGAATCCCGAGATCAGCAGGATGACGGAGATCTTGTCCCCCTCGCTCAGTCCGCTGTCCTCGAGCGCCTGGAGGCCCTGCTCCCACCAGGCGACCGAATTCGGGCTGGCGGGCGGGCCGGAGATCGGGATGCGCAGCGCCCACAGGTTGCGGTGGAACATCTCCCGCTGGGCGGCCGCCCACTGGCTGATCGCCTCACGCCAGCCCGCTCCGGCCTCCAGCGCGGGCAGCGGGGGCGGCTCTCCCGTGACCGCCTCCTGCATCAGGAGGAAGAGCTCGTCCTTGGCGGAGACGTACCGGTAGAGCGCCATCGTCGACGCGCCCAGGTCCTTGGCGACCCGCCCCATCGAGACGGCCGCCAGCCCTTCGGACGCGGCGAGGGCGACCGCCGCGGCGACGATGCGGTCCAGCGTCAGCCCCGGCTTCGGGCCCTTGACCGGACGGTCCCTCAGCCCCCACGCGGCCTCGATGCTGGCGGGGAGGTCCGCACCGCCCGACGCGCCGTTCTTCTCCGTCACCGAAGCCGCCTCTCCCAGGGACCGTCTTGACCACCATCCTAGGTTTGCGTAATGCTTACGCAGTAACGCGTATGCCATACGCAGAACGGGGGAACCTCTCATGCCCGACGTGATGATCGAGGCGCACGGCCTCACCAAGTCCTACGGAAGACCCTCCGCCCGGGTCCGTGTCCTGGACGGCATCGGCCTCCGGGTCGCCCGTGCGGGCGTCTTCGCCCTGCTCGGCCCCAACGGCGCGGGCAAGACCACCACGGTCCGGATCCTCGCCACTCTCACCACCGCCGATGCCGGCACGGCGCGGGTCGCCGGGTACGACGTCGTGGCCGACCGGCGCCGGGTGCGCCGCGCGATCAGCCTGACCGGGCAGTTCGCCGCCGTCGACGAGACCCTGACCGGCGAGGAGAACCTGCGGATGATGGCGCGGCTGACGGGCCACTCGCGCGCCCGGTCGCGGCAGCGGGCCGAGGAACTCCTCGAGCGCTTCGGTCTCACGGACGCCGCCCGCCGCCTGGTCCGTACGTACTCCGGAGGGATGCGGCGCCGACTCGACCTGGCGGCGGGCCTGGTCGGCTCGCCCGAGCCCGGCGTCTTCTTCCTCGACGAACCCACCACCGGCCTCGACCCGCGCAGTCGGCGTGAGCTCTGGCAGGTGGTGCGCGACCTGGCCGGGCGCGGTGCGACGGTGCTGCTCACGACCCAGTACCTGGAGGAGGCCGACCAGCTGGCCGACCGCATCGCCGTCCTGAACAAGGGCCGGATCGCCGCCGAGGGAACCCCCGAACAGCTGAAGTCACGCGTCCCCGGCCACCGCCTGGACCTGGTGCTCACCACCCGCGAGGCCTACCTCCGCCTCGCCGCCCGGGCCGTCCACCACTCCCCCGGGTCGCTCACCCTGGGACTTCCCACGGACGGCACGGCGGCCCAGACACGCGCTCTGCTCGACGAGATCGATCCGCAGCGCACCGACGTGGACCGCTTCTCGCTGCACAGCGCGACCCTCGACGACGTGTTCCTGACCCTCACCGCGGAGAACGCGGAACCCGCAGACACCGCGGAGGCCCCCGCCCATGTCTGACACCACCGCATCGGCACCCGGATTCCTCACCCGCGCCACGGTCATGACCGGCCGCAGCCTGCGCATCAGCCGCCGCAACGTCGACGCCGTCATCACCTCGATGATGCTGCCCGTCATGCTGATGCTGATCTTCGTCTACTTCTTCGGCGGCGCGATCGACACGGGATCCGCCTACGACTCCTACGTCATGTACGTCGTCCCGGGCGTCCTGCTGCTCTGTGCCGGCTTCGGCTCGGCCACCACGGCGGTGGCCGTGAGCGAGGACATGAAGGGCGGCATCATCGACCGCTTCCGCTCGCTGGACATCGGCGGTACGCCGGTCCTGGCCGGTCACGTCGCGGCGAGCGTCGTACGCAACCTGGTCTCCACCACCCTGGTCTTCGGCGTCGCCCTGCTCATCGGCTTCCGCCCCGCCGCCACGCCCGGCGGCTGGCTCGCCGTCACCGGGGTGCTGCTCGCCTACATCACGGCCCTGTCCTGGATATCGGCCGCCATGGGCCTCCTCGCCCGCACCCCGGAGGCGGCCGGCGGCTTCACCTTCTTCATGTCGTTCCTGCCCTACCCGAGCAGCGCGTTCGTCCCGGTCGACTCGATGCCCGGCTGGCTCCACGGCTTCGCCGACCACCAGCCCATCACCCCGGCCATCGAGTCGATCCGCGGCCTCCTGCTGGACCAGCCGGTGGGCAACACGCCGTGGATCGCCCTCGCGTGGGCCGCGGGGATCCTGGCGGTGGCGGTCGCGGCTTCGGGGGTGCTGTTCAGACTGCGGACGCGGTGACGGCGGGACGGGACCCGAACCACCGCAGGTAGGCCCCCACGACCTGCCGGAGCGTGGGGGCGGCCCGCGCCCCGAGCACCGGCCGCGCGACCGCCAGCGCCTGTTGGACCCGCCAGGCCACTCCCGGGAGCAGCCGCCGGTTCAGCCCGCCCGCCGGATGCTCCAGCGCGAGGGCTCCCCGGATGACGTCCGTGTACACCGACTGGGCCTGCTTGTAGGCGAGCAGGACGGGCAGGTCCTGTCGCCACCCCGCGGCGGCACCGGGCCGGGCCGCTTCGACGGCCGGCTCCCAGACCCCGCAGACCCGCTCCCTCTCCCGCTCCGCGTAGCCCATCAGGTGGAGGTGCGTCGCCAGGTCGTAGAGCGGGTCGCCGATCATGGCGAGTTCCCAGTCGATGGTCCACAGGTCGCCGCGGAGGTCGACGACGAAGTTCTTCCGGTGCAGGTCGCCGTGGACGAGCACGAAGGGACGGGACCCCATCCCCCGCGCCCGGCACCTCAGCGTCTCCAGGGCGCCGTCGTCCACGCCCAGCCGCTCGAACAGCCCCCGGTACGGGGCACCGTGCTCCCGGTAGACCCGCTCCTGGGTGAACCGGATCAGGCCGGTCAGGAAGCCGGCGCAGTCGCCGTCCCCGGGCCGCTCCTCGGGGCGGCAGATCCGTCCGGCATCGATCTCGTCCGTCCGGACCGCTGCCAGGTCCCCGAAGAGCTCACCGAGCTGAGCGCTGTGCCGTGCGGAGAGCGGCCCGCTCGGCAGCACGCCCCGGCCCAGGGTGCGCCCTTCGATGAAGGCCTGCAGCCGTACGTCCGGACCGGCCTCGATGATCTCCGGGATCCTCCGCACCCGCCCCTGCAGGGACAGGAGCAGGAGTTCCTCCGACCGGAAGCACCGCCGGTCGTACCAGAACAGCCCGGGACGCGGCTCCCGCACCTTGGCGCGGCGGGGCCGCCCGCCCGGGACGCAGCCCGGTGGCAGCGGAATGACGTAGGTCTCGTGGTGGTACCCCTGGAGCGGCCCCTCGATCGCCCGGTCGCCGTGATCCAGCCCGGCCCTCTCCGCCGCCGCCCGTCGGACCTCGGACAGTGTGTCGGCTTTCATGGATGGCCTCGCGGGTACGGAACTCGGTGACTGAGGAGGAAGGTACCCCGCTGATCGTCCGTCCCGCGGGAAATCGACGTCCTCGTCATCCGGTCGTTCCGAGCCCGCGGTTTCGCGTCGAACCCGCGCCGCCGCCGTTCGCTCGCGGACCCACGCGTCGAGGGACTACGCCGCCCGGACGAGTCCTTCCAGCGTGGAGACGCTCACCTCCGCCCCCGCGTCGCGCAGCCTCCCGTACTTCTCGGCGTTCTCCGCGTAGCCGAGGAACGGCACACCGGCCTTGCCCGCCGCCAGCCGGTCGGCGGCCGAGTCACCGATCATCAGCGCGTCCGCGGCCGCCACCCCCGTCGACTCCAGGGCGCGATGCAGGCAGTCCGGGTCCGGTTTGAGGAGTGCCGGGTCCGGCCCGCGGCCGTGTATGTGCCCGTCGAAGCACGGGCCCAGACCGTCGCGGGCGAGATAGGAGGCCACCGCCGCGGGCGAGTTGTTGGTGGTCACCGCCAGTCGGGTACCGGCCGCCGCAAGGGCCCGTACGAGCGCCGCCGCCCCCGGGGTCGGCGTGGCGCTCCCCGCCGCGACGACCTCCTCCTCGGTGAGCTGCTCCTCCAGCACGGCCATGAGCGCACGGTCCTGCGGGTAGTGCTTCCGGACCGCCAGGAGCACACCCAGCGGATCGGCATCCCGCACGCTCACGGCCACCGGCGCCGGATCACGGCCGAGTGCCTCCAGCCGCACGGCGAGCCGCTGGGCGACCCCTGCGGCCGGATGGCCGGCGAACAACCGGCATACGGGGCCGTCGAAGTCGAAGAAGACGCAGGCGGCGGATGAGAGGAGAACGTGTGGGTCGGTGGCGTGCGGTTGAATCACGTCGCTCCGTCCGTCGGGGCAGCGGGCCGGGGCCGGCACCTTCGCCTCCCATCCTGCCCGCGACCCCCGCGACAGAACTCGGGGAACGGGATCCCCGGGTCAGGGCTCCAGGTGCAGGTCCGTCGCCACCGTGGTCCAGATCCCCTCGAACCACTGGGCGGACTGCGCCACGAAGGCTTCGTCCCGCACCCCGCCGTCGACGGTGAACGGGAAGAGGGTCGAGTCGCTGCCCAGTACGTCGAAGAGCTCGACCGGACTGCCTGCGATCTGCTCCTCGCGCCGGGTGACGGTGTAGTACGCGAACAGCACTTCGGCTTCGTTCAGCAGGTAGATCTTCACCGGTGGAGTGAACGGCAGCGCCTTGAAGGTCACTTCGACGTCGAGATCACGCGTGCTGCGCATGGCCAACAGGTTGTGGCGCAGGGCCCCGCCCTGGATGTTGCGCAGGTGCAGCCACCGCTCGTGGACCTGCGCGGCGTCCTCGCTGTCATCGGCGGGCCGGGGGAACGCCAGGTCCAGATGGCGGCCCGGCAGCAGGATGCGCACCTTCACCGAGCGCGGGGCGAGACGACCGGAGCGGATCCGCTGCAGGGGCTCCGCCAGGGCGAGCGCCAGGGACTCCGCCGTGAGGCAGAGCGCGTCGATCCGCACATCGGGGACCTCGAACGCCGCCAGTATCTTCGGCCCGAGGCCGGCGGCCGTCTGCTGGGGGCCGTCCGCCGCCGCCTCGTCGTCGGCCGACGACGGAGCCGCGATGCGCGGCGGGGCGCCCCGCGTGACCGCGGTCAGCAGGCCCTCACCCTTGAGACGCTCCACCGCCCGCCGGATCGCTCCCCGTTCGACGCCGAACTCCTTGACGAGCCGCGCCTGCGTCGGCATCTGGTCACCGGCCTTCAGCGTCCCGGCGCGGATGCGCGCGCGCAGGACATCGGCCACCTCTTCGGCGGAGGGCTTTCTCGTGCCGTTCATGGCTGTGCGCTCAGGGGTCACAACAGAACGCTACAACTTCCTGCCATCTAACGGAACTTGCCCCTCAGTTGGTTATTAACTGAAACCAAGTGGGGACAACTATAAGTAAGATGGCTGCCAACTTCGCCAACATTTCCTCCCGTACGACCTGTTCATCGCCGCGCCCGTCCGACGCCGTACGGGTGCGGCTCGCGCATCGGCCGCTTCCGGAGCCTTCGCTCCCCACCTCCTCAGGAGGGACCGCCATGCCGGTAGTCCTCTTCATCATCGAGCGTTACCTGGAATGGAAGTTCGGCGCCGCGAGTACGGTCGCCTTCGCGTTGCTGCTGGGAGGCACGAAATCCGGCAGCAGTCAGATCACCACCGCCGGCGCCGTGCTGCTCGCCGTGGTCGTGGTGGGCACGGCACTGTAGGCGGAACCCTCCTCCTGCCGCCGGACGACCCCCGGTGCCCCGCTCAGAAGATGTCGGGGCACCACGCCCGCCGCCCCGCCCGGAACAGCGCGTCCGCCGAGGCCGCGGCACCCGGCCGGCCCTCCTCGACCGAGCCCAGGGCGACGAGCCGCACCGCGGACTCGTCGCCCAGGTACAGCGAAGCCAACTCCCGTACGTCCAGCACGAGATCGGCACTCCGTGTCGTCGGGGCGCAGGAGGCACCGGCCGGGGACGCCTCCAGCAGGAAGCGGCCGGACGTCAGGCCCGTCCCGTCGCGGACGTCCAGGACCAGGGACCCCGCGGTCCCGTACGTGCGGGCCTCCAGGGCCCGGGGGACGTCCAGGACCCGCAGCCACAGCCAGTCCGCCCGGGTCACGATGCGGGCGGCCCGGGGGTCCGGGAGGAGGAGGGGGAGCAGGTCGTCGGTGGCGCGGTACCCCGTACGGACCGTGGTGATCCAGTCGATCGAGCAGACGAACTGCCACAGCGCGCGCTCCGCCGCCGGGGTCACCGCGGTCATCCACGTGACGGTCGCCTTGTTCAGCGGCTGCTTCGCGTCGCCCCAGTTCGTGTCGGCACGGTAGGCCATCAGCCCGTCCACCTGCCCGTCCGCCGAGCGGTACACCGCGTAGAACGGCTCCGTCCAGTTCTCGTGCTCCGGCACGCCCACCCCGGTACTGCGCTCCCACCAGCGCGCGTCCCGGCTGATCACACCGTGCTGCCGGGCCGCCAGCCGTTCGTGGAGCTCGGGGCCGGTCTTGCGCACCTCCGCGCCGTCCACCAGATCGATCCGGCCGCCGTCCTCCTGGGAAGGGACCGGCCGACGCGGATCCAGACCGGTCCGGGGGACGTCGATCTCCCACTCCGTGGTCCAGGTCGCGGGCCCGAATCCGTAACGGCCGTAGATCGGGTACTCGGCCGCGATCAGCGAGGCGACCACGTCGCCGCGCTCCTTCGCCGCCGCCAGGTCCGCGGCCATCATCCGGCTGAGCAGCCCGCGCCGGCGGTGCGTGGCCGTCACCGTGACCGCGCTGATCGCGTCGGCCCGAACCGTGGCACCGCCGACGACGGTCAGGTCCTGGGCGAACGAACGGAACGTCGCCACGCAGCGTCCGCCGTCGAACACCCCTTGGGTGCGGGCCAGGTCCGTATGGGCCAGGCGCACCGCGATCTCCTCCTCCGACTCCTTGAACGGCATCAGGAAACCGGTGCTCACGGCACGCAGCCACTCGGGGTATTCGGAGACGGTGACGCTACGGGGATCGAGGCTCATGCGCCCCACGCTAGGCAGGAGCGGCCCGGATGTCGCGCGGATATCCTCCGGGCCGGGCCGGAACGCCGCGCGATCGTCTTCCGGGCCCGGTCAGAACGCCGCGCGGATCGCGCCGACCTCGGCCGCGCCGCCCAGCAGCGGTGCCCGGCCGATCCGGGACACCACCGGTGCGTCGACTCCCAGGAGTGCCAGCGCGCGGGCCAGCACCGGGCCCAGCGCCCGCGTCGAGCCGTCGTCGATCTTGAAGGCCAGTGCCCTGCCGTCCGCCAGCGCCACCGCCTGCACGGCTTCCGCGCCCATCTTGGAGAGCGTGCCCGGCACTTCCCGCATCAGCCAGGTGTCCGGGCGCCGCGTGCCCGCCACGTACTCCGGGTGCGCCCGCATCGCGTCCGCGACCCGGCGCTCCGCGGAGCCCGGCTCCGCCAGCACGAACGTACGGAACGCGCGGGCAAGTCCCACCAGCCCGATCGCCATCAGCGGGGCCCCGCAGCCGTCCGTGCCGACCGCCGCGACCGGCTCGCCCGCCGCCTCCGCGACCACCTGGCCGACCAGCTGCTGCAAGGGGTGCGCCGGGTCGAGGTACGTCGCCGTGTCCCAGCCGTTGTGCAGGCAGACGGCGAGCATCGCCGCGTGCTTGCCCGAGCAGTTCATGGTGAGCGGTTCCCGCACCCGCCCCGCGGCGAGGTACGACTCCGCCTCCACCGGGTCCAGCGGGAGGTCCGGCGGGGTCTGCAGGTCGTCCGGCCCCAGTCCGTGCTCGGCGAGCATCGTGCGGACGAGGTCGAGGTGGAAGCCCTCCCCGGAGTGGCTCGCGGCGGCCAGGGCCAGCCGCTCCCCCGAGAGGTCCAGCCCGGCCCGCAGCACCGCCGCGGCCTGCATCGGCTTGTTGGACGAGCGGGGGAAGACCGGGGCCGCGGGGTCGCCGAGCGCGTACTCCACGCTCCCGTCGGCGGCCAGGACGACCAGCGACCCCCGGTGGTGGCCCTCGGTGAAGCCGGACCGCACGACCTCGGCCAGGACCGGGTGCGCGGGGGACGCGGAGGGGGATATGGAGGTCATGGCGGCGGCCTTCCGGGGACGGGCGGAACCCGCCCCCGGAAGGATCGCTTCAGGTGAGCAGGTCGTCTACTTGTGCTTCCCCGTCACGGTACCTGCGGGCGATCTCCGCACTGCAATCGTCCACGGTCCGCTGGAGCCGGTGACGGCGCCGGGAGACCTGCCGCTCGTAGCGCACCAGCCGCCCCATGGCCGTCAGAAGCTCCTCGTCCGTCCGGGCGTCGAGGTCCGAGAGCTCGACCTCGGCGAGCGTGTCCGCGGCCAGCTGCCGGTACTCGTCGCTGCGCGGCGTGGTGAGGGTGACGTGCCGCGCCGAGGAGCGGTGGACGGAGGGAGTGTCGGCGAGGATCTCCGAGAGCCGGTCCACCACCGGGGAGTCCGGGGCCGCGCGGCCCGCGAGCTCGGCCCGCAGGATGTCGATCCGGCCCTGCACCAGGCGGCGCACGTAGCTGAGGTCGGCCTCGTCGCGTTGCGCGTCACGGCGCCGTGTGCGCAGCTCCGGCAGCCGCAGTCCGCGGAATCCGGCCTGCGGACGCACCGCGGCCAACGCTTCCCCGGCCCCGGCGTTGCCCGTCTGCCCCGGCACGGACAGCGGGCCGGACAGCGCTCCCGGCAGCGGCGCGGGCTGCGGACCCTGCGGTGAGGCACCGGTCCGCTGCACGGGCGGTCGCGGCGCGCCGGGCGTACGTGTCACCGGTACGGCGCCGGGTGATGGCCCGGTTCCATGTGTAGTCATGATGTTCCGTCCCCTCGACCGGTGCGTCGGCACACCGACATCGTGCATGGTGCCACTACGCACGGTGTTCACGCAGGTGCTCTGTACCCGTTCAGCCCAAGATAGGTTGGTCTGTATGCGTGCAGTGATACAGAGAGTGGACGGCGCGAGCGTCACCGTGGCAGGCGCCGCGGACGATGCTCCGGGGACCGGAATCGTCGGCGAGATCGTCGGCGAAGGGCTGTGTGTGCTGGTGGGGGTCACTCACGGCGACACGGCGGAGAAGGCGGCGCAGCTCGCCCGCAAGCTGTGGACCCTGCGGATCCTCGAGGGTGAGAAGTCCTGCTCGGACGTGAATGCACCACTTTTGGTCATTTCGCAGTTCACTCTCTACGGGGACGCCAGGAAGGGCCGCAGGCCCACCTGGAACGCCGCCGCGCCGGGCGACGTGGCCGAGCCGCTGGTCGACGAGGTCGTGGCACAACTGCGGGCGCTCGGCGCGCAGGTGGGAACGGGCCGGTTCGGGGCGGACATGCGTGTCTCGCTCACGAACCACGGCCCGTTCACCGTACTGATCGAGGTATAGCCGGGCGCCCGGTCCGGGTGGACGGGCGCACGTAGGGGATCCGGGCCCGCTGGTGTGAGCGGCTCCGGACCGCGGCCCGGCACGGCCCGGAGCGAACCGCTCCGGATCCGCGCGCGGGAGCGACGCCGTCTACGGCTCGACCACTGTCTCCTGGGCCGCCGCCGTGTCCCCGGCGATCAGCTCCGCGTCCACGGCCACGTTCCGCTTCACGAGCGCCAGGGCGATCGGGCCCAGCTCGTGATGGCGGGCCGACGTGGTGATGAAGCCGAGCTGGCGGCCCTCCTGCCCGTCCGCGGCGAGCCGTACCGGCGTGCCGTGGCCGGGCAGGTGGACCTCGCTGCCGTCCAGGTGGAGGAAGACGAGCCGGCGCGGCGGCTTCCCCAGGTTGTGGACCCGGGCGACCGTCTCCTGCCCCCGGTAGCAGCCCTTCTGGAGATGGACCGCGGTGCCGATCCAGCCCAGCTCGTGCGGGATGGTGCGGTGGTCGGTCTCGAAGCCGAGGCGCGGGCGGTGCGCCTCGACGCGCAGCGCCTCGTACGCCAGGATGCCTGCCGCCGGGCCGTGCCCGGCGGCGTACGCCTCCAGGTCCGCACGGGGCAGGAAGAGATCACGGCCGTGCGCCGTCTCCCGTACGGCGACGCCGTCCGGTACCTCGGCGATGGAACCGGCCGGCAGGTGGACGACGGCGAAGTCCTCCGTACGGTCGGCGACCTCGACGCGGTAGAAGAACTTCATCGACTCCAGGTAGGCGATCAGCTCGCCCTGGGTCTCCGGCTCGACGTGCATCCACACCGTCGTGCCGTCGTCGACCAGATAGAGGGCGTGCTCGATGTGCCCGTTGGCGGAGAGGATCAGCGCCTCGGTCGCCCGGTTCGGCGCCAGGTCGCTGACGTGCTGGGTGAGCAGGAGGTGCAGCCAGGCCAGCCGGTCGTCGCCGGTGACCGCGACGACGCCGCGGTGCGAGAGGTCGACGAGGCCGGTGCCGTCGGCGAGTGCGCGCTGCTCACGGAACAGGTCGCCGTAGTGCGCGGCGACGCCTTCGTCGCGCCCTTCGGCGGGGACGGCGCCGGGCAGGGACAGCAAGGGGCTCTTCATGCGACCAGCGTACGACTCGGTCTAGCCCTTGCTCCCGGCTGCCCGGTCCGGACCGGCCTCCGCGGCCTTCGCCGTGCAGTCGGCGCAGCGGCCGAAGATCGCGAAGTGCTTCATGTCGGTCTCGAAGCCGAACGCACCGCGCAGCTTCTCCGTGAAGTCGGCGACCATGTCGACGTCCGCCTCGATGACGTTCGTGCAGTCGCGGCAGACGAGGTGGATGTGGTGGTGGCGGTCGGCCAGGTGGTACGTCGGGGCGCCGTGCCCCAGGTGGGCGTGGCTGACGAGCCCGAGCTCCTCGAGGAGCTCCAGGGTCCGGTAGACGGTGGAGATGTTCACCCCCGACGCGGTCCTGCGGACCTCGCAGAGGATGTCGTCGGGCGTCGCGTGCTCCAGGGTGTCGACGGCCTCCAGGACAAGCTGGCGCTGAGGCGTCAGCCGGTAGCCGCGCTGCCGAAGATCGGTCTTCCAGTCGGTGCTCACCACACCGCCCAGTGTAGGGCGGAGCGAGCACGGCGCAGGTGCCGCGGCGGGGGCCGGCTCCTCCGGGCCGTCCGGCAGGGAGCCCGGACGGCACGGAGCGGACGGCCTACTTGAAGAACGCGATGCCGTCGTCCGGCATGTCACCGAGGCTCTTCGCCATCTCGGCGACCTCTTCGGGGGTGACGACCTTCTTGAGGTGCGCCGACATGTACGGCCGCAGCTCGACGTCGGGGGTGGCCTTCTCGCCGACCCACATCAGGTCGCTGTTCACGTAGCCGTAGAGGCGCTTGCCCCCGCTGTACGGGCCGGAGGCCGCGGTGCGCGCCACCGCGTCGGTGACCACGTCGATCTGCGGCTTCTGCTTCGCCAGGTCGCCGTACCAGACCTCGACGATGCCCTGGTCACGGACCATGACGATCTCGACCTTGCGGTCCTTGTCGATGCGCCAGTAGCCGGACTCGCTCTCCAGCGGCTTGACCTGGTTGCCCTCGGCGTCCAGCACCCAGGAGTGCGAGACGTACTCGAGGAAGTCCCGGCCGTCGTGGCTGAAGGTGACCTCCTGGCCGAAGTTGCACTTCTCGGCGCCGGGGAAGTCGGAGACGCCCGCACCCGCCCAGTTGCCGAGGAGGAAGGCCAGCGGCACGAGGTCCGGGTGGAGGTCGGACGGAATCTCGATCATGAACGGCTCAGACGATCTGTGAGGGTGTGCGGGCAGGGAGTTCGGCGAGGGTCAGCGCTGGCCCTGGTACAGCTTCTTCACGGCCACGGCGGCGAAGGCGAGCACACCGACGCAGACCAGGATCAGCAGGGCGGAGAAGAATGCCTCAAGCACGGGTGCTCCTCGGGACGAACGACATGACGGCAGTACAGGGCCGGGCCCCAGCCTAATGGGTGGCGCCCCCGCACGCGGGCCCGGGGTTTCCCCGGGCCCGGTCGGCACGGCGGCCCCGTCGTCCCCGGGGACCGGCACCGCCGCACCACGGGGAGGCCGTTCGTCCGGCGATTACAGTGCGGTACATGTCGAAGAAGCTCGTGATCAAGGTGACCGCCGGGGCCGATTCTCCCGAGCGCTGCTCCCAGGCCTTCACCGTGGCGGCCGTGGCCGTGGCCAGTGGGGTCGAGGTCTCGCTCTGGCTGACCGGCGAATCCGCCTGGTTCGCGCTGCCGGGGCGTGCCGCCGCATTCGAACTGCCGCACTCGGCGCCGCTGCCCGACCTGATCGAGTCGATCCTGGCGGGCGGCCGGATCACGCTCTGCACGCAGTGTGCGGCACGGCGCGACATCTCGGAGAAGGACGTACTGGACGGCGTGCGGATCGCCGGTGCCCAGGTGTTCGTGCAGGAGGCCATGACGGACGGGACCCAGGCCCTCGTCTACTGACCCCCGCCCGCGAGCGGGGTCCGGAGCGGTCCTACCGACGGTGCTTCCTGCCGTCGAGCTCGTCCCACCACTCGTCCGACTTCGGGTCGCCGGAGGGATCGTCCCACCAGCGGTCCTCCGGCCCCCGCCGGTTGGCGACCATCGCCGCGACGGGCGGGATGACCATGGCGACCACGCACATGGCCACCGCCGCCGGCATCGACCAGAGGCGCACGAAGGCCCAGGCGGAGACGAAGAGTACGAGGCATCCGCCCATCATGAGGAAGTAGACGCGCCTGCGCCGGGCGTACATACCCCCAGGGTAGGACCGGACCGCCCGGGATGCCGGTGGGAACGGCGCGAAGGGCCGCACCCCTGCTCAGGTGGCGTCCAACCCCCTGGGGTGCGGCCCTCCGGCCGTATCTGCGCAGAAACTACACGGCGATGGCGACCTCGGCGAGACCACCGGTCTGTGCCACGACCGTGCGGTCGGCGGTGCCGCCCGGGACCAGGGCGCGGAGCGTCCAGGTCCCCTCGGCCGCGTAGAAGCGGAACTGTCCGGTCGCCGAGGTCGGGACCTCGGCGGTGAACTCACCGGTCGAGTCGAGCAGGCGGACGTAGCCCGTGACGGGCTCGCCGTCGCGGGTCACACTGCCCTGGATGGTCGTCTCGCCCGGCTTGATCGTCGAAGCGTCGGGGCCGCCGGCCTGTGCTCCACACATGGTTCTGTCCTTATGGTCGGGGTCCTGCTGATCGGGTCGTGCTGATCGGGTCGTACGGAGTTACTTGTTGGCGCCGAGCTCGATCGGCACGCCCACGAGGGAGCCGTACTCGGTCCACGAACCGTCGTAGTTCCTGACGTTGTCGACGCCGAGCAGCTCGTGCAGCACGAACCAGGTCAGGGCCGAACGCTCACCGATGCGGCAGAGCGCGATGGTGTCCTTCGACAGGTCGACCTGCTCGTCCTCGTAGAGGGCCTTGAGCTCGTCGTCCGACTTGAAGGTGCCGTCGTCGTTGGCGTTCTTCGACCACGGGATGTTGCGCGAGCTCGGCACGTGGCCGGGGCGCTGCGACTGCTCCTGCGGGAGGTGCGCCGGGGCGAGCAGCTTGCCGCTGAACTCGTCGGGCGACCGCACGTCGACGATGTTCTGGTTGCCGATCGCGGCGACGACGTCATCACGGAAGGCGCGGATGGACGCGTCCTGCGGCTGGGCCTTGTACGCGGTGGCCGGGCGGGACGGGATCTGGTCGCCGTCCACCAGGTCACGGGAGTCGAGCTCCCACTTCTTGCGGCCGCCGTCGAGCAGGCGGACGTCCTGGTGGCCGTAGAGCTTGAAGTACCAGAACGCGTAGGAGGCGAACCAGTTGTTGTTGCCGCCGTAGAGGACGACCGTGGTGTCGTTCCCGATGCCCTTGTCGGACAGGAGCTTCTCGAAGCCGGCCTGGTCGATGAAGTCACGACGGACCGGGTCCTGGAGGTCCTTGGTCCAGTCGATCCGGATCGCGTTCTTGATGTGGTTCTTCTCGTACGCCGAGGTGTCCTCGTCGACCTCGACGATGGCGACCTGCGCGTCGTCGATGTGGGCCTCGACCCAGTCGGCGTCGACCAGTACGTCTGCGCGGCTCATGTGTTTCTCCTCCGGGGCAGTCTGCGGCGGGGTGATGCGAGGTGCGGGGTGCGGGTTGTACGCGCAGGTGCTGGGAGCGGGACGCGTACGGACGGCACGGGTTCGGCCCCGACTTCGTCGAGGGGCCTGGAATACGGGAGAGGGTCCCGCTCAGAAGGTGCGACAGAGCATGGCGGCGACGCGGCACAGGTCTACTGCCCGCCGCTTCGTGAGGTCCGCCTGTCGCTTCATGTGTCCGATCGTAGGGAGGTACGGGCGGAGATGTCACCGTCGTGTCGGATGATGAGACGCGATCGTCCGCAATGCGAGACGGAGACCGCGTCGGGCCCTACTGGACCCGGCCGCCCGAGGCTCCGCGCCCCACACTCATCTACAGGCCGGACGGGTTCGTCTCATTATCTGGATCGACTGCCCAGTCCGCTTCCGCGGAGCCCCGGCCCGCCGTGCGGTGTCCTGCCCACCGCCGCGCCAAGTCCCGCCGTCACCCGGCGAGTTCGATACCGGAGCCCGCCATCGAGATCTCCAGGCCGCCCGGAGTCACCTCGATCTTCTCCAGCTTCAGGCCGGCCGGCAGTCCGCCGATCTCACGCTGGAAGTCGGTCTTCTTGCGGACCAGTTCCTCCAGGCCGGGGATGCCCTCGCCCGGCACCTCGTCCGCGCGCACCCTGACGGTGCTGCCGTCGACCAGGGTGACGGTGGAGAGCACGCTCCGCGTGACCGACTCGCCCAGCAGCGGGATCTCCACCGATCCGGTGACCTTGACCTTGCCGTTGCCGCCGTAGGCGACCGTGGCCCCGTCGTCCGCGACCTCGGTGAGGTCCGCGTACGAGATGACGGCCGTCCCGGTGGCACGGGAGGCCGTCGCGCTCGTGTAGCCGGCACCGAGCGTCACCTGCTGCAGCCGGGCCTGGATCTCACTGATCCGGATCGACTTGCCGGCCGCACTCGCCTCGACGCCCTTGACCGTCACGTCGACCCGGTCGAGCTCCGATCCGGCGACCTGGGTCAGGAACGGGAAGCCCTTGATCGAGATGTCGGTCGAGCCGGCCCGGGCACCGCCGAAGCCGACCCGGCCCTCGGCCTCCGACTCGGCGAAGTGCAACGCGGCACGGTCGACGGCGACGAAGACACCGCCCAGCACCACGGCGATGATCAGCAGTATTCGCAGTGCGCGCATGCCTGTTACTCCCCCACTTCTGCCGGACGGGCCTCTCGTGCCCATGAGCCTAGTGCCGCCGCGCGGCGCGCCCGGAGTGATCGACGAGTGGGAGGCCCGGCCGGTTCCCTCCCGAGGGAGGGGAATGAGGCACGGTGGGGGACGTCAGGCGATCGCCCGGCCGATCAGGTAGACGGCGGGGGCGGCGGCGGTGAGCGGCAGAGCCACTCCGGCCGTCATGTGCACGAAGCGGGACGGGTAGTCGTAGCTCGCCACCCGCAGACCGATCAGCGCGCAGCCACCGGCGGCGAGACCGAGGAACGCGGCCTGCGTGCCGAAGTCCGTGAAGCCGCCCGCGGCGGCACCGGCGCCCGCCGAGGCGAGCAGGGACAGGACGACCGAGACGGCTCCGGGCAGCGGAAGCGCCCGGACGAGCACGGCCACCGCCACCGCGATGCCCCCGACCGTCACCGCGTCCGGAACCGCCGCCAGGTGGCCGGCGGCCAGCACGGCGAGGGCGGCGGACGCGACGGTGGCCGTCAGGCCGTACAGCCGCTCGTCCGCCCCGGCGTGGCTGCGCAGCTGCAGCACGACGGTGAGCAGCACCCAGACGCCGAGCGTGCCGAGGATGGCCGCCGGGGCGTTGCCCCGGCCCGCCACCAGCAGGACGACGTCCGCGACGAAGCCGCCGGCGAAGGCGAGGGCGATGCCCTGCCTGGCCGGCCACATGCCGTTGAGCCGGAACCAGCCGGCGGCCGTCACGGCCTGGAGCAGCACCAGCGGCACGACCAGGGCGTACTGCCCGAGCGCGGCACCGAGCGCCAGGAGCAGGCTCAGGACCGCTGTGATCGCGGCAGGCTGCATCCCGGGCGCGATGATCGGCGAACGCCCCTCGGCACGGGCCCGCTGGGCGTCGGTGATCCTGCTGTTGCCCACCGTGGTGGGAGCGCTGTACCCGGAGTCCGGCACCGGCGCGACGGGAGCGACGGGGGCCGCCGGAGCGGCCGGAGCAGCCGGCGCCTCGGGCGGCAGCGGATACGAACCGGAGTCGGGGTACGGGGATGCGCCGTACTCCGGGGCCTGGTGATAGCCGGCCCGGTGCTGCGGGGCCTGCGGCTGCTCGGCCCGGTACTGCGGGACCTGGTGCTGCGGGGCCCGGTGCTCCGGGGCCTGGTGCTCCGGGGCCTGCTGGTGGGCGGCCCGGTGCTGCGGGGCCTGCGGCTGGGCCGCCGGCTGGTACTGGGTGTCCCAGGTCTGCCCCTGCCACGTCTGGGCCGCGCCCTGGTCGCCCGGGCCCTGCTGCGCGTACCCGGCCCCGGGGGGCGTCTGCGGGCCCGCCGGCCAGGCGGCGGCGTCGGGGGCCGCGGCATACGGGGCGTACGCGTCGTACGGGGCGCGGTCACCGTACGAGGGCTGCGGCTGCTGCTGCTGTCCGTGCGGCTGCCGCCCCTCCCCGCCGTGCTGCTGCCCGTACCCCTGGTCGTCGTACGGATACTGCTGATCGTTGTTGCTCATGGTCTCCGGTTCACCCTCCTGCGAACGGCGGGAGCACCTCGACCGTGCCGCCCTCGGCAAGCCGTACGGTCTCATGGCCGCGGGTCCCGACGGGGTTCCCGTCGATCAGGAACGAACATCTCTTCAGTACGCGCGTCAGCTCGCCGGGGTGCCGTTCGCGCACCCCGGCGAGCGCCTCGGCCAGCGTCGCCGCCGCGTACGGCTCCTCCGCGGTCCCGGCGGCGGCCTTGGCCGCGGCCCAGTAGCGGATCGTCCCCGCTGCCATGGCGGCACCCCTTTCGTCGTGCGTCAGCTGTCCATCATGAGTCACGCCGGCACCGCCCAGTCGGCGATGCGGGACAGCAGGGCGTCGTCCGCCGCGTTCTCGGCGTGCCCCATCCCCCGCTCCAGCCACAGTTCGGCGCGGCCGCCCGCGGCCCCGGCCAGCATCCTCGGGTGGTCGAGCGGGAAGTACGGGTCCCGGTCGCCGTGCACGATCAGCAGGGGCGCCGCGATCAGCGGGACGGCCTCGACCGGGGACAGCGGGACCGGGTCCCAGTCCTCGCGTTCGATGCGGGTACGGAAGCCGTACCGGCCGACGAGCCGCCCGGCGGGCCGGGTGACCACCCAGTGCAGGCGCCGCATCGGGGCCGTCCCCCGGTAGTACCAGCGGGCCGGTGCGCTGACGGCGACCACCGCGTCCGTGTGCATGCCCGTGCGCCCCCCGTGTGCACCCATGCGCCCGCCCACCCGTTCGGCCGTCGCAGGGTAATTCTTCTCCTCGGTTTCCGCGGCCTCCGGCGCCGTATACAGAGCAGCGTGCCGGAGCACCACGGAACCGCCCATCGAGAAGCCGACCGTAACGATGCGGCGGTGCCCCAGCGACCGCGCCCAGGCCACCGCGGCGGCCAGGTCCAGCACCTCGCGATCGCCCACCGTGGACCGCCCGCCGGACCGCCCGTGCCCCCGGAACGAGAACGTGATCACGGCCGCACGCTGGGCGAACACCCCGGCCGCCCGCATGACGGCCGGCCGGTCGACGGAGCCGGTGAAGCCGTGCGCGAGGACGACGGCCGTGCCGTCGGACGGCGTGCCCCCGACGGCCGCCGAACCTGCCGTACACGGGGTGTACACCGCCTCGATACGGACCCCGTCACCGGTCAGCAATGTGCTCCGGCGGGGGATCGGCGTGATCGAGGGAACAAAAGAACTCAGGAATCGACCCTCGGACACAGAACTCATGTGGGTTATTCTCCTGTGAAGAGGATCCGGGCAAAGCAGCCCCCGGGTCCTTTTGTGCTTTCCGCGCGTTGTTACGGCGACGTTTCAACAAGCTCAGCGGTCCCCCCGAAGTGGGGCCGCGCAGTAAAAACCGTATGACGGCCGCCAAGGGCGGACGGTCGTACGGGAGTACGAAGCAGTGCCGCATACTCCCCCGGGTCCGACCCGGGAGTGCCCCTCTCGCAGGGAACGAGGAGGACCGACGTAATGGGCGAGCGAACCGTGCACGATCGACCGACGACCCAGGCAGGTGGGCGGCGATGAGTTCACTGCTGCTACTGACGAATGCCCTTCAACCGTCGACGGAGGTGCTCCCCGCCCTCGGCCTCCTGCTGCACAGCGTGCGGGTCGCCCCCGCCGAGGGACCCGCGCTCGTCGACACCCCGGGTGCCGACGTCATACTCATCGACGGCCGCCGCGACCTCCCCCAGGTGCGCTCGCTGTGCCAGCTGCTGCGGTCCACCGGACCCGGCTGTCCGCTGATCCTCGTCGTGACCGAGGGCGGCCTCGCGGCCGTCACCGCCGACTGGGGCATCGACGACGTCCTGCTGGACACCGCGGGCCCCGCCGAGGTCGAGGCCCGGCTGCGGCTGGCCACCGGCCGTCAGCAGATCACCGCCGACGACTCCCCCATGGAGATCCGCAACGGTGACCTGTCGGTGGACGAGGCGACGTACAGCGCCAAGCTGAAGGGCCGGGTCCTGGACCTGACCTTCAAGGAGTTCGAACTGCTCAAGTACCTCGCGCAGCACCCCGGCCGGGTCTTCACCCGCGCCCAGCTCCTGCAGGAGGTCTGGGGCTACGACTACTTCGGCGGCACACGCACGGTCGACGTCCACGTACGGCGGCTGCGCGCGAAGCTCGGGCCCGAACACGAGTCGCTGATCGGGACCGTCCGCAACGTCGGCTACCGCTTCGTCACCCCCGAGAAGGTGGAGCGCGCGGCGGAGGAGGCCAAGGCCAAGGCGGCGCCGAAGCCCGTCGAGGAGGCCGTCACCCGTTCGGAGCAGTCCGCGGAAGCGGGGATTACGGAAGAAGCCCCGGTCGCACCTGCCAAGCGGTAGGTCGATCCGCGTAGACTGCCGCGCGTGGCCAAGGTGACGCGGGACGATGTGGCGAGACTGGCGGGGACCTCGACAGCGGTCGTCAGCTATGTCATCAACAACGGACCCAGGCCGGTCGCCCCGGCCACGCGCGAGCGGGTACTCGCCGCGATCAAGGAGCTGGGCTACCGGCCCGACCGGGTGGCCCAGGCCATGGCCTCGCGGCGGACCGACCTCATAGGCATGATCGTGCCGGACGCACGCCAGCCCTTCTTCGCGGAAATGGCGCACGCGGTCGAACAGGCCGCCGCCGAGCGCGGGAAGATGGTCCTCGTCGGCAACTCCGACTACCGCGACGAGCGCGAGGTCCACTACCTGCGGGCCTTCCTCGGCATGCGGGTCTCCGGACTGATCCTGGTCAGCCAGGGACCCAGCGAGCGGGCGGCGGCCGAGATAGAGGCCTGGGACGCCCGGGTCGTCCTGCTGCACGAACGGCCCGAGGCGATCGACGACGTCGCGGTCGTCACGGACGACATCGGCGGCGCACAGCTCGCCACCCGCCACCTCCTGGAGCACGGGAACGCCTACGTGGCGTGCCTCGGCGGCACGGAGTCGACCCCCGTGGTCGGTGACCCGGTCGCCGACCACATCGAGGGCTGGCGCCGGGCGATGCAGGAGGCGGGACGGTCCACGGAGGGCCGGCTCTTCCACGCCCCGTACAACCGCTACGACGCCTACCAGGTGGCCCTGAAGCTGCTGTCGGGACCGGACAGGCCTCCGGCGATCTTCTGCTCGACGGACGACCAGGCCATCGGGGTGCTGCGGGCCGCGCGCGAGCTGCGGATCGACGTGCCCCAGGAGCTGGCGGTCGCGGGCTTCGACGACGTGAAGGAGGCGGGCCTCACCGATCCGCCCCTCACGACGGTCTTCTCGGACCGGCCGGCGATGGCACGGGCGGCCGTGGACCTCGTCCTCGACGACTCGCTGCGGGTCTCGGGGTCGCGGCGCGAGCGGCTGAAGCAGTTCCCGTCCGCGCTGGTGGTGCGGCGCTCGTGCGGCTGCGGGGAACCGACGGCCACCGCACGGTAGCCGTACGTCCTTATATGGGGCATACACGGTTCTGTCGGGCTTCTCAGGACGCGCTCAGGTGCTTCTCATGTTCGCCGACCACTCTCGGAGACATGACCGACAGCCACCGCCCGAGCGGCGAGTACCCGATGTACCCCTCGTACGGCAACGGCGAGGCGGCCTACCCGCCGCCGCCGGCGTACGAACCCGCACAGCAGAACGCCGGCGCCCCCGACTGGCCCGCCCCCGAGCCCGCACCGGCACCCGCACCGGAGCGCCGGGTCAAGCGGCCCTTCGCCCTGCTGGCCGCCGTGGCCATCGCCGCGGCGGCGGTCGGCGGCGGCACCGCCACCCTCCTCGGCGAACTCACCGACGGCGGCACGGCCGGCTCCGCCTCCGGCGGCGTCGTCAGCGGCACCACCGTCTCGCAGAGCAGCGCGGGCACCGTCTCCGGTGTGGCCGCGGCCGTGGCCCCGGCGATCGTGGAGATCAGCGCGAAGTCCTCGGCGGGTGACGCCACCGGCTCCGGCGTCGTCATCACCTCGGACGGTGAGATCGTCACCAACAACCACGTGATCTCGGGGGCCTCGCAGATCGAGGTGGCCCTGAGCACCGGCAGGACGTACACCGCGGACGTCGTCGGCACCGACCCCGACAAGGACCTGGCCCTGATCAAGCTCCAGGACGCGAGCGGTCTCAAGACGGCCTCCCTCGGCGACTCCTCGGCGGTCGAGGTCGGTGACCAGGTCGTGGCGATCGGCTCCCCCGAGGGCCTCACCGGCACCGTCACCAGCGGCATCGTCTCGGCGCTGGACCGCGATGTGACGGTCGCCAAGGACGACGACAGCTCCGGTCAGGGACAGCAGCAGCAACAAGGCTCCGGCAACTGGCCGTTCGAGTTCGGCGGACAGCAGTTCAACGGCGACACCGGCACGTCCAAGACCACGTACAAGGCCCTCCAGACCGACGCCTCACTCAACCCCGGCAACTCCGGCGGCGCGCTCATCAACATGAACGGCGAGATCATCGGCATCAACTCGGCCATGTACTCGCCCAGTTCGTCCAGCGCATCCGGCAGCTCCGCGGCGGGCAGCGTGGGCCTCGGATTCGCCATCCCGGTCGACACCGTCAAGGCCGACCTGGACACCCTGCGCGCCGGCGACGGCTCCTGACGAGGAGATCAGGTCCCGATGCACCCCGACGCCGCGACCGCCGGCCCGTCCGGCTCGGCCCTGCCGCTCGCCCTGGCCGCCGAACCGGCGGCCCGCGGCTCCACCGCGCAGCGGACCAGGACCCCTGAGGTCCGCACATCCGCCACCAGCCGCGGACGCCGTGCCGCGCGACGGCGCACGGCGGCCGTGCGAGGCTGAGGTCGCAGCACACAGCACCCGTACACGCGAAGGAAGAGGACGAAGCGATGAGCCCCGCCGAAGACGATCCGCAGCGTGTCCTGATCGTCGACGACGAGCCCGCCGTGCGCGAGGCCCTGCAGCGCAGCCTCGCCTTCGAGGGCTACGGCACCGAGGTGGCCGTGGACGGTTACGACGCCCTCACCAAGGTGGAGTCGTACGCCCCCGACCTGATCGTCCTGGACATCCAGATGCCCCGCATGGACGGCCTCACCGCCGCCCGGCGCATCCGGTCCACCGGGTCCACCACGCCCATCCTGATGCTCACCGCCCGCGACACCGTCGGCGACCGGGTCACCGGCCTCGACGCGGGCGCCGACGACTACCTCGTCAAGCCCTTCGAGCTGGACGAGCTCTTCGCCCGCATCCGGGCCCTGCTGCGCCGCAGCTCCTACGCGGTCGCGGCGGGCGGGGACCTCCCCGACGACGACGTCCTGTCCTTCGCCGACCTCCGCATGGACCTGAACACCCGCGAGGTCACCCGCGGCACCCGCCGGGTCGAGCTGACCCGCACGGAGTTCACCCTCCTGGAGATGTTCCTGGCCCATCCCAGGCAGGTGCTGACCCGGGAGCAGATCCTCAAGGCCGTGTGGGGCTTCGACTTCGAACCCAGCTCCAACTCCCTGGACGTGTACGTGATGTATCTGCGCCGCAAGACGGAGGCGGGCGGCGAGCCGCGGCTCGTCCACACGGTGCGGGGCGTCGGGTACGCGCTGCGGTCCGGGGGCGGTGAGGGGTGACGGGACCGCTGCGCCGACTGCGCGCCCTGCCGATCCGTTCCCGGCTCGCCCTGCTGGTGGCCACCGCCGTGGCGGTGGCGGTGGCGGCGGTGGCCGTCGCGTGCTGGTTCGTGACGCGCGAGCAGCTGGAGAACCAGCTGGACGAGACGCTGAGCGGTTCCAAGGTCGACGAGCGCTACCTGACGAGTCTGTACGCGTACTGCAAGGGCGACACCTCGCAGACGCCCCCGAGCTTCGCCGGACTGACGGTCCAGCTCATCGACTCCCGGGGCACGGTCTGCATCGCTCCCGACGCCGCCTCGTGGAAACTTCCGGTGAGCGGCGAGGACCTGGAGGTGGCGAAGCAGGAGCGGCACTACGCCCTGCACTCGGCCACGGCCGAGAACGGCACGGACATGCGGGTCTACACCTATCCGCTGGACGTCCGCTCCCCCGGCTCGGAGCCGGGAAACCTCGCCGTGACCATCGCCCGCCCGATGAGCGAGATCACCGACTCGCTGTCCACCCTCGCCTGGGTGCTGCTCCTCGTCTCCGGCATCGGTGTCGTCGGCGCCGGGGCGGCCGGCCTGTGGGTCGCCCGCACCGGTCTGCGCCCCGTCGACGAACTCACCGACGCCGTCGAGCACGTCGCCCGCACCGAGGACCTCACCGTCCGGATCCCCGTGGAGGGCGAGGACGAGATCGCCCGCCTCTCCCGCTCCTTCAACTCGATGGCCGGCTCGCTGGCCACCTCCCGCGACCGCCAGTCCCAGCTCATCGCGGACGCCGGGCACGAGCTGCGCACCCCGCTCACCTCGCTCCGTACGAACATCGAGCTGCTGGTCCGCAGCGACGAGACGGGCCGGGCCATCCCGCCCGACGACCGCAGGGCCCTGATGGCCTCGGTGAAGGCCCAGATGACGGAGCTGGCCGCCCTCATCGGCGACCTGCAGGAGCTCTCCCGCCCCGACGCCGCCCAGCCCGGCCCCCTCCAGGTCGTCGCCCTGCACGACATCACCCGTACCGCCCTGCAGCGCGCCCGGCTGCGCGGCCCCGAGCTGACGATCACGGCCGAGCTGGCCCCCTGGTACGTGCGGGCCGAGCCGGCCGCCCTGGAGCGGGCCGTCGTCAACGTCCTCGACAACGCGGTGAAGTTCAGTCCGCCCGGCGGCACGGTCGAGGTCGTCCTGCACCGCGGCGAGCTGACGGTCCGGGACCACGGGCCCGGCATCCCGGCCGAGGAGCTCCCGCACGTCTTCGAACGCTTCTGGCGTTCCCCGTCCGCCCGCCAGCTCCCCGGCTCCGGGCTCGGCCTCTCCATCGTGGCCCGTACCGTCCAGCAGGCGGGCGGCGACATCGCGCTGCGCCCGGCTTCCGGCGGCGGGGGCACGGTGGCGTCGATCCGCCTGCCGGGCGCACCCACGCCGCCGCCGGAGCTCTGAGCCCGGCTCAGACCCCCGGGTTGTGCCGGATCAGCGACTCGACCAGGCCGGAGCGGGTCGCCGGGAAGTCCAGCGGGACGATGCCGAGACCGGTCCAGCCCGACGCCGTCCCGTCGAGGAACGAGTGCACCTGAGGGTTGAGCCGGTCGGAGTTCCAGCGCGGCGGCAGCAGGGCCGCGGTGCTCACGTAGTTCGTGAACAGCTTGCCGGGCTGCTGCGCGGCCTTGCGGAAGTGCGCCTCGATCTTCGGGTACTTGGCCCCGGGCTCGGCCATGTAGTCGTCCTGGATGTCGAAGATCCCCGGGTCCGCGTACCGGACCCCCGGCAGTCCGCCGTTGTCGGCGAGGACCACGACCTTGCCGCGGGCCGCGCCGAGGTTCGGCAGCGTCGGGTCGAGGCGCAGGAGCGGGCGCCAGCCCCTGCCGTCGAGGTAGATGTCGAAGATCCGCCGGAACGCGGCGTCGCTCTCCTGCGAGTACTCCTGCTTCACCCGCATCAGCACCGTCTCCGACGGGCGCTGGGCGAGGAAGTCCCGGCAGGCGCCGAGCACATCGTCGAAGTTCAGGTGCTGGTAGTACGCGCCGTGGTGGATGGCGTACGCGTCGCCGCTGATCCGGCAGCGGATGTCGAGGAAGCGGACGCCGCTGTTGAGCTGCTCGGTGACCGTGGTGTTCTGGCACGCCGTCCAGAGGCCGCCGTGACGCGCCCCCGAGTTGTGCGTACCCGGGATCGTGAGGCGCTGCAGGGGGGTGGAGTCGGCGATGCCGCCCATCCAGTCCTGGGTGCCGAGGGCGCGGTCGGCGGCGGCGACGGCGGGTGTCCCGCCGATGAGGACTCCGGCGGTGGCGGCGAGGGCGCCGGTGAGGAAGGTCCGGCGGCTGGTGCTGTACGGGCTCATGGGGGTGTGCCTCCGGGGGCCGTGGGGGCTCGAATTATGTCGGGTACACCTCAATGACGGAACAGGGTCATCTCGCCACCGACGCCCGCATGGCCGGAATACTTCGGCCACCGTCCGACCCGCACACCCGCCCGGCCGGATCGCCGCCGGGAAGGACCCCTCCTTGACACCGCCTCCCTCGCAGGACGAAACCGTGACGGCGAGCAACGCGATGCAAGATTACGAATTTAACAAACTCGGAATGTTCGCATTTCGTGATACCTTGGCGAGGATGGCGACAGAGGTAGGAGGTCATTGCATGACTGGAGCCACAGCCATACTGCGCGCGAACGGGCAGATCACCATGCCCAAGGCCATTCGGGCAGCCCTCGGGGTGAACCAGGGCGACGAACTCGAGTTCGAGATCACCGGCGCCGGTGAAGTGACGGTGCACGGACTCACCAAGATCCGCTCCGACCAGGCCTGGTTCTGGACACCGGAGTGGCAGGAAGGCGAGCGCAGGACCAGCGAGGACATCGCTGCCGGCCGCACCGCCGTCCACGAGGACACGGACAGCATGTTCGCGCACCTCGACGAAGACTGACCCCTGACACCGGGAGGCCCGATTGCCCACTTTTGAGACGACTGCCCACTTCAAGCGGGACTTCAAGGCCTTGAAGCCTGAGGAGCGGAAGCGCTTCGAGGACGTCATCCGGAAGAAGTTCGTTCCGGATGTGGAGTTGGGGCAGTTCCGACCCGGGCTCCGGGTCAAGCCGGTTCAGGGCATCTCCTTGCCGCAGGGCGCACGCCCTGTCATGGAGATGACTTGGGCACCGGACGGTCGTGCCACCTGGCAGTACGGAGACGAAGTCCGCCCAGGGGTGACGCACATCCTGTGGCGCCGAGTGGGGGGCCACGACATCTTCGTCCCCGGGCCGGCCTGAACAAGCCGATGGTCCGCCACGTGGCGTGGCGGACCATCGGTCTCCGGACCGAACGAGAGCAGCGAGACGCTCCCGTGTGACCTAGCTACTGCACGACCGTGATCCGGTCCGTGGCCGGCGGGGCCAGCGGCGCGGAGGCCGTGGAGTGCGCCGCCAGGTAGGCGTTGAACAGGTCCAGGTCGGACGCGCCGACCAGCTTGTCCGTGCCCTGGCCGAGGGCCGCGAAGCCGTCGCCGCCGCCCGCGAGGAACTCGTTCATCGCGACGCGGTACGTCTTCGCCGGGTCGATCGCCTCACCGTTCAGGCGGATCGTTTCGGCGACCACACGGTCGGCACCCGACTTCGTCAGGTCCAGCGTGTACGTCAAGCCCTTCGAGATCTGGAGGATCTTCGGCGACGCCGCGTTGGAACCGCTGACCTGCTGCTGGAGCGCGGCGACGAGCTGCGCGCCGGTCAGGTCGACGACGTTCATCATGTTGGTGAACGGCTGGACGGTGAACGCCTCGCCGTACGTCACCACTCCGTCGCCCTCACCGGCGGAGGCCGTGTACACGAGGTCGGATCGGATACCACCCGGGTTCATGAACGCGACGACCGCGCCGCCCTTGTCCGCCGGGGCCAGGCCCTCGAGCTGGGCGTCGGCGATCAGGTTGCCGAGCGGCTTCTCGGGGGCCGTGGATCCGCGGCCGTTGATGTCGGCGGAGATGAAGCCCTGCGGACGGCCGGCGATCGGGGCCGCGAGCGTGTTCCAGCGGGCGATCAGGGCCGTCATGTCCGTGGCCCTGGCCTGGTCCCGGCGGACGACGTGGTTCTCCGACGTCACGGACTTCACCGACGTACGGACGATGTCCTTGGTGCGGCGGTCGTAGGTGAGGGTCGTGTCCGTGTAGACCTTGCCGAAGGACGAGGCCGAGGTGACCATGCGCGGCTTGCCGGACGGGTCCGGGACCGTGCAGACGTACGCCTGGTGGGTGTGGCCCGTGACCAGGGCGTCGACCTTCGGCGTGATGCCCTTGGCGATGTCCACGATCGGCCCGGAGATGCCGTCGCCGGCGCCCGGGCTGTCGCAGTCGTAGTTGTACGAGGTGGAGGCCGGGGCGCCGCCCTCGTGGATCAGCGCCACGATGGACTTGACGCCCTTGCGGTCCAGCTCCTTGGCGTACTTGTTGACCGTCTCGATCTCGTCGTGGAACTTCAGGCCCTTGACGCCGTTGGCCGTGACGATGTTCGGCGTGCCCTCCAGGGTCACCCCGATGAAGCCGATCTTGACGCCGTTCTTCTTCCACACCGTGTACGGCTTGAGGATCGGCTTGCCGGACTTCTCCGACGTCACGTTGGCCGCGAGGTAGGGGAAGTCCGCGCCCTTGAACTTCTTGCCCTTCTCGTAGCAGCCCTCGACCGGGTGACAGCCGCCGTTCTGCAGACGGGCCAGCTCGGTGGCACCCTCGTCGAACTCGTGGTTGCCGACGGCCGTCACGTCGAGGTCGAGCCCGTTCAGCGCCTCGATGGTCGGCTCGTCGTGGAAGAGCCCCGACAGCAGCGGGCTCGCGCCCACCATGTCGCCGCCGGCCGCGGTGACGGAGTACGGGTTGCCCTTGCGCGCGGTGCGCAGCGAGGTCGCCAGGTACTCGACGCCACCGGCCGGGATCGACTTCACCGTGCCGTCGGCCTGCGTCTCGCCGACCGTGCCCGCGGAGCCGGCCGGCGGCTCCAGGTTGCCGTGCAGGTCGTTGAAGGAGAGCAGCTGCACGTCGACGGTGCGGGACTGGTGGCCGTGGCCGTGGCCCCGGTCATGGGCGCCGGCCGGCATCGCGGCGACGAGCGCGCCGACGGTGGCCATTCCGGCGGCGGCGGCGAGCACCCGCCGGGACGCGCGGTTCTTCTGCGGAGTCGCTGACATCGGTCCCCTTGTGCGTTCAGCGGGAGGTCTGGGAAAGGTGACAGGTCTGGAGCCTGCTGCCGCAGCCTAGAGTCAACGCGCGTAGCGCGACAGGGTGTCGGGGTTACGAGCTGGTTGCTTCCATGCCGGAAAGCGGCAGATCCGCCCACATCGCGCACGCGTGCACCATGCCTCCCGAGAAGGACCGGAGCGTACGGGGCGGGGTGGGGCATCTCCCCGCGGCTCCCCCGTGACTCCCCCGCGCATCTCCGCCGCGTCTCCCCCTCGACTCCGCCGGACCCCCTCGTCCCCGCCGCCCCGGCTGCCGACGGGCGCCTCGGCCAGGACGGCCGAGACGGCCACGGCCGTCGCGACCCGTCTCGACCGCGTGGAACGGCCGACGCCCCACCCCGCCCCCGTACGCTCGTACCCATGACGACTGACGCGCCCCTCCCCTCCCCCGGCCGTGCGATCGAGACCCTCGACGCGCTCTCCCCCGAGCAGGCCGACGCCGTCCTCGCCCTCCTCGGCGAGGCCGCCGGGACCGACGGCAGGCAGGCGGTCTCCGAGCAGGGCCGGCTCCAGCTGCGGGGCGGGGACCGCGAGGGCGTCCGGCACTTCCTGCTCACCGCCGACGGCGTGCTGGCCGGCTACGCGCAGCTGGAGGACACCGACCCCGTCGAAGCCCCCGCCGCCGAGCTCGTCGTCCACCCGGCACACCGCGGCCACGGGCACGGCCGGGCCCTGGGCGCCGCACTCCTCGCCGCGACCGGGAAGCGGCTGCGGGCCTGGGCGCACGGCGGCAAGCCCGCGGCCCGGCACCTCGCGCAGGTCCTCGGCCTCTCCCTCTTCCGTGAACTGCGCCAGCTCCGGCGGCCGTTGGGATCGCTCGACATCGCGGAGCCGGTCCTGCCCCCGGGCGTCACGGTCCGCACCTTCGTGCCCGGCCAGGACGACGCGGCCTGGCTCGCGGTCAACAGCGCCGCCTTCGCACACCACCCCGAGCAGGGTTCCCTCGCGCAGCGGGACCTGGACGACCGCAAGGCCGAGCCGTGGTTCGACCCGAAGGGCTTCTTCCTCGCCGAGCGGGACGGCGCGATCATCGGCTTCCACTGGACGAAGGTGCACGCCGAGGAGGAACTCGGCGAGGTGTACGTCGTCGGCGTCCTGCCCGATGCCCAGGGCGGCGGCCTCGGCAAGGCCCTCACCGCGATCGGGCTCCGCCACCTGGCCGCCCTCGGCCTGCCGACCGCGATGCTCTACGTCGACGCCGACAACCCCGCGGCCCTGTCGGTGTACGAGCGGATGGGCTTCGCCACGCACGAGGTCGACCTGATGTACCGCACGGAGTCCTGACACCGGCTCAGCACCGCTCGGGGCGGCGCCGCTTGACGCCGCCCCTTCTTTGCGACACCCTTTCACTACTCAATTAGTGAAAGGGTGGTGACCATGGCAGAGTCCGCAGCGGTCGAGTTCCGCATCGACCGGCGCAGCGGCGTCGCCACCTACCTCCAGATCGTGCAGCAGACCAAGCAGGCACTGCGCCTGGGTGTGCTGGAGCCGGGCGACCGGCTGCCGACGGCCCGCGAGGTCGTCGAGGCCACGGCCATCAATCCCAACACCGTGCTCAAGGCCTACCGCGAGCTGGAGCGCGAAGGGCTCGTCGAGGCCCGCCGGGGCCTCGGCACCTTCGTCCGCCGCACCCTCGGCAGCGCGGCCGTCACCACCGACGCGCCCCTGCGCGCCGAACTCACCGCGTGGACCCGCAGGGCCCGCGCGGCCGGACTGGACAAGGACGACGTGAGCGCACTCTTCACCGCCGTACTGGACAGCACATTCAAGGGGGACCAGGACTCATGACAGGCTCCGCGATCGAGGCGAACGGCCTCGGTATGACGTACGGGCGAAAGCGCGGGTGGGCCTTGCGCGACTGCTCGTTCCGGCTGCCCGCCGGACGGGTCTGCGCCCTCGTCGGGCCCAACGGCGCGGGGAAATCCACCCTGCTCTCCCTCGCCGCGGGCCTGCTCCGGCCCTCCGAGGGCTCGGTGCGCGTGCTCGGCACCGACCCCGGCGAGGCACGGACCCGCATCGCGTACGTCTCCCAGGACAAGCCGCTCTACCCGCAGCTGACGGTGACCGACACCCTGTGGGCCGGCCGGGAGCTCAACCCCGCCACCTGGGACCGCGAGGCCGCCGACCGGATCGCCGGCCCGCTCCCGCAGGACGCCAAGGTCCGCACCCTCTCCGGCGGGCAGCGCACCCGCCTCGCCCTCGCACTCGCCCTGGGCAAACGGCCCGAACTGATGCTGCTGGACGAGCCGATGGCCGACCTCGACCCGCTCGCCAGACACCAGCTGATGGGCGTCCTGATGGCCGAGGCCGCCGAGCACGCCACCACCATCGTGATGTCCTCGCACATCCTCACCGAGCTGGAGGGCGCCTGCGACTACCTCCTGCTCGTCGACGGCGGCCAGGTGCGGCTCGGCGGCGAGAGCGACGACATCGTCGCCGCGCACGCCGTGGTCACCGGCCAGGTCCGCGACCTCGCCCCGCACACCGTCGTCGAGTCCCGCACGACGGGACGTCAGCTCACCGCACTCGTGAGGAAGGAGGGCCCGGTGGACCCCGCAGCCTGGGACGTCACGGAGCCTTCGCTGGAGGAACTCCTGCTGGCCCACCTCCGCTCGCCGCAGGCTCCACCGCTGCTCACCCCGAGCGCGACCGGCGGGCCGAGCCGGACGGGGGCCGCCGCATGAGCACGCTCACCCCCCTGCGCGGCCCCGCCCGCGTGGCCGTGCGCCAGCACCGCAGCAGCCTGCGGACCGGCGGCCTCCTCGCCCTGGCGGGAGCCGTAGCCGTCATCGGCTTCGCCCTGTGGTCGTCCCACCTCATCGACGCCTTCGAGGCGGGCCCCTGCGAGGTCTCCGGCACCTCCGGACGCGCGTGCGACCAGCGGATCGTGGACTTCCAGGGGTCGATGCACCTGTACAGCAGCGTGCTCATGTACGCGGGGCTGGTCCTGACGGCCCTTCCCGTGATCGTGAGCGCGTTCGTCGCCGGCCCCGTGATCGCCAGGGAGCTGGAGAGCGGCACCTACCGCATGGCCTGGACCCAGTCCGTGACGCCCGCCCGCTGGCTGGCGGCCAAGCTCGCCGTACCCACTGTGCTGCTCGTCGCCGGTGTGACCGTGCTGTCCGCCGTCCTCGCCTGGGCACGGACACGGACGTCCTCCGACTTCACCGTCGACTGGTTCGACGCCCAGGTCTTCGGCACGACGATCCCCGTGGTCACCGGCTACACCCTGCTAGGCATCGCGGTGGGCTCGCTCACGGGCCTGCTGGTGCACCGCACCGTGGCCGCGATAGCCGTCGCCGCGGTCGCCACCGGCACGGTGATGGTGACGCTCGGCACCTTCCGGAGCGACCTCTGGCCCCTGCGGACCGCGACCGCCACGTTCGACGGGCGCCTTGACGTGCCGCTCGATTCCTGGGTGGTCGAGATCGGCCGTGTCACCGGCGGTGGCGAACGGCTGCCGATGGACGTGTGCCGGCCGCAGGACGACGAGGGCGCGCAGGCCCGGTGCCTGGCCGATCGCGACATCACCGGCCTGTTCGTCGACCACCACCCCGCCTCGCACCTCTGGCCCCTGCAGCTCGTCGAGACCGGCATCGTGCTCGCCCTCGCCGCCCTGGCCCTCACGCTCGCCTTCCGGGTGCTGCGCCGCCGCCACGGCTGACCGACCACCTGTCCGGGCTCCGGGGGGAGCCCGGACAGGGACGGGCGTACGGTGAACGAACCGGCGCACGACAAAGAGGGCCGGGTGCGCCGAAAAAGGGACGTCGCCGCAGCCACACCGCTTCCTGCACGTCATGTCGTCGTTACCGGCCATTCAGACACGCTTGCGACCCTCACGGGATGCAGCCAGCTGTGCCCACCCCCCGCAACGGGAGAAACCCCGGCAGAGACCCGGGTTCGCTGCCCGCTCCCGCTTCTTCCGCGATCTTTAACGGCTCCGACGCGCCTCATAAGCCGAACGCGCGGAACAATGGGTCCATGAGCCAGCAGCCCAGCTCCGAGGTCCCGGTCCAGCCCGCCCAGCCGTCCGTCGGCTCACTCGCCGCGCACCGGCCGAATGCCGTCGCCGGCTCCTCGTCCGTGCGCTCCGGCCTCACCACGGCCACCGACCTGGACCCCGACCTGGACAACGACGCCGATGCGTACGAGCCCGACGCGGACGGCGACGAGCTGCCGCAGGGACGGTTCCTCGACCGGGAGCGCAGTTGGCTCGCGTTCAACGAACGAGTGCTGGAACTGGCCGAGGATCCCGCCACCCCGCTCCTCGAACGGGCTAACTTCCTCGCCATCTTCGCCTCGAACCTGGACGAGTTCTTCATGGTCCGGGTGGCCGGCCTCAAGCGCCGCATCGCCACCGGAGTCGCCACCCGCTCCGCGTCCGGGCTGCAGCCCCGCGAGGTCCTCGACCTGATCTGGACCCGCTCGCGCGAACTCATGGCCCGGCACGCCGCCTGCTACCAGCAGGACATCGCGCCCGCACTGTCCGACGAGGGCATCCAGCTGATCCGCTGGCCCGAGCTGACCGAGAAGGAACAGGCACGCCTGTTCACCTTCTTCCGGCAGCGGGTCTTCCCCGTCCTGACCCCGCTGGCCGTCGACCCGGCGCACCCCTTCCCGTACATCTCCGGTCTCTCGCTCAACCTCGCCGTCGTGGTGCGCAACCCGGTCAGCGGGCACCGCCACTTCGCCCGGGTCAAGGTGCCGCCGCTGCTCACGCGCTTCCTGGAGGCGTCCCCGCAGCGCTACGTCCCGATAGAGGACATCATCGCGGCGCACCTCGAAGAGCTCTTCCCGGGCATGGAGGTCCTCGCCCACCACATGTTCCGCGTCACCAGGAACGAGGACCTCGAGGTCGAGGAGGACGACACCGAGAACCTGCTCCAGGCACTGGAGAAGGAGCTCATGCGGCGCCGCTTCGGCCCGCCGGTCCGCCTGGAGGTCGAGGAGTCCATCGACCCGTACGTGCTGGACCTGCTCGTGCGCGAGCTGAAGATCTCCGAGACCGAGCTCTACCCGCTGCCGGGCCCGCTCGACCTCACCGGACTGTTCGGCATAGCGTCCCTGGACCGGCCCGAGCTGAAGTACCCCAAGTTCATCGCCGGCACCCACCGCGATCTGGCCGAGGTCGAGTCCGCCTCCGCACCCGACATCTTCGCCGCCCTGCGCGAGCGCGACGTACTGCTCCACCACCCCTACGACTCGTTCTCCACCTCCGTCCAGGCCTTCCTGGAGCAGGCGGCCGGCGACCCGGACGTCCTCGCGATCAAGCAGACCCTGTACCGGACCTCGGGCGACTCCCCGATAGTGGACGCACTGATCGACGCCGCCGAGTCCGGCAAGCAGGTCCTCGTCCTCGTCGAGATCAAGGCGCGCTTCGACGAGCAGGCCAACATCAAATGGGCCCGCAAGCTGGAGGAGTCCGGCTGCCACGTCGTCTACGGCCTCGTCGGACTCAAGACCCACTGCAAGCTGTCGCTCGTCGTCCGCCAGGAGGGCGACACCCTGCGCCGCTATTCGCACGTCGGCACCGGCAACTACCACCCCAAGACGGCCCGGCTCTACGAGGACCTCGGCCTGCTCACCGCCGACCCGCAGGTCGGCGCGGACCTCTCCGACCTCTTCAACCGGCTCTCCGGCTATTCGCGCCGCGAGACCTACCGCCGGCTGCTGGTCGCCCCGAAGTCCCTCCGCGACGGTCTGATCGCCCGCATCAACAAGGAGATCACCCACCACCGCGCGGGCCGCCCCGCCTACGTCCGGATCAAGGTCAACTCGCTGGTCGACGAAGCGATCATCGACGCCTGCTACCGGGCCGGACAGGCCGGCGTACCGATCGACATCTGGGTGCGCGGGATCTGCGCGATCCGCCCCGGCGTCAGCGGGCTCTCCGAGAACGTACGGGTCCGCTCCGTCCTGGGCCGCTTCCTCGAGCACTCCCGGGTCTTCTCCTTCGGCAACGGCGGCGAGCCCGAAGTGTGGTTCGGCAGCGCCGACATGATGCACCGCAACCTCGACCGCCGGATCGAAGCACTGGTCCGCGTCACCGACCCAGCCCATCGCGCCGCCCTCAGCAGGCTCCTGGAAACAGGCATGTCCGACACCACGTCCTCCTGGCACCTGGGCCCCGACGGGAACTGGACCCGGCACGCCACGGACGCGGACGGGCAGCCGCTGCGGCACGTACAAGAGATGCTCATTGACGCCCGGAGGCGCCGGCGTGCGACGCCCTGACCACCAGACGACGACGCTCTCCGCGGAAGCGGTCCTCGCGCCCTACCTGCGCGACCAGGCCGCGGGATTCCTGCGCAGCCTGCGTCTGCACCGCGAGCACAGCGCCCCGACGGACGCCGGCACGCATCGGGCCGAGGAGGCCGCCCGTGCGCTGCGGCACGCGGCACGCCGGATCAGCGGCACGCTGCACACCTTCCGGGCAGCGCTCGAACCGGGCTGGGCCGACCAGCTCCGGACGGAACTGGCCTGGCTGTCCGGCACCCTGGCCCGCGAGCACGCCTACGCCACCCGGCTGGGCCGCCTGCTGGAGGCCCTGCACCAGCTCTCCGGCGCCCAGCTGCCCGCCGCCCGGACAGCCGCCGTGCCCGCCGGGCAGGCCGAACCGGCCGCCGGCGACAAGGAGCGGGCGGCCCTGGGCGTCGGTGCGGCCCGCGCCGGCGCGCTGCTCGAACGCCGTCTGACCCTCGCCCGGACCCGCGCCCACTCCGCGGCACTCCAGGCGCTCGGTTCCTCCCGCTTCCACGCGGTCGCCGACGCCGTGGCTCTGCTCGCCTCCGAGGTCCCCCTGTCGTCCACGGCCCCGGACCAGGCCGACGACCTGCTGCACGGCCCGGCCGGCCTGGCCGAGCAGCGGATGCTCGCCGCGGTGGCCGCGCTGCCGCCCGACGACGCCCTGCAGCCGTACAACGAGGCGCAGGACGCCCTGTGGCACCAGGCCCGTCTCCTGCTGCGGCTGCACCGGTACGCGCACGAGGTGGTCCGGGGCGCCCCCGATCCGGTCCTGACCGGGGCGGGGCACGCGCTCGACCTGCACCGGGACGCGGCGGAAGCGGCCGCCGCCGCGTCCGCGGCGGCCCGTACCCCGCGCATCGCCCCGGCGACGGCGTACGCCCTGGGCGTGCTCCACGCCGACCAGCGGCACGAGGTGGAGGCCGCGCGCAGCGTGTTCCGGGAGACCTGGCCGTACACGGCGGCCGTGACCGCACCATGAGCGACCCCGTACGGGCGGCGGGCTGCGTGCTGTGGCGCCGCTCCCCGTACGACGGCGCCATCGAGATCTGCCTGGTCCACCGCCCGCGCTACGACGACTGGTCCTTCCCCAAGGGCAAGCTGAAGCGGGGCGAGACGGCGCTGGACTGCGCCCTGCGCGAGGTGCTGGAGGAGACCGGCCACCACTGCGCCCCGGCCGCCGTCCTCCCCACGGCCCGGTACCTCGTGAACGGCCGGCCCAAAGAGGTCAGCTACTGGGCCGCGGAGGCGACGGACGGCGCTTTCGTCCCCAACGACGAGGTCGACCGGGTGACCTGGCTCTCCCCGCCGGCCGCCCGGACCCGTCTGACCCGCCCCGGCGACCGCGTGCAACTGGACGCGTTCCTGGCACCGGGCCCCTCAGACGCCTGAGGCGAGGCTCCTTACCCGCTGGAACCAGCCCGCCCAGCACGGTTCACCTTCCGTTCACTCTGCCCCGTAGGCGGCTTCACCTGTTCTGCCTAATTTCGGACGTACACGGTGCACGGCGCCAAGCCACCGCACCATTCCTCATCGCACGCCGCCACGCACCTACAGCCGCGGCGGCTCCTGGAAGGAACACCCCGAAAGTGAAGCTTCAGCGCAAGAACCGGCTTCGTGCCACCGCGCTCGGTGCCCTCGCCGTCTCCGGCGCCCTGGTCCTCACGGCGTGCGGTTCGGACGACAACACCGGCTCGGACGCCGACGGCGGCAAGACGAGCGCGGCCGCGTCGAACATCAAGTGCGACGGCGCCGAGGGCCAGCTCCTCGCCTCCGGGTCCAGTGCGCAGAAGAACGCCATGGACCTGTGGATCAAGAACTACATGGCCGCCTGCACGGGCGTGGAGATCAACTACAAGTCCTCCTCCTCCGGTGAGGGCATCATCGCCTTCAACCAGGGCACCGTCGGCTTCGCCGGCTCCGACTCGGCGCTGAAGCCCGAAGAGGTCGCCGACTCGAAGAAGATCTGCAAGACCGGCCAGGGCATCAACCTCCCGATGGTCGGCGGCCCCATCGCGATCGGCTTCCACCTCGAAGGTGTCGACAGCCTGACGCTGGACGCCTCCACGCTCGCCAAGATCTTCGACAACAAGATCAAGAAGTGGAACGACCCGGCGATCGCGGCGCTCAACGACGGCGCCAAGCTCCCGGACAAGGCCATCCAGGCCTTCCACCGCTCCGAGGACTCCGGCACCACCCAGAACCTCGGCAAGTACCTCGGCGCCGCGGCCCCGAAGGACTGGAAGTACGAGGCCGAGAAGAAGTGGCCGGCCCCCGGTGGCCAGGCCGCGTCCGGCTCCTCCGGTGTCGCCGCCCAGGTGAAGCAGGTCGACGGCTCCATCGGTTACTTCGAGCTGTCCTACGCCTCCTCGCAGGCCATCACCACCGTCGACGTCAACACCGGTGGCGCCGCCCCGGTCGAGGCCACCTCGGAGAACGCCTCCAAGGCGATCGCCGCGGCCAAGGTCGTGGGCACCGGCAAGGACCTGGCCCTGGAGCTCGACTACACCACCAAGGCCGAGGGCGCCTACCCGCTCGTCCTGGTGACGTACGAGGTCGCCTGCGACACCGGCAACAAGGCCGAGACCCTCGGCACGGTCAAGTCCTTCCTGACCTACACCGCCTCCGAGGAGGGCCAGAAGGTCCTCACGGACGCCGGCTACGCGCCGATCCCGGCAGAGATCAACGCCAAGGTCCGCGAGACGGTCGCCGGCCTCTCGTAACCCGCTCCCCGCTCCACGCGCACGCACAGGGCGGGCCGGTCCGGCGCACACCGCCGGACCGGCCCCGCCACCGTCCCCATCCGGTGCACCGCCGCCAGGGGAGCCCAGCGCTTCCCCACACAGACCGGAAAGATCATGGCTTCCACCACACCCGTAGACATCCCACCGGCACCGCCGGCCCCACGACAGCGTCCCAAGTCGGCCGGGCGCGCAGGTGACAAGGTCTTCCTCGGCCTCTCCCGCGGCTCGGGCATCCTGCTGCTCGTGATCATGGCGTCGATCGCCGTGTTCCTCAGCTACCGCGCCGCGCTCGCCCTCGCGGACAACGAGGGCAACTTCTTCACCACGTTCGACTGGAACCCGGCGGGCGACCCGCCGGTCTTCGGCATCGCGGTCCTGCTCTTCGGCACCGTCATCAGCTCGATCATCGCGATGGCCATCGCGGTTCCGATCGCTGTCGGCATCGCCCTCTTCATCTCCCACTACGCGCCGCGCCGGCTCGCCTCGCCCCTCGCGTACGTCGTCGACCTGCTGGCCGCGGTACCGAGCATCATCTACGGCATCTGGGGCGCGCTCGTCCTCGTGCCGTACCTGGAGGGCCTGAACCTCTGGCTCGACCAGTTCTTCGGCTGGACGTACCTCTTCGAGAAGACCGAGGTCGGCGTCGCCCGCTCGCTCTTCACCGTCGGCATCCTGCTCGCGATCATGATCCTGCCGATCGTGACGAGCGTGAGCCGCGAGGTCTTCCTCCAGGTCCCGAAGATGAACGAGGAAGCCGCACTGGCCCTGGGTGCCACCCGGTGGGAGGTCATCCGCCTCTCGGTCCTGCCGTTCGGCCGCTCCGGCGTGATCTCCGCGTCGATGCTGGGCCTGGGCCGCGCACTCGGCGAGACGATGGCCGTCGCCACGGTCCTGTCGCCGAGCTTCCTCATCTCGTTCCACGTGCTCAACCCGGGCGGCGGCACCTTCGCCCAGAACATCGCCGCGAAGTTCGACGAGGCCGACCAGTTCGGGCGTGACGCCCTGATCGCGTCCGGCCTCGTCCTCTTCGTGCTCACCCTGCTGGTCAACGGCGCGGCCCGGCTCATCATCGCCCGCCGCAAGGAGTACTCGGGGGCCAACGCATGAGCCACGCACCCACCACCCTGCAGGAACGGCCGACGCCCGCTCCGGCCGTCGCCACCACCAGCCTCAGCAGCCGGACGCTGCCGCGCTGGGCCCCGCTCGGCTTCGCCGCCGTGGCGATCGTGCTCGGCGTGGGCCTGGGCCTGGTCGCCGGCTGGCACAGCCGCATCCAGTGGGGTCTGCTCTCGGCCCTGTTCTTCGTGGCCATCTCGTACACCGTCACCACGGCCGTCGAGAACAAGCGCCAGGCCAAGGACCGGCTCGCCACCAGCGTCGTCTGGGTGTGCTTCGTCCTCGCCGTCGTGCCGCTCGCCTCGCTGACCTGGACGACGCTGAGCCGCGGCGCGAAGGTCGTCGACGGCTACTTCCTGACGCACTCCATGGCCGGCGTGCTGGGCACGGAGCCGGGCGGCGGTGTCTACCACGCGCTGGTCGGCACCCTGGAGCAGGTCGGCATCGCCACGGCGATCTCCGCCCCGATCGGCCTGCTGACGGCCGTCTACCTGGTGGAGTACGGCAGGGGCGCGCTCGCCAGGGCCGTCACCTTCTTCGTCGACGTGATGACGGGCATCCCGTCGATCGTGGCCGGTCTCTTCATCCTGTCGATCATGCTGATGGCCGAGCTGAAGCCGTCCGGCCTGATGGGCTCGCTGGCCCTGACGATCCTGATGATCCCGGTCGTGGTCCGCTCCACCGAGGAGATGCTCAAGCTCGTACCGAACGAGCTCCGCGAGGCCTCCCTCGCCCTCGGCATCCCGAAGTGGCGCACCATCCTGAAGGTGGTCCTCCCGACCGCGATCGGCGGCATCACGACGGGCGTCATGCTCGCCATCGCCCGCATCGCCGGCGAGACCGCGCCGATCATGCTGCTGGTCTTCGGCAGCCAGCTGATCAACACCAACCCCTTCGAAGGCGCCCAGTCGTCGCTCCCCTTCTACATCTGGGAGCAGTACAAGATCGGCAGCGAGGCGTCGTACGACCGCGCCTGGGGTGCTGCCCTGGTCCTGATCGCCTTCGTCATGATCCTCAATCTGGTGGCCCGCGGTATCGCCCGCTGGAAGGCCCCGAAGACCGGCCGCTGAGGCCACGCAGAAAGCAGTGATTCACATGGCCAAGCGCATCGACATCGGCGGCCTCACCGCCTACTACGGCTCCCACAAGGCCATCGAGGACATCTCGATGACCGTGGAACCCCGCTCCGTGACCGCTTTCATCGGCCCCTCCGGCTGCGGCAAGTCCACGTTCCTGCGCACCCTGAACCGCATGCACGAGGTCACCCCCGGCGGCCGGGTCGAGGGCAAGGTGCTGCTGGACGACGAGAACCTGTACGGACCGGGTGTCGACCCCGTCACCGTGCGCCGCACGGTCGGCATGGTCTTCCAGCGGCCCAACCCGTTCCCGACCATGTCGATCTTCGACAACGTCGCGGCGGGCCTGCGGCTGAACGGCTCGTACCGCAAGAACCAGCTGGCCGAGATCGTCGAGAAGTCCCTCAGGGGCGCCAACCTCTGGAACGAGGTCAAGGACCGCCTGAACAAGCCCGGATCCGGCCTCTCCGGTGGCCAGCAGCAGCGTCTGTGCATCGCCCGCGCGATCGCGGTCGAGCCGCAGGTGCTGCTGATGGACGAGCCGTGCTCGGCACTCGACCCGATCTCGACCCTCGCGATCGAGGACCTGATCGGCGAGCTGAAGGAGCGCTTCACGATCGTCATCGTGACGCACAACATGCAGCAGGCGGCGCGCGTCTCGGACCGCACGGCGTTCTTCAACCTCTCCGCGGTGGGCAAGCCCGGCCGGCTGATCGAGATCGACGAGACGGAGCGGATCTTCTCCAACCCGTCGGTGCAGGCGACCGAGGACTACATCTCGGGCCGCTTCGGATAACCACAGACGGCCTTGGGGTGCTGCATGGCGGTGCCACCCACAAGGCAAAAGGGTCCGCCCCCGCTCTCGGCAGAGAGCGGGGGCGGACCCATTTACGTACGGCGTCACCGGGCCCGGCAGGGGCCGGCCGCCTCAGCCGAAGAGCAGCACCACGAGGCCGTAGCTCAGCGCGGCGACCAGCGCCGCGGCCGGCATCGTGATGAACCACCCCAGGATGATGTTCTTGGCCACGCCCCAGCGCACCGCGTTCACCCGCTTCGTCGCGCCCACACCCATGATCGCGGAGGTGATCACATGAGTCGTGGAGATCGGAGCGTGGAACAGGAACGCCGAGCCGAACATGATCGACGCACCGGTCGTCTCGGCCGCGAAGCCCTGCGGCGGGTCGAGCTCGATGATCTTGCGGCCGAGCGTGCGCATGATGCGCCAGCCACCGGCGTACGTACCGAGGGACAGCATCGCCGCACAGGCGATCTTCACCCAGACGGGGATCTCGTCGTTCGGGCCCTCGACATCGGCGATGACCAGCGCCATCACGACGATGCCCATCGTCTTCTGGGCGTCCTGCAGACCGTGTCCCAGTGCCATGCCCGCCGCCGAGACCGTCTGCGCGATGCGGAATCCGCGCTTGGCCTTGTGGGGGTTGGCCTTCCTGAATATCCACATGATCCCGACCATCACCAGATAGCCGGCGACCAGGCCGATGACCGGGGAGAGGAACATCGGGATGACGATCTTCGTGAGCACCCCGTCCCAGTGCACCATCGTCCCGCCGGCCAGCGCTGCGCCGACCATTCCCCCGAACAGGGCGTGCGAGGACGACGACGGCAGACCGTAGTACCAGGTGACGAGGTTCCAGATGATCGCGCCGACCAGCGCCGCGAAGAGGATGCCCATCCCCTTCTGGCCCTCGGGAGTGGCGATCAGGCCTTCGCTGACGGTCTTGGCGACCCCCTGGCCCAGGAAGGCGCCTGCGAGGTTCATCACGGCGGCCATCGCCAGGGCCGCACGCGGGGTCAGCGCCCGGGTGGAGACCGAGGTGGCGATGGCGTTCGCCGAGTCGTGGAAGCCGTTCGTGTATGTGAAGCCGAGCGCGACACCGATGGTCACGATCAGCGCAAAGGTGTCCACGTGGTTCAGGACTCCTTGACCGCGATGGTCTCCACGGTGTTCGCGACGTGCTCGAACGCGTCAGCCGCCTCTTCCAGCACATCCACGATCTGCTTGAGCTTCAGCACGTCCATGGCCTCGTACTTGCCGTTGAACAACTGGGCCAGCAGCTTGCGGTGGATCTGGTCGGCCTGGTTCTCCAGGCGGTTGACCTCGATCCAGTACTCGGTGAGGTTGTCCATGGTCCGCAGACCCGGCATGGCCTCGGCGGTCAGTTCCGCCGCCCGGGCCAGCACCTCGATCTGCTGCTCGACACCCTTCGGGAGCTCGTCGATCTGGTACAGCACGACCAGGTCGACGGCCTCCTCCATGAAGTCCATGATGTCGTCGAGCGACGACGCGAGGTTGTAGATGTCCTCGCGGTCGAACGGCGTGATGAAGGAGGAGTTCAGCTGGTGGAAGATCGCGTGGGTGGCATCGTCCCCCGCGTGCTCCGCTGCCCGCATACGCTCCGCGATCTCGACTCGGGAGGCAGAGTCCGCCCCGAGCAGTTCCATCAGGAGTTTCGAGCCCGTGACGATGTTGTCCGCGGATGCGGAAAACATGTCGTAGAAGCTCGTCTCCCTGGGGGTCAGACGAAAGCGCACGTGGGGTCCTCGGGATGCTTTGGATTCGGTCAGGCTGATGCTAGGCGCATCATCCGGCCACGGCTAACCGGCGTTATTCAGTGTCGCGCATCGGGCACAGTGATCAGCACGGACCCCCGGTCACGTTTCGGCTGGATTCGTTACCATATACCCGGCAGGGGTATGCAGACGGCCCAGACCGGTATACAGGGCGCAGGGCAACGAGGACTACGGGAGGACCCCATGACCACCACCGAGGCAGGCGGGGCGGCCGGTACGGACGCGGTCGTCACCGACCACGACCGCGGTATCCACGGCTACCACCACCAGAAGGACGAGCACCTCAAGCGCCTGCGCCGCATCGAGGGGCAGATCCGCGGGCTCCAGCGCATGGTGGACGAGGACGTCTACTGCATCGACATACTCACCCAGGTCTCGGCCTCCACCAAGGCCCTGCAGTCCTTCGCGCTGCAACTGCTGGAGGAGCATCTGCGCCACTGCGTCGCCGATGCGGCGGTCAAGGGCGGCGCGGAGGTCGACGCGAAGGTCGAGGAGGCCACCAAGGCGATCGCCCGCCTGCTGCGCACATGAGGGCGCCGGCCCGGGCGGGGCGGCAGAGGGCGGATCAGCCCCGGTGGTGGTACTGCCGGGGGACCCTGGCCGCCCGCTCGTCATGGTCCGGCCCCTCCGGTCCCCGGGCGGATGCCTGACGGCCGGACCCGGGACCGGACATCGCACCACCGCCCGATCCGGCGTCACGCGAAGCCCGTCCCGCATCGGCGCCCCGCCCCGCACGGTCCGCGCCGGCGCCCCGCACGCCGCGGTCGTCCGCCCCGGGCACCCGCCCCGTACGGTCCACCCCGATGTCGGCAACGTCACGGTCCGGCCCGGCGCCCGGCATGTCGCCGATGTCACGGCCCGCCCTGTTTCCGGGCCTGTCATGGGTACCGCGGGCCGTCACGGCGCCGGACCCGTCGGCACGGCCGGCCGCACGGGTTCCGGACTCCTCGGGGACACCCCGGGCCGCTCCGGCGCCCGGCCCGTCATGCGTGCCGCGGGCCGCCCCGGTACCGGGTTCGTGGCGGAGGTCGCGGTCCGCCCTCACGTCGAGCACCTCGTCGATGCGGTCCGGACTGAGGCGGTCCTCCCTCGCGGCCGACGCCGCGATCATCAGCTCGCCGCACAGCTCGATCTCGGCGAGGGCCACACGGTCCTGACCGTTCGGAGCGCTGAGCGTCACCACCTGCGTCACCTCTCTCTGCCATCGCCGACTCCTGGCGCACCGTCTCCCTAGCGTAGGGAGCGCACCACGCGCCGCGCATGGCACGGACGGACCATTTCGGCCCCCTCCCTACGGCGTTTCCGGGCCACTCCTCCCCTGCTGGATCCGTCCCGTGTAGATGTCCGCGTCGGCCGGCAGCCGCACGGAGACCGGAATCCCGAACCCGTACAGCAGCATCGTCGACACCACCGTCACCGCCGGTCCCTCGGTCGCGAAGCTGAAGCGGTGACGGACCTTGCGCACCAGTCCCTCGTCGTCCAGATAGACGTCGAAGGGCACCGCGTCCACGCTGAACCCCTTCGCCGCGGCCGCCAGCGCACCGCGTGCGGACGGCGAGGCCGCCCGCGCGGCCCTCCCGATGTCCGCGACTCCCCGGTAGTGACGGACCGCCACCCCGGCCAGCTCCGTCCGCCCCCGGTAGGTCACCCCGTCCGCCCCGCGCAGCAGCTCGGCGGCCGCCATCGGGTCCGTCACGCCGCCGGTGACGAGGTTGCCGTCCTCCAGGCCCGTCGTGTCGATCCTCACCCACTTGTCGTCGGGCACCCCGGCACCACGGTTCTTCATGTACAGCGCCCCGGGTGCCAGCAGCTCGGTGATCGGCCGGTGTCCGCCCGCCCCCGCGGCGTCCTTCGGCAGCACGACCTTGATCCGGCCCAGCTGCCGGCGGAAGTCGTACGCCCCCTCGCCCCGGATGGTCACCCGGGTACCGCCGGCCGCGGTCTCCATCGACGTACGCGTCTCGGCGCAGCCCGCACCCGCCAGCACGTCCGCGGCCCGCCGGACCACGGCCGCCGGGTCGTCGGTGCCGCCCGGCCCGGCCCCGGCCCGACGACCGGTCCCGCCACCGCCGCCACCATCCGCACCGGGGCCCGCACCGGCGCACCCGGTGCCCACCGCCATCACACCCGCCACGGCCAGGGCGCACACAGCCAGTGCCCCGCCTCCGCACCTGCGCTGCCGCACCGCCATCGCCTGCCCACCGTGAACGACGTACCCCTGACCGAGCTCCCGCCTGCCCCGCCTAACGACCGCCGGGACGCGTCGTCACGCGGCACACACCCCGGGGGAAGCCGATCGGCCCACTCGGACACGGCACGGGGCCGCCCGCAGTACCGTGGATCCGTGCATGAGGACCCCCCAGCCCACGCCCCGGCCCCGGTGCTCGCTCCGGCCTCCACACTCCCCGTCACCCTTGCCCCGCCACACAGCATCAGCACGGTCGAACGAGGTTCGTTCTGCCTGGCCCGCTGCACCTGCGGCTGGTCGGGCCCCGCCCGCCGCTCCCGCGACCGGGCCCGCACGGACGCGGCGGAACACGCCGCCGCCGCGGACCGCTGAGGCCCGCCGCCGGCGCTACCGGGCCCGGCGCTCCTGCTCCTCGCGCAGCCGCTGCACGAAGGGGTCGGTGACGGCTGCCACGGACGGCAGGACGTCCCGGAGGAGCGTGAGGTCCTCCAGCACCTCCCGGATCACATGCCCGTCCGGAACCCGGCCGAGCAGGGCGTCACACCGCGCGGCGGCCTCCTCCCGCTCCCGGAGCGCGCAGTGCACGAACAGGAGGCAGCCCAGGACCAGCGCCTCCCCGGTCCGGCCCCCGGTCTCGGCCTCGAGGAGCAGGCGGATCGCGTGCCGGAAGCGCGCCCCGGCCTCCCGCTCGTCGCCCGTCAGGAGCGTGGAGAGGGCGTGCAAACCCGCGTACCACCCGTCGTCGGGATCGTCCTCCACGGCCCGCGCGCAGTCGGCCACTGCGTCCTCGAAGCGGCCCAGGCGCAGATGCAGCTGTGCACGGCCGGCGTACGACCACGCCGACGGCGCCTCGGCCTCCATGACCACGCGGTAGTCGGCCTGCGCGTCCTCGTACCGGCCCGCCCGCCGGTACGACTCCGCGCGGTGAGCGACGTGGCCCCCGGCCCGGGGGTCGATCTCCATCGCCAGGGAGTAGTCGGCAGCCGCGTCCTCGTACCGGCCCAGCCGGCGGAGGAGCAGCCCGCGGCTCATGAAAGCCCACTCGTAGCGGGGGTCGGCCTCCACGGCCCGGGCGTAGTCGGCCAGCGCGTCCTCGTACCGGCCCAGCCGCTCGTACAGCCCTCCACGGCTGGTGAGCGCCCATGCGTACCGGGGGTCGGCGTCGACGGCCCGGGCGTAGTCGGCCAGCGCGTCTTCGTACCGGCCCATCTCCTCGTACGTGCCCGCCCGGCTGGCGAGGGCCCACGCATAGTCCGGATCGATCTCGAGGGCCCGGGCGAAGTCGGCCAGCGCGTCCTCGTAGCGGCCCGTGAGGTGGTGGACCTGCGCGCGACTGGCCAGGGCCCACGCGTACTGCGGATTGATCTCCAGGGCCCGGGTGTAGTCGGCGAGGGCCTCGTCGTGGCGGTCCGCGTTCTGGTGGACATACGCACGACTGCCGAAGGCCCACGCGTACTGCGGATCGAGCCCGATGGCCCGGGTGTAGCCGGCCACCGCGTCCTCGGGGCGGCCCAACGCCTCGAAGACCTGGGCGCGGCTGCCGAACGCCCACGCGTACTGCGGGTCGAGCTCGATGGCGCGGGCGAAGTCGGCCAGGGCCTCGTCGTAACGGCCCAGGCCGCGGTAGGCGTCCCCGCGACTGCCGATGGCCCATTCATCCAGGGGGTCGAGCTCCACGGCGCGGGTGCAGGCGGCGACCGCGTCCTCATGACGCCCCATCACCCGGTACGTCTCGCCACGGCCTCCGTGGGGGCGCGCGACGTCCGGATCGATACCGATGGCGACCGCGTAGTCCGCCAGCGCACTGTCGTAGTCACCCGCGATCCGGTACTCCCGGGCCCGCACGGTGTGGGCCAGCGCCCGACCGGAAGCGCAGAGCTCCGGCGCGGTCAGCAGCAGCGTCAGCACTTCGGCACCAGCCGCGTCCCGCTCTCCCGCGGTCTCCAGGCGGTGCCCCCAGGAGGTGAGTTCCGCCGTCCCGGTGTCGAATCCGGCACGACCGACGATCTGGGCCCAGCGCCGCAGGGTGGCGACGTCGTGGTCGATGGCGTGGACTGCCTGGTGAAGGGCATCGGGCAGCGCGGTCCGGGGGCCGGCGCACAACCGGTGGTACGTCTCGTTGAGCCGGTGCTCGCGCCAGACGGCGTCCTCCCAGTGGCTGTCCACGGCCGGGCCGAGTCCGGCCTCCACAGCCTGCCGCCACCGCGCGAAGACATCGGCGAGGACGCTGTGCGACTGCTGCCAACGGGCCGGCGACCGGGTCCGCTGCAGGCGCAGCATCGCCACCCGGACCACGTCGTGGTACCGGCACCGCCCCGCCTGTGTGGAGACGAATGCCAGCCCGCGCAGCCAGGGATATCCGTCGGCCGCGGCCTCCGGCACGGCGGCCCGGTAGACGTCCTCGTTCAGCTGCAACGGCAGCGCACAGGCCAGCGCCGCCTCCCGCCGACCGGCGTCCGGCTCCCACTTCAGAAATCGCTCGACCGCCGTCTCCGAAGGGTCCTCGAAGCTCCCGCCGCTGCTCGCGTCGCTGCGGGCCAGCATGTCGACCAGCAGCGGTAGCCGACCCGACAGGCGCAGCACCAGCTCGATGCTCCGCTCGTCCGTGACGCCGTGGGTGGCGAGCAGGGTGCGGGCCTCCTCCTCGGTGAACACCTCCAGGCACACCTCGGTGACCTGGCCGAGCCGGTCACCCCAGACCCGGGTGTCCAGGCGCAGCTGACCGGAGAGCACGACCTGCACGTTCACGGGGAGGCCCCCGTGCTCCTCACCGAAAACGATGTCGTGCAGCCACGTGTCGAGCACCGGCCCGGTGCGCTCGTACACGTCGAAGAACAGCACCACCCGCTCGCACCGCTCCGCGACGTCGGCCAGGTCCTCGAGGAAGACCGGAGCGAGGACCGCCACCGGATTCATCACCAGCTGCACATCGTCATGGCTGCGCAGCCGCGTGTTGAGTGCCGCCCGCACCCGGTCGGCGCCGAGCGCGACCTGCTGCGGATCGACCGCACCGACGAAGGCCCCGACCCCGGGCACCATGCCCAGCCCGACCAGCCCCACCTGCGCCGCCACGGTGCTCGACGGCGAGGCAACCGGTGCCGGCACGGCGGTCTGGGCACCGAGTGGATCCGGCTGGGGCGCGGGGACCGCGCTCTCGGCCTGGTGGCGGCGCTGGCGGTAGGTGGCCAACTGCTTGTCGAACCTCTTCAGCGGGTGGCCCTGCCGGCCCAGCCGGGCACTGACCGCCTCCATCGCCTCGATCGCGTCGTGCACGTCGTCGTCCACGAACGCGGTGACGACGGTGGCCTGCTCACGGGCGGTGGACTCCCACTGCCGTACGAGGGTCGACTTGCCCACGCCGCCGTTGCCGCGCACATGGAACAGAAACGGGAAATCGACCTCCTCCGGATCACGGGCGAAGGTCTCCCGGAAGGCCGCCAGCTCTGCATGACGCCCGACGAACCCCGCGCGCCCGCGCCGCCGATTGACTTCCTGCCGTGACGGTCGCCGCCCAGCCATACCCACCACCCCCGGATCGAGGCCATGATGCCTCGCCGCCGGCGGCATGTAGCCGGAATGCCGAAGTCGGCCACGGGCCGGGAGGTGCGTGGGGGAGCGGAGCAGAAGGCGGGCCAGGAGGTGCGTAGGGCTGCATGCCGGACGGCGGGCCGGGAGGCGGGCCGGTACGTGGCTGGAGGGGGCAGCCCGTGGGCTGCCCCCTCCCTATCGACGTCACGTCGACCTCACGCTGCGCACGCCCTCGCGGACGTTCCTGCGGACGCCCCTGCGACTGCCCCGCGGGCGGTCGGGCACGAGCACGTCCCGTGGCGTCCCTACGCGGCGAGGTCCTTCTCGTCCGGCGAGGCGCCGCGACCCGAACCCGGGCGCGGCTCGGGAATCCCGTGCGACTCGCCCGTACCGTCGGCCGCGCCGGCGACCGGCCGGCGCGAGCGCACGAGCCCGCCGACCGCTCCTGCACGGGCAACGGCCCCCACCAGGGGAGTCAGCATCATCATCGCGAGCGGGGCGAGCAGCAGAGCCACAGCCGTACCCAGGGCGAATCCGCCGATGACGTCGGTCGGGTAATGCACGCCCATGTAGACGCGGCAGAAGCCCTCCAGGATCGCCAGCGCGATCGCGAACAGGCCGAACTTCCGGTTGGCCACGAAGATTCCCACGGCGATCGCCATCGCCAGCGTCGCGTGGTCGCTGACGAACGAGAAGTCGGTCTTGCCCTCCACGAGGACTTCGAGGCCCTCGTGGTCATTGAACGGACGCGGCCGCTCCACGAATCCCCGGATCGGGATGTTGATGATCACCGCGATCCCGGCCGCGAGGGGTGCCCACACGAGCCCGGCGACTCCCGTCACCGAATCCTCGGTCGTCCCGCGTCTGCGCACGCTCCACCAGCACCACAGGCCCAACAGGACCATGGCGAGCATGATCCCGAATTCACCGACGAACCCCATGACCTGGTCGAACCAGGGAGGAGCGGCCTTCGCCAGCCCATTGATGTCGTAGAGCAGGCTGACGTCGGGGTTCGACCCATCGAGTGCGAGTCCAGCCATCTGCTGCGGCCCCTTGCCTTGTCTGCTGCTGCGGCGCACAACGATGTACGCCGCCTTGGTCGGACCCCCGTGGTCGGTGCGGATTCAGTACTGCGTGACGCCGTGCTGCCGTGACGCGGTGACTGCCCTGGCCAGTGCCGCATGGTCAGTGCGCGTGCTGTCCCAGTCCAGGGAACGGCCTATGGGCTGCGTACGTTCCACCCTCCACCGAATGATCACCATGACGTTATCGAAGAGTGACTCATCGTCGCAGCTCAGGGCCCAGGCTTCACGGAGAGTTCCAGCCAGGGCCGACTCCCCGTCAGCTCCGACGAGCATACTTTCCGGCTCACCCGTCAGCTCCCGGGAAGCGCGGTCGGAAGCGCCGCGGCACCATCCGCCGTGACTCTCGTCGCACCGAAGTAGTCGGGTGTATCAATCTTGTCGAACCGGATCACGGCCCCGGTGAACGGCGCGTTGATCATGTACCCGCCTCCGACGTAGAGCCCCACGTGCCGGATGGCCCGCGAGTTGTTCAGGTCGTCCGAAAAGAACACCAGGTCCCCGGGGAGCAACTCGTCCCGCGAAGGGTGCGGCCCGGCGTTGTACTGGTCGTTGGCCACCCGGGGCAGCTCGATGTCGACCGTCCGGTACGCGGCCTGGGTCAGCCCGGAGCAGTCGAACCGCCCACCCTGCGCCGCCGTTCCGTTTCCACCCCAGAGGTAGGGCGTACCGAGCCTCTCCTGCGCGAAGTAGATCGCCCCGGCCGCCTGCCGTGACGGCTCGACCCGGCCGATCGGCTTGGCGAAGCTCTTCTCCAGGGACCGGATGATCTTGACATAGTTCTGCGTCTCGCTGATCGCGGGCACGCCACCCGACTTGATCACCCGGTAGGCACCGGCGTTGTACGCCGCGAGCATGTTGTCGGTCGGATCGCCCGGAACCTTCTTGACGTAACCGGCGAGCTCACAGTCGTACGAGGCGGCGGACGGAATCGCGTCGGCCGGATCCCACACGTCCCGGTCACCGTCGTTGTCCCCGTCGATGCCGTGCGAGGCCCAGGTCCCGGGGATGAACTGCGCGATCCCCTGCGCGGCGGCATGGCTCTGGGCGCGGGGGTTCCAGCCGCTCTCCTGGTACAACTGCGCAGCCAGCAGAGCGGGGTTGATGGCCGGGCAGAGGTTGCCCCACTTCTCCACGAGCGGCTTGTACCGCGCGGGCACGGCCCCCTTGGCCAGCCCTACCGCCCCGCCCGCCCCGGAGATCCCGGCGGCGGCGGAGTACGTACCCACAACGAGCAGAGCGATGAAGCACAGGCCCAGCCCGATCCCACCACCGACGAACAACCAGTATTTCCGCACCCCCCAACCATCCCCCATTCGGGCGGGGTTCACGTCGCGATTCGCTGGTGTGTACGGGTGGAAGGGAGCATGAGGGGGCGTCAGGGGCGGTTACGGGGGGTCAGGGGGCGCCGGCCGACCAGAAGGGGGAACGGATGTTCGGGCGGGGGATGTGCTCCATGCCCTCGTAGGTGGGGGCGGTGGGTTTGGTGGTGGACTCGGCCACTTCCGACTCCTCGACGCAGGGGCTGTCGATACGGAAGAACGCCTGCCCATCGCCGCCAAATCGCAGACTCGCCATGTACCCCTCCTCGGTCTTCGCGTACAGAGCCGGGAAGTCCGCGTCGTTGTTCATGGCGGTGATCCGGTACCCACTGCTGCGCCAGTACCGATCGACAACCCCAAGAAAGCTCCCCCTGCGACTCTCGGAAATGACAGTCATGATCGTTCTTCTCCGAGATACCTCGCAACTCCCTGCGGTGGTTGGGCCATGAGTCCACGAAACTGCAGGTTTGACTTCTTTCAGTACCGCGTCGAGCATTCCGTCCGCCTGCTCGGCAGCCGTTTGCATGTTCACACCATCAACCTGCCCTTTGTCGCAGCCTCCAACAACTGCAATCCCCAAGGTCAAGGTCAGCACCGAAGTCAACAAGCGATACCTCAACGCGGTTCCTCCACCTTGATTTTGTGTGATTTACCCGCCGCAATGAGCGCAATGTTGTCCGCTGACATGGGATCCACGTCGCCTCGATCGAAGTACTGAGAGTGAGCATCGATCGAAACGCCTCGGGGGCTGACTAAATGTGGCCCCTCATCGGACTTGAAGCGCGTAGCACCAAAGGCCTCACTTGCTGGATCCTTACCGAACCAGAGGTCATCATCACCCTGGTCAACAATGTCTCCCACCACGTAGGCAAATGGGCCTGCCGCGGCCCCAAGAGCGACCTGTTGCCTAGACGGGACCTTGGTGACCACATCATTTTCCGCTGCGCCCACAAACACATGCCCTCTGGCTACCCCCAGGTCCTCTGCACGGTCCACGCCTACCCCAGGACTGCCGACAAGAATGATGTCGTCAACGCCCGGAAGGCCATCGCCTTGTTGCGTTGCAGCACCCACGGTCCGCGAACCATAGGAGTGCCCAATGGCAACCATGTGCGGATCATCATTCTCATTGGAGGCCACTAGGCCGCCCATGAACCCACTGAAGGATCGACCTCCTCCCTCCGCCCTCTCACTACTCATAATTGCGAGAGTCTCCATCCCATCCGGCATCTGAGGCGCGTCATATCCAAGCCAGGCGATCGTCGCACTCGAAGAGTCGATATCACGGGTAGCAATTGCAGTGTCATGCGCACGTTTGAGGTCATTTTTTGCAAAATCTTCGTCGAGCGACGTATTCAACCCAGGCACGTAAGCAGACACATTCTTTGCCGTATCAGGATTGCCGTACGAGACAATTGCCCGACCATTACCCTCATCACCGACACCAAGGAGAAACATCGGTGGGTCTCCAGGCCTCAAGGCCGCCCCCAACTGCCGGTCGATCTCCCGCAGCCCCGCCAACTGCGTCACCGACCGCTCGTCGTCCCGCCCCTCCAGCTTCCCGATCAGCAGCTGCAGGTTGTCCCGGTTGGCAGCATCCCGGACCACCGCCGGAATCCCGTCCAGGTTGCCGATCCGGTCCGGGTAGACCGCCAGGTACTCCTCGCGCTGCTCCTGCGTCAGGCCCGCCCACCACGCGTGCCGCTCCGCGGGGCTCGCGTCGTGCGGGATCGCGTTTCTGAGGTACGCCCTCGCCGCGTCCCGGACCACTGCCGCATCCCCCGCCGCGTCCTTCAACGTCAAGTCCGGGACCTTCAGTCCCTCCTCGGCCTTCAGACGCCGCAGGATCCCCGCGTACCGCCAGTCGATCTCGGCCGCTGCCCGTACCGCCCCCGCGACACGGTCCGCGATGTCCTGCGCCCGGGCCGCGTCGGGGTTCGGCGCGACCAGACCCGAGGGCGCCTGCAGACCCGGCAGGCCGCCCGACGACGCCGTACCGCCTGGGAGCGGGCGGCCGTCGATGAGGCCGTCGCCCGCCGCCGGATACGTCACCGCGCCATCCGCCCGCACGGTGAACTTCAGCGTCACCGCATCGTCCAGCGCGTCGGCCAGCACCCGCTGCTGCGCCTTCAGCTCGTGGGCCAGGCTGTTCAGCGTCGTACGGAGCAGCCCGCATTCCGTGTACACGTACTGGAGGTTCCGGCTCAGTTGCCGCAGCCGCGCCACGGCCGCCGTGGCAGCGTCCCCTTGCTGTGTGTCGCGCAACCCGTTGAGCAGTTGCTGTTCGATCCGGTCCCGCGCCGCGTCCGCCCGGTTACTGGCCTCGCCCCATCCGTCGGCGGCGCCCTCCAGCTCGCCGCACTTCAGGTCCCGTAACACCGCCCAGGTCAGGCCCGACGACTTCATCGGGCCCCGGCCTTGTCCGCCACGGGCGCGAATGACGCACGCACGGTCTCGTTCGTCTCTCCCTGGGCCCGCGCGACGGCCCGCAGTGCGCCGCCGAGACCTGCGCATTCGCCCCGCGCCGCCGCGATCCGCCGTTCCCAGGACGTCCGTACGGCACCCAGCTCCGCCAGGGCGGAAAGGGCGCCGGCACCCGCCACCAGCCCCTCGTGGGCGGCGGCCAGCTCCGACGGCACCGGCCCCAGGTGCGCGCACAGTGCCTCCGCACCCCGGGCGGCCCGCAACCACGGTCCGTCGCTGTGCTTCAGCTCCGCCCGGCCGGCTCCACCACCGCCCGCCGGACCCGCCAGATCGCTCAGTCTCTGCACCACGGCCACACCGCTCACCCCGTTCTCGACCACGGAGCGGCACTGTGCCAAATCCGGCGTACCCGACACGCCGGGCACGCAGGCGGTGAGGTGCCACGCCCCCGCTGCGGCAAGGCGCCCCGGGCCAACACGTTCACCCGATCGCGCGACGCGACACCGGTTCCACGCCGAGGGAAACCACACCGAGGCGGCACGCGCGACCCGCCCGTCCGACACGCAGCCGGTGTCGACGGCCTGGACCGGCTTCCCCCGCAGGACTCCGCCGGGGTCCCCCGGACGGATGGTTTACGGAGGGCTGCGTACGCGGTTCGGGGTGGCGGACCGCACTCTTCGTGATCATGCGAGGGGTGATCTCCGTACACCGCAACTCATCGCACGGCCGCCGGTTGCTGCTGACCGCCGGCCTTGCCGCAGCGGCTCTCGTGTCCTCGCTGCCCGCCGGACCGCCCGCCAGGGCGGCCACCGCCGCATCCGTACCGCCCCGGCCCTTGACCGCCGCCGAGGCCCGGACCTCCGCCTGGCTGGACTCCCAGCCGAACGGGACCGCGGCGGCCGACCGCTTCTTCCAGCGCCTGCCCAAGGGAGGTGACCTGCACAATCACCTCTCCGGCGCGGTACGGACCGAGTACCTCGTCCAGCTCGCCGCCGACGACGGTCTGTGCATCGACGCCACCATGACCGCCGTCGCACCGCCGTGCGGCCCCGGCAGGCGTCCGGCGGCCGACGCCCTCACCGATGCCGGGTTCCGGCAGGCCATCGTCCGGGCCTGGTCCATGCAGGACTTCCCGCAGGACGAGTCGGGACACGACCACTTCTTCGCCACCTTCGGCAAGTTCGGTGCCGCGACCGCTCACCGGGGAAAGATGCTGGCCGATGTGGCCGGCTCTGCGGCAGCCCAGAACCAGACGTACCTCGAGACCATGGTCACCCCCGCATCCGACGGAGCCAAGAAGCTCGCGGCGGATGTCGGCTGGGACACGGACCTCGCCGCCCTGCACCGCAAGCTGCTCGCCGGAGGCCGGCTGGACCAGCTGGTCACCGACTCCAAGAACGAGGCGGACGCTGCGGACCAGGAGTTCCGCACGGCCGCGCGCTGTGCGAGCGCCGACCCGGATCCGGGCTGTCGGATCACGGTGCGCTGGATCTCCCAGGTGTCGCGCAACAGTGCGCCGGAGCGCGTGTTCACCCAGATCGCGCTGGGGCTGCGCCTGGCCGAGCGCGACCAGCGGTTCGTCGCGGTGAACCTGGTCCAGCCCGAGGACGGCGAGATCTCCCTCCGCGACTACCGCCTCCACATGCGCATGCTGAACTACCTGCACGGCGTCTACCCGCGCGCCCACATCACCCTGCACGCCGGTGAGCTCGTCCCCGGGCTCGTGAAGCCTGAGGACCTCACCTTCCACATCGACGACGCCGTGCGCACCGGCCGCGCCGAACGGATCGGCCACGGCGTCGATCTGGTGCACGAGGACGACTGGCGCCGCCTCGCACGGGACATGGCCCGCCGCCAGGTCGCCGTGGAGGTGCCGCTCACCAGTAACGCGCAGATCCTCCAGGTGGAGGGCAAGGAGCATCCGTTCCCCGTCTACCGGAAGTACGGGGTGCCGGTCGTCCTCTCCACGGACGACCCCGGGGTATCGCGCGGCGACATCAGCCAGGAGTACCAGCGGGCCGCACGCACCTACGGACTCGGCTACGCCGAGCTGAAGGACCTTGCGCGCGCATCCCTGGAGTACGCCTTCCTGCCGGGCCGCAGCCTGTGGCGTACCGACCCGGTACGGAAGGGCTTCCGGCTGGTCGAGGAGTGCCGCGTCCCGCAGTCGGCCCGCTGTGAGCGGCTGCTGGCACAGAGCCCGAAGGCCCGCCTGGAACAGCGCCAGGAGCAGGCGTTCCGGACGTTCGAAGCCCGGTACGCCGGCTGAGCAGGGCGGGGTGAGGCGGATCCGCGGTCCGTCTCACCCCGTATCGCTCCCCGCCTTGCCCCCGCATTCGACCCACAGCAGCTTCCCGCCCTGCCCCGGCAGCCCGCCGCCCGCCGGGTACGCGCCCCAGCTCTCGGCCCAGAGCGTGACGAGGTGGAGACCGCGCCCGCGCTCGGCCAGCGCGTCGGGGGCCTCCGCACGCCGGCTGAAGGGCGCCGGAATGTACGGATCGGTGTCCTGGACGCTGAGCCTGACGCGCTGTCGCCCCGCACCGCGCAGCCGGAGCGAGTACGCCCCCTCGGAGTACAGGTACGCGTTGGTGACCAACTCGCTGGCCAGCAGCTCGGCGGTATCGGTGAGCTCCGCCATACCGTGCACCCGCAGGACGGCACGCAGGGTCGAGCGGGCCACACCCGGTGCACGGGGATCTCGCGGAAGGTGCAGGGTGTACGTCCAGGGCGGCGTTACGGTGGCAGTGGTCATGGGAGTCTCCGTTCACGGAGGGACGTTGGGGGCAATGCGATGGGTGGCCCAGTGACCAGGTCGCTCCGTCGAGCGGGGTTCTTCCGGGCGGGTGGCCTGCGTCTCAAGCTAGCGCCTGGCGACATAAAGTATTTGCGCTATCGCCAATCACTTGATGTATGCACTCTTGTGGGTGACAGCGCCCTGGGCGTGTCCAGCAGGGAGGGTTGACGTGTGACTTCCAGAGCGGCTCCGAACGTCCGTCGCCGACGCCTCGGTACCGAGCTCCGGCGCCTGCGTGAGCGAGCAGGGCTCTCCGCCACCGAGAGCGCACGCCTGATCGGCGTCAGCCAAGCCCAGCTCAGCAACATCGAGGCGAGCCGCTTCGGCGTCAGTCCCGCGCGCCTCCAGGCCATGGCGCGGAATTACGACTGCTCGGACCGTGCCTACATCAAGGGCCTGCTCGACCTCGCGGGGGAACGCAGACCCGGGTGGTGGGAAACCTTCCGGGACGTACTGCCCCCTCCGCTCCTGGACATCGCCGAGCTCGAACACCACGCCACTGCGCTGAGGGCGGCCAACACCGCCCACCTACCGGGCCTGCTCCAGACCACGGACCACGCCCGTGAAATCTTTCGACAGGTCGTTCCCGAGCTCTCCCGTGCGGACATCGAGCACCGGGTCAACCACCGGCTCCGGCGTCAGGCGGTCCTCGACCGCCCGGCCCCACCACCCTTCCGAGCGGTCATTCACGAGGCAGCTCTCCGTGTGCCCGTCGGTGGCCGACTGGTCGCGGCGGCTCAGCTCCGCCACCTGGTCGAACAGAGCGAACGTGAGCACATCACGGTCCAGGTGATCCCGTTCCGCATCGGCGCCTTCCCCGGGTCGGGGCAGACGATCCTGTACGTGCGGGGCTCCGCACCTCGGCTCGACACCGTCTCTCTGGACCAGTCCCACGGTCCCGCACTCGTCGACACCGAGGCCGAGTTGGAGTCGTACCGGATCTTGCTGGACCGCATGGAGGAAGTCGCTCTCACCCCGTCGGAGTCCCGGGACTTCGTCGTCAGCCTGACCCGCGAGCTGTGAAGGAGCCCGACGTGTCCTCGTACCAGTGGCAGCGATCCTCGTACTGCGGTCAAGGGGAGTCCTGCCTCCACGTCGCCGCACGTCACGGAGCGGTCCACGTGACCGAGAGCAGCGACCCCACCGGCGCGATCGTCCACACCACGCCGGCCGCGTGGGCCGCCCTCCTCCGCACCGTCAAGGAACCCCGGTCCGATGACTGACATCCCCGCCGACCTGACCTGGACGCGCGCCGCTCCCGAGGACGCGGAGGGCCCCGGGCCCTGGATCGAGATCGCGTACGGGGCAGGGGAACTCGTCCACCTCCGCGAGACCGGCGACCCCGGCACGATTGTCACCACCACCCGCACCAAGTGGGACGCGTTCACCCGGGGCGTCCGGGCCGGCGAGTTCGACCACTTCACCGAGCCCGACGCCACCCCGGGGCCGGCCCCGGGCGACGCCCTCCGTCCGTAACGGGCCCGGCCTCCGCACCGGCGCCCCCGGGCACGCCGACCTCGTACCGCCGTACGGCACCGGCCTCCGGTGGAAGGATCAGATGATGACCCCATCCACGGAAACGATCACCGCCTCCGCCTCCGGCACGTGGGAGCTCGGTGACCTGACGGTCAACCGGATCGGCTTCGGAGCCATGCGCCTCCCACAGAACGGAACCGCGTTCACGCGCGGCGACTCCAGCGACCGGGCCCGCGCCGTACGCGTCCTGCGCCGCGCGGTGGAGCTCGGCGTGAACCACATCGACACCGCCGCCTTCTACTTCTCGCCCCTGCGGTCGGCCAACGAGCTCATCAACACCGCGCTCGCCCCGTACGCCGACGACCTGGTCATCACCACCAAGGTCGGCCCGGGCCGCGACCCCTCCGGCGAGTGGACATGGGCCTCCCCGGACCAGCTGCGCGGGCAGGTCGAGGAGAACCTCCGCCAGCTCGGCCGCGACCACCTCGACGTGGTGAACCTGCGCATCGCCCGCAGCCACACGTCCTCGTCCGTCGCCGAGCACTTCGGCGCGCTGGCCGAACTGCGTGAGGCAGGGCTGATCCGCCACCTTGGCATATCGAACACCTCGCCGGAACAACTCGCCGAGGCACGGGCCATCGCCCCCGTCGTCTGCGTACAGAACATGTACGGCATCGGCTCGCCGCCCGAGCACCACGCTTTCCTGCGTCATTGCGGCGTGCAGGGCATCGCGTTCGTGCCGTTCTGGGCCATCGCGGGTACCGGGCGCGAGGCGGGCGCGACCACGACCGAGAGCGAAGCGGTGCTCACCGTCGCACGCGACCACGGCGCGACGCCCGCACAGGTGCGCCTGGCCTGGACGCTGCACCAGGGACCGCACGTGCTGGCCATCCCCGGCACGGGCAACCCGGACCACCTGGTCGAGAACGTGGCGGCCGGCACGCTGCGGCTCACCGCCGGCGAGCTGGACCTGCTCGCCTCATGACCGGGCAGATCCTCCGCTGGAACCTCTTCATCGGCGGCCACCTGAGCTCCTCCGTCCCCGTCCGTCTCGTCGAACGCACGGATGAGGGCCAGCTGGTGTGGCTGGAGACGGGCACCCCCATGTGGCGTACGGAACTGCCCGGTGGGGCGCACCTCAGGGACATCCCGCCGCAGGACCGTCCTGCCGGGGGCTATCCCGTGAAGGCGGACCGGTGGCCCCTGGGCAGCGCCCTCATCCACCAACCGGCCGGGGCCGGGCACGCGGTGTTCTGGTTCTTCGGACGGAGGCAGAAGTTCGGGGGCTGGTACGTGAACCTCGAGCACCGCGTGCACCACGGCGAGGACATCGACGTCGCCGACCACGAACTCGACGTCACCGTGGCACCGGACCGCACCTGGCAATGGAAGGACGAGCGGTCGTTCGCCGAGAAGACCGGGCACCCGGCGTACTGGTCGGCCGGCGAGGCGGCCGGCATCCGCGCCGAGGGCGAGAGGGTGGCACGGCTGGCCGAGTCGGGGGCCTTCCCGTTCGACGGCTCCTGGTGCGACTTCCGGCCACCCCCGCGCTGGACGACACCGCCCCGCGCCACGGCTCCGGCGCGGACGGTTCTGCGAAGCTCAGGGCCGGAAGGCGCTTCCCCGTCGCGCACCTGATGACGCATCGGCCGGAAGCCACCGGCGCGCACACGGCTCTCGAACAGCGCGTACGAACACAGCCGACCCTGCGAACGCCGCAACCGCGTCCGGAACCCATGGCCATCGTCGTTGCTAGCGGTCATGCACCGTGATACACAGAGTAACCATGCATATGCACACGGATCCCGACCCGATGCGCAGGTCAGGGCAGGCTCACCGGTCAAACGTACGAGATCCGGGTAAAGAGACCCGGGAAGGCGTCGTGCGATACCGGTTTCATCAGCGAAGATAGAGACCGACCCGTGTCGAACGGCGCGGGCAGCGAACTACCCAACAGGGGCGGTGACTTACATGATCCTGGCAGCTGAAAAGGGCGACATCACCACCATCATCGGCGGAATCGCCCCGAACTGGGGGCCGTTCGGGACCCTGGGCAACGAGGCGCGCATCATGATCGAGGTGGTGATGGCGGTAGCCATCCTGCTCTGCCTCGGCATCGCGATCTGGGGTGCGGCGAAGCAGCGCATCGGCGCAACGGCCCTGCGTGACACGTTCAGCGCCGAACAGGGCAAGGGCCTCATCGTGGCGGGCCTGACCGGCGTCTTCATCATCGGATCACTGGGGACCCTGTTCACCATCGTGTACGGGATGGCTGTCTGACCTCAGGTCAGCCCCTCCGCCCACACCCGGCTCCTCGCCCGCCCCTACCCACCCGTCCGTCGTGCCCACCGGCAGAGGTTGCGTCCCCTGATGTCGAGTCACCACACCGCGCCCACGCGGGAACCAGCACAGCTACCGTCCTACTCCGCGGAACCGCACACGGCTGAGGGGGCGTACGCGGCATGAGCCAGGGCGACGAGCGCGGCTACGGCAGCGAACCGGGCGGCCGGACGGAGGACGCGTACAGCACGCTCGGCGGGACGCGCCAGACCCGTACGCGCCTCCCCGGCGGGGACGAGGGCGACGGTTACGGGCGCCGGCCCGCCCGCAACTCCCGCTCGCTGATCATGGTGGTCGGCGTGGTCGTCCTGCTCGTCGCGGCCATCGCCTTCGCGAACCGGGGCGGGGGCGATGCCTCGGGCGGCGGCACGGCCGAGAAGAAGCCGGACGCCGTGGGCGCCGGCCCCACCGCCGCGACGGGCACGAAGCCGGTGCAGGGCGCGGACGGCACCATCGCTTCGGGCTTCGCGCAGGACGAGCAGGGGGCGCAGAGCGCGGCGGCGAATTATGGGGTGGTGCTGGGGTCGACCGGAATGTTCAACGAGGACAGCCGTCGCGCGATCGCAGCCGCCGTGTACGCCCCCGATGTAGCCGCTGAACGGCAGGGCGACCTTGACAAGGCTTACTCCGGAACAGACTTTCTGGCACGAATCGGGCTCGATCCCGACGGCACCGCACCAGCGGGTCTGAGCTTCATCTCCCGGGTCAGTCCTGTAGGCACCAAGGTAGAAAAGTTCAGTGGCGACACGGCGAGCGTCGCCGTTTGGTACTCGGCACTGTTCGGTCTGGCCGGCGAGGGATCCAAGAATCCTGTCTCCGAAGGCTGGTACACGACCACCTATGAACTGATCTGGATCAACGAGGACTGGAAGGTCACCGACTTCACGCAGAAGGACGGGCCCGCTCCGGTCGCCCGCGATCAGGCTGCCTCCCCTGCCCAGGAGATGGCTGACGCCGTGGAACAGTTCGGAGGGTTCACCTATGCCCGATAAGCGATCGCGCCGAGTGCTCTCGCTCGCAGCAACGCTCGGCTCCATCCAGGTGGCTGCCGTGTTGTTCGCGAGCCGGGCTGCAGCCGCGCCCTCACCGACGCCGACCCCTTCGCCCAGCGCAAGCAACGACGCGTGTGACCTGATTCGCGGTCCCGCCAAGGACTACTGCGAAGGTAATGAGCCCGGCGGCGCCGCCCGCCGCTCCCCCACCGTCACCGACGACGCCCTCGACCCCCTCACCTCCCTCGCCCGCGGCTGCGCCGACGCCGCGTCCTGGACCGTCGGCAAGCTCAGCGAGGCCGTTGAGGGCACCGCCACCGTCGACTTCACCAACGAGCGGTTCCTCCAGCAGTACGCCGTCGTCTTCGCCGCGTCGACCATCCTCACGCTGGTCCTCTGGCTCCTCGCCGTGGCCAAGCGCGCCATCCGCGGCGTGCCGCTGACCACAGCGATCTCCGAGGCCATCGGCTTCCTGTGGCTGACCGTCCTGGCCTCCGCGTTCACCCCTCTCATCCTGTACACCGTCGTCTCTGCCACCGACGGCGTCACCGAAGGCATCGCGACCGCCACCGGTGGCCAGAGCGACGTCTTCTTCGGATCGTTCGCCGAGGCCCTGAAGAAGGGCACCGACATCGGCGGCGGGCCGATCATGCTGATCGTCGTCTCGCTCGTCTCGATCCTCGCCGCCGGGATCCTGTGGCTGGAGCTCGTCATCCGGGCCGCCCTGCTCTACGTGGGCGCCCTGCTCGGCGTCGTCGTCTACTCCGGGCTCGTCGACAAGAACATGTGGGGCCATGTCCGCCGCTGGGCGGGCATCATGATCGCGGTGATCATGGTCAAGCCGGTCATCGTCATCGTGCTCGGGCTCGCCGGCGCGCTCTCCGAGGACGACGGACCGAACGCCATGTCCGCCGTCGTGTCCGGCCTCGCCATCATCCTGCTGGCCATCTTCGCGTCCGCCATGATCTACCGCTTCGTCCCCGGCTTCGGCGACGAGATCCAGGGCGCCCGCACCAACCGCAAGCAGGCCACCGACGGCTCCCAGGCCGCCGCGATGATCAGCTCTCCGGCCGCGCTCGTCTCGCAGGGCATCAAGACCCACAGCGGACGCGGTGGAGGCGGCGACAGCGGTGGCGGCGGTGCCCGTCCGTCGAACACGGTCAGCGGCGGTGTCGCCGCACACAGCTCCCGCACCTCCGGGGGCGGAAGCGCGCCCTCACCCCGCAGCGGGGCCGGACCCACCTCCGGCACCCCCCACGGCAGCCGCCCCTCGCGGGGCGGTTCAGGCAGCACAGGTAACACGAGCTCAGGAGGTGGGGGGCGTTGACGACCCAGTCCCACACGATCGCACCCCGCCGCACGTATCTCATCGGCCGCGCCCGCCCGAACGCCATCGTCGGCAAGAACCGCGAAACGGGCGAGATCGCGCTGATCATCGCCGGGGCTTTCCTCGGCATGATGAGCGGGCTCCTCGTCCCGGCGCTGTCCCTGCGGATCGTCGCGCTCGTGGGTTTCCCCATGCTCGCCCTGGCCGTCGTGTACGTCCCGTACAAGGGCCGCACCTTCTACAAGTGGTACGAGATCAACCGCAGCTTCAAGCGCACGGTGCGCCGCGGTACGGCCTACCGTTCGACCGCCATGGAGGCCGGGGTCAGCACCGACGGGCGCGAGGTCGAGATCGGGCCGCCCCCCGGCATCGGCCGCATCAGCTGGCTCGCCGCGCCGTTCGGGCCGGACGAGATCGCCGTGCTCCTGCACGCAGACCGCCGTACTGTCACCGCCGCCATCGAGATCGAGGGCCCCGGCGTCGGACTGCGCGACAGCGAGGACCAGGAGGCCCTGGTCGACCGGTTCGGGACGCTGCTCAAGCACGTGGCGAACGGAGACGGCTTCGTGACGCGCCTCCAGATGCTGGCACGCACGCTCCCCGCCGACCCCGACGCCCACGCCAAGGACGTCGCCCAGCGCGGCGACAGGGCAGCACCCGGCTGGCTGCAGGAGTCGTACGACCAGCTCCAGTCCATGGTCTCCACCTCCAGTGAGCAGCACCGCGCGTACCTCGTCGCGTGCATGCACTACAGCCGTGAGCTGGCCGCCGAGGCCAACGCCATGGCGCGTGCCGTGCGTCCCCGGGGCACCCGGAAGATCGACCGGGACGCGGGTCTCGCCGTCGTCATGGCGCGTGAGCTCACCGATATCTGTGCCCGCCTCGCCGAGGCCGACATCCGGGTGCGCCAGCCGCTCGGCCAGAGCAGGCTCGCTTCCCTCGTGCACTCGATGTACGACCCCGACCACCCGATCGACCACATCCAGGCGATGACGAAGCGCAACGCCTGGCCGGCCGAACTGGACGCCGTCGAACCGACGTTCCTGCAGGCCAAGACCCGCGAGTCGACGACCCGGGCCCCCTGGTGCCACGCCACGGCGTGGGTGAAGGAATGGCCGATGACCCCCGTCGGCGTGAACTTCCTGGCCCCGCTCCTCGTCCACACGCCCGATGTCATCCGCACGGTGGCGGTCTGCATGGACCTCGAACCCACCGAGGTCGCCATCGAGCGGATGCTCACCGAGAAGACGAACGACGACGCCGAGGCGAGCCGTCAGGCCAAGATGAACCGCACCGTCGACCCGCGCGACATCGCGGCCCACGGCCGGCTCGACCAGCGGGGTGAAGATCTGGCGAGCGGCGCTGCCGGGGTGAACCTGGTGGGGTACATCACGGTGTCGTCCCGGAACCCCGAAGCCCTGGCCCGCGACAAGCGGACGATCCGGGCGTCGGCCGGCAAGTCGTACCTGAAGCTGGAGTGGTGCGACCGTGAGCACCACCGCGCCTTCGTGAACACCCTGCCGTTCGCCACCGGCATCCGTCGCTGACCACGTCGACCCAGAAACCGAGAGGGAGGGAGTCACGCCATGCGGGACCCGCTGTCCGCACTGTCGGATGCCTTCACCGCCTTCCTCTTCGGAAAGGTGGAGACGACCCGGCTGCCGGTCCGCACGTCGACGGGCCAGGCCCAGGCCGTCTACCTGCCGACCGCCGCACCGGGTCTGGGCGACTCCGGTGTGATCATCGGACGCGAGGTGTACTCCGGCAAGGGCTACATCTACGACCCCTTCCAGCTGTACGGACAGCAGCTGCCCGCCCCGCACTGGCTGGTGCTCGGCGAGTCCGGCAACGGCAAGTCCGCGCTGGAGAAGACGTACGTGCTCCGCCAGCTGCGCTTCCGCGACCGTCAGGTCGTCGTCCTGGACGCCCAGGGCGAGGACGGGGTCGGCGAGTGGAACCTCATCGCCCAGGAGCTGGGCATAACCCCCATCCGCCTGGACCCGGCCTCCGCGCTGAACGACGGGATCCGGCTCAACCCGCTCGATCCGACGATCACCACGACCGGCCAGCTCGCCCTGCTCCGCACGATCATCGAAGTCGCCATGGGGCACGGTCTGGACGAGCGGTCCGGCTTCGCGCTCAAGGTCGCGCACGCCTTCGTGAACGTGACCATCACCGAGCGCCAGCCGGTTCTGATGGACATCGTGGAACAGCTGCGCCACCCGAAGCCCGAATCGGCCGAGGCGATGAACGTCGACATAGACGACGTGCGGGCCTGGGGCCTGGACGTCGCCCTCGTACTGGACCGGCTGGTCGACGGTGACCTGCGCGGCATGTTCGACGGTCCGACGACGATCGGTATCGACCTGGACGCCCCGCTGATCGTCTTCGACCTCTCGCACATCGACCGCAACTCCATCGCGATGCCGATCCTGATGGCGATCGTCGGCGTGTGGCTGGAACACACCTGGATCAGGCCCGACCGGAAGAAGCGCATCTTCCTCGTCGAGGAGGCCTGGCACATCATCAACTCGCCCTTCGTCGCACAGCTCTTCCAGCGCCTGCTGAAGTTCGGACGGCGGCTCGGCCTGTCGTTCGTCGCGGTCGTCCACCACCTCAGCGACGTCGTGGACGGGGCCGCGGCGAAGGAGGCGGCGGCCATCCTGAAAATGGCCTCGACCCGGACGATCTACGCCCAGAAGGCCGACGAGGCGAGAGCGACCGGCAAGGTGATCGGTCTGCCCAGGTGGGCGGTGGAGATCATCCCCACGCTGACCCCGGGCATCGCGGTCTGGGACGTCAACGGCAACGTCCAGGTCGTCAAACACCTGATCACCGAAGCGGAACGCCCCCTGGTCTTCACCGACCGCGCGATGACCGAGGGCTCGGCATCGGACCTGCTCCCCGAGGACGTACGAGCCGCGGAGCTGGAGGCGGAGCAGCGGGCGGCGCGGATCGAGAACCAGCAACGGCTGAACGAGTCGTCCGAGTCAACGGTGGCATGACATGGCACGCCAGGCACCATCCCGTACGGAGCGCGGCGGCGAGGGCCAGGGCGGTATCCCGGACGGGCTGCTGATCGGCCTGCTGGCCTTCCTGGCCGGCCTGACGGTCCTGGCCTGGACGGCCACCGGCCTTGCGGGGCTGTTCGCCCACGGGGCCTGGCCGGACGGTGTGACGTTCGCCCGGACGCCCCTGGCCCTGCGGGCCCTGGTGGCCGACCCGCAGAACCTCCCGGGCGCCTGGCCCGACACCCCGGCGGGCGACCTCTCCGGATTCGGGTTGTTCTGGGGCCTGTTCATCGGTGAGCTGATGGTGCTCGTGGTCCTGGCCGTGTTCGTGGTGGGTGTGGTGGCCCGCTGGCGCCTGGTGCGGAAGCAGCGGAGCGCGAGGGCGGTACGGACGCCGTACGAACAGCCGGCCGGTGAGCCCGCACAGGAGCCCGCACGCGTGGCCGCCGCGGCTCCGGCGTACACCGAGGCGTCGGCACCCCCGGCACCGGCGTCCGTGCCCGTCCCGGTCGTCCCGACGGTTCCCTCGCCCCGCGGCCCCTTCCTCCTCTACGGCACGTCCACCACCCGCCGCCCCACCGCCGTCCAGGCCATCCAGGACGCCGACGGCTCCACCCTCGTCGTCACGTCGGACCCCACGGTCTGGGCCGACACGAAGGACGCCCGCGGCAAGCTCGGCCCGGTCCTCGTCTACGACCCCGGCCACCTCTGCGACACCCCGGCGCGCCTCCACTGGTCGCCCACCGCCGGCTGCGAGGACCCCGCCACCGCCGCCGCACGGGCCGCCGCACTCCTCGCCCCCGTCCGCCCGCAGGCCCGGGTCGACACGGCCGTCGCCGACACCGCCCAGACCCTTCTGCAGTGCTGGCTGCACGCCGCCGCCGTGGACGGCCGGCCCTTCCGCCAGGTCCACCGGTGGGCCGGCGGAGGCAGCGCGCACGAACCGGTGCGCCTGCTCCGCACCCACCCCAAGGCCGCCTCCGGTCTCGCCGGGCTCCTGGAGTCGGCACTCACCGGGTACCCCGAACGCCGCGAGACGGCCCAGGAACTCACCGTACGGGCCCTCGCGGCCCTCTCCTCGGTCCACATCCGCGAGGCCTGCACACCGAACCGAGCCGATTCGCTCGCACTGGAATCTTTTGCGAGTGAAGGGGGAACGCTTTATGTGGTCGGTGAATCCATCGAGGATCCCCGCCACCGCCCCGGTGCGATGCCCCTCCTCACCGCACTCGCCTCACACGTGGTCGAGCACGGCCGCCGCATGGCCGCACGGTCAACCGACGGTCGGCTCGACCCACCAATGACGCTCGTCCTCGACGACGTCGCAGCCGTGGCTCCCCTTCCCCAGCTCCCGGAGCTGCTGACGACCGGTCAGACACTGGGCATGCCCACCCTGGTACTCCTCCGTTCCGAGGAGCAGGGCAGGGCCCGTTGGCAGGAGCGGCTGACGGCCCCGGAACCGCCGGTCCAGGGTTAGGACACCTCAGTACCTCAGTGCCGCTCCGCCGCGCGACGCATCTCGAACTCCGGCTCTCGGGCCGCCGGATCGCCCTCCAGCAGCATCGTCCGCCCGGACACGACGAAGCCGATCCGGCGGTGGAAGGCGGCGGGGCGTGCATGAAATTCGTGCACGTACAGCCGCCCCGCCCCGCGGACGCCGGCCGTCCACCCCGCCCTCCGAGCAGGAACTGACGCTCGACCGCATCGTCCACGCGAGGACCAGTGGATGGAGGGCCGCGCCCCCCGCGCTGCGGGACCTGGCGGAGTCCGGCCGCTTCCCCACCTTCGCCAAGATCGTCGGGGCCTTCGAGGACGGCTACGACCTGCGTCTCGACATCCTCTTCGAGCTCGCCCTCACCGCGCTCCTCGACGGATTGGCGCCCGTCATCGAAGGACGACCCGACGAGGACGCCCAGATCGAGGGATGACGGGAGCGGAACGCCGGAAGGGCGGCGAGGCCGGGGCCCTGTGGTCGTCCGCGACACGAGGAAGGAAGAAACCCACTCCTCTCCACTCTCAACTTATAGCGCCCCAGGGGGCTTGCGGCAAGGCCCCCGTACTGCCGCACAATGATCCGCCGAGGCCAGGACCAGGGCGGATGCCACCGGCGGAAGCCTGGTGCGCCCAGTACGGCCCGGTACGACGGCGCGGTGCGTCAGGGGCGTGCCGCCGGACCGCGGGCGACGGCCGAGCGGAATCCAATCTCCTTGAACGGGTGTTCTGATGATTGACGTGATCGTGGTCGGCGGCGGACCGACCGGCCTGATGCTGGCCACCGAATTGCGGCTGCACGGCGTGCGGACGGTGGTGCTGGAGAAACTGACCGAACCGACCAAAGAGTCCCGCGGGCAAGGCCTCCACGCGCGCAGCGTCGAGGTGATGGACCAGCGCGGCATGCTGGACCGGTTCCTCGCGGTCAGTGAGAAGTTCCAGGTGGGCGGCCTGTTCGGCGGCATCATGAAGCCGTGGCCCGACCGGTTGGACACGGCCCATCCGTACGGCCTCGCCACCCCCCAGCCGGTCTCCGAGAGACTGCTCAACGAGCGTGCCCTCGAACTGGGCACGGAGATCCGGCGCGGCTGCGAAGTGGTCGGTCTGAGCCAGGACGAGGACGGAGTGACCGTCGAGTCTGCGGACGGCACGCGGCTGCGCGCGCGCTACGTCGTCGGCTGCGACGGTGGCCGCAGCCTGGTGCGCAAACAGCTCGGGGTCGGCTTCCCCGGCGAGCCCGCCACGGTCGAGACGCTGCTGGGCGAGATGGAGGTGACCGAGGACCGGGCGACGATCGCCGCCGTCGTCGCGGAAGTCCGCAAGACACAACTGCGCTTCGGCGTCGCCCCCGGCAGTGACGGTGTGTGCCGCATCATCGTGCCCGCCGACGGGGTGTCCGCGGACCGTACGGCCGGGCCGACCCTCGACGATTTCAAGCGGCAGCTCCGGGCGGTCGCGGGAACCGACTTCGGTGTCCACTCACCGCGCTGGCTGTCCCGGTTCGGCGACGCCACCCGGCAGGCCGAGAGCTACCGGGTCGGCCGGGTGCTGCTGGCCGGCGACGCGGCGCACACCCATCCGCCGACCGGTGGCCAGGGAATGAACCTCGGCGTGCAGGACGCGTTCAACCTCGGCTGGAAACTGGCCGCCGCTGTCGACGGCTGGGCGCCGGACGACCTCCTCGACAGCTACCACGCCGAACGGCATCCGGTGGGCGCCCGGGTGCTGCGGAACACCCGTGCGCAGATCACCCTGCTGGGGTCGGATCCAGGTCCGACGGCGCTGCGGGAACTGTTCTCGGAGCTGATGGACTTCGAGGAGGTCAACCGGTACGTCACCGGCATGATCACCGCGGTAGACGTGCGCTACGACTTCGGCGAGGGGCACGAGCTGCTCGGCCGCCGCATGCGGGACGTGGAGCTGAAGCAGGGGCGTCTCTACGAGTTGATGCACGACGGCCGCGGACTGCTGCTCGACCGGACCGGAAGCCTCTCGGTGGCGGGCTGGGCCGACCGGGTCGACCACGTCGTCGACATCGCCGAGGATCCCGAGGTGCCCGCGGTACTGCTCCGTCCGGACGGCCATGTGGCGTGGGTCGGCGACGACCAGCGGGACCTGCTCGGCCGGCTGCCCCGGTGGTTCGGCACCGCCACCGACTGAGCACGGCCCCTCCGGGCCCGGAGGGGCGTCCCCGCCCCTCCGGGGCCCCGCCCTCTCCCCCGGGGCCGCCGCACACCGGTCAGGACCGCTGCTCGACGCTCGTGACACTTCGGGCCGGCGACCGCGACAGCCCGTGGACCTTTGCGGGCGCCTCGGAGCGGCGGGCTTCGTACCTGCGGTGCCGCCCCACGAGAGGGGTCGCGATACCGAACAGCCGGGGACGGGCATCAGCACGCGTGAGGTCCTGCTCGCCCCGGACCGCGCGAGCACGCGGGCTCCGCCCTCCTCGCGGTGCGGACGCCCGGCGGCACGGCACGACGGTCGCACCCGGCGGCTCGACGGGCATCGGGGAGGGCTCTTCTCGTTCGTCCGAACGCGTCGAAGACTCGGGCTTGTCCGGATGCTCCACCCGTCCTACGCAGGTGGGTGGGATCAGGCGCGCGGGCCACGTCGTACCCCGGTACTACGCCCGCGCCCATGTCCCGCCCCCGGTCGGACGACCGCAACCCGCCCTCTCCGTAGCGTCGACAGCATGATCAGGGCATACGACCTCACCAAGCGGTACGGAGACACCACCGTCGTCCACGGCCTCGACTTCACGGTCCGCCCCGGCACCGTCACCGGATTCCTCGGCCCGAACGGCGCCGGAAAATCGACGACGCTGCGCATGCTCCTCGGCCTGGACGCCCCCACACACGGCCGGTCCACCATCGGCGGCCGGGACTACACCACCCACCCCGCACCCCTCACGGAGGTCGGCGCCCTGCTGGAGGCCCGCGCCGTCCACCCGGGCCGCACGGCGTTCCACCACCTGATGGCCCTGGCCCACACCCATGGCATCCCCCGCAGCCGCGTGGAGCACGTCCTCGACCTGGCCGGTCTCACCGACGTGGCCCACCGGCGGATCAAGGGCTTCTCCCTCGGCATGGGCCAGCGCCTCGGCATCGCCGCCGCGCTGCTCGGCGACCCGGCACACCTCGTCCTGGACGAGCCGGTCAACGGACTGGATCCGGAGGGCGTTCTCTGGATCCGGAACCTTCTCACCTCCCTGGCCGCGCAGGGCCGTACGGTCCTCGTCTCGTCCCATCTGATGAGCGAGATGGCACTCACCGCCGACCACCTCGTCATCATCGGGCGCGGCCGGCTCCTCGCCGACACCACGGTCGCCGAGCTGATCCGCGCCGCGGGAGGCGCCTCGGTCAAGGTCGTCACGCCCCAGGCCACCACCCTGCGCGACCTGCTGACGGGCAGGAACGTCACCGCCGAGCCGGGAGCGGCCGGGGACGAGCTCGTCGTCCACGGTGCCGACGCCGCCACCATCGGCCGCATCGCCGCCGCCCACACCATCACCCTTCACGAACTCACCCCGCAGACCGTCTCCCTGGAACGCGCCTTCATGGAACTCACCCAGGAATCCGCCGAGTACCGGACCGCCGCACCCCTCACCGGGGCCGCCGCATGACCATCCCGGCCCCCTCCTCGTACCGGATCACCGCGGTCCGTGTCCTGCACTCCGAATGGCACAAGTTCCGTTCGCTGCGCTCCACCTGGGTCACCCTCCTGTCCGCCTCCGCCCTGGTGCTCGGCACAGGGGTGACCATGGGTGCCACCTACACCCCGGGCGGCGGCGACGCCGACATCGACACCGTCGTCCTCGTCCTCTACGGCACCCTGCTCGGCCAGCTCTGCATCACGGTCCTGGGAGTCCTGGTGACGGCCGGCGAGTACTCCACGGGCATGATCCGCGCCTCGCTCATCGCCGTCCCGGGCCGCGTCCCCGTCCTGTGGGCGAAGGCCGCCGTCTTCACCGCCGCCGCCTTCACCTCACTGTTCGCCACCGCCCTGCTCACCTTCCTCGCCGCACAGCGGCTCCTCCGCGGCACCGATCAGGAGGCCGGCCTCACCGACCCCGGCATCCTCGGCGCGATCGCCGGGAACTCCGCCGGCATCACCCTGCTCGGCCTGATCGCCCTCGGCCTCGGCGCCCTGCTCCGGTCCGTGCCGGGCAGCATCGGCGCCTTCATCGGCGGAGTCCTGGTCCTTCCCGAGGTGCTCGGAATGCTTCCGTACGATGCCGTGGAGAGCGCCCTCGCATACTTCCCGACCCAGGCTGCCGGGGCACTCGGCTCGGCCACCCCCTTCCCGGGCGCCGCGGCCGCCGGCCCGGCCCTGTTGGCCCTGTGCCTGTGGGCGGCGGTCTCACTGGGTGCGGCCGCCGTGCTGCTCCGGCGCCGGGACGCGTGACGGGACGCGTGGCGGGGCGGCCCCGACGAGGACGGACGGACCGATGACCGACACGGCGAGCGAGGAGACCGGCCCCCGCCCCACCGACCTGCCGGCCCCGGCCCCGTTGACCCGGAACATCCAGGACCGCATACAGCGGTTCCGGGCCCTCGACCGGCGTCGGCCCCTCCTCTGGGACCTGGTGGTGACCGGTCTCTGGATCACCTTCGCCGTACTCGACTACAGCACGGGCGGCTGGCGCACGGTGGCCCGCGACACCGAGGCGCCGGAACCGCTGGTTCTGCTGATGAGCCTGTGCTTCTCCGCGCCCCTGCTGTGGCGGCGCCGTCGGCCGATGACCGTACTCCTCCTGATGGCGCCGGTGTCCGTGGTCAACATCTGGACGGGGGCGGTCGTCCAGGCCGCCCTCCTGCAGTTGATCCCCGCCTACACGATCGCCCTGCGGCTCCCGCTGAAGTACCTCGCGTGGTCCGGCCTCCTGATGTCCCTCCCGGCAGCGGTGGGCGCGCTCGTCCTCCCGGGGAACACGGACCGCCAGCTCGTCTCCTACCTCTGGGGCTTCGCCTTCGTCGCCCTGCTCGGCATCGCGGTCCGCACCCGCCGGGAGTACACCGAGGCACTCGTCGAGCGTGCTCAGCGGCTCGAACACGAACGCGACCAGCAGGCACGACTCGCGGCTGCCGCCGAACGCACCCGTATCGCCCGGGAGATGCACGACATCATCGGCCACAACCTGTCCGTCATCACGGGCCTCGCCGACGGCGGCGCGTACGCCGCTGCCCGAAACCCCGAACGTGCGGCCCAGGCCCTGGAAGCCATCGGCACCACGAGCCGGCAGGCCCTCGGAGAGCTCCGGCGCGTGCTCGGGGTCCTGCGCGAGACGGCCACGAACGCCGACCTTGCCCCGCAGCCCTCCCTCGCGGACCTCGACACGCTGGTCACGGGCGTACGGGAGGCAGGGCTGCCGGTCCGCCTCACGACGCACAGGACCCCCGCGGCCCCCTCGCTGTCGCCCGGCCTCCAACTCGCGGTCTACCGCGTCGTCCAGGAGTCCCTCACCAACACGCTCAAGCACGCGGGCCCGGGGGCGTCCGCCCAGGTCACCCTCACCTGCACGCGCGACTGCCTGGAGGTGCTCGCCGCGGACTCGGGCGGCACTCCGCCCGGCGGCCCTTCCGGCGTCCGCCGGACCGGCAGCGACGGGCGCGGGCTCAGCGGAATGCGTGAGCGCACCTCGCTCTACAACGGCACACTCGAGGCGGGCCCGCTCCCGACCGGCGGCTGGCAGACACGACTTCGCCTTCCCCTGGAGGACACACCCCCGTGACGACCGTACTCATCGCCGACGACCAGGCCCTGCAGCGCTTCGGCTTCCGCATGCTCCTGGAGAGCCAGGACGACATGACGGTCGTCGGCGAGGCAGCCAATGGCACAGAGGCGGTCGGTCTCGTCGCCCGGCACCACCCGGACGTCGCCCTGATGGACATCCGGATGCCGGGTCTCGACGGCATCGAAGCCACCCGCCGGATCATCACGTCCGGTGTCCGCACCCGCGTCCTCATCGTGACGACCTTCGATCTGGACGAGTACGCCTACGACGGGCTCCGCGCGGGGGCGAGCGGCTTCCTGGTCAAGGACGCCCTTCCCCAGGACCTCCTGTCGGGCATCCGTGCCGTCGCGAGCGGAGACGCGGTCGTCGCCCCGAGCCTCACCCGCCGGCTCCTGGACGCCTATGTGCACCACCTGCCGAACGCACCGGGCGACACCACAGGTACGGCGGACCCGCGCATCGCCTCTCTCACGGAACGGGAGCGGGAGATCCTCACGGTGATCGGACACGGCTGGACGAACAACGAGATAGCCGGCCGTCTGCATCTCGCAGAATCGACGGTGAAGACACACGTCACCCGAATCCTCGCCAAGACGGGATCCCGGGACCGCGTACAGGCAGTCATCCTGGCCTACGACACCCGTCTGGTGAATCCGCGATAGGACCCGGCGCTGTACGCAGCCGGGACCACGATCCGGCAACAGCCCGGGCCGGCCTTCCTGGAAGAGCCGGCCCGGGCCCGGCCGAACCGGCCCGGAACGCAGAAAAGCCCCGTGCCACAAGGGCACGGGGCTTTCCCGGAATAATTGTTCGGCGGCGTCCTACTCTCCCACAGGGTCCCCCCTGCAGTACCATCGGCGCTGAAAGGCTTAGCTTCCGGGTTCGGAATGTAACCGGGCGTTTCCCTAACGCAATGACCACCGAAACACTATGAAATTAACCAACACCGGATGAAAACACGGCCGTTCGTTATTTCAGAACTAACACAGTGGACGCGAGCAACTGAGGACAAGCCCTCGGCCTATTAGTACCAGTCAGCTCCACCCGTTACCGGGCTTCCACATCTGGCCTATCAACCCAGTCGTCTACTGGGAGCCTTAACCACTCAAGGTGGTGGGAATACTCATCTCGAAGCAGGCTTCCCGCTTAGATGCTTTCAGCGGTTATCCTTTCCGAACGTAGCCAACCAGCCATGCCCTTGGCAGGACAACTGGCACACCAGAGGTTCGTCCGTCCCGGTCCTCTCGTACTAGGGACAGCCCTTCTCAATATTCCTACGCGCACAGCGGATAGGGACCGAACTGTCTCACGACGTTCTAAACCCAGCTCGCGTACCGCTTTAATGGGCGAACAGCCCAACCCTTGGGACCGACTCCAGCCCCAGGATGCGACGAGCCGACATCGAGGTGCCAAACCATCCCGTCGATATGGACTCTTGGGGAAGATCAGCCTGTTATCCCCGGGGTACCTTTTATCCGTTGAGCGACAGCGCTTCCACAAGCCACTGCCGGATCACTAGTCCCGACTTTCGTCCCTGCTCGACCCGTCGGTCTCACAGTCAAGCTCCCTTGTGCACTTACACTCAACACCTGATTGCCAACCAGGCTGAGGGAACCTTTGGGCGCCTCCGTTACTCTTTAGGAGGCAACCGCCCCAGTTAAACTACCCATCAGACACTGTCCCTGATCCGGATCACGGACCCAGGTTAGACATCCAGCACGACCAGAGTGGTATTTCAACGACGACTCCACAACCACTGGCGTGGCCGCTTCAAAGTCTCCCACCTATCCTACACAAGCCGAACCGAACACCAATATCAAACTATAGTAAAGGTCCCGGGGTCTTTCCGTCCTGCTGCGCGAAACGAGCATCTTTACTCGTAGTGCAATTTCACCGGGCCTATGGTTGAGACAGTCGAGAAGTCGTTACGCCATTCGTGCAGGTCGGAACTTACCCGACAAGGAATTTCGCTACCTTAGGATGGTTATAGTTACCACCGCCGTTTACTGGCGCTTAAGTTCTCAGCTTCGCACACCCGAAAGTGCACTAACCGGTCCCCTTAACGTTCCAGCACCGGGCAGGCGTCAGTCCGTATACATCGCCTTACGGCTTCGCACGGACCTGTGTTTTTAGTAAACAGTCGCTTCTCGCTGGTCTCTGCGGCCACCCCCAGCTCACCGAGTAAATCGGATCACCAGTGATGGCCCCCTTCTCCCGAAGTTACGGGGGCATTTTGCCGAGTTCCTTAACCATAGTTCACCCGAACGCCTCGGTATTCTCTACCTGACTACCTGAGTCGGTTTAGGGTACGGGCCGCCATGAAACTCGCTAGAGGCTTTTCTCGACAGCATAGGATCATCCACTTCACCACAATCGGCTCGGCATCAGGTCTCAGCCTTAATGTGTGACGGATTTACCTACCACACGGCCTACACCCTTACCCCGGGACTACCACCGCCCGGGCTGGACTACCTTCCTGCGTCACCCCATCGCTTACCTAGTACAAGTCTGGTTCATCGGCTCCACCACTACCCTCAACTCCGAAGAGATCGGGCCGGCTTCACGGACTTAGCATCGCCTGATTCAGTATTGGGCGTTTCAAAGCGGGTACCGGAATATCAACCGGTTGTCCATCGACTACGCCTGTCGGCCTCGCCTTAGGTCCCGACTTACCCTGGGCAGATCAGCTTGACCCAGGAACCCTTAGTCAATCGGCGCACACGTTTCTCACGTGTGTATCGCTACTCATGCCTGCATTCTCACTCGTGAACCGTCCACAACTCGCTTCCGCGGCTGCTTCACCCGGCACACGACGCTCCCCTACCCATCCATACGGGCGTTGGCCCTATGTGTATGAATGACACGACTTCGGCGGTACGCTTGAGCCCCGCTACATTGTCGGCGCGGAATCACTTGACCAGTGAGCTATTACGCACTCTTTCAAGGGTGGCTGCTTCTAAGCCAACCTCCTGGTTGTCTCTGCGACTCCACATCCTTTCCCACTTAGCGTACGCTTAGGGGCCTTAGTCGATGCTCTGGGCTGTTTCCCTCTCGACCATGGAGCTTATCCCCCACAGTCTCACTGCCGTGCTCTCACTTACCGGCATTCGGAGTTTGGCTAAGGTCAGTAACCCGGTAGGGCCCATCGCCTATCCAGTGCTCTACCTCCGGCAAGAAACACACGACGCTGCACCTAAATGCATTTCGGGGAGAACCAGCTATCACGGAGTTTGATTGGCCTTTCACCCCTAACCACAGGTCATCCCCCAGGTTTTCAACCCTGGTGGGTTCGGTCCTCCACGAAGTCTTACCTCCGCTTCAACCTGCCCATGGCTAGATCACTCCGCTTCGGGTCTAGAGCGTGCAACTCAATCGCCCTATTCGGACTCGCTTTCGCTACGGCTTCCCCACACGGGTTAACCTCGCTACACACCGCTAACTCGCAGGCTCATTCTTCAAAAGGCACGCAGTCACGACTGCATGTGCAAGCACATACAGCGACGCTCCCACGGCTTGTAGGCACACGGTTTCAGGTACTATTTCACTCCGCTCCCGCGGTACTTTTCACCATTCCCTCACGGTACTATCCGCTATCGGTCACCAGGGAATATTTAGGCTTAGCGGGTGGTCCCGCCAGATTCACACGGGATTTCTCGGGCCCCGTGCTACTTGGGTGTCTCTTAAACGAGCCGTTGATGTTTCAGCTACGGGGGTCTTACCCTCTACGCCGGACCTTTCGCATGTCCTTCGCCTACACCAACGGTTTCTGACTCGTCTCACAGTCGGCAGACTATGAAAAAGAGATCCCACAACCCCGTATGCGCAACCCCTGCCGGGTATCACACACATACGGTTTGGCCTCATCCGGTTTCGCTCGCCACTACTCCCGGAATCACGGTTGTTTTCTCTTCCTGCGGGTACTGAGATGTTTCACTTCCCCGCGTTCCCTCCACACTGCCTATGTGTTCAGCAGCGGGTGACAGCCCATGACGACTGCCGGGTTTCCCCATTCGGAAACCCCCGGATCAAAGCTTGGTTGACAGCTCCCCGGGGACTATCGTGGCCTCCCACGTCCTTCATCGGTTCCTGGTGCCAAGGCATCCACCGTGCGCCCTTAAAAACTTGGCCACAGATGCTCGCGTCCACTGTGCAGTTCTCAAACAACGACCAGCCACCCATCACCCCACCCTTACAGGTGAGTTCACTGGGGCCGGCAACCGAAGACCGTGACTCAACGAGCCCGTACCTTCAGATACCCAACAGCGTGCCCGACCCGATCAACCCGTCCCTGTTTTCCACGCCGAAGCAGTACTCACAACAACTTGCTCATCGTGCCGAATAGTCAACGTTCCACCCATGAGCAACCACCGTCGAACATTTGCCGACGTAATGGTCTCTGGATTCCCCGAAGGAAACCTAGATGCTCCTTAGAAAGGAGGTGATCCAGCCGCACCTTCCGGTACGGCTACCTTGTTACGACTTCGTCCCAATCGCCAGTCCCACCTTCGACAGCTCCCTCCCACAAGGGGTTGGGCCACCGGCTTCGGGTGTTACCGACTTTCGTGACGTGACGGGCGGTGTGTACAAGGCCCGGGAACGTATTCACCGCAGCAATGCTGATCTGCGATTACTAGCAACTCCGACTTCATGGGGTCGAGTTGCAGACCCCAATCCGAACTGAGACCGGCTTTTTGAGATTCGCTCCGCCTCGCGGCATCGCAGCTCATTGTACCGGCCATTGTAGCACGTGTGCAGCCCAAGACATAAGGGGCATGATGACTTGACGTCGTCCCCACCTTCCTCCGAGTTGACCCCGGCAGTCTCCTGTGAGTCCCCATCACCCCGAAGGGCATGCTGGCAACACAGAACAAGGGTTGCGCTCGTTGCGGGACTTAACCCAACATCTCACGACACGAGCTGACGACAGCCATGCACCACCTGTATACCGACCACAAGGGGGGCACCATCTCTGATGCTTTCCGGTATATGTCAAGCCTTGGTAAGGTTCTTCGCGTTGCGTCGAATTAAGCCACATGCTCCGCTGCTTGTGCGGGCCCCCGTCAATTCCTTTGAGTTTTAGCCTTGCGGCCGTACTCCCCAGGCGGGGAACTTAATGCGTTAGCTGCGGCACCGACGACGTGGAATGTCGCCAACACCTAGTTCCCAACGTTTACGGCGTGGACTACCAGGGTATCTAATCCTGTTCGCTCCCCACGCTTTCGCTCCTCAGCGTCAGTAATGGCCCAGAGATCCGCCTTCGCCACCGGTGTTCCTCCTGATATCTGCGCATTTCACCGCTACACCAGGAATTCCGATCTCCCCTACCACACTCTAGCTAGCCCGTATCGAATGCAGACTCGGGGTTAAGCCCCGAGCTTTCACATCCGACGTGACAAGCCGCCTACGAGCTCTTTACGCCCAATAATTCCGGACAACGCTCGCACCCTACGTATTACCGCGGCTGCTGGCACGTAGTTAGCCGGTGCTTCTTCTGCAGGTACCGTCACTTGCGCTTCTTCCCTGCTGAAAGAGGTTTACAACCCGAAGGCCGTCATCCCTCACGCGGCGTCGCTGCATCAGGCTTTCGCCCATTGTGCAATATTCCCCACTGCTGCCTCCCGTAGGAGTCTGGGCCGTGTCTCAGTCCCAGTGTGGCCGGTCGCCCTCTCAGGCCGGCTACCCGTCGTCGCCTTGGTAGGCCATTACCCCACCAACAAGCTGATAGGCCGCGGGCTCATCCTTCACCGCCGGAGCTTTTAACCCCGCCCCATGAGGGACAGAGTGTTATCCGGTATTAGACCCCGTTTCCAGGGCTTGTCCCAGAGTGAAGGGCAGATTGCCCACGTGTTACTCACCCGTTCGCCACTAATCCACCCCGAAGGGCTTCATCGTTCGACTTGCATGTGTTAAGCACGCCGCCAGCGTTCGTCCTGAGCCAGGATCAAACTCTCCATGAATGTTTTCCCGTAATCGGGAGAGCACCATAGAAGAGCGGGACAACCAACCGGAATAGGGCTGGTCATCCACAGCGTCCTCGCTGATGTTGCCTACCCGCCACATGGGCCAGTAGGACTTCAAAGGAACCACCAACCCACCGAAGTGGGCCGGGGTATCAACAAATTTGGCGTTGACTTTTGGCACGCTGTTGAGTTCTCAAGGAACGGACGCTTCCTTCGGTCCCGTTTCACCGGGGCCCTCCGGGCGCTTCCCTTCGTTCTTGCGTTTCCGACTCTATCAGACTCTTTCGTGTCCGATTCCCGGTCGAAGCGGGCCCCTGCGAGCAGAGGATTTACGCTTTCCAGTTCTTCGCTTTCGCGTTTCCCTTTCCGGCGAGTCCGACTCTATCAGATCCTTTCGGGCCTGATTCCCAGTCAGTGGGGCTTGTCTTCCCGGCTGTTGGGCCGTTCCGACGCTCAAACTCTAGCGGATTCTCCCGGCGGCTCATAATCGAGCCTTCGATTTGAATTCCGGCATGCCGAAATTCTCCCCGATGGGAGGTCGTACTGAGTTTGTTTGCCGCATTCGCGGCGGGATCGGCTGCCGCGGCTCCGTACCGGCTCCGTGACAACTCGAAGAACCTTACGGATCGGGGAGGGGCGTGTCAACCCATCCCCGGGAGGCCCTTCGACGCCATCAGTCCAGGTCGGTGAGCCGGCCGCCGGCGTCCGGCTGGGCGTGTTCCACGCGGCGCAGGAGGCGGATCAGGATCTCGCCCAACGCCCCGCGCTCCTCGCCCTCGAGGTCCTGGAGGAGGTCCTCCTCGAATGCGGTGGCCATACGCATCGCCTCGAGCCACTTCGTACGGCCCTCGTCGGTCAGCTCGACGATGACCCGCACCCTGTTGTTCTCGTCCCTGTCCCGCGTGACCAGGCCTTCGCCCGCCATGCGGTCGATGCGGTGGGTCATGGCGGCGGGCGTCAGCCCCAGCCGCTTGGCGAGCTCGCCCGGGCCCAGCCGGTAGGGGGCGCCTGCCAGGACCAGGGTCTTGAGGACCTCCCACTCGGCGTTGCTGATGCCCAGGGCCGCCAGCTGTCTGCCGTACGCGACGTTCATCCGGCGGTTCAGTCGGCCCAGCGCGGAGACGACCTGTTCGACCTGGGGGTCGAGGTCGCGGAACTCGCGCTGGTAGGCCGCGATCTGCTCGTCGAGGCTCGGCTCCTGGAGCTCGGGCTGCTCGGGGGTGTCAGACATGGCGGGCAGTATCGCACGCTCCCCATCGGCTTCGAAGTCCTTCGAGCTATAGCGTTGAGACTCTAAGTTTAGTGCTAAAGTCTACGAGTCTGATTTCTTCAACGTTCTCCAAGTCTTGAGGTAGGTGAGTGTGACCAGGGAAATGGGTGCAGCGCTGCGGCGGATCCAGGTGGGGAGCGCGCTGAGCGCGTTCGGCCTCGGGTTCACCGTCCCGTATCTGTACGTCTACGTGGCGCAGGTACGGGATCTTGGTGCCGGTACGGCAGGTGTCGTACTGGCTGTCTTCGCCATGGCAGCGCTGGCCGTACTGCCGTTCACCGGTCGGACCATCGACCGGCGCGGCCCCTTGCCCGTGCTGATCGTCGCCGCTGGCACGGCGGCCGTGGGCGCGGCCGCTCTGGGCGTGTCGAACAGCGTGACGACCGCTGTCCTCTCCGCCGCGGTCCTCGGCGCGGGTACGGCGGTCATGCAGCCGGCGCTCGCCACGATGCTGGTGTGGTGCACGAACGCCTCCACCCGTACGCGCGCCTTCGCCATGCAGTTCTTCCTGCAGAACCTCGGTCTCGGCATCGGCGGGCTGGTCGGCGGTCAGCTGGTCGACGTCGGCCGGCCGTCCAGCTTCACCCTGTTGTTCCTCATCGAAGCGGTGATGTTCGTCGTGCTCGGCGTGGTCGCCGCCACCGTGCGCATGCCCCGCGCCGCCTCCGTGCCCGGGGCCGTGCCTGCCGACGGCTCCGCGCCCAAGGCAGGCCTCCGGGTGCTGCTGTCGCACAAGGCGATGGTGCAGCTGTGCGTCCTGGGCTTCGTGATCTTCTTCGCCTGCTACGGGCAGTTCGAGTCCGGCCTCGCGGCCTACGGGACAGAGGCCGCCGGGATCGAACCGTCGACCCTCGGCATCGCGCTGGCCGCCAACACCGCGGTCATCGTCGCCGCGCAGTTCGTCGTGCTGCGCCTCGTTGAGCGCCGGCGGCGCAGCCGGGTCATCGCGTGGGTCGGCCTGATCTGGGCGTTCGCCTGGATCGTGGCCGGCTACGCGGGTATCGGGCACGGCAGCCAGACCATGGCGACGGCCGCGATGATCTCGACGTACGCGTTGTTCGGGCTCGGTGAGGCGATGCTGTCGCCGACCGTCGCGCCGCTCGTCGCCGATCTGGCCCCGGAGGCCATGGTCGGTCAGTACAACTCGGCCTTCGCGCTGGTGAAGCAGCTGGCCCTGGCGGTCGGACCGGCCGTGGGCGGGCCCATGGGGGCGTCGCTGCACGGGCCGTACATCGTGACGTTCGTGCTGTTCTCGCTCGGCATCACCGTGGTTGCCCTGAAGCTCGGTCGGCAGCTCACCCCCGTGCAGGACAAACCGTCGCTCGTGACGGCGCCCTCGCGGGTGGTGGCCGTGTCACTTCCGGAGAGCGAGCCGGTCGCCGTACCCGCCGCCGCTCGCTGAGCCGGCGTCCCTCCCCGGCTCAGCCGGGGAGGGAGAACTCGCACCACACCGCCTTGCCGCCGCCCGGGGTGCGCCTGCTGCCCCAGGACGAGGCGATCGTCGCGACGATGGAGATCCCGCGTCCCGCCTCGTCCGCGGGTTCGGCGCGGCGGCGGCGCGGCAGGTGGTCGTCGCCGTCCGTCACCTCGATGATCAGTCGCCGGTCGGTGCGGCGCAGGCCGAGCCGCATGGGCGGGGTGCCGTGTTGGAGGGAGTTCGCCACGAGTTCGCTCGCGGCGAGGACCCCCAGATCGCACAGCTCCATGGGGAAGCGCCAGGAAGCCAGGACTCCGGTGGCGAAGGCCCGGGCCCGGGGCGCCGCCTCGATGCCGCCGAGCAGTTCGAGCGAGGCGTTGTGGAACAGCTCCGCGCTCGCGCCCGTGCGGGCCGGGTGCTGGACGACGAGCACCGCCACGTCGTCGTCGTGCTCCGCGGTCACTCCCAGGGAACGGATGAGGCGGTCGCAGACCACCTGGGGCGACCCCTTGGCGCCGGACAGGGCGCGCTCCAGGGAAGCGACGCCCTCGTCGATGTCCTCCCTGCGGCGCTCCACCAGTCCGTCCGTGTAGAGAACGGCCGTCGAGCCGGGCGGGAGCGCGATCGTCCCGGAGGTGTGGACCCATCCGCCCGTGCCGAGCGGAGGTCCGGTGGGCTCCTCCGCTCGGTGGACCGTGCCGTCCTCGTCGCACACGAGGATCGGGAGGTGGCCGGCGGAGGCGTAGACGAGGTGGCCCTCGTTGGGGTCGTGGACCGCGTAGGCGCAGGTGGCGATCTGGCTCGCGTCGATCTCGGCCGCGAGGACGTCCAGGAGCTGCAGCACCTCGTGCGGCGGCAGGTCGAGGCGGGCGTAGGCGCGGACGGCGGTGCGCAGCTGGCCCATGACGGCGGCGGCTCGGACGCCGCGTCCCATCACGTCTCCGATGACGAGCGCGGTGCGGCCCGCACCGAGGGTGATGACGTCGTACCAGTCGCCGCCGACCGCCGCGTCCGTGCCGCCCGGCTGGTACGTGGCGGCGATCCGCAGGTCGTCGGGCTGTTCGAGCTCCTGCGGGAGCAGGGAGCGCTGGAGGGTGACGGCGGTGTCGCGGTGGCGGCGCTCGCTGGCCCGGAGCCGCTCGGCGGCTTCGGCGTGGTCGGTGACGTCGGTGACGTAGACGAGCACACCCGCCCCGTCCGCGCTCTCCGGGTCGCCGGCGGCCACCGGGGTGCAGGTCGCGGTGTAGGAGCTGCCCGTGAGGGTCTTGCGGGACTTGACCGTACGGGGCGTGCCGCTGCGCAGGACCTGGTCCATGAGGGGCAGCAGGCTGAGCTCGGACAGCTCGGGCATGGCCTCGGCAGCGGGTACGCCGCAGGGGCGTGGGCCGAAGGCCGCCGTGTACGCGTCGTTGACGTACGTGACGCGGTGGTCGGGGCCGTGGAGCAGCGCGACGGGGGCGGGCAGCCGGCCGAGGATCTCGCGGGCGGAGAGGGAATCGAGGGAGGGTCCGGGCTCGGAGGGCTCCGCCGTGTCGTCCGGTGGCGTGGGTTCGGTCCTGGGCTGTACGGACTCGGCGCGGGCGGCGGGTACGGAGCTGTGGTCGTCCCGCGCGGCGGCTCGGCGCTGCGTTCCGGGAAGGCGGGCACTCCAGCGCGTGAAGTTCACGGAAATTCTGGCCTCGTGTGTCGGTCTGGTCCGCTCGGGCGAGCTCTTCGTCGGCCGGTACCTGTGCCGGTCGTTGCCGTTCGTCTGCCGGTACGTCTGCCGGGTCGGGGTACCGGGGCGGTCCCCCGGGAAGGCGCGGCCGGGTCTCTTCGTGCTGGTGGTCTTCGCTGCCGGTCACTGTAGGTGACTGCCGGGCGGGTCACTCTCTGCAGGTGTGGGCCCACCTATGGTCACACGTCCAGTGTGACCGACCGTACTGACAGTTGTCGTGGGGCGGTCGGTTCGCCCGGCGGTCCGCGGCGTTCCCCCGGCGGTCGGGGGTGCCCTGCGGCGGTGGTCGGAGGAGGTGCCGGCGGTGGTGCGGAAGGAAGGTGTGCCGGCCCGGGGCGGCGGATCAGCCGGATGTCTTCGGCGGGCCGTCGTCGTCCTCGGGCGGATTGCCTCCGGGCCGCGCGCCGTTCCCCTCGCTCCCCGGGCGGAGGTGTGCGTGCCCGCCGGCAGCGAGCGCGAATTCGGCGCGCGGGTGCTCGAGTGAGCCGAGGGAGACGATCTCGCGCTTGAACAGTCCGGCGAGGGTCCACTCGGCGAGGACGCGGGCCTTCCGGTTGAACGTGGGCACCCGGCTGAGGTGGTAGACGCGGTGCATCAGCCACGCCGGATACCCCTTGAGCTTGCGGCCGTAGACGTGGGCGACGCCCTTGTGCAGGCCGAGCGAGGCGACGGATCCGGCGTAGGAGTGCCGGTAGTCCTTCGCGGGCCGTCCGGCGAGCGTGGCGAGGATGTTGTCGGCGAGGACCTTGGCCTGCCGCACCGCGTGCTGGGCGTTCGGCGCGGTTTCCCTGCCGGGCTCCGAGGACGTGAGGTCGGGTACCGCCGCCGCGTCGCCGGCCGCCCAGGCGTGTTCGACGCCGTCGACGCGGAGCGCGGCGGTACAGCGCAGCCGGCCGCGCTCGGTGAGGGGCAGGTCGGTGGCGGCGAGCAGGGGTGCGGGTTTGACGCCCGCGGTCCACACGAGGGTGCGGGTCGGGAAGCGGGAGCCGTCGCTGAGGACCGCGGTACGGGCCTCGCAGCTGTCGAGCCTGGTGTCGAGCCGGACGTCGATGTTGCGGCCCCGCAGCTCCCGGACGGCGTACTTGCCCATCGCCTCGCCGACCTCGGGCAGGATGCGGCCGGTCGCCTCGACCAGGATCCATCGCAGGTCCGTGGGCTTGATGTTGTGGTAGTACCGCGAGGTGTAGCGGGCCATGTCCTCCAGCTCGGCGAGCGCCTCGACGCCCGCGTACCCGCCACCGACGAACACGAAGGTGAGGGCCGCGTCGCGGATGGCGGGGTCCCGGGTCGCGGAGGCGATGTCCATCTGCTCGATGACGTGGTTGCGCAGGCCGATGGCCTCCTCGACGGTCTTGAAGCCGATGCCGAAGTCGGCGAGGCCGGGGACCGGGAGGGTGCGCGAGACGGACCCGGGCGCGATGACGACCTCGTCGTACGGGATCTCGACGGCGCCGGTGCCGTCCTCTCCGGTGGCGAGCGTCGTGACGGTCGCGGTGCGTTTGGCGTGGTCGATGCGCTCCGCCTCACCGATGACGATCGTGCAGTGCTTCAGGACCCGGCGCAGCGGTACGACGACGTGGCGGGGCGAGATCGAACCGGCCGCGGCTTCGGGCAGGAACGGCTGGTACGTCATGTAGGGCTCCGGCGTGACCACCACGATCTCGGCCTCGCCGCTCTTCAGTCTCTGCCGCAGCTTCCGCTGGAGACGCAGTGCGGTGTACATCCCGACGTAACCGCCGCCGACGACGAGAATGCGTACACGAGGCCTGGTGTCGGGGGTCGTCCCCCGGGAATCTGGAGCCATCACCATCCCATGACGCACCGGAGTCCGGCGTTTGTCCACAGGCCCGTCAAATTGTGTGACCGGAGCTCTTCGATCACCCGGCGGGGATCAATCACCCTGTATCACGGCAGCGTTGCAGGTCAGGCATGGCGGCAAGGCAGGCGGGCATGGGGTGAATCAGGGTTCAACCGGTCCTTGCTCCGATCGGGGGGCGCTCCGTGCGGAACTACCCTCTTCTGAATTGAGCCGGGCTCAACTATGTTCGTACCCCGTCGGGGTGTCTGGTTCGGACGGTGATCCGCACACCGGCTCACACGGCGGGGAAGTCTCCGGGGGGAGACGTCATAACCGGGGGAAGTTATGCACATTCAGGATCTGCATGGGCAGAGCGCTGTCACCTCTTCTGTGGAGGGCCACGGGCGGTTGAGCCCCGTAGGAGCGCTCGCGACGGTCGCTGGGGGTGGACCGGTGGGGAGCACGGGCCGCTCGGCGCCGCTCCGCGTGGACGCGCAGCGCAATCTGGAACACGTGCTGCGAGCGGCACGTGAGGTGTTCGGCGAGCTGGGGTACGGCGCGCCGATGGAGGACGTGGCACGCCGCGCCCGGGTCGGGGTCGGCACGGTCTACCGGCGTTTCCCGAGCAAGGACGTGCTGGTGCGCCGGATAGCCGAGGAGGAGACCTCGCGGCTCACCGACCAGGCGCGGTCGGCTCTGGGGCAGGAGGACGAGCCCTGGTCGGCGCTGTCCCGTTTCCTTCGGACGTCGGTGGCCTCGGGTGCGGGCCGGCTGCTGCCGCCGCAGGTGCTGCGGGTCGGGGCCGACGCGGAGGACGCGTCCGCCGCGCCGGGCTCGGCGGACGGCGAGACGCGGGTTCCGCATCAGCGGCAGGGCGTGGGACAGGCCGATCTCAGGGTGGTCGCACCGCGCTCCGCCGCCGAGGCGGGCCTCGACGACGACTCCGGTGCGGCCGAGCTCCTCGAGGTCGTGGGGAGACTGGTGGGCCGGGCCCGGGAGTCGGGTGAGCTGCGCGGCGACGTGACCGTGGCGGACGTGCTGCTGGTCATCGCCACGGCGGCACCGGCGCTGCCGGATCCCGCGCATCAGGCCGCGGCCTCGGCACGGCTGCTGGACATCCTGCTGGAGGGTCTGCGCTCCCGGCCCGCGTAGGCGGGTGCCCCGTTACCGGACGGGTCCGGCCGGTGTCCGTCCTTCCCGGGACGGGCTCACCGGACGGACCTGCCGGGCGGACGCCCGTACGGCCGCGGGGTGTCGGTACTCCCTCCAAGGAGTGATGCCGCGCGCCTCACCCACGGGAAAACACCCCGGACGAGTGGTTGCCCGGGCCGAGGGTTCGCTGTGGCAGGGCCCTGTGGCACTCTGGCCCCGGTATGACGGGTCCGAAGGTGCATACGGGGGCTTCCGCGATGAGCGGTGACGCGCAGCAGGGGGAACCGGCCGACGGTATCGCGGGCGGAGGCACGGAGACGGGCGGGCCGCTCGCCGGCCAGGTGCCGAGCCAGGCGGGTTCCGGACGGCCGGGCAGCGGCCGTGCCGAGGGCGGCACCGTGCTCCCCGGCCCCTGGCCGGTGCCCGCGGACGACGCCGAGGCCGGTGCCGTGTACGCCGTACCCCTCCAGCGGGAGGGACGTGCGGGTTCCGCCGGTCCCGGGCCGTCCGACGCGCAGTTGATCCAGGGCATGCGGGCCGGCGACGACCGGGCGTACGAGGAGCTGTTCCTGCGCCACTCGGGGGCGGTGCGCCGCTACGCCCGCACCTGCTGCCGCGACGCGCACACCGCGGACGACCTGACGGCCGAGGTGTTCGCACGGACACTGCAGGCGGTACGGGGCGGGAAGGGGCCGGAGGAAGCCGTCCGGGCCTACCTCATGACCGCGGTCCGGCACGTCGCCGCCGCGTGGACGAAGAGTGCGAAGCGTGAGCATCTCGTCGATGACTTCGCTGTGTTCGCCGCGCAGGCCACGCGTTCCTCCGAACTCGCGGAGGCCGACACCGTCGGTCTCGGCGCCGACGTGATCGCCATGCACGAGGCGGACCGGTCCATGGCGATGGAGGCATTCCGCAGCCTGCCGGAGCGCTGGCAGGCCGTGCTGTGGCACACCACCGTGGAGGAGGAGACTCCGAGCGAGGTGGCACCGCTGTTCGGCCTGACGCCCAACGCCACGGCGGTGCTGGCCGTCCGTGCCCGGGAAGGGCTCAAGCAGGCCTATCTGCAGGCGCATGTGAGCCAGGCGCTCACGGCCGGCGGGGACTGCGCCCGGTACGCCGACCGGCTGGGCGCCCATGCCCGGGGAGGCCTGCGGAGCCGGGCCGAGCGCGGGCTCCGCAAGCATCTGGACGAGTGCGCGAAGTGCCGGATCGCCGCCGGCGAGCTGCAGCGGGTGAACTCCGGGATCCCGGCGCTGCTCCCGGTCGCCGTCATCGGCTGGTTCGCCGCGGGCTATGCGGTCAAGGCGGCGGGCATCGTGGCGGGCGGGACGGTCGGCGCCGCGGGTGCCGGTGCCGCCGCGGCTGCGACCGGCGGTTCCTCCTCCGGCGGCACAGCCGGTGGATCCGCTGCGGCGGAAGGGCTCGGCGCGCCGGTGAAGGCGGGCATCGCCGCGACCGTGGCCGTGGCGGCCGCGGCCGGACTGGTGTGGGCCCTGGTCGGCGACGACCGGCCCGCCCCGGAGCCGAAACCGGTGGCCGGGCCGCCGGTGGCGGCCCCCGCCGTACCGACGCCCGCTCCCCCGCCGGAGCCGCAGGCCCCCGCACCACCTCCCGCGCCCGAACCGGCACCCGAGCCGGAGCCGACGCGGGCTCGTCCGCCGAAACCCGCGCCGCCCTCGCCGGAGCCCGCCGCCGAGCCGGCACGGCCGAAGGCGCCCGCGCCGGCCCCGCCGGAGCCCGGCCCCGCGCCTCCCGCGCCGACCACCCCACCGCCGCCCGCACCGCCCGCTCCGCCCGTGCCCCCCGAGGTCTACCAGGTCAACGAGTTGCCGTACTCCGTCGCCGGTGATCACACCGCGCCGGAGATCCTGCTCGGCGAGACCAGGGGCGCGGTCTGGCAGCGGACCGGGCTGTCGGTCGGCTCCACGAGGTACTCCCACGGTGTGACCGTCCACGCCCGCTCATCGGTCGCGATCCGTCTCAACCGCCAGTGCACCCGCTACGAGGCGATGGTCGGTGTGGACGACCTGACCGAGATGCTCGGCCCGGTGCGCTTCTCCGTGGTCGGCGGCGACGGGGTACGGCTGTGGGAGTCGCCCCTGATGCGGGGCGGCGACCCCGCCGTGGCGACGAGCGTCGGCATCGAAGGACAGGGCACGATCCGGCTCGTGGTGGTGCCCGCGGGGCCGCTCGGAGGGCTGACGCTGGCCGACTGGGCGCAGTCGCGGATCAGCTGCCGCTGAGATCCCGGGTGAGGCGGACGAGGAGGTCCACGACCTCGTCCGGAGCGGGGCCGCGCCCGCCCTGCGGCGCTCTCGAAGAGCCGGGGGCCCGGGGCCGGGGCCGTTACGGCTGCAGTGTCCGGCGGGCCGGGACCACGCCGCCCGCCACCGCGCGCTGGCGCGGGGCCGCCGTACCCGTCCAGCAGGTGCCCCGGCGGGTGACCAGGCGGCGGAGCCAGAGTTCGGTGGAGACGAGGGCGGCGAGCCCGTCCAGCGGCAGTGGTTCACCCTCGGACGCCGCACGCAGCGCCTTCCGCACGACGCGCGCCTCGACGAGGCCGGCATCGGCGAGCAGCGGGGCGTCGAAGAGGGCGATCAGCTCCGGGAGCGCCGTGCGCAGGCCGAGGCGGCCCGCCGCGTTCGAGGTGGCCTGGGACGGCGCGCCCCAGCCCGGGGGCAGTTCGTGGATGCCCGCGCCGGCGAGGACCCGGCGCAGTATCGCGGCCCGGGCGCCCGGCTGGACGCGCAGTGATTCGGGCAGGGCCCGGGCGGCCCGTACGACCTGGTTGTCGAGGAACGGGGCGTGCAGCCGCTGGCTCCGCACCTCGGCGGCCTGTTCCAGGATGCGCTGGTCGGCCGCGTGCCGGGCGAGCGCCGCACGGGCGCGGGCCTCCCCCGGGCGCTGGACCGACGTCGGCCGGATCGCCGCCTCCTGGAGCCGGACCGCCACCTCGGCGAGTGCCTCACCGGTGAGCCAGCGCGCGGCCGGGCCCGGCCGGGACCAGGTGAGGGCGGCGAGCGAGGCGTCGGCCGGTGTGTCGAGGTCCGGGGCGTAGCGGTTGGCGTCGGGCAGCAGACCGGCCGCGGCCTCGAGCCCTGTGCGGTACGACGTACGGGACAGCCGGCGGGCGGCGCGGTAGACGGCCACCGGGACGAACAGGGAGTGCGCGGACGGCCCCTCGGCCCTGGCGAGCGCGGCGACGGGCCGCAGGAGGTGGCGTCTGCGCCGGTCCATGAGGAGGTCGGCCAGCCGTGCCGGGTGCGCGTCGAGGACCTGCCGGGCGCCGTGCCCCACCAGGTGGTCGGCGCTTCCCGCGGCCAGCCTGCGGCGGTGGCGTTCGGCGACGACGAGGGACGGCGCGGGCTCGTCGGTGAGCGGTCCGGTCTCCAGCGACGCGTAGGGCAGGGCCTCCTCGCCCGCCGCGACGACCACGTGGTGCAGGCGGGGGTTGGCCGCGATGACGCGGGCGCGCTCCAGTTCGTCCTCGCGCCCCTGCGTGGAGAGGTCGTTGAAGGTGACGGCCAGCAGCCGCTCGCCGGCCCCCGAGCCGTGACCGAGGACGGTGCCGGGGAGCCCGGGCAGCCCGGCGGCCAGCAGGGCGAGGGTGGCGGACGCGCTGCCTCCGGACAGGTCCGAGCCGATGCCGGGCACGGGCGCCCCGCGGGCCGCACGGCGCTCGGCGGGCCCCATCCCGGGGACGGGACCGGGATCCGGCGGCATGGTCTCCGGGGCGTGGCGCGGGGCCGTGAGACGGGCGCGTACGGCTTCGACCAGGGCGTCCCGCACACCCTCGACGGCACTCACCGGGTCGGTCTGGGGGGCCGCGACGGCGAGCGAGGCCACCGCCTCGTACCCCGTGATCTCGCGCGATCCCTCCCGGAGGATCAGCGCGTGTCCCGGGGGGATCCGCTTCACGCCCGCGTACGGCGTGCCGTCGCCCAGCGCCTCCGGGGTCTCGGGGCAGGCCAGCAGCGCGGCCAGATGGCCGATGTCCAGCTGGGCCTCGATGAGATCGGCGAGCGGGAGGGCCGCGGTGGCGTACGCGGTGCCGTTGGCCCAGGGGGTGTGGAAGACGGGGCGCGCCCCGGCGAGGTCACCGGCGACGGTGACGCGGCGGCCGATCTGCACGACGGCCGTGTAACTGCCCGGCCAGGCGGTGAGATGGCGCAGCGCACCGCCGCGGGCGGCCAGCAGCCCGACCCGGAGCTGCTCGTCGGTGGCACCGCAGCAGCCGAGGACCGCGAGGCGGGTGGTGGGCGCGCCCTCGGGGGTGGCCACCGTGATGATGCGGATCTCGTCCGGGCGCCAGTCGCCGACGGCCCAGAGCGGATCCGGGTCCCCCCACAGGAGTTGGGAACCCACGGGGTGGACGGTGCGCCCCTCCCCCTGGTGGCCGACCGCGCCCACGGTGCCGAAGCTCGCGGCGATACTGCTCCACCCCACCAACCAACGCATCGCCGCCTCCACAGGCTGTGGACGAACCGGCGCGCCAGACACGGGAACGCCGCTGCGGGACATGCTGCCACGACAACGGCACCTGGGAGGGGGTACGAGCGGCGCACACAGGATGCGCATGCGCCCCTGGCAAGGGCCGGGGGCCGACTTCCGGGATTCCCTCACAACGCAACCGCGGCTTCGGGGAGTTGCGCCGCCCGGCCGGAAATGCGGACCACGCCTCGGCCGTGCTGTGGAACAGACGTAAACCGGCCATAGCCGGACCGATCCGGGAAGCGCTGCCCGACCGACAGGATCCAGCCAATCTCAGATCACGATCCACGTGCGCGTTTCACTCCGGAAGGCCTCGGAGGGGTGTCCGACGACGCCCCCGGCCGTGCTCCGGAGAGAGCCTGCGGGCCCCTGGGGAACCTCGCGGCCGCCCCGGTCACGCGTCGGCCGGCGCATCCCCCCGGTGCGCCGGCCCACACGCCTCGTCCCCCATGGAACGTGCCCTTCCACGCACAGTCCGGGAGGTGTTCGTCACCTCCCGGACCGGTTCGCCGCCCGCGGGGAATGGGGCGGCGGTCTCCCCCAGCCCGCTGAGTCCAGTGCAGCGGGCCGACCCACGCAGGAACCATGGAAGCGCTTCCGTGCAGGCCGGGCCAGAGCGCACGGCCGGGCGCACGGCCACACACCGGGAGCACGATGGTCTTGCTCCGCACCGTTCGGGGGCCGGCCGTGACTCCGCGCGCGGAGCCGCACCCGTGACCCCCGACGCATCCGGTGCGCAGCCGGTGCGCGGGGTGGCACACCGGCGGACAGGACCCCCCGACTCCGGCATGGCGGACAACATTCCCGCCATCCGGACGACTGCCCCTTAACGGTAGGGATGCGGCGAACTACGCTGGGTTTACCGATGTTCTCAGCAGGGCGGCATATTCCACGGGGCTCAGCCAAATGCGTGTGCGGCCGGAGTGCCCGGGACCGTACCTGGGGAGAACACGGTACGAATGCCGCGCGCCCCACGGTGTCGCGGCGGCCGTCTGTGTGTCGAGGGGTGGCGCATGTCCAGGGAGCAACGCGGGCCGAACGAGAAGCTCGGCACGGTTCTCGCCCTCGCGGGAATCAGCAACGCCGGGCTCGCCCGGCGGGTCAACGACCTCGGAGCGCAGCGCGGTCTGACACTGCGGTACGACAAGACCTCGGTGGCCCGCTGGGTCGCCAAGGGCATGGTGCCGCAGGGTGCGGCGCCCCATCTGATCGCGGCGGCGATAGGGGCCAAACTCGGCCGCCCCGTGCCGCTGCACGAGATCGGGCTGGCCGACGCCGATCCGGCGCCCGAGGTCGGGCTGGCCTTCCCGCGCGACGTGGGCGAGGCGGTGCGCTCGGCGACGGATCTGTACCGGCTGGACCTGGCGGGCCGCCGGGGCGGCGGCGGGATCTGGCAGTCGCTCGCCGGCTCCTTCGCCGTGAGCGCGTATGCGACCCCCGCGTCCCGATGGCTCATAACACCCGCCGATCCGTCGGTCGCCCGGGACCCGACGGCCGCCCAGGCCGCGATCCTCGGCACCCGGGGCGCACCCGGCGGCCAGGGCGCGCCGGGGGCGCAGGCCGCAGTGCCCGTACAGCCGGGTCCGGACACGGTGTCCGACGCCTCACTCTTCCGGGTGGGCCACAGCGATGTGGCCAAGCTCCGCGAGGCCGCCCAGGACGCTCGCCGCTGGGACTCCAAGTACGGCGGCGGCGACTGGCGTTCCTCCATGGTCCCGGAGTGCTTACGCGTCGACGCCGCCCCCCTGCTCCTGGGTTCCTACAGCGACGAGGTGGGCCGGGCGCTCTTCGGCGCCTCGGCCGAGCTGACCAGGCTCGCGGGCTGGATGGCGTTCGACACCGGCCAGCAGGAGGCCGCGCAGCGGTACTACATCCAGGCGCTGCGCCTGGCCCGGGCCGCCGCCGACGTCCCGCTCGGCGGATACGTACTGGCATCGATGTCGCTCCAGGCGACGTACCGGGGCTTCGCCGACGAGGGTGTGGACCTCGCGCAGGCTGCGGTCGAGCGCAATCGCGGCCTGGCCACCGCACGGACCATGAGCTTCTTCCGCCTCGTGGAGGCCCGCGCCCACGCGAAGGCCGGCGACGCACCGGCCGCGGGGGCCGCGCTCAGGGCAGCGGAGAGCTGGCTGGAGCGCGCCCGGGCCGGTGACCTGGATCCGTCCTGGCTCGGCTTCTACTCGTACGACCGGTTCGCCGCCGACGCCGCCGAGTGCTACCGCGACCTGAAGGCGCCCCGGCAGGTGCGGCGGTTCACGGAGCAGGCGCTGTCCAGGCCCACCGAGGAGTTCGTCCGCTCGCACGGGCTGCGGCTCGTCGTGTCGGCGGTCGCCGAGCTGGAGTCCGGAAATCTGGACGCCGCCTGCGCGGCGGGGACGCGCGCGGTCGAGGTGGCGGGGCGCATCTCCTCGGCACGCACCACGGAGTACGTCCGCGATCTGCTGCACCGCCTGGAACCGTACGGGGACGAGCCGCGCGTCGCCGAGCTCCGGGAACGGGCCCGTCCGCTTCTGGTGACCCCCGTGTAGCGGAACACCGGAACACCCCGTTATGCCCCGCCCGGGAGACGGATCGGACGCCACGCCCCTGCCGTCCCTGGTTTGAGCCCGTTGTCAGTGGGTCAGTGCACTATCGGGGTGGGAGGTGGCGTGATGATGACGCACGCGGCGTACGACTGCGATGTGCTGGTGATCGGCGGCGGGATCGTCGGTCTGTCGACCGCGTATGCGCTCACGCGCACCGCGCCCGGCACCCGGGTCACGGTGCTGGAGAAGGAGTGGGGCCCCGCCAGGCACCAGACCGGGCGCAACAGCGGGGTGATCCACAGCGGCATCTACTACCCCCCGGGTTCGCTCAAGGCGCGCTACGCGGTGCGGGGCGCCGCCGAGCTGGTCGACTTCTGCGCCGGGCACGGCATCGCGCACGCGGTCACGGGCAAGCTGATCGTGGCGACGGCCAGCGACGAGCTGCCGAGGCTCCACGGCCTGGTGCAGCGCGGCCGGGAGCACGGGCTGCCGGTCCGGGAGCTCGGCCCCGCCCAGATCGCGGAGTACGAGCCGGAGGTGCGCGGGCTCGCGGCGATCCGGGTCGGGACGACCGGGGTGTGCGACTTCTCCGCGGTGGCCGCCCGGTTCGCCGCCGAGGTGGGCGCGGCCGGCGGGCAGGTCCGGTACGGCGCGGAGGTCGTCGCCGTCGACCGGCGCCCCTGGGGTGTCGCCGTGCGGACGGCCGACGGCCGGGTGACCAGGGCCCGGGTGCTGGTCAACTGCGCCGGCCTGCACAGCGACCGGATGGCACGCCTCGTGGGGGACGACCCCGGGGTGCGGATCGTGCCGTTCCGCGGGGAGTACTACGAGCTGGCCCGGCCGGAGCTGGTGCGCGGGCTGGTCTATCCGGTGCCGGACCCGGCGTTCCCGTTCCTCGGGGTGCATCTGACCCGCGGCGTCGACGGCACGGTCCACGTCGGTCCGAACGCGGTGCCGGCCCTGGCCCGCGAGGGATACGGCTGGCCGGTCGTGCACCCGCGCGAGCTGGCCGCCACCCTGAGCTGGCCCGGTTCCTGGCGGATCGCCCGGCGGCACTGGCGGTACGGGGCGGGCGAGGTGCACAGATCCCTGTCGAAGCGTGCCTTCACCCGGGCGGTGCGGCGGCTGCTGCCCGACGTGACGGAGGACGACCTGCGGCCGTCACCCGCCGGGGTCAGGGCCCAGGCGGTGCTGCGGGACGGCACGCTGGTGGACGACTTCCTCATCCGGGAGGCCCCGCACACCGTGCACGTGCTGAACGCCCCGTCGCCCGCGGCCACCGCTTCGCTGCCCATCGGGAGGGAGGTGGCGCGGCGGGCTCTGGTGCGGGCTCGCGCGACGGGGTGGAAGCCCCCCGCCGTAGAATCGGGGCATTGTGTCTGAGCCTGTGAACCCCACCCCAGAGACGCCCGGCGCCACCGCTGACGCGGACGCCGAGGCGCTGCGCGCCGCCTCCTTCGAGCGGCAGCGCAGGCTGCGCCAGGAACCGCGCTTCCCCGGCGGGCCCGCCGCCGATCCGGCGGGCTCCCACCACGAGCGCCGGATCCGCAGCTTCCAGCCGCGCCGCAGCCGTGTGACCACCGGCCAGGAGGACGCCCTCCAGCGGCTGTGGCCGAAGTGGGGCCTCGACATCGACGGCCTGCGCGTCCTCGACCTGCCGGACCTGTTCGACGGCCTCCCGGTCGTCCTGGAGATCGGCTTCGGCATGGGCGAGGCCACCGCGCAGATGGCGGCCGACGACCCGGACACCGGGATCCTGGCCGTCGACGTGCACACCCCGGGCCAGGGCAACCTCCTCGGTCTCGCGGACCGGGCGGGCCTGTCCAACGTCCGGGTCGCCAACGGTGACGCGATCATCCTGCTGCGCGAGATGCTGGAGCCGGCGGCGCTGGACGGGCTCCGGGTGTTCTTCCCCGACCCCTGGCCCAAGAAGCGGCACCACAAACGCCGGCTGATCCAGGCGGAGTTCCTCGACCTGGTGGCGCAGCGGCTGAAGCCCGGAGCGGTCGTCCACTGCGCGACGGACTGGGAGCCGTACGCGGAGCAGATGCTGGAGGTGCTCACGGCGCACCCCCTGTTCGAGAACACCCGGGCCGACGGGGGCTACGCGCCCCGCCCCGCGTTCCGGCCACTGACCCGCTTCGAGGGGCAGGGGCTGGACAAGGGGCACGTCGTGCACGACGTGCTGTTCACCCGGAACACGGACCGGTAGCGGCGGAGCGGGCCCGACTGCGGCGGCGCACGCGGCGCACGGGCTGCGGGGCCGACGGCCGCAGGACCGGGGTGCGGGGCCGACGGCCGCAGGACCGGGGTGCCGGTCGTGGTGGGCCCGGAGGGGCAGCGGCCGACCGTCGCCGATCAGCCACCCGCCGGCGCCCGGCACTTCGCGCCGTGGTCAGGTGTCGGTCCCCCTGGTTAGGGTCATCAGGTGTCCGAGGGGTCCGTACAGCACCAGCAGCCGGCCGTCCCGGTTCTCGAGGAGCAGCGGCTCGACGAGTTCCTGAGCGCCGTTCCCGAGCGTGGCCAGTGGCGTTACCGGCCCCGCCGGGTCGGCATGGTCTGGCGCAGCAAGGCCTTCCGCGCCGGTGCGGTGATCGCCGTGCTCGCCCTCTGCGGTCTGGTGATCCTGTCCCTGGTGCGCGACCAGACCGGCACGGAGGGTTTCCTGGTCGGTCTGGGCCTGGCCGTGCTGCCCGTGCCGCTGCTGATGGCGGCGTTCCGCTGGCTCGACCGTGTCGAGCCCGGCCCCTGGCGGAATCTGCTGTTCGCCTTCGCCTGGGGTGCGTGTGCCGCGGCCCTGGTGGCGATCATCGCCAACTCCTTCGCGACCCGCTGGATAGCCACGGCCACCGCGGACCCGGCCAGTGCCGACACCCTGGGGGCCACGGTCGTCGCCCCGGTCGTCGAGGAGAGCGCCAAGGCCGCCGCCGTCCTGCTGATCTTCCTGTTCCGCAGAAGGGAGTTCGGCGGTGTCGTCGACGGCATCGTGGTCGCCGGGTTCACCGCGACGGGTTTCGCCTTCACCGAGAACATCCTCTATCTCGGCAACGCCTTCGGCGAGGACCAGGAGCTGGGCACCACGGGCCTCGCCTCGGTCACGGCAGGGACCTTCTTCGTGCGCGTGGTGATGTCGCCGTTCGCCCACCCGCTCTTCACCGTGCTCACCGGCATCGGCTTCGGCATCGCCGCGCTCGGCGGCCGGCGCCGCCGGGTGCGCCGGATCGTGCTGCCACTGCTCGGACTCGTTCTCGCCATGGGCATGCACGCCCTGTGGAACGGCTCGTCGGCCTTCGGACCGTACGGCTTCTACGCGGTGTACGGGGCCTTCATGGTGCCCGCCCTCGCCCTGGTGACGTGGCTGGCGATCTGGTCGCGCCAGCGGGAACTGCGTACGCTCTCCGCCGAGCTTCCCGTGTACGCGTCGGCCGGCTGGCTGACTCCGGCCGAGCCGCTCGCGCTGGCCTCGATGCGGGCGCGGGGGATGGCCCGCGACATGGCCAGGCACTGGAACAGCCACCCGGACCGGTCCCGGGGCAGGGCGGCGGCCCGTGCGGTCGCGGAGTACGAGTCGTTCGCGACCTCGCTGGCCGTACTGCGCCACCGGGCCCGCCGCGACGGGGCCGGCCCGGACTTCGCCCACCGGGAGCAGGAGCTGCTGCACCACCTGTGGCAGCGCCGGGACATCGCCGGGCCGGCCCTGACGTACGCGGCCCGTGCGACGGGACGCGCCCGCGCCCACCGCGTGCCGCCGCCGTACCCCCGCCGGCCGCACGGCGCGCCGTATCCGCAGCACCAGGTCCCCGCGCCGCACCGGCACTACGGCGGCTACAACCCGTATCTCCAGCCGGTCGCGCGGCAGCCGGGCACGGGCCACGGGCCGGTACCGCCCGGGTAGCGGACCGGCGTCACCACGGTGCCGCCACCACCCGGGCAGTCCGCCACCACCCGGGCAGTCCGCCGGCGTCAACACCGGGCCCTTACCGCCGGGGTGAAGCCACATCGGCGTCTCCCTGGGCAGCCGCAGCGCTCCCCGGTGTCAGGCGGACGCGTCGGTGAGCTCCGCCAGCTGCTCCTCGGTCAGCCTCAGGTCGGCCAGGGCCACCAGCGCGGGCAGCTGTCCGACCGTACGGGCGGAGGCGATCGGTGCGGCGACGGTCGGCCGGGCGGCCAGCCATGCCAGTGCGACCGTGGCGATCTCCGCGTCGTGCTCCCGGGCGACCTTGTCGAGCGCCGCGAGCACCGTGCCGCCGCGCTCCGATTCCAGATGCCGGCCCGCGCTCCCGGCCCGCACGCTGTCGACCTCCGTGCCCGGCCGGTACTTGCCGGTGAGGAAACCCGAGGCGAGGCCGGAATAGGGAACGGCTGCGAGCCCCGCGCCGGCGGCCGTGTCCAGGAGCGCGCCCTCGTAGGTGTCGCGCGAGACGAGGTTGTAGCGGGGCTGCAGGGCGGTGTAGCGGGCCAGCCCCTCGCGCTCGGAGAAGTCCAGGGAGGCTCGGAGTCGCGCGGGGCTGATGTTGGAGGCGGCGATCTCCCGCACGGTGCCCGCCTTCACCAGGTGGTCGAGCGCGGTGACGATCTCCTCGACGGGGACGCTCTCGTCGTCGAAGTGCGTGTAGAAGAGGTCGATGTGGTCGGTGCCGAGCCGGCGCAGCGACGCCTCGGCGGCAGCCTTGACGGTGGCGGCGGAGAGTCCCTTGTACGCGGGGTGGGCGCCGGCCTTGGTGGCGACGACGATGTCGTCGCGGTTGGCGCGGGCCGCCATCCACCTGCCGATGATCGTCTCCGACTCACCGCCCTCGTTGCCCGGGGCCCAGGAGGAGTAGGCGTCGGCGGTGTCGATGAAGTTGCCGCCCACCGCGGCGTACGCGTCGAGGACGGCGAAGGATTGGTCCTCGTCCGCCGTCCAGCCGAAGACGTTGCCGCCGAGGGCGAGGGGGAATACCTGGAGGCTCGAAGAACCGAGCGGGCGCAGACTCGTCATACCCGGGGCCAACCGGTCTGCGGAGGACGCTATTCCGCATCCCCGGGGCCAACCGGTCCACGGAGGACGCTATTCCGCCGAGCCGCTCCGCACCCCGGGCGGGCCCGCGTGCCGCAGGCCGACGGCCCTGACGTCGGGGGGTGTGCGTCAGGGCCGCCGGGGTGCGGGTGCGCCGTGGGGCGCGGGGCTCAGATCGTCAGGCCCTTGCCGCGGAGCCAGCTCAACGGGTCGACGCCCGTGCCGTCCGGGGTGTGGATCTCCAGGTGGAGGTGGGGGCCGGTGACGTTCCCGGTGGCGCCCACACGGCCGATGGTGTCGCCCGTGCTGACCTTCTGGCCGGCGGTGACGTCCATCGAGGACTGGTGGCAGTACCAGATCTCCGTGCCGTCGTCGAGCACCAGGACCGTGCGGTAGCCGTACGAACCGGAGTAGCCGGCCGACTTCACCGTGCCGCTGTGCACGGCCTTGACCGGGGTGCCGGTCGGAGCCGCGAAGTCCAGCCCGGTGTGGTAGCCGGAGGACCACAGCGAACCGGCCTGGCCGAAGGTCGAGGTGATCGTGTAGGAGGACGTCGGGACGGCGTAGCTGGCGGCGAGCTTGGCGAGGCGCTCGGCCTCAGCCTTCTCCGCGGCCTTCTTCTCCGCCGCCTTCTTCTTCGCGGCGGCCTCGACCTCGGCGTTGCTCTGCTGCTTCGTGGCCTGCGCAGCGGCCTGCTCGGCGGCGGCCTTCTCCTCGGCGGCCCTGGCCTCGGCCGCGGCTCCGGCCTGCTGCTGCTCGGCCTGCTGGAGGATGCGGGCGCGCAGCGCCTCACCGGCGTCGGTGGCACCCTGCTCGGCCTCGGCGGACGTGATGCCGGCGGTGGTGAGCGGGGCGGCCTGGGTGGTCGTCCCGGTGTCCGCTTCGGAGCCGCCGGACATGAAAGCGCTCACGCCGGGAAGGGACTTGGCGTCGGGAAGACTGTCCGCGATGGAATCGGGAAGGGAGATGGAGACCGGCGGTTTGCTCTGCGCCGTGGCCATGCCACCCGCGCCGACGGCCGCGATGACGCCGACGCCGAGGACGGTGGAGCTACGGGCGAGACCGCGCTGCTTGGCTACGCGGTGCCTGCCGCGCACGGGACGGATGGACTCCTCGGTGGGATTCCATTCCTCCCACGTCCGCTCCTCGTCACCGGCCATGCCGGTCCTGAAGGGTGACGGGGCCTCGGGGGCAGGCTGATTGGACGCCACGTGGGCGCACTCCTTTCCTTCCTTCTCGCCTACCGGGTTAGCTGACGGGTTCGGAGCAGGAAGGTCTCCTACGGGCCCCTTCGTCTCTCACGAGACACAGGTGCCCGATTCACCCCATGTAGGTGGTTCCCCGGTTCCCTTGCGGAATTCGGCGCTCGCGCACGGTGTCGCCTCTGGCGACGACTGGGACAACCGCGCTGCGTTATCGAACGTTAATAGACACCGGGGCCCGATTCCAAGCTGTTCCGATTGATCGTTCAGCACTCTGGCCGGGACTTCAGGGTGGAAAACGGTCGTAAACGGTCGAGTTGAGTATTCCCACTCCGGACACGAATTTCTGACGGTTAGTCAAATGTTATGCGGAGCGGTACCTTTCGACTACGGACGGTGGTAAAGGGTCATTCACTGCCCCTCCCCACGATCTTCACCGTCGTGCGCCGCTGCGGCTGCCCCCGCGCGGGCCGGCCCACCGCGAGCAGCGCCAGGTCGTCCGTCGCGCGTCCACCGGTGTGCAGCCGTACGTCGTCGGTGAGCGCGGAGAGCAGCTCCTCGGGTCCCGGGAAGATCCGGCCGCGCAGCCGGGCGGCCGGATCGTAGAAGACCCCGTCCGCGTCCCGCGCCTCGGAGAGGCCGTCCGTGAACGCCAGGAGCGTGGCCCCCGCCGGCAGCTCCCACTCGTCCGACCGGTCCGGCCACACCCCCAGGTCCATCCCGATCGGCAGCGCGGGTGCGGTCGGCGCCAGCACCTCCAGCGCCCCGTCGGCGTGCAGCAGGATCGGCTCGGGGTGACCGCGGTTCACGATCCGCACCGCACCCGCGCCCACGGGGATCTCGGCGAGCACGACGGTGACGAACCCCTCCATGGAGTCGAGCCCGCCGCGTCGGCTCCCCTCCCGCGCCAGCGCCCGCTCCAGCCGCTGTGCCACGCCCTCCAGCGACAGCTCCTGCTCGGCCGCCTCACGGAAGGCACCGATCACCACGGCCACCGCCTCCACGGCGTCCAGCCCCTTGCCCCGCACGTCCCCGACGACCAGCCGCACGCCGTGCGGGGTGTCCGCGACGGCGAACAGGTCGCCGCCGACGAACTCGTCCGCCTGCGCGGCCTCGTACCGCGCCGCGACCAGCAGTCCGCCGATCCGGTCGTCCGGTGTCGGCAGCACCGCGCGCATCGCGGTCTCCGCGACGGCCCGGGCCGAGGCGAGCTGCTCGTTGCTGCGGCGTACGACACCGTTGATGACCAGGGCGAGTGCGGAGACGGTGATCAGGGTGAGCAGATCGGTGAGCGGTACGACCTTGGTGATCAGGCCGTCCGAGAGCCGGATCGCGAGGACGGCGAGGGTCGCGGCCACCCCCGTACGGACGGTGCTCGCCAGCGAGAAGAACGGGGCGGCGATCAGTGGGGCCGCCGCGAAGAGCGGAACGGCCGTGACGGCGGTCGGGGTCACGAGGTCGAAGACGATCCCGACCCCGATCATCAGGGTGGGCAGCGCACGCACGAACCGCCGGGCCCCGACGCCCTCGCCGGCTCCGCCCCGCCGACTGTCCCGCTTCCCCACCTGTGCACTCCTGCCCGGTCCGCTCACGGCTGCGGACGGTACCGCGATCCACCCGGGCCGGCCGGAGCCGCGCCGTGCGACGGCGCGTCGTCGGCCGAAGGGGGGAGCGCGCCGGAGCCCCGCCCCCCGGAGGTCAGTCGGTGAGCCGGTGCTGCGCGTAGATCGTCAGTGCATCCCGTACGAAGACGGCGGTGCCGTCTCCGTACCGATCGTAGTTCTTCCCGAAGCGCGGATCCGCGACATACATCCCGGCGAGGCCGGTGACGTACGACCGGGTGACCGTCGTCGTGCCCGCGAGCCAGGCGCAGTGGCGCCCTGCGATGTGCTGCACCGCCTCGCCGCCGGCGTCCAGACCGGCCTCCCTGGCCGCTCCGTAGTCCCGGGCGATCGCGTCGTGCACACCCTGGAAGTCGGCACGTTCCTCGCGGCTCAGCCCGCGCCACCACCGGTCGCCCTCCGCGTACGCCTCCCGGCCCCAGCGCTCGGTGACCTCCCGCTCGTACACCGTGTGGTCGAAACCGTCGAACACTTCCCCGGCCATCAGCTCTTCTCCCTCCTCGGTCCTGTGGAGAGTGGTCCGCACCGACGCGATCTGCCGCCCGATGCGCATCTGCTCCTGCTCCAGCAGGAGCAGATGGGTCCGCAGCGCCGCGGAGGTGTCCCGCTGCCCCTCCAGTACGTCCTTGATGGCGGGCAGCGGCAGCCCCAGCTCACGCAGCAGCAGGATGCGCTGCAGTCGGACGAGGGCGCCCTGGTCGTAGTAGCGGTAGCCGTTGGCGCCCGTACGGCTCGGCGCGAGAAGACCGAGGTCTCCGTAGTGCCGCAGCGTTCGGCTCGTCGTGCCGGCTTCCCTGGCGATTTCCTGGATGGACCACTCCATGCCGGAAACGCTAGATCTTTACGTTGCGTCAAGGTCAAGCGGGAGCACGGGCGCGGCGGTGCGCGCATACGACAGAGGCCCGAATCCTCGAAAGGATTCGGGCCTCTGTCTTTCAGTAGCGGGGACAGGATTTGAACCTGCGACCTCTGGGTTATGAGCCCAGCGAGCTACCGAGCTGCTCCACCCCGCGTCGTTGTGATTGCAACTCTACGGCATCGCGGAGGGCGCCTCGACCACTTTCCGGCGTAGCCACTCGCGCCCCGGGGGCGGGCCGGCATCCACCGCATGGATCGGTTCCCATCAACACCCGGCATGGAAAAGGCAGTTGCCACGGGGCGCGCTGCGCCTGCCGAGGTTTCCGCACCCCCCGATCCGATTCGGCATCCGATTCGGCACCCGTTCCGCAGCCGTCGCCCGGTCGGCCACCCCGGGCACGGGCCCCTCCCGCGGTCCGCCGCCCGCGGGTTCCCCCTCGCTGCTCCCCGGCCCGGTTCCTGCCGCGATTGCGAGGCTCCCGGGGCCGCGGGACGCTTGAAGCACCCAGCCCTTCCGTGCCCGGTCCCGTCTGCGGCACCCAACGGTGCCGGTCATCGGCGCGAGCAACCGCCTCGGCCGGTGCCATGGGGCAGAGGAGGCCGGGCGCGCTGCGGCACGCGCTTCGGCAAGGAGACGGCCATGGACGGCACCACACTCGAAACGATGAGGACCGAACTGCGCGGCCCGGTCATCGGCCCCGACGACCCGGAGTACGCACAGGTCCGGACGATCTACAACGCCATGATCGACAAGAGGCCGTCCGCCGTGATCCGCTGCCACGACACGGCGGACGTGATGGCGGCCGTGGACTTCGTCCGCGACCACGGCCTGGAGGTCGCCGTCATGGGCGGCGGACACAGCGGTCCCGGCCTCTGCCTCGCCGACGACGCCGTGACGATCGACCTCTCGCCGATGCGCGGCGTACGCGTCGACCCGGCCACCCAGACCGCCCAGGTCGACGGCGGAGCGAAGCTGGGCGACCTGGACCACGCCTCGCACGCCTTCGGCCTCGCCACCCCGGCGGGCATCATGTCCACGACCGGCGTCGGCGGTCTCACACTCGGCGGCGGACACGGCTACCTCACCCGCAAGTACGGACTCACCATCGACAACCTGGTGTCCGCGGACGTGGTCCTGGCCGACGGCAGCTTCGCCACGACGAACGCGAGCGAGAACGCCGACCTGTTCTGGGCGCTGCGCGGCGGCGGCGGGAACTTCGGCATCGTCACGTCGTTCGACTTCGAGCTGCACCCCGTGGGCACCGTCGGCGTCGGCATCACCCTGTGGCCGCCGGACCTCTTCCAGGACGTCCTGCGCTGGTACCGCGCCTTCCTGCCGCAGGCACCGGACGACCTCTACGGCTTCTTCGCCGCGCTGACCGTCCCACCCGGCCCGCCGTTCCCCGAGGAGATCCACGGGCGGAAGATGTGCGGTGTCGTCTGGTCCTCGACGGGCGCCCCGGAGGCCCTGGGCACGGCCCTCGCGGCCGTCGGCGAAGCGGGCCCGCCCGCCTTCCACTTCACGGCGCCGATGCCCTACCCGGCCCTGCAGACCATGTTCGACGGGCTGCTCCCCGCCGGCCTGCAGTGGTATTGGCGCGGCGCCTTCTTCGACCGGATCACCGACGACGCGGTCGACGTGCACGCCTCGTTCGCGGAGAGCCTCCCCACCGACCTGTCGACCATGCACCTCTACCCGGTCGACGGGGCCGCGGGCCGCGTCGGACCGGACGAGACCGCCTGGGCGTACCGCGACGCGGTCTGGTCCGGCGTCATCGCGGGCATCGACCCCGATCCGGCCCGGGCGCAGGCGCTCCGGCAGTGGGCCGTGAGCTACTGGGACGCGCTGCAGCCGCATTCCATGGGCGGCGGCTACGTCAACTTCATCGGCTCCGGGGAGTCGCAGGACCGGGTCAGGGCCACCTACCGGGGCCATTACGACCGGCTCGCGGAGATCAAGCAGGCCTACGACCCGCACAACCTCTTCCACGCAAACCAGAACATCGAACCCGCCCCGGCGCACTGACCGCGGACTCGTGCGCCGCAATACCGGGGGAAAGCTGTGCTCCGAGGGTTACAGTCTGCATACACCGCATGATGATCCGGACGCCCCCGGAGCGGTGCGCACCGGTAGCGGCACATCGTCGCCCTACCGGTCGGGACCGTTCCGGCTCTTCCTGCCGACGGCTCCGTCACGGGCTCTCACCGCACACCTACGTACAGGACACTCCATGACCGACATGCCCGCACGCACGCACCGGCACCACGACAGCTCGGCCGCTGCCGCGGACACGGCGGCACCGCTCCCGACTCCGCAGTACGCGGGGCTGTTCATCGAGCCGGACCTGCCGCCGCTGACCGACGAAGCCGAGTGACCGGGCGGACCGCCGGCCGCTCGTGACCGGTCCCCAGTGACCGGGCGGGCCGTACGGTCGTTGGGAGACCATGCGCATCCGTATCGGCGTGGTCGTCCTCGCAGTGGTCCTGCTGATCGCCGCGTTCGTCTCGAGCATCCCGTCCGAGGCCGAGACCGAAGCGGCCTGCCGACGGGCCCTCGACAACACGTCGACCGCCACCAACCGGCCCGACGTGTGCCTGGACGTGCCCGCGGAGACCTACCGCGCCTTCCTCCTGATGTACGTACTCCGGGCGGAGGGGCTCGACTAGCGCGCCGGCGCACCGCACACGAGGCCGGAACGGTCCGTGCCGGCGGCCCGGGACGTGACGGGCCGGACGCCGAACCGCGTCAGAGGACCGCGATCCCCAGCGGCCGCACTCCCGCGGGCAACCGCCGGGTCGCACCGCTGTCCAGGTCGACGACGGTGATCCCGTCCCAGAAGCCTTCCCGGGTGAAGCCCCCGCCGACGTAGGCGGTGCCGCCGTCCTCGGAGACGGCGACGTCCTCGTGCGGGCCGTCGAGCGGAAGGACGCGCTCCTGTCCCCCGGGGGCGCGGACCGTCAGCGACGGGCCCGCGTCGGAGCCGTCGATCGGGCCCGTACCGACGACGAGCAGGGTGCCGTCGGGAGTGAGCGCGGCGCCGTGCTGATGGGTGTCGGCGGTCATCCGCTCCACATCGACCCTGCCGCTGCGCGGATCGAGGACGGCCAGCCGCTCGCCCTCGAACGGCAGCAGGAGCTTCCCGTCGGCGCGCACCACCGCGTAGTGCGGCTTGAGCCAGGAGCCGAGGCCCCCCTCGGTGCCGTACGGCGCGACCTCCAGGCGGCGCGGGGTGAGCGTGCCGGTGCGTACGGCCGTCACGTCGTAGGAGTCGTGGCCGGTGGCGTAGACCTCGCTGCCGTCACGGGCCACGTCGACGTCGAAGGGGCGGCGGCCCACGGGGACGGTGTCCGTGACCGTGCGGGTCGCCGTGTCGATGACCTCCAGGGTCCCCTTCGCGCCGGGGACGTTGACGCCGACGTACACGCGTGTGCCGTCCGGCGCCAGGGCGATGCCCATGCCGCCTCCCCGGTACTCCCCCGTCGTGACGGGGCCGGTCCGCGTGGCGTACGGGATCCTGCCGAGGCTCTCGCGCGACGCGGTGTCCACGACGGCCACACCCTCGGCGGTCGCGACCCAGGCCCGGCCGTCGGCGCCCACGACGAGTCCGTACGGCGCCGTGCCCACCTCCACCGAGTCGAGGGGCCCGCGTACGGGGTCGATGAAGGTGACGGTGTCGCTCCCGAAGTCCGCGACCAGCAGGGTTCCCTGCGCGGTGCGCGCCGGGGCCGGGGCGGAGGGTGCGGCGGTGCCGGACCGCTGCGCGGTCGCCGCGGGCTCGGCGGTGCCGGTGGTGGTGCACCCGGCGGTCAGCAGGACTCCGGCGACAGCTCCCAGGGCGGCGTGCGCGCGGGCCCTCACGCGGCCCTCAGCAGCGCCGCGATCGCGTCGAAGCCGCGGCGTTCGGCGTGGCGCAGGGCCGTGACGCCGTCGGCGTCGGGAAGGTCCGGGCGTGCGCCGGCCGCGAGCAGCAGCCGCACGACCTCCTGGTGCGGGCGGCCTCCGTCACCGAGGATCACGGCCTCCAGCAAGGCGGTCCAGCCGAGGTCGTTGACGTGGTCGACGTCCATGCCCGTGTCCCGCAGTACGGCCCGTACGTACGCGACGTGACCGCGCTCGCTCGCCGGGATCAGCGCGATCCCGCCGAACCTGTTGCGCAGCGTCAGGTCCGGTCCCGCCGTCAGCAGGACCCTCATCATCGCGACGTCGCCGGTCACACCGGTGACCAGCCACGCGCTGTCCCGGCGGGCGTCCTGCGCGTCGGGGTCGGCCCCGGCCGCCAGCAGGACCTGTGCGGCCTCCACATGGCCGCCCAGCGAGGCGAGGAGCAGCGGGGAGCGCAGCTCCTCGTCACGGGCCTCCACCGGGGCGCCCGCGTCCAGCGCGGTACGCACCCCGGCGGCGTCGCCCCGGCCGGCGGCGTCCAGGAGTTGCCGCGTGCGGTGCTGCATCGTGTTCCTCCACTGCGTCCGTGCGAAAGGGCCGGCGGAACCTTACGGGTACCAGGTTCCGCCGGGCCCGGGGCTTCCTACCTGCCGAGCGAGGCGACACCGGCCCGGGCGAACTTCTCGTCCAGGTCGCCGCTCGGCGCGCCGGCGACGCCGATGCCGGCGATCGGTGCGCCCTTCGCCTGGACCGGGGCGCCGCCGCCGAGGAAGAGGGTGCCGGGAATGTCCTTCAGGTTGGGCGTCTGCTCCAGGCGCTCGACCAGGGCCGAGGTGGGCGCGTTCCAGGAGACGGCGGTGTACGCCTTCTTCACCGCGGACTCGGGGGACTGCGGTCCCGCGCCGTCGCCGCGCAGCGTGACGACGGTGTTGCCGTTGCGGTCGACGACGGCGACGGAGACGCGCTGGTTCTCCTTCGCCGCGGCTTCCAGCGCGGCCTGCGCGGCCCCGGTCGCGGCCTCGACCGTCAGGTGGGTCGACTGCGTGAGGTTCTTGCCGGCCGCGCCCGTCGTGGCTCCCGGACCGGCCTTGGCCACGGGGGCCGCGGCCGGGTCGGCCGCGTTGGCGGACACCGCGCCGAAGGTACCGGCCGCCAGCGTGGCGGCGACGGCGGTGCCGGTCAGGACACGGGTGCGCGGGGACAGCTTCTTCATGGTGGCTCCTTGGGTGGACGAGAGCGGTTCGGGAATCTCTGCGTTCCCGCTCCGACATCCATCGTGGGTCCGGATCCGGGCCTTCCCGGTCGGCCCACAGGCTCCGTCCGACGCTCCCGACGGATGACGGAGGGGTCAGCCGAACGGTCGATGCGGACGAGCCACCTCCGGATAGCCTTGGTCGGGCGGACCTGCAGAACGGCAGGCCGCCGAGGAGTGTGCGGTGCGAAGGAACACGTGGTCGGCCATCGACACCGAAGCGGCCGACGACGACGCCCGCCGGCTCGCGACCGTGATGCACGTGGCGTTCTTCGTGCTCCTGTGCTCGTCGCTGGCCCGCTTCCTGATGCGCCACCCAGGTGCGCCGGCGACACCCTGGGTCGTCGCACTCGCCCTCGCACTGGCCCTGCTGTACGTCCTCGGTCCGGTGCTCGGCCCGAAGGAGGACCTGGCTCCCAGGGACCCCACCGCGGCGTCCAGGCTGTGGCTGGCGGCCGTCATCGGGACCTGGCTCACCCTGGTGGTCCTCGCGCCGAGCTTCGGCTGGTGCGCCGTGCCGCTCTTCTACACCGGCCTGCGCTCGCTGCGCACCCGGTCCGCGATCCTCCTCGTCTCGCTGATCACCGTGTTCGTGGTGGCCGCACAGGTCCAACTGCGCCTGCGGTTCGGCTTCGATCCCAACCTGCTGTTCGCGCCCCCGGCCGTCGCCGCCGTCGCGACCGCCGTGTTCATCCACTCCCAGCGCCAGGCCGTCCGGCTGCGGGCCGTCATCACCGATCTCGTCCGCACCCGCCGTGAACTGGCCGCCACCGAACGCCGCGAGGGCGCGCTCGCCGAACGTCAGCGGCTCTCCATGGAGATCCACGACACCCTCGCCCAGGGCCTGTCCAGCCAGCAGATGCTGTTCCAGGCCGCGGACCGGCTCTGGGCCGGCGACCCGGAGACGGCGCGTCGCCATGTCCGCTCCGCCGCGTCCATCGCCGAGCACAACCTCGCCGAGGCCCGCCGCTTCGTCCACGACCTCGCCCCCGCCGACCTCGCCGGGGGCGGCAGCCTCGGCGACGCGCTGCGCGCCCTGGCGGCGCGCGAGACGACCGACACCCTCCGGATCCGCTTCCACCAGGACAGCGCCCCCGCGGCCCCCCTTCCCGACCGGATCCAGTCCGCGCTCCTGCGCATCGCCCAGGGCGCCCTCGCGAACGTGCGCGAACACGCGGACGCCACCACCGCGGCCCTCACCCTGACCCACCTGGACGACCAGGTGGTCCTGGACATCGCCGACAACGGCCGCGGCTTCGTCCCCACCGAGCGGACGGGGGACGGCGTGCGCGGCCACGGCCTCCCGGCCATACGCGCCCGCGTGCGCGGGCTCGGCGGCACCCTCACCATCGAATCGACCCCCGGCGAGGGCACCGTGCTCACCGCCGCGATCCCCTTGGAGCCCGTGCCATGACCACGCCCGTACGCATCCTGCTCTGCGACGACCACACCGTCGTACGCGCGGGGCTGCTCGCCCTGATCGGCAGCGAGCCGGACATCGAGGTCGTCGGAGAGGCGGGCAGCGGGGAGGAGGCGGTCGCCCTCACCGCCCGGCTGCGACCGGACGTCGTCCTGATGGACCTTCAGCTCGGCCCCGGCATCGACGGGGTGGAGGCGACGCGCCGGATCGCCGGCCAGGACGTGCACGTCCTGGTCCTCACCACGTACGACACGGACGCGGACATCACCCGGGCGATCGAGGCGGGCGCCACCGGCTACCTCCTCAAGGCGGAACGCCCCGAGGAGCTCTTCGCCGCGATCCGCGCCGCCGCCCAGGGCCGCACGACCCTCTCCCCGCCGGTCGCCAGCCGTGTCATGGACCGGATGCGCGGAGCGGCCGGACCGACCCTCACGGACCGCGAACGCGACATCCTGGGCCAGCTCGCGCGCGGCCTCGGCAACCGGGAGATCGCCCGCGCGCTCTTCATCAGCGAGGCGACCGTGAAGACCCACCTGGGCCGGATCTACGCCAAGCTCGGCGTGGACACCCGCTCGGGCGCCGTGGCCGTCGCCACGGAACAGCGGCTGCTGTCCCCGTAGCGGGTCCATGCCGCCCCGGCACCGGCACCGCGCGCTCGTCGGCCGGCACCCGCTCCGACCGGCCGTGTCCACGGAGTCGTCCGGTGTCAGGGAAGCACGAGCCTCGCGGGCGGGCCCGCCCCCTCCTCCGGCCCCGCGCACGAAGCCGAGCCGACCGGCACTATACGAACATAGGTATGAGTACTCATACGGCAGCCACCGCCCCGAGGGCATTGTGTGTCTCACACCGAGCAACACGGTTTCCTCACATCGGAGTTAGAGATGGCTGCCTCGTCGCGCACCCTGCCCCAGTCCCTTCGCCACTACCTCGTGAACCCCGCCGCCCTGGGCTACCTGGCCGTCGTGGCCGCCGTCGGCGTATGGGTCGGGCTGGACATGCTCCTCGTCGAGCGGGTGGACGCGAGCTTCGCCGGCGTGTGGCTGTTCATCGTGACCGCACCGACCTCGTTCCTGTTCGTGACCCTTCCCGGTGAACTGCTGCTCGCCGGTATCGCCGTCGGGGCCGTCGCCCAGGCCCTGGCGCTCGGCGCCGCGTACCGCTCGGCTCGCGGACGGGCCGCACGGCGCACCTCCCCTGCCGGTGCCTGAGCAGACGTCATCGACCGGCACGGAGTCCTCTGTGACGCCATCGGCCATGGCTCCCCGGCGGGGACACACGTCGCTCCGGCACAAGCGACGACACGGGTGCGGCCGTGCCGGCGGCGCCGCCCACAACCTGTCCGACGACGAGCTCGGCTTCAGGGGCGACGTCCCGGGCCCGTTCCCGAGGGCGGCGGCAGGGCGAATGAAGGGTTCGGCGATGTGTAGGAAGTGCGGTGCGAAGAAGCGCCGTTGGCCCCGCTCGTGCGCCCGGTGCCGGTCCGGATCGTCGGACCGGGGCGAAACGGCGCTGGAGGCCGCAGAGCTGGCTGTGGAGACGGGACTGCTCGGGTGGATCGGGCGGGGCCTCATGGGTGTCGCGCGGCTGGTGCTGCGCACGATCGGCTGACAGACGGCCCCCGTTCTCCCGCCTCCGGTCCGGACGGCGCCGCCCCGGAATGCCCACCGAGGGTCCTGCGGGTCGCAGCGGAGCGCGGTGTTCCCGCGTCCGTGTACGGGGCGGTGACGGACGGCACCCTGCTGGGCGTCCAGCGGTCAAAACGATTCCTCGACACGCTGACCACGGTGGCGCGCACGGACCTCGGCTACCTCCTGGAGGCCCGCGACGCCCTGGCGCTCGTCCACCGGGGCCGCCGCACCCATCACATCCAGGACCCGACCGTCACCCTGAACTGGGCGGACGGCGTGCTCGCCAAACCGTTCCAGCCGACCGACAACGGCAAGCTGACCCGGAACGACGTCACGGCGAAGAGGGACGGTGGGGCGTCCGAGAGGAGCGGCACATGCCTGACCTAACAGCCGGGTCCACGGTCGTGCAGCCTTCCGGACCACACCGCTCCCCGGAGAGACAGTCCGCGTCGACGACGGGGACGGGCACCTCGTCATCCGCCGGTACGTTCCCGTACTGCAACCGTCCGACTCTGACTCAAGGAGCCTCATGTCCATTCCCGTCAGCGCAGAGCTTCGTCCTTACTCGGGCTCGGACCCGGACCGGCACAAGGCCGTGATCTCGATCAGCATCGAGCCCGGCCAGCCGGTGTACGGCGATCTGAGTGCGGCTGACCGGCAAGCTCTGCTGGAGGCCGCAATAGCGGGTATTCGCGCTGCTCTGCCCGGACTTCAGGTCCCGGCGTCGATCACGGCGCAGGACGTCACCACCGCCTGATCACTGGTGCCCCCCGCACAGCTGGTGCGGGGGGCACCTCCAACTCAGGCCCCGTGCCGATGGTCCGGGGCTTCGTCATGCCCGCGTGGCTTCGAGATGGACGACGTGCGCGGCCGTGTCCACGCGCGGCTCGCTACGAAGGCCCCGGCCAAGCCGGCGGTGCCGTCCCCGCCGAAGCGCCCGTCGGTCTCCTTGTCCAAGCTGAGCGCCGCCGCCCGCTCCCACCCCGCCAAGGCCGGCACTCCGGTTCTGCCGGCCCCACCCCGGCCCCAGGAAGGTCGGCACACTCCTCGTCCGAGCGTCCGGCTGAGGTTGGCGCACGCGAAGAGGCCCCGACCGCACGCGGTCGGGGCCTCTTCGCGCGATCGTTTGCACTTCGACGGAGCACGGGTGGAGCATCTGCCCGAACTGAACTCGAACAAGCAAAGGACCCCGGGTCAGGAAACGCTCTGACCCGGGATCCAGCGGTAGGCCGTGTGGGACTCGAACCCACAACCAACGGATTAAAAGTCCGCTGCTCTGACCAATTGAGCTAACGGCCCGTACCGGATCACCCCACGAAGCATAGCCGCCCCCGGCCCGGCAGCCGATCGGGTATCGGGTGCCGGGCCCTGTCGCACCGGAGCTCGCAGGTCAGTCCACGGTTCCGGCCGGGCTCGTGCGTGTGTGATCCGCGGCCGGCTTCAGGAACCAGTGGCGGGCCGACACCAGCCACCAGGTGGCCGCGAAGCCGAGTACCACCAGGACGGCCAGCGGTGCGTAGTTGAAGGTCTCCCAGGTGACGGGGGACACCTGGGGCAGCATGAACAGCACCGTGATCACCGCGACCCAGGCGACCGCGACGATGCCGATCGGACGCGACCAGCGGCCCAGGTGCCAGGGGCCCGGGGTGAAGTCGTCGCCGCGCAGCAGGCGGAGCAGGGTCGGGATGACGTAGGCGATGTAGAGGCCGATGACCGCGATGGACGTCACCGCGGCGTACGCGGTCACGTTGATCAGGTACGGGAGACCGAGGGCCAGGGCGCCCATGGCGGCCAGCCAGACCGCCGCGACGGGGGTACGGGTGCGGGGGCTGACCGTGTGCCAGACACGGGATAGGGGCAGGGCGCCGTCGCGCGAGAAGGCGTAGATCATACGGCTGTTGGCGGTGACCGAGGCCATACCGCAGAACAGCTGGGCACCGATGACGACGAGCAGCAGGAGCTTGCCCGTGGTCGCTCCGAGCGCGTCCAGCAGGATCTGGGCGGGCGGCGCGCCGGTCGGGGAGCCCAGGGCGCCGTCGTACGACTGGATGGCGAAGGTGAAGCCGAGCAGCAGGACGAAGCCGGCGATCCAGGAGGTCCAGATGGACTGCACGATGCCTCGCGGCCCCGCCACGGCCGCGTCGTGGGTCTCCTCCGTCATGTGCGCGGAGGCGTCGTACCCGGTGAAGGTGTACTGGGCCATCAGCAGGCCGATCATCACGACGTAGAAGCTGCTGTCCCAGCCGGTGTTGTTGACGAACTCGGTGAAGACGAACGACGCGGACTGGTGCGAGTCGGGGACGAAGGTGAGCGCCCCGACGATGACGGCGACACCGACGACGTGCCACCAGACGCTGACATTGTTGAGGATCGCGACGATGCCGACGCCGAAGGTGTTCAGCAGCCCGTGCAGGACCAGGATGGCGGCGAAGAGCAGGATCGTACGGCCGGGGGTCACCTCGAAGCCGAACTGGAGGTTCAGGTAGGCCCCGAGGAAGGACGCCGCCCCGAAGTCGATCCCGGCGGTGACGGCGACCTGGCCGAGCACGTTGAACCAGCCGGCGAACCACGCCCACGCGGCCGCCGAACGCGGAGGGGCGAGCCGGTGGGCCCAGAAGTACAGGCCCGCGGACGTGGGGTACGCCGAACAGATCTCCGCCATGGCCAGGCCGACGAACAACGTCATCAGGCCGACTCCGACCCAGCCCCAGGTGATGAGGACGGGGCCGCCGGTGTTCATGCCGAACAGGTACAGCGTCAGGCAGCCGGAGAGCACCGAGATGATCGTGAACGAGACCGCGTAGTTGGAGAAGGCGGACATGCGGCGGGCGAGCACCTGGGTGTAGCCGAGCTCGGCCAGCCGCTCCTCGTCGGTGGTGGGTAAACCCGTGCGTGGTGCGGGCGGTTGAGTTGTCATGCCCCCAGCAGTTCCCTCACCGGGGGCGCCGCATGCGCCGCATGCGGGCCGGAACGGCGACCGGGGACGAGCCGGGGCCGGAACCGGGGTCACGGGCCGAGGAGGACGGACGAAGGCGGAAGGGCCCGCACGCCACCGAGTCGGTGTCGTACGGGCCCTTCCGGTCGTTCGATGAGACCTGTTCAGCCTCGGTCAGCCGTTGCGCTTCCAGCGCGGCTTGTCGTCACGGCGGCCGAAGGTGCCGGTGCCGGTACCCGTGCCGGTGCCACCGCGGTGGTCGTCGCGGCGGCCGGTCGGACGGTCGCCGCCACCGGAGCGGAAGCCGCCCGCGGGGCGGTCGTCACGACGGTCGCGGTTGAACGGACGGTCGCTGCCGCCGGAGCGGAAGCCACCGGAGGGACCGGCCGAGGGACGCTCGTCACGGCGGTCGCGGTTGAACGCCGGGCGGTCGTTGTCACGACGCTCGAAGGGGCGGCCACCACGGTCGTCGCGGCGCTCGCCGCCACCGGAGCGGAAACCGCCCGAGGGGCGCTCGTCACGGCGGTCGCGGTTGAACGCCGGGCGGTCGTTGTCACGACGCTCGAAAGAACGGCCGCCACGGTCGTCACGACGGTCGCCACCACCGGAGCGGAAACCGCCGCCCACGGGACGGTCCTCACGACGGTCGTTGCTTCCGCGGAAGGACGGACGGTCGCTGCTGCCGCGGTAGCCGTTCGCACCGGTGGGACGGCCGCTGCGCTCGCCGACGCGGTCGCTGCCGCCGCGGTATCCACCACGGTCGCCACCGCGGTCGTCACGACGGCCGTAGTTGCCCCGGTCGTCACGACGGTCCTCGCGGGGGGCCGGCTGCTCCGGCACGGACGCGGCGGCCACCAGAGCGGCCTCGGCCTCGGCGGCCACCTCGGCCACCGCCGCCTCCGGGTCGTCGCCCCGCTCGCGGGCGGCACGGGCGACCAGGCGGTCGGCCTCCTCGCGCAGCTCGACGGCACGGCGCTGGACGCGCTCCAGCTGCTTGGTGAGGTCCGCGGCCTCGCGCTCGGCCTGCTTGGCCGCGTTGTTCGCGGAGTCGGCCTGGACCTCGGTCAGCGAACGGGCGCCGGTGATCTCGGCGACCTCCGGCTCGAAGACGCCCGCGCCCTGGACGATGTGACGCGAGGCGTCGACGCCCGCGTCCTCCATGAGGCGGAAGATCTGGCGTCGCTGGTGCGGCAGCGCCAGGGAGACGACGACACCGGACTTGCCGGCACGCGCGGTACGGCCCGAGCGGTGCAGGTAGTCCTTGTGGTCACCGGCCGGGTCCACGTTCAGGACCAGGTCGATGCCGTCGACGTGGATGCCGCGGGCGGCGACGTCGGTGGCGACGAGCGCGTTGACGAGGCCCTTCTTGAAGTCCTCGAGCACGCGGGTACGGGCACCCTGCGTCATGCCGCCGTGCAGCGCGTCCGCCTTCACGCCGGACTCGATGAGCTGCTCGGCGATGCGGTCGGCGCCCAGCTGGGTGCGGACGAAGATGATCGTGCGGCCCTTGCGGGCGGCGATCGCGGCCGTGACCGGCGCCTTGTCCTTCGGCTTCACGACGAGGACGTGGTGCGACATGGTCGAGACGTTGCCCTGGGCGCTGTCGACCTCGTGGGTGACCGGGTTGCTCAGGTAACGCTTGACGAGCGTGCCGATCTCGTTCTCCATCGTGGCGGAGAAGAGCATGCGCTGGCCGCCACCGGGGATCTGGTCGAGCAGCTCGGTGACCTCGGGCAGGAAGCCCAGGTCCGACATCTGGTCGGCCTCGTCGAGGACCGCGACCTGGACGTTGGCCAGGGAGCAGGCGCCACGGTTGATGATGTCGCGCAGCCGGCCCGGGGTGGCGACGAGGACGTCGACACCGCGCTCCAGCGCGTAGATCTGGTTGCTCATCGACGTACCGCCGCAGACGACCTTCATCTTCAGGCCGAGCACGTCGCCGTAGGGCTGCAGCGCGTCCGCGACCTGCATCGCGAGCTCACGCGTCGGGGTGAGGATGATCGCGCGGGGCTTCTTCTTCTCGGTGTGACCGCCGGCCAGCGTGGCCAGGGTCGGCAGACCGAAGGAGAGCGTCTTGCCGGAGCCCGTACGGCCGCGGCCCAGGATGTCCTTGCCGGCCAGGGCGTCCGGGATGGTCGCCGCCTGGATCGGGAAGGGGGCGGTCACACCGTTCTGCGCGAGCTTGCGGACGATGCCCTCGGGCAGTCCGAGCGACGCGAAGGTGACGGTCGGCTCGGCGTCCTCGACGTCGTCCGCGGACTCGCCGGAGATCTCGGCGGCGGGGGCCTCGGCGAGGACCTCGATGGTGTCGGCGGGAGCCTCGGGAGCGGCGGCCACGACAGCCTCGGCGATCTCCACGATCTCGTTGTTCTCGACGTTCTCGGACATGACGGTGTTGTCAGAACTGGAAATTGACATGCGAAATGCGAAACCTTCCGGAGTCTCGGCACGCGCCCGTAACTCCGTGATTCGCAATTTCGACCGCCTCAATGCGGTCCAGCCACGGCAAGGGAGAGTACGCGCCACACGGCGCTCTTCTGTGTCGGCGCCGGGCAATGGGATCAAACGATCTACTACCATACGCACTCACCCCCGCTTTGCGCAAACCGCCTCCGCCGGAGGCCTCCTCACACCGGCGTGACCTGCGGTGATGCCGTCGGAGTGGACCACATCCGCACCCGCTTCGGCAGCCCCATCGCGTCGGTACGGATCTGCGCCGCGGGTGAGGCCGAGGGCGGCTCCGGCGGCTCCGAGGGCTCCGGCTCGGGAGAGGGGGGCGGCGGCTCCGGAGTGACCGGCGGGGGCGGCGGCTCAGCGGGTCCCGGCGCGCTGGGCTCGGGGGTGGGCGGATGGCCGCCCAGGGTCGGCTCCGGGGTGCCGGGGCCGGGTACCGGGCGGGTGTGCCCGGGGGCGGCCGACGGGGCCCTCCCGGAGCCGCTCGGATCCGGCTTGCGGGGAGTGCCGCGGTCGGACTGCGCCTCGGCACGGCCGCTGCCGAAGCCGGCCCTTCCAGTACCGGGCACGGTGTCACCCTCCGGTTCGGCCGGCGCCCCCTTACGGTCGGCCGGACGCGGCTGAACCGGTGTCCCGGCGTCCTCACCGACGCTCATGCAGCCGGTGGACGCGGCGATCGTCAGCGCGGTGACGGCGGCCCGGCGAACGCGGGCGGAGAACTGGCGCACGGGGTGGCACCTCCGGGGGCGGGGAGTCGGCGGAGCCGAGGAAGTGTGGTGTTCAACTCCCCTGCACCCGCCGGGGACACGCCCGGACACAACACCCGCACACGGCGACCGGCCCCCGGGGCTCAGCCTCCGGAGCCCCCGGGACTCCCGAAGCCCCCGGCCAGCTCCACCCCGAGGAACACCGCCCCGAGCCCCACCAGCAGGGACGCCAGCACATTGGCCGCCGCCAGGAAGCCGCGGCCCGTCTCGGCGAGGCGCAGGGTCTCGTAGGAGAACGTCGAGTACGTCGTCAGCGCCCCGCACAGCCCCGTCCCCAGCAGGGCGTACGCGGGTGCGGACACCGCGGCCCCGGTCAGCACCCCGAGCAGCAGGCTGCCCGCCGCGTTGACGGTGAAGGTCCCCCACGGGAACACGTACGGCAGCCCCGCCCCGTGCCGCGCCTGCACCGCACGGTCCGCCAGGTAGCGCAGCGGCGCACCGGCGGCGCCCCCGAGGACGACCAGCAGCCAGTTCACCCGGCCCGCCCGCGCCGGTCCCCGTCCATCAGCGCCCGGGTGGCCACGACCGCCGCCCACACCGCGCCGAGCGCCGCCACGGCCGTCGCCGACGCGTACGCCACCGCCACCAGCACCCGCTGACGCTCCAGCAGCTCCGTCACGTCGGCCGCGTACGTCGAGAAGGTGGTGAACCCGCCGAGCACGCCGACGCCCAGGAAGGGCCGCACCAGTGGATGCGTCACCACACTCCGCTCCGCGACCAGCACCATCAGCACGCCGATCAGGGCGCAGCCCGTCACGTTGACGGCGAAGACCGCCCAGGGGAACGTCCCCTCGGCGGCCGGCCAGGCCAGGGAGGCCGCGTAGCGGGCCGAGGCGCCCAGCGCCCCGCCCGCCGCGATCACGGCCAGGACGCCCCACCGGCCGGCTCCCGCGGTCTCGGCGCGCTGCGCCGGTACGGAGAGGTCGACGTCGGGGTCGATCGGCACCCGGCGGGGCGGCGGTTCCCCGGTGCTCACCCGTACCCCAGCTCGTGCAGCCGCTCGTCGTCGATGCCGAAGTGGTGGGCGATCTCGTGGACCACGGTGATCTCGGTCTCGGCGACGACGTCCTCCCGCGTCTCGCACATCCGCAGCGTCGGCCCCCGGTAGATCGTGATGCGGTCCGGCAGCACCCCCGCGTACCACTCGCCGCGCTCCGTGAGCGGCGTGCCCTCGTAGAGCCCGAGCAGATCCCGGTCCTCCGGGTCCTCCGGCTCGTCCTCGACGAACACCGCGACGTTGTCCATCAGCCGCATCAGTTCGGGCGGGACCCGGTCCAGGGCCACGCTCACCAGCTCTTCGAACTCCTCGCGCGTCATCTCCAGCACCCGGCCATTGTCACGTACCTCCGGCCGCAACGGGCGGGTCGTCCCGGCCCGGCGGACACCCGCCCGGCCCACGCCTCTCCGCCCGCCCGCATGCCCACCGCCCGATCGGGGCATACGCGCCCAATGGCACGCCCGTTCCGAGCCGCAGTCGCCCGTGTCCGCCGCCCCCACCACTCCCGCACCACCACGACCGTCAGCACGCTCGCCACCGCCCCGCACCCGTACAGGCGGGTGTTCGGCCTCCTCGCGGTCGTCGTGCTGGGGGCCTGGCTGGGGCTGCTGATCGTCGGCAGTGTCCGTACGCCGGTCGGTCCCGTGGACACGACGATGACCCTGCGGCCCTCGCTGAGCGGTGGCACGAAGATCAACGTGTCGCCGCTGGGCGCGTTGGAGCTGGACTCCCACGTCGCCCCGGTCCGCCTGGACGTCGATGTCGACCAGCTGGACCCGGAACGCTCCCAGGCGCTGGTCAAGCACCCCGAGCGGCTCTCCGGGCTGCAGGACGAGGTCACCGACGACGTCGCCGCCGGGACCCGGGAGCTGGCGGTCCGCTCCTGCGTGGCCGTCGTCTCCGGCGCCACCGCTCTCGGCCTCGCCGTCTACCGCCGCCCCCGGCGGGCCCTGGCCGCCGGAGGACTCGCCCTCGCGCTGCTGGCCGCGTCCGGCGTCAGCGCGTACGCGACCTGGAATCCGAAGTCCGTCCTGGAGCCGAAGTTCTCCGGGCTCCTCTCCAGCGCCCCCTCGGTCGTCGGCGACGCCCGCTCGATCGTCACCGAGTTCGACGTCTACCAGCAGGAGCTGGCCAGGCTCGTCACCAACGTCACCAAGCTGTACGACGCCACGTCGACGCTCCCCGTGTACCAGCCGGACCCGGCGACCATCCGGGTGCTGCACGTCTCGGACATCCATCTCAACCCCGCCGCCTGGCACATCATCGGCTCGCTCGTCGAGCAGTACGAGATCGACGTGATCATCGACTCCGGCGACACCATGGACCACGGCACGGCCGCCGAGAACGGCTTCCTCGACCCGGCCCGCGAGCTCGGCGCTCCGTACGTGTGGGTGCGCGGCAACCACGACTCCCGGATCACCCAGGCCTATCTGGAGAAGCTGGAGAACGTGCACGTCCTCGACGAGGGCAGCGCCGTCGACGTCGCCGGGCTGCGCGTCGCGGGCACCGGCGACCCGCAGTTCACCCCGGACCGCACGCGCCCCACCGGCGGCAGGGCGGCCGAGGAGCTGGCCGGCATGCGGCTCGCCTCCGCGCTCCGCGACCAGCGGCGGGCCGGCACCCCCGTGGACATCGCGGTCGCCCACGATCCGAACGCCGCGCGGCAGACCGACGGAACGGTTCCGCTCGTCCTGGCCGGCCATGTGCACCACCGGGTGAACGAACTGCTGCCGCTCGGTACGCGGCTGAAGGTCGAAGGCTCCACCGGTGGCGGCGGGCTGCGCGCCGTGCAGAACGAGAAGCCCGAGAAGGTGCGCGCCTCGGTGCTCTACCTGGACCGTGCCACCCGGCACCTGCAGGCCTGGGACGAGATCACCCTGGGCGGTCTCGGCCTGACGACGGCGGAGGTCGGCCGCCACCTGCCGGAGGAGAACCTGGCCCCCGGGCCGCCCTCGCCGTCCGCCTCCACGACCTCCCCGTAAACCGTTTTGGCGATACCTCCCCGCATCCCATATGCTTCTCACGTCCCCGACGCGCTGGAAAGCGCGCAGGTGGGCCCTTAGCCCTCATCGTCTAGTGGCCCAGGACGCCGCCCTTTCAAGGCGGTAGCACGGGTTCGAATCCCGTTGGGGGCACGCATTACTGTGTGCGAGACTCGTCTCGCACATTGCTTGGTCCTGTGGAGCAGTTTGGAGTGCTCGCCACCCTGTCAAGGTGGAGGCCGCGGGTTCAAATCCCGTCAGGACCGCTGCAGCCCGTATGAGCTGCGTGGCTGGGTAGCTCAGTTGGTACGAGCGATCGCCTGAAAAGCGATAGGTCGCCGGTTCGATCCCGGCCCCAGCCACCACCCGAAGGCCCCGTCCGATGGACGGGGCCTTCGCCGTCGTCAGGCCGCTTCCTCTTCCCTCCGTCCGGTGCGCCGCCGCCACACCTGCACAGCGACGATCAGCAGCGCCACCGCCGCCACGGCCCCCAGCGCGAGGGCGTCGGGCACGCGCCGGCCGACGCCCTGGGCCCACTGCTCCACGGCGAACGCGGCGTCGGCGTCCAGCAGTCCGGGCAGAGTGGTCGTCCCGTCGTACCTGAGGAAGACCACCCCGAGCCCGATGAAGAAGAGGCCGGAGAGCAGGGACGTGCTGTGCAGTCGGAAGCGGCCGGCGCGCAGGGTCCTCCCGCGCAGCCAGGCCCGCCGTCCGAGGTCGAAACGCTCCCAGAGCAGTGCGAGCACGAACAGCGGCAGGGCCATGCCCAGCGCGTAGACGGCGAGCAGCAGACCGCCGTAGACGGGACTTCCGCTGACGGCGGCGACCGTGAGGACGCTGCCCAGGATCGGCCCGGCGCAGAAGCCGGCGAGCCCGTACACCGCGCCCAGGGCGTACACCGAGAGGGCGGTCGTGGGGCGGATCCGGCCGCTGAGGGCGACGATCCGGCGGGAGGCGAAGCCCAGGCCCACGATCTGCGCGAGGCCGAGCCCGATGATCAGCCAGCCCGCGCCGAGGACGAGTGCGTCCCGGTGCCCGTAGAAGAGCCGTCCGGCGTACGAGCCCGCGGCGCCGAGCGGGACGAGGGTGGTGGCGAGACCGGCGTAGAAGATGCCGGTGCGGGCCAGGAGCCGTGAGACGGAGTCGACGGAGTACGCGAAGAAGGCCGGGAGGAGCAGGGCGCTGCACGGGCTGACCAGGGCGAGCAGCCCGCCGAGCAGGGCTGCGAAGTATCCGATGTCCTGGGTCATTCGGCGGGGTCCCCGGCGCTGCCCACGATCGCGGCGTCCGCCGCCGCGGCCTCGATGGCCCGGGTGAAGACTGCCGTCGGCTGCGCTCCGGCGACGGGACGGCCGTTGATGAGGAACGACGGGGTGGACGTGGCACCGATGCCGTACGCCTGCTCCTGGTCCTCGGCGACCGCTTCCGCGGCCGCTGCGCCGTCCGTGTCGCGGACGAAGCGGTCGAGGTCCTTGACGCCGGCCTGCCGGGCGAGGGCCCTGAGCCGGTCCGCGCCGAAGCCCTTCCCCTTGCCCCCCTCGGCGTAGGCGGCCCGGTGGAAGGCCCAGAAGCGGTCCTGCTGACCGGCAGCCCAGGAGGCGCGGGCGGCAGCCTCGGACTCCTTGCCGAAGATCGGGAAGTTGCGCCATTCGATGCGCAGGGTGCCGTCGTCGACGTACTTCTCGATCAGCTCGGGTTCGGTCTCCCGGGCGAACGTGCCGCAGTAGCCGCACGTGAAATCGGCGTACTCGATCAGGACGACGGGGGCGTCGGCACGGCCGAGGGCCAGCTTGTCGCCCGGGTCGCGCCGGGCGAGCCCGGCGAGCTCCGCGTACGTGTCGGCGTCCGGTTCCGCGGTCGTTTCGACGACGGAGGTGCCGGAACCCGAGCCGTCGGGGGCGGTCGCCCGGTAGGAGACGAAGCCCAGGACGCCTGCGGCGAGGACGACGACGAGGCCGAACACGAGCGGTTTCCTGGATGTGGGGCGGGTGGGCGTGGGCATGCGGCACTCCGTGCTCGTGCGTCCGGTCCTGCGGGAAGGGGAGGAGGGGAGGCGGGTCCGTCTACACCCTCAGCACGGACTCAGCCGTCCGGAATGGTACGTCCTGTGATCCCTCGCGCCCGCTCGGTGACCGGGTCGTGCGGGGGTGCGTCGACCGGCCCGCGCGGACCGAGTGACGGAGCCCGCGTGAAATGGTTCGCCACTCCTCCCGCCCGGGTGAGATCCTGGGATCCGTATGTCTACTTCCTTCGCCGATCTCCAGTCCCAGCTCGGGCAGCTCTCGCTCCGCGACGCGAACCGGCTCGGCCGTCGTCTCGAGGGTGCCCGCCGCATCCGCAAGCCCGAAGCCCGGCAGTCCGTGCTGGACGAGATCGCCGCCGAGGCCGGGAAGGCGGCCGAGCGGCTCGCAGGACGCGCCGCGCGGGTGCCCGCCCTGTCGTACCCGGAACAGCTCCCGGTCAGCCAGAAGAAGGACGAGATCCTGGAGGCGATCCGCGACCACCAGGTCGTGATCGTCGCGGGTGAGACCGGCTCCGGCAAGACCACCCAGATCCCCAAGATCTGCATGGAGCTGGGGCGCGGCGTCCGGGGCATGATCGGGCACACCCAGCCCCGCCGGATCGCGGCCCGTACGGTCGCGGAGCGGGTGGCCGACGAGCTGAAGACCCCGCTCGGCGAGGCCGTCGGCTGGAAGGTGCGCTTCACCGACCAGGTGAACCCGGACGCGACCTTCGTGAAGCTGATGACGGACGGCATCCTGCTGGCCGAGATCCAGACGGACCGCGAGCTCCTCGCCTACGACACGATCATCATCGACGAGGCCCACGAGCGGTCGCTGAACATCGACTTCCTGCTGGGCTACCTGGCCCGGCTGCTGCCCAGGCGCCCCGATCTCAAGGTCGTCATCACCTCGGCGACCATCGACCCGGAGCGCTTCGCCCAGCACTTCGGCGAGGCGCCGATCGTGGAGGTCAGCGGACGTACGTACCCGGTCGAGGTGCGCTACCGGCCGCTCCTGGAGGAGGCCGGCGAGGACTCCGACCGCGACCAGATCACCGCGATCTGCGACGCCGTGGACGAGCTCCAGTCGGAGGGGCCCGGTGACGTCCTGGTCTTCCTCTCCGGCGAGCGGGAGATCCGCGACACCGCGGACGCGCTGGGCAAACGGAACCTCAGGCACACCGAGGTCCTCCCCCTCTACGCGCGTCTTTCGCACGCCGAGCAGCACCGCGTGTTCCAGCGCCACACCGGACGCAGGATCGTCCTGGCGACGAACGTCGCCGAGACGTCGCTGACCGTCCCCGGCATCAAGTACGTGATCGACCCGGGCAACGCCCGCATCTCCCGCTACAGCCACCGCACCAAGGTCCAGCGGCTGCCGATCGAGCGGATCTCGCAGGCCAGCGCCAACCAGCGCAAGGGCCGTTGCGGCCGTACGTCGGACGGCATCTGCATCCGGCTGTACTCCGAGGACGACTTCGTCACCCGCCCGGAGTTCACCGACCCCGAGATCCTGCGCACCAACCTCGCCTCCGTCATCCTCCAGATGACCGCGGCCGGTCTCGGCGAGATCGAGAAGTTCCCCTTCATCGACCCGCCGGACCACCGCAACATCCGCGACGGCATCCAGCTGCTCCAGGAGCTCGGCGCACTCGACCCGGAGGAGAAGGATCCGAAGAAGCGGCTCACCCCGCTGGGCCGCAAGCTCTCGCAGCTGCCCGTGGACCCCCGCCTGGCCCGCATGGTCATCGAGGCCGACAAGAACGGCTGCGCCCGCGAGGTCATGGTCATCGCCGCGGCGCTCTCCATTCAGGACCCGCGCGAGCGGCCCTCGGAGAAGCAGACCCAGGCCGACCAGCAGCACGCCCGCTTCAAGGACGAGACGTCCGACTTCCTGGCGTACCTGAATCTGTGGCGCTACGTCCGGGAGCAGCAGAAGGAGCGGGGCTCCTCCAGCTTCCGCCGGATGTGCAAGCAGGAGTACCTCAACTTCCTGCGCATCCGCGAGTGGCAGGACATCTACGCCCAGCTGCGCACGGTCGCCAAGCAGATGGACATCGCCGTCGAGGAGCCCAGGCCCGACGAGGGCGTGCCCGAGCAGGCGGTGCACACCTCGCTGCTGGCGGGGCTGCTGTCGCACACCGGGCTGAAGGACACCGAGAAGAACGAGTACCTGGGCGCCCGCAGCGCCAAGTTCGCGATCTTCCCCGGGTCCTCGCTGTTCAAGAAGCAGCCGCGTTTCGTGATGTCGGCCGAGCTGGTCGAGACGTCCCGGCTCTGGGCGCGGGTCAACGCCAGGGTGGAGCCGGAGTGGATCGAACCGATCGCCCAACACCTGCTGAAGCGCACCTACAGCGAGCCGCACTGGGAGAAGGACCAGGCCGCGGTGATGGCGTACGAGCGGGTCACGCTCTACGGGGTACCGATCGTCGCCCAGCGCAAGATCAATTTCGGCCGTATCGACCAGGAGGCGTCCCGCGATCTGTTCATCCGGAACGCCCTGGTCGAGGGCGACTGGCGTACGCACCACCAGTTCTTCCATGACAATCGCAAACTCCTCGGCGAGGTCGAGGAGCTGGAGCACCGCGCGCGCCGCCGCGACATCCTCGTGGACGACGAGACGCTCTTCGACTTCTACGACCAGCGGATCCCGGAGCACGTCGTCTCGGGGGCGCACTTCGACTCCTGGTGGAAGCACAAGCGCCGCGACGAACCGGACGCCCTCGACTTCGAGCGCTCGATGCTCATCAACGAGAAGGCGTCCGCCGTCACCAAGGACGACTATCCGGACTCCTGGCGGCAGGGCAGGCTCACCTTCCGCGTGACGTACCAGTTCGAACCCGGTGCGGACGCGGACGGGGTGACGGTCCACATCCCGCTCCAGGTGCTCAACCAGGTCACCTCCGAGGGCTTCGACTGGCAGATCCCGGGCCTGCGCGAGGACGTGGTCACCGAGCTGATCCGCTCGCTGCCCAAGCCGATCCGCCGGCACTACGTCCCGGCACCGAACTACGCGACGAAGTTCCTGGACCGGGCCGTCCCGCTCCAGGAGCCCCTGCCGCTGACGCTCGCCCGCGAGCTGCAGCGGATGGTCGGCGTCCCGGTCACGGCCGACGACTTCGACCTGTCCCGCGTCCCGGACCACCTGAAGATCACCTTCCGGATCACCGACGAACGGCGCCGGAAGGTCGCCGAGGACAAGGACCTGGAGGCACTGAAGGTCCATCTGCGTCCGAAGGCCCGTCAGGCCCTCTCCAAGGCCGCGGCGGCCACCGCGGGCCCCTCGGGCGAGTCCATCGAGCGTTCGGGCGTCACGGACTGGACGATCGGCACGCTCGACCGGATCTTCGAGACCCGGAGGGCCGGTCAGCCGGTCAAGGCGTACCCGGCCCTCGTCGACCAGGGCACGACCGTCGCCGTCCGGCTCTTCGACACCGAGGCCGAGCAGCAGCAGGCGATGTGGCGCGGCACCCGGAAGCTGATCCTGCTGAACATCCCCGTGAACCCCTCGAAGTTCGCGTCGGACACGCTCACCAACCAGCAGAAGCTGGCGCTGTCCCGGAATCCGCACGGTTCGATCCAGGCGCTCTTCGACGACTGCGCGACGGCGGCGGCCGACCGGCTGATCGCCGCGCACGGCGGCCCGGCCTGGGACGAGGCGTCCTTCCGGAAGCTGTACGACAAGGTGCGGGCGGACCTCGTGGACCTCACCGTCCGCACGATCGGCCAGGTGCAGCAGATCCTGGCGGCCTGGCAGGCCTGCGAGCGCCGGCTGAAGTCCACGAACAGCCTGGTCCTGATCAACAACGTCACGGACGTACGGGACCACCTCGCCCGGCTCGTGCCGCCGGGGTTCGTCACCATGACCGGGCTGCGCAGGCTGCCCGACCTGATGCGCTACCTGGTCGCCGAGGACCGCCGGCTGCAGCAGATGCCGACGAACGTGCAGCGCGACACCACGCGCATGGAGAAGGTCCACGAGATGCAGGACGAGTACGCCTGGCTGCTGGAGCAACTGCCGCAGGGGCGTCCCGTCCCCCAGGAGGTCCTGGACATCCGCTGGATGATCGAGGAGCTGCGGGTGAGCTACTTCGCGCACGCGCTGGGCACCGCCCAGCCCGTTTCGGACAAGCGCATCGTGAAGGCGATCGACGCGGCGGCGCCGTGATCCGACCCCTCCCCGGGTCGTGACGACACCGCCACCCTGGGTGAGTTCGACCTGGCCCGCAGACCTCCTGTACAGTCTGTCTTCGCAGCCAAACGAAAGAACGGCAGCGAATTCTGGTCCTGTGGAGCAGTTTGGAGTGCTCGCCACCCTGTCAAGGTGGAGGCCGCGGGTTCAAATCCCGTCAGGACCGCAGTAGTCGAAAGCCCGGATCCCTTGGATCCGGGCTTTCGTGCGTCTTGACGCCGGCGTCCGACGCGGGTAACCCGTAGGACAGAGGCCGCTCTTGTTTCCTCGGCGCGGGGCGGCCGGGTCCACCGGGAGGTCGCGCGTATGTCTGCGTCCACGGCAAGGCACGAGACCCGCGCGCTGCTGCGCGCCCATCTGGCGGCCGCGTCCGGCTACCGCCACCTCACCCGCCACTGTCCGATCTGCCACCGCCTGCTGCGGCTCGCGATGGAGCCCCTGACGGCCCCACAGCCGCCCTACGCAGCCCGGCGCGCCTACGACACCCCCGATCCGCCTACGACCCCGGAGGAATCCACCGGGGCCCGCGACGGGGACGCCGGGGCGCCACCCGGGCCGTCCGGCACCGCACCGGCCGACGAGGGCCGGCAGGAGGACGAAAGTCCTCCCGTCCCCTGACCATCTGCCGCAGCCGGCCGCCTCCCGCCAGTGGCAGGCTCGTAGTTGGCAAGGCCACCGGGGTGTGACGGGAGTCACCGAATTGGTTTTGCGCAGAGGGGACTTTACGCACTTCCTACAACTTGCGAATTTAATATGTGCAATTGCACTCCCCCGCACGTACATCCCGGACCGTTCCGCCCGAGCCGTCCCACGACGCCCGGGACCCGTACGAACAGCCCCGAACAGGCCCGCGCACACCGCACGCGGGCCCCGGGGAAACCGACCCGTCGGCCCGTTCGGGCGCCGGCGGGCAGGTGTCGGGAGTCACTCCGGGCACAAAAAAGATCGCGCTGGACTCGGCGGAGCCCAGCGCGATCGAACGACGCACCCGCTTACACAGGTATGACGCCCGTTGGGGCAGGCGTCCGTCGTGTAGAGCTATGAGTGGGTACCGGGGGTTGGGGGACCCTTCGGTAGCCCTGTTATGGCTGCGGCGACAGGGGTGTGTCAGGCCTCGCTGCGCTGCTGCGGAATACCCGCAAGCAGTGCGCGGACCTCTGCCTCGCGGTACCGGCGATGTCCACCGAGCGTGCGGATGGACGTGAGCTTGCCAGCCTTGGCCCAACGGGTGACCGTCTTCGGGTCCACGCGGAACATCGTGGCAACCTCAGCCGGGGTCAGCAGCGGCTCGGCATCAGGGGTGCGAGCGGTCATGAGCGGCCTCCTCGGGAGAACCGAACAAATCTCGGTTCTTTCCTCTAAATTCTGCACCTTGACCCGCGTTGCCCGAAATGGCGGACGCGGGCCGAGTCGGTTATAGGACGAACGGCGTGTCCTCGGCACTACAACTACACCATCCGTCCAGCCACGTCGGCCAAACCGATGGAATTGCCCTCCCAGGTGTTCATCAGCGACGGAAGCCGATGGACCATGCCATAGCGGACAGTCACGCGTCAGTGACGATCAGTCACAGGAGCGCTCAGGAGTCACCAGACCCCCCATAGCGTGCAATGCTGAGCATTCCGCCCATAGTTGGGCGGACGGAGCCCTCCCCGGACTCCTTGTCCTATTTTGGCATGAGGGGTAGGGAAGGGCGCAAGAGCCCCGTTAGTGCTATCCGTCACGCTTGAGGCAAAGGCCCGGTTCAGGACGTAGGTCCCAGGCCTTCCGGTGGACCTTGCGCCTCACCTGTCACACGCATCACACAGGACTCAGGTTCACGGCCCGTCAGTTCCCTTCCGGGCCCGCCGGTTCCTCTCGCCCCATCCCTCCCCACCTCCGCCCGGCACCCGCGGCATCCGCCGATGCCGGACACCTCACGAGATGTCTCTTCCCTGCCGATCGCTGCTCTATGCGGCGGTACGTGTCATTTCACACAGCTATCGGGCTAGTTGGCGGACTGCCTGTCCCGTACCGCCCGCCACCGCTCGGCGAGACGCGCGTACGCGACTCCCGCCGCGTCACCGTCCCCGGCCCGCAGCGCGGCGATGCCCTCGGCCACGTCCGCGGCCGACCGGTCGGCCGCGAGCTGCTCCCCGGGCAGCGCGTGCACCAGACCGCCGTAGTCCAGCTCCACCAGGGCGCGCGGATGGAATTCCTCCAGCCAGCGCCCCACGTCCACGAGCCCCTCGGTCAGCGGTCCTTCGTCGACGGTCTCCCGCAGCGTCCGGAGGGCCCTCGCCAGCCGGCGGCGCGCCTGCACCATCGGCGTCCGGTAGCGCAGCAGGGGCCGGCACCCCTCGGTGCCCACCGCGACGTACTCCCGTTCCTCGTCGTCGAACAGCACGAACCAGCGCACCGGGACGTGCCACACGGTGGTGCGGATCCAGGGCCGGGCGTCCGGGTTCCGTTCCGCCCAGCGCTCGTGGTCCGCGGCCGCCTGCCCCCGCACCACCGGGGGGAGGACCGCGTCCAGCACAGTGGCCGGAAACAGCCCCCCGAGTTCCTCCAGGGCCAGCCAGCCGCGCATCCGGGTCCGCCACGGACAGACGCACACCACGCCGTCGACCTCCGCCACGAAGGCGTCCGCGCTCTCGTGCACGGGGACGGGCACCGGCGGGGTGGGCACCAGGTCCGCCAGCGAGCGGCGCAGTTCGTCCTGCGCCGTGGGGAGCTCGGAACGCTGCGCGTAGCGCGCCCAGTGACTGCGTTCGGGTTCCCGGAAGGCGGCGAGCGGCTCGTACACCCGCAGGTAGGACGTGTATGGGACGAGCACTGAAGACACCACCGACATGCGGCGAATCGTGTCACGCCCGTACTCCGCCAGGGGGTGATCCTCGGCACTGGAACAGATCTGCGTGCCCCGAGGACTTACGCTCTTGCCCAGTCGGACCGGCCGTGCCGGTCGGTCCGGGGACCCTCCCCACCTTCAGGAGGGTCTTCCGCCGCTTTTTACTTGGGAGTCACCACAGTGACCGATGTGACCGGCGCGCCTGTCGACGTACTGCACACCCTGTTCCACTCGGATCAGGGAGGACACGAGCAGGTCGTGATCTGCCAGGACCGTGCCAGTGGCCTCAAGGCCGTCATCGCCCTCCACTCCACCGCCCTGGGCCCGGCCCTCGGCGGCACCCGCTTCTATCCGTACGCCTCCGAGTCGGAGGCCGTCGCGGACGCGCTGAACCTGTCGCGAGGCATGTCGTACAAGAACGCCATGGCCGGCCTCGACCACGGCGGCGGCAAGGCCGTCATCATCGGCGACCCGGACACCGTCAAGTCCGAGGAACTGCTCCTGGCCTACGGCCGGTTCGTGGCATCCCTGGGCGGGCGCTACGTGACCGCCTGCGACGTCGGCACGTACGTCGCCGACATGGACGTCGTCGCCCGGGAGTGCCGCTGGACCACCGGCCGCTCCCCCGAGAACGGCGGCGCCGGGGACTCCTCCGTCCTCACCGCGTTCGGAGTCTTCCAGGGCATGCGGGCCTCCGCCCAGCACCTGTGGGGCGACCCGACGCTGCGCGGCCGCAAGGTCGGTGTCGCGGGTGTCGGCAAGGTGGGCCACCACCTGGTGGAACACCTGCTCAGCGACGGCGCGGAGGTCGTCGTGACGGACGTGCGCGAGGAGTCCGTACGCCGCGTCACCGACCTGTACCCCGAGGTGGCCGTGGCCGTGGACACGGACGCGCTGATCCGTACCGAGGGTCTCGACATCTACGCCCCGTGCGCACTCGGCGGAGCACTGAACGACGAGACGGTCCCGGTGCTCACCGCGAAGGTGGTGTGCGGCGCGGCCAACAACCAGCTCGCGCACCCGGGCGTCGAGAAGGACCTTGCCGACCGCTCGGTTCTGTACGCACCGGACTACGTGGTGAACGCAGGTGGCGTGATCCAGGTCGCCGATGAGCTGCACGGTTTCGACTTCGACCGGTGCCGGGCGAAGGCCGCGAAGATCTTCGACACCACGCTGGCCATATTCGCACGTGCGAAGGTCGACGGGATTCCGCCGGCCGCGGCCGCCGACCGGATCGCCGAGCAGCGGATGGCCGAGGCGCGGCGCCGCTGACCCGTGACCGCGAGGTGGGCGGTGCGTCACCGGGCTGTGCTGCGGGCCGGTGCCGGACCGCCCCCGCGGCGCGCGCGGGGGCGGGGAGACAAGACTCACTCCGGTCGGCGGGTCGGCCGTCCGGAAGAGGTTAAAATCGCGGTTGACCAGCGAGGACGGGCTCCTTTGCGGTCCTGCGCGGAGGCACGTGATGCGGGCGGCGTACCGTATGGCCGAGGAAGCAGGTACCGTTAAAGCCACGGGCGCGGTCTCTCAGCCGAGAGTCCGTCCTGAAACATGAACGCGTGTCAAGACTCTGGGGCCGTCGAGCCCCGTCACCGAGGGGGTCGAGCCATGGGGCGCGGCCGGGCAAAGGCCAAGCAGACCAAGGTCGCCCGCCAGCTGAAGTACAGCAGCGGCGGGACTGACCTTTCGCGTCTGGCCAATGAGCTGGGCGCATCGCCTTCGAGTCAACCACCGAACGCAGAACCGTTCGAGGACGACGACGAGGAAGATGACCCGTACGCACAGTACGCGGATCTGTACAACGACGACGAGGACGCGGACGAGGACGGCCAGTCCGGTCCGTCGTCACAGCGCCGCGGCGCTTGACCTCGCGCTGACACATGAACCCGGTCCGGGCCTGCCCGGACCGGGTTCTGTGCTGTCCCGGCACGGAGGTCCGCAGCCCCGGCGGCCGTCGGTCCGGTGGGCGCCGGACCGACGGTCGTGACGGTTCTACCGTGCGTAGTCGCCGGTCAGGGCAGCGCCCGTGGCGTGGTCGCCGCGGTCGGTGATCTCCCCTGCGACCCAGGAGTCGACACCCCGGTCCGCCAGCGTCGTCAGGGCCGCGTCCACCGAGTCGGCGGGCACGATCGCGATCATGCCGACACCCATGTTGAGCGTCTTCTCCAGCTCCAGCCGCTCGACCTGCCCGGCCTTGCCGACGAGGTCGAACACGGCGCCCGGCGTCCAGGTGGAGCGGTCGACCGTGGCGTGCAGCGCGTCCGGGACGACCCGGGCCAGGTTGTTGGCGAGGCCACCGCCGGTGACGTGGCTGAAGCCGTGCACCTCGGTCGTACGGGTGAGGGCCAGGCAGTCCAGGGAGTAGATCCTGGTGGGCTCCAGGAGCTCCTCGCCGAGCGTCCTGCCGAACTCCTCGACCTCGCGGTCCAGGGCCCAGCCGGCCCGGTCGAAGACCACGTGGCGCACGAGCGAATACCCGTTGGAGTGAAGACCGGACGAGGCCATCGCGATGACGGCGTCACCCTTGCGGATGAGCTCGGGGCCCAGCAGCCGGTCCGCCTCGACGACGCCCGTACCGGCACCGGCCACATCGAAGTCGTCGGGGCCCAGCAGGCCCGGGTGTTCGGCGGTCTCGCCGCCGATCAGCGCGCAGCCCGCGAGGACGCAGCCTTCGGCGATGCCCTTCACGATGGCCGCGACACGCTCGGGATGCACCTTGCCGACACAGATGTAGTCGGTCATGAAGAGCGGTTCGGCACCGCAGACCACCAGGTCGTCGACGACCATGCCGACGAGGTCGTGGCCGATGGTGTCGTACACGCCCATCTGCCGGGCCAGATCGACCTTCGTGCCGACGCCGTCGGTGGCGGAGGCCAGCAGCGGCCGCTCGTAGCGCTTGAGCGCCGAGGCGTCGAAGAGGCCGGCGAATCCGCCGAGGCCGCCCAGTACCTCGGGGCGCCTCGTCTTCTTCACCCACTCCTTCATCAGCTCGACGGCGCGGTCACCGGCTTCGATGTCGACGCCGGCCGCCGCGTAGGAAGCACCTGTTGTCTCAGACATTGCCCGGGATCTTTCGTGTGGGAATACGGGGCTGGTGGGGACGCCGGCCGGTCCGGGTCACGGACGGCGCAGCGCGTCGGCCGCCGCGGTCGCGGCGGGGCCGGCGGCCAGCTCGGTCTCCAGCAGCTGCTTGCCGAGCAGTTCCGGGTCCGGGAGCTCCATCGGGTATTCACCGTCGAAGCAGGCGCGGCACAGGTTCGGCTTGGCGATCGTCGTCGCCTCGACCATCGCGTCGAGCGAGATGTACGAGAGGGAGTCGGCACCCATGGAGGTGGCGATCTCGTCGACGGTCATGCCGTTGGCGATCAGCTCGGCGCGGGTCGCGAAGTCGATGCCGAAGAAGCAGGGCCACTTCACCGGCGGGGACGAGATCCGGATGTGGATCTCGGCGGCGCCGGCCTCGCGGAGCATCCGGACCAGCGCGCGCTGGGTGTTGCCGCGGACGATCGAGTCGTCGACGACCACCAGGCGCTTGCCCTTGATGACTTCCTTGAGCGGATTCAGCTTGAGACGGATGCCCAGTTGACGGATCGTCTGGGACGGCTGGATGAAGGTCCGGCCGACGTAGGCGTTCTTGACCAGTCCGGCACCGAACGGAATTCCGCTCGCCTCGGCGTAGCCGATGGCCGCGGGGGTGCCGGATTCCGGCGTCGCTATGACCAAATCGGCCTCGACGGGAGCCTCGGCCGCCAGCTTCCGGCCCATCTCCACCCGGGACAGGTAGACGTTGCGCCCGGCGATGTCGGTGTCGGGGCGGGCCAGGTAGACGTACTCGAACACGCAGCCCTTGGGCTTCGCTTCTGCGAATCGGGAGGTGCGCAGGCCGTTCTCGTCGATCGCGACGAGCTCGCCCGGCTCGATCTCCCGGACGAAGCTGGCACCGCAGATGTCCAGGGCGGCGGACTCGGAGGCCACCACCCAGCCGCGCTCCAGCCGGCCGAGGACCAGCGGACGGATGCCCTGCGGGTCGCGGGCGGCGTAGAGGGTGTGCTCGTCCATGAAGACGAGCGAGAAGGCGCCCTTGACCTCGGGGAGCACCTTTGCGGCGGCCTCCTCGATGGTGAGCGGCTTGTCGTTGCCGTCCCGTTGGCCGGCGAGCAGCGCGGTCACCAGGTCGGTGTCGTTGGTCGCTGCGACCTGGGTGGCCCGGCCGTCCCTGCGGGGGAGGTCGGCGACCATCTCGGCGAGCTGGGCCGTATTGACCAGGTTGCCGTTGTGGCCCAGGGCGATCGAGCCGTGCGCGGTGGCACGGAACGTCGGCTGCGCGTTCTCCCACACCGAGGCACCGGTGGTGGAGTAGCGGGCATGGCCGACCGCGATATGGCCCTGGAGCGATCCCAGAGACGTTTCGTCGAAGACTTGCGAGACCAGGCCCATGTCCTTGAAGACCAGGATCTGGGACCCGTTGCTCACTGCGATGCCCGCGGACTCCTGTCCACGGTGCTGCAGGGCATACAGTCCGAAATAGGTGAGCTTGGCGACCTCTTCGCCCGGAGCCCAGACACCGAAGACGCCGCAAGCGTCCTGGGGGCCTTTCTCTCCGGGGAGCAGGTCGTGGTTGAGTCGTCCATCACCACGAGGCACGGCACCGAGTGTAGGGGAGATCGACCACCGGTCCGAATTGGGGAGCCGTACCGCAGGGGCCGCCGGAGCCCTGCGGACGTGCGCGGGAGCGGTCCCGCGGGGGCGCGGGAGACCGCACCGCACGATCACGGAGAGTGACCAACCCTGTCCGGGCGGGCGGGGCGGAGAGACCCCCGAGGCGGTTACCGCCCGGATCCGCGCCTGGTTACCGCCCGGTCGCGGTCCACGGCCGCGACCGGCTCGGGCGCACCCGGACGTGGCGCTCGGTGAACCGGCGGGGGCGCGGGGGCGACGCGTGACCGAACGCTCGTTTCGTGGTGAGCCTCACACCGGATCCCCGTCGCCGGGGGCGTCGCGGACTCGCTCGAGGGCCCCGAGCGGCGGCAGGCGTCCGCAGTACGAGACCGGCGTTGACAGGCGCATGGCCGGTTGGCAGGCTCCTGGTCCATGCAGCCCCTCGGTGATCTTTCGGTCACGCTCGTGGAGCGCCGCCACGTCGATCTGGGACGCGTCGCGAGCGCCATCTGTCGCTGCGCCTGACCCCACCAGGGGCGCCGGGCGCCGCTGCTGTCCGCTACCCCGGCGAGCACCGCGCACCGCTGCCGCCCGGCCCCTCGCGGGCACCGGCCACCGCGCACGCGTCCCGGCGTCGACCGGGCATCACGGAACGCCCGGAGCCCCGACTCCCGGGTGCCGCGCTCCCTCCCCTTCTCCCGTTCGCGGCCGGGTGCGCCGCCCCGTGCGCACCCTCCTGACGGGACCCCGCCACCTCCATCCGTCCCGCGCCCGCTCTCGGACCCGTGCGCGAAGCCCGCCGAGGAGACTCATGCCTGCCAACGAATCGAACACCAGTTCCCCTCACGTAACCCCCTCGCCGCTGACCCGGCGCGCCTTCGGCGCCGCCGTGGGCGCCACCGCGGCGACCGTCGCCGCGGGGATCCCGGCCGCCGCCGCTGCCGGCCCGGGCACTGCGGAAGCGACCGCTGCGGGAGCCGCGCGGGAGCAGCCCTTCCGTGCCGACCGCGGCAAGCACGCGCGCCGCCCGAACATCCTGTTCATCCTCGGCGACGACCTCGGCTGGGCGGACCTCTCCTCCTACGGGGCCCCGCACATCCGGACCCCGAACCTGGACAGGCTCGCCCGCCAGGGCGTGCGGTTCACGGACGCGTACTCCGGCTCCGCCACCTGCTCCCCCACCCGGTTCAGCCTCTACACGGGCCGCTACCCGGGCCGCACCGAGGGCGGGCTCGCCGAGCCCATCGCCGACACGTCGGTGGGCCTCGAACCGACCCACCCCACGCTGGCGTCCCTGCTGCGCGGAGCCGGCTACGCGACCGCGCTGATCGGCAAGTGGCACTGCGGCTACCTGCCGGACTACAGCCCGACCCGTTCGGGCTGGGACGAGTTCTTCGGGAACTTCGGCGGGGCCCTGGAGTACTACTCGAAGCTCGGTCTCGGCGGCGAGTACGACCTGTACGAGGGTGACGCCGAGTACAAGGACCTCCGCTACTACACACGCATCCTGACGGAGCGCGCGAGCGAGTACGTACAGCGTGACCACGACCGCCCGTGGCTCCTCAACCTGAACTTCACCACGCCCCACTGGCCGTGGATCGCGGACGGGGACACCGAGGAGAGTGCCGAGATCGTCCGGCGGATCAAGGCGGGCGACGGACGCGCCCTGTGGAACGCCGACGGCGGCTCGGTCGAGAAGTACGCGGAGATGGTGGAGGACCTGGACCGCTCGGTCGGCGAGGTGCTGAAGGCACTGAAGCGCTCGGGCCAGGAGGAGGACACCCTGGTCTTCTTCGCGAGCGACAACGGGGGTGAGCGGTTCTCGTACAACTGGCCGCTGTCCGGCAACAAGAGCTCGCTCCAGGAGGGTGGCATCCGGGTGCCCTCGGTGCTGCGCTGGCCGGCCCGCATCAACGGGAACCAGGTCAGCGACCTGCCGGTGTTCTCGCCCGACTGGACGGCGACCCTGCTGGAACTCGGCGGCGCCCGCCCGGACCCCGCACATCCCCTGGACGGCACCAGCCTCGCCGGCTACCTGCTGCGGGACGAGGCCCCGAAGGAGCGCGACCTGTTCTGGCGGGTGCGCGGGGAGCGGGCGCTGCGGCGCGGCGACTGGAAGTACTACCGGGGCAGGAGCGGCACCGATCAGCTGTTCCGGCTGGCCGACGACCAGCGGGAACAGGCCGACCGGGCAGCGGCCGAGCCGGAGCTGCTGGCCGAGCTGCGGGCGTCGTGGGAGCGGACGAACGCCGGTCTTCTCCCGTACCCGACGGCTTCCTGACGCCCCGGGGGCGCCGGATCGGTCACTTCCCGTCCGACGGGGCGGACGCGTCCAGTCCCTTGCCGCTCTCGGCGGTGAGGGACAGGGTGCGGTGCTCGATCCTGTACGTCGCCCTGCCCTGGAGGACGGCGAGCAGCTCACGCTCCAGGGCCATCTCGGGGCCCGGGCACATCTTCCGCGTCGAGGCGAGCGGCCCGAAGGTGATCGTGGAGCCGGACACCGCCGCCTTGCCGTGGAAGGAGTTGCAGCCGAGGCTGCCCTCCACGGAGCCGTCCTTGCCGAGGGTCAGGTGCGCCGTGCCCTCCGTGCCGGCGGGCAGGGAGGAGGCGGTGTCGCCGGACACCAGACCGGTGACCTTCCAGGCGGTGCCGGTGAGCGGGGCCGGCGGCCGGGAGGCGAGGGCGATGGAGTCGCCCCCGGCCGCGGTCAGGGTCAGGGTCCTCCCGGCGTCCTCGCCCGCGACGGCGGCCCGGAGCTCGCCGCTGAACGTGCGGCCCAACGCCTCCTCGAACCGCTGGACTTCCTCTGCGCAGGCCATTCCGGTGGTGGTGTCCGGTCCGACGGTGACCGTGTCCCCGTCGACTCGGACGTCCGCGGTGAAGCGGTTGCAGCCCAGATTGCCGCTCGCCCTGCCTGCGGAGTCGATCTCGACGTGGGCTCCGTCGGGGGCGGTGGTCTTCTTCCCGCCGACGGTCAGGGAGGACACGCTCCAGTGGACACCGCTGAGGGGGAGGTCCGTCCGCACGGTGCCGCTGCCGTCTCCGGATCCCGCTCCGGAGCCCGACTCCGTACCGCAGGCGGCGAGGGTGAGGAGGGCCAGGACACTGACAGCCATACGTTGTTTGTACATGGCCATGGGACGGATCGACCCGTCGATCCGGTTCCCTCAGCCCGTCAGAGGGAGCAGCGGGGCGAGGTCGGCCCGCTCCCCACTGGCACTGACCCGCGCGTCCTCCAGCGCCCGCGTCCACTCCGCACGGCCCGTGGCCAGCCGGACCCAGGTGAGCGGATCCGTCTCCACGACGTTGGGCGGCGTGCCCCGGGTGTGCTTGGGCCCGCCGATGCACTGCACGACCGCGAAGGGCGGGATGCGCACCTCGACGGAACCCCCCGGCGCCCGGTCGGCGAGCGCGTCGGCGAGCAGCCGGGTGCACGCGGCGAGCGCCTGTCGGTCGTACGGGATGTCGATGCCGGTCGCCCGGTGGAGATCGTCCGTGTGGACGACGAGCTCGACGGTCCGGGTCACCAGGAAGTCGCCCAGCCGCATGGTCCCCGCCCGGGTCGTCACCAGCCGGTCCCCCGCGTCGGACGGGACCAGCGCGGCGAACCGGGCGGCGGTCTCCTCGTACAGCGAGTCGAGGCCGGGCCACTCCCCGGCGGGCGCGCGGGTGCCGTCGGTGGTGCGCCCGGCACCCTCGGCGGTGGAGAACGGCCACTCCAGCAGGGTGAGCTGCGGTTTCGGGCCGCCCGCCGGCTCCGGGAGCTCCAGAGCGCTGCTGACCCGTTCGATCACCGTGGTGAGGTGCTCCGCCAGGTCCCGTACGGTCCACCCGCCCGGTCCGGCCGGACCCGCGAGCTGTTCGGGAGTCAGGGTGCGGACCACCTCCCGCACCTGGGCGAACTGCGCGAGGACGGCGGTCCGGGTCCTGGAGAAGTCGTAGGCGCGAGGGCGCTTCTTGGCCGGGGGCATGGGGGTGAGACTAACCGGCGGGTCCGACAGCACCCCCGTGCCTCCGCGCTCCCGGTCTCGTACACGGTGGCCCACCGCACGCTGTTGCGCACGGCACCGGCCGTCCGTCCCGCCCCCGGGCCCGCACGCACCACGCGCGCGACGGCCGACGGGCCCGTCAGCCGCTGCTGACAGCCTCGTCGGCGACGAACGCATCGCCGTTCGCCGGGATGCCGAGGCCGCGCCAGGTGAAGGGGATTCCCCGGGCCGTGTCGAAGTCCGGGCGGTCCATCAGCTGGAAGTGCACGTGCGGCTCGGTGGAGTTGCCCGAATTGCCGCACCGGGCGAGCTGCTGCCCGGCCCGGACGGTCTCCCCCGCCTCCACCAGGAGCGAGCCCTGCTGCACGTGCGCGTACGCGGCGTACGTCCCGTCGCCGAGGTCGAGCACGACGCGGTTGCCGCAGATCCCGCTCGCACCGGCCAGGTCGCGCAACGACGCCTCGATCAGCAGCAGGTACGCGAGTGCCGGGCCCGAGTTCCGGCTGAGGTGATCGCGCTGCCCGTCGCTCGCGTGGACGACGGTGCCGGCCGCCACCGCCAGGAGCGGGGCACCGAAGGCCGGGAAGTCGCGGTTGGGCCGGACGACGGGCCACAGCCACCGGAAGGGCGGACGGCTCTCGTCCTCCGGCTCGGCGACGATGTCGATCGCGTACGTCTGCCCGTAGACGTGTGTGCCGTGGCTCGGCACCTTGTCGGCCGGGCTGTTGAGCGCGGTCCAGCGGCCCGTCACCGGCGGGTCCACCTCCACCGCGGGCCGGGGATCCGTCATGGCCGCACCGCCGGAACGGCTCACCACGAAGCCGATGACGACAGCCACCGCGGCAGGCAGGAACACCAGGCCGAACGGGTCCAGCGGCTCCGTGAAGGCGGTGACCAGCACCAGAGCGACGAAGACGATCCAGCAGCAGCGGTACAGGATCATGGCGGCCTTGCGTACGGACATGACGTTCCCCTCGTAGCGTGTGCGGTCAGGGCCGGGCGGCCGTGAGCACCACCAGCAGCGGCACGACGCGGGGGCCGGGCACCTCGTAGCGCCCGCGGCCCGTCGTGTGCAGCCAGCCCGCGCCGGTCAGCAGACGCAGGTGGTGGTAGATCTGACCGGTCGTGCCCGTCTCGTCCAGCCCGGCCAGCTCGGCAGCGGTACGCCGGCCCGCGAGGATCTCGCGGAGCAGCCGCAGCCGTACCGGATGGCCCAGCGCGGCCAGGGGTTCGGCGGCTTCCGCCCAGTCCGGGCGGTCCTCGTCGGACCCCAGGAGCCCTGCGGTGAGCGCGCCGTACTGCCACTCGTGACGCTCGCCGGACGGCAGCCGTACCGCGCCCGTGAACAGCACCCCGCCGTCGGCCGCGGCGTCCCCGACCTGTTCGAGCTGGTCCTTCAGCCCGTCCAGCGCCCAGAAGTCGCCGACGCCCAGGCTCGGCGGGCCGCCGTCCGCCGCCCGCTCCAGCACCGCCAGCCGGCGTTCCAGCTCGGCGACGCGTTCTTCAAGCTCCACAGAACACAACCTTACGTAATTACGTAACATAAACCAACACGTTTCCGGTGAGAACGCCGAAGCCCCCGTCCGGTCGACCCGGACGGGGGCTTCGGCTCAGGCAGAATCTAGGCGAACAGACCCTCCAGGGTCCCTTCGTGAGCCTCACTCAGCTCGCTCAGCGGGATGCTGAACTCGCCCTGGACCTCGATCTCCTCGCCGTCCACGACACCGATCCGGGCCACGGGCAGACCCCGTGCACCGCACATGTCGTTGAAGCGGAGCTCCTCGCTGCGCGGAATCGAGACGACCGCGCGTCCCGCCGACTCCGAGAACAGGAAGGTGAACGCGTCGAGCCCGTCCGGTACGACCAGCCGGGCACCCTTCCCGCCGCGCAGGCAGGACTCGGTGACCGCCTGGATCAGGCCGCCGTCGGAGAGGTCGTGCGCCGCGTCGATCATGCCGTCGCGGGAGGCCGAGATCAGGATCTCGCCGAGCAGCTTCTCGCGGCCCAGGTCGACCTTGGGCGGCATGCCACCGAGGTGCTGGTGGATGACCTCGGACCAGGCCGAGCCGCCGAACTCCTCGTGCGTGTCGCCCAGCAGGTAGAGCAGCTGGCCCTCTTCGGCGAAGGCGACCGGCGTGCGCCGGGTGACGTCGTCGATCACACCGAGGACGGCCACGACCGGCGTCGGGTGGATCGCGGTCTCACCGGTCTGGTTGTACAGCGACACGTTGCCGCCGGTGACCGGGGTGCCGAGCTCCAGGCAGCCGTCCGCGAGACCACGGGTGGCCTCGGCGAACTGCCACATGACGTCCGGGTCCTCGGGGGAGCCGAAGTTCAGGCAGTCCGAGATGGCGAGCGGCTTGGCACCGGACGCGGCCACGTTGCGGTACGACTCCGCCAGCGCGAGCTGTGCGCCCGTGTAGGGGTCGAGCTTCGCGTACCGGCCGTTGCCGTCGGTCGCCATGGCCACGCCCAGATTCGACTCCTCGTCGATCCGGACCATGCCCGCGTCCTCGGGCATCGCGAGCACCGTGTTGCCCTGCACGAAGCGGTCGTACTGGTCGGTGATCCAGGACTTGGAGGCCTGGTTCGGGGAGCCGACGAGCTTGAGGACCTGCTCGCGCAGCTCCGCGCCGTCTCCCGGACGGGCCAGCTTGCCGGCGTCGTCCGCCTGCAGCGCGTCCTGCCAGGAAGGGCGGGCGAACGGGCGGTGGTACGTCGGGCCCTCGTGGGCCACGGACCGCGGCGGCACGTCCACGATCTGCTCGCCGTGCCAGAAGATCTCCAGCTGCGAGCCCTCGGTCACCTCACCGATGACGGTGGCGATGACGTCCCACTTCTCGCAGATCTCCATGAAGCGGTCCACGTGCTGCGGCTCGACGATCGCGCACATGCGCTCCTGCGACTCGCTCATGAGGATTTCCTCGGGCGAGAGGGAGGAGTCGCGCAGCGGCACGGTGTCCAGCTCGACGCGCATACCGCCGGAGCCCGCGGAGGCCAGCTCGCTCGTGGCGCAGGAGAGCCCGGCGCCGCCGAGGTCCTGGATGCCCGCGACGAGCTTCTCCTTGAAGATCTCCAGGGTGCACTCGATGAGGAGCTTCTCCTGGAACGGGTCGCCGACCTGGACGGCGGGCCTCTTGGTGGGCTTGGTGTCGTCGAAGGTCTCCGAGGCCAGCACGGAGACGCCGCCGATGCCGTCGCCACCGGTGCGGGCGCCGTACAGGATCACCTTGTTGCCGGGGCCGGAGGCCTGGGCGAGGTGGATGTCCTCGTGCTTCATCACACCGATACAGCCGGCGTTGACGAGCGGGTTGCCCTGGTAGCAGGCGTCGAAGACGACCTCGCCGCCGATGTTCGGCAGGCCGAGGCAGTTCCCGTATCCGCCGATGCCCGCGACGATGCCGGGCAGGACCCGCCGGGTGTCGGGGTGGTCGGCCGCACCGAAGCGCAGCGGGTCGACGACCGCGATCGGGCGGGCACCCATGGCCAGGATGTCGCGGACGATGCCGCCGACGCCGGTGGCCGCGCCCTGGTAGGGCTCGATGTACGAGGGGTGGTTGTGCGACTCGACCTTGAAGGTGACCGCGTAACCCTGCCCGACGTCGACGACACCGGCGTTCTCGCCGATTCCGACGAGCATCGCGTCGTTCTCGGGGACCTTCTCGCCGAACTGCTTGAGGTGGACCTTGCTGCTCTTGTAGGAGCAGTGCTCGGACCACATCACGGAGTACATGGCGAGCTCGGCGCCGGTGGGACGGCGGCCCAGGATCTCGCGGATCCGGGCGTACTCGTCCTCCTTGAGGCCGAGGTCCTTCCAGGGCTGCTCGGCGTCCGGGGTTTCGGCCGCGTGCTCGACCGTGTCCAGGCTCATGCGTTGACCAGCTTCTTGATGATCGAGGTGAAGAAACCGAGACCGTCGGTGCGACCGGTGCCGATCAGCGGCTCGACGGCGTGCTCCGGGTGCGGCATCAGACCGACGACGTTGCCCGCGGCGTTGGTGATGCCCGCGATGTCGCGGAGCGAGCCGTTCGGATTCACGTCGGAGTAACGGAAGGCGACCCGTCCCTCGGCCTCCAGCTCGTCGAGCGTGCGCTCGTCGGCGGTGTACCGGCCGTCCACGTTCTTCAGGGGTACGGAGATCTCCTGGCCGGCGGTGTAGTCCGACGTCCAGGCTGTCTCCGCGTTCTCCACCCGCAGCTTCTGGTCGCGGCAGATGAAGTGGAGGTGGTTGTTGCGCAGCATCGCGCCGGGCAGCAGGTGCGCCTCGGTCAGGATCTGGAAGCCGTTGCAGATGCCGAGGACCGGCATACCGGCCTTCGCCTGCTCGATGACGGTTTCCATCACCGGCGAGAAACGTGAGATGGCGCCGGCCCGCAGATAGTCGCCGTAACTGAAACCGCCCGCCAGGACGACCGCGTCGACCTGGTGGAGGTCGGTGTCGCGGTGCCACAGCGATACGGGTTCGGCACCCGCGATCCGGACGGCCCGCAGGCTGTCCCGGTCATCGAGCGTGCCGGGGAAAGTGACGACTCCGATACGAGCGGTCACTTCGACTCCTCGGCCTTCTCGTCCGCCTCGATCTTGACGGTGAAGTCCTCGATGACGGTGTTGGCGAGGAAGGTCTCGGCCATCTCGTTAATACGGGCGAGGGCCGCGGCGTCGACCGGCCCCTCGACCTCGAGCTCGAAACGCTTTCCCTGACGTACGTCCGCGATTCCGTCGAAGCCGAGACGGGGCAGTGCGCGCTGCACAGCCTGTCCCTGCGGGTCGAGGATCTCCGGCTTGAGCATGACGTCGACTACGACGCGTGCCACTGGCACTCCCGGTGGTGTGGTGCGGCTGTGTCTCCGAGGGGTTCCCCAGATCCCCGCGGGTCCACTCAGCCTACCTGGCCTGAAATTCTACGCGGGTAGATATCGCGCGGGCCGGATCACGGTGAGATATCGGCCGCGACAACATGCGGGGAAAATCCAGGGAAAAATCTTCATCCGGATTGCATGCGGACACGCGGAGGTAATTGGCCGGGCTTCACAATGCGGCTCCCACCGCTGTACAAATGATTACGGGGGAAAGCACCATTGCCCCGGAACAGTCGACACCCGGTCGATCCGTATCCGCCTGGCAGCCGGAAGGCCGGCATCGGCGCATGTCAGACGCGGCGATGCCGTAGGAAAGGACCGATATCCGTGGCTCAGCGCGTAGTGGTTTCACTCTCGGACGACATCGACGGGGGAGAAGCGGCGGAAACGGTCACCTTCGCCCTGGACGGGAAGTCGTACGAGATCGACCTCAATCCCGCCAACGCAAAGAAACTGCGCAAGGCCCTGGCCCCCTACGTGGCGGCCGGTCGAAATCAGACAAATGCCGGCAAGCACGGCAGGACTCCGGTGTCGTACCACCACACGTCGCTCGCCCCCGACCCTGCCGCCGTGCGCGCCTGGGCCCGCTCGCACCGGATGGAGGTGCCCGCCCGGGGCCGGATCCCCAAGAAGGTCTACGAGGCGTTCCAGGCCGCCAGTTGAGGGGCGCCCGGGTGTCACGCCCGGAATGATCCATTCCGCTTCGGCCCCCGGCCCCCTCCGGAACGACGCCCCGGGGAGCCGACTTGCACAACACCCCTGCAGGTCGGCTAGAGTCTGGAGCACGCCGAAGGGCAAGGCCGAAAAGCCGGGTCCGAAGCAGCGTGCGGGTGTAGTTCAGTAGTAGAACATCCTCCTTCCAGGGGGAAGGCGCAGTGTGCAATTCCTGTCACCCGCTCTGCACTGCCTTACCGGACCACTTGGTGGATCAGGTAGAGTAGTGATCGCTCCACCGGTGAAAGCCGAGTGGTTGCAATGCGGACGTAGCTCAGTTGGTAGAGCGCAACCTTGCCAAGGTTGAGGTCGCCAGTTCGAACCTGGTCGTCCGCTCGTGTTCAAAGGCCCCGGTCGATATCGACCGGGGCCTTTGTCGTGTCCGTTGCCGGCTCATGACGTTTGTCATGAGCCGTGATGACAGGGCGCACTGCCCACGCCCGTGATCCGACGGAAGACTCGGGTCATGACCACCGAGGATCTTCAGCCCGCCGGCCCCACCGGCGGAGGGTGTGAAATGCGGCGGCGATGTGCGGATGCCCCCTACACGGAGACATCCGAGGCCGTGACCTGGATCTCTTTCCGCGGGGCAGTCGGCCCTTCCGCGGCTGGTGGCTCCTCCGCGGCGGGTCGCTCCCGCGGTGCGGACGACCGCGTCGCCGCCCTGTCGGGGGTGCCCGGGTCCTTGGTGACCGAGAGCCCCGAGGGAGTCCGCCGTCGAGCTCCCCGAAGGGCCCGCGTGCCCCGGCCCGGCCGCGGATCACGGCCGGCTCGGCGGTTCGTGACCGGCTCGGCGCGGGCAGCCGGCCTGGCCCCGACCGCGCCGCCGGTGTTTGCTGTGAAGCGGTGGTGGCGCGACGACGCGCGACGCCACCGACCGTACGAGGCCGAGGGGAGCAGGACACTGTGGTGTGGGTGAGGGCGTGTATGCGGCGCTGGCAGAAGCGCAGCGGCTACGACAAGATCGACCTCTACACGCGCGGCAGCCTGCACTCCCTCGTGTGGCTGGCCACCCTGAGCCAGGTGCTGCTGACGGTGACCCGTCCGGTGCGGGAGTCCGGTGCCCCGCTCGCGCTGATCGCCGGGACGGTTCTGGCCGCGGTCGGGCAGATCGCCGTGGGAATTCCCCTCGTCGCCCGGACAATGGACAGCTATCTGGGCCGTCGGGACGCCGACCGGCGTCTGCTCGCGCTCGGAGCGGTCCTGCTGGCCGCGAACATGTCCGGCCTGCTGGCACTCAGCGCGTACACCGGCGTCGAGAAGTTCCCCGAACTGCAGCTGGCCCTCGGTGCGTCGGTGGCGCCGTTCATGACGTCGTTCGTCCTCGTCGCGCCCGTGTGGGTGTCCGGCGTGTTCCAGGCGCTGCTCGTCGGCGGGCTGTGCGTCGGTGTCAAACTGACCGGCGGGGACGGCACCTCCGTGCTCTCCACGTTCCTCGGTGTGGCCTTCAGCAGCCTGTTGATCACCGTGAGCGTGCGACTGTCCGCATGGTCGCTGGGTGTGATGTCGAAACTCCGCGAGGCCCAGGATGTGGAGACCCGTCTGGCCGTCGCCGAGGAGCGACTGCGCTTCGGCCGGGACATGCACGACGTGCTGGGCCGGAATCTGGCGGTGATCGCGCTGAAGAGCGAGCTGGCCGTGGAGTTGGCGCAGCGCGGAAAGCCCGCCGCCGTGGACCAGATGGTCGAGGTGCAGCGGATCGCCAGGGTCTCCCAGCAGGAGGTCCGCGATGTCGTACGCGGTTACCGGGAGGTCGACCTGCACACGGAACTGGCGGGGGCGCGGGGCGTGTTGCGGGCGGCGGGGATCAGCTGTTCCGTCGAGGGCGGCAGCCCTCGAGACGTGGAACGGCTGCCGGCCACGGTGCAGTCGGCGCTCGGCTGGGTCGTGCGGGAGGCCGCCACCAACGTGCTGCGCCACGGTGACCCCCGGCTGTGCGTGATCCGCCTCCGCAGCGCGGAGGGTGAGGCCCGCCTGGTGGTGGAGAACGACGGGGTGTCGCCGGCCACGGCCGTGAGCCCCGGCGGCTCGGGACTGAACGGCCTGAGGGAGCGGCTGGCCTCACTGGGCGGTTCGCTGGAGGCGGGGCCGACGGGTGACGGCCTGTTCCGCCTGGCGGCGACGGTGCCGCTGCCCGCGTCACCACGAGAACCCGCCCCGGCCCTGCAGGAGGAACGATGACATCCGCACCACGGCCCGTCCGGGTCCTGCTGGCCGACGACGAGCACCTGATCCGGGGCGCCCTGGCGGCCCTCCTCGCGCTGGAGGACGACATCGTCCTCGTCGCCGAGGCGGCGACCGGGCCCGAGGCGCTCGCGATGGCGCTGGCCCACCGGCCCGACGTCGCCGTCCTCGACCTGGAGATGCCGGGGGCGGACGGTGTGAAGGTCGCCACATCGCTGCGCACCGGGCTCCCCGGATGCCGGACCATGATCGTGACGAGTCACGGCAGACCGGGCCATCTGAAGCGCGCTCTCGCGGCGGGCGTCAGGGCGTTCGTACCGAAGACCGTCAGCGCCCGGCGGCTGGCCGAGATCATCCGTACGGTGCACGAGGGAAACCGCTACGTGGACCCCGAGTTGGCGGCCGACGCGATCTCCGCGGGGAACTCACCGCTCTCCGCGCGGGAGGCGGAGGTGCTGGAACTGGCCGCGGACGGGGCGCCGGTCGCCGAGATCGCGGAGCGGGCGTCGCTGTCGCAGGGCACCGTACGCAACTACCTGTCGGCGGCGGTCTCCAAACTCGGTGCGGAGAACCGTCACGCTGCGGTGCGTCTCGCCCGTGAGCGAGGTTGGGTATAGTGGGCAGCGCGCTGCGGCGCATGCGAACGTAGCTCAGCTGGTAGAGCGCAACCTTGCCAAGGTTGAGGTCGCGAGTTCGAACCTCGTCGTTCGCTCCACGCAAGAAGGCCCCGGTCCTCGTGACCGGGGCCTTCTGCCGTTACGCCTGTCGCGCGGCCGGCCACTTGGTGCCGGTCAGGAGCTCGTACGCGTCCAGGTACTTGGCCCGGGTCGCGTCGACGATCTCCTGCGGCAGGGCCGGGGGCGGCTGCTCGCTGTGGCGGTCCCAGCCGGAGGCCGGCGAGGTCAGCCAGTCCCGCACGAACTGCTTGTCGTACGAGGGCTGCGCCCTGCCCGGCTCCCACGTGGCCGCGGGCCAGAAGCGCGACGAGTCCGGGGTCAGCACCTCGTCCGCGATGATCAGTTCCTCGCCGCCGTCCGCCGTGGGCGCGAAGCCGAACTCGAACTTCGTGTCGGCGAGGATGATCCCGCGCTCGCGAGCGATGTCACGCGCCCTGCCGTAGACGGCGAGCGTCGTCTGCCGCAGCACGGCCGCCGTCTCGCTGCCGACCTCGCGGGCGACCTCCTCGTACGACACGTTCTCGTCGTGGTCCCCGACCGCCGCCTTGGTGGCGGGGGTGAAGATCGGCGCCGGGAGCTCGGACCCGTCGACGAGGCCCTCGGGAAGACCGAGGCCGCAGACCGTGCGCGTCGCCTCGTACTCGACCAGGCCGGAGCCCGTGAGGTAACCGCGTGCCACGCACTCGACGGGGACCATCCGCAGCGACCGGCAGATCAGTGTGCGGCCCTCCCAGTCGGCGGGGGCGCCGGGCGGGAGGTCCGTGGACAGGACGTGGTTCGGGACGAGGTCGGCGAGCTGGTCGAACCACCACAGCGACAGCTGGGTGAGCACCCGCCCCTTGTCCGGGATCTCCGTGGGCAGGACCCAGTCGTACGCGGACATACGGTCGCTGGCGACCATCACGAGGTCGCCCGCCTCGTTCCGGTACAGGTCGCGCACCTTGCCGGTGTGCAGGTGGGTGAGCCCCGGCACCTGCACGGGCTCGGGCTTTTCTACGAAACCGGACACGCTGCCTCCGCGTAGGTTGATCCAGGAGTCGGTCCGATTGTCCCGCATGCGAACGTGCCCCGCCGCCGGGGGTCGCCGCCGGCGGTCGGGCCCGCTCAGTCGCGCTTGCAGATCCGGTCGAGCAGATTGGCCGTGGCCCGCTGGATCCGGGGGTCGACGTGGCCGGGGCGGTCCAGGGCCGGGGACCACGCGAAGGTGCCCGAGGCGAAGACGAGCGCACCGGACGGGGCGCGGTAGAGCGAGGTCTCCTGGTGCCGGGTCGCGCCGTCGGCGTCCCGGTAGGGGGAGTGGGCGAGCAGCATGCGGTTCTCGTGCTCGGGCAGCGTCGTCCGCGGGAAGTAGCGGTCGGCCTCACCGGCGACCAGCCCGTCGAGCTCGTCGCCCTCCCCCGCTCCGGTGGCCTCCCAGAGCCAGTGCCCGGCGTTCCGCACGACCAGCGGGTGCGGTTCGGGGACCCGGCCCGCGTACTGGATGCCGAGCAGCTGCTGTTCGGCGCGGTCGACCTCGCGCCACAGGGCGGACTTGCCCGGGCCGCTGCGCTTGCGGCAGGTGAGCAGACGGTCGGGGACGCCGGAGGGGGACGGCGAGAGACCGACCTGCCAGTACATGGTGTTGGCGGAGAGGAAGACGAGCGAGGTGCCCGTGTCGCGGGCGAGCTCGGTGGTACGGCGCATGGGCACCGACCAGTACTCGTCGTGACCGGGGAAGACCAGGCCGCGGTAACGGCTGGGGTCCACGCGGCCCGCGTGCAGATCGCGGGCGTCGGCGTACGCGAGGTCGTAGCCGTACCGCTCGGCCCAGCGGATGAAGTCGTAGGCGTGGCCCACGTGGAGGGGCAGGCCCGCGCCCGCGTAGGGACGGTCGAAGGAGAGGGTGGAGGCGGCGTCCTCCTCGCCCAGCAACCGCCCCTGCTCGTCCCAGGCGTGGTAGAGGCTGGCGCCGGTGCGACCGTCCTCCGGATAGAGGTTGTACGCCTGCCAGGTGATGTCGGGAAGCAGGAGCAGCAGGTCGGCGGGGTGGTCGTCGCGGACCGTGAAGGGGATGTGCGAACGGTATCCGTCGGCGGTGGTGAGGACAGCGACGTACGCGCCGACCGACCAGTAGGCGGGGATCTGCAGACGCCAGGAGAGCCACCAGTGGTGGCAGGAGACGGTCCGCTCGGCGGTGAGCGGCGGCGGCTGGACGATGCCGGAGAGGCGCGGGCTCGTGGTGATCTTGGCGGCGCCGTCGCCCGCGTAGTGCCCGATCCGGTAGACGTCGACGGAGAACTGCTGGGGCGGGTCCACCGTGATGTGGAAGTCGATCGCCTCGCCGGGTGCCGCCGCACCGGGTGACGCGAAGCCCTTGATCTGCCGCCGCACGTCGTCGGCGGTCCTCGTGCCGCCGCCCGCGCCGCCGCGCCCCAGATCGGGGTCGGCGTACCAGGCGACCACCTGACCGGTGTCGTCGAAGTAGTTCTCGCTGCCGCGCAGCCAGGGCAGCGGGCCCTGCCCGAAGGGGTCGCTCACGGCATGCGCGAGGGCACCCGATTCCCATCGCCGGATGTGGTCCGCCCCCATACCGCTCCCCTCCCTCGTCCCCCGGACACCTCTGCCGCGCCGGATGCGACGCCTGCCCCCAGCACATCACATGTCGCATGCACTCCGTCACCGTTCGTCGTGAATTGATGTGAACGGAGGCCATTCTTCCGGCTATTGGAGGTGTACGGCGGACATCTCGTGGTTCAGGTGAACGCACGGCCGTTCATACGAGACGCACGGGTTTGTCCGCACGGACACCAACCGTGGAGAGCCAGGCCCGCAGCGGTTCCGCGTCACCGTCCTCGACGAGGACGAGCACGGGGCCGCCCAGGTCCGACCTGCGCCCGCCGTCGACCAGCAGCGCGGGGCCGTCGAGCCAGTCGAGGCCGGGTGCCGCTCCGGCCGTGTCCACGGCGGCGCAGCAGACCATCGCCACGACGTGGTCGGCGAGGAGCTCCGTGCCCGTACGGGGCGGCTGGAGCGGGAAGAGCGGGAGCGGGACGGGCCCCCAGACGTCGAGGGGGTCGGCGGCGACCGCCGCGGCGCTCCCGCCCTCCGGGCCGCTCCGGGCCTCCTCGGCGCCCGCACCGGGCCGGGCAGCCGTCCCCGCCTCGTCACGGGCCACGGCGGCGCCGATGCCGGCCGCGAGCTCCTCGCTGTTGCCGCCCGGAGCGGCGAGGTGGTCGATGACCCGGGACAGTGTGGGCACCGCGGAGCCGTCGATCGGTGCGCCGCCCTGACCCTGCGCTCCCACGGAGATGTTCGTGGCCACTCCCATGGTGTCGAGCACACGGTGGAGACGGGCGGCCTCGGTGCGCCACTTGCGGTCGACGACCTCTTCCGGATACTGCTGCCAGTCGACCGGCGACCAGCCGGGGCCCGTTTCCGCCGGGCCGCCGTGGAAGAGCCGCGCGGCCAGCAGTGAGGCCGCCTCGTCCGCCGCGCCGGGCTCCTCCAGGAGATCGCAGGCGGGGCGCTCCCCGAGCCGGGAGGCGAAGCCGTCGGCCAGCCGGTCGCGACGGGAGAGCTCGGTGAGGGCGGAGACGACCCCCGCGTCGAGCCGGGAGGGCCAGCGGCCCATCCGCCAGGCCGGCAGCGCGACCCGGGTCAGCAGCCGGTCCCAGCCCGCGTAGGCGAGGCCGACCTGTTCCTGGGCGACGATCCGCAGCCCGTAGTCCACCCCCTGGGCGCGCACCGAGGCCGCGGCGGCGACGCAGCGCTCCATCTCGGCCGCGTGACCGCGGCAGCCGCGCAGCAGCACCCGGGCGACCGACCCCGCGAAGGCCGACGGAATGCGGCGGAGGAACCCCTGGCCGGGCACGGAGGCATCGGCGACCACGGCGTCCAGGCCGCGCACGAAGCGGCGGGCGGCGGCTATGTCCGGGTGCGCGGACGGCCCCGTGCCCGCGACGACGGGGGCGAGCACCGCCCGCAGCTCGGCGACCCGCATCCACCACAGGAAGGGCGAGCCGATGACCAGCACGGGCGCGGCCGGCACCCGCCGCCCTCGCCTGCCGCCGGCCAGGCCCCCGGCCGGCTCCGTCGCCCTCGGCCGGGCCGCGGGATGCGTACGGTCCTCCAGCCAGCTGTCGCAGTCCGGGGTCAGCGCTATGGCCGACGGCGCCGGGACGTCGAGCCGGTCGGCCAGGTCCCGCACCAGCCGGTAGAGATCGGGGGCCGCCTTCTCGGTGAGGGGCACCGTCGGGCTGATCGCGGGCCTCGCCCGCGCCACCGCGACGGAGACCGTCGCGGCGAGCAGCAGCACCACGGCCGCGCAGGCGGTCACCGCCCAGCGCGCCGTGTCCCACGCACCGCCGCCGAGCCGCCCCTGTGCTTCCGCGACGAACAGCACGACGGCCGCGGCGGCGGGCAGGATGGCAACGGCCGTAGCCCTGCTGCGGATGCGCAGCAGCGCCAGGGCACGGGCACGCGCCGACAGCGCACCCAGCTCCTCAACCGAACCGGTAGCGGACACGGCCGGACGTCACCCCCTCTGCCCCCGCGACGGTGTTGGTCACTCCCCCACTGTGGCACCAGCCTCCGACATCGCAATGCCGGTGGGCCAAGTGCCGGAACGCCTGCGCCGCACCCTAGTTGGGGCCCGGGCGGGCGTCATCCGGATGGCCGAGTCGTCACCCGATGGAATGGCTTTGGGCAAAGCTGCTGACGCGCCGGCCCGAAGGGGTTCAGCGGTACGGGCGCGGGCGTCCGGTGGACTCGGAGGGCCCTGGGGAGAGTTCCGGTCGGCTCGGAAGGCTCCGGTGGCCGAGCGCGCCGGGGGTGGGGGCGGGCGGGCCGGGAGGGGCCGCACGCAGTCGTGCCCGACACCTCGCGGAGAGGTGCCGGGCACGGGTGCGGCGGAGTGCGAGCGGCCCTCAGGCCTCCTCGGCTGCCTTACGGGCGATGTCCGTACGGTGCTGGGAGCCGTCGAGCCGGATCCGGCCGACAGCCGCGTAGGCGCGCTCGCGGGCCTGGCCCAGGTCCTTGCCGGTCGCGGTGACGGACAGCACGCGGCCTCCGGCGCTGACGACCGCGTCGCCCTCCTGCCGGGTGCCGGCGTGCAGGACGAACGCATGCGGCGCATCCTGGGCCACCACGTCCGCGAGGCCCTCGATCGGGTCACCCGTCCGAGGCGTCGCGGGGTAGTTGTGCGAAGCGATGACCACCGTGACCGCGGCGTCGTCGTGCCAGGTCAGCGGCGGTACGACGTCCAGGGTGCCGTTGGCGGAACCGAGCAGGATCCCGGCCAGCGGGGTCCGCAGCCGGGCCAGGACCACCTGGGTCTCCGGGTCGCCGAACCGGGCGTTGAACTCGATGACCCGTACACCGCGCGAGGTGATCGCGAGGCCCGCGTACAGCAGGCCCGAGAAGGGCGTGCCGCGGCGGCGGAGCTCGTCGACGGTCGGCTGGAGGACGGTCTGCATGACCTCGTCGACCAGCTTCGGGTCGGCCCACGGGAGCGGGGAGTACGCGCCCATGCCGCCGGTGTTCGGGCCTTCGTCGCCGTCCAGGGCGCGCTTGAAGTCCTGGGCGGGCTGCAGCGGCAGCACCGTGGTGCCGTCGGTGATCGCGAAGAGGCTCACCTCGGGACCGTCGAGGAACTCCTCGATGACCACGCGGTCGCAGGCCAGCGCGTGGGCGCGGGCGGCTTCGAGGTCGTCGGTGACGACGACGCCCTTACCGGCCGCGAGACCGTCGTCCTTGACCACGTACGGGGCGCCGAACGCGTCCAGGGCCTCGTCGATCTCGGCGGGCGTCGTACAGACGTAGCTGCGGGCCGTCGGGACGTTGGCACCGGCCATGACGTCCTTGGCGAACGCCTTGGAGCCCTCCAGCCGGGCCGCCTCGCCCGAGGGGCCGAAGCAGGGGATACCGGCGGCGCGCACGGCGTCGGCGACACCGGCGACAAGCGGTGCCTCCGGGCCGACGACCACCAGCTCGGCGCCCAGCTCGGTCGCGAGGCGCGCGACGGCTCCGCCGTCGAGCGCGTCCACCGGGCGCAGTTCGGCCACCTCTGCGATTCCGGCGTTGCCGGGGGCGCAGTACAGAGCGGTGACATCGGGGTCGAGGGAAAGAGAGCGGCACAGGGCGTGTTCGCGGGCGCCGCCGCCGATGACGAGGACCTTCACGGTGTGCAGCCTAACCGCCGGGGCGGGGCGGCCTCGACGAGCGCCGCTCCGTGGACGGCGGCCCGGCAACCGGCGCCCTACTCGTTGGTGAACTCCTCCACGACCGTGGCTCCCAGCTCACGGACGATCAGCTCGTGCCCGGAGAGCGCGGAGTCGACCAGATCCGGATCGTCCGCCTCCGCGGTGTCGTCCTCGGGCGCCACCGCGTACGACGGCTCGGGGGCACTCCGGTCGTACCCGCTCGGCTCGGGCCTGCCCGGCTGCTGGGCCGGGGGCTGCTGTGCGGCCGGCGGGGGCTGCTGTGCGGGGGCGGGCCGGGGCTCGTACGCGGGGGCCTGCGGGGCGGGCGCGGCCTGGTACGGAGCGGAGGACGGAGGCCGGCCGCCACCACCGGTCTGCACGGGCTGGCCACCGCCGCCCGACGGGTCGACGACGGCGTCGACCCGCCACTTGGCGTTGAACTGCTCGGCGAGCGCCTGCTTCAGCACCTCCTCGCTGCCGCTGCTCGTGAAGGTGTCGCGGGCGCCCGCGTTGAGGAAGCCGATCTGCAGGGTGGCGCCGTCGAAGCCGGTGACCTGGGCGTTCTGGCTCAGCAGGATCCAGGTGAAGCGGCGGCGGTTCTTCACCGCCTCCAGGATGTCCGGCCACATGTTCCGCACCTGGGCCGCGCCCTGCACCATGTCCTGCCCGCCTGCGGGGGGTGCGGCGGCGGGCGTGGGGGCGGCGGCCTGGATCGGAGCCGCGGCGGGGGCCTGCGGAGGCGGCGTCCGGCCGGGCGCCGACGTGGTCGGCCAGCCACCGGGCCTGCGCGCCGCCTCGCCTCCGCCCGCGGCTCCACTGCCGGGTCCCCCGGCTGCGGGCCAGGCTCCTGGCCGCTGGGCGGAGGCGGAGGCGGGTGCTTCGGCCGGCGCTGCTTCGGTCGGAGCCTGCCGGACCGGCGCCTGCTGGACCGGCGCCTGGTGAGCCGGTTCCTGGTGGACCGGAGCCTGGTGGAGCGCCGGCGCGGCAGCCGGGGCCTCCGGGGCCGCAGGGGCTCCCCGGGGCACGTCGGCGGGAGCGCCGACCGCCGCGCGGGCTGCGTGCGGCCCGGAGGCGACCCCGGCACCGGCCGCGTGCGCCTCGGGGCCCGGCACGTATCCCAGGGCGGGGCCCGCCCCGGCGGTCGCGAAGGACGCACCGCGCTCCAGCCGGTCCAGCCGGGCCTGGAGCGAACGCTCGTCGTCGAAGGCGGCAGGCAGCAGCACCCGGGCGCAGATCAACTCGACCTGGAGCCGCGGCGAGGTCGCTCCGCGCATCTCCGTGAGCCCCTCGTTGACCAGATCGGCCGCGCGGCTCAGCTCCGCGGCGCCGAAGACGGACGCCTGTGCCTGCATCCGCTCGACCACATCGGCGGGAGCGTCGATCAGCCCCTTCTCCCCGGCGTCCGGCACGGCGGCCAGGATCACCAGGTCGCGCAGCCGCTCCAGCAGGTCGGCGACGAAGCGCCGCGGGTCGTTGCCCCGCTCGACGACCTGGTCCACGACCTCGAAGGCCGCCGCCCCGTCGCCCGCCGCGAAGGCGTCCACGACGGAGTCCAGCAGGGACCCGTCCGTATAACCGAGGAGCGAGGTCGCCATGGCGTATGTCACACCTCCTTCGCCCGCTCCGGCCAGCAGCTGGTCCATGACGGACATCGAGTCACGCACGGATCCCGCACCGGCCCGGACGACGAGGGGCAGCACACCGTCCTCGACGAAGCTGTTCTCCTTGCCGCACACCTCGGCGAGGTACCCGCGCAGGGTCCCGGGCGGAACCAGCCGGAACGGGTAGTGGTGGGTACGCGACCGGATCGTGCCGATGACCTTCTCGGGCTCCGTGGTCGCGAAGATGAACTTGAGATGCTCCGGCGGCTCCTCGACCACCTTCAGCAGGGCGTTGAACCCTGCCGGGGTGACCATGTGCGCCTCATCGATGATGTAGATCTTGTACCGGCTCGACGCGGGCCCGAAGAACGCCTTCTCCCGCAGGTCACGGGCGTCGTCCACGCCACCGTGCGACGCGGCGTCGATCTCGATCACATCGATCGAACCCGGCCCGTTGCGCGCCAGGTCCTGGCAGGACTGGCACTCCCCGCACGGTGTCGGCGTGGGCCCCTGCTCGCAGTTCAGACAGCGGGCGAGGATGCGCGCGCTGGTCGTCTTTCCGCAGCCGCGCGGCCCACTGAACAGGTACGCGTGATTGACCCGGTTGTTCCGCAGGGCCTGCTGCAGCGGGTCAGTGACATGCTCCTGACCGATGACCTCGGCGAAGGACTCGGGGCGATAGCGGCGGTACAGCGCAAGGGACGACACATCTACGAGGTTATCGGGGTGGACCGACAACCGGTCCCGCTCCGGGCACGGCACCGGGCGGGACGGACACGCTCCGGGCACGCAAGGGCCCCCCACGCACCCGCCAGAGCCAACCTACCCTTGCTGCCTTCCGGCCCTGGGGGAGTTCAGTCAGATAGCGCCACGTGAGGGGCTGACGCCCACCTTAGCCGATACCGGCCCCCCGCCGTCCACCCGCTCCCCGGCCGCACACCTCCCGGAGAGCGGTCCGGAACGATCTCCGGGGAACGTGTTCGCGAGCACCCTCCAACGTCTTGTATTGTTTGCGGCGGAGGATTCGCCTAGTGGCCTAGGGCGCACGCTTGGAAAGCGTGTTGGGGGCAACCCCTCACGAGTTCGAATCTCGTATCCTCCGCCATTGCTCTCACCGGGCAATACGTTGAAGGGCCCCGCAGCTTGCTGCGGGGCCCTTCGGCGTTCTCCTAGGCCCGTAGTCTCATCTGCAGTCTCATTGAGACGCTGCGGAGCCCTCCGCGCCGGTCTCGTCGGGCTCCTTGGCCACTTCCCAGATGAGTCCCCCAACCCGCTGCGCGACGTCGGCGAGGATGCCGCCCGTCACGTGCTGGTATCGGGCCGCCATCGCTCGCGGACGCGCAGCGGCTCACCGAGCAGAACCTGCGGTTGACGCAGTCGGAGATCGACGCCTGGCTCGCCTCCAACCCGCAGGACGGCCAGAACAAGGCCTTCGTGAGCAAGACGCCAAACGGCGAGGCCAGCGGCAGCTACGTTTCCAAGCAGCCCACGCCCAACCAGGACGGGTCCACGGGCACGATCCCCGGGACGGGCTACAAGGACCACGGCCTCAATGCGAAGGCGATCGACGTCAACTACGTCAAGACCGTCCTCAAGTACGATTCCAGCCTCGATCCGCCGTACATCATTTACACGTCGATGCCCGCGCCCCGACCGACCTTGTAGGGACTCTGATGAACCCCCTCGACAGAAGCACCTGGGACGCTGCGCTGCTACGGCTCCTGGAGGACGTCTTCGTCTTCGCCAGGAGCGGTCCGCGGCTGCACGGGGACTGGGCCGAGGACGTCCTCGCCGTCATGGAGCGGTCCGTCGCCGACCCGCGGGGCTGGTTCGCCCTGGATTCGGAGACGTTCCAGGAGGGCTGGGAGGCCGGCTGCCCCGGCTACCCGTTCCGTGTGACGGCCGCCCAGGACCTCCGCGCCGGGCTCCGGCCGATCACGGCCGGCGCCGCCGTCGAGCTGCTCGCCTCGCTCTCGCAGGAGTGGTTCTTCGAGGGCTCCCCGGTCCGGTCGCGGGAGGACCGCGACGCGGTGCTCGCGGACGCCCGGACCGTGCTGGACCGCTTCGGTCCCGAGGCGGCGTTCTGGACCTCCTCCGGCCTCGCCCGTACCTGCGACGCGCCCGACTTCCTGGCGGGCGACCTCGAAGGCGGCCACCCCTTCACCGGCTACATGATGGATCTCGGCCTGATCGCGGTGTCCGCGGACGAGGTCGGGGTCTTCTGGTCGTTCAACGCGAATTGAGACAATGATCCGATGCTGACCCGATCCGCCACCTACCCTGACCGGGAGACCGCCCAGTGGGCCACCCAGCAGGTGGTGACCGCCAACGAGCAGGTCATCCACCGCTGGCTCGCCCAGGGGACGCGGGCCCGCCTCACCATCGAGGCCGCCTGGCCGTCCCGGGAGGAGCCCGTCGGGCGGGTGCTGCTGGAGGCGATGCTGCTCGCCGGGCAGGAGCCGCTCGACGTCCGGGCCGCCCGCGTCGTCCTGCGGCGGGAGCCTGACAGCCCGTACGGGTTCGTCGTACAGACCACCGTCCCGTTCTACCCGTAGAGGCAGTGCGACCGTGTCCATGAAGCCCCTTGAGCACGACCGCCGCTACGGCGAGCTCGATCAGGTCCTGCGCGCCTACCTCGGCCAGAGCGCCGACGACACCGCCGAGCGGCGCAGCCGAGCCCTGGACGCCTATCTGCGCCACACCTGGCACACCCGGCCCTGGGCCATCGCGGAGGCGGAGCGGCAGCTGCGCGAATACAGCCGCAACCCCCCGGGACGCCTGCGGATCGACCTCGGGGAGTTCTACGCGGTCCCCGACGTGGGCATCCCCCAGTCCGCGATCGGCGACTGGCTGCTCCTGCTCGCCGACCACCTCAAGCAGAGCATCGAGGACGGCGAGGTGCCGCCGCCCACGAACCCGCAGACGCACTGGGAGTGGCACGCACGGTTCCCGGAGACCGCGCAGCTGCTGGGCGGCTGGTTCTCGCAGGACATCGTCGACGAGTTCCCCGACCACGAGGCCGCGGTCGCGGACTACGCCGCCACCACCGACCCCCAGCTCGTCGCCCGCCTCGTCGGTGAGCTCCACGAACTGATCGCCCTCCCGCTGGACGAGGGCGACTACGCCGTGGCCGCCGCGGAACTCGGCATGGAGGTCAACCCGCCCGAGCCGTTCTCGTACGGAGCGTGGTTCCAGGCGGTGGCGACGGTTCTGAGCGCCGACTGACGGCGTGGAGCGCGTGGGCGCCCGGCTCGCGCCCCGCCTGGTCTCAGTTCTGGTCTCATTCGCCCCTGTCCGGGCCCGTCCGGACAGGGCCACCCTGGACGCTCCGCCGCAGGTCAGGACGGGTACGACCTCCGCCGGACAGCCGTACGAACATTTGGAAAGCGTGTTGGGGGCAACCCCTCACGAGTTCGAATCTCGTATCCTCCGCCATTGCTCTCACCGGGCAATACGTCGAAGGGCCCCGCAGCTTGCTGCGGGGCCCTTCGACGTTGGTGGTTGCAGTTGTCACCAACGAGCTGCTGGCACCTACCGACTGTTCAGAGCCTCACGGCACACGCCGCAGAACATGGCCGTGTCGCGCCCGGACCGGTGCATCAGCTGGCCGCAGTCAGCGCACGGCCCCAGCCCTCACGGCGGACAGCCCAGAGCCGCAGAGGCGGCAGCCCGCTCGACGGGCAAGATCAGCGTGTAATTGCCTGACCTTGGCGCACGCATGCGCGGCAGGGTGAATCCGCCGGTCGGCTGGCCCAGGTCTCGGATAGGCCGTGCGTCGCTGACGAACCAGCCCTCCTCACCCGCCCGGCAGTTTCTGTCGATCTCCTGTCGGCGAAGGTGATCTCATCGTCCTCCTCCTGCCCCGGTGCCACGGGGAGAGGAAGCCCCACACGTCCGCTACGTTCTCGACGAGTGAACCCAAGGCTCGCTGCGGGGGCCTTCGACGTGTGTTGGGGCAACCCCTCACGAGTTTCGGGTCTCGCATCTCCGCAGCGTCCTGAGCAGGCGAACAGAGTGTCGGACCGCAACTAGCGCCGCGACCAGCAAGGGCTCTCGCTTCCCTGGGCACTGCCCATCTCGCCTAGGACACCACCGGGTTGACGCCGGACGGCCGCATCGAGACGGCCCGTAAGCGCGGCGAGCCCGAGCCCTGCGCATGAGGAACACCACACCATGCTGGAGCGGCTCGGACTTCGGTCCGCCACGGAATGCACCCCTGGTCGCTTCGCACCGGACGAGGCCAACACGCGCCTGCTGCGCCTCACGGCACCATGAAGACGAGCCGTCCGGCCACGCAGCCGTTCACGGCCCTGGATGCTCCCGACTGGTCCACCGGCCGCCACGCACGGACAAGGACGTACGGACCGACCTCACATCCGCGTTGGGGTGGTCGCGGGCGTCGACTACACGGCGACGAGGCGCACTCTGTCGCCGCAGAGCTTCGTCATGTCGTCAATATCAGAGGTGAGCATGACGACCGGGCGGCGCTGACGCAGCGCCGCCTCGGCCACGGCGGCGTCGATGGCGTATTTGTGACCATGCAGCCCGGCGTTGATCAGCACGGCTGAGGCGGCCTTGGCCTCCTCGTCGCCGATGTGCACGATCCGCACGCCGGACAGGACCCAGGCGAGCCGGGCCTTGTCGGTCCGGCGATGCACCGCTTCGACGATGGTGAGCGCGCTGATGACCACCTCCATGCCCCGCTTGCGGGCTTCGGCGACGAGTGCGACGACGGGCTCGTGATCACTGACGAACTTCGACAGACCCTCGCAGTCGAGAACGAGGGTGCCTTCGTGGCTCAGCTTGCGGCGGGCCACTGCCCCTCCTCAGCGAACACCTCGTCGAAGACCCGGCGCGCCCGCTCCTGCTCGGGCTCGGAGATCGGCCCCTGACGGCGTTCGTAGTCGGCCAGGTACTCATCCAAGATCTGACCGCGCAGCTCACGCTCCACCGCTTCGGTGATGAACGCGGAGAACTCACGCTTGCCGACCCGCCGGCGGATCGCCTCCGCCGTCCCCTCGGGAAGGGAGAGGCTGACCCTGGTGGCCGGCCCTTCACCGACGCTGTACGGAATATCGCTCATGGGACTGACATTATCAAACAAGTAGGAATTCGACCGGGAAGCAGCACGCCGAATGAGGCGGGCTGCCCACCACTCACCTCGTGGTCCTCGGTTCTGGTCTCATTCACCTACGTTCAGCCGTGCCCGGACGCCGCTGGACAGTCCGCTCCACGGCTGGTCAGGACGCCCATGACCACCTCCGACCCTCACGAGTTCGAATCTCGTATCCTCCGCGGGCTGCGCATCGAAGTCGACGCCTCGGACAGCTCTCGCTCGCCAGGAGCCAGCCAGTCGTCGACGGGTAGCGTCACTCGGTCGGCGAGCGCATGATGCCCACGTAATCGCGGTCGAGCTCAGCTGCACGCAGCGCTGCGACAGCGGCTTCGACATGTCGGAACTGTACGAACAGGATGAACGGACTGGGACCAGTCCCGTAGAAGTAGCCACGCGGTATCGACGAGCCACTACTACGCTCGCCGACCATGGACTGGGTCGAACGCACCGCGCAGTTGAGGCAGTGGACGCGGAGCGGGGTGAGGGCTCCGCACAAGCCATTGCTGCTCCTGTACGCGCTCAGTCGGTTCCAGCAGGACTCCGAAGGCGCGCTGCTGTACAGCGCGGTGGAAGACGACCTGGGGCGACTGCTCACGGAGTACGGCCCCGGCAACCGGACGACGCCCGCCTACCCCTTCCATCACCTGGTGAGTGACGGCGTGTGGGAGGTGCGCACCGAGCGCGGGCCGGCGAGTCCCGGGACCCGGGTCAGGGAGCTGCGCGCAACCGGTGCCACCGGGCGGCTGACACCGGAGCTACGTACGGCGCTGCGGCGGGAGCCGTCCCTCCTCGGCCGCATGGCACGGGTGCTGCTCGATCTCAATTTCACGCCTTCCCTCCACGGCGAACTCTGTGAAGCCGTCGGCCTGGCGCTGGAGGAGGCCGAGGCGCCGGCTTTGAGCGCGCGTAGGCAGCGGGACCGGCGGATGCGGGAAATGGTCCTGACGGCCTACGAGTACCAGTGCGCTTTCTGCGGCTACGACGGAAGGATCGGGGCAGTGCCGGTCGGGCTCGAGGCTGCCCATGTGCGCTGGTGGGCCTTCGACGGACCGGACGACATCGAGAACGGGCTGTGCCTCTGCTCGCTGCACCACAAGCTGTTCGACAAAGGCGTACTCGGTATCGGCGAGGGCCACCGCATCCTGGTCTCGCAGAGCTTCGTCGGCCGCAGCGCCGCCGCCCGGGAGCACGTCGTCATGCTTGCCGGCCGTCCGGTGATCGGGCCCCAGGCGGGCGTCCGCCCCGTCGCCGCCGACCACCGTTCCTGGCACACCAGCCAGGTCTTCCACGGCAGCCCACGTCCCGCAGCGACCGACTGACCGCCGACCTGGCGGTCACACGAACGCGCTGGCCTTCAGCTGGGGTGTTGCGACGACCACTGAAACCCAAGCTTGCTGCGGGGCCCTTCAACGTTCGTAGTCTCAATGAGACACTCTTCGGAGCCCTCCGGTCCGCCCCTCTCGGCGTCCTGAGCCACTGCCACCCGGCCCCTCCACGACGTCGTCGAGAGCGCCCACGGCACGCGGACCTCGTGCCACGAGGGAGCGCGCCCCCGAGTCCGGCGAGCAGTGGTTTGCCGCAGCTCCGTAGACGGCTGCTGCGGCGTTCGCCAGATACTCGCTCGAGGCATCTGGACATCCAGCGAGATATACGTGCTGTACGAGTTGATATCACCGGAGGTGCTCGATGAGTCGCACAGTGATCGACCTCGACGACGAACTGCTGGCCGACGTTGCTCAGGCGTTGGGGACCGGCACCAAGAAGGAGACGGTCAACACCGCTCTGCGCGAGGTGCTCGAGAACCGCCGACGGGCACTCGCTCTCACTCGACTGCGGGCCACAGCGGGCGAGGGTGGCTTCGATCTGGATGTGTTCGAGGACAAGAGGGACTACCGGCGGTGAGCGCGGCACAGTTCCTGATCGACACCAGCGCGCTCGCCCGGTTCTTCCGCTCCGACGCCGAACAGTACGGCTGGGATCAAGCCGCCACGGCAGGGCTCGTCGCAACCTGCCCTGTCACCGAGCTGGAGTTCTTCTACAGCGCCCGCTCCGCCGCAGACCGTGCGCGCGGCATCGAAGACATGCGGCTGCTGTTCGGCTGGGTGCCTGTCGATGACCGCGCGTACGACCGAACCCGGCAGGTTCAGGAGCTGCTGACCCAGCGAGGCCAGCACCGTAGTGCGGGACCTGTTGACCTCGTCGTTGCCGCCGCCGCGGAACTCCAGGGCCTGACCCTCCTGCACCGCGACCACGACTTCGATTGCATCGCCGCCATCACCGGCCAAGCCATGCAGTGGTACGGCCCGGAGGCCGGCAAATAGACGCGTGCCCGTGCTCGGTTCTGGTCTCGTTCGCAGGCGCACAGCACAGTTCAGCCCGCCTGTAGTCGCCGGCTCCGTCAGAGGTCGGCACGCCCGTGACCGCCCCCGGATGCCCGGACACCATGTGGAAAGCGTGTGGGGGGCAACCCCTCACGGGCTCGAATCCCGTAGCGACCGCTGCGCGCCTTCGTGCTCGACCGCGAAGCCCCGCCCCTGGCCGCGCGCGGTGCCGGAAGATGATCGCGTGGCTCGACCTCGCAGCCCGGGGTGAAGCCGACGTGGTCTTGCTTCTCCTCCCCATCGGGCCGTCGCGTCGATAGCCTTGGGCAACTGGATGAGGGGGAGGGCGCATGGCCGGGTTGAGCAGGCTCGACGGCAAGCGGGTTCTGGTGATCGGTGGTGGTGGGGCGGGGATCGGCAGGAGCATCGTCCGTGCCTGTGCGGCCGCCGGGGCGGCCGTGGTGGTGGTCGACGTGGATGCCGCACGGGCAGCCGAGGCGACGGACGAACTACGGGCGGCCGGACACGTCGCCCATGCGCTGAGCGGTGACGTCCGCTCCCTCGAGCAGCTCGAGGCGCTGATCACCGGCGCGGCCGAACGGCTCGGCGGGCTGGACATCCTGGTCACGGTGGTCGGTGGGCAGGTGGCGTTCGTGCCCGCGGTCAAGCTGCACGAGATGGCCGACGAGGACTGGGACACCGTCTACGAACTGAACCTGCGCTACGTGGCCCGAGCGGTGCGGCACGTGCTGCGGCTGTTCCTGGAACAGGGCACGGGCGGGAACATCGTCAGTATCGGCTCGGTCACCGGATTCATGGCCGCGCCGAAGCAGGCCGGTTACGGCGCTGCCAAGGCCGGCCTGTACAGCCTGGCGCGGACCGTCGCGGCCGAGTACGCGGCCGACGGGATCCGGATGAACGTCGTCGCGGGTGGGGCGATCAGCACCGCCGTCAACACCGGCTCCTCCGACGCATGGGTCCCTGAGATCCCGGCAGGCCGCTACGGCACGTCGGAGGAGATGGCGGCTGCGGCCGTCTACCTGGCCTCCGACGAGGCGCGGTACGTCACCGGTCAGCAGATCGTGCTGGACGGCGGCGTCTCGGTCCGGGGACCGTTTCCCGAATAGCCTGACCGGAGCACGCCGTTGCGCCTCCCGGCAGCCGGGCGGCAAGGGCCTTCGCCGTCAGCGGCCCAAGCCCTGGTCCCGGTGGGCGGCGGCCGCCCGTCGACGCGCCGGGTCACGCCCTGCGGACACGTCCCAGGCGGAGGGCCGAGACGAGGAAGAAGACGCCCCCGAGGAACGCGTAGCCGGCCAGGTTGCTCAGGGAGGCACCGTCCTGGTCCGCCCGGGCACGCGGCGCCTGAGCGGCTGCCACCGGGGCCGCGTGGCCCATCGGGGCCGGCCGGACGACAGCTCCACGGGACGGACGAGACGGCGGCGGGCGTCCGGGAGGGCGGCCCCCACCACCGCCCGCGGGCCGCCCGGCCCCGGTTTCAGTCGCCCAGGAACACGACCCTGCGCGACGGTGCGCCGCCGGAGTACGAGGTGGTGGCCTGGCGGCCGGCCGGGACGGCGCGTTCGCGGCCCCAGGTCCTGATGTCGTCGACCTGCTCCGGGTTGGTGCGGCTGAGCGGAGTCGTGTTGGCGAAGGTCTGCAGGACGAACGTCGGGTGCAGCGCCTCCGCACCGCCGTTGAGCAGCACCTCGGCGCCAACGTCGTGCAGTGCGGACTCGATGTCGGCCCCCGCGAAGCCCTCGGAGATGTCCACCAGCCGCTCCACCTGGTCCGGGTCCGGTTCCGCCTTCACGTAGCGCCTGTAGTACATCTCGATGATCTCCTTGCGGTCCTGGCCGTCCGGCAGGTCGACGAAGAACAGCTCGTCGAAGCGGCCCTTGCGCAGCAGCTCGGGCGGCAGGCTGCGCACGTCGTTGGCGGTGGCGACGACGAACGCCCTGGATTCCGACTCCTGGAGCCAGAAGAGGAACTGCCCGAGTACGCGCTGGGGAACGCCGGACTGGTCGTTTCCGCCGGCCAGGCCCTTCTCGATCTCGTCGATCCACAGGATGCAGGGCGCCACCCGGTCCGCGGTGGCGAGCGCCTCCCGCATCCGGCTCTCCGACTCCCCCAGGTACTTGCCGTGGATGCTGGCCATGTCGAGCCGGTAGAGGGGGAGTTGCCACTGCTGGGCCACGGCCTTGGCCGAGAGGGACTTGCCGCAGCCGGGGACACCCACCAGGAGCACACCGCGGGGCGGTCGCAGCCCGGTGGCCCGCAGGTCCGCGTGCATCAGGCGGTGCTTGCGGGCCAGCCAGTCGCGCAGGCTGGACAGGCCGCCGACCGAGTAGTCCGCCGCCTTGAGGCTGAGCCGCTCCAGGCCGGCGAGGTCACTGAAGATCCGGTCCTTCGAACGGGCCAGGACCAGGACGTCGTCCGGTTCGACCGATCCCTTGGCCACGATCGTCGCCATCAGGTTGACCGCCTCCCCCTCGGTCACCCCCTGGAGGAACTCCGAGGCGCGCCGGGCGTCGTCCTGCGTCCACGCGATGGGGACGACACCGCGGTGGTCGGTGAGGAAGTCACTGATGATCGCGTACATCTCGTCCTGGTCGGGCAGGTCGAGCTGGAGGCTCATACCGAGTCGCTGCAGGCCGCTCCAGATCGGGTTGTCGGTGATGAGCACGATGCTGCCGGCGTTGGTGTCGGCGAGGCGGGCCAGCTCGGCGACATGGCGGGTGAACGGGGTGTCGGAATCCAGCCCGTCCGGGTCGACCAGGATGACGGTGGCCAGCTGCCTGGCGCCGAACTGGGCCGCCATGTAGTCCATGGCGCCCGTCAGTGAACGGTCGTCGAGCACCGTGCTGTTGGTACGCAGGTCACGCAGACCGGTCGCCCGGGTGTAGATCCAGAAGGGCTGGGCCGCGCGCTTCGGCTGCTCGGCGACCTCCTTCACCAGGCGGAGCGCCCGCCGTTGCTCGATGGTGCGCACGCCGATCACCGGAACGCGCGCGGTGAGGTAACTCTCCAGGTCCAGCCGGCTCTCGCCGTAGTTCGCCATGGGGGGCCTTCGCTCTCGTTCGTCGTCGTACGGGATCCGGTCGCCCGGCGGGCCCGTCAGCCCCCGATGACGCGGCGGCCGTTAGCGGCCGGGTCGTAGGACCACGTGGCGGCGGCACCGCGGGCGGCCGCCGCCGGGTCCTCGGCGAGCACCTGGGTCAGGCGGTTGTCCCGCACGGTGCGGCGGCGGGCCTCCCGCCACCGGGGGTCGGGGCCGTCCCCCGCCACTTCGTCCAGCTGCGCCTCGATGTCGTCCTGGAGGCGCCGGATCTGCGCGTCGACCGATGCGAGCAACCTGTTCCGGAAGTCCTCCGGCAGGCTCGGGTGGGACGCCGCCGCACGGACCTGCCGGAGCCCGTCGCGCGACTGGGCCAGGGTCCGGCCGGCGGAGAACTCGTCGGGGGCCGCCGCCAGCGCGGCGACCAGGGCGTCGGCCCAGCTCTGCAGCCGCCGGCCGAGCGCCTCGGTGATCCGCACGTTGAGCCGCTGCCAGGCGTCGGCGGGCAGCCCGTCCTGAGTGAGCGCGGGGGGATCGGGCACGGCGGCGGTACCACCGTCGGCCCAGTCCTCCAGGTGGTCCGCCCACGCCTGGTAGCTGCCGCCCCCCGCCCACAGCCCGCTCATGTGCCCGCTCCGGGGCGCCGTACGGTGATCTCGCCCGGCGGAAGCGGCTCCCAGTCGGGCAGGGCCTGGGCGATGCGGCGCATCCTGGCGGTGGCGGGTGCGGGGGTGGGTCCGGTGCCCGGGCCGGCCGACCAGGGCGCGGCGGCCGGGGGGAGTCCCTGCCGGAGGTGCGTGGCCTCCCGCCGGGGGGAGGGCGCCGGCACCGCGGGGAGGCCCGCCGGTACCGGCGGGACGGCCGCGGCACCGAATCCTGCCGCGGCACCGGAAGGGGCGGCGGACGGGGCCGAGCCGGACGGGGCGGCGCCGGGTGCCCCCCGGGGCGGCGGCGGTCCTACGGGCATGGGTGGCCGGCCGCCGGGTCGCTCGTCGCTCATACCGTTCCTCCTTCGCTCCCGGTCACGACGCGCCCTTCGAAGGGCGCGCCGGCCGGCGTCGTGGTCGCCAGTGAGGCGATGAACGTGCGGGCGGCGCCCTCCACCGCGTCGGCGGCCCGGTACCGCTGCTGCCAGTCGGCCAGCTCCGCCGCAGAACCGCGCAGTTGGTCCACCGCTTCGCGCTTGTGCCGGTGCAGCAGTTCGCGGGCGTCGTCCTGCGCGGTGTCGGCGGCGTCCCAGCGCTGATAGACCACCACGCCCCACACGCCACCGACGAAGAGGGCGAGGAGCAGGGCGAAGCCCACGCTCGCGCCCGAGAGGACCAGCAGGATCGCGACCACCACACCGGCCATCAGCAGCAGGGGGGTGCGGAGCGGATAGGCCAGGGTCTGCACGAAGGGTTCGATCCGCCGCTCCCAGTGGCTGACGAGGGACCGCTCCATCGCGTCGACTTCGGTGTTGAAGGAGCCCTTCCACACCGGTATCCGGCACTTCCTGCCCCCGGCGTCGACTCCGGCCGGGTCACCGATGTGCAGCTCGACCTCGCTGGGGGCCTTGGCCCGGTAGTCGCGGCTGAAGCCGGCGTGGGCCTCGGCGATCCATGGTCCGCAGGCGGCCACGGACAGCCGCTGGGTGGCCGCCGACGCACCGATGGCGGCCGGGTCGAGGGCCGCCGTGGTCTGCACGCTCAGGTAGTCCGACCGCTCCTCGTACGAGGCCGCCCCGACCTCCGTCGCACGCTGCGCCGCGTCCCGGTCCCCGCCCGCCGCGACGACGGCCCGGTGCAGCGCCAGCTCACGGTGGTACGGCAACTCCTCGCTGTCGTACTCCCCGACCAGCCGGTCCAGGATGTCGTCGACGGTGTCCTCCAGCCGGTCGGAGAGACGTGTGTCCGGCTCCGGGAGCGCGGCGTAGGTGTCCAGCAGCGCCTGGTGGGCGCCCGCACAGCGGAGCACCTCGTCCAGTACCGGCCACTGGGGCGAGCACCGGGAGAGCCGGGGGAACTGCGCCGACGCGGGTCCCCGCAGACCGTCGATCTCCGCCCGCCAGCGGCGCACCTGTGCCTGCCTGGCCTCGTCGTCGGTCATCAGGGTCTCCCGCCAGCCGGCGAGCGTCGTCTTCATCAGGTCGCGCCCGGCCGGCCCGAAGGCGCCCTGCGCGATGCATTCGAGGATGACGGCGAACTCGCGCCCGAGGGCGTCCGGGTTCTGGGCGCGCAGGTAGTGGCGCAGCCAGCGCACGGTGCCGTCCGCGCGGCCCTGGCGGCGCAGGATCAGCGCGAACAGCAGCGACGTGCGTTCCGGTGAGCGCCGGAACGCCTCCTCCACGGCCTTGTCGCAGAGTGCCCGGTCGTCCCGGGGCCAGGCGGCGAGCGCCACCAGGGCGGGTGCGAGCCATTAGCGGGGGCTCTCGATCATCAGCTCTTCGCTGATCTGCTGGACGGTGTCCTGCGTGGCGAGGCCGACGTCGAAGGCCTGGAGGATGCCGACGGCGGTACGGCGGACCCGCTTGAGATGGCCGTACTCCCGCTCCAGACGTTCCTCCACCGAGAGGATCTGGGTCTCGGCACTGTGCAGGTTGGCGGTCAGTGCGGCGGAGCGGACGAAGCTCCTGAACTCCGTGACGAGGGCCAGCAGACTGTCCTGCGTCTGCTTCTGGGCGGTGTCCACGGCGGACACCTGGTCGGATACGGCAATCAGGTTCTCGGTGAGTCTGAGCACCCGGTTGCCGACCTGGTCCACTTTGTTGTGCAGTTGGCGGTCGACCTCCGTCATGCCTGCCTCCGTTCAGGTTCTGGCGCGAGGCGCGCCCGAGGGGTGGTGGGTGTGCCGCGGACGCCGGACCGGGCGGAGCGGTGGACACTCCGGAGCGGGCCGGCCGGCGGGTGCGGCGACGGTCAGGGGCGGACGACGGTGCCGTCGGCGAGGACCGGCAGGACGAGCCCGCCCTCGTACACCTCGACATAGGCGTACGCACCGGAGCGGGCGAGCATCCGGGCGGCCGGGAAGGGAGCCGGCATCGGGTCGGCCGGGGCGTAGTGCTCCAGAATGCAGCCGTCGAGACCGAGCAGGTGGTCGGCGTACGGGGGCCCCAGGAAGCACGGGGCGACATAGCCGAGCGGTGCGGTGCCGTACGCGTTGGTGTAGTGCTCACGCAGCCATGCGGCCGTCTCGCGCAGGGCCTCGTCCGCGAGCCCCGCGTCCAGCCGCCGCACCGCGTGCAGCAGGGGCGGGGGCCGGATGCCCAGCGGCGCTCCGGCGGTTACGGGCGCGGAGCCACGGCGCGTGCCGCCGCCCAGGGCCGGGGCGGCACCGGTGGCCGTGTCGGGCCGTACCGCACGGCGTGGTCGCTCGATGTGTCCCATGGGTGGTCCCCCCGCATGCATGAACACGACATGCTGTGGCGCATGTCACAGACAAGGTGAGAGTAGTGATGGGATGCCAATCATGTGGGCAGATCTACGGATTGGAAGCGGAAGTTCTCCAATGCCCGGTTCTCCCCCGGACCGCACCCCGGACACCACCGGAGAAGAGCCCACGACTCACCGGGCCCCGCTGTCAGAATCCGGCCATGGAAGCCGAAGGCCGGAACCGCAAGAGGACGCAGCCCCCCGCGGCGGGGACCGTCCACGTACTCCTCGTGGGCATCAACGCCTACCACCCGTCGGTCGCCTCACAGCCGCTGAAGGGCTGCCTGCACGACGTCGCCGCCGCCCGCACGTGGCTGGAGAACCGGGTCGACGCACCCCTCTCGCTGCACGAGTTGCTTGACGGGCAAGCCACCACCGCCGCGGTCAGGGACGCGATAACCGGTCATCTCGGGCAGGCCGGCCCCGGCGACACCGCGCTGTTCTGGTTCTCGGGCCACGGGAGCAGGTTCGCCGCCCGCAGCCCCGAGGAGCTGATGAAGGAGGGGACGGGCGACTGCCAGGCCATCGTCTGCGCGGACGGCCCGCTGGCCGACGTCGAACTCGGGCCCCTGCTGGAGGCCGTCGCCGCCCGTGGCGCACACACCACCGCCGTCATGGACTGCTGCTACTCGGGCGGGTCGACCCGTGACGACGTGAACGGGCCCACCGCCCGCTTCGTGGAGTGGGACCCCCGCTGGCGGCCGCCCGCCCCGGTCGCCGGGGCGGGCACCAGGGAGGCGGCCGGCTCGGGGCCGTACGGCGCCGGGCACGTGACGCTGGCCGCGAGCACCGTCGGGCAGGTGGCGTGGGAGGACGAGCTCGGCGGACGCCCGCACGGCATGTTCAGCTACTCGCTGCTCGAAGCGCTCGCCACGGCGGGTCCCACCGCCACCTCGCGGGAGATCCTCGCGGCCGCGCACTGCCGGGTGCAGCTCCTGACCTCCTTGCAGCACCCGATGCTCAGCCCGCACGACGCGGGCGGGCTCGCCGACCGGCCGTTCCTCGGCGGCGCGGCCCGCGCGCCCAGTCCACAGCTCCTGCGCCACGGCCGGGAGGGCTGGGAGGTCGACCACGGCAGCCTCCATGGCCTGAGCGCCTGGGCGGCGTCGTCCCCGGCCGGGGACGACGCCGCCGCCTTCATCGTGACCTCGGGCGGCTCCGGCACCGGGCTGGTGCACGTCCGGGAGGTACGGCCCGACCGGGTGCTCGTGACACCCGCCGACTGGACGCCGGACACGGCTCGGGTCTATCCCGTGGCGCTGTCCGCCCTCGCGCTGCCGCCCGCCCGGGTCCTGGTCGACGCACCGCACGAACCCCGGGCGGAGGGGTGGCTGTGCGCCGCCCTCGCCACCGCGGGGCCCGGCGGCGGCCCCACTCCGCTGCTGCGGGCAGGTCAGGCCGCGCACCCCCGGGAGCCGGAACCGCTGATCCGGTTCCGCGTCGTGGTCCGGGACGGCCGCGCGGACGTGGTCCACCGGGACGGGACCGTCGCGGTCCCCGGCATGCCCCTGTCGGACAGGAGTGACGCGTCGGACGTCGTCGACTGCCTGATCCACCTGACCCGCTGGTACCAGCTGCGCGACCTGCACCACATGTCCTCACCGCTGGACGGCCGGGTACGCATCGAGGTGTCCGACGTCCACGGCATGCCTTCGGCCGACGGGGACGCGCCGTACGGGGAGCGCGTCTTCCGGTACGGAGGCGGCCCGGGGCGCCTCCGCGAACCCTGGGTCACCGTCCGCATCCGCAATGACTCGAACGTGCCGCTGTGGTTCCTCCTGCTCGACCTCACCGACAGCTACGCCTCGGACCCGGGGCTCTACCGGCCGGACTTCATCGGACCGGGCTGTACGGGATACGCGCTGAACGGCGAGCCCGTACGGCTCGGTCTGCCGCCGGACCGCCCGGTCAGGCCGGGTGCGTACGTACGGGACTGGCTCAAACTCATCGCCGCCGAGCACGAGTTCAACACGGTGCCCTTCCAGCTGGGCCGTCTGGTGCCCGATGCCGGACGAGCCCGGCTCGAGCCGACGGCCGCCGACGGCATGCTGCGGCTCACCGCCCCCGCCTCTGGTCACCGCGACGCCGGGCCTGCCCGTCGGCAGACCGGGCAGTGGGCCACCCACACCCTGGCGCTGCGCACGGTCGTGCCCGGTCCGGAGGACTGAACCGCGGGGCGGGGGCCCCGGTCACCGGCCGAGGTGGGTGAAACCGGCCCAGGCCGACAGGTCGTCGGGGTCCGTGTCGCGCGCCCGGCGCCGGAGCACCCTCGGCATCCCCTCCGGCACCGCCCTCGCCGGGTCCAGCATCCACAGCTGGGCCCGGCGCAGGGCGCCTCCCGGGGACTGGCCGGCCCGCCGCAGGAAGTGGTGCGTCATGAACATCAGCACCGACGTGGCGTCGTCGGGGACGGGCCACAGGGAGCCGACCACCGAGTTGGCCCCGGCCACCAGGAAGGCCGTGGACAGGCTGTACGACTCGTCGGGACCGCGGCCGGACACCTGGCTGCGGCACGCGGCGAGCACCACCAGTTCCAGGGCGCCGTCCTCGGCCCCGCGCGCCCCGGCCCCCACCTCCGTCAGGTTCTCCGCGGCGAGGTGCCCCCCGGCGAGTGACAGGCGGGCGCTGAGCCGGTGGTGCTCGGCCACCGAGCCGTGGCAGGCGAGATGCAGGACCCCGCCCGCGTGCTCGGGCTGCCGCAGCCAGTCGAGCACCGCCGCCGGTGTGGCGTCCGCGGACCGGAACGCGCCCTGCGGGTAGAACGCCTCGTGCACCGCGAGCGCCTCGTCGCCCGCGGCGCGCAGGTCGCCCGTGGGATTCCCGACGACCAGGGCGGCGCCCGTGTGCGGCACGGCCGGACGCGACGCCACGTCACAGAGCATCCGCGCGGAGGCCGTGTACGAGAAGGAGCCCGCCTCCACCGCGTACCGGCGGGCACCCGAGCGGCCGGGCTCCCACGCGGCGTGCCAGGGCACCACCCCGAGCACGCCCAGTGGCGCGAGGACGACCGCGGGCTGCCGGCCCGGGGCGCCCAGCGCTGCCAGCAGGGGCTGGGTCGCCGCGTACCAGGCCCAGGCGCACAGCCGGTCGAGCTGCTTGCGCAGGGGTGCCGCGGCCTCCGCGGGGCCTCCTGGGGAGACGGGGCCCATGTCCCGGCCGCCGCCCCCCGGCCGGTAGTCACGGACCGGGCCCGCGTCCGCCCGCAGCAGCGGCAACGGCAGCAGGTGGGTGCGGCCGTCGGCGGTGACGAGCAGGGCGCAGCCCTGCCGGTCCTCGCGGGCGGGCAGCAGATAGGCCAGCGCGTCCGACCCGGTCGCCCTGAGCGCTGCGGCGATCTCCCCGGTCTCCGGGGGGTCGAGCAGTCCGGGGCGGCCGGCCCCGGACCTCCCGGCGACGCCCGCACCGGTGAGCACCTCCAGCACCCGGCGGCGCAGGTCGCTGGGGACCCCGTCGGGTCCGTCCGGTCCGCCGGGTGTGCCGGACGACTGCTCGCTCGCCGTCCGCCACAGCTCGGCGAGGTCCGCGCGGCCCGCCGTCACCAGCCGGTCGGCGACCGACCGGGAGGTGACGGACGCGTGCAGCAGCAGGGCGCGGCAGGAGTCGACCGCCCGGACCGCGTCCTGGAGCGCGCCGTCCTCCAGGCACCAGCCGGCCACGTCCAGAGCGGTTTCGACCGCCCTGGACGCCGCCTCGGCCGCGTGGTCCGTGCCGGACTGCAGGAGGGCCGCCCAGGTGTGGCCGCGCAGTGCGTCCAGTCCGGTCCGGCGCGCTGCGCGGCGGTCCTCGGCGGCGGTGGCACCGCGCAGGGAGGCGCGCTGACGATGGGCCGTGCCCAGGGAGAGCCCCGTGGTGGCCCAGAGCCGGTGTTCGGGTCCGGGCAGGAACGTGCGGGTCCGCTCCAGCACGGCGATGCCCCGGTCGAGCGGGCCGCGGCTCTGCTCCATCAAGGCGCGTACGCAGTCGGTCTGGCCGACCGCGTAGCTGTAACGGAGCCAGGCGTCACCGCCCTCGTCGCACAGCTCCACCGCCTCGCGGAGCAGCTCCGTGGCCTCCGCCAGCGCGTACCGGTCCCGGGCCGCGGTCGCGTCCGCGGCCCGGGCGATCCCGTTGTCACCGAGGACGTGGGCGCGGTGGTCGCGCGGCAGCTGTGCGGCGGCGGCACGCAGCGCGGCAGCGTCCGGCCGCCCCCCGACAGTCGCGAGCACCGGGGCCCCGAGGGTCTCGGCGAGACCGTTCCGGAACTGACGGGCCTGCTCGAGCAAGGTCCAGATCTCGATGCGGGAGATGTCCTCGTCGCGCATCGACCGATGGGCCTCGGCCATCCGGGCGATGCTCCGGTCGGCGGCCGGCAGGTCGCCGCGCGCCACCGCGCGCACCGCCTCCAGCCCGGCGAACTGCCCGTCGAACAGGCTCCGCCGGTACGGCGTGAAGAGGTCGCTGTCCCGGACACGCCGCCAGATCGCCACGGTCGCGTCCACGTCGTCCGTGCCGCCGAACAGCAGGCCGCGCAGCATCATCGCGAAGGCACGCATGAAGTCCGCGGCGTCACGCTGCCGGCTCTCCTCGGCCAGCTCGGCGGCCCGGTCGGCGAATCCCACGGCCTCGTGCACACCGAGGCCCCCGGACGCCGCGGCACGGCTGCTCCGCACGACGGCGAGCATGCCGTGCATACCCACCTGCCAGCCGGCGTCGGACCTGGCCGTGATCGCGGCCCCGAAGAGCCGGTCGATCTGCTCCCCGGTCACACGGGTTCCGTGCGGGTCCCACTTCGGCAGGTCGAGGAGGAGCTGCCCGGCGACCAGACCGGCCTGCTCTCCGTCCTCGATCGCCAGCCACTGGGCGTAGACCCGGTCGAAGGCCTGGCCGACGCGCTGTGATCCGGTCACGTCCCGCACGGAGGCGCTCAGTGACGCCTCGTCGAATCCGGGGTACCGCCCGTCGGTCGTCGAGCCGGACAGCTCATGGGCCGCGCGTGCGGCCTCCTCCACCGCCTGCGGGTCCGCCGGGCCGAGACCCAGTCGGGCCAGTTCGGCGCGCGCCATGCCGAGCGCCGTACGCGCCTGCCGCAGGGTGTCCTCGTCGCTCGCCGCGCCGTCGATCAGGACCTGCGCGCCCAGGACGACTCCCCGCAGCCGGTCCGGGTCGGCGTCGGCCACGTAGCGGGCGGTCTGGAACAGCATCAGTGCCCCGGCCGCCGCCTCCACGTCACCGTCCTCGTCCGGCCGCCAGTCCTGGACGGCACGGTGCAGCAGGCCGATGGCCCGGTCCCGCGCCGGGCCGTCGTCCCGTTCCGCGGCCCTCTCGTGGAGGATGCGGCCGAAGACGTCCAGATAGTGCGGCGGGATGACGTCGAGCGCGTCCGGCGCCCCGAGCAGCACGTCCAGCTCACGCTCGGCCTCGGCCGGCTGCGTGGCGTCCTGCCAGCGGAACCACAGCAGGCACCGGCCGAAGACCATCTCCACGCCGGTCTCCCAGAGCCAGGACGGCTGCCCCCCGGCGGCCGGCCCGGCAGCGGTGACGGCCCGTGCGAACTCCTCCAGTGCCGTGCCGAGGACCACCCGGTCACCGGTGCCCCGGCCGAAACGCAGCAGGGCGGTGGCACGGCGCTCCCTGAGGTACGCGATGTCGGCGCCGCCCTCCTCCGCGGCGGCCAGTGCGTGCGCGTAGTGCCGGGCCGCGAGCCCGGCCGAGGGCGCCTCGGACCAGTCGTCCGGGAGGTAGGACCGGCGCAGGCAGAGGTCGGCGAAGTTCTCGTGCAGGGCCTGGTCGCCGGCGGCCGTCCGGCCGGCGGGGCGGGGGCCGGTCAGCAGCGCGTGCACGAGGGCCGCCGCCTCTTCGAGCAGATACCGGTCGTCCGGCTCCGCGTCGCTGCGGAGCACGGCCACATCGGCCCGCAGCTCGCGCGCCGAGACGTACATCTCGTCATCGGGCCGGGGGCCGGGAACGGGCAGCGCGAAGGCGGTGTCGAGGGCGTCGGCGGCAAGCCTCAGGTCCTCGGCGTGTCCGCGGCGCCGGTGGAGCAGGAAGCTCCACCAGCCCACGGTCACCCACGCCTCCCACAGGTCGCCGTCGTCGAGCTCGATCGTGAGGGCACTCAGCTCGTCGCGTTCCAGAGCGAGTTCGTCGTCGGAGAGCGCGTCGGGGTCGACCGTGCCGTCGTCGGAGAGCGCGTCGGGGGCGCCCGTTCCGTCGTCCCCCTCGCCGGGCCGGCCCCCCGCCGGGGCAGTCACGGCGCCACCCGGGCCAGGTAGGGCTCCAGCACGGAGTTGAGCCACTCCTCGCCCTCGGGTGCTTCGAAGTCGACGGGCGGCAGGCCGGTCTCCTCGATCACTCCGGCAGGACACCGGTCCGAGAACAGCACCACCACGTGATCGGCGGGTTCGCGCTTGGACGGCCATATGAAGCCCTGCGCCCACGGGGCGGTGTTCTCACGGATCCAGTGCCCCCAGTGCCGGGTGAACGGGTAGTGGGCCGCTTCGGCCTGGGTGAGCCAGGTGTCCTGCGCGACGGCGGCCAGGTCCCGTCCGGACAGCAGCGGCAGAAGGGTCACCTCGGTGGCCAGCCGCAGAAACGACAGCCGCCTGCCCCGCACGGCGCTGCGCGGTACCAGCCGTGCGGTGGCGGCACCGTCGAACGGCACCGAGCGCAACAGGGACTCGCAGACGGCCGATGCCGAGGTCAGCCCGGCGTACACGTACCCGTACGGGTCGTGCTCCGTCCCGTCGAACCGCCCGCCGCCGTAGAAGGGGTGGGCGCGGACCGTGTTGAAGGAACCGGCGGGCCGATGGGCAGCGTGCAGCCGGAACAGGCCGACGCCCGCAGCCAGGGTCACTGTGCCGGGCGTGCCCGGAAGGGCCGTGGGCGGCCTGGTGTTCACCACGGGTCCCACCTCACTCTCTGCACCGACGGCCGGTGCGGGACGGTTCGGAAGCGGTCACGTCGCTCTGCAGGACGGTTCGGCTGATTCAGCGGCCGGCGGTTCATGCCGGGCAGTCGGGCCGGATCGGCTGCTCGGCCGCGCCGCACTGACGGGCCGTCAGGCCAGCACATGGCCTGCCGCAGCCGGGAGTTCGCCGTCCCGGTCACCGCCGAGCAGGGACGCCGGAGCGGTCCCGAGCCAGGCGTTGGGCGAGAGCCACCAGTCGGCGGCGCCCCAGGGGTCGCGCGCCGCGTCCAGTACCTCGTTCACGGTCAGGACACTGGGCCACGCGTCCGGCGGGCGGCGGAACTGGAACGCGGGCAGTGTGACCAGGCCGCCCGCGCCCCGCAGCCGGATGAGCCGGGCGTCGTACGGGTCCGCGGGACCGGTGGCGGGGACCGCGGGCGCGGCGAGCAGACGGTCACGTACGGCACCGAGTACGGGCCCGACCATGCGGTGGCCGTCGAGCACCAGGACGGCCAGGTCCTCCGCGGTGAAACCGGGCGGCGCGGGCGGCGCCCCCGCCAGCCGGGAGCCCTCGGGCCCGGCCTCCCCGCCGAGCAGCCGCAGAGCCGACGCGGCCGCGGCGGTCCGTCGTGCGGTACCGGGTCCGGCAGCACGGAACTCCGTCAGACACGCGGCGAGGCGGTCCCGGCCGTCCGGGGTCAGGCGGCCTTCCAGCCGGTCCCAGTCCGCCGCCGCGCGGGCCAGGGCGTCCAGCGGCGCCCCGCCGTCAGCGGCCGCCACGGCACGGCTCCGTCCGGCCGGTACGGTCGGTGCTCCGGTCCTCGTACGGGGCCAGCATCCGCTCGATGAGGTCGGCGCGGGCCGGGTGGCGCACCACCAGATGGACCGCGTCCCGGGCACCCCGGGCCAGCTCGGCCTCGATCGCCGCCCACACCGCGCGCAGGCTCGCCTCGTGGCTCAGTCCGCCCCTCCCCGACCCCAGCAGGGCGAAACAGATGGACCGCAGCGGCGGATCGAACGCCTCGCGCTCCGCGGCGAGGAGGGCCAGCGCCCGCGCGGCGCCCCGGGTGACGTCGTCGGGCTGGACGTCGTAGTCGTTGGTCCCGGGCCGCGGCACCGCGATCGCGGCGTGGTAGATGCGCCGTACCCCCTGAGCGGTCAGCGCACCGGCACTCGTGGGCACCACGGTGCCCGGCAGGACGGAGCGGCCGGGTGCCGCGTGCAGGTGGACCCACTCCCGCACCTCGTCGTGCACCCGGTCCTCGACCAGGCCGCCGGCGTTGTCGCGTATCGCGCCCTCGCGGCGCAGCGAGGCGGAGACGGAGGACTTGTAGGCCTCGGGCAGGGACAGATAGGTGTTGGTCGGCGAGACCACCACGTCCACGTCCCGCAGCAGATCGACCGGGTGCACGTGCAGGGTGATCGTCGAAGGGTGCCCGAGGACCGACACCGGCAGGCTCCGGTGGCCGGAGGACAACGGCCGTTGGCGGGGCAGGGCGCCGAAGCGGGCAGGGACGGGAGCGGAGCCGACGACCCCGGCGGGTGCGGGTGCGGGTGCGCCGCAGAGCCTGATCACCTGTTCGGCGACCTCGCCGAGCACGGCGAACTCCTGGTGCTTGCGGAAGTGGTCGACGGTGATGTCGTACAGGGCCGCCGCCTTGCGGCGCCGGTCGGCCGAGGGCAGGTCACGGGTGCCCCGGGCCAGCCCGAGCGTGTACTCGGCCGCTTCCCGGAGGCTGCCGCCGTCCATCGCCTCCACCGCGAGCCGCAGCAGTCGCTCCACGGCTTCGACCTTCGTTCCGGGGCCGGAGGGCTCGGGCGCGGAAGCGGCGCGTTCGAGAGCGGGCAGGTGCAGCCCTCGCAGCCGCATGACACCGACCCGCCGGATCAGTCGTAACTCTCGCAGGATCGCAGCGTGATCCGGCAGTGCGCTTTCGGACATGACGGAAGGATGGCACCGTCCGGGAAAGCCCACAACCGATTCCGCGAGGACGGCGGCAAAGCGTGTGCCAGGGGGCTTTCCGGTGGGAACGCGGGCGGTGTCCGGCTCCCCGCAACGCCTTTTCGGGAACCTCTCCCACCGGGTCCGAAGTGGCCGGCCCGCCGATCACCGAGCGGGGCCGTGCACGTTTCCTTCCAAGCTTTGGAAGAAGAGAGCCCACAAATGAACCTCATATGGTCAACGAACGGTCGAATGAGGGCATGAGCCGGGTAACTTCCGTCCGTCGGCCGGTCGCTTTCCGTCCATCCGCACTCGATCGGCCGACCGCGTGCCACGCTGCATGCAGTCCCGGCTCCGTCCGGTCCCCCACACGTGCACCACGCGTACGCCCCCGTGTGCGCCCATCCACCGGACCGCTCCGCCGCCTTCGGACACCAGGAGAGAAATGGCGACCAAGCAGCAGTACGAGGCAGCACTCGTCAAGGCCGAGAAACTGGGCCTCGGCTCACTCAAGGAACAGGACCTGAAACTCCTCATGGTCCTCTACAGGGAAAGCAGCTCCCTCGGAAACCGCGCCCGCCGCGTGGTCGACGGCAAATAGCAGACCGGAACGGCATTTCAGTAAGGGGACGGCACATGGCCGCAGATGTTCTTCACCTCCACACCTCCCTCGGCGTCGAGCAGATCAAAAAGATCTTCAGCTCGACGCTCCAGTACTCGCGGAAGGTCGAATTCGGCACCGTCCAGGGCAACGACAACCCGTTCGACGAGAATGCCGATTTCCAGGCCTACGCCTCGCTCAAGACCCTGTTCGGGGGCTGGATAGTCCAGATCTACATCACGGAGCGGGGGGATGTCCGCGAGGTCCAGCTGGTCGCGCTGGGGTCCTCCGCGCTGGGCCGTGCGCTGCACGGCCTCAGGAACGCCTACTCCCGGAGCGACAGCAGGGAGAAGGCATCGGCCGTGGTGGAACAGCTGCGCGTCGTCGACCCCGGGCTGAGAACCGTCTGAGCGTCACGGGCCGGCACCGGCGTCACGGGCCGGCACCGGGCGGATCCGTACGAGCGGTCGACAGCGGGCTGTGGCCGCGTCATTCCGTCCGGACGCCCTCCGCCGCGAGGGCCTCGGTTCCCAGGGCCGCGGGAGAGTCCTGGGGGCCGGGGCACGCGCCCCGGAACGACCGGCACGATCCGCTCCGGGGTGAGCCCCCGGCCACCGCGCCCACCGGCGGTCGCCTGGAGGGCCGCGCCTACCGCCGCACCCTCGGCCGGCAGCGGCGGCGGCGGCCGGACCGTCGCGCCCCTGACACCCGGTACCCGGCGGCCAGCCGCGCCGCGCCTCAGCGCGCCTCGTACAGTCCCGCGATCAGGACGCCGACCAGCCGACGCGCGTCGTAGTGGGGGTCGCGGTCGTCGCCGATGCAGAGATTCCCGACGCCGCGCATGAGCTCGTAGGCCTTCAGGTCCGACCGGATCTCGCCGGCCTCGGCCGCGGCGTCGAGCAGTCGGGTGCACACGGGCACGAGGCGGTCGAGGAAGTGGGCGTGCAGAGCGTCGAAGCCGGCGTCGTCGGACTGCAGGACGGCTGCGAGACCGTGCTTGGTGACCAGGAAGTCGACGAAGAGGTCGATCCACCGCCCCAGCGCGGCATGAGGGGTGACTCCGGCCGCCAGCAGCGCCGGCCCCGCCTCGGCACAGGCTTCGATCTGGTGCCGGTAGACGGCGATGATGAGGTCCGCCCGCGTCGGGAAGTGGCGGTAGATCGTGCCCATCCCGACGCCGGCCTGCGCCGCGATGTCGCGCACCGGCGCCTCCACGCCCGAGGCGACGAACACCGCGGCGGCCGCGTCGAGCAGGGTCTCCTTGTTGCGCCGGGCGTCCGCCCGCTTGGCACGGGGCTCACGCCCCGCACCCTCGTCGCTGCCGTTCACCGCGCCACTTCCTCCACTAACGGGCTTGCCAAACCGGAACAGCGCTCCGTATCGTTGCGGAGCGGCGTTCCGTTTACTCATCATGCCGGAGCGGGGGACCCGCGACCAGTCCACGCATTGCTACCACGCCACACCCGCAACGGAGGAACACGGTCATGCAGTACCGCACTCTGGGCCGCACCGGTGTACAGGTCAGCTCCCTCGCGCTCGGCGCGATGAACTTCGGCGCCATCGGGCGCACCACCCAGCAGGAGGCCACCGCCCTCGTCGACGCCGCTCTGGAGGGCGGCATCAACCTCATCGACACCGCCGACATGTACAGCGCCGGCCAGTCCGAGGAGATGGTCGGCAAAGCCGTCGCGGGCCGCCGCGACGACCTCGTGCTGGCCACGAAGGCGACCATGCCCATGGGTGACGAGCGCAACCACCGGGGCAGTTCCCGGCGTTGGCTGGTCACCGAGCTGGACAACAGCCTGCGCCGTCTCGGTGTCGATCACGTCGATCTCTACCAGATCCACCGCTGGGACCCGCGCACCAGCGACGAGGAGACGCTGTCCGCGCTGACGGACCTGCAACGCGCCGGGAAGATCCGCTACTTCGGCTCGTCGACCTTCCCCGCGTACCGCCTCGTCCAGGCGCAGTGGGCCGCCCGTGAGCACCACCTGGGCCGCTACGTCACCGAGCAGCCCGGCTACTCGATCCTGCAGCGCGGGGTCGAGACCCATGTACTGCCCGTGACCGAGGAGTACGGGCTCGGTGTGCTGGCGTGGAGCCCGTTGGCCTCGGGCTGGCTGTCGGGTGCGATCCGCAGGGGGCAGGAGGTCGCCACGAACCGCTCGGCGTTCATGCCGCAGCGCTTCGACATGTCCGTGCCCGCCAACCGGGCCAGGCTCGACGCCGTCGAGCAGCTGGCGGACGTCGCCGACCGGGCCGGGCTGACCATGATCCAGCTCGCGCTCGGCTTCGTGACCGCGCATCCCGCCGTGACCAGCGCGATCATCGGCCCTCGTACGCCGGCCCACCTGGACTCGCAGCTCGCCGCCGCCGACACCGTGCTCTCCGCCGACGTACTCGACGCGATCGACGCGATCGTGGCTCCCGGTGTCGATCTCGCGGCGGACGAGAAGCACGACACCCCGCCGTCTCTGCTCGACCCGGCACTGCGCCGCCGCTGACCGCCGGAGGGACGGGCGGCCGGCGCCGCTCCCACCGGAGACCTCGGCAAGGGCCCCCGGCCGGTGGGGCGGCTCCCCGCACCGGCCCCGCATCGACCGTGCCCGGTCGGCACGTATCCGGCCGGGACCGCAGCAGTCGACGCCTGCGAGAATCGGACCAGGCGTGCGGGAGGGCATGCCACGGACGATGGAGGAGCCCCGTGCCACCGACTTCGAGGCCGTTGCGGAAGCTGGGCTTCCTGACCATCGGACTGTTCGACGAGGCCGATCCGCGCCGAGGACACGAGTCGACGCTCTCGATCATCGAGCTGGGCGAGCGACTGGGCTTCGACAGCGCGTGGGTGCGGCACCGTCATCTGCAGTACGGAATCTCCTCGCCCCTCGTCCTCCTGGCGGCGGCGTCCCAGCGCACCAGCCGCATCCAGCTGGGTACCGCGGTGATCCCGCTGGGCTGGGAGAATCCGCTCCGGCTGGCCGAGGACCTGGCGACCCTCGACCTCCTGTCCGGGGGGCGGCTCAACCCGGGGGTCAGCGTCGGTCCGCCGATGCACTACGACCGGGTCAGGGAGGCGCTCTACCCCGGCACTGCCGACGCCGAGGACTTCAGCTACGAGCGGGTACGGCGGCTCATGGGGTTCGTGCGCGGCGAGCGGGCCACGGACTTCAGCGGCACGGAGGGCTTCGAGGCCTTCTCCGACCGGGTCCAGCCGCACGCCGCCGGTCTGGCGGACCGCATGTGGTACGGCGGTGCGAGCCTGCGGTCGGCGCGCTGGGCGGGCGAGCAGGGCATGAACCTCCTGACCTCCAGTGTGGTGAAGGCCGAGGAGTCCGAGGACTTCGCCGAGATCCAGCTGTCGCACATCCGGGCCTTCCGCGAGCGTCATCCGGACGGGGAGCGGGCCCGCGTCTCACACGGGCTGGTCGTCATCCCGACCGACTCCGCGACGCCCGGACAGCGCGCCAAGTACGAGGAGTACGCCCGGACGCGGATGCCGCGCACCGCCTCTCCGCAGGGTCCCGCCCGCATGATGTTCGCGCCCGACCTGGTCGGGAGCTCCGCCGAGATCGCCGAACGGCTCGCCGCCCACGTGGCGTTCCGGGAGGTGGACGAGGTCGCGTTCGCGCTGCCGTTCAGCTTCGACCACGAGGACTACGTGCAGATCCTCACCGACATCGCCACCCTGCTGGGCCCGGCCCTCGGCCGGCCCTCGGCCGCCTGACCCGGCCGCGGGACGGGCGGGGCCGGACTCCGTACGTCCGGCCCGCTCTCAGTCGGCGAGCCAGAGTCCCCTGGTCACACGGTCGGCCGCGGCCAGCACCCGCCGGTGGAGGTCGCCGGTCCGGTACATCCGGTCCGACCGGAAGGAGACGCCGAGCGACCCCATCTGCGAGCCGCCGTACACGGGCACCGCCACACAGACGGTGCCCAGGGCGTACTCCTCCCGGTCCATGACGACCGGGGCGGGCGGGGCCGAGTCGAGCTGCCGGACCAGCTCCTCGCGGTGGGTGATGGTGCGCGGAGTCAGATCGGCGAGCGTGTGCCGGGAGAAGTACTCGGCGCGGGCCTCGCGGTCCAGCTCCCGCAGGACGCACTTGCCCAGCGCCGTGGCGTGCCCGGCGTCCTTGAATCCCACCCAGAGGTCGACCCGCGGCGCCTTCGGACTGTCGACGATCTCCGCGATGCGGATCTCGCCCTCCTCGTAGAACGTCAGGTAGGCGGCGGACGCCACCTCGTCCCGCAGCGAGGCCAGGACCGGTCGCACCCGGTCGAGCAGCCCGTGCCCGTCGACGTCCTGGTGCGAGGAGTACAGCTTGTCACCCAGTACGAACACTCCGTCGTCGAGCTCCCGCAGGTAACCGTCCTGCGTGAGCACGCGCAGCAGGTGGAGGGCGGAGTCCCGCGGCAGGCCCGCCTCCCGCGCCAGCTGCGGCGCGGGAGCACCGTCCTCGTGCGCCCCCGCGGCCTCCATCAGGCGAAGGGCCTGCTGGACGGACGACAGCGTGGGGCCGGTCCGATCACCCATTCCACCAGCTTGGACCCAGGACGTCGCGGCGGCAATACCTCCCGGTTCCACCCCTTACCGGAGGGCCGGGCGACCGGTCAGTCCTCGCCCTCCAGATCGCCTTCCGTCTCCAGGAAGACCTTGCGCAGCGCCTCCAGCACGGCCGGGTCGGGCTCGGCCCACATGCCGCGGGACTCGGCCTCCAGGAGGCGTTCCGCGATGCCGTGCAGCGCCCAGGGGTTGGCCTGCTGGAGGAACGCGCGGTTCGTCGGGTCGAGGACGTACGTCTCGGTGAGCTTGTCGTACATCCAGTCCGCGACCACGCCGGTCGTCGCGTCGTACCCGAACAGGTAGTCGACCGTGGCGGCGAGCTCGAAGGCGCCCTTGTAGCCGTGGCGACGCATCGCCTCGATCCACTTCGGGTTGACCACCCGGGCACGGAAGACCCGGGACGTCTCCTCGACCAGCGTGCGGGTGCGGACCGTCTCGGGGCGGGTCGAGTCGCCGATGTACGCCTCGGGAGCGGTGCCCTTCAGCGCGCGCACGGTCGCGACCATGCCTCCGTGGTACTGGAAGTAGTCGTCCGAGTCCGCGATGTCGTGCTCACGGGTGTCGGTGTTCTTCGCGGCGACCGCGATGCGCTTGTACGCGGTCTCCATCTCGTCCCGGGCCGGGCGTCCGTCCAGCTCACGGCCGTAGGCGTAGCCGCCCCACACCGTGTAGACCTCGGCGAGGTCGGCGTCGGTGCGCCAGTCGCGGGAGTCGATGAGCTGGAGCAGCCCGGCACCGTACGTCCCCGGGCGGGAGCCGAAGATGCGGGTGGTGGCACGCCGCTCGTCGCCGTGTTCGGCCAGGTCGGCCTGGGTGTGCGCCCGGACGAAGTTCCGCTCGGCGGGCTCGTCGAGCGAGGCGGCCAGGCGTACGGCGTCGTCGAGGAGGCCGATCGTGTGCGGGAAGGCGTCCCGGAAGAACCCGGAGATGCGCAGCGTGACGTCGATGCGGGGGCGTCCCAGCTCCTCGTACGGGATCGCCTCCAGGCCCGTGACCCGGCGCGAGGCGTCGTCCCAGACGGGGCGGACGCCGAGCAGGGCGAAGGCCTCGGCGATGTCGTCGCCGGCGGTGCGCATGGCGCTCGTGCCCCACAGGGACAGGCCGACCGAGGTGGGCCAGTCGCCGTTGTCGGCGCGGTAGCGCTCCAGGAGCGAGTCCGCGAGGGCCTGGCCGGTCTCCCAGGCGAGTCGGGACGGGACGGCCTTCGGATCGACGGAGTAGAAGTTCCGTCCGGTCGGCAGGACGTTCACCAGACCGCGGAGCGGCGAGCCGGACGGTCCTGCGGGGACGAATCCGCCGTTCAGCGCGTGGACGGCGTGGTCCAGCTCGTCCGTGGTCGCGGCGAGGCGGGGCACGACCTCGCGGGCGGCGAAGTCGAGGATGTCGGCGACGGCCTGCGGGTGTCCGGCGGCCACACCGGCGACGGCGGCCGGGTCCCAGTCCGCGTCGTCCATCGCCTGGACGAGTGCGCGGGCCTTCTCCTCGGTCTCGTCGGCAGCGGTGCGGGTCGCGGCGGACTCGTCGAGGCCGAGCGCCTCGCGCAGTCCGGGCAGCGAGGCCGTGCCGCCCCAGATCTGGCGGGCGCGCAGGACGGCCAGGACCAGGTTGACCCGGTCCTTGCCGGCCGGGGCGCTGCCCAGGACGTGCAGGCCGTCGCGGATCTGGACGTCCTTGATCTCACAGAGCCAGCCGTCGAGATGCATGATGAACTCGTCGAAGCCCTCGTCCTCCGGCCGGCCTTCGAGACCCAGGTCGTGGTCGAGCTTGGCGGCCTGGATGAGCGTCCAGATCTGGGCGCGGACCGCCGGGAGCTTGGCCGGGTCCATCGCGGCGATCTGGGCGTGCTCGTCCAGGAGTTGTTCCAGTCGGGCGATGTCGCCGTAGCTGTCGGCGCGGGCCATCGGCGGCACGAGGTGGTCGACCAGGGTGGCGTGCACCCGGCGCTTGGCCTGGGTGCCCTCTCCCGGGTCGTTCACCAGGAACGGGTAGACGAGGGGGAGGTCGCCGAGCGCCGCGTCGGGGCCGCAGGCGGCGGACAGGCCGGCGTTCTTGCCGGGCAGCCACTCCAGGTTGCCGTGCTTGCCGAGGTGGATCATCGCGTCGGCGCCGAAGCCGTTGTCGTCGGCGGACGCGGCGATCCAGCGGTACGCGGCCAGGTAGTGGTGCGAGGGCGGCAGGTCCGGGTCGTGGTAGATCGCGATCGGGTTCTCACCGAAACCGCGCGGCGGCTGGATGAGGATCAGGAGATTGCCGCGGCGCAGGGCGGCGAGCACGATGTCGCCCTCGGGGTTGCGGGACCGGTCGAGGAACATCTCGCCGGGGGCCGGGCCCCAGTGGTGCTCGACGGCCTCGCGGAGCTCGGCGGGCAGTGTGGCGAACCAGCGGCGGTAGTCGGCGGCGGGGATGCGGACCGGGTTGCGGGCCAGCTGCTCCTCGGTGAGCCACTCCTGGTCGTGGCCGCCGGCCTCGATCAGTGCGTAGATCAGCTCGTCGCCGTCGCCGGAGACCAGCCCGGGGATCTCCTCCTCGGGCCCGAAGTCGTAACCCTCGGCCCGGAGCCTGCGCAGCAGGGCGACGGCGCTGGCGGGGGTGTCGAGACCGACCGCGTTGCCGATGCGGGAGTGCTTCGTCGGGTAGGCGGACAGGACGAGCGCGATCCGCTTCTCGGCGGCCGGGATGTGGCGGAGCCGGGCGTGCCGTACGGCGATTCCGGCGACCCGGGCCGCGCGCTCGGTGTCGGCGACGTAGGCGGGCAGGCCGTCCTCGTCGATCTCCTTGAAGGAGAACGGCACCGTGATCAGGCGGCCGTCGAACTCCGGCACCGCGATCTGGGTGGCGGCGTCCAGCGGGGAGACGCCCTCGTCGTTCTCCTCCCAGGCGGCGCGGGGGCTGGTGAGGCAGAGCGCCTGGAGGACGGGCACGTCGAGGCCGGTGAGGGCGCCGGCGTCCCAGGACTCGTCGTCGCCCCCCGCGGAGGCGGTGGCGGGCTTGGTGCCGCCGGCGGCGAGGACGGTGGTCACGATGGCGTCGGCGGCCCGGAGTTCGTCGATGAGCTCGGGCTCGGGGGTGCGGAGCGAGGCGACGTACAGCGGGAGGGGGCGGGCCCCGGCGTCCTCCACGGCGGCGCAGAGCGCTTCCACGAAGTCGGTGTTCCCGCTCATGTGGTGGGCGCGGTAGTAGAGCACCGCGATGGTGGGCCCGGTGACGCCCTCACGGGTCTTCCGCTCCAGCGGGCCCCACGCGGGGGCCGGGGCGGGCGGCTCGAAGCCGTGGCCGGTGAGCAGCACCGTGTCGGAGAGGAACCGGGCGAGCTGTTCCAGGTTGGCCGGGCCGCCGTGCGCGAGGTAGGCGTGCGCCTCGGCGGCGATGCCGATCGGGACGGTGGACGCGGCCATCAGCTGGGCGTCCGGGGCCTGTTCACCGGTCAGCACGACGACGGGGCGGCCGGTCGCCAGCACCTGGTCGAGCCCGTCCTGCCAGGCGCGTACGCCGCCGAGGAGACGTACGACGACGAGGTCGGTGCCGTCCAGCAGCGCGGGAAGGTCCTGGAGCGGGAGCCGGGACGGGTTGGCGTACCGGAAGCCGACAGGTCCACCGGAGGCACGGGCGCTCAGCAGGTCGGTGTCGGACGTCGACAGGAGCAGGATCATGCGGGGTCAGGCCTTCCTCGGGGTGTCCACGCCCCGGGCGGTGTCGGACGGCAGGAGTTCCTGACTCGCCCGGTCGTGGACCGGGCTCACAGTGGCGGGACCGCGCCGGAATCTCACCGGGCTTCCTCCCATGTCGCCGTCTGGCGATGGCGGACCGAACGGACCGCCGCTAGGCATAGTAGGCCGCAGGTGGGCGGGTGTGACCAGGGCCCCTGACGCGGCTGGGCCGGGATGGGGCGCGGCCCCGCCGGGATGTCCTGCAGCTCACAGTGACCGCAGGGCTGTGCCACGGTCACGGTGGGTATGCTCGCCGCCATGTCCGCATCCTCCAGTTCGCCCCGGTCTCCGGGCGACGCGTGTGCCCGGAGCAGTGGTGACGCCTGCCCCGGGACACTGCGTCTGCACCGTGCGGACGACGGTGCGCTGGCGCGGGTCCGCATACCCGGCGGGGTGCTGACCGCGGCCGGGGCGGACACGCTCCTGGACGCCGCACTGCGGCTGGGCGACGGTGAGTTGCATCTCACGTCGCGCGGCAACGTCCAACTGCGCGGCCTCGCCCCGGACTGCGGTCCGGAACTGGCCCGGCTGCTGAGCGGGGCCGGACTCCTTCCCTCCGAACGCCACGAGCGGGTACGCAACTTCGTCGCCTCCCCCCTCTCCGGTCTCGACGGTCTCGGGTCCGCGGACGTCGGGCCGTGGCTGACCGAGCTCGACCGGCTCGTCTGCGGCAGCGACCGCGCCGCGGACCTCTCCGGCCGGTTCCTCTTCGCGCTCGACGACGGCCGCGGAGACGTCGACGCCCTCGGCGCCGACCTCGCCCTGCTGGCCCGTACCGGCGAGACCGCGTTGCTGCGCGTCGGACCCACGGACGCCGTCCTCCGCCTGCCGGCCGACGACGGCCCGCGTGCCGCCCTCCTCGCCGCCGGGGCGTTCCTGGACGCGGCCCGCCCGACCGGGGCCTGGCGGGTGAAGGACCTGCCCGACGACGAGGCGTCCGCCCTGTCCGGCGCCGTCGTCCGACGCCTGCGGGACGCCGGGATCCCCGCCGCGCCGGACCGTCACCCCCGCCCGTCCGGCGCCCGCCCCCCGGCCCCCGGGCCCGTGCGGGGCCGGGGCCACGAGGTCGCGCTCTCCGTCGGCGTACCGCTGGGGCGGCTGGACCGGGAGCAGTGGCGGCTCCTGTCGGGCTCCGGCGAGCTGAGGCTCACCCCGTGGCGCGGCGCCGTCGTCTCCCGCGTCGTCCCCGAGCGGGTGGACGGCCTGCTCGGCGCCCTCTCCGGGGCCGGGCTGATCGTCGGCCCGGGCTCCGCGTGGGCCGGTGTCGGGGCGTGCATCGGGCAGCCCGGCTGCGCGAAGTCACTGGCCGACGTACGGGCCCAGGCGGGGGCCGCCGTCGGACCGGCGGGACGGCTCCCTGTGTACTGGTCCGGGTGCGAACGCCGGTGCGGCCATCCGCACGGGGAGTGGATCGACGTGGTCGCCACCCCCGCAGGACACCGGATCTCCCATGTGCGGGGGGACCGGACCACCCCGGCGGCGACCGTCCGGGACGACCCGGCCGCGCTCGCCGCCGCCGTGGCGGCGGCACGCGACGCCCGTACCGCCTGACCACCCAGTACCCGAAGCACCCCTGAAGAAAGAAAGCGACAGCACTGTGCACCAGTACGAGAAGGACGGACCGGCGATCTACCGCCAGTCCTTCGCCACCATCCGCGCGGAGGCGGATCTGGCCGGGCTGCCCGCCGACGTGAGCCAGGTCGCCGTCCGCATGATCCACGCCTGCGGCATGGTCGATCTCGTACGCGATCTCGCCTTCTCGCCGAACGCCGTGGCCGACGCCCGCGCGGCGCTCCGCTCCGGTGCGCCGATCCTGTGCGACGTGGCCATGGTCGCCAGCGGTGTCACCCGCAAGCGCCTGCCCGCGGACAACGACGTGATCTGCACCCTGTCCGACCCGGCCGTCCCCGGGCTGGCCGCGAAGCTCGGCACCACCCGCAGCGCCGCCGCCCTGGAGCTGTGGCGCGACCGGATGGAGGGGGCCGTCGTCGCCGTCGGCAACGCACCCACCGCGCTCTTCCGCCTGCTGGAGATGATCGAGGACGGTGCTCCCCGCCCGGCCGCCGTCATCGGTGTGCCGGTCGGCTTCATCGGGGCCGCCGAGTCCAAGGAGGCCCTGGCCGTCCACACGTCCGGCCTGGAGCACCTGATCGTGCGCGGCCGGCGCGGCGGCAGCGCCCTGGCGGCCGCCGCCCTCAACGCGATCGCCAGCGAGGAGGAGTGAGCGTGAGCGAGCAGCAGAGCACCGGAGGCACCGGGCGGCTGTACGGTGTCGGGCTCGGCCCCGGTGACCCGGCCCTGATGACCGTGCGGGCCGTACAGATCATCGCCGAGGCCGATGTCGTCGCGTACCACTCCGCCCGCCACGGCCGTTCCATCGCCCGCTCGATCGCGGCGCAGCACATCCGCGCCGACCACATCGAAGAGGCACTGGTCTACCCCCTCACGACGGAGACCACGGACCACCCCGGCGGCTACCGGGGCGCACTGGACGAGTTCTACACCGAGGCCGCGGCCCGGCTCGCCGTGCACCTCGACGCCGGACGCACCGTCGCCGTGCTCGCCGAGGGCGACCCGCTCTTCTACGGCTCGTACCAGCACATGCACAAGCGGCTCGCGCACCGTTACGCCACCGAGGTCGTCCCCGGCGTCACGTCGGTCAGCGCCGCCGCCGCCCGGCTCGGCACGCCGCTCGTCGAGGGCGAGGAGGTGCTGACGATCCTGCCCGGCACGCTGCCGGAGGAGGAGCTGACGGCACGTCTGGCGGCCACGGACTCCGCGGTGGTGATGAAGCTGGGCCGTACGTTCCCCGCCGTGCGCCGCGCGTTCGAGGCGTCCGGGCGGCTGCCCGAGGCGCGGTACGTGGAGCGGGCCACGATGGCCGGGGAGCGCACCGGCGACCTGGCGGACACGGACGCCGACTCGGTGCCGTACTTCGCGGTCGCGGTGCTGCCCAGCAGGATCGACGCGCCCCGCCCCGCACCGTCGGCGGCCCCGGGCACCGGTGAGGTCGTCGTCGTCGGCACCGGCCCCGCGGGACCACTGTGGCTGACGCCCGAGACGCGGGGGGCGCTGGCCGCCGCCGACGACCTCGTCGGCTACACGACGTATCTGGACCGGGTCCCGGTCCGCCCGGGGCAGCAGCGCCACGGCTCCGACAACAAGGTCGAGTCGGAGCGCGCCGAATTCGCCCTGGACCTGGCACGCCGGGGACGCCGTGTGGCCGTCGTGTCCGGCGGCGACCCGGGGGTCTTCGCCATGGCGACGGCCGTGCTGGAAGTGGCCTCGCAGGACGCGTACACGGACATAGCGGTGCGGGTGCTGCCCGGGGTGACCGCGGCCAACGCCGCAGCCGCCCGCGCGGGTGCTCCGCTGGGCCACGACTACGCCACCCTCTCGCTCTCGGACCGGCTCAAGCCCTGGGAGGTCATCGCCGAGCGGCTGCGCGCCGCCGCGACGGCCGACCTGGTCCTGGCGCTCTACAACCCCGGCTCCCGCAGCCGGACCTGGCAGGTCGGCAAGGCCCGGGACCTGCTGCTGGAACACCGCTCCCCGGACACCCCCGTGGTGCTCGGGCGTGATGTCGGCGGGCCGGCGGAGAGCGTGCGCACGGTGCGGCTCGCCGATCTCGATCCGGCCGAGGTCGACATGCGGACGATCCTGATCGTGGGTTCCTCGCAGACCCGTTGGGTGCGACGGGGCGACGGCCGGCAGATCGTCTGGACGCCGCGCCGCTACCCGGAGGGCTGACGGAGCCCTCCGGACACCGCCCGGGCCGGCCGCGCCGGGCGGTGTCCGGGCGGCCGGGCCGAAGCGGTGCCCGGACGGATCAGCGGTCCCGGACCGAGTCCGCCAGCCTGCCGATGGACCGGGCCGCCTCGGCCAGGCTGCGGGCCGCCTGCTCCAGCTCCACGGCGAGGCGGGCCGTCCGCTCGCGCTCCGCGGCGTCGTCCGGGGTGGCGAGGGCCGTGCCCCGGTATCCGATGGGGCCCTCGTCGTGCCGCTGGTAGTAGCCGCTGAAGTGGTCCGAGGTGACTCCGGCGAACCGCACACCGGAGAGCTGTATCTCGCCCGCGCCCCCGTTGCCGGTGATGTCGAGGCGGTAGCGGGAGTAGGCCACCGGGGCGGCACCGATCCGGAAACGCCTGCTCTCGAAGCGCCCGGTGAAGCTCTCCCCGGCCCGGGAGTCCAGCTCCGTCCAGCGGATGCCGTCCTGCGAGCCGAGCAGGGTCCAGTCCCGGGGATCACGGTCCGGGAAGTCGTTGGCGGTCGTCAGCGTGTAGCCGGTGAGGGCGAGGGGCCGGCCGAACGCGAAATCCACGGTGGCTTCGCACGAGCCGGCCAGCCACTTCGCCCGGGAGTCCCGGAGCAGATTCGTCGCCACCTCCCCGACCTCCTCGAACTCGTCGCTGACGTCGACGACCGTCGCCCCCGCGGTCACGTCCGGCGCGTCCCCCGCCCCCGAACGCCCGGTGGCGATGCTCAGCCCGGCCACACCGGAGTTGCCCCGCTGGTCACGCCAGGTCACCCGCTCCACGGGGCCGGAACCGTCCTCCACCAGGATCCGCAGCTCGCCGGAGTCGTGCCAGCCGCCGCCCCACCCCTCCTCGGTGCGGAAGCGGTGCACACGGACGCCCTCGGTCCCCTCCGGGAACGCCCCGCGCCCGATGACGCGGCCACGGAACTCGGCGAGAGTGCCGTCGGCGGCGCGGTGGTGGCCGTGGAAGTCGGACATGTTCGACTGGAAGCTGATCGCCGACTCCGCGCCGTTCTGCCCGCGCCATCCCAGCTGGGCGGGCAGCGACTGCTCACCCCGGTCGACGTGGAACAGCAGCCGGGGGCCGGGCCGCCAGTCCGAGGTGAACGGCAGACGCCGCTCCGTCGTGTAGGTGAAGACCGTGTCCCGGGCAGCCGCCGCGGCCATCGCGCGCTCGGAACGGCCGCGCTCGTACACGGAGTCGAGCGTGACGCGGTAGAGCCAGAGCATGCTGCGCGCGTCGGCCCCCGTGCGTATCTCCAGCGTGTTGGTACCCGGCCTCAGCAGCTCGCCCGGCACGGCGAAGACGTTGTCCTGCGGCAGGTCGCCGCCACCGGGCACGGTGAGCCCCTCCGTCAGCACCTTCCCGTTCAGCAGCAGGTCGACCGGCGCGTGTCCGGGGGACCCGCCCAGCTTGGAGACCAGCGCGGTGACCTTGAGCGTCGCCTCGAGGATCTGCTCCGCACCGTCCACCTCGAAGTCGAGCTCGGTGCTCGCGTCGGCCCCCATCACCAGGTGTGACGGTGCCTCATGGCAGTCGCGGTACCTGATCCCGGCATTGGACACGCTGACCGGCGTGGCGGAGAAGTCGGCGAACGTCGGTTGCATGGGGGGCTCCTGAGCCTTCGTCACGCCGGTTCGAGGCGTTGGTGAGTGGGTCTGCCCAAGACGTTAACGACGGCCACTGACATTGCTCCTCGCGACGGGTTCCCGGTGGTCGTGGCTCTGCCACCGGCTGACCTCCCGCCGGGCCGTCGGTCCGGCGGTACGGGGCCTCCCCGGCACCGCCGACGATCCGTGGCCGGCGGAGGCGCGGGCCCTCCGACGCGCCCGGACCGATCCGGCCGAAAGGCCTCAGGCCCCCTGCCCCACGAGGCCCCGCAGCCAGGCGACGGCCTCCTCCGGGGTCCCCGCCACCGGTACGCCGTCGGGGGCCGGCGGGCGGCGGACCACGACCACCGGGATCCCGGCCTCCCGCGCGGCGGTGAGTTTGGGGGCGGTCGCGTGGCCGCCGCTGTCCTTCGTCACGAGGACGTCGACGCCGTACCGCCGGACGAGCTCCCGCTCCCCGTCCAGGGAGAACGGCCCCCGGTCCAGCAGGATCTCCATCCGTGCCGGGTACGGGGCCTCCGGGGCGTCCACCGAACGCATCAGGAACCACAGCGGGTCCAGCTCCGCGAACGCGGCCAGCCCCATCCGCCCGGTCGTGAGGAAGACGCGCCGCCCCAGCCCCGGAAGGAGCTCCGCCGCCCCCGCCAGGGAGTCGGTCATGTGCCACCGGTCGCCGTCCGAGGGCACCCAGCCGGGCCGGCGCAGCGCAAGCAGGGGAACATGGACTGCGGCAGCGGCCGAGGCCGCGTTGAAACTGATCGTCCCGGCGAAAGGATGGGTGGCGTCGATGACCGCATCCACTCGGTGTGCGCGGAGCCACTCCGCCATTCCGTCGGCCCCGCCGAACCCGCCGACGCGCGTCTCGCCCGGCGGCAGTCTCGGGCTGGCGACCCGGCCCGCCAGTGAGCTGGTCACCCGCACCCAGGCCGGTCCGTCCGCGGCCACCAGGCACTCCGCGAGGCGGCGGGCCTCCGTCGTGCCGCCGAGGACGAGTACGTGCAAGGGCATGGGACCGGTCCATCCATGAGCAGTGAGGCGCAGGGCGGGCGCACCGCCCAACTCAAGCACACCGGTCTGCGACCGGGATGGACGACCGGTGCCTGTGCGACGGCGGCGACCACGGCCGCGTACACCGCCCTCCTGACCGGCGAGTTCCCCGATCCGGTGACGATCACGCTGCCCAGGGGCCAGACCCCCGCCTTCGCACTCGCGGTGGAGGAGCTCGCCGAGGGACGGGCCACGGCGGGCGTGGTCAAGGACGCGGGCGACGATCCGGACGTCACGCACGGCGCGCTCGTCCGGTCCACCGTACGGCTGCTGCCGCCCGGGTCCGGGGTGGTGTTCCGGGCCGGGCCCGGTGTGGGCACGGTGACGCTCCCCGGGCTGCCGCTCGACGTCGGGGAACCCGCGATCAATCCCGTGCCCCGCCAGATGATGCGGGACCACGTGGCACGGGTGGCCGCGGAACACGGGGGCACCGGGGACGTCGAGATCACGATCTCGGTGGACGACGGCGAGGAGATCGCACGTTTCACGTGGAACATCCGTCTGGGCATCCTGGGCGGGCTCTCGATCCTGGGGACGACGGGCGTCGTGGTGCCGTACTCCTGCTCGGCCTGGATCGACTCGATCCGCCGCGGCGTGGACGTGGCGCTGGCGGCCGGGCAGACGCACGTGGCGGGGTGCACGGGCTCGACCTCGGAGAAGACGGTGGCGGCCGAGCACGGACTGCCGGAGATCGCTCTGCTGGACATGGGGGACTTCGCGGGTGCGGTGCTGAAGTACGTACGCCGTCATCCGGTGGACCGGCTGACGATCTGCGGCGGGTTCGCGAAGCTGTCCAAGCTCGCCGCCGGTCACCTGGACCTGCACTCGGGCCGCTCCCAGGTCGACAAGCCCTTCCTGGCGCGGCTGGCACGGCAGGGCGGGGCGAGCGAGGCCCTGGCCGCCGAGATCGAGGTGGCGAACACGGGCCTCGCGGCACTGCAGCTCTGCATGGCGGCCGGGGTGCCGCTCGGCGACCTGGTCGCGGTGGCGGCCCGGGACCAGGCACTCTCGGTGCTGCGCGGGGCGCCGGTGGCCGTGGACGTCATCTGTATCGACCGGGCGGGCACGGTGGTGGGGCGCAGCGAAGTGCGCTGACGGTGCCACCGGCCGGGATCCTCCCGTCGCGCCCGGGGGCCGGCCGGCCCTCCGCGGCTCAGCAGGTGTGGCGGTCCCGGGCCGGGGAGTACAGGTGGCTGTCCCGGAACTGCTCCGCGCCCAGCGTCCGGCCCACCATGATCACCGCGGTCCGGACCACCCCGGCCGCCTTGACCTGCTCCGCGATGGAGTCCAGCGAGCCGCGCAGGATGATCTCGTCCGGGCGCGACGCCATGGCGACCACCGCGACGGGGCAGTCCGCCCCGTAGTGCGGCAGGAGCTCGTCGACCACCCGGTCGACGTACTGTGCCGCGAGGTGCAGCACGATCAGCGCGCCGCTGCGTCCCAGCGTCGCCAGGTCCTCGCCCTCGGGCATCGCGGTCGCGCGCTGGGCGACACGTGTGAGGATCACCGTCTGCCCGACGGTGGGCACGGTCAGCTCGCGCTTCAGCGCCGCCGCCGCCGCCGCGAACGCGGGCACTCCCGGCACCACCTCGTACGGCACGCCGGCCTCGTCGAGCCGCCGCATCTGCTCGTTGACCGCGCTGAAGACCGAGGGGTCGCCCGAGTGCAGCCGGGCGACGTCGTGCCCGCCCTCGTGCGCACGGACCAGCTCGGCGGTGATCCGGTCGATGTCGAGCCGGGCGGTGTCCACGAGCAGGGCGTCCGGCGGGCACTCCGCGAGCAGTTCGCGCGGCACCAGGCTGCCCGCGTACAGGCAGACCTGGCTGGCGGCGAGGATACGGGCGCCGCGCACGGTGATCAGATCGGCGGCGCCGGGGCCCGCGCCGATGAAGTACACGGTCATCAGTTGTCTCCTGAGGGGGTCGAAGAGGTCTTGCGCACGGACCACTGCGTGACGGGCATGGCCTGCCGCCACCCCGTGAACCCGCCGACCGGCACCGCGTGGGACACCGCCAGCCGTACCAGCGCGCCGCCGAACCGGCGGTACCGGTCCGCGAGCAGCGCCTCGGACTCCAGCGTGACGGTGTTGGCGACCAGCCGTCCGCCCGCGGGGAGCGCGTCCCAGCAGGCGTCGAGCAGGCCGGGGGCAGTGAGCCCGCCGCCGACGAAGACGGCGTCGGGCACGGGCAGCCCGGCCAGCGTGTCCGGAGCCCGGCCGGTGACCACACGCAGCGCCGGAACACCGAGCCGGTCCGCGTTGCGGGCGATGCGCCGCGCACGCTCCGGGTCGCGCTCCACGGTCACCGCGCGGCAGGACGGGTGGGTCCGCAGCCACTCCACCGCGATCGAGCCGGACCCGCCTCCGATGTCCCACAGGAGCTCGCCGGGAGCGGGGGCGAGGACGCCCAGGGTGGCCGCCCGCACGTGCCTCTTGGTGAGCTGGCCGTCGTGCTCGTACGCCTCGTCGGGCAGTCCCGGCACGGCGCCGAGGCGCAGGGCGTCGGGGGCGGCCCGGCAGTCCACCGCGATGACGTTCAGCGGGTCGCCGGCCGGGTGCGCCCAGGTGTCCGCGGTGCCGTCCAGGCAGTCCTCGTCCATGCCGCCCAGCTGCTCGAGCACCCGCATCCGGCTCGGGCCGAAGCCGTGCTCCCGCAGCAGTGCCGCCACCGCGGCGGGGGCCGTCGCGTCGGCGCCGAGGACCACCAGCCGGCGCCCGTCGTGCAGCGCGGCGGCCAGCCGGGCCGTGGGGCGCCCCACGAGCGTGACGGTCTCCGTGTCCTCCAGGGCCCAGCCGAGCCGGGCGCAGGCGTACGACACCGAGGACGGGTGCGGCAGGACGTGCAGGGCCCCGGCCCCCAGCTCCTCGGTGAGGGCCCGTCCGATGCCGTAGAACATGGGGTCACCGCTGGCCAGGACCGCGATCCTGCTCCCCGCGTGGGCGGCGAGCAGCCCACGCACCGCGGGCCGCAGGGGCGAGGGCCAGGGCACCCGCCGCCCCGCGCACACCGGAGGGAGCAGCCCCAGCTGGCGCTCTCCGCCGATCAGGACCTCGGCGTCCAGGAGCACCGAGCGCGCGGTCTCCGGCAGGCCCGCCCATCCGTCGGCGCCGATTCCCACGACACTCACGGCGGACCCGGGCGGCGGGACGGGGGGTACGGATGATGCGGGGGACACGGCCGCTACCTCGGTGTTTCGGTGGATGACGCTGCCGAACTCTACTGGGACGTGACTCCGGACCTGCGCGGCGGAGTGATTCCGGGGCAGTCCCCGCGTGGTGACGAGAACCCGCCCCGGGCTCCGGCGTCCCCTGTGGGAGCCGCCCACGAGGGCGGCGCGGCAACCGGAGGAGAAGACCATGAAGTACCTCGTGATGGTGCAGGGATCGCAGGCCGACTACGAGGCGATGGGCGGCAAGGCGTCCGGGGGCAGCCCGGCCTGGAACGAGCAGGACATGCAGGCGATGTTCGCCTTCATGGAAGAGATCAACAACGACCTCGCCGAGTCCGGTGAGCTGGTCGACGCCAACGGTCTGGCCGAACCCGCGAAGACCCTCTTCGTGCGTGCGGGCACCGACGGTCGGCCGGTGGTCTCCGACGGTCCGTACGCCGAGACCCAGGAGGTGCTCGCCGGGTACTGGGTGCTCGACTGCGCGAGCCCGGAGCGGGTGACCGAGATCGCGGCGCGCATCGCGCTCTGCCCGCAGCCCGCGGGCGCGCCCGCGCACCCCGTGGTGATCCGTCCGATCGGATCGGGCGGCGACCTCTGAGGAACCACCTGGCCGGAGGCACGGGTGAAGCGCGGGCCGAGGACACCGGGGACCTGCTGCACCGGCACGCGCCGCAGGTCCTCGGCGCGGCTCGTGCGTCGGAGGCCCACCACCCGCGGACGCGCGCGGCCCGGCTGCTCCCCTGACGGCGGAGCCGTACGCCACCACCCGAAGGCGCCATCGAGTCGCCGAACCCCGCCGGTCTCGCGATCATCGAAGACATGACGAAGCGCGACGACGGCAAGGGCCGCACCGTGCGGATCGCCCAGCAGCCCGAGGCGGACGAACTCCTGGGACGCAGTCCGCCGGCCGCCCTCGTCGGCCTGCTGCTGGACCAGCAGCAGGCCGATGGAGTGGGCGTTCACCGGGCCGTTCACCCTGGCCGTCCGCATGGAGTCGGACGATCTGGACGCCCGGCGGATCGCCTCGTACGACCCCGAGGCGTTCACCGCGCTCTTCACCGCGAAACCCGCGCTGCACCGCTGTCCCGGTTCCATGGCCGTGGGGGTCCCCCCTGCTCCTTCAGAGCTCGGGGGAGGGTGCAGCAGCTCTGCCAGTACCTGGTGGCGGAGTAGGACGGGGAGGCGAGCGCCGTATGGGCGGACGCCGCGACCGGCTCCGAGCTGCTGGAACGGCTCACGGCCCTGCCCGGCTTCGGCACCCAGAAGGCGCAGATCTTCCCGGCCCTGCTCGGCAAGCAGTTCGGTGTACGCCCCACGGGCCGGCGGGAGGCCGCAGGACCGTACGGCGAGGCGGGCTCGCACCGCTCGGTGGCGGACATCACCGGACCCGATTCGCTCGCCGCGGTGCGGGCGCGCAAGCAGCAGGCGAAGGCGGCGGCCAGAGCGGCGGGCCGGACCAGGTGATCAGGTACGGGCCGCACGGGCGGCCACGGACGCTTACAGGCTTCACGGGGACCGGCCGACGCGCCGGCCCTCCCGCACATCCGTACACACCGGAAGGACTCCTGTGCACGCATCTCGTCGCAGATCCCTGGCTGCTGCGGCCGCCACCGCCCTCGCCACACCCCTCCTCCTCGCCGCGTCCCCCCACCCCGGACACGCACCGCACGACCCGGCCGAAGCCGCCGCGAAGCTGTCGCGGGAGCTCGTGCGCGACTCGTCCGCGAAGGACGCGTACCGGCATCTGCGGCGCTTCCAGGCGATAGCCGACTCGGCGGAGGGCCACCGCGCGGCCGGCTCGCTCGGGCACGACGCCTCCGCCGCCTACGTCTACCGGCAGCTCCGGGAGGCCGGCTACGCGGTGGACTACCGGACCTTCGGCTTCGTCTACACCGAGACGCTCGCCGAGAAGCTCTCCGTGGTCTCGCCCACGCCCCGTGACATCGACATCAAGGCGATGACGTACACGAAGTCCACCGGGGCGGGCGGCATCCGGGCGGCCCTCCTCGCCGTCCCCGTCGACGCCACCACCGGCTGCGAGGCGGCCGACTACGCCTCCGCGGACTTCACCGGAAAGATCGCGCTGATCAAGCGCGGCGGCTGCTCCTTCGCCGACAAGCAGGCGGCCGCCGGCAGCGCGGGAGCGGCGGGAGCGGTGATCTACAACAACACCGAGGGCGTGCTCTCCGGCACCCTCGGGGACGTCTCGTCGGGGAAGATCCCCACCGGCGGACTCACCCGGGCGGAGGGCGAGAAACTCGTCGCCGGCCTGGCCGGGAGCGAGGTGACGGTCTCCTTCGAGATCCGCCAGCTCCAGGAGGAGCGCACCACCCGCAACGTCGTCGCGGAGACCCGGCGCGGGAACGCCGCGAAGACGGTCATGCTCGGTGCCCATCTCGACTCGGTCACCGACGGTCCCGGCATCAACGACAACGGTTCCGGCTCGGCCGGTCTCCTCGAAGTCGCCCTGCGACTCGCCGAGTCGCACGAGCAGCCCGCCAACAAGGTGCGCTTCGCGTGGTGGTCGGCCGAGGAGAACGGCCTCCTCGGCTCGGAGGCGTACGTCGCCAAGCTCTCCGGGGCACAGCGCGAGCAGATCGCGCTCTACCTGAACTTCGACATGATCGCGTCGCCGAACGGCGCGCAGTTCGTCTTCGACGGCGACGACTCCGACGGCACGGGCGCGGGCCCCGGCCCGGAGGGCTCCGCACAACTGGAGCGCGACATCAACGACTTCCTGGACGGGAAGAACAAGCCGCACACCGGCACGGACTTCACGGGACGCTCCGACTACGGGCCGTTCATCGAGGTCGGCATCCCCTCCGGCGGTACGGACACCGGCGCCGAGGGCGTCAAGACGGCCGACCAGGCCAAGACCTTCGGCGGGACGGCCGGCATCGCGTACGACCCGTGCTACCACGCGGCCTGCGACGACCTGGACAACGTCGACATGGCCCACTTCGACACCAACATCGATGTGATCGCCAACGCCGTCGGCACCTACGCCCACGACCTGCGCTCCCTGACCCGCCCGGGCCCGGCCGCGCCCACCGCCGGCGAAACCGGCGGTGGCGGAGGGCTGCGCGAGGGCCACACACACGGAGTCACCGAGTAGCGGGACCCGGCTCCGCATGCCGTGGGCGGTGAGTCCCGCTCACCGCCCACGGCCGCCACGCCGGGAAGGAGCGAGCGGGAGATCCGCCCGCCCCGTAGGAGCGTGCCCGGCGACCGTCGGTCCGCTCCGGCGGAGCACGCCGAGTGCGCCCGCGGTGCCCGGAGAAGGCGTCCCTGGCGGCGATGTCCCGCCACCGCGGCCGGTATGCGTCGCGGCTCCCGCGTCCACTTACGGCGACCCCTATCCGCTATCCCCCGTTTGGAAGCGTTTTGCACGGCGGCGCAGTCCCGTCCCGCGGCTGCGCCCGGAGGCCCTTGCCCGGTAGGCTTTCCGTGTGATCTTCAAGCGCATCGGAAATGGGCGGCCATATCCTGACCACGGCCGGGAAAGCACCCGGCAGTGGGCGGATGTCGCGCCGCGCCCGGTCCGCCTCGACCAACTGGTGACCACCAAGGGCCAGCTGGACCTCGAAACCCTCCTCGCCGAGGACTCCACCTTCTACGGCGACCTGTTCGCCCACGTCGTGAAGTGGCAGGGGGACCTCTATCTCGAGGACGGGCTGCACCGTGCCGTGCGGGCGGCCCTGCAGCAGCGCCAGGTGCTGCACGCGCGCGTCCTCGAGCTCGGCTGAGTCCCGCCACTCCCACCCGTGGGCCATTTCGGGCCTTTCGGGTGCTTTTATGCTCGTACGGGTGCCATCTGTTGATCGTTTAGTAGGCATCATCACCAGGTCGCACTACGCTGCGCCCATGAGCATGCTGACCCCTCCCGGCATGGGCGGAAAGTACCGCGTCACGGGGAACACCTACCCCCGCATGCGCCGCCCGCGTCACCGCCGCAAGCTGATCCTCTCGGCGATCGCCGCAGTGGCGGCCCTCGGCCTCGCCGGATGGGGCACGCTCCAGCTCATCGACGTCTTCACCGGGGGCGACAAGCAGGCCAACGCCGCCGAGCGTGCGAAGGCCTGCCCCTCCCCGACGGCGGCAGCGCCCGTCAAGGCGCTCCCCCGGCCGGCGGCGATCAAGGTCAACATCTACAACGCGACGCCGCGCAGCGGGCTCGCCAAGGCCGCCGCGGACGAGTTGAAGAAGCGCGGCTTCGCCATCGGCAAGGTGGACAACGCCCCGGCCGCCTACGACAAGAAGGTGTCCGGCACCGGACTGCTCCTCGGCGCTCCGGCGGCCACGAACGGTTCGTTCACGGTGCTGGCCACGCAGCTTCCCGGGGCCGTACAGAGGACCGACACCCGCAGGACGGCGGACGTCGATCTGATCATCGGTACGAAGTTCAAGACGTTCAGCTCGCCCGCCGCGGCGGCTTCGGCGCTCACGGCGCTGACGAAGCCCGCGCCGGCGCCGTCCTCCTGCTGAACCGGAACGGCGCCTTCGGCCGGCGGTGCCGCGTCGGGCACCGCCGGCCGAAGGCGCCGCGCCTCGGGCACCGTCAGTCGACGGTGCCGTACATCCGGTCGCCCGCGTCGCCGAGGCCCGGCACGATGTAGCCGTTCTCGTTGAGCCGCTCGTCGACCGAGGCGGTGACCACCGTGACCGGCGTGCCGGCCAGCTCGCGCTCCATCACCTCGACGCCCTCGGGCGCGGCGAGCAGCACGACCGCGGTGACGTCGTCCGCCCCGCGCTTGATGAGTTCCCTGATGGCCGCGACGAGCGTGCCGCCGGTGGCCAGCATCGGGTCCAGGACGTAGACCTGACGGCCGGAGAGGTCCTCGGGCATCCGCGTCGCGTACGTCTCCGCCTGGAGGGTCTCCTCGTTGCGGATCATGCCCAGGAAGCCGACCTCGGCGGTCGGGAGCAGCCGCACCATGCCGTCGAGCATGCCGAGCCCGGCGCGCAGGATCGGGACGACGAGCGGCCGGGGGTACGACAGCTTCACACCGGTCGTGGGCGTCACCGGGGTCTCGATGTCGACCTGCTCGGTCCGCACATCCCTGGTGGCCTCGTACGCCAGGAGGGTGACCAGCTCGTCGGCGAGCCGCCGGAAGGTCGGGGAGTCGGTGCGCTTGTCGCGCAGCGTGGTGAGTTTGTGCGCCACCAGCGGGTGGTCGACGACGTGGATCCGCATGACGTCCACAGTAGCCGGGCCCCGGGCAGGGTTCCCGCCAGTCTGCGCTGGCATCAACCGCCTGTTCGGAGGGAAGGTGGGTGCATACGGACCCAGGCTTGGGGTGGTGTGTCGATTGCCCGACGGGGAACAGCGAAATCAGCGGCAGGCCGCGCGCGACGCGCGCGACCTGCCCGACGCGCGGGAGAACGTGCCGGACGCGCAGGAGAGTGACGCTGCGCGCCGGAGGCGCCGGGCGCAGTTCCTCCGCGAACTGCACGAGGCGAAGCAGCTCCGCGACCGGGTCCAGCCGCGCCGCGCCCGCGCGGCCCGTATGCGCCAACAGATGCGGATGCGTACGTTCCGCTGGTGACCGCCGTCCACGTGGCCGCCGGACCGGCCCCGGGAGGGGCGCGGGGGAGCACGGGCCGGCAGCGAATTGCGGAACTGATGGCCGACGCAACGGCCGAAGACGTCTCGCATCGCGCTCGTTTCTGCCACGATGCCGATTGGGCGGGGCCCAGGGCGGCCGGACCACCGGCTGCCCTCCCGTCGGACCGATTCGCCTATGACCAGTGGGAGAGTCACGGTGTACTTCGCCGCACTGCTCGCGCGCACCGAAGACGGGTGGGAAGCGAGCGATACAGAGCTCGACGATGTCGAAACCCTGTCCGACCTGACTGATCTGGCCCGTGAGGCCTCGATGGACGAGGACACGGTCCTGGTCTACATCGAGCAGGAGGACGCCTGGTTCGGCGTCATCCGGGTGGACGGTGAGGAGGACCCCCGTATCTACGTCTCGGACGCGTCCGCCGCCGCCCGCTCCTCGTACGGGGAGATCCTGCTCACCGACGAACTGCTCGGCCGTGAACCGGGGGCCGAGGACGAGATCGCCGCACTGGAGGAACTCGTCGACCTCGACGGTACGCAGGACGACGACGCCCACGGCCGGGCCGCCCCCGTCGTGGCCGATACCGACCCGGACCACGACCCCGACGCCGTACCGGCGGGGCCGCTGGGCGAACTCGGGATCCTCACCGACCTCGGGCTGTCCGAGAAGGAGTTGCTGACCCTGCGCACCGACGCGCTGGGGGAGATCGCGGACGCGCTGGGCGCGGCCGAGGTCCTGGAGTCCGTCCGCTAGGGTCCGCGGGTGAACGCACCACCACCCCCACCCTCCTCACCGCCTTCCCCCGATCCCGTACGGGACCCGTGGCAGGCACCCATGCGCCGAGCCCTCGACGAGGCCGCGCAGGCGGCGCTGGCCGGCGATGTGCCGGTCGGCGCCGTCGTCCTCGGTCCGGACGGCGCCCTGCTCGCAGCGGGCCACAACGAGCGTGAGGCGACCGGCGACCCGACGGCCCACGCCGAAGTGCTCGCCCTGCGCCGTGCCGCCGCCGCGCTCGGCGCCTGGCGGCTGACCGGCTGCACGCTGGTCGTCACCCTGGAGCCCTGCACGATGTGCGCGGGCGCGCTCGTGCAGTCCCGGATCGGCCGGGTCGTCTACGGGGCGCGGGACGAGAAGGCCGGCGCCGCGGGCTCGCTCTGGGACGTCGTGCGGGACCGCAGGCTCAACCACCGCCCCGAAGTGATCCACGGGGTCCTGGAGGACGCCTGCGCGGCCCGGCTGACGGCCTTCTTCCGCGAGCGGTGACGCCTCCCGGGCACACACCGGCCGACCGGCGGGAAACGGATTTCGGACCTGGGCCCGGAATGGTCTAAGCTCTCTCTCGGTAGCGTGTCCGAGCGGCCGAAGGAGCTCGCCTCGAAAGCGAGTGTGGGGAAACTCACCGAGGGTTCAAATCCCTCCGCTACCGCTCTTACGAAGGGCCCGGCGCATCGCGTCGGGCCCTTCGAGCGTTCCCGGACACGACTGCGGCCCCGGCTCGGTGAGCCGGGGCCGCAGTCGTGTGCCGCGTCGTTCGAGGTCGGGGGGAGCGGCGTCGGGGGGACAAGCCGCTCCCCCCGGTGAGGACGGGACCAGGGGCCCTCGCCGCGGTCGGGGGAAGTCTCGCGGCGTGGACCTCGGAGAGGTCCTGTCCCTCGGCCCGCGCATTTCTGCCACCTGCACGGGCTCGCTCACCATCCTCCCCCTCGGCAGAAGCCGCACCTGCGGGCAAAGGGCCCGATTCGACGGGTCCTTGGTCCCTAAGAGTCGTATCAGTGATCGGAAACAGCCCCCGGATACGGCCGTACGTGCGGCTAGAATCACCCGACCGCGCAGGTGAGCGAACGGGTGAGGCGAGGGTTGTGGTGCAAGCGAAGAAGATCGCGCTCTACTTGATTGTGGTCTTCGTGCTGTACACGATCATCACGTCCCCCGCCCGGGCCGCCGATCTCGTCCAAGTCGGGTTCGAAGGCGTGTCGAGTGCCGCCCAGGGCGTCGGGGACTTCATGTCCGAGCTCGTGAAGTAGGAGAACCCCCATGATCCGCCACCTGGTCCTGTTCAAGCTGAACGACGGCGTCGAACGGGACGATCCGCGGGTCGTCGCAGGGGTGGAGGCCTTCCGGGAGCTCGGTGGGAGGATTCCCGAGCTGGAGTTCTGGGAGTGCGCCTGGAACGTCACCGACCGGCCGATCGCGTACGACTTCGCCATCAACTCGGCGGTCGCGGACGAGGACGCCCTCACGCGCTACATCGAGCACCCCGACCACCGGGCCGCGGCCGGTCAATGGCGCGCGTTCGCCACTTGGGTGATTGCCGACTACCCCTTCTGACGCGTTCCGGTACCCCGGCCCCGTCGGCCCCTCCCCTACGGGAGAGGGGCTCTTCGTCGCGTTTAAACCGAAATGCCCCCAACACGACTCCATGCGGTGCTTGCGTCCAGTGGACATGTGTTGTGATGCTATGACCGCTTTTGACGGATGAGTTGACCGTAGTTGACCGCAAAGGGGTGGCGACACCGTGCCGGCCAGTACAGCGCCTCAAGTCCCGCCCCAGAACGTCCAGACCGACGAGATCCAGACCGAGACCCCCGACCCCGCCGCGCCCGCCAAGGCCCGGGGCGCGGACACGAGGGCGCTCACCCAGGTGCTGTTCGGCCGGCTCAAGGACCTCGAACCGGGCACCACGGAGCACCACCGGGTGCGGACCGCCCTGATCGAGGCGAACCTGCCGCTCGTGCGGTACGCGGCGGCCCGGTTCCGCAGCCGCAACGAGCCGATGGAAGACGTCGTCCAGGTCGGCACCATCGGCCTGATCAACGCCATCGACCGCTTCGACCCGGAACGCGGGGTCCAGTTCCCGACGTTCGCTATGCCCACCGTGGTCGGCGAGATCAAGCGCTACTTCCGGGACAACGTACGGACCGTCCACGTGCCGCGGAGGCTGCACGAGCTCTGGGTCCAGGTCACCGGCGCCACCGAGGACCTGACGACCGCTCACGGCCGCTCACCGACCACGGGCGAGATCGCCGAGCGGCTCAGGATCTCCGAGGACGAGGTCCTCGCGTGCATCGAGGCGGGCCGCTCGTACCACGCCACCTCACTGGAGGCCGCCCAGGAGGGTGACGGACTGCCCGGACTCCTGGACCGGCTCGGCTACGAGGATCCGGCGCTGGCCGGGGTCGAACACCGCGACCTCGTACGGCACCTGCTCGTCCAGCTGCCCGAGCGCGAGCAGCGGATCCTGCTGCTGCGCTACTACAACAACCTGACGCAGTCCCAGATCAGCGCCGAGCTGGGCGTCTCCCAGATGCATGTGTCAAGGCTTCTGGCCAGAAGTTTCGCCCGTCTGCGATCCGCAAACAGGATCGAGGCGTAACCGGAACGGGTAGACCCCCTGTAGATGGGTTCCGGAGGCGTAAAAGCCGTACACCCCCTGTTTCCTGCACAGTTCCACCGCTTACTTGTCGACATGTCACTACAGCGTGTTGCCGACATGTGACATTCTGCTGGAACCGCGTTTGCCGCAGCCCTACCTCCGGTATTCAGGTGGAGGCTGCGTTCCTCCGATGGTCGTGGCCACCGCGACCGTCCGCGACCTCAAGGGGGTGGCATGTCCGCAGAACAGGGCAGCTCGAAGGTGCTCACGCTCACGAAGAGCGCAGCAGCACCTGCCGTGCTCACCAGCTCATCGGAAGCCATCGATACCCGGACCCTGTCCCGCTCCCTGTTCCTGCGGCTCGCCGCGCTCGGTCCCGCTTCGGGCCCCGACGGAACGGACAGCCCCGAGCGGGCCTATGTGCGGGACACACTCATCGAGCTCAACCTCCCGCTCGTGCGGTACGCGGCGGCGCGGTTCCGGAGCCGCAACGAACCCATGGAGGACATCGTCCAGGTCGGGACGATCGGCCTGATCAAGGCGATCGACCGCTTCGACTGTGAACGGGGCGTGGAATTCCCCACGTTCGCGATGCCGACCGTCGTGGGGGAGATCAAGCGCTTCTTCCGCGACACGTCGTGGTCGGTGCGGGTGCCCCGCCGGCTGCAGGAGCTGCGGCTCGCCCTCACCAAGACCAGCGACGAGCTCGCCCAGAAGCTCGACCGCTCGCCGACCGTGCCGGAGCTGGCCAAGGCGCTCGGGGTCTCCGAGGAGGACGTGGTCGACGGCCTGGCCGTGGGCAACGCTTACACGGCCTCCTCGCTGGACTCCCCGTCCCCCGAGGACGAAGGCGGCGAGGGCTCGCTGGCGGACCGTCTGGGGTACGAGGACGCGGCACTGGAAGGCGTCGAGTACCGGGAGTCCCTGAAGCCGCTGCTGGCCAAACTCGCCCCGCGCGAGCGGCAGATCATCATGCTGCGCTTCTTCGCCAACATGACCCAGTCGCAGATCGGCGAGGAGGTCGGCATCTCCCAGATGCACGTCTCACGGCTGCTGACGCGGACGCTCACCCAGCTCAGGGAAGGGCTCATCGCCGACTGACCCGACCGACCCGACCCGGGTCACCGACGCACGTCCCGTCCCGTCGGCCGATCCGGTGCGGCGGGGCGCCGGACGCACGGATCCACCGGCCGCCGGGGCACCTCGATCACCGCCCCGGCGGCCGCGCCGCGCACGGGCGGTACGGCAGCACACCGGAGCGGACCCGAGGACCCGCGTACCCGTACGGACCGGGGCGGGCGCCCCCGGAACCGACTCAGCCGCTCCGCGCCGGAGATCCGGTGCGGAGCGGCTGCGCGGGGCGGCGCGCGCCGTGTGGGCGGACGCCTGGCGGGTCCCGGTCCGCTGCTGCGCGGGCCCGGGGGCTTCACCGCCGTAGGAGTCGGAGTGACGGGGACGTGGCCTCGGTCAGCGGAGCGCGAGCCAGGCGACGGCGCCGAGGACGACGATGACCGCGACGACGGCCACGATCACCCCGGTCTTCGGTCCGGACGAGGTCGCGGCCGGCTGCTGCCTGCGCTGCGGCTCGCCGTCGTCGACGAACGCGCGGAACATCTGCGTGCTGCCCGCCGGGTCGTGAGTGCCCTCGGGGCCCGGCTGAGGGGCGTGGGGGTTGTGTGCCATGGCCCGGACACTAGCGAACTCGACGGAACGGCCCAACCCCCGGGTCCGCAGCGGGTGATGCGCCGACACGGCACCCGCCGGCCCTCCACCCCTCCGCGGAGGCCCTTCCCACCGCCTGAACGAGAGGGCCGGGCACCCGTGCACTGTGCCCGGGAACACATCCGCCGCAGGTCACCCCCCTGTGCGCTGGGCGCTTGACCGGGAGCCTACGGAGCCTTTTCGCTTCCTTTACTTATGCAAGGGGCATTTCGTTTGCCTGTAGCAACCAACGGCTTCTATCGTTGCCCTAAGCAACAAGATGACCGGAGACGATCCTGGAGGGCCGGTGGCCGCACGGAGCCAGTACGAAGAACTGGCCCGGCAGCTCAGCGCCGTCGGAGCCGTCAAAAGGGGCCTCGCCCGCATCCTGCCGGCCACGTGCCCCGGGGGGTCGGCCACGGTGCTGATGCTGCTGGCCAAGTACGGCGAGATGCGCATCACCCGGCTGGCCGAGCTCCTGGCCGTGGACATGTCGGTGACCAGCCGGCATGTGGCACACACGGTGGAGAGCGGCTGGATCGAGCGGTTCCCGGACCCGGCGGACAAGCGGTCCCGCATCCTGCGGCTGACCCCCGCGGGGGACGAACTGATCGACGACCTGACCCGGCGGACGACCGAGATGTTCGCTCACCACCTCACCGACTGGTCCGACGACGAGGTCGGACGGCTCAACGCGTTGCTGTCCCGGCTGCGCGACAGCTTCTCCTGCCGCGGCTCCGGTGGATGCGTCCCCGGGAAGCACAGCGGCGACTGCCGCGCCGGGCAAGCCGACGACTCGTACACCCGTACACCCGAGTAACAGAAGCAAAGACAAGGAACTCCATGGCTACGACCACACCAACCGGTGTGCGGGGCGGCCACGCCAAGCACGGGGCGTCCGAAGCCCCCGACGGCACGCCGATGACACACCGGCAGATCATGGAAGCGCTGACCGGGCTGCTGCTCGGCATGTTCGTCGCGATCCTCTCGTCGACGGTCGTTTCCAACGCCCTGCCGGAAATCATTTCCGACCTCGGCGGCGGACAGAGCGCCTACACCTGGGTCGTGACGGCCTCGCTGCTGGCCATGACCGCCACCACCCCCCTGTGGGGCAAGCTCTCCGACCTGTTCAGCAAGAAGCTGCTGGTCCAGATAGCCCTGATCATCTATGTGCTCGGCTCGATCGTGGCCGGTCTGTCGACCAGCAGCGGCATGCTCATCGCCTGCCGCGTCGTGCAGGGCATCGGCGTCGGCGGCCTCTCCGCCCTCGCCCAGATCGTGATGGCCGCGATGATCTCCCCGCGCGAGCGCGGGCGCTACAGCGGCTACCTCGGCGCGGTCTTCGCCGTCGCCACCGTGGGCGGCCCGCTCCTCGGGGGCGTCATCACCGACACCAGCTGGATGGGCTGGCGCTGGTGCTTCTACGTGGGTGTGCCGTTCGCGGTCATCGCCCTGGTCGTGCTCCAGAAGACCCTGAAGCTCCCGGTCGTCAAGCGTGAGGTCAAGGTCGACTGGTCGGGCGCGTTCTTCATCAGCGCCGCCGTCTCCCTGCTGCTGCTCTGGGTGACCTTCGCGGGCGACAAGTACGACTGGATCTCCTGGCAGACTTACACGATGCTCGGCGGCACCGTCGCCCTCATCGCGCTCTTCCTGCTCATCGAGTCCAGGGCCAGTGAGCCGATCATCCCGCTGCGCCTGTTCCGCAACCGCACCATCACGCTGGCCTCGGTCGCCTCGCTGTTCGTCGGCATCGCGATGTTCGCGGGCACCGTCTTCTTCAGCCAGTACTTCCAGCTGGCGCGCGACAAGTCGCCCACGATGTCGGGCGTCATGACGATCCCGATGATCGCCGGCCTGTTCCTCTCCTCGACCGTCTCCGGACAGGTCATCACCAAGACCGGCCGCTGGAAGGCCTGGCTGGTCAGCGGCGGCTTCCTGGTCACGGCGGGGCTCGGCATGCTCGGCACCATCCGGTACGACACCGAGTACTGGCACATCGCGGTCTTCATGTTCGTGATGGGTCTCGGCATCGGCATGATGATGCAGAACCTGGTCCTCGCCACGCAGAACCAGGTCGCTCCCGCCGACCTCGGCGCGGCCAGCTCCGTCGTCACGTTCTTCCGTTCGCTCGGTGGCGCCATCGGCGTCTCGGCCCTGGGCGCCGTGATGGCCAACCGCGTCACCCATTACGTCAAGGACGGGCTCGCCGACCTCGGCCCCGAGGGCGCCGCGTTCGGTCACGGGGGTACCGGCGGCGGGGGCATCCCCGACCTGGACAAGCTCCCCGCCCCGTTCCGCACGGTCGTGGAGATGGCCTACGGCCACGGTGTCGGCGACGTCTTCCTCTACGCCGCACCGGCCGCGCTCGTCGCCTTCATCGTGACGATCTTCATCAAGGAGGTCGCCCTGAAGACGAACGCCGGCAACGACAAGGCCGGTGCCGAGGCACCCGCCGCGGAGAACGCCACGGCTGCCCCGGGCACCGCCGCACTCGTCGCCGAGGGAACGGCCGGGGTCACCTCGGTCGGCGCCCAGGAGACCGCGGACACTCCGGACACCCTGGTCACGACGTTGCAGGGCACCCCCGTACGGGGTGTGGTGCGCGGTGCCGAGGGCGCACCCGTCGCCCGGGCGGCCGTCACGCTGATCTCGCTGGGCGGCCGGCAGCTGGGGCGTTCCGTCGCCCGGGCCGACGGCGGCTACGTGCTGGACGCGCCGGGTTCCGGCTCGTACGTCCTGATCGCGTCCGCCGACGGCTTCCAGCCGCAGGCGTCCACCGTGGTCGTCGGCGAGGAGCCGCTGGCGTACGACATCCTGCTCGCCGGTACGAGTGGTCTCGCGGGGACCGTGCGGACCGCGGAGGGCGGCAGCCCGGTCGAGGGCGCGATGGTCCTCGTGACCGACGTGCGCGGCGACGTGCTCGCCACCGGCTCCTCCGGTGCCACGGGCGAGTTCGCCTTCGGTGAGCTCGTCCCCGGCGCCGTGACCGTGGCCGTGACGGCCGCGGGCTACCGTCCGCTGGCCCTGCCGGTGGAGATCGGCGGCCAGGGTGTCACCCGGGTCGACGCCGCGCTGGAGTCCGGTGCGCTCGTGAAGGGCGTCGTCCGGGCGGGTACCGGCCGGGCACCGCTGTCCGACGCACGCGTCACGCTGATCGACGCGGCCGGCAACGTGGTCGCCACCTCCACGACCGGGGAGGACGGCGTGTACGCCTTCGCCGACCTGGACGCGGGCGAGTACTCGGTCGTCGCGACCGGCTATCCGCCGGTGGCCGGTTCGCTGACCGTGACCGGCGCCGGAGTCGACGGCCACGACATCGAGCTCGCCCACCCGGGCGCGTAGACACACGGAAGATCCACATAGACCCCTGGCGGAACAGCGCTCCCAGCGGAGAGGCTGTGCCCGTCGGCGGAAATGGGCCCCGCGGTGGGAACGGCAGGCAGGGGACGGCCTGCCGTTCCCACCCGGGGCCCGACTCATTGAGTCACTGCGCCACTGAGTGATGGAGCAAGGAGAGAACACAGGATGGGACTTCGCGCACACGTACGCACGCGGGACGGCTGGGCGGTCCAGCACGCGGTCGTGACCGTGACCGACATGACGGGCACGCAGGTGCTCCGGGCCTCCGCCGACGAGCACGGGGCCGTACGCACCGGTGATCTCCTGCCGGCCGGCGCCTACACGGTGATCGTCACGGCGGTCGGGTACGCCCCGTCCGCCTCCACCGCACTCGTCACGGCGAGCGGCCGCGTCGAAGCCGGCACCGTGGTGCTGGCCCGGCAGGGCGGCGTGGAACTGCCGCCGCCGGGCACCTGGTCGCTCGACCCGGTGCACTCCTCGGTGGCCGCGGTCGCGCAGCACCTGGGAATCTCCAGCGTGCACGGCCGGTTCACCGAGTTCGGCGGCCGGATCGAGATCGCGCAGGACGTCCAGCGCTCCCGGGTGGAGGCCTTCATCACCCCGGCCAGCATCGACACCGGCAACGGCATGCGGGACAAGCACCTGCGCTCGCCCGACTTCCTGGACGTCGACCGCTTCCCGGAGATCACCTACCGCTCCCGTGCGCTGACCCCCGCCGGGCCCGACCGCTGGACCGTGCACGGGGTGCTCATGATGCACGGCGTCTCCCGCGACGTGGACCTGGACCTCAGCTATCTGGGCACCGGCCCCGACCCGTGGGGCGGGGTGCGGGCCGCCTTCCACGCCACCGCGGAGCTGCACCGCGACGACTTCGCCATGCACTACAACCAGGTCGTGCAGGCGGGCATCTCCGCGATCGGCACGACGCTGCGCGTGGAGCTCGACATCCAGGCCGTGCAGGGGGATTACGTCGAGGCTTAGGGTTGGTCCCATGGCACACATCGCGACCAACACCACGGTGGAGCTCGGGGAACTGCTGGACTTCGTGCGGCCCCGGCACCGGGCGATCCTGCTGACCACCCGGTCCGACGGCCGCCCCCAGGGGTCCCCGCTCACCTGCGGCGTCGACGACGCCGGACGGATCGTCGTCTCGACCTACCCCGAACGGGCCAAGACCCGCAACGCCAAGCGGGACGAGCGGGTGAGCGTGATCGTCCTGTCGGACGACTGGAACGGCCCGTGGGTCCAGATCGACGGTTCGGCCGAGGTGATCGACGCACCGGATTCGGTCGAGCCGCTCGTCGAGTACTTCCGGAACATCTCCGGCGAGCACCCCGACTGGGACGAGTACCGGGAGGCGATGCTCAAGCAGGGCAAGTCCCTCATCCGGATCACCCCGGAACGCTGGGGACCGATCGCCACCGGAGGCTTCCCCGCCCGCACGGCCGCCGAAGGCTGACCGCGCATGGTGCCCCACGAGGTGCTGGCGCGGGCCCGGCTGCTGGCCGCCCCGGGTGTCGACGGGCCCGTGTCCCGAGCCCTGGAGCAGATCACCGGACGCCCGGTGGAACACCCCTACGGCGGCGAGCCGGACGGCCCCTTCCTCTACGTCGGGGACACGCTGCCCGACGCCCTGCGGACCCCTCGGCTGGTGTGGTTCCACAGCGTCAACGCCGGTACGGACGCGCTGCTCGCCGCCGGACCGTGGCCGCGGGAAGCCCTGCTGACCCGGACCGTGGGCCGGATGGGCGAGCGGATCGCCCAGTACGTGCTGGCCTGGATCCTCGCCGAGTGCCAGTCCGTCCCGGAGCACACCGCGCAGCACGCCGGCGCCCGGTGGCACCGGCTCCCCTCCACCCTCGCCGCCGGGCAGACCGCGGTCGTCCACGGCACCGGCCGCATCGGCTCCGCCGTCGCCGCCCTGCTGCGGGCCTGCTCCCTGCACACGGTGGGGGTCGGCCGCACCCCTCGTGAGGTGCCACCGGGCTTCGACCGGGTGGTCACGGCGGGCGGCGACGAGGAGCGGGCGGTGCTGGCCGAGGCCCGCTGGGTGGTGTCCACGCTGCCGCTGACCGGCGCCACGGAAGGGTTCTTCGACGACGCCCGGTTCACCGCGATGCGGGGCGCCTCCTTCCTGAACGTCGGCCGGGGCGCCTGCGTGGACATGGCAGCGCTCGAGGCGGCCCTGCGCTCCGGGACCGTCGGGCGGGCCGTCCTCGACGTGCTGCCCGAGGAGCCGCCGGCCACCGGCGACCGTGTCTGGGGGCTGCCGCGCACGGTGGTCACCTCGCACTCCGCCGGCATCACCGCCGACGAGGACGTCGTCACGGACTTCGCCACCTGCTGGGAGGCCGTCACCGAGGGGCGGATGCCCGCGCTGGCCGTGGACACCGGGCGCGGCTACTGACCCACCGCACCGGCTACGGGCGGCGGGCCTCCCGTGCGCGCATCGCCTCGATCCCGGCGATCATCACGTCCAGCGCGAACTCGAAGTCCCGCTCGCGCATCTCCTCGACGGTCCCCCCGCCACGCGCCTCCATGAGGGCTTCCGAGGTGCGCACGATCTGCTGGTGCTCGGGATGGGAGCGGATCGCGCCCATCGCCTGCCGGTAGTAGGCGTCCTGGCTCAGTCCGGCCTCGGCGGAACGCTGCACGAAGTGCCCCTCGATGGTGCCGAATCCGTAGACGAACTGGAATACGGCCGACATCGCGCCCGTCTGCTGCTCCAGGGGGAGCCCGGTGGCCCGGATGACGTCCTGGACGGCGTACGAGAACAGCATGGAGTGCGGGCCGATGTTCAGGAAGCGCCCGGCGAGGGCGGAGGCCCAGGGGTGCCGGACCAGCATCTGCCGGTAACTGAGCGCCAGTTCGTGCAGCCGGTCGCGCCAGGCGGCGTCCTCCCGCGCGGGCGGGATCTCCGCGAAGGCCGTGTCCAGGGCCAGTTCCAGCAGGTCGTCCTTGGTGTCCACGTACCAGTAGAGGGACATCGCCGTGACGTCGAGCTCGGCCGCGAGACGGCGCATGGAGAACTTCGCGGGGCCCTCGGCGTCCAGCAGCCGCACGGCGGCCGCGGTGATCCTCTCCCGGTCGAGACCGGCCGGCTGGTCGGCCCTGCGGGTGCGCGCCGGTGTACGCCGGTCCAGCCAGACGCTGACCCGCGCAGCGTTACTCACCCGGTCAGCCGCGGACCCCATGGCGCACTCTCCTCGTCCTGCCGACGGTACGGACGCGTCCGGTCCGTTCCCACGAGGGCCGTACCCGGCGGAAGACACCCCCGCGTACGGCACCCCGTCCGATGCTATGCCCGCTGTTCAGGCGGAGTCCGCCCGAGCCGCGTCCCGCTCCGGCGCGGCGGGCCCGCCGCGCTCCGCCCGCCGCAGCAGTGCGGCGGCGAGCAGACCGCCCGCCAGGACGGCCACCGCACCGGCCAGTTGGCTGGTCTCCAGCCCGGAGGCGAAGGCGTCCGTGATCCGCTGCCGGTCCCCCGCGCCGTCGGCCGCGGCGAGGGCGGCGGGCAGCGACGCGGCACCGACGGCGGCCGGTACGAGCGTGGCGAAGCGCGAGGTGAGCACGGCTCCCAGCACGGCGACCCCGAGCCCGTTGCCGAACTCGGCGAGCGTGCCGTTGACCCCGGCGCCGACGCCCGCCTTCTCCGGCGGGATGGCGCTCATGATCGCGTTGGCCATGGCGGGCATGGCGAGTGCGATCCCGGCCCCCATGACGACCAGGCCGAGCAGCATGCCGCCGTACCCCTCGCCGCCGAGCAGCGCGATGGCGCCGAGTCCGGCGGCCAGCAGGCTCATCCCGGTGGCGATCGTGGCGGGCGTCCCCATCTTCGGGACGAGACGGGCGCCGAGGCCCGTGAGGTTGAGCGCGACCACGGTCATCGCGAGCGGCGCCGTGCGCAGACCCGCCTCCAGCGGCCCGTACCCGAGCACGAACTGCAGGTGCTGGGTGAGCAGGAACAGGGAGCCGCCCATGCCGAAGGCGACCAGGACGGCACCGGCGACGGCACCGATGAACCTCTGGTCGCGGAAGAAGTGCATGTCCAGCATCGGATACGGGATGTGGAGCTCCCACAGGACGAAACCGGTGAGGACGGCGGCCCCGGTGAACGCGGTCAGCAGGACCTGACCGGAGGTCCAGCCGTGTTCCGGGCCGGAGATGATCGCGTACACGACCGCGGCCATGCCGATGGTCGAGAGCAGTGCGCCGAGGAGGTCGGGGCGGTCGCCCCGGGGGTTCTTCGACTCGGGGACGAGCCGGACGACCGCGATCACTCCGAGCACCGCGACAGGGATGTTGATCAGGAAGATCGCACCCCACCAGAAGTGCTCGAGCATGACGCCCCCGACGAGCGGACCGACGGCGAAGCCGAGCGAGTTGACGGTGGACCAGATGCCGATCGCCTTGACGCGCTCGGTGTCGTCGAAGATCTGCACCACGACGGCGAGCGTGGTGGTGATCAGCAGCGCGCCGCCGATCCCCATCCCGGCGCGGGCGGCGATCAGCTGTCCGGAGGACTGCGCGAGCCCGGCCGCCAGTGAGCCGATACCGAACAGCACGAGGCCCGCGACCAGCATCTTCCTGCGTCCGTAGCGGTCCGCGGCGCTCCCGGCGGTGAGCAGCAGACCCGACTGCACGAGCGAGTAGGCGTTGATCATCCACTGCACATCGGCGGTGGAGGCGTCGAGCTCGGTGGTGAGGGAGGGGATCGCGACGTTCAGGACGGTGTTGTCGAGCAGCACGGTGAGCTGGGCGAGGCAGATGACACCGAGGATCAGCCAGCGCTGCGGATGGCTGCCCCGGGGGGCGCGGTCGTGCTGCTCGGCGGCGGTCGCCGTCATGCGGGCTCCTGGTTCCGGTGCTCTCGTACGGCGTATAGGACTAGTGCCGTACACCGTAAGGCACTCCTGTACGCCGTACCACTCAATAAGGCAGTGCGGCCGGAAGCGATCCTCCCTACACCCGGGGGCGGACGAACCGGAGCCGCTCCCGTCGGAGCCGACGGATGACGCACCGGGGCGCAGGCCCTCCCCGCTCCCGGTCCGGTGAGGCGGTCCGCTGCGTGGCGGTGCCGATGGCCGGCGGAGCCGTGCGGGTGCGCGACGGGGCGGTGGCCCGGGGCACTCGCCCCGGGCCACCGCCCCGTAGCCGCCCGTCCGGGACTACGGCGTCAGCCGGCGCTTTCGCTCGTGGGCCGCGTGAAGTCGTAGAAGGTCGCGCTGCCCGCCGTGACCTCCTTGAAGTTCTCCTCCACCCAGGCCGAGATCTGGGACGAGGTGCCCTCGCCGCCCATGCCGCCGCCCGTGCCGCCGGAGACGAAGTAGTGGATCCTCCCGTCCGCCACGTACTTCTTGAACTGGGCGAGCGTCGGGGACGGGTCGCTGCCGTTGAAGCCGCCGATCGCCATCACCGGTTCGCCGGTGGCGAGCTGGTAGCTCGCGGCGTTCTGCGAGCCGATGGCCGCCGCGGACCAGGTGTAGTCGCCGGCGTCCTGTTCCAGGAGCTTCTCGGCCTCGGCACCGACGGACGCTCCGTTGAGCAGACCGCCCATCCCGCCACCGCCGCCCGTGCCGCCTTCGCCCGTGCCTCCACCCGGCATACCGCCTGGCATCTGACCCGCCTGCCCCTGGCCCTGACCCTGACCGGGCCGGCCACCACCCGGGAGGCCGCCGCCCTGGGCGTTGCCCTGCCCAGGGCCGCCCTGCTGCGCGCCCTGGCCGGGAGGCGTGCCGCCACCGGGGCCGCCGCCGTCGTCGCCGCCACCCCGGCCACCCCCGCCACCGGGGCCGCCGCCCATGCTCGCGCCCGCCGGTCCGGCGGTGACGATCGAGCCCTGGTGCCCGGTGTTAAGTGTGCTGACCGTGTACGCCGCCGGGCCGGCCAGCGACGCGGTGAGGCCCACCGCCACAGCGGCGAGGGCGAACACGCGCCCCAGCCGTGCGCCGAGCAGCAGCCCCGCCGCTCCGACGAGGCCGCCGACCAGGACGGCCCAGCGCAGCCAGGGGAAGTAGTCCGGCGTGCGCCCCAGCAGGACGTACGACCACACGGCCGTCGCCGCGACGGTCCCGCCGAGCGCGGCACCCGCCCACCACTTCGCCCGCTCCTCCCACAGGACCGTGGCGCCCATGCCGACCAGCGCCGCGATGGAGGGCGCCAGGGCCACGGTGTAGTACTGGTGGAAGATCCCGGCCATGAAGCTGAAGACGAAGGCCGTCATCAGCAGCGAGCCGCCCCACGCGAGGAACGCCGCACGGGCCGTGTCGGTCCGCCCGGCCCGCCGGGTCAGCCAGACGCCCGCGACCAGCAGGAGCAGGGCGGCGGGCAGCAGCCAGGAGATCTGGCCGCCGATCTCGGAGTTGAACATCCGGCCGATACCGGTCTCGCCCCAGCCACCGCCCTGACCGCCGCCCCCGCCGACGCTGCCGGTCTCCTCGCCGTTGATGCGGCCGAGTCCGTTGTAGCCGAAGGTGAGCTCCAGGAAGGAGTTGTTCTGCGAGCCGCCGATGTAGGGGCGCGAGGAGGCGGGCCACAGCTCGACGACCGCCACCCACCAGCCGCCCGAGACGATCATCGCGAGGGCGGACAGACCGAGCTGGCCGAACCGCGTGCGCACGGGCACGGGGGCGGACACCGCGTACAGCACGGCCAGCGGCGGCAGGATCAGGAACGCCTGCAGGGTCTTCGACAGGAACGCGAGGCCCACCGCGACACCCGCCCACACCAGCCACCTCGTCCGTCCGGCCTCCATCGCGCGCAGCACGCAGTAGACGGTGACCGTCATCAGCAGGGCGAGCAGCGCGTCCGGGTTGTTGAACCGGAACATCAGCGCGGCCACGGGCGTCAGCGCGAACACGCCCATGGTGATCAGCCCGGCCGGGGCACTGAAGCGGCGGCGTACGGCGGCGTACAGGACCCCGGCCGTCGCCACTCCCATCAGCACCTGCGGGGCGAGGATCGCCCAGGAGTTCAGGCCGAGGATCCGGACCGACAGGGCCATCGGCCAGAGGGTCGCCGGGGGCTTGTCGACCGTGATGGCGTTCGCCGAGTCCAGCGAACCGAAGAAGAAGGCCTTCCAGCTCTGACTGCCGGCCTGCACGGCGGCGGAGTAGAAGGAGTTGGCGTATCCGGAGGCGCTGAGGTTCCAGAGGTACGCGAGCGCGATCACCAGCAGCATGCCGAGGAAGGCGGGACGTGCCCAGCGCGGGTCCTCGGGCCTGCCCCGCCAGGTACGGTGCGGCAGCGGCGTCCTCGGGCGGCCGTGCCCCTGCCCGTCGGCAGCCCCTGCCGGCGGCGCCGTCGGCCCGGGGATGCCCGGCGGGGCCGGGAGGTGGTCGGGACGGGTGGCGGTCATCGGACGTTCCCCAGTTCGTGTGCGGAACCCTTGCGGGCGTCCTGGTGGTCAGCGCGCCGGTCCGGGAAGACCCAGGCTCGGAAGAGCAGGAACCGCAGCACCGTCGCCGCGAGGTTGGCCGCGATCAGCACGGCGAGCTCCGTCCCGTGCGAGGGCGATCCGGAGGCCGTGCCGAGCGCGGCGAGGGACCCGCTGGTGAGCGCGAGCCCGATGGCGAAGACGACGAGCCCCTGGGCCTGGTGGCGCACGGCACCGCCCCGGCCACGTACGCCGAAGGTGAGCCTCCGGTTCGCGGCGGTGTTGGCGACGGCGGACACCAGGAGCGCGGCTCCGTTGGCGATCTGCGGACCGGCGCCCAGCCGGAAGAGGGAGTAGAGGGCGAGGTAGACCAGCGTGGAGAGCGCGCCCACCACGCAGAAGCCGACCAGTTGCCGGGCGAGTCCGCGCGGAACCCCGGGCACGGCCCGGTCGCGGGGGTCGTCACCGAACGGCCGGGCCAGCCGGTCCAGCGGCAGGGCGCCGGTGGCCAGCGCCCTGCCCACGCGGCAGACGCCCCTCAGGTCCTCGGTCGCCGTCTTCACGATGTGCACGGTGGAGTCCGGGTCGTCGACCCAGTCGACCGGCACCTCGTGGATCCGCAGCCCGGCCCGCTCGGCGAGCACCAGCATCTCGGTGTCGAAGAACCAGCCGGTGTCCTCGACCATCGGCAGCAGCCGCTGTGCGACCTCGCGCCGTATCGCCTTGAACCCGCACTGGGCGTCGCTGAACCGGGCGGCCAGCGAGGAGCGCAGGATGAGGTTGTAGGACCGCGAGATGAACTCCCGCTTCGAGCCGCGCACCACGCGCGAACTGCGGGCGAGGCGCGAGCCGATGGCCAGGTCGGAGTGGCCGGAGATCAGCGGGGCGACCAGGGGCAGGAGGGCGTTGAGGTCGGTCGAGAGGTCGACGTCCATGTAGGCGAGGACCGGGGAGTCGGAGTGGGACCAGACGGTCCGCAGCGCACGCCCCCGGCCCTTCTCCTCGAGCCGGTAGGACCGCACCTCCGGGATCACGGCCGCGAGCTGTGCCGCCACCTGGGGTGTGCGGTCGGTGCTGGCGTTGTCCGCGACGGTGATGCGGAAGCGGTACGGGAAGGTGCGCGCCAGATGGTCGTGCAGGCGCAGCACACAGGTCTCGAGGTCCTTCTCCTCGTTGTGGACGGGGACCACCACGTCGAGTACGGGAGCACCGGCCGCGTCGACCGCGGCGGCCAGGAGGTGTTCCCGGGCCGGCAAGGTGCTCCAAGGGATGTCGGTTCGCATGACAACGACGGTCGGCGGCCGCGCTGTCACATCCGTGTGCTGAGCCTGTGGTCCGGCTGTGAGTGCGCCGGGTGGCCGGACGCGGGGGTGCCGGGGAGGGCGGACGCGGGGGCACCGGGGAGAGCGGGCCCGGGGGTGCCGGGCGGGCTGTCCACGGGGGTGCCCGCGGTGTCGCCGGCCGGGCCGCCCTCGTACACCGAGTCCGCCGGGAGATGGACGGCGAACACCGTGTTCCCCGGCACCGAGCGCACCTCGGCCAGCCCGCCGTGCGTGGTGGCGACGGCCTGCACGATGGCGAGGCCCAGCCCCGTCGACCCGGCGTGCCGGGAGCGTGAGGCGTCCCCGCGTGCGAACCGCTCGAAGACGTGCGGCAGCAGCTCGGCGGGAATGCCGGGCCCGTCGTCCTGCACCTCCAGGGTCACCCGGGGCAGGTTCTTGCGCGCCTCCCGCACCCGCACCGTGACGGTGGTCCCGGGCGGGGTGTGCGTACGGGCGTTGGCCAGCAGGTTGACCAGCACCTGCTGGATCCTCGGCGGGTCGGCGAGGACGGTCGCGGGCACGTCGGGCAGTTCCAGCCGCCAGTGGTGCGTGGGCCCGGGCTCCGCCCCGGACGCGGTCCGTCCCGCGGCCTGTGCGTCGCTCACCGCGTCGATGACGAGCGGTGACAGATCGGTGCTCTCGTACGAGAGCGGGCGTCCGGCGTCGAGCCGGGCCAGGAGCAGGAGGTCCTCGACCATGCCCGTCATCCGTTCCGCCTCGGACTCGATCCGTCCCAGGGCGTGCCGGGTATCGGGTCCGGCGTGCTCACGGCCGCGCCGGGTCAGTTCCGCGTACCCGCGGATCGAGGCGAGCGGGGTCCGCAGCTCATGGCTCGCGTCCGCGACGAACTGCCGTACCCGCATCTCGCTCTTCTGGCGCGCGTCCAGGGCCGAACCGACGTGGCCCAGCATCCGGTTGAGAGCCGCGCCGACCTGGCCGACCTCGGTACGCGGATCGGCCTCGGCGCCGGGGACCCGTTCGAACAGGGAGACCTCGCCGCTGTGCAGCGGGAGTTCGGAGACCCGGGTCGCGGTGGCGGCCACCCGGCGCAGGGGGCGCAGGGCGACACCGACCATCGCCGCACCCGCTATCCCGGCGGCGATGAGGCCCGCCCCGGTGACACAGACCTCGACGGCGATCAGGGCGGTGAGGGCGCCGCTCACCTCGGTGGTGGGGATGCCCACGAGGACGGTCGAACCGTCGCTCCTGGGGACGGCCTCCACGCGGTAGCCGCCGAGTCCGGGCAGGTCGACGTCGTGCGCCTCGCCGTCCGCGGGTACTCCGGCCGCCTCCAGGGCGCGCTCCTGGGAGCCCGTCAGCGGCTCCACGGTCGGCTGCGCGTCCTGCTCACTGCTCTTCTTCACGATCTGCGAAGAGGTGACGGAACCGTCCGCGGACACCGCGCCGAACGTCTTGAAGGGCTGGCCGCCGCCCATGCCGACGAAGTCGAGCGGGTCCCTGTTCTGCAGTCCGCCCGGAGCCGGCGCCCCGGCGGGCGGGCGGTTGTCGGCCCGCTTCGCGATGTCGGTCAGCTGGGCGTCCAGCTTTCCGTACATGTAGCTGTGGAAGGCGATGGCGGTGACCGAACCGATCACGGCCGCGACGACGGCGATCAGCGACACCGCGTACACGACCAGCCGGGTCCGCAGGGTCCACGGCCGCCGCGCCCTCTTCCGCTTCCTGCTCACAGACGCACTCCCGGAGTCGGTCGCCGGGCTACTCACCGGGCTTGATCAGGTATCCCGCCCCGCGCCGGGTGTGGATCATCGGGGTGCGCCCCGCGTCGATCTTCTTGCGCAGGTACGAGATGTAGAGCTCGACGACGTTGGCCTGGCCGCCGAAGTCGTAGTTCCACACACGGTCCAGGATCTGGGCCTTGCTGAGCACCCGGCGCGGGTTGCGCATCAGGAAGCGCAGCAGTTCGAACTCGGTCGCGGTGAGGTGGATGGAGTCGTCGCCCCGGCTCACCTCGTGACTGTCCTCGTCGAGCACCAGGTCTCCGACGCTGAGCGTCGACTCACTGCGCACCGAGGCCGTGCCCGAGCGGCGGATCAGCCCGCGCAGCCGCGCCACGACCTCCTCCAGGCTGAACGGCTTGGTGACGTAGTCGTCGCCGCCCGCCGTGAGCCCGGCGATCCTGTCCTCCACCGAGTCCCGCGCCGTCAGGAACAGCACGGGCACGTCGGAGAGGTCCCGGCGCAGCCGGCCGAGCACGGCGAGCCCGTCCATGTCGGGCAGCATCACGTCGAGGACCACCGCGTCGGGGCGGAAGTCACGGGCCGTGCGCAGCGCACCGGCCCCGTCTCCGGCGCTGCGCACGTCCCATCCCTCGTACCGCAGGGCCATGGAGAGCAGCTCGGCAAGCGGAGCCTCGTCGTCCACGACCAGTACGCGGACGGGGCTGCGGTCCGGCCTGAGCAGTTCGGTACGCCCCTGGGGCGAGGTCGTCGTCATGGCTCCCAGCCTGTGAGACGGCCGTGAGAGGTTCCTTTCCCCTACCTGTGAATCACCTGAGAATTGCGAGCGCCGCCGGCGGCGCGCCGGCCTGCCGCCGCCTCACCGGAACAGCGCGCGCTGGCGCCACGCACCACGCCTCACCGGAACAGCGCGCTCGCGTTCCCGTGGCAGACGGCCCGCAGCCAGGCGTCGCCCAGCCCCAGCCGCTCCAGCGCGTGCAGCTGGTGGGCGTACGGGTACGGGATGTTCGGGAAGTCCGTGCCCAGCAGGATCCGCTCACCCAGGTCCGCGAGCCGGCCGCGCTCCGCCGCCGGGAACGGTGTGAGGTCCTCGGCGAAGTCCGTGAACGCCATCGTCGTGTCGAGGCGCACCTCCGGGTACGCCGCCGCCAGCGCCAGGAATTCCGCGTACTCCGGCATCCCCATGTGCGCCACCACCAGCCGCAGCCGCGGATGGCGCGAGAGCAACCGCCCGATCGGCCCGGGTCCGGTGTACGCGCCCGGGACGGGACCGGAGCCGCAGTGGGTCACCACCGGGACGCCGGCTTCCGCCAGGAGCCCCCAGACGGGCTCCAGCAGGGGGTCGTTCGGGTCGTAGGCACCGACCTGGAGGTGTGACTTGAAGACGCGGGCCCCCGACTCGACCGCCTCGCGCACGTAGTCCGCCACGCCCTCCTCCGGGAAGAAGGTGGCCGTGTGCAGGCAGTCCGGCACCCGGTCCGCGAAACCGGCCGCCCAGCCGTTCAGCCAGGCCGCCATCCCGGCCTTGTGCGGGTACAGCATCGAGGTGAACCGGAGCACACCGAAGGAGCGCAGCAGGGCAAGGCGTTCCTCCTCGTCGTGCCGGTAGGTGATCGGCCACTCCAGGCCGGTCAGCGGGCCGGCCGCGTCGAAGTAGGCCCACACCTTGCGGAGCACCGGCTCCGGCATGAAGTGCGTGTGGACGTCGATGATCCCGGGCAGTCCGAGCCGCTGCCAGAACCGCACGACCTCGTCACGGCCGTCGTCGTCACGGCCGTCGTCGACGTCACTCACTCGCCCCACCCGTGCCACCCGCCCCACCCGCCTTGTCCGTCACGTCCGTCGCTTCCCCCGGTGACCCGGGTCCCGCGACGATCTCAGAACAGCCCGTCCTGCACCCCGCCGCCCCCCGCGGCGGTGACCGGAACGCTCAGCACGGCCCGCGCGTCGCCCCCGACCAGATCCCAGCCGGTGATCAGCCGCGTGTCCAGCACGACGAAGCCGTCCGCCGCGGTCTCCAGATGCAGATCGGGCCCGGCGGCCGCCACCAGGCGCCCACCCACCGCGCCGCCGTCCGCAAGCCCCGTCACCACGCGGCCCGACACCGCACCCGCCGACGCTCCCACGGTGTCGAGCCCGAACGCCCCGGCATGGTCGACGGCTTCGAACGGCAGCCGTTCCAGCGTCTCCGGCCACCCGGAGCCCTCCAGCGCCACGGCCCGGCGGTACAGCCCCTCCACCTCGGCGGCACGCTCGGCCACCCCCGGCAGCTCGCCCCGCACAGCGCGCTTGCGTGCGTACGGAATCCGGTCGGGCACCCCGAGCGCCGAGCGCAGCACCTCCTCCGTACGCCGCGCGGCCATCAGGGGCCCGCGTCCCAGCCAGGTGAAGACCACGGCTCCCTGCTCCCGCAGCCGGGCCGCTTCCCGGGACTCGCGAGTGATCCCGACCTTGACCATCCCGGGCCCGAACCAGGCGAGGTACACCCGGTACGGCCGGGGGTCGTCGGCGATCGTGTCCGCGGCCACCGAGTGCGCCCGGTCCAGCCGCGCGCACTCCGGGCAGCGCGGCCCCGTGGTCCGCACCGGCACCACGGCCGCGACCGGGCACGGATTGCCCCGCGCCCCCGTACAGCGACGCTCGCCCTCCGCCCGGAACCCGAGCTCCTTGCCGTACGCCAGGACGCTCATGCGCCCCCGCCCGGCCCCGTCGCTCCGCCGCCACCCCAGGACGGGCCCGTCGTGGGGCCAGCTCAGCCCGCTGCTCTGCCAGCCCATGCGCCCACTCCCGGCTCTTCGTCGGCCGGACGGCCGGCGGGGCCGGTCGCGCGCCGAAGGGCGGTCGCCTCCGCGGCGTTCGCCGGGAAGCCCACCGGCCTCATTGTCGTCGACGGCCTCGGCGGGCCGCCGGCTCATCGGGCCGGGGCGGGGTGGCGGGCACCCCGGACGCTGCGTCGGCGAAGCGGCGCGCCAGGTGCGCGAAGGCGTCCCTGAGCTCGGCAGGCCCGACGACCTCGATGGCGGCGTCGAACCTGCCGACGGCGGCGGCCAGGGCGGGCCAGGACCACGAGCTCATGACGACCCGGCAGCGGTCCGGGCCGATCGCCTCGACGAACGCGTCGCCGGCGTAACGGGACACCTCGGCAGCGGGCAGACCGAGGACGACCTCGCCCCGGCACGGCCAGTTGCCCGCTCCGTCGGAGCCCCTGAACCTGCTGACGACGAACGCGGCCACATCCCCGCCGGGCAGCTCGCGCGGGGTGAAGCGGGGCCCTGTCGGGGTGCGCGGGGTGATCCGGTCCACGCGGAAGGTGCGCCAGTCCTCGCGGTCGAGGTCCCAGGAGACGAGGTACCAGCGCCCGCCCCGGGTGACGAGGTGGTGGGGCTCCACCCGGCGCGGCGGCACCACCGCGCGCTCGTCACCGGCTTCCGGAGGGGACGCGGAAGGGTAGTCGAAGCGCAGCACCTCGCGGGCGTGGACGGCGGTGCTCAGCGCCATGAGCACGCCGCTGTCGGCCTGGGTCTCCGGCCGGACCGCGGCCCGTTCGACGGCGGTGACCCGGAGGGTGTCGATACGGCGGCGGAGCCGTGCGGGCATGACCTGCCGGACGGTGTGCAGGGCGCGCGCCGCATCCTCCTCGATGCCGGCTCCGGTGGTGACGGCGATCTGCAGCGCGACGGCGAGGGCGACGGCCTGCTGGTCGTCGAAGAGGAGCGGGGGCAGTTCCGTGCCGGCGTCGAGCCGGTACCCGCCGTCGGGCCCCTTGGAGGCCACGACGGGGTACCCGAGCTCGCGTAGGCGGTCGACATCGCGCCGCACGGTGCGCGGGCTGACGTCGAGCCGGTCCGCGAGGAGCGCGCCGGGCCAGTCCCGACGCGCCTGGAGCAACGAGAGCAGCGACAGCAGCCGCGCCGAGGTCTTCAGCACGACCCCATGATGCCCGGAGAAGCGGACACACCCTGGCCGCTTCCCTTGCGAATGTTGATCCGCGCCGGACAACAGGAACGAACGGAAGAGCCCGATCACCGTGACCACCACCACGCTCCCCCCGACCCACGACGCCGAGCGGGCCGACCTGCTCGGCGGGCTCGCGGCCGCGCGCCACGCCCTGACCGGCACGACGCGTGGTCTCAGCGACGAGCAGGCCGCCGCGCACCCCACGGTCAGCACGCTGTGCCTGGGCGGGCTGATCAAGCACGTCGCGTCCCTCGAGGAGGCCTGGATGCGCTTCGCGGTCGAGGGCCCCTCGGCGATGCGCTACGACCTGCCCGACGGTGTCACCTGGGAGGAACTCGCGGCCGGTACCGCCCGCGAGTTCCCGCAGTGGGCGATCGACCACGGGAACGACTTCCGGATGCTGCCCGGTGAGACGCTCGCCGGGATCCTCGCGCGCTACGAGCGGATCGCCGCCCGGAGCGAGGAGGTCATCGCCTCCGTGCCCGACCTGTCGGCCACGCACCCGCTGCCGGAGGCCCCCTGGAACGAACCGGGAGCGGTACGCAGCGTGCGCCGGGTACTGACGCACCTCATCGCCGAGACCTCCCAGCACGCCGGGCACGCGGACCTCCTGCGTGAGACGCTCGACGGTCGCACGTCGAGCTGACCCATGACAGGGCACGGCCCTCCCTCCGCACGGCACCACCCCCGCCCCGCGGTGGTGGTGCCGGCCGACGGGCCGCGGGCCACCGGACTCACCAGCCACCCCGTGGCACCCACCGAACGGAAAGGAGCGGCGTCACCATGACCACGCACGATCCGATGCCGACCGGGCCCCGGCCCGGCCCCCACGGCCCGGGCACCCGGCCGACCGCACCGGCCGGCCTCGACGAGCGTGCCGCGTCATGACCCGGGGAGGCGTTCTCGACGCCAGGGCGCTCAACCGCGCGACCGTCGCCCGGCAGTTGCTGCTCGACCGGGCCGACGTACCGGTTCTCGACGCCGTCGCGCACCTCGGCGGTCTGCAGGCGCAGGAACCACAGGAACCGTTCGTCGGACTCTGGTCGCGACTGCGCGCGTTCGACCCGGCGACCCTCTCGGGCCTGCTGGCCGGGCGGAGTGTGGTGCGGACCCATCTCATGCGCCGTACCGTCCACCTCGTCACCGCCGACGACGCCCTGGCCTGGCGTGGCCGCCACGAAGCCATGCTGCGCCAGCGGGTGCTCGGGACCTACCGGCGCGAGCTCGAAGGGGTGGACCTCGCCGAACTGGCCGCGGCGGGCAGGGCGGTCATGGCCGACGGCGAGCCGCGCACGATGACCGAGCTCGCCCGGGCGGTCGCCGGGCGCTGGCCGGATCCGGGGCCGCGCGCCCTGGGGGAGATGCTGATCGCCGCCCTCGTCCCCATGGCCCAGATGCCGCCGCGCGGCCTCTGGCGGACGAAGGCCGGGGTGCGCAACGTCCCGCTCGCGTCCTGGCTGGGCCGCGAAGTCGATCCTCCGTCCCCGGACGGCTCCGACCCCGTGGGCCAGGTGCTGGTGCGCCGCTATCTGGCGGCGTTCGGTCCCGCCGCCACCGCCGACCTGCGCGCCTGGTGCGGGGTCGCCGGACTGCCGGCCGCGGTGGCCGCGTCACGGGAGGAGCTGGTCGCCTTCCGCGACGAGCGGGGCCGGGAACTGCTGGACCTCCCCGACGCACCGCGCCCCGGCCCCGACGTACCGGCGCCCGTACGGTTCCTGCCGGCGTTCGACAACGTCGTCCTCGGCTACGACGACCGCACCCGGATCATCGACGACGCCCACCGCGGCCTGTCCGTCACCGGCGCCCGCTTCGTCCTGGTCGACGGCCGGGTCGCCGCGACCTGGACCGTGCAGGCCGGAACCGTGACCGTCTCGCCCCTGCACCGCCTCTCCCCGGCCGACCGCGCCCGCGTCGCCGAGGAGGGGGAGGCGCTGGCGTCGTTCCTGTCCGACGGCGAGAGCCGGCGCGTACGGCTCGACGCCTTCTGACCGTACTCCGCGGCCGTGTACGGACCGGCCGTGTACGGCTCGACGCCTTCTGCCCCGTACGCCCCGACCGGTCCGGCGTTCTCCCAGGGGTCGGTCTGCGCCGGGAGGGGGTGCCCCGCGGGGGCTCACGCCGTACGCGCCCTCGCTCTCGCCCCCGTACTGCCCCCGAGCGAGAGACCCGCATCGATCAGCTCACCCCTCCGGTCGGGGCCCGGCACACCGGATCGCTCCGGACAGCAGCCCCACCACGCGGTCGTACTCGGATGTGAAGCCCGGTGGAGCCGGACTAGGATCCGGGCCATGGCCCCGACCACGAACCACACGGACCGGTTCGCGGCCTCCATGCCCCGCCTGGAGGCCATCGCCTACCGCCTCCTCGGCTCCGCGAGCGATGCCGAGGACGCCGTGCAGGACACGTTCCTGCGCTGGCAGGCCGCCGACATCGACCGCATCGAGGTCCCCGAGGCCTGGTTGACGAAGGTCCTCACCAACCTGTGCCTCAACCAGCTCACCTCGGCCCGCGCACGGCGCGAGACCTATGTGGGCCAGTGGCTGCCCGAGCCGCTGCTCGCCGGAGACCCGATGCTCGGTCCCGCCGACACCGTCGAGCAGCGCGAATCGGTCTCGTACGCGGTCCTCGCCCTCATGGAGCGTCTCTCACCCAACGAGCGGGTGGTGTACGTGCTGCGGGAGGCCTTCGACTACCCGCACCGGAAGATCGCGGAGACCCTCGACATCACCGAGGCCGCCAGCCAGCAGCTCTACCACCGCGCCAAGAAGCACGTCGTGGACGGCAGGGCCCGCACCGAGATCGACGCAGCCGCCGCCCGGCGGATCGTCGACGAGTTCCTCGCCGCCGCCACCAGCGGCCGGACCGAGCCCCTCGTGCGGCTGCTCACCGCCGACGCCATCGCGATCGGTGACGGCGGCGGGAAGGTCCCGGCCCGCACCAAGGCGTTCGAGGGCGCTCTCGCGGTCGCGACGTTCATGCGGGGCCTGTTCAAGCCCGGCAAGGCCAAGCGCGCCCTCGTGGGCGGCTCCCCCGCGGTGTACTCCACGACCGCCAACAACACCCCCGCCCTCGCGGTGGTCCTCGACGGCCGGGTCATCGGCGTCATGTGCCTGGAGATCACCGCCGACGGCATCGCCGCTTTCCGTAGCCAGGCCAACCCCGACAAGCTCGAACGCGCGACCCGCCGGTGGGCGGCCACGGAACACGGAGAGCCCCTGCTCCACGTCTTCTGACCTCGATGTGAGGTGCTTCACATCGAGGTCCTGTCAGGAATCGGTGGGCTACCCGGTTCAAGGGGCGAATCCGCGCGAGACAGGAGCCAGGACATGCAGCACCGCATCATCGTCATCGGAGCCGGATACACCGGGGCCGTCGCCGCCGGACGCCTCGCCAGGCGTCTGCACCGCGAGGACGTCGCCATCACCCTCGTCAACGCCGAGCCCGACTTCGCCGAGCGCGTCCGGCTGCACCAGCTGGCGGTCGGCCAGGACCTCCGACCCCGCCCGTTCCGCCGGATGTTCGCAGGCACCGGCGTCGCCCTGAGGCTCGCGAAGGTCACCGGCGTCGACGTCGACCGGAGAACCGTCGCCGTCACCGGCGCGGACGGCGACGAGGAGCTGGAGTACGACAGCCTCGTCTACGCCCTCGGCAGCGGCTGGGACACCCACGGCGTCCCCGGCACCGCCGAACACGCCCACGATCTCGCCGGACGCCCCGGCGCCCTCCGGCTGCGCGAGCGGCTGGCCGGCCTCGGCGCCGGTCAGCCCGTGGTCGTCGTCGGCGGCGGCCTCACCGGCCTGGAGGCCGCGGCCGAGATCGCCGAAGCGCGCCCGGACCTCGACGTCGCCCTCGCCGCCCGCGGAGGGCTCGGCGACTGGCTCTCGCCCGCAGGCCGCCGGCACGTACGGAAGGTCTTCGACGGGCTCGGCATCACCGTGCACGAGCACACCGCCGTCAGCGGCGTGGACGCCGACCGCGTCGCCACCGCCGACGGCACGTTCGTCCCGGCCGCCGTCACCGTGTGGACCACCGGCTTCGCGGTCCACCCGATCGCGCGGGCCAGCACTCTGGAGGTCACCGGGACGGGTCAGATCGTCGTCGACGGGACCATGCGCTCGGTCTCGCACCCGGACGTGTACGCCATCGGGGACGCGGCCATGGCCATGGGTCCCGGCGACAAGCCGCTGCGGATGTCGTGCGCCACGGGCATTCCCGCCGCGTGGCAGGCCGCCGACTCCCTCGCGGCACGCCTGACCGGCGGGAAGCTCCCCGACGCTCCTCTCCGCTACTTCAACCAGTGCATCTCGCTGGGCCGCAAGGAGGGCCTGATCCAGTACGTCACGGCCGACGACCGCGCCGTCCGCGCGGCCCTGACCGGACGGTTCGCCGCCCTGTACAAGGAGCTGGTCTGCAAGGGCGCGGCATGGAGCGTCGCCAACCCGACACTCGGGATGCCGAGTCGGCGCCGCCGCATCGCGCAGGAGCGGACCCGCACGGTCCCGGCCACCGAGTCGGCCTGACCCGCCGCGGCTCCCGGGTGCGGGTGGACGACGACGCGGGCTCCGAGCCCGAAGAGGCGGGTGGGGCGCGGCAGCCCGGTCTCCACCCCCGGCTCCCCAACCCGTCGCCCACTGCCCGCCCCAGGAGGAAGAGGGCCCCTGGATCCCCCGGCGGCCCTCTTCGGCTGTGCACTCGGAAGGGTCCGGACCCGCACCCCTCGAACTCCGGCCCCGCCCAGCGCTTCACCAGCCGGGGGAGGAGGGCTGCGGGACCGGACCCGACCACGGAGCCCGCACCCGGACGGCCTTGTGGGGCGGGGGCGCTCCTGGTCCCATGGAGGTACGAGGTACGCGGAGCCAGGGGGGCAGGCGTGACCGGGTTACGGGTTTCGGAATGGAAGCGTCACGGGCTGGACCGGCTGTACGTGAACGCGCCTGATGGCACGGCCGTGGCGTGGTTCGACCGGAACACCGGACACATCGAAGTCAAGGACGAGGCGTGGCGTCAGCCTGTCCTGGACGCCCTGGCCCCGCACATGACCCGGCACTCGGCATCCCACCGCGTGGTCGCACCGGACCGCTCTCTCCCCCCTCCGCCCGAGCACGACCTGGCCCGGCGGCGTCCCGGTGCCGCACTGAAGAAGAAGATCGAGGAGATCTCTCCCGGGCCCCTGGAGCGCTGCCTCGCATGGATGCTCAAGCGTCCCACCGAGGCCGACTCCTGGAAGGCCGGGCTCCGCGGCGAGCGCGTCGTGGGCCGTGAACTGGCCCGGCTCTCCCGGCTGTCACCACACCGCTGGCGCACCCTGCACTCCGTACCGCTCTCCCCGACCTGGGACATCGATCACCTGGTCGTGGGCCTCGGCGGCGTCTTCTCCATCAACACGAAGAATCATCGCGACAAGTCCGTCCGGGTCGGTGAACACACCGTCCGGGTCAACCACGGGGAGGAGCGCCCCTACCTCCGCAACAGCCGGCGCGAGGCGGCCCTCGTGACGCGCGTGCTCGAACGGGGGTGCGGCTTCCCCGTAGTCGTGCACCCCGTGCTCGTCTTCGTCCGGCCTGCCGTCCTCACCGTGGAGCCCTCGGCGAACGGCGTGCGCGCTCTCGACTCCCGAGACCTGGCCGCCCTGGCGCCCTCGACGGGCGTACTGAGCCCCGAACAGGTGGAAGCCGTGTACGCCGTGGCGCGCGACCAACGCTCCTGGACCACCGCGCGCTGAGGCGCGACCCCCACACCCCACCGGCGCAACCGGTCGCCACCACTCCGGTCGGCACTGCTCCCGGGGAAACGCAAGAGGCCCCGGATCTCTCCGGGGCCTCTCACTTGCTGTGCACTCGGCAGGATTCGAACCTGCAACCTTCTGATCCGTAGTCAGATGCTCTATCCGTTAAGCTACGAGTGCTTGTCCTCGGCCTGAGCCTCGGTCCCGCTCCCCCGGCGTTTTTCTGCCTGGTCGGCGTTGCGAGAACAACATTACATGACCGGCGCCGTCACGCGAAATCCATTAGCCACACCTGTCCTGACCTGCGAAAGCGCCGCCCGGAGCCCTGCTTTGCGGCCCTGCGCGAGTGCTCTCTCCTGCCGGTACACGACCGAAGCCCCGTGCCAGGGGCACGGGGCTTCGGGATCTTGCGGAGGCGGAGGGATTTGAACCCTCGATGGGCTTTAAGACCCAAACCGCATTAGCAGTGCGGCGCCATAGACCGGACTAGGCGACGCCTCCAGCACACCCCGCGGCAAGCGCGAGTGGTGCGTGCAGATGATGACACAGACGAGCGTGCTGTCACCAATCGCCACCCACCGTACTAGGCAGGTCGGCGGCGAGGCAAAGCGCCTTGCGGCCTGTTTCCGGTCGGCCCCCCATGAGTTGCGCAACGTGCGGACGTGCGGAGCGTTAGAGAGTGCGAGGGCTCCGCCCTCTGTCAGCCACCGACCGCCTGCCCCCGCGCACGCACCCACCGGCGTGCGCGGGGGCAGCCCGCAGAACCACAGGAGCCCGCATGCTGCGCCGTCTCACCCTCACCGCCGTCGCGTCCCTGGCCGCGCTGGCCGCCGCCGCACCCGTCGCGACGGCCACGTCCCCCCTCCTCCCGCTTCCGCCGCTGCCCGTGCTCCAAGGGGACTGGCTCGCCCAGCAGGACACGCAGACCCGGCTCACGGTGACGGTCTCGGAGTCCGGTAATCCGGCGGCCAACGGGACGTTCGAGCTCGAGTGCGGTCCGGCGGGCGGCAGCCACCTCGCGGCGCAGCGGGCCTGCGACCTTCTGGACGAGGCCGCGAAGTCGGGCGAGAACCCCTTCGTACCGACGGACCGGAACGCCATGTGCACCATGCAGGCCGGAGGGCCGGCCGCCGCCCGGGTCAGCGGGACCTGGCAGGGGGAGAACGTCGACGCGCGGTTCAGCCGCTCCAACGGATGCGAGATCTCGCGCTGGAACAACCTCGTGCCGGTGCTGCCGTCGGCCAGGTAGCCACCGGTCGGCAGCGGACCACCTCGTGGAACCGTCCGTGGACCGTCCGGTGGCCCACGGACGGTTCCACGAGAGCACCTGAGGCGAGCTTCCGCAGGGCGTGCGCCGGGGCTCCCGCGAGGCGGGCCGACGCACATCGGAGCACGTCACAGGGGGCGCTCGCAGGCACGTCATAGGCCACCGGCGTACACCGTGTGCACAGAACCTTGGTGAGAGCTCCCCCTCATCCGCCGCCGCGCAGGCCGTGCCTGCCTTTAGACTCGTCGCGTGACAGCCTGAGGCCCGAGGGGCAGGATGGGGCCCGCTGTCGGCAAGGTGCGGTATTCAGGGAGGAAGCGTCTCGTGAGCAGCAGGCCATCCCGAGGCGCTGCTCGCCTCGCAGCCATACTCGACGCCCTTCCGGACGGGCTCCTGCTCGTCAACGCAAACGGCACGGTCGTCAACGCCAACACCATCGCCCTCGAAATGTTCGAGACCCCGGGCACCGCGCTCGTGGGCCGCGGACTGCTCGATCTGCTTCCGGAGTTCGACTCCAGGCTGATCCCGGGGTCGATGCGAAGGCCGGATGCTGCGGACGAGCAGGGCAGGACCAAGCCCACACGGATGATCGCGCGCCGGACCGACGGCACCGAGTACCCCGTCGAGGTCACCAGCGCAAGCCTGGACAGCGGCCAGGCCGGCTACAACGACATCAACTCCAGCTACACCGGTGACGAGCTGCTCATGCTCGTCGTCCGGGATCTCTCCGGCACCGTCGACACCGAGGCCGAGCTGGCCCGTTCGCAGCGTCAGACCGAGATGATCCTGCGGGCCGCCTCCGAGGGCGTCGTCGGTACGGACATGGACGGCCGGGTCGTCCTGGTCAACCCCGCCGCCGCGCAGATCCTCGGCTTCCGTGCCAGCGATCTCGGCGGCAAGGAACTGCACACGCTGATCCTGCACTCGCGGGCGGACGGCGAGCCGTTCCCGTACGACGGCTCCCCGCTCGCGGACACGCTCAAGTCCGGGCGGAAGCACCGGGTGCGCGGCCAGGTGCTCTGGTCCAGGAGCGGCGACCAGGTGCCGGTCGACCTGACCACGGCGCCGGTACGCGACGGGGACCAGCTGGTCGGTGCCGTCATGACGTTCACCGACCGCAGGCCCTACGAGGAGCTGACCGAGCAGCACACCGACGAGGTCACGGGGCTGACCGAGCGGCACGCCGCCGAGATCGCCGAGCTCACCGAGAGCCACCGGGCCGAGGTCGCCGCACTGACCGAGCAGCACGCCGCGGAGCTGGCCGACCGGGCCGAGCGGTACGCCTCCGAGCTGGAGGAACAGGCCGACCGCCTCATCGGCCTCGAGTCACGGCACACCCAACTGACCGCGGTCCTCGGCGAGTCCCTGCGCGGCCCGCTGGAGGAGCTGCGGGGCGAACTCTCCACGCTCGCGGCCGACCCGGCAGGCCAGCTCTGGCCCGAGGCCAACCAGATCCTGCACCACCTCGCGGCGGGCTACGCCCGGATGACGACGCTCGTCGACAACGTACTGAGCTACCAGCGTCTGGACAGTGGCACGGAGGAACTCGTCAAGCAGCCGGTGCTGCTGGACTCGGTGGTGACGGCGGGCATCGACGGCGCGGTGGAGCTGATCGGGCCCGGCCGCGCCCAGTTCGCCGTACACGCACCGCCGATCGAGGCCGAGATCGATCCGGGCCGGCTGATCACGGCGCTGGCCCACCTCGTCGCCGACGTGGCCGGTGTCGACTCGACCGGTAAGGCACGGCTGGTGCCGGGCGGTGGGTACGTCGACTCGACGATCGTCGTGGCCGCGGCACAACGTGGTGACGTCGTACGCATCGAGGTGCGCGGGCCGTTCGCCGGGGGTGATCCGGTGCATGTGCCGATCGTGCGCGGGATCGTTCAGGCACACGGCGGCGTGCTCCAGACGCACGAGATGCCCGGGATGAGTGGGAGCGCGTACGTCCTGGAGGTGCCGCTCGGGGCGGGCTCCGGGACGATCGCGCCCGTACCGATGCCGGTGCCGGTGCCCGAAGAGCCCGTCGTGCCGGAGCCGGAGCCGGCGCCTGCGCCCCAGCCCACACAGGGCGGCCGGCGCCGGGCCCGCAGGGCGTCCACGGACGCGTTCCTGGAGAGTTCCGTCGAGGCGTCCGAGGACACGGCCGCGGCCGAGCCGACCGGGCGCCGCAGGGCGCGTCGTGAAGTGGAGCCCGCGCAGGAGCAGGGGAGCCAGGATGCCCCGTCCCCGCAGAGCGAGGGATCCGGGCGCAGGCGTGGCCGCCCCAGCCCGGCGGAAACGGGTACGGGTGCCGAGGTCCGGCCGGAACAGCCCCGGCAGGCCCTGGCACTTCCCTCAGCGGCGCCCAGCTCCCCCTCCGAGGGGTCCGTGGTGACGGCTGCCGAGGGCGCCCAGGGCGGTGGTGGACGACCGCAGCGCGGGCAGACCGTGCCGCCCCAAGGGGTACCGCACGAGGCCCAGGGGATGCGGACGCGTCCGGGCAGCGGGAACCAGAACGCTCTTCCGGCCCTCGCTTCTGCCGAGGCGCCCCAGCAGGGGCACCAGGCTCAGCAAGGGCTTCAGGCACAGCAGTCCGGGGGGCGCCGGGCCAGGCGAGCTCTCTCGGCCACCCAGGAGCACTCCGCGCCGGCCGAGGCCCCGCGCAGCGCGTTCGCGCTGCCGCCGGCCGACGCGGACCGCGTCCCGCCCGCAGCGCCCGCAGCGCCCGCAGCCATGGTCCCGCCGGTCGCGCCACAAGCGCCTCCCGTGCCCGAAGCCGCAGTCGCACCGTCAGCACCCGCCGCGCCGACGCCGCCTGTCGCACCGGCACCGGCCGTCGTCCCCGCACCGCCTGCCGCACCGGCACCGCCCGTCGCGCCCGGAGCAACGGCCGTCACGCCGGAGGCTCCCCGCGCCGGCGGCCGGCCCGTTCCCGCCGTGGGCGGGGCGGATGTTCCGCTGCCGGAGCGCCACGACGTCGTACGGACCGCACCCGACGCGGACCACACCCCGCCGCGGGCGCACCCCGTGGCATCCGGCCGCCGTAGGGCGCGCCCCGCGGAAGCGCCGGAGCAGTCCGGCCGGCCGACCGGCCCCGGGCAGCCCCTGCCCGCCGTTCCTCCGCAGCCGGAGTGGGTGGAGACCGGCACGTCGGGTCGGGGCCCGGCCGCGCTCACACTGCACGACGACGTGCCCGCCGGAGCCGACGCACCGGATCCGGCGGCCGACGAGTCCTGGGTGGGCCCCGGCAACACCACCCACACCACAGGCACCATCGCCACCCCGCCCGAGCCCGACTCCGTGGCGGAGCGGGCACCGGCGCCTCATCCGGCCGACGGCGCGCACGCCCCCCTGCCGGACGCCCGGCGTCGGCCGCTGCCCGCCGAGGAGCCGATGCCCGAGTCCGCTTCGTCGGATTCGACGCAGGGCCGTGCGTTCAGCGTGCGGACCCTGGGACAGGGCGTGCCGTTCGCGCAGCACCTGGCGCACCAGCAGAACCAGACGCTCGGCGGTGCCGGACGCCGTCGCAAGCTCGCCGCCCCGCCCGAGGCGGAGCGCCCGGCTGCGCCCGTCCCCGGGCAGCCCGCCGCGCCGGCTCCCGTGCCGCCGCAGCAGGCCGCGCCGGGCGGCACCACGCAGGGCTCCGGTTCGGGGCAGCTGCTGTCCGCCCCCGCGGCCGAGGGTCGTGCGTACGCGATAGGGGCGCCCGACGAGGGCGCCGAGGGGCCGGAGCCGCTGGACGGCCCCGGTGGGGCCGTCGAGGTGGCCAACCGTCCGCAGCCCCGGCCCGTCGACGACGAGCTCCCCCCGGAGCCGCTGGACAACCCCCGGCGGCTGCTCGTCTGGCCCGCTCCGGACGTGTCCACCCAGCAGGCCCTCAGCGACCGCGGTTACCGCCCGGTGATCGTGCACTCCCGCGAGGAGGTCGACGCCCAGATCGCTGCGTTCCCCGCGGCGTTGTTCGTCGATCCGCTGACCGGTCCGATCACGCGTACGGCGTTGCAGTCGCTGCGCCAGGCGGCCGTGGCGGCGGAGGTTCCGGTGCTGGTGACGGCCGGCCTGGGGCAGGCCACCCGGGAGGCCGCGTACGGTGCCGACCCGGCAGTCCTCCTCAAGGCGCTCGCCCCGCGCGACAGCGACCAGCACCCTCCGCGGGTGCTGGTGATCGAGGAGCACGAGGAGATCGCGCTGGCTCTGACCGAGACGCTGGAGCGCCGCGGCATGCAGGTCCTGCGGGCGTCGGGCGACAGCGAGGCGGTCGACCTCGCCACCCGGATGCGGCCGAACCTGGTGGTGATGGACCTGATGCAGGTACGGCGCCGGCGCGCCGGGATCATCGACTGGCTGCGGGCGAACGGCCGGCTGAACCGCACGCCGCTCGTCGTCTACACCTCGACCGGTATGGACGAGGCGGAGCTACCGCGGCTCGCCTCGGGTGAGACCGTGCTCTTCCTCGCCGAGCGGTCGACGAGCGACGAGGTGCAGTCCCGCATCGTCGATCTGCTGGCGAAGATAGGAACGAACTGACGGCCTGCGCCGTCACCGGAGGGCACAGGGGGCGAGGGCGGTACGGGACTTCCCGTACCGCCCTCGCCCCCGTCGTGCCGACGGCCGGGTCAGAGCTGCGTGACGTCCAGCTCGCCGTTCGCGTACTGCTTGCGGATCACCTTCTTGTCGAACTTGCCCACGCTCGTCTTGGGCACGGCCTCGATGACCGTCCAGCGCTCCGGCAGCTGCCACTTGGCGATGGACTGGGCGAGGAAGGTCCTGAGCGCCGCATGGTCGGCCGTGGCGCCCTCCTTCAGGACGACGGTCGCGAGGGGGCGCTCACCCCACTTCTCGTCCGGGACGGCGACGACCGCGGCCTCGGCGACATCCGGGTGCGCCATGATGGCGTTCTCCAGCTCGACGCTGGAGATCCACTCGCCGCCGGACTTGATGACGTCCTTGGCCCGGTCCGTGAGCGTGAGGAAACCGTCGTCGCTGATGACACCGACGTCACCGGTCTTCAGCCAGCCGTCCTCACTGAACTTGTCCTCCGGGCGCAGGTCCTCGCCACCGGCGCCGCCGTAGTACGCGCCGGCGATCCAGGGCCCGCGGACCTCCAGCTCGCCCGCGGACTCGCCGTCCCACGGCAGGTGCTCGCCGCCCGGGCCGACCAGCCGCGCCTCGACGCCGGCCGGGAAGCGGCCCTGGGTGATGCGGTAGGGCCATTCCTCCTCGTCGGTCAGCCCGGCGGGCGGGTTGGCCATGGTCCCGAGCGGCGATGTCTCGGTCATGCCCCAGGCGTGGCAGAGGCGGACGCCGAGCTTGTCGTAGGCCTCCATCAGGGAGGGCGGACAGGCGGCACCGCCGATGGTGACGCGGGCCATCGAGGTCAGGTCGCGCGGCTTCGCGGTGACCTCGGCGAGCAGGCCCTGCCAGATCGTGGGTACGGCCGCGGCATGTGTCGGCTTCTCCTGCTCGATCATGTCGGCGAGCGGAGCCGGCTGCAGGAAGCGGTCGGGCATGAGCATGTTGACGCCGGTCATGAACGTCGAGTGCGGCAGACCCCAGGCGTTCACATGGAACTGCGGGACGACGACGAGGGTCGTGTCCTTGTCCGTCAGCCCCATCGACTCGGACATGTTGACCTGCATCGAGTGGAGGTAGATGGAGCGGTGGGAGTAGACGACGCCCTTGGGGTCCCCGGTGGTGCCGGAGGTGTAGCACATGGCGGCGGCCCGGCGCTCGTCCAGCTCGGGCCAGTCGTACGTGGTGGGGCGGCCGGCGAGGAGCTCCTCGTACTCGTGCACCCGCGGGGCGATACCCGCGAGCGCGGAGCGGTCGCCCGGACCGGAGACGACCACGTGCTCGATGGAGGGCAGGTGGGGGAGCAGCGGCACGAGCAGCGGCAGCAGCGAGCCGTTGACGAGGACGACCTTGTCGTCGGCGTGGCCGACGATCCAGACCAGTTGCTCGGCCGGCAGCCGGAGGTTCAGCGTGTGCAGCACGGCCCCCATGGAAGGGATCGCCAGATACGCCTCGACGTGCTCGGCGTTGTTCCACATGAGGGTCGCGACCCGCTGGTCGCCGTCGACGCCCAGCTCGTCGCGCAGGGCGTTGGCCAGCTGTGTGGCCCGCCTGCCGATCTCGGCGAAACTGCGACGATGGGGCTCGGGCTCGCCGGTCCAGGTCGTCACCTGTGACTTCCCGTGGATGGTCATCCCATGTGTGAGGATGCGGGTCACAGTCAGCGGTACGTCCTGCATGGTGCTCAGCACGGCGTCCTCCCGGTGGGCGCTACGCGGCAGTAAGGTTCCGCTGATTCTGCGCACATACCACTCGGTATGTCACTACTTCCGGGAGTACGAATCGGTGTCGGCACGCAGAATCGGGTGACGGCATACGCCCGCGCGGCTCAGCGGACCGGGTGCAGCTCCGGGTCCTCGCGGAGCTTTCCGAGCGCCCGCGACACGGCGCTCTTGACCGTACCGACGGACACGCCGAGGACCTCGGCGGTCTGGGCCTCGCTCAGATCCTCGTAGTACCGCAGGACGACCATGGCCCGCTGCCGGTCGGGGAGCTTCAGCACGGCACGCCACATGGCGTCGTGCAGCGACTGCTGTTCGGCGGGGTCGGGGGCGGGTGGGGCTTCCTTCTCCGGCAGTTCCTCGCAGGCGAACTCGTCGACCTTGCGCTTGCGCCACTGTGAGGTGCGCGTGTTCACCAGGGCGCGGCGGACGTATCCGTCGAGCGCCCGGTGGTCCTCGATCCGCTCCCAGGCGACGTATGTCTTGGTGAGGGCGGTCTGCAGCAGATCCTCGGCATCGCTCGGGTTCGCGGTGAGGGAGCGCGCGGTGCGCAGCAGTACGGGGCCCCGAGCCCGTACGTACGACGAGAACGACGCGTAGCGGCGGTGTCCGGCGGTGGCAGCGACCGCCCTGGAGGCGCCGGTGCAGACTGGCGTGGTCATGACTCCACGCTAGGAGCGGGCACCGCCCGGGGGATCGGCCCCAGGTCCCGAAGCGACGTCCGCCTCAGGTTGTAGGGGTGGGGCGGGCTCCACCTCCTGAAGGTGGAGGCCCACAGGCCCGCGTCAGGGTCCCACCCCGAGAGCGGGCCCCGCCCACCACCCGCCGCCGGCGGTCCGCGCGACAGCGACCGGGCCTGCCGCCGCACGGACCCCGCACGCCGGACCGGCCGGCCCGGTGGCTCACCAGAGCGGCGAGAAGTTCACCACGACGACGTAGGTGGACTGGTCGATCATCGCGAACGGCGATTCGCTCACCTGAGCCACATTGCTCTGGTTCGACGCGCCCTCGCCGACGGCCTGCTGCTGCGACGTGGACGAATTCCCGGAGTTGTCGCCCCCGACACCACCGGACCCGATCGTCGCCACCCCCGCGTTCGATCCGTCGTTCGCGAACGAGCCGTTGTCGGCCACCGCGACACCGCCGGACAGAGCCACGGCAAGGGGTACGGCGGCGACAGCGGCGAGGACACGAGCGGTACGGGTGCTTGCCATCTCAATTTCCTCCAGGAAGCGAAAGGTACGACTTGGTGCGGCCGATCCGGAGCGACGCGGCCGACTGCCCCGGCGCCGGCCATGACGGTGCTGGTCACGGTGTCGCGAGACCAAGCTGCCCACCGAATCCGCGGAGAACCGCACGTAATCCTCGATTCCCCCGTAAGCGTGAGAAGCACTCGACAGACCTCCCGACCGTCTCCTGCCACCCAGCCCCCGCGCAGCAACGGAAGAAGCGATTCGCCACCACTGCTCCCCGTCCCGCCCCCTCCCGATCTTCGAACGCTTGTGCGAACATAGGTCCATGGCCATCATCGACCGGCAGACCGCCACCCTGGCCCTGGCCCATGCGCTCTCCGCCGCCGAGCGCGGGCTCCCCGTCTTCCCGCTGTCCGCCAACAAGCTCCCGGCGCTGCGCTCCCCGCACCACGACGAGACGCCGCCCACCCGCTGCCGGGGCGCCTGCGGGCTGCCCGGTCACGGTGTCCACGACGCCACCACCCACCCCGCCGCCGTCCGGGCCCTCTTCGCCGCCGCCCCTCGTGCCACCGGATACGGCATCGCCTGCGGACGGCCGCCCCACCGCCTCATCGGCATCGACCTGGACATCGACCCCACCCACGGCAACGACTCGGTGGCCGCCCTCCAACAGCTGGCCCTCCAGCACCTCTTCACCATCCCGGCCACCGTCACGGTGATCACCCCCAGCGGCGGTCGGCACCTCTGGCTGACAGGTCCGTCCGGCGTCGCCGTGCCCAACTCGGCAAGCCGCCTGGCCCCGGGCATCGACGTCCGCGGAGCCGGCGGCTACCTGGTCGGTCCGGGGTCGGTCACCACCCACGGCAGCTACCGGCTCGCTCCCGGCACCGCCCACCTCCCACCCGCCGCCTGCCCCCGCACCCTCCTGCGCCTGCTCACACCCCCCAAGCGCTCCCACCACGCCACGGACAGCCACTCCCGGACCGGTCAGGGCCGGGGCCTGGTCCAGTTCGTCCTCGCGGCCCACGAGGGACAGCGCAACACCCGTCTCTTCTGGGCAGCCTGCCGCGCCTACGAACACGGCTTCGGCGACGCCTTGGCGGACGCCCTCACCGACGCGGCGGTCCGCACGGGCCTCTCCGAACAGGAGGCCCGCGCCGCCATCGCCTCAGCCGCCCGGCTGACCACGGAACGCCCGTGACGCGACGCCGCGCGGGGCCCCCGCCCCGCCGGCCGCAGGACCCCGCCGGCCGTCGGGACCCTCATCGCGGACGGGCCGCCTCGCGCGCCTCGGCGACGAAGGCCTGCACGTCCAGGACCACATCACGGAGGCGGCCGGGGCGCACGCCCTCGGCGTCCAACACCTCGTCGAGGCGCAGTCGCACGTGCCGCACGTTCCACAACCCGTGGCGCCGCAGCATCGAGCGGTTGACCGAGATCTCCTCCTGGATCTCCCGCCGCAACTCGTCGGTCCAGCCCTGCTCACGGTCGATCGGCCCCAACGGGGCCTTCAGGGCGGCCACGGCCTCCCCCATGCGCTCCGTCAGATCCATGAACCCTCCCCGAGTGCGGCCCGGCCCGCACTGCCCGTGCCGGCCGGGATGACGAGCTCCCATGGTGCCCGGCAGACGATGAGGACGTCCGGGAACATGAACGAGGTCGGCTGCGGGCCGCACGTCGCCCACGGCTTCGAGAGCAGCCCACCGCTTCGCCGGATCGACACGCACATTGCCGGGCGTGGGGTCCGGTGTTGACGCTCGCGTGCGAGTGCCCGAACCGGTGCACGGCGTTCATCACGTCCCATCAGGAACGCCTCACCACCCCGCGCAGTGAGCAAAGAACCCAGCAGGACAGGGGAATTGGCCGTGCTCCGGACAATCCGCACCGCTTCCCGACCGGTGGGGACGTGTGGCTCCGACGAGACCGACGCGCGTATGTCCGAGGCGCCCAGACGTACCCCCGCGTGCCCTCCCGCGCCCGACAGGGCGGGACGGCACGGGGCCGAGCGGTGACCGGAGGGAACGGGCATGGCAGAGGCCCCCGACCATACGTACTGGTCGGGGGCCTCTCGCCTGCGGTGGGTGTGGGATTTGAACCCACGGTGACATCGCTGCCACGACGGTTTTCAAGACCTTTTGGCGGCCGGGCGGCTTCTGGGACCCCCTCGCAGGTCAAACGGGTAGAAGCCGCCCCGCTGGAACCATTGCCGTCGTCATCGTGCCCGCTGCGTGCCCCCTCAACCTGTGAGCGCGCCAAGACTGGTCAGGGCGTCAGCGCTTCGGCACCTGAGTTCCTGGCCGTGACTCGGTCTCGGGGCGCTGCCCGTTCAATCGCGGCGTGGGGTCTGTTTCCTGGACCAGGCGGTGGCGTCGACTCCGTATCGCGTCAGGAGCCGTGCGAACTGGGTTCGCTCCTCCGGTGACCAGGCGACAGTGATCTCCAGGAACGCTTCTCGCTGTTCGACGGCGAAGCGGTTGCGTTCGGCTTCGCCGTGCTCGGTGAGTTCGAGCACGGTGCGGCGCCCGTCGGACTGGGATGCCGCCCGCCGCAGCAGCCCGTCCGCTATGCAGGCGGCGACGGTCCGGCTGGCGACCGGCTGCGCGACGCCCATCTCGGCGGCAAGCCCGCCAACGGTCGTCTCGCCCGGCGCGTCGGCGATGACGTTGAGCACGAGGTTGCGGGAGAGATCCTTGCCCGTTGCCGGTGCGCGTCGCCGCAGACGGGACAGCGCCGGACCGATCTGATCCAGCGTCCGGTCGTCGGGGGGCTGCTCGGAGGAGGTGCTGCTCATGTGCCGAGTCTAGGCCCGGCCAGCACATTTGCATACCATTCAATAAGTCCATAGCATCAGGTATGTAAATCTTGAACGAGCCAGGAAAGAGGCGGACCGCCATGGCGCTCACCGCGATCACCAACGCGCAGATCTTCGACGGGGAGAAGGCGGTCGGCGTGCGGACCGTGGTCATCGACGGCGGGAGGATCGCCCGCGTCGGTGGCGACGCTCCCGAGGGCAGCGAGATCGTCGACGGCAGCGGCGCCACACTGCTGCCGGGACTCATCGACGCCCACGTCCACTCCGCCCCGGGCTCCCTGGCGCTCGCCCTGCGGTTCGGGGTGACGACCGAACTGGAGATGCAGGGGATGAACACCCGGGAGAACCGGGGGGCCATCACCGACGACGACACACAGGCTGACGTGCGCTCCTCCGGCTTCGCCGTCACACCGCCCGGCGGTCACCCGAGTGAGCTGATGCCCGAAGGGTTCCGGCCCAAGTGGGACCTTCCCCCGGTCATGCCCCTGATGCCGTTCTCCACCACACCCGAAGAGGCCGCCGCCTTCGTGCCGCAGCTCCTCGCCCGGGGGTCCGACTTCATCAAGTTCATGATCGACGACGGCAGCGTAGAGGGTCACCCCGGGCTGCCCACGCTCGACCGGGCCACCGTGCGCGCCGGTGTCGCCGAAGCCAAGAAGTACGGCGCCCTGACCGTGGCCCACGCGCTGACCGTGGAGGCCACCAGGACGGCCGCCGAATCGGGCATCGACGGCGTCACCCACGTGTTCATGGACCAGCCGCACACCGCCGAGATCATCAGCCTGATCAAGGACGCGGGCATGTTCGTCATCCCCTGCATCACTCTCAACGCCTCGATGATGGGGATCACCGGCAGCGAACTCGCCGACGACCCCCGGGTCGCCGCACGCCTCGACGCCGACTGGGACCGGACCCTGCGCTCCAGCTATGACCGCTACCCGCAGGGCAAGCTCCACGACGTTTACGACACCGTGCGCGCACTGGACACTGCCGGTGTCGACGTGCTCGCCGGAACCGACGTCTCCATGCCCGAGACGTTCTTCGGGGGCCTGGCACACGGAGCGAGCCTGCACCACGAACTGCAATACCTGGTGACAGCCGGCCTCACACCCGCACGGGCCCTGCGCGCGGCCACGGCGACCACGGCCCGCCGCTTCCGCCTGAGCGACCGGGGCCGCATCGCCGAGGGCCTCCGCGCCGACCTCCTACTGGTCGACGGCGACCCGACCAGCAACATCAGCGACACCCTCAACACTCGTGCCGTCTGGCGCCGCGGTACCCGAATGGCGGCATAACCACAGTCCCTGGGACGCGATCCTTTCGGCGACAACTCCGTCACCTCCACGGGCTCGGCCCGGTCGGGCGTCGAGTGGCACGGGCAGTCGCACGCCTCATAGATCACCGGGACGTCGACTGGTGCCAAAAACGGGGAGGACTCAACGCAGGTGGAGTGTGTGCCGATCCGGCACTCGATCGAGCGGTAGGGCCCCGTAGAGACCGCGGACATCGTGGTGCCCGCAGCACGCTGCGAGATCGTCTACGAGATCCCGATCAGTCGGTAGTTCGAGGGTGGGGGCAGAGCAGGTGGACGAGTCGGTGTCGTGCCTGGAGTGTGGTCACGTACTGGAGACCGCAGGGCTGACGCTGGTGGGCCGCGAGGGTGGCGGGCGGGCGTGCCGTTCACTCTGGAAGTGCAGCGGAGGTCACATCTGGTGGCGGTGGGCGGACCAACCGGATGCGGTGCTGGAAGTCTGCCCTCTGCCGCAGCTCTTCCGGTGAGCGCCACGGGAGCCGCCACGAACCGGCGAACATGCCGGAAGCCGTGCCCCCCGCGTGCCCCTTCCGTGCCCGACAGAGCGGGAAAACAGGGGGAACAGCGGTGCCCGGCGGGATACGGACATGGCAAAGGCCCCCGACCATACGTACTGGTCGGGGGCCTCTCGCCTGCGGTGGGTGTGGGATTTGAACCCACGGTCACATCGCTGCGACGACGGTTTTCAAGACCGTTCCCTTAGGCCGCTCGGGCAACCCACCCCGCATCGTGGCCCACCCGGCAGCCGGGTCCGCCTCGACGCGAAGGACAGCCTAGCCGGTCAGCTGTCGCCCTTGCGCTCGCCCAGGACGAGCTCGGCCGTGGCCGTCCGGCCGTCGCGCTTGTAGGTGAGCGTGACCTTGTCGCCCGGCTTGTGGGTCCAGATCTCACCGATGAGGGTCGGACCGCTCTCGACCACGGTGTCGTTGAACTTCGTGATCACGTCACCCGCCTTCAACCCCGCCTTGGCCGCGGGCCCGTCCGGCGTGACGGCCGGGGTACCCGACGCTCCCTGGTCGGAGATCGCGGCGCCGCCGGTCTTCTCCTCCATCGTCACCGTCGCGCCGATCACCGGGTAGACCGGCTCACCGGTCTTGATGAGCTGCTCGGCGACGTTCTTCGCCTGGTTGACCGGAATCGCGAAGCCGAGGCCGATGGAGCCCGCCTGGGACTGGCCGGCGCCGCCCCCGCTGGTGGACTGGATGGCCGAGTTGATGCCGATGACCGCGCCGCCCGCGTCCAGCAGCGGGCCGCCGGAGTTGCCCGGGTTGATCGAGGCGTCGGTCTGCAGGGCACTCATGTACGAGTTCTTGTTGCTGGAACCGTCACCGGAGGCGACCGGGCGGTTCTTCGCACTGATGATGCCGGTGGTCACCGTGTTGGACAGACCGAACGGCGCACCGATGGCGATGGTGGAATCGCCCACCGCGACCCTCTCCGAATCGCCGAGCGGCAGCGGTGTCAGTCCGTTCGGAGGGTTCTTGAGCTTCAGCACGGCCACGTCGTAGCCCTGGGCCCGGCCGACCACCTCGGCGTCGTACTTCTTCCCGTCGGAGAACGTCGCCGTCAGCTGGCCGCTGTCAGCCGCGGAGGCCACCACGTGGTTGTTCGTGAGGATGTGGCCCTCCTTGTCGTACACGAAGCCGGTGCCCGTACCGCCCTCACCGTCGCCGGACTGGGCATCGATGGTGACGACGCTGGGCAGTGCCTTCGCCGCGACGCCCGCGACCGTGCCCTCCGCGCGCTTGAAGTCCTTCGGGCTGTTGGAGGCCGCGACCGTGGTCGAGCCCGAGGAGGAACCGGAGTCGTTCCGGTCGGCCGCCCAGAAGCCGAGCGCTCCGCCCACCCCGCCGGCGACGAGGGCCGCCACCGCGACGGCGGCGACCAGGCCGCCCGCGCGGGGCCTGCGCGACGGCTCGGCTGCCGCGGGCGCCGGGGCGCCCCACACCGGGGTGCCGCCACCGTCCGCGCACGACGGGACGGCGGGAGGGGGCGGCGGCCAGGCCGCCGAGGCGGCCGGGGGCTGCTGCGGAGGCGACGGCGGCTGGTAGGGCTGCTGGTCGTACGAGTGGAAGGACGGGTCGGGGCCGTCCTGGTGCGTCGCGGCCGGAACCTGGGCCGTCGGCGCGTCCGCGGGGACGGACGGGCCGGCCCCGGACGCTGACGGGCCTCCCTGCGGGGCGCCCTCGGGAGCGGCAGCCGGCACGGGAGGTGCGGACGGAACGGACGGTACGGACGGACCCGCGGTGCCCTCGTTGCCCTCGTTCTCGGTGCTCACAGCTCTTTACTCCTCAGGTTCCACTCGGCAATCGGCAAGAGATCCGCTGTGCACGTGTCTGCGGTCAGCTTTTCCCACAGCACGTCAGGCCACTGTAAGCAGGACCTGTGCATCCGCACACCAATCTTTACATCAGGCAAAACGGTCTTACGCAGTAAGGGGTCGGCACTCGCCGCGTCACGGTGGCACCATGGCGCGGTGACCCACGCACGCCTACCCGCCGCACGCCCTCCCATCCAGGTCATCGCCCATCGCGGGGCCTCGGACGACGCCCCCGAGCACACCCTGGCCGCATACCGGAAGGCGATCGAGGACGGTGCCGACGCACTGGAATGCGATGTCCGCCTCACCGCCGACGGCCGGCTCGTCTGTGTGCACGACCGCAGGGTGAACCGCACGTCCAACGGCCGGGGGGCCGTCTCCGCCCTGGAACTCGCCGATCTCGCCGCACTCGACTTCGGCTCCTGGAAGGACCGCGAGGAGTCTCCCGACTGGGACCCGCTGCCGGGCGAGCTCACGTCCGTGCTCACCCTGGAACGACTCCTCGAGCTGGTCACCGAGGTGCGGGCGACCGGGCGGCCGCTCCAGCTGGCCATCGAGACCAAGCACCCCACGCGCTGGGCCGGCCAGGTCGAGGAACGGCTGCTGCATCTCCTCAAGCGGTTCGAACTGGACGCTCCCGCGCCGGCCGGCGAGGCGTCCCCGGTCCGTGTCATGAGCTTCTCCGCGCGGTCGCTCTACCGCATCCGGGCCGCCGCACCCGCTCTGCCCACGGTCTTCCTGATGCAGTTCGTCTCACCGCGGCTGCGTGACGGGCGGCTCCCCGCCGGGGCCAGGATCGCCGGCCCGGGGATGCGGATCGTACGCAATCACCCCGGACACATCGAGCGCCTGCACCGCGCGGGTCACCGGGTGCACGTCTGGACCGTGAACGAGCCGGAGGACGTCGAGCTCTGCGTGCGCCTCGGCGTGGAAGCAATCATCACGAACCGACCCAAACAGGTGCTGGCGCAACTAGGCCGCTCTTAACATCAGTTACAGGGGGTGCACCGGCGCATTCATTCCGCGTTCGAGCGTTACGAGTGCATCACTGACAAGGCAATGGCCGGTTTCCGGTGAAGCCCGGGGGGGCATCCAATTCGTGGCATGGGGCAAAGGAGGTGTCGGGGGTGGCGTTTGTGGTGGCACAGGAAGTGCCGACGTCGTCGAGCATGGCCGTACCCCATGGCCCTGCGGGCGTGGGGCAGGCACGGCATTGCATGCGTGAGGAGCTGCGCGGCAACGGGGTGTCGGACACGGTCGTCGACGACGCTGTACTGATCCTTTCCGAACTTCTCAGCAACGCCTGCCGGCACGGCAGACCCCTGGGCCGTCACGCGGAAGTCGGTGACGGCGACATCCGCGCCGCCTGGCGCATGAACAGAGCGGGTGACCTCACCGTCGAGGTCACGGACGGCGGCGGTCCGACCAGGCCGGTGCCGGCCACACCGTCGGTGACCGCCCGCGGCGGACGCGGGCTCAACATCATCAGCGCCCTCGCGGAGAAGTGGGGGGTCCGGGACGACACGTCCGGCGAGGTCACCGTCTGGGCCCTGGTCGCCTCGGATCACGGACGCAAGGCGTTCACGACACGCGCCGAGCCCCTGGGCCGTACGGCGTCCAGCCGTCGCGAGCGGGACGGGCTGCACGGGCTGCACGGACGCGGTCCACTGGACGAGTTGGACTTCGCCGACGTTCTCGACGCCTTCGACGACGCGGGCTGAGCGTCCCGGCGGACGGCACGGCGGAGCGGGACCGGCGTGGGTACACCGGCAGGTGTGCCCCGGTGGCGACGGGGACGGCTAGGCTCGCGGCCGAGACCTCACTGTCGCAAACGGGAGAACGCCCACCATGGCCAAGAAGCGCACTCAGTCCAAGGCCGGGAAGCAGCAGCTCAAGGATGGTGAGATCCCGGTCGTCGGGGCCCGCGAGCCCTGCCCGTGCGGATCGGGCCGTCGCTACAAGGCGTGTCACGGCCGCGCCGCGGCCCAGGCCGTCACCGAGCTGGTCCAGCGCCCCTTCGAGGGGCTGGCCGGCGAATGCGACTGGATCGCCCTGCGCGAGCTGGTCCCCGCCGCAACGGTCGAGCTGACCCTGAAGGACGGGCTGCCGGAGGGCGTGCCCTCCGTGAAGCTCGCGACCGTACTCCCGATGGCCTGGCCGGCGCTGCGCCGCGACGACGGTTCCGTCCTCCTCGCCCTGCAGAACGACACCTCGTCCGGTGACCTCAGCCGCGACCTGGCGGACACCCTGCTGCGCGCGCTGGAGGCGGAGCCGGGTTCGCCGGTCGCCGCCCGCCGTGTACCCGCCGACGGCCCCCGTCTGCAGGACGTCCTCGACCCCGGGGCCATGTTCGAGCCGGTCGTGCACTCCGGGTTCGAGTTCTGGGTCCCGGACGCGGAGAACGCGTCGGCCGAGGTGTCCGCCTCCCTGGAGCGCGCCAACGCGGCCGCGATCCCGACCACCCTGCTCTCCGGCGTGGACGCCGCCTACTGGTGCGAGACTCCGGAGAAGAACCACCTGCGCTGGGTCATGCCGCACCCCGAGGAGCAGCTCCTCGACGCACTCGCCCGGCTGCACGCGGCGGGCGCCTCCTCGCTCGGTGAGGACACCCGCCTGGTCGGTTCCTTCCGGGCACACGGGCTGATGGTCCCGGTCTGGGACCTGCCGAGCACGATGGGCGCCGAGGAGTGCGAGAAGCCCGCGGCGCAGTTCGCGGAGGCGCTTGCCGGGGCACTCGCCTCGGACGCCCCCCTCACCGGCGAGGAGCGCAGGGCGCGCGGCGGGCTCACCAACCGTCAGGTCACCCTCAGCTGACGGTGACGACAGTCCGGACGGATGCGGTGACTCCTGTCACAGCTCCCCGTACTCGTCGGTAAATCCCTGTCCGAATAGGCGAGATCGAATTTGCTAACGGCAGATCTCTTGTTACCGTTCTGAAAGCCCGGTCGCTGGTGCATCCCCCGTCGCCAGCGATCGGGCGTCCTCGTTTCCGGGCACGGACGGCCGGGGCGCACGCCGGAGCACACACGGACCGGCGCACCTGCGGCACCGGCCCCTTCCGCTTCTGCCCTCCGCACCCGTCGACCGGCCCTCGCGACAGGTCCGTGCTCCGGGTGGGTTCTGCACGCGGGGTGAGTCGCGGTCCACGCCGTGGCGTCCGCCGGCGGCGTGCGCCCCGGACCGCGTTCGTCCGCGAGGGACGGGCCGTTCGCTTTCGGACAGAAGTACGAGTCCTTGGCGGAACACCGGGCATGACGCGTCGGCACCACGGGATACACGCGCGGCAGCATCCACGCACCCGTGCCATCGGCCCGTGAAGCAGAACTCGGGCGGACCCACACCCCGAGGGTGAGCCGCCCGACGTTTCCGCGCCTGCCGTTTCCGCGCCCGCCGCTTCCACCCACGCCGTTGCGTCGGTGGCGGCGTCCAGGGTTCAGTAGGTGAGCCGGCTTCCGCCGTCCGGAGCGCTGTTGCTCGCCTCGACCAGTGCGTCCAGGACCGCTTCCACGTCCGGGAGCCAGGGTGCGGCCGGCCCGGCCGCCGGTGCCCGTTCCCAGCGCACCTGCCCCGTACCCACCTCGGACGGAGGCAGGACGAGATAGCCGCCCTCGCCGTGGAACCGCAGCGAGCTGGGCACCCGGTCCTTCGCGTGCAGCAGCTCTCCGAGCCGTTCCAGGGTGTACGGGGCCACCAGCAGCGACCACCGGGTAGGGGTCGCCACCACGGGACCGAGGCGCAGTCCCATACCGTCGAGCGCGGCCAGCGCCCGGGCGCCCGCCACGGCCGGCAGGCTCAGCGCGCAGGGCGCCTGATCACCCGTCGCCAGCATGACGGGGGCGGCGGGCCGGTTGGTCCACCACCAGCGCACCATGCGCGCATCGGTGGTCGCCGCCAGGAGTCCGGGATCGAAGGGATGTGCGCCGGGGACGGCGCACTCGGGATCGGGGCAGGCACAGCCGCGGCCGCGTTCGCCGCGCGCACCCGCCGCGGCCAGTCCCACTCCGGGGAGTACGGGCCACTTCCAGGCGGTGGCACAGGTCAGGGCCGCATCGAGCTGGGCGGAACCGCCCTTGCGTCGGAGCCGGTGCCTGCGTCGCCTTCCGAGGATCTCGCGCATGAGCGCTCGTTCCTTTCCGTTGAACGCCGAGGTCCACATCACAGACGTGTTCGTTACACCACGTGTGCGTCTCTTCGCCGCGCGTGCGTGCTCATCGGGTCTGCGGTACGGACGAGTAGTCGGTGCCGAGCGTGAGCCGAGCAGTGTGGGACCGAACAGAGTGGAGCTGAGCCGAATGGAGTTGAACCGAACCGAGTCCGGTCAGAACATCGCGCGGGCGGCATGCGCGGCGCGCTTGCCTTCCCTGGTGCACACCCCGTCACTCGGGGTGGAGGTGCGGCCGTCACGAGTGAGGACGCCCGGGCTCACTGTCGGGTTCCGGGGCGATCACAACCGCCCCTGGCCATCCACGATTACGTACCCAGCATGCCCGGAATGACGCTCCCTCCGGCACTTCACCCCGAGGTAGCTCCCTGTCGAGCACACCCAGTCGACCGCAAATAGCCGCACGGGGGTGCATTTTCTGGCCAAGTTAGCAGTCTCGTGGACACCATAAATACCGTCGGGACAATGCTGGACATCAGCTTACTTGTGCGTGTAGATGTGGGTGCGTGTACACGTGGATGCGCTGATAGCGACGCAGAACGAGATGGGGGTTTGCGATGCTATTCAATGAGATGCACCAGCTGGAAAGCCCGCAGCCATGAGCGCCCCACACCTGCCGAAAGTGGCTGGAATCGATCCCATGGTTCCCGTTTCAACGCACACTGCTGCGCCTCTGAGGGCTGTGCCCGCCGCGCCGGGAGCGTTCCTCCAGGACCGGCTGGCGGGCTGGGTCTCCGACCTCACCACGTTGCACGAACTCACCGAGCGACTGGCCGCGACCCGCACCCTCGACAGCGCCCTGCACGAGACCCTGGGGGCCGGGGCCGCTCTGGTCGGAGCCCGCCGCGGACTCCTCGTGCTCGACCCGGCCGACGGGGCCGGGCCCTCCCGGACCATCGGCCTCGGGCTCGCCCACGCGGAACTCGGGCACATCGAGACCGTGCCGCGCAGCGCCACTCCCCACGGCCGGTTCCTCGACGGCCTCCCGGTCACCACCGGGCCACTGGCCAGCCCCGACATCCTCGGCGACCCCGGCCTGGATCCCCGCTGCCGCGAAGTCGCCACCGGACTCGGCTACGCCGCCAGTTACGCACTTCCCCTCGCCACCGAAGCCGACGGCCGGCTGGGCGTGGCGGTCTGGCTGTACGACGAACCGGCCGAGCCACTGGAACGGCAGTGCCATCTGGCCGGCCTGTACACCCGCTACGCCACGGCGCACCTGTTCCGGCTGCTGGAACTGGAACGCACCAGGGCCGACGCCGCCGTCATCGCCGAGGAGCTCCTCCCCAGCGTGCTGCCCCGGGTGCCCGGAGTGCGGCTCGCCGCCCGCCATCGGACCACCCCCACGGGCGGCGGCGACTGGTACGACGCGCTGCCCCTCCCGGACCGTGCGCTCGGCCTGGCAGTCGGCTCGGTCGGCGGTCGCGGCCCACGCGCCCTCGCCGCCATGGGCCGGCTCCGCGCCGGACTGCGGGCCTACGCCGTCATGGAGGGCGAGGACCCCGTCGCCGTGCTCTCCGATCTCGAACTGCTGGTGACGCTGACCGAACCGGCCGGCGCGGCCACCGCGCTCTACGCCTACTGCGAACCCGACCGCCGTTCGGTCCTGTTCGCCGGGGCCGGGCACACCCCTCCGCTGGTGACCGGCGACCGGCGCACCGAGTTCGTGGAGACGACGCTCTCCGCCCCGCTGGGCATGCTCTCCTGCTGGGAGGCACCGAGCGTGGAGTTCTCCCCCGGCCCCGGCGAGACCGTGCTGTTCTACACGGACGGGCTGCTGCGTCGCACCAGCGACTCCATGGACCGGGCGTTCGCACGGCTGCACGCGGCGGCGGCGGCTGTGCCGAGAGCCCTGCGCCAGGACCCCGGAGCCGTGGCGGACCACGTCCTGCGGACGGTCCTGCCCGGCGGACCGACGAGCGACAGCACCGAGGACGTGGTGATTCTGGCCGCGCGCTTCGACTGACGGCCGCCCCGGACCTGTAAGAGGTCTTCCGACCCTGGGCCCCCTTCCGTACGCCCGTACGATGGAGGGGGTCCAGTGTCGTATAAGGAGAGACAAATCGTGTCTGAGGAGCTCACCCCGGAGACCCCGGAAGCCACCGAAGCAGAGCCGGTCAAGCAGCGGAAGAACGGCCTGTACCCGGGCATTTCCGATGAGCTCGCCGAGAGCATGAAGTCCGGCTGGGCCGACACCACGCTGCACGGTCTGGAGCCGATCGCCCAGGCCGAGCACACCGCCGCCCGCCGAGCCGCGCTCTCCGCGCGCTTCCCCGGTGAGCGGCTCGTCGTCCCGGCGGGCAACCTGAAGACCCGTTCCAACGACACCGAGTACGCCTTCCGCCCCTCCACCGAGTACGCCTACCTCACCGGCGACCGCACCCAGGACGGCGTCCTGGTACTCGAACCGACGGGCGCCGGTCACGACGCGACCGTGTACCTGCTGCCCCGTTCCGACCGCGCGAACGGCGAGTTCTGGCTCGACGGCCAGGGCGAGCTCTGGGTCGGCCGCCGCAGCTCCCTCGGCGAGGCCGAACAGCTGCTGGGCATCCCGGCGAAGGACGTCCGTGAACTCCCGGCCGCCCTCACCGAGGCCACCGGCCCGGTGCGCAACGTCCGCGGTCACGACGCGGGCATCGAAGCGGCCCTGACCGACAAGGTCACCGCGGAGCGCGACGAGGAACTGCGCGTCTTCCTCTCCGAGGCCCGTGTGGTCAAGGACGCCTTCGAGATCGCCGAGCTGAAGAAGGCCTGCGACGCCACTGCCCGCGGCTTCGAGGACGTCGTGAAGGTCCTCGACAAGGCCGAGGCCACGAGCGAGCGCTACATCGAGGGCACCTTCTTCCTGCGCGCCCGGGTCGACGGCAACGACATCGGCTACGGGTCGATCTGCGCCGCCGGCGCGCACGCCACGACACTGCACTGGGTCCGCAACGACGGTGCGGTCCGCGCGGGCGACCTCCTGCTGCTCGACGCGGGCGTGGAGACCGACGAGCTCTACACCGCCGACGTGACCCGGACGCTCCCGATCAACGGCTCGTTCACCCCGCTCCAGCGGAAGATCTACGACGCGGTGTACGAGGCCCAGGAGGCGGGCATCGCCGCCGTGAAGCCGGGCGCCGCCTTCCGCGACTTCCACGACGCGGCGCAGCGCGTGCTCGCCGAGAAGCTCGTCGAGTGGGGCCTGCTGGGCGACCTGTCCGTGGAGAAGGTCCTGGAGCTGGGTCTGCAGCGCCGCTGGACCCTGCACGGCACCGGCCACATGCTCGGCATGGACGTCCACGACTGTGCGGCGGCCCGCACCGAGTCGTACGTCGACGGCATCCTGGAGCCGGGGGTGTGCCTCACCGTCGAACCCGGGCTGTACTTCCAGGCCGACGACCTGACCGTGCCCGAGGAGTACCGGGGCATCGGCGTGCGCATCGAGGACGACATCCTGGTCACCGAGGACGGCAACCGGAACCTCTCCGACACCCTGCCGCGCCGGTCCGACGAGGTCGAGGCGTGGATGGCCCGGCTCAAGGGCTGAAGCCGCTGACGCGGCCGATGCGCACGGCCGCGCCGTGAACGCCGGAGGGCGCGCTGCTCAGGACACCATGAGCAGCGCGCCCTCCCGCCATTTCAGGACCTTGTCGAAGCTGACCACCGCGCCCCGGCCCGGGCGGTTGCCGAAGTGGACATGGTCGGCGAGCTCCTCGATCAGCCCGAGTCCCCGGCCGCTCTCCGCCATGGCGGAGAGATGTCCCGCGGCTCCGCCGCCGCCGCCGCCCGCGTGCGCGGACGGCGTACGGACCATCGGCTGCTGCGGTTCCGACGGATTCCCGTGGGATGGATGTGCTGCGGTGCGAAGCTTGCGCCGTGCGGGGAAACCGGGCCCCGAGTCGGCGACTTCGATACGGCACTTCTCGCCGTCCAGATAAGCGGTGACCCGGTACTGGCCGCAGTCACCCCCGGTCGGCGGGTACTCGGCGCGGCCGGGGCCGACGACGTCACCGGCGGCCTCCGCGTCCCCCGGCGCCCCGCCGTGTTCGACGGCGTTCGCACAGGCTTCGCTGAGGGCGACGGAGAGGTCGTAGGAGATGTCGGGATCGACCCCCGCGGTCTCCATGGTGCCGAGCAGAAAACGACGGGCGAGCGGAACGCTCGCAGCTTCGCGCCGCAAATGGAGTGACCACCACATGCTCATGCTCCAGCCTCCTGGCTGCGGCTCGACATACCGATACGTATTGCCGCGCACAGCGGTTCGTAAGCACGGATTCGCTGTGACAGCGCGCATTCGGCGGAGGCGAATGTTCCGCATACCGGTGCGTTCCCGGCCCCCGGCCGGGTCGCGGAGCACCCCCGAACAGGCGCAACACCCCCCGATGGGGACGGATGCCGACCTTCCGGACCTGCCGTACGGGAGCCGGGGTCGCAGTGCGATGATGACCCGGCCATGTCTATGCCTGTCACACGCGCCGGAGCCGGTCTGCGGCTCCTGAGGACCGCGGTGTTCGCCGCGGTCTGCGTCGTGCTGGCCGCGTCAGGACACGCGTTCGCCTCCGGTGCGGCGGTGCCCGGATGGACCGTCCTCGCCGGCTTCCTCGGGGTCTTCGGCGTCGCGGTGGCCCTCGCCGGGCGCGAACGTACGCTCCTCTCGATCACCGCCGCCCTGGCCGCCGGACAGATCGTCCTGCACGCCGTGTTCGGACTGGGGCGTCACACGGCCGGCACCGGGGCCGCTTCCGGGGACGACTCGCTGATCCGGTTCGCCGCCGGACTGGTCTGCGGTGCGGGTCCGGCACAGCTGAGCGCCGGTGAGGCCCATCGCATCGTCACCACCGCGGGCATCGATCCCACGACTGTGACGGGCGGGCACCCGCACCTCGCCGCCGGAGCGGCCGCGGGCACGGCCGACGCCTTCGCGCCGGCCGCCCTCCTGCCGAGCCTGCCCATGTTCCTCGGGCACCTCCTGGCCGCGCTCGCCACCGGCTGGCTGCTCCGCCGCGGCGAAATCGCGCTCTTCCGACTGGCCGGACTGTCCGCGTACGGCGGCCGCCAGCTCGTGGCCGGGGCCCGGCTGCGGTCCCTGCGGGCTGCCATGGCCCTCGTACGCGCACTCCGTGCGGGTCTGCCCGGGCGTCCCGCCCGGCCCCGGCCGATCCGTACCGCCGCGCACGATCCGGTGCCCACCCCCGGGATTCCTCTGCAGCACATGGTGATCAGGCGCGGGCCTCCGCCCGTATACGTACGCGCAGCCTGACGCGACCCCCTCCGCCGGAACCGGCGACCGGGGCGGTCGCGATGCCGTCGCGCACCCGCGCGCCGGACCACCGTTCCTCTCGTTCCCTGTGGAGTGATCCCTGCCATGAACGTTTCGCGTATCGCCATCGCGGGCGGCGTCGCCGCGTCCACCGTCCTGCTGCTCGCCGGTCCCGCCGCCGCCCACGTCAGCGTGCAGCCGCAGGGCGAGGCCGCCAAGGGCGGCTACGCCACCATCAACTTCAAGGTCCCCAACGAGCGCGACGACGCGTCGACCACGAAGCTCGAGGTCAACTTCCCGACCGATCACCCGCTGGCCTCCGTCAGCCCGCAGGCGATCCCCGGCTGGAAGATCGAGGTCACCCGGAGCAAGCTGGCCAAGCCGCTCGAGGTGCACGGGAAGAAGATCAACGAGGCCGTCTCCAAGGTCACCTGGACCACCGACGGCAGCGGCATCGAGCCCGGCTACTTCCAGCAGTTCCCGCTCTCGGTCGGACAGCTTCCCGAGGACGCCGACCAGCTGGTCTTCAAGGCCCTGCAGACGTACAGCAACAAGGAAGTCGTCCGCTGGATCGAGGAGCCCGTCGAGGGCGGCGAAGAGCCCGCGAGCCCGGCTCCCGTCCTCAAGCTGACCGCGGCGACGGCCGACGCCCACGGCGCTGCCGCGGACGACAAGGGCAGCGGGACGGACCACGCCGAGAAGACCGAGGCGTCCTCGGAGACCGTGGCCTCGTCGAGCAGCAGCGACAGCACCGCACGCGTCCTGGGCATCGTCGGCATCGTGATCGGCGTCGCGGGCGTCGCGTTCGGCGTCCTCGCCGGACGTCGCCGCAGCGCCTGACCCCACGGCTCCACCACCCGCACCACAGACCAGGAATCAGCTCTCCATGCGCAACAAGAAGAGGGTGCTGGCCGTGGCGTTCGCCGCCGCGGCAGCACTGACCCTGTCGGCATGCGGCAGCGACACCTCCACGGACACGTCGGTCGCCGACGTGTCCGTGGAGACCGAGTCCAAGCCCGCGACCGTGCTCGACCAGCCGTTCACGAAGCCCGACCTCGTACTCACCGACACGAACGGCAAGCCCTACGACTTCCGCGAGAGGACCAAGGGCAAGCCGACACTCATCTACTTCGGCTACACCAACTGTCCGGACGTGTGCCCGCTGACCATGAGCAACATCGCGCTCGCCAAGAGGGCCCTGCCGAAGGCCGACCAGGACAAGCTCCAGGTCGTCTTCGTCACGACCGACCCCGAGCGGGACACCCCGGCGTCCCTGGGCAGCTGGCTCAAGGCCCAGGACCCCGAATTCACCGGCCTCACCGGCGACTTCCCGACCATCCAGGCGGGTGCGCGGCAGATCGGCATCGGCATCGACGCGCCGAAGAAGGAGAAGGACGGCACGGTCGTCTCGATGCACGGCGCGCAGGTCATCGCGTTCTCCCCGAAGACCGACAAGGGGTACGTGCTGTACAGCGAGGACACGACGGCCGAGGACTACACCAAGGACCTCCCCAAGATCCTCGAGGGGAAGAACCCGTGAACCGCCACATCGTCCTCGCCGGCGCACTGGCCGTCACCGCCGGGCTGGCGCTGACGGGGTGCTCCTCCGACAGCGGCCCGGAGCTGACGGTGACCGGCGCCTACATGCCGCAGCCCGTCGGCGACATGGCAGCCGGCTTCCTCGTCGTGAAGAACAGCGGCGGCACCGACCGGCTCACCTCGGTGAGCAGCAGCCTCTCGGACCACGTCACCATCCACGAGACGAAGAACCAGGCCATGCGGATGGTCTCGTCGTTCGAGGTGCCCGCCGGTGGCGCGCTCGATCTCGAACGCGGTGGCAACCACATCATGTTCATGGACCTCAAGCAGCGGCCCGAGCAGGGCGAGACGGTCTCCGTGGAACTGCACTTCGAGAAGGCGGACCCCATCACGGTCGAACTCCCCGTCAAGGAGACCACCTACAACCCGAAGAAGCAGTGAGGTACTGACTCCATGACAGCCGCCGCCCCGCACTCCGGGCCCTCCCTCATACGTCGGCCGCTCGCCGCGGTCGCGCTCCTCGCCACGCTGATCAGCCTGCTGTTCGGTCTGGTGCTGGCAGGCGCGAGCCCCGCGTCCGCGCACGCCGCCCTCACCGGGAGCGACCCGCAGGACGGGGCGGTGGTCGCCACCGCGCCCAAGGAGGTCACGCTCACCTTCTCCGAACAGATCGCCATGGGCGACGACTCGATCCGGGTACTCGACCCGAGCGGAAAGCGGGCCGACACGGGAGCGCCCCGTGACCTGACGAGCGGGGGCGCCGTGCGCTACGGCATCACGCTCCACGGCGGTCTGCCCGACGGCACGTACACCGTGGCCTGGCAGGCCGTCTCCGTGGACAGCCACCCGGTCGCCGGGGCCTTCACCTTCTCCGTCGGCGCCCCCTCGGAGACCACGGTCTCGCTCCCCTCCACCGAGGTGGGCGGAGGCCTCGTCGGAACGCTCTACGGCATCGCGCGCTACGCCGCGTACACCGGATTCATCCTGCTCGCGGGCGGATCGGCCTTCGTGCTCGCGTGCTGGCGGGAAGGGGCCGGCGCACGACCGCTGCAGCGTCTCGTCGTACGCGGCTGGGTCACGCTCACCGTGGCCACCCTGGCGATGCTGCTCCTGCGGAACCCGTACACCGGCTCCGGGAAGATCGCCGACGCCTTCGACCTCAACGGCCTGCAAGCCGCCCTCGACACCAAGCCCGGGGCGGCGCTGGTCTCCCGGCTCCTCCTCCTCGGCGCCTCCGCCCTCTTCATCGCCGTCCTCTTCGGGGCGTACGCCAAGCGCGAGGACGAGAAGGAGAAGCAGGACCTCACCTTCGGGCTCGCCACCGGCGGCGCGGTCATCGCCGCGGGCATCGCCGGCACCTGGGCCCTGGCCGAGCACGCCTCCACGGGCATCCAGCCGGGTATCGCCATGCCGGTCGACGTCCTGCACCTGCTCGGCGTCGCCGCCTGGCTGGGAGGGCTCGCCGCGCTGCTGGTCGCCCTCTACCGGACACCGGACGTCACCGCCGGGGCGGTCCGGCGGTTCTCACGCCTGGCGTTCGGCAGCGTGCTCGTACTCGCGGCGACCGGGCTCTACCAGTCGTGGCGCCAGGTCGGCTCGTGGTCCGCGCTGACCGGCACCCGGTACGGGGTACTGCTGATCATCAAGGTGGCCCTGGTCGTGGTGCTGATCGGCGTCGCCTGGTTCTCGCGACGGTGGACGGGCCGGCTGGCCGACGGCGGGCCCGGTACCGAGGGCGAACCCGGTGGGGAAGCACGTGCCGCCGAGGGCGCGCCCGGCGAGGAGTCGCTCACGGCCGACGCCGCCCTGTCCGAGGTGCACTCCGCGAAGCCGGCCGGGTCCGAGGCCGACGCCGGGCAGGAATCCGAGGCCGGTGCGGGGCAGGCGGCCGGGGACGGTACGGGGAAGCCCTTGGCCACCGAAGCCGGGGAGATCGCGCCGGAGCGTGCCGCCCAGCTCGCCCGGCAGCACGCCGCTCTGACGGCGACGAAGCAGAAGCGCGCCCGTGACGCCGACCCCACCCGCGCCGGGCTGCGCCGCTCCGTGCTGGTGGAAACGGCCGTCGCCGTGGTGCTGCTCGCGGTCACGACGATTCTGACGTCCACCGAGCCCGGGCGTACCGAGGAGGAGGCCGCCCGCAGCACCACCGCGACGGCCGTACAGGACACGGCCGGGCCGGTGAACGTGAGCGTGCCCTTCGACACGGGCGGCCGGAACGGCAAGGGGACGGTGCGGCTGGACATGGCTCCCGGCGGCACCGGCTCCAACGACCTGCACGTCTGGATCGACGGCCCGGGCGGCGACGCCATGGACGTCGCCGAGGTGAAGGTGGCCTTCACCCTGAAGTCCAAGGACATCGGCCCGCTGCCGGTCGTCCCCGACCGCCTCGCGGCGGGGCACTGGACCTCGAGCGGCGTACAGATCCCGATGGCGGGCGACTGGACGGTCGAGGTGACCGTGCGTACGTCGGACATCGACCAGACGACCATCGACAAGAACGTGAAGATCGGCTGAGCACGATGAGCAAGAAGACAGGCGGCTCCGGAGCCGTGGGCACCACGGAAGCCGGCAGCACCGTTCCGGGCGCCGGCTCCGGCGTCTCCCGACGGCGGCTGATCGGTGGTGCGGGAGCGGCCGGGGCGGCCGGCCTGGTGCTCGGCGCGGCAGGCGGCGCGGGCGGCTATGCCGCGACCCGCGGTGACGAACCGGCCGCGCTGACCACGATCGGCACGACCGGGGCGATGTTTCACGGGAAACATCAGGCAGGGATCACCACTCCGCTCCAGGCCCGCGGGCACCTGGTCGCCTTCGACCTGGCAGCCGGCGCCGGGCGCAGGGAAGCCGCCGCGCTGATGCGTCGCTGGTCGGCCGTGGCGGAGCGGCTGATGGCCGGCGAACCCACCGGGGACGACACGGGGGTGGCGCGGGACGCCGGCCCGTCCTCCCTGACGGTCACCTTCGGATTCGGACGCGCCTTCTTCACCCGCACGGGCCTGGAAGCCCGTCGGCCCGCCGGACTGGATCCGCTGCCCGCGTTCTCCTCGGACCACCTCGACGCCCAGCGGTCCGACGGCGACATCTGGGTGCAGATCGGGGCCGACGACGCGTTGGTCGCCTTTCACGCGCTGCGCGCCGTCCAGAGGGAAGCCGGTGCCACGGCCCGGGTCCGCTGGCAGATGAACGGCTTCAACCGCACCCCGGGCGCCACGGCACGGCCCATGACCGCACGCAATCTGATGGGCCAGATCGACGGCACCGGCAACCCGAAGCCGGGCGGGAGTGACTTCGACCAGCGGATCTTCGTCCCGGCCGGAGGTCCGGCGGCGCACGAGTGGCTGGCCGGGGGGTCGTACGCCGTCGTACGCCGGATCAGGATGCTCCTCGACGACTGGGAACAGCTCCCCGTGGACCGGCAGGAACGGGTCATCGGGCGGCGCAAGGCGGACGGGGCGCCACTGAGCGGGGGCTCCGAGACCACCGAGATGGATCTGGACAAGGCGGATGCGGACGGCAGGCTGCTGATCCCCGACAACGCCCATGCCCGGATCTCCTCCCCGGAGAAGAACGGGGGTGCCGCGATGCTGCGGCGGCCGTTCTCCTACCACGACGGCATCTCCGACGACGGCACCCCGGACGCGGGGCTGCTCTTCGTCTGCTGGCAGGCCGATCCGTTCAAGGGCTTCGTTCCGGTTCAGCGCAAGCTCGACCGGGGGGACGCTCTCTCACCGTTCATCCGGCACGAGTCGAGCGGCCTGTTCGCCGTTCCTGGTGGCGTCGCAGCCGGGGAGTACGTGGGGCAGCGGCTGCTGGAGGCGTGAGTCCGCACGCTCCCCTCCGCGGGCCTATTAGGGTGACCGTATGTCAGCCACGCGCTACGCCTATCTCGGTCCCGAAGGCACCTTCACCGAGGTGGCCCTCCGCACTCTCCCCGAAGCCGCCACCCGCGAACTCGTACCGATGCTCTCGGTACCGGCCGCACTGGACGCGGTGCGCAACGGGGAGGCCGCGGCCGCGCTCGTCCCCATCGAGAACTCCGTCGAGGGCGGAATCACCGCGACCCTCGACGAGCTGACCACCGGCGCACCGCTGATGATCTACCGCGAGGTGCTGCTCTCGATCACGTTCGCGCTGCTGGTGCGCCCCGGGACGAAGCTGACGGACATCAAGACCGTCACGGCGCACCCGGCCGCCCAGCCGCAGGTGCGCAACTGGATGGCGGCCCATCTGCCGAACGCGGTGTGGGAGTCGGCCGCGTCCAACGCGGACGGTGCCCGTCTGGTCCAGGAGGGGCGCTACGACGCGGCCTTCGCCGGTGAGTTCGCGGCGGCGACCTACGGGCTGGAACCGCTGGTGACGGAGATCCACGACGCGGAGAACGCACAGACCCGCTTCGTGCTGGTGGGCCGGCCGGCCAGGCCGTCGGCGCCGACCGGTGCGGACAAGACGTCCGTCGTCATCTGGCTCGGCGACGACCACCCGGGGGCACTGCTCGAACTGCTCCAGGAGTTCGCGGTGCGCGGGGTCAACCTGATGCTGATCCAGTCGCGGCCCACCGGGGAGGGCATCGGCAACTACTGCTTCGCCGTGGACGCGGAGGGCCACATCGCGGACCGCCGGGTCGGGGAGGCGCTGATGGGGTTGAAGCGGATCTGCCCGAACGTGCGGTTCCTGGGTTCGTACCCGCGGGCCGGGGTGACCCCGGAAGAGGTGAGCGCCCTGCGGGCCGGCACCTCGGACAGGGACTTCACGGAAGCATCGGACTGGCTGGCCCGCAGCCAGGACGGCCGGGTCTGACCCCCTGGGGAACGGCTCCGGCTGGGCCCGACCGGCGGGAACGGTCCAGGCAGGGTCTGGCCGCCCCGGGCCCGGCAGGACCTCGGCTGCACGCTGCCCGCCGGTCGGAGCTCGGTGTGCGGTGCTCGACGCGATGTGCGGGGCCCGGTTCACCCCGCCCGAGGCGGCCCGCGGCCGGTGACTCCTGCCGCTCCACCTGCTGAGCCCTGTTACCCACAGCGTTATCCACAGGCCATCCCTCACCCTGGGGACAAGTCGACACCACAATGCCGCATGGTCGACAAATCACCCCAGGACTCCTGGACCCTCTGAAAGCCCACAGTCACACCTTCGCCCCCTCAATTCCATTGATCCACGCACCAATGAGGGAAATTCCCACCCGAATGAGTGCACGAATCGGGTTTGAGTGATGAATCCATGACCCGTCATGCGGCTTTCGGAACGATCGCTTCCGGCATCCACAGAACTTCTTCACAGCCTGTGGATAACTTATTGCGCGACGACAACCTGTGGACAAGATCCCCGCCCGCGCCCCCAACTACCGCACCGGGCACCGACGATGCGTCGCACACGCAGGGGTGACCCACCTCCGCTTTCGGGGCGACGGGACCCCCTCGCCCTTCGAGCGCCCCTGATTCCCCACCCGAATTAGCGATTCCGGCAATTCGGGCAAAATGCTGCGCTCGCCGATATCGGTTCGAGCGGTGGATCCCCGCACCGGTAGCCTTGAGGGGTGATTGACCTTCGCCTGCTCCGTGAGGACCCCGACCGTGTTCGCGCCTCCCAGCGCGCCCGTGGAGAGGACGTCGCGCTCGTCGACGCCCTGCTCTCCGCCGACGAGCTGCGCAGGTCGTCCGGCGTCCGCTTCGACGAACTCCGCTCCGAGCAGAAGTCGCTCGGGAAGCTGATCCCCAAGGCCACCCCCGAGGAGCGCGCCGAGCTCCTCAAGAAGGCCGACCGGCTGAAGGCCGACGTCAAGGCGGCCGACGCCGCACAGGACGAGGCCGACGCCGAGGCCAAGCGGCTGCTGCTCCAGCTCGGCAACATCGTCCATGAGGACGTTCCGGTCGGCGGCGAGGAGGACTTCGTCGTCCTCGAGACGCACGGCACGATCCGTGACTTCGCTGCGGAGGGCTTCGAGCCCAAGGACCACCTGGAGCTCGGCGAGGCGCTCGGCGCCATCGACATGGAACGCGGGGCGAAGGTCTCCGGATCGCGCTTCTACTACCTGACGGGCGTCGGCGCGCTGCTGGAGCTCGCCCTCGTCAACGCGGCGATCGCACAGGCCACCGAGGCCGGTTTCGTCCCGATGCTGACCCCCGCGCTGGTCCGCCCGCGCGCCATGGAGGGTACGGGCTTCCTCGGCCAGGCCGCGGAGAACGTCTACCACCTGGAGAAGGACGACTACTACCTGGTCGGCACCTCCGAGGTCCCGCTCGCCGCGTACCACATGGACGAGATCCTCGACGCCGACAAGCTGCCGCTGCGGTACGCGGGCTTCTCCCCGTGCTTCCGCCGCGAAGCCGGCACGTACGGCAAGGACACCCGGGGCATCTTCCGCGTCCACCAGTTCGACAAGGTCGAGATGTTCTCGTACGTCGACCCGGCCGACGCCGAGGCAGAGCACCGCCGGCTCCTGGACTGGGAGAAGCAGTGGCTCACCGCCCTCGACCTGCCGTTCCAGGTGATCGACGTCGCCACCGGTGACCTGGGTTCCTCGGCCTCCCGGAAGTTCGACTGCGAGGCGTGGATCCCCACCCAGGGGAAGTACCGCGAGCTGACGTCCGCGTCCAACTGCGACGGCTTCCAGGCGCGGCGGCTCTCCGTGCGTATGCGCGACGGGAAGAAGGTCCAGCCGCTCTCCACGCTCAACGGCACGCTCTGCGCCGTCCCGCGCACGATCGTGGCCATCCTGGAGAACCACCAGCTGGCCGACGGTTCCGTGCGGGTCCCCGAGGTGCTGCGCCCGTACCTGGGCGGGCGCGAGGTTCTGGAGCCGGTCTCCAAGTGAGCGTCTCCGTGGCCTTCCCCTACAAGCTCGTCGCGACCGACCTCGACGGCACTCTGCTCCGTGACGACCACACGGTCTCCGAGCGCACACGTGAGGCGCTGGCCGCGGTCACCGCGGCCGGCGCGGCGCACATCATCGTCACCGGACGGGCGGTGCCCTGGACCCGGCACATCCTGGACGACCTGGGGTACGACGGCCTCGCCGTGTGCGGTCAGGGCGCGCAGGTCTACCACGCGGGGGAGCACAAGCTGCTGACCTCGCTGACCCTGGACCGGCAGCTCGCGGGACTCGCGCTGTCCAAGATCGAGGCGGAGGTCGGTCCGCTCGCGCTGGCCGCGAGCCGGGACGGTCTCGAGGGCGAGGTGCTCGTCGGACCCGGCTACCAGGTGCAGGAGGGGCCGCTGCCCGCCCTCTTCGTGGACGACCCCGCCGAGATGTGGGCCGCTCCGCTGAACAAGGTCTACATCCAGCATCCGGAGCTCGGTGACGACGCCCTGACGAAGGCCGCGCGGCAGGCCGTCGGCAGTCTGGTGGACGTCGTCATGGCGGGCCCCGGTGTCGTGGAGATCCTGCCCCTCGGGCTGAGCAAGGCGACCGGTCTCTCACTGGCCGCCCGCCGGCTGGGGCTGAAGGCCGCGGACACCCTGGCCTTCGGTGACATGCCGAACGACATCCCGATGTTCGGCTGGGCGCAGCACGGTGTGGCCATGGCCAATGCGCATGACGACCTGAAGGCCGTGGCCCACGAGATCACCGCGTCGAACGAGCACGACGGCATCGCGGTCGTGCTGGAGGAGCTGCTCCGGACGGCCACGCGCGCGTAGAGCGCGGTCCGCCGGCCTGCGTCCTGACCGCGGGGCCTGCGGATGTCTGCGGCGGAGGATGCGCGGATCGAACGCGCGCGGGGTTTCGCCCCGACGACGGCTTAGCAAGCCGCTGCCTTACCACTCGGCCAATCCTCCGGGAGGTGGCCCGCGCGTCGCCGCACGGGGCCACCCGGGGTCCGGCTGATCACGGCAACGCAGTGCCTGGTGAGGCTACTGCGGTACCGGCTGCGGACCGCCCTGACGGGAACTCGACGGACTCGGACTGCCGGTCATCGTCGCGCTCCTCTCCCGGACTTCGTGGGCGCCGTGCACCCGTGCGCCTTCTCCCTCACTGTGCCCGAGGGCGCCGGCCGGGGGCCACTCCTTTTCGGCGGCCCCCGGACGGCCGCCCCTCGTCCGAGCCGGATGTCAGCCGAGCCCGCCCCGGCTCAGGTCCTTGAGCTGCCGGGCGACGTCGTCCATGCGCGCGTCGAGCCGGACGATGTCCTGCGAGACATCGGTGAGCCGGAGACTGATGGCCCCGACGACCTGGTGGGTGATGTCCAGCTTCCGGTCGAGGACGTCGAGCCGGTGCGACATCCTGCTCAGCACGGGACCGAGCTCCTGGAGCGCGTTGCCGACGCCGACGAGGCAGCCCTCGACGCGGGTGACCCTCCGGTCGAGCGAGGCGACGGACTCGCGGAGGTCCTCCTCGGCGTCCAGCAGATAGGTCCGGACACAGCGAGCGATGTCGCTGTCGCGAAGAAGCATGGCGATGTTGAGCACGGTCCTGCGGGTGTGGAGCCGTAGCTGAGTGGCTGCCTGTGGATAACTTCCCACCTCGCCCTCTCCCCATAGCGACATCATGTCGCTATGGAAGGATTGCAGCTCAGAGCCGCGCAGGACTCTCATGCCATTACTGATGAGCTCCTGCTGATGCCGATCGGTGAGCCTTCTCACCGAGGCTGTGGATACTTCGAAGTAGCGAGCCACGTCCTCTGTGCGAACGTGAACTCCGTCAGGGAGCATGACAAGGCTCTTGACCTTGTCGAGGACGTCGACGCGCCCCATCTGCTCCACACGCAGGGCATGCGATTCGAGCAGGGCGACTTCCGTGGGCATGGGCATGCCTTTCACACGTGGATACGAGGTGGACCGGCCCTGTCCCCGGGCCGCGAGGGCGGAGGACGCTCACGGTTGCCACTTGCTCTATGACCGACACGGCGGGCGCTGCCTCACCGGTGCCGGCAATCCCCGATTTCACGAAAGCTCGACGCCACGGATTCCAGTTGCCTCCACGCAGGCTGCACAACGAGCCGATAAACGTACAGTTACGCGTTTCACTGCCCGCATACAGAACAACCCCCGTCCACCGGACGGGGGTTGCGCGGGCCCGGACGCCTCTCAGACGGCCGGAGCGGGTGTCACTCCTCGCCGGCGAGCTTCAGCGCACGCAGCTTCTGACCCGCGTACCAGGTGGCGGCGACCGTGACGCCCACCAGCAGAATCGTCGCGAGCGGCAGGCCGACGTCCGAGGTGACCAGACCGTCTCCGGCGACCTTCTCGGCGACCGACAGGGACCACTGCTGCACGCTGAGCGTCCTGGCCCCGGGCACGAGGCTGCCGAAGAGCGCCTCCCACACCAGGGCGTACACCAGGCCGAAGACCACGGCGTGCCTACTGACCGTACCGAGCAGGAGGAACAGCGCGCTGTACGCGATCGAGGCGACCAGTGCCGCGATCGTGTAAGCCACGGCGATCTGGCCGCCGTTGCCGTTGAGGATCATGCCGGCGACGAACGTCGGCAGGGCCGAGAAGAGCATCGTCACGGCGATGGCGACGATCAGCTTGGTGAAGATGATGGTGGGCCGCTTCACCGGTTTGGCCAGCAGATAGACGATCGAACCGTCGTCGATCTCCGGACCGATGGCACCCGTTCCCGCGATGACACCGATCAGCGGCACCATCGTGGCGATGGCGAAACCGCCGAGCACCCCGGAGGCGACGTCGTCATCCGCCCCGGCGAACGCCCGTACCGCCACGGCGATGACCACCAGCAGCACGGGCAGGACGAACAGGATGGCGGCCCGGCGCCTGCCGAGCAGGGCCCGGTAGGTGAGCCGGGCGACTGTGGGGTCGTACATGACGCTTCACAGCTCCTTTCAGGCCACTACTCAGGCCGCTACGAGATAGGAAAAGACCGATTCGAGGGACTCGTCGGACGGAGAAACGGTCAGCAGCCGGATGCCGTGTTCGCGTGCCACCTTCGGCAGCAGCGTGGTGAAGCGCCCGAAGTCGACGGCCTGGATCCGCAGGGCCTGCTCGGTGAGATCGACCTCGATCCCCGCCGTCGACGGGTCCGCGATGAGTGCGGCCGCGAGGGCCCGGTCGTCGCTGGACCGCACGAGGTAGCGGTGCGGCCGGTCGGTCATGAGCCGGCGGATCTTCCGGAAGTCACCGGAGGCGGCGTGCCGTCCCGCCACGATCACCTCGATGTGCGAGGCGAGCTGCTCGACCTCCTCCAGGATGTGGGAGGAGAAGAGGACCGTGCGGCCCTCCGCACCCATCCGGCGCAGCAGTTCCATCAGCTGCATCCGCTGGCGGGGGTCCATGCCGTTGAACGGCTCGTCCAGGAGCAGCACGGAGGGGTTGTGGACCAGCGCGGAGGCCATCTTCACGCGCTGGCGCATGCCCTTGCTGTACGTGGAGATCTTGCGGTCCTGCGCGTACTCCATCTCGACGGTGGCCAGTGCCGTCCGAGCGGCGGCGTCTCCCAGCCCGTGCAGCTCCGCGTTGGCGACGACGAACTCGCGGCCGGTCAGGAAGTCGTACATGCCCTCCCGCTCCGGCACGATCCCGATGGCCTTGTAGACCGCCTCGTTGCGCCAGATCTGCGTGCCGTCGAGGGTGACCTTGCCCGTCGACGGGGCGAGGAAGCCGGCCATCATGTTGATCAGCGTGGACTTGCCCGCGCCGTTGGGGCCCAGGAGACCGGTGACGCCCGGTCCCACGGTCATGCTCACGTCGTTGACGGCGACGACGTTGCCGAACCAGCGCGAGGTGTGGTCGATCTCGATGGTGGTCACAGCCCGACCTTCCGGTAACGGCGCATCAGTACGGCGTACGAGCCGGCGACGAGTGCGAGGACGACGATCAGGTAGGCGACACCGGCGGCGGCTCCGGGGCCCTCACCGCCGGGGAAGGCGGAGGAGGCACCCAGGAACGCTGTCTGCACCCCGTCCACCAACGTGATGGGCGAGAACAGCCCCAGCCAGGTGATGGCACCGGTGGAGCCCGTCTCCCAGGCGATGGCCTGGACCGTGGAGACCGCGCCGTACGTGATGGTGAGCACGGCGATCACAGCGGCGACGCCGAAGCCCCGGCGCGGGGTCAGTGCGGCGACGACCAGTCCGAGCCCGGCGAACAGCACGGAGAGCAGCGCCACCGAGACCATCCCCTGCCCGAACCCCTTGGTCTGCTCGGCGAAGTCGAACTTGGCGAGCAGGGCGCCCACATAGAGGATGACGAGCGGCAGCCCGGTCAGGATGAGCAGGGCCGACGCCATGGCGGCGAGCTTGGCGATCACGTAGTCGAGTCGCTCGATCGGCCGCGAGAAGTACAGCGGCACGCTCTTGAAGCGCAGGTCCCTGGACACCGACTGCGGTGCCTGGGAGGCGATGAAGAGGCCGATCACGGCCTGCAGGTAGATCGCGAACGCCGTGTACTCGATGGGCAGCTTCGTCATGTTCGGCGTCGCCATGGCCACCGCGACAAGGATCAGTGCCACCATGCACATCACCCCGCACAGCAGCATCGGCAGCACCTTGGACTTGGCGGAACGGCCCAGTCCGAACGAGCCGCGCAGCGACTGCGAGAAGAGTGACCGTCGGGCGTAGGCCCGGCCCAGGCGGACCCCGTCGTACGAGCGGTACCCGATGTTGTGGATCCGGGAGGTGTCGCTCCCGGTGACGGTCCCGGTCTCAGTGCTCATCGCGACCGCTCCCCTTCTGCTCTCCGGCGCCGGCTGTCGCGGCCACGGCTGCCTGTGGTGCCTCTTCGGTGCGGAAGACCTCGGCGATGTGGTGGCGTCGCTGTTCCATCCGGATGAGACCGAGTCCGAGCCCGGCGACACTGTCGCGGACCAGGTCGTACGTTTCCTCGCCCGTCGCCTCGACCAGGAGGATGTGGCCGGCCCCGGGCAGACCCGCGGCGTCGAGGCCGTCGAGCCCCACGAGCTTGACGCCGGCCCCGGTGAGAGCCCGCCGCACGGCGTCCGTGCCGTCGGGGTGGTCGTCGCTGTCGGTGACCTCGACCGCCAGGGTCGTGGTGATCTGGGTGAAGTCGCTGGTGGAACTGGAGCGCAGCAGCGAGCCGCCGTCGATGACGACGACGTGGTCGCAGGTGCGCTCCAGCTCGCCCAGGAGATGCGAGGTGACCAGCACGGAGATGCCGAAGTCGGTGTGGATGCGGCGGATCAGGCCGAGCATCTCGTCGCGGCCCACCGGGTCCAGGCCGTTGGTCGGCTCGTCGAGAAGGACCAGCTGCGGGTCGTGGACGAGTGCCTGGGCCAGCTTCACCCGCTGCTTCATGCCGGTGGAGTAGCCGCCGATGGGCCGGTAGCGCTCCTCGTACAGGCCGACGTGGCGCAGTGTGTCGGCGGTGCGCTCGCGCGCGGCCGTCGGGGGCAGGCCGGACATCCGCGCCATGTGGACGACGAACTCGGTCGCCGACACGTCGGGCGGCAGGCAGTCGTGCTCGGGCATGTACCCGACGCGCTCCCGGATCGCGGCGCCTTCGGTGGCGACGTCCAGTCCGAGCACCGCGGCCCGGCCTTCGGTGGCGGGGGACAGACCCAGCAGGATCTTGATCAGTGTGGACTTGCCGGCCCCGTTGGAACCCACCAGGCCGGTTACGCCCGGTCCGATGTCCAAGGAGAGCCGGTCAAGAGCGGTCACCCGGGGGAACCGCTTGCTCAGGCTTTCGGTCGCGATCACAGTCACGTCCCCGACGGTAGTGGTGCGCGCCGGGGGAGTCGTCAGACCAGGCGGCTGGATGAGCGTCCGCCTCCAGGCGTACGGACCCGTAGGGGGACCCCACGGGGGATGACCCGAAACCGGCGAAGCCGCCCACATGCCGTGGTCCGCACGGCTCCCGGCAGGGGCTCACCGGCGTTGTCCACAGGGTCGGGGCATCCCTTGACGCGGCCGCCGGGGGTTGCCACATTCGTCGGTGTCATGTGACGGGCCGGTGCCGCAACAGCGGCACCGGCACCGGACGAGGGGGGCACCGTGGATCTGCGAGACGCGCGTGAGCGCTGGGTACGTACGGGCGGGATCGAGCTGTGCGTCGCCGAGCTGGGTGACCGGACGCGGCCGACGGTCGTGCTCGTGCACGGATATCCGGACAGCAAGGAGGTCTGGTCGCAGGTCGCCCACCGGCTGGCGGAGCGGTGGCACGTGGTGCTCTACGACGTCCGGGGACACGGCCGGTCGACGGCGCCCGCACCGCTGCGCGGGGGCTTCACCCTGGAGAAGCTGACCGATGACTTCCTGGCCGTCGCGAACGCGGTGAGCCCGGACCGGCCGGTCCATGTGGTGGGCCACGACTGGGGTTCGGTCCAGTCGTGGGAGTTCGCCACGGTCGAGCGGACCAAGGGCCGGATCGCGTCGTTCACCTCGATGTCCGGACCGTCCCTGGACCACTTCGGGCACTGGATCAAGCAGCGCGTCTCCCACCCGAGTCCGCGCCGGGTGGGCCAGCTGCTCGGCCAGGGTGCGAAGTCCTGGTACGTGTACGCACTGCACACCCCCGTGCTGCCCGAGCTGGCTTGGCGCGGGCCGCTCGGCAGACAGTGGCCCCGGATGCTCGAACGGATGGAACGGGTGCCCTCGGACGGATACCCGACGTCCTCGCTGCCGCGCGACGCGGCCCACGGGGCCTGGCTCTACCGTGACAACGTCCGGGCCCGCCTGCGCAGGCCGCGTCCGGACGCGACCGCCCACGTACCGGTCCAGCTGATCACACCGACCGGCGACGTCTTTCTCTCCGAGACGCTCTACGACGACCTGGACACCTGGGTACCCCAGCTGGTCCGCCGCACCCTGCCGGCCAGGCACTGGGTGCCGCGCACCAGGCCCGATCAGCTGTCGGCCTGGATCAGCGACTTCGTCTCCGGGTGCGAGGCGGAGTCCTCGCACGACGGCCCGCCCGTGCAGGAGACCGTCGCCACGGGCGCCCACGCGGAGCACTTCGGCGGCCGGCTGGTCCTCGTGACGGGCGCCGCTTCCGGCATCGGACGGGCCACCACGCTCGCCTTCGCCCGCGCCGGGGCGCGGGTGGTGGCGGTGGACCGGGACGCCGGGGGCGCGGCCCGGACGGCGGACACGGCCCGTCTGATCGGCGCGGCCGCGGCATGGAGCGAGACGGCGGACGTCAGCGACGAACAGGCGATGGAGAAGCTGGCGGAAAAGGTCGCCTCGGAGTACGGCACAGTCGACGTCCTGGTGAACAACGCCGGTATCGGGCTGTCCGGTTCCTTCCTCGAGACCACGAGCGAGGACTGGCGGAACGTCCTCGACGTCAACCTCTGGGGCGTCATCCACGGCTGCCGCATCTTCGGCGGGCAGATGGCCGACCGCGGCCAGGGCGGCCATATCGTCAACATCGCCTCGGCTGCGGCCTATCAGCCCTCTCGGGCGCTTCCCGCGTACAGCACGTCCAAGGCCGCCGTCCTGATGCTGAGCGAATGCCTGCGGGCGGAGCTGGCCGAGAAGTCGATCGGCGTCACCGCGATATGCCCCGGCTTCGTCAATACCCCGATCACCTCGACGGCTCGTTTCGCCGGAGCCGACGAAGCGGACCAGGCACGCCTGCGGAAGCGCGCGACCCGCCTGTACGCCCTTCGCAACTACCAGCCGGAGAAGGTGGCTGACGCGATCCTGCGCGCCGTGGTGCACAACCGAGCGGTGGTCCCCGTGACCGCGGAGGCCCGCGGATCCCGGCTGCTGTCGCGCTTCAGCCCCGGGACACGGCGTGCCCTGGCCCGTCTGAAGCCACCACTCTGACAGCACGGCCGAGTTCGCCGCGCCGGGCCCGTAACGACCGTTGAGGAGGGACGGGTTCAGAGCTTCGGGGCGACCCGCCGCCAACAGCGGTCTCGGCGCCGGGGCTTGCAGCTGGTTCTCCGCACCTGACGCCTGCGCCGAGGCGGTTGGCCCAAGCCATCGCGCTCCTGTGTTCAGCGGCCCAACGCGGCCATCCATAGCTGCATTTACCCACAATGGACACAAGATGTCCCAAAATGATGCATGTTACTCAAAAGCCGCTATCCGCCCGGCACTTGTCCACAGAATCGCCAAAACACCTGTGGATAAACCGAGTTGGCTGTGGATCAAACCTGGGCAGGGTGACGGACACCAAAACTTCCGACACATAACCAGGTGCACCGCGAGCCAGTCGGCGGGCATTCTGGCGCGATGGACGCACAACGCACCGTAATGGTGTCCAAGTACCTCTCGAAGCACCTGCGGCACCAGCCGGACCGCATCGGAATCAGCCTCGACGCCCACGGCTGGGTCTCCATAGAAGAGCTGCTGCGGGCCTGTGCCCGACACGGGTTCGCCATCTCACGATCGGAGCTCGACCACGTCGTCGCGGCCAGCGACAAGCAGCGCTTCGCCGTGGCCGACGACCGCATCCGCGCGAACCAGGGGCACACCGTCGCGGTGGACCTGGACCTGGCACCGGCCGAGCCGCCCGCGTACCTCTACCACGGGACGGTGGCACGGGCCCTCGACGCCATCCGTAACGAAGGACTGCGGCCCATGGCCCGGCACCATGTGCACCTCTCGCGCGACCGCGAGACTGCCACCCGTGTCGGCGCCCGACGCGGTGCCCCCGTCGTCCTGTCCGTCGACGCGGGCGCCATGCACCGTGCGGGTCATCTCTTCCATGTCACCGCCAACGGCGTGTGGCTCACCGATGCCGTGCCGCCGGGCTTCCTCCGCATGCGGTAGGAGGCGTGCCGTCGCAGGCCCGCCACGGCCGCACTCCGCGGCTCGCTGCCCCGCAGGCGGCCCAGGCCGGCGCGAAGACCCTCCAGGCGCCCACTCCCCTTCGAGATCGCCCCGGCCCGCCCGGCCCCGTCGCGGCGACCACCGTCGCCCGGCCCCGTCGCGGCGACCACCGGCGCCCGTCCCCCGGTGCCGCATCAGCCGTCGCGGGCGCCCCGCAGCGGTCCCGGAAACGCCACCGTAGAGTCGTGGCCATGACCTCCTCTCGCCGCCTGAGCACCGTGATCCTGCCCATCCGCCGCTGGCACGACGGCGGTCGGGACCTGTGGGTCCGCGCCGAAGAGCTGGGATTCCACGCGGCGTACACCTACGACCACCTGGCCTGGCGGACCTTCCGTGACGGACCGTGGTTCGGCGCGGTCCCGACACTGACGGCCGCCGCCGCGGCCACCGAGCGGCTGCGCCTGGGCACCCTCGTCACCTCGCCGAACTTCAGGCACCCCGTGACGCTCGCCAAGGACCTCATCACACTGGACGACGTCTCCGACGGGCGGATCACGCTCGGTATCGGCGCGGGAGGCAACGGCTTCGACGCCACGACACTGCGCAGGAGCGACGAGGAACCCTGGACGCCCCGGGAACGCGCCGACCACTTCGACGAGTTCGTCCCCCTGCTCGACCGGCTGCTCCGGGAGCCGTCCGTGACGCACGAGGGACGCCTCTACGCGGCCGACGGGGCCCGGAACATCCCTGGCTGCGTACAGCGCCCGCGGCTGCCGTTCGCAGTCGCCGCCACGGGGCCGCGTGGGCTGAAGCTCGCCGCGCGGTACGGCCAGGCGTGGGTGACCACGGGCGATCCGAAGCTGTTCGAGACCGGGACGGCCGAACAGTCCGTGGCAGCCGTCCGCGGACAGATCTCCCGGCTCGGCGCAGCCGGTGAGGCGGTGGGGCGGGATGTCTCGGGGCTGGACAAGATCCTCCTGACCGGCTTCACCCCGGGCCGTCCGCTGCGCTCCTTCGACGCGTTCGTGGATTTCGCGGGGACGCACTTCGAGCTCGGCTTCACCGAGATCGTCGTCCACTGGCCGGTGCCGGACTCCGACTTCGCCATGGACGACAAGGTCTTCGAGCGGATCGCCACCGAGGGCCTCTCCCAGCTCGGCTGACCGTTCCGGCCCGCGACCACGCCGGATCGCGGGCCGCCCAGCCTTTGTCATATGCCAAAGTCACGTACCGCAGATCAGGGGCTCACACTCTCAGATGTGCGCCCCTGCGCACGACCGTGCGACCCCGTGCGGGAGAATGACCGGGTGACCTCAGCTACCGACTCGCCTCTGCCTGCCGTAACCCGGCTGATCGCCACCGACCTGGACGGCACGCTGCTGCGTGACGACAAGACCCTGTCGGACCGTACGATCGCCGCCCTCGCCGCGGCCGAGGAGGCGGGCATCGAGGTCTTCTTCGTCACCGGCCGCCCGGCCCGCTGGATGGACGTCGTCAGTGCCCATGTCCACGGCCACGGCATGGCGATCTGCGCGAACGGGGCCGCCGTCGCCGATCTGCGGGCCGACGGGCGACTGATCGAGGTCCACCCGCTGGAGCGCGAGGTCGCCCTGGAGGTCGTCCGTATCCTGCGCGAGGTCGCGCCGGGCACCTCGTTCGCCGTCGAACTGACCACGGGCATCCACTACGAGCCGGCCTACCCGCCGTTCCACCTGGACCCGGGAGCCACCGTCGCCGTCGCGGAGAAGCTGCTCCACGAGGAGGCGCCCGGTACCGGCGCCCCGGTGCTGAAGGTGCTCGCCCACCATCCCGAACTGGCACCGGACGCCTTTCTCGCGCTGGCCCGCGAGTCGGCGGCGGACCGGGCATCGGTCACCCGCTCCAGCCCCACGGCCCTGCTGGAGATCAGCGGCGCGGGCGTCTCCAAGGCCCGCACGCTCGCCGCCTGCTGTGCGGAGCGCGGCATCGCGCAGTCCGAGGTGGTCGCCTTCGGTGACATGCCCAACGACGTGGAGATGCTGGAGTGGGCCGGAGCCTCGTTCGCCATGGGCAACGCCCATCCTGCCGCGCTCGCTGCCGCTTCCGGCGTGACCCTCACCAACGACGAGGACGGCGTCGCGGTCGTCATCGAGCGGATCCTCGCCACCCGCTGAGGCCGCCTGCGCGGCGTCCCGGGGTACGGGCGGGCGGAACGGGCCCGGACGACAGCGGGAGAAGCCGGCCGGGAGGGTCGAGGGACCACCCGGAGGCCGGGGTGCCTTCCGTGAGGACGACTCGGCGGGGCGGCGGCCCGGCGTAGGGAAACGGGGCGGCGTAGAGAGACGGCTCGACGTAGAAGGACGGTCCGGCGTACCGCCCTCGCATCAGAGCGGGGCCTCCCACACCACCGTCGTGCCGGCGCCTTCCTCCCCGGGCCCGTAACGGCTCGCTCCCCCCAGCGACTCAGCACGGCGGGCGAGGTTGCGCAGTCCGCTGCGCCTCCCGCTGTCCGGGATGCCGACCCCGTCGTCGGCGACGCACAGCCGCACGGCGTCCCTCCCGTCCGGCAGGACGGCGGTCGCGTCCACGCTCACCTCGACGTGTGAGGCCCGTGCGTGCCGGAAGACGTTGGACAGCGCCTCCCGCAGGGCGGCGATCAGGTTCTTGCCCGTGAGCTCCCCGACGAGCGAGTCGACGGGCCCCAGGAAACGGTGCGTCGGCTTGAACCCCAGGGGCACGGCCGCCATGTTGATCTCCCGAAGCACCCGGGTCCGCAGTCCGGACGGGGCCTCGGCCGGCTCCTGCTGCAGCGCGAAAATGGCCGTACGGATCTCCTGGATGGTCACGTCCAGTTCGTCGACGGCCCGTCCGACACCGGCCTGCACCCCGGGGACCGCCGAGCGGCGCTGGGCCCGCTCCAGCATCATCCCCGTGGCGAACAGACGCTGGATGACCAGGTCGTGGAGGTCCCGCGCGATCCGGTCCCGGTCCTCGTACACGGCGAGCCGCTCCCGGTCCCGCTGGGTCTCGGCCACCTTGAGGGCCAGCGCGGCCTGCGCGGCGAACTGCGTGGCCAGCGTCCGCTCCGACTCCGTGAAGGGCCGCTCACCCCGCTTCCGGAGGATGGAGAGCGCGCCCAGCACCCGTCCGCCGCTGCTCAGGGGAAGCAGCATCTGCGGTCCGAACCGATCGGCCAGCCTGGTGATCACGCGCGGGTCGGTGGCCGCGTCGTCCACGAAGACCGCCTCCCCCCTGCGGAGAGCCGCGACCACAGGGCTGTGAGCCGGAATGATCACGCCCAGGGAGGTGGACGGCTGGTCGCCGGCGCCGGCGACGATCTCCAGGCCCCCCTCCTCGGCCGGCAGCAGCACGATCCCCGCGGCGGAGCCGGCGAGACGACGAGCCTGCTCGGCGACGACGGTCAGCGCGTCTTCGGCGTCCCCGCCCGACAGCAGTGCCGTGGTGACCGCGACCGAGCCGTCGATCCACCGTTCGCGCTGCCGCGCGGCCTCGTACGTCCGCGCGTGGCCGATGGCGATTCCGGCCTCCGTCGCGAGCACGCTCAGCATGTGCAGGTCGTCGTCGTCGAACGGCGCGCCGCACCGCTTCTCCGCCACGTAGAGGTTCCCGAACACATCGCCCCGGACCCGGATCGGGACTCCGAGGAAGGTCCGCATCCTCGGGTGGGAGCGCGGGAAACCGGCCGAGCGCGGGTCGGCCGAAAGATCGTTCAGCCTGATGGGGACCGGGTCCCGGATCAGCGCGCCCAGGAGACCCGTACGGCCGTCCGGCGGGCGTCCGATGGCGTGGGCGACCTCGTCGGGCACCCCGTGGGTGACGAAGTCGGAGAGGCTGTCGCCCGGTTCGTCGACGACGCCGATGGCACCGTAGCGGGCGTGGGTGAGTTCGGCCGCGGTCGCGCAGATGCGGTCGAGGGTGGAGCGGAGCTCCAGGCCCGTGCCGACGGACCTCGTGCCTTCCAGCAGCTGCGGGACGCGTGCGGTCAGCTCCGCGGCGAGCCCCTGAAGGCCTCCGTCGTCCTGTGTCGCGGCTCCGGGCGAGTCCTTCGGGTCCGGCTCGGCCATGAACCGAGCCTAATGAGTGGCCATCGGTCCGGAAAGTCGGACGCCCGGTCGGCCCGCCGTGTCAGGGCCGCGCAGATGCAGCCACGTGCTCCTCCGCGACCGGCCGCGCTGTCACGGCCCTCACCGGCACGGGCGCCTGCTCGCGTTCCAGCATCCGGCGCAGCGGCCCGTCCTGCGCGGCCAGAGCGGCGTACGGCCCCTGCTGCACCACTCTGCCCCCGTCCAGCACCAGAATCTCGTCCACGGCGTCGAGTCCGGCCAGCCGGTGCGTGATCAGCACGGTGGTCCTCCCCCGCGTGGCGGCCAGCAGGTCAGCGGTCAAGGCGTCCGCCGTCGCCAGGTCGAGGTGCTCCGCCGGCTCGTCCAGGACGAGAACGGGGAAGTCGGCGAGAAGCGCCCTGGCCAGGGCGAGCCTCTGCCGTTGTCCGCCCGAGAGGCGGGCACCGTGTTCGCCCACCGGGGTGTCCAGACCGTCCGGCAGGGACTGCACCCAACTCAGCAGCCGGGCCCCGGCCAGCGCGTCCCGCAGCTCGTCGTCCGTCGCCCCGGTGCGCGCGAGCCGCAGATTCTCCCGGATGGAGCTGTCGAAGACGTGGGCGTCCTGGGCACACAGTCCGACAAAGGTCCGGACCGTGTCCCCGTCCAGCGCGGACGCCTCGACACCACCGAGGCGGTACGTCCCTTCCCGGGCGTCCAGGAAGCGGAGCAGGACCTGCGCGAGCGTGGTCTTTCCCGATCCGGACGGGCCCACGACGGCCACCCGCTTCCCGGCGGTCAACGTCAGATCGACCGAGGCCAGCGCGTCGTGCCCCGCCCCCTCGTACCGGGCCGACAGCCCTCGTACGGCGAGCGGGAAGGGCGTGCCGGGTGTCTCCGCCGGCGTGACGGGCTCACGGACCGGCACGGGGGCGTCCAGGACCTCGTACACCCGCTCCGCACTCCGCTTGATCCGCTGGCGGTACTGCACGGCGAGCGGCAGTCCCGTCACGGCCTCGAAGGCCGCGAGCGGGGTGAGGACCACGACGGCGAGCTCCACGCCTGCCAGCCGTCCGTCGTACACCGCGGGAAGGGCGACGGCTGCCGCACCCACGACGGTGAGTCCGCAGAGCAGGGCGGAGAGCCCACCGCCGAGTGCGGTCGCGGTCGCCGCGCGGGAAGCGATCCGGGTGAGGGCGGCGTCGGCCCCGCGCACGAGCTCCTTGCGTGCCGGCAGCGCCCCCGCGACGGTCAGCTCGGCCGTCCCGGCCAGCAGATCGGCGACGCGGACGGCCAGTGCGGACCGTGCGGGCGCCAGCCGGCGCTCGGCGTGCCAGGCGCACGCGCCGCTCACCAGTGGTACGCCCACGCCCGCCAGGAGCAGGCCGACGGCCAGCACGGCGCCCGCCTCGGGGAGCAGCCAGCCGGTGAACCCGACGGCCGCCGTCCCGACCGCGAGCGCGGTTCCCGCGGGCAGCAGCCAGCGCAGCCAGTAGTCCTGCAGCGCGTCCACGTCGGAGACGAGCCGGGACAGCAGGTCGCCGCGCCGTGTCGTACGCAGTCCGGCGGGCGCGATGCGTTCGAGCCCGCGATACACGGCGACCCTGAGCTCCGCGAGCATCCTGAGCACCGCGTCGTGCGACACCAGCCGCTCCGCGTAGCGGAACACCGCACGCCCGGTACCGAAGGCGCGGGTCGCGGTGACGGCGACCATCAGATAGAGCACCGGCGGCTGTTCCGAGGCGCGTGAGATCAGCCATCCGGAGACTGCCATGAGGCCGACGGACGAGCCCACGGCGAGGCTGCCCAGCAACAGGGCCAGTCCCAGCTTGCCGTGCTGGGCACCGGCGGCCTCCCGGACCCGGGCGAGCACCCGTCCGCCGGCCCGGGGAGCCGTGTCCTTCAGCAGCCCCGGGTCCGCCGCCTCCGTACGCCCGCCGGCGGCCGGGGCTCCCGAGCCGGCCGGGACCCGCGAAGGTGCCGCAGCGGCCCCGGGAGACCCTGCGGCCCTCGGCTCCAGGGTCACCACCCGGTCCGCGACCGAGAGCAGTGCCGGACGGTGCACGACCAGCAGGACCGTGCGTCCTACCGCCAGCCTCCGTACGGCATCGACGATGCCCGCCTCCGTCTCCCCGTCCAGGCTCGCCGTCGGCTCGTCGAGGAGCAGCAGGGGACGGTCGGCGAGGAACGCCCGTGCGAGCGCGAGGCGTTGCCGCTGTCCGGCGGACAGTCCGGCCCCGTCCTCCCCCAGCAGGGTCCGCGGGCCGTCCGCGAGACCCGCCACGAAGTCGTACGCCCCTGCCTCGCGCAGCGCCGCCATGACCGCGTCGTCGTCCGCGTCCGGGCGCGCCAGCCGTACGTTCTCCGCGATCGTCCCGGCGAAGAGGTGCGGACGCTGGGGGACCCAGGCAATCTGCTCGCGCCAGCGTTCGGCGGAGAGGCCGGACAGGTCGGTACCGCCGACCAGCACCCGTCCCTCGTCGGGCTGCGCGAATCCCAGCACCACGCTCAGGAGCGTGGACTTGCCCACTCCGCTGGGACCGACCAGGGCGACGGTCTCTCCTGGCTCCACCACCAGCGATGCCGAGTCCAGGGAGGGCTCGGTACGGCCCGCGTGCCGGACCGTGACACCCTCCAGCTCCAGCCGCGGTGACGGCGGAACGTCCCCGGACCCACGGGCCGGGGGCTCGGTCTCCAGCACCGAGAAGATCTCCTCCGCGGCGGAGAGTCCCTCCGCCGCCGCGTGGTACTGGGCCCCGACCTGGCGGATCGGCAGATATGCCTCGGGCGCCAGGATGAGGATGACCAGGCCGGTGTAGAGGTCGAGTTCGCCGTGGACGAGGCGCATCCCGATCGTGACGGCGACCAGGGCAACGGAGAGGGTCGCCAGCAGCTCCAGGGCGAAGGAGGACAGGAACGCGATCCGGAGCGTCTTCAGAGTGGCCTGACGGTACTGCGACGTGATGGCGCGGATCGATTCGGCCTGCGCCTTGGCACGCCCGAAGACCTTCAGTGTCGGCAGCCCCGCGACCACGTCGAGGAAGTGTCCGGAAAGCCGCGACAGCAGCTGCCACTGACGGTCCATCCGCGACTGGGTGGCCCAGCCGATCAGGATCATGAAGAGCGGGATGAGCGGCAGCGTGACGACGATGATCGCGGCCGACACCCAGTCCTCGGTGACGATCCTGGCCAGGACCGCCACCGGCACCACGACCGCGAGCCCGAGCTGCGGGAGGTAGCGCGAGAAGTAGTCGTCCAGCGCGTCGACACCCCGTGTGGCCAGAGCCACCAGCGAACCGGTGCGCCGCCCGCTCAGCCATTCCGGGCCGAGCTCCGCGGCCCGCGCCATGAGACGTCCGCGCAGCTCGGACTTGACCGCGGCGCTCGCCCGGTGAGCGGCCAGCTCGGTCAGCCAGGCCACGAGGGCCCGGCCCAGCGCCACGGCGGCGAGCAGGAGCAGCGGGGTGCGGAGTCCGGCGACGGTCAGTCCGTCCTCGAAACCGCCCACCACCACCTCGGCGACGAGCATGGCCTGCGCGATGACCAGGGCAGCACCGACCAGCCCGAGTCCCACCACGGCAGCCAGGAAGAAGCGAGTGGCGCGGGCGTAGCGAAGAAGGCGCGGGTCGATCGGTTTCACGTGAAACAGCTCCCCGGGTGAGCTCGTGGCGTTCGGTTACTCGGTGAGGCGCGTACGGATGCGGCTCTCGTGTCCGGGGTGCGCGTGCGGGTTCGGAGCACGCGCACCCGGTGCTTTTTCAGTGCGGATCGGCGATGTGCTGTGTGCCGATGCGCTTGCGGAACACCCAGTACGTCCAGCCCTGGTACAGCAGCACCACTGGAGTGGCGATGCCGGCGCACCACGTCATGATCGTGAGGGTGTACGGGGTGGACGAGGCGTTGGTGACCGTGAGGTTCCACGCCTCGTTCAGCGAGGACGGCATGACGTTGGGGAAGAGGGTCAGGAAGAGCATCGCCACGGCTGCGGTGATGGTCAGGCCCGAGAGCGCGAACGACCAGCCCTCGCGTCCCGCCGCGATGGCCCCGATCGCCCCCACCAGCGACAGCACGGCGACGGTCATCGCCAGCAGGCTCCAGCCGTCGCCGTTCTCCGCCTGGGTCCAGACCAGGAAGCCCAGCGCGAGCACCGCGGTGACCGGACCGAGCTTGAGCGCCAGCGTGCGCGCCCGCCCCCGGATGTCCCCGACGGTCTTGAGCCCGGCGAACACCGCACCGTGGAAGGTGAAGAGCGTCAGCGTGACCAGTCCGCCCAGGAGGGCGTACGGGTTGAGCAGGTCCCAGAGGTTGCCGACGTACTCCATGTCGGCATCGATCTTCACTCCGCGGACGATGTTCCCGAAGGCCACGCCCCAGAGGAAGGCCGGTATCAGCGAGGTCCAGAAGATCGCGTGTTCCCAGTTGGTCTGCCAGCGCTCCTCGGGGCGCTTGGCCCGGTACTCGAAGGCCACTCCCCGCACGATCAGGCACAGCAGGATGACCAGCAGCGGGAGGTAGAAGCCGGAGAACAGCGTGGCGTACCACTCGGGGAACGCGGCGAAGGTCGCGCCTCCGGCACTGAGCAGCCACACCTCGTTGCCGTCCCAGACCGGCCCGATCGTGTTGATCAGGACGCGCCGTTCCTTGCGGTCACGGGCGAGCAGCTTGGTCAGGACTCCGATGCCGAAGTCGAATCCCTCCAGGAAGAAGTAGCCGATCCAGAGGACGGCGATGAGCACGAACCAGACGTCGTGGAGTTCCATCTCTCAGCTCCGCTGTTCTCAGTAGGAGAAGGCCATCGGCCGGTCGGCGTCATGGTCGTGGCCGCCGATCCTGGTGGGCGGGTTGAGGTCGGCCTCCGTGAGTTCGGGCGGCCCGGCCTTGACGTACTTCACGAGCAGCTTGACCTCGACCACGGCGAGCACCGCGTACAGAGCGGTGAAGACGATCATCGACGTGAGGACCTCACCCTGCGAGACGCCGGGGGAGACCGCGTCGCGCGTCTGGAACACGCCGTAGACGACCCAGGGCTGGCGGCCCATCTCGGTGAAGATCCATCCCCAGGAGTTGGCGATCAGCGGGAAGAGCATGGTCCAGAGGGCGGTGAGCCAGTAGAGCTTGGTCAGTTTCGGGCTGAGTGCCTTGTTCCTGAAGAGCACCAGATGCGGCACCTCGTCCTCACCCGTGCGCATCGCCGGCGGCAGCAGGAACCTCCGCCGGGTCAGCCACAGTCCCAGCAGGCCGAGCCCGAAGGACGCCATACCGAAGCCGATCATCCAGCGGAAGCTCCAGAAGGCGACCGGGATGTTGGGCCGGTAGTCGCCCGGGCCGTACGTCTCCACCAGTTGGTCGTTGATGTCATTGATGCCGGGGACGTAGGAGTTGAAGTCGTTGTCCGCCAGGAAGGACAGCACTCCGGGAATGGAGATCTCCACGGTGTTGTGGCCCTCGGCCACGTCACCGACCGCGAAGAGGGAGAAGGGCGCACCGTCCTCGCCCTCCCACAGCGCCTCGGCGGCGGCCATCTTCATCGGCTGCTGCTCGAACATCACCTTGCCGAGCGTGTCTCCGCTGACCGCCGTGAGCGCCCCCGCGGCCACCACCGTCACCAGTCCCAGTCGCAGCGAGGTCCGCATCACCCGGATGTGCTTCCTGCGTGCCAGGTGGAAGGCGGAGATGCCGACCATGAAGGCGCCGCCGACCAGGAAGGCCGCCGTGATGGTGTGGAAGAACTGGGCGAGTGCGGTGTTCTGGGTGAGCACCTGCCAGAAGTCCGTGAGCTCGGCACGACCGCGTTCCTCGTTGATGCGGTAGCCGACCGGATGCTGCATCCAGGAGTTGGCCGCCAGGATGAAGAACGTGGAGAGGATGGTGCCGAGGGAGACCATCCAGATGCAGGCGAGATGGATCTTCTTCGGCAGCTTGTCCCAGCCGAAGATCCACAGCCCGATGAAGGTCGACTCGAAGAAGAAGGCGATCAGCGCCTCGAAGGCGAGCGGGGCTCCGAAGACGTCACCGACGAACCGCGAGTAGTCGGACCAGTTCATCCCGAACTGGAACTCCTGGACGATGCCGGTGACCACACCCATGGCGATGTTGATCAGAAAGAGCTTTCCCCAGAACTTGGTGGCCCTGAGGTACTTCTCGTTGTCCGTGCGCACCCAGGCGGTCTGCAGGCCGGCTGTGAGCGCGGCGAGAGAGATCGTCAATGGGACGAACAGGAAGTGGTAGACGGTGGTGATGCCGAACTGCCATCGCGCCAGAGTCTCTGGTGCCAGAGCTAGATTCACGCCCTCTTCTCCTTGCGTCGCCGTGATCACAGCCGCTGCTCGCCCCCTTCAATCCCGTTGATCACGGGAGAAAACGGGGCACGCTTGTGAACGCGTTCACATTCACAAGCAATTATGGCGCACATGGATTCGAAGCGTTCGAGCGGGGGGTGGTTTCCGGCCGACCCGGCCGAGCCACCCGAAATCGGACGTCGCGCCACCGGGACGAAGCGGGCCACAACGGCCCACAGCACGGTGGCCCCGGACCTCGTCACCCGAGGTCCGGGGCCACCGTGGGGCGCGGCCGGCACGAGGCCGTCGCGTGCCGCCCTACTTCTCCCTGCGGTACGACTCCGCCACCTTCAGGAACATGTCGTTGGCCTCCGTCTCCCCGACGGTGACCCGCACGCCTTCACCCGCGAACGGCCGGACCACCACACCCGCCCGCTCACACACCGCGGCGAAATCGAGCGTACGGTCGCCGAGCCGCAGCCAGACGAAGTTCGCCTGGGACTCGGGGACGGTCCAGCCCTGCCGCACCAGCCCCTCACGCACCCTGGTGCGCTCGCCCACCAGCGCCCCGACCCGGCCCAGCAGCTCGTCCTCGGCGCGCAGCGAGGCGACCGCGGCATCCTGCGCGACCTGGCTGACCCCGAAGGGGACGGCCGTCTTGCGCAGTGCCGCCGCCACCGGCTCGTGCGCCACGGCGAAGCCGACCCGCAGCCCCGCCAGGCCGTACGCCTTGGAGAAGGTCCGGAGCACCGCCACATTGGGCCGGTCCCGGTAGATCTCGATGCCGTCCGGCACGTCGGCGTCCCGGACGAATTCCTTGTACGCCTCGTCGAGCACCACCAGCACGTCCCCGGGCACCCGGTCCAGGAAGCGCTCCAGCTCCGCCCTGCGCACCACGGTGCCCGTCGGGTTGTTCGGGTTGCAGACGAAGATCATCCGCGTGCGGTCCGTGATCGCTCCGGCCATCGCGTCCAGATCGTGCACCTCGCCGTCGGCCAGCGGCACCTTGACCGACGTCGCGCCGCTGACCTGGGTGATGATCGGGTACGCCTCGAAGGAGCGCCAGGCGTAGATGACCTCGTCGCCCGGGCCGGAGGTGGCCTGCAGCAGCTGCTGCGCCACACCGACCGAGCCGGTGCCGGTGGCGAGGTGCGCGAGAGGCACACCGAACCGGTCGGACAGCTCGTTCATCAGGCCGGTGCACGCCATGTCCGGGTACCGGTTGAAGTGCGCAGCCGCGGCGAGTGCCGATTCCATCACCCCCGGCAGCGGGGGGTACGGGTTCTCGTTGGAGGACAGCTTGAAGGCAACCGGTCCGTCGGCCGACGCCGGCTTCCCCGGCACATAGGCAGGGACGCCGTCCAGCTCGGCGCGCAGCTTGGGGCTCGTCTCGCTCACCGCAGGTCCTCCTCGACCATCCGTACACATCAATACTGCTCACCTTATGAGGATTGGGCGCCCCTGCGAATGGCCCGGCGGCGAAATCGTTCCGTCCGCCGGGAAGCACCGGTCGCACGAGGTGCCGGCCGGCTCTCCGGAGGGGGAGCGCTGCCCGACCCGGCGCACGCTGGTGGCTCGCGCCCTGGCGCGCATCCCTCGAAGGGGTGAGTTGAGACCTCTTCGAGACATGAACCATTGAGCAGGTTCATGCACGCCGACACGAGGGACAACAGCATGCAGACCACCAATAGCCTTACATTGCAAGGCGCTTATCCCTTAATGATCATGCAGAAACGTGCCTGTCGGCGTGTGCATATGCGTCCGGCGCCACCCCCCGTCGGAGCCCTACTATCGGCTCGCCATGACAGCAGCAGGGAAGCACCAGGTGAGCCGGACAGAGACGCCCCGGCGCAGCGGCCGGCCGGGACGGGCGGGCATCCGGGATGTTGCCGCAGCGGCCGGAGTCTCCATCACGACCGTCTCCGACGCGCTCAACGGCAAGGGCAGACTTCCGGATGCCACCCGCCGCCATGTCCGCGAGGTCGCCGAACGGCTGGGCTATCGCCCGTCCGCGGCGGCCCGAACCCTCCGTACCGGCAAGTCGGGGCTCATCGGCCTGACCGTGACCACGTACGGGGACGAACCTTTCACCTTCACCGAATTCGCTTACTTCGCGGAGATGGCGAGAGCGGCCACCTCGGCGGCGCTCGCCCGCGGCTACGCCCTGGTCATCCTGCCCGCGACCTCACGCCACGACGTGTGGTCGAACGTCGCCCTCGACGGCACGGTCGTCATCGACCCCTCCGACCAGGACCCGGTGGTCACCGAACTCGTCCGCCAGGGGCTGCCGGTGGTGTCCGACGGCCGCCCGGCCGGCACACTGCCCGTCACCGCCTGGGTCGACAACGACCACCGGGCGGCCGTGCTCGACCTCCTCGACCATCTCGCAGCAGCGGGAGCCCGCCGCATCGGGCTGCTGACCGGCACCACCACCGACACGTACACCCGCCTCTCCACCACCGCCTACCTGCACTGGTGCGAGCGGGTCGGCCAGGACCCCGTCTACGAGTCCTATCCGGCCCACGACCCCTGCGCGGGCGCGGTCGCCGCCGACCGACTCCTCGCCCGCCCCGACCGCCCCGACGCCGTCTACGGACTCTTCGACCCCAACGGGACCGATCTGCTGGCCGCGGCCCGCCGCTACGGCCTGCGGGTCCCCGAGGACCTGCTGCTGGTCTGCTGCAGCGAGTCCACCGTGTACGCGTCGACCGAGCCGCCCATCACGACGCTCTCGCTCAAGCCGCGCAGGATCGGCACGGCGGTCGTGCAGCTCCTCATCGACGCCATCGAAGGGGTCGAGCACGACGGTCCGGTGGAACAGGTGATACCGACGGAACTCATCGTCCGGACCTCCTCGCAACGACGGCCGCCCCGCACCACGGTCAGCGCGCCGCGTTCACCCGCAGGGGATTGATCGGATCAATCCGGGATGAAACGGTCGATGAACCATGTGTGCGTCCGGATTCACCACCCCTGGTGCGTCACACAGCACGATCCGCATTCCTATGATGGGCGCACGACACCGCGGACCACCTCTACCAGGCAGGGCCCGTCAGGTGTACGGCGGCGCGACGGTGGTGGAGGGGTCGATGACTCAGGGGGCCGGTCAGGGACCCGTGGTGCGGACAGCGACGTTGCGTGACTTCCGCGTACCGCCGTATGCACAGGCGCCGTTGTCGCCGTTGCCGCATCCGGGCAACGTCGCAGCGGGCGACGAGCCGCCGGAGGGCTACACGCCCACCGCGCGCGATCTTCCGGTGATCAACCGCGGGGACACCGTGCAGGTGCGGACCGTTCCGGAGCCGCGTCAGGTCGCCGACGGGGAGCGCGGCCCGCTGTACGTCGTCGGGGACGTGCACGGCTATCTGGACGAGCTCCTGGCGGCGCTCGGCGAGCAGGGCCTCGTGGACGCCGACGGCCACTGGGCCGCCGGCAACACCAGGCTGTGGTTCCTCGGCGACTTCACCGACCGCGGTCCGGACGGCATCGGCGTCATCGACCTCGTCATGCGCCTCTCCGCGGAGGCGGCCGCGGCCGGCGGGTACTGCAAGGCCCTGATGGGCAACCACGAGCTGCTGCTCATCGGCGCGAAGAGGTTCGGCGACACCCCGGTGAACTCCGGCGCCGGTACCGCGACCTTCCAGGCCGCCTGGCTGCTCAACGGCGGCCAGAAGACCGACATGGAGCGGCTCCAGGACGTCCACCTCCAGTGGATGGCCCGGCTCGACGCGGTCGTGGAGGAGGACGGGCATCTGCTGATGCACTCCGACACCACGGCGTACCTCGACTACGGGTCCACCATCGAGGACGTCAACGACACCGTGCACGCCATTCTCACGCGGCATGACGCCGACGAGTGCTGGGACCTCTTCCGCAAGCTCACCAAGCGCTTCGCCTTCCGTGACGAGGGCGGTGCCGAAGCCGTCCGCGAACTCATGTCGACCTACGGCGGCCGACGCGTCGTCCATGGTCACAGCCCCATCCCGTATCTCCTCGGCGAGGTCGGGTCGGAGGACGGCGAGGACAGCGCCCGCCCCGCGGTGGACGGTCCGCACGTGTACGCGGACGGGCTGGCCATCGCGATGGACGGCGGCGTGACCATGGCCGGAAAGCTGCTCGTCGTCGAACTACCCCTGCCTGACTGACGGTCGCAGGGGGCAGGCCCGCGGCGACCTGACATCGCCGTCTGCCGGGCCAATTTCCGGAAACCCCCTGTCACCCCGTGCGGTAGGCGCTCTACCATCGGCGTATCAGTAGCAGGCTCTCCTCCGTTTCCGCCCGATCGCCCGGCCCATGCGGTCGATCAGGCCCTACGGAGCATCGGGGGATGCACATGAAAAGCGCTCCGCACCTGCTGGCCGAGGACCGCCCGGAGTATGCGCGGATCCTCGCAGACGCGCTGCGTCACGCCCATGAACGCCCGGATCTGGACGGAGTCGGGGACCGGCTCAACACGGAGCAGCTGCGGACGATGGCGCTGGACGCCACGGCGCTGATCACCGCGGCCGCGGCCACCGAGTACGAGCACTACGTGAAGGTCCGCGGCGACCTGCGCAGACCGTCCGATCCGCCGGACCCCGACTCCGTCCTCCGGCCCGCCACGGAAGAGGCGGACGGGCCGGGCGCGGGCACACTCGCGGTGATCACCGTGCTGGCTCCCGTCCTCGCGGGCACCGCCGCCCTGATATTCCTGCTGGTCGGCTATCTCCTGAAGGCCGTCAGCCCCACCATGGCCTTCGCCGGCACCATGGTCGCCGCCGGGTGGTTCTTCGCGGCGGTCGCCGCCGCGGCCATTCTGGTCGCCGCGGTCGGACTCCTGGTCACCGCGCTGCGCAACGGTTCCACGGCCCTGCCCGCGCCGGACGAGGAGAACGAACTGCCGGAGGACGTGGCCCGGGCCAGGGAGGCCTGGCGCCACGCCCTGCTGGAGCGCGGCATCCTGCCCTTCCTGCGGGATGCCCTGGCCGACCCCACCGCGGGGCCCGCGGCGCGGACACCGCACCGCTCGCCGAACCGCATCCCGAAGATCGGCTACAGCAGCCCGGACTTCTCCGGACCGCAGGACGGGCCTTCGGCAGGACCGCGTCCGACCTTCACCAGCCCCGACTTCACCAGCCCGGACTTCGGAGGCCCCGAACACCGGCCGGAGTGATCCCCACCGGGTCCTGGCCCGGCCGCGACCCCGCCGTGTCACGGAAACACGTCCCCGGTTCACGACCGGCACCGTGGGGCCGCTCACGCTTCGACGGCCGGTACCGCCGCACGGCAGAGGCCGGGGCAGCTCCCGCTGCGCCCGGCCTCTGCCGTCGGTTGTACGTGCTCCGGTCGCCGGAGCGTCCCCTCAGACTCCCTGCGGAGCCAGCTTGGGGTCGGCGCCGTACTCGTTCGCCTCACGCGCACCCTCGGAGCACATGAAGACGAGCAGGATGATGCCGCCCACCAGCGGGACGAACGCGATCAGGAACCACCAGCCGGAGCGGCCGGTGTCGTGCAGCCGGCGCACGACGACGGCGAGCGAGGGAACCAGCACGGCGAGAATGTAGATGCCGTAGGGGATCTGGGACTCGATGGCGAAACCTATGGCCAGCAGGACCACGGCCACGATGGCGTTGAAGAGTGCGAACATCCAGTACTCCTTGCGGCGCGCGCGCCCACTGAAGCCTGCATAGTTCTTGAGTACGTCCAGGTACCAGTTCACTGTGATTCCCTCCCCTGGCGCCCCCGTTGGAGGCGCACACCTTTTCGGCCAAGCACAGCGGAAGGTAGGTCACAGATAAGGAACCGGTCAAGCACAGGCAGACTCCTGGCGAAACGTACATCCAGCTGCCACGTTTCCGTGTCCTTATCGTCTCCGAACACCGCCCGGAAGCAACGCAGTACAGGATCGATCAGCTGAAATCAGCCATTGACCGGATGCTTCGTGATGTATGTATACAACCCGAAAAACAGCCCAGCGGCGCTGCCTCAGGGGCATGTTGCCCGAGGCAGCGCCGCTGGAAGCGCCCCTACGCGGCCACCCGCGGCCGCGTAGGTCTCAGTCCGCGATCGGCAGATAGACGCGGTTGCCGGCCGCCGCGAACTCCTTGGACTTCTCCGCCATCCCGGCCTCGATATCGACCTGTTCGCTCCCGTGTTCGCGCCGGATGTCGTGGGAGATCTTCATCGAGCAGAACTTCGGGCCGCACATCGAACAGAAGTGTGCGGTCTTGGCCGGCTCGGCCGGAAGCGTCTCGTCGTGGAACTCCCGTGCCGTGTCCGGGTCGAGCGCCAGGTTGAACTGGTCCTCCCAGCGGAACTCGAACCGGGCGTCCGACAGTGCGTCGTCCCACTCCTGCGCCCCGGGGTGCCCCTTGGCGAGATCCGCCGCGTGCGCGGCGATCTTGTAGGTGATGACGCCGGTCTTCACGTCGTCCCGGTTCGGCAGCCCCAGGTGTTCCTTGGGCGTGACGTAGCAGAGCATCGCCGTCCCCCACCAGGCGATCATCGCCGCCCCGATGCCCGAGGTGATGTGGTCGTACGCGGGAGCGACATCGGTGGTCAGCGGGCCGAGCGTGTAGAAGGGTGCCTCCTCGCAGATCTCCTGCTGGAGGTCGATGTTCTCCTTGATCTTGTGCATCGGGACATGTCCGGGACCCTCGACCATCGTCTGCACGCCGAAGCGCTTGGCCACGGAGTTGAGCTCCCCGAGGGTGCGCAGCTCGGCGAACTGCGCCTCGTCGTTGGCGTCGGCGATGGATCCGGGGCGCAGCCCGTCACCGAGGGAGTACGTCACGTCGTAGGCCGCGAGAATCTCGCAGAGCTCTTCGAAGTGCTCGTAGAGGAACGACTCCTTGTGGTGCGCGAGGCACCACGCCGCCATGATCGAGCCGCCGCGGGAGACGATGCCGGTCTTGCGACGGGCGGTCAGCGGGACGTACGGCAGCCGGACGCCGGCGTGCACCGTCATGTAGTCGACGCCCTGCTCGGCCTGCTCGATGACCGTGTCCTTGTAGATCTCCCAGGTCAGCTCCTCGGCCCGGCCGTCGACCTTCTCGAGGGCCTGGTAGAGGGGGACGGTGCCGATCGGCACGGGGGAGTTGCGCAGGACCCACTCGCGCGTGGTGTGGATGTTGCGGCCGGTGGACAGGTCCATGACCGTGTCGGCCCCCCACTTGGTGGCCCAGGTCATCTTGTCCACCTCCTCCTCGATGGAGGAGGTGACCGCGGAGTTGCCGATGTTGGCGTTGACCTTCACCAGGAACCGCTTGCCGATGATCATCGGCTCGATCTCCGGATGATTGACGTTGGCCGGCAGGACGGCCCGGCCCGCGGCGATCTCCTCGCGCACGACCTCCGGTTCGACGTTCTCCCGGATCGCCACGTACTCCATCTCCGGGGTGATCTCCCCCCGGCGGGCGTACGCGAGCTGCGTGACCGGCTGTCCGTCGCGGCTGCGGCGGGGCTGACGCGGGCGGCCGGGGAAGACCGCGTCGAGGTTGCGCAGACCGCCGCGTGGGGAGGTGTGCTTGAGTCCGTCGTCCTCCGGGCGCGCGGGACGGCCCGCGTACTCCTCGGTGTCCCCGCGCGCGATGATCCAGTTCTCCCGCAGGGGTGCGAGCCCGCGGCGGACATCGGTCTCGGTGGTGGGATCGGTGTACGGACCCGACGTGTCGTACAGCGTCACGTCCTTGCCGTTGGTGAGATGCACCTGGCGGACCGGCACCCGGAGGTCCGGGCGCGAACCCTGGACGTACCCCTTGTGCCAGCCGATGGACTTCCCGGCCTCGCCGCTCCCGGAGTCCTGCGCGTTCTGGGCTTCTTCCTGCTTCGAGGCAGGCGTGCGTGCGTCCGCTGTGGTCATGAGACCTACTCCCTACGCCGGCATTACCCGGTAACAGGTTCGTCGGTCGGCGCAGCGTTTCCCGTACGGATGTACGGAGGTCAGCGCCCTCTCAGCCCGGTGCTCCGAGCTCCCGCGTGTGCAAAGGTGACCCCACGCTAGCGTCCCTCCTGGCGTGCTGGCCAGAGGGCCTCCCCCGTTCTTGGGATGATCGCCGGGTGACATCCCCCCGAAGCGCCCCCGAACCCCAAGGCCCCGCATCCGGCAGCACACAGAGTCATGCGCACGGCCACACACACAGCCACGGTCCTGCCGCGCCCGTGTCCAAGCATCTGCGCAAGGTCATCGCGGCCGTGCTGATCCCGTTCGCCACCGCGGTCTTCGTCGGTCTGGTGGCGTTCTGGCCCGGCGGGGCCCCCGCCCACGAGCGCACCGGAGTCGGTTTCGACCGGCAGACCCAGGACGGGAAGGTGGTGAAGGTCGTCAACGTCGACTGCGCGGACGTGAACGCCGCGCAGGTACCACCGACCGGTGACACCTCGACAGCCTCGGGTCGAGAGGCCGTCAACGAGGAGACGGGGCTGTGCAAGAAGGCCACGGTCGAGGTGACGACCGGCGACGACAAGGGCCGTACGTTCGTCGAGGTGGTCCAGCCCGACGCCTCCAGGCAGCTGCGGGAGGGTCAGGGAGTGATCGTGGCGTACGCGCCCGACGCCCCCCGGGACCTGCAGTACTCGGTGACGGACGTGGCCCGTTCGTTCCCCATGGCTCTGCTCGCCGGGATCTTCGCGCTCGCGGTGATCGTGGTCGGCAGGCTGCGCGGTCTGATGGCACTGATCGCGCTGGCGGTGTCGTTCGCCGTGCTGACCCTGTTCATCCTTCCGGCGATCCTGCAGGGCTCGAATCCACTGGTGGTCGCGGTGATCGGTGCCAGCGCCATCATGCTGATCGCTCTCTACACCTGCCACGGACTGACGGCCCGCACCTCCGTGGCCGTGATCGGCACGCTCATCTCACTGCTGCTGATCGGGCTGCTGGGTTCACTCTTCATCGGCTGGGCGAGCCTCAGCGGCAACACGGACGACAACACCGGCCTGATCCACGGGTTGTTCCCGAACATCGACATGAGCGGTCTGCTGCTGGCCGGTGTCATCATCGGTTCGCTCGGGGTCCTCGACGACGTGACCGTCACCCAGACGTCGGCGGTCTGGGAACTGCATCAGGCGGACCCGGCCATGGGTGTGCGCCGCCTCTACCGGGCGGGCATCAGAATCGGCCGCGACCACATCGCCTCGGTCGTCAATACGCTCGTACTCGCCTACGCGGGCGCCGCGCTGCCGCTGCTGCTTCTCTTCTCGATCGCCCAGAGCAGCGTGGGGACCGTGGCCACCAGCGAACTGGTCGCGCAGGAGATCGTCCGGACCCTGGTCGGATCGATCGGGCTGGTCGCCTCGGTGCCGGTGACGACGGTGCTCGCGGCCCTGGTGGTCTCCGCGGACCGCACGGGGCTCGGCGCGGAAGCCGAAGCTCCTGCACCCGTACGGACCGGGAGGGGCCGACGCCGAAAGGCGTGAGCGCGGGCACCGGAGGCATGCCCCGGGGCACCGCTGTTCGCGGTCGCGCGCCGCTCGGCCGGAGGTCCCGGGCGGCCATGTCCTCGGCCGGGTCTCCCTGTTCCTCAGCCGGCGTTCTGCTCCTTGGCGAGGATGCGGCCGAGGGCCTCTTCGAGATTGCCGTCGAAGTCACCCAGCGTGTGCTCCTGTCCCAATGGCACCAGCTTGTCCGTCCGGTCTAGGAAGGCCACAAGAGGAGCCGTGCCGGCTCGGAAGAGCGCACGGTCCGCGCCGACCTGAAGGCGGATGTGTACATCCGAAAGACCCTCGGGCTCGATCGGCCCGATGTGCACATCACCGTCGCCGCTCGGACTGTTGAGACCGTCGAGCAGCAGCTCACGGCCGAAAGCCCAGGTGACGGGGGCGTCACCCGGCAGGTGGAAGGTCATCCGGATCGCGTACGGATCTCCCACCTCGTACCGGAGCTCCACCGGAATACGGAACGAAAGCTCCTCGGAGACGAGGAAGCTCATCATGACCTCTGCTTGAACCGACTCGCGCATCGTTCAACCCCGCAGTAGATGAATCTGGCCAGGAATGATCCCCCATGGCCCTATTGACGCCATCGTGGTGCACGCGATAGCAGATCACAAGGAGTGATTTTTCAGATACTGATAGAGAACACGAACGAGCGCAAGAGCGCGGTCACTTCGCAGCGTAGTTGTTCGACTGCAGCGAGCAACCGTTCCTCTTGGTCCAGGGGGAGAGAAACAGCCATCGCCGCCACGGCGGGACCCACCGTGATCGGAATGGCCGCGCAGACCGTCCCCAGCGCGTACTCCTGCCGCTCGATGACAGGTTCCGTCCGCTTCATAGATCCGAGCCGGTCGAGGAACGTGGCACGGTCCCGTACGGAGTACCGCGTCAGCTGCCGGACCGGGTGGCGGTCCAGATGGTCCTCGCGGGCCCTCTCGTCGAGCTGGGCCAGCAGGCACTGCCCGAGCGCATGGGCGTGCCCCGTCTCCCGGAACGAGGCCCACTCGCCCACGGCGGGAGCGGCAGGCGTGTCCGCCACCGCGATGATCTCGATCTCCCCCTCCCGATAGAGGGCGCAGTACACGGGCGCACCGATGACCTCCGCCCAGCGCGCGAGCGAGTCGACGATCACACCGGGGCGGGCCACGGGCTGCCCGCCACCGGTGAGGCGCTCGGCAGCGGCGCCGAACAGGAAGACGCCGTTCTCCCTGCGGAGGTAGCCCTCATGGGTCAGAGTGCGCAGCAGGTGGTAGGCCGTGGGAAGGGGGAGGCCCGCCTCCCGCGCGAGCTGCTTCGCCGGCGCCCCGTCCCGATGGGTACCCACAGCCTCCAGCAGCCTCAACGCCCGTTGAACCGATCCGATCAACGTCGGGGCAGCGGGACTCGATGCCGTGGTCACAGGTCACCCCCAGGCATGGTGACGGGCATTCAGCCCTCCCGCGGGGGCCGCCCCCGCGGGCCCGCCGCGAGCCCGAGGTCCGGAGACCGGACGGTCGCACAGACTCCGAGCAGAATGGTGACGGGCAGTCACTTCTCAGCCGACGGCAGCGGTACGCCACTGTATCGGCACGCTCCGTCACGAGTGAGGTTTCGTCCTGGACTTAGCTCAGCTGGGCTAATCGCCGTATCGCCGGCTTGTCATCCGTCCGTCCGGCCGTGCGTGATCCGGTGACCGTCCGGCCGTGCGTGATCACGTTCTCCGGCCGCCGCAGGGAGGGTACTGCGCCACCCGCCGGCCCCGTGGGACTGCGTCGCCCCGCCCGGCCGTGGGCACCGTGCCGGCCGCCGGACCATGGATCCGGCGGCCGCCCGCCGTTCCTACCAGTCGCTGCGGGAGGACGACGCCATGAACTTCCTCACGACGAAGACCAGGCCACCGACCAGCACGACGAAGACCAGCACCTTGAACAGCAGACCGATGACGAATCCGACCACGCTGGCGATCAGGCCGCCGAACACGACGATCGCGATGAGAGGCACCGCGACCCACTTCACCCACCAGGGCATCCCCGCGAAAATCTCCCGCACCGCCATCGTCCCGACCTCGTCTCTGTGAGTTCCTGCCTCGATGCTAGAGGCGCGGGGGCGGCCGGCGGAGGGCCGGGATCCCCCGAAGTCCCCTGATCGATCCCCTAGGGAACGCGCCGGCGGAACCGCTCAGCCCTCCGGCGGGGAGAAGACCACCATCACCCGGAGGTCCTCCGTGATGTGGTGGAACTTGTGGGCGGCCCCGGCGGGTACGTACACGACGCTCCCCCTCCCGACCTGTGTGGTCTCCATCCCGACCGTGATCGATGCACGGCCGCTGACGACGAAGTAGACCTCGTCCTGGTTGTGCGGCTGCTGCGGGTCGAGTTCACCGGCGTCCAGCGCGTACAGGCCGACGGACATGTTGCGTTCCCGGACGAACTGCAGGTAGGCGCCGTCATTGGCGGCCCGCTCCGCCTCGAGCTCGTCCAGTCTGAATGCTTTCATCGTCGGTCCGCTCCTCGTGCCTTTACTCGTCCGCACTGCCGGTGTCCGCCACCGATCACGTCTGCAACGATCAGACACATGAAGAATTTCGTAGTCAAGACGATCGCCAACGCGGGTGCGCTGGCCGTGGCCATCTGGCTGCTCAACGACATCACGCTGACCGGCGGCGACACCGGCCGCAAGGTGCTCACGCTGCTCGTGGTGGCGCTGTTGTTCGGCCTGGTGAATTTTGTCGTCAAGCCGGTGGTCCAGCTCCTCACCCTCCCCTTGTTCATCCTGACGCTCGGCCTGATCACCCTGGTGGTCAACGCCCTGATGCTGATGCTGACCTCGTGGCTGGCGGGTCTCTTCGACCTGAGCTTCCACGTCGAAGGCTTCTGGACCGCGGTCCTGGGCGGCCTGATCATCTCCGTCGTCTCCTGGGCGCTCAATGTCGTGCTCCCCGACGAGGACTGATCCCACCCCTCCTGACACAGTGCAGACAGGACCGGTGAGCAGCCGGAAAGAGAGCGAGGACGCATGAGCGCCATGGGCGACGGAACACGGGCGGTTCGAGCAGGGCTGCCCGAGCCGGAGCAGTACGAACCCACACTGCCCGGCCCCGTCTTCGCCGCGCACTTCCACCTGTCCGGCGTGCCCGTCGGCCCCTATACCTACGGCCGGGAGACGAACCCGACGTGGACCCACCTGGAACGGGCCATCAGCGAGCTGGAGGCGCCGGAGGAGCAGGTCGAGACCACGGTCTTCGCGTCCGGAATGGCGGCAGTCTCGGCCGTACTGCTGTCCGTGGCCCGCGCCGGGGACGCCGTGGTGCTGCCGGACGACGGCTATCAGGCGCTCCCCCTGGTACGGGAACAGCTGGAGGCCTACGGCGTCGAGGTGCGGACCGCGCCGACCGGCGGCGATGCCCAGCTGGAGGTCCTCGACGGGGCGAAGCTCCTGTGGATCGAAACGCCCTCCAACCCGGGACTCGACGTCTGCGACGTGCGCCGGCTCGTGGAGGCCGCGCACGCGGCGGGCGTACTGGTCGCGGTCGACAACACACTGGCCACACCGCTCGGGCAACGGCCGCTGGAGCTGGGAGCGGACTTCTCGGTGGCCAGCGACACCAAGGGCATGACCGGCCACGGAGACATCCTGCTCGGCCATGTGACCTGCCGGGATCCGCTGCTGTCCGCAGGCGTCCGTCGCTGGCGGAAGGTCGTCGGCGCGATCCCCGGTCCCATGGAAGCCTGGCTCGCCCACCGTTCGCTGTCCACCCTGCAGCTGCGCGTCGACCGGCAGTGCTCGACCGCGCTGGTGCTCGCCGAGACACTGGCCAAGCGCACCGAGGTGGCGGGGCTGCGGTACCCGGGACTGCCCGAGGACCCCTCGTACCCGACCGCCGTACGGCAGATGCGGCGCTTCGGCTCCGTCGTCTCGTTCGTGCTGGCGGACAAGGAGACCGCCGAGCGCTTCCTGGCCGCGCTCCGGCTGGTCGACGACGCGACGAGCTTCGGTGGCGTGCGGTCCACCGCGGAGCGCCGGGCCCGCTGGGGCGGGGACGCCGTGCCGGAAGGCTTCATCCGCTTCTCGGTCGGCGCCGAGGACCCGGTGGACCTGCTGGCGGATGTGGAACGCGCGCTGGACGAAGCCGGCCGCTGACCGCGGGCACTGCTCGGTCCGACTGACCGCGGTGACTTCGCGGTCCGGCAGGACCGGTCCGGGACGGGCGTCCCCGTCGACCGGGCCGGTCCTGCTCGGGACAGGCGGTCCGAGTCTCCCCCCTCGTGACTCGGACCACCCCGGTTCCTTGCGCAAAGAACCGCCTGGACAAGGCTAATTGACTCAGCGTCAGTGTCCAATCACAGTAGCGACAGCTGCCTATCGACAAATTTATAGTTGTGCGGTTCAGAAGCGGGAGGTGCGGACCATGGACCTGGCGCTGTTGCGCACGTTCGTCGCGGTACACCGGGCCGGATCATTCACTCGGGCCGCCGCTCTGCTCGGGCTGTCCCAGCCCGCCGTCACCTCGCAGATACGCACACTGGAACGACAGCTGGGCCGACCGCTCTTCCTGCGCAGGGCCAGGGGGGTGACGCCGACCACCGTGGGCGACGAGCTCGCGCACCGTGCCGCACCCCACCTGGACGCACTGGTCGAGATCGCCGAGGCCGGTCTGGGCGACGATCCGGGGGTGCGGACCCTGCATCTGGCCGGCCCTCCGGAGTTCACCTCCATACGCGCGCTCCCCGCCCTCACCCCGCTGATCGCCCAAGGGCTGGCGTTACGCACCACGTTCCTCGCGCATGCCGAGGACGCGCTGGAAGGACTGGCCGCCGGACACCATGATCTGGCCATCACCACGGCACGTCCGCGGGGTGGGCTCCTCACATCGACCACTCTCTGCGACGAGGAGCACGTCCTGGTCGCCGCCCCGCGCTGGGCCGCACGCCTGGGCCCCGGGACGCTGCGCCACAGAGGTTCGGTGGTCCTGGAGCAGCTGCCCGTGGTCGAAGTGCACGAGAGCCTGCCCCTCGTCTCCCGCTACTGGGCCGCCGTGTTCGACAGCAGGCCCGCCGCGTCCGCCACGGTGGTCGCACCCGATCTCCGCGCGGTCCTGGAGTGCGCGGCGGCCGGGGCGGGCCTCGCCGTGCTCCCGCGCTACCTGTGCGAGCTCGCACTGGAGCGGGGTGAGGTCGTGGCCCTGCTCGACCCTCCGGTACCGCCGCTGCGGACGTACTTCCTCGTCGTGAGGACCGGCACCATGGCGCTTCCGCACATCGCGCGGGCGCACGAGTGGCTGGTGCGTGCTGCCGTGGACTGGTGACCTGTCGGCCCGCACGAGTTTCAGATCGGCTTTCCTGGGCCACTCTCTTGCCATGACCGAACGTCCTGTGGTCAAGCGCACCGCACGTGCCGTCCTGCTCGACGGCGATGACCTCATCCTGATCAAACGCACCAAGCCCGGGGTGGATCCGTACTGGGTCACACCAGGAGGCGGGGTCGAGCCGGAGGACGACACCGTCATCGACGCCCTGCACCGCGAGGTCGACGAGGAGCTCGGCGCCAAGATCGTCGACGTCGTGCCCTGTTTCGTCGACACCGTGGAACACATCGCGGGCGGTGGGGTGAAGGGCGTCAAAGTGCAGCACTTCTTCGTCTGCCGGCTCGAGTCGATGGACCTCTCCCGGCGGCACGGCCCGGAGATCGACGAACCCTGCGGAGAATACGAGATCGTGCGCGTGCCGTTCAGCCGCGTCGGCATCGCGGCCGTGCACCTGGTTCCACTGTCCTTGCGGCACTACCTGGACGGAAACATCGAGGGAGTGCGGGCGATGCATGCGCCCGACCTGGGCTGAGGAAGGATCCGGAACGCCGAATCCCGGTCACGACCGCTCCGGGCGGCGGGAACACCAAGGCCGGTGCACGGGGGACGCTCCCGCTCTCGGGTGACTCCCACCCCGGGCTTGTCACCGTGTTTCACGTGAAACCCTCTGAAGCGCTCCGATCGCCGTAGCGTCCTCACCGCCCGCGTCGCCGTGTCCGTGAGCTGGCTGGGACTCACCGTGGGGCGACTGGTGCCGGGCCTCGCGGTGTTCCTCACCGGGGACCCCGTCCTGGCCCCGGCCGCTACTCATGCCATGAAGACCTTCGCGGACTCGCTCGTGGTGGAGGTGGCCCTGCTCTCGGTCGTCACCGGCCTGGTGCCGATGGCCGGCACGCACCGGGGGTCGGCCAGGCACCGTCCGCGTGGACGACGTTCTGGCTGCCGCCGACCCTTGCACCCCTGCCCCTCTTTTCGCCTCGTCCGGGCATGGATGATGCCGCGACCCGGGGCACAGGGGCATCGCCTGGTGGTCGCGCCCTCGTTGGCCACCGCCACGTGCCTCTTCAGTACCGCGATCCGGGTGCTGAAGGCATGCGGGCCGACCACCCGCCATGAACCACGGCAGCCGACGGTTGCATGCCTCGGCCGGCCGTGCCGGGCCCCCTTGTCGGCGGGCGGCTGCCGCACACGACACCTCGATGTCGGATCCAGGGGCGACCGAGGGCTTCGCGGAGCACGGGCGCTCTGCCCGCCAGGAACCCCGGCGGCCGGCGGTTGCGCCTACCGGCGCACAGCCGCCGGCCACACACGCGGCGACAGCCGGGGAAGCGGGCGCCCCCGGAGTCAGCGCCGGCCTGCGGCCACAGCAGTGGGTTCGGGAGCCGGCTCGGCCGCCGGCCGGTCACGGTCGGCCGTGCGGCGCTCCAGAGCACCGGAGAGAAGCGCGAGGAGCAGTGCCGACGCGGCGAGAGCGGCGCCGACCCAGTTGGGTGCCGTGTAGCCGAAGCCGGCCGCGATGACCATGCCACCCAGCCAGGCCGCCAGTGCGTTCCCGAGGTTGAACGCTCCGATGTTGACGGCTGAGGCCAGTGTGGGTGCGCCTGCTGCCTGATCGAGCACACGCTTCTGGAGCGGCGGCACCGTCGCGAAGCCCAGGCCCCCGATGAGGACGATGGTGACCGCGGCAGCGATCTTGTCGTGGGCCGTCAGCGTGAACAGGGCCAGGACGGCGGCGAGCGCACCGAGGGAGACGTACAGCATCGGCATCAGGTGGCGGTCGGCGAACCTGCCGCCGAGCAGGTTGCCACCGACCATGCCGAGCCCGAAGAGGACGAGCAGCCAGGTGACGGAGGACGGCGCGTAGCCGGCGGTCCCGGTCATCATGGGCGTGATGTAGGTGATCGCCGCGAAGACACCGCCGAAGCCCAGAACGGTCATGGCCATGGCGAGAAGCACCTGCACGTTCCGGAACGCGGCGAGCTCGTGCCGGATGCGCACACCGTCCGGCTTCGGCTGCTCGGGGACGAGCTTCGCCACCCCGAGAAGACCGAGGACGCCGAGTCCGGCGACGACGAAGAACGTGATCCTCCAGCCGGCGCTCTGGCCGATGTAGGTGCCGAGAGGGACTCCGACCACGTTGGCGACAGTGAGTCCGGTGAACATCATGGCGATGGCACCCGCCTTCTTCTCCGGGGCCACCAGATCGGCGGCGACCACCGATCCGATTCCGAAGAAGGCTCCGTGCGCGAGCGAGGCGACCACCCGCCCGACGAGCATGACTTCGAAGACCGGGGCGAGGGCGGAGACCACGTTGCCGACGATGAACAGCCCCATCAGGAGCATCAGCATGCGCTTTCGGGTGACCCGCGTGCCGAGCACCGTCATCAGCGGAGCACCGAGGACCACCCCCAAGGCGTAGCCGGTGACCAGAAAGCCCGCGGTGGGAATCGAGACCTGGAAGTCCGCAGCGACCTCGGGGAGCAGCCCCATGATCACGAACTCGGTCGTCCCGATTCCGAATGCCCCGATGGCCAGGGCGAGGAGCGCGAGCGGCATGGGTTCCACCTTCCTGAAGGTTGCGTCTGCGCTTTACAGGCGTTCACAATAATTGCAGACGCGGCATAATTGCAAGCGCGGGCTATTGCGCACGTGACCTACCCTTGGACGCAAGCAGCTCCGGCACGGAGGAGAGAAGACAGATGACAGCAACGGACCCCGCACTGACCGCCCTCTCCCAGAGCTGGTGCGCCCTCTCGCTGCTCCACGGGAGGATCGAGGCCCACATCGAGCGGGCCCTCCAGTCCGGCCACGGTCTCAGCGTGCGTGAGTACTCGCTGCTCGACGTCCTGAGCCGCCAGCACAGCGGCACGGGCGGCCACCTCCAGATGAAGCAGGTGGCGGACGCCGTGGTGCTGAGCCAGAGCGCCACCACACGGCTCGTGACCCGGCTCGAGGACCGTGGGCTACTCACCCGGTACCTGTGCGACACGGACCGGCGGGGCATCTACACCGATGTCACGGAAGCCGGCCTCGCACTCCTGGACGAGGCCAGGCCGACCAACGACACCGCCCTGCGGGCCGCTCTCGACGAGGCGGCCAAGAACCCCGAGCTGGCCCCGCTCGTCCGCACGGTCGAAGCACTCAAGGTCCCCGCCTGAGCCGACGGGTTGCGTAGTCTGCCGATCATGAGCGATCTCGAGATACGCCCCGCCGTCCTCACCGACATTCCGGCCGTCGTAGCCATGCTCGCCGATGACCCGCTCGGTGCCCGGCGGGAGTCACCGGACGATCTCTCCCCGTACGAAGCCGCGTTCCGACGTCTGACCGACGACCCCAACCAGCGCATCGTCGTCGCCGTGCGCGAAGAACGCGTCGTCGGAACCCTGCAGCTCACGGTTGTCCCGGGGCTGTCCCGGCGCGGTGCGACACGCTCGATCATCGAGGGCGTCCGGGTCCATTCCGATGAGCGCGGCAGCGGCCTGGGCACCCAGCTGATCCAGTGGGCCGTCGATGAGTCCCGGCGCCAGAGTTGCCGGCTGGTGCAGCTGACATCCGACACCACCCGCACCGACGCCCACCGCTTCTACGAGCGGCTCGGTTTCGCCGCAAGCCATGTGGGGTTCAAGCTCACACTCTGAAACCGGGAAGACCGCCTTGAGCTCCCAGGAGCCCGGAGCACCTGGGCGGGCTCCACCGCCCGGAGGCACGTATGCATCACATCGACGACGAGCAACGCCGGATCAGGCTCGGCAGGCGGCATCTGCTGGCCCGGTCCCTGCGGGCCTCCTCCGTCGTGAAAGTGGCGGACGCGGTGGTGGCCCTGCACGCCACCGACGCGGCTACGGTCTATCTCTCCACCTGCGCCCGGCTGTCCGAGCCGAACGTCGAAACGGTGGAACGCGCCCTCTACGAGGACGTCTCACTGGTGCGCCTGCTCTCCATGCGGAACACCCTGTTCGCCATGTCCACGGATGCGGCCCGCTTCGTGGACGCCTCCCACGCGCGGGCGGTGGCAGCCAAGGAGCGCCGGACCTTCCTCAAACACCTGAGGGAGGACGGAAAGGGGCTGGACGAGCACTGGCTCGCCGAAGTAGAGCGGGGGACGCTCACCGTCCTCGACGAACGGGGTCGTGCTACTGGGAGCGAGCTCTCCGCGGTAGTTCCCTCGCTACGCACGAAGATCACCGTCTTCCCCGGCACGAGGCAGGAAACGGTCCAGGGCGTCGCGTCGCGGGTCATCCGTCTGCTGGCCGCCGACGGACGCATCCGGCGGGACCGGCCGCGCGGTGCCTGGACCTCCAGCCAGTTCCGCTGGACGGCCACCACGCCGTGGCCGGCGGCGGATCCCGCCGAGGCACGAACAGAGGTGGCCCGGCGCTGGCTCTTCTCGTACGGCCCTGCAACGGAGGCCGACCTGAAATGGTGGACCGGCTGGGGTGTGCGGGAGACCCGTCAGGCACTGGCCGCAGTCACTGCCGAGGAGGTTTCGCTGGACAGCGGCGCCTCGGGCTGGGTCGTGCCGGGGGACCTCGCTCCCGAGCCGCCCCCGGAGCCCTGGGCGGCACTTCTGCCCGGCCTCGATCCCAGTGCGATGGGCTGGACCGATCGAGCCTTCCACCTGCGGGCCGATCATCGTGGGGCGCTCTTCGACCGGGCCGGCAACATCGGTCCGACGGTGTGGTGGAACGGGACGATCGTGGGCGGCTGGGCGCAGCGCGCGGACGGCGAGCTGGTGTGGCGGCTGCTCTCCGACGTGGGCCGGGAGGCCGTCCGCCACATCGAGCAGGAGGCTGCCGGGTTGTCGGCCTGGGTGGGCGGGGCGCGGGTCACTCCCCGCTTCCGCACACCTCTGGAGCGCGAACTGACGGCATGAACGGCCCGCCCCACCGGTTGTCGTTTCACGTGAAACGACGACCGCGAGACACCTGCCGTGAGTGCGCTCGGGTAGCCCGGCCCGCTCCGGCGGCTCAGGTGACGAGTCCGCGCCACCCGCCCTCGTCCACGCCACCGGGCACTGCCGCCCGGGGTTCGTACGGCGTCCGGGTGAAAACGAACGATCCCAGGTCGAGGTGATCCACCGTGCCGTCGGCGGAGCGGACGACGCGGAGCGTCTCCCCCGCGTAGTAGCCGCTGAGCCCGGTCCAGGTGCCGTCCGGGCATGCGCGGAAGCGGGCACCGCGTCCCGTACCGCGCAACGGCTGCAGCTCGAAGCCCCGGTCGGCGAGCAGCTTCAGTGTGTGGATGCTCGTTCCCCAGTACCAGGGGCCGGTCAGCGCCAGCAGTTCCTCGTCCACCTCGGGCAGCGGGCGCCAGGGCTCCGGGATCCTCGGCTCCGCATCGGCGACGATCTGCACGAGGTCCGCGGCCACCGCACCGGCGAGCGGGCCGGAGGTGGCGTTGGCGAGCACCACTGCGGCCACATCGTCCTCGACGCTGATCCACAGCGCGGCAAGGAAGCCCGGCAGCGACCCCGAGTGACCGAGGAGCGTGCGGCCCTCCCGCTGCACCACCTGGAGGCCGAGGCCGTAATTCCCTGCCCAGTCGCCCGCTTCGGGCGGTGCCACGGGCGTACGCATCTCCTCGACCGACGTGGCACGGAGCACGCGTTCGTCCCCGCGAGCGAGGAAGGAAGCGAACCGGAGAAGGTCGGAGGTGGTCGACCAGAGCTGACCGGCCGGAGCCATCAGTCCGAGGTCCTCGGCCGGTTCGGGCAGCATGACGTCGGCCCACGGATGGACGGCCCAGCCGCCCGCATGCGGTGCCTGTGCCGATGCGGTCGTACGGTCCATCCCCAGCGGATCCAGGATCTCCCGGCGCAGCACTTCCGCCCAGGCGTCACCGCGCACCCTCTCGACAAGCGATCCGAGCAGCGTGTAGCCAGGATTGGAGTAATGGTGCCTGTGGCCCGGCGGGTGCATCAGCGGCTCGTCACCGAGAACGGCGGCCAGGTCCGGCCGCGTGCTACCGGGCGTCCTCTCCCACCAGGGTGCGGGCGTCTCCGCCCCGAGTCCGGCACTGTGACCCAGCAGCTGACGGGCGGTCACGTGTCCGACGCCCGTACCCGGCAGGTGCTTCTCCAGCGGGTCGTCCAGATGGAGGAGGCCTTCGTCACGGAGGCGCAGCACCAGCACGGCGGTGAACGTCTTGGTGATGGAGCCGATCCTGAACTGCGTATCGTCGTCGGGAGCATGCCCCTCCACGCAGCTGCGTGAGCCACTCCAGGCGATCCGGCCCTCGCGCTGAACAGCGGCGACGAGAGAAGGCGCGCGGCCTTCGGACTGGGCCGTGGCAATGCGGTGGAGCAGGGCACGCCGGGTGCCGGGAAGCAGCGCTTCGGAAGTGGTCATGGTCAAGAACTACCCGTGCGGCAGCCGTCTCGCGAGCATTTTTCACAGCCGGGACCGGGCTCCGGTCCTCACCCTGCCCGGCCCTCGAGCCGTAGGGCCCCGGACCGGCGGGACGCGCCGCACGGCACCGGGGCGCACTGCGCCGCTCAGCGCTTCCGGCTGTAGGTCCTGACCAGCACACCGTTGTCGAATGTGCGGACGTTCTCCAGGGCGAAGTCGGTGACCGCGAAATCCGCGCCGAACATGGGCATTCCGGACCCGTACACCTGCGGATAGGTCTTGATGACGAGTTCGTCGACCTCACCGATCAGCTCACCGGCCAGCCGGGATCCGCCACAGAGCCAGATGCCCAGTTCGCTGTCCTGCGCCTTGAGTTCCCTGATCCGTCCGACCACATCGCCGGAAACGAGCTCCACGTTCGGGTCGGGGGACTCCCGCAGAGTCCGGGAGGCCACGAGCTCCGCCATGTGCCCGTACGGACTGGTGAGGCCGGCGTCCAGGGCGATCTGATAGCTGGCCCGCCCCTGGATCACGGTGTCGAAACGCCGGTTCTTCACCTCACCGAATCCCAGCACCTCGCGGCCTTGCGCCGAGACCGTCTCCGGGTACTCCGACGTGAGGAACTCGATCATCTCCTCATCGACGAAGGCCATCATCGACGTGGCGTCCCCGCCCGGATCACCGATGAATCCGTCGATGGAGCAGGCGACGAAGTAAGTGAGCTTTCGCATGAGGTCCCCGTTCCGCGCAGGTCTGTTGCTTCGGTCGTGCCCGGCAGCGGTACCGTCGGCCACCGCCCCAACTACTGCACATAGAGTGCTTCATACGTAGTGGTTAAGCAAGCCTCTTTCGGAGGCACGCCGGACAGGAGAGGACCATGGCCAGAAATCCGGAGCGCAGAACGGCACTCGTCGACGCCGCCATCGAGGTGCTGGCCCATGAGGGAGCCCGCGGGCTCACCTTCCGCGCGGTGGACTCCCGGGCGGGTGTCCCCCTCGGTACCGCGTCCAACTACTTCACGAACCGTGACGATCTGTTCATGCAGGCAGGTGCCCGCATCAACCACCGCATGACACCGGACGCCACCGAGGTCGAACAGGTGATGCTCCCCGCGCCGTCCCGAGAGCTGGTCACCTCCCTCATGCACTGGCTGGTCCAGCGCATGGCCGACGACCGCGTCGGCTATCTGGCCATGCTGGAACTCCGGCTCGAAGCCACTCGCCGCCCGGCCCTGCGAACGCGCCTGACCGAAACCGTGCGGGCGGAATTCGACCAGAGCGGCGCCTTCTACAGCGAGGCGGGCCTGCCGGGCGACGCCGACACCTTCCTCGTGCTCCACCTGGCCATGACCGGCCTGCTGCTCGAGCACCTGACACTGCCCGACATGCTGTCCGACACGGCGCTCGACCGCCTGGTGGACATCGTCGTCACGGCGCTCGTACCCCCGCACGAGCCGGACGGACCGTGAATCCGCACGTCACCCGTCACCCGTCACCCGCCGCGGCTCCGGCGGAGAGCGAAGTCCTGACCGCAGTCAGCACCTCGCCGTCCCGGAATTCGACCAGCACCCACGGTCGGTCGTCGAGATGGGTCCGGCACACGGGCGGGACGTCCAGTACCGTCTCGCCCGCCTCGTCAGCTTCGACCGCGGATCATCGACATCAACAGCCCGTGAGTTTCGGCGTCCGCTGCCACGACCAGGCCGCGGTTCCCCTGCCCGATCGGAGCGCCGTCGACCCCGGTGACCACGCAACCGGCTGCCCGGCACAGGGCGATGCCGGCGGCGAAGTGCACGCTCCCGGACAGGTCACTGCCATCGGTGACGTACGCGGCTCGTTTGCCTGCCGCCACCCAGGCCAACGCCAACGTCGTGGACACGACCCGTGGCCGGAACCGCTCGGCGAACCCGGGGTGTGCCAGCAGGCCCACGGCCCGGAAGCCAGGCGCGCTCGGGAAGGGCGGGTCCAGGTTGACGTCCACCAGTCGGGTGGCGGACGTGGGTACCAGCGGCACATCGGCCCCGCCGTGCCGCGCCCGGGCTGTCTCACCGTCGGTGAAGAAGACCTCGCCGGTGAACGGGTCGGCCACGGCCGCCGCCCCGTCGCGCAGCGCCACATTGACGGCCACCAGCATGTTGCCGACGGCGTAGTTCAGCGTCCCGCACAGAGGATCCACCAACCACTGACGCGTGGCCTCGACGGCGCCCTGGTGCCCGCCCTCCTCGCCGAGCACCGCGTCATCGGGCCGAGCGGCACGAATGACCGCGAGGATCGCCTTCTCGGCCTCCACGTCGGCGGCAGTGGCGAAATCCCCGGCACCCTTGTCGATGCGAGTGAGCCGCCGGCCGTACATGCTGTGCACCACGTCCGCGCCGGCACGTGCCGCAGCGACGGCGACGCCGGCATCGTCGAGGCTCGCGTATGACTTGATCACGACGTGCAGACTATCGACGGCGGTGTTCACGCCCACCGGGCGGACGGACCTCAGCCGACTGCCGCTGCCGAAGCGCCGGGCCTCTCCACCCGGCGCACGGTGTGACTCGCAGCTCGCGTGACGGCTTCTGCGCACTCGACGTCCGGCTCCGTGTCCGACCACCGGGACGCTCGCCGACCGCAGCCGCCCCTTCGGCTTCTCGGCAGCGCTGTCGTCCGGCACCCGCAGCGAAACCAGCGCTCCCGCACCACGGCCACGGGGAGCAGAAACGGTTTCGGAGTACCGGGTCGACCGGCCTTGCCGATGCGTTGCCGAGACGCGGGCTCGGTTGCTGGACCGGCTCAGCCTTCTGCATGACCCGACTCAGGTCTGGGCCATGTCCACGAAGCGTGAGTAGTGCCCCTGGAACGCCACTGTGATCGTCGCTGTCGGGCCGTTTCGGTGCTTGGCCACGATCAGGTCCGCCTCGCCCGCACGCGGGGACTCCTTCTCGTACGCGTCCTCGCGGTGCAGCAGGATGACCATGTCGGCGTCCTGCTCGATGGAGCCCGATTCACGCAGGTCGGAGACCATCGGCTTCTTGTCGGTGCGCTGCTCCGGGCCACGGTTCAGCTGGGAGAGCGCGATGACGGGAACCTCCAGCTCCTTGGCGAGGAGCTTGAGGTTTCGGGACATGTCCGAGACTTCCTGCTGACGGCTCTCGGCCCGCTTGGCACCGCCGGACTGCATCAGCTGCAGATAGTCGATGACCACGAGCTTGAGGTCGTTGCGCTGCTTGAGACGACGGCATTTCGCCCGGATCTCCATCATGGAGAGGTTCGGCGAATCGTCGATGTAGAGCGGAGCCGCCGAGACGTCCGGCATCCGCCGGGCCAGCCTCGTCCAGTCCTCGTCGGTCATCGTGCCGGAGCGCATGTGGTGAAGTGCCACCCGTGCCTCGGCGGACAGCAGACGCATCGCGATCTCGTTGCGGCCCATTTCCAGCGAGAAGATCACGCTCGGCAGGTTGCTCTTGATCGAACAGGCACGGGCGAAGTCCAGGGCGAGCGTGGACTTTCCCATGGCGGGACGCGCCGCGATCACGATCATCTGCCCGGGGTGCAGGCCGTTCGTCAGGGCGTCCAGATCGGTGAATCCGGTCGGGACACCGGTCATCTCGCCGCTGCGGGACCCGATCGCCTCGATCTCGTCGAGAGCGCCCTCCATGATGTCGCCGAGCGGCAGGTAGTCCTCACTGGTGCGCTGCTCGGTGACGGCGTAGATCTCGGCCTGCGCCGAGTTGACGATCTCGTCCACGTCACCGTCGGCTGCGTACCCCATCTGCGTGATCTTCGTGCCGGCCTCGACGAGACGCCGGAGAACCGCCCGTTCATGGACGATCTCCGCGTAGTACGAGGCGTTGGCGGCCGTCGGCACGGACTGGACCAGGGTGTGCAGATACGGGGCTCCGCCAACCTTGGTGATCTCACCGCGCTTGACGAGCTCGGCCGCCACCGTGATCGGGTCGGCCGGCTCGCCCTTGGCATAGAGGTCGAGGATCGCCGTGTAGACGGTCTCGTGAGCCGGACGGTAGAAGTCGTGGCCCTTGATGATCTCCACGACATCGGCGATGGCGTCCTTGGACAGCAGCATGCCGCCGAGCACGGACTGCTCCGCGTCGAGGTCCTGGGGAGGCACTCGCTCGAACCCGGACGAGCCGCTGTCCCAGCTGCTCTCCCGGCCCCGCTCGTGCTGCTCGTCCCGCCCCTTGCCCTCTCCACGGCGCTGACGGGAAACGGGCAGACGGTCACTGGGACCGACATCGGCCCAGGGATCGTCCAAAGGCTCGGGAATGCTCACCGGGCCACCTCCTCCCGTCCGCTGCGCGGACCTAACCGTGCCACTCTTTCTTACGGCACGGCACCGACAAACAAGACGCCCGACTCCGGTTCCGGCGCGTCAAGTTCTGGGGTCATCCCTGCCGGAACGGAGTGCGGGCGCCGCCCCACGGTAGGCCGGTATGCACCGTCAGCCAATCTGGTTATCCACAGGGCATGTGGACGACGGACCAGATGCTGTGGAGAACCCCTCCGATCCTGTGCACGGGCCAGGGGACAGCACTGTGGACAAACTCATACCGACCCAGCCGGAAGGGTTCTGACCTGGGCTTTCTCCATCCACTGGCTGTGGGGGAGAAAAACTTTCGCCCTGAGCTCAAGATCGCCGGAATCACCCCCCGGCCGATCCGTGAACTCGTGGACAGGTAAGGACTCCAATGGTGTTGCATCTCTTACCTGTGGAAGATTAAATTGACACCCATGACCCAGGCCTCCGCGACCCAGCCGCCGTCCCGCCGTCGGCACGACCGCGAGATCATCGCCCTCGCCGTACCGGCCTTCGGCGCTCTCGTCGCCGAGCCACTTTTCGTCATGGTCGACAGCGCCGTCGTCGGCCATCTGGGCACGTCCCAACTGGCCGGCCTGGGGGTCGCCGCCGCCTTGCTCACCACTGCCGTGAGCATCTTCGTCTTCCTCGCCTACGCGACCACGGCTGCGGTGGCCCGCCGGGTCGGGGCAGGCGACATCCCCTCCGCCATCCGACAGGGAATGGACGGCATCTGGCTCGCCCTGCTGCTCGGCGCCCTCGTCGTCGCCTTCGCCTATCCCGCGGCCCCCTGGCTCATCGAGGCCTTCGGCACGTCGGACACGGCCACCCCCTACGCCGTGACCTACCTGAGGATCTCCAGCTTCGGCATCCCCGCCATGCTTGTCGTGCTCGCCGCGACCGGCGTACTGCGGGGCCTGCAGGACACCCGGACGCCCCTCTACGTCGCCATCGGTGGATTCACGGCCAACGGCGCGCTCAACGTGGGGCTCGTCTACGGAGCCGGACTCGGCATCGCCGGATCTGCCTGGGGCACGGTGATCGCCCAGGCCGGCATGGCGCTCGCCTACCTGATCGTTGTTGTGCGCGGCGCGCGGAGACACGGAGCTTCGCTGCGTCCCGACGCCGCAGGAATCAGGGCCAGCGCCCAGGCAGGCTTCCCCCTGCTGGTCCGTACGCTCTCACTGCGTTCGGTCCTGCTGATCGCCACCGCAGTGGCGGCCCGACTCGGCGACACGAACATCGCCGCCCACCAGATCATCCTGTCCCTCTGGAGCCTCACGGCCTTCGCTCTCGACGCCATCGCCATTGCGGGGCAGGCCATCATTGGCCGCTACCTGGGCGCGGGCGACGCCAAGGGAGCCCGCGAGGCCTGTCGCCGGATGGTCCAGTGGGGCATCGCCTCCGGTGTGGTTCTCGGTGTGCTGATCGTGCTGGCGCGCCCCTTGTTCATCCCCCTGTTCACCGGCGACCCGTCGGTGCAGGAGACCTTGCTGCCGGCGCTGCTCGTCGTCGCGCTCTCCCAGCCGATTGCCGGTGTCGTCTTCGTGCTCGACGGCGTACTCATGGGTGCGGGTGACGGCCGGTACCTCGCCTGGGCCATGATCGTGACCCTGGCCGCCTTCGCCCCCGTCGCCCTCCTCATCCCCGGCCTCGGAGGAGGCCTGACCGCCCTGTGGTGGGCGATGACGCTCATGATGGCAGTCCGACTGGTGACACTCTGGCTGCGCATGCGCTCGGGCAAGTGGCTCGTCATTGGCGCCACCCGCTGACCGACCAACGGCGTCGCGGTCCCGTTTCACGTGAAACGGGACCGCGACGCCGTTTCACGTGAAACCAAACACGAAACGAACCAGGCACGAGACCTCGCCGGTGCAGCACGACGAAGGGCCGCACCGTGAGGTGCGGCCCTTCACCTAGCTCTGCTGAGCTGTGCCCTTAGGCAGCAACGACCTCGATACCGAGCTTCGCGGCAACCTCGGGGTGCAGGCGCACGGATACCTGGTATCCGCCGAGCGTCTTGATCGGCGTACCGAGCTCGACGCGACGCTTGTCGACGTCCGGACCACCGGCGGCCTTGATCGCCGAGGCGATGTCGGCCGGGGTGACGGAGCCGAAGAGACGGCCGGCGTCGCCGGAGCGAACAGCCAGACGCACCTTGACGGCCTCGAGCTTGGCCTTGATCTCGTTGGCCTGCTCGATCGTCGCGATCTCGTGGATCTTACGGGCGCGGCGGATCTGCGCCACGTCCTTCTCGCCACCCTTGGTCCAGCGGATGGCAAAGCCACGCGGAACCAGGTAGTTACGGGCGTACCCGTCCTTGACGTCCACGACGTCGCCGGCAGCACCGAGGCCAGTGACCTCGTGGGTGAGGATGATCTTCATGATTCGGTCACCCTTCCCTTATCGCGCGGTGGACGTGTAGGGCAGCAGCGCCATCTCACGGCTGTTCTTGACTGCCGTGGCGACATCACGCTGGTGCTGCGTGCAGTTGCCGGTGACGCGGCGGGCACGGATCTTGCCGCGGTCGGAAATGAACTTCCGCAGCATGTTCGTGTCCTTGTAGTCCACGTACTGGGTCTTGTCCTTGCAGAACGCGCAGACCTTCTTCTTAGGCTTGCGCACAGGCGGCTTCGCCATGGTGTTTCTCCTGTGTGATCAAGAAGTGGGGGTACGAGCTGCCCTAGAAGGGAGGCTCGTCCGAGTAGCCGCCGCCGGAGCTTCCGCCCGAGCCACCGGAGCCGCCGGAGCTTCCGCCCCAGCCACCCCCGCCGCTCTGCTGGCCCCCGCCCTGCTGACCGCCCGCAGGCGCGCCAGTGGCCCACGGGTCGTCGGCAGGTGCACCGCCGCCGCCCTGCTGACCGCCGCTACCGGGACCGCCGCCCCAGTTGCCGCCGCCCTGCTGGCCGCCGCCGTATCCACCCTGACCGCCACCCTGGCCACCGCGACCTGTGGTCTTGGTGACCTTGGCCGTGGCGCTCTTGAGACTGGGGCCGACTTCCTCGACGTCCAGCTCGTAGACCGTGCGCTTGACGCCCTCACGGTCCTCGTAGGACCGCTGCTTCAGCCGGCCCTGCACGACGACGCGCATGCCTCGCTGGAGCGACTCCGCGACGTTCTCCGCCGCCTGACGCCAGACCGAGCAGGTGAGGAACAGGCCTTCGCCGTCCTTCCACTCATTGGTCTGCCGGTCGAAGATGCGGGGAGTGGACGCGACACGGAACTTCGCGACCGCCGCACCGGACGGGGTGAAGCGCAGCTCGGGGTCGTCGACGAGATTGCCGACGACCGTGATGACGGTCTCGCCTGCCATGGGTGAACCTCTCGGCGGGGATTGCTTCTGGCTGCTTGCTACTCGAACCCGATGACCGCTGAGCTAGATGCTCAGTGGATCTCGGGACGGAGGACCTTGGTCCGGAGGACCGACTCGTTCAGGTTCATCTGTCGGTCGAGCTCCTTGACGACCGCAGGCTCGGCCTGCAGGTCGATGACCGAGTAGATGCCCTCAGGCTTCTTCTTGATCTCGTAAGAGAGACGACGACGGCCCCAGGTGTCGACCTTCTCAACCTTTCCATCGCCCTCACGGACGACGGAGAGGAAGTTCTCGATCAGCGGGGAGACTGCTCGCTCCTCGAGATCGGGGTCGAGGATGACCATCACCTCGTAGTGACGCATGTGGAACCCACCTCCTTTGGACTCAGCGGCCACGGTCGTTCCGTGGCAGGAGGGTCGTGATGCGTAGGCATCGATGTCCCCGAGTAAAACAGCCACCACTGACAACGCCCGTCTTCGATGGTCGAGGGGAGTTGCAGTGCTGACTCAGGGCAGACACCGGTGCAGACCGTACAGACTACCCGCAGACAGGCTTCCGGTTGAAATCCGGTGCCGGAAGGCCGCAATCTGTACACATCGGATGTGAGCGGCGTTACAGTGCGCCGCTTTCCGGTCAGGAGGTTCCCCATGGCACAGCCAATGCGACCCCGCACCCGTCCCGCCGTCTCCCTGTTCGCCACGGACGGCAGGTCCCACCCCCTCCAGGACGCGCTCGTGACCGTGACCGTGGTCCTCGGGATCCTCGCCTTCGTGACGGCGATGTTCCACCACCTGCACCTGATCAGCTCCTGGGCCGGGCTGGTCGGGATCATGACGGGCGCCTACGGGCAGTACGTCTCGGTCACCACCCGTGAACGCTTTCCCCTCATCGTGGGGCTGGGTGCGTCCGCGCTCGGTTTCTTCCTCGGCATGGCCCACGGCGGCCTCTTCGGCGGCGTGATCAACTGAGGGGCGCGCGGAAAACCCGTCCCGGTCACCCAGGGCCCAGACGGGGCGCTCCCCGGTCACAGTAGGCTTCGGCGCGAGAGCCGGAGCCCCTGACCGATGGGGACACACCTGCCGAGGAGCGCCCCGCATGAGCCTGACCCTGAGGACCATCAGCCGAGAGCAGCATCTGGCGTACATCCAGAACCTGCCCTCGGCCAGTCACTGCCAGGTCCCGGCGTGGGCTGATGTGAAGACCGAATGGCGCTCGGAGAACCTGGGATGGTTCGACAAGAACGGCGAAATGGTCGGTGCCGGCCTGGTGCTGTACCGCCAGCTGCCCAAGATCAAGCGCTATCTGGCCTATCTTCCCGAGGGCCCGGTCATCAACTGGTACGCCCCGAACCTCGACGACTGGCTCCAGCCGATGCTCGCGCACCTGAAGCAGCAAGGTGCCTTCTCGGTGAAGATGGGCCCGCCCGTGGTCATCCGCCGCTGGGACTCGATCGCCATCAAGTCGGGCATCCAGGACCCCGACGTGAAGCGGCTGCGCGACGTCGAGGCAACCCACATCGAACCGCGCGCCTTCGAGGTGGCGGACCGGCTGCGGAAGATGGGCTGGCAGCAGGGCGAGGACGGCGGCGCCGGATTCGGTGACGTACAGCCCCGCTACGTCTTCCAGGTCCCGCTGGCCAACCGCTCGCTGGAGGACGTCCTCAAGGGCTTCAACCAGCTCTGGCGGCGCAACATCAAGAAGGCCGACAAGGCCGGCGTCGAAGTGGTCCAGGGCGGCTACGAGGACCTCGCCGAATGGCAGCGGCTGTACGAGATCACCGCGGTGCGCGACCACTTCCGGCCGCGCCCGCTCTCCTACTTCCAGCGCATGTGGACGGTCCTCAACTCCGAGGACCCCAACCGCATGCGGCTCTACTTCGCCCGCCACAACGGCGTGAACCTCTCCGCGGCCACCATGCTCGTGGTCGGCGGACACGTCTGGTACTCGTACGGCGCGTCCGACAACATCGGACGCGAGGTCCGGCCCTCGAACGCGATGCAGTGGCGCATGCTGCGCGACTCCTACGCGATGGGTGCGACCGTCTACGACCTGCGCGGCATCAGCGATTCCCTGGACGAGACCGACCACCTCTTCGGCCTGATCCAGTTCAAGGTCGGCACCGGCGGCGAGGCCGTCGAGTACGTCGGCGAGTGGGACTTCCCCCTCAACAAACTCCTGCACAAGGCGCTCGATATGTACATGTCGCGCCGCTGAAACACCCGCTGGTCCGCGTCGATCCTGGTCCGCGTCGATCAGCTCCTCACCCCTCCGAACCCACCGCAGCCACCAGAAAGGTCCCGGGCCGGCCATGGCGCTCTCCCTCTACGTCGACACCGTGCGCTGGCGGGCGCACCAGAAGTCCGTGATCGACCAGTTCCCCGGTCTCGTTCCCGTCTGCAAGGGCAACGGATACGGCTTCGGCCACGAACGGCTGGCCGACGAGGCGATCCGTTTCGGCTCCGACACGCTGGCCGTCGGAACCACGTACGAGGCCGCCAGGATCAAGGACTGGTTCAGCGGCGACCTGCTCGTCCTCACGCCCTTCCGCAGGGGCGAGGAGCCGGTGCCGCTGCCCGACCGCGTCATCCGCTCCGTCTCCTCCGTGGACGGCGTGCACGCCCTGGTGGGCGCGCGCGTCGTCATCGAGTGCATGAGCTCGATGAAGCGCCACGGTGTGAAGGAGGAGGAGCTGGGACAGCTGCACGCGGCCATCGAGGACGTGCGCCTCGAGGGTTTCGCCCTGCACCTGCCGCTGGACCGCACGGACGGCTCGGACGCGGTCGAGGAGGTCATCTCCTGGATGGACCGCCTGCGCTCGGCCCGGCTGCCCCTGCACACCATGTTCGTCAGCCACCTGCGCGCCGAGGAGCTGGCGCGGCTGCAGCAGCAGTTCCCGCAGACCCGCTTCCGGGCCCGCATCGGCACGCGGCTCTGGCTCGGTGACCACGAGGCCACCGAGTACCGCGGCGCCGTGCTCGACGTGACGCGGGTCGTCAAGGGGGACCGGTTCGGCTACCGCCAGCAGAAGGCGGCTTCCGACGGCTGGCTGGTCGTCGTCGCGGGCGGTACGTCCCACGGTGTCGGCCTGGAGGCCCCCAAGGCCCTCCACGGTGTCATGCCGCGCGCCAAGGGCGTCGCACGTGCCGGGCTGGCCACGGTCAATCGCAATCTCTCGCCGTTCGTGTGGTCGGGCAAGCAGCGCTGGTTCGCGGAACCTCCGCACATGCAGGTGTCGATCCTGTTCGTGCCGTCGGACGCGCAGGAGCCGAAGGTCGGCGACGAACTGGTGGCCCATCTGCGCCACACGACCACCCAGTTCGACCGCCTCGTGGACCGGTAGCAGCCGGACACGCCCTCAGTCGGAGGGCGCTCCGCCCGCCGTGCCCCACTCCACCCGCGGTCCTCGGACCGCGGGTGCCGCGTTCCGGGCCGGGTGATGCGCCGGCTGCCCGAGCACGACCGTGTCCGGTGCCCCGTCGAGCACTCCGCCCGACGGGTCGTCCGACCCGTCGCGTCGCACGGGGTCGCGGTCCGGCCTCAGGATGTCCCTGACGACCAGAGCGCACAGGTACAGCGTTCCGAGCAGGTGCAGGGCGATCGCGACCTGGTAGCCCTCCTGGGGCAGCCCCTGGTGCTTGTCACCGCTCGTCGTGTACGCGAGGTAGAACCAGATCCCGAGGAAGTACATGACCTCGCAGGCCTGCCAGACGAGGAAGTCCCGCCAGCGGGGCCGGGCGAGCACCGCCAGCGGGATCAGCCAGAGCACGTACTGCGGCGAGTAGACCTTGTTCGTCAGGATGAAGGCGGCCACCACCAGGAAGGCGAGCTGCGCGAAGCGCGGCCGGTGCCGGGCGGTCAGCGCCAGCCCGGCGATGCCCGCGCACAGCACGATCATCAGCAGCACGGAAGCGGTGTTGACGGTGCCCACGTCGATGGGCTTACCGGTGCGCTGGGTGATGACCAGCCAGAACGACCCGTAGTCGATCTGCCGTTCCTGGCTGAAGGTGTAGAACTTCTTCCACCCCTCGGGGGCGTACAGCATCACCGGGAGGTTCACCAGGAGCCAGGAGGCCGCCGCGCCGAACAGCGCCCTGCCGAACTCCCGCCACGTGCCGGCCCGCCAGCACAGGACGAGCAGCGGCCCGAGGAGCAGCACGGGGTAGAGCTTGGCGGCGGTGGCCAGGCCGATGAGGATGCCGAAGGCGAGAGCCCTGCCGCGGGACCACATGAGCATCGCGGCGGCCGTCAGGGCGACGGCGAGCAGGTCCCAGTTGATGGTCGCCGTGAGCGCGAGCGCCGGTGCGAGGGCGACCAGGAGCCCGTCCCAGGGCCGGCGGCGGTGTGTACGGGCCACGCACACCGCGATGATCACGGCGCAGATCATCAGCATGCCCGCGTTGACCATCCAGTACATCTGCTCACGCTGCTGCATGGGGTCGGTGCTGGGCGTCAGCGTCAGCCAGGACGCGATCTGCATGAACAGGCCGGTGAGGACGGGGTACTCGAGGTACGCCATGTCTCCGCCGAGCCGGTCGACGTAGGGCACCAGCCCGTCGGCGAAGCCGCGGCCGAGGTAGAGGTGCGGGATGTCTGAGTAGCACGCGTGCGTGTACTGCGAGCTCGTGCCCCGGAACCACGCCCAGTCGTAGCAGGGGACCTTCTGCACCATGCCGAGTGCGAACATCCCGATCGCCACGAGCGCGATGACGCGCACCGGTGTGAGCGGCCCCGATCCGAGCCGTGCCCAGCGGCCCGCGGGTCCGCCGATCAGCTCGCTGCCGGCCGCGGAGATCTCGTCCTCCCGCGTGGGCCGAACGACGGGCCGCTCCTGGTGCACGCTCGTGTCCTCTGTGCTTGGCATGCCGCACATCCTGCCGTACGGCGCTGTGTGCGGGGCGTGGGCCGCGTACGGGACAAGGAAAGGGCCGCCCGCACCTGGCAGGTGCGGGCGGCCCTCCTCATGCGTGTCCGGCGGGCTCCTGACGGTGCTCCCGGGGTGCGGCGCTGCTATCCGCCGCCTCCGAAGAGGCCGCCCCCGCTGTTGTTGCCGTTGCTGTTGCCGTTGGACGTCCCGGTCGAGCCGTCCGTCGTGCCGTCGGTGGTTCCGGTGTCCGTTCCTCCGTCGGTGGTCCCGGCGTCGGTTCCTCCGTTGTCGGTCCCTCCGTCGGTGGTCCCTCCGTTGTCGGTGCCGGTGTTGGTACCGCCGTTGTTCTGGTTCTGGCAGTCCCAGTCCAACGTTCCGCACGTCTCGCTGGGCGACGGGGACGGGGACGACGGGCTGGGCGACGGCGTCGTGGGCGCCTCGCTGGACTCGGAGGGCGACGGCGACGGGCTCGGGGTGGGCGTGGGGCTGGGCGTACCGACGACCTCGCCGAACGGCTCGGGCTTCGGGAAGTTCATGACCTTCTCGCCCTTCATGGCGACGGTCATGTAGTCGTGCCAGATCTGCGCGGGGAAGGAAGCACCGTGGATCTGCTTCTCACCCCCGGTGCCGTACATCTCCAGGAACTCGCGGTTCTTCTTCGTCTCGTCGTCGTCCAGCCGGAACATGCTGACCGCGGTCGACAGCTGCGGGGTGTACCCGACGAACCAGGCGGACTTGTTGCCGTCCGTCGTACCCGTCTTGCCCGCCGCATCACGCCCTTCGAGCTGGGCGGGCGTACCCGTCCCGTTCTCGACGACGTTCTTCAGCACGTCGGTGACGTTGTCCGCGATGACGCTGTCCATGGCCATCTTGGTGACCGTCTTGTGCTTGTAGACGACGTTGCCCTTCTTCTTCACCTCGGTGACCGAAAAGGGGTCGCGCTGCTTGCCGCTGGTCGCGAAGGTGGCGTACGAGCCGGCCATCCGGATGGCGCTGGGCGACGACGTCCCGATGGAGAACGACGGCACGGTCGAGTTCGCCATGTAGCGGTCGTCGCGCAGCCCGGAGGCGATCGCGACATCCTTCACCTTGTCCGTGCCGATGTTCATGCCGAGCTGGACGAAGGGGGAGTTGGCCGACTCCTGCATCGCGTACCGCAGGTCGATGTCGCCGTAGGACTTGTCACCGTCGTTGGTCTGGTACCACGGGTTGTTGTCCTCGTCGGTCCAGACCTCGCCGTTGTACTTCTTGATCTTCAGCTTGTTGTCGCCGTCGAACACGCTCTTCGGCGAGACCGGGGTGCGCGTCGACTCGCCCTGGTCGGGCCCGAGCTTCGGGTCGCGGGCCCCGTACTGCATACCGGCCGCCAGCACGAAGGGCTTGAACGTCGAGCCGACCTGGGCGCCGGTCGCGTCCGCGTTGTTGGTGTAGTGCTGCGTCGCGTCCTGACCGCCGTAGGTGGCGACGATGGCGCCCGTCTCGGTGTCCACCGAGGCGCCGCCGAATTCGACGTGCGAGTCCAGATCGGGACGCTTCTTCGGGTCGATCTTGCTCTTGAGTACCTTGGAGATCGAGGTCTCGAGCTGCTTGACCTTGTCCTTCTTGAACGTCGTGTGGATCTCGTAGCCACCCTGGGCGAGCTGCCGCTCGGTGGTGCCGTCCTTGGTGTGCGCGAGGAAGTAGTCCGTGGCGAGGTCCACCAGGTAACCGGTCTGCCCGCCCAGCTTGGCTTCCTTCTTCGGCGGATCCGGCATGGGGAATTCCTTGTACGTGGCCCGCTCGGCGGCACTCAGCCGCTTGTCCTTGACCATCTCGTCGAGGATCGTCTTCCAGCGGAACTTGGCCCGCGCCAGGTTCTTCTCCGGAGTGGCCCCGACCGGGTCGACGTCCTCGGCGCCGGCGGGGTCGTAGTAGCTCGCGCCCTTGAGCAGGCTCGTCAGGAAGGCGCACTGGCTCGCGTCGAGCTTCGAGGCGTCGATCCCGTAGTACGTACGTGCGGCGGCCTGGAGGCCCGACGCGCCACGCCCGTAGTACGAGACGTTGAGGTAGCCCTCCATGACCTTCTCCTTGCTCTCGGTCTTACCGACCTTGAGCGTGATGAAGAGCTCCTTGAACTTCCGGCTGATCGTCTGGTCCTGCGTCAGCATCGAGTTCTTCACGTACTGCTGGGTGATCGTCGACCCGCCCTGGGTGTCACCCCCCTTCGCCATGTTGTAGAAGGCGCGGGCGATACCCATGGGGTCGATGCCCTTGTCGGTCTCGAACGTCTTGTTCTCGGCCGAGATGACGGAGTTGCGCATCTCCTCGGGGATCTGCGCGTAGTCGATCCACTGCCGGTTGACCGAACCTCCGGTGGCGACCATCTGCGTGCCGTCGGCCCAGTAGTAGACGTTGTTCTGCGCCCTGGCGATGCTCTTCACCTCGGGAGTCGCCACGAGCGCGTACGAGATGCCGGCGACGCCCATCAGGAGCGCGAGGAACCCCAGGCACAGGCCGGAGACGAGCTTCCACGACGGCACCCAGCGCCGCGCGCCGTCCTTGCCGGCCCGCGGGTAGTCGACGAGGCGCTTCTTGCCGGAACGGCTGTCCGCCGCGCGCCCTCCGCCTTCGCTCCCGCGCCTTCTGCCGCCTCCGCCGCCCCGCTGGGCGGCGCGACGGGCTTCGGCACGGCCGCTGTACGACTCCTCCTCACCGTGGGCGTCGGACGGTGAGGGCGGCATTGCTCTACGTGATGACTCTTGACGTCCTGCGGGCTGCTGGGCGGCTCGTCTGGCCGCGGCACGCCCGCCACCTTGCGATTGCGGCGTCTTGCGACGGTGCTCGCTCATCGAACGACTACTCCTCGGGCAGGCGAGAGCGCCTGGAAGCGGCAGTTGAGATCCGGTCCCCCCGAATTACGGACAAGCCCTGCGGAAGGCTCATCCGCAGTACATCCGGCAGTCCGCGATTACTGACGCGCGACGGCGTCTCACGGTTCCCGGTGGTCTGCATGCCGCACAGACTACGCACGGTCAAAAACCTCCTGGGACCGAACTTCACCCCAAATAACGCAAGTCGCTCCCTATGAATCGACGATGTGACGCCGCTCACGATTCCTCCTCTTGTCGAACATCACGGACCGATCTATCGTGCTGATGTATCGAGTCGATACATCAGCACGGCATAAGGTGGAGCCCCGGGCTCCGCGGGAGCACCTGACGAAGGAGGAGGCGAAGGTGAGCAGACGCTCCGGCATCCTCGAATTCGCCGTCCTCGGCCTGCTCCGCGAGTCCCCGATGCACGGGTACGAGCTGCGCAAACGCCTCAACACTTCGTTGGGGATCTTCCGAGCGTTCAGCTACGGCACCCTCTACCCCTGCCTCAAGACGCTGGTCGCCAGCGGCTGGTTGATCGAGGAGCCGGGAAGTGTTCCGGCTGTGCCGCCCGCCGCCTCCTCCCTCGCAGGACGCCGGGCCAAGATCGTCTACCGGTTGACGGCGGAAGGTAAGGAGCACTTCGAGGAGTTGCTCTCGCACACCGGTCCCGACGCCTGGGAGGACGAGCATTTCGCCGCGCGCTTCGCCTTCTTCGGGCAGACGGAGCGCGAGGTGCGGATGCGCGTGCTCGAAGGACGGCGCAGCAGGCTGGAGGAGCGCCTCGAGAAGATGCGCGCTTCGCTGGCCCGCACCCGCGAACGACTCGACGACTACACGCTTGAGCTGCAGCGACACGGCATGGAATCCGTGGAGCGCGAAGTGCGCTGGCTGAACGAGCTCATCGAGAGCGAGCGGTCGGGACGGGATCAGCGACGATCCTCGCTCGAAGGCTCTGCTCAGCACGACACATCAGGAGAGACGGACGGCCTGCCCCGGCACCGGGATCACTCCCGGCCGGATCCGTCCGACGACACCAAGTGAGATCCCCGCAGAGCCGTGAGGCTTCACCGGGGCACACTGAGAAGACACAGGGAGCAATCGGCATGGGTTCGGTTCGCGTAGCCATCGTCGGCGTGGGCAACTGCGCCGCCTCGCTGGTGCAGGGCGTCGAGTACTACAAGGACGCCGATCCGGCCGGCAGGGTGCCCGGCCTGATGCACGTCCAGTTCGGCGAGTACCACGTGAGCGACGTCGAGTTCGTCGCCGCTTTCGACGTCGACGCGAAGAAGGTCGGCCTCGACCTCGCGGACGCCATCGGTGCCAGCGAGAACAACACCATCAAGATCGCCGATGTGCCGAACACCGGTGTGACCGTGCAGCGCGGCCACACCCACGACGGCCTGGGCAAGTACTACCGCGAGACGATCGAGGAGTCCTCCGAGGCTCCGGTCGACATCGTCCAGATCCTCAAGGACAAGCAGGTCGACGTCCTCGTCTGCTACCTGCCCGTCGGTTCCGAGGTGGCTGCCAAGTTCTACGCGCAGTGCGCCATCGACGCCAAGGTCGCGTTCGTCAACGCCCTCCCGGTGTTCATCGCCGGCACGAAGGAGTGGGCGGACAAGTTCACCGAGGCCGGTGTCCCGATCGTCGGCGACGACATCAAGTCCCAGGTGGGCGCCACCATCACGCACCGCGTGATGGCGAAGCTCTTCGAGGACCGGGGCGTCATCCTGGACCGCACGATGCAGCTGAACGTCGGCGGCAACATGGACTTCAAGAACATGCTCGAGCGTGAGCGCCTGGAGTCCAAGAAGATCTCGAAGACGCAGGCCGTCACCTCGCAGATCCGTGACCGCGAGCTCGGTGCGGACAACGTCCACATCGGCCCCTCGGACTACGTGGCCTGGCTGGACGACCGCAAGTGGGCGTACGTGCGCCTCGAGGGCCGTGCCTTCGGTGACGTTCCGCTGAACCTCGAGTACAAGCTCGAGGTGTGGGACTCCCCGAACTCCGCCGGTGTCATCATCGACGCCGTGCGCGCTGCGAAGATCGCCAAGGACCGCGGCATCGGTGGCCCGATCCTCTCGGCCTCCTCGTACTTCATGAAGTCCCCGCCGGTCCAGTACTTCGACGACGAGGCCCGCGAGAGCGTCGAGAAGTTCATCAGCGGCGACATCGAGCGCTGATCCTGCCGGTCACGGCATCAGTCTCATCAGGGTGAGGAGCGGCAACGCTCCGCCCCTTCCACACGTGGGGGGTCCCCGGGCAATCCGCCCGCGGACCCCCCACGTGTGTGACCCTTGCCCACATGCCTGTCGTGCGTGATCTGGGTGTCCTCCTGCGAGTTCGGAACTTCCGTCGCCTGCTGGCAGTCCGACTCCTCTCCCAGTCGGCCGACGGCGTCTACCAGGTCGCGCTCGCCACCTACGTCGTCTTCTCGCCGGAGAACCAGACCACTCCGGGCGCCATCGCGTCCGCCATGGCGGTGCTGCTGCTCCCGTACTCGCTGATCGGCCCGTTCGCGGGCGTGCTGCTGGACCGCTGGCCGCGCCGCCAGGTCTTCCTCTACGGAAACCTGCTGCGGGCCGCCCTGGCCTGCTGCACCGCGCTGCTGCTCCTCGGCTCCGCGCCACAGTGGCTGTTCTACGCCTCGGCCCTCTGCGTCACCGCCGTCAACCGCTTCGTACTGGCCGGGCTGTCCGCGGCCCTCCCACGCGTCGTCGACTCCGACCGGCTCGTCATCGCCAACTCCCTCTCCCCTACGGCCGGCACACTGGCCGCGACCGCGGGCGGGGGTCTGGCGTTGGCCCTGCGTCTGCTGACCGACGGCTCCGACACGGCCGTCGTCCTCCTGGGGGCGACCCTCTACCTGCTGTCGGCCCTCGCGTCCCTGACCCTGTCCCGCACACTCCTGGGCCCGGATCTGAGCAGGCACCGCATACGCACGCGGGAAGCGCTGGCCGTTACGGCACACGGGCTCGCCGCGGGGTTGCGCCATCTGGCCGAGCGGAAGGATGCCGCCCACGCCCTGGCCGCCATGACAGTGGTCCGCTTCTGCTACGGCGCACTGACCGTGATGGTGCTCATGCTCTGTCGCTACGCCTGGTCGGACAACGAGTCCGACGGGCTCGCCCTCCTCGGCCTCGCACTCGGCGCCTCCGCCGCGGGGTTCTTCGCCGCCGCCGTACTCACCCCCTGGGCCATCGGCCGGTTCGGCCGGTTCGGCTGGATGGCGGTGTGCGCCGGGGCCGCCGCACTTCTGGCACCTGCCCTGGGACTGCCCTTCACGCCCATCCCGATGCTGGCGGCAGCCTTCGTCCTCGGGCTCGTGACGCAGGGGGTGAAGATCGCCACGGACACCGAGGTGCAGACATCGGTGGACGACGCCTTCCGCGGCCGGGTCTTCTCGCTCTACGACGTGCTCTTCAACGTCGCGTTCGTCGCTGCCGCGGCGGCGTCCGCCCTCGCACTCCCCGCTGACGGCCGGTCCGCCGCCGTGGTGCTCACGCTGGCCGCCCTCTATGCCACCGTCTCGATGACGATGCTCCGCTGGAAACGTGCCGGCAGTTCACCTCGTCAGGCCCCGCTCAAGGACTGAGGGGCGTTGTTTCACGTGAAACAACGCCCCTCAGTCACCGTCACACAGGCTCGGTCCGCGCCTCACGCTCCATGTTTCACGTGAAACGTGGAGCTCCCCGGAAACGGATCTCTCCGGCCTCACTGCTGAGCGGCCCACCACTCCTTGAGCGCCGCGACCGCCGCGTCATGGCCCATCGGCCCGTTCTCCAGCCGCAGCTCCAACAGGAAGGAGTACGCCCTGCCGATCACCGGCCCGGGGCTGATGCCCAGGATCTGCATGATCTCGTTGCCGTCCAGGTCGGGCCGGATCGCGTCCAGCTCTTCCTGTTCCTGTAGCTGCGCAATGCGCTCCTCGAGCTTGTCGTAGGTGCGCGACAGAGCACTCGCCTTGCGCTTGTTCCTCGTCGTGCAGTCCGAACGTGTGAGCTTGTGGAGCCGGTCGAGCAAGGGCCCCGCATCGCGCACGTACCGTCGCACCGCGGAGTCGGTCCATTCCCCGTCCCCGTAGCCGTGGAAGCGCAGGTGCAGTTCCACAAGCTTCGACACGTCCTTGATCATGTCGTTGGAGTACTTGAGATCGGTCAGCCGCTTCTTTGTCATCTTGGCGCCCACCACCTCGTGGTGGTGGAAGGAGACCCGGCCGTCCTTCTCGAAACGCCGCGTCCTCGGCTTGCCGATGTCGTGCAGGAGAGCCGCGAGCCTCAGCACGAGGTCCGGCCCGTCCTCCTCCAGATCGACGGCCTGCTCCAGAACCGTCAGGGAGTGCTCGTAGACATCCTTGTGGCGGTGATGCTCGTCACTCTCCAGCCGCAGCGAGGGGAGCTCGGGCAGCACCCGGTCTGCCAGGCCGGTGTCCACCAGCAGCCCCAGACCCTTCCGGGGGTGCTCCGACAGCAGCAGTTTGTTGAGCTCCTCACGGACCCGCTCAGCCGAGACGATGTCGATACGCCCGGCCATGTCCGTCATCGCCGTGACGACATCCGGAGCCACCTCGAAGTCCAGCTGCGCGGCGAACCGAGCAGCGCGCAGCATCCGCAGCGGATCGTCCGAGAAGGACGCCTCGGGCGTGCCCGGGGTGCGCAGCACACGCTCCGCCAGGTCCTCGAGGCCGCCGTGGGGGTCCACGAACTCCTTCTGCGGCAGCGCGACAGCCATCGCGTTGACGGTGAAGTCGCGGCGTACGAGATCTTCCTCGATGGAGTCGCCATAGGACACCTCGGGCTTGCGCGAGGTCCTGTCGTACGCCTCCGACCGGTAGGTCGTGACCTCGATCTGGTAGCCGTCCTTCTGTGAACCGACGGTGCCGAAGGCGATGCCGACCTCCCACACCGAGTCGGCCCACGGGCGGACGATCTTGAGTACGTCCTCCGGGCGGGCGTCGGTCGTGAAGTCCAGGTCGTTCCCGAGCCTGCCGAGCAACGCATCGCGGACCGACCCTCCGACCAGGGCGAGGCTGAATCCGGCCTCCTGGAATCGGCGGGCGAGGTCGTCAGCGACCGGGGACACCCGCAGCAGTTCACTGACTGCGCGGTGCTGCACCTGACTCAGTGCACTGGGGTTGTCTTCGTTGGCGTTCGGCACAACAGAAAAGGTTACGTGCCCCAGCCGTCCCGGGCGTCATCGTTTCCTGGGCGCCTGCGAGACTCTCCCGATCATGTGGCACGGTCCCCGGCACTCACCCGCCGGGCGCATCGTTACCATGCGGGGACGCAGAGACCGGCGAGACCGGCACCAGCACGACGACGAGGGACGGATAGCGCGTGGCCGAGGCGGCAGACATCCAGGGGATGAACCCTTCCCCTGCCCGCCGGTGGCTCCGGCGGGCAGCCTCCTTGATCGTCGGGGCTCCCCTGATCGCCGGGCTGCTGGCCGGTCCGGCCGCTCCCTCGGCGCAGGCCGACGGGGCGAAGAAGGCGCCGACCGGTTCACGCACCGTTGATGTGTCTCTGAACACCCTCACACCCAGTGCACCGGTCAAGGGCGACACCCTCACCGTTTCCGGCACCCTGACCAACAAGGGCAAGAAGACGGTCACCGACGCCGAGGTCGATCTCCGGGTCGGCCCCGCCCTGTCCAGCAGGTCCGAGATCGACGAGGCGGCCAAGCGCACCGGTTACCTCCCCGGCAGTGATCCCGCCGCGCTGGGCGGCAAGTACACGCTGAAGACGGCGAAACTGGCCCCCGGGATAAGCCAGGACTTCACCCTCGACGTGCCGGTGAACAAGCTGGGTCTGGACGACGAGGGGGTCTACCAGTTGGGCGTCTCGATCACGGGACGGACTTCGGACACCCTCTACGACCAGGTGCTCGGCATCCAGCGGACCTTCCTCCCGTGGCAGCCCGGGGACACCGACAGCAGGACCAAGCTGACCTTCCTCTGGCCTCTGATCGCGTCCGCGCACGTCACCGCGGAGACGGGATCCGACGCACAGCAGACGCCCGTCTTCGACAATGACGACCTGGCCCGCGAGCTCGCGGCCGGCGGGCGGCTGGAACAGGCGGTGGCACTGGGAAGCCGGCTCCCGGTGACCTGGGTGATCGACCCGGACCTGTTGGCCTCCGTCGACGCGATGACCAGGAACTATCGCGTCAGGGTCGGTGACACCACCATCGCCGGGACGAACCAGGGCATCGCCAAGCAGTGGCTCGCCGCACTGGAGACAGCGGTGAAGGACGGCAAGGTGGTGGCCCTGCCGTTCGCCGATCCCGATCTCGCCTCGATCGCCCACCGCGGGAAGAACGTCTCGGGCACGCTCAGCCATCTGCGTACGGCGACCGAAGTGGCGGGGGCGACGGTGGAGACCGTCCTTCACGTGAAGCCGTCCACCGACTTCGCCTGGCCGGTGGACGGTGCCATCGATCCCTCCGTCGTCGACGTGGCCACGTCGGCCGGTGCGCACAAGGTCATCGCCCGCAGCGACAGCCTCGAGGAGACCGGCGGCCTCCCGTACACCCCGACGTCGGCACGGCCCATCGGTGGAGGCACCACCGCCGTGGTCTCCGACTACCGGCTCTCCACCGCGTTCCAGGGCGAACTGGCCAAGGCCGAGGACTCGACGCTCGCCGTCCAGAAGTTCCTCGCCCATACGCTGGCGGTGACCGAGCAGGCTCCCGACAAGGAGCGCAGCATCGTCGTCGCCCCGCAGCGGACGCCCACGGTCGCCCAGACGCAGACCATGGCACGCGCCCTGCAGGCCCTCACGGAAGAGCGCTGGACGCAGCCGGTCGACCTGGTGTCGGCAGCCGAGGAGAAGCCCGACGCCGGCGCCACCACGAAGGTGCCGAAGGCCTCCCAGTACCCGAAGAAGCTGCGCAGCCAGGAACTGCCCACCCAGGCCTTCCAGGACATCAGGACGACGCAGGACTCGCTCAACAGCTTCCAGATCATCCTCACCCAGCCCGACCGGGTGGTGACTCCCTTCGGGAACGCGATCGACCGCTCCATGTCGACGTCGTGGCGCGGCAGGCCCCTGGAGGCCCAGCAGTACCGCGATGCGGTCCGCACCTACCTGCAGAGCCTCACCAACGAGGTGCAGCTCATCGCGAAGTCCGATGTCACCCTGTCCGGCCGCAGTGCGACGATTCCCGTCACCGTGCAGAACAAGCTGGTTCAGGGCGTCGACAACCTCGTGCTCCGCCTGACGTCGGGCAACGCCACGCGGCTCAAGCTCAACGACGGTGCCCCGGTGGCCGAACAGCCGGTGAAGATCGCGGGCGGGCACAGTCAGTCCGTGAAGTTCGACGCCTCGGCCAACGCCAACGGCCAGGCCCAGGTCACCGCGCGGCTCTTCACCGAGGACGGAACGCCGTACGGCGAGGAGATGACCTTCACGGTGAAGGTCTCCGAAGTCACACCGACGGTCCTCCTGGTGATCGCCGGAGGACTGCTGCTGCTGGTCCTGGCCGGCATCAGGATGTACACCCACCGCAAACGGACCGTCGCGGGCAGCACGGTGGAGGACGACGGCAGCGCGCACGACGGCGGTGAACCCGAGCAGCCGAGTGACCCGACACCGGACACCGGTCCGGAAAGCGGGAACCCGTCGGAACCGGGTGAGAAAGTGGACCGTTGAGCGATGTCTGTCGGGGCCTGTCGGCCGGGGACAATGAGGTGGGGTTTCGATGAACGCGCCGTACGACGGTGACCGCGGCCAGGGCGCGGGCGGAGCTGGGTCTTCCAGCGGTCCGCCCGTACCGCAGGGCGCAGAGGACGGGGGAGCACCTGACCCGTACCTGCAGCACGCGTACGACCACGACCCGTACCGGGCACAGGACCTCTCCGCGCAGGATCCGGTCGCCGAAGCGCTCTACGACCGTGCGTCCCACCCACCGCCGCCCCCAGGTACCTACCAGGAGCCACAGGCGCTCTACCAGCAGCCTCCCGCTCCCCCCTACGCGCCCGACCCCCGCATCTGGGCCCAGACGCCGCCACCGGAGCCTGCAGGCCCCTCCCGGCACCTTCCCTACGGGGACAACCCGGCGACCACCCAGTACGTGGGGGTCGACGCCCTCGTCACGCGGGCGTCCGACGACCGCGAGGAGCCGGACGCCTTCGCTCACCTGTTCCGCGACCAGGAGGGCTCGGGACGGCCTCCCGGCCCTCCGGCCGAGCCCGAGGCGGCTCCGGCCCCCGTACCTCCCAAGTCCGGCGGCCGTGCCTCCGGAATACTGAAGTCCAGTGCCCTCATGGCGGCCGGCACCCTGGTGTCCCGGCTCACCGGTTTCGTCCGCAGCCTGGTGATCACGGCAGCACTCGGTGCGGCCATGCTCGGCGACACCTTCACCATCGCGTACACACTGCCGACGATGATCTACATCCTCACCGTGGGCGGTGGGCTGAACTCGGTCTTCGTGCCGCAGCTCGTCCGGTCCATGAAGGACGACGAGGACGGCGGGGAGGCGTACGCCAACCGCCTGCTGACCCTCGTCATGGTCGTACTCGGTCTCATCGTCGCTCTGGCGGTCTTCGCCGCGCCCGTGCTCATCCGCATGATGTCGCTGCCCATCGCGAACGAACCGGCGGCCAACGGCGTCGCTGTCACGTTCGCCCGCTACTGCCTGCCGACCATCTTCTTCATGGGCGTCCATGTGGTGATGGGCCAGATCCTGAACGCCAGGGGACGGTTCGGCGCGATGATGTGGACGCCGGTCCTCAACAACATCGTCATGATCTTCACGTTCGGCTTGTTCATCTGGGTCTACGGCACGTCGGCCGAATCCCGGATGGGTGTGGCGACGATCCCCGAGGACGGTGTCCGGCTGCTCGGCGTCGGCACGCTGCTCGGCCTGGTCGTCCAGGCCCTGGCCATGATCCCGTACCTCCGTGAGGCGGGTTTCCGCTTCCGGCCCCGTTTCGACTGGAAGGGGCACGGGCTCGGAAAAACGATCAAGCTCGCCAAATGGACGGTCCTGTTCGTCCTGGCCAACCAGGCAGGCGTGCTCGTCGTCACCCAGCTCGCCACATCGGCCGGAAAGATCGCCGACAAGGATGGCGCCGGCTTCCTCGCGTACTCCAACGCCCAGCTGATCTGGGGCATGCCGCAGGCCATCATCACCGTCTCGGTCATGGCGGCCCTGCTCCCGCGCATCTCCCGCGCCGCCCACGACAACGACCCCGGGGCCGTCCGCGACGACATCTCGCAGGGCCTGCGCAACTCGGCCGTGGCCATCGTTCCGGTCGCCTTCACGTTCCTCGCGCTCGGCCTGCCGATGTGCACCCTGCTGTACGCCTCCAGCGGCACCGAGGCCGCACGCTCCATGGGCTTCATCCTGATGGCGTTCGCCCTCGGCCTCATCCCGTATTCCGTGCAGTACGTGGTGCTGCGCGGCTTCTACGCGTACGAGGACACCCGCACCCCCTTCTACAACACGGTCATCGTCGCGGCAGTGAACGCCGCGGCCTCCGCCCTCTGCTACGTGGTCCTCCCGGCCCAGTGGGCAGTGGTCGGTATGGCCGCCTCCTACGGGCTGGCCTACGCGGTGGGTGTCGGCATCGCCTGGCGCCGGCTGAGCAACCGCCTCGGGGGCGACCTCGACGGCGCTCGCGTGGTGCGCACCTACGCCCGCCTCTGCCTCGCCGCCGTCCCCGCGGCCGCCATCGGCGGTGGCGTGGGCTACGGCCTCCTGACGACGCTCGGCGACGGTGCGGGCGGCTCCGTGGTGGCACTGGTCTGCGGCAGCGTCATCCTGTTCGGCGTCTTCTTCGTCGCTGCGAGGAAGATGCGCATCGAGGAGCTCAACGGCATGGTCGGCATGGTCCGGGGACGACTCGGACGCTGAAAGGGCGCCGGGTCGCACAACCATCGCCGGACACCGCGTGTCGTGCATAGCGCCGGAGTGTGGGCACAATTGGCGTGACTGTGCAGAGCTGGCTGGCTGGCATCGCGCAACGGATGGGGAGGCAGGAACGACGGTGGCGGAACGTAGCACGGCTGCTGTCGACGTGGCCGACAACAGCGGCGGCGAGCCGCTGGCCGCCAAGGCGGACAAGGCCACGACCGACGGCACGGCCCAAGCCCAGGACACCGAAGGGGCGGACCCCCGGGGTGCGGACGCCGGGCAGGACAGCCCGGCCGCCGTCCCGGCAGCGCCCGATCTCCACAGCGGCCACAAGCTCGCCGGGCGCTACCGCCTCGAGGAGTGCGTCACCCGTCTGGACGGATTCAGCAGCTGGCGGGCCGTCGACGAGAAGCTGCGCCGTGCGGTGGGGGTCCATCTGCTTCCCGCCGACCACCCGCGCGCCCGCTCGGTACTGGCCGCGGCCCGCTCCTCCGCCCTGCTCGGCGACCCGCGCTTCGTCCAGGTCCTGGACGCGGTGGAGGAGGGCGACCTCGTCTACGTGGTCCATGAGTGGCTTCCCGACGCCACCGAGCTCACTGCCCTGCTGGCCGCAGGACCGCTGGAAGCCCACGACGCCTACCAGCTCGTGAGCCAGATCTCCCAGGCCATGGCCGCCGCCCACCGGGAGGGCCTCGCACATCTGCGTCTCACCCCGGGAGCGGTGCTGCGCAGTTCGACCGGGCAGTACCGGATCCGCGGTCTGGCCGTCAACGCGGCGTTGCGCGGCATCACGTCCGACCATCCGCTGCGCACGGACACCGAGGCCGTCGGTGCCCTCCTCTACGCGGCGCTGACCCGGCGCTGGCCGTACGAGAGCGACGCCTACGGTCTCTCCGGGCTCCCGAAGGACCTGGGGCTGATCCCGCCGGACCAGGTACGGGCAGGGGTCCACCGGGGGCTGTCGGAACTGGCCATGCGCGCACTCGTCAATGACGGCGCCACGGCTTCGCGGCAGGAACAGCCGTGCACCACACCGGACGAGCTGGCCAAGGCCGTCGCGGCCATGCCGCGCGTCCTGCCTCCGGAGCCGACGTTCACGGCTCCGCCCGAGTACCAGCGCACGACCTATCAGCAGGGCACCTACGGCCGCCCGACGGCTCGCCCCGCATCTGCGACGCAGCCGGTGATGGCCACGCCTCCGGCGCCTCTCCAGAGCCGCACCGGCAAGGCACTGAAGTGGGCCGTGTCCGCGCTGCTCATCGCCGCGCTGGGGCTCGGCAGCTGGCAGCTGGCGGAGACCGTCCTCGACAGGGACAAGGATTCCCGCGAACCCGTCACCACGCAGACCGACGAGAACGAGGACGACAACAACGCCGTCGAGCCCAGCAAGCCGGTGACCATCGCCAGCGCCCGGGACTACGATCCGCTGGGCCCCGACGGCTCCGAGAAGCCCGCTTCGATAAAGAACGTGTTCGACGGGGACGCCGGCTCCTACTGGCCCACGTCGGGCTACTACAGCGCCGACTTCGGCAGGCTCAAGTCGGGCGTCGGAATCGTCCTCGATCTCGGCAAGGTCCAGCAGGTGGGGAACGTCGACGTGTCCTTCATCGGCCGGACATCGGTCGAGCTGAGGACCTCGGACGGCCCTTCCGTACCGCAGATGCCCGACGGTTTCACCAAGGTCGCGCAGGGATCGGGCACAAAGGTGTCGCTCAAGCCCGACAAGCAGGTGAAGGCGCGGTACGTTCTGGTCTGGCTGACCGAGCTCCCGTTGAGTGACGACGGGAACTACAGAGGCAAGGTCTCGGACATCAAGATCACCAGCTGATGGCACCAGGGGAGGGGGCTCACCGTTGGACGACGCCAGATTCGCCGACACCACCGACCAGGATCTCCTGGCCCAGCACGTCGCAGGCGAGCCGGACGCGTTCGGTGAGCTCGTACGCCGGCACCGCGACCGCCTCTGGGCCGTGGCCCTCCGCACACTGGGCGACCGCGAGGAAGCGGCAGACGCCGTGCAGGACGCCCTGGTCTCCGCCTTTCGCGCCGCACACACCTTCCGTGGCCAGTCCGCGGTCACCACATGGCTGCACCGGATCACGGTCAACGCCTGCCTCGACCGCGCCCGCAAGGCCGCCTCGCGCAAAACCGCACCGGTCGACGACGCGGAGCGGCTCGACCAGCTCCTGGAGCCGCACGAATCCGCAGAGGCTCCCGCCGAGCGGCAGGATCTGCACCGCGAACTCCTGGCGGCACTGGCCACCCTCCCCGCCGAGCAGCGGGCCGCGCTCGTCCTCGTGGACATGCAGGCCTACCCCGTCGCGGAGGCAGCTCGCGTCCTCGACGTCCCGACCGGCACGGTGAAGAGCCGCTGTGCACGGGGCCGGGCCAGGCTGCTGCCCCTGCTCTCTCATCTGCGCACCACCAGAGGCGACAGCGCAGACGGTGCCGTGGGAAGGAACCGGACCCAGGGGGCATCCGTCCCACCAATATCAGGACCAAGGGATGCAGGGGAAAGCGATCCTGCTGCGGTGAAGGGTGGAGGAGGGCACGCATGACATCCACAGCCGACACGGCTCAGCATCCTGACGTCTCGGAGATCGCGGACCTCACCGAAGACCTCCTCCCTCTCGCACGGGCGGCAGAACTCCGCCACCACATCGCCATGTGCGCGCAGTGCGCCGACGTGTACTCCTCGCTGGAAGAAGTCCGCTCACTGCTCGGAGCCCTCGGTGCGCACGAGCAGATGCCGGAGAACGTCGCCCGGCGGATCGACGCCGCGCTGGTGGCCGAATCAGTCCCTGATCCCGAGACACGGGCCACCCCGGAGTCAGTTTCACGTGAAACACACGGCCAGCCGCTGGAGAGCCCTGCCCCAGCCCGTCCGGCCGGCCGCCCCCGAGGCGCAACCGGACCCGGTCGCCGCCCGGCACGACGCAGGCGCCGCACCGCGATCCTGGGCACAGCCCTCGGCGCGGCAGTCGTCGGTATGAGCGTCTTCCTGCTGCAGGCGATCCAGACTTCACAGGACTCGGCAAGCAGCGCGTCCGACCACCGCGCAAGTGCCGCCAAGAGCAGCGAGGGAAGCTTCGCGGAGGACTCGCTCGAAGGCCAGGTCCATACGCTTCTGAGTGAGGCGGCAGCCCTGGAGTCACCCGGCGCCGACGTGACGACACCGTCCATGGACACCAAGTCGTCTCCGCAGAACACGTCTCCCGACGCTGCCTCCCCCCGCTCTCCCCTACGCACTCCTGTCGTGGACGTTCCCCCGTGCGTCCAGGAAGGCACCGGACGGAACTCCCCGGCCCTGGCTGTGGAGGAAGGCGACTACCACGGCACGGCTGCTTTTCTTGTCGTCATGCCCCACGCGACCGACTCGAGCCGCGTCCAGGCTTATGTGGTCGACGCCGCATGTGTGGAGACCACACCCGTGGCAAAGGGCCGGCTGCTGCTCAGCCAGTCCTACGCTCGCCCCTGAGGCACCTGCCGGGATCCGCTGCGCCACTTCGGGAATGCACGCCCCGTAGGATCCGTTGGGTGGGGTGAGAGTCGTGGAACCGACCCCAGTAGGCAGTAGGCAGTCTGCAGAGACGAGGAAGAACCCGTGAGCGACGTCCGTAATGTGATCATCATCGGCTCCGGGCCGGCGGGTTACACCGCCGCCCTGTACACCGCTCGCGCGTCGCTGAAGCCGTTGGTGTTCGAGGGCGCCGTCACCGCAGGCGGTGCACTGATGAACACCACCGACGTGGAGAACTTCCCGGGCTTCCAGGACGGAATCATGGGCCCCGAGCTCATGGACAACATGCGCGCCCAGGCCGAGCGCTTCGGTGCCGAGCTCATCCCCGACGACGTCATCTCCGTCGACCTCACCGGTGACATCAAGACCGTCACGGACACTGCGGGCACCGTGCACCATGCCAAGGCCGTCATCGTCACCACGGGTTCACAGCACCGCAAGCTCGGCCTGCCCAACGAGGACGCACTCTCCGGACGCGGCGTCTCCTGGTGTGCCACCTGCGACGGGTTCTTCTTCAAGGACCAGGACATCGCCGTCATCGGTGGCGGAGACACGGCCATGGAGGAGGCGACCTTCCTCTCCCGTTTCGCCAAGTCCGTCACGATCGTCCACCGTCGTGACTCCCTGCGCGCGTCCAAGGCCATGCAGGACCGAGCCTTCGCCGACCCGAAGATCAAGTTCGCCTGGGACAGCGAGGTTGCCGCGATCCACGGCGATCAGAAGCTTGCCAGCCTGACGCTGCGCAACACCAAGAACGGTGAGACGTCCGAGCTCGCGGCGACCGGCCTGTTCATCGCTGTCGGTCACGACCCCCGCACCGAGCTCTTCAAGGGCCAGCTCGACCTCGACGACGAGGGCTACCTCAAGGTCGAAGCCCCCTCGACCCGAACCAACCTGAAGGGTGTCTTCGGCGCCGGCGACGTCGTCGACCACACCTACCGACAGGCCATCACCGCTGCCGGGACCGGCTGTTCCGCAGCCCTCGACGCCGAGCGCTTCCTGGCAGCGCTCTCGGACGAGAAGCTCGCCGAGCCGGAGAAGACCCCCGCGGTCTGACGCTCCCCTCACCCCACACCCCGCGAAGTTAAGGAGGTCGCCGTGGCCGGCGCCCTGAAGAACGTGACCGACGACTCCTTCGACGAGGACGTCCTGAAGAACGAGAAGCCCGTACTCGTGGACTTCTGGGCTGCCTGGTGCGGCCCCTGCCGCCAGATCGCCCCCTCTCTGGAGGCCATCGCGGCCGAGCACGGCGACCAGATCGAGATCGTCAAGCTCAACATCGACGAGAACCCGGCCACCGCGGCAAAGTACGGCGTGATGTCCATCCCCACGCTCAACGTGTACCAGGGCGGCGAGGTCGCCAAGACCATCGTCGGCGCCAAGCCGAAGGCCGCGATCCTGCGCGACCTCGAGGCCTTCATCAGCGAGTAGTGCAGCGGCACACAATGTTTCACGTGAAACGGGCTCGCCCTTCGGGCGGGCCCGTTCTCCGTTTTACACAGAACCCGTACAGCATCTGGCAGCAGGACCACCGACAGCCTCAGAGCGGCCGCAGCGCAGGCTCTTTCTGTACGGCGCCCAGCAGTCTGTCCAGTGCCAGCTCGACGTCCTCCTTCCAGGAGAGCGTCGTACGCAGCTCCAGCCTCAGCCGCGGGTACGTCGGATGGGGACGCACGGTCTTGAAGCCGACCGCGAGAAGATGATCTGCGGGCAGGACGCAGGCCGGCCCGTTCCAGCGGGCGTCACCGAAGGCCTCGATCGCCTTGAAGCCCCGCCGCAACACATCCTTGGCCACCGTCTGCACCATCATGCGGCCGAGCCCCTGCCCCTGGAACTGCGGCAGGATCAGTGCGGTCATCAGCTGTACGGCATCGGGGGAGACGGGACTCGTGGGAAAGGCCATGGCCCGGGGAACATACGCAGGCGGCGCATAGAGCGCGAAGCCGGCCGCGACATCATCCACATAGACGACCCGCCCGCAGGAACCCCACTCCAGCAGCACCGCGGAGATCCAGGCTTCCTTCTCCGGCCCCGGTCTGCCTGCCTTTACCGCAGCTTCCCCGCTGACCGGATCAAGTTCCCAGAAGACGCACGAACGGCAACGCCCGGGGAGATCCGGAAGGTTGTCCAGTGTGAGCGGTACAAGCCGTCGCCCCATGAAGGCGATTCCTCGCTTCCTGCGCCCGCCGCATCACGTGCGGCTGCCAGCGCACTCCGTTCGCGGAACAGGCTGCCGACAAACCCCCCGACAGCGCCAAGCCCCAACCCGACTGTCACCAGGTGGCTGCGATTCACTGATCGCACGGCCCCCGCCTCCTCTGAGGTGGATCACGGTGGTGGATACGCCATACCAGAACGCATCGTATCCACCCGGACATGAAGCGGATACCGAGAGAGAGCAAAGGACGGGCTGTGTTCCGGCATCTCCCCGGTACAACAGCCCGCCCCCTGTTTCCCCGCAGGGTCAGCCTTCGTCGTCCTCGGCCCTGTCCTCAGCGGCGCTCTGCTCCAGTACGCGTCCCTCACCCGGCGCGAGGCTGCCGAGAATCCGGTCCAGATCCTCCATCGAAGCGAACTCGACGACGATCTTCCCCTTCTTCTGCCCGAGGTCGACCTTCACCCGCGTCTCGAAGCGATCGGAGAGCCTGGACGCGAGATCGGTCAGCCCTGACGCAACCCGCCCACCTGGGCGGGGCCCTCGCGGTTTCGCGGAACTCGTGGGCTCGGAGCCCAGTAGTTTCACGATCTCTTCGGCCGCACGTACGGACAGCCCTTCGGCCACGATGCGGTGAGCCAGTCGGTCCTGCTCCGCGGAGTCATCCACCGACAGCAGGGCTCGCGCATGGCCGGCCGAGAGAACGCCCGCGGCGACCCTGAGCTGCACCGGCGGGGAAAGCCGCAGTAGACGCAGCGTGTTCGACACCTGGGGACGGGACCGCCCGATCCGGTCCGCCAACTGGTCATGCGTGCATTTGAAGTCCTTCAGCAACTGGTCGTACGCCGCAGCCTCCTCCAGTGGATTCAGCTGCGCCCGGTGCAGGTTCTCCAGGAGCGCGTCCAGAAGCAGCTTCTCGTCGTCGGTCGCCCGGACGATCGCCGGAATGCGGTCCAGCCCCGCCTCCCCGCACGCCCTCCAACGACGCTCACCCATGATGAGCTCGTAGCGGTCGTCACCCACATCACGCACGATGACGGGCTGGAGGAGACCGACCTCCTTGATCGAGGTGACCAGCTCGGCCAGAGCTTCCTCGTCGAACACGTCACGAGGCTGCCGGGGGTTCGGTGTGATCGAATCCAGGGGAAGTTCGGCGAAATACGCACCGGCGGAATCGTTCGGCCCCGCCACCGTCTCCGCGACCGGAGAACTCGGCTCCGGGACGATCGGGCCGGACGGAAGCCCTGTCACCTTCGCTGCGGCCACGCCCCGCTCGGCGGTCAGTACCGGGGACGCCCCGGGGGTGGCTACCTGCCTCTCCTGCGGAGCTGCGGGGATCAGTGCACCGAGCCCACGCCCCAGCCCTCTACGACGCTCGCTCACTGCATGCCCTCCGAAGTGTTCTGCCGGCTGTTCTGAAGGCCCGTGTGGGCCTGCTGCGCCTCGTAGTGCATCCCTACGCCCCGCAGGGCGATCTCCCGGGCTGCCTCGAGATAGGACAGGGATCCGCTGGAACCCGGATCGTAGGTCAACACGGTCTGCCCGTAACTCGGCGCCTCCGAAATGCGCACCGACCGGGGGATGCTCGTCCGCAGCACCTCCTTGGAGAAGTGACTGCGCACTTCCTCCGCCACCTGCGAGGCGAGCCTGGTCCTGCCGTCGTACATGGTGAGCAGGATCGTCGACACGTGAAGGTCGGGGTTGAGGTGCCCCCGGACGAGATCGACGTTGCGCAGCAGCTGTCCGAGGCCCTCCAGTGCGTAGTACTCGCACTGGATCGGAATGAGCACCTCGGCGCCGGCCACCATCGCGTTGACCGTCAGCAGACCGAGCGACGGCGGACAGTCGATGAGGATGTAGTCCAGCGGCTGCTCATACGCCTGAATCGCCCGCTGCAGGCGGCTCTCCCGCGCTACCAGGGACACCAGCTCGATCTCCGCACCGGCGAGATCGATGGTGGCCGGGGCGCAGAAGAGGCCCTCGACGTCCGGGACGGGCTGGACCACTTCGGAGAGCGGCATGCTCTCCACCAGGACGTCGTAGATGGAGGGAACTTCGGCGTGATGGTCGATCCCCAGAGCCGTGGAGGCATTGCCCTGCGGATCGAGGTCCACCACCAGAACACGCGCACCGTGCAGAGCGAGCGAAGCGGCAAGGTTGACCGTCGAGGTCGTCTTGCCCACACCGCCCTTCTGGTTGGCCACCACGATGACGCGTGTCCGGTCAGGTCGAGGCAGCCCCTCGCCGGCGCGGCCTAGGGCCTCGACCGCCAGCTGGGCCGCACGACCGATGGGTGTGTCGTCCATCGGGGGCGGTGTTTCACGTGAAACACCGTCCCCCACGGACTCGGTACGGGGACCGGGGACCGGATCGGTCATCGGTCCCGCGATGTCGGCGTCGGACCGCAAGGATTCACTCTCCTCGACTTCAGGCTCGCAATGAACAGAGCCTGCCATGCTTTTGGGGTCGCGAACCAGCGAGGTCGACTGTTCTGTGGACGAATCCACTTCTGTGGACAACGCGGCAACCCGTACGGGTTTACGGTCGCGCGGCGCGGCGGCCGCACGACCACGGTCGATGATTCCCTGCAGCAGAGAGCGACGTTTCACGTGAAACACGATGCCTGCGCAGTGCAGCGGCAGGCTCCCGACACTCCGCAGACGGCGCATATCGCCGCATTCTTGGAGCATCACTGAGAAAAACCGAAGAAGGGTCGAACCAGGAGAAAAGCGCCTCGCCTCAGCGGCGTCGGCGCGTCCGGCTGACCCGCGCGGCCTTGGCCCTCTTTGCGGCGAACCTCACACCGCCCGGACTCTCGCCGACCACGACGCGTACCACCGTGGACGCCGGATCGACGAGGCCCTCACCTACGTGCAGCACCTCGGTCTCCACCACGCCGAGCTTGCTCAGTGCGGCACGTGCCCCCTGGATCTCCTCCTCGGCGGTACCGCCCTTCAGGGCCAGCATCTCTCCGTACGGACGAAGCAGGGGCACCCCCCAGCCCGCAAGCCGGTCGAGCGGTGCCACGGCGCGAGCCGTCACCACGTGAACGGGCTGGAGCGTTCCGAGCACTTCCTCGGCCCGGCCGCGGACGACCGTCACATGGTCCAGGCCCAGCAGCTCGACCACTTCCTGGAGGAAGTTCGTCCGGCGCAACAGCGGCTCGAGCAGAGTGATCTTGAGATCGGGGCGTACCAACGCCAGAGGGATACCGGGAAGACCCGCCCCCGACCCCACGTCGCACACCGTGACGCCGTCGGGAACCACCTCGGAGAGCACCGCGCAGTTCAGCAGGTGGCGCTCCCACAGACGCGGCACCTCACGGGGGCCGATCAGCCCCCGCTTGACCCCGGCGTCCGCGAGCAGCTCCGCGTACCGGACAGCTTCTGGGAAGAACTCACCGAATACCGCCTGCGCCTCCTGGGGCGCCTGAGGGAGCTCTGCTGCCTCCGTCACGGGGACCGTCCTTCCGTACCGCACTAGCGCACTGTGGGTGGCTGACTATCGGGCTGACAAAGATCGGCCCCGCCTGCGAGCAGACGGGGCCGACAGTACAAGGGTTCGGTCAGGCCGGGAGAACGACGACGAAGCGCTGCGGCTCCTCGCCCTCCGACTCGCTGCGCAGACCCGCTGCCGCGACCGCGTCATGGACGACCTTGCGCTCGAACGGCGTCATCGGCTCCAGCTTCACCGGCTCGCCCGAGCTCTTGACCTCGTCCGCGGCCTTGGCACCCAGCGCGGCGAGGACCTCACGCTTCTTGGCACGGAAGCCCCCGATGTCCAGCATCAGCCGGCTGCGGTCACCGGTCTCCCGGTGAACGGCCAGCCGGGTCAGCTCCTGAAGTGCCTCCAGCACCTCGCCGTCACGACCCACGAGCTTCTGCAGGTCACGCGCCGAGTCGCTGATGATCGAGACCGCTGCCCGGTCCGCCTCAACATCCATGTCGATGTCGCCGTCGAGGTCGGCGATGTCGAGCAGGCCTTCGAGGTAGTCGGCCGCGATCTCCCCTTCCTGCTCCAGGCGGGACAGGGTGTCGCTGCCCTCAGCGGCCGTGGTGATGGTGCCGTCCGTCACGGATGGACTCCTTCTTACTTCTTGGACGGGTGCTTGGGCCGCTGCGGGCCCTTGCGCTGTCCGGACTTGGCTTGGCGTGAGGAACCGGACGTGGACTTGCCCGCCGGCTTCGACTTGTCGTCCTGCGATGCGGAGTGCTTCTCCAGCGACGTCTTGGCTTGCGGCTCGGCCGGCTCGGAGTCCTTGGCCGCACCCGGATGCGTGGCAGCCGTGTGACGCTTCGCCTTGGTCTGACGCTTGGGCTGCTGCCTCTTCGGCGCGGCACCGCCCTCGGCCTCGAGTACGGCGGCATCGCTCTTCGCCACCGTCCCGTCCTCCTGAGCAGCGAAACCCAGCTTGGCCAGACCGGTGATGAACTTGCGCTCGATGTCGTTGCGGTCGGGGCCCTTGACGACGATCCGCTTGACCGTGTTGCGCCGGGTCCTGCCCCGCACCTGACCATGGGAGGTGACGCTCTTCAGCACACGTCCCAGGTACTGGTCCTGTGCCTTGCTGCCCGGTGTCGGGTTCTGGTTGATCACGTACATCTGCTGACCCATGGTCCAGACGTTGGTGGTCAGCCAGTACACGAGGACACCGACGGGGAAGTTGATGCCCATCACGGCGAAGATGACGGGGAAGATGTACATCAGCATCTTCTGCTGCTGCATGTACGGGGTCTTGACCGTGAGGTCGACGTTCTTCGTCATCAGCTGGCGCTGGGTGAAGAACTGTGACGCGGACATCATCACGATCATGATCGCGGTGACGACACGGACGTCGGTCAGCGAAGCGCCGAGCGCCTGGACCTTCTCCTCGCTGTCCATGAACTTCGCGGCCAGCGGAGCACCGAAGATGTGTGCCTGCCGGGCGCTGTCAAGCAGCGGCTGGTCGATGACGCCGATCGTCTTGCCCGAGGCGATGGACGACAGCACGTGGTACAGGGCGAAGAAGAACGGAGACTGCGCCAGGATGGGAAGGCACGAGGAGAGCGGGTTGGTGCCCGTCTCCTTGTAGAGCTTCATCATCTCTTCGGACTGACGCTGCTTGTCGTTCTTGTAGCGCTCCTGGATCGCCTTCATCTTCGGCTGGAGCACCTGCATGTTGCGGGTCGACTTGATCTGCTTGACGAAAAGCGGGATCAGGCAGATCCGGATCAGGACCACCAGGGACACGATGGAAAGGCCCCAGGCCCAGCCCGTGTCGTCGCCGAAGAGCGCTCCGTACAGCTTGTGGAACTGGACAATGACCCACGAGACAGGTGTGGTGATAAAGCTGAACAGACTGGCAATCGTGTCCACTAATCAGGCTCCTTGAGCTTTGGGCGAGGTCTCTGTGGCCGGGCTCGGGGGTTCGGAGACCGACCCCCCGGAAGGCACAGCGGCGGCTGAGTCCCCGCCCTTGCCGCCACGCACACAGCTGCGCAGCAGTTCGTGCCAACGCGGACGTTTGCGTGGCGGTACGTGATCCACGCCGCCGGGTGACCATGGGTTGCATCGCAGGATGCGCCAAGCGGTCAGCGCCGTTCCCTTGATCGCACCGTGCCGGTCGATCGCCGTATATCCGTAGTGGGAACACGACGGGTAGTAACGGCAGACAGGCCCGAGAAGTGGGCTGATCGTCCACTGGTACAGCTTGATGAGAGCCAGCAGCGGGTACTTCATCGCGCGCCCCCTCCCAGTAGCCGCTCCAGAGCGGCGTCCAGGTCTCGGGCCAGCTGTGCATGGTCGGCGTCACCCGATCCGGGCAGCGCTCGTACGACAACAAGGCTACCGGGGGGCAGCTGAGCCAGCCGGTCGCGGACCAGATGGCGAAGCCTGCGCTTCACCGCGGTACGGACGACCGCGCCACCCACTGCTTTGCTGACAACGAAACCCGCACGTGACGGGGGAGCACTCCCCCCCGTCACGTGCGGGTCCGTTACACCGCTGCTCAGATGGACGACCAGTAGCGGACGTCCGGCTCGACGTCCTCGTCGTACCGCGGTCGCGAAGTCCTCGCGCCGCCTCAGCCGATTCTCGGTAGGCAGCACGTCATGGACCTGTAAGCGATCAGGCGGACAGGCTGCTGCGGCCCTTGCCACGGCGGTTCGCGAGAATCGCGCGGCCGGCACGGGTACGCATACGCAGACGGAAACCGTGGGTCTTGGCGCGACGACGGTTGTTCGGCTGGAAGGTGCGCTTGCTCACTCGGGGGCTCCAGAAATGATCGTGTGTTGGCGGGACATCGCCTGGCTGTCACCGTGCGCCCACGAGGAAACTCGCGTATACGCCCAAGTGCACCGCTTCACAATCACATGATCGTGATCTTTGCCCATCGGAGGCAGGCGGCAGCAGCCATCGACAACTCGACCTGGTCACGGTACGCGCGGCTGCGCCATTCGGTCAAACCGGCCCCACACCACCCCGTGCTGTACACAGCCTGTGGACAACAACTTGAACCGCGTGGGTCGGCCTGACTACCGTGGCTGGACTCCGGTTCTTTTCCTTCCCACCTGCCGGGCCTCACCCGACCCGACCCACCCCGTCCCGAGAAGCACACATTCGTGGGACATGCGAGAGAGCGTGCCTTGTGGCTGACGTACCTGCCGATCTTGCCGCAGTGTGGCCACGAGTGCTGGAACAACTCCTCGGGGAGGGCCAGCAGGGCATCGAGCCGAAGGACAAGCAGTGGATCGAGCGCTGCCAGCCGCTGGCACTCGTCGCCGACACCGCGCTGCTGGCCGTTCCCAACGAATGGGGCAAGCGTGTCCTGGAGGGCCGGCTGGCGCCGCTCATCAGCGAGACGCTCACCCGCGAGTGCGGCCGCCCGATCCGGATCGCGATCACGGTCGACGACTCCGCGGAGCCGCCCGCCCCGCTCGCACCCCCCGTGCACCAGCCCCACCAGGATCAGCAGTCCCACCGCTATCAGGGACCGCAGCGCGACGAGGCCCAGCACCACGACGCCTACGACGGGTACGGCCACCGGCCCTCCGACGACGGCATGCCGACGGCCCGCCCCGCCTACCCGGACTACCAGCGGCAGCGCCCCGAGCCCGGCGCCTGGCCCCGTGCGCAGGAGGACCTGTCCTGGCAGCCCCGGCACGGTGGTTACCAGGACCGCGATCCGTACGCGAGCCCGCGGCCCCAGCAGTCGCTGCACGACTACCGGCCGCAGCAGCCCGAGCGCCAGGGCTACGAACAGCAGCGCGACGGGCGTGACCGCCACGACCTCCAGGACCAGCAGCCCCAGCACCGGCAGGGCGGCCCGGGCACCGGCAGGGGCGGCGGCGGTCCGATGGGTGCGCCGTCGCCCTCGGCCCCGGGACCCGGCGAGCCGCATGCCCGGCTGAATCCGAAGTACCTCTTCGACACGTTCGTCATCGGCGCTTCCAACCGCTTCGCGCACGCCGCGGCCGTCGCCGTCGCCGAGGCCCCCGCGAAGGCGTACAACCCCCTCTTCATCTACGGGGAGTCGGGACTCGGCAAGACCCACCTGCTCCACGCCATCGGCCACTACGCGCGCAGCCTCTACCCGGGCACCCGGGTCCGGTACGTGAGCTCGGAGGAGTTCACCAACGAGTTCATCAACTCGATCCGCGACGGCAAGGGCGACACCTTCCGCAAGCGGTACCGCGACGTGGACATCCTCCTGGTCGACGACATCCAGTTCCTGGCGAGCAAGGAGTCGACGCAGGAGGAGTTCTTCCACACCTTCAACACGCTCCACAACGCCAACAAGCAGATCGTGCTGTCCTCGGACCGTCCGCCGAAGCAGCTGGTGACCCTGGAGGACCGGCTGCGCAACCGGTTCGAGTGGGGCCTCACCACCGATGTCCAGCCGCCCGAACTGGAGACGCGCATCGCGATCCTCCGCAAGAAGGCCGTGCAGGAGCAGCTCAACGCCCCGCCCGAGGTGCTCGAGTTCATCGCCTCCCGGATCTCGCGCAACATCCGCGAGCTCGAGGGCGCGCTCATCCGCGTCACCGCCTTCGCCAGCCTCAACCGGCAGCCGGTGGACCTCGGGCTGACCGAGATCGTGCTCAAGGACCTGATCCCGGGTGGAGAGGACTCCGCCCCCGAGATCACCGCGCCGGCCATCATGGCGGCGACGGCCGACTACTTCGGGCTGACGGTCGAGGACCTCTGCGGATCCTCGCGCAGCCGCGTCCTGGTGACAGCGCGCCAGATCGCCATGTATCTGTGCCGGGAGCTGACCGATCTCTCCCTGCCCAAGATCGGCGCCCAGTTCGGCGGCCGGGACCACACAACGGTGATGCACGCCGACCGGAAGATCCGCGCGCTGATGGCGGAGCGGCGCTCCATCTACAACCAGGTCACCGAGCTCACCAACCGCATCAAGAACGGCTGACGGGCCCGGTACGGCCACCCCGCACCACGCACGGACAAGGCGCCTCCGAGGACTTACACACGTCCTCGGAGGCGCCTTTCCGCTTCCCCCAGCGCCCTTCTGCGCATACCCGGCCGCCCTGGAGACGGGTCCTTCGGCAGGTCTGCGGGGCGTCCGAGCGGCGTCCGCGGGCCCCTTCCGAGCGCGGTCGGCCCCTCACTGAGCACGTCGGCTGTTCGAATACGGGCCTGAACAGGGCTCTTCTCCACAGACAGAGGGGAAAATGGGCGTCCACAGCCTGGGGACTGGGAAGTTGTCCAGATTGCATCCACAGGTGGCGCTGTCGATACTCCATCAGGCCAGGTCACATGCCTGGGGATTTGTGGTCAACGTTGATCCACAGCCTGTGGACAAACTTTTGGTCCACAGAGGCCTGTCCGCGTTGTCCACCGCTGGCCCACAGGCTGGACCGTGTTGTCCCCAGCTTTTCCCAGGTTCTCCCCAGGACTGTCCACTGTTCGGCAACCCGACACCGCCTTTCACTGCCGAGAGTGAAAGGCGTCACACCGACACCCCTGGTTGAGCTGTGGGGAACGTGGGTAAAGCTGGGGACAGCCCTGGGGAGAAGTCACCCCCGCCTGTGCATCGGGTGTGCAGAACTTTCGCGTGTCCACAGAAACGCCTGGTTGTCCACCGGTGTCACCCACAGGCTCGGTGGACAAAAAACAGCATCTGACCTGCGAAAACGACGTTATCCACGGTTTCCACAGGGCCTACTACTACTACCACTCAGAGTTAGCCAGGAATCAGCTTCGAAGTGGGGCCTGTGCACAACTTGAGTGGCGAGCTCCGCGAACCTCCGGGTGCGACTTGACCCCGAGCAGCAACGAGTGTCGGTGCCGTACGTCAGACTGGACCCCGGCGGCCTCCCCAGCTCTTCGGCGGGGAAGCCCCGACCAGACGACGAAGGCCGGCAGGGCGAGCGAGCAACAGCAGGAGGCGGTTCCGGTGAAGATCCGGGTGGAGCGCGATGTACTGGCGGAGGCGGTGGCCTGGGTGGCCCGCAGCCTCCCGGCCCGTCCGCCGGCGCCCGTTCTTGCGGGCCTTCTGCTGAAGGCTGAGGACGGCGCCCTCAGCTTCTCGAGCTTCGACTACGAGGTCTCGGCCAAGGTCTCGGTGGACGCGGAGGTCGAGGAGGACGGCACGGTGCTGGTCTCCGGCCGGCTGCTCGCCGACATCTGCCGCGCCCTCCCCAACCGCCCGGTGGAGATCTCCACCGACGGTGTACGGGCCACCGTGGTCTGCGGCTCCTCGCGGTTCACCCTCCACACGCTGCCGGTGGAGGAGTACCCGGCGCTGCCCCAGATGCCGACGGCGACGGGCACCGTCCCCGGTGAGGTCTTCGCCTCCGCCGCCGCCCAGGTCGCCATCGCGGCCGGCCGGGACGACACGCTGCCGGTCCTGACGGGCGTCCGTATCGAGATCGAGGGCGACACCGTCACCCTCGCGTCCACGGACCGTTACCGCTTCGCGGTCCGCGAGTTCCTGTGGAAGCCGGAGAATCCGGACGCCTCGGCCGTGGCCCTGGTGCCCGCCAAGACGCTCCTGGACACCGCCAAGGCGCTGACCAGTGGGGACACCGTGACGCTCGCGCTGTCCGGGGCCGGTGCCGGCGAAGGGCTCATCGGTTTCGAGGGCGCCGGCCGCCGTACGACGACGCGGCTGCTCGAAGGTGACCTGCCGAAGTACCGCACGCTCTTCCCGACCGAGTTCAACTCGGTCGCGGTCATCGAGACCGCCCCGTTCGTCGAGGCAGTCAAGCGCGTGGCCCTGGTCGCCGAGCGGAACACCCCCGTGCGCCTCAGCTTCGAGCAGGGTGTGCTGATCCTGGAAGCCGGTTCCAGCGACGACGCACAGGCTGTGGAACGCGTCGACGCCGTGCTCGAGGGCGACGACATCTCGATCGCCTTCAACCCGACCTTCCTGCTGGACGGGCTCAGCGCGATCGACTCCCCGGTCGCCCAGCTCTCCTTCACGACGTCGACCAAGCCGGCCCTGCTCAGTGGCCGTCCCGCCGTCGACGCCGAGGCGGACGACGCCTACAAGTACCTGATCATGCCGGTCCGGCTCTCGGGCTGATCCGGCGGTTCGCTTCCTGTCATGGCAGTTCCGGCGGGCATGCTCAGTGCCGAGCAGGCCCGCCGTGCTGTCCCAGGCCGGGCGTAGGCTCGGTCCTGGGTACGAATCGGCACAACGCTTAAGGAATCTCTGATGGAGCTCGGTCTCGTCGGACTCGGCAAGATGGGCGGCAACATGCGCGAGCGCATCCGCCGCGCAGGCCACACCGTCATCGGTTACGACCGCAACCCGGACGTCGCGGATGTCCACAGCCTCGAAGAGCTCGTGGGCAAGCTCAAGGGTCCGCGCGTCGTATGGGTGATGGTCCCGGCGGGTGCCGCGACCCAGTCCACCATCGACGAGCTGGCCGAGCTGCTCTCCCCGGGCGACATCGTCGTGGACGGCGGGAACTCCCGCTGGACCGACGACGAGAAGCACGCCGTCGAGCTGGGCATCAAGGGCATCGGCTTCGTCGACTGCGGCGTCTCCGGTGGCGTCTGGGGCCTGGAGAACGGCTACGCGCTGATGTACGGCGGCGACGCCGAGAACGTCGCGAAGGTCCAGCCGGTCTTCGACGCCCTCAAGCCCGAGGGTGACTTCGGCTCCGTCCACGCGGGCAAGGTCGGCGCCGGCCACTTCGCGAAGATGGTCCACAACGGCATCGAGTACGCCATGATGCAGGCCTACGCCGAAGGCTGGGAGCTGCTGGAGAAGGTCGACTCCGTCACGGACGTGCGCGAGGTCTTCCGCTCCTGGCAGGAGGGCACGGTCATCCGTTCCTGGCTGCTCGACCTGGCGGTCAACGCGCTGGACGACGACGAGCACCTCGACAAGCTCCGCGGCTTCGCAGCGGACTCGGGCGAGGGCCGGTGGACGGTCGAGGCCGCCATCGACAACGCCGTCCCGCTGCCGGCCATCACCGCGTCCCTGTTCGCGCGCTTCGCCTCGCGGCAGGACGACTCCCCGCAGATGAAGATGATCGCCGCACTGCGCAACCAGTTCGGCGGCCACGCGGTGGAGAACAAGAAGTAAGCAGCAGCGCGGTACAACGCGGAACACGAAGGCGGGAAGGTCGGCGAACATGCACGTCACGCATCTCTCGCTGGCCGACTTCCGCTCGTACGCCCGGGTCGAGGTCCCTCTCGACCCGGGCGTCACCGCGTTCACGGGCGCCAACGGCCAGGGCAAGACCAATCTGGTCGAGGCGATCGGCTATCTCGCGACGCTCGGCAGCCACCGGGTGTCGTCCGACGCCCCACTGGTGCGGATGGGCGCGGAGCGTGCGGTCGTCCGGGCCGCGGTCACGCAGGGCGAGCGGTCCCAGCTGATCGAGCTCGAGCTCAACCCGGGCCGTGCCAATCGGGCCCGCATCAACAGGTCCTCCCAGGTCAAACCACGTGACGTCCTGGGGATCGTACGAACGGTGCTCTTCGCTCCCGAGGACCTCGCCCTGGTGAAGGGCGACCCCGGCGAGCGCAGACGCTTCCTGGACGAGCTGATCACGGCGCGTTCGCCGAGGATGGCGGGCGTCCGGTCCGACTACGAACGGGTGCTGAAGCAGCGCAACACCCTGCTCAAGTCCGCGGCGATGGCCCGCCGGCACGGGGGCAGGTCGATGGACCTGTCCACCCTGGACGTGTGGGACCAGCACCTGGGCCGCGTCGGTGCGGAGCTGCTCGCTCAGCGTCTGGACCTGGTCGCGACACTGCAGCCGCTCGCCGACAAGGCGTACGCGGACGTCGCACCGGGCGGTGGCCCGGTCACCCTGGAGTACCGCAGCTCGGTCGGTGCCGGGACCGAGCAGGCGCGCACCCGCGAGGAGCTGTACGAGCAGGTGATGGCGGCGCTCGCCGAGGCTCGCAAGCAGGAGATCGAACGGGGTGTGACGCTGGTCGGCCCGCACCGCGACGATCTGGTGCTGGGACTGCGCGGTATGCCGGCCAAGGGGTACGCGAGCCACGGCGAGTCCTGGTCCTACGCGCTGGCACTGCGACTGGCCTCGTACGACCTGCTGCGGACCGAGGGCAACGAGCCGGTGCTCGTGCTGGACGACGTGTTCGCCGAGCTGGACGCGCGCCGCCGTGAACGGCTGGCGGAGCTGGTGGCGCCGGGTGAGCAGGTGCTGGTGACGGCCGCGGTGGACGACGACGTCCCTGGGGTACTGGCGGGCGCACGCTACGCGGTGTCCGCGGGGGCGGTGGAGCGGCTGTGAGCGGTACGAGAGCGAGCAAGGAGCCGTCGGACGCGGTGCCCGGGGCGGCGAAACAGCCCGAGGCGTCGGGCGTCGACCTCGCGCGGGTGGCGCTGCGTGCGGCGAAGGAGCAGGCCAGGGCCCGGGGCGCCGCGGTCCAGCAGAAGAAACAGGCCAGGCGGGGCGGTGGCCTGCGGTCCGGTGCGCGCTCCGACGGGCGCGATCCGCTGGCCCTGGGGTCGGCGATCAACCGGCTGATCACCGAGCGTGGCTGGGAGACCCCGGCGGCGGTGGGCGGCGTGATGGGCCGGTGGCCGCAGATCGTCGGGGACGATCTGGCCAGACACTGTGTGCCGCTGCGGTACGACGAGGATCCGGCCGAGCGGATTCTGACGGTGCAGTGCGATTCGACGGCGTGGGCGACGCAGCTGCGTCTGCTGGCGCCGCAGCTGGTGGCCCGGCTGAACACGGACCTGGGGCACGGCACGGTACGCATGATCAAGGTGCTGGGGCCCGGAGGCCCGGAGCGAAGGTTCGGTCCCCTGCGCACCCCCGGAAGCAGAGGCCCCGGGGACACCTACGGCTGAGCTGGCCTTTTGCTGTTCCGGAACCCCGCGGGCCCGCCCCGGCGCGGGGTGGTGCGATGTACCTCGGTTTCCCCTGTGTCCCGCTTCGGGACCGGTGTGGCCCTTCCGTTATGTGGCTTATCCATCGATTCCCTTCGGGGTGCCGGGATGAGGCGTCCCTCACCGTAGCGGGAGGTTGACAGGCCGAAGCGCTCAATGCCCTCGTGAGCCTCTCAGAGCCCCTTCCCGAATATGGGGAGTCGTCAGCCGCTCATTCAGGGCGGCACATGCGTACTCAGGTACCCGCAAACACCCATTCATGTCGGCGCTACCGGTAGACTGACGGACAATCCCGCTTCCGTGCGGGAGTCGTCGATACAAGCCGAACGACGCAGCCGCTCCCGCCTGCCCGGAGACGGCCTGTGCTGTGCCAGAAAGGGCGCTTCGTGGCCGATTCCGGCAACCCCAACGAGAACAACCCGTCCACAGCCGGTGAGTCCGGCGAGGTCACCGCCTCGTACGACGCCAACGCCATCACGGTCCTCGAGGGCCTGGACGCGGTCCGCAAGCGACCCGGTATGTACATCGGTTCCACCGGTGAGCGCGGCCTCCACCACCTCGTGCAAGAGGTGGTCGACAACTCGGTCGACGAGGCGATGGCCGGCCACGCGGACACGATCGACGTCACGATCCTCGCCGACGGCGGAGTGCGCGTCATCGACAACGGCCGGGGCATCCCGGTCGGCATCGTGCCGTCCGAAGGCAAGCCGGCCGTCGAGGTCGTCCTCACCGTGCTGCACGCCGGCGGCAAGTTCGGCGGCGGCGGCTACGCCGTCTCCGGCGGTCTGCACGGTGTCGGCGTGTCCGTCGTCAACGCGCTGTCCACCCGGGTGGCCGTCGAGGTCAGGACGGACGGCTACCGCTGGACCCAGGACTACAAGCTCGGCGTCCCGACCGCGCCGCTGGCCCGTCACGAGGCCACCGACGAGACCGGTACGACCGTCACCTTCTGGGCCGACGGGGACATCTTCGAGACCACCGAGTACTCCTTCGAGACCCTCTCGCGCCGCTTCCAGGAGATGGCGTTCCTCAACAAGGGCCTCACCCTCAAGCTGACCGACGAGCGCGAGTCGGCGAAGGCGACGGCGGGCGCGGACAGCGCGGAGGCCGTCGAGGTTCCCGAGGAGGAGACGACCCGGTCGGTCACGTACCACTACGAGAACGGCATCGTCGACTTCGTCAAGTACCTCAACTCCCGCAAGGGCGACGTCATCCACCAGTCGGTGATCGACATCGAGGCCGAGGACAAGGAGCGTCTCCTCTCGGCCGAGATCGCCATGCAGTGGAACACGCAGTACACCGAAGGGGTCTACTCCTTCGCCAACGCGATCCACACGCATGAGGGGGGTACGCACGAGGAGGGCTTCCGTGCGGCGCTGACCTCCCTGGTCAACCGGTACGCGCGCGACAAGAAGCTGCTGCGCGAGAAGGACGACAACCTCACCGGCGAGGACGTCCGCGAGGGCCTCACCGCGATCATCTCGGTGAAGCTGGGCGAGCCGCAGTTCGAGGGCCAGACGAAGACCAAGCTGGGCAACACGGAGGCCAAGACCTTCGTGCAGAAGGTCGTCCACGAGCAGCTGACGGACTGGTTCGACCGGAACCCCAACGAGGCCGCGGACATCATCCGCAAGGGCATCGCGGCCTCCACGGCGCGTGTCGCGGCCCGCAAGGCGCGCGACCTGACCCGGCGCAAGGGGCTGCTGGAGAGCGCCTCGCTGCCCGGCAAGCTGAGCGACTGCCAGTCGAACGACCCCACCAAGTGCGAGATCTTCATCGTCGAGGGTGACTCCGCCGGTGGTTCGGCCAAGTCCGGCCGTAACCCTATGTACCAGGCGATCCTGCCCATCCGCGGCAAGATCCTGAACGTCGAGAAGGCCAGGATCGACAAGATCCTGCAGAACACCGAGGTACAGGCGCTGATCTCGGCCTTCGGTACCGGGGTCCACGAGGACTTCGACATCGAGAAGCTCCGCTATCACAAGATCATTCTGATGGCGGACGCCGACGTCGACGGCCAGCACATCAACACCCTGCTGCTGACGTTCCTGTTCCGGTTCATGCGGCCGCTGGTCGAGTCCGGGCACGTGTACCTCTCCCGCCCGCCGCTCTACAAGATCAAGTGGGGCCGGGACGACTTCGAGTACGCGTACTCCGACCGGGAGCGCGACGCCCTGGTGGCGCTCGGCAAGCAGAACGGCAAGCGGATCAAGGAAGACTCGATCCAGCGCTTCAAGGGTCTCGGTGAGATGAACGCCGAGGAGCTGCGCATCACGACCATGGACGTGGACCACCGGGTCCTCGGCCAGGTCACGCTGGACGACGCGGCGCAGGCCGACGACCTGTTCTCGGTGCTGATGGGTGAGGACGTCGAGGCGCGGCGCTCGTTCATCCAGCGCAACGCCAAGGACGTCCGCTTCCTCGACATCTGAGTCGGCCGTACAAGCAAGCCGCAGCTCGAAAGGACTTTGACCAGCAATGGCCGACGAGAACACCCCTGTGACCCCTGAAGAGGTGCCCGCAGCCGCGGGCGTGGGCATGCGTGTCGAGCCCGTGGGGCTCGAGACGGAGATGCAGCGCTCCTACCTCGACTACGCGATGTCCGTCATCGTGTCGCGTGCCCTGCCCGACGTGAGGGACGGCCTGAAGCCCGTCCACCGCCGGGTGCTGTACGCGATGTACGACGGCGGCTACCGGCCCGAGAAGGGCTTCTACAAGTGCGCCCGCGTCGTCGGTGACGTCATGGGTACCTACCACCCGCACGGCGACTCCTCGATCTATGACGCGCTGGTGCGACTGGCGCAGCACTGGTCGATGCGCATGCCGCTGGTGGACTCCAACGGCAACTTCGGTTCCCCGGGCAACGACCCGGCCGCGGCGATGCGGTACACCGAGTGCAAGATGATGCCGCTGTCCATGGAGATGGTCCGTGACATCGACGAGGAGACCGTCGATTTCAAGGACAACTACGACGGCCGCAACCAGGAACCGGTGGTTCTCCCGGCGCGCTTCCCGAACCTGCTGATCAACGGTTCCGCGGGTATCGCCGTCGGTATGGCCACCAACATCCCGCCGCACAACCTCCGCGAGGTCGCGGCCGGTGCGCAGTGGTACCTGGAGCACCCGGAGGCTTCGCACGAGGAGCTCCTGGACGCCCTGCTCGAACGCATCAAGGGCCCGGACTTCCCGACGGGCGCACTTGTCGTGGGCCGCAAGGGCATCGAGGAGGCGTACCGCACGGGCCGTGGCTCCATCACGATGCGCGCGGTCGTGGCGGTGGAGGAGATCCAGGGCCGTCAGTGCCTGGTGGTCACGGAGCTCCCGTACCAGACCAACCCCGACAACCTCGCGCAGAAGATCGCCGACCTGGTGAAGGACGGCAAGGTCGGTGGGATCGCGGACGTCCGGGACGAGACGTCCTCGCGTACGGGGCAGCGCCTGGTCGTCGTGCTGAAGCGTGACGCGGTCGCCAAGGTCGTGCTGAACAACCTCTACAAGCACACCGACCTGCAGACGAACTTCGGCGCGAACATGCTGGCGCTCGTCGACGGGGTGCCGCGCACGCTGTCGATCGACGCGTTCATCCGGCACTGGGTGACCCACCAGATCGAGGTCATCGTCCGGCGCACGAAGTTCCGGCTGCGCAAGGCCGAGGAGCGGGCGCACATCCTGCGCGGCCTGCTCAAGGCCCTGGACGCGATCGACGAGGTCATCGCACTCATCCGCCGCAGCAACACCGTGGAGATCGCACGCGAGGGCCTGATGGGCCTCCTGGAGATCGACGAGATCCAGGCGAACGCGATCCTGGAGATGCAGCTGCGCCGGCTGGCCGCACTGGAGCACCAGAAGATCACCGCCGAGCACGACGAGCTGCAGGCGAAGATCAACGAGTACAACGCGATCCTGGTGTCGCCCGAGCGGCAGCGGCAGATCGTCAGCGAGGAGCTGGCGGCGATCGTCGACAAGTTCGGTGACGACCGGCGTTCGAAGCTGGTGCCCTTCGACGGCGACATGTCCATCGAGGACCTGATCGCCGAGGAGGACATCGTCGTCACGATCTCCCGCGGCGGCTATGTGAAGCGCACGAAGACGGACGACTACCGCTCGCAGAAGCGCGGCGGCAAGGGCGTACGCGGTACGAAGCTCAAGGAAGACGACATCGTCGACCACTTCTTCGTGTCCACGACGCACCACTGGCTGCTGTTCTTCACGAACAAGGGCCGGGTGTACCGGGCGAAGGCGTACGAGCTGCCGGATGCCGGCCGGGATGCCCGTGGTCAGCACGTGGCGAACCTGCTGGCGTTCCAGCCCGACGAGCAGATCGCGCAGATCCTGGCGATCCGTGACTACGAGGCGGCTCCCTACCTGATCCTCGCCACCAAGGGCGGCCTGGTGAAGAAGACATCGCTGAAGGACTACGACTCGCCGCGCTCCGGTGGTGTCATCGCGATCAACCTCCGGGAGACGGAGAGCGGCGCGGACGACGAGCTGATCGGTGCGGAGCTCGTGTCGGCGGAGGACGACCTGCTGCTCATCAGCAGGAAGGCCCAGTCGATCAGGTTCACCGCGACGGACGACGCGCTGCGCCCGATGGGCCGTGCGACTTCGGGCGTGAAGGGCATGAGTTTCCGCGAGGGCGACGAGCTGCTCTCGATGAATGTTGTCCGCCCCGGTACGTTCGTGTTCACTGCCACCGACGGCGGTTACGCGAAGCGGACCGTTGTCGACGAGTACCGCGTCCAGGGTCGTGGCGGTCTGGGCATCAAGGCCGCGAAGATCGTGGAGGACCGGGGAACACTCGTCGGCGCGCTGGTGGTGGAGGAGACGGACGAGATCCTCGCCATCACGCTCGGCGGTGGTGTGATTCGTACGCGAGTCAATGAAGTCAGGGAGACGGGCCGTGACACCATGGGCGTCCAACTGATCAATCTGGGCAAGCGGGATGCCGTCGTCGGCATCGCGCGCAACGCCGAGGCCGGTCGCGAGGCCGAAGAGGTCGACGGGACCGACGAGGCCGAAGGCAGCACGGTCGAGGCCCAAGCCACGAGCGTGGTCGAGGGCGCAGTCGAGGGCACGGAGCCCTCGGCCGGGGAGCACGAGGAGTAGAGCGTGAGTGGAGCCAAGGGCGCCGATTCGGCCGCTTCCGGAGCTGGAGCGAACGGTGCCCGTGGCTCTGCCACGGACTCCCAAGGGGGCACTGTGACGGACACTCGGGGACCTCAGCCCCAGTACGAGGGGTACGCGACCGGGCCGTTGCCCGGTGAGCGGGAGCCTGCAACGGGCAAGGCGGGGCCCTACCACCCGCCTCAGGCGTATCCGTCCCCCGCGGGCGGTACGCAGGGTGGCGGCACACAGGGCGGAGCACAGGGCGTGGGCGGCGTACAGGCGACCCGGTTGCCCCGGACGGGGGCGCGGACCACTCCGCGTACCCGTAAGGCGCGGCTGCGGGTGGCGAAGGCTGATCCGTGGTCGGTGATGAAGGTCAGCTTCCTGCTGTCCATCGCGCTCGGCATCTGCACGGTCGTGGCGTCCGCCGTTCTGTGGATGGTGATGGACGCGATGGGTGTCTTCGACACCGTCGGCGGCACGATCAGCGAGGCCACCGGCTCGAACGAGAGCAACGGCTTCGATCTGCAGTCGTTCCTGTCGCTGCCGCGCGTCCTCATCTTCACGTCGGTCATCGCGGTGATCGATGTGGTGCTGGCCACCGCGCTGGCCACGCTGGGCGCGTTCATCTACAACTTGTCGGCCGGCTTCGTGGGTGGCGTCGAGCTCACTCTGGCCGAGGACGAGTAGGACACCAGGTATCGATTTTGGGACTGGCCCCGACGTGCGCTAATCTTCAGAAGTCAGCGCAGCAGCGCGGCGGGGCTATAGCTCAGTTGGTTAGAGCGCATCCCTGATAAGGATGAGGCCACAGGTTCAAATCCTGTTAGCCCCACTTGCGAGAAGACCCCCAGTCGATCATGGCTGGGGGTCTTCGGCGTACTCGGCCGACATCAGCCGCTGAGTGAGTCCTCCGGAGGCCCGGTGAGTACGGGCACGGCCTCCCCGACCCGGGCGAAGCCGCTCGGTCCGTGCGGACCGGGGCTGTCCACGGGGGACTCCCGTGGGGACGCTCGGGGCCGGACCAAGGGCTGCGGGTTCGTGTGACGTCCTTGCCCGTCCTGGCCCCGGCCCATGTCCGGGACAGGACTGTGCCGCTTGTCCGGCGTGCGTGCCCCCATGCTGCCCCGAGGGTGGCTCAGGGGGCGGTGCCGGGCATGGAAAAGGCCCCCGCCGGTGTGAACCGGACCAGGGGCCTGCACGTCGGCCGAGGTGCTCTCGGGGTGTTCAGGGCGGCAGCGGGGACGAGTCCCCGGCCGGGGTGCCGTCGTGGGTGGAGCGGGTGCTGTTCGTCGCGGTCGCGGATGCAGTCGCGGTTTCGGTCGTGTCGGCGGACAGCTGCCGGGCGGTCGGCGAGGAGCCGTGGGCCTCGGCGTGGATGCGCTGCTTCATCGTGGGTGGGAGCGCGCTGTCACGCGGAAGGGCCCATCGCACCGAGGGAGTGGTTGCGGTTGCCGCGGTCGCGCCCATGTGATCCTGGGGCGTGGTCGCCGGCTCCGCCGCCGTGGCCTGGGCGGTGACGAGGCCCAGCGACGCGAGAAGTGCGAAGAAGGCGGTGATGAAGGCGGTCCAGACGCTCTTGATCCTGCAGGTGCTCATGGCCCCTCGCTTTCAGGTGGTCCTGTTTGCTTACCTTTCCGACTATGTGGAGATGACCGGCGGAATCCGGGACCGACGCCCCCGCTGCGGCGATCTTCCGATGAACACCACTCTTATGGTTCAACCGGCCAGGACGAGCTGATCCGGGGTGGAGGGCGGCACCGGCGAGGGGCAGCGCGAGGCCCCGGGGAGGCCCCGGGGAGGTCACCGATCGGTATCGGTCGGTGTGTATAGTCGGGCGGCAGAAGTCCCTTACGCCAAGGAAAGACGAGGTCGCGCGGTGAAGAAGCTTCTCCTGGTCGCACTGGCCGCCATCGGCGGGCTCCTCGTGTACCGCCAGATCCAGGCGGATCGCGCCGAGCAGGATCTGTGGACGGAGGCGACCGACTCCGTGCCCGCAGGTTCGGGTGTGTGAGACGGAACAGTCTGTTATGAGCCCCGGCCGCTGAGCGGCCGGGGCTTTTCGTTGTCCGGAGCGCTGTTGCGGGACCGTGACGGCTGCACCCGTGAGTTCGCCCAAGCAAATCACTGGGTTGCGTGAGCGAAGTGGCTGGAATGAGAGGGCTTCGGCGAGGGCGCGGACGAGGGCGGCGATGCGTCGCCGTGGTGCGACGACGGGGCCCATGACCCGCGGGAAGCTGCCCCTCTGGTGCGAGGTCCCGGCCTGGCGGTGGCGGGGGCAGCAGGTCCGCTACGCGGCGGAGTTCACCGACGAGCCCACGGTGCGGGGCGCTCCCTCCACCCGCCCGTACGGTCGGCACACCTCACCGCCCCCGTCCGGTTCCCGGTCGACGGCGGCGGGTTCAGCCCGGACGCGACCTATGACGGTCGGCTCGCGGCCCTCCCGATCGGATGGGGCCCGTTGCTCGGACCGACTGCCACGCCATCGGGCTCCGCGGTCCGTCCGGCACACACGTGAGGGCCGCCGCATCGCGGTGACCCTGAGGGCGAGGGTGGCCGGGATCGCCGAGAACCCGCAGATCGGCGTGGTGCTGCGGGTGGCCGCCCTCCGGGACGCCTCTGCGGGGGTCCGGCACGGAGCCTCCGCCCTGAAGTGGAACACCCATGGTGCGAAGCAGGGCAATAGCCGTGGTTCGGCTGTGGCCGCAGACAGCAGCGGTATGCGCGGGGCAGGATGGTCCGGCATCGCGACCGCTGTCGGAGCGGGAGCAGTGGCCGCCTTGATCGCGGGGCTCGTGTGCGTACGCAGCCGTCGCAGGGGCGGCACGCAGACGACGAGGGGAAGCGCGTGAACAGGCAGCGCAACAGGGGCCGGGTGGCGCTGGCGTCGCTCGCGGCGATGTGCGCGGTGGCGGTGCTGCCGGGACAGGCGCACGCGGCCGACGGCCCGGGGGCCTACACCTTCGACCCCGCGGCCACCGCGGTACAGGGGACGGAGACGAATGCCGACGCGTCGGAGCTGAAGCCCGGATCGGTCTACAGGAGCTCGATCAAGGCGGACCAGAAGCTCTACTACCGTCTGGATCTCGACGACAGGACCAACGCGTACGTCTCCGCGGTGGTCGTGCCGAGGAAGGACGGGAAGGTCGCCTACGGGGACGGCATCACGGTCAGCGTCCGGGATCTCAACGACTCGCAGTGCAGCTCCGAGGACGCGATCTTCGAGTCCGCGGAGTTCCCGCGCCCGATCGCCGCGTACGCGTACCGCACCGTGGAGAAGGACAGCACCACGTGCCGCGCGGAAGGCGCCTACAACGTCCTGATCGAGCGGGAGAGCAAGGCCACGTCGGCTGCGGACGAGTGGGACCTGGAGCTGCGGTTCGAGACGGAACCGGCTCTCGCGAAAGGTGAGGCACCGCCCACCGAGGCGCCGGAGAACTGGCCCTCCGCCTCGCCGGCCCCGCCTTCCGGGAAGCAGAAGCGGACCGGGGGCAGTAGCTACTACGACGCCACCAGCCTGGAGACCGGCGAGTGGGTGGACACGATCGCACCCGGCCGGACGCGCTTCTACCGGGTTCCGGTGGACTGGGGTCAGCGGATCTTCGCGACGGCCGCGCTCAGCAACAACAACGCGTCGGACGAGTTCCTCGGCAACGCCTTGGCGGTGTCGCTGGACAACCCGGCGCTCGGCCACGTCGACGACGCGACACTCTCCTACGCCGGGAAGCCCACATCCGTCGCCCTGGACCCGCTGCCGCCGGTGGCGTACGAGAACCGCTACGCCTCGGCCTCGGCCGTCGGCGCCATGCGCTTCGCCGGCTGGTACTACCTCTCGGTGACGCTGAGTCCGAAGGTCGCGGAGCACTACGGGGACACGCCTGTCGGGCTGACGCTCAAGGTGAACGTCGTCGACGAGGCCGGCCGGACGCCCTACCAGGGGGATGCCGGGATCTTCGGGGTGTCCGACGCCGACAGGGACATGGCCAAGAACGGTCAGAGCGCGCCCGAGGCCGGCAAGAGCGACACCATGAAGGTGGTGGCCGCTGCTGGAATCGGGTCGGGAGCCGTGCTGGTGCTCGGACTCGGGATGTGGACGCTGCTGGCCAGGCGCCGGGCCGGCAGCGCCCCCGTACCGCCGGGCGCCGGCGGCCCGCCCCCGTTCGGCGGTCCGCCCCAGACCTGGTGACCCCGCCCGGCGGGGCCGCGCCGGTCAGGTCTGGGTGAGCGCCCAGATGCCCACGGCGAAGCAGATCAGAGCCACGATCAGCACCGGGACCGCGACCTTCGGGGGCGGTCCCGGGCGCGTACGGGGCGACGCGTGCGCGGCGGAGGCCGGGGGCGTGACGACCCCCGCGGGGTGGGGCGCCTGCGGGTGCTGGGACGTGTAGGCGCGGGTGGGCGCCGCCCCGTGCCCCACGGCGGCCGTGGTGGCCTGGTCGGGGCCCGGCGAGGCGGCGGCGAAAGGCGGGGCCGTGTGAGCCGGGGACGTCTGCGCCGGGGCCGCGGCCTGCGGAGCCAGGGGCAGCGGCACGGGCTGCGGGGGCGGAGCGAGGTGGAAGCTGCCCGTCTCCGACATCGACGAGGGCGGCGGTGGCGACGGGGCGTACGGCTGCTGCCCGGCGCTCAGGGGCTGCTGTGGCGGCTGAGGCGTATGTGCGGCGCCGAAAGCCTGTACGGGTGGTTGGTGGGCCTGTACGGGGCCGTCGGGGCCGAATCCGGCGGGCAGTGGTCCGATCTGGTCGAAGACCTCCACCGGCTCCTCGTCCGGGCCGGGATCCGGCAGCATCTCGACGGCGGCGGCCAAAGCCTTGCGCGCACCCGTGGCCGTCCGGAAGCGGGCCTGCGCGTCCGGCTGCAGCAGCCCGGCGAGGACCTGCCACAAAGGCTCCGGTACGCCCTGCGGAGCACCCGGGGTGCCGTGCGCGGCGAAGTACTCGATGAGCGCCTGGGCATCGGGTTTCTGACCCTGCAGCAGGTAGAGCGCGACGAGACCGACGGCGAACAGGTCTGCGGGGAAGTCGGGTTCCGCGCCCATCATCTGCTCGGGGGCGAAGTAACCGGGCGTACCGACGACGTAGTTGGTCTCGGTCAGACGGGGCTCGCCCTTGCGCATCGAGATGCCGAAGTCGGAGAGCCGCAGGTGCGGACGGCCCGATCCGGTGGCCTCCATCAGGATGTTGGCGGGCTTGATGTCACGGTGCACGACGCCCTCGGCGTGCACCGTGGAGAGCCCGGACAGCAGTTGGTCCAGCAGGAGGCAGACGAATCGCGGGGGCAGCGGTCCGTAGTCGCCGATGACATGGGCCAGCGATCCGCCGCTGACCAAGTCCATCGTGAACAGGACCTTGTCGTCGTCGGCCGCCCAGCTGGCGGGAGCCAGGACGTGCGGATGCTCGATCCGCAGGGCCTGCTCGCGGACGAAGCGCAGCAGCGTGTGCGCGTCGCTCTGCTGCAGGACCTTGGCCGCCACGTACCTGCGGCGCCGGTGGTCCCAGGCGCGCCAGACGGCGCCGACCCCACCCCGTCCGATCGGATCGATCAGCTCGTACCGACCAGCGAATACCTCACCCATTGCGCTGCGCCCGCTCCCCGTTCCGGTTTCGGCCCGTGCCCCGGCCGACGGGATACTGCCAGGGCCCTGCAGGACAGGGCCCCTCGTCCCGGGATCCCGGGACCTCTCTAGCTCTGGTGTCCTTCGTAGTGTGCGACCGCGTCCGCGGTGCGTCCCGCTCCGTACACCCGGAGAAACTCTGCCAGTTCGGGGTGGGTCGGGGCGAGGGAGTCCGCGGCGTCGATGATGTCGCCGGCGGCGGAGACCGACCGGAGCAGCGACTGGATCTCGCGGACCACGCGCCGGACCGTGGGAGCCCCGCCGGTGGCGGACGTCTGGCCGGTGCTGGTCAGGACCGAACCGCCCTGGGACTTCTTGATCTCTTCCATCCGGTCCGTGGCCTCTCCCGCGCTGGCACTGCCGTCCGCCACCTGTCCGGCGAGCTCCTGGAGGGCCTGGACGCGCTGGACGACCGCAGGATTGCCGATCTTGGCCCGCTGGCCGCTCATCAGCTGGGACAGCATGGGCGCGGACAGCCCGAGCACCGCGGCGAGCCGGGCCTGGTTCAGGCCGAGATCGTCGATCAGCCTGCGGAAGAGCGCCCCCAGCGGCTCTCCGTACCAGCTGCGCTGGAGCTCCCGGGCTCTAGCCGTCGCCTCTTGCTGCGCTGCGTCCATTGCGTCTCCCCTTCGCTGCGGCTTCGCTGCTGCGAACCTCGTCGTGCATCTTACGGAGAGCGGTTGCGGACCGGGAGTCCCAATCCTTTTGCAAGATTCAGGGGGTCACCCGGTACTCTGTTGTGCGACGGAGGCCGCGGCACGGATGTGTCCGGTACTGTCGGTTTTTCCCGGGGCCTTAGCTCAGTTGGTAGAGCGCTGCCTTTGCAAGGCAGATGTCAGGAGTTCGAATCTCCTAGGCTCCACAATCCACACCCCTGACCTGTGTTTCAGCAGGTCAGGGGTGTTTTGCGTGGCGCGAGGGTGCCCGGGGCGGCCGGGGCCGGGACTGCTTCCCTCAGGTACTTCCCGTGCTCCCTCCGGCGGGCGGCTCGGGCCCGGGCGGGCGGGCGGCTCCGGCTCCGGGCGGGCGACGCACAGCCGGGTGCCGTCGGCCTCCCCGGGCGGCTGGACAGGCCCGTTCCGTGAGCGGGACATTCTGGCCGCCGCCTGAGGCACCCGCCCGGGCCCGGAGGCGTCGGGCTCCTCCGTGACCGTGCTGTCGGGCAGGGGCAGATCCGCGGCGTCTGCCGCTGCGTACCCCTGCGAGGCGTCGCGCGTCGTACGCGGGCTCCACCTCACCGAACCGGGCGGCATGTACGGCGGGGCTTCGAAGCATCGTCCCCGAACCGTGCGCTGCCGGGCGAGGGCCCGGCGCACACGACACAGGAGGGCGCCGGAAGACCGTGGTCTTCCGGCGCCCTCCTGTCCGCGGTGCGCTCAGCGGCGTTCGTCGCGGTCGCTGCCTTCCGCCGTGTCCGCCCCGGCGTCGTCCTCGTCCTGCTTGGCACGGACCTCGGGGTCGAGCACGGCCGAACCGCTGCCGTCGACCGACGTCAGGGGAGCGCGGTCGTCGGCCACCTCGGTGGGGGCAGGCGGCTCGACCAGCCAGTCGGGGTTGGCCTGCTTGTCCCACCACTTCCAGGCGGCGAAGGCGCCGCCCGCGAGAGCGCCCAGGACGAGGGCCCCCTTGGCCACACGGCCGGCCCTGGCACGCCGCTCGTGCTTGCGGACGAGCTTCTGGATCTCCTTGGCCGTCACCTGGCCGCGCAGTGCGGCCAGCGCGGCGGCGCTGCGGGCGGTGGCCTGTTCGGCCATGGGCTGGGCAGCCGCCACCGCGTGCTCGACGCGCGGCACGGTGTAGTCGGCGGCGCTCCGGGCGGCCTGACGTGTGCGGACGGCAGCGCGGTGCGCGGCCTCGTCGACCTTGGGCGGCACATGGGTACGTGCCTGCTCGATGCGGGGCGCGAGATGCGCGCCGTACTGGACGCGGGCCTGCGCGGCTGCCTTCGACACCCTGGGCGCGAGCAGTGCCCGAGCCTCCTGCGCGTAGTGCGCGGCCTGTTCCTTGGCCGTGTCGGCGTAGGGCGCCACCACTTCCGCGGCGTGCTGCGCGCTGTCCTTCGCCGAGTAGGTTGCGGCGCGCACGCTGTCGATGCGGGTCACGGGATCCTCCTCCTTGGTGGCGGGTAGGTACTCCGCCTATCCACCCAGTTCGAAATCATGCCTGCTGAGGTCTTGAGCGCCAGATGGGACGGGCATCCGGGTCACGAACGGCATTCTCAGGCAAAGCGGTGCAAGGGGGGCGCGCGCACGACGATGCCACGGTTCGTGTCGGTACGCGCCGTGGCGCCACGCGCTTGGCCGCATTTGTCCCGCAGGAAGTGTGGGAAAGATGCAGGAAAGCGGGCAACACGGTGAGTGCCGCCCGTTCTTGGGGCGGTGACCGGGGGCGGAGGTGGTGCTCCGTGCGAGGATCGGTGGTCGTCAGCGAAGACTTACGGAAGGCAGACCGTGGCCGAGCAGCTTTACGCCACCTTGAAGACCAGCCAGGGCGACATCGAGATCCGGCTCCTGCCGAACCACGCGCCCAAGACGGTCAAGAACTTCGTCGAGCTCGCCCGGGGCGAGCGTGAGTGGACCAACCCGGCGACCGGCCAGAAGTCCACGGACAAGCTGTACGACGGCACTGTCTTCCACCGCGTCATCAGCGGCTTCATGATCCAGGGCGGCGACCCGCTGGGCAACGGCACGGGCGGCCCGGGGTACGAGTTCGGCGACGAGTTCCACCCGGACCTCGCCTTCACCAAGCCGTACCTGCTGGCGATGGCCAACGCGGGTCCGCGCACCAACGGCTCGCAGTTCTTCCTGACCGTTTCACCCACGGCGTGGCTGACCGGCAAGCACACGATCTTCGGTGAGGTCGCCGACGACGCGGGCCGGAAGGTCGTGGACGCCATCGCGGCGGCCGCAACCAACCCGCGCACGCACCGTCCGCTGCAGGACGTGGTGATCGAGTCGGTCGCCATCGAGACCCGCTGACGTCCGTGCCGACGCCATGAGGCCGCCGGAGCCCTGTGCGGCGTCGCCGGGACCGTCGGCCCTCACCTCGGCGTCGTCGGAATGCACCGGCCCCCGGCCGGGGCGTCGTCGGCCCCTGGCCCGCCGGCGGCCGGCACCGGGTCCTGTCGGCCCCGGACTCCCGGGAACCTAATGCCCCGTTCGTCCGTACTGTTACATAACAGGCGAGCGGGGCGGACGCAGGTGCGCCGCCTTCACGGACGAGGACCGAAGGGGCCCTGACCGATGGAGCAGCAGCCACCGGAAGACCGTGACGTGTCCGCTGCCGCGGACGGTCCGGCCACGTGTTACAGGCATCCGGGCCGGGAGACGGGGATCCGCTGCGTCCGCTGCGATCGCCCGATCTGCACCGACTGCATGATCGACGCCTCGGTGGGGTTCCAGTGTCCGGACTGTGTCCGGGAGGGCTCCGGTACGGGTCACCATCCGGCGGCGAGCCGGCCGCGCACCCTGGCGGGCGGCACCGTCGCGAGTGACCCCCGGCTGGTGACCAAGATCCTGATCGGGCTGAACCTCGCGGTGTTCATCGCCGTCTCGGTCGCCGGGCGCCCTCTGATCGACGATCTTCTGCTCTTCGGCCGTGCCTACACGGGGAATCAGCCGTCCGGCCTCGAAGGTGTGGCCGAGGGCCAGTGGTATCGCCTGGTGACGTCGATGTTCCTGCACCAGGAGGTGTGGCACATCGCCTTCAACATGCTGGGCCTGTGGTGGCTCGGCGGGCCTTTGGAAGCCGCGCTGGGGCGGGTCCGCTACCTGCTGCTGTACGTGCTCTCGGGGCTGGCGGGCAGCGCCCTCACGTACTGGATCGCCGACCCGGCTCAGGGCTCGCTCGGTGCTTCCGGCGCCGTCTTCGGGCTGCTGGGCGCCACGGCGGTTCTGATGCGCCGGATGAACTACGACATGCGGCCCCTGATCGCGCTCCTCGTGGTGAACCTGATCTTCACCTTCAACCCGTGGGGTGCGATCGCCTGGCAGGCACACATCGGCGGCCTGGTCGCGGGTGCCCTGATCGCGATCGCCATGGTGCACGCGCCGCGTGAGCGGCGGAACCTCGTACAGTACGGGGCCTGTGCGCTCGTCCTGGTGACGGTCGTCGTGATCGTTCTCGCCAGGAGTGCAGCCCTCGCCTGAGCGGAATGCGGCGCTCCGAGGGTTGAGTTGTCCACAGAACGTGTCGGATCTTGTGCATGGCGTGGGGAACAGGTGTGCCCCTTGTCGCTGAACTGGGTTTTTCCAGTCAGGACAAGGGGCATTCTGTCGCGCGATGCGAGAGTGTGCAGTCACACCGGCGTCAACCGCGAAGGAAGTTATCCACAGATCGTCCGACCTTTTCCCCTGTCTGTGGATAACTCTGTGGGTAACTCAGGGGAGGAGTGAGCGCAGGGCTACTTCCACTGCGTGGAGACGCCGAAGCCGCCCGCGATGAAGCCGAAGCCCACCACGATGTTCCAGTTGCCCAGGGCATCGATCGGCAGATCGCCCTCGGTCACATAGAAGACCACGATCCAGGCCAGACCGATGAGGAAGAGCGCCAGCATCACCGGCGCCACCCAACTCCGGTTGGTCAGCTTTATGTTGGTGGACTGCCTCTCCGGCGGAGGCGTGAAGTCTGCCTTCTTGCGGATACGTGACTTCGGCACGAGGGACTCTCCTGTCGATGCGCTGCGTGACCGCGCAGGGATCTGTGGCTGGCGCCGGGGCGCAAGGGGGAATGCTGCCTCCCCGGGGCGTCCGTTAGCGTAGTGCTTCCGTGGCGCCTAAGGAGATAAGGGTACGTTGAGCAATTCTGCCGACTCTCCCCAAGGTCCGGCCCGGCATGTGTCCCGGTGGCCGGTCCAGAGCCTCACCGCTGCCGTCTTCGCACTGGCCGGACTCATCTTCGTCACCAGCGCCAATACCGCCAAGGGTACGGACATCCGTACCGACTCCTCCCTGCTGAAGCTGTCCGACCTCATCCAGCAGCGCAGCGAGAACAACGCGGAGCTGGACGAATCCACTGCCGCGGTGCGCGCGGACATCGACGCGCTCGCCCGGCGTGACGACGGGAGCACCAGGGCGGAGGACGCGAAGCTCGACGCGCTGGAGAAGGCCGCGGGCACGACGGAGCTCACGGGTGGGGCCGTCAGCGTCACTCTGAACGACGCGCCGCCCGACGCCACCGCGAACCCCGGCTACCCCGAGCCGCAGCCCAATGACCTGGTCATCCACCAGCAGGATCTGCAGGCCGTCGTGAACGCCCTCTGGGAGGGCGGGGCCCGCGGGATCCAGGTGATGGACCAGCGGCTGATCTCCACGAGTGCGGTGCGCTGCGTCGGCAACACGCTGATCCTGCAGGGCCGGGTGTACTCCCCGCCGTACAAGGTCACCGCGGTGGGTGACCCCGGCGAGCTCAAGCAGGCGCTCAACCGTTCCACGGCGATCCAGAACTACCAGCTGTACGTGAAGGCGTACGGGCTGGGCTGGAAGGTCGACGAGGACGACCGGGTGACGCTTCCCGGGTACTCGGGCACGGTCGACCTGCATTACGCACAGCCGGTGGAATAGCTCTGCGGCCGATGCCGGAGGCGGGATCCGGGCCGCGCTCGTCCACAGCCGCCGCACAGCGGTGACGCGCGGTGGTTCCGCGGCTTTCCACAGCTGACCCATGTCCGACCCCCGGACCTTTAGTCTGGTGCCGTACCGAACGGAGGCGACAGCATGTACGGCTGGATCTGGCGGCATCTGCCGGGCAACACATGGGTGAGGGGCTTTCTCTCGCTCGTGCTGGTCCTGGCCGCTGTCTACGCGCTCTTCCAGTACGTCTTCCCCTGGGCGGAGCCCCTGCTCCCGTTCGGTGACGTGACGGTGGACGGCGAAGGAACCGGCGGAGCGGAGACCGGTCAGTGAGCGCGCGCATTCTCGTCGTCGACAACTACGACAGCTTTGTCTTCAACCTCGTCCAGTACCTCTACCAGCTCGGCGCCGAGTGCGAGGTGGTGCGCAACGACGAGGTGACCACGGCGCACGCCGGGGACGGCTTCGACGGTGTCCTGCTGTCGCCCGGACCCGGCACGCCCGAGCAGGCCGGTGTCTGCATCGAGATGGTGCACCACTGCGCGCGGACCGGTGTCCCCGTCTTCGGCGTCTGCCTGGGCATGCAGTCGATGGCCGTCGCGTACGGCGGTGTGGTGGACCGTGCGCCGGAGCTGCTGCACGGCAAGACCTCCCCCGTGCTGCACGAGGGCAAGGGCGTGTTCGCCGGTCTTCCGTCCCCGTTCACCGCGACGCGCTACCACTCCCTCGCCGCGGAGCCGGCGACGGTCCCTCCCGAGCTGGAGGTCACCGCGCGGACCGCCGACGGGATCATCATGGGGCTGCGACACCGTGAACTGGCGGTGGAAGGAGTGCAGTTCCACCCGGAGTCGGTGCTCACGGAGCACGGCCACCTGATGCTCGCGAACTGGCTGGCGCAGTGCGGTGACGCGGGGGCCGTCGCGAGGTCGGTGGGGCTCGCCCCAGTGGTGGGCAAGGCCGCGGCGTGACCGCACACCGTCCCGAACCCGGTGCCGGGCAGAACGGCCCGTACGCGCAGGGAGCGTACGAGGCCGACGGCACGTTCGAGGCGGCGGTGGAGAAGCTCGCTGACCCGCTGAACGACCCCTTGCCGGGGCAGCGTTCGGCGTCGTGGCCGCGGCCCGAGACCGCCCCGGCGGACGGTTCGACCGGACCGGACCCCTCGCGAGCGGCACAGCAGGGGTCTCAGCAGCCCCAGGAGGCCCCTGGGGAGTGGTACGACCCGGAGGGGTACCAGCGGGACTGGTACGGGCAACGGGAGCCGGAACCGGCCCCTCAGCCGGTTTCTGCTCCGACGACGGCCGCGGCGCCAGGTTCCACATCGTTCCGGGTCCCTGCTCCGGCACCCGATCCCGTGCCACTTCGGACCTCCGCTGCGGCTCCCGGCCCCGTGCCCGGTTCGGCCTCCGGCCCTGTGCCTTTCGGGGCCTCCGCTGCGGCTCCCCAGGTCCGGGCCGACGAGACCGTCGCCCTGCGGACGGCGGATGTGCGGCGCCCGTCGCGGACGGGCGGCCACGGGTCCGGCCTCGATGCTCCGGTGCCGGAACCGTCGTCCGGCCCGCTGCCGGACTCCCCGGCCGCCGGAGCCGTGCCCACCGGCGGCCGGGCCGAGCGCCGGCGAGCGGCCAAGGGCCGCGGCAGGCGGCGCGTCGAACCGCCGCGTACGGCGGAGGCGGACCCGGCCGAGTCCGTGGCCCCGGCCGAGTCCGTGGCCCCGATGTCCAGGCTGGAGGCCCGGCGTGCGGCCCGAGCGGCCAAGGACAGCCCGGCCGTCGTCGCCAGCCGGGTCGTCGGTGAAGTGTTCATCACCTTCGGTGTGCTGATGCTCCTGTTCGTCACCTACCAGCTGTGGTGGACGAACGTCCGTGCCGACCAGATCGCCGGCCGGGAGACGCACAAGATCCAGGACGACTGGGCGAGCGGCGAGCGCACCCCGGGTGCCTTCGAGGCCGGCCAGGGTTTCGCCATCATGCACATCCCGAAGCTGGACGTGGTCGCACCGATCGCCGAGGGCATCGACAAGGAGAAGGTCCTCGACCGCGGCATGATCGGGCACTACGCCGACGGCAAGCTGAAGACCGCCATGCCCTCCGAGAAGCAGGGGAACTTCGCGGTCGCCGGCCATCGCAACACCCACGGCGAGCCGTTCCGCTACATCAACAAGCTGAAGCCCGGCGACCCGATCGTGGTCGAGACCCAGGACGCTTACTACACCTACGAGATGACCAGCATCCTTCCGCAGACGTCGCCGTCCAACGTCGCGGTGATCGGCACGGTGCCGCCGGGGTCCGGCTTCACCGGTCCGGGCAGGTACATCACGCTGACGACGTGTACGCCCGAATTCACGAGTACGTACCGAATGATCGTGTGGGGCAAGATGGTCGACGAACGGCCGCGCAGCGAGGGGAAGCCCGACGCGCTCGTCGGCTGAACATCATCACGACAGGGGCGGGTGCGGTGGCAGCGAGGACCGAGCACGAAGAGCGCGTCGACGGGTCATCCCCGCCGGTACGACGCCGGAGCCGTCACCCCGTCGCGGCGGCCGTGAGCCTCTTCGGCGAGCTGCTGATCACCGGCGGTCTGGTGCTGGGCCTCTTCGTCGTCTACTCGCTGTGGTGGACCAACGTGCTCGCCGACCGTGAGGCCGACAAGCAGGGCAACTCCGTCCGCGACCGCTGGGCGGGCGGGCCCGGTGCGCTCGACACCAGGAACGGCATCGGCTTCCTGCATGTGCCCGCCATGGAGAACGGCGAAGTGCTGGTCAAGAAGGGCACGGACCCCAAGACCCTCAACAACGGCATCGCGGGCTACTACACGGATCCTGTGGAATCGGCGCTGCCCTCGGACGAGCAGGGCAACTTCACCCTCGCCGCGCACCGGGACGGCCACGGCGCCAAGTTCCACAACATCGACAAGGTGAAGACGGGCGACGCCGTCGTCTTCGAGACCAAGGACACCTGGTACGTCTACAAGGTCTACGCCGAGCTCCCCGAGACGTCGAAGTTCAACGTCGACGTGATCGCCCCCGTTCCTGAGGAGTCGGGTGTGAAGAAGCCCGGCCGCTACATCACGCTGACGACGTGCACGCCGGTCTACACGTCGAAGTACCGCTACATCGTGTGGGGCGAGCTGGTCCGTACGGAGAAGGTCGACAGGGACCGCACGAAGCCGGTGGAGCTGCGCTGACCTGCCACGAAGCCGGTGGAGCCGCGCCGACCTGCCACGAAGCCGGTGGAGCCGCGCCGACCCGCCGGGTCACGGGGCGCCCGGCGGAGTCCGGCTGTTCGTGACGACCGTGGTCGGCCGCCGTTGCACGCGCCGGAGCGGGCCCGGAGCGAAGAAGGGCCCCGGTCACCTCATCTGAGGTGACCGGGGCCCTTCATCGTCGTGTGTCACGGAGGTCAGTCCGAGAAGCCGGACGGGCCTCCGAAGATGTTGCCGTCCCCGCCGCCCGGCAGGGTCTGGACGTTCACCGCGCTGTTCTTGTCGACCATCTGGCCCGCCTGCGGCTGGAAGCCGAGCACCCGCGCGTTGTCGTCCTTGGGACCCTGGACGTCGCCCAGCTGCAGACCGGCCTGAGCCAGTGCGGCCTTGGCCTCACCCAGCGTCTTGTTCTGCAGGTCCGGCACCGCCACCTGCTCCGGCTGAGCGGGGCCCTTGGAGACCTTGAGGACGATCTGGGCGTCCTTGGCCTGCTTGCTCGGCCCCGCCGGAGTCTGCCCGACGACCGTGTCCTTCGGCTGCTCCGAGTCGACGTCCTCGCGCTGGATGTTGGTGAATCCGATGCCCTTGAGCTGGGCCTCGGCCTCGGCGTAGGTGCGGTTGAGCACCGGCAGGTCCAGCAGGGCTTCCTTGGCCACCGTGATCGTGACCTCGGAGTCCCTCTCCGCCTTCTCACCCGGCCCCGGGTCCTGCTTGATGACGGTGTCCGGGGTCTTCTCGGACTCGGCGGTGGCGACCTTCACCGTGAAGCCCTTGTCCTCGAGCTCCTTGCGGGCCGTGTCCTCGGACTTCTCCAGGATGTTCGGGACCTCGACCTTGGGCGCGCCGGAGGAGACGACGACCGTGATCGTGTCGCCCGCCTTCATCGTGCCGTCCGCCGGGGTCTGGCTGCAGATCTTGTTCTCGGCCTGCTCCTCGCAGGGCTCCTTCGGACCGACCTTCAGGACGATCTCGGCGTTGTCCGCCACTCCCTGCGCCTGCTCCACCGTGGAGCCGACCATGTTCGGGACATCGAACTCACCGCTGCCACCGCCGTTGGAGCCGAAGACCGAACGGCCGATCAGGATCGCACCGATGAGCACCAGGACACCCGCGACGATCAGCAGGATCGTCGAGGTGTTGCTCTTCTTCTGGCGCCGGCGGCCCGGCCGCTCGTCGTAGCCGTACCCGCCGTCGTCCGGGTTGACCGGGGGCAGCATGGACGTCTGGGCACTGGCCGGGTCCGTCGGGCGCAGGGCCGTAGTGGGCTGGTCGTTGCCGTAGGCGTCGTAGCCGCCGTAGCCCGCCGCACCCATCGCCGCCGTGGCTGCGACCGGCTGGCCGTCGAGGCAGGCCTCGATGTCGGCGCGCATCTCGTCGGCCGACTGGTAGCGGTAGTCGGGGTCCTTGGTCAGCGCCTTCAACACGATCGCGTCCATCTCGGGCGTGATCTCGGGGTCGAAGTTGCTCGGCGGCTGCGGCTCCTCCCGTACGTGCTGGTAGGCGACCGCGACCGGTGAGTCCCCGACGAACGGAGGCCGGACCGCGAGCAGTTCGTAGAGCAGACAGCCGGTGGAGTAGAGGTCGGAGCGTGCGTCGACCTGTTCGCCCTTGGCCTGCTCCGGGGAGAGGTACTGGGCGGTGCCGATGACGGCCGCGGTCTGAGTCATCGTCATGCCGGAGTCGCCCATCGCGCGGGCGATGCCGAAGTCCATGACCTTGACCTGCCCGGTGCGCGTCAGCATGACGTTCGCCGGCTTGATGTCGCGGTGGACGATCTGGGCGCGGTGCGAGTACTCCAGCGCCTGGAGGATCCCGACCGTCATCTCCAGGATGCGCTCGGGCAGCAGCCTACGACCGGAGTGCAGCAGCTCTCTGAGCGTGGAGCCGTCGACGTACTCCATCACGATGTAGGGGATGGAGACACCGTCGACGTAGTCCTCGCCGGTGTCGTAGACGGCGACGATCGCGGGGTGGTTGAGCGAGGCGGCCGACTGGGCCTCACGGCGGAACCGGGCCTGGAAGGACGGGTCGCGGGCGAGATCGGCCCGCAGCGTCTTCACAGCTACGGTGCGGCCGAGCCGGGTGTCGTGCGCGAGGTAGACCTCGGCCATGCCACCACGGCCGAGCACCGAGCCCAGCTCGTACCGGCCGCCGAGGCGACGCGGCTCTTCCATAACTGATCCAGCCCTCTCCGTCAGTCCCGACCGCACCCGTGTGTGGTCCGGCGGTGCGCTGTTCGCGCATACGCTACCGGGCGCGCCCGACGTGATCGCCCCGCACCCGTCAGCTGATATCCGACCGGTATCCCAATGTGCTGGTGTGGACAGAAGTTGTGACGGTTGTCACTTCTTTCCGTCGAGTACCGCCTTCATCACATTCTTGGCGATCGGTGCGGCCAGGCCACCGCCGGAGATGTCGTCCCGGTTGGCGTTGCCGTCCTCCACGACCACGGCGACGGCGACCGGGGAGCCGCTGTCCGTCCTGGCGTACGAAATGAACCAGGCGTACGGCTTCTCGCTGTTGTTGAGGCCGTGCTGCGCGGTTCCGGTCTTGCCACCGACAGTGACGCCGTCGATCTGCGCGTTGGTTCCCGTGCCGTTCTCGACGACGGTCTCCATCATCTGCTGCACCTTCTGGGCGTTCTCACCCGAGAGCGGCCGGCTGAGCTGCTCCTTCTCGTGGGTGTAGATGACGTCCAGGTTCGGTGCCTGCCGCTGGGCGACCATGTAGGGCTGCATCAGCTTGCCGTCGTTGGCGATGGCGGCGGCCACCATGGCCATCTGGAGCGGGGTGGTCCGGTTGGACGCCTGCCCGATACCCGCCATGGCGTTCTGCGGCCGGTTGTCCTTGGGGTAGACGCTGGCGTCGGCGCGGACCGGGGTGAAGATCTCCTCGTTGAAGCCGAACTTGTCGGCCTGCTCGATCATCTTGTCGTTGCCGAGGTCGTCGCTCAGCTTGCCGAAGACGGTGTTGCAGGACCAGCGCAGGGCCTCACGGAGCGAGGCGTCCTTGCACGGGATGCTGCCCTCGTTCTGCAGCAGGTTGGTCGACTGCGGCAGCCGCCAGGGCAGCGGGGAGTCCGTCTTCGCGTCGATGTCGGTGTAGAGGCCGTTCTCCAGTGCGGCGGCGGCCGTGACGACCTTGAACGTCGAGCCGGGCGGGTAGGTCTCCCGCAGGGCCCGGTTCAGCATCGGCTTGTCCTTGTCGTTCAGGAGCTTCTGCCGGGCGTCCGAGTCCTTGAGCGAGTTCCCGGCGAAGACCGAGGGGTCGTACGAGGGGGTGCTGGCCAGTGCCAGGACGGCGCCGGTCTGCGGGTCGATCGCCGCGACCGCCCCCTTCTTGTCCCCCAGCCCTTCGAAGGCGGCCTTCTGCGCGGCGCCGTCGAGGGTGGTGACGATGTTCCCGCCGGTCTTCTTCTCGCCGGTGAACATCGACAGTGTCCGGTCGAAGAACAGCTGGTCGCTGTTGCCGGTGAGGATGCCGTCCTCGATGTTCTCCAGCTGGGAGGAGTCGAAGGCCTGCGAGGAGTAGCCGGTGACGGGAGCCCACATGGGGCCGTTCTTCCAGACGCGCTTGTACCTGAAGTCGCTGTCGGTGGTCTCGACCGAGCCGGTGACGGGCACGCCGTCGACGATGATGTCGCCGCGCTCGTGCGCGTAGCGCTCGATCTCGACCCGGCGGTTGTGCTCGTTGGAGTTGAGCTCGTCGGCGCGGACGTACTGCAGGTAGTTGGTGCGCACCAGCAGGGCCAGGACCAGGATGCCGCAGAACATCGCGATCCGACGGAGCGGCTTGTTCACGGCCGGACCACCTGGGTCATCTCGGCGTCCGTGGAGGGCGCGGGGGCCGGAGCGGGACGACGGGCGGTGTCGCTGATTCTGATCAGGATGCCGATCAGGGCCCAGTTGGCGATCACGGACGAACCGCCGGCCGCGAGGAACGGCATGGTCATACCGGTCAGCGGGATGAGGCCCATGACACCGCCGGCGACGACGAAGACCTGGATGGCGAAGGCGCCGGAGAGACCGATGGCGAGGAGCTTGCCGAAGGGGTCGCGGGCGGCGAGCGCGGTGCGGACACCGCGTTCGACGATCAGGCCGTACAGCATGAGGAACGCCATCATGCCCGCGAGGCCGAGCTCCTCGCCGACGGTGGCGAGGATGAAGTCGGTGTTGGCCGCGAACAGGATGAGGTCGGAGTTGCCCTGGCCGAGTCCGGATCCCAGTGTGCCTCCGGAGCCGAACGACATGAGGACCTGGGCCATCTGCTCACTGGCCTGGTGGGTGCCCCAGCCCGCGAAGGGGTCGAGCCACGCGGTCACACGGTCCTGTACGTGCGGTTCGAACGAGGCGACGCCCACCGCGCCGACGGCGGACATGACCAGGCCGAAGACGATCCAGCTGGTGCGCTCGGTGGCCACGTACAGCATGACGACGAACATGCCGAAGAACAGCAGCGAGGTACCGAGGTCCGTCTCGAAGACCAGGATGAGGATCGACACGGCCCAGATCGCCAGGATCGGTCCGAGGTCGCGGCCACGGGGAAGGTACATGCCCATGAAGCGGCGGCTGGCGAGCGCCAGTGCGTCGCGCTTGACCATCAGATAGCCGGAGAAGAACACAGCAATGATGATCTTGGCGAACTCTCCGGGCTGGAGAGATCCGACACCGGGGATGGTGATCCAGATCTTCGCACCGAACTGGGCCGGGAAGAACATGGGGAGGATCAGCAGGACCAGCGCCACGACCATGGAGATGTAGGTGTAGCGCTGGAGGATGCGGTGGTCCTTGAGTAGGAGCAGCACGCCGACGAAGAGCGCCACTCCGACTGCCGAGAAGACCAGCTGCTTCGAGGCGGCCGGAGCGAAGCTGGGCAGCCTGAGCAGACGTTCCGATTGGTCCAGACGCCAGATGAGCGCCAGGCCCAGCCCGTTCAGCAGGGTCGCCAGCGGGAGCAGCAGCGGGTCCGCGTGCGGTGCGAATCTCCGTACGGCGAGGTGCGCGATGCCGCCGAGCAGGGCGAGGCCGAGCCCGTATCCGAGCATGCCGGCAGGCAGTTCGCCGTTGAGGGCGAGGCCGACGTTGGCGTACGCGAACACCGAGATGAGAACGGCGAAGACAACCAGCGCCAGTTCGGTGTTGCGGCGGCTCGGCGCGTCGATCGCGCCGATGGTCGTGGTGTTGGTGACAACGCTCATGGTGCTGGAGGCCCCCTACGGCTTTACTGCTTACCGCACTGCGGGACCAGCTTCTTCTCTTCCTCCGAGAGGCTGGGGCCGGGAGTGGGAGTCGCGGTCGTCTTGGTCCCCTCGGCGGGGGAAGTGGCGGAAGTGCTGTCGGCGGTGTCGGGCTTCTTGCTCTGGTCCTCGGCGGCAGTGCTGTCCGCTTCGGCAGCCCGACGCTGGGCGTCCTTCTTGCAGGCGGAGGCCTGCGCTTCGAGCTCGCCGACCTTCTTGCGGGCATCAGTGAGGTTGCCCTCGGCGATCGTCGCCTCGACCTGCTTGCGCTGGTAGGGCGGGAGGTACTTCAGTTCGATCTCGGTGCTCTCTTCGACCTTCGAGAGCGAGACCCAGGCGAGGTCCTGGCTGATCCCGCGGTACAGCGCGACGTTCTCGTCCTTCGCGCCCACGTAGAACTGCGTCTGGGTCCAGCGGTAGCCGCCGTACACGCCACCGCCGATGACGGCCAGCGCCAGAACGATGTAGAACGACCGCTTCAGCCACCTCCGGCCGCCACGGGGTTTCACGAAGTCGTCATCGGCGTAGGAGTCGAAGGCGCCGTCGGGACCGGAGCCGTAACCCATGTCGTCGCCGCTGCCGGGCGGGCCGAAGCCTCCGGCGGGTGGCGGGACGGTGCGGCCGAGGCCGGCCGCGCGACCCGCGGGGGTCTCCATGGCTCCGCCGTCGCTCAGCTGGGCGGCCTGGTTCTCGGCGACGGCTCCGACGATGACCGGGGTGTCGGTGAGCTGCCCGGCCAGGGTGTCGTTGCTGTCGACGTCCAGGACGTCGGCGACGATGCAGGTGATGTTGTCGGGGCCGCCACCGCGCAGAGCGAGCTGGATGAGCTCCTGGATCGTCTCCTGCGGGCCCTGGTAGCTGGCCAGGGTCTCTTCCATCGTCTGGTGCGAGACGACGCCGGAGAGTCCGTCCGAGCAGATCAGGTAACGGTCGCCCGCCCGGACCTCACGGACGGAGAGGTCGGGTTCGACGTGGTCGCCGCTGCCCAGTGCCCGCATCAGCAGGGAGCGCTGCGGGTGGGTGGTGGCTTCCTCCTCGGTGATCCTGCCCTCGTCGACGAGGCGCTGCACCCAGGTGTGGTCCTGGGTGATCTGCGTCAGTACGCCGTCGCGGAGCAGGTAGGCGCGGGAGTCGCCGACGTGGACGAGGCCGAGGCGCTGTCCGGTCCAGAGCAGGGCGGTGAGCGTCGTGCCCATGCCCTCCAGCTGGGGGTCCTCCTCGACCATGACACGCAGTTGGTCGTTGGCCCGCTGGACCGCCGTGCCGAGCGCCGTGAGGATGTCGGAGCCGGGCACGTCGTCGTCGAGCTGGACGAGGGTCGAGATCACCTCGGAGCTGGCGACCTCGCCCGCCGCCTGACCGCCCATGCCGTCGGCGATGGCGAGAAGGCGGGGACCGGCGTAGCCGGAGTCCTCATTGCCTTCCCGGATCATGCCCTTGTGCGATCCGGCGGCGAAGCGCAGGGACAAGCTCATGCGCACCTCGCCCGTCGGCTCGGGGTACAGCCGGTCTCGAGCCACACTGCCCACCCTCCGGTCGGGAGCCGGGCGGGTTCCTTCGTCAGGACCGCCGCGGCTCGCTCGCTCCGCTCGCTCATTGTCGTACTACTTCCGCAGCTCGATGACGGTCTTGCCGATGCGGATCGGCGCGCCCAGCGGAACAGGGGTCGGGGTGGTGAGCCGGGTCCGGTCGAGATAGGTGCCGTTGGTGGACCCGAGATCCTCGACGATCCACTGGCCGTCACGATCGGGGTAGATCCTGGCATGCCTGCTGGACGCGTAGTCGTCGTCCAGCACGATCGTTGAGTCGTGCGCCCGGCCCAGGGTGATGGTCTGGCCCTGGAGGGCGACGGTGGTGCCGGTGAGCGTGCCTTCGGAGACGACCAGCTTTGTCGGTGCCCCGCGGCGCTGGCGCCCGGGCTGCTGGCGCTGCTGAGGCGGCGCTGCCTGCTGTTGGCGAGCCTGTTGGGGGCGCGTCTCGTTGGCAGTGCGGCGTGAGCCGCGCTGCGTGACGCGCGTTCCGAACAGGTCGCTGCGAATGACCTGTACGGCCACGATTACGAATAGCCACAGAACAGCCAGGAAACCTAGCCGCATGACCGTCAGGGTCAGCTCTGACATTGCCCCCGCTTCACCCTTCGGCTTGCCGGTAAACGATGGTGGTGCTGCCCACGACGATCCGCGAGCCGTCGCGGAGCGTAGCGCGGGTTGTGTGCTGCCCGTCCACCACGATGCCGTTGGTGGACCCTAGATCCTGGATCGTCGAGGGCGTTCCGGTCCGGATCTCACAGTGCCGGCGCGATACGCCGGGGTCGTCGATCCGCACGTCGGCGTCGGTGCTTCGTCCCATCACCAACGTCGGGCGGGAGATCTGATGGCGGTTGCCGTTGATCTCGATCCAGCGCCTCACCTGCGCGTCCGGCGCGGGGCCGGACGCCGCCGGGGGACGCCAGTCGCCCGCCGGGCCTCCAGGGCGCCCGGAGCCCGGCGGCGGGGCCGCGGGCATGGGCGGAGGGGAGGCCGGCGGGTAGCCGTAACCGCCCTGCCCCTGCGGGGCGGAGGGCCGGTTCGGGGCTGCGTGAGGAGCAGGGTCGCTCTGCTGTCCCTGCTGTGACGAACTCGATGCCAGGGTCCGGCTGCGTACCCGGTAGAGCCCCGTGTCGAGGTCGTCGGCCTTCTCCAGATGGACCTTGATCGGTCCCATGAAGGTGTACCGCTGCTGCTTGGCGTAGTCCCGTACGAGGCCCGACAGCTCGTCGCCGAGCTGACCCGAGTACGGGCTGAGGCGCTCGTAGTCGGGGGTGCTGAGCTCGACGATGAAGTCGTTGGGGACGACGGTCCGCTCGCGGTTCCAGATCGTTGCGTTGTTGTCGCACTCGCGCTGCAGGGCTCCGGCGATCTCGACCGGCTGCACCTCGGACTTGAAGACCTTGGCGAAGGTGCCGTTGACCAGACCTTCGAGACGCTGCTCGAAACGCTTCATGACTCCCATGGGGCACCTCCTCCGGTGTCGTCATCCCTGTACTGCTTGCTGATCGTATCCACGCGTCGGGAAATCGGCTGGTTCCCCTTGTCTGCACAGTGGACGAGTGTCACCTCTCACACGGATCGTAGAGGTGCTCTCCTGACAGTGTCCCGCACTCCGGGTGCACTCTGGAGGAGTGGGGGCGGGCTTCCCGCGTTCCCGGTTCCCCTCGTGGGTCGGGCGAAACAACGGATGTGAATCCACCCTGCCCAGCGTGCTAATCTTCCGTTTGTCGCCAGGCGATCGCACCACACGGTGTGAAGGTCTGAAAACACCACTCATGCGCGAGTGGCGGAACGGCAGACGCGCTGGCTTCAGGTGCCAGTGTCCTTAGGGACGTGGGGGTTCAAATCCCCCCTCGCGCACAACGGGCAGTTGCTTGCAACTGCCGGGTTGGTTCGACAGAACCCCCGCCCCGGAGAGATCCGGGGCGGGGGTTCTTCGTTGTGCGGGGACCGTCGGCGCAGAGGGGCCGTCGGTCCGAAGTGTGCCCCTGTTCGCCGGTCGGCCGTCTGTCGGGGCGGTGGAAGTGCCCCGTAGGTCAGTCGGCCTGCCTGGTCGTCCCGGGACTGTCGGGCGTTGTTGCCTGCCGTCGTGTGCCAGGGAGAGGATCCGGTCTGCCGGTCTGCCTGTGGGTGCGGCCCGCCTGTTTCACGTGAAACGTCTGGTCCGCGCCGTATCGGGTGGTTCGGGGGTCCGGGAACTGGGGCGCAGCGTCGGTCTCTCGCTGCGGCCCCGGTCTTCCCCCGCCTCCTCGCTCCGTCCGGACTCGTGGCCCGGGGATGTGCGTACGTCAGCCGGCGAGGCGCACGGCGAGTGACTTGGCCTTCTCCTCGGCGTCGGTGAACGCCTTGGCCCGGGAGGCATCCGCGAGCGGAATCAGCTCGGCCATCTCGGGCTTGGAGTGGGCCAGCGTCAACTCCGGGACGATGAAATCGACTTCGGCCCCCAGCATGCCCGTCAGTACCTTCTCCAGGTAGTTCTGGACGAACTCGAAGTCTTCGCGCGGGGTGCCGGGCGCGTACGAACCGCCGCGGCTGGCCACGACGGTGACGGATGTGCCGGCGACGGGGCTGTCGGGGCCGGCGTTGTGGCCCACGATGATCACTTGGTCCAGCCATGCCTTCAGCGTGGACGGGATGGAGAAGTTGTACATCGGTGCGCCGATCAGTACGGCGTCCGCCGAGGCCAGTTCGGCGGCCAGTTCTGCGCGCAGTGCGTCTTCGGCTCCGGCGACGACGGCCGAGGCGTCCAGGTGGGGCAGGGGTTCGGCGGCAAGGTCGCGGTAGACGACCTCTCCGTCGGGGTGCTGCTCGCGCCAGGCTTCGACGAACGCGGCGGTCACGTCGCGGGAAGCGGAGCCCTGGGGGAATACGGCGGAGTCGAGATGCAGAAGCGTGGCCATGGGGTTCTCCAATGAATCAGTAGGGGCGGTCCCGGGCTGCGTGTTCACGTCGCCGCTCCGCAGTGCACCACTCATGTTTCGTGCGTACCTATTGATAACACAGTCCCTTACTTTTCGTAAGCCCCTCACGTGGGCGCAGTACCCTGAGGGCATGGCGGATCACAGCGAGCAGGCCTGTCGGCGGGTGGATGTGGGTATCAGTCGCGTCTTCGAGCTGTTCGGGAAGCGCTGGACCGGCCCGATCGTCTCGGTACTGATGCGGCAGCCGGTGCACTTCGCGGATCTGCGGCGGGCGATTCCTGGCATCAGCGAGCGCATGCTCTCGGACCGGCTCTCCGAGCTGGGTACCGCCGGGCTCGTGGTGCGCGAGGTCGACGAGGGGCCCCCGCTGCGGGTCTCCTATCGCCTGACGGAGGCCGGTGCCGCCATGGGGCCGGCGCTCGAGGAGATGGGGCGGTGGGCGGACGTGTACCTGCGGGAGCCCGGAGGCTGCTGAACGGCCACGGGTAGGTCCGGCGGCGGAGCGGATGCCCCTCTATCGCGGATCGGTACCGTCGCCCGTCGCGTTGTAGCGCAACAGGTACTCCGCGAACCGGGCGAGGTCGTCCGCCGTCCACTCGCCGAGGCGTTCCCGGTAGGCGGCGCGGCGGCTGGCCTGGGTCGACGCCAGGGCCCGGACGCCGGCAGTCGTGGGATGCAGGACCTGGATGCGGTGGTCGTCGGGGTCCGGGTGGCGTTCGACCAGGCCGAGCTTCTCCAGGGTCGCGACCTGCCGGCTGACGGTCGACTTGTCCAGCATGTAGTGCGCGGCCAGATCTGTTGCGCGGCAACCCTGCCGGTGGTCGATGTGGGCGAGCAGTGTGTACGAGACCAGGGGCAGATCCGGGTGGAGTCGTGCCGCTGCTGCGCGTGCGCGGCGGGCGAAGGCGGTCAGTTCGCGCTGGATGACATCCAGCGACTCCTCGCGTTCCCGGGGGGCGCCTGCCACGGAATCACCTTTCTCGAAAGTTAGTTGTATGCTACAACGAATAGGGAGTTGTAAAAGCCAACTATTGGAGGGACCGGCCGCATGTCCGCAGGTCCGAATGGAGCGTCCGGCACCTCTGCCGGTGCGCTGCGTCATGTGCTCAGCCATCTCGTAACGCCGCTGCTGATGTGCGTCGGCATGGGACTCGCCTACCTGGGTGCCTTTCACGCCCCGGAGCCACACGACCTGAGGGTGGACGTCGTCGGCTCGGGGGCAAGCGCCCACGTGTTTGCGCAGACCTTGCAGGACAGGGGCGACGGTGCATTGAGTGTGCGTACGGTAGCCGACCGCGACACCGCGGTGAACCATCTGAGGACGCAGCAGAGCTTCGGCGCGTATCTGCCGGGAAAGACCCCCCGGCTGCTGGTCGCCACCGCCTCGTCGGACACCAGCGCCACAGTGGTCCAGAAGGTCTTCACCGACGTTGCCGCCGGTCAGGGAGCCCCCCTCGAGGTGACGGACGTGGCGCCGACGGCGGACGGGGATCCGACCGGCCAGGGGCTCTTCTTCCTGCTGGTGGCCGTCAGCATTGGGTCGTACGCGTCGGTCGCGGTGATCGGTGGTGCCGGCGCGGTGCTGGCACTGCGGCTCAGGGCCGCGCTGGCGTTCGGGGCCTCGCTCGTGGTCAGTGCGATCGGAGCGGCGTTCGCCGGACCGTTGTTCGGCCTTGTGGACCACGGGCTGGGCGGCCTCTGGGCCATGGCGTGGCTCTATTCGGCGGGAATCCTGCTGATCGGGGTCGGGCTGCACACCTTCCTCAAGCGGTGGACGACGCTCGGCGTGATGGTGCTGTTCGTCATGCTCAACTTCACGAGTTCCGGCGGTGTCTTCCGGCCCGAGCTCCAGCCCGGGTTCTTCGGATCCCTCCACGCCTTCTGGAACGGTGCGGGCTTCCTCGAAGGGGTGCGCAGCCACGTGTACTTCGGGGGCCATGGACTGGGTGACCATGTGCTGGTCCTGGTCGTCTGGTTCGCGGCGGGGCTGGCTGCCATGGGCGTGGCCGGCCTGGCCGAAGCGAGGTGGCGCCACGAGGCCGCGGGGCGCGGCCGTCCGGCCGCCTCACGGCTGACGGAGGCTCCGTCCGCTCCGGACCTCTCCGGCACGGAGAGTTCCGCGCCGGAGAGGTCCGCCCGGGAGAGTTCCGCTTCTGCGGGGGGCAGGCCCGGCTCGGAGGGGCCCGGTACCGGTTCGGTGAGGCCCGATGCCGAGGAGGAGATGGAGGAGACGGTCGGGGTGTGAACCGTCCTTCTGCCCGGTCGCGTCCCTTCCGGCTGTTCCGTTCTCAGATGGGGGTGCAGGGCTCGGGGAGTTGTCCACAGGCTGCTCCCCGGGGTTGTCCACAGGGGCAGACGGCTCTTGCGGGGCGGCGGTAACGTCATCCGCAATTGATGTTGGACACAGCGGATGAACAAGGCGGGGGAGGCGGCGCTCCATGAGCGGAGTCGATGCGACGGGGCCGGTACAGCGGACGGCAGCGGGAGACCTGCGCATTCCGGTTGTTCCCGGGTTCGCGCAGCGGGCCGGGCGGGGGTCCGGGGGGCCGGCAGCGGGGTCCCCGAAGGCGGCAGGAAAGGCGTTGCGGCACAAGGTGCCGCGGTCGTCGCACAGCTCGCTGGTCCTGCCCTCCGGCCGGCCCGACGCCGTGCAGGCGGTAGAGGAGTCCGGCGTCGGCCGGGTGCCCGGGCTGACACCGATGCGGGTGGGGCGGATGGCTGCGACCCCGTTCGCCTTTCTGCGCGGATCCGCGGGGCTGATGGCCCACGACCTGGTGGGAACGCCGGTCACGGGCGTGGGCGCGCAGCTCTGCGGTGACGCGCACGCGGCCAACTTCGGCCTGTACGGCGACGCGCGCGGAAATCTGGTCATCGATCTGAACGACTTCGACGAAACCGTCTTCGGTCCGTGGGAGTGGGACCTCAAGCGGCTCGCCACCTCGCTCGTCCTCGTGGGCCGCCTGGCCGGTGCGGACGAGGACACCTGCCGACAGGGCGCGTACGACACGGTGGGCGCGTACCGGCGCACGATGCGCCTGCTGGCAGGGCTGCCCGCACTGGACGCGTGGAACGCCATCGCGGACGAGGAGCTCGTCTCGTACACCGATGCGCGGGACCTGCTCGGGACGCTGGAGCGGGTGTCGGCGAAGGCCCGCAACAACACGAGTGCCCGGTTCGCCGCCAGGTCCACGGAGGAGTGCGAGGACGGCGGACGCCGTTTCGTCGACGCGCCGCCCGTGCTGCGCCGGGTGCCTGACGCCGAGGCCGCCGCGGTCGCGGCGGGGCTCGAGGGCTACCTCGGGACGATTTCCGAGGACCGGGTTCCGCTTCTGGCCCGTTACGCGATCCACGACGTGGCGTTCCGCGTGGTCGGTACGGGCAGCGTGGGGACCCGGTCGTACGTGGTGCTGCTGCTCGACCACCGTGGTGAGCCGCTGGTCCTGCAGGTGAAGGAAGCCCGTCCTTCGGCGCTCTCGCCGTATCTTCCCCGGGTCGGCTTCGATGCGCCGGAGGTGGTGCACGAGGGGCGCAGGGTGGTGCTCGGACAGAAGCGCATGCAGGTCGTCAGCGACATGCTGCTCGGATGGGCCGAGGTCGACGGCAGGCCGTACCAGGTGCGCCAGTTCAGGAACCGCAAGGGCAGCGTGGACCCCGCCGCTCTCTCGGCGGCCGAGGTGGACGACTACGGGCGGATGACCGGTGCGCTGCTGGCCCGGGCCCACGCGCACAGCGCCGACCCCCGGCTTCTCGCCGGCTACTGCGGGAAGAACGCCGAGCTGGACGACGCGGTTGCCGATTTCGCGGTGACGTACGCGGACCGGACCGAGGCGGACCACGCGGAGCTCGTACGGGCCGTCCGGGCCGGGCGAATAGCCGCCGAGCTCGGCGTCTGACGGGCCTGGTGGCCACCGCGCGTCTCTCTGGTGGCGGCCGTGGCCATACGCTGGACGAGTGACCCACGAAGCCGCCGGGGTGCCGACCACCCGGAACGACGAAGACCGGCAGGACCAGAGCCGGCAGGACGAGCCGCGGCATGCGTCGCCGGGCGATCTGCGGAGCGGTCCGCACGATGCGCCGCAGGCTGATGCCTCCACCGGTGACGCCGCTGCCGGTGCAACCGCAGGCGGGCCTGCCGGTGCGGCCGACGGCGCGGCGGGTGGGCCTGCGGGTGAATCCGGCGCGCCCCGGCCCGAGGAGCGGCTGGCGCGGGCTGTCCGGGTGGCCGAGCAGGCGTTGATCGAGTTCGAGATCGCGGTGGAGACCTTCCGCGTGGAGGTCGAGAACTTCTCCCGGCTCCACCACCAGAAGCTCGGCCCGATGTACGCACGCCTCGACGAGCTCGATGCGCAGATCGCGGAGGCCCGGGCCGCGAGGACCGGTGATCCGGAGGATCTGCGCAAGGCGCAGGACGCCCGGGCGATGGTCATGCCGATGCCCGGGGTCGACGAGCTCTTCCACGACTGGATGGACTCCGACGGACTCTCGCCCGAGGCCGCGGCCATGCTGACGGAGCAGCCGGTCAGGCCGCCCAAGCGGGTCAGGCCGAGTGAGGAGGCGCGCAAGCTCTACCGGGAGCTGGCCCGCAAGGCTCACCCGGACCTCGCGCCGGACGAGAAGGAGCGGACACGGCGGGACGAGTTCATCGCCCGGGTGAACGCGGCCTACGGACGGGGTGACGTGGCCCTGCTGAAGGAACTGGCGGGGGAGTGGGCGGCAGGGCCGGTGGCGCCGGAGCTGCAGCTGAGCGAGAGCGAGGAGCTCTACACCAGGCTGGAATGGCTCAGCCGCCGCAAGGAGCTGCTCACCGTCCTCGCCAAGGAGCTGGAGGAGAGCGCGATCGGCTCGATGCTGCGGATGGCACCTGACGACCCCGACCTGCTGCTGGACGACATCGGCGAGAAGCTTCTGGCCGAGGTGTCCCAGCGGGAGGACGAGCTGGCGGGCCTGGTGCAGTAGCGTTTCCGGTGACCGTGGCGCGTACGTACGAGAGAAGGCATGACCCATGAATTTCGCTCCGCTTCCCTCGGTGGATGTCGCGGCCGTGCCGTCGGACGGCTTCGTGCTGGACGTGCGGGAGGCCGACGAATGGGCAGCCGGACATGTCGATGGTGCGCTGCACATCCCCATGAGCGACTTCGTGGCCCGCTTCGGTGAGCTGACCGAGGCAGCCGAAGACGGCCGTCGTGTCCATGTGATGTGCCGGGTCGGCGGCCGGTCGGCCCAGGTCACCCAGTATCTGGTGCAGCAGGGCATCGACGCCGTGAACATCGACGGCGGGATGCTCGCCTGGGACGGCGCAGGGCGCCCGATGGTCGCGGACAACGGGAACCCGGCTTTCGTTCTCTGAGCATCACGCTCCGAGTGCTCCGGCAGGCGTGGCAGGGGCCGCTGTCCGGCAGGTCCGCCGGTGACAGGCAGCGCCAGCGGCCGTGACACAGCAGCCCCGCGCCGAGCCGGTGCGGGGCTGCTGGGCTGTGCGGCGCGGGGCAGGAAGCGGCCGGACCGTTCGCGGTGGGCCTCTTCAGCGGTCGAAGTCGAGCTCCACGTCCGGGGTGACGGGGTGCGACTGGCAGGCGAGTACGAACCCTGCCCCGGTCTCCTCCGGTTCCAGTGCGAAATTGCGGTCCATCCTCACCTCGCCCGAGACGAGGAACGCACGGCAGGTCCCGCACACACCTCCCTTACAGGCGTAGGGGGCGTCCGAGCGGCTCCGCAGCACCGTCTCCAGCAGCGACTCGCCGCTTTGGACCGGCCAGCTGCCCGAGCGGCCGTCGAGCGTCGCCGTGAGGGTGCTCTGCGCCGGTGCGCCGGTCAGGGCGGGCGGGGGCGTATCCGTCCCTTCGTCGGCCACGTGGAAGATCTCCTGGTGGATGCGCGACCGGTCGACCCCCAGTGCCCGCAGGGCGTCTTCCGCTCCCTTGACCAGACCGAAGGGTCCGCACAGGAACCAGCCGTCCACATCGGGCACGGGGAGGAGCGCGGGGAGCAGCCCGGTGAGTCGCTCGCGGTCCAGCCGGCCGGACGGAAGCCCGGCAGCCTGCTCCTCCCTGGACAGGGCGGTCACCAGCTGGAAGCGGTCCGGGTAGCGGTCCTTCAGGTCGGCCACCTCGTCGAGGAACATGGTCGATGCCGCGGTCCGGTCACTGCGGACCAGACAGAAGCGCGCCAGGGACTCACGGGCCAGGAGCGTGGCCGCGATCGACAGGACCGGAGTGATGCCGCTGCCGCCGACGACCGCCGCGAAGAGGCCTGGGCGCGGGGCTAGGACGAAGCGGCCCATGGGGGCCATCGCCTCCACCCGATCTCCGACCGCCAGCTCCTTGAGTGCGTACGTGGAGAAGGCGCCGCCGTCGACCAGGCGGATGCCCACACGCAGCACGGGATCGCCCGGCCCTTCGGTGGCCGGTGCGCAGATCGAGTACGACCGGCGGATCTCCTCACCCCCGACGGTGTAGCGCACGTTCAGGTGCTGGCCGGGTGTGTGCCGGAAGGTCTCGCGCAGCTCGGGCGGCACGGCGAAGGTGACGGCCACCGCATCGTCCGTGATCCGTTCGATCGCGCTGACCCGGAGCGGATGGAACATCTACAACTCCTTGAAGTGGTCGAACGGCTCCCGGCAGTCCACACAGCGACGCAACGCCTTGCACGCCGTGGAGGAGAACCGGCTCAGCAGCTCCGTGTCGGTCGAGCCGCAGTGCGGGCAGCGCACCGAGAGCGTCAGCGGTACCGGGCCGCCGGGCCCGCCACTGTGCCGTGGCGGTGCTATCCCGAACTCTGCGAGCTTGCGCCGCCCTTCGTCGCTGATGTCGTCCGTCGACCAGGCCGGCGCGAGCACCGTGACCACGGAGACCTCCGCCACGCCGTGCTCGTGCAGTACCCGCTCGATGTCGGCGGACATGGCCTCGATCGCGGGGCAGCCGGTGTACGTAGGTGTGAGCTGCACGGTGACTTTGTCCGGGCCGTGCACCCGCACACCGCGGAGCACACCGAGCTCGTCCAGGGTGAGGACGGGGAGCTCCGGGTCGGGCACGGAGCCCGCCAGCCGGTGGAGCTCCGCCTCCAGCAGGGTTTCGGTCACCATGACGCCCCCGGGTGGCTGCGGTGCAGATGCTGCATCTCGGCCAGCATCTTGCCGAACGGCTCGGTGTGCAGGCCCTGACGGCCCGCCCCCGCCGCCCAGGCCCCGGACTGCGGGCCTGAGGGGGGCGTCAGGGTGGCCCGCTCGACGACGGAGGTGACGGCTGCCAGCCAGCCGTCGCGCAGCGCCTGCCAGTCGACGTCGACGCCCTCGACGGGCTCGAAGAGCTCGCCGGTGAAACGCCACAGCCCGTCCAGACCGCGCTGCATCCGCTCGTGGCTCTCCGCGGTGCCGTCGCCGAGCCGCAGGACCCACTGCTCCGCGTGGTCACGGTGGTACGTGACCTCCTTGACCGCCTTGGCCGCGAGATCCGCGAACTCACCCTCGCCGGCTGCCAGCCGCTCGTACAGCAGGTGCTGGTAGACGGAGAAGTAGAGCTGGCGGGCGATGGTGTGGGCGAAGTCGCCGTTCGGCTGCTCCACGAGCTGGAGGTTGCGGAAGGAGCGCTCCTCCCTGAGGAAGGCCAGCTCGTCCTCGTCCCCGACGAACGAGAGCAGCATCCTGGCCTGCCCCAGCAGGTCCAGGGCGATATTGGCGAGGGCCACCTCCTCCTCCAGCACGGGGGCGTGACCCGCCCACTCCCCCAGCCGGTGCGACAGCACCAGCGCGTCGTCCCCGAGGGCGAGCGCCGCGCTCACAGGTGCTTCACCCCTTCCGGGATCTCGTAGAAGGTGGGGTGGCGGTAGGGCTTGTCCCCGGCGGGCTCGAAGAACGAGTCCTTCTCGTCCGGCGAGGAAGCGGTGATCTCCGTGGACGGGACCACCCAGAGGGAGACGCCCTCGGACCGGCGCGTGTAGAGATCGCGTGCGTTGCGCAGGGCCATCTCGGCGTCCGGTGCGTGCAGGCTGCCCGCGTGGGTGTGCGACAGCCCGCGCCGTGAGCGCACGAACACCTCCCACAGCGGCCAGTCGGTCGAGCTGCTCATGCGGTCGCCTCCACGGGATGTGCGGTCGCCCCGGACGCACCGGGCCGTGCCGTGTGCTTCTCTGCGTAGGCCGCCGCCGCGTCGCGCACCCAGGCGCCCTCTTCATGGGCTGCGCGCCGCTGAGCGAGACGCTGTTCGTTGCATGGGCCGTTGCCCTTGAGGACCTCCTGGAACTCCGTCCAGTCGATCGCTCCGTAGTCGTGCTGTCCGAGCTCCTCGTTCCACCGGATGTCGGGGTCCGGGAGGGTGAGGCCCAGCGCCTGGGCCTGCGGCACGCAGATGTCGACGAAACGCCTGCGCAGCTCGTCGTTCGAGTGCCGCTTGATCTTCCAGGCCATCGACTGGGCCGAGTGTGCCGAAGCGTCGTCGGGCGGGCCGAACATCATCAGCGAGGGCCACCACCAGCGGTTCACCGCGTCCTGCGCCATCTCGTGCTGTGCGGCGGTCCCCCGGCTGAGGGCGAGCAGCAGCTCGTACCCCTGTCGCTGGTGGAAGGACTCCTCCTTGCAGATCCGGACCATCGCCCGGGCGTACGGGCCGTACGAGCAGCGGCACAGGGGGACCTGGTTGGTGATCGCGGCGCCGTCCACCAGCCAGCCGATCGCACCGACGTCCGCCCAGGTCAGCGTCGGGTAGTTGAAGATGGACGAGTAGCGCTGCCTGCCCGCGTGCAGCTTGTCGAGCATCTCCTCGCGGCTGGTACCCAGCGTCTCGGCGGCGCTGTACAGATACAGGCCGTGTCCTGCCTCGTCCTGCACCTTCGCCATCAGGATCGCCTTGCGGCGCAGCGAGGGTGCCCGCGTGATCCAGTTGGCCTCGGGCTGCATTCCGATGATCTCGGAGTGGGCGTGCTGGGCCATCTGACGGACCAGTGAGGCCCGGTACGCGTCGGGCATCCAGTCCCGCGGCTCGATCCGGTCGTCGGCGGCCACGGCGGCGTCGAACGCCGCCGTGAGCGCCGCGGCCGCGGCCTCGTCCACCGTGCCCGCTGTCCCCTGCGTCCTCTGGTCCGCAGTCACTGCCGCCATCCCGGGCTCCCTACCGACCGATCGTTCGGTTCCTTGACTTCAATGGTGAGTCGGAGGCCCGTAGGGTGTCAACCCTGTGGATAACTGAGTGGTGATCGACGGTGATCGGGGCGGGATGGATTCGGACCACGGTGGGCGCGCCGGAAGCGAGAAGAAGGCCGCCTGGCCGGAGGTGACCAGTCACCCCGCCGCAGGTCCGGACGGTGGACCGGGCACCAGCGCCCCGTCGGCGGAAGGCGGGGACGGCCGGGCGGACGCCGACGCCGTACCCCCCGGGATACCGGGCTCGGCGTCGGGCCGCGACACGCCTTCCGACGCACCGGCGGACGATCCGGCCTCGGGCGCCGGTGCCGGGCCCGCCGTGCACCGCGCGGGCGGTGGGATAGCCGCGCTCTCGCTTCCCTACCAGATCACCGCAGCACTGGCGCTGTCCGTCATGGGCCTCCTGGCCTGTGGACACCTGGCCATGGTCTTTCTGCACGTCGCCCCGTCCAACACGCTGACGAAGCAGCACGGCGAAGTGGTCGACGACTGGATCTATCCGGAGTTCGAGCAGAACTGGAAGCTGTTCGCCCCCAATCCGCTCCAGCAGAACATCTACGTGCACGTACGGGCCGAGGTGGCCGGTGCCGACGGCCGCACCACCACGCGCTGGATGAGCCTGACGCACGAGGACGGCGAGGCGATACGCGGCAACCCCCTGCCCAGCCACGTCCACCAGAACGAGCTGCGGCGCGCCTGGGACTTCTACACCGGTTCGCACACCGACGAGAACCGCGCCAACGGCCTCCGCGGCGAACTGTCCGAGCGCTACATCCGCCGGATCGTGATGCTGCGCCTGTCCGATCACGACTACGGCGGCACCGTGGAGCGCATCCAGGTGCGGTCCTCCGTGCGATCCGTCGGTGCCCCGCCCTGGAGTAACGAGAAGATCAACACCAAGCCGAACTACCGGGTCCTCCCGTGGTGGACCGTCACATCGGCCGATCTCCCCGCCCAGGCCGGGGAAGACCAGGCTTCACGCGGTGAGGAGGCGGAGAAGTGAGCGCCCCCGTCCAGGACCGCGGCACCACCGGGGACAGCCCGTCCCCGTCCTCAGCGGCCCGCGCCGTCCAGCGCGTGACTGCCGTGCCCCTCGGCACCTACCAGAGCGCTGTCGTCCGGATCGGCGTCTCGGCCACGTATCTGTTGTTCCTGCTGCGCGAGCTGCCGCACAGGCGTGAGCTGTACGGCCCCGACGGCCCCTGGCAGTGGGACATGGCTCGTCGGCTGATCAGCAACAACGACTCCTTCACGGTTCTCATGTGGTCGCAGAGCGCGATCTGGTTCGAGATCGTGTACGCGCTCACCCTGGTGTCGGCCGCGCTGCTCATGGTCGGCTGGCGGACCCGTGCGACGTCCGTCCTGTTCATGACCGGGGTGCTCTCGCTCCAAAACCGCAGCATCTTCATGGGTGACGGCGGTGACAACGTCATCCACCTGCTGGCGATCTACCTGGTGCTGACGCGCTGTGCGCGGGTGTGGTCCCTGGACGCACGCCGAGCCGCACGGAACGCGGCGCGACTCGCGGCCGACAGCCGGCCCGCACGGGACGTCGCCGGCCCCGCCCTGTGGGCCGTGCTCGGCCTGGTGCTGGTCCCGGCCACCGTGCTGGGCGGGCTCGGTGGTACCTGGTGGCTGCCGTCCCTCCTGTGGGTGCTGTGGCTGGGCAATGGCGCGTGGTGGGCCCTGAACCGTCGCGCCCCCGACCATGAACTGCGCACCCTGCTCGATGTCCTGGCCAACCTCGCCCACAACGCCGGCCTCGTCGTGATCATGGCTGAGGTCTGCCTGATCTACGCGACCGCCGGCTGGTACAAGATCCAGGGCTCCCGCTGGCAGGACGGCACCGCGCTCTACTACCCGCTCAAACTGGACTACTTCACCCCGTGGCCCGGCCTCTCCGGGCTTCTCGCCTCCAGTGCGCTCGCGGTCATGGTGCTGACGTATGCCACGGTCATCGTGCAGGTCGCCTTCCCGTTCACGCTGTTCAACCGTCGGGTCAAGAACGTCCTGCTGGTCGTCATGATCGGCGAGCACGCCGGGATCGCCGTGCTGCTCGGACTGCCGTTCTTCTCGATGGCGATGATCGCCGCCGATGCGGTCTTCCTGCCGACGGTCTTCCTGGTGTGGCTGGGCGGCAAGGTGGCGCTCGGCCGGCAGCGGCTCTCCTCCCGTCGTCGGGGCAAGGCCGTGGTGCCGGGGCCGCGCCGGGCGGACGCGGACGAACAGGAGGCGGCGCGGACCGGTGCCGGCGGTGGCCATACGCTCGTCGGGTGACCAGCGAGACCGGCAGTACAGAAGAGCCCCGGGCGACCGAAGGGCCCGGGGCGGCGGCGACGCCCGATTCCCCGGCGGATCCCATGCAGTACGACGACGGGTACGGCAACGAGATCGGTGTCGGGCCGCACCCGGCGCCCTGGCCCGAGGGGGAGCGCTACGACCCCGAGCTGCTCGCCCAGGGCGACCGGCGCAACGTGGGCGACGCCTACCGGTACTGGACGCGGGAGGCGATCGTCGCCGATCTCGACCTGCGGCGGCACGACTTCCACGTGGCGGTGGAGAACTGGAGCCACGACTTCAACATCGGGTCGGTCGTACGTACGGCCAACGCCTTCCTCGCCAAGGAGATCCACATCGTGGGGCGGCGTCGCTGGAACCGGCGGGGGGCGATGGTCACCGACCGCTACCAGCATGTGCGGCACCACCCCGACACGGCGGACCTGACCGCCTGGGCGGAGGCGGAAGGGCTGCCGATCATCGGCATCGACAACCTTCCCGGTGCTGTCCCGCTGGAGCGGACGGAGCTGCCGCGGCGGTGTGTGCTGCTGTTCGGGCAGGAGGGGCCCGGCCTGACGGACGGAGCGCGCGCGCACGCCTCGATGGTCTGCTCGATCGCGCAGTTCGGTTCGACGCGGTCGATCAACGCCGGTGCCGCGGCGGCCATCGCGATGCACGCCTGGGTGCAGCGGTACGCGGACATCCCGGACCCGCGGGGCGGGTGACCGGCGGACCGGTGGAGCGGATCCCGCTCCACGGTCCGCCGGTGGTGGTCCGGTGGGGCGGCGGACCACCACCGCCCGGTCCGCCCGGTGCTCTAGGCCTGGCGGCGGACCTCCACCACCCGGAAGCGGTTGGACACGAAGGCTCCGTCGCACAGCGCCGCGTTGGCTGCCGGGTTGCCGCCCGAACCGTGGAAGTCGGAGAACGCCGCCGTCTGGTTCACGAAGACCCCGCCCGTGAGGTTGAGCGAGAGCTGGGCCGACTCGTCGAAGCAGACGGTTTCCAGGGCCTGCTCCACCTCCGCCGACGTGGTGTACGCGCCGACGGTCATCGCCCCCTTCTCCCGGATCGTGCGGCGGAGCAGGTCCAGCGCGTCACTGGTCGTATCGACGGCGACCGCGAACGAGACCGGGCCGAAGCACTCCGAGAGGTAGGCCGCCCCGTCATCGGGCTTCGTGCCGTCGAGCTTCACGATGACCGGCGTACGCACCACCGCGTCGGCGAAGTCGGGGTTGGCCACCGCACGCGAGGCGAGCGCGACGTCTCCCAGGTCCGCTGCCGCTTCCAGGCGGGCCTTCACGTCCGGGTTCACCAGGGCGCCGAGCAGTCCGTTGGCCCGGGCGTCGTCGCCCAGCAGTGCGTTGACGGCCTCGGCGATGTCCGCCACCACGTCCTCGTAGGACTTGGTGCCCGCCTCGGTCGTGATGCCGCCGCGGGGGATGAGCAGATTCTGCGGGGTGGTGCACATCTGGCCGCTGTAGAGGGAGAGCGAGAAGGCCAGGTTGGAGAGCATGCCGCGGTAGTCGTCCGTGGAGTCGACGACGACGGTGTTGACGCCTGCCTTCTCCGTGTAGACCTGGGCCTGCCGGGCGTTGGCCTCCAGCCAGTCGCCGAAGGCGGTGGAGCCCGTGTAGTCGATGATCCTGATCTCGGGCCGTACCGCCAGGGTCTTGGCGATGCCCTCGCCGGGCCGCTCCGCCGCGAGCGCGACCAGATTCGGGTCGAAGCCCGCCTCGGACAGGACCTCGCGCGCCAGCCGGACCGTCAGGGCGAGCGGCAGGACCGCCCGGGGGTGCGGCTTGACCAGGACCGGATTGCCCGTCGCCAGAGAGGCGAAGAGGCCGGGGTAGCCGTTCCACGTGGGGAAGGTGTTGCAGCCGATCAGCAGAGAGATGCCCCGCCCGGCCGCCGTGTACGACTTGTGCAGCTGGAGCGGATCCCGCTTCCCCTGGGGCTTCGACCAGTCGACTGCCCCGGGCGTGCGCACCTGCTCCTCGTACGCGTACGCCACCGCCTCCATACCGCGGTCCTGGGCGTGCGGGCCGCCGGCCTGGAACGCCATCACGAAGGCCTGCCCGCTCGTGTGCATCACGGCGTGCGCCAGCTCGTGGGTGCGGGCGCTGATCCGGGCGAGGATCTCCAGGCAGACCAGGGCCCTGGTCTCCGGGCCCGCCGAGCGCCATGCGCCCATGCCGGCGCTCATCGCCGGGAGCAGGACGTCCAGCTCCGCGTGGGGGTACTCGACCCCGAGCTCGGGTCCGTACGGCGACACCTCCCCGCCGGTCCAGCCGTCGGTGCCGGGCTGGCCGAGGTCGAGCCGGGTGTGCAGCACGGCGTCGAACGCGGCCTTGCCCTCGGCCGCGCCCAGGCTGCCGGGGAGGCCGCCCTCGCCGTAGGCCTTGGGGTGCTCGGGGTGCGGCGACCAGTAGCCGCGCGTACGGATCGCTTCGAGGGCCTGGTCGAGCGTGCGGCGGTGGGTCTCGGACAGCTTCTCGGGGGAAAGCACGGCGGCCATGACGGACCAACTCCTCGTCGAGCCGGGCAGGGATGTGCGGACGGAGTTAGAGTAACCGAACGATCGGTCGGGACAAGGGGCCCCAAGGAACCTGTGGACAACTCATGGGGGAGGATCGCGGACATGACCACGCCCAAGCGGGACACGTACACCCCGGAGACCCTCCTCGCCGTCGCCGTCCGTGTCTTCAACGAGCGCGGTTACGACGGCACATCCATGGAGCACCTCTCCCGGGCGGCGGGCATCTCCAAGTCGTCCATCTACCACCACGTGGCGGGCAAGGAAGAACTGCTGAGGCGGGCGGTGAGCCGGGCGCTCGACGGGCTGTTCGGCATCCTCGACGAGCCGGGTGCGACGCAGGGGCGGGCCGTCGCGCAGGTCGAATACGTCACGCGCCGGACCGTCGAGGTGCTGATGGACGAGCTGCCGTACGTCACGCTGCTGCTGCGCGTGCGCGGCAACACGAAGACCGAGCGCTGGGCCCTGGAGCGGCGGCGCGAGTTCGACCAGCGGGTGTCCGAACTGCTCAAGGCCGCGGTGGCGGAGGGGGACCTTCGCGCCGACGTGGACATACGCATGGCCACCCGGTTGATCTTCGGGATGGTGAACTCCCTGGTCGAGTGGTACCGCCCGCAGCCCGGCGGATCCCCTGAGCGGGAGCAGCTGGCCGACACGGTCGTCCAGCTGGCGTTCGAGGGCATGAGGGCCAGCCGCTGAGCCCGGCACCGGGTGCCGGCTGAACCGTCCGTTCGCCCGGTGGGTGACCGGGCCCGTGCGTGCGTTCCGGCTCAGCCGAGCTCGGTCGGGCGGTCGGGGTGGGGGCCCGGATCGGTCTCCTCGAACACCAGCAGTGTGCGGGTCGAGAGCACCTCCGGTATGGCCTGGATCCTCGTCAGGACCAGCTCGCGCAGTGCCCGGTTGTCCGGGGTGTGGACCAGGAGCAGGACGTCGAAGTCCCCGCTGACCAGGGCGATGTGGGTGGCACCCGGCAGCGCCTGGAGCTCTTCGCGCACGGTGCGCCATGAATTCTGGACGATCTTCAGTGTGATGTAGGCGGAAGCCCCCTGTCCCGCCCGCTCGTGATTCACCCGTGCGCTGAAACCCCGGATCACGCCGTCCTCGACGAGCCGGTTGATCCGGGCGTACGCGTTCGCCCGGGAGACGTGGACGCGTTCGGCGACCGCCCTTATGGAGGCCCGGCCGTCCGTCTGCAGGATGCGGAGGATCGCCCGGTCGACGGAGTCCAGCGGTCGCGCGGGCGGAACCTGGCCCGGTTCCCCGCCCTTGTCGGCCATTCGTTCAGCTGCCATCTGCCGGTGCCTCCCTGTTGTGGACGACCTGTATCCATCCCAGGCTGTGGAGAACCGTTTGTCCACAGGCTGACCGCGCCTGTAGCCAAATTGCGCCGGCGACCGAACAATCGGTAGGTGAGGCACACCACACCGGTGCCGAGCCCAAGCGTCGACATTCCTGCAGATTTCGACACCCCTCGATATATCTCGATGCCAGGAGGTGCTTGTCATGACGGTCCAAGAGCTGCCCGGCGCAGCCGCCTACCGGCCCACGCCGCCCCCGGCCTGGAAGCCGCTCACCGACCCCGCGCCGCTGCTCCCGGACCCCGAGCCGTACCGCGTGCTCGGTACGGAGGCGGCGGCCGGAGCGGATCCCGAGCTCCTGCTGCGGCTCTACGCCGAGCTGGTGCGGGGCCGCCGCTACAACGCCCAGGCCACCGCCCTGACCAAGCAGGGCCGGCTCGCGGTGTATCCGTCGAGCACCGGCCAGGAGGCCTGCGAGATCGCGGCGGCCCTCGTGCTGGAGGAGCGGGACTGGCTCTTTCCCAGCTACCGCGACACCCTCGCCGCGGTGGCGCGCGGCTTGGACCCCGTAGAGGCGCTGACCTTGCTCCGAGGGGACCGCCACACCGGGTACGACCCGCGTGAGCACCGCATCGCCCCGCTCTGTACCCCGCTGGCCACACAGCTGCCGCACGCCGTCGGCCTGGCGCACGCGGCACGGCTCAAGGGCGACGACGTGGTGGCACTCGCCATGGTCGGCGACGGCGGCACGAGCGAGGGCGACTTCCACGAGGCACTGAACTTCGCGGCCGTCTGGCGGGCCCCCGTGGTCTTCCTCGTGCAGAACAACGGCTTCGCGATCTCCGTCCCCCTGGCCAAGCAGACCGCTGCGCCGTCGCTCGCGCACAAGGCGGTGGGGTACGGGATGCCGGGCCGGCTGGTCGACGGCAACGACGCGGCCGCGGTGCACGAGGTGCTCGCCGACGCGATGGCGCGTGCCAGACGTGGCGAGGGGCCGACGCTGGTCGAGGCGGTGACCTACCGCATGGACGCCCATACGAACGCGGACGACGCCACCAGGTACCGGGTGGACAGCGAGGTGGAGGCGTGGCGTGCGCACGATCCGATCCTGCTGCTGGAGCGGGAGCTGACCGGGCGGGGGCTGCTGGACGAGGACGGCGTCCGCACCGTGCGGGAGGCTGCGGAGCGTATGGCGGCGGGCCTGCGCGAGCAGATGAACGCCGATCCGGTGCTCGACCCGATGGATCTCTTCTCCCATGTCTACGAGGAACAGACCGGGCAGCTGCGTGAGCAGGCCGCCCGGCTGCGGGTCGAGCTGGACGCCGAGCACGACCGGCACGACGAGAGCGGCGCGGAGGACGTGCGATGACGACCGTTGCGGCGGCGGCCGGGGAGCGGACCGGCAGGGCCAAGCCGGCCACCATGGCGCAGGCCCTCGGGCGCGCGCTGCGCGACTCGATGGCCGAGGACCCGACGGTCCATGTCCTCGGCGAGGACGTCGGCACGCTCGGCGGGGTCTTCCGTGTCACCGATGGACTGGCGAAGGAGTTCGGCGACGACCGCTGCACGGACACGCCGCTGGCCGAGGCGGGAATCCTCGGCGCGGCGGTCGGCATGGCGATGTACGGGCTGCGGCCCGTCGTGGAGATGCAGTTCGACGCGTTCGCCTATCCGGCGTTCGAACAGCTGATCAGTCATGTGGCCAAGATGCGCAACCGGACCCGGGGGGCGATGCCGCTGCCGATCACGGTGCGGGTGCCCTACGGCGGAGGTATCGGCGGCGTCGAGCACCACAGTGACTCCTCGGAGGCCTACTACATGGCGACGCCGGGTCTGCATGTCGTCATGCCGGCCACGGTCGACGACGCGTACGGGCTGCTGAGGGCGTCCATCGCCTCCGACGATCCGGTGGTCTTCCTCGAGCCCAAGCGGCTCTACTGGTCCAAGGCCGCCTGGTCCCCCGACGCGCCTGCTGCGGTCGAGCCCATCGGACGGGCCGTGGTCCGCCGCTCCGGGCGCAGCGCGACCCTCATCACCTACGGGCCTTCCCTGCCGGTGTGTCTGGAGGCCGCGGAGGCTGCCACGGCCGAGGGCTGGGACCTGGAGGTCGTCGACCTGCGTTCGCTCGTTCCCTTCGACGACGAGACCGTTGCCGCGTCCGTGCGGCGCACAGGCCGGGCCGTGGTCGTCCACGAGTCCTCCGGTTTCGGCGGTCCGGGCGGCGAGATCGCGGCCCGGATCACCGAGCAGTGCTTCCACCACCTGGAGGCGCCGGTGCTGCGCGTGGCCGGGTTCGACATTCCGTATCCGCCGCCGATGCAGGAGCGGCACCACCTGCCGGGCGTGGACCGGGTGCTCGACGCGGTGGCCCGTCTTCAGTGGGAGGCCGAGGGCTGATGGCGCAGGTACTCGAATTCAAGCTGCCGGACCTCGGGGAAGGGCTGACCGAGGCCGAGATCGTGCGCTGGCTGGTGGAGGTCGGCGACGTGGTCGCCATCGACCAGCCGGTCGTCGAGGTCGAGACGGCCAAGGCGATGGTGGAGGTGCCGTGCCCGTACGGGGGCGTGGTGACGGCGAGGTTCGGCGAGGAGGGAGCGGAGCTCCCGGTGGGGGCTCCGCTGCTGACCGTGGCGGTCGGGACGGCGCCGGAGGCGGGGCAGCCGGCCACCGGTGTGCCTTCCGGTTCCGACTCCGGCTCCGGCGCCGCCGAGGAGACCGAGTCGTCCGGCAACGTGCTGGTCGGCTACGGCACGGGCGCACCCGCTGCGCGCCGCCGCAGAGTCAGGCCCGCCCCGGTCACGGCTGCGGTTCCGGTGGTGGTGCCGGCTCCGGTTCCTTCCCCGGCGTCGGTTCCGGTCGCCGGTGCTCATGAGGCGAGGGGGCCCGTGGCGGTCGTCTCCCCCCTGGTGCGGAAGCTGGCGCGGCAGCACGGGCTCGACCTTCACCGCGTCGTGGGTTCCGGACGCGACGGGCTGATTCTGCGCACCGATGTCGAGTCGGCGATCAGGACGGCGGACGAGGAACTCTCCGCTCCTGCGGCCCCGGTGGCCCGGACGGCTTCGGTTCTCGCCGGTGAGCGCGTTCCGCTGCGTGGGGTCCGGGGAGCGGTCGCCGACAAGCTGGCGCGGAGCCGGCGCGAGATTCCCGACGCCACGTGCTGGGTCGACGCCGATGCCACCGAGCTGATGGCGGCGAGGGCCGCGATGAACGGAGCCGGTGCTTCCGAGGTGACGCCCAAGGTGTCGGTGCTCGCTCTGCTGGCTCGCGTCTGCACGGCGGCTCTGGCCCGGTTCCCCGAGCTCAACTCCACCGTGGACGCGGAGGCCAGGGAGATCGTGCGGCTTCCGGAGGTGCACCTCGGGTTCGCCGCCCAGACGGAGCGAGGTCTGGTCGTTCCGGTCGTACGGGACGCGCACTCCCGGAACGCGGAGTCGATCGGTGCGGAGATCGCCCGGCTGACCGAGGCGGCCCGGACGGGCAAGCTGACCCCGGCACAGCTGACCGGCGGGACCTTCACGCTGAACAACTACGGCGTGTTCGGCGTCGACGGTTCGACCCCGATCATCAACCACCCGGAGGCGGCGATGCTCGGGGTCGGCCGGATCGTGCCCAAGCCCTGGGTCCACCAGGGGGAGCTGGCGGTGCGCCAGGTCGTCCAGCTCTCGCTCACCTTCGACCACAGGGTCTGCGACGGCGGCACGGCGGGAGGCTTCCTGCGGTACGTGGCCGACTGCGTGGAACAGCCGGCCGTGCTTCTGCGCACGCTGTAGCCGCCCCTGCGCGTAGAGGCGGTGCATGGACACGGTGCGCGGACGCGGTGCGGACATGGGCGACGGCGTGGTGCGGTGGGGAGCCGTGTGGCGCGTGGGCAGTGCATGGATGTCCGGCCGGTCCGTCGGCCGGACCGGGCATCCACGGCAGCCCCTCGCTCCCCACGGGTCTCTTCATCCGCCGGGTCCTTCACCCCGGGGCCGTCTGTGAGTTCCTTACCCGGCGGAATCAGCGGGGGCGGGTGGCACGCATACTCGGGGCATGACCGCGTATGACGCCATCGTTCTCGCCGGAGGGGCCGCGAAGCGGCTCGGGGGAGCCGACAAGCCAGGACTCCGGGTGGGTGGACGGTCGCTTCTCGACCGGGTGCTCGCCGTCTGCGCCGACGCCGGGACCACCGTGGTGGTGGGCGGTCGCCGCCCCACGATGCGCCCGGTCCTCTGGACCCGCGAAGCGCCCGAAGGAGGCGGCCCGTTGGCCGCGCTCGGGGCCGGGGTACGGCACACGACCGCGGAGAGCGTTCTCGTGCTCTCCGCGGATCTGCCGTTCCTGGGACAGGCGACGGTTCGCTCGCTGCTGACTGCCGCCGGGACAGGAGCCCACGAGGGCGCGTTGTGCAGGGATCCGGACGGGCGGGACCAGCCGCTGGTCGCGGTCTACCGCGGCGAGCCGCTGCGGCGGGAGCTCGCTCTCCTCGCCACCGAACACGGCAGTCTCGCCGGTCTGCCGCTGCGGCTGCTGACGGCCGAACTGGACCTGGCCCCGGTCGCGGCGGACCCCCTCGCCTCGTTCGACTGCGACACCTGGGAAGACATTGCTGCCGCCAGGGCGCGGATCAGGGAGCATGGGACCGTGCTGGACGAATGGATCACCGCAGTCAAGAACGAACTGGGCATCGAACTCGACGTCGACACCGATGTCCTGCTCGACCTCGCCCGCGACGCCGCGCACGGCGTGGCCCGCCCCGCCGCGCCGCTGACCACGTTCCTGGTCGGGTACGCGGCGGCCATGGCGAGCAGCGGCAAGAGCCCGGAAGCCGCGGCCGAAGCGGTGGCGGAGGCCGCCCGCAAGGCCACCGCGCTCGCCCTCCGGTGGGAGGAGGAGACGGAGACCGACAGGGGACCCGGCACACCATGACGGCTTCCGGAGGTCGGACCGGCGGGCCCGTGTCCGCGGGCGGACCGGCCCCCCGACCGGATGCCTCGGGCCCCGGCCCGGGCCCGGCCGGCCGGGGCTCGACCGCGACGGCCGCGGAGATCGGAGCGGCCGAGGGACCGCGGGCGCCCATGGAGCCCCGCACAGCCGAGGCGGAACGCTCTGCCGAGGCGGAGCGGGCAGCTGAGGAAGAGCGGACAGCCGAGGAGCTCAGGGCGGCCGAGGAGCTCAGGGCGGCCGACGTGGAGCGGGCGGTCGAGCAGGCCCTCGCTCTCGTGGGGCGCCAGGCACAGGCCGCGCACCTCCCTCCGGACCGATCCGACGAAACCGGTGGTTCCGCGCGCCCGGACGGACCCGCTCGACCGAACGGACCCGCTCGGGCCGCCGGTTCCGCCCGAACCGGTGGACCTGCCCGGCCCGCCCGGCCCGCGCCGCCTGCGGCGCCGGGTGAGACATCCGGCGCCAACGGTGCTCGCTCGGGCGCTCCCGTTCCTCCGGGCCGGCCGTCGGCGGCCCCGCTCACGTCCACGCCGGCCCACCGTGCCCGCGCCACGCCCTGGAGCGAGGCACGCGCCCTGGCCGAGCGCCTAGGTCGTGCAGCCCCCCGCGCCGCCCACCGGCTCCCCCTGGACCGGTCGCTCGGGCATGTGCTGGCCGAGGCGGTGGTGGCGCTCACCGATCTGCCGTCCTTCGACACCTCCGCCATGGACGGCTGGGTCGTAGCCGGTCCGGGCCCTTGGAACGTACGGGAAGGCGAAGGACTCCTCGCCGGACGCGGCACTGCGGAACCACTCCCCGACGGCGAGGCCGTGCGCATCGCCACCGGGGCCCGCATTCCGGTGGACGCCACCGCCGTCATTCGGAGCGAGCACGCACGCACCGACGTGGCCAAGGGCATGCTCCACGGCACCCGAGAAGTAGTCCCCGGACAGGACATCCGCCCCCGCGGCCAGGAATGCCGTTCCGGCGATCTGCTCCTGCCCGTCGGGACTCTGGTGACCCCACCCGTTCTCGGACTGGCCGCCGCCGCTGGGTACGACGCCCTCGTCGCCGTACCCCGGCCCCGGGTGGACGTCCTCGTTCTCGGCGACGAACTCCTCACGGGCGGACTTCCGCACGACGGGCTCATCCGGGACGCCCTGGGGCCCATGCTGGGGCCCTGGCTCCGGTCGTTGGGGGCCGAGGTCACCGGCACCCGGCGCCTGGGCGACGACGCTGACGCGCTCCGGGAGGCCCTCACGACCTCCGACGCCGATCTGATCCTCACCACGGGCGGGACCGCAGCCGGCCCCGTCGACCATGTCCATCCGGTCCTGGCCGGGACAGGGGCCGAGCTGCTGGTCGACGGAGTGGCCGTACGCCCCGGTCATCCCATGCTCCTGGCCAGAATCGCCGACGGCGGCCCGTACCTGGTGGGGCTGCCAGGCAATCCCCTCGCCGCCGTGTCCGGACTGCTCACGCTGGCCGAGCCCCTGCTCCGTGGGATCGCCGGGCGGCTCCCTCAGGACGCGTACCGTGCGTCCGTGCGCGAAGCGGTGCAGGGACATCCGCACGACACCCGGCTCGTCCCCGTCGTCCACCACACGGACAGCGTGGTCGCCCTGCACTACAACGGCCCTGCCATGCTGCGGGGGATCGCCGCCGCGGACGGGCTGGCCGTCGTGCCGCCGGGCTGGGTACGGTCCGGCACCGAGGTGGAGATCCTCGATCTACCGTGGGCCTCGGCGACGCCGTGGACGGAAGGGTGTTTCACGTGAAACTTCCCGGCCACGACGCGATGGCCAGGCGGGCGGACGAGCACGTCGTCCCCACCCGGGTGCTCCTGCCCCGACGGGTCGTCGACAGGCCGCTGCGCCAGGTGGCCAAGCGCCTGGCGATGGCTATGACCGTGCTCGCTGCCACGGTGTTCATCGTCTGGGCGGACCGCAGCGGTTACCACGACAACGCCGACGGCAAGGTCGACTTCCTCGACGCCGTCTACTACGCGACGGTGACACTGTCGACGACCGGGTACGGCGACATCGTCCCGTACAGCGACCCGGCCCGGCTGGTCAACGTGGTGCTGGTGACGCCGTTGCGCGTGCTCTTCCTGATCATCCTGGTCGGCACCACCCTCGAGGTCCTGACGGAGCGGACCCGGGAGGATTTCCGGCTGAACCGTTGGAGAAGCAACTTGCGTGAACACACCGTTGTCGTCGGCTTCGGCACGAAGGGCCGTTCGGCGATTCAGACGCTCTGTGCGACTGGTCTGAAGAAGGACCAGATCGTCATCGTCGACCCTGCGGGCAAGGTGATCGAAGCGGCCAATGCCGAGGGGTTCGTCGGTGTGCTGGGCGATGCCACGCGCAGCGACGTGCTGCTGAGGGCCGAGGTTCAGAAGGCGCGGCAGATCATCATCGCGACCCAACGCGACGACACCGCCGTACTGGTGGCACTGACCGCGCGTCAGCTCAACCGGGGCGCGAAGATCGTCGCTGCTGTGCGCGAGGAGGAGAACGCGCCCTTGCTGCGCCAGTCCGGTGCCGATGCCGTGATCACCAGCGCGAGCGCCGCGGGTCGTCTGCTGGGCCTCTCCGTCCTCAGCCCGAGCGCGGGCACGGTGATGGAGGACCTCATCCAGCAGGGCAGCGGTCTCGATCTCGTCGAACGGCCGGTGATAAAGGCCGAGGTGGGCAAGAGCGTCCGGGAGACCGATGACCTGGTGGTCAGCGTGCTGCGGGGTCACCGGCTGATGGGTTACGACGATCCGGCGGCCAGCCCGCTGCAGTTGACGGACCGGGTGATCACGATCGTGCGCGCCTCGCCGAGCCATGTAACCCAGTCGGGCCATCTGCCGCAGCCCAACCAGCGGTCCTGGAAGGACGGCGGCTCGCAGGCCTGACGGCTGTCGGGGGTCGCACGGAGTAGCCTCGCGGCCATGTATGCGATCACGATCCCCGAACCCGGTGGCCCCGAGGCACTCGTGTGGGCCGAAGTCCCCGATCCCGTACCGGGCGAGGGCGAGGTCCTCGTCGAGGTCGTGTCCAGCGCGGTCAACCGGGCCGACGTCCTGCAGCGGCAGGGCTTCTACAACCCGCCGCCCGGCGCCTCGCCCTACCCGGGCCTGGAGTGTGCCGGCCGTGTCGCGGCCCTTGGCCCGGGAGTGGCCGGCTGGTCGGTGGGCGACGAGGTGTGCGGGCTGCTGGCGGGCGGCGGATACGCGGAGAAGGTCGTCGTGCCGGCCGGTCAACTGCTGCCCGTCCCCGACGGTGTGGATCTCGCGGTGGCCGCCGCGCTGCCCGAGGTGACTGCGACGGTCTGGTCCAACGTGTTCATGGTGGCCCATCTGCGTCCTGGCGAGACCCTGCTGGTGCACGGCGGGTCCAGCGGCATCGGCACGATGGCGATCCAGCTCGCGAAGGCCGTCGGTGCGCGCGTCGCGGTGACTGCCGGCGGCCCGGAGAAGTTGGCACGTTGTCAGGAGCTCGGCGCCGACGTCCTCATCGACTACCGCGAGCAGGACTTCGTGGAGGAACTGCGCAAGGCCACGGACGGTGCGGGGGCGGACGTCATCCTCGACATCGTCGGGGCGAAGTATCTGGACCGGAACGTCCGGGCCCTGGCCGTGAACGGCCGGCTCGCGATCATCGGCCTCCAGGGCGGCGTCAAGGGCGAGTTGAATCTGGGAGCCCTGCTGAGCAAGCGGGCCGCGGTGACGGCCACGTCCCTGCGCGGACGCCCGCTCGCGGAGAAGACCGCGATCGTCGCCGCAGTACGGGAACACGTCTGGCCGCTGATCGGCGAGGGCGTCGTCCGGCCGGTCGTGGACCGCACGGTACCGATGCCCGACGCGGCGGAGGCCCACCGGGTGCTGGAGTCCAGCGCGCACATCGGCAAGGTGCTCCTGCTCGCCCCGACGGCCTGACACCGCAGCGCCGGCCTCGACGGCCCGGACGGGCACACGGGCGGACTCGCCCACGAAGCCACGAAGCCACGGCATTCGCGCAGGGGCGCGCGTACGCGCAGGGGCCCGACACACGTCATGTGTGCCGGGCCCCTGCGCATACCGCTGTCGGTTCAGGAAAAGGGCGCGGACGAAGGGCTGAACAGACGGTGGTTACAGGTACGGACCGGACCGTGCCGGGCCGTGCGGGTCCGTAGCGCCTTCCTCGTCCTCGTGACCCACGCCCGGAGGAAGGGCGCGGCGCATCTGCTCCAGCTGTGCGCGGGCCGCCATCTGCTGGGCGAAGAGAGCCGTCTGGATGCCGTGGAACAGGCCCTCCAGCCAGCCGACCAGCTGAGCCTGCGCAATCCTCAGCTCGGCCTCGGAAGGCACGGACTCCTCGGTGAACGGCAGCGAGAGCCGTTCCAGCTCCTCCACCAGCTCCGGGGCCAAGCCGTCCTCGAGCTCCTTCACGGAGCTCGCGTGGATCTCCTTGAGCCGGACCCGGCTCGCCTCGTCGAGAGGAGCGGCCCTGACCTCCTCCAGAAGCTGCTTGATCATGCTGCCGATGCGCATGACCTTCGCGGGCTGTTCGACCATCTCCGTCACCGGGACCTCGCGCAACTCGTCGTCACTGCCACCGCCGCCGATAGCCATTCCGTCCTGCCCCACCACGAGGACCTGGGGGTGCTCCTGCGACCGGTCATTCCTCGGCATCTCCATGCCGCCATTGTCGCGTACACCTGCCGCACATCAGGTTGGTGCCCCCGTGAAGGGATGATCCACCCTTTCCGCGGGCACCGGAAAGGCCTCGACGGCGGGCTGTCACACCGCGCGGCGGGTGAGTGTCAGCCGCTTCCCGGCGAACAGGGCGGCGAGCAGCCCGGCCAGCACCGGCACGGCCAGGGCCAGCAGCCCGATGGTCTCCCACGGCATCACGATCGGTGTGTACGCGGAGTCCATGGGCTGCGCGCGCATGGACTTCATCGCCTCACGCAGGTCGATCAGACGCAGTGACACCGCGGGCACGATGCCCGCCACCGTGCCGAGCAGCACGCCCGTGAGCGCGACCACCAGGCACTGGAAGCCGGAGAGGGTACGCCGGACGCGCGGTGGCGCGCCCACCGCGCTGAGCGTGGTGAGGTCGGCCTCCGCGTCGGCCTTGGCGAGACCGGTCGTGATGGTGGCGGCGCCCAGGGTCACCACTCCCGCGAACAGGGCGAGGATGAGCAGGACCACGTCCTCGTCGCGGGAGCTCTGCCCGTACTCCGACTGAAGGTAGGCGCCACTCCCGAACTGGGCGAACGCCACCGACACCGCTTGCTGCTCGGCGTCCGTCGGCGGGTGGGCGGCGGAGTAGAAACTGCCGTGGTCCCTGGTGTGCAGCCCGATCCGGTCCGCGGTCCTCTGCGGCAGGATCATGCGGATTCCGGGGGTGGCGGCGTACTGGGCGGGCGCGACGTACACGTCCAGCCGGTCCGTGGTCGTCCTGGCCCTGCCCGGGTGCAGCTTCCGGTTCTCCTTGTCGGCTTCGTTGTACGTGTGCACGGCCTTGAGGGTGACCCGGCCGTCCTGCGCGTACGCCGGGTTGAGCAGTACGGGCGTGCCGTCCGCCAGGGCCCTGGCCGCTGCGGGGTCGTCGAGCTTCGCGTACGAGGTCAGCACGGCGGCGTCACCCACAACGATCTTGGCTGTGCCCGAATCGAACGCAGACCCCTGGACGTACTCGTCGACGCAGGCCGGTGTGCCCATGAGCCTCTTGTGCGCGTCGGCGGAGAGCCCTTCGGCGAGTTTCCGGGCTCCCGCGCCCTGCAGCGGGCAGCTGTGGTCCTTGCCGGTCGGTTTGACCAGCTCGACAGTGCCGCAACCGTCCTCCTCGTAGTAGACGGAGCAGTCGGAGCCGGCCCAGACGCGTCCGAAGTCGGCACGGTCGCCGATGCCGGCCAGATTCTGTTCGACGGCCCTACGGGCGAGGAGGAACTGATCGTCCTCCGCCTCCGGGGTTACCACGAGTGCCACTGTGCCGGGCGTGAGCGTGGGGATGTAGTCGTACGCGTGCTCGGCCGTCACGCCGGCCGTGTACGTGGCGATGGCCACGGTGCCCGCGACCGCGGCCATCACGGCGGCTACGGCGGGCGCCGTGCGCCCCCGGTTGCGGGCGGCGTCCCGCAGTGCCATCCGGGGGGACAGCGGCAGCCGGGAGCCGAGCCGGCCGATGAATCCGACGATCACCGGGATGCAGGCGAGCACTCCGAGCTCGGCGACGATCGAGCCGCCCACGACCAGCTGCGTGTCCCCCGCGGTGCCGCCGACGACGGCGAGCGCCGTGCCGCCGACCAGGGCCACACAGCCCACGACGGGCAGGACACGGGAGCTCCTGCGCGTCCCGCGGCGCCCGGTGAGCGACTCCAGCACGGACTGGCGGCCCGCCACGATCGCGGGGGCCAGCGCCGCCAGAATCCCGGTGGCGAGGCCGATCAGGGCGATGGCCAGCAGCTCCCCGGGGCGGATGTCGAGCGTGCCGAAGCGGCTTCCGCTCCAGTCCTCGATCAGCGGACGGAACAGGAACGTCAGCCCGAGACCGGCGGCCACGCCGGCCACGGCGCCTATTCCGCCGAGTACCGCACCACCGGCCAGCACCACCGCCCGCACCTGGCCCCGGTCACCACCGCAGGTGCCGAGGAGACCGAGCTGTCTGCGTGAGCGACGCGCACCGACCGCGAACGCGGGGCCTGCCAGCAGGACGATCTCCAGGACTGCCATGGCGACGACGGTCACGACGGCAGCGCTCAGCTCCACCGACCCGTCGGGGAAGCCGTTCCCGGCGCGTGCGGCCAGCGGCACCTCGGAGTCCGGCGGCGGGTCGAGGGCGACCTCGCGGGACAGCACCAGGACCCCCTTCTCGTTGGCCGCGAGTACGTCCGCCCAGGTGACCCCTGCCCCGGCCCGGACCAGCCACTTCGTGTCTCCGGGGTTGGGCGGGACGATCGTGTCGTCACGGGCGGACGCCGCTTTCCACGGTGCGACGACCGCCCCCGGATCGGCGTACAGCGCGTTGGCGGCGAGGTCGCTGTGCAGCTCGACGCTGCCGACGATCGTGTACGTCTGCTCGGGACCGCGCAGCGTGGTGCGGGATCCGATGGCCAGTCCGGCCGACTCCAGGAAGTGCTCGGTCGCGACGACCTCGTCCTTGCCCTCCGGGTATGCCCCGTCGACCAGGTCGAGCTTGCCGCGGACCACCGGGTCGGAGGTCCGCAGCTCGACGATCTCGATGTTGGCGATGCCGTGCCGCGTGGTGACCGTGGCGGGCACGGGCTGCTCCGTGACGTACCGCGAGCCCTCCGGGAAGGCACTCGGTACGTCGACAGGCCCCGCGGTACTGCTGTCCACCTCCGGCGCGCCGGGCGGAGTCCCCCAGGTCCGGAGATCGGGCAGCTGCTCGAGGGGAACGGGCCCGAGGCCCGCCGAGCTGAACAAGGCGTCCGCCGACCCCAAGCCGGCCGTCAGCGTCTTGGCGAGGGTCGGTTCGGAGCTGCGGTAGGTGACGTCGGCGGCCGTGACGCCGAGGACGGGCAGGGCGATCATCGCGACGACGAGCGCGCTGCGGCCCTTGGACCGCAGCGCGTCGCGCCGGGCGATCCGGAAGGCGGCCCGCCACCCCGGGAGGACGCTCATCGGGCACCTTCCGCGGGCAGCAGGGATTCGGCACCGGAGGACAGCGTCTGGTCGACGATCGTCCCGTCCCGGAGGAACACGACCCGGTCGGCCCAGGCCGCGTAGCGCGGCTCGTGCGTCACCATCACGCCGGCCGCTCCCTGGTCGCAGCGCATGCGCAGGAGGGCGAGGACGGACTCCCCGGTCTCGGAGTCGAGCGCCCCGGTGGGCTCGTCGGCGAGCACGAGGCGCCGGTCGCCGACGAGGGCGCGGGCGATGGCGACGCGCTGCTGCTGGCCGCCGGACATCTCGTCCGGGAAGCGGTCCGCGATCTCCGCGAGACGCATCTCCTCCAACGCGGCCACCGCTTCCTTGCGCGCCTTGCGCACGGAGACTCCGTCGAGCTCGCGAGGCAGGGCGATGTTCTCGGCGGCGGTGAGGGCGGGGATCAGGTTGTAGTCCTGGAAGACGTAGCCGACGCTGCGGCGGCGCAGGGCGGCCATGCCTCTGGGACCGAGTGCGGAGATGTCCTGGCCCTCGATGACGACCTGGCCACTGGTCGCGGTGTCGAGACCCCCGGCGAGGGTCAGCAGGGTGGACTTGCCGGAACCGGAAGGGCCCATCACGGCGACGAGCTCCCCGGCGCGCACGGAGAGGTCGATGCCGCGCAGGGCATGCACCTCGGCGATGCCGGAGCCGTGGGTACGCGTCAGTGCCCTCAGCTCGAGGACGGGCGCGGGCGGGCCGGCGGACGGGGACGGGACGGATGAGGACATGACGGGTTGCTCCCCCTGGGACAGCGTGCGAGAGGCGGGCGCGACCGGATGGGCTGTGCCCCTGCGGTCAGCGGTTCGTGGTGTGCGGTGTGCGGTCCGCGGTGGTCAGCTCCGGGCCCGGAGCTGGGAGGCCGCCGTACGGGCGCCGGTGCGGGCCGCGGGCGCGGAGGAGGGGGCGGGCTCGGTGGCGGCCGCTTCGGCGAGGCGCACGAGGCGGGACTCGCAGTGGTCCAGCCACCGCGCCTCCGCCTCCGCCTGGAAGATCAGCTGCTCCACCACGAGGAGCCAGGCGACCTCGTCGCGGTCGGAGGGGACGTCGGCGAGTGCCTGGGCCTTCAGCCGTGTGTAGTCCTGCATCGCCTTCAGCGTGTGGCTGCGCTGGGACTGGATGACGGCCCGGATGTCGACGCCGGGCGCCCCCACCGCCATCGCGAGCTTGATGGCCAGCTCGTCCCGCGGCGGACTGCTGCGGTCCACGGGGGTCTCGAACCAGCTGCGCAGCTCGGTGCGGCCGTCCTCGGTGATCGAGTAGAGCGAGTGGCCCGCGTCGTCCTCGCCGTCCTGCGCGACCATGCCGTCGCGTTCCAGACGGCTGAGGGTCGTGTAGACCTGGCCGACGTTCAGCGGCCAGGTGGATCCCGTGCGGGACTCGAACTCGGTGCGGAGCCGGGAGCCGTACCGAGGCCCCCGCTCCAGGAGGGCCAGCAGCCCGTGGCGGATCGACATACTGAGTATGTATACCGAGTATGTCGCTGACCGCAAGTGCCTTGGCGGTCAGTCCGCGCGGCGCATGCGCAACGCCAGGAACCCCAACCCCAGGCCGACCAGGGCGATCCCGCTGCCGAGGGACACCTGCGGGACCTGCCGTGCGGCGGGCTCGTCCAGCGCCCGTCGCTCACGGGTGGTCCGGCCGTCGGGGAGCGCGTCGGGCGGCGGGGTGAACGCGGACGCCTCGCCGGGGTCGTTACCGGGCGGCACCTCGTCGGCCGGGGCCTCGGATGCGGCGAGCTCAGCCGTGGACAGCGAGCGTCCGGGTCGTGCGCGGCCCTCCCCGGCCGGTCTTCCGGCCATGGACGGCTCCGTCGTGGAGGGCGAGGGGGATCCGGTGGGACGGTCCGACGACGGGCCCGGTGCGGAGCGGGCCGCGGCGGGCCGCCCGTCCCCGTACGCCCCGGCTGCCGGTCCGAGTGCCACGCCGACGGCCATCACCAGACAGGCCACGCATCGGGACGACCGTGAGACCAGGAGTCCTGGGGGCATGAGATCAGCGTCACACGCCCCGATGCCTCCGGCATCCTGGACGCCGCCGGACTGGTACCCGGTACCCGGCCGCGCCCCCCTGGGCGCGACCCCGGACCGTGTCATACGCGAACCGGGCAGCCGCTCACAGGTTCACGCGCGAACGGGCTCGGCCACCGGCACGGCAGCCCGGGAACCGGTCCGCCCGCGCACGAGGTCAGACCGGGTCGCCGGTGGAGACCTTCAGCTCGAAATGGGCACCGCGCTCCGACACGGCCGTACCGGGCGAGGGGAACTGCCCGACGACCTGGCCCTCGGCGTACGTGTTGCCCGGCTCCTCGATCTCCTTGACGGTCCAGCCCGCGGCGAGAGCACACTCCTTGGCCGAGAAGATGTCCTTGTAGACGAACCTCGGGGCCGCCACCTTCTGCGGGTCGTCCGTGTCCTCCATCGCGTCCGTGCAGTCCTCGGTGTCCATCGTCCGGTTCCGCTCCGGGGGCTTGTGCTCGCCCGCCGCGACCGATTCGCCGGTGCTCGGATCGTCGTTCTTGCCGGGGTCCGATCCGTCGTCCATGGACAGGAAGCCGATCAGACCGCCGATCGCCACCAGGGCCACGACGATCGAACCGACGATGACCGGGAGATTCCGCTTGGAGCCGCCGCCGCTGCCGCCCGTGGTCGCGGTCGAGTGGGAGGACATCGTGTAGGGCGGCGCGGTCTGGTGCGCGAGGGGTGCCTGCGTGCCGTACGGCTGGGCCGTCTGCGGGTAGCCGTAACCCGGCGTGGGTGCGGGGGTCGGCGGGGCGTAGGGGCCCGGCTGGTGCTGCTGGTGGGTCCCCGGATACGGCTGGTACGGCGTGTGCACGCCCTGGGGCGCCGGGGTGGTCTGGTCGACGGGAGGGAAGACCGCCGAGCCGACGCCCGAGCCGCTGTTCGCCGGAGCGCTGCCGCTGATGATCGCCGGAGCGCCCGCGTGGCTGCCCGCGCTGAGCACGCGCGCGATCTCGTCCTGCATCGCGGCGGCACTGGGGAAGCGCTCGTTCGGGTTCTTCTTGAGCGCGCGGGCGACGAGCGCGTCCATCGCCGGAGTGAGGGAACGGTTGATGCTGGACGGCGCGACCGGCTCCTCCTGCACATGCGCGTACGCGATGGCGAGCGGCGAGTCCGCGTCGAACGGGATGCGTCCCGTGAGCAGTTGGAAGAGCATGATGCCGACCGAGTAGAGGTCGGACCGCGCGTCCACTCCGCGGCCCAGCGCCTGCTCGGGGGAGAGGTACTGGGGGGTGCCGACGACCATGCCGGTCTGGGTCATCGAGGTGACGCCCGACTGCATGGCGCGGGCGATGCCGAAGTCCATGACCTTCACGACGCCGCGCTTGGTCATCATCACGTTGCCGGGCTTGATGTCGCGGTGGACCAGGCCCATCTCGTGACTGGTCTCCAGGGCGGCGAGCACGTCGGCCGTCACCTTGAGCGCCTTGTCCGCCGGCATCGCGCCGTGGTTCCGGATGTCGGCCTGGAGCACGGAGCCGAGCGGCTGCCCCTCGACGTACTCCATGACGATGTACGGCATGAGCGCGCCGCCGAGCTCGTCCTCGCCCGTGTCGAACACCGAGACGATGTTGGTGTGCTGCAGTTTGGCGACGGCCTGCGCCTCGCGCCGGAACCGCTCGCGGAAGGACTGCTCGCGCCCCAGCTCGGTGTGCAGCGTCTTGATGGCGACCTGGCGGTCGAGTGCGGAGTCGTACGCGAGATAGACGGAGGCCATCCCGCCCTCGCCGAGCAGGTCGCGCAGCTGGTAGCGGCCACCGGCCACGGAACCGCCCGCGTAGCGCCCCTGTGCGCCGTGTGCGCCGTCCTGGCTCATGACTTGCTCCCCCTCGGCGCCCACGCCGCGATGATCCCTATTACGGGCCAAGTCTGCCCGAGGGGTCCGACACGTCAAGCCAGGTGCCCGTTCCGTGACCCTACGCACAAGAAGCGTCTCGGAAGCGTTACAGGAACCGCATGGAATTTGCGTGTGCGGCACGCCAGCCGATTGGATGACCCGTCCCGCTCGGAACAGGTGTGTCCGGCAGAGGCTGTAGCGTGACGTGGCAATGCAGCAAGGCACCGTGAGAACCCGCGGACGCGCGGACATAAACGACGGCGAGGACTGATGGCACCCGAATCCGAAGCAAACGGCGGCGGAGTTTCGGATGGCACCGACTCCTGGGGTGTCGACGGTGTGGTCGGAGACGGCCGTTACCGCATGACACACCGGCTCGGCCGCGGCGGAATGGCCGAGGTCTTCGCCGCGGAGGACGTCCGTCTGGGACGCACGGTGGCAGTGAAACTGCTCCGTTCCGATCTCGCCGAGGACCCGGTCTCCAAGGCGCGCTTCACGCGTGAGGCGCAGTCGGTCGCCGGGCTCAACCACCACGCGATCGTCGCCGTGTACGACTCGGGCGAGGACGTCGTGGGCGGCGCGACCGTGCCGTACATCGTGATGGAGCTGGTCGAGGGCCGGACCATCCGCGAACTGCTGATCAGCGCCGAGGCACCGCCTCCCGAGCAGGCGCTGATCATCGTCTCGGGTGTGCTGGAAGCGCTCGCCTACTCGCACCAGCACGGCATCGTGCACCGCGACATCAAGCCGGCGAACGTGATCATCACGCACTCCGGTGCGGTCAAGGTGATGGACTTCGGCATCGCCCGTGCGCTGCACGGCGCCCAGTCGACGATGACCCAGACCGGCATGGTCATGGGCACCCCCCAGTACCTCTCCCCCGAGCAGGCCCTCGGCAAGGCGGTCGACCACCGCTCCGACCTGTACGCCACCGGCTGCCTGCTCTACGAACTGCTGGCCCTGCGGCCCCCGTTCACCGGCGAGACCCCGCTCTCCGTCGTGTACCAGCACGTCCAGGACATCCCGCTCCCGCCGTCCGAGGTCGCCGGGAGCGTGCCGCCGGAGCTGGACGGCATGGTCATGCGCTCGCTCGCGAAGGACCCGGACGACCGGTTCCAGAGCGCCGAGGAGATGCGCGGCCTCGTCCAGTACAGCCTGCAGATGCTGCAGGTCCAGGGCGGGCACACGGGTACGTGGAACACCGGCCCGGTCGTGATGAACGACAGCGGCCACACGGCCGCGATGAACATCGGCGGCGGTACGGCTGCCATGGGTCACCCGATGCACGGGGACACCTCGCAGGGCCCGATCCTGCCGCCGATGAACCCCGACGACGGCGCCTACGCCGGTGGCCACCGCAACGGCGGCGGGCGCGGGAAGATGTGGCTGTTCGTCCTGCTCGCCCTCATCGCGATCGGTGCCGGCGTCGCGTTCGCCGTGCAGGCGGCGAACGACGGCGGGAGCAAGAAGGAGCCGACCGCGCCCTCCAGCTCGCCCTCCCCGTCCGCGACGGAGTCCTCGCCCGAGCCGACGGACGACGAGACGGAGGAGACCGAGGCACCGGAGACCTCCACCGGAGGGCAGACCTGGCCGACCAAGAAGCCGACCTGGACTCCCACGGACACCCCGACCGAACCGTCCGTGGAGCCGTCGGACGTCCCGTCGTCGCCCGACCCGGGCACGAGCGACGGCGGCAGCACCACCACCGACGGGGGCACCGGCGACGACGGTGGCACGGGTGACGACGGTGGCACCGGAGACGACGGTGGCACCGGCGCCGACACGGGAGCGACGACCGAGGGGACCACGGCCGGGACCCCCGCCGGAACCTCGGCCGGCGCTGCCGCGGGGAACACCACCACCGGCACCACCACCCCGTGACCTCGGCGGGCCCTCACCCCGTGAAGGCCTCGCCGACCGCCTCGTACTCGCGCGTCCACCACACCGCCAGGGCCGACACCGCAGGGAACTGCGGGTCGGCCCTGCGGTCGTGCAGGCGGTAGCGCCAGCGCAGTATCCAGAAGTCGTTGAGCCGCTCCCACCACACCCGGTGCACCGCGGCCGCGAGCTCGGCCGCCCCGGCACCGGCCGACCGCCGGTAGGCGCCGGCGTACGCCCGGACCTTCTCCAGCGCGAGTTCCCCGTCCGGCCGGACGAAGAAGATCGCCGCGGCCCGTACGGCCTCCTCGGCGCGGGGCTGCACACCGAGCCGGTCCCAGTCCACGATCGCGACCGGGTCGGCACCCCGGTAGAGCAGGTTCAGCGGGTGGAAGTCGCCGTGCACCCAGCCCCTCGCAGGCTCCCCGGGTGTCGGTGGACGGCGGTGCGCGTGCTGCTCCAGCAGGGCGCGCCGCTCGACGAGCCGGTGCACGGCGAGCTCGTCGAACGCGTCGCGGGGGCCCATGCCCCGCGCGGACGCCAGCAAGTCGTCGATCAGGGCGAACGTATCGGCGGGATCAGGGCTCTGCCCCCGGACGGGAGGCGGCCTGTCCGCCTCCATGACCTGTTCGAGACCGGTGTGCACGGCACCGAGGAGCGCCCCCAGCCGCCGCGACTCGGCGGTCGTGAGCTGGGCGCCGTCGCGGTGGAGGCCGTCCACCCAGGGGTGCAGGGCATAGCGTTTCCCGCCGATCACCGTGACCGTGTCACCCTCCGTGTTCGCGAGGGGTGGGGCGACCGGCACACCCAGGGAGTGCAGCTGCTGGGTCGCGCGGTGCTGCCGGACGATGGTGTCGTGATCGCCACTGGCGTCGTCGAGGTGGTGCTTGTCGAGGTGGTGCTTGAGGAAGTACGAGCCCCGGGCCGTGGAGACCCGGTAGCCGTGGTTGAGCAGGCCCTTGTTGAGGGCCTCGCAGGCGAGGGGTTCACCGGCGCCCGGATAGCGGCGTACTACCTCGCCGACCGGAGGAACTGGCGGAAAGGTCACAGATGAGCGCGGCACTCGCCACATGTTAGGTGACGCTGCGTGGCTGGTTTTACTGACTTGCGTTGAAGCTCAATGTGTGCATGTGAACCACGTGGGGATCGAGTCGGAGATACACCGGATCGAAGGGTTCGCCGTTCACTTCCGACGGGCCGGCGCCGAAGAGTTTCCGCTGGCCGGCGTCGGGGTCCACGATCTCGGCGGGGCCGGTGAACTGCACCGACCAGAGGTCCTCGTCGGCGGACGCGGGGACCGCGGGGGAGTTGAAGTTGTCCGCCCCGTAGGCGATGACGCTGCCGTCGCAGGACTCGTGACAGCCGAGCCCCCGGTGCATCCGCAGGACGACCCGGCCCTCGATCACCAGGTGACGGGCCACCGCCAGGAAGGGCAGGGCCCGCATGCTCGTGGCCAGTCGGCCGTAACGGACGCGGCCGAGGAGTTCGATGGCGCGGAGTTCGTCGGAGGGGCGGGGAAAGGGCATGCGCTCCACTGTCCGGCACCTGTAGGGGCGGGGTAAGAGTCCGCCGCCCCGCATGCGCAGGGACCAAGGTCCCGCCCGTGGCTTTCCGACGGGGCGGGGCGGGCGGCTGTTGGCCGGGGCGGGGTGGGCGGCCGGCCCTTCCGACGCCGGAGCCCGAACCGGGATCCGGGCGGAGTCCGGGCCAGAGCCGAGTCCGAGCCCGAAGCCGAGCCGGAGCCGAGTCCGGGCCGGAGCCGCCCGGGCCGGAGCCGAGCTCGAGTCCGAGCCGGGACCGCGCCATCATGTCCGCAGACGGTCCGGACCAGCGGTCCGCCGCCTCCCGTCCCGGAACTGGCGACGCCGTGTCGCTCAGCGCTTCTCGGCCTGGAGCCGGGCCACGTACGCCGCCGCCTGCGAGCGCCGCTCCATGCCGAGCTTGGCGAGCAGGCTGGAGACGTAGTTCTTGATGGTCTTCTCGGCGAGGTGCAGTCGCTCGCCGATCACCCGGTTCGTCAGGCCCTCGCCGATCAGGTCGAGGATCCTGCGCTCCTGGTCGGTCAGGCCGGCGAGCCGGTCGTCGCCCTTTCCGCCCTTCCCCTCACGCAGCCGTTCCAGCACCCGGGCGGTGGCCACCGGGTCCAGCAGGGATTTTCCGGCCGCCACGTCCCGAACGGCATTCAGCAGTTCGTTGCCGCGGATCGCCTTGAGCACGTATCCGGACGCGCCCGCCATGATGGCGTCGAAGAGGGCCTCGTCATCCGCGTACGAGGTGAGCATCAGGCATTTGATGCTCTCGTCCTTCGAGCGGACCTCGCGGCAGACCTCCACGCCGCTCCCGTCGGGCAGCCGTACGTCGAGAACGGCGACATCCGGCCGTGTCGCCGGGATGCGCACGAGCGCGTCCGCGGCCGTCCCGGCCTCGCCGACGACCACGATGTCCTCCTCGACGGAGAGCAGCTCGTGTACCCCGCGCCGGACGACTTCGTGGTCGTCGACCAGGAATACGGTGATTTTTCCTTCTTCGCGCACCATCGCAGTCTCACACACTCCTTTCCTGTATGCCCTTCCCTGGCGCTGCGACCCGGGATAACGTGCCGTTGTTCCGGCGGCCTGCAAGGCTGTTGCCAGTGCTGTGACCAGCAGGACTGCGAGATTTTTGCGATTTACTTGGAAATCCAAGCAAAATCGCAGGTCACAAGGTGTTTCGCAGTTATGCGATGCACTGGGTAACGTGCCTATGACAGGGCGCTCGCCGGGGCACCTGTCACGCCTGTTCCCGGCCGAGCGGCACCCACCCCGTGCACGGGTCCGGACACAGGCGAGCCGCACTGGTTCCCGGCCATCCCGGGGGCCGGACCGACGGAGGAGCACGCACGTGACCGTGGAGAGCACTGCCGCGCGCAAACCGCGACGCAGCAGCAAGCGGACCAGCGCCGCGAAGACGCCACAGAGTTCCGAGCCCCAGCTGGTCCAGCTGCTGACGCCGGAGGGCGAGCGCGTCGAGCACCCGGACTACGCGATCGACCTGAGCGGCGACGAGCTGCGGGGTCTCTACCGGGACATGGTTCTGACCCGCCGCTTCGACGCCGAGGCCACCGCGCTCCAGCGCCAGGGCGAGCTGGGCCTGTGGGCCTCGCTGCTGGGCCAGGAGGCCGCGCAGATCGGCTCCGGGCGGGCGCTGCGCGACGACGACTACGTCTTCCCGACCTACCGGGAGCACGGAGTGGCCTGGTGCCGGGGAGTGGACCCGACCAATCTGCTCGGGATGTTCCGCGGTGTGAACCACGGCGGCTGGGACCCCACCACGAACAACTTCCACCTGTACACGATCGTCATCGGCTCGCAGACCCTGCACGCCACCGGCTACGCCATGGGCGTCGCCAAGGACGGTGCGGACTCGGCCGTGATCGCGTACTTCGGTGACGGAGCCTCCAGCCAGGGCGACGTCGCGGAGGCCTTCACCTTCTCCGCCGTCTACAACGCGCCCGTCGTGTTCTTCTGCCAGAACAACCAGTGGGCCATCTCCGAGCCGACCGAGAAGCAGATGCGAGTGCCGCTCTACCAGCGCGCACAGGGCTTCGGCTTCCCTGGTGTCCGGGTCGACGGCAACGACGTACTGGCGTGCCTGGCCGTCACCAGGTCGGCGCTGGAGCGTGCCCGCCGGGGCGAGGGGCCGACCCTCGTCGAGGCGTTCACCTACCGCATGGGTGCCCACACCACCTCCGACGACCCGACCAAGTACCGGGCGGACGAGGAGCGTGCGGCATGGGAGGCGAAGGACCCGATCCTGCGGCTGCGTGCGTACCTGGAGAAGCAGGGCCTCGCCGACGCGGCGTTCTTCACCGCGCTGGAGGAGGAGAGCGAGACCCTCGGCAAGCGGGTCCGCGAAGTGGTGCGGGCCATGCCCGACCCGGACCGGCTGGCGATCTTCGACCACGCCTACGCCGACGGCAGCCCGCTCGTCGACGAGGAGCGCGCCCAGTTCGCCGCCTACCAGGCATCGTTCGCCGAGGAGGGCAACTAGCCGTGGCCATGGAAAAGATGTCCCTCGCGAAGGCGCTCAACGAGTCGTTGCGCAAGGCACTCGAGACCGACCCCAAGGTCCTCATCATGGGTGAGGACGTGGGGAAGCTCGGCGGGGTCTTCCGGATCACGGACGGGCTGCAGAAGGACTTCGGCGAGGACCGGGTCATCGACACCCCGCTCGCCGAGTCCGGCATCGTCGGTACGGCGATCGGACTGGCCCTGCGCGGCTACCGGCCGGTGGTCGAGATCCAGTTCGACGGCTTCGTCTTCCCCGCGTACGACCAGATCGTCACGCAGCTCGCCAAGATGCACGCCCGCTCGCTCGGCAAGATCAAGCTGCCGGTCGTCGTCCGCATCCCGTACGGCGGCGGCATCGGAGCCGTCGAGCACCACAGCGAGTCGCCCGAGGCCCTGTTCGCGCATGTGGCGGGCCTCAAGGTCGTCTCGCCCTCGAACGCGAGTGATGCCTACTGGATGATGCAGCAGGCCGTGCAGAGCGACGACCCGATCATCTTCTTCGAGCCGAAGCGGCGCTACTGGGACAAGGGGGAGCTCGACACCGAGTCCATCCCCGGGCCCCTGCACAAGGCAGCCGTGGCCCGCGAGGGCTCCGACCTCACGCTGGCCGCGTACGGCCCGATGGTGAAGGTCTGCCTGGAGGCGGCCGCGGCCGCGCAGGAGGAGGGCAAGTCGCTGGAGGTCCTGGACCTGCGGTCGATGTCCCCGATCGACTTCGACGCCGTACAGACGTCCGTGGAGAAGACCGGCCGGCTCGTGGTGGTCCACGAGGCGCCGGTGTTCTACGGATCCGGGGCCGAGATCGCCGCCAGGATCACCGAGCGGTGCTTCTACCACCTGGAAGCACCGGTGCTGAGGGTCGGCGGCTACCACGTTCCGTACCCGCCGGCCCGGCTCGAGGACGAGTACCTGCCGGGTCTCGACCGGGTGCTCGACGCCGTCGACCGCTCGCTGGCGTACTGAGGAGAGGGCACGTGACGACGATGACCGAAACGTCCGCTCGCTTCCGCGAGTTCAAGATGCCCGATGTGGGCGAAGGACTGACCGAGGCCGAGATCCTCAAGTGGTTCGTCCAGCCCGGCGACACCGTCACCGACGGCCAGGTCGTGTGCGAGGTCGAGACGGCCAAGGCCGCGGTCGAGCTGCCGATCCCGTTCGACGGGGTGGTGCACGAGCTGCGCTTCCCCGAGGGCACGACCGTCGACGTCGGCGAGGTGATCATCGCGGTGGACGTGGCGCCCGGCAGCGGTGACGCCCCCGCCGCGGAGAGGGCACCGGCGGCCGTCCAGCAGCCCGTGACGGAGGCGGAGCCCGAGGCACCCAAGGCCCGTAAGCCGGTGCTGGTCGGCTACGGCGTGTCCGAGAGCTCCACCAAGCGCCGGGCCCGCAAGGGCGTCGAGGTCCCTGGTCCGGCCGCCGCCGCGATCCAGGCAGAGATCAACGGCCACGGCGCGGTGGTCCCGGAGAGCCGGCCGCTCGCCAAGCCGCCGGTGCGCAAGCTCGCGAAGGACCTGGGGATCGACCTCGCGACGGTCACCCCGACCGGCGAGGGCGGCATCATCACCCGCGAGGACGTCCACGCGGCCGCAGTTCCGGCCGCCGCCGAGGTCCCCGCACCGTCGGCACCCGCCGTGGCCGTCCAGGCTCCGGCCGCACCCGCGGCGGCCGTCGGCGCCCGGGAGACGCGCATCCCGGTCAAGGGCGTGCGCAAGGCCATCGCGCAGGCCATGGTCGGCAGCGCCTTCACCGCGCCGCACGTCACCGAGTTCGTGACCGTCGACGTGACGCGCACGATGAAGCTGGTGGCGGAGCTCAAGGAGGACAAGGACATGGCGGGGGTGCGGGTCAACCCGCTCCTGATCATCGCCAAGGCGCTCCTGGTCGCGATCCGGCGCAACCCCGAGGTCAACGCGGCCTGGGACGAGGCCGCCCAGGAGATCGTGCAGAAGCACTACGTCAACCTGGGTATCGCTGCGGCCACCCCGCGCGGTCTGATCGTCCCGAACATCAAGGACGCGCACGACAAGACCCTGCCCCAGCTGGCCGCGTCACTGGGTGAGCTGGTCTCCACCGCGCGCGAGGGCAAGACGTCCCCCGCGGCCATGGCGGGCGGCACGGTGACCATCACGAACGTCGGCGTCTTCGGCGTCGACACGGGCACGCCGATCCTCAACCCGGGCGAGTCCGCGATCCTCGCGGTCGGGGCGATCAAGCTCCAGCCTTGGGTCCACAAGGGCAAGGTGAAGCCCCGCCAGGTGACCACGCTCGCCCTGTCGTTCGACCACCGGCTGGTCGACGGCGAGCTCGGCTCCAAGGTGCTCGCGGACGTCGCCGCGATCCTGGAGCAGCCGAAGCGGCTGATCACCTGGGCCTGAGGGCCTGCCGTCCGGATCGGGGTGCCGGGCCACGCCGGCCCGGCATGATCCGGACGAGGGCCCCCGCGCCCGCCGCACACGAAGGAGGGGCCTGCCGCACGATGCGGCAGGCCCCTCCTTGGCGTATCCGGGCGCGGGTGTCCGCGACTACTTCTTGAAGCCGTAGTCCATGAGCTTCTTCGCGTCCGAGGTACGGGTCGTCGACGAGGTCGAGGTGAGGACCGTGCCGATGACCGTCTTGCCGCTGCGGGTCGCGGCGAAGACCAGGCAGTACTTGGCCGTCGGGCCCGAGCCCGTCTTCACACCGATCGCTCCGCTGTAGGTGCCGAGCAGGGCGTTGGTGTTGGACCACGACATGTAGCGGTAGCCACCGCTCTTCGTCGTGACCTTCTGCTTCGTCGACTTCGTCTTCACGATCGCGCGGAACGTGGAGCTCTTCATCGCGCTGCTGGCGATCTTCGTCAGGTCGCGGGGCGTCGAGTAGTTCGAGCCGCTGCTGATGCCGTCGAACGAGTCGAAGTGCGTGTTCTTCAGACCGAGGCTCTTCGCGCTGGCGTTCATCTTGCCGATGAACGACTTCACCCGGGCCGCCCGGGTCGTGCCGGAGCCGAACTTGTCGGCCAGCGCGTAGGCGGCGTCGCAGCCGGACGGCAGCATCAGCCCGTACAGGAGCTGGCGGACCGTGACCTTGTCGCCGACGATCAGCCGCGCGGAGGAAGCGGTGTTGGCGACGATGTAGTCGCTGTACGCCTTCTGGACGGTGACCTTGGAGTCCAGATTCAGGTTCTTCTGGGCCAGCACCACCTTGGCCGTCATTATCTTGGTGGTGGAGCCGGTCGAGCGGCGGGTGTCCGCTGCTTTGCTGTACAGCGTCTTCGCGGTGCCGTTGTTCATCACGAAGCCGCCCTTGGCGGTGATCGTGGGAGTCGGCGGTGTCGCTGCCTGAGCTGTCGAGGCGAACGCGCTGCCCGCGAGGACGGCACCCGCGGTGAGAGCCACAGTGGCGGCAACGGTTGCGCGGTTTATGCCCTTAAGACCGGTTTTCAAGTCAAACGCTCCAAATACCCCTGGAATGCGGCCACATGAGGGTGCCGCTCGGTGGTGAGACTCATGAGGCCACCGAATGGATGTGCTGCTGCCGGGGTGATTTCGGGAGCACGTGCCCGGGTGGGGAGGATCGGGGGACGTACAGGTGGAATTCGATACCGCGGGCCGCGGGGCCCGGGGTGCGGGAGGTCCGGCCCGGGAGGAGCCGGACCGGCGCGCGTCCGGTCGCGCAGGGGCCCGGAATCGAGGCGTGCCGTGTGCGGTGAGTCCGCATCGTGGAACGTTCTGTCATGCGTTCATGTTGTATCTATGCTGTGTGCATGCCTGCCGCGCCCCCTGCTCCCGTCGAACCGGTGAAGACCTCCGCCAAGCAGCCCCCCGCTGCCGAACGCGTCTACACCCACATCAAGGAGGCGGTCCTCGACCGCCGCTACGAGGGGGGCACGCTCCTCACCGAGGGCGACCTGGCGGAAGCCGTCGGGGTGTCCCGCACGCCGGTGCGGGAGGCGCTGCTGCGGCTGGAGGTCGAGGGGCTGATCAGGCTCTACCCGAAGAAGGGTGCCCTGGTCCTCGCCGTCTCCGCGCAGGAGATCGCCGATGTCGTGGAGACCCGGTTGCTCGTCGAGGAGTTCGCCGCGCGCAAGGCCGTTCCCGCCTCGGCGCAGCTGATCGCCCGTCTGGAGCAGCTCCTGGAGGAACAGCGGCAGCTCGCGGAGGCCGGTGACCTGGCCGCCGTGGCCGTCAAGGACCGCTGCTTCCACGCCGAGATCGTGAAGCACGCGGGCAACGAGATCCTCTCCCGCCTCTACGACCAGCTCCGCGACCGGCAGTTGCGGATGGGTGTCGCCGTGATGGAGGCACACCCCGGCAGGATCGCCGCCAACATCACCGAGCACGGTGAGCTGCTGGACGCCATCAGGGCCGGCGACGCCGAAGGCGCCGCGCAGGTCGTGCGGCGCCACGTCAGCCGGGTCAAGGTGCTCGTCCGGGGTGAGGACCGGTGACGTCCGCAGCCCCCACCCTCTCCCTGCCCGGAGACCCGCCCGGTGGCCGGCGTGCCGCCTGGATCTGGGGCATCGGGGTCGCCGTCTACTTCGTCGCCATCATCTTCCGGACGAGCCTGGGCGTCGCCGGCCTCGACGCCGCCGACCGGTTCGACGTGAACGCCTCGGCCCTGTCGACGTTCTCCATCCTCCAACTGCTCGTCTACGCGGGCATGCAGATACCCGTCGGCCTGATGGTCGACCGGCTCGGGACCAAGAAGGTCCTCACCATCGGGGTGGTGCTGTTCACGCTGGGACAGCTGGGCTTCGCCCTCTCCCCCTCGTACGGCATGGCCCTCGCCTCCCGCGCCCTTCTCGGCTGCGGTGACGCGATGACGTTCATCAGTGTGCTGAGGCTCGGCGCCCGCTGGTTCCCGGCCCGGCGCGGGCCGCTGATCGGGCAGGTCGCCGCGCTCTTCGGCATGGCGGGCAACCTCGTCTCGACCCTCTTCATCGCCCGCGCGCTGCACGGATTCGGCTGGACCACCACCTTCGCGGGCAGCGCGGTGGCGGGCGTCGTGGTGCTGGTGCTGCTGCTGCTCTTCCTGAAGGACCACCCCGAGGGCCACGAGCCGCCGCCGTCCGAGCACGCCGGTTCCGCCTACGTGCGCAAGCAGCTGGCCGCCGCGTGGCGGGAGCCGGGCACCCGGCTCGGTATGTGGGTGCACTTCACCACGCAGTTCCCCGCCATGGTCTTCCTGCTGCTGTGGGGCATGCCCTTCCTGGTCGAGGCCCAGGGGCTGAGCAGGGGCACCGCCGGTGAGCTGCTCACGCTGGTGGTGCTCTCCAACATGGCGGTGGGTCTCGTCTACGGGCAGGTCATCGCCCGGCATCACGCGGCGCGCACTCCGCTGGCGCTGGGCACCGTCGCGGTGACCGCGCTGCTCTGGGCCGCCACGATCCTCCACCCCGGCGACCACGCTCCGATGTGGTTGCTGATCACCCTGTGCGTGGTGCTCGGCTCCTGCGGACCCGCGTCGATGATCGGTTTCGACTTCGCGCGGCCCGCCAACCCGCCGGAGCGTCAGGGGACTGCGTCGGGGATCGTCAACATGGGCGGCTTCGTCGCCTCGATGACCACGCTGTTCGCGGTCGGTGTCCTGCTGGACGCGACGGGCGACAACTACCGCATCGCGTTCGCCTCGGTCTTCGTGCTGGAGGCGTTCGGGGTCGTGCAGATCCTTCGGCTGCACGCCGGCGCCCGGCACCGGGAACGCGACCACCATGTCGTCAGCCGGGTGGAGGCCGTGCACGTCCCGGTATGACCGTGCCCGGCGGCGCGCCCGCCCCGGTCCGCGTACGGACGGGCGCCGCCGAACGTCCCGCTACGGCGTCACGGCGAAGTGCTGCAGGATCGTCGCCGCCAGATCCTGGTCGCCGTCGACCTTGATCCGGTCCTCCACCGCGTGCGGACGCACCCGGCCGCAGGCCAGGCGGTAGTACGTCTCCCAGTCCATCGCCAGTGTCACCGCGGGGCCGAGTGACGGCGCACCGTCGACCGAACCGCGCCCGTCGCCGTCCACGCGCACCGTGCGCAGGAATTCCACGGGGCCGTGCACATCGAGGACCACGGCTGAATTGGGCGGCGCGCCCGCGTCCTTGGCGACCACCTTCGGCAGCGCGGCGAGCAGCGTGTCGCGGGCGATCAGGGCGCCGGGGGAGTCCAGGTTGCCCGGCTGACCCAGCGTCGCCCGCAGGTCCTGCTCGTGCACCCAGGTGTCGAAGGCCCGCATGTGCAGCGCCAGTTCCAGCGTCTGTTCGGCGCCCAGCGGTGCCCGGACCATGGTCTCGGGGGCGCGCGACTCGTTGCGCAGCTGGCGCATGCGCCGGATGAGGGTGTACTCGAGTTCCGAGGTCATCTCCGGCGCCGTGTGGTGACGCCGCACGTCCACCTGCATCTCCATGTAGCGCTGGTGGTCGTTCTGCACGTGGTAGAGGTCGCGCGGAAGTGTGTGGATCGGGCGCGGATCGCCGAGCTGTTCGCACTCCATGCCGATGACGTGCGAGACGATGTCGCGCACCGACCAGCCCGGGCAGGGCGTACGGCGGTTCCACTCCCCCTCGGCGAGCGGCTTGACCAGCTCGGCTATCGACTCGACGGAGTGGGTCCAGGCATCGGCGTAGGTCTGGAGGCTGGGATGGACGGTCACGGGACCCCTCGTGCGGTTCTGCGGTGCATGGGCTGGAGAGCAGGGAGTGCCGGCGGGCTGGCCGGCACTGACGGCGCTGTCTGCGGGCTGCGTGGGAGGTTCGCTCGCTAAGTTACGCTGCGGGCAGGCACCCCGGCAGTGCTTTCGTGTGACGATCGTAGGCCCGTGTTGACGTCTCTCATGCCAGGACGGTGGTAGTGTGCTCGCCTCCCTCATCCAGATCGCAGTAAATCCGGACGAAACCACCAATTCCCGCAGGGAGCGCGCGGCCTCACTGGTGGTCGCGCAGCGTGGTGCGGACCTGGTCGTCCTTCCCGAACTCTGGCCGGTCGGCGCCTTCGCCTACACCGTGTTCGACGAGGAGGCCGAACCGCTGCGGGGCCCCACGCACGAGGTGATGGCCGAGGCCGCGGCCGAGGCCGGCGTCTGGCTGCACGCGGGGTCCTTCGTGGAGCGCGCCGAGGACGGCACCCTCTACAACACCTCACTCGTCTTCACGCCCGAGGGCGAGCGGGCCGCCGCGTACCGCAAGATCCACCGCTTCGGCTTCGACAAGGGCGAGGCGGTGATGATGGGCGCCGGTGCGGAGCTCGTCACCGTCGCCCTGCCGCAGACCACCCTGGGCCTCGCCACCTGCTACGACCTGCGCTTCCCCGAGATGTTCCGCGGGCTCGTCGACGCGGGGGCCGAGACGCTGGTCGTCGCGGCGGGCTGGCCGGAGCGCCGCCGCTCGCACTGGACGCTGCTGGCGCAGGCCCGCGCCGTCGAGAACCAGGCGTACGTCCTGGCCGTCGGTACTGCGGGAACGCACGCCGGGGTCGATCAGGCCGGGCACAGCATCGTCGTCGACCCGTGGGGCGAGGTGCTCGCGGAGGCGGGGGCGGGCGAGGAGGTCCTCAGCGTGGAGTTCGACCCGGCGAGGACCGTCACCACCCGTGAGCAGTTCCCCGCCCTCAAGGACCGCCGACTGGGGCTCGCCCCGCCGCGCTGAGCCTGTTTCACGTGAAACAGGGAGCCCGACGGGGCTCAGTCCCCTCCGTCGTCCTTCTCCTTGTCGGCGAGGACGATCACGCACACCGCGACCGCGACGAGCAGTGGCACGTCGGCGTCCTCCCGGACGATGTCGATGCCGTAGGTGTCCCGGACGGTCAGCCATCGCCGGGAGATCTGCGCGAGCAGTTCGCCGTCGTAGTCGATCGCGAACTCACGGTCCAGGATCTTGCCGCTGACATCGAGCTCGGTGCCGTCCACCAGGGTCACGCGGTAGTGGTTGCGGAGCAGTGAGAGCCGCTTCCGCTTGACCTTGGCGAGCTCCTCGCCGTCGCGCTCGACGATCATCGTGTCGCGCAGGCTGATCAGCTTCTGGCGGATGTCCACCAGCACCCTGCCGTCGGCGTCCTTCAGTTCGAACGTGTCGCGGAGCCGCATCGCCTTGCCGTCGACGAGGAAGACCTTGTGTCCGTCCGCGTCCTCGATCCAGTAGTCGTCGCCGATGGCGAACAGGCGCTCACGCACGAGAAGTCTCATGGATCACAGGTTCCCCGACGCCCCGCCGGAATGCGCGCAGGCCGCGGTGATGTTGACTGGTGGCATGACAGCACGTGCACGCGTCCGCGCCCCCGAACTGATCGGCAAGGGCGGCTGGCTCAATACAGGCGACCAGCAGTACACCCTCGCTGATCTGCGAGGACGCATCGTGATCCTGGACTTCTGGACGTTCTGCTGCGTGAACTGTCTGCATGTCCTCGATGAGCTGCGCGAGCTGGAGGAGAAGCACCGCGACACCGTGGTGATCATCGGTGTCCACTCTCCGAAGTTCGTCCACGAGGCGGAGCACCAGGCGGTCGTCGACGCCGTCGAGCGCTACGCGGTGCACCACCCCGTCCTCGACGACCCCGAGCTCGCCACCTGGAAGCAGTACGCCGTGCGCGCGTGGCCGACGCTCGTCGTCGTCGACCCGGAGGGCTACGTCGTCGCCCAGCACGCGGGCGAGGGCCACGCGCACGCCATCGAGAAGCTCGTCCAGGAGCTGGAGGACGAGCACGCCGCCAAGGGCACCCTGCGCCGCGGCGACGGCCCCTACGTCGCTCCCGAGCCGGTCGCCACGCATCTGCGGTTCCCCGGCAAGGCGCTCGCCCTCGCCGACGGCGGCTTCCTGGTCTCCGACACGACCCGGCACCGGCTGGTCGAGCTGGACGCGGACGGCGAGACCGTGCGCAGGCACTTCGGTTCCGGTACGCGCGGTTTCACGGACGGCGGCCCCTCCGAGGCCGAGTTCAGCGAGCCGCAGGGCCTCGCGCTCCTGCCCGACGGGCGGATCGCCGTCGCGGACACGGTCAACCACGCGATCAGGGCCCTCGACCCCGCCACGGGCCTGACCACAACGCTCGCCGGCACGGGCCGTCAGTGGTGGCAGGGTTCCGCCACCAGCGGCCCGGCCACGGAGGTCGACCTCTCCTCGCCGTGGGACATCGCCTGGTTCGACGAGCGGCTGTGGATCGCCATGGCCGGGGTGCACCAGCTGTGGACCTACGACCCCGCCACGGGCACCGTGCGGGTCGCCGCGGGCACGACCAACGAGGGGCTGGTCGACGGGCCCGGCGCCGAGGCGTGGTTCGCGCAGCCGTCCGGCCTCGCGGCGGCCGGTGACCGGCTCTGGGTCGCCGACTCGGAGACCTCCGCACTGCGGTACGTGGACCTGGAGGGCACCGTCCACACCGCCGTCGGTACCGGACTCTTCGACTTCGGGCACCGGGACGGCCCCGCGGAGCAGGCACTCCTGCAGCACCCGCTGGGCGTCACAGCCCTGCCCGACGGCTCCGTGGCCGTCAGCGACACGTACAACCACGCGCTGCGGCGCTACGACCCGGAGAGCGGCGAGGTCACCACGCTGGCCACGGACCTGCGGGAACCGAGCGGCGCCGTGCTCGTCGACGGCGACCTGGTCGTCGTCGAGTCCGCACGGCACCGGCTGACCCGGCTGCGGCTCCCCGAGGAGGCCGTACGGGTCGCCGACCGGGCCCACCGCACCCAGCGAGCAGCCACGGAGGTCGCCGGGACGCTCCGCCTCGACGTGGTCTTCCAGGCCCCCGCGGGCCAGAAGCTGGACACCCGGTACGGCCCCTCGACCCGTCTGCTGGTCTCCTCGACCCCGCCGGAACTGCTGGCCGGGGGATCGGGGCAGGGCACGGACCTGGGCCGCGACCTCCGCCTGGCGGAGGGCTTCACCGAGGGCGTCCTGCACGTGTCCGCGATGGCGGCCTCCTGCGACGACGACCCGGCGAACGAGTACCCGGCCTGCCACGTGCACCAGCAGGACTGGGGGGTTCCCGTCCGCGTCACCGCCGACGGGGTCTCCAGGCTCCCGCTGGTACTGGCCGGGATGGACGAGCGGGCCTGACGGCTCAGAAGTCGTCGGCGCCGTTGCGCAGCTCGTACGTCCAGTAGCCGGTCGCCCACGCGGCCGGATCGACGGCGAGGCCCTCGGCGCCGGGGGCCTTCACGATGGCCATGCCGCCGTTGCCCGGAAGCGTGACGGAGAAGTCCTCCACGGTCTGCACGTCCTCGTCCATCCCGCCGTCCGACAGCTTCACCAGCGCGTACGCGGGCGCACCGGCCTCGAGCACGACCGGGGCGGCGGGCTTGCTCCTGTCCACGGCCGGGACGGTCCCCCGGGCGTTCTCCAGGAAGCGGATCTCCGGGAAGCCGTCCAGCCGGCAGCTGTGGCCCGAGGTGTTCTTCGCCGTCAGGACGATGTGCGTGTAGGGCGGGCCGTCCTGGAGCGCCGCGCCGATCTGCAGGCCCTTGGTGGTGCAGGCGGGAGCGGACGACGAGGAGCCGCCGGTGTCCTTCGTGGCGGAGGTCTGCGTGCCGCCCGCCCCGTCCGACGCACCGGCGGCCCGGGCGGTGCCGCTGTCCTTCGCCGCGCCGGTGTCCCGCGCGGTCGCCGCCGTCGAGGAGGCTGCGGCCGGCGCGGCAGCGTCCGCCGGGCCGGCGGACTTCGTGCCGGTGCCGTCGTCACCGCAGGCGGTGAGGGCCAGGGCGAGCACCGCCGTGGACACGGCGCCGAGGACGGTGGTGCGGTTGCGGAACGTACGCATGGAGATTCCCCCGTGGGTGTGGTGGTGGCGCGGAGCGAGGCGCCCGCCTGGTCCGGGCGGAGCGCCTCCGATCTGCTGACATCCATGAGTCTGGCCCCCGCCCCTCACGTCCCGCTGCTGTCCCGCTGACGTCCTGCTGACGTCCGTCGGTGAGGCTCCGGGTGGGCGTCAGCCCTCGTCCGCGAGCCGCTGGAGCGCCTGCTCGTACCGCTTCCGGTACTCCGCGCCCCCGGTCACGCGCAACAGGGCCGCCAGGGCCTTCACCGCACCTTCCTCATAACCCGTGCGTTCCGCTTCGGTCGCCGCCCGGTCCAGCAGCAGGATTCCCTCGTCCCGCCCGCCGAGCGCCAGACGGGCCTCGCCGCTGATGGCCAGCAGCAGGCTCCGGCGTGCCGCCTCCTCGTGCTCGGGGCCCAGGTCGAGTGCGGTCCGGGCGGCTTCGAGCGCGTCCTCGGGCAGGCCCGCGGTGAGCCGCATCCGGGCGAGGTGCTGCAGGCCGAGCATCTCGGTGTGCCGGTCCTCCTCCTCGCGCGCCAGCCGGACGGCGCGGGAGCAGCCCTCCAGCGCCGTCGCGAGATCGCCCTGCTCGGCCTGGACGACCGCGAGGTTGATCAGTGCCGTCGCCTCGCCCAGTCGGTCGCCCGCCTCCCTGGCGAGGCCGGGCGAACGCTCCAGCAGGGCGATGGCCTCGGCCGTCCTGCCCTCCTCCGTCAGCACCCACCCCAGCAGGTTTCGCACCCTCGACTCCGCGTACGCGTCCCGCTGGGCGCGGGCGGAGTCCAGGGCCAGTTCCAGCAGGGGGGCCCAGCTGTCCCGGACCCGCCACACGACCTGCGGCCACTGCAGCAGGATGATCCGCCAGGCCCGGTCGTGGAGCCCTGCGGACCGGGCCGCGACGGCGGCCAGGGCCAGGTCGTCGCGTTCGGCTGCGAGCCAGCGCATCGCCACCGCCCGGTCGGTGAAGTCCCGGACCGCGGTGGGGCGGTGGAAGTTGTCCGGCAGGACGAAGCAGGGCTCACCGCCGGGCTCGGCGGTGTCGGCCGCGGCGAGGGCCGTGGCGATGTAGTGGTCGAGGACCCTGACGAGGGCTTCGGACCCGGAGGCGGGGTCGAGCCCGCGCGCGTAGAGGCGCACCAGGTCGTGCAGCACCCAGCGCCCGGGCGCCGTCTCGGTCACGAGGTGGGCGGCGCCGAGCCGTTCCAGCGCCGCCGCGGCGGACACCGGGTCCGTCCCGGCGAGAGCGGCGGCCGTGTACGGGTCGAAGTGGCTGCCGGGGTGGTGGCCCAGCCGGCCCAACTGGTGCACGGCGTCCGGCGGCAGCTGCTGCACGGTCAGCCGCAGCGCCGCGGAGACGCCGAGGTCGTCCACGTCGAGATACGTCAGCCGGCTGCGTTCGTCGGCCAGTTCGGCGGCGAGCCCGGCGAGGGTCCGGTGCGGTCGCCCGGCCAGCCGGGCCGCCGTCACGCGCAGGGCGAGCGGCAGGCCGCCGCAGAGCTCGGCGAGCCGGTGCGCGGCCACCGGCTCGGCGAGGACCCGTTCCTCGCCGAGCACTCCGGCGAGCAGCGCCGTGCCGTCGTGGGGTTCGAGCGTGTCGAGGGGGACGGGACGGGCCGCGTCCGAGGCGATGAGCCCTTCCATCCGGTGCCGGCTGGTGACCAGGGTGACGCAGTCGGTGCCGCCCGGGAGCAGTTGCCGGACCGTCGCGGAGTCGCGGGCGTTGTCGAGGACCACGAGCAGCCGGCGCCGGTCGGTCAGGGAGCGGAAGAGCGCGGCCGCGGCGGGGACGGACTCGGGAACGCGGCGCGGTGCGACACCGAGCGCCAGCAGGAACTCGCGCAGGACGTCGGTCAGCGGGGTCTCGCCGGTCTCGCTGAAGCCGCGCAGGTCGGCGAAGAGCCGCCCGTCCGGGAAGGCGGAGCTGTGATGGGCCCACTGGAGGGCCAGCGCCGTCTTGCCGACACCGGCCGGCCCGGTGACCAGGCAGACGGGTGCCTGGCCCGCCGCCGCCCGGGTGAGCGCGGCCAGTTCGGCCGCCCGGCCGTGGAAGCCGCGGGGCGCGCGGGGCAGCAGATCGGCGGGATGGGGGCCGCCCGGGGGCGCCACCGGGAGGTCGTGGTGCGGGGTGCCGCCGGCGACCGGTGGCCCGGAGCCCTCCCCGGACCGACGGGCCGCGGGCACGGTACCGTCCCCGCCCGCGGAGCCGGGGGACGGATCGTGCGGTGCCGTGCCAGGACCCCCGGCCGGCAGTGCCGCGTCCGTCCCGTTCCGGTGGGCTGCGGGCTCGGGGTCGCCCCGAAGGATCAGCGCGTAGGCGTCGGCGAGTTCACGGCCCGGGTCGATGCCGAGCTCGTCCGCGAGCAGCCGCCTCGTGCGGTGGAACCAGTCCAGTGCCTCCGACTGGCGCCCGGCCCGGTACAGCGCCCTTATCAGGGCCGCCGCCAGCGACTCGCGCATCGGATGCCCGGCCGCCTCCGCCCGCAGCACGGACGCGGCGCGATGGTGTTCGCCCATCGCCGTCCAGGCGAGGGCCAGTTGCTCGACCGTCGCCAGCCGTGACTCCTCCAGCGTGTGCGCGGCCGCCTGGAGCGGCGGCCCGGTGAAGGCACCGCTGAGCGCCGGGCCCTGCCAGAGCGACAGCGCCTCCGTGAGCATCAGCACGGAGTCGGCGGGGCTGCGCTGCTGCCGTGCCAGCATCAGCAGCTCCTCGAACCGCTGGGAGTCCAGCAGGGTCTCCGGCACCCGGAGCAGGTACGCGTCGCCGAGGGTGACGAGCTCCACCCCGTACGCCGCCGCGTCCGCGCCCACCAGGAGGGCGCGCAGGCGTGAGACGTGCCCCTGGATGACGCTGCGGGCGTGCAGCGGGGGCATGTCGTCCCACAGGGAGTCCGTCAGCCTGGAGACCGGGACCGGGGTGTTGGCGGACAGCAGCAGAGCGGCCAGCAGGCTGCGCCGCTTGGCGGGCCCGAGCGGCAGCGGTCCGGTGAGCGTCTCGACGGAAACCGTGCCGAGCAGCCGGAACTCCACGTGGTGCTTTCCTTCCGGGCGGGATGCACCCGGGGTGGGGGCCCGGATCGGGTCCCAGAATATCGGGGCACCGCCGAGCCGACGAAGGATCGTGCCGGGTCGGCGGGAGCGGCCCGCCCGCGTTCCTCAGGTCACTGGTAGCGGCGCTCGTCCTCCGCGACGACCGTGGTGGTGGGCGGCACGACCATGCGGCGCCGACGCGCGATGCTCACGTAGACGAAGACCCCGACGAGACCGACCAGCATCATGATCCAGCCGACCATGTCGACGTTGACGGTGTCGAGCTTCCAGTCGGTGGCGAAAGCGAGAATCGCCCCGGCACCGATCAGGAGAATGCATCCTCCGAGTCCCATGAATTCCGCCTCCTCGACCGCCCGGTGCATCCGGGCCGGTGTACGGGTCGCGTACCCGGCCCGGCAACAACCATGTCCCGGTGGCCCGTTGGGGAAGCGGAGGATCAGCCGGCGAGGAACGTCGCGAGCGCCCCGGCCAGCAGATACGGGTCGTCCGCGCCGCACAGCTCACGGGCACTGTGCATCGACAGGATCGCCACGCCGATGTCGACGGTCTGGATGCCGTGCCGGGCGGCGGTGATCGGGCCGATCGTGGTGCCGCAGGGCATCGAGTTGTTGGAGACGAAGGTCTGCCAGGGCACTCCCGCCTTCTCGCAGGCCGCGGCGAACACGGCCCGCCCGCTGCCGTCGGTCGCGTACCGCATATTGACGTTGATCTTGAGGATCGGCCCGCCGTTGGCCACGGGGTGGTGCGTCGGGTCGTGGCGCTCGCCGTAGTTGGGGTGGACCGCGTGGCCGGTGTCGGAGGAGAGGCAGACGGTCCCGGCGAACGCCCGGGCCCGGTCCTCGTACGAGCCGCCGCGGGCGAACACGGAGCGCTCCAGGACGCCGCCGAGCAGCGGGCCGTCCGCGCCGGTGTCGGACTGCGAGCCGTTCTCCTCGTGGTCGAAGGCGGCCAGCACGGGGATGTAGGGGATCTGGTCGTCCGGCAGGCCGGCCACGGCGGCCAGTGCCGCCGTCCCGGCGTGCACGGAGATCAGGTTGTCCATGCGCGGCCCGGCCAGCAGCTCACGGTCGCGGCCCAGGTAGGCGGGCGGCTCGACGGGGTGCGGCATCAGGTCCCAGCCGGTCACGTCCGCCGGGTCGACGCCCGCCTCCTCGGCCACGAAGCGGATGAGGTCGCCCTCGCGGACCTCACCGAGCCCCCAGACCGGTTGCATGTGCTTCTGGCGGTCGAGCTTGAGGCCCTCGGTGTTGGCGGAGCGGTCCAGGTGCACGGCCAGCTGCGGTACGCGCAGCAGCGGCCGGTCGATGTTCACCAGACGGTGGGTCCCGTCGCGGAGCGAGATCCGCCCGGCCAGACCGAGGTCCCGGTCGAGCCAGGTGTTGAGGAGCGTCCCGCCGTAGATCTCGACGGCGACCTGGCGCCAGCCGTGCGAACCCGTGTCGGGCTGCGGCTTGACCCGGAGGTTGGGGGAGTCGGTGTGCGCTCCGGCGATCCTGAACGGGGTGTGCGCCGCGGCACCCTCCGGCACGTACCAGGCGACGATCGCGCCGCCGCGCAGCACGTACTTCCCACCCGTGGTGGCGTCCCACGCCGCCGTCTCCTCGACCTGCCGGAAACCGGCCTTCTCCAGCCGCGCGGCAGCGGTGGCCACGGCGTGGTACGGGGTGGGGCCGGCCATGAGGAAGGCCATCAGGTCGTCGGTGTGCCCGCGGTCGAAGCGGAGGGGAGAGCTCATGTTCTTCACTGTAACGACGGCTGCCCCGGGGGGTTCACGGCGGACAGCCGTCACCCGCGGCCCTCGTCCGGAAAGCATCGCCGGTACCCGCCGGGCCCGGGTTTCCGCGCGCGGTTCGGCGCCGTTCCGCGCCCGCGGTGCGGTCCGCGGGCAGCACGGCCGCTCAGCCCGCTCCCGGCTGCGCCCGCCGGTTTCACATCCATGACCGCATCCGCCCCGGGGCCCGCCCGCGGTCATGGATACGGCCCGCCCCCGGCAGGGGACGGGCCGTATCCATCGCTGTGCGCAGAGCGTGGAAAAGACTAGAACGCGGCCTCGTCCAGCTCCATCAGCGAGTTGTCCACGGTCTCGGCGAGCGCGCGCTCGGCCGAGACGCCCGGCAGGATGTTCGCGGCGAAGAACTTCGCAGCGGCGATCTTGCCCCGGTAGAAGGCGACGTCCTTCGCGGAGGCGGTCGGCAGCTTCTCGGCCGCCACGGCCGCACCCTTGAGCAGCAGGTAACCGACGACCACGTCGCCGGAGGCCATGAGCAGGCGGGTGGTGTTGAGGCCGACCTTGTAGATGTTCTTGACGTCCTCGCCGGTCGCGGTGAGGTCGGTGATCATCGTCCCGACGATCGCCTCCAGGTCCACGGCGGCCTTGGCGAGGTTGTCCAGGGCGCCCGACAGCTCCTCGTCGCCCTGGGCGCCGGCGAGGAACTTCTTGATCTCCTCGGACAGGGTGTTCAGCGAGGCGCCCTGGTCACGGACGATCTTCCGGAAGAAGAAGTCCTGGCCCTGGATCGCCGTCGTGCCCTCGTACAGGGTGTCGATCTTGGCGTCACGGATGTACTGCTCGATCGGGTACTCCTGGAGGTACCCGGAGCCGCCGAAGGTCTGGAGCGACTGCGCGAGCTGCTCGTAGGACTTCTCGGAGCCGTAGCCCTTCACGATCGGCAGCAGCAGGTCGTTGAGGCCGATCAGCGCCTTGGCGTCCTCGCCCGCGGCCTCCTTCACCTGGATCTCGTCCTGGACGGAGGCGGTGTACAGCACGAGGGAGCGCATGCCCTCCGCGTACGCCTTCTGCGTCATCAGGGACCGGCGCACGTCGGGGTGGTGCGTGATGGTGACCTTGGGCGCCGTCTTGTCCATGAACTGCGACAGGTCGGTGCCCTGCACGCGCTCCTTGGCGTACTCCAGCGCGTTGAGGTAGCCCGTCGACAGGGTGGCGATGGCCTTCGTGCCGACCATCATGCGGGCGAACTCGATGATGCGGAACATCTGACGGATGCCGTCGTGCTTGTCACCGATGAGCCAGCCCTTGGCGGGGTGCTGGTCGCCGAAGGTCATCTCGCAGGTGTTGGACGCCTTGAGGCCCATCTTGTGCTCGACGTTCGTCGCGTACACGCCGTTGCGCTCGGCGAGCTCGCCGGTGGTCCAGTCGAAGTGGAACTTCGGGACCATGAAGAGGGAGAGGCCCTTGGTGCCCGGGCCCGCGCCCTCGGGGCGCGCCAGCACGTAGTGGATGATGTTCTCGGACATGTCGTGCTCGCCCGAGGTGATGAAGCGCTTCACACCCTCGATGTGCCAGGAGCCGTCCTCCTGCTCGACCGCCTTCGTGCGGCCGGCGCCCACGTCCGAACCGGCGTCCGGCTCGGTCAGCACCATCGTCGAGCCCCACTGCTTCTCGACGGCGATCTCGGCGATCTTCTTCTGCGCCTCGTTGCCCTCGTCGAAGAGGATTCCGGCGAAGGCCGGGCCGGAGGAGTACATCCAGACCGCCGGGTTGGCACCGAGCAGCGTCTCCGCGTAGCCCCAGATCAGGGAGCGGGGCGAGGTGGTGCCGCCGATCTCCTCGGGGAGTCCCAGGCGCCAGTACTCGGAGTCCATGAACGCCTTGTATGACTTCTTGAAGGAGTCCGGGACCGGCGCGGTGTTGGTCTCGGGGTCGAAGACCGGCGGGTTGCGGTCGGCGTCGGCGTACGACTCGGCGAGCTCGTTCTCCGCGAGGCGGGTGGTCTCGTCCAGGATGGTCTTCGCGGTGTCGACGTCCATCTCCGCGAACGGTCCGGTGCCGTACAGCTTGTCGCGCCCGAGGACCTCGAAGAGGTTGAACTCGATGTCGCGGAGATTCGACTTGTAGTGCCCCATGGGAAGGCTCCGTAATCAATAGCAGTGGCGCGCAGCGCCCCGTGGAGGGGTGAGGAACGGGCGACGGGCCGGCCGAGGTGTGTCAGCTGACTCCTCCGATGATGCTACCCGTCAGTAATAAGACGCAACCCCTCAAGGCTCAGATGTGTCCGATTACTCTTTGTGGCATGTATGGCTACGACCAGAACCAGGGCGCACAGCAGCAGATGGGTGGCGGCTACGGCGAGCAGCCGCTGTATCCCGAACCCTCGCCGCCGTCCCTGGCCGACGCGGTACGGGCCTTCACGACCGGGTCGCTGTCCGCTGAGGACTTCCAGCAGATCTTCGCGACGTCGAAGGTCTACTGCCCGCGCGGTGACAATCCCGGTTTCCTGGCACTCCACAACACCCAGCAGCCGGTGATCCCCATGTTCACCACGCTCAAGGAGCTCCGCCGGTACGCGGGCAAGGAGTCCAAGTACTTCGTGATCACCGGGGCCGAGGTGATCGACCTGCTGCCGACCGGCTACGGCTTCGTCCTGGACATGGAGGGTGACCACCGCATGGTCTTCGACGCCAAGGCGGTGGAGCAGATGGTCGACTTCGCGATGCGCCGTATGTACGGCTAGAGGCGCAGGCGCGGCTGGAGCCGCCCGCCCGGATGGTGCCGGGCGGACGGGCCGGCCGCCGTTGAGAGGGGTCCGCACCGACCGGGTGCGGGCCCCTTTCCGGTGCGTGGGGACGCGGGGGAATGGATTCCGCCTTGCAAGATGTTCACCATTCAACTAACTTGGTGGCAGAAGACTCCCGGAGGTGGCTCCCATGCCCGCAGTGACCGTCGAAAACCCGCTGACCCTGCCGAAGGTCACGGCCCCGGCCGAGGCCGTGGCACGTCCCGTGCTCACCGTCACGACCGCGCCCAGCGGTTTCGAGGGCGAGGGGTTCCCGGTGCGGCGCGCCTTCGCCGGGATCAACTACCGGCACCTCGACCCGTTCATCATGATGGACCAGATGGGTGAGGTGGAGTACGCGGCCGGCGAGCCCAAGGGCACCCCCTGGCACCCGCACCGCGGCTTCGAGACCGTCACCTACATCATCGACGGAAGCTTCATCCACCAGGACAGCAACGGCGGTGGCGGCTCCATCGAGAACGGCGACACCCAGTGGATGACGGCCGGCAGCGGCCTGCTCCACATCGAGACGCCGCCCGAGGCGCTCGTCATCTCCGGCGGCCTCTTCCACGGCCTCCAGCTCTGGGTGAACCTGCCCAAGTCGGACAAGATGATGGCCCCGCGCTACCAGGACATCCGCGGTGGCCAGGTCCAGCTCCTCGCCTCCCCGGACGGCGGCGCGCTCCTGCGTGTCATCGCCGGTGACCTGGACGGCCACGAGGGCCCGGGTATCACCCACACCCCGATCACCATGGTCCACGCGACGGTCCGGCCGGGCGCCGAGGTGACCCTGCCGTGGCGCGAGGACTTCAACGGCCTCGCGTACGTCATGGCCGGTCGCGGGAGCGTGGGCGAGGAGCGCCGTCCGGTCCGCATGGGGCAGACGGCGGTGTTCGGCAAGGGATCCTCGCTGACCGTCCGTGCCGACGAGGCGCAGGACGGCAACACCCCGGACCTGGAGGTCGTGCTGCTCGGCGGGCGTCCGATCCGTGAGCCGATGGCGCACTACGGACCGTTCGTGATGAACACCCAGGACGAGCTCAAGCAGGCCTTCGAGGACTTCCAGGCGGGCCGCCTCGGCACGGTGCCCGCGGTCCACGGCATGTGACGGAGCACGCGGCGGTACGGGTGACGGCCAGTCACCCGTACGCCCGTGAGGGCGGGCCGCTCCCGCCCCTCCGTGATCGGGTGGGAGGGTGTCCTCCCGGAAGCCCCTCCTGCCCGACAGCGCGCGGCGGACGGCCGCCTGGTGCGGCGTCCTGCTCCTGGTCGCCGGGGTCGCGGCGGTGGCCGTCTGGCTGAGCATCGCGCTCAAGACCGCTGTCACTCCCGTCCTCCTGGCCCTGCTCGGCACGGCGCTGCTCGGGCCGGTGCACCGCTGGCTGACCGCACACGGGGTGAACAGGTCGCTGGCCGCGGGGCTCACCTGTGCGGTGCTCGTCGGGGTGGTCGGGGGCGCCGGATACATCGTGGTCACCGCGCTGGTCGACACCGGCGCCCAGATCGTGGCCTCGCTCAAGGACGCCGCCCAGTGGGTCATCGACCACTTCGACATCGCCGGTGTCGCGAACGTCGACGATCTCGCCGACAACGCCAGGGGCCTCGTCGGGAAGTTCGGCGCGAGTGCCGCGGGCGGGCTGCTCACCGGCATCAGCCTCATCGGCTCCCTCGTCACCACGGCCATCCTGACCCTGCTGCTGACGTTCTTCTTCCTGCGCGACTCCGACCGTGCCCCCCACCTCGCCCACAGCGTCGCCCCGCGCGGCACCGGCGACCTCGTGGAGGCCATGGGGCGCAGGGCCTTCGAGGCCGTCGAGGGCTTCATGCGCGGCACCACGTTCATCGCCCTCATCGACGCGGTGTGCATCACCGTCGGCCTGCTGATCCTTCGGGTGCCGGGCGCCGTGGGGCTGGGGGCACTCGTCTTCGTCGGCGCCTACATCCCGTATCTCGGGGCCTTCATCTCCGGGGCCGTCGCCGTACTGGTCGCCCTCGCGGACCGGGGCTTCGTGATCGCGCTCTGGGTGCTGGGCGTCGTGGTCGCCGTCCAGGTCCTCGAGGGGCACGTGCTGCAGCCCGCGATCCAGAGCCGCACCGTCCAGATGCACCCCGCCACGATCATGGTCGCGCTGACCGCGGGGGCGAGCGTCGCGGGCCTGCTGGGCATGCTGCTCGCGGTGCCGCTGTGCGCCGCGGTGTTCGGTGTGATCGGCGAGCTGCGCAAGGGCGACGGGCTGCTTCCGGAACGCTCATGACCGGGCCCCGGCACCGCCCGGGTGCTCGTGGGCGGGTCCCCCGGAGCTGTCGGGGTGCTCACGGGCCGGGCTCCGGTCCCGTACGGCCCTCACGGACCGCCATCGGGCTTCATGGGGTTCCGCCGGCGCCCAGCTCCGCCGGCTCCTCCGACTCGTACAGCTCGAACCAGATGGACTTCCCCTCCCCCTCCGGGTCCACCCCCCACGCGTCGGCGAGCATCTCCATCAGCATCAGTCCCCGGCCACTGGACGCCATCTCGCCGGGACGCCGCTTGTGGGGCAGTTCGTCGCTGGAGTCGCCGACCGCGACGCGCAGCCGCCGCTCGCCCCGCTCGCCGGTCACCTCCGCCACCAGCAGGGCGTCGCCGTCCGTGTGGACCAGCACGTTCGTGGCCATCTCGGACACCATCAGCACCGCCGCGTCGACCTGCTCCTCGTCCGGCCAGTCGTGCAGCAGCTCCCGCACCTGCTGGCGGCTCGCGGCGACCCGCTCGGGCTCCGCCTGGGCGATGGTCATCGCCGAACGGCGGCCCGGTGGCCTGCGGGAGCGCGGAGCCTCGCGGCGCAGGACGAGCACCGCGATGTCGTCCTCACGGCGGTCCACGAGCGGCCCGGTCGTGTAGTGCGAGCCGGGGCCGTGCACGGCCCCGACCAGGGTGTCGGCCAGCTTCTCCAGGTCCTCCACGGGCGTCTCCAGGATCGGCCGGAGCCTGGTCCAGCCGGTGGCCATGTCGTGCCCGCCGGTCTCGATGAGCCCGTCCGTGCACAGCATGATCGTCTCCCCGGGCCCGAGGACGACGCGGGTCGTCGGATAGTCGGCGTCCTTCTCGATGCCCAGGGGCAGCCCTCCCGCGGTCTGCCGGATGACCGCGGTGCCGTCGACGCCGATCACCACCGGGTCGGGGTGGCCCGCCCGGGCGATGTCGAGGGTGCCGGTGTCCGGGTCGGCCTCCGCGTACAGGCAGGTGGCGAAACGGGCCGCGTCCGGCCCGTCCTCGCCGTCGGTGAGCCCGGCCAGGAAACGTGAGGCGCGTGAGAGCACGGCGTCGGGTCGGTGCCCCTCGGCGGCGTAGGCCCGCAGGGCGATCCGCAACTGGCCCATCAGCCCGGCGGCCCGTACGTCGTGGCCCTGGACGTCACCGATGACCAGGGCGATCCGGCCGCTGGGGAGCGGGATCATGTCGTACCAGTCGCCACCGACCTGGAGCCCGCCGCCGGTCGGGACGTACCGGGCGGCCACCGTCAGCCCCGGCACCCCGGGGCCGAGGGACGGCATCATCGCCCTCTGGAGCCCCAGCGACAGCTCGCGCTCCGTCTCGGCCTCCCCGGCGCGGGTCAGCGCCTGCGCCAGCATCCGGGCCACCGTCGTCAGCACGGAGCGCTCGTCCGGCGAGAAGGCCACGCTGTGCCGGAATCCCGCCATCCAGGCGCCCATGGTGTGGCCGGAGGCGATCAGCGGCAGGAAGGCCCAGGAGCGGCGCCCGAAGGCCCTGGCGAGCGGCCAGGTGGCCGGGTAGCGGGAACGGTACGCCTCGGGGGACGGCAGATAGACCGGCTGCCCGGTCCGCACGACCTCGGCGGCCGGGTAGTCGGTGTCCAGCGGCATGTCGGTGAACGGTTTCTCGTCGCCCACGCTCTGCCCGTGGTGCCCGATGACCGTCAGACGCTCGCCGGTGATCCCGAAGACGGCCAGACCTTCGGGGGAGAACCCCGGCATGGAGAGCGACCCGGCGACCCGCAGCACCTCCTCGGTGGACCCGGCCTCGGCCAGTGCCCGCCCCGCGTCCAGCAGGAACGCCTCGCGCGACCGGCGCCAGTCACCCGTGACGGGAGTGTGTGCCGCGGAGGCCGCGGAGGGTTCGGCGACGTCCTGGAGGATGCCCACCAGCACGTACTCGTGGCGGCCCGGGGACTCGACGGCGACCGGCTTGGACCGGCTGCGCACCGTGCGCAGGACCGCGCCGTCCTCGTCCACGATCCGCATCCTGGCCTCGGCGACGATGCCCTCGGCGATCGCGAAGTTCACGACCCCGTCGATCTCGCTCCAGTCGGCCGGGTGGAAGCGTCCGCGCACGTCGTGCCCGTGGCAGGACACGGGCTCGGCGGGCAGGCCTACCAGCCGGGCCGCCTCGGCATCGAACGTGACGATGCCCGTGGAGCTGTCCCAGCTCCACAGTCCGGTTCCGATCGCAGCCAGGATCTCCTCGGTGCGCATTGCCCCACTTTAGGAAGATGTCCTCCGTCGACGCCACCGAGGGACGCCTGCAAGAAGCCCGTCCGGACCGTGCCTCCGGCTCCTCGTGACGGGCCCCGGAGGGCCGTGCGGCAGCAATGTCAATGAAGCGGTGCGCCTACGGGCGGTAGCCTGGGGTGTCAATCCGCCCCGAACCGCGAAGACTGGATGAACGACGATGCATCGGTACAGGTCCCACACCTGCGGCGAGCTCCGCGCCTCTGACGTCGGCACCGACGTCCGGCTGAGCGGCTGGCTGCACAATCGCCGAGACCTGGGCGGCATCCTCTTCATCGATCTGCGCGACCACTATGGTCTGGTGCAGCTCGTCGCCCGCCCCGGCACCCCCGGCAACGACGCCCTGGCGAAGCTGACCAAGGAGACCGTCGTCCGGATCGACGGCAAGGTCTCCGCGCGCGGAGCCGACAACGTCAACCCGGAGCTCTCGACCGGCGAGATCGAGATCGAGGTCACCGAGGTCGAGGTGCTGGGCGAGGCCGCCCCGCTGCCCTTCACGATCAACGCCGAGGACGGGGTCAACGAGGAGCGGCGCCTGGAGTACCGCTTCCTCGACCTGCGCCGCGAGCGCATGCACCGCAACATCATGCTGCGCTCGTCCGTCATCGCCTCCATCCGCTCCAAGATGGTGGCCCTCGGCTTCAACGAGATGGCGACCCCGATCCTCGCCGCGACGTCCCCCGAGGGCGCCCGCGACTTCGTGGTCCCCTCCCGCCTGAACCCGGGCAGGTTCTACGCGCTGCCGCAGGCGCCGCAGCAGTTCAAGCAGCTGCTGATGATCTCCGGATTCGACCGCTACTTCCAGATCGCGCCGTGCTTCCGTGACGAGGACGCCCGCGCCGACCGTTCGCCCGGCGAGTTCTACCAGCTCGACGTCGAGATGTCCTTCGTCGAGCAGGAGGACGTCTTCCAGCCGATCGAGAAGCTCATGACCGAGCTCTTCGAGGAGTTCGGCAACGGCCGCCCCGTCACCTCGCCGTTCCCGCGCATCCCGTTCCGCGAGTCGATGCTGAAGTACGGCAACGACAAGCCGGACCTGCGCGCCCAGCTGGAACTCGTCGACATCTCCGACATCTTCGCGGACTCGGAGTTCAAGGCCTTCGCCGGCAAGCACGTCCGCGCCCTTCCGGTGCCGGACACCGCGGGCCAGTCCCGGAAGTTCTTCGACGGCCTCGGCGCGTACGCGGTCGAGCACGGCGCCAAGGGCCTCGCCTGGGTCCGCGTCGGCGAGGACGGCGCGCTGGCGGGTCCGATCGCCAAGTTCCTCACCGAGACGGACGTCAAGACCCTCACCGAGCGGCTGTCCCTCGTCCCCGGCCACGCCGTCTTCTTCGGCGCCGGCGAGTTCGACGAGGTCTCCAAGATCATGTCCGTCGTCCGCGTCGAGGCCGCCAAGCGCGCCGGCCACTTCGAGGAGGGCGTCTTCCGCTTCTGCTGGATCGTCGACTTCCCGATGTACGAGAAGGACGAGGACACCGGGAAGATCGACTTCTCGCACAACCCGTTCTCCATGCCCCAGGGCGGCATGAAGGACCTGGAGGAGAAGGACCCGCTCGACATCCTGGCGTGGCAGTACGACATCGTCTGCAACGGCATCGAGCTGTCCTCCGGTGCCATCCGCAACCACGAGCCCGAGGTCATGCTGAAGGCCTTCGCGATCGCCGGCTACGAGGCCGAGACCGTCGAGAGGGAGTTCGCGGGCATGCTGCGCGCGTTCCGCCTCGGCGCACCGCCGCACGGTGGCATCGCCCCGGGCGTCGACCGCATCGTGATGCTGCTGGCCGACGAGCCCAACATCCGGGAGACGATCGCCTTCCCGCTCAACGGCAACGCCCAGGACCTGATGATGGGCGCCCCCAGCGAGCTGGACGAGACCCGCCTGCGCGAGCTGAACATCCAGCTCCGCAAGCCCGTCGCGTCGGCGAAGGAGAAGGCGGAGGCCAAGGACTCGGTGGCGAGGGACACCGGCGCGAAGTAGGCGTCGGCGGTTCCGCTTCGGTTCCACGTGAAACAGTCCCCGGCCGCCAGGCCGGGGACTGTTCTCGTACGCGCACCGGGTACGCACAGGAACGCACAGCTCACGCTCATGCTCCTGCCGGCCGGGCTGCCTGGTCTCCCCTCCCATGACTGAGAATCAGGGACCCGCGCACAAGAAGGACGTGCGTACGGACCACTGCGCGGACATCCGTGGACCCGGGCGCGGGGACGGGTACAGCCGGATGGCCCCGGTTCCGGTTCGGCGTTGCGGGGCCCGGCAATGACTGGCACCTAAGGAGACCGACCGCCCGTCACCGAGGAGTTCCGCCCGTGTCCCTCCCACGCCGCCCGCACGTCCTTCTCGTCGTGCTGTTCCTGCTGGTCATCGGCTGCTCCGCCGGTGCCGTGCAGTCCACGGCGCCCCGCGGTGCCGCCGGCCCCGAGTCCTCGGCCGCGGCGTCGCCCCCCGCGGAGCCCGTCCGCCCCCGGGAGATTCCGGGGCTGGGCCCGCTCGTGCGGGCGGAGATCCCTGCGACCGCCCGGCAGGCCGTCGTGGTGACCGGGGAGGGCCCCGACACCAATCTCTCCTCGGCCGTGCTCTACACCCGTGACGATCCCGCACTCGGCTGGAGACCGGAGGCCGGCCCCTGGCCCGCCCACAACGGCAGGGAGGGCTGGACCGACCACCATGTCGCGGGCGACCTCAGGTCACCCGTCGGCGTCTTCGGCCTCACCGACGCGGGCGGCCGGCTGCCCGACCCCGGAGCGCTGCTCCCGTACGACGAGCAGTCGCGCTTCGCGGTGAGCGGCGAGGGCTTCTACGGGGAGCCTCTGGAGGGGTCCTTCGACTACGTCGTCGCCATCAACTACAACCGGACACCGGGCACGACCCCCCTGGACCGCACCCGGCCGCTCGGCGGGGAGAGGGGTGGCGGCATCTGGATCCATGTGGACCACGGCGGCCCGACCCAGGGCTGTGTCTCGCTTCCCGAGGAGCGGATGAAGGAGCTCCTGCGCCTCCTGGACCCGGTGAAGTACCCCGTGATCGTGATGGGGGACGCCGCGGCCCTGAGCAGGTGAGCCCGGGCACGAGAGCCCGGTACGCACGAGAGCCCGGGGCCGATGGGCGGCCCCGGGCTCCCTGCTGCCTACGAGGGCTTACGCGGGCTTCTCCTCCAGGCGCGGGAACAGGACCGCGCCCTTCGTCACCGTCGTCCCGACGGGCAGCCGGCCCCAGTCGCCCGCGTCCTGCACCCGCTGGTCGGCCAGGGCTCCGAGGGACGCCTCGGCGCCCAGGGACTCCCACAGCTTCTGCGAGGTGTCCGGCAGCACGGAGTTCAGCAGGACCGCGACACCGCGCAGCGACTCGGCGGCCGTGTACAGGATGGTCGCGAGACGGGCCTGGCCCTCGGGCGACTCGTCCTTGGCGACCTTCCACGGCTCCTGCTCCGTGATGTAGCCGTTGACCTGCTTCACGAACTCGAAGATCGCCAGGATGCCGCCCTGGAAGTCCAGCTCCTCGCCGATCTTCCGATCGGCCGTGTCGACCGCCTTGGCCAGGCCCTCCTGGACCGCGGACTCGGCGTCACCGGCGGCCGTGGCCTCCGGGAGCGCGCCGCCGAAGTACTTGCCGACCATGGCCGCGACGCGCGAGGCGAGGTTGCCGTAGTCGTTGGCGAGCTCGGAGGTGTAGCGGGCGCTGAAGTCCTCCCAGGAGAAGGACCCGTCACTGCCGAAGGCGATGGCCCGCAGGAAGTACCAGCGGTACGCGTCCACACCGAAGTGCGAGGTCAGGTCCTGCGGCTTGATGCCGGTCAGATTCGACTTCGACATCTTCTCGCCGCCGACCATCAGCCAGCCGTTGGCCGCGATCCGGCCGGGCACCGGCAGCCCCTGCGCCATGAGCATGGCCGGCCAGATCACCGCGTGGAAGCGCAGGATGTCCTTGCCGACCAGGTGCACGTTCGCCGGGAAGGTCTCGTCGAACTTCTCCTGGTTGGCGCCGTAGCCGACGGCCGTCGCGTAGTTGAGCAGGGCGTCGACCCACACGTAGATGACGTGCTTCTCGTCCCACGGCACCGGGACACCCCAGTCGAACGTGGAGCGCGAGATCGACAGGTCCTGCAGGCCCTGGGTGACGAAGTTGACGACCTCGTTGCGGGCCGACTCGGGCTGGATGAAGCCGGGGTTGGCCGCGTAGAACTCGAGCAGCTTCGGGCCGTACTCGCTCAGCTTGAAGAAGTAGTTCTCCTCCTTGAGGAGCTCCACCGGCTTCTTGTGGATCGGGCAGAGCTTCGTGCCGTCCTCGGACTCGATCAGGTCGCCGGGGAGCTTGTACTCCTCGCAGCCCACGCAGTACGGGCCTTCGTACCCGCCCTTGTAGATCTGGTCCTTGTCGTACAGGTCCTGCACGAACTCCTGCACACGGTCCGTGTGCCGCTTCTCCGTCGTGCGGATGAAGTCGTCGTTCGCGATGTTCAGGTGCTCCCAGAGGGGCTTCCAGGCCTCCTCGACGAGCTTGTCGCACCAGGCCTGAGGGGTGACGTCGTTCGCCTCGGCCGTGCGCATGATCTTCTGACCGTGCTCGTCCGTGCCGGTGAGGTACCACACCTTCTCGCCGCGCTGGCGGTGCCAGCGGGTGAGCACGTCGCCTGCGACGGTCGTGTAGGCGTGCCCCAGGTGAGGAGCGTCGTTGACGTAGTAAATGGGGGTCGATACGTAGAAACTCTTCACGCCGTCGCCCCCTTGCTTCTCGGATCCAGTGGCCGCCATGGTCGAAATCCTAACGGCCCGTGGGGGATCCACTCGCATCGATGAGCGCGGCCTTCCGCCCGGAGAGCTTTGCGAAACATCCCTTCCCGTACCAAAGACGCATCCTGGGAGGAGTGGGCACGCGTGCACGAGGCGGGAGACAACACGATGCGGGTACTGGTCGCCGAGGACGAGGAGATCCTGGCGGAGCTGGTGGCGACCGGGCTGCGGCGGGCCGGGTTCGCCGTCGACACCGTGTACAGCGGGGACGCGGCCCTCGCCTATCTGGGGCTGCACGACTACGACGTCGTCGTCCTGGACCGGGACCTGCCCCGGGTGCACGGCGACGACGTGGCCCGCAGGCTCGTGTCCTCCGGCTCCCGGACGAGGATCCTCATGCTCACCGCGTCCGGGACGATGGAGGACCGGGTGGAGGGGCTCGATCTGGGCGCCGACGACTATGTGAGCAAGCCCTTCGAATTCCCCGAGCTGGTGTCCCGGGTGCGCGCGCTGCGCAGGCGCAGCGCCCGTCCCGTGCCGCCCCAGCTGGAACGGCACGGCATCCGGCTCGACAGCGTGCGGCGGGCCGCGACGCGGGACGGGCGCGACCTCGACCTGTCCCCGAAGGAGTTCACGGTGCTGCAGCTGCTGCTGGAGGCCGACGGGGGGACGGTCAGCGCCGAGGAGCTGCTGGAGCGGGCCTGGGACGCGAACGCCGACCCGTTCACGGGGGCCGTGCGCGTCTGCATGAGCAAGCTGCGGGCCAAGCTCGGGGAGCCGGCGCTCATCCGCACGGTGCAGGGTGTGGGGTACGCCCTGTGAGGCGGTTGTCGGAGCTGCTGCGGGCCACCGGGGCGTCGCACGTCCGGCACTCGACGATCCGGATGCGGATCGCCCTCGTGTACGGCGGGGTGTTCCTGGTCCTCGGGACGGCCCTGCTCGTCACGGTCAATCTGGCGTCCCGGGCCGGCACCGACTCGCAGGCACGGGCCATCGCCACGTCCGCCGCGGTCGCCCAGCCGGGCTTCGCGGTCAACGGACCGCTGCACACCCGGGGCCGTCTCGGTCCGCCCACGGTCTACGACGTCACCGACGAGGTGAGCGACGCCGCGAGCCGGGAGCTCCTGTACTGGTCGGCCGCCGCGCTCCTCGTGATGACGGGGTGCGCCGTGGGGGTGGGCTGGTGGACCGCGGGGCGGGTGCTGCGGCCCGTCCACGTGATGACGGCGAAGGCCCGCCGGCTCTCCGAGCACACCCTGCACGAGCGGATCGCGTCCAGCGGTCCGGACGACGAGCTGAAGGAGCTCGGCGAGACGCTGGACGCGCTGCTGGGCCGGCTGGAGAAGGCCTTCGACAGCCAGCGCCGGTTCATCGCCAACGCCTCGCACGAACTGAGGACACCGCTGGCCACTCAGCGGGCGGCGATCCAGGTGGGACTCGACGACCCGTCCCCGGAGGACCTCGTGCGGACCCGGCAGACACTGCTGGACAACAACCGGCGCAGCGAGCGGCTCATCGAGGGGCTGCTCGTGCTGGCGCGCAGCGAGCGTGGGCTGGCGAAGGGCGAACGCGAGGAGGTCGACCTCGCCCAGGTGGTGGCGGAGGAGACCGCGCGGCCGACGGCGGCTGCGGAACGGCCGCTGCCGCGTCCGGAGATCACGGTCGGGACCGCTCCCTGCACCGTACGGGGGAACCGGCAGCTGCTCGCGCAGCTGGTCGGGAACCTGCTGTCCAACGCGGTCCGGTACAACGTGCCCGGCGGCCGTGTCCAGGTGTCGCTCACCTCGGACGGCGCGCTGGTGGTCCGGAACACCGGCCCGGTGGTGGACGGGGCGGACATCGCGGAGTTCTTCCAGCCGTTCCGGCGCGGCGAGGGGCGGGACCGGATGGGCCAGGGGTCGGGACTCGGGCTATCGATCGTACGTTCTATTGCCGTGGCTCACGGCGGTACGGTCACGGCGGTACCCGGCCCCGAGGGCGGGCTCGCCGTGACCGTACGCCTGCCGGTGGATCAGTCCTCGGCGACGACTCCGCGGGCGGCGGCCCAGGCGGGCAGCCCGGCGAGCACCTCCCGGTAGAACGCGGCGTCCGGGACCTCGCGGGGGGCGGGGCCGGCGTGGAAGAACCCGGCGTTCCGGACGTCCAGCCTGCGCAGGAAGTCGAAGCCCTTCGCGTCCTCCTCGCCGAACGCGACGAACTGGAAGAACAGCGGCAGCCGTGCCGCGTCCGTGAGGGCCTGCTTGGCCGCCTGCTTGGCGTCCGGCGCGCCGTCCGTCTGGAAGATCACGAGCGCCGGACCCGCGGCCTCGGACTTCTCGTAGTGCGCGACGATCTCCTCGACGGCCCGGTGGTAGTTGGTGCGTCCGAGCCGGCCGAGGCCCGCGTGCAGCTCGTCGATCCGGCCCTCGTGGGCGGTGAGGTCGATCGCCCCGGTGCCGTCGATGTCGGTCGAGAAGAAGACGACGGGCACGGTGGCGTTCGCGTCCAGGTGCGCGGCGAGCGCCAGGGTGCGGTCGCCGAGGTGCTGGGCGCTGCCGTCCTTGTAGAACGGCCGCATGGACCCGGACCGGTCGAGCACCAGGTACACGGTGGCCCGCAGCCCGGTCAGCCCGTGCGCCTTGAGTCCGGCCTGTGCCGCCTTGTAGGGGGCGACGAGGCCGGGCGCGGTGGCCTTGACCCGGGCGAGGGAGGTGGCGGGCCTACCGGCCGGGACGGCCGGGGCCACCGGTTCGAGGGTGACCGGCGCGACGGTGATCTGCGGGGCGTCCGACTCGGCGGCGACCGGCTCGGCGGCGACCGGCTCGGGGACGGCCGGTGCGGGGATGGCCGGTGCGGCCTCCGGGCGGGGGGTGACCGGTGCGACGGCGATCGGTGCGGTTTCCGGCTCGGAGGTGACCGGTGCGGCCTCGGCCACGACGGCGGCCTGTACGGCCTCCGGCGCAGGGGTGACCGGTGTGGCCTCGGCGACCGGTACGACCTCCGGCTCCGGTGCGGTCTCCGCAGCCTCGGGGGCCTCGGTCCCCGGAGTGGTGTCCGGCGCGGGCGCCGTCTCCTCTCCGGCCGGTGCCGCATCGGCGGGAGCCTCCGCGACCGCGGGGGCGACCGGTGCGACCTCCGCGACGGGCTCCGCGACGGGCTCCGCCTCGGTGGCGACGGGCTCGGGCGCCGCGACCACAGTGGGCTCGACGGTGGCGGGCGCCGCCTCCGCGACGGGCTCGGCCTCGGCGACCGGCTCCGCAGCCACCACGGGCTCGACGACGGGCGCGGCGGTTACCGGCTCCGCCTCCGCGACGGGTTCCGTCTCGGCGGCCGGTTCGGCGGCGACGGGCTCGGCTTCCGCGACCGGAGCGGGCTCGACGACGGGCGCGGCGGTGACCGGCTCGACCTCGGGGGCGGCAACGGGCACCGCTGCCGCCGCCGGCTCCAGGTCGATGTCGATCGTGAGGGGTGATGCGGCGGCCGGCTCCGGCTCGACCGCGGGGGCCGGCTCCGGCTCGACCGCGGCATCCGTGGCCTCCTGGGCCCGCTTGGCGTCGGGGTCCGACCCCTGGGCCGGAACCGTCGGCGTGACCGGGGAGGCGGACGCGGACGCGGACGTGGCGGCCGCCGTGTCGAAGGCTGCCGCCACCAGGTCCGAGGCCGGTCCGTCCTCACCGTCGGTGGTGGCGGTGGCGGACCGGGCCGACGAGGGGGAGGCCGGGGCCGGTACCGAGGCCTTCGCGGGCTCGGACGCCGAAGTGGTGGTCTCCGGCTCCGGCTCCGTGGGCTGGGTGCGCTCGGCCTGGGGCGGGACGGTGGCCGTGGTCGGCTCGTCCTGCTCCGTGCGGCCGAACACCTTGCGCAGCAAGCTCCGAATGCCCATGGGCGAGGCCTTTCGCATGAGTTGGGTGCGATTAATGTCCGTACTGCGGGAATTGATCCCTGGCCAGGGCGGATACGTAAGGTTAGCGGCCGGATCCGGCCGTTCGGCGGTGCGGCCCGCCCTTGCGCCAACCGAGCTCCAACCGAGTTCCATCCGAGTCCCGCGCCGGCACCGGAACAGGGCCGAGGAAGCAGCGGTGGCCGGGACTTCACCCTCTGTTCACCGGCAGTCCCACGTGCCGCGTGAATGCGCACCTACCGTCACGCAGGACACACAGACGGAGGGACGACAACGTGCGCAACCTGCTGCCGCTCATCAGCTCGCACCCGGGCGGGCGCTCTGCGCTGACCTGCCGCTACCGCTGCGGAGACGCCTGCTTCAACGAGGTACCGAACACCAGCGACAACGAGTACGCCGGCGACATCATCGCCGGTGCCCTGTCACGCCGGTCGATGATGCGCGCCGCCGCGGTGGTGACGGTCGCCGCCGCAGCCGGAACCGCCGCTCTCACCGGCCCCGGTGCTCCGCAGGCCGAGGCCGCGCCGCTCGCCGGCCACCCCGGCAGGAAGCCGAAGCCCACTCCTCCGGGCGCACGTGGTCTGCGCTTCACGCCTGTGGCGCCGAACAAGGACGACAAGGTCACCGTCCCCGACGGGTACGGCCAGAACATCGTGATCCGCTGGGGCGAACCGATCCTGCGCGGTGCGCCCGCCTTCAACCCGGACAAGCAGTCGGCGAAGGCGCAGGCGGGTCAGTTCGGTTACAACAACGACTTCCTCTCGCTGCTCCCGCTGCGCGGCGAGCGCGGCCGCCAGGTGCTGGTCGCCAACCACGAGTACACGGACGAGATCCTGATGTTCCGTGGATACGATCCGGCCAATCCGACCCGCGAGCAGGTCGAGATCGCCTGGGCCGCGCACGGACTCTCCGTGGTCGTCGTCCAGGAGGAGAGCCGTACCGGCAAGCTCGGCCCGGTCAACCGCCACCCGCTGAACCGACGCCTCACCGCGACCAGCGAGTTCGAGGTCACCGGCCCGGCCGCGGGCGGCGCGCTGCTCCGTACCTCCGCCGACCGCACCGGCCGCAAGGTGCTCGGCACCCTCAACAACTGCGCGGGCGGCACGACCCCGTGGGGCACCACGCTGCACGGCGAGGAGAACTTCAACCAGTACTTCGCCAACGGCTCCCGTGACACCGACAAGCGCTACGGCATCGGAACGGCCGGTACCGAGCGCAAGTGGGAGCGCTTCGACAAGCGCTTCGACCTGGCGCAGGAGCCCAACGAGGCGCACCGCTTCGGGTGGGTCGTCGAACTCGACCCGTACGACCCCGAGTCCACGCCCCGCAAACGCACCGCGCTCGGCCGCTTCAAGCACGAGGCCGCGGAGCCCCGGCTGACCGCGGACGGCCGCCCCGTCGTCTACATGGGCGACGACGAGCGGTTCGACTACCTGTACAAGTTCGTCTCCAGCAAGCAGATGAAGAAGGGCAGCTCGCGGGCCGCCCGTGAGCACAACCTGACGCTGCTGGACGAGGGCACGCTGTACGTCGCCAAGCTGACCGGCGACTCCCCGGCCGCGGAGTTCGACGGCTCGGGCAAGCTCCCCTCCGACGGTGAGTTCGACGGCAGCGGCGTGTGGATCCCGCTCGCGACCGGCACCACCTCGCACGTGCCCGGCATGACCGCCGAGGAGGTGTACGTCTTCACGCGCGTCGCCGGTGACAAGGTCGGCGCCACGAAGATGGACCGTCCCGAGGACGTCGAGCCGTCGCCGCGCACCGGCCGTGTCTATGTGGCCCTCACCAACAACACCGACCGCGGCAAGGCGGGCAAGCCCGGCGCCGACGAGGCCAACCCCCGCAACGCCAACAAGCACGGGCAGATCCTCGAGCTCGCGGAGAACTGGGACGACGCGGCGGGCGACGGGTTCGCCTGGCGGCTGTTCCTCGTCGCGGGTGACCCGAACGATCCGGCGACGTACTTCGCGGGATTCCCCAAGGAGAAGGTCAGTCCCATCTCCTGCCCGGACAACGTGGCCTTCGATGACCACGGCAACCTGTGGATCTCCACGGACGGAGCCCAGCTCGGTTCGCACGACGGCCTGTTCGGCGTCGCGACGCAGGGCGAACGGCGGGGTGAGCTGAAGCAGTTCCTGACCGTGCCGTCCGGTGCCGAGACGTGCGGCCCGGTGATCCAGGACCGCCGTGTCCTGGTGGCCGTGCAGCACCCGGGCGAGATCGACGGCGCCTCCGTCGAGAAGCCGGCGAGCACCTGGCCGGACGGCCCCGGGAAGATCGTCCGCCCTTCGGTCGTCGCCGTCTGGCGCAAGGACGGCAGCGACATCGGCGTCTGATCCCGGAGCGCGTGAAGGCGCCCTGCCACCACGGCACCGGGCCCGTGCCCCTGCGGCGCGGGCCCGGTGCCCGTCGTCCACCGACGACGGCCCCGGAGGGCGAGCAGGAAATCCGTCCCCGTCCGGGCACCTCACCGGACTAGAGTCGGGTCCATGGTTTCCGGTGAGGCGCCGCAGGCGGAGGGAAGCGTCCGGGTCGACGTCTGGATCTGGTCGGTCCGGCTGACCAAGACCCGGTCGCAGGCGGCTGCCGCCTGCCGGGCAGGTCATGTGCGGGTCAACGGCGAGCGGGCCAAGCCCGCTCAGGCGCTGCACAGGGGCGACGAGGTGCGGCTCCGGCATGCGGGCCGGGACCGGATCGTGGTCGTGTCGAAGATCGTGAAGAAGCGCGTCGGGCCGCCGGTCGCCGTGGAGTGCTTCGTCGACAACAGCCCGCCCCCGCCGCCCCGCGAGGCCGCGGTCCAGGTCCCGGTCCGCGACCGGGGCACGGGCCGCCCGACCAAACGCGACCGCCGTGAGATGGAACGGCTCCAGAGCAGGGGCCCGGACCCCTCCTGAGCCCGGGGCATGACCCTTCCCCGGGGCGACCCGCGACTCCCCCGGAAACGACGTCGCCCAGCGTGCGGAGCCCTTTCGCGCGGCGCCCCTTTGCGCGGTCACCCTCGCGCGGATCCCTTTCGCGCGGAGCCCCCCGGAAGTCATCCCCTCCCTGAAGGGCTGCTCCCGACGGGCCTACAGGAGCGGGATTCCCCGGAGCCTGCTCCTCACCCCTGGTAGCCCTCCACCTCGTCGGCGGGCCGCACCTCGGCCAGCGACGGGTCGTCGCCGAATTCGCTGAGCGCGCGCCGCTGCCGCAGCAGGTCCCAGCACTGGTCGAGCCGGATCTCCACCTCTCGCAGTCGCGACCGCTCCTCGGCGGAGAGTCCGGGTTCCGCGGCCGAGCGGGCGCGCAGGGCGCGCTCCTCGGAGACCAGCCCGCCGATGTCCTCGAAGATGTCCTGTTCGCCCATGGCGTTTCTCCTGCTCCCACTCCGGGACGACGCGCGCCGGACGGCGTGCGTCAGATGACGAGGACGGTCTTGCCGCGCGCCCCGCCCGCACGGTTCTGGGCGAGTGCCTGCGGGGCCTTCTCCAGCGGGAGCTCGATGTCGATGGGCACACTCAGCTCCCCTCGCACGGCTCCCGCGGCAAGTGCGTCGAGCAATTCGCCGGACGGGGTGAGCCGGAAGTCCACCCAGGCGACACCCGCCGGGGCGGCGACCCCGCGGGTGGTGACGGCGACACCGCCGTCCCGCACCAGGGCCGTGTGCGCGGCGAACTCGGCGGGGTGGGTGGAGACCAGGTCGACGAGTGCGTCGACGCCCTCCGGATACAGGCCCGCCACCGCCGCTTCCAGTGCGCCGGGGCCGGAGGTCGTGTCCACGGTGACCGCCGCGCCGAGCGCACCCATCCGCCGCTTCTCGTCGCCCCGCACCGCCGCGACGACACCGATGGAGCGGGCCGCAGCGAGCTGGGTCAGGAAGCTGCCGACCCCGCCCGCGGCACCGATGATCAGCAGGCTCCTGCCGCTGCGGACCGCGGTGCTTCCCAGGATCTGGGCCGCGGTGGTCCCGGCGGACGGGAGCGCCGCCGCGGTCCTGAGCGGCAGGTCGCGCGGCACCAGGGCGATCGGGGAGTCCTGCGGTACGCACACGTATTCGCCGTACGCGCCGCAGCGCCCCACCGGCGGGTCCGTCACCCGGCCGAACACCGGGTCGCCGACCCGGAAGCGGTTGTCGCCGCTGCCGATCATGTCCACCCGGCCCGCGAAGTCGGTGCCGAGGATCAGCGGGAAGGCGTGCGGAGCGACGCCGTCCAGGGCGCCGTCCGCGGTCTGCCAGTCGAGCGGGTTCAGGGCCGCGTACTCCACCTTCACCCGCACGGCGCCCCCGGCGGGATCAGGTTTCGGCACCTCGACGAGACAGGGCTCCGCACAGAACGTGCTGACAGCGATGGCTCGCATACGGCCGGCCTCTCAGTCGCCCCCCTGCTCTCACGGATCCCACTCTCACCCGGTCCACGCGACCGCGCACGTCGGGGTCACGCTCCGTGCAGCGCCAGCGAGACGAGCAGTGCGCGGTGGTCGGTTCCGCTCAGCCCGAGGAAGCGGGCGGACCGTACGGAGAAGTCGTCACTGACCAGGACGTGGTCGATCTGGGTGCGCAGGGGCGTAGCGCGGTCGGCCGGCCAGGAGTAGGTGCGGGACCGCCCGGCGATCCGGGCGCTGTCGTGGAGACCGCCCGCGTCGAGCACGGCCCGGAAGGCCGCGTGGTCCTGCGAGGCGTTGAAGTCGCCCGCGAGCAGGACCGGCTGCCCCTTCGTCCCGGCCGCGAAGTCCTGGATCCGGCCGAGTTCGGCCCGCCAGCCGTCGACCCCGTCGGGAATCGGCGGCAGCGGGTGGGCGAGCTGCAGCCGGACGTCCTTCCCGGCGATGGCGGCCACCGCGCCAGGCATCGCCATCACCCCGGCGACGGGCTCGGCGGTGCGCAGCGGATGGCGGCTGAGCAGGGCGGATCCGAGCGAACCGTCGAGCCGGACGACCTCGCGGTACGGGTACGCGGCCTGCGGGATCCGGGCGTCGAGGGCGTCCGAGCAGAGCAGATCACACTCCTGTACGAAGACGATGTCGGGCTGCTCGCGGTCGACGGTGCTGATCAGCGCGTCGGTGGCGTCGCCGAATTCCACGTTGGAGGTGAGGACGCGCAGCTCGGCGACGACCGGCCCGTGCGCACCCGTCGTCGCGGGGCCGTAGGGCCGGCAGAACCAGCCGGTGAGCGCGAGTGCCACGAGGGCCCACACCAGGCCCGCACGCCACCGGGCCAGACCCGCGAGGAGGAGGGCGACGCCGCCGGGGACGAGGAGCCAGGGCAGGAAGGCGAGGGCCTGGGGGAAGGGCGTCGGTCCGTCGCTGTCCAGGGCGCGGAAGCCGAGCACGGACGTGACGCCCGCCAGCAGGAGGGCGGCGCTCCACAGGGCCACGCCGCGCGGCCGGGCACCGGTCTCCCCGGGCGTCGTGATGGTGTTGGTCCCCGGCACGGGCCGATCCCCCTCCTCCTGCCGCCTACCGCCCCATCGTCCTCCGTGCCGTCAGGATCCGTCCCGCCACCCCGCCGATCACCAGGACCGCCCCGGCCAGGAGCACGATCCACGCCGTCGTCCGCAGCGAGGCGGTCAGCGCGTCGTACACAGCGGCGGCCCCGTCCCGGTCGCTGCCCGGCACCTGGTCCAGCACCCGGGAACGCCCCGTCGCGACCAGGACGCGCAGCACGATCGAGCCGAGCACGAACCCGCCCCCCACCACGGCGGCGGCGCCCAGCGCGGCCCTCGCCCCGCCCCGTACGAGCGCGAGACCCGGGACCAGGAGGAGGAGCACCACCGTGCCGACGGCCGGCCAGACGCTGCAGTACCTCAGCCATTGGAACGATGTGCGCAGTTCGTCCGCGCGGTCGGCGGAGAGCACGGTGATCGAGGTGTCCCGGACCGGGATCAGTCCGGCGAAGGGCACACCGTCGCTGATCAGCTCCCGCTTGACCTCCTCGATCACCGGTGCGAGCTCGATGGTCACGGCCTGCCCGCTCTCGCCGTGCAGCGCGGCGGTCACGGCCTCGTGCGCCGTCCGGTTCGCGGTGTCCCAGGCCCGCTGGAAGGCCTCGGTCGTGGTGAACGACTGCGCGGTCTCCCGCAGGAACTGCGCGACGGTCTCCTGGAGCGGGCCGACGTCGATGTTCTTCAGGGCCTCGTCGGTGATCACCGACGCGACGGTGTTCCGCACGTCGGGGTCGGAGGCCAGCGGCGAGACGGCCGCGAGGTACCGGTCCGCGTCGTCGAGCTCCAGGTCGACCCAGGCGGAGAGCGCGCTCACCGGGACCAGCACGGTGAGCAGCACGAGCAGTACCGCCGAGAAAGCCGCTGAGAGAGAGGTCCGCACGGCACCCAGCCAATCCCGTACGGCGGCGGGGCGCTCCGGGCCGTACGCTGTTCGAGTTGCCGGGCGGCGCGGCCGGGTGTGCTCTGGAGAAACGGACCGACGGACGGGGGCGAGGGAAGGAGCTGTCCGACATGGTCACTCACGCAACGATGCCGGTGCGTCGGCGGAGCCGTGCACCGGCACGGCAGGGACACAGTGCGCTGGGGTGGGCGCTTCCCCTCACCCTGGGCGTGATCCTCGGATTCTGGGCCTTCTTCATCCGCCGGGACGGCGGAACGACCACCGGCGGGCAGATCTGGCTGGGCGTCGTCTCCGGGGTGGCCTTCGCCGCCCTCTGTTTCCTTCTGGGCCGGACGCAACGCGCCCTGCCGCGTGAACTGCGGGCGGCGGCGTACGGCGCGCTGGCCGGGGGCGCGGTCGGCTACCTGCACAGCCTCAACGGCAGCAGCGTGCTGATGTCGAGCGTGATCGGCCTGGCGGTCGGAGCGGGGATGCTGCTCTCCGCGTTCTATCTCTTCTACACACGCGAGGAGTGAGCGCCGCGCTCATGTGCAGGGACGGGCGGTCGACAGCGCGGGCCGGTGAAGGCCTTCGGCGACAACCGTGCGGTGGACCCCGTGGACCGTGCCGACCGGCACCGGCCACGGGGTCCACCACGCAGGGGCGGCCCGACCGTCGGCCCGTCAGGGGAGCGGGGCCGGTCACGGGCGACCGGGGGAGCGGGTCAGTCGCGGACGACCGTGACGGGGCAGGTGGCGTGCTGGGTGACGTGGAGGCTGACCGAGCCGAGCAGGGTCGCCTTGAATCCGCTGTAACCGCGGGCGCCCACGACCAGCAGGTTCGCGCCCTTCGACCGCTCCAGCAGGGACTGTGCCGGATTGCCGATCACCACGATCTTCTCGACCGCCGCCGCGCCCACGCCGAGGGCCTCCTCCAGCGCCTCGTTGAGCGCGACGGTCGCCACGGCCTGCGGGTCGAAGTCCTCCGGCAGGCCCGGCGTCATGGACGCCCAGCTGGTCGCGGGGTACTCCCAGCTGTTGACCGCCTCGACCGTGTCACCGGTGAGTTCTGCCTGGCGCACGGCCCAGCGCAGCGCCTTGATGGACGCGTCCGAGCCGTCCACACCCACGACGATCCTGCCCATGTCTGCCTCCGTCTGTTCGCTCACGTACAGCGTGCGTCTCACTGTGCGCCTGTCCGTGACAACCCTAGTCAAACCGGACGCCCGGGGCTCGGTGGCCCCGGGCGTCCGGTTCAGCGCACCCGGAGGTCGGCGAGCTGCTGGGCGAACGGCACGACCGCGTCCTCGCCGTCGTCGAGCGTGAGCGCCCGGGACGCCCCGGAGACGGTCCGCCCCGTGACGGCGGAGGCCAGCTCGCCGCCCGCGCGCCGGATCCGGGACGGCAGCCCTTCGGTGTACTCGTCGCCGGACGAGCCCCAGTCCTCCGACGCCGCGTACACGGAGGTCGGCAGGACGACCGCCCTCAGGTAGGCGAAGAGCGGGCGCATGGCGTGTTCCAGGACCAGCGAGTGCCGCGGTGTGCCGCCCGTCGCCGCGATGAGGACGGGCTTGCCGGTCAGGGCTGTGTTGTCGACCAGGTCGAAGAACGACTTGAAGAGTCCGCTGTACGAGGCGGTGAAGACGGGCGACACGGCGATCAGCCCGTCCGCCGCGGTCACCGCGTCGATCGCCTCCTTCAGGCCGGCCGGGGGGAACCCGGTGACCAGGTGGTTCGCGATGTCGACGGCCAGGTCCCGCAGCTCGACGACCCGGACCTCGACCCTGCGGTCCTGGTCGACGGCGAGCCGCTCGCGGGCGGCCTCGGCGAGCCGGTCGGCCAGCAGCCGGGTGGACGAGGGGCTGCTGAGACCGGCCGAGACGGCCACGATCGTGAGGGGGGTGGTGGCGAACACGGTACTCAGACCTCCTTCGAGGCGGCTGCGGCACGGGCGGCGGTGACCGCGGGGTGGACGGGCGCGTCCGGCACACCGGCCGGGCGCAGGTTGGCGAACTCCTTGCGCAGCACCGGGACGACCTCTTCGCCGAGGAGGTCGAGCTGCTCCAGGACGGTCTTGAGCGGCAGTCCCGCGTGGTCCATCAGGAAGAGCTGGCGCTGGTAGTCGCCGACGGCGTCCCGGAAGGACAGGGTCCGCTCGATGACCTCCTGGGGGGAGCCCACGGTGAGCGGGGTCTCGCGGGTGAACTCCTCCAGGGACGGGCCGTGGCCGTAGACCGGCGCGTTGTCGAAGTACGGACGGAACTCCCGCACCGCGTCCTGCGAGTTCTTCCGCATGAACACCTGGCCGCCGAGGCCGACGATGGCCTGCTCGGCCGTGCCGTGCCCGTAGTGGGCGTAGCGGCGGCGGTAGAGGTCGACCATCTTCCGGGTGTGCTCCATGGGCCAGAAGATGTTGTTGTGGAAGAAGCCGTCGCCGTAGTACGCGGCCTGCTCGGCGATCTCGGGGGACCGGATGGAGCCGTGCCAGACGAACGGCGGGACGCCGTCGAGCGGGCGCGGGGTCGCGGTGAAGGACTGCAGCGGCGTACGGAACTTGCCCTCCCAGTCGACGACGTCCTCGCGCCACAGCTTGTGCAGCAGGGCGTAGTTCTCGATCGCGAGCGGGATGCCCTGGCGGATGTCCTTGCCGAACCACGGGTAGACCGGTCCGGTGTTGCCGCGGCCCATCATCAGGTCGACGCGGCCGTCCGCGAGGTGCTGGAGCGTGGCGTAGTCCTCGGCGATCTTCACCGGGTCGTTGGTGGTGATCAGGGTGGTGGACGTGGAGAGGATCAGCTTCTCGGTGCGGGCGGCGATGTAGCCGAGCGTGGTCGTCGGCGACGACGGGACGAAGGGCGGGTTGTGGTGCTCGCCGGTCGCGAAGACGTCCAGGCCGACTTCCTCGGCCTTGAGCGCGATCGCGAGAGTCGCCTTGATCCGCTCGTTCTCGCTGGGCGTCGTACCGGTCGTGGGGTCGGTGGTGACGTCTCCGACGGTGAAGATCCCGAACTGCATGGCGCCCGCCTCCTGAGGTGTGGAACGAGTTTGGTTGAACGTTGAACTATCTGGACACACCCTACAACGAGACACCCCCGATGCCTATTCCCGCCCGCTCCCGGGCGGCCGGGGACCACGGCTGCGTACCCTGGGTGCCGGGCTCCGCGCGGGGCTCCAGGGGCGAGAAGGTGGTCGGCGCATGGCAGAGAGCGAACGCTGGAAGGAACGCAACGTCGCTCTGCGCGTCTTCGTCTACGTCTTCGCGACGCACATTTTCGCCGGTTTCATCATGGTGCTGTTCTACGTGGGCGGCCACGCGGACAAGTAGCCCGCGGACCGCTGCCCCGCCGCGTCTCCCCCGGCACCGCGTCACCACGTCCGGACGCACGTGCTGATCCTCCCGCCGCCCGTCCCGGCCCGCGGCCACGGTCGCCAACCTCCGTGCCGCGGCGACCCGTGCTCGATACACTGCCCCCATGACCTCCGTACCGTGCCGGAACTGGTGGCGCTCCTCCTAGGAGCGGCCGCCTTCATCTGCACGGAACCAGGGCCGTTCGACAGGACGGCCCTTTCTGCTGCACCGGTGCCCCCGTGGCGCGGGCCGTCCTCCACGCACACACCACCGCGAGGAGAGCCCCGTGACCACCACCACCGATCTGCCCGTCAGCCCCGCCGAGCTGCGCAGCGCCGAGCTGGAGCGGCAACTGGCCCGGGACCCCGGCCGTTTCCGGGTCCTCACCGGGGACCGGCCCACCGGGGCCCTGCACCTCGGCCACTACTTCGGCACGCTCCACAACCGGGTACGCCTCCAGGACCTCGGCGTGGACGTCTTCGTCCTCATCGCCGACTACCAGGTCCTCACCGACCGGGACGTCGCCGAGCGCCTCACCGAGCACGTGGAGGGGATGCTGCTGGACTACCTGGCCATCGGGATCGACCCCGCCCGCACGACCGTCTTCAACCACAGCGCCGTACCGGCCCTCAACCAGCTCCTGCTGCCGTTCCTCTCCCTCGTCTCCGTGGCCGAGCTCGGCCGCAACCCCACCGTCAAGGACGAGATCGCCCACTCCCGGCAGTCCGCCGTCAGCGGGCTCATGTACACCTACCCGGTGCACCAGGCCGCCGACATCCTCTTCTGCAAGGGCGACTTCGTGCCCGTCGGGCAGGATCAGCTGCCCCACCTGGAGGTCACCCGCACCGTCGCCCGGCGCTTCAACGAGCGGTACGGCGCCGTCTTCCCCGAGCCCGACGCGCTGCTCTCCGCCACGCCCCTGCTGCTCGGCACGGACGGCACCAAGATGAGCAAGAGCCGGAACAACTCCGTCGCCCTCGGCGCGAGCGAGGACGAGACCGCCCGGCTGATCAGGGGCGCGACCACCGACGCCGACCGGCACATCACCTACGACCCCGTGGCCCGGCCCGGGGTGTCCGGACTGGTCCTGCTGGCCGCGCTCTGTCTCGGGCGGGACCCGCACGCCGTCGCCGAGGAGATCGGGAACGGCGGATCCGCCGCGCTGAAGCGGACGGTGACCGACGCCGTCAACGCCACGATGGCCCCGATCCGCGCCCGGCGCGCCGCCTACGCGCAGGACATGGGGTACGTGCGGGACGTCCTGCGCGCCGGCAACGAGCGGGCGAACGCCGTCGCCGAGACGACCCTGGACGAGGTGCGGCAGGCGATGGGCATGATCCGCTGAACGGCCCCGCGGCGCGGACCGCCCGCTCCGGGAGGGGCGGCCCCTAGCGGCGGGCCGAGGCGCGCTGCCGGCGCAGCAGCTCCGCGAGGCCCCGCCGGGTCGCGGCGATCACCACCCGGTCCTCCCGGCGCAGTACGTAACCCGGGTGCAGGTCCCAGACCAGGCCCGAAGGCCGGTCCGCCGCCCCGGGGCCGAACGGATCGTACGGCGGGACGGCGGCCAGGTCCGGGTGGCGGTCGGCCGGTGGTGTGGCGTCCAGGGCCAGGACCCGCCAGGCGCCGGGGCGGAAGGCCTGTTCGACGGTGTGGCCCTCCAGCTGCGGGTGGCCGCCCACCTCCAGGGCCGCGAAGAGCATCACCTTGCGCTCGACCGGGACGGCGCCGAGGATCTGGCGGCCCATCATGGCGACCGCGAACGACGGGGCGGCAAGATGGGAAACGGACCGGGAGCGGGTCAGGGCCTGCGGGTGGGCGGTGCGCAGGGTGCGGTAGACGGCCGTCGCGAACTCGTCGTCGTACAGGCGCAGCGCCACCCGCAGGTCCGGCTTCACCGAGCGTGCGTACAGGGCCGCTTCGAGGTTCGTCGTGTCGATGCTCGTCAGGGCGAGCAGGGCGTGGGCCCGGCGGATCTTGGCGGCTTCCAGGACACCTTCCTGGGTGACGTCCCCGATGACGGTCGGTACGTGCAGGCTGCGGGCCAGCGGGATGCCGCGCGCCTCCGGGTCCTCCTCGACGACGACCACGGGGATGTCCATCTCGCGCAGCCGCACCAGCACCCTCGTGCCGATCTTGCCGAGCCCCAGGAGCACCACGTGGCCGGACAGGCCCCGGGGCGGGCGCCGCAGCGCGGAGGCGGTGCGCAGCGAGCCGAACGCCTCCAGGACGGCGGCGACCAGCAGGGGGAGGAGCAGGAGCCCGGCCGTCCCGGACAGTATCTGGATGATCCGGCGGGACGTCGGTTCGGTGTCCTCCGCGGGGTCGCCCATCGCGAGCAGGTCGAGCAGGGTCAGGTAGGCGGCGTGCAGCGGGCTGTCGCCGGTGGTCACGACCGAGGCGACGGCCAGGCCCACGACGGCCGCCGCGACGCCCGCCGCCGACCAGCGCAGCCTGCGCGAGAAGATGTGGCCCAGCGGCGCGCCCCTGCCTCCCATCCGGGTCGGGACGCGGTCGGGGCCCGCCTGGCTGATGGCCTCCAGGACCACCGTGCCCCGGCCGGTCGCCGCGGCCACCGTCGCCCGGTCGGGCAGGAGCTGGGGGCCCTCGTCGCCACTGCTGTCGGAGCCCTCGGTGCCCGCCGGGTCGTGCGTGGTGGAGGAGAGCAGGGCCAGGGTGCACAGGCCGGGGTCGGCGAGTTCGCCCTGCCCGGGCGGGGTGCGTTCGACGGCGCGCAGGAGGAGGCCCTCGGCCTGGATGACCTTGCTGCTGCCGGTGACCGCCGTGGCGGCGAGGGCCGGGGCGGCGGTGTCGGCGTCGGACAGGACGGTCGTGGAGGCGTCCAGGGCGGTCGGGTCGAGGCCGGGCATGGCGACGGCGGCGGCCTGGTCGAGCAGGGTCTCCAGGTGCTGGCCGAGCTTGCGGTTGTAGAGCCGGATGACCAGCCGCAGGCGCGGGTTGAGCCGCCGGGCGGTCAGCGCGGCCCGGATGTTGCGCTCGTCGTCGTCGTAGACCAGGGCGAGGGCGGCGGCCCGGTCGACGCCCGCTTCCTCCAGCACCTCGTCCGAGGGCTCGTGGGCCTCCGTGATGCGTACGGCTTCGACGCCGGCGTTGGTGTCGTCGGCGCTCCCGCCGACCGTCCCGTTGCGGTTCATCGCCGCCGACATCCGGCCGAACAGGGCTGCTGCCCGGGCGCGTTGGGTGAGCGGCAGGTCGGGCCGGGCGGTGTCGCGGCCCGGCGGGAGGACGAGGGTGACCCGCTCCCCGTACACGTAGCGCAGCTCCACGGCGAGGCGCCGGGCGAGGGTGTCGTCGCCGCAGACCACCATGTGGCCACTGACGGTGGGGTGTTGAGGCTGCTGCGGGAGTGGGGGCACGAAACCCAGCATGCCTTGTCCTCTCTGTGTCAGTCGCTGTGGCCCCGGCGGTCGGCAGGGCCCGCCAGGAGGTGGCGCGGGTCGGCCGCCCGCCCGATCGCGGCCTCCACCGCCGCGATGCGGTCCGCGAGCAGCCCGAGGGCGGCGACCGCCCGCGTCATGGGGTCGCCGTCCGGGCCGCCGAGCGCCTGGGTACGGACGTACGAGGCGGTGATCGCGGCCCAGCGGTCCGCCTGTTCCGGGGTGAGGGTGCCGCGCAGTGCGGCGAGCTTCAGCAGGTTCGCCTCGGCGCCCGACGTGAGGGTCTGCGCCTCGCCGGCGTAGTGGTCCTCGACGACGGCCGCCAGCTCGGCGTCGTTCATGACGGGCACGATCCGCTCGGCGATCCTGTTCATGTTGCGGTACGAGCCCTGCAGCCGGAACGGCGGCTCGGTGCGCGTCGCGTCGGTCCGTGCCGCCGACGCGATGTACGCCGCGTTCACCGCGAGGACGGTGTCCCGGGCGGTGAGCAGATGGCGCAGGACGGAGACGATCCGGTCCAGCTCGGCAGGCGTGCAGGGATGCTCGAGGCGGTCCGCCCGCGCACCGGTACCGGTGGCGGAGGCCAGCCGCACGAGGAGGGCGAGGTCCTCCCGGGAGCGGCCGGCGAGCGGGGCGAGGACCGGGTTGGCGGTCAGGGCGTTCTCCACGAAGCTCAGCGCGAATACGTCCTCCCGGCCGCTCAGCACCTCGCCCAGATTCCACACGTCGGCCCGGTTGGCGAGCATGTCCGGAACCCGGAACCGGTCCCCGGACTCGGTGTACGGATTGCCCGCCATGACCACCGCGAACCGCTTTCCCCGCAGGTCGTAGCTGTGCGGCTCGCCGTTCCGCACCCCTTCGACCCGGCGGGTGGCGTCGCAGAGCGGAATGAACTTCTGGAGCAGCTCGGGCGAGGTGTGCTGGATGTCGTCGAGGTGGAGGAGGGTGTTGTTGCCCGACTCCAGGGCGAAGTTGATCTTCTCGACCTCCCGGCGTGCGGTGGCGTCGCGGGCCTGTGCCGGATCGAGGGAGGTCACGTCGTGGCCGAGGTTCGGTCCGCTGACCTTGACGAGCACCATGCCGAGCCGGTCGGCGACGTACTCCATGAGTGTCGTCTTGCCGTAGCCGGGCGGCGACACGAGGAGGAGCAGCCCCTGCGAGTCGGTGCGCCGGTCCGCGTCGGCGGTGCCGAGCTGCTTGGCGAGGCTGTCGCCGACGAGGGGCAGGTACACCTCGTCGAGCAGCCGGTTGCGCACGAACGCCGACATGACGCGCGGCCGGTGGTCGTCCAGGCGCAGCCGGGTGCGTTCCGCCGCGACCAGGGTGGTGCGCAGCCGTTGGTACGCGCGGAAACCGGGCACGGTGACGGTGCGGAACTCGGCGGTACGGGAGAGGAGTTCGTCCAGCCGCACCGGCAGCCTCCCCCCGTCGACCCGCGGGTGGTCGCCGAGGAGTCCCTCGACCGTCGCGGTCAGCGGGGCATCGCACTCGTAGCGCTCCAGCCGTGGGCACAGCTCCACGGCGACGGCCTCGGCGAGATCGCCGTCGTCCACCTCCGCGCCGCAGGCGGCGGCGTAGGACGTGAGCCAGCCCTCGACCAGCTGGCGCCGGGCGGGCAGGTCGTCGGCCAGGGCCGCCAGATCCTCGTCGTACGCCGAGGTGCCCGTGGCCCGGCGGAACTTCTCGAGGAACGTGCGGGTGGAGGTACCCGTGACGAACCCGGCGGGCCCGCCGGTCAGCTCCTCGAAGAGGTACGCGGCGACGGCGTCCCCGGAACCCATGACCGCCGCCCACTCCTCCTGGAGCGCGGTGACGGCCGGGGCGAGCCCGAACGTGTCACGGGCGCGCGCCAGCGACACCGCCCGGCGTGTCCACGAGGTGCGCCGGGCGTCGTCCGCCCCGTACGTCCAGAAGAGCTGTGCCGCCGCGCGCACGGCGGGCGGGAAGCGCAGCAGGCCCGCGCCGGAGTGCAGCCGCAGCAGGGTGGCCAGGATCGCGGTGGCGTCCTCGTCGTGCACGCCGCGCCGGTAGCCCTCGTCGTACGCCGCCGCGGCCGCTTCGCGTACGAGCGCGGCGAGGTCCGTCACGTCGCCCAGGGCGTCCGGGCCGTGCTCGTCCAGGAGGCGGGCGGCCAGGTGCTCGGCGCGGTAGACGCCCGCCGACTCGGACGGCAGCAGCTGGTCCCAGTACGGGCGGGCCGCCGCGAACTCCGGATCGGTGACCGGGGCCCGGTAGTCCGTGCCGGTCAGCGCGAAGGAGAGCCCGTCTCCGGACGGGACCAGCGTCAGATCGAACGGCTGGGTGTTCACCGCGAACCGGTGCCGGCCGAGCCGGACCACCGCCCCGCCGTCCGCGTACAGCTCGCCGCGGTCGCGCAGTGCCCGCCCGGCCTCCTGCCGGGCCGCCTTCAGCCGCCCGTCGAGCTCCTCGGCGCGCACCGGCTCGCCGAGCCCCCGCAGCTCGTCGGCGGTGCGGCGGACCTTGGCCACCATGGGGTCGGCGGCGAAGTACGTGTGGACGGCGTCCAGGTCCTCCAGCGACGCCACCCGCCGGGCGACGGTCCCCAGGACCCGGTTCGCCGAGTCCGCGAGCCGCTCCGCCCGCCGGGCCCGGGCATCCTGCAGCGACTGGCTGCGGGCCGAGAACGCCTCGTACACCTCTGTACGCCGCTCGGCCAGCCGGCCCAGGAAGCCGTCGGACTCCGCGAACCGGGACTCCAGGTTCTCCAGCTGGAGCAGCAGCCGCGCGAGCTGCTCGTCGCAGGCTTCGGGGGTGTCCGCGGCGGCCAGCGCTCCCGTGACGGCCTGCCCGAGCAGCGCGAACTCGGCAGCGAACTCGGCCCGTCCCTCCCGGGACAGCAGCTCCCCGCGGCGGGCGTCCAGCGTCGCGCGGGCCCGGTTGGCGCCGGCCAGCACCTCGGCGATCCGCTCCAGGATCGACGTACGGACGGTGGCGTCACCGATGTCGAGCCCGGTGACGACGTCCGTCACGGTGCCGAGGCCCTCGGTGATCCCGGTCAGCCGGTCCGCGACGGCCGCCGTGGCGGCGACACTGTCCGCCGCGCCCGCGGCCCCGGTGAGCTGCGCGAGGTCCTCGTGGTAGCCGGTGAAGGCGTCCTCCCGGGCGAGGAAGGCCACGGCCCGCCGGGCGGCCGATGCGAGGTCCTGCTCGGTCTCCGCGGAGAGGTCGGCGATCCGGCCGGTGTCGGCGTACCGCATCTCGGCGAGGGTCGCCACATGGCCGTGGGCGCGGCGCAGTTCGGTGAGCTGGGCCACCCAGGCGGCGGCCGAGCGCGGTGCCTCGCCGCGGATGCGGCGGACGAGGGCGGTGAGCCGGGCGGTGGTCGCGGCGAGGGCGTCGGCGGCCTGCCGGGTCAGCTCCTGCACCGTCTCGAATTCGGCCAGGACCTGGTGGGCGGTGGCCCGCAGCTCCTCCAGCGGCTCGGCGAGCGCGCCCAGCTCGGGGTCCGCCAGCCAGTGGTAACGGTCGCCGGCCCGGGTGCAGTCGGCGACCAGCTGCCCGTACACGGCGGTGGTCGGCGTCATGTCCCGCACACCGTGTGCCAGGGCGAGGCAGTCGGAGATCCCGCGCACCAGGTCGGCGTTCCCGGTCCGGGCGAGCGGACCCGTGCCGACGGGGCGGGAGGCGGCGTAGGTGTCGGAGACGTACGGGGTCTGCCAGCGCTGCACCGGGTGGACGCGGCCCGGCCCGTCGCCGCTCTCGCCGCCGTCCTTGAGGAGGATCAGGGTGCCGTCGTCGAGGAGGGCGTGACCGCGGCCGAGCAGCGGGGTGGCGACCTCCTGGCGGATCAGGTTGTAGGGGAGGAGGAGGGTGCGGCTCTCGTCCCGGTCCCGGAAGACGTACAGCACGTCCTCACCGTTGGGCGAGCGGACCGCGCCCTCGAAGACCGGGTCGGTGAGCTCCTCCGCGGTGTCGAAGGTCTTGGCGGCCCCGGTGGTGAGGTAGTAGCCGCCGGGGAAGATGATCCCCTGGTCCTCGGGGAGCCGGTGGCAGGACGGTCCGATCGCGTCGAGCCTCCGGACGGTGGAGAGCAGCGTGTTGAAGACCAGGTGGCGCCGGCCCTCCTCCTTGTACGGGCGCACCCGCAGCAGGATCAGCGGTCCCGCCTCCGCGTACTCGACGTCGGCGTCCGCGAGGGACTGGAGCGGCTCGTCGACGGGCTCCTCGTAGATCCCGTCCGGGGAACCGGTGTCGTTCACGGTCTTGACGGTGAGGCTGCCGCCCAGCGTGTCGACGAAGACCGTGTCCCGGATCGCGAGGTGCGGATGCCGCCCCGGCACGTGCGTGTCCCGGCCCGCCGGGACCCAGTCGACATCGTGCGACGGCGGGAACACGTGGTCCCGGTCCCCCCGGGCGTCCAGGAACGCCCCGGGTGCGCCGTCCGGACCCAGCGCCCAGCGCAGGACACGGATGTCCTCGGCGGTCTCGCCGGTACGGAAGACGGCGAGCAGCCTGCCGTTGACGCGCCGCAGCCGGAGCAGCCGGGCGCCGCGGTAGTAGCGGTGCAACCCGGCGAACTCCCGGACGAAGGCCTCGTCGGTGAGCAGCCCGGCGTCCGTCTCCTCCAGCCCGGGACCCCGCGGGAGGATCACGTCACCGACGGCCGGCTCCCCGCCCGCCCCGGGCCCGCGCTCGAAGCCGAACAGCAGCCGGCCGCCCACGGCGACGAGGTCCCGGGCGGTGGACGCCTGCTCGGTGACCACCTGCTCGGTGGCGAGCAGCCGCAGCCCGGTCGAGCCGAACTCCTCGGTCCGCCGCGCGTTGAGGGCCTCGGCCCGCCGGACGAGCTCGGCGGCCTGCCCGTCGAGCCGCCGCCGGAGCACCTCGTAGGCACCGGTGTCGGTGGGTGTGGTGTCGCGGTCCATGCGTACGGCTCCCTACAAGACATCTACGTCCGACAACCCGCCCGGCCCCGGGCGCCCGAGGCCGACCCGGCCCGCCCTGCGCCCGGGGACGACCCGCCCCGACTACCCCACGGCCGCCCCGTTCCGCGACACCGGAGGAGCCGCGGGCCCGCCGCCGGCTTCCGCGGACCCGTCACCGGCCCCCGTCAACGAGGACACCGTCATCCCCGCCAGCCCCAGCTCCTCCGCCGCGGCCAGCAGCTGCCGTACCTGCCCGGCGCCCGCCCCCGACGACGCCCGCATCAGCTGCGTCAGCAGCGCCGACACAGTCAGGTTCCGCACGTCCCCCGTGGAGACGGACCCCAGCACCCGGGTCAGGTCGTCCGTGAACGACCCGCTGCCGTCCAGCCACGGACCCGCCAGGGCCTGCGCGGTCTTCGAGTTCTCCACGAACCCGTCCACGCTCCGCCCGAGGGAGATCGACGAGACGATCCGGTCGAAGAAGACCGAGTCGCCGCCGACGATGTCGATGTCCGCGTTCTCCAGCCCCGTCGCGAGCACCGTGGCCTGCGCCTGGGCGACCTGCCGCTGCACGTCGAACTCCGCCAGTCGGATCTCCTTCTCCGCGGCCAGCCGCAGCCGGTACTCCTCGTGCCCGCGCGACGCGTCGTCCAGCGCCGCCATGGCCGTGGCCTTCTGCGTGAGCCCCTCCGCCTCGGCCTTCAGCCTCTCGCCGAGCACCGCCGCGTCCGCCGCCGCCTGGGCGTGCGTACCCTCCGCGACCGCCAGCGCCTTGAGCCGCGAGCCCTCCGCCTCGGCCCTGAGCCGAGCCTCCGTCGCCCGGCCCTCCGCGAGTCCGGCCTTCTCGGTGACGTCGGCCTCCGCGTCCCGGACCTGGACGTCCGCCAGCCCCACCGCGGCGGTCTCGGCCTGGATGCCCTCCGCGAGTCGCAGCTTCGCCTGCGCGTCGAGTTCGGCGGTCTTCAGCCGGGCCTCCGCGAGCGTCAGCTGCTCCGCCGCCAGGTGCGTCGCCGCCACCTCGGCGGCCTCGGCCGCCTTGATGTCCTTGACCAGCTTCTCCTGCGCTTCCGCCTCCGCCGCGATGATGACCGACCTGCGGGTGCGCTCCGACTCCTCGACGGCCCGCAGCGTCAGGATCGACTCCTCCTGCTCCGCGACCGTGCGGTCCACCGCGATCCGCTCCCGGATCACGTCCGCGACCTCGCGGCGCTCGGCCTCGACCTCCTTCGTCGCGGCGATCCGGTTCAGCTCGGTCTCGCGCTCGCGCCCGATGACCTCCAGCAGCCGGTCCTTCTCGATGCGCTCGTTCTCCACCGCGATGACCCGCTCACGGTTCTTCTGCGCGACCGCGACCTCACGGGCCTGGTTCTCCCGCTGGATGCCGAGCTGCTCCTCGGTACGGATGAACGCGCTCTGCGAACCGAGCCGCTCCTCCTCCTGCACCCGGGCGGTGGCCGCCTCCTCGCGGGCCCGCAGCGTCTCGACCTCGCGGCGCTGCTTGATCTCGGCCTCGGCCTGCCGGCGCTCCAGCTCCAGGATGGTCTCGCGGGCGTCGACGTCCTGGCGGGTGATCTCCTTCTGCTCCGTGCGCTGGAACTCGTTGGTCCGCACGTGCTCGATCGACGTCAGCTCGGTGATCTTCCGGATGCCCTGGGCGTCCAGGATGTTCGCGCCGTCGAGCTGTGCCATCGGCGTCTGCTCGAGGAAGTCGATCGCGGCGTCGTCGAGGTGGTAGCCGTTCAGGTCGGTCCCGATGACCCGGATGATCCGGTCCCGGAACTCCTCGCGCTTGGTGTACAGGTCGACGAAGTCGAGCTGCTTGCCGACGGTCTTGAGCGCCTCCGAGAACTTCGCGGCGAAGAACTCCTGGATCGCGACCTTGTCGCTCGCCCGTTCCGTGCCGATGGCCTGGGCCACCTTGATGACGTCCTCGACGGTCTTGTTGACCCGGACGAAGAAGGTGATGTGGATGTCGGCGCGGATGTTGTCCTGGCAGATCAGACCTTCGCGGCCGGTGCGGCGGATCTCGATGGTCTTCACCGAGATGTCCATGGTTTCGGCCTTGTGCAGCACCGGCAGGACGACCGCACCGGTGAAGGTGACGTCGACCTTCTTGGTCTTGGAGATGATCAGCGCCTTGCCCTGTTCGACCTTGCGGAACAGGCGGGTGACGACGAAGAGCAGAGCGAGCGTGATGAGCAGGACGACGGCGATGAGCACGCCGACGCCCAAGGAGATGGCATCCATGTCAGTCCTTGGCGGCTGGTGGGATAAGGAAGAAGAAGGAAGGGCGCACCGTGTGACGGCGGCATGCGGAACCAGGGGCCCGGGGACCCTGGGCGTCGGACGCGGGGCGGGTCAGCCGGCCGCGCGCGGCAGCGGTCGCGGTCCCGGGTCGAGCGCGGCGTCGTACGGCGACACCCAGAAGAACTCGCCCTCCGCGTCGTACGCGTAGAGAAGCCCCGCACTGCCCGCCACGAACACGTCACCGGAGCCGGCGGAGTCACCGCCGGGGGTGCCCCCGGGCGCGGACGGCCGCTCCAGCAGGCGTACCTGCACGATCGCGGTCGAACCGTCGGCCGCCGCGACCTCCGCCTGCCCGAAGTCGGCAGTGACGGAACCCGTACGGATCGTGCAGACCCGCCCCAGGAAGTCCTGTCGCGATGGAGGAGGTTCCGCCGGGAAGTACCTGCGGAAGTGGCGTACGAGCATGCGGACTGCCCCCCAGGCGATCAGCAGGGCTCCCGCCAGCACGACGACGTGGAGCAGGGACCGCGCGGTGCCGGTGACACCGCTGCGCACCACCAGGGCCGATCCCGTCAGGCTGATGAACCAGGACACGACGACGGCCAGTGACACCGACACGGCGACCGGTACCCCACCGACGCCGACCGCGTCGGCGTCCAGGTCGGAGTCGAAGGTGTCGTACGCGGCGGCCCCGGCGAGGACCAGCAGCCAGAAGCAGACGACGACCACCAGGGCGGCACCGAAGAGAACGGCCGGAAAGGTGAGTGCCGCCGAAAGGAATTCGGTCATCCGGTCCACCCCCCCTGCGACTCGGTGCGTCTCTGCGGGGTTCGGGGGGCCGGCCGGCAGCCGGAGGGCACCGGCGCCGCGACACCGTGAACGGCACCGCAGCGTCCGGTTCTTCTCCCCCGTGCGTCCCCCGTGACCCCCGTGATTTCCCCCGTGTGCTGCTGACCAGATGGTGTCAGCCGGGGGAGTGTCCGCGCATTGCCGGATTCCGGCAAACTTGGTGAGATCACCCTGCCGGGCACCGGCATCGCGCCCGGTGCGTTGGCGGTACGAGGGCGCAGACACACGTACGGAGGAGTGCACCGTGGCGGAGCCGGAGATCCCCCAGGAGTTCCTGGGGGACCATGCCCGCGTCCTGGCCGAGGTCGCGGAGACGGGCCGTCGGCTCACGCGCGACGAGCTGGAGACCAGGCGCACCCTCGGCAGGGAGGCGGCGGAGGCGGGCCACCAGCTGCGTGCCCTGGTGAACCTCCATCTGTCGGCGACGCGTTCGGCCTGGCCGCGTGGAGCGATCGGGGCCGGTGCGACCGCCACCGACGCCGTGCTGGCGGCGGTGGAGCAGGCCGTCGACGCGTTCGCGGAGGGTTTCGAGCGGGCGCAGCGCCTCACGGTGCGGCGCGAGGAGGCGGCGCGGCGGGAGTTCATCGACGACCTGCTGTACGGGCGCAGCGACCTGGGCCGTCTCGCGGAACGCGCCACACGCTTCGGGCTGCGGCTCTCGCGGGCGCACGCCGTCGCGGTCGCGTCGGGCCCGGAGGCGTACACCGAGACCGACACCGTGCCCCGCAGCGTGGAGGCGGCCCTGCTCGCACGCTTCAGCGGCCGGAAGATCCTGCTCACCACGAAGGACGGCCGGCTCGTGTGCATCGCGCCCGGCAGCCAGCCGGACGTCCTGCGGTACTTCGCCAAACAGGCGCACGCCGCGACGGACGGCGGGCAGGTGGCGGTGGGCCGCCCGCACCGCGGCCCCGGCGGGGTGGTCCACTCGTACGACGAGGCACTCGACGCGCTCGACCTGGCGCAGCGGATGGGGCTCGACGAGCCGGTGCTGTACGCCGCCGACCTGCTGGTCTATCCGGTGCTGACGCGTGACCGGCAGGCGATGGCCGACCTGGTGCGCAGCGAGCTCGGCCCGCTCAAGGAGGCCAGGGGTGGCGCGGAACCGTTGCTGCAGACCCTGTCGGTGTACTTCGACGCGGGGTGCGTCGCCGCGGAGACGGCCCGCAGGCTGTCGCTCAGCGTGCGCGCCCTGACGTACCGGCTGGAGCGCATCCACCAGCTGACGGGCTCCGACCCGTCCGACCCGACGCACCGCTACACCCTGCAGACCGCGGTGATCGGTGCCCAGCTGCTCGACTGGCCCGCGAAGGAGCTCTGACCGGGGCAGAGGGGTGGCCGGGGGCGCACAGGGGGGTGCGGCGCCCCCGGCCTGCCGGATGCGGACCGCGGGTGGGTGGCCCGCGGCCGTCCGGCGGTACGGAGCGTACGGCGGCGGAAGTGCCGTGCCGTACGGGGGAGTTGTCCTACAGGTCGAACTCGTGCGGCGGCAGGTCGAGCGCGTAGCACGCCTCCCGCACGACGGCCTGTTCCGACGGGTCGAAGTCGCCGTCGGCGCCGCCGATGACGATGCCGATCTGGATGACGGCCCGGGCCTCGGCGGGCTTCTTCTTCGCCTTGGCGATCTCCTGGAGCACGCCGACCTTGCCGAAGTCGAAGTCCGCGGTCAGCTTGTCCACGTAGTCGTTGAAGCGGCGCTGCAGGTCGTCCGCGGGGAAGTTGCGCAGGACGTCGTTGCCCGCGATCAGGGCGGCGACGCGCTGGCGTTCGGACGGGTCGATGGAACCGTCGGCAGCGGCGACCAGGGCGCACATGGCCATGCTCGCATCCCGGAACGCCCCGCTCTTCAGGTCGTTCTTCTTCGCTTCCAGCTGCGTCTGCATCGTCGACGCGGATTCCTTGATCCGATCCCACAGGGCCATGACGTCTCCATACGTTGCGGTGCGTGCGGTGCGGAACCCCTCAGACTCTACAGCGGTGTAGAAGTAAGCGTGCCGGCCCTGCCGTGGCCGGCCGGCCAGTGGACGGGGCGCTCGTGGAAGGGGCGCTCGCGGGTGCTCGCGCACCGGGTGACCCTGCCTCGGACAGGCCGCCGGGGCTGCCCCTCCACCGCCCGGACGCCTCACTCGTGGACCGCTCCGATCGGCTCGGGAGGATCGGGTTCACGCGCGGGAACGGGGACGGGGGCGGCGAGCGGTCCGCGACGGACATGCGTCCGCCTCGGCCGTGGCTCGCCGCCCCCGTCCTTCTTCCCGGTCCGTTCAGTCGGTGTCGCGACCGGCGTGCTCCGGCGTGAGGTCGTCGTGCGAGGGCATCGGCTCGTCACGCGCGACCGCGGGTGCGGGCTTCTTCCCCCGGCCGGCCAGCTTGGCCTGCAGCTTGGAGGCGACCGGCTCGGTCCAGCGTGCGGTGAGCGGTCCGACGATCACGAGGATCAGCACGTACGCGGTGGCGATGGGCCCGATCCGCGGCTCCGTCGCCACGGCCAGACCGGCGATGACGATGGAGAACTCGCCACGTGCCACGAGCGTGCCGCCCGCCCGCCAACGGCCCCGGGGACCGATCCCGGCCCGCCGCGACGCGTACCAGCCGGTGCCGATCTTGGTGAAGACGGTGACGATCGCCAGCAGCGCCGCCGGAAGCAGCACGGGCGGGATCTCCGCCGGGTCGGTGGACAGACCGAAGAACACGAAGAAGACGGCGGCGAACAGGTCCCGCAGCGGTGTCAGCAGCTTGCGGGCGCCCTCGGCGACCTCACCGGACAGGGCGATACCCACGAGGAACGCGCCGACGGCCGCGGACACCTGCAGCTGCTGCGCCACTCCGGCCACCAGCACGGTGAGCCCGAGGACGACGAGCAGCAGCATCTCCGGATTGTCGGAGGACACCGCACGGCTGATGAGGCGTCCGTGCCGCAGTGCCAGGTACAGCACGAACCCGACGGTGCCGAGCGCGATCAGGAGGGCGATGCTGCCACCGGCCAGGCCGACCCCGGCCAGCATCGCGGTGAGCAGCGGGAGGTAGACGGCCATGGCCAGGTCCTCGATGACGAGGACACCGAGGATGACAGGTGTCTCGCGGTTGCCGAGCCGCCCCATGTCGGTCATCACCTTGGCGATCACACCGGACGACGAGATCCAGGTGACCCCGGCCAGCGCCACGGCCCCCACGGGCCCCCACCCGAGCATCAGACCGGCTGCCGCACCGGGCGTCGCGTTGAGCACGAAGTCGACGGCCCCGGACGGGTACTGCGTCTTGAGACTCGTGACGAGCTCGGACGCGCTGTACTCGAGTCCGAGCAGGAGGAGCAGGAGGATGACGCCGATCTCCGCCCCGATGGCGGTGAACTCCTCACTGGCACCGAGCGGCAGCAGCCCGCCCTCACCGAAGGCCAGACCGGCCAGCAGGTACAGGGGGATCGGCGAGAGCCCGACCCGCCCGGCGAAGCGCCCGATGATGCCGAGCCCCAGAATGACGGAGCCCAGCTCCACCAGCAGTGCAGTCGTGTCGTGCACGGTCAGCCCTCCGCAATGATCTCGGAGAGCGTGTCCACGCCCTCACGCGTTCCAACAACAACGAGCGTGTCCCCGATGGCCAGCCGGAAGTCCGGCCCGGGGGACGGATGCGCACTGTGCGTACGCAGAACAGCCACGATCGACGCACCCGTCCGGGTCCGCGCCTTCGTCTCCCCGAGCAGCCGCCCGCCGTACGGGGAGCGGGTCCCGAGCGGAATGTGCTCGGTGACCAGATCGATCCCCTCGGTCCGCACCGCGTCGATCGGAGCGGCATCGATGAGATGCGCGAGCCCGGTGGCCTCCGAGGTGGTCAGGGGTACGGAGAGCAGGCACGAATCAGGGTCGTCCTTCTCGTAGAACCCGAGAAAACGCCGTCCGTCGTGGTGCACGACCACGGAGATGTGCTGTCCCGACTCGGTGGTGTAGTCGTACTGCACGCCGACTCCCGGCAGTGATGTGCGGTGGGTTCCCATGACGTCCTCCCGAGGAGCGCGGCGATCCGGCGCTTTTTGATGATCTCTTTAGCCGCCCATTACCCTAACCGGCGGCGAGTTTCGGCCGCCGGGCCGCGGGGGCGGGTGAGGGTCCGGCGCAGGGCACCGGGGTGTTCGCGGAAGGCCGGCCGGATCCGTGCCGCGGCGAGCCCCGACGGGCACGGCGATGATCAGGACTCCGGCCGGGCGGGAGCGCCCGGCGGCCGGGGGGAAAACGTCGCCGACCGGGTAGGACCTGCCGGGGCCGGTGGACGCGAACGGGCCCGGCGGTGGACGATCGCCGCCGGGCCCGTGCAGCAGGGGCGGGTCAGTCGGTGACCTCGATCTTGCTGTTCCTGTCCGGGGCCGTGGGCTGCGGTACGGAGACGGCTGCCGCCTCGGACGCCGCGCCGCCGCCCGTCCTGCCCTTGAGGTTCTGGAGCAGTGCGCCCAGGTCGACGCCGGTGGTCGAGCTCAGCAGCTCCATGCCCTGGGCCACGTTGTCGGTGACCGTGCGGGACAGCTGGCTGGCGCCGTCCGTCGAGATGACCGTCATCTTGTCGATGGCGCTCAGCGGCTCGGACGCCTTGGCGACGACCTGCGGGAGCACCTCGACGAGCATCTGCAGCACGGCCGCGTCGCCGTACCGGGCGAAGGCGTCGGCCTTCTTGTGCATGGCCTCGGCCTCGGCCGCACCCTTCGCGGCGATGGCGGCGGCCTCGGCCTCACCCTCGATGCGTACGGCGTCGGCGAGGGCCGAGCGGTGGAGCTTCTCGCCCTGACCGGTCAGGCGGGAGCGCTCCGCGTCCGCCTCGGCCTCCTTGACCTGGGCGATACGACGGGCCTCGGCCTCCTGCTCCGCCTGGTAGCGGGCGGCGTCCGCCGGCTTGCGGACCTTGGTGTCGAGCTCGCGGTCGGTCAGGGCGGCCTGGCGCTGGGCGACCTTCTCCTGTTCGGCGAGGACCTCCTGCTGCCGGGCGGCCTCGGCGAGCGGGCCCGCGGCGTTGGCCTTGGCCGCGGCGGCTTCCGTCTCGGCCTTGATCTCGGCCTGCTTCAGGTAGAACGTCCGCTCGGCGATGGCGATCTCCTCGGCCGCCTTCAGCCGGGCCTGCTCCGAGGCACGCCGGGCGATGGCCTCGGCGATGTCGGCCTCCTGCTTGGCGCGGGCGGCCTCGGGACGGCCGAGGTCCTCCAGGTAGGAGCCCTCGGTCGTGATGTCCTGGATCTGGAAGGCGTCCAGGATCAGGCCCTGGCCGGAGAGACTGGCTTCGGCCTCCTCGGCGACCTGGCCGGCGAACGCGGCACGGTCGCGGATGATGTCCTCGACGGACATCCGGCCGACGATCGCGCGCAGGGCGCCGGAGAGCACTTCCTGGGTGAAGCCGACGATGCCGTTCTGCTGCTGCAGGAAGCGCTGGGCGGCGGCCCGGATCGCGTCCTCGCTGCCGCCGACCTTGACGATCGCGACACCTTCGAGGTTGGACTTCACGCCGCGCAGGGTGACGGCGCCGCGCACGGCGACGGGGATGTGCCGGCTGGAGAGGTCCAGGGTGAACTTCTGCTGGACGAACGGCACGACGAAGACGCCACCGCCGACGACGACCTTCTGGCCGCTGTTGTCGATACTGGTGCGGCCGGTCACCGGATCGGTGGACTTCTTGCCGCGGCGGCCGGTGATGATGAAGGCCTGGCTGGGCCCCGCGACCTTGTAGCGGGTGATGACCGCGAGGGCCAGGAGTACGACGAGCACGACTACGCCGATGACGGCGATCACTACTGGACTCATGAGTGGTGTCCCCCCTGCCTCCCGAGGGGGCGGCAGTTTTGTTCGGACTGTGCGGGCTGTGCGGGAATCGGGCGGGTGCGGGTCAGCGCTCGACGGGGCGGACCGTGACCGAGGTGGTCGAGAGCGTCGCCTCGACCCAGACCTCGGCGCCGCGCTCGACCGGGACCGCGCTCTTCGCGGAGAACTTGACGGTCTGGCCCGCGAGGCGCAGCAGGACCTCGCCGTAGCCGTCGGCCGGGATCGGCGTGACGACGGACCCGGAGGTGCCGATGAGGTCCTCGCCGCGCGGAGTGGCGGTGGTCTGGTCCCGCATCAGGGCCTTGCTGAGCCTCCAGGTCAGCCAGGCGGCGACGATCCCCGCCACGGCTCCCGCCGCGACCGCGACGGGAGCACCCACGTCGGTGGTGCCGAGGACGATCGCGCCGCCGAAGCCGAGCATGGAGAGGAAGCCGGCGATCACGGGCAGCGAGAGCAGACCGTCGAAGAAACCGTTCAGCAGTCCGCCCAGGGCGTCACCGAAGAGTCCTTCGAGGATTCCGTCGAAGATCAGGGAGAGCGTGAGAAGAACGATTCCCGCAATGCCGAGACCGAGAAAAATGGTCACGTGATCACTCCCCCGACCTTCGAATTTCCCCCGATATGTTTCCGTCGAACTGACTGGATGATCCCATGAAGCACCGGTGAGGGGTACTGCCGGGTTCCGGCAGTCTTCAGGCGGTTTTGATGCCGGAAATCTGCTCGGCAAGGGTGTCCAGCGACTGGAACGTGGCCCCGAGCAGGGCGACGTGCTTCCAGCGCAGCACACCGTCCGGACCGATCAGGAAGACCGAACGCCGTACGCCGATGCCGGGCGCCGTGACGCCGTAGGCCCTGGCGATCTCCCGCCCCTCGTCGGCCAGGAGCGGCATGCGCAGTCCGTGGGAGCGGGCGAACGACTCGTGGCTGTCCACACCCTGTGGGCTGATGCCCCAGACCTCGGCGTCGAGCCCTTCGAAGGTCTCGAACCCGGAGGAGTAGGAGCACAGCTGCCTGGTGCAGACGGACGTGTTGTCGCCGGGGTAGAAGGCGAGGACGACGGCCCGTCCGCGGGCGCCGGACAGGGTGTAGTCCCGGCGCTCGAAGGAGTCGTCGGACAGCATGCCGCCGGGCAGGGTGAAATCCTCTGCGGTGTCGCCGATCCGCGGTCCTGATGCCATGTCGAAACTCCCTGGAGTGGCCGTGCGCACGGATCCGTGCCTCGTGCGGTGACACGGCACTTTCCCCGCATCGGCAGGTTCGACCCATCCGTACACCCTCCGGCACCGAATATGGGGAGAGTGCGGGCGACGGCTCCGCACCCGATCTGGAGGTACGTGTGGCCGAACGTTCGCCGTCGGCGGCGGTTCTCATCCTCCACGGCGGCTACGAGACGGGCCTCACGCCGCCCGCGCCCGGCGTGATGAATCTGCCCGGCCTGCGGATGCTGCCGATCGCCCGTGCGGTGGCCCGTGCCGTACGCGTCGAGTCAGGAGCACGGGGCGGGACCGGGGGGCGCGGCGGCTCCCGGATACGCGTGCGCACCGTCCGCTACACGCGGCGCGGCTGGAACGGCACCCGTGCCGATCCGCTGCACGACGCCGTGGCGGCCCTGGACGCCCTGCGGCAGGAGGCGGGAGACATCCCCGTGGTGCTCGTCGGCCATTCCATGGGGGCGCGTGCCGCGCTCCACGCCGCCGGTCATCCGCTGGTCCGTTCGGTGGTCGGCCTCGCCCCGTGGTGTCCGCCCGGCGACCCGGTGACCCAGCTCGCGGGGCGGGACGTGGTCCTGCTGCACAGCACCCGGGACCGGGTGACGAGCCCCCAGGCGTCGCAGTCGCTGACTGCGAGGGCCCGGCGCGCCGGCGCCCGCACCTGCCTGGTCACGATCCCCGGCAGCGACCATGCGATGCTCCGCCGCGCCCCGGCCTGGCACCACCTGACGAGCACCCTCGTGACCGGGCTGCTGGGACTGACCCCGGTACCGGACCGGATCGGGACGGCGTTCGGTCTCCCGCCGGGCGCCCCGGCGTCCGAGGGGACGCTGTCCCTGGACGCCGTGCACCGGAGCGGGACGGACGGACAGCGCGCGCGGAGATGCGGGGCGGGGTGGGGCGTCCGACGATGAGGGCCCGGGTGCGCGGGCAGGTCGTGACTCCGTTCGCCTCCTGTCCTTCCCACCCGCACCTCTGGAGGCTCCGTTGCCCGCCCACGAGCACGCCGACGTTCCGCCGCCCTTCGACGCGGAGGCAGTGGCCGCACTGGTGGGCGGCACCCCGGCCGGGGTGGCCGTACTCGACGACGAGCTGCGCTATCTGTACGTGAACGCGGCACTCGAACGGCTCAACGGGGTGCCCGCCGCCGCACATCTGGGGAAGACCCCCGCCGAGGTGCTGCCGGAGGCCGACGTGCGCATGGGCGTCCTGCGGCAGGTGCTGGCGGACGGACGGGCCCGCGAGGTCACCGCGAGCGGCCGCACCTGGTCGGACCTGGCCCCGGAACGGCGCTACTGGCGCGCCGCGTACCACCGGATGGGCGGGGACGGCCGGGCGCGGGTGCTCGTCGCGATCACGCTGGAGATCAGCGCCGTGCAGAACCAGGAGGACGAGCTCGAACGGGCCAGGCGCTATCTGGCTCTCCTGGACAACGCGGCCGGCAGCATCGGTACGACGCTCGACGTGATGACCACCTGCCAGGAACTCGCGGACTTCGTCGTCCCCGCGCTGGCCGATGTCGCCGCGGTCGAGATCTTCCACGTCGACAAGCGCCTCTCGGTGCTGCGGCCGACACCGGGGCGCCTGCGGCTGCTGCGCGCCGGGATGGCCGCGATTCCGGAACTGCGCGATTCCATCGACCAGTTCGGCGGAGCCGGTTCGGAGATCGAGTACCAGGAGGACTCGGCGGTGCCACGCTGCCTGGCCGCCGGCTCGCCGGTGATCGAGAACCTCTTCGGCGACGAGCAGCTCAGCCGCGCCGCGCCCACTCCCGAGCGGGTCGCCGCCTATCGCGCCGTCGGCCTGCACTCGGCGGTCGCCGTCCCGCTGACCACGCGCGGGAGTCCGCTGGGTGTCCTCAGCCTTCTGCGGGCCGGGGACTCGCCCCCCTTCAGCGAGGGCCAGGACATCGTCATCGCCCGCGCGCTGGCCGGCCGGGCCGCCGTCGACGTGGACCACGCCCGCCGGTACGCCCGCGAGCACGGCGTCGCCCGGGAGCTCCAGCGTTCCCTGCTCTCCGAGCCGCGGCTGCCCGACCGGGGCATCGAGATCGCGACCCGCTACCTCCCCGCCGGTCAGGGCGCGTTGGTGGGTGGCGACTGGTTCGACGCCATCCCGCTGGGGGACGGACGCCATCTCAAGGTGATCGGCGATGTGATGGGCCACGGGGTGGAGGCCGCCGTCGCCATGAACCACTACCGCTCGCTGCTGCGTCTCCTGGCCGAGGACGGCCTGCCGCCGCACCGCGTTCTGGAGCGGCTCGACGGGGCGGTCGAGCGGTCCGGCCTCGACCGGGGTGCGACCTGCCTGCTGGCCGTCGTCGACCGGCGGGCCGGGACCTGCGAGGTGGCCAGCGCGGGCCATCTGCCGCCGGTGTTCATCGATCCGGGGCCGTCCGGCGCGCGGGTGGCCCACCTGCAGGCGGGGCCCCCGCTGGGCACGGGCTTCGGCGGATACCGGTCGACGACGGTGCCGTGTCAGGCCGGGACGGTGCTGTTCATGTACACCGACGGCCTGGTCGAGCGCCGGGGGGAGGACATCGACGTCTCCGTCGAACGCCTCACCCGCCTCACCCTCCCGGCGAGCGGGCGGCTGGAGGACCTGCTGGACCAGGCCGTCGACCGGTTCGGGGCCATGGCGGAGGACGACATCGCGATCGTCGCCTCGCGGGCCCGGGAGCACTGAGCACCGCCGCCGGACGGCCGCTCCGGCGTGCCTCAGCCCAGTTCGAGGCTGGTGATGCCGAACATGCCCGTCCGGTCCATCTCCGGCACGGGACCCGCATACATCCGGGCCGTGTCGAAGGACGGGGTCAGAGCGAGCTGTTCCGCGAGGCGCACGGCGGGCGGGTTGACGTCGGGGACGTCGATCGCGACAGGGGTGTCCGGTGCGGCGGCGGCCAGCGCGCTCACGAGGGCGGCGGCCACATCCGGTGAATCGGCGTGCAACGGTCCGATCCGGGATGCCTCCCGGCAGGCGCGCAGCACGGCGAAGCCCACGAGCTCGCCGTCGCGGACCGCGCACAGTGCCGTGTGCCGGGGCGCGGTGATCCACTGGGCGAGGAAGCTGTCGCGCGGTTCGGGAAAGAAGCGCCGGTCGTAGGCGGTGAGCCGGGCGAAGGGGAGGGTGCGGGCGTCGGCGAGGGTGACGCCGTTCGGCGGAGCGACGCCGACGGGCACGACGCCCTCGTACCGCGCGTTGCTCCAGGCGGCGTGGAAGCCGGACCTGCGGTAGTTGTCCTGCTGGGCGGGGACGCCGTCGAGACCGACCGTGCGTCCGGAGAGCCGGGCCATGCCCGCGCGCCAGACCCGCATCCCGTATCCCCGGCCGCGCAGGGACGGCCTGGTCAGGTAGAAGCCCAGGAAGCCGAAGCAGGTCCCGTAGCGCACGACGGACACGGAGCTGACGGGCTCGCCGTCGAGCCGCCCGATCAGGAAGCCGCAGGGATCGGCGGCGAAGAAGGCGTGTCCGTCGCCGAGGCCGGGATTCCATCCCTCGGCGTGGGCCCACTCGCCCAGCGTTCCCATGTCGTCGGCGCTCGCGGTGGTGATCTCGAATGTCGGCACGGCTCACTCGTACCCGGAACGGGACCCGTTCAATGGCCGGGCCGGGGTGACCGGTGGCGCAGCCGTCGCAGGATGAGCAGGGCGGAGGTGATCAGGGGCAGGAGCCCCGCCGCTGCGTTGACGGTGCTCAGCGTGTCCTGCGTGCCCCGGATCCGGCGCATCTGCCGGACGGCGCGGACGACCGCGAGTGCGCTGCTCCCCAGGCTCAGGAGCAGACCCGCCCTGGAGCTCTTCCGTTTCCCGGCCATCCGCGTACCTCCGGTGCATCCCCGCACGGCCCCTTCGTCCACGTAACCGGCTCCGGAGCGGGCCCGCAATCGGGGGCGGGACCCGCCCGGGTCAGGAGAAGAGGAAACCGGCCGCCGTGGCCGCGCCCAGGGAGGCCCCCGCGACCGTCTGGGCCACCGAGTGGTAGCGCAGTGCCACCCGGGACCAGCACACGGCGAGGGTCAGCGTGCCCGCGGTCAGCCACCACGGCGAGTGCACCACGGAGAGCAGGGCGACCACGGCGGAGGAGACGGCCGCGTCCACCGAGATCTTCCAGACGGTGTTCACCGCCAGGAGCACGGTCGTCATCACCCACAGGGAGATCATCGCGATCAGGATGCCCCGCGGGGCGTGCCCCAGGACCATGATCAGCGCGCCGGTGCCGAGCGAGCCGAGGATCACCAGGAAGATGGGGGCCCGCTGGGTGCGGTCCACGACATGGCGGTCGCCCCAGGTGCCGCGCCTGCGCTCCCACTCGATGTACCCGGCGGGTACGAGCCCGGCGCACAGTGCGCCGAGGAAGCCCCAGAGGAGTCCGGTCCAGTGACCGGCCGAGGCCACTCCGGTGCCGAGCATTCCCGCGAGCAGGACATTGCGGGGCTGGAGGACGTCGGTGACCGTGCGGGCCGTAGCGGTGGTCCTGCCCGGCCGGTCCGCGCGGGCCGCCGTCGTGGTCGTCCGTGCCCGGTCCGCGCCGCTCATGCTGGGTTCTCCCGGGTCCGCCGACGCCGGGAGCCGGTCGTCCGGGCGTCAATGTAGCCCTTCACGACGGGGGATGCGTGAAGGGCTACGCGAGCAGTATGACCCTTCGCCGGTCTGTCGACAACTGACCGGCCGGTCAGTCCCGTTGGGCGTTCGCGACGGGGGTCGCGGGGTGGTGCGCGGTGAGGCTCCCGGCGGGCGGCCGGGCGCGGACACGCCGCGTGACGGCGAAAACTGTGCTGATGGAAGTAGACATGATCCATCCGTGTGCCCAGGGTTCCTCGTGCAGCCGGCTCACATCAATGGCACGGCCCACAGTAGAGAGGCGCAGGTGCCTCCGGAGAGCACCTCGCACGCCGGCGATCGTCTCGACGACGACGACCACCCCGCTCACGCCACGGGGCGAGTCGCGGAGATGATCGGCGCCGCGCCGGGTTTCCTCAGGGCCATCGGTGCGGCCCGCCTCGTCACGCCGCCGCGTTCCGAGGGAGGGCGTCGCCGCTACTCCCGCTACCGACTACGCATCGCCGCCCGTGCCCGCGAGCTGGTCGACGGCGGCACGCCGATCGACGCCGCGTGCCGCATCGTCATCCCGGAGGGCCGGCGCGAGGAGGCGCCGCGCCTCGACGAGGAGCTGCGGCGGCCCGCTGTCGGGCGGGGCGGCGCCGGTTCCTGACCGGCGGGCGGGTGCATATCTGTTTCCGTGAGCACAGAAATATGCGCAATGGGCGGTGAGAGTTTATGCCGTGTGCGGTGGAGTCACGGCGGAGTGATATGGCGTACAGCTCGCATCTGCCCGAATCGTGCTACTGTTGATCTCAGTTGCAGTTGTGGTTCCCAAAACTTCAAGTGCTCTCGCCGGTTTCACTCGGGTGGGTGCACTTTTGTATTTCCGGACTTATCCGGTCGGGGCAATCATTTGCGGCGACGTAGGGCTCGCACAGTGTGGGCCCTAGGGCAACGCCCCGAAGGAGATATGACATGGCTACTGGCACCGTGAAGTGGTTCAACGCGGAAAAGGGTTTCGGCTTCATCGAGCAGGAGGGTGGCGGCGCTGACGTCTTCGCCCACTACTCGAACATCGCCGCCCAGGGCTTCCGCGAGCTGCAGGAAGGCCAGAAGGTGAACTTCGACGTCACGCAGGGCCAGAAGGGCCCGCAGGCGGAGAACATCACCCCCGCCTGATCACCTCAGGCGTATGGCGCAGCTGGGGCCCGCACCTTGGGGTGCGGGCCCCAGCTCGTTGTTTTTCCCCGACCGTGACCGCGGACGTCGCACCGGTGAGTAATTCCGGGTGTGTACAGGTCAGGTCGGCGCGCATCCCATTGCAGTCATTCTGAAGTGCCGTAAGCAGCTGGTCATCCGGCGGACGGGCTTCGTTTTTCGATATTTCACCGGCTCGTTCTTGCGATTCTTGGCGCCGTACATGGCTGCAGCCGCCCGGAAAGAATCCCTCGATACGTGCCATTCGAGGGAAGGTTCTCCATTGAACCGCGATCGCACAGCTCGCACGAACGACCGATTCTCCCGGACTCGCTCCGGCGGATCCTCCGGCAGTCGCACCGCCAACGGATTCCGCTCGACGACGTCCAGCCGACAGGGCGCCGCGGCGCAGGGCCGCTCCGGCGGACCGAAGCGCTTCGGTGGCGGCGGCGGGCGCCGTTCCTCCTCCGTGTCGGGTGAATTCGCACTGCCGGTGACCATCACGCCGGCCCTCCCCGCCGCTGAGGCGTTCGGGGACCTCGACATGCCCGCGCCCCTGCTGGCGGCGCTGAGCTCCGAGGGCATGACCGTGCCGTTCCCCATCCAGGCGGCCACCCTGCCGAACTCGCTCGCCGGGCGTGACGTCCTGGGCCGCGGCCGGACCGGATCGGGCAAGACGCTCGCCTTCGGCCTGGCGCTGCTGGCCCGCACCGCGGGCAACCGCGCCGACGCCCGCCGTCCGCTGGCCCTGGTCCTCGTCCCCACCCGGGAACTGGCCCAGCAGGTCACCGACGCGCTCACCCCGTACGCCCGGTCCCTCAAGCTGCGGCTGGCCACGGTCGTCGGCGGCATGTCGATCGGCCGCCAGGCCAGCGCCCTGCGCGGCGGTGCCGAAGTCGTGGTCGCCACCCCGGGCCGGCTGAAGGACCTCATCGAGCGCGGTGACTGCAAGCTCGACCGCGTCGCCATCACGGTGCTCGACGAGGCCGACCAGATGGCCGACATGGGCTTCATGCCCCAGGTCACCGAGCTTCTCGACCAGGTCAACGCCGACGGCCAGCGGATGCTGTTCTCGGCCACCCTGGACCGCAACGTGGACCTGCTGGTCCGCCGCTACCTGCACGACCCGGTCGTGCACTCGGTCGACCCCGCCGCCGGTGCGGTGACGACGATGGAGCACCACGTGCTCTACGTCCAGGGCTCCGACAAGTACGCCACGACCACGGAGATCGCCGCCCGCGAGGGCCGGGTGATCATGTTCCTGGACACCAAGCACGCGGTGGACAAGCTGACCGACCACCTGCTGAACAGCGGTGTCCGGGCCGCGGCGCTGCACGGCGGCAAGTCGCAGCCGCAGCGCACCCGCACCCTGGACCGGTTCAAGACGGGCCACGTCACGGTGCTGGTCGCCACGAACGTCGCCGCGCGCGGCATCCACGTCGACAACCTGGACCTCGTCGTCAACGTCGACCCGCCGAGCGACCACAAGGACTACCTGCACCGAGGCGGCCGTACCGCCCGGGCCGGGGAGTCCGGCAGCGTCGTCACGCTGGTGCTGCCCAACCAGCGCCGCGAGATGACCCGTCTGATGGCGGACGCCGGCATCACCCCTCAGGTCGCTCAGGTCCGCTCCGGCGAGGCCGAGCTCAGCCGCATCACCGGGGCGCAGGCGCCCTCGGGCGTCCCCGTGACCATCACCGCGCCGCTGACGGAGCGCAAGGGCAGCGGTTCGCCCTCGCGCCGGCGAGGCAGCAGGCCCCCGCAGGGCCGTCGCTCCAACGCCAACACGGCGACGCCCGAGGCGCGTGCCGCTGCCGCGCTGCGCCGGTCCAACCGGGCCGCGTAGTCACCGGACAGCAGTCCGGCAGACCCTTTCCGGCTTTCTCACCGACCCTGTTGAGGCACCATGCGCTGTGTCATCGCCCGCTTCCCCTTCGATCTGTTCAAGAACGAAGTGGAGGATTCGATGAAGGGCATCAAGCCCGAACCCGTCACCGGTGACGCGGTGGTCATCAGCCGCCGCGTCTACCCCGTCAAGCAGGTCGGGGAGATCATCACCCGGCAGGACCGCCGCGACTTCAGCGCGGCCGAGGTGACCCGGGCGCTGACGCGTCTCGGCTTCACCTGCCGTCCGGCGGAGGTGCCCGCCCCGGCGGTGCCCCTCACCCCGCTGGAGAACGCGTCCGCCATGCTCGGCACGCCTGACGACATCCGGCCGTCCGTCTGACGACACCGCAGCGTCCGACGACACCGCACCCCCGGCGCCCCCAGCGGGCCCGGGGGTGCGGTGCGTCCGGACGCGGGCCGACCGGTCTTCCGCCGAAGCCGGGAATGTCTGTAACAGTCCCTCCCGCGCGGCTCGAGTCGTCGGCCCCGGACACGCCCGGGGCGAGATGATCGCCCCGCTCGCGCCGCCCGGCCCGAGCACGAAGAGACGGGGCACCCACATGAAGAGCAGGCTCACCGTCCTCGGCGTGGCCGTGCTGGCGTCCGTGTTTCCGGCCGGGACGGTCCACGCCGACGAGACCCACACCGACTCGCACAACGCGCCGCAGGTGGCGCTGATCGCGACGGGCCAGGTCGACGATCCGCTGGAGGACGTCCTGGAGCACGCCACGGTCCTCGGCGGGACGCAGGTCACCGGCTGAGGCGACGTCCTGGGCCCGCCCGCCCTCAGCTTGCCGGGGCGGGCTTCCTCGCCCAGTCGAGCCGGGGCTCCACGACGAAGCGGAACACCCGGCGGGCGGGCGGACTGCACAGCAGGGTGACCACGGCGGCCGCGACCACCGTCACCAGGATCCGGCCGAGCGGCGTCGCGACCAGGTCCGCCTCGAAGAGGTCCAGCCGGATCGCGCCCTTCACGACGAAGCCGTGCAGCAGGTAGCCGTACAGGGTGCCCGCTCCGAGGGCGGTCATCCACATCCTGCGGCTCGGCACCCAGGCGAGGAAGCAGGCGCTGAGCACCACGGCGCAGCCGAACAGCAGCAGGGTCACGACCGCACCCGTCCAGGCGGGCGAGCCGAGCTGCTCGGCGCCGTACCGGCGGAAGAACCACGAGGTCGTCGTGCGCGGGACCGCCCAGTACGCCGCGGCCAGGGCGATCACGCAGACCGGGACGGAGGCGAGGCGCACCGCACGGCGTCGTACGAAGTCGAAGTGCGCCGGCCGCAGCTGCAGACCCAGCACGTAGAACGGCAGGAACTGCAGTACCCGCTGAAGCTGCAGATCGCCGCCGATGTTGCTGCTGACCGCCCCCATGGCCGCGATGACCAGGGACACCGCGACGGGCCACCGGACCGTCTGCCAGACCGGTGTCGTGAGACGCCAGAGGAAGAGCGCGGGCAGGAACCACAGCAGCCAGTACGGTGTGAGCGGGCTCAGCGGGAAGCCGGGGGCTCCGGTGAGGCGCTCGAAGAGCGTGTAGGCCACCTCGAAGACGGCGTAGGGCACGATCAGGCTGGTGACGAGCTTCCACACCCGCTCGCGCCGCAGGTCGAAACCGCGGGAGAAGTAGCCGGCGATCATGATGAAGACGGGCATGTGGAAGGCGTAGACGAAGGTGTAGAACGTCTCGATCACGCGGCCGCTGTCGGGCAGCGGCTCCCAGGAGTGCCCCATCGCGACGAGGACGATGGCCAGGTACTTCGCGTTGTCGAAGTACGGGTCGCGGCCGGGGCGGGCCGGGGCCGCGTCCGTGGCTCCGGCCCCTGAGGGGGCCGGTCCCGGGGTGCGTGAGGTCAGGGATGGCATCAGGCCACCCTAATGACCTCCCGCACGCATACGGACCCCGTGCGGGACCCGGCTCGCGGTCCTTCCCGCACCCCCTGCCGGGGGCCGGCTCAGGGGACGAGGACCACCTTGCCGACCGTCCGGCGGGCCAGCATGTCCTCGTGGGCGCGGCGTGCCTCGGTGAGCGGGTAGCTGCCGCCCGCCACCGGCTTGAGCCGCCCGTCGGCGACCAGGCCGAAGAGTTCCTCGAGGGGCCCGTCCACCGCGCCCGGCGCCGCCAGGGTGGGGCGCAGCCAGAACCCCACCACGGCGGCGTTGAGCCGCCCCAGCCGGGCCGGGTCGACCGGCGTGAAACCGGTCCGGGCGGCGCTGCCGTAGGACACGAGCCGGCCGAAGGACGCCAGGGAGTCCAGTGCCAGGTCGAACAGCTCACCGCCGACGGCGTCCAGGACGACGTCCGCCTTCTCCTGGAGCGGGTAGCTGACGACTGCGTCCGCCCCGAGGTCCAGGACGAGCCGTTCCTTGTCCGGGGAGGAGACCTGGGCGAGCACCCGGCCCGCTCCGAACTCCCTGGCCAGCTGTACGGCGAGACTGCCCACTCCGCCCGCCGCGGAGTGCACCACGACGGTCTCGCCGGCCCGCAGCCGGGCGGAGGTCCGCAGCAGATGCCAGGCGGTCAGCCCCTGCACCATCAGGGCGAGCGCCGCGGCGGCGCCGAGGTCCTCGGGGATCTCCAGCAGGGCGGACTCCTTGGCGGTGACCTGCTCCGCGTATCCGTGCGAGACCCGGGCGAGCACCCGCCTGCCGTCGGGGGTGCGGGCCACCACCTCGCTGCCGGGGACGTACGGCAGGGCGTCGGCCCCCAGGTAGGAACCGTCCGTCTGGTGGGTGTCCGCGAAGTTCACCCCGGCGGCCTCGACGGTGAGCAGCACCTCACCGGGGCCCGGGACGGGGGCGGCCAGTTCCACGGGCTGGAGGACCTCGGGGCCACCGAAGTGGTCGAACTGGATTGCGATCATGTCGCACGGTATCGCGGGGGCCCGGTGACGTCCGGGCATCGCGGAATCCGTCGGGGTCGGGGCCCGGGCCCGGGGAAGGGGCAAAAAAACAATACAACCGGTTTGTTTGGAACGTCACCCTGCGTCGTTGCCGGCCGGTACCGAACGGGCAGCGGCACCCGAAGTCCCCGGATCCCCCGCACGCACCGGAGTGGCGGGCCGGCCCGGCAGGACCGCGCGGTACGCACGCGCCGGGAGCTGCTCCGCCCGGCCGCCGGGGTATTCGACCTGGGAGGTTTCCCGCTCCCCTCGCTCACCGGTAGCGCCGCCGGGGCGGGGTCGGCAGTGGGGCGCCGCACTTCCACTTCCCCGACGGGCGCGCGCTGAAGTCGGCCGCCGGGGGCCGCGGCGCGCGTCCTCCGGAACGACCTCGCCCCGCCCTCCGGCGGACGGCTCTTCCCGCTGCGACACCTGGTGGACCCCGCACACGCACCGGCCCCGGGCGTTCCCCCGGAGGGCGTGGTGTCCACCGTGACGGCGGCGGTCGCGGGGGTGCGGGCCCTCGGCCGCCTCGACGCGGAGCGGTCCCCGCAGTACCCGGTCCCCCGGTTCTGGAAGCTGCTGCTGCCACGGATCTCCGCAGGCATGGTCCCGTTCGAACAGGCCTGCCAGACTGCGCCCATGAGTGATCTTCTGAACGGCAGAGTCGTCCTCGTCACCGGGGCGAGCAGCGGCATCGGCGCGGCTGCGGCCCGGGTGTTCTCCCAGGAGGGCGCGACGGTGGTCCTCGCCGCGCGCCGGGAGGACCGACTGGCCGCGCTGGTGGCCGAGTTGCGGGACAAGGGTGCGGAGGCGTCCCACGTGGTCTGTGACGTCACCGTGGCGGAGGACGCCGCCCGGGCGGTGGACTTCGCGGTGAACACGTACGGGCGCCTGGACTCGGCGTTCAACAACGCGGGGCTCGGCGGCGACCGGACTCCCCTGCACCTGATGGGCGATGACGTCTACGACGCCGTCATGGACGTCAACGTGCGCGGTGTCTGGAACTGTCTCCGGTACGAGATAGCGGCCATGCTGTCGAACGACGGGGGCTGCTCCATCGTGAACACCACCAGCGTGGGCGGCCTGGTGGCCATACCCGCCGCCGCGCCCTACATAGCGGCCAAGCACGCGGTCGTCGGCCTGACGCGGGCCGCCGCCGACGAGTACGCGCAACAGGGCATCAGGGTGAACGCCGTGGCCCCGGGCACCACGCGCAGTGAGATCACCGCCGACTGGTTCGGGCGCAATCCGGGCCTGGAGGAGATGGTCAACAGCATGACGCCGCAGGGCCGTACGGCCGAGCCCGAGGAAGTGGCCAACGCGGCGGCCTGGCTGCTCAGTGACCGCTGCCCGTTCCTCACGGGAACCGTCCTGCCGGTGGACGGCGGCTTCGTCAACCAGTGAGCCGCCGCACGCGCGGGCGGTGACTCCGCGGGGGCTCTCAGCCGCACGGACCGCTCAGCCGGCCCCGGAAGACCGTATCGCCGTCCTGCGTCCCCGTGACCAGCACCGTGGCTCCTCCGGGGCCGGAGGCGGGCGCCCGCTCCGCCTCGATCCAGCAGGGGCGGTCGAGCTCGACGTACCGCTCGAAGGACGTGTCGACGGTGGTGGCCTCGAAGGTGGCGGGGTGCAGGACGGCGTTGGCCGCCTGGTGGGCGGCCTCGATCAGGACGAGTCCCGGGACGTGGTCGACGGGGTGGTCGTACAGCAGGACGTTGTCCACGTCGTTGCGCAACCGCCAGTGGTGGGGCCGCCCGCCCGGTGCCAGGACCACATCGGTGCCGGTCGCCCGCCGGACGGTGCGCGGGTCGGCCGGTGCGGGGAGCTCCCAGGTGTTCCAGCCGGCGCCGAGGTGCTCGCCCCGGAGCCTGCGGTAGGCGCCGGGGGATATCCAGCCGAAGTCGCAGTCCGCCCGCGCCACCAGGCTGTCATCCTGGTAGAGGCGGATGTCCATGCCGAGGGAACTCACGGCCCTGCCACGCTTCTTCGGCTCGGCGAGGGAGATCCCGACGGTCAGCGGGGACGGCCCGGTCGACCGAACCCGGAACCCGGGGGCTACGGTGAAGTCGAAGGAGTGCAGCAGGGTGTGGTGGGAAAGCGGGACGCCGTACTCCGCGTGCGCGATGAGCAGGCCGCTCTGCCGGATGGCCTGGGTGAGCATCCGGGGGTCGTAGGGCAGTCCGCCATCGGGCGCGGGCCAGTTGAGGGTGAGCGAGAATTCGCCATCTTCGAGGCGGCGCCATCCGGTGACGAGAACGGCTTCGGCACGTCTGAGGTGCACGTATTCCATACGGACACCCTCACTGCCCCCGACGTCGGCGCGCGGAGTGTGAGGGAAAACAGGTACGTCGGGCACGGTCCCCCCGGACATGGCGCAAAGTGGGCAGCCTGGCGCTGATATAATACCGGTTCACCGGTCTTTTTTGAAGAAGCGTCAAGCCGAGGTCAAGGGAGCGCGAGTTGGCAAGACAGCAACGGGCGATCCGGACGCGCAGAATCTTCCTCGAGGCGGCTGCGGAGGTCTTCGACGAGCACGGTTACGACGCTGCCACGATCGCCGCGATCCTGGAGAGGGCCGGCCTCACGAGGGGTGCGCTCTACTTCCACTTCACCTCCAAGGAGGAGCTGGCGAGGGGCGTCCTCGAAGAGGCCGTGACCTCGGACGGCGTGACTCCGCAGACGTTCAAGCTGCAGGAGTGGGTGGACATCGCGCTCCTGCTGGCCTACCGGCTGCCCCGTGAACCCATGCTCAGCGCCTCGATACGGCTGTCCGTCGACCCCCGGGCCAGGAGCCTGTTCGGGACCCGCTGGCCGGACTGGATCACGCTGGGGGCGGAGCTGCTCACCGAGGCCAAGGAGCGGGGCGAGCTGCTGCCGCACGTCGACCCGGTCGCCACGTCCCGGCTCCTCGTCGGCGCGTGGACCGGTGTGCAGCTGGTGACGGAGTCGATGGCGGACGCCCCGGACCTGGTCACGGAGATCTCCGCGCTCTTCGAGCTCATCCTCCCCAACAACGCCGTCCCCGGTGTGCTGGCCCGGCTCGACACCTCCCCGCACCGCGCCGAGCGCATCATCGAGGAGAACAGGGCCGCCGCCGCCGCGTCCTGACCCCCGCATGCCGCGCGGGAGGGCTTCCGGCCCGCCGGCACGCTTCACCCGACCGGGTGCGGCGCGACTGCGACGTCGCTGGTCAGCGGTCAGGCTGGCCCCATGTGGCTTCGCCGAACAGCCCTGGGCGCCATGGTCGTGCCGCTGGCCGTCCTGGTGTTCAGGGACGCGCCGGTCCGGCTCGTCGCGCCCGAGCCGGTCATGGCCCGGCCCGTGGCGCCGTCCGAAGCCCTCCGGCCCGCGATCGTCAGCCGGGCCGACTGGCACGCGGACGAGACCCTGGTCAAGGAGCACGCGACGTACACGGGGGCGGTGAACGCGGTCTTCGTCCACCACACCAACCACGCCAACGACTACGACTGCGCCGACGCCCCGACGATGCTGCGGGAGATGGAGCGGGACCACGTCTCGGGTGAGGGATGGGACGACATCGGATACAACTTCGTCGTCGACCGCTGCGGGACGATCTACGAGGGCAGGGCGGGCGGGGTGGGGCGCTCGGTGCGCGGGGCGCACGCCAAGGGCTTCAACGCGCACAGCGTGGGCGTCGCGGCACTCGGCAGCTTCGGCCCCGGGGTCCCGGTGCCGAAGGCGCTCATCGAGGGGATCGCGAAGGTGGGCGCGTGGAAGCTGCGGCCGGGCACGGACCCGCGGAGCACCGTACGGATGGTCTCGACGAACGACGAGAGCCTGTACCAGCGGGGTGAGGTGGTCCACCTCCACGCGGTGTCCGGCCACCGCGACACCTTCCAGACCAGCTGCCCCGGGGATGCGCTTTACGACCAACTGCCCGCCGTCCGGGCGGAGATGGTCAGGCTGCGGGCTCCGCACAGCTGACCTGCGCCGGACCGGGGCATCCGCGGAGCCGGCCTCGGCCGACCCTTCGGGCCCGTCCCCGCCCGCATCGGCCGGGTGGCCGGGCCGTGGCCCCCACGCGGGTGAACATGCGGCCGCGGAACGCGTCGGAGCCCCTTGAAAAGCATATCGGCGGCTTGTCTGTTCGTGCCCTTGCAACAGTTCCCGGAGCACAGCGGAGGAAGACCGTCATGCCGGCATCACCCCTCGCCAAGCGACCCGTCGAATCGGCGCTCGTCCTTCTGCTGGTCCTCTTGAGCGTGCTGGGCCTCTCCGGCCGCAGTGTCGCGTCCGTCCCCGCCCGGGCAGCCACCACGCAGGCCGCCTCCGTCCAGGTGTTCCCCGCCCGGGCCGCCACGGCGCCGACCGTCATGGCGCCGACCGTCACGGCGGGCACCGACTGGGACCGCATCGCCGCCTGCGAGAGCAACGGCCGCTGGAACATCAACACCGGCAACGGCTACCACGGCGGACTGCAGTTCGCACCCTCCACCTGGCAGGCGTACGGCGGTGGGCAGTACGCACCGCGCGCCGACCTCGCCACCCGGTCCCAGCAGATCGCCGTCGGTGAGCGCGTCGCCCGTTCGCAGGGACTGTCCGCCTGGCCCACCTGCGGCCGGCTCGGTGCGAACGGCACATCGGGCCCGCAGGCGGGCAGCACCCCCCAGCGGAGCGAGACGCCGAAGGCCGCACCGCAGCGCCGGTCGGACAGCGGTCCGAGCAGCTCGCAGGGCTCCTCCCACGAGGCGTCCGACGCGGCCGGGGCGACCGACTCCCACGAGCTCGCCGGCACCGGGACCTACGTCGTCCAGCCGGGCGACTGCCTCTCCGTGATCGCCGATCGCGCGGACGTACCCGGCGGCACCGACGCGCTGTTCGAGCTGAACCGTGAGCTGCTGGACGAGGGACCGGACCTGATCTACCCCGGCCAGCGCCTCCGTCTCACGGCCTGAACCGCACGGTCCGGGCAGACGTGGCCGCAGCCCGTCGCGTGCGAGGCCATGGTGCCGAAAGGTACGTCCGTGGTGTGGATCCCGAACCGCACCGGGCAGGAGAAGCGTGAAGCGTGACAGGGCCGGAATCCAGGAAGCGCCGCGTCACCCGGACGCAGCCTGTGACGACGACCACCTCGTCGCGCCGGTCCCCCCTCGGCCCGAGCAGAATCCGAACGGCTTTCCCGCAGTGACCCGAGGCCGCTTCCCCGGGAGCGTGGCTGTAGGCCCCGTCCATGAACAGCACGGCATGACAGCACTTTCGGAAGACTCTCTCGGTGCGCCGCTCGGTGTGGCCGGCCCGCAGGGCCGCGCGCGTCACCCCGACGAGCTGCACCCCGGGCAGCAAGCACCACAGCACGTGCAGCAGTCCGGCGCCGAGCCGGACGACCGTGGCCACGCCCCTGCCGGGGTGGCCCCGAAGTGGACCGGAAGGTGGCCCACCTCCGGGGTGGGCGGACAAGCGGCGCACCCCGCCGGGACGGGACGAGGAGGAATCCCGGGGCGTCGATCCCGCGCCCGACCGACCGAGCCGGAGCCGGCTACCGCGCCCGACGAAGGGGAAGTCCTCGGAATCCCGGCGCCCGTGCCGGGTCACGTTCCCGTGTGACAGCGACGACGACAGACCGCGCCACGGCGGGTCCGGTCGTGCTGATCGATGGAAGGGCCGATCGATGGAAGGGCTGACGGCTCGATGGCGCGAGTGAAGCGGAGCGGTCCGAGTCCGGAGGTGGGGGAGGAGCCGATTCCGTCGGTGTGAGCGGGACGCGGGGAGAGGGACATCGCGACGGCGATCCCCCACGGCCGGGACACAGGGCACTCCGGCAGCCGGATCAACGCCGCGCGTGCGAGGACGGCAGGCGCAGGGACGTGGCAAGGGCCTCGACGGGTCCTGCGCGCGGCGCCCCGGCCGTGCGCCGTGCGCCGTGCCCCTGCCCTGCTCCGGCGGGCACTGACCGTGCCCGGCGCCCGGCGCCCGGTGTCCGGGGCTCAGTGTCCCGCGTGTTCCGTCGGCTCGGGCTCGTCCGTCGGCACGTACCTGCCGCAGGCGGGGTTCCGGCACGGGCCGGGGCCCCAGAGGGGTACGAAGATGCCGAGGGTCTTGTGCCGTGCCAACACGGACGCGACGGTGTGCTTGCAGGCGGGACACGCGTACTCCGCCTGCCGATGCGTCTGGCGCTTGGTACTGACCATGTACTCACGGTAGCCCAAACGTGTGCAGAACGAGACATTTAGTTTTCTTTGGTGAGGCTCCAGGAAAGGCGCTCGCCGCCGGAACCTGGTGCCATGGAACGGGGGACCCACCCGAGGAAGGGACCACCCGGTCATGGCAGCACTCTCCCCGGCCGCGGGCCTGCGCTCCGTGCGTGCCGTGGTCTTCGACACGGACGGGGTGATCACCGACTCCGCGCCGGTGCACGCCGCGGCGTGGAAGAGGGCGTTCGACGCCTGCCTGTCGGCCCATGGGGGCCAACGTCCCTTCGACGAGGGGGACGACTACCGCCGCCACGTCGACGGCCGGTCGAGGAAGGACGGCGCGGCCGCCTTCCTGAAGTCGCGCGGGCTGGACCTCTCCGAAGGCAGTCCCGACGACCCGCCGGGCACGGAGACGGTGTGGGCGGTCGCCGCCCGCAAGGACGAGGTGTTCACGGAAAGCCTGCGCGCCGCCCCGGTCGCCGTCTGGCCGGGCACGGTCCGCCTCCTGCACGTGCTGCGCGAGGAGAGGGTGCCGTGCGCCGCCGCCTCCGCCTCCCGGCACGCGACGGAACTGCTCTCCGGGGCCGGTCTCCTGGACCTCTTCGAGACCGTGGTCGACGGCAACGAGGCGCGCCGGCTGGCACTGCCGGGCAAACCGAATCCCGCCCTGTTCGTGGAGGCGGCCCGACGGCTGGGCACCCCCGCCGAGGACACCGCCGTCGTGGAGGACGCGCTGGCCGGAGTGGAGGCGGGCCGCCGCGGCGGGTTCGGGCTGGTCGTCGGCGTCGACCGCACGCACACCCCGGCCGGTGCCGCCGACCTTCGCCGCCATGGTGCCGACGTCGTGGTGTCCGATCCGGGGGATCTGCTGACCGGCGGGGACGACTGATGGCGAGGGCCTGGACCTGGTCCTACGAGGGGTACGACCCGGCGAAGGAGCGCCTGCGCGAGGCGCTGTGCACCCTGGGCAACGGCTACTTCGCCACCAGAGGGGCCGCGTCCGAGACACCGGCGGGCGGACCGCACTACCCGGGCACCTATGTGGCGGGCTGCTACAACCGGCTGACCTCCTCGGTCCAGGACCAGCAGGTCGAGAACGAGGACATGGTCAACCTCCCCGACTGGCTGCCGCTGCGCTACCGCATCCACCCGGCGGGGGCCCCCGCCGGCCCGTGGCTCTCACCCGACCACCCGCACCTCGTCGACCACCGCCAGTCGCTCGACCTGCGCGGCGGGACGCTGACCCGCCGGTCCGTGTACGAGGACGGGACCGGCCGCCGTCTGACGGTGGAGCAGGAACGCCTGGTGCACATGGGCGACCCCCATCTCGCCGCACTGCACACGGTGTTCACCGCCGACGGCTGGGCGGGCGGGGTGGAGGTGGAGTCCGGGATCGACGGTGACGTGCGCAACGCCGGAGTCGCGCGGTACCGGGACCTGGCGAACCGGCACCTGACCGGCTGGGAGACCGGTACGGAACCGGAGTCCACGGTCTGGCTGCGCTGCCGCACGGTGGAGTCGGACATCACCGTCGCCCTGGCCGCCCGTACCGTGGCCGCGCGTGGGCCCGGCGCGGGCGCTCGGGCGGCGATCGACGAGCCGGAACCGGCGGGGGGCGGCCGGGCGGCCGGGCGGGACCACCGGGCACGGCCTCGGCAGATGCCCCGCGCCGTCGTGCAGAGCCTCGTGCTCCCGCTGGGCCCGGACGAGAGTGCCGCCGTCGACAAGACGGTCGCGCTGTACACCTCCCGCGACCCGGCGATCGGCAGCCCCCGGCAGGCCGCCGTGTCCGCGGTGCGCAGGGCCCCCGCCTATCCGGGGCTGCTCGCCTCGCACCACCGGGCCTGGGCCGACCTGTGGCAGCAGGTCAGGCTGGACGTGCCCGGCGAGCCCGGCCACATCCTGCGCATGCACCTCTTCCACGTCCTGCAGACCCTCTCCCCGCACACCGCCGAACTCGACGTCGGGGTACCGGCCAGAGGACTGCACGGCGAGGCGTACCGCGGCCATGTGTTCTGGGACGAGCTCTTCGTCCTGCCGTTCCTGAACCTCCATTTCCCGGAGGTCTCACGGGGGTTGCTCGACTACCGCTACCGGCGGCTGCCCGCGGCCTGCCGTGCGGCGCACGAGGCGGGCAGGGCCGGTGCGATGTACCCGTGGCAGAGCGCCGACGAGGGACGCGAGGAGACCCAGGAGCTGCACCTCAATCCGCGCTCGGGCCGCTGGCTGGCCGACCGTTCGCGGCTGCAGCACCACGTCGGCTCCGCGGTCGCGTACAACGTGTGGCAGTACTGCCAGGCCACCGGCGACACGGAGTACCTGTACTCCAAGGGCGCGGAGATGATGCTGCAGATCGCCCGCTTCTGGGCGGACAGCGCCTCGTGGGACGACGGCCTGGGGAAGTACCGCATCCTGGGCGTCGTGGGACCCGACGAGTACCACGACGCCTACCCCGACGCCCTGGCGGCGGGCCTCGACGACAACACCTACACGAACGTGACGGCGGCCTGGGTCCTGGCCCGCGCCGGCGAACTCTGCCGGGATCTTCCCGACAGCAGATGCCGTCAGCTCCTCGACCGGATCGGGCTCGACCCCGCCGAGCTGGCCCGCTGGGACGACATCTCCCACCGGCTGCACGTGCCGTACCACCGTGGTGTCATCAGCCAGTTCGCCGGGTACGGCGATCTGGCCGAGCTCGACTGGGACGGCTACCGGGCACGGTACGGGGACATCCGGCGGCTCGACCGGATCATGGAGGCGGAGGAGGACACCGTCAACCGCTACCAGGCGTCCAAGCAGGCCGACGTCCTGATGCTCGGCTACCTCTTCTCCCCCCAGGAGCTCGCCGCCCTGTTCCGGCGGCTCGGCCACGAACTCGACGACGACACCTGGCGGTCCACGGTCGACTACTACGTGGCCCGGACGAGCCACGGCTCCACCCTCAGCTCCCTCGTCCACGCCTGGGTGCTGGCCAGGGTGCACCGCGACGACGCGTGGACGTACTGCGAGGAGGCGCTCACGGGTGACGTGGCGGACATCCAGGACGGCACGACGGAGGAGGGCATCCACCTCGGGGCCATGGCCGGCACGCTCGACTTCGTCCAGCGCGGCATGACGGGCCTGGAGACCCGGGAGGACGCGCTGTGGCTGAGCCCGGCCACCCTTCCCCAGCTGTCGAAGTTCCGGGTACGGCTGCGCTTCCGGCGGCACTGGGACGTGGACCTGCGCATCCGTGCCGAGCGGCTCAGGATCGCCGTGCCGGACGACGGCCGGCCCGGGGTGCGGGTCGTGCTGGGCGGGCACACGTACGTCATCGCCCCCGGAACGGCCCGCTGGCTCGAGCTTCCCGCAGCCGAATGACACGGGGGCGCCGGGCGGTGGAGGTCAGGACGGCCGCGCGGACACGAGGACGCCGATCTTGTCGATGCGGTGTTCCGGATTGTTGTTGCCGTCCCGCCAGTGGTTGCCGGCCGCGTCGTCCTCAGGAGTGGCACAGGTGGAGAGGGTGATCATCGCCCGGGTCGGCTTCACACCCGGTTCGCCCGGGACCTCCGCCCGCTGTTCCGCGAGAGAGCGCTCCGACCGGAAGGAGGTCTCCCTGGTCCCGGTGATCCGGTACTCGTACACCGTCCCACCCTCCGTGACGAGGACGAGATCGCCCCTGTCCAGGGACGGGAGCTCGCGCAGCGGGCCGCCCGCGGAGAGCCGGTGGGCCGTCACCAGGTAGTTCCCCGTCTCACCGGGACCGACGCCCCCCTTCGCGCCGTACGGACTCGCGGCGGCACCGCGGTCCTGGATCCGGGTGCCCGCCCGGTCGTCCGTCGTCCCCTCGTAGGGGACCACGCGCAGGTCCGTGAGACCGAGCGCCGGAATGGCGAGGGTCGCCGTCACGGTGCGCGGGTCGGTCCGGTCGGCCGGGGGCCGCACGGAGGCGGCGGGCGCCGGCACGGCAGCGACGGCGGCGGGGGCCGCGGCGGGCGCCGCCGGGGGCGGCTCGGCCGCCACCGCCGCACAGCCGGCGGCGAGGACGACGACCGCCGCGCACGCGACCGCCCGGGGAGCTCTTCGGAGTCCGTGGAGAGGATGCATGGAAGACCCGGATTCGGTAGCCGGTGTGTGCCGGGGGACGGCCCGGGAGCGCGGGCCCGCCTCCTCCAGTACAACACCGGCGGCCGTCACACGCCCGGGTCCGGTGCGTCGAGCAGCTCGCGCACCTCCTCCGCGGTCGTCTCCCGCAGCTCCTCCCCGACGAGCAGCCAACGGGTGATGCCGACCGACTCCAGGAACGCCAGGTCGTGGCCGGCGATCACGAGTGCGCCCTCGTAGGCGTCGAGCGCCCCCGTCAGCTGCCGGACACTCGCCAGGTCCAGGTTGTTGGTCGGCTCGTCCATCATCAGCAGCTGCGGGGCCGGTGCGGCGAGCATCGTCGCCGCGAGGGCGGCACGGAAGCGCTCACCGCCCGAGAGGGTGCCCGCCGGCTGCTCGGCGCGCGCCCCCTTGAACAGGAACCGGGCGAGCTGGGAGCGGATGTGGTTGTCGGTGACCCCCGGCGCCAGGCGGGCCACGTTCGCCGCGACGCTCAGCCCCTCGTCCAGCACGTCCAGCCGCTGCGGCAGGAAGCGCAGCGGCACGAAGGTCCTCGCCTCGCCGGCCAGCGGTGCGAGCTCACCGGTGAGGGTGCGCAGCAGCGTCGTCTTCCCGGCCCCGTTGCGCCCGACCAGTGCGATGCGCTCCGGGCCCCGGACGTCGAGCTCGGCTTCGCGCAGCGCGCCGAAACGGGGCCGCAGCCCGCGCAGGCTCAGGACCGTGCGGCCCGCGGGTACGGCGGTGTGCGGGAGGTCGACCCGGATCTCGGCGTCGTCACGGATCGCGTCCGAGGCCTCGTCGAGCCGTTCCCGTGCCTCCTGGAGCCGGTCCTCGTGCAGCCCGCGGAGCTTGCCCGCCGCCTCCTGCGACGACCTCTTGCGCTCGCCCGCGACGATCCTCGGGGCCCGCCGCTCCGCGTCCATCCTCTTGTTGTGCCGCTGACGGCGGGCCACCTTGATCCGGGACTCCTCCAGCTCGCGCTTCTGCCGCCGTACGTCCGTCTCGGCGGCCCGCAGCATGCGCCCCGCCGCCTCCTGCTGGGTGGCCAGCGCCTCCTCGTACGCCGACCAGCCACCGCCGTACCAGCTCACCGAGCCGGAGCGGAGCTCGGCGATGCGGTCGACGCGTTCCAGCAGGTCACGGTCGTGGCTCACCACGACGAGCACACCGGAACGCCAGGACTCCACGGCCTCGTACAGCCTCCGGCGCGCGAACACGTCGAGGTTGTTGGTGGGTTCGTCGAGCAGCAGCACGTCCGGGCGTTCCAGCAGCAGCGCCGCCAGGCGCAGCAGGACCGTCTCACCGCCGGACAGCTGTCCGACGGTGCGGTCCAGGCCGACGGCGTCGAGGCCGAGCGTCCCCAGGGTGGCCAGGGCGCGCTCCTCGACGTCCCAGTCGTCGCCGATCGTCTCGAAGTGCTCCTCGGCGACGTCCCCGGCCTCGATGGCGCGCAGCGCCGCGCGCCGTCCGGCGATGCCGAGAGCCGCCTCGACGCTGAGCTCCGTGTCGAGAGTGAGGTTCTGCGGGAGATGGGCGATGCTGCCGCCGGCGGTCACCGACCCGGCGGAGGGCCGCAGCCGGCCCGCGAGCAGGCGCATCAGGGTGGACTTGCCGGAGCCGTTGGTGCCGACCAGGCCGGTGCGGCCCCGGCCGAAGGTCAGCGAGAGCCCGTCGAAGACCTCGGTGCCGTCCGGCCACCGGAAGGACAGGCCGGAGCAGGTGAGGGAGGCCGTGGGCGTGAGGGGGTGGGACATCGTGATCCTCGCAGTCGCAAGCGTGTGAACAGGGGCTTCGTATGCGAGCACCACGCGGCGACCCGGGCCGGGAAAGAAAAAGGGGGGTGCGGTCCTCCGGAGAGCGGGGGACGGCTCATGCACCGAGGTCGCATCCACGCGGGGTCACGGGGCGGCAGGAAAGCCGACGGCGGCGTGACGGGCTACGGCAGGGGCCGTACCGCGCGATGATCGCGGGCCTCAGATGCGCAACGTCCACCTCTATCGGAGACGACAGGACTCGAAAACTGTACATCGGAGGGCTGCCGGTGTCCGGGTATTTACGAGCGGTCCGGCCTCGCTGCCTGCCCGGTGACCCCGGGCCCCGGCTGCGGAGGAGCCCCGCCCCGGTGCGGCCGCAACGGCGGTACGGCCCGGGGGCGGGGCTCTCGCGGCACCGCGGTCGGCGCGGGGCACGGGGCTCCCGCGGCGTCCGGGTCAGCGCAGGGTCTTCAGCATCTCCGCGCTGAACGGCGTGATGTTCCCGGTGTCCCCGCGCAGGGTCTTCGCCGCCCATTCGGGATCGGCGATCAGCGCCCGGCCCACGGCGACCATGTCGAACTCGTCGTTCTCGATGCGCTCCAGCAGCTGCTCGATGCCGGTGACGCCGGAGCTGTTGCCCTGGAAGGCGCCGAAGAAGTCACCGTCCAGGCCGACGGAACCGACGGTCATCGTCGGCCTGCCGCTGATCTTCTTCACCCAGCCGGCGAGGTTCAGGTCGGATCCCTCGAACTCCGGCAGCCAGTAGCGGCGGGTGGACGCGTGGAAGACATCGACCCCGGCCTCGGCGAGCGGCGTGAGCAGGGAGTCCAGCTCCTCGGGCGTCTGCGCGAGCTTCGCCTCGTAGGCGTCCTGCTTCCACTGGGACATGCGGAAGAACAGGGGGAACGCGTCGGAGACGGCGGCGCGGCAGGCCGCCACGATCTCGGCCGCGAAGCGGGTCCGCGCGACGAGGTCGCCACCGTAGGCGTCCGTACGGCGGTTGCTGCCCGACCACAGGAACTGGTCGATCAAGTAGCCGTGTGCGCCGTGGAGTTCGACGCCGTCGAAACCGAGCCGCTCGGCGGCTGCCGCCGCGTCGGCGAACGCGGCGATGACGTCGTCGAGGTCCTTCTGCGTCATGGCGCGGCCCTTGGGCTCGCCCGTCAGGGACACGCCGGACGGGCCGACGGGTTCCGCGTCCGCCACGGGCGGTGCGCCCTCGGCGCGGGTGACGCCCACGTGCCACAACTGCGGGATGATCGCCCCACCCGCGCGGTGCACGGAGTCGGCGACGTCCGCCCAGCCCGCGAGGGCGTCCTCGCCGTGGAAGCGCGGGACCCGGTCACTGGTACCCGCGGAGCTGTGGTCGATGTAGGTGCCCTCGGTGATGATCAGCCCCACGCCGCCGGCGGCCCGTCGCGTGTAGTAGTCCGCCACGTCCTGTCCCGGAACGCCGGCGGGGGAGAACTGCCGGGTCATGGGCGCCATGGCGATCCGGTTGCGCGAGGTCAGTCCGCGGACCGAGAACGGGCGCGAGAGGGTGTCCGCTGTGCGGTCGGCGTTCGCATCTGTCACGTCATGTCCTGTTCGTTGGCTCGGGATGTCCATCCGCTGCCAACATCCGGGCGCCGCCACGGCATCCCCGCACGGGACCGCTGTGGTCAAGATCTCGCCGGGGCGGGGGCTCACGCCGCGCGATCCGGGCGGTCGGACCTTTGCGTTCGGGAGAGGCCGCGCCCCCGGCTGCGCACACGGCGGGGCCCCCGGGTGGTCATCCTCTGCCGGCCGTGATCTGTTCGAGGACCTCCGTGTAGAGGGACCGTCTGTCGGGGCGGGCGTGATCGGCCGCGTACCTGAGCGAGGGGACCGCCGGTTCGCCCAGCCCGACGAGCCCCTCGACCGCCGTCCGGCGGACTACGGGGTGCGCATGCCCGAGCAGGCCGGTCAGGGCGGGTATCGCGGGTGTCCAGGAGGCGTGGCACAGGGCCCGGATCGCCGACCGCACGATGTCGGGCCGGGGGTCCTCCAGCAGGATGAAGGTGTGCCGCAGGTAGGTCTGCCGGTCCAGTACCGCCCGCGAGGTGCGGTGTGCGTGCAGACGGACCCCGGGGCGGGGGTGGTGCAGCAACTCGGCCAGCAGGGAGGGCACCGCGCCGTCCCGGCCGGTGTCCGGACCGGCCTCGGCCAGCCGCGTGAGCGCCCGGCGGATCTGCTCCGGGTCGCCGGTCCGGGCCAGGTCCAGCAGCTCCCGCCGCGACGGACTCCGCGGGGCCCCGGTGGGTACGGCCCGCGTGCGGTCGCGGAGGGACGCCTGTGCGGCGGAGTCCCGCTGCGCGGCGTCGGGACCGCGCAGCGGGCCCTCGACGAGGAGGAGCCGGTCCGCGAGGTCGTCGCGGCCCTCGGCCCGTAGCCGCCGGCAGGTCCTGACCAGTGCCGGGGTGCGAAGGAGCGGAAGGCCGACGAGCAGGTCGAGGTACCCCCAGGCCCCGGCCTCCAGACGGGCGCCGAGGTGCTGCGCCAGCACATCGGCCCGGGCACGGCGCAGCGCCTGGCCGATCGCGGTGGGGGCCCGGTCGTCGGCCCACCAGGTGAGGAGCAGCGGGATCAGCGGCTCCAGCTCCTCCGGATCGAGCCGCGCGGCCACGTGGGCCACCCGGTCGCGCAGGATGCCGGCGGCCCCGAGTTCGCTCCGGTCGAGGGCGGTCAGCGCGCGGGCCTGACCGGCGCCGACGGGTAGGTCGACGCGGCCGTGGAGGTACGCCCGGAGCACAGCGATTCCGGCTTCCGGCTCCGGCCACTCCAGGAGGGCCAGTGCCGCGGTCGCCCTGCGGTCCGGAGCGCGGTGGTCCAGCATCGCCAGCAGCCGTTCACGCAGCGCCGCCGAACGGGGCTGATCGAGATCGTCCGCGTGGACGGCACGGGCTGCCGGCACAGGTCCGTGAGTGGTCTCCGTGAGGGTCCAGACGGGTGCGTCGAGCGGCTGGAGCTCCGACATCCAGTCGATGAGCGCGGCGCGGACCTCCGGGCTCCGGGCCGGGGGCCAGACCTCGACGAGAGCGTTCAGACGCTCCCTGGAGCCGGTCCCGCCGTGGGGCGCGCGCCGGAACTGCCGCAGGGCGGCCGGGGTGCGTACGGCTGCCTCCAGCGCGGTCCGCCACGCCGCGGCCTCGGCCCGTACGGAGTCCGCGGCGGGCTCCGGGACGGCGAAGGCCTCCCGCAGCACGGCGACCTCGGCCCGCCACGGGTCGGCGCCGAGCCGGGCCGCCGCGAGTGACTGCTCGAGATCGGTGCGGACCAGGACGGCGCCGAGGCGTCGCAGCAACGGCAGCGGGGACCGTCCTCCCGCTGGTGCGGGAGGCTGTGCCCGTACCGCGTCGGCCACGGCCGCCCTCCTGACCGCTGTCAGCGCCGGTGCGGCCGCTTCGAGGACGCCGAGGACCGCGTACCGGTCCTCGGCCGAGGCACCGGCGGCGCCGAGCACCTCGGTCAGGAGCTGGGCGCACCGGGCGAACGCCGTCACCTCCTCCGCCGCCCAGGGCGCCGGGCACAGCCGCAGCGTGAACCGCACCACCCGGCCCCGGACGGCGGGTTCGTCGCCGGCGAGCCGGAGCCAGTCCGCCAGCAGGGGCCGCAGCGCGCGCATCCGGTCGGGACGCGGAGCCTCGTCCCGACCGACGAGCCGCAGCGCGACCGACGGACTCCAGCCCTCCACGACCAGCGACCTGGCGTCGAGGTCCGCTCCGCCGCCTTCCTCCGGCGCCGGGCCGGAGGGGGCGGGCCCGGTGACGCCGTGCCGCGCCGAGAGCGCCGCGAGGTCCCCGGCCGAACCTGACGCGAGGCCGATCCGGCGCGTCGCCACCAGGGCGAGCAGCGCCGGTACGACCGGTGACGCCTGGTCGTCCAGCGCGAGGACCGAACGCACCTGAAGGGCGCCGTCGAGCCCTTCGAGCAGCAGTGCGCGGGTGCGGGTGCTGTCACTGTGCTCGGCGGCTGCGAGCAGGGTCGCCGCGTACGCCTCGCCGAGGACCGAGCGCAGTGCCCCGACGAGCGTGGCACGCAGCCCGGGGTTGTCGTGCTGCCCGAGACAGCGCAGCAGTGCCGGGACCGCCGCAGGGGTGCCGGCATCGACGAGGACCGCTGCGGCGGTCTTCTTGATGTTCATGTTCGGATGGGTGAGACAGGCCGCGATCGAGGGACCGGCCCAACGGGCCCCGGCGTGACCGAGTGCGAGGAGTGCCTGCCGGACGGTCCGGATGTCCCGGTCGGTGGTCAGCGCGATCAGGGTCGCCGACAACGCCTGTGCGTCGTCGCCCCCGGTGTCACGGGCGAGCAGCGCGATCACGTGCTTGCGCACGTGCGGGTCGCGGCTGCGCAGCATGCGGTGCACGCGTGCACGGGTCCGTACGTACGAGGTGCGGAGCAGCAGTCCGAGCAGGATCGCCCGCTCGCCGCCGGACAGTCCGGGCCGGTCCAGCAGATCGAGTGCCGTCGTCGCGACGAGGGCGTCGCCGGCCTCTGGCGCGTGCGTCGCTTCGAGCAGGCAGGACGGCCTGATCCTTCCGCGCGTGTGGAGCCGGGCGCCCAGGGCGTGCAGGGCGTCCAGCACCTCCTGGGGCACCGCGGGCTCGCCGGCCGTGTGCCCGGCGCCGGGCTCCGGGACGGCGGCCCCCGGTTCCCCGGACGCCGCCAGCTCGGCCACGACGCGCGCGAGCAGGTCGGCGATGACCGGCAGCGTGCCGGCGTTGCCGTGCGCCGCCAGCCGGCACAGGGCCGCCACCGGTTTGCCGGGGTCGAGGTGGGAGCTGAGGAGGGACAGTTCCCGCTCGTCCGGCCCGCCGAGGTCGGTCGCGACGCGGGCCGGCAGGTCGGTGGGATCGAGGCGGACGAGGAGCGCGCGCCGCTGCTCCGGATCGTCCGTCAGGTGCCACAGGATCTCCAGGGCGCGGTTGCGCTCGGCGCGGAGGTGGGGAGCGATGACGCCCATGGTGTCCCGCGGGCCCTCGCCCTCCCCCACAGCCGTGTCTGCGCGCTCGCACCCGTCCTCGCGCTCGCTCGTGTCCTCGGGCGGGGCGAGGCCGAGCCCTTCCCTGAGCGCCCGCACCGTCCGGTGGCCTCCGATCGCCTCCAGCGCGTCCAGGGCCGCGGCGGGTGCCGTCGGGAGGAGGGCGATCACAGCCTCCTCGGCGTCCACGTGACGCACCTCGCGGATCGCGGTGAGGAAGGGGCCCGGCGCGGGGACACGGGGGAGCAGCTGTGCGATCGCGTCCCCGATCGGGAGTTCCCCCGCCCCCTGCCCGGCCAGGGCGACCAGCAGAGCGAGCCGCCGGGGCCAGCCCGGATCGTCCGCGGGCGTGTCCGTCAGCACGCGGAACACCGCCTGCCGGCAGGTGAAGAGGATCGTGGCGACCTCGACGGGCGGAATCGAGTGATCCGCCAGCGCCAGCCCGACGACAGCCGTGGCGTGCAGGTCCTCCGGGAAGTGGCCGCGCCGGTGGAGCCCGCGCAGACAGGCCACCAGAGGCCCTCCGAACAGCAGGGGGTCCTGCGCGGCGACGGCCGTCAGATCACCGATGTCATCGCGGCCGGCCAGCTCGCCGAGCAGTTCCATGCCCCTCCGGCGCAGACCCGGCGGCAGACCCGCGTCGCCGACGACCTGCCGCAGCAGACCGCCGTGCCCGTGGTGGGCCGCGGCCCCGAGGGCCGCCTCGGCCGCCCCGGGGCACGCCCGCACCGCTTCACCGGCGAGAAAGGGGGACAGGTCTCCCGGCGGGATCGGATCCAACGCCGCCCAGGGTTCGGTGAGTTCGGCCAGAACAGCAACGGCGGGCGCGTCCTCGGCCCCGTCGAGCAGGCCGACAAGCACCTCGCGGACCCGGGCGGGGGCCAGCAGCCCCTCCCGCAGACCCTGCCGGGCCAGCCGCAGCGCCTCGCCCCGCAGGGCCGGGTCGCCACTTTCCGCCAGCTCGGTGACGAGCAGGGCGGGCCGGTGCGCTCCGGTCACGTCCGTCTGCCGGACCGCCTGGTGGAGCAGCTCGCCGCGGGGCTCCCTCCGGAGGACCGCGGGGTCGTCGAGGAGCTCGGCGCGCAGCCAGGCGATCCGTACGCGTGCCGGCAGTCCGGCCGTACGCCACGACGGCCACGGGCGGTCCCCCCGGAACCGCCCGAGCCGCTCGTAGAGGCCCGCCAGGACGAGTGCGGCCTCCGGCGGGCCGGCCACCGACACCGGCAGGAGCGCCGCGAACTCGGCGCTCTCCGGCGCCGCGAGGGCGTTGTCCGAGGCGAGCCGTTCGGTGAGGAGGACCAGGCCCAGATACCGCACACGGGGATCGTCGTGCCGGACCAGGCGTCCGAAGACGGCCGGCCCGCAGACCTGTGCGTCGAGGTGACCGGACAGCCGCCCGATGTCCCCTCGGAGGACCGCTTCGTCAAGAGGTTCGTCCACCGTCGTCGTCACCACCGGATGCTAACCACGGCCTTCTGCGCGCCACCAGCGATATTCCGTCCACCCCGCGGTGGGGGCGGGGGCCGCGGGCGGGACATCCGCGTGACGCCCCGGACCGGGGGTGCGCGGGGGAGGTGTGTGCCTCGTGCGAAGCCCGTGTTGCGCCGTGTGTACGCGGAGTTGACACACGGTCACCAACATGGCGCGGCCATGACAGCATCTCGCGACCCCTTGCCCTGCCCGAACACGCCCCGCCATCGTCGGACGCGGCGAACGAATCCCCGTACGCCGCCCCCGTCGGCGCGTGAACCCCTGGCGCGCCACCGTTCGAGGAGAACCTCTCCATGGCAGCACTGCGCACCACCAAGCGGCGGATCGCCGCAGCGATCGCCACCGCGACGACTGTGGCACTGGCAGTCGGAGCGGGCGCGGCCTTACCCGCCCAGGCGGCCCAGCCCGAGGGCAGGATCCTGCACGCCGGGACGGCCGAGGCGGTCCCCGGAAGCTACATCGTCACGCTGAAGCAGACGGCCGGGTTCACGGCCTCCGCGGCCCAGGGCAGGAAGCTGATATCCGGCTACGGCGGGAAGGTCGAGCGCACCTACACGGCGGCGCTGAACGGCTACGCCGCCACCCTCAGCAGCGCCGGGGCCGCGCGGCTCGCCGCCGACCCGGCGGTCGCCTCGGTCGAGCAGGACCAGAAGGTCCACTCGACCGCCACCCAGAGCAACGCGCCCTGGGGCCTCGACCGGATCGACCAGACGAACCTCCCGCTGAGCGGCACGTACACCTACCCGGACTCCGGGGGCGGCGGCACGACCGTGTACGTCCTCGACACCGGGGTGCGCATCACCCACCAGGAGATCGCCGGAAGGGCCTCGTACGGCTACGACTTCGTCGACAACGACGCCACGGCGCAGGACGGTGCCGGGCACGGCACCCACGTCGCCACGACCGTCGCCGGAACCACGTACGGCGTGGCGAAGAAGGCGAAGATCGTCGCTGTGCGCGTCCTCGGGAACGACGGCTCCGGCACCACCGCCGGGGTCATCGCCGGCGTCGACTGGATCACCGCCAACCACGTCGCGTCCTCCGTCGCGAACGTGTCGCTCGGCGGCGGCGCCAGCACCACCCTGGACAACGCGGTGCGCCGGTCGATCGCCTCCGGTGTCACGTACGCCATCGCGGCCGGCAACTCGGGTGCCCTGGCGTCCGGTTACTCACCCGCCCGCGTCGACACCGCGCTCACGGTCGGCGCCAGCACCCGGACCGACGCCCGGGCCACCTACTCGAACTACGGCCCCGTGGTCGACATCTTCGCGCCGGGCTCCGCCATCACGGCCGGCTGGAACACCTCGGACAGCGCCACCTACACCGGCAACGGCACCTCCTTCGCCGCCCCGCACGTCGCCGGCGCCGCGGCGGTCTACCTGACCAACCACCCGGGCGCCTCCCCGGCGGCCGTGGGCGCGGCCCTGGTGAACGGCGCGACCTCCAACGTCCTCACGGGCATCGGAACCGGCTCCCCGAACAAGCTCCTCCGGCTCGTCCCGTAACGCCTCAACGCCTCAACGCCTCAACGCCTCAACGCCTGAACGGCCGCACGGCTCAACGGCTTCACGACACAACCGCACCCCGGCCGGGGACGCGCACGGGACCACTCCTTCCCGTACGCGTCCCCGGCTCGTGCCGTTCCGAGGGGCGGCGCGGCCCTCCGGTCCAGGGCGAGGCCCCCAGCGAGTACGAGCGCGAGCCGGGCGGGCAGGTGTTGCCGGCGGCGACGGGGCGGAGGACGGCCGCGTCCAGGTGGAACCGGGCGGGCGGAGGGCGTACCCGTCCCCGATGCGCGCGGCCCTGCGTCGCCCCCGGACGGAGAGATCGGGGAGAGCGCGCGTCCCTAGGGTTCTCCCGACGGTCCCTCCGGCCTGAACCGTGACCGGCGCCGCAGGTCGGCCGGACTGTCTCCCTCAGCGGCACGTCAGCCGCACGCGCACGAGAGGAAGGCCGGGCATGGCCGACGACAAGGTCCTGGAGGCCCAGAAGTGGGTCAACTCCACCTACGGCGCAGTGAGCGGATACGTCCGCTGCCCGGAGAACGGCCAGACGGGCTGGTCCACCATGTACGCCCTGGTGATGGGGCTCCAGCACGAGCTCGGCATCTCGCCGCTCGTCGCGAGCTTCGGGCCGACCACCCTGTCCCGGCTCGCGGCGCTCGGTGACATCGGGTTCGGCTGGAGCCAGAACGCGAACATCGTCCGCATCATCCAGCACGGCCTGTTCTGCAAGGGCTACTGGGGCGCGAACGGGTACGGCGAATTCGGTGCCGTCACCACCGAGGCGGTCAAGGCGATCCGCGTCGACATGGGCCTGCCCGACGGCGGCATGGGCACGGCTGGCGGCACCGTCACGCCGGCGCTCTTCAAGTGCATCCTCAACATGGACGCGTACGTCGTCGTGGCCGGCGGAACCGACAAGATCCGTGACATCCAGCGGTGGCTCAACGGCCGCTACTGGCTGCGCAGCGCCTACAACATCGGGCCCGCCGACGGGATCTACTCCCGTGACGTGCAGAAGGCCCTCGTGATCGCCATCCAGTACGAGCTGGGGCTCACGCCCAACGGCAACTTCGGACCCGGCACCCAGGCCGGACTGCGCTCGCACACCCTCCGCGAGGGCGATTCCGGCATCTTCGTCGAGCTCTTCACCGCCGCCTGTGTCTTCAACGAGCCCGTGATCGTGAAGGGCCAGGACGACATCGAGGTCCGCACCACCTTCAAGAGCAGCTTCGACAGCAAGACCAAGGAGTTCGTCGAGGTCTTCCAGGCCTTCTCGCAGCTGTACGGGAGCGGCGACGCCAACTACGGCGTGGGCGAGTACGACACCTGGTCCCAGCTGCTGGTGTCGATGGGCAACGCGGACCGCGAGGCCACCGGTTCCGACACCCGCTTCGAGATCACCGCGTCGCGCGCCCGCTGGCTCTACGACCACGACTACCGCCTCGTCGGCCGCTACCTGTACGACCCGCCGGGATCGACCCTCGACAAGGAGATCAAGCCGGGCGAGCTGCAGACCATCTTCGACGCGGGGCTGCGCGTCTTCCCCATCTACCAGGACAACGCGCGGCAGTTGCCCGACTTCACGTACGGCCAGGGCTACCAGCACGCGCTCAACGCCCACGATCTGGCCAGCCAGTACGGCTTCAACCGGGGCACCACCCTGTACTTCGCGGTCGACTACGACGCCCAGCAGTGGGAGATCGACGGCTCGCCCCAGGGGATCATCGCCTACTTCAACGGGGTGGTGGCGGGCCTGGCCAACCGAGGCAAGAAGTACTTCCACGGTGTCTACGGCTCCCGCAACGTCTGTATCAACGTCACCAAGAAGACCGGAGCCCGCTTCTCCTTCGTCTCCGGCATGTCCTGGGGCTTCTCGGGGAACCTCGGCTACTCCCTGCCGCCGAACTGGGCGATCAACCAGATCAAGGAGTTCCAGGTCACCAACGGCTCGGACGTCTTCGACCTGGACCGGGACGTCTGGCGGCGCAACAGCGAGCCGGGCAGCAACTCCGTGAACCGGCCGGCCGGACCCGCCGACGCCTTCATCGCGTACGTGCGCCGGCTCTACGACCACGCCCTCGCGTACAAGTCGGCGAACGACGTGGACACCAACGCCAGCCGGCTGGTGATGGAGTACATCCGGCACGAGAAGTACGAGGGCCTGGACTGGTGGTGGCTGGCGGGCAGCTACGACGGTGACTTCGTGGCGTACTGCAACGCCCGGGGCGAGTCCGTGACGGACTCCTTCACCGACACGGTCACCGGCTACGTCCTCGACGCGGCCCATCTGATGGCCACCGCCAACGGCTTCCTGGTCAACTCCGACCCGGACGACAAGGGGGACGCGACCGGCGGCGACGTGGCCGGCTGGGGCGGCGACATCATGACCTTCTGGGCTGACTGGCGGAACTCGGAGGAGGAGTACGCCTCCCCTCTCACGTTCTGCCGGGCCAAGCTCGCCATCCCCGGCACCGTGTCCAGCTTCGGCTACACGGACATGATCGAGGACGTCGACGGCTACCTCCTGGCGAAGCACGTCGCGGGGAACGGGAACATCGCCGACTGGGTGGTCTCCCACTACAACAACGGGGGCGCGCTGACCCGCTTCCGTTCCCACTTCGACCGGCGCTGGCAGACCGCCGGCAACGCCAAGTCGTCCTGCAGCAAGCTGCTCTACGGTGCGAGCGACTCCAAGATCAGCCCGGCCCGCTTCGCGCTCATCTCGGCGGCCGGCGCCGTGCTGCCCGGGGACTACATCCTGCTGCCCGGCGGTTCGGCCAAGTTCGACGACTTCTGCCAGGGTTTCACCGACCGGCAGCTCTCCCTGATCGGACTGGAGAACAGCCTGGCCGCGCAGTACCGGAAGAACCTGCGCACCTACCAGGAGAAGGCCGCGAAGCGGGCGGCGAGCCGGGCCGGCGGGAAGAGCGTGCAGAGTTAGTCCATGGGTCTCCTTCTCCTCCTGCTGCTGTTCGTGGTGCTGACCGGCCCCGGACTCTGGTTCTGGGGCCGGTCCCTGGCGGCCGGCCGGTGGCGGCACAGCACCGGCTGGTTCGCCGGGACGGCCGTTCTGCTCGTGGTGGCCACGGGCCTCACCTACCTCGGCGGTTCCCTGGCCGGCGGAAGCCTGGACCCGGAGGAGGCGTGCCACGCGGACGGCCAGACCTACGACCGGGCCTACCGCAGGGCGAACTTCGACGAGTACACGCAGTGGTTCCCGCTCCACGACAGATGCCATGCGGGCTACGACCTGGTGCCGGCCTGGGTGAACCCGGCCCTGGTCGTGCTGCCCGTCCTGGCGGTCGCCTGCCTGGCCCACGCCGTACGGCTGGCCGTCCTCCACCGACGTACCAGGACGGGCACACCGGGTCCGAGCTGAGCGGGCGGAAGCCGTGGTGGGCCACACCCCGCTCGAGCGGAAGCCGGGGCGGGCCACACCCCACTACCGTGGTGTCCCATGACGACCACCGAGACGGAGATCACCGAGGACCTGGTCCGGGACCTGCTGCGCGAGCAGCACCCCGACCTGGCGGACCGGCCGGTGAAACTCGGCGCACGTGGCTGGGACAACCAGGTGTGGCGGCTCGGCGACGACCTCGCCGTCCGGCTGCCCTGGGCCACCCGGTCCGCGGACGAGCTGCTGCGCAAGGAACACGCCTGGCTGCCCGCCCTCGCCCCGCACCTTCCCCTGCCGGTCCCCGTCCCGCAGCGCCTCTGCGAGCCGTCCGCACGGTTTCCGCGGACCTGGATCGTCACCACCTGGGTACCGGGCGAGCCCGCCGACCGCGCCCCCGCCACCCGTGCCCCGGAGGCGGCCGTCGCCCTGGCCGACTTCCTGACCGCCCTCCACCGCCCCGCCCCCGACGGGGCGCCCTCGGGCCGGGACCGCGGGGGCCCGCTGGCCGACACCGCCGAACAATTCACCCACGGGCTCGCCTCGGCCGCCGAACGCGGGCTGATCCCCGACCCGGAGGCCGTCCGCGCGGTCTGGGAGGACGCCGCCGCCGCACCCGAATGGTCGGGCCCGGCGGTCTGGCTCCACGGCGACCTGCACCCGGCCAACGTCCTGACGGCGAACGGCACCTTCTGCGGCGTGATCGACTTCGGCGACCTCTTCGCCGGCGACCCGGCCTGCGACCTGGCCGCGGCCTGGATCCTGCTGCCCGACGGCGCCACCGACCTCTTCCACGCGACCTACCGGCCGGCCCCGGACGCCGCGACCCTGCGCCGGGCTCGCGGCTGGGCGGTGCTGCGCGCCCTCGGCGGCATCCACATCGGGGACGCCGGTGTCCACGGCCGCCCCGGAGGCAAGCCCACCTGGGGCCCGCCGGCCCGAGCCGCACTGCGACGCCTCACCGCATCGGTCTCGTGACGGCGGACGACGCCCGCCGCAGAACCACTGCGGCGGGCCGGCGCGGCGCCGGGGCCGGTGTCGCCCGGCGGCCACGGCTCCGCCGGGCCTCCCTCCGCCGCCTCGCGACGCACGGCAGCGGACCTGCCCCGACCCGGTCCCCCCGGCTCCCCGCGACGTCCGGGATCGCGGTCCGGGACCACCCCGAGCTGGTCCACGGCAGCAGGGTCCCGGCCCCCGCTCCGCGCCCGGTGGTGACGAACCCCCGACCGTGGTGTTCATGGCCGCGCACCCCCGACCGGGGGACGCCACGCCCCTGAGGTGCGGATGTTCAGAACGCGTACCTGATGCGCAGCCACGGTGCGTGGACCGCGATCAGCTCCCGCAGCTGGACGAGGGCGGTGTGCTTGACCTCGCGGGCGTAGCGGACGTTGAGGGCCCCGTTCTCCGAGCGCTTGGTCTCCTGGGCGGCAGGCTGCCACAGGACCTCCTCGGCCCGGGGATGCCAGCCGAGGTTGACCTCGTGGAGCTGCTGGTTGTGGGTCAGCATGATGATCTCAGCGGCCGCCTGCCGCTTCACCCGGTCGGGGAGGACGTCGTCGAGGTGGACGAGCAGGTCGGCCCAGTCCCGCTGCCAGCCGGGGCGCAGCACCACCGGTGAGAGGTTGAAGTGGACCTCGTAACCCGCGTCGAGGAAGTCCGCCGCGGCGGCGATCCGGTCCGTGACCGGGCTGGTGCGGATGTCCAGCAGACGGGAGTCGCTCGTGGGCATCACCGAGAACCGCACCCGGGTACGGCCTCGCGGATCCAGTGCGAGCAGGTCCGGGTTGACGAACTTGGTGGCGAACGACGCCTTGGCGGTGGGCAGCCCGCGGAACGCGGCGATCAGGTCGGCCGTGTTGTCGCTGACCAGGGCGTCGACGGAGCAGTCGCCGTTCTCGCCGATGTCGTACACCCACGACTGCGGGTCGCACTGATTGGGCTCCCGTTTGGGGCCCTGGGCCTGCACGTGCCGCCGGACATGGGCGACGATCGCCCCGATGTTCGTGAACAGCGTGATCGGGTTGGCGTAGCCCTTGCGGCGCGGGACGTAGCAGTAGGCGCAGGCCATGGCGCAGCCGTTGGAGGCACCGGGGGCGATCCAGTCCGCCGACCTGCCGTTGGGGCGGGTCGTGAGCGTCTGCCGGACACCCAGGACCAGGGTCTCGGTCTTGACGCGGGTCCAGCGGGCGACGTTGCCGTCGTTACCGTGCAGGGAGGGGATGCGCCAGTGGCCGGCCACTTCGGTGACGGGGACGCCCGGCAGCCGCGCCATGATCTGCCGGCCGCGAGGGGAGGCGAGCGCGGCGGGTTCGGCGTACACCTCGCGGATGTCCAGCATGCGTCGTGCCTGCGGGCCGTCCCGGAATCCGCCGCCGTCCGGCAGGGAGGCGGGCAGGGTGTCCTCCCATTCGAACAGCGCCGGCTGCTCGGGCCCTCCCGGGGAGGAGCCGGTCGGACGATCGTTCACGGCACTGCTCCTGTTCCCGCCGCGGCCGGGGCGCCCGCCTCCCACCGGGAGGGGAGGCCGCCGCGTACTGTCCGACCCTACGCGGAAGCACCCGGAAGGCGGGCGAGGAATCGGCCCGGCACACCGCCGCAGCGGGGGCTTGCCCGGGGGAACGTGCCGGAGCTCTCCCCGGACCGGTCCGACGGAGTGTCGGCGTACGGATGCGCCGAGGGGCTGGCAGCATCGGTCGCGCGGCGGCCCGGTGGTCACTGTGCGGCACGGCGCGGGGCGCCGGCCGCGTACCCGGCTGCTGCGCCGGCACCTTCGACTCGCCCTCGTCCCGGTCGCCCCGCCCCCACGGGGCCGTACGCGCACGAGGCGACGGCCGTGAGAGGCGGAACCCATGGCGCCACGCCCCCACTGGCTGTTCGGGGACCAGCTCGGTCCGCATTTCATCGACCCGCGCCACGGCGGCCCCGACGCAAAGTCGCCCTTGGTCATGATCGAGGCGCGCTCGGTGCTGCGCAGGCGCCGGTTCCACCGTGCCAAGGCCCATCTGGTGCTCTCGGCGATGCGGCACCGAGCCGCCGAGCTCGGCGACCGGATCACCTATGTACGGGCCGAGACGTATGCCGAGGGTCTGGAGCAGGCCCTCGGCCACCCGGCCCCCCACCGCCCGGACTCCCACGACGGGGATGCGGGACCCTCGCAGGAGCGCGGTGCCGGTGACCGGCTGACCGTCTGCCATCCCACCTCGCGCCGCGCACTGGACTTCGTCCGTGCGCAGCCGGGCGTGGAGGTCCTGGGGGCGCGGGGCTTCATGGTGAGCCACGACGACTTCGCCGAGTGGGCCGGACGCGGCAGCGGGCAGAGCCTGCGGATGGAGGGCTTCTACCGCTGGGTGCGCGGACGGCACGATCTCCTGATGGACGGGGACGGGCCGGTGGGCGGGCGGTGGAACCTCGACCACGACAATCGTGAACCCCCGCCGCGCGGAAAGGAAACCCTCGACGTCCGGGGCCCCTGGCAGCCGCGCGAGGACGACATCGACGAGGAGGTCCGCCACGATCTCGACCGCTGGGAACGCGACGGCGACGTCTCCTTCGTCGGCCGCGACGGGCCCAGGCGCTTCCCCGCCACCCGGCGGGAGGCGCTGTCCGCGCTGCGCCGCTTCATCACCCACCGCCTCCCGGACTTCGGCCGCCACGAGGACGCCGTGCTCGCGGCCGACCCGGTGATGAGCCACAGCCTGCTGTCCGCACCCCTGAACCTCGGTCTCCTGGACCCGGCCGAATGCGTGGAACGCGCGGTGCACGCCTATCGGGCCGGCGACGCGCCCCTCAACAGCGTCGAGGGCTTCGTCCGGCAGATCGCCGGCTGGCGCGAGTACGTCTGGCACCTCTACTGGCACTTCGGCGAGGACTACCGCCACCGCAACGCACTGCGGCACACCACCCCCCTGCCCGACTGGTTCCTCGACCTGGACGCCGACGCGGTCACCGCCAACTGCCTGTCCACCGTCCTCGCCCAGGTGCGGGACACCGGCTGGACCCACCACATCCCCCGCCTGATGGTGCTCGGCAGCCGCGCCCTTCAGGACGGCTGGGACCCGGAGGCCGTCACCGACTGGTTCCACCGCTGCTTCGTCGACGGCTACGACTGGGTGATGCTCCCGAATGTCGTCGGTATGTCCCAGTACGCCGACGGCGGTCTCATGACCACCAAGCCGTACACGTCCGGCGGCGCCTACATCCACAGGATGAGCGACCTGTGCGGCCCCTGCGCCTACCGCCCCACCGACCGCACCGGCGACCACGCCTGCCCCTACACCGCCGGCTACTGGGCCTTCCTCCACCGTCACCGCACCCGACTCGCCGCCAACCACCGCACGGCCCGCGCCGTGAAGGGCCTCGACCGGATCAAGGACCTGCCGGAGCTGCTCGAGGCGCACGCGGAGCGGGGCGACACGCCCCCCTGACGGCCCCTGAGCGGCCCGGTGCCCCGCTCCGGAAGGGCCTGGGACGAGGGAGAAAGCCGGAGGCTATCGCGGCGGGTTGAGCCCGCGCCAGTACGTCCAGCTGGTCTCGTTCGGCTCGCTCCACCCGTCCGGGGCATGAGCGAACTCCGGGTGGTGCCCGGCGATGTGGGCACGGGTGCGCGCCGGGACCTCCGCGTACGAACCGAGCTTGTGGCCCCGGCAGTGGAAGGTCAGCCCGCCCGGCTGCTGACCGCGGGCCATCCACGGCAGCCATGGGGACATCCGGGTCCACGACATGGTGGCCGGGACACTGGGAGCCGGGCCTGCCAGGTCACCACGGTCGGCGAAGAACTGGAAGAGCTCAAGCGCCCTGTACGTGTCACCGGCCGAGTGAGCGGGATACTCGGCCACCGGCAGCGGCGAGGGGTAGGCGAGCGGGATCTCCAGGCTGAAGCAGACCTTTCCGCCCAGCTCGGTCGTCGGGATCGGGAAGGGGCGCCACCTCTGGTTCGCCGGGTCGTTCCAGACGTGCACCACCGGTAGGCCCTGCCACGTCTCCAGGATCTCGCGGTCGGTGGGGTCCAGGTAGAAGGCGGCCTCACGGGACAGCAGTCGGTAGGCATCGGGACCGGCTTCCTCGTCCTGGACGAGGCGGGAGACGTTGAGCCCCTCGAAGCCGAAGATCTTTCGGTAGGGCTCGTCGGGGGCCCAGGAGTACACGTCGCCCGACCACCAGTACGTGACCTCCCGGCCGTCGAGCGAGGCGCGGGTACGGGCGAAGGCGCGGAGCAGCTCTGCGGGTGTGGTCATACGGACCACTCTGCGTGGCGGCCGCCCCGGCCGGGCGGGAAACACCCGGGAGGGCCCGGCTCCGGCGCGGTCGCCGTCCGGCCCGCGCCCCTGTGCAGAAGCGCCGTGAAATCGCTGCGCAGCGGCGGCAGAAAGGCGCGGACGCGCACCCGAGCGGCGGCCCGCAAAGAGTAACCGTGCACCCTGATATCGACGTGTCAGGGGCCCGCACGGCGAACCGTCGCAGGGTTGTCCGACTGCGCCCGTGGTGGTGTCCGCAATCAGGCCTACGGCCTTTATCGAGTCGTCCGGCAGTGCGGCTCGGTCCACGCGGCACCTGTGAATTGCATCTCTGTCGCGCCGTGCCGGTGAACAGCGTCGAACGACTGGCTGCTACGAGTGGGAAGGGGGGTTCTTCTCTCTCTCCCGAAGGGCATGGAAACCGTCGTACTCCAGAGCGCCGGGCGGCAGCGCGCCACCCCTTCCTGTGGCGGGAATGTTCCGACGCCCGGACGGCACGGCTGTTCCGCTCGCAGGACCTGCCGGGTGGTGTGTCGTCAGCGGGGCGGGTTCGGCCCGGAGCCCGCTCCAGCCCTTCCGCTGCAGCCCTCACCTCCGGCGGAGGAGGGCATGGCAGCCGCACTCCTTCCTCCTCGAGGGTCTCCGCAGCTTGTCTGCGGACCTCGTCCCCCGTCCTTCCTCGATTCATCCCTTCCCGGGTCCGGGCCGATTACGGGTCCGGATCCGATTGCCGCGAACAACGCCGAAGCGGGGCGGCATATTCTGGATATCGCAACATTTCTCCCACGAGTGTCACATTTCGCCGGTGATGCGGAAGGCATCGTCCATTGCTCTTCCGCAGGGAAATGCGCGGAGGAGTGACCGACGGTGTCGCGAGAGTGAAGACGTGTGCAATGGGAAGGAGTTGATCCATTTCGTGGTAGAGTACTAATGAATTCACAGGACGCCGCGAGTATAAGGGGAATGGCGTGAATACCGAGAAGGTTACGGCTCGACGTCTTACGGCCGAGGAAATTGCAGGCTTGGGCCTCCAGGACAGTATTTTCGTCTCGGCAGGGGTGGATGGCCTTCCTCTCGACTGCTATGCCCCGGCTTTCCTCACGGCGCCGGGCAAGGACTTCGAGGGAGGTTCCTTCGTCGCGAGGACGGTCTTCGGCGAAGAGGTCCACGTCCTCCCGGAGAACGCCGAAGAGGGCGGGATCTGGATCGCCGACAAGGCGGGAGAGGCGATCGAGGTGCTGCAGAGTGCCGGCGTCCTCCTGAACCTTGCCCTCTTCGTGCCCAACGGCAACAAGGAGTCCCTGGAGGCGCTCTACTCCGCCGCGCGGGACGCGTTCGGTGCGGGGGTCGTTCAGCGCTGGAGCGAGGAAGTCGCCGCGGTGCCTGACGTCAAGGTCGACCTGTACGAGGAGCCGGCCCGCGCACGGAAGGGCACGAGCAGCCAGAACCGCGACCGACGGGCCATGGACATCTACCCGACCCGCGTACGGTTCCTGGAGCCCAGCGAGGGCTGGAAGTTCGTCGTCGAGCCGCACAAGGAGATCGTCGACGACACCCCGACGATCTGACCTGACGGCAGCTCCAGGGCCACGCGGAGGCCCGAGCCCTCTCCCGACGGCGCATGGGAGAGGGTGTGCGACCCGCTGGTGAGGCGGCTGCCGCCAGACGCTCCGCCAGACGCCCGGCTGGATTCCCCCAGCCGGGCGTTCTGCGTGGGCACGCGCCTGATTCGCCGAGCGTCCGGCTGCGCGCGGTCACCCCGCCTTGGCGGGGTCGATTCCGTACAGGGTCGCGGCGGCCAGCGCCTGCTTCACGCCACAGGCCTCCTGCTCATCGGCCGGGGCGAGCCACAGCGGTACCAGTCGCGCCGCGGAGGGCGAGGAGTCCATGCGCAGGTAATGGCATGCGTCGTCGATGCGCAGCGCGAAGACGTGGACGTCATCGCCGCCGGCCCTGGCGGAGGCCATGCGCACGTCGTCGCCGGCGGCTACCAGCCCCTCGTCCTTCAGCAGGTCCGTGACGCCCTGCGGGGTGTGGGCGTAACCTGCGGTCGCCATCTGCCGGTACACATACGTCCCGGAAGGCCGATGCGCGAGCAGCACGCCCATCTGCGCCGCCGGACTCCCGGGATTGCCGTCGATCCGTGAGGCGGGGCACGGCATCGTGGACTGCTTCACGCTGTGCGCGCCGAAACCGAAGGTGTAGCGGTAGCAGCGGACCGGATAGGCGTCCGGGTCGACGGTGCCCGTGCCGGGTGGCAGCAGCCCCAGCATCACCTCGGCCGTGTGGACGTGGCCTCCGGACCGCCCCTGCTCCGGGCCTGCCCTCAGCAGGGCTCCGCCGTGTGCCACCACCTGGGCGACGATCGTGCCCTCGGTGAACTGCCCCCCGTACGTACGGCCTGGCGACGCGAAGCCTGTCGTCAGGTCGCCGCGTATGTCCTGGGCGAGCGCGGCGGCCTGAGCGTCGACGGCGGACGTGTCCGGCGCGGTGACGTTCTGGTGGAGCAGGGTGCCCGCGACTCCGGTGGCCCCGGCAACGAGAGCCGTGGCCATGAGCATGAGAGCCCGCGCACCGGTGCTGCGCCGCCGTGTCTGCCCGGCAGCGGGCTCCCGGACCTGCTGCTCCCGCGCAGCGTGTGTCGTCATGGCGCATGTCCCCCGTTGACAGGAAGCCTCGAATACCTCGTCGGCGCCGCATTCTGCCAGCCGCCCCGCGACCCCGGCCCGGGATCGCGCGGCGCTCCGCTTGTGGATCCAGGACAACTCTGTTCCGTGCGGCGGAAACCGACACGTGCGCACCGACACGTGCGCACCGACACGTGCGCACCGACACGTGCGCACCGACACGGCGTACCTGTCCTGTGACACCTGGATTTGTCGCCGACCGCCTTCAGATGTGTCCGTGATCGGTAACCGAGGCAGCGCGTACGGGCGTTCGCATGTCTTCATGAGCGGACGGCATCAGCGGAGACGGCAAAGGGGCGGGCGGACATGGCAAGGCACAAGGGAAGGGGATGGAACGGCCGTCTTCTCGCGGCGGCGCTCGGGGTGACAGTGGTGGCCGCCGCCACCTCGATGTGGACCGCGCAGGCAGACATCACCGGAGGGCGGCAGCCGCAAGCGCGGGTCTCGGCGCCCGACGCCCGGCCCGTGGCGGTGGACATCGCGCACGCCTCGGACCGCGGTGCCCGGGGCGTCAACATCACCATCGACGACGGACCGGACCCGGACTGGACGCCGCAGGTGCTGCAACTGCTGAAGGACAGCGGTGTGAAGGCCACGTTCTGCATGGTGGGTACGCAGGCCCAGGCACACCCGGACCTGGTCAAGGCGGTCGTCGCGGACGGGCACCGGCTGTGCAACCACACCGTCTCGCACGACACCACCATGGACACCCGGTCCGAGGCCTACCAGTCCCAGCAGATCCTGGATGCGGAACGCATGATCACCAAGGCGTCCGGCGGCGTCCGGTCGCAGTACTACCGGGCCCCGGGCGGTGCGTTCACCCCGTACAGCCGCCAGCTCGCCGCGTCCCGCGGGATGCGGCCGCTGGGCTGGAACGTCGACACCAAGGACTTCGAGCATCCTGGTGTGGACACCATGGTGGCCACCGTCAAAAGGGAGATTGCCAACGGGCCCACCGTCCTCTTCCACGACGCGGGAGGGGACCGGTCGCAGACCCTGGCAGCACTGCGCCAGATCCTGCCCTGGCTGAAGGAGCAGGGGTACTCCTTCGGTTTCCCCGTGCGGTGAGGAGGGCTCTCCCGCACGCACCGCGCGGCTCGTGCCGCGCCACCGGGGCAACGCAGCCGACGTGGGCCGCCCCGGCGCAGCAACTGCCCCGCCCGGGTCCCCTGGCGGCCGGCCGGCGAGTGATGTGAACTGCGGGCCGGAAGCGGTGGGCGGCCGCAGGCTCCTCACAGCCGACCGGCACCTGATCGGCCCGCATCACCGCCCGTTCGGGCCCTGGGCTCCGGGCGATGGTGGCGGATCCGGCTCCGTACGCGTGTCGATGCCGCGTTCCGGATCAGGCACCGCGCCAGACTGACTCTCCCGTCGTCACGACGCCCGAAGGTGTGCCCCGGGCGGCGGGCTGCCGCCGGTGCGTCCTTTGGGCGGGGGGAAGTACGCAGAGCGGGTTCGTGCAGCACGTTCCCTTCCACCCCCCGGTGTCGGCTTCGCGTGTGGCCGCACCAGGAGGAGTGGGACGGTATGAGTGGTGGCAGCGCCTGGACCGGAGCCGCAGTCGCAGCCGTCACCGTCGGCTACGCGCTGTTCTCGCGCCGCCTGAGCACGACGCCTGTGTCAGCCCCCATGGTGTTCACCGGCTTCGGCGTGCTCATCGGTCCGGTCGGGCTGGACGTGCTCGACCTGGGGCGTGACGCAGGCCCCGTCCTGACACTGATCGAGGCCGCACTGGCACTCCTGCTGTTCACCGACGCCATGACGGTGCGCAGCAGGGACCTGCGCACGGACGGCTTCCTACCCCTGCGACTGCTGGTCATCGGCCTGCCGCTGAGCATCGCAGCGGGCTGGCTGCTGGCCGTGCCCCTGTTTCCCGGCCTGACCATGTGGGAGTTCGCGCTGCTCGGCGCCGTCCTCGCCCCGACCGACGCGGCGCTCGGCAAGACCGCAGCCTCCAGCCCCCGTGTACCGGTCCTCGTACGCCACGGGCTCAATGTCGAGAGCGGGCTGAACGACGGCCTGGTCCTGCCCTTCTTCCTCTTGTTCCTCGCCGCGGTCCCCGGCACGCTCGCCTCGGAGGAAGGCGCGGACGGCGTCTTCTGGCGGGCCCTGATCGTGAGCACCGCGGTGGGCCTGGTCCTCGGCTGGGCGGGAGGGCGCCTGCTGGTCCTCGCCCGGGCCCGGGACTGGGCAACGGGCGAATGGCAGCAGGTGGTCGTCCTGGCAGTGGCCTTCTGCGCGTACGGTGTGGCCACCGGCGTGGACGGAAGCGGATTCATCGCCACCTGGATGGGCGGCTTCGCCTTCGGTGCGGCTCTGCACAAGGGCCGGCCGGCGAAGGGCCGGCCGGACGGGGAGCGGCCTGCCGACCTGGCCGAATACGTGGGCGGGCTGCTGGGAACCCTGAGCTTCCTGGTCTTCGGAGCCGTCCTGCTCGGCCCGGTCCTCGAGCACCTGAACTGGCGCACCCTCACGTACGCCGTCCTCAGCCTGACGGTCGTCAGGATGCTCCCCGTGGCCCTCGCCCTGATCGGCACCGGCATGCGCCTGCCCACACTCGCCTACATCGGCTGGTTCGGCCCCCGCGGCCTGGCCTCGGTAACTCTCGGACTCCTCCTGGTCGAGGACCACGTGCCCGGAGTCGCTGTCCTGGGGCAGGTCATCGCGGTCACGATCGGCCTCAGCATCCTGCTGCACGGCATGTCCGCGCCGTACTTCGCCGGCCTCTACGGGAACTGGTACGACGCCGTCGAAGCCAACACCCCCGGCCTCCGCGAAGCCCGGGGCACAGCCGATGCCTCCCCCCGGCACCACGCCGGTACGCGGCGCCTTCGTTGAACCGACCGACCGGCGTCGCCGCCGATCCGGGCGCTTCGGGCCCTTCCCGTCGAGCACCGAAGCGGTCAGGACGTTGTTCGCCGCATGGGGCCGGGCACATCGGTGCTGGTCGGAGGAGCCGCACTCGACGGGGAGGACTGCTCGCGCCCCTCCGGGACCGACATCGACTATCTCTCTGGCTAGTAACTGGAAATCTATGGCAGGCAGAGTAGACATTGGATGGTGTGGTGGTTATTGTTTCTCTCGTAGCCGAGATCGAGCAGGGCCCGGCAGAGACGAACTGCCGGGCAGCAGTACAGCAGTTGCAGTGCGCAGGACGGTGCGGTGGTGGAGTTCCGAAGCCATGTTTGTCGGTAGGTGAAGGACGGCGACGGGGCTGACGACCGGACCGGGTGGCCCGCAGTGATCAGGGGCCGCCACGAGCAGGACCGCAGTTCAGCAGTAGCAGTTCAGTACACGCGGTTCCCAGTACCAGCAGTGCGGTTGTCAGTGGTTCCCCGGTAAAGGCGTCGGCTGCGGGCGCGCGTACCGGGAGGTTCGGCAGTGGGGTTCCAAGCCGGAGTGGATGCAGGACGGGCGACGGGGCTGGCTGCCGGAGAGTGGTGCTGTGACGAGGACAAGCAGTTCGTAGGACCAGCAGTGCGAAGTGGCTGCTGGGGCAAGCAGTTGATCAAGAGGGAAGAACGGAGGGGCGCGCCATCAGGATCGCCCGGGCGGAATGACTGGGCCCGGGTACCGCAGGACATCGATAGTGAGGTGGTCTCCGGTCAAGCAACCGCGATCCTCGTACCCCCGACTGAGTTCAGGTCGGGGCTGCGGAAACAGAAGGCCGGCGCAGCACAGGGGCCGGCAGATGGTGTAGCAGTTCCTTCGGGGCCCTGGTGCCGTACGGCACCAGGGCCCCTCCATGCGTTCCACCGGGACACGCGATGACGGCGGACACTCCGTTCGGCCGCAGCGGGCCCGGTGCACCCACTTCAGGCAGGACAGCCCGAGGGACCTGCGACGTGTCGGAGGCGCCTCATGGGGTCGTCTCGAACAGGCCGTCGGGCCTGTCCGGTTCAGGAGGGCTGAGCCGGTCGATCAGGCCGTGCGCCTGGACCGTGTAGCCACCAGTAAGCGCCAGAGGGTATGCACCGCCTACGGCGAGCACGTCTACAAGCAGGCGACGGTGCAGGTCGGTGAGGTTCACGCAGCAGCCTGGGCGCTGTGAGCCAGCTCTTCGAAGGAGCGTTCCCAGACTTCACGGACATCACGGCTGATCAGTGTGCGCAGTGTGGGCCACAAGCTGACGAGGAGGCCGCGGTTGAGGTACCGGGCCAGGTCGTCGTGCTGGCCCTCGGCCAACACGATGCGGTAGTAGCTCATCCGCAGCCGGGGCTGGTCGAGGTCGAACGTGGTCAGTCCCGACCATGCCAGGTGACGTGGCAGGCTCACCGTGCCGTGCTCGGGGCCGGCAAGCTCGGAGAGCGCTGCGGGTAGGCGCCGGGCGAACTTGGCACGGCGGAGATCAGAAAGACTGGGCTGTGATGCCATACGTCGATCATCCAAGGAGAGGCCACCGAAGCCGACCGGACGCATCCAAGGTGACCCAGACGAAAAAGCCCCTGGCCGTCGGCCAGGGGCTTTCATATGGAGCGGGTGACGAGAATCGAACTCGCGCTCTGAGCTTGGGAATCAACGGTTCTTGGGTCGTTGAAGGGGTTCTGACCTGCATTTTCCCGTCAGGCGGGGTGTATGGCTACGGTCTCTGGGAACCGCACCTGACCGCTGTTGTCCGCTCTGCTGGGCACGGATGGGGCACGGGAGTCGCTACGAAGACCGTGCCCCAGCGTCTGAGCTCTTACGGCTGAGGCCCGTACAACCAACCGGCCCTCTTGTCTGTCTTGTTCGGCGACGTCTGACCGACATCGGCCGCCGAACAGGACTGAAGGACTTGATGAACCCAGCCAGACGCACGACCGCCACCGCCTTGGCTCTGGCCACGGCAGGCGGAGTGCTCTACGCCACCGCCGTACCTGCTTCCGCGGCGGTGAACTGTACTTCCCCCGTCTTCACACGGCAGTTCTTCGCGAACACGACGTTCTCGGGCACGCCGAAGAAGACGGACTGCGATTCCACGATCGACCAGAACTGGGGCAGCGGAGCCCCTGTCTCCGGCGTGCCGTCCAACAACTTCGGCGTGCGTTGGTCGGTGACGCGCGACTTCGGCTCCGGTGGCCCCTTCACGTTCACGGCCTCCGCCCTGGACGGAATGCGCGTCTATGTCGATGGCGTCCGCAAGATCGACGTATGGAAGAACGTCTCCGCCACCGTCAAGAAGACGGTCGACGTGACGATCCCCGCGGGCAAGCACACGATCCGCTTCGACTTCGTCAACTGGACAGGTTCCGCGAACGTCAGGTTCGCCTATACGCCACGCACCTCCGCCGCCTACGACAAGGTCAAGCCCCTCATCCCGACTGGCACGGCCGTCTCGTACAACTCCGCCACCGGCGCCGCCAAGCTCACCTGGACCAGGAGCAAGGAGATGGACCTGGCGAACTACCGGGTCTACCGGCGGCTGAAGGGCGCGACGTACGGCAAGCAGCTCGCGACGACCACCGCCACGTCGTACACCGACAGCGCGCTGCCCAAGACCGGAGCGGCCTACTACTACGAGGTGCGGGCCGTCGACAAGGCGGGCAATGTATCCGGCGGCAGCTCCGACAAGCTCGTCACCACCGTCGACAGGACGCCGCCCGCCGCGCCCTTCGTCGAATGGGATGCCTGCCCGGCCGACCAGCCCTACGCGGCACCGGAGCTGGTCACCACCGCACAGAATGCCGCCGACATCGCCCGGTACGAGATGCAGCGGCTCGACGCCACCGCGAAGAGCTGGAGCACCATCTACTCCGGCACCAAGGGTGCCATCTGCGACACCGGCAGCAAGGTCACCTACCGGGGGCGGGCCCGGGACGCCGCCGGGAATTGGTCGGCGTACTCGGCCGCCACGACGTTCACCACCCCCGACCTGACCCCGCCCGCCGCCGTCACGGGGCTCCGCGCCGAGTACCGGTCGGGCGTTCCGCATCTGGTGTGGTCGCCCGTCGCCGGGGCCGCCTCATACCAGGTCCTCCAGTACGACCCGGCGACCGGCGGCTACACCGACGTTCTTCCCGACGGGAGCCCCACCACCCGGACCGACGTCGTGCCGCGCCAGTCGGCCGCCGTCGCCGACAGCTACCGGTACGCGGTGCGCTCGCTGGACGCCAGGGGCAACCCTGCCGCGCCGGTGGAGATCACTCTGAAGTTGGCCGACCGTCCGGAGGCAATCTCCGCGTTCAAGACCACTGCCAACAGGTTCGACGAGGGTGTGATGGTCGAGTGGAGCAGCGTCGACCCGTGGACCGTCGACGAGCGGCCTCTTCCCACGTACAAGATCGTCCGGACCGACACCGCGACCGGCGAGACCGACATCGTGGACCAGTGCAAGCCGAACAGCTCAGTGGACCAGCCGCTGGATGACCCGGACACGTACTGGACCTGGGCGGACGACGATGCTCCTCTGTCCGCCCGCAAACAGGTCAACGGCAGCTGCTGGGACGTCTCGGGCAAGTCGGAGACGACGTACGAGTACCGAGTCGTGACGACCGACCGGTACGGACATGTGTCGCAGGCCGGTCCGCCCGCCACGGAGACCACCCCGGACACCCAGCGTCCCGCCATGGTCCAGGACCTGACCGCGGAACGAGTCCCGCTCGGCGTCCGGCTGACCTGGACGCCGCCCGCCGACACCGATGTCTCCGGCTACCGCGCGTGGCAGGGCGTCACCGACCCGGACAGCGGTGAGACGGTCTGGAAGAACAACTGCTGGACCGGCAGCTCCCTGACCAGGACCGAAATCCTCTGCCCGACAGTGCCGGACGGCACCACCCACGTCTACAAGGTGGCCGCGATGGACGACCACCGCGACGATCCACTCGGCGTCCTCCACCCCGCCGAGGTCTCGGTCACCCTGCCCGACACCCAGCCGCCGGGCTGGACGGAGACCGAGGTCCGTGAGGGCCAGTACCCGGATCTGTACGTCGGCTGCTCCGAAAGCTCCGGACTCGGGGACTGTTCCCGGTTCGCGAGCTACCGCGTGGAGCGCTGGGACCCCGTCACTGCCGCCTACGTCGCCCTGGCGGAGGGCGCGATGGGTGACGCCGCGTTCTACATGGACACCACGGTGCACGAGGACCGGCTCGGCCTGTACTACTACCGCGTCGTACGGCTCGACGCCTCGGGCGTCGAGGCCGTGACCCGATCGACGGCGTACGGCATCTGGGACTCCTGGCTCTGACCGGACGTGGGAGGGGACCGAAGGGTTCTTCGGTTCCCTCCCCATGCTGGGCGACGAGCGGTTCAACCGGCCGCAGGACTTCGACCTGGGCGTGTACCGGGTCTCCTACCTCGATGACTTCCAGGCCCGCTGCTATATCGGCACAGCCGCCGTCCGCCTTTCTCCTTGGGAATGCCGGCGCTTGCTCGGCAACGTTGCCCTTGCGGTGGTGAGGGCCTTCGGCTCCACCGCGACCGCCCGCGGTGACGAATGATGGGTCGAGGCGGTCATCCCAGTCGAGGGCATGGAGCACGCCTGCTGCGAGTTGCTGAGGCTCGGGGGGATGTCGAGGTCGTTGCGCGGGCCGAACTCCGCCAGGCCGTGGCCGCCACCGCAGCGGTACTCGCCCGAGCCTACGAGAACACGGGTCAAGTGGTGCGCAGGTGGTGCGCGACGCAGGGGGAAGTCTGGGCAACAACGAACCCCCAGGTCGATGACCTGGGGGTTCGTGAAAGAGCGGGTGACGAGAATCGAACTCGCGCTCTGAGCTTGGGAAGCTCATGTTCTACCATTAAACTACACCCGCGAAGCGCGCCGATGATCGGCAGTGCGACGCCGCTCACTCTACCCCATCGCAGGCCCCCGGTGCGTTCGCCGTGGGGTCGGGTCGGCGTTCCGGGGCGTGGACGCGGTTGTGGGGGCGGGGAGTTGAGGGCGTAGCGTGGGTGCGCGGAGCGCCGGGTGCGGTGGCGCCCTGTTCATCCCCTAATGTGGCGGTTTCGTCGCGAGGCTTGGTTGGGGAAGGGACTTGATGGAGTCGATGGAGCGCACCGTCGTCCGTTGTGCCGAAGGGCACGTTTTTGCTACCTCGTCGTTCCCGATGCAGCAGCTCGGGTCCGGCCGTATCGGTCCCGGGCGGCTCCTGCGCTGTCCGCGCTGTGCCCGGTTGCGGCAGGCGGTCCCCCTGGGAGCGGTGGGTAAGCGGTAGAGGTGTGACGGACGGGCCGAGGGGCCCGGGGCAGGCGCGCGGGGCGGTCCGGTTGGGGCGGGCTCGCGCGTTCTGCGTATCCTCGGTGGGTGCTTCTCTCAGATAAGGACCTCCGGGCCGAGATCGACGCCGGGCGGGTTCGCATTGACCCGTTCGACGCCTCGATGGTGCAGCCCTCGAGCATCGATGTGCGGCTCGACCGCTACTTCCGGGTGTTCGAGAACCACCGCTATCCGCATATCGATCCCGCGGTCGAGCAGGTGGACCTGACCCGCACGGTCGAACCGGAGGGTGACGAGGCGTTCATCCTCCACCCCGGCGAGTTCGTGCTGGCGTCGACGTACGAGGTCATCTCGCTCCCCGACGATCTCGCATCACGGCTGGAGGGCAAGAGCTCGCTGGGCCGGCTCGGGCTGGTGACGCACTCGACGGCGGGGTTCATCGACCCCGGCTTCTCCGGACACGTGACGCTGGAGCTGTCGAATCTGGCGACGCTGCCGATCAAGCTCTGGCCGGGCATGAAGATCGGTCAGCTGTGCATGTTCCGGCTGAGCTCGCCGTCGGAGTTCCCGTACGGCTCCGAGCGGTACGGGTCGCGCTACCAGGGGCAGCGGGGGCCTACCGCCTCCCGGTCGTACATGAACTTCCACCGGACGCAGGTGTGACGCGGCATGGCTGGTGAGGCACGGGAGAATCTGACGTACGAGGCCTTCGGGCTCGCCGTGCGGGAGCTGGCGCAGGCGGTCGCCGACGACGGGTACGAGCCCGATGTCGTGCTGAGCATCGCGCGGGGCGGGGTCTTCGTCGCGGGCGGTCTGGCGTACGCGCTGGACTGCAAGAACATCCACCTGGTGAACGTCGAGTTCTACACCGGGGTCGGGACCACCCTGGACATGCCCGTCATGCTGGCACCCGTGCCGAACGCGATCGACTTCACGCGCAAGAAGGTCCTGATCGCCGACGACGTGGCCGACACCGGCAAGACGCTGAAGCTGGTGCGGGACTTCTGTATCGACCACGTGGCCGAGGTGCGCAGCGCGGTCATCTACGAGAAGCCGCAGTCGCTCGTGAAGTGCGAGTACGTGTGGAAGAAGACCGATCAGTGGATCAACTTCCCGTGGAGCGTGGAGAAGCCCGTGGTGCGTCGTACGGGGCAGGTCCTCGACTCGTAGGGCTCCCGCTGCCCGCCCGCCGCCCGGCGGACGAAGACGCAAGGAGGGCCCGGTGCCGGGAGGCGCCGGGCCCTTCCTGTTGTCCGCCCGGTCAGATCGTGCCGAGCTTGATGATCGAGAGCAGCGCGATCAGCTGGATGGCGGAGGCGCCCAGGGCCTTCGGCCAGGGCAGGTCGTGCGACTTGCTCACCATGGACGTGAACAGCGCTCCGGCGGCCAGCCAGGTGATCCAGCCGAGGATCTGCACCAGGGAGTTCTCGCCGCCCAGGAACAGGGCGAAGACCAGCCGCGGGGCGTCCGTGATCGACATGATCAGCATGGACAGGCCCACGGTCGGCTGCCAGGATCCCGTGCCGCCGAGCTGGCGGGCCAGGGTGTGGGTGACCGCGCCGAGGACCAGGCCGCCGATGACGAAGCCGATGCCCGTGATGATCACGTACGGGGCGGCCGTGGAGACCTCCGCGTGGATCGCCTCGTCGCGGGCCTGGTCGAAGCCGAAGAGCGCGAGCAGCCCGTAGACGAACGTGACGACGAGCGCGGTGCCCCAGACGGGGTAGTCGCGCATCTGCCAGAACGTCGGCCCGGGGCGCAGCACGATGCCGCTCAGCAACTGCTTCCAGTGCAGCCGCGGGCCGGCGGGCTGGGCGGGCGCCTGGCCGCCCTGGTAGGTGTTCCCGTCGCCGTACGGGTCCTCGTTGATGCTGAACGCCTGGGTGTGACCCGGGGCGTTGGCGTAGGGGTCCTGTTGCGGGGGCTGGTGGTACGGGTCGCCGAAGTACTCCGGCTCACCGTGCCCGCCCCCGTGTCCGCTTCCTCCGTGTCCCTGTCCGTTGCCGCTCTGCCCGCCGCCGTACGGGGCTCCCTGGGAGCCTCCGTACGCCGCGCCGCCGCCGCCCGTGGGCGGCCACGACTGCCGGCCGTACGGCGGCGGCGGTGCCTGCGTGCCGTACGGCTCCTGCTGCTGCGGGTGTTGCTGCCGTGTGCGGTTGTCCCGGCCGCGTCCGATCCTGAATCCAGCCACGCACCGAACGTACCTGGTCCGTGTGGGTGCGGTGTGGGGGCCGGGGGAAGACGAGGGCCTTTGCGGCCTAGCTGTGACATCCACTAGGGGAACCCCGAGGGGTCTGCAGGGGGTCCGGCCGGGGGCCTGCCGCACCCGCCACGGTCCGTCCGTGCCGCCCACCGCGGTCCGTTCGGGCCACTCCCCGCGGTCCGTCCGGACCGCCCACCGTCACCCCGCCGGGCAGCCCGCGGAAGGGCAGGCGCCCCGCCCCGGGTGCCCCGGGGGCCCCGGACGGACGGAAGCGGCCGGTCCTGCCCCCGAGGCAGGTCCGGCCGCTTCCGTGCACGAGAGCGCGGCTACTTCACTGGCTCGGGTTCGGGCTGGCCCGCCGGCTCCGCGTCGTCCGCCGGGTCGGCGGGGGTCTTCACGGACTCCAGGAGCAGCTGCGACACGTCGACCACCTGGATCGACTCCTTCGCCTGGCCGTCGTTCTTCTTGCCGTTGACCGAGTCGGTCAGCATGACGAGGCAGAACGGGCAGGCGGTGGAGACGATGTCCGGGTTGAGGGAGAGGGCTTCGTCGACGCGCTCGTTGTTGATGCGCTTGCCGATCCGCTCCTCCATCCACATCCGGGCACCGCCGGCGCCGCAGCAGAAGCCGCGCTCCTTGTGGCGGTGCATCTCCTCGTTCCGCAGGCCCGGGACCTTCGCGATGATCTCGCGCGGGGGCGTGTAGATCTTGTTGTGACGGCCCAGGTAGCAGGGGTCGTGGTACGTGATCAGACCCTCGACCGGCGTCACCGGGATCAGCTTGCCCTCGTCCACCAGGTGCTGGAGCAGTTGCGTGTGGTGGATGACCTCGTACTCGCCGCCGAGCTGCGGGTACTCGTTCGCGATGGTGTTGAAGCAGTGCGGGCAGGTCGCGACGATCTTCTTCGCCGACTTCGCCTTCTTCGTCGAGTCGTCCTCGTCGTCCTCGCCGAAAGCCATGTTCAGCATCGCGACGTTCTCCTGGCCGAGCTGCTGGAACAGCGGCTCGTTGCCGAGGCGGCGGGCCGAGTCACCGGTGCACTTCTCGTCGCCGCCCATGATCGCGAACTTGACGCCCGCGATGTGGAGGAGCTCCGCGAAGGCCTTCGTCGTCTTCTTGGCGCGGTCCTCGAGGGCGCCCGCACAGCCGACCCAGTACAGGTAGTCGATCTCGCTGAGGTCCTCGACGTCCTTGCCGACGATCGGGACCTCGAAGTCGACCTCCTTGGTCCACTCGACGCGCTGCTTCTTGGCCAGCCCCCAGGGGTTGCCCTTCTTCTCCAGGTTCTTGAGCATCGTGCCCGCCTCGGACGGGAACGCGGACTCGATCATCACCTGGTAGCGGCGCATGTCGACGATGTGGTCGATGTGCTCGATGTCGACCGGGCACTGCTCCACGCACGCACCGCAGGTGGTGCAGGACCACAGCACGTCCGGGTCGATGACGCCGTTCTCCTCGGCGGTGCCGATGAGGGGGCGTTCGGCCTCCGCGAGGGCGGCGGCGGGGACGTCCTTGAGCTGTTCCTCGCTCGCCTGCTCGTTACCCTCCATGTCCTTGCCGCCGCCGGCCAGCAGGTACGGGGCCTTGGCGTGCGCGTGCTCGCGCAGGGACATGATCAGGAGCTTCGGGGAGAGCGGCTTGCCCGTGTTCCAGGCGGGGCACTGCGACTGGCAGCGACCGCACTCGGTGCACGTGGAGAAGTCGAGGATGCCCTTCCAGGAGAACTGCTCGACCTGGGACACACCGAAGGTGTCGTCCTCGCCCGGGTCCTCGAAGTCGATCTCCTTGCCGCCCGACGTCATGGGCTGGAGCGCGCCGAGCGCGACCTCTCCGTCGGCGTTCCGCTTGAACCAGATGTTCGGGAAGCCGAGGAAGCGGTGCCAGGCGACACCCATGTTGGTGTTGAGCGAGACCGTGATCATCCAGATCAGCGAGGTGCCGATCTTGATCATGGCGGTGAAGTAGATGAGGTTCTGGAGCGTGCCGACCGCGAGCCCCTTGAAGGCGAGCACCAGGGGATACGAGACGAAGTACGAGGCCTCGTAGCCGTCGACGTGGTGGATCGCGCCCTCGAGACCGCGCAGGGTCAGGATGGCCAGGCCGATGATCAGGATGATGTACTCGACGAAGTACGCCTGCCAGGCGATCGAGCCGGTGAAGCGCGACTTGCGGCCGGCCCGCGAGGGCAGGTTCAGCAGCCGGATGGCCATCAGCGTGACGATACCGAGCACGGTCATGATGCCGATGAACTCGATGTACATCTCGAACGGCAGCCAGCCGCCGACGATCGGCAGCACCCAGTCGGCCTGGAAGAGCTGCCCGTACGCCTGGAGCAGGGTCGGTGGCAGCGTCAGGAAGCCGATGGCGACGAACCAGTGGGCGAAGCCGACGATGCCCCACCGGTTCATCCGGGTGTGGCCGAGGAACTCCTTGGCCAGGGTGATCGTGCGCTGCTTGGGGTTGTCGGTGCGGCTGCCTGCCGGGACCGGCTGTCCGATGCGGACGAACCGGTAGATCTGCGCGACGGCTCGGGCGATGAGCGCAACGCCGACGACGGTCAGCACCAGCGACACGATGATCGCGGCGAGTTGCATTTGGGGGCTCCTCGGGCCTGCGAGGGTGGGATCCAGCACGTACAAGCGATTACTAAGCAGTAACTTAATCAGTCTGTGCTGACACTATCCACTTATTCCGCCACGCTGTAGCCGGGCAGGCGGTGATCTGTGTCGCTCAGGTGAGCCTTTCCCGGGTGGGCCACTCCACGCAGTGCCGCACGCATCGGAATGTGTACGGACTGCGCCAGGATCACCAGGTCGAGGCCTGTCCCATGATGCTCCGCGTAGTGCGCGTCGAGCAGGGCGGGTTCGTCCCACGGCATTCCGGAGCGGGCGCGCACCTGGGCCAGGCCGGTCAGGCCCGGGCGGACCTCCCGCCGCCAGCGGCCGGCGGCGGGACCGCAGACCTCCGGATCGTCGGGCGCCCGCGGGGCCGGGCCGACGAGCGAGAGCTCCCCCCGTACGACGTGGGGCAGCCGGGACAGCAGGTCGAGCCGGAGCCTCCGGGTCCGTAGTGAGCGCAGCTCGAAGGTGCGGCCGCCGAGGCCCGTGCGGATCTCGCGGCTCAGTACGCCTCCGGGTCGCAGGCCCGCCCTGAGTGTGAGGGCGAGCGCGCCGAGGGCGAGCGCGGGGGCGGCCAGGACCAGCAGGACGGAGCCGAGTGCCAGGTCCAGACTCCGTTTGACCGTCGTGGCGGCCAGGCGGGTCATGACCAGTTCGGCGGCGCGTGAGGCCGCCTGCGCGGCGAGCGTCGCGGCGGGGTGCGTGGTCCTGTGTACCGCGGTCTGCTTCGCGTGCTGCATCGCACCTGCCCGGGATCCATGACGTGCCGTTATGACCGTCTCGCTGCATTTTGTGACAGAACGATCCCACGATGCGATGGTGGGTCGGGGGTGTGTGGCGCGACGGGAGTGCGGGGTGTCGCGGGTGCGGCGTCCGGTCGAGTCGGCCACAGCAGCGTATGAGCAAGATAAAAGACCAGCTCAGGATGGGTGTGAGCACCTTAGTTGAGTCGATGTGGCTCAGGTCCTTTGACTCCGGGGCTGGTGTCATGCATCCTTGAGTCAGATCCACTCAAGTAGTCAGTTGGAGGAATCGAAATGGCACGTGCGGTCGGCATCGACCTGGGCACGACTAACTCCGTCGTCAGCGTTCTCGAAGGCGGCGAGCCCACCGTCATCACCAACGCCGAAGGCGCCAGGACCACGCCGTCCGTCGTCGCCTTCGCCAAGAACGGCGAGGTGCTCGTCGGCGAGGTCGCCAAGCGCCAGGCAGTGACGAACGTCGACAGGACGATCCGTTCGGTCAAGCGCCACATGGGCACTGACTGGAAGATCGAGCTCGACGGCAAGAACTTCAACCCGCAGCAGATGAGCGCCTTCATCCTGCAGAAGCTGAAGCGCGACGCCGAGGCGTACCTGGGCGAGAAGGTCGCCGACGCGGTCATCACCGTCCCGGCGTACTTCAACGACTCCGAGCGCCAGGCGACGAAGGAGGCCGGTGAGATCGCGGGCCTCAACGTCCTGCGCATCGTCAACGAGCCGACGGCCGCCGCGCTGGCGTACGGGCTCGACAAGGACGACCAGACGATCCTCGTCTTCGACCTCGGTGGCGGCACCTTCGACGTGTCCCTCCTGGAGATCGGTGACGGCGTCGTCGAGGTGAAGGCCACCAACGGTGACAACCACCTCGGTGGTGACGACTGGGACCAGCGCGTCGTCGACCACCTGGTGAAGCAGTTCGCCAACGGGCACGGCGTGGACCTGTCCAAGGACAAGATGGCTCTCCAGCGTCTCCGCGAGGCCGCGGAGAAGGCGAAGATCGAGCTCTCGTCCTCGACCGAGACCACGATCAACCTCCCGTACATCACGGCGTCGGCCGAGGGCCCGCTGCACCTGGACGAGAAGCTCACGCGCTCGCAGTTCCAGCAGCTGACCGCCGATCTGCTGGAGCGCTGCAAGACGCCGTTCCACAACGTCGTCAAGGACGCGGGCATCCAGCTCTCCGAGATCGACCACGTCGTCCTCGTCGGTGGCTCGACCCGTATGCCGGCCGTCGCCGAGCTCGTCAAGGAGCTCACGGGCGGCCAGGACGCCAACAAGGGTGTGAACCCGGACGAGGTCGTCGCCATCGGCGCCTCGCTCCAGGCCGGTGTCCTCAAGGGCGAGGTCAAGGACGTCCTGCTCCTCGACGTGACCCCGCTGTCCCTCGGTATCGAGACCAAGGGAGGGATCATGACCAAGCTCATCGAGCGCAACACCACGATCCCGACCAAGCGCTCCGAGATCTTCACGACGGCCGAGGACAACCAGCCGTCCGTGCAGATCCAGGTCTACCAGGGCGAGCGCGAGATCGCGGCGTACAACAAGAAGCTCGGGATGTTCGAGCTCACCGGCCTGCCGCCGGCCCCGCGCGGTGTGCCGCAGATCGAGGTCGCGTTCGACATCGACGCCAACGGCATCATGCACGTCGCTGCCAAGGACCTCGGCACCGGCAAGGAGCAGAAGATGACCGTCACCGGTGGCTCCTCGCTGCCGAAGGACGAGGTCAACCGGATGCGTGAAGAGGCCGAGCAGTACGCGGACGAGGACCACCGCCGCCGCGAGGCCGCCGAGTCGCGCAACCAGGGCGAGCAGCTCGTCTACCAGACGGAGAAGTTCCTCAAGGACAACGAGGACAAGGTTCCCGGCGACGTGAAGACGGAGGTGGAGACCGCGCTCACCGAGCTGAAGGAGAAGCTCAAGGGCGAGGACACCGCCGAGATCCGTACCGCCACCGAGAAGGTCGCGGCCGTCTCCCAGAAGCTGGGCCAGGCGATGTACGCCAACACCCAGGCCGACGGTGCGACGCCGGGTGCGGACGCCCAGGGCGGCGCCGGCGCGAAGGCCGACGACGACGTCGTCGACGCCGAGATCGTCGACGACGAGAAGGACACCAAGGGCGGTGCGGCGTGACCGAGGAGACTCCGGGCTTCGACGAGAAGCCTGACGTCCCCTCCGGCGCCAGTTCCGACGAAGTCGAGCCGAAGGCCGCCACCCCCTCCGAGGAGGAGGCGGCGGCCCCGGCCGGGGACGTACAGCAGACAGCGGCTCTGACAGCTCAGCTGGACCAGGTCCGTACCGCGCTCAGCGAGCGCACGGCGGACCTCCAGCGGCTCCAGGCCGAATACCAGAACTACCGCCGCCGCGTGGAGCGGGACAGGGTCACGGTCAAGGAGCTCGCCGTCGCGGGCCTCATGTCCGACCTCCTGCCCGTGCTCGACGACATCGGCCGCGCGCGGGAGCACAACGAGCTCGTCGGCGGCTTCAAGTCGGTCGGCGAATCGCTGGAGACGGTGGCCGCAAAGCTGGGCCTCCAGCAGTTCGGCAAGGAGGGCGAGCCCTTCGACCCGACGATCCACGAGGCCCTGATGCACTCGTACGCGCCGGACGTCACCGAGACGACCTGCGTGGCGATTCTGCAGCCGGGGTACCGCATCGGGGAGCGCACCATCCGCCCCGCGCGGGTGGCCGTGGCGGAACCGCAGCCGGGTGCCACGCCCGCGGCCGCGAAGGAAGAGCAGACAGACGACGAGGAGAGCGGTGGCACCGAAGAGGTCTGACGTCCAGTCCGACCACTGCGGTGAACACCGACGGGGCGTGCGGCCGGCCACGGGGCCGGCCGCACGGCCGATCGTCCGGAAGGAGGGACGTCGATGAGTACGAAGGACTTCGTCGAGAAGGACTACTACAAGGTTCTCGGCGTCCCCAAGGACGCCACCGACGCCGAGGTCAAGAAGGCGTACCGGAAGCTCGCACGCGAGTTCCACCCGGACGCCAACAAGGGTGACGCGAAGGCGGAGGAGCGCTTCAAGGAGATCTCCGAGGCGAACGACATCCTCGGTGACCCCAAGAAGCGCAAGGAGTACGACGAGGCGCGCGCGCTCTTCGGCAACGGAGGCTTCCGGGCGGGTCCCGGCGGCGCGGGCGGCAACTTCAACTTCGACCTGGGCGACCTCTTCGGCGGTGCCCCGGGTGGTGGCCAGGGCGGCGGAGCCGGCGGCTTCGGCGCCGGTGGCGGCGGCCTGGGAGACGTCTTCGGGGGACTGTTCAACCGGGGCGGCACGGGCACCCGTGTCCAGCCGCGCCGCGGCCAGGACATCGAGTCCGAGGTGACGCTCAGCTTCACCGAGGCCGTCGACGGGGCCACCGTCCCGCTGCGGATGTCCAGCCAGGCCCCCTGCAAGGCCTGTTCGGGCACCGGCGACAAGAACGGCACCCCGAGGGTCTGCCCGACCTGTGTCGGCACCGGTCAGGTGTCGCGCGGCAGCGGTGGCGGATTCTCGCTCACGGACCCCTGCGTGGACTGCAAGGGCCGGGGCCTGATCGCCCAGGACCCCTGCGAGGTCTGCAAGGGCAGCGGCCGGGCGAAGTCGGCGCACACCATGCAGGTCCGGATTCCGGCCGGGGTGCTGGACGGCCAGCGGATCCGGCTGCGTGGCAAGGGCAGCCCGGGCGAGCGGGGCGGACCGGCCGGCGATCTCTACGTCGTCGTCCACGTCGACGCGCACCCGGTGTTCGGCCGCAAGGGGGACAACCTCACGGTCACCGTGCCCGTCACCTTCACGGAGGCGGCGCTCGGCGGCGAGGTGAAGGTGCCCACGCTCGGCGGACCCCCGGTCACCCTGAAACTGCCGGCGGGCACGCCGAACGGGCGTACCATGCGGGCTCGCGGGAAGGGCGCCGTGCGCAAGGACGGCACCCGGGGCGACCTCCTCGTCACCGTCGAGGTGGCCGTACCCAAGGATCTCGGCGCGGACGCTCAGGAAGCGCTGGAGGCCTACCGGAAGGCGACCGCGGGGGAGGACCCGCGGGCGGAGCTGTTCCAGGCTGCGAAGGGAGCTTGAGATGGACGGCCGTCGACGCAATCCGTACCAGCTGACCGATGAATCACCGGTGTACGTGATCTCGATCGCGGCCCAGCTCTCGGGCCTGCACCCGCAGACACTGCGCCAGTACGACCGCCTCGGGCTGGTCTCGCCCGACCGCACGGCCGGGCGGGGCAGGCGCTACTCGGCCCGCGACATCGAACTGCTCCGCACGGTGCAGCAGTTGTCGCAGGACGAGGGCATCAACCTGGCGGGCATCAAGCGCATCATCGAGCTCGAGAACCAGGTCGCCGCGCTCCAGCAGCGCGTCGCCGAGCTCTCGGCGGCGGTGGACGGCGCGGCCGTGGCCATGCAGCAGCGCGAGGCCCAGGTGCACGCCTCCTACCGGCGTGACCTGGTGCCGTACCAGGACGTGCAGCAGACCAGCGCGCTGGTCGTCTGGCGCCCGAAGAGGCCGACGGACTGAGCCGGCCGGACTGAGTCGGCCGGACAGGGCCCGCCCCGGAGTGCGTCACTCCGGGGCGGGCCCTGTCCGTGTGCTCGCGGCGGTGTCCACGATGCCGGACTGCACGATCAGGGCACCGAGGTGGGTGCGGCTGGTGGCGCCCAGGGTCTGCATGAGCTTGGCGACGTGGGAGCGGCAGGTGCGGACGCTGATGCCGAGCTTGCGGGCCACGACGTCGTCGACGTGGCCCTGGCTGAGGAGCCGGGCGATGCTCTGCTGGACGGCGGTCACCCGGACCCCGGGGGCGGTCGTCGGGAGGTGCTGGGTGAAGGGCGTGGCCTGCGCCCAGAGGACCTCGTAGACCTGGACGAGATAGCGGACCAGCGCGGGGTGCCGGATCTGCAGTGCCGAGCTGCGGTCGGGAGTGGCGGGGATGAAGGCCACCGTGCGGTCGAAGATGAGGAGCCGCTCCACGGTCAGCTCGGTGGTCCGCACCTGGAGGGCCTCCGGGGGCACCTTGCTGAGGTAGTCCCTGACCTGGCTGCTGTAGCGCGCCGGGTGCTGGTAGATGTGACGGAGCCCGGCGCCCCGGGCGATGACCGTCACGGCGTTGTCCAGGGCCGTCCGGAGGGTGCCCTGGGGCCGGGTGCTCCCCGGCTGTGCCGTGAGGACCTCGTCCGTGGCCTGGGAGGTGGCGTCCTGGATGGCCGTCCGTATCGCCTCGGGGCCTTCCAGCATGGTGATGGCCAGATGGGGGTCACCGTTGGCTATGGCGGTCAGCGGCGCCAGTGAACGGGTCAGTTCGAGCGTCCGCTCGATGCGTTCGTCTATCTCACGTGTGAGCGGCTGCAGCAGACGGGCCAGGGCCGCGGACGGCGGTACGGGGCGCAGCCAGGCCTCGTCCCAGGGATCGGCCTGGACCAGCGCGGCGTCGGTGAGGCACGGTGCGGCGGCGAGGTCCGAACGGGCGATCCGCCCCTGGCGCAGTGCCCGTTCGTACAGCGCGAGTCCGGGAGCGCAGAGCTCTCTCGGCCCGTGGCGGTGCGGCGGTTGCGCCGTTTCTGTCCCCATCTGGGAGCCCCCCGCTCTGTGCACTGCAACAAGTTGCCGGTGGCGCGAGCCTAGTGGCCGGGTGGAGTGTGGGTGTGCCGTGCTCCGGGGGCTCTGCCCGAATGCCGGGTGGAGTCCGCCCGTCATCGGGTGGCGACGCCTCGTGCGAACGGGACACCGCCGTCAGCTTTTCCGGTCCAGGATGCCCGACTGTGAGATGAGGTAGCCGAGCTGCGCCCGACTGCCGCTTCCGAGAGCCGCGTTGAGCTTGGCGATGTGCGCACGGCACGTGCGGACGTTCATGCCGAGCCTGCGGGCTATGGAGTCGTCCACGTGTCCCTCGACCAGCAGTTGGGCGATGGAGCGCTGGACTCCGCTGATCCCTGCGGGGGTCGGGGTGTACGGGACGTCCTCCAGCAGGGGGGTGGCGCGTTGCCAGAGCTGCTCGAAGACGGCGATCAGATAGGAGACGAGGCCCGGGTGCCGGAGCTCCAGCGCGACCGTCAGGTCGTCCTGTGCGGGGATGAAGGCGACCGTGCGGTCGAAGATGAGCATGCGTTGCACGAGCTCCTCGAGGGTGCGGATCTCCACACCTTCGGCGAGCCGTTCCGCGTAGGCGAAGGTTCCGTGATGATGGCGGACCGTGTGCTGGTAGAGCGTCCGGATGCTGACGCCGCGGTTCACCACGGCCGTGCCGCGCTCCAGCCCCTTGCTGAGGATGTCCTCGCTCCGGGCGCCTCCGGGCTGCACGGTGAGCACTTCGGTGCGGCACTCCGCGGTGGCCACGTCGATGGCCGCGTTGATGCGCGTGCCGCCCTCGAGCACGGTGATGGCGTGCGTCGTCGGCGGATCCTGCGCGCTGATGTCCATGAACGGCTCGAAGGACTCGGTCAGCTGCAGGGAGTGGCGTCTGCGCTCCTGGATCTCCCTCTCGATGGGGTGCAGCCGCTGGGCGAGGGCCGCCGAGGGCGGCACGGGGCGTAGCCAGTCGGCGTCGTCCGGGTCGGGGTGGAGCAGGGCGAAGTCCATCAGGCACGGAGCGGGCTCCACCTCCGATCGCGGTATGCGACCGGACCGCAATGCACTTGCATAGAGGTGCTGTCCCGCATCGCACAGTTCGGTGATCCCGTGCCGATGTGAACCTTTTGAGTCACTTGTATCCATATCTCCACCCCCCATGTTCCTGTACGTGCAAGAACATGATGCATCGATCCAGTGGTGCTTGCGTGTCCGCGTGAGACATCGTCTTGAGTGCGGGGGAGATGAATCCATCAAGTGAGGACGAAGCCGAAATGTCTAAGCGAATGCTTCGCTCGGTGCTTGCCACAGCTTTCGTGGGGGCCCTGGCCTACGGCGCGTTGGGTGTCCACGACATCGCCGGGGGGACTGCGCCGGCCGAGCAGGCGACGGTCGTTCCCGGTGACATCACGTGGGGTGCGGGCTCGGGTGACATCACGTGGGGTGCGGCATCCGGTGACATCACGTGGGGTGCGGGCTCGGGTGACATCACCTGGGGCGCGGCATCCGGTGACATCACGTGGGGTGCGGCTCCGACCGGCACTGCGGCATGACCACCCCACCGGACGACCGCACTTTCCGGCGGGAGATGGCCACGGCCTATCGCTCAGGGTGGCATTTCATCGATCTGCTCACGGCACTTACCCGCCAGGGCGATTCGTTGATGGTCACCCTGTTCGGAGAACCGATTGTCGTCGTGATGGAAACGGATGACGATATCCGCGCCTATCGCTGTCTTCGCCGGCCCCGTGGCGCTCCGCAACCGGTCCGCTGTGCCGTGAGGTACGGCATGATTTTCGTCAATCTCGATCAGCGTGACCACGAGCTGTTCGAACAAGAAGCCATTTCCGCCACCCCCCGCAGTGCCTGAACGATTCCCCCGTCGTTCCAGATCGTTCGGGCACTTCCCCCACACAGCGGCGCCATCGTGACCTGAACACGATGGCGCCGTTGTGCTGTCCGGACGCGGGTCAGCCTCTGCCGAGCGCCCGGTCCACGGCGATCTCGATGACGATCCTGTCGGGATTGTGTGCCGGAGTGCGCTCGTACCGCTCCGCGTAACGGCGTACCGCGTCCTCCACCTGCTCCGCCTCCGTGCGCACTGCCGCGCGGCCCTCCAGGGTCGCCCAGCGGCGTCCCTGCATCTGGCAGACCGCGACCCGTGCCCCCTCCGGGCCGGCGGCCAGGATGTGCGCGACCTTCCTGCTGTGCTTGTCGGTGATGACGCGGGCGAGCAGGGTCTCCGGGTCGTACGTCACGCCGACGGGCACCACGTGCGGGGTGCCGTCGGGCCGGAGGGTCGTCAGGGTGCAGACATGGCGCTCCCGCCAGAAGGCGAGGTATTCGGGGCCGGGGTTGCGTACGTCGGGCATGGGGTCAGCCTAGAGACGGGGGCCGCGGTGCGCGTGGCGGGGTGTGCGGCGCGTGTCCGGAGGTGAGCGGCCGGCGTGCGGAGGTGTGCGTTCAGGCTTGAGTGGAATAGACTCAACTTTGTACCCGTTGTGCGAGTCATGGTTCCGTGAAGCACCAGAACGAGGAGGAGACAGCGCCCGTGGACGCCGAGCTGACCAACAGGAGCCGGGACGCCCTCAACGCGGCCACCGGCAGGGCCGTCAAGGACGGACACCCCGATCTGACCCCCGCGCATCTGCTGCTCGCACTGCTCGAGGGCGAGGACAACGCGAACATCGTCGACCTGCTGGCCGCGGTCGACGCCGACCAGGCGGCCGTGCGTGCCGAGACCGAACGGCTGCTGGGTACGCTGCCCAGCGTTACCGGATCGACCGTCGCACCGCCCCAGCCCAACCGTGAGCTGCTCGCCGTCATCTCCGACGCCGCCCAGCGGGCGAAGGAGCTCGGGGACGACTACCTCTCCACCGAGCACCTGCTGATCGCCGTCGCGGCGAAGGGCGGCCGCAGCGGTGAGATCCTCGACGGGCAGGGAGCCGGCGCCAAGAAGCTGCTGGACGCATTCGAGAAGAGCAGGGGAGGGCGCCGGGTGACCACTCCCGACCCCGAGGGCCAGTACAAGGCCCTGGAGAAGTTCGGTACGGATTTCACGGCTGCCGCGCGCGAGGGCAAGCTGGACCCGGTCATCGGCCGTGACCAGGAGATCCGCCGCGTCGTGCAGGTGCTGTCGCGGCGCACGAAGAACAACCCCGTGCTCATCGGGGAGCCCGGCGTCGGCAAGACGGCCGTCGTCGAAGGGCTCGCGCAGCGCATCGTCAAGGGCGACGTCCCGGAGTCCCTGAGGAACAAGCGGCTCGTCTCCCTGGACCTCGGCGCGATGGTCGCGGGTGCCAAGTACCGCGGCGAGTTCGAGGAGCGGCTCAAGACCGTCCTCTCCGAGATCAAGGAGAGCGACGGCCAGATCATCACCTTCATCGACGAGCTGCACACCGTCGTGGGGGCGGGCGCCGGCGGCGACTCCGCCATGGACGCGGGCAACATGCTCAAGCCGATGCTCGCCCGCGGTGAGCTCCGCATGGTCGGTGCCACCACCCTGGACGAGTACCGCGAGCGCATCGAGAAGGACCCCGCCCTGGAGCGCCGCTTCCAGCAGGTCCTGGTCGCCGAGCCGTCCGTCGAGGACACCATCGCGATCCTGCGCGGCCTCAAGGGCCGCTACGAGGCCCATCACAAGGTCCAGATCGCCGACTCCTCGCTGGTGGCCGCCGCGACCCTCTCCGACCGCTACATCACCTCCCGCTTCCTCCCCGACAAGGCCATCGACCTGGTCGACGAGGCCGCCTCCCGGCTGCGCATGGAGATCGACTCCTCCCCGCTGGAGATCGACGAGCTCCAGCGGTCCGTCGACCGGCTGCACATGGAGGAGCTGGCGCTCAAGAACGAGACGGACGAGGGTTCCAAGCAGCGCCTGGAGAAGATCCGCCGCGACCTCGCCGACAAGGAGGAGGAGCTGCGCGGCCTCACCGCCCGCTGGGAGAAGGAGAAGCAGGGCCTCAACCGCGTCGGCGAGCTCAAGGAGAGGCTCGACGAACTCCGCGGCCAGGCCGAGCGCGCCCAGCGCGACGGCGACTTCGACACCGCGTCCAAGCTGCTGTACGGGGAGATCCCCGGCCTGGAGCGCGAGCTGGCGGAAGCCGCTGAGGCCGAGCAGGAGGCTGCCGTGGACACGATGGTCAAGGAGGAGGTCGGCCCGGACGACATCGCCGATGTCGTCGGGGCGTGGACCGGCATTCCGGCCGGTCGCCTCCTGGAGGGCGAGACGCAGAAGCTCCTGCGGATGGAGTCCGAGCTGGGCAGGCGCCTGATCGGCCAGTCCGAGGCCGTGCGAGCCGTGTCCGACGCGGTGCGCCGCACCCGAGCGGGCATCGCCGACCCCGACCGTCCCACCGGCTCGTTCCTGTTCCTCGGCCCGACCGGTGTCGGCAAGACCGAGCTGGCCAAGGCCCTCGCGGACTTCCTCTTCGACGACGAGCGGGCCATGATCCGCATCGACATGAGCGAGTACGGCGAGAAGCACAGCGTCGCCCGCCTGGTCGGTGCGCCGCCCGGCTACGTCGGCTACGAGGAGGGCGGCCAGCTCACGGAGGCGGTCCGCCGCCGCCCGTACAGCGTCGTGCTGCTGGACGAGGTGGAGAAGGCCCACCCCGAGGTCTTCGACGTCCTGCTCCAGGTCCTCGACGACGGCCGGCTCACCGACGGGCAGGGCCGGACGGTGGACTTCCGCAACACCATCCTGGTCCTCACGTCGAATCTGGGCAGCCAGTTCCTGGTCGACCCGCTGACCGAGCCCGAGGTCAAGAAGGAGCAGGTCCTGACGGCCGTGCGGGCGTCCTTCAAGCCGGAGTTCCTCAACAGGCTCGACGACCTGGTCGTCTTCTCCGCCCTGTCCGGTGACGAGCTCGCCCACATCGCGGGCCTCCAGGTCGCCCGCCTCGCCGGCCGCCTCGCCGACCGGCGGATCACCCTCGACGTGACTCCGGACGCCCTGGCCTGGCTGGCCGAGGAGGGCAACGACCCGGCGTACGGCGCCCGGCCGCTGCGGCGGCTGATCCAGACCGCGATCGGCGACCGGCTCGCGAAGGAGATCCTCGCGGGCGAGGTCAAGGACGGGGACACGGTGCGGGTGGACCGTGCCGGGGACGGTCTCCTCGTGGGGGCGGCGTCCCGCAGCGGGACCACCCCCGCGGAGGTACCCACCGGCAAGACCCTCTAGCCCTCGCCGGACCACCCGTGTGGCCCCTGGCCGGACAGTTTCGTGTCCCGGCCGGGGGCACACGTGTGCCGGAAGTCGTCGCATTGATGGGTGCATTACCCATCCGTCATCTGTGAAGGCTTATCGAGTCCTTCCCCCGCAGAACCCGCTGCGAAATCGAGCCGAAAATTTACATACCGTGGCCGAATGGCAGATGTGGGCGGTCCGCCCGCTGTCATTTGTATCCGGACGGTACATATCGCCACGCTCGGACGCGGTCGATCGGCGCCCTCCCGGGGCCCTGGCCGCTGCTCGATATCGGGACACTCCGGACCCTAATTCCTGGCGTCCGGGCGCGGTCTGGTTAATTCGGTGGCCGGTATGGTACGCGCATGACGGATCGAAAACCCGGTGATATATGTGCGGAGTCGAATGGTTGCAGAAGCGACAGTCTGATTCGCCTCAGCGAATTTCGTACTCTGTGGGCAGCCCTCGCGCAGTCGGTCCTGGGTGACCAGCTGGCGCGGGTGGCGCTGTCGCTCCTGGTCTTCGAACGTACCGAGTCGGCCGGCTGGACAGCGGCGACCTACGCCCTGACGAGCCTGCCGGCCCTGCTGTCCGGGGTGCTCCTGACCGGACTGGCGGATCGCTTTCCCCGGCGCACGGTCATGATCGGCTGCGACCTCGTGCGTGCCGTCCTCGTCGGGCTGATGGCTCTGCCCGGTACACCGCTGCCGCTGCTGGCGGGTCTGCTGGTGCTCGCACAGCTCGCCGAGGCCCCGTTCGGCGCCTCGCAGGGGGCCCTGATGCCCGCCGTCCTGGGCGAGCGCCTCTACGAGCGCGGACAGCGGGTCATCATGATCACGCACCAGTCCGGGCAGCTGGTCGGCTTCGCCGTCGGCGGTGTGCTCGTCGTATGGCTCGGCAGTCACGTCTCTCTGGGACTGAACGCGGTGACGTTCCTGATCTCAGCGGTCCTGATCAGGGTGGGCGTGAAGGCCCGGCCTGTGGACGCCGGCGCCGACGCGCGGCCGAAGCGGATGCACACCCAGGTACGGAGCGCGGCGGCACTGATCTGGTCGGACCCCCGGCTGCGTTCGCTGGTCGCGCTCGGCTGGCTCGCCGGGTTCATCGTGCTGCCGGAGGGGCTCGCCGCACCCTTCGCGGAGGAGGCCGGAGCGAGTGCCGCGTCGGTGGGGCTCCTGCTCGCCGCGCACCCCACGGGCATGGTGCTGGGTGCCGCGCTCCTGGGGCGGGCGTCCGTGGGCGACGAGCGGCGCCGCCAACTGCTCGGGCCGCTGGCCGTGGGTGCGAATCTTCCCCTGCTCGTCTACTGGGCGGGCCCCGGTGTGGGGGTCGCCCTGCTGGTGCTGCTGGTGTCGGGCATCTGCTCGGCCTACCAGATCACCGCCGGAGCCACCTTCGTCCTGCTCACCCCCGCCGACCAGCGCGGCCAGGCGCTGGGACTCGCCAGGTCGGGGCTGACGGCCATGCAGGGCATCGGCGTCGCGGCGGGCGGGCTGGCGGCCCAGCTGTCCGGGTCCTCGGCCCTGACGATCGGCGGGGCCGGGCTCGTCGGAACACTCTGCGCGATCATGGTCGCGGTCTCCTGGGCACGGGCCAGGCAGACCGGCGCCGGGACGATTCCCCTGAGGGCGTAGGACTACTGGACACCGATCGGGGCTAGGGTCGATGGCAGGAAACCACGAGCGATCCACAGGAGTACCCAGCGATGTCTATCGATCCGTCCTCGATTCCCAACTTCGGGGGCCAGTCCGAGCCGCAGCCGACAGGACCCGAGGGCCCCGTCGTCCCTGACCAGGACCTGGTCAAGCAGCTTCTCGAGCAGATGGAGCTGAAGTACGTCGTCGACGACGAGGGCGACCTCGCCGCGCCGTGGGAAGAGTTCCGCACGTACTTCATGTTCCGCGGCGAGGAGGAGCAGCAGGTCTTCTCGGTGCGCACGTTCTACGACCGGCCGCACGCCGTGGACCAGCGCGCCGTGCTGCTCGACGCGATCGACGACTGGAACCGCCGCACCCTGTGGCCCAAGGTCTACACGCACGCCCACGAGGGTGAGGAGGGTGCCGCGGCGTCCGTCCGGCTGATCGGTGAGGCGCAGATGCTCATCGGCACCGGCGTCAGCCTGGAGCACTTCGTCTCCTCGACGGTCAGCTGGGTGCGCGCCTCGATCGAGTTCGACAAGTGGCTCGTCGAGCGTCTGGGCCTGGAGCCCGCCGAGAAGACCGGGGGCGACACGCCCACGGAGGCCTCCCCCGAGGCCTGATCGGCCCCGCGGCACGGCAGCCCGGCCCGGGGCGGCGTCATCACGACCGCCGCCCGGGCCGGGCTTCTTCCTGTTCCGGACGGTCTCAGCGCATGGCGAGGCCCTTCAGGCGGCTGACCGCCTCCGTGAGTACCTCCGTGCGCTTGCAGAACGCGAAGCGGACGAAGGGCGCGCCCTGGTCGCGGTGGTCGTAGAAGACCGCGTTCGGGACGGCGACGACCCCGCACCGCTCGGGCAGCGCCCGGCAGAACGCGAGGCCGTCCTGCTCGCCGCCCAGCGGGCGGATGTCGGTGGTGACGAAATACGTCCCGGCGGGCTCGTAGACCCCGAAACCGGCCTCGGCGAGGCCGGTGCTCAGCAGGTCCCGCTTGGCGCGGAGGTCCGCGCGCAGCGCGTCGAAGTAGCTGTCGGGCAGGCACAGGGCCTCGGCGACCGCGTACTGCAGCGGCCCGCCGGAGACGTACGTCAGAAACTGCTTGGCGGAGCGGACCGCGGTGACCAGCTCCGGGCTCGCGGTGATCCAGCCGACCTTCCAGCCGGTGAACGAGAAGGTCTTGCCCGCGCTGCTGATGGTGACCGTGCGCTCGCGCATGCCGGGGAACGAGGCGAGCGGGATGTGCTCGCCCTCGAAGACCAGGTGCTCGTAGACCTCGTCGGTGACGACGAGGAGGTCGCGCTCGCGGGCGAGCTCGGCGACGGCGGACAGTTCGTCGCGGGTCAGCACGGTGCCGGTGGGGTTGTGCGGGGTGTTCAGGAGGATCAGGCGGGTGCGGGGGTTGACGGCGGCGCGGAGCTCGTCGAGGTCGAGCCGGTAGGCCCCGTCGTGGGGGTGCAGCGTGACGGGGACCCTGGTGCCGCCCGCCATGGCGATGCAGGCGGCGTACGAGTCGTAGTACGGCTCCAGGGCGACGACCTCGTCACCGGGTTCCAGGAGGGCCAGCAGGGCGGCTGCGACGGCCTCCGTGGCGCCCGTGGTGACGAGGACCTCGGTGTCGGGGTCGTAGACCAGCCCGTAGCGCCGCTGCTGGTGCTCCGCGACGGCGGTGCGCAGCTCGGGCACCCCGGGGCCCGGTGGGTACTGGTTGCCGTGGCCGGCGCGCAGGGCCCGGACGGCGGCCTCGCGGATCTCGTCGGGGCCGTCCGTGTCGGGGAAGCCCTGGCCGAGGTTGATCGATCCGGTCCGTACGGCGAGCGCCGTCATCTCGGCGAAGATCGTCGTTCCGAACTCGGCGAGGCGGCGGTTGAGCAGCGGTCGTCCCTGTGTCATGGGCGCCATCCTGGGCCGAAGCTCTGGAGTTGCTCAAGTCTGCTTTGGCCCCGGAGCGGCGAGGGAATCCCCCTGGCACGAAAGAAGCGGGGACCTCGCTTCGGGGGAAGAGAAGGATGTGAGGTCGGTGGACCTGTTCATCTTCATCGTGTTCATCGTGCTGGTGTGTGCGGGCGTGGGAGCCCTGGTGTCGGGGTCGGCCGGCCGGAGGAAGCCGCTGGCGGGGCGCAGCCGGCGTGGGGGGCGCCGGAGCTCCGACAGCGGCGGCTCCGGCGGTTCCGACGGGGGCAGCTGGTGGGCCGGCGACAGCGGGTCCGGTCATTCCGGCGGGCACTCCTGCGGCGGCGGCTCGTCCTGCGGTGGCGGCGGTGGCTGCGGCGGTGGCGGCAACTGACGTGAGCGTCACCGGCGTTCGGTGACGGCACTGAAGCAGTGAGGTGTCCGGTGGGCCGAACTCCCGCCGGGCACCGTTTTGTTGGGCCGTACGGGGAACAGGTGAACCGTGCGGCCCCCAGGGGGATGGAAACCACGTCAAGTTGGGCAAAAACGCTGTGAGCGCGGCGTAGTTCATGATTTCCTCGCTGTAGAGAACATTCAGCCCTCGGACCCGAGTTGGGCCGGATCGGGCGTTTCCCTGCCCCCACGTGCACCGCACCGGGGCGCCCCCTGTCCATGTGTCCATGTGTGTTTGCGGAGCCGGCCCATGCTCACGACCCTCCAGACCGCCTATTCCGATACCCGCGCCGCCGACCTGGCCTGGGCGCTCGGGCGGGAGCCCCTGCCCGCCCTCGCCGTACTGGACCTCCGGCTTGCCGGTGCCAAGCTGCAGATGAGGCTGCTCGGCGCCTCCCACCAGGTGCTGCTGGAGGAGGAGCGCGGGACGTGCTCCGAGACCGTGGCGTGCATCCCCGGCAGCAGTACGCCCCTGCCCCTCGGTGTCGCCAAGCGGCTGGGCGACCGGGAGTACGAATTCGCGGCCCGTGTCGAGACGCTCTCCGAGGGCTCGTTCGCGGGGCGCGCGCAGGAGCTGCTCGCGCTGGTGACCGACCACCCGCACGGTCTCGTGGGGACGTTCCCCGGCAGCCCGTACGCCTTCACCGCGATGCTGGCGCAGGTGACGGAGGGTCAGGTGCGCTGGCGCACCTGGCACGCGTACCCGCAGGAGGGGCAGTTGGTGGTGACCCGGACGCGGGTCGGTGCACGCATGGCGGCACCGGTTCCGTGAGCGGGCGGAGCCCGGCGGGTGCGGAGCGGAGCGCGTCCGGGGCGGGCCACTTACACCCTTGTGGGTGACAAACGGTGATCCTCTCGTGACGTAACGTTGCGTCATGATCGACCAGCAGGTGTCGCTGCGAGGGGGCGCGGCGCGGCTTCCCGTACGGCCGAGGACCGGTCGCTTCCTCGTGCTGGCGGCCGTGTTCATCTGCGCGGCGTGTGGCCTGGTGTACGAGCTCGAACTGGTCGCGCTCGCCTCGTACCTGATCGGCGACTCGGTCACGCAGGCCTCCGTCGTGCTCTCCGTGATGGTGTTCGCCATGGGCATCGGGTCGCTTCTCGCGAAACGTTTATGCGGCTGTGCCGCTGTCGGGTTCGGGCTCGTCGAGGCCGCCCTTGCGCTGATCGGCGGCACCTCGGCGCTCGTCCTGTACGCCTCGTTCGCCTGGCTGGGGGAGTCGCGCCACGCACTGGTCGGGTTCTCGCTCGCGATCGGGATCCTGATCGGTGCGGAGATCCCGCTGCTGATGACGCTGATCCAACGTGTCGACCGGCAGGACGCGGGCGGGGCCGTCGCGGACCTCTTCGCCGCCGACTACGTGGGCGCGCTGGTCGGCGGGCTGGCCTTCCCGTTCCTGCTGCTGCCGATGATGGGCCAGTTGACCGGGGCGCTGTTCACCGGTGCGGTCAACGCGGCGGCGGGCGGCGCACTGGTGCTGTGGGTGTTCCGGCGTGACCTCGGCACCCGGGCGCGCTGGCTGCTGATCGGCGTCAACGTCACGGTGATCGCCCTCCTGGCCACGGCCACGGTCCTGGTCGACGACTTCGAGCGGGCGGCACGGCGCGCGGTGTACGGGGACGGGGTGCGGGTCGCCGTGCAGACCGAGGTGCAGGAGGTCGTCCTCACGGGAGAGGGACGGGACTCCCTCGAGCTCTATCTGGACGGCCGCCTGCGGGTCAGCTCGCGCGACGAGTACCGCTACCACGAGGCGCTCGTGCACCCCGCGATGGAGGGGCCCCGTGCCCGGGTGCTGATCCTGGGCGGGGGCGACGGGCTGGCCGCCCGTGAGGTGCTGCGCTATCCGGACGTCGAGTCCGTCGTGGTGGTCGAGCTCGATCCGGCCGTCACCCGGTTGGCCCGGACGGACCCGGCACTCTCCGGGCTGAACGGGCACGCGTACGACGATCCGCGGCTGACCGCGGTCCCGGGGGACGCGTTCACCTGGCTGCGGGCCACGCGGGGCCGGTACGACGTGGTGGTCTCGGACCTGCCCGATCCGGGGATCACGGCCAGCACCAAGCTGTATTCGGCGGAGTTCTACGGGCTGGTCGTGGAGGCCCTGGAGCCGCGCGGGCGGGTGGTGGTCCACGCGGGGCCGCTGAGCAGCAGGCCCGAGACCTACTGGACGGTGGAGGCGTCGATGAGGGCGGCCGGGCTGGCGACCCGCCCGTACCGCGTCGACGGCCGTCTCACGGGATTCGACGCGGGCCCGGACCGCGCCACGGGCGCGTCGGAGGCGCCGCACGACTGGGGGTTCGTCCTGGGGGCGCCGCACGCGGTGGGACGGCTCCGCATAGGCCCCGGGGCCCCGGCGCTGCGGTCGCTGGGGGAGCGGGAGCTGCTGGCGGCCGGCCGCTCGGCGGAGCGCGTACGGCTGCGGGGAGTGCCGCCCTCGACCCTGGTGCACCCGCGGTACTGGGAGGAACCGTGAGCGCGGCGGGGCGGCGCGGCGCGGTCCCCGCTGTGTACGGGGCGGGGAAGCGCTGACGGGACGGCCGGGGCTGAGTAGGCTCGGTAGACATGGAGCATGAGGTGTTCGTTCCGGTTCCCGTCCCGTCCCTTCGTCGGACGCTGGGTGATCCCGTGCGTGCCGCACGCTGCGTCCCAGGACTCCAACGGGACGCCGACGCGTCGGCGGGTCCGCTGGCGGGCCGGTTCAGGATCCGGATCGACGGCCACACGATCACGTACCGCGGGGCGCTGACGCTCGCCGCCCGTGGCGATGACACCTTCTCCGTGACGGGGGAGGGCGTGGAGGCCCGCGGCACGGGCGGGGCGAAGCTGGCCCTGACCGTCGGGCTCACGGAGACGGACGGCGGCACGAGGATCGCGTACAGCGGGTCGGCGAGCGGCGACGGCCGCCTCGTGGAGCTGGACAGCGCGGCCGCGCTCGCTGCGGCGTACCGGCTGCTGGACCGATTCACCCAGCAGCTGGTGACGGAGTCACTGGCCACGCGGGACGGGGAGGAGCCCGCCGCCGCCCCGGCGCCGGACGACGTCCCTGATCCCGCTCCCACCTCCTCTTCCGACTCGGGTCCCGCTGCCGGTCCGCCTCCCGGGAACACCCCGGACGAAGCGCCGCCCGTCGAGGCACCGGGGTCCGACGCGCCGGCGTCGCCCGATGCCCGGCCGTCCGCGGACGCCCAGGCGTCCCCCGACGAGGCGTCGCCCTCCGACCAGGAGTCCGTGTTCGGCTCTCCCGTGCCGCCGCCCTCGCTCGACCCGTCCGCGGAGCTGGAGTTCACCGTGCCGGACGTCCCGCCGGCCGAGGCCGCGCACGCCCGCCGCACGATGATCGGCCGCAGCACGGAGGAGGTCGACCACGCCCCACCGCGCGGCCGGTACGCCCCCGTGCCGTCGCCCGAGGCGGGTGCCGCGGGCATGGCGCTGCGCTGGGCGGCTCCGGCGGCCGCCCTGGCGATCGCCTCGGCGGTGGTGGTGGGCCGGGCCCTGCGGCGGCGGAGGTGAGAACGGCCACGCGCCAGTAGTGTCGTGGGGTGAGCAGAGTTGCGAAGAACGTCCGGCTGACCGCCGGCGACGCCGAGTTGACCGTCGACCCCGTCCACGGCTGCCGTATCAGCAGCCTCCGGATCGGGGGGACCGAACTGCTGCGCCAGGGTGAGCGGTACGGCTGTTTCCCCATGGTGCCGTGGTGCGGCCGTACCGGGAACGGCCGCTTCCGCAACGGTGACGAGCTGCACCGGCTGCCGCTGAACTCCCCGCCGCACGCCATCCACGGCACCGGTCGCGACACCGCCTGGCAGCCCGCCCGGCAGGACGACGCGGAGGCCGCCTTCTTCTACGACCTGGCCGAACCGTGGCCGTACGAGGGCCGGGTGACGCAGTCCTTCGAGCTGACCGAGGACTCGCTCACGCTCCGCCTCGGCATCGAGACGTACGGGGACTCGTTCCCGGCGCAGGCCGGGTGGCACCCCTGGTTCCTCCGCAACACCGGGGGCCAGGACGTGCGGATCGACTTCGAGGCCGCCTGGCAGGAGGAGCGCGGCGACGACCACCTGCCGACCGGCCGCCGGATCGATCCCCTTCCCGGCCCCTGGGACGACTGCTTCGGGATGCCCGACGGCGTGGACGTGAAGCTCACCTGGCCCGAGCAGCTGGAGCTGACGGTGAAGAGCCGGGACGAGTGGGTGGTGATCTACGACGAGCAGGCGGAGGCGGTCTGCGTGGAGCCCCAGTCGGGCCCGCCGAACGGTCTGAACACCGCGCCCCGGCTGGTCACCCCGATCGAGCCGCTGGAGATCACGACCACGTGGAGCTGGGAGCGGCTCTGACCGGTGGGACCGGCGCGGTGGCGGCAGCGCTTACCCTCGTGCACATGACTGACGTACGCGCTGAGCTGCTCCAGCAGATCAAGGACAAGGCCGTGGTACACGGCAAGGTGACTCTCTCCTCGGGTCTGGAAGCCGACTGGTACATCGACCTGCGCCGGATCACGCTGGACGGCACCGCCGCGCCGCTGGTCGGCCAGATGATGCTCGATGCCACCGCCGAGCTGGACTACGACTGCGTCGGCGGTCTGACGCTGGGCGCCGATCCGGTCGCCACGTCGATGCTGCACGCCTCCGCGGCGCGCGGGAAGACCCTGGACGCCTTCGTCGTCCGCAAGGCGCAGAAGGCCCACGGGATGCAGCGCCGGATCGAGGGGACGGACGTCAAGGGCCGTCGCTGCCTCGTCGTCGAGGACACGTCGACCACCGGCGGCTCCCCGCTGACGGCGGTCGAGGCGGTGCGCGAGGCGGGCGGCGAGGTGGTGGCCGTGGCGGTGATCGTGGAGCGCGGCGCGGCCTCGGCCATCGCGGAGGCCGGGCTGCCGTATGTGCAGGTGTACGGGGTCGCGGACCTCGACCTCTCCTGACCTGCTCTTTCTTCGAGGGGCGGCCGGTTTCACGTGAAACCGGCCGCCCCTCGCGCATCTCGATGGACGGGCAGGGTGGAGCCGGAGCGAGAGTCTGGGAAGATGGGGGCGACGATGACGTCGCCCCCAGGTCAGGGACCAGCACTGCACACCCGCACATCCCAAGGAGCGGTCAGATGCCCATCGCAACCCCCGAGGTCTACGCCGAGATGCTCGACCGGGCGAAGGCAGGCAAGTTCGCCTACCCGGCCATCAATGTGACGTCGACCCAGACCCTGCACGCTGCACTGCGCGGCTTCGCGGAGGCGGAGAGCGACGGCATCGTCCAGATCTCCACCGGTGGTGCCGAATTCCTGGGCGGCCAGTACAGCAAGGACATGGTGACGGGCGCCGTGGCCCTGGCCGAGTTCGCGCACATCGTCGCCGCCAAGTACGACGTCACCGTCGCGCTGCACACCGACCACTGCCCCAAGGACAAGCTGGACGGGTACGTCCGCCCCCTCCTCGACGTCTCCGCCGAGCGCGTCGCCAAGGGTCTGAACCCGCTGTTCCAGTCGCACATGTGGGACGGTTCGGCCGAGACCCTCGCGGACAACCTGGCCATCGGCCAGGAGCTGCTCGCCAAGGCCGCCGCCGCCAAGATCATCCTTGAGGTCGAGATCACCCCGACCGGTGGCGAGGAGGACGGCGTCACGCACGAGATCAACGACGAGCTGTACACGACCGTCGACGACGCGCTGCGTACGGCCGAGGCGCTCGGCCTGGGCGAGAAGGGCCGCTACCTGCTGGCCGCCTCCTTCGGCAACGTCCACGGCGTCTACAAGCCGGGCAACGTCGTCCTGCGTCCCGAGCTCCTCAAGGACCTCCAGGAGGGCGTCGCCGCCAAGTACGGCCAGGCGTCCCCCTTCGACTTCGTCTTCCACGGCGGCTCCGGCTCCACGGCCGAGGAGATCGCCACCGCGCTGGAGAACGGCGTCGTGAAGATGAACCTCGACACCGACACCCAGTACGCCTTCACCCGCCCGATCGTGGACCACATGTTCAGCAACTACGACGCTGTGCTGAAGGTCGACGGCGAGGTCGGCAACAAGAAGTTCTACGACCCGCGCAGCTGGGGCAAGTCCGCCGAGGCGGGCATGGCCGCGCGCGTCACGCAGGCCTGCGCCGACCTGCGTTCCACGGGCACCAAGCTGAAGTAAGCACCTCCGCACGGATGTCCCGGGCCCGGTCCCCCTTCGGGGGGTGCCGGGCCCGTTCCGTGTCCGACCGATCCCTGAGGAATCCGCTGTGAGTACGCCTGCGCGCTACGACTTCGACACCGTCATCGACCGCCGGGGCACCTGGTGCGTCCAGTGGGACGGGGTCGCCGACCGGTTCGGGGTGGACGGGCTCCTGCCGTTCACCATCTCCGACATGGACTTCGAGACCGCGCCCGAGGTCCTGACCGCGCTACGGGCCCGGCTCGACCACGGGGTGCTCGGCTACACGACCTGGCAGCAGGACGACTTCCGGTCCGCGATCGCGCACTGGTTCGCGACCCGGTACGGCACCGAGATCGACACGGGCCGGCTCGTCTACGGCCCGTCCGTGCTCAGCCAGCTCTCACAGCTGCTGCAGATGTGGACGGCCGAGGGGGACGGCGTGGTCGTGCACACCCCGACGTACGACGGCTTCCGGAAGGCGATCACCGGGCTCGGCCGGGAGCTGCGGGGGGTGCCGGTGGGGGACGCCGCTGCCTTGGAGCGGGAGCTGGCACGGGCCGACGCGAAGGTGCTCGTGCTGTGCTCGCCGCACAATCCGACGGGGCGGGTGTGGACGGAGGCCGAGCTGCGGGAGACGGCCGCGCTCGCCCGGCGCCACGGGGTCGCGGTGATCAGCGACGAGATCCACGCGGACTTCGTGCACGACGGCCACCGGCACGTGCCGTGGACCCGGGTCGGGGGCGACGGGCGCTGGGCGCTGATCAGCTCCGGTTCGAAGTCGTTCAACTTCCCGGCGCTGACCGGCTCGTACGGGATCATCGGCGACCCGGCGGACCGGGCGGAATTCCTGCGCCGGATGGAGACGGCGGAGGGCCTCGCCTCCCCGGCGGTGCTGTCGCTGACCGCGCACATCGCGGCGTACCGGGAGGGCGGGCCGTGGCTCGACGCCGTCCGGGAGTACGTCGCCGGGAACCTGGCCCTGGTGGCGGAGCGGCTGAACGGGGCGTTCCCGGAGCTGGCGTGGGAACCGCCGCAGGCGGGCTACCTGGCGTGGATCGACGTGCGTCCCCTGGGGGTGGACGACGAGGCGCTGCAGCGGGTCCTGATAGAGCGGGAGAAGGTCGCGGTGATGCCGGGGGCGGTGTACGGGGCGCCGGGCTTCCTCCGCCTGAACGCGGGGTGCCCGCGGAGCAAGGTGGAGGCGGGGATGGCGGCGTTGGTGCGGGGGGTGCGGGCGGTGCGGTAGGGGGTGGGCGCGGGGCGTCGGGGCGTCGCCCCGGGGCCGTTTGCCCTCAGTCACCGGGCGGGCTTGATGGGTGCTCGGGCGGGCTTGGTTTGGTGCTCGGGCGGGCTTGAACCGTGTTCCCGGCTGCTTCCGGGGCGAGGGCGGGTGATGCTGGCTCGTATGAACGACGACGATGCGGGTGGCGGTGGGATCCGGGTTGCCTCGGCTGCCGGGCGGTGGGTCGTCCTGACCACCGTCCTCGGGTCGAGCATGGCCCTGCTCGACTCCACGGTCATCAACGTCGCCCTGCCCCGCATCGGTGAGGACCTCGGCACCGACCTGGCGGCCCTGCAGTGGACCGTCAACGCCTACATGCTCACGCTGGCCGGGCTCATCCTGCTCGGAGGCGCCCTCGGGGACCGGTACGGCCGGCGGCGGGTGTTCGTCGTCGGGGTGGTCTGGTTCGCCGTGGCCTCCCTGCTCTGCGGGCTGGCCCCGAACGCGGGAGTCCTCGTCGTGGCCCGCGCCCTCCAGGGTGTCGGCGGGGCCCTGCTCACACCCGGTTCCCTCGCGCTCATCCAGGCGAGTTTCCACCCCGACGACCGGGCCCGCGCCGTGGGGCTCTGGTCCGGGCTCGGAGGGGTCGGCGCCGCGGTCGGGCCGTTCGTCGGCGGCTGGCTCGTCGACGGGCCCGGGTGGCGCTGGGTGTTCCTGCTCAACCTCCCGCTCGCCGCCGTCTGCCTGCCCGTCGCCCTGCGGCACGTACCGGAGTCCCGGGACCCGGACGCGCACGGCCGCTTCGACGTGCTCGGGGCCGCGCTCGCCGCCCTGGCGCTCGCCCTGGTCACGTACGCCCTGATCGAGGTACCGGAACAGGGAGCCTCCGTCATGGTGGTCGGGGCGGCTCTCGGCGGTGTGCTGCTCGGTGCGGCCTTCGTCCACGTGGAGCGGCACCGGGCCGATCCCATGGTGCCGCCGTCGATCTTCGCGTCCCGGCAGTTCACCGCCGTCAACATCGTCACGTTCTGCGTGTACGCGGCCCTCGGGGGCTTCTTCTTCCTGTCCGCGATCCAGCTCCAGGTGGTGGCCGGCTACTCGGCCCTCGGCGCGGGCACCGCGCTCCTGCCGACCACGGTGCTCATGCTGCTCTTCTCCGCGTCCGCGGGTGACCTGGGCCGGCGGATCGGGCCCCGCATCCCGCTCACCGTGGGCCCGCTGCTGGCCGCCGCCGGGATGCTGCTGATGCTGCGGGTCGGCCCGGACGCCTCGTACGTGCGGGACGTACTGCCCGCGGTCCTGGTGCTGGGCCTCGGCATGGTCACCCTGGTGGCACCGCTCACCGCGACGGTCCTGGCCGCCGTCGCCACCGGGCGGGCCGGGCTCGCCAGCGGCATCAACAACGCGGCCGCGCGGGCCGCCGGCCTGCTCGCGGTGGCCGCGCTCCCGCTGCTCGCCGGAATGGGCCCGGAGGCGTACCGTGACGCCGCGGAGTTCGCCTCGACGTTCCGGAGGGCGATGCCGATGTGCGCCGGGCTGCTGGTGGCGGGCGCCGTGATCGCCTTCTGCGCCGTGCGGAAGCCCGCGGAGCCCGGACGCGAGCCGCAGCCCACGTGCGCGATGCACTGCGGCGTCACGGCCCCGCCCTTGGAGCCGGAGCCCGGATCCAGGCACACTTGAGCCATGTCCATCCACGAGAACCTGCTCGGGGGCCCTGCCCCGACCCACCTGCCCGACGACCCGGAGCCGCGCGAGCTGCTCGCCGGCGGCACGCCGCCCGCCGATGTCGCGGCCAAGTACCCCACGTCCTCGCTGGCCTGGGCGCAGCTCGCCGACGAGGCGTACGAGCGCGGCCGCGTCATCGAGTCGTACGCGTACGCCCGCACCGGCTACCACCGCGGCCTCGACGCCCTGCGCCGGGCCGGCTGGAAGGGCCACGGCCCCGTCCCGTTCGAGCACGAGCCGAACCGCGGCTTCCTGCGCGCCCTGCACGCCCTCGCCCGGGCCGCGCAGTCCATCGGGGAGCAGGAGGAGTACGAGCGCTGCTCGTCCTTCCTGCGCGACTCCTCCCAGACCGCCGCCGACACCCTCGGCTGAGCCGCTTCCGCTGTCCCGGGCCCCGCAGGCACGCACCGTCGCCTGCGGGGCCCGAGGCGTCCCGGGCGGCTCCGGTCTAGGATGCCGACAGGGGACCGGAGCTCCACCACCTCAGAGGAAGGGGCGGACCGCTACCCGGAAGCTCGTGTCGAGGAGACAGCAATGTCGACGATCAACCCCGACCCCGAAGCCACCGGTGCGGACACCCCGCACCTGGACTTCGCGGGAACGACTCCGTACGAGGACTACGTCCAGGCGGATGTCCTGACCCACCTCCAGCACCTGCGCTCGGACGATCCCGGCGAGATGGTCTTCCTGGTCACCACCCAGGTCATGGAGCTGTGGTTCACGGTCATCGTCCATGAGTGGGAGACGGCGGCGCACGCCCTGCGCGAGGACCGCATACCGGTCGCCCGGGACGCCCTGAAGCGCTCGCTGCGGGAGCTGGAGGCGCTGAACGCCTCCTGGAAGCCGCTGGCCGGCCTGACCCCCGCCCAGTTCAACTCCTACCGCGGATCGCTCGGCGAGGGTTCCGGTTTCCAGTCGGCGATGTACCGGCGGATGGAATTCCTGCTCGGTGACAAGTCCGCCTCCATGCTCGTGCCGCACCGCGGTGCCCCCCGGGTCCACGCCGAGCTGGAGAAGGCACTGCACGAGCCCGGCCTCTACGACGAGACGCTCGCCCTGCTCGCCCGGCGCGGTCACGCCGTGCCGCAGTCGGTGCTCGGCCGGGACCTGTCGCGGAAGTACGAGCCGTCCCCCCAGGTCGAGGCCGTCTGGGCGGAGATCTACGCCAACCCCGACCAGAACGACGAGCTCGTGCGGCTCGGCGAGGTGCTGACCGACGTCGGCGAACTCGTGTGGCGATGGCGCAACGACCACCTCACCGCCACCCGGCGGGCGATGGGCTCGAAGACCGGCACCGGAGGTTCGGCGGGGGTCGCCTGGCTGGAGAAGCGGGCCACCAAGAGTGTGTTCCCGGAGCTGTGGACGGCGCGCAGCCATGTCTGACCTGCGGGAGCGTGCCGAGGCGCTCGACTCCGCCGACGAGCTGGCCGGGCTCCGGGACCTGTTCGTCCTCGACGACACCGTCTACCTCGACGGGAACTCGCTGGGCGCGCTCCCCCGCCACGTCCCCGCCCGCATGCAGGACGTCATCACCCGTGAGTGGGGCGCCCTGCGCATCCGCTCCTGGGACGAGAGCGGCTGGTGGACCGCGCCCGAGCGGATCGGTGACCGGATCGCTCCGCTGGTCGGTGCCGCCGCCGGACAGATCGTGGTGGGCGACTCCACCAGCGTGAACGTCTTCAAGGCCGTGGTCGCCGCGAGCCGCCTGGCAGCCGGAGGGCGCGACGAGATCCTGGTCGACGCCTCGACGTTCCCCACGGACGGGTACCTCGCTCAGTCCGCGGCCCGGATGACGGGCCACCATATCGTCCCGGTCGCCCCCGCCGACGTCCCGGCCGCCCTCGGGCCCCGTACCGCGGTCGTCCTCCTCAACCACGTCGACTACCGCACGGGAAGGCTCCACGACCTGCCCGGACTCACCGCCGCCGTCCGGGGCGCCGGCGCCCTCGCCGTCTGGGACCTGTGCCACAGCGCGGGGGCCCTGCCGGTCGGCCTCGACGCGCACGGCGTGGACCTGGCCGTTGGATGCACGTACAAGTACCTGAACGGCGGCCCCGGTGCGCCCGCCTACCTGTACGTGGCCGAGCGCCACCAGGCGGCCTTCGACTCGCCCCTGCCCGGGTGGACCTCGCATGCGGACCCGTTCGGGATGACCCCCGGATACGTCCCCGCGGAGGGCTCCGTACGGGGCCGGGTCGGCACCCCGGACATCCTGTCCATGCTGGCCCTGGAAGCGTCGCTGGACGTGTGGGAGGGCGTCGGGGTGGAGGCCGTGCGGGCCAAGTCCCTGGCGCTGACGGACTTCTTCCTGGAGTGCGTCGCCGCGTACGTCCCCGAGGGCCGGGTCACCCCGGTCACCCCGGCCGCCCACGCGGAGCGCGGCAGCCAGGTCTCGCTGCGCTGCGTCGACGCGGACGAGACGGAGCCGGTGATGCGGGAGCTCGTCGCCCGCGGTGTGGTCGGCGACCTGCGCCGACCGGACGTGCTCCGCTTCGGTTTCACCCCGCTCTACGTCTCTTTCGCCGACGCGGAGCGGGCCGCGCGCATCCTCGCCGAGGTGCTGGAGGCCTAGCCGCACAGGACGGGCCCGGTCTCCGGGCCGGGCCCGTTCCCCCCGGCGCCGCGGGCTCCCCCGAACCGTGCAGGTGACGGTCCGTCCGGTGGCGGCGCGCGGTACTGATACCGTCCCCGCAGGTCAGTCCAGTCGGGCATATGCGTAGGACGGTGGGAGCAGCATGTCGGATTCTGCCGCGCGTGATCGGGACGCCGCCGAGACCGGGTCGGCGTTCGCGCATCCGGCGGTCGCCCCCGATCGGTCCGCCGCCTACGGCAGCCACCCCGACCAGGTGATCGACTTCTTCGCCCCGCGTGACGGCCGGGACGGCGCACCGCTCGTGGTCGTGCTGCACGGCGGGGCCTGGCGCGCGTCGTACGACCGGCAGCACGTGTCACCGTTCGCGGACTTCCTGGCCCGGCGCGGGTTCGCCGTGGCCAGCGTCGAGTACCGCCGGGGCAGCGGGATCCCGCAGCAGGGCGCGGAAGGGCCCGCGGCGGGACGCTGGCCGGAGACGTTCGACGACGTGGCCGCCGCCATGGACGCCCTGCCGGAACTGGCCGCGCGTGAGCTGCCGCAGGCCGACGTGCGCAAGACCGTGGTCACCGGACACTCCGCGGGCGGGCAGCTGGCGCTGTGGGCCGCCGCCCGGCACGTGCTCCCGGTCGGCTCGCCGTGGCGGCTGCCCACGCCGCCCCCGCTGCGCGGGGTCGTCGCGCTGGCGCCGATCGGTGACTTCGCGAGCGCCGCCGCACTGGACGTCTGCTCCGGGGCCGTGCACCAACTCCTGGGCGGCGAGGAGCACGCCGAGGCGCGCGGCGCCCACGTCGATCCGGCCGTGCTGCTCCCGACCGGGATCGCGACCGCCGTCGTGCAGGGCGTCGACGACCTGACCGTCCCCCAGGAGGTCACCGAGGCGTTCGTGGACGCCGCGGCGAAGGCCGGGGAGATGGTGGGGCTGACGCTGCTGGACGGGGTCGGGCACTTCCCGCTGATCGACCCCTCCGCGGACGCCTGCGCGGTGGTGGCCGAGGAGATCGCCCAACTGGCCTGGTAGGCCCACTGGCCGGGGCACGCGTGCCCCGGCCAGTGCCTGCGGGCCCGGACCGCTGCGCTCCCCGCCCACCGGTGCTCGCCCCTGCGACCTCGCGCGGCACCGCCCGCTCCGGGCCCTCACCCGGGCCGGCACCTCCCGCCGGTACCCGGGTCCCGGCCCCCGGCACGCCGACGTGGTCGAACACCGGGAGAGCGGGCGCGGGGCGCCGCCGGACCACGTACGCGGCCACCCGGACACGGGGGAGACCCGTCCCGGCATCGCATCCGCCGCCGCGGCCCCGGTAGTACTTGCGACGGACGGTCCAGGATCCGTATCACTGCTGACGACCCCGGCCGCCGGGCCCCCTACCGTGGAGAGCGTGACCGAGACCAAGACCAGAAGCCCCGAGTTCCGGCTGGCCGCAGGGGCGATAGACGGCCTGCGGCAGGACCTCTTCCACCACGCTTTCGACTACCGGCCGCTGGCGCCGCTGGGCACGGACGGCCCGGTGATGCGCCGGCTCCCGAAGCCGATCCGGACGCGGGCCGTCTGGTTCCCGCACGCGGTGGTGGCCGCGGTCGCGCTGATCGCGCTGCTGGACGGCGTCTTCGCGGCGAACAGCTACTCGCCGTTCGGGATCGCGACCCTCATCACCGCCTTCCTGCCGGCCGCCACGTTGCTGATGACGCTGCACCGCCCCGTTCTCGCCTTCTGGGTGTCGATCGCCTCCACCCCGGTGATGGCCGTCGTGGGCAGCGGGGACTGGCCGTGGGCGCCGAACGCCTTCGTGTGCCACCTGGGTGTCCTGGTCGTCGTCGCGGCACGGACCAGGCCGCGCACCGCCGCCTGGATGTGGGTGATCACCCTGCTCCCCGGCACCTTCATGGACGCCGTCGGCCCCTACAACCCCTCTTCGACCAATGGCGGCATGGCCTTCACGTCCGCGCTCGCCCTGCTCGTCGTGACGGTCGTGCAGACCCGTCGCGAGGCCGAGCGGGAGGTGACCGTGCAGCGCACCGTCACCGCCGTCGAGCGAGACCGGCGCACGCTCCTGGAGGAGCGCACCACCATCGCGCGTGAGCTGCACGACGTCGTCGCCCACCACATGTCCGTCGTCGCGATCCAGGCCGAGGCCGCCCCGTACCGGGTGGAGAATCCGCCGCCCGAGCTGGAGCAGGCGTTCGTCACGATCCGGGAGAACGCCGTCGCCGCGCTCACCGAGCTGCGCCGCGTCCTCGGAGTCGTACGGGCGGAGGACTACGAGGTGCCGGACGCCCCGCAGCCCACCCTGGCCGAGATCGACCGGCTGCTGTCCAACGTGCGGGAGACCGGGCTGGAGACGGAGAAGACGGTCACCGGGGCGGTGCGGGAGCTTCCGCAGGGCGTCGAGCTGTCGGCGTACCGGATCGTCCAGGAGGCGCTCAGCAACACGCTCCGGCACGCACCCGGCGCGTCCGCCAAGGTGGACATCGGGTACGTGCTCGGCGGGCTGGGGCTGCGCATCGTCAACGGACCCGCGCGCGGGTTCGTCAAACCCTCGCAGGGGGCCGGTCACGGGATCACGGGGATGCGGGAGCGGGTGCAGATGCTGAACGGCGAGATGACGGCCGGGACGACGGAGGACGGCGGCTACGAGGTCGCCGTGTTCCTGCCCGTGCCCGCGGTGCACGACGGTGCGGAGGCGGGGGCATGAGCGAGTCCGCCATCCGCGTGCTGATCGTCGACGACCAGATGATGGTCCGCGAGGGGTTCTCCGTACTGCTCAACGCGATGCCCGGCATCGAGGTCGTCGGCGAGGCCGTCGACGGCCGGCAGGCCGTGTCGCAGGTGGCCGCCCTGCGGCCCGACGTGGTGCTGATGGACATCCGGATGCCGGAGCTCAACGGCATCGAGGCCACCCGTGAGATCGTCGCCGCCGACGCGGACGCCAAGGTGCTCGTCCTGACCACCTTCGACCTCGACGAGTACGTGTACCAGGCGCTGCGGGCCGGGGCCTCCGGCTTCCTCCTGAAGGACGCGTCGGCGCGTCAGCTCGCCGACGGGGTAAGGGTGGTGGCGTCCGGGGAGGCACTGCTCGCACCGACCGTGACCCGGCGGCTGATCACCGAGTTCTCCAAGCTCGCCGAGGCGCCCCGGCCGCCCGCCATGGCCCGGATCGGTGATCTCACCGAGCGGGAGACGGAGGTCCTCGTGCTGATCGCCCAGGGGCTGTCGAACCTGGAGATCGCCTCCCACCTGGTCGTCGCCGAGTCCACCATCAAGACACATGTGAGCCGCATCCTGGTGAAGCTCGGGCTGCGCGACCGGACCCAGGCTGCCGTGTTCGCCTACGAGGCCCGGCTGGTCACGCCCGGGTAGCGTCGGTCCATGCACGTGTCCTTCGACCCCTGGTCCCCGGCGTTCGTCGCCGACCCGTACCCCGCCTACGCCGCGCTGCGCGCCACCGGCAGGGCGCACTACTTCGAGCCGACCCGGCAGTGGCTGATCCCGCACTACGCCGAGGTGTCCGGGCTGCTGCGCGACCGGCGGCTGGGCCGGACGTATCTGCACCGCTTCACCCACGACGAGTTCGGCCTCGCCGCCCCGCCCGCCGCCCACGAGCCGTTCCACACGCTCAACGGACAGGGGATCCTCGACCTGGAGGCCCCCGACCACACCCGGATCAGGCGGCTGGTCGCCAAGGCATTCACCCCGCGCAGGGTCGAGGCGCTCGGGCCGGCCGTGGAGCGGCTGGCCGCCGGGCTCGTCGGCGAGTTCGTCGCGGCGGGCGGCGGCGACCTCCTCGCCGCGGTCGCCGAGCCGCTGCCCGTGGCGGTCATCGCCGAGATGCTCGGGGTCCCGGAGTCCGACCGGGCGCTGCTGCGGCCCTGGTCGGCGGCGATCTGCGGGATGTTCGAGCTGAACCCCCCGGAGGAGGCGGCGCGGGCCGCCGTACAGGCGTCGGTCGAGTTCTCCGCGTACCTCCGCGGGCTGATCGGCGCACGGCGGGCCGATCCCGGAACGGATCTGATCTCCGCGCTCATCGCCGCCCACGACGAGGGCGACCGGCTGACCGAGCAGGAGATCATCTCCACGTGCGTCCTGCTGCTGAACGCCGGCCACGAGGCCACGGTCAACGCCACCGTCAACGGCTGGTGGACGCTCTTCCGGCACCCGGAGCAGCTGGCCGCTCTGCGCGCCGACCACGGACTGCTGCCGACCGCGGTGGAGGAACTCCTGCGGTACGACACCCCGGTGCCGATGTTCGCGCGCTGGGTCCTGGACGACATCGAGGTCGACGGCACCGTCATTCCGCGTGGTTCGCAGGTCGCCCTGCTCTTCGGGTCGGCCAACCGTGATCCGGAGCGCTTCGCCGACGCCGCGGCGCTGGACCTGTCCCGTGAGGACAACCCGCACATCTCGTTCGGGGCGGGCATCCACTACTGCCTCGGAGCGCCGCTGGCCCGCCTCGAGCTGGCGGCCTCGTTCGGCGAGCTGCTGCGCAGGGCGCCCGGTATGCGGCTGGTCGCGGAGCCGGAGTGGAATCCGGGGTACGTGATCCGCGGGCTGCGGGGACTACAGGTGCAGATCTGAGCCGACGCTCCCGGAGAGCCGCACGGTGCCGAGGTCCGGGTTCGCCCAGGAGTGCAGCCCCCACGCGGACAGGGCGAGCACCCCGGCCGCGCACACCGCCGCGGCCGGGACCCGGGCCCCCGCCGGCCCGCGCCCTTTCAGCAGGCGCAGCGCCAGGAGCCAGGCCGCCGAGGGGACGAGGGCACCCGCCAGGAGGACGAGGGGCAGCTCCGTCCACAGGACGGAGAGGTCCCGGCCCGCCCCCTCGAAGCCGCCGCCCATGTGCCGGTCGGTGCGCCGGGAGGCGCTCCACACGAGCAGCGCCGTGACCGCCCCGGCCAGGGCGAGCCCGCAGCCGCCGTAACCTGCCGTGTCCCGTTGGTCCATGCTCACCAGGACGTGGCCCCGGCCGGCTCCGGTTCCCGTCGCCCGATGCCGGCCGGCGGGCATCCTCCGGCCGGCGCGGCCCCGGTGCCGGGCCGGTCACGCCACCGGGTCAGCCGGCTGCCGGGAGTACCAGCCCCCACGCCCCCGCCCGCACCGTCCAGGTGCGCGTCCGGACCGGACCGGCGACCTGTATGTCCGCCCGGTAGCGGAAGTCGGGGCCGGACACCGTGACCGCCTTGGCCTCGGCCGTCACCGTCTTGCCGGACGAGGTGTGGATCACCACGTCCGCCAGGCCCCCGTCCCCCTGCGTGGTCACCGAGACTCCCTCGACCGGCCGGTCCAGGTCGTTGAGCAGGACCCCGTCCGTCTCCACCCGCAGCCGGTGCGCGCGCGGAGGGGAGGAGGGGGAAGGCGGGGCGGGCCGGACCAGGGCGGCCATCAGGGTGCGGCAGGTGTCCCAGACCGCGGTGACGCCCGAGTGGTGCGCGCCCGCACCCGGGGCCGGGGTGAGGGCGGGGATGCGCAGGTCGCCCAGCACGACCCCGTCGCTGTCGTCGACCAGCAGGTCCAGCCGGCGCGCGGTCCCGTCCAGGGCCGTGCGCGCCGCCGCCACCGCGCCCCGGGGGACGCCGAGTGCGTGGGCGAGCTCCAGCGTGTGGGCCGCACCGACCGGAATCAGCGACAGCACGCCGTCGGCGAGCTCCCGCTCCCGGTGGAGCTGGGCCACGGCGCGCAGCAGCGCGTGGTCGTCGCCGACGACCACGGGCCGTCGGCCGCCTCGGCGGGAAAGGGCCCGGGCGAACTCGTCCGGGCCGTCCGGAAGGCAGATCTTGGCATGCGCGCCGGCGCTCAGCACGTCCTTCGCGATGCGCACGGACTCGCCGTCGTAGCGGCGGGCAAGGGGGTCGATGAGTACGAGTAGCTGGTGGTCGCCGTCGCCGGGGGGCTCTGCAGCCGACACCTCGGTCCTTCCTCGGGTAGCATCTTGGTGCAAGAGCCCCTTGCGCTATTGCGCCAGGGGCTTCGTCAATTCCGGGGCACCCGGTTCGACGGCTCAGGCTTTGTCGTACATCGTCGTACGGCAGGTACGACCTTTACGTACGCCCCCTGACCTTGGACATGCCCCGCCCGGAAGGGGTGTACGCCTGTGCCCGCACTTGTGCTGCTCGGTGCTCAGTGGGGTGACGAGGGCAAGGGGAAGGCCACCGACCTCCTCGGTGGATCCGTGGACTATGTGGTGCGTTACCAGGGCGGCAACAACGCCGGCCACACGGTTGTCGTAGGCGACCAGAAGTACGCACTGCATCTCCTCCCCTCCGGAATCCTGTCGCCGGGGTGTACCCCGGTCATCGGTAACGGTGTCGTGGTGGACCCGGCGGTCCTGCTCTCCGAGCTGAGTGGTCTGAACGAGCGGGGCGTCGACACGTCCAAGCTCCTGATCAGCGGCAACGCTCATTTGATCACCCCTTACAACGTCACCGTCGACAAGGTGTCGGAACGCTTCCTCGGGAAGCGCAAGATCGGTACGACCGGCCGCGGCATCGGCCCGACGTACGCCGACAAGATCAACCGGGTCGGCATCCGCGTCCAGGACCTCTACGACGAGTCGATCCTCACGCAGAAGGTCGAAGCGGCGCTGGAGCAGAAGAACCAGCTCCTGGCCAAGGTCTTCAACCGGCGCGCGATCGAGTCGGAGAAGATCGTCGAGGAGATGCTCCAGTACGCGGAGCAGATCAAGCCGTACGTCGCCGACACGACGCTGATCCTGAACGACGCCATCGACGAGGGCAAGGTCGTCCTCTTCGAGGGCGGTCAGGGCACTCTGCTGGACGTCGATCACGGCACGTACCCCTTCGTCACCTCGTCGAACCCGACCGCGGGCGGCGCCTGCACCGGATCCGGCGTGGGCCCGACGAAGATCAGCCGGGTCATCGGCATCCTCAAGGCCTACACCACGCGCGTCGGTGCCGGACCCTTCCCGACCGAACTTCTCGACGAGGACGGCGAGGCACTGCGCCGGATCGGCGGCGAGCGAGGGGTCACCACCGGCCGCGACCGCCGCTGCGGCTGGTTCGACGCCCCGATCGCGCGGTACGCGACCCGGGTCAACGGCCTCACCGACTTCTTCCTCACCAAGCTGGACGTGCTGACCGGCTGGGAGCAGATCCCGGTGTGCGTGGCGTACGAGATCGACGGCAAGCGCGTCGAGGAGCTCCCGTACAACCAGAGCGACTTCCACCACGCGAAGCCGATCTACGAGAACCTCCCCGGCTGGTCCGAGGACATCACGAAGGCCAAGACCTTCGACGACCTTCCGAAGAACGCGAAGGCGTACGTGAAGGCGCTGGAGGAGATGTCCGGCGCCCCGATCTCCGCGATCGGTGTCGGCCCCGGCCGCACCGAGACCATCGAGATCAACTCCTTCCTGTAGGACGTCACGCGTGAGGCCCCCGGCAGCAGCTGCTGCCGGGGGCCTCACGCGTCGGGGCCGTCCGGGGTCAGCCGGTGCGCCGGTAGGTGGACGGCGCGTCCTCCTCGTCCGAATCCGCCCAGCTGAGGGACAGGCCGTCGGCGCCCTTCATCTGCACCGTGCGGGTCCCGTCGCTCTCGCACTTGTCCTCGGGCTCCGCCGCGGTCACGGCTTGCGGGCCGAGCCGCAGTTCCTTGCTGTTCGCGTGGACGAGGACGCTCTCCATCTCGCAGTGGTAGGAGGGTCCGTCGCTGGTGTAAGCGGCGACCACCTCGCCGTACGCGCCCTGGCTCAGCTTCAGGGTGGAACTGTCGGGGGACGGCGAGCCGCCCGTCCCGACGTACTCCCACGTCCCGAGGAACCCTGCGGGGATGGGGGTGGCGTTCTCCACGCTCTTGGTGAGGACCGCCGTCTCGCCGTCGTCGTCCGTCCAGACGAGCGTGCCGTTGTCCGCCGCACGGACCGTCTGACGCCCCCCGTCGGAGCACGCCTCCTCGGGGACGCTGTTGACGACCCTGGACTCCAGGACCATCAGGTTGTCGAAGGAGACCAGCTCGGCGGCGCCGGTGCACAGCTCGTCGTCGAAGGAGTTGAACGTCGCGGCGACATCGGCGCCCACGCCGCCCTGGGTGATGGTGATGCGGCGGAAGGAGACGGGGCGCTGCTCGCTGTCCTTGCCCGGCCCTTCCCAGGTGCCCAGGTACGCCTCGCCGATCACGCCCTCGACGGCGGCGGACGGGTCGGCGGAGGCCTGCGAGGGGGAGGCGTCGTCCGTGGCCTGGTCCGTGGACGGCTTCCCGCTCGGCGCCGAGGAGCTGGGAGAGCCCGCGTTCGCTCCCTTGCCGTCCGAGGCGTCCGAACCGTCGCGCATGGTCGCGTAGGTGATCCCGCCCGCGAGCAGGGCGACGGCGGCGACCGCCGCGGTGACGATCAGCGCGGTGCGTCGCGGCTTCCCGCCGTCCGGCCGGGTGCCGTCGGGCCGGGTGCCGTCGGGCCGGGTACCGGCCTGCGGGCCCAGGTCCGCGAGGGGCGCGCCGAAGACGCCCAGCTGCGCGGGTGCGGCGGGCGGGGCCGGTGCGAGCCCCGGCGGCGAGGCCGCTGGAGCTGGAGTGGGCTCCGGGCCGGTGAGCGGCACCGTGCGAGGCGGGGGCGCCGACGCGGAGAAGGCTCCGGCAGGGGGTGCGGCCGGGGGTGTGGGCGCTGCGGACGGCAGGGGGGTCGGCGGGGCCGCCGGGAGCGGCGGCGTGGACCCGGTCGGCCGGGGCGCCGCGGTCGGCGGCGGAGGCGTCGCGCCCGGGGGCGGCCCGGCGGGCCGGGCCGGGGCCCGCTGCTCCGGTCCGTCGGAGTCCAGCAGCTCGGCGGCCTTGCGGCCGAGCTCGGCGATCAGCGCGCCCGGCAGCCACGGCTCGGTGTCCTGGGACACCTCCTCCGTACGGGCCACGACCTCCGCCGGAGTGGGGCGGTCGGCCGGGTCCTTCGCCAGACAGGCGTCCACCAGCTCTATGAGGCCGGCCGGGAGTCCGGTCAGGTCGGGCTCCTCCTGGGCGATCCGGTACATCACCGCGTGCATGCCGCTCTCCGAGGAGCCGAACGGATGCCGGCGCGTACCGGCGAACGCCAGCACCGATCCCAGCGAGAAGACGTCGCTGACGGGCGTGAGCGTCTCGCCGCGCACCTGCTCGGGGGACATGTAGCCGGGCGACCCGATCACCGCGCCGGTCCGGGTCAGCTTGCCGTCGGCGGTCACCGCGTCCAGGGCCCTGGCGATCCCGAAGTCGATGACGCGTGGCCCGTCGATGGTCACCAGGACGTTGGCGGGCTTGAGGTCACGGTGGATCAGCCCGGCGGTGTGGACCGCCGTGAGTGCCTGGGCGAGCCGGTGGGCGAGGATGCGCACCGAGCGTTCCGGCAGCGGTTCGGTCCGTCCGGCGAGCACCGCGTGCAGGGACGGGCCGGGAACGTAGGCGGTGGCGACCCAGGGGGCCGGGGCGTCGGTGTCCGCGTCCAGCACCGCCGCGGTCCACAGCCCGCCGACCCGGCGGGCCGCCGCGATCTCCTGCGCGAAGCGCCTGCGGAATTCGGGTTCGGTGGCGAGCTCGGAGCGTACGAGCTTCACGGCGACGGTCCGCCCGCCGGTCGAACGCGCGAGGAACACCTCGCCCATGCCACCCGCGCCCAGGCGGGCGAGCAGACGGTACGGTCCGATGTGTGACGGGTCGTCATGTGTCAGCTGATCCACCACCGGATCCTCGCACAGAGGCATCTGCCCGGGCGCGGGGTGGGCACGCTGTGGTGCAGTTCCGTTACGCGCCAGGTACGCGTGCGCGCGGGGCCGGATGCGGGACCCGGGGGGCCGCGCCTGTCGTGGGGCGGCGAACTCCCGCGCCCCCGGGGGCGATCAGTCCCCGGCGCACAGCCGCAGCCCCTCCGGGGAGGCGCACGGCAGGTGGCCGTGCTCGCGCATGATGCCCTGGCCGCCGCCGTGCCTCAGGTAGTCCAGGAAGCCGGCGGCGGGCGAACCGGCCGGCGGACGGCCGTACGTGTAGGCGTACTCGGTCTCCCGGAACGGGTACGGCGACGAGCCGATGGTCTCGATGGAGGGGGTGGTCCCGTCGATGGCCAGCTGGTGGAGTCCCTTCGTGTCCCTGCCCCCGCGCAGTTCGCCGTAGCCGATCGCGCCGCTGACCGAGGCGACCGTGGACAGGACCTCCTCCGTGCCGTCGAGCTCGCAGCGGATGTAGGGGACGTCCGGCGCGCTCCTGGTGGTGCAGTCGCGGGACGAGAAGGGGGGTTCGCCGCTCCCCAGCACCCGGCGTCCGAACACCTCGCGGGTGCCGGAGCCGGCGTCCCTGCTGATCAGCTTGATCGTCAGATCGGGGCCGCCGACCTCCTGCCAGTTGAGGATCTCGCCGCGGTAGATCCTCCGGATGGTGCCGAGGCGCAGGTCCCGCACCGGGACGTCGTCGTTGACCACCAGATGGAAGAGCGAGAGGCCGATGGGCGTGGCGCTCAGCTCCGTGTACGCCTCGGGCCTCACCCCGTCGGAGAGGGCGACGGTGGCGCGCGCCCGCCCGGGCTTCGACCCCTCGCCGGCGAGCCGGCGCAGGCCTTCGGCGCTGCCGCTCGCGCGCACCTCGATCCGGACGTCCTCGCACTTGTGCTCCAGCTCCCTCTCCGTCGCCTCCAGGACCGGGGCGAATGCCGTGGAGCCGGTGACCGTCAGGCTGCCCGGGGCGCACTCGATCGGCGGCGGGGGAGTGTTCCGCACGAGGATGATCGAGGCGAGCGTGACGACGCAGAGCGTCAGGGCCACCGTGATGATCCTGGCGGAGCGGCTGAAGACCGGAGGCTTCTCGTCCGGTCGCAGCGCCTGGTTCGGGGACACCTCGCCGTCCCGGATGCCGCCCGTCACCCTGATCGGGCTCCCCACGGTCGCGCCGGTCAGTAGGACCAGGAGCTTGACGTGCTCGTTGCGGTTGAGCGGGACGCGCGGCAGCCGTATGTAGGCACCCGTGTGCCGCAGTCCGGCCGCCGGGGTGAAGTGGTCCATCAGGTGGTCGGCGCCGGGGGAGTGGGTGACGGCGACGCCGCGGACGGTACGGCCGGTGAACTCGGCCGTGAGGCCGTGCGGCTGGTCGCCGCGTCCGGTGTAGTCGTCGTGGGCGATCGACTGCGAACCGTCGTTCTCGATGCGGAGCAGGACGAGCGTGGCGTCGGCCATGTCCGGGGTCTCGCTGAAGAGTCCGAGCCGCACGTTGGCGCGGCCCTGGCTGACGCCGCTGCCGATCGGGGTGTCCATCTGGACGCGGTAGCCGATGCGTCTGCGACGGGGGACCCGGCGTTCGTACCAGAGCACGCCGGCGGAGGTCGCCACGCCCAGCGCGGCGGTGAGGACGGCGATGACGTTCTCGGGTTCGAACCACGCCATGGCTGCTCGCGCTCCCTCGGGCGTGCGGTGGACCGGTTCGCGCCACCGTACGGCGCCGCGGCCAGGGCTGGGCCGACTGCCGGATTCCTTGCGGTGAAGTTCGCCCGGCGTTCAACAAGGGTGTTCTCAGGGGTAGTTGAAAGCGGACTGGGCGGTACCGATTTCTGGTCTAGACCTTGACAGGTCCAGACCATCGACGGTTGAGTGGCGGTACCCCCATGGCGGCGCACGCTCATGCCGGCGCCGCACCGAAGGAGTGATCACGTGATCAAACGTGTCATGAGCCTGATAACCGCGCTGGGCGCGATCGTCGCCACACTCGTCTTCCTCCCCGCCACCACGGCCTCGGCTGCCGCGTGCGCCCCGGCGTGGAACTCCTCCGCCGTCTACTGGGGCGGAGGCGCGGCCTCGTACAACGGGCACAACTGGTCAGCGAAGTGGTGGACGCAGAACGAGGCCCCGGGCACGGCCGACGTCTGGGCCGACCAGGGCAGCTGCGGCTCCGGCACCGACCCGGGCCAGCCGGACCCCTCGGGCTTCGTGGTCAGCGAGTCCCAGTTCAACCAGATGTTCCCGAGCCGGAACTCGTTCTACACGTACAGCGGTCTCACCGCGGCCCTGAGCGCCTACCCGGGCTTCGCCAAGACCGGCAGCGACACGGTCAAGAAGCAGGAGGCGGCGGCGTTCCTCGCCAACGTCCACCACGAGACCGGCGGACTGGTCCACATCGTGGAGCAGAACACCGCCAACTACCCGCACTACTGCGACAGCAGCCAGTCCTACGGCTGCCCGGCCGGCCAGGCCGCCTACTACGGCCGCGGCCCGATCCAGCTCAGCTGGAACTTCAACTACAAGGCCGCCGGTGACGCCCTCGGCATCGACCTCCTGGGCAACCCCTGGCAGGTGCAGCAGAACGCGGCCATCGCCTGGAAGACCGGCCTGTGGTACTGGAACACCCAGTCCGGCCCCGGCACCATGACGCCTCACAACGCGATGGTCAACAGCGCCGGATTCGGCCAGACGATCCGCTCGATCAACGGCAGCATCGAGTGCAACGGCGGCAACCCCGCCCAGGTCCAGAGCCGCATCGACAAGTACAAGGCGTTCGTCCAGCTCCTCGGTACGACGCCCGGCTCGAACCTGAGCTGCTGAACTCGGCCCCACCCCGAGGAACGGGGGGCGTACCCGGCTCCGGCCCGGTACGCCCCCCGATTCGTCGCCCGGGGCGGGCGGTTGGCAGGATCACCCGTCATGACCACCGACAACGGCAGCACACCGTCCGCGGACACCGAGGGCGGGCTGGCCCGGATCGAGAGCCTCCTCGCCCTGCCCTTCCCGGCCGGGGAGGAGAGCGAGGACAGCGGAGTACGCAGCAGCGGCCCCGGCCACCACCTGCTGATCCTGCGGGCGAGCCAGGACTTCTGGGACGACCGGTCCACGGAACGCGTCGAGCCGGCCGAGCAGGAGATCGAGGCCGAGTTCAGCGCCCTGGCCACCGCGTTGACCGAACGCTGGGGCGAGCCCGCGACCGTCGATCTCTGGCCGTACCTGGAGGAGGACGCGGAGGGGGTGCCCGCGCCCGAACCGATGGGTCAGCTCAGCAACCTGGCGGGCAGCATGCAGGTCTGGCGCCCGTCGCCGGACGCACCGCAGGCCGGGGGCCGGTGGGTCGGGCTGGCCGTGGGCCAGGCCGACCCTGAGTTCCCCATCTGGCTGCTCGCCGCCGTCGGGGAGACGGCGATCCTGCCGTGAGGGCGGCGCCGGTCAGAGCAGCGCGGGTTTCACGGACATCAGCAGGTGCTGGTGGGTGGGGGCGCCCTCCCCGCTCTCCCCGCCCGTGATCATCGCGCGCTGTCCCGGCCCCATGAGGCTCATCCGGACCGTCGGCTCCTCGAAGGACGACAGGGCGTCCATGAGGTACGCGGGGTTGAAGGCCACCGTCATCTCCCCGGCGCCCTCCCATGCGGCAGGCAGTCGCTGGGAGGCGATGTCGTCCTCGTAGCCGGCCTGCAGCAGCACCGAGCCGTCCGGACCCGGGGCGAAGGTCATCTGCAGCGGACTGCCGCCGTCCGCGACGACGGAGACGCGCTTGACGGCCTCCACGAGCCGGGCCCGGTCCAGCACCGCGACCGTGGGGCCCGCCAGGGCGAACAGTTTGTCGTGGCGCGGCAGCCGGCCGTCCAGGAGACGGACCGTCGTGCGCATCCCGCCGTGCTCGAAGCCGGCCGAGCCCGCGTCCAGGGCGACGCTGACCGGCCCCGAGCGTCCCAACGAGCGTGCGATCTCGGCGAGTCGGCGGGCCGACACCACGACGTCGGCCGTCGCGTCGGACGCCGCGGCCCGCCACGGCAGGGTACGCACGGCGAAGCGGTACCGGTCGGTGGCCGCCAGCGTCATGGTGGAGCCGTCGAGCCCGATCCGGACCCCGGTGAGCGTCGGCAGGGTGTCGTCGCGTCCCGCGGCCACGGTGACGTGGGCGACCGCCGCGGCGAACTCGGCGGCGTCCACCAGCCCGCGGACCTCCGGCAGCGGCGGCAGCGCGGGATAGTCGTCGAGGGGCAGCACCGAGAGCCCGAACCGTGCGCCGTCCCCCGCCACCGTGAACCGGGAGTCCTCCACCGCGCACTCCACCGGCCCGTCGGGCAGCACCTTGCAGATGTCCAGCAACCGGCGCCCCATGACCAGCACCTTGCCGGACCGGGCGGTGTGCGCCTCCACCTGGATGCGGGCCGAGGCCTCGAAGTCCAGCCCGGAGACGAGCAGTCGGCCGTCGGAGGCGTCGAGCAGCAGCCCGCCCAGTACGGGAACGGGCGACCGGGCCGGCAGCACCCGGGCTGCCCAGGCCACGGCATCGGTCAGTGCGCCACGCTCCATACGGAATTCCACGACAGGGGCCTCTCGTCGGCGAACGACACGGTCGGGATTCACGCTATGCGGCACCACTGACATCGGCGGCCGACGGCAGCGACCACCCCGGGGGCGCACCCTCCGGCGGGCCGCACGGCCTGGGGTCAGCCCGTCTTCTCGTAGGTCAGGCTCTCGCCCGAGTCGGTGATCTGGCGGCGCAGGGAGCCGTCGGGCAGCAGGGTCAGGACGGTGGGCCGGCCGGGGGTGCACGAGGTCATGGGTTCACCGACCGTCACCTCGGAGGAGCCGATGCGGACGGGGGCGCCTGCGGAGGGTTCGGACTCCAAGGGTGCCTGGAACACGCAGTGGTACGAGCCTCCGTTGTCGAGCGGACCGTCGGCGGTGAGGGACATGACCGCGTCGCCCACCCCGCCCTGCTGGATGACGAGCCTGCGGGTGGTCTGTCCTGCGCCGCCCTCGATGGTGGCGGACCAGGTGCCCAGGTAGTCGTCGGGAACGGCGCCCGCGCCGTTCTTCTGTTCGGAAGAGGCCGTGCCGGAGGGGGATCCCGACCCGGTCGGCGCGCTCGTGGTGTGCCCGTCGCCGTCCCCCATGAAGGTGTAGACCGACCAGCCGGCCCCGATCGCGACGAGCAGGGCGACCGAGACCAGGAGCACGGTCGAGCCCGTGCGGCGGCGGCGCGGCGCGGCGGGGGGAACAGGGAAGGGGGGCGTGCCGTACGGGGAGGTGGGCCCGTAGCCGTTGCCGTATCCCGGGGCGGGCTGCGGCGGATAGCCGTAGGAGGGCGGCCGGGGTCCGGTCGGGACGGGCTGCTGTCCCTGCGCGGTGCCGGGCGGTTGCTGAGCTGACCCCGGCGCCTGTGGGGCAGCCGGGAAATATGGGGCGGCGGGTGTGTGCGGGGCTGCCGGGGTCCGGACGGCGGGCTGGTGCGGCCCCGCCACAGGCCCCTGCTCCGGCCCCTGCTCCGGTCCCTCCTCCGGGTCCTCGGAATCCAGCAGTTCCACCGCGTGCCGGCCGAGCTGGGCGATCAGCGCACCGGGCAGCCAGGGCTCCGTGGTGCCGTGCTCGCCCAGCCGCTCCATGACGGCGTCCGCCGACGGCCGCGCCTCCGGATCCTTGGCCAGGCAGTCCCGGATCAGCCCGACCAGGTCCACGGGTACACCGGTCAGGTCCGGTTCCTCCTGCGCGATCCGGAACATCAGCGCGTGGACCCCGCTGTCCGCCGAGCCGAACGGCATCCGGCCGGTGGCCGCGTACGCGAGTACGGCACCGAGGCAGAACACGTCGCACGCCGTCGTCACCCGCTCGCCGCGCACCTGCTCGGGGGCCATGAAGCCGGGCGAACCGATGAGCGCGCCGGTACGGGTGAGACCGCCGTCGGCCACCGTGTCCAGCGCCCGGGCTATGCCGAAGTCGATGACCCGCGGCCCGTCGATCGTCATCAGCACGTTGGACGGCTTCAGGTCACGGTGGATCAGCCCGGCGCGGTGGATGTCCTGGAGGGCGCCCGCGAGACCGGCTCCCAGGATGCGGACGGAGCGTTCGGGAAGCGGACCGTACGCCCCCGACTCGGACACCGGGGCGCCCGGACGGCCCGAGACGATCTGCTGCAGCGCCGGGCCGGCGACGTACCCCGTGGCCACCCATGGCACCGCGGCCTCGGTGTCGGCGTCGAGCACCGGCGCGGTCCAGGCGCCCCCGACCCGGCGGGCGGCCTGCACCTCGGCCCGGAAACGGTCACGGAACTGCTGCTCCGCCGCGAGCTCGGGACGGACCAGTTTGATGGCGACGGTGCGGCCGCGGTCGGAGCGCGCCAGGAAGACCTGGCCCATTCCCCCCGCACCGAGGTGTCCCAACAGGCGGTAGCTCCCGATGCGTTGCGGATCGCCGGAACCCAGCTTCTCCATCTGTTCCCTTCCCGAGCGGCCGTGGCAGACCGTGGTCGAGAATAGCGGCGGCCACCGCTGCGGGACGGGCCCGCACCCCTCGGCCGGGGTCCGCTCCCTCCTCTGCCGGGGCCCACGTGCTTCTCGGCCTTCGGGCAGTCGTCATGACGGCCCGTTTGTCACGCCTCGTCGGTCACGGCCTCCATCGCCGCGGAGAGCCGCTCCAGCACCCGTACCGTCTCCGCGAACCGCTCCTCGCCCAACTCCGCTGCCAGCCGCGCCGCGAGCTCCGCGTGACCCGGGCCGATCCGGGCCACCGCCGCCCGCCCCTCCTCGGTGGGCCGGAGCAGCTTGGCCCGCCGGTGGGCCGGGTTCGCCAGGTACTCCGCGAGGCCCTTGTCCACCAGCAGGTCCGCGATCCGCTGCACGCTCTGCCGGGTGATCCCCATCGCGCGGGCGATTCCCGACACCGGGAGCGGCTCGGCCAGGACCGCGCCGAGCACCTGCCACCACGCGGCCGTGAGCCCGGCCGGCTTCGCCAGTTCCTCCGCCACGGACAGGAACTGGCCGTTGAGCCGGAACACCCCGAGGGCCGTGCGGCTGAAGTGGTCCTGCTGCGCCCCGCTCATCCCTGGAGCACCTCGTACGCGCTCGCGTCCGAGTCGTGGAAGAGCCGGTACCACGCGTCCAGCTTCTGTGGCCCGTACACCCCGAGCAGCCCGAGGATCTCGCGGGCGAAGGCCACGGGCTCGGTCGGTCCGGCCGTGATCAGCGCCCCGGCCCCCGGTCCGCCGGCATCCGTCACGGCGTCGGCATCGGTGTAGTGCGGGCCGCCCGCGTACCCCGTGGCGGCCAGGTAGAAGGACACGGCTCCCGTGTGCACCCGGTCGTCGAGCAGCCCCTCGCGGGCCAGCCCCGCCGTCGCCCCGCAGATGGCCGCCACCGGGACCCCCGCGTCCAGGAAGGCGCGGGCGGTGCGGGCGAACGGGGCGAGGGTGTCGCCGGTGTCCCAGAGGGAGGCGCCGGTGAGGACGAGCAGCGCGCTGTCCTCGGGGCGCAGGTCGTCGAGCGCGAGGTCGGGCAGCACACGCGTCCCGCCCATGGTGGTGACGGGCCCGGTGGTGGGTCCGACGGTCCGCACGGTGTGGCCCTGCTGGTTGAGATGCGCGGTCGCGAAGCCCGGCTCCCAGTCGGCGAAGGTGTCGTAGACGGCCAGATGGACGGTCGTGCCGGTCATGGTGACCTCCGGAGGGAGTGTGCGGAGCCCGACGGCGGGGCTCACATGACAGAAGGCTGTCATTAAGGCAGCATGCTGTCAACTGCTGCGGGGTCCGAGCGGGACCCGACACCCTGCCGAGAGCGGCACCCCAGGGCATACACAGTGGCCATGGAGCACCGTCGGCCGGACGCCTACGCTCGCCGCATGACCCCTCGTGCCCCTCGCGCCCCGTACGTAGACTCCGCCGCAGGCGCGGCCGTGAAGGCCGCCGACCGTGCGCACGTGTTCCACTCCTGGTCCGCCCAGGGCCTGATCGACCCGCTCGCCGTCGCCGGCGCCGAGGGGGCGTACTTCTGGGACTACGACGGCAACCGCTACCTGGACTTCACCAGCGGCCTCGTCTTCACCAACATCGGCTACCAGCACCCCACGGTCGTCGCCGCGATCCAGGAGCAGGCGGGCAGGCTCACCACCTTCGCGCCCGCGTTCGCCGTCGAGGCGCGCTCGGAGGCCGCACGTCTCATCGCCGAGCGCACCCCCGGCGACCTGGACAAGATCTTCTTCACCAACGGCGGTGCGGAGGCCGTCGAGAACGCCGTCCGGCTGGCCCGGCTGCACACCGGCCGCACGAAGGTGCTCTCCGCCTACCGCTCGTACCACGGTGCCACCTCCACCGCGATCAACCTCACCGGGGATCCGCGCCGTTGGGCGTCCGACAACGGCTCCGCGGGTGTCGTCCGCTTCTGGGCGCCGTTCCTCTACCGCTCGCCGTTCCACGCGCAGACCGAGGCCGAGGAGTGCGCCCGCGCGCTGCAGCACCTGGAGGGCACCCTCGTCTTCGAGGGCCCGTCCACCGTCGCCGCCGTCATCCTGGAGACCATCCCCGGCACCGCGGGCATCATGACCCCGCCGCCGGGCTACCTCGCGGGCGTCCGGGAGATCTGCGACCGGTACGGGATCGTGTTCGTCCTGGACGAGGTGATGGCCGGATTCGGGCGCACCGGCGCGTGGTTCGCGGCCGACCACCACGACGTCGTGCCGGACCTGCTGACGTTCGCGAAGGGCGTCAACTCCGGATACGTGCCGCTCGGCGGCGTCGCGATCAGCGCCGAGATCGCCGCCACCTTCGAGACCCGCCCCTACCCCGGCGGGCTCACCTACTCCGGCCACCCGCTGGCCTGCGCGGCGGCCGTCGCGACGATCAACGTGATGGAGGACGAGAAGATCGTCGAGAGCGCCGCGCACCTCGGTGAACACGTCCTCGGGCCCGGCCTCCGCGAACTCGCCGAACGCCACCCCTCGGTCGGCGAGGTCCGCGGCCTCGGCGCGTTCTGGGCGCTGGAGCTGGTCCGGAACAGGGAGACCCGCGAACCGCTGGTCCCGTACAACGCGACCGGCGAGGCCAACGCCCCGATGGCCGCGTTCGGAGCGGCCTGCAGGAGGAACGGCCTCTGGCCCTTCATCAACATGAACCGCACCCACGCGGTCCCCGCCTGCAACGTCACCGAGGCCGAGGCCCGGGAGGGCCTCGCGGCCCTGGACGCGGCGCTCTCGGTGGCCGACGAGCACACCGTGTAGAACGCGCGGGACGGGACGCCCCCGCCGGTCGGTCTAAGGTGACCGGAGCCGAGAACCGGGAGGGGCGTTCATGGGTGCGAGCGGAGGTGTGACCCGCAGTACGCTGCGGCAGCAGATCGCCGACGCGCTGCGTGACGAGGTGCTCGCGGGGCGTCTCCGGCCGCACGTCGAGTTCACCGTCAAGCAGATCGCCGAGCAGTACGGGGTGTCCGCGACGCCCGTGCGCGAGGCGCTGTTCGACCTCTCCGCGCAGGGCCTCCTCGAATCCGACCAGCACCGGGGCTTCCGGGTCCGCGCGTTCACCGTCGCCGACTACCGGTCCATGGTGGAGGCGCGCGCCCTGGTCATAGACGGGGTGTTCCGCGGAATCGTCGGCGGCCCGGCCTCGGCGTCCGAGCTGCTCGCCACCCACCACGCCGCCATGGCCTCCGTGCGGCGCCGGGCCGAGGAGGCCGCCCGCGCGGCCCGTTGCGGCGACCTCGACATCCTCATCGGTTACGACCTGCGGTTCTGGCGGGAGCTCGGCGTGATCGCGGGCAACACCTACATCACCGACTTCCTGCACCGGCTGCGGGTGCAGGCGTGGGTCTTCGCGGTCCCGTACCTGCGGGGGGACGCCGACGTCCAGGAATGGCTGTGGAACGGCCACCAGAAGCTCGTCGAGGCGATCACGGCCGCCGACCGCACCGCGGTGCGGTCGGTGCTGGACGACTACTACCGGCACGGGCTGAACTGGGCGGACCGGCTGGCCGCGGGCAACCCCCCGCACCCGGGCCACGACTGACCCGCCCACCGCCCGGCGGGCACGGGGCGGTGCCTGCTCGGCACCCGGGCGGTGACCGGCCCGTACAGCCGGTGGCCGCCCCGCACCCTGTGCGCGGGGTCCCGGCCGCATTACGCTGTCCCGACCATCGAACGAAACCGTTGGAGAGCGAGACTTCGTGGCCTGTGACCTGTGGCTGGTCCCCCTCGTCGATGTGCTGTGCCACAGCCCCGACAACCCCTTCGCCGAAGAGATCGCCGTCTACGACAAGGCGCTGGGTGAGGCGGGTCTGCCGCCCGTTCCCGTCTACGCCTACATGCCCGGCCTCACCGGGGACGTCGCCCCGGTCGCGGGCTTCGACTACGACGCCCTGCACTTCCTGCGCCGCGCCTACCTGCTCCAGCTGAGCGGGCTCGCCGTCACGCCCGTCGACGCACTGGGCGGGGACTACGAGCAGCTGCTGGAGATGTTCGAGCAGAGCGCGCAGCAGTCGCACCTGGTCTGGCACTACGACCATGCCGGGGCCTATGTCCCGCTGGACTTCCCCGCCCCGCTCTCCGACGACCAGCTGCTCGCGGGCGGCGGTCCGCTGGGCTCCTCGCACGGGCTGCTGCGGGAACTGGAGTTCGTCGGCCCGGCCATCGGCATCGACCCGGCCAACCCGCCGGCGGCCCCGCTGCCGCCCATCGGTCCGACCACGCTGGAGGAGCCGGCCGGTCCGATCCCGCACGACGAGAGCCCGTTCGCCCGCGAGCGGCACGTCTGGCTGGGCCTGCACGCGGCGGCCACGCGCAGCCTCGCCCAGGGCTCGATGATCATCTTCAGCTGAACCGCCGGGAGCCGTCCCGGGCGCCGTGCGCCGGGGCGGACCCCGGCGGCATGCCGTCGGGCGGCTCCCGGCGGCACGTGCCGGGCCGCTCACCGCGGCATGCACCCGGGTGGCTCACGTCGAAGGCCGGACAGCAGCAGGGAGAGGCCGGGCGGTGCTCAGCGGGGCGACTCCGGCGGCCGTTGCCGGGGCATGTTGGGCCGGGTCACCGAGGGCATGGTGAGCCGGGTCTGGCCCCCCTGCTCGGGCCGGCCGCCGACGCCGCCCGACACCAGCGACTGCATCCCCATGGGGGCGGGCCCGGCGCGGAACTCCACCATCCAGTCCGCCGTCTCCATGCGCACGAGCTCGGTGATGTCCTCCGAGAACCGGCGCAGCACCCCCAGGCACCGCTCCGCGGCCTCGCTGGCCGTGCCCTCGGTCGGCCCGAGCATCTCCCGTACGCACTCCGACGCCCAGTCGAACTGCAGCACCTGGAGGCGCCGCTGCACGGCCTGTGCCGTCGCGAGGTTCCTTATCCAGCCCGAGGTCAGTCCGAAGTACCGGTCGCACGCCATGCAGGCGGCGCCCAGCAGCAACGACAGATAGCCCCAGCCGGCCGACCCGTGCAACTCCCCGGTCAGATCGAGCAGCGGAAGGGCCGCGCCCGTGATCACCCCGGCCGCCGTGCCGACCCGCAGCAGCCGGGCCACGCGCCGCTTCCGGATCCGGTCGTGCAGATACCAGTCGGTGGTCTGCAGGGCGCCCGCCTCGACCCAGCGGTAGAGCTCGTCGAGCCGTTCGGCGGGTTCGCCCCAGTCGCCGAGGGGGAAGGCGCGACCGGTCAGGTCCCGGGGGGCCGAACCGCCGCGCGAACCGGACCGATCAGTTCCGGTTCCTGCACCGGATCCCGCGCCGGGCTCCTTGCGGTGCGGCCCGTCGGGCGGCCCCTCGGGCTGCATCTCCGGCTGACTCACCGGGGCACTCCTCTGCACTCTGGGTTCGGCGCGTATCGGCGCATGACTACGCGGATCGGCATGGCTCTCCGACATGGGCGGGGCGGGATCCGGCATATGACCAGGGCCCCACCCGTGTAACTCTGCGTTACCTGAGATGTACGTGGACGTACGGATGCGCCTGCTCTTCCTACCGCCGAATGGTTGGCCGCGGGGTCGAAATCGCGGGATTCCCGGGTGTGCAGGGCCTCTGGTCAGGTATAGGAGCACGACAGGTGCTTTCTGAAACTCACCCGAAAGAGTTGGTCCCCGGCGGGTGGGGCGTGGCGTCCGGTGAACACGTAGGCTCGGCGTACCGAAACAATCCGTTGTCGAAATGCCAGGAGTGACCGTGATTCCCGGTGGTGGCCAGCCCAACATGCAGCAGCTGCTCCAGCAGGCCCAGAAGATGCAGCAGGATCTCGCCGAGGCCCAGGAGGAGCTGGCCGGGACCGAGGTCGAGGGACAGGCGGGCGGCGGGCTCGTCAAAGCCACCGTGACCGGTTCCGGTGACCTCCGCGCCCTGGTCATCGACCCCAGGGCGGTGGACCCGGAGGACACCGAGACGCTCGCCGACCTCGTGGTCGCCGCGGTGCAGGCGGCGAACGAGAACGCGCAGCAGCTCCAGCAGCAGAAGCTGGGCCCGCTGGCCCAGGGGCTGGGCGGCATGCCCGGCCTGCCCTTCTGACGCACCGACCTCAGAGACCTATGGCTACCCGTGCGTACCGGCTACGGTACGAGCAGGAATAAGGAAAGGCGTTCCGTTGTACGAAGGCGTGGTTCAGGAGCTCATCGACGAACTGGGCAGACTGCCCGGCGTCGGCCCCAAGAGCGCCCAGCGGATCGCCTTCCACATCCTGCAGGCCGAGCCCACCGACGTACGCCGCCTCGCCCATGCCCTCCTGGAGGTCAAGGACAAGGTCCGGTTCTGCGAGATCTGCGGCAATGTCGCCCAGCAGGAGCAGTGCGGGATCTGCCGGGACGCGCGGCGGGACCGGACGGTCATCTGCGTGGTCGAGGAGCCCAAGGACGTCGTCGCGATCGAGCGGACCCGCGAGTTCCGGGGCCGCTACCACGTGCTCGGCGGCGCGATCAGCCCGATCGAGGGCGTCGGCCCCGACGACCTGCGCATCAGGGAGCTGCTGGCACGGCTCGCGGACGGCTCCATCACGGAACTGATCCTGGCGACGGACCCCAACCTGGAGGGCGAGGCCACGGCGACGTACCTCGCCCGGATGGTGAAGCCGATGGGCCTGCGGGTGACCCGGCTGGCCAGCGGCCTGCCGGTGGGCGGTGACCTGGAGTACGCGGACGAGGTCACGCTCGGCCGCGCGTTCGAGGGGCGGCGGCTGCTCGATGTGTGACCTGGCACTTGATCTCGGCTTTACGTTCGGCGACGTTATGTTCTACCCACCGTTCGCGACCGTCGTGCCCACGGGAGGTCCCCTCGATGTCTGACGCCACGCTGAACTCCGTCACGCAGGATCCGGACGATTTCGCGGTCCAGGTCGCGGACCAGATCAAGACGTTCATCGTCGCGGTCAGTGAGGTCTCCAAGGCCCGTGAGCCCGAAGAGGCCGTCCCCGTCCTGCTCCTCCAGGTCTCCCAGCTGCTGCTGGCCGGCGGAAGGCTCGGCGCGTACGAGGACATCCTTCCGGACGAGCGCTACGAGCCCGATCTGGGCCCCGAGCCGGACGCCGACGGCCTGCGCGAGCGTTTCGCCGCGCTCCTGGAGCCGATCGACGTCTACTCCGAGGTCTTCGACCCGTACGAGCCCCGCAAACCCCCCGTGCCGCACCGCATCTCGGACGACCTGGCCGACCTGGTCACGGACCTCGGCCACGGGCTGGCCCACTACGAGGCGGGCCGCACGGCGGAGGCCATGTGGTGGTGGCAGTTCTCGTACTTCTCCAACTGGGGCTCCACCGCGTCGGCGGCCCTGCGCGCCCTCCAGTCCCTGATCGCCCACATCCGGCTGAACCAGCCCCTCCAGGAGCTCGACGGCCTGGACACGGACCAGGACCCGGGCGACGGCGACCTGGCCGAGGAGGCGGGCCGTGTGATGGCCGAGGAGATCGCGGGACCGCTCGGCCTGCGGCCGGTCACCTAGGGACTGCCGTCCCGATCGGACCGATGGTGCGGGCTGTGTCGTGGGACACAAAGCGCGTGCGGGGCGGGCCAGTGGGCAACAGCCCCGTACGAGCAGTCCGGGGCGACACGCCGGACCACGTGGTGGGCGGGACATCTCACCATCTGGTAACGACGGGTCGATTCCGCACTGCTCGTTAAACTGAGCCGACCGCACCATTATTGAGCGAGGAGCGCACGTGGGCCTTGTCGTGCAGAAGTACGGAGGCTCCTCCGTAGCCGATGCCGAAGGCATCAAGCGCGTCGCCAAGCGAATCGTCGATGCCAAGAAGAACGGCAACCAGGTGGTTGTCGTGGTGTCCGCGATGGGCGACACGACGGACGAGTTGATCGATCTCGCCGAGCAGGTATCCCCGATGCCTGCCGGGCGTGAGTTCGACATGCTGCTGACCGCCGGAGAGCGGATCTCCATGGCCCTGCTGGCGATGGCGATCAAGAACCTGGGCCACGAGGCCCAGTCCTTCACGGGCAGCCAGGCCGGTGTCATCACCGACTCGGTCCACAACAAAGCGCGGATCATCGATGTCACGCCGGGCCGTATCCGGACCTCGATCGACGAGGGCAACATCGCCATCGTCGCCGGGTTCCAGGGTGTGAGCCAGGAGGGCAAGAACATCACCACCCTCGGCCGCGGCGGGTCCGACACCACCGCGGTCGCACTGGCCGCGGCGCTGGACGCCGAGGTCTGTGAGATCTACACCGATGTGGACGGTGTCTTCACCGCCGACCCCCGGGTCGTGAAGAAGGCCCAGAAGATCGACTGGATCTCCTTCGAGGACATGCTGGAGCTGGCCGCGTCCGGTTCCAAGGTGCTGCTGCACCGCTGCGTCGAGTACGCACGCCGCTACAACATTCCGATCCACGTCCGCTCGTCCTTCTCCGGACTGCGCGGCACCTGGGTCAGCAACGAGCCGCAAGGGGACCAGCAGGTGGAGCACGCCATCATCTCCGGAGTCGCCCACGACGTCTCCGAGGCCAAGGTCACGGTCGTCGGCGTGCCGGACAAGCCCGGCGAGGCCGCGGCGATCTTCCGCGCGATCGCGGACGCGGAGATCAACATGGACATGGTGGTGCAGAACGTCTCCGCCGCGTCGACCGGTCTGACCGACATCACGTTCACGCTCCCCAAGGCGGAGGGCCGCAAGGCCATCGACGCCCTGGAGCGGAACCGGGCGGGCATCGGTTTCGAGTCGCTGCGCTACGACGACCAGATCGCGAAGATCTCCCTGGTCGGTGCGGGCATGAAGACCAACCCGGGCGTCACGGCGAGCTTCTTCGAGGCGCTGTCCGACGTCGGTGTGAACATCGAGCTGATCTCGACGTCCGAGATCCGCATCTCGGTGGTCACCCGGGTCGACGACGTCAACGAGGCCGTGCGCGCCGTGCACACCGCCTTCGGCCTCGACAGCGACTCCGACGAGGCCGTCGTCTACGGGGGCACCGGCCGATGACCCACCGCCGCCCTTCGCTCGCGGTCGTGGGAGCGACCGGGGCGATCGGTGGCGTCATGCTCCAGATCCTTTCGCAGCACGCGGATGTCTGGGGCGAGGTGAGACTGATCGCCTCCCCGCGTGCGGCCGGCCGCAAGCTGGTCGTGCGCGGTGAGGAGACCGAGGTCCTCGCGCTCGGCGAGGACGTGTTCGACGACGTGGACGTGGCCCTGTTCCTGGTGCCGGACGAGGTGTCCGCACAGTGGGTGCCGGTCGCCGCGTCGAAGGGCGTCGTCGTCATCGACGACTCCGCGGCGTTCCGCCTGGACGACGACGTGCCCCTGGTCGTCCCCGAGATCAACCCCCATGCCGTGCGGCTCAGACCTCGCGGCATCGTCGCGTCCCCGAACTGCACCACGCTGTCGCTGATCGTCGCTGTCGGCGCGCTGCACGCGGAATTCGGGCTGCGGGAGCTGATCGTCTCGTCCTACCAGGCGGTCAGCGGCGTGGGCCGCGACGGCGTCGCCGCACTGCGCGAGCAGCTGTCGCTGGTGGCCGGTACGGAGTTGGGCACGCGGCCCGGAGACGTACGCCGGGCGCTGGGCGACGCGGAGAGCGGTCCCTTCGCCGCTCCTGTCGCTCTGAACGTCGTGCCCTGGGCCGGCGACGACGCGGGGGACGGCTGGTCCACCGAGGAGCTGGCCATCCGCGCGGAGTGCCGGAAGGTCCTGGGCCTCCCGGAGCTCAAGGTCACGGCGACCTGTGTGTACGTACCCGTCGTCGCGACGCACTCCATGTCCGTCCACGCCCGCTTCGAGAACGAGGTGACCGTGGAGCGCGCGCACGAGATCCTGGCGACCGCCCCCGGAGTGGTGCTCTTCGACGATCCGGCGGCCGGTGACTTCCCCACGCCGTCCGATGTCGTGGGTACGGACCCGACCTGGGTGGGGCGGGTGCGGCGGTCGATGGACGATCCGTACGCCGTCGAGATGTTCATCTGCGGAGATAATCTCCGAAAAGGTGCAGCTCTGAATGTCGCCGAGATCGCTGAATCCGTAGCGGGAGAATTCTCTCGGGTTTGATCGAACTTGTTTTGTAGGATCTGTGTATGCCCTGTGGGGAACTCGCTGGTCGGCCCCTCTTGAGCTGGGCCGTTGCCATATCCGACGATGATCTCCTGACCTCCTGCAACCGCTAGTCGGATGCGGCGCGTCTATGCCGTCACTTCTTGCGTGGCTGGATGCGTTTACGGGGCATTTGGGGAAGAGCAGGTACGAATGAGGGCATGTCGCACAGCATCGAACGCGGTGCCGTTCGCGTACAACCCTGACGGGGGGAAGCGTGTCCAACTGGCGTGGCAGAGGTTCTCGACATCACAGTGGTGGGCCCGTTGCGAGGCGCTTCGGTGCGCCCGCTCCGGCGGCCCCGCGCAGCCGGCGGTATGCCGGTGATTGCGCCCATGCCCGCTGCGCGACCCACCCGGCTGCCGTCGCAGCGCGAGGGCGCTGAGGAGACGGTGGCGGCAGGAACGACGGTCGACCATCTCACCGAGACGTATCGCGCCCACTACCGGTCGCTGCTGGGTCTCGCGGCCCTCCTGCTGGATGACACGGCGTCCTGCGAGGACGTGGTGCAGGAGGCGTTCATCCGCGTGCACTCGGCGCGCAACCGGGTGCGCGATCCGGAGAAGACCCTGGCGTATCTGCGCCAGACGGTGGTCAACCTGTCCCGCTCCGCGCTGCGACGGCGCATCCTCGGTCTGAAGCTGCTCTCCAAGCCGATGCCGGACATGGCGAGCGCCGAGGAGGGGGCCTACGACCAGCTGGAGCGGGACGCGCTGATCAAGGCGATGAAGGGGCTGCAGCGCCGCCAGCGCGAGGTGCTGGTGCTGCGGTACTTCTCGGACATGACGGAGGCTCAGGTCGCGGATGCGCTGGGCATATCGCTCGGTTCGGTGAAGGCGTACGGCTCCCGGGGGATAGCGGCACTGCGCGTCGTGATGGAGGCGCAGGCATGAGCGGGCCCGAGCACAGGCACGACGATGACCGGACTGGAAACGGAATTGTGAACGACGGGCCGGACAACACCCCGCACACCGATCCGGAGCAGGACGGTGAACGGGAGCAGGGCGAGGACGCGATCGACGGCGGTGCGGAAGAGGCCCCGGCCTCACGGTCCGCGGCGGCCACGGGGACATCCGTTTCAGGGGCGTCCGCCACCGGAGACGCTGTCACCGGGAACTCCGTCACCGGGATCTCCGACTCCGTGACCACTGTCTCCGGGCCGCGCAAGGCCGGGTCGCGTGAGGCCGGGTCACGTGGGGGCGTGGAGCATGAGGCCGGTGCGTCCGGCGGGGGCACGCTGACCGAGCTCTTCGGTGCCGGCGGTGCTCCCGGCGGCGTGGACATGGACGAGGTCGCGCTGCGTCGCATGCTGCACGGCGCGGTCCGGGACCTCGAACCCTCCGACGGGATCCTCGACCACCTGCACCGCGCGGTACCCGCCCGGCGGGCCAGGCGGCGCCAGGCCGTGGTGGGAGCGGCAGCCGCGGCGCTGTTGATCGGTACGGCCGTGCCCGCGTTCGTCCATGTGACGAATTCCGAGGGCTCGGCCACCGCCAGCCCGGCCATCGCCGGCCACGGCGAGCAGGCACAGGGCGGCAACGGCCAGGACGCGGGCGACGAAGCAGGCAGCAAGCAGAGCGCCGGCCCCGCCGCCGAGCAGAACGAGGGTGTGAACGGCGAGGCCGACAGCTCCACCGCTCCGTCGGCGGGCCCCGGTACGGAGGACGAGGACGGCGGTACCGCCGGACTGGAGGACTCACCGGGCGCCGAGGCCGCGGGCATGCCCGTCTGCGGCCCCGACCAGCTCGGTGTCGCCTCCGCCCAGGCGGGATCGCCCGGCGCGGACGGCACGGTGTACGGGAGTTTCCGGATCGCCAACGTGTCCGACAGGGGCTGTTCGGTGACGAGCAACGGCACGGTGGGCTTCCAGGCGGGCGGCGCCGCCGATCCGCTGAAGATCACCGTCGTGCAGCACACCGCGGGCGACCCGGCGGCCGGTCTGCCCGATCCGTCGCTGGAGCCGGGGAAGGTGGTGCTGAAGCCGGCCATGGCGTACGAGGTGCGGTTCGCCTGGGTGCCGACGGACACCTGCCCGACCGGCGGGGGTTCGCCGAGCCCGACGCCCACGGACGGCGACGGCGGCGGAGGCATCGGGGGTGCCTCCGGGAGCGACACGGGGTCGACGGACACGGCACCGCAGTTCGGCAGCGCGGACGGCGGCCCGGCGGACGGCACCGTCGCGGTCACCCACACACCGGAGTCGGGGGCGCCGACGGCGCAGACCACCATCTCCCGTGCCTGCGCCGGCACGATCTACCGCACGGGCGTCCTGGACGCCTCGTAGCGGGACCGCCGGTACCCGGGGCACGCCGACCGGTGCGAACGCGGAGAGGCCCGCCGGATCCGTCCGGCGGGCCTCTCCGCGTCGCTGTCCCGGGCTCTCAGTCGGCGTCCGCCGCGAGTCCCAGCTCTACGTCGCGTGCCGCCTCCGCCTCGCGGCGCATCAGCCGGAACCACATGAAGAGCACGAAGCCGCCGAAGACGAACCACTCGCCGGTGTAGCCGAGGTTCTGGAAGGCCTTCAGGTCGAGCCCGCTGCCCTGGGCCGCTGCGGCGGGAACAGGCTTCATCGCCCCGCCGGCGCCGCCCGGTTCGGGCTCGGTCAGGGTCACCCAGGCGTCGTACACGTCGTACGGGACGAGATTCACGAGTGACGCCGCGCTGATCATGCCGAGCTGGCCCTCGGGCAGCCCTCCCCTGAGGTCGACACCGTCGCTGCTGGTGTTCTCGGAGGCCTGCAGATCGCCGGTCAACGTGACCTCGCCGGCCGGTGCCGCCGGCACCCTGGCGCTGTCCGCGGTGCCGGGCAGCCAGCCCCGTACGACCGGCAGTGTCTTGCCGCCTTCGGTGCGCAGCAGGTTCAGCACATAGAAGCCCTCACGGTCGTCCAACTTGCGTCCGGGGACCAGGAACTGGTCGGCGTACGTTCCCGTGGCCACGGCGGGACGACCCGACGTCTCCGTACTCACAGGCAGCAGATCGTCGAGCGGCTTCGCGGCCCGGGTGCTCGGATCGGGCTTCTTCCCGGCCTCCTCGTGCGACTGCACACGGTCCTCGAAACGGCCGAGCTGCCAGGTGCCCATGAACACACAGAACGGAATGGCCAGCACGACGAAGAGGTTGATGCCCCACCACCGGGGGGTCAGCAGGAACCTGTACACCCCTCCACGGTACGGTTCCCCGCTCCGGGCGGACGGAGCGGGGTGCACCATTTATCCGGGCCTTACACCCGTCCCAGGTGCCGCAGGGCGAAGTCCAGCTCCAGCCGGACCTGCTTGATCCGCTCCTCCACGACCAGCGAACCGTGGCCCGCGTCGTACCGGTACACCTCGTGGACCGCGTCGCGCGCGGCCAGGCGGTCCACGTAGTTGTCCACCTGGCGGATCGGGCACCGCGGATCGTTGACGCCGGCGGAGATGTAGACCGGGGCGCGCACCGCGTCCACGTAGGTCAGCGGGGACGACGCCTCGAACCGCTCAGGCACCTCGTCCGGCGTCCCGCCCAGCAGGGTGCGGTCCATCGCCTTCAGGGCCTCCATCTCGTCGTGGTACGCCGTGACGTAGTCGGCGACCGGGACCGCCGCCAGCCCCAGGGCCCAGGAGTCCGGCTGCGTACCGAGACCGAGGAGCGTCAGATAGCCGCCCCAGGAGCCGCCGGCGAGGACCAGCCCGGCCGGGTCGGCGAGGCCCGACTTCACCGCCCAGTCCCGGACCGCCGCGATGTCCTCCAGCTCGATCAGCCCGACCCGGTGTTTGAGCGCGTCCGTCCACGCGCGGCCGTAGCCCGTCGACCCGCGGTAGTTGACCCGCACCACGGCGAAACCGTGGTCCACCCAGGCGGCCGGACCGGACGCGAAGGCGTCGCTGTCGTGCCAGGTGGGCCCACCGTGTATCTCGAAGACCGTGGGGAACGGGCCGTCACCGGTCGTGGGCGTCTGTACCAGGGCGTGGATACGTCCTCCGGGGCCCTCCACCCACGCGTCCCGCACCGGCACGGAGGCAGGGGCCCCGGCCCCCGGCGGATCGAGGACGACGGCGCCGGTGGTGGACCGTACGGCGGGCGGCTGCGCGGCCGACGACCACAGGTACTCCACCGTGCCGTCCGGGCGGGCCGTAGCACCCGACACCGTCCCTGCGGGGGTGTCGACCCGGGCGGGACCCTCCGCGCCCGGCTCGTACCGCCACAGCTCGCTGCGGGCCTCGAAGTCGTGCTCGATCAGCAGCGCCGAGCCGTCCGGATACCACTCGGCGCCCACATCGCCGGGCAGATCGACCGGCAGGTCCGTCTGGGTCCCCGCGACCGGGTCCCAGATCATCGGCTCCCAGCGACCGCGGCGCTGGTGCCCGACGAGCAGCCGGGTGTCACCGGCCACCGGGGCGAAGCCCAGCACGGACAGGCCCAGCTCCTTCGTGCCGCCCTCGGTGTCGTCCAGCTCGGCGACGGTCGAGCCGTCGGGACGCACCACCCGCAGCGCGGAGTGCATCGCGTCGCCGTGCTCGGTGTGCTCCAGCGCGATCAGCGTGCCGTCGTGGGACAGGTCGCCGACCCCGGCGGACTCCCGGTGCCGGTAGATCTCCTGCACAGCACCGGCGCGGACGACGTGGACCGTCGTACCGTCCTCGTCCGTCGACCGGCCGACCACCGCGGTCCCGTCCCGGCCGATCGCCAGCCCGGCCGGGTAGGAGGGCTCCAGACCCGGAGCGGCCGGCTCGTCCGCGCCGCCGCCGAAGGGCTGCCGCATCCACACACCGAACTCGTCGCCGTCGGTGTCCGCGAACCACCACACGGCCTCCCCGTCCGGTGTCAGCACCCCGTCGGTCGTCCCGTTGGGCCGGTCCGTGACCTGGCGCTGCTCGCCGGTCTCCCGGTCCCAGGCGTACAGCTCGTACGTACCGGTGGCGTTGGAGACGAACAGCGCGCGGTGGGGAGCGTCCTGTGCCCAGTCGGGCAGGGAGACCCGGGCGGCGCGGAAGCGCTGCTCCCACTCGGGCGACTGCTCCCGCTCCGCCACGGACGTTTCGTTCTGTGTGTCGCTCATGGCCCCATCAAACCCGATGTGGCGGCCACGCCGGGCAGCCTGTGGACAACTCGTCGAAAGGCTCCCCGACCTGTGGATAACGTCCCGTCGTGCGCGTTGCAGCCTGAAGCCGAGGTCCGAAGTCCGAAGCCCGACGACTGATGGCCGAGGACTGATAGCCGACGCACCGGCGACCGGTGGGACGCCGGCCGGCTGTTGGGCGACCACGGCAGGCGGACGGCCATCCCGCTTCCCGGCGGGCGGACCGCCCGGGTGTCCCGATGCTGCACTCGGTCGAGGCATCGTGGCCGGTCAGCGGCCGACGGGCCCCGGGCGACGCCCGATTGTCAGTGGCGGGGGCCACACTCGGACCCATGACTGACACGGCCGACAAGAGCGGCAGAGCCACCACCCCGAACGGCACGGCAGAGGTGCGGGCCGCCGTGGAGGCGTACTGGGCCGCGGCGGGAGCCCGCGACTGGGACGCGTTCGCCGCCACCCTCGCCGACGACGTGGTCTACGACCTGCCGCAGAGCCGTGAGCGGATCCGCGGCAAGGAGCGGTACCTGCGCTTCAACCAGGAGTACCCGGGGGACTGGCGCGTCCGGATCGAACAGCTGGTGGCCGACGGGGAAGGGCGGCAGGCCGCCGCACGGACGCTGGTCACGGCCGGCACCGAGCGGATGCAGGCCATTCACTTCTTCACGTTCGACGCCGAGGTGCGGATCGCCACGGTCACGGACTTCTGGCCCGAGGCGTACGAGCCCCCGGCGGGCCGTGAGCACCTCGTCGAGCGGTACTGACCCACCGATGGCTCCCGGCAGTGGAGGGCGGCGGCACCGGATGTCTCCCGGTGCCGCCGCCGCGCAGGCCCAGATGATCTACGTCTACGCGCGTTACGCCGCAGAACGGAAGGCGGGCAGGTAGCCGCTCGACTGCCCGACGGCCTTGGGGTGGTACGAGTTGGTGATCGGCACCGTCACGCTGTGGATCCAGGCGTCGCCCGAGCAGAGCTCGTGCCCGGTGAACTCGTCCACCACGCTGGAGAAGGTGAACCCGGCGTTGGCGGCCCGCTTGGCGAGCACCTCGTTCAGGATGTTCGAGGCGTTGTTGATCGCTCCGCGCTCGGTCTCGGTGAGCCCGGCGATGCAGTTGCCGGAGAGCTTGTAGAAGCGCGGGTACCCCAGCACCACCACACGGGCTTGCGGTGCCCGCGAGGTGATCCCGCCGTAGAGCGAGTCGAGCTTGCCCGGCAGCGTGTTCTGCACCTGGGAGACCGCCGTGTTCACCCGGCTCACACAGGTGGCCTCGCTCTGCAGTACACAGGTCTGCATCACGTCCGCGAACCCGACGTCGTTGCCGCCGGCGGTGACGCTCACGAGGGTGGTCGACGAACTCAGTGCGCTCAGCTGACCGCTGGACACGCTGGTGGTGGTGGCGCCCGAACAGGCGACGAACTTGAACGACGACGGCGCGTTCGTGTTGGCCCAGAGGCGGGGGTAGGCGTTGGTGCTCCGCTTGCAGTCACCGCTCTCGGCGGTGTAGCTGCCGGCGCCGACGCCGGAGGAGTAGGAGTCACCGAGAGCGACGTAGTTGGCGCCCGCGGCGGAGGCGGGCTGCGCGACGCCGAGTGCGGCCACGGCGGCAATGGCGAGAGTGGAGACGGATGCCCAGAAGGTACGTACTGACATGGGGCTGCCAGCCCTTCGAAGTGTGGGGGACGGGTGGGGAGTTCGTGGGGCGAGCACGTTTGTAGCAGCCCGCGGTACCCGTCGGTAATAGGCGTGAAAAAAGTCGTCTGATATGCCCGAATGATCGTTCGGTTGTCAATGCTCCGCGCGTAGATAAACCTCTGGCAGACCCTCGAACCGGTGAAGTTCCGGGCTCTCCGTGACACCCCGATGACTCCTCTGAGTAACCATCAGGGGTGCGGCTCGTGCGGCTCGTTCATCACCCCCGTGTGCGGCGGACCGTCTCCGGAACCGCCCCCGCGCACACGGAAGCGGCCGCCAGGAGGTCCTGGCGGCCGCTTCGGTGGGGCGCGCCGGTTACAGCGTGCGCTCCAGCCGGCCGGCCATCAGCCTGCTGAAACGGGCGGGATCGGTCAGTTCGCCGCCGTCGGAGAGGATGGCCAGACCGTGGACGAGCTCGGCCGCCTCTGCCAGTGAGTCGTCGGCACCCTGCTCGGTGTCCCGCTCGGCGTAGGCCTTCTTCAGCCCGCCGATCAGGGCGTGCGAGGGATTGAGCTCGAGAATGCGCTTGATGTGCGGCACTTCCTGGCCCATGGCGCGGTACATGTTCTCCAGTGCCGGAGTGACGTCGTGCGTGTCCGACACGATGCAGGCCGGCGAGACGGTGAGCCGCGAGGAGAGCCGTACCTCCTTCACGCTCTCACCCAGCTGTTCGGTCATCCAGGTCAGCAGGCCCGCGTAGTCCTGCTGCTGCTTCTCACGCTCGGCCTCGACCTCCTTCTTCTCCTCGGCGGTGTCGAGGTCGACTTCGCCCTTGGCGATGGACTGCAGCTGTTTGCCGTCGAACTCCGGCACGGACTGGACCCAGACCTCGTCCACCGGGTCGGTCAGGAGAAGGACCTCGAAGCCCTTGGCGCGGAAGGCCTCCATGTGGGGCGAGCTCTCCATGGCGGCGCGCGATTCACCCGTCATGAAGTAGATCTGCTCCTGCCCCTCCTTCATCCGCTCCACGTACGAGCGCAGGGTGGTCAGCCCTTCCTCGTCCTGGGTCGAGGCGAACGAGGAGATCTCGAGAAGGGTGTCGCGGTTCTCGAAGTCGTCGAGCAGGCCCTCCTTGAGGACCCGGCCGAATTCCTTCCAGAGCGTGCCGTACTTCTCCGGGGCGGCGGACATCATGTCCTTGACCGTCGACAGCACCTTCTTGACCAGGCGGCGCCGTATCAGCTCGATCTGGCGGTCCTGCTGCAGAATCTCGCGCGACACGTTGAGCGAGAGGTCCTGGGCGTCGACCACACCCTTCACGAAGCGAAGGTACGTCGGCATGAGCGCTTCGCAGTCATCCATGATGAATACGCGCTTGACATAGAGCTGGACCCCGCGCTTGTGGCCCTGCATGAACAGGTCCTGAGGTGCGTGGGAGGGCAGGAAGAGCAGCGCCTGATATTCGAACGTGCCCTCCGCCTGCATACGGATCGTTTCGAGCGGATCGGTCCAGTCGTGGCTGATGTGCTTGTACAGCTCGCTGTACTCTTCGTCGGTCACGGAGCTGCGGGACCGGGCCCACAGCGCCTTCATCGAGTTGACCGTTTCGGTGCCGGGCTCGGCGCCGTCCTCGTCCGCCGTCGTGGCGGCCATACGGATGGGCCAGGTGATGAAGTCCGAGTACCGCTTGACGATCTCCCTGAGCTTCCAGGGCGAGGTGTAGTCGAAGAGCTGGTCCTCTGCGTCCTCCGGCTTGAGCCGCAGGGTGACCGAGGTGCCCTGTGGGGCGTCGTCGACGGATTCGACGGTGTACGTTCCCTCGCCGCTGGAATTCCAGCGCGTTCCGTGGCTCTCACCCGCGCGCCGGGTCAGCAGCGTGACCTCGTCGGCCACCATGAAGCTGGCGTAGAAGCCGACACCGAACTGCCCGATGAGCTCCTCGGAGGTCGCGGAGTCCTGGGCCTCCTTCAGTTCCTTCAGGAACTTCGCCGTACCGGAGTTCGCGATCGTTCCGATCAGCTGCACGACTTCGTCGTGCGACATCCCGATCCCGTTGTCGCGAATGGTCAGCGTCCGTGTCTCTATATCGGCCTCGACGGCGATATGGAGGTCGGACGTATCCGCCTGGAGCGTGTCGTCGCGGAGAGTTTCCAGTCGCAGCTTGTCCAGCGCGTCCGATGAATTGGAGATGAGCTCACGCAGGAATACATCCTTGTTCGAGTAAATCGAATGGATCATCATCTGCAGGAGCTGGCGCGCTTCTACCTGGAACTCGAATGTCTCGGCCGGCATGGGTGCGGGTTCCCTTTCTTGGGGTACGTCGTCTGGGCCGGGACAATCGTAGCCAGCCCGCGCCATTCCCACGGCCGGTTCGGGGGGCGGGTGAAGTCGCGTTGCCCGAGGGGGTGTTCTCGGCCGGCGTCGGGTCCACCGGTCAGCGTGCTGCCCCGAGCCGTGAGACCAGGTCGTGCCAGCCCTGGTCCAACGCTTCGAGGGGCATCCCCCTCCGCCTGGTCAGGTGGTGGACGAGGGCGGCGTCGATCGATCCCAGCAGGGTGTGTGCGAGCAGCTCGGTGTCGCCTTCCACCCGGGCGCCGCGCAGCAGCATGGCGACATGGCTGAGGCGCAGGCGGTGCGCCGGTACCGCGTAGGCGCGCAAGGGGTCGGTCCGGGAGGCGAGGATCAGCTCGTGGTGATCGCGTTCGTGGCGCATGACGGCAGGACCGAAGGCGTGCAGCCGCTCGGCGGCGGGGGCATCCGGGCCCATGGGGGGAGGCCCCGACAGGAAGGCGGCTTGGAGCAGCCCCTCACGGTGGTCGAGCAGCGCGATGAGCAGGCCGGTGCGGTCGCCGAAGCGTCGGAAGACGGTCCCTTTGCCCACCCCGGCGGCGGCGGCCACCGACTCCATGGTCAGGTTCGCTGCTCCGCGTTCGGCCATCAGGCGGGAGGCGGCGTCGAGCAGCCGTGTGCGGTTGCGTGCCGCGTCCGACCGCAGCTGCTCGGGTTCGCCGACGGTGGAGAGCACGAGAGCCTGCCGCGCCTTGCCCGGGTCGGGCGGCCCGGGTGGCAGGGGAAGGGAACCGGTCATGGCATCAGGGTAACGCTCGGGGAAGATAAGTGGACCGTGGTCCGTTTGAGTGGTACAACATTAAACGGACCATGGTCCGCTTGCTCCCGCAGTCTCGTCTCCCAGGAGTTCCCCCATGTCTGTACGCATCCTCGCCCTCGTCGGCAGCCTTCGCGCCGGCTCCCACAACCGCCAGCTCGCCGAGGCCGCGGTGAAGCACGCCCCGGCGAACGCCGCTGTCGAGGTGTTCGAGGGCCTGGCCGACGTGCCCTTCTACAACGAGGACATCGACGTCGAGGGCAGCGTTCCGGCTGCGGCCGCCCGTCTGCGTGAGGCGGCGGGAGAGGCCGATGCCTTCCTGCTCTTCTCGCCCGAGTACAACGGCACCATGCCGGCCGTCCTGAAGAACGCGATCGACTGGCTGTCCCGCCCCTACGGCGCCGGCGCCCTCACCGGCAAGCAGGTCGCGGTCGTCGGCACGGCCTTCGGCCAGTTCGGCGGCGTGTGGGCCCAGGACGACGCCCGCAAGTCCGTCGGCATCGCCGGCGGAGCGGTTCTGGAGGACGTCAAGCTCTCCATCCCCGGCTCCGTGACCCGTTTCGCCGAGACCCACCCGGCCGATGACGCCGAGGTCGTCGCCTCGCTCACCGAGGTCATCCGTCGGGTCGCCGAGCAGCCCGTCGCGGCTGCCTGACGCAGCCCACTCCCGCCGGCGGCGCGCCGAGGATGCCGCGTCGCCGCCGGGCACCTCACGCGGCCCCGCCCTGCCCCACTGGGGTTCCGCGTCCGGCCTGCTTCAGCCCCGCACCGGTGTTCCGTCCCGGCGGGGCATGACGCGTAGCCGCTCCGTGGGTGTTCCGGCCCGCGGCCCTCTCGCTCGCAGCCGGCATCGCCCGATGGTCCGGCGCTTCCCGATGAGCAGGCCCACGCGGCAGTGATCCGCCCACGGCCAGGCGTCGAGCCCAGGCATCACGGTGCCGGTGATGGGGACGGCCCCGTCGGGACGCCAGGAGCACCGGGCGGCGAGCGCGCGCACGGAGCCGTGCATCACGGTGACGTCACCGCTCCAGCTCCGCCACTCCTGGCCGGCGTCCCTGTTCCTGTGTGATGCCCGGCGGCTCACCACCGGCGGGCTCGCGGCAGCGCGTCGAGCCATCGCGGCGTATGCGCGCGCCCCTCGGGGGTTGCTCCTCTGCTGCACCAGCCACCGCTTGTCGCTCCCGCTCATCCCGGCTGCTCCCGTATCCGCGCCGCGAAGATGCTCAGGTCATGGCTCGCGCAGCCGCAGGCAACGGAGACCTCGACGCCGACGTGTGTACTCCGAGGGTTCCGCCCGCGGCCCGATGCGCCCCCCCGCACCTCGTGGATGTGCTCCTTCAGGCCGGTCCGCTCGTCGGGGTGCGTGATCCCGTGGGCCCTGGCGTAGTCGTCCAGGTCGACGACGACGAAACAGGACAGCTCACACGGCCAGACCGCGTCCAGCCAGGAGAGGGCTTCCCCCGCCCGCTCGTGCGCCGCGCGATCGTTCCCGTGCGTCACCGCGCCGTCCTCGTGCACCTCGGTGTGGCAGGTGGTCCGCGTGGTGCGGGGAAGTGGGGGATCCTTTCCCGCCGCTGCTGGGCCGCCGGCACTCGAAGGCACCTGCGGGGCGGCGCCCTACGAGGCCAGCCAGGCGCGTGCGCCATGACTGGAGGCGGTCGGTTCGCCAGCACCTTCAGGCTGGTTGATCTCGGCCCACACCGCGTCGAGGGAGAGGCCGAGGACATCTGCGATCGCAGCGATGGTCGGGAAGGCCGGGGTCGCTACGCGGCCCGACTCGATCTTCCGGAGGGTCTCCGGTGAGACACGGGCGTCGAGCGCGGTCTCGAGCATCGAGCGCCCGCCCCTGGCGCGACGCAACAGGGCACCGAGGCGCTGTCCGCGCTCGACCTCTGCGGGTGTGAGCGGCAACCTGACCATGTCCCGATACTAGTACCGGGATAATATGGCCGGGATAGTTATTGGTTCCCTGAGAAAGACGCCGCATGATCGAGATCCTGAACCACGTCGCACTGGACCGAGCGAAGGAGACGGGCGCCCTGGTCGCCCACATCCTGCAGACACTGAAGAGCCGCAGCAGGGTGGGCACGAACCTCCTGGACATCGACCGCTGGGCCCAGGCCATGATCGCCGAGGCGGGAGCGCAGTCCTGCTACGTCGACTACGCACCCTCGTTCGGACGCGGGCCGTTCGGCCACTACATCTGCACGGCCGTCAACGACGCCGTGCTCCACGGGCTGCCCCACGACTACAAGCTTGCTGACGGCGACCTGCTGACGCTGGACCTCGCTGTCTCCATGCGAGGAATCGCTGCGGACTCCGCCATCAGTTTCATCGTGGGCGACTCGAAGCCGTCGGAGAGCGTCGCGATGATCAGCGCTACCGAACGCGCACTGAGCGCGGGCATCGCGGCCGCCGGACCTGGAGCCCGCATCGGCGACATCGCCCACGCCATCGGTACGGTCCTCAGCGAGGCGGGGTATCCGATCAACACCGAGTTCGGGGGCCACGGCATCGGATCGACGATGCACCAGGACCCACACGTGCCCAACACCGGGCGCCCCGGGCGTGGATACAAACTGCGCCCCGGTCTGCTGCTCGCACTGGAACCGTGGGTCATGGCGGACACCGCCAAGCTCGTCACCGATGCCGACGGCTGGACGCTCCGCAGTGCGACAGGCTGCCGGACAGCACACAGCGAGCACACGATCGCCATCACCGACGACGGAGCCGAAATCCTCACCCTGCCGAAACAGGCGTGATCGCAGGGGCACAGCCACCCTGGTCCCATGCCCCCGGTGCCCCGTCGTGCATCGACGCGAGTCGCTCCCAGCGGCAAGGGGCCGGAGCCGCCTGAGCCTTCCGCACGCCCCAGTGGCCGCGTACTTCACTGCCGCGTTCTTCCCTGTTGTACGGCAGAGGCGAGAGCCCTCCCCCAGGATTCTCCTGGGGGAGCCGCCGGTCTGCGGAGCGCTCCACAGGATCCGAGCAGCGACCTGGGCGCGAGCGCGCAACGCATGGCGCACTGGCTCGCGGACATCAGCTCTCGGCCCTGTGTCCGCGCTCGACCGCCGGCATCTCGCCAGGGCGGGGCAGCGGCTCCGGGCGACGGCGGAGGCCGTCCCTCGCGAACGGATCCGCGCCGTGAGCACGCAGAAATCCGAGGCGACGGAGAAGGTCTTGGAGTGGCGAGGCGCGATGGCGGGAGGGCCGAAGCCAGGGGCCCGAGGCCCTCCCGCATACGACAAAGGCCAGGTCCTGAATTTAGGACCTGGCCTTTGACCTGGTGTTTCAGCTGTCGGGGTGGCGGGATTTGAACCCACGACCTCTTCGTCCCGAACGAAGCGCGCTGCCAAGCTGCGCTACACCCCGATGTCCACCGATTGTCTCGGCGACATCGATTACTTTAGCCCACCGGCGCCCGGAGGCGAAATCCGGTTTTGTTCCGGACGACGGAACGGCGGTTAGCGCCCGTGACCCTCAGTCGCGCGGCGTCAGCGTCAGCAGGGTCGCCTCCGGCGGGCAGGCGAAGCGGACCGGGGTGTAGCGGTTCGTGCCACAGCCTGCCGAGACGTGGAGGTAGGCGCGCTTGTCGCCGACCACGTGGCGGGAGAGGCCCTTCACCCGGTCCGTGTCCAGGTCGCAGTTGGTGACGAGGGCCCCGTAGAAGGGGATGCAGAGCTGGCCGCCGTGGGTGTGGCCGGCCAGGATCAGTGGGTAGCCGTCCGCCGTGAATGCGTCCAGGGAGCGCAGGTACGGGGCGTGGACCACGCCGATCGAGAGGTCGGCGCCCGCGTCCGGGCCGCCTGCCACCTCGGCGTAGCGGTCCCGCTTGATGTGCGGGTCGTCCAGGCCGGTGAACGCGATCTCCAGCCCGTCCTGCTTGAGGCGGCCCCGGGTGTTGGTCAGGTTCAGCCAGCCTGCCGCGTCGAAGGCGTCCCGCATCGGCTCCCAGGGGTTGTGGACGACGCCGACCGCCGGGGCGTTTCCATTGAGCCCGTGCTTGCCGTGCATCTTCTCCAGGAGGTACAGGGCGGGGTTGCGGAGCTTGGGGCCGTAGTAGTCGTTGGAGCCGAAGACGTACACCCCGGGGAACTCCATCAGCGGACCGAGCGCGTCGAGCAGCTCCGGTACACCCTCCGGGTCGGAGAGGTTGTCACCGGTGTTCACGACGAAGTCCGGGCGCAGTCCGGCCAGCGACTGCAGCCAGGCGCGCTTCTTGCGCTGTCCGCTCACCATGTGGATGTCGGAGACCTGGAGCACGCGCAACGGCCTTGCTCCGTGCGGGAGTACGGGAATGTTGATCCGTCGCAGGCGGAACGAGCGGGCCTCGAATCCGGCGGCGTACACGAGGCCGGCGGCACCGACCGCTGCGCCGACTGCCGTGACTTTCAGGGGTACTCCGTAGCGTGCGCGCATGTGCCCATCGTCGCAGACACGGTGGGACGAGAGGAAAACAGGAGGGCGGCAGGTGCTCCGTACCTGTCACAATCGCCGCATGACCACGCTCAAGTCCAAGCTCAAGGAAGACCTCACCACGGCCATGAAGGCGCGTGACGAGCTCACCTCGTCCACCCTCCGGCTCACCCTCACCGCGATCACCAAGGAAGAGGTCAGCGGCAAGTCCGCGCGCGAGCTCTCCGACGACGAGGTGCAGAAGGTGATCGCCAAGGAGGCGAAGAAGCGCCGTGAGGCGGCCGAGGCCTTCGCGCAGGGAGGCCGGACCGAGCAGGCCGAGCGGGAGAAGGCCGAGGGCGAGTTGCTCGACGCGTACCTGCCCAAGCAGCTCTCCGACGACGAGCTGAACGCGATCGTCTCGCAGGCCGTCGAGGAGGCGAAGGCCGCCGGTGCCGAAGGGCCGCGGGCGATGGGCGCCGTCATGAAGATCGTCGGCCCGAAGGTGACGGGGCTCGCCGAGGGCGGCCGGGTGGCCGCCGCGGTGAAGAAGCTTCTCGCGGGCTGAGCGGGTCGAGGGAGGACACTGCGGGAGCGTCGTGCCGGCCGGAAGGGCGGCGTGACGTACGACGCAGGAAAGGAGGGGCGCTCCCGAGCAGGGAGCGCCCCTCCTTTCCTGTTGGACCACGCGGGTCCGGGTGATCAGGGGCCGTTGCCGCCGCCGCCGCGACCGCCGTCATTGCCACCGATGACGCCGGGCGGGAGGGTGATGCCGCCGATGGCGTTTCCGCCGCCGGGCCTGCCGTTGCCGTCGTTGTCGCCGTCGTTGTCCTCCTCGCGGCCCCCGTCCTGCTCCTTGTCCTCCTTCTCCTTGGCGCGAGGCACCGAGATCGGATTGAAGGTGGGGGTCTCCGAGGCGGACAGCGCACCGGTCATCGCGGTCTTCCAGATGGGCCCGGGCAGACAACCGCCACAGACCTTCTCGTAGTACTGACCACCGATGGTGATGTTGTACATCGGCACCTTCTTGCCGACGTCGGCACCCACCCACACGGCCGTCGACAGGTTCGGCGTGTATCCGACGAACCAGGCGTCCACGCGATCGTTCGTGGTGCCGGTCTTACCCGCGTTGTCACGGTCGGTGAGGCCGGCCAGCGTTCCGGTACCGTCCTCGACGACACCCTTCAGCATCTGGTTCAGGGTGTCGGCGGTGGCCTCGCTCATGGCCCGGGAGCACGAGGACTTGGGCACCTCGAGCTTCTTGTCGTTCGCATCGGTGATGGACTCGATGGCGATCGGCGTGCAGTACGTGCCGCGGTTCGCGAACGTGGCATACGCGGCGGCCATGGCGAGCGGCGTGCTCTCCGTGCCGCCGAGGGTGATCGACGGGTGCTTGTCCGAGACGGGTTCACCGTCTCCGCGCTCGTAACCCACCTTCTTGGCCATGGTGACCGTCTCGCACAGCCCGGCCTTCTGCTCCAGCTTCGCGAAGTAGGTGTTGATGGACTTGCCGAGCGCGCTGGTCATGTCATAGGCGCCCTTCTCGGATTCCATCTCGTTCTGGAGATCCCAGGTGCCGCCGCCGGTGGGGGACCCCGAACAGTCCCGGTAGGAACTCATCGGCACCGAGATCTTCCAGTCGCTGGAGAAGCTCTGCGCCGGGCTGATGCCCTTCTCCAGGGCCGCGGCGGCGGTGATCGGCTTGAAGGTCGAGCCGACCTGGAAGCCGAAGGTGCTGCCGCCCATCTTGTTGCTGACGGCCAGGTTGAGCACCGTCTCGTTCTGCTTCTGGTCCAGGCCGTACGGACGCGACTGACCCATCGAGAGGATCTTGCCGGAGCCCGGCTGGAGCTGCACCACCGATGCCGCGATCTTGTCGTCCTTGTGGACCTTCGAGGTCGCGGCCTCGTTGGCGGCCTTCTGCGCACGCGGCGAGAGGGTGGTCTTGACGGTCAGACCGCCGAGGTTCCAGAGCTTGGAGCGCTCCTCCTCGGTCTTGCCGAAGGCCGGGTCGGTGAGGATGGTCTTGCGTACGTAGTCACAGAAGAACCCGGAGCCGCTGACAGCGGTGATGCAGCCGTTCTGCGGCTTCCTGACCTTCAGTTCGATCTTGGACGCGATGGCCTTCCCGGCCTCGCTCTGCGAGATGTTCCCGACGGCCGCCATGCGTTGCAGCACGGTGTTGCGACGCTTGGTCGCCTCCTCCGTGTCGTTGACCGGGTCGTAGCGGCTCGGCGACTGCACGAGGCCGGCCAGCAGCGCGGCCTCCTCCAGCTTCAGGTCCTTGGCGTGCTTGGAGAAGTAGCGCTGGGAAGCGGCCTCGACGCCGTAGGCCTGCTGACCGAAGAACGTGATGTTGAGGTAGTTCTCCAGGATCTTCTTCTTGCCGAGCTCTTCCTCCACCTGGATCGCGTACTTGAGCTCACGGACCTTGCGGCCGAGGGTCTGCTGCGTGGCCTCGGCGACCTTGTCCGGGTCGTCGCCCGCCTCCTCGACGAAGACGTTCTTCACGTACTGCTGCGTGAGGGTCGACGCGCCCTGCGCGGCACCGCCCTCCTGCACGTTGCGGTTCATCGCGCGCAGGATGCCCTTGAGGTCCACCGCGCCGTGCTCGTAGAAGCGCGAGTCCTCGATCGCGATGATCGCGGCCTGCATGTACGGCGAGATGTCCTTGAGCGGGACGACGGTGCGGTCGCGCGAGTAGACCGTGGCGATCGGGCCGCCCTCGTTGTCCAGGATCGTGGTCCGCTGGCTCAGCGGCGGTGTCTTGAGGTTGGAAGGGATCTCGTCGAATCCCTCGACCGTCCCCTTGGCGGCGAGCCCCAGTGCTCCGGCGGCCGGCAACGCGATGCCCGCCAGCACAGCTCCTGAGAGGGCGGCGACACCGAGGAACTTGGCGGCCTGCTGAGTCGTCGTGAGACCCCCGCCTGAGCGCTTCATTGGCATGGGTGCAGCCTACGTTCTCATTCGCCGGACACACGTACAGGCCTTGGCCTAAGCTGCTCTCAACTGTCACAGCTGACCGATTTCGTATCAACCCCTGTGCACGGCCCTTGCGCAAATCAGCCACTCATCGAGGCGCTCCCGAATTCGCCCGACGTGTCACTGAATGTCCGTTGCGACTTGGGTATCCTGTCCCGATTCCATCGGGACAGTCCCGTATGTCTTAGCATCACTCCCCTGGGTGATCTGCCGCCTACGCATAGTCCGTTCGGGCCATTCAAGATTGGGCCCGAAGGGGGTGTTGCGCTGTCGCTGGCTTCCGTAACGTCCTCAACTGGCAGCGGTGAATATGCCGCTGTCGCCGTGGGGGAGCCTCGATTCGGGAGAGGACGGCGCCGGCATGGGCTGGGTAACCGACTGGAGTGCGCAGGCAGCCTGCCGCACTACCGATCCGGATGAATTGTTCGTACAAGGGGCAGCGCAGAACAGGGCCAAGGCGGTGTGCACCGGTTGCCCGGTGCGGACCGAGTGCCTGGCCGATGCGCTGGACAATCGCGTCGAGTTCGGCGTGTGGGGCGGAATGACGGAGCGGGAGCGCCGCGCACTACTGCGGCGACGGCCCACCGTCACGTCCTGGCGCCGCCTGCTGGAGACCGCGCGCAGTGAGTACGAGCGGTCCACGGGCATGCTGCCCGCAGCGGTGGGGCTGGACGACGAGGAGCTGCACGAGACGTACGCAGCCGTGGGGTAGAGCCTGCGCGGGGCGAGCCCCGTGAGGGGGCCCGACGTCGGACCTGCGCAGCTCAGGCCGGGGCGGAACCGGTCGCGAGCCGTTCCCCGATGGCCCGAAGGCCTGAGAGGTCGTGCACATCACCGGGGAGCGCGGCCACCTCGGTCACCGGGACCTCGGGGTGGAGCGAGGTGAAGCGGTCGCGGGTGTGCTGCTCGCGCGCGACGACCTGCATCCGCTCGGCGTGCAGTCTCAGCAGACCGGCGGTCAGCTGATCGACGGACACATCGGTCGCGGGGACGGCCCTGGTGTCCTGTTCGGCGTGCGTGGGTGGTCCGGACGGGTCAGGCGACTTTCGGTCATGCGGCTCGGCGTCGTGCTGTTCGGGGGCAGGCGACTTCCGGTCATGCGGCTCGGGCGTGGATCCGTGCGGCGTCGGCTCGTCGCCGTGCTCGGGGGAGAGCGGTGACTCGGAGGCTTCGGGAGAGGTGACGGCCGTCGGGTCCGACGCGTCACAAAGGCCAGCCTTCCCGGTCGTCTGATCCACAATGCCGACGTCTTCAAGATTTTCTGCGGCGGCCAGCGCCCGCTCCGCGGAGAGCCGTGCGGCCTCGCTGCCGTGCACCCGGTTGAGGACCAGCCCGGCGAGCGGCATCTTCTCCGCTGCCAGCCGTTCCACGAAGTACGCGGCCTCGCGCAGCGCGTCCCGCTCAGGCGTCGCGACCACGAGGAACGCGGTGCCAGGGGCTTGGAGCAGCTTGTACGTGGCATCGGCCCGGGTACGGAATCCGCCGAACATCGAGTCCATCGCCGTGACGAACGTCTGTACGTCACGGAGGAACTGCCCGCCGAGCAGCTTGCCGAGTGTGCCCGTCATCATCGACATGCCGACATTGAGGAACTTCATCCCGGCCCGCCCGCCGATCTTCGCCGGGGCGATCAGCAGCCGGATGAATTTCCCGTCGAGGAACGAGCCGAGACGTTTCGGCGCGTCCAGGAAGTCCAGTGCGGAGCGGGACGGAGGCGTGTCGACGATGATCAGGTCCCACTCGTCGCGCGCCCTCAGCTGTCCGAGCTTCTCCATCGCCATGTACTCCTGCGTGCCCGCGAAACCGGCCGACAGGGACTGGTAGAAGGGGTTCTCCAGGATCGCGCGTGCCCGCTCGGCGTCCGTGTGCGCCTCGACGGTCTCGTCGAAGGTGCGCTTCATGTCGAGCATCATCGCGTGCAGTTCGCCGTCACCGCCGATGTCGTCGACCCGGCGCGGGATGTTGTCGAGCTGGTCGATCCCCATGGACTGGGCGAGCCGGCGGGCCGGGTCGATGGTGAGGACGACGACCTTGCGGCCGCGCTCGGCCGCCCGTACACCGAGTGCCGCGGCGGTCGTGGTCTTGCCGACACCGCCCGATCCGCAGCACACGACGATCCGGATCCCCGGGTCGTCCAGCAGCGCGTCCGTGTCAAGCCCCGGTGCGATGTCCGTGTTCAGCGTCATGCCCCCACCCCTCGTCCGGATCCGCGCCCCGGGCCGGGCCCGGAGCGCGGCGCGCCCCCTGCGGACCCCTGCCCCGCCGCGTCCACCGTGTCGTCGCCCACACCCTGTTTGCGGAACTCCGCCGCCAGGTCGTACAGGGCGGACAGGCTCACGCCCTCGCCCATCAGCGGCAGCTCGACGGTGGGCAGTCCGAGCCCGGCCAGCACCGCACGCTGCTCCCGCTCCAGGCCCACGCGCTGGGCGTGCTCGGCGGCCTGCTCGACAAGAGGCCGTACGAGCGCGGCGGAGCCCGTCACGCCCGACCGGGTCAGCGCCTTGGCGATCTCCCTGCGGCGCCCCCCGGACGCCGTGCGCAGCGCGTCCTCGTCCAACAGGTGCGGCCGCACCATGTTCACGACGACGCGCCCCACGGGCAGTTCCGCGGCCCGCAGCTCCGCGACGCCGTCCGCGGTCTCCTGGACCGGCATCTCCTCCAGGAGCGTCACCAGGTGGACCGCCGTCTCGGGTGACTTCAGGACCCGCATCACGGCCTGCGCCTGATTGTGTATCGGGCCGATCCGGGCCAGGCCCGCCACCTCGTCGTTCACGTTGAGGAAGCGGGTGATGCGGCCGGTGGGCGGGGCGTCCATGATCACGTGGTCGTAGACGAACCTGCCCTGCTTGTCCTTGCGGCGGACGGCCTCGCAGGCCTTGCCGGTCAGCAGGACGTCCCGGACGCCGGGGGCGATGGTGGTGGCGAAGTCGATCGCGCCGAGCTTCTTCAGTGCCCGGCCGGCACTGCCCAGCTTGTAGAACATCTGGAGGTAGTCCAGCAGCGCCCGCTCGGCGTCGATCGCCAGCGCGTGGACCTCCCCGCCGCCCGGCGCCACGGCGATCCTGCGTTCCTCGTAGGGGAGGGCCTCGGACTCGAAGAGCTGGGCGATGCCCTGTCTGCCCTCGACCTCGACGAGGAGAGTGCGCCTGCCCTCGGTCGCGAGGGCGAGCGCGAGTGCGGCGGCGACCGTGGTCTTACCGGTACCGCCCTTGCCGCTGACGACCTGGAACCTGCTCACGTCTTCGAGCCTAACCAGTCGGCAGGCAGGCTACGCACGAGGCCGCATGTGCCAGGCATTACAGTCGGCTCATGACCAAGTGGGAATACGCGACCGTGCCCCTTCTCGTGCACGCGACCAAGCAGATTCTGGACACCTGGGGCGAGGACGGCTGGGAGCTCGTCCAGGTCGTTCCCGGCCCGAACAACCCCGAGCAGCTCGTGGCCTACCTGAAGAGGGAGAAGCCGTAGTGGCGGGCGCCGTCGAGGCGAAGCTCGCCGAGCTCGGCCTGACGCTCCCGGGTGTCGTCCCGCCGCTGGCCTCGTACCAGCCGGCCGTGCGGTCCGGGGTGTACGTGTACACCTCTGGCCAGCTGCCGATGGTGGACGGCAAGCTCGCGGTGACCGGCAAGGTCGGCGCCGAGGTGACGGCGGACGAGGCCAAGGAACTGGCGAAGACGTGTGCGCTGAACGCCCTGGCCGCCGTGAAGTCGGTCGCCGGTGACCTGGACCGGATCGCCCGCGTCGTGAAGGTCGTGGGCTTCGTCGCCTCGGCCTCCGACTTCACCGGGCAGCCCGGTGTGGTCAACGGTGCGAGCGAGCTGCTGGGCGCGGTCCTGGGCGACAAGGGCGTGCACGCGCGCAGCGCCGTGGGCGTCGCCGTTCTGCCCCTGGACGCACCGGTGGAGATCGAGGTCCAGGTCGAGCTCGTCGAGGCCTGATCCCGCTGATTCCGCCGATCCCGCCCCGCCCTCGTGGCCGGGCGGGATCACGCGTGTACGGGGCACAGACAGGGACCTGCGGCCCTCGAACATCGGCGCGGTTCCGGATAGCCTCCCGCCATGTCCAACGGTCAGTGGTACCCACCGGAATGGCCCGCCCGGATCCGGGCCCTCGCCAGCGGCGAGCTGGCAGCCGTGACCCCCAGGCGGGCGGCCACGGTGATGCTGCTGCGGGACGAGCCGTCCGGGGCCGAGGGCCCGGGGCCCGCCGTCCACATGCTGCGCCGGCGCACCTCCATGGCCTTTGCCGGGGGTGCGTACGCCTATCCGGGTGGCGGCGTCGACCCGCGCGACGACGACCACCTCGTGGAATGGGCCGGGCCCTCCCTGGAGACCTGGGCGGAACGGCTGGGAGTCGACACGGTCACCGAGGCACAGGCGATCATCTGTGCGGCGGTCCGCGAGACCTACGAGGAAGCGGGCGTCCTGCTGGCCGGGCCCACCCCGGGCACGGTCGTGAGCGACACCACGGGCGCCGGCTGGGAGGCCGACCGCGAGGCACTCGTCGCACGCGAGCTGTCCTTCGCCGGCTTCCTCGACCGCCGGGGACTCGTGCTGCGCTCCGACCTGCTGGGCGCATGGGCCCGCTGGATCACCCCGGCGTTCGAACCGCGCCGGTACGACACCTGGTTCTTCGTCGCCGCACTCCCGGAGGGGCAGCGCACCCGGAACGCATCGACCGAGGCCGACCGGACCGTCTGGATCCGGCCCGTCGACGCCACGGACCGATACGACCGGGGCGAACTGCTGATGATGCCGCCCACCGTGACCACGCTGCGGGCGCTGAGCCCGTACGGGACGGCCGCCGAGGCGCTGGAGGGGGCGGATTCCCAGGACCTCGCTCCCGTACTGGCAGAGGCCCGCATGGAGGGGGAAGAGCTGGTGCTGAGCTGGCCGGGGCACGACGAGTTCACGAAGCACGTCCCCTCCGCCCCCGCCGCCTTCACGCCCACGGCCGCCCCCGGCCCCGCCCCCGCCACCGCGGACGACGGCAGCAGCGGGACGGAAGGCGGCACCGTATGAGTGACGCTGCAGCACTGCCGGGACAGCCCCGCGGCGGCGTCCTCTCCGGCCCCGCCACCACCCGTACGGTCAACGTCCTCGCGCCCAACGCGTCGGCGATGACTCTGGACGGCACGAACACCTGGATCGTCGCGGAGCCCGACTCCGATCTCGCGGTCGTGATCGACCCGGGACCGCTCGACGAGCTGCACCTGCGGGCCGTCATCGACACCGCGGAGAGGGCCGGGCGGCGCGTCGGCCTCACCCTGCTCACCCACGGCCACCCCGACCACGCGGAGGGCGCGGTACGTTTCGCCGAGCTCACGCGCACGAAGGTCCGTGCCCTGGACGCGGCCCTGCGCCTCGGGGACGAGGGGCTGTCGGCGGGGGACGTGATCACCACCGGAGGGCTCGAACTCCGGGTGGTCCCCACTCCGGGGCACACCGCGGACTCGCTCTCCTTCCACCTGCCGGCCGACCGGGCCGTCCTGACGGGCGACACCATCCTCGGACGCGGTACGACGCTCGTCGCACACCCGGACGGGCGGCTCGGCGACTACCTGGCCACACTGCGGCGGCTGCGCTCGCTGACCGTCGACGACGGGGTGCACACGGTGCTTCCCGGGCACGGACCGGTGCTGGAGGACGCCCAGGGTGCCGTCGAGTTCTACCTCGCCCACCGGGCACACCGCCTCGCCCAGGTCGAGACGGCCGTGGAGGCCGGGCACCGGACGCCCGCCGAGGTCGTGGCGACGGTGTACGCGGATGTGGACCGCTCCCTGTGGCCGGCGGCGGAGCTGTCGGTGCGGGCACAGTTGGAGTACCTCACCGAGCACGGCTTGATCTGAGACGTACCGCCCGCGACGCCGTCCCGGACACGCGAAGGGCCCCACCGCACGGTGGGGCCCTTTCGACGGGGGCACGGGCCAGGAGGTCAGCGGGACCGCTTCGCCAGCCGCTCCACGTCCAGCAGGATCACGGCCCGTGCCTCGAGCCGCAGCCAGCCGCGGCCCGCGAAGTCCGCAAGGGCCTTGTTGACCGTCTCGCGGGAAGCGCCGACCAGCTGGGCCAGCTCTTCCTGGGTCAGGTCGTGCACGACGTGGATCCCCTCCTCCGACTGGACGCCGAAGCGGCGCGAAAGGTCGAGGAGCGCGCGGGCGACACGGCCCGGCACATCGGAGAAGACCAGGTCGGACATCTGGTCGTTGGTCTTGCGCAGCCTGCGGGCGACGGCCCGCAGCAGTGCGGTGGCCACCTCGGGGCGGGCGTTCAGCCAGGGCTGGAGGTCGCCGTGACCGAGGCCGAGCAGCTTGACCTCGGTGAGCGCCGAAGCGGTCGCGGTGCGCGGACCCGGGTCGAAGAGCGACAGCTCACCGATGAGCTCTCCGGGGCCGAGCACGGCCAGCATGTTCTCCCTGCCGTCGGGGGAGGTGCGGTGGAGCTTCACCTTGCCCTCGGTGACCACGTACAGGCGGTCGCCCGGGTCGCCCTCGTGGAACAGCGCGTCACCGCGTGCGAGGGTCACCTCACTCATCGAGGCGCGGAGCTCCGCGGCCTGCTCATCATCGAGCGCCGCGAAAAGCGGGGCGCGCCGCAGAACGTCGTCCACGAGTTCTCTCCTTGTCGGCCTGTTCAGGGAAGCCTGGTCCCCATGATGCCGGACGGTAAAACAGTGCGATCAATCACAAACCAGTTTGACGCACGGGCGTGCCGGACCCTACGGCAGGGGGCCGATTGGGCGTGGATGCGCGGTGACCGGGGCGGATGTCAGCCCCTGGCTCTAGGCTGGCCGGGTGTCCGGAACGCCGGTGAGAGCGCAGGCAGAGGGGGCTGATGGGGTGTCGGAAGACAGGAATTCCGCTGTGGGCGAACAGTCTGCGCAAGGTCGGAGAAATGCGACAGAACGACCTGCGGAGGGGGCGGACCAGCCGGCCGGGCCGACCGCGCAGGGAGCCGGCGGGGCCCGGTCGGAGGGCGCGGGACGCCCGGCCGGCGCGTCTCGGGCCCGGCCGGTGAAGAAGGTCGCGAAGAAGGCGGCGGAAGAGGCTGTGGAGCACCCCGTCGGGAAGCCGGCGAAAAGGACCGCGAAGAAGACCGGGACCGGGAAGAAGACGACGGGAGCCGGGGCCGCGGACAGGGCGACGGGAGCCGGTAGCGGGACCGCAGAGAAGGCCGCGACGGGGGCCGCGAAGAAGACCGGGACCGGGAAGAAGACCGCGAAGCCGGAGTCGCACCTCGCGATGGTCCGCCGCGCCCGCCGGATCAACCGCGAGCTCGCCGAGGTCTACCCGTACGCCCACCCTGAGCTGGACTTCCGCAACCCGTTCGAGCTCCTCGTCGCCACCGTGCTGTCCGCCCAGACCACCGACCTGAGGGTCAACCAGACCACCCCCGCGCTCTTCGCCGCCTATCCGACCCCCGAGGACATGGCCGCCGCCGTCCCCGAGGAGCTGGAGGAGATCATCCGGCCGACCGGGTTCTTCCGGGCCAAGTCACGCTCCCTGATCGGGTTGTCGGCATCCCTCCGGGACAATTTCGGAGGAGAGGTCCCCGGCCGCCTCGCCGATCTCGTGACACTGCCCGGCGTCGGCCGCAAGACGGCCAACGTCGTCCTGGGCAACGCCTTCGGCGTGCCCGGCATCACTGTGGACACCCACTTCGGCCGACTGGTCCGCCGCTGGAAGTGGACCGAGCAGGAGGATCCGGAGAAGGTCGAGGCGGACGTCGCCGCGATCTTCCCGAAGAGCGAGTGGACGATGCTCTCGCACCGGGTCGTATTCCACGGCCGCCGCATCTGCCACTCCCGGAAGCCGGCCTGCGGTGCCTGCCCGATCGCCCCGCTCTGCCCGTCGTACGGCGAGGGCGAGACGGACCCCGAGAAGGCCAGGAAGCTCCTGAAGTACGAGATGGGCGGCTATCCGGGTCAGCGGCTCAGTCCGCCACCGAACTACCCGGGCAGTCCCGCCCCACCCCTGGGAGCCGGGTGAACGACACCACCCGCCGGGGTGGTGTACGGGGCCGCGCGGAACGAAATCGCCGACGGCAGGCGTTGGAACGACGGGGGTGCCCATGACGCACGCACAGAGCACACGGGCCGCGCGGGACGCGGCCGCCACCGGGACGAGCACGCCCCACGACAGCGGGATCACCGTCACCACCGACGGGCTGCCCGGCTGGCTCGACCCCGTCGCCCGGGCGGCACGAAGTGTCCGGGCCCAGCAGCTCAGCCGGTTCCTGCCGCCCGAGAGCGGCGCCGGACGGCAGTCCGCGGTGCTGGTCCTCTTCGGTGAGGGGGAGCGCGGGCCCGAACTGCTCCTGATGGAGCGGTCCAGTTCCCTGCGCTCCCATGCCGGTCAGCCCTCCTTCCCCGGCGGCTCCCTCGACCCCGAGGACGGCGACCCCGCCACCACCGGACCGCTCAGGGCCGCGCTCCGGGAGGCGGAGGAGGAGACCGGTCTCGATCCGCGCGGCGTCCAGATCTTCGGCGTGCTGCCCCGGCTCTACATTCCGGTCAGCAGCTTCGTCGTCACGCCCGTCCTCGGCTGGTGGCGTGAGCCCAGTCCGGTGGGAGTGGTCGATCCGGCCGAGACCGCCAGGGTCTTCACCGTCCCCGTGGCGGATCTCACGGAACCGGGCAACCGCGCGACCGCCATCCATCCGAGCGGTCACCAAGGCCCGGCATTTCTGGTCGAATCCGCACTGGTCTGGGGCTTCACGGCGGGTGTGATCGACAGGATCGTGTACTACGCGGGGTGGGAACGCCCCTGGGACCGGGCCAAGCAGGTGCCGCTCGACTGGCGCGCATGACAGGCTGACTCCCGTGCTGCGCTGTTCCGGGTCTGGCCCGGACCCCGTCGAACCGGACGGGCCAGGTGACGAATCTGCGAGGCTATAGACGGTGAACGTGCTGGACATCCTGCTGCTGGTCGGTGCCGTGTGGTTCGCGATCATCGGCTACCGCCAGGGTTTCGTCGTCGGGATTCTGTCCGTGATCGGCTTCCTGGGGGGCGGCCTCGTTGCCGTCTACCTGCTGCCGGTGATCTGGGACCGGTTGACCGACGGGTCGGAGGTCTCCTCCACGGCTGCCATCGTCGCGGTCATCATCGTGATCGTCTGCGCCTCCGTGGGCCAGGCCTTCACCACCCACCTCGGCAACAAACTGCGCAGATACATCACCTGGTCGCCGGCACGTGCCCTGGACGCCACCGGCGGCTCCCTGGTCAACGTGGTGGCCATGCTGCTGGTCGCCTGGCTGATCGGGTCCGCACTCGCGGGCACGACTCTGCCCACGCTGGGCAAGGAGGTCCGCAGTTCCTCCGTGCTGCTCGGGGTCTCCAGGGTGATGCCCGCTCAGGCCTCCAACTGGTTCACGGACTTCTCCTCGGTCCTCGCCCAGAACGGCTTCCCACAGGTCTTCAGTCCGTTCGCCAACGAGCCCATCCCCGAGGTCAAGGCGCCTGATCCGGCCCTGGCGGGCAGCCCCGTCGCCGCTCGCGCCAAGAAGTCCATCGTCAAGGTGGTCGGCATGGCACCGGGCTGCGGGAAGGTACTCGAAGGTACCGGCTTCGTCTTCTCGGACCGCCGAGTGATGACCAACGCCCATGTGGTCGGCGGCGTCGACGAGCCGACCGTCCAGATCGGCGGCGAAGGCCGGCTGTACGACGCGACAGTCGTCCTCTACGACTGGGAGCGGGACATCGCCGTACTCGACGTCCCGGACCTCGACGCGAAGCCCCTGCGCTTCACCGACACCGATGCGGAGAGCAGTGACGACGCGATCGTCGCCGGCTTCCCGGAGAACGGCGCCTATGACGTGCGCTCCGCACGCATCCGCGGCCGCATCGACGCCAACGGCCCCGACATCTACCACCGGGGCACCGTACAGCGCGATGTGTACTCGCTGTACGCGACGGTCCGCCAGGGCAACTCCGGCGGCCCGCTGCTCACTTCGGACGGCAAGGTGTACGGGGTGGTCTTCGCGAAGTCGCTCGACGACCCGGAAACGGGGTACGCGCTGACGGCTGATGAGATCCGTCAGGACATCGAGCTCGGCAGGACCGCGGTCCAGCAGGTCGACAGCCAGGGCTGCGCGCTCTAGGCCTTCCTTCGGACGCGGCCGGACCGGACCCCGGACTCGGCCGGACCAGACCCCGGACGCGGCCGGACCGGAGAGTCCGGGAGACGCCGGAGCAGGGAGCCGGGTGTCTCCCGACAAGGTCCTGGTGCTGTGGTCCGGCGTCCTGCCGCAGCCACCCGGCTGCTTCCACTCCGTACCGGGACGTGCGGGCGTCGAGCCGCTCGGCTCCCGGGCCGTGTCGTGGCGGGTGGGCCGCCTACGGCCCGAGGCCCTGAGCGGCCGGGAGCTCGTGCGTGGCGTGACGGGCTATGCCCCGTGCATCATCCGCGGGGATGGCGCAGCCGCGCCGAGACCCAGCGGGCTCGACGGTGGAGGATGCGCGGAATGCCCAGCCGGAGGCCCTCGGAATCACTCACCTCGTGCACCCGGCTCACGGAGCCGTCCCCCTTGTGAGTGCTCTGACCGGCAGGAGCGGTCGAGCGGTGGTTGCGTGCTGCGTCGTTGAAGTCGCGCGTCCAGCCCATACCCCGACGTCTGCCCGTGACCCAAGGTCGGTAATCGCGCGCGAGTCAGCCAATTGGCTTATGCGGCAGGCAATTGGCTGTTCGACGTACACCTGTGCCCATCGGCTAGCGATCGGGCTCGGGATCCTTGAGCCAGCTGATGAGTTCGGCCGAGAACCCATCCGGATCCTCCTCGTGGGGAAAGTGCCCCAGACCGTCGAAAAGTCGCCATCTGTACGGTGCCTCGACGTACTCGCCCGACCCCGCGGAGCTGCGGGTCCGGACAGCCGGGTCGAGCGATCCGTGCAGGTGCAGCGTAGGGACGCGCACCGGGCGCTTCATCCGGCGGTTGAACTGGATGCCGTCCGGACGAGCCAGGGAGCGCACCATCCAGCGGTACGGCTCGACCGCGCAGTGGGCCGTCGACGGGATGCACATCGCACGCCGGTAGACGTCCACCGTCTCGTCGTCGGGGAAGTCCGGCGTGCGCGGCCCGGACCAGTCCCGGATCAGCCTGCCGACCAACGCGGCGTCGTCCGCCACGAGCTGACGCTCCGGCACCCAGGGGCGCTGGAATCCCCAGATGTGCGAGCCGGCCCGGGACTGTGCCGGATCGGAGAGCATCGAGGACCGCCAGCGACGCGGATGCGGCATCGAGGACACCACGAGCCGTCGCACCAGCTTCGGCCGCATGACCGCGGCGGTCCAGGCGAGATAGCCGCCCATGTCATGACCGACCAGCGCCGCGTCCGGCTCGCCGAGCGAGCGGATCACGCCGGTGACGTCGAGCGCCAGGTTGGCCGGGTCGTAACCGCGGGGTGTGCGGTCGCTACCGCCCACCCCGCGCAGGTCCATCGCGACGGCGCGGAAGCCCGCGTCGGCCAGAGCGGTGAGCTGGTGGCGCCAGGTCCACCAGAACTGGGGGAATCCGTGCAGCAGCAGCACGAGCGGCCCGTCACCCATCTCGGCGATGTGGAAGCGCGCACCGTTGGCCGCCACGTCACGGTGGGTCCAGGGGCCGTCCAGACGGACGGGGCTGCCGGAACCGGAAGCCGGTCCCGGCGGTCCATTCGGGCCGGGCGCGTTCACATCGGGGTCGGTCATGTGGATGAGCGTGCCACAGAGACCGCCTTGTCCTGGACCGGACGGTTCTCGATGGCCTTGTCCGCGAGCGTGCTGCCCGGGGCCCTGCCGACCGCACCTGCGACGACGGCCGGGCGGGGGTGCGGCTTGACGCCCTGCAGTACTGCCGCGGACTGCTTGGCCGAAGCGATGGACTTCTCCGGCGGCTTGACCTTCTTGAACTTGGCGATGGCGATCAGGGCGAGCACGACGGCCAGCAGGATGAACGCCAGGCCCACGATGCCGAAGCACCAGGCGAGCCCGAGCCCCGACGAGTGAATCCAGTAGGCGGCCGCGAAGCTCAGCACGGGCAGCGAGAACAGGATCAGCACACCCGCGACGATGAACGCCACACTGCCGATCACCCCGCGCTTGACGTCCTGGCGCACCTCGGCCTTGGCCAGTGCGATCTCGTCGTGCACCAGCGCGGACATCTCGGCCGTCGCCGAGGCGAACAGCTGGCCGATACTACGGTCGGTGCTGCCCGCGTAGTTGCCGGGGTCGCTCATCCCTGACTCCCTCTCCTCTTCCGTACATCCGATGTCAGATCATGCCGGACTGTCCGGCTTACTGCGCGCTGCCCCCGCCAGGTCGGCAAGGCGGCGATGCTCGGCAGCCTTCTTCTCGTGGATCGCGGCCATGCGCAGGTGGTACTGCGGGTCGTCCTGCTCGTAGACGTCCGGCACCCCTGATTCGTCCTCGTCGCGCTCCTCCGCCTCGTACAGCGCTCTGTATGTGCGTACCCGGAGTCTGAGCAGTACACCGGAGAGTACGGCGGCAATCAGGGATCCGATCAGGACCGCGGCCTTGACCTCGTTGATCATGTCTTCGTCGCCCGCGAAGGCGAGCTCCCCGATGAGCAGCGAGACGGTGAATCCGATCCCGGCCAGGGCGGCTACCGCGAAGACATCGGCCCAGGCCAGATCCTTGTTCAGCTCGGCCTTGGTGAAGCGGGTGACGAGCCAGGTGCCACCGAAGATCCCGACCGTCTTGCCGACGACCAGACCGAGAACCACACCGAGCGTTTCAGGCCGGGTGAATACCCCCGCCAGGGCGTCGCCCTTGAGGGTGACACCGGCCGAGAAGAGCGCGAACAGCGGCACCGCGAGGCCGGCCGACAGCGGACGCACCAGATGCTCGATGTGCTCGCCGGGGGAGTGCGCCTCGCCCTCGCGCCGGGTGCAGCGGAGCATGAGGCCCATGGCGACGCCGGCGATCGTGGCATGGACCCCGCTGTTGTACATCAGGCCCCAGATGACCAGGGCGAGCGGAACGTAGATGTACCAGCCTCGGACTCCTGTACGAAGCAGCACCCAGAAGACCACCAGGCAGGCGAAGGCCCCGCCGAGTGCCAGGAAGTCGATGCTCGCGGTGAAGAACACCGCGATGATCAGGATGGCGAAGAGGTCGTCGACCACGGCGAGCGTGAGGAGGAAGGCCCGCAGTGCCGCCGGCAGAGACGTACCGATCACCGCGAGGACGGCGAGGGCGAACGCGATGTCGGTGGCGGTGGGAACGGCCCAGCCTGCGGTGGAACCTCCGCCGAGTGCGGCGGTGAGGGCGTAGACGACGGCGGGGACGGCCATCCCGCAGAGTGCGGCGGCGACGGGCAGGGCCGCCGCCCTGGGGTCGCGCAGTTCTCCAGCGACCAGTTCGCGCTTGAGCTCGACACCCGCGACGAAGAAGAAGACCGCGAGCAGTCCGTCGGCAGCCCAGTGGGCCACGGAGAGATCGAGCCCCAGGGCCTCGGGACCGAAGTGGAAACGGCTGACGGCCGCGTAGGCGGAGCCGAAGGTGTTCGCCCAGATCAGTGCGGCGACGGCCGCGACCAGCAGGATGATGCCGCCGACCGTCTCGGTGCGCAGCGCCTCGGCGACGTAGTTGCGCTCGGGCAGGGACAACCGGCCGAACAGGGTACGGCGGGAGGAGGGAGGGGGGACGGGCGCGGCCACGAGGGGGACCTCCGGGTCGGGTACGGCTGCGACGGCATGGCAGATACACGTGCCGACCAGACTTCCCGGCGCCCCTGTGGAGTTCTCGTTGTGAAGTTGTCGCCACCGCAGTGATGTGCGGCGAACGGCCATCACTCTACCCGGGGCGCCCGGGAACGGGTCCCGGATGCGCGCCCGGCTTCGGGATCCGTCGCAGGTCGAGCCGGTTGCAGACCAGCATCGTGCCCAGGGGACCGAACGGCATCCGGACTCACCGCGCCTGCGGAGCCGTACGAAGAAGAAGCCGAGCCGGACCGAACGACGAGGGGGCGGCGGCGCACCTGCCAGGGGCCGCTCAACACCTCGTCGGCCGCTCGGCCGGACAGTACGTCGTCCCACCGGGTTGCGCTCCGGCCGGGCCCCCGTCCGGATGAGCGGTCCGAGGCGCGGCCCGGGACGTTCCCGGCGCAGCCCGACACCCGAGGCGTCCGTGTCGTCAGGATTGGACAACTTCCGGTGGCCGGGTCGTCCCCGGCTTTGAGGTCGTCCGGGACTTTGACGACCCTACGATTCAGCCCCACCTCGGCGGCCAGGCGGAGGGGGTGGTGCTCCTGCTCCCCGCCGACGGTGCGCTCGTGGCAGGAACAGTCGTGCTTGCCGTTGACGGTCACCCCCGTGCCGCCGGATCCGTCCCCGAGTCCTCGAGCGCGATGGCTCTGCAGCAGGACCCCGCACGGTGCACCGGTGCGCATCGGTACCACGCTGTACGGGGCACCCGGTGGTTCGATCGCGAACGTCAACTGTTGCCGGTCTCGCCGATCAGCGTGCTGCTCGGCAGCGTTTCGGCCGGGGCGGACGCGTCCGTGCGGGTGAGCAGTCCTCGTTCGTGAGGCGCCGTCGTTCGTGAGGGGCCGTCTCCGCCGATCTTTCACGCCGTCCCGGGGTGGCCACGCCGCGCACCGACGCCAGAGCTCCTCGCCGAGCACACTGCTTGTCCATTCGGTGAACGGAACGCGCCCCGTGCCGGGTACCGCATCCGGATCTGCTGACGTCCACGTCAGCCGCCTCGTGCGCAGTTGGCCGTCGGCACGGTGCTGATCGGCCGGCTCCGGCCGAGGCCCCGGGGGAGCGGTTCCGCCGCGGCATCGCGGACAGCGGGCACCCGAATGAACGAAGCCCCCGCACAGGGCGGGGGCTTCGGTTCCTACGGCTTCCTATTCCGGGTCAGCGGGCTTCAGGCTGTCAGCGATGCGCCGCACGCTGTCCGAGTCCGTGAGAGTGGTGACATCGCCCAGCTCACGGTTCTCGGCTACGTCGCGCAGGAGGCGGCGCATGATCTTGCCGGACCGGGTCTTCGGCAGTTCGGCCACCGGTAGGACGCGCTTGGGTTTGGCGATCGGCCCGAGCGTGGTGCCGACGTGGTTGCGGAGTTCGACGACCAGTTCGTCGGATGCGGTGGCCGTGCCGCGCAGGATCACGAAGGCGACGATGGCCTGACCGGTCGTCTCGTCGTTGGCGCCGACCACGGCCGCCTCGGCGACCGCCGGGTGCGAGACGAGGGCCGATTCGACTTCGGTGGTGGAGATGTTGTGGCCGGAGACGAGCATGACGTCGTCGACCCGGCCGAGCAGCCAGATGTCGCCGTCCTCGTCCTTCTTGGCACCGTCGCCGGCGAAGTACTTGCCTTCGAAGCGGGACCAGTAGGTGTCGATGAAGCGCTGGTCGTCGCCCCAGATGGTGCGGAGCATCGACGGCCACGGTTCGGTGAGGACGAGGTAGCCACCCCCGCCGTTCGGTACCTCGTTGGCCTCGTCGTCGACCACGGTGGCGGAGATGCCGGGCAGGGCACGCTGCGCCGAACCGGGCTTGGTAGCGGTGACTCCGGGAAGCGGCGAGATCATCATGGCGCCGGTCTCGGTCTGCCACCAGGTGTCCACGACCGGGCAGGCGTCGGCGCCGATGTGCTTGCGGTACCACATCCATGCCTCGGGGTTGATCGGCTCACCGACCGATCCGAGGACGCGCAGCGACGACAGGTCGAACTTGGCGGGGATGTCGTCTCCCCACTTCATGAACGTGCGGATCGCGGTCGGGGCCGTGTAGAGGATCGTGACCCCGTACTTCTGCACGATCTCCCAGAAGCGCCCCTGGTGCGGGGTGTCGGGCGTGCCCTCGTACATCACCTGCGTCGCACCGTTGGCCAGCGGCCCGTAGACGATGTACGAATGCCCGGTCACCCAGCCGATGTCGGCCGTGCACCAGTACACGTCCGTCTCGGGCTTCAGGTCGAAGACCGCATGGTGCGTGTACGCCGCCTGCGTGAGATACCCGCCCGAGGTGTGCAGGATCCCCTTCGGCTTACCCGTGGTTCCCGAGGTGTACAGGATGAACAGCGGATGCTCCGCGTCGAACGCCTCGGGCGTGTGCTCGGCGGACTGGCGGCCGGTGATCTCGTGCCACCAGACGTCCCGGCCCTCGTACCATGCGGTGTCCTGACCCGTGCGCCGGACCACGAGGACGTGCTCGACGCTGTCGATGCGGGAGACTGCGTCGTCCACCGCGGGCTTGAGCGCGGAGGGCTTGCCGCGGCGGTAGCCGCCGTCGGCCGTGATGACGACCTTGGCGTCGGCGTCCTGGATGCGTGCGGCGATGGCGTCCGCGGAGAAGCCGCCGAAGACCACCGAATGCGCTGCGCCGATACGGGCGCAGGCCAGCATCGCCACGGCGGCTTCCGGGATCATCGGCAGGTACACGGCGACGCGGTCGCCCTTGCCGACACCCAGCTCAGTGAGCGCGTTGGCCGCGCGGGAGACCTCGTCCTTCAGCTCCGCGTAGGTGATCGCACGGCTGTCGCCGGGCTCGCCCTCGAAGTGGATGGCGACCCGGCCGCCGTTGCCCGCCTCTACATGGCGGTCCACACAGTTGTACGCGACGTTCAGCTCGCCGTCCGCGAACCACTTCGCGAAGGGCGGATTGCTCCAGTCGAGCGTCTCGGTCGGCTCCGTGGCCCAGGTCAGGCGACGGGCCTGCTCGGCCCAGAAGCCCAGCCGGTCCGCATCGGCCTGCTCGTACGCCTCCACCGTCACGTTGGCGTTCGCGGCCAGATCGGCAGGCGGTACGAACCGCCGCTCCTCCTTGAGCAGATTGGCCAGGCTTTCGTTGCTCACGACATCTCCCATTCCCAGGGTGTCCGTTGTGTCCCGGGGCATAGCTCATCAGGCCGCAGGCCGGGTGACAAGTGTCTGCCGGGAATTGGTTTAGACCTCTGCCTCGTGTATAGGGGCACGCGCCCCGCTTCCGCAAGCAGCGTTGTGTGTTGCGGAAGCGGGACCACAAGGTCTCACGGACCGGCGGCGCGTACGGTTCAGGCGCCGACCACTGTGTCGGGCGTTGCGCGGAGGGCCTCAGGGCAGGAGGAAGTACCGGGCCGTACGCCGGTCCCGGTGCTGAACGCACCCCCGGCCTGGGTGCCCAGGAGCGTGCCCGGCTCCACGCCGGGCTCCGTCACAGGATCGGGGCCGGGGGCGACCCGTGCGAAGACCTCGTCGGGACCGGTACCCGAACTGGCACCTTCGGTCAGCAGATAGGCCTGGGCCTCGCCCACATGGAAGTACATGCCGTGCAGCTGCAACGTGCCCGCCGCGAGCCGCCGCGCCACCGAGTCGTGCGCCCGCAGGTGTTCCAGCTGCTGGACCACATTGGTCAGGCAGAGCTGTTCCACCGCGTCGGTGGGCATCCGGCCGGAGATCCGCGCCCAGGAATGGTGGCGGGAGCGCATACGCTCCAGGCTCGGCAGGCCGTGGCGCAGCCAGCGCCACAGCGGGGTCCGGGGTGCCTCCGTGTCGGGTGCGGCACTCAACAGGGCCTGCATGGCTCCGCATCCGGAGTGACCGCAGATGGTGATGGACTCGACCTCCAGCACATCCACCGCGTACTCGATCGCGGCGGCCACGGAATCGTCGCTGCTCGTCGTGCTCTCCGTGTCCGGTGGCGGTACCAGATTGCCGACGTTCCGCACCGTGAAGAGATCGCCGGGCCCGCTGGCGGTGATCATGCTGGTGACCAGACGGGAATCGGCACAGGTGATGAACAGCTGGGAGGGCTGTTGGCCCTCTGCCGCCAGTCGGGCCAGCTCCTCCCGCACCAGTGGAGCAGTGGTGCGCTGGAACGAACTGAGACCGCTGAGCAACCGATGAGCACCCTGCCGGACGGCGGAAGCACCCGACGGGACGGCGGGAGAGCCGGCGGTGACCTCTGCGCCGGGAACTGAGGGCGGGCCGGCATGCCCCGCCTTGTCGTGACAGTGGTGGTTGCGCCACGGCGTCCATGGGCGACAGCAGGAGTGGGCGGCCGAAGAGGGCTCGGCGATGCGGCCGCCCGAGCGCCCGGTGAAGACGATTCGCCCTCCCAGGGCTGTCTGGGCCGTGCACCACTCCTGAATCGCCTCGTATGCCGCGTGGTCCATGAAGAAGCCGTCCAACTCAACGATGGCGTCAGCTCCTTGAGGGAGCCGCCCGAGCAGTCGGCTGAGCCGGGGCACGGCGAGGAAGGTCAGCTGCCCGCGGATGGTCACCAGATGCTTGCCATCCTGTTCCGACACCGTGATCCGGGTGCGGGCCAGCCGGTGCAGGGCGACGCCCACCGCCACGACGATGCCGATCGCCACGCCCTCAAGGACGCCGACGGTGATCACGCCGGTGATCGTGGCCCCGTACACCAGGAATTCGCGGTGTCTGTGCACGTTGCGGATGTGCGCGTAGTTGACCATCTGGATGCCGACGACCATGACCAGGGCGGCGAGTGCCGCCAGTGGGATCCATTCGAGGGCCGTGACCAGCATGACCGCGGCGAGCAGCACCCAGACGCCGTGCAGCACGGTGGAAGCGCGGCTCGTGGCGCCCGCGCGCACGTTTGCCGAACTGCGCACCGCGCCACCGGAGACGGGGAGCCCTCCGCAGAACCCGGCCAGCGCGTTGGCGACACCCTGGGCGCGCAGCTCACGGTCGAGATCGGAGCGTTTGACCGGTACGGGTGGCGTGTTCCCGTCCTTGTGCTGGGCCGCTGTCCGGTCGGCAGTCAGTTTGTCCACGGCGACAGCAGCGAGTAGGGATTCCAGGCTTGCCACGAGCATGACCGTGAACATCGCGGTGGCCAGGGCGGCCACCGGGCCCTGAGGCAGCTCGGGCAGGGCGTGCGAGCGCCAGGACGGCAGATCGACCCGGGCGATACCCGGTGTCGCCACGGCCGCTACGGCCGTGGCGATGACCACGGCTGCGAGTGCGGCCGGAATCCGGCCGAGCATCGACCCGACGCGTCCGGGCAGCCGTGGCCAGAGGACGAGAAGTGTGAGGGTCAGCGCGCCGACGAAGGGGGCGGCCGGGTTGAGCTGTCCCCACAGGGCAGGCAGGGAGCGGATGTTGTCGAGAACGGAGCTGTGGGGTGATCCGCCGAGCACGATGTGCAGCTGGGCGAGCGCGATGGCCACCCCGATACCGGCGAGGGTGCCGTGCACGATGGCCGGGCTGACGGCGAGCGCACTGCGCGCCGCTCTCAACGAGCCCAAAAGGATCTGCAGCAGTCCCGCGCCGATGGTGATCGCGCAGGTGGTGCGCCAGCCGTAGATCTGGATCAACTCGGCCGTGACCACGGTCAGTCCGGCGGACGGGCCGCTGACCTGGAGGGGTGTGCCGCCGAGGAGTCCGGCGACGATGCCGCCGATGACCGCCGAGACCAGCCCGGCGGCGAGTGGGGCGTCCATGGCGACCGCAAGGCCCAGCGACATGGGCACGGCGATCAGGAAAACGGTGAGGGACGCGGACAGATCGGCGCCCGAGATGCGGAATCGGCGGTTGTTCGGGGGTGGAGGCGGACTGTGTGGCCGCTTGATCCCCGAGGCGCGGGGAGGGCGTGAACTGCGGGACGAACGGTCATTTCGAATGGGGACGCAAGCAGGCATGTTCCCGTCTCCTCCGGGGCAGCGCGGTCGCGGAATGTGAGTGACGCGGCCGTGGGTCACGGCGTGCAGCGGCGGGAGTTGCAACTCTCGGTAAACGAATCGTAATGCAGAGTAAAGAAAGGTGTCCATACTTTCGAGCGGATAGCGTACTGAATCACTCATTCCAGTGAATAAGCATCTTTTCTACCGTCTTGTCGTACTGATTCCTCGCAACTGCGTGCGACGTTGACCGCGCCGCGTCGGCACTTCAACGCACGACTCCTGCAAGGAAGAGGGTGGACGGATGATGGCCGCCACGAAGAGGATCGCTCTCGGCGCCGTGGTCACGGCTCTGGTTGCCGGCCTGGCGGGCTGTTCCGGAGCCGGCAGCTCCGGAATCGGGAAGGAGGCGGCGCCGGGGAAGGAGGAGCACTCCCCGGCGGCGGCGCCCAAGGGAGCGGTCAAGCTGATCGGTGACGGGTCCACCGCCTTCACCGGCGCTCAGCCCGAGCTTCCCGTGGCCACTCGACTGAAACCCGGACAGAAGCCTCCGCAGTTCGTGGTGTTCTCCTGGGACGGCGCGGGGGAGGACAGCCAGAAGCTCTTCTCGCACTTCCGTGGGGTCGCGAAGAAGTACGACGCGAAGATGACGTACTTCCTGAGCGGTGTGTACCTCCTCCCGGAGAACAGGAAGGCGCTCTACGACCCGCCCCAGCATGCGGCGGGGCGCTCCGACATCGGCTTCAACGACACCGAGGGCATCCGTGACACGCTGACGGAGCTGCGCGCCGCCTGGCTGGACGGCAATGAGATCGGCACCCACTTCAACGGCCACTTCTGCGGGCCGGACGGAGGTGTCGGGACCTGGTCGGTCGAGGAGTGGGAGAGCGAGATCGCTCAGGCGAAGGCCTTCGTGAAGAACTGGAAGACCAACGTTCCGGCTCTCAAGGCAGAGGCACCGCTGCCCTTCGACTACGACAAGGAGCTGGTCGGCGCCCGCACGCCCTGCCTGGAGGGGCAGAAGAACATGGTCGCAGCCGCACGGACGATGGGTTTCCGCTACGACTCCAGCGGTGTCGGGAACCAGGTCTGGCCTGAGAAGAAGGACGGAGTCTGGGACCTTCCCCTTCAGCTTGTCCCGGTCCCCGGACGTGCCTTCGAGACTCTCTCGATGGACTACAACTTCATGTTCAACCAGTCCGGTACGACCAAGGGCGACCCCAGTAGGCACGCCTACTGGGGTAACCAGATGAGGGACGGCCTGCTCCAGGCATTCGACCGCGCGTACAACGGGAACCGCGCTCCGCTGATCATCGGCAACCACTTCGAGTCCTGGAACGGTGGCACGTACATGCGCGCCATCGAGGAGACCATCAAGACGGTGTGTACCCAGCGCGACGTGCGCTGTGTCTCCTTCAGGCAGCTCGCGGACTGGCTCGACGCGCAAGGCCCGGCGACGCTCGCGAAGCTCGGAACGCTGAAGGTGGGACAGAAGCCCGAGCAGGGTTGGCAGGCCTTCCTGGCCGGGACGGCCCCGGGCAAGCCCGCCGGTAGCCCCGTGCCTGCCAGGCCGACGGACCAGCCGGCCGCCAAGGGTGCGGACAGAAGCGCGGACTAGGCGCCGTCGCCCGGCTGGGGGGTGGCGCCCGGCATCGGCTTCGTGGCGCACCGGCTGGTCATGAATCGGCCCGGTCAGGCCGGCTGGGCGGCGCCCGCGTTCGCGCGGTGTTCGTGCAGCACGAAGGCGGGGTCGACCTGGGCAGCCAGGTCGGCGCCCGTCTTCTCGTTGCCCCAGCTCTCTGCGTTCTTCAGATGGAAATGCACCATCTGTCGCGTGTAGCGCTCCCAGTCGCGCTGTTCGTAGGAGTCCTCCGCGGCGTTCTGCAGGGCCTGCAGGGCCATCCGGTTATCCGCCTCCAGCAGCTCGAACGGCCCGGGGCGGCCTTTCTCCATGGTGCGGACCCAGTCCGACTGGCCGACTCCGACCAGCAGGTCGTCGCCGACCTCCGCACGCAGGAAGTCGAGATCGTCCCGTCCCTGCACCTTGTTGCCGACCACTTTCAGGGCGACGCCGAAGTCCCTCGCGTACTCCTTGTACTGGCGGTAGACGGAGACGCCCTTGTTGGTCGGCTCGGCGACCAGGAAGGTCATGTCGAAGCGGGTGAACATGCCGGAAGCGAACGAGTCCGATCCTGCCGTCATGTCGACGACCACGTAGTCGTCCGGGCCGTCGACCAGGTGGTTGAGGCAGAGCTCCACCGCCCCGACCTTGGAGTGGTAGCAGGCCACACCGAGATCGGACTCGGTGAACGTACCCGTGGCCATCAGCCGGATGTCCCCGTCGTCCAGTCGCACTGTCCGCGCGCAGGCGTCGTAGATCGGGTTGTCCTCGCGGACGCGCAGCAGGCGCGATCCCTCACCCGGCGGCGTCGTCTTGATCATCGTCTCCGTGGACGTGATGCGGGGGTTGGTGCCCCGCAGGTAGTCCTTGATGAGGGGGAGTTGCGCACCCATGGCGGGCAGTGCGGCGACTTCCTCCTCGTCGAGGCCGAGCGCGGCCCCGAGGTGCTGGTTGATGTCGGCGTCCACCGCGACGACATGGGCTTCATTGGCAGCGAGATGGCGGATGAAGAGCGAGGACAGCGTTGTCTTGCCGCTGCCGCCCTTCCCCACGAAAGCGATCTTCATGTTCACCTAGGGTAGCGGTGTCATCGCTCAGTGCTGTCACGCTTCGTGAAGAAGACCACTCCTGGGCGGTATCCGAGCGGGGGGAGCGTAGCCTCCCTACTTATGAGTACGACTTCCTCGGACCCGCTTGCCGCCCTGGGTGCACTCCCGGGGGTGACCGGTGCGGTGGACTCCGTACGCAAGGCCGTGGACCGGGTCTACGGGCACCGGGTCATGCGGCGACGCAGTAACGAGGTCACCGCGGAGGCGGCTCTGCGTGGCGCCCGCGGGTCGGCGGCGCTGTCGGGGGCCGACTGGAACCTGGAGGAGGTGCGGCGACGTACCGATTTCAGTGGCGAGGACGAGGCCCGCACTGTGGGGGCGGCCCTGAGGCTGACCGCGGAAGCGGGTCAACTGCTCACCATCTGGCGGCAGTCTCCGCTGCGGGCCCTGGCGCGGTTGCATCTGGTGGCGGCCGGCGGGGCGTCCCCCGACGACACGGTCGGTCGGCCCCGGCTGGCGGGAGAACCGGTCGACGAGCCGTTGATCGAGGCGTCGCTTCCCGATGCCGACGAGGTGGCCGGTCGGCTTGAGGGGCTGTCGCAGTTGATCATCGCAGGGAGTGCGGCGCCCGCGCTGGTGATGGCCTCGGTCGTGCACGGTGAACTGCTGGCGCTGCGCCCCTTCGGCTCGCGCAACGGCCTGGTCGCCCGGACGGCCGAGCGCATCGTGCTCATCGGAAGCGGGCTCGATCCGAAGTCGATCTGCCCTGCCGAGGTGGGCCACGCGGAACAGGGGCGGGCGGCCTACGTGGCGGCCTTCGAGGGCTACCTCTCGGGGAGGCCTGAGGGGCTGGCTGCCTGGATCGCGCACTGCGGGCGCTCGGTCGAGCTGGGTGTCAGGGAATCGACGGCGGTGTGCGAGGCGCTGCAGCGCGGCGCCGCTTAGGCGGGCGAGAGGGCTGCCGTCGAAGCGTCGAGGTGCGCCGGAAAAGGGTTGCGGCGGTACCGGATCCGGTACCGCCGCTGGCATGTCCGCCCAGTTACCAAGCGTCCTCGATATGTGCCCATCAGGTCGGGTTCTTTGCCCGTCACCTGGTGCGGCTGGCCCGTAATCGACGGGTCGACGTCGCGTGGGTGCTCGGCTTTCATGCGCGGTCCGTGGGGCCGTTCTTGCGTGTAAAGGTGATCCTCGCGGATGTCCCTGGTCTCGCGGGCCGTTGAATCCTTTGTACTCCAGGACCGGGAGTAGTGGAAGCCCTGACCGCACTTCTTTACTTTTGGGTTCAAATAAGCGCGAATGGGACGTGTCTGGCCGTGCTGACCGCATGGTCCGAGGAGCTGACGGGCCGGTGTGCGCGTCGACCCGTCAGCTCTGTCAGTTCGTGAGTGCGGTGGCGCGACGACGGTTGGCGTACCAGACGATTCCGGCAGTCAGGGCTGCCGCGCCCACCGCTGCGGCAGCGACGAGTGCCGGGCGGGGCGGCATGGAGAACCTGGGCAGCCGCTGCTTGAGTCGGACCGGGCGGTCGAAGACGAGAATCGGCCATTCCCGGAGGATTGCCTCGCGTCGCAGTGCCCGGTCCGGGTTGACCGCGTGCGGATGGCCGACGGACTCCAGCATCGGGACGTCGGTGGCGGAGTCGCTGTAGGCGTAGCAGCGTGAAAGGTCGTACCCCTCCGACAGGGCGAGTGCTTGTACGGCTTCGGCCTTCGTGGGTCCGTAGGCGTAGTACTCGATCTCGCCGGTGAAGCAGCCGTCGTCGCCGACGACCATCCGGGTCGCGACGACTCGGTCGGCCCCGAGCAGTTCGCCGATCGGTTCGACGACCTCCGCGCCCGAGGTCGACACGATGACCACGTCGCGTCCGGCGGTGTGATGCTCCTCGATCAAGGTTGCTGCCTCGTCGTAAATGATCGGGTCGATCAGATCGTGCAGAGTCTCGGCGACGAGCTCCTTGACCTGCTGGACGTTCCATCCCTTGCAGAGTGCTGAGAGATATTCGCGCATCCGCTCCATCTGGTCGTGATCGGCGCCCCCGGCGAGGAACACGAACTGGGTGTACGCGGTGCGCAGTACGGCACGGCGGTTGATCAGCCCGCCTTGGTAGAAGGACTTACTGAAGGTCAGTGTCGATGACTTCGCAATGACCGTCTTGTCCAGGTCAAAGAAGGCTGCTGTACGCGGCGAGAAGCAGTTTTCCACGATGGTGAGCATAGGGGCCCACCATTCGGCGTAAACCCCGGCGGGTGGGTTTGCCTGTGAGAGCGCTCGGGTACACCATGGAAGTCACGGATCGTTCGCGACCGTGCTAACCCGGTCCGACTCCTCCCCCCCCGAGTCGGCCGTGGGGACGACCCCCGCTCTCCCCCCCGGCGGGGGTCGTCGCATGTCCGGACGCGGTTCCTCCCTCCGGGATCGCGGGGGGCCTCCTCCTTGCGTCGGTTGCACCGGCCATTCCTCACGGACTCCCCCGAGCATGCCTCGTCACGGTGTGTAGCGGAAGGGCTGCGCTCCGAATGTCGCCTGTACGAGCTACCGAGATATTCACAACTCTGAAGTTGTCCACAGTTTTTGAGCAAGATCCACATGCTTTTCCGAGGCGGTGCATGTTGATTCCACCCGCGAAGTCCGCGGGTTCCGGAATCGCGCATCTCGGATCGGTCCGAGATCGCCGCGAACCGCGCTGAAGGGGCAGTGGGAAGGGCGGGGACCGTGGCTGGATCCATCGCGCGAGAAGGTCGGTCGAACGCAGAAGGGCTGCGGGGCGGGCCGTTGATCGTGACTGAGGACGTGCTTTTGCTTGATGACCTGCTGAGGCTGTGCGCAGCCGCGGGAGCAGTGCCCGAGGTCCATCACGGGCCCCCCGCGCAGAGAAGCGGCTGGGAACAAGCCCCGATGGTCCTGGTGGGCGACGACGCCGCGCAGAGATGCCGCGGTATGGCGCGCAGGCGAGGAGTGATGCTGGTCGGAAGGGAGCAGGACGACCCCGATGTCTGGCGGCGGGCGGTTGAGATCGGAGCCGAGTATGTGCTCCGACTACCGGAATCCGAAGGCTGGCTCGTCGATCAGATCGGAAACGCAGCGGAAGGCGTCGGGCGTCCCGCGCTCACTGTCGGGGTGATGGGAGGCCGGGGAGGATCCGGCGCGTCGACTCTGGCCTGCGCGCTTGCCGTGACCGCGGCCAGGTCCGGTCGGCGGACGCTGCTGGTCGACGGTGATCCGCTGGGCGGGGGGATCGACGTGCTGCTCGGCGGTGAGGAATCCGAGGGGATGCGGTGGCCGGATTTCGCCCGTTCCAAAGGGAGGGTGGGCGGCAGCGCACTCGAGGAGTCCCTACCTGCGTTGCACGGGTTGCGGGTGCTCAGCTGGGGACGGGACAGCGAGGTGACGGTCCCTCCGCCGGCCATGCAGGCGGTGCTCGCGGCTGCTCGGAGGCTCGGCGGAGTGGTCGTCGTCGACCTGCCGCGCCGGGTCGACGAGAGCGTGGCCGAGGCGCTGGCGCAACTGGACGTAGGGCTGCTGGTCGTGCCGGGTGAGCTCAGGGCCGTGGCGGCGGCCAAGCGGGTGGCGTCGGCTGTCGGTGCGGTCCTGGACGATCTGCGGGTCGTCGCACGCGGGCCCTACACGGCCGGCCTGGACGAGCAGTGGGTGGCACAGGCCCTGGGGCTGCCTCTCGTAGGCGACCTGCCCCTGGAAGCGGGACTCTCGGCGGCCCAGGACAGCGGCATGCCGCCGGGCGGCAGTTCCCGCGGTCCGCTGGCCCGCTTCTGTACGGCGTTCTGGGATCTGGCGGACCCCGCAGCCGGTGCGGCGGACTTCACGGCAGGACGTTCCGGGGGAGGCATGCCATGACCGAGGCGCTGCTTGATGCCGTGCGGCAACGGCTGGCCCGCAGCGGTGCAGCGCCCACCCCGGCCGGAGTGGCTGCTGCCCTGAGGGCGCAGGGCCGCTTGCTCGGCGACGCGGAAGTGCTCGGGGCGGCAGAGGAGTTGCGTGGTGAGCTGGTCGGCACGGGAGTGCTGGAGCGCTTGCTGACCGACCCGGCGGTGACCGACGTGCTGGTGTCCGCGCCCGACCGGGTGTGGGTGGACCGCGGGGCCGGACTCGAATTGACCACGGTCACCTTCCGGGACGCGGCTGCGGTCCGGAGACTGGCACAGCGGCTCGCCGCGGTAGCGGGGCGGCGGCTGGACGACGCCCGGCCGTGGGTGGACGCACGGCTGCCGGACGGAACGCGGATGCACGCCGTACTCCCACCGGTGTCCGTCGGCACGACGTGCCTGTCGCTGCGCGTGGTGCGCCCCCGGGCCTTCACGTTGGCGGAGCTCGTCGCGGCCGGGACGGTTCCGCCGGGTGGGGACCATTTCCTGAGAGCGCTGGTCGAGGCCCGGGTCTCCTACCTGATCAGTGGGGGAACGGGTGCGGGGAAGACGACCTTGCTGTCCAGTCTGCTGGGCGCGGTCGGCGAGCGGGAGCGCATCGTGCTCGCCGAGGATTCAGCGGAGCTACGCCCGGACCATCCTCATGTGGTGCGCCTGGAATCGCGTCCCGCGAACCAGGAGGGGGCGGGCCGGGTGACGCTCCGGGACCTGGTGCGCCAGGCATTGCGCATGCGGCCGGACCGTCTGGTGGTGGGGGAGGTGCGAGGTGCCGAGGTGACGGAGTTGCTGGCCGCGCTGAACACGGGACACGAAGGTGGTTGCGGAACGGTGCATGCCAACGCGGCCGAGCATGTTCCGGCTCGCCTCGAGGCACTGGGAACGGCGGCGGGTCTCGATCGGGTCGCGCTGCACAGCCAGTTGGCGGCTGCGTTGTCCGTGGTCGTGCATCTCGTACGCGACCGGGGAGGGCAGCGCCGGCTCGCTGAAGTACACGTGCTCGAACGGGACGAGGTGGGTCTGGTGGTGACCGTGCCCGCGCTGCGCTGGGGGGCGGAGGGGTTCGTTCCGGACAAGGGCTGGGAGCGGTTGGGGTCGCTGATCGGAGCGGCGCGGTGACAGCTGAGGGTCCGGACACCTTGAGGCATGCACTGTCTCTGGTGCCGGCCGTCTGTGCGGGGCTCGCGGGTGGTCTGGCTGTGCTTCGGGACCCGGGCGGACGGCGGGCAGGGGCCTTGTTCACCGGAGCGGGGGCGGGCCCGCGGGGGCCGAGAGCTGGATGGGCCGGCGTCCGGATGTGCCTGGAGCAGCGGCGTGAATGGCTGTGCGCCCCTGTGGCGGCGCTTCTTGCCGTGCTGGGTGAATCGGTGCTGCCCCTGCTCGCGGGGGCCGTGGCTGTGCCCCTGGTGCGGCGGTGGATGCGGCGCCGGGTGCTGCGGCACGAGCGGGAACGGGCGGCCGACGCGGTGACGGCGCTCTGCGGGGCAGTCGTGGGCGAGCTGCGGGCGGGACGCGAGCCGGGGCAGGCCCTGATTGCCGCCGGGCACCATGCGGGAGCCCTGGGGGCCGCCGAGTCAGCGGTGCTGGCGGCCGCGCGGTTCGGCGGCGACGTGGCGGGCGCGCTCCGGCAGGCGTCGGTCGGACCGGGCCTCGATGGACTCGCGGGGGTGGCGGCCTGTTGGCGGGTGGCGGTGGACGGCGGAGCCGGTCTCGCGGCGGGTCTGGCTCGTCTGGAGGGCGCTCTGAGGGCAGAGCGGCGCCGACGGGAGGAACTACGCGCGCAGTTGGCGGGCGCATGGTCGACGGTCGTGGTGCTGGCGCTGCTGCCTGTTGCGGGACTGGGACTGGGGGCGGCGCTCGGCGCCGACCCGCTGGGGGTGCTGCTGCACAGCCCGGGCGGGCTGGCCTGTCTGGTGGCGGGCGGTGTGCTGGAGGCAGCGGGGCTGCTCTGGGCGGCGCGGATCGTGCGGACCGGGGAGGCGGAATGAGAGGGCTCCTCGGTGAGGTGCTCCGTACGGAGGCCGTGGGCGCGGTGCTGGGCGCGGGCATGTATCTGGTCTTCACGCTGGCCGGGCGGCGACAGGAGCGCGCGACGCGCAAGCGCGGAGCGCGGTTGTCGGGAACGCGCCCAGGCAGCCAGGGGCTCGGTTGGCAGTGCCTGCGGACAGGCGGCTGGGGCCTCGCGCTGGGATGGGCGCCCCCCTGCGGGGCCTGGGCAGCCGGCTGGATCCTCATCGGTGGGGCGGCCGGGTGCGGGGCCGGCCTGGTGGCGGCCTACGGGGTTCGGCGGTGGCAGAGGTCCAAGCAGGGACGTAGGAGAGGCGCCCAGGAAGCGGAGGACGCCTGGGTGGCGCGGCAGTTGGCGCTTGCCGCAGACCTGTTGTCGGCCTGCCTCTCCGCGGGCGCCGGGCCCCGGGATGCCGCTGAGGCCGTCGGCGAATCGATGGGCGGACCGGTCGGCGAGCAGCTGGCCCGTACCGCGGCCGAGATCCGGTTGGGCGGGGAACCGGCCGACGCGTGGGGGCGGTTCGCGGAGATACCGGGCGCGGGCCCACTGGCCCGGTGCCTGGAGCGGGCCGGATCGACGGGCGCTCCGGCGGCGGAACCGGTCTCCGGACTGGCCGACGAGATACGTGCCGAACGGGCGAGCGCGGCTGTGGCGCGTGCCCAGCGAGCCGGCGTGCTGATCACGGCGCCGGTCGGGCTCTGTTTCCTGCCGGCCTTCCTGGCGGTGGGCGTAGCCCCCGTGGTCATCGGTCTGGCGACCGGACTCCTGCACGGCAACTGACGTGGCAATGCGGGAGCTTCGCTCCGGGCGTCACGCCCCTGCCCGCTCCGATCCGAATGTACGAACCGAAATCCTGAATCTGAACAGAACGGGGCCGAAAATGGGAAAGAACGTCATGGTGCGGGCGCTGTGTGTCATGCGCCGTGCCTGGGAGGACAGGTACGTCGGGTACGGAAGGACGGACCGGGGCATGACGACGTCGGAGTACGCGGTGGGGACCATCGCGGCCTGTGCGTTCGCGGCGGTGCTCTACAAGGTGGTGACGAGCGGGGCAGTGCAGTCGGCGCTGCAGTCGTTGATCAAGGACGCCCTCGATGCGAAGTTCTGACACGGGGAGGAAGGACGGGACCGGGGACCGGTCCGGTTCCGGGGCCAGGGCCGGCCCCGGCCGGTCCGTCCGCCGGCCGGCCGGGGCCGGTGATTCGGGCGCGGTGACGGCGGAGGCCGCCATGGCCGCCCCCGTACTGGTCGCCTTCGTCCTGGCTCTCGTGTGGGCACTGGTAGCCGTGTCCGACCAGATCCGTTGCGTGGACGCCGCCAGGGCCGGGGCGCGGGCCGCCGCCCGCTCGGAACCGGAGGCCGCGGTGCTGGCCGCATCGCTGGAGGCGGCGCCTGGCGGAGCCCGGGTCGATCTGGAGCGAACCGGTGAGCTGTGGCGGGTCAGGGTGGAGTCACCGACGCCCGGCCCGGGGCAGCTCGCCCTGACGCTGAGCGCGGAGGCGGTCGCGCTGGCCGAGGACACACTTGGGGCGGAACCGTGAGAGGTGCGCGGACGAGAGCGTCGGGCGGGGATCGTGGGCTGGCGACCGTGTGGGTGGCCATGACCACGGTGACGCTGTGCGCGGTGTTCGCCATGATGCTCGCGCTGGGACAGGCGGTGGCGGCCCGCCACAGGGCCGGCGGGGCGGCAGACCTGGCCTCGCTCGCCGCGGCTGATCGGGCGCCGAGGGGGGAAGCGGAGGCGTGCGGTGCGGCGAGGGAGGTGGCCGGGGCACAGGGGGCCGAGCTGATCCGGTGTGCCGTCCAGGGGGAGATCGCCGATGTGACGGCCCGCGTACGGTTCGGCCCCTACGCGCCGGAGGTGAGGTCGAGGGCGGGGCCACCAGCCGCCGAGGAGTTCGGGACGCCGGAGACAGCACCAACCCGGGACGGAGCCCCCGTCCCAACCCGGGACGGAGCCCCCGTCGCACCGGGGGCAGCGGCAGCCACACCGGGCGCGCAGATACGAGCCGCCTTGAACGGCGGATCGGCATCGTCGGGTGGTGTACAGGAGCCCCGGGTCCGACCGTAGCGGCATCAACCCCGTGCCGTGGTGGCCGAGGCACGCGCGTACTCACGCTCACCACGGACCGGGCAGCCGAGGCCGGTGACGCCTCTACCGCTCGGGGCGGGGTGCCGGTCCGTGAGCCGCAGACGGCCCCGACGTGCCGACCGCCCGGCCTGCCCGACAGGTCCCGGCCTGCCGACCGCCGACCTGCCCGAGAGGCCCCGACGTGCCGACCGCCCGACCTGCCGAAGGGTCCTGAACTGCCGGGACGTCGACCTGCCGCGAGGACGTCGACCTGCCGCGAGTACGCCGACCGGCCCGGATACCGAGCGCACCGAGGAGCTGACCTGCCGGGGTGCCGAGGGGCCGATCATGTCGGGGCGTCGACGAAGCGCCGGGCCGGTGAACGGCTGCGGGCGTCCGCCGGGGCGCGGGCCCCGTCGGATTGCCGACACGCCGGGCAGGTGGCTAGCTTCCTCCGGCCGCCGGCCGTGTGTCCTCCACTGGGTCCGGCGGGGCGGTTCTGAGGAGTTCGGTCAGGAGGCGTACGGCGCCACGCTTGTGCAGCGGTTCGTTTCCGTTGCCGCACTTGGGGGACTGGATGCAGGACGGGCAGCCGGCCTCGCACTCGCAGGACGCGATGGCCTGGAGGGTCGCGGTCAGCCACGTACGGGCCGTGTGGAAGGCCCGCTCGGCGAAGCCCGCGCCCCCGGGGTGGCCGTCGTAGACGAAGACCGTCGGGAGCAGTGTGTCGGGGTGCAGCGGTAGGGAGACACCGCCGATGTCCCAGCGGTCGCAGGTGGCGAAGAGGGGCAGCATTCCGATCGAAGCGTGTTCGGCGGCGTGCAGGGCGCCGCCGAGGATCTCGGGGTTGATCCGGGCGGCATCGAGCTGGTCCTCCGTGACCGTCCACCACACGGCGCGGGTGCGCAGTGTGCGGGGCGGCAGGTCCAGCTTCGTCTCTCCGAGGACCTCCCCGGTGATCAGTCTGCGGCGCAGGAAGGAGACGACCTGATTGGTGACCTCCACGGAGCCGAAGCAGAGCCGCCCGTCGCCCCACGGGACCTCGGTGTCGGTCTCCAGCACGGTGATGGCCGTGGTGTCGCGTGCATGGGTCGAGTACGGCGGGACGGCTTCCTCGACCAGGGCCACCGAGTCCTCCAGATCCAGCTTCCGGACCAGGTACGTGCGGCCCTGGTGGAGGTGGACCGCGCCCTCGTGCACGGCAGTGTGCGCGGCCGACTCGTCGACCGTGCCCAGCAGCCGGCCGGTGCCCTCCTCGACGATCTGGACCGGGCGGCCGCCCCCACCGCGGATGTCCGTGAGGTCGGCGGCCCGTTCGCGGCGGGTCCAGTGCCAGCCCGTGACCCGTCTGCGCAGCAGCTTCGCGGCCTCCAGCTGAGGCAGCAGGCCGGGCGCTGCCGGGCCGAAGAGAGCGATGTCGGATTCCGTGAGCGGGAGTTCCGCAGCGGCGGCGCACAGGTGCGGGGCGAGGACGTACGGGTTGTCCGGGTCCAGGACGGTCGACTCCACAGGCTGCTGGAAGAGCGCCTCGGGGTGGTGGACGAGGAATGTGTCCAGTGGGTCGTCACGGGCCACGAGAACCGCCAATGCGCCCTGTCCGGAGCGTCCTGCGCGGCCCGCCTGCTGCCACAGGGACGCCCTGGTCCCCGGATAGCCGCAGATGACGACGGCATCCAGGCCCGAGACGTCGATCCCGAGTTCCAAGGCTGTGGTCGCGGCCAGTCCGAGCAGTTCGCCGGAGTGCAGTGCGCGCTCCAGGGCCCGGCGTTCCTCGGGAAGGTATCCGCCGCGGTAGGCGGCGACCCGCGCGGGCAAGGAGCTGTCCAGTTCGGCGAGCCGCTCCTTGGCGATGACGGAGACGAGCTCCGCGCCGCGCCGGGAGCGTACGAAGGCGACCGAGCGGACACCCTGAAGGGTCAGGTCCGTCAGGAGGTCGGCGGTCTCGGCCGTGGCGGTGCGGCGCACAGGGGCGCCCTTCTCGCCGTGCAGATCGGTCAGCGGCGGCTCCCAGAGGGCGAAGACCATCTCACCGCGGGGCGAGGCGTCGTCGGATACCTCCTTCACGGGCAGGCCCGTGAGGCGCCCCGCAGCTGCGGACGGCTGCGCCGCGGTGGCGGAGGCGAGGAGGAAGACGGGATCGGAGCCGTAGCGCGCGCAGAGGCGGCGCAGGCGGCGCAGTACCTGGGCGACGTGGGAGCCGAATACGCCCCGGTAGGTGTGGCACTCGTCGATGACGACGAAGCGCAGGGCACGCAGGAAGGAGGCCCAGCGGGGGTGGGACGGGAGTATCCCCCTGTGCAGCATGTCGGGGTTCGTCAGGACGTAGTTGGCGTACTGGCGTACCCATTCCCGTTCCTCGACCGGCGTGTCGCCGTCGTACACGGCCGGGCGCACCGCGGTGCCCAGAGGGGCGGAGAGCGCCTTCACCGAGCGCCGCTGGTCGGCCGCGAGTGCCTTGGTCGGAGCGAGGTACAGGGCGGTCGCGCCGCGGCCGTTCGGCGCCTCCGAGCCGTCGAGGAGGGCGCTCAGGACGGGGGCCAGGTAGGCGAGCGACTTGCCCGACGCCGTTCCGGTGGCGATGACGACGGACTCGCCGTCCAGCGCGTGCTCGGCGGCGGTGGCCTGGTGTTCCCACGGATGGTCGATCCCGGCCCCGGCAATGGCCGAGATCACTTCCGGCCGGATGCGATCCGGCCAGATGGCATGGGTTCCCGCCCGCGGGGGCAGGTGCTCCGTATGAGTGATGCGCGTTGCCCGGTCCGCCCTTGCGGCGAGCCGGTCGAGGACCATGGCGGGAGAGGGGCGCGAGCCCCCGTTCCCGGGTGGTCGACTGGGGCGGTGATTCTTGGCCATCGGCACCGAGTGTGTCACTGGCATGACGGACAATGGTCCCAAGGCGTCGTGCATGGCTGCTGGTAAGTGATTGAATGCCATCGCGGCTGGCGATCCGTCCCCTGGCCTCCGTCGGGGAGACCGAGGGGCGACCGCTCGATAGCAAGGTGCTGGAGGATCCGTGGACCTGTCCCTGTCGACTCGCAATGTGTCCGGCCCTGGTGGCGACCGTACGGTCGTCGAGGTCGGTGGCGAGATTGATGTGTATACCGCGCCCAAGCTGCGCGAGCAGTTGGTCGAGTTGGTGAATGACGGCAGCTACCACCTGGTTGTCGACATGGAAGGCGTCGACTTCCTCGACTCCACCGGCCTCGGCGTGCTCGTGGGTGGCTTGAAGCGTGTACGGGCCCATGAGGGCTCGCTGCGCCTGGTGTGCAACCAGGAGCGCATTCTCAAGATTTTCCGGATCACAGGTCTGACCAAGGTGTTTCCCATTCACACCACGGTCGACGAGGCTGTCGCGGCCACCGACTGAGTCGTCGGTCCATGCCTGCCGTCCCTGGGCGGCGGGCAGCGACGGGCCGACGGGCGGCAGCAGGCGGGCCGCTACGGGCAGGTGGTCGACCCCATGGGGTCGGCTGCCGGTTTCGTCGGCTCCGGAGGAGCTTGGAGAGCAGGGGTACCGGGCGCCACGCCCGGGCCCCTGAGATGCACGCCCGTACGTCCGAGGGGGATGGCATGCCAACCGTTGAACTCCGCTTCAGCGCTCAGCCCGAACACGTCAGGACGGCCCGCCTCGTGGCAGCCGCCGTGGCACGCCGGGCCGGCGTCGACGAGGCGGTGCTCGACGAGGTCAGACTCGCCGTGGGCGAGGCGTGCAGCCGTGCCGTCGGTCTGCACCGCAGTCATGACATCACCGCTCCGGTCACGGTCGTGCTGACCGAGGAGGAGAAGGCGTTCTCCATCGAGGTCGGCGACGGAGTCCCCGGCCCCGGAAGCGATCCCTCGCTGTCGGGAGCGCCCCGCAGCGGAAGCGTGGCATCGGGTGGGCCGGACACCGAGGCGGACATCGAGGACGAGATGGGCCTCGCTGTCATCAGCGGGCTGGTCGACGACGTGGAAGTCCGGTCGGGCGTGGACGGCGGAGTCATCCGCATGACGTGGCCGACGGCCTCGGCGGTCGTCCTCCCCTGAGCTGTGCCGCCGTGCAGTAGTTCAGCTGTGCCGCCGTGCAGCAGTCAGCTATGCCGCCGTGCGAGCGGTATGCGGCCCAGGTCGGCCACGGACACGCCGGTACGTGTGATCATTTTTCGGCCCTGCTGAGCAGGGCCTTTTTCGTGTGCGCATGATCGATGGTCCAGTAATTCCTGTACGTGCCATGGCCCCGTCCCATTACTGCATTCGGGTGCAGTGCCGGTCGGGATCATTTGCTGCTGGGTGGACGAAAGTCGATTTCATTGACCACCCACTGTTTTGATCAGGATTCGCTCCCTACAATCCGTCCACGTCTTGAGCGCTGAGCGTCAAGGAGGACGTATGGCGGAGTTCTTCAACACCCCACTCGCAGAACTGGCGCACGTTTCCGTACCTTCCGGCCGGCCCACCTCGCTCGCAGCCGCGGTTCTCACCGACGGCAACCGGCTGATCGTCGTCGTCATCGCAGTCGTGGCCGTGGCCGCGCTGGTCGTCGCCCAGTTGCTGGGACGCCAGGTCCTGGCGGCCGGAGAAGGCACCGAGCGCATGAAAGAGATCGCGGCGGCCGTCCAGGAAGGCGCGAACGCCTATCTGGCGCGACAGTTGCGCACCGTCGGCGTCTTCGCCGTCGTCGTGTTCTTCCTGCTACTGCTGCTCCCGGCCGACAACTGGTCTCAGCGTGCGGGGCGCTCGTTGTTCTTCCTGGTGGGTGCGCTCTTTTCGGCAGCCACCGGATACATCGGTATGCGGCTCGCGGTGCGCAGTAATGTGCGTGTGGCTGCTGCTGCGCGTGAGGCGACTCCGGCAGCGGGTGAACCGGAAAAGGATCTCACCACTGTTTCGCATAAAGCGATGAAAATCGCTTTCCGTACGGGTGGCGTGGTCGGCATGATCACGGTCGGCCTCGGTCTGCTCGGCGCCTCGTGCGTCGTCCTCGTCTACGCCGCCGACGCGCCCAAGGTACTGGAGGGTTTCGGGCTCGGTGCCGCACTGATCGCCATGTTCATGAGGGTCGGTGGCGGCATCTTCACCAAGGCCGCCGATGTGGGCGCGGACCTCGTGGGCAAGGTGGAGCAGGGCATCCCGGAGGACGACCCGCGCAACGCCGCCACCATCGCCGACAACGTGGGAGACAACGTCGGCGACTGCGCGGGCATGGCGGCCGATCTCTTCGAGTCCTACGCCGTGACGCTGGTCGCCGCGCTCATCCTGGGCAAGGCCGCTTTCGGCGACTCGGGGCTGGCCTTCCCGCTGATCGTTCCGGCGATCGGTGTGGTCACCGCGATGATCGGGATCTTCGCGGTCGCCCCGCGCCGGGCCGACCGGAGCGGGATGACGGCCATCAACCGCGGCTTCTTCGTGTCGGCCGTGATCTCGCTCGTCCTGGTGGCAGTGGCCGTCTTCGTCTACCTGCCCTCCTCGTACGCCGAGCTGGACGGGGTCACCGACAGCGCCATCACCTCGCACGGAGGTGACCCGCGCGTCTTCGCCCTGGTCGCGGTGGCCATCGGCATCGTGCTCGCCGCCCTGATCCAGCAGCTCACCGGCTACTTCACCGAGACCACCCGGCGCCCCGTCCGGGACATTGGGAAGTCCTCGCTGACCGGCCCTGCGACGGTGATCCTCGCCGGTGTCTCCATCGGCCTGGAATCGGCCGTCTACACCGCGCTCCTGATCGGTCTCGGCGTCTACGGGGCGTTCCTGCTCGGCGGGACGTCGATCATGCTGGCACTCTTCGCGGTGGCCCTGGCCGGGACCGGGCTCCTCACCACCGTGGGGGTCATCGTCGCGATGGACACCTTCGGCCCCGTCTCCGACAACGCCCAGGGCATCGCCGAGATGTCGGGCGACGTCACGGGCGCCGGGGCGCAGGTCCTCACCGACCTGGACGCCGTCGGCAACACCACCAAGGCCATCACCAAGGGCATCGCGATCGCCACCGCCGTCCTGGCCGCTGCTGCGCTCTTCGGCTCGTACCGGGACGCCATCGCCACGGCTGTCGACGACGTGGGGGCCGGTGCCGGGGAGCTGGGGCTGAGTCTGGACATCTCCCAGCCGAACAACCTCGTCGGCCTGATCCTGGGCGCCGCCGTGGTGTTCCTCTTCTCCGGCCTGGCCATCAACGCGGTCTCCCGTTCCGCGGGGGCCGTGGTTCACGAGGTGCGGCGGCAGTTCCGCGAGCACCCCGGGATCATGGACTACACGGAGAAGCCGGAGTACGGCCGCGTCGTCGACATCTGCACCAAGGACGCCTTGCGTGAACTGGCCACGCCGGGGCTGCTCGCGGTGCTCGCGCCGATCGCCGTCGGGTTCAGCCTGGGGGTCGGGGCTCTCGGCTCCTACCTCGCGGGCGCGATCGCCACGGGCACCCTCATGGCCGTCTTCCTCGCCAACTCCGGTGGTGCGTGGGACAACGCCAAGAAGCTCGTCGAGGACGGTCATCACGGCGGCAAGGGCAGCGAGGCCCATGCCGCGACCGTCATCGGGGACACGGTCGGCGATCCTTTCAAGGACACCGCCGGCCCGGCCATCAACCCGCTTCTCAAGGTGATGAATCTCGTGGCGCTGCTCATCGCCCCCGCGGTCGTGCAGTTCAGCTACGGGGACGACGCGAGCGCGGGGGTGCGGGCCGTGGTGGCCGTGTTCGCCCTCGGTGTCATCATCGGCGCGGTCCGCGTGTCCAAGCGGCGGGGAATCGCCATGGGTGACGAGGGCGGACCGGGCGGCGGAGGCGCCAAGTCGGCTGATCCGGCCGCCATGTCATGAGGCGTCCGGCGGCAGGTGGTCCCATGATGTGAGTAACGCCTGATCAGCGGGTGGGCGGACCGGACGTCCTGATGTCCTGTCCGCCCGTTCCCGGCCCATCGGCCTCACGCGCGCGGGGGCCGTTCGCACGTGCGTCCGAGTCTGTGGGTGAGTTGTATCTCCCTCATTTCCCTTGATGCAAATGGCTGCAAAAGCACGCACATCGGATACCTGGCGCCTGAATGTCGCCCACTTGGCGTGTAAGTTCCGGGGCCGAGAGCCTTGGAAGGGACCCAATCCGGTGAACAAGAAGCTTGCAGCCGCACTGTCCGGCGGTGCGGTACTCGTACTGACGCTGTCGGGCTGCAGCGACGACAGCGACAACAAGGTGAACGACTGGGCGAAGAAGGTCTGCGACCAGGTCCAGCCGCAACTGCAGAAGATCGCGAACGCGAACGCCTCGATCCAGCAGCAGACGGCCGACAACAGCAAGCCCGCCGACGTCCAGCAGACCGACTCGGCTGCCTTCCAGCAGATCTCGCAGGCCTACAAGGCGCTGGGCGCTGCCGTGGACTCGGCCGGCCCGCCGCCCGTGGACGACGGCGAGACCACACAGAAGGAAGCGGTGAAGGAGCTCAACGCCTCCTCCGTGGCGTACGCGGATCTGAAGACCAAGGTCGACGCGCTCGACACGAAGGACCAGGCGAAATTCGCCGACGGGCTCAAGGGGATCGCCGACGAGCTGAACAAGATCAGCACCAGCGGCGACCAGGCTCTGAAGAAGCTGCAGTCCGGTGAGGTCGGTTCGGCCATGGCGAAGCAGAAGGGCTGCCAGAAGCCGACAGCCTCCGCCCCGCCCGCGGCCGCCCCGTCCGCTCCGGAAGCGACGCCGTCGAAGTCCGCGTCACCGTCGGCCTCGGCGAGCGAGAAGGCATAACCGCAGCGCGTGCACAGCGGTCCGGTCGCCCCCGTGGGTGCCGGGCCGCTGCCGTTGTCGGCGGGAGCGGACACAATGGGCGGGTGAGTACGACCAGCCTTCCCGCAGCCGCCCGCACGTCCCTCCTCCGCGAAGCACTGATCGCGGCCGCCTTCACCGCCGACGGGCTCCTCGACCGGCTCGGCGCGGCCGCCTACGCCGCGCTCGCCCGCAGCGAGACCGTCCCGGCACTCCGGGCCACACGAGGGGACACGCCGCTCGACACGCTGGTGCGGCTGTTCCTCCTCCAACGCTCCGTCCCGGCCGCCACCGCGGCCCGCGCCCTCCCGCTGGAGGAGTGTGTGGAGGACGGCTGGGTGGTCCGTGAGGGTGACCTCGTCAGAGCGAGCGTCGACGTCCGGCCGTACGGCGGGCCCGAGGGCGAGGACTGGTTCATCGTCTCCGACCTGGGGTGCGCGGTCGGCGGGGCGGGCGGGATCGGCTCGCACGAGGAAGGAGTCGTCCTCGGCATCGGTGGGGCGTCCACCACGCTTGCCGGAATCACCGTGCGCAGGCCGGTGTCCTCGGCCCTCGACCTCGGTACGGGCTCGGGCATCCAGGCCCTGCACGCCGCCCAGCACGCTACCCGGGTCACGGCCACGGACGTCAACCCGCGTGCCCTCGCATTCACCCGGCTCACCCTCGCTCTGTCCGGCGCGGCTCCGGCCGATCTGCGGGAGGGCTCTCTCTTCGAGCCGGTCGACGCGGAGACGTACGACCTCATCGTCTCCAACCCGCCCTTCGTCATCTCCCCCGGAGCCCGGCTGACGTACCGCGACGGAGGCATGGGCGGCGACGAACTGTGCCAGACCCTGGTGCGGCAGGCGGGCGACCGGCTGAACGAGGGGGGATACGCGCAGTTCCTCGCCAACTGGCAGCACGTGGAGGGCGAGGAGTGGCAGGACCGGGTGCGTTCCTGGGTGCCGCACGGCTGTGACGCCTGGATCGTGCAGCGCGAGGTGCAGGACGTCACGCAGTACGCCGAGTTGTGGTTGCGCGACAGCGGCGACCACCGCACGGATCCGGCCGCGTACGCCGAGCGGTACGAGGCCTGGCTGGACGAGTTCGAGGCACGCAGCACCAAGGCCGTCGGCTTCGGCTGGATCGCGCTCAGGAAGTCCGCAGCGGCCGCTGCGGGGAACCCCTCGGTCGTTGCCGAGGAGTGGCCGCACCCGGTGGAGCAGCCCCTCGGTCCGGCCGTCGAGGCCCATTTCATGCGGCAGGACTATCTGCGCCGGCACGATGACGCGGCGCTGCTGGCCGCGCACTTCAGCCTGGCCGAGGAGGTCGTGCAGGAACAGGTGGGCCTGCCCGGTGCCGAGGATCCCGAGCATGTGGTGCTGCGTCAGAACCGCGGGATGCGGCGGGCGACCAAGGTCGATGCGGTCGCCGCGGGTTTCGCTGGTGTGTGCGACGGATCCCTGCCCGCGGGCCGGATCCTCGACGCCATCGCCCAACTGATGTCCGAGGACTCCGTACTGCTGCGCGACCGCACCCCGCAGGCGATCCGGCTGCTGGTGGAGGAAGGCTTCCTGGAGCCGGTGCGGGGCGGCGCGCAGGCACGCTGACCCCGTCACGGGAGGTGTGAGGCGGAGGGCGCCGTGCGGGGCCGCGCGCCTTCGCGTCCCGTGCCCCCGTGCCGTCCCGTCGCCGTGCTCCGTTTCCTGGGCGCACGGGCTGCACTTCCCCTTCTCGGCAGCCGTCTGATCAGCGCTCTCCTACGCACTGTGACCCGGCCCCCGACCTCCCCGCGGATTCCGCTCGAGGCCGTTCCCGGGACGGCTGCGCGGAGTTCACCCGGGGTTCGTGCCGGGGTCGCCCCGGCGTGGCAGCCTCCCCTCTGCTGAGCGGTACGGACCGCACGGGCTGTCCGTGCGGACGGGCAGCGCCGGCAGCAGCCGTCGCGCAGAGGTTGAGGGGTACGGACATGGAGAGCGTCACCGCGGTCTTCGCCGGCACGGCATTCGCACTGTTCGGTGTCGCTCTCCTCATCTGGACGGGGGCGCGCACCATCCTGCGTGCGCCCGTCGCCCATGGTGTGAGCCCCGTCGCCTCCACCGCTCTCGCCACGCTCTTCGGCGTACTCTTCGTCGTCCTCGGCGTGTGGTGTTTCACCCGCGTCTGATCCTCTTCGGCGGCAGGGCCGGCAGACGTCCCGCGGGCATCCCGGCGGTGGCCCGAAACCCGCAGGCGACAGCGCTGCGAAGCGCGGACCGGGCGGTCCGGGCGGCAGGAGTGGCGGAAGTCGGGTTACCGTTCGAGTGGCCGTTGCGGGCTTTTGCCGTTTGACACGGGGGCGGGTTGTACCGTCACACTCCGCAGCGACAGCACCGCGGGCAGCGCTACTGCGTTGCCCGGATGCCCACGAGTGCCGACCGGAGAGAAGAGCGAAGTTGTCCCCGACCAGCGAGACCGCAGGCCGCCGACTCGTCATTGTCGAGTCGCCTGCCAAGGCGAAGACGATCAAGGGCTACCTCGGCCCCGGATACGTCGTCGAGGCGAGCGTCGGGCACATCCGCGACCTGCCGAGCGGCGCCGCCGAGGTGCCGGACGAGTACACCGGTGAGGTCCGCCGCCTCGGCGTGGACGTCGAGAACGACTTCCAGCCGATCTATGTCGTCAATGCCGATAAGAAAGCCCAGGTCAGGAAGCTCAAGCAGCTTCTTGCCGAATCCGACGAACTCTTCCTCGCCACCGATGAGGACCGCGAGGGCGAAGCCATCGCGTGGCACCTGCAGGAAGTTCTCAAGCCCAAGGTCCCGGTCCACCGGATGGTCTTCCACGAGATCACCAAGGACGCGATCAGGGCCGCCGTCGCCAATCCGCGCGAGCTCAACCAGCGGATGGTCGACGCCCAGGAAACCCGGCGCATCCTCGACCGCCTCTACGGCTACGAGGTCTCGCCGGTCCTGTGGAAGAAGGTCATGCCGAAGCTCTCCGCGGGCCGAGTGCAGTCCGTCGCCACCCGCCTCGTCGTCGAGCGGGAGCGCGAGCGCATCGCCTTCCGCTCCGCCGAGTACTGGGACCTGACGGGCACCTTCGCCACCGGTCGGGCCGGCGACGCCTCCGACCCCTCGACGCTCACCGCCCGCCTCAGCGCGGTCGACGGGCGCCGGATCGCCCAGGGTCGCGACTTCGGCCCCGACGGGCAGCTCAAGCAGGGCTCCGCGCAGACGCTGCACCTGGACGAGGCGAACGCCCGCGCCCTGGCCGCGGCGCTCGCCGACGCCACGTTCGCGGTCCGCTCGGTCGAGTCGAAGCCGTACCGCCGCTCGCCGTACGCGCCCTTCCGCACCACGACCCTCCAGCAGGAGGCGAGCCGGAAGCTGGGCTTCGGGGCCAAGGCGACGATGCAGGTGGCGCAGAAGCTGTACGAGAACGGCTTCATCACCTACATGCGTACGGACTCCACGACCCTCTCGGACACCGCGATCTCCGCGGCCCGGGCGCAGGTCACGCAGCTGTACGGGGCGAACTACCTGCCCGACAAGCCCCGCACCTACGCGGGCAAGGTCAAGAACGCGCAGGAGGCGCACGAGGCGATCCGTCCCTCGGGCGACAGCTTCCGCACGCCCGCGCAGACGGGTCTCACCGGCGACCAGTTCCGGCTGTACGAGCTCATCTGGAAGCGCACCGTCGCCTCCCAGATGAAGGACGCCACCGGTAACTCCGTCACCGTGAAGATCGGTGGCCGTGCGAGTGACGGCCGGGACGCCGAGTTCTCCGCGTCCGGCAAGACGATCACCTTCCACGGCTTCATGAAGGCGTACGTCGAGGGCGCGGACGACCCGAACGCCGAGCTCGACGACCGTGAGCGCCGGCTGCCGCAGGTCGCCGAGGGCGACGCCCTGACGGCGGACGAGGTCTCGGTCGACGGACACGCCACGAAGCCGCCGGCCCGCTACACCGAGGCCTCGCTGGTCAAGGAGCTCGAAGAGCGTGAGATCGGCCGTCCGTCGACGTACGCCTCGATCATCGGGACCATCCTGGACCGCGGCTACGTGTTCAAGAAGGGCACGGCCCTGGTGCCGTCGTTCCTCTCGTTCGCCGTGGTCAACCTGCTGGAGAAGCACTTCGGCCGGCTCGTCGACTACGACTTCACCGCCCGCATGGAGGACGACCTCGACCGCATCGCGCGGGGCGAGGCCCAGTCCGTGCCCTGGCTGCGGCGCTTCTACTTCGGCGCCGGCGACGACACGATCGGTGCCGGGAAGGCATCCGACGCGGGCAACGGCGACGGGGACCACCTCGGCGGTCTGAAGGAGCTCGTCACCGACCTCGGGGCGATCGACGCCCGGGAGATCTCCTCCTTCCCGGTCGGCAACGACATCAAGCTGCGGGTCGGCCGCTACGGCCCGTACATCGAGCGGGGCGAGAAGGACTCCGAGGGCCACCAGCGCGCGGACGTGCCGGAGGACCTGGCGCCCGACGAGCTGTCCGTGGAGTACGCGGAGGAGCTGCTGGCCAAGCCGAGCGGTGACTTCGAGCTCGGTGCCGACCCGGTCACCGGACACCAGATCATCGCGAAGGACGGGCGCTACGGCCCGTACGTCACCGAGGTGCTGCCCGAGGGCACGCCGAAGACGGGCAAGAACGCGGTGAAACCGCGGACCGCGTCCCTCTTCAAGTCCATGTCGCCGGACACGGTGACACTGGCCGACGCGCTCAAGCTGATGTCACTGCCGAGGGTCGTCGGCGTGGACGCCGAGGGCGTCGAGATCACCGCGCAGAACGGCCGCTACGGTCCGTACCTCAAGAAGGGCACGGACTCGCGCTCCCTCACGTCCGAGGACCAGCTCTTCGACATCACACTCGACGAGGCCCTCGCGATCTACGCCCAGCCCAAGCAGCGCGGGCGGGCCGCGGCCAAGCCGCCGCTGAAGGAACTGGGTACGGACCCGGTGAGCGGCGCCCCGGTCGTGGTGAAGGACGGACGCTTCGGCGCGTACGTCACCGACGGCGAGACCAACGCGACGCTGCGTACCGACGACAGCGTCGAGGACATCACACCGGAGCGCGGCTTCGAGCTGCTCGCCGAGAAGCGGGCCAAGGGGCCCGCGAAGAAGAAGACGGCGAAGAAGGCTCCGGCCAAGAAGGCGCCCGCGAAGAAGGCGACTGCGGCGAAGAAGACGGCCGCCAAGACGACGGCTGCCAAGAAGACCGCTGCCAAGAAGACGACGGCCAAGAAGGCTCCGGCCAAGAAGGCCTCCGCTTCGTCGTCGGACGACTGACCTCGCCCGGAACCGCACACGGGGGAGGGGCCGGACACCCGGCTCCTCCCCCGTCATGTGTGCCGGGACCGGCGGGGGAGGAGTGTGCGGAGGAGAGCCCCGCACTCCTCGGCGGCCGTATGTTCGGACGCGCCCCCCGTGCATCGCACCGCTCCCGATAGGCTGGGCGGATGACGCGAGCCGAGCAGCTACCGGTCGTGAGCCCCACCTCCGACACACTTGCCGCAGACTCACGCGAGCGCGCCGTACGAGCCCTGTTGCGCATTCCTCCGCTGAAGCGGTTGTGGAGCGCCCAGCTCGTCGGCAGTATCGGCGATTCACTCGCCGTTCTTGTGCTTGTGCTGTTGTCGCTGCAGGCAGCGGTCCTTGAGGGCTCCTTCGGGGCCGGATACCGCGGGGCGGCCTTCGCCGTCGCCGCCGTGTTCGGTGCCCGGATCCTTTCCACCCTGATCTTCGGAGCCGTGCTCCTGGGGCCTCTGACGGCACTCACAGCACCCGGCGGTCCCGTGGACCGGCGCTGGCTGATGATCGGAGTGGACGGGCTGCGGCTCGCCCTGCTGGTCATCGCGCCGCTGTGGATCGACTGGATGCCCGACAAGGCACTCATGATGATCCTCATCACCGTCTTCGTGACCGGTGCGGGTGAACGCCTGTGGACGGTGGCCAAGGAGAGCGCGGCCCCCGCGCTGCTGCCTGCCCCGCCCATCGAGGGTGCGGCCGTCCGCCCGCTTCCCGACCACCTCGATCCGCTGCGGAGGCTCTCCCAGCGGACGGACTTCCTGGCGATCCCCGCCGCTGCGGCCGTGCTCCTGGTCGCCGCGCTGATCGGCAGCCTGCTCGGTACCGGGCTCGACTGGTTCTCCTTCCACCAGGCGGCCCTGGGCTCGTACGTCGCAGCCGGCCTCTTCTCGGCCTCGATCTCGGTCCTCTACTTCCTCGAACTTCCGGGCATCCCGACGCCCCGACCGCGCTCGCCCCTGGAAGGGCTGCGCCGGCCGGCCACCGGAACGGGCACCGACAAGGGCCGTACCGGCAGCCTTCCCCTGGTCGTCGGCGTCTGTGCCGCGGTCGCCGGGGCCATCGCCGCCGCTGCCGCGGTCTCCGTGCTCCACGCGGCCGACCTGGGCGGAGGACCCGCCACCTTCGCCCTGCTGATCCTCGCCCTGACCGGCGGCACCGCGCTCGGTATCCGTACCGCGCAGAAGGTGCTTCCCACCCTGTCGCGGCGCCGGCTGCTGTCCCTCGCCACCGCCGTCACCGGAGTGGCGCTCCTCGCGCTGGGCCTGGTCCCGGACACGGCGACCGGGCTGCTGACCGCGCTGCTCGCCGGTTACGCAGCAGGGGTCACCGCCCACATCGGGCACGCGGTGATCGAGCAGGAGACCGAGGAGCCCCGGCGGGCCAGGACCACCGAGCACCTCCAGGCCGTCGTACGGGTACTGGTCGCCCTCGGCGCGGTGGGCGGTCCGCTGCTCGCCGCCGCCATCGGACGGCACCGGCTGGGTTCCGGGGACTTCGTCTTCGCCCACGGCGGGGCCGCCTTCGTCCTGATGCTCATCGGCGCCCTGCTGCTGCCCGTCGCCGTGATCGTCCTCGCCAGGACGGACGACCGGGCCGGAGTCCCGCTGCGCCGTGACCTGCGCGAGGCGCTGCGCGGTGGCGGGGACCCTGCCGTCGCACCCGCCGCGAACGGGTTCTTCCTCGCCCTGGAGGGCGGCGACGGGGCCGGCAAGTCCACCCAGGTCGAGGCGCTCGCCGACTGGATCAGGGCCAAGGGCCACGAGGTCGTCGTGACCCGCGAGCCGGGAGCGACCCCGGTCGGCAAGAGGCTGCGCTCGATCCTGCTCGACGTGTCGTCGGCCGGGCTGTCGAACCGGGCCGAGGCCCTGCTGTACGCCGCCGACCGCGCCGAGCACGTGGACTCGCTCGTCCGTCCGGCGCTGGAACGTGGCGCGATCGTCATCTCGGACCGCTACATCGATTCGTCCGTCGCCTACCAGGGTGCGGGCCGCGACCTCTCCCCGACCGAGATCGCCCGGATCTCCCGGTGGGCGACGAGCGGGCTCGTACCGCATCTGACGGTGCTCCTGGACGTCGACCCGGAGACGGCTCGCGAACGCTTCACCGAGGCGCCCGACCGGCTGGAGTCCGAGCCGGTCGAGTTCCACAACCGGGTGCGGTCCGGCTTCCTCACCCTCGCGGCGGCGGACCCCACCCGCTACCTGGTGGTGGACGCCGGCCAGGAACCGCAAGCGATCACCACCGTCGTACGCCACCGGCTCGACGAACTGCTCCCGCTCTCCGAGGCCGAGATCCAGGCCCGGGAGGAGGCGCGCAGGGCGGCCGAGGAGGAGGCCCGGCGCAAGGCCGAGGAAGAGGCGGCCCGCAAGGCGGAGGAGGAGCGGCTGGAGCAGGAGCGGCAGGCCCAGCTCGCCAAGCTCCGTGCCGAGGAGGAGGAGCGCAAGCGGCGCGAGGAGGAGGAGGCGCGGCAGCGCGAGGCCGAGCGCCAGGCCGAGGAGGCGCGGCAGCGCGCCGAGGACGCCCGCCGCCGTGCCGAGGAGGAGCGTGCCCGGCTGGAGGCCGAGGACCGGGTGCGCGAGGCGGAGCAGGCGCGCTTGCGGCAGCAGGCCCAGGAAGAGGCCAGGCTCCGCCAGGAGGCGGAGGCACTGCGCCTGGAGAAGCAGCGCAAGGCGGAGGAGGCGCTGGTCCGGTCCGAGGCGGCGCGCCGCCGGGCCGAGGAAGAGGCGGCTGCCCGCGCCGAGGCGGAGGCCGCCGCCCGTGCGGAGGCGGAAGCGGCTGCGGGCAGGCAGTCCGCGCGGTCCGCTCCGCCCGTGCCGGACAACGAGCTCACGATCCCGACCCCGGTGGTGAATCCGAACGAGATCACCCAGCGGGTCCCGTTCACCCCGCCCCCGGGCCGTAAGGTCCGTGACGCGGACGAGACGGCCGTCCTGCCGCCCGTACGGGACGAGGCCCCTGCCGACCGCGTGCCGCCGGGCGTCTTCCGCGACGAGCGCCGTGCCGCGCCCGCCGCCGGCGAGAACGAGAACGAGCGCACGCGCGAGCTGCCCCAGGTCAGTGACGACCCGCAGGCCGGGCGGGCCGCTCGGGACCGCCCGAAGCGCCCGCGTCCCGACTGGGCGGAGGAGACACCGCTCGACGATCTGCCGACGCTGGCCGACGAACTGCTCGGCGGTCAGGACGACGACCGGGACGACCGAGGGCGGGACGGCCGCAAGCCCCGCGGCTGAGGACGGCGGAAGCCCCCGGCCGCACGCGGAGCGGGCCCTCGGCCCGGCGGCCGAGGGCGGACCGGCCGGGTGCGGGCGGGTCCTTCACGGCCTGTCCCGCCCGAGGTGGGCGGGAGAGCGCCGGCCGTGCGGCTGAGGGCAGGAGAGTGCCGGCCGTGCGGCTGAGGGCGGGCGGGGGCGCCCCGTGGGCCGGAAGGCCGGGAATGTCAGAGCCTTCCCGCACAATGGGATCCGTCTTCCCCGCACCACACCACCGGAAGGGCGGTGACCCATGACCGTATGGGACGACCTGGTCGGCCAGGACCGAGTGCAGGAGCAGCTCGGCGCCGCCGCCCGGGACGCCGATGCGCTGGTCACCGCCAACGCCACGGGGCAGCCGGTACCGCCGGGGTCGAAGATGACCCACGCGTGGCTCTTCACCGGTCCTCCCGGCTCCGGCCGGGCCACCGCCGCCCGTGCCTTCGCCGCCGCCCTCCAGTGCACCAGTCCGGACCGGGCCCTCGGCGGGGCACCGGGCTGCGGGTTCTGCGACGGCTGTCACACCGCGCTGATCGGGACCCACGCGGACGTCGAGGTCATCCGCACGGACCTGCTCTCCATCGGTGTGAAGGAGACCCGTGAGCTTGTCCGCCGGGCCCAGCTCTCCCCGGCCGTCGGCCGCTGGCAGGTCATCGTCATGGAAGACGCCGACCGACTCACCGAAGGTGCCGGCAACGTCCTGCTGAAGGCCGTGGAGGAGCCGGCCCCCCGCACGGTGTGGCTGCTGTGCTCGCCCTCCCTGGAGGACGTGCTGCCCACGATCCGCTCCCGCTGCCGTCACCTGACGCTGCGTACGCCGCCGGTCGACGCCGTCGCCGACGTGCTGGTCCGGCGCGACGGCATCGACCCCGCGCGGGCCGCCGCCGCGGCCCGCGCCACCCAGGGGCACATCGGCCGCGCGCGCCGCCTCGCCACGGACGAGCGGGCCCGTGCCCGCCGTGCCGCCGTGCTCAAGCTCCCCCTGCGTGTCCACGACGTCGGAGGCTGCCTCAAGGCGGCCCAGGAACTGATCGACACCGCCACCGAAGACGCCAAGGAGGTCGCGGAGGGGGTCGACGTCAAGGAGACCGAGGACATGAAGGCGGCCCTCGGCGCCGTCGCCGGAGGCAGGATGCCGCGCGGCACCGCGGGGGTCATGAAGGAGCTGGAGGACCGGCAGAAGCGCCGCAGGACGCGTACGCAGCGCGACAGCCTCGATCTCGCGCTCACCGAGCTCACCGGCTTCTACCGCGACGTGCTGGCCATCCAGCTCGGCTCGCGGATCGCCATCGCCAACACCGACGTGCAGGACGCCCTCGACCGGACCGCCGAGTCGTCGACCGCCGAGCGGACCCTGCGGCGGATAGAGGCCGTGATCGCCTGTCGCCGGGCGCTCGACCGCAATGTGGCGCCGCTGCTCGCGGTGGAGGCGATGACGATGGCACTCAGGGCCGGCTGACCCGCGCCAGTCGGCCCGCCGGGCGCCTCCCGGCGGGCCGACTCGCGCGGATTCACACGTGCCGCAACGCGGATTCACCCGTATGAGTAGGGAATCGGTTGAGTCGTCACCCGGCGGCTACGCTCCGGGAATGGACACCAGGCGCCTGCTCCGCATCTTCGCCACCGGGCTCGGCACTGCCGGCCTCCTCGTCTCAGGCTGCAGCAGCGGCGGTTCGGCGCCCAGCGCGTCGGCGAGAGGATCGGCCTCCACCGAGGACATGTCGCCCTACTACGGGCAGAAGCTGCGCTGGCGGGACTGCGGTGTGGAGGGCTTCCAGTGCACGACGATGAAGGCCCCCCTGGATTACGGGAAGCCGGACGGTGGCGACATCGATCTGGCCGTCTCCCGCAAGAAGGCCACCGGCCCCGGCGAGCGGATCGGCTCGCTGCTGGTGAATCCGGGCGGCCCCGGCGGCTCGGCCGTCGACTACCTCCAGGGGTATGCGGCCATCGGCTACCCCGCCCCGGTCCGTGCCCGCTACGACATGGTGGCGATCGACCCGCGCGGGGTGGCGCGCAGTGAACCCGTCACCTGCCTCACCGGCAAGCAGATGGACGCCTACACCCAGGTGGACCAGACCCCCGACGACGACGCCGAGGTCGCGAAGCTGACCGAGGCCTTCGACAGGTTCGCGAAGGGCTGCGAGAAGCGGTCCGGGGAGATCCTCCCGCACGTCTCCACCGTGGAGACGGCCCGCGACATGGACATCCTGCGCTCCCTGCTCGGTGACGAGAAGCTGCACTACGTCGGTGCCTCGTACGGGACGTTCCTGGGCGCGACGTACGCCGACCTGTACCCCGGCCGGGTGGGCCGTCTGGTCCTCGACGGGGCGATGGACCCGTCACTCCCCGCGATCGACATCAACCGGGATCAGACCGCGGGCTTCGAGGCGGCGTTCCAGTCCTTCGCCGCGGACTGCGTGGAACAGCCGGACTGCCCGCTCGGCACCAGGTCCGCAGCCGGCGCCGCGACCGCTCTGAAGCAGCTCTTCGCCGACCTGGACGCCGAGCCCGTCCCGACCGGCGAGACCCGGAAGCTGGGCGAGTCCCTGGCGACCATCGGTGTGATCGCCGCGATGTACGACGAGTCCGCCTGGCCCCAGCTCCGGGAGGCTCTCGCCGGGGCGAAGCGTGGCGACGGTGCCGGCCTCCTCGCTCTGGCCGACACCTACTACGAGCGCGATCCGAGCGGGAAGTACGCCAATCTGATGTTCGCCAACGCCGCCGTGAACTGTCTCGACCTGGCCCCCGCCTTCACCCGCGCCGCCGAGGTCGAGAAGGCTCTCCCGGACTTCGAGAAGGCTTCCCCGGTCTTCGGCAGGGGCTTCGCCTGGGCAGCCCTGAACTGCGGCTCCTGGCCCGTCGAGGCCACCGGTACCCCGCACCGCACCGAGGCGAAGGGCGCCGCCCCGATCGTGGTGGTCGGCACCACCCGCGATCCGGCCACCCCGTACAAGTGGGCCGTGTCCCTCGCGGAGCAGCTCTCCTCCGGCACCCTGCTCACCTACGAGGGCGACGGGCACACGGCGTACGGCCGGGGCAGCGACTGCATCGACACGGCGATCAACACCTATCTGCTGGAGGGCACCCCGCCCAAGAACGGGAAGAAGTGCTCCTGACCTGCGGAGACGGCCTCGGGGGCGGGCGGTGCGGAGCACCCCTCGAAACTGTGTAGAATTGGCGTCGCTGCTGACCGCACCATGGTGCGACAGAGCGTGCCGCCTTAGCTCAGTTGGCCAGAGCAACGCACTCGTAATGCGTAGGTCTCGGGTTCGAATCCCGAAGGCGGCCCTGCAGAAGCCCCAGGACTCACTCGCCGTGACCTGGGGCTTTTGTCTGTCCTCTGACCGGTCGACGCCGTTTCCCTCCCGTGGGTGCCCGGGGGTGTGTCAGCGGGGCGGGGCGGCGCCCTTGCTGTTGCGACTTCCCGGGCCGGACTGGAGGCGGGCGCCACGACGCGGCACGTCAACGAGTCCCCTCCGGCGGGCGTCGCCGTCCTCCTGGGGCAGGACGGACGGCGTCGTGACGGCTTCCGCCCGCGACAGCGGGGCCTCCACGCCGCACGCGTACGGGCTCGCGCCGGTGGCTCCGGCGTTTCCCGCACCCGGCAGCCCTTCGAGGCCCGGGCGCACACGCTCAGCCGGTCGCGGCCTCCCGGACGAGCCCGAAAGGCGGGGCGGCGGCCAGATAGAAGTGGTCGCCGGGCAGCGACACCCTGCGGAACGGGCCCCGGGTCGACTCCCGCCAGGCATCCGCCTGTTCGGTGGTCACCCGGGGGTCGGACGTTCCCACCAGCGCGGTGACGGCGCACCCGAGCGGCGCCCGCTCCCCGGCCGTGTAGGAGGAGAGCATCCGGAAGTCCGCCCCGACATAGGGCATGACCAGTTCCAGGAAATCCGGGTTCCGCAGCATCTGGGCGTCCGTGCCGCCCAGTTCGACGAGGTTGCGGACGATGGCATCGTCGTCCCATCGGGCGGCCGCGGCGGCGTCTCCCCGCATCAGCTGCGGGGCCCGGGCGCCGGACGCGAACAGATGCGTCGCCCCGGCCCCGTCCTCCTCCAGCGCGCAGGCGGTCTCGTACGCGACGATCGCCCCCATGCTGTGGCCGAAGAACACCGTCGGCCGGCTTTCCACCAGCGGGCGGATCGAAGCAGCGATCTGCCGGGCCATCGCCTTCAGATCGGTGGCGGGCGATTCGGCCATCCGCTCGGCCCGCCCCGGGTAGCACACCGTGTGCGCCTCGAACTCCTCAAGGGCCTTGCCCCACCCGCGGTAGAAGTAGGGCGAGCCTCCGGCGTGGGGGAAGCACACCAGCCGGTGCTCGGCGAAGGGCCGCGACTCGATGCACTGTGTCCAAACCATTCCGCCTCCAGGGCCGGTGCCGGGCGCCCGCGCGTGCGCACTGATGCACGGAACCCTATGCCGAAAGCGCGTTGACGCCCGGCGCCCGACGGACCGGAACCCGTGACCGCCGGTCAGAAGCGCGTCAGCGTCAGCCGGGCGCCCGTCGGTGCGGTGTCCTGGATGTACGAGGCGAAGTCGGCCACGTCGTCGAAGGCGAAGCCGTACGCCTTGCCGTCCTGGGTGGCCGCGTGGATCGCCGCGGAGTAGTGGTTGGTGAGCTGCGAGGACCGGTAGAAGGCGGCCGGGTCCGTCGTGGGCTGCGCGGGGTTGCTGACCAGCGTGGACCGGTTGAAGCCGGCGCCTAGGACGGCGGCGACCGGACCGGTGGTGCCGTCGTTGGGGGCGGCCAGCCTGCCGTCGCAGAACAGCACGTCACGCGTGGAAGGGCGGTCGAAGGACACGGACGCCGGGCCGCCGAAGACGAAGCGGTCGCCCCGCACCCGGCCGGTGAAGGCGCCCGCGTTGGTGGTCACGGTCAGGTCCTTGCCCGTGTAGGTGCTCCACACCTCGTCGATGTACGGGGCGAAGTAGTCCTTGGCGAAGATGCCCGAGTCCAGGCCGTGGCCCGGGGCGATGATGCGCCGGTCGTCCACCACCAGGGGTGCGAATTCCGGGATCCGGGACACCGCGGCGAAGGCCTGGGCGCGTCCGCCGTCGCGCAGGGTGCCCGTGGTCTGGTCCTTGGCACCGGTGAGGCCGATGCTCATGGGGACGCTGAACATGTCGACCATGGTGGTGTTGCAGAACATCCCGGCGGCGTTGTATGTGAACTCGGCGCAGTCGTGCAGCACCGTGTAGTTGGGGTCGGACGTGACCCAGCCCGCGGGGTACTGGAGTGCGGCGTTGCCGTTGCCGTCCGCCACCGCCTTGAACTTGAGCTTGTCGCCGAGTGCGACGTAGATGCGGCCGGACATGTACGGCAGGGAGAGCGTGGTCTCGCCACTCCCGGACAGGGGGATGGAGTAGTCGGTGAAGCCGTCCGCACCGTTGTCCGACAGCGATATCGGCGCCAGGGTGCCTTCGGGGGTGAGGCGCACCTGCCGGCCGTCCTGGTTGCCCACGACGTAGACGCGCACCGAGGAGTTGGTGAAGGAGCCGGAGTTGTTGACGATCGTCAGCGGGAGGGCGCCCGTGGCCGCGGCCTTCGGGGCTCCTTCCTCGGAGCCCTTCGTGGCCAGGGCGTGCGGTGCGATCACGGCGACGGCGGGGACGGCCACGGCTGCTCCGGCGAGGGCGGTGAGCAGCTTGCGGCGGGAGAGGTCGCGCTGGTGGCGAGGGGCCATGTGAGGGTTCACCTTCGTGGGGGAGCGGAGGGGCGTACGAGGACGGGGGCGCAGGCGGTCAGCCGACGGTCCACTTCTGGTTGGCGGCACCGGTGCACGTCCAGGTCTGGAGCCGGGTGCCGTCGGCCGAGGAGTTGCCCCTGGCGTCCAGGCACTTGTCCGACCCGATGTTGGTCAGGTCGCGGGCCGCGGTGTGGGTCCACTGCTGGGCCTTGGTGCCGTTGCAGGTGTAGAGCTGCACGACGGCGCCGGCGGCGGTCGAACCGCCCTGCACGTACAGGCACTTGCCGAGGGCGCGCACGGTGCCGTCACTGCCCGTCGTCCACTTCTGGGCGTCCACGCCGGTGCAGTTGTGCAGTTGGATCGGGGTGCCGTCGGCGCTGGACGCGCCCGCGACGTCGACGCACATGCCGCCGATGCCCTTGATCGCTCCGGTCCTGGAGCCACCGCCGCCCGAACTGTCGGACGTGGAGACCCGCACGTAGTCGACGGTCATCTTCTGCGGGAAGGAGGTCGATCCGTCCGGGCTGCCGGGCCAGTTACCGCCGACCGCCAGGTTCAGGACGATGAAGAACGGGTGGTCGAAGACCCACTTGTTGCCGTTCGCATCGGCGGGCTTACGGGTCTGGTAGGTCTGGCCGTCCACCGACCAGGTGATCGCGTTGGGGCTCCAGTCGACCGCGAAGGTGTGGAAGTCGTCGGCGAAGGCCTTGCCGTTCGGCAGGGAGTAGGAGGCGGTGATGCCCCCACCGCCCGAGTAGCCGGGGCCGTGGACGGTGCCGTGGACGGTGCCCGGCTCGTGACCGACGTTCTCCATGATGTCGATCTCGCCGCTGTTGGGCCAGCCGGCGCTGCCGAGGTCGTCGCCGAGCATCCAGAAGGCCGGCCAGATGCCCTGGCCGCGCGGGATCTTGATGCGGGCCTCGTAGCGGCCGTACGCCTGGGTGAACGTCTTGGCGGTGTTCAGCCGTGCCGAGGTGTACTGGCAGGTCCCGTACCAGCAGCGGAGGCCGGAGTCGGTGTTCTTCTGGGCGGTGATCACCAGGTTCCCGTTGCCGTCCAGGGACGCGTTCCGGGTGCTGTCGGTGTAGTACTGCAGTTCGTTGTTCCCGTTGCCCGAACCTCCGGTCTCCAGGGTCCACTTCGACCGGTCGGGCGCACTGCCCGCGGCTCCGTCGAACTCGTCGGCCCAGGTCTGCGCGCCGGCGGCGGCGGCGTTCGCCCGGGAGGTGGCGGGGCCGGTCGTGGTGACCAGGAAAGCGGCGGCGAGCGCGGCGGAGAGCAGGAGGACGAGTCCGCCTAGTGACCATCTGCGTGCGCGGTGAGCGGCCATGGGCTACGTACCTTGTCTGTGGGGAAGAGCAGGACGTGACGTCGGCGGGAACGCGCGGAAGGACGTACGCGAGCGCGTCCTGAGAGCGCTCTCGTCCTGCGGTTTCCACCCGCCGACGGAGCCCGATGCTACGCAGACGAACCGGCTCGGCCAACTGCGGTGCTCACGATGAAATCGCCCTGACCTGCGGTTACTTGGGTGGGCGTCCTGAGGTCCGGTTCGCTTAAGACGCTTTTAACTCGGGCTTAAGTCCGAACACCCGGCTAGCCTCCCGTTGATGGGCTTCACCAACTTCGCACGCAAGGTCCGCGATACCTCCCTGCCGTACGGGCACCGGGTGGTCTCGCTCCGCTCCTGCGTGCAGCTGTACCGGCCGCTCGGATTCGAGGCGACGGTGAGCTACCTCGCGCACAGGGCGGGACCCTTCCGCGAGGACGAGAACGCCCTGTTGCGCGCGCTGGGTGTGATCGAGGCCAGTCGCGCCGCATGGCAGGCGGAGTTGCGGGTGTACGCGGCGGAGCGCGTGGAGGCGAAGCGGCGCGGCTCGCGTACCCCGGGCGCACGCGCGCGCAATCCGAACCAGCCGGAGCACTGGTACGGCGCGCGTCGTGAGGCGGCGCTGCACGCCGTGGCCCATTGGCGCGTACGGCTGCGGGACACAGGGCTCCACGACGAGCTGGGCCGCACCGTGGACCGCTGTGCGGCCGACTGCCTGGAGGCCGGTGGCATGCAGGGGGAGCCCGAGCGGGCTCGACTGGACGCTTGTGACGAGGAGCTGCGGCGACGCATGGAACCGCCCGCCTACCAGGACGACTCGGGCGCGTACTTCCGCCACCGGGACCTGCGGCGTGTGGTGGCGCTGATGCGCACGGCGGGTACGGACGGATGAGAGACAGCGGGGGGAGTGCGGCATGACCGACGACACGGGGACGGCCGACGGCCGGGAAACCACCGGCGACAGGGGGGCGGCGGACGTGGCGGCAGGCACCGAGGGGGCCGGGGACCTGCCGGGACCGCTCGTCGGCGCCGACTGGCTCGCGGAGCGGATCGATCGGACGGACGTCGTCGTCCTCGACGCCTCGGTGGGGGCGCACCGCGGGGCGGGCCGCCGGATTCCGGGAGCCCGGCGCTTCGACCTCGACGGGGCGCTGTCCGACCACACAGCACCCCTGCCGCACACGATGCCCGGCGCCGGACGGTTCGCCGAGGAGATGCGGACCCTGGGGATCGACGACGTGTCCACGGTCGTGGTCTACGACACCGCTGGGATCTACTCCGCCGCGCGCGCCTGGTGGATGTTGCGCGCGATGGGCTTCGACCGGGTCGCGGTGCTCGACGGCGGCCTGCCCGCCTGGACCGCGGCCGGGAGGCCGGTGGAGGACCGGGCGCCCGGCGGCACGGCGCGCACCGGTGACTTCACCGCCCGCCCGCGCGACGGGATGCTGGTGGGCAGCGGTGCGGTGGCGGCGGCCCTCGCGGACCCGGGAGCGGCCGTACTCGACGCCCGTTCCCGCGAACGCTTCACCGGTGACGGGGCCGAGCCGAGGCCGGGGCTGCGGCCCGGTCACATGCCCGGGGCGCTGAACCTGCCGTTCGGTGAGATCCAGCGCGGCGGCCGGATGCTGCCGGCACACGAACTGCGTTCCGTCTTCCGTGCGCTGGCCGGTGAGCGCGAACGCCTGGTCGTCAGCTGCGGATCGGGTGTCACCGCCTGTGTCCTGGCTCTGGGCGCCGAACTCGCCGGATACCGCGCGGTGTCCGTGTACGACGGCTCATGGAGCGAGTGGGGCCGGCCGTCGCACCTTCCGGTCGAGACGGGCGAGCCGGGCTGACGTGCCGATGCGGATCGAGTGCCGCGGCCCAGGGGTCTGAGTATCTGCGCCCATGGCGGCGCCGGGCCGCCTCCCGGAGGGTGGAAGCACCTACTCCGCGGCACTGAAGGGCAGTTGCGCATGATCCCGGCACCTCTCGCTCCCGACCCCGCACCACCTGCCGGGCCCGCCCGTACCCGGCTGGTCGTCCTGACCGCTCTGATCTGGTGCGTCCCACTCGCCGCCCTGGGCATGCTCGGGTTCCTGGTGCTGATGGCGGCGTTGTGGGGCGCCGCCTCGGGCGAGTCCCCTGCGGTGTTCCTGCTGGGGTCCGCCGGCGTGGTCGCGGCCGGTGTCGCCGTGCTGACCGCGCTGTACCGTGCTCCGTTCCTGCGCGGCATGTCCCCGACGGGCCGGTTCGCCCTGCTCGGCGTGGTGGTGTGGCCGTTCCCGGTCGTCGTGCTGGCCGGCGTGCTCCATGGGTGACCCCGGCGGCTCACGCAGGCCGGCCGCGGACTGTCCGCCCCCTGCGGACCGCCGGGGAAGCGGCCTCCGGGGTGGCCGGCGGCTCTCCGTGCTCGACGGCCACCTGTCACATACGTACAGCGGGCCTACGCCGAGGAGTTGCTCGACTCCCGCGACGGTAGCGCCGGCTGCTCGGACACCGGCGGGACCCGCCGTCCCGGCGTCACGGCGCGAGAGTGGCGAGGGCCTGTCGAACACCTCGTTCGCCGAGGCGCCGACCGTCGGCGAGGGCACGGTCGGCGCGCCCTTCGGGCCGGTCCTCGGACCAGGCTCGGCCTCTCCCCGACCGAAGCGACCAACCGAAGCGACCAACCGACGCGACCTGACCGTTCCGGCCCTTCCGGGGACAGCGGACCACCGGTCCCGGCCCATCCCGCACCCTCGGCCGTGCCGGTGCTCCTGTGACGGGCCGTGTCCGGGAGCAGCTGGCTACGCCCCCCGGAAGACCGTCAGCCCGCGAGCTCCGTGACCAGCGCCGCCGCGTCGTCGAGCACCGCCGTCTCCTGCGCGGTCAGGCCGGGGTCGGCCGCACGCCGGGTGCGGGCGAGGGCGAGCGCGTCGGCAGGGACGCCGCCGTCGGCGTCGAGACGGGAGAGCAGGTCGGCGAGCAGGCCACGGACGAGCTCGCCCGGGAAGGAGCCCGGGGCGAGTGCGACCTGGGCCAGGATCAGTGAGGACATGGCCCGGTCCAGTGCGGGAGGCCCCTCGGCCGCCGTGTGCCAGTCGATCACCACGGCCCCGTGCGGGGTCAGCATCACGTTCTCCGGATGCAGGTCCAGGTGCAGGATCCGGTCCTCCGGGTCCTGGGAGATGCGTGGCGGGATCGCGTGCAGCTCCCGCAGGAGCCGTGCCAGCAGCTCGGCACCCTCTGCCCCGGTCAGCGCGCCGGCCAGCAGGGCCTCCGACATGGTCGGCCCGCTCAGCCGCTGCATCACCAGATCCGTGGGCAGCGCCTCCCCGGCCGGCGGGCCGATGCGCGGGACGGTGAATCCGGAGGCGGAGAGGTACGACATCACGGCGAGTTCCGTGGTGGCGTCGGTGTCGTGGCGGTAGCGGCGAAGGACCCAGGCGTCGTCGAGTGCGAACACGTCGGCGGTGCGTCCCGAGCCCAGTAGAGGGCCTATGTGCATGAGGGGAAACCTACCCGGGCCGCCGCACGAGGGGGAGTCACCAGCGCATGCGGACGTCCTCGGCCCAGCCCAGGAGTTGCTCCACGGCGATCTCGGTGCCGTCGTCGGTGCGGATCCGGCCGTTGTAGTGGCCGAAACACTGGTCCGTGCGGTTGGCGATCAGACCGGCGTCCGTGTGCGCGGACCGGTTGTGGAACGGGGTGAACGTCAGATCCACCTGGCCCGACGACGGTGCCCGGACGGTCCACGGGGCCAGGAGGTCGTTGGCGGACCAGTGCCAGTCCAGCTCCTCGCCGATCTTGGTGAGCGTACCGTCCACGCAGAGGCCGTTCTCGGTGGATCCGGTGCCCGCCGTCCACCGCCCGCCGAACTGGAGTCCCACCGTGCGCCCGTCGGTGCGTCCGGACGCGGCGCCCCAGTTCCAGTCGACCGTACGCGGCCAGCGGCCGCGGCCGTGGTCCAGGACAGCCCAGGTCCCGTCGTCGCCCCCGCCGAACTTCAGGAGCTCGCTGCCGATCCGGACGCGGCCGGCGGCGGGGAGCGCCGTGTGCTTGGAGGTGTACTGGAAGCGCTGCTCGCTCCAGGGCACGACCACGGAGAGCGATTCGTGGCCGTCCGGCCGCGCGACCAGGATGTCGGCCTCCAGCGGGAGCCGGTCCGGCGTCAGGCAGCGGGCCCGCAGCCGGGTTCCGGCGTTCTCGTCACGGATCTCGACGCGGACCTTGCCACCGGTCGGCCGGGCGGGACCGACCACCACGTCCTCGGAGCCCGGTGCACCGGCGACGGTGTCCGGGAGATGTACTCCACGGCCCGCGGGGACGACCGAGGAGCACTCGAACTCGCGTCCACCGGGCCCGTACTCCAGGACGTAGACGCTGTTCAGCGCGAGGAAGTCGAGGTCGCTCACGGTCAGTGCCACCAGATGCGTGGGGGTCGTCACGCACCAGTACTCCCACCGCTTCGTCCGGCCCCAGCCGCGCAGATTCGCCCGGTGCAGCGGCTTCCTGGACCAGCCGACCGCCGCCGGGTTCAGCGAGCCGTCGGGCAGGCAGAGGTCGACGGGCTCGGTGATCTCGTGCTCGTGCGTCGCCATGGGCGGAGCCTATAGCGGACACCGGACCGTATTCGGGTACCGCTCCGGCCCGCCCAACCCCTTCGGCGATCACCCGCCCCCGCGGCCCCACACCCGGCGCCGGCGCCGGCGCGGGAGCGTCTGCGGCGGCGCCGGTCCTACTTGGCGTCGGAGTACCGCTCGACGACCGCCGTGGTGAAGGGAAACCGCACCGGCGTCTCGCCGAACGCGATGCGCCCGGCAAGCTCCCCGGCAGCCCGGATCGCCTCCACCACCGCGGGGGTCTCGTCGGCCGGGCAGTGCACGATCACCTCGTCGTGCTGGAAGAACACCAGTTCGGCCCGCATCTTCCCGGCGAAGAGCGTCTGCCGCAGCGCCGCGAGGAGCAGCAGCGCCCAGTCGGCCGCACTGCCCTGGACGACGAAGTTGCGTGTGAAACGGCCCCGTGCCCGGGTGTTCGACGAGGCGTACCCCGGCGTGAACCCGTACTCCTCCGAGCTCTCCGCGGGCGGCGGGCCCTCGCTCTCCTGCGGGATGCCGGCCTCCCCGTCCTCGCCCGCCCCCGCCGCGGGCGGGCTCGTACGGCCCAGCCACGTCCGCACGAGACGGCCCTCCTCGCCCGCCTTCGCCGCGTCGTCCACATAGGCGACGGCCAGTGGGAACCGCCGCCGCAGCGCCGCCAGATTCTTGAGGCCGTCGCCGGAGGTCTGCCCGTACACAGCGCTCAGCAGGGCGAGCTTGGCGTGCTCGCGGTCGCCCTGGAACGCCCGGTCGGACAGGGCCTTGTAGAGGTCTCCGTCGTGGGCGGCCACCTCCATCAGCCCCCGGTCGCGGGAGATCGCGGCCAGGACCCGCGGCTCCATCTGGTCGGCGTCGGCCACGACCAGCCGCCAGCCCTCGTCGGCGACGACCGCCTGCCGGATGACCTTGGGGATCTGCAGGGCACCGCCGCCGTTGGTCGTCCAGCGTCCGCTGACCGTGCCGCCCGGCTGGTACTCCGGGCGGAAACGGCCCTCGCGCACCCAGTCCTGGAGCCAGCCCCAGCCGTGGGCCGTCCAGATGCGGTACAGCTTCTTGTAGCGGATCAACGGCTCCACCGCCGGGTGGTCGAGCTCCTCCAGCTCCCAGCGACGGGTCGATCTCACCTTGATGCCGGCCTGTGCGAAGGCCTTCACCACATCGGCGGGCAGATCGGGGCGCACCCGTCGGCCGAAGGCCGCCGACACCTCGTCCGCGGCCTCGGCCAGTCTGCGGGGCTCGCCGCCGCCCGCGTAGCGCTCGCCCAGGAGTTCACCGAGAACCGCACGGTGCACATCGGCCCGCCAGGGCAGGCCGGACCTGTTCATCTCGGCGGCGACCAGCATCCCGGCCGACTCGGCGGCCGTGAGCAGCCGCATCCGGCCCGGGTGCTCGGCCGCGTCGTGGCGGCGCGTCTGCTCCGCGTACACCTGGAGCAGTGCCTCGAACGGCACGTCCGTGCCGGCCCGCGCTTCGAAGAGGGAGGACTGGGAGCCCGGTTCCGCGGAGCGGGGCGGCGGATCGGGCGGTACGGGGGCGTTGCACAGCCGGGCCCAGGCCGCGGCGGCGGAGCGGGGCTCCCCGAGCCGTCCCTCGTGGCCGAGCAGCAGCAGCTCGGCGCACTCGATGTCGTAGCACCGCTCGACACGCACGCCCGCGGCGAGCAGCCGGGGGTAGATGTCGGCGGTCGACCGCCAGACCCACCGGGCCACGTCGGGGCGGGAGCGGACGGATTCGACGAGGTCGGGTTCGGCCAGGACGGGGCCGGCGGGCAGGCCGTCGCGCTCCAGCGGCACCAGGAGTGCGCCGCCCGCCTCCGTGGAGGCCACAGCCCAGCGTTCGGTCATGGCCCGAGTCTGGCACCCGTCACTGACAACGTGCCCCCGCTCGCCGAGCGGTCGCGTGCGACAGCCGCGAGGATTCTCACGGGACGCGCGGCGCGTACCGAGGACGAGGGGGAAGCGCGGAGGAGACGCTGATGGAAGCGATCGTGTACGAGGAGTTCGGCGGCCCCGAGGTGCTGCGTCTCACCCGGGTCGACGACGTCCACCCGGGGCCCGGGCAGATCCGGGTGGCGGTCAGGGCCGCCGGGGTCAACCCGGTCGACTACAAGATCCGCAACGGCTGGATGGAAGCTGCTTTCCCCACCCCGCTGCCCGCCACGCCCGGCAGCGAGTTCGCCGGAGTCGTCGACGAGACGGGGGAGGGCGTCACGGAGCCGGCGGTCGGCGACGAGGTGCTCGGCCGGAGTGTGACCGGCGCGTACGCGACGTACGTACTGGCGGACGCGGCTGCCGTCGCGCGCAGGCCGGAGGGCCTCGGCTGGGAGGAGGCCGCCGCCCTGCCGGTCGCGACGGCGACCGCCGCACGAGTGCTGGACGAGCTCGCGGTGAGCGCGGGTGAGACCCTGCTGCTGCACGGGGCCGCCGGAGCGGTCGGCTCCGCCGCCGTCCAGCTGGCCACCGCCAGGGGCGCCACCGTCATCGGGACGGCGTCGCCCGCCAACCACGACCACCTCCGGGTGCTCGGCGCGGTCCCGTTGGCGTACGGGGAGGGGCTGGTCGAGCGGGTGCGCGCGGCGGCCCCGCAGGGCGTGGACGCCGTGTTCGACGCCGCGGGCAAGGGGGCGCTGGCGGACTCGGTCGAGCTGCGCGGCGGCACCGACCGGATCGTCACCATCGCCGACGCGGACGCCGCGACGTACGGCGTGGCCTTCTCGGCGGGGGCCGGCGTGTCCGCGAACGAGGGCGAACGGCTCGCGCAGCACGCGGCCCTGGCCGCCGTCGGCGAGTTGCGGATCCCGGTCGCGCAGACGTTCGCGCTCCGTGATGCGGCGAGGGCCCAGGAACTGAGCGAGACCGGACACGTCCGCGGCAAGCTCGTGCTGCTCCCCGGGGAGCACCCGGACAACGGCCGCCGCCTACCCTGACCTGATGGAATCGGTGATCGACCGGGCGTGTGCGGCGGCCCTCTACGCGGACGGCGACGAGGGCCTAGATGTCGGTGCCTCCCTCCTCGCCGCCGACCCGTCGGCCGACGAGGAGCTGCACCGGCGCGGTGAGGAGTTCGTCCGGCGCGCCTGGTCACGGGGCTGGCAGCCGGCCGACGTCGTGCGGATCGTCCGGCGGGAGCTGGACGCGACGGGGGCCGCGCTCGCCTCCGCGCTGATCACCGCGGAGACCGCCCGGTACGGTCGACTGCCCCCGCGCTGGGCGGACCAGCTCGCCGCCCTGCCCGCGCCGGAGCCGCGCAACCGGCCCGACCGCTTCACGTACGCCTCCGCGCTGCTGGAGCTGTACCGTCTGCTGCTGCGGCTCCCGGTGATCGAACCGGTCGGCCCGCCGCCCGGCACCGCGGCCGACGGCCTGCACCTCCCGCCCGCCCACGGCGAACCCCGCATGCTCACCCGGATCAGGGCCCTGCTCGCCAAGGCGGAGGCGACCGGCTTCCCCGAGGAGGCGGAGGCGCTGACCACGAAGGCGCAGGAGCTGATGGCCCGGCACAGCATCGACGAGGCACTGCTCGCCGCCCGTACGCACGCCGGCGGGACGCCGGGCGCCTGCCGGATCGGTGTGGACGCCCCGTACGAGAGCGCCAAGGCGATCCTCCTCGACGCGGTCGCTTCGGCGAACCGCTGCCGGGCCGTGTGGAACAGCGATCTCGGCTTCACCACGGTCGTCGGCTTCGAACCGGACCTGGAGGCCGTGGAACTGCTCTTCACCTCTCTCCTGGTGCAGGGCACCGCCGCGATGACGAAGGCGGAGGCCGGCCAGCGGGCCGGCGGACGCAAGCGGACCAAGACCTTCCGGCAGTCCTTCCTGATGGCGTACGCCCAGCGCCTCGGCAGCCGGCTCGCGGCGGACACCGCCCGGGTCACCGCCGCCGCCGACACCGGCGACCGTGCGGGCCGTGGCGGCGAGGCCCCCGCACAGGGCCTGCTGCCGGTGCTCGCGGCCCGCGACGTCGCCGTCACCGACGCCGCCGAGCGGATGTTCCCCCGGACCACCACCAGCCGGGTGCGCGGAGCGACGGACGCCGAGGGCTGGGACCACGGCACGGCGGCGGCGGACCGGGCCAGCATGGGCGGGAGAGGGCCCGGAATAACCCGCTAGCGAAGTGCGAGTGGCATAAGTCCGGCTCGTGGTGGAATGCGGTTAGGCTCGCCCCATGAGCTGGCTCCGGGCGCTGAAGGGGACCGCCCGCTCGGGTCTGAGCATCGAGCGACAGCGACTCGAACCGCTGGTCGCCCTGCGCGGTGCCGCGGGTCTCGCCCTGGTCGTCGGGCTCTCCCTGGCCCTCTTCGGACCGGTGATCGCGGCCAGTTCCGCGTTCGGGGCCTTCCAGGCGGCCATCGCCACCTTCGAGCGCAGCTGGCGCCCCCGGCCCGTACTCGCCCTGATCTCCGGCACGAGCCTCGCCGTGTCGACGTTCGTCGGCTACGTCAGCATCACCCAGCCCGTCGTGTTCCTGGTCCTCCTGGCGGTCTGGACGTTCGTCGCCGGGATGACCTGGGCGGTGGGCCCCACGGCAGGCATCCTCGCGGGTTCCAACGTCGCGATCATGCTGGTCACGATCACCCTCCCCGGCTCCGTCGCCGACGCCGCCGCGCACGCCGCGATGATGGCGTTCGGCGGGCTGGTCCAGGCGGCCCTGATCGTGCTGTTCCCGGTACGCAGGTGGGGCGCCCAGCGCGACGCGCTCGCGGACGCCCTGGCCGCCGAGGCCGACTACGCGCGCCGGCTGCGCCACGACCCGGTCGCCCCCTTCGACCCCGTACCGCTGATGACGGCCCGCAGCGCCGCCGCCATCACCCCCCGCGAGGCCCGCCGGCTCCCCGTCGAACTGCACGGCGCCCGCGGAGTCGCCGAGCGGCTGCGGCCGGTCCTCGCCTCCCTGGCGGACCCGGCACTGGGCGTGCCCGGGGACGGGCTGGAGCGCGTCTGGGTGAATGAACTGCTCGGCGCGGCCGGATCCGTGCTGGACGCGGCGGCCCGGGCCGTCCGGCACGGGGAGCCGGTGCACCTCGCCGCGACCGACCTGGGAGTCCTGGGGACCCCGGACAACGAGGTGATCCTGGCCGGGCCCCCGCGCCGTGCCGCCGACCGGCTCGACGCGCTGCTCGCGGACGTCATCGAGATCGCCGAGGGCGCGGGCACCCGGGAGCCCGCCGGGCACACCGCGGACACCCGGCGGCGCCCCAGCCTGCTGCGGCTCGTCCCGGTGGCGCTGGCGGCGATGCGCCGCGAGCTGCGCAGGGAGTCGCCGGTCCTGCGGCACGCCGTCAGGCTCTCGGCGGTCGCCACCCTCGGCTTCCTCCTCGGCGCCGCGCTGCCCCTGGGCCACGGCTACTGGGCCCCCATGGCGGCCGTGATGGCGATGCGCCCGGACTTCTCCCAGACCTACTCGCGGGCCGTGGCCCGGTTCGGCGGCACCGTCGTCGGGGTGGCCCTCGCCACCGGCCTCGTGCAGGCGGTCGAGCCCGGCGTGACGCTCGCCGCCGTCCTCGCGGTGATCTGCGCGTGGCTGATGTACCTGCTGATGCGCACCGGATACGCGGTCAGCCAGGCCTGCGTCTCCGCCTATGTCGTCTTCCTGCTCGGCATGGCGGGCGAGGACTGGTCGCAGACCGTCCTCGAACGGGTCGTCCTCACGCTCGCCGGAGGCCTGCTCGCGATGGTCTCGTACGCCGTCTACCCGGCCTGGGAGACCCCGCGGCTGCGCAACCGGCTCGCCCGCTGGCTGGTCACGGACGCGCGGTACGCGGCGACCGTCCTCGACGGGTACGCCGATCCGGCGGCCAGGAGCAACGCCGATGTGCGCAAGGCCCTGCTCGCCACCCGTGAGGCGCGCGTCGCCTGGCAGGAGGCGCTGGCGACCGCCCGGCACGAACCGGTCCGTCACCGCGGCATCTCCCGTGCCGCCGCCGACGAGGCGCAGCACGCGCTCTCCCAGTTCGGCCGGGTCACGATGCTGCTGGAGGCGCACCTGCCGACGGGCACGGCAGCCCCGGTGCCGGGCGCGGCGGAGCTGGCCGCCACGCTGCGGCGGGTCACGGAGCAGGGTGCGAAGGCGGTGCGGGAGCGCCGCGTGCCGGACTGGGAACCGGTGCGTCAGGTGCTCGCGGGCTGGGACGCCCCGGAGGACCGCCGGGGAGCGGCGCCGCCGCCCGACGCCTTCGTGCGCAGCGGAGCGGCCATGCTGCTCGAGGCCCTGGAGGACTTCGCGCGGGGCCTGGACGGGCCCGCGGGCAAGCGGAGGGTCTGAGGGAGCCCGCCCGGACGCCCGCCGCCCGGACGGGTGCCGGGGCTGCCGGCGCGTCAGGGGGCGGGGATCTCCGGCAGTCCGGTCGGCAGCTTGCCGGGATCGGTCCTGGTCAGGGTGTCCTCGGCTCCGCCGTCCCACGCGATGACGAGCTTCTTGCCGTCGTGGGACTCGACGGCCCCCATGGCGCGGTCGGTGTTCCCGTCGGGGCAGGTCAACGCCAGCGTCAACGTGCCCATGTCCTTCACGTCGCCCTGACAGACATGCTGGTCGGCGACGAGCGCCACCTTTCCCGAGGCGATGGACAGGACGACCGCCCGGCCGTCGGAGGTCCCCGTCCAGGTGCCGTCCAGTTCTGTCGTTCCCACGCCGCCGGACCCGCTGCCCGCGTCTTGGCCGGGCGTCGCGCTCCGCTCGGAACCGGAGCCCGCGGCCGGGCCCTCGCCGGTCGTTTCGTCGCTGCCGCAGGCGCTCAGCGCGAGTGCCGCGACGAGCCCGGCGACGGCGGCGCCGGAGCGTACGAACCTGTCCATACGGAGTTCCCCCTCGGTGAGTCACGGCCCGGAGCCCGCGCCAAGCTACCAGGGGAAGAACGGAGCGCCTCCTGGATTCGGGAGCCAAATCGCCCCACCGTTCGTCTCACTCCTATAGGTGCGCCGGTATGGGGAGGCGTGCGGATCGAGGAATTCTGTAATCGCGCGCGCACCCCGTGTGCACGTGCATCTGCTCATGCATTGGCATATGAACACAGCTATGATCCGAGCTAGTTGACACTTGCACCTTGCAACTCGGGGAGCGTCCTGTGCACCACGTGTACAACGGCATGGCGGCCACAGAGCTCCGCGGAGTCGTCTGGCAGAAGAGCAGACACAGCAACTCCCAGGGGTCCTGCGTGGAGTTCGCGAAACTGCCCGGAGGGAATGTGGCGATGCGGAACTCGCGGCACCCCGACGGGCCCGCGCTCGTCTATACGCCGGCGGAGATAGAGGCGTTGCTGCTGGGCGTCAAGGACGGGGAGTTCGACCACCTGGCGACGGGCGGCTGAACGTACGTCCGTACGTCCGCCGCCCGTTGGGCGCGCCGCTCCGTGCGACGCCGACCCGCGGTGTGGCGCTCTGCGCGACGCCGACCCGCGGTGTGCCGTCCTACAGGGCTTCCGGTACCGCGCTGTCCATCAGCTGCCGTTTCCGGGACACGCCGTCCATCGAGCCGCAGCCCCGGTCGGTCGTGTCCGACAGCCGGAAGAGGGCCCAGACCACCTTGCCCCGCCCGGCTCTGCCCGCGTGCGTGTCCGCGGCGAGTGCCGGGGACGGGTGCCAGCCCCAGGAGTCGCTGAACGACTCCACCAGGAACAGCCCGCGGCCGGACTCGGCCGAGTCGGGTGCCTCGCCCGCCACCGGGCTCTCCTCGCTGGGGTCGCGCACCGCGCACACGAGCCGGGAGGTCCAGCGCATCAGGTGCAGCCGTACGGCCGGATCGTGCCGTCCGCGCGGCTGGTCGGCCGGGAGGGCGTGGCGCAGGGCGTTGGTGACCAGCTCGGACACGACCAGGGCGACGTCGTCGAACCGGTCGCCCAGATCCCAGGAGGTCAGCGTCGTCCTGGTGAACTTGCGCGCCCCGCCCACCGCTTCGAACCGGGCCGGCAGGGAGCAGGAGGCCGAACCCGAGACCGCCGAGGGGTCGATGGGTGGAAGCCCCTGCCGTAACGGCTCGAGCATCGTGGATCCATTCGTCCCCATGCGAGGCACTCCCCGGATTCGCGGCTGTAGCGGCACTGCTGGTAACGGCACTGCTGGGTACAGCGGCACAACACGAACGTGAACGCAGGTGCGCGAGGCCCATGGTTCCGAATGCGCAGAGCAGATGCAAGGGCAGATGCACGTGCACGTGCCGGACCTGCCCTGTAGCGTGCCGGTTCTTGGTCATTTCTTCCGGTACCAAGTTGGGAAGCTTTCCGGAACTCTTGCCATTTCCGTAATCGAATGAGTACGGGCTGAAGCGTTTTGGTGGCAGAATCCGGCTCCTGGGTTCGGGGGCCCCGGGTGTACGGGAAGCGATGGGGAGGGTTGGACCAGTGTCGGCAGGCGAGTCGAGTGGATCTGTGGTGCGGCGCATCCTGCTGGGCTCGCAGCTCAGGCGGCTGCGCGAGTCCCGCGGTATCACCCGTGAGGCGGCCGGCTACTCCATCCGCGCCTCCGAATCGAAGATCAGCCGCATGGAGTTGGGACGGGTGAGCTTCAAGGCCAGGGACGTCGAGGACCTGCTCACGCTGTACGGAGTCGCGGACGAGGCGGAGCGGGACTCGCTCCTGGGCCTGGCGCGCGAGGCCAATGTGGCGGGCTGGTGGCACAGTTACGGCGATGTGCTGCCCGGCTGGTTCCAGACGTATATCGGTCTGGAGGGAGCGGCATCGCTCATCCGGATCTACGAAGTCCAGTTCGTCCACGGCCTCCTGCAGACCGAGGCCTACGCCCACGCGGTCGTCTCGCGCGGTATGCGCGGTGCCCCCGCGGCCGAGATCGACCGCAGGGTGGCGCTGCGGCTGGCGCGCCAGAAGGCACTCGTGTCCGAGCGCGCCCCCCGCTTCCACGCCGTGCTCGACGAGGCCGCGCTGCGCCGTCCCTACGGTGACCGCGAAGTGATGCGTGCGCAGTTGCGGCATCTGATCGACATGTCGGAACAGCCCAACATCACGCTTCAGGTGATGCCCTTCAGTTTCGGCGGTCATGCCGGCGAGAGCGGGGCATTCACGATGCTGCGATTCCCTGAATCCGATCTGTCGGACATTGTCTATTTGGAGCAGCTGACAAGTGCGCTCTATCTGGACAAGGCGGAGGAAGTCGCCCAGTACGAAAGGGCCATGGTTCGTCTGCACGCGGACAGTCCGGGAGCCGAAGAGAGCCGGGATCTTCTTCGCGGTCTTCTCCAACTCATCTGATTCGCCAGTACGATGACGTACCGACAGGAGTCTGCGCCTGCAGTAAGGGATTGCATGTCCTTCTTCAATGAACTGGCCCGCCAGTACATCGACGGCGAGTGGCTGACCGGAAGCGGCTCGTGGGACATCATTGATTTCAATCCCTACAACGGCGAAAAGCTCTGCGCCGTCACCGTGGCCACCGCGGCCGAGGTCGATCTGGCCTACCGGGCGGCCGAACGCGCTCAGCGCACCTGGGCCGAAGCCGGTCCCTATGCGCGGCGGACCGTACTGGAGAACGCCGTGCGCCTCGTGGGGGAACGCAGCGGCGAAATCATCGAGATGATTATCGATGAACTCGGCGGCACCCGTTTCAGGGCCGAGTACGAGGTGCGGGCCGCGCAGGAGTTCCTCCGTGCCGCGGCCGGCCAGACACTCCGTCCGGAGGCACAGCTGCTGCCCGCGGCCGCGGACGGCAAGGAGAACCGGGTCTACCGGCTGCCCGTCGGCGTCATCGGTGTGATCAGCGCCTTCAACTTCCCCTTCCTGGTCACGATGAAGACCGTCGCCCCCGCTCTCGCCCTCGGCAACGCCGTGGTGGTGAAGCCCCATCAGAACGCCCCCATCGTCGGCGGCGGCCTGGTCGCCAGGATCTTCGAGGACGCCGGGCTGCCCGCCGGGGTGCTGAACGTGCTGATCACCGACAGCGCCGAGATAGGCGACACGTTCATCGACCACCCCGTGCCCAAGGTGATCTCGTTCACCGGATCGGACCGGGTCGGCCGCCATGTCGCGGCCACCGCCGCCGGGCTGTTCAAGAAGACCATCCTCGAACTGAGTGGCAACAGCGCACTGGTCGTGCTGGAGGACGCCGACATCGAGCACGCGGTCCGGGCCGCCGTCTTCAGCCGCTTCCTGTACCAGGGCCAGGTCAGCATGGCGGCCAACCGCATCCTGGTGGACCGGTCCGTGGAGAAGGAGTTCACCGAGCGGTTCACCGCCGAGGTGCGCACCCTCAGGACGGGTGACCCACGCGACCCGGACACCAGGATCGGCCCGGTCATCAGCGAGTTCCAGGCCGACGCGCTCACCGCGCTCGTCGACGAGGCGCTCGCGCAGGGGGCCACCGCGCTCGTACGGGGCCGTACCCGCGGGAACCTCGTCGGACCGACGGTGCTGACCGGACTGCCGGACGGTTCACCGCTGCTGGAGCAGGAGATCCTCGGCCCGGTGGCGCTGCTGATTCCCTTCGACGGGGAGGACGACGCCGTACGGATCGCCAACGACAGTCCGTACGGGCTGAGCGGCGCCGTGCACACGGCGGACGCCGAGCGCGGGGTGCGCTTCGCCCGGCGCGTCGTGAGCGGGATGTTCCATGTCAACGACTCCACCGTGCAGGACGACCCGCTGGTCGCCTTCGGGGGCGAGAAGGGCTCCGGTATGGGACGTCTGAACGGCGAGGCGGCCGTCCGGGCGTTCACCACGCAGAGGTGGATGTCGATCCAGCACGGGCGAACAGCTTTTCCCTTCTGAGCGTCGCGGGTTGAGGACGGATTCCGACCTGATGGCTCCGTACGTTGTCGGTGCGCGCACCACCGACACGTACCACCGAAGGCAGACATCATGGTCACTCATGTTCCCGCGGAGACTTCCGGCGACGAGCGCGGCGCGCTCCTGGCGTTCGTCGAGGCACAGCGCGGCGCGATCCGGCGATCCCTGCTCGGGCTCACCGAGGAACAGGCGGCGAGCCGTCCCACGGCCAGCGCGCTCTCCCTCTCCGGGCTGCTCAAGCACGTCGCGGAGGGCGAGCTGAACTGGCTCCGGATGGCCCAGCAGCTGCCGAACGAGAATGCGCGGACCGAGGCCGACTGGTCCGACAGCTTCCGGCTCGTGGGTGCCGAGACGATTCCGCAGATGCTGGAGTTCTGGTCGAAGGTCGCCATGGAGACCGAGGCCTTCATCCACCAGGACGTCGACAGCATGGACGACACCTTCCCGCTGCCCGAGGCCCCCTGGTTCCCGCAGGGCGAGCGCTGCTCCATGCGCTGGCTGCTGGTGCATCTCGTCGAGGAGATCGGCCGCCACGCGGGGCACGCCGACATCATCCGCGAGGCGCTGGACGGCAGGACGGCCTTCGAGCTGGTGGCGGAAGAGGCGGGCTACGCTGGGCGGAGCTGAACACAAAGGGTGGGTGGTATGTCCGCGATCCGGCTCCTGGTCCTGGGCGCAGTGCGTCAGCACGGCCGTGCGCACGGCTACCAGGTCCGTAACGACCTGGAGTACTGGGGCGCGCACGAGTGGTCGAACGCGAAGCCGGGCTCGATCTACCACGCGCTCAAGCAGATGGCGAAGCAGGGACTGCTCGTCGCGCACGAGACGGCCCCGTCCACGGCCGGCGGCCCGCCCCGCACCGAGTACGAGATCACCGAGCAGGGCACCCAGGAGTTCCTGTCGCTGCTGCGTGCCGCCCTGGTCTCGTACGACCAGGGCATGGACGTGCTCTCGGCGGGCATCGGCTTCGTCGTCGATCTGGAACGGGCCGAGGCGGTGGCGCTGCTCCATGAGCGGGTCGCCGCCATCGAGGCCTGGCGGGCGTCGGTCACGGGGTACTACACGCCCACCGAAGGCCCTGAATCCCTTGGGCACATCGGCGAGATCATGAATCTGTGGGTCCACTCGGCCGACGCGGGCGCCGAGTGGACGCGGGGCCTGATCGCACGCATCGAGGCCGGGGCGTACACCTTCGCGGGCGAGGGGGAGCCCTTCGTGGGAGTGCTCGCCGAAGGGCAGGACAACCCTTACGCCACCGGGGTCCCCGACCCCGGCGATCCTGTCTGATCAAGTTTGACTAATGACGCGAGCGGCGTTACTTTCGCTTTGCTAGTCAAATTTGACTACATGATCCGAAGGGCTGGTGGCACCGTGAGCGACGCGATCGTCGTCGAAGGAGTGCACAAGCGGTACGGACAGAAGCGCGCCCTGGACGGACTCGACCTCACCGTCCGCGGCGGCACGGTCCACGGGGTGCTCGGGCCCAACGGCGCGGGCAAGACCACCGTCGTGCGCATCCTGTCCACCCTGCTGCGGCACGACGGGGGCCGGGCGGAGGTCGCGGGTTTCGACGTGCGCACCGAGGCCGCCGAGGTGCGGCGGAGGATCGGGCTGCTCGGACAGCACGCGGCCGTGGACGAGGAGCTCGGCGGCCGGCAGAACCTGGAGATGTTCGGCCGGCTCCACCACCTGGGCGCGCGCCGGGCGGGCGTACGGGCCGACGAACTGCTGGAGCGGTTCGGGCTCGCCGACACCGGGCGCAAGGCGGTCAAGCGGTACAGCGGGGGCATGCGGCGGCGCCTGGACCTGGCCGCCTCCCTGATCACCGAACCGGAGGTGCTCTTCCTGGACGAGCCCACGACCGGACTCGACCCGCGCGGCCGGGCAGAGGTGTGGAGTGCGGTGCGCTCGCTCGCTGCCGGCGGCACCACCATTCTGCTGACCACGCAGTACCTGGAGGAGGCGGACCAGCTGGCCGACCGGATCTCGGTGGTCGACGGCGGCCGGGTCATCGCGGAGGGGACGGCCGACCGGCTCAAGGCGATGGTCGGCGGCGACCGCATCGACGTGGTCGTCCGTGACGCGGGCCGGCTGGCCGACGCGGCCCGGCTCCTGGGTGAGGGAGCCACCGCGGACACGGACCGACGGCTGCTCAGCGCACCCGCACCGGACCGGATGGCTGCCCTGACGCGGACCGTGCGGGCGCTGGAGGAGGCGGGCATCGAGGCGGAGGACATCGCGGTGCGCCGTCCCACGCTGGACGAGGTGTTCCTGGCCCTCACGGGCCCCGGCGACGGAGTGGAAGCGGCGATGAACACGGCGGTGGCGGTATGAGTACGGCGACGGCGGGCGCGGGCGGCATCGGCTGGGTCCTGGCCGACTCCTGGACGATGACCCGGCGCGAACTGGCGCACTGGGCGCGTCAGCCGGTCCAGGTGGTTGTCGGCCTGGTCTTCCCGGTGATGCTCCTCCTGATGTTCAACTACCTGGTCGGCGGGGGCCGGGGGGTCGAAGGGGACAACACCGAGTTCCTGGTGCCGGGCATGCTCGCGCTCACCATGGCCTTCGGCCTGGAGGGCACGATGCTCGCCGTCACCCAGGACCTGGGCAAGGGCGTCGTCGACCGCTTCCGCTCCATGCCGATGGTCTCGGGCGCGGTCCTGGTCGGCCGGAGCGCCGCCGACATGCTCCAGTCGGTGGCCGCGCTCGCCGTGATGACCGGCGTCGGATTCGCGCTCGGCTGGCGCTGGCACAACGGCCCGGCCGCCGCCCTGGCCGGGCTGGGACTGCTGCTCCTGCTGCGGTTCGCGATGCTGTGGGTCGGCATCCACCTCGCCATGGTGGCGGGCAGGCCGGAAATGGTGCAGGCGGTGCAGATCCTGGTCTGGCCGGTGGGCTTCCTCTCCAACGTCTTCGCCTCGCCGGAGTCGATGCCCGGCTGGCTCGGCACGGTGGTCGAGTGGAACCCGATGTCCGCCACCGCGACGGCGGTCCGCGGCCTGTTCGGCAACCCCGGCGGAGCCACGGGCTCCTGGGCCGCCGAACACGCCGAACTCCTCGCGGTGCTCTGGCCGGTGGCGCTGATCGCGGTGTTCCTCCCCCTGGCTGTACGGAGGTTCGTCCGCCTCAGCCACTGAGGCGGACGAACCTCCGGTCCCCGTGGCGGAGGGCCTCAGTGGTGGAACCCGGTCTGCGTGGCCCGGTCGCGATTCAACGGATGCGGCTGGCGCCGCAGTTCGGGCAGGAGTCTGCGCACGTCCTCCAGCAGCATCTCCGCGAGGTCCGAGGAGAACCCGTTGCGGCAGACCACCCGCAGCACCGCCAGGTCCTGCCGGTTGGCGGGGAAGGTGTACGCGGGGACCAGCCAGCCGTGCTCACGCAGTCGTCTCGACACGTCGAAGACGTCGTACGCGTGGACGTCGGGGCCGGTCGTCAGGGCGAACACCGGGAGCTCGTCGCCCCGGCTGAGGAGCCGGAAGTCGCCCAGGTTCTCGAACTCCGCCGCCAGCCGGCGGGCCACGTCCCTGGAGGCCTGCTGAACGGCCCGGAAGCCCTCCCGGCCCAGCCGCAGGAAGGTGTAGTACTGCGCCACCACCTGTGCGCCGGGCCGGGAGAAGTTCAGCGCGAAGGTCGGCATGTCGCCACCGAGGTAGTTGACGCGGAAGACCAGCTCCTCCGGAAGCTCGTCCGGAGAGCGCCACAGCGCCCAGCCCACACCGGGGTAGACCAGACCGTACTTGTGCCCCGAGGTGTTGATCGACGACACCCGGGGGAGCCGGAAGTCCCACACCAGGTCCTCGTCGAGGAACGGGGCCACCATCGCCCCGGACGCCCCGTCCACATGGACGGGGATGTCGAGTCCGGTGCGCTCCTGCAGCTCGTCGAGCGCCGCACACAGCTCCGCGATCGGCTCGTAGGAACCGTCGAAGGTGGAGCCGAGGATGCCGACCACGCCGATGGTGTTCTCGTCGCAGAGTTCGGCCGCGGCCTGCGGGTCCAGATGGAAGCGCTCGCCCTCCATCGGGACCTGGCGCGCCTCCACCTCCCAGAACGTGCAGAACTTCTCCCAGCAGACCTGCACATTGACGCCCATCACCAGGTTGGGCCGGGCGGTCGCCGGATAGCGGTCGGAATTCCTGGTCGACCAGCGCCTCTTGAGCGCCAGCCCGGCCAGCATGCAGGCCTCGCTGGACCCCGTGGTCGAACAGCCCACCGCGGTCGCCGGGTCGGGGGCGTGCCACAGGTCGGCGAGCATCGCCACACAGCGCCGCTCCAGCTCGGCGGTCCGCGGGTACTCGTCCTTGTCGATCATGTTCTTGTCCCGGCACTCGCCCATCAGCACACCGGCCTGGGGCTCCATCCAGGTGGTGACGAACGTCGCGAGGTTCAGCCGGGAGTTGCCGTCGAGCATCAGCTCGTCGTGGACCAGCCGGTAGGCGGACGACGGCGGCAACGGACCGTCCGGGAGGCGGTGCGTGGGCGGCGCGGTGTCCATCGAGGCGGTGGGGTCGGCCTCGCCGAAGAACGGGTTGAGGGCGAGCCGGCGGTGTTCCTCGGTCCTGGGCGCATCGTGTGTACCCCGGTGGAGCGGCATGGGCGGGTCGTCCTCTCAGTTCTCGGCCGCGAGCCCGGCCTTGACGGCACGGGCGAACTTCACGACCCGCTCACCGGCCTTCTCGGCGTCCTTCGCCATGGCCTCGGCGATCGTGGAGATCGTGCCGGTGGAGGAGTAGTGGACGACGGCGACGTTGACGGACACGGGCATGTGGGAACCTCCAGGATGCGGAGCCGGGTGGGGGGCGTGCCGGGGGCGGTCAGGACCTGCTGATCACGGCCGCTGTTCCGTAGGCGCAGACCTCGGTGCCCACGTCGGCCGCTTCGCTGACGTCGAAACGCATCATCAGCACCGCGTTGGCGCCGCGTGCCCTCGCCTGCTCGACGAGCCGCTCCATCGCCTGGTTGCGGGTCTCGACCAGGGTCTTGGTCAGCCCCTTCAGCTCGCCGCCGACCAGCGACTTCAGCCCTGCGCCGATCTGGCTGCCGAGGTGGCGGGAGCGGACCGTGAGTCCGAAGACCTCGCCGATGACCTGGGTCACCTGGTGGCCGGGTACGTCGTTCGTCGTGACGACCAGGACGTCCGCCTGGGCCGTCTGCCCGCCGCCGTAGTCCTCGATGCTCATGGAAGGCACCTCCTGTGGACAGCTTTGCCCCGGTTCGTCCGCTGCGCATCCTTGCTTACGCCAGTGGAACCCAGAGGCGTTCCGCAGCGTTGATAGCTTGGGGCGGCCACGCAGCCGCCATCGATCGATCCTGGAGCCCGGACCCTTGAATACGCTTGCGCTCGGCCCGAGCTGGCTGGACCCGGACTATCTGCTCAACACGTTCGGCCTTCCCGGCCTTCTGCTTATCGTCTTCGCCGAGTCCGGCCTGCTCATCGGATTCTTCCTGCCCGGCGACTCCCTGCTGTTCACCACCGGTCTGCTGGTGACCACGGGGGATCTGAAGTACCCGCTCTGGCTGGTCTGCACCCTGGTCGCACTGGCGGCGATCATCGGCGACCAGGTCGGCTACCTCTTCGGCCGCAAGGTGGGCCCGGCCCTCTTCAAGCGTCCGGACTCCCGTCTCTTCAAGCAGGAGAACGTCGAGAAGGCCCACGAGTTCTTCGAGAAGCACGGTCCGAAGTCGCTGGTGCTGGCGCGCTTCGTGCCCATCGTCCGTACCTTCACGCCGATCATCGCCGGTGTGAGCCGGATGAACTACCGCTCGTTCATCACGTACAACATCATCGGCGGCATCCTCTGGGGCGTCGGGGTCACGGTCGTCGGCGCCGCTCTCGGCAAGATCGACTTCGTGCACGAGCACATCGAGATGATCCTCATCCTGATCGTGCTGATCTCCGTGGTGCCGATCGTGATCGAGTACCTGCGGGCACGCAGCAAGGGCAAGAAGGAGCGCGCCGCGGAGCGCCAGGAGGACCGGAGCCCTTCGGACGGCGGCCCGGGCGCGGGTCCGTACAACGGTCCGGGTCCGTACAACGGCGGTCCGGGTTCCGGCCCGTACGGCGGTGGCCCCTACGGCGGCAACGGCCCCGCGTCGGGTCCGTACGACGGCGGCCAGGGCTACGGCCCGTACGGTGACGGCGGCCGGGGCAATGGTCCGTACGGTGACGGCGGCCAGGGTTACGGCCCGTACGACGGCGGTCAGGGCAACGGCCCGTACGGTGACGGCGGCCAGGGGAACGGCCCGTACGACGGCGGCCAGGGCAACGGCCCGTACGGCGGCCCGGACGCGGGCGGTCCGGGCAATGACCAGGGTGGGTCCGGCCAGCGCGGGCGGCACGCCAAGCGCTGACCGGCCGCACACGTACGGCGCCCCGATCCCGCAAGGGACCGGGGCGCCTTTCGCGTGTCAGAAGCCGCGTGTCCGCTTGGCCGCCCGGCGGGAAGGTCCCCCGATCCCGCCCGGCACGCGCATGAACAGCCGTGAGATCTCGCTCCCCAGATTCACCCCGATGGCGATGGCCAGCGCCGTCGCCACCGCGGTGGAGAGCGAGGCGAGCCCCGTGTCCAGCTCGTTCTGGGCCACACCCAGCAGACCGAAGTACGTCGCCGAACCAGGTAGCAGGGGGCCGATCGCCGCCGTGATGTACGGCAACGAGGAGGTGTACCGGTAGCGCGAGAACAGCTGGCCGAACAGCCCCACCAGGCCCGCGGCCACCGCTGTCGCCGCCACCGGCGAGATCCCGCCGGTGCGGGCCATCGCCCCGTAGATGATCCAGGCCACGCCTCCGTTGAGGGTCACCGCGAGCACGGTGGACCGCTCCTGCTGGAGCAGGATGGCGAAGGCCAGGGTGAGGGCCATCGACGCCAGGATCTGGACCACCGGCCGGTCGTTGGGCACGAACCGTGCCTCCGGGTTCAGCTGGGCGCCGAGCTGAACGCCCAGGTAGAGCATCAGCAGCACCCCGCCGACGATGCCGATGAAGAAGTACATGACCTCCAGGAGCCGGGCTCCCGCGGTGATGTAGTAGCCGGTCAGTCCGTCCTGTACACCGGCGACCAGGGCCCGCCCGGGCAGCAGCGCGAACAGTCCACCGGTGATCACCGCGGACGGCCTGACATCCGTCGAGTGGGTGAGGGTCAGCGCGATGCCCATCGCGGCGGGGGGCATGGCCGCGGCCATGAACTGGTAGAACTCCGGCAGCCCGCGCCCGGCACACAGCCACGCCAGCCGGTCCCCGAGCATCGCGCCCGCTGCCGCCACGAGGAAGACCAGCACACCACCACCGACCAGCACCGATGCCGAACCGGCGAGAAGCCCGGCGGAGGCGGTCAGCACCCAGCCCGGGTACGGGTGCCGGTTACGGCGGATCTCGGCCAGCCGGCGGTAGGCCTCCTCCAGCGAGACCTCGACGTGTTCCGTGGTCGTGATGTCGTCGATCAGCCGGAACACCGCGGCCAGCCGGGTGTAGTCCGTGCCCCGGCGGCGTACGGTCCTGCTCGCCGTCACCGGGTCCTCGACCAGCGAAGGCTGGTGCGAGATCGACAGCAGGGTGAAGGTGACCGTCGGCTCGCAGCGGTCGAGCCCGTACGAACGCGTCACCGCGAACATGGCCGCCTCGACGTCCTCGGCGCCCTCCCCGCCCGCGAGCAGCAGTTCCCCGATACGCAGCGTCAGGTCGAGCACCCGGGGCACCGCGGGGCCCGAGTCGTCGGTCTTCTGCACACCCTCCGGCGCCGGACGCTCCGTCACCGGCATCCGCAGCATCGTGCGCATCCGGTCCTGCCAGGGAGCCTCCTTGGTCAGCCGGACCATCGGGATACCGTGCGCCGGAGTGAAGACGGGCTGCTGGTGCTGCGCGTTGTACCCGCTCGGCGGGACGAACGCGGACGCCGGCGCGTCGGCACCGCCGCCCGGACCGGAAGCGGAACCCTGGCCCGAGCCGGGGCCCGCCGACGGATCAGTGTGCAGACCGGCCGGAAGGGCGAATTCCGATGTGGGGTGGTCGTCCTCGGAAGGCGTCGGCGGCTGCTCCACACCGGCCGGTGGGACAAAGGCGCTGCGTGCCTCGTCGGACTGGGGCTTCTGGTCCTCGGGACCGCCCTGTTCCGCCACCACTCGACCTCGTTCCTCCTTGACGGCGCGTTCTGGGAGCGCTCCTGCCCAGTATGGGCACGGACATGGGCCGCCACGCACAACGGGCGGCGCACCGGTGAATGGTGCGCCGCCCGTTCCGTACGGTCAGCAGGGCCGGTCGGCCCAGTACGCCGCAGTCCGCGCCGTCCCGCCCGGAAGCGGAACCGGAGGGACTACGTCAGTGCGCGCCGCCCTGCGCCTCAAGACGCTTGTAGGAGGCCTCGATCTCGGCCTCGGCCTCGGTGCGGCCGACCCAGTCGGCGCCCTCGACGGACTTGCCCGGCTCCAGGTCCTTGTAGACCTCGAAGAAGTGCTGGATCTCGAGCCGGTCGAACTCCGACACGTGGTGGATGTCGCGCAGGTGCTCCACCCGGGGGTCGGACGCCGGGACGCACAGCAGCTTGTCGTCGCCGCCGGCCTCGTCGGTCATCCGGAACATGCCGATGGCGCGGCACTTGATGAGGCAGCCGGGGAAGGTCGGCTCGTCCAGGATGACCAGCGCGTCCAGCGGGTCGCCGTCCTCGCCGAGGGTGTTCTCGACGAAGCCGTAGTCGGCCGGGTAGCTGGTCGAGGTGAAGAGTCGACGGTCCAGGCGGATCCGACCGGTCTCGTGGTCCACCTCGTACTTGTTCCGCGAACCCTTCGGGATCTCGATGGTGACGTCGAACTCCACGGGTGGCTCCTCCATGATCAACACATACGACTGGTGGTTAAGTGTCCCTCACGCAGATGAGTGCTCGCGAAAGGGGCTGGTCAACGGTGGCCGAGCCGGTGGAGAGACCGACGGACGAACCGTTGAACAGGTGGGGCAAGTGGAAGGACTCGAAGTACCTGAAGCGGGCGGGCGGGTCGCGCGACTGGCAGCTCGCCGCAGGCTCCGCGGTGCTCGGCCTGGTGGTCGCCGCCGGTGCCGTCCTGGCCGCCGGTCCCTGGGACTCCGGTCAGCGTAAGGCCGAGCAGGACCGGGCTGCCGCCCAGGAGCGCGCAGGTGGCGCACATCACCAACGGTCCACGCCCGCCGGGCCGGGGCCCGCCCCCAGCGCCCCCGCCGTCCTGGCACCCCTGGGAGCCTCGGCCGGCGTGACCGACCCGGTGGGCGCGAGCAGCCTGAAGAGCGTCCTCGCGCCCCTGCTGGGCACGCCCGCCCTCGGCACCGTGCGCACCGCCGTCGTCGTGGACACGGCCACCGGCAGGGAGCTGTACGCACAGGGTGCGGACACGCCCATGACACCCGCGTCCACCGTGAAGATCGCCACGGGCGTCGCCGTGCTCTCCGCCCTCGGCCCCGGGCACCGCATCGCCACGACGGTCCGTGCGTCGGCCGACTCCCGCACCGTCACCCTCGTCGGCGGCGGCGACCCCACGCTGGACAAGGCCGCGTTGCGCGGTCTGGCCGCCGACACGGCGCGCGCCCTGCGCGACAGCGGCACGGGGGACGTCGAGCTGACGTACGACACGTCCAGGTACTCCGGACCCGCCCTCCACCCCATCGGCCCCAACGAGAACATCACGCCGGTCAGCGCGCTGATGGTCGGCGGGGGCCGTCTCGACGGAAGCGACCGGGGCCCCGCCCCGCGCACCGACGACCCCGCGGGCGACGCCGCCCGCGCCTTCGCCGGTCTGCTCGACGACGCGGGCGTGACCACCGGGTCCGAGCCCTCCCCGGGGCGTGCCGGCAAGGGATCCAGGACGGTGGCGACACACCTGTCGGAGCCCCTCTCCGCCCTGGTCGAACGGGCCCTGGCCAACAGCGACAACGACATCGCCGAGGCACTGGTCCGCCAGACGGCCCTGAAGGCGGGTGAGCCCGCCTCCTTCGCAGGGGGCCGGCGCGCCGTGACCGACCGGCTGAAGAAGCTGGGGCTGCCGCTGGCCGGCGCGAACCTCGCCGACGGCAGCGGCCTCGACCGCGCCGACAAGGTGACGGCGGGCCTGCTCACCGGCCTGCTCGCGCTCGCCGCCGATCCGGACCACCCCGAGCTCCGCCCCGTCCTCACCGGCCTCCCGGTGGCCGGTTTCACCGGCACGCTCGACGACCGGTACCCCGCCGACTCCCGGGGCACCGGCGTGGTCCGGGCCAAGACGGGCACCCTCACCGGGGTGAACGCCCTCGCCGGCACGGCGCTCGACGCGCAGGGCCGTCTGCTCGCCTTCGCCTTCCTCGCCTCCGGCACCACATCCCCGTCCGAGGCGGAATCCACCCTGGACGCCTTGGCCACCACCCTCGTCACCGGCACCCGGTGAGCGGCTGACACCCCACCACCGGACGACCACCTCACGTACGGTTGACGCATGACGAGCATCGGTGGTGCCGAGATGGTCGACTGGAATCTCGCGGTCGCGACCGCGACCCGACTGGTGCGGCCGGGTCCCGAGATCAGCCGCGAGGAGGCCCGCGCCGTCGTCGCGGAGCTCCGTCGGCATGCCAAGGCCTCGGAGGAGCATGTCCGTTCGTTCACCCGGATGATCCCGGAGGGGCACGAACCCGAGGACACCCCGGTCCTGGTCGTCGACCGGGCGGGCTGGATCAGGGCCAACGTCGCGGGCTTCCGTGAGCTGCTGCGCCCCCTGCTGGGGAAGATGCAGGACCGGCGGGGCGGCGGCCCCGGCGGTGCGGTGCTCGGTGCGGTCGGCGGGAAGGTGACCGGCGTCGAGCTGGGCATGCTGCTGTCGTTCCTGGCCTCCCGGGTCCTCGGGCAGTACGAGACCTTCGCCCCCGCCACCCGGGAGCTCCCGGCCTCCGCCAACGGCGGCGGCAGGCTGCTCCTGGTCGCTCCCAACATCGTCCACGTCGAACGTGAACTCGGCGTCGATCCGCACGACTTCAGGCTCTGGGTGGCCCTCCACGAGGAGACCCACCGCACCCAGTTCACCGGCGTGCCGTGGCTCCGCGACCATCTGCAGGGCGAAATCCAGTCGTTCCTCGACGAGACCGATGTCGACCCGATGACCGTCGTGGAACGCCTCAGGGAGGCGGCCCAGTCCTTCTCGGGCGGCAGCCGCCCCGAGGGAGAGCAGGGGGACGACGGCGACGACGGCGGGCGCAGCCTCGTCGAGATCGTCCAGACGCCCGCGCAGCGCGAGATCCTCGGCCGTCTCACCGCCGTGATGTCCCTGCTCGAAGGGCACGCGGACTTCGTGATGGACGGGGTGGGCCCCGACGTGGTGACCTCCGTCGCCGAGATCCGGGAGAAGTTCCAGCAGCGCAGGGCGCGCGGGGCGAGCCGTCTCGACCTGGCGCTGCGCAAGCTGCTGGGCCTCGACGCCAAGCTGCGTCAGTACCGCGACGGCGAGAAGTTCGTCCGGGCCGTGGTCGACGAGGTCGGGATGGACGGCTTCAACCGGGTGTGGACCTCCCCCAACACCCTCCCCACGAAGGCGGAGATCGCGGCCCCCGCGGACTGGGTCGCGAGGGTGCACCGCAGGACGGATTCCTGACCGCGGCCGGCGCGACGGCAGGAGGGCGCCCTCTCAATCACCCATCCGGGGGACCATAGGGGCACGGGATGGCGTGCAATGCTCGATGAACAGCTTGGCTCTGTCACCATCGACGCACTCTGAGTGACGGGACCTTCGTCCCGGCGCTCCGAGGCACACCCCCAGAACTCCATCCGAAGGGCACCGGACATGGGTCCCCATCCTGCGGTCGCGGCGATACGCCTGGCGGTCCGCCGCGTACTCCACGACGTCGTCACCGAATACAACCGCCACACCGAACAGGCCGGGCACGCCGAGCTGGCCGAAGCCGGGGCCGGCGGCCGACGGGCCGCGCTTCCCGAACGGCCCGACACCCCGCTGGTGCTCGTCGCCTGCTCCGGGGGTGCCGATTCCATGGCGCTCGCCTCCGCACTCGCCTTCGAGTCGCGCAAACTTCCTGTCCGGGCAGGCGGCATCACCGTCGACCACGATCTCCAGCCCGGCTCCGCCCTCCGCGCGGGTGAGGTCGTCGCCCGCCTCGCCGAGATGCGACTCGACCCGGTCGAGGCCGTCGCCGTCCGCGTCGGCCGTGAGGGCGGCCCCGAGGCCGCCGCCCGTGATGCCCGCTACGCCGCGCTGGACGCCGCCGCCGAGCGCCACGGCGCCGCCGCCGTCCTCCTCGGCCACACGCGTGACGACCAGGCCGAGACCGTCCTCCTCGGCCTGGCCCGCGGCTCGGGCATCCGCTCGCTCTCCGGGATGGCCGCCGCCTCCGGCCCCGAGGGCCGCTACCGCCGCCCCTTCCTCCAACTCGACCGGCAGACCGCCCGCAAGGCCTGCATGGTCCAGTCGCTCCCCGTCTGGGACGACCCCCACAACGTCGACCCCGCCTACACCCGCTCCCGGCTGCGCCACGAGGGCCTGCCCGCCCTGGAGAAGGCGCTGGGCAAGGGGGTCGTCGGGGCCCTCGCCCGTACCGCCCAGCTCTCCCGCGACGACGCCGACGCCCTCGACACCTGGGCCGCCGAGGCCGCCCGCTCGGTGCGTGACGACGACGGACGGCTGGAGTGCGCCAAGCTCTCGGTCCTGCCGCCCGCGGTACGCCGCCGCGTGCTGCGGCGGGCCCTGATCGAGGCCGGGTCCCCCGCCGGTTCGCTCTTCGCCCGGCACATCGAGGAAGTCGACCGGCTCATCACGGGCTGGCGGGGCCAGGGGGCCATCAACCTGCCCGGCCGCGTCGAGGCACGGCGGCAGGGTGGCAGACTGGTGATTCGGCAGAGCTGAAGCGCAAGCGGCTGACGTGCAGGCGAGACGGCCCGTCCGGCCCGGGGAAGCCCGGGTCCGGCAGGCAGAGAAAGAGACGCGGGTGAACGAGAAGGACATGGGTACCGACCTTCAGTCGGTGCTCCTCACCAAGGAAGAGATCGACGCGAAGCTCGTCGAGCTGGCCGCGAAGATCGACGCGGAGTACGCGGGCAAGGACCTGCTGATCGTCGGTGTGCTCAAGGGCGCGGTGATGGTCATGGCGGACCTGGCGCGTGCGCTGTCCACCCCCGTCACCATGGACTGGATGGCCGTCTCCTCGTACGGCGCGGGCACCCAGTCCTCGGGCGTCGTCCGGATCCTCAAGGACCTCGACACCGACATCAAGGGCAAGCACGTCCTGATCGTCGAAGACATCATCGACTCCGGTCTGACGCTGTCCTGGCTGCTGACCAACCTCGGTTCGCGTGAGCCGGCGAGCCTGGAGGTCTGCACGCTCCTGCGCAAGCCGGACGCCGCGAAGGTCGCGATCGACGTGAAGTGGGTCGGCTTCGACATCCCCAACGAGTTCGTCGTCGGCTACGGGCTGGACTACGCGGAGAAGTACCGCAACCTCCCCTTCGTCGGCACGCTCGCCCCGCACGTGTACGGCGGCTGAGACCCGCCCCTACGGTCCCGGCCGAACCCGGTCGGACTCCGGGGAACCCTCACCGCCCTCCCGCCGTTGGAGCCTTCGAAGGCGGGTTTGTCGGACGTCCCCTGCGGTCGCGGGTGACAATGCTGGGGTACCGTCCGAAGAACAGTCTTTTCTCACAGCAGCATTTACCTACGGGCAGGAGGGACGGGGCGACTTCGCTCCGTATGGATGGACGTGAAGCGATACTTCCGTGGGCCGGTCATGTGGATCGTGCTGGCCGTCCTCGCCGTGGTCGTGTTGATGCAGGTCGTCGGCTCGTCCGGCGGCTACAAGACGGTGGACACCGGCAAGGTGATCCAGGCGATCAGCAAGGACCAGGTGGAGCAGGCCAAGCTGACCACCGGTGACGAACAGATTCTCAAGATCGAGCTGAAGGACGGCCAGAAGCTCAAGGGCGAGTCCGGCAGCAAGTTCCAGGCGAGCTATATCGGTAACCAGGGCGTCGAACTGGCCGACACGCTGCAGCAGAAGTTCGAGAGCGGTGACATCGAGAAGGGTTACACCGTCTCGCCGTCGAAGCAGTCCCCGTTCGTCTCGATCCTCCTCTCGTTGCTGCCCTTCGTCCTGATCGTCGTCGTCTTCCTGTTTCTGATGAACCAGATGCAGGGTGGCGGCTCCAAGGTCATGCAGTTCGGCAAGTCCAAGGCCAAGCTGATCACCAAGGACACGCCGAAGACGACCTTCGCCGACGTGGCGGGGTCGGACGAGGCCGTCGAGGAACTGTACGAGATCAAGGAATTCCTCCAGGAGCCGGCGAAGTTCCAGGCCGTCGGCGCCAAGATCCCCAAGGGCGTCCTGCTGTACGGGCCGCCCGGTACGGGCAAGACCCTGCTCGCTCGCGCAGTCGCGGGTGAAGCGGGAGTTCCGTTCTACTCGATCTCCGGGTCCGACTTCGTCGAGATGTTCGTCGGTGTCGGTGCCTCGCGAGTCCGGGACCTCTTCGAGCAGGCCAAGGCGAACGCTCCGGCGATCGTCTTCGTCGACGAGATCGACGCCGTGGGCCGGCACCGCGGTGCCGGTATGGGCGGCGGTCACGACGAGCGCGAGCAGACGCTCAACCAGCTGCTCGTCGAGATGGACGGATTCGACGTGAAGGGCGGCGTCATCCTGATCGCCGCCACGAACCGTCCGGACATCCTGGACCCGGCGCTGCTGCGTCCCGGACGCTTCGACCGGCAGATCGCCGTCGACCGCCCGGACATGCAGGGCCGCCTGGAGATCCTCAAGGTGCACCAGAAGGGCAAGCCGGTCGCCCCCGACGTCGACCTCAACGCGGTCGCCCGTCGTACGCCCGGCTTCACCGGTGCCGATCTGTCGAACGTGCTGAACGAAGCTGCGCTCCTCACGGCGCGCAGCAACAAGAAGCTGATCGACAACAGCATGCTCGACGAGGCCATCGACCGCGTCGTGGCGGGTCCGCAGAAGCGGACCCGGATCATGTCCGAGAAGGAAAAGAAGATCACCGCGTACCACGAGGGCGGACACGCCCTGGTCGCGGCGGCCTCGCCCCAGTCGGACCCGGTCCACAAGATCACGATCCTCTCCCGCGGCCGCGCCCTCGGTTACACGATGGTGCTCCCGGAAGAGGACAAGTACTCCACGACGCGCAACGAGATGCTCGACCAGCTGGCGTACATGCTGGGCGGGCGCGCGGCGGAGGAGCTGGTCTTCCACGACCCGACCACCGGTGCCGCGAACGACATCGAGAAGGCCACAGCCACGGCCCGCGCGATGGTCACGCAGTACGGCATGACCGAGCGCCTCGGCGCGATCAAGTTCGGCGGCGACAACACCGAGCCCTTCGTGGGCCGGGAGATGGGCCACCAGCGCGACTACTCGGAAGAGGTCGCGGCGCTCGTCGACGAAGAGGTCAAGAAGCTCATCGAGACCGCGCACAACGACGCGTGGGAGATTCTCGTCGAGAATCGCGACATCCTCGACGCCCTGGTCCTCGAGCTCCTCGAGAAGGAGACGCTCAACAAGGACCAGATCGCCGAGATCTTCGCCCCGATCGTGAAGCGTCCGGCCCGGCCGGCGTGGACCGGTTCGGCCCGGCGCACGCCTTCGACGCGTCCGCCGGTGCTGTCTCCGAAGGAGCTGGCCCTCACCAACGGCTCGACCACCGCCAATGGTTCGGCCGGCCCTGCGGAGATCGCTCCGAAGGACATCACGTCGAAGGACCTCGGTACGTCCACGGAAGCCCTTCCGGAGGAGCGTCCCGAGAGCTAGACCCCTGCCCGACCCGGTGTGGCCCCTGTCACGGGTGCAGCACCGGGCCTGGAATGGATGCCGCGCCCCCCAGGTTCTAGCCTGTGGGGGCGCGGCACTTTCGTGTGCCCGCGTCGTGCCTGCCGTTCTCCTGGGATGTCCGGGTGGGCCTGCGCAGGTGACAGCACAGAGGAACGAGGCACAGATGACCGACCCGGTGACGCTCGACGGGCAGGGTTCGATCGGCGTATTCGACGAGAAGCGGGCCGAGTCGGCCGTACGTGAGCTCCTCATCGCGGTCGGGGAGGACCCGGACCGTGAAGGGCTGCGCGAGACGCCGGGCCGGGTGGCGCGTGCGTACAAGGAGATATTCGCGGGCCTCTACCAGGAACCCGAGGACGTCCTGACGACGACGTTCGACCTCGGCCACGACGAGATGGTGCTGGTCAAGGACATCGAGGTGTTCAGCACCTGTGAGCACCACCTGGTGCCCTTCCGCGGTGTCGCGCACGTGGGGTACATCCCCGCGACCAGCGGAAAGATCACAGGGCTGTCCAAGCTGGCCCGGCTGGTCGACGTGTACGCCCGGCGTCCCCAGGTGCAGGAGCGGCTCACCACCCAGATCGCCGAGTCCCTGATGGCCATCCTGGAGCCGCGCGGGGTCATCGTGGTCATCGAGTGCGAGCACATGTGCATGTCGATGCGGGGCATCCGCAAGCCCGGAGCCAAGACGCTCACGTCCGCCGTCCGCGGCCAGCTGCGCGACTCCGCCACGCGCGCGGAGGCGATGAGCCTCATCATGGCGCGCTGAACAGGCGGGGGGTGTGCGGGACCGACGGGTCGGGGCCGCCGCGGAGCTCCCTTGCAGGTGAACGGCCTCCCGGCCGGATCCCTGAGGCGCGGACGCCCCCGGTCGTCTGCCCGCCGCAGTACCGGCGACGGCCGTGGAGGGGTGCGCGAGGCATTTCGGGGGCCCGCCGACACGAGGTGTGAGGCCGGGCCGGCAGGCCGGAACGTCTCGGCGCAGGCCCGGCGCGAGGTCTTCGCGTGCCGGGCCGGTGAACTCGGGGGTCGGGGCCTGGATGCCTCCCGGGAGGGAGGACGCGTTCCTTCAGGAGCTCGTGGATCGACGCGAGGACGGCCGGGTGCGCCGGCGCCGCGTTCCACGAACCCGGCGGTCGCGGCACTCCGGTCGAGAGCCCGGCGGGCCGGGGCCTGCTAGGCCGCTGCCGCGCTCCTGTCGTCGTCCCTGTCCTCCGGGAGCCTGCAGACGCGCTCCAGGAAGACCGCGGCGGCGACGACGGCGATGCCGGCCACGACCGCACTCCCGGCGTAGATCGCCTGATCGCGCCGGGGCGGGATGTCGAGGTAGCCGAGCAGGAAGACGCCCGCACCGCCGTACATCCCCGCGACCAGCGCCGCGACGAGCGCACTCGCCTGGCCGAAGACCACGGCACGCGCCGCCATCAGGGGCTCGACGCCCTTGGCCCCCGGTCGGCGCTCCCGCTGGGCGCGCAGGCGGGCCCTGATCGACAGGGCCGTGGCCAGCAGCACCACGGCGATCACCGCGAGCACGACGGACGCCGCGAGCGGCACGCTCGGCAAGGTCCCCAAGGAGTCCCAGAGGCGGGCTGCTGCCCAGGACAGCACGCCGGCTCCGGCGAAGAGTCCGGCCAGGAGGCCGAGCCGTAGTTGCTTCACCGAGAGTGCCGCCCTTCGCCGCCGTTGCCGTGTCGTCCGTCCTTGAGCCTAACGACTACTCGGGCAGGCGGAGTTCCAGGTCGGCCCGGGGGAGTACCCCGTCGCGCCCGATGTCGGCCAGCAGGTCGGCGACCGGTCCGGAACCGGGCAGCTGGGCCTCGGGATCCACGTCGTACCAGGGGGCGAGAACGAACGCGCGTTCGTGGGCCCGCGGGTGCGGAAGGGTGAGCAGCGGGTCGTCGGAGACCACATCGGCGTACGCCACGATGTCGACGTCGATGGTGCGCGGTCCCCAGCGCTCCTCACGGACCCGGTCGAAGGCCTCTTCGATGGCCTGGCCGCGCTCCAGCAGCGAGGACGGCGGCAGGGTCGTCTTCACGACGACCACCGCGTTGAAGTAGGAGGGCTGGGAGCCGGGGTCCACGCCCCACGGCTCGGTCTCGTACACCGGGGAGACCGCCTTGACCCGGAGGCCGGGGGTGTCCTCCAGGGCGTCGATGGCGCCCTGGAGGGTCTCCAGCCTGTTGCCGAGGTTGGAGCCCAGGGAGATCACGGCCCGTTTGGGGTTGGAGAGGGTGACGTCCGCCGCGTCCACCTGCTCGACGACGGCGGCCGGAACCGGCTGTACGGTCGGGTCGCTCTGCCCCTCGGTGGAAAATGCAGTCATGCTCGGCTCCGGGTGATGGTGATGGTCACGTCGTCGAAGGGGACGGTGATCGGCGCGTCCGGCTTGTGGACGACGACCTCGACCTCCTCGACCCCTTCGTGCTTGAGGCACTGCTGCGCGATGCGTTCCGCGAGGGTCTCGATCAGATCGACGGGTTCACCCTTGACGACGCCGACGACCTCCTCCGCCACCACGCCGTAGTGCACGGTCTTCGTGAGGTCGTCCGCGGCTGCCGCGGGGCGGGTGTCGAGGCCGAGCACCAGGTCGACGATGAAGGTCTGGCCCTCTTCCCGCTCCCGGGGGAAGACACCATGGTGCCCACGGGCCTTGAGGCCGCGCAGCGCGACACGATCCACGCGAATCACTCCTGCTGTTCGTTGGTCCGGCGGCACCCGGTCGCGTGCGGGCGGAGAGGTGCCGTCTTTCGAATCTACCCGTGAGCACCGACAGTTCCCGCCCGCGGGGACGCGGGCCGGCCGGGCGCGAGGCCGGTAGCCGCGTATACCCCGCGATCCGGCGGTCCAATCCCCTTTCGGGGTCCTACCCGCTCAGGACGGGGACTCCTCGTCGTCCTCCTCGCCGGTCTCGGCCAGTACGGGCGAACCGTGGTGGGACCAGAGCTTCCAGCCGTCAGGTGTGCGGCGGAACACGTTGGTGGCGACGACGAGCTGGCCGACCAGCGGGCCCAGCGCGTCACCCTCCTCCGCGGGACCGCCGCTGAGGATGTTCTCGGTGCAGGTCACCAGTGCGGTGTCCCCGGTCATCGCGACCCCGACGTCGGTCAGGAAGAACTGGATGTACTCGGTGTTCGCCATGATCAGCGCATAGCTGCGCAGCACCTCGCCGCGGCCCGTGAGCACCGGCCAGCCCGGGTGGACGCAGGAGACGGTGAGGTCCTCGCCCGGCAGCCAGAGCCCGGAGAGTTCCTCGAAGTCGCCGCGTTCCATCGCCTCGTAGAAGGCGGTGTTGGCCTGTTCGACGGCCCGGATGTCGGCGGCGGCCGCCTCGTGCTCGTCGCGCGCGGAGCTCACGCGGCTCCCTCGACGGCGCGGGCGACCCGCACGGCGTCCGCGCTGGCCCGTACGGCGTGCACCCGGACCGCCCAGGCGCCGGCGTTCGCCGAGAGGGCGGAGATCGCGGCCGTGGCCGCGTCGCGTTCCCGCGCGGGTGGCGGCGCGGCGCCGTCGCCGGCCAGGACATGGCCGAGGAACCGCTTGCGGGAGGCGGCGACGAGCAGGGGCCGGCCCAGCTCGCGCAACCGGGCGAGGTGCGCGACGAGCGAGAGGTCGTGGGCGGCGTCCTTGGCGAAGCCGAGCCCCGGGTCGATCACCAGCTTCTCCGGGCTCACACCGCCCCCGATCACGGCGTCCATGCGCTCGCGGAGCTCCGCGACCACTTCGGCGACGACGTCCTCGTACACGGCCCGGCTGTTCATCGACTCACTGAAACCGCGCCAGTGCATGACGACGAAGGGCACGTCGGCCGCGGCGACGACGGGGATCATGTCCGGGTCGGCGAGGCCACCGCTCACATCGTTGACCAGGACGGCCCCGGCTGCGACGGCCTGGTCGGCGACGCGGGCGCGCATGGTGTCCACGGAGAGGGTGACGCCCTCGGATGCCAGCCCGCGTACGACGGGGACGACCCGCCGCAGCTCCTCCGCCTCGTCCACCCGGCTGGCGCCGGGGCGGGTCGACTCACCGCCGACGTCGATCAGGTCCGCCCCCTCGGCGGCGAGTTCGAGGCCGTGCTTGATCGCCGCCGTGGTGTCGAACCAGTGACCTCCGTCCGAGAAGGAGTCGGGCGTCACATTGACGACTCCCATGACCGCGCAGCGGTCCCACTCCGGCAGGCCCCGGACCGTGCCCCGTCCTCGCAACGTACTCATACGACCAGCCTAGGCCCGCGCACGGGTCGGTCAGGCCGCGCGGACACCGCGCTCACCGCCCTGCGCGGGCAGGTGCGCGCAGGGGCGGGGGCGCCGGGACCGGAACGGGCGGGGCGGCGCGAGGGTCACGAAACCCTCCGCCCGGAGAGCGGCGAGGCCGATCCGGGGCAGGTCCCGTCCGGAGCGGAAGACCACGAACCGGGGCTCCCAGCGGGGCCGGAACTTGGCGTTGAACCGGTACAGCGACTCGATCTGGAACCAGCGCGAGAGGAAGATCAGCAGCCCGCGCCAGCAGCGCAGCACCGGCCCGGCGCCCAGCCGCTCGCCGCGGGCCAGGGCGGAGCGGAACATCGCGAAGTTCAGCGAGACACGGGCGACGGCGAGCCGCGGTGCGGCCTGGAGGGAGGCGACGATCAGCAGCTCGTTCATCCCGGGGTCGGCGGACCGGTCGCGCCGCATCAGCTCCAGGGAGAGGCCGTCGGCGCCCCACGGGACGAAGTGGAGCACGGCCTTCAGGTCGCCGTACGGGGAATCCTCCGCACCGGACTCGGCCAGATGGGCGGTGGCGACGACACAGTCGCCGTCCGCAGGGTCGCCGATCCGGCCCAGTGCCATGGAGAAACCGCGCTCGGTGTCCGTGCCGCGCCAGTCGGCGGCGGCCCCGCGGATGCGTTCCAGTTCGGTGGGGCCGATGTCGCGGACGCGCCTGACCCGGGTCTCGTAGCCGTTACGTTCGATGCGCTTCACCATCTGGCGCACGTTGCGCATCGCGCGCCCGGTCAGGGAGAAATCCGCGACGTCCACCACCGCCTCGTCCCCGATCTCCAGCGCGGCCAGGCCCGTCTCGCGCGTCCACACCTCACCGCCGGTCTCGCTGCAGCCCATCACCGCGGGGGTCCAGGAGTGCGCCCGCGCCTCGTCCATGAAGCGTTCGATGGCGCCGGGCCAGGCCTCCACATCGCCGATCGGGTCACCTCCGGCGAGCATCACCCCCGACACCACGCGATAGCAGACGGCTGCCTTGCCACTGGGCGAGAACACGACGCCCTTGTCGCGGCGGAGCGAGAAGTGCCCGAGGGAGTCGCGGCTCCCGTGCTTGTCGAGCAGCACCCGCAGCCGCGCCTCGTCGTCCTCGCTCAGCAGTGCGGCCGGGTGTTCGGGGCGGAAGGCGAGGTAGATCGTGGTGACGGCGGTCAGCAGCCCGAGGGCGCCCAGGGAGTACGCCACCGTCCAGGAGGTCGGCCCCGTGTAGTCCACGGGTCCCTCCAGCCCGAACAGGCCGTACAGCACGTGCTGGAGCCGGTCGGCGATGGAGGGGTCGCCCACGACCCGGCCCGGGTGCACGCTCACGACGACCAGGCCCAGGACGAGCGAACCCGCGCCGAGGAGGACGAAGTTGGCCAGCGCCCGCCAGCGGCTCCGCGGGTCGGGGAGTGCGGCGAACTCGCTCCGGTGGCGTACCAGCAGGAAGCACAGCACCAGGGAGAGCAGCACCCCGATCAGGGAGTGGCGGTAGGCGAACTGCGCCGCCGCCCCGGCGGGCAGGAGGATCACCGCGGCCCGCCAGGCCCGGCGTTTGCGGCGCTTGATGCCGTGGGCCAGGAGGAGCAGCAGCACGCCGGAACTGAGCGAGAGTGCCGCCGCGAACGGTCCGAGGGCGCCGGGGAGCACCTCGGCGAAGGTGTGCACGCGGCTGTGCCGGAAGCGCGGGAAGACCCCCGCGGCGACGTCGATCAGGCCGACCGCCGCGCAGGCGCTCCCCACCAGCGCCGGTACGGATGCCGGGCGTGGCCCGCGGAGGAACCCACGTCCGCGCACCGCGAGCGGAACCGATCCTGATGTATCCCCATCTACCGTGCCAGACATCGCTTCCCGTGGCTCCGCGAGAGATTCCGAGTCCGTCGGCCGAAGCCCCTACGGACGATGTGCGCCCTCTAGGACGAGGCTTCCACGGAGTGGGTTCATCCTCTTTCCGGAAATTTCCCGCACAGAAAGCTCATCTCTGCTCATGGGCCTCACCGGCACCCCTGTTCTGGTCGTGGCGGCCGCACTGGCGAGCGGGCTGTTCGCCGCCACGCTCCTGCTCTGGCCCCGGCTGGCGGGCCGCACCGCCCGGGCGGTCGCGGGCCGGACGGCTCTGCTGCTCTCGACCCAGCTGGCGCTCTTCGTCGCGGCCGGTCTGCTGGCCAACCACTCCTTCCTCTTCTACGGCTCCTGGGCCGACCTGCTCGGGCGCGAGCAGGAGTTGGGCACGGTCACGGACCACGGGGCGGGGAAGGGCGCGTCCGGGGGCGTGGTGCGCATCGGTACCGTGCGGCCGGACGCGCCGGGGGCGGGCCGGCCGGCGTCGGGCGGCCGGATCGACGAGGTCGTCGTCTCCGGGCGCGCCTCGGGAATCGACAGCCGGGCCTACGTCTATCTGCCGCCGGAGTACTTCCAGCAGGCCCACGCCGGACGGACGTTCCCCGCGGTGATCGTCCTCACCGGCTATCCGGGTACGGCCGAGAACCTGTTCAAGGGGCTGCGGTACCCGCGGACCGCACACGAGCGGGTGAGGGCGGGCAGGGCGCAGCCGATGGTCCTGGTGATGCTGCGGCCGACGGTGGCGCCGCCGAGGGACACCGAGTGCGTGGACGTCCGGGACGGCCCGCAGGCCGAGACGTTCTTCGCGGAGGACCTGCCCCGGGCCGTCTCCCGCACGTACCGGGTGGGGGAGCGCGCCCGTAACTGGGGTGTCATCGGCAACTCCACCGGCGGCTACTGCGCGCTGAAGCTCGGACTGCACCATCCGGAGAGATTCGCGGCGAGCGCCGGCCTCTCCGCGTACTACCGGGCGGCCGAGGACCCGACGACCGGCGATCTCTTCCACGGGGACCGGGCGGCACGCCGCCGTGCCGATCTGCTGTGGAGCCTGGACCACCGGCCGCCCGCCGCTTCGTCCTTCCTGGTCACGACGTCCCGGCAGGGCGAGGGGAACCTGCGGGAAACCCGCGAGTTCATCGACCGGGTGAGGGCACCCGCCCGGGTGTCCTCCATCGTGCTCGACAGCGGCGGGCACAACTTCACGACATGGCGGCGGGAGATCCCTCCCGCCCTGGAGTGGATGAGCGGCAGACTCACCGCGGACTGAACGACGGCCTCACGGCGCCACGACCTTCGCCACCGTCTCCACCGCCACCTCGGCGCGCGGGACGGACTGCGCGTCCGCGTCGATCGAGCGGCGCAGGGCCTCGTGGAGACGGGCCGGGGTGAGGACGCCGAGGAAACGGCCCGTGCCCTCCTCGTCGATGACGGCGATCCAGCCCGCGTCGTGCTGGAGCATCGTGGCGAAGGCCTGCTTGAGGGGCGCGCCGAGCGGCAGCCACGCCTCCATGCGCCGGGCGTGATCGCGGACCGTGCCCTTCGCGGTGGCCGACACCGCCTCGCCCACCGGGATCCAGCCGTGCAGATTGTCCTCACGGTCCAGCACGACCGCCCAGCGGGCGCCCTCGCTCCGCAGCCGTGCGGTCGCCGTCGCCAGCGGGTCGTCGAGGTGGACGACCGGGGGCTGGTCCAGGTCGCTCTCCTCGATGGGGGTGACCGAGAGCCGCTTCAGACCGCGGTCCGCCCCGACGAAGTCCGCGACGTACGGAGTCGCCGGCGCCCCGAGCACGGTGGCGGGGGAGTCGAACTGGTCGATGCGGCCCTGTCCGTACACCGCGATCCGGTCACCGAGACGGACGGCTTCCTCGATGTCGTGTGTGACGAACAGCACGGTCTTGCGGACCTGTGCCTGCAGTTTCAGGAACTCGTTCTGCAGTCTTTCCCGCACGACGGGGTCGACCGCACCGAAAGGCTCATCCATCAGCAGGACGGGCGGATCGGCGGCCAGGGCCCTTGCCACTCCCACGCGTTGGCGCTGTCCCCCGGAGAGCTGCTCGGGATACCGGCCGCCGTAGACGGCCGGATCGAGTCCGACCAGATCGAGGAGTTCGGCGGCGCGCTGCCGTCCTTCCTTCTGTTTCCAGCCCAGGAGATGGGGGACGGTCGCGGTGTTCTCCAGGACCGTCTTGTGCGGGAAGAGCCCGACCTGCTGGATGACATAGCCGATACGGCGCCGGAGTTGTACGGGGTCGATGGCCGATATGTCCTCGCCGTCGAGGAATATCCGGCCCCCGGTCGGTTCGATCAGCCGGTTCACCATCTTCATGGTGGTCGTCTTGCCGCAGCCGGAAGGTCCGACGAGCGTGACCAGTTCACCCTCGGCGACCTCGAACGAAAGGTCGTCGACGGCGATGGTGCCGTCCGCGTACCGCTTGGTGACGTGCTCGAAACGGATCATGATTCCCCATTGTGACGCGGGTTCTGTGAAGGACATGTTGCTGGAATACGACAGCCTCGGCGATTGTCAGTGGTCGAGGATAGGGTCGCCGGAGATCGGATCAGGACCGGCGGCACCACGGCGAACAGGAGGTGGGGGACGGATGGCGGAGCAGAACTGCCTGGTGACGAACGACTGGATCTGCGGGGAGTATCTGCGCTCCCGCAGCCAGGAGCTCGCCGACGCGACCGTCCAGCACATCTGGATCACGGTGGCTTCGGTGCTGATAGGGCTCGTGGTCGCATTTCCGCTCGCCCTGCTCGCACGCCGCGGCCGGTATTTCGCCGGGCCGGTGCTGGGCCTGACCACCGTGCTCTACACCGTGCCGTCGCTGGCGATGTTCTCGCTGCTGCTGCCGTTGTTCGGGTTGTCCGCGGCACTGGTCGTCACCGGCCTGGTGCTCTATTCGCTGACCATTCTCGTACGGAACATCCTGGCCGGTCTCGAAGCGGTGCCGCAGGAGGCGAAGGAAGCCGCCGAAGGCATGGGCTACGGGCCGGGCAGGCTCCTCTGGGAGGTCGAGCTCCCCCTCGCGCTGCCGGCGCTGATGGCCGGACTGCGGATCGCCACGGTGTCGACGGTCGCACTGACCACGGTGGGCTCCCTCGTCGGCAAGGGGGGCCTCGGCAACCTCATCGAGGACGCGCTGCCCAGCTTCTTCAAGGCCCAGGTACTCACCGCGTCCGTGCTCTGCGTGCTGCTCGCGGTGGCGGCGGACCTGCTCCTGCTCGGCCTGCAGCGCCTGCTCACCCCCTGGACCCGCACGGCCGGGCCCGCGGTCGCGAAGACGGAGGCGGGCTGATTCCATGGGAGTCGTCGAGGACGCCTGGACCTGGCTCACCACCGGCGCCAACTGGTCGGGGGACGGCGGTGCGGCGCACCGGCTGGGCGAGCACCTGTACGTCAGCGGGGTCGCCCTCGCGGTCGCCTGCGCCATCGCCCTGCCGCTCGCGCTGTACCTCGGCCACATCGGCAGGGGGGGCGCGCTCGCGGTCAACATCTCCAATGTGGGGCGGGCGATACCGGTCTTCGCGGTGCTGGCGCTCTTCATGATGACGCCGCTGCGCAACTCCGGCTACCTGCCCACGATCATCGCCCTGGTGCTGTTCGCCGTGCCGCCGCTCCTCACCAACGCCTACGTCGGGATGCGCGAGGTGGACCGGTCCGTGCTGGAGGCGGCACGCGGTATGGGGATGTCCGGCGGGCAGGTGTTCGTGCGGGTCGAGCTCCCCCTGGCCTACCCGATGATCATGACCGGGCTGCGGTCCGCGGCGGTCCAGGTGGTCGCCACGGCCTCGATCGCGGCCATGGTCGGACTGGGCGGCCTGGGCCGGATCATCACCGCCGGGTTCAACACGTACGACACCGCGCAGGTCTTCGCCGGCGCTGTGCTGGTCGCCCTGCTCGCCCTGGTGGTGGAGGGCGTGCTGGTGGCCCTGGACCGGCTGCTGTCGCCGCTGCGCCGCCGGGCCGTACGAACACCCTGACTTTTCGGACTGTGCACACTTTTTCGCGGACGGAGAACAACATGAGCAGGACCTCGCGCATAGCTGGTGCGGTCATAGGAGTGGTGGCGCTGACCGGGTCGCTCGCCGCCTGCGGCGGCGACAGCCTGGAGCAGGAGGAGGGCGGCTCGAAGACGGGTGCGGGGGCGGACTCCAAGAAGGGCTCGCTCGTCGTGGGCGCAGCCTCGTTCACCGAGTCCAAGGTGCTCGCCGAGCTGTACGCCCAGCTCCTGGCCGAGACCGGGTACACCACATCGATCACCACGGTGAAGAACCGCGAACTGTACGAGCCGTCGCTGGAGAAGGGCGAGATCGACGTCGTCCCCGAATACGCGGCGACCCTCGCGGAATTCCTCAACGCCAAGGTCAACGGGGCGGACGCGGCCGCGGCGAAGCCGGTCGCCTCCGGCGACACCGAGGCGACCGTGGCGGCCCTGGAGAAGCTCGCGACCCCGCTCGGACTGAAGGTTCTCCCGGCGGGCGAGGCCGTCGACCAGAACGCCTTCGCGGTGTCCAGGGAATTCGCCGAGAAGAACGACCTCAAGTCCCTTTCCGATCTGGGCAAGTCGAAGATCAAAGTGAAGATCGCGGCGGGTGACGAGTGCGAGGTGCGCCCGTTCTGCGCACCCGGCCTGAAGAAGACGTACGGCATTGACGTCATCGGGATCGACCCGAAGGGCGTCGGCACGCCGCAGTCCAAGCAGGCCGTCAAGGACGGAAAGGACCAGCTCGTTCTCACGACGACGACGGACGCGGTGCTCGACACGTACGGGCTGGTGTTCCTCGAGGACGACAAGAAGCTCCAGAACGCCGACAACGTCCTTCCGGTGCTCAATGCCAAGGACGCGGGTGCGCCGGAGATCGCTGAGGCGCTCGGCAAGCTCACCGACGTACTCACCACGCAGGACCTCGCGGAACTGAACCGCTCGGTCGACGCGGAGCGCGCCAAGCCGGCCGACGCGGCCAAGGAGTATCTGCAGTCGAAGGGGCTGATCAAGAAGTAAAGGGCACAAAGAAGGGCTGTGGGAGGGGCCGCAAGGTAACCGGCGGGGAACAGATTGCCGTGCGGCCTCCCAAGTGACCCGTACGCACGGTAAATTTCGAGCCATGCCACGTGGACGTCACCGCCATTCGCCACCCCTTCACAAAATCCTGCCGCCCTCCGTGGTGGCCGGAGTGTCGGTCGTCTGTGCCGCCGGAGCCTGGCTCCTCGCCGAACCCCTGGCCCTGCGTGGGCTGGTGGCCGGCACCGCGGCCGCCGCTCTCACCGGCGCCTATCTGATGCGCAGCTGGGACCGGGCCGCGGGGATGCGCGTCGCGGAGCTGATCCGCGCCCGGGCCGGCGACGAGTGGAAGACCGAGGAGCGCATAGCCGAGCTCGAGGCGGACCTGGAGGAATCGAGGGAGCTGCGCACCCGGCTGGAGGCGAAACTGCGCCGCAAGCGCGTGGAGCTCGCGGGTCTGCGGGGCGAACACGCCGCGCTGCTGCGGCGGTACGCCAACGCCGAGACCGAGCGGGCCAGCGCGCTGGAGGGACGCAGGCAGCTCGCCATCGAGGTGTCCGTGCCGCGTGAGCTGCCGGCCGCGACGTCCACGCCGACACCGGCCGCCTATGCGCGGGCCGCCCAGGCTCTGCAGGACCTGACACGCAACGCCGCCCTCCAGGAGGCGCGCCGCACGGCCGGACTGGCCAGGCAGCGCGATCTCGCCGAGCGGAGCGCCGAGCGGGACTCGGAGGGCGAAGGCCCGAAGGGGAAGCACGCGGCGGCCGCCGGAGAGGGTGCCGAGCAGCACCGCCGCGCGTCCGCCGCCCTCCCCGCCGGCCGGCCGCCGGCCGCGCCCGCGCCCGCCCGCGCACCCCGCGCCGTCCCCGCCGCCTCGGCCGTCGTCCCGTACGCCACCGCGCGGCGTTACCTCGTGCCGCAGGGAACCTTCGACTTCTTCGGTACGCAGAAGGCGAGTGCCGCGATCGAGTCCGTGCAGAACGAGGACCTCGCGGACGTGGTGGGCGAGGAGGCGCTGGCAGCGCACCGCACGGGCGCGGCCCGGAACCGCGCGGTGGGCAAGGTCATCGACCTGACCGTGCACGACGAGACCGAGCAGCTGGACGTCGTCGAACTGCGCAGCGCGGTCTCCTCGTAGCCCCCGGCCCGTCCGGCGGGCGGCGCCGGGCTACTTGTCGATGTCGCCCACGACGAAGAAGAGTGATCCCAGGATCGCGACCATGTCGGCGACGAGAGTGCCCGGCAGCAGTTCGGTGAGCGCCTGGATGTTGTTGAACGACGCGGAGCGGAGCTTCAGCCGGTACGGGGTCTTCTCTCCCGTGGACACCAGGTAGTAGCCGTTGATGCCGAGCGGATTCTCGGTCCACGCGTAGGTGTGGCCCTCCGGGGCCTTGAGCACCTTGGGCAGCCGCTGGTTGATCGGCCCGGGTTCCAGTCCGGCCATCCGGTCCAGGCAGGCGTCGGCCAGGTCCAGGGCGTTGTGCGTCTGCTCCAGCAGGCACTCGAAGCGGGCCAGGCAGTCGCCCTCGGTCCGGGTGACGACCTTGAGCGTGTCCTGCAGCTCCCCGTACGCGAGGTACGGCTCGTCGCGCCGCAGGTCGAAGTCGACTCCGGAGGCGCGGGCGATCGGCCCGGACACCCCGTAGGCGTGCACGGCCTCGGCGGACAGCACGCCCACCCCCCGGGTGCGGCCCCGGAAGATCTCGTTGCCGAGGACCAGCCGGTCGTACACGTCCATCCGGGAGCGGACGGACGCCACGGCGTCCCTGGCCCGGCCGAGCCAGCCCGCGGGCAGGTCCTCCTTGAGGCCGCCGACCCGGTTGAACATGTAGTGCATCCGGCCGCCGGAGACCTCCTCCATCACGGCCTGGAGCTCCTCGCGCTCCCGGAACGCGTAGAACACCGGAGTGATCCCGCCGAGTTCGAGCGGGTAGGAACCGAGGAACATCAGGTGGTTCAGTACCCGGTTCAGCTCGGCGAGCAGCGTGCGCGTCCACACGGCGCGTTCCGGGACCTCCATGCCGAGCATGCGCTCGACGGCCATCACGACGCCGAGCTCGTTGGAGAACGCCGACAGCCAGTCGTGGCGGTTGGCGAGCATGATGATCTGGCGGTAGTCCCGGGCCTCGAAGAGCTTCTCGGCGCCCCGGTGCATATAGCCGATGACCGGCTCGGCCTGCTGGATCCGCTCGCCGTCGAGCACGAGCCGCAGCCGGAGTACACCGTGGGTGGAGGGGTGCTGCGGACCGATGTTGAGCACCATGTCGGTGCTCTCTGCCGCGCCGCCGATGCCGACCGTCGTCTCCGTCATGCGGCACAGTATCCCCCGCGCCGTCCACCGGGTCAGGGGCGGAGCCCCGGCACCACCCGTTGCCGCAGCCAGCCGAAGTCCCCCAGCCCGCCCCGCGCCGTCAGCTCCGCCGCCTCGCCCGCCGACCCGAGCGCCCGCACATAGCCCGCCGGGTCGGTCGACGCCATGGCCAGCGGTGGCCGCCCACCGCTCACGCCCAGCTCCCGCAGCGCCGTCCGCTGGTCCAGCAGCTCGGTCTCCGTGCCGCTCTCCGCAGCCGCCGCACACGCGTCCAGCGCCACGTGCGACGTCAGGTCGCAGCTTCCGTCCGGTACGGGTGGCACTTCGCGCCCGCCCCGGAAGCCGGTCAGCGTCCCGAACGGGGGCCTCGCCCCCAGGACATGGGCGTAGTCCACCGCCACCGCGGTCCCGCCCGCCAGGGACGCGACCGCCCGGGCCCACGCCTCGTCGCGCGGGCGGCCGATCTCCGCCCGGTCTCCGGGCCGGGACAGCGGCCACCAGCGGCTCAGCCAGCGGGCGTCCTCCCCGGTCACCGGATCGCCCAGCTGCTCCGCCCCGTCGGCCCCGCGCACGAGGACGTAGCGGGCCACGCCGTCCGCGTCGGCCTCGGCGACCTCCGTCGGGACGTTGTCCAGCCACTCGTTGGCGAACAGCAGCCCCTGTACGCCCCGGGGGAGTTCGGCGCCCCACTCGACGCACGGGTCCAGTCCCGCCGGCCGCGGGGCGATCTCCACGGCGTACGCCCGTACGGCGAGATCCGGAGCGGTGCCGGCCCGCAGCGCCGCCAGCACCCCGGTCAACAGCTCACCCCGGCCCGCCCCCACGTCCACGAGGTCGACGGTGTCCGTCCCCAGCTCGCGCGCCGTGGCGGCGAGCAGCCGGGCGACGGCGGACGCGAACAGCGGGGAGGCGTGCACCGAGGTGCGGAAATGCCCCGCGGGTCCCTCCGGGCGCCGGTAGAAGCCCTCGTTACCGTACAAAGCGGTCTCTGCGGCTTCCCGCCAGCCGCACCAGTCATACGTCACGTAGGCAAGTCTCCACCTTGGGGAGTACGGTCCCAGGACCCGGATCGGTCCTTCGGCTGACCCGGGCACCGATCAGCTGTCCCTACGCTGGGCAATGTGCAGCACCTCTACGATTTCATCCGCAGACACCCGACGGGCGTCGACACCTTCTGGGCTGTCTTCCTCCTCGGGCTCTCCGGCGTGTCCATCGTGGCCGGCCAGGTCGGCAACGGCCCGCAGCGCGTGGCGGCGGTGCCCGTCGCCGTCGCCCTGTGCGCCGTGGTCGCGCTGCGCCGCCGCGCCCCGGAGAAGATGCTGCTGCTCACGATCCTGACCGGGGTCGTGCAGCTGCTGATCGGGGTGGAGCCGGGTGCGGCGAACTTCGCCATGCTGGTGATCACGTACACCGTGGCCATGGCGGGGGAGCGCTGGGCGTCCCGGCTGGCTCTCGGGTGCAGTCTGTGCGCGGCCACGCTCGCGCAGCTGCGCTGGCCGGAGGAGACGTCCTCGGGCAGCTGGATGCAGTCGGTCTTCGTCGTCGTCGTGCTGACCGTGCCGTTCGTCCTGGCCTGGGTGCTGGGCGACTCGATGCGCACCCGGCGGGCCTACCTCAGCCAGCTGGAGGAGCGCGCCGCCCGGCTGGAGCGTGAGCGGGAGGCGCAGTCGAAGGTCGCCGTCGCCGCCGAGCGGGCCCGTATCGCCCGCGAGCTCCACGACGTGGTCGCGCACAACGTCTCGGTGATGGTGGTGCAGGCCGACGGTGCGGCCTACGTGCTGGACGCGTCCCCCGATCAGGCGCGGCAGGCTCTGGAGACCATCTCCAGCACCGGCCGCCAGGCCCTCGCCGAGATGCGGCGGCTGCTCGGGGTGCTGCGGACCGGCGACACCCGGGAGACCGGCGAATACGTGCCGCAGCCCGACGTCGAGCAGATCGAGGACCTGGTGGACCAGGTCAGGCAGACCGGCCTGGCCGTGGACTTCAAGATCGAGGGCACCCCCCGACCGCTGCCGACCGGGGTCGAACTGACCGCGTACCGAATCGTTCAGGAAGCCCTCACCAACACCCGTAAGCACGGCGGCCCGGACGCCGGGGCCAGCGTGCGGCTGGTCTACTTCGACGACGGGCTCGGACTGCTGGTCGAGGACGACGGCCGGGGCGCCGCGCACGAGCTGTACGAGGACGGCGGGGCCGACGGCGCCGGACACGGAATGATCGGTATGCGGGAGCGGGTCGGCATGGTCGGCGGCACGCTGGACGCGGGACCCCGCCCCGGCGGCGGTTTCCGGATCAGCGCGCTGCTCCCGCTCAAGCCCGCCAACCAGTGACACGAGGGACAGGACAGCCATGACGATCCGCGTAATGCTCGTCGACGACCAGGTGCTGCTGCGCACCGGCTTCCGGATGGTGCTCGCCGCCCAGCCGGACATGGAGGTCGTCGCCGAGGCGGGCGACGGCGCGGAGGCGGTCGAGGTCCTGCGGTCCACCGCCGTCGACGTGGTGCTGATGGACGTGCGCATGCCGCGGCTGGACGGCGTCGAGGCGACCCGGCGCATCTGTGCGCAGGCCGATCCGCCCAAGGTGCTCATCCTGACCACGTTCGACCTGGACGAGTACGCGTTCTCCGGTCTGAAGGCGGGGGCCAGCGGCTTCATGCTCAAGGACGTGCCGCCGGGCGAGCTGCTCTCCGCGATCCGTTCCGTGCACAGCGGCGACGCCGTGGTGGCCCCGTCCACCACCCGCAGACTGCTCGACCGGTTCTCGCCGATGCTGCCGAGCAGCATCAAGGAACCGCGGCACAAGCACATCGAGAAGCTGACGGACCGCGAGCGCGAGGTGATGATGCTGGTCGCCCAGGGACTGTCGAACGGCGAGATCGCCGCCCGTCTGGTGCTGTCCGAGGCGACCGTGAAGACCCATGTCGGCCGCATCCTCACCAAGCTGGGCCTGCGCGACCGTGTCCAGGTCGTCGTGCTCGCGTACGAGACGGGTCTGGTCCGGGCGGGCGGCGGCGCGGGCTGACCGGAGCCCCTGCCCGCCGCACCTGAGTCCGGGCGGCGCTTCCGTACCGGGCGGCTGACCGCGGCTCGGATCACCGGCCCGGACCGGGGCGTCGGCGCGCCGTACTCGGTCCGGACGGGCCGCGGGCGCGCCCGCTGCGGCGTCGACGGCCGCCGCTCAACGCAGCACGCCCTCCAGGAAGTCGCTGCCCAGGCGGGCCACCACGGTCAGGTCCAGTGCGTGCAGGACGTAGCGTCCGCGCCGCCGCGTGGTGACCAGGCCGGCCTTCTTGAGTACCGCGAGGTGGCGGGAGACCTCGGGGGGCGTGATGCCGTGCGAGTCGGCGAGCTCGCCCGTGGTGTACGGGGAGCGGGCCAGGTTGCGGCACAGGCGCATCCGCATCGGGTGGGCCAGCGCCTCCATCCGGAGCTGGAGCAGCTCCACGGAGGCGGGGGAGGGGAGTTCGGGCCGGTGCACCGGGTAGTGGATCACCGGCCGCCAGCCCGGGGCGTGCAGCACCATCAGGTGCGGCCAGCCGAAGCTGGTCGGGATGAGGGTGAGCCCCGCGCCCGCCGACGAGCCGACGGCGTCGGTGCGGCCCTCGGCCAGCTTGTCGACGCTGATCCTGCTCGCGTCCGCGTTGAGCGACAGGGCCGAGGACACCGCGTCCATCGCCGGTCCGACGCCCTTGCGCCGGAGGATCTCCGCCTTGTGCCGGGCGTCGGCGACCAGCTGGACGCGGACCCGCCGCCAGGTGTCCGCGAAGAAGGCCTCGTCGCAGTCCTCGAAGAGGCGCCGGATCCAGCCGCGTACGGAGCCCGGGTCGGCCAGCAGCTGCTGGGTGAACTCCACCTGCTTGGGTCCCCGGGCCGCCGCCATGTCCAGCGCGCGGGTCCGCATTCCGGCGTCCGACAGCGGGGACGGCGCCCCGGTGCCGTACAGGCTCGCGCAGGTGAACTCCAGGGCGGCGGCGACGAACCGCTCGTCGTCGAGCCGGTCGAGGACGTCCAGGTCCTCGGCGAGGGTCGCCCCGGTCCTGCCGTCGCCGCCGCGGATGCCGGCGAACGGCATGAACACGTCGGAGAAGGTGTTCCGCCAGAGGAACTCCGCCTCGTGCATGCGGTCCGCGAGGTCCGGCTCCAGCGCCGCAGCCGTCGCGGTCGCCCAGCCGTGCAGACCCGGGTGGTGCCCGGGTTCGGAGAGCGCATGCAGGGCCAGCCCCAGCTCGGCGAGGGGGGAGGTCTCGAAGACAATGCGCTCGGGGGGCAGGCCCGCGATGTCGATGTGCACGCTCACCCCTCCATAGTGGGGGTGCGGAGACGGGGTCCGGCGCCATTTGACGGCGGCCGTCAATCCACGGGCGGGCCCGCGGTGACGGGTCCACGCTGGACGCATGGACATCGTTCAGCAACAGATGCTCGACAGCTGGCGCGCTGCGCAGCACGGCGAGCCGCCGCCGCCCCTGCCCGGCCGCCACGACCGGGAGGTCCTGCGCGAGGTCCGCAGACGCCTCGCCGCCCGTGCCGCCGCACCGCGCAGGCCCGCAGGCTGAGGGCGGGGCGCGAGAACCGCATGGCCGGGGCGCCGGCGGGGCCCGGCTCCTACTCCAGCCGTGCCACGAACTCCGCCACCGCCGTCCGCACGTCCTCGGCGGTCCACTCCAGCCCCGGCGCCGCCACCGTGACCTCGGTGGACGACACCCCGGGAGGGCCGGCAGGGCCGGCGGACCAGCGACGGAAGAGCGTCACGCCGGTCTCCTCCGCCTGCCGCACGGACGCCTCGTCCAGCACCCGGGTCCCGTACGGCAGCCACACCTGGAACTGATGTGTGTGCGGCGGCTCGGGACACACCCGGGACCATGGCACCCCGGAGGACGCGAAGCCCTCGGCGAGGGCCGCGGCGACCACCTTCGCGTGCGCCACGTACGAGGGCAGCCTCGGCAGTTCCCGCTCCAGGCCCAGCAGTGCGGAGAGCGCCGCCGGATACTGCTGGAAGACCTGCCCGCCGTACCGGTGGCGCCAGGTCCTGGCCTCCTCGACCAGGGACTCGGGTCCGGCGAGCACGGCTCCGGACATGCCGTCGAGGGACTTGTAGAACGACACGTACACGCTGTCGGCGAGCCCCGCGATCTCCGGCAGACCACGTCCGAAGTGCGGCCCGCACTCCCACAGCCGCGCCCCGTCCAGGTGCACCACCGCGTCCCGTTCGCGCGCGGCGGCCACGACGGCCTCCAGCTCCTCCCAGGTCGGCAGGACGAACCCGGCGTCGCGCAGCGGCAGTTCCAGCATCAGCGTGCCGAACGGCTCGGGGAGGTCCCGGATCTCCTCCGCCGTGGGCAGCCGGGGCGCCGACGTCGGGTGCACCGTGCGCAGTCCGCCGACCGAACCCAGCGCCCCCTCCTCGTGCACCTCGGGGTGGGCGAGCGGGTGCAGCGCCACCACCGGATTGCCCGTACGCCCCGCCCAGCACCGGAGTGCGACCTGCTGGGCCATCGTGCCGGTCGGGAAGAAGGCGGCGGCCTCCATGCCCAGCAGGTCCGCCGTCCGCCGCTCCACCTCGGCGACGACCCCGTCGCCGTACACGTCCGTCCAGCCGTCCAGGTCGTGGACCGTCCCGGCGCCGGCGGTCAGCGTGGCCAGCCGCTCGCGCAGCGTGCGGTCCGCGGAACCCCGGGCCAGCACCCTCTCGGACCGCTGCCACGCGGTCAGCCTGCGGTGCCTCTGCTGCTGCTCATCGGTGACTGCCATGGGACGATCATCACCCGGACCGCCGACACGGCCCACCTCGTTTCCCGTCGCCGTGCGGAGTTACCCACAGGCTGTGGACAGTCGGGGGGTGCCGCGAAACGCTGGCGTAGCATGCAGAGGAATCGTCCGGTACCCCCCGCGGACTGGAACGGAAGGCCATCGCCGCGTGAACGCATCAGTTTCCAAGGAATCCCCCGACCCCAGGGACCGCCCCGCGCGCCTCACCGTCGGCGTCGTCGGCGCGGGGCGGGTCGGCCCCGCCCTCGCCGCCTCGCTGCAGCTCGCCGGGCACCGACCGGTGGCGGTGTCGGGTGTGTCCGACGCGTCCGTGCGCCGGGCCGCGGCCCTGCTCCCCGACGTACCCCTCGTGTCGCCGGCCGAGGTGCTGGCCCGTGCCGAGCTGGTCCTCCTGACCGTTCCCGACGACGCGCTGCCCGGTCTGGTCGAAGGCCTGGCCGAGACCGGTGCCGTACGACCGGGCCAGCTGATCGTCCACACCTCGGGGCGGTACGGGACGAAGGTGCTCGCCCCGGCGCTGCGGGCCGGTGCGCTGCCCCTCGCGCTGCATCCGGCCATGACCTTCACGGGCAGCGCCGTCGACGTCCAGCGACTGGCGGGCTGCTCCTTCGGGGTCACCGCCCCCGAGGAGCTCAGACTCGCCGCCGAGGCGCTCGTCATCGAGATGGGCGGCGAGCCCGAATGGATCGCGGAGGAGTCCCGGCCGCTCTACCACGCCGCGCTCGCCCTCGGCGCGAACCACCTGGTCACCCTGGTCGCCCAGTCCATGGAGCTGCTCCAGAAGGCCGGTGTGGCCGCACCCGACCGGATGCTCGGCCCGCTGCTCGGCGCCGCGCTGGACAACGCCCTGCGCTCCGGTGACGCGGCACTGACCGGCCCCGTCGCCCGGGGCGACGCGGGCACGGTGGCCGCGCACGTCCACGAGCTGCGCACGCACGCCCCGCAGGCGGTGGCCGGATACCTCGCCATGGCCCGCACCACGGCCGACCGGGCGCTCGCCCACGGCCTGCTCAAGCCGGAGTTCGCGGAGGACCTCCTCGACGTCCTGTCGGACGGCGCGAACACGGTGAACGGAACACACGGCACGGACGAGTCCGGGCCGGGGGAGAGCCGATGACCACCGCACCCGCCGCCCTGATCCGCACCTCCGGGGAGCTGCACGCCCTCGCCCGGCCGGCCGGGGCGCAGCGCGCCGTCGTCATGACGATGGGCGCGCTCCACCAGGGGCACGCCACCCTGATCCGTGCGGCACGGGCCGCCGCGGGACCCGACGGCCAGGTCGTCGTCACCGTCTTCGTCAACCCGCTCCAGTTCGGCGAGGCCGCCGACCTGGAGCGCTATCCCCGCACGCTGGACGCCGACCTCGCGGTCGCCGAGGAGGCCGGCGCCGACGCCGTCTTCGCGCCTTCCGCCGAGGAGGTCTACCCCGGCGGCGAACCGCAGGTGCGGATCACCGCCGGCCCCATGGGCGAGCGGCTGGAGGGCGCCTCGCGCCCCGGGCACTTCGACGGCATGCTCACCGTCGTCGCCAAGCTCCTGCACCTGACCCGGCCCGACGCGGCGTTCTTCGGGCAGAAGGACGCCCAGCAGCTGGCACTGATCCGCCGCATGGTGCGCGACCTGGACTTCGGCATCGGCATCGTCGCCGTGCCCACGGTCCGTGACCCGGACGGCCTCGCGCTCTCCAGCCGCAACCGCTTCCTCTCCGCCGGTGAACGCACCACGGCGCTCGCCCTGTCCAAGGCGCTGTTCGCGGCCCGCGACCGGCTGGCCGCCCAGCAGGCGCTGCACGCCCGCGCCCGGACCGCACCCCAGCCGGACGGCCGGGCCGCCGCGCTCACCCGGCTCGGGGAGGCCCGGGCGGCCGCCGACTCGCAGGCGGTGGCACTGGCCCGGCCGGCCGTCGGGCCCGCCGCGGTCCGGGCCGCCGCCCGGGCCGTCCTGGACGAGGCGGCCCAGGAGGACGTCCCTCTCGTCCTCGACTACCTCGCCCTCGTCGACCCGGCGGACTTCACCGAGGTCCCCGACGACCGTGACGGCGGCGAGGCGGTCCTCGCCGTGGCGGCGCGGGTGGGCGCCACCCGCCTGATCGACAACATCCCGCTGAACCTCGGAGCCCTCACGTGACCGGAATACGGCTGACCGCCCCCGCCCCCGGCTGGGCCATCGACGCGGACGTCGTCGTGGTCGGCTCCGGCGTGGCCGGTCTCACCACCGCCCTGCGCTGTGCCGCGGCGGGCCTCGCCACCGTCGTCGTCACCAAGGCCCGCCTCGACGACGGCTCCACCCGCTGGGCCCAGGGCGGCATCGCCGCTGCCCTCGGCGACGGCGACACCCCCGAGCAGCACCTCGACGACACCCTGGTCGCCGGGGCCGGACTGTGCGACGAGACGGCCGTGCGGACCCTCGTGACCGAAGGCCCCGACGCCGTACGCCGGCTGATCGACACCGGCGCGCACTTCGACACCACCGACACCGGCGACATCGCCCTGACCAGGGAGGGCGGCCACCACCGCCGCCGCATCGCGCACGCTGGCGGTGACGCGACCGGTGCCGAGATCTCCCGCGCCCTGGTCGAAGCGGTCCGCTCGGCCGCCCTGCACACCGTCGAGAACGCCCTGGTCCTCGACCTGCTGACCGACGCCGAAGGCCGTACCGCGGGCGTCAGCCTGCACGTCATGGGTGAGGGCCAGCACGACGGCGTCGGCGCCGTCCACGCCCCCGCGGTGGTCCTCGCCACCGGCGGCATGGGCCAGGTCTTCTCCGCCACCACCAACCCGCCGGTCTCCACCGGCGACGGGGTGGCACTGGCACTGCGGGCGGGCGCGGAGGTCTCCGACCTCGAATTCGTCCAGTTCCATCCGACCGTCCTGTTTCTCGGCGCCGACTCCGAGGGCCAGCAGCCGCTGGTCTCGGAAGCGGTACGGGGCGAGGGCGCCCACCTCGTCGACGCGTCCGGTACGCGCTTCATGGTGGGCCGGCACGAGCTGGCCGAGCTGGCCCCCCGCGACATCGTCGCCAAGGCCATCACCCGCCAGACACAACTCCAGGGCACCGAGCACATGTATCTCGACGCCCGCCACTTCGGCGCCGAGATGTGGGAGCAGCGCTTCCCGACGATCCTGGCCGCCTGCCGCTCCCACGGCATCGACCCGGTCACGGAACCCATCCCGGTGGCCCCGGCCGCCCACTACGCGTCGGGCGGCGTACGGACGGACCTCCGGGGCCGTACGACCGTCCCCGGCCTGTACGCCTGCGGCGAGGTCGCCTGCACGGGGGTGCACGGCGCGAACCGGCTGGCGTCCAACTCCCTCCTGGAGGGCCTCGTCTTCGCCGAGCGCATCGCGGCGGACATCGTGGCGGACGGGGCCCGCCCCGGACGGCCGGGGCGGACCGAAGCCGTGACGGCCACCGGCCGGGCGGCCGTACCGCTGCTCACCGCCGAGTCCCGGACCGAGATCCAGCGGATCATGACCCGGGGCGCCGGAGTCATCCGCTCCGCCGCCAGTCTCGCCGCCGCCGCGGAGGAGCTCGAGGCCCTGCAGCAGCAGGCAGCGGACGCCGCCGACGCCGAGGCGGACGGCCCCAAGGACGCCGTGCCGGGCGTGGAGGCGTGGGAGGCCACGAATCTGCTCCTCGTCTCGCGGGTGCTGGTCGCTGCGGCCCGGGAGCGCGAGGAGACCCGCGGCTGCCACTGGCGCGAGGACCGGCCGGACCGGGACGACGCGGAATGGCGCCGCCACCTCGTCGTCCGGCTCACCCCGGACCGGCGGCCCGTCGTCCACCGGACGGACAGTGCGGCGTTCCCGCCCGTGCGGCCGGGGGATCCAGCAGACTCCGCCGTACCCACCAGCCTCCCGAACCACCCCGCCGACGCCCCCGAGGAGCCGTAACCGTGAGCACGCCCGAAGAGAATCCGCGTCCCACACCCGTGGACGTACCGCTGATCCAGATCGGCGTGCCCGCCGCGTCCGGGGGCGGCTGCGGCGACGACTGCGGCTGCGGGGACGGCTACGACCCGGACGGCCTGGAGTGCGGCCTGGACCCCGCGCTGGCCCAGCTGCTGGCCGAGGCCGGTCTGGACCCCGTCCAGGTCGAGGACATCGCCCACGTGGCGATCGAGGAGGACCTCGACGGCGGGGTGGACGTCACCACCGTGGCGACCGTCCCGGAGGAGGACGTGGCGACCGGTGACTTCACCGCCCGCGAGGCGGGCGTCGTCGCGGGTCTGCGCGTGGCCGAGGCCGTCCTGTCGATCGTCTGTACGGACGAGTTCGAGGTCGAGCGCCATGTCGAGGACGGCGACCGTGTCGTGCCCGGCCAGAAGCTGCTCACCGTCACCACCCGCACCCGTGACCTGCTCACCGGGGAGCGCAGCGCACTCAACCTGCTCTGCCGGCTCTCCGGGATCGCGACCGCGACGCGGGCCTGGGCGGACGTCCTCGACGGCACGAAGACCAAGGTCCGCGACACTCGCAAGACGACCCCCGGGCTGCGCGCCCTGGAGAAGTACGCGGTGCGCTGCGGCGGCGGCGTCAACCACCGCATGTCGCTCGTGGACGCGGCGCTCGTCAAGGACAACCACGTGATCGCGGCGGGCGGCATCGGTGAGGCGTTCAGGCGCGTCAGGCAGGCCTACCCGGAGCTCCCGATCGAGGTCGAGGCCGACACCCTGGAGCAGGTCCGCGAGGTGCTCGACGCCGGTGCCGACCTGATCCTGCTGGACAACTTCACCCCCTCCGGGACCGAGGAGGCAGTCGCCCTCGTCGGCGGCCGTGCGGTGCTGGAGTCCTCGGGACGGCTGACCCTCGACTCGGCCCGCGCCTACGCGGAGGCCGGGGTCGACTACCTGGCCGTCGGCGCGCTCACGCACTCCTCGCCGATCCTCGACATCGGCCTGGACTTCCGCGACGCCGGGGTGCCGGCCGACGGGACCGGCGCCTGATGCTGCTCACCATCGACGTCGGCAACTCGCACACGGTCCTCGGCCTGTTCGACGGCGAGGAGATCGTCGAGCACTGGCGCATCTCCACCGACGCCCGCCGCACCGCCGACGAGCTCGCCGTGCTGCTGCAGGGCCTGATGGGCATGCACCCGCTGCTCGGCGTCGAGCTCGGCGACGGCATCGAGGGCATCGCGATCTGCTCGACCGTCCCCGCCGTGCTGCACGAGCTCCGCGAGGTCACCCGCCGCTACTACGGCGACGTGCCCGCCATCCTGGTGGAGCCGGGCGTCAAGACGGGGGTGCCGGTCCTGACCGACAACCCGAAGGAGGTCGGAGCGGACCGCATCATCAACGCGGTCGCCGCCGTCGAGCTCTACGGCGGCCCGGCGATCGTCGTCGACCTCGGCACGGCCACCACCTTCGACGCGGTCTCCGCCCGCGGCGAGTACACGGGCGGGGTGATCGCGCCCGGCATAGAGATCTCGGTGGAGGCGCTCGGGGTGAAGGGCGCCCAGCTCCGCAAGATCGAGCTGGCCCGACCGCGCAGTGTGATCGGCAAGAACACCGTCGAGGCCATGCAGTCCGGCATCGTCTACGGCTTCGCGGGCCAGATCGACGGTGTGGTCGAGCGCATGAAGAAGGAGCTGGCGGCCGACCCCGACGAGGTCACCGTGATCGCGACCGGCGGCCTTGCTCCGATGGTGTTGGGCGAGTCCTCCGTCATCGACGAACACGAGCCCTGGCTGACGCTCATCGGCCTGCGTCTCGTCTACGAGCGCAACATCGCCCGGATGTAGGGCGCGCCCGCGGTCACCTGCGGGAACGGCTCGGCGGCGCGGCGGGGAACGGCGCGCCGCCGAGCGGCCAGTTAAGCGGATTTTGTCCATTTAGCACGTATTGTCGCGTCATGCCCACGCCCTACGGATCACGAGGCGGCATGGCGTTCGGTGCGGACGAGCTTCGGGTGCTCCGACGTGCCCTCGCCAACGCCCTCCACCCCACGCCCCTGCCGGAAGATGACGTCCAGGACTGCCTGCGGCTCGCGGGTGCGGTGGACGAGGCGGTGAGCGAGGCCGGCCGGCTGCGCGCGTTCCTCCTCGCCGATCTCGCCCGCTACCGCGATGCGCTCCCCGGTTCGCTCACCGGCTACCTGGAGCTCCTCCAGGACGCCCTCGCCGCCGGCTACGACCCTCGCCCCGACGACCTCGCCGCCCTGCGGGCCCTGCGCGCCGGACCGGTGGCCGCGGCCCTCCTGGAGCGCTGCCAGGTGCTGGCGGAGCGTTCGGTGCGGGCCCGCCTCGCCGGCCGCGCGGTCTCCGTCACCGCACCCGCACAGCGCACCCGGCTGCTGGCCCTGCCGGGCGGTCTGGTCGCGGCCAAGGAGCCCGAGCGCCCCGCGGCCCCGTCCCGGCCCGCACCGCCGTCCCGTCCGGCGGCCCCGGGTGAGCGTCCGATGCCCAAACCCTCCGAGGTCTTCCCGCCCCGCCGCCGTCCCGCGCCCCCTCCTGAGGAACGCGCCGCGTCCTGAGGAACGCGCCGCGTCCTGAGGGTGGCGTGACGGAAGGGCACGGCGCGCCCCACGGGGTGCCCGGCGGGGAAAGGAATGCCGGGCTCGATATCCTGGCGGCATGGACTACGTATCCGCGCTCGTGCCCCCCGTGGTGATGGCCGTCTTCTTCATCGGTCTCGTCGTGACGATCATCAAGAGCCAGGGTGGCCCGAACAAGGCCAAGGAGGACGCCGCCGTGGACGCGGCGATCGCCCGCGCCGAATCGACACGGCAGGCCCCGCGGCCCGACAGCGTCTGACCGGACCCGCGTACGAAGGGCGCACGGCTCCTCACGAGCTGTGCGCCCTTTTCGTATCCCATAAATGCCCCATTCCAGACATCTAGCACTGAGGTGACGCTGTGCCGCGCCAATTGGGAGAGCTGGAAGACGCCGTGATGTCTCGCGTCTGGCAATGGAACCGTCCGGTCACCGTGCGCGAAGTTCTCGAAGACCTTCAGCAGGAGCGGTCCATCGCATACACGACCGTCATGACGGTTATGGACAATCTCCATCAGAAGGGCTGGGTGCGGCGAGAAGTGGACGGCCGGGCCTATCGATATACGGCGGTCTCCACCCGGGCCGCCTACTCGGCCGCACTGATGAACGAGGCCTGGTCGCGCAGCGACAACCCGGCGGCCGCTCTGGTCGCCTTCTTCGGCATGATGTCCCCCGAGCAGCGCGAAGCCCTGCAGGATGCGGTGCGCATCGTCGCGCCCACCTTCCCCGAGCCGTCCGGTGACCGCGCCCCGGCCGATGAAGCGCCGCCGGAGACCGGGCGATAGCGTCGGGTCATGTCCTCAGAGCTGCCGCAAACCGAGCCGCAAACCGAGCCGCACACGGATTTTCATACCGACCCGTCGGTAAAAAAGCAGGCCATCACCGTCCGACGGGCCAGGACGAGTGATGTGGCGTCCGTCCGTGCTCTCCTTGACGGGTACGTCTCCGAAGGCATCCTGCTCGACAAAGCAACAGTGACGCTTTACGAGGACATCCAGGAGTTCTGGGTCGCCGAACGCGACGAGGACGCCCGGGTCATCGGCTGCGGCGCACTCCATGTGATGTGGGAAGACCTTGCCGAAGTGCGTACTCTCGCCGTCGATCACAGCATCAAGGGCGCAGGAGTGGGGCACCAAGTACTGGACAAGCTCTTGCAGACCGCACGCTGGCTCGGCGTCCGCCGGGTTTTCTGTCTCACCTTCGAAGTGGACTTCTTCGCGAAGCACGGGTTCACCGAGATCGGGGAGACGCCCGTCGACGGAGATGTCTACAGCGAGCTGCTGCGTTCCTATGACGAGGGTGTTGCCGAGTTCCTCGGTCTCGAACGAGTGAAGCCGAACACCTTGGGCAACAGCCGGATGCTTCTGCACCTGTGAACGGGGAAGAAGCCCGATCCCTATGTCCGAATCGCGCATGTTTCCCGCGTTCTTGCACTCCTCGGGCTCTCCCAGGGGTTTGTGTTTTCCCCGGAAAAGCGGTTTCCTTTCCGCGTACTGCATTTTCGATGAAAGGAAATCCGGTGGCGCAGAAGGTTCAGGTCCTTCTTGTTGACGACCTCGACGGTGGCGAGGCGGACGAGACAGTGACGTTCGCTCTTGATGGCAAGACCTACGAGATCGACCTCACGACGACGAACGCGGACAAGCTCCGTAGTCTTCTTGAGCCGTACGCCAAGAGCGGCCGCCGCACCGGTGGCCGCGCCGCGACCGGTCGTGGCAAGGGCCGCGCCGTCGCCGGTGGCAACAAGGACACTGCGGAGATCCGTAAGTGGGCGCGCGAGAACGGCCACAATGTGAATGACCGCGGCCGCGTTCCGGCCGAGATCCGTGAGGCTTACGAGAAGGCCAACGGCTGATCTGTCGGCCGATCGGCCGACAGGTGCGTCCGGGCATGCGTCAGTCGGGCCCGGTGGCATTCCGTCGCCGCCGCGTCCACGAGTCGTACGAGATCGGGAGCACCCCCACCCCTGCTCCCGAGGCCGGCCAGGGCCGGGAGCAGACGCTCCACCTCCTGGTGAGGTTCGGGGGGCCGCAGCCAGAGTGCGGCCCCCGGTGTCCTTTCCGTCCCGCCGGGCGGTACCGGGGCCGCGATGTGCCCGCCCACCCCGATCGCGTTCAGGTCGAGTGCGATCCCGCCCCACTCCAGCCAGTCGAGCAGCCCCGGCAGCTCGTCGGCGCTTCCCGCGGCCACCAGCAGCCGCATCCGCTGCCCCGTCAGTGCCACGGGGCCGGTGCGTCCGACCCGGCGCAGCACGGCATGACCCGCCGCCGCGGGCAGCTCCAGCACGTCGAAGCGCAGCCCCGTCAGCAGTCGTACGGGAGAGCCCCCCGCCGTGGCCCAGCCGAGCACGCGGACGTACCACTGCGCCCGGTCGTCGGATTCCGGAGCCGTACGGGGAGGCGGGACGAGGGGAACCATGACCGATGAACCGCCGGACCGGGCCCGGGGTTACGCTCCGTCGTCGATCGATGGCCCAGTGTGTCCATTCCGGGGGCGCGCGGAGGTACTGGACAGCACGAAGTTGTTCGCCCGTAGCGGAGGAAACGGGGGTGCGCCGCATGGACTGTCAGTGAGTGCGGGTAAGACATCCCTAGTGGGAAGGGGCGACACGCGGGCAAAAACGTCTCACGTTCGCCATCGGCGTACTGGCGAAAGGGCTATCTGCCTGGCCTGCGGGAACATCGTCTCGCACCATCGGGTTGGAGCAGTTGTCGGCGTTCGGGGCAGGAGGCCTTCGCGGGTGTCGGCAGTTGAAATGAGCGGTCCCCGCCTGCGGGACTAAGCTGCGGAAGGACAGGGAGGGGACCGACCCCTTACTGCCTGACCGCTCTGAGGAGCGATTAACGATGTTCGAGAGGTTCACCGACCGCGCGCGGCGGGTTGTCGTCCTGGCTCAGGAAGAAGCCCGGATGCTCAACCACAACTACATCGGCACCGAGCACATCCTCCTGGGCCTGATCCACGAGGGTGAGGGTGTCGCCGCTAAGGCCCTGGAGAGCCTCGGGATTTCGCTCGAGGCGGTCCGCCAGCAGGTGGAGGAGATCATCGGTCAGGGCCAGCAGGCCCCGTCCGGGCACATCCCCTTCACTCCCCGGGCGAAGAAGGTCCTGGAGCTGTCGCTCCGCGAGGCCCTTCAGCTCGGCCACAACTACATCGGCACGGAGCACATCCTGCTCGGCCTCATCCGCGAGGGCGAGGGCGTCGCCGCCCAGGTCCTCGTGAAGCTGGGCGCCGACCTGAACCGGGTGCGGCAGCAGGTCATCCAGCTGCTCTCCGGGTACTCGGGAGGCAAGGAGGCGGCCACCGCCGGCGGCCCCGCGGAGGGCACGCCCTCCACGTCCCTGGTGCTCGACCAGTTCGGCCGGAATCTCACCCAGGCCGCTCGTGAGTCCAAGCTCGACCCGGTCATCGGGCGCGAGAAGGAGATCGAGCGGGTCATGCAGGTGCTGTCCCGCCGTACGAAGAACAACCCGGTCCTCATCGGCGAGCCCGGCGTCGGCAAGACGGCGGTCGTCGAGGGCCTGGCCCAGGCCATCGTCAAGGGCGAGGTGCCCGAGACCCTCAAGGACAAGCACCTCTACACCCTCGACCTCGGTGCGCTGGTCGCCGGTTCCCGGTACCGCGGTGATTTCGAGGAGCGCCTGAAGAAGGTCCTCAAGGAGATCCGCACCCGCGGCGACATCATCCTGTTCATCGACGAGCTCCACACCCTGGTGGGTGCGGGCGCCGCCGAGGGCGCGATCGACGCGGCGAGCATCCTCAAGCCCATGCTGGCGCGAGGCGAGCTCCAGACCATCGGTGCCACGACGCTCGACGAGTACCGCAAGCACCTGGAGAAGGACGCCGCGCTCGAGCGCCGCTTCCAGCCCATCCAGGTCGCGGAGCCGACGCTGCCGCACACCATCGAGATCCTCAAGGGTCTGCGCGACCGTTACGAGGCCCACCACAGGGTCTCCATCACGGACGAGGCGCTGGTCCAGGCCGCGACCCTGGCCGACCGCTACATCTCGGACCGCTTCCTGCCGGACAAGGCGATCGACCTGATCGACGAAGCCGGCTCCCGGATGCGCATCCGCCGGATGACCGCGCCGCCGGACCTCCGCGAGTTCGACGAGAAGATCGCGGGCGTCCGCCGCGACAAGGAGTCGGCGATCGACTCCCAGGACTTCGAGAAGGCAGCTTCGCTCCGCGACAAGGAGAAGCAGCTGCTGGCGGCGAAGGCCAAGCGCGAGAAGGAGTGGAAGGCCGGCGACATGGACGTCGTCGCCGAGGTCGACGGCGAGCTCATCGCCGAAGTCCTGGCAGCCTCCACGGGCATCCCGGTCTTCAAGCTGACCGAGGAGGAGTCCTCGCGTCTCCTGCGCATGGAGGACGAGCTCCACAAGCGCGTCATCGGCCAGAAGGACGCCATCAAGGCCCTCTCGCAGGCGATCCGTCGCACGCGAGCCGGTCTGAAGGACCCGAAGCGCCCCGGCGGCTCGTTCATCTTCGCCGGCCCGTCCGGTGTCGGTAAGACGGAGCTGTCCAAGACGCTCGCCGAATTCCTCTTCGGCGACGAGGACGCGCTGATCTCCCTCGACATGTCGGAGTTCAGCGAGAAGCACACGGTTTCCCGTCTCTTCGGTTCGCCCCCCGGTTACGTGGGCTACGAAGAGGGCGGCCAGCTCACCGAGAAGGTGCGCCGCAAGCCGTTCTCCGTGGTTCTCTTCGACGAGGTCGAGAAGGCCCACCCCGATATCTTCAATTCCCTGCTCCAGATTCTGGAAGACGGTCGCCTGACCGACTCCCAGGGCCGGGTCGTGGACTTCAAGAACACGGTCATCATCATGACGACCAACCTCGGGACCCGGGACATCTCCAAGGGCTTCAACCTGGGCTTCGCCGCCCAGGGCGACGTCAAGACGAACTATGAGCGGATGAAGGTCAAGGTCAACGAAGAGCTCAAGCAGCACTTCCGGCCCGAGTTCCTCAACCGTGTCGACGACACGGTCGTCTTCCACCAGCTCACCGAGGAAGACATCATCCAGATCGTCGACCTGATGGTCGACAAGGTGGATGAGCGCCTCAAGGACCGTGACATGGGCCTGGAGCTCAGCTCCAACGCCAAGTCGCTCCTGGCGAAGAAGGGGTACGACCCCGTGATGGGTGCCCGGCCGCTGCGCCGGACGATCCAGCGCGAGATCGAGGACATCCTCTCCGAGAAGATCCTCTTCGGTGAGCTGCGCCCCGGTCACATCGTGGTCGTGGACACCGAGGGTGAGGGGGACGAGAAGAAGTTCTCGTTCCGCGGCGAGGAGAAGTCGGCACTGCCCGACGTCCCGCCGGTCGAGCAGGCGGCAGGCGGCGCCGGCCCGAACCTGACGAAGGAAGCGTAGGGCGCGTAGCGCCTGAGCGTGTGGGGCTGCCCCGGACCGGTCAACGGTCCGGGGCAGCCCCATTTTCGCGTGCGCCGAGGGGTACGCCCGGGGCCGGGACGCGCCCTCTCTTCGCGTGCTGGGGCCGGGCCGTTGTCCGGCCCGGCCCGGCTTCGGCCGCGTCCGCGGGCGTCGTGAAGGGGCCCTTTCGCACGCGGTACCGGAGAGCCTTCGGAGTCCCGCCGGGAGCGGCGGCCCGTCCCTGCGGTGCGGGGGGCCTGCCGGTCCGCGACGGCTCGGGTGTTCCGGTGCGCAGCCCGCTGTGCGGGGTGGGGTGCCTTGCCCGGGGCAGCCGGGGTGGGGCCGCCCGCTGTGGTGCGGGGGCGTTGGTCCGGTGTGGGGCACGGTGCCGCGTCCGCTCTACGCGCGGTGGGCGTGGTTGCCCGGATCGCGGATCGGTGTGGCTGGTCCGCGTTCCGTGCCGTGGGGGTCTTTCCGGACGGTGTGGGCCGGGGCCTCCGGCGGGATGAGCGGATGCTGCTTCCCGGGCCGTGCGGGGGCCGTTCGATGTGATGCTGAGCCCGCTCTCGGAGCGGGTGGGTGAGGGGTAGCCCGGTCGGGCGGGCGAGGTGCTTGCCACTGGAGTGGGCCGGTGCCGCTTCCCGTGCCGTCCGACGGGTGCCCGCTCGGGCGGACCGTTCTCCGCCCGCCAGATGGTGCTCGACCGGCCTGGATCGCCGGCCCCTTCCCCGCCCACGGGCGGCTGCTTCCCGCCTCGCGCCGGCGCGGGGCCGTGCCCGCGCGCCCGGAGTGCCTGGGCGCCGACTACCTGCGCGCCCCCGTACCCGCGCCCTCTGCGCCCGGGGGCATCCCCGCTGTGTACGGCCCTACTCCTCGGGGACGGTCCGCGACGCGGTGCGGCCGTCCGACACCGTGCCGTCCGGCGTGTTCAGGCGGTTTTCCGGCGCGTTCAAGGGTGTTCCGGCAGGCTTCCGGGCGTCTCGTCGTACGGCGAAGCGCCGCATTCTGCCCCGCGCGGGAGGTCCCGAAACGGGAGGTCTTTGGTCCCACCGGCGGTGACAAGGCGCACAGCCCTTCAGGGGCCTACTACGCGAGGTAGGAGAAAAGTCCTTGATCGCTCAAGGGTCCTAGGTCCCTGAGCGGCGCGGGACCTTCGGCACGGAGGGGCGATACGCCCGTATCGCCGCCCTGTGTCCGTTAAGGGGGCTTTCGTGCTGGGGCTAAACCTGTTCCGCGCATGTGGTCGGTGCGGGTTTCGGGGGCGCCTCGGCAGGTGGGTCGGTCGTTGATTCCCGAAGGGTCATCTACGGCTTTTCATCGTAGATGGGGGGTTTGAGTGTTGCCCGGGGTGCGGGTTACCAAGGTGGAGCAAGCCCGGTCCGAGCACTGGGTCCAGTCACCCCGGAGGTTCACCCCGCATGTCGAAGCGCGTTACGTTCCAGCACTCCCGCCGCCCGTCCATGTCCCGCGTCAGTGGCGCCGTCGTGGCCGCCGGCCTGGGTGCGTCGATGGTGTTCGGTGCGGGCGCGGCGTTCGCGTCCGGCACGACGGGCACCGCGGGCACCGCGGCCCTCGCCGGCGCGGCCACCGCCGACTCCGTCGCCCAGCAGGCGACCGCCCAGAGCAAGGCCGCCGACGCGGCCAAGAAGTCCTCGGCCGACAAGAAGGCCGAGAAGAAGGCCGCGGCCAAGAAGAAGGCCGCAGCCGCGAAGAAGAAGGCCAAGTCGTGGGGGACCCCGGTCAACCACTACGTGCTGAGCGCGACCTACGGCACCGGCGGCGACCGCTGGGCCAGCAAGCACTCCGGTCAGGACTTCGCGGTGCCGATCGGCACCAAGGTCGAGGCCGCGCACTCCGGCCGGGTCGTCAAGGCCGGCCCGAACGGTGGCGGCGACGGCCCCGCGTACGGCAACGCCATCGTGATCAAACACTCCAACGGCAAGTACTCGCAGTACGCGCACCTGTCCAAGATTGAAGTGAACGTCGGCGAGCGCGTGAAGACCGGCGAGAGGATCGCTCTGTCCGGCAACACCGGAAACTCCAGCGGCCCGCACCTGCACTTCGAGATCCGGACCTCCCCGAACTACGGTTCGGCGATCAACCCGGTCTCCTTCCTGAAGACGGAGCACGTCCACATCTGACGCGGCGCCGCGCCCGCAGCGGCTAAGCGGCGGAACCCGGGTCGTGTGCCCTGGTCACCAGTTCGACGGCGACCTCGAGAGTAGCCCTGCGCTTCTCCTCGGGGTCGCCTTCGGCGTCCCTGAGGGCGAGCATCCCCGCGTGCATCGCGAAGAGCGCGGTGAAGCAGCGCACCTGGTCGGCGAGCGGTGCGTCGGGTTCCTTGATCAGGTCGACCAGCTCGATGACCCGGTGCTTGATGGTGTGGCCGATGCTCAGCTCGCGCACGGTCGCCTGGTTCTCCTGCATGAAGCGGAAGAGCGGCGCGGCGGCGTCGAGCGCGTTGCTGTAGCGGACCAGGATCTCCATCTTCGTCTCCAGGGTGCGCGGCTGTTCCTTGCCCCAGGTGATGAGCTCCTCGACGGGCCGGTTCAGGTCCTCGAAGACGCTGTTGAGGATGTCTTCCTTGGTCTTGAAGTGGTAGTACAGCGCCGCCTTCGTGACCTGCAGCTGCTCGGCGATCTCGCGGAGCGAGGTCTTCTCGTACCCCTGTTCGGCGAAGAGGTCGAGGGCGACGTCCTGAATGCGCTGGCGGGTGTTGCCCCGGCGCGGCTGCGGCGTGCTGCCCATGCGACTCTCCCAAGAACTTACTTGACGACCGGCTAGTTACGGGTCTACTTTCCTCAGTGTAGTCAACTAGCCGGGCGGCAAGTAAGTGCGGGTCCGGCGGCAGACCGGACCGCAGGGGATCAGGGGAGCGCGCGACATGGCGGAGCTGAAGAAGGCCACGACGGCCGGGGAACCGGAACCACAGGCACGCAGCGTCCGGGTGGTGGTCCTCGCCCTGATGATCACGATGCTGCTGGCCATGCTCGACAATCTGATCGTCGGCACCGCGATGCCGACCATCGTCGGTGACCTGGGCGGTATGGAGCACCTGTCCTGGGTGGTCACCGCCTACACCCTGGCCACGGCCGCCTCCACCCCGATCTGGGGCAAGCTCGGCGACCTCTACGGACGCAAGGGCATCTTCCTCACGTCCATCGTGATCTTCCTGGTCGGTTCGGTGCTGAGCGGAATGGCCCAGGACATGGGCCAGCTGATCGGATTCCGGGCGGTCCAGGGCCTCGGCGCCGGCGGTCTGATGGTCGGCGTCATGGCGATCATCGGAGACCTGGTGCCGCCCCGGGAACGCGGCAGGTACCAGGGGATGATGGCCGGCGTGATGGCGCTCGCCATGATCGGCGGCCCGCTGGTCGGCGGCACCATCACCGACCACCTGGGCTGGCGCTGGAGCTTCTACATCAACCTGCCCCTGGGCGCCGTCGCGCTGGCCATGGTGACCGCCGTGCTGCACCTGCCCAAGAAGGAGCGGACGAAGGCCGACGTCGACTACCTGGGCGCGGCGCTGCTCACCGTGGGCATCACCGCGATCGTGCTGGTCACCACCTGGGGCGGCACGGAGTACGCCTGGAGCTCGGCGGTGATCATGGAGCTCATCGCCCTCGGGGTGGCCTCCCTCGTCGGATTCGTCTTCGTCGAGACGAAGGCGGCCGAACCGGTCATCCCGCTGCACATCTTCCGCAACCGCAACTTCACCCTCATGTCGGTGATCGGGTTCATGGCCGGTTTCGTGATGTTCGGGGCCGTCCTCTTCCTGCCGCTGTTCCAGCAGTCGGTCCAGGGGGCCTCCGCGACCAACTCCGGACTGCTGCTCCTGCCGATGCTGGTCTCGATGATGATCGTCTCGCTGATCGCGGGCCGGGTCACCACGAGTACCGGCAAGTACAAGGTGTTCCCGATCGTCGGCAGCGCCCTGATGGTCACGGGTCTGCTCCTGCTCTCCACCATGGACACCGGCACCACGCGCTTCACCTCCGGTGTCCACATGGCGGTGCTCGGCGCGGGCATGGGCTTCCTGATGCAGGTCACGATGCTCGTCGCACAGAACAGCGTCGAGCTCAAGGACATGGGTGTCGCGTCCTCGGCGACCACCCTCTTCCGCACGCTCGGCAGCTCCTTCGGCGTCGCGATCATGGGTGCCCTCTTCACCGGGCGGGTCCAGGACGAGATGGCGGCGCACGGCGGCGGGGGAGCCACCGAGGAGTCCGCCCAGCTGGGGGCGGCGAGCCTGGCGAAGCTGCCGGACGCGGTGCGCGAGGCGTACGAGGCCGCCGTGGCCTCGGGCACCCACCTCGCCTTCCTGGTGGGCGGTTCGGTCGCGGTCGTGGCCCTGGTGGCGGCGCTGTTCGTCAAGGAGGTCCCGCTGCGGGGCGCCGCGAAGCCGGAGACGCCCTCGGGCGACGACGGCGGCGCACCGTCGCTCGCGGCCAAGGAGTCGCAGTCCGTCTGAGTGCGGTGCGGGAACGGGCCCCGGAGGCGCATCGCCTCCGGGGCCCGTTCCCGCATTCACGACGGCCGGTCGGCCTGCCTCAGGACCTGGAAGCTCCCGGTGTTCGTCGGAGCGTGCTCCGGGAGCCACAGCACGGCGACCGCACCGCCCGTGCCGTCGGCGGTCCCGGCAGGCGCGGCGTTGCGGAAGGTCAGACGAGCACCCAGGACCCGCGCCTGACCGGCGGCGATCGTCAGCCCCAGCCCGTGACCGTGCCCGGCCCGGTCCGTGCTTCCGGTACGGAACCGGCTCGGCCCGTCCCGCAGCAGGGCCTCCGGGAAACCGGGCCCGTGATCGCGGACCCGGACCACCCGGCCCTCCACCGTCACCTCGACCGGCCCCGCCCCGTGCTTGGCGGCGTTCCCCAGCAGATTGCCCAGGATGCGTTCCAGGCGGCGCGGATCGGTGGACACCCACGACTCGTGCACCACCTGCACCGTGATCTCCGGTCTCAGCAGCCCGACCCGCCGGCTGACGAACTCGCCGAGCGGCAGTTCCTGCAGCTCGGCCCGTTCCGATGCACTGTCCAGCCGGGCCACTTCGAGTACGTCCTCGACCAGCGTCCGCATCGCCTGCGCCCGGTCCCGCACGAGCTCCGTGGGCCTGCCCGGCGGCAGCAGCTCGGCCGCCGTGAGCAGCCCGGTCACGGGAGTGCGCAGCTCGTGGGCGATGTCCGCGGTGACCCGTCGCTCCGCCTCGATCCGCTCGTTCAGCGCGTCCGTGAGCGCGTCCACGGCGCGCGCCAGTTCGTCGGTCTCGTCCCGTACGACACCGCCGACGGCCTCCCGCACCCGCACGTCCGTGTTGCCCTGGGCGACCTTGCCGGCCGCTGCCGCCGCCTTGCGCAGCCTGCGGGACAGCTGGCCGCCGATCAGGACCCCCAGGGCGCAGCCCCCGAAGACGACCGAGACCGAGCCGATGATCAACGCCCGGTCGAGGTCGCTCATGATCGCGACACTGCGGTCGGCGAAGCGGGTGTGCAGCGACAGGACGTCCCCGTTGGCCAGGGGTACGGCGGCCCAGACGTCCGGGATCCCGTCGGCGTACTCGTCGACGTGCGTGGCCCGCCGGTTGTCCCGGATCTGTGCGCGCAGGCCGGCGGGGAGCGTGGGGTCGTTGAGCTTCGCCCCGAATTTCGGCGACGACTTCTGCGTGTTCGGGGCCTCGTAGAGCCGCTGGGCGAAGAGGAGACGTTCCAGCTGCACCTCGCGGGCGTTCTCCAGCATCGAGACGCGTGCGGCGTTGTGGACGACGAGGCTCAGTGCCAGGGCGATGAGGGCGCCGACCGCGGCGATCGCGATGCTGATCTTCCAGCGGACACCGGTCCGCAGTGCGAGCCGCCTCATGCGCGGAGCTTGTAGCCGAAGCCGCGGACCGTCTCGATCCGGTCCTGCCCGATCTTGGTGCGCAGCCGCTGCACGTGGACGTCCACCACCCGGGTGTCACCGCCCCAGCCGTAGTCCCAGACCCGCTCCAGGAGCCTGTCCCGGGAGAGCACCGTGCCGGGTGCCGAGGAGAACTCCAGCAGCAGCCGCATCTCGGTGGGCGTCAGACCCACCTGGGAACCCGCCCGGCGCACCTCCATGCCTTCGGTGTCGATCTCCACGTCGCCGAAGACGAGGACACCGTCCGTCTTCCCGGCCGTCTCACCGCCCCGGGCCCCCGGGCCCGAGGCGTGGCCGAACCGGCGCAGCACGGCGCGGATCCTGGCGACCAGCACCGCTCCGTCGAACGGCTTGGTGACGTAGTCGTCGGCCCCGGCCTCCAGGCCGAGGACCACGTCGATCGCGTCGGCCCGCGCCGACAGCATGATGACGGGAACCGTCGACTCGTCCCGGATGCGGCGGCACAGGCTGACCCCGTCCAGCCCCGGCACCATCACGTCGAGCAGTGCGATGTCCGGGCGGTCGGCCCGGAAGGCCTCCAGGCCCTGCAGCCCGTCGGGCATCGCGGTCACCGTGAAACCGACGCGTTCCAGCGCGAGCTGCGTGGCCTCGCGGATGACGTCGTCGTCCTCGACGAAGAGGACATGGGTCTCGGCCATGCGGGCGGTCCTCAGTTCTGCGGCGTCGGCGGTGTGGGAAGGTCGCCCTCCCCGTTGCCGAGGGCCCGGTTGAAGTCGTTGTGCACCCGGTCGGTCTCGGTGAACCGGGTGGTCGCCCAGCGGTAGGTGATGACGTCCTCGCCGGAGGGGTAGGCGACCGCGTCCTTCGACCCGTACACCTGGGTCGTCACCACCAGGTCGCCGCGGTCGATGGTTCCGTAGACCGCGGGTATCTCGACGGCGAAGACGTTCTCGTACGAGCCGTCCGTGCGCTGCCGGTAGACATAGGTGCCGACCCCCACCGAGTCGCCGCAGGTCATCACGTTGACGACGATGTCGGCGGCCGGGCCGTCGGTGAGCGTGCCGTACGAGGTGTCCACCGGGTACTCGTCGCCCGCGCAGGGCTTCAGGTCGTTCCTGATCTGCCGGCTCACCTCGGCGTCGGCCTTGATGAGCGGTACCGCGTTCACCCGCGTGACCGGCTTCGCCGTCCCGGTGGGCACGGTGGTCGACGGTGTGGCCCGGGCGACCGGCTGGGTGCCCGCGGGGCCCTCGTCGCGGGTGCCCGTACCGCCGGTGGCACAGCCGGCGCAGAACAGCCCGAAGGCGGCGAGTCCGGCCAGAGCCGTACTCCCCGCCGCCAGACCGGTCCGGAGCGTGCCGCCCCGGCCGGTCGTTCCGCTCGTGCCGTCACCGCTGCCCGTCAGGCCGCGCACCGCTCCCGCCCCCGCTCGTCATGACGCCCGTCACGCTGCGCGGGTATCCGCGCCGGTGCGCCCTCGGCCTCACGGCTCCGGGCGGCACGGTCCTCCAGCTCCTGGCGCAGGCGTGCCAGGGCGCGGTGGAGCGTGCTCTTCACCGTACCGGCGGACATGCCGAGCGCCGCCGCCGTCTCCTCGGTACTCATCTGCTCCCAGTGTCGCAGCACGACGACGCTGCGCTGCTTCGGAGCCAGGACGCCGAGGACGTCCATGAGCAGGGCGCGGTCGGCGCGCTGCTCGGTGCCGTCGTCGACGCTCGCGTCGGGGAGCTGCTCGGTGGGGACCTCTTCGAGCTTGCGGGCCCGCCACCACTCCGTACGCGTGTTGATCATGACGCGTCGGAGGTAGGCGTCGGCCAGGGACTTGTCGGCGATGCCGTCCCAGCGGCCGTAGGTGCGGGCCAGGGCGGTCTGCAGCAGGTCCTGCGCGTCCACGGGATCGGGGACCAGCCGACGGGCACTGCGCAGCAGCGCGTCCTGCCGGGTGCGTACATAGTCCTCGAATTCGAGCACCTCGCCCTGCGCCATAACAACCGCCTCCGTCCCCGTACATCCCCGTGGTGCCGCCGCCGGCAGGTGGTCCCGTTGCCGACGCCGATGACGCTACGAGGGGGTTGTCACGAGGTTGTGCGGAGCAGCCGTACGCGGACGCACGGCTGTCCATCGGTTGTGTAACAGCCGCTGGACAGCCCGGTCCGCCGGTGCGGTGTCAGGTCAGGGGAAGCCGGTACCGTCCGTTCGCCAGGGGTTCCACCAAGCCGTCGGCGACCAGCCCGTCCAGCGCGCGCGCCCGCTGCACCGGCTCCTCCCACGCGGCGTCCAGCGCGGACTGCGGCACCGGTGCGACCGACTCGCGCAGGACGGCGAGGAGTCGGCCCCGCACCTGCCGGTCGGTGCCGGCATAGGTCTGTCCGCGGCGCGGCGGCCCCTCGTGGGCGGGCTTTCCCGCCAGCCGCCAGGCGCACTGCCCGGCGATCGGGCAGCGTGTGCAGTCCTCGTTCTTCGCGGTGCACACGAGCGCGCCGAGCTCCATCGTGGCCGCCGCCCAGCGGGCCGCTCGCTCGTCCTCCTCGGGGAGCAGGGCACGGGCGAGCTTGCGCTCGGCCGCGGTGGTCGCGTTCGGCGGGTACTGGATGCCGGACGCGGCCCGGGCGAACACCCGGCGGACGTTCGTGTCGAGCACGGCATGGCGCTGTCCGTACGCGAACGAGGCCACGGCCGCCGCCGTGTACTCGCCGATCCCGGGCAGGGCGAGCAGCTGGCCGTGCTCGCTCGGCACGTCGCCACCGTGCCGTTCCGCTATCGCCTGGGCGGCCCCGTGCAGGCGCAGGGCGCGTCGCGGGTAGCCGAGCCGGCCCCAGGCGCGGACCGCTTCACCGGGCGCGTCGGCGGCCAGGTCGGCGGGGCGCGGCCAGCGGGCCAGCCATTGTTCGTACACCGGGAGGACCCGGCTCACCGGGGTCTGCTGCAGCATGAACTCGCTCACCATCACACCCCAGGCGCCCGCTTCGGGGCGGCGCCAGGGAAGATCGCGGGCGTGCTGCTCGAACCACCCGATGACGGGGGTGTGGAGGGAGGCGGGGGGCGTCTGTGTCGAAGTCGTGGCAGTCATCGCACCTACGATCCTGACACGGAAGACGGGACGAGGGGCACGGCTGCGGGGGTGTCGGCCCGGCTGAAGGGTTCACGGGGTGATAACGCCACCCGTTCTGTCCCTTCGGGCCGGGAGCGGGAGGACCAAACAGCGCAAAGCGTCCGTAAGTTACCGGGAGCGTCCGCTCCGTGATGATGATCCGGAAAACTTGTCGATCAGAGCGGCGGGTGGGGGCCGGAGTTGGTCCGGAACTCTCGTAGAGTTCTGGCCGTGGGATCTATGCGCAATCCGGTCGGGCCGCTTCCCTCCAGCATCTACTGGCGTCGGAGGGCAGTAGCGGCGATGGTGATCGCGCTGCTCGCGGCGCTGATCGCGTGGGTCGTCACCTCGGGTGGCGGCGAGGCGAAGAAGGGCGACGACGGCAAGCCCGGTGACTCGGCCCCGGCCCCCTCCATCACGCCCGGCCCCTCCAGCTCCGGCCCGGACGTCGGCCAACCGCCGGGCGGACGCGACGAGTCGGGGGCGACCGGGGGCGGTGACGGGACTTCCGGCGGCGCGGGCGGCACCGGGACGGGCGGAGAGCCCGGATCGGGCGGCTCGGGGACGGGCGGCTCCACGTCGTCCGGGACCGGATCTGCCGGATCTGCCGGATCTGCTGGATCTGCTGGGACCACCGGAGCCGCGACCGGCGGCGGGACAGCGGCTGAGCGGGTGCCGGCGGGCTCATCGCTCCCCAACTGCGCCGCTTCAGCGCTTCAGTTGAGCCTCAGGACGGAGATCAGCTACGGGCCCGACGACAAGCCGGTCTTCCGCCTGGTCGCCAGGAACACCTCGTCCGCCGACTGCAAGGCCGACTTCGGCCCGAAGAGCGCGGTGCTCTCGATCACCGAGGCGGGCGGTGACGACGACGAACAGCTGTGGTCGTCCAAGGACTGCCCGCGGACCGGAGCCTTCTTCCTGCGGGTTCCGGCGGGCGCGACAGTCGTCCACACCGTGAAGTGGGACCGCAGGCAGAGCGCGCCCACATGTGCGACACCCCCTGCGGGCAAGGCGGCCCCCGGCACGTACCTGCTGGAAGCGAAGGTGCCGGGCGAGCCCGTCCAGCGGGCCTCGTTCGTCCTCGCCAAGGACTGATCCCGGGGCTGTCGGCTCCTGCTCCGGCGCCCTGCGCGCCGGACTCCGCTCCGGCGATGCTCCAGCCTCCGGCCGGCTCCACGCCCGGGCCGCTTTCGAGGGTGCGGGTGCTCACCACCGGAGCCGCCTCCGCCCCGAAGTCACCTCGGCCGGGCGGACGGTCGCTCCGGACCCGTCCGGTCACGGGGGACGGGCGTGCGCTGACAGCGACGAGCGCCGGGCGTGCGCGGACAGCAACGACCGCCGGGCGTGCATCGGCGTGCATCGGCGTACGGGGAGCGGCAACCAGCAGGTCCGGCCACCGTGCGGCCCCGGCACCCGCCGGCTCCGGTCAGGGACGACCTAGACGTACCGCTCCAGGATCGACGACTCCGCCAGCCGCGAGAGGCCCTCGCGCACGCTCCGCGCCCGCGCCTCCCCGACCCCGTCCACCGTCTGCAGGTCGTCCACGCTGGCGGCGAGCAGCTTCTGCAGACCGCCGAAGTGCTCCACCAGCCGCTCGATGATCGCCCCGGGCAGCCTCGGCACCTTCGCCAGCAGCCTGAAGCCCCGCGGGGAAACCGCCGAGTCCAGCGTCTCCGGCGAGCCGCTGTACCCCAGCGCACGCGCCACCACGGGGAGTTCGAGCAGTTCGGTGTGGGTGAGGGCGTCCAGCTCGGTCAGTGCCTCCGCGACCGTCCGGGACCGCTTCGCGGTCGGCTCGGGCACGTAGTCGCGCACGACCAGCTCACGCTCCGGCTCCACGCCCGCGATCAACTCGTCGAGCTGGAGCGACAGAAGCCGGCCGTCGGTACCCAGCTCCACCACGTACTCGGCGATCTCCGTCGCGATCCTGCGCACCATCTCCAGCCGCTGCGCGACCGCCGTGACGTCGCGGACGGTCACCAGGTCCTCGATCTCCAGCGCGGAGAGCGTTCCGGCGACCTCGTCCAGCCGGAGCTTGTACCGCTCCAGGGTGGCGAGCGCCTGATTGGCGCGGGACAGGATGGCGGAGGACTCCTCCAGGACCCGCCGCTCCCCGTCCACGTACAGCGCGATCAGATGCATCGACTGGGAGACCGAGACGACGGGGAATCCGCACGCCTTGGAGACCCGGTCCGCCGTGCGGTGACGGGTGCCCGTCTCCTCGGTGTGGATCGAGGCGTCCGGGACCAGCTGTACACCGGCCCGCAGGATCTTGGTCATGTCCTTGTCGAGGATCAGTGCGCCGTCCAGCTTGCACAGCTCGCGCAGCCGCGTCGCGGTGAATTCCACGTCCAGCACGAAGCCGCCGGTACACATGGATTCGACGGTCTTGTCCATGCCGAGCACGATCAGCCCGCCGGTGTTGCCGCGGAGGATGCGCTCCAGGCCGTCACGGAGGGGCTGTCCGGGCGCGACCGCGCTCAACGAGGCGCGCATCAGCCACTCGTTACCCGTGCCTTGGCCGGACTTTCCGGGCGTTGCTGCCCGGTCGTTGGCTGCCACTGCACTCCTCCGGTCACAGGTTTACGGTGCCCTGATTCCCTCATGCCGTTCGTACGGGCGGGCGAGACCAGGGCAAAGTCTACCGGCGTGCGCCGTCCTCCTGTGGTCCGTCCGGGCGAGACCGGCGGGGGAGGACTCTCAGAGCATCGCCCATGTCGGCGACTTCTGTGACCTTCATACCGGCGGGGACCTGCCCCGGGTCCCTCGGAACCAGGGCGTGCTTGAACCCGAGACGGTACGCCTCCGCAAGCCGGCGCTGCACCCCGGTGACCCTTCTGACCTCGCCCGCGAGGCCCACTTCGCCGATCGCGACCAGGTTCTTCGGGAGGGGTGTGTCGCTCGCCGCACTGGCCAGCGCCAGGGCGATGGCGAGGTCCGCGGCCGGCTCGGTGAGCTTCACGCCGCCCACCGTCGCGCTGTAGATGTCCCGCTTGCCGAGCGCGCTGATCCGGCCCCGCTGCTCCAGGACGGCCAGCATCATCGAGACCCGGGAGGTCTCCAGCCCCGAGGTGGTGCGCCGGGGCGAGGGGATCTGCGAGTCGACCGTCAGTGCCTGCACCTCGGCGACCAGGGGGCGCTTGCCCTCCAGGGTGACCGTCAGGCAGGTGCCGGGAACCGGCTCGTCGCGCCGGGTGAGGAAGAGGCCGGAGGGGTCGGCGAGGCCGGTGATGCCCTCGTCGTGCAGCTCGAAGCAGCCGACCTCGTCCGTGGCCCCGTACCTGTTCTTCACCCCCCGCACGAGGCGGAGGCGCGCATGCCGGTCGCCCTCGAAGGACAGCACCACGTCGACGAGGTGCTCCAGGAGCCGGGGCCCCGCGATGGCACCGTCCTTGGTGACGTGGCCGACCAGGAGCGTCGACATGCCGCGCTCCTTCGAGGCCCGGATGAGCGCTCCCGCGACTTCGCGGACCTGCGCCATGCCCCCGGGTGCGCCGTCGATCTCCGGAGAGGCGACGGTCTGTACGGAGTCGAGGACCAGGAGGGACGGTTTGACCGCGTCCAGATGCCCGAGAACCGCCGACAGATCGGTCTCCGCGGCCAGATACAGGTGGTCGTTGATCGCCTTGATCCGGTCGGCCCGCATCCGCACCTGGCTGGCGGACTCCTCGGCCGTGACGTAGAGGGTGCGGTGGTCCTCGGTCGCCGCCTTGGCCGCCACGTCCAGCAGGAGCGTCGACTTGCCGACGCCGGGCTCGCCCGCGAACAGCACGACGGCGCCGGGCACGAGTCCGCCGCCCAGCACCCGGTCCAGCTCTCCGACACCGGTCGAGCGCGCCGTGGCCTGCCGGCTGTCGACCTGGCCGATGGGCAGGGCGGCGGTGGAGACGCGGCCGGCCGCGGTGGTGCGGATCGCGGGGGCACCGCCGAATTCCTCGACCGTCCCCCAGGCCTGGCACTCCGGGCAGCGGCCGAGCCACTTGGCGGTCGTCCAGCCGCATTCGGTGCAGCGGTAGGACGGCCGGTCCTTCGCGGATTTCGTACGGGCAGCCATGGCGTCACCGTATAGGTGGGGTCCGACACCGCCGACCACGGGCACGGGAGGCGAACAGGTGCCCGATGCAGGAGACCGGTGGAATTCTGGGATTCCTGTCCTCTTTCGGGGGATACCTTCACTCATAAGGATTAAATGCGGGAAAGGGCCCCCAGGGAGGCGCCCTCGTCTGCCTACGGTCGCCACGTGACGAGCAGCAGGCTGGAGACCCACGGACGCACCACCGGCGCACACCGGGCGCACCGCCGCGTGCCCCGCCCGTCGGCCCAGCTGCCGGCGGCACGTTTCGAGCCGTACCTCGACGGCCTGTTCACCTACTGCCTCTCCGTGCTGTGCGACCACGAGGCGGCGACCGAGGCGCTCGGCTCGCTCCTGGCGATCGCGGAACGGCAGGACGGCCGGTGCCCCCCGGCCGAGGCGGAACGTAAATCCTGGCTCTACGCCCTGGCCAGGTGGACCTGTCTGCGCGCGCTCACGGAACAGAGGCGGGGCCGCCAGGCCCACCGCCGGACCCCACCGGCCCCGGCCCCGCCTGCGGCCTCCGCGGCCGGCTCCCGCGGCACTCCGGAGGAGGCGCTCGCCCCGGATCCCGCCGAGTCCCCGGCGGCCGAGGCGCGCAGGCGCGAGCTGGCACAGCTGGCCTGGCCGGAGGCCGCGGGCACCACCCCCGAGCAGCGCGAGGCGCTGGAGCTCGCCGTACGCCACCGGCTCACCCCCCGCGCCGTCGCCGCCGTCCTCGGCCTCGAACCGGCCGACGCCCGGGAACTCCTGGCCGCGGCGGCCTGCGAGGTGGAGCGCACCCGCGCCGCCCTCGCCGTCGTCGAGTCGGGGAACTGCCCCACGGTCGCCCGGCTCACCGGCACCCACCAGGCGCTGCTCTCCGCGGCCCTGCGCCGGGAGCTCGTGCGGCACGTCGACGACTGCCCCCGCTGCCGCCGCGCCGCCGAGCGGGCCGGTGCCACCGGGCCGTGGCCCGGCGCGGGAGTCCACCGGGTCGCCGTGCTGCCCGTCGTCGAGGCGCCCCGCCCCTCGGTCCACGTCGCACTGGCCCACGCCAGACGGGCCCGTCCGGCCGGCCCGCGCTTCGGCCGGACGGGTTTCCCGCTGGACCCGAAGGACCATGCCGCGCGCCGGGACCGGCTGCGCGCACGGGTGGTGACGACGACGGTGGTGGCGACGGTGGTCGCGGCCCCCGTGATCGCCCTGTGGGCGGCCTACCGCGGCGCACCGCCGACCGGGGAGGGCCGCGACGGCACCTCGGTCACGGCGACGGAGGCGGGGGACGCCTCCGGCCTCGCCGGAGAGCCGAACGGCCCCTACGAGAACGCGGGCAACGCCCGCCCCGACAGTAACCACCGCTTCACGGACGCCGCCCGGAGGCCGGACGTCACGGCCGAGGTGATCAGCGCCGGGGGCGGTCCGCACGCCTCCGACGCGATCCGGATCGTGGCCCGTTCCTCCGGCGGCCGTACGACGATCACGCTGACGGCGACCGGTGACGAAGCCGTCGCCTGGTCGGCCCGGGTGAAGGCTCCGTGGCTGCACCTCAGCCGTTCGTCCGGCACGCTCGCCCCCGGGCGGAGCGTCACCGTCCGGGTGCTCGTGAACGAGGCGGCCGAACCGGAGGGCCCGTGGAGCGCACGGGTCGTGTTCGCCCCGTCGGGCTCGGCGGTCGCGGTCACGGGGTACGGCGTCGCGGCACCGCCCGACGGAGGCCCGGACCCTGCTCCGGATCCGTCGGGTCCGCCCGGTCCGTCGCCGTCGTCCCCGCCTCCGTCGCCGGGCCCGTCCCCGGACCCCACTCCGGAGCCGACGCCGTCCCCGACCGATCCGCCGACGAGCCCGCCGGGCTCGCCCGGTCCCACGCCGTCCCCGACCGAGGCGTCCCCCACCCCCGCGCCGTCCGGTCCGACGGAGGGGCCGGGCGAGCCGTCACCGGACTCCGCGGACTGACGCACAGCGAGACGGCGGCCCGGTGCGCGGGGGAGCGGACGTCCCTCACACACCGGGCCGCCGTCACGGCGGGCCGGTGCACGGAACCGGCGAGCGGAAAGGAAGCCGGGGCGCCGGCCCGAAGCCCGGGCGTGGCACACCGCTCCGGTCAGGCCGGATCCGCCGGATGCGGTGCCATCGGCAGCAGCGACGCCAGCCGCTGCTCGCACAGCTCGGTCAGCCGCTCGTACGCCTCCTCACCCATCAGTTCGGTGAGCTCGGGGCGGTAGGTCACGTAGACCGGGTCCCCGGCCCCGTGCGCGGACGTCGCCGACGTGCACCACCAGTGCAGGTCGTGACCGCCCGGGCCCCAGCCCCGGCGGTCGTACTCCCCGATCGAGATCTGGAGCACGCGTGTGTCGTCGGGCCGGTCGATCCAGTCGTACGTACGCCGGACCGGCAGCTGCCAGCACACGTCGGGCTTCGTCTCCAGCGGCTCCTTGCCCTCACGCAGGGCCAGGATGTGCAGCGAGCAGCCCGCGCCGCCCTCGAACCCGGGCCGGTTCTGGAAGATGCAGGAGCCCTCCCAGCGCCGCGTCTGGCGTTCGCCGTCCTCGTCGACGCCGACCCAGCCCGTCTTCGTGCCGACGTCGTGGAACTGCCACAGGTCCGGGGTGAGCCGCGCGACGTGCCCGGCCACCCGCTTCTCGTCGTCCTTGTCGGAGAAGTGGGCGCCCAGGGTGCAGCATCCGTCGTCCGCCCGGCCCGCCTGGATGCCCTGGCAGCCGCTGCCGAAGATGCACGTCCACCGGGACGTGAGCCATGTCAGATCGCAGCGGAAGACCTGCTCGTCGTCGGCGGGGTCCGGGAACTCGACCCAGGCCCGCGCGAAGTCGAGCCCCTTCTCGTCGGGCCCGTGCGGCCCTGTTGCTTCCGGCTGCTGCATCTCCTGCTTCGTTTTCTGCTTCTTCGTGACTTTGTCCGGCTTCGCCTTTTTCGTCTTTGGCACGCGCCAAGAGTAAGTCCGCGGCGGCAGTAGCGTTCCGGTATGAGACTCGGAGTCCTCGACGTGGGGTCGAACACGGTTCATCTGCTGGTGGTCGACGCGCACCCCGGTGCCCGCCCGCTGCCCGCGCACTCGCACAAGGCGGAACTTCGGCTGGCCGAACTGCTCGATCCCGAAGGAGCGATCGGCCCCGCGGGGGTCGACCGCCTGGTGTCGACGATCACCGACGCGCTCGGGGCCGCCGAGGACAAGGGCTGCGAGGACGTGCTGGCCTTCGCCACCTCCGCCGTGCGCGAGGCGACCAACGCGGACGAGGTGCTGACCCGTGTACAGGACGAGACGGGCGTGGCCCTCGCCGTCCTCAGCGGTGAGGAGGAGGCGCGGCTCACCTTCCTGGCCGCCCGCCGCTGGTTCGGCTGGTCGGCGGGGAAGCTGCTGGTCCTGGACATCGGCGGCGGGTCCCTGGAGGTCGGGTACGGGCTGGACGAGGAGCCCGACGCCGCCGTCTCGCTGCCGCTCGGAGCCGGGCGGCTCACCGCGAGCTGGCTGCCGGGCGACACCGCGGACCCCACGGCCGTACGGGCGCTGCGCCGGCACATCCGCACCTGCATCGCCCGGACGGTCGGTGAGTTCACCCGCCTCGGGCCGCCCGACCACGTGGTCGGCACCTCCAAGACCTTCAAGCAGCTCGCCAGGATCGCCGGCGCCCCACGCTCCGCCGAAGGCCTGTACGTGCAGCGTGTTCTCACCCGCAAGGCCCTGGAGGAGTGGGTGCCGAAGCTGTCGGCGATGACCGTCGAGCAGCGCAGCACCCTGCCCGGGGTCACCGAGGGGCGCGCCGCACAGCTGCTCGCGGGGGCACTGGTCGCCGAGGCGGCGATGGACCTGTTCGGGGTCGAGGAGCTGGAGATCTGTCCCTGGGCGCTGCGCGAGGGGGTCATCCTGCGCCGCCTGGACCACCTCCCGCCTATACGGGCCGCCCTCACCTGACCGCCGTATCCGCCCCATGGGCCTTCTCACTTTCGGCCGGGGCCCCGCGGCGACGCGTACCACTGCCCGTACCCTGTCCACGTGGCAGATCCAGTGGTGCGCATCCCGGATGCGAAGGTCGCCCTGTCGACGGCCTCCGTCTATCCGGAGTCGACGGCGACGGCCTTCGAGATCGCTGCGCGCCTGGGCTACGACGGTGTCGAGGTCATGGTCTGGACCGATCCCGTCAGCCAGGACATCGAGGCGCTGAAGCGTCTTTCGGACTATCACGGAGTGCCGGTCCTCGCCGTGCACGCCCCCTGTCTGCTGATCACGCAGCGGGTCTGGTCCACCGACCCCTGGGTGAAGCTCCAGCGTGCCAGGGCGGCGGCGGAGAAGCTCGGGGCGTCGACCGTGGTCGTCCACCCGCCGTTCCGTTGGCAGCGCAACTACGCGCGGGACTTCGTGACCGGAATCTGGCGCATGGCGGACGAGACCGACGTGCGCTTCGCCGTCGAGAACATGTACCCGTGGCGCTACCGGGACCGCGAGATGCTCGCGTACGCCCCCGACTGGGACGTCACCCGGCACGACTACCGGCACTTCACCGTGGACCTCTCGCACACCGCGACCGCGCGGACCGACAGCATGGCGATGGTGGACCGGATGGGCGACCGGCTCGCCCACGTCCACCTCGCCGACGGCAAGGGTTCCAGCAAGGACGAGCACCTGGTGCCGGGCCGGGGCGACCAGCCCTGCGCGGAGCTGCTGGAGCGACTGGCCCGGACGGCGTTCGACGGGCACGTGGTCATCGAGGTCAACACGCGCCGCGCCATGTCGTCGGCCGAACGCGAGGCCGACCTGGCGGAGGCCCTCGCCTTCACCCGGCTCCACCTGGCGTCCTCGGCGCGGGCTCCCCGCTCGTGACGCCCGAAGGACCCGAGGGCCGGGCCCCCCGGCGCCGGGGGCGCCCCTCCGGCGCGGCGACGAGCACGGGCCCCGACGCCAGGACCCGGATCCTCGCGGCGGCCCGTACGGAATTCGCCGGGCGCGGCTACGACAAGACGTCGATCAGGGGCATCGCCAAGGAGGCCGGCGTGGACGCGGCCCTGGTGCACCACTACTTCGGCACGAAGGACGAGGTCTTCGCGGCGGCCATCGAGGTCTCCTTCGAGCCCGCGCTCGTCGTCCCGGACATCCTCGCCGGCCCCGTGGAGAGCATGGGGGAGCGGCTGGCCCGCACCTTCATCGGCGTGTGGGAGGACCCGGCGACCCGGGCCCCCCTGTTGGCGATCCTGCGCTCCGCGCTCACCCACGAGGCCGCGGCGAAGGTGCTGCGCGGTTTCGTGCTGCGGCGGCTGCTGGAGCGGATCGCGGCGGACCTGGACGTGCCCGATCCGACCTTCCGCGCCGAGATGGCGGCTTCGCACATGATCGGGATCGCGATCCTCCGGTACGTGCTCCGGGCGGAGCCCCTGGCCTCGGCGGACCCGGAGAAGATCATCGCCATGGCGGCCCCGACGCTCCAGCGGTACCTCACGGAGCGGGACGCCCCGTAGGCACCGTGCCGCGGCGCGCCGCCCCGCCCGGACACAGGGCACTGTGTCCCGAAATCCGGACACATTGTCCAGATCCTGGAGCGAGGCGTACGCTCGGAGACAGTCTTTTCTGTCGAAGGAGCGAGCGACGATGCCCCAGCTGAGGTCCCGCACTGTCACCCACGGCCGCAACATGGCGGGCGCCCGCGCCCTTATGCGGGCGTCCGGCGTAGCCAGTGAGGACATCGGTAAGCCGATCATCGCGGTGGCCAACTCCTTCACCGAGTTCGTCCCGGGCCACACCCACCTCGCCCCCGTCGGCCGGATCGTCTCCGAGGCGATCAAGGCGGCGGGCGCGGTGCCCCGCGAGTTCAACACGATCGCGGTGGACGACGGCATCGCCATGGGGCACGGCGGGATGCTGTACAGCCTTCCCTCCCGCGACCTCATCGCGGACAGCGTCGAGTACATGGTCGAGGCCCACTGCGCCGACGCCCTGATCTGCATCTCCAACTGCGACAAGATCACGCCCGGCATGCTGATGGCCGCGATGCGCCTCAACATCCCGACGGTCTTCGTCTCCGGCGGTCCGATGGAGGCCGGCAAGGCCACCCTCGTCGACGGCACGGTCCGCAAGCTCGACCTGGTCAACGCGATCAGCGACGCGGTCGACGAAAGCATCTCCGACGAGGACATCCTCCGCATCGAGGAGAACGCCTGCCCCACCTGCGGCAGCTGTTCCGGCATGTTCACGGCCAACTCGATGAACTGCCTGACCGAGGTCCTCGGCCTCTCCCTCCCCGGCAACGGTTCCGTCCTCGCCACGCACACCGCCCGCAAGGCGCTGTACGAGGACGCGGGCCGCACGGTCGTGGAGATCACCAGGCGCTACTACGAGCAGGACGACGAGACCGTCCTGCCGCGGGCCATCGGCACCCGCGCCGCGTTCGACAACGCCATGGCGCTCGACATCGCCATGGGCGGCTCGACCAACACGATCCTGCACCTGCTCGCCGCGGCGCAGGAGGCCGAGCTCGACTACGACCTCGACGACATCAACGAGGTCTCGCGCCGCGTGCCCTGCCTGTCGAAGGTCGCTCCCAACGTGGCCCCCGGCGGCACGTACTACATGGAGGACGTCCACCGGGCGGGCGGCATCCCCGCCCTGCTGGGTGAGCTGCACCGCGGCGGTCTCCTCAACGAGGACGTGCACTCGGTCCACTCCGACACCCTCGCCGAGTGGCTCAAGAACTGGGACATCCGCGGCGGCTCCCCGTCGCCCGAGGCCATCGAGCTCTGGCACGCGGCCCCCGGCTGCGTGCGCTCCGCGACCGCCTTCTCGCAGTCCGAGCGGTGGGACACCCTGGACCTGGACGCGGCCGGCGGCTGCATCCGCGACATGGAGCACGCGTACTCCAAGGACGGCGGCCTCGCCGTCCTCAAGGGAAACCTCGCCGAGGACGGCTGCGTCGTGAAGACCGCGGGCGTCGACGAGTCGATCTGGACCTTCGAGGGTCCGGCCGTCGTCTGCGAGTCGCAGGACGCCGCCGTCGACAAGATCCTCCGCAAGGAGATCAAGGAGGGCGACGTCGTCGTCATCCGCTACGAGGGCCCGCGCGGCGGTCCCGGCATGCAGGAGATGCTCTACCCGACGTCGTTCCTGAAGGGCCGCGGGCTCGGCAAGAGCTGCGCCCTGGTCACCGACGGCCGCTTCTCCGGCGGCACGTCCGGGCTGTCGATCGGCCACGCGTCGCCGGAGGCGGCGTCCGGCGGCACGATCGCGCTGGTCGAGGACGGCGACCGGATCCGGATCGACATCCCCAACCGATCGATCGAACTCCTCGTCCCCGACGCCGAGCTCGCCACCCGCCGCGAGGCGCTGAACGGGGTGTACGCGCCGAAGGACCGTGACCGCAAGGTCTCGGCCGCCCTGCGCGCCTACGCGGCGATGGCGACGAGTGCGGACCGCGGCGCGGTCCGCGACGTCTCCAAGCTCGGCTGACACCCCGGCAGCCCCGTCCGGCCCCGCCCCTGGTCACTCACCAGCGGGCGGGGTCGTCCGCGTCCACGGCGAAGACGGATCCGTCCGGGGCCGTCGCGACGACGCTCCGGCCGAGGACCACGGGAGCGGGCAGCGACGAGGCGTGACCGAGCTTCCCCGCTCTCAGCCGCGGGCGGGTCTGGCCGAGCAGCGTCCCGCGCTCCGTGTCGACGGCCAGCAGCCGCCCGTCGGCCGCCGAGAAGTACAGGCGGTCCCCCGCGCCGAGGACCGGCGTCGACGTCAGGCCGACGGCCGTCTCCAGCCGCCACCGTTCGGCCGTCGCCGCGCCGGGACGGATGTCGACGGCCAGCAGCGCGCCACCGCGTTCCAGCAGGAAGGCGGTGGTGCCGGCCACCACGACCTCCGGCGCGTTCATCCGGTAGGGCAGCGGAAGCGGCGTCGCGTTCCGCGGCACCGGGTCGTAGCGGACCAGCCCGGTGGTCAGGGCGCTGCCGTTCATCGAGGTCAGTAGGAGCGACCCGCCGGCGGTCCCGGCCGGGGTGAGCATCCCGTCCAGCCGGTGCTGCCAGTCCGTGCGTCCCGTCCGCGCCTCGACCGCGGTGACGAGGGTGGTGGCCCCGTCCGCGGAGTGCTCGAAGGCGTAGGCGAGCCCGGTCCCGCCGTCGTACAGCGCGTAGCCCGGCTGCTGGTGGCCGGGGACGGCGTGCCGCCAGCGGGACGCACCGGTCCTCGCGTCGAGTCCCCGGGTGGTGCCGTCCCGCCCGGCCATCAGCAGCGTGTCACCCGCCGGGAAGGGGACGTCCAGGTAGGCGGAGAGACCCGTCTCCCACAGTGTCGCGGCCCGGCCGGGGGCGTACGCCAGGAGTCTGCCGCCCGGTTCGGCGGTGTACGCCGTGCCGTCGGGCGCCGTCCCCAGCTCGGGGGCCTCGGGCGAGGCGTCCCGGCGCGACCAGACCACCCGGCCGTCCGACGGATCCAGCCGCGCCGTGCCGAAACCTGCCGCGACGCAGTACAGCGCCTCGCCGCCCGGGGAGCACGACGGCGTGGAGCCGCTCGGGGACCGCAGCGTCGTCTGCCAGGGGACGAAGGCCGGCGGCCGCTCCTCCTTCCCACCGGAGTCCGTCGCGTCCGGTGCCGGGGATCCGCCGAGGGCCCCGGCCGCCCACACACATCCGGCGACCAGCGCGAGGACCGCCGCGGCGGCCGCGAGCCGGCGCACCGTACGCCGCCGGACTCCACCGGCCCGGGAGGGCAGCCCGTCCGCCGCCCGCACATGGGTGGGTCCGTCCGCCGCGTCCCCGGTCCCGGTGACGGCCGACGCGGCCGGTCGCCGCTGGGCCGGAATGAACGCCGCGGCCTCGTACGACGGGGGGTGCAGCGCCGCCATGATCTCGTCCGGGGTGGGACGCTCCGCCGGGTCCTTCGCCAGGCAGCGTCCGACCAGCCCGGCGAGGTCCCCGGGCACCCCGGTCAGATCGGCCTCGTCGTGCACCACCTGGTACGCCACGATGTACGGGCTGTCCGAGTCGAAGGGCCCGCGGCCGGTCGCCGCGTGGACCAGGACCGCGCCCAGCGCGAAGACGTCCGCGGCGGGCCCGACCTCCCGGGGCCGCTGGAACTGCTCGGGCGCCATGTACGGCGGCGAGCCGATCAGCTTGCCCGTCTCGGTGCGCAGGTCGCTGTCGTAGGGCCGGGAGATCCCGAAGTCGATGACCTTGGGCCCGGAGTCGGGAAGCAGCACGTTGCTCGGCTTCAGATCCCGGTGGATGACTCCGGCCCGGTGGATGTCGCGCAGCGCCTCGGCGAGGCTGGCCGTCAGCCTGCGCAGTTCGGCGGGGCTCATCGGCCCGTTCCGCTTCACCTGTGCGGACAGCGTCGGGCCGGGCACGTACAGGGTGGCCATCCAGGGCAGCGCGGCGGTCGGATCGGCGTCCACGACCGGCGCGGTGAACGCGCCGCTGACCCGCCGGGCCGCCGCCACCTCCTGCCGGAACCGGGCCCTGAACTCAGGGTCCGCGGCATGCTGGCGGTGCACCACCTTGACCGCGAGCTGCAGCCCGGAAGGGGAGCGGGCCAGATGCACCACGCCCATGCCGCCCGCCCCGAGACATGCCTCCAGCCGGTACTGCCCTGCGTACTCAGGATGCTCCGCTTCCGGATGTGATCCGGTCCCTCGCAGCGGCGGCATCGCCCACCCCCGTGTGTTCGTGCGCAAGCGCGACGCACGGAGCCTAGTCGATGGTGCGTGCGAGCAGCGTGGGGCTTGTTAGCCTGCGCGTCGTACGCGTCATTTCAACGGGGGAGGCCTTCATGGGCGTTGGGGAGAACACCGGTATCGCGGACAGCGCGGCGGCGGACGAGCGGGGCGAGCAGGGGGTGGTGACGCTCGCGGTGGGCGTCGCCCGGTACCCGATCGCTCCCGGGTACCGCGTCAACGTCCGCAAGGGACCGGGCACGCAGTACGGGATCGTCCGGACCCTTCCGTACGGCATGAGCGTCCCGGTCTACTGCCAGAAGCCGGGGGAGCGGGTCACCGGTCCGTACGGCACGTCGAACCTCTGGGACAACATCGCCGGCGGGGAGTTCGTGGCGGACGCCTATGTCCACACGGGCAGTGACGGGTACATCGCCCCGCGCTGCGACTGACCCGTACGGTGCCCGCCCGGGGATAATCGATTCCGTGAGCGAGAACAGCGAAGCATCCGGCACGCCCTCCGGCAGTACGCCGCCCGGCGGCACCGCACCAGGGCCGCAGCCCGAGCCCCTGCGTTTCTTCGGTACGACCTGGGTCGACCACGACGGGGGCTACGGGCTGCGGCGCGCCGGGGCCAGCGTCGGCTCGCTCGCGGCGGCCGTGGCCGCGTGCTTCGTCCTGCGCTTCGCGTACGAGGGCCTGGAGATCGCCGACGTCGGCGGCCTCGTCGGCATGCTCGTCGTGCTGATGTTCGCGGTCTGCAGCGCCATCGCGTTCCGCAGGACCTGGGAGGGGTTCGGCCGCCGACCGTCCGACCCGTCCCGCGAGGACAGCCTGCGGGGCCTGAAGTCGATCGGCTTCATCGGTTCGCTCCTCGCCTACTTCTTCCGCTCGCTCATCGAGGCACCGGGCGAGAAGCTGCGGCGTACCGAGTACGAGACGGCGCTCGCCCAGTACGTGAAGCGGCGTTCGGCCCGCACCGGTAACCCGGCGGCCCGCAGGAGCGGCAAGGGGAAGCGCCCGGGGCGCGCGTAGCCCGGCGGCGGTCCGGCGCGGCGAACCGCCGCCGGCGCGAGCAGCCCGTAGACCGCGCCAGCAGTGGGGTCTCCGACCCACCCCTCGGACCCGGCGGCGCACGCGTGGCCGGTGTGCCGCGGCCCGGACGGATCCAGCTCCACCTTCCGTCCGCGCGGCAGGGCGTCCCGGGGCGTCCAGCAGCCTCGGCAGCCGCAGCCGCAGCCGCAGCCGCAGCAACGTGACACGGCCCGGCACCCGCAGCGCACCGCCGGCGTCCTCGTCCACCTCCTCCACGTGCACAGGGCTGATGTCCCGAGCGGTCCTGGTGACCGCCGGCAGCAGCCCCACCAGCACCCCCTCGAACAGGCTCGTCACCACGACGGTGGCGGCCGTCGCTCCCGGCGCCACCCCCTCGCCGCGATGCCCGCGCCACAGCGGCACCAGCGTCCGTATCGGGATGAGCTCTTCCGCGGGCCGCCGGGAGGTCGGCGGCGAAGAGCGGCAGCCGTAAGCCACCCGCGCCCCGAGCCACGTACTGCCTTTGGCGTGCCGACCTCCTGGCGGGGCGAACCCGCGTCCTCGACGCTCCGCTCCCTTGACGAAGGACCTCACCGGGATCAATATTCATCACATGATGAATTCCCAAGGCGCCGCACCGCCGGGGGCCGTCGAGGCCCGCGCCCTCACCGTCGAGCGGGGCGACCGCACCGTCCTGCGCAGCCTCGACTTCACCGTCGAGCCGGGCAGGATCACCGGCCTCCTCGGCCCCTCCGGCTGCGGCAAGTCCACGCTCATGCGTGCCGTCGTCGGCACCCAGGCGAAGGTCGGCGGAACCCTCGACGTCCTCGGCCTCCCTGCCGGCCACCCGGCCCTGCGCCCCCGCGTCGGCTACGTCACCCAGGCCCCCTCGGTCTACTCCGACCTCACCGTCCGCCAGAACCTCGACTACTTCGCGGCGGTGCTGCTGCCCGGGCGCGCCCACCGTGACTCCCGCAGGGAAACCGTCACCCGCGTCATCCAGGACGTCGACCTCACCACCCGCGCGGACGCCCTCGCCGGAAACCTCTCCGGCGGCCAGCTCAGCCGTGTCTCGCTCGCCGTCGCCCTGCTCGGCACACCCGAACTCCTCGTACTCGACGAACCGACCGTCGGCCTCGACCCCGTGCTGCGCCGCGATCTGTGGAACCTCCTCCACACCCTCGCCGCCGACCGCGGCACCACGATCCTCGTGTCCTCCCACGTCATGGACGAGGCCGAGCGCTGCCACAGGCTGCTGCTCATGCGCGAGGGAACCGTCCTCGCGGCGGACACCCCCGACGCCCTCCGCACCCGCACCGGCTCGGCCACCGTCGAGGAGGCCTTCCTCCACCTCGTCGACGAGGCGGCCGCCACCGCCCGCAAGGAGGCGACCCGATGAGCACCACGGCCACCACGCCCGCCCCCCGGCCGCTGAGCCCCGCCCGTACCCTGGCCACCGCCGCCCGCGTGCTGCGCCAACTCCGGCACGACCCCCGCACCATCGCGCTGCTGCTGATCGTCCCGGTCCTGATGATCACGCTGCTCCGCTACGTCTTCGACGCGAGCCCGCAGACCTTCGACGCCATCGGCGCCTCACTGCTCGGCATCTTCCCGCTGATCACGATGTTCCTGGTGACCTCGATCGCCACCCTCCGCGAGCGCACCTCGGGCACCCTCGAACGACTGCTCGCCATGCCCCTCGGCAAGGGCGACCTGATCGCCGGATACGCGCTGGCCTTCGGCGCCGTCGCGGTCGCCCAGTCCGTCCTGGCCACTGCACTCTCCGTGTGGGTGCTCGGCCTGGACGTCGGCGGATCACCCTGGCTGCTGCTCCTGGTCGCCCTGCTCGACGCCCTGCTCGGCACAGCGCTCGGCCTGTTCGTCTCGGCCTTCGCCGCCTCCGAGTTCCAGGCGGTCCAGTTCATGCCGGCCGTGATCTTCCCTCAGCTGCTGCTGTGCGGCCTGTTCACCCCGCGCGACCGGATGCACCCCGTCCTCGAAGCCGTCTCGAACGTCATGCCGATGTCGTACGCCGTCGACGGGATGAACCAGGTCCTCACCCACACGGACGTCACCACCGACTTCTACCGCGACATCCTGATCGTCGCGGGGTGCGCCCTGCTCGTCCTCTGTCTCGGCGCCGCCACCCTCCGCCGCCGCACCGGCTGACGACCCGGTGCGAGGATGGCGGCAACGACGCGTACCGCCATCCGGAGGGTGAACCGCATGACCCAGACAGTCGCAGTCCTCGGTACAGGAAAGATCGGCGAGGCACTGCTCAGCGGCATGATCCGGGCCGGTTGGCGCGCCCCCGACCTGCTGGTGACGACCCGCCGCTCCGAGCGCGCGGAGGAGCTCCGCACCCGCTACGGCGTCGAGGCCGTCACCAACGCCGAGGCGGCCAAGAGCGCGGACATCCTCATCCTCGCGGTCAAGCCCCAGGACATGGGCAAGCTCCTCGACGAACTCGCCCCGCACGCCACCGCCGACCGGCTCGTCATCAGCGCCGCCGCCGGCATCCCGACCGCGTTCATCGAGGAGCGCCTCGCCGACGGCACCCCGGTCGTGCGCGTCATGCCGAACACGCCGGTCGTCGTGGACGAGGGCATGTCCGTCATCTCCGCGGGCAGCCACGCCACCCCTGAGCACCTCGGCCACGCCGAGACGATCTTCGGCGGTGTCGGTAAGACCCTGCGCGTCCCCGAGTCGCAGCAGGACGCGGCCACCGCGCTCTCCGGCTCGGGACCCGCGTACTTCTACTTCCTCGTCGAGGCCATGACGGACGCCGGCATCCTGCTGGGCCTGCCCCGCGCCCAGGCCCACGACCTGATCGTCCAGGCCGCCATCGGTGCCGCGATCATGCTCCGGGACAGCGGCGAGCACCCGGTCAAGCTCCGCGAGGCCGTCACCAGCCCGGCCGGCACCACCATCAGCGCCATCCGCGAGCTGGAGAACCACGGCGTGCGCGCCGCCCTCATCGCCGCCCTCGAGGCAGCCCGCGACCGCAGCCGCGAGCTGGCCTCCGGCAACGGCTGATCCGCGGCACCACGTGCCGGTTCGCACCACTACTTCACTGCGGCGACCAGCTCGGCACTGCGCACCACACTCGCGAACCCACCGCCGTGCAACGTCACGGCGGTGGCCCGCGCCACCTCGTCCGCGCTCAGCCGCCAGCCCCACGGGCCCTCCTGGTCGAAGGTGTACGTCGCGTCGAACGCGAAGTACACGTCGTACCCGAGGTTCCCGCCCATGCGAGCCGTCGTCTCCGCGCACATATTGGTCTGGATCCCGGCCACCACGATCTGCCGCACCCCGGCCTCCTTGAGCCAGGCGTCCAGATCCGGCGTCCCGTAGAAGGCGGAGTTCACCGACTTCGTCAGGAACAGCTCGGCGCCGTGCCCCTTTCCGCGCCGCTCCTCGACGTACTCCTTGAACCCGTTCCCCGCACACCCCACGCGCAGGGGCGAATCCGGCTTGGGCGAGTCGTGCCGGACGAACACGACGGGACGGCCGCTCGCCTGCCAGGCGTCGATGAGCCCGGCGATGTTCCGGTCCGCCTCCGGGTTGTTCCGCGGACCCCAGTAGGCGTCCTCCTCGAATCCCCGCTGTACGTCCACGACGACGAGCGCTGCGTTCTCTGCGATCTCCATGCCCACCAGCCTCCCCCTGCGAAGGGCCGGCTCCCAGAGGTCGGAAAGTCATCGACCGATGCTTTACTGCCACCATGAACGTGTCGCCGCAGCACCGCCCCTCCCGCATCGCCCTGGTCGCGTTCCCCGGGGTCCGCGCGTTCGACGTCTCGGTCATCACGGAGGTGTGGGGCGTGGACCGTACCGACCGGGGAGTCCCCGCCTTCGACCTGCGCCGGGTAGCCGCCGATCCGGCACCCGTCCCGCTCCGCGGCGGACTGTCGCTCACCCCCGACCGCACACTGGCCTGGCTCGACCGCGCCGATCTGATCGTGGTTCCCGGTCTCGACGACCACCTGACGCCCGCCCCGGAGCCGGTACTCGAAGCGCTTCGCAGCGCCCACAGCCGGGGCACCCCCCTCGCCGCGCTCTGCGGAGGAGCGTTCACCCTCGCCCAGGCGGGACTCCTGGACGGCCGCCGCGCCGTCACCCACTGGAATCTCACCGAGCTCCTCAGCACCCACCACCCCCGGGTGACCGTGGTGCCGGATGCCCTCTTCCTCCACGACGACAACATCTGGACCTCGGCGGGCACGGCGGCCGGCATCGATCTCTGCCTCCATCTGGTGCGTACGTCGCACGGCGCCGAGACGGCGGCGACCATTGCCCGTTCGATGGTCACGGCTCCGTTCCGCACGGGCACCCAGGCCCAGTTCATCGAGCAACCCACCCCGCAGTCCGACCGGGACGCGGACGCCCTCGCGTCGGTACGCGCCCACGCGCTGGCCCATCTGGCGGACCCCCATACGGTGGCCGGCCTCGCCGCCCGCGCGGGGATGTCGGCACGGACCTTCGCCCGCCACTTCCAGGCCACCACCGGGACGACGCCGCTGCGCTGGCTGATCACCCAGCGGATCGCCGCAGCCCAGAAGCTTCTCGAACGGACCGACCTCCCCCTTCCCGAAGTCGCCCGCCGGACAGGCATCGGAAGCGAGATCACCATGCGCCAGCACTTCGCCGCGCACCTGGCCATCAGCCCGCGCGACTACCGGCTGGCCTTCCACGACACAGGTGGGCAGACGGAGGTTGACAGCGCCCGCCCGCATCCGTAGTGTCCTCCGAGTTGTCCGACGTGAGTGCCGACCCCGGTCGGTCCCCGGACAACCATTCCGCAGTAACCACTCGAAACGCGCGACATCTGTCGCACGTTTTTCTGTGCGCATGTGCGGAATGGGGAATCAGCGTTCGAAGGACCCCCGATTAGCGTCGGGGCCGGGGATTCCGCTAAAGTCTCACTCGTCGGAACGGCCCAACAGCCGGGAAGGCAAGCCCCACTGACTGGGAATCAGGCCCGAAAGGATCTGATAGAGTCGGACTCGCCGGAAAGGGAAACGCGAAAGCGAAGAACTGGAAAGCGTAAATCCTCTGCTCGCAGGGGGCCCGCTTCGACCGGGAATCGGACACGAAAGAGTCTGATAGAGTCGGAAACGCAAGAACGAAGGGAAGCGCCCGGAGGGCCCCGGTGAAACGGGACCGAAGGAAGCGTCCGTTCCTTGAGAACTCAACAGCGTGCCAAAAGTCAACGCCAAATTTGTTGATACCCCGGCCCACTTCGGTGGGTTGGTGGTTCCTTTGAAGTCCTACTGGCCCATGTGGCGGGTAGGCAACATCAGCGAGGACGCTGTGGATGACCAGCCCTATTCCGGTTGGTTGTCCCGCTCTTCTATGGTGCTCTCCCGATTACGGGAAAACATTCATGGAGAGTTTGATCCTGGCTCAGGACGAACGCTGGCGGCGTGCTTAACACATGCAAGTCGAACGATGAAGCCCTTCGGGGTGGATTAGTGGCGAACGGGTGAGTAACACGTGGGCAATCTGCCCTTCACTCTGGGACAAGCCCTGGAAACGGGGTCTAATACCGGATAATACTCTGTCCCTCATGGGGCGGGGTTAAAAGCTCCGGCGGTGAAGGATGAGCCCGCGGCCTATCAGCTTGTTGGTGGGGTAATGGCCTACCAAGGCGACGACGGGTAGCCGGCCTGAGAGGGCGACCGGCCACACTGGGACTGAGACACGGCCCAGACTCCTACGGGAGGCAGCAGTGGGGAATATTGCACAATGGGCGAAAGCCTGATGCAGCGACGCCGCGTGAGGGATGACGGCCTTCGGGTTGTAAACCTCTTTCAGCAGGGAAGAAGCGCAAGTGACGGTACCTGCAGAAGAAGCACCGGCTAACTACGTGCCAGCAGCCGCGGTAATACGTAGGGTGCGAGCGTTGTCCGGAATTATTGGGCGTAAAGAGCTCGTAGGCGGCTTGTCACGTCGGATGTGAAAGCTCGGGGCTTAACCCCGAGTCTGCATTCGATACGGGCTAGCTAGAGTGTGGTAGGGGAGATCGGAATTCCTGGTGTAGCGGTGAAATGCGCAGATATCAGGAGGAACACCGGTGGCGAAGGCGGATCTCTGGGCCATTACTGACGCTGAGGAGCGAAAGCGTGGGGAGCGAACAGGATTAGATACCCTGGTAGTCCACGCCGTAAACGTTGGGAACTAGGTGTTGGCGACATTCCACGTCGTCGGTGCCGCAGCTAACGCATTAAGTTCCCCGCCTGGGGAGTACGGCCGCAAGGCTAAAACTCAAAGGAATTGACGGGGGCCCGCACAAGCAGCGGAGCATGTGGCTTAATTCGACGCAACGCGAAGAACCTTACCAAGGCTTGACATATACCGGAAAGCATCAGAGATGGTGCCCCCCTTGTGGTCGGTATACAGGTGGTGCATGGCTGTCGTCAGCTCGTGTCGTGAGATGTTGGGTTAAGTCCCGCAACGAGCGCAACCCTTGTTCTGTGTTGCCAGCATGCCCTTCGGGGTGATGGGGACTCACAGGAGACTGCCGGGGTCAACTCGGAGGAAGGTGGGGACGACGTCAAGTCATCATGCCCCTTATGTCTTGGGCTGCACACGTGCTACAATGGCCGGTACAATGAGCTGCGATGCCGCGAGGCGGAGCGAATCTCAAAAAGCCGGTCTCAGTTCGGATTGGGGTCTGCAACTCGACCCCATGAAGTCGGAGTTGCTAGTAATCGCAGATCAGCATTGCTGCGGTGAATACGTTCCCGGGCCTTGTACACACCGCCCGTCACGTCACGAAAGTCGGTAACACCCGAAGCCGGTGGCCCAACCCCTTGTGGGAGGGAGCTGTCGAAGGTGGGACTGGCGATTGGGACGAAGTCGTAACAAGGTAGCCGTACCGGAAGGTGCGGCTGGATCACCTCCTTTCTAAGGAGCATCTAGGTTTCCTTCGGGGAATCCAGAGACCATTACGTCGGCAAATGTTCGACGGTGGTTGCTCATGGGTGGAACGTTGACTATTCGGCACAACAGGTTGTTTTCGTGAGTACTGCTTCGGCGTGGAAAGTGAAGAGGATCGGTTGGGTCGGGCACGCTGTTGGGTATCTGAAGGTACGGGCTCGTTGAGTCACGGTCTTCGGTTGCCGGCCCCAGTGAACTCGTTCTCAGGAACGGGGTGATGGGTGGCTGGTCGTTGTTTGAGAACTGCACAGTGGACGCGAGCATCTGTGGCCAAGTTTTTAAGGGCGCACGGTGGATGCCTTGGCACCAGGAACCGATGAAGGACGTGGGAGGCCACGATAGTCCCCGGGGAGCTGTCAACCAAGCTTTGATCCGGGGGTTTCCGAATGGGGAAACCCGGCAGTCGTCATGGGCTGTCACCCGCTGCTGAACACATAGGCAGTGTGGAGGGAACGCGGGGAAGTGAAACATCTCAGTACCCGCAGGAAGAGAAAACAACCGTGATTCCGGGAGTAGTGGCGAGCGAAACCGGATGAGGCCAAACCGTATGTGTGTGATACCCGGCAGGGGTTGCGCATACGGGGTTGTGGGATCTCTTTTTCATAGTCTGCCGACTGTGAGACGAGTCAGAAACCGTTGGTGTAGGCGAAGGACATGCGAAAGGTCCGGCGTAGAGGGTAAGACCCCCGTAGCTGAAACATCAACGGCTCGTTTAAGAGACACCCAAGTAGCACGGGGCCCGAGAAATCCCGTGTGAATCTGGCGGGACCACCCGCTAAGCCTAAATATTCCCTGGTGACCGATAGCGGATAGTACCGTGAGGGAATGGTGAAAAGTACCGCGGGAGCGGAGTGAAATAGTACCTGAAACCGTGTGCCTACAAGCCGTGGGAGCGTCGCTGTTGTTCTTCGGAACAGCAGTCGTGACTGCGTGCCTTTTGAAGAATGAGCCTGCGAGTTAGCGGTGTGTAGCGAGGTTAACCCGTGTGGGGAAGCCGTAGCGAAAGCGAGTCCGAATAGGGCGATTGAGTTGCACGCTCTAGACCCGAAGCGGAGTGATCTAGCCATGGGCAGGTTGAAGCGGAGGTAAGACTTCGTGGAGGACCGAACCCACCAGGGTTGAAAACCTGGGGGATGACCTGTGGTTAGGGGTGAAAGGCCAATCAAACTCCGTGATAGCTGGTTCTCCCCGAAATGCATTTAGGTGCAGCGTCGTGTGTTTCTTGCCGGAGGTAGAGCACTGGATAGGCGATGGGCCCTACCGGGTTACTGACCTTAGCCAAACTCCGAATGCCGGTAAGTGAGAGCACGGCAGTGAGACTGTGGGGGATAAGCTCCATGGTCGAGAGGGAAACAGCCCAGAGCATCGACTAAGGCCCCTAAGCGTACGCTAAGTGGGAAAGGATGTGGAGTCGCAGAGACAACCAGGAGGTTGGCTTAGAAGCAGCCACCCTTGAAAGAGTGCGTAATAGCTCACTGGTCAAGTGATTCCGCGCCGACAATGTAGCGGGGCTCAAGCGTACCGCCGAAGTCGTGTCATTCATACACATAGGGCCAACGCCCGTATGGATGGGTAGGGGAGCGTCGTGTGCCGGGTGAAGCAGCCGCGGAAGCGAGTTGTGGACGGTTCACGAGTGAGAATGCAGGCATGAGTAGCGATACACACGTGAGAAACGTGTGCGCCGATTGACTAAGGGTTCCTGGGTCAAGCTGATCTGCCCAGGGTAAGTCGGGACCTAAGGCGAGGCCGACAGGCGTAGTCGATGGACAACCGGTTGATATTCCGGTACCCGCTTTGAAACGCCCAATACTGAATCAGGCGATGCTAAGTCCGTGAAGCCGGCCCGATCTCTTCGGAGTTGAGGGTAGTGGTGGAGCCGATGAACCAGACTTGTATTAGGTAAGCGATGGGGTGACGCAGGAAGGTAGTCCAGCCCGGGCGGTGGTAGTCCCGGGGTAAGGGTGTAGGCCGTGTGGTAGGTAAATCCGTCACACATTGAGGCTGAGACCTGATGCCGAGCCGATTGTGGTGAAGTGGATGATCCTATGCTGTCGAGAAAAGCCTCTAGCGAGTTTCATGGCGGCCCGTACCCTAAACCGACTCAGGTAGTCAGGTAGAGAATACCGAGGCGTTCGGGTGAACTATGGTTAAGGAACTCGGCAAAATGCCCCCGTAACTTCGGGAGAAGGGGGGCCATCACTGGTGATCCGATTTACTCGGTGAGCTGGGGGTGGCCGCAGAGACCAGCGAGAAGCGACTGTTTACTAAAAACACAGGTCCGTGCGAAGCCGTAAGGCGATGTATACGGACTGACGCCTGCCCGGTGCTGGAACGTTAAGGGGACCGGTTAGTGCACTTTCGGGTGTGCGAAGCTGAGAACTTAAGCGCCAGTAAACGGCGGTGGTAACTATAACCATCCTAAGGTAGCGAAATTCCTTGTCGGGTAAGTTCCGACCTGCACGAATGGCGTAACGACTTCTCGACTGTCTCAACCATAGGCCCGGTGAAATTGCACTACGAGTAAAGATGCTCGTTTCGCGCAGCAGGACGGAAAGACCCCGGGACCTTTACTATAGTTTGATATTGGTGTTCGGTTCGGCTTGTGTAGGATAGGTGGGAGACTTTGAAGCGGCCACGCCAGTGGTTGTGGAGTCGTCGTTGAAATACCACTCTGGTCGTGCTGGATGTCTAACCTGGGTCCGTGATCCGGATCAGGGACAGTGTCTGATGGGTAGTTTAACTGGGGCGGTTGCCTCCTAAAGAGTAACGGAGGCGCCCAAAGGTTCCCTCAGCCTGGTTGGCAATCAGGTGTTGAGTGTAAGTGCACAAGGGAGCTTGACTGTGAGACCGACGGGTCGAGCAGGGACGAAAGTCGGGACTAGTGATCCGGCAGTGGCTTGTGGAAGCGCTGTCGCTCAACGGATAAAAGGTACCCCGGGGATAACAGGCTGATCTTCCCCAAGAGTCCATATCGACGGGATGGTTTGGCACCTCGATGTCGGCTCGTCGCATCCTGGGGCTGGAGTCGGTCCCAAGGGTTGGGCTGTTCGCCCATTAAAGCGGTACGCGAGCTGGGTTTAGAACGTCGTGAGACAGTTCGGTCCCTATCCGCTGTGCGCGTAGGAATATTGAGAAGGGCTGTCCCTAGTACGAGAGGACCGGGACGGACGAACCTCTGGTGTGCCAGTTGTCCTGCCAAGGGCATGGCTGGTTGGCTACGTTCGGAAAGGATAACCGCTGAAAGCATCTAAGCGGGAAGCCTGCTTCGAGATGAGTATTCCCACCACCTTGAGTGGTTAAGGCTCCCAGTAGACGACTGGGTTGATAGGCCAGATGTGGAAGCCCGGTAACGGGTGGAGCTGACTGGTACTAATAGGCCGAGGGCTTGTCCTCAGTTGCTCGCGTCCACTGTGTTAGTTCTGAAATAACGAACGGCCGTGTTTTCATCCGGTGTTGGTTAATTTCATAGTGTTTCGGTGGTCATTGCGTTAGGGAAACGCCCGGTTACATTCCGAACCCGGAAGCTAAGCCTTTCAGCGCCGATGGTACTGCAGGGGGGACCCTGTGGGAGAGTAGGACGCCGCCGAACAATTATTCCGGGAAAGCCCCGTGCCCTTGTGGCACGGGGCTTTTCTGCGTTCTGAGCGTCTAGGGTCGAACCATGCGCTACGAACTGGTCATCTTCGACAACGATGGTGTGCTCGTCGACAGTGAGCCGATCTCCAACACCGTCCTCGCCGGCTACCTCACCGAGCTCGGCCACCCCACCTCGTACGAGGAGTCCCTCCGCGACTACATGGGGGCCGCCGTCCACCGGATCCACGACCTCGTGGAGGAGCGGACCGGTCAGAAACTGCCTGCGGACTTCGACGACGAGTTGCACCGCCGCACCCTCGCCGCGTTCCAGGAGGAACAGCTGGCCGCGGTCGAAGGGGTCGAGGAACTGCTCGGCGAGCTCGTCGCCGACGGGGTGGCGTACTGCGTCGCCTCGTCCGGAAGCCACCAGAAGATCGCCGCCGGGCACCGCAGGACCGGACTCGACCAGTGGTTCGAGGAGGAGTGGATCTTCAGCTCCGAGGACGTCGGGCGTGGCAAGCCGGCCCCGGACCTGTTCCTCCACGCGGCCGAACGGATGGGCGTCGCCCCCGAGCGGTGTGTCGTCGTCGAGGACAGCCCGCTCGGCGTCGAGGCGGCCCGCGCCGCGGGGATGGAGGTGTACGGATTCACGTCGATGATGCCCGCGGACCGGCTCGTCGGAGTCACCGGGCACTTCTCCGACATGTCGCAGATCCCCAAACTGCTGTTCTGATCGATCTACCCAGGGGTAGCTCCTGGCTCTACGCTCGCGGCCATGACGGATGCGCGGTTGCGGTACGGCAGAGCCTCACTGGCCCTCAGCTTCCTGGTGCAAGGGGTGACCTTCGCCCTTCTCGTGACGCGCATCCCCGCCATTCAGGACCGGTACGGGATATCCGACGGGCTGCTGCCCGTCTTCCTGGCCGCCGTACCGGTCCTGGCGGGGGTCGCCAGTGTGGCCACCGAGAAGGTGGTCGCACGGGTGCGGCCCGGGACCGTGCTCCGGTGGGCGCAGCCCGTGGTGATGCTGGCGCTGCTCGGCGTCGGCGCGGGCAGCGAGGTGTGGCAGGCCGCCTTCGCGCTCGGTGCCTTCGGCCTGGGCGTCGGTGCACTGGACGCCTCCATGAACATGATGGGTGTCAGCCTGCAGCGGGCGTACGGCCGCAGCATCATGCTCGGGTTCCATGCCGCGTTCAGTCTGGGCGGGATCGCCGGGGCGTCGCTGGCCTGGGCGGGAGCGCACTGGGACCTGTCGTTGGCGGTGTCCTATCTGCCGGCCGTGCTCGTGCTGCTGCCCGCGGCCCTCGTGGGCAGCCGGTGGTACACGGACGGGAAGGCCGGGACGAGGGGCGGGGCGGGCAGCGAAGGGACCGCGGCGGCCGGTGCCGGCGCGTCCGTGCCGTTCAAGCTGCTGATGCCGCTCTGCCTGGTGATGGCGTTCGCGTACATCGGGGACTCGACCGTCTCCAACTGGAGTGCGAAGTACCTGCAGGACGTGCTGGGCAGTTCGGAGCAGCTGGCGACCGTTCCGTACAACGTCTACATGGTGACCACGCTGCTGGGGCGGGCCGTCGGGGACCTGGGCGTGCGACGGTTCGGGGCGGTGGCCGTGGTGCGTGGCGGGAGCGTGCTGGCCGCGGCCGGCTTCGGTGTGGTGGCCGCGGCGCCCGGGGCCTGGTGGGGGATGCTCGGGTTCACGCTGCTGGGGCTGGGGCTCTGTGTGATCGTGCCGCAGGCCTTCGCCGCCGCGGGGCGGATGTTTCCCGGGGCGAGCGATGTGGCCGTCGCCCGGCTGAACGTCTTCAACTACGTGGGGTTCCTCGTCGGGTCGCCGCTCGTGGGGGCGCTGGGGGACGCCTGGAGCTATCGGGGCGCGATGCTCGTGCCGATGGTGCTGGTCCTCGCGACGCTGGTGTACGCCCGGTCGTTCGCTCCGGAGCCCGCCCGATACGGTGTCGGGCATGAGCGGGCGCGCGCGGCTGATGTGGGATGACGCGGTAACGGGATACGACTTCGGAGACAGTCATCCCATGGATCCGGTCAGGCTTGCCCTGACGATGGGACTGGTGCGGGCCTTCGGGCTCGACGGGGCGGTGGACACGCGGTCGGCCAAGGCCGCCGGGCCGTCGACGCTGAGACTGGTGCACCGCGAGGACTACGTGGCGGCCGTGCGGGCCGCGTCCGCGGATCCCCGGGCCGCCGACCAGGCGTACGGCATCGGGACGGAGGACGACCCGGCCTTCACCGGTATGCACGAGGTGTCCGCGCTCATCGCGGGGCTGTCCGTGGGGGCCGCGGAGGCCGTGTGGCGCGGGGAGACCGCGCACGCGGTGAACTTCACCGGCGGGCTCCACCACGCGATGCCCGGAGCGGCCTCGGGCTTCTGCGTCTACAACGATCCGGCGCTCGCCATCGCACGGCTGCTGGAGCTGGGTGCCGAGCGCGTCGCGTACGTCGATGTGGACGTGCACCACGGGGACGGGGTGCAGGCGGCGTTCTGGGAGGACCCGCGGGTCCTGACCGTGTCGCTGCACGAGCATCCGAGCACCCTGTTCCCGCAGACCGGGTGGCCGGAGGAGACCGGTGGCGGTGCGGGGGAGGGCGGCGCGGTGAATGTGGCGCTGCCGGTCGGCACGGGGGACGCGGGATGGCTGCGGGCGTTCCACGCGGTGGTGCCGGAGCTCCTGGCTGACTTCCGGCCGCAGGTGCTGGTGACGCAGCACGGGGCCGATACGCACTTCGAGGATCCACTGGCCCATCTGGCGGTGTCGCTGGACGCGCAGCGGGAGGTCATGTCGGCCTGCCACGAGCTCGCTCACGCCTATGCGGAGGACGGTCGCTGGGTGGCGCTGGGCGGAGGCGGTTACGCGGTCGTGGATGTCGTGCCGCGGTCCTGGACCCATCTCGTCGGGATCGCCGCCCATGCCCCGGTGGACCCGGAGTCGGTGATCCCGTCGTCGTGGCGGGACGAGGTCTACGCCCGGACACGGCAGTTGGGCCCGGCCCGGATGACGGACGGACGTGTGCCGTCGTGGAAGTCGTGGGAGGACGGGTACGACCCGGCGGACCGGCTGGACCAGGCGGTGCTGGCGGCCAGGCGGGCGGCGTTCCCGCTGCGGGGGATGCTGGCCTGAGCCGGGGTTACGCCAACGGTGGGGCCGGATCCGGGTTCTCGTCCCGGGAGGGCCCGGGTGCGGGAGCATCGGGAGGGTGTTGAGCACCGGAGCGCTGCGCGCTCATCTGCTGGCGGCCCGGCTGGCCGGGCCCGTGGCCACGTCGCGGGAGGCCGGCCTGAGGAGTTATCGGCTCTTCGCCGCGAGGGACCCGCGTGTGCTGCTGGGCCTCGATCCCGAACGGTCCTGGGGAGAGCGCGACGTGCTGCGTCTGATGGCCGACAAGTGCGGGGTCTCGGATGATCCTGATCATGTGTCAGGTCCCGATGTGATCGATCCGGAGCGGACCCTGGCCGGTCTGGGCGCGTTCGCGGAGCGGCTCGCGGGTGCTGCGGAACGGCGGGCCCCGGTGCTGTTCGGGACCGGTCATCCGCATCGGCTGCTCGGGTTCTACGCAGGGCTGGCAGACGCCATGTCGGCGGCCGGGTGCGCGGTACTCACCCCCGCGCAGGGCCGATGTGTCGACATAACGACCCGGTTCGGCGTACGCACGTACGCCCTCGACTACGTACGAGGTGTCGCGCTGGTGCGCGAACCGGGCGTGCGGGCTCACGGGAGTGAGCCCGGCGCGCACACCCATTCGCCGCTGCCGGTTCGGGCCGTTCTGGAGGGGGCGGTGGAGGCCGGAGGGGTGCTGCCGGAGCTGGTGGTCGGGGACCACGGATGGGTCTGCGGGGCAGGTCAGCTGGGTATCGAGGCCATCGGCCTAGCCGACACGGACGATCCCGCGCTGTTCGTCGGCGAGGCGGAGGGGCTGGTGTCCGTCGCCGTTCCGCTTGATGACGCCGTGAGGGCGGACCACTACCGGCCGCTCGCTCGGTATGTACTCAATCGAGCGCTTCTGTCACAGTAGGCGGCCGATCGTCTCACCTCTTCCCCACTCGCATCACCCGCCCCTAATCTGGGGAGTGAGCGCACAGCGACGAAGAGTCACCGGAGGGGAAGCCGGTGCGCGTCCGGTGCGGAAGGTACAGGTGGGTCATGGCTCCTGGCAGCGAGAGGCCTCTCAACGAGGTCAAGTTTCTGACCGTGGCGGAAGTCGCCTCGGTCATGAGGGTGTCGAAGATGACCGTGTACCGCTTGGTGCACAGTGGTCATCTGCCGGCGATCAGGGTGGGAAGGTCCTTCCGGGTCCCGGAGCAAGCGGTTCACGAGTATCTCCGCGAGTCCTTCGTGGGGGTGGAGTCGGCCTGACATTGCCCTCGGATTACGCCCCTCACCCGGTGGCGGGTAGGCTAGGCCGACGTAGGTCGTGTGGGCCCAGACGCCCCGCACCAGTGAAGAAGAAGTGAGCGAGGGTAGTCGTGGGCTCTGTTATCAAGAAGCGGCGTAAGCGGATGGCCAAGAAGAAGCACCGCAAGCTGCTCAAGCGCACGCGCGTTCAGCGTCGCAACAAGAAGTAGGCGAACGCAGTTCGTGCATCCGGAGCCCTCCCGCCGACCTGGCGGGAGGGCTTCGGTGTGTCCGGCTTCGCCCTTTCGGCCATCGGTTCGGTAAAGCCCGCCATGGGGTCGTCACAGGGCAACGTCCAGCGACTACGGTGACGGCCAGGGGAAGACCCCGCTCCACGAACGACGGAAGGCGCTGATCTTGGGGAAGATCGTGCTCGTCACAGGCGCGGCCCGGCAGCTGGGCGGCCGCTTCGTGCGCCGCATCCAGCGTGATCCCGGTGTCGAGCGGGTGATCGCCGTCGACGCGGTGGTGCCCGCGCACCCGCTGGGGGACGCCGTGTTCGTGACGGCGGACATCCGGCAGCCCGCGCTCGCCAGGATCCTCGCCCAGCACTCCGTCGACACGGTCGTCCATCTGGACGTCTCCGGCAAGGCGCTCGGCGCGGGCGGCCGGACGACGGTCAAGGAGACCAACGTCATCGGCACCATGCAGCTGCTCGGTGCCTGCCAGAAGTCCCCGACGGTGCAGCGGCTCGTGGTCAAGTCCAGCACGAGCGTGTACGGTTCCGCGCCCCGGGACCCGGCGGTCTTCACCGAGACGACGCCGCCCAAGTCCTTGCCCAGCGGCGGCTTCGCCAAGGACGCGGTGGAGGTCGAGGGGTACGTGCGCGGCTTCGCGCGACGACGGCCGGACGTGGCCGTGTGCGTGCTGCGGTTCGCGAACATCCTCGGCCCGGAGCCCGACTCGCCGCTCGCCGACTACCTGTCGCTGCCGGTCCTGCCGACGGTCTTCGGCTACGACCCCCGGCTGCAGTTCGTCCACGAGGACGACGTCGTCGACGTCCTGGAGATCGCCGCCCGGGAACCGCGGCGCGGAACGCTGAACAGCGGGACCTTCAACATCGCGGGCGACGGTGTCCTGCTGCTCTCGCAGTGCTCGCGGAGGCTGGGGCGGCCGACCGTGCCGCTGCTGCTGCCCGCCGTCACCTGGGTGGGCTCGGCCCTCCGTACGATCGGCATGACCGACTTCTCGCCGGAGCAGATCCGGCTGCTCACGCACGGCAGGGTCGTCTCGACCGTGCAGATGCGCGAGACGCTGGGCTTCCGGCCGCGGTTCACCACGGCGGAGACCTTCGAGGAGTTCGTGAGGGCGAAGGGACCGGGGCTGCTGCCGCCGGAGACGGTGGGCAGGGCGATCGGCCGGCTGGCCGAGCTGCCGCTCGCGGGGGGCCCGGCCCGGGGCGGAACCGGTGCGACACATTCGACTGACGGCGCCAGGTAGAGGAGCGCGACCGACGATGGCGGACGCCAAGGTGATCCCGTTCGACGACGACCGTTCGCGTTCCGGCGCGGCACGGCGCAGAAGCGTGCTGCCGGGCAGCGGCCGGGGCCAGGTGCCCGCAGCGGCCGGTACGGCGCCCGTGAGCGCCCTCCCGGGCGGGCAGGTGCCGGAGGCGGCGGCCCAGGGGGCCGCGCCGCCCCAGGAGCCGCTGGAGGGTTCCCGGAGCGAGGGCTGGGACCGGCGGATCGCCGGCGGGCTCGCGTTCCTGCGGCGGCGGGTCACGGGGGACTACGACGTCGACGAGTTCGGTTACGACGAGGAGCTGACCGACCAGGTCCTCATGTCGGTGCTGCGTCCGCTCGCGGACAAGTACTTCCGGGTCGAGGTGAAGGGCATCGAGAACATCCCGTCGGACGGCGGGGCGCTCATCGTGGCCAACCACTCCGGGACCCTCCCGCTGGACGGGCTGATGCTCCAGGTCGCGGTGCACGACAACCACCCGGCCCAGCGGCACCTGCGGCTGCTCGCGGCCGATCTGGTCTTCATGCTGCCGGTGGTCAACGAGCTGGCCAGGAAGGCCGGCCACACGCTGGCCTGCGCGGAGGACGCCGAGCGGCTCCTGCAGCGCGGCGAGGTCGTCGGTGTGATGCCCGAGGGGTTCAAGGGCATCGGCAAGCCGTTCGGCGAGAGGTACAAGCTGCAGCGCTTCGGACGGGGCGGTTTCGTGTCGACGGCCCTGCGGGCAGGGGTGCCGATCGTGCCGTGCTCGATCGTGGGTGCCGAGGAGATCTACCCGATGATCGGCAACGCGAAGACGCTGGCGCGGGTCCTGGGAATCCCGTACTTCCCGATCACGCCGACGTTCCCGTGGCTGGGCCCGCTGGGTGCGTTGCCGCTCCCGACGAAGTGGACCATCCAGTTCGGGGAGTCGATTGAGACGGACGGCTATCCGCCGGAGGCGGCGGAGGACCCGATGCTGATGTTCAACCTGACGGACCAGGTGCGGGAGCAGATCCAGCACACGCTGTACAAGCTGCTGGTGCAGCGCCGGTCCGTCTTCTTCTGACCGCACGCGCGGAGGAGGGGACCGTCCGGTCGGGACGACCCCCTCCTCCACGCGCTCCGGCTACGGCTCCACGTCCTCGCTGTCGATGCCCAGACCGGGCAGCAGGCCCGGAAGCAGCGGCGGCAGGGTGACGTCCGGTGCGGGGGACCCGCCGGTGCTGCCGCCACTCGGGCCGGACGGCGTGGTGCCGTCCGCCGGGACCTCGTCCAGCAGGCCGTCCGCACCGCCGCCGAGGAGGCCGTCCGACGGGCTGCCGTCCGTGGACGGCTCCGGTGCGCCGCTGCCGTCAGTGCCGGTGTCCGGGGCCTTCGACGCGGAGGGCGGCGTGGGGTCCGTACCGGAGGGGGCGTCGCTCTCCTGGGGGGAGCCGGACCGCTCGGTGTTCCCGCCGGTCCCCGGGGTCCGGGGGAGCAGGGACTGCAGCGGCACGACCTCCTGGTCCATGGCGTCGAAGACGGAACTGACCTTGTCGCCGATGTCGGTCAGCTGGACGGGCAGCCGGTCACGCAGGCTGCTCCAGCTCGCGCGGTGCGAGCGGGAGAAGGAGTCCAGCGTCTGGATCGGCCCCAGGGAGCCGTCCCGCTGGTACGCGGAGTGGAGCAGGCGGTGGCCCTCGGTGGCGTCGTGCGTCATGCCGTTGAGAGCACGCCTGACCTCGCCGAGCGACTCGTGGTCGAGCTCGCCGGCGCGGCCACGCTCCATCAGGCGGCGGGCCTCACTGAGCCGGGTCGACGCCTGGTCGAGGTAGACCTCGCCCCGGTCGGCGTCGCCGTTGGCCATGCCCAGGCTGATGTCCTCCATGCCGCGCTTGAGCCCGTACAGGGAGTCACCCGGCAGGGCGTCGGAACTGGCAGCGGCCACTCCACTGAACGCGCCCGCGGCCACACCGACCGTGAGGCCGCCCGCGGTGAGGCCCTTCGCCCAGCGGGAGCGTGGGCGCAGTTTCCTGAGCGGGGAGGCCCGGTGGGCTCCCTTGCTCCGTTGTTCGGGCACCGTAGGGCCCGTGGACACACCGCCTTCGGCGAACATGGTCTCCATGGCCGCGACGAGCTGTGCTCGCTGCACCACTTTGACCTCGGGATCCAATTCCGGCTTCGGTAGCTCACCGATGCCGTTCGCCAGGGCCAACAGCGTTCCGTGGTCGGCCTGTTCGGCCGGCTCCTCGGGCTGTACGGCCGCCGCACCCTGGGGCGACTGCTCCTCCAGGGCCTGGGCGAAGGCGTTCGCCCGCCGGTGTGCCGAAACGTTTGCGATCACTGGCGGCACCTCCTCTCGTCATGACGGTCGACTCCCCTGAGGGTCCGGAAGGTTGCCCACCGGACGCGATTCCACACGATCGAGCGAGTGTGAAGACGGTCAGGTGGGTCGACAGGGGGGCTGCATCCGGCACAACGAGTGGCGCGGCAGTTGGGTTACGGACTACCGATGATCGGACCAGTATGTCACGAACACGTCACGCAAGGTGACGGAAGTGGGTGGCGGCCCTCAGCGGACGTCGTCGGGCAGCAGTCGGGCGAGCGTGCGGACGGCGCGGTACTGCAAGGTCTTGATCGCGCCCTCGTTCTTGCCCATGACGCGGGCGGTCTCGGCGACCGAGAGGCCCTGCAGGAATCTCAGGGTGACGCACTCCTGCTGTTGGGGGTTGAGCCTGCGCACGGCTTGGAGCAGCGCGGCGTTGGAGAGGGACTCCAGGACGGAGTCCTCGGGACTGCGCGCGACCTCGTTGGCGTCGAGCATCTCGCCGGTGGTCACTTCCAGTCGGAAGCGACTGGACTTGAAGTGGTCGGCGACCAGGTTCCGGGCGATGGTGACCAGCCAGGCGCCGAAGTCGCGGCCCTGCCAGGTGAAGGTGGAGATACGGCGGAGTGCGCGGAGGAAGGTCTCGCTGGTGAGGTCCTCCGCTGTCGCCTTCCCTCCTACGCGGTAGTAGATGTACCGGTACACGGTGTCGCTGTACTGGTCGTACAGGCGGCCGAAGGCCTCGGCCTCACCGGCCTGTGCGCGCTCGACGAGATCCATCATGCGCGCGCTGTCGCTGTCGGCTGTCGGCCGGCGAACGGCCGGCGTGGTCGTGGCGCCGCGGCTGCTGCGTCTTCCGACCGCCGCGCTGTGTTCGGCCAGCGCATAGCAAGGGCCGGCAGGTGCAGGGGTGGCGAATGCGGGCGCGGCGTACGCGGTGGGGACGAAGCCGCGCAAGTGGTCGAGGACCGTTGCGCGCAGCGTAGCCAGGCCCGAGGTGTCAACCCCGACGTGTGGGTACACGGGACTCCCAGAGGCAGAGCTTCCATCACGTGCAGTTCGAAAACCGTCACTCGTCGTAGCGAGTGGCGAGCTCCTAATGCGTCTGAGGAGAATAACGCTTCGTACAGGCGTTGCTACACCCAGTTGCTCAAATCATCGATTACGTCGCTTTGATGACCTCTAAGTGATGGTTCCAGTCATAGATCGTGACCGTTTGTTGATCGGATCGCTTCGTGATCTGCCTACGGGAGCGACGGGTTGTGCTCGCCCGTACGCAACGCGACTGGCCGGAGCGTCGGGTGGCCGTGGCTGCTTAGCCCGTCCCGATTGGCCGTACGTCCCCGGGCGTGCCCCGGGGGCGGGGCGTGACCGGGCCGCCCGGGCCGGCGGTCCGTCGACGCGGTGGGTGGCGGGTGCGAGCGGTGGCGGCCCCGGACGGGCGGGGCCGCCACGGCGGGTCAGCGGCGGCGGCGGTGGAGGGCGACTGCCGCGGCGGTGCCGCCGGCGAGGGCTCCGACGCCCGCTGCGGCCGGGATGCCGACCTTGGCCGCCTTGCGGCCGGTGCGGTAGTCACGCAGGCGCCAGTCCAGGGAACGGGCGTGCTTGCGGAGTTTGGTGTCCGGGTTGATCGCGTACGGGTGGCCGACCAGCGACAGCATCGGGATGTCGTTGTGCGAATCGCTGTACGCCGCGCAGCGCTCCAGGTCCAGGCCCTCCGCCGCCGCCAGTGCGCGTACCGCCTCGGCCTTCGCCGGGCCGTGCAGCGGTTCGCCGACCAGGCGGCCGGTGTAGACGCCGTCGACCGATTCGGCGACCGTGCCCAGCGCGCCGGTCAGCCCCAGGCGGCGGGCGATGATCGTGGCGGTCTCCACCGGTGCGGCCGTGACCAGCCAGACCTTCTGGCCCGCGTCCAGGTGGGCCTGTGCCAGGGCACGGGTGCCGGGCCAGATGCGGTCGGCCATGTACTCGTCGTAGATCTCCTCGCCGATGGACATCAGCTCGGAGACACGGTGGCCCTTGACGATGGACAGCGCGCTGTCGCGGGCGTCCTGCATGTGCTCGGGGTCCTCGACACCGGCCAGCCGGAACCACGCCTGCTGCCAGGCGAACCGGGTCAGCTCGCGGCGCTCGAAGAACTTCCGCTTGTACAGGCCCCGGCCGAAGTGGAAGATCGCGGCGCCCTGCATCACGGTGTTGTCGAGGTCGAAGAAGGCGGCGGCCCGGTCGTCCCCGGCCACCGGGAACGCGGGCTCCCCGGCCTCTTCGGCCGCGGCCAGCAGCTCCACGGCGTCGGCGGGGAGAGGGGACTCGTCGGCGGGAAGGGCCGACTTCCGTGCGGCCTCGGCAGCGGCCTCGCCGGCCAGCACGCTTCGTGCTGTCGCGGGGCGTCTGCGGGGGCTGAGCCATCCAGGAGCGGCCATGCGGTAACCATAGCGATTCGGTCCGGCCGTTCCGGACCCGGCGGGATGCGTCGGCGTGAACTCTCCGGGACCGGAGTGTCGAACGGGTGACGCCGTGAGGAGCGCAGAATGAGGGTATGAGTGCCCTGCTGCGTCGTGCGAAGAAGAAGAACCCCGCTGACCGGGTGGTGACCCTCGTGGGGAAGCCCGGCTGTCATCTGTGCGACGACGCGAGGCTGGTCGTGCGCGCGGTCTGCGAGGAGACCGGCGCGTCCTGGGTGGAGAAGGACATCACGCAGGACGAGGCGCTCCACAAGGAGTACTGGGAGCAGGTCCCGGTGGTCCTGATCGACGGCGAGCAGCACACGTTCTGGCGGGTGGACCCGGCGAGGCTGCGCACGGCGTTGGGTACGTGAAGGGGGTCGATGGGTGAAACCCGGTTAACATCATGGGCGTTTTGAGTGGTCTCGGGGGCATGGACATGAGGAGTGTGTTCCGCTGTGCCCCGTTCCGGCCTGCAACGGACCCGTGCGGTCCCGGGTTCCGGGATCCCGTACGGAATATGCGTGACCCCGGTCACTTTGACCGGACAAAACGGACACTATCTTTGTGCACGCGTTCACAAAGACATAGCCTGCTGTCGACGGGGCGGTCTTAGGACATACGGCCGCCTGCAGCCCCGCTCATCCCGCAGGAGCACCGTGGCAACTGGCCGAACTCACCGACCGGCGACCCGTAGCCGAGGAATTCCCGAGGCCACCGTCGCCCGGCTTCCGCTGTATCTACGCGCACTGACGGCGCTCTCCGAGCGCTCGGTTCCCACGGTCTCCTCCGAGGAACTCGCCGCCGCCGCGGGGGTCAACTCCGCCAAGCTGCGCAAGGACTTCAGCTACCTGGGTTCCTACGGCACGCGTGGTGTCGGGTACGACGTCGAGTATCTCGTCTACCAGATCTCCCGTGAACTCGGCCTCACCCAGGACTGGCCGGTCGCCATCGTCGGCATCGGCAACCTCGGCGCCGCCCTCGCCAACTACGGCGGTTTCGCCTCCCGCGGGTTCCGGGTCGCCGCCCTGATCGACGCCGACCCCGCCATGGCGGGTACGCCGGTCGCCGGGATCGCCGTCCAGCACACCGACGACCTGGACCGGATCATCAGCGACAACGGTGTGTCCATCGGCGTCATCACCACTCCGCCCGGTGCGGCCCAGCAGGTCTGCGACCGGCTCGTCGCCGCCGGTGTGACCTCCATCCTGAACTTCGCCCCGACGGTGCTCTCCGTGCCCGACGGTGTGGACGTGCGCAAGGTCGACCTCTCGATCGAGCTGCAGATCCTCGCGTTCCACGAGCAGCGCAAGGCCGGCGAGGAAGCCGCCGCCGAGGGCGTCGCGCTCGAGGACCCCGACGAGGAGGCGCCGCCCATGCGCGCCACCCCGGCGAACCGGAAGGGACCCGACGGGGACATGCCCGCCGTGATGCCGGCATGAGCCTTCTGGTCGTAGGACTGAGCCACCGCAGCGCTCCCGTCTCCGTACTGGAGCGGGCGTCGCTGGCGCCCGAGGCCCAGACGAAGCTGTTGCAGGACACCCTCGCCGCGGAACCCGCGACCGAGGGCGCCGTGCTGGCCACCTGCAACCGCATCGAGCTGTACGCGGACGTGGACAAGTTCCACGCGGGTGTCGCCGAGCTCTCCACGCTGCTCGCGCAGCACAGCGGAGTCGGTCTGGACGAGCTCACCCCCTATCTCTACGTGCACTACGAGGACCGTGCCGTCCACCACCTGTTCTCGGTGGCGTGCGGGCTGGACTCGATGGTCGTGGGCGAGGGCCAGATCCTCGGCCAGATCAAGGACGCGCTCGCGCTCGGCCAGGACCTGCACACCGCGGGACGCCTGCTGAACGACCTCTTCCAGCAGTCCCTGCGGGTCGGCAAGCGCGCCCACAGCGAGACCGGGATCGACCGCGCCGGGCAGTCGCTCGTCACCTTCGGGCTGGAGCAGCTCGCGGACGGCACCGAGGTCACCGAGTGGGCCGGGGGCAAGCGCGCCCTGGTGATCGGCGCGGGCTCGATGTCCTCGCTCGCGGCCGCCACCCTGGCCCGCGCGGGAGTCGCCGAGATCGTCGTCGCCAACCGGACCCGGGCCCGTGCCGACCGGCTCGTCGAGATCCTCGGCCAGGGCGGCCGGGTCACGGCCCGCGCCGTGGAGATGGGCGCCGTGGCGGACGAACTGACACGTGCAGACGTGGTCGTCTCCTGTACCGGCGCCACCGGGCTCGTCCTGACCGCGGAGGCCGTCGCCAGGGCGCTCGGCGTGGACTTCGACGCCGCGGAGCGGCCGTCCACGGCTCCCGCCGCCGCGCCGGACCCGCTGGACCAGCACGCCGCCTGGGTGGAGAACGGCTCCGCCACCGCCGCGTCGCAGGCTGCCGTGCGCCGGGTGCCCGCGCAGGCCCGCTCCGGCGGCCCCGCCCGGCTCCACCTGCTGGACCTCGCCATGCCGCGCGACATCGACGGAGCGGCCCACCGCGTCGACGGTGTGCGCCTCGTCGACATCGAGTCGCTCGCCGAGGCGTCCGCGGACGCCCCGATGGCCGCCGATGTGGACCAGGTGCGCACCCTCGTCGCGGACGAGGTCGCCGCCTTCGGCGCCGCCCAGCGGGCCGCCCACATCACCCCGACCGTCGTCGCCCTGCGCACCATGGCCGCCGATGTGGTGGCCGGCGAGATCGCGCGGCTCGACGGACGCCTCCCCGACCTGGACGAGAAGCAGCGCGCCGAGATCACGCAGACCGTGCGCCGCGTCGTCGACAAGCTCCTGCACGCGCCCACCGTGCGGGTCAAGCAGCTCGCCAGCGAGCCCGGCGGTGCCGGCTACGCCGATGCGCTGCGGGAACTCTTCGACCTCGACCCGCAGACGGTGGCCGCCGTCTCCCGGGCAGACCTGAACGACCCGAATAGAGGGCGGTCATGACCGACAACTCACCCCTGGGCGGGGAGACCACGAATCCGCTGCGGCTCGGCACCCGGCGCAGCAAGCTGGCCATGGCGCAGTCCGGCATGGTCGCTGATGCGGTCCGTGAGGTGACCGGGCGCGCCGTCGAGCTCGTCGAGATCACCACGTACGGGGACGTCTCCCGGGAGCAGCTCTCGCAGATCGGCGGTACCGGCGTGTTCGTCGCGGCGCTGCGCGAGGCGCTGCTGAGCGGCGAGGTGGACTTCGCGGTCCACTCGCTCAAGGACCTTCCCACCACGCAGCCGGAGGGCCTCGTCCTGGCCGCCGTACCGGAGCGCGAGGACCCGCGCGACGTACTGGTGGCCCGGGACGGGCTGACCTTCGAACAGCTTCCGTCCGGTGCCCGCATAGGCACCGGTTCGGCGCGCCGCATGGCGCAGCTCAACTCGTACGCCCGGTCGCACGGACTCGACATAGAGACCGTGCCGATCCGGGGCAACGTCGATACGCGTATCGGATTCGTACGGAGCGGAGAGCTGGACGCGGTGGTTCTCGCCGCCGCCGGGCTCAGCCGCCTCGGCCGGACCGGTGAAGTGACCGACTTCCTGCCGGTCGACACCGTCCTGCCTGCTCCCGGCCAGGGAGCACTGGCGATCGAGTGCGCTGCAACCAGCGCCGACCTCGCCGCAGCGCTCGCCGAGCTCGACGACCCGTACACCCGGGTCGCCGTGACCGCCGAGCGCGCCCTGCTCGCCGCCCTGGAGGCCGGCTGCTCCGCACCCGTGGGTGCGCTGGCCGACCTCCTGGCCGACGGTCAGACTGTCAACGAACTGCGCCTGCGCGGTGTCGTCGGTTCCACCGACGGCACTTCCCTGGTGCAGCTGTCCATCACCGGTCCCGTTCCCACGTCGCACGACGACGCGGTGGCCCTCGGTCGCGAGCTCGCGGCCGAGATGCTCGCCAAGGGTGCGGCCGGTCTTATGGGGGAGCGAGCACTTTGAGCCCCACCGGCCCCGTCGTATCCGACTTCCCTGTCCTGTCCTCAGGGCACGTCACCTTCCTCGGCGCCGGTCCCGGCGACCCGGGACTGCTGACTCTGCGCGCCGTGGAGGCGCTCGCGAGCGCGGACGTCCTTGTGGCCGAGCCCGACGTTCTCGACGTCGTCCGCTGCCATGCGCGGGCAGGGGTAAGCACGCCTGAGGTGACGGTTGTTGACGTGTCGTCAACAGCAGTCGGGGTACCCGTTCTCAGGGACGCCGCCAATCTTGTCATGGAGGCGGCCAAGGGTGGCAGGCGGGTGGTCCGTGCCGTCACGGGGGACCCCGGCCTGGACGGCAACACGGGCGCGGAGATGCTCGCCTGTGCTGCCGCGGGTGTGCCCTTCGAGGTCGTGCCCGGCATCGCGAACGCCGTCGGTGTGGCGGCGTACGCCGGTGTGCCGCTGCGTGACGCGCAGGGTGCCGATGTGCGCTTCGTCGACGCCCGTACCGCTTCGGACCGCTGTTGGACCGAGGTCGGCGCGAGCGACGCGACGGCTGTCGTGTCCACGTCGCTCGACTCGGTGGCCGCGGCCGCCGGCGAGCTGGTCTCGGCGGGCCGCAAGCCCGACACCCCGCTGACGGTGACGATCGCGGGAACGACGACGCGCCAGCGGACCTGGACGGCGACGCTCGGGACGATCGCCCAGGTCCTGAAGCAGGCCAAGGTCCTCCCGTCGCCGGACGGGCACCAGCCGGTCATAGCCGTGGTCGGGGAGCGCAGCTCCGCGGCGCAGCGTGACCAGCTGGCATGGTTCGAGTCCAAGCCGCTGTTCGGCTGGAAGGTGCTCGTGCCGCGTACGAGGGAGCAGGCCGCGTCGCTCTCCGACCAGCTGCGTTCCTACGGTGCGGTGCCGCACGAGGTTCCGACGATCGCCGTCGAGCCGCCCCGTACGCCCCAGCAGATGGAGCGTGCGGTCAAGGGGCTCGTCACCGGCCGGTACGAGTGGATCGCCTTCACCTCGGTGAACGCGGTCAAGGCCGTGCGGGAGAAGTTCGAGGAGTACGGGCTCGATGCCCGTGCCTTCGCCGGGATCAAGGTCGCGGCCGTCGGCGAGCAGACCGCGGCGGCGCTGGTCGATTTCGGTGTGAAGCCTGATCTCGTGCCGTCCGGCGAGCAGTCCGCGGCCGGTCTGCTGGAGGACTGGCCGCCGTACGACCCGGTCTTCGACCCGATCGACCGGGTGTTCCTGCCGCGCGCGGACATCGCCACGGAGACGCTGGTGGCCGGGCTCATCGAGCTCGGCTGGGAGGTCGACGACGTCACCGCGTACCGCACGGTCCGCGCCTCGCCGCCGCCGGCCGACACCCGTGAGGCGATCAAGGGCGGTGGCTTCGACGCGGTGCTCTTCACCTCGTCGTCGACGGTCCGCAACCTGGTCGGTATCGCGGGCAAGCCGCACAACGTGACGGTGATCGCGTGCATCGGTCCCGCCACGGCGAAGACGGCCGAGGAGCACGGCCTGCGGGTCGACGTCCTGTCCCCGGAGCCGTCGGTCCACAAGCTGGCCCAGGCGCTGGCGGACTTCGGCGCGCGGCGTCGGGACGCGGCCAAGGAGGCCGGTGACCCGGTGACCCGGCCGAGCGAGCGGCGTCCGGGTGCGAGACGCCGCCGGACGACCACCTGACGGTCGGAACGGATGCGCGGGGCCCGGCTGCTTCTTCCCGAAGCGGCCGGGCCCCGCTTTTTCCGGCCCGGGTGTCGGTAAATCGGTGATGTGTGCGGGTCTAGTCTCGAAGGATGACTGTGTACGGAAACTTCCCCGGCTCGCGGCCCCGGCGGCTGCGGACGACGCCCGTCATGCGGCGCATGGTCGCCGAGACCCGGCTCGACCCCGCGAACCTGATCCTTCCCGCGTTCGTGCGCGAGGGCGTCGACGCCCCGGTCGCGATCTCTGCCATGCCCGGCGTGCAGCAGCACACCCTGGACACCCTGCGGAAGGCCGCGCTCGACGCGGTCGCGGCCGGGGTCTCCGGGATCATGCTCTTCGGCGTCCCGTCGGACGAGAAGAAGGATGCCCGGGGCACGGCGGGCACCGACCCGGACGGGATCCTCCAGGTGGCCCTGCGGGCGGTGCGGGAAGAGGTGGGCGACGACCTCGTGGTCATGTCCGACCTGTGCCTGGACGAGTACACCGACCACGGTCACTGCGGGGTGCTGACCGAGGACGGCCGCGTCGACAACGACGCGACGCTGGAGCGGTACGCCGAGATGGCGCAGGTCCAGGCGGACGCGGGCGCCCATGTGGTGGGTCCCAGCGGCATGATGGACGGCCAGGTCGGGGTGATCCGCGACGCGCTGGACCAGACGGGGCACGAGGACGTGTCGATCCTGGCGTACACCGCGAAGTACTCCTCCGCGTTCTACGGCCCGTTCCGCGAGGCGGTGGGTTCCTCGCTGCAGGGCGACCGCAAGACGTACCAGCAGGACCCGGCGAACGTCCGCGAGTCGATGCGCGAGCTGGCGCTCGACCTGGAGGAGGGCGCCGACATGGTCATGGTGAAGCCTGCCGGGCCGTACCTGGACATCCTGGCGAAGGTCGCCGAGTCGGTGGACGTGCCGGTCGCGGCGTACCAGATCAGCGGTGAGTACGCGATGATCGAGGCCGCCGCGGAGAAGGGCTGGATCGACCGGGACGCGGCGATCCTGGAGAGCCTGACGGGGATCCGGCGCGCGGGCGCGCAGATGATCCTGACGTACTGGGCGACGGAGGTCGCACGGCGGCTCGGGCGCTGAGCCCTGGAGTTCTCGAGCGGGTCACGGCGGGGCCGTGGCCCGCTCTCCGTGTGCCGGCCGCGGTCCGCGCGGGTCCGGCAGCCGCGCCGACGGGCCCCGCCGACGTGCCGGGGCGCCCTCGGCGCCCTCGAAGCCGGAAGATCAATTGGGTTGAGGACGGCGCGGGTTGCCGAGAGGATCGTGCGCATGATCGCACGCAGGAATCGCCGTCCCCCGTCCCCCGAGCTGGCCGAGGCCCGGGAGCACCTCGACAGAGGCGATGTCCCGGGCGCGCTGCGCGAGCTGCGGCGGGCTTCCTCGGTGCCGCTGGGGGAGGTCGCGGTCGTCGTCGGGCGAGCGGCGGCAGCGGCGGGGTTCGACGATCTGCGCAAGGCCGCCGCGGCTCTGGCCGCGCACCCCGACCGGGTGCGCCCGCTCTACGACTACGGCTACGCCTGCGTGGAGCGCGGTGTGTCCTTCCTGGCGATACCCGCCCTGGGTGAGGCGCTGCGCCTGTCACCGGGTTCCTCGGGCCTGCTGCGCGAGCTGGTCTCCGCGTACGAGGACGAGGGCAGGCACCGCGATGCCGTCGAGGCACTCCTCGCGCACGAGGACGGGCTCGCCGACTGGCCCGATCGCTACCTCCTGGTCTTCAACGCGGTCCTGGCCGGTGACCTGGAGCTGGCCCGCCGCCAGCGCGCGCGTCTCCCCGCCCCCGCCGAGGACACCTGGCTCGGGGCCCACGACCGGCAGAACCGGGTCCTGGACCGCGCGGCGGACACCGGGCCGGTGAGCCCGCTGGACCACTCGGATCTGCGCGGCTGGCAGTACGTCATGGGCGGAACCGTGCTGGGCACGCTGTCCCCGCACGGCTTCGACGCCGGGATGGCCGGCCGGTACGCCTGGGTCCAGGACACCCACGGCCGGTGTCTGCACGGGCTGCTCCGGCTGAAGGCGGTGCTCGGCGCCGCCGGGGTACGGCCCGGCTCGGTGTCCCTGTTGCCGGACCGGGGGAGCCGGATCCTGGGTCTGGCCGCCGCCGAGGTGCTGGGCCTTCCGGCGGTGCCCTTCGATGCCGGCCGGGAGGACACCGTCGTCATCGCCTACGACCTCGACGACACCGCCCGCGCGGACGGGGGGCCGGAGGCGCTCGGGGAGCTCTTCCACCGGGCGCCGGGGCAGGTCCTGCACGAGCATGCGAGCTGCTGGACCGACCCGCCGGCCGTCGCCGCCGACAGCGTGACACTGCTCCACCAGTCGGTCGTGCCCCCGTGGGGCGAGACCCTCGGGCAGGGTGCCGACGGCGGCATGGAGCGCGGGGCGGCCGACGGGCGGCCGGAGGCGGAGATCGCCGCGGACATCACGGGCGCCGACCCGGCGCCGGACACGGGGGACGACCAGACACCAGCCGATCCCCTCGACGCGCTCACGGACTTCGCCTCGGCGGTACGCGGCACCTGGCTCCGGGGTGACCGGGCCCGGCTGCGGTCCTCGGGGCCGGTGGCGAGCTCACGGTTCCTGTGAGCGCACGGTTCCTCGTCCTCTGAGCCCCCGGCTCCTCAGCGTTCATGGGTCCTTCTCCGAGGGCCGGCGGGTCTCCGGGTTCCCCTGCCACCGGATGAGCGGTACGCCTCGGCCGGAACGCCTGACGGGCGTCCACGGAGCGCGGCTCGCACCGGGAGGGAGGGCGGCGTTGCCGGACTCCCCTCCAGGGTCCCCTTGTCTGCGGACGGCGGCCCCGAAGCCCGATGCCCGATGCCCGAAGCCCGGGGCTCGGGTGTCGGGGGCCGAGCTCCGGGAAGGGCGGGATCACTCTTCCGGGTGGTGCTGGGAACCGTCTGGCCCGACGCTCGGGATCCGGGATTCGGACTTCGGGACACGGGCTCCGGGATTCGAGCGCCTTCTTTCAACCGGTAGGGAAAAGAAGGGTTGGGGGAAACCACCCCAACCTCCCGGCCCCGTCACGGCCAGCAAGTATGACTAATAGTGGCCGACTTGCGGCGGAGAGTGGCGGCTGTTTACGGTGCGGGAAACGAACGACCCCGACACGGCGCTAGCAACACCGGGCCGGGGTCTCACCCCAAGATCGGAACGGAAGACGATCTCGTGGCTATCCAGCACCCTAGCCCCGCCCTGCGCGCACCCGCATCCTCGCGCCCGTACCCGATGGCCCACCCCGGTTACGGCAAGCGATCCGCCCCGGACCAACAGCCGCGCAGCGGTCACGACTTCATGCTGCTGCCCCTGCGCGAGCGCAGCATCGCCGGGTTCATCGACCACCTGCCCGACGGTGCGGCCATGGACGTCAAGAGCCTGGCCCGACAACTGCCGCTCTACGGGCAGCAGGCGGTCGGCTCCGCCCTCAAGGCGCTGTCCGTCGCAGGGCACTTGCGCCGGGTGCGGTGCCTGGTGAGCGGTGCCGGCGGCCAAGTGCGCTGGGTCTTCCGCACGTTCTGGTCCCGTACCGCCCGCGACAACGAGTGGTGGGCGCACCTCGTCGGTGCCGAACGCGAGCAGTCGGCGATCGCCGGGCCCGTGGGCGTCGAGCCTTCGGTGGCCGAGCCTTCGGTGGCCGAGCCTTCGGTGGCCGAGCCTTCGGCCGTCGAGCCCGTGGTCGTCCGGCCCGTGACGCCGGTCGTACCCCGGCAGCGGGCGCAGGAACCGGCCCCGCCCGCGTCGGACGACCGCTCGCCCGCATACGCGGCCCTGGCGCGACTCGGGCGTGTCGATGCCCGGCTGGCACTGTCCGCCGCCGACTGCGCGGTCCTCGAGCCCCTGGCCGCCGAGTGGTTCGCGCGGGGCGTGGACGCCGACTACCTCGTGCGGGCCCTCGCCGCGGGGCTGCCCGCCCAGGTCGACTCGCCGGTCGGGTTCGTCCGTCGCCGTCTCACGGACAAGATCCCGCCCCACCCGCCCGCCGTACCGCAGCCGCCCGCTGCCGGTGCGCCGGTCCGGCTGGTGATGATGGAATGCACCAAGTGCGGTGCGCCCGGTCGCGCCGAGGCGCTTCCGGACGGCTTGTGCCGTCCCTGCCGACTGCCCGGAGACGAGGAACCTCTCGCCGACCTGCCTGCCGAACGGGACGTGCGCACGTACGTCGCAGGGCTTCGCGACCTGCTCAAAGCACCCTGATCTGCCGGGTCTGATCTGCCGGGTCAGGGCCAGTCGACGAGACCCATGAAGGCGATGAAGGCGCACAGGACCGCAGCGGGCGCGGCCCAGGCGAGCAGCAGGCGTGTCGGCTCCCGCCGTTGCCGCCACGGCAGGACCCAGCTCGCCAGCAGCACGGCCAGCGAGACCAGCAGACCGACGCAGAGGACGCCCCAGCCCACTGCGAACGAGTCGGTGAAGCGGTCGGCGGCCGCGCCGTTGCAGGAGTCGCAGGCCATGGGGGAGAGCGCACCGTAGAACAGGGCCGCGCCCGCTGCGGGCAGGGTGACGAGCGTCGAGAGCAGGGGTGCGACCCAGGCGTACGGGCTACGGGGATCGAGCAGGTCATCGGGCATGCGTACGAGTCAACAGGGGCGGCCGACCGGACACATGAGTGCTCCTACTCAGTCCCACCAGAACGACCGCCGTGCCCGCGGCCGGGGCGGGCGCCAGGCCGGGGCATGACCGTGAGGCAGGGGACAGGCACAGCGGGCACTATGTCCGGTTTGCCTGTCCCCTGCCTCACACCGACCGGCGGGGTGGGGTGGGGGCGGGGTGGGGCGTGGGTTAGTACGTGAGGGCTTCGGTCATGGTGGCCTGCCAGTAGGTGACCTTCAGAGTGCTGTCGACGTAGACCGGCTTGGCGAGCGGGACGTTCGACGACGGGCCGGTGGAGCCGGAGCCCTGGCGGTTCTGGAAGCTGACCGTCAGGTCCTTGGTGGAGTAGCCGCCCTCGCCGCTGCCGTCGGCGGAGGAGGTCATGACACCGGCGTACGCGGACTGGCCCGGGCTGAGGGTGACGACGGCCTGCGGCTTGCTCTCCTCGTAGACCGGCGGGACGGCCTGCGCCTCGCCGAAGGCGAGGAACGGGTAGGAGTAGGCGTTGCAGGCCTTCGAACCGGTGTTGGTCACGGTGAGCAGCATGTGGTTGATGGGGCGGGTCACGGCCGTGATCGTCACCTTGGTGTTCCCGCCGTCGCAGGCGCGGGTGACGGGGCCGCTGTCGGCGCCGGTGTCCTTGGCGGTGCCCTTCGGCTTCTGCGCGGCGGGTTCGGCGTGGGTGGAACCGGAACTCGAAACGGAGTCGGAGCCGGAGGCCGAACCGGAGTCCGCGTCGGAACCGGTGGAGTCCTTCTGCTGGTCCGCGGGTGCCTTCGGGCTGTCCGACGGCTGCTCCGAAGGGGCGGACGGTGCCGGGGCGCTGTCCGCCGCCGCCTGGTCGTCTCCCTGGCAGGCGGTCAGCGTGAGCGCGGCCAGCAGGGCAGCGGTGCCGAGGGCGGAGGTGCGGGCGGTGCGGCGGAAGTTGCGGTTACGCATGAGGTGGTTCTCCCCGTTGGATGGTCGTTCAGATGGTTGTTCGGAAGGTCGTTCGGACGGTCTGCGGACAGGTGGTCCGCGGAAGGTCTGTCGTGTCCGGGGCGCCGCTTTGGCGGGCCGGACGGTGCTGGATGTACTGGACAATGACGAGCGGTCAGAGGTGCCACAGGAGGGCGATGACGGTTGCTGCGGAGGCGATCAGCACTCCTGCGGCGACCGCATCCGTGAGGCTCAGTTCGAAGCGGGTACGCACTGCGTCTCCCGGTGTGGACGAAGGCTGTGTTCAGCGGTGTGCCCACATCCTGTGCGGCGCCGGATTCCGGAGGCAACGGCTGCCGGCCGGGACGGGACGCCGGAACGCTGAAATGCCATCTGACCTGCGGAAACGAGACCGTCCTGGAACGCGCTTCCGGGACGGAGCAGAGGGAGGAACGGTCGGGGTGGGTACGGAGATCCAGGACTTCGCGGCTGAGCTGAGTGGGCTCAAGGAACGGTCCGGGCTGAGCTACGGAGCGCTCGCCCGGAAGCTGCACATGAGCACGTCGACGGTGCACCGGTACTGCAACGGCGACGCCGTTCCGCAGGACTACGCGCCGGTCGAACGCTTCGCGCGGGTGTGCCGGGCGTCGGGGGACGAGCTGGTCGGCCTGCACCGGAAGTGGATCCTGGCCGACGAGGCGAAGCGGCGGGGGGCGCGGAAGTCGGAGTCGGCGGCCGTCGCTGTGGAGCCGGGGGACGGGCCATCGGGGAGCGCCGCACCAGGGCCGGGACCGGAAGCAGAACCGGAAGTCGAACCGGAAGCAGAACCGGAAGCGGAAACGGAAGCGGAACCGCTCGTGGGGTCGGATTCCGCGTCGGCGGCGGGAATCGGGGCCGGGGACGTCACGCCGCCCGGGGAGCAGCGCCCCGCGGCCGGTGGGTCTGTGGCGGACCGGCCCGTCACCGCGCCTCGACGGCCCTCCCGTCGGGTGCGCGTCCTGCTCGCCGCGGTGGCCGTCGTCGCGCTCACCGTGCCCGCCGCCCTGGTGTTCCGCGGACTCGCGGAGAACGACGGGGCGGGTGGCGGGCGTACCGACGTGGCCACCGGGGCGGCCCCGGTCGCGCCGAGCGCGAGCGCCAGCAGCAGCACCCGCAGCCCGTCCGCGACGCCGAGCCGGTCGGCTTCCCCGTCGGCCGGCGGCAGCGCCACCGCCACACCCTCCCCTCCGGCCGCGGCACCGGCGCGGCAGGGCGGGGCGGAGGACGACAAGGGCGTCCCCGTGAGCGCAGTCATCAGCTCGTACAACTGGGAGGCGCCGTGCGGGCAGCACTACCTGCTCGACCGTGAGCCCGGGACCGTACCGCCGCCGCCGACCGATCCTCAGGGCAGCCGCGGTTGGGCGAAGGCGCTCGGCGGTGTGGACGGGGGCGACATGATGCTCGAACTCACCCTCCAGGGGGCGTCGTCGCAGGCCGTGGTGCTCAAGGGGCTGCACGTGCGGGTCGTGTCGCGCGAACCGGCGCTCGCCTGGGCCGCGTACTCGATGGGGGAGGGCTGCGGAAGCGGTATCACCCCGCAGTCCTTCGACATCGACCTGGACGACGGTCAACCCCACACGCAGCCGGTCGCGGGGCAGGACGGCGGGGTCGTCGTCCCGGCGAAGGACTTCCCGTACCGGGTGAGCTCCACCGACGTGGAGGTGTTCAACCTCGATGCTCATGTGGAGGGGCACGACGTGACCTGGTACCTGGAGCTGGAGTGGAGCAGCGGCGACCGGAGCGGGACCCTGCGCATCGACGACAACGGCAAGCCGTTCCGTACGAGCAGCATCACGGGGCGGCCGGAGTACCTCTACTGGGTGGACAGGGCCGAGTGGGTGGAAGCCGAGTACTGATGCGGCGGGGGAGTACAGTCGCCGGGTTCCCAACCCTTCGATCAGGTCAGGTGACCCATGCCCACAGAGACGGACGACAGACCGGACACCGGTTACCCCGAGCGCATCCTGCGGCTGCGGCGGCGGCTTGAACGGCTGATCGGCATCGCCGCCACCGAGGGCAACGCGCTCGTGCCCCTTCGCAACGGGGACGCGATCTTCGCCGCGATGCTGGGTGCGATACGTGATGCCGAGCACACCGTGGACATGATGACCTTCGTCTACTGGCGCGGTGACATAGCCCGCGACTTCGCCGAGGCGCTGTCGGAGCGGGCCCGCGCCGGCGTGCGGGTGCGGCTGCTCCTGGACGGCTTCGGCAGCCGGCTGATCGAGAAGGACCAACTGGCGATGATGGAGGAGGCCGGGGTGGCGGTGGCGTGGTTCCGCAAGCCCCTGTACCTGTCGCCGCTCAAGCAGAACCACCGCTGTCACCGCAAGGTCCTCGTGACCGACGAGGAGACGGCGTTCACCGGCGGCGTCGGTATCGCGGAGGAGTGGTGCGGCGACGCCCGTGACGAGCGTGAGTGGCGGGACACCCACGTGCAGCTGCGCGGTCCGGCGGTGGACGGTCTCGCCGCCGCGTTCGCCCAGAACTGGGCGGAGTGCCACGACGAGCTGTTCACCGACCGCGACCGGTTCGTCGACCTCCAGCCGGAGGGCGACGCGATCGTCCAGGTGGTGCGGGGTTCGGCCAGCTTCGGCTGGCAGGACATGCAGACCCTGCTCCGGGTGGTGCTGGAGTCCGCCGAGGAGCGGGTGAGGCTCACCACGGCGTACTTCGCACCCGACACTTACTTCATCGAGCTGCTCTGCGCCACGGCTGCGCGGGGCGTCTCCGTGGAGATCCTGCTGCCCGGACCGCACACGGACAAGCGGGTCTGCCAGCTGGCGGGACAGCACCACTACGAGGAACTCATCGCCTGCGGCGTGAAGATCTACCAGTACCAGCCGACGATGATGCACACCAAGGCGCTGACCGTGGACCGGGTCGCGTCCCTGATCGGCTCGACGAACTTCAACAGGCGCTCGCTGGACCACGACGAGGAAGTGATGCTCGCGGTGCTGGACCAGGACTTCACCGCCGTCCTGGACGGTCACTTCGAGGATGACGTGACGAAGAGCGTCCTGATCGAGGAAGGCCGGTGGAAGCGTCGCTCCCCGGTGCAGCGGGTCCGCGAGGCCGCGGTCCTGCCCATCCGCCGCTGGCTGTGACGGATACGTCCGGGCGCCGGGGGTGTGACAGCGCGGACCGGGGGCACACGGCCCTTCACCAGCCGTCCGTCAGGTGAAGGGAGTGCGCCATGACCGAGTCCGTCCAGGCACCGCCGGAAGCGTCTGCGGTGATCACGGAACCCGTACCCGATCTGCAGCTCCAGCTGCTGATCCAGCTGCTGGACAGAGAGCTGCGGTCGAGCCTGCCGATCACCCTCACCCTCACCGGCGGTGTGCTCCACGGGGACGTGATCGGTCACGAGGCGTGGAAGTCCGACTGGGCGCGGAGTCTGCGCCAGGTCGAGGGCGAGGGCGCGAACCTGATCGCGGAGTTCCCCGAGACGGTGGACCAGGGGATCAGGGAGTTGGTCGCGGGTGAGGGCGTGGCACAGCTGCCGCGCTGGATCCATCTGAGGGACGTCACCCTCGTCCTCGGTGGTGCCGCCGCCCTGCACCTGCCCCTGTGGCGCGGCCGGCTGGCCGACGTGTCGGGATGGGCGCTGGGACGGCCCCAGTGACCCGGGGCGGTGGCGCGCAGGAACAGCAGCCCTCCCGGGAGGGTGGCGCGTAGGAAGGCCAGGGCTCCTCGCGGCGGCCCGTGACGACAGCGGCCCCGCCGGGACGACGGTGGCGCGCAGCAACAGCAGAGGCCCGGTACCCCTGGGGTGATTCCAGGGGTACCGGGCCTGTCGTCTGCCGGGGTGCCCGGGGTGCCCGGGGTGCGGTCAGAGGCGCTCGGGCGTCCGGATGCCGAGGAGTGCCATGCCCCGGTGCAGGGTGCGGGCGGTGAGCTCGACGAGGAACAGCCGGTTCGCGACGACCTCCGCCGGATTCTCGTCGCTGAGCACCTGGCACTGGTCGTAGAACGTGGTGAGGTGCGAGGCGAGCTGGTAGAGGTACGCGGCCAGCTTGTGCGGCTCGTACGCCGTCGCCACCTCGGCCAGGACCTCGCCGAACTGGTCCAGGTGCAGGCCCAGCGCTCGCTCGGCGGGGGCCAGCTCCAGCTCCGGGTGCGCGGCCGGCTCGGCGTCCCCCGCCTTGCGCAGGATGGAGCGGATCCGGGCGTACGCGTACTGGAGGTACACCGACGTGTCGCCGTGCAGCGACACCATCTGGTCCAGGTCGAACTTGTAGTCCCGCACCGCCGAGGTCGACAGGTCCGCGTACTTCACGGCGCCGACACCGACGTACCGGCCGTTCTCGACGATCTCGTCCTCGGACAGGCCGACCTTCCCGGCCTTCTCCCGGACGACCGCGGTGGCCCGCTCGACGGCCTCGTCCAGCAGGTCCTCCAGCCGGACGGTGGTGCCCTCACGGGTCTTGAACGGCTTGCCGTCCTTGCCCAGGACGGTGCCGAAGGCCAGCTGGTGCGCCTTGACGTCCTCGTTCAGCCAGCCTGCGCGGCGGGCCGTCTCGAAGACCATCTTGAAGTGCAGGGACTGCCGGACGTCGACCACGTAGACGAGGGAGTCGGCCTTGAGGTCCCGCACCCGGTCGCGGATCGCGGAGAGGTCCGTCGCCGCGTAGCCGTAGCCGCCGTTCGTCTTCTTGACGATCAGCGGGACCGGGTTGCCGTCGGGCCCCTTCACGTCGTCGAAGAACACGCACAGCGCACCCTCGGAGCGGACGGCGACGCCCGTCTCCTCCAGGATCCGGCAGGTCTCCTCCAGCATGTCGTTGTAGCCGGACTCGCCGACGATGTCGGCGTCACGGACCTCCATGTCGAGCTTGTCGAACACCGAGAAGAAGTAGACCTTCGACTCGTCGACGAAGCCCTGCCAGAGTGCCAGCGTCTCCGGGTCACCGGCCTGGAGGGCGACCACCCGGTCCCGGGCGCGGGTCTTGAACTCCTCGTCGGAGTCGAAGAGCACCCGCGATGCCTTGTAGACGCGGTTGAGGGAGGACATCGCGGCCTCGCCGTCCGCCGCCCCGCTCTCCTGGTGGCCCAGCTCGCCCGGGTGCTCGATGAGGTACTGGATGAGCATGCCGAACTGCGTGCCCCAGTCACCGATGTGGTGACGCCGGATGACGTTCTCGCCGGTGAATTCGAGGATCTGCACCATGGCGTCGCCGATGACCGCCGACCGCAGGTGGCCGACGTGCATCTCCTTGGCCACGTTCGGCTGGGCGTAGTCGATGACCGTCGTGCCCGCGGCGGTGTTCACCGGGACGCCGAGGCGGTCGCCGTCCGCGGCGCGTGCGGCGAGGGTCTCGGTGATCGCCCGGTCGGTGAGCGTCACGTTCAGGAAGCCGGGGCCGGAGACCTCGATGTCCTTGATCAGGTCACCCGTCGGGAGGGCGGCCGTGACCTTGGACGCCAGCTCGCGCGGATTGCCCTTGAGCTTCTTGGCGAGCGCGAGGATCCCGTTGGCCTGGAAGTCGGCCCGGTCGCTTCGGCGCAGCAGCGGGTCCGCGGTGCCGGCATCCGGCAGAGCTGCCGTCAGGGCGTCCGCCAGCTGCTGCTGGAGCGTGGAAGCGAGGGAAGGGACCGAAGCCATGAGCCGGCTGCCGTTTCCGTAGGAGACAAGGGATCACCCGAGTATCCCACGCGCCGCAAAGCCGTTTTCGCGCTGCGGTCGGTACCTGGGAGAATGGATCCCGCCCCTATGAGTCCTACACGAGAGAAGGACGTGCCGACCGTGGCTTCGAGTCAGAGCAGCACCGAGACCGACTGGGTCTCCCGCTTCGCGGACGATGTCATCGCCGAATCGGAGCGACGTGCGCCTGGCAAACCGGTCGTCGTCGCGTCCGGCCTTTCCCCGTCGGGCCCGATCCACCTGGGCAACCTCCGCGAGGTCATGACCCCGCACCTCGTCGCCGACGAGATCCGCCGCCGCGGGTACACCGTGCGCCACCTGATCTCCTGGGACGACTACGACCGCTACCGCAAGGTCCCGAACGGGGTCGCGGGCGTCGACGAGTCGTGGGCCGAGCACATCGGCAAGCCGCTGACGTCGGTGCCCGCCCCGGCCGGGTCCGCGTACCCGAACTGGGCCGAGCACTTCAAGGCGGCGATGACGCAGGCGCTGGACGAGCTCGGCGTGGAGTACGACGGGATCAGCCAGACCGAGCAGTACCTGGCGGGTACGTACCGCGAGCAGATCCTGCACGCCATGAGGCACCGCGGCGACATCGACGCCGTCCTCGACCGCTACCGCACCAAGAAGGACGGGGCGGCCGGCGCCAAGGGCGGGAAGAAGCCGCAGCAGAAGAAGGTCGACGAGGCCGAGCTGGAGGCCGCGGAGGGTTCCGGTGCCGCCGACGAGGACGACGGCGGCAGCGGCTCCGCGGGCTACTTCCCGTACAAGCCCTACTGCGGCAACTGCGAGAAGGACCTCACGGTCGTCACGTCCTACGACGACGACTCGACCGAGCTGAACTACACCTGCTCGGCCTGCGGTTTCGCCGAGACGGTCCGCCTCAAGGAGTTCAACCGGGGCAAGCTCGTCTGGAAGGTCGACTGGCCGATGCGCTGGGCCTACGAGGGCGTGATCTTCGAGCCCAGCGGCGTGGACCACTCCTCGCCCGGCTCCTCGTTCGTCGTCGGCGGCCAGATCGTGCGTGAGATCTTCGACGGAGTCCAGCCGATCGGGCCGATGTACGCGTTCGTCGGGATCTCCGGCATGGCGAAGATGTCCTCCAGCAAGGGCGGTGTGCCGACCCCGGCCGACGCCCTCAAGATCATGGAGGCGCCGCTGCTGCGCTGGCTGTACGCGCGCCGCAAGCCCAACCAGTCCTTCAAGATCGCCTTCGACCAGGAGATCCAGCGGCTGTACGACGAGTGGGACTCGCTGGCCCGCAAGGTCGCCGACGGCTCGGTGCTGCCCGCCGACGCCGCCGCCTACACGCGGGCCGTCGGCACGGCCGCCGGTGAGCTGCCGAGCACCCCGCGCCCGTTGCCGTACCGCACGCTCGCGTCGGTGGCCGACATCACGGCGGGCGCCGAGGCCCAGACGTTGCGCATCCTCAGCGAGCTCGACCCGGACAACCCGCTGACCTCGCTCGACGAGGCCCGGCCCCGGCTGGACCGCGCGGAGAACTGGATCACCACTCAGGTCCCGGCCGAGGCACGCACCGTCGTCCGCGACGAGCCGGACAAGGAACTGCTCGGCTCCCTGGACGAGCAGGGGCGCGAGTCGTTGCGGCTGCTGCTGGAAGGGCTCGACTCGCACTGGTCGCTGGACGGGCTGACCACGCTCGTCTACGGCGTGCCGAAGGTGATGGAGGGTCTGGAGCCGGACGCCAAGCCGACGCCGGAGCTGAAGGCGGCCCAGCGGTCCTTCTTCGCGCTGCTCTACCGGCTGCTGGTGAGCCGGGACACCGGGCCGCGGCTGCCCACGCTGCTGCTGGCCGTGGGCGCGGACCGGGTGCGGACGCTCCTCGGCGCGTAGTCGCGCGGTCGTACGGAACCGGGCGGGCCGTTCGACGGCCCGCCCGGTTCCTCGTTCTCCGTGCCAGGGGTCAGGCGATGTGGTTCAGGCGATGTGGTCGGCGGACATCTCGTTGTCGAAGCGCTGCCTGAACCCCGGCAGCAGACCCCGCAGGATCGGGGCGCTGCGGGGGTGGCGGACGTTGTGGACGTCGCTCAGGTGGATGTCGAGCACCGCCGCGCTGGGGTAGTTCTGGTGCTCCTGCGTGTACTCGGCGAACACCTTGTACGCGATCTCGCCGAACTGGGCCTCCGCGGCGGCCCACTCGGCCTCCCGCTGCGCGTCGCGAGGCTGCTGCGGGTCGTGTTCCTGCGGCTCCCGGGGTTCCCGCACGTCCTGCTGTTCCGGCTGCTGTTCCTGCTTGACCAGCGGGTCCTGCTGCTCCAGGTGCGGGGCGGGCTGCGGTTCGCCGTTGCGCGGGTGCGGGAACGTGCCGATCGTGCCCACGTTGCCGAGGGGGCGGGTCCGGCCGCCGGGGCCCGAGGGGATCATCACGGGAGTGGGCTCCAGGCCCTCCACGTACGTCGGGTTGTACGCGCTCTCGTACGCGTCCTCCGGCACCTGGGGTGCGGCGAACCAGGGGCTGTCGTGGGAGCCGGGGCCCTCCTGGGGCCGGTCGACCTCACCGGCCGGCCGGTGCTGCCGAGGCGCCTGGTCCTGTGCCGGCTGTTCCTGGTGCTGCGGGGGTCCCGCGGGGTTCTGCTGCTCGGGCTGGGGGGCGTACGGGAGCTGGGGCTGCTGCGGCTCGCCCTCGACGGCCGCCGGGGCGGGAGGCAGCAGGGCCGGCTCGATGCCGGCGGCGGCGAGGCCGGCCGGGGCGGTCTCGGCGAGCGGCACGCCGTACTTCGCCAGGCGCAGCGGCATGAGCGACTCGACGGGCGCCTTGCGGCGCCAGCTGCGGCCGAAGCGGGCCTGCAGGCGGGCCTGGTAGATCAGCCGGTCCTGCTCGAGCTTGATGACCTGCTCGTAACTGCGCAGCTCCCACAGCTTCATGCGCCGCCACAGCTTGAACGTGGGGATGGGGGAGAGCAGCCAGCGGGTGAGGCGGACGCCCTCCATGTGTTTGTCGGCCGTGATGTCCGCGATCCGGCCGACGGCGTGCCGGGCGGCCTCGACGGAGACGACGAACAGGACCGGGATCACCGCGTGCATCGCGGTGCCGAGGGGGTCGGGCCAGGAGGCGGCGCCGTTGAAGGCGATGGTGGCGGCGGTCAGCAGCCAGGCGGTCTGGCGCAGCAGCGGGAACGGGATCCGCATCCAGGTCAGCAGCAGGTCCAGCGCGAGCAGGACGCAGATTCCCGCGTCGATGCCGATCGGGAAGACCAGGGAGAACCGGCCGAATCCCTTCTCCTCGGCGAGTTCGCGGACGGCGGCGTACGACCCCGCGAAGCCGATCGCGGCGATGAGTACCGCACCCGCGACGACGACCCCGATGAGTATGCGGTGCGTGCGTGTCAGCTGCATTGCGGCCACCCGCGTTCCCCTTCCTGCTCGGTCTGTTGCGAGCGACAGCCTGGCACATGTGTGCGAGAGGGTGCGGGCCGGTACGGGCGGAGCCCTTCCGGCGCCTGCCCCGGCGCGGTGGCCCCGGGGCGGCCCGCGGGCCGCCGGTGAGCCTCTTCCGCGTCCTTCGGGCGGGCTCGGGAAGCAGTGGAGACGCACCTCGGAGGACGGGGCTCGCTCCTGTGGACGGACCGCCCGTTCGGCATGCGTGGCGCGGCCGGGGGACGCCCTCGTCCCGTCCGGCCCGGTGCCCGGTGCGGCTGAGCCGACGGCTCGTGTGTGACGGACGGCACACTGTTCTACTCAACGTGAGGGCGAGGCGCCGTTCATAAAGGTCGCCGACGGCCGTTCCGGGCGAATCCCCTGCCCGCGGCGCGGTGTGTGCGTCACGTACAGGTGTCCTCTACATCGAGTGACCGGATTAAGCGGTGGCCGTGCGGAACCCGAGCGGTTACGGTCCCACCGTCTTCACCGCCGTTGCCGGCCCGCTCGGCCCGTGACGCGGAAGACGGTCCGTCAACTTTATTTGATCCAGGGGGAATCGTGTCTTCTGTCCGTAGGACTCTGACCTGTTTCGCGGTAGCCGGAGCGGCCGTCGCCGCCATGGGTGTCACCGCGCCCGTCGCGATCGCCGCCGAGCCGCCCGCCGTGAAGGTGGCCGCCGGTGCCGACGCCGAGACGCGTGCCATCGCCGCGAGCATGAGCGCGACCGCCGCGGCGGCCGCCACCCTCTGCGGCTCCGCGTACGAACTCACCGACGCCAAGGCGCTTCCCAGTGCGACGACGCGCTACGGGACGCTGTTCTTCTACACCAACGCCAACACCACGAGCGCCTGCGCGTTCATGGACAACAACACGTCCGGCAGCGCCAATTACATGGATCTGCGGATCTGGGCGGGCAACAACACCGCCGGCGCCGATGTCGACAAGGGCAACTTCTCCTCGTACGCGGGCCCGGTCTACAGCAGCACCGCCGCGGCCGGCGGCCGGTGCGTCGGCCTGTCCGCACTGATGAAGAACGAGGCCGGCACCTCGAATCTGATCAACTGGAAGGGCGGCTACATCTTCAGCGCCGGTGCGGGTTCGGAGTGCACCAGCTAGGCACCCCACGCCGGCCGGTGCCGGTACGGAAGAGCGCACCTGCCCGGCCGGGCAGGTGCGCTCTCGTGCGTCGCGGGGGAGTTACGACTTGGTGGACGTCTTCGTGGACGACTTGGTGGGTGCCTTGCTGGACGTCTTGCCGGACGCCTTGTCGGACGTCTTGGCGGAGGCCTCGTCGGACGGGGTGGCCGAGGGCTTCTCCGCTGCGGGGGCCTCGGCGCCGACAGCGGCGACGGCTTCCTTGGCGGCCTTCTGGGCGCCCTTGAGGATGTCCGCGGCTGAGGGCGTCTTGGCTCCCGCGTAACCCGCACCGTTGTACGTGAGGGTGACGACGACGTTGGCCGTACGGGCGACGACCGTCGCGTACTCGAAGTCCTCGCCGGTCTTGGAGAGGTCGTAGGTGACGGAGGTGGCCTGCTCGCCGATTCCGTCGGCCGGTGCGGCCGAGACCTTCTTGGCCCCCTCGGCCGCCTGCGCCTTGGCGACCTGCTTCGTGTACTCGTCGGTCGCCCGCTTCGCCCCGCTGCCCAGGGCCTGGTCCGAATCGAAGCGGAGGAAGCCGACGTCGAGCCAGCGGTACTGGGAGCCCTTGACGCCGTTGTCGTCGAGGCCGTTCCAGGCGCAGCTGCTGCGGGTCTCCGTGTTGTTGGACTTCCCCGCCGTGCCCGACTTGACCTTGGCCTTCGGGACCAGGGACTCGGTCGTCTTCCTGGCGATCGACTTGCAGGTGTCGGCGGGCAGTGTGTCGTACTTCGCGGGCTCGACGGTCGGCTCCGTCTTCTTCCCGCTCGGCGAGGAGGCGGAGGAGTCCGAGCCCTTCTTGTCGTCGCCGGAGTCCGACGAGCAGCCGGCGACGACGAGCATCACCGGAACGGCGGCGCAGGCGAGTATGCGGGACAGTCGCGGGGCTGATCGGTGCATGGTTCCTTCACTCGGACGGCACGGCGGTCTCAGTCGTGCGGGCGGGCTGTACGTCGTGCGGGCGGATCGGCCGGTCCGCGGGGCGGGCCCGGCGATCCGGAGGGCCACGGTACGTCGGTCGGCGGCCGGATGCCGCCTCGGTCGCAGGGGCCGGGGGTGCGGGGCGGCCCTTCGGCGGGATCCGCCGGGCCGGGTCACTCGCTGAGTGTCTCGGCCAGCTTCCGGGCCAGGGCCTGGGCCTTCTCCTGCAGTTCCTGGCTGTCGGGCACCTCGGTGATGCGGGCGGGCTGCTCGGTGTACCGGACGGTCACGATGACGTTCGATGTGCGGAACACCACGCTCACGGTGCGGTGCTGGGCGGCGGATCCCGCCCGGGCGAGCTCGTCGTCCAGGAACGCGGCATCCCCGAGGCCTTCCAGCAGCCGCGGCCGGAGGTCCTCGGCGGTGTCGGCGGACGGGGCGGCCGAGGGGGAGCCGGTGGCCGGTGCGTCCGGGGAACCGGAAGAGGTTCCGCCGGGCTTCGGGGCGGGGGAGCCGGCGACGGTGCTGCTGGGGGTCGCGCCGTTCGCCCCGGGGGCCAGCCCGGCGGCGTCCTCCTTCTTCGTGTACACCTCGTCGGCGCGGTCGTCGTCGCTCACCGAGGGGTCGTACGACACGACGCGCTCGAGGTCGATGGAGACGTTCCGGGACGCGTCCGGGGCGTTCGCGCTCCAGCGGCAGCCGACCTTGCGGTCGGTGTCGAAGGTGTTGAGGGCCGTGCCCTCGTAGACCTTCTCCCGCTGCTTCTCGGGCAGCTCGGCGACCCCCGGCAGCAGGTCCTTCAGCGTCGAACGCGGCACCGTACGGCAGGATTCGGGCAGTGTCCGGTACTTGCCGGGCGGTGCGGCCGAGACCGTGGGGCTGCCGGGCTTGCTGTCGGCAGCGGGGTCGTCGGCGTCGGAGCCGGCGCTGCAGCCGGCGACGAGCGCTACGAGGAGCGCGACGCCGGGTACGTACGCCATGTGTCGCACGGTCCCAGACTCCCTTCGGTACGAAAACAGGTTGCCGCTCGATGGCGGCCGATGGACACAATGTGTATCGCACGCGCCGCTGTGAATGCCGGTCGGCAGACCTATATGCCGACCTCGGCACCGGTTTTGCGCTTTCAGTCTTTTCGGGGGAATCGAGGGGTTATGTCGTATGTAGAGGTGCCGGGCGCGAACGTACCGATCCGGATGTGGGCGGACCCGGCGTCCGTCGAGGACGGCGCGATGCAGCAGCTGCGGAACGTGTCCACGCTTCCCTGGATCAAGGGTCTGGCCGTCATGCCGGACGTCCACTTCGGCAAGGGTGCGACCGTCGGTTCGGTGATCGCGATGCACGGGGCGGTCTGCCCGGCCGCCGTGGGCGTGGACATCGGCTGTGGAATGTCCGCGGTGAAGACGTCGCTCACGGCCAACGACCTGCCGGGCGACCTGTCGCGGCTCCGGTCGAAGATCGAGCAGGCCATTCCGGTGGGCCGCGGAATGCACGACGACGTCGTGGATCCGGGAAGGCTGCACGGTTTCCCGACGTCGGGCTGGGACGACTTCTGGACACGCTTCGACGGCATCGCGGACGCGGTGAAATTCCGGCAGGAGCGTGCCACGAAGCAGATGGGGACGCTCGGTTCGGGCAATCACTTCATCGAATTCTGTCTCGACGAGGCGGGCGCGGTGTGGCTGATGCTGCACTCCGGTTCCCGGAACATCGGCAAGGAACTCGCGGACTTCCACATCGGACAGGCGCAGAAGCTTCCGCACAATCAGGGACTCGTCGACCGTGACCTGGCGGTCTTCATCGCCGACACCCCGCAGATGGCGGCGTACCGGAACGACCTCTTCTGGGCGCAGGAGTACGCGAAGTACAACCGCTCGATCATGATGGGCCTCTTCCAGGACGTGGTCCGGAAGGAATTCAAGAAGGCCAGGGTCACCTTCGAGCCGGTCATCTCCTGCCACCACAACTACGTGGCGGAGGAGCGGTACGACGGCATGGACCTGCTGGTCACCCGGAAGGGCGCGATCCGGGCCGGCTCCGGGGACTTCGGGATCATCCCGGGCTCTATGGGCACCGGTTCGTACATCGTGAAGGGGCTGGGGAACGAGAAGTCCTTCAACTCGGCCTCGCACGGTGCGGGACGGCGGATGAGCCGGAACGCCGCGAAGCGGAAGTTCTCGACGCAGGACCTGGAGGACCAGACGCGGGGCGTGGAGTGCCGCAAGGACTCCGGTGTGGTGGACGAGATCCCGGCCGCCTACAAGCCGATCGAGCAGGTCATCGAGCAGCAGCGGGACCTGGTCGAGGTCGTCGCGAAGCTCAAGCAGCTCGTGTGCGTGAAGGGCTGAGGCGCTCCGCCCCCACACGTACGGCAGGCCCGGACCGACTGCGGTCCGGGCCTGCCGGTGTGCGCCGTGTGCCGGGGCGGCCTGTTCAGGAGACGACGCCGGCCGTCCCGCCGCCACCGGTGGCGACCCCGCCGGTCGGCTTGGGCGCGGAGAAGGGCGGTGTGTCCTGCCAGCAGGTCGTTCCGACCGCCGGGAGGGTCCCGTCGACGAGGTAGCGGCTCTCGTGCTCCTGGACACAGCTGCTGGGGTTGAGGAGCGCGGTGTGCCCGTACCCCTCGTTGGTGAGGAGGCGGGCGTTCGCCAGCTCCTCGGCCATGGCCGGCGAGTTCGGGTAGGCGGTGGAGGGGTCGTAGGCGGTGCCGACCACCAGGACGGGGTGTGCGGTCGGCCTGTCCCAGGGGCCGGAGTAGCGGCCGGGGGAGACGGGCCAGGTGGTGCACCCCTCGGCCGCCCAGGTCCAGAAGCGTCCGGCGTCTCCCGCACGGGCGGCGCTCGCCTCCTCCAGGGCGTGGAACACACCGGGGTCCCGCGGATTCGGGCTGTCGCCGCAGAGCACGGCGGCGGCCTGCTCCTCACCCAGGTAGGGATTCGGATCCGGTACCGGGGGCGCGGGCGGGAACGGGGCCGGTTCCGGCTCGCGGCCCTGCCACAGGTCCTCCAGCCTGCCGGCCAGGTCCGCCCACCCCGGGGTGACGATGTAGAGGCTGTTCACCGTGTCGGCGACCGTGCGCGCATAGGTCCACGTGCCGACGGGATGGTCCCGGAGCCGCCGCGTCAGCCGGTCGAACTTGTCCCGGGTGGCTTCCGGGCCGCCGGCGGAGAAGGCGCAGCGGGCGGTGGTCGCGGACCCGCACAGGTCGAGGAACTCGTTCAGGGTCGCTGCCGCGCTCAGGTCCGAGCCCACGCGCAGGAACGTCGTGCGCCGGGCGTCCCCGGACGCGTCGTTCGTCCAGGCCCGCGGGGCGATGTTGCTGTCGAGGACCATGGCGCGGACCTTGCCGGGGAAGAGGTTGGCGTAGGTGGCGCCCAGGATCGTGCCGTAGGAGATCCCGAGGTAGTTGAGCTGTGGCTCGCCCACCGCCCGGCGGAGCTGGTCGAGGTCGCGGGCGGTCTCGGCGGTCGACACATGGCGCAGGAGGTCGGGGTCACGCTTCTCACAGCGCCGCACCAGGTCCTCGTACGCGGCGACGAAAGCCGTGCGCTCCTTCTCGCCCACGGGGAAGCCCGCCGCTTTGCTCCCGTTCCAGTCGGCGGCCTCCTCGGGGTTCGCGAAGCAGTTCACCGCGGTGCTGCTGCCGATCCCGCGGGGGTCCCAGCTGACGATGTCGAACCGTTCCCGCACCTCGCGCGGGAAGGACTCGTAGTTCTGCGGCATCTGGACCGTCCCGGGCCCGCCGGGGCCCCCGGGGTTGAAGAACAGGGTGCCGACGCGCGGTCCCGGGCCGGTCGCCTTCCGTCTGACGACGGCCAGTTCGACGGCGCGACCGCCCGGACTGCCGTAGTCCAGTGGCACCTTGGCGGTCGCGCAGTCGAACGGGCTGTCCTGGACGCAGGGTTTCCAGTCCAGTCGCGGGGCGGGCACGGACGGTGCGGGTGCGCCGCCGGCCGCGGCGGGGTCCTGTCCGGTGAGCACCGTCGAACAGGTCAGCACCGCGGCGAGGACCGCGGCGTGACGCCGTCGGCCCGCTGTGAATCCGCGCAGGGGGTGCAGGGGCATACTCCGGCCTCGTCTCTTCGTGGCTGAGCGCTCCGCGGCGGGTCCGCCGGTGGTGTGCGGGACGGCTGCGCCGGCGCTCAGGGGTACGGAGGGCGGCGGCATCGCCGTGTACCAGTCCGGACGGCTTCGGCGTTTCGCTATGAACCGGGGCACCGGGTGTCCTCTCGCGGGCGGCGCCGGGCCTCGCGATGCGGCGGCCCGGCAGTGTTCCCTCACCCAATATCGCCGGGGGGCGGACAGCACCCGCTGGCAGCCGAACGCGGTACGGCGACGGGTCGGTGGACTCCCGGACGGCCCGGTGGGCACAGGGAGGAGTCCCGGCCCCCGTGGCGGGGGGCCGGGACTCGTCCGTGCTCCGTCGTACGCGTTCCGTGGCGGTCAGCCGTGCGCCCGCACGTCGGCCGTGCCGGCCGCCGGCCTCAGAGCGTGCGGTGGACCTTGGAGTTGGAGGCCTGCGCGCGGGGACGGACCACGAGGAGGTCGATGTTGACGTGGCTGGGGCGGGAGACGGCCCAGGTGATGGTCTCGGCCACGTCGTCCGCGGTGAGCGGGGCGTCGACGCCCGCGTAGACCTTCGCGGCCTTCTCGGTGTCGCCCCGGAAGCGGGTGGTGGCGAACTCCTCGGTCTTCACCATGCCGGGCGCGACCTCGATGACCCGGACCGGGGTGCCGACGATCTCCAGCCGGAGGGTCTCCGCCAGCACGTGCTCGCCGTGCTTGGCCGCGACGTAGCCGCCGCCGCCCTCGTACGAGGACAGTGCGGCGGTCGAGGAGAGGATCACGATCGTGCCGTCGCCGCTCGCGGTGAGGGCGGGGAGCAGGGCCTGGGTGACGTTGAGGGTGCCGATGACGTTCGTCTCGTACATCTGGCGCCAGTCGGCGGGGTCACCGGTCGCGACGGGGTCGGCGCCCAGGGCCCCGCCCGCGTTGTTGACGAGGACGGCCAGGGAGCGGAACGCGGTGGCGAACTCGTCCACGGCCGCCCGGTCGGTGACGTCCAGGGCGTAGGCCGTCGCCTGGTGGCCCGCCCCGGTGAGCTCGGCGGCGAGCGCTTCGATGCGGTCCTTGCGGCGGGCGGTGAGCACCACGCGGTATCCGGCGGCTGCCAGCTGCCGGGCGGTCGCGGCGCCGATGCCGCTGCTCGCACCGGTGATGACGGCGATGGGGGTGGCGGCCATGGCGAACTCCTCGGACAGCTGATCGGTACGGGCCAAGAATAGGCAGGCCGCCCGTGCGCAGGTCCAGCGGCCGTGCGGCCTCAGTGGCTGCGGGGCGCGTACATGATCAGCGCCATGCCGGCCAGGCAGACCAGGGCCCCGGTCACGTCCCAGCGGTCGGGGCGGTAGCCGTCGGCGACCATGCCCCAGGCGATCGAGCCGGCGACGAACACCCCGCCGTACGCGGCGAGGATGCGGCCGAAGTCGCCGTCCGGCTGGAGCGTGGCCACGAAGCCGTACGCGCCCAGGGCGATGACCCCCGCGCCGATCCAGATCCAGCCGCGGTGCTCGCGCACGCCCTGCCACACGAGCCAGGCGCCCCCGATCTCGAAGAGTGCGGCGACGACGAAGAGCGCGACGGAGCGGGCGACGACCATGGGACCAGCGTTTCACGCCGTGCCCGTGGGCCGTGCGGGTGGGGAGCCCGCGGTGGACCGGCCGCTCGCGGTCCGGCGGCAGCTGTACCGGCGACGCCCGGACCGTACCGGTGACCCGGCGGGCACGTGGCGTCGGCTCCTCCCACCGGCGGCCGTACGTCTCCCGCCGGCGGCCGCCCCCGGGATCAGGAGGCGGCGGCTCCGCTGCCCGCCCCGCCGAACTCGCGTACCGCGTCGGCCACGACGGCCTCCAGACGGGCGTGATGGGCGCCCCGCCAGTACACCCGCTCGCAGGACGTGCACTGGGCGAACACGTCGTACGACTGCTGGGTGCCCTGTTCCAGGCGGGCGCTCACGGACTCCTTGTCGGCCTCCGCGAGCCGTCCGTTGCACGCGGTGCAGCGGGTCCACGGGGCGAGCACCGGGGCGAACCGGCCGAGCACGTCGCGGAGCTGCTCCTCCGGGCGGTCGCTGTAGACGTACGCCCCCGCCCAGATCTCCCGGCGCCTGAGGAGCCCCCGGTCCCGGGAGAGCATCACCCGCTGCTGCTCCGCGGACAGGGCCGCCAGCGCGGGGTCCCCGATGTCCTCGCTCTCGTAGGCCGCGTCCACGCCCAGCAGCCGCAACCGGCGTGCGAGCGTGCCCAGGTGGACGTCCAGCAGGAAGCGCAGCGGGGCGCCGGGGACCCGCTGCGGGCGCCGCACGGCCCGCACCTCGACCCGCTCCCCCGCGCGGGGGATGTGCGACACGGGCACCGGCGTGCCGTCGACGAGCAGCTGTCCGGCCTCGGTGAGCGGGATGCCGAGGGACTCCACGACGTGTCCCAGGGTCGACGAGCCGTCGGTGACGACGGCGGTGCGTCCCCCGCGGCGTTCATGGGCGACGAAGAGCCGGAGTTCCGGGGCTGCTTCGAGGGTGATCTCAGGTCCGTTCACCTGGTCAGGATGCCATTGGGCGGAGTACGGCGGCGAGAGGGTTTCGGGAGCGCGGCGGCACGGTCAGCGCGGCGTGAACGCCGTCGGGGGCAGGCCCAGGATCGCCGTGAAGTCCCTGGCCAGATGTGCCTGGTCGCTGTACCCGAGATCGGCGGCGAGCCCCGCCCAGTCGGGCTCCGGGTCGCTCTCGGCGCGGTGCAGCGCCTCATGGATGCGGTGCCGGAGGATGACCCACTTGGGCCCGACCCCCACGTATGCGGAGAAGAGCCGCTGCAGCGAGCGCGTGGACAGCCCGCCCGCCCGGGCGAGCGCGTCGACGCGCAGCAGCGAGCGGTCCGTGCGGACGAGGTCGGCGAGCGCCGTCGCGTGCTCGGCCTGCGGGTCGGGCGGGGGGACCAGCGGCAGCAGGTACGCGTCGAGTGCGGTGACCCGCGCGTCCTCCCCGTCCGGATCCAGCACGGCCCCGACCGGCGGGGCCGCGAGCACCTCCGCCGCGGGGACGCGCCGACCGGTCCAGTCCGACACCGGCCGGCCCGGTGCGAACGGCCGGAAGGCGCCGGGCCGGAACTTCACTCCGCACACCCGCCCCCTGCCCTCCAGCCGTTGGCTGAACAGTCCGCGGACGATGCCGTGGACCTCGGCTCGGCCCGCCCGCTCCCCAGCGCTGCCGGCCTCGTGCCGTTCGAAGACGAGGTGGACGGAGGGGTGCGGCACCACGTGGGAGGTGTACGGCTCCGGAAGGTCCCAGTCGATCAGCCAGTAGTGCTCGAGGAAGGGGCGCAGCGCGGGAGCGGGTTCACGACGGCGGAAGCGCACGTGGGTGAAGAGGTCGGGGGCGTCGACGATGCCCCGCGTGTCGCGTCCGGATCCGGCCATGGACGGGATCCTAGGACGCGCTCGTGCCGCCGCTGTCGCGTTTCTTCAAGACGGGGTGCGCCGGACCGGCGCATCGTCGGAACCATGAAGAAGATCAGTGAGCTTCTGGACGCGGCGGCGGCGCGGGCGCGCCCTGTCGTACGGGGGACCGGCGACGTGGATCTGACCGCTCCCACGCCGTGCGCCGAGTACGACGTGCGGGCCCTGCTGAACCACCTGTTCCTCGTCGTCGTGAACTTCCGGGCCCTGGCGGCCAGGCAGCCGGCCGACTTCAGCGGGACGCCGGACGTCGTCACGGGGGACTGGCACGGCCGGTTCGACGAGGAGACGGCGAGCCTGGTGCGGGCCTGGGACGTCCCGGGGGCGGAGGACGGGGTGACCGGCGGCATGGGGCTGCCCGCGCGGACGGTGGGGCTCATGGTGCTGGGGGATCTGACGGTGCACGCCTGGGACCTGGCGCGGGCGACCGGACAGGACTTCGTGCCCGACCCGGCGGTGGTGGGGGAAGTGGGGCCGGGGCTGGCGGCGCTGGCCCCGCAGGCCCGGGAGATGAAGGTGTTCGGCGAGCCGTTCCCCGTAACGCCCGGCGTCACCGCCTTCGAGCGGGTGCTGGCCGTGACGGGCCGTGACCCCGGTTGGGCTCCGCCCCGCCGCTGACACGGGGGGCCGCCGGGGCCGGACGCGGCGCGGCCGGGCTCTCGTAGAAGCCCCCCAGGCAGGTGTACGCGCCGTCGATGACGGCCCCGGCCCGCAGCAGTGCGTCCTGTGCGGCGAGCCGGTGCGCCTGACGGGTGTAGGGGGACGGCGGCGCCGGGTGCCGGCGCCGCCGACGGCGGTCGCACGCCGCGTGGACACCACTGGCGAGGATCAGGAGCGGAACGGACAGGGCCAGCAGGGCGTCGCCCACGGCGGGCCTCCTCCGGTGTCGGTGCTCCTTGCATCGGCACGGCCGGAGGGGGCGCTGGAGATCATTCTTCGGCCAATGAATGGCTGGAGCGGGCCGTTACGGGGTGATGGCCTCGGCCCTTCCCCGCATCGCGGGCCGGGCCTCGTCGTCGGCTACACCTCGGGCGGGCCGGTCCGCTCCAGGCGGCGGCGGAGCGTTCCGGCGAACTCCTCGGCCCGTGCCAGCTGGGTCCGCAGCTTGAGCACCTGCTCGGACGCGGCCCGTTCGTAGGCGCGTACCCGCTCCAGGAGCGCGTCGCGCTCCCGCGGCACCCCCTCCCCGTCGCGGTCGAGGCAGTCGATCGCTTCGAGCAGGTCCCGCATCTCCTCCAGGGTGAAGCCGAGCGGTTTCATCCGGCGGACGACCATCAGCCGGTCGACATCGGCCTCGGTGTAGAGGCGGAACCCGCCCCGGGAGCGGGCGGAGGGGACCACGAGCCCCGACTCCTCGTAGTGCCGGATCGTGCGCAGCGACAGCTCGGTCCGTGCGGCGACCTCGCCGATCTGCATGTGCTCGCTGCCCACTGGGGTGCCCTTCCCGCATCTCGCCGTGGCCACGATCGGACGGCGCTCCGATCTCTACCCTAACGTTAGGGTAGAGTTGCTCAGCGCCCGCGCACTCCGGCCGGACCGATGATGCCTCCGGCGCCCCTTCGTTCTTGACGGGGCGTGCGCTCCCGGGTCGTGGCGGTACGCCGCCCCGGGCGGCGGCCGCCCGCGCTGCCCGCCCCCTACCCCCGTCCGCCGCCGCGGACGGCCTGCGGCACGCCGTCCGGCCCCGCAGCCCACGCACGCCCCACGGTGCCGCCGGGTGTGCCCGAGTACGACAGGTCCTGCTCCCCTTGTCCTCTTCCGTACTGTCGCCGGCCGGCCGGCTCCGCGGTCACCGTCCGCCCTGGCTGTCCCCGAAGGTCTTCCGGACCGAGGCCCTGGCCGGACTCGTCGTGGGCCTGGCGCTGATCCCCGAGGCCATCTCGTTCTCGATCATCGCCGGGGTCGATCCGGCGGTCGGCCTGTTCGCGTCGTTCACCATGGCCGTCGTCATCTCCTTCGTCGGCGGCAGGCCCGCCATGATCTCCGCGGCCACCGGCGCGGTCGCCCTGGTCATCGCCCCGCTCAACCGGGAGCACGGCTTCGGCTATCTGATCGCGGGCGTCATCCTCGGAGGGGTCTTCCAGATCGTCCTCGGGGCGCTCGGCGTCGCCAGGCTGATGCGTTTCGTGCCCCGCAGCGTGATGGTCGGCTTCGTCAACTCGCTGGCGATCCTCGTCTTCCTGGGACAGGTCCCCCACCTCGCTGACGTGCCCTGGGCGGTGTACCCGCTGGTCGTCGGCGGGCTGGCGCTGATGGTGTTCCTCCCCAAGATCACCGAGACGGTCCCGGCCCCGCTGGTGTCCATCGTCGTCCTCACCGTGATCACCGTCGCCGCGGGCATCGCCGTACCGACGGTCGGCGACGAGGGCGAGCTGCCCTCGTCGCTCCCCGTGCCCGGACTGCCGGACGTGCCGCTCACCCTGGACACGCTGAGCACGATCGCGCCCTACGCGTTCGCGATGGCGCTGGTCGGCCTGATGGAGTCGCTGATGACGGCCAAGCTGGTCGACGAGATCACCGACACCCACTCCAGCAAGACCCGCGAGTCCATCGGACAGGGCATCGCCAACATCGTGACCGGGTTCTTCGGCGGCATGGGCGGCTGCGCGATGATCGGCCAGACCATGATCAACGTACGGGTCTCCGGTGCCCGGACCCGGCTGTCCACGTTCCTCGCCGGTACGTTCCTGATGGTGCTGTGCATCGTCTTCGGGCCGGTCGTCTCCGACATCCCGATGGCGGCCCTCGTCGCGGTCATGGTCATGGTGTGCTTCGCGACCTTCGACTGGCACTCCATCGCGCCCCGGACGCTCAGGCGGATGCCCGCGGGCGAGATCACGGTCATGGTCGTCACCGTGGTCTGCGTCGTCGCCACCGAGAACCTCGCCGTCGGTGTGGTCGTCGGCTCGATCACCGCGATGGTCATCTTCGCGAAGCGGGTCGCCCACTTCGCCGACGTCACCGCGGTCACCGATCCGGACGGCAGTCGCGTCGTCTACTCCGTCACCGGCGAGCTCTTCTTCGCCTCGTCCAACGACCTGGTCGGCCGGTTCGCCTACGCCACCGACCCCGACCGCGTCGTCGTCGACCTGTCCGCCGCGCACATCTGGGACGCCTCCTCGGTCGCGACGCTGGACGCCGTCACGACCAAGTACGCCCAGCGGGGGAAGCAGGTGGAGATCATCGGGCTGAACGAGCAGAGCGCCGATCTCCACGGCGCCCTCAGCGGCAGGCTCTCCGGCGGGAGCTGAGGTGCGCCGAGCCGGTGGGCCGCGCGGCCCGGCGCGTTCCGGGACCGTCCGGGTGCCAGGGGGCCGGGCCCGCACGGAGCCGTCGGGGACGCGGGGTGCCGGCGTGCGGGAGCCTTCCCGGGTCGCGTTGCGGGCGCCCGTGCGGCGACTTCCTACGCGGTGTGGCGGCGGTCGGGCGTGCGGCCTGCCGACTGCGTCGACCCGCCCACCACCTCGCAGAACGCCGTGAGGCCGGTGGCGAAGGCACGGCACTCGGCCGGTGTCATGTCGCCCATCGCCTGACGCAGGAACCGCTCCCGGCGGCGCCTGAGCTCCCCCAGGTGTGCCCGACCGACGTCGGTGAGCCGCAGCTGAATCTCGCGGCGGTCCTCCACCCGGGGGTTCCTGCTCAGGAAACCGGTTGCCTGGAGCCGGTCGCACAGGCGGCTCACGGACGGCGCGGCCATGGTGAGCCGGCGCCCGAGATCGCGCATGTTGATCCCCGGCTCACGCTCGACGACGTACATCACACGGGTCTGGGTCTGCGAGACGGGGGCACTGTCGAAGGCGTCCCGGCTGCTCTCCCAGGCGGTCTGGATGAGTTCCAGCAGCTGCTCAGCGCCGAGAATGCCGTCGGATGCCTCCTGTGGGGCAGGGGCGGGATCCTCTCGCATGTGACACTCCCGAGTGAGCCTCTGTGGACCGTGCCGGCTGGTCGGTGTGAGCAGTCGCAGAATCGAAGATAGGCCAATGGAAGCAGGACGTGTACAAGTGGACAGACCCAGCGCGGTCGAACGCACCTTGCGTGAGGCCGCGCCGCACCAGGTTTTCGACGTGCTGCGCTCGCTGATCGAGCGGCGGCACCAGGCAGTGGGTGTCGAGCTGCTGCTCGCCGACTACTCCATGTCCCGGCTCCAGCCGGTGGGAGACCTTCCTCATACCGGCGCACCGCTGTCGGTCCATGACAGCGCGGCCGGCCGGGCCTTCGGGGCCCAGCAGCCGCACTGCGTGTCCGACCGGGCCGCCTCCACCACGACGGTGCACCTGCCGGTCAGTGTCCGCGGCGACCGGCTGGGAGTGCTGAGCGTCACTCTGCCCGGCGGGGACGGCGAGGAACCCGCCGCGGGCGTACTGGAGGATCTGCGGGGGTACGCGGACGCGCTGGCCCACGAGGTCGTCGTCGCGGAGCGGGACACCGACCTGTTCCTCAGGGCCCGCCGGGCGGAACGCCTGACGCTGGCCGCGGAGATGCAGTGGCAGCTCCTGCCCGGGCGCTCGTGTGCCCGCGAGGAGTACAGCATCGGCGCCCAACTGGCCCCGGCCTACGCCATCCACGGAGACAGCTTCGACTGGTCCGCGTCCGCCGACGACCTCGTCCTGACCGTCAACAACGGCATGGGCGAGGGCATCGACGCGGCGCTGCTCACCAACCTCGCGGTCAACGCCCTGCGCAACGCCCGCCGGGCCGGCCTGGGCCTGGCGGACCAGGCGTACCTGGCGGACCAGGCGGTCTACGGCCAGCACGGGGGGAGCCAGTACCTGGCCGCCCTCCTGCTCCGCTTCGACCTGGCCACCGGCAACGTGGAGATCATCGACGCCGGATCGCCGCGCGTCTGGCGGTTGCGGGCGGGGACGGTCGAGCCCGTCGAGCTGGAGGCCCAGATGCCGCTGGGGATGTTCCAGGACACGGTCTACACCGTGCAGGACTTCAGGGTCGAACCCGGCGACCGGCTGTTCTTCGTGAGCGACGGGGTGTACGACGCCCTGTCACCGGCGGGGGAGAAGTACAGCCTGCGCGCCCTGACCCGGGTGATTACCGACACACGGCTGCTGCCGGCGTCGCAGGTACCGCGCGCCGTGCTGGAGGCACTGCTGGGGCACCGTGGCAGTGGCGGCCCGGCGACGGACGACGCGTTGGTCGTCTGTCTCGACTGGCACGGACGCCCGGGGGCGGGCTGAGAGCGGGCGGACGGGGACTACGAGGGCGCAGGGCGGGCACGCGTAGCCGAGGTGTGCGCATCACGTGAAGCTTCGCGGCGGGTGTGATGCGCGTACCGCCGTACACCTTCCTCCGGAGGGGGGTGCGGGTTGCCATCCGTGCCCTGCGTGGGCAATGGTTGCCGAAGGGAAAGTAATTTTCGTCCAGTTGGAAGGTGGTGCGACTCGCCCCGGCGGGTCCCCCCTCATGGCTCCTCCGAAGGAACAGATCGCTACGAGAACGCACCAACGGTCCACGTCCGCCGACTGGGCCATGGCCCCGTACCCGGTGCTCGTCGCCGACAGGGCCGGAGCCGTCGTCGACGCCAATCCGGCGGCGGTACTGCTGCTCGACGGTGCGGCGCGAGGCACGGCACTGTCCGCGTCGGCGCCGTCCTGGCTGGTACGGGCCCACGAGGAGACCACGCGCCCCTCCCGCCCGGCAGCAGACGTGGACCGGCAGGTCTTCCGGGGTGAGATCGGCGCGCAGAGCTTCGAGGCGCATCCGACCCCGGCCCAGGACGGGAACGTGGTCTGGTGGCTGGTCGACGACACCGACCGGCGGCTCGCGGAAGTGGAACTCGCCACGGAGCGGGAGCGCACGACCTTCCTGGCCGAGGCGTCGAACGTCCTGCTGGCCTCCCTGAACACCGACCGCTGCATGCAGGCCACCGCCCAGCTCGCCTCCCGGCACATCGCCGACGCCGCGGTCGTCATCGCACCCGCCGTGGGACGGAACCTCCCGATGGCGTACGCGGTCGGGGGCGGGGCGGCGGTCCGCGGCACCGTGGTGGCGGATCCGGACCAGGTCCCCGGCCTGAGCGAGGCGCTGCAGGGCTTCCCGCCCGTTCCCTCCCGGTGGATCGACCCGGCGACGCTGCCCGACTGGGTGCTCCCGGAAGGGTTCAACGGTCCCGTCGCGTCGGCGTCCGTCACCCCGCTCCCGGGCCACGGCGTCCCGGCGGGCGTCCTGATCCTGCTGCGCAGTACGGGTTCCTCCGAGTTCAGCGAGAGCGAGGAGGTCTTCGCCCGGCTGTTCGCCGCCCGGGCCGGTGCGGCCCTGTCCGCCGCACGCCTCTACGCGGAACAGAGCGGCATAACCCGCACCCTGATGCGGGATCTGCTGCCGCCCCGGCTGCACCGGGTGAACGGTGTGGAGTTCGCCGGCGGCTACCAGCCCGCAGCGGCGCGGGACCGGGTCGGCGGTGACTTCTACGACGTGCACCCGGGCAGCACGCCCGACGCCCCGTCCCTGGCGGTCCTCGGAGACGTCTGCGGCAAGGGCCTGGACGCGGCCGTGCTCACCGGCAAGATCCGCAACACGCTCCAGGCACTGACGCCGATGGCGGACGACCACGAACGGATGCTCCGGCTCCTCAACGGCGCTCTCCTCAATTCGCACCACACCCGGTTCGCGACCCTGGTGATGGCTTCGGTCCAGCGGACCGGGAACCGGGTGCGCCTGCGGCTGACGTCGGCCGGCCACCCCGCCCCCCTGGTGGTCCGCAACGACGGCCGGGTCGAGGAGATCGACACCCGCGGCACCCTCGTCGGGGCCCTGCCCCACATCGATGCCCGGACCGTGGAGACCTACCTCCGCCCGGGCGAGACGTGCCTGCTCTACACCGACGGCGTCACCGAAGCGCGCGGCGGGCCCCTCGGCGACGAACTGTTCGGCGAGGAGCGGCTGATGCGGGCCCTCGCGGAGTGCGGGGGCATGCCCGGCCAGGCGGTCGTCGAGCGCATCCAGATGCTCGCGTCCCAGTGGCTGCACGACGGCCGGCACGACGACATGGCGCTCGTCGCGATCACCGCACCGCAGACGACGCACCTGAGCGCGGTGGACGGCCACACCCGGGGCAGGTACACGGCATGACTACGCACGCGCTCGCCGCGCCCCGGATTCGGGGCTACCAGGACCTGCTGTGGACGGCGGTGACCGAACGGGACGAACACGCCGCCGCCGAGGTGGCCTTCAGCGCCCTGGACGACGGCATCGACGCGGAGAGCGTGCTGCTGGACGTGATCGCCCCCGTACAGGCGCGGGTCGGCACCGAATGGGCGGCCAACCGCCTCAGCGTGGCCCAGGAACACGCGGCGAGTGCCATCGCCGAGCGCATCATCGCCGCGCTCGCCCACCACCCGTCGCTGCGCACCACCCCGCACCTGGGCCGGGTCACCGTCGCGTGCGTGGACCAGGAGTGGCACGTCCTGCCGGCCCGCCTCCTCGCCGAGGTGCTCACGCTGCGCGGCTGGCAGGTCGACTTCCTCGGTGCCCAGGTCCCCACGCCCCATCTGATCGGACACCTGCACAGCCACGGTGCCGACGTCGTCGCGCTGTCCTCCTCCATTCCCACCCGGCTGCCCTCCGCGCACGCGGCGATCACCGCCTGCCAGGCGGTCGGGGTGCCCGTGCTCGTGGGCGGGGCGGCCTTCGGGCCCGACGGCCGCTACGCGCGCCTCCTGGGCGCCGACGCATGGGAGCCGGACGCGCGCGGCGCGGCGCGCCGCATCGCGGACGGCTTCCCGGTCCCGTACCTGGCCGGTGCCAGGCAGCAGATAGACGACCTTCCGCACCTCGGTGACCAGGAGTACACCCTCGTCGCCCGCAGCCGCCCGCAGTTGGTGCGGGCGGTGCTGGCGCAGCTGGAGAGCCGCTTTCCCGCGGCGGCGCACTACACGGACCAGCAGCGCGAGCACACGGCACAGGACATCGCCCACATCGTCGACTACCTGGGCGTGGCCCTGTACGTGGACGACGACGACCTCTTCACCGGCTTCCTGGCCTGGACCGCGGGCATTCTCGACGCCCGGGGAGTTCCGGCCGGATCCCTGCGACCCGTGCTCGACGTCCTGGGGGCGGAGCTCAAGGACTTCCCCCGATCGATCCGGCTGCTCGACCAGGCACGTACCGTCCTGGACGTCCGTACGGCAGCCGGCCACAACCCCGGAGCCTCGGATGACCGACCTGCACTGTCCGCCCTTCACCCTGACCACTGAACCCGGTCCGGGAACCGTACGTCTGCGTCTCGTCGGTGACCTGGACTACGACACCAGCGAGCAGCTCGTGGAGCGCGCCCACGACTGCCTCGCCGCGGAACCCGGCCTGCGCGACCTGTTCCTGGACTGCGCCCAGTTGCGGCTGTGCGACTCGATGGGTGTCTCCAGCCTGCTGCTGATCCACCGCGGCACGTCGTCCCGCGGCGTGGGGCTGCACCTGGAGAACACGCCCGACTTCCTGCGCAGGATCCTGGACGTCACCGGGATCCTGCCGCTCTTCGTCCCCGGACCGGCGGTCGGGGAGACCGGTGCGGCTCACGCGCAGGACGGCCCGCCGCCCGCGCGGCACGAGACCGTTCCGCCGCCCGCCCCCTCCGGCTGACCTGGGCGGCGTCGCCGCGGCGGCCCGGTCAGGGAGCGTCCGGCGGCTCGGCCAGGGCTTCGTCGAGCGTGGCGTACGTGCGGATGACCCGGTCGACACCCGCGGTCCGCAGGAGCCGTAGCAGGGCCGGGCGGGGGGCCGCGACACGCAGCTGCGTGCGCTGGTGCACGTCGATGAGAAGACTGAGGAACGACGAGTCCGCGAAGGTGACCGCCGACGCGTCCAGCACGACCACCTCGTGCCCGGCCACGGCCTGCCACAGGGCGATGAACAGCGGATCGATGCTGTCGCAGTCGAGGTCGCCCCGGGCCCGGACGACCCAGTGACCGCCGACCTCGCCTTCGGCGGCCACCACCGGCGCGGTGGCTGAAACGGGGTTGTCGAGAGGGTCACGGACCATGGCGGAAATTATGCCAACAGCCTCCGGCCACAGGCGTCCGGGCCCCGCTGCGACGTGTGGTGCCGCACCGGGCGCCGTACCGCGTGCCGCTCCGCGTGGCGAGCGCCGTGCCGCGTGCGGGGCGAGTCAGACGAGGGCGACCAGCGCCACGATGTTCTTGCCGTCCTCGTGGTAGGTGACGGACACGCGCGCCGCCAGACGACGGACCAGCTCCCAGCCGTAGCCGCCGATATGGAGGGTGGTGGTGTGCTCCGCGGTGACCGGCGCCCGGGTGCTGGCGTCGCCGACGGTCAGGAGGAGTCCGTCGTCGGTGATCGTCGCGGAGAACGCCATGAGCCCGCCACCGTGCCTGACGGCGTTGGTCACCAGCTCCGACGTCACCAACAGGGCGTCGGCCACCACGACGTCGGCCGGGGCCTCTCCGCCCAGCCCGCAGAACTCCTCTTCCAGGAGGCGGGAGACGATGTCGCGCGCCGCCGCCGCGTTCCGCGGCACACCGGGGGCGTGGGTGGTGCCGGGCGGAGCCGTCCAGGCAGGGGGACCGACGGCTTCCTCCGGCCCCCTGGCCGAACGCTCACCGTCCCGCGGCACTTCTTGCTCCCCGTTCATACCTTCTGCGACTGCCCCGCCGGCCCCGGACCACACTTCCTGCCGGGTGGCCGGCGGACGGCGCCGCCGGGACGGTCAGCACGTCAGCGCCGCGTCCACCGTGTCCGCGAAGCGGAAGGCGTCCTGCGTGCCCGAGACCTCGAAGAGCCGCTGTACGCCGATCATGAAAGGCCCGGCGAGCACCAGCGGCACGCCGGCCTCGGTGTGCCGCTGGTGGGCGTTCAGCAGGGTGTGCAGCCCCGTGGAGTCCGCGAACTCCAACTGGGAGAGGTCGGCCACGGTCAGGCGCCGGCCCTGCGCGGAGGCCCCGTCGAGGGCCCGGACCAGGGCCTCGGATCCGGACCACCCGTCCAGGCTGCCCCGGACGCGAATCAGGACGACACCGTCGTCCGTGGTCTCCACGACCACATGCAGTTCATCCGCCGTCATGCCTCATATGCTCCTATACCGGGGCGGGGCGCGAGCACCCGGTGTGCCGCACGGGCCGGCCGTCCCGGTCCTCCCGGCCGCTTACCCCGCAAGGCCCCCCGGGAACACCCCGCCGGTCAGGGCCACACCAGGCAGTACGCCTGATGTCCCGCGTCGTGCAGCCGGTGGGAGAAGTCCTGCCACTCGTGGAGCAGCTGGTAGACGTTGAACGCGTCGCGCGGACCGCCGCGGTCCGGGACCGTGGACCAGATGAAGGCCGCCGCGCCGACCGACTCCTCGCCGACGTCCCGCAGCGGATCGACGACCGTCATCGGGAGCTTGACCACCGCGTAGTCGGGGTGGAGCACCACCAGCTCCAGCGGGGGGACCTTGTTCAGGGGTATGCCCTGTATGCCGGTGAGGACCATGGCCGCCACCGTCTCGGGCTTGATCTTGCTGAACATGCCGCCCATGCCCAGCTCGTCGCCGCCCAGCTCCTCGGGGCGCATGGAAATGGGCACACGTGCGGCAGTGGCCCCGTCGGGGGCGCCGAAGTACTTGTAGGTCACCCCCACCCGTCCACTGCTCCTGCTCCCGGGCTCATCGGCGCCACCCGCCTGGGCCTTCCGTACGCGCTCGGCCTCGCGCCGGTGCCGCCCTCGCCGGGCAGGCTCGGGCCCCAGGTCGTCGGTCCCTTCGCCCACTCCGCCACCGCGATGCATATCTCATCCACCCGACTACTTCTTAGGAGACACAGCCCCGCCGCGCAACCCGATCATCGTGTCAGTGACCTCCCCCACGGGCGTGCGGTGAAACACCTGTCCGCAAGACCGTCGGTGCCTCTGACACCATGGCATGTGTGAGCTTTACCTGTCCCGCCCCAGTTTCGCAGACGCGAGGGGACTGACGCCCTTTCGTTGTACGAGCCTCATACGGGCGGCGTGCGCTCCCCGCTCACCGCCGGCCGAGAAATTCAGCCGGGCCCCCGAACCTCCGAATCGCAGATCAGGACCAAAGTGGCGTATTCATACGAAGCCCAAGTTTCACAGACGCTCTTCGACCGTGCGTCCCTCGTGACGCCCGGCGGCGTGAACTCCCCCGTGCGTGCCTTCCGGGCCGTGGGCGGTACGCCCCGGTTCATGGTGTCCGGTACGGGTCCGTACCTCACCGACGCCGACGGACGTGAGTATGTCGACCTCGTGTGTTCGTGGGGGCCGATGATCCTCGGCCACGCGCACCCCGAGGTCATCGCGGCCGTCCAGGACGCGGTGGCCCGGGGGACCTCCTTCGGTACGCCGGGGGAGGGCGAGGTCGCGCTCGCCGAGGAGATCGTGTCCCGGATCGAGCCCGTGGAGCAGGTACGGCTGGTGTCGTCCGGCACCGAGGCGACCATGTCCGCGATCCGGCTCGCCCGTGGGTTCACGGGGCGTGCGAAGGTCGTGAAGTTCGCCGGGTGCTACCACGGGCACGTCGACGCGCTGCTGGCCGCCGCCGGCTCCGGGGTCGCCACCTTCGGCCTCCCCGACACGCCCGGAGTCACCGGCGCCCAGGCCGGCGACACGATCGTGCTGCCGTACAACGACCTGGAGGCCGTGCGTGCGGCGTTCGCCGCGCAGCCGGGTGAGATCGCGTGCGTGATCACCGAGGCGTCGCCGGGAAACATGGGCGTCGTCCCGCCGCTGGACGGCTTCAACGCCGGGCTCAAGGAGATCTGCGCGGCCGACGGCGCGCTGTACATCTCCGACGAGGTGATGACCGGATTCCGTACGTCCAGGGCCGGCTGGTACGGCATCGACGGGGTGCGCCCCGACCTGATGACCTTCGGCAAGGTGATGGGCGGCGGCTTCCCGGCCGCGGCCTTCGGCGGCCGTGCCGACGTGATGGCGCACCTGGCCCCCGCCGGTCCCGTCTACCAGGCGGGCACCCTCTCCGGTAACCCGGTCGCCACCGCCGCAGGGCTCGCGCAGCTCCGGCTGCTGGACGACGCCGCGTACGCGAAGGTCGACGCGGTGTCCGCCGAGCTGCGGACCCTGGTGGGCGACGCGTTCAGCAAGGAGGGCGTCGCGCACACGGTGTCGGCGGCGAGCAACATGTTCTCCGTGTTCTTCACCGACGAGCCGGTGCGCGACTACGAGGACGCGAAGAAGCAGGAAGCTTTCCGCTTCACCGCCTTCTTCCACTCGATGCTGTCCCAGGGCGTCTACCTGCCGCCGTCCGCGTTCGAGTCCTGGTTCGTCTCGACGGCCCATGACGCGCGCGCGGTCGAGCGGATCGCCGCGGCGCTGCCGGCCGCCGCCCGTGCCGCATCGGAGGCCACCGCATGAGCGGGACGAACGGGGGCGGCGCCAAGGACATCACCGTCGTCCACCTGATGCGCCACGGCGAGGTCCACAACCCGGACGGCGTGCTCTACGGGCGGCGTTCCGGCTACAGCCTCTCCGAGCTGGGCAGGCGGATGGCCGACCGGGTCTCCGAGCACCTGGAGAAGCGCGACATCACGTACGTCGTGGCCTCCCCGCTGGAGCGTGCCCAGGAGACGGCCGTGCCGATCGCCACGTCGCACGGCCTGGAGCTGGCCACCGACGCCCGGCTCATCGAGGCCGCGAACGTCTTCGAGGGCAAGACCTTCGGGGTCGGTGACGGTGCGCTGCGCAGGCCGGAGAACTGGAAGCACCTCACCAATCCGTTCAAGCCGTCCTGGGGCGAGCCCTACATCGAGCAGGTCGTGCGGATGATGAGCGCCCTGGACGCGGCCCGCGACGCCGCCCGGGGGCACGAGGCGGTCTGTGTCAGCCACCAGCTGCCGATCTGGATCGTGCGGAGTTTCGTGGAGCGGCGGAGGCTGTGGCACGACCCGCGCAAGCGGCAGTGCACGCTGGCCTCGCTGACCAGCTTCACCTACCAGGGCGACAAGATCGTGTCCGTCGGATACAGCGAGCCGGCCCGGGACCTCGTGCCGGCGCATCTGCTGGCGGGGGCGAAGCCGGTCAAGGGGCAGTCCAAGGCGTTCGGCGCATAAGGGCCACCCCGCACCGCCCCGTGCGGCCACCTCGTGTGCAGCCCCTGTGAGGGTCTGGTGACGCACCAACTTTTGTGATTATCGGCGGAACCGTCGTGTTGCTTTCCTCATCTAAGCCATCGCCAGTTTGTATGGCAATGAGGTAAAACGACCGTAGATGGGGATGCTATGCGCGATATCAACCGAAGGGGTCTGCTCGGGGCGGGACTCGGGGCCGCAGCCGCACTCTCGATGACCGGCTGCGGCCCCTTCGGCTCGTCGGACGGAGGGCGGTCCGGTCCCGAGAAGCCCAAGGGCGACAAGGGGGCGCACGGGCACGGCGGCGGCACTCCCGAGAAGAACGTCAGGCTCATCGGTGACGGTTCCACCGCGGACACCGGAAAGCAGCCGAATCAGCCCGCCGCCCCCGTTCCGCTCGAACCCGGCCAGACGCCGCCGCAGTTCGTGATCTTTTCCTGGGACGGTGCCGGCGAGGTCGGCAACGGCCTCTTCCCGCGCTTTCTCGAACTCGCCCGGGAACACGACGCGGCGATGACCTTCTTCCTCTCCGGGCTGTACGTGTTGCCCGAGTCGAAGAAATCCCTGTACCGCCCGCCGGGCAACCCCAGGGGTGCCTCCGACATCGGCTACCTCACCGACGACCACGTCAAGCAGACCCTGAAGTACGTCCGCGAGGCATGGCTCGACGGGCACGAGATCGGTACGCACTTCAACGGGCATTTCTGCGGCGGTTCGGGATCCGTCGGCAACTGGACGCCCGCGCAATGGCGGAGCGAAATCGACCAGGCGATCTCCTTCGTCACCGAATGGCGGACGAACACCGGCTGGAACGACCTCGATCCGCTGCCGTTCGACTACCGGAAGGAACTCGTCGGCGCACGCACCCCCTGTCTGCTCGGCCAGGACGATCTCCTGCCGGCCGCGAAGCAGCTGGGCTGGCGCTACGACGCGAGCTCACCCGGCGGCCGGCAGACGTGGCCGGAGAAGCGCCAAGGGATCTGGGACCTCCCGCTCCAGGGCGTGCCGTTTCCCGGCCACTCCTTCGAGGTCCTCTCCATGGACTACAACATCCTCGCCAACCAGTCGCAGAATTCGACCAGGGGCATGCCCTCGCGCTATCCCGGCTGGCGCGCCCAGGCCACCGGTGCCTATGTCGCGGGTTTCGAGCGCGCCTACGAGACGAATCGCGCGCCTTTCCACATCGGCAACCACTTCGAGGAGTGGAACGGCGGCATCTATATGGACGCGGTCGAGGAAGTGATCAAAAAGATCGCCGGCAAGCCGGATGTGCGCCTCGTCTCCTTCCGGCAGTTCGTCGACTGGCTCGACGTGCAGGATCCGGCGGTGCTCGCGAAGCTTCGGACCCTGGAGGTCGGGCAGTCCCCGGCCGGCGGCTGGAACGCCTTCTTTAAACAAGCCTGACAAGGGGCTTTACGGGCATCGAGGGGGGTGCGGGAGATCCCTGGAACTGCCATGCGAAACTTTTCACATGAGCTCTGGCCGCGCACCCCGACGCCGCTTCACCCTGCTCGCCGCCACAGCAGTGGCCGGTGCCCTGACCCTGTCCGCGTGCAGTGGTGACGGCAGCAGGGCCGGCGGCGGCGGCAACACGAACTTCGTCACCGGCAGCGGCGGTGCCTCCACCGTGGCCAAGGGCGAACGTACGGACGCGCCGAAGCTCGACGGCACGACCCTGGACGGCAAGGCGCTCGACGTCGCCGACTACAAGGGCAAGGTCGTCGTCCTGAACTTCTGGGGATCGTGGTGCGGCCCCTGCCGCGCCGAGGCCAAGCACTTCGTCAAGGTCTCCGAGGAGACGAAGGACCAGGGCGTCGAGTTCGTCGGTGTCAACACCCGAGACCCCCAGAAGTCCCTCGCGGTCAGCTTCGAGGAGGACTTCGGGGTCACCTACCCGAGCCTCTACGACCCGACCGGGCGGCTGCTCCTGCGCTTCCCGAAGGGCACGCTGAACCCGAAGGCCATCCCGTCGACCGTGGTCGTCGACCGGGAGGGGAAGCTCGCCGCCCGTTCGCTCGCCGCACTCGACGAGACGAAGCTCCGCGAGATGATCGACCCGCTGATCGCGGAGAAGTGAGCCCCGTGCTCCAGCTGGCCGCGGAATCCGGTTACAACGACACGGTCATCGGCGGCGCCCTGCTCGTGGCGCTGCCCATCGCGCTGCTCGGCGGACTCGTCTCCTTCTTCTCACCGTGCGTCCTGCCGCTCGTGCCCGGTTACCTCAGCTACGTCACCGGGGTCAGCGGCAGCGATCTCGCCGATGCCCGGCGGGGCAGGACCGTCGCCGGCGCCTCGCTGTTCGTGCTCGGCTTCACAGCCGTGTTCGTCTCCGGCGGCGCCCTCTTCGGCTTCTTCGGCCAGACGCTCCAGGACTACAGCGGGACGCTCTCCAAGATCCTCGGTGTGCTGATGATCCTCATGGGGATCTTCTTCATGGGGCTGATGCCCTGGATGACGCAGCGCGAGTTCCGCATCCACAAGAGACCGGTGACCGGACTGGCGGGAGCACCGCTGCTGGGCGCCCTCTTCGGGATCGGCTGGACCCCGTGCCTGGGTCCGACGCTCGCCTCCGTCAACGCGCTCGCGTTCGACCAGGCGACCGCCGGCCGCGGGGCGATCCTGTCCGTGGCGTACTGTCTCGGGCTCGGCGTCCCCTTCGTGCTGGCGGCGGTCGCCTTCCGCCGGGCGCTCGGCGCGTTCGGCTGGGTCAAGCGCCACTACGCATGGGTCATGCGGATCGGCGGCGGCATGATGATCGTGACCGGGATACTCCTGCTGACGGGCGCCTGGGACGTGCTCATCCAGGAGATGCAGGTCTGGTCCAACGGCTTCACTGTGGGGATCTGAGTCCATGAGCAACACGAACACCACGGACGAGCGTGACCTCGGCGAGGCCGGAGCACAGCTCTCCACCGCCCCGCGCGAGGAGCCCGCGTCCTCCTCCGTACCCGCGATGGGCGTCATCGGATGGGCCCGCTGGTTCTGGCGGCAGCTCACCTCGATGCGGGTCGCCCTGATCCTGCTCTTCCTGCTGTCGCTCGGCGCCGTCCCCGGCTCGCTGATCCCGCAGAACAGTGTGGACGAACTGAAGGTGCAGACCTTCAAGGAGGCCCACACCACCGTCACACCGATCTACGAGAAGCTGCAGTTCTTCGACGTCTACAGCTCGGTGTGGTTCTCCGCGATCTACATCCTGCTGTTCGTGTCCCTGATCGGGTGCATCGTCCCGCGCACCGGCCAGTTCATCGGCCAGCTGCGCGGCCGTCCGCCCGGTGCCCCGAAGAAGCTGACCCGGCTGCCGGCGTACACCACCTGGCGCACCGACGCCGAGCCCGAGCAGGTCCGTGAGGCCGCGCTCGCCGTCCTGCGCAAGCGGCGCTTCCGCTCGCACGCGGTGGACGACGCGGTGGCCGCCGAGAAGGGCTATCTTCGCGAGGCCGGCAACCTGATGTTCCACATCGCGCTGATCGTCATGCTGGTGTCCTTCGCCGGCGGACAGCTCTTCAAGTCCGAGGGCGGCAAGCTGATCGTCGAGGGCGACGGCTTCGCCAACACCCTCACCCAGTACGACGACTTCAAGTCCGGCTCCCTGTTCGACACCGACGACCTCGCGCCGTTCAGCTTCACCCTGGACGACTTCAAGGGCACGTACGAGCGCAGCGGCCCCCAGCGCGGCACCCCCCGGACCTACGAGGCCCGGGTGACGTACTCCGAGGGCGCGGACGGGGCACCGCAGAAGAGGATCATCAGGGTCAACGACCCGCTCGTCGTCGACGGTACGAAGGTCTACCTCAACGCACACGGCTACGCCCCCGTCATCTCCGTCAAGGACGGCCGGGGCAAGGAGGTCTACCGGTCCGCGGTGCCTCTGCTGCCCATCGACAGCAACGTCACCTCCACCGGCGCCATCAAGGTGATGGACGGCTACAAGGGTGTCGACGGCAAGAAGACGCAGCTCGGCTTCCAGGCCTTCTTCGTCCCGACGTTCGCCGGCAGCGGCCAGGGCACGATGTTCTCGCAGTTCCCGGGCGCCGACTACCCGGTGCTGGCGCTCAACGGCTACCACGGCAGCCTCGGCGTCGACTCGGGACTGCCGCAGAACGTGTACCAGCTGGACACGGCCAAGATGAAGGAATTCAAGGACGCCAACGGGGACAAGCTGAAGCAGCGCATGCGCCCGGGCGAGACCATGAAGCTCCCGGACGGCGCGGGCTCGGTCACCTTCGAGGGCGTCGAGGAGTGGGCCAGCTTCCAGATCACGCGCCAGCCCGCCAGCGGCTGGGCGCTCACCGGCGCCGTCGCCGCCGTCTTCGGACTCGCCGGATCGCTCTTCATCCAGCGCCGCCGGGTGTGGGTCCGGGCCGTGCGGGGCGCGGACGGCGTGACCGTCGTCGAGATGGCGGGCCTCGGCCGCAGCGAGTCCACGAGGCTCCCCGAGGAGCTGGGCGACCTCGCGGAAGCGGTCCACACCGTGACGCCCACCGCACCCCCGCCCGCATCCGAGCAACTCTCCGAAGAACCTGCCGAAGGGGCTGAGAAGTGAATCTCGCCGCCGCAACCAACGAGAATCTGGCGAGCATCAGCAACACGCTCATCTACTCGTCGATGGCCGTCTACATGCTGGCCTTCTTCGCGCACATCGCGGAGTGGGTGTTCGGCAGCCGCAGCAAGGTCGGCCGGACCGCCGCCGCGCTGACCGGAGCGGGCGCCGCCGCTTCCGGGGTGAAGGTCGTGCAGCAGGGCGGCGGCACCGCGGTCCTGGACCGCCCGAAGGTCGTCACCCGGTCCGCCACCGGGACCCGGGACGTCCCGGACGGCCCCGGTGCCGCGGGCGGCACCGTCAAGGGCGACCTGTGGGGCCGGATCGCGGTCTCCCTGACCGTCCTGGCCTTCGCCGTCGAGGCGGGCGGGGTCGTCGCCCGCGCCCTGTCGGTGCAGCGCGCCCCCTGGGGCAACATGTACGAGTTCTCGATCACCTTCTCCACGGTGGCCGTCGGCGCCTACCTCGTCCTCCTGGCGCTGAAGAAGAACGTCCGCTGGATCGGTCTGCTGCTGGTCACCACGGTCCTGCTGGACCTGGGCATCGCCACCACCTGGCTCTACACCGACAGCGCCCAGCTGGTGCCCGCACTGCACTCGTACTGGCTGTGGATCCACGTCTCCACCGCCATCTTCTGCGGTGCCGTCTTCTACCTCGGCGCGGTCGGGACCCTGCTCTACCTGTTCCGCGACAGCTACGAGAACAAGCTGGCCAACGGCGGGAACCCGGGCGCCTTCGCCCGGTCGGTCCTGGAGCGGCTGCCGGCCGCCTCGACCCTCGACAAGTTCTCCTACCGCATCAACGCGGCCGTCTTCCCGCTGTGGACGTTCACGATCATCGCGGGCGCGATCTGGGCGGGCGACGCCTGGGGCCGCTACTGGGGCTGGGACCCCAAGGAGGTCTGGTCCTTCATCACCTGGGTCGCGTACGCCTGCTACCTGCACGCCCGCGCGACGGCCGGCTGGAAGGGCCGCAAGGCCGCCTACCTGGCGCTGATCGCCTTCGGCTGCTGGCTGTTCAACTACTACGGCGTGAACATCTTCGTCACCGGCAAGCACTCCTACGCCGACGTCTAAGCACCGCACGGACGAAGGGCGCGATCCGCTTCCGCGGACCGCGCCCTTCGTCATTCCCCGCCGTTGTCGGGGGTCACCGGGTCAGCGGGGTGTCCAGGACCGCCTTGCGGTGGCTGAACGTCTCCAGTGAGTACCGGCCGTGGTAGTTGCCCATGCCGCTCTCGCCGACCCCGCCGAACGGCAGGTCGGAGACGGTCAGATGGGCCAGCGGCAGACCGATGCCCACCCCGCCCGACGAGGTCTCGGCCAGCAGCCGCTCCCGCACGGCGGGGGACTGCGTGAAGGCGTACAGCGCCAGCGGCTTGTCCCGGTCGTTGATGAAGCCGATGGCCCCGTCCAGTCCGTCGACCGTCACGATGGGCAGCACGGGGCCGAAGATCTCCTCGCGCATCACGGGGGCGTCCGGTGCCACATCGGCCAGCACGGTCGGTGCGATGTACTTGCCGGCCCGGTCGTGGGCGCCGCCCGTCACGGTGCGGCCGGAGTCCAGGAGCCCGACCAGCCGGTCGAAGTGGCGCTCGTTCACGATCCGCCCGTACTCCGGGTGGGCGGAGGGGTCCTGCCCGTACAGCCCCTCGACCGCCGCCGCGAGGGCGTCGGCCAGGGCGGGCGCGGTCTCCGGGTCGGTCAGGACGTAGTCGGGGGCGACGCACGTCTGGCCGGCGTTGAGGAACTTCCCCGCGGCGAGCCGGGCGGCCACCGTGCCCAGATCCGTGTCGCGGTCGACGAACGCCGGTGACTTGCCGCCCAGTTCGAGGGTGACCGGGGTGAGGTGGCGGGCCGCGGCGGTCATGACGATCCGGCCGACCGTGCCGTTGCCCGTGTAGAAGATGTGGTCGAAGCGCTCGGCGAGCAGTGCGGTCGTCTCCGGGACCGCCCCCTCCACCACGGCGACCGCGTCCGTGTCGAGATAGCGCGGCAGCAGCCGGGCCACGGCGGCCGAGGTCGCGGGCGCCAGCTCGCTGGGCTTGGCGACCACGGCGTTGCCCGCGGCCAGCGCGCCGACGACGGGCGCGAGCAGCAGCTGCACCGGATAGTTCCACGGCGCGATGACGAGGACGACCCCGAGCGGGTCCTGCACGGTGTGTGCGGACGCCCCGGCGAGGGCCTCCGGCACGGGGGCGGGCTCGGGACGCAGCCAGTCCTCCAGCCGCTCCAGGGTGTGGTCGATCTCGCGGACCGTGAAGTCGATCTCGGTCCGGTAGGCCTCCTTGCGGCTCTTGCCGAGATCGGCGCGCAGGGCCTCGGCGAGCTCGTCACCGGCCTCGGTGAGCAGGGCGCGCAGGCGCGTCAGCTGACCGGTGCGCCAGGCGAGGTCCCTGGTGCGTCCGGTACGGAAGGTGGCACGGAGGCGGGCGACGACCTCGGCCGCGGTCTCCGCGGCCTGGTCGGTCTCCGCGGTCCTGGCGGCGCTCACAGGGCCGCCAGGATCTCGCGCGCCAGCTGCTCCGAGGAGGCCGGGTTCTGACCGGTGTGCAGGGTGCGGTCGTGCACGGTGTACGGCCCCCAGGGATCCCCGGCGGAGTAGTCCGCGCCGAGCTCCACGAGGCGGTTCTCCAGCAGCCAGGGGGCCTTGTCGGCCAGGCCGGCCTGGGTCTCCTCCATGTTGCTGAAGCCGGTCAGCCGGTAGCCGGTGAAGGGCCAGCTGCCGTCCTCGCGGCGGGCGGCGAGCAGCGCGGCGGGGGCGTGGCACAGGACGCCCAGGTGCGTGCCGGAGTCCAGGGCGGCGGTGAGCAGCCGGCCGGACGCCTCGCTGACGGCCAGGTCCTCCATGGGGCCGTGGCCGCCCGGGTAGAAGACGACGTCGTACGAGGTGGGGACGACGTCCTCCAGCCGCGCGGGGATGCGGAGCGTCTCGTCGATCGCCGCGAGGTACGAGGCGACGGCGTCGGCCTGTTCCTGGCCCCCGTTGGCCTCGGCGGCGAGGCTGGCGGTGTCCACGGTGGGGGCCACACCGCCCGGGGTGGCGACGGTGATGTCGAATCCGGCCTGGGTGAAGACGCGGTGCGGGGCGGCGAGCTCCTCGGCCCAGAAGCCGGTCGGGTGGGTGGTGCCGTCGTTCAGGGTCCAGTGGTCGGCACCGGTGAGGACGAAGAGTACGGAGGGCATGGGGGGTGCTCCCTACGAGACGAGGTGCTGGTGGTGAGCAAGCTTGATATCATCAAGCATTACATTCATGTAACTGCCAAAAGTTGAGCATGTCAAATTAATGCGGGTGCGTGGCGGATACTGTTCCGGGCCTCCGGGCCACGCGTACCGATCGAAGGATGACCGAACCATGACGACGGAACCGGCACCCCGCGCCGTCCCTACTCCGGACGAACTGCTGGAACCCCTCGCGGTCGTCGTCCGCGGCCACCACGACGACCTCACCGCCGTCGCCGCCCGCCACGGCCTCAGCACCTCGCAGGCGCGGGCGCTGATCGCCCTCAACGAGCCCATGCCCATGAGCGCGCTGGCCCATCACCTGGTGTGCGACGCGTCCAACGCCACCGGCCTCATCGGCCGCATGGAGGCCCGGGGCCTGGTCACCCGCACCCCGTCGCCGGAGGACCGCCGCTCGAAGGTCGCCGCCCGCACGGCGGAGGGCACCGATCTGGCGCACCGCATCCGCGCCGAGATGCGCGTCGTGCACGGCGCACTGGAGGCGCTCACCCCGCGGGAGCGCACGGCGCTGCTGCCCCTGCTCAACCGGCTGGGACAGCTGCTGTCGTCATGAGCCGGCCGGTCCGGCCCCAGTCCTCATGACGAGGCGTCCCCGGATCCCGCCCCGCCCTCGCGGCGCTCGATCTCCTCCTCGCGGCGGCGCAGGTCCGCCTCCCAGTCCTTGAGGGCCGACTCGTCCTTGGCGGCGTCGGTCTTCCCTGCCTCGGGCTTCCTCGCGTCGGACTTCCCCGCGTCGGTCTTCTCGTCCTTCAGGGACTTGAGGAAGTCGGGATTGTCGTCGGGCGCCACCCACGTGGAGCGGCGGCCCCGGTGCCACTCGGAGGGCGCACGGCCCCCGGAGGAAGCCCGCTTCCTGCCCGCGGCGAGCCAGACGATCGGACCGACGATCCAGAACAGCAGGATGATGAAGACCCAGGCCACCTTCGGCAGGTGCTTGACCTCGTCCTCCGGGGTGTTCAGGCAGTCGATGAACGCGTAGATCGTCAGCGCCAGCGGCAGGAGGTACATCAGGGCCCTGAGCATGGTGGAAGGTCCCCCCGAGAAGAGGTGAGGGGGCGCACTGTCCCGCCCCGGTGACGGGCCAAGGGTAGCGGGTGGCCGATACTGGACGGCATGGCTTACGACGATCTTCGCTCCCTGCTCCGTGCTCTGGAGCGCGAGGGCGATCTCAAGCGCATCAAGGCCGAGGTCGACCCGTACCTGGAGGTCGGCGAGATCGTCGACCGGGTGAACAAGGCGGGCGGGCCCGCTCTGCTCTTCGAGAACGTCAAGGGGGCGTCCATGCCCCTGGCCATGAACGTCTTCGGGACGGACAGACGGCTGCTCAAGGCGCTCGGGCTGAAGTCCTACGCCGAGATCAGCGACAAGATCGGCGGGCTCCTCAAGCCGGAACTGCCGCAGGGCTTCGTCGGGATCCGCGAGGCGTTCGGGAAGCTCGGCGCGGTGACGCACCTGCCGCCGAAGAAGGTGAAGAGCGACAGCGCGCCCGTCCAGGAGGTCGTCCTGACCGGCGACGACGTGGACCTGGAGCAGCTGCCCGCACTCTTCACCTGGCCGGAGGACGGCGGCTCCTTCTTCAACCTGGGCCTCACGCACACCAAGGACCCCGAGACCGGCATCCGCAATCTGGGGCTCTACCGCCTCCAGCGCCACGACAAGCGCACCATCGGCATGCACTGGCAGATCCACAAGGACAGCCGGAACCACTACCAGGTCGCGGCCAGGCGCGGCGAGCGGCTGCCCGTCGCCATCGCGTTCGGGGCGCCGCCCGCGGTGACGTACGCCTCCACGGCCCCGCTGCCCGGAGACATCGACGAGTACCTCTTCGCCGGCTTCGTCCAGGGCAAGCGGATCGAGATGGTCGACTGCAAGACCGTCCCGCTCCAGGTCCCGGCGCAGGCCGAGGTCGTCATCGAGGGATGGCTGGAACCGGGCGAGATGCTGCCCGAGGGCCCGTTCGGTGACCACACGGGCTTCTACACGCCGCAGGAACCGTTCCCCGCGCTGACGATCGACTGTGTGACCATGCGCAAGCGGCCGCTGCTGCAGTCGATCGTGGTGGGCCGGCCGCCGACCGAGGACGGCCCGCTGGGCCGGGCCACGGAGCGGTTCTTCCTGCCGCTGCTCAAGATCATCATCCCGGACATCGTGGACTACCACCTGCCCGAGGCGGGCGGCTTCCACAACTGCGCGATCATCTCGATCGACAAGAAGTACCCCAAGCACGCCCAGAAGGTCATGAGCGCCGTCTGGGGCGCCCACATGATGTCGCTGACCAAGCTGATCGTGGTCGTGGACGCCGACTGCGACGTCCACGACCTGCACGAGGTCGCGTGGCGGGCGCTCGGCAACACCGACTACGCCCGGGACCTGCTGCTCACCGAAGGGCCGGTCGACCATCTCGACCACGCTTCCTACCAGCAGTTCTGGGGTGGCAAGGCGGGCATCGACGCGACGCGCAAGCTGCCCGAGGAGGGCTACACGCGGGACGGGGGCTGGCCCGAGATGGTCGAGTCCGACCCGGACACGGCGGCGAAGGTCGACCGCCGTTGGAAGGAGTACGGCCTGTGAGTGCCTCCGCCGCCGCGGTGCCTCAGCCGCGCAGCAAGCCCCGCGCCTTCCTGCGGCTGGTGATGATCGAGCACTCGGTCTTCGCGCTGCCCTTCGCATACATCGCCGCGCTGACCGCGATGTTCCAGCTGGACAAGGACATCCACTGGGGCACGCTGCTGCTGGTGACCGTCGCCATGGTCGGGCTGCGGACGTTCGCGATGGCCGCCAACCGCATCATCGACCGGGAGATCGACGCCCGTAACCCGCGTACGGCGGGACGGGAGCTGGTCACCGGGGCGGTGTCGGTGAAGTCGGCGTGGACCGGCGCGGCCGTCGCCCTCGTCGTGTTCCTGGGGGCCGCCGCCCTGCTGAACCCGCTCTGCCTGGTGCTGGCGCCGGTCGCCGTCGTACCGATGGTGGTCTACCCGTACGGCAAGCGGTTCACGAACTTCCCGCACGCGATCCTCGGCATCGCCCAGGCGATCGGGCCGATCGGGGCCTGGCTGGCGGTCACCGGCAGCTGGTCGTGGGACGCGGTGATCCTGGGGCTGGCCGTCGGGATCTGGATCGGTGGCTTCGACCTGATCTTCGCCTGCCAGGACGTGCGGGCCGACCGGGCCCACGGGGTGCTCTCCTTCCCGGCGCGCTTCGGCATCCCGGCGGCGCTGTGGGGCGCGCGGGTCTGCCACCTCGTGACGACCGGACTGCTGGTCTGGTTCGGCCTGGCGACGGAGGCGGGGCTCTTCTACTGGATCGGCATGGTGATCGTCGCCGTGGCCTTCGTCTACGAGCACCGGGTCGTGCGACCGCACGACCTGTCGCGGCTGAACCGGGCGTTCTTCTCGGTCAACGGCTTCATCGGGATCGCGCTGTTCGCCTGCGCGCTGCTCGACCTGCTGGTGCGCGGTCTCACACCGTGACGGCACCGGCCGGGCGGCGGGGGCGGCGGAGGACGAAGGCCGCCGCCACCCCGCCCACGAGGCCGAAGAGGTGGCCCTGCCAGCTGATGCCGGAGTCGGTCGGCAGTACGCCCCAGAGCAGTGAGCCGTAGACGGCGGCGATGATCAGACCGACCACGATGTCGAGCGGGCGCCGGTCCACGAACCCGCGGACCAGCAGATAGCCGAACAGGCCGAAGACCACACCGGACGCGCCGAGCGTGACCGTGTTCGGCGGCGCGGTCAGCCAGACACCGAGGCCGCCCGTCACGATCACCACGAGGACCACGGCGGCGAACCTGCGTATCCCGGCGAGGGCGGCGATGAAGCCGAGGACCAGCAGCGGGACGCTGTTGGAGGCCACGTGCTCCCACCCGCTGTGCAGGAACGCGGCCGGCACGACGTCGAGCAGCTCGGAGGGCTCGCGCGGGCTGATGCCGTAGGTGTCCAGGGAGTGGCCGGTCATCGTGTCGATGCCCTCCAGCAGCCACAGGAGCCCGACCCAGGCCAGCATGACCGCGCCGGCCGTGACGGCTCGTGCGGTGGCGGTCGTAGTGGCACGCGTGCGCATGATCACCCCCTGTTGATGGCTGTTCCCTGTTCCGTCGCAACGAACGGAGCCCCTGGCTCGGTTCCTCGAGGACGCTCCCGGATAGGCTCGGTGGTGTGGAATCCGGGACTTCAGTGAGTCAAGAGCAGCGCAGGCCTTGGATTGTCGGGGTGTCGGGCGCATCAGGTACCCCGTTCGCGGCCTCGGTCCTGCGAGGGCTGCTCGCTGCGGGCGAGAGCGTCGACCTGGTGGTGAGCCGCGCCTCGCGGCTGACCCTGCTGGACGAGACGGGGATCGCCTTCCGCGACGCGCACTGGCGCGAGGACCTGCGCGTGTGGCTGGAGCGTGGAGCGGACGGGAAGCCCGGCACCTTCGCCCTGAGCGACGACGCGCTCGGCCGGGTGCGGCACTGGGCGGCGGGCGATCTGGCGGCCGGGCCGTCCTCGGGTTCGTACCCGGCGAAGGGGATGCTGATCGTCCCGGCGTCGACGGCCTGTGTGGCCGGGGTGGCGCTCGGGCTCTCCAAGGACCTGCTGCAGCGGGCCGCGAGCGTGACGCTCAAGGAGCGGCGGAAGCTGGTCGTCGCCGTGCGGGAGACGCCGTTGAGCGGCCAGACGCTGAAGCAGATGGTGGCGCTCGACGAGGCGGGCGCCGTGGTGCTGCCCGCCTCTCCGGCGTTCTACGCGGGGGCGACGCACATCCAGGATCTGGTGGACTTCGTCGCCGGGCGGGTGCTGGACGCGGCAGGGGTGCCGCACCAGCTGTACCGCCGGTGGGAAGGGGAGCTCGGTGGCGGCTCCCGTGAATGAGGGGTCCGGCCGGTCAGCGCTTCTTGGCCGCGCGCGGGGTGCGGGTCCGGTCGGCGCGGCGCGCGGCTGCGGGCTGGTGGGCACGCGAGCGGTTGGCCAGGTCCTGCAGCTCGCGCATCCGGGCGTAGGCCATCTCGATCGTGTACACGGTGAAGTTCACTCCTGAAGATTCGAAAGCGTTTCTTGGATGATCTGGAAGATTCGCAGGGTGTAAACCCTGTTACGCCTTAGATTCTACACGTAGACTCGCGGTACTGCTAAACAATGGAAGGTTTCAGTCATATGGACGCGGTGGACAGGCAGCTCATCCAGGCCCTCAGAGAGAACGGCAGGGCCTCGTACGCCGAGCTCGGCAGGCTCGTCGGGCTCTCCGGGCCCAGCGTCACCGACCGCATCAACCGGCTGGAAACCGCCGGTGTCATCACGGGGTACCGGGCGACCGTCGACGCCGCGTCCCTGGGGCTCGGCGTGACCGCCCTGATCGGCATCTCGCTCTCCGACGCGGCCGACCACGAGGACGTCGCGCACCGGCTGAAGGACCTGGCCGAGATCGAGGACTGCTGGTTCATCGCGGGCGACGACTCGTTCATGCTCAAGGTCCGGGTCGGTGACGTGGACGGTCTGGAGAAGACGATCCGCAGGCTCAGCGGCACGAAGGGGGTCTCCCGCACCCGCACCACGGTCGTGCTCTCCACGAAGTGGGAGAACCGGGTCGGGGAACTTCCCGACGAGGCATAGGCGTACGGTTGGCTGCCGGAGTCTGTTACGTAGAGATATGGGAGGGGCACTGGTGGACGCGGGACTCAAGCGCGAGCTGGAGGAGAAGGTCCGGGCCGGTGAGCGGCTGACCCGCGAGGACGGGATCGCGCTCTACGAGTCCGACGACCTGGCCTGGCTCGGTGGGCTGGCCCACGAGGTGCGTACGAGGAAGAACGGCGACGTCGTCCACTTCAACGTCAACCGCCACCTCAACATGACCAACGTGTGCACGGCGTCCTGCGCCTACTGCTCGTTCCAGCGCAAGCCGGGCGAGAAGGACGCGTACACGATGCGCATCGAGGAGGCCGTCCGCCTCGCCAAGGCGATGCAGGGCGAGAACCTCACCGAGCTGCACATCGTCAACGGGCTGCACCCCACCCTCCCGTGGCGTTACTACCCCCGCTCGCTCAGCGCGCTCAAGGAGGCGCTGCCCGAGGTGGCGCTCAAGGCGTTCACGGCGACGGAGATCCACCACTTCGAGACGATCTCGGGGCTCTCGGCCTCGGAGATCCTCGACGAGCTGATCGAGGCCGGTCTGGAGTCCCTGACCGGCGGCGGCGCGGAGATCTTCGACTGGGAGGTCCGCCAGCACATCGTCGACCACAACACCCACTGGGAGGACTGGTCGCGCATCCACCGCCTCGCGCACGAGAAGGGGCTCAAGACCCCGGCGACGATGCTGTACGGGCACATCGAGGAGCCCCGTCACCGCGTCGACCACGTGCTGCGACTGCGGGAGATGCAGGACGAGACCGGCGGTTTCCAGGTCTTCATCCCGCTGCGCTACCAGCACGACTTCGTGGACATGAAGGACGGCAAGGTCCGCAACACGCTCCAGGCGCGGACGACGATGGCGACCGGTGCGGAGGCGCTGAAGACCTTCGCGGTCTCGCGGCTCCTCTTCGACAACGTCCCGCACGTCAAGGTGTTCTGGGTGATGCACGGCGTGCAGACCGCCCAGCTCGCGCTCCAGCACGGTGCGGACGACATGGACGGCTCGGTCGTCGAGTACAAGATCACGCACGACGCGGACGACTACGGCACGCCGAACAAGCTCGGCCGTGAGGACCTGCTGGACCTGATCCGGGACGCGGGCTTCCGCCCCGTGGAGCGCAACACCCGGTACGAGATCCTGCGCGAGTACCCGGGGCCGGACGCGGACCGGCGGGAGTCGCCGCAGCCGATGCGCGTCTGAGGCGCCCGTCCGACACCGCGCGAAAGCCCCGGCCAGTCGCTCACGGCCGGGGCCTTCTCGCGTTCTGGACGCGGATTGAGTGCACGGCGGGTAATGGTTAATCTGCGCTCATGGCACTTACATTCGAGGTGGATCCCGCTTTCGACCGCGCACTGCGGGACGGCATCACCGCACTCTGGGTCGATGTCACCAACGCCGGCGGAGCCGTCGGTTTCGTGGCGCCGGTCACCGCCGGGGACGTCCGGCCGGAGCTGGTCAAACACCTCTCCGCGATGGTCGACGGCCGCACCCGGCTGGTCGTCGGCCGTGACGAGCACGGCACGGTGGCCGCCACCGCCTTCCTCACCCACAACGCCCACCGGTTGATGCGCCACTGGATCGGTCTCTACACCGTGATGGTCCACCCGCGTCACCAGGGCAAGGGATACGGGCGCGAGCTGATGGGGGCCGCCGCGGACGCGGCCCGCGCGATCGACGGCATCGACGCCGTGCGGCTCACCTGCCGCGGCGGCACCGGGGCCGACCGCTTCTACGCCTCCTGCGGATACAAGGAGGTCGGACGCATCCCGAACGCCATCCGGGTCGCCGAGGACGACTACCGCGACGACATCATCATGCTGCTCCCGCTCTTCCGCCAGGACCGTCCCGAAAGCGACACGACGCCCCGGGGGAACCCTGCGATCTGATCGGATTTCGGGGCATGCTTCACTGGTCGGGCAGTACCGCAGACCGAACGACCGCAGGAACAACGACCGCAGGAACGCCGGACGTAGAGAGAAGGCCAGCCGTGTCCGCTGCCAAGCCCAGCGCAACGATCCGGTACACCGCGATGCGCCTGCTGATTTTCGTCGGCTGCTTCTTCGTCGCCGGCGTCGCGGTCCACTTCGGTGTCCTGCCCTCCGGGGTCGGTGGCTCCAACGCCGTCTGGGTCATCCTGCTCGGCCTGCTGCTCTCCGCGCCGCTCAGCTTCATCCTGCTGCGCAAGCAGCGCGACGAGATGTCCGAGCAGCTCATCTCCTCGGTCGACCGGACCAAGGCCCGGCTCGACGCGAACCGCACCCGTGAGGACAGCGTTGCCCCGTAGGGGCCACGTAAGGTTCCTCACACCCCGTACCCCGTACGCACGAAGACCCCGGGCCGGAGCATCGCTCCCGTACCGGGGTTTCGGCGTTTCCGGGCTCCCCGCAGAATGTCCTGCGACCGTCTCCGGCCGCCCGTCGATCAAAGCGGAGCTTTGAGGTTCTCAAAGTTCAAGTGTTAACGTGTTCGACATGAACGCAGCAGTGCGCCCCCGCCACACCATGAGCGTCCCGCTCGTGGCGCGCCTGCATGTCGATCTCTGCCGCTGTATGTCCGCGGTCTGTTGCCGCAACGTCTGAACCGGCATCATGCAGCGGCGCCGCCCCTGACGCGGGCGCCGCACCCCCGTCCCCGTTCGACCGCACGTCCGTACGTCTGTTCTCGTACGTCCCGATGCGTCACATCTGGAGTGTGTCCGTGTCCGCGAATTCCGCGCCCCCCACCGCGACCGACGCCGGTAAGCCGTCCGGCTCCGGTTTCCGCATACCCAGCGTTCCGTTCTGGATCCAGATCGTCGCCGGTCTGGTCCTCGGTGTCCTGCTCGGCTGGCTCGCCCGCAGTCAGGACGTCAGCTGGCTCGTCACCACGCTCGACAAGGTCGGCAGCATCTTCGTCCAGCTGCTCAAGCTGGCCGTCGCGCCCCTCGTCTTCTTCGCGATCCTGGTGTCGATCACCAACCTGCGCAAGGTCAACAACGCCGCCAGGCTGGCCACCCGCACCTTGCTCTGGTTCATGATCACCTCGCTGATCGCCGTGGCCATCGGCCTCACGATCGGTCTGCTCACCAACCCGGGCGCAGGCACCGGCCTCACGCCGAAGGACGGCGCCAAGCCCGAGAACGCCGGCTCCTGGATCGACTTCCTCACCGGCATCATCCCGACGGACGTCATCACACCGTTCACCGAGCTGAACGTCCTGCAGATCGTCTTCATGGCGGCCGTCGCCGGTATCGCCGCGCTCCAGCTCGGTGAGAAGGCCAAGCCGATCCTCGCACTCAGCGAGTCGATCCTGGAGCTCCTCCAGAAGGCCCTGTGGTGGGTCATCCGCCTCGCCCCGCTCGGCACCGTCGGTCTCATCGGCTACGCGATCGCCTCGTACGGCTGGGACCTGATCGGCAAGTACGCCACCTTCACCGCCGACGTCTACATCGGCTGCGCCCTGGTGATGTTCGGCGTCTACCCGCTGCTGCTCGCCACCGTCGCGAAGGTCAGCCCGCTGCAGTTCTTCAAGGGCGCCTGGCCCGCGATTCAGCTCGCCTTCGTCTCCCGCTCCTCGGTCGGCACAATGCCGGTCACCCAGAAGGTCACCGAGCGCCTCGGCGTTCCGAAGGAGTACGCCTCGTTCGCCGTGCCGTTCGGCGCCACGACGAAGATGGACGGCTGCGCCGCGATCTACCCGGCGCTGGCGGCGATCTTCATCGCGCAGATCTTCGACGTCCAGCTGGGCATCGGTGACTACATCCTGATCGCCTTCGTCTCGGTGATCGGTTCGGCGGCCACCGCCGGTCTCACCGGCGCCACGGTCATGCTGACCCTCACCCTCTCGACGCTGGGCCTCCCGCTGGAGGGCGTGGGCCTGCTCCTCGCCATCGACCCGATCCTGGACATGATGCGCACCGCCACGAACGTTGCGGGACAGGCCCTCGTCCCGGTGATCGTCGCGGCCCGCGAGAAGATCCTCGACCACGACGCCTACAACTCGGCGTCGTCCTCCCCGGTCGACTCGGCCGAGGTCGAGGTCGAGGACGCGAAGCCGTCGCGCGTGCCCGTCGCCGTGTGACGTCACCAGGCCGTACGCAACGTGCCCCGCACCCCGTCCGGGGTGCGGGGCACGTTGCGTACGGCGGTGGTGGAGGATTCCTCCCGTAGCAGGAAGGAAGGAGGAGATCCTCATGCGCGTGGTGAAGGTCGCGGTCGGGGACGAGGTCGACCACGAGAGTTTCGGAAGGGGCACGGTGAGTTCGGTGTCGGGGAGCGGGGAGTCGGCGAAGGCGACCGTCGACTTCGACGAGGCCGGACGGAAACGACTGCTCCTGCGGTACGCGCCCCTGCGCAAGCTCTGAGGGGCGTACCCGCTGCCTCCGGTTCTGCTCGGAGGCGTCCCGGCGCCGCACGGTGCCGGGACACTCCTGTGTCCGCCGGGCGGTCAGCGGTGCTGGAGGACGACCTCGGGGTGGTTCGGCGCCGGGCCGTCGAGGAGTGGCTGCTCCCGGCCCCGCAGGTGCAGGTCGAGGAAGGCCGCCACATAGTCCCGGGTGATCCGCGTCGAGCGGTCGCCGGAGAGCGTGGCCGCGGGATCGACCGGCAGGCCGAGCTGTTCACCGAGTTCCGGGATGTCCGTGAAGGTGAAGTGGCCGGAGTCCTTGACGGTCAGCCAGCGCTTCCAGCCGTCCAGGTGCTGCCAGCCCTCGTCCCAGGAGCCGTCCGCGCTTCCGGGGCTGTGGCCCGCGTCGGTGCCGAGCATCAGGAACGGGCGGGCGCCGATGCCCGAGCGGGGAACGGGATCGAAGAAGGTGCCGTCCATGTTGATCCCCGCGTCGACGCGCGAGTCGGCGAGCATCGTGGAGGCCGCAGCGCTGCCGCCGATCGAATGGCCCGCGGCGGCGACCCGGCGCCGGTCGATCATGCGGGACCTCTCCCAGGCGGGGCGGGGGCCGGTCAGCCGGTCGAGCACGAAGGTGAGGTCGTCGGCCCGTCCGGTGGAGACGGCCTTCAGCACGTCCCGCTCGGCCGCCTCGTCCGGTGCCGCCTCGGCGGCGTCACAGGCCGCGCACGTGAGCATCCGCCCGCCGGGGAAGGCGGTCCCGGTGGACTCGTAGGCGTGATCGACGCTCGCCACGACGAAGCCGCGGCTCGCGAGGTCCTCCGCGAGGGAGGTCAGCGTGGTGCGGGGGGTGCCGAAGCCGGGGGAGAGCAGCACCAGCGGGAACCGGCCCCGGGCGGCGTGGGCGTCCGTACGGGCGTGGGTGGATGTGGAGCTGACGACGCCGGCCGGCACGATGCCGTCCAGCCCCCGGTGCGCCAGTAACAGCCGGGCCTCCTCGGCGCTCATGTACGGGGCGGGGCCGCTTCCGCCGCCGGGCCGGGCCGGGTAGTGCATCGAGACCATCAGCTCGCGGTCCCCGGAGGCGGGGACCCAGGGATCGGTGCGGGTGTGGTCGGTGAGGTGCAGGACCTCGGCCCCGACCGCGTACGGGCCGGTCGGGCGGGGCAGTTCGAGCGCGGCGGCGGGGGTGGCCGGGGGACCGGGCAGGGCGTGGGCGGTGACGGTGGGCGTGGCCAGCAGGGTCAGGGTGGTGAGGGTGATGACGGCCGTTCGTGTGCGGAGTCTGATCGTCATACCCGGGACACTAGGCGGGGGAATCGGGCGGAGGCATCGGACCCAGGTGTGATCCCGTGGGGGACCTGAGGTGGACAGGGCGCCCTCGGGTGAGGACCGGTGGACGACTACCGGTCATCGTGGCCGGGCCGCGCCCCTTCCGTACGGTGGGGGCGGAACCCGCGCCGTACTCTTGCCGGGGAGCAGGGCAGTGGGGGCGGGAGGGGAGTCCGACATGAGTGCAGTGAAGAGCAAACGGATGCCGCGTGCGGTGCGCGAGCAGCAGATGATGGACGCGGCGGTACGGACCTTCGGGCAGCGCGGGTACCGCGCCGCTTCGATGGACGAGATCGCCGAGTCGGCCGGGGTCTCCAAGCCGTTGGTCTATCTGTATCTGAATTCCAAGGAAGAACTCTTCACCGCGTGCATCCGCCGTGAGGCGAAGTCCCTGGTGGAGGCGGTGCAGGCAGCGGTGGAGCCGGGGCTGCCGGCCGACCGGCAACTGTGGGCCGGGCTGCGGGCGTTCTTCACGCACACCGCGGAGAATCCGGACGGGTGGGCTGTGCTGCACCAGCAGGCGCCCTCCCAGGGGGAGCCGTTCGTCAGCGAGGTCGCGGTGCTGCGGGAGGAGATCGTTGCTTTCGTGACGGGTCTGATCGGGGCGGCGGCACGTGAGGCGCACCACGACCCCGCGCTGCCCGACCGGGATGTGGCCGGGCTCGCGCAGGCGCTCGTGGGTGCCGCGGAGGCGCTCGCCGGGTGGGCCAACGTCACTCCGGGCGTCTCGGCCAAGGAGGCGGCGGGCACCTTGATGAACTTCTCCTGGGCGGGCCTGGAGAACCTCATGCACGGCCGTAGCTGGCAGTCCCGGGGGGAGTGACCCGGCCGGGGGCCCGGGCTGCGGGCAGTGTCCCGAGGAGGGCGTGGCCGGTGTCAGTCCGCCTCCCGGGTCACGCTGCCGGTGAGGTGGACGCGGCCGGTGCCGCGCACCTCGAACGCGGATCCCGCCGCGGCGTACGTGACGGTGGCCGGCAGCAGGACGGGGGCCCGGAAGTCGGCCCGGACGGACCGGATCCGGCCGCCGGACCCTCCCGTTGCCCCGGCTCGGCCTCTCGCTTCGGCTTCCGCGAGGCAGCGGGCGACGGTCCACATGCCGTGGGCGATGTGCCGGGGGAAGCCGAACAGCCGGGCGGCCAGGGGGTGCAGGTGGATGGGGTTCCGGTCGCCCGAAGCGGCCCCGTACCGCCGCCCGAGGTCGCCCGGCAGCCGCCACTCCGCGACGGCGGGGAGGTCCGCCGGAGCCACCGGGCCGGGAGGGGTGGTTGACGGTGCCCCGGCGGTCGCGTGGCGGGACAGGTAGCCGCTGCGGGACTCCCAGACCAGCTCCCCGGCCAGCCGCGCCTCGGTCACCACGGTGACCGAGGTACCCCGGCGATGGGGTGTCAGCTCGGCGGCGTACACGGTGAGTTCGAGCGCGTGCGCGGGGTACAGGGCGCGGTGCGCGGTGATCTCGATCCAGGTGTGGACCAGGCCCAGTACCGGCAGCGGGAAGTCGCGGGCCGTCATCAGCCGCATGGCCGGCGGGAAGCCCAGCACGTGCGGGTAGGTCAGCGGCAGTGCGCCCGACTCCGCGAAACCGCAGATCCTGCTGTACGCGGCGAGAGGGCCGGGAGCGACGCGCGCGGGTGGGAGCACCTCGCGCGTGCCGGGCAGCGTCGCGCGGGAGCGCCCCGGACGCTTGAACGGCGAGGTGACGGCTCCGCGTACGAGGGACGTGCTCAGTCCGGTCATGGCTTCAGGCCCCCAGCAGGCTCTGGCCGCAGACCCGCACGACCTGGCCGTTGACGGCACTCGACGCGGGCTGGGCGAACCAGGCGGTGGTCTCGGCCACATCGATCGGGAGTCCGCCCTGGGACAGCGAGTTCATGCGGCGGCCGGCCTCCCGGATGAGGAGCGGTACGGCGGCGGTCATCTTCGTCTCGATGAAGCCGGGCGCGACCGCGTTGACGGTGACGTCGTGCTCGGCGGCGGCGCGCGGGGCGAGCGAGCGGACCAGGCCGATGATGCCCGCCTTGCTGGCCGCGTAGTTGGTCTGGCCGTTGTTGCCGGCGATCCCCGCGATGGACGCGGTGGCGACGATCCGGCCCCCGCGGTTGACGGTGCCCGCGTCGAGGAGCGCGTCCGTGGTGCGCAGGACGCTGTCCAGGTTGACCTCGACGACCGATGCCCAGCGCTCGGCGGGCATGTTGGCGAGGCGCCGGTCCCGGGTGATGCCCGCGTTGTGGACGAGGACGTCGAGGCCCTCGGGGGCGGCCCCGGCGATCCGGGCGGCGGCGTCGGGGGCGGTGATGTCCAGCGGCAGCGCGGTGGCGCCGAGCCGGTCGGCGGTGCGGATCAGCTCCTCCTCGGCCTGCGGGACGTCCAGACAGATCACGCGGGCCCCGTCCCGCGCCAGTACGGAGGCGACGGACGCGCCGATGCCGCGTGCCGCACCCGTGACCAGCGCGGTGCGCCCGGCCAGCGGTACCACCCAGTCGTCCACCGGACCGGGGGCGGCGGCGGTGAGCTCGATGACCTGGCCGCTGACGTACGCGGACCGGGGCGACAGCAGGAAGCGGAGAGTGGACTCGGCCGAGGCGGCGGCACCCGGGGCGATGCGCAGCAGTTGCACGGTGGCGCCCCTGCCGATCTCCTTGCCGAGCGAGCGTACGAATCCTTCGAGTGCCTGCTGGGCGGCCGCCTGGTGGTGGTCGTCGGGGGACGGCGGTGTGCCGAGGACGACGACCCGGCCGCCGGTCGACAGGGACCGCACGACGGGGTGGAGCGCGGCGTGCACGTCGCCCAGGCCGGCGGCCGTGGTGATTCCGGTCGCATCCACGACGATGCCCGCAGGGCGTTCGGCGTGCTCGGTGACCTTCAGGCCGGTCGCCGCGAGGACCGGGGCGAGCGTGCCCCCCAGGGCCGACCGACCTGCCGTGAGGTGCAGCAACGGCCCTTCGAGGGTAGGTGTGCCCACCGTCCAGCGGCGCAGTCGCACGGGCTGCGGCAGCCCGAGCCTGCGGGTCAGAAAGCGGCCGGGTGCTGTGCCGGTGAGGTGCAGATAGCGGTCGGCCATTGTCCTGACTCCCTGCTCATCGTAGATTTACTCTTGAGTAAGGTTACTCAAGAGTCAGGAGCTGGTCGAGATGAGTTGGTCGAGTTGATCCCCCTCGGACTACCGCAGCCCCGGCGCGTCGCCGTCCTGGGCGGCAGCCGCATCCCGTTCGCGCGGTCCGACGGCCCGTACGCCCGGGCCTCCAACCAGGAGATGCTCACCGCCGCGCTGGACGGGCTCGTCGAGCGGTTCGGCCTGGGCGGCCGGCAGGTGGGCGAGTTCGTCGCCGGCGCGGTCCTCAAGCACAGCCGGGACTTCAACCTCGCCCGCGAGACCGTCCTTGGCTCCGCCCTCGACCCGCGCACCCCGGCGTACGACATCCAGCAGGCGTGCGGCACCGGACTGCAGGCCGTCGTCGCAGCCGCCAACAAGATCATGCTCGGCGCCGTCGACTCGGCGATCGCGGGCGGCGCGGACACCACCAGCGACGCGCCGCTCGGCGTCAACGACCAGCTGCGCAGGATCCTGCTCGACGCACGCCGCGCGAAGTCCGCGGGCGGCCGGCTCAAGGCGCTGGCGGGTGTGCGCCCCCGCCACCTCGTCCCGGACATCCCGCGCAACTCCGAGCCCCGCACCGGCCTCTCGATGGGCGAGCACGCCGCGGTCACCGCCCGGAAGTGGGGCGTCTCCCGCGCGGACCAGGACCTGCTGGCGGCCACCAGTCACCAGCGGCTCGCCGCCGCCTACGAGCGGGGCTTCCTGGACGATCTCGTCGTCCCCTACCTCGGCCTGGACCGCGACCAGAATCTGCGCCCCGGCTCCACGGTGGAGAAACTCGCCACCCTGAAGCCGGTGTTCGGCGCCGGCCACCCCGACGCGACGATGACGGCGGGCAATTCGACCCCGCTGACCGACGGAGCGGCCACCGTGCTGCTGGCGAGTGAGGAGTGGGCACGCGCGCACGGCCTGGAGCCGCTCGCCTACCTGTCGCTGTACGAGACGGCGGCCGTGGACTACGTGGACGGCGGGGACGGCCTGCTGATGGCGCCCGCGTACGCCGTCCCGCGCATGCTGGAGCGTGCCGGGCTCACCATCGAGGACTTCGACCTCTTCGAGATCCACGAGGCCTTCGCCTCCCAGGTGCTCGCCACGCTGGCCTCCTGGGAGGAGCAGGGCCTGGCCCCCGTCGACCGGGACAAGCTGAACGTGGCCGGATCGTCGCTCGCCACGGGCCATCCGTTCGCCGCGACCGGAGCCCGGATCGTGGCGACCCTGGCCGGGCTCCTCGCGGAGAGGGGCGCCCCCGGCCGGGGGCTGATCTCGGTCTGTGCCGCGGGCGGCCAGGGGGTCACGGCCGTCCTGGAGCGCCCCTGACCCCGAGACACCCCGAAGAACGCACGTGTACGACCCCCCGCACCCAGAAGCCCTTAGCGGCGCCGGACCCCAGGGACGGTCCCGGCGCCGGCCCCCGAGTCGAGGAGCCGCTCGTGTCCACGCCCGCCTCTGCCGCCGTACCCGCCACGCCCACCCTGCCCGTCCTGGTCGAGCCGACCAAGGTCAGGGCGGCCGACGGCACGGTACGGGAGGTCTCCGTACCCCTGTTCGCGCCGACGGTCCGGCGCGGATCACTCGCCGAGATCCCCTTCGACAACGCCGCCGAGGCCCCGGAGGAGGCCGTCCTCAGCCGCAAGCAGGCCGACGGCAGCTGGCAGGACGTGACCGCGGCCGACTTCGCCGACGAGGTCCGGGCCGTCGCCAAGGGCCTGATCGCGGAAGGCCTCCAGACCGGTGACCGGGTCGCGATCATGGCCCGTACGACCTACGAGTGGACGCTGCTCGACTTCGCCTCCTGGGCGGCCGGGCTGGTGACCGTACCGATCTACCCGACCTCGTCGGCCTTCCAGGCCCGCTGGATCCTCCAGGACTCGGGGGCCGTCGCCTGCGCCGTGGAGACGACGGAGCAGGGCCGGCTGATCAGCCAGGAGCGCCAGCAGCTCGGCGACCTCACCCACCTCTGGCAGTTCGACACCGGTGCCGTCGGCCGGCTGAAGAAGCTGGGCCGGCAGGTGCCCGACGCGGTCGTCGCCGCCCGCCGAGCCACTCTGGAGCCGCACAGCCCCGCGACCCTCATCTACACCTCGGGCACCACAGGCCGCCCCAAGGGCTGCGTCCTGAGCCACGGGAACTTCTTCGCCGAGGTCGACAACGCCATCGAGCTGCTCCACCCGGTCTTCAAGTCGGTCTCCACGTACCCCGCGTCCACGCTGCTCTTCCTCCCCCTGTCGCACGTCTTCGGCCGGATGGTCGCGATCGGCTGCATGCGGGCCCGGGTGAGGCTCGGGCACGCGCCGTCCATCCGGACGGAGGACCTGCTGGCGGACCTGGCGGGCTTCAGGCCGTCGTTCCTGCTGGCGATCCCGTACGTCCTGGAGAAGGTCTACAACACCGGCCGGGCCACCGCCGAGAACCTGGGCCGCGCCTCGTCCTTCGACCGGGCGGCCCGGATCGCGCAGCGCTACGGCGAGGCGGTCGAGGCGGAGCAGCACGGCACCGGACCCGGTCCCGGCCTCGGGCTGCGCGCCGCCCGTGCCCTCTACGACCCGCTGGTCTACCGGCGCATCCGGGCCGCGCTGGGCGGGCGCGTCCGGTACGCGATCTGCGGCGGCTCGCCGCTGGGGCACCGGCTCGCCGCCTTCTACGCGGGCGCGGGCATCCAGATCTTCGAGGGCTACGGGCTGACGGAGACCACGGCCGCCGCCACGGTCACCCCGCCCCTCAAGCCCCGCCTGGGCACGGTGGGCTGGCCCCTGCCGGGCACCTCCGTGCGGATCGCCGACGACGGGGAGGTCCTGCTCGGCGGGGGGCAGGTCTTCCAGGGGTACTGGGACACCGAGCACGGCAAGGCCGTCCCGTACCTGGAGGAGGACCGCTGGTTCCCCACCGGAGACCTCGGCGCGCTGGACGAGGACGGCTACCTCACGATCACCGGCCGCAAGAAGGACATCATCATCACGTCCGGCGGCAAGAACGTCACCCCGGCGCCGCTGGAGGACTGGCTGCGGGCCCACCCGCTGGTCGGCCAGTGCATGGTGGTCGGCGACAACCGCTCGTTCGTCAGCGCCCTGATCACCCTGGAGCCGGACGGCCTCGCGCACTGGCGCCGGATGCGGAAGAAGGAGAACGTGCCGCTGCGTGAGCTCGTCGACGACGAGGAGCTCCGTACGGCACTGCAGCGCGCGGTCGACGAGGCCAACCGGCTGGTCTCGCGCGCCGAGTCCATCCGCAAGTTCACCGTCCTGCCGGTGGAGTTCACCGAGGAGAGCGGGCATCTGACCCCCTCCCTGAAGCTGAAGCGGGACGCGATCGCGCGGGACTTCGACGCCGCGATCGAGGAGATCTACCGCAAGTAGCGGCGGCGACGAGCGGGGGCGGCCCGGCCGGGCCGCCCCGCTGTTCCGCGGGTCTCCTGGTGAGGCGCGATCTGCGGCACTCTCGGGCGGGGCCCCGCCGGCTCTCCGCGGGGGCCGTCAGCCCGCGCGCCAGTAGCCCAGTGCGTTCACCCGGTCCTTGGGGACGGCCAGCTCCTTGCGGGCGTACGTGCCCAGGGTCCGGGTCGTCGCCGTGTCGCAGGCGATCCAGACGTACGCGTCCGGGGCGCCGGCCCCGAGCAGCTCCGGCAGGGCGGCCTTCACCTCGGCGACCAGATGCGCGCCCCCGTCCCGGCGCGGGACCTTGTGCAGCGTGTGGTGCGCCGGGTCCAGGCGGAACGGGAGGTCCTCGTCCGAGGCGTGCGCCGTCTCGAACCAGATCGTCGCAGGGACCCCGGGGACCGCGTCCAGCAGGGAGTTGATCGCGGGCAGCGAGGCCGGGTCACCGATCACGAAGAGCCGCCCGGGTGCGGGTTCGGGCAGCGTGAAGCCGGTTCCCTGGAGCGTCGCGTCGATCGTGTCGCCGGGCTGCGCCGTGCGGGCCCAGTCGCTCGCCGCCCCGTCATGGAGGGCGAATTCCAGACAGAACGCCCCGGTGGCCGGGTCGGGGTCGACCAGGGTATAGGCGCGCTGGTGGGGCTTGCCGGCCTGCTCGAACCAGATCCTGACCCACATCGTCGGATGCGCGCCGCCGGTCGCGGCGAGGAGCCCGCCGTCGGTCACCCGCACCCGCCGGAAGTCCTCGGTGACCTGCTCGACCCCGGTCACGGTGAACGTGAAGTCCCGTCCCCGCATGAGCTTGAGGACAACGCCCTCCCAGCCGTGACCCATAACTGTGCCTCCCCCGACCCTAGAGATTATTGAGGTTAGGCTAACCTAAATTCCTGAGTCATGGGGGTGGCTGGAAAACAACGGTTCGGGAGTGGGGAACGATGGCCGCAGGGCCCGGCTTCGACGTCTTCAGGGACGACTGGGGGATCCCTCATCTGCGGGCGGGCAGCGCCGACGCGCTCGCCCACGCGCAGGGTTTCGCCGCGGCCGGGGACCGCGCGTGGCAGATCGAGGTGGAGCGCCACCGGGTGCAGGGCACCACGGCCGCGTTCCTGGGCCCGGAGGCCCTCGGCTGGGACCGCTTCGCCCGACAGGCCCGGCTCGCCGACACGGCCCGGCGGTGCTTCGCCCGCCTCGAACCGGAGACCGCCGCCTGGGTCACCTCGTACGTCGGCGGAGTCAACGCCGGGCTCGCCGAAGGGGCCCGCCGCGCACCGGAATTCACCACGGCCGGCCTGACCCCGGGGGTCTGGGAACCCTGGACCCCGCTCGGCGTCTGGCTCTCCGTCCACATCCTGTTCGCAGGCTTCCCCACCAAGCTCTGGCGCGAGGAGGTCGCCCGCAGGCTCGGCGACGACGCGGTCACCCTCTTCGCCACCGACGGCCCCGGCACCTCCGGGAGCAACGGCTGGCTGCTCACCGCCGACCGCACCCGCACGGGCGCCGCCCTGGTCGCGGGCGACCCGCACCGCTTCATCGAGGACCCGGGCGTCTACCAGCAGATCCGCCTCGCCTGCCCCGAGTTCGACGTGGTCGGGCTCGCCGTCCCCGGCGTCCCGGGCCTGGCCCACTTCGGCCACACGGGCGGCGTGGCCTGGGCGATCACCAACGCCATGGCGGACTACCAGGACCTCTACCGGGAGCGGCTGCGGCGCACCGCGGACGGGGAGGGCGTCGAGGCGCTCGGCCCCGGCGGCTGGGAGCGCGCCGACGTCCGCACCGTGACGATCGAGGTCGCGGGCGGCGATCCGGTGACGGTCGAGACCGTCGAGACGGCCCGCGGCCCGGTGATCATCGGCGGTCCGGACCCCGGTTCCCCCGAGCCCCACGAGGAGGCGATCGGGCCCTACGAGGGGGCGATCGGGCCCTACGAGGGGGCGATCGGGCCCTACGAGGGGGCGATCGGGCCCTACGAGGGGGCGATCAGCCTCCGCCATCCGCCCCGCGTCACCGGCGACCTCGGCTTCGACGCCCTGCCCGCGCTGCTCCGGGCCCGGACCGTCGCCGACCTCGACACCGCGCTCGACCGGTGGGTTGAACCCGTCAACGTCGTGCTCGCCGCCGACACCACGGGCGCCACCCTGCACCGGGTCGCCGGGCACGTGCCGTCGCGCCCGCGGACCAACAGCCTGCGCGTCGTACCCGCCCACGACCCGGCGTACGCCTGGAGGGACCGGCCCGCGCCCATGCCGCGTGCCGTCGTCGACGGAACCGCCGTGATGGCCAATGCCCGGGGCCTCGCCGCCCCGCTCGGCGTCGAATTCGCGCCCCCGCACCGGGCGGAGCGGATACGGGAGCTCCTGGACCGGGGCGAGGACTGGACGGTCAAGGGCATGGCAGACATCCACACCGACACCCGGCTCGCCTCCGCCGGCCCGCTCATGGACCTCCTGGCGGAGGTCCGGCCCGACGCCCCCGACGCCGTACGGCTCCGCGACCGGCTGCTCCACTGGGACCGGCACATGGCGGCCGACAGCACCGACGCCACGCTCTACTCCGCGCTGCGCACCGAGGTCGTCCACCGGCTCGCGGCCCACCCCGCCCTGGCCCCGCTGACCGGTGCGGCCGACCCGGCACGGTCCCCCGCCCACCCGGCGCTGTTCGCGCCCTGGCTGGCCGCCGTGCCCAGGATCGGCTACGCGCTGGAGCACCTGCTCACCGGCGCCTTCCTGCCGTACGAGGACCGGCTGGCGGCCGTGGCCGGGGCCGTCGCCACCGTCGCCCCGCGGTACGCCGGGGATCCGCCCCGCCCCTGGGGCGAGGTGCACCGCCTCGCGCCCTGGCGGGCGCTGCCGGACACCGGGGAGGTCCGGCCGGGCCTGGCCGGTGACCACGACTGCGTGCTCTCCACCTCCGGCGTCCCCGGTGTCACCGACCTCTGCGCCCGCGGCCCCGCCGCCCGCTTCGTCTGGGACCTTGCACGGCGCGAGGACAGCCTGTGGGTGGTCCCGTTCGGCGCCTCGGGCGTCCCGTCCGACACCCACCACCACGACCAGCTGCCCCTGTGGCTACGGGGCGAGCTCGTCCCCGTGGTCACCGACTGGGCGCTGCTGCACCGATCCGAGGAGACGACGACACCGATGCCCGCCCTGAGGACCCCCGTCCACGAGCAGGAGGTCGACGGCTTCGGCACCGTCCGCCTCGTCCCGATCGACCCCGAGGCGGACGCCGCCCTGATCCACGGCTGGGTCGGCGAGGAGCGCGCCCGCTTCTGGGGCATGCACGGGGCGAGCCGGGACGAGGTCCGGGAGATCTACGCCCACCTGGACTCGCTCACCACGCACCACGGCTACCTGGCACTCCGCGACGGCGTCCCCGTCGCCCTCTTCCAGACGTACGACCCGGCCACCGACCCGATCGGGGAGTGCTACGACGTCCGGCCCGGCGACTTCGGGGTCCATCTGCTGATGGCCCCCGGCGACACCGCCCTGCCGGGCTTCACGGCCGGGCTGCTCACCGCCCTCGTCACCTTCGTCTTCAGCGATCCGGGCCACCTGCGCGTCGTCGCCGAGCCCGACGCCGACAACGAGAAGGCGGTCGCCCGCATGGTCCGGGCGGGCTTCGTCCTCGGGCCCGTCGTGGACAAGCCCGAGAAGCGGGCCAGGCTCGCCTTCCTCAGCCGGCCCGTCCTCCCGCGCCAGCGCTCCCACTCCCCAGGAACAGCGGGTTGGTGAGGGCCGCCGGGGCGCCCGGCAGCCCCGGCACCGACCCCGGGTGCCGGACCTCGGCCCGCACGTAGGCGGCGTTCGCCGGAGTGGTCCGCCATTCCACCGTGCCCGTCCCCGACGCGGGCAGTGCGGACGTGTGCAGCGTTCCCTGGTCCGTGACGAAGTGCGCGGTGCACCCGGGAGCCCCGGTGACCTCCAGCCGCACGGTGACGGGCGTGTCCGGGCCCGCCGGGAGCCGCTCCCCGATGCCGGCGTGCAGACCGCGCCCGCCCGTGGCGCCGAGGGCGAGCGAGACCGCGGACGACTCGGCGATGTACGAGCGGCCCGCCCGGATGCCGTCGGTGATCGCCTCCCGGGACAGCTCCCGGGCCAGGACGACGGTCTGCGGCAGCCCCACCCGGTCGGGCTCGCGGTGGGCGTCGCTGCCGCCCATGGCCGGGATCCACGGCTTCGACGTCCGGGTGGCCGCCACGAGGGAGTTGTCCCACTCGGCCAGGGCGACCTCGTCCTCCGGCGTGTACGGGCCGTTCCACACCTCCACCGCGTCCGCCTCGCCGTAGCCGAACTTCCAGTGGCACCCGATGCAGGTGGCGTGCGGGTGCGCGGGCACGACCAGCCCGCCGGCCCGCCGCACGGCCTTCGCGAAGTGCCCGAAGCGGTTGTCCCGGGCCCGGTAGCGCCAGTCGACGAAGGTGCCGGGATCGGTGGCGACCGCGACGACGTGCCCGTTGCGGGTGGTGACCTCCTCACCCGTCAGGATCAGCAGGTCGTCGCCCCACAGCCCCTGCCAGGCGCTGTGCGCGGAGTGGGTGTTGTGCTCGCTGCTGTTGATGAAGTCGAGCCCGGCGGCGCGCGCGGCGGCGGCGATCTCCGCCGGGGTGCGCCTGCCGTCGGAGTGGACGGAGTGCAGGTGGCAGTCGCCCCGGTACCAGGCCCGGCCCCGCCCCCCGGCCCGCTCCGGGGGGTACACGAGCTCCGGCGCGGGGGCGGACGCGCCGAAGCGCAGGGCCACCGTCACCTCGTACGGCAGCCCGTCGGGGGCCACCGTGTACGGACCCAGCACGATGTGCCAGGTCCCGGCACCCAGGGGGCCGGGGAGGTAGCCCGGCGTCGCCTCGTCGGTACGGAGGAAGAAGCTCGTCCGCGCCCCGCCGGACCAGCCGCGGAAGCCCCGGCCGCCGAGCTCCGTACCGCGCTCGTCGAAGATGCCGATGTCGAGGGCGTTGCCCTGGGTGCCCGCGGGAACCGGCGTCCTCGCGTACGCGTAGGAGACCGTGATCTCCCGCACACCGCGCGGGATCTCGACGGGCAGGTGGACGAAGTCGGGCGACCCCGCGGGCAGCGTGCCGCGTACCGTCCGCTCCCTGTACTCCCCGCCCTCGTCCTCCCGCCCGGGAGCGGCGTCGGCGAAGCTCACGGGTCCCAGCGTCAGTGCGGTGGCTGCGGTGGTGAGAAGGAGGCCGCGCCTGGCGATCGATCCGGTCATACGAGTGGCTCCCCGGGGTGTCGTGTGTGACAAGGGCGACGTACGCGCACTCTGGTGCCCAGCGGTGAACTGCCGGGAAACACCGCGGGAGTTACGGCCGAAACGAGGCCCCGCGCCCCCTCGGACGGGCCGAGGGCTCCGCTTTGGGCGCCGCACCGCATACGTTGGTGTCGTCACGGACGACGACGGAGGTGTCCTCACATGCGGATCGCCACAACGATCTTCCTCACCGATGAGACGATCACGCCGGTTCGGCTGGCCCGCGAGCTGGAGCAGCGGGGGTTCGCCGGGCTGTACCTGCCCGAGCACACGCACATCCCGGTGAGCCGGGAGACCCCCTACCCCGCGGGCGGCGAGCTGCCGCGCGAGTACGGCCGGACCCTCGACCCCTTCGTCGCCCTGGGGCAGGCCTCGGCGGTAACGGAGCGCCTCGCTCTCGGCACCGGCATCACGCTGGTCGCCCAGCACGACCCGGTCGACCTGGCGAAGCAGGCCGCGACGCTCGACCACCTCTCCGGCGGCCGCTTCACACTCGGCATCGGCTTCGGCTGGAATGTGGAGGAGGCCGCCGACCACGGGGTCCACTGGCCGGACCGGCGGGCACTGGTCCGCGACCGGATGGCGCTGATGCGTGCCCTGTGGGCGGACGAGCCGACGGCGTACGAGGGCGGGTTCGGCTCGGTGCGCGCGAGCCACGCCCACCCCAAGCCGGTACAGGAGCCGCGCGGCCCGGTGAACGGGCCGCGGACCCTGATCGGCGGGGCCGCGGGACCGAAGCTGTTCGCGCAGATCGCGGAGACCGCGGACGGCTGGCTGCCGATCGGCGGACGCGGCCTGACGGAGTCCGTACCGGCGCTGCGCACGGCCTGGGACGCGGCCGGCCGCGATCCGAAGCATCTGCAGGTGGTGCCGTACGCGGTCCTGCCCAGTCCGGGAAAGCTGGCACACTACGCGGACCTGGGCGTCGACGAGGTCGTCCTGCAGCTGCCCCCGGCCGGGGAGGCGGAGGTGCTGCGGGCCCTGGACGCGTACGCGGCGTACCTCTAGCCGGGCGGCCCGGCAGGACCGGGTGGTGGCCGAGATCGACCGGCGGCGGTCTCGGGTGCAACCATCAAGGCTAAAATTGCATCCTTCACCTCCGGACATCGATGGTGCGGCCCGTGTGCGTGTGTGCTCGGCTGCCGGGGAGCAGGAGCACGATGAACAGGCCGTTGCGGCACATAGCCATTTTCTGCGGGCTGCTGATGCTTGCTCTGCTGATACGGACCAACTGGCTCCAGTTCGCCCAGAGCGAGGAGCTGTCCACCCACGAGCACAACCGACGGGTCAAGATCACGCAGTTCGCGACCCCGCGCGGTGACATCATCGTGGGCGGCAAGGCGATCACGGGGTCGAAGGCGGTCGAGGGGACCGACTTCAAGTACCAGCGCACCTTCAAGCAGGGCCCGATGTACGCGCCGGTCACCGGCTACGCCTCCCAGGCGCAGGGCATGTCGCTCCTGGAGAAGACGTACGACAGCATCCTCAGCGGCCAGGACGAGCGGTTCGCCTTCCGGCACGCCAAGGACATCCTCACGGGTGAGCCGCGGCGCGGCGGAGACGTGATCACGACCATCGACCCGAAGGCGCAGGAGGCGGCCTACAAGGGCCTGACCGACCTCGACGCACGGGGTGCGGTCGTCGCGCTCGACCCGGCGACGGGCAAGGTGCTGGCCCTCGTCTCGACGCCGTCGTACGACCCCTCGGTCTTCGCCGGCAACTCCTTCAAGGAGGGCGACAAGTTCCAGGCGCTGGTCGACAAGAAGAGCAAGCCGCTGGCCAACCGCCCGCTGCGCGAGACCTTCCCGCCCGGCTCCACCTTCAAGATCGTGACCGCCGCGGCGGCCCTGGAGCACGGCGTCGTGACGGACGTCAACGCGCCGACCGACGCGGTCTCCCCGTACCCGCTGCCGCTCGCCTCCAACAAGATCGGCAGCGAGGCGGGCGACGCGGTCTGCAACAAGGCCTCGCTCAAGACCGCCATGCAGTACTCCTGCAACAACGTCTTCCTCGACGCGGCGTCCAAGCTCGGCGTCGACAAGATGCGTGAGACGGCCGAGAAGTTCGGCTTCAACGCGGACATCTACTCCGAGGAGTTCGGCGACATGCTCGCCACGAAGAGCCTCTACCCCGAGGAGCTCGACAAGCCCGGCACGGCCCTGACCGGCATGGGCCAGGGCAGCCTCACGAGCACCCCGATGCAGATGGCGATGGTGACGGCGGCCCTCGCCAACGGCGGCAAGATGATGCAGCCCTACATCGTCGAGAAGCTGCAGGGACCGGATCTGTCCACCCTCGAGGAGCACGAGCCGAAGCTGAAGAACCAGGCGGTCTCGGAGGAGACGGCGAAGAAGGTCCAGGAGATGATGGAGTTCACCGCCAAGGAGGGCAGCGCCCAGAAGGCGCTGATCGACGGTGTCACGGTGGGCGGCAAGACGGGTACGGCGCAGCGCGGCAACGACGTGACCAAGGAAGTGCCGTACGGCTGGTTCGTCTCGTACGGCAAGAAGGCCGACGGCCAGGCCGTGGCGGTCGCGGTGTTCATCGACCCGACGGCCATGGACATCTCCCGCTCCGACATCTCGGGTGGTGGCCTGGGCGCGCCGATCGCCAAGCGCGTGATGCAGGCGGTGCTGGGCAAGTAGCGACGCGGACGGACACGCGCACGGGCCGGGCTCTCCACCCCTGGTGGAGAGCCCGGCCCGTTTTCGCGGGAGAACCGGGCGGTGGGACCGGTGTCAGGACCGGATCAGCGCCTGATCTCCTTGATCTTGAGCATCCGTGTGATGACCTTGTCGAGCTCGTCGTCCTCGAAGACGTTCTTCCAGTCGTCGCGGACGCGACCGGTTGCGGCTCTCGCTGCGGGGGACGAGGAGTAGGGCGCCGCGCCGGGTGGGGATCCAGGCGGACGGGTTCCCGCGGACGGGTTCCCGCGTGGGGTGGGGCTCCCGCGAGGTGGGGCCGCACGGCCGGCCTCGCGGTCTCCGCGTGGGCGCGCACCCCGGGCTGCGCGCCGAGGGGCTCACCCGCGGGTGGGGCCGTGCCGGCGGGGCCCCGTGCTCACGCGCCGGACGGGACCGACCTGATGGTGCGACGGGGCCGGTTCGCCTCGTTCAGCAGGGCCGGCAGGTCCGTCAGGGCGTTGATGCGCCAGTCCGCCGTCTCCCTCACGTCCGGGTGGTCCGCCCACCAGTGGCCGTACGCCCCGCGGCGGATATGGGCCGCCTGCAGTCCCGAGGCCTTCGCCGGGAACAGGTCGTCGGCCGGGTGGTCGCCCACGTACAGGGTGGCGTGCGGAGCCGCCTCCGAGACCTCCAGCACCCGCTCGAAGAACCGCGGGTCCGGCTTCGTCACCCCCCACTCCTCCGACGTGACGACCAGGTCCGCCGGCAGGTCCAGGGCCCGCAGCAACTCCCCGGCCCGCGCTGTCCGGTTCCCCGCGATCACGATCCGCAGGCCGAGCGCGCGCAGCTCCGCCAGGGCGGGCCGGACGTCGGGGTAGAGGTCCTTCTCGTCCAGGTGTTCGCCACGGCCGGCCGCCGCGCGTGCGTGGTAGGCCTCGGTGACGTCCATGTCGGGGCGCAGGATGCGCAGCGCGTCCGCACTGTCGCGGCCCTGGACGACCGCGGCGCCGACGAGGGCGCTGACGGTGTGCGGCGGCACCCCGAGCCAGTCGGCCCAGGCGGCCCAGTGGCGGTCGTCGCGGACGAGGGTTTCGCCGATGTCGAAGACGATCGTTTCCATCACCTCCCCGACCCTACGGGGCAAGAAGGGGCATAGCGGACAAGGCGCTCGGGTGGTCGGGGTTGTTCCGCCGGACAGGGGCCCGGCCGCGTCGGGTGTCCCGTTCGCTCGCCTCGGCCGTCGAGGCAGCCACCGGGTCCGCACCCGGGGCCACCAAGGCGCCCGCGATCTCCGGGACGGCGAAGGTGGGCAAGGTGCTGAAGGTCTCCAAGGGCACGTGGACGCCCGCGCCGACCTCGTGCACCTACCAGTGGTACGCCGGGGGCAAGAGGATCTCCGGGGCGACGAAGACGTCACTGACGCTCAGGACCGCCCGGAAGGGCAAGAAGATCACGGTGCGGGTGACCGCGAAGCGCACCGGACACGGCAACGGTTCAGCCGTCAGCAAGCCCACCAGGGTGGTCGTCGGCCGACCTCGTGGGCCGCGGCGGCAGAGGTGGTGAGCCGCGGGCACGGGGCCGGTTGTGCCGGACAGAGGCCCCGGTCCGGGTGGGGGGCGCCGCTCGTATGCTCGGTTCATGACCGATCCTCAGCGCGGACGTCCCACGACCAACGCCATGCGACGCGCCCTCCGGCGGGCCCGTGACGGCGTCACCCTCGATGTGGCCGAGGCCGCCGTACTGCTCCGGGCGAGGGGGGACGACCTGACGGATCTGACCTCGTCCGCCGCCCGGGTGCGCGACGCCGGGCTCGAAGCGGCGGGCCGTCCGGGTGTGATCACGTACTCCCGCAAGGTCTTCATCCCGCTGACCCGGCTCTGCCGCGACACCTGCCACTACTGCACCTTCGTGACCGTGCCCGGGAAGCTGAGGCGCGCGGGCCACGGGATGTTCCTGTCACCGGACGAGGTCCTCGACATCGCCCGCAAGGGCGCCGAAATGGGCTGCAAGGAAGCCCTGTTCACGCTCGGTGACCGCCCGGAGGACCGCTGGCCCGAGGCGCGGGAGTGGCTCGAGGCCGAGGGTTACGACGACACCCTGGCCTACGTACGTGCCATGGCGATCAGGGTGCTGGAGGAGACCGGGCTGCTGCCCCACCTCAACCCCGGGGTGATGACCTGGACCGATCTGCAGCGGCTGAAGCCCGTGGCCCCGTCGATGGGCATGATGCTGGAGACGACGGCGACCCGGCTCTGGTCCGAGAAGGGCGGCCCGCATCACGGGTCCCCCGACAAGGAGCCCGCCGTCCGGCTGCGGGTGCTGGAGGACGCCGGACGGTCCAACGTCCCGTTCACCACCGGCATCCTGATCGGCATCGGCGAGTCGTACGAGGAGCGCGCCGACTCCCTGTTCGAGCTGCGCAGGACGGCCCGCGCCTATCACGGCATCCAGGAGGTCATCGTCCAGAACTTCCGCGCCAAGCCGGACACGGCGATGCGCGGGATGCCGGACGCCGAGCTGGAGGAGCTGGCCGCCGCGATCGCCGTGGCCCGTCACATCCTGGGCCCCTCGGCCCGCATCCAGGCCCCGCCGAATCTCGTCGACGCCGAGTACGCCCTGCTGATCGGCGCGGGCATCGACGACTGGGGCGGGGTGTCGCCGCTCACGCCCGACCATGTGAACCCGGAGCGGCCCTGGCCGCACATCGGCGAACTCGCCGCCCGAACGGCCGAGTCGGGCTTCCAGCTGCGCGAACGTCTGACCATCTATCCGGAGTTCATCCAGCGCGGCGAGCCCTGGCTCGACCCGCGCCTCCTCCCGCACGTCCGGGCGCTCGCCGACCCGGAGACCGGCCTCGCGAAGGAGGGCGCCATTCCGGTGGGGCTGCCCTGGCAGGAGCCCGACGAGGGTTTCAACGCCTCCGGCCGCGTCGACCTGCACCGCACCATCGACACCGAGGGCCGCACCGGCGACCGGCGGAACGACTTCGACGAGGTGTACGGGGACTGGGAGGCGCTCCGCGAGGCCGCGGCCCCCGGCATGGTCCCTTCCCGCATCGACGCCGACGTGCGCGAGGCGCTGAGCCGGGCCGCCGACGATCCGACGAAGCTCACCGACGACCAGGCCCTCGCCCTGCTCCACGCGGACGGGCCGGCGCTGGACGAGCTGTGCCGGATCGCGGACACCCTGCGCCGGGACGTGGTCGGCGACGACGTCACCTACATCGTCACCAGGAACATCAACTTCACCAACGTCTGCTACACCGGCTGCCGCTTCTGCGCCTTCGCCCAGCGCCGCACGGACGCCGACGCGTACACCCTCTCCCTGGACCAGGTCGCGGACCGTGCCGCACAGGCCTGGGACGTCGGAGCGGTCGAGGTCTGCATGCAGGGCGGCATCCACCCGGACCTGCCGGGCACCGCGTACTTCGACATCGCGCGGGCCGTGCGGGAGCGCGTCCCCGGCATCCACGTCCACGCGTTCTCGCCGATGGAGGTCGTCAACGGTGCGACCCGCACGGGGATGTCCATCCGTGACTGGCTGACCGCGGCCAAGGAGGCAGGGCTCGGCTCGATCCCCGGCACCGCCGCCGAGATCCTCGACGACGAGGTCCGCTGGATCCTCACCAAGGGCAAGCTGCCGACCGCCACCTGGCTGGAGGTCATCAGGACGGCGCACGAGGTGGGGCTGCGGTCCTCCTCGACGATGATGTACGGGCACGTCGACCAGCCCCGCCACTGGCTCGGCCACCTCAGGACGCTGGCCCGCCTCCAGCAGGAGACCGGCGGTTTCACGGAGTTCGTCACCCTGCCCTTCATCCACACCAACGCCCCGGTCTACCTGGCCGGGATCGCCCGCCCCGGCCCCACCGACCGCGACAACCGGGCCGTCACGGCCATGGCCCGGCTGCTCCTCCACCCGCACATCACCAACATCCAGACCAGCTGGGTGAAGCTCGGCACCGAGGGCGCGGCCGAGATGCTGCGCTCGGGGGCCAACGACCTCGGCGGGACGCTGATGGAGGAGACCATCTCCCGGATGGCGGGCTCGAGTTACGGCTCCTACCGATCTGTCCAGGACCTCGTCGCCATCGCCGACCTCGCGGGACGGCCGGCGAAGCCGCGTACGACGCTCTACGGCGAGGTGCCGGCCGAGCGCGTCGCGGCAGCCGCGGCGTCGGACGGCCACCTGCCGGAACTGCTGCCGGTGCTGCCGAGCTGAGGCCGCGCGGGGGTGCGGCCCGTCCGGGCCGCACCCCCGCCCGTACCGCCTGCTGTACTCCGGTGAGGCCCTCTCGCCGGGCCGGGCGGAGAGGACCGTCCCGGAAACCCCCACGGGCCCACGGGAATCCCCTCGCGGAAACACCTCCCCGAATCCTTCCCGAAACCTCCTCCGGAATCCCCCACCGGTAATCCACCCGAGAAACCCGTCCCGGAAACCCGCCCGGGAAAACCCGCCCGGGAAAACCCGCCCGGGAAAACCGTGAGGAATGCCGTTCAAAAGTGCTCCGAAGTGCGACTCCGTACATAACGTTCCACCCCTGAATCGGCTCTTCCTGTTCGATTACAGTGCTTGCGCAGTCGCAAGCCGGAACGGACGGAAGGGGCACGGTGAGCACAGGGACCACGGCTGTCTGGGGCCGTGCCGAGCAGCAGGACTTCCGCAGCCGGGTGCGTGGGTCCCTGCTCGGAGGTGCCATCGGTGACGCGCTCGGGGCGGGGGTCGCCGGATTCACCCTGGAGGCGATCCGTGCCGCCCACGGCACGGACGGCGTGGTCGACTTCGTCCCCGTGCGCGGCAGGCGCGGCGCCGTCACCGCCGTCACCCAGCTCACCCTCTTCACCGTCGACGGGCTGATACGGGCGCAGGTCCGCCGCGACACCGGCGCCTGGCACCCGCCCACCGACGTGCACCGTGCCCACCTGCGCTGGGCGGCCACCCAGAGCGCCTGGGGACCCGACGAGCGCCGTAAGGACAACGGCTGGCTGGCCGCGGAGGAGTGGCTGTACGCCCGGCGCGCGCCCACGAGGGAGTGCCTCATCGGCTTCGGTGACGCCACGATGGGCACCCTCGCCGTGCCCAAGAACCCCGCGGCGCGTGACTCCGCCGCGCTCACCCGCTCGGCGCCGTTCGGGCTGCTCGTCGGCTGGGAACCGCAGCTCGTCCTCCAACTGGCCGTCGAGTGCGCCGCCCACACCCATGGCCATGCCACCGCCCAGCTCGCCGCCGGGGCCCTCGCGGTGATCGTGCACGGGCTGGCCCGCGGCGAGACCCTGGACGGCTCCGTCCAGCACACTCTCTCCCTGCTCGCGGAACGCCCGGGCAACGAGCAGGTCACCGAGGCACTGCGACAGGCCCTCGGCTCGGTCCGCCAGGGCATCCCCGGCCCCGCCCTCATCGAGGCGCTCGGCGACACCGACTCAGCGGAGGAGGTCCTCGCCGTGGCCCTGTACTGCGCCCTGGTCGGCGAGGACGTGCGGCACGGGCTGCGCCTCGCCGTGAACCACTCGGGGCCGTCCGCGGCCACCGGGGCGGTCTGCGGTGCCCTTCTCGGGGCGCTGCACGGCGAGACGGCGCTGCCCCCGGCCTGGCTGGCCGAACTGGAGGGCCGCTCGACGGTCCTGCAGCTCTCCGACGACTTCGCCATGGAGATGACCCAGGGACCGGCCCTGCACAGTCCCACCGCCGTCGCTCCCGGCTGGCTGGCCCGCTACCCGCGGGGATGAGCCGGGCGACGGCACGGAGCCGGACGGCAGGAGGGGGCGGACGCCGCCGCGCCCGCCCCCTCCGCCCGACCCTCCGCACGCGAGGGTCAGTCCTTCACCCCCTCGGGCACCACCGTGCCGTCCGGGCCGGTCTGCTGCGCGGGGACGGCCGCCGCGGTGGCTCCGCCCGCCGGGCCTTCGTCGTCCGTGTTGATCCGGGCGATGAGCGCGTCGCGCTCCGGTGTGTCCTCCGGCTTGATGAACCCGATGACGATGTACAGCACCAGCGAGATCGCCAGCGGCAGCGCCACCTGGTACTGCAGGGCGACGTCCGTCTTCACCGAACCGTCGAAGTTGTAGTTGGTGAGGTAGAACGCCAGCAGCCCCGCCGCCCAGCTGGTGAGCGCCGCCGTCGGCCCCGACCTGCGGAACCTGCGCAGCAGGCCCAGCATGAACGGGATCGCGATCGGGCCCATCAGACCGGCCACCCACTTGATGACGACCGAGATGATGTCCTTGAACGTCGGCGAGTTGATCTGGGTCGCCAGTGCCATGGACAGGCCGAGGAAGGCGAGCGTGGACAACCGCGCGGCCATGAGCCCGCTGCGGTTGCTCCAGGTGCGGGCGGCCTTGGAGAAGACCGGCGCGATGTCCCGGGTGAAGACCGCCGAGATGGCGTTGGCGTCGGAGGAGCACATGGCCATCGTGTGCGAGAAGAAGCCGACGACCACCAGGCCGAGCAGCCCGTGCGGCAGCAGCTGTTCGGTCATCAGGGCGTAGCTGTCCGAGGCGTCCGGCTTCTTGGCCTCGACGAGCAGCGGGGCCACCCACATCGGGAAGAAGAGCACGACCGGCCAGACCAGCCACAGCGCGGCGGACAGCCGGGCCGAACGGGTCGCGGAGCGTGCGGAGTCCGTGGCCATGTAGCGCTGGGCCTGGTTCCACATGCCGCCGTTGTACTCGAAGGTCTTGATGAAGAGATACGCCAGCAGGAAGGTCACCGTGTACGGGCCGGCCGTCGGATCCGTGTGGCCCTCCGGCAGCTTGTCCCAGACCGTCCACAGCGAACTGAAGCCGCCCAGCTTGCTCATGACGATCACCAGCATGGCGAGACCGGCGAACAGCTGGATGATGAACTGCCCGAGCTCGGTGAGCGCGTCGGCCCACAGCCCGCCGACGGTGCAGTAGACGGCCGTGATGGCACCGGTGATGAAGATGCCCTGGGTCAGGGTGATGCCGGTGAAGACGGACAGCAGCGTGGCGATGGCCGCCCACTTCGCGCCGACGTCCACGATCTTCAACAGCAGTCCGGACCAGGCCAGGGCCTGCTGGGTCGGGACGTTGTAGCGGTCCTTCAGGTACTCGAGCGGCGAGGCGACGTGCAGGCGCGAGCGCAGCCGGTTGAGCCGGGGTGCGAAGAGCTTCGCGCCGATCCCGATGCCGATGGCGATCGGCAGCGACCAGGTCACGAAGGACGTGACGCCGTACTGATACGCGATACCGGCGTAGCCGGTGAACATCACCGCGCTGTAACCGGACATGTGGTGCGAGATGCCCGACAGCCACCACGGCATCTTGCCGCCGGCCGTGAAGAAGTCGCTGACGTTGTCCACGCGCTTGTGCGACCAGAGTCCGATCGCGATCATCACACCGAAGTAGCCGATGAGCACGGCCCAGTCGAGACTGTTCATGTGCCCCCTCCAGGGGTCCGCCATGTGAACGGGAACGCTCTTCGTCAGTACGGCCGTTCAGCGGTGCCCCCGTGCGGGAACGGGGACTTCGGGGATTGAACCGTCTGTTCGACTCCTCGGTCAAGACGTTCGCGGTCAAGGATATGAACACAGATCAGCAAGGCGAACCATTTTACTGGTTCTTGACCCGGCGGAGCGTTGTCGTGAACGCGACTACTGCCACACGATGAGCGGGCACTTCGTCAGGCTGTGCGGAGACGGAAGCGACACAGAGGTCAGGAACGCCCGAGAACGCAGAGCGACCGCACGGGATGCGGGTCCCGTGCGGTCGGAAGCAGGAGGGGAACTGGACGAGCGAGGTCTGGAGCGCTGACGCGCTGAGGGGCGGTTCGCTGACCGGCGGTGCTGAATCCGTTGGTGGGCCGAGCCCCCTCGGCCAGGACGGCGGACCGGTCGAGAGGGCTCCTGGTGGCGCTACGGAGTGACCGCGCGGGGCGAACCGCGCACGGCGGATCAGGCGTGGGCCGTACCCGCTGCGACATCGAGCACGAAGGCGTTCCACGCGCCGGGCACGAAGGTGAGTGAGGGGCCTTCGGGGGCCTTCGAGTCACGCACGGCGATGGCCTGCGTGACGGGCGACTTCACTTCGACGCACGCCCCATTGCCGCCGGAGTACGACGACTTCGTCCAGTTTTCCGTTGCACCCTGAAGAATAGCCATGTTCACTCCGGTTCAGAGAGTTGTGTGAGTGGCGCCAACCTCGTTCCCGTTGGCGTGATCGACGCTACCGGCCAACATGGCTGAGTGGAGCAGCCGTTCACTCGTCCGGATGGCATATTTCATAGGGGTCTTCCGCCGTGAGGTGGTGACGGTGTACCGTCCCGTCCCCACCTCACCTGCGCCCGGTATGTCTCGTACGTCGGTCTCGTCCGGTGTCCGGTTCCGCCAGGTGTTCCCGGTGTTCAGCGGGTGTAACTCTTGGCGATCTCGCCGATGAAATGCCGGGTCTGCTCCACGTTCAGCGCCTGTGCCCGCAAGTGCTCGTACATGACGCTGTAGCGCTGCACGTCATTCGCCTTCTCCAGATAGAGATCGCTGGTGACGCCTTCGATGTACACGACGCTGGAGTCCGCGGCGTCGGGGAATTCCAGAATGGCGTACTGCCCGTTGATGCCCGGGTGCGCGCCCATCTCGAACGGCAGTACCTGGACGGTCACATGGGGCAGCCGGGACTGCTCGACGAGGTGCTCCAGCTGCTCGAGCATCACCTGCTTGCCGCCGACCAGTCGGCGCAGTGCGGACTCGTCGATCACGGCCCAGAGGCGCAGCGGGTGTTCGGGGGCGTTGACCCGGTCCTGGCGGCGGGCCCGCACGTTCACCCGCTTCTCGATGTCGGAGGACGGTGCCTCCGGAAGCGCCCCGTTGATCAGGGCCTCCGCGTAACCGCGGGTCTGCAGCAGGCCCGGGACGATCTGGGGTTCGTACACCCGGAGCGATTCGGCGTCCGTCTCCAGCCCGATGTAGACGCTGTACGGGATGTCGCCGAAGGCGTGCCACCAGCCCTGCTGGCGGGAGTCCTTGGCCATTTGCATGAGCGAGTCGACGATCCGGTGGTCCTCGACCTCGTAGACCCCGCAGAGATCGCGTACGTCGCGCTGGCTGATGGAACGGCGGCCGTTCTCCAGGCGGCTGATCTTCGACTGCGAGACCAGCAGCCGCTCCGCGACCTCTTCGGCCGTCATGCCCTTGATCTCGCGGAGGCGGCGCAGTTCCTGGCCCAGCCGGCGTCGCCTGACAGTGGGATTGACGTTGGTCGGCAAGGGAAAGGCACCTCCGGCTATGCAGCTGTTGTAGCTGTGCGTGTCTGCTTGCTCAGCAGATTGCCACCCGGGGACCCGGCCGCGCTGGGAAACGGCCACACGCAATGACCGCACGCAGGAGCGCGGGGCAGCCGGTGGATCCGGCTGCCCCGCGCCTGTTGCGGCTCCCGGACCGGGTCATGGGGACGTCGGTACGGCGGTATTCGGTGCTCCGCGCAACTGTCCGCGCGGTCGTGCGGTCAGTGGACGGAGGTGTGCGCCATGCTGCCGCTCCGCGCTTGGGCTTGCGGCTGCAACGGCACGCCCACCGTCTGCTGATTACGGCGCGGCTGGACCGCCGCACCGTTCTGGACGTCCATCACGGCATGCGCCACGAGACCGCCCATCGGGTCGTGTCTGATCAGGTCCCGGAGCCGGGAGCGCGATGAGCGCCCCTCGTTCCCGGGGTACAGGTGCTTGCCGAGTCCGACCGCGTGGGCCAGGGCGGCGAGCGCCGCGGTCCGCGGGTCCGGCGGTACGCCGGTGCGGATCGCACTGTCCAGCCGGGCTTTGATGTCCCGGCTGATTGCCGTGTCCGTCGCCTGGTAGCGAGTCGTCGGCAGCACTCCGCACATCTGGCCCGCCACGGCATGCACCATGCCGCACCGCTCCAGATGAGCGAGGTAGATCTGGCGAAGTCCCAGTCGGGGTCCGCCGATCCAGTGGACGGCCCGAACCGGGCTGCCGCGACGGCGCAGCAGTTCCAGTGCGGAGTCCAGAGTCGGATCTCCTGTCGGCCGTGGCATCACCACGGCGATACGATCCCCGTCAGGGGCTATCCGTCCTGCCAGAGCCAGCTCTACTAGCTGTGCCCCGGCCAGGCCGAGGTCGAGCGACTGCGGCTGCGCTGTGGTACCCGTGGTCGGGTCCAGAGCGAGCAGCAGAAGCTCCTCCGGAATTGTTCTGCGGCTCCTGCCCATCCATGCCTCCCCGCGTGGATGAGTGACAGGGTGACCCCTCTCACAATGGTCTGTCGAGGGTGCCTGGGTGCTTTGTGAGGGAACCGTTAGGTATGTCGTTCTCGTCTAGCGGCTTGGCCAAGGGTTCACACAGGACACTGGTAGATGGTTCGGACAGCGCGGGCATGTCCCCGCGGCGCAACAAGGAGGCATCGGTGGCGGGCGAGTCCCCCGACAAGTCGGAGCAGCGGAAGTCGTCGGGGACGGCTGAGGAACGCGATCCGCGTTTCGCCGTGTTCCGCGAACCGGTCGCCGCGGCGGGCACCGGGAGTACGACGGGCAGGACGACGGGCACCGTGACGGACACCGCGACGGCGGTCTTCCGCTCGCCGCTCTCCGCGGACCCGGCCGGCGACCCGGACGAGGAGTCCGAGGACGTCTCGGCGGACGTTTCCCGGGAAGGGTCCGTGGACGCCGAGAGCGAAACGGGCGCAGACCGGGCCGACACGGCTACCGCATCGGGCAGCGGCCCGGAGGGACCCGAGGCCCCCACGGAGGGCTCAGAGGCCCCTGAGGGGGGCTCTACGGGCCGTGGGGCGCCCGGAGGTCCCGCGGGGACTGCCGGGGCTGACGAGGCGGCGAGGGGCGAGGCCGGGGTGAAGCCCGCGGCGGACGCCGCGCCGGCTGCCGGTGCCGGTGCCGATCCGGAGGTTGATGCGGATGCCGATGCGGACACCGGGACGGACGCTGTGGCTGCCGCGGGGCCGAGCGGCGCATCCGGTTCGGATGCAGACGCGGCAGTCGAGGGTGGATCCGGTCCTGCGACAGCCTCGGGCCCGAACGTGAAGGGCGAGTCCGACGAAGCGCCGGACGCCCCGGAGACGGACGGCGACGCCGAGGGCGGTGCGCGGGCCGAGTCCGACGACGACCGCGACGACCAGGACGAGCCGGGCGCCGAGACCGCCGACGCGGCAGGCTCCGGGGATGCCCTGGCGCGTGCCACCGACGTGGACCGGGGTGCGACCGGGGACGACGAGACGGCCGACGGCGGGAAGACCGACGACGGGAAGGCCGGCGACGGGAAGGCCGCCAAGGCCTCCGACGTCGAGGAGTCCACCGGTCCGAAGGCCACCGCCGAGCCCGCAGACGACAAGGCGGCCGAAACGAAGGCGGACGAACCGGCCGTCGCGAAGCCGGTCGGCGCGAAGGCGGCCGACACGAAGGCGGCCGACACGAAGGCGGCCGACACGAAGGCGGCCGACACGAAGGCCGCCGACACGAAGCCGGGCGGGCCCGCCGGCGGGAAGCCCGTTGGCTCCTCCGACGCGCCCCGGGTCCCGAAGACCCGCACGGAGACCTCTGCCGGCGAGCCGGCTGCCGAGGTCGCCGCCACACCCACGGCCGAAACCGCGCCCGAGGCCGCCGCCGAGGACTCGGAGCCCACCGGCGACAAGCGGGGTGTCGATCAGCCGACCACCGCCTTCAAGGCCCTCGCGCCGAAGAGGGTCGACCAGCCGACCACCGCGCTGAAGCTCCCCCCGCGGGAGCCCGAGCGGAAGTCCGACCCCGAGACCCCCGCCGAGCGGACCAGCACGTTCGTACCGCTGCGGTCGGACGACATACGGCCCGCCCCCAAGGCCGGTGAGGCCGCCGGCGCGTCCGCGTCCCCGGTCGGCCCGACGGTCACCCCGGACATCACGGCGAAGCCGGGGGCGCCCAAGACGTCCGCGACCCCCGCGGCCGGACTGGTCGAGGCCGAGCGGACCAGGCAGCAGCCCATGCCGCCCAAGCCGCCGCTCGACCTGCTCGCCGAGCTGACGAACACTCCGCCGCCCCGGCAGACCCCGGTCCGCACGGTGTTCCGGCGGGTCAAGATCTGGACGCCGCTGGTCCTCCTCCTCGTGGTCGTCTTCGCGATCGCACAGGCGGTGCGCCCGCTTCCCGAGCCCGCGCTGGTGCTGTCCGCCGACCCGACGTACACCTTCGGCGGCGAGAAGCTCGACATGCCGTGGCCCGCCGAGGGGCAGGGCGCCGTCGAGGTCGAGGGCGTCGGCACCATCGGCTCGTACGGCACGGAGAAGTCCGCGCCGATCGCGAGCGTCGCGAAGATCATGACCGCGTACGTGATCCTCCAGGGCCACCCGATCACCGGCAAGCAGGACGGTGAGGAGATCGTCGTCGACGAGACGGCGGGCGAGGAGGCCAACCGTCCGGACGAGTCGACGGCCCCCATCAAGGAGGGCCAGAAGTACACGCAGCGGCAGATGCTCCAGCTCCTGATGATCCCTTCGGGGAACAACGTGGCCCGGCTGCTGGCCCGTTGGGACGCCAAGACCGTGGACGCGTTCGTCGGGAAGATGAACGCGGCGGCCAAGGACCTCGGGATGACGAAGTCCGTGTACACGGACCCGAGCGGTCTCGAGGCCACCACCCGGTCCACGCCCGCCGACCAGCTGAAACTAGCCAAGGCCGTCACGCGGAACGATGTCTTCCGCGAGATCGTGAACATGCCCCAGGCGGACATCCCCGGCATCGGCAAGACGATCTACAACAACAACGTGATCCTCCTGGAGGACGGGGTGAACGGGATCAAGACCGGCTCCTCCACCCCGGCCGGCGGCAACCTGGTGTGGACGGCCGACACCGTCATCGACGGCAAGAACCGCCGGATCATCGGCGCGGTGATGGGTGCCGACCTGGACGGCACCCTGGACGCCAAGCTGCAGCGCGCCATACAGAACAGCCTGAAGTTGATCAAGGCCGCCCAGAAGGGTGTCGAATCCGCCACCGTCGTCAAGAAGGGCCAGGTCGTCGGGTACGTCGACAACGGGCTCGGCGGCCGGACCCCGGTGGTCTCCACCAAGGACCTGAAGGCGGTCGGCTGGGGCGGTCTCGAGGTCGACCTCAAGATGACCGACGGCGGCACGACGCCCGCCCAGGCGGCCGAGGCCGGCACGGTCGTCGGCGAGGTGACGGTCGGCACCGGCACCGGAAAGGTGTCCGCCCCCGTCGCCCTCCGGAGCGAGATGACGGAACCCGCCTTCGGCGACAAGCTGACCCGGATCACCTGACCGGGCCCCGGCCGCGTCCCACCGGTCGGTACGGTTCCGCGCCCCCGCACCGGGGGCGCGGAACCGGCCGCCGGGGGGCAGCGCCGAGAAAAACGTGCGTGCTAGCGTCCGAAAGCAACGGAAGGCCGCCGGGACGCGTCCTCCCGCATACGGATGAGGCCCGTGCAGTACATCGACGGTTCGGCGAGGACGGGGAGAGTCGCAGTGACCACCGCTGAGCCGACACGGGCGGACGACAGTGTGTCGTCCACGAGTGTGCCCATCCGGATCCCGGCCCAGGCCGACGGCGGCCGGGACGGTTCCGCCCCGCCCCCGGGGCGGAGTCTCTGGCGCCATCCCGTGGTGCTGACGACCGCGGTCGCCGCGGCCGCGCACCTGCTCTGGTTCTTCTTCCTCGCGAACAGCGGCGGCGACATCGCCGCCCAGGACGCGTGGGCCGAGTTCGTCGGCCGGCACCCCGGCACCGCGTACAACCTGGCCTGGTACGGGGGCATGCACCCCGTCTCGTACAGCGTGGTGTCGCCGTATCTGATGTCCCTGCTCGGCGTCCGTACGACGATGATGATCGTCGGGACGGTGTCGTCGGCGCTCACCGCGCTGATCCTGGTCAGGGTCCCCGCCGTCCGTAACCCCCTCGCGTGCGCGCTCGCCGGGGCCTTCGCGTACCTGTGCAACGCGCTGTCCGGGCGGGTGACGTTCGGTCTCGGCATGATGTTCGCGCTGGGGGCGGTCGCCGCGGTCTTCTGCTGGCCGCACCGGTGGCGGTACCGGCGGTGGGCCAAGGCCGTCGTCGCCGCGCCGTTCGCCGCGCTCGCGACGGCGGGCAGCCCGGTCGCCGGGCTCTTCCTCGGAGTGGTCGCCGCGGCGCTCTTCCTGAACAAACGACGCCCCGGGGCGTACGCGATCGGCCTGCCCCCGGTCGTGGTGGTGGTGCTGTCCGCGTGGATGTTCCCCTTCTCGGGCACGCAGCCGATGTCGCTCGGCACCCTGTCCCTGCCGTTCGTGTTCGCCGTCCTCGTGTTCCTCCTCGTGCCCCGGGACTGGTACACCGTGCGCACGGCCGCCGCGGTGTACGGGGTCGGGACGCTGCTGACGTACGTGGTCGACTCGCAGATCGGCTCGAACGTGTCGCGCATGGCGATGCTGTTCGCCGGGGTCGTCCTGCTCGCCGCGCTCCCGTACACGAAGCCGAGCACCCGCCGCTGGTACGCGCTGGTCATCGCCTTCGCCGGGCTGAACTTCTGGATCGGTTTCAAGGGCGTCGACGACATCGTCCGTACCGCTCCCACCGCCTCCTGGAACCGCGAACTGGCCCCCCTCGTCAACCAGCTCCAGAAGGCCGGAGCGGAGCGGGGCCGGGTCGAGGTGGTCCCCGCCAGCAGCCACCGGGAGGCCTCGGCGCTCGCCGGATACGTGAATCTGGCCCGCGGCTGGAACCGGCAGGCCGACATGAAGCGCAACCCGCTCTTCTACGACGACACCCTGAACGCCGTGAACTACCGCGAGTGGCTCGACCGCTGGGCGGTGCACTACGTGGTGCTCCCCGAGGGCAAGCCCGACTCCAGCGGGGCGGTCCAGGAGGCGGCCCTCGTCGAGGACGGCCAGCCGTATCTGAAGCCGGTCTGGAGCGACGACAACTGGCAGCTGTTCCGGGTCCTGGACCCGGTTCCGCTCGCCGACCCGCCTGCGACGGTGGAGCGGGCCGGCGAACAGAAGCTGACGATCCGGGTGCAGTCGGCGGGCCGGGTGCTGATCCGGATCCCGTACTCGCGCTGGCTCGCCGTCGTGGACGACGAGGGCGAGAGCGTGGAGCGGCCGCAGGAGACGGAGGCCTCCAAGAAGCGGTCGGCGGAGGACGAGGACGCACCCAAGGACTTCATCAACGCGCACGGCTGTCTGATCAAGGTGGCCGAGGACCCGGACGGCGACGAGTGGACCGAGCTGCTCGCACCGCGGCCGGGGGTCTACCAGCTGGCCGCGCCGTACCAGCTGCAGCCGGGCACACCGTGCCCGGAGGAGCTGCGCTGAGCCCCTCGAGGCCGGCTGCCCGTTGAGCAAATAGTGCGGGAACTCTCCCGACGGGCGCTCAGCACTGGCAAGGTGTGCTGCCATGAGGTGCCAACATTGCGGCGGCGAACACGTGGGTCAGCTTCCGGGCATGGTCTGCCCCCGGTGCGGCTCCGTGGCGCGCTCGGCCGGCGGGAGCGGTTCCTGGGTCGCCCAGGAGACGCTGATGGGACGGATCTCCACCCTGCCCCGGCGACGGAAGGCGCTGCTGGCGGCAGGAGTCGTCGTCGCCGTGGGGAGTCTGGCGACCGGCGTGTCGCTGCTCGCCACGGGCGACGGAGGAGGCGGGAGCCCGCAGGCCGTCGGCCGGGCGGGTGCCGTGCCGGCGCCGATCGGCGGCGGGGCCCCGACCCGGATCGGCGGCGCGGACTCGCAGGGCCCGGACGATCCGGTGCGCGAGACGACGAAGCCCCCCGAGGAGACCGCCCGTTACCGCTACGCCGTGTGGGCGGGGCCCGGCTGCACGACGGGCGACTACGTCGAGCGCGGTCGCTTCGAGAACGGCGACGCGGGCTGGTACACCGTCGATACCGGTGGTTTCACGGACCGTTCGTGCGACGGACGGTTCAGCGCGGTCCCGATGTCCGGGAGTCCGGACGAGGACCGGGGCAGCAGCGCCGTCTGGACGTGGCACCTCGGCGACGGCTTCAGCGAGTGCGCGCTGACGGTCTTCGTGCCGAGCAGTGTCCGGGACAGCGACGTCGCGGGCAGCCCCACCGTGTACCGCGTGCTGTCCGACCCGAACGACGCGGACTCCGCCTATACGGGCTTCGCGGTGCGCCAGCCCGAGCACCGGGGCACCCCGGTCGATGTGAAGAGCTACCCGGTCAAGGGCGACACCTTCGCCGTGCAGCTGATCGACCGGGGGAGGGACTGGGGCGACACGGCGCTGGTGGGCGCACACCACGCGGCTGCCCAGCTGAAGGCCTCCTGCCGCTGACGCCCACCGATCCTCCCGCAGCGGGGGCGTGCGGCCCAGCGGATTTCGCCGGACGGCCCCGGCCGGGCCCGGCCCGCACCGGGTTGCCGGGTCGGCCGGCCGTACGCGCCCACGCTCCCTGCTCGACCCGGACGCGAGGTGGACCGTGCATGGTCCGGCCATGTCAGTGACAACGCACCGGAGCGGACCCGCGGGCGCATGGTCGGCGCAGATCACCCGGCCGCGGGGGACCCTCGCGCAGACCTTCCACTTCACGGCGGACGGCCAGGCGTTCATGGCCACCGGTGGTGCCGGTACCTGGACGGCCACCGGCCCCGGCACCTTCGCCTTCCGGATCTCCGAGCCCGTCCTCGACGAGCACGGCGACTGTGTCGCCTGGGTGGCCGTCGACCAGCAAGCCGTGCAGCACGGCGACGAGTTCACCAGCGAAGGGCTGTCCGTCGTGACCGGAAGCGACGGACGCCTTCTGCGCGCCGTCGAGGTCTCGATCGCGGCCCGGGCGCGGCCGCGCGGACCCGGCACCGGGTGACCCGGTTGCCTCCGGCCGGCGCCGGACGCACTGTCGGCGGCCTCGGCCGCGGGGACTTCCGTCCACGCGGGTCCTGGCCGCCGAGGGTGCAGCGGTGGGCTCAGTGCGCGACGCGTTCGAGCAGCGGCGCGTAGAGGTTCGGCTCACTGCTGCCGAGCTTCTGCAGGGCCGTGCGGTGGACGGCGAATTCCGGCCGGCCGAGCGCGCGGCGGAAGGACTCCTCGTCCGCCCAGTCGGCCACGTTCACATACCGGCCCGGGGCGTTCAGGTGCTTCAGCATGCGGTGCGCGACGAAGCCGGGCTGGGCGGCGAAGAACGCCGAGGTCTCCTCGAACGCGGCCTCGAACTCGTCGATCGGCCCGGTGACTTCGAATCGGTTGATGAACGTGATCACAGCGATTCCTTCCGGAAGGGCGGATGTGCCGGGGTGAAGCCCGTGCACGGTCGCAGCCCGTACTGGAGTAACGGTCGAACAGCCGCGGCGCCGGGGGACGTCCTCCCGCCGGCGGCCCGTCCCGGTGGCGTGCGGACGCCGCTTCGGGAGCTGTCCCGCGCTCGACCGGTTCTGTAGCGGCCGTCCCTAGCGTCGGAGCGAATGAATCGAGCCAGTAGGGAGGACACGGGGTGAGTTCAGTCATTGAGCCCTATCGGGCGGAAATCGCGCAGGCGGATCTCGACGACCTACGCGCCCGGCTGAACAGCACACGCTGGCCGGACCGGGAGACCGTGGACGACTGGTCCCAGGGGGCGCGGCTGGAGACCGTGCAGGAACTGTGCCGGTACTGGGCCGACGGGTACGACTGGCGGGCGACCGAGGCCCGGCTGAACGCCTTCCCGCAGTTCACCACGGAGATCGACGGGCTGCGGATCCACTTCGTGCACGTGCGCTCGCCCCACCCGGACGCCGTGCCGCTGCTCCTGACCCACGGCTGGCCCAGCTCGATCGTGGAGTACCTCGACCTGATCCAGCTGCTCACCGACCCGCCGGATCCGGCCGATGCCTTCCATGTGATCTGCCCGTCCCTGCCGGGCCACGGCTTCGGGGAGCGCCCGACCGGAACCGGCTGGACCGTACAGCGGACCGCCGAGGCGTGGGCCGCGCTGATGGCACGGCTCGGCTACGACGACTACCTGGCCCACGGTGGCGACTGGGGTTCCTGGGTCTCCGCGGCGCTCGGCAGCACCGATGCCGCGCATCTGCGGGGCATCCACCTGACGATGCCGCTGGCCCGGCCGCCGGAGCACTCCGTCGAACTGGACGAGCGCGACCGGGCCGCCATGGCGCGGATGCAGAGCTTCGGCAAGAACCGCTCGGGATACGCCGCCATCCAGTCCACCCGTCCGCAGGCCCTCGGCTACGGGCTCGCGGACTCGCCCGCCGGTCAACTGGCGTGGATCCTCGACCGGTTCTGGGAGTGGGTCGACCACGAGGGCGACCTCGACAAGGCCATCGGCCGTGACCGGCTGCTGGACATCGTCTCCATGTACTGGTTCACCAACACCGGTGCCTCGTCGGGCCGACTGTTCTGGGAGAGCTTCGCGGACGAGCCGATGCGGGCGACGGACGTCCCGACGGGCTGCTCAGTCTTCCCCAAGGACGCCTGGATGCCGCGGGCCTGGGCCCGCGAGCGGTTCACCGACCTGCGCTACTGGCAGGACCTCCCGGACGGCGGCCACTTCCCGGCGCTGGAACGGCCCGAGGTACTGGCCCGCGAACTCAGGCTGTTCAACCGCGCACTGCGCTGACCGTCCCGCGCACCGCCCCGATCAATCCTGCGCCGGGCCGAACCCGCGCACCGGACCGCACCGCACCGCACGCCGGTCCCCATGGCATCTCCATCTCTGAGAGGAACCTTCCATGATCACGCGAATAGACAGGCGAGCGGACAAGCGCATCGCACACCGGGTGGGCCGTGCCTTCTGTGCCACCGCCCTGGCCGCGTCCGTAGCCCTGGCCGTGCCCGCCGTCGCCGGTGCGAGGACCGTCGACGCCGCACCCGTCGCCAAGGCCGCCGTCTCGTCCTCCACGCCCGTGGGCCGCTGGCAGGGAACGGTCGAGCACGCCAACGGATCGGGCAACATCACCCTGTCCTTCCACAGCAGCGGTCTGGTCTGCCTGGGCTCGGGTGACAGCGCGACCGGGGGCGGCCAGGGCATGGGCGTGTGGTGGCCGACCGGCACCAACACGTTCTCCTACCGCGTGCTGGAGGTCCTGCGCGAAGCGGAAGGCCCGGTGACCGGATTCGTCGACGTCAACCAGAAGGCGACGCAGAACGTGGCGAACGTCAGCAGTTCGGGCGTCTCCAAGATCTACGACGCGCAGGGCACCTACCTCCTGTCCGCCAACGCGACCGTCACCGTCAAGCGGGTCGCCACCGCCCCCGGATCCTGCTGAACCGGTCCGCGACCACGGCAACCCGTACCCGGCCCGTCGTGCACCTCCGCGATACGGGCAGGGCCGCGGCAACCGCGCCCCCGGCAGGCCCGGCCATCGGGCCCGCCGGGGGCGGAGTGCTGTTCCCACCCGCCGCCGGGGACGTACGCGCGACAGACCGCAGCCGTGCCCGTACGACCGCGGGCGGACCGCCCGGCCTCGGCCGCGATCGGGCGCACGGGTCGGACCACTGACGGGGCGCCCGGGACGGAATCCGTCCCGGGCGCCCCGTCAGTGGTCCGACACGCGCCGCGTGGCAGGTGTACCGGGGTCCGGCCGCCCCGGATCAGCCGGCGGGAACGGCCGGGCGGGCCGCGCCGGGCACCAGGGTCTCGCTGTCGGCGGGCAGGGTTCCGTCGAGGAGATAGCGGTTGACGTGCTCGTCCACCGCGCTGTTGCCCCCGAGGGCGTAGACCTCGTGGGCGCCGGAGTCGGTAACCCGGATCAGCCGGTGTCCGAGCCGCTGGGCCATCACCCGGCCGCCCTCGTGGTGGTCCAGCGGGTCGCCGTCCGCCTGCACGACGAGACCTGCCGGATATCCGGTGTGCCGGATGCGGGTGGCGGGCTCCGGCGGGGTGAACGTACGGAAGGTGCCCACCCACGGCTGCGCCCGCATCACGCCCAGGCCGTACGGGCAGCGGTCCCGGAAGTCCCGCATGCCGGCGTGGTACTCCTCCGGGTCCGCAGGCCAGTCGGTCTCACAGGTGACCGCCTCCAGCACGGCCTCGCGGCGGGTCCCCGCGGGGCGGCCCGGACGCCACACGGACTGCCCGGACAGCAGCTCGCCGGCCTTGGCGGTGTCACCGGATCCGGCCGCGTCCGTCAGCTCCGCCACCAGGTGACCGAGCCGGTCCCAGCGTGCGCGGTCGGCGCCGAGCGTTCCCACGAGGGTGTCGAAGGAGGTGCGCAGCGCGATGCCGTCGGGCAGTGCGGCCAGCGCGGCGGCGGCCCGTTCCACGGATCCGATCACCGCGTCCGCACCCGTGCCCAGACGGAAGGCGGACGGCCGTTCGCCGGCCCACCGGGCCCAGGCGTCCACGTTCTCGCGGCTCGCCTCGGCCTGGGACCTGAACTGGGCGCGCCAGTCCCAGTCGGGGTGCACCGAGGAGTCCAGGACGCTGCGGTCCAGCCGGTCACCGAACATCGTGCCGTACACCGCACCCAGCAGGGTCCCGTACGCCCAGCCGACGAAGGCCAGTCTCTCCTCGCCGAGCACGGCGCGGACGAGGTCCATGTCGCGGGCGTTGTTCCGGGTGGAGACGTGCGGTCGGAGCTCGCCACCGGCCCGCAGGCAGCCCTGCTCGCGCTCACGCATGTCGTGGGCCAGCGCCTCGAAGACGGAATCCGGCGGCCGGGAGTCGAAGGGCACCGTCATCGGGCTGTCCTCGCCCTCCAGCCGGGTGGACTCACCCGTGCCGCGCGGGTCGAACCCGATCAGGTCGTACACCTCGCCGAGTGGGGTCGCCGCGGCGAGCCGGGCAGGGAGCCCGCGGCCGGTGCCGTTGTCCCCGCCCGGCCCGCCGTTCAGGGAGAGCAGAATGCCCCGGCGGCGCGCGGGAGCCGTGGCCCGGATCCGGCTCAGGGCGAGGGTGACGCGCGGGCCGTCGGGGCGCGCGTAGTCGAGGGGGGCCTCGATGGTGGCGTGCTCCAGACGTCCGCCGGGGACGTCCGCGCTCTCCACGACGGTCCACGCGGGCCGCTGTGCCAGGAGGTCCGGTGCCGGCGGCTGCGGGACGGCCACCGGAGAATCCACAATCTCTGTCTCACAGGTCATGGCCCCACGATGGTCCGGTGGCCAGGAGCGGGGGTGGAGCCCGGCCTGATTCCCGAGCGGGCCTCCACTCGCCCCTGACCCGTCCGCCACCTGCCCCCTGACCCGTCCACCACCTGCCCCCTGCCCGTACGCGACCGGTCCCCGACCTGCGCCCCGACGTCCCCGAACTGCCCCGGACGGGCCGTCGGCACGACTCGCACGAGGGCCCGACCGGACCCGGAGCCCGTTGGCGTCCCGGGCTCCGGGTCCGGTCGGGCCACCAACGGGCTCCCTGACCGCAGTCACACCGGGTGGCCCGCCCGCCTCAGAGGTGCTTGCCCGCCTCCACCGCCCCGAGCGTCAGCACCGGCTTCGCCTCCAGGATCTCGCCGACCCGCTGCGCCTGGGCCTCCAGCTCGTCCAGTCGGCGCTTGTCGAGTGAGGTGAACGCCTCGACCCGCAGCTCGACCTTGCGCCCCGAACGCTTCTGGTGCCAGATCCCCGCGGCGGTCCCGCCGATCGTCATCACCTGCACCGTCCCCGCCTGCCCGCTGGAGAGGGCTCGTTCCCCGGCCGGGCCGGGGAAGACCTGTTCCCTGGGATGACTGCCGACGACATAGGCATCGAAGTACGGCATCAGACGCAACTCGTGCTCCACGTAGGGCTGCTCGACCCCCGCGTCCGCGGCGAGCTGCCAGGCCGGGCTGCCCTCGACGTCGACCGGCCGCAGCTCGTCCCCCAGCGAGGTGAACAGCTCTGCCGCCCACCGGCGGGGCGCGCTCAGCCACTGCGCGAACTGCTGTGAGGTCGCGGGACCGTACGCGTGCAGGTAGTGCCGTACGACCTCGGCGAGCGCCTCCTCGGCGGGGGCCGGTCTGAAGCCGGGAAGCCAGCGGTCGGGACTCGTGTACGTCACCTTCCGGCCCTTGTTCGGCCCGAAGCACATGGCTCCGCGGTGCCCGGCGGTGTGCAGGGCCTGCCGCCAGCGTGGCCACATCCCGGTGAAGCCGGGCACCACGAGGTCGGCGGCCCAGTCACCGAGGCGCGCGATGACCGCCTCACTCAACTCGTCGATGGTGGGCGGCTCCACGTCCCGTACCGCGTCGGCCACCGCGGCCACCACGGCGTCGGTCTGTGCCGCGTCCATCCGGGCACGCTGGGGCATGCTCGACGAGGGTGTCGGCACGGCAGCCAGCGCTCCGGTCCACAGCGGAAGTTCGGTGGTGGGCAGCAGATGGACCGTGCCGCGCGGACCGAACGCCTTGACCAGCGTGCGGTCCTCCCAGAGGGCGTCACGCACATCCGTACGGGTGGTCCCCAGGGTCCGCAGCCCGACGGAGAGTTCCGCTGCGGACATCACCTGCGCGTGCGCCCCGCACATCGCGCCCACCACACCGGGGAGCTCCCCGGGCGGGGCGGGCCGGTCCAGCCTGTGCCGGGCCAGTCGTCGCGCGGTCACGTCCTGCCAGGTGATGCTGTCGGTCATGGTCGGGCGTCCTCCTACGGACCAGGTCCTGCTGACGGGCCGGCACGGCCGGTCGGCCGCCCGGACCCCGAACCGGCACGACGGCCGCCGCGCGGTGGACCCGCGCGGCGGCCGTCGGCCGAGTGCTCGTACGGCGGTGGGAAGTGTGGCAGACCGTCGGCGCGTCAGGCCTTCGAGCCGTCAGCACGTCGGAACGCCGGCATGCCGGAGGGGCGGCCCTCCACGACAGCAGATCAGATCTTCACGACGACGTTTCCGGTGAACTTCCCGCCGAGCAGGTCGATGAGCGCCTGCGGAGCCGCGTCGTGACCGCCCTCGACGAGCGTCTGCGGCAGCACGAAGCGGCCCTCGGCGGTCCACGCGGCGAACGCGGAGTTCCACGCCCAGATCTGCTCCGGCGTGTGGTACGTCGAGAACGGGCGGATCGAGATCTGCTTGACGATCGACGTCATCACGTCGAGCCGCGGGAAGGCTCCGATGGACTCGCCCACCTGGCCGGCGAGCGCACCACAGAGCGCGAACCGGGCGTTCGGCGCGGCAGCCTGGACGGCCGCCTCGAACTGCTCGCCGCCCACGGTGTCGAAGAAGACGTCGATGCCGTCCGGGGCCAGCTCGCGGAGCCGGTCGACGACCGGTCCGTCGTGGTAGTCGAAGGCCGCGTCGTAGCCGAGCGTGTTGACGAGGTACTCGACCTTCGCCTTGCTGCCCGCGGCTCCGATGACGCGCTTGGCGCCCTGGAGCTTGGCGATCTGGCCGGCCAGCGAACCGACACCGCCCGCCGCGCCGGAGACGAAGACGGTGTCGCCGTCCTTGACCTCGGCGATGTCCACGATGCCGTGGTAGGCGGTCACGCCCTGGGTCAGGTGGTGCAGCGGGCTGGGGAACGCAGTCGGGTCGAGCTTCCAGTGCTCACCCGCCGGGCCGACGGTGTAGGCGCGGAAGCCGCCCATGTTCTGGACGGTGTCGCCGACCGCCAGGTCCGGGCTGTTGGAGGCGACCACGGTGCCGACCCCGCCGCCCCACAGGGTCTCGCCGACCTGATAGCCGGGCATCGGAAGATTGGGCTCGGGCTTCATGAGGTCCTGCATCACCGCGGTGAGCTGGAGGTAGTCGGTGCGCACCACCACCTCGCCTTCCGCGGGCTCGGGCACCTCCACCTCGACGACCTCGAAGGCCGCGAGGGTGAGTGCACCGTCCGGGCGGGCGGCCAGCCGTACTTCCTTGGCCTTCGCGGGAATCTCTTCGGTGGTCATGGGACCTCCTGGTCGAAAGTAGCTACCGGGCGAGCATCCCTCGTCGCACTCGAATCTCACTTGACTGCTCGTGCGACCCAGCAGAACAGGCCGCGACGTGCGTTCTCAAGCGACGCTCCGGCCGTTCGAAGTCCGTCCGGATCCGATCCCCCGCGACCCGCCGCGATCATGGCCCCGAGCATGCGCAGTGCCGCGCCCCGGGAGCAGCGCACTGCGGTGACGAGGCGGTTCCCCGGTGACCGGGGGCGCCGGCACTCCGGGCGCCGGCATCGGGGCGCCGGGACCCGGGTTCCGGCATCGGGGCGCGAGGGTTCAGCGCTTCTGGGCCCTGTACCGCTTGAGGAGTGCGGTGATCCGCCCGTGGTCGGCGGCGCCGTTCAGCTCGGTCAGGAGGTCATCGGGGCAGAGCTCGTAGTGGTCGCCCCACCACCGCCGCCCTTTGCCGTCCCAGATGCGGTAGCCGCCCGGAACCCCTCTTGCGACGTACCGTCTTCGGCTCACGCCTGTGCTCTCCCACCGCTAAACGACTGGTTCGGGCACGGTACACAGCGGAGTGGGCGGGACCGAAGGGCCCTTCTCCGGTTACGGTCCTCCCGGTTCGGCGGGACCCGGCTACGGCTCTTCTCCGTCCCGGCGGGGGACTCGCTGCGGTCAGGCCCGTGCGCCGCCGTCGACGCGGAGGACCGTGCCGGTCACGTAGGAGGAGCGGTCGCTGAGGAGCCAGGCGGCGGCCTGGGCGATCTCGTCGGGGTCGGCCGCACGGCGCAGCGGCGTGTGCGCGTTGAGCCGCTCGACGATGCCGGGCGAACTCGCCTCCCAGGCGCGGATCATCTCCGTCAGCGTGGTGCCCGGGGCGATGGCGTTGACGCGGATGCCCTCGGGTCCGTAGGTGACGGCCGCCGATTCGGTGAGGCTGTTGACTGCCCGCTTCATGGCACCGTAGGCGGGCAGTTCGGGGTTGCCCATCAGGCTTCCGACACTGGACGTGTTGACGATGGCCCCCGTCCCGGCGGTGGCCCGGATGGCGGCGACCTCGGCGGACATGGCCAGCCACGGGCCCTTGAGGTTCACCGCGTAGATGTGGTCGAAGTCGGCCTCCAGCACTTGGTCCATCGGGCCGGGAGGCACGATCGTCGCGGCGTTGTTGAAGGCGACGTCGAGGCGGCCGTACAGGTCCACGGCACGGTCGACGGCAGCCCGTACACCGGCGGCGTCGGCCAGATCGCACCGTATGTAGTCCGCGGTGCCGCCCGCGGCCCTGATCTCCTCGGTCACGGCCTTGAGCTGGTCCTCGGTCCGGGCCGCGAGCAGCACCCGGGCCCCCTCCCGGGCGAAGAGCCGCGCCGCGGCGGCACCGATGCCGCGACCGGCACCGGTGATGAAGGCGACCTTGCCCTCCAGCAGGCCTCGTACGGCGGGGGCGTCTGCGGTGGTCGGTGTGTGCGTGCTGGGTGTGTTGTCCATGGCAGTGAGCCTGGGCCGGTGCGCCGTTCGCATCCAGGCACCGGCAGTACCTGGATCGGTGCGCGGCACGGGCGCAGACTGAGGTGTGGACAGACGAGAACTGGCCGACTTCCTGCGCAGCAGACGCGAGCGGATCGCCCCCGCCGACGTAGGGCTCCCCGCCGGACCGCGCCGCCGGACCCCGGGGCTGCGCCGCGAGGAGGCGGCCCAGCTGGCGTTCATCTCGACCGAGTACTACACGCGGCTGGAGCAGGCCCGTGCTCCGCACCCGTCGCGTGAGGTGCTGGCAGGACTGGCCCGTGCCCTGCGACTGTCGGACGTCGAGCGCGACCACCTCCACCACCTCGCCGGAGTACCGCCGGGGCCCTTGCCCGGGCCCAGCCGCGAGGTGCGGCAGAGCATCCTCGACCTGCTGCACCGGCTGCCGCAGGCCGCGGCATTCGTGATGTCCGCGACGTTCGAGGTGATCGCCTGGAACGATCTGGCGGCAGCCCTGACGGAGGACTTCTCCGCCCTGTCCCGGCGTGACCGCAACCTCGTGCGCCGTGTCTTCCTCGGGCCGCACCCGAAGCAGGGGCGGCTCTACGGCCTGTCGGACGTGGACGCCTTCGCACGCTCCTCGGCCCAGCAACTGCGCGCCACCGCCGCCCGTTACCCCGACAACCGGGAAGTGTCGGAGTTGGTGGACGAGCTCCTCTGCGGCAGCGCGGAGTTCAGCCGCCTGTGGGCCTCCCACGACGTGTGCGCCGAGCCCACCCTGTGCAAGACGCTCCACCACCCGTTGGTCGGTCCGGTCACCGTCAACTGCGACGTCCTCGACATCGCCGACCGGGACCAGCGGGTCGTGATCTACACCGCCACCCCCGGCTCCCCTTCCGAGGAGGCGCTACGGCTGCTGTCGGTCATCGGCACGCAACGCATGGACGTGGCCTGCTGAACGACGGGCCCTGCAGAACGACGGGCCCTGCTGAACCACGGAAGTCCTGTGGTCCCCGCGTGGTCGACGGTGCCGTTCAGAATCCGGGCCGGGCCGAAGGGCGCCCGGGAAGGCGGGCCGCGCGGGGGAACTGCGGGCACAGAACCACTTCCGGGGGGACCCGACGCTTGCCCGGCCCGAGAAGCAGGTGATGACGATCCCGCGTGCCGGACTCGTCCGCACGGAGATCAGGGAACGTCTGCTCAACTCGTCCTTCGTCGTCTCCTCGCCGGAGAACGAGCAGGGCCTGAGGATCATCTTCCCGCTGGTCGGACGCGAGGACCGGAACGCGGTAGCGGCCGTCCTGCCCGTGGCGGGCTGACCCGGCCCGTCCGGGCACCCCGCCCGTCGGGGTGCCTGCCCTCACGCGATCACGTCGCGGATCGCCTGTTCGGACCAGTGAGGGGCGGCCCCTCGCGCAGAGGCGATGTAGGCGGCCACGGAGTCCGCATCCCAGGCCCCGGTTTCCAACAGGCCGGCCACGAGCACTCGGAGATATGCGAGCGACGGGGACACCGGGTCCACCTCGTCGGCGGTCCACGGTGCGGTGAAGGTGAGGAGAGGCCATCCGTCCATCTGCCCCGCGCAGACCAGGGTCTCGTACCGTCCGCTCCCCAGCCTGGCGACGCCCGAGGTGAGCACTTCGCTCAGGTCCAGATCCTCGCCGGGCTCCCTGTACATCTCCTGGGCGGCGATGTCCGCGAACTGCGACGCCGACACGAGATGCGCGCGGGCACGGACCCGCCCGTCGGCGGCCGGGTCGTAGAAGGCCCGGCCGCCGCCCCAGACCGGCGAACGGGTGGCGAAGTAGAGGGCGCCCCCGAGCTCCACAGGGACGGACCGGTGGGGCAGGCGGCGGTCCCGGCACCCCGGGTACAGGGTGTCGGTCCCGAGCGGCCGGCCGCCCTCGATGTAACAGGCGAGCCGGCCGAGACACATGTTGGAGCCGTACGAGGTGTACCAGACCTGCCGGGGCGCGGGGTCCCGCACGGGTTCCGGCCCGATCGGACGAACATCGGCCATCGTGTGCCCCTTCCTGTCGTGGCCCCGGCTTCGCATGCCGGTTCAACGGCACACGGTACGGACTGCCGCACCGGCCGCACGGCACACGCATCGCCCCCTCCTCACTTCCCGCGCCGGCCCCTGTCCGTACCCCTCCCACCTGTCCTGCCCTCCCGCCCCGTCAGGTCCGTCGTGTCGGTCGGATCCGGGATGCGACGACGCCCCGCCAACCGCAGACTGACCGGGTGAGCAGAACGCACACGGAACGTAACGAAGACGCGCCGGGCTCAGGGCGCGCGGCCTCCCAGCCACTGGCGCTCGCCGCCATGATGTTCGCGGTGTCGATGACCTTCATCGACCAGACGATCGTGGCGATCGCGGCCCCCTCCGTCATCTCCGAACTCGGCCTCTCCTCCTCGGGCATGCAGTGGGTGATCAACGCCTATCTGCTGGCCCTGGCAGCGTTCTTCGCCCTTGGTGGACGCCTCGCAGACCTGTGGGGGCCACGCCGCGTCGTCGTGGCGGGCTCCCTCGTGTTCGTGGTCTCGTCGGTGCTGTGCGGTTGTGTTCCCACCGGGGACTACGCCCTGGCCTGGCTCATCGTCTTCCGGTCCGTACAGGGGCTGGGTGCCGCGCTGCTCTTCCCCGCCGCGCTCGCCGTGGTCGTTGCAGTGTTCCCGATCGAGCGACGGGGACGCGCCCTCGCCCTGTTCTTCGGCGTCACAGGTGCCCTCACCGCTGTGGGGCCGCTGCTCGGCGGCTGGCTGACCGCGTGGACCTGGCGCGCGATCTTCTGGGTCAACGTCCCCGTGGCGATCGTGGCGCTGATCCTCATCGTGCTCGCCCGGATCTCCGACCGCCGCCGGGACGAACCGCTGGACATCGCGGGAGCGCTGCTGATCGCTGCCGGCATGGGCCTGAGCGTGCTGGGCTTCCAGCAGGCGGCGGCCTGGGGATGGAGCAGCGTGGCGACCTGGGCCTGCATCGTCGGCGGCCTCGCGATCCTGTACGTCTTCTGCCGCTACGAACTGCGCACCCGGCACCCACTGATCAACCTCGCGGTCTTCCGCGACCGAGCCTTCGCCGTGGACATGCTGGTGCTCTTCTTCGCCATGCTGGCGTTCGTTCCCCTGTTCTTCTTCGCCTCGGTCTACGCCCAGGTCTCGCTCAGCGCCTCGCCCAACCAGGCCGCCCTGTACCTGCTGTACTTCTTCGTGGGGTTCGCCATCGCCTCCCAGTGGGGCGGCCGGATCCTCGACAAGCAGGGCGCGCGCCCTGCGTTGAGGATCGGCTGCGTGGTCGGAGCCGTCGGCTTCGCCCTGTGGGCCGGCAAGCTGACCGACCTGTCCATGCACGACCAGTGGCCCTATGCCGCGCTCGCCGGAGCCGGTATCGGCTTCATCCTCGCCCCCGCCTCGACGGACGCGGTCAACCGTGCGATCGGTGCCTCCTACGGCGAAGTCACCGGCATCACCCAGACCGTCCGCAACTACGCGGCGAGCGTGGGCCTGGCCGTTTTCGGCACCGTGCTGACGCACACCATGACCGACAACGTCGAGGACACCCTCCGGGCGCGCCAGGTGCCGTCGGGCGTGGAACACTCCGTGGCCCGGGAGGTGGCGGAGGCGGTCACGGGCAACGCGGACGCCCGCACCCCCAGCGGTGACAGCCCTGCCGCGACAGCCATGCGGGACGCGATGTCCGACATTCGCATGGACTTCGCCGAGGCCAACCAGTGGGTGTTCTACGGCATGGCCATCGCGCTCGCCATCGGATACCTCTGCGCCCTGCGCCACCCGGGCCACCGCGGACCATCCACCGCCGACGAGAAGCCGCCCGACTCCGGACACCGGTGAGTGGGACATCCGTCCGGCGGACGTGAGCGACCTGCGGACGCCCCGGGCCGCGTCTGTGCGGAATCTGCCTGGGTCCCGATCCTCAGGACACCCACGGGCCTCCGAGACCGTCCGGGGGCTCGAGACGGCCCGTAGCGGGCGGTGGTCTACGGCAGCAACTCGGCTGCAGGGAAGCTTTGTCGACCGTGGTCGGCCTCGGCCTCGGCGTCCGGCACGGCTGTGACGCGAACCCTGTGGCAGGAACCTCAGCCGCATGCCGGTTCAAGGCCGTCGACTGACGCTGCCCGCCGAGCACCCCCGCCCTGACTCCGCACCGCTGCCGCACCACAAGTGCTCCAACAAGTGGGATACAGCGGGGATGACGAAAGCCAGCTACGACAGTGTGTGCGCCGACCGAGCGGGCCCCGTATGTCCCTGCACCCCCACCGGTTCAGCCAACTACTGGTGACTTGGCAGAGCAAGCCGCGGCGGCGGTCCCGTAACGACAGTGCATCTGCCCCCCCCCAGCCCTGGAAGCAGCCGGGAGCGACGGGCTTCACGAGCCGCAGGCCGGCCGTCTCCGCAGTGCCGCCCGTCCGTCCTGGCGGCCGTCAGCCTGCTGGCGGAAGCACTGGACGCACTGCGCTAGACTTGATCTTGAGCTGGTCGCCCACAACTCGGGCCGATCGGTGTTGCGTCGGTCGTCCAAGGAAAGATGCCCCGCTTCCTGCGGGGAGATGCAGGTGCAAGGCCTGCCCGGCGCTCTTCTGCGAGACCCCATCCCGCCCCGGCGGGATGGGGTCTCCTGCATGTCGGGGGTGCACCAGAGCTCGCTGCCGCGCTGACATGACGCTGCGAGCTTCGACATCACCCATGCCGGAACGCCTGTTGAGATTCCGCGCGTGCTCCCCGTCATTCAGCGCTGTGCCCGGTTTGACTCCGGCGGAGGGCAATGTCCCCATGTGGTGATCTGGATCGTGTCATGGGTGTCGCCTCGCGAAGCGCGAGGTTGAAGCTCTCCCGCCGTCAGCCAGGCCGCTGCCGCCCGCGCACCTAGCCCCGCGGCGTGGTGACGACGAGGCGGGCCCGGGGTGCGGTGATCACCTCACGGAAGGCCGGGTCGGTGAGGAGTACGACCGGGGCTATACGGTGCGGCGACTCGGAGTGCCAGTGGGGCAGAGCGGCCTCGATGATGCTCCAGGCGTCGTCGGTGGCACCGGACAGGGCGATCGTCCGGGCCGCGTCCAGGGCTTCCTGGAAGACGGGGGATTCGGGAAGCGTCGGCGGGGTGGATGCGGCGGCATACGGGATCCAGTCCGTGACGGGCCTGCCCTCGCACCTGTGGAGCTCAGGCACGAGCACCGACGAGAAGTCCCTCCCCGGTCCGCACCCCTCCATCGTGCGAAGCAGATACAGCGGCACGGCCTCCGCACGTACCTGTTCGAGGCCGACCGCCTCGATGACATGCGGGCGCCCGAGGATGCCGTTGCGGACATGGTGATGCGCGTGGGTCAGGTCGAGGAAGGCGCCCAGCATGACCGCCAGGTAGGCACCAGCCCCCGACCCCTTGACGGCGGCCTGCTCGAAGGTGGCCGCCGCCCTCTCGGCCTCGCCCCGCAGGGCCTGTGCGCGGCCCTCGGCCACTAGCTGCTCGGCGCCCTCCGGATTGACGGCGCTGCCTTCATAGCCCTTGAGTTCCTGGAACGAGTCGCGCTCCGCCGCGACCAATTCGGCGAAGGACCCGTACCGGTCGCTCAGACCCGGTTGCCAACTCGACCAGGTGTACGCAGCCCACTCCCCGTCCCGCGACACGTCCCCGGAATCCAGCAGCCAGCACTGGGCGTCGCCCTCGTCCGCTATGAGCAGGACGGGGGCCCTGGTGCGCGTGCTCGCGTCGTCCGGCTCATCGTCATAGGTGTCCATGTACATGTCGGCGTCATCGTCGTCGAGCCAGTCGAGGTCGCCGGTCGTACGCATCTCATACATGAACGGGCCGAGGTGCGACCAGCCGTCGGAGGCGCCCAGGAACGAGCGATAGCTGGGCGGGAGCCGGGTACCGAGCCGGTCCTCCAGACCCGCGATCCGCTGCTCGTCCGCGCCCTCGTAGCCCAGCCATCCGGTGGCCCGCTGCTCGTCGCTGACGTTGAACAACTCGCCCTCGGCCGAAACCCGCAGAACGTCGGCACCGTACTCAGTCAGGTAGGAGCGCCACTGTTCGACGGTCCTGAGCCGCTCCGCCGCCGGCCCGGTTTCCGGGTCGGCAGCTGAGTCCTCGAAGATTGATCGCACAGCACTCCTGACGTTCTGATGTCCCGATGCCCGTATGGCCGTTGAACGCGGGGGGCCTTGAATCTGTTCAACACACTCGACCCAAGACTCCGGCATCTTTCATGCTAGAGACGCCCACTGACATCCCGGCCGTGACCGTCGGCCCACCGGCACCGAACAGCGCAGGTCGCCGTCGGTCAGCCCGGTGAGGTGGCACGTCCTCGATCCGGTGGCGAAGACCGCGCAGCCGTTCTCTCTCAGCAGGAACCGGGCGGTTCCGTACACGAAGTTCACGCGGTCCGCCGCTTCGCCGAGGGGGACCCTCATCTCCGCGGTGGTGTGGGCGGGAGGAGACCGCGAGCCGGAAGACCGCCGAGTCCGTCCTCCAGCGTATGGTGACCGGCCCGTGGAGCACGTCGAAGCAGCCCTGCGTCTCCGTCGCGCCACGACCTGGACGGGGCTCGTGCGGCGATCTTCCGGCACGATCTCGTGACGACGAGCAGGACCCTGCCACCGCCCCCAAGTCAGAGGCGCTCATCTCTTCTCCTTGACCAACCTTTGAACGGGCTGGTTCATGAAAGCGTGATGATCGCTGTCCTGCTGGGGGCGATGATCCGCAAGCAGCAGGGAGACGCCTAGGCGTAGTGGCACGCGCGTGGCACAGACGTGATCACGCGAAAGGGCCAGTTCGAGAGGATCAAGCCTCCGAACTGGCCCTTTGTGCTGTGCCCCCGGCAGGATTCGAACCTGCGACACCCGCTTTAGGAGAGCGGTGCTCTATCCCCTGAGCTACGAAGGCCAGTGCAAACGACAGCGTACCGGATCTGGGTGGCCGGAAGCCTGGGAGATGCGGGTGCGGCTCGGGTGGATGGTGGGCAGGCCCACCGGGTGATCCATGTGTGACGTGGATCACGGCAACTGTTCCGGGTGGGCGGACAAGTCAGGAAGTGAACTACTCGATGCACGCCCGCATCCGCGCAGGGGACCCGGAGGCCTTCCGGGAGTTGTTCCGCGACCACGCCCAGCTCGTCTACCGGCACGCGGTGCGGACGACGGGGGACTGGGCCGCTGCCGAGGACATCGTGTCGTTGACCTTCCTGGAGGCCTGGCGGTTACGCGAGAAGCTGCGGGACGAAGGGGACAGTCCGCGGCCTTGGCTGATGGGGATCGCGGTCAACGTGCTGCGTAACACCGGCCGTGCGGTCCGGCGGCACGAGCGGGCGCTGGCCCGGATGCCGCTGCGGGACGTGCTGCCCGACTTCGCCGACGAACTGGTCGGACGGATCACCGACTCCGAGGAACTGGCTGCGGCGAAGACCGCGATGGCGCAGTTGCGCAAGGGGGAGCGCGAGGTGTTCGCGCTGTGCGTGTGGTCCGGCCTGGGCTACGCCGAGGCCGCCGAGGCGCTCGGGGTGCCCGTCGGCACGGTGCGGTCCCGGCTGTCGCGGGCGAGGACCCGGCTGCGGAAGCTGACGGACGGGGAGCTGCGGCGCCGCCGGAAGAAGACGGAACCAGTCTGGGCGGGCGGACAAGTACAGGGTGGCCGCGTCGATGCGGCCCGGTCGAACGAGGAGAGAACCCGATGAATCGCACCCCTTGGCAGCGGCGCCGAGAGCCGCTCGACCATGCGGAGCTGGTGGGGCTTCTGCCGCCGCCCGGCGATCCGACGCTGCCCCGCGACCGTCTGACCTCTCTCGAGGAGCACCTGATGAACGAGATCCAGCAGGCGCAGTCGCGGAATGCCGCGAAGCCTCAGTCGCAGCCCGTGATCATGTTTCCGGCCCTGCCTCCCGAGCGGCCGCGCCGCGCCGGACGTCGGCTCGCGCTGATCGGTTCGGCTGTCGCGGTCGCCGTGCTGGCCGGGGTGGTCGGAGTCGTGCAGTTCACGGGACAGGGCGCCGCTGACGTCGCCGGTCCGCCGGAGGGGGCCGTGCCCGCATCGGTCGTGCACGTGGTGCAGGGCACGAAGGAAGGGCTGAGCAGCACGGTCGACCGGATCTCCGGGGCTGCGGAGCGGGAGAAGCTGCCCGCACCCCGGCCGGGCCAGTTCCTCTACATCAGGAGTCAGGTCTCTTGGCTCGAGACCTCGGAGAACGCCGATACAGGTGAGAGCAGGACCTATGTGCAGAAGCTGCACCCCCGCCAGGTGTGGTTGTCACCGGACGGCCGCAGGGGCTGGTTGATCGAGCCGGGCAACGGCACCACGTCCCAGGACGGGCTGACGCTGGACGACAACCGCCAGGAGTCGGCGGGGCCGGGTGTCGGTGCGCCCAGTCACGACTACCTCAAGACGCTGACCACGGATCCGGACGAGCTGCTGAAGAAGATCTACGAGGAGACGGAGGGGCAGGGCAATGGCCCCGACCAGCAGGCCTTCACCACGATCGGTGACCTGGTGAGGGAGCAGGTGATGCCGGCGGAGCTGGCATCCGCCCTGTACCGGGCCGCTGCGAAAATTCCGGGCGTCGTGGTGGTCGACGACTCGGTCGATGCCGTGGGCCGGCACGGCATCGCCATAGCCCGGACCGACGAGACCTCCGGCGACCGCACCGAGTGGATCTTCGACCCGAAGACCTTCAGTTATCTGGGGGAGCGCACGGTGCAGATGCGCGACGCGGAAGGGATCAAAGCCGGCACGGTGATCGGGCACACAGCCATCACGGAGCGAGCGGTCGTCGACTCGATGAAGGAGATCCCGGGGGACAGGAGCGAGGCCTGACCTGGCGGACAGCGGATTCTTGACGGGGGCGGGGTGCGGGCATAGCGTCGCCGAGTTGTTGAGACAGCGCTTGGAGAGGTCGCTCGTGCCGCCCACCGACCCCACGCCCGCCCCGTCCTTCGGCCCCGTCGGTGATCAGGCCGTCGCTCGTGCTCGAAGCGATGAGACGCTGACTGCCCCGGGTGCACCGTTCGCCGTGGTGCGAAGCGATCGCGGTCCGCTCATCTACGCCAACGGTCCGCGTACGCTCCACGAGTTCGTGGAGACCACCTGGGCCTTCGGGGACCAGCCGTTCCTGATCGCCGGTGAGCGGACCTGTACGTACGCGGAGTTCTTCGCCGCAGCGTCTGCGCTGGCTCGGCGTTTCACCGATACGTACGGGCTTCGCTCCGGTGATCGGGCCGTGATCGCCATGCGTAACCACCCCGAGTGGCAGATCGCCTTCTGGGCGGCTCAGCTCGCCGGCCTCGTCGCCGTCCCGCTCAACGCGTGGTGGACGGAGAAGGAGTTCGGCCACGCTCTCGCCGACTGCGAGCCGGCGGTGCTGCTGGTCGACGGGGAGCAACTGCCGAAGATGGCCGCCTGGGGAGAGAGGGCCGGGGCACGGTTCGTCGTTTTCCACGACGACGGTGCCGGGCTTCCGGGCAGGGCCGAGAGATACGCGGACCTTCCCGAGCCCGACCCGATGGCCGCGCCTCCCGCCGTGGAGATCCGGCCGGAGGACGACGCCACGATCCTCTACACCTCAGGCACCACCAGGCGGCCCAAAGGGGCCGTCGCCACGCATCTCGCGCAGGCGGGTGCGGCCCTCAACCCGCGCTATCAGGCGGCGGCGTCCGCGCTGGGCCGTGGGGTGATCCCGGGGCAGGGGCCGCCGCACGTGACCTTGTTGACGTTCCCCTTCTTCCATGTCGCGGCGTTCACCGGCCTCTACGCGGCGATGGCGGCGGGCGGGGCCCTCGTCCTGATGCGGAAGTGGGACGCCGACGAGGCGTTGCGGCTGATCCGTGCGCACCGGATCACGCACTACGCCGGTGTCCCGGCCACCGCTCTCCAACTGCTCGCCGCGGCGCACCGTGCGGGCGACGGACTGGAGAGTCTGCAGATGCTGAGCACCGGTGGGGCGCCGGCCCCGCCGGACCTGGTCGCCCAGCTCACCGCAGAACACGGGGAGCGGATCGAGCCCCGCAACGGCTATGGGCTGACCGAGACCTGCGGAGGGGTGCTGGCCAACTTCGGTGCCGCCTACCGGGCGTACCCGGAGAGTGTCGGTACCCCGACGCCCGTCACCGAGGTCCGGATCGCGGGCCCGTCAGGAGAGGAGCTTCCCGATGGCGGGGTCGGCGAGCTGTGGCTGCGCGGTCAGTCGCTGATCCGGGGCTACTGGCGCGACGAGGCGGCGACGGAAGAGGCGTTCAGCGGCGGTTGGTTCCGTACGGGCGATCTGGCCCTCGTGCGCGCCGGGCGGGTCACCGTCGTCGACCGGATCAAGGACATGGTGATCAGGGGCGGCGAGAACGTGTACTGCGTCGAGGTCGAGGCGGCGCTGCACGATCACCCCGACGTGGAGGACGTGGCGGTGCTCGGTGTTCCCCATCCGGTGCTGGGCGAGGAGGTCGCCGCGGTGGTCCGGCTGCGCGCCGGCGCCGTGGTGCCCGTGGAGGAGCTGCGGGCTCGAGTGGGGCTGACCCTCGCCGCGTTCAAGGTCCCGGCCCTCGTGCTGGTGACCCAGGAGCCGCTGCCCCGGAACGCGACGGGGAAGATCCTCAAGCGGGAGCTGCGCGGACAGGTCCAGGAGCGGGCTCGGAGAGGTCAGGGGTGAGCGTGCCGGCGGTGACGGCTGAGCGTGCCGTCAGGGCCGGGTGATCCGCACCCGGTAGTGTCCGTCGGCGTCCTTCGCGAGCACGGATATGCGTATCCCTTGGGGCCGGTCGGTGAAGGTCTCGCCGGGTTCGAACGGGGCGTCGGAGAGTTCGGCGTGGACGTTGGGCCGCCGGGTGCAGCCTCCGCTGTCCTCGGTGCTGTCCGCGACGGAGACCGGCCCCTGGCCGGTGTCTACGTCGGAGCTCACCTTGTAGATGAGGACGCCGGGCCTGCAGACCGCCTCGTCGTTGCCCGCCGGGGTCCTCACCTCCACCGCGTAGCCGGACTGGGAGCTGAGGGGTACGAAGGCCAGTTTCGTACCGCCCTCCGAGGCCAGCGGCTCGAGTACGTGCTCGGTGGTGCCGGGCATGGCGGCGCAGCGGATCTGGCTGTTGTCGAGCCAGCCGAGCTTCCACTTGTGCCAGGCCAGGAGGTCGTTGTTGGCACCCCAGTCCTCGGACATGATGTCCCAGTGGCCCACGGAGCCGCCGCCCTCCATGGTGTAGAGGTCGGGCAGGCCGAAGACATGGCCGTTCTCATGGGGGAGGACCCGGTAGCCGGTCTCCGAGTACGAGCCGGAGCCGTCGTCCTGGCGGCTGTAGACGAAGGACGTGTTGGCCAGCGGCACCCCGTCGGCGAACGGGGCGTCGTCGTTGCCGGAAAAGGTCACCGACAGGACGGTGTCCAGTGCGGAGGGGCCCGCGTTCGGAGTCACCAGCACGTTGACCAGGTCGTACGCGGCGAAATCGACCTTCGCGTCAGTGATGGCCACGAGGTCCTTGACGAGTTTGCGGTAGCCCGGTTCGTACGGTGAGCCGCGTTCTATGCCGTACTCCGCGAACGGCAGCGGCATCCGCAGCCAGTCCTCCAGGGGCGCTTCTGGCACATAGGTGAGCCGTCCGTAGGAGCTGGTGCGGAACCAGTCGGAGGTCTGCGGGAAGAATTCCGCGAGCCGGTCCGCCGCCGGTTCCGTCGCCTGCGCGTCCGGGAAGTCGATCATGAGATTGAGGGCCTTGATCTGCCCGGTGGAGCGTGCGTACCCCGGTGGTGTCGGCATGCCCTCCGACATCTGTACGCCCATGCTTGCGGGGATCCGGCACGGGCCGAGGCCGGTTCCCCGGGGTGCGGCCACCGGTCCGGCGGTGGCGCGGCCGGCGGCGGGAAGTGTGGAGCTGGCCGACGCCATGGTGGCGATGACCAGGGCCGTCGCCCCGGCGAGTGCGAGGGGGCGGCGGTATCTGCGTATCCGGTGGCGGGGCTGCTGCATAGGCTTCGCCTTCGGGGTCCGCGGCAGCCGGCCGGCCCTGACTGCGCTCTGGCGATCAGCCTGTGCCGGGCCCTGGAGGTCCGCCCGCTGGGTGAGCCGATGGAGGGGTCCTCGCCCGCTTTTGATGTGACTCAGGTCACAATCCGTCTGGAAATAACCGGGGATCCTTTCCCCGTTTGCACGTGTGTCCCCGCGAAACGGGGAGCTGGTCCCCGGTTGGTCCGGGGATCGTCCAGACGTCGAAGGGAAGGGCCGCAGTCGTGGAGACCGTCGCCACAACCGCCTCCTGCGCCACGCAGCGCCCTACGCCCCGTCCGCGGGCCGACGCCCTGCGCAACCGGGAGCGGATCGTGACGGCCGCGCGTGAGATGTTCGTCGAGTTCGGCCCCGACGTGCCGCTCGACGAGGTCGCCCGCCGTGCCGGAGTCGGCAACGCCACGCTCTACCGCAACTTCCCCGACCGTGCCGCGCTGACCCACGAGGTCGTCCTCGCGGTCACCTGCCGCACCACGGAGCGCGCGCAGGAGGCTGTGGCCGCGGAGTCCGACCCGTTCGCCGCACTCAGCCGTTTCGTGCACGCGGCGGCCGACGAACGGATCGGTGCCCTGTGCCCGATGTTGTCCGGCGGCTTCGACAAGAGTCACCCCGAACTGCTTGCCGAGCTCCGTCGCCTCGAAGAGACCGTCGAAGGGCTCATGGAGCGCGCCATGTCCGCAGGGCGGCTGCGTACCGACATCGCCGTCGGTGACGTGCTCGTCGCCCTCTCCCAGCTCACCCGGCCGCTGCCCGGCATCGCCTGCCTGGACATCGACCGGTTCACCCACCGCCATCTGCAGCTCTTCCTGGACGGCCTGGAAGCTCCGGCCCACTCCGAACTGCCCGGATCGGCGGCGACCATGGAGGACCTGCGCCGCGGGGACTGACGCCCGCGCAGCACCAGAGACCCAATAGACCACGGGCCCGAGCGGCCGACAGAAACCACATGAAGCAGGTCGGGCCCGGCCAGCGGGCCCGACCGCAGATCCGGCACACCCTTTTCCGGCGACGTCCGCGGATCCGTCCGCGGGCCTGCCCCGCCGTTCCCACGACTCCTCGCGTCCAGACGCGTCCTTAGGTGGCTACTCCCATGTCAAAAACAGCCGACGTCCGGCTTCCGGATCCCAGTCGCTGGAAAGCGCTGGCGTTCATCGCTCTCGCCCAGCTGATGGTCGTGCTCGACGCGACCATCGTGAACATCGCACTGCCCTCCGCCCAGACGGACCTCGGCATCTCCGAGGGGAACAAGCAGTGGGTCATCACCGCGTACGCGCTCGCGTTCGGAGGGCTCCTGCTCTTCGGTGGACGCATCGCCGACCTCTGGGGCCGTAAGCGCACCTTCGTGGTCGGCCTGATCGGCTTCGCCGCGGCTTCCGCCATCGGTGGCGCCGCTCAGGGCGAAGCGATGATGTTCGGCTCCCGTGCCCTGCAGGGTGCCTTCGGCGCACTGCTCGCACCGGCAGCCCTGTCGCTGCTCGCGGTGATGTTCACCGACGCCAAGGAGCGCGCCAAGGCCTTCGGTATCTACGGGGCCATCGCCGGTGGCGGTGGCGCGGTCGGCCTGATCCTGGGCGGCTTCCTCACCGAGTACCTGAACTGGCGCTGGACGTTCTTCGTCAACATCCCGTTCGCGATCGTCGCCGCCGCCGGTGCCTACTTCGTCATCCGTGAGCCGGCCGGTGGCCGCAACCGCTCGCCGCTCGACATCCCCGGTGTCGTCCTGTCCACACTGGGCCTGGTCGCGCTGGTGTACGGCTTCACCCGCGCCGAGTCGGCCGGCTGGTCCGACTCGCTGACCATAGGCATGTTCGTCGCGGCAGCCGTGCTGCTCCTGGCCTTCGTCGTCACCGAGGCGCGCGTCAAGTCGCCCCTGCTGCCGCTGCGTGTCCTGACCGAGCGCAATCGCGGAGGGGTCTACCTCTCCCTGGGTCTCGCCATCATCGCGATGTTCGGGCTCTTCCTCTTCCTGACCTACTACCTCCAGGTCGCGAAGGGATACTCGCCGGTCAAGACCGGCTTCGCGTTCCTCCCGATGATCGCGGGCATGATCGTCGGCTCCACGCAGATCGGCACCCGGCTGATGACCCGGGTCCCGCCGCGGCTGCTGATGGGCCCCGGGTTCCTCGTGGCCGCGATCGGCATGCTGCTGCTGACCCAGCTGGAGGTCGACACCTCGTACGCGGGCGTCATCCTGCCGGGCCAGCTGCTGCTCGGCCTGGGCATGGGGACGGCGTTCATGCCCGCCATGTCGCTGGCCACGCACGGCATCGAGCCGCGTGACGCCGGTGTGGCCTCCGCGATGGTGAACACCTCGCAGCAGGTCGGCGGCGCCATCGGTACGGCGCTGCTCAACACCATCGCCGCCGGTGCCACCACCGCGTACATCGCGGACCACGCCGCAGGTGCCACCGACCCGAAGCTCCTGCAGATGCAGGCCATGGTCAGTGGTTTCGCCAGCGCGATCTGGTGGGCGGTGGGCATCCTCGTCGCCGCCTCGGCGATCGCGACGGTGCTGATCAACACCGGGCGGCCAGGAGCCGGAGCGCCCGGTTCGGCCGATGGTTCCGGGGAGCGTGCGGACGGCGTCGAGGACGAGTTCAAGATCCCGGTCATCGCGCACTGAGGCATGACGGCCGGGACGGCGTGAGGAGTGGTGCCGCGGGTGGTGCGGCACCTGCACCCGCCCCCTGCTGAAGCCCTCCGCGGCCCGTAGATCTGCCCTGGCTCCGCTCAGCGGAGCCAGGGCAGATCCGCGTCCACACCCTCCGGCTGCAGCCCGGTGGCGATGACCTGCATGATCTCGCCGAGGCTCGCCACCTGGTCGGGGGTGAGCCGGGCGAACATCGCATGGCGCACCGCGTCCACGTGTCCCGGAGCGGACCGGGCGAGCATCTCGAAGCCCTCGTCCGTGAGGACCGCGTTCTGACCACGCTTGTCGGAGGGGCACTCCTCGCGCCGGACCCAGCCGTTCTTCTCCAGCCGGGCGACGGCGTGCGAGAGCCGGGAGCGGGTGATCTTCGCGTCCTTGGCCAGCTCGGTCATCCGCATGCGGCGCCGCGGCGCCTGGGAGAGGTGGACGAGAAGCCCGTAGTAGATGTGCGGCATGCCGGCATCGCGCTGCAACTGGCGGTCGAGGTGATCCTCCATGAGCGTGGTGGCGTGGAGGTACGCACGCCACACGCTCTGCTCTTCGTCGGTGAGCCATAGGGGCCCGCCGGTGGATGTCGTGGTCATGTACTTCACTGTACGACCTTTTCTTGAATATTGAACTAGATAGAGCTAAGGTCTCTGGAGATAGGAACTTGAAGATTCAAAGAGATCTGCCGAATCCCCGGTTCTCGATCCCGGCACCCGTTTCCCGGTGCCTGTAGAGAACACATACCGCGATCGGCGGAGGAATGGGAGTGTCATGACTGTCACCGCGGAGCGCATGCCGGCCCTCTACCTCTCCCACGGCGCGCCGCCGCTCGCCGACGACCCCGTCTGGCCCGGTGAGCTGGCCGCCTGGTCTGCCGGACTCCCGCGGCCCAAGGCGATCCTGATGGTCTCCGCGCACTGGGAGGAGGCGCCGCTCGCGCTCGGTGCCATCGAAACCGTGCCGCTCGTCTACGACTTCTGGGGCTTCCCCGAGCACTACTACCAGGTGCGGTACGCGGCCCCGGGCGCCCCGAAGCTCGCGGAGGACGTGCGCAAGCTCCTGCGCGCCGCGGGCGCCCCGGTCCAGGACATCCCCGACCGGGGTCTCGATCACGGGGCTTACGTGCCGCTCGTGGAGATGTTCCCGGACGCGGACATCCCCGTACTGCAGATCTCCCTCCCGACGCTGGACCCCCGGAAGCTGATGGACATCGGGCGCAAGCTCGCTCCGCTGCGCGACGAGGGCGTGCTCATCGTCGGAAGCGGCTTCTTCACGCACAACCTGGCCGCCCTGCGGCACGCCGGTACACCCGGCTGGTCGGCGGAGTTCGACGACTGGGGGCACCGGGCGCTCCAGGCACAGGACGTCGACGCGCTGCTGGACTTCGAACACAAGTCGCCTGCGGGGAAGCTCGCCCACCCCCGTACCGAGCACTTCGCCCCGCTCTTCGTGACGATGGGTGCCGCGGAGAGCGAGCTGGATCAGGGGCGCAGTGTCATCGAGGGGTTCTGGATGGGTCTGGCGAAGCGCTCGGTCCAGTTCGGCTGAGCATCGGCTTCTCGTACCAGGACACGTCCCAGTACCGGCCGAACTTCCTGCCCACCTCGGTGTACGTGCCCACGTGGCGGAAGCCGAAGGCGCCGTGCAGTCGGACCGACGGTTCGTTGGGCTGGGCGATCGCCGCGTAGGCGCGGTGGATGTCCTCGCCTGCCAGGGCCTCGAACAGGGCCTTGTAGAGGAGGGTGCCGACTCCGCGACCGGTGGTGCCGGGCGCGCAGTAGGCGCTCACCTCGACCGAGGTGCTGTACGCCGCCTTGGGCCGGTACGGGCTGCTGGTGGCATAACCGAGGACCTCCGGCGCGTTACGCGAAGGACTGATGTGCGAGGCAACCAGCAGCCGGAACGGGCCGTCTTCGGGGTGTGAGCGCAACCACGGCAGACGTTCGGCCGGTGTGAAGGCGGTCGTGTCGAATGTGAGTGCGGTCTCGCGGACGTAATGGTTGTAGATGGCCGTTACGGCCTCGAGATCAGCCTCGGATCCGGGCCTGACCTGCACTTCTGTGGGTATGCGGGACATCAGTCCTCCTGATGGGCCGGACAGGGTACTGCATGATCTCGAAAGTGAATGGTCGCCGTGGGAATTCTGTCCGGATTCCAGTCGTTGTTTCCATCGGATGCAGGGCACCCGAAAGGGTGTCGCGACCTACTCAGTAAGGGAGCTCGCATGGCAACCCGTGCCGTCGCCCGTCGTTCGTCCGCCAGCTCCGGCGGGACCGACCGGGCAAGCAGTGTTCGCGCCGTGGGCGGGGAGATCGCCGATCGCGACCTGGTCGGCATGTACCTGGACGAGATCGCCCGCACACCGCTGCTCGACGCCGCCAAGGAGGTCGAGCTCTCGCAGACGATCGAGGCGGGCGTCTTCGCCCAGCAGATCCTCGACGGCGGAGTGGAGAGCGAGGCCGGCGGAGCGGAGCGCCAGGAGCTGGAGGCGCTGGTCGCCGAGGGCGAGCGTGCCAAAGACGTGTTCATCCGGTCCAACCTCAGGCTCGTCGTAGCCGTGGCCCGGCGTTACCCGAGGGCCGGGCTGCCTCTGCTCGACCTGATCCAGGAGGGCAACGCCGGCCTGGTGCGCGCGGTCGAGAAGTTCGACTACGCCAAGGGCTTCAAGTTCTCCACGTACGCGACGTGGTGGATCCGCCAGGCCATCACCAGGTCGATAGCCGACCAGTCCCGCACCATCCGGCTCCCCGTCCACCTCGTGGAGGAGCTCGGCCGGATCCGCAGGGTGCAGCGTGAGTTCAACCGCGAGAACGGGCGGGACCCGGAGCATGCGGAGATCGCGGCCGAGCTGGACTCGAACACCGAGCGCGTGGGCAACGTCCTGGACTGGGCCCGTGACCCGGTCAGCCTCAACATGTCCGTCGACGACGACGGGGACACCCAGTTCGGTGACCTCCTGGAGGACACCTCCGCGGTGTCGCCCGAGCAGTCCGTGATGACGCTGCTGCGCAGCGAGGAGCTCGAGGACCTGATCGGGAAGCTCGACAACAGGACCGCCTCCATCATCCGTATGCGCTACGGGATCGAGGACGGCCGTGAGCGGACCCTCACCGAGGTGGGCAAGCAGCACGGTCTGACCCGGGAGCGGATCCGCCAGATCGAGAAGCACGCATTGCTCGAATTGAAGCGAATGGCTCACGACACGGGCTTTGACGCTGCGGCGTGAGCCAATAACCCGTAATCTCCACATAAGCCGGTTCGCACCGGCGACGACCGGTCTCGTACCGGTTCCCTGAGCTGAGTCCCGGCGCCCACCCCCCCCGGCGCCGGGGCTCATTCATTTCCGCTGCGCCCGGGCCGGGCGGACGAGGCGCGGGTCAGACGGGCACCCAGGTCCGCCAGGTACTCGACCAGCCGTGGCGGCCCGTGGGCCTCGAACTCGCAGTCCACCAGAGCCAGCCGCAGCGCCACCCACTCCAGCGAGTCCGACGAGACCGTGCGCAGCCGGCAGCTGTCCGTGCCGGTCGGTTCCACCGCGCCGAGCATCGCGGGCAGCCGTGCCGTCACGAAGTCGGCCGGCGCCCGGAAGCTCACGTCGATCCGGAGTTCCGGCTGCATCCGGGACATCGACCGGGCGATGAACTCCGCCGCGTCCCCGCCCTCGGTGGGCAGCTCGCGGGGGGTGAAGCGGGCGCCGGTGGCGAACGGCTCGTTCACCCGGTCCACCCGGAAGGTGCGCCAGTCCTCACGGTCCATGTCGTACGCGACCAGGTACCAGCGGCTGCCCGTGCTCACCAGCCGGTACGGCTCGACCTGGCGTTTCGACGCGGTGCCGTCCCCCGCGCGGTAGCCGAAGCGCAGCCGCTCCCGCCCGGTGGCCGCCGAGGCGATCACCGTGAGGGTCCGCGGATCGATGGTCGAACCGTCGCCGCGGGTGAGCGGCACCGTCGCTCTCTGCAGGGAGGAGACCCGGTGCCGCAGCCGGGACGGAAGCACCTGCTCCAGCTTGGCCAGCGCCCGCACCGAGGCCTCGTCGACCCCCTCGATGGCATGCCCGGCCCCGGCCCTCAGCCCCACCGCGATGGCCACCGCCTCCTCGTCGTCCAGCAGGAGGGGCGGCATGGCACTGCCCGCCACCAGACGGTAGCCACCGACGGAGCCGCGGGACGCCTCGACCGGGTAGCCGAGGTCGCGGAGCCGGTCGATGTCGCGGCGGATGGTGCGCGGACTGACGTCGAGCCGCTCGGCCAGTTCGCTGCCCGGCCATTCGCGCGGGGTCTGGAGGAGCGACAGCAGATTCAGCAGTCGTGCCGGGGTATCCGTCATGGCGCCCAGAATGCCGGTTCAACAGGACACGATCTGACCTAATGGACCACTAACTTCTTCGTATGACTTCTTCCGAATCTCCGCCGTCCACGGCGGCCGACCGCACGGCGCCCACGGGGCTCGACGCCCCGCAGGACCGTGCCGACCGGCGCCGCTGGTTCGCGCTCGCGATCGTGATGACCGCGGCCTTCATGGACCTGGTCGATGTCACGATCGTCAATATCGCCATCCCGAGCATCACCCGCGACACCGGTGCCTCGTTCTCGGAGATCCAGTGGATCACCGCCGGGTACGCCCTGGCCTTCGCGGCCGGTCTGATCACGGGCGGCCGGCTCGGTGACATCTACGGCCGCAAGCGCATCTTCCTCATCGGGATCGGCGGCTTCACGATCGCCTCCGCCCTCTGCGGCTTCGCCGGGAACCCGGAGATGCTGGTCGCCTCACGCATCCTGCAGGGCGGCATGGCCGCGCTGATGGTGCCCCAGGTGCTGTCGATCGTGCACGCCACCTTCCCGGCACACGAGCGCGGCAAGGTCTTCGGGCTCTTCGGCGCCATCGTCGGACTCGGCGCGGTGTCCGGGCCGCTGCTCGGCGCGCTGCTCACCGAGTGGAACCTCTTCGGCCTGGAGTGGCGGCCGATCTTCCTGATCAACCTGCCGGTCGGTATCGCCGGACTGATCCTGGGGAGGAAGTTCATCAGTGAGTCCAAGGCACCGAAGGCCCTGCGCCTCGACCTGGCCGGTGTGTTCCTGGTGACGCTGGGTCTGCTCATGCTGATCTACCCGCTGACCCGAGGGCGTGAGCTGGGCTGGCCGCTGTGGGGGTACGTGTCGATGGCCTCCAGCCTCCTGGTGTTCGCGGTGCTGGTCGCGTACGAACGCCGGAAGGCGAGCAGGGACGGCTCCCCGCTCATCGAGCTGTCGCTGTTCCGGGTGAAGAGCTTCGCCGCGGGCATCGCCGTGCAGCTGACCTTCGGTATCGTCCTCGGCATCTTCTTCCTCGTCTGGACGCTCTACATGCAGACGGGGCTCGGCTGGAGCGCGCTGCGGGCGGGCACGACGGGGATTCCGTTCTCCATCGCCGTGTCGGTGGCCGCCGGGATCTCCGTGCAGAAGCTGGTGCCCCGCTTCGGGCGCAAGGTCCTCCAGGCGGGCGCACTGCTGATGATCACCGGGCTGCTGGTCTACATCGCCGAGGCCGGGCACTACGGCCTGGGCATCACGTCCTGGCAGATGATCGCGCCCCTGGTGATCATGGGGGCGGGCATGGGCCTGATCGTGGCCCCGCTGACGGACGCGGTGCTCTCCGGAGTACCCAAGGAGCACTCCGGATCTGCGTCCGGGCTGATCAACACCGTGCAGCAGATGGGCACGGCGCTGGGACTCGGGCTCGTCGCGGTCGTCTTCTTCGGCTCCATCGGTGACGACCTGTCACCGCAGGAGATGGGCCCGGCCTTCGTGGACGCGTTCCAGCAGTCGCTGTGGTGGGTGGCCGGGGTGCTCACGGTGATCTTCTTCGTGATGTTCGCACTGCCGGCCAAGCCGCAGGTGCACCTGGAGGGCGGCGGCGACGAGACGGCCGCGGTGCCGGACCCGGGGATCGGCAAGGAGCCCGCGCTGTCACGCTGAGCGCGCGCCTGCACGCCGCGTCCCTGGTGACACCCGCCCGTCCGCCCCGCCCGGGGCGGACGGGCGAGCCATGTCCGGCGGCCGCGCCGATCAGCAGATCCTGGTGCGGTTCTCCATGGCGCGGCGTGCGGTGTCCTCGTCCCCGTACACCTCGCACATGTGGCGGCCGTCGGGCGTCGCCGTGTGCTCGACCTCCCACAGGCTGGTCTCGCTGCCGTCCAGGAGCAGGAAGGCGTGCTCGTAGAGCGTGAATCCGGCGTCCCGGCCGTCGACGCGGAACTGGCGGCCGAAGATCTGCGTGATGTGGTGGGCGAAGGCCGCCCGGAGCAGCCCGGCCGTGTCGGCGCCCGGCCGGTCGGTGTTCTCCGCGCGGCGCAGGACCCGGCGGGCGTGGTCCGCCGAATTGTCCGGGGCGTACACGCGGGGGGCCGGGACCGGAGGGACCGCCATCAGGAGCGTGAGGACGTCCAGGTCCCCCCGCAGACCCTCGTCGCCGAAGGCCGGGGTGTCCCAGAAGGTGCCCGCGAGACGTGCGGCGGCGATCTGCGCCTCGCCCTCGTCGTCGTACAGCTCGTGGCGGCGGGGGACCGAGGGGTCCCGGCCGCCGCCGTGCACCAGCTCCCACAGGGTGAGCGCGGTGCCGTCGGTGAGTAGATACGTGTGCCGGTAGGTCTCACGGTGCAGAACGGCACTGTGATGGGACGAATGCAGGGCACTGCTGTGCGCCAGGGCCGTCCCGAGCCGGTCGACCGTGGTGTCGGACAGGTCGAAGGAGTTGAGGGCGCATCGCAGGAGTCGCTCGAGGTGCTGCTCGGTTGTCTCGTACGGATCGCTCAAGGTGCTGTCTCCAGGCCGTTGCCGCGTGTTACCCGATGCGTGCATAACGTAGTCCCTGGGTCTGACATCGTGACCGGGGTTAGCAAAAAACGTACCTCGCACGCAGAAAGTTCCCGGCCTCGTCACGGAGTGCCGTAGAGGTCGCCGTACGAGGGGAAGGCGCCCCCGGGGCCGTCGACCCCCCGGGCGGCCCGGACGGCCTTCACGATGGCGCGGGCCAGGACATCCGCGCCTGCTGCCAGGATGTCGTTCAGCTCGGCCACGGGTTCCGGCGGCAACGGCCGGCAGCCGGTCGCCAGGGTGAAGACGGTGTCCCCGTCGGACATCAGATGGACCGGACGGACGGCGCGCGCCAGCCCGTCGTGCGCCGTACCCGCGAGCTTCTGCGCCTGGGCGCGGGTGAGGGCCGCGTCCGTGGCGACGACCCCGAGCGTCGTGTTGAAGGGCCGGCCGCCCTTCGCGTCCCGCATCCCGGCCAGCCGCAGGGCGGCGGCCTCGTGAACCTCGGGAGCGGGGTGTACGGGCGGCTCCCCCGCGCCGTACTCCCCGTACAGCACCCCGGTCCGCGGATCGATCACGGATCCTGCCGCGTTCACCGCGGCCAGCGCCGCGACCGTGGTCCCGGAGGGAAGTCGCACACTCGCCGTGCCGATTCCACCCTTGACCTGTCCGGCGACCGCACCCGTGCCCGCCCCCACCGTGCCCTCGGCGACGGGCGCCCCCGCCGCCGTGGAGGCGGCCGCCTCCACGGCGGCCCGGCCGGTCGAGGCGTCGGGGCGGGCCCGCCAGTCGCCGCCGCGGCCCAGATCGAAGAGGCAGGCGGCCGGTACGACCGGCACCACCTGGGAGGGGTCGGGGCCGACCGGGACCCCGCGCCCCTGCTCCTCCAGCCAGGCCATCACACCGGACGCGGCGTCCAGCCCGTACGCGCTGCCACCGGTGAGCACGACGGCGTCCACCCGCTGCACCAGGTTGCGCGGATCGAGTGCGTCCGTCTCCCTCGTGCCGGGTCCGCCCCCGCGGACGTCCACGGCGGCTACCGCACCGCCCACGGGTGCGAGGACGACGGTGGTCCCGCTCAGCGCGCCCTCGCCGGGCACCCGGGCGTGGCCGACCCGGATCCCGTCCACGTCGGTCAGCGCGTCCAGCGGTCCCGAAGGGCGCGGGTCCTCGGTCATGGCCAACTCCTCGTGGGTGTGCGGTGATGCGGTGCCCCGCGAAGGTACCGCTGCCCGGGCGGGCGGGCGTGTCCTGTTTCCCGGCGGGGCGGGCGAGGGCGGGGAGGCCCGGTGTGTCCGAAGTTCCGCGGCCCGCCCGTCCCCGTGCCCGCCCGTGCCCGCCCGTCCCCGTGCCCGCCCGTTGTATCGCCCTGCGGCACCCGGCTGCGGGCCACCTGGGCGACGCGCTCACCCCACCGGTGCCCATAACGGGACCAAGCACTCCTTACGACCCTACGGTGGCCGGGTGACCGAGCCACCAGAAGCGCCAGCGGCCGAGCAACCCGATCCCGGCGCCTCCGCCGGTCCCACCGGCGAGGCCGGCGGCCGGAAGCGAGGCCCGGGCTCCGGCGTCGCGGCGCGGGCCGCCGCGGCCGTTCCGCGCTCCGTCACCGGCCGGGCGACCCTGGCCGGTGTCATCGTCTCCGCGCTGCTGATCCTGGCGATCGTGTTCGGCAGCCGCCTGCTGCGCAACTTCGACTCGGCCCTCCTCCCGTACGCCGTGGCCACCGTCTTCCTGGCCTTCGGAGTCGCCTACCGCTACACGGTCTGGATCTCCGCCCCCGGAGCCCGGCGGCTCTTCGTCCAGGGCCGGCGCAGCCTGTTCTCCGCCGAGAACTTCCGCAGGGCTCCGACCGCCCTGCCGAAGATGGCCGCCACCTACCTGGGCTTCCAGAAGTTCCTCGGTGCCCGGTCGCACGCACGCTGGGCCGCACACCAACTGATCTTCTGGGGCTGCATCCTCGCGTCCCTGATCACGTTCCCACTGACCTGGGGCTGGTTCACCTTCACCTCGAGCACCGGCTCGGGGCCCGGCTACGAGATGCGCGTCTGGGGCTTCAAGATCCTCGGCTTCGACTCGCTGAACATCATCGGCTGGCTGATGTTCCACGGCCTGGACGTCGCGGCCGTGCTCGTCATCCCCGGTGCCTCGTACTTCCTCTGGCGCCGGATGAAGGACCGCGGCGCCATCACCGGCCAGCGCTTCGCGTATGACATGGTTCCGCTGCTCGCGCTGATCGTCATCTCCGTGACGGGTCTGCTGCTGACCTTCTCCTCGCTCTTCCTGCACGGCGGCGGCTACGAGTTCCTGGCCATCCTCCACATGGTGTCGGTGGTCTTCACCCTCATCTACATCCCGTTCGGGAAGTTCTTCCACATCGTGCAGCGCCCGGCCGCGGTCGGCATGCAGCTCTTCAAGTACACGGGGCGCCAGGACGACCAGGTCTTCGCGTGCCGCCGCTGCGAGGAACCCGTCGACACGGGTCCGTACGTCGAGAACCTGCGCGGCACCATGCGCGACCTCGACCTCGGCTTCGACGCATGGGCCGAGTACTGCCCGCGGTGCAAGCGGGTGCTGCGCGGCAGCGCCTATCTCTCCCAGGTCAAGAAGGGCTTCAAGTGACCGCGGATCCACGCGCAGCCGACCGCCGGGCGGCCGTCCCCCTCGACCCCTCCCTCGCACCCCCGGGAACCCGTGGATTCCGGGACGCCGGAGGGATCCCGGCGGACCGGTGGCACGCCGACCAGAACGGCGAGACGCTCGTCCCCACCCACTGCTGTTTCTGCGGCGTCCAGTGCGGGATGTATCTGCGGGTCGACAAGGGCGGCAAGGTCTTCGGAGTGGAGCCCCGCAACCACGACATCAACCGCATGCGGCTCTGCCCCAAGGGCATCAACGCCTACCAGCAGGTCAACCACCCCGACCGGCTCACCGCGCCCCTCATGCGCCGCTCCCGCGACGAGAAACTCCGCGAGGTCTCCTGGGACGAGGCGCTCGACTTCACCGTCTCCGAGATCAGGCGCATCCAGCAGGCATACGGGAACGACGCCTTCGGACTCCTCGGCGGTGCCAGCCTCTACTCCGAGAAGACCTATCTGGTCGGCAAATTCGCCCGCGTCGCGCTCAGGACCCGGCACGTCGACTACAACGGCCGTCTCTGCATGGTCAGCGCCGCGGGCGCCAACAAGCTCGCCTTCGGCATCGACCGGGCGGGTAACCCCTTCTCCGACATCCTGCTGACCGACTGCCTGCTGATCGCCGGCTCCAACGTCGGCGAGTGCTTTCCTGTGATGACCCAGTACGTCTGGGGCGCCCGGGACCGGGGCGCCAGCCTGATCGTGATCGACCCGCGCGAGACGGCGATCGCCCGCACCGCCGACATCCACGTCGCACTCAGGCCGGGCACCGACTCGGCCTTCTTCAACTCCGTGCTCAACGTGGTCATCGCCGAAGGCCTCACCGACGAGGCGTACCTCGCCGCCCACGCAACGGGCTGGGACGAGGTCCGGGCCAAGGCCGCCGAGTATCCGCCGTCCCGCACCGCCGACATCTGCGGTGTCCCGGCCGAGCAGATCGTCCAGGTCGCCCGTACGTTCGCACGCGCGCCCAAGGCCATGGCCTGGCACGCCCGGGGCATCGAGCACCACTCCCAGGGCGTCGAGAACTGCCTCACGGTGATCAACCTCTGCACCGCCACCGGCCACATCGGCAAACCGGGCGCCGGTTACGGCACCATCACCGGCCAGGGCAACGGCCAGGGCGGCCGCGAACACGGCCAGAAGTCCGACCTCCTCCCCGGCGGCCGCTCGATCCTCAACGAGGAGCACCGGCGTCAGATCTGCGAGATCTGGGGCATCGAGGAGTCGGAACTCCCGACCGCCGGCACGTCGATGATGGAAATGGTCTGGCAGATGCAGCGCCGTGAGATCCGCGGTCTGATCGGCATCTGCAACAACCCCTTCGTCTCGCTCCCCCACTACGCCGTGGTCAAGGACGGGTACGACACCGCCGAATTCCACGCCCAGTTCGACTTCTTCCTCTCCGAGACCGCCGCCAACGCGCACGTCGTCTTCCCCGTCACGGTGTGGGCCGAGGACGAGGGCGTGATGGCCAACGCCGAAGCCCGCGTGGTCAAGCACAACAAGGCGCAGGACCCGCCCCCCGGCGTACGGACCGACACCTGGGTGATCTGCGAACTCGCCCGCCGCCTCGGAGCGGGCGACAAGTTCGCGTTCGCCGACTCCCGCGCGGTCTTCGACGAACTGCGGGCCGCCTCCGCCGGGACCGTCAACGACTACTACGGCATCACCTACGAGCGCCTGGAGGAGACCGGCGGAATCGCCTGGCCGTGCCCCACCACCGACCACCCGGGCACCCCGCGCCTCTTCGAGGACGGGAAGACGTACCACCCCGACGGCAGGATCCACATGCAGGCCGTCGAATGGCATCCGCCGATGGACCCGTACGACGACGAGCACCCCATGTCGCTCACCACGGGACGCACCGTCGCCCACTTCCTGTCCGGGAACCAGACCCGTCGGTTGGGTGCCCTCGTCGAACAGACCCCGCGGCCCTGGGCCGAGGTGCATCCCTCCCACGGCTTCCGCAACGGCGAACCCGTACGCGTCGTCACCCGGCGCGGCAGTGCGGTCTTCCCCGCCCTCGTCACCGAGGCGATCCGCCCCGACACCGTGTTCGTGCCGTACCACTGGCCGGTCCCCACCGCTGCGAACGCCCTCACCATCGACGCCCTCGACCCCCGCTCCAAGATTCCCGAGTACAAGGTGTGCGCCTGCCGCATCGAGCACGCCGAGAAGATCGACGAGGTGCCCGCACCTCCCGTCGCACCCGGCCACGTGGCCTACCCCGAGACCCAGGTCTCGCGTACCGATCCGCTGCCCCCCTCGGCCCCGCAGGGCCGTGGCACCTCGGAGAGGAGCTGATGCCCGGATGATGGGCAGAACGATGTTCATCGACCCGGGGCGCTGCATCGGCTGCCAGGCCTGTGTCTCCGCCTGCCGGGAATGCGACTCGCACCGCGGCAAGTCCATGATCCACCTCGACTACACCGACGAGGGCCACTCCGTCGCCGCCCTTCCGACGGTCTGCATGCACTGCGAGGACCCGGTCGCCCCCTGCGCCGAGGTCTGTCCGGCCGACGCGATCCTGGTCACGGCGGACGGTGTGGTGCAGCAGGCCGACACCACGCGCTGCATCGGCTGCGCCAACTGCGTCAACGCCTGCCCCTTCGGCGTCCCGAAGATCGACCTCCGGGCAAAGCTGCAGATGAAGTGCAACCTCTGCTACGACCGCACCGCCTACGGACTCGCCCCGATGTGCGCCACGGTCTGCCCGACCGGAGCGCTCTTCTACGGAACGGCCGAGGAGCTCCGGGCAGAACGCCCCGGAGTCCAGGTGGCGGACACCTTCGTCTTCGGCGAGAGCGAGGTCCGCACCGGTGTGGCGATGGTCGTACCCGCGGAGCGGGTCCAGTGGCCCGTACCGGGCGGGCTCCCCGTCGTCGAGATCAACGGTAAGGACGTCCGCCGATGAGCGTCACCGAACAACAGCCCGGCAGCGACCGGAACTCCGGCGGCGACCCGCGGGAGGCACTGCACGACAGGATCGCCGCGGACTCGCTCACCACCCGGCGTGACTACCTCCGGATCGTGACCACCGTCTCCGGTGGCCTCGCGCTCGGCGGTCTGGGAGTGGCGGCCGGGATCCTGCACCGGCACGGCGACGAGGAGGACGGTGAGCCGCCGGCGCCGAAGCGGATCGCCACGCAGCTGACGCCCGGCGAATCCCTCGCCTTCCGCTACCCCGGGGACGAGGACCGGGCCGTCGCCGTACGGCTCGACGACGGCACGCTCGTCGGCTACTCCGCCGTCTGCACCCACCTCGCCTGCGCGGTGCTCTGGCGCAAGGACCGGGGTTCGGAGGGAGAGCTCTACTGCCCGTGCCACGAAGGCGTCTTCGACGCCCGTACGGGAGAGGTCACCGCGGGCCCGCCGCCGCGCGGACTGCCGAAAGTTGCGCTCACCGAGCAGACCGACGGCAGTATCTGGGCCGTGGGCACCACCCGCTCCGGCGAGAGCATCGAGCAGGGACTGTGCCGCCAGATCGGCGAGGACCGCCCCGACCTCGCCGCCCGGATCGGCTGCCCCGGCACCCGGGGCGGTGCGGAGGCACCTCCCCGCGCGGACCCGGCGTCCGCCGTCACCCCGGGCGTCCCGGCACCCGGGGCCACGGCCGGGGAAGCCGGGGCCGGAGGAGGGCGATCATGACCGGACCCCAGCAGCACCCCGAGAACCCGGATCACCAGCGGGACCTGAAGAAGCAGCAGGACCCGGGGATCGAGCAGGACCAGCACGGCCCGGAGCACCTCCGCTCCTCACAGACGCCTCGGCCGGTGCAGTCCGCGCGGCCCGCCGGAGACCCGTATCCCGTCTATCACCCGGGCAGTGCGAGCCCGGAGCTGAACCGCCCCGTGCACGAGCGCTACCCGCAGATCCGGGCCACCAGCGGCTACGGAGACCCCCGGGTGCGGCACACGGGCCCCGGCCCCGGAGCGGGTACGGACCAGGAACCCGAGCGCTCCTCGAAGCTGACCGCGCGGCTCGTACTGGCTATGACGGTGGTCGTCGGGCAGCTCTGGGGGCTGACGGTGCTGATCGACGCATGGATGGAGGGCAACACCGGAACGGCTTGGTGGGGGGCCGGCTTCCTCTGCCTGTCGTTCCTCGTGGTCCTCGGGCTGTGGCGGCTCGATCCGAAGGACCGCTGAGCGTCGCCGTATCCTGGAGGCATGAGTACCGCCCCCGCCTCCGGACCGCGAGATGCGAAGCCGCCGCAGCGGCAGGAGCCGACGCCGCAGGAGACCAGGCCCAGGCCTGCTCTCGTCTTCGATGATCCGCTGGACCGGCAGTCCTCGGACGACACGGACCAGGGGTGGGGCGAGCGGGCTCCGGCCGGCGGCAGCGCCGCCGATCTGACCCGCTTCCTCGACGAGAAGCCACCCCACCACATCTGATCCCGGCGGGCGGCGTGCGGGCCGATGCCATGCCGCGCCGCCCGAGGGCGTCGCGGATCTCGGTCAGCGCCTCCACCTCCAGCGTCTCCCGCTCTCCCTCCTTCGCGGCCCGCGTTGCCGCCCGCCCGGCGAGGTACTCGGCCTGGGCATCACCAGCGGGAAGTAGACGACGGCAGCCGTGAACAGCAAGGGGAGGGCGGTGCTGAGCACCGGGCCCCGAAGGATCTCGACGCCGTCCGTCTTCACCACGTGGGTGAACGCGGCACCGATGACGACCGCGCCCGCGATACCGCTTACGTTGCCGCGCGTCAGTAAGGCTCTGAACGTTCCTACGGGCTGACCTCTTCCCGCTCATGCATGAATCTCCGCGGCAGGAAGTGTGAGCGGAGCGAACGGCCCCGTCACGAAAGGTGGTTGAAGGGCGCACTGCCCAATCGGGCTGTCCTGCTGGGGCGAGTTGACGGCCCATCACTTCTGCACTCCATGGGACACCGCCACCGCGAGCCGCCCTGAGGCGCCGGCTCCGGCCAGGGCCACGGCGGTCCCCCGCTCCACGGACAGGACCACGAGGGCGCCACCTCCCGGGCCGGGCCCGCCGTCCGGTTCGGTGAAGGCCGCTTCCGCGTGTGCCGCGCCGCCCGGCACCGCCGTCACCCGCACGTCCTTCGCCACCACCCGGGATTCGCCGTCCCCCTCGCGCGCGGCGATCACATCGACGCGGTCACCCGGCCTCAGCAGCCCGACCGTCGCCGCGTCCGCGATCCGCACCGGCGCGGACACCAGCCGCACGGCCTGCCGCTCCGGCCCCGGCGGCGCACCGCTGCCCGTGACGACGGCTCCACCGCCCGGCCCGCGGGCATCAACCAGACCCGGGACGGCGAGCACCGCGGAGGCCAGGGCGAAGCCCGCCGCCAGGGCGCGGCGCTGCCCGCGCAGCACCCGCCGCAGTCGTCGGCCACCACCGCCGCGCACCCGCAGGGGCGCGAAGAGCGGGACCCCGCAAGGCGGGGGAGGCACGGGACGTGTATCAGGCACCGACGGAAACATGGCCAACACCACCTGCCGTGAGGAAAGTCCACGAGGGAGATCCGCAACGGACATCCGCACGAGGAGGCGCACAAGGATGTGCAGGGGAAAGCGTGGACGACATACGTGAGGGGGAGTTCCGCGGGATTCCCGCCGCACTGCCCCCACGATCCCCTGCCTGCGCACTTCCCGCACGGCCCTGTGGACAGTCCACCGCTTGTGGACAACTCGGCCACCCCTACGAGAAGCGGGGGAGCCGCACAGTCGAGGCGCCGAGGCATGCGGACGGAGGACGGCGCGGTCCGGATGCGGACCGGTCGAGCCGAGTGCCCCTGGCTGTGCGAACCGACGAGCACCGGGCCGCGCGGACCCGAACAGCTGGCCGGGCGAGCCCGACAGTTGGCCGCGCCCGCCCGGCGCCGAGCCGCGCCCGCCCGACGCCGAGCCGCGCCCGCCCGGCGCCGAGCCGTGCGAGCCCGACGCCGGGCCGTGGAGCTAAGGGAGGTCCACCCCCGTGTGGATCCCGTCCAGGGCGTGCACGCAGATGCAGTCACGGTCCGCGGTCGCGGGCAGCGTGGCCACCGCGTCGAACAGCACCGACCGCAGCCGGTCCACATTGGCGGCGAACACCTTCAGCACGTCGCCGTGGTTGACACCCTCACCGGCCTCGGCGCCCGCGTCGAGGTCCGTCACCAGCGTCAGCGTCGTGTAGCAGAGCCCCAGTTCACGGGCGAGGACCGCTTCGGGGTGCCCCGTCATCCCGACCACGGACCAGCCCATGGCCGCGTGCCATCGCGATTCCGCACGGGTCGAGAAGCGCGGCCCCTCGACCACGACCAGCGTGCCGCCATCCACCGGGTCCCAGTCGCGTCCGCGGGCCGCGGCGAGGGCCGCCTTGCGCCCCTCCGGACAGTACGGGTCGGCGAAGCCGAGGTGCACGACGTTCGGCTCTACCCCGTCCGACCTGGTCTCCCCGTCGTAGTAGGTCTGCGTACGGGCCTTGGTGCGGTCCACCAGCTGATCCGGTACGAGCAGGGTGCCCGGCCCGTACTCCGGACGCAGGCCGCCGACGGCACACGGGCCCAGCACCTGCCGTACGCCGACGGAGCGCAGGGCCCAGAGGTTGGCGCGGTAGTTGATGCGGTGCGGCGGAAGGTGGTGGCCGCGTCCGTGACGCGGCAGGAAAGCCACCCTGCGGCCCGCGATCTCGCCCAGGAAGAGGGAGTCGCTCGGAGCCCCGTACGGGGTGTCCACCTGGACCTCGGTCACGTCCTCCAGGAAGGAGTAGAAGCCCGATCCGCCGATCACGCCGATATCCGCTGTACCCGTTTCTGCGTTCACCATGCGGTCACACTAACCGGGCACGCGCGACCGGGACCCCGCCGAGTGGATCAGCGGGGTCCCGGTGAAGCGTATGAGGTACGTGCTCGGCCTCAGGCCGCCGACGTACCGCCCGACGAGGAACTCGCCGGAGAGGGCGACGCCGAGGACGACGTCGAAGCGGTCGGCTTCGAGTCCGATCCCGACGTGGACGGCGTGGTGGAAGCGGAACCGGACGCCTTCGCGGACGACGTGGCCGGCGTGCTGCTCGACGAGGAGCCGCGGCTGTCGTTCCGGTAGAAACCGGAACCCTTGAAGACGATGCCGACCGCCGAGAACACCTTCTTGAGGCGTCCTTCGCAGTTCGGGCACACGGTCAGGGCATCATCGGTGAACTTCTGCACCGCCTCGAGGCCCTCGCCGCACTCGGTGCACTGGTACTGATAGGTCGGCACTTGATCCTCCTGGCACTCTCACTCAATGAGTGCTAACGACGGTCCATACTGACGTATTCCGAGCCATCAGTCCACCGTGACCGGCTCGCGGTGACCGATCCCACGCGCCACGGTCCGTCCCTGGAGCCTCGGTGTCAGCCGCGAACGCAGGGCCAGCAGGGTCACCAGGGCCAGTGCCGTACCGATCAGCGGCACCACGAAACCGGTGCTCGCACCATGTGCGTCGGCGAGCTGTCCGGACACCGTGACGGCGGCCGCCTGGCCCAGCGCCACCGCGCCGGTCAGCCAGGTGAAGGCCTCCGTCCGGGCGGACGCCGGCACCAGGTCCTCGACCAGCGTGTAGCCGCTGATCAGCGCGGGGGCGATGCAGAGCCCGACCAGCAGGCCCAGTCCGGCCAGCAGCGGCACGGAGTGCACCGCCCAGAGTCCGGAAGCGGTCAGGGTCAGGGCCACGTACCCGACGATCAGGCGGCGGCGGGGGCTGCTCTTCCAGGCGATGGCCCCGCAGGCGATCCCCGCCAGCATGTTGCCGGCCGCGAAGACCCCGTACAGCAGGCCGTTGACGCCGGGGCGGCCGATCTCCTCGGAGAACGCCGTCAGGGAGACCTGCATGCCGCCGAAGACGGCGCCGATGCCCAGGAAGGTGATCGCGAGGACGCGGACGCCGGGTACGGAGAGGGCCGAGCGGTGCGGCTCGGCGGCCGTCGCGGCGCTGCGGGGCGCGGGCTGGGTGGCGCGCTGGGCGGCGAACAGGAGGCCGCCGACGAGCGTCAGCGCACCCTCGGCGATCAGACCGGCCGCCGGGTGCACGCCGGTGCACAGCGCCGTCGCCAGCACCGGTCCCACGACGAAGGTGAATTCATCCGTCACGGACTCGAAGGCGGCAGCAGTGGACATCAGCGGGGAGGCCGGCCGCCCCGGAGCGGCACCGAGCGTGGCCGCCCAGCGGGCCCGGACCATCGGTCCGACCTGCGGGATGGAGGCGCCGGTGGGCACCGCTGCCAGGAACAACACCCAGAGGGGCGCGTCCGCCAGCGCGAGCGCCGTGAGCACGCCGACGGAAGCGGCGTGCACCAGTACGCCGGGCACGAGCACGGAACGCTGGCCGAAACGGTCGGCGAGCCTGCCGCTCTGCGGAGCGAACAGCGCCATCGAGACACCGGACACGGCCGCCACGGCGCCCGCGCTGCCGTACGAGCCGGTGGTGTGCTGAACCAGGAGCACGATGCCGATGGTCAGCATCGCGAAGGGCTGCCGGGCCGCGAAGCCCGGAAGGAGGAAGGTCCACGCACCGGGGGTGCGCAGCAACTGCCCGTAACCGGGGCGGTCGGAGACCGTGGACGCCACGGTCCTTGCCTTTCTGCCGCCTGGTGGCCGTGCTCCCCTGCGCGGCACCGCACCGGGGTGCGGGCTCGGCCGGGAGCTGCCGAGAGCTGTCCTCTTCGCGCGGAACTGCGGTAGATGCCGGGCGCTCGCTGCAGAGGCGAAAGGACGCCACGACCGCCATACGGTCGCGCCAGCTCTGCATCAGGCAGAGTTGGTCGATCAAGATCAATACGGGTGGATCACTGGGTGGATCATGTGGAGCAGTCCTTCATCTTACAGGCACCGCTACCGGTGTGCCTGTGATTGCGCCCGAGGTTCGCATCACCACCTCTGATCAGTGGTGTGCCCTCGTGTCGCCCGGGGCGCCACCCGATGAGCTCCCCGGCGCACCCCCCTGCGCACCGCCCGGCTGTCCCTCGCCACCCCTGCCCAGCTTCTTGGCCAGCTTCTTCACCTGCGGCGCGTCCGACGCGCGGCCGCTGTCCGGGCGGCCGCGGCCGCCCGTCCCCAGCCAGCCGGCCAGCTTGCCGCCCTCGCCGACCGCCCGCAGCCGCGCCTCCGCCGCGTCACGCACCGGATCGGTCGCGACCACCAGGAGCTCGTCCCCGCGCCGGAGCACGGTGGACGGGGCGGGGACGAAGCTCTTCCCGTCCCGGACGACGAGGGTGACGGCGGCTCCGGAGGGCAGCCGCAGCTCGGCGACCTCCACGCCGTGCATCTTCGACTTCCCCGGGATGGAGACGGACAGCAGGTGCCCGCGCAGCCGCTCCAGGGGCGCCGACTCGATGCCCAGGTCCGCGGCCTCGGACGGGTCGTCCGAGATCTTCAGCGCCCTGGCGAGCCAGGGCAGGGTCGGACCCTGGATCAGCGTGTAGACGACGACGAGCACGAAGACGATGTTGAAGACCCGGGTGCTGCCCTCGATCCCGGACACCATGGGGATGGTGGCCAGGATGATGGGGACGGCGCCGCGCAGCCCCGCCCAGGACATGAGGGCCTTCTCGCGCCGCGGCAGACGGAACGGCGCGAGGCTGATGAAGACGGACAAGGGCCGGGCGACGGCCGTGAGTACCAGCCCCACGACCACGGCGGGCCAGAAGTCGTCGATGAGGTCGTGCGGGGTGACCAGCAGGCCGAGCAGGACGAACATGCCGATCTGCGCCAGCCAGCCGAGCCCGTCCGCGAAGCCCCGGGTGGCCGGCCAGTGCGGCAGCTTGGAGTTGCCGAGGATCATCGCGGCCAGGTAGACGGCCAGGAACCCACTGCCGTGGACCATGGCGCCCGCCGCGTACGCGGAGACGGCGATGGCCATGACGGCGATCGGGTAGAGGCCGGACGCGGGAAGTGCCACGTGACGCAGTCCCAAGGCGCCGAGCCAGCCCACCGCCAGGCCGATGGCCGCCCCGATGGCCAGCTCCAGGGCTATCTCGCCGACGAGCACGTACCAGTGCTCCACCGGGCCGACGGCGGAGAACGCCACGACCAGGATGACGACGGGGGCGTCGTTGAAGCCGGACTCGGCCTCCAGTACACCGGTGATCCGGGAGGGGAGCGGGACCCTGCGCAGTACGGAGAAGACGGCCGCGGCGTCGGTGGAGGAGACGACGGCGCCGATGATCAGGGCCTGTCGCCAGTCGAGGCCGACGAGATAGTGCGCCGCGCTCGCGGTGACGCCCACGCTGATGCCCACGCCGACGGTCGACAGCATGGCTGCCGCCGGCAGTGCGGGTTTGACTTCTTTCCACTTCGTGCCCAGGCCGCCCTCGGCCAGGATGACGACCAGGGCGGCGTAGCCGATCACCTGGGTCAGCTCGGCGTTGTCGAACTTGACGTCGAAGATGCCGTCCTGGCCCATGGCGATGCCGATGCCGAGGTACAGGAGCAGGCTGGGGAGCCCGCTGCGGGACGAGATGCGTACGGCCGCGACGGCGACCAGCAGGACGAGCGAGCAGACGAGCAGAAGTTCGTTGAGCGCGTGGACGGTCAGGGTCCGTTCCTTCCCTGCGTACGCCTTCCGGATCGATCTCCGGAAGGCCAGTACTTCGTTACCTTACCTAATCTTTAACGTTTCCTTGACGCGTTCGAGTGTTCGTACGGGGACTGCGCAAATGGATGCATCCCCATACCGCGTCCGAGTGGCTCGGGCGGGGCGCCTATGGTTGCTCCAGCACGCCCAGGACCACCCTGCCCCTCGAAGGACAGCGATGCCCGCCAACACAACCGCCCCTTCCGGTTCTTCCGATGCGAAGAAGCCCGGCAGGAAGAAGGGGCGACGCGCCCGCCTGTTCGTGATCGTCCTGGTGCTGGCGCTTGTCGCGGGTGTCGGTTACGGCGCGTTCTGGTCCGTATCCACGGTCCGGGCCTCGTACCCGCAGACCACCGGCTCCATAGAACTCAAGGGTCTGACCGGCAACGTCGACGTCAAACGCGACAGTTACGGGATCCCGCAGATCTACGCGGACTCCGACAGCGACCTCTTCCGCGCCCAGGGCTTCGTCCAGGCCCAGGACCGTTTCTGGGAGATGGACGTCCGCCGCCACATGACGTCGGGCCGGCTCTCCGAGATGTTCGGCTCCGGCCAGGTGGAGACCGACGCCTTCCTGCGCACGCTGGGATGGCGCAAGGTCGCGCAGAAGGAGTACGACACAAAGCTCGACGAGGACACCAAGAAGAACCTCCAGTCGTATGCGGAGGGGGTGAACGCGTATCTCGAGGGCAAGGACGGCAAGGACATCTCCGTCGAGTACGCGGCCCTCGGCCTGACCAACGACTACAAGCCCACCGAGTGGACCCCGGTCGACTCGGTCGCCTGGCTGAAGGCGATGGCCTGGGACCTGCGCGGGAACATGCAGGACGAGATCGACCGCTCGCTGATGACCAGCAGGCTCAGCACGAAGCAGATCAAAAGCCTCTACCCGGACTATCCGTTCGACAAGAACAAGCCGATCGTCGAGCAGGGCGGGGTCTCCCCGGTCACCGGCGCGTTCGATCCCGACGCCGAACCGTCGGACGGCATCGGTGAGGAGACCGTCGAGGGTGCGACCGAGGGCCTGAACACGCAGCTCTCCGCGCTCTCCGACACCCTCGACGAGATCCCGGCCCTGCTCGGTCCCAACGGCAACGGCATCGGATCGAACTCCTGGGTCGTCTCCGGGACGCACACGACCACCGACAAGCCCCTGCTGGCCAACGACCCGCACCTGGCGCCCATGCTGCCCTCGCTCTGGTACCAGATGGGGCTGCACTGCCGTGAGGTCTCGGAGACCTGCCGGTACGACACCGCCGGTTACACGTTCTCCGGGATGCCCGGTGTGATCATCGGTCACAACCAGGACATCGCCTGGGGCTTCACCAACCTCGGCGCCGACGTCACCGACCTCTTCCTGGAGAAGGTCTCGGCGGACGGCTACCAGTACGACGGCAAGACCGAGCCCTTCGTCAGCCGTGAGGAGACCATCAAGGTCGCCGGCGGCAGGAGCCGGAAGATCACCGTCCGGGAGACCAACAACGGGCCGCTGGTCTCCGACCGCAGCAGTGAGATGGCGAAGGTCGGCAAGAAGGCGCCGGTCACCAACTCCGCCCCGGACCGCGGTGACGGCTACGCGGTCGCGCTCAAGTGGACCGCGCTGGACCCCGGCAAGTCGATGGACGCGGTCTTCGAGCTCAACCGGGCCAAGGACTTCAAGACGTTCCAGGCGGCCGCCGAGCACTTCGAGGTGCCCTCGCAGAACCTCATCTACGCGGACACCGAGGGCAACATCGGCTACCAGGCCCCGGGCAAGATCCCCGTCCGCGTCAAGGGCGACGGCACGATGCCGAGTCCTGGCTGGACGTCGGACTACGGCTGGGAGAAGGAGCCGGTCCCGTTCGACGAGCTGCCGTTCGAGTACAACCCCGAGCGCGGCTACATCGTCACCGCCAACCAGGCCGTCATCGACGACTCGTACGACCACATGCTCACGAAGGACTGGGGCTACGGCGCCCGCAGCCAGCGGATCAACGACCTCATCGGGGAGAAGATCAAGCGCGGCGAGAAGATCTCCACCGACGACATGCAGACGATGCAGATGGACAACCAGAGCGCGATCGCCGCGGAGCTGGTCCCGACGCTGCTGAAGATCGGCATCTCCGACGAGAGCGTCCGCGAGGCCCAGAAGCTGCTGGAGGGCTGGGACTACACCCAGGAGCCCGACTCCGCCGCCGCCGCGTACTTCAACGGCGTCTGGCGCAACATCCTCAAGCTGGCCTTCGGCAACAAACTCCCCAAGGAGCTCCGCGCCAAGGGCGACTGCCTCAGCGTGCTGCCCGCCACCAGCACCGGGCCGGTGGACGAGCAGACCAAGCGTGTGCGGGAGTGCGGTCAGCGCGACCCCGCCACGGCGCAGCCGGACGGCGGCGACCGCTGGTACGAGGTCGTGAACTCCATCCTCGACGACACGGACAACGAGTGGTGGAAGGTGCCCGCCCAGGGGCGCGACGAGGCGATCGAGAACCGCGACCAGCTCTTCGCCCGCGCCATGAAGGACGCCCGCTGGGAGCTGACCGCCGAGCTGGGCAAGGACATCAGCACCTGGAGCTGGGGCCGGCTGCACCAGCTGACCCTGCGCAACCAGACGCTCGGCAAGGAGGGCCCCGACCTGCTGCAGCGGGCCCTCAACCGGGGTCCGTGGCACCTCGGCGGCGGCGAGGCGGCGGTCAACGCCACCGGCTGGAACGCGGCGGGCGGCTACGACGTGATCTGGGTTCCGTCGATGCGCATGGTCGTCAACGTCGGGGAGTGGGACAAGTCCCGCTGGATCAACCTCACGGGCGCCTCGGGGCACGCGTTCAGCGCGCACTACACCGATCAGACCGACAAGTGGGTCGACGGTGACCTGCTCGACTGGTCCTTCGGGTCCGACGCGGTCGGCGAGTCCACGGTCGACACCCTGACGCTCAAGAAACCCTAGGCGGGCCCCCGGGGTGCGAAGTGCCGCGCCCCGGCAGGTGTGACAGCGGCGTCCACGGGGTGGTCGTGCGGTTCCTCCGGAACCTGTGCGACCACCTCGTCGTCGTACAGCAGGACGACGAGGGCCGGGTGGGCCCCGGCCGCCGCCAGCCGGGCCAGCACCCTGTCGTAGCTGCCCCCGCCGCGGCCCAGCCGCATCCCGCGCCGGTCCACGGCGAGTCCGGGCAGCAGCACCACGTCGGCGGCGACGACCGCTTCGGGACCCAGCCGTACACCGACCGGCTCCAGCAGGCCCCGCCCGGCGGGGGCGAGATGCTCCGGGCCCTCGTACGCGGCCCAGTCCAGGTCGTTGTCCGGCAGGAGCACCGGCAGCAGCACCCTTACACCCCGGGCGCGCAGCACGTCCAGGAGCACGTGCGTGCCGGGCTCGCGCCCCACGGACACGTACGCCGCCACGGTCCGGGCCGAGGCCAGCTCCGGGAGGTCCGATGCGACGGCGGAGAGAACCGCGGCGGCGTCCCTGACGTCTTCAGGAGTCAGAAGCCTTCGCGCGGCGAGGAGTTCACGCCTCAACAGGGCCTTTCGGGACATGTCATCGTTCAACGGTTGCTCGCAAACCTCGTTAATGGGGTTGTATGAGTACGAAGTTAACCGGACGCTCATCTTCCGCCCATACGCACCGGATACAGTTCTGCGCATGAATCAGTCGCGCCCCAGGATCAGCAAAGCTGTCATTCCAGCTGCAGGTCTCGGCACCCGGTTCCTGCCGGCAACCAAGGCCACTCCCAAGGAGATGCTGCCTGTCGTCGACAAGCCCGCCATCCAGTATGTCGTCGAGGAGGCCGTCACCGCTGGCCTCTCCGACGTACTGATGATCACCGGTCGGAACAAGCGTCCCCTGGAGGACCACTTCGACCGGAACTACGAGCTGGAGTCCGCGCTGACCCGCAAGGGAGACGCCGAGCGGCTCTCCAAGGTGCAGGAGTCCAGCGACCTGGCCACCATGCACTACGTCCGTCAGGGCGACCCGCGTGGCCTCGGTCACGCCGTCCTGTGTGCCGCCCCGCACGTCGGCGACCAGCCGTTCGCCGTCCTCCTCGGTGACGACCTGATCGACCCGCGCGATCCGCTGCTCGCCCGCATGGTCGAGATCCAGGAGCGCGAGGGCGGCAGCGTCGTCGCGCTCATGGAGGTCGACCCGGCGCAGATCCACATGTACGGCTGCGCGGCCACCGACGCCACCGCCGACGGCGACGTCGTCCGGGTCACCGGCCTGGTGGAGAAGCCCGACCGGGCCGACGCACCCAGCAACCTCGCCGTCATCGGCCGCTACGTGCTGGACCCCGCGATCTTCGACATACTGCGCCACACCGAGCCCGGCCGCGGCGGCGAGATCCAGCTCACCGACGCACTCCAGCTGCTGGCCGAGGACGAGAAGATCGGTGGCCCGGTACACGGCGTCGTCTTCAAGGGCCGCCGCTACGACACCGGTGACCGGGGCGACTATCTGCGTGCCATTGTCAGGCTCGCGTGCGAACGTGAGGACCTGGGCCCGGACTTCCGGACCTGGCTGCGCAGTTACGTCAACGAGGAGTTGTAACAGCTTGAGCAGCACGATCTGGTCGGTGGACGAGCACCTGGACGACATCCTCGCCGCGGTGAGGCCGCTCGAACCCATCGAGCTGCAACTGCCCGACGCCCAGGGCTGCGTCCTGGTCGAGGACGTCGTGGTGGAGGTGGCCCTGCCGCCCTTCGACAACAGCTCGATGGACGGGTACGCGGTCCGGGTCTCCGATCTCGAGGGCTCCAGCGAGGAGTTCCCCGCCGTCCTCACCGTCATCGGCGACGTCGCGGCGGGCGACGGCGGGCTGGCCGACGGCCGGTCGGTCGGCCCCGGCGAGGCAGCCCGCATCATGACCGGCGCCCCGCTGCCCGCGGGCGCCGAGGCGGTCGTCCCCGTCGAGTGGACCGACGGCGGTACGGGGGGTGGCCCCGCCTCCACGATGCGCGCCCACAGCGACGCACCGGAGGGGGCGAGCGGCGAGGTGCGGGTCCACCGTCCCGTCGAGGCCAGGGCCCATGTCCGTGCCCGGGGGAGCGATGTCCGGCCCGGGGACCTGGCGCTGCGCGCCGGCTCGGTCGTCGGACCGCCGCAGATCGGACTGCTCGCCGCGATCGGCCGCTCGACGGTGAAGGTGCGGCCCCGCCCGCGCGTCGTCGTGCTCTCCACCGGCAGCGAGCTCGTGCAGCCGGGGGAGGAGCTGACCGGTGGCCGGATCTACGACTCCAACAGCTTCGCCCTGACGGCCGCCGCGCGGGATGCCGGAGCCATCGCCTACCGCGTCCCCGCGGTCGCCGACGACGCGGAGACGCTGCGCGCCACGATCGAGGACCAGCTGATCCGTGCCGACATCATCGTCACCACCGGCGGTGTGAGCGTCGGCGCATACGACGTGGTCAAGGAGGCACTGTCCTCCGTCGGGGACGAGGACGAACCCGGCAGCGGCATCGACTTCCGGACGCTCGCGATGCAGCCGGGCAAGCCGCAGGGCTTCGGTTCGATCGGTCCCGACCACACGCCGCTGCTGGCGCTGCCCGGCAATCCGGTTTCCTCGTACGTCTCGTTCGAGCTGTTCGTCCGGCCGGCGATCCGGGCCCTGATGGGTCTCGAGGACGTCCACCGCCCGACGGTCGGGGCCACGCTGAACGTCGACAAGGCGCTCACCTCGCCCTCCGGCAAGCGGCAGTTCCTCCGGGGGACGTACGACGCGGAGGCGGGCACGGTGACCCCCGTCGGTGGCCCCGGATCGCACCTGATCGCCGCCCTCGCCCAGGCGGACGCGCTGATCGTGCTGCCCGAGGACGTCACCTCCGCCGAGCCCGGCACGGAGACCCGGGTGATCCTCCTCCGCTGACTTCGACGCGGTGGCGGTACGGTGTCTGGCGCTGTGCCTTACCGGGGGAGGCCCCCGGACCCCCGGCCCCCGCACTTCGGTGCGGGCCGGGCGGGCAACCGGCGCCCTACCGCTAGGCGGAGTGAGTTGAGTACGCAGAACAGGCTGACGCACATCGACGAGGCGGGCGCGGCCCGCATGGTCGATGTGTCGGAGAAGGACGTCACGACACGCGTCGCCCGGGCGAGCGGACGGGTCCTCGTGTCCCCGCGCGTCGTCGAACTCCTCAGAGGCGAAGGGGTCCCCAAGGGCGATGCCCTCGCCACGGCGCGCATCGCCGGGATCATGGGTGCCAAGCGCACCCCGGACCTGATCCCGCTGTGCCATCCGCTCGCCGTCTCCGGCGTCAAGGTCGACCTGACCGTCGCCGACGACGCGGTGGAGATCCTGGCCACGGTGAAGACGACGGACCGCACAGGTGTCGAGATGGAGGCCCTGACCGCCGTGTCGGTCGCGGCTCTGACGGTGATCGACATGATCAAGGCGGTCGACAAGAGTGCCGTGATCACGGACGTCCGGGTCGAGGCGAAGTCGGGCGGCGCATCCGGTGACTACCGGCGCCCCGCAGCGGAGGGGGAGGACGCATGACCTCGCCCGACAGTGAGGGGGCGGGGTCCGGCGGGGCCCCGACCGCCCCGTACGCGGCCCTGGTCGTGACCGCTTCCAACCGGGCCTCGGCCGGCGTCTACGCCGACCGGGGCGGACCGCTCATCGCCGAAGGGCTCGCCGCCCTGGGGTTCGCCGTCGACGGCCCGCAGGTCGTGCCGGACGGCGACCCCGTGGAGGCGGCTCTGCGGACCGGTGCGGCAGCCGGCTACGACGTGATCGTCACCACCGGGGGGACGGGCATCTCGCCCACCGACCTGACTCCGGAAGCGACCCTGCGCGTCGTCGACCGCGAGATCCCCGGCATCGCCGAGGCGATCCGCGCCGAGGGCCGGGACAAGGTCCCCACGGCCGCACTCTCGCGCGGCCTCGCAGGCATCGCGGGCAACACCCTCATCGTGAATCTCCCCGGCTCCACCGGCGGCGTGCGCGACGGGCTCGCCGTCCTCGGCAGGCTTCTGGTGCACGCCGTCGACCAGCTGCGCGGCGGCGACCACCCCCGACCGGGGAGCCCGAGCTGAACGTCCCCACCTGGCCGGTGATCCTGACCGACGGCGAGATCACCCTGCGCCCGATAAAGCTGCGTGACCAGCGCATGTGGCGCGAGGTCAACCGCCGCAACCGCGACTGGCTGCGCCCCTGGGAGGCGACCGTCCCGCCACCCGCCCCCGGCGGCCCCGTGGCCCAGCGTCCCACCTACCGTCAGATGATCCGCCATCTGCGCGCGGAGGCGAACGCGGGTCGCATGCTGCCCTTCGCCATCGAGTGCGAGGGCCGTCTCGTCGGGCAGTTGACGGTGGCCGGGATCACCTGGGGGTCGATGTGCTCGGGCCATGTGGGCTACTGGGTCGACCGGGAGGTGGCAGGCCGCGGCGTCATGCCGACGGCGGTGGCGCTGGCCGTCGACCACTGCTTCCGCACGGTCGGGCTGCACCGCATCGAGGTGTGCATTCGGCCCGAGAACGGCCCCAGCCGCCGCGTCGTGGAAAAGCTCGGATTCCGTGAGGAGGGGCTGCGTCCGCGCTATCTCCACATCGACGGCGCGTGGCGGGATCACCTGATCTTCGCCCTCACCGCGGAGGAAGCGCCCGACGGGTTGCTCAGGCGTTGGCGCAGGGTGCGGCCGGGTACGCCCCACACACCAGAGGAAATGAAATAGGTGTTCGAAATTGATCGCTCGGTGACCGCTAACGAGCACACTCGCATCGAGTGCTGATCCGAAGAATCGCGAAAAAAGTCAGCGATATCAGCCTGATCGTGCGACACGCCGGGCCAATTGGCGGATGCTGCCGTGCAAACCCCTCTACGGTGTGAGCGTGAGCAGTAGCGGCCTCATCTACGCAGTCATCGTCGGTGCCTGGGCCGCCTACCTGGTGCCGATGTGGCTCCGCAGGCAGGACGAGCTCAATGAAGCCCGACCGACGGAACGCTTCAGCACCGCCATCCGGCTGCTGTCCGGACGGGCGGCCATGGAGCGCCGGTACGCCAAGGAGCTGCAGGAGCGCGATGCCGGGGAGGCGCCTGGTGACGTGGACCCGGATGCCGTCACGGACCGTTTGGATTCCGTCGACGTCCGGGCCTTTTCCGCGCCCCCGGCACACACCGAAGCCCGGTTGAGCGACCCGACGCCGGACGCCCCCGAGCGTCCGGCCTCCGGGCGTCCGGCCGTGGAGCGCCCACGCGCGGAGCCGGCACCCGCCCGCCGCCCGCGCGCCTCCGGTGCGGAGACCGAGCGCGAGCGGCGGGCCCGCCGCTCGCAGGTCCTGGCGCGCCGCCGGCGCACGACCACCGTCCTGTTCCTGGCGTTCACGCTCGGCGCGGTCGTCGCGGCGGTCGGCGGGCTCCGCTTCCTGTGGGCGCCCGCGGTTCCGGCTGTGATGCTGAGCACGTACATCGTGCATCTGCGTGCGCAGGAGCGCCGCCGGTTCGTCTTCACCATGGACCGGCGCAGGGCCGAGGTCGCCGCGCAGCGGCTCCGTGAGAACCGGCCCCGCAGGCACCAGCCCGCGGCGACGGCTCCCGCCGAGCCCGACGAGGAGCCCGAAGGGCGCCACCCCGCGCCCACCCCGACGGTCTCCCCGCAGGAGGCCGGCCGCCGCGCCCTCGTCGAGCAGACGGACCATGCGGAGTGGGTGGACCAGCAGCGCGAACGCGGTCCGGCCCAGGGTGACAGCTGGGAGCCGGTTCCGGTCCCGCTGCCGACCTACGTCACGGCCCCCGTCGCCCCGCGCGCCTCGGGCGGGGTGGAGGTCGGCGACCCGGAGACCTGGAGCGCGGCCCGCTCCAGCCAGGCCGAGCCCACGGGCACCTCGCACCCCGTCGTACCCGAGGCGGACCCCGCACCGCGCCGCCGCGTCGCGCAGCCCCGTCGCACCCGCGACCACGGCCGGACCCCGCTCTTCGACCAGTACGACGGCGAGGACCGGCCCCGCGCGGCCAACGAATGAGACCGTGGAGAGGCCGACTCGCCTGACCTGCGGGATACGGATTTCCGAGCACCCCGGTGAGGGTGCTAAAGTTTCACTCGTTGCAAGGGCCTGTGGCGCAGTCTGGTAGCGCACCTCGTTCGCATCGAGGGGGTCTGGGGTTCAAATCCCCACAGGTCCACCGCACACAACTGTTCTTGGGTTAGCTCAGGAAAAGTTCACAAGATCCCGTCCGATCTCATTGATCGGGCGGGATCTTGGCGTTTCCGGGGCCTGTTCGAGGCGGTGTCCGAGCGCGGTCGGTCTCGGATGCGGTCGCCGGGCGGTGCTCGGCCCGATGTGTCGGGGTGGGAGAGATCTCGCGTCTTTATTCCGTCTGATCATCGAGAGGTGCGCGATGACGTCGATGTCGGGGTTGCTCTAAGCGCGGGAGGCTTGTGCTCGTGAGCGGGTCGAGGTTCTGCGGGAGGAGGCGGCCCGTGCGGCCGCGGCCCTGGAGGCGGGCGAGGTCGAGTTGGACCGGCGGGTGATCGCGCGAGAGGAGTTCGTCGATGCCCTGGCCGAGTCCGCCGCCGAGAGTGCTGCAGCGACGGAGGCCGCGGGCGGAGAAAAGGTGGCGCCCGCCGTTCTCGCCGGTCCGGCATTCGCACCGGTCCCGGGAGTGATCGTGCCGCCCTGGCGTCAGGAGCTGTCGGCGTCGGTGCTCTCGCTGGACAACCAGCGGATCCTGAACGTGTTGCAGGACCAGCCGGGGGGCGAGGCGATGCGGGCCAAGGACATCGCGGCGGCTCTCGGGACTCGACAGCCGTGCGGGCCCACCAGCACGCCGCCGGCGCGCGCAAGGCGCCGGCGGTCGCAGCTCCTCAAAAGGGGATCACTGGGGGGACAAACCAGGTCGATCCAGTGCTGAGGAACCTGACGGTCCGGCTGGAGGAAGTGGTCAGATCGGCGAGTGTCTGGGACGCTCCCGCGGCGGATTCACCACCAGAATCCACCTTGCCGCCGACGGGCGATGCCGGCCCCTCGCCCTCGTCCTGACACCCGGACACTACGGTGACGGGCCCCAGTTCGAGCGAGTGCTGGAGCAGGTCTCCGTGCCCCGTATCGGAGTCGGCCGACCCCGGACCCGGCCCGACCATGTCCTGGCGGACAAGGCCTACACCTCTCGGAAGAACCGTCGTTACCTGCGACGACGGAGAATCCGGCACACCATCCCAGAACGCCTCGACCAGCAAAGACACCGCAAGAACCGGGGATCACGGGGCGGCCGACCCACCAGCTTCGACAACGAGCGCTACAAGAAACGCAACACCGTCGAACGCGCAATCAACCGCCTGAAAAGCTTCCGCGCCGTCGCCACCCGCTACGAGAAACGCGCCTACATCTACCTCGGCACCGTCACCCTCGCAGCCCTCGTCATCTGACTCAGAACATGATCCGAGAAACAGCGCCTAGCCGTTGACGGGCACGAGTGCGCCGTGGACGGCAGCCGCCTCCTCGCTGACCAGGAGCGCGATCGCCCCGGCGACCGCTTCAGGGGTTGAGGCGGTGGCGAGCAGCTCCGGCGGGAGTACCGCCTTGTTCGCTTCGGTGGCGATCAGGCGCGGAAGGACCGCATTGACACGGATCCCCAACGGCCGCAGCTCGACATCGAGCACCCGTGTCAGGTGCGCGGTCGCCGCCTTGCTGACGCTGTAGGCCGTGAGACCGTCGGTCGGTTCGACCCCCGCTTCGGCCGCGGTGTGGACGATCACGCCCTCTCCTAGCTGCTGCATGTGCGGCACCACGGCTTGCGTCAGCCATATTGCCGCGCCGACGTTGAGGTCGACCTGCTGGCGAAGCAGCTCGGGCGTGATCGTCATCACGCCGCCGAACGTATAGACCCCGATCGTGTTGACCAGAACGCTCGGCGCGCCGACCTCCGCCTCGACGCGCGCCAGCGCCGACTTGGCGCCCTCCGGCGTCGAGAGGTCCGCTGCGATCTGGTGAACCTCAGGTCCGAGCACGCGCAACGCCTCCTCGTTGTGGTCGATCGCGACGACCCGCAGGTTCGCCGTCCGCAACGCCGAGACCACCGCTCGCCCGAGTCCTCCTCCAGCTCCAGCCACGACCGCGATCCGTGCACTCATTTTGGTCTCCTTTCTCGATGTGGACCGAGAACCGGCCACGAACACCACGCTAACAGATGCGTGCGCGCGCATCTTGTTCAGTGCGCATTCTCAGAGTAAGATCGCCTCATGACGCGCTCCGAGACCCCACCGCTGGAACTCTCCGAGCCCCGCTTCGCCGGCTTCTTCGCCCTGATCTATGCCCACGCAGCCCTGACTGCGCGGATAGACGCCCTCCTGACCGCGCGCCACCACATCACCTTCAGCGCCTTCGAAGTGTTCTGCCGCCTCCGAGAGTCCGAGCCCCAGGCGATGCGATCGCTGGCCCGTCTCCTTGTGAGTGTCAGTCCGACCCGCGCCTCCCGGATCGTGCAGGAGCACATCGACGCGGGACACCTCGCTCGCGCAGCCGATCAGACCGACGGGCGAATCTCGCTCATCAGCCTCACCGACGCCGGACGGCGCTACGCCGACGCTGTTTCGCGGACATTCGAGCAGGCCATTGACCAGCACTTCGCTGGCGTTCTGGACGAAGAGGACATGAACGCGCTGCTGAGGATCTGGGAGAAGCTGCACCAGGCGTCGAATCCGGGACCGCCGCCACCCTCGGAGCGAAACCATGCCTGAACAGCGAAAACTCAGCGGTCATGTTCGGTTGAGATGCGGCTCCTGAGCTCTCAGCGGGTGTGTCTGGTCCCGGCCCTCGGGTCCGGGGTCTCGGAACGGTCTCTCTGCTGTCCGGGCCCTGTATGCGGAGGCAGTACGGCCGCGTCGGGGCCGTGGAAGCCGATCCAGGAGCGCGGCGGCTCCGTGGGCGGTTCGGGCCGCTTGTGTTCCGGAAGTCTGTTCCCCTCAGGACATCGTCGGCGGCCAGGCCCCCGCCACGCTGCGGAATTCCAGCGCCGCTTCTTCTGCTGCTCCGCAGCAACGACCCGGGCACCCGTTTCGAACCGGTCGGAGTCACGCCCGGCATATGGAACAGCGATGAACGGCTCGACGCGAAACGTCGGTGAGGACGCGGCGGTGTCTCGGGGGCAGGCGTGACCGCTGCGGGGCTTTCCTCCCCGGGCGGTGGACGTTCAGGCGCCAGTGAGCCCTTCCGAACCTCACGCCGGCGCGTGAGGGAGGACGAGGACAGCCTGGACGATCGCGGTGATGCGGTTGGTACGGCAGCGGAGCTTTTTGAAGGAGTCGTCAGTTCTTCAGGCCCGCCCTTGCTTGCTCGACCAGGCAGTGGATCTCGGCGTGACTACTGACTGCCGTGTCGGCGAGTCCATCGCTTGAGCCGACGGCCTCGGGACGGGACGCGGACGGGGTGGCCGGCTTCCTGGTACGCCTTTTGCGCGCAGCACTACAGCTCGGCAGGAGGGCGCCGTCCAGGCTCACGAACGCCTTGGTCCGGATGGTCTCCACCGCCTCGGTCAGGGTCGGGACGAGGGCGACCAGGACGTCGACCGCCTGACGTATGAAGCGATAGCCCGTCGCGATGCCGATGCGGAACCCGGCGGCGAGCCGGCACAGGTATCTCCGCATCGCAGGTGAGCAGGGCCTGTCGGCCTGCGGGCGGACGCTGCCGGCACGTGCCGATCTCCTGCCCCCGGGCACGCGGCCGAACACTCAGGTACCGCACGGTGCGGCTGGACAGATCAGTCGACGACGGGGGACAAGCACGCGAAGCGTCTGGTGGGGCACGGTGGATCTTGGTCGTGACACCTCCTGCGAAGAGCCTTGTCGCATTGCGGTACCGCCCAACCGGCGGCCGTCGCAGACAGGTTGGAAGCAGCTCAGGTCCTCCGGGTGAGCGGCACCGTCGCCTCGCACGCGCCATCGCTCACTCGAAGGACGGGCGCCGAGGCAGCTGCAGGGCTGCCCGATCCTTTGCCCTGTTGGCCCTTCCGCATGGACGCCATCCCGTACTACGCATGCCATAAAGGATCGGCAGACAGTACGGGAGACGGATTATGGGCTCACTTGAAGAGGCAAAACAGCAGGTGAACGTGGGTCGAACCCCTGCTCAGGCGCAGAAGTCCGCACAGGCCCCAGCGGGGTTGCTCGCACTGCAGCGGCTCGCAGGCAATAGCGCTGTGACGACTTTGGTACAGCGATCCAGGGCAGTCCCTGCCTTCAGTTCGAGTCGCGACGATCATCAGCATTCCGCTGGTTGTGGACACGAAAACGTACAAAGGTCCCTGGATGGAACGGAGGCTCCGCTGAGGGAGCGGACGCCCCGGTCCGGCTCTTCGGTGGGAATGAGCGATTTCGGTGACATCTTTTCTCTGCAGCGCAGCGCCGGTAATGCGGCAGTGAGTAATTTTATCCACCGCTCTGCCGAACTGGCAGCTCGCGCCGATGAAGAGGTGGAGAGGAACACCGAAGCCGAGCAGCCAATGACTATTCACAAGGTGCTCCGCTCGACAGGGGAGCGTATGAGCCCCGATCTGCGCGAGGAGATGGAAACCCGTTTCGGTGATGGGGCAGACTTCAGCGGCGTGCGCTTTCACACAGGCCGCGAGGCGGCACATTCTGCGAATGAACTGCAGGCGCAAGCCTACACTGTGAAAAATCACGTAGTGTTCAATCAGGGATTTGATCAGGACAAGAAAGTCGTTGCCCACGAGCTTGCCCATTACGTAGAGAACAAGAAGGGCTCGGCCTTCAAGTCTGTCCCATACGGAGGTGACGTCAGCGTTTCAGAGGTGGACGGTCCGTCGGAGGTTGCGGCGGACGCAACCGCTGAGCGCGTTATGAGCGCTCCGGCTCCCTCGGCGGAGTCGGGAAGCAACAGCGGTCCGACTGTCTCGCGCAAGGAGGCAGATTCTTGTGGCAGCGCACATTCGGATGCGGTGGGCGTGCAGCGTGCACTCAAGGTCGGCGACAGGGACTTCACGGCAGAGTACAACAGGAAGATATCTACCGTTGCCCCGAATTTCCATCAACAAGTCCTGATGCAAATGACGGACGAGGTCACCTATTTTTTCAACAATCAGGCGGCTAACGACTTTCTTCCGCAGGAGCGCGCAAAGTTCGCCAACGAGGCTCAAAGAATCAAATGGCAGCTGGCTAAGATCATCGTCAACCCCATCGGGGCCAAAAATTATTACCATCCAGTCCTGCAAGGCATAGTCGGAAAGAATCAGGACTTCGGCCGGAAGAACCATGACATTCAGGTAAACAATTACACGGAACTTGCGCGCAACCTCATGGGTTGGGTTTATGCGAAGGATAACAGGAGGCGTGAGAAGAATAACGCCCAGGCCATGCATGTGGACGTCAACCTGGATCGGTACTTGAACGTTCTGTTGAGGCGCATGTATCGCTACACCAAAGCTGTGCAAGAGACAAGAATGATGGATGACCGTGAAATCCACGTCATGAAGAAGGAGCTCAAAACCGGTCTGGCGCACGTGGAATCACAACGCGTGGAGAACGGAAAGAGGGACCCCGACGGTCAGGCCGGACGTCCCGTCGGCGCATATATCACCCACTTTGACGGTGGGATCAATCCAGCTTTCAGGGGCACGCATCTCGACGCCAAGATCTTGGAACGCGGAGGTCTGTATGAGGTGATGAAGGAGCCGGAGAATTTCAAACTGCGCGAGAAGATGATTGCCCTGCACGACCTTTCGGAGTATTTCGGCCACTCGCGCCACACCCCTCCGACGAAGGGCAAGGAGGCAGTCCCCGAGATCAATGCGCAGGACTCCCAGAGCACGACAGGTTTCGACCACCGAGGACGCCGGGTCACTTCGGTGGACCGGGGGCAGAACCCGCTCCTGCATGCGAACGGAGCGCCAAAGGTCAACGACAGGGGAGAGCCGAAGACTCACGCCTCGACTCGGAACGAGAACTCTCCTACGACAACGCTGGCGCGTTCGAGGGACAGGCCGGTCTGGGCCGGCCAGTCGTACACGGCCGCTCGAATGTTCAAGATGGCGGCTTCCAGTGGAGCGTCGCCAGAGGAAATCGCAGCGCTCGGCTGGGGAATTTTCGCCTTCTGGCGGACCGATTTCGACCACACAACCCAATTCGCCTACCACACTCTCCACGAGGTGATGGACATTGCCCAGAACTTCGGAGTCCCCTACAACATCGACGACCCATACGGGTCCTACTCCCAGCTCGACCTCAAGCACGTCGGGGACAAGATGACGCGCCTCCACAGCGGCGTGGCGGAGCTTCGCGCCCAAGCCGACTACAACGCTCAAGGTATGGAGTCGCTGAAGCATGACAGGCGCCGCATGTGGACGGACCGTGACGATGAACTCCTGAACGCCTTCCTGAGTATAAGCCGTTCTGCCGAAAGGCTGGAAGAAAAAATCAGCAGGCGGGGCCATTCCTTTAATCAGCAGGATCAGATGCCAGGGCGGGAACGTTCGATACTGCTCACTAAAATCATCGACGAGATGGCGGGATGGCAGGACAGCATGAGCCAAATTCAATCGAATCTCGCAAGGCAGAGCAGGAGAGTGTGACACACCTGCCGAAGCATCATTTCCGCTACAGGCCGGGACTCTGATCACCGGAGCCCTGCCTCGATCTTTCGTGAAGGTCCCCGCCGATGGAGTCGGTGGGTCCTTTCGCTTTCCGGAGTTGATGGTGAGCAGGTCGGCTGCCCGCCTGTCGCATCGGGTGGGCGCCGGGTTCCACTGCCCGGGGCGGGTGATGTTGTCGTCGGGACGGTGGACGTTGCGGGCCGGTCGGGGTTGGGGAGGGGTGCGAGACGTTCGAGGGCGGCGGTGATTCGCCGGTTCAGGGCCGGTGAACTCTGTCGACCCCGCGGGTGGTTGGGCCGGCAGCCGCAGCGGCAGGCATGAAGAGAGCGCCTGGTGGGCGGATTCACGGCCAAGGTCACGAGTCCGCCAGGAGCTTCCGCGTGCTTGTCTCCCCTTCCCCGAGTTCTCAACTTCGTTCGATCAGGGCAGACCCCGACGCATCGATGTGTCCCACGCCCTCTGTGGCATCTCTCCGGTCTTCTCGCAGGTCGCCGTCGCCGTCGCCGGATCGGTTCGCGCCGGCGGTGCCCGACCTGCGGCCGAAGCACCACGGGATGACGTGCAAGCCCTCACCGACCCCGCCGGACGCCTGATCTGGGTGGATCTTTCCCTCGGACGCACTGCCGGAAGCCACACGACCTGACCGCGTCCGCCACCCGTCGCGACCCTGGCACCCCCTGGCGCAACCCAGGTGATCTGCAGCGGTCCGGCTCGACCGCACACTTGGGTGGTGACTGCTGGTCAGGCGCGATCTCGAACGGTCCCCATACCAAGTCCCCCTGATCGTAGGGCTGTCCCTCGACGTATCCCGTGCCGAAGACTGCCGGGCACCGGCAATGCGGCGAGATCTGCCGCGCAGCATGATGGTGCCCACCGGAGAAGGGAGACGTCAGTGGAAACGATCATCGCCCGCAGTGCGGCCCGTGCGCGCATGGGAACGGGGCTGGTCGTGGCGGTCCTGCTCCTGCCCTTCGGCGGCTACGGACTGGCCCGGGCGGGGGCGGTTCCCGAAGGCGCACCGATCGTGCTCGGTCTACTGACCGTGATCGCCGGCTTCCTGCTCCTCCCCGCACTCTGTGAGGAGCGGGCACCGTACCGGCACTCGTCCTCGCGCCTGATCGCGCGCACCCTGACCGGCGAACGGTCCGTCGACCTGAATCGGATCAGCACGGTCCGGCTCCTGACAACCTTCTCGTACGGCGGTGCCCACCGCACCGTGGTGGTGCGCGACATTCACGGCACGCGCTTGGGACTCACGACCGACAGAAGCGTCGGCAAGCTGCGCCGAGCGATCGAGAAGGCGGACGCGAACGCCGCGCGGGGTGCCCACGTGCCTCGGGTGAGCCGTGCGGCCCGGGCACACCTGGATCCTGCCCCGGGGCGGGGGCTCGTCGTCCACACGGTTCTCGCCTTCCTGCTCACCACGGTGTCCGGCAGCCTGTACGTCTCCGCTCTGATCGGACTCGGCGGGCAGTGAGCCTTTCCCGCAGTGCCCGCAGTGCCCGTGTCCACGGACTGAAGCGCATTCCGCGGTGGATGGCTCTCACAGGGGCATGCCCGGCCAACCGACGCCACGTGCGGTTGCCCCTGCCGCGCGTGCCGGAGGGGCGGCCCGATCCGCAGCCGGAATCCCTGTGTGCGCCTGCCGATCACGGGGCTAGGGTGCCCGGCATGAATGCCATCGACCTGCGCGGCGTCACGATCGGCTACGACGACTCCGGGCCTTCGGCCGGTCCGCCGGTTCTCCTGATCCACGGCCACCCCTTCGACCGCACCCTGTGGGCGCCGCAGGTCGCGGCGCTCACCGAGACCGGACACCGGGTCGTCACCCCCGATCTGCGCGGGTACGGCCGCAGCGGTGTCACCCCGGGAAAGGTCTTCCTCTCCGATTTCGCCGACGACCTCGCCGCGCTCCTCGGCCACCTGGGCATCGACGAGGCGGTGGTCGGCGGCGTTTCCATGGGAGGGCAGATCACCATGGAGTTCCAGCGGCGTCACCCGCAGCTGGTGCGCGGCCTCATCCTGTCCGACACCTCCGCTCCCGCGGAGACCGAGGAGGGCAGGCAGTTCCGCAACCGCCTGGCCGACAGGCTGCTCGCCGAGGGCATGGACGGCTACGCGGGTGAGGTGATCGCCAAGATGCTCGCCGCCTACAACGTCGAGGCCATGCCGGACGTCGCCGCACGCGTCCTGGGCATGATGCGGGCCACCGATCCCCGCGGCGCCGCAGCAGCACTGCGAGGCCGGGCCGAACGCCCCGACTACCGGGCCACGTTGGCGGACGTCCGGGTGCCGGTATGGATCGTCGTCGGCGCGGACGACGCCTACACCCCTGTCGCGGACGCCGAGGCGATCCACCGGCTCGTCCCCCACGCGGTGATGACCGTCATCGAGGGGGCGGGCCATCTGCCCGGCGTCGAACAGCCCGGACGCTTCAATGCCGCCCTGCTGGACTTCCTCGCCACGTACGTACCCGCCAGTGACTGAGCCGCACCCGCTCCTGGCCGCTTTCACCGACGCCGCCGACGGCCGCTTCCCCCGTGCGACGGCGGCGTGACGGTGCTGCCGCCGCTGCCCGGAGGCCTCGAGTGCTCCGTCGCCTTCACGGGGCACGCGGTCATTGCCACCTGCCTGGCCGCCGCTGATGTGCACGCCCGTGCGGCCGACGGCTTCGGTGGCTCCCTGGCGCCCGACTTCCTCCGCCACCTCGCCGGCCCCGGCGGGTTGATCGGCGTCACCGACGTCACCCTCACGGCCCGCGGCACCGGCGGCACCCCGCGTCTGGCCGGGCTGGCGGACGAGGGGGCCGGCCACCCGCGCGTCCTGTACGCCCGCGCACTGCGGGCCGACGTCACGGTCCACGGCGACGAGCGGGGACTGGTCACCCTGGCCCACGGCCTGGCCGGGCGACGCGAGCTGGGCATCGAACTCCACGCTCCCCACCACGCCGGCCGAGGCCACGGGCGCGGACTCCTCGCCGACGCCCTCTCCCTCGTACCGGAGGGCGAGCCGGTCTTCGCCGCCGTGGCCCCCGGCAACGCCCGCTCGCTCCGCGCGTTTCTGGCCTGCGGCTTCATCCCGATCGGCAGCGAGGTCGTCCTGCGGCCGCAGCGGCCTCGGACGGTCGCCGACGGAGGTCCCGCCCCAGGACCGGGCCGGATACGCACGCTGACATGACCCCGGACCGGGGCAGCCGGGTACGACCGTCCGGGCCGGGATCAGGTCGTCTTCTGCGCGAAAGGGCTGCGCGCGCCGGGGCGACCACCCGGTAACCTGGGGCGTCCTCGCTCATCCGCCCCTGCGACGAACGCAGTTGAGGTGTGTGCAGGCCGGATGCGTGGTTGACTGTTCGGGTCCGTACGGAGGGCGTCCTGTGACTGCCGGTATACCCACCTCCCGCATCGACACCAGCAAGCCCCATCCGGCGCGTGTCTACGACTGGCTCCTGGGCGGCAAGGACAACTATCCGGTCGACCAGGAGGTCGGGGAGAAGCTGCCTGCCGAAGCGCGCGCCAACGCGGCGCGGAACCGGGCGTTCATGCACCGGGCGTCCGCCTGGCTGGCGCGGGAGGGAGTCGACCAGTTCCTGGACATCGGCACCGGCATCCCCACCGCGCCGAATCTCCATCAGATCGTCCAGGCCGTCACGCCCCGATCCCGTGTGGTCTACGCGGACAACGACCCCATCGTCCTGCGTCACGCCGAAGCGCTGCTGATCAGCAGCCCCGAGGGGGCGACCGACTACATCCACGCGGATGTCCGGCGACCGGAGACGATCCTCGAACGGGCGGCGGAGTTCCTGGACTTCGGCCGGCCCGTGGCCCTGTCGCTCATCGCGCTGATGCACTTCCTGCCCGACGACCAGGACCCGTACGGCATCGCTCGCCGACTGGTCGCAACGCTGCCCTCGGGAAGCTATCTGGTCCTCTCGCACGGGACGGCGGACCAGCACCCGGAGCTCCGGCAGGAGACCGAGTCCGCGTACAGGAAGGGGGCCATCGCGCTGCGGATGCGTACGCGCAGCGAGGTCGAGCCGTTCTTCGACGGGCTGGAGCTCGTCGCGCCGGGGCTGGTGTCGGCGACCGAGTGGCACCGGGACGAGTCCGCGCCGGTGTACGAGCGGAGCGGGTTCTACGTGGGTGTGGCACGGGTTCCCTAGGAAGGCCGCCCCAGCGGCTTGGCCATGCAGATGCTGCTCTCGTACAGGCGGTAGTGGCCGAACTTCGCGCAGGGCGTGTAGCCGCTGGAGGTGTACAGGGCGATCGCCTCGGGCTGCTTGTCGCCGGTCTCCAGGACCATGCGGGTGCGTCCCGCGGCCCGGGCGTCGGCCTCCAGGGCGGCGAGGATGCGCCGGGCCAGGCCATGGCCGCGTCCTGCGGGTATGACGAACATCCGCTTGATCTCGGCGTCGCCGTCCGAGTAGCCCTCGGGGTTCCGGTCCTGGGTGCGCCAGCCGCCGGTGGCCACGGGCTCGTCCCGGTCGTCGTAGGCGAGCAGGTACAGCCCGCGCGGCGGATCGAACATGGTGGGGTCGAGCGGTGTGACATCGCCCTCGTCGCCGTAGCGCTCGGCGTATTCGAGCTGCACCTGGTCGTTGAGTTTCACGGCGTCAGGGTGGTCGAACGACCGAGGCTGGATATTCATGCGAGTCATGGTACAGCTATGCACTAGTGTGCCTCGGTACCCTACGGGGATGCTGACTGTCACCACGGTAAATGTGAACGGGCTCCGTGCCGCCGCGAAGAAGGGTTTCGGCGAGTGGCTGGGGCGGACCGAGGCCGACGCGGTCTGTCTCCAGGAGGTCCGTGCCGAAGCGCAGCAGCTCCCCGAAGAGCTGCGTGAGCCCGAGGGGTGGCACGTCGTGTACGCCCCGGCCGCGGCCAAGGGGCGCGCGGGAGTCGCCGTCTTCACGCGGCAGGCGCCGGAGCGCGTCCAGGTCGGTTTCGGCGGGTTCGGGGTGCCGGGGAGCGAGGAGTTCGACGCCTCCGGCCGCTACGTCGAGGTGGACCTGCCCGGCGTGACGATCGCCAGCCTGTATCTGCCCTCCGGTGAGGTCGGCACCGAGAAGCAGGAGGAGAAGGAGCGCTTCATGGCGGCCTTCCTCCCCTATCTCCAGGGGCTGAAGGGCCGGGCCGCCGCCGAGGGGCGCGAGGTCGTGGTCTGCGGCGACTGGAACATCGCCCACCGGGAGGCCGACCTCAAGAACTGGAAGGCCAACAAGAAGAACTCGGGCTTCCTCCCCGAGGAGCGGGAGTGGCTGACCCGGGTCTTCGACGAGGCCGCGTACGTGGACGTCGTCCGCGCCCTGCACCCGGACGAGGAGGGGCCGTACTCCTGGTGGTCCTACCGCGGGCGGGCCTTCGACAACGACGCGGGCTGGCGCATCGACTACCAGGTGGCGACGCCCGGACTCGCCGGCCGGGCGGTCAAGGCGTGGGTGGAGCGCGCCGCCACGCACGGCGAGCGGTGGAGCGACCACGCACCCGTGACGGTCACGTACGAGCGTTAGGTGTCCTGTCCGCGGAGGTCGGGCGCGGGGCGGGGTGCGTCGTCGTCGCGCAGCTGCCGGTCCAGGGCCATGGACAGCTCCGCGTCCACCACCGCGTGGGCGAGCGTGCGCAGCTGGTCCGGATCGGTGTCCGCCGCGTGGGTGCGCAGCACGCGGACGAAGTGGGCGGCGAGGGCGTCGGCGTGCTCGCGGACCAGGCGGCCGGAGGAGAGCACCGCGGAGAGCGGCACCCCTTCCCGCACGAGCTCCGCCGACACCTCCAGCAGGCGGCGGCTGATGTGGACGATCTCGTCGCCGTCGGTGGCGAGATAGCCCAGGTCGAGGGCGGCGGAGAGGTTCTCCGCCGTGGCCTCGTCCGCGAAGTAGTCGGCGAGCTTCTCGGGGGTGAGCCGGACCGGGGTCTCCTCGGTCGGCTCGCCGAGGCCCAGCACCTCGGCGACGTCGCGGCCGCTGTCGAAGGTGGCGGCCAGGTCGGCGATGCCGTTGAGGGTGTGGCCGCGGTCCAGTAGGCCCGTGATGGTGCGCAGCCGGGCGAGGTGGTGGTCGTCGTACCAGGCGATACGGCCCTCGCGGCGAGGCGGCTGGATCAGCCCGCGCTCCCGGTAGAAGCGCAGGGTGCGCACGGTGATGCCGGCCTCGCGGGCCAGCTCCTCCATGCGGTATTCGCGGTGCTCGCGTCCTTCAGCCACACCCGCACCCTATGTTGTACCGCCGGTAACTTTCCTTGCCCCGCCCCCTACCCATCAGTACGGAGCTGCTCTACCCTCCCAACAACGCCAGTGATTGCTGGCAGAGTCGCGTACGTACCGCGGGGAGGCGGCAGCATGGCCCAGCACGAGCATGTACGAGTGGCGGTGATCGGATCCGGATTCGGGGGCCTCGGAGCCGCGGTCCGGTTGCGCCGCGAGGGCATCACCGACTTCCTGGTTCTCGAGCGGGCCGGATCCGTCGGTGGCACCTGGCGCGACAACAGCTATCCGGGCTGTGCCTGCGACGTACCGTCCCACCTCTACTCCTTCTCGTTCGCGCCCAACCCCGACTGGCCGCGCACCTTCTCGGGGCAGGAGCACATCAGGGCCTACCTGGAGCACGTGGCCGACACCTTCGGGCTGCGCCCGCACCTCAGGTTCGACCACGAGGTCACGGTCATGCGCTGGGACAACGACCGGCTGTACTGGGTGATCGAGTCGGCGAACGGCACCACGGTCACCGCCGACGTCGTCGTCTCCGCGACCGGCCCGCTCTCCGACCCGAAGCTTCCGGACATACCCGGGCTCGCCGACTTCCCCGGCAAGGTCTTCCACTCGGCGCAGTGGGACCACGACCACGACCTGACCGGTCAGCGCGTCGCCGTCATCGGCACCGGTGCATCCGCCATCCAGATCGTGCCGGAGATCCAGCCCCACGTGGCCGCGCTCACGCTGTTCCAGCGGACGCCCCCCTGGGTGATGCCGCGCATGGACCGGGCCATCAGCGGGGCGGAGAAATGGCTGCACCGCACGCTTCCGTTCACCGGGACCGCGCGCCGCGGACTGCTCTGGGGCATCCGGGAGCTGCAGGTCGGCGCCTTCACCAAGCATCCCGACCAGCTGGGCATCGTCGAGCGGATAGCCCGGGCCAACATGGCCCGGGCGGTCAAGGACCCGGAACTGCGGGCCAGGCTGACCCCCTCGTACCGCATCGGCTGCAAGCGCATCCTGCTCTCGAACGCCTACTATCCGGCGCTGGCCCGGCCGAACGTGGACGTGATCTCCTCCGGTCTCGCCGAGGTGCGGGGCTCCACCCTGGTCGCCTCGGACGGCACGGAGACCGAGGCCGACGTGATCGTCCTCGGCACCGGCTTCCACGTGACGGACATGCCGATCGCGGACCGGGTCATCGGCGCGGAGGGCATCACGCTCGCCGAGTCCTGGAAGGACGGCATGCAGGCGCTGCGGGGCGCGACGGCGGCCGGCTACCCCAACTGGATGACGGTCATCGGCCCCAACACCGGGCTCGGCAACTCCTCGATGATCCTGATGATCGAGTCCCAGCTGAACTACATGGCCGACTACCTGCGCCAGCTGGACGTCCTGGGCGGGCGCGCGGCACTCGGCGCGCGGACCTCCGCCGTCGGCGCCTGGAACCGGCGCGTCCAGGAGCGGATGAAGCGCACCGTCTGGAACACCGGCGGCTGCACCAGCTGGTACCTGGACGCCGACGGGCGCAACACCACGGTCTGGCCGGGGACCACGGCCGAATTCCGGCGGGCCACACGCACCGTCGACCTCGGGGAGTACGAGGTCGTCCGGCCACCCGCCCCCAGCGCCGACCAGAAGCCCGTCACCGAGGAGGCTGTCCGATGAGCCGGCTGCTGCACCGCACGGACGCGCCGCCCGTGCCCGTCCGCGAACTGACCGCCCTCTCCGCCGACGGGTCGTCCCTCCACGTCGAGCTGCACGGGCCCGACGACGCCCCCGCCGTGGTCCTGGCGCACGGCTGGACCTGCAACACCCACTTCTGGGCCGCTCAGGTGCGCGACCTCGCGGTGGACCACCGGGTCGTCGTCTACGACCAGCGGGGGCACGGCCGCACCCCGGAGCCGGGTCCGGGCGGATACAGCACGCGGGCGCTGGCCGACGACCTGGAAGCCGTACTGAGGGCCACGCTCGCACCGGGGCAGAAGGCGGTGCTCGGCGGCCACTCCATGGGAGGGATGACGCTGATGGCGGCGGCCGGCCGGGCCGCCGTGCGCGAGCACGGGGCGGCCGTCCTGCTGTGCAGCACCGGCAGTTCGCGGCTGACCGCCGAGTCCCTGGTGCTGCCGATGCGGGCCGGCGCCCTCCGCACGCGGCTGACCGCGAAGATCCTCGGTGCTCCGGCACCGCTCGGGCCGGTCACGGGGATGTCGAAGGTGATTCTCAGGTACGTCACGATGGGCCGCGGTTCGTCCCCGGAGCGGGTGGACGCCTGTGCCAGGATCGTGCACGCGTGTCCCCGCAAGGCACGCATGGCCTGGGGCCAGGTCCTCGGGGAGCTCGATCTCGAGGCGCGGCTGCGGGAGCTGCGGCTGCCGACCGCGGTCATCGCGGGTACGGAGGACCGGCTGACGCCGCCCGTGCACGCGCGGGCCGTCGAGGCGGCACTGCCCCGGAGCCTGGGACTCACCGAGCTGACCGGCATGGGGCACATGACGCCCGTCGAGGCACCCGAGGTGGTCACCGCGAAACTTCGTGAGCTGGTGGCCGCCTACGTCACTGTGGACAGTGCGGCGCAGGCCGTGAGCGAGGAGGAGGTCGCATGAGTACCAGGCGGAGTCTCGAAGGACAGGTCGTCGTCGTCACGGGCGCGGCACGCGGTGTGGGCGAACTGCTGGCCCGCAAGCTGTCGGCACGCGGTGCCAAGCTGGCCCTCGTCGGTCTGGAACCGGACGAGCTGAAAGCGGTGTCCGAGCGGCTGCACGCGGAGAGCGACCACTGGTACGCCGATGTCACCGACCACGAGGCGATGGCCCAGGTCGCCCGTGAGGTCAAGGAGCGCTTCGGGAAGGTCGACATCGTCGTCGCCAACGCGGGGGTCGCCTCGGGCGGGCCGTTCGTGGACTCCGATCCCGTCGCGTGGCGCCGGGTCATCGAGGTGAACCTGATCGGTGGCGCGGTCACGGGGCGGGCGTTCCTGCCGGTGCTCATGGAGAGCCGCGGATACTTCCTCCAGATAGCGTCGCTGGCCGCGATCACCCCGGCGCCGATGATGAGCGCGTACTGCGCGTCGAAGTCCGGTGTGGAGGCCTTCGCGCACAGCCTGCGCGCGGAGGTCGGCTACCGGGGGGTGAAGGTCGGGGTCGGCTACCTGTCCTGGACCGACACCGACATGGTGCGCGGTGCCGACGAGGACGACGTCATGCGGGAGTTGCGGCAGCGGCTGCCGTGGCCGACGAACCGTACGTATCCGCTGGGCCCGGCGGTGGACCGGATCGTGGCCGGGATCGAGCGGCGGTCCGCGCACGTGTACGCGCAGTGGTGGCTGCGCGGGATGCAGTCGGTCCGGGGCTGTCTGCCGATGCTGATCAGGGCCGTGGGGCAGCGGGAGATGGAGCGGTTCGGGCCTCGGCTCGAGGGTGTGAGCACAGGGCTCGTGGGGGCCGGTGGTGCGGCGGATCAAGAGGCGCGCACGCAGCGTAAATGATCGAAATGCGGCTGATGTCCGGGTGTGTAAGTCTGAGCGAGGCCCTTACGGGGCCCCCCCACGCACCCACATAGGAGTGAACAGCATGGGCATCGCAGACCAGTTCAAGGACAAGGCGCAGGAGCTCGCCGACCAGGCCAAGCAGAAGAAGCCGGCCGACCGGCGGGACGGGGCGCAGAAGCGTCCCGCCGGTGCCCCGGGCGAGCGGTCGGACCGCGGCTCGGACCAGTCCGGGGTGCGGGAGCGGGCGCAGGACGCGGCGGACCGTACGCGTGAGCGTTTCGAGCGTTGACGTGAGGCGGGCGGCGCGGAGCGTCTGACGCGTCCGCGCCGCTGCGAGGGGCGCATCCGGAGGACCGGGTGCGCCCCTTCTCCGCGGGCCGATGCCCTCAAGCGCCGTGCGCACCTGCGGGGTTGGGCGGGGCGGGGGGCTGCCCGGGCTGCTGGGGGCGGGTCACCTCGGGGGGAGTGGGGGGCGGCGGAGGACCGGGGCCGTGGCGTAGGTGGGGGGCGTGGCCGCAGGGTGGTCCGTCAGGAGGGCCAGGGCCACCCGCACCGCGTCGTCGAGGACCGCGTGGCGGCCTTCCGCCCAGTCCAGGGGAGTTCGCAGCGCCTCCACGTCGGGTTCGACGCCGTGGTTCTCGACGGACCAGCCGTACGTGTCGAACCAGGCCGCGTTCATCGGCACCGTGATCACCGTCCCGTCGCCGAGACGGTGACGCCCGGTCATGCCGACCACGCCGCCCCAGGTGCGCTGGCCCACCACGGGCCCCAGCTTCAACAGCCGGAAGGCGGCCGTGATCATGTCGCCGTCGGAGGACGTCGCCTCGTCCGCGAGGGCCACCACCGGGCCCCGGGGCGCGTTGGACGCGTACGAGACCGGCTGCGCGTTGCGCGTCAGGTCCCAGCCGAGGATCGTGCGGGTCAGCTTCTCGACGACCAGCTCGCTGATGTGGCCGCCCGCGTTGCCGCGTACGTCCACGATCAGGGCCGGACGCGACACCTCCAGCCGCAGGTCTCGGTTGAACTGGGCCCATCCCGAGCCGCCCATGTCGGGGATGTGCAGATACCCGCACCTGCCGCCGCTCAGGTCCCGTACGACCTCGCGGCGCTTGGCCACCCAGTCCTGGTAGCGCAGCGGCCGTTCGTCGACCAGGGGGACGATCGCGATGCGGCGGGACCGGCCGCCGCACTCCCCGCCCGCCGGGCGGAACGTGAGCTCGACCGTGGTGCCGCCCGCGGCCGTCAGCAGCGGGTAGGGGCCGGTCACCGGGTCCACCGGCCGGCCGTCGACATGGGTGAGGACCGCACCCTCCCGGATGCCCGTACCGGCGAGCGGTGAACGGGCCTTGGAGTCCGAGGAGTCGCCGGGCAGGATCCGCCGCACCGTCCAGTCGCCGTCCCGGCACACGAGGTTCGCGCCCAGCAGCCCGATCGCCCGCTGGTAGTGGGGCGGCCCCTCGTTGCGGCGGGCGGGCGAGACGTACGCGTGGGAGGTGCCCAGCTCGCCCACGACCTCGCGCAGGAGATCCGCGAACTCGTCGGGGGAGGCGACCCGTTCGACCAGGGGCCGGTACTGGTCGAGCACGGCGTCCCAGTCGATGCCGCACATGTCCGGTTCCCAGAAGTAGGACCGGATGATGCGCCCCGCCTCGCCGTACGCCTGACGCCATTCGGCCGCCGGGTCCACGTCGTGCAGGATGCGGCGCAGGTCGAGATAGACCGTCGAGTCGTTGTCGCCGGGCTCGTTGGACGGTACGGCGCGCAGTTCGCCGTCGTCCATGACGACCAGCCGGGTCCGGTCCCCGCTGACCGCGAACCAGTCCAGGTGGTCGACCAGTTCGGTCCTGCGGGCCTTGGCGATGTTGAAGTGCTCCAGGGTCGGCCGGCCCGACATGTCCGCCGGGTTCGCGAACGTCTCACCCAGGGCGCCGGAGATCGGCCAGCGCAGCCAGACGAGGCCGCCGCCGCTCACGGGCTGCAGCGCCGAGTACTTGGAAGCGGAGACGGGGAACGGCGTCACCCGGCTCTCCAGGCCCTCGAACTCCACCGTGACCGTCGTCCCCTCGACCGTGCCTTCGGGGATGTCCACCGGGTCCAGGCCGCCCGCCGCGGGCCTGCCGTCCGGGAGCAGGGCGAACGGCGACGGGGTGGCCGAGGAGAGCGGCACGAGGTACGGGCGGCAGCCCAGCGGGAAGGAGAGGTCGCCGGTGTGGACGTCGTACACCGGGTCGAAACCGCGCCAGGACAGGAAGGCGAGATAGCGGCCGTCCCCGGTGAAGACGGGGTTCTCGTCCTCGAAACGGCCGTTGGTGACATCCACTGTCACCGGGGCGTCGGGGCCGGTGATCCTGGCCAGCTTGATCTGCCGCAGCGACCGGCCGATGCCCGGGTGCGACCAGGTCAGCCAGGCTCCGTCCGGCGAGAACGCCAGGTCGCGGACGGGGCCGTTGAGCGAGCGGATGAGCTCGGTGACCACGTCCGGTGCGGGGGCGGCGGGAGCGGGCCCGGTCGCGGCGCCCGCCACGTCGGGGGCCCCCACCGGTGCTCCGGCACCGGCAGGGTCCGGGGTGTCCGCCGGCTCTCCGGCACCGCCCGGGTCCGGGGTGTCGGTCAGGGCTGTGAGCCCGGCCAGGCCCGCGGTCTCCTCGTCCGTGGTGTCCAGGAGCAGCAGACGGCCGTCGTTCGACGCGACGGCCAGCCGCTCGCCCTCCGGGTCCGAGACGATCTCGTGGACCCGGCCCAGCTGCCCGATGGCCAGCCTGCGCGGCTCGCGGTCGCCGCTGGCCCGGGGGAGATAGGCGATCTCGATCGCGTCGTCGCCGTCCGCGTCCGTGACGTAGGCGACCTTGCCGCTGCTGCCGAGCATCTCCGGCAGCCGGACCCGCACCCCGGGGGTGTCCGTGATCGTGCGGGCGGGCCCGTCGCGGTGCGTCAGCCAGTACAGGCTGCCGCGCACGGAGACTGCGCTCGCCCGGCCCGTCTCGTCCACGGACAGCGAGTCGACATGGCTCGCGGCCGGCACCTGGTAGGTGCGCCGGCCCGTGCGCGGCCCACCGAGCCGCACCTCCAGCTTCCGCGGTACCGCGTCCGGCGACTCCAGGTCGTCGACCAGCCACAGATCGCCCGCGCACTGGTAGACGACCCTGCTGCCGTCACTGGACGCGTGCCGGGCGTAGAACGCGTCGTGGTCGGTGTGGCGGCGCAGGTCGCCGCCGTCCATCAGGCAGGAGTACAGATTGCCGACGCCCTCGTGGTCGGAGAGGAAGGCGATGCGCCGTCCGACGAACATCGGCGCCTCCAGATGCCCGCCGATGTCGGGGAGCAGCCGCTCGCCGTGCAGCCACAGCCGCCCGGTCGCCCCGCCCCGGTAGCGCTTCCACGCCGACGGTTCGTGCGGCGGTGTGCCCGTGAGCAGCAGGGTGCGCCGCTCCCCGTCGATGTCGGCGACGGCGATGCCGGAGACGGGGCCCCAGGGCAGCTTGCCGCCGGGGCTGCCGTCGGTGGGCACGTTGTAGGCCCACGAGAAGTACGAGAACGGCTGGCCGTGCGAGGACACGGCGAGGATCTGGGAGCTGTCACCGGGGTCGGGGCTCCACCCGCAGACCCTGGTGTCGGTCGAGCCCCAGTACGTGAGTCTGCGGGCGGGGCCCCCGTCCACGGGGGCCAGATGGATCTCTGGATCGAGCGTGCGCCAGGTCGTGTAGGCGATACGGCTGCCGTCGGGCGAGAAACGCGGATGACTGACCCGGGTCCGGTCGACGGTCACCCGCCAGGCACGGCCGGGCCGCTGCCCCGCTTCGGCGAGGGGGGCGACCCAGAGGTCGTCCTCGGCCGCGAAGCAGAGCAAGTCCTCGTGGAGGTGCGGGAAACGGAGATACGCGACGTCGTCACTCACCCTCCAATGCTTTCCGCGCGAAGGGCCTCCGGCAACTTGTGGTGCACGACACAAGCGAAACTATTTCGTTTCGCTGAGGGAAGGGGGTACCTTCAAAGTGTACGAAACAGTTTCGTTCGTTTAGTTGATCACCCACTTGATCGTCGAGTGGATGATCGCTGGCGTACGATCCAGCAGGCGCAAGAACAGGAGGTCGACACATGGCACGCACCCGACTCACGCCCGAACGTGAGAACGAGCTGTACACCGCTGTGCTCGACCTGCTCGGCGAGGTCGGCTACGAAGCCCTGACCATGGACGCCATTGCCGCCCGCACTCGTTCCAGCAAGGCCACCCTCTACCGCCAGTGGGGGAGCAAGCCCGAGCTGGTCGTCAAGGCGCTCCGGAACAACAAGCCGGTCCACCTTGCCGAGATCGACACCGGTTCGCTGCGCGGCGACGTCCAAGCCGTGCTCACGCGTACCGACGACTGCCAGATGGAGAAGAACTCCGCACTGCTGCGGGGTCTGAGCCATGCCGTCCACAACAACCCCGATCTGTTCCAGGCACTGCGCGAGCTGCTGATCGAGCCGGAGATGACCGGTCTCGGAGCACTGCTCCAGCGGGCCGTGGACCGGGGGGAGGTGCGTCCGGACAATCCGGCGCTCCCCTATGTACCGCACATGATGATCGGCGCCTTCGCCGCTCGGGAACTGGTCGAGGAAAGACCGGTCGACCAGGCGTTCCTCACCGCATACGTGGAAGCCGTGGTGTTCCCCGCCCTCGGCGTCTGACGTCCCCGTTTCTCGTACCACCACTCCCTGGGCACCACCACGCCCTGAGCACCACCAGTCCCTGAGCACCACCACGCCCTGAGCTCCACCATGCCCTGACGCTCCACCTGACACGCCGCTCTCGTCGTCGGGCTGGTTCCTCACGCCCTTTTCCACTCCACGACCTGACCGGGAGTACCCCTCCGTGGCCACATTCCTGTACAAAATCGGGCGGCTCACGTTCCGGCGCCGCCGCCTTGTCGCCCTCGTCTGGGTGGCGCTGCTGGCACTCGCCGGATTCGGCGCCGCGTCCGCGTCCACCGCCACCTCGAGCTCCTTCTCCATCCCCGGCACCGAGGCCCAGAAGGCCTTCGACCTGCTGGAGGAACGCTTCCCCGGAGGCAGCGCCGACGGCGCGACCGCCCGGGTCGTCTTCAAGGCCCCCGACGGGCAGAAGGTGACCGACGCCGGCAACAAGGCCGAGGTCGGCAAGATCGTGGCCGAGCTGAAGTCCGGCTCCGACCAGATCGCCTCCGTGGCCGACCCGTTCAAGGCGAACGCCGTCAGTGAGAACGGCTCGACGGCGTACATCTCCGTCTCCTACGAGGTCAGCTCGATGGAGCTCACCGACGGGACGCGGGAGGCGCTGGAGGACGCGGGCGAGGCCGCTCGGAGCAGCGGCATGACCGTGGAGATCGGCGGTGACGCGCTCCAGGTGATGCCGCACACCGGTGCCACCGAGGTCATCGGGATCGCCGTCGCCGCGGTGGTGCTGGTCATCACCTTCGGTTCGCTGATCGCCGCGGGGCTGCCGCTGCTGACCGCGCTCGTCGGCGTCGGGATCGGCGTGTCGCTGATCACGGCCCTGGCCAACGTGCTCGACCTGGGCTCCACCACCTCCACGCTCGCGATGATGATCGGGCTCGCGGTCGGTATCGACTACGCGCTCTTCATCGTCTCCCGCTACCGTGCCGAACTGGCCGAGGGCCGGGAACGCGAGGAAGCGGCCGGGCGGGCCGTGGGCACGGCCGGATCAGCGGTCGTCTTCGCCGGCCTGACCGTCGTCATCGCACTCGTCGGGCTCGCCGTCGTCAACATCCCGATGCTGACGAAGATGGGCGCCGCGGCGGCGGGCACGGTCGCGATCGCCGTCCTCATCGCGCTCACCCTCGTCCCCGCACTGCTGGGCTTCGCGGGCAAGCGGGTCATGGGGCGCAAGGCGCGCAAGGCCGCCGAGGCGGAGAACAAGCCCGACGCCAAGCCGAACATGGGCACCCGCTGGGCACGGTTCGTCCTGCGCAAGCCGGTGTGGGTGCTGCTGGCCGGAGTCATCGGCCTCGGTGTCATCGCCGTACCGGCCGCCTCGCTGGAGATGGGACTGCCGGACGACGGCTCCCAGCCGAAGAGCACCACGCAGCGCCAGGCGTACGACCTGCTGTCCGACGGCTTCGGCCCCGGGTTCAACGGTCCGCTGCTCGTCGTCGTGGACACGAAGGGCAGCGCGGACGGCAAGACCGCCGTCGACCGGGTCTCCCAGGAGATCGAGGGCATCGGCCACGTCGCGGCCGTCACCCCGGCGACCTTCAACAAGGCCGGCGACGCCGCCACCATCACGGTCATCCCCGAGGACCGGCCGAGCTCCGTCCAGACGGAGGACGTCGTCCACGCGATCCGCGACGCCGGTGCGGACGTCAGGAGCGAGACCGGTGCCGTCGTGCTGGTCACCGGTGCGACCGCGATGAACATCGACTTCTCGGAGAAGATGAACGACGCGCTGCTGCCCTACCTGGCGCTCGTCGTCGGTCTGGCCTTCCTGCTCCTGATGGTGGTCTTCCGGTCGCTGCTGGTGCCGCTGAAGGCGGCCCTCGGCTTCCTGCTCTCGGTCGTCGCGGCCCTGGGCGCGGTCGTCGCGGTCTTCCAGTGGGGCTGGCTCGGCTCGCTCTTCGGGGTCGAGCAGACCGGTCCGATCATGAGCATGATGCCGATCTTCATGGTCGGCGTGGTCTTCGGTCTCGCCATGGACTACGAGGTCTTCCTGGTCACCCGGATGCGCGAGGCGTACGTCCACGGGGAGACGCCCGGCCAGGCCGTCGTCACCGGCTTCCGGCACGGGGCCCGGGTGGTGTCGGCCGCCGCGGTGATCATGATCGCGGTCTTCGCCGGCTTCATCGGCTCCAGCGAATCGATGATCAAGATGATCGGCTTCTCGCTGGCCATCGCGGTCTTCTTCGACGCCTTCGTGGTCCGGATGGCCATCGTGCCCGCCGTGCTCGCCCTGCTCGGCGAGCGTGCCTGGTGGCTGCCGCGCCGGCTCGACCGTGTGCTGCCCAACGTGGACGTGGAGGGTGAGGGCCTGCGTGCGAACCTCGCCGACGGCGGCCCCGCGGGCGGGGAGCGAGAGCTGAGCCGCGTCTGACCCGCGGCTCGCTCCGAGCCGCACCGTCCGACCCGCGGCTCGCTCCGAGCCGCACACACTCCGGGGCCGCGTCCGAGCGGAACGCGGCCCCGGTGCGCCGGTTACCTGTGGGGACGGGGGGCCGGAGCGGCAGAGGGCCCCCGTGCACGCGGCACGGGGGCTCTCGTCATGTGCGCGTGGTGGACGCGGCGGGCGCGGGCGCCCCGGCGGGGGTCTCGCTGACGGCATCCGTCCTGGTCCGGTCTCTGCCGCCGGTCCCCGCGCCGCTCGCGGCCCGGCCGGTCCCCTTGCTGCCGCCGGTCCCCGCGCTACTGCCGAACCGGTCGTGCACGCGGCGCAGGAAGCGGATCAGCGGCGCCCTGTCGAACTGGAACACGGCCACTCCGTCCGCCGAGTGCAGCTCCAGGATCAGCTGGGCCCGGCCGCAGGGCCAGACCCGTATGTCGCCGCGGGTGACGGGGGAGCGCAGGCCCTTCTCCAGGAGGTCGCGGCCGAAGGCCCAGTCGACGCCGCCGGGGAGTCCGATCTGGACGGTCCGGGGGTCCCCGGGGTCGCACCGCAGCTCCACCGGGATCCGCCGCGGGTCGGGTCCGTCCGTGATGAGCCGGGCGCGGGCGTGTTCTCTGATCACGAGGGACATGGGCCGGCTCCTCCTGTGTGAACTTCTCTCCTCATCCAATGTCGCATATGTTCCCATTTGGGCGCGTTGAGAGAGGAAAGTAGTTGGGTCGTCTGCGCTCTTGCGAGAGGTTCGCAACAAGGCCCTATCATTGAGCGGTTGCCGACCCGCCCGCAGAAACGCCCCGAAGCGGAGCCACTCCATGCATGTACCCGACGGATTCATCAATGCACCCGTCTCCGCCGTCGCGGGAGTCGTCGCCGCGGGTGCGGTCGCGGTCAGTCTGCGGGGTGCACGGCGTGAACTGGACGAGCGCACCGCACCGCTGGCCGGCCTCGTCGCCGCCTTCGTCTTCGCCGTGCAGATGCTGAACTTCCCGGTCGCCGCCGGTACCAGCGGCCATCTCCTGGGCGGCGCTCTGGCGGCGATCCTGGTCGGGCCCTACACCGGGGTGCTCTGCATAGCCGTCGTCCTGCTGATGCAGGGGATCCTCTTCGCCGACGGCGGCCTCACCGCGCTCGGCGTGAACATCTCGGTCATGGGCGTCGTCACCGTCGTCGTCGCGTACGGCCTCTTCCGCGGGCTGACCTCCGTGCTGCCCCGCACCCGCCGCTCGACGACCGCCGCGGCCTTCGTGGCCGCGCTGGTCTCCGTCCCGGCCGCCGCCGTCGCCTTCACCCTGCTCTACGCGATCGGCGGAACCACCGACGTACCCCTCGGCAAGGTCCTCACCGCGATGGTCGGCGTCCACGTCCTGATCGGCATCGGCGAGGCCGCGATCACCGCGCTGACCGTCGGCGCCGTCCTCGCGGTCCGCCCCGACCTCGTCCACGGCTCCCGCGGACTCGCCGCCCCGCTCAAGCTCCGCGTCGACGGCGAACTCGTCGACGCCCCGGCAGCCGCTCCCGCCCCGGCCGCCCCGCGTTCCACACGGAAGGTCTGGGCGGCCGGCCTGGTCGCCGCACTCCTCCTCGCGGGCTTCGTCTCCTTCTACGCGTCGGCCGACCCCGACGGCCTGGAGAAGGTCGCCGCGGACCAGGGCATCGACGAGAAGGTCGAGGAGCACGGCGCCGCCGACTCCCCGCTCGCCGACTACGGGGTCAAGGACGTCGAGAACGCCCGGATCTCCGGCGGCCTCGCCGGGGTGATCGGTGTCGGCGTCACCGTCGTCGTCGGCAGCGGTGTCTTCTGGGCCGTGCGCCGACGGCGTACGCGCGAGGCATCCGGGACCACCACCGGAACCAGGTCCGACTGACATGGGCGCCGGCCACGCGCACAAGCTCTACCGGCACGGTCACTCCCCGGTCCACGACCTGCCGCCGCACTGCAAGCTCGTCGCGGTCCTCTGCTTCGTCGTGGTCGTCGTCTCCACGCCGCGCGAGGCCGTCTGGGCCTTCGCGCTGTACGCGGCCCTGCTCGCCGGCGTCGCCGCCACCGCCCGGATCCCCGCCGGATTCCTGCTGAAGCGGCTGGTCATCGAGGTGCCGTTCGTCGCGTTCGCGCTGCTCATGCCGTTCGTCGTACCCGGCGAACAGACCGAGCTCCTCGGCGTCCCCGTCAGCGTCCCCGGTCTCTGGGGCGCCTGGAACGTCCTCGCCAAGGGCACCCTCGGCGTGGGCGCTTCGGTCCTCCTGGCCTCCACCACCGAGCTCCGCTCCCTGCTGCTCGGCCTCCAGCGGCTCAGGCTCCCGCCGCTCCTCGTCCAGATCGCGTCGTTCATGATCCGGTACGGCGACGTGATCACCGACGAGCTGCGCCGGATGTCGATCGCCCGCCGCTCCCGCGGTTTCGAGGCGCGCGGCGTGCGGCACTGGGGCGTGCTCGCCAAGACGATGGGCGCCCTGTTCATCCGGTCCTACGAGCGCGGCGAACGCGTCCACCTCGCGATGGTCAGCCGCGGCTACACCGGCAGCATGCCCGTGATCGACGAGGTGACCGCCTCCCGCACCCAGTGGGCGTACGCGTCCGTGCTCCCCGTGCTCGCCCTCGCCGTATGTCTGCTGGGATGGACCGTATGAGCCTGCCCACCGCCCCCGCGCCGTCCCTCGAGGTCAGCGGCCTCGCCTACGCCTATCCCGACGGCCACCAGGCGCTGTTCGGCGTCGACCTGACCGTGGCCCGCGGCGAACGGGTCGCCGTCCTCGGGCCCAACGGGGCGGGCAAGACCACCCTCGTCCTGCACCTCAACGGCATCCTCGACGCGGGCGCCGGCACCGTCCGGGTCGCCGGGCTGCCGGTGGAGAAGCGCCACCTGGCCGAGATCCGGCGCCGGGTCGGCATCGTCTTCCAGGACCCCGACGACCAGCTCTTCATGCCGACCGTCCGCGAGGACGTCGCCTTCGGGCCCGCCGCGGCCGGACTCCGCGGCGCCGAACTGGAGGAGCGGGTCATGACCGCGCTCAAGCAGGTCGGCATGGAGGCGTACGCCACGCGGCCCCCGCACCACCTCTCCTTCGGCCAGCGCCGCCGCGTCGCCGTCGCCACCGTCCTCGCCATGGAGCCGGAGATCCTCGTCCTGGACGAGCCCTCCTCCAACCTGGACCCGGCCTCCCGCCGCGAACTGGCGGACATCCTGCGCTCCCTGGACGTCACGGTGCTGATGGTCACCCACGACCTGCCGTACGCGCTGGAGCTCTGCCCCCGGGCCGTGATCCTCAGCGACGGGGTGATCGCCGCCGACGACCGCACCCAGGACCTGCTCTGCGACGACGAACTGATGCGCGAACACCGGCTGGAGCTGCCCTTCGGCTTCGACCCGCGTTCCGTCGTCGTACCGCTCACGTGAACAGACCCGACCCGGCCCCCGCCCGGCCCGCGGTCCGATGCACCATGGGGGCATGAGCGGGAGCGCGGGAGCAGGCGTGGATGTACGGGGCACGGTGACACCGGGGTTCGAGGCGGTACGGGACGCCTTCGTCCGGAACTTCGAACAGCGGGGCGAGCGGGGGGCGGCCGTGACGGTCTACCGCCACGGCCGCAAGGTCGTGGACCTGTGGGCCGGCACGAGGGATGTCGACGGCACCGAGCCGTGGGCCGTCGACACCGTCCAGATCGTCCGGTCGGCGGGCAAGGGCGTCGCCGCAGCCGTACCGCTGCTGCTGCACCAGCGCGGGCAGGTGGACCTGGACGCGCCCGTCGGCACGTACTGGCCGGAGTTCAAGGCGAACGGCAAGGAACGCGTCCTCGTACGCCATCTCCTCGCCCACCGGGCCGGGCTGGCCGCCCTCGACGGCACGCTGACGCCCGAGGAGGCGGTCGACGGGACCTCCGGGCCGCGGGCGGTCGCCGCCCAACGGCCGCTGTGGGAGCCCGGCACCGACCACGGGTACCACGCCCAGACCTACAGCTGGCTCGTCGCCGAACTGGTCCGCAGGGTCACCGGACGCACCATCGGCCGCTGGATCGCCGAGGAGATCGCCCGCCCGCTCGGCCTGGACTTCTGGTTCGGTCTCCCGGCGGACGAGGCGCACCGGATCGGGCGGATCGGGCCCGTGGAAACCCCGTTGACCGAAGGCGGGGGCGGCACCCTGCGCGTGCGCCCCAAGCGCTCCGTCGTCGAGGCCTACCGCGACCCCGCCTCGCTCACCCGTCGCGCGTTCGGCGCGATCGACCCCTTCCCCGACGAGAACGACCCGGCCTACCGGGCGGCCGAACTCCCCGCCTCCAACGGCGTCGCCACCGCACGCGGCCTCGCCCGCTGCTACGCGGCGATGATCGGCGAGGTCGACGGGCACCGGCTGTTCGCTCCCGCCACGCTCACCCTGGCCCGCACCGAGGAGTCCGCCGGCCCGGACCGGGTCCTGGTCGTCAACACCCGTTTCGGCCTCGGCTACATGCTGCACGGCCCGGCCGCCCCGCTCCTGGCACCCGGTTCCTTCGGCCACCCCGGCCGCGGCGGATCCCTGGGCTTCGCCGACCCCGAAGCGGGCATCGCACTCGGCTATGTGACGAACGGTCTGCAGAAGGGAGTCACCGCCGACCCCCGTGCCCAGGCGCTCGTCAGGGCAGTACGTTCGGTCCTATGACTCCTCCTCCCTCCGCAGCACGCTTCGACGGACACGCCGCGCTCCTCACGGGCGCGGGCCAGGGCATCGGGGCCGCCACGGCCCGCAGGCTGGCCGCCGAGGGCGCGGCGGTCCTGGTCACCGACCTGGACGCCGCACGGGCCGGGAAGACGGCCGCGGAGATACGTGAGCACGGAGGCAGGGCCGACTCCCTGGCCTGCGACGTGGGCGACCGGGCGGCGGTCGACTCGGCCGTCGCGCACGCCGTCGCCGTCTTCGGCCGGCTCGACGTCCTGGTCAACAACGCCTACGCGAACCACGAGGACGCACCCCTCTTCGAGGACGAGGCGGACGAATCCTGGGACCACACCCTCGACGTCACCCTGACCGGTCCCTACCGCTGCTCCCGCGCCGCGCTGCCGCACCTGGTGGCCTCCGGCCGGGGCGCGATCGTCAACATCGGCTCGGTCAACGGCGAACAGGACTTCGGCGGCCACGCCTACAGCGCCGCCAAGGCGGGGCTGGCCAGCCTCACCCGTACGCTGGCCGGCCACGCGGGCCCGCGCGGCGTCCGGGTCAACCTCGTCGCTCCCGGCACGATCCGCACCGACGCGTGGACGGGCCGTGACGCCGACCTGGCGCGGGCGACCGCCCTCTACCCGCTGGGCCGGCTCGGCGCCCCGGACGACATCGCGTCGGCCGTGGCCTTCCTGGCCTCCTCGGACGCGTCCTGGATCACGGGGACGACGCTGCGGGTGGACGGGGGCCTGCTCGGGGTCAACGAGGGCTTCCGCAGGGCGATGCGGGGGGACGGGTGATCCCGTGGCCGCGGTGGACGCCGCGGCCACGCTCCGTTCGATGCCGGATCATGGGTGGGAGACGGGCCGACACGGACACGGGAGACGTGGATGGGCGACTTCTTCGAGCGGATCGTCGATCTGGAGGTGACCGGCGAGGAGGCCGGGCCGCTCGCCGGACGGATGGTCGACTGGATGGCCGACGCAGGGCTGATCACCCGCGAGACGACCAGGGACGCGATGTACAGCCTGTCGGTCGACGTCGGATACGTGCCCGGCCCCGGCTGGGCACGGGCGGTGGCCGACTCCTCGGACGCGTCGTGGATCCCCGGCCCCGTCGCGGTCGTTGTCGGTCGTGACCACCACGTCGGCGGCCAGGGCGAGAGCGAGGCGGACTCCGCGACCTGCCCGCGGTGCGCCACGACCACCGTGATCATCGACTACCCGGAGTCGTGGGAGGCCGACCCGGAGGCCTGGCAGCCGTTCCTGGACGGCATCGAGGACTGGAAGGAGACGGGCACCGGCGTGGCGCCCTGCCCCGCCTGCGGAGCCTCCTCCCCGGTCACCGACTGGGAGTTCGGGCCCGGATTCGCCCTCGGCGCGCTCGCCTTCGACTTCTGGGGCTGGCCGCCGCTCGGCACCCGCTTCCTGGCGGACTTCCGCAGGCGGCTGGGGCACCGCACCCAGGAGCAGTCGGGCAAGTTCTGACCGGCTCCGGCATGCGGTGCGGCAGCAGCGGACTGCGGACGGCGCAGGGGGCCTTCCAGCAGGCGCTGGGGCGGGCGGCAGGGGTGGCCGCCTCCCCGGCGGTGTCACGCCGGCTGCTCGCGCACGTCCACCAGGGTGCCGCCCGCGTGCCCGATCAGGGTCGCGGGGTCCAGCGCGAAGACGGTGTGCGGAGTGCCCGCGGCGGCCCAGACCACCGGGTGTGCCAGCAGACCGCGGTCGGCCAGCACCCGGGTCCTCGTCACGTGCCCGAAGGGCGGCACACCGCCGATCGCGTAGCCCGTGGTCTCCCTGACCGTGTCGGCCCCCGCCCGCTTCACCTTCCCGGCACCCAGCTCCTCGCGTACGCGCTCGACGTCCACCCGGGACGAGCCGTCCATCAGGACCAGGACCGGGGTGCCGTCCGCCTCGGAGATCAACGACTTGACGATCCGGCCGAGCTCGCAGCCGACGGCCGTCGCGGCCTCCGCCGCGGTGCGGGTGGCGTCCGGGAAGCGGCGTACCTCGACGTCGAGGCCCAGCTCGCGCAGGGCTGCGGCGAACCGGGGGTGCGCGTCGGAGGGAACGGCGGCGGGGGTGATGTCGGATGTGCTCATTCCCGCACGTTGGTGAACCGGGCCACGCACACGCCAGGGTGAACCGGCCGCGGCGTCCCCGGGCCGGCCCGGGGACGGGTGTTCCGCCCCCGGGCACGCAGCGGGTTCAGGAACCCGCCCGCAGCACCGACGCCACTACCGGGCCCGCCGCGTCACCGCCGTGGCCGCCGGACTGCACGACCGCCGCCGCGGCGAGGTCGTTGCTGAAGCCGGTGAACCAGCTGTTGGACGTTCCCTGCCCGTCGACCTCGGCCGAGCCCGTCTTGGCGCCCTTGTCACCGCCGACCGACGCCATGGCAGCCTTGCCGGTGCCCCAGGAGGCGGTGGCCCGCATCATGTCGTTCAGCTGCCGGGTGACGTTCTGGGACAGCGACCGCGAGGCCACGGCGAGCTGACGGCCGTCCAGCTCGCGCGGCACGATGACGGGCTGGCGGAAGGTGCCGGTGCGGGCGGTCGCCGTGATGGACGCGACGTTGAGCGCGTTCATCTGGACCGTGCCCTGGCCGATGTACTGGGCGGCGGCCTCCCCGCCGACCTCCTCGGGCACGCTGCCGTCGAAGGAGACGACGCCGGTCTTCCAGTCGAGGCCGATCCCGAAGACGTCGCGGGCCTCCTTGGCGAGCGCGGAGTCGTCGTCCACGTCGTCGATCCTCTTGATGAAGGCCGTGTTGCAGGAGCGCGCGAAGCTGGTGGTGAACGTATCGGTGGCCGGGAGCTCGAAGTGGTCCAGGTTGTGGAAGGAACGGCCCTCGTACAGCACGTCCTTCGGGCACTCGATCGGGCGGTTCGCCGCGGCCTGCCCTGTCTCGAGCAGCATCGCGGCCGTCATGATCTTGAGCGTGGAGCCGGGCGCCTGCTTGCCCTGCATCGCCGCGTTGAAGCCGGTCGCCGGGTTGTTGGCCACCGCGCGGATCGCCCCCGTGGACGGCCTCACCGCGACCACCGACGCCCCTTCGTACTGCTTGACGGCGGTCTCCGCCGCCGCCTGGACGTTCGCGTCGAGCGTGGTCTGCAGCTCGCCCGGCCGGCCCTTGACGAGCGTCAGCAGGGTGGTGTCGGGGAGCGCCGTGTCCGCGGGCTCGATCCAGGTCTCCACACCGGCCGTGCCGCCCGCCTCGGAGCCGTACTTCTCGCGCAGGGTGTCCAGGATCGGACCGAGCGACGGGTACTTCTCCTTGTCCAGCACCTTGCCGTTGCGGTCGACGGCCTGGATCGCCGCAGTGGACGACTCACCGGTCCGCAGCGTCGCACCCTCGGTCAGCTGCGGGTGGATCACCGTCGGCTGCCAGTCGACGAGTGCCTTACCCGTGGTGCGGCCGCGCACCACGGTCAGTTCGGAGGAGTACGACCAGGGCTTGCTCTTCCCGTCGTACGAGACCGTCGCCTTCACCGTGAACGGCACCTTGGCGCCGACGGCCGTGCCCGGTGTGATCACGGCTTCGGTGACGTGGGCGTCCTCGGCGTAGCCCGTGAGCAGCGGCTCCGCATCCGTCTGGTTGTCGGTGAGCAGCGCCGCCGCCGTCGCGTCGCCGGACGCCCAGGCCTTCAGGAAGCCCTTCGACGTCTCCGTTATCTCCGACGCGCTCGGTGGCCCCGTTCTCACCTCGGCGGACGCGGCCTCGGCCTCCGTACCGCCGGCACTGCCGCCCCCGACCACGCTGTACGCGCCGTAACCGATCCCGCCGGCCACCAGCACGAACACTCCGCCGACCACGGCGACCTTCGCTCCACTGCGCATCTGCGGTCCCCCTCCCCAGGAGTCCCCCTTGAACGTGTTCAAGGGGGATGTCCTCGGCACTGTACGGGACGGGGGTGACGGGTGAGGGGGTTGTTATCGGACCGCTACGCACCGGGCGAGAGCGCTCTCCTGGAGGCTCGTGCCGTTCGTGCCCGCCTGTCCGGTCACACCCAGGTGTCCAGCCACATCCGGTCCCGCCAGGCGTCCTCCGGCAGGGACGTGCCCGTGTAGATCGGCCAGAAGTAGATGAAGTTCCAGACGATCAGCAGCACCAGCACCCCCGCCGCGACCGCCCCCACCGTCCGTCGGCGCTCGCCCGCCGGATCGCCGGTGCTCAGACCCGGCTCGTGCTCGCTTCCCCGGCCGGCCGGGGGACCCAGCAGGGCGCCGATCAGCATCGTCACCGCCAGGCAGAGGAACGGTACGAACACGACCGCGTAGAACAGGAAGATCGTCCGCTCCTGGTAGAAGAACCAGGGCACCCAGCCCGCCGCCACGCCGCAGGCGATCGCGCCCGCCCGCCAGTCGCGGCGGAAGAACCAGCGCCACAGCACGTACAGCAGTGCCACGCAGCCCGCCCACCACAGCAGCGGGGTGCCGATCGCCAGCACCTCGCGGGCGCACTTGCCCGTCGCCGACGCGGTGCAGCCCGCCTCCTCCTCGTAGAAGTACGAGACGGGCCGGCCCAGCACGATCCAGCTCCACGGGTTGGACTCGTACGTGTGGCCCGAGGTCAGGCCGATGTGGAACTCGTACACCTGGTGCTCGTAGTGCCACAGGCTGCGCAGCCAGTCCGGCAGCCAGGTGAAGCTGCCGCCCTTGCCCTCGGTGGCCGCCCAGTTGCGGTAGTAGCCCTTGTCCGTGACGATCCAGCCGGTCCACGACACGAGGTACGTGCCGATCGCGACCGGCACCGTGGAGACGAACGCGGGCAGCAGGTCCCGCAGCACCACGGCGCGGTACGGCTGCCGCGCACCCGCGGTGCGCCGCGCGCCCACGTCCCAGAGCACCGCCAGCACGCCGAACGCGGCCAGGATGTAGAGCCCGTTCCACTTGGTGGCGAAGGCCAGGCCGAGCATCACGCCGGCGGCGATCCGCCAGGGGCGCAGGCCGAGGCGGAGGGTCTCGGCGACGTGGACGTCCGGGCGCAGCAGTCCCCCCTCGTCGACCGGCAGCGCGGCGGCCAGCCTGCGGCGGGCCCAGTCACGGTCGATGAGGAAGCAGCCGAAGGCGGCGAGGACGAAGAACATCAGCACCAGGTCGAGGAGCGCGGTGCGGCTCATCACGAAGTGCAGCCCGTCCACGGCCAGCAGCGTGCCCGCGAGGCAGCCGAGGAACGTGGAGCGGAAGAGCCGGCGGCCGATCCGGCACAGCATCAGCACCGAGACGGTGCCGAGCAGCGCCACCATGAAGCGCCAGCCGAACGGGGTGAAGCCGAAGATCTGCTCGCCGATGCCGATGATCCACTTGCCGACCGGCGGATGCACGACGTAGCCGGGGTCCACCGGGATGTCCACCGAGGACGGGTCCCTGAGGATCAGCTTGTCGACGTCCTTGGGCCAGGAACCCTCGTAGCCCTGGTTGATCAGGGCCCAGGCGTCCTTGGCGTAGTACGTCTCGTCGAATATCACCGCCTTCGGACTGCCGAGGTTCCAGAACCGCAGCACGCCGGCCACCAGGGCCACCAGGAGCGGCCCGCCCCACGCCGACCAGCGGACCAGGCGGTTCGCCAGGGTGGGGGGCACGGCGAGCACGTCCCAGAACTGCCGCCCGGGCAGGGTGTACGGGGGGTCCAGGCGCTCGCGCAGCCCCGTTTCCGGCCGTGGGGAATGGCCGAAGCGGCGCAGCCGCTGCTGCCAGGAAGGCAGCTGGTCGCCGGTGTGCTCCCCGGCGTCGTGGCCCTGCCGGGCTTCGGGCGCAGTACTCGTCACCGCGCCATCGTAGGGAACGCATCTGTGCGAGTGGTGCCGCCCGTGCTGGGAGGATGGCCGATGTGACTGGAACGACTGGAACGCTCGTACTCGCAGGGACCCCCATCGGCGATGTGGCGGACGCCCCGCCACGGCTCGCCGCCGAACTGGAGACGGCCGACGTGGTGGCCGCCGAGGACACCCGTCGGCTGCGCCGGCTCACCCAGGCGCTGGGCATCCACACGACGGGGCGCGTCGTCTCCTACTTCGAGGGGAACGAGTCGGCGCGTACGCCCGAACTCGTCGAGGCGCTGGTCAACGGCGCGCGCGTCCTGCTGGTCACCGACGCCGGGATGCCGTCGGTCTCCGACCCCGGCTACCGGCTCGTGGCCGCGGCCGTCGAGAAGGACATCAAGGTCACCGCCGTCCCGGGGCCGTCGGCCGTGCTGACGGCGCTCGCCCTGTCCGCGCTGCCGGTGGACCGGTTCTGCTTCGAGGGCTTCCTGCCGCGCAAGGCGGGCGAGCGGCTCGGGAAACTCCGCGAGGTCGCGGACGAGCGCCGCACGATGGTCTTCTTCGAGGCACCGCACCGGCTGGACGACACCCTGGCCGCGATGGCCGAGGTGTTCGGCGCGGACCGCAGGGCCGCCGTGTGCCGGGAGCTCACCAAGACGTACGAGGAAGTGAAGCGCGGCCCGCTGGGCGAGCTGGCCAGCTGGGCGGCCGAGGGCGTGCGCGGCGAGATCACCGTCGTCGTGGAGGGCGCCACGGACTCCGGGAACGAAGGTCTGGACGCCGAGGAGCTGGTGCGCAGGGTGCAGGTGCGCGAGGAGGCGGGGGAGCGGCGCAAGGAGGCCATCGCGGCGGTCGCCGCCGAGGCGGGTCTGCCCAAGCGCGAGGTGTTCGATGCGGTGGTCGCGGCAAAGAACGCGGCCAGGAACGGCCCTGCGGAGGGCAAGGGACCGGCCCGACGGTAAAGGGCGGGCCGCGTACCCGGCCCCCTTGGCCATGGACGGGCCAAAAGCGTTCCAACACTCGGCAGACCTGGTGCATCGCCACCGGGAAAGGCGTCCACTGGAAGGTGGAACGCACCACCCGGAGTGCTTGTCCGGAGTGCTTGTCCGGCGGACAAGAGGAGCAGGCATGAGTGAGATCGCAGCAAACACCGTTCACGAGGCGTACGCGTTCGCGTGCATGCGCTGCGGGTACGGCTGGGAACAGGCCTACGAGATAGCGCACCACGTGGACGGCGCCGGGCACGCGTACGTGGTGTACGAGGCGGACGGGGAACGCGTGCCCTCGCCCCTGTCCACACCGACCTGCACGAACTGCGGCGGGCACGTGGTCCGGATCATGCGGGCCGGCCGGGTCTCCACCGTGCAGCAGCTGCTCCAGCAGAAGAGGGCCGGGCGGCCCGAGGAGGCCGTCGAGGAGACGGCCGCACCCGCCGCCGTCCTGGCACCGGGCACCGCGCCGCGTCACTGGCAGCTGTCCGACCTGCTGCATCCCTTCCACCGGCGGTGAGGAGGGCTCCCCTCCACCGGCGGTGAGAAGGGGCCCGTGCCCTCGTAGAGTCGGGGCATGAGCCGTACCGACGCGCCGCCGCTGCCCGAACCCCTCCGGGTCCCGGTCGCCGATTCGCACACCCATCTGGACATGCAGGACGCAACCGTCGAGGAGAGCCTCGCGCGGGCGGCGGCGGTCAACGTGACCGCCGTCGTCCAGGTGGGCTGCGACGTGGAGGGTTCGCGCTGGGCCGCCGCGACCGCCGCCGCGCATCCCTCCGTCCACGCCTCCGTGGCCCTCCACCCCAACGAGGCCCCGCGCATCGTGCACGGCGACCCGGAGGGTTCGGCGCGGCAGGGGGTCCGCGAGCCGGGCGGGAGGGCGGCGCTGGACGAGGCGCTCGCCGAGATCGACGCCCTGGCCGCCCTCGACCACGTACGCGGTGTCGGGGAGACCGGGCTCGACCACTTCCGTACGGGCCCCGAGGGCGTGGCCGCCCAGGAGGAGTCCTTCCGGGCGCACATCGAGATCGCCAAGCGGCACGGCAAGGCCCTCGTCATCCACGACCGTGACGCGCACGCCGACGTGCTGCGGATCCTGGCCGACGCCGGTGCGCCGGAGCGGACGGTCTTCCACTGCTACTCCGGTGACGCGGACATGGCCCGGATCTGCGCGGCGGCCGGGTACTTCATGTCGTTCGCCGGCAACGTCACGTTCAAGAACGCCCAGCCGCTGCGGGACGCGCTGGCCGTGGCGCCGACGGAGCTCGTGCTCGTCGAGACGGACGCCCCGTTCCTCACCCCGGCCCCGTACCGCGGACGGCCGAACGCTCCCTACCTCATTCCGGTGACGCTCCGTGCGATGGCCGAGGTACGGGGGACCGACGAGGACACCCTGGCCGCCGCCGTCTACGAGAACACCGCGCGCGCATTCGATTTCTGACCCCCGCCGCCGTCACAGCGGGTGAGCACGTGACGTCCCGAGGCGACGGAAGTGTGGCTACGATGCCCGCCCAACGGGGTCGGCAGGCCGGATCTTCAGGAGCGTCGTGGGCCATGTGCAGGGCAGTCACGGGACGGTGCGCGGCAGTCGGCGTACGGGCGCCGGGGTACCGGCTGGATCGGCGCCGCGCTCCCTGCACGAGGCAGCCACGGTCGTCGCCCGGGTGAGGCGGGTCGCGCCGCCGGTGCACGACCCGACCGCGCTCGACGTCCCGCCGCCCCGGCAGGCCATCCGGCCGGCCGCCCCTGCCGCCCACCCGGCCGTGGCCCCGAGGGCCCCCGCCCGCCGGTACCGGGAAGCGGCGCGGCGCCTGCGGCGGCTCCTTCCGCAGGCACTGGTCGTCGCCTTCCTGGCCGGCGGTACCTCCGCGTTCCTGGCCCACGACAAGGCCGTGCGGGTCAGCGTCGACGGGACGTCGACCACCGTGCACACCTTCGCCGACGACGTCGGGGAGCTCCTCGACGCCGAGGGCGTCACGGTCGGCAGCCGCGACACCGTCGCCCCGGCCCCGGGCACCGGACTCGTGGACGGCGACGAGGTCGTCGTCCGGAGGGAGGCGCGGGGCGACCGGGGAACCGCGGAGACGGAGGGGCACCGGGATGCCCGGTCCGGGGCGGGCGGCGGGGCCCCGGCCCCGCGGCGGCCGTAGGCTTAACGGGTGAGCACCACTGAGCCCGACGCCCTCCTGGGCCCCGCAGACATCCGCGAGCTGGCCGCAGCGCTGGGCGTACGCCCCACGAAGCAGCGCGGTCAGAACTTCGTCATCGACGCCAACACGGTCCGCAGGATCGTACGGACCGCCGAGGTGCGGCCCGACGACGTGGTGGTCGAGGTCGGGCCCGGCCTCGGCTCGCTGACCCTGGCCCTGCTGGAGGCGGCCGACCGGGTCGTCGCCGTCGAGATCGACGACGTGCTCGCGGGCGCCCTGCCGGCCACGGTCGGCGCCCGGCTGCCGGGGCGTGCCGACCGCTTCGCCCTGGTCCACTCGGACGCGATGCTGGTGAAGGAGCTGCCCGGCCCGCCGCCCACCGCGCTGGTCGCCAACCTTCCGTACAACGTCGCCGTGCCGGTCCTGCTCACGATGCTGGAGCGCTTCCCCACCATCGAGCGGACCCTCGTGATGGTGCAGGCAGAGGTCGCCGACCGGCTGGCCGCGGGGCCGGGCAACAAGGTCTACGGGGTGCCGTCGGTCAAGGCCAACTGGTACGCGGACGTCAAGCGCGCGGGGTCCATCGGCCGCACGGTGTTCTGGCCCGCGCCGAACGTCGACTCGGGGCTGGTGTCGCTGGTGCGGCGTGCCGAGCCGATCCGGACCACCGCGAGCCGGGCCGAGGTCTTCGCCGTCGTCGACGCCGCCTTCGCCCAGCGCCGCAAGACGCTGCGCGCCGCCCTGGCGGGGTGGGCGGGCTCCGCCCCCGCCGCCGAGGCCGCCCTCGTCGCGGCGGGCATCTCGCCGCAGGCCAGGGGCGAGGCCCTGACGGTCGAGGAGTTCGCCGCCGTCGCCGAGAACAAGCCGGAGCCCTCCGCATGAGCCGCGGTGTCACCGTCCGCGTGCCCGCCAAGGTCAACGCACAGCTCGCCGTCGGTGCCCCGCGCCCCGACGGCTTCCACGACCTCGCCAACGTCTTCCTGGCCGTCGGACTGTACGACGAGGTCACCGTCACCCCCGCCGACGAGCTGCGCGTCACCTGCTCGGGCCCCGACGCCGCCCAGGTCCCGCTGGACGCCACCAACCTGGCGGCCCGCGCCGCGATCGCGCTGGCGGAGCGGCACGGCATCGCCCCCCACGTGCACATCCACATCGCCAAGGACATCCCGGTCGCGGGCGGCATGGCGGGCGGCAGCGCCGACGGTGCCGCCGCGCTGCTGGCCTGCGACGCGCTCTGGTCCACCGGTGCGACCCGCGGGGAACTGCTCGCGATCTGCGCCGAGCTGGGCAGCGACGTGCCGTTCAGCCTGGTCGGCGGGGCCGCCCTCGGTGTCGGGCGAGGCGAGCAGCTGACCACGGTCGACGTCGGCGGCACCTTCCACTGGGTCTTCGCCGTCGCCGACGGCGGGCTCTCCACCCCGGCGGTCTACGGTGAGTTCGACCGGCTCACCGCCGGTACGGACGTGCCCGAACCCGCCGCGTCCCCGGTGCTCCTGGCCGCACTGCGCAGCGGGGACACCACGGCGCTCGCGGGAGCCCTGAGCAACGGCCTGCAGGCCGCGGCGCTCTCCCTGCGCCCCTCGCTGGCCGACACCCTCGCGGCGGGCACCGCCGCGGGCGCGCAGGCCGCACTGGTCTCGGGCTCCGGGCCGACCACGGCGTTCCTGGTGGCCGACGCGGAGTCCGCGCGGAAGGTGGCCGACGCGCTGCTGACCTCGGGCACGTGCCGCACGGCCCGGGTCGCGGTGTCCCCGGCGCCGGGTGCCACGATCGTCTGACCGCCGGTACTCAGGCGGGAATTGAGTACGGTCGCTCTGCCGTCCCCGGGCGTGCGGCGCGACCGTATCCGTCATGGGATCAAGTGTTCGTGAACTGGCCGGGGCGACACCCGCCACCCGGGACCGCTACGTCGATCTGCTCCGCGTCGCCTCGCTCGCAACGGTCGTCCTCGGTCACTGGCTGATGGCCGCCGTCACGTCCGACGGGGTCGGCAACCTCCTCGCCGTCGTCCCCGGACTCCAACTGCTGACCTGGGTGCTCCAGATCATGCCGGTGTTCTTCTTCGTCGGCGGCTTCTCCCACGCCCTGTCCTACCGTTCGCTGCTCCGCAAGCGGCCCGGGGGATCAACCGACTCCGTCTACGCGGCGTTCCTGCGGGCCCGGCTGCAGCGCCTGCTGCGTCCCACCATGGTCTTCGTCCTCGTGTGGGGGGCCGCCGCGCTGATCGTCCAACTGCTCGGCGGGGGCGGCGGACTGACCGGTGTCACGCTCCGTCTGGTGACCCAGCCGCTCTGGTTCATCGGGATCTACCTGGCCATGGTCGCGTTCACCCCGCCGCTGCTGAAGCTGCACGGCCGCTACGGCTGGGGCGCGTTCGCCGCGCTCGCGGGGGCCGCCGCGGCGGTGGACGTCCTGAGGTTCGCCGCCGGGGTGCCGTACCTCGAGTTCCTCAACTTCGCGTTCGTCTGGCTCGCCGTGCACCAGCTCGGCTTCCTGCGCGCCGACGGCCGGATCCGCCGCCCCGTCCTCCTCGCGGGGGGCGGACTGGCCGCCGCGGCCGCACTGGTGGCCCTCGGCCCGTATCCGCTGTCCATGGTGGGCATGCCCGGAGAGAGGATCAGCAACATGGCGCCGCCCACCCTCGCGCTGCTCTGCCACGGCATCTGGCTCGTCGGGGCGGTGGAGCTGCTGCGCGCCCCCGGCTCCCGGCTGGTGGCCCGGCCCCGGGTCTGGCGCACGGTGGTGGCCGCCAACGGCATCGCCATGACCGCCTTCCTCTGGCACCTCACCGCGATGCTCGGCGTGTACGGGGCGATGCTCGCCCTCGACGTCCCGCTGCCCGAGCCGGCCACCGGAGCCTGGTGGGCGCAGGTCCCGGTGCGGATCGCGGTCGCCGCCGGGGTCACCGCGGCCCTGGTCGCCGTCTTCCGCACCTTCGAACGGCCCGCCCCCGCCGTCCCCGGCCGGGGCGCGGGCTCGGGGCCCGTCGCGGCCCTCGGCGTGACGCTCACCCTGCTGGGGGTGCTCGGCCTGTCCATGGTCGGGTACGGCGGACTGCTGGAGGGGCACACGGCACTGCTGATCGCCGTACGCGTCAGCGCTCCGGCGGCTGTGGTGATGGTGCTGGGCGGCTGGCTGCTCGTCGAGCGCGCCGGGCGGTAGCCGGCGGCCCGGCGCGGTCATGGGCCGTAGCCGTACCGGCAGGCGGCGATGCGGACCTCGTCCTCGACGAACCTTGCAGACGAGGCGGCGCTTCTCGGTGAGCGGCCGGACCAGAATCCCTGGAAGCCGTGCTTCAGGGGGTCCGGCTTGCCGATGCTGTACGGGTGCGGTGAGGGGCGCGACCCGTGCGGGTCCGTCAGCCCAGCTTCAGGCTCTTCCTCGCCAGCTCGTACGCCGGGAGCATCTCCTCGTGCTCCGTGGAGTCCAGCCCGCCCAGGTGCACCACGACGGGTCCGTCCGGGGTGGCGACCGCGAAGGCCCGCTCCGGTTTGTCCTCGTCCATCAGCTCGGAGTGCACCGTGTAGGTGACCTCCGAGGCCGCCACTTGTCCCGCCCCGGTCTCCTCGTAGGAAGCCCCGGCCGCATTCGGGTCGCCGGCCAGGAAGTCCTCCAGCGCGGCGCGCGGGGCGGTGCCGGCACCCTTGCCCTGCCAGACCCGGAGGTAGCCGATGTTCCCGGCCGGCTTGGCGTCGATCTCGCACACCATCGTGGCCGAGCCCTGCTCGGCCAGTGCGGCCAGATCGGAACCGGGCTCGACCTCGACGGCCTGCGGCTTCCAGCCCGCCGCGAGATCGAAGGAGACCGGCAGTTCGCAGGCCGAACCGGGACCACCCAGCGAGCCGCCCTTCTCCGCAGCCTCCGCGGGGGCGCTCTCCGCCGCCTCCGTGCCCTCCGCGGGGGCACTGTCCCCGTTCTTGCCCGTGCCGGCGTCCGTACCGCTGCCGGACGGCGACGAACAGCCCACCAGCAGCGCCGCCGCCAGGACCGCCGGTATCAAGGTCCGCATCGTCTCGCGCTTCATGAAGTCCCCACCCCAGAGATGTTCCGCACCGCTCCGACCTGGGGTTATTCCCCATGATCGATCGCCGTACGCTATCGCACCTCCCACGGCGACTACTCTGGGACGTCGAGCGGTCCCCGACGCAGGGATCCCCGAGGCAGGAGTGAAATGGCCGTCAATCTGGTCAATGTCGAGCAGGTCAGCAAGGTGTACGGCACCCGTGCCCTGCTCGACGGTGTATCCCTCGGGGTGTCCGAGGGCGACCGGATCGGCGTCGTCGGCCGCAACGGCGACGGCAAGACGACGCTCATCCGGATGCTCGCCAAGCTGGAGGACGCCGACACCGGCCGGGTCACCCACAACGGCGGGCTGCGCCTGGGTGTCCTCACCCAGCACGACTCGCTCGACCCGCAGGCCACCATCCGGCACGAGGTCATCGGCGATCTCGCCGACCACGAGTGGGCGGGCAGTGCCAAGATCCGCGACGTGCTGACGGGACTGTTCGGCGGGCTCGCCCTGCCCGGCTTCGAGCACGGCCTGGACACCGTCATCGCCCCGCTCTCGGGCGGCGAGCGGCGCCGGATCGCGCTGGCCAAACTGCTCATCGGCGAGCCGGACCTGATCGTCCTCGACGAGCCCACCAACCACCTCGACGTCGAGGGCATCTCCTGGCTGGCGGGGCATCTGCGCACCCGCCGCTCCGCACTCGTCTGCGTCACCCACGACCGGTGGTTCCTCGACCAGGTCTGCACCCGCATGTGGGACGTCCAGCGCGGCTCGGTCCACGAGTACGAGGGCGGCTACAGCGACTACGTGTTCGCCCGGGCCGAGCGGGAGCGGATCGCCGCGACCGAGGAGTCCAAGCGGCAGAACCTGATGCGCAAGGAGCTGGCCTGGCTGCGGCGCGGCGCCCCCGCCCGTACGTCCAAGCCGCGCTACCGCATCGAGGCGGCCAACGAGCTGATCGCCGACGTGCCGCCGCCGCGCGACACGAGCGAGCTGATGAAGTTCGCCAACGCCCGGCTCGGCAAGACCGTCTTCGACCTGGAGGACGTGACCGTCCAGGCCGGACCCAAGACCCTGCTCACCCACCTCACCTGGCAGCTCGGCCCCGGCGACCGCATCGGTCTGGTCGGCGTGAACGGCGCGGGCAAGACCTCGCTGCTGCGGGCGCTCGCCGAGGCGTGCCGGACCCAGGGCGACGTACAGCCCGCGGCGGGCAGGATCATCGTCGGCAAGACGGTCAAGCTGGCCTACCTCTCCCAGGAGGTCGCGGAGCTCAACCCGAACCTGCGCGTGCTCGAAGCCGTCCAGCAGGTCCGCGACCGGGTGGATCTCGGCAAGGGCCGCGAGATGACCGCAGGTCAGCTCTGCGAGCAGTTCGGCTTCACGAAGGAGAAGCAGTGGACGCCGGTCGGTGACCTGTCCGGTGGTGAGCGGCGGCGGCTGCAGATCCTGCGGCTGCTGATGGACGAGCCCAATGTCCTCTTCCTCGACGAGCCCACCAACGACCTGGACATCGAGACCCTGACGCAGCTGGAGGACGTCCTCGACAGCTGGCCCGGGTCGATGATCGTGATCTCCCACGACCGGTTCTTCATCGAGCGGACCACCGACAAGGTGATGGCCCTGCTCGGCGACAGGGCACTGCGGATGCTGCCGCGCGGGATCGACGAGTACCTGGAGCGCAGGCAGCGCATGGAGGAGACGGCCACGCCCGCTTCCGCCGCCGCTGCCTCGGCTCCGCGTAGCGCGCCTGCGGAGAGCGTCTCGCCGCAGGCGGCGCGCGCCGCGAAGAAGGAACTGCAGAAGGTCGAGCGGCAGCTCGACAAGATGTCGACCAGGGAGACGACCCTGCACGCGCAGATCGCCGACAACGCCACCGACTTCGCGAAGGTGGCCGCGCTCGACACGGAGCTGCGTGAACTGGTCGCGGAGCGGGACGTGCTGGAGATGCGCTGGCTCGAACTGGCCGAGGAATCCTGATCGTTCGAGCACCCCGGGCGGGTCACCGCAGGTGAGACCGCAGGGTCGGGTGGTGCGGGTGGTAGAAAGTAGGCTGCCCGGATCGCGGTGACCTTGCGGTGGCCGCGCCGTTCGAAGGGGGACGAGCAGATGACCCAGCCGCCCGGCCAGCAACCGCCGCAAGGAGGCTTCGGGGATCCGTTCGACCCCTCGCAGGGCCCGCCGCCCGCAGCAGCCCCGTCGTACGGCTACCCGCCCGCACCGGGTGCGCCGCAGGGGCCGTACGGGCACCGGCCCGGACCGTACGCCCCACAGCCGGGACCGTACGGGCAGCAGCCGTCGGGAGCGTACGGCGGTCCCGGGCCGTACGGCGTGCAGCCCGGTCCGCAGGGCTCGCAGCAGCCGGCACCGTACGGGGCCGGTTCCCCGCCGCCGGATCCCGGAGGGGCCGGAAAGAGGCGCGGCCCGTTCACGGGCAAGCCCGCGTTGATCATCGGGGCCGTGCTCGCCGTCGTCCTCGTCGCCGGGACGGGCGTCTGGCTCGCGACCGGCGACGGGAAGCCCGCCGCCGGGACGGGCGGAGCCACCGGGAAGCCGAGCGGCTCGGCCGCCACGGGCAAGGACGGCAAGGGCGGCAACGACGGCAAGGACGAGAAGGTCGCCGGGCCGACCGCCGCCGAGCTCAACGCCGGCCGCAAGCCCGGTGAGGCGAAGGTGCTCTGGCTGCGGGAGAACGGCGTCGATCTCCCGCAGTACGGGGAGGAGGCGTACGGCCCCTGGTTCGCCGGGGACACCGTCGTCAAGGCCATGTACCGCACGGTCTCCGGCTATGCGGCGGCCGACGGCGCCGAGCAGTGGACCCTGGCGCTGCCCACCAAGCTCTGCGCGGCGCCCACGCTGCCCACCGACGACGGCAAGATCGTCGTCGGGATCGAGGACAACGTCTCGGAGCGGGAGGCGAGCTGCTCGGTCCTGCAGATGATCGATCTGCGCACCGGCAAGGCGGGCTGGAAGAAGACGGTCGACCGCACCGGGATGCAGGACGGGCTGTCGAACGTCGCGATGGCGGTGAGCGGGGACACGGTGACCTTCGGGCGCACCGGCAGCACGGACGCCTTCCGGGTCAGCGACGGCACCAAGCTGTTCGGTAAGCGCGAGGACGTCTGCCAGCCGTACGCCTTCACCAGCGGTCCGCGGATGATTGGCGCGGTCAGCTGCCAGGTCGAGCCCGCAGACCCCGTCCGCCAGCAGGTCCAGGAGGTCGATCCGGTCACCGGGAAGCCGCTGTGGACGTACCGGGTGAAGGACGGCTGGAAGGTCTCGCACGTGTTCTCGACGCGGCCGCTCGTCATCTCGATCCAGAAGGACGAGGAGTGGGCAGGGATCGTCCTGAACGATGACGGCAGTCTCCGCTCCCAGCTGATCACCGGCACGGGGAACTACGCGGTGAGGTGCGGCGAGGACTCCGTGGAGGCCGGTGGCACCCTGGACGGCTGCGCCGGGGTCACGGCCGACGCGGACAGGCTGTACCTGGCGACCCTGCCCGAGGTGACCAAGGAGTCCAGCATCAACAAGGTCGTCGCCTTCGACCTGGCGACGGGCCGGGTCCTGTGGGACGTGACCGGACCCGAGGATCAGAACCTCCTGCCGCTGCGCATGGAGGGCAGCGACGTGCTGATCCGTGTGGAGCCCTCGTACCGCAGGGGCGGCGAGGTCGCCACGGTCGCCCCGTCCGGGGGTGCGCTCAAGACGCTGCTGAGGCATCCGGCCTCGGGCGCCGCGACCGAGGCGACGCTCTTCCGGTCGAAGGTCGCCTATGTCGACGGCCGTTCCTTCATTCTGGCCAGTCGCATCAGTGCGGACGACGACGCGGAGGAGATGGCGGCGACGGCCCTGATGGTCTTCGGCAGGTGAGGGTTCCGTGTAATCCGCCGATAGCGGCACAAAGCAGAACAAGGTGGTAGGAACCTCCAGCGGCATGACGTGAAAGACGCCTACGCCGGGGCAAGTTGACGGAGCGTCGGCCAACGGGCCCGCGGTCCCGCCCGGTACGCGCGTAACGACGGCATCACGGGCCGGTTCTCCCTTGGGAACAGGGGGTGGACCGATCCGGTGTTCGACGTGGAGCGGGTGGTACAAAGAAGCCCCGCTCCACGTCGTAACACCGCGGACTCCATGCCCCATTCGCTCCTTTCCGGGGGAATCCAGTCCCACCGGAATCGCGGGGGAGAACGGACAGGGCACCGGGCCGCACCGCACGAAGGGGGACGTGCTGATGACCCAGCCGCCCAGCCAGCAACCGCCGCAGGGAGGCTCCGGGTCTCCGCAGGAGCCGCCGCAGGGAGCTCCTCAGCCGCCGCCCCAGACCCCGCCGTCGCAGGGCGGGCCGCCCCCGCCGCAGACCCCGCCGCCCGCGGGCCCGCCGCAGATGCCGCCCCAGGCCCCGCCGCCGGCGCAGCCGGGTTACGGCTACCCGCAGGCCCCGGGCGACCAGCCCGGCTACGGCTATCCGCAGGCCCCGGGCCCGTACAGCCAGCAGCCCGGCCCGTACGGCGCCCAGCCCGGTCCCTACGGCCAGCCGGGCCCGTACGCCCAGCCCGGTCCGTACGGCCAGCCCACGCAGCCCGGTGCCTACGGGCAGCCCGGCGCCTACGGCTACCCGCAGCAGCAGTACCCCGGCGCACCCGTCCCCGGCGGTTCCGGCGGCGGGCCCTTCAAGGGCAAGCCCGCGATCATCATCGGTGCGGCGCTCGCCGCGCTGCTCGTCGTCGGCGGCATATTCGTCGTCACGAGCGGCGGCGACGACGAGAAGGAGCCCGTCGCCAAGTCGAGCACCGGGCCCGCGGAGCCGAGTGCCTCGCCCACCGTCGACGAGGGCGACGGCAACGGCGACGGCCGCGAGGTGGACGACGACCTCAACGCCGGCCGCAAGCAGGGCGAGGCCAAGGTCCTCTGGCTGGCGACGAACGACATCGACCTGCCGCGCAACGGCGCGGAGGTGTACGGCCCCTGGATCGTCGGCGACACGCTCGTCAAGGGCATGTACCGCTCGATCGCGGGCTATTCGGTGGCCGACGGCAAGCAGAAGTGGACCCTGGCGCTGCCCGCCGACCTGTGCGCGGCGCCCGATACCCCCACGGCCGACGGCAAGCTCGTCATCGGCGTGATGAACGGCACCACGGACAAGGCCGACTGCGCCGATCTGCAGATGGTCGACCTCAACACCGGCAAGGCCGGCTGGAAGAAGTCGATCAAGAAGAACGGCACCTGGGACATGATGTCCGACATCGGCCTGGCGATCAGCGGTGACACCGTGACCGTCGGCCGCACCGGCAACTCCAACGGCTACCGGGTCAGCGACGGCAAGGAGCTGTTCGGCAAGCCGGCGGGCACCTGCCAGCCGTTCGCGTTCGCCGGCGGTCCCAAGCTGATCGCCGCGACCAGTTGCCGCACCGACGACGCGAACAACCCCCAGCACCAGGTCCAGGAGATCGACCCGGCCACCGGCAAGCCCAAGTGGACCTACAAGCCCCAGCGCGGCTGGGAGGTCGACAAGGTCTACTCGGTGAGCCCCCTCGTCGTCTCGCTGACCCAGCGCGAGGAGAAGAAGTGGTCCATCCTCGCCCTCAAGGAGAACGGCACGCTCCGTTCCCAGCTGGTGGGTGACAAGGAGGACAAGTTCTCCGTGGACTGCGGTCACGACTTCTCGATCTTCGGAGAGCAGCTCGAAGGCTGCACCGGGGTCGCCGCGGACGCCAACACCTTCTACATCGCGACCGAGGACGACGCCAGCGGCACCGGCCGCACCAACAAGGTCGTCGCCTTCGACCTGAACACCGGCAAGCCCAAGTGGAAGGCCGCGGCCCCCGCCGAGCGCGTCATGAAGCCGCTGCGCATGGAGGGCGGCAACGTGCTGCTCTACCTGGAGGCCACGTACAACAAGGGCGGGGCGATCGCGACGCTCGCACCGGCCGGCGGCGCACCCACCGTGCTGCTGCAGCACCCGGACTCGACGACCCGGATCGAGAGTTCGTTCTTCACGTCGAAGATCGCCTACGCGGGCGGCCGCTCCTTCATCGTGAGCGGGCGCGTCAGCGCCTCGAACGACAAGGAAGAGAAGGCCCAGAAGACCATGATGGCCTTCGGCAAATGACGGATCACGACGGTACCCGCAGCCCCTTCTTCTCAGACTCCTCAGAGGTACGCACGCCATGACGCAGCCGCCCCAGCCGCCCAACGATCCGCCCCAGGGCGGATTCGGAGCCCCGCAGGATCCGCCGCCGGCCGACCCGTTCGGCAAGCAGCCCCCGGCCGCGCCGCCGACCCCGCCCGCGGGCGGCTACGGCAGCCCGCCGCCCCCGCCCGGAGGATTCGGTCCCCCGCAGACGCCCCCGCCCGGCCAGCCGCAGACCCCGGCGTACGGCTACCCGCAGGCGCCGCCCCCGGGGCAGCCGCCGACGCAGCCCGGCTACGGCTACCCGCAGCCGCCGACGCAGCCCGGGTACGGCTTCCCGCAGGGCGGCCCCGGCATGCCCCCGCCGCCCGGGTACGGCTACCCGACCGCTCCGATGCAGCCTCAGTACGGGGCGCCGCAGCCGGGGAACGGCGGAAAGAAGTTCAGCACCCAGATGCAGATCATCGTCGCCGCGGTCGTCGCCGTGGTGCTGATCGTCGGCGGCGGGGTCATCTACGCCTCCAGCGGTGGTGACGACGAGGGCGGCAAGAAGACCGAGGCGTCCTCGGCCGGCACGGACGGCGGCGAGGGCAAGGGCGGCTCGGACAGCGGGCTGGGCGGCGGCAGCGAGAAGGCGCCCGCGGACACCAAGTCGGCGGTCGGCTTCCAGCTGCCCCACCCGAAGGTCACCGAGACCACCACGGTCAGCGGCTCCTGGGTCACCGACAAGGCCTACGTGAAGACCGGCGTGTACGAGATCGTCGGCTACGACCTCGCCAAGGGCACCAAGCTCTGGTCGATCCCGCTGGAGGGCCAGCTCTGCGCCGCCTCCCGGCACATGAGCAAGGACTACAAGACCGCCATCGCCTTCGAGGAGGGCAAGCCGAGCAAGGCGGACAAGTACCCCTCGTGCAACCAGGTCGGCGCGATCGACCTGGCCACCGGCAAGCTGACGTGGAGCAAGTCGGTCACCTCCGCCTCCGGCGGCGACGAGCCCGTCAGGTTCAACGAGGTGACGCTCAGCGGCAGCACCGTCGCCGCGGGCGGCACCGGGGGCGGCGCCGCCTTCAACCTCACCACCGGCGCCGAGCTGTGGAAGCCGAAGACGGACGCCAACAACTGCTACGACAAGGGGTACGGCGGCGGCGAGGCCCTCGTGGCCGTCCGCAAGTGCGGTACCTACGACGAACCGCAGCTGATCATTCAGGCGCTGAACCCGACCACGGGCGCCCCGCTGTCCTCGTACGAGATGCCGGCCGGCGTCGACTACGCGAGCGTCATCTCCACGAAGCCGCTCGTCGTCGCGGCCGACGTCGGCGACACCGCCGGTGACGGCAGCGGCATCTCGGACTTCTTCTCCATCGACGCGGCGACCGGCAAGCTGACCGTCCGCATCTCCGCCGACGCCGACCAGTACGCGGCCCGCTGCGGCTCCACCGAGGTCGAGACCTGCGGGTCGGTGGCCGTCGGCAACAACCGGCTCTACGTGCCGACCGAGGAGCACGAGGGCGGCGGGGAGTACGGCGACACCAACGAGATCGTCGCCTTCGACCTGACCACCGGCAAGCTCGTCGGCGGCAGGGCGGACGCGGGCGACCGCTACACGCTGACCCCGCTGCGCATGGACGGTGCCAACGTCATCGCGTACAAGAGGCCCCCGTACGACAAGGGCGGCCAGATCGTCTCCATCGACGGCTCCACCTTCAAGGAGACCGTGCTGATGCAGAACCCGGACGACGAGGCGGTCCGGAAGGCCGAGACCAGCTTCTCCTTCGACTACGCCGAGTTCATCTACGAGAAGGGCCGGCTGTTCATCTCCGAGACGATGATCAGCGAACCCCGCAAGAGCGCGTTCGACGACAAGGAGTACCTCGTCGTCTCCTTCGCCACCGGCTGACCCGTCCACGGGTGAGCAGTGACGGCCCTGCCGGTTGATCAACCAACCGGCAGGGCCGATCGTTTTCTGTCCGGCAAGTGGCCTTCATTGGCTCAGAATTCGGCATTCTGGGGGGCCTCTGCCCAGTAGGGGGCGCACCATGTCGAACAAGCGTGTAACTTGCCGGGGCAGAGGGCCGGGGGGCCTGTTTCCAGAGTTACACAGCAGTACATGGGGGGTTGCTCGATGGGCGTGCGGCTCATGGTGGTCGATGACCACCGTCTGCTCGCCGAGGCGCTCGCCTCGGCACTGAAACTGCGCGGCCACCGGGTGCTCGCGGCCGCCGCGCCGACGTCCGGCGCGGCGGAGCTGGTGATCAGCAGGGCGCCGGAGGTCTGCCTGTTCGGCACGGCGGCGCCGGCCGAACCGGGCGCGTTCGACCCGATCGTGCGGATCGGGCGGGAGCGCCCGCAGGTGGCCGTCGTGGTGCTGGGCCCGGTGCCGAGCCCGCGCGGCATCGCGGCGGCCTTCGCCGCGGGGGCGGCCGGGTACGTCCGGCACGACGAGCGCATCGAGGGCGTCGAACGCGCGATGGCCAAGGCCCGTGCCGGGGAGGCCGCCGTCGCCCCCCAGCTGCTGCGGGGCGCGTTCACCGAGCTGCTGCATCCGGCGGTCCAGCCGGACGACGAGGGCCAGCGACTGCTGCACATGCTCACCCCGCGCGAGGTCGAGGTGCTGGTGCGGGTGGCCGAGGGCGAGGACACCCGGCTGATCGCGGCCGGGATGGGGATCGCGCCGAGCACCGCCCGTACGCATGTGCAGCGCGTCCTGATGAAGCTGGGCGTCGGTTCCCGGCTGGAGGCGGCGGCCCTCGCGGCCCGTACGGGGCTCCTGGACCGGGCGGCGGGAACACGGCAGGGGCCGGACGGCCTCGCGTGATCGTGTGACGGCCGGGTCCCGCGGTCCGCGGTGTGAGCTCTCGCGGATACCGGGGGCCTCGTCGGGCATCCGGGCCGGGCGCGGCTTCGTCCGGAGCGGGAGGAGAGCCCGGGGGCCGGCATGGCCGGGTCCCTCCGGAGGCTGAGGCGGACGCCCTCGGCCTCCTCCGGGCCGGCCTCGGACGGGGGTGATGCCGAGGAGGACGATCACTCCGTGGCCACGAGGAGACCGCCGATGATCCGCCGGACGTCGGAGAGCAGTGCCGCGGTGGCGGACGTGCGAGCCGGCGGGGAGACTCCCCTGCGCGGGGCGGGCGTCCGGCTTCCTCCGATTTGGTGATCCGGTAGTGCGCGACCGAGCGGCTCCTCTGCGGCTGCCGCTGCGGGGCGCCGGTGAGGGACGCCGTGGGGGGCGACGAGACAGCGGCGGTCGTCCGTACCCCGAAGCGTGCGCACCTGCCCGGAAGTGGCCGCACGTGCTTTGAACGCACCGGCGGGCCGGTGCCGGCGACGCCGAGGACACGGCCGGGCAGGAGTTCCCGCGTCCGCAGCGGGATCGCGTCGGTGCCCGTGAGGTCCGTGGCGATCGGGCTGACGTTCTTTGTTCGATCCTGATCGCCCTGGGAAAGGCCATGGAGCCCGTTCCGCCGACGACGAGCAGGCGGCGCAACGGGCTCGTCGGCATTGACGCCAGTGTTGGCTTGTGGTTTGTTATGTGCGGTTATGTTTGACGGGGTGGCATGGAGGAACCTGGTGAAGAAGACGGTCACGACCCTCGCCGACGGCCGGGAGCTGATCTACTACGACTCCGCGGACGACATCGTCCGCGATGCCGTCGACCTGCGGCCGCTGGACGCCGTTTCGACGTCGTCCGAGGTCCGCGTCGATCCGCTGCTCGGCGACTCGGTGGCCATCGCCTCGCACCGGCAGGGGCGGACGTACCATCCGCCGGCCGACGAGTGCCCGCTCTGCCCCTCGCGGGAGGGCCGGCTGAGCGAGATCCCCGACGCGCACTACGACGTCGCCGTCTTCGAGAACCGCTTCCCCTCGCTGGCCGGTGACTCCGGCCGCTGCGAGGTCGTCTGCTTCACCTCCGACCACGACGTGTCCTTCGCCGGTCTCACCGAGGCGCAGGCCGCCCTGGTCCTGGAGGCCTGGACCGACCGCACCGCCGAGCTCGCCGAACTCCCGCAGGTCACCCAGGTGTTCTGCTTCGAGAACCGGGGCGCCGAGATCGGCGTCACGCTCGGCCACCCGCACGGGCAGATCTACGGCTACCCCTTCGTCACACCGCGCACCGAGCTGATGATGCGCTCGGCGGAGACCCACCGGACGGAGACCGGCCGGAACCTCTTCGACGACGTCGTCGCCCGGGAACTGGCCGACGGCGACCGTGTGGTCCTGGAGGGTGAGCACTGGGTGGCGTTCGTGCCGTACGCGGCGCACTGGCCCTACGAGGTCCACCTCCACCCGCGCCGCCGCGTCCCGGACCTGCGGGAGCTCGACGACGCGGCCCGCACAGAGTTCCCACAGATCTATCTGGAACTCTTGAGGCGATTCGACCGGATCTTCGGCCCCGGCGAGCCGCCGACCCCGTACATCTCGGCCTGGCACCAGGCTCCGTTCGGGGTCCCCGGGCGGGAGGAGTTCGGGCTGCACCTGGAGCTTTTCACCATCCGGCGCACCCCGGGCAAGCTGAAGTTCCTGGCGGGCTCCGAGTCCGGCATGAGCGTGTTCATCAACGACGTGCCGCCGGAGGCCGCGGCCCAGCGACTGCGAGAGGTAGCGAGCGAGTGAGCAACCCCGGTAAGAAGTACCTGGTGACGGGCGGCGCGGGATACGTCGGCAGCGTCGTCGCCGCACATCTGCTGGAGGCAGGTCACGCCGTGACCGTCCTCGACGACCTGTCGACCGGCTTCCGCGAGGGGGTCCCGGACGGCGCCGAGTTCATCGAGGGCCGCATCCAGGACGCCGCCGAATGGCTGGACTCCTCGTACGACGGGGTCCTGCACTTCGCCGCGTACTCGCAGGTCGGCGAGTCCGTCGTCAACCCCGAGAAGTACTGGGTGAACAACGTCGGCGGGACCACCGCCCTGATCGCCGCCATGCGCGACGCCGGGGTGCGGAACCTGGTCTTCTCCTCCACGGCGGCCACCTACGGCGAGCCGGTCTCCAGCCCCATCACGGAGTCCGACCCGACCGCGCCCACCAACCCGTACGGCGCCACCAAGCTGGCCGTCGACCACATGATCACCGGTGAGGCGGCGGCGCACGGCCTCGCCGCCGTCTCGCTGCGCTACTTCAACGTCGCGGGGGCCTACGGCAGCTGCGGCGAGCGCCACAGCCCCGAGTCGCACCTCATCCCGCTGGTCCTCGAGGTCGCGCTCGGCCGGCGCGAGGCCATCTCCGTGTACGGGGACGACTACCCGACCCCGGACGGCACCTGCGTACGCGACTACATCCACGTCGCCGACCTCGCCGAGGCCCATCTGCTGGCACTGGACGCGGCCACCGCCGGTGAACACCTGATCTGCAACCTCGGCAACGGCAACGGCTTCTCCGTGCGGGAGGTCATCGAGACCGTCCGGCAGGTCACCGGCCACGCCGTCCCCGAGATCGCCGCCCCCCGACGGGCCGGCGACCCCGCCGTCCTCGTCGCCTCCGCAGCCACCGCCAGGAAACGGCTCGGCTGGCAGCCGTCCCGCGCCGACCTGGCCGGAATCGTCGCCGACGCCTGGACGTTCGCCCGCCGAGAGGAACCCACCACGCCATGACCGAGAACGCCGAGCTGACCGCCTCCTTCACCGAGCTGTACGGGGCCGCGCCCGAGGGAATCTGGGCCGCACCCGGCCGAGTGAACCTAATCGGTGAGTACACCGACTTCAACGACGGCTTCGTCATGCCGCTCGCCCTCCCGCACACCGCACGCGCGGCCGTGGCCCGTCGCACCGACGGTGTGCTGCGACTGCACTCCACCGACGTACCGGGCGGCGTCGTCTCCCTGCGCGTGGACGAGCTGGCCCCGCACTCGGGGCACGGCTGGGCGGCCTACCCGGCCGGTGTCGTCTGGGCGCTGAGGGACGCGGGCCACCCCGTCACCGGTGCGGACATCCAGCTCACCTCCACCGTCCCGGTGGGCGCGGGGCTCTCCTCGTCCGCCGCCCTGGAGGTCGTCACCGCGCTCGCGCTGAACGACCTCTTCGCCCTGGGGCTGAGCGCCCCGGAGCTCGCGGTGCTCGGCCAGCGCGCCGAGAACGCGTTCGTCGGCGTGCCCTGCGGGGTCATGGACCAGATGGCCTCGGCCTGCTGCACCGAGGGACACGCGCTGTACCTCGACACCCGTGACCTCACCCAGCGCCAGGTCCCCTTCGACCTGGCCGCGCACGGACTGCAGCTGCTGGTCGTCGACACCCGGGTCAAGCACTCCCTGGGCGACGGCGCGTACGCGGAGCGCCGGGCGGGATGCGAGGCGGGGGCCCGTGCCCTGGGCATCGGCACCCTGCGGGACCTCCCGTACGAGGGTCTGGACGCCGCGCTCGACACGCTGGCGGCGGCGGGCGAGGACGAGTCCGTCGTGCGCTACGTCCGCCACGTGGTGAGCGACAACCACCGGGTGGAGCAGGTCATCGCGCTGCTCGACGCGGGCGAGGTGCGTGCGGCGGGCCCGGTGCTCAACGAGGGGCACGTCTCGCTCCGCGACGACCTGCGGGTCTCCTGCCCGGAGCTGGACCTGGTGGTCGCCTCGGCGAACGCCGCCGGGGCGCTCGGGGCCAGGATGACCGGAGGCGGCTTCGGCGGTTCGGCGATCGTGCTGGTGGAGGAGGAGGCGGCGGACACGGTCGCCAAGTCCGTGACCGAGGCCTTCACTTCGGCTGGTTTCGCCACCCCAGGAGTCTTCCCCGCGGTGCCTTCGGCGGGGGCCCGGCGGCTCGGTCCAGCCGCTTGACCAGGATGAACTCGGCCACGCCGGGCGGATAGTCCTCGATCTCGCCGACCACCTCGTACCCCTGCTTCCGGTAGAAGGCGGGGGCCTGGAAGTCCCAGGTCTCCAGCCGGGAGCGGGTACAGGCCCGGTCCTCGCGGGCGAGGCGCTCCGCCTCGGCGAGCAGCCGTGCGCCGAGGCCGGCGCCGCGGTGGCGGGCGTCCACCCAGAGCAGATCCACATGGAGCCAGTAGGCCCAGGTCCTGCCGGACAGCCCGCCGGCGAGGGCTCCCCGGCCGTCCAGGAGCCAGACTTCCAGGGGAAGTTCGTGCTCGGCGGGGGTGGACTGCAGGGCTCGTAGCCCCGGTGATCCGTTCCGGTTGTCCTCGTTCAGCCGCCGGCTCAGCAGAATGCGTCGTTCCTTGTCTGCTTCTGTCTCAAGACGGAACATGATTCACACCCTAAGCACCGCGGGCAGTCAGTTCCGTGAATTGCCTTCCGCGGTTCACCGCCCGCCGTACGCTGATGCACAGCACCGGTGGGGGCCGGTGCTGATTCAGGGGACGAGACAGTCGGATACGACGCCCGGGACGGGTGACGGCCGAAGACGGCGGCGGCCGTGGACGGCGGTTCACCACTGACGTACCGGGCGTCGTATCCGCAGTGGTCCGTCCCGCAGGGGCAGGCCGATCAGGGGCGCCCCAGGAATTCACGCAGCATGGGGGTGTCTGTGGCTCGTATCCGGGTTCTCGTGGTCGACGACCACCGCATCTTTGCCGAGTCCCTCGCGGCGGCCCTCGCGGCCGAACCGGACGTCGACGTGTCGGCGGCGGGCAGCGGGCCCGCCGCTCTGCGGTGTCTGGAGCGCGCGGCCGCCGAGGGGCGCCGTTACGACGTGATGCTGGTCGACGCCGAGCTGGGCATCCTTCCCACGGGCGGGGCCCGCACCGTCTCCGTCGCGGTGGCCGACGGGAACGCCCCGGTGGACGGCATCTCGCTGGTGGCCGGGGTGCGTGCGGGGCAGCCGACGATCCGTACGGTGGTGCTCGCCGAGAAGGACGACCCGCGCCGGGCGGCGATGGCGCTGCAGGCCGGGGCGTCGGGCTGGGTCGCCAAGGACTGCTCGCTGCAGCGGCTGCTGACGGTCGTACGGGGTGTGCTGCGGGACGAGACGCACCTGCCGGCCGCACTGCTGACCGGGGTCCTGCGGGAGTTGACCGCGGCGCGCAAGCACCGCACCGAGAGCGAGCAGCTCGTCGAGTCCCTGACGCCCCGCGAGCGCGAGGTGCTGCGCTGCATGGTGGCGGGACTGGGCCGCAAGGCGGTGGCGGAGCGGCTGTTCCTGTCTCCGCACACGGTGCGCACCCACATGCAGAACGTGCTGGGGAAGCTGGGCGTGCACTCGACGCTGGCCGCGGTGGCGCTGGCCCGGCGGGCCGGGGTGGGCCCGGCCCCGCTAGCCGGGGATGTTGTCGAACGGGGCGGTCAACTCGCGTAGCAGCGCGGCCAGTTCGGACCGCTGCCGGTGGGAGAGCTCACCCAGGATGGCCCGCTCCTGATCGAGGAGTCCGGCCAGCGACTGGTCGGCTTTGTCGCGGCCCTCCGCAGTCAGTCGTACGAGCACGCCGCGGCGGTCGTTCGGGTCGGGCAGCCGCTCGACGAGGTTCTTCTTGGTCAGCCGGTCGATGCGGTTCGTCATCGTGCCCGAGGTGACCAGCGTCTGGGTGAGGAGCTGCCCGGGGGAGAGCTGGTAGGGGGCGCCCGCGCGGCGCAGTGACGTCAGGACGTCGAACTCCCAGGGCTCGAGGTGGTGCTCGGCGAACGCGATCCTGCGGGCCCGGTCGAGGTGGCGGGCCAGCCGGGAGACACGGCTCAGCACCTCGAGTGGTTCCACGTCGAGGTCGGGGCGCTCTCGGCGCCATGCAGCGACCAGCCGGTCGACCTCGTCCTCCATGTCGATCAGTGTAGAGGGTCCCTCGACATGAAGTCTCTTGAATTCAAGTGTCTTGACATCAAGATACATGCGGGTCGATCCTGATCCCATGACCGCACCCGTCTGGGATCCGCAGCAGTACCTGCGCCACGCGGACCACCGCACCCGGCCCTTCCTCGACCTCCTGGCCCGGATCGGCCCCCTTCCCCACCCCGGCGCTCCCCGCATCGCCGACCTCGGCTGCGGCGCGGGCAACGTCACCGTCCTGCTGGCGGCCCGCTGGCCGCAGGCCCGCGTCACCGGTTACGACAACTCCCCGGAGATGCTGGAGAGGGCCCGCGGCCACGCGGGCGCCCGGCTGGACTTCGCCGAGGCCGACGCCGTGACCTGGGTACCCGGCGAGACGTACGACCTGATCGTCTCCAACGCCCTGCTCCAGTGGGTCCCCGGCCACGCCGTCCGCTTTCCCCTCTGGCTCGACGCCCTCGCGCCCGGAGGCACCCTCGCCTTCCAGGTCCCCGGCAACTTCGACGCCCCCAGTCACACCCTGATGCGCGAGCTGGCGGACTCCCCGGCCTGGCGGGACCGCCTCGGCGGCCTGCTGCGCCACGGGGACGCGGTGCTCGACCCCGAGCGGTACCTGGAACTCCTGACGGCACCGGGCCGCACCGTGGACGTCTGGGAGACCACCTACCTGCACCTGCTGCCCGGCGAGGACCCCGTCCTGGACTGGGTCAGGGGCACCGGCCTGCGCCCGGTCCTCACCGCCCTGGCCGACGACCCGGCAGCCCGCGACGCCTTCCTCGGCGAATACCGCGCCCTGCTGCGCGACGCCTACCCGGCGGGCCCGCTCGGCACCGTCTTCCCGTTCCGCCGGATCTTCGCGGTGGCCAGGGCTGCCGGGTGAGCGCTCAGAGCCGGTCGAGGGCTTCCGGCGAGATGTCGACGTCGACGGGGAACGGGACCCCGGTCTTGAGCCGGTCGTGGTGGATGCCCGTCAGGGCGTACGCCTTGTTCACCGGGTCCAGCTCGTAGACCCGCACGACCGGGCGGCGGTCGCTGCCGGCCATCTCGACCAGCCAGAAGTTCGGAATGCCGGCCGCCGCGTACTTCTGGGGCTTGGTGTCACGGTCCCGGGCCTCGGAGTCCGGCGAGACCACCTCGACGGCGAGCAGCACGTCAGCGGCCTCGAAGCGGGTCTGCTCCCGGCCGGTGACCGCTTCCGCCCGGACGACGGAGACATCCGGCTCCGGCCCGTTGCGGCGGTCGAGGACCACGGTCATCTCGCGCACGACCTTCAACTCGCGGGGCGCACCGCTGCGCAGCCCGTAGGTCAGCAGGTCGATCATGAGGCTGTGAAAAATGCGCTGCGGACTCACAAAAATCAGGCTCCCGTCGAGCAATTCCGTGTGCGGCGGGAGATCGGGCAGCGTGAACAGGTCGTCCACGGTGTATCCGTCCTGCGGGGGCACCGGCCAGCGGCTGCTGTGCCCGGTGATCGGCTCGGCGGTCATGGTTCCTCCCATGGACGGGATTCTGTGCCCTGCCGACCACACTACGGCCGCGAATCCGCAGGCGTCATCACAACGGGTGACGCGCCGGGCGTCAGCTCTTGCGGTGGCCGATCAGCCGCGGCTTCGACTCCAGGTTCTCCAGCCCGTGCCAGGCCAGATTCACCAGATGAGCCGCGACCTCCGCCTTCTTGGGCTTGCGGACGTCCAGCCACCACTGGCCGGTCAGGGCGACCATGCCGACCAGGGCCTGCGCGTACAGCGGGGCCAGTTTCGGGTCGAAGCCCCGGGCCTTGAACTCCATGCCCAGGATGTCCTCGACCTGTGTCGCGATATCGCTGATCAGCGAGGCGAACGTACCCGTGGACTGCGCGACCGGGGAGTCGCGCACCAGGATCCGGAAGCCGTCCGTGTACGTCTCGATGTAGTCGAGCAGAGCGAACGCCGCCTGCTCCAGCAGCTCCCGCGGGTGACCCGCCGTGAGCGCGCCGGTCACCAGGTCCAGCAGTTGGCGCATCTCACGGTCGACCACGACGGCGTACAGGCCCTCCTTGCCCCCGAAGTGCTCGTAGACCACCGGCTTGGAGACCCCGGCGCGTGCCGCGATCTCCTCCACCGACGTGCCCTCGAAGCCCTTGTCGGCGAACAGGGTGCGGCCGATGTCCAGCAGCTGTTCGCGGCGCTCCTTGCCGGTCATCCGGACCCGCCGGGTCCGGCGGGTGGGGGCAGGCCTGCTCTTCTCGCCGCTGGTGCTTCCGTCGGTCGCCACGTCGTCAATCATGCAGGGTCGGCAGCCACGGGCTTGCGCCGGGAGTCGATACGAGAGGCATCGGGCCACCGCACGTCGTGCGCCCAGCCCGCCTGCTCGAACCAGCGGATCAGCCGGGCGCTCGAATCGATCTGTCCCCGCATCACCCCGTGCCGGGCGCTCGTCGGGTCCGCGTGGTGCAGGTTGTGCCAGGACTCGCCGCACGAGAGGACCGCCAGCCACCACACGTTCCCGGACCTGTCACGGGACTTGAAGGGGCGCTTGCCGACCGCGTGGCAGATCGAGTTGATCGACCAGGTCACATGGTGCAGCAGCGCGACGCGGACCAGGGAGCCCCAGAAGAACGCGGTGAACGCACCCCACCACGACATCGTCACCAGACCCCCGACCAGCGGCGGGATCGCCAGCGAGATGATGGTGAAGGTGAGGAAGTGACGCGAGATCGCGCGGATCGCGGGGTCCTCGACCAGGTCGGGAGCGTACTTCTGCTGCGGCGTCTGCTCCTCGTTGAACATCCAGGCGATGTGGGCCCACCACAGGCCCTTCAGCAGGGCCGGCAGGTTCTCGCCGAACCGCCACGGCGAATGCGGGTCGCCCTCGGCGTCGGAGAACCGGTGGTGCTTGCGGTGGTCGGCCACCCAGCGCACCAGCGGGCCCTCCACCGCCATCGAGCCCGCGACGGCCAGGGCGATGCGGAGCGGTCGCTTCGCCTTGAACGAACCGTGGGTGAAGTAGCGGTGGAAGCCGATGGTCACGCCGTGGCATCCGAGGTAGTACATGCCGACCAGCAGGCCCAGGTCGAGCCAGCTGACACCGCGGCCCCAGGCCAGCGGAACCGCCGCCACCAGGGCCGCGAACGGCACCACGATGAAGATCAGCAGCGCGATCTGCTCGATCGAACGCTTCTTGTCGCCGCCGAGCGTGGCGGAGGGAGGTGTGGAGCCGCCTGCCGCCGTGGGCAGGCCGTCGTCGATCACGTCGGGGCTGGTGGGCATGGGCGCGTCCCCCCGTGGGGTGAGGAAATGTGACGGAATGAGCGGTCTACGCATCCGTAACCTACGGCAACGTAAGTATGTCAGCGGGGAGGCCCGCAGTACGAGAGCGCCGCCGTCACGACCCTTGCGGCGTCAGGACCGTGCCCCCGGGACGAACCGCCCCCCAGGGCAACGAGCACGCCGGGCTCCAGGACACCTATCCTGGGTGGGTCGGACAGCGCGGTCCGCACTCTGCTTTCCCGGGGGTGACGTCAGCACCGCGACAGCCCCGGACCCCTGTGACAGAAGTGCTCAACCACTGCAAGGAGCCGCACACTGTGAGCAGTGCCGACCAGACCCCTGCCGCCGGAGCCGAACTGCGGGCCGACATCCGCCGCCTCGGTGACCTGCTGGGCGAGACCCTCGTACGCCAGGAGGGCCAGGACCTCCTCGACCTCGTCGAACGCGTCCGCGCCCTGACCCGCACCGACGGCGAGGCAGCAGCCGAGCTCCTCGGCGACACGGACCTGGAGACCGCCGCGCAGCTCGTGCGCGCCTTCTCCACGTACTTCCACCTCGCCAACGTCACCGAGCAGGTCCACCGCGCCCACGAGATGCGCGACCGCCGGGCCGCCGAGGGCGGGCTGCTCGCCCGCACCGCCGACCGGCTCAAGGACGCCGACCCCGAGCACCTGCGCGCGACCGTAAAGAACCTCAACGTACGGCCGGTCTTCACCGCCCACCCGACGGAGGCGGCGCGCCGCTCCGTGCTGAACAAGCTCCGCCGCATCGCCGAGCTCCTCGACACCCCCGTCATCGAGGCCGACCGCCGACGCCAGGACATCCGCCTGGCCGAGAACATCGACCTCATCTGGCAGACCGACGAACTCCGCGTCGTCCGCCCCGAGCCCGCCGACGAGGCCCGCAACGCCATCTACTACCTCGACGAACTCCACGCCAACGCGGTGGGCGACGTCCTGGAGGACCTGGCCGCGGAACTGGAGCGCGTCGGCGTCGAACTGCCCGCGGGTACCCGCCCGCTGACCTTCGGCACCTGGATCGGAGGCGACCGCGACGGCAACCCCAACGTGACGCCCACCGTCACCTGGAACGTGCTCATCCTCCAGCACGAGCACGGCATCACCGACGCCCTCGAACTCGTCGACCAGCTGCGCGGACTGCTCTCCAACTCCATCCGCTACACCGGAGCCACCGACGAGCTCCTCGCCTCGCTCCAGACCGACCTGGAGCTCCTGCCGGAGATCAGCCCCCGCTACAAGCGGCTGAACGCCGAGGAGCCCTACCGGCTCAAGGCCACCTGCATCCGCCAGAAGCTCGTCAACACCCGCGAGCGGCTGGCCTCCGGCACCCCGCACCGTCCCGGCTGCGACTACCTCGGCACCGCCGGGCTCATCGCCGACCTGGCCCTCATCCAGACCTCGCTGCGCGAGCACAGGGGCGGCCTGTTCGCCGACGGCCGCATGGACCGCACCATCCGCACGCTCTCCGCGTTCGGCCTGCAGCTCGCCACCATGGACGTGCGCGAGCACGCCGACGCCCACCACCACGCACTCGGCCAGCTCTTCGACCGCCTCGGCGAGGAGTCCTGGCGCTACGCCGACATGCCGCGCGACTACCGGCAGAAGCTCCTCGCCAAGGAGCTCCGGTCCCGCCGCCCGCTCGCCCCGACCCCGGCCCCGCTCGACGCCGCGGGCGAGAAGACCCTCGGCGTCTTCCACACCATCAAGGAAGCCTTCGAGCGGTTCGGCCCCGAAGTCATCGAGTCCTACATCATCTCGATGTGCCAGGGCGCCGACGACGTCTTCGCCGCCGCCGTCCTCGCCCGCGAGGCCGGACTCCTCGACCTGCACGGCGGCTGGGCCAAGATCGGCATCGTGCCGCTCCTGGAGACCACCGACGAGCTCCGCGCCGCCGACGTCATCCTCGACGAGATGCTCGCCGACCCCTCCTACCGCCGTCTCGTCTCGCTGCGCGGAGACGTCCAGGAGGTCATGCTCGGCTACTCCGACTCCTCCAAGTTCGGCGGTATCACCACCTCCCAGTGGGAGATCCACCGCGCCCAGCGCCGGCTCCGCGACGTCGCCCACCGCTACGGCGTGCGCCTCCGCCTCTTCCACGGCCGCGGTGGCACCGTGGGCCGCGGCGGCGGCCCCTCGCACGACGCGATCCTCGCGCAGCCCTGGGGCACGCTGGAGGGCGAGATCAAGGTGACCGAGCAGGGCGAGGTCATCTCCGACAAGTACCTCATCCCGGCGCTCGCCCGGGAGAACCTGGAACTGACCGTCGCGGCCACCCTCCAGGCCTCCGCGCTGCACACCGCGCCCCGCCAGTCCGACGAGGCGCTGGCCCGCTGGGACGCGGCGATGGACACCGTCTCGGACGCCGCCCACGCCGCGTACCGCAAGCTGGTCGAGGACCCCGACCTGCCGACGTACTTCCTCGCCTCCACCCCGGTGGACCAGCTCGCCGACCTGCACCTGGGCTCGCGGCCCTCCCGCCGCCCCGGCTCGGGCGTCTCGCTCGACGGCCTCCGCGCCATCCCGTGGGTCTTCGGCTGGACCCAGTCACGGCAGATCGTGCCCGGCTGGTACGGCGTCGGCTCCGGCCTCAAGGCACTGCGCGAGGCCGGTCTGGACAGCGTCCTGGAAGAGATGCACGAACAGTGGCACTTCTTCCAGAACTTCCTCTCCAACGTCGAGATGACCCTCGCCAAGACCGACCTGCGCATCGCCAGGCACTACGTCGACACCCTCGTCCCCGACGAGCTCAAGCACGTCTTCGACGACATCGAGGCCGAGCACGCGCTGACCGTCCAGGAAGTCCTCAAGGTCACCGGCAACACCGAACTGCTCGGCACCAGCCCGGTGCTCCAGCAGACCTTCGCCATCCGCGACGCCTACCTGGACCCGATCTCCTACCTCCAGGTGTCGCTGCTGGCCCGCCAGCGTCAGGCGGCCGAGCGCGGCGAGGAGCCCGACCCGCTGCTCGCCCGGGCCCTGCTGCTCACCGTGAACGGTGTCGCCGCGGGTCTGCGCAACACGGGCTGACCCCTACCGCGGAGTGAGCGGGTGCGGCCCCGTCAGAGGGCGATGAACGTCGCCGTCAGCAGGGCCGCACCCGTGATCGCCGCACCCCAGGCGGTCCGCGTCAGCCGCAGGCCGCCGCCGATCACCAGGGCGGCCAGCAGCAGCGCACCGCCCAGCGGCAGCCACGCGTGCAGGAAGCCCGGCGTCCCGGTGCGTACGACGTCACCGCTGCCGGGCTTCACCACGACGGGGAAGCGATCCCCCTTCTTCACCGCCACGGACCGCTGGATCGTCACGGCGGCCCGGTCCTGGGACTGCGCGTCGGGTGCGAACGACCCCGTGCACACGTCCTCGCCGCACCCGGTGACGGCCATGGTGCCGTGCTCGCGGCCCTTGGCCAGGACGATGTGGTGCGCGGTGTTCCAGGACGACCACGCACCCGCGACGAGCAGCAGCAGGACAATGCAGCCCGCGGCGAACGTACGGCCGTGGGCCAGCAGCCGGTGGGAGGAACTCCGCTTCATGGGGGCCGATCTTTGGGCAGAGCCATGCCCTCGGTCAACCTGTGGCCGAAAATGGCCCAAGAACCAGCTGGAATGTCAGGAGTTGTACGTGGACTGGGCCCGCTCGAGACCGTCCGCCAGCAGGCACTCCACCGAGTCCGCCGCCCGGTCGACCAGGTAGGCCAGCTCCTTGCGCTCCGTACCCGAGAAGTCCTTCAGCACGAAGTCGGCGACCTGCATCCGCCCCGGCGGGCGGCCGATCCCGAACCGGACCCGGTGGTAGTCCGGGCCCATGGCCTTCGTCATCGACTTCAGCCCGTTGTGCCCGTTGTCACCGCCGCCCAGCTTCAGCCGCAGCATGCCGAAGTCGATGTCCAGCTCGTCATGGATGGCCACGATGTGGTCCGTGGGCACCTTGTAGAAGTCGCGCAACGCGGTGACGGGCCCGCCGGACAGGTTCATGTACGACATCGGTTTGGCCAGCACCACCCGGCGGCTCGCAGGTCCGGGCGGCCCGATCCGGCCCTCCAGTACCTGCGCCTGCGCCTTCTGCGCGCGCTTGAACTTCCCGCCGATCCGCTCGGCCAGCAGGTCGGCGACCATGAACCCGACGTTGTGCCGGTTCGCCGCGTAGTCGGGGCCGGGGTTGCCGAGGCCCACGATCAGCCAGGGGTCGGTGACGTCGGACATCTGTGCTCGGTCTCCTCGCGTACGGACCAGGGGTGACAGGAAAACGGGGCGGCGGATCCCCGGAAGGGAACCGCCACCCCGTCAGTCAAGCAGGTGGGGCGAGGATCAGGCCTCGGTGGAAGCCTCCTCGGCGGGGGCCTCCTCGACCTGCGCTGCGACGACCTGGAGCACGACGGCGTCCTCGTCACCGGCGAGCACGGAGCCCTTCGGCAGCGGGATGTCCTTGGCGAGGATCGAGTCGCCGGCGTCGAGGCCCGCGATCGAGACCGTGACGGACTCGGGGATGTGGGTGGCCTCGGCCTCGACGAGCAGGGTGTTCTGCACGTACTCGAGGAGGTTGCCGCCCGGGGCCAGCTCGCCCTCGACGTGCACCGCGACCTCGACCTCGACCTTCTCGCCGCGCTTCACGGTGAGGAGGTCGACGTGCTCGATGTTGCCCTTGATGGCGTTGCGCTGGACGGCCTTCGGGATGACCAGGGCGTCCTTGCCGTCGATCTCGAGGCCGATCAGGACGTTGGCGGTGCGGAGCGCGAGCTGCAGCTCGTGGCCCGGCAGCGTGATGTGGACGGACTCGGCGCCGTGGCCGTAGACGACCGCGGGGACCTGGCCGGCGCGACGGGTACGGCGGGCAGCGCCCTTGCCGAACTCGGAACGGACCTCTGCGGCGAGCTTGATCTCGGCCATGATGCACTCCTCGTAAGGTGACGGAACTCCTGTGGTCACCCGGCCCACGACAGGCCTGCTACGAAGAGCGCGTCGATAACGGACCGCCGATCCCCATGAGCACTCATGAGAACGGCCTCCCTCGCCGAGCAACTCGCTGAGTCTACCCGGCGGGGAGGCCGCGCCCAAAGTGGATCACCCGCGGGTGACCGTCCGTCGTGTTACTCCTGCTCCTCGAAGAGGCTCGTGACCGAACCGTCCTCGAAGACCTCGCGCACCGCACGCGCGATGGTCGGCGCGATCGAGAGAACCGTGATCTTGTCGATCTCCAGCTCGCCCGGGGTCGGCAGGCTGTCGGTGAAGACGAACTCGCTGACCTTCGAGTTCTTCAGACGGTCCGCGGCCGGGCCGGACAGCACACCGTGCGTGGCGGTCACTATGACGTCCTCGGCACCGTGCGCGAACAGTGCGTCGGCGGCGGCGCAGATCGTGCCACCCGTGTCGATCATGTCGTCGACCAGGACGCAGACCCGGCCCTCGACGTTACCGACGACCTCGTGGACGCTGACCTGGTTCGGCACGTCCTTGTCGCGGCGCTTGTGGACGATCGCCAGCGGCGCGTCGAGCCGGTCGCACCAGCGGTCGGCGACACGCACGCGGCCGGCGTCCGGGGAGACGATCGTCAGCTTCGAACGGTCGACCTTGGCGCCCACGTAGTCCGCCAGGATCGGCAGCGCGAACAGGTGGTCGACCGGGCCGTCGAAGAAGCCCTGGATCTGGTCGGTGTGCAGGTCGACGGTGAGGATGCGGTCCGCACCCGCCGTCTTCATCAGGTCCGCGACCAGACGCGCCGAGATCGGCTCGCGGCCGCGGTGCTTCTTGTCCTGGCGGGCGTAGCCGTAGAACGGCACGATCACCGTGATGGACCGGGCGGACGCGCGCTTCAGCGCGTCCAGCATGATGAGCTGCTCCATGATCCACTTGTTGATCGGAGCCGTGTGGCTCTGGATCAGGAAGCAGTCGGCGCCGCGGGCGGACTCCTGGAAACGCACGTAGATCTCACCGTTGGCGAAATCGAAGGCCTTCGTCGGCACGAGACCGACACCCAGCTGGTGTGCGACCTCCTCGGCCAGCTCGGGGTGGGCGCGGCCGGAGAAGAGCATCAGTTTCTTCTCGCCGGTCGTCTTGATCCCGGTCACAGCACAGTCTCCTCAGACGTGTATCTGGCACCGCGCGCATGAGTCCCGATGTGCGACGAGCCAGCCGAAATGGGGTGAGCATCTATCACGGTACGCCGCCTCAGGCGCACCTGTTTCCGGTCAGCTTTCGCCGTCGGTCTCCCCGGCGGCGGCCTGAGCGGCCTGTGCGGCCGCGCTGCCGGGACGCTTCCGGGCCACCCAGCCCTCGATATTCCGCTGCTGGCCCCGGGCGACGGCGAGCGAACCGGCGGGCACGTCCTTGGTGATGACCGAACCGGCCGCCGTGTAAACGCCGTCCCCGACCGTGACAGGCGCCACAAACATATTGTCCGCACCGGTCCGGCAGTGGGAGCCGATCGTGGTGTGGTGCTTGGCCTCGCCGTCGTAGTTAACGAACACGCTGGCGGCACCGATGTTGGTGTGGTCGCCGATCGTCGCGTCACCGACGTAGCTCAGGTGCGGGACCTTGGTGCCCTCGCCGATCGTGGTGTTCTTCAGCTCCACGTACGCCCCGGCCTTGGCCTTCGCGCCCATGCGCGTGCCCGGCCGCAGGTAGGCGTACGGGCCGACCGTCGCACCGGGGCCCACCTCGGCGCCGTTCGCGACCGTGTTGTCCACCCGCGCGCCCGCGTGCACGACGGTGTCCGTCAGCCGGGAGTTCGGTCCGACCTCGGCGTCCTCGGCGAGGTGCGTCGTCCCCAGCAGCTGCGTGCCCGGGTGCACGACCGCGTCCCGCTCGTACGTCACCGTCGCGTCGATCAGCGTCGACGCCGGGTCCACGACCGTCACGCCGGCCAGCATGGCGCGCTCCAGCAGGCGCTCGTTGAGCAGCCGCCGGGCCTCGGCCAGCTGCAGCCGGTTGTTGATGCCCAGGATCTCCCGGTGGTCGCCCGCCACCGAGGCGCCCACCCGGTGGCCCGCCTCGCGCAGGATCGACAGCACGTCGGTGAGGTACTCCTCGCCCTGGCTGTTGTCCGTGCGCACCTTGCCGAGCGCGTCACCGAGCAGCCGGCCGTCGAAGGCGAACACCCCGGAGTTGATCTCCCGGATCGCGCGCTGCTCCTCGGTGGCGTCCTTGTGCTCGACGATCCCGGTCACCGCTCCGGTCGCCGCGTCGCGGACGATCCGGCCGTAGCCGGTGGAGTCCGGGACCTCGGCGGTCAGCACGGTGACGGCGTTCGCATCGGCGGCGTGGGTGGCGGCGAGCGCGGAGAGGGTCTCGCCGGAGAGCAGCGGGGTGTCGCCGCAGACGACGATCACGGTGCCCTCGACGGTGCCGCCGAGCTCCTCGAGCCCCATGCGCACGGCGTGCCCGGTGCCGTTCTGCTGGGCCTGGAACGCGGTGCGTACGGGGGTGTCCCCGGCGGAGAGGTGCGCGGTGACCTGCTCGCTCGCGTGGCCCACGACCACGACGAGGTCCTCGGGGCCGAGCTCGCGGGAAGCGGCGACGACATGTCCGACGAGTGAGCGCCCGGAGATCTCGTGCAGGACCTTGGGGGTCTTCGACTTCATCCGGGTGCCCTCGCCCGCCGCGAGGACGACGACGGCTGCCGGTGGGGCGTCCCCCGACCGAGCGGAGCCGAGGACTTGAGGAGTGGTGGCGCTCACGGATGTGCCCTTCGGCTTCGGGTGGTGGACATCCGCAGGATACCGGGGGTGTTTCGGCACGAAACGAGCGCGGGCCCCGACCGATGAGGTCGGGGCCCGCGTGGGTGGCTCCCCCACCAGGACTTGAACCCGGACAAATAGCACCAAAAGCTACTGTGCTGCCAATTACACCATGGGGGAATGAGCGGACGGCTCTTCAGTCCGCTCGATCGGCATCCAACACTATGCCGTACCGGGCCCCCTTCGCGCGACGGCAGAAGCCCGGCGCTCCGGGGCGCTCGGGTGGCCGGGCAACCCCGGTGGGCCCCAACGGTGTTCGTCCCGCGCTTCCCGGGTGCCGCTCCCGCGAGGGCGTCCGCCGCGAGGCGGACGCGGGTGCCGCCCCGAGCCACCCCGTGCGGCTCCGCGGCGGTGGCTCCCGCGCCGCCCTCCGGCGCGCGAACGCCGCGCCGCCCGCCGGTGCGTGCATGCCGTTCCCGACGTCGTGCGACGGGCGCCCGGAATGAGGGCGTCCGGATCGAAAGTGCGCTCGATTCACCGGATCGTGGGATCTGTCGGGCTTTGCGGCACGGCCCGTCACGTTCCGTGCTGGCGGAGTCCCCGGAAAATGGGATGCGCCCGCCCGTAGTCTGGATGCCATGACCGCAACGGGGGCAGACCGGGAAGCGGCGGGACCGACCACCCGCGGCTACTGGTGGTGGGAGCGGCGGCGCAGTGTCGCCCTGGACGTGGGACTGGCGCTGGTTTCGGCGCTGGAGTGTGCGCTGGAGGGGGTGGAGTTCGCCGGGGTCACCGGGCTGCCGGTGCCGGTGGCGGTGGTCTTCGGGCTGCTGGCCGGATCGGTGCTGGTGGTGCGACGGCGCTGGCCGATCGCCGTCGTGCTGCTGACGATCGCGATGACGCCCGCCGAGATGGGCTTCCTGATGACGCTGGTCGGCCTCTACACGCTGGCGGCCTCGGACGTGCCGCGCAGGATCACCGTCGTCCTGACGGGAATGACGCTCGTCGGCACGTTCATCGTCACCTATGTACGGCTGCGGCAGAGCGTCACCGCGAACGTCGACTTCGGACCGGGCGACTGGTACGTGCCGCTGATGTCCGTCTTCATGGCCCTCGGGCTGACGGCTCCGGCCGTGCTCTTCGGCCTCTACATCGGGGCGCGGCGGCGGCTCATGGAGAGCCTGCGGGAGCGGGCCGACTCGCTGGAGCGGGAGCTGTCGCTCCTGGCGGACCGGGCCGAGGAGCGGGCCGAGTGGGCGCGTACGGAGGAGCGGGGCAGGATCGCCCGCGAGATGCACGACGTGGTCGCGCACCGGGTCAGCCTGATGGTGGTGCACGCGGCCGCGCTCCAGGCGGTGGCGCCCAAGGACCCGGCCAAGGCGGTGCGCAACGCGGCGCTGGTCGGTGACATGGGCCGGCAGGCGCTGACGGAGCTGCGGGAGATGCTCGGGGTCCTGCGGAGCGGGGACGCGCTCGTGGCCCCTCCGGCGGGCCGGGTACCGCTGGCCTCGGTGGGCCGGGCGGCGGCCGCGGCAGCCGCCGCGGCCGCGGAGGACGGGCCGCGGCTGCGCGAGGTGGAGGCGCTCGTGGCGCAGTCCCGGGAGGCGGGGATGACGGTCGAGCTCTCCGTCGACGGCGAGCTGCGCCCGTACGCCCCCGAGGTCGAGCAGACGGCGTACCGGGTGGTGCAGGAGGCCCTGACGAACGTGCACAAGCACGCGGCGGGTGCGAAGACGTGGGTGCGGCTGGCGCACCGCGGGGCCGAGGTCGCGATGCAGGTGGAGAACGGCCCGACGGACGGGGTCACGGCGGACGCGGGGCTCCCGAGCGGCGGCAACGGCCTGGTGGGGATGCGCGAGCGGGTGGTGGCCCTGGGCGGCGTATTCGTCTCGGGCCCGACGGAGGCAGGAGGCTACCGAGTCTCCGCAGTCCTCCCCGCAGCCCTCTGACCCCCGGCCGTTGGGAGATTACGGACGCCCATATGGGGACATAAGACCCGGTCGCCTGTCCGTAGGCTCCCAACGCCCGTCAGGCGCCGCCCGTCAGCCGGAGGTGAGGCGTTCCGGTTGGGCGCCGGTCACCAGGGTTCCGAGGGCCCGGTCGATGTCCGATCCGAGGTACCAGTCCCCGGTGTGGTCGATCGAGTAGACCCGCCCCTCGCTGTCGATGGCGAGCACCGCCTGCCCGTCCCCCTCCTCGCCCAGCGGTGCGACCTCGGTGCGCAGGGCGCGGCCCAGGTCCCCGAGCGTCCGGGCGAGGTGCAGTCCGCTCAGCGGGTCGATGCGCACCGCCGCCGGCGCGATCTGCCGGCCGGGTGCCGACGCGGTGATGCGGAGGCCGCCGAACTCCGCCCACGCCTCGACCGCCGCCGGGAAGACCGCGTGCTGGTGTCCGGCGGGCGAGGCGTGGGAGCGAAGGGCGTCCGCCCACTCCTCGGCCTGCCGGATGTCCCAGCGTCCCGGCTCCCAGCCGGCCTGCCGCAGAGCGGCGTCGACGGCGACGGGGAAACGGGTGGAGGAGGTGCGGTCCTGCTGGGCGGGGACTTCGGTTCGGTTGTGCATCGCTGTGTGCTCAGCCCTTCTCGGCGGCGGTCGCCGCACCGGCGGCGGTGAGGTCGACGGGGCGTACGCCGAAGTGGGCGAGCATCTCCGTGCAGGAGCGGCAGGGGCGCGCGTAGCTGCCGTGCAGCGGGTCGCCGTCCTCGCGGATGTGCCGGGCGGTGAGCCGGGCGTGCTTGAGGGCGCGCCGGGCCTCCCCGTTGGTGAGGGGCTTGCGCTGGGCGCGCTTGGAGCGGCTGCCGTCGGCCGCGGTGAGCTGGCGGGAGAGCAGTATCGCCTCGGGGCAGCGGCCGGTGAAGCGCTCGCGCTGGCCGCTGGCGAGGGTGTCCAGGAAGTCCTGGACGAGTGGGTGGAGCACCGGCGGCCGGTCGCCCTTGCCGGCGGTGCAGGTCAGTGTCTCGCCGCGTACGGACAGCGCCGCGGCCACGGCCGGCAGGATGCCGTCGCGGCGGTGGTGCAGTTGTGGCGCGCGGCTGGGTTCGGTGGTGCTCCAGCTGAGTCGCGGATCTCCGGATGTGACTGTTTGTGCAGAGTGCATGGTGTGGACATCCCTCCCGCAATCCCCCGAGTTGCGGGGGACAGCCTGCCAAATGTGCAGGGTGGTGGGGAAGCTGGGGCGATGAAACGCGTCTTCGTGTCGCGGCCCGGTCGCCCGATCGTCGCATCACCGTCACGCGACGGTGACGTTCAGTGAAGGGATGCGGAGGAGCGGGAGCCCCTGTTGCGCCACCGCATAGGCTGTGCGGAACACCAGACGCAGCAGGGGGCAACCGCCATGACGACAGGTCGGCTCGGGCAGCAATCCGCGCCACCGAACGCGGCCTACGCCGGGCAGCTCGTGCACTTCCCGGACCCGGTCCGGGCGTCCCGCCATCCCAGGGGTGTGCGCGTGGACGAGAACGGCTTCCCGGTGCTTTCGCCGTACGCGCGCGCTGCCGCGGAGATCGCCGATCCTCCGCCGGGATTCGGTATCGACGAGCTGCGGCTCACGGACTACGTGTCGGCGAACGCGGCCATGGCTGCGAGCGGGCACGAGCTGTGGGACACGATTCCGGCGGTGGCCACTCCGCACGGCTGGACGTGGCACCACGTGGCGGGCGGCCGGCGGATGGAGCTCGTCCCCGTCGAGGTGAAGGCGCTGCTGCGTCACCACGGCGGCCTGGCGACGACCCCGGTGGACCAGGACCGGCGGGGCACCCGGCCGCTGCAGGAGACCAGGCCCGCCCACTTCCGTCTGCCCAAGGGCGCGGTGGCGGTGAGCGAGCAGCAGGTGCTGAGCGTCGAGGAGGACCTCGGCTACCGGCTTCCCGGTGCGTACCGCTCGTTCCTGAAGGCGGCCGGCGGTTCGGCCCCGGTCGGCGCGGCGCTGGACGCGGAGCTCGGCCTGCTGGTCGACCAGCCGTTCTTCACGGTGCGCGAACAGGCCGGCGTGAACGACCTGGTGTACGTCAACAAGTGCCTGCGGGACCACTTCACGAAGGACTACCTGGGCGTCTGCTTCGTCCAGGGCGGCATCGTCGCCGTGAAGGTGCGGGGCAGCGACGTGGGCTCCGTGTGGTTCTGCCCGTACGACGACGCCAGGGACCAGGACGGCTGGAGCGTGCAGGAGCGTGTGGAACGGCTTCTGCTGCCCTGCGGTGCGGACTTCGACGCCTTCCTCCAGCGGCTCGCGGGCAACCCCCCGGAGCTGGAGACCGTGGCGAACCTGATGGTGGACGGCGGCTTCGCGCAGGCCGTCCCGGTGGAGGGGTGAGCGCGGTGGTGACTTTCGCGCAGGCACAGGAGCGGGCGGACGAGTGGGTCAACGGTGACGTGCCCGCCTACCAGCACCGTGAGGTGCGGGTCCGTGAGTTCGAGCTGGGCTTCGTGGTGTGGTCCGAGGACCGGCCGGAGGGCCCCGTCTCGGACGGCGGCCGTCAGCGGCTGGTGATCGCCCGTGACAGCGGGGAGGCCACGCTGTGGCCGGGGCTGCCCGTCGGCGAGGTCATCCGGCGGTACGAGGAGGAGTACGGGGCGTCCGCCGCGGCGCCGTCCGCTCCGGAGCCGCCGCAGCGCATCGATCTGAATCAGACGTCGTTCCTGCTGACCCCGCCGGAGTGGCTCCAGGAGGCGGCGGACAAGCTGGGCATCCCGGACCGGCGGGCGGAGCGGGACACGCCCCCGTCACCCGCGCCGGTCCCCACTTCCGCTCCTGCGGGACCGGCCGGCTCGGGGGCGACCCCGTGGCCGGCCGCGGGCGGACAGCGTGACTACGAGCCCACCGCGTCCGACGGCGTTCCCGCGGGGGCGACCCCGTGGGCCGGTACGGACACGAACGCGGATTCGGAGGACGGTGCGGTGGCGCTCCCGGCGACGGTGTTCGCGCCGCCGCTCTCCGGTTCGGACGACGAGGGGCCCCCGCCGGTCGTGCCGGCCGAGGCGCCCACGGCCCTGATGTCGGGGGGCAGCCAGCTGCCCCGGACCGCGGTGGTCCCCGGGCTGAACCCCCGGGACGGCGCCCCGGGCACCCCTCCGGGAGCCCCCGCGGCTCCTGCCGCGCCGTCGGCTCCGGGAACCGGTGCGGGCGACATCGCGGACGCGGCGACGAGCAAGGCCGCCGTGCCGCCGCGCGGTGCGCGCGGCACCGGCTCGACGCCTCCTCCGCCGCCGGGTGCCCCCGGCATTCCGGGGGCCCGGCCCGGTGCGACTCCGCCGCCGTCGGGACCGGGTACGGCCGGTGGGTACGTCCCGACGCAGCTCGTCTCCCAGCTCGGTCCGCCCGGCGCTCCGCAGCCGCCCGCCCCTCCCGGTCCCCCCGGCCCTCCCGGGGCGACGCCGCCCCCGGGCGGTGGGATGCACCACGCCGCGACGATGTTCTCCGACGCGAGCATCGGCGGCCCGAACGCGCTGCGGCCTCCGGGTCCGCCCGGCCCGCCCGGGGCTCCCGGCGTGCCGCAGCCTCCCGGTCCGCCCGGTGTCCCCGGTGCGTCGCAGCAGCCCGCTCCTCCCGGACCGCCCGGCCCTCCCGGGGCCACGCCGCCCGCCGGTGCCGGGGCGCATCACGCCGAGACCATGTTCGCGGGTCAGGGGCCGGCAGGCCCCGGGGCCCCGCAGCCGCCCGGTCCGCCCGGCCCGCCTCCCGGCGTGCAGGGCCCGCACACGCCGCCGCCCCCGGCCTACGGCTATCCGCAGCAGCCGCCCGGTCAGCCGACGGTGGGTCCGGGCTACCAGGCGGTGCTGCGCTTCCGGGCGCCCGACGGCAGTGAGCAGCAGCTGATCCGGCGTTCGGCGCCGGGTACGCCGCATCCCGAATGGCAGATGCTGCACGAGCTGCGCGGGATGAACGTCCCGCCGCAGCAGGTCATCGAGCTGCACACGGAGCTGGCCTCCTGCGAGCTGCCCGGCGGTTACTGCGCGCGGATGATCCGGGAGACCTGGCCGCAGGTCCGGATCACGAGCGTCGCCCCGTACGGCACGGATCAGGCGAGCCGCCAGCAGGGCATGCAGCACCTGCTGACGCATCAGGGCGAGCTGCACCAGGTCGCCGACGGTCCCGCGCGCCCGGCTCCCGTGCGGGCGCCGCTGCCGCAGATGCCGCCCGCCATGGCCCTGCCGCCGGAAGCGCTGGCCGAGGAACTGCTGGGGGCCTTCGGTCCCCAGGGTGTGCTCCGCTTCGACCAGCGGGCGGTGTCCCGCCAGGGCGTGCCCGAGATCGTGGCGCGGACGCTGGTGTGGGCCGGTCTGCCGGCCGACTTCGGTCCGTTCTTCTGGGCGCAGCCGGGTCACCCGGTGGTGCCGACGCTGGCGGAGCTGGCGACGCAGCGACAGGTGCAGCCGGCCTCGGACGCCGGTTCGTATCTGGTGATGGGGTCGGACTTCGGCCGGGCGATCTGCGTGCAGTACGGCACGGCGAACATCGTCGCCGTACCCGTCGAGGCGGGTCCCGGTGGGCAGCCCGTGCCGCCGCAGTTCGTGAACACGGGACTGCCGGAGTTCGTGCGGTCGATGGCACTGCTGGGCCGGATGTGGCGGCTGCGTTTCGGGCTGAACCCCGAGCAGGCGGGCCGTTGGACGGTCGATTTCCAGGCGCAGTTGGTGGCACTGGATCCGGCGGCGCTGGCGTCGCCGGAGAGCTGGTGGTCGGTTCTGCTGGAGCAGATGTGGGACGGACTGCTCTGACCTGACCCGTTGTGTGCAGGACGCCCGGGCCCCTTGGGGGACCGGGCGTCCTGTGCGTCCGGGGTCTGTGATGCCTGTCGCTTCCGTCTTGAAAGGGACTGATCGATTCCGACTTCCGGCACCAATTGCCGCATCCTTGACGTATTGCTTGGTGGTCGCGGAATCGGAGAGCGGGAGAGAGGGCTTCAGGGATGAGTGGTGGACCGGTGTCCGCGTACGACTTCGTCGGTGTACGGGGGCGTGGTTACCGCCCGGAGCAGGTCGACCGCACCGTGGCCGCCCTGTCGGCGGAGCGGGACGGGGCCCTGGACCGGCTCTCCCGCCTGACAGCCCTGGCCGAGGAGCTGACGGCCGAATCGGCTCGGCTGGGCGAGGCGGTGGCCTCGCTCGCGCCGCAGACGTATGTCTCGCTGGGGGAGCGGGCCCAGCAGATACTCGCCCTCGCCGAGGCCGAGGCCGAGGCCGCCCGCGGGGCGGCGCTGGAGGACGCGCAGGAGCTGCGGGACGCCGCGGACGCGGAGGGCCGCGCCCTCCGCGGGGCGGCGCGCGAGGACGCCGAAGGTGTGCGGGCGGCCGCCGATGCCCACGCGGAGGAGGTGCTGGCCGCGGCGCGGGGCGAGGCCGAGGGCTTCATCGAGGAAGCGCGCGCGGAGGCCGGCGCCCTGCGCGGGGCCGCCGAGGCGGAGATGGCGGAGACCCGTCGTCGTACGGCCGGTGTGCTGGCCCATCAGGAGAAGGAGCATGCCGAGCGGGGCAAGGCCGCGGAGGCGGAGACCGCCCGGGCCGAGGCCGCCGTGGCTGCGCGGGAGGCGGAGCTGACGGCGCGGGCCGAGGCGCTGCTGGAGCAGGCACGGCGTGAACTCTCGGAGACGGAGGAGGCGGCCCGGCACGGCCAGGAGGACGCCGAGGCGCAGGCCGCGGAGCTGCTCTCGGGGGCGCGGGTCGCCGAGGAGCGGGTGGTCCGGGAGACCGAGCGGGTGCTGCGGGAGCACGAGGAGGGTCGTGAGGAGGTGCGGGCGCACATGGCGCACGTACGCAGCTCACTGGCGGCGCTCACCGGGCGTACGGCTCCGGCGGAGGACTGACGGAGGACCGAGTGGCGCCGCCGGCCCGGGGCACCGGGCGGCACGCCCCGTGCACGCGGCCCGGCGGGGGCCCTTTCCGCGCGGCCAGGGTGTCCTCGATCGAGGACGGGCCGAATCTCCCGGTCGCTCGCGCGGCGGGCGGATGGCGTCCGCTACTGCCTGCCGGAGCGGAAGCGCCGGTTCTGCTGCAACGCGCCTATGAAGGAGGTCCAGGAGCCGGCGGGGAAAGCCAGCGCCGGGCCGAGGGCGTTCTTGCTGTCACGGACGGGGACGAGGCCGGGGAATCCGTCCGCCGTCTCGACGCAGTTGCCCCCTTCCTGATTGCTGTAGCTGCTTCTGCGCCAGGCGGCGGCGGTCAGATCGGGACGGGACACTCGCTTCATGGTGGTCGTCCTCCATCGCGGATCGGATCACGTCGAGCGACATGAGAGGGGGCAGCGCAGCTGCCCGGAGCCGATCGTAGGTCACCGCGAAGCTCCTGACCTCTTCCGGATCCTCGATCAACTGGCCGTAGTGGGCGCCCTCCGTGTAGCCGATCTCCGCGCCGTCAGGCAGGACCAGGACGGTCAGGGAGCCGCCCAGGGCATCGTGCTCGCCCTGGGTGAACGGCAGCACCTGCACGGTGATGTGAGGTTCTTCGGCCGTGGCCAGCAATCGTGCCAGTTGAGCTCGCATGGCTGCCGGGCCGCCCACCGGGCGTCGGAGCACGGCTTCGTCGAGGACCACCCACAGCTCGGGGCGATCGGCCGCCGCCAGGCGTTCTTGGCGCTGCAGTCGTGCCGACAGCCGCTCCTCCAGATGCTCTTCACTCCTGAGCGTGCGTCCGACACGCAGCAGTGCCCGGCCGTACTCCTCGGTCTGCAACAGGCCCGGCACGACGTGAGCGGCGTACTCGTGGATCGCCACCGCCCGAGCCGAGTGGCCCATGAACGCCCGCGCCCAGTCCGGGAACGCCTCCCGGTAGACGTACGGCCACAGGTCGATCAGGAGGTGGTCCGCCACCAACGCGGCGTCCAGGGCCCGTGCCAGCTCCAAGGAGGGCTTGGCGCCGGACGACCGCTCGATCTGGGTGATCCGGGTGCTCACGACATGCGTCATCCTGCCCAGCTCGGCCTGGGTCAGCCCGGCCGCCGTGCGGAGTCTGCGCACCCGTGAGCCGAAGAGCGCGGCCATCGACTGTTGGGGGTCGGGCGCCCTGTCCACGGCGTTTCCGGGCTTACGGGCAGGAAGGTAATGCTTCGTCACCTTCCGAGCGTAGGCGTGCCGATCGATCCTTGACTGCGGAACGCAGCGAATTCCGCACTCTGTGGAATGCGCGGGGAACGGCTGAACGGGACGGGTCGCATCATGCTCGAGGAAGTATCCGCGCCGGACGGCGGGCCGCAGCGGTGGACGGGTGGGGACCCTCGTGCGGAAGGGGAGGAGGCACCGGCGTCCGGGGAGGCCCTGCGGCACTTCTTCTCCCGTCAGTTCCCCTCCCATGCCCGTGGTGCGCAGCTCGCCCGGCGGGCAACCGTGAGGCACCTGGGCGAGTGGGGGTTCCCGTCGGCGTCGGAGGTCTCCTGCACCGTCGCCCTGGTCGTCGCCGAGCTGACGGCCAACGCGGTGTGCCACGGCCGGGTCCGTGGCCGGAACTTCCTCCTGAGCGTGATCTACGACGTGGGCGCCCCGTGCGTTCGGGTCGAGGTCTCGGACGCCCGCCGGGAGCTGCCGTCGGCCGTGCCGTCCAGGCCTGCCGACGACGAGGAGTCGGGGCGCGGACTGGTCCTCGTCGGAGCGCTGGCCGCGCGGTGGGGAACCCACCCTCGTATCCCTGTGGGGAAGACGGTGTGGGCGGAGTGCCCCGTGGCTCCCGGGCCCGTCGCCGCCCGGACGTGATGCGACGGCGGGCCGGTCGTCCTCGACCGGCCGTCGGCCGATTCCACCCGGACCGGGGTCGCCGTCACCGGGCGGGCGGCCGGGCCCCGGTCCTGGCCTGGGGTGATGCCGACCGAGGGCTCCCCGGGCGCTGTCCGGGCGGGCCCGCCCGGTGTCGAGCTCGGGGCGTGGCGGAGACGGATTCCCGGACGGCCCGGAGCCCGGGCCGCGGGCGAGCCGTGAGCGCCGCCCGGGGTCACGGGCGCGGCCAGGGGCGCATGGAGAGGTCCTCGATGCCGGTGTTGAAGCGTTTGAGGTAGTCGGCGAAGGCGGCGATGTCCTCGTCCGGCCAGTCCTTCATGACCCGGTCCAGGGAGCGGACCACACGCTCACGTTCCTCGTCGAGCAGGTGTGCGCCCGCGTCGGTGATGCGGAACTTACGGGCCATGCCGCCCTCGGGGTCGGCGATGCGTTCCGCGAGTCCGGCGCGCATCGCGGCGGCGGTCTGCCGGTTGAGGGTGGAGGCGTCGAGGCCGAAGGCGTCGCTCAACTCGCCTACGGACATGGGGCCCTGGACTCGTATGCGGCTCAGGATGATGTAGGCGCTGCGTTCCATGAGGGCGTTCTTGTGGCGTCCGCCCCGGTGGGCGAGGCCGTGGCGTCCGAGCAGCATCTGCTCGTACTCGACCTCGTAGGTAGGTCTGGCCATGGGTGTCGCCTCCTGCTCGCGGGCCGGGGTCGGCCCGCATCGGTCCTTCCTGATCCCGGGGCCCGCTCCCATGATCCCACACGATGTGCATGAGACACATAACGTGCATGACACATTCGACATGTACGATGCACATCGCTCTCCCCATTGGGACGGCGAGCAGACGATCATCAAGGAGCCCACTTCATGGATGCCCCCCGGCCGACAGCCAGATCGGGTGGCGTGGTCGCCACCCTGGCCCTCGCAGGCACCGTGGCAGCGATCATGCAGACCCTGGTCACCCCGCTCATCGCGGAACTGCCGCAGCTCCTCGACACCACGGCCTCGAACGCCACCTGGGTGATCACCGTCACCCTGCTGGTCTCCGCGGTGTGCGTGCCGATCTCCGGACGTCTGGGCGACCTGCTGGGCAAGCGCCGGATGCTGATCGCGTGCGCGGTGCCCCTGGTCGTGGGCTCGGTGGTCTGCGCCCTGTCGTCCACCGTGGTCCCGATGATCGTCGGCCGCGGCCTCCAGGGCATGGGGATGGGCATGGTGCCCCTCGGCATCTCCCTGCTGCGTGACGTCGTGCCGAAGGAGAAGCTGAGCTCGTCCATCGCACTGGTCAGCGCCTCCATGGGCATCGGCGGCGCCCTCGGCCTGCCGATCGCCTCGGCGGTCGCCCAGTACGCGAACTGGCGGGTGCTGTTCTGGGGCTCCGCCGTCCTGGCCCTCGTCGTCTCCGTGCTGATCTGGTTCCTGATCCCGGACGTCCCGGCCGGTGCACGGGGGCAGCGCTTCGACGTGCCCGGCGCCCTCGGCCTGGCCGTCGGTCTGGTCTGCCTGCTGCTCGCCATCTCCAAGGGCGCCGAATGGGGCTGGGCCTCCACGACGACGATCGGCCTGCTCACCGCCTCCGTCGTGGCGCTCCTCGTGTGGGGCTTCTGGGAGCTGCGCACCAAGGACCCGCTGGTCGACCTGCGCACCACGGCCCGCCCCCGGGTGCTGATCACCAACATCGCGTCGCTCTTCGTCGGCTTCGGCATGTACGCGGGCATGCTGATCGCCCCGCAGCTCCTGCAGTTCCCGGAGGCCACCGGCTACGGTCTGGGCCAGTCCATGCTCGCCGCGGGCCTCTGGATGGCACCCGGCGGCGTCATGATGATGCTCATCTCCCCGCTCGGCGGAAAGCTCACGGACGCCCGCGGTCCCAAGTTCACCCTCATCTGCGGTGTGCTGGTCATCGCTGCGGCCTACGGCCTGGGGGTCCTGCTGATGGGCTCGGCCTGGGGCCTGATGCTGTTCCTCATGGTCAGCAGCAGTGGCGTCGGTCTCGCCTACGGCGCGATGCCCGCCCTGATCATGAGCTCCGTCCCGGCGTCCGAGACGGCCGCCGCCAACGGGTTCAACACCCTCATGCGCGCGCTCGGCACCTCGATCGGCGCTGCGGTGATCGGCGCGATCCTGTCCCAGATGACCACCACCACGGGTGGCTTCACCCTCACCTCCGAGGAGGGGTTCCGCACAGGTCTGGTCTTCGGCTGCGGTGTCGCCCTGCTCGCCGTCGCCATCGCGTCGTTCATCCCGGCCGTCCGCGGGTCCGCCGGCACCGGCGGGAAGACCGACGAGCCCGCCGCCCCGGAGGTGGCCGCCGCCAAGGCCTGACGCACACCGTCCGTACCGCGCACGCTGCCGCCCGGCGGCCGGCCCCGAGGGGGTCGGCGCCGGGCGGCAGCGTGCCGGGGCCGGTACGCCGCGGGGGAGCGGAGCCGGGGCAGGAGGCGCGTGCGCCGTGTGCTGCGGCTGCTCAGCCGCCCGCCGGCTTCGGCGCGGGGGGAGCGCTCTCGTGCTCGGCGAGGACCGGGAAGCGGCGCGGCGCGACGAGGACGAGCACCAGCAGGGCGAGCACGGCGGCCCCCGCGGCGCCGACGAACACGTGGTCCACGGCGGTGTCGACGGCCCGGCGCAGCGCGTCCGTCGCTGCGGCGGAGAGGGCCGCCGGGTCCTCCAGGGCGTGCGAGACCGCGTCCAGGTCGTCCGGGAGCCCGGGGAGGGGCGAGGCGGCCAGCCGGGAGGCGAGCACCCCGTTGGCGATGGCGCCGAAGAGTGCGGCGCCCACGCTCTGTCCGACCTGGCGGCAGAAGAGTACGGACGCCGTCGTCGTCCCCCGCTCGGACCAGCCGACCGTGGACTGGACCCCGACGATCAGCGGGAGCTGGAAGAGTCCGAGCGCCGCGCCGAGCAGCAGCATGAGCAGGGCGGGCTGCCATGCGGCCCCGGGGAAGGGCAGCAGCGGGAAGGCGGCCAGGACCAGCAGGGCGCCGGTCATGCCGATGATCGCGGTGCGCCGGAAGCCGATGCGGTTGTAGACCCGGTCGGCGAGCGCCGCGGACACGGGCCAGCTCAGCGTCATGACGGAGAGGACGAAACCAGCGGCTATCGGTCCCAGGCCGAGGACCGACTGGGCGTACGTCGGGAGGAAGACGGTCGGCGCGACCATCAGGAGCCCCATCGCGCCCAGGGCCAGGTTGACCGAGGCGATGGTGCGCCGCCGCCACACCCAGCCGGGGATGACCGGTTCGGCGGCCCGCCGCTCGATCACGACGGTCAGGCCGGCGAGCACGGCGGTGGCCCCGAGCAGTCCGAGTGAGGGGGCGGACAGCCAGGGCCAGGCGACTCCGCCCTGGACCAGTGCCGTCAGCAGGAGCGCGCCGGTGGCGAAGACCGCGAGGGCGCCCGCCCAGTCGATGCGCGGACGGACGGCGGGGCGCGGCCGGGCCGGTTCGTGGAGGTGGCAGACCACCAGCCAGAGGGCGACCGCGCCGACCGGCAGATTGATCAGGAAGATCCAGCGCCAGTCGGCGTAGGTGGCGAGCAGTCCGCCGACGGCCGGGCCCGCGACGGCCGATGCGGCCCAGACCGTCGACAGCCTGGCCTGGATCTTCGGGCGTTCCTTGAGCGGGTAGAGGTCGGCGGCGATGGTCTGCACCGTGCCCTGGAGGGCTCCGCCGCCGAGACCCTGGACGACGCGGAAGGCGATGAGCGCGGCCATGTTCCAGGCGGCGGCGCAGAGGAGGGAACCGGCCAGGAAGAGGATGATGCCGGCGACGAGGACCGGCTTGCGGCCGAAGGTGTCGGAGAGCTTCCCGTAGACCGGCAGGGTGACCGTCACGGCGAGCAGGTAGCCGGAGAAGAGCCAGGAGAAGACGGCGAAGCCGCCGAGGTCGCCGACGATCTGCGGGACGGCGGTCGCGACGATGGTGCCGTCGATGGCGGCGAGACCCATCCCGAGCATCAGCGCGGCGACCACGGGGCGGCGGCTGCGGGCTGTGGCGGCTGCTCCGGCCGCCGCCCCGGGTGCGGTCGGCTCTCCCGGACGGGACGCCGGTGGTGGGCCTGCCGCGGCTCCCGGGCCGGTGACCGCTCCCGAGTCGGCAACCGCTCCCGGGCCGGTAACCGCTCCCTGACGGGCTGCGGCTCCGGGGTCTGCGACAGCTGGTGCGCCTGCCGGGGCTCCTGCACCTGCTGCGGCTCCCGGACCGGCAACAGCCCCTGGACGGGCTGCCGGTGACGGTCCGTCGCGCCGCATGCCGCCCGCACCGCCCGCACCGCCCGTGCTGTCCACGCCGCCCGCGCTGTCCGTGCCGCCGGTGCCGCCCACGGGGATTCCCTTCCCTATGCATCTAGTTTCCGGGGGTCACTGTCTCACCCGCCGATGACCGGGCGACAGCGGGCGGCCGAGGGGTGAGACCCCCGTGGGATCCCCTAGCCCGGCCTCCTCCCCGGGGCCGAGACCCCTAGGGGGAGCTCCGTACTCCTGCCCGGGGACCTTTCCTCCCGCCGGAGGACGTGCCGTGACGGCTCCGTTCCTTACCGTGGTCCTACACCGCGCATTGCGGCTGACCGCAGAGGGCGGGGTGGGGAAAACCCCACCCGAAGACTGCGCCGGGCACCAGCGCGCCGGACCCCCTCCGCACCCGAGACTCGGAACGTACACAGAGACGTCCAGGCATTGACCGACATAGGAGAAAAACCGTGACAACGGCTGTAACCATTCCCAGGCACGGGGGCACTGGAGGGCGTACGGCCGTCGCTGCGCGAGCGCGGCAGGTCGTCAAGGCGTACGGCGTCGGGGAGACCCGGGTCGTCGCGCTCGACCACGTCGACGTGGACATCGAGCGCGGGCGGTTCACGGCGATCATGGGACCCTCCGGCTCCGGCAAGTCGACGCTCATGCACTGCCTGGCCGGTCTGGACACCGTGACCTCGGGGGAGATCCACCTCGCGGACACCGAGATCACCAAGCTCAAGGACAAGAAGCTCACCCAGCTCCGCCGGGACCGCATCGGCTTCATCTTCCAGGCGTTCAACCTGCTTCCGACGCTGAACGCGCTCGAGAACATCACGCTGCCGATGGACATCGCGGGCCGCAGGCCCGACGCCGACTGGCTGCGGCAGGTCGTCGAGACCGTCGGTCTCGCCGAGCGGCTGAAGCACCGGCCGACGCAGCTCTCCGGCGGCCAGCAGCAGCGCGTCGCGGTGGCCAGGGCGCTGGCCGCCCGGCCGGAGATCATCTTCGGGGACGAGCCCACCGGGAACCTGGACTCGCGGGCCGGCGCCGAAGTGCTGTCCTTCCTGCGCAAGTCGGTCGACGAGCTGGGCCAGACCATCGTCATGGTCACCCACGACCCGGTGGCCGCCTCCTACGCGGACCGGGTGCTGTACCTCGCGGACGGCTCGATCGTCGACGAGATGCGCAACCCGACGGCCGATCAGGTCCTGGACCGCATGAAGGACTTCGACGCGCGCGGGCGGACGTCATGACCGTCTGGAAGACCTCGATGCGCAACTTCCTCGCGCACAAGGGGCGGATGGCGCTCTCCGCCGTGGCCGTCCTGCTGTCGGTGGCGTTCGTGTGCGGCACGCTCGTCTTCACCGACACGATGAACACCACCTTCGACAAGCTCTTCGCGGCGTCGTCGGCCGATGTCACCGTCAGCCCGAAGGCGGCCGGTGGCCCCGACGACGCCCCCGAGAACGGCCGGCCCGAATCGCTTTCCGCCTCCGTCGTCGAGCGGGTCGAGAAGGCGGACGGGGTGAAGGAGGCCGAGGGCGGAGTCATGAGCATGTCCGTCACGGTCGTCGACAGCCATGACGAGAACATGGGCTCCGAGACCGGTGCCCCGACGATCGCGGGCAACTGGACGCGGAACGACCTGCGTTCCATGGAGATCGCCTCCGGTCACGCGCCGCGCGGTCCGACCGAGGTCATGGTCGACGCCGACACCGCCGAGAAGCACCACCTGAAGATCGGCGACGAACTGCGCACCGTCGCGGTCACCGGTGACATCAGGGCGAGGATCAGCGGTATCGCCGCCTTCACCGTGACCAACCCGGGTGCGGCCGTCGTCTTCCTCGACACGGCCACCGCCCAGCAGAAGCTGCTCGGCAGGCCCGGAGCGTTCACCCACGTCAACGTCACCGCACAGCCGGGAGTCGACGACACACAGCTGAAGAAGAACGTCGCCTCGGCCCTCGGCGACGCCGGCGCTTACAAGCTGCAGACCCAGAAGGAAGCGGCGGCGGCCAACAAGGACTCCATGGGCTCCTTCCTCGACGTGATGAAGTACGCGATGCTCGGCTTCGCCGGGATCGCCTTCCTCGTCGGCATCTTCCTGATCGTCAACACCTTCTCGATGCTGGTCGCCCAGCGCACCCGCGAGATCGGCCTGATGCGGGCCATCGGCTCCAGCCGCAAGCAGGTGAACCGGTCCGTGCTGGTCGAAGCGGTACTCCTCGGCATCGTCGGCTCGGTCCTCGGCGTGGGCGCCGGGATCGGTCTCGCCGTCGGGCTGATGAAGCTCATGGGCTCCATGGGCATGGAGCTGTCCAGCGAGGACCTCACCGTCGCCTGGACGACCCCGGTCCTGGGGCTCGCGCTCGGCGTCGTCGTGACCGTCCTCGCCGCGTACATCCCGGCACGCCGGGCCGGCAAGGTGTCCCCGATGGCCGCCCTGCGCGACGCGGGGACACCGGCGGACGGGAAGTCGGGCCGGATCAGGGCCGGGATCGGACTGGTCCTCACCGTGTCCGGCGCGGCGGCCCTGTGGGCCACGACGCAGGCGGACAAGGCCGCCGAGGGCTCGCTCTACCTCGGCCTGGGCGTGGTCCTCACCCTCATCGGCTTCATCGTCGTCGGCCCGCTGCTGGCCGGTGTGGTCGTACGGGCGCTCGGCGTCGTCGTCCTGAGGTTCTTCGGCCCGGTCGGCCGGCTGGCGGAGCGCAACGCCCTGCGCAACCCGCGCCGCACCGGCGCGACCGGTGCGGCGTTGATGATCGGCCTGGCCCTGGTGGCCTGCCTCTCGGTCGTGGGCTCCTCCATGGTCGCCTCGGCCACCGAGGAGCTGGACAAGTCGGTCGGTACGGACTTCATCGTCCAGTCGGGCACCGGCCAGCTGGTCGTGCCGCAGGCGGCGGAGGCCATCAAGAAGGTGCCCGGCATCGAGTACGTCACCGACTACAAGTCCGTCGGCACGAAGATCACCTCGCCCGACGGGAAGACGGAGGACGAGGGCCTCGTCGCCGCCGACCCGACGTACCAGGAGGACCTGCGGCGCACGACGGTCGCCGGTGACCTCGGCGACGCGTACGGAAAGAACGCCATGTCGGTCGGCGACGACTACGCCCTCCGGCACGGGATCGAGGTCGGGGACGAAATCACGGTCGCGTTCAAGGCCGGCGGCACGGCGAAGCTGAAGGTCGCCGCGATCACCTCGGACGAGACGAACGTGGACAAGGGCGCGATGTACACCAACATCACGACCGCCGAGCAGTACGTGCCCGCCGACCGGATGCCCGAGAACATGATCATGTTCGCCAAGGCGGAGGACGGCAAGGAGAAGGCGGCGTACGCGGCCCTCAAGAGCGCCCTCGCCCCGTACCCGCAGTACAAGGTGCAGAACCAGGCCGACTTCAAGCAGGACCTGAAGGACCAGGTCGGCCAGCTGCTGAACATCGTGTACGGCCTGCTCGCCCTGGCGATCATCGTCGCGGTGCTCGGAGTGGTGAACACGCTGGCCCTGTCGGTGGTCGAGCGGACCCGTGAGATCGGCCTGATGCGGGCGATCGGCCTCTCCCGCCGCCAGCTGCGCCGCATGATCCGGCTGGAGTCCGTCGTGATCGCCCTGTTCGGCGCCCTGCTCGGCCTCGGGCTGGGGATGGGCTGGGGCACCTCGGCCCAGAAGCTGCTGGCCCTGGAGGGCCTCGGCGTCCTGGAGATCCCGTGGCCGACGATCCTCACGGTCTTCGTCGCCTCCGCCTTCGTCGGACTGTTCGCCGCGCTGGTCCCGGCCTTCCGGGCCGGCCGGATGAACGTCCTGAACGCGATCGCCACCGACGGGTGAACCCGGCCGACGTAGGATGACCGAATCCGGTCCCGGGGCGTTCCTCCAAACGCCCCGGGACCGGATTCATGTGTGCGCGGTGCGTCCGGGACCCCCGTTGCGGGGGCGGCACCCACGCCGGAGTCGTACGCTGGAACCCCCGGCCCGTCCTACGTGTCGGGCCCTTCGCGTTGCTCACTCCTCGCCCCACCGGACGGAATTCCTTCATGAGCCTGCACGGTCTGCTGGACGTCGTCGTCACCGACCCGGCGCTCTCCGAAGCGGTGAAGGCCGCCACCGACGGCCACCGGACCCATGTCGACCTGGTCGGCCCACCGGCGGCCCGCCCCTTCACGGTGGCCGCCCTGGCCCGCGAGGCCGGGCGGACCGTGCTCGCCGTCACCGCCACCGGCCGGGAGGCCGAGGACCTGGCTGCCGCGCTGCGCACGCTGCTGCCACCGGACACCGTCGCGGAGTTCCCGTCCTGGGAGACCCTGCCGCACGAGCGGCTCTCGCCGCGCTCGGACACCGTGGGCCGCCGCCTCGCCGTGCTCCGCAGGCTCGCGCACCCGCGGCGGGACGACCCGGAGACCGGCCCGGTCAGCGTGGTCGTCGCACCGATCCGCTCCGTGCTCCAGCCGCAGGTCAAGGGGCTCGGAGATCTGGAGCCGGTGGCGCTGAGCAGCGGGCAGACCGCCGATCTGGGCGAGGTCGTGGACGCGCTCGCCGCAGCCGCGTACGCCCGGGTGGAGCTCGTCGAGAAGCGCGGAGAATTCGCCGTTCGCGGTGGCATCCTGGACGTCTTCCCGCCCACCGAGGAGCACCCCCTCCGGGTGGAGTTCTGGGGCGACGACGTCGAGGAGATCCGCTACTTCAAGATCGCCGACCAGCGGTCCCTGGAAGTCGCCGGGCACGGGCTGTGGGCCCCGCCCTGCCGGGAGCTGCTGCTCACCGCGGACGTGCGGGAGAAGGCCGCGGTCCTCGCCGAGGCCCACCCGGAGCTGGGCGAGCTGCTGAACAAGATCGCCGAGGGGATCGCCGTCGAGGGCATGGAGTCCCTCGCCCCGGTCCTCGTCGACGAGATGGAGCTGCTGCTCGACGTCCTGCCGAAGGGCTCGATGGCCCTGGTCTGCGACCCGGAGCGGGTGCGGACCAGGGCCGCCGACCTGGTCGCCACCAGCCAGGAGTTCCTCCAGGCGTCCTGGGCGGCCACGGCGGGCGGCGGCGAGGCACCGATCGACGTCGGCGCGGCCTCCCTGCGGGGCATCGCCGACATCCGCGACCATGCCCGCGAGCTGGGCATGATGTGGTGGTCCACGTCCCCGTTCGCCGCGGACGACGAGCTCGACGAGGACACCCTGAAGCTCGGCATGCACGCCCCGGAGACGTACCGCGGCGACACCGCCCGGGCGCTCGCCGACACCAAGGGCTGGCTCGCCGACGGCTGGCGCACGGTGTACGTCACCGAGGGGCAGGGGACCGCCTCCCGCATCGCCGGTGTCCTCGGCGGCGAGGGCATCGCGGCCCGCGTCGACCAGGACCTCGGGGAGATCGCACCGTCCGTCGTGCACGTCGCGTGCGGAGCCCTCGACCACGGCTTCGTCGACGCCGGCCTGCGGCTCGCGGTGCTGACCGAAACGGACCTGACCGGCCAGCGCACCACGAGCAAGGACCTGGGCCGGATGCCGGCCCGCCGCCGCAAGTCCGTCGACCCGCTGACCCTGCAGTCCGGCGACTACATCGTCCACGAACAGCACGGCGTCGGCCGCTACATCGAGATGGTGCAGCGCACGGTGCAGGGCGCGACCCGCGAGTACCTCCTCGTCGAGTACGCCCCCGCCAAGCGCGGCCAGCCGGGCGACCGCCTCTACATCCCCACCGACCAGCTGGAGCAGGTCACCAAGTACGTCGGCGGCGAGGCACCCACGCTGCACCGGCTCGGCGGCGCCGACTGGACCAAGACCAAGCAGCGGGCCAAGAAGGCGGTCAAGGAGATCGCCGCCGACCTGATCAAGCTGTACTCCGCGCGGATGGCGGCCCCCGGCCACGCCTTCGCCCCGGACACGCCGTGGCAGCGCGAGCTGGAGGACGCCTTCCCGTACGCGGAGACCCCCGATCAGCTGTCCACGATCGCCGAGGTCAAGGAGGACATGGAGAAGTCCGTCCCGATGGACCGGCTGATCTGCGGCGACGTCGGCTACGGCAAGACGGAGATCGCGGTCCGCGCGGCCTTCAAGGCGGTCCAGGACGGCAAGCAGGTCGCCGTCCTCGTCCCGACGACGCTGCTGGTCCAGCAGCACTTCGGCACGTTCACCGAGCGGTACGCCCAGTTCCCCGTCAACGTGCGGGCGCTGAGCCGCTTCCAGTCGGAGACCGAGTCGAAGGCGACGCTGGAGGGGCTGAAGGACGGGTCCGTGGACCTGGTCATCGGCACGCACCGGCTGTTCTCGTCGGAGACGAAGTTCAAGGACCTGGGCCTCGTCATCGTCGACGAGGAGCAGCGTTTCGGTGTCGAGCACAAGGAGCAGCTGAAGAAGCTCCGCGCCAACGTCGACGTGCTCACCATGTCCGCGACGCCCATCCCCCGTACGCTCGAGATGGCCGTCACCGGCATCCGTGAGATGTCGACGATCACGACGCCCCCGGAGGAGCGGCACCCCGTCCTCACCTTCGTCGGACCGTACGAGGAGAAGCAGATCGGCGCGGCCGTCCGGCGTGAGCTCCTGCGTGAGGGCCAGGTGTTCTACATCCACAACCGGGTGGAGTCCATCGACCGGGCCGCGGCCCGGCTGCGCGAGATCGTGCCCGAGGCGCGGATCGCCACGGCGCACGGGCAGATGGGCGAGAGCGCGCTGGAGCAGGTCGTCGTCGACTTCTGGGAGAAGAAGTTCGACGTGCTCGTCTCCACGACCATCGTCGAGTCCGGCATCGACATCTCGAACGCCAACACGCTGATCGTGGAGCGCGGCGACAACTTCGGCCTCTCGCAGCTGCACCAGCTGCGCGGCCGGGTCGGCCGGGGACGGGACAGGGGCTACTCCTACTTCCTGTACCCGCCGGAGAAGCCCCTCACGGAGACCGCGCACGAGCGCCTCGCGACGATCGCCCAGCACACCGAGATGGGTGCGGGCATGTACGTGGCGATGAAGGACCTGGAGATCCGCGGCGCCGGGAACATGCTGGGCGGGGAGCAGTCCGGCCACATCGCCGGTGTCGGCTTCGACCTGTACATCCGGATGGTGGGCGAGGCGGTGGCGGACTACCGGGCCGCGGTGGACGGCGGGGTCGAGGAGGAGCCGCCGCTGGAGGTCAAGATCGAGCTCCCGGTCGACGCGCACGTCCCGCACGACTACGCCCCCGGGGAGCGGCTGCGCCTCCAGGCGTACCGGTCCATCGCCTCCGCCACCACGGAGGACGACATCAGGGCCGTCCGCGAGGAGCTCACCGACCGCTACGGCAAACTGCCCGAGCCGGTGGAGAACCTCCTCCTCGTGGCGGGCCTGCGGATGCTGGCCCGGGCCTGCGGGGTCGGCGAGATCGTGCTGCAGGGCCCGAACATCCGGTTCGCGCCGGTGGAGCTGCGGGAGTCGCAGGAGCTGCGGCTGAAGCGGCTCCACCCGAAGACGGTCATCAAGCCGACCGCCCACCAGATCCTGGTGCCCCGTCCGACGGCGGGCCGGATCGGTGGCAAGCCGGTGGTGGGCCGCGAACTCCTGTCGTGGACCGGGGAGTTCCTCACGACGATCCTGGGGTCGTAGCCGCCTCCTCCGCCGGGGGGAACAGGAGGTCCGCGAGGCCCCGGAACACGTCCTCGGGGTCGCTGTCCCCCACGGGCGCGTCCAGGTTGCCGCTGAGGAGCAGGGTGGCGAAGCCGTGGGCGAGGGACCAGGCGGCGATGCCCGCGAGCCGGTCGTCGTCACCCCGGGCGGTTTCGGGCAGGCCGGAGATCCCGGCACGCAGCGCTTCGGTGGCGCGGGCCTTCGCGGCGATCAGCTCGGGGTCGTCGGGGCGGTGCAGTTCGGGGCGGAACATCACGTGGAAGTGCGCGGGGTGCCCCGCCGCGAACCGTACGTAGGCGACGCCCCGTTCCCGCAGGCCCGGGGCGTCGGCCAGGGCGTCGGCGAACAGGGCGTACCCCTCGGCGGCCACGGCGGTCAGCAGGCCGGTCCGGTCCTTGAAGTGGTGGGCCGGGGCGGCGTGCGAGACACCGGCCCGGCGGGCCAGGTCGCGCAGGCTCAGGGCGTCGGGGCCGTCGGCGGCGATGACGTCGAGGGCGGCGGTCAGGACGGCGCGCCGCAGGTCGCCGTGGTGGTAGGTGCGCTCACTGGTCATGGTGGGAACGGTACGCCGTGTCTAGGCATTGACAAGTTCTTCGCGGGCGAGCACGCTGTAAATCTAGTCGCTGACAAGATGGACCGTTCTGCGGAAGGCGGAGACATGTCCGACGAACTGGGTCGCGTGCGCCGGATGTGGCACCTGCTGGAGCCCCTGCACGCCGTTCTCTACTTCGCGCCGGAAGCGTTCGATGAGGCCGCGGGCCTCGGTCACGCCGTCGACGAGCGCTGGCCGAGCTACTTCGCGTGGCGGGCCGCGCCGCTCGGGGCGGCCGGGGCCGGCCGGGTGACGGAGACCTTCTTCGGCTTCAGCCCTGCGATGATCGCCCGGTATGTGCCGGACGGCTGGTCCGTCGCCTCCCCGGAGGCTGTGCTGGCGGCCCGGACGAGGGCGGTCGACCGGACGTACCGGGCGCTGTTCTCCGACCGGGTGCACGGCCCCGAGTTCGCCGAGGCCGCCGGCCTGGCCCGCCGGGCGGCACGGGCCGCGGACGTCACGGGGCGTCCCCTCGCGGCGGCGAACGCCGCACTGCCCTGGCCTGAAGCGCCGCACCTGGTGCTCTGGCAGGCCGCGACGGTCCTGCGGGAGCACCGGGGGGACGGGCACCTGCGGGCGCTCGTCTCCGCGGGCCTCGACCCGGTCGAGTCGCTGGTCTCCTTCGCGGCCGTGGGCGCGGCGCGTCCGGAGGTGTTCGAGAGCCGGGGGTGGAGCGGGGCGGAGTGGTCGGCCGCGCGCGAACGGCTCCTGGAGCGCGGGCTGCTGGAGGAGGACGGGACGGCCACGGACGCCGGGCGGGCACTGCGGGCGGAGGTGGAACGGCGGACGGACGAGCTGGCGTCCGACCCGTGGAGCGCGCTGGAGCCGGCGGAGCAGGAGCGGCTCGTGGAGCTGTTGGGGCCCCTGTGGGTGGAGGTGCTCAGCTCGAGGCTGCTGCCCTCCGAGACGACGCTCGGCATCGGAAAGGTGTGAGGGGTCGGGGTCGGGGGTCGCCCCGGCCCAGGGGTGCCGCCGGGGCGTGGTGCAGGCGGCATGGGGGCGAGGGCGGCGCGGGGCGGACGGCCCAGGGCTCCGGCGCCGGCCCGGGCGGACCGCTCCGGTTCAACGGGGGCCGGGCCGCGCGGGGTTGATGGCCCGGGTCACCCGGTGCCGTGATCCGTGGGGCGCGGCTCGGGTCAACGGCTGCCGGCCTCGGTGGGGTTGCCGCCGCTGGGGAGTTTCCGGTCCGGGCAGGACTTCAGGACCGTCGTCATCGCGTCCTTCTCGGCGGCGGTCACCCACAGGCCGTACTTCTTCTTCACCGCGACCTGCCCCGCCACATAGGTGCAGCGGTACTCCTTGTTGGGGGGCAGCCAGGTCGCGGTGTCCCCGTCCCCCTTGCGGCGGTTGGCGGACGAGTCGGCCGCGACGAGGTTCAGCGGATCGTTCGCGAAGGCCCGCCGCTTGCTGTCGCTCCACTTCTGCGCGCCCTTCTGCCAGGCGTCGGACAGGGCGACGAGATGGTCTATGTCGACCTTGCTGCGTCCGCGTACGAAGGCGACGCGGCCTCCGGTGTAGGGGTCGGGGTCGAGGACTCCGCTCAGTACCTTGCATCCGTCGGAGTCCCGGGAGACGTCGTCGAGCTGCTCGGCGAGTATGTCGTCCCGGGTTCCGCAGCCGTTCCTGTCGGTATCGAGCCAGGCGGACCCGAACGCGGAACGCTCGTACCCCGTCTTCGGCGCCCGGCCCTTCACCGTGAGCCCGTCGGTGGCCCCCAGCGCCGAGTTCGCCGAGACGGGTCCGGGAGCCGTGTCGGCCGGCCCGTCCGTGATCTCGCAGCCTGGCAGGGCGAGCGCACTCGCCAGTGTCAGGGCGGCGATCGGGAGCAGGCGGCGGGTGCGCGGCGAGGCGTGGAAGGGGGTCACGACGCACCAGCGTAGGCGGCCGTGCCGTCGGCGGGGCAAGGGGCCCGCACCGTCTATTTCCGGACGACTGTCGAAAGCCTGCCCGAAAATACACTCTGTGCTCGGTGAGGCTCCGTCATGATGACGCCGTGGATGTTACGGAGGGGGCTCTGGCACCACCTGTCGTGAGATGTGACGTGGCCCCACGCCGTGTGGATCAGCGACGTCCCCCAGGAGGAAGGGGACGGGTGCGCCGCCCGGCGGTCCGCCGGACCGGAACTCAACTCGGCCCGTCCGGCGTCGAGGTGCCCTGAGGGCGCGGAGCCGTCCTGCGCGGCTCTCCCTTCCCCTCGCATCCAGACATTCCGTATCCAGATGTCAGGAGACAGCTCATGGCTGACGAGTTGGTGCGTCGCGCGCAGAGGTTCGTGAACACGACCTACAACAACGGCGCGACTCTCGGCATATCCAAGCTCGACGAGAACGGTCAGACCGGCTGGACCACGATGTACGCCCTGACCCGGGCGCTCCAGTACGAGATGGGCATCACGAGCCTGTCCGACTCCTTCGGTCCTACCACGCTGTCGACCATCGGCGCGAAGTACGGGAAGCTCGACGGGACGACCATCCCCTCCGCGAACTTCTGCCGCATCATCCAGTCCGCCCTGTACTGCAAGGGCTACGACGGCGGAGAGATCGACGGCACGTACAACTCCCGTGTCCAGGACGCCGTCGTCAAGCTGAACCAGAACATGGGCGTGAGCTCGACGTATCCGGGCAGTTCGCTGTGGCCGAAGGTCGTCAAGGGCCTGTTCAACATGGACGCCTACGTCACCGTCAGCAACGGATCGGACGCCATTCGCTCCATCCAGCAGTGGCTGAACGGCCGGTACATCCTGCGCAAGGACTTCTACGTCATCCCCTGCGACGGCCATCACTCCCGTGACGTCGCCAAGTCCATGCTGTACGCGATCCAGTTCGAGCTGGGCATGGCCGACGGAACGGCCAACGGCGTCTTCGGCCCCGGCACGCAGTCCGGCCTCAGATCCCACACGGTCTCCACCGGCACCACCGGCACATGGGCGCAGCTGTTCACCGCGGCCATGATCCTCAACAAGCGCAACGTCCCCTTCGGGAACTTCACCGCCACGGTGCGAAGCGGCGTGGAGAGCTTCCAGTCGTTCATCAAGCTCCCGGTCACCGGCAGCGGCGACTTCCAGACCTGGGCGTCGCTGCTCGTCTCCTACGGTGACCAGTCCCGCCCGGGCACGGCGTGCGACGGCGTCACGAAGATCACGCCGGCTCGGGCACAGACGCTGAAGGACGCCGGCTACAAGTACATCGGCCGCTACCTCTACAACTCGTCGACGTCGAGCCTGCCCGAGAAGCAGATCCAGCCGGGCGAGCTCGCCACGATCAAGGAATACGGGCTGCGCTGCTTCCCGATCTACCAGACGTGGAGCCGGTCCGCCGACTACTTCACCTACGGCCAGGGCACCAACGACGCGTTCATGGCGATCGAGTGGGCGCAGTACCACGGCTTCAAGCCCGGGAGCATCATCTACTTCGCGGTGGACTACGACGCGATGGACGGGGAGGTCACCGATTACGTCATCCCGCACTTCCGCGGAGTGATGCGCACCATCGGGGAGAACTCCAGCTACGGCGTGGGCGTCTACGGGCCGCGCAACGTGTGCCAGCGCGTGGCGGACGCCGGATACGCGGCGGCGAGCTTCGTGTCCGACATGTCGAGCGGATTCTCGGGGAACCTCGGCTATCCGATGCCGACGAACTGGGCCTTCGACCAGATCGTCACCCTCACCGTCGGATCCGGTGCCGGGGCGATCGAGATCGACAAGAACATCGCCTCCGGCCGGGACACCGGCCAGGGCGACTTCGACCCCGGCTCCGCCACCGACGGCCTTGACACCGACCTCGACAAGGCCGCCTACCAGGCGTCGATGCTGACGGACGTGAAGAGCTATCTGACGTCGATCGGCGTACCGGAGACCGGCGGAGACGGCTGGACCGACAGTGACTGGGCCACTCTGGGTGGCATCTCCACCACCAAGGCGTTCGAGCTCGTGCTCAGCGCGGACTGGCTGTTCACCTCGCTGGCACGGCAGCTGAAGCTCCGCAAGGCGCTGATCCAGGCGCCGGTGCTGTGGGAGCTGCGCAAGCTGAATCCCCTGGACTTCGTCGCCGACGAGGCCGTCAAGCTGGGCGTGAAGGACGACTCCAGCACCGGCTGGGGTCAGATCTTCGCCTGGGTGACCATCGACGCCCGCAACTACTGCATGCAGCAGAGGATCATCAACGGGACGCCGCTGACGGGTTCCGACACGCGGACCGTGTGGGACAACCTCCAGGACCCGCTGTACAACATCCGGTCGGTCTCGTACCTGACGGTCTACAACGCCCACCAGCTCGGTATCTCCCGACCAGGGCTGAACACCGGCGCCGCGGACACCCAGGCCCTCCTGGCCCGGTACAACGGGACCGGTGACGACGCCGCGAAGTACGGCCGGGAGCTGATGGGGCTGTACAACGTGCTGGAGAACTACAACCAGCTCTCACGCACCAAGTGAGCGCGGTCGACGGTGTGAATACTGGGCGCATGTGGAAATGGCTGCCGGCGGCCGTGGGTGTGAACGTGCTGCTCGGCATTCCCGGCGTCGTTCCGGTGTGGCTGCTCTGGTACTACGCGTCGAACGGGCCGCTCGCGGATCTCGGCTGGACCCGGCGCGAGGCCACGGAGAACGACGGGATGCTGCTGTGGCTGCTGATCGTCGTGCCGGTGAACGCGGCGTTTCTCCTCGTCTGGTGGCTCGCCAACCGTCCCGTCCGGCGCAGGATGGCGCTGGACTCCCGTATGTACTGGCCGGCCGGTGCCCTCATGGCCCTGGTGCCGACGTTCATCCTCATGCTCGTTCTGTGAGAAAGGGATTCAAGGCGTGCGAAACGACATAACGAGGCGGGCCGTAGTGACGAGCGCCGCCGTCATCGGTGCCGCGGCAGCCGTGGGGTCCCTCGTGCCGGGAACGGCCGCGGCGGCTACGGCGAAGGAGCCGAAGAAGCTCCCGACCTCCCTCAACGGGTGGACGATCGAGAAGGAGGCGAACCACGTCTCCACGGTGTGGACGCGTCCGGTCGCCGGGACGGGACTCAAGGTCGACGTCCGGATCGGTGACGTGGAGGCGATCCTCCTCCACGTCACCCGGCGCTTCCACTACGAGGTCGAGCAGCTCCAGCGGGTCGACCTGGCCGGTTGGCAGGGGGCCGGCACGCTCCGCAGGGGTTTGCCCGAATCGAACCTCGCGTCCGGCACCGCGGTGCGGATCCGGCCCGGTGCCTCGGCGAAGGGCGGACTCTTCCCCCAGCAGGAGATCGTGCTGCGGGACATCCTCGCCGACTGCGAGGGCGTCGTGCGGTGGGGCGGGGACGACAGCGAGGTGGACGAGTCCCTGTTCTACATCGACGCCGCCCCCGGCGACGAGCGGGTGGCGAAGCTCGGCGAGAGGTTCCGTGACTGGGACGCGACGCCGGGCCTGGGCGCCGGCGGGGCGGTGGACGTCCAGTCCACGTCCCGGCGGAACCGCGCGGAGCGGCTGGCCCGGGTCCAGCGCTCGGCCTGATCCGGCAGGGCTCCCTTCCTCCCCCCGGAGGAAGGGAGCCTCCTCCGGTGGGCGGCTCGGACGGGTTGACGGGCCGGCAGGGGCGGACGGGTCCGTCAGAGCTTCAGTTCCCACTGGCTGGCGTCCCAGTCGAAGCCGGGGGCGACCTCGACGGTCAGGTGCTTCGCGTCCGACGGGGCGTCGAAGGCGAACTGCACCGTGATCTTCTTTCCCGGCAGGACCGTGCCGGTGAACCCCTCGCCGACCTTGCCGTCGAAGATCTGCTCGGCGTCGACGCCGTCCTCACCTGCGCGGGCGTCGACGCTGACGAGGGCGGAGTCGAACTTCTCCTTCGACTTGTTGTCGATGACCACGGAGACCTTGTAGGCGCGATTGCCCTTGGTGTGCCCGGCGGCGTACGCACCGGGCGTGTACGCGGCGGCGCTGCTGACCGTGACCTCCACGCCGTCGTCGTACACGGCGGTGTCACGGCCCTCCAGGGTCTCGGCGGCCGGCTCGTCCTCGCTCGCGGGGGCGTCCTCGGCGGCGTCGCCCTTCTTGTCGTCCGCTGCGGCGCCCGGCTTCGCCGAGGCCGAACTGCCGGACACCTCCTTGGAGATGTCCTTCACCGCGTCGTCCACGGCCTTGAAGGTGAGGACCGCGCCGACCACTGACAGGACCAGCGCCAGCAGGCCGAGCACGGCACCGAAGGTGGCCACCCCCTTGTTGCTCGCCTCGCCGCGCTTGGCGCGGCCCCGGCCGGCCAGGCCGAGGACCAGGGCGATGACGCCGAGGATGCCCGCCAGCCAGAAGAGGAACGGGATCAGCCCCGAGACGGCCCCGATGATGCCCAGGACGAGGGCGGAGATACCGAGGCCGTTGCGCGCGGGGCGGAGGCCGGGCTCGTGACCGGGGGCGTAGGGCTGCTGGGGCTGCGGCGGCGACGTGAACTGGGACATGGGTGTGCCCTCCGGCGAAGAACGGGGATGGTGTGAGCGGATCGGTGCGCCACATGCTGTAGCGACGAGTTAATAAGACCAGAGCCTGTGAATCGAGTCAACACGGTTCACACTTCAAGGTCGCGGTTCTCGTGTGAACCGGTGTGGTGTGCGGCAGATCGGTATGCTCGCCGACACGACGGATCTATCGGGGAGACAGCCAGTGCCGGAGAACTCGACAGAGGTGACCGCGGCCGGGATCGCACGGCTCGCGGGAGTGGGACGCGCGGCCGTCAGCAACTGGCGCCGTCGCCACGCCGACTTTCCCCGGCCGGTCGGGGGCACCGACACCAGCCCGTCCTTCTCCCTGCCCGAGGTCGAAAGCTGGCTGCGCGACCAGGGGAAGCTCGCGGAGGTCCCGCTCCGGGAGCGGGTCTGGCAGCAGCTGTCCGGACACCCGGCCGGCACCGTCACCGCCCTGATCCACGCGGGCTGCGCGCTGCTGCTCGTCAGGGACAGGCCCACCGCATGGCTCGAGATCACCGCCGTCTCGGACCCGCGGATGGCCGGTGTCCTGCCGGGCGCGCTGGACGACGTACTGACCGCTCACTTCGGATCCGAGCGCGTGGTGCACACGCCCTCGGAAGCCGCCCTGCTGCCCTCCGTCCCGCTCCTGCGCGCCGCGGCCGAGCTGGCGGCCGGGGTGGGCGTCCGGAAGGCGTTCGAGTTCCTCTTCGTCCGCCGGCTCGACGCCAACCCCCGTCAGCACACCCTCACGCCTCCCGATCTGGCCGAGCTGATGACGGCGCTGGCCGAGCAGGGCGGACCAGCCGGCCGCCGGACCGGGAAGCGGCCCGCCCGAGCCGTCCTCGACCCCGCCGCCGGAACGGGCGCCCTCCTCAGGGCCGTCGGCGGCTCCACCGCTCTGTACGCGCAGGAGGCCGATCCCGACCTCGCCGCACTCACCGCGCTCCGGCTCGCCCTCGACTCGGAGGAAGCCGCAGGAGCTCCGGCAGCCGCGGGGCCGGCCGGTGCGACAGGGCACGCGGGGCCGGGTGCCGGCGCGCTCGTCGTCCGGACCGGCGACACCCTGCGCGCCGACGCCTTCCCCCAGCTCGTGGTGGACACCGTGCTCTGCCATCCGCCGTTCAACGAGCGCAACTGGGGCCACGACGAGCTCGCCTACGACCCCCGCTGGGAGTACGGCTTCCCCGCCCGTACCGAATCCGAACTGGCCTGGGTCCAGCACGCGCTCGCGCATCTCCGGGAAGGCGGAACCGCCGTTCTGCTGATGCCGCCGGCCGCCGCCTCCCGCCGTTCGGGCCGCCGGATCCGCGCCGACCTGCTGCGCCGCGGCGCCCTGCGCGCCGTCGTCGCGCTCCCCGCCGGCGCCGCGCCCCCGTACGGCATCCCGCTCCACCTGTGGGTGCTGCGCAGGCCGGGAGCGGGCCACCCCGCCGCACCCGAGCTGCTGCTCGTCGACACCGCGGACTCCGCGGACCCGGGGGCGGGCGCGGGCTCCGCTCCGTCCGGCGGCCGTGACCGTATCGACTGGACCGCCGTACGGAGCACCGCGCTCGACGCGTGGCACGCGTTCGCGGACGGGGGCGGGAAGGACCGGACGGACGGGGAGGGCCGTGCCGACCGGCCCGGGGTCAGCCGCACCGTCCCCGTCATCGACCTCCTCGACGACGACGTGGACCTGGCCCCCGCACGCCACCTGCCGCCCCCGGCCGGCGGCGGTGCGGCGGAGCTGGCCCGCGTACGGGAACGGCTGGACGAGACCCTGAAGCTGACCGCCCGGCTCGCTCCGCCGCCCGCGGCCCCCGCCGAACCGGCCCGGCGGACCCTCACCACGGTCGGCGAACTGGCCCGCGCGGGCGCCCTCGAGCTGCACACGAGCTCCGGCGGCGGCACGGCACCGGTCCTTACCGAGCACGACGTCCTCGCCGGTACGGCGCCGAGCGGTACGGCGCCGAGCGGTACGGCGCCGAGCGGTACGGCGCCGAGCGGTGCGCCCGCCGGGGCGGCGGGCCGGGAGGACGAACCGCTCCTCCTGGAGGAGGGCGACGTCATCGTTCCCGTGCTCGGAGGCGGCTCCGTCACCCGCGTCGTGGACGAGGCCACGGCCGGCGCCGCGCTCGGCCGCAACCTCCAGCTGCTGCGCCCCGATCCCACCGCCCTCGACCCCTGGTTCCTCGCCGGCTTCCTGCGGGGAACCGCCAACAACCGGCAGGCCAGCAGCTACGCCTCCACCGCGACCCGGCTCGACGCCCGGCGCCTCCAGCTGCCCAGACTGCCACTCGCCGAACAGCGGCAGTACGGAGCACAGTTCAGGGCACTGGCCGCATTCGAGGACGCTCTGCGCACCACCGGCAGGCTCGGCGGGCAGCTGGTCCAGGGGATGTACGACGGACTCACGGACGGCAGCGTCGCTCCGAAGTGACGTGAACCACAACGGTTGTGCGCAACCCGGGAGCCGTTGTCCCTGTCGGTGTATACGCTCACAGCAACGTCCGACATACACCCTCCCGGGAGCAGCACATGCACGGCTACGGCCATCCGCCGCAGCAGCAACCGACGCGGCGACCGTCCTCGGCGACGCTGACCACGCTGCGCGTGCTCTTCGTGGCGCTGACGCTGATGAGCTGCGGGTTCCTGTCCTGGGCCGCCCTGCTGCGGCTGGCCACCGTCACCAGGAAGGGACTGGACTGGACCCTGATGGCGGCGGCCCTCGCACTCAACGCGGGCATGTTCGCGTACGTCCTGTCCTGGCCGGACAACGACGAACCCCTGACGGACACGCAGGGAGTCATCTTCTTCGCCTGGCTCCTCTGCACGGTGGCCGGCACGGTCGCCTACTACCTGTATGCGGAGATCCGGCACTACAGCCGGCGGTACACCCACCCCGTCCCGTCGCCGTACACGGGCCACGTGCCGCCTCGGGCCCCGGCCGTGACCCCCGCGGCGCCCACCCCCGGCTACGGCTACCCGCCCGCCCCGGTGCCCCCGGCCGGACCGGTGCGCCCGCCCGCACCGGCGGCTCCGCCCACGGCGACACCCCCGCCCACGCCGCGGACCGCCCCGCCCCAGCGCCTGGACCAGGTGCGTGCCGAGCTCGACGAGCTGAGCGACTACCTCCGCAAGGAGGGCGGCAACCGGTGAACGGGCGTGTCATCGCCGGGCGGTACGAGCTGGCCGCGATCCTCGGCCAGGGAGGCATGGGCCAGGTCTGGACGGCGTACGACCAGCGCCTCGACCGCCGTGTCGCGGTGAAGCTCCTGCGCCCGGACCGGGTGGCGGGCCCCTCCGGCAGCGACGCGGCGGACGAGCTGCGCCGCCGGTTCGTCCGCGAGTGCAGGGTCACCGCCCAGGTGGACCACCCGGGGCTGGTGACCGTCCACGACGCCGGGAGCGACGACGACGACCTGTACCTCGTCATGCAGTACGTCGAGGGTGCCGACCTCGCCGACCACCTGGCCGAGCACGACCCCTACCCGTGGCCCTGGGCCGTCGCGGTCGCCGCCCAGCTCTGTGCCGTGCTCTCCGCCGTGCACGCCGTGCCGATCGTGCACCGCGACCTCAAGCCGCGCAACGCCATGATCCGGCCCGACGGCACCGTCATCGTGCTCGACCTGGGTGTCGCCTCCGTCCTGGACAGCGACACCACCCGGCTGACGCACACGGGATCCCCCATCGGCTCCCCGGCCTACATGGCCCCCGAGCAGGCCATGGGCGGTGCCGTCGGCCCGTACACCGACCTGTACGCCCTCGGCGTGCTCCTCCACGAACTGCTCAGCGGGGACGTGCCGTTCGCCGGCTCCACCGCCCTCGGCGTGCTGCACCGCCACCTCTACGAACCGCCGCTCCCGGTCCGCCATCTGCGGCCCGAGGTCCCCGAGCCGCTCGAAGCGCTGGTGCTGAGGCTGCTCGCCAAGGACCCGCAGCACCGCCCGGCCTCGGCCCAGGAGGTGTACGAGTCGCTGCGCCCGCTGCTGCCCGCCGGCGGCACGCCGGCCGGGCCCCTCGACCCGACCCGCCCCTTCCTCCGGCCGCACGCCCCGTGGCCCGACCGTGCCGCGACCCCGGCCCCCGCGCCCGTCCCCGTTCCCGTCCCGGCACAGCTGACGCACACGACGTACTCGACGGGCGCACCCGCGTCCCGCCCGGACGTCGCGAAGGCGGTCGACGAGGTGAAGCAGCTGCTGAGCGAGGGCCGGATCACGCAGGCCGTCGACATCCTCGGGGGCATCCTCCCGGCCGCCGCCGCCGAGCACGGGGAGCACTCCCCGGTCGTCCGGATCCTGCGCAAGCAGTACGCGGCCACGCTGATGGACGACGGGCAGTTCCGCCGTGCGCTGCCCGAGCTGCGCCGGCTCGCCGACGACCGCTCGGCGGAGGCGGGCCCGGCCGACACCCAGACCCTGCAGTTCCGTTACGACGCGGCGCAGTGCCTGGAACAGCTCGGTGAGGCGGCCGCGGCGCTCGCCGAGTACCGCGCGGTCCTTCCCTACTACGAGAACACCTACGGGGCTCCGCCCCCGGACCGGGGCCGTTCCTTCGACATCCGGCACCGCATCGGCCACCTGCTGCTCGCCGTCGGCGACCACGCGGCGGGCAGGGGACAGCTCCAGGCCCTGCTGTACGACGCGGAGCGGGCGTACGGGCCGCACCACCCGCTGCCCCAGGAGCTGCGCAGGCAGCTCACCCACCAGCGGCACGTACGCGGCGGCTGAAACCGGCCCCGCCGGCGCACCGCATCCCCAACTCCTTCCGAATCGTTGGTCGAATCAGTGGCCCCAACCCTCTCCACTGCCTAACATCGATCACCGCAAGGCTTTGTGCACTGATGCACAAACTCTCCCCGGGAGGCTCCTTTGCACCGCCGACGTCGCACCGCGCTCGCCGTATCCGCCGCAACGCTCGTCGCGGCACCGCTCCTGACCGCCTGCGGCAGCGACGCCCACCCGGGTTCCGCGGCCGTCGTCGGCGGGGACCGGATCGAGGTCGCCACGGTCCAGGGGCAGGCGGCGGACGTGCGCACCGCGCAGCAGACCTCGGCGCAGTCCGCCCAGCTGGTGAAGAAGTCCGGCCAGCTGACCCGCGCCAAGCTGCACAGCCTGATCTTCGCCCGGGTCCTGGACCGTGCCGCGAAGGACGCGGGAGTCGAGGTCAGCCGCAAGGAGGTCCAGCAGGTCCGCAGCGCCGCCGCCGCCCAGTCCGGCGGCGACAAGGCCCTGCAGACCGTGATGCTGGAGCAGCGCTGGGTCGCCCCGGACCAGATCGAGAACGATCTGCGCAAGGAGGTCCAGCTCCCCAAGCTGGCACAGGCGCTCGGTGCCGACCTGCAGACCCCGGCCGGGCAGCAGGCCGTCGGTGAGGCGCTCACCAAGGCCTCGAAGGCCCTGCACATCGACGTCAACCCGCGCTACGGCAGCTGGGACGACAAGAAGGTACAGCTCAGTACCTTCAAGGCCCCGTGGATCACGCAGGTCACCACCTTCCAGGGGCAGGAACCCGAAGCGGGAGCCTGACCCGGGCCGGCGCCCGAGCGGGTGCCGAGGGCCGGGACACACCGGGATCCGGTCGCGGTAGGTTCGAGACGTGAACGCTGAAGCCCCCGGCCGTATCGTCCTGCTCACCGCCAGCCACCGGGTCGCGCCCGGTCTGCTGTCCTGGCCCGCCTGGCAGATGCTGCGCACCGCCGACCGGGTGCTGTGCGCCGAACCGGACCATCCGCAGCTGCCGTACCTGCGCGAGGCGGGTGTGGCCGTCGAGCACTCCGTGCCCTCGGCCGAGGAGCTCGTGGACGACTGCGCCGGCGACCGGACCGTCGTGGTCCTGGTCGGCGGCGAGGGCAACCAGCCGCTCACCGACGGACTGGCGAGGCTCGGCGGTTCGGGCCGTGTGCGGATGCCGGACCTGGAACTGCTGCCCGGTTCCTACGACCTGCCGGGCGCCCGGCTGCTGGACCTGGTCCAGGTCATGGACCGGATCCGGCTGGAATGCCCGTGGACCTCGCAGAAGACGCACCGGGGCCTGGCGAAGTACGCCATCGAGGAGGCGTACGAGCTGGTCGAGGCGATCGAGGACGGCGACCGCGAGGAACTGCGGGAGGAGCTCGGGGACGTCCTGCTCCAGGTCGTCTTCCACGCCCGGATCGCGCAGGAGGACCCGGACGAGCCGTTCTCCGTGGACGACGTCGCGGCCACGATCGTGGAGAAGCTGATCCACCGTCACCCGCATGTGTTCGGCGACGAGACCGCCGAGACCCCGGAGGACGTCCACGCGCACTGGCTGCGCACCAAGGCGATCGAGAAGCAGCGCGACTCGGTCACCGACGGGGTACCGCTGGGCCAGCCGGGCCTCGCCCTCGCGGCGAAGCTCGGCAGCCGCGCCCGTCAGGCGGGACTGGACGTGGCGCTCCCCGCGGGCGACTCCATCGGCTATCAGCTGCTGGCCCTCGCCGTACGCGCGGAGCAGGACGGGACCGACCCGGAGGCCGCCCTGCGGGCCGCCGCCCGCACGTACCGGGACGCGATCCGGGCGGCGGAGGGCCACCCGGCCGCTCCGGATAACGTTGAGGGGTGAACGACAGCCCCGCCGGCACCCCCGCACCCGAAGCCCCCAAGGACAGCACCCCCGCCCCCGGAGAGCCCCCGCAGGGCGCCTCCGGGGACGTCGCGCCCGTATGCCCCGAGTCCGCGGCCCCCGCCGGGCCCGCGGACGCCGGGCCCGAGCTCTTCACCTGGGAGTTCGCCACCGACCCGTACCCCGCCTACGCCTGGCTCCGGGAGCACAGCCCCGTGCACCGCACCACGCTGCCCAGTGGCGTCGAGGCATGGCTGGTGACCCGGTACGCGGACGCCCGGCAGGCGCTCGCCGACACCCGGCTCTCCAAGAACCCGGCGCACCACGCCGGACCGGCGAGCGCCAAGGGGAAGACGGGTATCCCGGGGGAGCGCAAGGCGGAGCTGATGACGCACCTGCTGAACATCGATCCGCCGGACCACACCCGGCTGCGCCGGCTCGTCTCCAAGGCGTTCACCCCGCGCCGGGTAGCCGAGTTCGCGCCGCGTGTGCAGGAGCTGACGGACCGCCTCATCGACGCCTTCATCGAGGAGGGAAAGGCCGACCTCATCCATGACTTCGCCTTCCCCCTGCCCATCTACGCGATCTGCGACCTGCTGGGGGTGCCTCCCGAGGACCAGGACGACTTCCGGGACTGGGCCGGGATGATGATCCGGCACGGCGGCGGGCCGCGCGGCGGAGTGGCCCGGTCGGTCAAGAAGATGCGCGGCTACCTCGCCGAACTCATCCACCGCAAGAGGGAGAATCCCGGCGACGACCTCATCTCGGGACTCATCCGGGCGAGCGACCACGGCGAGCACCTCACCGAGAACGAGGCCGCCGCGATGGCCTTCATCCTGCTCTTCGCCGGATTCGAGACCACGGTCAACCTCATCGGCAACGGGACGTACGCCCTGCTGCGCAATCCGGAACAGCGGATGCGGCTGGAGCGCTCGCTGGCGGCGGGCGAGACGGACCTGCTGGCCACGGGCATCGAGGAGTTGCTGCGCCACGACGGCCCGGTGGAGATGGCGACGTGGCGCTACGCCACCGAACCCGTGACGCTGGGAGGGCGGCACATCGCGGTCGGCGATCCCGTTCTCGTGGTGCTGGCGGCCGCCGACCGGGACCCGGAACGCTTCCACGATGCGGACACCCTGGACCTTGCACGGAGTGACAATCAGCACCTCGGATACGGGCACGGAATCCACTACTGCCTGGGTGCGCCGCTGGCCCGGCTGGAGGGTCAGGCGGCACTGGCCACACTGCTGAGACGCCTCCCCGACCTGCGGCTCGCTGCGGAACCTGCCGATTTGCGCTGGCGGGGCGGGCTCATCATGCGCGGACTGCGCACTCTTCCCGTGGAGTTCGAACCCGGACATCCGTCCGAAAAAAGTGACACTCTGTCAACTCTGTGACTTTTACGTGATCTCCGCTGCATCGACTTGTGACACACGTTCGAGTACGGCTAGGTTCACCGTTCGACTTACCCGTCACACGTCAGTCACACGGAAGGCAATCCCATGGGCTCCGCGAATGGCAGACACCGCCGCCCTCGTCAGGCACCCGCGATCGTCGTCGCCGCAGGCGTGACGGGATCGGCGATCGCCATCCCGTTGCTCGGCGCGACCGGCGCGCACGCCGCAGAAGCCTCGACCTGGGACCGGGTCGCCGAGTGCGAGAGCGGTGGCATGTGGAGTGCCGACCTCGGCAACGGCTACTACGGCGGCCTGCAGTTCTCGCAGGACGACTGGTCGGCCTACGGCGGTACGGCGTACGCCGCGCGCGCCGACCTCGCGAGCCGTTCGCAGCAGATATCGGTCGCCGAGAAGGTGCTGGACGACAAGGGCCCGCAGGCGTGGCCCAGCTGTGCGGTGATCTCCGGGCTCGCGCTGGACGGCACGCTGCCGGGCGTCGACCCGGGCGGCGACCCGTCCGCCGACCCCACGGCCACGGAGGCCCCGTCGGACGCCGCCTCGACCGAAACGCCGGACAAGGCGGACGAGAAGGGCAAGAGCGACAAGAAGGGCAAGTCCGGCAAGGGTGACGCCTCCACCGGGTCCGCCGCGTCCGAGTCCTCGTCACCCTCCGCCACCCCGTCCCCCGAGGCGTCCGAGGCGGCGGGGACCTCCGAGCGCGGTGGCGAGACCGGCGGGAAGCACCGGGGCGCACCGGCCCCCGAGGCGAGCACCGGGACGGACCTGAGGGGCGAGCGCGAGGCCGGCCGGCACGCCTCGCGCGGCGACTCCGAGGCCCGCGAGGGTGCGGCGGCGGTCGCGGACGGGACCTACACCGTCCGTGAGGGCGACAACCTCTGGGCGATCGCCGACGAGCAGAAGCTGCCCGGCGGCTGGAGCGGCCTCTACGAGGCCAACAAGGCGGAGCTGGGCTCCGACCCGGATCTGATCCTGCCCGGCCAGAGTCTCGACCTGGCCCCGAAGGCGGACGCGGACACCGCCGCGGCGGACGAGGAGTCCGGCGCCGAGGCTGCAGTCGCCAACTGATCAAAAGCGGGAAAACACCCCGAAATCAGGGGTAGTTCAGAGGCCTATGTCCACTTATGCGTAAGTGAGACATGGGTCTCTTTGCTTGAACTGGCGCGCCTCGCCCGCCCACTCGGCCCGCATCGCCTCCGACCTGCGGAAACGGTGCCACCCTCGGAGGTGGTAAGCGCTGATTGCCAGTTATGTCCATCTTTGAATGTAGGCGTTGCGTGTGTTTACGGTCGGAACCGCTCGCACCGCGGGCACCTTCGACCGTCACGCCGAATCCTGCCGTCGGCCGAAGGGGACAGACGCGTAAAGCGCCGTAGGCAGGAGCGGGGGACCCAGGTAAGTGCCGGACCCGGCCGTCGGAAGACGGGCGAGGGCCGGCTGGGGGTGAAGTCGTCCGCCAGTGCGGGTGACCGGGCAACTCACAGGCCCGAACCCGACAGCTCACCTCGTAGGCGTCGGTGAGGAGAACCATGCTGCTTTCGAGCAAGGGCAAGCACCGCCGCCCGTCCAAGGCCGTCCGCATCGCCACCCTGGCCGGCGTCACCGGCGCGGCCGTGGCCGTTCCGCTGATGGGTGCCACCGGTGCCTCCGCCGCCTCCGTCGCGACCTGGGACGCCGTCGCGCAGTGCGAGTCCGGCGGCAACTGGTCCATCAACACCGGCAACGGCTACTACGGCGGCCTGCAGTTCTCGCAGTCCAGCTGGGCGGCCGCAGGTGGTACCCAGTACGCCGCCCGTGCCGACCTGGCCAGCAAGGCCCAGCAGATAGCCACCGCCGAGAAGCTCCTCGACCTGCAGGGCCCGGGCGCCTGGGCCTGCGCCGGTGCCGGCGGTCTGACCAACGACGGTGTGGACCCGGGCGTCGACACGGGCTCCGCGAAGAGCGAGGCCGAGCCGAAGGCGGCCCAGCCGGAGCGCAAGGCCGAGCAGCCCGCCAGCCGCAGCGAGACGCGCACGGCCCCCAAGGCCGAGAAGACCGTCACCACCCCGACCGGCGACAAGGTCAAGAAGGGTGACGGCGAGTACAAGGTGAAGGCCGGCGACACCCTCAGCACGATCGCCGGGGCGAAGGACGTCAAGGGCGGCTGGCAGAAGCTGTTCAAGCTGAACGACGACATCGTCGAGAACGCCGACCTGATCTTCCCGGGTCAGCAGCTCCACCTGAAGTAACCGGGATCTGTCCTCCCGGCGGTGTTCCCGGCCCGGCGCGCGCACCCGGTGCGCGCCCGGGCCGGGGGCGTTTTCGGGGCGCCCGGCGGTGGTGTTCGTTCAACTTTTGTAGTTACTTGCCAGTAAATTTCTGAAGCTTTGCCCGTAATGCGGGCTCTTGGGTCCTTTTTCGTCCCAGGGGACGGGCGGTCGGCCGACGCAGCGGGCCGGGCCGGTTAGGCTCGTGTCGCAAGGCCACAGTGACCCTGCACAACCAGTGTCATATCCCAGAAGGAGATGCCTCGTGCCGTCCATCGACGTCGTCGTAGCCAGGGAAATCCTCGACTCCCGGGGCAACCCCACGGTCGAGGTCGAGGTTGGCCTCGACGACGGCAGCACGGGACGTGCTGCTGTTCCGTCCGGCGCCTCCACCGGCGCGTTCGAGGCCATTGAGCTTCGCGACGGCGACCCCAACCGTTACCACGGCAAGGGCGTCGAGAAGGCCGTCCTCGCTGTGATCGAGCAGATCGGCCCGGAGCTCGTCGGCTACGACGCCACCGAGCAGCGCCTCATCGACCAGGCGATGTTCGACCTCGACGCGACCGAGAACAAGGGCTCGCTCGGCGCCAACGCCATCCTCGGTGTCTCGCTGGCCGTGGCCCACGCCGCGTCCGAGGCCTCCGACCTCCCGCTGTTCCGCTACCTCGGCGGCCCGAACGCGCACCTGCTGCCCGTTCCGATGATGAACATCCTGAACGGCGGCTCGCACGCCGACTCCAACGTGGACATCCAGGAGTTCATGATCGCGCCGATCGGCGCCGAGTCGTTCTCCGAGGCCCTGCGCTGGGGTGCGGAGATCTACCACACGCTCAAGAAGGTCCTGAAGACCAAGGGCCTGTCCACCGGTCTCGGCGACGAGGGCGGCTTCGCCCCGAACCTCGAGTCCAACCGCGCCGCCCTGGACCTCATCATCGAGGCCATCAAGGAGGCCGGCTACGTCCCGGGCCGCGACATCGCGCTCGCGCTCGACGTCGCCGCGTCCGAGTTCTACAAGGACGGCGCCTACGAGTTCGAGGGCAAGTCCCGCTCGGCCGCCGAGATGACCGAGTACTACGAGGAGCTCGTCTCCGCGTACCCGCTGGTCTCCATCGAGGACCCGCTGTACGAGGACGACTGGGCCGGCTGGAAGGTCATCACCGACAAGCTCGGCGCCAAGGTGCAGATCGTCGGCGACGACCTCTTCGTCACCAACCCCGAGCGCCTCGCCCGGGGCATCGAGGAGGGCTCGGCCAACGCCCTGCTCGTCAAGGTCAACCAGATCGGTTCGCTGACCGAGACCCTGGACGCCGTCGAGCTCGCCCAGCGCAACGGCTTCAAGTGCATGATGTCCCACCGCTCCGGTGAGACCGAGGACGTCACCATCGCCGACCTCGCCGTCGCCGTGAACTGCGGTCAGATCAAGACCGGCGCCCCGGCCCGCTCGGACCGTGTCGCCAAGTACAACCAGCTGCTGCGCATCGAGGAGATCCTCGACGACGCCGCGGTGTACGCGGGCCGTTCGGCGTTCCCGCGCTTCCGCTTCGAGGGCTGACAGCCCGGCAGCAGGAGCTGGGCCCCTTTGGGGGCACCAGCCTCCGTCCGTCCCCGCACTCGGTCCCGTACCGTGTGCGGGGACGGACGTGCGTAACGGGGAGGCGTGAGAGATGGCCGGGAAGGATCGCGACCGGTTCTCCACAGCGACCAGGCTGCGGCTGCTCGGTGAGCAGACGGCGGCCCGCGTCTACCGGTCCCAGAACCGCCGCCAGGCCCGGCGTTCCCGGCTCACCGGCCGGGCCGCGTTCCTGGCGCTGATCGTCTGCTCCCTGGTGGTCGCCCTCGCGTACCCGATGCGGCAGTACATCTCCCAGCGCGACCAGATCGCGGATCAGGAGAGGCTCTCGCGGGAGGCGCACGAGCGCACCGAGGAGCTGCGCGACGAGAAGGCGCGGCTCCAGGACGACGCGTACATCCGTCGTCTGGCCCGCCAGCACCTGCACTACGTCCTGCCCGGGGAGACCGCTTACACGGTGATCGACCCGGACGCGGCGGAGGTCCGCCGCGGGGAACCCGGTGCGACCGGCAGGCCCTGGCACTCGAACCTCTGGGACGGCGTCGACAGCGCGGACCGCGAATGACTCCCGCACCGCCCCCGTACGCGCACCGATACATACGGACCGAACGATGACATTCAAGGCAGGCATGGACACGCCCCCTCCGCAGACCGAATCCACCACGCCCACCACCGCGGACATCGCCGCGTTCGAGCAGCAGCTCGGCCGGCCCCCGCGCGGGCTGCGCGCCATCGCGCACCGCTGCCCCTGCGGCAATCCGGACGTGGTCGAGACGCAGCCCCGCCTGGAGGACGGCACGCCGTTCCCGACGACGTACTACCTGACCTGCCCGCGTGCCGCGTCCGCGATCGGCACGCTGGAGGCCAACGGGGTCATGAAGGAGATGACCGAGCGCCTCACCACGGACCCGGAGCTGGCCGCCGCCTACCGTGCGGCCCACGAGGACTACCTCGCGCGCCGCGACGCCATCGAGGTCCTGGAGGGCTTCCCGAGCGCGGGCGGCATGCCGGACCGGGTGAAGTGCCTGCACGTCCTCGTCGGCCACTCGCTGGCCGCGGGGCCCGGGGTGAACCCCCTGGGGGACGAGGCGATCGCGATGCTGCCCGAGTGGTGGGCGAAGGGCCCCTGCGTCTCGCCGTGCGGCGAGCAGCAGCAGCCTTCCTGACCCGCCCCTGACCGGGGCACCGCCCCTCCGGGCTCCTGCCCGCGCCCCTCCGGGCCGCCGCCGGGGGCGCGGGCCACGCTCCGCGCCGGGGCGGGCACGCCCGGCGGGTGAGGGCATCTTCCAGCGAACGAGGACCGGGACCGGCGAACCGGCGACACAACAGGAGTCCCCATGACGCGCGTTGCCGCCATCGACTGCGGTACCAACTCCATCCGCCTCCTCGTCGCCGACGTGGACCCCGCCACCGGGCACTTCGCCGAGCTCGACCGGCGGATGCGGATCGTCCGGCTCGGCCAGGGCGTCGACCGCACCGGACGGCTGGCCCCCGACGCGCTGGAGCGCACCTTCGACGCCTGCCGGGAGTACGCGGCCGCGATCGAGGAGCTCGGCGCGGAGCGGATCCGGTTCGTCGCCACCTCCGCGTCCCGCGACGCCGAGAACAGCGACACGTTCGTCCGGGGCGTCCTGGACATCCTGGGTGTCGAGCCCGAGGTCGTCAGCGGCGACCAGGAGGCGCAGCTCTCCTTCGACGGGGCGACCAAGGAGCTGGTCGGCAGCGACCACCTGGACAAGCCCTACCTGGTCGTCGACATCGGCGGCGGTTCCACCGAGTTCGTCGTCGGCGACGACGAGGTCCGCGCGGCCCGGTCCGTGGACATCGGCTGCGTACGCATGACGGAGCGGCACCTCGTCCGGGACGGCGTCGTCGTGGATCCGCCCGCGGCCGACCGGGTCGCCGCGATCCGCGCCGACATCGACGCCGCGATCGATCTGGCGGAGAAGACGGTGCCGATCGCCGACGCCGCCACGCTCGTCGGCCTGGCCGGCACGGTGACCACCGTCGCCGCGATCGCGCTGGGCCTCGAGGAGTACGACTCCGAGGCGATCCACCACTCCAGGGTCTCCCTGGAGCAGGTCCGGGAGATCACCGGACGGCTGCTCGCCTCGACGCACGAGCAGCGCGCGGCGATCCCCGCGATGCACCCGGGCCGGGTCGACGTGATCACCGCCGGTGCCCTCGTCCTGCTCGCGGTGATGGAAAGGGCCGGGGCCGCGGAGGTCGTCGTCAGCGAGCACGACATCCTCGACGGGATCGCCTGGTCGGCCGCCTGATCACCGTGCGGCCGCAGGTGGCGTGAGGGCACGCTCATACGCACTCCGGCCTGCACTTTTGAGCTGTTCATGACGCCCGGGACGCCCTGTGGAGGGGGCTTTCGCGAGCTGCCGCGACGAACTTCGTGAACTTCTTCACAAGGAATTCGGCCCTGCTGGGTGAAGTTCTGCCTCCAGGGGGCCCCGGGGCTCGCCCGGAGGGGTCCGCGAGGCGGGTGCGGGGACGTTTCGGGTGTGTGGCGCGGGGGTGTCCGGGGCGGGTGGTTCACCGGGCCGGGCGGCACAAGGGCCAGCTCACAAGCGGTGAACAACGTTCGCCGGTGGGCTCTGGTTCCCCTCCGGCATCATGACCTCGGTCACGCGGGCGGCGAAGTGTAGCAGAGGGTGGCGGATACCTTGTGAAGGGGCTCACGAGCGTGCCCCCCGAGGGGGGTGGATACTCGATGGCATGAGCACCACGGAGCGTCCCAGGATCCTCGTTGTAGGCGGTGGGTACGTAGGCCTGTACGCAGCTCGTCGCATTCTGAAGAAGATGCGGTACGGGGAGGCGACCGTCACGGTCGTCGACCCTCGCTCGTACATGACGTACCAGCCCTTCCTCCCCGAAGCTGCTGCCGGCAGCATCTCGCCTCGGCATGTCGTCGTCCCGCTGCGACGCGTGCTGCCCAAGGCAGAGGTTCTCACCGGCCGTGTCACGACCATCGATCAGGACCGCAAGGTCGCCACGGTCGCGCCGCTCGTCGGCGAGGCCTACGAGCTGCCCTTCGACTACCTGGTCGTCGCGATGGGCGCGGTCTCCCGCACCTTCCCGATCCCCGGCCTCGCCGAGCAGGGCATCGGTATGAAGGGCATCGAGGAGTCCATCGGTCTGCGCAACCACGTCCTCGAACAGCTGGACAAGGCCGACTCGACGACCGACGAGGACGTCCGCCGCAAGGCGCTGACGTTCGTCTTCGTGGGCGGCGGCTTCGCCGGTGCGGAGACCATCGGCGAGGTCGAGGACATGGCGCGCGACGCGGCCACGTACTACACCAGCGTGAAGCGCGAGGACATGCGCTTCATCCTGGTCGACGCCGCCGACAAGATCCTTCCCGAGGTCGGCCCGAAGCTGGGCGCGTACGGCAAGGAGCACCTGGAGAGCCGCGGTGTGGAGATCTACCTCTCCACCTCCATGGACTCCTGCGTCGACGGTCACGTGGTGCTGAAGAACGGCCTGGAGGTCGACTCCAGCACGATCGTGTGGACGGCCGGCGTGAAGCCGAACCCGGCCCTGGCCCGCTTCGGTCTGCCGCTCGGCCCGCGTGGTCACGTCGACACCTCCGAGAAGCTCCAGGTTCAGGGCACCGACTACATCTGGGCCGCGGGCGACAACGCCCAGGTCCCGGACATGGTCGGCCGCCGCGCCGGCAACCCGAACGCCTGGTGCCCGCCGAACGCCCAGCACGCGCTGCGTCAGGCCAAGGTCCTCGGTGACAACGTCATCTCCGGCATGCGGGGCTTCCCGCAGAAGGAGTACAGCCACGCCAACAAGGGTGCGGTCGCCGGTCTGGGGCTGCACAAGGGCGTCGCGATGATCGTCGTCGGCAAGTTCAAGATCAAGGTCAAGGGCCGTCTCGCCTGGTACATGCACCGTGGCTACCACGGCATGGCGATGCCGACCTGGAACCGCAAGATCCGGATCTTCGCCGACTGGACGCTCGCGATGTTCCTCAAGCGCGAGGTCGTCTCGCTCGGCGCCATGGAGACGCCGCGCGAGGAGTTCTACGAGGCTGCCAAGCCGAGCCCCGCGCCGGTCGCCGCCAAGCCGGAGGGTGAGAAGGCCAAGGCCTCCTAGCGCCCGCACGTCACCGAAGGGGCCGTCCGCCATCCGTGGTGCGGACGGCCCCTTCGGCGTGCTCCGGCACGGCCCACAAGTGCATGGGTGGTGCAACTGTTTTGCCGTTCCGTTGCGATGTGACGGGATGGCGCGGGGGCCGGGCGGTGTTGACCCACATGTACCTCGCCGGGACACCGAGGTGTCGCAGCCGGGTTCATGCATGTATATGCGAATTTGGGCATGTTGGGAAACACCACCACGGAGGTGTACGCCATGGCAGACGCCGCATCGCGGCTGACCGCTCTCGCCGAGGAGTTGCTCGGAGAACCCCTGCCGGTCCGGATCCGGGCCTGGGACGGCAGCGAGTCCGGTCCGCCGGGCGCACCCGTCCTCGTCCTGCGTCACCGCCGCGCCCTGCGCCGCCTGCTGTGGAAGCCGGGCGAACTGGGCCTGGCCCGCGCCTGGGTGGCCGGTGAGATCGACATCGAGGGCGACCTCTACGCCGCCCTGAACCACGTGGCCGGACTGCTGTGGGAGCGCGGCGCCGACGCGAAGGACACCGTCCACCCGGTCCGCGACCCGAAGGTGCGAGCCTTCGCCCGCGGCCTGGTCCAGCTGGCCGGCCCCTGGCCCCCGCCGCCCCCGCCGGCCGAGGAGGTCCGCCGCCGCGCCGGTGCGCTGCACACCAGACGCAGCGACAAGCAGGCCATCAGCCACCACTACGACGTGGGAAACGACTTCTACGAACTGGTCCTCGGCCCGTCCATGGTCTACTCCTGCGCCTACTGGCAGGACGGCGGGACCCTCGAGGACGCCCAGCGCGACAAGCTCGACCTCGTCTGCCGCAAGCTCGCCCTCAAGGAGGGCGACCGGCTCCTCGACGTCGGATGCGGCTGGGGCTCCCTGGCCGTCCACGCCGCCCGCGAGTACGGCGCCCGCGTGACCGGAGTGACCCTCTCCACCGAACAGGCCGCGTTCGCCCGCAAGCGCATCGCCGAGGAGGGCCTCACCGACCGGATCGAGATCCGGGTCCAGGACTACCGGGACGTCCGCGACGGTCCGTACGACGCCATCTCCTCGATCGGCATGGCGGAGCACGTCGGTTCGGTCCGCTTCCGTGAGTACGCCGACGACCTCTACGCCCTCCTGAGGCCCGGCGGCAGGCTGCTCAACCACCAGATCGCCCGCCGCCCCGAGAAGGACGAGTCGGCCTACCGCATCGACGAGTTCATCGACGCGTACGTCTTCCCCGACGGGGAGCTCGCCCCGGTGGGCCGTACCGTCGCCATGCTGGAGGAGGCGGGCTTCGAGGCCCGCGACGTCGAAGCGATCCGCGAGCACTACGCCCTGACCCTGCGTCAGTGGGTGGCCAATCTGGAGAAGCACTGGGCGCGGGCGGTCCGGGCCACCTCGCCCGGCCGGGCCCGGGTCTGGCGGCTCTACATGGCCGCGTCCGCGCTCTCCTTCGAGCACAACAGGATCGGCGTCAACCAGATCCTCGCGGTGCGTCCGCGGGAGGGCGGTCCCGCGGACATGCCGCTGCGCTCCCGCGTCTGGACGGCGTCGGGCTGATCCCACGCCGAGGGGCCGGTGTCCGCGTCGCGGACACCGGCCCCTCGGGTATGCCGTCGCTACTCGGTCTTGATGGCCGTCAGCATGTTCAGCTTCGCGGCACTGCGGGCCGGCCAGAGGGAGGCCAGGACACCCACGAGGCCCGCGAGGACCAGGAAGAGCGCGAGCCGGTCCCAGGGGATGACCAGGGCGTAGCCCGGGATGGAGGCCGAAAGGCTCTTCCCGATGGCCCAGCCGAGGAACGTGCCGAGGCCCACGCCGACCACCGCTCCGAAGAGCGAGATGACGACGGCCTCCAGCCGGATCATGCGCTTGACCCTGCGCCGGTCAAGGCCGATCGCCCGCAGCATGCCGATCTCCTGCTGACGTTCGAAGACGGACATGGCCAGCGTGTTGACGACCCCGAGGACCGCGATGACCAGGGCCATCGCCAGCAGCGCGTACATGATGTTCAGCGCCGTGTTGATGAACCCGCCGAACATGTCCCTGATGCCCTGGCGGTCCATGACGCTCATCGCCGGGTTGTCGCCGAGCGCGTCGATCACGGCCTTCTCGTTGGCGGCGCTCTGTCCGCCGTCCATGGTCAGCCAGACCTCACGGATGTCGGCGACGCTCTCGTGCGGGGCGACGACGTCCTCGGGGATCAGGACCGGGGAGAGGAACTCGTTGCCCTCGTAGAGGGCGCCGACCTTCAGGGTCTCCTTCTTCTCGTCGTCGAACGTCACGGGCACACTGTCGCCTGTCTTCCAGCCGTGCGACTTCGCGGTCTTGCGGTCGACGGCGATCTCGCCGTCCTTCAGCGAGGAGAGCGATCCGGAGACCACCTTCAGGTTGAAGACCTTCTCGACGTCGCCCGGAGTGACCCCGGAGGCGGAGACACCCCCCTTGCCGGCGGTGAGCCAGACGGACCGCTGGGGGGTGGCCGCGGCGACGCCGTCGGCCTTGCGCAGGGCGTCGAGAGCCGACTCGTCGAGCGAGTCTCCGCTGGCCATCGAGACCATGTAGTCGGCCCGGATGTTGTCCGTCGTCATCTTGTCGATGGCCTGGCCGAGAGTAACGCCGAGCACGGAGATGCCGGTGACCAGGGTGAGCCCGATCGCCAGGGCGGAGGCGGTGGCTCCGGTCCGGCGCGGATTGCGCACCGCGTTCTGGGCGGCCAGCTTGCCGGACACCCCGAAGAGCCTCCGCAGCAGCGGTCGTGCCAGGGCGATCACCGGCCGCGAGAGCAGCGGGATGAGCACGATGACACCGATCAGGGCGAGGAACGCTCCGCCACCGAGCAGCCATCGGCCGTTCTCGTCGCCCTGAGCCGCACCGGTGACGATCAGGGCGGACCCGATGAGTGTGATCACCGCGCCGATCGAGTTGCGCACGACCAGCGACTTGGTGGTGGCCACCGCGTGCACGCTGCTCATCGCCGCCACCGGCGGGATCTTGGCGGCGCGACGGGCGGGCAGCCAGGCGGCGAACACGGTGATCAGCACGCCGACGCCGAACGCGGAGGCGACCGCGGTGGGGGAGACGACCAGCGGGCCGGCAGGGATCTTCCCGCCGAACACGCCCATCGCGGAGCGCAGCCCCGTGGCGAGGCCGACGCCGAGCAGGAAGCCGGTCACCGAGGCGATCAGACCGACCACACCGGCCTCGAGCAGGATGGCCCTCTTGACCTGCCGGCGGGAAGCGCCGACGGCGCGCATCAGGGCGAGTTCCTTGGTGCGCTGAGCGATGAGCATGGTGAACGTGTTGGCGATCAGGAACACGCCGACGAAGAGCGCGATGGCCGCGAAGGCCAGCAGCATCGAGTTGAGGCTCTTGAGGCCGGACTCGGTCATCTCGGCCTCCTCGTCCGCGAGGGCGGCGCCCGTCTTGGCCTCCGCGCTCTCGGGGAGGAGGGGCTTCACGGCTTCCAGGAGCTGCTGGTCGGACGCCCCGGCCGCGGCGGTCACGGTGACGTCGCTGAACTGGCCGGGCCGCAGGTAGAGCTGCTGGGCGACCTCGGTGTCGAAGAGGACCAGGCTGCCGCCCGCGTTCACGGCGCCGTCCTCGGTGGTGAAGACCCCGGAGAGGGTGTACTCCTTCACCGGCCCGTTGGTGGCGACCCGTACCGGGGCGCCGACGCGGTACTCGCCCTTGCTCGCGGTCTCCCTGTCGAGGGCGATCTGGCCGTCCTTCACCGGTCCCGTGCCCTCGGTGAACGTGTACTGCGCGTCCTTGCCGTCGGTGCCCGGGGAGTAGTTGGATCCGGTGTTGGACCAGCCGTTGCCGATGAGCTTGCCGTCCGGGTCGGCGACGCCCGCGAATCCGGAGACCCGGCCGGTGGCCTCCGCCACGCCGTCGAGGTCCTCGATCTTCTTGCGCGTGGCCTCGTCGACGGCGGGGGTCTCCTCGTCGCCGCGCTCGGCCCACGTGGTGACGGCGACGGCCACCTCGTCGTAGTTCTTGGCGGACTGGTTGCGGAAGGCGTTGCCGAGGGTGTCGGTGAAGACCAGGGTGCCGGAGACGAAGGCGACGCCGAGCATCACGGCGAGCACGGTCATCAGCAGTCTGGCCTTGTGCGCAAGGACGTTGCGCACGGCGGTACGGAACATGTCTCGATTCCTGGGGGGTTCGGGATGCGGAGGGGGAAGGGCGGGCAGCCGTCGTGTCAGCTGGTGCGGCCCTTCGCGTCGAACGCCTTCATCCGGTCCAGGACACCGTCGGCGGTGGGGCTGATCATCTGGTCGACGACCGCACCGTCGGCCAGGAAGATCACGCGGTCCGCGTAGGAGGCGGCCACCGGGTCGTGGGTCACCATCACCACGGTCTGGCCGAGCTCGCGCACCGAGTTGCGAAGGAAGCCCAGCACCTCGGCGCCGGAGCGGGAGTCCAGGTTGCCGGTCGGCTCGTCACCGAAGATGATCTCCGGCTGCGAGGCCAGGGCGCGGGCCACCGCGACGCGCTGCTGCTGGCCGCCGGAGAGCTCGGTGGGCCGGTGCTTCAGCCGGTCGGAGAGGCCCACCATGTCGATGACCTTCTGCAGCCACGCGGCGTCCGGCTTCCGGCCCGCGATGTCCATCGGCAGCGTGATGTTCTCCAGTGCCGTCAGGGTCGGCAGCAGGTTGAAGGCCTGGAAGATGAAGCCGATCTTGTCCCGGCGCAGCTGGGTGAGCTGCTTGTCCTTGAGCGTCCCCAGCTCGGTGTCGCCGATGCGCACGGAACCGCTGCTGAAGCTGTCGAGGCCGGCCACGCAGTGCATCAGCGTGGACTTCCCGGAGCCCGAGGGCCCCATGATCGCGGTGAACTCGCCCTGGGGGAAGTCCACGGTCACCCGGTCCAGGGCGACGACCTGGGTCTCACCCTGGCCGTAGACCTTCGACAGCTCCGTGGCGCGGGCGGCGACCGCGGTGGTGCGGTGAACGGTGGTGGTGGTCACAGGGAGACTCCTGGTTCGGAAGGGCGGTGCGGGCGGTTCGGGCCCCGTTCGGGAACCTCTCCATCGTCTCGGCCGTTTTCCTCGCAGGCGTCAGCCCCCGTGCCCGTTCCCGGGGCCCTCTTGAGTCGCACCGCCCGGGCCGCGGCCTACTCCTCGGGGATGACACCGACCCTGAGAACGTCGTTCCTCAGCGGGGCGGCGCGGTGGATCCGCGGGGGACCAGACGTGCCGCGGCGTCCTCGAATCCCGGGGCCGAGCCGTCGGCCACCATCGCCAGCAGGGTGCGGGCGGCATGGGTGCCGTACGCCGGGATGTCACGGCTCAGCGCGGTCAGCGGCGGCCGGACGACCCGGGACAGCTGGGAGTCGTCCCAGGCGACGAGCGACAGGTCGGCGGGCACGTCGAGACCCATCTCCTGTGCGACGGAGAGCCCGGCGACGGCCATGATGTCGTTGTCGTAGATGACGGCGGTCGGCCGCGCCGCCGAGCTGATCAGCCGTCGCGTCGCGTGCGCGCCCTCCTCGCCGGAGTAGTCCGTGTGCACCACCACGGGTTCGTCCAGGCCCAGCTCCGCGCTGATCTCGCGCTGGGCGCGGTCCCGCAGTCGCGTGTGGGCCAGCTCGGGCAGACCGGCGACCCGGGCCACGCGGCGGTGCCCGAGCGCGGCCAGATACGTCAGGGTGTCCCGCAGGGCGGCCGAGTCGTCCGACCACACGGGGGTGAGGGAGCCCGCCGCCGAGGGGTGGCCGATCACCACGGCCGGCATCCCCAGCTCGGCGACGCCCTCGATGCGCGGGTCCGGGGAGCGGACGTCGGCGAGGAACACCCCGTCCACCCGGCCCTCGCCCCACCACCGGCGGTACATCTCCAGCTCCTGGGCCGGGTCGGTGACGACCTGGAGGAGCAGGGCGCAGCCCCGCGCGGACAGCTCGCTCTCGATGCCGCTGATCAGCTCCATGAAGAACGGCTCCACCCCGAGCATTCTGGCCGGCCGGGACAGCGCGAGGCCCACGGTGTCCGCCCGGGCGCGGGTCAGGGCGCGGGCCGCGCTGTTGGGCCGCCAGCCGATCTCCTCGGCGATGGCCTTGATGGAGGCACGGGTCGCGGGCGAGACCCCGGGGCGGTCGTTCAGTGCGTACGACACCGCGACCTTGGACACTCCGGCCCGGCGCGCGATGTCGGCGATCGTGGGGCGGTGCTTGGACATGCGACCTCGCTTAACCGGTTCGTGTTCTGAACGCATCCTAGCCGCAGGCCCCTGACCTCTGTCTTCCCCCGAGCGGTCCAGACCTCTTCGCGAGTCCCCGCAGAAACTGGGATGGGAGCGCTCCCGCACCCTTGACACCGCTTCGGGCCCCCCATACCTTCACGGGCACTTACCCGGTTCAGTAACTCCGCTCGGCAGGGACGGCGCGGGGAAGAAGGAGGGGCTATGGGTACGCGTACCCGGCTGCGGGTCACCACCGCACTCGCCGTGTTCACACTCGCCGCGACCGGATGCACGGGAGGCGGCTCGGGGGCGGGCGGCACCGGCGGCCCGGCCGGCAAGGGCGGCTCGCTGCCGCGGAACGAGACGCTCTACACGACCGGCACCCAGTGGGGGCCGCCGGCCAACTACAACCCGCTGCGCAACTGGGACCACGCGACCGGCACCAAGGGCCTGGTCTACGAGACGCTGTTCCACTTCGACCCCGCCGAGGGCGAGCTGAAGCCCTGGCTCGCGGAGTCCGGCAGCTGGACCGACGACAAGACGTACGAGGTGAAGCTGCGCCCGGGCATCACCTGGGCCGACGGCAAGCCGCTGACCGCGAAGGACGTCGCGTACTCCTACGGCCTCGGCAAGATCGAGGCGTCGGCCTTCCACTCGCTGTGGAGCTGGCTGTCCGACGCGAAGGCGGTGGACGACACCACGGTCCGCTTCACCTTCGAGGAGGCCCGCTACCAGGAGTGGGACTCCACCCTCTACGGCCAGCCGATCGTCCCCGAACACGTCTGGGGGTCGCGCACCGACGAGGACGTCCTCAACGGCGTCAACGACAAGCCGGTCGGCACCGGGGCGTACAAGCTCAGGAGCAAGACCCAGGACCGGGTCGTCTGGGAGCGGCGCGACGACTGGTGGGGCACGAAGGCGCTGAGCATGACGCCCGCCCCCCGCTACATCGTCGACGTCTCCAACCCGAGCAACGAGGTGGTCATCGGGCAGCTGGGCCAGGGCCAGCTGGACCTCAGCAACAACTTCCTGCCCGGCGCCTCCTCGCTGATCAAGAGCAAGAAGGTCGTGTCGTACTACGACAAGGCCCCGTACATGCTCTCGGCCAACACCGCCTGGCTGGTGCCCAACACCACCAAGAAGCCGATGGACGACGCCGCCTTCCGCAGGGCGCTCGCCTCGTCCGTCGACACTGGGAAGATCGTGAAGGGCGTGTACGGCGAGCTGGTCAAGCCCGCCTCCCCGACCGGTCTGCTGCCGCAGTGGGAACAGTTCGACGACAAGGCGCTGATCGCCGAGAAGGGCTTCACGCATGACGCCGCCGCGGCGAAGAAGGAGCTCGCGGACGCCGGCTACGAGGACAGGAACGGCGACGGCTTCGTCGAGAACAAGGACGGGTCACCGCTCAGCCTGAAGCTGGCCGTGCCCTCCGGCTGGACCGACTGGATGGAGGCGGCCAAGGTCATCGCCGCCGGCGCCAAGGACGCGGGCATCAAGGTCAGCACCGAGTTCCCCGACCAGAACGCCCTCACCGAACAGCGCGGCAAGGGCGACTTCGACCTCGTGATCAACAACGAGCGCCAGCTGTCCAACACCCCCTGGACGTACTACGAGTACATGTTCCAGATGCCGGTCCAGAAGCAGCAGAACACCGTGAACTTCGGGCGGTACGAGAACGAGGAGGCCTGGAAGCTGGTCCAGGAGCTCGCCGGGGTCAGGACCGACGACACCGCGGGCATGAAGGCCGCCGTCTCCAAGATCCAGGACATCCAGCTCACCGAGATGCCCATCATCCCGCTCTGGTACAACGGCCTCTGGTCGCAGTCCACCTCCGGTACCTGGAAGAACTGGCCGTCGGACGCCCCCGGTGCCCCCAAGAGCGCACCGGCCCTGTGGCGCAACTGGCTGGAGATGGGCGGCTTCGAGACGCTCACCCAGCTGAAGCCCGCCAAGTGACACGGCAGTTCTGACCCGCTGACCGCCCTGCCGTGCGCGTGTCCACCTGACCGGGGCGCGCACGGCGGGGCTCTCCACCAGGGGAGCACCCTTGCGCCGTTACTTCGCCCGAAAACTCCTTGTCTACGCACTGACCTTCGTCGTCGCCGTCACCGTCAACTGGATGATCCCGCGCTTCATGCCCGGCGACCCGGTGGCGGCCATGGTGGCCCGGGCCCGGGTCTCGCAGCCCGAGGCCGCCGAGGCGATGCGCACGTACTACAACAACCTGTTCGGCTTCGACGAGCCCCTGTTGCAGCAGTACCTGCATTTCTGGGGAGCCCTGCTCCAGGGGGACTTCGGCATCTCCATCTGGGTCTTCCCGACGCCGGTCGGCGACGTCCTGCTGGACGCGCTCCCGTACACCCTCGGCCTGATGGTCCCGTCGGTGCTGCTCAGCTGGTTCGCCGGCAACTGGATCGGTGCGCTCTCCGCACGCCGCAAGGTCCTCGACAACACGGTGCTGCCGGTCGGCTACCTGCTGACCGCGATGCCGTACATGTGGATCGCCGTCATCCTCGCCTGGGCGTTCGGCGCCCAGGCCGGCTGGTTCCCCCTGTCGGGCGGCTACAGCCTGGACATCCAGCCGGGATGGAACGCCGGCTTCGTCCTGGACGCACTGCACCACTGGGTGCTGCCCTTCCTCTCGCTCTTCCTCGTCGCACTCGGCGGGTGGGCCATCGGCATGCGCAACATGATCATCTACGAGCTGGAGTCCGACTACTCCTCGTACCTCTCGGCCCTCGGCGCACCGCAGCGGCTCATCCGCCGCTACGCCTTCCGCAACGCGGTCCTGCCCCAGGTCACCGGTCTCGCCCTCCAACTGGGCGTGCTGGTCGCCGGAGCGCTCGTCACCGAGATCGTCTTCGCCTACCCGGGGCTCGGCTCACTGATCCTCGCGGCGATCCAGAACCAGGACTTCTTCCTGCTCCAGGGCGCTTTCCTGTTCATCGTCATCGGCGTGCTGATCGCCAACTTCCTCATCGACATCGTGTACGTCGTCGTCGACCCCCGCACCCGTACGGGCATGGCAGGAGGCACGTCATGAGCACACTGCCCGACCCGGCACCCGAGACCGCCGCCGCACCGGCCGCCCCCTCCGCCCCGGCGGCGAAGCCCGGCAGCGAGTGGCTGCACTACGCGGTGCGCAACCCCAAGCTGCTGATCGGCTTCTCCCTCGTCGTCGTCCTGTTCGCGACCGGCCTCGCCGGTCCGCTGCTGCTCGACAACGGCAACCCCAACGAATACGTCGGCCCGCAGGCGTCCGCCCCCGACGGCACGTACTGGATGGGCACCACGACCTTCGGCCAGGACGTGTACGCGCAGTTCGTGCACGGGCTGCGCGCCACCTTCCTGGTCGGTGTCGTCGGCGGTGCGATCGCCGCCGTCATCGCCATGCTCGTCGGCTTCCTCGCCGGCTACCGGGGCGGGATCACCGACGAGATCCTGAACATGCTGACCAACGTCGTGCTGGTCATCCCCGCCCTCGCCGTCCTGCTGATCATCAACGCCTACATGGGGGTGCGCAGCGTCGCCGTGCAGGGGCTCTTCATCGGGCTCACCTCGTGGCCCTGGGCGGCCCGGGCGATCCGGGCGCAGACCTTCTCGCTGCGCACCCGGGAGTTCGTGGACCTCGCCCGGCTCAGCGGGAGCGGCACCTGGCGGATCGTCTTCCGCGAGATCGCGCCCAACATGAGCTCGTACCTCTTCATGATGTTCATCCTGCTGTTCGGCGGGTCCATCCTCATCGCCTCCTCACTGGACTTCATCGGGCTCGGCCCGACGGAGGGCGTCTCGCTCGGCCTGATGCTGCAGAGCGCCCAGCAGTGGAGCGCGCTCCAACTCGGCATGTGGTGGTGGTTCATCCCGCCGGGTGCCGGGATCACCGCGATCGTCGGCGCGCTGTACGTCGCCAACGTCGGCCTCGACGAGGTCTTCAACCCGAAGCTGAGGGAGTCGTGAGCACATGACCCTGACCGTCGACGACCTGCGGGTCCACTACCGCACGCTGCGGGGCGAGGTCCGTGCCCTGGACGGCGTCGGCTTCGACCTGGCGGACGGCGAGATCCTGGGCCTGGCGGGCGAGTCCGGCTGCGGCAAGACCACCCTGGGCAAGGCGCTGATCCGGCTGGACGGCCGGATGCGGCACGCGGGCGGCACCGTCACCCTGGACGGCGACGAACTGCCGCTGTCCGACGACCGGGCGATGAACGCCTACCGCTTCCACAAGATCTCGCTCGTCCCCCAGTACTCGATGAGCGCCCTCAACCCGACCCGCCGCATCGGCCGCATGATCCGCGAGCTCCTCGCCTCGCGCGGCGTCACCGTGGACACGGACGAACTGCACCGCCGGCTGGCCCTCGTCGGCCTGGAGCCCGGCGTCCTGGACCGCTACCCGATCGAGCTGTCCGGAGGCATGAAGCAGCGCGCCGTCATGGTGATCTCCACGCTCCTGGACCCCTCCGTCCTCATCGCCGACGAGGTCACCTCGGCCCTGGACGTCTCCAACCAGCAGGCGGTCGTCGGCGCCCTCACGGGACTCCGCGACAAGGGCCTGGTCACCAGCATGATCTTCGTGACCCACGACCTCGGGCTGACCTCGCACATCGCCGACTCGATCATGGTGATGTACGCGGGCAAGCTCGCAGAGAAGGCCCCCACGAAGGTGCTGACGACCGAGCCCCGCCACCCGTACACCAGGATGCTGATCGGCTCGCTGCCCCAGGTCGGCGCCCGGTACAAGGACAAGCCGCTCAGCGGTATCGAGGGCTCCCCGCCCTCCCTGCTGGACCCCCCGCCCGGCTGCCGCTTCCGCGACCGCTGCCCCCTCGCCGACGCCCGGTGCGCCGAGGAACCGCCCGTCGTCGAGATAGCCCCCCGCCACTCCGTCGCATGCTGGAAGGCGGCCTGATGCTGACCCTCGACCGTGTCACCAAGACCTTCCGGGCCGGCGCCTTCGGCGGCGGGTCCGTCACCGCCGTCGACCGGGTGTCCTTCGAAGCGGCACCCGGCGAGCTCGTCTCGCTCATCGGCGAGAGCGGCAGCGGCAAGTCCACCATCGGCCGCATGGTCCTCGGTCTCACCGAGGTCAGCGGCGGCAGCCTCACCCTGGACGGCGAGCGGGTCAGGCCGGGCAAGGACTTCTACCGCCGCGTCCAGGGCGTCTTCCAGGACCCCTTCAGCTGCTACAACCCGGTCTTCAGGGCCGACCGCGTCTTCGCCCTCGTCCGCCGCGCCTACCACCCCGGCGTCGGCGACAAGGAGTGGGCCGACCGCGTCGAGAGGGCCGTACGGGACGTGCGCCTGGACCCCGGGCAGGTGCTGGGCCGCTACCCGCACCAGCTCAGCGGCGGGCAGCTCCAGCGGCTGCTCATCGCCCGCGCGCTCCTGCTCGACCTGCGCTTCCTGGTCGCCGACGAGATCACCAGCATGCTCGACGCCTCCACCCGCATCGACGTGCTCAACCTCCTCGCCGGCCTCAAGGAGCGCGGCCTGGGCGTCCTCTACATCACCCACGACCTCTCGCTCGGCACCTACCTCGCCGAGAAGACCGTGGTGCTGCGCAGCGGCCGTGTCGTCGAACGCGGTGACACGGCGAAGGTCTTCGGCAACCCCCTGCACCCCTACACCCGCACGCTGCTGGCAGCCGTTCCCCGCCTCAACGAGCCGTGGACGTCCGCCGAACCCGTGGAGGCCTGCGCCTACCACGAGGGGGGCGCGCGGGACACCGGCCTGTACGAGACCGAGCCGGGCCACTTCGTGGCCTGCGCCGGGCTCCCCGACTGCGGAAGGACCCTCGCGTGACCCTCCACCGCCTGCCCCTGCACGACGGCTGGACCCTCACCGCCGGGGGCCCCGTGCCCGTGGGGCTCCCCACCGGGGGCGTCCCCGCGACGGTCCCCGGGTGCGTGCACACCGACCTGCTGGCCGCCGGCCTGATCGACGACCCCTATCTCGACGACAACGAGACCCGGCTCGGCTGGATCGGCCGCACCGACTGGACGTACCGCACCGTCTTCGACTGGACCGCGGACGCGCACACGTCCACCGACCTGTGCTTCGACGGCCTCGACACCGTCGCCACCGTCCTGCTCAACGGCACCGAGGTGGGCGGCACCGCCAACCAGCACCGCGGTTACCGCTTCCCCGTCCGTACGCTGCTGCGCGAGGGCGCGAACACCCTCGACGTCCGCTTCACCGCCCCGTACACGTACGCCGAGGCCCTGCGCGACAAGCTGGGCGACCGGCCCGGCGCGTACACCGAGCCGTACGCCTTCATCCGCAAGATGGCCTGCAACTTCGGCTGGGACTGGGGGCCGACCCTGGTCACCTCCGGTATCTGGCGCCCGGTCGCCCTGGAGTCCTGGACGGGCCCGCGCATCGCCGAGGTGAAGGTGCTGGCCGACCTGGACGGCGACGGGGTGCCGCGCCTCGCGCTCACCCTCGACGTCGACCGGGCCGGGGACGGGCCCCTGGAGGCGACGGTGGAGGTGGCCGGCGAGCAGGCCGTGCTCGCCGTCGCCCCCTCAGAGCACCGTGCGTCCGTCACCCTGTCCGTCCCCGGGGCCGGACGCTGGTGGCCGCACAGCCACGGCGAGCAGCCGCTGTACGACGTCACCGTCCGCCTCGGCGACCAGGCATGGACCGGCAGGACCGGTTTCCGGGGCGTCGCCCTGGAGCGCGAGGCGTTCCGCCTCTCCGTCAACGACGAGCCCCTCTTCGTACGCGGGGTGAACTGGATACCGGACGACTGCTTCCCGGCCCGTGTCACCCGGCAGCGGATCTCCGACCGCTTCGACCAGGCGGTCGCGGCGGGCGTCAACCTGATCCGCGTCTGGGGCGGCGGCCTCTACGAGAGCGACGACTTCTACGAGCTGGCCGACGAGAAGGGCCTGCTGGTCTGGCAGGACTTCCCGTTCGCCTGTGCCGCCTACCCGGAGGAGCAGCCGCTGTACGACGAGGTCGCCGCCGAGGTCCGCGAGAACCTCGTCCGGCTCGCCCCGCACCCCTCCCTGGTCCTGTGGTGCGGCAACAACGAGAACCTGGAGGGCCACGCCGACTGGGGCTGGCAGGACGAGCTCCGGGGCCGCAGCTGGGGCCACGGTTACTACCACGGGCTGCTGCCCGCCCTGTGCGCCGAGACGGACCCCACCCGCCCCTACTGGCCGGGCTCGCCCTACTCCGGCTCCCCGGAGCTGCCGCCGAACGACCCCGCGCGCGGCACGGTCCACCTCTGGGAGGTGTGGAACCGGGCCGACTACACGCACTACGCCGACACCGCCCACCGCTTCGTCGCCGAGTTCGGCTTCCAGGGCCCGCCCGCGTACGCCACGCTGCGACGGGCCGTCAGCGGCCCGCTCGGTCTGGGCGCCCCGCTCATCGCCCACCACCAGAAGGCGGAGGACGGCGAAGCCAAGCTGCTGCGCGGACTGGGTGACCACCTCCCGCAGCCGGCGTCCTTCGACGACTGGCACTGGCTCACCCAGCTGAACCAGGCCCGCGCCGTCGCCTTCGGCATCCGCCACTTCCGCTCGCACACGCCGTACTGCATGGGCGCGATCGTGTGGCAGCTCAACGACTGCTGGCCCGTCGTGTCCTGGGCGGCCGTGGACGGCGACGGCCGCCGCAAACCCCTCTGGTACGCGCTGCGGAAGGTGTACGCGGACCGGCTGATGGCCGTACGGGACGGCGCACTGCACCTGGTCAACGACTCCGCCGACCCCTGGGAGGGGACCCTGCGGCTGACCCGGCGCGGCCTGGACGGGGCGCTGCTGGCCGAGGAGGAGACCGTGGTGTCCACGGCCGCACGGGGCGTCGGCCGCGTACCCCTGCCGCCGTCCGTCGCCCGGCCGGGGGACGGCGCCCGCGAGGTGCTGGTGGCGGAGCTGGGGGAGCTGCGGGCGGTCGAGTTCTACGAGGAGGACACCCGCCTCGCGCTGCCCCCCGCGCGGTACGACGCCGTGGTCACGCAGGGTGACGCGGCCGGAGTCGGCTACCGGGTCACGGTGACCGCGCGGACCCTGCTGAGGGACCTCGCACTGTTCCCCGACCGGCTGGATCCGGCGGCGGAGGTCGACGACATGCTCGTCACGCTGCTGCCCGGCGAGAGCGCCGTGTTCCATGTCACGGGAGCGGTGCTGAGGGACCCGCAGGCGCTGGGGAGCCGGCCCGTCCTGAGGTGCGTCAACGACACCGCCGGACCCTGAGGTGGCGCGACCCTGGCGAAGGCTGGCGTGGGCATGGCGAAAGGGCCGTGCATATGCGGCGAGTTTCCGTCATTCCCGTTTGCCGGGTTCGTGCCCATAGGGATGTCCGGGCATGTGCTGATGCGGTGCGTGGTGTCTGACGGACCCTCAAACGGTCAATAAAATAAGACAACATCGAGAAGGTGTTCCGCTGATCGGGCGATGCCCCCCGATAAGGTCTTGTGCCAACGCGGAGCCGCGCGCCCACGCCCGGGTGGTGGAATGCAGACACGGCGAGCTTAAACCTCGCTGCCTCCTCGGGGGCGTGCCGGTTCGAGTCCGGCTCCGGGCACCACCACAGCGTCGGTGGGATCCGGGCGGCTGCACAGTACTTCAGCAGTCAACTTCTCTTAAAGATCCTCCTCTGGCACTAGCGTGTTTGTTTTGCCTACCCATTACTCTTGTGGGAAGGCCACGCTGGGTGGCCATGGAGGAGTGAAATGAGGAGCAGCAACCCGGTCTTCTCGCGACGGGGGTTCAGCCGCGACAACGGCTACGCGGGCTTCAACGCGGCGCCGCAGGCCGGGGCCCCCGCAGCGGGTGCCAACCCGTACGCACAGGGCACCGCCGCCAACCCGTACGCCACGAACCCCTACGCCCAGCAGGACACTCAGTACGGCGCCCCGCAGGCGCCGGCGCGCTCCGGCGCGATGACGATCGACGACGTCGTCACGCGCACGGCGATGACGCTGGGCACCGTGGTGCTCACCGCCGCGCTCTCCTGGGCCCTGCTGCCCGTCGACGAGGCCAACCTCGGCACGTCGTACGGCATCGCCATCGGCGCCGCCCTGGTGGCGTTCGTCTTCGCGATGATCCAGTCGTTCAAGCGCAAGCCGTCGCCTGCGATCATCCTCGCGTACGCGGCCTTCGAGGGTGTCTTCCTCGGAGTGATCTCCAGCGCGGTCAGCACCTACATCAGCCCCGGCACGGTGATGCAGGCGGTGATGGGCACCATGTGCGTCTTCGCCGGTGTCCTCATCGCGTACAAGATGCGCTGGATCCGCGTCACACGCCGCTTCTACGGCTTCGTGATGGCCGCGGCCATGGGCTTCGTGCTCCTGATGATGGTCAACCTGCTGTTCTCCGTGTTCGGAGGCGGTGACGGCCTGGGCTTCCGCAGCGGCGGCCTCGGCATCCTCTTCGGTGTCATCGGGATCATCCTCGGTGCGTGCTTCCTCGCCCTGGACTTCAAGCAGGTCGAGGACGGCGTCAACTACGGCGCACCGCGCGAGGAGTCCTGGCTGGCGGCCTTCGGCCTCACCCTGACCCTGGTGTGGATCTACCTGGAGATGCTGCGTCTTCTCTCCATCCTCAACGGGGACGACTGACCCGTAGGGACTGACTGACGGAACCGCCCGCAGGCGCACGTGCCTGCGGGCGGTTCCGTTTTCGCGCGGGGCGGGCCGGGGTACTCGCAGGAGCCCCTGTGCGCCCCGTCGCGGGTCGTACGCGTGCATGACCGCCCCGGCGTGGCCGTGGGCGCCCCCGGCGCGGTGCGTGCCCCTGGGCCTTCCCGGCACCGTTCCCCGCCGGAGGGCCGTTGGCAGCGGCCCCGCGGGGGCGCGTAGGGTCGCGGCGTGCTCGATACGACCCCCCTCATCACAGCCGTGGACCGATTCGCCGACCACCTGCGGAGCGCCCCGCAGAGCCGGCTGCAGCGCGGCGCCGCCGCCGAGGCCCTGGCCACGGCCAGGGAGCTGGCGGCGCGGGCGCAGCGCGCCGAGGACCCGGCCCGGGAGCCGCACCTGATGCCGGACGCGGGGATATTCGCCGTGGGCGACCAGCTCGCCGTCGCGGGGCGGGACCTGGCGGTGGCACTGGAAACGGCCTCGTCCCGGGAGCTGGACGAGGCCGTGCGCTGTGTCGAGGAGGCGGCGGCACGGGCCTTCCCGTGAGCCGCCGCGGGCCGGACCTCAGAACGAGGCGATGACGCGGTCGGCGAGGATGTAGACGTTCTCCGTGCCGCACGAGAAGGTCAGCGCGTAGGCGCCGGAGACGCCGGAACCTCCCAGCAGCACCGGCTGCTCACCCGCCCGCAGGGATGCGGCGAGCCGCTCGGCGGTCTCGCGGTGGCCCGGGGTCATGCAGAGCGTGGTCCCGTCGGCGAAGACGTACACGTCGAGCGTGCCGAGCGGGCCGGGGCGGACGTCCGTGAGCTGCGTCCCGGTGTCGGCGAGCCGCTCCAGGCGGTCCACGGTACGCTCATGGTCGGTGACAACCGGTGTCTGCACGGGGACGAAGTCCGGGTGCGAGGGGTGGCGGCGACGGGCCGCGGCCAGCTCCGGGGAGTCGTCGGCGAACTCCGCGAATTCGGTGACCTCGGCGGCCTCGGGCAGGTCGGTCAGCTCCACCAGCTCGTCCAACGCCTCGGTGGCTTCGAGGTCCATCGCCTCGAGGCCGGCGAAGTCGGTCTGGCGGGGCATGAAGAACGGGACGTCGTCACCGAGTCCGGCGAGCCCGCCCAGCAGGGACGGGGCGTCGGCGGCGTCACGGGCCTCCTGGGCGGCCCAGAAGGCGCGGGCCTCGGCGAGCTCGCGCTCGCGCTCCTCGGTCAGCGCCTCGGCGACCGCCGCGCGTATCTCCTCGGCCGAGGTGGCGGTGCTCCGGTTCTGCTGTTCGGGCACGGACGCGACGAGGCTCCGCCCCTCCGCAAGCTCCGTACGCAGGGCCGTGACCTGCTTGCGCAGCCCGTGAGCGGCGTGCAGAGCGGCGGCGCCGACGGCCGTGGCAGCGGCGGTGGTCAGCAACAGGGCAAATGACATGGCGCTCACTGACATACTCCCGGTTTCAATCGACACCCCCGACTTCCTACATCAGCTTGTCCTGTACTGGTGCCTGCTGTCAGTGCATTACGTCACGAATTGGACAGGTCTTTGGGCCTGATGTTTAGTCCTGCATCGGGCGTGACCTGCGGAAACGACTCTCCCCCAGGATGCAGGTCACATCCTGGGGGAGATTCGGTCACGTTCGGGGCTCGGCCGGGTTCGGAGGGGCCTCCGCGAGGGAGGGCGGACCGCCCCCGCGGATGCTCGGGAGCCCCGGGGCGAGGGGGCGGCAGGTGCTAGCTGAGGCGCTCGATGACCATGGCCATGCCCTGGCCGCCGCCCACGCACATGGTCTCCAGGCCGAACTGCTTGTCGTGGAACTGAAGGCTGTTGATCAGCGTGCCGGTGATCCGGGCGCCGGTCATGCCGAAGGGGTGGCCGACGGCGATGGCGCCACCGTTGACGTTGACCTTGTCGAGCGGCAGCCCGAGGTCCCGGTAGGACGGGATGACCTGGGCGGCGAACGCCTCGTTGATCTCGGCCAGATCGATGTCGCCGACGGTCAGCCCGGCGCGCTTGAGCGCCTGCTTGCTGGCCTCGACCGGTCCGTACCCCATGATCTCGGGGGACAGGCCGGAGACGCCGGTCGAGACGATCCGGGCCAGCGGGGTCAGGCCCAGCTCGCGCGCCTTGGTGTCGGACATGATCACGAGGGCTGCGGCGCCGTCGTTGAGCGGGCAGCAGTTGGCGGCGGTGACGAGCCCGTCGGGGCGGAACACCGGCTTCAGGCCCTCCACGCCCTCCAGGGTGACGCCCGCGCGCGGGCCGTCGTCCTTGGAGACCACGGTGCCGTCCGGGGTCGTCACGGGCGTGATCTCGCGCTCCCAGAAGCCGTTCTTGAGCGCTTCCTCGGCGAGGTTCTGCGACCGCACGCCGAACTCGTCCATGTCCCGGCGGGTGACGCCCTTGGTCCGGGCCAGGTTCTCGGCGGTCTGCCCCATCGAGATGTAGGCGTCGGGGACGAGGCCCTCCTCGCGGGGGTCGGTCCAGCTCGCGCCCGACTCCTCGGCGCGGGCCGCGGTGCGGGCCTCGGCCTCGGCGAAGAGCGGGTTGTGCGTGTCCGGCAGGCTGTCGGAGTTCCCCTTGACGAAGCGGGACACCATCTCGACACCGGCGGAGATGAAGACGTCGCCCTCGCCGGCCTTGATGGCGTGCAGTGCCATGCGGCTGGTCTGCAGCGAGGACGAGCAGTAGCGCGTGACCGTACAGCCGGGGAGGTGGTCCATCCCCATCTGCACGGCGATGACGCGGCCCAGGTTGTTGCCCTGCTCCCCGCCGGGAAGGCCGCAGCCGAGCATCAGGTCGTCGATGTCCCTCGGGTCCAGCTCGGGGACCTTGTCCAGCGCGGTCCGGATGATGGTCGCGGTCAGGTCGTCCGCGCGCAGGTCCTTGAGGGACCCCTTGAAGGCCCGGCCGATCGGCGAACGGGCAGCAGAGACGATCACGGCTTCGGGCATCACGCGGCTCCATGAGGGCTGGAAGGCAGGAAGGCTGGGCTGACTTGGAAGTTACCCGGACGTACAGCTGAGGTCACCCGACAGGTGATGTGATGCGGACCTCTTTTCTAAGCAACCGCTCAGTCGCCCTGTTTGTTCCCGTGCGGGCGGACAGGGCTCAGGGGGCGGGACCCCGCTCGTGGCGGCGCCTGTCCGTCGGGACCCCGCTCAGGCGGGCCGCCACGTCGCCCCGGAGCCGGGCCCGGATCCGGGGGAGGGCGGGGGCACGTCCTCGTGCCGCGTCGGCTCGGTGTGTGCCGGAAGCCGCCGCCGCCGCCGGTGCTTGAGCAGGGCCCAGGGCGCCCGCGCCCCCGTGACCTCGGTGCCCGCCTCCCGCGCCGCCCGCGACGCGGCCTTCGCGACCGGCAGGATGTCCTCCCGCCGCGACCCGTCCAGGTGGTCGGACTCCGGCCACAGGCCCAGCACCGCGCACAGGGTCGGCAGCATCGCCATCGCGGCGGTCGCATAGCCCTCCGCCGACGGGTGGTAGTTGTCGGGACCGAACAGCTCGCGCGGATTCGCCTCGAACTCCGGCCCCAGCAGATCGCCGAGCGACACCGTCCGGCCGCCCTGTTCCACCGCGCCGATCGTCTGTGCCGCCGCCAGCTGCCGGCTCACCCGCCGGGCCAGCCACCGCAGCGGCTGGTAGACCGGCTCGATCGTGCCCAGGTCCGGGCACGTCCCCACCACGACCTCGGCACCCGCCGTACGCAGCCTGCGTACCGCCGTGCTCAGACAGCGCACCGACTGCGTCGCCGGCATCCGGTGCGTCACGTCGTTCGCCCCGATCATGATCACGCAGACGTCCGGCGGTCCCCACGGATCGGCCAGCACCTGCGAGGCCTGCCGCTCCAGGTCGTCCGAACGCGCCCCCGGCAACGCCACGTTCCGCAGATCGACCGGCCGCTCGGCCACCGCCGCCAGCCCGGACGCCAGCAGGGCCCCCGGTGTCTGTCCGGCCCGGCGCACCCCTTGGCCGGCCGCGGTCGAGTCGCCCAGCATCACGAAGCGCAACGGATCGGCAGGACCGGCGAAGGCCACCCCGTACCGCCCGTCCGCACTCGGCGGAACCGGTGCCGTCCCCCCGCCCACCCGCCGCTTCGCCAGCTGTACCTCGGCCAGCACCAGACCCACCGTCGCCGCACCGATCAGCCCGACGCTCCCGCCGCCGTAGGCCGCGCCCGCTGCGATCCGCCGTGCCACCCTCGCCCTCGACACAGTCCGGTCCACCTCCTCCTCGCCGTACAGCCGTCCACAGCACTACCTGCCCCGCGGGGGGCGTCGCCCAATCGCTTCGTCCAATCTCGTGCTCGTACGCATACTCTTGCCTGACCATCTCGGAGACCCCGGAGTACACGGTGCAATTCCACGATTCGATGATCAGTCTTGTCGGCAACACCCCGCTGGTGAGGCTGCGCAATGTGTCGGCAGGCATTCAGGCGACGGTCCTGGCCAAGGTCGAGTACTTCAACCCCGGCGGGTCGGTGAAGGACCGCATCGCGCTGCGCATGATCGAGGCGGCCGAACAGAGCGGCGAGCTTCAGCCCGGCGGCACGATCGTCGAGCCGACCAGTGGCAACACGGGCGTCGGCCTGGCCATCGTCGCCCAGCAGAAGGGCTACAAGTGCATCTTCGTCTGCCCGGACAAGGTGTCCACGGACAAGATCAACGTGCTGCGCGCGTACGGGGCGGAGGTCGTGGTCTGCCCGACGGCCGTCGACCCCGAGCACCCGGACTCGTACTACAACGTCTCCGACCGCCTGGTCCGTGAGACGCCGGGGGCCTGGAAGCCCGACCAGTACTCCAACCCGAACAACCCGCGCTCGCACTACGAGACCACCGGTCCCGAGCTCTGGGAGCAGACGGACGGGCGGATCACCCACTTCGTCGCGGGCGTCGGCACCGGCGGCACGATCACCGGTACGGGCCGCTACCTCAAGGAGATCAGCGGGGACCGGGTCCAGGTCATCGGCGCCGACCCCGAGGGTTCCGTGTACTCGGGCGGTTCCGGCCGTCCGTACCTCGTCGAGGGGGTCGGCGAGGACTTCTGGCCGAGCGCCTACGACCGCACGGTCACTGACGAGATCGTGGCGGTCTCGGACAAGGACTCCTTCCAGATGACCCGCCGCCTCGCCAAGGAGGAGGGCCTGCTCGTCGGCGGCTCCTGCGGCATGGCGGTCGTCGCGGCGCTGGAGGTGGCCGCGCGCCTCGGCCCCGACGACGTCGTGGTCGTCCTGCTGCCGGACAGCGGCCGCGGCTACATGAGCAAGATCTTCAACGACGAGTGGATGGCGGACTACGGCTTCCTGGAGGACACCGGTACCTCCGCGCAGGTCGGTGCCGTCCTCGACTTCAAGGAGGGCCCGCTCCCCTCGCTCGTCCACATGCACCCGGAGGAGACGGTCGGCGAGGCCATCGACGTGCTCCGCGAGTACGGCGTCTCCCAGATGCCGATCGTGAAGCCGGGCGCCGGCCACCCGGACGTGATGGCCGCCGAGGTCATCGGCTCCGTCGTCGAGCGTCAGCTGCTGGACGCGCTGTTCACCCAGCGGGCCTCGCTCTCCGACGCGCTGGAGAAGCACATGTCGGCGCCGCTGCCGCAGGTCGGCTCCGGCGAACCCGTCGAGGACCTGATGGCCGCGCTCAGTGGTGCGGACGGTGCCGATGCGGCGATCGTCCTCGTCGAGGGCAAGCCGAAGGGCGTGGTGAGCAGGCAGGACCTGCTGGCCTTCCTCGCGAAGGACGCGGCCCCCAGGGCGTAGGGAAGCGTTTCCCGGGGCGTGGGGAAGTGTTTCCCGGGCGTCGCGGAAATGGTACGAGCGCGACATGTGGACGCAGCACCGGCTTAACACGGCTCGGGCAGAGTATGTGGTGTCGGCAGGGAAACCCGCCGGCACCACATACGGCGACACGGACTACGGAGCGGCTCCCGGACCTCCACCGTCGCCCGGACGCGATACCCGGCCCTGACCCGGGGACCGCGTCCCTCGCGGGGACCGCCGTCGTCCCGCCCTCCGGGCAACCGGGGGTGCGGCGGTCCCCGCGACTATCCATGTGCGGGGAGCGTCGACAGCCTCCCCGGCCCTTCCCCCGCCGTTCCGGCCCCGGCTTTTGCCGGGCGCTCTCAGTCGTCCCAGTCGGACGCGCTCCGCTTCCTCCGGGGCCACGGCCACGCACGCGCGGCGTGCACGGCGTTCACCCCGAAGATCCCGAGCCAGGCCACGACGAGACCGTCGATCCCCGCGTTCGCGACCCCGATCGCGGACAGCGGGACGGCGAGCACCAGGGAGACGATCCCGAAGCCGAAGCGCTCCCCGAAGGTCCCGGTCGCCTGCGCAGGGGGTGTGCCGCCCCGGGCGACCACCATCTGCTGCTCGGCGAAGTGCCGGCGCACCCGCCGGTCGAGCGTGCCGTCGAGCCGCTGCTCGACCTTCTCCAGGAACGAGTCGATGAGCGCGGACTCGTACTCCGGGCCGAGCTCGCCGCGGGCTTGCAGGGTGGCATCGAGCTCTCGCTCGAGCTCCGGGTCACGGGCTTCCATGCGCCTCACGGTACGCATCCGCGGCGCCCGGGTCAGTGGGGCCAACCCCCCTGTTCCGGCCCTCCGCCCATCCGCGCGGGCGGCGTCACCCGGGCGTAGCGTGGGCCGGGGGAGACGGGAGTCCGCGCCATGGCCACGACCTTCTACGCCCGCACCATCCCCAGGACCTCCGAGGCGCGGGCCCGTGAGGTCAACGAGGCGGAGCTCCGCGCCGTGCTGACCATGTGCCGTGAGCTGTCCGACGAGGACTGGCGGCGCCCCACGGCGTGTGCCGGCTGGACGGTCCGGGACACGCTCGCCCACACCGTCGGCCAGTACGAGGAACTGCCCCGCCCCTGGGTCGTGCTCCGGCGCATCCGGCAGGCCCGGCGGAACCATCCGCACCTCGGGCCGCTCGACGGCCACAACGAGAGCCAGATCGAGGACCGGAGCGCCGTCCCGGGACCGGAACTCATCGGGGCGCTCGCCCACTACGCCCCCCAGGGGCTGCGCACCCTGCGCCGCGTGCCCGCCGCCGTCCGCCGCAAGGTCCGCCTCAGCCTGCTCTACCCGGAGGGGAAGGCGCTGCCGGACGACTCGATGGACTACCTGAACCGTGTCCTCGTGACCCGGGACACCTGGATGCACCGGGTGGACATCAGCGACGCGACGGGGGCCGGGCTGGTCCTCGACGAGCACGACCGGGAGATCGTGGACCAGGTGGTGCTGGACCTGTCCCTCGCCTGGACCGCCCCCGCCGTGGAGATCGACCTCGACGGCCCGGCGGGCGGGAACCACCTCCTGGGCATCGGCGCCCCCGCGGCCACGTTCCGTGCCGATGCGATCGTCTTCGCCCGGCACGTGTCGGGGCGCCCACCGCGGGGCCCGCTGCACATGGAGGGGGAGCCCGGGGCCCGGGAGGCGCTCACCGCGGCCCGGGTGACATTCTGAACGGCCGTCGGACCGGCCCCTCCGGGCGCCCCCGGACCACTACGTTCCGTGGGGTGCGAGGACGACTCAGAGGGGGCTCGCCTCGGCGAGGAACGCCTCCGGCGACACCGCGTAGCCCTGAGCGCTGATGACCGGGACCGGGGTGCGGTCGATCAGCACGGTCGGGGTGGACCGGACTCCGCTGTTCCGGAAGGCGGCCGACACCTCCGCGGCCCAGGGCAGGTAGGCGCCGTCGGTGACCTTCTGCCGGAAGGCGTCGGTGTGCAGCGCCTCGACCTGGTGGGCCAGCCGCAGCAGGGTGTCGCGGTCGGCGAAGGCGTCCTCGTCCTCAGCGGGCTGGTCCGCGTACAGGGCCCGCAGGTAGTGCATGAACGGCTTCTGGCCCTCGTCCGCGGCGGCTCCCAGCGCGGCCAGCGCCTCCAGGGAACCGGTGCCGCCCGCCGAGTCGTCCAGGAACGTCGCGAAGTGGTGGTCCACCGCGAACCGGCCCTCGTCCGCGGCCCGTTCCATGACGGCCCCCAGACCGTTCTCCATGCGCTTGCAGAAGGGGCAGCGCAGATCGGCGTAGACGCTCAGTACGTGTGCGGCGTCGGCGGCCCCGTAGCGGACGACGGTGCCGCCGGGGCCGGTCGTGTTGGCTGGGATCATGGCTCCAGGATCGGCAGGCGAGAGCGGTCCCGCAATGCGAGCAGGGGTGCACCGCCGGGTGGGCGTCGACGGCGGTGGGCGTCCGGGGAGTGGGCCTGTATATGGACATACAGGCCGCTTGCTGGCTGAATGGATTCGGCGGCGCGGGTGTGCGCCGGCGCATATCTGGAGGGGACAGCATGAGTGGGAGCAGCCCGGCTGCACGGTTGCAGCGGCTCTTCGAGGGGCAGCGGCTGACACCCACCCAGCGGCGGATCGCACACTCCATGGTGCGGCGGGCCGCGGACGCCCCGTTCCTGTCGAGTGTGGAGCTGGCCGAGCTGGCCGGAGTCAGCCAGCCGTCCGTCACCCGGTTCGCGGTGGCGCTCGGGTTCGACGGCTATCCGGCACTCCGCAGGCACCTCAGGGAGGTCGCACCGGGGGACGCGGCGGGCGGGGGCGGTGCCGAGGAGAGCTTCAACGAGTACCAGCAGGCCGTGCGGGCCGAGATCGAGAATCTGCGGCACCTGGCCGAACTGCTCGCCGACCCCGAGCCGGTGGAGCGGGCGGGGCGCCTGCTGGCAGGGTCGAAGCCGCTGCTCGTGCTCGGGCTGCGGGCCGCGTCCTCGCAGGCCCGGGGGTTCGGGTACTTCGCCGCCAAGGTGCATCCGGACGTACGGGTGCTCGACGAGGGCGGCAGCATGCTGCACGACCGGATCGACGCCGCCGCGCGGGCGGGAGCGAGCGCGCTGATGTGCTTCGCGCTGCCCCGGCACCCGAGGGAGGTCGTGGACGCCCTCGCGTACGCCCGGGGGAAGGGGCTGACCGTGGTGACCGTCGCCGACTCGGCGTTCGCCCCGGTGGCCGGGCACAGCGATCTGCTGATCCCGGCCGCCGTGGGCACCGGCCTCGCCTTCGACACCGCGTGCGCGCCGATGCTGCTGGGGCGGGTGCTGCTCGAGGCGATGTGTGACGGCCTGCCCGAGGCGCAGGCCCGGTTGGAGGAGTTCGACGCCCGTGCGGCGGCCCGGGGACTGTTCGTCGAGTAGGCGGGCCGCCTCCGCGGATCGCGGACATCGCTCGTCCGTGCCCGCCGGCCTCCGCACCCGGACGGTGCACGGAGCGTGGTCGTTCCGGCGAGGGCGGCCGGTGGGGCGTTCGTGCGCACGGGGCGGTGCGCGAAGACGGCCGAGGGGGCCGCGCGGGCGGGGGAGCCGGGCACCGGTGGGACGCCGCGCCCGGTGGGGCGCGGCGCCGCGTGGGTGAGGACGGAGGGTCAGACCTCCAGATCGACCTCGATCTGCTTCAGCTGGTGGCGGGCCATGGCCAGGTTGGAGCGGCCGGAGTCCAGCACGAGGTAGAGGAACAGGCCGTTGTTGCCGCGTGCCTTCAGCAGCCGGATCAGGTGGTACTGACCGCTGAGCGTGATGAGGATGTCCTCGATCTCTTCCTTGATCCCCAGGTGCTCCATGGTGCGGAGCTTGGCGCGCACGACGTCGGTGTTGCCCGCCGCCGCGACCTCCAGGTTGAAGTCCTTGCCGCCGCCGAGGGTGCCCAGGGCCATGCCGCTGGTGTAGTCGACGAGTGCGACACCGAGGGTCCCCTCGATCGACGTCATCGCGTTCTTCAGTGACGTTTCGGTGTTGGCCATGAGTGCTCGTTTCCTTTCCCTGGCCGGCCGGGTGGCCGGTCCGTTTCTGGTTGGTGCCTTCGTCATGCGTGGTCCGGTGTGCCGCGGCGGGGGAGATCACGGGACTGAGGGGGGCGCGGGGGCGGTGCCGGGCGGTCGGCCCGGTCCAGTGCGGCGTCGACCACCTCGCCGATCCGGGCACCGGCCCGGCGGCCCTCCAGGTGGAGACGGCCGACGTTGATCCGGTCCTCGGCCAGCAGGGTGAGGACCGCGGAGGAGCCCGCCGCGTACGTGGCGACGTAGCCGTCCGCACCGCGGATCAGGAGCTCGCGGAAGCCGCCGCGACCGGTGGCGTCGGTCATCCGGATCGACACGCCGAGCGCGGCGGCGGTCAGTGCGGCGACGCCCTCGGCCTGGATGCCCGGGGTGTCCTGGGCCACGACCAGGCCGTCGGTGCTGGCGGCCAGTGCGCCGGTCAGGAGCGGAACCCGGGCCCGTAAGCGCTGGAGCTCGTCGAGGACATCCTTCACTTCGGCCTCGGGCACCATCAGCTGTCTCCTCCCGGCACGCTGTCTGAGCGCGCGTATCACAGGGCCTCCAATGCGTCTCTGAGCCGGCGCAGCAGGGCGAGGTCGGGGTCGGCCGTGACCTCGGGCAGCTCGATCCGGACGGGCCCTGAGGCGGATCCGGCCGAAGCCGGGCGGACCGGCTCGACGAGTCCGGCGGCCGCGAGCCGGCGCAGGTCGACCAGGGTGTGGAAGGCCGAACGGCCCAGCTCCTGGGCGATGTCCGTAGCGGTGCGTACGCCGTTCACGAGGTCCAGGACACGGCGCTGACGCGGGGGGACCGGGGCGTCGACGGGGTGTGCCGTCGGGGCGATCGGAGCGCTGTCGGTGAGCGCGTCGGGCCAGATCCGGTCCAGCAGCTCCCGGCGCCGGAGCGTCTCGCGCTGCACGGAGTCCACGGGTACGGGGCGGACGGGGCCGATCCAGTGCGACACCCCGTAGCGGAAGCGGGCCGGGGTGTGGGTGGGGGCCAGGGCGAAGAACGCCGCGTCGTACAGCGCCCCCAGGTGGCACAGCTCCAGCGCGCCGCCCGGCACACGGCCGCTGTCCACGAGGTAGCGGGCCACCCGCTGTCCGGCGCCCGCCTGGGCGACCGCGTCCCACCAGCCCTCGCTGCGCAGCGCGCCGCTCGTGGTGAGGAGGACGTCGATGCCCGGGGTGGCGGGGCTCTCGGCGTGGACGACCTGGCCGTCGGCGAGGTAGAGGGTGCCGCGGTCGCGCATCAACGCGCCGGTGGCGCGCTCCGCCGCGAGCCGCTGCAGCATGGGGGAGAGCACGGCCTGTTCGGGTATGACGGTCCGGGTGGTGGCGGTCGGTCTCATGCCAGGACCAGCCGCTCCGCGATCTCGCCGAGCCGTATGCGGGCGAGGGCGAGGTTGCCTTCCGAGCGGTCCAGCCAGAGATGGAGGAAGACGCTGCTGTCGAAGGCCGTTTCGACGAAACGCAGGATGTGGTAGCCGGCTGCGGCGGTGACGATGACGTCCTCCACCGCGGGGCCGGGGGGAGCCGTCGGGCTCCGGTCCGGCCGGGCCGGCCCGCGTAACGCGGAGTGCGCCGGGTCCGCGGTGTGGGCCGCCCGTGCGAAGACCGGCTGTTCGGCCGCCATCCTCGCCACCTCGGCCGTCTCGGCGGCCGTCGCCTCGTGGTCCCCGTTGGGCGATTCGCCGATCGTGCCGAGGGCCAGGCCGCTCGTCCAGTCGACCACCGCGGCGCCCCGGGCGCCGGGCAGCCTCATGACGTCGAGCAGGCATTCGTCGATTCCGGGCACCGCGGACTCCCTCCCGACGTGGTGTACGGCTGTAGTGAAGAGGCTACGCAACGTGCACGTTCCTGGTGGAAGTTCTGGCATTTTCCAGTGGTACATGCGCGGCGCGGTGTAGGGCGGGGGCGGCAACCGCCTGGCCCGCGCCCTGTTGACTAGGAGTATTCAGAACGTCAGGATGTGAATAGAAAAAGGAACAGCTGTCGAACGGTCGTAGTGAGCAGTCGCGAGGAGGCATTCCCCATGTCAGGACCCCGCCCCGTACGGGCACCGCGCGGTACGGAACTGAGCGCCCTGGGATGGCAGCAGGAAGCCGCCCTCCGCATGCTGCAGAACAACCTCGACCCCGAGGTCGCCGAGCACCCCGACAAGCTCGTCGTCTACGGCGGCACGGGCAAGGCCGCCCGCGACTGGCGGTCGTTCGACGCCATGGTCCGTACGCTGCGGACCCTGAAGCAGGACGAGACGATGCTCGTCCAGTCCGGGCGGCCCGTCGGCGTCATGCAGACCCACGAGTGGGCGCCGCGTGTCCTGATCGCCAACTCCAACCTGGTCGGCGACTGGGCCAACTGGGAGGAGTTCCGCCGGCTGGAGGCCCTCGGACTCACCATGTACGGCCAGATGACCGCCGGTTCCTGGATCTACATCGGGACGCAGGGCATCCTCCAGGGCACGTACGAGACGTTCGCCGCCGTGGCCGCCAAGAAGTTCGGCGGCACGCTGGCCGGCACCATCACGCTGACGGCCGGACTAGGCGGCATGGGCGGCGCCCAGCCGCTGGCCGTGACCATGAACGACGGCGTGGCCCTCTGCATCGACTGCGACCCGCGCGCCATCGAGCGCCGGATCGAGCACCGCTTCCTGGACGTCCGGGCCGACTCGTTGGAGCACGCGCTCCAGTTGGCCGTCGAGGCGCGCGACGCGCGGCGCCCGCTCTCCATCGGCCTGCTGGGCAACGCCGCGGAGCTGCTGCCCCGCATGCTCGCCGAGGGTGCCCCGGTCGACATCGTCACCGACCAGACGAGCGCCCACGACCCGCTCGCCTACCTGCCGGTCGGCGTGGACTTCGACGACATGGCCTCGTACGCGGCCGAGAAGCCGGCCGACTTCACGCTGCGCGCCCGCGAGTCGATGGCCGCGCATGTCGAGGCGATGGTCGGCTTCATGGATGCCGGGGCCGAGGTCTTCGACTACGGCAACTCGATCCGGGGCGAGGCCCGGCTCGCCGGGTACGCGCGGGCGTTCGACTTCCCGGGCTTCGTGCCCGCGTACATCCGGCCCCTCTTCTGCGAGGGCAAGGGGCCGTTCCGGTGGGCGGCGCTGTCGGGCGAGGCGTCCGACATCCACAAGACGGACAAGGCGATGCTCGAACTCTTCCCGCAGAACGAGTCGTTGCACCGCTGGATCAGGATGGCCGGCGAGCGCGTCCACTTCCAGGGTCTGCCCGCCCGGATCTGCTGGCTCGGATACGGCGAGCGCGACAAGGCCGGGGAGCGCTTCAACGACATGGTCGCGAGCGGGGAGCTGGCCGCGCCCCTGGCCATCGGACGCGACCACCTGGACTGCGGTTCGGTCGCCTCGCCGTACCGCGAGACCGAGGCCATGCTCGACGGTTCCGACGCGATCGCGGACTGGCCGCTGCTGAACGCCATGGTCAACGTGGCCTCGGGGGCGTCCTGGGTGTCCCTGCACCACGGGGGCGGCGTAGGGATGGGGCGCTCCATCCACGCGGGGCAGGTCACCGTCGCCGACGGCACGAAGCTGGCGGGCGAGAAGATCCGCCGGGTGCTCACGAACGACCCGGGCATGGGGGTCGTCCGGCACGTCGACGCCGGGTACGACATCGCGGAGTCCGTCGCGGCCGACCAGGGCGTGCGGGTCCCCATGGCGGAGGGGGAGCAGTGACGTCCCCGGCGGGCGGGCACGGCCGGGCGTCCGGAGCCACGGCGCCCGGCGGGAGTCCGCCGCCCTCCTTCCAGGACATGTGGCGGGACCTCGCACCCATCGGGCGGCACGCCGGCAGCGGCGGCTACCGGAGGTACGCCTGGACCGGGGCCGACACCGAGTGCCGGGAGTGGTTCCGGGAGCAGGCCGAGGCGCGCGGGCTGGACTACGAGACCGACCGGAACGGGAACCAGTGGGCCTGGCTCGGCGACCCGCTCGCCGGGGACGCCGTCGTCACCGGATCGCACCTCGACTCCGTGCCGGACGGGGGCGCCTTCGACGGGCCCCTCGGCGTGGTGTCCTCCTTCGCCGCGCTCGACGAACTCCGCCGCAGAGGGGCGGAGTTCACCCGGCCCCTCGCCGTCACCAACTTCGGCGACGAGGAGGGTGCCCGCTTCGGGCTCGCCTGCGTCGGGTCCCGGCTGGCCGCCGGGCAGCTGACCGCCGAGAAGGCGCGTCTGCTCCGCGACGGCGACGGCGTCCCGCTGGCGCGGGCCATGGAGGCGGCCGGACACGACCCCGGCGCGATCGGCCCCGACCACGAACGGCTCGCCCGGGTCGGCGCGTTCGTCGAGCTCCACGTCGAGCAGGGGCGCGCCCTCGACCTGAGCGGGGACCCGGTCGGAGTGGCCTCCGCCATCTGGCCGCACGGCCGCTGGCGGTTCGACTTCCGGGGCGAGGCCAACCACGCGGGCACCACGCGGCTCGCCGACCGGCGCGACCCGATGCTCACCTACGCGGAGACCGTCCTGGCCGCCCGGCGGGAGGCCGCGCTCGCCGGTGGTCTCGCGACCTTCGGCAAGGTGGCCGTCGAGCCGAACGGGGTCAACGCGATCCCCTCCCTCGTGCGTGGCTGGCTCGACGCCCGGGCCGCCGACCAGGCCACCCTCGACGCCGTCGTCGACGGCGTCGAGCGGGCCGCCCGGGAGCACGCCGAGCGGGCCGGGACCGACCTCGACGTCGTACGGGAGTCCTTCACGCCCGTCGTGGAGTTCCAGCACGCGCTGCGCGACGAGATCCGCCGCGTGCTGGGGAAGCACGGTCCGGACGGCTCGGGGCGCACCGTGCCCGTGCTCGGCACCGGAGCCGGACACGACGCGGGTATTTTGTCCGCTTCCGTCCCGACCGCCATGCTGTTCGTACGGAACCCCACCGGGATCTCGCACTCGCCGGCCGAGCACGCCGCCGAGGACGACTGCGTGGCCGGGGTGATCGCACTCGCCGACGTACTGGAAGGTCTCGCGTGCAGCTGACAGTTCGACCCACGGGCACACCGGTCACAGCCACCTACTGGATGTCCCACGCCTGGCTCGGCACGCACGTCGAGCCGGGCGTCACCCTGGACGTGGCCGGGGGGCGCATCGCCGGTGTCCGTACGGGCATCGACGCGCCACCGCCCGGCGCCACAGCCCTGCGCGGGCTGACCCTCCCCGGGCTGGCCAACACCCACTCGCACGCCTTCCACCGGGCGCTGCGCTCCACGGTCCAGGTGGGCTCGGGCACCTTCTGGACCTGGCGCGAGCTCATGTACCGGGCGGCCTCCCGGCTCACCCCCGACACCTACTTCGACCTGGCCCGTGCCACGTACGCCGAGATGGCCCTGGCCGGCATCACCTCCGTCGGCGAGTTCCACTACCTGCACCACGCGCCCGGCGGCACGCCCTACGACAACCCGAACGCCATGGGCGAGGCGCTCATCGCGGCAGCGGACGCGGCGGGCATCCGCATCACCCTGCTGGACACCGCCTACCTCGCCGCGGGATTCGGTGAGAGGCCCAACCGCCACCAGCTCCGCTTCAGCGACACCACCGCCGACGCCTGGGCCGAGCGCGCCTCCCTCCTCAAGGGCGGCGACCACGCGCTGATCGGTGCCGCCATCCACTCCGTACGGGCCGTCCCGGCCGGTCAGCTGGCCACCGTGGTGCGGTGGGCCGAGGAGCGGGGAGCGCCGCTCCACGTCCACCTCTCCGAGCAGACCGCCGAGAACGACGCCTGCCTCACCGCCCACGGCCGCACCCCCACCCGGCTCCTCGCCGACCACGGGGTCCTCGGTCCGCGCACCACCGGCATCCACAACACGCACCTCACCGCCGAGGACATCGAGCTGCTGGGGAACTCCGGCACCGGCACCTGCATGTGCCCCACCACCGAACGCGATCTCGCCGACGGCATCGGACCGGCCGCCGCCCTCCAGCGGGCGGGTTCCCCGCTGTCCCTGGGCAGCGACAGCCACGCCGTGATCGACCTGTTCGAAGAGGCCAGGGCGATGGAGCTCAACGAGCGGCTGCGCACCCATGTGCGCGGCCACTGGACCGCGGCCGCCCTGCTGAGGGCCGCTTCCGCCGACGGCCACACCGCCCTCGGCCGCCCCGACGCCGGCACGCTCGAACCGGGCGCGCCCGCCGACCTCACCACCGTCGCCCTGGACTCCGTCAGAACAGCGGGGCCGGCGCCGCGGCTGGCGGCCGAGGCAGCGGTGTTCGCCGCCTCCGCGGCGGACGTGCGGCACACCGTCGTGGCGGGCCGTCACGTCGTCCGCGACGGTCGCCACACCCTGGTCGAGGACGTGCCCTCGGCACTCGCCGAGGCCATCGCCGCCCTGCACGGCTGATACCCGACACCGACGAAAGCTGCCTCCGGATGACGACCACCGCCATCACCGACATCGCCTGCCTGGTCACGAACGACCCCTCCCTCGGGGACGGGTCCCCCCTGGGCCTGATCCGGGACGCGGCCGTCGTCATCGACGGCGACCGCATCGTATGGGCCGGTGAATCGAACAGAGCGCCCGCCGCCGACAAGACCGTCGACGCGGGCGGCCGGGCCATGATCCCGGGCTTCGTGGACTCCCACTCCCACCTGGTGTTCGCGGGCGACCGCACCCAGGAGTTCAACGCGCGCATGTCCGGCCGCCCCTACTCCGCCGGCGGCATCCGCACGACCGTCGCCGCCACCCGTGCCGCGTCCGACGACGAGCTCTCCGCCAACGTCGCCCGCTACCTCGCCGAGGCGCTCCGGCAGGGAACCACCACCTGCGAGACCAAGTCCGGCTACGGCCTGACCGTCGAGGACGAGGCGCGCGCCCTGCGTATCGCCGCCCGCCACACCGACGAGGTCACCTTCCTCGGCGCGCACATCGTGTCGCCCGACTACGCCGACGACCCCGCGGGCTACGTGGACCTGGTCACCGGACCGATGCTGGACGCCTGCGCCCCGCACGCCCGCTGGATCGACGTCTTCTGCGAGCAGGGCGCCTTCGACGGGGACCAGGCCCGCGCCGTCCTCACGGCCGGAATTGCCAAGGGACTGCACCCCCGCGTGCACGCCAACCAGCTCGGCCACGGCCCCGGGGTCCAGCTCGCCGTCGAGCTCGACGCCGCGTCGGCCGACCACTGCACCCATCTCACCGACGCCGACATCGACGCACTCGGCCAGGGCGACACCGTCGCCACCCTGCTCCCCGGCGCGGAGTTCTCCACCCGCGCGGTCTGGCCTGACGCCCGCCGCCTCCTCGACGCGGGGGCCACGGTCGCCCTGTCCACGGACTGCAACCCGGGCTCCTCGTTCACCTCGTCCATGCCGTTCTGCATCGCCCTCGCCGTACGGGACATGGGCATGACCCCCGACGAGGCGGTCCGGGCCGCCACCGCCGGCGGTGCCGCGGCCCTGCGCCGCACCGACATCGGCCGCATCGCACCGGGTGCCCGCGCCGACCTCCTGCTCCTCGACGCGCCGAGCCACGTCCACCTCGCCTACCGGCCGGGCGTCCCGCTGGCCGACGCCGTGTGGCAGCGCGGCGCACGCGTCGCCTGACGCGTCGGCGGGGAAGGTCCCGACGGCGGAGGGCGGGACCCGACCCTCGGCCGGCCGGTCACCGGACGTCGTCGCCGTCTACCGCTGAGTGACCGCGGCCGGTACCGTTCTGGGGCAGCGTGGCTCAGGGGGTGGACCGGGGGGTCTGGTGAGCAGTCGGCGCATACGCGTGGTCAGGCCCGGAGATCTGGGCGCGGGGGACATCGAGACCTGGCGGGAGCTCCGGGCGAAGTCCGGTGCTCCGGCCCATCCGTTCATGGAACCGGAATTCACCCTTGCCGTCGGCCGTGTCCGGCCGCGCGCACGGGTGGCCGTGATCAGTGAGGACGACGGCGGCACGGCCGGCTTCTTCCCGTTCGAGCGGGGGCGGCTGGGCCACGGCACGGCGATCGGCTTCGGGGTGTCCGACCTCCAGGGGGCGGTGCTGCGCCCCGGCCTGCCGCTGGACCCGCAGACGCTGCTGCGGGCCTGCGGGCTCTCCACCTGGGAGTTCGACAACCTGGAGGAGAGACAGGGGCTCTTCGCACCGGACGCGGCCCGCTCGTACCCCTCCTACGTCATCGATGTGGGTGACGGCTACGAGAACTACGAGAAGGCGCTGCGCGCCCGGTCGCCCAAGTTCCTCAGGACGACCCTGGCGAAGGAGCGGAAGCTCGGCCGGCTGGCCGGTGAGGTGCGGTTCGTCCTCGACGAGCGGGATCCGGCCGTGCTGCGGACCCTGATGGAGTGGAAGTCCGCCCAGTACCGCAGGACCGGACGCCGTGACCGTTTCGCCAGGAAGTGGATCCGCGAGCTGGTGGAGTTCCTCTTCCACACCCGGGCACCCGGGTGCTCCGGCCTGCTCTCGGTCCTGTACGCGGGCGACCGGCCCGTGGCCGCCCACTTCGGGCTGCGCTCGCGCACGGTGCTCTCGTGCTGGTTCCCGGCGTACGCGACCGGGTTCGCGAAGTTCTCACCGGGGCTGATCCTGCACCTGTCGATGGCACGGGCGGCCGCGGGCGACGGTATCGGGATGCTCGACATGGGGCGCGGGGCGGCCGAGTACAAGGACGGTCTGAAGACCGGGGAACTCACCGTGTACGAGGGGGCGTCGGTCAGACCCGGAGTGGGCGCGGCCCTCCGGTGGGCCGGCCGGGAGCCCTCGCGGCGGGCCCACGGTTTCGTACGGAACCGTCCCCGGCTCGCGGGCCTGGCCCGGCGCGGTCTCGAACGGGCCGGGCGGCTGCGCGATCCGAAGACGCCGTAGCGGCGGAACACGCCACAGCACCGGAACACGCCGACGCCCGAACAGGCCATGGCGTCAGGACGGGGGGAGAGCACCGGATGCCGTACAGAACAGCACCGTTACCCGACACATCCCGGCTCGGCGGCATCGCCGTCACCGAGCTGGAGCTCGAAGCGCCGGACGGCTCGGGCCCACGGACCACGCCCGCCCCCGGCAGCCCACCGCTGGAGCGGGCGGCTCCGCCGACCGGGCGGCGCGACCGCGACGACCGGCGCGTCTACGCCCTCGTACGGCTGCGCGGGCGCCCGGTCGGCACGGTCGTCGGCCGGATCCGGGCGGGCGACGACCCGGCCACGGTCCTCGCCGAGCAGGCGGCGGACGAGATCGACCTGCCCGTCGGCCCGTCCCCGTCCGCGGCGGCCCACGCGCCCCGGGCCACCGTCGTCGTCGCCACCCGGGAGCGCCCCGGGCAGCTCGCCCGCGCCCTCGACTCGCTGCTCGCCCAGGACCATCCGGACTTCGAGATCGTGGTCGTCGACAACGCCCCGGTCACCACGGCCACCCGCGCCCTCGTCACCGCCGCATACCGGGACCGCGGCGTGCGCTACGCCTTGGAGCCCGTGCCCGGTCTGGCCTCGGCCCACAACCGGGGCATCGCCGAAGCGGGCGCGGACGTTCTCGCCTTCACGGACGACGACGTCGTCGCCGACCCGGGCTGGCTCACCGCCCTCACCCGGCCGTTCGCGGCCGACCCCCGGCTCGCCTGCGTCACCGGCCTGATCCTGCCCGCCCGGCTGAGCACCCCGGCGCAGATCCTGCTGGAGAGCCACGGCGGCTTCGCCAAGGGGTTCACCGAGCGCCGCTACGACCCGGCGCACCCCCCGGCCGACGAGCCCCTCTTCCCGTTCACCGCCGGACGGTTCGGATCCGGGGCCAGCATGGCCTTCCGTGCCGGGCCGCTGCGGGCGGTCGGCGGTTTCGACCCCGCCACCGGCACCGGCACCGCGGCCAGGGGAGGCGACGACCTGTACGCCTTCGTGCGGCTGCTCGCCGAAGGCCACCCGTTGCTCTACACACCCGACGCGATCGTCTGGCACCACCACCGCGAGAGCTGGGCGGACCTGTGCGGACAGGCCCACGGATACGGGGCGGGGCTCACCGCCTGCCTCACCGCGCTCCTGGTCCGCCGTCCGGCCCTGCTGCCCGCCCTGCTCGTCCGGCTGCCGCGCGGCCTCGCGCACGCCCGCACGATGACCGCGCCGCGTGCCACCGGGACGGCCGGAGTCCCCGGGGCGCACGGCACGTACACCCACCCGTGGCCCCGGCACCTGTCGCGGCTGGAGCGGCGCGGTCTGCTCTACGGCCCCGTCGGCTACGTCCGTGCCCGGCTCGCCGTCCGCGGCGTACGACGCCCCTGGGAGGGGAGATGAGCGCTCACGGACCGGACGGATCCCGCGCGCGCCGAGGAGCCTTGGCCGCTGCCGTACCCGTGCTGCTCTACCACGCGGTGATGGAGGACCCGCCGGAGTGGATCGCCGAATTCACCGTCACGCCCCGGGCGTTCGCGGAGCAGCTCGACGCGATCGTGGACAGCGGGCGCACGCCCGTCCCGGTCAGCGCCCTCGTCGGCCGTCTGGCGGGCCGGGTACAACTGCCCGACCGGCCGGTCGTCCTCACGTTCGACGACGGCTTCGCCGATCTGCCGGGCCCGACGGCGGAGGCGCTCGCCGGGCGCTCGATGCCCGCCACCGCCTACCTCACCACCGGGGCGCTGGACCCGTCCGGCGACGGCTGCCTGCTGCCGCCCGGACCGATGATGACCCTGGCGCAGGCGCCGCTGCTGGAGCAGTACGGCATGGAGGTGGGCGGGCACACCGTCACCCATGCCCAGCTGGACACGCTGTCCGGTGCGCGGCTGCGGCGCGAACTCGTCGACTCGAAGCGGGCCTTGGAGGACGTGCTCGGGCACGGGGTGACGCACCTCGCCTATCCGCACGGGTACAACAGCGGGGCCGTGCGCCGCGCCGCCCGGGACGCCGGGTACGAGAGTGCGGTGGCCGTCCGGCACGCACTGAGCTCCCTCCGGGACGAGCCCTTCCGGATCGCGCGGCTGATCCTGCGGCGGCACCACACCGTGCGGGACGTGGAGCGGTGGATGGCGGGGGAGGGCGCCCCCGGGGCGCCGTTCGCCGACTCGCTCCCGACGGTGGGATGGCGGTGGTACCGGCGGGCGCGGGCGGCGGCCCGGGGGCCGGTGTTCGCGGGCTGAGGAGCGCGCGCACCCCCGCCGGGCCCACGCGAGGACGGCCCGGCGCGGGCGGCCACCACGCGGTCGGCCACCACGCGGTCGGCCGCAGGACCGGTGACGGACCGAGTGAAAGCCGTACAAAGGCGAAGCGCGTTCCTATACTTCGCTCAAGGGGACAGCGGCGTGACGGCCGCGACCACATCCGTGGGGGGAGTCGCACCGTGCAGCAGCATGTGCCCGTACCGGTCGCCGGGGGCGCCGCGGGGAGCGGTGGCACCGAGCCGCCGGAGCCGGGACCCCCGGCCACAGCCCCCCGGGCCCCCGCGCGCCTTCGCCGCCGCGCCGCGCCCGATCCGCAACTCCTGCTGAGCTGGCTGCCGTTACTGGTGGCAGCCGCACTCTGGGTCCACGCCCTGCCGCACATCGGGTTCCGCTCGATGGGCGAGTACGGCCTCCTCGACCGGCTGCCCGTCACCTACTACCTGTCCCTCCTCGTCCTCACCGCGGGCTTCCTGGCCACCCTGCGCCGCGCGGGCACCGCTCCGTGGTGGCCCGCCCTGCACTGCGCCGCACTGCTGACGGCACTCAAGGGCGTCCCCGCCGTGCTGTACGACTCCGAGCGCTACCCCTGGGCCTCCAAGCACGACGCGGTCATCGACCACCTGCTGGCCAACGGCGAGCTGCGCCCGAGCGAGGGCCTGTCCGGCAACATGTCGGCGTACGACCAGTGGCCCGGCTTCTTCACCCTCAACGCCGGGCTCGTCCGCGCCTTCGGGGCCGACGGCGCCGCCACGTATCTCAACTGGGCACCCATCGTCCTCGGCCTGCTGATGATGCCGGTCCTGATCCTGATCTACCGGACCTTCAGCGAGGACTGGCGCCTCGTGTGGACCGCCGTCTGGATCTTCCAGCTCGCCAACTGGGTGGGCCAGGACTACCTCGCCCCGCAGGGCCTCGCCCTCCTCCTCCACCTCGCCGTGCTCGCCGTCGTCCTGCGGCACTTCGTGCGCCCCGGATCGGCCGGACGGCTGCGTTCCCGCGCGTACCTCGACCCGGCCGCCGCGGCCGTGCCGCCGCCCACCGGCACCCGGCAGCGGGCGGTCTGCGTGGTGGTCCTCGTACCGGTGCTCGTCGCGGTCAACGCGGTGCACCAGCTCACCCCGGTGATGCTCTGTGCCACCCTGCTCGCCCTCAACCTCACCCGCCGCTACCGCAACCCCGGACTGCTCGTCGTGGCCGGCCTCCTCATGCTGGCCTGGGACCTGACCATGGGCCGCCCGCTGTTCACCGAGACGCTGGGCACCCTGCGTGAATCGCTCGGCGAGATCACGCGGAACTCCCGGGCGGGGTACGCGGGGCAGCTCACCGGGGCGGGCCCCGAGCTCGCGGGGCGGGCCAACGTCGTGATGGTGCTCGCCGTCGCCGCCCTCGCGGGCACGGCCCTCCTGCTGCGGCGCCGCCTGGTGCACAGCGCCCTGCCGCTGCTGCTCGCATCCGCCGCCCCCGTACCGCTGTTCGTGGTCAACGACTACGGCGGTGAGATGCTCTTCCGGGTCTACCTGTTCGCGCTGCCCGGCGCAGCCTTCTTCGCCGCGGCCGCACTCGTGCCGGCGGCCGGCGGGAGCGGGGCGCACCGGGTCCGTCCGGCGGTACGCAGGATCAGCGCCGTCGCGCTCCCGGTGTCACTGGTGGCGCTGCTCGCCGGGTTCATGCCGTCGTACTACGGCAAGGAGCAGATGAACTACACCCCGCCGGCCGAGACCGCGCTCGTCACCCGCGCCATCGACCGGGCTCCGGACGGAGCGCTGATCCTGGCCACCACGGGCTCCTTCCCGCGGGCGCTGCACCGCTACGACGAGCTGGAGCACTGGTTCTTCGCGGAGCAGGAGCTGCCGGAGAACGTCGCCATGCTCAAGGACCCGGCGCACTACCTCGCGACCCGTCTGCCGCCGGATGCCACGGCCTACGTCATCCTCACGCGCACCCAGGACGTCTACACCGCCGGCGAAGGGCTGCTGCCGCCCGGCGGATTCGCCGGACTGACCAGGGACCTCGGCGCCTCGCCGCTCTTCCGCGTCGTCGAGCGCACCGGGCACGGAGTCGTCCTGCGGTACGTCGGCCCCTAGGCCGGCGCGCGGCGGACAGCAGGCCGGCGAACCGGCAGCCGGCGAACCAGCAGGCAGCGGAACCCGCACACCAGGAGTCCGGCACACCAGGAGGCCGCCCCGTGTCCGAGCAACGTCAACCGATACTCCCCGTCCGGCAGACCCTGATCAGGGCGGGCGTGGCGCTCTCCGGGTGGGTGGCGCTCTCCGTGACCGCGCTGCCGGGCGGTTCGCCCCTGCGCTGGGCGCCCGTGCTCCTCTTCGTCTGCTTCGGCCCCGGCCTCGCCCTGCTGTATCCGCAGCCCGGGGCGCCCGGGCCCGGTGCCCGGCTCGAGACGGCGGCCCTCGCCGCGCCCTTCGGGCTCTCGCTCGCCGTTCTCACCGCCACCGCCCTCTTCCTGGTGGAGGCGTTCTCGGCGACCGCCTTCCTGGTGTCGCTCGCCGCGTTCACCACACTCGTCGCCGCGCTGCCCGGGCTTCCGCTGCCGGCGGCCACCCGGGGTGCCGTCGGGCGGAGCAGGCCCCGGCCCGGGAGGCGCCGATGAGCGGCCCCCGCACGGTGGCACCGCACCGCCGCCGCACGCACCTGGTGCTCGCCCTGGTCTCCGTCGCCGCGCTGCTGGCCGGACTCGCCGCCTGGCTCGGTACACCCTCCTCCGGGAGCGGCGACACCCTGCCCCCGGCCGGCGCCCTGCCCGCCGACGCGGCCACCGGCGCCGTGCCCGGTGGGGCCTGCGCTCCCACGGCCACGCTCGTCCCGCCCTGCGGAGCCTGGTGGGGTGCCTACGTCCCGCACGACAGGAACGGGTCGCTCCAGGGGGCCGTTCACGCGTTCGAGGAGAAGATCGGCCGGAGGCTCGACCTCCTCTACACGTACCACGACATGTCGGACAGCGAGCTCGACGGGCAGCTCCTCACCCCCGACGAACAGGTCCTGGGCCGGGACCGGATGCTGATGCTGGCCTGGGAGTCCACGGTGTGGCGCGAGCCCCGTCACGCCGGTTGGACCGAGGACCAGCTGGGCTGGGCGAAGGTCGCCTCGGGGGCGTACGACCGCGAGATCATCGACCCGCAGGCCCGCCGCGTCAAGGCGTACGGGAAGCGGGTCTTCCTCTCCTTCGACCAGGAGGTCGACGCCCGGGTCGGGGACGCGGGCACTCCTGAGGAGTACGTCGCCGCCTACCGCCACCTCCACGAGCGCTTCGAGGAGCTCGGCGTGGACAACGTGGTGTGGGTGTGGACGGTCTCCGGCTACCTCGGAGCGGGAGCGCTCTTCGAGCGGCTCTACCCGGGCGACGACTACGTCGACTGGATCGGCATGGACCAGTACAACTACTTCACCTGCCACCGGACCACCGACTGGAAGGAGTTCGACCGCAGCCAGCGGCCGGCGTACGACTGGCTGCGCACCCGGATCAGCGCCGAGAAGCCCCTGATGTTCGCCGAGTTCGCCACGGTGCCCGATCCTGCGGACCCGGACCGCCAGCGCGCCTGGTACGAGGGAATCCCGGAGGCCGTGCGCACCATGCCCCGGGCCAAGGCGCTGGTGCACTGGAACCGGGCGGTGCCGGGCGAGGGCTGCGACCTCACGGTCAACAGCGGACCCGGCCTGGAGGGGTACCGCACGGCCGGCCAGGACGACTACTTCAAGCAGCCGGTCCCCGGCCGCTGACCCGCGCGCAGACGGCGTACGCCACCGCCGTGACCGCGAACAGCCCGCAGAAAACCGGCAGTCCGGCGGCGGCGAAGGCGTCCTGCGCCGCCCACCCGGCCACCGCGAGCACCCACACCAGCGCGGCCGCGGCCCGCCGGTGGACGCCCGCGGTCCGCAGCAGGACGGCCACCAGGGCCAGACAGAGCAGCTGGAGCGCGAACGGCAGTCCCCGGAGCACCGCGGCGGGGGAGGCCGGCCCCACGACCTCGGCCAGGAAGCCGGCGAGCGCCCCGTGCCACTCCCGTGAGGCGGCCGGCGGCAGGATGCCGAGGAGCAGCGGGGCGGAGTGCAGGGCCGCCACCGTCACCAGCAGCGCCGCCCCGGTCAGCGCGCGCCGGGGGCAGGGCGTGGTGGCGGCAGCGCTGTACACGACGATCATGAGCACCCCGGCGGTCACGGTGACCGGGGGCAGCGCGTCGACGAGCTCCTCGCCCGTCAGCCGGTCGTGGCCGGCCCGCGCGACCCGCACCAGCGGCACCCAGAAGAGCCCGGCCGCGAGCCCCAGCAGCAGCCACAGCACCTCGCCGGTCCGCGACACGACACGCTCCCGGTCCGTGGCCGTGGACCCGGCGTCGCGCACGCAGACGGGAATGCCGAAGGCCGGGGTCACCGTGTCATGGGCGCCGCGCAGGTACACCGTGTCGGAGGTCCAGTCCGCCCCGTACTCCTCGGCCCGCCGCTCCCGGCCGCGCTGCGCCGCCGACCGGGCCCAGCTCGTCCCGAAGTCCTCGTCCCGCCCGTCCCCGTGCCCTCTCCCGGTGCCGGACGTCCGCCGGCCGAGCGCCGTGCGCAGTCCCAGCGCGGAGGCGGTCGCCACCGCCGTCATGCTCAGCAGCATCGCCCAGCCGGCCCCCGCGATCCCCAGCGGACCGAGCAGCAGCGCCGCGCTGCCCAGCACGAGTGCGCACATCACGGCCTGCAGGACGGCCAGCGCTCCGGTGCGCCCCTGCACCCGCAGCACGCCGATGTACAGCTCGACCAGGACGCGGGGGAGTGCGGCGACGGCCAGCAGCCGCAGGACGAGGGTGCCGTGGTCGGCGTACTCGTGGCCGAACGGGGCGAGGATGTACGGGGCGAACAGGACCAGGACGAGCACGACGGGGACGAGCAGCACCGCCATCCGGCGGAGCGCCCCGCGTACGCCTTCGGCGAGGTGGCCGGGGGTGTGCGAGGCGTGCGCGGTGAGGGAGGAGGCCATGTTGATGGCCATGAACTCCATGGTGCCGCCGACGGTGTACGCGATGTAGAAGAAGCCGTTGTGCGCGGCGTCGAAGCGGACGGCCACCATCACCGGCAGCAGGTTGATCATGGCGAGGCTGAAGAGCGCGCCGACCGAGTCCCCGGCGAGGAACCGGCCGATCTCGCGCAGCCGGGGCGGTTCGCGGTCCCGTTCCGATCCCGCCTGACGCGGGATCAGCCTGCGGAAGACCAGCCATCCCAGGGGCAGTACGGACAGGGCCGTCGCGGCGGCCCAGGACACGAAGACGCCGAGGACGGGCAGGGCGGTGGCGAAGGCGGCGAGCAGCAGCAGCTTGCCGAGGGAGAACGCGGCGTTGCCCACGGGCACCCAGACGGCCTTGCGCAGCCCGGTCAGCACCCCGTCCTGGAGGGTGAGGACCGCCCAGGCGACGCACGAACCGGTGAAGACCAGCCCGGCGGACAGGGTGCCGAGCGGGGCGTACGAGTCCCCCCACAGGTCCAGCGTGAGCAGGAAGACCACGCAGACCAGTGCGACGACGACGGAGCTGACCAGGTAGGTGCCGGCGACCAGGGAGGCGGTGGCGCGTCCGGCACGGGGCACGTACCGCACCACGGCGCCGATCATGGTGGTCGCGGTGACCGAGGCCAGCAGGCGCATCGCGGCGATGGCCGCGGAGCCCTGGCCGACGGCCTCCTCGGTGTAGTAGCGGGCGGCGACCAGCCAGAAGCCCAGGCCGAGGGCGGCGGAGACACCCGTGGAGAGCATCAGGGCGTAGGCGTTGCGGAACATCGAGTCGCCGCTCGTACCGTCGCGGTCCGCGGACGCGCCGGCCCCGCTGTCCGGCCCCGCGTCGGCGTCCGGGCCGGCTCTGGCGGTGTCAGTCACCGGGCAGCCCCCGCGCGGGCTCGACGCCCGCCGCTCCGAGGACGTCGATGACCGGTCCGGCGCGCAGCGGGTCGACGGGCAGCGCGTGACGGGCGAACCGGGCCGCGTTGGCGGGGGAGGGGGACGGGTCGGTGAACCGCTCGCCCGCGTACGTGTCGAGCGGCGGGTCGTAGAGGTAGCCGACGGTGATCCGTCGACGGGCGAGGGCCGCGACGGCCGCGTCCCGGTCGTGCACCAGCAACGGCACCCGGAACAAGGGCTGTACGCGGGCACCGGCGCTGCCCGGGGCGGCCCAGCGGGTGGCGAGGAGACGCTCCGTCCCCGCCCGGTGGGCGGCGAGCCGGTCGTCGAGGCGGGCCAGCAGGCGTGCGATCCGGCGCCACCGCAGGCGCCCCGGGGCGACCCGGTAGTCGTGCATGTCGACGCGGACCCAGGAATGGAAACCGCTCAGCGAGGGTGCGGAGGCCAGCGCCCGCTGCAGCTCGGCGGACCGCAGCGGCATCCGGATCTCCTCGCGTTCCTGCAGCCCGAGGAGTCGCAGGGCCCACCACGCGGCCGGGGCGAGCCGCAGCGCCCGCACCGTCGCCTCCGCGTACGGGCGTACGGCATAGGCGAGTTCGGCCGTGAGCGCGACCGGGTCCAGGAGGGCGTCACGGGCCTGCTCCAGCGGGGCGCGCAACGCCGGGTCGGCGAGGGCGAGGAAGCCTCCGGCCCTGGCGCCCGCGTGCTTGGAGAGGCTGAAGACGGCCGCGTCCCCGAAGGTCCCGACGGGCCGGCCGTCCACCTCGCTGCCGATGGCGTGCGCCGCGTCCTCGATCAGCGCGATGCCCAGCCGGTCGCAGCGCTCGCGCAGCCGGCCGGCCGGGTCGGGATGTCCGTACAGATTGGTGGTGAGGACGGCCGAGAGGCCGCTCCACACGGAGTCGGGCACGGCGTCCACGTCGAGGGAGCCGTCCGTGGCGGACAGCGGTGCCTGGACGGGGCGCAGACCCGCGGCGAGGACGACGAAGAGGATGACGTCGTCGTTGACCGGGGACATCAGCACCCTGCCCCCGGGCTCGCACCAGTGGCGGAGCGCCAGGTAGAGGCCGAACCGGCACGACGGGACGTACAGGCATTCCCGGCCGAGCCGCGCCCGCATCACCGCCTCCGGCGCGGCGGGGCCGACCGGACCGCTCTCCCCATGAGCCATGTGTTCCCCCCAGAACCATGCCCAATGTGGCCCAGTCCGTGGCACTTCGTCAACAATGCGGAAGGACCCGCCCGTTGCCGGGGCAGGTCCTTCCGCAACGACGTACCGGTGGTGCCGGGGACGTCGGATCACTCCTCCACGGTCAGGCCCTTCCTGAGCTTGACCAGCGTCCGGGAGAGCAGCCGGGACACGTGCATCTGCGAGATGCCGAGCTCCTCGCCGATCTCCGACTGCGTCATGTTGGCGACGAACCGCAGGGAGAGGATCGTGCGGTCGCGCAACGGCAGGGAGGCGATCAGCGGCTTCAGGGACTCGACGTACTCGATGCCTTCGAGTCCGTGGTCCACATAGCCCATGCGGTCCGCGAGGGCCCCCTCGCCGTCGTCGTCCTCGGGCTTGGCGTCCAGGGAGCTCGCGGTGTACGCGTTGCTCGCGGCCATGCCTTCGACGACTTCGTCGGCGGGGATGCCGAGCCGGTCGGCCAGCTCGGGCACGGTGGGCGCGCGGTCCAGCTGCTGGGCGAGCTCGTCACCCGCCTTCGCGAGGTCCAGCCGCAGCTCCTGCAGGCGGCGTGGGACGCGCACCGACCAACTGGTGTCGCGGAAGAACCGCTTGACCTCGCCGATGATGGTCGGCATCGCGAACGTCGGGAACTCGACGCCCCGGCTGAGCTCGAAGCGGTCGATCGCCTTGATCAGACCGATCGTGCCGACCTGGACGATGTCCTCCATGGGCTCACTGCGCGAGCGGAACCGGGAGGCGGCGAACTTGACCAGGGCCAGGTTGAGCTCGACCAGGGTGTTGCGGACGTACGCGTACTCGTGGGTGCCCTCCTCGAGGGTTTCGAGCCGCGCGAAGAGGGTCTTCGACAGTGCCCTGGCGTCCAGGGCACCGACCTCGGCGTAGGGGGGGATCTCGGGGAGTCCCTCCAGGCCCTCGCTCATGAGGTCGTCGGTGTACTCGCTGCGCGGGCCCGGAACGGCGCTCGCGGCGGGGGAGTCGGAATCGGTCGGTCCCTGAGGACATGCCGACGTCGCGATGCGGGTACGCGATACGTCGAGCCGGGGTGACATGGTTCTCCTCCATCGTTCTCGGCATATGGCTGCCGATGCCCCTACGTGTTCCTGCGGTGAAGCGGCGCCTCCGAAGCCGATCGAATGTCCGGGTCGTGATGTCCTCTCTACCCTTACCCGGTTCGAGCCACGAGTGACAAGCTCCAAATAAGGCTTATGTCCGCTTTGTTGAGTTCTCTGACTACCGTGTGGCGAGGGAAACGCGTAAGGTTTTACGCACGTCGGCGGAAGCCACGAAGACGGCCGCGCACAGTGCGCGGACAGTGACGGACGGCGAAGAGGATCGGCAATGGACCGCGGGACGGTCGGCAGTGCGAACCGGGGTCGGCTACAGGTCGACGTCCGGACGGAGGGGCCCAGCGAGGTCGTGACACCGGTGGGCGAGCTTGATCACCACACGGCCGACCTGCTGCGCGAGCCGTTGGAGGGCGCGGTCGATCAGGGGCGTGCGCGCCTGGTGGTCGACTGCTCGCGGCTCGAGTTCTGTGATTCCACCGGTCTGAACGTGTTGCTCGGTGCACGCCTGAAGGCCGAGGCGGCCGGGGGCGCGGTTCATCTGGCCGGAATGCTGCCCGTGGTGGCCCGTGTCTTCGAGATCACGGGGGCCGATGCGGTGTTCACCGTCCACGCCTCGCTCGAAGACGCTCTGCGCACCTGACGGCGGCCTTCCTGCCGCTTGTCCGGCCCCCGACGCCCCGTGCACCGCACACGTCATGCTTGTGGCGCGGCGGAATGGGTGTCGGCACGGTTCGGCCGGGCAGGAGACACCCTGTCGGGGTCATGGACCACGCACACGCTGTATCTGATCAAGAATCTGTTCGATGGCAACTCGGTGAATCGGTGAGGTGAAGCGCTGATGAGCACCACCCGGCAACATCCGCCGGGCGGCCTCGGCCGCGAGCCGGACGGTACGGGCCCCGCAGCCTCTGCCGTACCGGCTGACCGGCAGTGGCGCACGCTCTCGCTGCGGCAGGCCAGCGGTATCGTGCCGATGGCCCGTGATTTCGCCCGGCAGGCCCTGCACGAATGGGGCTGGCTCCCAGCGACCGGCGCCGACCGGCGGGCCGCCGCCGAGGACGTCCTGCTGGTCGTCTCCGAGCTCGTCACGAACGCCTGCCTGCACGCGGACGGTCCCGAGGAGCTCCGCATCGCCTGCTCGCCCAAGGTGCTGCGGGTCGAGGTCGTGGACCGCGGCGCGGGCCAGCCCACTCCCCGCACCCCGCACCGCGCGGGACGGCCCGGCGGGCACGGCATGTTCATCGTGCAGCGGCTCTGCCTGGACTGGGGTGTCGCGCGTACGCCGGACGAGCCCGGCAAGACCGTATGGGCGGAGCTCGCGGCACCCGCGTAGTCCCGCCTCCCCCGCAGTACCCGAAGAGCGCACCGGAGACGGTGCGCTCTTCCTTCGTCTGCCGTGCCGGCCCCGGACCGGCCGGGCGGCCCCGTCCGCCCGCCCGGGACCGATCACCCGCCGCCGCCCGCCCGGGAACGACGTGGGGGCCGTCGCACCGGTCCGGTGCGACGGCCCCCACGTACGGGCGGGCGTCCGCGTCAGCGGACGTTGCCCATGAGCGCCTTGACCTTGCCGCGGTACATGAAGATCGCGACACCCGCGACCACCGCGAGGGCGGCCTGGAGCGCCACCACCCCGGTGCCGTTGAGCTCGACACCCGCGATGGACAGCAGGCCCGTGGTGCAGTCGCCGGCGGTGACCGCCAGGAACCAGACACCCATCATCTGGCTGGCGTACTTGGCCGGAGCCATCTTCGTGGTCACCGAGAGGCCGACCGGGGAGAGCGTCAGCTCCGCGACGGTCTGCACGAAGTAGATCGCCACCAGCCACATCGCGGCGGCCTTGTGGCCGTCGCCCGCGATCGTCAGCGGCATCAGGAACAGGAAGAACGACGCGCCGACCAGCACCAGGCCGGAGCTGAACTTCACGATCGTGCTGGGCTCCTTGCCCCGCCGGTTCAGCGCCATCCAGAAGGCGGCGAAGACCGGGGCCAGCGCCATGATCAGGACCGGGTTGACCGACTGGTACCAGGAGACCGGGAAGTCCCAGCCGAGGACCGAGTTCTCGGCCGAGGACTCGGCGAAGATCGCCAGGGTCGAACCACCCTGGTCGTAGATCATCCAGAAGATGGCGGCGGCGACGAAGAACCAGATGTAACCGGACATCTTCGACTGCTCGGCGGCGCTGAGGTCCTTGTCGCGCTTGATGCGCGTCAGGACGACCACCGGGATGAGCAGACCCGCGATCGTGATCGGGACGAGCAGCCAGTTCAGCGTGTAGACGCCGGTGACGACCGTACCGATGTAGAAGACGGCTGCGACGGCCATCCAGATCATGGCCTTGCGCAGCGTCGAGGCGCGCTCGACGGCGGACAGCGGCTTCGGGACGATCAGGCTGCGCTCGTTCAGGTGGCGCGTGCCGAGCAGGAACTGGGCGACGCCCAGACCCATGCCGAGCGCGGCGAGGGCGAAGCCCAGGTGCCAGTTCACGTTCTCGCCGACGGTGCCGATGACCAGCGGAGCGGCGAAGGCACCCATGTTGATGCCCATGTAGAAGATGGTGAAGCCACCGTCGCGGCGCGGGTCGTCCGGGCCGTCGTAGAGGTGGCCGACCATCGTGGAGATGTTCGACTTCAGCAGACCGGAACCGATCGCCACCAGGCCGAGGCCGGCGAAGAAGGTGCCCTCCGAGGGCAGGGCCAGCGTCAGGTGCCCGAGCATGATGACGCCGCCGGCGATGGCGACGGTCTTGCGCGGGCCCCACACGCGGTCGCCGAACCAGCCGCCGGGCAGGGCGAGGAGGTACACCAGCGACAGGTAGACCGAGTAGATGGCAGTGGCCGTACCCGGGTTCATGTCGAGCCCGTTGGGCGCGATCAGGTAGAGCGGGAGAAGGGCGCGCATGCCGTAATAGCTGAAGCGCTCCCACATCTCGGTCATGAAGAGAGTGGCCAGGCCGCGGGGGTGGCCGAAGAAGGTCTTCTCCGAACCAGACGTACTGGCCGAGTCCTTCGTCAGGCTGGACGCCATGATCGATCCTTGCTGGTCGGGACGCGTCACCGCAGGGGTGGTACGCGCCCGGTGGGGGGTGGCCGGCACCGGCAGGGCCGTGCCCCACCCCCGACGCCTCGAGGGATTCGAACCGGTCACCGGCTCCGTGGGGGAGCGGGGGCGGACTCGGGGACCGACCACACCGGGATCCACGCCCGGTGCGCTCCACGCGCTCCGGGCCCGGCCCATAGGTCATTCACTGGTCAGAGCCGGCGGGAACCGGCCCGCACACAAAAGGGACCCTTGGCGCTATGAGCTACCCAAAGGTCCTTCGGTGGTGCAACAGGCGTCGAGCCACCATACGACACGACACGCGGGGATATGGAAGGACTTGAGAGATGGATCACAGGTGGTGGTGGGCCCGCGGTCTCATGTTCGAAGGTGGATGACCGATTCGTGGCCCATACCCGCAGGGCTTGTCGAGCGCCTCACCCCGGGCGCCCGGTGCGGACTACCATCACTGCATGACCCGTGTACTGCTCGCCGAGGACGACGCATCCATCTCGGAGCCACTGGCCCGCGCCCTGCGTCGTGAGGGTTACGAGGTCGAGGTCCGCGAGGACGGTCCGACCGCACTCGACGCCGGACTCCAGGGAGGCATCGACCTGGTCGTGCTCGACCTGGGGCTGCCGGGAATGGACGGCCTGGAGGTGGCGAGACGGCTGCGCGCCGACGGTCACGCCGTACCGATCCTCGTCCTGACCGCCCGCGCCGACGAGGTCGACACGGTGGTCGGCCTGGACGCCGGCGCCGACGACTACGTCACCAAGCCCTTCCGCCTCGCCGAGCTCCTCGCCCGGGTCCGGGCCCTCCTGCGCCGCGGGGCGTCCGAGCCCGCCCCGCAGCCCGCCACCCACGGCGTGCGGATCGACGTCGAGTCGCACCGTGCCTGGATGGGCGAGGAGGAACTCCAGCTCACCGCGAAGGAGTTCGACCTGCTGCGGGTCCTCGTCCGGGACGCGGGCCGGGTCGTCACCCGCGACCAGCTGATGCGCGAGGTGTGGGACACCACCTGGTGGTCCTCCACGAAGACCCTCGACATGCACATCTCCTGGCTCCGCAAGAAGCTCGGCGACGACGCCGCCAATCCCCGCTACATCGCCACCGTCCGGGGCGTCGGCTTCCGGTTCGAGAAGAGCTGACGTACAGGAACAGTCATGCGCCGCCGACTGATCAACTCCACGCTCGCCGTGGTGCTCGTGGTGATCGCCGTCTTCGGCGTCTCCCTCGTCATCGTCGAGACCCGGACCATCAGCAACAGCGCCCAGGAGAGCGTCGACTCCGAGGCGCTGCGGCTGATCAGTGTCGTCGAGAGCCGCCTGCTGGGCGCGGAACGGATCAGCCCCGACGTGCTGTCCGAACAGGTCGGCCCCGACCGTTACGCACGCGTCGAGATCCCGGGGCGGGCCCCCATCGAGGTCGGTGAGCGGCCCACGGACAGCGTCATCAGCAGCTCGGAGACGGGGGAGCAGGGCGAGAAGGTCACCGTCGAGGAGTCCCGCTCCGCCGTCACCCGGGAGGTCGGCCGGACCCTGCTGATCATCGGGGCGGTGGCGCTCCTCGCGATCGTCTCCGCCGTACTCCTCGCCGTACGCCAGGCCAACCGCCTGACGTCACCGCTCACCGACCTCGCCGAGACCGCCGAACGCCTGGGCTCGGGCGACCCGCGCCCCCGGCGCAAGCGGTACGGGGTCACCGAGCTGGACCGGGTCGCGGACGTCCTGGACGCCTCCGCCGAGCGGATCGCCCGGATGCTGACCGCCGAACGGCGCCTCGCCGCGGACGCCTCGCACCAGCTCCGCACCCCGCTGACCGCCCTCTCGATGCGCATCGAGGAGATCTACTCCACCGACGACCCGGACACGGTCAAGGAGGAGGCGAGCATCGCGCTCACCCAGGTCGAGCGGCTCACCGACGTGGTGGAGCGGCTGCTGACCAACGCACGTGACGCACGCACCGGCTCCGCCGTGGTCTTCGACCTCGACGAGGTCGTCAAGCAGCAGCTGGAGGAGTGGCGCCCGGCCTACCGCAGCGCGGGCCGCGCCGTCGTCTGCTCCGGGAAGCACGGGCTGCAGGCCGTCGGCACCCCCGGCGCGGTCGCCCAGGTGCTGGCCGCGCTGATCGAGAACTCCCTGATGCACGGCGGCGGCACCGTCGCCCTGCGCACGCGTGTCACCGGCAACCAGGTCGTCGTCGAGGTGACCGACGAAGGCCCCGGGGTGCCCGCCGACCTCGGCGCACGGATCTTCGAGCGGACCATCAGCGGCCGCAACTCCACGGGGATCGGCCTCGCCGTCGCCCGGGACCTCGCGGAGGCCGACGGCGGCCGGCTCGAACTGCTGCAGCAGCAGCCCCCCGTCTTCGCCCTCTTCCTCAGCAGGGTCGCACCCACCCGCAAGGAACCGGAACGCCCGGTGCGGTGAGCGCCGGCCACCGGCGCACGCGTCGGCCCGGGCGCGCCGGCGGTGACCGCGGGCCCCGTGGGTCAGTGGCGTACGGGACCGGGGGCTACCTCGCCGGCGGGTCGTCGCTGCTCCAGAAACCGCTCCGTGTCGAGCACGGCCTCCTTGGCGGGCAGCGCCTTGAAGACCCAGGTGCGGTACGACCAGAAGCGGAACAGGGTGGCGATCCCGATGCCGAGGATCTTGAAGACGTTGCTCTGGACCGGGCTGTTCCACCCGAAGCCGTACGTGGCCGCGTAGAGCACGCCCGTCTCGATCAGCGCCCCGACGGCGCTGAACAGCAGGAACAGCGTCAGCTCCCGGGTCCGGCCGCTCTTGTCGCGCTCCCGGTAGGTCCAGTAGCGGAAGCCGACGTAGTTGAAGAGGATGGCGACGACCGTCCCCATCAGCCCGGCCCGCACCACCGGAATGTCCGTCGTGCGCCAGATCAGGTTGGAGACGGCGATGTTCACGACCAGGCCGAACGCACCGACCGCGCCGAACTTGGCGACCTCCCGGGCCAGCAGATCAAGCCGGGCCCGCAGGGCGCCCCGTTCGCTCATGGTGATCGCTCGTCCCGTCCGTCCGGTTCCGTCAACCCGGCCATGCTAACCAGCCCTCCCGTGTGATGCCCGTGAGCCGGCCGGACCGCGTGACGTGCACCCCTTTCCGGGGGTGCACGGGAGAGGGTGAGGGGACCTTCCGCGCGCCGGATACCCTGGACGCGTGACGTTCCCGGTAGTCGGCATGGTCGGCGGCGGTCAGCTCGCCCGTATGACCCACGAGGCGGGCATCCCCCTCGGCCTCAAGTTCAAGCTCCTCAGTGACACTCCTCAGGATTCGGCGGCCCAGGTGGTCAGCGAAGTCGTCGTCGGCGACTACCGCGACCTGGAGACGCTGCGCGCCTTCGCGCGCGGCTGCGACGTGATCACCTTCGATCACGAGCATGTGCCGACCGAGCACCTGCGGGCCCTGGAGGCGGACGGCATCCCCGTCCGCCCCGGCCCCGACGCCCTGGTGCACGCCCAGGACAAGGGGGTGATGCGCGCGAAGCTCACGGAGATCGGCGTGCCCTGCCCCCGCCACCGCATCGTGGAGGACGCCGCCGACGTCGCCGCCTTCGCCGAGGAGGGGGACGGCTTCCCCGTCATCCTCAAGACGGTCCGCGGCGGCTACGACGGCAAGGGCGTGTGGGTGGTCCGCTCCGAGGCCGACGCCGCCGAGCCCTTCCGCGCCGGCGTCCCCGTGCTCGCCGAGGAGAAGGTCGACTTCGTACGCGAGCTGGCGGCCAACATCGTCCGCTCGCCGCACGGCCAGGCCGTCGCCTACCCGGTCGTCGAGTCGATCCAGGTCGACGGCGTGTGCGACACCGTCATCGCCCCGGCCCCCGGGCTGGACGAGCGCCTCGCCGGCGAGGCCCAGCAGCTGGCGCTGCGGATCGCCGCCGAGCTCGGGGTGGTCGGCCACCTCGCGGTCGAGCTGTTCGAGACCCGCGACGGCCGCATCCTCGTGAACGAACTGGCGATGCGACCGCACAACTCCGGGCACTGGACCCAGGACGGCGCGATCACCTCGCAGTTCGCCAACCACGTGCGGGCCGTCCTGGACCTCCCGCTCGGCGACCCGCGCCCGCGTGCCACCTGGACGGTCATGTGCAACGTCCTCGGCGGCGACTACCCGGACATGTACCAGGCGTACCTGCACTGCATGGCCCGCGACCCGCAGCTCAAGATCCACATGTACGGCAAGGACGTGAAGCCCGGCCGCAAGGTCGGACACGTCAACACCTACGGCGACGACCTGGCGGACGTGCGGGAGCGCGCCCGGCACGCGGCCGACTACCTGCGAGGAACAATCACCGAATGACTTCCCCCGGTACCGCCCCTGTCATCGGCATCGTCATGGGCTCGGACTCCGACTGGCCCGTCATGGAGGCCGCCGCGAAGGCGCTCGCCGAGTTCGAGATCCCCTTCGAGGTGGACGTCGTCTCCGCGCACCGCATGCCGCACGAGATGATCGCGTACGGCGAGCGGGCGGCGGACCGCGGCCTGAAGGCGATCATCGCGGGCGCCGGGGGCGCGGCCCACCTCCCCGGCATGCTGGCGTCCGTGACCCCGCTCCCGGTCATCGGCGTCCCCGTACCGCTGAAGTACCTGGACGGCATGGACAGCCTGCTGTCCATCGTGCAGATGCCGGCCGGAGTCCCCGTCGCCACCGTCTCGGTCGGCGGCGCGCGCAACGCGGGCCTGCTCGCCGCCCGCATCCTCGCCGCCCACGACGGCGAGCTGCTGGCGCGTATGAAGGACTTCCAGCAGGAGCTGAACGAGCAGGCCACGGAGAAGGGCAAACGCCTGCGCGCCAAGGTCGAGGGCGCGGACTCCTTCGGCTTCGGGAAGTAGGCGCCCCATGGACCGTCTGGACCGCGCCCGGCTGCTCCTCGCCGACCACCCCGTCGTCGACGGACACAACGACCTCCCCTGGGCCCTGCGTGAACAGGTCGGCTACGACCTGGAGGCCCGGGACATCTCCACCGACCAGACCGGCGTCCTGCACACCGACATCCCGCGGCTGCGGGCCGGCGGCGTGGGCGCCCAGTTCTGGTCCGTCTACGTCTCCACCGGGCTGACCGGCGACGACGCGGTCAGCGCCACGCTGGAACAGATCGACGTGGTCGGTGAGCTGCTGGCGCGTCACCCGATCGACCTGCGGCGCGCGCTGACGGCCGACGACATGGAGGAGGCCCGCGCCGAAGGCCGTATCGCGTCCCTGATGGGCGCGGAGGGCGGCCACTCCATCAACAACTCGCTGGGCACCCTGCGCGCCCTGCACGCCCTCGGCGTCCGCTACATGACGCTGACGCACAACGACAACACCGACTGGGCGGACTCGGCGACGGACACCGCGCGGGTCGGCGGTCTGTCGGAGTTCGGCCGCCAGGTCGTGCGGGAGATGAACCGCATCGGCATGCTGGTCGACCTCTCCCACGTGGCGGCCTCCACGATGCGTGACGCGCTCGCCACCTCCGTCGCACCGGTGATCTTCTCGCACTCCTCCGCCCGCGCGGTCTGCGACCACCCGCGCAACATCCCCGACGACGTCCTGCGCGCGCTCGCGGCCAACGGCGGTGTGGCGATGGCGACCTTCGTACCGAAGTTCGTCCTCCCCGCAGCCGTCGAGTGGACGCTGGCCGCCGACCGCAACATGCGCGAGCACGGCCTGCACCACCTCGACACCACCCCGGCCGCGATGCGCATCCACGCGGACTTCGAGGCCGTCAACCCGCGCCCCGTGGCCACGGTGGCGACGGTCGCCGACCACCTCGACCACATGCGCGAGGTCGCCGGCGTCGACCACATCGGCATCGGCGGCGACTACGACGGCACGCCGTTCCTCCCGGAGGGACTGGACGACGTCTCCGGCTACCCGCACCTGATCGCGGAGCTGCTCGGCCGCGGCTGGTCGGAGATCGACCTGGCCAAGCTGACCTGGCGGAACGCGGTACGGGTCCTTCGCGACGCGGAAGCGGTGTCCCGCGACCTCAGCGCGCAGTTCGGCCCCTCGCACGCCACGATCGACGACCTGGACGGCCCGGCGGTGTGAGTCCGGGGGCGGCGTCCGCCGCCCCCGGCCCCGCTAGCCCGCGCACAGACAGAAGGGGTGCCCGGCCGGGTCCGCGTACACACGCCACGTCCGCGACCGGTCCTCCGCGTCCAGCACGGTGGCGCCCAGCGCGACCACCTTCCGCTCCGCCGCGTCCAGATCCTCCACGCTCAGATCGAGGTGGAACTGCTGCGAGCCGTCGGCGTGCGGCCAGCGCGGCGGTACGAAGCCGGGCGCGGCCTGGAACGCGAGCGACGTCCCCGTGCCGTTCTTCAGATCCACCCAGCCCTCACCGTCGTCCTCGACCGTGCCGCCGAGCAGTTCGGCGTAGAAACCGGCCAGTGCGACGGGGTCGGGGCAGTCCAGGACGACGGCACCCACGGTGGCGAAAGCCATGACACTCGCTCCTTCTGCTGGTCTCCACGGACAGGGTTACCGCTATAGCGCATCAACCGGTAACCGTTACCTCATGGTCCCGTAAAGGAAGTAACATCGCAACCATGAATGAGAGGGTGGCCGCGCCCGGAGGGCTCGCCCTGCTCGAGGACCTGGTCAACACGCTGGACGTCGAGACCGGCTCGGACGCCCTCGGCACGGCGGAGGGGCGCGCGGCCTTCGGCCTGGCGGAGGAGGACGTGCCCGACGCCCTGCTCCTGCGCGAGGCGCTGCGTACCGCCTGTCTGGCCCACGCGGGCCACCGCCCGCCCGACGGCGGCCCCGTACCCCCGCTCGACCGGCTCCTCGCCGACGCACCCCTGCGCGTCACCGTGGACGCCGCTGGAGCGGCCGCCTTGCGCCCGGCCACCGAACCCGCCGGACTGACCGCCAGGGTCGCCGCCGCCATCGCGGCGGCGGCCGCCGACGGCACCTGGGCGCGGCTCAAGGCGTGCGAGGCCGAGGACTGCCGCTGGGCGTACTACGACCGCAGCCCGGCGGGACGCCGCCGCTGGTGCTCCATGTCCGTCTGCGGCGCCCGCGCCAAGATGCGCACGTACCGCGCGAAGCGCGCATAGCCGCGCGGCCGCCGGGGGAACCCGGCGACCGCGCGCGTGCTTTACGGCCCGAAGGCCCTCGGGCCCTCAGGCCTTCGGGCGGCCCATGGCCCGGTACGTCCACCCCGCGTCGCGCCACACCGCGGGATCCAGGGCGTTGCGGCCGTCCAGGATGATCCGCCGCCCCACGGCCTCGCCCAGGAGGGCCGCGTCCAGCTCGCGGAATTCGCGCCACTCCGTCAGGTGCAGCACCACGTCCGCCCCGCGCACCGCGTCCAGCGCCGTGTCCGCGTAACCGAGCGTCGGGAAGAGCCGGCGGGCGTTGTCCATGCCCTTCGGGTCGAAGACCGTGACCTGGCCGCCCTGCAGGTGTATCTGGCCCGCCACGTTGAGCGCCGGCGAATCCCGTACGTCGTCCGAGTCCGGCTTGAACGTCGCGCCCAGAACCGCCACCCGCTGCCCGAGGAACGATCCGCCGCCCACGGCCTCGCGGGCCAGCTCCACCATGTGGCCGCGCCGCCGCATGTTGATGGAGTCGACCTCGCGCAGGAAGGTCAGCGCCTGGTCGGCCCCGAGCTCACCGGCGCGCGCCATGAAGGCGCGGATGTCCTTGGGCAGGCAGCCCCCGCCGAAGCCGATACCGGCCCGCAGGAACTTCTTGCCGATGCGCTCGTCGTGGCCGATCGCCTCGGCCAGCTTCACCACGTCGCCGTCGGCGGCCTCGCAGACCTCCGCCATCGCGTTGATGAAGGAGATCTTGGTCGCCAGGAACGAATTCGCCGAGGTCTTCACCAGCTCGGCGGTCGGGAAATCCGTCACCACGAACGGCGACCCCTCGCCGACCGGTCCGGCGTACACCTCGCGCAGCAGCTTCTCGGCCCGCTCGCTCTCCACGCCGACGACGATCCGGTCCGGGTGCAGCGTGTCGTTCACCGCGAAGCCCTCGCGCAGGAACTCCGGGTTCCAGGCCAGCTCCGCGTCCGTGCCCGCCGGTGCGAGCTCGGCCAGCCGCGCCGCGAGCCGGGCGGCGGAGCCCACCGGCACGGTGGACTTGCCGACCACGAGGGCGGGGCGCGTCAGCTGCGGGGCCAGCGACTCGAAGGCGCTGTCCACGTAGCTCATGTCGCAGGCGTACTCACCGTGCTTCTGCGGGGTGTTCACGCAGACGAAGTGCACGTCACCGAAGGCGCCGACCTCCTCCCACGAGGTGGTGAAGCGCAGCCGCCCCGTGGAGCCCTCGATGCCCGCGACGTGCTTCTGCAGGATCTCCTCGAGCCCCGGCTCGTACATCGGCACTCTGCCCGCCGAGAGCATCTCGATCTTCTCGGGCACGACGTCGAGCCCGAGGACCTCGAAGCCCAGCTCCGCCATGGCCGCGGCATGGGTGGCGCCGAGGTAGCCGGTGCCGATCACAGTGATCCTGAGGGCCATGGGTGCTCCTGAACGATGCGGACAGACGTGCGGAGGCGAGCATATCCGGGCCCGCGGAACCCCTGTTTTGCGGCTGTCGGCAAGCTCACGTGCCCCGCCCGTATGCCAGGCCGGGCGGCGGACACTAAAATTGGGTTACTTAACAGTAGTTAGCATCCTTGGGGAGTGAACGTCTTGGCGGGTACGACCGACTTCGACCTCTACCGTCCGGCCGAGGAGCACGACATGCTCCGCGACACGATCCGTGCGCTCGCCGAGGCGAAGATCGCTCCGTTCGCCGCCGAGGTGGACGAGGAGGGCCGCTTCCCGCAGGAGGCCCTCGACGCCCTGGTCGCCTCCGACCTGCACGCGGTCCACGTACCGGAGGAGTACGGCGGCGCGGGCGCCGACGCGCTCGCCACGGTCATCGTGATCGAGGAGGTGGCCCGCGCCTGCGCGTCGTCCTCCCTGATCCCGGCCGTGAACAAGCTTGGCTCGCTCCCCGTGATCCTCTCCGGATCCGAGGACCTCAAGAAGAAGTACCTCGGCCCGCTGGCCAAGGGCGACGCGATGTTCTCGTACGCCCTCTCCGAGCCGGACGCCGGCTCCGACGCCGCGGGCATGAAGACCAAGGCCGTCCGCGACGGCGACTTCTGGGTCCTCAACGGCGTCAAGCGCTGGATCACCAACGCGGGCGTCTCCGAGTACTACACGGTCATGGCCGTCACCGACCCGACGAAGCGCTCCAAGGGCATCTCCGCGTTCGTCGTCGAGAAGTCCGACGAGGGCGTGTCCTTCGGTGCCCCGGAGCGCAAGCTCGGCATCAAGGGCTCCCCGACGCGCGAGGTCTACCTCGACAACGTCCGCATCCCCGCCGACCGCATGATCGGCGAGGAGGGCACCGGCTTCGCCACCGCGATGAAGACCCTGGACCACACCCGCATCACGATCGCGGCCCAGGCCCTCGGCATCGCCCAGGGCGCCCTCGACTACGCCAAGGGCTACGTCCAGGAGCGCAAGCAGTTCGGCAAGCCGATCGGCGACTTCCAGGGCATCCAGTTCATGCTCGCGGACATGGCGATGAAGCTGGAGGCGGCCCGCCAGCTCACCTACGCGGCAGCGGCCAAGTCCGAGCGCCTCGACGGCGACCTCACCTTCTTCGGCGCCGCTGCCAAGTGCTTCGCCTCCGACGTCGCCATGGAGGTCACCACCGACGCCGTCCAGCTGCTCGGCGGTTACGGCTACACCCGTGACTACCCGGTCGAGCGCATGATGCGCGACGCCAAGATCACCCAGATCTACGAGGGCACGAACCAGGTCCAGCGGATCGTCATGGCCCGCAACCTGCCGTAACGGCGTCGCGCAGTCCGCACCGCGGCCCCCGGCCTCCGCCGGGGGCCGCACCCGTGGGCCCGGCGGGATGCCGGCCGCACGGGTGCGGCATCCCGGCCGGGGGCGTTCGCGGAGCGCCGCTGATAGGGTCCGCGGAGGCTAACCGCAACATGATGGAGTTGGTTCGTGAAGCTGCTCCCGCTGTTCCTCCGGCGGCCGATAGAAGCGGTGTACGAGCGCCGGCTGGCTGCCACCCTCGTGGGGCTGCCACGACCGCAGCACGTCGGGATCATGCTCGACGGCAATCGGCGCTGGGCCCGGCAGGCGGGCCATACGGACCTCCGGGAGGGGTACCGGGCGGGCGGCGCCAAGGCGACCGAGTTCCTGGACTGGTGCACAGCCGCCGGGATCGAGCGCGTGACCCTCTTCATGCTCTCCGACGACAATCTCGGGCGCCCCGCCGAACAGCTCGGCCCGCTGATCGAGATCATCAAGGAGACCGTCCAGGACATCACGGCCTCGGACCGCCCCTGGGAGGTCCAGGTGATCGGCTCGCTCGACCTGCTGCCGGGCGCCACCGCCGAGATCCTCAAGGAGGCCACCGCCACGACGGCCGGGCGCGGCGGCCTCAAGGTGGACATCGCGGTCGGCTACGGCGGCCGACGGGAGATCGTGGACGCGGTGAAGAGCGCCTTCGCGGCCCACGTCGCGGCCGGCGGGGACCCCGCCGAGCTGGCCGAGCGGTTCGACATCGACGACATCTCCCGGCACCTGTACTCGCCGACCGCCGACCAGACCGACTTCATCATCCGGACCTCCGGGGAGCAGCGGCTGTCGGGCTTCCTGCTCTGGCAGTCCGCGTACGCCGAGATGCACTGGGTGGACTGCTACTGGCCGGCGTTCCGCCGCGTGGACTTCCTGCGCGCGATCCGCTCGTACGCCGGCCGGCAGCGCCGGTACGGGAAGTGACCGACGCCGACCCGCCGTTACACAGAGAGGTCCCCCACCCGCTGACGGGTGGGGGACCTCTCTACGTGACGGCTGTCCGGTCAGCTGCCCTTGACCGTGACCTTCTCGTCGTTCTTCAGCTGCTCCACGAGCTGCTTGACCTTGTCCTTGTCCCAGACCAGGTTGCCGTTCACGCTCTGGCCCGAGAGCGGGATGTTCATCGACGTGCCCTCGCCGCCGGTGACGCCCTTCATCGCGAAGAACATGTTGCCGAGCGACCAGAGCGACATGTCCTTGTCCACGACCAGCGTGTCCAGGCCCGCGCCCATCGTCGGGTACAGCTTGAACGGGTTGAGGATCGTGGACGGGGTGGCCGTCTGCGAGGCCAGTGCCGCCAGGAACTTCTGCTGGTTCTTCGTGCGGTCCAGGTCGCTCCCGGCGAAGGCGTACCGGGTGCGGACGAAGGCGAGGGACTGCTCGCCGTCCAGGGTCTGCTTGCCGGCCTGGAAGTCGGCACCGGACTTCTTGTCCTTGAAGGCCTTGGGGATGTCCAGCTCGACGCCGCCGATCGCGTCCACGATCTTGGCGAAGCCGCCGAAGCCGATCTCGACGTAGTGGTCGATGCGCAGCCCGGTGTTGAACTCGACCGTGCGGACCAGCAGCTCCGGACCGTCCTCCGCGTACGCGGCGTTCAGCTTCGTCGTGCGGCCCGTCCCCGCGAACTTCTTGCCGGACTCCGAGCCGACGAACGAGGGGATCTCGACGTTCGAGTCGCGGGGCAGGGAGATCAGCGTCGGGCCGTTGGAGCCGTCGTGCAGGATCATCATCGAGTCGGTCCGCTTGCCCTCGGCGGAGCCGGTGTGCAGCTTCTTCTTGTCCTCGGCCGTCATGCCCTCGCGGCTGTCGGAGCCGACGATCAGGTAGTTCGTGCCGTCGCCCTCGGAGGGGCGCTCGATGACCTTGGAGAGGTCGACCTCGCGCTTGAGCTTGCCGTCGGCCCAGAAGTACGTGCCGATGGAGACGGCGAGGAGCACGACCACGGGGGTCAGCGCGCCGACCTTGATGCGCCGGCCCCAGTCGGGAGCGGGACGGCCCTGGACATAACCGCTGTCGCCGCCGCGGCCGTTGCCGCCGCCGTAACCGCGGCCGCCGCCGCCCTGGCCACCGCTGTTGCCGCCGCCGTAGACCTGACCCGTGTTGTAGCCGCTGTCGTAGCCGGGGGTCTCGTCGTAGCCCTGCCCCTGCTGCGGCGGGATCCGGGGCGGGGACTGCGGCGGTGCCGGGCGCCGGACGTGCGGCATGGCGCGGGCGCTCTCGGGCCGGGGGCTGCCGCTGCCCTGCCCGTAGCGCTCACCGGGTCCGCCGTTCCGCCCATCGGGCCAATCGCTCATGGGGAACAGTGTGCCGTCCGGGGCCGGGTCTCTTACAGGGTGTACCGGATTTCGGACCAGGGCTGTTGCGAAGCTGATGCATTGCAACCAGGTGCAAGCCCCCGCATAAGGTGGAGGGCATGACAGATCAGGCCCAGTCACCGGAAGACGAGGTTCCGGCCAAGCCGACCTCGGCTTCCCGGACCACCCTCAGCCACATCATGACCGGCAGCGACACCAACCTCCTGGGTACGGTGCACGGCGGCGTGATCATGAAACTGGTGGACGACGCCGCGGGCGCCGTGGCCGGCCGGCATTCCGGGGGCCCGGCCGTGACGGCCTCCATGGACGAGATGGTCTTCCTGGAGCCGGTCCGCGTCGGCGACCTCGTGCACGTCCGCGCCCAGGTGAACTGGACCGGCCGCTCCTCGATGGAGGTCGGCGTCCGCGTCATGGCCGAGCGGTGGAACGAGTCGACGCCCGCCCAGCAGGTGGGCAGCGCCTACCTGGTGTTCGCGGCGGTCGACGAGGAGGGCAAGCCGCGGCGCGTACCGCACGTGGTCCCGGAGACGGAGCGCGACGAGCGCCGCTACCAGGAGGCGCAGATCCGCCGTACGCACCGTCTCGCCCGGCGCCGCGCGATCAAGGAGCTACGCGACCGCCGCACAGCCGAAGGCATAACCGACTAACCCCCCGCCGCGCCCCCGCCCCCCCGCCCCCCGCCCCCCGCCCCCCCCTGTCCCCTCCGCCGGTCGGTGTGAGACCAGGGGCCGGCAATGCGGGGCAAAACGGGCTGATCGCCGTCTCTGTCCTCACAGCGACCTGAGCCTTTGCCTGGCGGCCGGTCATGGGCAGATCACTTGGTCGCCCGTTACCGTGCCGAACTCGCCACGCCGCGGGTCCTCGGCCTTCACCGGCCTCACCTTGGTGAAGTCCGAGCCGGCCGTCACCTTCATCGTCCCGCCCTGCCCCTTCACCGGCCGCAGCTCGCACCCCGGCAGCGCGGTGGCCAGGGCCTTCGCGGACCGGTCCCATCGCGGGTCGTAGGTGACCAGGGTGCGCAGGCGGTCGCCCGGACCGCCGTTCAGCGGGGCGCGCGTGGTGTTGAAACCGGTGCTGCGCAGTGCCGCGTCGACCGTCTGGCCGAGCCCGTCCTTCGGCGTCCCGTTGTAGACCTGCACCCGGATCTGCTCCGGTGCCACGCCGACGACCGTGGCCCGGGGCTGCCTCGGCAGGTGCCGGGCGAGCGGTTCGTCCTCACGCAGGGCCCGGAACAGCTTCTCGGCCTCCCTCGTGTCCCACTTCACCGTGGTGCCGATGCCCTTGACGGGGTAGCCGCCCTCCACGACCGGGACGGAGGCGAATTCGGACGACGCCGGGGTGAAGCCGCGCATGGCCTGGCCGAGCTCCAGCATCTGCTCCGTACCGAAGCCCTTGTCGGCGCGCACGGAGGCGAGCATCGACGAGGCGACCTGCTGGAGTTTCACCGGGTTCATCAGCAGACCGCTGCTGGTCGTCTGCTCGATCAGCGCGGCCACGAACTTCTGCTGGCGCTGCACCCTGCCCAGGTCGGCTGTCCCGTCGACGTGCCGGGAGCGTACGTACTGCAGGGCCTCGCCACCGTCGAGCTTGTGGGTGCCCGGCGCGAGGTTCAGGCCCGTGTACGAGTCCTTGAGCGGCCTGGCGGTGCAGATCTCGACCCCGCCCAGGGTGTCGACCGTCTTCATGAAGCTGGTGAAGTCGACCTCCAGATAGTGATCGATCTTGATACCGGTCATCTGCTCGACGGTCCGCACGGTCAGATGCGGCCCGCCCTCGGCGTACGCGGCGTTCAGCTTCACCGGGTGGGGGGAGTGCTCCTCGTCGGTCGTCCGGTCGGTGTGCGCCGGGATCTCGACATAGCTGTCGCGCGGCAGACTGACGACGCTCGCCCGCTGCCTGTCGGCCGAGAGGTGGACCAGCATCAGGGTGTCGGTGCAGTGGCAGGGTGTGCCACCCAGCTTGTACTTCTTCTTCTGCGCCTTGGTGATCGTGTCGCGGCCGTCCGTGCCGACGAGCAGGAGATTCGTGCCGTGGCCGCCCTCTGGGCGGTTCTTCATGTCCTTGAAGGGATCGACCCGGCCGATCCCCGTCTCCAGGTTGCTCACCACCGCATGGCCGATCCCGCCGGCGCCGAGCACCAGTACGGAGAGCCCGGTGGCCAGCCGCATGCCCCACCGGGGCGGCTTCTTCGGGCCGCCGGCCCGGCCTCCGCCGCGACGGCCGGCCCGGGGCCGCCGGGGTGTTCTGTGCTGGGGGGGAGCGGTCCGGGGGTGCGGTGGACGGGGCGGTGGGGGCGGCGTGGGCACGAGGGACACCTCCGCGGTGCGAGTAGGACTTTCGCACGGTAGGCCCATACGATCTGCGGACCGGGAGAAGACCCGGCGGCGCGCGCCGGTGTCCCCCGTTAGCGGTAACGTGGCGGCCGAATCACGCTGCCGCCTGGGGCGCGTAGAACCCCCGGAACCCCTGGCACCCCCGAGGACCCCCTGAGGACCACATGTCTGCCGCGCAGTACCCCGCCGTCTCCGTGATCATGCCGGTGCTCAACGAGGAACGCCATCTCAGGAACTCGGTCCGGCACATCCTGGAGCAGGAGTACGCCGGTGAGATGGAGGTGGTGATCGCACTCGGCCCGTCGAGCGACCGCACGGACGAGATCGCCGCTGAGCTGGTGCGGGAGGATTCCAGGATCCACACCGTCCCCAACCCGACCGGCCGTACTCCCGCAGCGCTGAACGCCGCGATCAAGGCCTCGCATCACCCGATCGTGGTACGGGTCGACGGCCACGGCATGCTGTCCCCGAACTACATCGCGACCGCGGTCCGCCTGCTGGAGGAGACCGGCGCGCAGAACGTCGGCGGCATCATGCACGCCGAGGGTGAGAACCCCTGGGAGGACGCGGTCGCCGCCGCGATGACGTCGAAGATCGGCGTCGGCAACGCGGCCTTCCACACGGGCGGCCGGGCGGGCCCGGCCGACACCGTGTACCTGGGGGTATTCCGCCGCGAGGCACTGGAGCGGGCGGACGGCTACAACGTGGAGTTCATCCGCGCCCAGGACTGGGAGCTGAACTTCCGGATCCGCGAGTCCGGCGGGCTGATCTGGTTCTCACCGGAGCTGAAGGTGCAGTACCGCCCGCGCCCCAGCGTCCGCGCGCTCGCCAAGCAGTACAAGGACTACGGGCGCTGGCGCCACGTCGTGGCCCGCTACCACGCCGGCTCGATCAACCTGCGCTACCTGGCCCCGCCGGCCGCCGTCTGCGCGATAGCGGCGGGCATCGTCGTCGGCGCAGCCGTCACCCCGTGGGCGTTCGTCGTGCCCGCCGGGTACGTGGCGGCCATCGTGGCCGGGTCGCTGCCCGCGGGCAAGGGCCTGCCGCTCAGCGCCCGGGCGCAGATCCCGGTGGCGCTCGCCACCATGCACATGTCGTGGGGATACGGATTCCTGACCAGCCCCCGTTCGCTGGCGAAGAAGGTCATCGCGAGCCGTCGCCCCGCGGTGCGGGAACAGACGGTCTGATCGTCCTTGTACGAGGAAGGGCCCCGCCGTCCGGCGGGGCCCTTCCTCGTACGGCGGGCCGTCAGAAGGTGAAGCCCGGGTTGACGTGCATGCACGCCTTCTCGTTCGCGCCGTTGAGCGCGCCCGCCGACTCCGGCGTCTTCTCCTCGACGGCCTTGGCCGGGTACGCGCCGTCCTTGCGCCAGTCGGCGCCCACGGCCAGCACGATGCCCGAGACCGCGGTCGACTTCTGCACCTGGGACACCGGGACACCGAGCGCCTTGGCGACCGCCTGGGCGTCGCCCTCCAGGTCCGCGCTGGGGTAGAGGACGCCGGTCCGGCCGGCCGGATCGACGTTCTGTGAGTCGATCGACGCCTTGGCGAAGCCCGCGTCGGTGAGCAGGTCCCTGACCGCTCCCGCGCGGCCCCGTGCCGGACCGAGACCGTCCGTGCTGGTCGCGTTGCGCACACTGACCGGGATCTCGGCGACGGGCGCGGCGATGTCCGTGGTGACGGGTGTCTTGCGCTTGGACGCCTTGCCGTCCAGCGGGATGTCCTCACGGACCATCCGGAACACCTGCTCGGCCTCGCCGGGCTTGGGGAACACCCGCCCGCTGAGATTGCCCGTCCCGTAGACGTTCGGCATCGTCGTCATCGTGATGCGGTCGGTCGGGACCCTCTTCAGCTCCTCCGCCAGGTCGTACAGCTTCTTGACCGTGTCCAGGCCCTTGTCGACCGTCAGCGCGCTGGTGGCCGCCTCCGCGAGGCCCATCAGCTTCCCGGGATCGGTGAGCTTGGTGCCCTTGCGCAGCTCGCGCACCATCGAGTTCAGGTACTGGTGCTGGGCCTTCGCGCGTCCGAGGTCGGTGTTGTCCTCGAAGCCGTACCGGGTACGCAGCCACTGCAGGGCCTGCTCACCCTTGATGGCGGTGGTGCCTTCCTCCAGCTTCAGCCCGGAGCCCTTGCCGTCGCCGGTGTGCGAGTACACATTGGCGTCCACACAGACCGGAACGCCTCCGACGGCGTCGGCCATGGAGACCACGCCCGCGAAGTCGATCATCATGAAGTGGTCGATGGTGATGCCGGTCAGCTCGTACCAGGCGGCCACCGTGCATCCGGGGCCGCCGCGGCCGAGACTCTCGTTCGTCTGGACGGGCAGTGTGCCCGCCCGGTACACCTCGCCCGAGTCCGGGTCGGTGCACTTCGGCATCTTCAGCATGGTGTCGCGCGGCATGCTCACGACCGAGATGTTGCTGCGGTCCGCGGAGAGGTGCAGCAGCATCTGCACATCGGCGAGCGGTGTGCCCCCGAAGGTCTCCTTGGCGCCGCCGAGCTTCTGGTTCGCCTTCGAGTCGCGGGCGTCGGAGCCGATGATCAGGATGTTCAGCGGGGTCTGCCCGGCGGCGTTGGCCTTGTGATCGGCCATCTGCTTGTCGCCGAGGGTCAGATCCTCTTTCCTGATGTTGCCGTTGAGGTGCTTGTAGTAGAAGTAACCGGCGCCGCCGGTGCCGAGTATCAGCAGGGCGAGGACGGACGCGACCCAGCGCAGCACGCGTCGCTTGCCCCCTCTGGCGTCGCGCCGGCCACGGCGGTTCGGCCCGCCGTGACCTTGTCCGCCCTCCGGCGGCGCGGACCGTTCGCGCTGTCCGTGGCTCTTCCTCGCGGCACTGCCGCCCGAGGCGTCGCGCCCACTGCCGTGGGCGCCGTCCTCCGGCCCGCCTTGCCGGACGCGCGACCGCGCCCCCTCCCCACGCATGCTGCTCCGTCCCACCGGGACCCCCCTGCTTGCTCAGAAATTAGCTGGAGCGCGACGACCCGTCGTCACTTCGCGCATTCCGCCTTGTCGGCGCTTGCCTTCGGGATGTCCGGCGCCGTTGCCGGACCGGTGATGGGCACGCCGGCGCCATCGAAGTCGGCTCCCAGGGTCAGCACCATCGCCTGAAGGCCTTCGGCGTCGGTGGATCCCTGCTTCAGCGCCGTGGCGGGCAGCCCCATCATGTCCGCGAGTGCGCGGGCCTGGTCCGCCTGGTTCGGCGCGTACGCCAAGGTGGTCCTGTCGATCTTCGCCGGGGCGTTCGCCTTGTTCGTGGACTTCGGCACGCCCTGCTCGTTCTGGAGCCAGGTGACGGTCGCGCCCGCGGCACCGGCGATGTCGCCGCCGTTGAGCACGTCGACGCGTACGTCGGCCGGGGCCGCCCGGTCGCCCTCGAGCACGGCTTCCTGCTTGCTCTTGGCCGCCTTCTCCTGCTTCTTCACCTCGGTCAGCGAGGTGTCGGAGCGCATCATCGCGAAGAGCTGCTTCGACTTCGCGGGATCCACCACCACGGTGATGGGCTCCGGCTCGGCCGGGTTGTCGACCACCGGCATCGTGACGAAGCTGATGTTCTTCGTGTCGATCTTGCCGAGCTCCTTGGCGAGCGAGGTCAGCTTGTTGATCGACCCGATGCCGGAGTCGACGGTGAGCGCCTTGGTCGCCGCGTCCGCCAGCTTGAAGAGCTTGGACGGGTTGGTCAGGGTGTCGTCGGACTTCATCTGCCGGATCATCGAGCCGATGAACTGCTGCTGGATCTTGATCCGGTCCAGGTCGCTCTTGTTCCCGAAGCTGTGCCGGGTACGGACGAACGCCAGCGCGTCCTCGCCCTGGATGGTGGACTCGCCCGCGGGCAGGTCGAGGTGGGAGTCGGGGTCCTTCACCGGCCTGGCCAGACAGACCTTGACCCCGCCCACGGCGGTGGAGAGCGTCTTGACCGCGTTGAAGTCGACCATCATGAAGTGGTCGACCGACAGCCCGGTGATCTGCTTCACCGTGCGCATCGTGCAGCCGGGGTCGCGGCCCTCCTGGCCGAGGCTGATGTTGAAGCGGACGTTCTGCGAGCCGGGTATGACCTTCTCCGACCCGTCCGGCTGCTTCGTGGTGCAGTCGGGGATCTCCGTCATCAGGTCCCGGGGGATGCTCATCGCCGTCGCGTTGGTGCGGTCCTCGGAGACGTGGAAGAGGATGTTGGTGTCTGCGTGGCCGGCACTCCCCTTGTCGCCGTAGCCCTCGTTGCCCGCGCCGGTGCGCTTGTCCGTGCCGATGATCAGGATGTTCAGCGGGCCGTCGCCGGCGACGCTCTTGCTGCCCGCGTCACCGACGTCGATGGTGTCCAGATTGCCGTTGAACTTCTGGTAGAGGGCGTAGGCCCCCGTCGACCCGGCGACGATCACGAAGGCCAGGACTCCGCCGGTCCACAGCAGGGCCTTCTTCCGCCGCTGCTTCGGGGACCTGCGCGTACGGCGTGCGGCGGCGACCCGGTGCTCCTGGGTCCGGCCGTCCCGCGCCTGGCGGCCCCTGCGCGGCCCGGGCACCTCGCGGCGCGGGCCCTCGGAGTCGGGGCCCGCGCGGTGGGAGTCGGGGTCCGCGCGGTTGGGCGCACCCCGGCGTCCCGAACCGTCGCGGGGAGCGCCGGAACGGGATTCACGCCCGCTGCCTGAGTTGTGACGGTTTGCCGCGCGAGAAGCCCCGGACGACTCTCTTCCGGAGTGGTTCAGTCGCAATTCGTAATTGCCGGTCTGCGGGTTGAGCACCCACTGGTCGGCGGGATCGATATCGTCCGCCCGTCCACGGCTATGCGCGTCCACGGTTGCCTGAATCCTCCGTCGGTGCCCCGCGAGGCGCCTCCCCCGGCAGGGCGCTCGGTCTTTCGCTCCAGCAGTGCGCGGCACGAGGTCCGCGAGCGCCGGATCGCGTCACACTATCCGGCCGAATCGGCCATGGGTGACGCGCGTGACATATTCCACGCCCCTTACAACCGGGCATTCTGCATATTCTGCTCCGATTGGCGCCCATCACTTGGGAATTGCTTTACGCATCGCACAGGTCGGCCGCCGCATTCGATCCCGAATAGGTCGGGGCAGGGGTGGGGCTCTTGCTCGAATCGCCGGGTTCTTGACCGGAGGAATCCTTGTCGGAGCTGTGACCCCGCTGTGAATCCTCGCCATTGATTTCGTCGGCGGGGGCCACGGCCACGGGCTCGTCCTTGCGCAACCGCTCGAACAACTGGTCCGCGTCCGGCTGGATGAGCTCGTCCCTGTTCGGGTTCGCGTGGTACGGCTGCCGGGGCACGGTCAGGAACTGCACCTGCTCCGTCGGCACGTTCCGCATCCCGCGCACCAGGTCGTACAGGTCCCTGAGGGAGTCCAGGCCCGGATCCGTGGTGAGGGACTTGGTCGCCGCGTCCAGGACCGGGTAGAGCCGCGTCGGGTTGAGCAGGACGCCGTTGCTCTGCATCTTGTTGACGAGGGCCCCCAGGAACTTCTGCTGGCGGTCCATCCGCTCGGTGTCGCTGCCGTTGCCGATCGACTTGCGGGCGCGTACGTACCCCAGGGCCTCCTCGCCGTCCAGCGTCTGGCGCCCCGCGGGGAGCTCGAGGTGGGCGTCGTCGTCGTCGACCGGCTCCTTGAGGCAGACCTCGACGCCGTCCACGGCGTCGACCATGTCCTTGAATCCGTTGAAGTCGATGACCATGTGGTGGTCGACGCGAACGCCCGTCATCTTCTCCACGGTCCGGATCGTGCAGGCCGTGCCTCCGAGCTCGAAGGCCCAGTTGAACTGGGCGAACTGCTTCTTCGTGGCCTTTCCGTCCCCCGTGTGGCAGCTGGGGATCTCGGCCATCAGGTCGCGCGGGATCGACACCGCGGTCGCGCTCCTGCGGTCCGCCGCGAGGTGCAGCAGGATCGTGGTGTCCGAGCGCTGACTGCCGCCGTCGTCCCGTCCGTACTTGCTGTTGTCGCCGGACCGGGTGTCGGAACCGATCAGCAGGATGTTCTGTGCGTTCTGCGCGATCGGCGTCGGACGCTCCTGCTCGTACGCCTTGAGTTCGGCCGCGGCGCTCGTATCCGTCGTGATGTTGCCGTCGAGCTTCTTGTACAGCCACCAGCCGACCCCCGCGGCGACCAGCACCAGGAACGAGGCGGCGAGGGCGGTCCAGCGGAGCCAGTGGCGTCTGCGCCCGGGGGCGCCGCCCTCCGGACGGGCGGCCCAGGTCTCGAATCCGGGGCCGTCCTTTCCGCCACTGTCCTTGCCGTCGCCGTCGTGGCTCCCGCCGTCGTCGACGGCCTTAGGGGCGTCGTCGCTCTCGTCGCCTGCGGCCTCACGGGTGTCGTCGCTCTCGTCCCCGCCGCCCTCGCGGGCGTCGTGGCTCCGGTCCTCGTCGCCCCCGCCGCCGTCGTGGCTCTCGCCCCTGCCGTCGGCGCTCTCGTCCCCGGCGGTGAGGGAGCCGTCCTGCGGAGCCTGATCGGACTCCTCCGGCGGGGTGGCTCCGGAATCGTCCCGCGACCCGTCCTTCGCCTCGTCCCCGGCCGGGTGGTCGGGGCGGTCCGGGTCGACCGGGGGGCCGGCGCTGTCGCTCACGTCTGCGTCCATCCTTCGTGTTCGGCGGCGCGATGGGCCGCCGGTCGCAGAAGTAGACGGCTGAACCTCACGCTTGGTTGTGCATTCAGGCAGAGTGGTCCCTACCGCCCGATCATGTACCGCTGCCGAGGCTCAGCCCCGAGGGCTCGGCCCGCCGTGGGCCGGACGAGTGGACCTCAGGGCGCTTGTCATACCGCGGTGTTGGTGACCCGCTCGCTCTCGACGCGCTTCGCCAGGCCGTCCTCGTCCAGCCGGTCCTGATGGCGGCACAGGACCACCGACCCCCCGGCCGCCAGCGGTGCGAAGAGTCCGGCGGAGAGGCCTTCCCAGGTGTCGTACGTACGTCCCGTGAGCAGCCTCGACCCCGGGGCCAGCCCCAGTGCCGCCGCGTCCTCGCGGGCGCGTGCGACCAGCTGGTCCGCCGTCAGCCCGACGCCGGCCACGGCGAGCGCGGGGGCGGACGGATCCACCGGCGCGTACGGCGCGAAGCGGTCGCCCTGGCCGGGCACCTCCACCGCGTAGTCGGCGAACCCCTCGGGCGGCTGCGGGAAACGGCCGCCCAGTGGGCGCAGGGCCAGGGCCACCCGCTCGCCGCGGCAGGCGCGCGCCCGGTCCAGGGAGTCCGGCCCGGTGACCACCAGATCGGCGGAGGCGGGGTCGCCCTGCACATCGGCGACGACACCGACCGAGGAGCAGGCGAGCAGCCAGACCGCGGACTGCCAGTGCGCGGGCAGCAGCAGGGCGAGCCGGTCGCCCGGCTCCGCGGCCAGGTCGCCCTGCAGCAGATTGGCGGTCTTGGCCACCCAATTGGCGAAGGTGGCCACCGACAGTTCGACGCGCTCTCCGGTTGCGTCGTCGTAGAAGGTGACGAGTGGGCGGGCCGGGTCCGCGGCGAGCGCGGATCGCAGCAGGTCGGCGGGGGTGCGATCACTGGCGTTCATCCGCGCAAGGGTACGCGCCGGGTGCGGGCGGGGCGGGGCGTGAGGGGCGCGGTGTCCACCGGTTCGGCAGACGGTGCGTCAAGTGGGGGCAGCCACCCTCCAGTAGCCGGGAATGGCATGATCTGTCCAGGATTTCCTGTATGCATGCACTTCTTGCAACCTCGATCGGCGTCACCTGCGCGGCGGCACTCACCCTCCCGCTCGCCGCGCCTGCGCCCGCCGCCCCCGTGCCTGCCCCGGGCGCCCACGCGCCCGCGGCCTCGGCTGCCGAACCGTCCGGTTCCACGCAGTCCCTGCCCCTGCGGCCGCTCACCGAAGCGTCCCCCCGGGCCACCGAATCCGTGTCCCCCCTCGCACGAGGGCTGCGGCAGCGCGACGCGCACCGCTTCTCCCTCGTCGGCGTGGTCTGGGACGACGCCGACGCCGAACTGCACGGCACCGTCCAGGTCCGGGCCCGTGCGACCGGCACCGGACGGTGGTCCGGCTGGCAGGACCTCGAGACGCACAACACCGACCACGCCGCCGACGCCGGCAGTGCCGAGCGCACGTCGGGCAGGGTCCGCGGCTCCACCGCCCCGCTCTGGGTCGGTGACTCGGACGGCGTGGAGGTACGCGTGCGGTCCGGGGACTCCGGACCGCAGAACCGTGCCGGAGGCACCGCACCCCTGCCCGAGGGCCTTCGGGTGGAGCTCGTCGACCCGGGTGACGACCCGCAGCAGCCGCCGACCGCCGGCGACCCGGTCACGGTCACCCCGACCACCGGCACTCCCGCCACCGGCACTCCCGCCGTGGGCACCCCGGCCACGGTCACCCCCGTCACCTCCCCCCAGCCGGGCGCGCTCCCCGAAGCCGCGGGCCTCAGCCTGGCCGCGGCCGAGAGCTCCGCGGTCAACGCCGACCTCGCCCCGCTCGGAGCCACCGAGATCCCCGCCCTGAGCAAGGCCGAGTCGGAGGAGCAGGCGGTCGTCGCGGCGGGCGCCAAGCCGTTCGTGGGGCCCCGCCCGCGCATCGTCACGCGCAAGGGCTGGGGCGCCGACGAGAGCATCCGGGAGCGCGCCTTCGCGTACACCACGACCGTCAAGGCGGCCTTCATCCACCACAGCGCCACGGGCAACAACTACACCTGCTCCCAGGCGCCCTCCGTCCTGCGCAGCATCTACCGCTACCACGTCAAGAGCAGCGGATGGCGCGACTTCGGCTACAACTTCGCCGTGGACAAGTGCGGAAACATCTACGAAGGCCGCGCGGGGGGCGTGACCAAGCCGGTCCTCGGCGCCCACACGCTCGGCTTCAACTCCAAGAGCATGGGCATCGCCGTCCTCGGGACCTACAGCGCGAAGAACCCGCCGGCCGCCGCGGTGACCGCGATCGCCAAGCTCACGGCCTGGAAGCTCGGTCTGTTCGGCCGCAACCCCAAGAGCAAGGTCACGCTCGTCTCCGGCGGCAGCGGCAAGTACAAGAAGGGCGCCAACGTCAAGCTCAACGTCATCTCCGGTCATCGCGACGGTTTCGCAACCGAATGCCCCGGAAGCCGTCTCTACAAGAAGCTGGGCACGGCCCGGACCAGCTCGGCCCGGCTGCAGGGCCGCTGACCGGGAGGGCCCGCGACGGTCTGCATACACTGGCCAGCCGATACGAGGCCCGGCCCCATCAGGAAGCAGAGACGGCGCTGTGACAGAGGCAAGAGAAGCGATCCTGCTGGTCGGTGGCAAGGGCACCCGGCTGCGGCCACTCACGGTGCACACCCCGAAGCCGATGGTTCCGGCCGCGGGCGTCCCGTTCCTCACGCACCAGTTGGCGCGTGCCCGGGCGGCCGGGGTGGAGCACATCGTGCTCGCCACGTCCTACCTGGCGGAGGTCTTCGAGCCGTACTTCGGCGACGGCTCGTCGCTCGGACTCTCCATCGAGTACGTCACCGAGCGCGAGCCGCTCGGTACCGGCGGAGCCATTCGCAACGTGGCGTCGCGGCTGGCCTCGGGCCCGGACGAGCCCGTCCTCATCTTCAACGGGGACATCCTCACCGGGCTCGACATCCGGGCCCTGGTCGCGTCGCACGCCACGTCCGGGGCGGACGTCTCCCTGCACCTCACCAGGGTGGAGGACCCGCGCGCCTTCGGTCTCGTGCCGACGGACGACTCGGGCAGGGTGACGGCCTTCCTGGAGAAGCCGCAGACACCCGAGGAGATAGTCACCGACCAGGTCAACGCGGGGGCGTACATCTTCCGCCGCTCGGTCATCGACACCATTCCGGCCGGCCGGCCGGTGTCCGTGGAGCGTGAGACGTTCCCCGGCCTGCTCGCCTCCGGAGCACACCTCCAGGGCATGGTCGACTCCACCTACTGGCTGGACCTCGGCACCCCGCAGGCGTTCGTACGCGGCTCGGCCGACCTGGTCCTGGGCCGCGCCCCCTCCCCGGCCGTGCCCGGCCGCTGCGGCGACCGGCTCGTCCTGCCCACCGCGTCCGTGGCCGCCGACGCCAAGCTCACCGGCGGCACGGTCATCGGTGAGGGCGCGCTGATCGGCGAGGGCGCCCGGATCACCGGGTCCACCGTGCTGGCCGGCGCCGTCGTCGAACCGGGTGCCGTGATCAGCGACTCACTGATCGGGGCCGGCGCCCGGATCGGCAGCCGTACGGTCCTCGCGGGCGCGGTGATCGGCGACGGTGCGCAGGTCGGAGCCGACAACGAACTGCGCGACGGGGTCCGGGTCTGGTGCGGCGCGGTCCTTCCGGACGCCTCGGTCCGCTTCTCGTCCGACCAGTGAAAGGTCTCCGTCGGCCGTACCCTCGGTAGACACCCCGACGACCGAGGACCTCACCCGTGGCAGGACGCTTCGCACCCCGCACCACCGCCGTGCCCCGCCGGCAGGCGGTGGTCACGGGCCCGTACGCCCCGCCGCTGGAGCGGACCTGGACACCACCCGGCCCAATCGACCTGCGTCTGGTCCTGGGCCCTCTGCGGCGCGGCCCGGCGGACCCCACGTACCGGGCCCTGCCCGACGGGTCGTTCTGGCGGGCCACCCGCACCCCGGCCGGCCCCGGCACCCTGCGCGTCTCGGCGGCCCCCGGCGGGCAGGTATCCGCGGTGGCCTGGGGCCCGGGCGCGCAGTGGCTGCTGGACGGGCTCCCCGGGCTGCTCGGTGCGGACGACGACCCGGACGCCTTCCGCCCGCGGCACAGGCTGGTCGCCGTGGCCCGGCAGCGCAGGCCGGGGCTGCGGCTGCTGCGCACCGGGCTGGTCATGGAGTCCCTGATCCCGTCGGTCCTGGAACAGAAGGTCACCACCGACGAGGCCTACCGCGCCTGGCGGCTGCTCGTCCGCACCCACGGCACCCCGGCCCCCGGCCCGGCGGACGGGCCGTTCGGCACGTACGGCCTGTACGTCATGCCGGATGCCCGGACGTGGTCGCTGATCCCCTCGTGGGATTGGCACCGCGCGGGCGTGGACGCCAAACGCTCGGCGACGATCCTGCGCGCGGTCCGGGTCGCCCGCCGCATGGAGGAGGCGGCGTCGATGGAGCTGCCCGAGGCGATGGCGCGCCTTGAGCTGATCCCGGGCATCGGCCCCTGGACGGCGGCGGAGACACTGCAGCGCTCGAACGGCGCGGCCGACGCGGTCACGGTCGGCGACCTCCACCTGCCCGGCATCGTCGGGTACGCCCTGGCGGGCAACCGGAGTGCCGACGACGAGGAGATGCTGTCGCTCCTCGCCCCGTACGAGGGCCAGCGCCACCGGGCGGCACGGCTGATCATGCTCTCGGGCCACATCCCGCCGCGACGCGCCCCGCGCATGACACCACGCGACATCGCCCGGCTCTAGCCGGCGGGGGAGCGGACCGGAGCCCGGTCCGCCTCACCGCACCGCGATGAACGCCCCCGCGTCCCGCGCGCCCCGCTCCTTCGGCGCCTGCGCCGCGTGTCCCACGGCCACCGCGCCCAGCGGATCCCAGCTGTCCGGCAGGTCCAGCACCTCACGCACCACGTCCCGGCAGAACATCGTCGAGGACACCCAGGCCGAGCCGAGCCGCTCGCCCGCGAGCGCCACCAGGAAGTTCTGCACGCCCGCGCCGGCCGCGACCACGAACATCTCGCGCTCCGCCGTGTCCCGCCGCGCGTCCCCGTAGGTGTGCGAGCCGTCCATCACCAGGCACGGCACCGCCAGATACGGCGCGTTGCGCAGGACGTCGCCCCGCCGCACCCGCTTGGCGATCGACTCCTCGCTCCGGCCGTCCCGGCGCAGGTCCTCGGTCCACGCGTCCCGCATCGCGTCGAGCAGCCGGGTCCGCGCGTCCGCCGACTCCAGCAGGACGAACCGCCACGGTGTCGTGTGGTGCGGTGCCGGCGCCGTCACGGCAGCCGCCACGGCGCGCCGTACGGCCCCCGGGTCCACCGGCTCGTCGGTGAACTCCCGCACCGTGCGACGCAGGTGAAGGGCTTCCCGCACCGCTTCGGACGTCCCCAGCCGGAACATGTCGTCGTCGGCGGTCCGCACCATCGCCCGAGCGCCGCCCCCGGCGTCCCCGGGGGCCGCCACGACATGGGCCAGCCCTCGCACCACGGCGACCGGCAGGCCGGACGCCTTGCCCTTCACCAGGTCGCCGGCCGAGGCAAGTTCGTCGGCCGTGGCCACCACGGTCGCGCTCAGCGGATTGCCGTGCGCGTCCGTACCGCCGCGCAGGTCGTCGAGCACCCGGACGCCCGCCGCCCCGATGGCGACATCGGTCAGACCGTTGCGCCAGGGACGCCCGAAGGTGTCCGTGACGACGACGCCGACCTCGACCCCGAGGGTGTCCCGCAGCCCGTCCCGGATCGCCCGTGCGGAGGCGTCCGGGTCCTCGGGCAGCAGCAGTACCGTGCCGGCCGGGGTGTTGGAGGCGTCGACGCCGGCAGCGGCCATCACGAGGCCCTGCCGGTTCTCCACGATCCTGAGCGTTCCGCGGCGGGCCACCACCCGGACCGTCTCGGCGTCGATGGCGGCCTCCCGGTCGGCGGCCTCCACGATCCGCCCCTCCGCCTTGGAGACGATCTTGGAGGTGACCAGCAGGACGTCGCCGTCCACGAGGCCCGGCTCGGTGGCGGCGATCAGCTTCGCCAGGTCGTCCCCCGTGCGCACCTCGGGCATCCCGGGCAGCGCCCACACGCGGTAGGAGGGTGCCCCGGCGGCAGGCCCGTTCATGCCCGGACCTCCTCGGCCAGGGCCAGTGCCTGCCGTGCCATCTCGGCCGTCGTGTCCACGTCCGTCATCATCAGCGGGACGGCCCGGCAGCGGATGCCCGCCGTCTCCACCTCGGCCACGGTCCCGGCGTCCACGGTGTCGACCAGCCAGCCGTCCAGCAGTCCCGACCCGTAGTGCCGCGCGACGGCGGAGGCCGTCGAGTCGACGCCGACCGCGGCCAGGACCTTGTCGGCCATGCCCCGCACCGGAGCGTCACCGACGATGGGGGAGAGCCCCACGACCGGTACCCCGGCCTCGGCGATCGCCTCACGGATGCCGGGGACGGCGAGGATGGTGCCCACCGACACGACGGGGTTCGACGGGGGGAAGAGGATGATGTCGGCCTCGGCGATGGCCTCCAGGACGCCCGGCGCGGGCTTGGCCTGCTCGGCGCCGACCGGCACGATCGCCTGCGCCGCCACGGAGGCGCGCATCTTCACCCAGTACTCCTGGAAGTGGATGGCCCTGCTCTCGCCGTCGACGTCGACGGCGACATGTGTCTCGACGCGGTCGTCGGACATGGGGATCAGCCGGACGCCAGGCTTCCAGCGGGCGCAGAGCGCCTCGGTGACCGCGCTCAGCGGATAGCCGGCGCCGAGCATCTGCGTACGGACGATATGGGTCGCGAAGTCACGGTCGCCCAGCCCGAACCACTCGGGTCCCACGCCGTACGCCGCCAGCTCCTCCTTGACCTGGAAGCTCTCGTCCGTACGCCCCCAGCCCTGTTCCTCGTTGATGCCACCGCCGAGGGTGTACATCACGGTGTCCAGGTCGGGGCAGACCTTCAGCCCGAACAGATGGATGTCGTCGCCGGTGTTGCCGATCACCGTGATGTCCGCTTCGGGAGCGGCCTGTTTGAGGCCACGCAGGAAACGAGCACCACCGATACCGCCGGCCAGAACCACAATGCGCATGGAGACCAGTCTGTCAGGCGGAGCCTGTCCGGTGTGGGGTGGTGGTGGGCGACGGGTGGGACTGTCGGGCGGAGCCTGTCCGGTGTGGGGTGGTGGTGGGCGACGGGTGGGACTGTCGGGCGGAGCCTGTCCGGTGTGGGGTGGTGGTGGGCGACGGGTGGGACTGTCCGGTCCTGGTGGGCTGTCAGGCGGGTACGGCGTCCAGGGCGGCCTGGGCGCACTGCGTGGCGTGCATGGGCATGTCGGTCAGGCCCGGGTAGTAGACGTGCAGGCTGACGGCAGGGGCGAGGGCGTCGTTGACGACCTCGTGGACGTAACCGGGTGCGAAGACGCGCTGTGCGCCGGCGTCCAGGGTGTGCGTCCCGTGTTCCGTGCGCTCCGTCAGTTCGCCCTCCAGCACGGTGAGTACACCGGAGGACGGGCCGTGGTCGTGGAGCCCGCTGCCCTGGCCGGGGATCCAGCTGAGCAGCCACACCTCGTAACCCGGGCCGGTCTGCAGCCGGTGGTACCAGCGGGTCGTGGTGTCGTACCGGACGAGCGGGGCCCAACGGGCGCGGTCGGCGGCGATCGTGCGGGCGAGTCCGACGAACTCGGCCACGGTGGACGGGTGCGGGCGGGCCGGCTGGAGGAGGTGTTGTACCTCAAGGATGTCGCCGGCGATCTGCAGGTCGCTGTCGCTGTTCATGGGTGCGGTGTTTCCTCGGCATGGATGCGCGTGCGGGGGGTGTCGCGGAAAGCCCGAAAGCGGTGGAGAGGGCTGGATCAGAGCTGGAGCGCTACAGGCTTCAACAGCTGTGACAGCTGGAACAGCAACAGCGGGCCTGGACAGCCGTACGGAACCCACGCATGGGGGTGGCGTACATCGCTGCGGTCGCTTGCATGCAGTCAAGAAGACCGGCTCGGCGTGCCTTCTGTCAACCCGCTGCCCGGTATGGCGGCAATCTTTCATCCCATCCGGTTGTCGAGGGTGAAGAAAGGTTTTGGCAGCCGGGGGAGAGGCAAGGTGGCGCAAGAACCGGGTCTTGAACGCGGTGGGCATCCCGTGACCCGACTGTGATCTTGGTCGCTTCAGTGATCGAATCGAAACATGGCGGCGACCGCGGTCGTCTCACCCGGTGAGAAGGCGAGCCGGGCACGACCGGCGGCATATGTCAGGTTTTTGACCATTTGGGTACTTTCCGCATACGGTTGGTTCCGCAGAGTGAATACCGAGGCCAATAGCAGATCTTCGCTTGACTGGCCCAGAGCTACACACTTGTAATTTCACTCGTGTTGTTCGGCAGCTTCAATAACGGCCGCATCACGGGGACGCAAGAGACAGACGAGGGGCGCACATGACCGAGCTGTTCCAGCAACTGCTGGTCGAGGACGCGGACGAGGAGCTCGGCTGGCAGGAGCGCGCACTGTGCGCCCAGACCGATCCCGAGTCCTTCTTCCCGGAGAAGGGCGGCTCCACCCGCGAGGCCAAGAAGGTCTGCCTCGCCTGCGAGGTCCGCTCCGAGTGCCTCGAGTACGCCCTCGCCAACGACGAGCGGTTCGGTATCTGGGGCGGCCTCTCCGAGCGTGAGCGGCGCCGCCTCAAGAAGGCCGCCATCTGACCCACCGCGTGCCCGGACGCCCGGTACCGCCGATGGCCCGTGGCCAGGACCCCTCGTGCAGGGTCCTGGCCACGGGCCATCGGCGTGTCCGGGGGCCTCCCCTTCCCACCGTCCAACCGCTCGGCGCAGGGCGGACATCCGTACCGTTAGTGTGGGGCCCCGTCCGAGAGACGCGCCAACGCCCCGCCGGGGCGCGCGTGTACACCGATGCAGCCCCCGGGGGGACGCCCCCTCCGGACCCGGCCGGAGGGCCCGTACCTCGATGTCCGTGCACAGCCACTCGGCGGCGCCGAACGCGGCCGCCGCCGCCCCAGAGTTCCCCCGGCACGTCGTCACCGCCGTGCTCGTCTCCCACGACGGCGCACGCTGGCTGCCCGATGTGCTCGCCGGGCTGCTCGGGCAGGAACGCCCCGTACAGAACGTCGTCGCCGCCGACACCGGCAGCGCCGACGACTCCGCGCACCTGGTCACCGAGGCGCTCGGCGGTGAGCGCGTGCTGCACCTCGCGCGCCGTACGAGCTTCGGCACCGCCGTCGACGAGGCGACCCGCACCGCGGGCGTCCTCGGCACCGACGACCTGCCGTACCTGAAGCGCCCCAGCGGCTGGGACCCGGTCACCCGGACCTGGCGCGACGACGCCTACGACCAGCCGGAACTCCCGCACGGCGAACCCGTCCAGTGGCTCTGGCTGCTGCACGACGACAGCGCACCCGAGCCCGACGCGCTCGCCGAGATGCTGCGCGCCGTCGACAACGACAAGCACGCCGCGATCGTGGGACCGAAGCTGCGCGGCTGGTACGACCGCAAGCAGCTCCTCGAGGTCGGCGTCTCCATCGCCAACAGCGGGCGCCGCTGGACGGGCCTCGACCGGCGCGAACAGGACCAGGGCCAGCACGACCAGGTCCGCACCGTGCTCTCCGTCTCCTCCGCCGGCATGCTGGTGCGCCGCGACGTCTGGGAGGAGCTCGGCGGCTTCGACCGCAGGCTCCCGCTGATGCGTGACGACGTCGACCTCTGCTGGCGCGCCCACATGGCCGGCCACCGGGTCCTCGTCGCCCCTGACGCGGTCCTGCGGCATGCCGAGGCCTCCGCCAGGGAACGCCGTCCCATCGACTGTGCCGGACGCTCCGTCTCCAGCCCGCACCGCGTCGACAAGGCGGGCGCGGTCTACACGATGCTCGTCAACGCCCGCGGCAAGCAGCTTCCCTGGGCGCTTCTCCGACTCGTCCTCGGCACCCTGCTCCGCACCCTCGCCTACCTCGTCGGCAAGGTCCCGGGGCAGGCGCTCGACGAGGTCGCCGGACTCTTCGGCACCCTGCTGCGCCCGGGCAGGATCATCGCCGGGCGCCGCGCACGGGGCAAAGGAGCGGTGGACGCCGCCGAGCTGCGCTCCCTCTTCCCGCCGTCCGGTGCCACCGTCCGCGCGACCGTCGAACAGATCGCGGGCAACTTCGGCAGTCGCACCGACTCCGACTCCGGCGGTTCGCGCCACGGGGTCGCGGAGTCGGGGCCCGGCGGTGACGACGCCGACTTCCTGGAGATCGAACAGTTCGCCCGGCTCAAGCGGATCGGCCGCAAGCCCGGCCCGGTCCTCTTCGCGCTCCTGCTCCTCGTCTCCCTGGTCGCCTGCCGCAGCCTCCTCGGCGGCGGCGCACTCGCGGGCGGCGCGCTGCTGCCCGCCCCCGCCGACGTCTCCGACCTCTGGGGACGGTACGCGGACGGCTGGCACCCGATCGGTACGGGAGGAACCCAGACCGCGCCGCCCTACCTCGGCCTGATCGCCGCACTGTCGGCGCTGTTCCTCGGCTCCACGGGGCTGGCCCTCACCGTGCTGCTGGTCTGCTCGGTCCCGCTCGCCGGACTCACCGCGTACTTCGCCTCCCGGCCCCTCATCGAATCCCGGCTCCTGCGCGCCTGGGCGAGCGTCGCGTACGCCTTCCTGCCCGCGGCGACCGGAGCACTGGCCACCGGCCGTCTCGGTACGGCCGTGCTGGCCGTGCTGCTCCCGCCGATGGCCCGTGCCGCCGCTGCCGCGTACGGGATGCGCGGCGGGAGCGACGCCCCCCGTGGCACCTGGCGTGCCACCTGGGCGTACACGCTGCTGATCACCTTCACGATGGCCTTCACCCCGATCGTCTGGCCACTCGCCGTGGTCCTCGGCATCGGGGCGCTGGTCCTGCGCCGGGGCGACATCGTCGCGTACGGACTGCGCTTCCTGGCCGTCGTGGGCACCCCGCTGCTGGTCCTCGCACCCTGGTCGTTGTCCCTGCTGACCAGCCCGGCCGACCTCCTGAAGGAGGTCGGTCTGGACACCGGCACGGGTACGGCGACGGCCCTGGACCTCCTCGGCCTCAGCCCCGGCGGCCCCAAGGCGGCCGGCGGAGTCCTGCTTCTGGGCATCGTCCTGGCGGCGCTGGCCGCACTGCTGCGCGGTGAGCGGCAGTTCGCCATCCGGTCCGCCTGGGCCGTGGCACTCGTCGGTCTGCTCTTCGCGGGCATCTCCAACGGTTCCACCTGGGCGGGCCCCGCCACCCTCGTGTACGGCATCGCGCTGATCGGCGCCGCGGTCCTCGGCGCCGACGGAGCCCGGGTACGGGTCGCCGCGCTCAGCTTCGGCTGGCGTCAGCCGGTCGCCGCACTGATCGCCCTGGCCGCGGCGGTCGCGCCCGCGCTGGCCGCCGCCGGCTGGATGATCGGCGGCGCGGCCGGGCCGCTGGAGCGCCGGGACCCGGTGCAGGTGCCCGCGTTCGTCGCGGAGGAGAGCGCCACCCGCGACCAGCCCCGCACCCTGGTCCTCGGCGGCTCGTCGCCCGCAGCCGTCTCGTACAGCCTGGTGCGCGGCTCGGGCGCCCGCCTCGGCGACGCCGAGCTCACCGAGGCGGGCGGCAGCAACACCCACCTCGACAAGGTCGTCGCCAACCTGGTCGCGGGCTCCGGCGCCGACCAGGGCAGCCAGCTGAGCGGCTTCGCGATCCGCTACGTCCTCGTACGGGACGGAGCACCGCGGCAGATGAGCCGGGTGCTCGACTCGACGCCCGGGCTGAGCCGGCTCAGCCAGCTCGACGGCAGCGCCCTGTGGCGCGTCGACCGCCAGGTCTCCCGCCTCATGATCGTCCCGTCCGGCGAGGGCGCCGAGCCCGTGCCCGTCGGCTCGCTGCCCGTCGAGGCGCACACGAAGATCCCCGATGGCGGATCGGACCGGGTGCTGCGGATCGCCGACGGCGCGGACCCGCGCTGGCAGGCCACGCTGAACGGCAAGGCGCTGACGCCGAAGACCGTGGACGGCTGGGCACAGGGCTTCACCCTCCCCTCCGAGGGCGGCACGCTGGACCTGACGTACGACACCCCTGTCACCCACTCGGCCTGGATCTGGACGCAGGTGGCCCTCGGTGTGGTCCTGGTGGTCATGGCCCTGCCGGGCCGCCGCCGGGAGATCGATGACGACCTGCCCGAGGAGACCGGGACCGTTCCGGCCGAGCCGGTCGAGGGCGAGGGACGCCGGGCACGCAGGCTGCGCGCGGCGGCTCAGGCCGAGACGACGGGGGAGGACGGCCAGGAGACCGGGTACGACGCTCCCCACGGCGAGGACGGCGCCCCCGCGCCGGACGTCACGGAGCCGGCGCAGGCCGGGTACATCCCGGCCCAGCAGAACGCCGCTCCGTACGCGGCGGCCCCGGACGACCAGGACGGCACCGGCACCTACGTGGCCGTGCCGCAGCAGAACGACGGCGGGCAGCACTACGGCGAGCAGACCTACGGTCAGCAGACCTACGGCGGGCAGAACTACGGGGAGTGGGACGCGCAGCAGTACCAGGGCGCCGACCACGGCGGGCACCAGGACGGGCAGTACTACCAGCCCGGCCAGTACCCGCAGGACCAGTACTCGCAGGACCAGAACCAGCACGACCAGTACCAGGACCAGAACCAGAACCAGCAGGACCAGTACCCGCAGCAGGGCGCCTACGACCCGTACGGCTACGCCCAGCAGCAGCCCTACGCGACGGGGACGGGCGAAACCGCCCCGTACGAGGGGCACGAAGAGAACCCGGCCACGGGCCGGGGTCCGTGGCAGAACGGCAACGCATCGCGAGGCGAGTCCGAGTGAAGTCCACCCCCCTGTCCCTCATCGCGGGCGCTGTCGCCCTCGCCGCCGTCACCGGATTCGCCGCGCTCACCGCGCCCGGCGAAGGGGAGGCAACCGAGGCGAAGGCCGCAGCCAGGCTCCCCGTCGAGCGCTCCAGCCTGCTCTGCCCCGCGCCCAGCAGCTCCGACCTGGCGGACACGACGTACACCTCCTTCACCCCGGAGGGGGAGAGCGACGGTGAAGCCGGCACCGCCGAGCTGAATCCGTCCGTGCCGCTCCCGGCCGACGACGAGGACCCGGCGGCCGGCAAGGACGAGGAGAAGGGCGAAGAGAAGGAGGAGAAGGAGGAGAAGGACGAGAAGCCGGGGGCCGACAAGCCCGTCGTCACGCTCAAGGACGCCGGCAAGCCGGTCACCGCCGACACCTCCGAGTCCGACGCCCCGGCGCTCATCGGCACGGCCACCGGCCGGCTGGCCCCGGGCTGGACGGCCCAGCAGACCACCACGACCGCGGCTGGCGAGGCCCGTGGCCTCCTCGGCGTGAGCTGCACGGCACCGGACACCGACTTCTGGTTCCCGGGCGCCGGGACCGCGGCGACGCGGCAGGACTACGTCCATCTCACCAACCCCGACGACACGGCGGCCGTGGCCGACATCGAGCTGTTCGGCCCCGAGGGTGCCCTCGAGTCCGACGCCGGGGAAGGGATCACGGTGCCGCCCCGGTCGAGCGTCGCGCTGCTGATCCCGACCCTGACCAGCGAGGCCGTCGACGACGTGACCGTCCACGTCACCACCCGGACGGGACGCGTCGGCGCGGTCGTCCGGGTCGCCGAGAACGACGCGGGCAGCGACTGGCTCACCGCTTCCACCGACCCGGCGGAGACCCTGGTCCTGCCCGGCATCCCGGCCGACGCCACGTCCGTACACCTGGTGGCCTTCGCGCCCGGTGAGGACGACGCCGATGTGAAGGTGCAGCTCATGGGGAAGAACACGACGTTCGCGCCGGTGGGCAACGACACCCTGCACATCAAGTCGCGGATGACCGCGAGCGTCGATCTCAAGGACGTCACCCGGGGGGAGCCCGGGTCGATCCGGCTGTCCCCGGTCGACGGAGACGGGACGCCGGTCGTCGCCGCGCTGCGCGTGGTGCGCGGCAAGGGCGCCAAGCAGGAGATCGCCTACATCCCGGCGACCGGGCCGGTGGGCGACCGGGCGAGCGTGGCCGACAACCGGGCGAAGGGATCGGTGCTCTCCCTGACCGCGCCGGGCGGGACGGCCAAGGTCGAAGTGACCGCGTCCGCGGGCAGCGAGGGCGGCGAGAAGACCGTCAAGACGTACACCGTCAAGGGCGGTACGACGCTGGAGGTCACCCCCGAGGTCCCGTCCGGGCTCAAGGGCGGTTACGCGCTGACGGTCAGGACACAGTCGGGCGGCCCCGTCCACGCCTCCCGCACGCTCACGGTCACCGAGGGCGGCATCCAGATGTTCACCGTCCAGACGCTGCCCGACGACGGCGGCACGGTCGAGGTGCCTGCGGTGGAGCAGGACCTCTCCGTCCTGGACGACTGAGGTCTGCCGCGACGCGGGTGGCCGGGCCCGGCCACCCGCGACGCGCGCCGCTCAGTCCTGCCCGTAGCGCGGGTCGACCGACTCGGGTGAGAGGCCCAGCAGTTCCGCGACCTGCTCCACCACGACCTCGTGCACCAGCAGGGCGCGCTCGTCGCGGCTCTTGGTGCGGATCTCGACGGGCCGCCGGTAGACGACGATCTGCGCGGGCCGCCCCTTCACGGCGGACACCGCGCTGCCCAGTGGCACGGTCTCCTCCGGGGACCGCGGCACGTCGAGGACCAGGAAGTCGACCTCCGCCAGCTGCGGCCAGCGCCGCTCCAGCCGTTCCACCGAGTCCTGGACCAGATCGCGGAAGCTCTCCGCCCTGCTGGCCGACAGCGGCACCTGCGGCGGAGCGACCGGCCCGCGCATGCCACGGCCATGGCGGTCGCGGCGGCGGGGCTGCGGCTCGGACGGGTGGGGCGGCGGTACGGAACTGTCCATCACCGACGCAGCGTAACGCTCCTCCGGCCGCCCTGATCACGGCTTCTCCGCAGGTCGGCCTGATGTCCGTACCTGAACATTCCAGCCAAGGTTGAGTCCGGATCAGGCCCCGCATCCGACCGCTGACCCTCCGTCGAACGACCGCTCGTGTTCTTCCCGGAGAGCGGAACAGCGGCCGGAAGCACCAGTGCGGGACGGCTGCCGTGCAGGTCAGGACAGCTGCGCACGAACCGTCCGAACCGGGGGTCACCGAGCGACACGAGGGGGCGACCTGAGGGAGGGTCGTCGCGGCCCGCTCAAGAGTGCGGTACCGTCCAACATCGTGAGCCCTGTACGTCGCTGTTCGCGAACCGCGTGCGGCCGTCCCGCCGTCGCGACACTGACGTACGTCTATGCCGACTCGACCGCGGTCCTCGGCCCGCTCGCCACCTATGCCGAGCCCCACTGCTACGACCTCTGCGCCGAGCACGGTGAACGCCTCACCGCGCCGCGCGGCTGGGAAGTCGTGCGGCTCTCCGACCCCTCGGCCCCCGTGCGCCCCAGCGGTGACGACCTCGAAGCGCTCGCCAACGCCGTGCGCGAAGCGGCCCGGCCGCACGACCGGGGACCCTCGGCCCCCGGCCGGGGGCCGCGCGCGGCGGACCCGGTGGAGGTCGCACGCCGAGGCCATCTCCGGGTGCTGCGCTCCCCGGAGTAACGCCCGCCGCCGAGCCCCTGCCGAAGAGTGCCCGGTGCGAGGGCGCGGAGCAGCGCGGTGCCCGGCGGACGCTCCCCCGGTCGGCGATCCGTGCGCGCCCGGTAGTTTGGGCGGTCCGCAGACATCCCAGGAGGACCGGCCGTGGTTGCTGACCTGTCTCAGCTCGTCAAGGCGTACGACGTGCGTGGAGTCGTGCCCGACCAGTGGGACGAGCCGATGGCCGAGCTGTTCGGCGCAGCCTTCGTCCAGGTCACCGACGCGGACGCGATCGTTGTGGGCCACGACATGCGGCCCTCGTCGCCCGGCCTGGCCCGGGCCTTCGCCCGCGGTGCCACGGCACGGGGCGCCGACGTCACGCTGATCGGGCTCTGCTCGACGGACCAGCTGTACTACGCCTCGGGGGCACTGGACCTGCCCGGTGCGATGTTCACGGCCTCGCACAACCCGGCCCGGTACAACGGCATCAAGATGTGCCGCGCCGGAGCGGCACCCGTCGGCCAGGACACCGGCCTGTCGGAGATCCGCACCCTGGTCGAGCAGTGGTCGGAGCACGGCGCCCCGGCCACGACCGCCACCACACCCGGCACGGTCACCGAACGCGAGACGCTCTCCGACTACGCCGCGCACCTGCTGGGCCTCGTCGAACTCTCGGGTATCCGTCCCCTCAAGGTCGTCGTGGACGCGGGCAACGGCATGGGCGGCCACACCGTCCCCACCGTCTTCGCCGGTCTCCCGCTCGACCTCGTCCCCCTGTACTTCGAGCTGGACGGCACCTTCCCGAACCACGAGGCGAACCCCCTCGACCCGAAGAACATCGTCGACCTGCAGGCCCGTGTCCTCGCCGAGGGTGCCGACCTCGGCCTCGCCTTCGACGGCGACGCGGACCGCTGCTTCGTCGTCGACGAGCGGGGCGCCGGGGTGTCCCCGTCCGCGATCACGGCGCTGGTCGCCGCCCGGGAGCTCGCCCGCAACGGCGGCAAGGGCACCGTCATCCACAACCTGATCACCTCGTGGTCGGTCCCCGAGGTCGTCCGCGAGAACGGCGGAACCCCCGTCCGCACCCGCGTCGGCCACTCCTTCATCAAGGCGGAGATGGCCGAGCACGGCGCGATCTTCGGCGGCGAGCACTCCGCGCACTACTACTTCCGCGACTTCTGGAACGCCGACACCGGCATGCTCGCCGCCCTGCACGTCCTGGCGGCGCTCGGCGGCCAGGAGGGCCCGCTCTCCGGACTCGTCGACCAGTACGACCGCTACGCGAGCTCCGGAGAGATCAACTCCACCGTCGCCGACCAGGCGGACAGGCTCGCGGCGATCAGGACGGCGTACGGGAGCCGCGACGACGTCACCCTCGACGGGCTCGACGGCCTCACGGCGACCGGCGACGACTGGTGGTTCAACCTCCGGGCCTCCAACACCGAGCCGCTGCTGCGCCTGAACGTCGAGGCCCGCGACGAGAAGACGATGACGGCGGTACGGGACGAGGTCCTGGCCGTGGTCCGCGCGTAGGCGCCGGTTACGGGCCGGGGCGTACACGAGGGCGGTACGGGCCGGGGGCTTCGTGCCGTGCCCGGTAGGGGCAGGGGCGTCGCGCCGGGTGCCGGTGGTGGCGTCCACCGCGGGCGCCGACTGGTGGTGTCCGCCGCGGGTACCGGCACTTACACCGCCGGACAGGGCCCGCCGGGCCGCGTCCCCGTCGGCCCGGCGGTAGGCTGACGACGCCCCAGCGGCGCGGACCCCGACCGGGCCGCACCTGATCCTTACCGCATGCTCGAAGGGACCCACCCCATGCCGCTCGAAGCCGGCCTCCTGGAGATCCTCGCCTGCCCGGCCTGCCACGCAGGGCTCGACGACCGGTCCGCGGCCGAAAGCCCCGAGCTGGTCTGCACCGGCACGGACTGCGGTCTGGCCTACCCGGTACGGGACGGCATCCCGGTGCTCCTCGTCGACGAGGCCCGCCGCCCCGCATAAGAACGGGACGCGCGCACCCCGCGTCCCGCACCCTGATCAGCACGGTGATCGGAGGCCCACCGCCATGCTCGACGAGTCGTTGCTCGACGCCCCGGAAGCCCTGGCCCGAGCCGACCGGCGCGGCCTGCTCCGCGGCGCAGCCGAGGCCGGGGCCCGCGTACGCACCGCTGCCCGGCACGCCGCCGAGGCGGGCATCGGCGGTCTGGCCCCCGAGGGCCGGCCACGCGCCGTCCTCGTCGCCGGGCCCGGTACCGCCGCATCCGGCGTCGCCGACCTGATCGGCGCCCTCGCGGGTGCCGCCGCGCCCGTCATCCCGATCCGCCCCACCGGGGTCGCGGCAGCCGCCGGAGCCCTTCGCTGGGCGCTGCCCGGATGGGCCGGATCCGTCGACCTGCTGCTCATCGTCACGGCCGACGGCTCCGAGCCGGGGCTCTCCCTGCTCGCCGAGCAGGCGTACCGCCGAGGCTGCACGGTCGTCGCCGTCGCCCCCGTCCGCTCGCCGCTGCGCGAGGCCGTCGACGGCGTCCACGGACTCTTCGTACCGATGGCCGCCGCCCCGCACGGTGAGTACGACGCCGAGACCTCGGCCGCGGGCCCCGGCACGCTCTGGTCCCTGCTCACCCCGCTGCTGGCCCTGCTGGACCGGATGGGCCTGGTCGACGCGCCCCCCGAGGTGCTGTCGAAGGTCGCCGACCGTCTCGACCGCACCGCTGAGCGCTGCGGTCCGGCCATCGCCACGTACAGCAACCCGGCCAAGACCCTCGCCGCCGAGCTCGCCGACAGCCTGCCCCTCGTCTGGACGGAGGGCGATGCCACCGGTCCGGTCGGGCGGCGTTTCGCAGCCGTGCTGGCCGAGCTCGCCGGCCGCCCCGCCCTCGTGAAGGAGCTCCCCGAGGCGCTGCCCTCCCACGGGACGCTGCTCGCCGGTGCGTTCGCCGCGGGGGCCGACCCCGACGACTTCTTCCGCGACCGGGTGGACGAGCCCGAAGCGATGCGGGCCCGCGTGGTCCTGCTCCGTGACCGGCCCGCCGGCGGTCTCACCGCGGGGCCGGCCGCCCGCGAGCTGGCCCTCAGCCACGACACGGCCATCAGCGAGCTCGAACCCGAGGAGGGCGGCGAGCTCGAAGCGCTCGCCGAGCTCCTCGCGGTCACCGACTTCGCCGCCGTCTACCTGTCCCTGGCCGCAGACAACCGGGAGTGACGGCCGCACTTCCCGCGCCGTTTCCCCTCCCGTTCCCCCAGCCTGTTTCCCTGTCCGGCAGACCGCCGCGCGCATCCCACGAGGACGAACTTCCATGGACCGGCTCTCCAACACCGTGCGCCCCTACGCCTGGGGCTCCACCACGGCCATCCCCGAGCTGCTCGGCGTCGCCCCCACCGGCGAACCGCAGGCCGAGATGTGGATGGGAGCCCACCCGGGAGCACCCTCCCGCGTCACCCGCCCCACGGCCGCCGGGGCCGGCGGGCCCGGCACCGGCGCCTCCGCGGGCCGTGACGTCGCGGACCACGACGTCGCCGAGCAGTCCCTCACCGAGGTCATCGCGGCGGACCCCGAACGCGAACTGGGCCCGGGGGCCGTACGCGTCTTCGGCCCCCGCCTCCCCTTCCTGCTCAAGCTCCTCGCGGCAGGAGCCCCGCTCTCGCTCCAGGTCCACCCCGACCTCGTACAGGCACAGCAGGGGTACGCGGACGAGGAGAGGCGTGGCGTCCCGATCGACGCGCCCCGGCGCACGTACAAGGACGCCAACCACAAACCCGAGCTGATCTGTGCGCTCACTCCGTTCGACGGCCTGTGCGGCTTCCGCAGGCCCGCCGAGGCGGCCGACGCCATGGCCGCCCTGGGTGTCGACTCCCTGAAGCCGTACGTGGACCTGCTCCGCGCCCGTCCCGAGGACGCGGCCCTGCGCGAGGTGCTCACGGCGATCCTCACGGCCGACCCTGCCGAGATGGCCGACACGGTCGACGAGGCGGCCGAGGCCGCCGAGCGGCTCGGTGGCACCCATGCCCCGTACGCGCGGATCGCGCACCACTACCCCGGTGACCCCGGTGTCATCGCGGCCATGCTGCTGAACTACGTACAACTGCAGCCCGGCGAGGCCATGTACCTCGGGTCGGGAGTGCCGCACGCCTACCTCGGCGGCCTCGGCGTCGAGATCATGGCCAACTCCGACAACGTGCTCCGCTGCGGGCTGACCCCCAAGCACGTCGACGTTCCCGAACTGCTGCGCATCGTCCGCTTCGAGGCCACCGAGCCCGGCATTCTGCGGCCCGAGGCCTCGCCCACCGGCGAAGAGGTCTACGAGACGCCGGTCGACGAATTCCGGCTGTCGCGCTACGTCCTGGCGGCCGGCGGGACACCTGTCGACCTGACGACGGACACCCCGCAGATCCTTCTCTGCACGGCCGGTGCCCCCCGCGCGGGCGAATTCACCCTCGCGCCGGGCGAATCCGTGTTCGTCCCGGCGGACGAATCGGTCGAAGTGGCAGGTACGGGAACGCTCTTCCGCTCCACCGTGGTGGTCTGACGTACTGTCCGCGCAATCGGCTGCAACAATGTCCGGCCGTACCGCGGCGCAGTGCCGCAGCACCGAGGGAAGGGACACCAGGCACCCATGAGCGCGTCGGGCGGAACCAAGGCGATCGTGGCGGCACTCGCCGCCAACCTCGCCATCGCAGTGGCCAAATTCGTGGCGTTCCTCTTCAGTGGCTCGTCATCGATGCTCGCGGAGAGCGTCCACTCGCTCGCGGACTCCGGAAACCAGGGACTCCTGCTGCTCGGCGGCAAGAAGGCCCAGCGCGAAGCGACCCCCCAGCACCCGTTCGGCTACGGGCGCGAGCGCTACATCTACGCGTTCCTCGTCTCCATCGTGCTGTTCTCCGTCGGCGGCATGTTCGCGATCTACGAGGGCTACGAGAAGATCAAGGACCCGCACCAGATCGAGGCCTGGTACTGGCCGGTCGGCGTGCTGGTCTTCGCGATCATCGCCGAGAGCTTCTCGTTCCGCACGGCGATCGTCGAGTCCAACCTGACCCGCGGCAAGCTCTCCTGGACGCAGTTCGTCCGCCGTGCCAAAGCGCCCGAGCTGCCCGTCGTCCTCCTCGAGGACCTCGGTGCGCTCGTCGGTCTGATCCTGGCTCTCGCGGGCGTCGGTCTGGCCCTGGGCACCGGGAACGGCGTGTGGGACGGCATCGGCACCCTCTGCATCGGCATCCTGCTGATCGTCATCGCGATCGTCCTCGCCGCGGAGACGAAGTCGCTGCTGCTCGGTGAGGCGGCCGGTATCGAGGACGTCGAGAAGATCCGGGCAGCGGTGGTCGACGGCGACACCGTCACCCGCGTCATCCACATGCGCACGCTCCACCTCGGCCCGGAGGAACTGCTCGTGGCGGCCAAGATCGCGGTACGTGCCGAGGAGTCCGCGGCCGAGGTCGCGGAAGCGATCAACGCCGCGGAGAACCGGATCCGTGACGCCGTGCCGATCGCCCGGGTCATCTACCTGGAGCCGGACATCTACGACGAGGCCGCCGCCGAGGCAGGCACCAACCCGGGCAAGGCTCCGGGCGGCACCACGCCTCCCGAGGCAGCGGCAGGATCCGGCCACTGACCTGCTGAGGACCGGCCCCGAACGGCCCCGTGAGCGACCCGGATGCCCGGACGGGCTGGGGCTCACTGGGCCGTTCGGTGTAGATTCGTCGGAGTACCAGACGTCGCTGCTGATGGCGGTCGATCGGCTCGCAGGTGCGGGCCGGCCGAGGGAGAGAGGGCCTCCGACGGACTGCACTGCGATGGCCCGGGCATTCCTGTGCCTGCTCCGCCGCAGAGCCAGCCATCCCACCCTCGACCCATCACGAGGAGCAGCCCGTTATGACGACGGCCGCCAATCGCCAGGACTTCAAGGTCGCCGACCTCTCCCTCGCCCCCTTCGGGCGCAAGGAGATCACCCTCGCCGAGCACGAGATGCCCGGCCTGATGTCGATCCGCAAGGAGTACGCCGCCACGCAGCCGCTGGCCGGCGCCCGCGTCACCGGCTCGCTGCACATGACGGTGCAGACCGCGGTGCTCATCGAGACCCTCGTCGCTCTGGGCGCCGAGGTCCGCTGGGCCTCCTGCAACATCTTCTCCACCCAGGACCACGCGGCCGCCGCCATCGCCGTCGGCCCGAACGGCACCCCGGATGCCCCCGCCGGCGTCCCGGTCTTCGCCTGGAAGGGCGAGACCCTGGAGGAGTACTGGTGGTGCACGGAGCAGGCACTGACCTGGCCGAACACCCCCACCGGCGGCCCGAACATGATCCTCGACGACGGTGGTGACGCCACCCTCCTCGTCCACAAGGGCGTCGAGTTCGAGAAGGCGGGCGCGGCCCCGGACCCGTCGACCGCGGACAGCGAGGAGTACGCGTACATCCTCACCCTGCTGAACCGCACCCTCGGCGAGGCCCCGCAGAAGTGGACGCAGCTGGCGTCCGAGATCCGCGGCGTCACCGAGGAGACCACGACCGGTGTGCACCGGCTGTACGAGATGCACCGCGACGGCACCCTCCTGTTCCCGGCGATCAACGTCAACGACGCCGTCACCAAGTCGAAGTTCGACAACAAGTACGGCTGCCGCCACTCGCTGATCGACGGCATCAACCGCGCCACCGACGTCCTGATCGGCGGCAAGACCGCCGTCGTCTGCGGCTACGGCGACGTCGGCAAGGGCTGTGCGGAGTCCCTCCGAGGCCAGGGTGCCCGGGTGATCATCACCGAGATCGACCCGATCTGCGCCCTGCAGGCCGCGATGGACGGCTACCAGGTCGCCACGCTCGACGACGTCGTGGAGACCGCCGACATCTTCGTCACCACGACGGGCAACAAGGACATCATCATGGCCGGTGACATGGCCCGGATGAAGCACCAGGCCATCGTCGGGAACATCGGTCACTTCGACAACGAGATCGACATGGCCGGCCTGGCCAGGATCGACGGCATCGTCAAGGACGAGGTCAAGCCGCAGGTCCACACCTGGACGTTCGCCGACGGCAAGGTCCTGATCGTGCTGTCCGAGGGCCGCCTGCTGAACCTGGGCAACGCCACCGGTCACCCCTCGTTCGTCATGTCCAACTCGTTCGCGGACCAGACCCTGGCCCAGATCGAGCTGTTCACGAAGCCCGAGGCGTACCCGACCGATGTCTACGTGCTGCCCAAGCACCTGGACGAGAAGGTCGCCCGCCTGCACCTCGACGCGCTGGGTGTCAGGCTCACGACCCTGCGTCCCGAGCAGGCCGACTACATCGGTGTCCCCGTCGAGGGCCCGTACAAGTCCGACCTCTACCGCTACTGAGCAGTCCGCCGGCCGGCGGACTACTCAGCAGCAGTACGAGCGCAGGCCCCCGCACCCCCGTGGCGGGGGCCTGTCCCGTACCGCACCCGCACAGCCCGAGGAACCCGAAGGACCCCATGCCCCGCGGCCGTTATTCGCTCCACGATCTCCACGACCACACCCCCCTCGGCGAAGAACACTTCCACTGCGCCCCGGGGCCCTCCGGCTGGCGCTACGTCTCGCAGACCACGGCCCCCTCCGGCACACACCTGGGCTCCGTCGACCTGGCCCTGGACGAACTCGGCCGCCCCATCCGCCTCGAACTGCACGCATCGAGCTGGCAGATCCGTGGCGCCGCCCTCGACGGAGTCACCTGGGTGCGGACCGATCCGACGGGTGCTCACGCCACCGAAGGCAATGTCCGCGCCCATTCCTTCTCCGGCACGTCCCCCGCTTTCCTCGTCTCCACCGCCCGGCTCCTGCGCCTCACCCCCGATTCCCCCACGACCCGGGTCCGTCTGGTCACCTTCACGGACCCGGTCCTCGCGCCCCGAACCGTCGACCAGTCCTGGGCCCTGGTGAACAGTGAAGCGCACGCCACTGACAACGGCCCTCTGATCGTGGACGAATACCAGGTCAACGCCCTGGACACCGGCGAACAGCACGCGGTGCACCTGGCCGGGGACGTGGTCCTGGCCGCTCCCGGCATCGAGCTGGAGCACCTGGAGTCACCGCCTTCACCCCCGGCCCCGCCTCACTAGGCAGGGGGAGCGAACCCGGTGGTGCGCGGCCCTTCGGGGCCTCCCGCTCCTCCTGTTCCTTCCGCCGGCGCCGTACCGGCACGGGGAGGGGCGGTCACCGGCGGGGCCGGAGCGGTGTGCGGCACGTCGTCCCCGGCCGGCCGGACGTCCCACGGCGAGGCTGCGCGCGGGCCAGCGGTCGGCCCACCGGGCAGCGGCAGACCTCCGGGCCGGGCCGGCCCCGACGGGGTTCCGACCGGGGAGGCCACGGGCACCGGCGTCTGAGGCGGGTGGTTCAGGCGGGCGGCCGAGGCCACCCGCCTGACGTCCCTCGCCTGCCGCTCGTTCACCACCGCCGCCAGGTACGCGGCAGCCGGCACACCCTGAGGCACGGGAACGCCGGTACGGGCGGCGAGGTCTCCGGACAGCCGCTCGGCGATCGACCGGCCCACTGCGGCGTCGAGCTGGTGCATGCGGGTCAGGTATTGGCGGATCGCCAGCCAGAGATCGTCCGGCACCGCCGAAAGGTCGAGTGGTGCGAAGCGCCCCACCAGCCAGGGAGGCGGCGGCGGCACGGCGACGGCCCGCCCGGTCGGTACCCGCTCACGCACGACGAGGGTTCCCGCGAACACGTCGCCGATGCGTCGGCCCCGGGCCGACACCAGGGAAGCGGTACAGGCCACGACGCCGAACGTCCCCAGGATCTCGACCACGCCCATGGACCCCCGCACCAGCGCGTGCCGGAACCGGATGGGCCCGCCGTCGTCCCGCACCACGCGAAGTCCGCAGGCCAGCTTTCCCAGGGAACGGCCCTGGCTCAGTGTCTCGACGGCGATCGGCCCGCCGACCAGCACAAGAAGGAAGGTCGCGACAGCGATCGCGGCACTCGCCGCCTCGTCGAGGCTCACGGTCGCCACAGCCAGACCAATGGATATGAGAACAAAAACCGTCAGGACGACCGCAAGATCGATGGCGATCGCCAACGCCCGGCTCGGCAGCCTCGCCGGCTGCAACCCCAGTACGACCGCATCCCCGGTCACGAGCTCATTCATCGCCGCCCACCCTTCGCCGCCCTTCCCTGCCCCTCGGGCCCACAGTCTGCCAAGCTGGCCCGCAGCGCGCCGCCGCAGTACGGACCCGTACGCACCCATGCCTGGAGCAGCAGCCGACCATGGATCTCGACGTCTTCGTGACCACCCACCGCACCGAGTGGGACCGCCTGGACCACCTTCTGCACCGAGGACGGAACCTGACCGGCGCGGAGGCGGACGAACTCGTCGCCCTCTACCAGCGCACGGCCACGCACCTGTCCCTGATCCGGTCCAGCGCGCCGGACCCCCTGCTGACCGCGCGCCTCACCCAGCTCGTGGCCCGTGCCCGTTCCACCGTCACCGGGACGCGCCGCGCCTCGTGGCGTGACGCCGTGCGCTTCCTGACCGCCGGGTTCCCCGCGGCCGTCTACCGCTCGCGGCACTGGTGGATTCCCACGGCGGTGCTCTCCACGCTCCTGGCGGCCGTCATCGGCTGGTGGATCGGCGCGCACCCGGACGTACAGGCCGCGATCGCCGCCCCGGAGGACCTCCGCAGCCTCACGCGTCCCGGCGGGGAGTACGAGACCTACTACTCCAGCCACCCGGCCGCCTCGTTCGCCGCCCAGGTCTGGACGAACAACGCGCAAGCCGCAGCGATGTGCCTGGTGCTGGGCGCCTTCCTCTGCATACCCGTGATCTGGATCCTCTTCGTCAACGTGCTCAACCTGGGCGTCGGCATCGGCCTGATGTCATCGGCCGGCCGGCTGGACACGTTCCTGGGGCTCGTACTGCCGCACGGCCTGCTGGAGCTGACCGCGGTCTTCGTCGCGGCCGGCACCGGACTGCGCCTCGGCTGGACGGTCATCGACCCGGGGCCCCGCACCAGGCGCTCCGCCCTGGCCGAGCAGGGCCGCGCCGCCCTCGGCATGGCCATCGGTCTGGCCCTGGTCCTGTTCGTCTCCGGAGTCATCGAGGGCTTTGTGACCCCGTCGGGTCTCCCCACCTGGGCTCGGATCGCCATCGGAATCGGCGCTGAGCTGGTCTTTCTCGCTTACGTCTACGTCCTCGGCGGGCGGGCGGCCAGGACCGGGGACACGGGCGATCTCGAGGCTGCCGAACGCAGCGCGGAACTGCCCTCCGCGGCGTGAGCGCAGATGTGCATCCAGGGGCGCTGACCTGCTAGTGTCTCCCTCGCCCACAAAAACTGTTGACACAGTGCGCGTGGGGAGGTAGATTTTAACGGTTGCAGCGAACTGGACACGGTTCGGATGCACAGGTTAGAGTTCATTTCGCTCTTGCTGGGGACGAGATCCTCGCGGAGCCGATCGATTCCTCTCTTTGAGCGAGCAGATACGCCGATTAGCTTCGGTCGAAATGCTTCTGATAAAGTCGAGTCAGCCGAAAGGCAAAGGCCGCTCCAACTGGCCACCGGAATCAAATTCGGACCGGAAACGGAACGGAAAAGAGTCTGGTAAAGTCGGACTCGCCGGAAAGGGAAACGCGAAAGCGAAGAACTGGAAAGCGTAAATCCTCTGCTCGCAGGGGGCCCGCTTCGACCGGGAATCGGACACGAAAGAGTCTGATAGAGTCGGAAACGCAAGAACGAAGGGAAGCGCCCGGAGGGCCCCGGTGAAACGGGACCGAAGGAAGCGTCCGTTCCTTGAGAACTCAACAGCGTGCCAAAAGTCAACGCCAAATTTGTTGATACTCCGGCCCACTTCGGTGGGTTGGTGGTTCCTTTGAAGTCCTACTGGCCCATGTGGCGGGTAGGCAACATCAGCGAGGACGCTGTGGATGACCAGCCCTATTCCGGTTGGTTGTCCCGCTCTTCTATGGTGCTCTCCCGATTACGGGAAAACATTCATGGAGAGTTTGATCCTGGCTCAGGACGAACGCTGGCGGCGTGCTTAACACATGCAAGTCGAACGATGAAGCCCTTCGGGGTGGATTAGTGGCGAACGGGTGAGTAACACGTGGGCAATCTGCCCTTCACTCTGGGACAAGCCCTGGAAACGGGGTCTAATACCGGATAACACTCTGTCCCTCATGGGGCGGGGTTAAAAGCTCCGGCGGTGAAGGATGAGCCCGCGGCCTATCAGCTTGTTGGTGGGGTAATGGCCTACCAAGGCGACGACGGGTAGCCGGCCTGAGAGGGCGACCGGCCACACTGGGACTGAGACACGGCCCAGACTCCTACGGGAGGCAGCAGTGGGGAATATTGCACAATGGGCGAAAGCCTGATGCAGCGACGCCGCGTGAGGGATGACGGCCTTCGGGTTGTAAACCTCTTTCAGCAGGGAAGAAGCGCAAGTGACGGTACCTGCAGAAGAAGCACCGGCTAACTACGTGCCAGCAGCCGCGGTAATACGTAGGGTGCGAGCGTTGTCCGGAATTATTGGGCGTAAAGAGCTCGTAGGCGGCTTGTCACGTCGGATGTGAAAGCTCGGGGCTTAACCCCGAGTCTGCATTCGATACGGGCTAGCTAGAGTGTGGTAGGGGAGATCGGAATTCCTGGTGTAGCGGTGAAATGCGCAGATATCAGGAGGAACACCGGTGGCGAAGGCGGATCTCTGGGCCATTACTGACGCTGAGGAGCGAAAGCGTGGGGAGCGAACAGGATTAGATACCCTGGTAGTCCACGCCGTAAACGTTGGGAACTAGGTGTTGGCGACATTCCACGTCGTCGGTGCCGCAGCTAACGCATTAAGTTCCCCGCCTGGGGAGTACGGCCGCAAGGCTAAAACTCAAAGGAATTGACGGGGGCCCGCACAAGCAGCGGAGCATGTGGCTTAATTCGACGCAACGCGAAGAACCTTACCAAGGCTTGACATATACCGGAAAGCATCAGAGATGGTGCCCCCCTTGTGGTCGGTATACAGGTGGTGCATGGCTGTCGTCAGCTCGTGTCGTGAGATGTTGGGTTAAGTCCCGCAACGAGCGCAACCCTTGTTCTGTGTTGCCAGCATGCCCTTCGGGGTGATGGGGACTCACAGGAGACTGCCGGGGTCAACTCGGAGGAAGGTGGGGACGACGTCAAGTCATCATGCCCCTTATGTCTTGGGCTGCACACGTGCTACAATGGCCGGTACAATGAGCTGCGATGCCGCGAGGCGGAGCGAATCTCAAAAAGCCGGTCTCAGTTCGGATTGGGGTCTGCAACTCGACCCCATGAAGTCGGAGTTGCTAGTAATCGCAGATCAGCATTGCTGCGGTGAATACGTTCCCGGGCCTTGTACACACCGCCCGTCACGTCACGAAAGTCGGTAACACCCGAAGCCGGTGGCCCAACCCCTTGTGGGAGGGAGCTGTCGAAGGTGGGACTGGCGATTGGGACGAAGTCGTAACAAGGTAGCCGTACCGGAAGGTGCGGCTGGATCACCTCCTTTCTAAGGAGCATCTAGGTTTCCTTCGGGGAATCCAGAGACCATTACGTCGGCAAATGTTCGACGGTGGTTGCTCATGGGTGGAACGTTGACTATTCGGCACAACAGGTTGTTTTCATGAGTACTGCTTCGGCGTGGAAAGTGAAGAGGATCGGTTGGGTCGGGCACGCTGTTGGGTATCTGAAGGTACGGGCTCGTTGAGTCACGATCTTCGGTTGCCGGCCCCAGTGAACTCGTTCTCAGGAACGGGGTGATGGGTGGCTGGTCGTTGTTTGAGAACTGCACAGTGGACGCGAGCATCTGTGGCCAAGTTTTTAAGGGCGCACGGTGGATGCCTTGGCACCAGGAACCGATGAAGGACGTGGGAGGCCACGATAGTCCCCGGGGAGCTGTCAACCAAGCTTTGATCCGGGGGTTTCCGAATGGGGAAACCCGGCAGTCGTCATGGGCTGTCACCCGCTGCTGAACACATAGGCAGTGTGGAGGGAACGCGGGGAAGTGAAACATCTCAGTACCCGCAGGAAGAGAAAACAACCGTGATTCCGGGAGTAGTGGCGAGCGAAACCGGATGAGGCCAAACCGTATGTGTGTGATACCCGGCAGGGGTTGCGCATACGGGGTTGTGGGATCTCTTTTTCATAGTCTGCCGACTGTGAGACGAGTCAGAAACCGTTGGTGTAGGCGAAGGACATGCGAAAGGTCCGGCGTAGAGGGTAAGACCCCCGTAGCTGAAACATCAACGGCTCGTTTAAGAGACACCCAAGTAGCACGGGGCCCGAGAAATCCCGTGTGAATCTGGCGGGACCACCCGCTAAGCCTAAATATTCCCTGGTGACCGATAGCGGATAGTACCGTGAGGGAATGGTGAAAAGTACCGCGGGAGCGGAGTGAAATAGTACCTGAAACCGTGTGCCTACAAGCCGTGGGAGCGTCGCTGTTGTTCTTCGGAACAGCAGTCGTGACTGCGTGCCTTTTGAAGAATGAGCCTGCGAGTTAGCGGTGTGTAGCGAGGTTAACCCGTGTGGGGAAGCCGTAGCGAAAGCGAGTCCGAATAGGGCGATTGAGTTGCACGCTCTAGACCCGAAGCGGAGTGATCTAGCCATGGGCAGGTTGAAGCGGAGGTAAGACTTCGTGGAGGACCGAACCCACCAGGGTTGAAAACCTGGGGGATGACCTGTGGTTAGGGGTGAAAGGCCAATCAAACTCCGTGATAGCTGGTTCTCCCCGAAATGCATTTAGGTGCAGCGTCGTGTGTTTCTTGCCGGAGGTAGAGCACTGGATAGGCGATGGGCCCTACCGGGTTACTGACCTTAGCCAAACTCCGAATGCCGGTAAGTGAGAGCACGGCAGTGAGACTGTGGGGGATAAGCTCCATGGTCGAGAGGGAAACAGCCCAGAGCATCGACTAAGGCCCCTAAGCGTACGCTAAGTGGGAAAGGATGTGGAGTCGCAGAGACAACCAGGAGGTTGGCTTAGAAGCAGCCACCCTTGAAAGAGTGCGTAATAGCTCACTGGTCAAGTGATTCCGCGCCGACAATGTAGCGGGGCTCAAGCGTACCGCCGAAGTCGTGTCATTCATACACATAGGGCCAACGCCCGTATGGATGGGTAGGGGAGCGTCGTGTGCCGGGTGAAGCAGCCGCGGAAGCGAGTTGTGGACGGTTCACGAGTGAGAATGCAGGCATGAGTAGCGATACACACGTGAGAAACGTGTGCGCCGATTGACTAAGGGTTCCTGGGTCAAGCTGATCTGCCCAGGGTAAGTCGGGACCTAAGGCGAGGCCGACAGGCGTAGTCGATGGACAACCGGTTGATATTCCGGTACCCGCTTTGAAACGCCCAATACTGAATCAGGCGATGCTAAGTCCGTGAAGCCGGCCCGATCTCTTCGGAGTTGAGGGTAGTGGTGGAGCCGATGAACCAGACTTGTACTAGGTAAGCGATGGGGTGACGCAGGAAGGTAGTCCAGCCCGGGCGGTGGTAGTCCCGGGGTAAGGGTGTAGGCCGTGTGGTAGGTAAATCCGTCACACATTAAGGCTGAGACCTGATGCCGAGCCGATTGTGGTGAAGTGGATGATCCTATGCTGTCGAGAAAAGCCTCTAGCGAGTTTCATGGCGGCCCGTACCCTAAACCGACTCAGGTAGTCAGGTAGAGAATACCGAGGCGTTCGGGTGAACTATGGTTAAGGAACTCGGCAAAATGCCCCCGTAACTTCGGGAGAAGGGGGGCCATCACTGGTGATCCGATTTACTCGGTGAGCTGGGGGTGGCCGCAGAGACCAGCGAGAAGCGACTGTTTACTAAAAACACAGGTCCGTGCGAAGCCGTAAGGCGATGTATACGGACTGACGCCTGCCCGGTGCTGGAACGTTAAGGGGACCGGTTAGTGCACTTTCGGGTGTGCGAAGCTGAGAACTTAAGCGCCAGTAAACGGCGGTGGTAACTATAACCATCCTAAGGTAGCGAAATTCCTTGTCGGGTAAGTTCCGACCTGCACGAATGGCGTAACGACTTCTCGACTGTCTCAACCATAGGCCCGGTGAAATTGCACTACGAGTAAAGATGCTCGTTTCGCGCAGCAGGACGGAAAGACCCCGGGACCTTTACTATAGTTTGATATTGGTGTTCGGTTCGGCTTGTGTAGGATAGGTGGGAGACTTTGAAGCGGCCACGCCAGTGGTTGTGGAGTCGTCGTTGAAATACCACTCTGGTCGTGCTGGATGTCTAACCTGGGTCCGTGATCCGGATCAGGGACAGTGTCTGATGGGTAGTTTAACTGGGGCGGTTGCCTCCTAAAGAGTAACGGAGGCGCCCAAAGGTTCCCTCAGCCTGGTTGGCAATCAGGTGTTGAGTGTAAGTGCACAAGGGAGCTTGACTGTGAGACCGACGGGTCGAGCAGGGACGAAAGTCGGGACTAGTGATCCGGCAGTGGCTTGTGGAAGCGCTGTCGCTCAACGGATAAAAGGTACCCCGGGGATAACAGGCTGATCTTCCCCAAGAGTCCATATCGACGGGATGGTTTGGCACCTCGATGTCGGCTCGTCGCATCCTGGGGCTGGAGTCGGTCCCAAGGGTTGGGCTGTTCGCCCATTAAAGCGGTACGCGAGCTGGGTTTAGAACGTCGTGAGACAGTTCGGTCCCTATCCGCTGTGCGCGTAGGAATATTGAGAAGGGCTGTCCCTAGTACGAGAGGACCGGGACGGACGAACCTCTGGTGTGCCAGTTGTCCTGCCAAGGGCATGGCTGGTTGGCTACGTTCGGAAAGGATAACCGCTGAAAGCATCTAAGCGGGAAGCCTGCTTCGAGATGAGTATTCCCACCACCTTGAGTGGTTAAGGCTCCCAGTAGACGACTGGGTTGATAGGCCAGATGTGGAAGCCCGGTAACGGGTGGAGCTGACTGGTACTAATAGGCCGAGGGCTTGTCCTCAGTTGCTCGCGTCCACTGTGTTAGTTCTGAAATAACGAACGGCCGTGTTTTCATCCGGTGTTGGTTAATTTCATAGTGTTTCGGTGGTCATTGCGTTAGGGAAACGCCCGGTTACATTCCGAACCCGGAAGCTAAGCCTTTCAGCGCCGATGGTACTGCAGGGGGGACCCTGTGGGAGAGTAGGACGCCGCCGAACAATTATTCCGGGAAAGCCCCGTGCCCTTGTGGCACGGGGCTTTTCTGCGTTCCGGAGCCGTTTTCGATGGATGCCCGGCTCGGATCAGCCGGCTCCGAGAGGCGTGATCACGCTGATCATCGAGGCGCAGGGGCCATCTGCTGAAGCTCGTTCTTCGGAGCAGATGGGGACGGCTTCCGATACGACGCGAGGGATGCCGCGGCCCGCTTTTTGCCGCAGGCTCATGAACTGTCACGGCACGGCATGCACCTGGCTCGGCACCTCGCATCGTCGTTTCCAGCTCTCGGCCAGGGCGACCGGGGAAGGTGCTGCCGCACGACCGGTGGGACTGCCGGTGCGGCACCGAAACGCCCGGCTGCCCTGCGTGACAGATACGACGCCACGGCTTGCTCTTTCGTGAGCGGCCGCGTCGACGCGGACATCCGGGTCACCGCGGCCGTGAAACCCGGTCCGGGTGAGACGCGCGCGCCCGCTGCAGTCCGAGGTCCCCCGACCCGGACCGTGAGGGAAGGCGCTGCGGGCACGAGGTGCCATCGAAGACTCGACCTGACCCACGATCCCTGCCTCCGCTCGCGGAGAGGGCCAGGCACTCGTGGGCCCCTCACCCCAGGGAGAGGCGAGCGCGAAGGGCTCCTTGACCTCTCGTCCGCAGAACTGAAGGGTGGACCTCATCGGGGTCCAGCCCACCCCGCCCGACTTCGTCGGCCCTCGTGCTGATGCATCGAGGGCGTCTGTCAACGTGATCGAGGCACTGAGACATTGAGGCGTCGAGGAGGGATCTACCGATGGGGGACGAGCGGGTGCTGCGGGTGGACGGACGGTCCTGGGCACGGGCCTAGAGCCGGCCAGCCGCTTTCAACGCGAGGTAGGCGTCGGCTACGGCAGGTGCGAGGTCGGCCGGAGCCGCGTCGACGACCACGACGCCATGACGGCGTAGCTGGTCCGCCGTACCGCGGCGCTTAGCCTGCGTCTGTGTGCCGGCCGCGGCGTCATACACCGCGTCCACACTGCCCCGCGCGTGCGTCATCGTCTCGACGTGAGGATCCGCTACCGCGGCCACCAGCACCGTGTGGCGCTTCGTGAGCTGGGGGAGCACCGGGAGCAGCCCTTCCTCGATGGGAGCGGCGTCCAGGCCTGTGAACAGCACGATCAGGGAGCGGTGGGGAGCGCTCGCCAGAGCCGCCTTGCTGAGACCGCGTGCGTCGGTCTCCACGAGCTCCGGTTCCAGCGGTGCCAGGGCACCGACGACCGTCGACAGGACATCGCCTCCGGCGGCCCTGCCCCGCACCTGGGTCCGGATCTTTCGGTCGTAGGCGAGGAGGTTCACACGATCGCCCGCACGCGTGGCGAGAGCGGTGAGCAGCAGGGCCGCGTCCATGGCCGCGTCGAGGCGGGGCACATCGCCCACCCGGCCGGCCGAAGTGCGTCCCGTGTCGAGGACGAGGAGGATGTGGCGGTCACGCTCGGGACGCCAGGTGCGTACGGCAACGGTTGACTGGCGCGCGGTGGCCCGCCAGTCGATGGAACGGGTGTCGTCCCCCGGTACGTAGGCACGCAGGCTGTCGAACTCGGTGCCTTCGCCGCGTGTCAGCACACTGGTGCGGCCGTCGAGTTCGCGGAGTCTGGCCAGCCGCGAGGGCAGATGCTTGCGGCTGGTGAACGGGGGCAGCACCCGGACCACCCAGGGCACATGGTGGTTGCCCTGACGGGCCGCGAGCCCCAGCGGCCCGAAGGAGCGGACGGTGACACGCTCCGCCCGGCGGTCCCCCCGCCGGGCGGGACGGACGAGGGTGGTGAGGCGGCGGCGTTCGCCGGCGGGCACGGTGCACGCGTGCCGGGCCGCTGCCCGTTCGGCATCCGTGGTCCAGCTGCTGGGGGGCCAGGCATCACGCACGTGTGCGCGGAGGGGACGACCCGAAGGGTTGGTCACGGTGAGTTGCACCGCTGCCGTTTCTCCGAGTCGAACGGATGTGTCACCGGATCGGGTGAACTGCAGCGTACGCACTGGCGCTGCCAGGGCGTAGTCGCACAGAATTGCCAGTGTGAGGGGGACATTCACCGCGAGCATCCCGATCCAACCAGGTACCAGGATGCCTACGGGGAGTGACCCCAGAGCGGCCAGCAGCGCAGTTCGTCCGGTGAGGGCCATGGTCACCGCCTCATCGGGGGACGGGCACGTGGGCGAGCACAGCCGTGATGACGGAGTCGGGGGTGACTCCCTCCATCTCGGCTTCCGGCCGCAGTTGGATGCGATGCCGGAGCGTGGGAAGCGCGAGGGCCTTCACATCGTCCGGGGTGACGTAGTCCCGGCCGGTGAGCCAGGCCCAGGCGCGTGCGGTGGAGAGCAGTGCGGTGGCTCCTCGGGGGGAGGCGCCGAGGGTGAGCGAGGGGGATTCGCGCGTGGCACGGCAGATATCGACGACGTAGGCGGCGATCTCGGGGGAGACCGAGGTCTTGGCGACGGCGGCGCGTGCGGCTTCGAGATCGGCCGGCCCGGCCACGGGGCGTATGCCCGCCGCCTTGAGGTCACGCGGATTGAATCCGTCCGCGTGGCGTGTGAGGACGTTGATCTCGTCCTCCCGTGTCGGCAGGGGCACCGTCAGCTTGAGGAGGAAGCGGTCCAACTGGGCCTCGGGCAGCGGGTAGGTGCCTTCGTACTCGACCGGGTTCTGGGTGGCTGCGACAAGGAAGGGGTCGGGCAGCGCACGGGGGGACCCGTCAACGGTGACCTGGCGTTCCTCCATCGCTTCCAGCAGTGAGGACTGTGTCTTGGGAGGGGTGCGGTTGATCTCGTCGGCGATCAGGAGGTTGGTGAAGACCGGTCCGGGCTGGAAGGAGAACTCGGCGGTGCGGGCGTCGTAGACGAGCGAGCCGGTGACATCGCTCGGCATCAGGTCCGGGGTGAACTGGACGCGCTTGGTGTCCAGTTCGAGTGAGGCCGCAAGAGCGCGGACCAGAAGGGTCTTGGCAACTCCTGGGACGCCTTCGAGCAGGACATGGCCCCGGCAGAGCAGCGCGACGACGAGGCCGGTGACAGCCGGGTCCTGGCCGACCACGGCCTTGGCGATCTCGGAACGCAAAGCTTCCAGCGACGCACGAGAACTGTCGGAGAACGCGGGGGCCGTCTGGGTCCCTGCGGTCACGGCAGCCTCGGCGGGCTCCGGGGTCGGGGCGCTCATGAAGTGCGTACCTCTCTTTCGAGGGCGTCGAGTTGGGTGGTCAGACGTACGAGCGCGGCGTCATCGGCCGGAGCCCGGCCGAAGAGCAGGGCGGTGAGGTCGCCGGCAGGGGTGGTGAGGCGCGCGGAGAGGGCGGGGAGGAGGACCTCTGGGGACTCCGCGTCACGGGGGGACACCCCGAGAAGCGGAGCGATGCGGACACGTGTGGCGGAGCGCAACGTGGCTGCGGCGCGGTCGCGGGCGTTCGCCTTGCGGTAGAGGCGTGCTCGGCCCTCGGTGGATTCGGAGGCGCGGATGGCCACGGGCAGGCGTTCGGTGACCAGGGGGCCCAGACGGCGCGCGCGCCAGATGGCGGCGAGGACGGCGGCGAGGGCCAGTTGAAGGGTGCCCCAGAGCCAGCCGGAGGGGATGAGGCCGATGAAGCCGCTCTCGCCTTCGACACCTTCGTCACTGCTGTCGTCCCCGTCTTCTCCGGCCGGGCCGCCTTCGGTGGCGGAGGGATCGGTGAGCGAGGGGAGGTACCAGACGAGATGCGGGCGGGAGCCGAGGAGTTGCAGGGCGAGAGAGGCATTTCCCTGCTGGTCGAGACGGTCGTTGTACAGGATGTCGGGGGAGCCGAGCAGGACGGTGTCGCCGGTTCCGTGTCCGGGGAGCACGAGGAGGGAGGGGAGACCGTCGTGGGGGTAGCAGGAGGTCGCTTCGCGTACGTCCGTGCTGTAGCGGATGCCGCCCATGTCAGCTGTTCCCGCACTGCGTGCGGCGGGAAGGTCGCAGACGGCGGGGCGCGCGGCCACCGGGACGGATCGGGCCGCGTTCGCCGTCGGAGCCAGCAGGTCGACCGCCGACGCCCCGGGGGCGAGGAGGACCGTGCGGCCGGTGGAGCCGTCGGTGGCCTCACGGAGGCGCAGCCGCTGGTAGGGGGTGAGGACGTTGGGGCCGGCGACGAGAAGGGTGGTGTCCGGTCCGGCCGCGCCGGTGGCGTCGTAGAGAGTGGTCACGACGTCCACGGAGACGCCGCGGTCCTTGAGGAGCTCGGCGACGGCACGGCTGCCGTAGGGGTCGGTGGAGCGCGGATCGAGGCGGCCGTGCCCGCCGTCGGAGTTGACGGCGGCCAGCGTGATACCGGCGACGACCAGGACGAGGACGGCGAGCAGCAGCCCTTGGACGCGCCGCCAGATCTGCCGTGGGGTGCGGGAAACAGAGGTGGTGGGAGGGCCGGTCGGGGCGGTCGTGGTCCCGGTCATCCGGCGGCCCCTCGGATCGGCACTGCCGTCAGCAGGGGCTTGGCGGCTTCGAGGTCCAGGTCCAGCGTGCGCAGGCTCAGGTACGCCGCCTCGTCGGCGGTGCGGCCGCCGTATGTGACGTCGTCGAAGGTGCGGGCGGCGGTGCGGAGGCCGGTGGCGTGCGTGGGCATGAGCCGGCCGGCTTCCGCGGCTGCCTCGTCGGCGGTGCGGCCCGGGCGCGGGTCGAGCACCGCTCGGTCCTCGAGGGAGCGTACGACGGCCCGCATGCGTTCCTGGACGGCTTCGGTCCAGCGGTGGGCGTCCGCGTGGGCCTCGGCTGCGGCGCGGTGCGCCGCAGCGCTGCGGGTGACGGCACCGAAGAGGGCCTCCGCCGTTCGCTCGGTGCGCCGTGGTGTGCCGAGCCGCCACCAGAGGGCGGCTGCCAGACCGAGGACGACGAGGGCGAGGACGACGAGCCCGAGCGGGCCGCCGGGCGCGGACCCGGCGGCACGGTCGAAGAGGTCGCCGACCCATTCCCAGAAGCGGTCGAGGCCACGCTGGAGGAGGTTCGGATCGTGTTCGTGGTACTTCGGATCGGACAGTTCGTTCTCCGCCGCTTCGCGGGCGGGGAGGCGTGGGGTGTCCACGGGTATGTCCTCGTCCGCCCCGATGAGCCGTCGTGCCGCTGCGGTGCCCCCCGCCCCCGTCACCGCATCAGCTCCGCGGGGTGTCGTAGCCGGGCACGCCCGCGGCCTTGGCGAGGTCGAGGTCGAGTGCCTCGCGGCGGATGCGCTGGTCCACGTAGAGGAGGGCCATCACTCCCGCGGTGAAGGGGTAGGTGAGCGTCGAGACGATCACTTCGCCGATGCCCATGATGATGAGGAACGGCCAGCCGTAGTCGGACGAACTGCTGTTGAGGAACTCGTTCAGACCGTTGCTGTCGGCCATGATGGCGATGATGCCGAACGGAATGGCGATGATCAAGGTCACGACGAGGACCAGCAGGTACGTGAGTGCCAGGATGCCGAACGTTCGCCACCAGTTGCCCTTGACGAGTTTCGCGGACCGGCGCAGCGAGGTGAGGACGGACTGGCGTTCCAGCATCAGCGCCGGAGCGGCGAGCGTGAAGCGGATCATCAGCCACAGGATGACGGCGCAGGCGCCGATGAAGCCGAGGAAGAGCAGTGCCAGCCCGGAGTTGCCGCCCAGGAGGAAGCCGGGCAGCAGAGCCACCGCCATGATGGCCACGCTCATGAGGCTCAGCAGGAGTGTCAGTCCGAGGAGCGGAAGGAGCCGGGGGCGGGCCTCGGCCCACGCCTCGGAGAGCGTCACGGTCCGGCCCAGCACGGACCGGCTGATCACGACGGTGAGGACCGAGGTGGTGATGAGCGTGGCGATCATCGCGAGAAGCGTGGCCGGCGCCGTGGCGATCAGTTCCGACCGGGCCGAGTCGCTGGCCTGGCGGAGGGCCTCGGCTCCGACGGCGTTCGCGTCGACCGACGTCGCATCCGGCAGGAGATAGCGCTGCAGGAGGAGGGCGAGGATCTCGGTGACCACGGAGACGGCGAGGCTGATGCCCAGCACCGGGCGCCAGTTGGCGCGCATCGTGGACACGGCTCCGTCGAGGATCTCGCCGACGCCCAGCGGGCGGAGCGGGATGACCCCGGGCTTCGCCGCCATCGGCGGCCGGCCCCAGCCGGGGCCCTGGGGCATGCCGCCCCAGCCGGGGGCGGGCGGGGGTGCACCGGGACCGTTACCGGGAGCGCTCGGTGGGGACCACTGCCCTGGAGGGGGCTGAGCGGGGGACCATTGACCGGTGGGGCCGCTTCCGTCGACGGGCGGGGAGGGCCTGGGGATGCCTGTCTCCTGGCCGTCGGAGGGGGCAGATCCGGGCGTGGCCCAGCCCGGCGAGTCGTTCATTGTCGCTCCTTCACGGTCCTGTCCGCTCATCGGGGCGGCAGGTTGCCAGCCATCGTGCCACGCGACGGTCCGGTGCGGGCCGGGCCCTCTACCTCCTTCTCGCCTTCATGTACGGGCGCCGCAGCGGGCAGACTGGGCAGATGGTTGATCAGGACGCGCAATCGCAGGTGGGCTCCGAACCCCCGGCCCTCTCCGTACTCCGCTGGGACGAGCTACCGGAAGGTCCCGCGGTGGTGCTCCTCGACCAGACGCGGCTGCCCTCGGAAGAGGTCGAGTTGGTCTGTGCCGATGTGCCCGCGCTGGTTCGGGCGATCCAGTCGCTGGCGGTGCGCGGCGCGCCCCTGCTGGGCATCGCCGGCGGGTACGGAGTGGCTCTGGCCGCTGCCCGCGGCGACGACGTGGCGAGGGCTGCGGAGCTGCTGGGGCAGGCGCGGCCCACCGCGGTGAACCTCGGGTACGGGGCGCGGCGTGTGGCGCGGGCCCATGGGGCGGCCGTCGGGCAGGGGGCCGGCCCCGGGGCGGCCTCCGCGGTGGCGCTGGCCGAGGCGCGGGCCCTGCACCGGGAGGACGCGGAGGCCAGTGGGCGCATGGCGCAGTACGGTCTGCGACTTCTGGCGGAGCTGTTGCCCGGGAGTGCGCACCGGCTGCTGACCCACTGCAACACCGGGGCGCTCGTGTCGGGCGGCGAAGGCACCGCCTTCGCGGTGGCTCTGGGCGCGCACCGGGAGGGCAGGCTGGGGCGGCTGTGGGTGGACGAGACCCGTCCACTGCTGCAGGGTGCCCGGCTGACGGCGTACGAGGCGGCGCGTCACGGGCTGCCGTACAGCTTGCTCACGGACAACGCGGCGGGTTCGCTGTTTGCCGCGGGGGAGGTGGATGCCGTACTCATCGGGGCGGACCGCATTGCCGCGGACGGCTCGGTGGCCAACAAGGTGGGGAGCTATCCGTTGGCGGTGCTCGCGAAGTACCACCATGTGCCGTTCGTCGTCGTGGCACCGACCACGACGATCGATCTGGACACCGTGGACGGTGCATCCATCGTTGTCGAACAGCGCTCCGCCCTAGAAGTGACGGAGATCACATCTCCGCAGATCATTTCGGCTGGAAGTGGCGGGTTCCGGCCGGCCGCGGCTCCCGTGGGAGCCAAGGCCTACAACCCCGCATTCGACATCACGCCGCCCGAACTGGTCACGGCGATCGTCACGGAGGAGGGTGTCATTTCCCCGGTCACGGGGGTCGGACTGGCAGAGCTGTGTGCCAGGTCATCGCAGGTAACGATTAGCTAATGGGATGATGTCGTTTATGAAGGGACGCGTCCTTGTCGTCGACGACGACACCGCACTGGCCGAGATGCTCGGCATTGTGCTGCGGGGAGAAGGTTTCGAACCGTCGTTCGTAGCGGACGGCGACAAGGCACTGGCTGCATTTCGTGAGGCCAAGCCGGACCTGGTGCTGCTGGACCTCATGCTGCCCGGAAGGGACGGCATCGAGGTCTGCCGGCTGATCAGGGCCGAGTCCGGTGTGCCGATCGTCATGCTCACTGCCAAGAGCGACACCGTCGATGTGGTGGTGGGCCTGGAGTCCGGGGCCGACGACTACATCGTCAAGCCGTTCAAACCGAAGGAGTTGGTTGCCCGGATCAGGGCACGTTTGCGGAGGTCCGAGGAGCCGGCGCCGGAGCAGTTGGCGATCGGGGACCTGGCCATCGACGTGGCCGGTCACTCGGTGAAGCGGGAGGGGCAGTCCATCGCCCTGACCCCGCTGGAATTCGACCTGCTGGTCGCTCTGGCCCGCAAGCCGTGGCAGGTCTTCACCCGTGAGGTGCTGCTGGAGCAGGTGTGGGGCTACCGCCACGCCGCCGACACCCGCCTGGTGAACGTGCATGTCCAGCGGCTTCGCTCCAAGGTCGAGAAGGACCCGGAGCGGCCGGAGATCGTCGTCACCGTTCGCGGTGTCGGTTACAAGGCCGGACCGAGCTGACATGACCCTGGGCAGCGCTGCTCCGAAACCCGGGGGGCCGGGAGTCCGTACGGAGCGGGCTGCCGGCAGGGCGGGAAGGTTCACCCGGTTCGGCGGGGTCCCGAAGGGCGTCCGGTGGTTCCACGGCCGGACGCCCGGTGGTCCCCTCCTGCGGTTGCTGATGCGGTGGACCAGGCGTCCGCTGCTGCCCGCCGTGCGGCTGTGGCGGCGCAATCTGCAGCTGCGGGTCGTCGCGGGCACCCTGCTGATGTCGATCGCCGTGGTGCTGCTGCTGGGCTTCGTCGTGATCGGGCAGGTCCGGAACGGGCTGCTCGACGCGAAGGGCAAGGCCGCGCAGACGCAGGCGGCCGGCGGTTTCGCGGCCGCGCAGGTCAACGCGAACGCACCGCTGACCCCTGGTGACCAGGGCGAGGAGGGCGCCGACGGCATGACGGCGAACACCTCCTGGCGTACGGAGCTCGTCGACCAGCTCGCCAGTGGCGGTGCGAACGCCTTCAACGTGGTGGCGCTCAGCGCCGACTCCGTCGATCAGGGTGCCACCAGCCGTGCGCCCCGTGGTTCCGGCCGGGTGGAGGCGTCCTCCATCCCGCAGAGCCTGCGCGATGCGGTGGACAAGGGCCCCGGGGCCTTCCAGACGTACTCCCTGATCCGTTACTCGTACGGGAAGGATCCGCAGCCCGGGCTCGTCGTGGGCAAGCGGCTCTACGACATCGACCACAATCCGTACGAGCTCTACTACCTCTTCCCGCTCACCCAGGAGGAGAAGTCGCTGACCCTGGTCACGACGACGCTGGCCACGGCCGGTCTCTTCGTGGTGGTGCTGCTCGGGGCCATCGCCTGGTTCGTGGTGCGCCAGGTCGTCACCCCCGTACGCATGGCGGCGGGGATCGCCGAGCGGCTCTCCGCGGGCCGGCTCCAGGAGCGGATGAAGGTCACCGGCGAGGACGACATCGCCCGCCTCGGTGAGGCCTTCAACAAGATGGCCCAGAATCTGCAGCTGAAGATCCAGCAGCTGGAAGAGCTCTCACGGATGCAGCGCCGCTTCGTCTCCGACGTGAGCCACGAGTTGCGCACACCGCTGACGACCGTGCGGATGGCCGCCGACGTCATCCACGAGGCGCGCGTCGACTTCGACCCGGTGACCGCGCGCTCCGCAGAGCTTCTCGGCGACCAGCTCGACCGCTTCGAGTCGCTCCTGTCCGACCTGCTGGAGATCAGCAGGTTCGACGCGGGTGCCGCGGCGCTGGAGGCCGAGCCGATAGACCTGCGCATGGTCGTGCGGAGGGTGATCGGCGGTGCGGAGCCGCTGGCGAAGCACAAGGGCAGCCGGATCCGGGTCGTCGGCGACGAACAGCCCGTGATCGCGGAGGCCGATGCGCGCCGTGTCGAACGGGTCCTGCGCAACCTGGTCGTCAACGCCGTCGAGCACGGCGAGGGCCGGGACGTCGTCGTCCGGCTGGGCGTCGCCCAGGGGGCGGTGGCCGTGGCCGTCCGGGACTACGGTGTCGGACTCAAGCCCGGCGAGGCGACCCGGGTCTTCAACCGCTTCTGGCGCGCCGACCCGGCACGCGCCCGCACCACCGGCGGCACCGGGCTGGGGCTGTCGATCGCCGTCGAGGACGCCCGGCTGCACGGCGGCTGGCTGCAGGCCTGGGGCGAGCCCGGTGGCGGCTCCCAGTTCCGGCTGACCCTTCCGCGTACGGCGGACGAGCCGCTGCGCGGTTCGCCGATACCCCTGGAGCCGGAGGATTCGCGGCGCAACCGGGAGAACCGTGAGCGTGCCGGGTCGGTGCCGGCGGGCGCCGACCACCGGCTGCTGTCGGTACCGGGCCCGACGGGGTCGACGGCACGTTCGCAGCTGCCCGCACCGGCGGGTGGTACGTCGCGCACGGCCCCGGCGTCCGTCCACCCGGCCGCCCTGCCGGGCAACGGTGCCCGAGTGGTGTCGCGTCCGGCCGGAGAACGGCCGGGCGGGGACGTCGGACCGGATACGCAGGTTTCGGAGCAGGGGGATACGACACGTGGAGACTGACCGCCGCCGGGGCCGCGGACGGGCGGTGCGGCTGTCCGCGCCGCTCGGCTGCGCCATGGTGGTCCTCGCCGGGTGCGGGGCCATGCCGGTCACCGGGGACGTCAAGGCGGTGGACGCCTCGCAGCCGGGTGATTCCCAGGTGCAGGTGTACGCCGTACCGCCGAGGGAGGGCGCCGCGCCCCTCGAGGTCGTCGACGGCTTCCTGGAGTCGATGACGAGTGACGACCCCGCTTTCGGGACGACCCGCAAGTACCTGACCGTGGAAGCGGCCCGCACCTGGAAGCCGAGCGAGGGCACCACGGTGCTCGCGAAGGCACCCAACCGCAACGGACCCACGTTCCACGACAAGGAGCGCGGGACGACGGAGACCACGTACGTCCTGACGGGTGAACAGGTCGCGGCGGTGGACGCCGAGAGTTCCTACCGGCCGCTCGCGCCGACGGAGTACTCCCAGTTGCTGCACCTCGTGAAGGTGAAGGGGGCGGACGGCAAGCAGGAGTGGCGCATCGACATCGTGCCGGACGGCCTGGTGCTCGGGCAGTCCGACTTCAAGCGGCTCTACCGGTCCGTGAACAAGTACTACTTCGCCGCGGGGCGGCCGGACAGCGCGCCGGCGATGGTCGCGGACCCCGTCTACGTGCGGAACCGGACGGATCCCGTCACGAGGATGGACACGTCCACACAGACGGTCCGAACGCTTCTGAAGGGGCCGTCGAACTGGTTGCGGCCGGTGGTCGACTCCCGTTTCCCCGCCGGTACGGCCCTGAAGAGCGGCGTCACGTCGCTGGCTCCGGACGACCAGAACGTCCTGAAGGTGCCCCTCAACAAGAAGGCCGACAAGGTCGGGCCGGGCGCCTGCCGCATGATGGCGGCCCAGGTGCTCTACACCCTGCGGGACCTGACGTCCGCCCGCGTGGGCCAGGTGGAGCTGCAGGGCGGCCAGGGTCCGCTGTGCTCGCTCAGGGCGGACGAGGCCGAGGAGTTCGCCCCCGACGGCGGCTCCGACGCCCCGGACAGCCAGTACTTCGTCGACGACAAGGGCCGTGTGCAGCGGATCCCCGGCCCCAGCAAGGGCAGCGGCGACCCGGAACCGGTGATCGGCCCGTTCGGTACGGGGGCGGTGGCCATGAGTGCTGTCGGCGTGGCCCGGGACGAACTCCGGGCCGCGGCCGTCTCGGTGAGTCAGCAGCACCTCTACGTGTCCTCCCTGGCCTCGGAGAGCGAGCTGGGTGCGCCCGCGGTGACCAGCGGCGCCACGAAGGCCGCCGACCGGCTCTCGGCGCCGAGCTGGGACGGCCGGGGAGATCTCTGGGTCGCCGACCGTGATCCTTCCGGTCCCAGGCTGCTGCGTCTGGTGGACGGCGAGGGTGAACCCCAGGAGGTCGCGGTGCCGGACCTGGACGGTGGGCGGATCGAGGCGCTGCGGATGTCGGCCGACGGGGTGCGCATCGCTCTGAGGGTCTCGGAGGACGGGCACACGACGCTGAAGGTCGGCCGGGTCGAGCGCCACGGGTCGGGGGAGACCGGGACGGTCTCCGTGGAGGACCTGCGCCAGGCCGCGCCCCAGCTCGCCGACGTGACCGCTGTCTCCTGGTCCGGCCGCAGCCGTCTCGTGGTCGTCGGCAAGGAGGAGGGCGGTGTGCAGCAGGTGCGCTACGTCCAGGCGGACGGGTACACGTCGCCCTCGGGAGTCCTGCCCGGTGTCAACCAGGTGACCGCGGTCGCGGCGGCGGACGACGAGCAGCTTCCGCTGATGGCGGACACGGAGAGTGACGGAATAGTGAAGCTGTCGCCCGGCGACAACTGGCAGACGGTCCTCAAGGAGGGCTCGTCGCTGGTCTACCCCGGATGAGCCGGGTGACGGCGGGACCCCGCAGGGCCCGCAGGGGCACTGCGGGCTGACGGCAGGCCCCCGGAGGTCCGGGCCGGCGCTGGGCGCGGAGGTTTTCCACAGGGGTGGCCCGGCGGTCGGGGTCCGGGCACAGTGAGGCCGTGCGGGGATGGTGGCGTGAGATCGGCGGGCTGGTCCTGCCCGCGGCCTGCGGTGGCTGCGGCAGGCCGCGTACGGAGTTGTGCGAGGAGTGTGCCGCCGCACTGACCGGGGTGCCTCGACGGGTGAGACCCACGCCCGAGCCGGCCGGGCTGCCCGCAGTGCATGCCGCAGCGCCGTACGGAAACGCGGTACGCGCGATGCTGCTGGCCCACAAGGAGCGAGGGGCATTGGGGCTTGCCGGAGCCCTCGGAGGGGCGCTGGCGGGCGCCGTGGGGGCCGGGACGGGGCCATGGGGTGGTGCGGGGCCGCTGCTGCTGGTGCCCGTGCCGTCGGCGCGGCGTGCGACGGCCGCGCGCGGCCACGACCCCGCCCGCAGGATCGCGCTCGCCGCCGCGGCCGAACTGCGGCGGCGGGGGGTCCCGGCCAGGGTGCTCCCGGTGCTGCGGCAGCGGCGGCCGGTGGCCGATCAGTCAGGGCTGGGGGCACGGGAGCGGCAGGTCAACCTGGCCGGTGCGCTGGTGGTGGCGTCCGGCGCCCGGTGGTTGCTCGACGAGGGCCCGGTGGTGCTCGTGGACGACCTGCTGACGACGGGGGCTTCGCTCGCCGAAGCGGCACGTGCGGTGGGAGCGGCAGGGCCTGCCGCCACCGGTGCCGCGACGGGGCTCCGTGCGGCGGTGGTTGCAGCATCTCCGTCGGCTTTCGAAATAAACCGGAACTGACAGAAAACTTCCATCGTTGCAGGTAGTGAGTGGGTAAAGGGCCCTGATCGGAGGTACGCGTGAGTAGCGGGTGCCGACACGGTGGTGGGCAGGCTATGTTCGGTTGTGAGGAACGGTGAATGCCGAACCTCGACGAATGCACCACCAGGTTTCGGGCAGGTAACCCACTGACAGTCCAGAAGCATGGAGGTCGGTGGGGGTGGAGACCCCGCCGGTGGGGGAGGAGGAGGTGGAAGCCACCGAGTCCGCGGCTCCGGCGATCACCGGAGCCTGGTGCAAAAGGGAGATGCTCCGCCGTCGATGCGGAGCGATCCGGGAACGGAGTTCTGCGTGGACATCGTCGTCAAGGGCCGCAAGACCGAGGTGCCCGAGCGGTTCCGCAAGCACGTGGCCGAGAAGCTGAAGCTGGACAAGATCCAGAAGTTCGACGGCAAGGTGATCAGCCTGGACGTCGAGGTGTCCAAGGAGCCGAATCCCCGTCAGGCCGACCGTGCGGCACGGGTGGAGATCACGCTCCGCTCGCGTGGGCCGGTGATCCGGGCGGAAGCGGCGGCAGGCGACCCGTACGCAGCGCTGGACCTCGCCACCGACAAGCTGGACGCGCGGCTGCGCAAGGAGCACGACAAGCGCTACAGCCGCCGTGGCAACGGCCGTCTTTCCGCTGCCGAGGTGGCCGAAGTGGTGCCGGGCGCCGCCTCGTTCAACGGGGAGGGTGAGCTCATCCCCGAGGAGACGCCGCCCGCCGTGCCCACCACCAGGATCGGTTCGCTCGAGGTGCAGGGCGAGGGGCCGCTCGTGGTGCGCGAGAAGACGCACGTCGCAGCACCGATGACGCTCGACCAGGCGCTCTACGAGATGGAGCTGGTCGGGCACGACTTCTATCTGTTCGTCGACTCCGAGACCAAGGAGTCCAGTGTCGTCTACCGACGCCACGCCTACGACTACGGTGTCATCCACCTGAGGACCGACCCGCTGGCCTCCGATGAGGCGGGCGGCGCGGGCGGTGCGCTCGGCGGCTGACATCCACCCCTGGTCCATGACGTAGTGCCCCTGGGAGCGCCCCCGTGCGCCCCCAGGGGCACCCGCGTGCGGCTGTAGGATCACCGCTTCGGCGACCGGGCATGAAATCATGGCGGCCCGAGCCAACCGGTGCTCTGTGGACTGCCGTTGGCGGACGGTCTGTGATCTCAGGCCGTGGCCTTCAGGGGGAGGAACGATGGCGGACACCTTCGGGCCCGTGCGCGGGACGCACGCTGCCGACCGCACGACCGGTGCGGACTCCGACGCGGACGACGGCAGTTCCCGCAAGGAACCCATCCGGGTCCTCGTGGTCGACGACCACGCCCTCTTCCGCAGAGGCCTGGAGATCGTCCTCGCGCAGGAGGAGGACATCCAGGTCGTCGGGGAGGCGGGGGACGGGGCGGAGGCGGTCGACAAGGCGGCGGACCTGCTGCCCGACATCGTGCTGATGGACGTGCGCATGCCCAAGCGCGGTGGTATCGAGGCGTGCACCTCCATCAAGGAGGTGGCACCCAGTGCGAAGATCATCATGTTGACGATCAGCGACGAGGAAGCCGATCTCTACGAGGCGATCAAGGCGGGTGCCACCGGATATCTCCTCAAGGAGATCTCCACCGACGAGGTGGCCACGGCCATTCGCGCGGTGGCCGACGGCCAGTCCCAGATCAGCCCGTCGATGGCGTCCAAACTGCTCACCGAGTTCAAATCCATGATCCAGCGCACCGACGAGCGGCGCCTCGTCCCCGCGCCGAGGCTCACCGAACGGGAGCTGGAAGTCCTCAAGCTCGTCGCCACGGGCATGAACAACCGTGACATCGCCAAGCAACTGTTCATTTCCGAGAACACGGTGAAGAACCACGTCCGCAATATTCTGGAGAAGCTGCAGCTGCACTCCCGGATGGAAGCGGTGGTCTATGCCATGCGGGAGAAGATCCTCGAGATCAGATGACGCCGGGTCCGGTGGGACCGGACCGCCACGGCCGGACCGGCCGCCCGGAGCCCGGGACGGCCGGCGTGCGCCGCGCCTACGTGAGGAGACCGGCGATCTCCGCCAGGAGCGGTTCGCGCAGCTCCGGGGCGTCGACGCGCTCCAGGCGGACCTGCGTGCAGCCCACCCAGGACGCCGCTTCCACCAGTGCCTCGGCCATCGGCCTGACGGACTTCCCGCTCTCCAGGGAGACCTGGCGGGCCACCAGCGTGGTGCCCTCCCTCGCCGGGTCCACCCGCCCCTGCAGCCTGCCGCCCGCCAGCAGGGGCATCGCGAAATAGCCGTGGATCCGTTTGGGCCGGGGCACGTACGCCTCCAGGCGGTGGACGAACCCGAAGATCCGCTCCGTGCGTGCCCGTTCCCAGATCAGGGAGTCGAAAGGCGACAGCAGTGTGGTCCGGTGCCGTCCGCGCGGCTCCGAGGCGAGTGCCTCCGGGTCTGCCCAGGCCTGCTTGGCCCAGCCCCGCACCGACACCGGAACCAGCCCGGAGTCCGCCACCACGGCGTTGAACTCCTCACCCCTGAGCCGGTGGTAGTCCGCGATGTCCGCCCGGGTCCCGATGCCCAGCGACCTGCCCGCCAGGGCCACCAGCCGCCGCCGGCACTCCGCGTCGTCCAGGTCGTCGTGGAGCACGGCGTCCGGGATCGCGCGCTCGGCCAGGTCGTAGACGCGCCTCCAGCTGCGCCGCTCGGTGCACACCACCTCGCCGTACATCAGGGCCCGCTCGACGGCGACCTTGGAGGCCGACCAGTCCCACCACTCGCCGCCGTTCTTCGCGCCGCCGAGCTCCGTCGCCGTCAGCGGCCCCTCGGTGCGCAGCTGTTTGATCACCGTGTCGTACGCACCGTCGGGCAGATCGTGGTTCCACTGCGGACGGGCACGGTAGGCGCGGCGCCGGAAGGCGAAGTGCGGCCACTCCTCGACCGGCAGGATGCACGCGGCATGCGACCAGTACTCGAACGAGCGGCCCCCCGACCAGTAGGCCTCGTCCACCGTGCGGCGGCCCACGGCACCGAGGCGCGCGTACGGAACGAGCTCGTGCGACCTGGCCAGGACGGAGATCGTGTCGAGCTGCACGGCCCCGAGGTGCCGCAGCACCCCCGGCACCCCGCCCCGCCGGTCCGGAGCACCGAGGAAACCCTGCGCGCGCAGGGCGATCCGGCGGGCTTGGTCGGCGGAGATTTCCAGCACGGGAGGCGGCACAGACGTCATGCAGCGAACCCTAGAGGGCGCCACCGACATCAGGGGAGGGCAGATAGGGGTGCGTTCCGGGCAGGCCCAGATCGGCCGGAATCAGCGCGCCGGTCCAGGTGTCCCGCCGTATCCCCTTGTTGAGCAGGGCGGACCGCTGCTCGCCCTCCATGCGGAAGCCCGCGCGCAGAGCGACCGTGCGGGACGGGGCGTTGCCGATCTCGGCCCGCCATTCCAGGCGGTCCGCGGCGAGGGCGGTGAACACCCAGTGGGCGGCTCCGCGCACGGCTTCGGTCGTGAATCCGCGGCCTCGGTGCTCCTTCGTCGTCCAGAAGCCCACTTCGTACGTCCCGGACGGGCCGCGCCGGTCGATGCCGAGCGCGCCGGTGAGCGCCCCGTCCGTCCGCTGCACCACGGCGAAGCTGTACATCGTGTCCTCCCGCCAGCCCGCGGGCGCCAGTTTCTCCGTCCAGAGCTCGGCATCGGCACGGGTGTACGGGGAGGGAATGACCGTCCAGCGTTGGATGTCCGGATCCTGGCAGGCGAGAAACACGGCGTCGGCGTCCTGCGGCCCGACGGGGCGCAGGATCAGGCGTTCGGTGGTGAGAGTGATCGGCTCCATGCAGGGATTCTGGTGATCCGGTGCGCGGGATGCGAGCACTTTTGGGGCTTCCCGGCACCTTCCGTACCTTCCGGCCGTTGTCCTGGACGGGCGCGGCGACGGCAACGCGGCAGCAGCCCTCCCGGCGCGGCGGGGTCCTCGCTTACGATGGCCGTTGCGGTGGGGCCCACCTGCCGTGCCCGCGCCAGAGTCCATAACACGACCCAGTGCCAGGCCCGACCGGCAAGGAGACCAGCCTCAGTGTCCGTCTTCAACAAGCTCATGCGTGCAGGCGAAGGCAAGATCCTGCGCAAACTGCACCGCATCGCGGACCAGGTCAGCTCCATCGAAGAGGACTTCGTCAACCTCTCCGACGCCGAGCTGCGGGCGCTCACCGACGAGTACAAGGAACGGTACGCGGACGGCGAGAGCCTGGACGACCTGCTCCCCGAAGCATTTGCGACCGTCCGTGAGGCCGCCAAGCGCGTCCTCGGACAGCGCCACTACGACGTTCAGATGATGGGCGGCGCCGCCCTCCACCTCGGCTACGTGGCCGAGATGAAGACCGGTGAGGGCAAGACCCTCGTCGGCACCCTGCCGGCGTACCTCAACGCGCTCTCCGGCAAGGGCGTGCACCTGATCACGGTCAACGACTACCTGGCCGAACGCGACTCCGAGATGATGGGCCGGGTGCACAAGTTCCTCGGTCTCGAGGTCGGCTGCATCATCGCCAACATGACGCCGGCGCAGCGCCGCGAGCAGTACGCCTGCGACATCACGTACGGCACGAACAACGAGTTCGGGTTCGACTACCTCCGCGACAACATGGCGTGGTCGCAGGACGAGCTCGTCCAGCGCGGCCACAACTTCGCCATCGTCGACGAGGTCGACTCGATCCTCGTCGACGAGGCCCGTACGCCGCTGATCATCTCCGGCCCGGCGGACCAGGCCACCAAGTGGTACGGCGACTTCGCCAAGCTGGTCACGCGCCTCACCCGGGGTGAGGCGGGCAACCCGCTGAAGGGCATCGAGGAGACCGGCGACTACGAGGTCGACGAGAAGAAGCGGACCGTGGCCATCCACGAGCCCGGCGTCGCGAAGGTCGAGGACTGGCTCGGGATCGACAACCTCTACGAGTCGGTGAACACGCCGCTCGTCGGTTACCTCAACAACGCGATCAAGGCCAAGGAACTCTTCAAGAAGGACAAGGACTACGTCGTCATCGACGGCGAAGTCATGATCGTCGACGAGCACACCGGCCGTATCCTCGCCGGCCGCCGTTACAACGAGGGCATGCACCAGGCCATCGAGGCGAAGGAAGGGGTGGACATCAAGGACGAGAACCAGACGCTCGCCACGATCACCCTGCAGAACTTCTTCCGCCTGTACGGCAAGCTCTCCGGCATGACCGGTACGGCGATGACCGAGGCCGCCGAGTTCCACCAGATCTACAAGCTCGGCGTCGTGCCGATCCCGACGAACCGGCCGATGGTCCGTGCCGACCAGTCGGACCTGATCTACCGCACCGAGGTGGCCAAGTTCGCCGCGGTCGTCGACGACATCGCGGAGAAGCACGAGAAGGGGCAGCCGATCCTGGTCGGCACCACCTCGGTCGAGAAGTCCGAGTACCTCTCGCAGCAGCTCTCCAAGCGCGGCGTCCAGCACGAGGTGCTCAACGCCAAGCAGCACGACCGTGAGGCGACGATCGTCGCCCAGGCCGGCCGCAAGGGCGCGGTCACGGTCGCGACGAACATGGCCGGCCGAGGCACCGACATCAAGCTCGGCGGCAACCCGGACGACCTCGCCGAGGCGGAGCTGCGCCAGCGCGGTCTGGACCCGGTGGAGCACGTCGAGGAGTGGGCGGCCGCGCTGCCCGCGGCGCTGGAGAAGGCCGAGGAGGCCGTCCGCGCGGAGTTCGAAGAGGTCAAGGAGCTCGGCGGTCTGTACGTGCTGGGCACCGAGCGGCACGAGTCGCGGCGTATCGACAACCAGCTGCGCGGTCGTTCCGGCCGTCAGGGCGACCCGGGCGAGTCCCGGTTCTACCTGTCGCTGGGTGACGACCTGATGCGGCTGTTCAAGGCGCAGATGGTCGAGCGCGTCATGTCGATGGCGAACGTTCCCGACGACGTGCCGATCGAGAACAAGATGGTGACCCGTGCGATCGCCTCGGCGCAGTCGCAGGTGGAGCAGCAGAACTTCGAGACGCGTAAGAACGTCCTGAAGTACGACGAGGTGCTCAACCGGCAGCGTGAGGTCATCTACGGCGAGCGCCGGCGTGTCCTGCAGGGCGAGGACCTGCAGGACCAGATCCGTCACTTCACGGACGACACGATCGACGACTACATCCGCCAGGAGACGGCGGACGGCTTCGCCGAGGAGTGGGATCTGGACCGGCTGTGGGGCGCGTTCAAGCAGCTCTACCCGGTGAAGGTCACGGTCGAGGAGCTCGAGGAGGCCGCGGGGGACCTGGCCGGGGTCACCGCCGACTTCATCGCCGAGTCGGTCAAGGACGACATCCACGAGCAGTACGCGGAGCGTGAGAAGTCGCTCGGCTCGGACATCATGCGCGAGCTGGAGCGGCGTGTGGTGCTGTCCGTCCTGGACCGCAAGTGGCGTGAGCACCTCTACGAGATGGACTACCTCCAGGAGGGCATCGGCCTCCGGGCCATGGCGCAGAAGGACCCGCTGGTCGAGTACCAGCGCGAGGGCTTCGACATGTTCAACGCCATGATGGAGGGCATCAAGGAGGAGTCCGTCGGCTACCTGTTCAACCTGGAGGTCCAGGTCGAGCAGCAGGTCGAGGAGGTCCCGGTGCAGGACTCGGCGGAGCGGACCTCGCTCGCGAAGCAGGACGCCCCGGCGGCTGCCGGCTCCGGGCGTCCGGCGATCCGGGCCAAGGGCCTGGACGCGCCCCAGCGTCCGGACCGGCTGCACTTCTCCGCTCCCACGGTCGACGGGGAGGGCGGCGTCGTCGAGGGCGACTTCGCCAACGGTGACGCCGGTCGGTCCGAGGGTGACGGGATGACGCGTGCGGAGCGCCGCAAGGCGCAGAAGAGCGGTGGCGGCGGGCGTCGCCGCAAGAAGTAGGACGGGATACCGAAGGGCCTGGGCCGGAACACCTCACGGTGTCCCGGCCCAGGCCCTTCTCGTGTGCCCGCAGAGGCCCGGCGGAGGCCCCGCAGAGGCCGTGGAAGCGGGTGGGAGCCCTTCGGGTGCCCGCGGGTGCGGGAAGCCTCCACGTGGCCGCGGAGGCGTCAGGGAGTGCGGCCGGGGCGGTCCGGGGCCGTGCTTGTGCCCTGGCCGGGGCTCGGCCCGTCCCACGGGCCGCTGTTCAGTCGGCCGGGCCCGCGGGTCCCGCCGTGTCCGGTCGCCGGACGGGCCGGGTTCCGGGGGCGGTCATCTCACGGCCGGCAGGCGTTCGCCGCCCAGGTCCACGGCGGCGCAGCGCCAGCGGAGGTCGGGGCCCTGCTCCAGTCGGAAGGCCATCGCCCGGACCTGCTCGCCCGTCGCGATGCTGGCGAAGGCCTCGACCACCCCGGTGGCCGGCTGCGTCCCGTAGCAGGCGCGCACGACGGGGCGCCTGCCCCCCGCCCCGAGCGGGGCGTTCGGGGCGAGCTCGGCCAGCTGGTCGTAGGCCTCACCGATGGTGTGGCCGAGCATCCAGTGCACCGGGCGCTGGCCGCTGAGGACCGCGAGCAGGCGCTCCGCGAACCACTGGTGCGGGCGCAGCGGCCGCCGGGTACGGTGCGGCGTCCGCTGCGGCGGTACGGTGCCGGGCCTGCTCCGGTCGCGTCGTCCGGCCGGCCTCGTCCTGTCCGTGCTCATTCATAGCCCCCGTGGCTGCGGTGCGGAGCCCGGATGGGTACCGGGCGGTAACTTCTTGCTGGGCATCTTCTACGGGGACGGCGGGCCGCCCCGCAAGCGGAGGCCGGGCACGGGTGGGCGCTCCCAGAGATCACCTATCCGGGTGGCGGGCCGTGCGCCGCAAGGGGACCGGCGGGGGTGACGGGCGTGGCGCGGTGGACGGCGAGGGGTGGCTGATGAGCCCCGAAGGGGGACGCCCCACGTATCCTGTGGACGTCATCGACGAGGAAAGCGGTCAGCCATGCGTGTGTACGTCCCCCTGACCCTCTCCGGTCTCGCCGCGGCGCACCGGGCGGGCGAGCTGGGTCCCGGCCCGCTGACCGCCTACGCGGTAACACCCGGACTGCGTGAGTGGTACGCCTCCGACGACGTCGAGGAGCTGGAGTACGCGGCCCTCAACCGGGCGGCCTCCGCCTCGCTGCGGATGATCGGCGGGAAGCCGGACGAGCCCCGGCGCCGGGTCGTCGTCGCCCTCGACGTACCGGACGGGGCCGCGGTCGCCGATCCTGACCGGGTCCCGGACGCCTCGTCGCTCGGTGAGGTGCGGATCGCGGACGCCGTGAGGCTGTCGAAGGCCGCCGCCGTGCACGTGGACGCCGACGAGGCCGAGAAGGACGTGGCGGCGGCCGCCGCGGCTCTGGGGGCGGCCGATCAGGGTGACGGCGACGCGCAGTTCGCGGTCGACGGTGCGGAGGACCACGAGCTGCTGTGGTTCGGGATCCAGGAGATCCCCGCTCTGCTCGGCTGAGTGTCGTACCCGGCGAGTATTTTTCTACCCATGGCGACACCGGGGAAGCACCGCACGCATCTGGTCTGGGACTGGAACGGCACCCTGCTCGACGACATCGACGCGGTCGTCGGTGCGACGAACGCCGCGTTCGCGGAGATCGATCTGGCGCCGATCACCATGGAGCAGTACCGGGAGACGTACTGCGTACCGATACCCAGGTTCTACGAGCGGCTCCTCGGCCGGCTGCCCACCGACGCCGAGTGGGAGCGGATGGACGGCATCTTCCACCGCCACTACACCGAGCAGCGGGCGGCCTGCGTCCTGACGCAGGGCGTCGAGGAACTGCTGGCGCAGTGGGGGCTGGCGGGCCACAGCCAGTCGCTGCTCAGCATGTACGGCCATGAGCATCTGGTCCCCGTGGTGCGCGGGTACGGCATCGAGCGTCATTTCGTCCGGGTGGACGGGCGCACCGGCCCGAGCGGTGGCAGCAAGGCCCAGCACATGGAGCGGCACTTCATGGCGCTGGAGGGGATAGCCCCGGAACGAGCGGTGGTCATCGGTGATGCCGTGGACGACGCGGTCGCCGCCGCGCACGTCGGGGCGCGTGCGGTGCTCTACACCGGCGGTTCGCACAGCCGGAGCAGCCTGGAGGCGGCAGGAGTGCCCGTGGTGGACACCCTGGCGGAGGCCGTCGCGCTGGCGGAGCTGATGACCGGCTGAGCGGCCGGGCGGACCGGGCGGTCATGTGACCGGGTGGACCGGGCTGGCGGATGCCGGTCCGTGCGCGAGGAGTCGCGGGCACCTGCGCGGGTTCCCGTCCGACCCGCGCACGAGGAGTCGCCCGTACGTGCTGAAGCGGTCCGGTGCGATGTCCAAAGTGTCAAAGTTCGCGGTCTTCTTTTGTACATATGCGGCCCATGACGGTTGTGGGTGCAAGAGGGATAGCCTGGTGCCGTGATCAGCGCGATACGCCTCGGGGGCAGCGAAGCCCCCGGCCTGCGCCCGGAGTGCCACAGCACCCGGGCGATCCGTGATCTCCGCACCCCGGACCGTCTGCCGAAAATGGCCGATACGGTCCCGGGTACCTCCCAAGGCGGCATAGCGTCGACCGAGACCGGAAACCCGGCGTCGTGGCGGTACGTCGTCTTTTACACCTACGTCACGCAACGGCGCGCGACAGGAGCCAGAGGACATGCAGACCAAGCTGGACGAAGCCAAGGCCGAGCTGCTCGCACGGGCGGCCCGGGTAGCTGACAACAGTCCGGGCGGTGGTGTCGGTGGCCCGGGAGGTAACCCCCGGGTGCACCTCGCCGAAGCCGGTGACGAGACCGGGGCCGGGGCCGGCCGGGACACGCTGCTCGCCTACCTCCAGCGTTACTACCTGCACACCGCTCCGGAGGATGTGACGGGACGGGACCCGGTCGACCTCTTCGGCGCGGCCTCCTCCCACTACCGGCTGGCCGAGAACCGCCCGCAGGGCACCGCGAACGTCCGGGTGCACACCCCGACCGTCGAGGAGAACGGCTGGACGAGCAGCCACTCCGTCGTCGAGGTCGTCACCGACGACATGCCGTTCCTCGTCGACTCGGTGACCAACGAGCTGTCCCGCCAGGGCCGCGGCATCCACCTGGTGATCCACCCGCAGGTCATCGTCCGCCGCGATCTCACCGGCAAGCTGATCGAGGTCCTCGCCGACGACCGGGCCCGGGGCAACGGGGTGAAGCGGGCCAAGGGCCGCGACGAAGGCCGGGCCGAGCTGCCGCACGACGCCCTGGTCGAGTCGTGGATCCACGTCGAGATCGACCGGGAGACCGACCGCGCGGACCTGAAGCAGATCACCGCGGATCTGCTCCGCGTCCTGTCCGACGTACGGGAGACCGTCGAGGACTGGGACAAGATGCGCGACGCCGCCCTGCGGATCGCCGACGACCTGCCCGCCGAGCCCCTCGACGACCTCGGTGACGAGGAGGTCGAGGAAGCCCGGGAGCTGCTCCGCTGGCTCGCCGCCGATCACTTCACCTTCCTCGGCTACCGCGAGTACGAGCTCCGGGAGACCGACGCGCTGGCCGCCGTCCCCGGCACCGGCCTCGGTATCCTGCGCTCCGACCCGCAGCACAGCGAGGACGAGGCCCACCCGGTCAGCCCCTCCTTCGACCGGCTGCCCGCCGATGCCCGCGCCAAGGCGCGCGAGCACAAGCTGCTCGTCCTGACGAAGGCGAACAGCCGGGCGACGGTGCACCGTCCCAGCTACCTCGACTACGTCGGGGTGAAGAAGTTCGACGCCGACGGCAACGTCATCGGTGAGCGGCGCTTCCTCGGCCTGTTCTCCTCCGCGGCGTACACCGAGTCCGTACGCCGGGTGCCCGTCGTGCGCCGCAAGGTCGCCGAGGTGCTGGAGGGCGCGGGCTTCACGCCGCACAGCCACGACGGCCGCGACCTGCTGCAGATCCTGGAGACGTACCCGCGCGACGAGCTCTTCCAGACGCCCGTCGACCAGCTGCGCTCCATCGTCACCTCCGTGCTGTACCTCCAGGAGCGCCGCCGGCTGCGGCTGTACCTGCGCCAGGACGAGTACGGGCGCTACTACTCCGCCCTCGTCTACCTGCCGCGCGACCGCTACACCACCGGTGTGCGGCTCCGGCTGATCGACATCCTCAAGGAGGAGCTGGGCGGCACCAACGTCGACTTCACCGCCTGGAACACGGAGTCGATCCTCTCCCGGCTGCACTTCGTCGTCCGGGTCCCGCCGGGCACCGAGCTGCCGCACCTCACCGACGCGGACGCGGACCGCATCGAGGCCCGCCTCGTCGAGGCCGCCCGGTCCTGGTCCGACGGCTTCCAGGAGGCGCTCAACGCCGAGCTGGGCGAGGAGCGCGCCGCCGAGCTGATGCGCCGTTACGGGCACTCCTTCCCCGAGGGCTACAAGGCCGACCATTCGCCGCGTGCGGCCGTGGCCGACCTGGTCCACCTGGAGGCGCTCAAGAGCGAGAAGAAGGACTTCGCCCTCAGCCTGTACGAGCCCGTCGGGGCGGTCCCCGGCGAACGCCGCTTCAAGATCTACCGGACCGGTGAGCAGGTCTCCCTCTCCGCCGTCCTGCCCGCCCTCCAGCGGCTCGGCGTCGAGGTCGTCGACGAGCGCCCGTACGAGCTGCGCTGCGCCGACCGCACGCATGCCTGGATCTACGACTTCGGGCTGCGCATGCCGACGGCCACGGGCAACGGCGACCACCTCGCCGACGGTGCCCGGGAGCGTTTCCAGGAGGCCTTCGCCGCCGTCTGGACCGGTGAGGCGGAGAACGACGGCTTCAACTCCCTCGTGCTGGGCGCCGGTCTCGACTGGCGCCAGGCCGTGGTGCTGCGTGCCTACGCGAAGTACCTGCGCCAGGCGGGTTCGACGTTCAGCCAGGACTACATGGAGGACACCCTCCGCAACAACGTCCACACCACGCGGCTGCTGATCTCCCTCTTCGAGGCCCGGATGTCGCCGACCCGGCAGAAGGCCGGAACGGAGCTGACCGACGGGCTGCTGGAGGAGTTGGACGGGGCCCTGGACCAGGTCGCCTCGCTCGACGAGGACAGGATCCTGCGGTCCTTCCTCACTGTCATCAAGGCCACGCTGCGGACCAACTTCTTCCAGCTGGCCGACGACGGCGAGCCGCACGGCTACGTGTCGATGAAGTTCGACCCGCAGGCCATCCCGGACCTCCCCGCGCCCCGCCCGGCGTTCGAGATCTGGGTGTACTCGCCCCGTGTCGAGGGTGTCCACCTGCGTTTCGGCAAGGTCGCCCGCGGTGGTCTGCGCTGGTCGGACCGGCGCGAGGACTTCCGTACGGAGATCCTCGGCCTGGTCAAGGCGCAGATGGTCAAGAACACCGTGATCGTGCCGGTCGGCGCCAAGGGCGGCTTCGTCGCCAAGCAGCTCCCCGACCCGGCCGTCGACCGTGACGCCTGGATGGCGGAGGGCATCGCCTCCTACCGGACGTTCATCTCCGCGCTGCTCGACATCACCGACAACATGGTGATGGGCGAGGTCGTGGCGCCCGCCGACGTCGTGCGTCACGACGAGGACGACACCTACCTCGTCGTCGCGGCGGACAAGGGCACCGCGAAGTTCTCCGACATCGCCAACGACGTCGCCGTCGCGTACGGCTTCTGGCTCGGCGACGCCTTCGCCTCGGGCGGCTCCGCCGGATACGACCACAAGGGCATGGGCATCACCGCCCGCGGTGCCTGGGAGTCCGTCAAGCGGCACTTCCGCGAGCTGGGCCACGACACGCAGACCGAGGACTTCACCGTCGTCGGCGTCGGCGACATGTCCGGTGACGTGTTCGGGAACGGCATGCTGCTCTCCGAGCACATCCGGCTCGTCGCGGCCTTCGACCACCGCCACATCATCATCGACCCGGACCCGGACGCCGCCACCTCCTACGCGGAGCGGCGCAGGCTGTTCGACCTGCCGCGCAGTTCCTGGGCCGACTACAACAAGGACCTGCTCTCCGCGGGCGGCGGCATCCATCCGCGTACCGCCAAGTCGATCCCGGTCAACGCGCACATGCGCGAGGCGCTCGGCATCGACTCCAAGGTCACCAAGATGACGCCCGCCGAGCTGATGCAGAACATCCTCAAGGCGTCGGTCGACCTCGTGTGGAACGGCGGCATCGGCACCTACATCAAGTCGTCCGCCGAGTCGAACGCCGATGTCGGCGACAAGGCCAACGACGCGATCCGGGTCAACGGCGAGGACCTGCGGGCCCGGGTCGTCGGCGAGGGCGGCAACCTCGGGGCCACCCAGCTCGGCCGCATCGAGTTCGCCCGCACCGGCGGCCGGATCAACACCGACGCGATCGACAACAGTGCCGGTGTGGACACCTCCGACCACGAGGTGAACATCAAGATCCTGCTCAACGGCCTGGTGCGGGACGGCGACATGACCGTCAAGCAGCGCAACAAGGTGCTCGCCGAGATGACGGAGGAGGTCGGACAGCTGGTGCTGCGCAACAACTACGCGCAGAACGTCGCGCTGTCCAACGCCTGCTCCCAGGCTCCGTCACTGCTCCACGCCCACCAGCGCTTCATGCGCAGGCTCGGCCGCGACGGGCACCTGGACCGGGCGCTGGAGTTCCTGCCGAACGACCGGCAGATCCGCGAACTGCTGGGCCACGGCAAGGGGCTGAGCCAGCCCGAGCTGGCCGTCCTGATCGCGTACACCAAGATCACGGCGGCCGACGAGCTGATCTCCACCAGCCTGCCGGACGACGCCCACCTGCAGAAGCTGGTGCACTCCTACTTCCCGAAGCAGCTCCGCGAGCGCTTCCCGGAGGCGGTCGACGGCCACGCCCTGCGCCGCGAGATCATCACGACGGTGCTCGTCAACGACACCGTGAACACCGGTGGCTCGACCTTCCTGCACCGCCTGCGGGAGGAGACCGGGGCCTCACTGGAGGAGATCGTGCGGGCGCAGTTCGCCGCCCGTGAGATCTTCGGCCTCTCCGAGGTGTGGGACGCCGTCGAGGCGCTCGACAACCAGGTGGCCGCCGATGTGCAGACCCGGATCCGACTGCATTCGCGCCGGCTCGTCGAGCGCGGTGCGCGCTGGCTGCTCGGCAACCGGCCGCAGCCGGTCGAGATCGCGGAGACGATCGAGTTCTTCCGCGACGGTGTCGGGAAGGTGTGGAACGAGCTGCCCAAGCTGCTCGTGGGCGCCGACCTCGAGTGGTACCAGTCGATCCACGACGAGCTCACCTCCGTGGGCGTACCCGAGGAGCTGGCGGTGCGGGTGGCCGGATTCTCCTCGGCCTTCCCGGCGTTGGACATCGTGGCGATCGCGGACCGCACGGGCAAGGACGCCCTGTCCGTCGCGGAGGTCTACTACGACCTCGGCAACCGGCTGGGCATCAGCCAGCTGATGGACCGGATCATCGAACTGCCGCGGGCCGACCGCTGGCAGTCCATGGCCCGTGCCTCCATCCGCGAGGACCTGTACGCGGCGCACGCCGCGCTGACGGCGGACGTACTGGCCGTCGGTAACGGGTCGTCCACCCCGGGGCAGCGGTTCGACGCCTGGGAGGAGAAGAACGCGGCGATCCTGACGCGGTCGCGCTCCACCCTGGAGGAGATCCGGAGTTCGGAGGCCTTCGACCTGGCGAACCTGTCCGTGGCCATGCGGACGATGCGGACCCTCCTCCGCACACACGCCTGACGCCTCCCCCGTCCCGTGCCTCCCGTCGCTGGGAGGCACGGGACGCGGGAATCGGGCATAACGCCCCCGTTCCGGTCCCTCCCCTCCCACCGGCCCATGGTGGGAGGGGAGGGACCGGGGCGGGGGTGGGTTATTGGGGGGGCTTGGTGAATTGCTCGTAGGCGGCCACGACGTCCTTGGCGGGGCCGTCCATCCGCAGCGTGCCCGCCTCCAGCCAGAGCGCCCGGTCGCAGGTCTCGGTGATCGAACGGTTGCTGTGGCTGACCAGGAACACGGTGCCGGCCTCCTTGCGGAGCTCCTTGATCCGGTCCTTGCTGCGCCGCTGGAACTTGGCGTCGCCCGTGGACAACGCCTCGTCGATCAGCAGGACGTCATGGCTCTTGGCCGCCGCGATGGAGAAGCGCAGCCTGGCCCCCATGCCGGACGAGTACGTGCGCATCGGCAGGGTGATGAAGTCGCCCTTCTCGTTGATGCCGGAGAAGTCGACGATGCCCTGGTAGCGCTCGCGGATCTGCTCGCGGGTCATGCCCATGGCCAGACCGCCGAGCACGACGTTGCGCTCCCCGGTCAGGTCGCTCATCAGGGCGGCGTTCACGCCGAGGAGCGACGGCTGGCCCTGGGTGTGCACCCGGCCCTTCGAAGGGGGCAGCAGGCCCGCGATCGCCTTCAGCAGCGTCGACTTCCCGGATCCGTTGGAGCCGATCAGGCCGATGGCCTCGCCCCTGTACGCGGCGAAGCTGACGCCTTTCACGGCGTGCACCTGGCGTGCGCCGCGCGGCTGCCCGCGCGACACGATCCGGTTCAGCGCGGAGGTGGCGCTGCCCTTTCCGGTGCGGGCGCCGTTGACGGTGTAGGTGATGTGCACGTCGTCGACGACGACGGTGGGCACCCGTGTGTCGGGGATGTCAGCCACGTCCGTACCGCTCCTCGGCCTTCCAGAAGTACACGAAACCGCCGATCCCGCAGACGAGCGCCCAGCCCGTCGCGACGGCCCACACGTGCGGGGGCAGCTGCGCCCCGGTGAAGCTGTCGATCAGTGCGTACCGCATCAGGTCGATGTAGACGGCGGCGGGATTGCACTCAAGCGCCAGCAGGACCCAGTGAGGGACCCGGTCGCCGGTGAGCAGGGTGTCGAGGCTCCACATCACACCCGAGGCGTACATCCACGTCCGCAGGACGAAGGGCGTCAGCTGGGCGATGTCGGGTGTCTTCGAGGCAAGGCGGGCCATGACCATGGAGACCCCGGTGTTGAACAGGGCCTGCAGGGCGAGCGCCGGGATCGCCAGCAGCCAGGACGGTCGCGGGTACTGGCCGAACACGAGCAGGATCACGAAGAGCGCGCCCAGCGAGAACAGCAGCTGCTGCAGCTGCTGGAGGGCCAGGGCGATCGGCAGGGACGCGCGCGGGAAGTGCAGGGCGCGCACGAGCCCGGTGTTGCCGCTGATGGCCCGGGTCCCGGCCGTGATCGAGCTGGCGGTGAAGGTCCAGATGAAGACGCCGGTGACGAGGAAGGGCACGTAGTCGGGGACCCCGTGCTTGGTGTTCATCAGGACGCCGAAGATGAAGTAGTAGACCGTCGCGTTCAGCAGCGGGGTCATGATCTGCCAGATCTGGCCGAGCTTCGCCTGGCTGTACTGGGCGGTCAGTTTGGCGGTGGCGAACGCCGTGATGAAGTGCCTGCGCCCCCAGAGCTGCCGGATGTACTCCCCGAGCGAGGGCCGGGCCCCGCTGACGGTCAGCCCGTGCCGGGCGGCGAGAGCGGCCAGCTCACCCGGTCCGTAGGCCGGGAGGAGGGGGGAGGAAGAGGGGTCCACCGGGGCCGGCGGTGCTGCTGTCTGGCTCACCACGATCGCTTTCGACGGGGGCAGAAGGAACGAGGGCGCACGCATCCGGACCGATGGGACGGCACCGTATCGTCGCAACGCAGACAGTAGGACGTTTGTACGTCGCAACGCAACCGTTTCGTCGTTACGGTCTATCATTCGGGCCATGACCACCGAACGGCGAACCGGGCGCCGCACCCCGGCAGGTGCCGCGGTGCTGCGCGAGGACGTCACCGACGCGATCCGCGGGGCCGTCTTCGAGGAGCTGGCCGCGGTGGGGTTCGCGCGGATGTCGATCGAGGGCATCGCCCGCCGGGCGGGGGTGGGCAAGACCGCCGTCTACCGCCGGTGGAAGTCCAAGCTCCACCTCGTGCTGGACCTGGTCGCGGCCGTCGCCGCCCAGGGCATGCCCGCCCCGGCGACCGGTTCGCTGTACGGGGACGTGCGCGCCGTGCTCGAACTGGCCGCGTACGCCCTGCGCCACCCCGTCGCCTCGCAGGTGATCCCGGACCTGCTGGTCGAGGCGGCGCGCAACCCGGAGATCTCCGACGCCATCAAGGCCGCCCTGCTCGACCAGCAGCAGGGGGTGGCGGCCGTGGTCGTACGCGCGGCGGTGGCCCGCGGGGAACTCCCCGAGGGCAGCGACCCGGACCGGGCACTGGACCTGATCGTCGGACCGCTCTACTGGCGCCTCGTCGTGGTCCGCGGCGACCTGCCGAAGGGGTATCTGGACGACCTCGCCGAGTCGGCCGTCGCCGCCCTCAGGAGCGGTCGCTGAGCGGTCGGCCCGTCGACCGCCGGTCCCGGCGCGCTCAGGAGCGGTCGCCGAGCAGCCGGTCCACCACCCGGCCCGCGGCACCACCGTCGCCGGGGCCGCAGAGGTCCTGCCGGAAGGCGGCGTACGCCTCGGCGTGGAGGGCCTTCCCGTGCGGGGCCTCCCGGGCGCACCGCAGGGCTTCGGCCACTTCGTCCGTGCTGATGAGCAGGGGACCGGGTGCGCGGGTCTCGAAGTCCAGGCAGAAGCCGCGCACGGTGTCCCGGTAGTGCTCCAGGTCGGGTGTGTGGAACAGCACGGGGCGGCCGGTGTGCGCGAAGTCGAACACCAGGCCCGTGTAGTCGGTGACCAGCACGTCCGCGATCAGCAGCAGTTCGGCGGTGACCGGGTGCGCGGAGACGTCCCGCAGGGTGGGCCCCTCCGGCACGCTGCCCGTGACCCGCGGGTGCCTGCGGACCAGCACCGTGGTGTGGTCGTCGAGCGAACGCACCAGCGCGGGCAGGTCGAGTGCGGGCTCCCAGCGGTACAGCCGGGGCGAGCCGCCGGGGACGCTGCCCGGCGCGTGCGCGAGCTGGTCGCGGTACGTGGGCGCGTAGAGCACGACCCGGTGGCCGTCCGGGATGCCGAGCCGGCCGCGTACCCGCTCGGCCGACTTGTCACGGCCGGGCGCGCACAGCAGGTCGGCCGCGGGTGAGCCCGCCTCCAGGACCTCGCCGCCGTAGGCCAGTGCGCGGCGCAGGTGCGGGGTGGCGAAGGCGCTGGGGGAGACCAGGACCGACCACTGGGCGGACCGGTGCGGCAGCGAGGCGAGGTACTGGTGGTCGGCGTACAGCGTGCCGGTGAGGTCCAGGCCGAACCGGCCGAGCGGGGCACCGTGCCAGGTCTGCACGACCGTCTGGTCCGGGCGCCGCTCGAACCAGACGGGCAGCTGGCCCGCCGTGACGATGCGGCGGGCCCGCGCCAGCGCCTCGTACCAGGCGGTGCTGTGCGCCACGACGGGCACGGCGGTGGGCGGGACCTGCGCGGCGGCGCCCGCGGAACCGTCGGTGACCCAGAGGTGTTCGACCTCCGCGCTCCGGCGTACGAGCTCGGCGTGCACGGCGCGTGGTGCGTCTCCCCCCGCGCGCCCGCCCGCGTAGAGGACGGCGTCGCGGAGCGGGAGCCGGCGCCGGGCCGGATAGTGAGCCGTGCGCAGGCGGCCCTGGCGGTACGCGCCCCGTTCGGCATCGTCGAGCACGGGCTCCGCGTGCACCGTCAGCCGGTCGCCGTGACGGCGGTCGACACGGAACCCGGCGGCGGAGCGGACAGGGAGCCGGGCGGCGAGGGCGCCCGTCACCCGTACCGGCCGGCCGTCCAGGTACACCTCCCAGTCGCCCTCGCACGGCGGGCGGGGGAGCCGCACGGCGAACCGGTTCCCCCCGCGTGCCCCCGTCCGCTCCACGGGAACGGTCAGGGTCTCGCCCAGGGTGCTGTGCCGCAGGACGAGCGTGCCCGGGGCGTACGGTGCCCCCTCGACGCGCAGTCCGCCGTGCGGTGCCTCGCCGACGCGGTCCACGAACGGGTGAGCGGCCACCTCCAGCACCAGGTGGCCGGACGCGTCCGCGCGGGCCGGCGGGGGCAGGTCCGGGCCTGCGGCCAGCGGGGCGCGGTCGTCGCCCGTCACGAGTGCGGCCGGCCGGGCCGCCCCCGGATCCGGTGCGGTCGCGGGTTCGGCGGGCCCCCCGCGTCCGGCGAGTTCCGCGAGGGGCACGCTCACGGTGAAGTGCCCGTCCTCGCCGCAGCGCACGGGGACGGTGAGCTCCTCGGCCCCGGCGCGGGTCAGTGCGAGGGCGGTCGGCCGGGCGGCCCCGTACAGCCGGCCGGCCAGTTCCAGGGTTCCGGGTCCGCCGTCGTGCGCGAGGACCAGGGCGGGCAGCTGTGCCACGGTCAGCCGGAGCCGGCCGTCCCCGTAGTCGAGCACCGCGCGCCGCCCGCGGCCCAGGTCGTGGACGAGCGGCTGGGCGGCGGCGGCCCCCACCGCGCGCAGGGCCGCCCGCCGTACGACGCCGTGCGCGGCCACCACCACGCCCACCTGCCAGGTGCCCGGACCGATGCGTTCCGGGTCGAGGACCATCTCGAAGCCCGCGTGGTCGTAACAGTGCAGCTCCTGACCGGAGTCCGCGGTCGCTCCCGGCATCCGGACCGTGCGTACCGGCACGGGCCTCAGCCGTCGGCCCCCCGCTTCCCGCACCAGCCCCGCCTTCAGCGCGCGACGGGCCGTCCCGGCAGGGAGATTGCGGATGTACGCGTATCCGCGCAGCCGCAGCTTCCCGTCCGCGCCCCACGAGGCCTCCGTCAGCCGTGCCACGGCCGGCAGATCACCCCGGCCGAGCCGCGCACCGGCGCCCGCTACCCCCGGGTGCACCGCCCGGCGCCTGCCGGGCGGCCCTTCGACCGCGAACGTGCCCGCCCCGTTGGCCCGTTCGAACGCGAGGACGGCCAGCAGGTCGTCCAGCCTGCGCTCCCGCACCAGCCGCCACCTGATGCGCGCCTCGGCGGGCAGCCCGTCCAGCGCCGCGCCGCCCGCCCGGTCGAGGAAGGCGCCCGCGCCCGCCATGAAGGCCGAGCGGTAGGCGGGGCCGCCCATCGGCAGCCCTTCCAGGAAGTACACGAAGTCGTCGCGCAGACAGGACGTGTCGTACCGGCGCCGCTGGTCGGGGCCGTGGTCCGCCAGGAAGGCGCTGACCTGCTCGCAGGCCGCGATCCGGTCCCGCACGCCCCGCACGTCCGTGCGCCGCCGGGTGATCGAGCCCTCCCGCACCCGCCAGCAGTAGACGTGCCCGCTCAGGACGTCCACCGATCCGGCGAGGTGGTGCGCCGGGATCATCACGGGCGTGTCCTCGTAGAGCCTGCCCACCGGGAAGACGAATCCGTGCCGGTCCCAGAAGGAGCGCCGGAACACCTTGTTCCAGGCGACCCGGTCGGCCAGCAGCCGGGCGTCGCGGGTGATGTGGGTGCGGGGGTGGTCGGCGGTCAGCCATCGGTACTGCCAGGCCTGTTGGCGTCCTTGGGCGGTGAGCCGCCACACATTGCCCGTCACCAGGTCCGAGCCCGTCGACTCCAGGGAGGCCAGCATCCGTTCGTACGCGTCGTGGACGACGATGTCGTCGCTGTCCGCGAACGCGAGGTACGGAACGCCGGGAGAGGTGTGCGCGACCCCTGCGTTGCGTGCGGCGCTCAGGCCCGCGTTGCGCTGGTGGACACAGCGGAAGCGGCTGTCCCGGGCGGCGAACCCCTCCGCGATCCGGCGGCTGCCGTCCGTCGAGCCGTCGTCGACGAGGATCACCTCGATGGCCCTCAGGGACTGGCCGGCGAGGGAGAGGAGGCACTCCTCCAGATACTCCTCGACGTTGTGCACGGGGACGACGACGCTGAGGAGTGGCTTCATGTACGGCTCAACCCGGGTGAGCGCCCCGGGTCACCGACGCTGACCCGAACGGGTGAATGCAGGAGGGGTGCGGAGCGTGGTCCGCACTACGCTCGGCTGCCATGCTCCTCAGTGTCGTCGTGCCCGTCCACCGCGTTCAGGGGTACCTGAGGGCGGCGTTGGAGTCCGTGACCGACCAGTCCTCACGGGACTGGGAGCTGATCGCCGTCGACGCCGGCCCGCCGGACGGTGGCCCGGACATCGCCCGGGAGTTCGCCGAACGCGACCCCCGGGTCCGGGTGCTGCACCCGGGAGGAAGTCCCGGGGAGCCGGACCCCGGCGCCCCGGCGGAGCCCGGAACCCCCCTGCCCCCCGGCACCCCGGCCGCCCCCTCCGGGGTGCCGCAGCCCTCCCCGCACCTCGGCGCGGCCCGCAACGCCGGGGCCGCCGAGGCGCGCGGGGCGTACCTGCTCTTCCTCGACGGGGACGACCTGCTGCTGCCCGGCGCGCTGTCGGAGATCGCTGCCAGGGTGGCGGCGGACCGTCCGGACGTGCTGCGCCTCGGGCACGACCGCGTCGACTGGTGGGGCGAGACCCGGCCGGGAGACGACCTGCCCGCCGCGCGGAACCAGATCTTCCGCCGCGCCTTCTGGACCGCCCACGGGCTCCGCTTCACCGACGGCCCCTACGACGACGTCGTGCCCGTCCACCGTGCGGCCCTCCTCAGCTCCGACGCCGGCACCCTCGCCGTGCTGGACCGGGTCTGCGTACGCCACCGCCTGCGCCGTACCGGCACCTTCGCGACGACACCCGGCCGCGCCCACTTCGCCGTCATCGACGCGTACGCGCACCTGATCGCCGAGACCGGCGGCGACCCGCGCGTCCTTACCGCCCGCACCGCACACCTGCGGGCCGTCCTCGACGACCCGGGCCGGATCGCACCCGGTGACCGCGCGGCCTTCTTCCGCGCCGCCGGGCTCCTCGGCAGCCATGCCGCGCACCGCGCCCGGCAGGCCGTACGCTCCCTGCGCACCCGGGCGCACAGCGCCCTGCGCGCGGGGAAGAAGTCCCTGCGCGCCCGCGTGATGCGGGCCGCCTACCGCGCGGACCTGCACCGTCCGCTGGACCCCTGCCTCGCCGTCTACGGGGCGTACTGGAACCGCGGTGTCGCCTGCAATCCCGCTGCCGTCTACGCCAAGGCCCGCGAACTCGTCCCGCACATCCGCGGTGTCTGGGTCGTCTCCTCGCGCCACCTCGACCGGATGCCACCGGGGGTGCCGTACGTGATCGAGGGCTCCCGCGCCTACTGGCGGACCATGGCCACCGCCACCTACCTGGTCAACAACTCCAGCTTCCCCGGGGGCTTCACCAAACGCCCGGGCCAGATCTACCTGCAGACCCACCACGGGACCCCGCTCAAGACCATGGGCCTCGACCAGCGCCCGTACCCCGCCCTCACCAACGGTGTCAGCTTCGAACGGGTCGTCGCCCACGCCGACCAGTGGGACTTCAGCCTCTCCGCCAACCCGCACACCACCGAGGTGTGGGACCGGGCCTACCCGTCCGCGTACGAGCACCTGCCGCTCGGCTACCCGCGCAACGACGTCCTCTGCACCGCCACCCCGGAGCTGACCGGGAAGATCCGCGCGGATCTCGGCATCGGGCCCGGCCGGACCGTCCTGCTGTACGCGCCGACCCACCGCGACTACCGCAGGGGCTTCCTCCCCCGCCTCGACCTGGAGCGCCTGGCCCGCGATCTCGGCGAGGAGTACGTGCTGCTGGTGCGGGCGCACTACTTCTACGGGCGCTCGGCCGGGGAGGCCGCCGGGGGGCGGGTCGTCGACGTCACCGCGCACCCGAGGGTCGAGGAACTCTGCCTGGCCTCGGACGCGTTGATCACCGATTACTCGTCCCTGATGTTCGACTACGCCTGCCTGGACCGCCCGATCGTCACCTACGCGCCGGACTGGGCCGCCTACCGGGCCGCGCGTGGCACCTATGTCGACCTGCTCTCCGGGCGCCCCGGCGACACCCCCGGAGCCGTCGCCACGACGGAGGACGAACTGCGCGAACTGCTGCGGACGGGAGCCTGGCGCTCGTCCGGGGCGGCCGCGCTGCGCGCCGCGTTCCGCAGCCGGTTCTGCCCGTACGACGACGGGCACGCGGCGGAACGCGTGGTGCGTCGGGTGTTCCCCGTCGGCCCCGGCCGAGGCCCCGCATCACCCGTATGAGGCGCCCCCCTCCGCATCCCGCCCTCGTTGTGTTCAACAGCGCGCGCCCATCGCAACGTCGGGAGAACTTATGCACCGGTCCGCCTATGAGCAGATGGAACTCTGCGTCCGGGAGTACCTGCCGACGTCCCGCAGGCACCGCGTGGTGGACCTCGGCTCGCGCGTCTCCGGCAAGCAGGCCCGTACACACCGGGCGCTGCTGGCCGGACACGACATCGACTACCTCGGGGTCGATGTGCTCGACGGCCCCAACGTCGACGCCGTGATGACCCGGCCCTACCGGATCCCCGCCGGGTCTGGCAGCGCCGATGTCGTCCTGTCCGGGCAGGCGTTCGAGCACATTCCCTTCTTCTGGGTGTCGATGCTGGAGATCGCCCGGGTGCTGAAGCCCGGTGGCTACGCCTTCATCACCGCTCCGTCGCGCGGTCACGCCCACGACGCGCAGGACTGCTGGCGCTACTACCCCGACGGGTTCCGGGCGTTGGCCGCCCACTCCCGCCTCGAACTCTGCGAGGCGTACACGGACTTCCCGCCCAGGAAGGGCATCTGGCACGACTACCGGTCCATCGACGAGAAGGCCGCCTACTGGGGCGACTCCGTCGGTGTCTTCCGGAAGCCGCAGCGCCCCGCGCGGCCGGTGGCGCGGCTGAAGGGGCGGCTGGCCGCGTTCGCCGTGCGGGAGACGGCGGTGTGGTGGGCCAACCACGTCGGCGGAGTGGACCGGGTGCCGCTGCCGCGCCCGCTCGCGGGCCGGGAGCGGTGCGGACGGCCGGAGGCCCCCGAGGCCGCATCAACAGCAGGTTGACGAAAGGTGACATGAGCCGCAAAGCGCGCGTACCCTCCGGCTCCATGGCTTGGCGCAACGCCGTCAACGGCGTCCTTCAGCAACTCACCGGCTACCAGCTCAGGCGCGCGGCCGTGCCCGCTCCCCGGACCGCCCCGGCACCGGGAGCGACGGCGGCGGCCCCTCCGGGGAAGCCCGCAGGGACGGAGGCCGCGGCGCAGGCCCCGCCGGAGCCGGCCACCGCGAAGAAGCCTGCGAAGAAGCCCGCGCCGAAGTCCGGCACGCAGTTCCCGGCCGACTACGACGACGAGGCGAAGGACATCATCCGTGCGGTCAAGCCGTACACGATGACCTCCCCCGAGCGCCTCAACGCCCTCGTCCTCGCGACCCGGCACATCGTCAGGCACGGCATTCCCGGCGACATCGTGGAGTGCGGCGTCTGGCGTGGCGGTTCCATGCAGGCCTGCGCGAAGACCCTGCTGTCCCTCGGCGAGACCGGGCGCGACCTGTACCTCTTCGACACGTACGAGGGCATGACCCCGCCCACCGCCGAGGACCTGCGCCGTGACGGCAAGCCGGCCCGGGAGCTGCTGGACGCCCAGGGCAGGGACCGGCCGATCTGGGCCGTGGCCTCGCTGGAGGACGTACGGGCCGGATTCGAGGACGTGCCGTACCCGAAGGAGCGCGTCCACTACGTACGGGGCAAGGTCGAGGACACCGTTCCGGAGCAGGCACCGGACCGGATCTCGATCCTGCGGCTGGACACCGACTGGTACGCGTCGACGAGGCACGAGCTGCGGCACCTCTACTCGCGCCTGGTCAGCGGCGGTGTGCTCCTGATCGACGACTACGGCTACTGGCAGGGATCCCGTCAGGCCGTGGACGAATTCCTGGAGGAGACCGGTGAGCAGCTGCTCCTCCTGCGCATGGACGAGGGCCGCATCGCGGTCAAGCCCTGAGCCTCCCCGGACAGTGGTCGCTGTGAGCCCCGTTGCCTCCCCGGCACGGGGCTCGTTCGTTAAGCAGCAGACCAGTTGACCGATGTCGTCCGCCCGGAAGGATCGTGCGCAGCGCATGGCACCCCGACTCACCGTCGTCGTCCCGCTCTACAACGTCGAGGAGTACCTCGGAGCCTGCCTGGACTCGCTCGCAGCGCAGACCATGGCGGACCTCGAAGTCGTCATGGTCGACGACGGTTCGACGGACCGCAGCGCGGACGTGGCCCTGGAGTTCTCCCGCAGGGACCCGCGCTTCCGGCTGATCCGGCAGGAGAACGCCGGGCTCGGCGCCGCGCGCAACGCCGGGGCCGCGCAGGCGCACCCGGAGGGGGAGTTCCTGGCGTTCGTCGACAGCGACGACGTCGTGCCGCCCGGCGCGTACCGCCGGATGCTCGGTGAACTCGACGCGTCCGGCTCCGACTTCGTCACCGGCAACGTGCTCAGGCTCCGGGCGGACGGTGCGCTCGAACAGTCCCCGATGTTCCGCAAGACCATGGAGAGGTCCCGCCGGGCCACCCACGTCACCCGGGACGGGCTCCTGCTCGGCGACCGCATCGCGTGCAACAAGGTGTTCCGCAGGACCTTCTGGGAGCTGCACTCCTTCGCCTTCCCGACCGGGGTCCTGTACGAGGACATCGCCGTCGTCCTCCCCGCCCACTTCCTGGCCGCCGGTGTGGACGTCGTCGAGGAGCCCGTCTACCACTGGCGGGACCGGGACGGCTCGATCACCACCCGGCGCGCCGTGGCCCGGGGCATCCGTGACCGGGTCACTGCGGTCACCACCGTCAGCCGCTTCCTCGCGGAGCGGGGCATGCCGGAGGCCCGGAGGGACTACGACGCGCACGCGCTCTCCGGGGACCTGTGGCTGTTCATGGAGGCGCTCCCGGACGGCGACGCGGAGTACCACGAGGCCTTCCTCACCCATGCGAACGCCTTCGCCGACACCGTCGACCCGGCGGTCCTCGACGGGCTGCCGCTGCATCTGCGCGTCAAGTGGCAGCTCATCCGGGAACGCAGGATGCCGGAACTGCTGGCCCTGCTCGCCCACGAGTCGGCCGACCGCGACACCTTCCACGTCCGGGGCCTCCTGCGGCCACGGGCCCAGCACCCGGGGGTCGAGGGCCCGCTCCCGCGCCGGGCGGCCGCCCTGTCCGCCGAGGACCTCCCCGTGCACGCGCACCTCACCGAGGCGGTGTGGCGGGACGGGAAGCTGCACCTCAAGGGGTACGCGTACGTCCGCAACGCCCCGGGCAGGTCGGCCGGGACGGGCTGGCTGCGGTCGGGCAGGCGGCTGGTGCCGCTCCGGCTGCGCAGGACGGTGACGGACGAAGCCGCGGCCGCGTCCGGCCGCTCGCTGCACCACTACGAGCGCTCCGGTTTCGAGACCGTGGTCGACCCGGTCCGGCTCACCGGGGGGACGGCGCGGGGCGCCCGGAAGGTCTGGAAGCTGGAGTCCGTCGTGATCGGCGCGGGGCGCCCGCGCCGGGGCCCCATGAGGCTGCTCGGCCATCCGGCCGCACCCGCCGTGCGGTACGTCGACGAGCGCACCCGGATCGTCCCCGTGCTCTCCGGCAACAAGCTGGAGCTGCGCGCGGAGCCGGTCGACGCCGTGCTCGCCGGGCACCGGGCGACGGCGGCCGGGAGCGGGGTGCGGATCGCGGTGCGGGTCCTGGACGGCAGCGCACCGACGGCCCTGCGGATCCAGGAGTGGCGCACCAAGGAGACCAGGGAGTTCCCCCTGGTGGCCGGCGGTGACACGGACGGCCGCACGGACGGCCGCACGGTCGTCGCCGAGGTGCCGCTCGACGCGTTCCGGCGCTCCGACGGCGACTGGGGCGTCCAACTGGTCACCGGGGGACGCCGGGTGACGGTGGCGGCCCGCCCGGAGACCGATGCCGGACGGTATCCGCTGGCCGGGGGCCGCGAGGTGTACGCCGCGGCCAACCCCTCCGGCGACCTGGTCCTCACGGACCGAACGGTGCAGCCCGTCGTCGGACGCGTGGTGTGGCCCGACGGCGGGCCCCTCGTCATCGAGGGGAGCTGCCCGGCCGGCACGGGACGGGCGCTGGAGCTCGTCCTGCGGCACAGCGGCCATCAGGAGGAGTCGGCCTTCGCCGTGGAGCGGACGGGGGACGCCTTCCGCGCGGAGCTCGTTCCCTGGGCGGTCGACGGCATCGGCGGGACCCTCCCGCTCGCCGAGGGCCGCTGGTACCCCTCCCTCCGCGAGCGGGGCGAGCGGGACCCGGAGCGCTACCTCCCGGTGCGCGTGGTGCATCAGCTGCACGCCGGAATGCCGTTGCACCAGGAGTCCGGCGGGCGTCGCTTCACGCTGGGGCGGCGCTTCCACGACCGGCTCTGCCTGGAGTCCGGCAGCGCCCTGCCGGTACGCGACAGGGGGGCGTACGGGCAGCGCCGGCTGCGCGCCGGGTACGCCGCCGCGCGCGGCGGCGAGCTGCGGGACGCGGTGCTGTACTCCAGCTTCGACGGCCGCCAGTACTCGGACTCGCCCCGCGCCGTCCACGAGGAACTGGCCCGCCGGGCCACCGGCGTCGAGCACCTGTGGGTGGTGCGCGACCAGCAGGCCGCCGTGCCCGCCGGGGCCCGTGCCGTGGCCCTGTACAGCGCCGAGTGGCACGAGGCCCTGGCCCGCAGCCGCTGGGTCGTCACCAACACCCAGCTGCCTGAGTGGTTCGAACGGGCCGACGGCCAGTTCGTCGTCCAGACCTGGCACGGCACCCCGCTCAAGCGCATCGGCCGCGACCTGGAGGGCAGCCGGTGCGCGGACACCGCGTACATGGCGTCCATGCCCCGGCGTGCCGCCCAGTGGAGCGTGCTCGTCTCGCCGAACAGCTTCTCCACACCCGTCCTGCGCCGCGCCCTCGGACACACCGGCGAGGTCCTGGAGTGCGGATACCCGCGCAACGACCTGCTGCACGCCCCCGACCGGGCCAAGACCGCAGCCGCCGTACGCCGGTCGCTCGACGTGCCCGAGGGCCGCCGAGTCGTCCTGTACGCCCCCACCTGGCGCGAGGACCGCCCCAAGCGGAGCGGCCGGTACGGACTCGATCTGCGACTGGACCTGGAACAGGCCCGGAGGGCACTCGGCGACGACCACGTCCTGCTGGTGCGCCGCCACTACCTGGTCGGCGGGAGCGTCCCGGAGAGCGACTTCGTCCGCGACGTGTCGCGCTACCCGGATGTGGCCGAGCTGATGCTGATCAGCGATGTGCTGGTCACGGACTACTCGTCCCTGATGTTCGACTTCGCGCAGACCGGCCGGCCGATGGTCTTCCACACCTACGACCTGGAGCACTACCGCGACACCCTGCGTGGCTTCTGCTTCGACTTCGAGAGCCGGGCGCCCGGTCCGCTGGTCCCGACCTCGGCCGGGGTCGTCGAGGCCCTGCGCGACGCGTCGGCGGCCACGTCCCACCAGGAGGCGTACGCCCGCTTCCGCGAGGCGTTCTGCGACCTGGACGACGGGACCGCCGCGGTGCGGGTCGTGGACCGCATGCTGAAGGGGGCGCGGGTATGAGCACCCCCGACTTCAGCTGCGTCGTCACCGCGGCCCCGGGAGGGGAGGCCGCCCTCCGCGCCTCCGTGGAGTCCGTGCTCGACCAGACGCTTCGGGCCGTGGAGGCCCTCGTCGTCCTGCCGGCGGACGGCGGCGCGGCCCTGCGCGCAGCAGCCGCCTCGCTCGCCGGGCGTTCCCCGGACCGCGTCCGCCTCCTCGACGCCGGTGCCCGGGCGGACTGCGTGGCGGCCCTGCGCAACACGGGTCTGGACGCGGCCCGGGGCACGTACGTCCTCGTGCTCGACGACGGCGAACGACTCCAGCAGCACGCCTGCCGCAACCTCTGGGAGGCCGGTGCGCGCACTGGTGCCGACCTGGTCGCCGGGCGCTGGAGCCGCCTCACCGGGGACGGCGAGAAGGAACAGGAACCGCCGTGGCAGCAGCCGCTGTTCGCGCGGTCACGCTGCGTCGAGCGGTTCGCCGACGCCCCCGGACTCGTCGTGCACGACGCCCTGGTGACCGGCTTCTGCCTGCGCCGTGAGGCACGGGAACGGCACGCCCTGCGCTACGGGGAGGACCTCACCCGCAGCGAGATCCTGTTCGGCATCGAGGCCGCTGCGGCGGTGGGCCGTATCGCGCTCGTACGCCGCCGGATCGTCTCCGGGCGTGCCGCCCCCGACGACGGCCGGGACGTCGCCGGACTCGTCGAGGCGCACCGCAGGGCGGGCCACCTCCTCGAGGCGTGCGGGCAGGCCGGACTGCGTGAGGAGCGGGACGGGGCGTTCCCGCTCGACCACCTCGTACCGCTGGTGCGGACCTTCCCGCTGCTGCCCGCCGCCGAGCGGGACCGGATCGCCGCGACGGCCGCCCGGGTGCTCCCGGACAGCGTTCCCGAGCCGGTCCTGCTCACCCTGCCGCCCGTCGAACGCGCCGGCGTGCGGCTGCTGGAGCGCGGCGACGCGGACGGTGTGCTGGCGGTGGCGTACGCGCTGCGCAGACGGGGCGCGGTGGCCGCGCCGCTCACCGTGGCGGACGACGGGCGGGTGTACTGGCAGGGCGAGGGGGCCGACCCCGCGCTCGACGTCACCGAGCTCGGCCACCAGCACCGCACGTTCGGCGAGCTGCGGCTGATGAACCGGCTCACCCGCTGCGAGCCGGACGGGGGCCGGGTCCTGCTGGAGGGGCGCCTCGTGCTGCCCTCGCACACGGGGCCGGGGCCGTCGGTGGCGGCCCATCTGGAATTCCGCGTACGGGACGGCGCCCGCACCTTCCGCGTACCCGTCGACGACCTGCGGCGCGACGCCACCGGGATCGGCTGGCGCACCCGGGCCGACCTCACCCGTGTCCTGCGCCCCCTCGGCGTCCGGGACACCGTGTGGGACGTGCGGATGGTGGTGGACGACGGCCGGATCCGCGCGGTCAGTGACCTCTTCGCCGCCCGTGACCTCGTCGGCCCGGCGGACCGCTTCCCCGCCCTGCCCAGGCTCGGCCCGGCGGCCGGCGACACCTGGCAGCCCTACGTCACGCTCAAGGACCATCTCGCGCTGCGCCTCGAAGCGCACCGCCGCCCCGCCCGCACGGCCGGGCGGCTCGTCCACTACGCCACCCACTTCCGCCCCGCGCGCCGGGCCAGGGTCCTGCTGCGGAGCCTGCGCACCCGCCGCGACGGGCTGCACGCGCGCGGGTTCAAGGTCTCCGTCTACCACTCCTGGCTCCTCCGGCTGCCCGTGCGCAGGGGGTCGGTGGTCTTCGAGAGCCACATGGGCACCTGCTACGGCGACAGCCCCCGGGCCATCCACGAGGAGGTACGCGGAAGGGGGCTCCCCCTGCGCTGCGTCTGGTCGTACGACGGTTCGCCCGAGGGTTTCCCGGCCGACGGCTCACGGCTCGTGCGCCGCTGGTCCTGGCGCTATCTGTGGGCGCTCGCCAGGGCCGAGTTCTGGGTCGACAACCAGGGTTTCCCGCAGCAGCTGGCCAAACCGTCCGGCACCACCTACCTGCAGACCTGGCACGGTTCGGCGTACAAGCGCATGGGCTTCGACGAGACCCGGGTGCGCCTGCAGAACGCCCCGCAGCGCGAACGGCTCCAGCAGGCCGTGGACCGCTTCGACCACTTCCTCGTGCGCTCCGAGCACGACGTCCGCACCCTGGCCCGCGCCTACCGGCTTCCCGAGCGCGCCCTGCTGCGCACCGGGTACCCGCGCAACGACGCCCTCCTGGCGGCCCGGGTCCGGGACGAGACGGAGGGGCGGCTGCCCCGCCCGGCGCTCGCGGCGGAGCTCGGCCTGCCCGACCACCGCAAGACCGTCCTCTACGCGCCGACGTTCCGCGGCGGGCCCGGCAGGCAGAGGCGGCGACGGCTGCTGCTGGACGCCGCACGCTTCGCGGAGCGCTTCGGCGACCGGTACACGCTGCTGGTCCGGGCGCACTACCTGGAGGCGGCGAGCCTGCCCGTGTGCCCGCCGGGGACGGTCGTGGACGTCTCGCGCCACCACGACGTGAGTGAACTCCTGGCGCTCTCCGACGTCCTGGTCACCGACTACTCGTCGATCATGTTCGACTTCGCGCTCCTGGACCGGCCGATCGTCCTGTTCGCACCCGACCTCGAGGAGTACGCGGCCGACCGGGGCAGCTATTTCGACCTGCGGGAGAAGGCGCCCGGGCCGGTGGTGGCCACCGAGGACGAACTGTTCGCCGTGCTGGCCCGGCTGAAGGCCGTGGACTGCGACTTCCAGGAACGGCGCAGCAGGTTCGCCCGGGAGTTCGGTGCGTACGACCGGGGGGACGCGGCACGGGCGGTCGTCGACACCGTGTTCGCCCGGCACGCGCCCGCGGCCCGGACCACCGGTGGCGGGGAGGCCGGCCGATGAGCAGCCGTGACGTCTTCATCGTCTCCAACAGCACCGACGAGCTCGGCGGGGTGACCGGCTGGATGCACCGGACCGCCCAGCTCTTCCAGCAGCGGGGCCACCGGGTGCACACCGTCGGCATCCACGCCGCCGAACTGAAGATGGCCCTGCCGGACCCGCCCGGATACCCCGTCACCGCGCTGTACCCGGCGCACCCGCCGACCCCCTGGGCCCCCCGGGGGCTGCGGGACCGCTTCCGGATCACCGCCCGCCGGAACGAGGCTGCGCGGGTCGCGGAGAAGCGCCGGGCCGTCGACCGGCTCTCGGAGGTCTTCCGCACCGCACGGCCCGGCGGGGTGGTGATCGTCAGCCAGGTCTGGGCCATGGAGTGGGTCTCGGAGGCGGACACCACCGGCCTGCGGGTCATCGGGATGAGCCACGAGTCGTACGCCTACTCCCGGGCCGGCCACCGCTACCGCTGGATCAAGAGGCACTACACGGGGCTCGACCGGTGGCTCGTCCTCACCGAGGAGGACGCCGACACCTGGGCGGGCGACGGGATGAACAACGTCGGCTTCCTGCCGAACGCGCTGGCCGCCCTGCCCGACGTGCCCTCCCCGCGGTGCGAGAAGTCGGTGGCGAGCATCGGCAGGCTCTCCGACCAGAAGGGCATCGACATGCTCCTGGACGCCTGGGCCCTGGTGGCCCCGCAGCGCCCCGACTGGCACCTGGACGTGTACGGGGCGGGCGAGGACGAGGCGGACCTCCGGGCCCGGTGCACCGGCCTGGGGCTGGACGGATCGGTCCGTTGGCGGGGGCGTACGGACGATGTCCCGGGTGCGCTCGCCGCCTCCTCCGTCTTCGTCCAGTCCTCGCGCGGCGAGGGCTTCCCGCTCGCGCTGATGGAGGCGATGGCGAGCGGCGTGCCGTGCGCGGCCTTCGACTGCGCGCCCGGCGTGCGGGAGATCGTGCGCGACGGCGAGGACGGACTCCTCGCCCCCGCCGGGGACATCGGGGCGCTCGCCGACCGGCTGCTGCGGCTCACCGGCAGTCCCCGGCTGCGGGACGCGATGGGGGCGCGGGCCAGGGTCAACGTCCAGCGGTTCTCGGAGGCGGAGATCATGTCCCGCTGGGAGGAGCTGTTCGCGTTCCTGGAACGCTGAGCAGAGGGCGCGGTGCTCCGGGACCGCCCGGCGCCCCGCGGAAGCCGGGCCCGGGACGCGGGATCTCCCCTCGCGCCCCGGGCCTCACCCGTTGGTGTACTCCCGCACCGGCACCTGCCGGGGCACCCCGGTGGGCCCCCGGCTGGTGAGCGGCACGGGCAGCGGCAGCCCGGAGGTGTCGTCCAGGAAGATCCGGCGCACCACCCGCTCCGCCGCGTGCCCGTCGTCGTACGGACAGAACCGGGCCCGGAACGCCGCCCGTCGCTGCGTCGACCGGGGGCCGCGCCAGTGGTCCGTGGCGAAGATCTCGTGCAGCTCCTCCGGGTCGCGCGCCACCGCCCCGGGCGGGAACGCCTCCAGATCGAAGTACGTGCCGCGCGCCGCCTCGTACGCCTGCCTGTCCTCCAGATGGAGGACGACGGGCCGGTCCAGATTGACGTAGTCGAACATCAGCGACGAGTAGTCCGTGATCAACGCGTCCGAGGCGAGGCACAGTTCCTCGACGGACGGATGGGCGCTGACGTCGATGATCCGCGGATGCCGGGTGCGCCCGGCCGTCGTCCGGGCCGTCTCGTCCAGGTAGTGCGAGCGGGCCAGCACGACGAAGCGCGGGCCCAGGACCCGGACCAGCCGGTCCAGGTCCAGGGGGTGGCGCTGGTCGCGCCGGTAGTCCCGGTGGGTGGGCGCGTACAGCAGGGCGGTGCTCCCGGCCGGGATGGCCAGGCGCTCGCGCAGCCGTGCGGTCTCGGCGGCGTCCACGCGGTGGAAGACGTCGTTGCGGGGACTGCCGTACTCCAGCGTGGTGTAGCCGGAGGGGTAGGCGCGCTCCCACACGAGCGTGGAGTGCTGGTTGGCGGAGAGCGAGAAGTCCCACTTGTCGATGTTGCGGAGCAGCTGTGCGAAGTCCATGGATCCGGCTGCCGCGGGGCGGTGCACGAGGTCGGTCCCCATGGTCTTCAGGGGCGTCCCGTGATGGGTCTGCAGCAGTACCTGACCCCGTCTCTTCACCAGCCTGCGATCGAAGTTGACGTTGTTCACGAGGTACTTGGAGCGCGCCAGGGCCGTCCAGTACGCGAATGTCCCCGGGTGCAGCACCCGGGTGGCCGCCGGCACGGTGTGCGCGTCCTCGGGGCGGCAGATCCAGGAGGTGCGCAGTCCGGGGACGAGTGCGCGGGCCGTGGCCTCCAGGGCTGCGGGACTGCACGTGTAGCCGCGGTTCCAGTAGGCGGCGAACACCGCCTCCCCGGGCCGTACCGGCAGCCGCAGCTGGACCCGGTAGTGCACCTGGAGGGCGGTGCCACGCACGGCGCGCCGCAGCGTCGCGTTGCCGCGGCGCAGCCGGCGGCGCAGCTGCTGCGCCGCCCACAGGGCGCGGTAGGTGCGGTGGGCGCCCAGCCGGAACAGGGCGTGCCGCAACCGGGTACGGCCGGGTACGGGGGCGCCCGGGGCGCGGTAGCGGCGGCAGTGGGCGCGGGCCCGGCGGAAGAACGGGGCCCGGGTGCCGCGCGGCAGCCGGGCCTGGGAGGTGTACAGCGTCGAGAAGTGGTCGAGCATCCGGCGGAACATCACCGGTCGCCAGAGGGCGAGTTCGGGACGCGCGTCGATGAAGGCGAAGACCCGGTCGTACTGGTCGAAGACGTCGAAGTGCCTGCGGGTGGTGGTGGAGAGGATGTTTCCCCGGCGCCGCTGGCGGTAGCCCACGCAGACGGCGTCCAGGACGGCGATCGATCCGGCGGCCATCAGCACCGGATAGGTCCAGGGGGTGTCCTCGTAGTAGCCGGGCGGGAAGGTGAAGCCCTCCGCCTCGATGAACTCGCGGCGGTACGCCTTGTTCCAGACGACCATCAGGACCTTCAGGAGCTCGGGGCGCTCCGCCAGCCGGAAGGAGCCGGGGCCCGTCTCCGCGAGGTGGTGGGCGAAGGTGTTGCGTTCGCTCTCGCCCGACCAGTACGTACGGGCGTAGTCGTAGACCAGGACGTCGGGGTCGGCGGTCGCCTCCAGCCGGTCGGCGATGGTCTGCAGGGCCTCGGGGGTGAACGTGTCGTCGCCGTCCAGGAAGAGCAGGTAGTCCCCGCTCGCCCTGGCCACTCCGGCGTTGCGCGCGGGACCGAGGCCGGAGTTGTGCGGGAGGTGGACGACGCCGACCCGGGGATCACGGGCGGCGTACTCGTCGGCGATCGGGCCGCAGGCGTCCGGTGAACAGTCGTCGACCACGATGATCTCGTAGTCCTTGAAGGACTGGTTCAGCACGGAGTCGAGACACGCGTGCAGATACGCCTGGACCCGGTACGCGGGCACGATGACACTGAACCGGGGCACAACACATCCAGGGGTCGCTCGCGGGCGGGCAGGTGGCCCGCAAACGGCCGATGGAGTGACATGGTTACGCCGGATGTGGCATTCGGGGGAACGACGAGGTAGGGCGGCCCGTGCACGAGTGAACGGGCCGCCCTGGTGTTGACGTACGCATGTGCTGTGCCGGAGTGCGTTACTTGACGGCGCCCGCCATCACGCCGGAGACGAACTGTCGTTGGAAGGCGAAGAACACCGCCAGCGGAATCACCATCGACACGAAGGCCCCGGGCGCCAGCACGTCGATGTTGTTGCCGAACTGGCGGACCTGCTGCTGCAGCGCCACGGTGATCGGAGGCGACTCGGAATCCGCGAAGATCAACGCGACGAGCATGTCGTTCCACACCCAGAGGAACTGGAAGATTCCCAGCGAGGCGATCGCGGGACCCCCGAGCGGCATCACGACCCGGGTGAAGAGCCGGATCTCGCCCGCCCCGTCCAGCCGCGCGGCCTCCAGGAGCTCGCGGGGGATCTCGGCGAAGAAGTTCCGCAGCAGGAAGATGGCGAACGGCAGGCCGAACGCCGTGTGGAACATGATCACGCCGAAGGTCGTCTCGAAGATCCCGATCGTGCCGAAGAGTTCGGAGACCGGGATCAGGGCGACCTGCACGGGGACCACCAGCAGCCCGACGACGACCAGGAACCACCAGTCGCGGCCGGGGAACTCCATCCAGGCGAAGGCGTATCCGGCGAGCGAGCCGATCACCACCACCAGGAGGGTGGACGGCACGGTGATCAGAACCGTGCTGTACAGGGAATCGGTGATCGTCGAATTGTCGAGCAGCCGCTGGTAGTTCTCGAAGGTGAGCTCCGACGGCGCGGTGAATATCTTCCACCAGCCGGTCGCCGCGATGTCCTCCGCCCCGCGCAGCGAGGAGAGCAGCAGCCCGATGGTAGGCATCAGCCAGAACAGGGCGACGAGCACGAGGAAGACCCGCATGACACCGCCGCCCGCACGGGCGGCGATCCGCGCGCCGAGGGGCCGCCGGGCTTTCACGGGCCCGGGCCCGGCATCCGGGGCGGGGCCCGCCTTCACCGGCTCGGTCGTCGTCATCGTCGGCCCTCCTTCCGCATCCGGCGGATGTTGCTGTGTTCTTCCGGGGGGCGGCCCCCGTACCCCCGGGAGGGGGCCGTCGCTGTGGTGTCCGGCGTGGTCATCGGCGGCCCTCCCTCCGCATCCGGCGGATGTTGAAGAGCATCACCGGGATCACCAGCAGCAGCAGGAGTACCGCGATGGCGCTGCCGACCCCCAGGTCCGCGTCCGTGCCGAACGAGGACCGGTACAGCTGGAGTGCCAGGACGTTCGCGTCGTCCTGCGAGGAGCCCGGCGCGATGATGAAGACCAGGTCGAAGATCTTCAGGACGTTGATCATCAGGGTGACCAGCACCACCGCCAGGACCGGCGCGAGCATCGGGACCGTGATCCGGCGGAACACCTGCCACTCGTTCGCACCGTCCACCCGGGCCGCTTCCAGGAGTTCGCGCGGCAGGCCCGCCAGGCCCGCCGCTATCAGCACCATCGCGAAGCCCGCCCACATCCACACGTAGCTGCCGATGATCCCCGGTGTCACCAGGGACGGTCCGAGCCAGTCGACGCCGTTGTACGGCTCCCGGAAGTTCTCCGCCGGGAGCCGGATCTGCGCGCCGTCCGCCGACGCGGGCAGGGTGAACACGCCGTCCGCGCCCGCCGTGGCCGAGGCGACGACCTTGCCGTCCCTGACCGCCTCGACCGTGATGCCGTCGAGGCCGAGCTCCTTCGGGTCGACGACGTTGGGCTTCCCGCCTCCCCCCTTGGTGAAGTCCAGCCACGCGGTGCCGGTGATCCTCCCGTCCGCCGCCGCCGTCACGGCCTTCGCCGGCCGGGCGCCGTCCGGCATCTTCGCCGGGGCCACCCCCACCAGCGGCAGCCGCACCGGCTCACCGGCCCGGACCGGTTCCTTCGTCACGAAGGAACCGCCGCCGCCCGCCTTCAGCGGGTGGACCGGCAGCGGGTGCGCCTTCGGGAAGCCCGAGGACGCGGCGAAGGTGTCGTGCACGCCCACGGCCACCGCGTTGGCGACCCCGCGCTCCGGGGCCTGGTCGTACACCAGCCGGAAGATGATGCCCGCGGCGAGCATCGAGATCGCCATCGGCATGAAGACGATCAGTTTGAACGCCGTACCCCACCGGATGCGTTCGGTCAGCACCGCGAAGATCAGCCCCAGCGCGGTGGCGACCGTCGGTGCGAACACGACCCAGATCGCGTTGTTCCGCACCGCCGTGCGGATGGTGTCGTCGGTGAACAGCGCCTTGTAGTTGTCGAGGCCCGCGAAACCGGTCCCCGACTGGTCGAGGAAGGACCGGTACACGGAGTACACGATCGGATAGACGACGAGTGCGCCGAGCAGCACCAGGGCCGGCAGCAGGAACGCCGCCGCGATGACCCTCCGGGTGCCGGTCACGCTCCTGCGCGTGCGGACGCGCGGGGGCTCGTCAGGACGCCGGGCGGCGGGAGGCACCGGGGCGGGGCCCCCCGCTGTCGTTGTGCTCATCCCGTCAGCTCTTGTACGCCGCGGCCGCGTCGGACTCCAGCTTCGCCTGGGCCCCCGCGATGTCCTTCGGGTTCTTCAGGAAGTCCTGGAGGATCTTCCACTCGCCCTTCCCGGGCGTCCCGCCGAACGACTGCGGGGCCTGGTCGGACATGTCGAACCGGACGTCGTCCCCGGCCGCGATCAGCGCCTCGGCCATGGTGCGCTGCACATCGTTCGGGTAGGCGGCCGCGTCCAGCGCCTTGTTGGGCGAGATGAACCCGCCCTGCTCGGCCCAGATCTTCGCCGCGTCGACCGAGGCGAGCCAGGTCAGCAGCGCCTGGGCGCCCTTGCTGTCCTTGAGCGCCACGGCCGCGTCGCCGCCCGTCACCACGGGGGAGTCCGCGCCGACCGCCGGGAACGGGAACACCTTGGCGTCCGTGCCGATCTTCGCCTCGGTCTGCGCGATGTTGACGGAGACGAAGTCGCCCTCGAACACCATCGCCCCCTTGGGCTGGTCGCCCCCGGTGAACGTCTGCGTCACGGAGGTCGGGAATTCCGTCTGCAGCGCGCCGTCGGCGCCGCCCGCGATGAGCTCCGGCTTGCCGAAGAGCTCGGCGAGGGTGGTGAGAGCGTCCTTCACGGACGGGTCCGTCCACTTGATCTCGTGCTTGGCCAGCTGGTCGTACTTCTCCGGGCCCGCCTGGGAGAGGTAGATGTTCTCGAACCAGTCGGTGAGCGTCCAGCCGTCCGCGCCGCCGACCGAGACCGGGGTGACACCGGAGGCGGAGACGGTCTCGGCCGTGGCGATGAAGTCCTTCCAGGTCTTCGGCTCGCTCGCGCCCGCGTTCTCGAACGCCTGGGCGTTGTACCAGATCAGGGACTTGTTGGCGGCCTTGAAGTAGACGCCGTACTGGGTGCCGTCCACCGCGCCGAGGTCCTGCCAGACCTGCGCGTAGTTCTGGCCGAGCTGGGCCCTGGCCTCGTCGCCGACCGGCTTGGCCCACTTCTTGGCCACGGCCTGCTGGATCGCGCCCACCTGCGGGATCATCGCGACGTCCGGCGGCTGGCCGCCCGCTATCTTCGTACCGAGGAAGTTGACGATCGGGTCCTGCGCCGGGACGAAGGTGACCGTGGCCCCCGTGCGCTTCTCGAACTCGTCCAGCACCTTGGTGAAGTTGGCCTGCTCGGGGCCCGTCCAGACCGCGGCGACCGAGACCTTCTCACCGTCCAGTTTCGGCAGGACGACGGTCGGCGAACTGTCCTTGTCCGGACCGGATCCCGCGTCCGCTCCGTCCTTGCCGTCATCGCCTCCACCGCAGCCGGTGAGGGCCAGCGCCCCGATCGCGGTGAACACCAGTGCGGCCCTGCGCATGCGAAGGGTTGTGCGCATCTCTGCCCCGTCTCTCCTGTGCGTGTGTGCACGGACCGGCACCGACGGTGGGGCTGTTCGGTGCTGGTCGCGTCTCACATCGTGCGGTTCGACTTGCCGTTCGTCCGCACAGTCCTACGCCGGGTCAACAGGTGCCGCAATACCGCGATCACCCCCACCACGGAGATCGTGATCGGCTCGTGACGTGGCGTCAGCGACAGGGAGACGGAGCGGAATTCACGGGTGGGAGGGGGCCAGCGGGGGCAGCCGCTCCGCGTTCACCGAACGGGCCGCCCGCTCCAGGGCGCTGGCGAGCAGGGCCAGGTCGGTGGGCCCGTTGCCCAGCTCGCGGACCTGCCGGCGGGCCGGAGGATCGCCCATGCGCTCCCACTCCAGCGGGACGACGGTGGGACGCAGGGTCGCCGTGCGCGGGATGCGGCCCGTGACCCTGCCGCCCTGGAACGGCGTCACCCGGCCGTCGGGATGCCCCAGGCGTCCGCGTCCCGGTGCCGTCTCGTCCGGGGACGGCGGTACGACGGGCGGGTCCAGGATGATGCGCAGCCTGGCTCCGCGGGCCAGCTCCGTGTCCTCGGTGCGGTCGGGGCGGGCGGAGGTGGCGACCAGATGGACGCCGAGCCGTCCGCCGTCCCTGGCCACGGCCTCCAGCACGCGCACGACGGACCCGGCGGACGGCCGGCCGGGGCTGCCGAGAGCCGGGGCGACCAGGGCGTCGAAATCGTCGGCCAGGACGACGAGCCTGGGCAGCGGAGAGGGGCCGGGGTCCAGGGGCCGCGCGGCTGCGGGACGGAGCCGCAGGGTGCCGCTGGCGGGGGAGTCGAGGTCGCCGCGCTGTTCGGCCGCTCCGGAGGCGCGTCTCCCGGTGAGCGTCTGCGATCGCTCGTACCGTGCGTGCCATTCGGTGAAGTCCAGCCGGCCGAGCAGCTCCGCGCGGCGCTTCAGCTCGCCGCCGAGCGCCTGGGCGAACTCCCGCATCCGTACGGGGTCGGAGGCGACCAGGTGGGTGAAGACGTGCGGCAGCTCCGCGCAGGGGCCCAGGCCCTCGCCGCGCTCCCCGCGCTCACCCCCCGCGCCGTCGATCAGCAGGATGCCGAGCCGGTCGGGCCGGGCGGCGGAGGCGAGCGAGGCGGCGACGGCCCGCAGCAGCTCCGTACGGCCGCTGCCCGCCGGTCCCTCGATCAGCAGGTGCGGTCCCTCGTCGGCCAGATCGACGGACAGGGGGCCGTGCGGCCCGGCACCGAGGACGATCACCGGGCGTCCCGCGTAACCGGAGGCGGCGGGGGCCGGTACCTCGCGCCGCTGTCCGGGCACCTCGCCGGCCTGGGCGTAGGAGGAGTGGCCCGAGCCGGCGCCGGTGGGACCGCTGTCCCGGAACGGCGTACGGCCGGGGCCGGGGGCCTCGCGCTGCTGGCCCACCCGGGGACCGGTGCTCAGGGTGCGGCCGGAACTCGTGGTGTGCAGGTCCGCACCGGCCGGGGCCGCCGTGCGCACCGACGCACCGGGCTGCTCCTCCGCGGTGGAGGCCCAACGGGCCATCAGGGAGGCCGGGGTGGCTCTGGCCAGGCCCAGCTCGTCCAGCAACCGGGCGGACGGGGGCAGGGCCGCGGCCATGGGTCTCCCGGGCAGGGCGGCCGAGCCCTCGTCGCGCAGCGGGGCCAGGGCGCGCGCGAACCGCTCGGCCCAGGCCACCGACACCGCGTCCACCGCGGCGACGGTGCCGTGTCCGGCCGTCCGGCCGCCCGCCGTACGCAGCAGCCGCAGCGCGGTCGCCACATCGCCGCTCAGCATCGCGACCGCCCCGCACTCACGGAAGGCGATCGAGGCCCGGCACGCCGTGTCGTAGGTCGCGGCGACCGGGGACGTGGGCGACGCGGCCGGGGTCTCGGCCAGGCAGATGAGGTGGATTCCGGCAGCCGCTCCGGCGCCGGCCAGGGCCGCGGTGGTCTCACGCAGGGCGGCGGAACCGGGGTCGCCGTCCACGATCACCACCGTGCGGGGTCCCTCGTGGCGGCGGGCGGCCTCGGCCACCGCGGCCCGGTCCGCGCTCGCCCAGCCGGGGCCCAGCGGCCCCTCCTCCAGACGCCGGACCAGCTCCGCGGCACGGGCGTCCGCCTGCTCCCGGTCGTACGCCAGCAGCAGTCTGCAGTCCTGGCCGTGCATGGGGCGCAGATGCGGCAGCCACCCGAGCCAGGACCACTCGCGCCGCCGCTCCTCCGTGCCGCGGGCCCGGTCCGTGGCGATCAGCACGATCTCCAGGTCGAAGGGGGAGTGCAGCGCGGCGAGCTGCGCCACCGTCGAGCGGGCCAGTCCGGACAGCCGCGCCCGGGGCCCGGCGAGCCCGAGGGAGCCGGCCTCCCGCAGCCCCACGGTGACCGGTACGGCGGACAGGTCGGCCCGCTCCGTCGTGCCCAGGCGCACGACCAGGGACTCCGGGTGCGAGGTGTCGCGCTCCCACAGCCGGGGGCCGGGGCCGAGCGCGGTGAGGAGCACGGTGGCGGGATCCGGCCAGGTCCCCGCGGGGGCCGAGGGTGACGGAGCCGGGAGGGAGGGGGAGGGGGAGGTACCGGCCGGCTCCGAGGTCTCCGGCTCGCCCTTGCCGCCTGCCAGACGCCGCGCCCAGGCGCCTATGCCGCCGCGCCGCGGGGGCTCGCCCCCCGCGAGGTGGGTGCCGCGCCCGTGGGAAGCCTGCTGCGGGCGCCCGTCGGTACCGCCGCGGTGCTCGTCGTGCCCGGCGGGCCCGCCGTCGTACGGGCCGTGTCCGCCGTGGGTGTCGTGCCCGGCGGGTCCGCCGTCGTACGGGGCGTGTCCGCCGTGGGTGTCGTGGCGGGAGGGCTCCGGGCTGTAGGCGCGGCTGTGCGATCCGCCGGCCCGGCCCTCGCCGCCGGTCTCCTGCGCGTCCTCGTGCGGGCCCGCCCCGCGGGTGCTCCTGGCGTCCGCCCGGTTCACGCGCAGGTGGCCCTCGCCGTCGGGCGCCGTGGTGAGCGTGGGCGTGCGGGTGCCCGTCGTCAGCCGGAGCGTCGACTCGCCGAGGCGCAGCAGGGCGCCCGGGGCCAGCCGGACCGGGCGCCCGTCGATCTCCGTGCCGTCCAGGGAGGTGCCGTTGGTGGAGCCCAGGTCGGCGACCGACACCCGGCCGTCCTCGGAGACCGTCACCGCGCAGTGGAGCCGCGACACGTCGGGGTCGTCGAGGGGGACGTCCGCGTCGGTGGAGCGTCCGATGCGGATCTGTCCGCCGTGCAGCAGGTGGACCCCGCCGGCATCGGGGCCCGCGATCACGTGCAGCCGCGCCGGGACGGCGTCGTCCGCGGCCTCGTCCTCACCGGGCAGCTGCAGCGAGAGGACCGCGCCGTCCACCAGGGGCGGCTCGCCCAGGGAGCAGCGCTGCGGGTCGAGGCGGTCACGCCCGGCGTACAGCACCACGGCACCGCCGCCCTGGGAGCCCTCGGGGCCGGTCACCGCAGCGGCCAGGCTCGAGGCCACGGCCGCGAGGGCCGTCCCCGCGGGGGCGGTGACGAGCACGTCGCAGGTGCGTGCCGGGGTCTGGCCGCTGCGCGGCGCGAGGACGGTCAGCCGGATCTGCATCGCCGTCAGCGGTCCCTTCTGCGCGGGGCGCCCGGCAGGGGAAATGCCCTGTGATTCCCCCCACCCGGCACGGACGCGTCGTCCGGTACAGGTCGTCACGGAGTGCGAGGTTCCACGACCTCGGAGTTCCGTGCTGGAGGCATCCTCGCACCTGCCACTGACAACACGCCCGGGGGTGACCGCTTAGTGATCTTGAATGGCCGACTGTGCGTGCAAAAGTGCCTGCTTGGTCCTGAACGGGGAGTGCTGCACACTCGATCGGCAACCAACCCTTCGGTGTGAGCGTCTTCCCCCGGACAGGGCGGCGGACCGCGGCAGCACGACCTCACGGCGACCGGCCGGTGCCCCGTACGGCGGCACTAGAGTGGGCCGGAACATCCGGGCGGGCCGGGGGGACCGCAAGCACAACGATCAGCAGGGAGCGCATGACGTGCGGCCGGTAGGCAGCAAGTACCTGCTCGAGGAGCCGCTCGGACGCGGCGCCACGGGCACCGTCTGGCGAGCCCGCCAGCGGGAGACCGCGGGCGCCGAGGCGGCCGTCGCCGGGCAGCCCGGCGAGACCGTTGCGATCAAGGTGCTCAAGGAGGAGCTCGCCAACGACGCGGATGTCGTGATGCGGTTCCTGCGTGAGCGTTCCGTGCTCCTGCGGCTCACCCACGCGAACATCGTGCGCACCCGGGACCTCGTCGTCGAGGGCGATCTCCTCGCCCTCGTGATGGACCTCGTCGACGGCCCCGACCTGCACCGCTACCTCCGCGAGAACGGCGCGTTCACCCCGGTGGCCGCCGCTCTGCTGACCGCCCAGATCGCGGACGCGCTCGCGGCCAGCCACGCGGACGGTGTCGTCCACCGGGACCTGAAGCCCGCCAACGTGCTGCTCGACGAGCGCAACGGCGAGATGCACCCGATGCTCACGGACTTCGGCATCGCGCGCCTCGCGGACTCGCCGGGACTGACCCGGACCCACGAGTTCGTGGGCACGCCCGCCTATGTGGCGCCCGAGTCCGCCGAAGGCCGTCCGCAGACCTCCGCCGTGGACATCTACGGCGCGGGCATCCTGCTGTACGAGCTGGTCACCGGCCGCCCGCCGTTCGCCGGGGGCACCGCCCTGGAAGTCCTGCACCGGCACCTCAGCGAGGAGCCCCGGCGCCCCACCACCGTCCCCGAACCGCTGTGGACGGTCATAGAGCGCTGCCTGCGCAAGGACCCGGACCAGCGGCCCAGCGCCGTGAACCTGGCCCGTGCGCTGCGCACCGTCGGCGCGGGCATCGGAGTGCACGCGAACTCGGCGCAGATCGCTGCCGCCGAGGGCGTGGGTGCCCTGCTCGCACCGGACCCGGCGCCCGCCGCCGTACCGGAGACCCCGGGCGCGGCGGACCCCACGCAGGTGCTGCCGAGCAACGCGGGCTCGTACGATCCGTCGGCCGCGACCAGCGTCATGCAGCAGACCCCGGGCGGCCACGCCGACGCGACCTCGGTCATGCCGCCCGTGCCGCCGCGCCCCGACGGCCCGCCGCGACCCGACGACCCGCACCCCTGGCAGTCCCAGCTCCAGGCGGCCCGCGACCGCAACGAGCAGACGCAGGTCCAGTACCTCGACCCGAGCCAGGACCCGCTGCGCCGCCGTCCGCAGCGCCAGCAGCAGCCCTCGCAGGACCAGCAGCCCCCGCAGCGCCAGCAGCACCAACAGCCCCAACAGCCACCGCAGAGGCAGCAGCGCCCGCAGCCCCAGCGTGCTCAGCAGTACCCGCAGCAGCAGCCGCAGCGCTACCAGCCGCAGCAGCACCAACCCCAGCAGCACCAGCCGCAACACCAGCCCCAGCGGCAGCAGTACGCGCCCCCGCAGCAGCCGGCACCGCAGCCGCCGGCCCCGCGCCCGCCCCGGCAGCGCAGCTCCAACCCGATGCGCATCCCCGGTCTCGGTTGTCTCAAGGGATGCCTGTTCACCGTGCTGCTGCTGGTCATCGCCAGCTGGCTGATCTGGGAGCTGACACCGCTCCAGGACTGGGTCGCTCAGGGCAAGGGGTACTGGGAGGCCATAGGGGACGGGATCTCCACGGTCACGCAGTGGTTCGAGGACCTGGGCGGGAGCAGCCCCAGCGACACGACAGGGCAGTAACGCCCCGACTCTGTACCTTTGTCGACTTCTGCGGGCCCAATTCGCCCGCAGAAGTCGAGGTTGGCGCCGTCCAGGGCACGCAGTACCCCGATCGCCGCGTAACTTTGTCGACCGGGGGTCAACGCCAGCCGCTGAGGGAGCAGTCTTGGCACGGAATATCGGCAGCCGGTACACCGCCCACCAGATCCTGGGGCGCGGCAGCGCCGGCACGGTGTGGCTCGGCGAGGGGCCCGAGGGCCCCGTCGCCATCAAGCTGCTCCGCGAGGACCTCGCGTCCGACCAGGAGCTCGTGGGCCGCTTCGTACAGGAGCGGACCGCTCTGCTCGGGCTCGACCATCCGCACGTGGTCGCCGTCCGCGACCTCGTGGTGGACGGCACCGACCTGGCGCTGGTCATGGATCTGGTGCGCGGCACCGATCTGCGCACCCGGCTCGACCGGGAACGCCGCCTCGCGCCCGAGGCCGCCGCGGCGATCATCGCCGACGTCGCCGACGGGCTCGCCGCGGCGCACCGCGCCGGAGTGGTCCACCGCGACGTCAAGCCGGAGAACATCCTGCTCGACATGGAGGGCCCGCAGGGGCCCGGCGGCTCACACCCCGCCCTGCTCACCGACTTCGGCGTCGCCAAGCTGATCGACACCCCGCGCCGCACCAAGGCCACCAAGATCATCGGCACCCCGGACTACCTGGCCCCCGAGATCGTCGAGGGCCTCCCGCCGCGCGCCGCCGTGGACATCTACGCCCTCGCCACGGTGCTGTACGAGCTCCTCGCGGGCTTCACTCCCTTCGGTGGAGGCCATCCGGGCGCCGTACTGCGCCGTCACGTCACCGAGACCGTCGTGCCGCTCCCGGGCATTCCCGAGGAGCTCTGGCAGCTCCTGATCCAGTGCCTGGCCAAGGCCCCGGCCTCCCGGCTGCGCGCCTCCGAGCTCGCGACCCGCCTGCGGGAGCTGCTCCCGCTCCTGTCCGGGATACCCCCGCTCGACGTCGACGAGCCGGATACCGAGGCCGAACAGCAGACGTACGACGAGCAGCAGTACACCCCGGCCCCCGAGGAGCCCCGTCGGCGCGGCGCGGTCCCGCTGGTCCCCGGCTCCTCCCCGGACTCCAACCGGGACACCCACACGAGCATGCGCGTCCCGGCCCCCGACGAGCTGGCCGGCGGCCCCCTGGGCACCGCCCGCGCCCCGCGCGCCCCGGGCCGGCCGCGGCCCGGATCCGCCCGTAACAAGTCGGCGGCCGTCCGTAAGCGCCGCATCACGCTCGGTGCGGCCGCGCTCGTCCTGTGTGCGGCCGTAGGGGTGGCCGGCTGGCTCGCGACCAGCGGCGACGACGCGGGCGCCACGCCCCAGGACACGAAGAATTCGGCGCCGTCGGCGCCCTGAGAGCCCCGCTGGGCCGGGGGAGGGACAGGTTCATCCGTCCAGCCGTTAGGCTGGACCCGTGGCAGTCGTCGATATTTCCGAAGAGCTGAAGTCCCTCTCCTCGACCATGGGGTCGATCGAGGCCGTCCTGGACCTGGATGCGCTGAGGGTCGACATCGCCGCGCTCGAAGAGCAGGCGGCGGCGCCGTCCCTCTGGGACGACCCGGATGCGGCGCAGAAGATCACCAGCAAGCTTTCGCACCTCCAGGCCGAGGTGCGAAAGACCGAGGCCCTGCGCGGTCGCATCGACGACCTCGAGGTCCTCTTCGAGCTCGCCGAGGACGAGGGTGACGCCGACGCACTCGCGGAGGCGGAGACAGAGCTGGAGTCCGTCCGGAAGGCGCTGGACGAGATGGAGGTCCGCACGCTCCTCTCCGGCGAGTACGACGCGCGCGAGGCCCTGGTCACCATCCGGGCCGAGGCCGGCGGAGTGGATGCCGCGGACTTCGCCGAGAAGCTCCAGCGCATGTACCTCCGCTGGGCCGAGCGCCACAACTACAAGACCGAGGTCTACGAGACGGCGTACGCCGAAGAGGCCGGCATCAAGTCGACCACCTTCGCCGTGGAGGTCCCGTACGCCTACGGCACGCTCTCCGTCGAGCAGGGCACCCACCGGCTCGTCCGCATCTCGCCGTTCGACAACCAGGGCAGGCGCCAGACGTCCTTCGCGGGTGTCGAGGTGCTGCCCGTGGTCGAGCAGACGGACCACGTCGAGATCGACGAGTCCGAGCTCCGCGTCGACGTGTACCGCTCCTCGGGCCCCGGCGGCCAGGGCGTCAACACCACGGACTCCGCGGTGCGTCTGACCCACCTGCCCACCGGCATCGTCGTCTCCTGCCAGAACGAGCGCTCGCAGATCCAGAACAAGGCGTCCGCGATGAACGTCCTCCAGGCGAAGCTCCTCGAGCGCCGCCGCCAGGAGGAGCAGGCCAAGATGAACGCGCTCAAGGGCGACGGCGGCAACTCCTGGGGCAACCAGATGCGTTCGTACGTCCTTCACCCGTACCAGATGGTCAAGGACCTGCGTACGGACTTCGAGATGGGCAACCCGGAGGCGGTCTTCAACGGAGAGATCGACGGCTTCATCGAGGCCGGCATCCGTTGGCGCAAGCAGAGCGAGAAGTAGCCGTATCCGTACGGCAGTCGGGCCCGGGCAGGGAATCCTGCCCGGGCCCGTTCGCTTGTCCCGCCCCGCGCGGGGGAGTTGGCGGCCCGTGTGGCGAATGCGTCACAGTCGTGGTTCCGATTAGCCGTCAAGAACCCCCATAGCGCCGCGTATGACCCGGAACGGCCTTGACGTAGTCCTTAACTCTGGACAGGGTGCTGGAGCAGCATGCGTATGTCTGGGACAGGTGTGATCGGGGGCGGGCGGGATGACCACGGTACGGCGTGGCCCTGCAGAGAGTGTGACCCCGCAGGGCCGTGGACCGCGTACGGCTGCTCCTCTGACGAGATCAGCTACTGGGGGTAGCAACAGATGACGAAGAAGACGCGAATCCGCGTCGCGCGGATAGCCGCCGGTGCGGTTATTGCCGCGGGTGCCTCGCTCACCGTCGCCGGTGCGGCACAGGCCGCCGGTTACACGCTCGAGGAGAACTCGAGCAGCGAGACCATGGTCCAGGACGAGCCCGAGCTCATCGGCGGCCTCCTCGGTGGAGTCGACGCGGGCGCCGACGGCGGTGCCACTGACGGTGGTACCGATGGCGGTACCGATGGTGGGACTGACGGCGGCACTGACGGCGGTGTCGACGGCGGTACTGACGGTGGCACCGATGGTGGTGTCGACGGTGGTACCGATGGTGGCACTGACGGCGGTGCCGATGGCGGTACTGACGGTGGTACCGATGGTGGGACCGACGGCGGTACCGACGGTGGTACCGATGGTGGGACCGACGGTGGTACCGATGGTGGGACCGACGGCGGTACCGATGGCGGTACTGACGGTGGCACCGATGGTGGGACCGATGGTGGTACCGATGGTGGTACCGATGGCGGTACTGACGGTGGCACCGATGGTGGGACCGACGGCGGTACCGATGGTGGCACTGACGGTGGCACCGACGGCGGTACCGACGGCGGTACCGATGGCGGTACTGACGGCGGTACTGACGGCGGCTCGACCACCAACGGCGGTGTGACCGGTGGTGACACCGGCGCCACCGGTTCCACGACGGGTGACACCGACGGTGGCGCCGGCACCTGCACCGTCGACCTCGACGGTGCCGCGTGCGCCGACAACACCGACACCGACAGCGTCGGCAACAAGCCGGTCGAGCAGAGCCAGGGCAAGGACGAGCTCGCCGAGACCGGTGCGGCCGAGACCACGTTCCTGCTGGTCGGCGCCGCGACGATGATCGCCGGCGGTATCGGCTTCCGCCTGCTGCCGCGTCTGGTCGGCGGCGGTCGTACGGTCGCCTAGAGGCCGTACGTGCACGAATGAGGGCCCGGGAGGCCGTGACGGCCTCCCGGGCCCTTACGCGTACCCGAACTGCTCCAGCGGCCCGTACGCGCACGTCTCGGCCGTGTCAGGCCCGGCGCGTCGCCCCGTCAGACGGCTTGGTGCGCCAGCAGCGCCAGAGCGGCCACGAGGATCACCATGAGCGCTATCAGCATGGCCGGGTTCAGGCCCGCGAACGGACCCTGGTCCTGCATCCGCTCCCGGCTCGCCCGGCAGACGCGGCAGCGTCCCTCGGCCACGGGCGCCGCGCAGTTCGCGCACACCAGTCGGTCATAGGTCATGCGCATTCCTCCTCCCGCGCGGCGGAGCCGCATCACGTTCTCTCCGCACAACGCTCAGGGAAACGCAACCGTTCCCCCTACCACTGTGCCAGCTCGCACCGATTTCGGCGCGGCCCGCCGGACAAGGTCCGGCACGCCCCGTTTCGTTCCCCGCCGTGTTCCGTCACAAATCCCTCATTGCCGGACGCCGACTGCACGCGTCAGCCCGGTTCGCGTATGGTCACGCACACCTACTCCCGGCCGACCGTGGTGCATCCGTGATCCGATTCGACAACGTCTCCAAGACCTACCCGAAGCAGAGCCGCCCAGCTCTCCGGGACGTCTCACTCGACATCGAGAAGGGCGAGTTCGTCTTCCTGGTGGGCTCCTCCGGCTCCGGCAAGTCCACCTTCATGCGGCTCATCCTCCGCGAGGAGCGCGCCAGTCAGGGCATGGTCCATGTGCTCGGCAAGGACCTCGCGCGCCTGTCCAACTGGAAGGTGCCGCAGATGCGCCGCCAGCTGGGCACGGTCTTCCAGGACTTCCGGCTCCTGCCCAACAAGACCGTCGCCGAGAACGTGGCCTTCGCGCAGGAGGTCATCGGCAAGCCCCGCGGTGAGATCCGCAAGGCCGTTCCGCAGGTGCTCGACCTCGTCGGTCTCGGGGGCAAGGAGGACCGCATGCCCGGCGAGCTCTCCGGTGGTGAGCAGCAACGCGTCGCGATCGCCCGCGCGTTCGTCAACCGCCCCATGCTGCTGATCGCGGACGAGCCGACCGGCAACCTCGACCCCCAGACCTCCGTGGGCATCATGAAGCTGCTGGACCGGATCAACCGGACCGGCACCACCGTGATCATGGCGACCCACGACCAGAACATCGTCGACCAGATGCGCAAGCGCGTCATCGAGCTCGAGCAGGGCCGTCTCGTACGTGACCAGGCGCGCGGCGTCTACGGCTACCAGCACTGAGCACCTGCACGAGCATCGAGTACTGAAAGGACGCCATGCGCGCCCAGTTCGTCCTGTCGGAGATCGGCGTCGGTCTTCGTCGCAACCTCACGATGACCTTCGCGGTCGTGGTCTCCGTCGCCCTCTCGCTCGCCCTGTTCGGCGGTGCGCTGTTGATGCGCGAGCAGGTCAGCTCGATGAAGACCTACTGGTACGACAAGGTCAACGTCTCGATCTTCCTCTGCAACAAGAACGACGCCAAGGACGTTCCCAAGTGCGCCAAGGGTGCCGTCACCGCACAGCAGAAGAAGGAGATCAAGGCCGATCTCGAGAAGATGGACGCCGTCGAGAAGCCGGTCCTCTTCGAGACGGTCGACGAGGCGTACAAGCACTACCAGGAGCAGTTCGGCGATTCCCCGATGGCCGGCAACATCACGCCGGACCAGATGCAGGAGTCGTTCCGGGTCAAGCTGAAGGACCCGCAGAAGTACAAGGTCGTCGCGACGGCCTTCGCCGGCCGTGACGGGGTGCAGTCCGTCCAGGACCAGCGGAGCATCCTGGACAACCTCTTCGGGCTGATGAACGGCATGAACGTGGCCGCCGTCTTCCTGATGGTGCTGATGCTCGTCATCGCGCTGATGCTCATCGTCAACACCGTCCGCGTCTCGGCGTTCAGCCGGAGACGGGAGACGGGCATCATGCGGCTGGTGGGGGCGTCCGGGTTCTACATCCAGATGCCGTTCATCATGGAGGCCGCGTTCGCCGGTCTGATCGGCGGCCTGCTCGCCTGCGTGATCCTGCTCGCGGCCCGGTACTTCCTGATCGACGGCGGTCTGGCGCTCCAGGAGAAGCTGAACCTGATCGACTTCATCGGATGGGAAGCGGTGCTCACCAAGCTTCCGCTGGTCCTCGCGATCGGGTTGCTGATGCCGGCTGTTGCCGCTCTCTTCGCGTTGCGCAAGTACCTGAAGGTGTGACGAGCGCCCCGTGCGGCGTGCGGCCGACCAGCCGTGCGCCGTCGGGGCGTTGTCCTAGACTCGTCGCCATGCCGGGCCTCACGCACCGTTGGGTGCCCCGCGGTGTCCACCGCGGGGCGGCCCTGACATTGGTCTTCGCGAGTGTGCTGGCCACCGCCGCGGCCACCGGCTCGCTGCCGCGCCAGGACGACAAGGACGCGGAGATAAAGACCCGTGCCGTCTCCTCCACCGTCGGGTCCGTGGACGGCGAGGAGATCGCGGACGCCGCGGCCGACGCCGAGGCCGACGGGAAGTCCGGCACCGCCGCCGCCGAAGAGGTCGTCAGCCGCAGCGGGGACCGCTGGGGCGCGGTGTACGACGAGCGGGAGTACAAGGAGTTCGAGCAGGCTCTCGACGGCTCGTACACCGGTGTGGGCATCTCCGCGCGCCGCTCCTCCCGCGGAGTGATCGCCGTGACCGGCGTCCAGGCAGGCGGTCCCGCGGACCTGGCGGGTGTGCGGGAGGGCGACCTGCTGCGCACGGTCGACGGCCGAGCCGTCGGCGGGCGTCCCGTCGCCGAAGTGGTCGCGCTGCTGCGCGGCGACCGTACGGGGGCGGCCGAGGGCACCCCGGTCGTCCTCGGGCTCCGGCGCGGCGGCCACACCTGGACCGCGACCCTGCGGCGGGCCCGGCTCAGCACCGAGGCGGTCACCGTCCGGCGGCTGGGCGACGCCCCCTCCTCCGCCGTACTGATCAAGGTCGCCGCCTTCACCAAGGGCGCGGGCACCGCGGTCCGCGAGGCCGTGGACGCCGCTCCCGGGGACGCCGGGATCCTCCTGGACCTCCGGGCCAACGCGGGCGGCCTGGTCACCGAGGCCGTCACCGCCTCCTCCGCCTTCCTGGACGGCGGCCTGGTCGCCACCTACGACGTGCACGGCGACCAGCGGGCCCTGTACGCCGATGCCGGCGGCGACACCGGCCGGCCCTTGGTCGTCCTGGTGGACGGCGGCACCATGAGCGCCGCCGAACTGCTGACCGGAGCGCTGCAGGACCGGGGGAGGGCCGTCACCGTCGGATCGCGCACCTTCGGCAAGGGCTCCGTGCAGATGCCCAGCAAGCTCCCGGGCGGTTCCGTGGCCGAGCTGACCGTCGGGCAGTACCGCACTCCGGCGGGCCGGAGCGTCGAGGGAAGCGGCATCACACCCGACGTCGGGGCGGGTCCGGAGGCCCAGCAGAGGGCCGAGACGGTATTGAGTGGCCTCGGGGGTGGGTCGTAGTGCGAAAATGACCGCACTATGGCCAAGGAAAAAGACACCGGGCGCAAGATGATTGCGCAGAACAAGAAGGCGCGGCACGACTACCACGTCCTCGACACCTACGAGTGCGGCCTCGTGCTCATGGGTACGGAGGTCAAGTCGCTGCGGATGGGCCGGGCGTCGCTGGTCGACGGCTTCGTCCAGATCGACGACCACGAGGCGTGGCTGCACAACATCCACGTACCGGAGTACGTGCAGGGCACGTGGACCAACCACGCGGCCAAGCGCAAGCGCAAGCTGCTCCTGCACCGGGCCGAGATCGACAAGCTGGAGTCGAAGTCCCAGGAGACGGGCCACACCATCGTGCCCCTCGCCCTGTACTTCAAGGACGGCCGGGTGAAGGTCGAGATCGCGCTCGCCAAGGGCAAGAAGGAGTTCGACAAGCGGCAGACGCTGCGTGAGAAGCAGGACACGCGGGAGACGAACCGTGCGATCTCGGCGGCCCGTCGGCGCCAGCGGAGCGCGTAGCCGCGGGCCCCGCCCCCGGAGCAGCCGGAATACGGTGGCACCGGCGTGCGTTGGTCACGTACGATGGGCCGTGCACCTCAGCGAAGGTGCGCGGATTGAAAAAACAACATGGGGATGATCGGTTTCGACAGCGGATGTCGAAGCAGGGGAAGCGAGTCGAGGAAGCGGCAATGATCTCGTTAACCATATGTCGCAACCAATAATCGCCAATTCCAAGCGCGATTCCTCCGCCTTCGCCCTCGCTGCCTAATCAGCAGCTAAGCGAAGACTCTGCGGAGTGTCAGCCCGGGGGTGATCCCGACCCGGATCCTGGCATCAACAAGGGATCTAAACTTCTGAGCCCGGTCACGGGGCCCTGAAGGAAATCTAACAGTGACTGGGCCTGTCGGAGGCTTGTTCGCGTGACCTCCGGGGCCGAGAAAAGCGTAGCGAACTGCACTCGGAGAAGCCCTGGTTCCGCACCGTTGGACGCGGGTTCGATTCCCGCCATCTCCACAATTCCCATGTGAACGAGGACCCCGTTGCCCCTGGCAGCGGGGTCCTCGTTTTTTGTGCCCGCCCGCCCGCCCGCCCGCCCGCCCGCCCGCCCGGGTCCGGGCCGTGCGATCCGGGATTCAGGCCCTGCGCGTGCCTGCCGCTGCCACGACCATGGCCACGGCCGCCGCGCACATCGGCGCCACGTATCCGGTCACCGTCCCGGAGTGCTCCACCAGCCAGCCGCCGGCCGCCGAGCCCACGGCTATCCCGCCCAGCAGTGCGGTGACCGCGAGCGTCATGCCCTCGTTGAGCTGCGCCTGCGGGGTGAGGCGCTGCACCAGCGTCATGCCCGTGACCATGGTGGGCGCCGTGGCCGCACCGGCGAGCAGCAGGCAGCCCGCCAGGACGAGCAGGGAACCGGTCGTGGCCGCGGCGATCAGCGGGAGGGACATCAGGGCGGTCATCCCCACGAGGCAGAGCAGCAGCCGGCGCCGGACGTCCGCGGCGGGGCGCAGCGACCCGTACAGCAGTCCGGCCACGCAGGACCCACCCGCCTGGAGGGCGAGGATCGCACCGCCGGCGTGGGCGATCGAGGCGACCTCCATGGCGCCGAACACCGCGCCCGTCGCGAGGAAGGCGGCGAGCAGGGCGGGCATGCCGGGGGTCCGCAGGGGTGAGGCTGCGCGGGTGCGGGGCGCCACCGGCGGCTCGGTCGCCCGTTGCGCGGCGAAGATCAGGACGCCGGTCATCAGGAGGATCGCGCCGGTGAGGGTGCCGGCCTCCGGGAACAGTGCCCCGCACAGGGTGGCGGCCAGGACCGGGCCGAGCATGAAGCACAGTTCGTCGACGGCCTGCTCGAAGGAGTTCGCGGTGTGCAGGGCCGCCGGGTCGCCCCGGTGCAGATGGGCCCACCGGGCCCGGGACATACCGCCGGTGTTCGGGGTGGTGGCTGTGGCCGCGTACGCGGCGAAGAGCGTCCAGACCGGCGCCTCGTAGTGCACGCAGAGCAGCAGGGCGAGCGAGCCGAGCACGGCGAGCGCGGTGGCGGGCACGGCGATCCGGGCCTGGCCGTACCGGTCGACGAGCCGTGCCGTCCAGGGGGCGACCACGGCGGTCGCGGCGAGCCCGGTGGCGGTGACGGCGCCGGCGAGGGCGTACGAGCCGTGGGCGCCGGCGATCATGATGACGGCGCTGACGCTGAACATCCCCATCGGCAGCCGGGCGAGGAGATTGCCCGCGGTGAAGGCGCGGGCGCCGGGAGTGGCGAGCAGCCTGCGGTACGGGTTGCCCGCAGATGTTCCACCGGGGGCGGTGGTGGGGGCGAGAGCGGTTTCATGGGACACGGGCCAAGCTTCGGGGGGAGGGGCCCGGACCGTCCAACACCTTCTGCGTACCGATTCACGCACCCCTGTTGTAAATTCGGCGCGTGCCCTCCTCCTCCGACATCGATCCCCGGCTCCTGCGCGCTTTCGCCGCCGTGGCCGAGGAACTGCACTTCACCCGGGCCGCGGCCGGGCTCTACGTCGCGCAGCAGGCGCTGAGCCGGGACATCCGCCGGCTGGAGCGCGAGCTCGGCAGGGAACTCTTCGTGCGTACGACCCGGCAGGTGTCGCTCACACCGGACGGGGAGCGGCTCCTCCCGTACGCCCGGCAGGTGCTCGACGCGCACACCGAGCTGGCCGCCGCCTTCGCCGACCCCGCCGCCCGCCCACTGCTAGTCGACCTCAACACCGACGGGATGACCGCGGCCCGGGTCCTGGCGAGGGCGCGGGAGCTCGCACCGGAGTGCGAGCTGATGGCACGTTTCGAGAGCGGACTGACCTGGGCGGCCGGCGAGGTGCTCGCGGGCCGCCTCGACGTCTCCTTCGGGCGGGCCGCCGGACTCGACCCCGCCGTGCTGGCCCGGCTCTCGGTACAGCCCGTGCGGTACGAACCGATGGCCGTCCTGCTGCCGCACGATCATCCGCTGGCCGGGCGCGAGGTCGTCGCCATGGCCGACCTGTCCGGGGAAACCGTCTACGCGGGGGCAGGCAATGCGCGCACGCGGGAGTGGACCGATCTTGCCGCACAGCTGTTCGCCGAGTGGGGCATCGTGCTGGCTCCACCCGCTCCGCTGGCCGTGGGCGTGGCCGAATTCCAACGGGTGATGGCGAAGTCCGGGAACCCGGTACTGGCCGTCGTGGACTTCGTTCCGCTTCCCGGGACGGTGGTCCGCCCCTTGGTGCGACCGGTGCCGTTGTCCCCGCTCATGATGGTGTGGCGGACCGGGCCGGACCATCCCGGTCTGGCCGCGCTGCGCGCCGCGGTGCGCGAACTAGCTGCGGCGCAAGGATGGATGCAACGGCCATCTGGATCATGGCTGCCCGAAACCGATGCGTCACGCATGTGTCACCGTTCATGAGACGGACGTGCCATGGGGGCCTGTCGGGCGCGGTCGTGCGCTACATTCGACATTCCGGGTGCACGGGGACATGGCGCGTTCGAACGGGGTGGGGGCCCTGTTCGATGGCAAGGATCCAGTCATTTTCGCGCACCTGTTTCATTGAGTGGGGGATGTGCGAACACCTGTGGACAATTGGCGTGAAGGTACCCGTACAGGGCACACGCATGAGCCGAACGACGTCACCGTCGAGCTGGACGGCCTCGGTCGGCAGCTGACCGAGCTACCCGTGGAACCCGGCCCTCCGGACCCCTCCGACGGCCCGGTCTTCGTCGACGAGAGCGGTCGCCGCAGCAAGACGTACCGGCGTCTGGGCTGGGTCCTCGCCGCCATCTGCGCCGTCTACGCGGCGACGCTGGTGGTCGCCGTGCTCGGCGGGAACTCCAGCGCACCCTGGCTGCCCCTCTCCGGGCAGGAGGAGAAGCAGGCCGGCGACATCGAGGTACGGCCCGGGCCGACGGACGCCGACGAGGTGCCCGAGAGCCCCGGGGCCACACCCGCCGCCTCTGCCTCCGTCCCGGCCGCAGGCAGTGCCGCACCCCCGTCCGCCGGCGTCTCGGCAGCGGCCCCGGCCCCGTCCGGTGCGTCCGTGTCCGCCTCGGCCTCCGCGACGCCCTCCAGGGGTGCCGGCGCCACACAGCCCGATCCCGGCGCGTCGGTGCCCGAACCGCCGGCCGGCAGCCCCTCGCCGTCGGTGGACACCGGCGGCCCGGTCGTGGTGAGTCCGTCCCCGTCCGAGGAACCTCCGGTTCCGCCGGTGGAAGAAGAAGGCGCTCCGTAAGATGACAATCCCCGTCCAGCGGGGCAGGCACAACCGTAGGAAGAAGCGGACCGTCAGGCGCAGGCTTCCGATGCGCTACCTGCTTCCTTCACTCCTCCTCGTCGCCCTGCTCGCCATGCTGATGCTGCGCGGATACGTGCACAGCGAAATCCTCGCCGACCACCGCATTCAGGCCCCGGCACCCACCACACAGGTGCCCGCCGACGTGCTCGACGGCGGTCCGGTCATAGACGCCCGCAAGGCCGGAGAGCCGGCCAAGACGCTCCGGATACCCGACCACAAGATCGTCCTGACCTTCGACGACGGCCCGGACCCGGTCTGGACCCCGCGGGTCCTGGACGAGCTCAAGAAGCACGACGCGCACGGCGTCTTCTTCGTCACCGGGACCATGGCCTCGCGCTACCCGGGCCTCGTGAAGCGCATGGTCGACGAGGGGCACGAGATCGGGCTCCACACGTTCAACCACCCCGACCTGTCCTTCCAGTCCACCAGCCGCATCGACTGGGAGCTCTCCCAGAACCAGCTCGTGCTGGCGGGCGCGGCGGGCATCCGCACGTCCCTCTTCCGCCCGCCCTACTCCTCGTTCTCCGACGCCATGGACAACAAGTCCTGGCCGGTCACGCAGTACATCGGCAGCCGTGGCTACCTCACCGTCGTGAACAACACCGACAGTGAGGACTGGAAGCGCCCCGGTGTCCGCGCCATCCTGGAGCGGGCCACGCCCAAGGGCGGCAAGGGCGCCATCATCCTGATGCACGACTCCGGCGGCGACCGGTCCCAGACCGTGGCCGCCCTGGGCAGGTTCCTCCCGCAGATGCAGGAGGAGGGCTACGAGTTCACCCACCTCACGGCGGCCCTCGGCGCCCCCAGCGCGCACACCCCGGTCACCGGGTTCGCGCTCTGGAAGGGGAAGGCGTTCGTCTTCGCCGTGGACATCTCCGAGCGGATCACCGGTGTGCTGGTGGTCGGTCTCGCGGTGATCGGCGCCCTGGTGCTCGTCCGCTTCGGGCTGATGCTGCTGCTCTCCTTCCTGCACGCCAGGAAGGTCCGCCGCAAGGACTTCAGCTGGGGCGAGCCGTTCACCCGCCCGGTGACGGTCCTGGTCCCCGCGTACAACGAGCGCGAGTGCATTGAGGCCACCGTCCGGTCCCTGGTGGCCAGCGACTACCCGATCGAGGTCATCGTCATCGACGACGGCTCGACGGACGGTACGGCCGACCTCGTCGACGCGATGTGGATCCCGAACGTCCGTGTCGTCCGCCAGCAGAACGCGGGCAAGCCCGCAGCGCTGAACAACGGCATCGCGAACGCCCGCTACGACATCGTCGTGATGATGGACGGCGACACGGTGTTCGAACCCTCCACCGTGCGCGAGCTCGTCCAGCCCTTCGCCGACCCCCGGGTCGGGGCGGTCGCGGGCAACGCCAAGGTCGGCAACCGCGACTCGCTGATCGGCGCCTGGCAGCACATCGAGTACGTGATGGGCTTCAACCTCGACCGCCGGATGTACGACCTCCTGGGCTGCATGCCCACCATCCCCGGAGCGGTCGGCGCCTTCCGCCGGGAGGCGCTGGACCGGATCGGCGGCATGAGCGAGGACACCCTCGCCGAGGACACCGACGTCACCATGGGGCTGCACCGCGACGGATGGCGCGTCGTCTACGCGGAGGACGCCCGGGCGTGGACCGAGGCCCCGGAGTCCGTGCAGCAGCTGTGGTCGCAGCGCTACCGGTGGTCGTACGGCACCATGCAGGCCATCTGGAAGCACCGCCGCGCCGTGATCGAGCGCGGGCCCTCGGGCCGCTTCGGACGTGTCGGACTGCCGTTCGTCTCCCTGTTCATGGTGGTCGCCCCGCTGCTGGCCCCCCTCATCGACGTCTTCCTGCTGTACGGACTGGTCTTCGGCCCGACGGGCAAGACCGTCGCCGCCTGGTTCGGCGTCCTGATGGTGCAGGCCGTCTGCGCCGCGTACGCGTTCCGGCTCGACCGGGAGCGCATGACCCACCTGATCTCCCTGCCGCTCCAGCAGATCCTCTACCGGCAGCTGATGTACGTCGTGCTGCTCCAGTCCTGGATCACCGCTCTCACCGGTGGCCGGCTGCGCTGGCAGAAGCTGCGCCGTACGGGCGTGGTCGAGGCGCCGGGCGGGACACCGAACCGGCGCAAGGACGCGGAGAAGGACCGGAGGCCGGTCGCATGACCTACCCGAATCAGCCCCGGCATGACGGCCACGACGGCACCCGGCCTCCGCAGAGCGGCACCCGGCCTCCGCACGACGGCACCTGGATGCCGGAGAGCGGCGCCCTCCCCGGACGGGGGAGCGCATACCCGGAACAGGACGGCACGTACGCGGGCCGGACCGGCGCGCCTCCGGCGCAGGACGGCCCGTCCCCGGTGCGGGAGGACGCCGCTGCGGGACGGGGCGGCCCGTACCCGGCGTACGCCGGAACCCTCCCCGGGCAGACCCGGACCGCCCCGGACATCGCCGCCGGCACCACCGCCCCTCCTGCGGCGCCGGAAGCCCCCGTGCCCCCCGCCCGGCCGGGGCGGGACCGCTATCTCGACCTCCTCCGGGCCGTCGCGCTCGTCCGCGTCGTCTTCTTCCACCTCTTCGGCTGGGCCTGGCTGACCGTCCTCTTCCCGTCCATGGGCGTGATGTTCGCCCTGGCCGGTTCGCTGATGGCCCGATCGCTGGCGCGCCCCGCGGGCGGCGTGATCCGTGGCCGGCTGCGCAGGCTGCTCCCTCCGATGTGGGCGTTCTCGCTCCTCGTCGTGCCGGTGATGTTCGCGCTGAGCTGGAAGCCCGTCCGGGAGGAGGGGCTGTGGTGGTTCGTCAAGATCGGCTGCTACCTCTTCCCCATCGGCTCCCCGCCGTACCCCGAGGAGAGCGGCTCGACCGGCGGATGGCTGGAGCTGACCTGGGCGGACCAGGCGGTGGGACCGCTCTGGTACATCCGGGCCTACCTCTGGTTCGTGCTCGCCTCGCCCCTGCTGCTCAGGGCCTTCCGCAGGCTGCCGTGGGTGACGCTCCTGGCGCCGATCGGCCTCACGGCCGTGATCGGAACGGGCCTGGTGACCGTGGACGGAATGCTCGGCGACGGGCTCGTCGACTTCGCGGTGTTCGGTTCCTGCTGGATCCTGGGCTTCGCCCACAACGACGGGCTGCTCAAGGAGATCCCGCGCTATCTGGCGGTGTCGTCCGCCGCGATCGTCATGGGCTTCGGCCTGTGGTGGGCGTCCGGCCACCTCACCGAGGAGGGCTGGAACCTGGACGAGATCCCGCTCGCCCAGGCCACCTGGTCCCTCGGCTTCTGCGCGATCCTGCTGATCTACGCCCCGTCCTGGCAGAAGCTCCCCGGGAAGCTCGCCGGGTGGGACGGTCTGATCACCCTGGCCAACAACCGGGCCGTGACGATCTACCTCTGGCACAACCTGCTGCTGATGGCGGCCGCCCAGCTCGTCGACGAGCTGTGGACGATCCCGTGGTTCGGCGACGCGTTCGGCTCGTACATCGAGAAGTCGTACGACGCGCTCGTCCTGATCGCGATCTGGCCGCTGATAGGACTGGCGATCCTGGCGTTCGGCTGGGTCGAGGACACCGCGGCCAAGCGCCGGCCGCGCCTGTGGCCCAACGGGGCGGACCGGCGCGGCAAGCGGGCCTGAGCCCGGCGGGGGCGCGGCGGAGCTCCGGCTCACCGCGCCCCCGGCGGCCGAGTGAGAGCAAGGTTGCGCACCGGTCACCTCGCGGCACCGCACCGAAACGCGCGTTCCCTAGCGTCGGCGGCACAACACCCCGACCCCTGTGGAGGCGCGTGATGGCCGGTCGTTGGATCGAGCAGTGGGAGCCGGAGGACGAGACCTTCTGGCGCGAGTCGGGCGAGCGCGTGGCCCGGCGGAACCTGTGGTTCTCCGTGCTCTCGGAGCACATCGGATTCTCCATCTGGTCCCTGTGGTCCGTGATGGTGCTGTTCATGGGACCGGAGTACGGGATCGACCCGGCCGGGAAGTTCTTCCTGATCTCCACGGCCACCCTGGTCGGTGCCGTCGTCCGGGTGCCGTACACCTTCGCGGTCGCGCTGTTCGGCGGGCGCAACTGGACCGTGATCAGCGCACTGACGCTGCTGGTGCCGACCGTCGCCGCCCTCGTGGTGATGGAGCCCGGGACCTCGTACACCACGTTCCTCGTCGTCGCCGGGCTCACCGGTATCGGCGGCGGCAACTTCGCCTCGTCGATGACGAACATCAACGCGTTCTTCCCGCTGCGCAAGAAGGGCTGGGCGCTCGGGCTGAACGCGGGCGGCGGCAACATCGGGGTGCCGGTCGTGCAGCTCGTCGGCCTGTTGGTGATCGGTACGGCCGGTGCCGCGTACCCGCGGATCGTGCTCGGGGTCTACATACCCCTGATCATCGTCGCCGCGCTCTGCGCGGCCTTCCGCATGGACAACCTCCGGCCCGTCCAGAACGACACCGGGGCCGCGCTCCAGGCCGTACGCGATCCGCACACCTGGATCATGTCGGTGCTCTACATCGGCACCTTCGGCTCGTTCATCGGCTACAGCTTCGCCTTCGGCCTCGTCCTGCAGACGCAGTTCGGCCGCACCCCGCTGCAGGCCGCCTCGCTCACCTTCATCGGTCCGCTGCTCGGCTCCCTGATCCGGCCCGCGGGCGGCTGGCTCGCCGACCGGTACGGCGGCGCCCGGATCACGCTGTGGAACTTCGCGGCGATGGCCGCCGCGACCGGTGTCGTCGTATACGCCTCGGGGATCGAGTCGCTCGGTGTCTTCCTCGTCGGATTCATCGCGCTGTTCGTGCTGACGGGACTCGGCAACGGCTCGACGTTCAAGATGATCCCCGGCATCTTCCACGCCAAGGCGATCAGCAAGGGTCTGCGCGGCGAGGAGGCGGCGGCCTACGGGCGCCGGCTGTCCGGCGCGGCCATGGGCCTCATCGGGGCGGTCGGAGCACTCGGCGGCCTCGCGATCAACCTCGCCTTCCGCCAGTCCTTCGCGACCTCGGGCACCGGGACGGCCGCCTTCTGGACCTTCCTGGCCTTCTACGCCGTCTGCTTCACCGTCACCTGGTCGGTATACCTTCGCCGGACCGCGGCCGTGTCGGCGAAGCCCCAGCTCAGCTATGCCGAGGTGTGAGGATGACCACCGGGCGTCATGTGACGTAACGGGCGGGAAATATGAGTGAACCGAGTCTGTCACGCAGGGTTGGCAGTCTCGGTCCTCCGCACCATCGAGCAGCAGCGGGACGAGAGCCGGGTATCACGCCATGCACGACGACGAACAGCACGGGCCCCTCGCGGGCTTCACGGTCGGGGTGACCGCAGCCCGTCGCGCGGAGGAGCTCGGGACGCTCCTCCGGCGCCGGGGCGCCGCAGTGCTGCACGCACCCGCGCTGCGGATCGTTCCGCTCGCGGACGACAGCGAACTGCTCGCCGCCACCAAGGAACTGATCGACGACGCACCCGACGTCGTGATCGCCACCACCGCCATCGGCTTCAGGGGCTGGGTGGAGGCCGCCGACGGCTGGGGCATCGGGGACCGGCTCCTGGACCTGTTGCGCGGGGTCGAGCTCCTCGCCCGCGGCCCGAAGGTCAAGGGCTCCATCCGGGCCGCCGGACTCACGGAGGCCTGGTCTCCCGGGTCCGAATCGATGGCCGAGGTCCTGGACCGGCTGCTCGGCGAGGGGGTCGACGGCCGCCGGATCGCTCTCCAGCTGCACGGCGAACCACTGCCCGGCTTCGTCGAGTCGCTCCGTGAGGCGGGCGCCGAGGTCGTCGGCGTACCGGTCTACCGCTGGATGCCGCCCGAGGACATCGCTCCGCTCGACCGGATGCTGGACGTCACGGTCGCCCGCGGCCTGGACGCGGTCACCTTCACCAGTGCCCCCGCCGCCGCCTCGTACCTGAACCGTGCCGAGGCCCGCGGACTCCTCCCCGAGGTGCTGTCCGCCCTGCGCCACGACGTCGTCACGGCCTGCGTGGGGCCCGTCACCGCCCTGCCCCTGCAGGCCCGGGGCATCGACACCGTCCAGCCGGAGCGCTTCCGGCTCGGCCCGCTCGTCCAGCTGCTCTGCGCCCAGCTGCCGGCCCGTGCCCGTACGCTCCCGGTCGCCGGACACCTGGTCGAGATCCGCGGTCACGCCGTCCTGGTCGACGGTGCCCTGCGCCCCGTGCCGCCCGCCGGAATGGCCCTGCTGCACACCCTGGCCCGCAGGCCGGGCTGGGTGGTGTCGCGCGCCGATCTGCTGCGGGCCCTGCCCGGCAGCGGGACGGACGAGCACGCGGTGGAGACGGCGATGGCCCGGCTGCGCACGGCGCTGGGCGCGCCGAGGCTGATCCAGACCGTCGTCAAGCGCGGCTACCGGCTGGCGCTGGACCCGTCGGCGGACACCAAGTACGTCGATTCCTGAGCGGTCGGTACCGTGCGGGGATGATCAATGACATCCGTCCGTTGGCCGCCGGTGTCCGGCTGAGGCCCGCGACGCTCGGCGACGCCGGGTCCTTCGCCGAGGCCCTGACCCGGAGCCGTGCGTACATGCGCCGCTGGGAACCCGTGCGGCCCGAGGCCTTCTACACTCCGCAGGGCCAGGCCCAGCGCCTGGCCGGGCTGCTGGCGGACCGGGACGCCGGGCGTGCCATGCCCTGGGTGCTGGCCGACGACGAGGACCGGGTGGTGGGGGCGATGACGCTCGCCTCGATCGAGCGCGGGCCGTTCCGCAACGCCCGGCTCGGCTACTGGATCGACGTCGAGCGGGCGGGCCGGGGTCTGGCGACCGCCGCCGTCGGCCGGGTCTGCGAGGCGGCGCGGGACGGGCTCGGACTGCACCGGGTGGAGGCCGCGACGGTCGTGGACAACACGGCCTCGCAACGGGTCCTGACGAAGGCCGGGTTCGAGCAGATCGGCACGGCGCCGCGCTACCTCCACATCGACGGTGCGTGGCAGGACCACCGGATGTTCCAGCGGATCCTGCACGACGGCCCGCCGCACAGCTGAGCGGCCCGCGGCGCGAGGGGCGCGTCCGGGCCCGTGCCGCAGGCGCGGCTCCGCGGGGGGCTGCTCCGTCGTTCCTGCGGGCAGGCCACGGCGGTGTCCCGGGCGGCAGGAGGGGTTCCGGGGCGGCCCGGGGACGGGCACTCTGGTGGCGGTGACTTCCTACCGGTGACCCCGAGGCGGTGGCAGGCTCATGGCGGCGGGCACGGGCTCGTACGGCCGGCGGTTCGACTCCGGTCGGATCTGCCTGGACCTGGTGGCGACGGCCGCGGGGGTCTCCGGTGCCTGCGAGCAACTGGACGGCCCCGCACGGCTCGCCGAGTGGCTGGTGGCGTCGCGGCTGGTCCCGGAGGGGACGCCGCTGACGTCCGTGGACGACACCTGGGTGGCGCGCTTCCGGCAGTTGCGTACGGGCATCGACCGGCTGATGACGGCGGAGCTGTCCGGAGGCCGCGCCGACGGAGCCCTGGAAGGCGTCAACACCCGTGCGGCCGGAGCGACTCCGGGCCTGCGGGCGGTACGGGGGAAGGGCGGCGTGCTCGTACGGGTGCTGAGTGAGGAACCCGCGTGCGGGGCGCTGCTGGCCGCGGTGGCCAGGGACGCGGTGGAGCTGCTGACGGACCCGGTGGCCCGGGCCGGGCTGCGTCGTTGCGAGGGCGACGCCTGCCGACGGCTCTACCTGGACACGTCGCGGGGGCGCCGGCGGCGCTGGTGTTCCAGCGAGGTCTGCGGCAACCGGGAGCGGGTGGCCCGGCACCGCCGCCGGGTGAAGGCCGTCACCTGACCGCCGGGCGCCGTCCGGCCGCGCGCGTGACCGCGGTGCGCCGCCGTCCGGCCGCGCGAAAAAGTTCCGCGTCCGTTGAATGATCCTCCGGCGGGGCCCGTATCGATGGTCACAGAGCTCGACAGGGTCTCGACCGGGAGGTTCGGGTGCGCAAGGATGCGGCCGTGGCCGATGACCGTCCGCACAGGGCTCGACATCGCAGTGAACCGCCCCGCTCCGCCTCCGACGTCCCCGACGAGGAGCTGATGCGGGCGCTCTACCGCGAACATGCCGGTCCTTTGCTGGCCTACGTGCTCCGACTCGTCGCGGGTGACCGCCAGCGGGCCGAGGACGTGGTGCAGGAAACGCTCATCCGTGCCTGGAAGAACGCCGGTTCGCTCAATCGGGCGACCGGCTCCGTCCGCCCCTGGCTGGTGACGGTCGCCCGGCGCATCGTCATCGACGGCCACCGCAGCCGGCAGGCCCGGCCGCGCGAGGTCGATCCGTCGCCGCTGGAGGTCATTCCCGCGGAGGACGAGATTGACAAGGCGTTGTGGCTGATGACGCTCTCGGACGCGCTCGACGATTTGACCCCGGCTCACCGGGAAGCATTGGTCGAGACCTACTTCAAGGGCCGTACGGTCAACGAGGCCGCCGAGGTGCTCGGCGTACCCAGCGGGACCGTGCGGTCCCGGGTGTTCTACGCACTCCGTTCCATGAAGCTCGCACTCGAAGAGAGGGGGATCACGGCATGAGCGACCACGAGTGGCTGCCCTTCGGGCCCCGGCCGACCGGTGCCCGCGGCCCCTCGGGACCCCCGGGCCCCACCCCCGGTCCCTTCGACTTCCCCCGGGAAGGGCCGGAGCACGACGCGGCCGGTGCGTACGTCCTGGGCATCCTCGACGACGCCGAGGCGAGCGCCTTCGAGGCGCACCTGGCGGGCTGTGCGCTGTGCAGCGCCCACCTCGACGAGTTCGCCGGGATGGAACCCATGCTGGCGATGCTCGCGGAGGCCCCCGCGGCCGACCCGGGCGGCCGCCCCGTCCCGCACGTCCCGGAGCGCCCCGCGCCCCGGCTGCTCTCCGGTCTGGTCGACGAGGTCGCCCGGAAGCGGGCGCAGCGGCGGAGGCGCGGCAGGCTGCTCCTCGCGGCGGCGGCGGTCCTCGTGATCGGCGGCCCGGTGATCGCGGTCGTCGCCACGGCGGACGGGAAGCCGGCCGCCCGGGTCCAGGCCGCCGACCCGCACCCGACGAGTCCCGCCGAGGACGCCTTCTTCCACCACATGACCGAGAAGGTGCGGGCGACGGACCCCACCACCCGGGTCGGCGCGACGGTCGGCCTGGAGCCGAAGGCATGGGGCACGCACACGGTCCTGGAGCTGACGAACGTCAAGGGCCCGCAGAAGTGCAGCCTGATCGCCGTCTCCCGGACCGGTGAGGAGGAGGTCGTCACCTCCTGGTCCGTGCCGACCTGGGGTTACGGGATCGAGGGCTCCTCACGCGAGAGTGCGAAGAACCCGCTGTACGTGCACGGCGGTACGGCGATGGCCCGTGATGACATCGACCACTTCGAGGTCCGGACCTTCGACGGCGAGCGGCTGGTGGAGATCGATGCCTGACCTGGATCCTCCGTTCGGATCGGCCCGGCACGATCCGAACGAAGGCCCCGGAAGGCAATCGGGGCGGCAGGTGCGCGAGGGGCCCCCTTTCGCGTACGGTTGACGGCTGCTTGATGCACGTCAGAAGGGGGCCTCGGTGGCCGCGCAGGATGCCGCTGTCGATTCGCTGCGGGACCGGGAAATCGGTGTCGAGCAAGAACATCTGGACCGGGTGTACCACCGCCTCGAGGAGAAGATCCACGAGGCGGAATTTCTCATGCACGACGCCAGTAAACGGGGCCAGGTCGGTACACCGGGGGCGCTCGCCGAGCGCGATGCCCAGGTCTTCCGCGCCGGTGTCCACCTCAACCGGCTGAACAGCGAGTTCGAGGACTTCCTCTTCGGCAGGATCGACCTGCTGCTCGGCAAGGACGGTGAACGCGGCCCGGACGGCGCGTTCACCTCCGTCGAGCCGGCCGACGACGTCGTACGGGAGGACAGCACCGCCGACATCGCGGAGACGCTCCACATCGGCCGCATAGGAGTACTCGATTCGGACTACGCGCCCCTGGTGATCGACTGGCGTGCCCCGGCCGCCGCGCCGTTCTACCGGTCGACGCCGAAGGACCCGGGCAGGGTCGTGCGCCGGCGCGTCATCCGTTCCAAGGGCCGCCGGGTCCTGGGGGTCGAGGACGACCTGATGCGCCCGGAGCTGACGGCGTACCTCGGCGGCGACAAGCTGCCCGTCATCGGCGACGGCGCCCTGATGGCGGCGCTGGGTCAGGCCCGCAGCCACACCATGCGGGACATCGTCTCGTCCATCCAGGCCGAGCAGGACCTGGTGATCCGGGCCCCTGCGGCCTCCGTCACGGAGGTGTCGGGCGGGCCGGGCACCGGCAAGACGGCGGTGGCCCTGCACCGGGCCGCGTACCTCCTGTACCAGGACCGGCGCCGTTACGCGGGCGGCATCCTCGTCGTCTCGCCGACCCCGCTGCTGGTCGCGTACACCGAAGGGGTGCTGCCCTCGCTCGGTGAGGAGGGCCAGGTCGCGATCAGGGCGGTCGGCTCGCTGTCCGACGAGGCGGCGGGGGCCGAGGGGGCGACCACCTACGACGAGCCGGCCGTGGCCCGGATCAAGGGCTCCTCCCGGATGCTGCACGTGCTGCGCAAGGCGGCCCGCGGGGCGCTGGAGCAGTCCGCGCCCCGGCCGGCCGCCCAGGACGGGCAGCTGGCGTTCGGTGAGGCGCAGGCCCCGGACGACCGGGGCACCCCGACCCGGTTGCGGGTGGTCGCGTTCGGCGGCCGCGTCGAGCTGAACGCGGACGAGCTCCGGCGCATCCGGCACAACGTGCTCGGCGGCACCGCGCCCGTCAACCTGCTGCGCCCGCGCGCCCGCAAACTGCTCCTGGACGCCCTGTGGAGCAAGTCGTCGGGCCGGGGCCGCTACACGGACCCCGAACTGGCGGCGGAGCTCCGCTCCTCGTTCGACGAGGACGTCTCCACGGAGACTCCCTTCCTCGCCTTCCTGAACGCCTGGTGGCCGGAACTCACCCCGCGCAAGGTCCTGGCCGCGATGGGCGACGAGCGGCGGCTGAGCCGGTGGGCGCGCCGGATTCTCAACCAGGGCGAGGTGCGCCGGCTGGCCCGTGCGCTGAAGCGGCTGGACGAGGACGGCAAGGGCCCGCTCTCCGTCCACGACGTGGCCCTGCTGGACGAGCTGCAGACGCTTCTGGGCACCCCGAACCGCCCGAAGAAGAAGCGTGAACTCGACCCGCTGGACCAGCTCACGGGTCTGGACGAGCTGATGCCGCACCGCGAGGAGACCCAGTGGGAGCGGGCCGAACGGCTGGCGGCGGAGCGCACCGAGTACGCCCATGTGATCGTCGACGAGGCACAGGACCTGACGCCCATGCAGTGGCGCATGGTCGGCCGTCGCGGGCGGCACGCCACCTGGACGATCGTCGGCGACGCGGCGCAGTCCTCCTGGTCGGACCCGGACGAGGCGGCCGCCGCCCGTGACGAGGCGCTCGGCAGCCGGCCGAGGCGCCGGTTCACCCTCACGGTGAACTACCGCAACCCGGCGGAGATCGCCGAGCTCGCGGCGAAGGTGCTGGCGCTCGCCATGCCGGGGATGGAGTCCCCGGTAGCGGTCCGTTCGACGGGGGTGGAGCCGCGCTTCGAGACCGTACGGGACGGGGATCTGGCCGCCGCCGTGCGCGAGGAGGCCCGCAGGCTGCTCACCGAGGTGGACGGCACCGTGGGCGTGGTCGTCGCGATGAACCGCCGTGCCGAGGCCCGCGCCTGGCTGGCGGAGCTCGGGGAGCGCGTGGTGGCGCTGGGGAGCCTGGAGGCGAAGGGGCTGGAGTACGACGCCACGGTGGTCGTCTCGCCCGCGGAGATCGCGGACGAGTCACCGGCGGGGCTGCGGGTGCTGTACGTGGCCCTCACCCGTGCGACGCAACAGCTGACCGTGGTGTCGGGGGAGCGTGACATGCCGGACGGGGACGGCGTTCCCGACCTGCTGAGGGACTGAGAAGAAGGGGCTGCCGCAGCCGGGCAGCCCCTTTTTTCGAGTCAACCCGTCGCACAGGAATCACTTCTCCGGGGTGTTTGTTAGCCTGGTGTTGGCATCGGCTCGATCCAAGCCCCCGGGCCCAACCTTCGTCGCTTCGAGCGACCACTTGCCGCGAGGCGAGCATGGCGGGCCGGTGCCACTTAATCGAAGAGGACAGACCCGCGTCACCTCCTGGTGGCGCGGGTCTGTCTGCGTTCACAGGGGGAGCCGGCCGGCCCGGTAGGGGTTCCGTCGACCTGTAGCTTCTCGTATGGTGGAAAAAAGTTTCCGAAAGATGCCGCTCATTACCGGCTACCGGTCGGTAGGTGCGACGATCGGAACGCACGTACGGGGCATCCCCCCGCTGGGTGCGCAGCAATGAAGCTAAGGAAAGCGAAGGACTCGGCCATGGCAACGGCGCCCAGCGTCTCGTACTCGATGACGGTCAGGCTGGAGGTGCCCGCGAGCGGCACAGCGGTCTCCCAGCTGACCACGGCCGTGGAGTCCTCCGGAGGTTCGGTCACCGGCCTCGACGTGACCGCTTCCGGCCACGAGAAGCTGCGGATCGACGTCACGATCGCGGCGTCCTCCACCTCGCACGCGGACGAGATCGTCGAAGGCCTGCGCGACATCGAGGGCGTCGTCCTCGGCAAGGTCTCCGACCGTACGTTCCTGATGCACCTCGGCGGCAAGATCGAGATGGCGTCCAAGCACCCCATCCGCAACCGTGACGACCTCTCGATGATCTACACCCCCGGTGTGGCCCGGGTCTGCATGGCGATCGCCGAGAACCCCGAGGACGCCCGCCGCCTCACCATCAAGCGCAACTCCGTCGCAGTCGTGACGGACGGGTCCGCGGTGCTCGGCCTCGGCAACATCGGCCCGATGGCGGCGCTCCCCGTGATGGAGGGCAAGGCGGCCCTGTTCAAGCGCTTCGCGGGCATCGACGCGTGGCCGATCTGCCTGGACACCCAGGACACCGATGAAATCGTCGCGATCGTCCGTGCGATCGCCCCCGGTTTCGCGGGCATCAACCTGGAGGACATCTCCGCCCCCCGCTGCTTCGAGATCGAGGCGCGGCTGCGCGAGGCCCTGGACATCCCCGTCTTCCACGACGACCAGCACGGCACCGCGATCGTCGTCCTGGCCGCCCTCACCAACGCGCTGCGCGTGGTCGGCAAGGCGATCGGTGACGTACGGGTCGTCATGTCCGGCGCCGGCGCGGCCGGCACGGCCATCCTGAAGCTGCTCATCGACGCCGGCGTCAAGCACGCCGTCGTCGCCGACATCCACGGCGTGGTGCACGCGGGCCGCGAGGACCTGGTCTCCGCCGACCCGGACTCGCCGCTGCGCTGGATCGCCGACAACACCAACCCCGAGGGTGTCACCGGCACCCTCAAGGAGGCCGTCGTCGGTGCCGACGTCTTCATCGGTGTCTCCGCCCCCAACGTCCTGAACGGCGACGACGTCGCCGCCATGGCCGACGGTGCGATCGTGTTCGCGCTCGCGAACCCCGACCCCGAGGTCGACCCGACGATCGCCCGCGAGACGGCGGCAGTTGTCGCCACCGGGCGCTCCGACTTCCCGAACCAGATCAACAACGTCCTGGTCTTCCCGGGTGTCTTCCGCGGCCTGCTGGACGCCCAGTCCCGCGCGGTCAACTCGGACATGATGCTCGCCGCGGCCCGCGCCCTCGCCGACGTCGTCGCCGAGGACGAGGTGAACGCGAACTACATCATCCCGTCGGTCTTCAACGACAAGGTGGCCGGAGCCGTCGCAGGGGCGGTCCGCGAGGCCGCGAAGGCGGCCGGGGTCTCCGAGGCCACGGCGGGCCCCGCGTAACACGCGCCGCCCGCGGGGGTCGGCCACGGCTCCCGCGGACGGTGCCCTACCTCACGTCCGGGCGCCCCGTACGGCGCGTCGCGGGTCGCGGCGTCCCAAACGCCCCTTTAGGGTGGGCGGGCAGCGAGCCCCACAGGCCCGGTATCCGCTGCGGACCGCTTCAAGGAGTCGACGGAACGTCACCACGGGCAAAATAGTGGTGATTTTCGTGTGACGTCCAGGGGATCCGGATTGGCGTTAGCGCCGCAGGTGGGGGCAGGATGCGTATTCGGGCGCGAGGGTCTGACATCAGACCCGGGTCCGGGGACTGTCAGAGGGCCCTGGCAGCATCGGCTTCGATCTCACGCCTCACAGGCAAGAAGAACACGGGAGTAACAACATGAACCGCAGTGAGCTGGTGGCCGCCCTGGCCGACCGTGCCGAGGTGACCCGCAAGGACGCCGACGCCGTTCTGGCCGCCCTCGCCGAGACCGTTGGCGAGATCGTCGCCAAGGGCGACGAGAAGGTCACCATCCCCGGCTTCCTGACCTTCGAGCGCACCCACCGTGCCGCTCGCACCGCTCGTAACCCGCAGACCGGCGACCCGATCAACATCCCGGCCGGCTACAGCGTGAAGGTCTCCGCGGGCTCGAAGCTCAAGGAAGCCGCCAAGGGCAAGTAAGGCCCCGAGGCATCAAGAAGGGCGGCCGTCCCGACCGGGACGGCCGCCCTTCGGCGTACCCGGGGCCATGGCGCACACCGCCCGCGCAGGCGCTGTGAGGCGCCGGGGCACCCGAGGGGGCCCCGAGGGGGCGTCATGGCCCGTACGGGGCCGTCAGGGCGCTCTGCGGGCCTTGTGGGGTCGCGACCGCGGCTCCCCTGGGCGGGCGCGCACCGACGGAGGGCACCGGCGGGCCCCCGGGACCGTACGGTCAGGCTCTTCCCGGCCCGGTGGGCACGCCGATGAAAAGGCCCGCCGCCCCGGTCCCTCGCGGGGGACCGGGGCGGCGGGCTGTGGTGCGGGGTCGCGCAATGCTGTGTGCGGCAGCACTGTGCGTGCGCCGGAGCGCGCGTCCGGCGCGGCGTCAGACGAGTGAGCCGCCCGGCAGTTCGACCTTGGCGCCGAGCTTCTCGAGCTTGTCCATGAAGTTCTCGTAGCCGCGGTTGATCAGGTCGATGCCGTGCACCCGGGACGTGCCCTGGGCCGCCAACGCGGCGATCAGGTACGAGAACCCGCCGCGCAGGTCCGGGATCACCAGGTCCGCGCCCTGGAGCTTGGTGGGCCCCGAGACGACCGCCGAGTGCAGGAAGTTCCGCTGCCCGAAGCGGCAGTCGGAGCCCCCGAGGCACTCGCGGTAGAGCTGGATGTGCGCACCCATCTGGTTGAGCGCCGAGGTGAAGCCGAGCCGGGACTCGTACACCGTCTCGTGGACGATCGACAGGCCGGCGGCCTGCGTCAGGGCGACCACGAGCGGCTGCTGCCAGTCGGTCTGGAAACCGGGGTGGACGTCCGTCTCCAGCGCGATGGCGTTCAGCGCGCCGCCCGGGTGCCAGAAGCGGATGCCCTCGTCGTCGATCTCGAACGCGCCGCCGACCCTGCGGAAGGTGTTGAGGAACGTCATCATCGAGCGCTGCTGGGCGCCGCGCACGTAGATGTTGCCCTCGGTCGCCAGGGCGGCGGACGCCCAGGAGGCGGCCTCCAGGCGGTCCGGGATGGCCCGGTGGGTGTAGCCGTCGAGCCTGTCGACACCCGTGATCCGGATCGTCCGGTCGGTGTCCATGGAGATGATCGCGCCCATCTTCTGCAGTACGCAGATGAGGTCCTCGATCTCCGGCTCGACGGCCGCGTTGGACAGCTCGGTGACGCCCTCGGCGAGGACGGCGGTGAGCAGCACCTGCTCGGTGGAGCCCACCGACGGGTACGGCAGCCGGATCTTGGTGCCGCGCAGCCGCTGCGGGGCCTCCAGGTACTGGCCGTCCGCCCGCTTCTCGATGGTCGCGCCGAACTGGCGCAGCACCTCGAAGTGGAAGTCGATCGGCCGGCCGCCGATGTCGCAGCCGCCGAGCCCCGGGATGAAGGCGTGGCCCAGACGGTGCAGCAGCGGGCCGCAGAAGAGGATCGGGATGCGCGACGAGCCCGCGTGGGCGTCGATGTCGGCGACGTTCGCGCTCTCGACGTGCGACGGGTCGAGGATGAGTTCGCCCGGCTCGTCACCGGGGCGGACGGTCACGCCGTGCAGCTGCAGCAGTCCCCGGACCACCCGCACATCGCGGATGTCGGGCACGTTGCGGAGCCGGCTGGGCCCGCTGCCGAGCAGCGCGGCGACCATTGCCTTCGGCACCAGGTTCTTGGCGCCTCGGACGCGGATCTCGCCCTCCAGCGGGGTGCCGCCGTGGACAAGCAGGACATCGTCTGTGCCGGTCATGTATCTCGCGTTCCGGAGTGGTCGGGCAGGGGGCCATCGAAAAGGGTAATGGGCCCCCACCCCCCTTCCGTAAGGCACAGGGGGGTATACGAACGTCATGAATCCGCCACAGCACGCTCTGCTGGGAACCCCTTGCGGAGGGTCACCGTCCGGAAGGGGTGTTCGACGCGCCCGTGGGCGTGCGCTCCCCGTGCGCCTGTGCGGCTCCTGTGCGCCCTGAGCTGCGCACGGAAGCCGGCCGGGGCCGGACGGGCCGGTTGGGGCCCGCGGAACGCCAAGATGCGGGATCATCTCTGCCATGACCGAGGTGTCCTCGCTCACAGGGCGACTGCTCGTGGCCACACCCGCCTTGGCGGACCCGAATTTCGACCGTGCGGTGGTGCTGCTCCTCGACCACGACGAGGAGGGCTCGCTCGGTGTCGTCCTGAACCGGCCGACCCCGGTCGGCGTCGGCGACATCCTCGCGTCCTGGGCGGGCCTGACCGGGGAACCGGACGTCGTCTTCCAGGGCGGCCCCGTCTCGCTGGACTCGGCGCTCGGTGTCGCGGTGATCCCCGGGGACGAGGGCGCTCCCCCCGGTTCCCGGCTCCGTACGGGCGGCGGGGAGCCCATCGGCTGGCGCCGTGTGCACGGGGCGATCTGCCTGGTGGACCTGGACGCGCCGCCGGAGCTGCTGGCGGCGGCGCTCGGATCGCTGCGGATCTTCGCGGGGTACGCGGGCTGGGGGCCCGGCCAGCTGGAGACGGAGCTGACCGACGGCGCCTGGTACGTGGTGGAGTCGGAGCCGGGCGATGTGTCGTCCCCGCGGCCGGAGAACCTCTGGCGGGCCGTTCTGCGACGCCAGCGCAGCGAACTCGCGATGATCGCGACGTATCCGGACGACCCTTCGCTGAACTGATGCTCGGAGCTTTCAGTACGCTTGGCAGTTATGAGCACTCTTGAGCCCGAGCGCGGGGCAGGTACGGGGACCCTCGTAGAGCCGGCGCCGCAGGTGTCGAACGGCGACGGCGACCACGAGCGCTACGCCCATTACGTCCAGAAGGACAAGATCATGGCGAGTGCCCTGGAGGGCACTCCCGTGGTGGCACTGTGCGGCAAGGTCTGGGTCCCTGGGCGCGACCCGAAGAAGTACCCGGTCTGTCCGATGTGCAAGGAGATCTACGAGTCCATGGGCGCCGGCGGCGACAAGGACAAGGGCAAGGGCGGCAAGGACGGCGGCAAGAAGTAGTTCTGGGTCCCACCGTCCTCGGGGCCCTCGGGTCCGTGGTCCCCGGGACGCGCAGCGATGCGCGTCCCGGGGACCTTTTGCATGCCCGGAGATCATTTGCGCGTCCGCCGGCCGGGTGGGCGAGGGGGTGCGTGGTGCGTTGCACGGGCTGCATCCGGTGGTCACAGAGTGGTTGAGACCACTTGTCCGGGTGGTGGCGCGCCCTTACTCTCCTGCCAGTTGTGCAGAACGAAACGCGCGTTGCACAGAATGCAACGACTGACCGGTAAGGGTCCCGGATGAAGCTTTCTGCCCGAATTGCCGCCCCGGCCGCTGCGCTGGTGCTGGCGGGCCTCACGGCCACCGCCTGCGCGCCGCAGACCTCCGACACCAGTGCCGGGGGGGACGAGAAGACCGGCACGCTCCGCGTGTGGCTCTTCCAGGAAGTCGGCAACAAGCCCAAGGAGAAGGTCGTCGACGCGGCCGTCGCCGACTTCGAGAAGACCCACGAGGGCGCGAAGGTCGAGGTCGAGTACATACCGGTCGACACCCGCGCCCAGCGCATCAAGGCGGCCTTCAACGACCCGGAGAGCGCCCCCGACCTCATCGAGTACGGCAACACCGACACGGCCGGCTACGTGAAGGACGGCGGACTCGCCGACGTGAGCAAGGAGTTCGCCGCCTGGGACGAGGCCAAGGACACGGACCCGACCGCCAAGCAGTCCGTGACCGTGGGCGGCCAGGTCTACGGGGCCCCGCTCTTCGTCGGCGTACGGGCGCTGTACTACCGCACCGACGTCTTCGAGGACCTCGGCATCGAACCCCCCAAGTCCCAGGCCGAGCTGATCTCCACAGCCAAGAAGGTCCACCGGGAGAAGCCGGACCTGTACGGCCTCGTGGTCGGCGGCGCCTACACCTACGGCGCGATGCCGTTCATCTGGGCCAACGGCGGCGAACTGGCCGACGAGACCGGTGTGAGCTACGAGTCGGCCATCAACAGCGCGAAGGCCCGCAAGGGCATCGAGGCGTACACCTCGCTCTTCGGCGACGACAACTGCCCCGCCGCCAAGTGCGCCGCCATGGGCGGCAACGCGACCGTCACCGCCTTCGCGTCCGGCAAGGCGGCCATGGCGATCGGCGGCGACTTCAGCCACGCGGCCGTCGAGGCGGGCAGCGTGAAGGGCAAGTACGCGGTCGTCCCGCTTCCCGGTGTCGAGGAGGGGTCGATCGCCCCGGCGTTCGCGGGCGGCAACAACATCGGCGTGCTGAAGAGCAGTTCGCACCGCACCCTCGCGGTCGACCTGATGAAGTCGCTGACCGGCAAGAAGACGCAGGCGAAGATGTTCGACGCGATGGGCTTCCTGCCGACCTACACGGACGTGCGGGCCGCGGTCGCGGAGAAGGAGCCGTTCGTCGGGCCGTTCGTCGACACGCTCGGCGCGGGTGCCAAGTTCGTCCCCGCCTCCTCGGCCTGGGGTCAGATCGACGCCTCGCTGGTCCTGCCGACGATGTTCCAGGAGATCGTCAGCGGCCGTAAGGACGTGGCGGCGGCCTCGGACGACGCGGCGAAGAAGATGGACGCGGCGTTCGCCGACGCGGGCTGACGATGACCGCGAACACGACGGCCCACAAGGCCCCCGCGCGGGCCGGGGCGGGCGGCCCGCCGGCCCGCGCGCCCCGGGGCCGCCCGGCGTCCCCCGCACGGCGTTCCGGCTGGACCCCCTGGCTCTACCTGCTGCCCGCCCTGGTCCTGCTCGGCGGACTCCTCGTCTACCCGATCTACCAACTGGGCCTGATCTCCTTCCTGGAGTACACCCAGGCCCAGGTCAGCGGCGGCGAACCGACCACCTTCCAGGGCTTCGGGAACTACGCGACCCTCTTCAACGACAGCCAGTTCTGGCAGGTGCTCCTCGCGACCGTGCTCTTCGCCACGGCCTGCGTGCTCGCCACCCTGTTCGTCGGATGCGCCCTGGCCGTCCTGCTGACCCGCATCCGGGCACTGCCCCGGCTCGCGTTGATGATGGCCGCGCTGGGCGCCTGGGCGACCCCGGCGATCACCGGCTCCACCGTCTGGGTGTTCCTCTTCGACCCGGATTTCGGGCCGGTCAACAAGGTGCTCGGACTCGGCGACTTCTCCTGGACGTACGGGCGCTACAGCGCCTTCGCGCTGGTGCTCCTCGAAGTGCTCTGGTGCTCGTTCCCGTTCGTGATGGTGACCGTGTACGCGGGCATCCGGGCGATCCCCACCGAGGTGCTGGAGGCGGCCTCGCTGGACGGAGCCTCGCAGTGGCGCATCTGGCGGTCGGTCATGGCACCGATGCTGCGGCCGATCCTGATCGTCGTCACCATCCAGTCGATCATCTGGGACTTCAAGGTCTTCACCCAGATCTACGTCATGACCAACGGCGGCGGCATCGCCGGTCAGAACCTGGTGCTCAACGTGTACGCGTACCAGAAGGCGTTCGCGTCCTCGCAGTACAGCCTCGGATCGGCGATCGGCGTCGTGATGCTGGTGATCCTGCTGGCCGTGACGCTGGTCTATCTGCGCCTGGTGCGGCGCCAGGGGGAGGAACTGTGAGCGCACGTGCGCTGCTGCGCGTCCGGAGGCCCGGGAGGCTGGCGGCGGAGGCCGCCGCCCTCGTCATCGCCGCCGCGGTCGCCTTCCCGCTGTACTGGATGGTGCTCTCCGCGCTCAAGCCGGCGGGAGAGATCCAGTCCACCGAGGCCCGGCCCTGGACACTGGCCCCGTCCCTCGACTCGTTCCGGCGGGTCTTCGAACAGCAGGAATTCGGCCGGTACTTCCTCAACAGCCTGCTCGTCGCGGGCACGGTCGTCATCGCTTCCGCGCTGATCGCCTTCCTCGCGGCGACGGCCGTGACCCGGTTCCGCTTCAAATTCCGCACGACCCTGCTGATCATGTTCCTGGTCGCCCAGATGGTGCCGGTCGAAGCGCTGACCATTCCGCTGTTCTTCATGATGCGGGACTTCGGCCAGCTGAACACGCTGGGCTCACTGATCCTGCCGCATCTCGCCTTCTCGCTGCCCTTCGCGATCTGGATGCTGCGCGGTTTCGTGAAGGCCGTCCCGGAGGCGCTGGAGGAGGCCGCCTACATCGACGGGGCGAGCCGCACCCGCTTCCTGTGGCAGATCCTCTTCCCGCTCGTCTTTCCCGGGCTCGTGGCGACCAGCGTCTTCTCCTTCATCTCGACCTGGAACGACTTCCTGTTCGCCAAGTCGTTCATCATCAGCGACACCTCCCAGTCGACGCTCCCCATGGCGCTGCTGGTCTTCTTCAAACCGGACGAGAACGACTGGGGAGGGATCATGGCGGCCTCGACGGTGATGACCATTCCCGTGCTGGTCTTCTTCGTACTCGTACAGCGCCGTCTGGTCTCCGGGCTGGGCGGAGCGGTTAAGGACTGACGTGGACAACCTGATTCCGGCACCGGTACGCGCCGAGGACGGAGGGCCGCACGCATTCCTCCCGGACCGGTCCACCACCCTCACGGCACACCCCGGCACCGAGTCGGCGGAGCGCTGGCTGCGCACCACCCTCGGCGGCGCACTCGGCCTCCCGCTCGCCCCGGGCACCCGGGTCGACGGGGCCGGGAACACCGTGGAGCTGCGCATCGACGCCTGCCTGGAGCCCGAGGGGTACCGGCTGTCCGTGGCGCCCGGCGCCGGCGTACGGATCACCGGAGGGAGCGCCGCCGGGGTGTTCTGGGGGGCGCAGACCCTCCGTCAGCTCCTGGGCCCCGAAGCGTTCCGCCGCGCACCCCTCGGCGCCGGTACACCCAGGGGAATTCCGGCCGTGGAGATCGAGGACCGGCCCCGCTTTCCCTGGCGCGGCCTGATGCTCGACGTGGCACGGCACTTCATGCCCAAGGACGACGTCCTGCGCTACCTCGACCTCCTCGCCGCACACAAGCTGAACGTCTTCCACTTCCACCTCACCGACGACCAGGGCTGGCGCATCGAGATCAAGCGCCACCCGCGGCTCACGGAGACCGGTGCCTGGCGCGCACGGACCAAATACGGCCACCGCGCATCCGAACTGTGGGAGGAGACCCCGCACGGCGGTTTCTACACACAGGACGACATCCGCGAAATCGTCGCGTACGCGGCCGAGCGGCATATCCGTGTCGTCCCCGAAATCGACATCCCGGGGCACTCGCAGGCCGCCATCAGCGCATATCCGGAACTGGGCAACACCGACGTCGTCGACACCTCCGCCCTTTCCGTGTGGGACACCTGGGGCATCAACCCGAACGTACTCGCACCCACCGACACCACACTGCGCTTCTTCGAAGGGGTCTTCGAGGAGGTGCTCGGCCTCTTTCCGGCCGCCACGTCGCCGTTCATCCACATCGGTGGCGACGAATGCCTGAAGGACCAGTGGAAGGACTCGCCAACGGCTCAGGCGCGGATGGCCGAACTCGGCCTGCCCGACGAGGACGCGCTCCAGTCCTGGTTCATCCGGCACTTCGACGACTGGCTCACCGCCCGCGGGCGCCGGCTCATCGGCTGGGACGAGATCCTCGAAGGCGGTCTCCCCGAGGGCGCCGCGGTCTCGTCGTGGCGGGGTTACGCGGGCGGCGTCGCCGCGGCCGAGGCGGGCCACGACGTCGTGATGTGCCCCGAGCAGCAGGTGTACCTGGACCACCGTCAGGACGGCGGCCCCGACGAGCCGATGCCCATCGGCTTCGTCCGCACCCTGGAGGACGTCTACCGCTTCGAGCCGGTTCCCCCGGGCCTCTCCGAGGAGGCCGCCCGGCACATCATCGGCACCCAGGCCAACGTCTGGACCGAGGTCATGCAGAACCGGGCACGCGTGGACTACCAGGTCTTCCCGCGGCTCGCGGCGTTCGCCGAGGTCGCCTGGTCGGCCCTTCCGGCGCCGGGGGAGCGGGACTTCACCGATTTCGACCGGCGCATGGGCACGCACTACGCGCGGCTCGACGCCCTGGGGGTCGCCTACCGGCCCGTGGGCGGCCCGCTGCCGTGGCAACGCCGGCCCGGTGTCCTGGGTCGCCCGATCGAGGGACCGCCCCCGAACGTGTGAGTCCGGGCGGCCGGCCCGTGGGTGGCCGGTCCTTGGGCGGCCGGTCCGGCCACCCGGCCCGTGGTGCGTGTGATCCGAACAAGTCGTACGAACTTGCTGAAGGGTGGCAATTCGCGCGTCGGGTAGAAGTCGCGTGAAAGGCGACTTTTCCCCTGTTCGGGGACGGATGTGTCCTTCGTGGTCCCTCGCGTCGGTCAGCCCGGAAGATGTGCCAGAGTTGCCACGTCCCGGCCGTGAGCACGTACCGTACGGCGGACAGGCGGGACTGCCGGGACACCGGGAAGGGGCAGCTGGGTTGACCACGCACGCACCGCAGGCGATGCAGTCGGTGACGCTGCCGGCCTCGCTCGACGAGGCCGTGGCGGCTCTCGGCGCCATGCCTGCAGCCGTTCCGGTGGCCGGGGGCACGGACCTCATGGCGGCCGTCAACCAGGGCCTGCTGCGCCCCGCGGGGCTGGTCGGGCTGAGCCGGATCAGCGAGCTGCGCGGCTGGCACTACCAGGACGGCCACGCCCTGCTCGGGGCCGGCCTCACCCACGCGCGCATGGGACGGCCCGACTTCGCCGCCCTCATCCCCGCGCTGGCCGCCTCCGCGCGCGCCGCGGGACCGCCCCAGATCCGCAACGCCGGCACCCTCGGCGGCAACATCGCCACCGCGGCCCCGACCGGTGACTCCCTGCCGGTGCTGGCGGCCCTGGAGGCCGAGCTGGTCATCGCGGGCCCCGACGGCTCCCGCCGCGAGATCCCCGTCTCGCACCTCCTGGCGGGCCGCGACATGCTGGAGCCGGCCGAGCTGATCGGCTTCGTGCGCGTACCGCTGCTGCACGCCCCCCAGGTGTTCCTCAAGGCGACCGGCCGCACCGGCCCCGGCCGCGCCACCGCCTCCGTCGCGATCGTCCTCGACCCGGCCCGGCGCGGGGTGCGCTGCGCGGTCGGTGCGATCGCCCCGATGCCGCTGCGGCCCCTGGAGGCGGAACGCTGGATCGCCTCGCTGATCGACTGGGACGGCGAACGGGGCCTGGCCCCCGACGCGCTGGCCGCCTTCGGCGAGTACGTCGCAGCGGCCTGCATCCCGGACCAGGCACCCGACGACGGGGGAGAGGCGCCACCGCTGCCCCCCGCCGTGCTCCACCTGCGGCGCACCGTCGCCGCGCTCGCCCGACGCGCACTGGGGAGGGCACTGTCGTGAGCAATGAAGAGAACCCCGAGCAGCGGCACGGGCAGCCCGACCCGTACGGCGGCTGGGAGCCCACTCCGCAGGGCGGCGAGTACGACGCCGAGGCGACCGCCTTCGTCCACCTCCCGCCGGAGGACCTCGCCAACCTCGGGAACGACCCGCTGGCCGCTCCCGGCCACGGCTACGTACCGCCGATGATCCTGCCGCTGACCCCGGCGGCGGGGCTCGACCCCGCGGCGACGGGCAGCTGGGTCGTGCAGACGCAGAGTCAGCAGGAGCGGGCCGTCCAGGCCGGCGAGGTCCCTTCCGAGGTGCACTGGCCGGACCCGAACCACCAGGACCCGAACCACCAGGACCCGTACCGGCCGGAACCGAACCACCAGGGTTCGTACCAGCAGGAGCCGTATCGGCAGGAGCCGTACGGGCAGGAGTACCCGGGCGCGTACCCGTCGACCCCGCAGTACGAGCAGACGTCGTCGACGACGGCCCAGTGGAACTTCACCGAGTCCGTGCCCGCCGCGGGGCCGGACGGGCCGGACGCGGCTTCCGGCTCCGCTTCCGCTTCCGCCGAGCCCATGGGGCACACCGGCCAGTGGACGATCCCGGTGGCGAACGGCGACCTCCCGGAGGAGTCCGGCGAGTTCGCGGCCTCGGCCCTGGCGTCCCCGTGGTACGCGGACTCGCCCCCGGCCACGCTGCCCGGGGGCGCATCGGCACCGTGGGCTTCGCAGGAACAGGCACTCCCGGAGGCACCTGCACCGGAGCAGTCGCCGGAGCCGCAGCCCGAACCGGCAGCCGAGTCCGAGCCGGAGCTCTCCCCGGAATTCCCGGCCGAGCTCCTGCCGGAGTTCCCGTCCGAGCCGGAGCCCGTGGCCGAAGCGGTCGTGGAGGTCTCCGAGGTCTCCGAGGTTTCCGAGGAGGAGGCGTCCACCGGGACAGCCGGGCCGCTGGAGCCGCTGGAGCCGCTGGACAGTGCGCCGGCCGCACTCGATGTGGCGGACGCGCTCGATGTGCCGGACGCGCCTGATGTGCCGGACGCGCCTGACGTGTCGGACGTGCTGGGTGCTTCGGGCGAACCCGCAGAGGCGCCCGAGCTCGCCGCGGCCTTCGAGGCCCCACTCGACGCCCACGGGTCCAGCACACCGCCGGGAGCTGATCCCGCCCCCGAGGGCGCGCCGGACGTGCCCAGTGAGCACCCCTCCGTCTCCTACGTCCTGCACGTCAACGGCACGGACCGCCCCGTCAGCGACGCCTGGATCGGCGAGTCGCTGCTGTACGTCCTGCGGGAGCGCCTCGGCCTCGCCGGGGCCAAGGACGGCTGCTCGCAGGGCGAGTGCGGTGCCTGCAACGTCCAGGTCGACGGCCGCCTCGTGGCCTCCTGCCTGGTTCCCGCGGCCACCACCGCGGGCAGCGAGGTCCGTACGGTCGAGGGCCTCGCGGTGGACGGCGAACCGTCCGATGTCCAGCGGGCCCTGGCCCGGTGCGGTGCCGTCCAGTGCGGCTTCTGCATCCCGGGCATGGCCATGACCGTCCACGACCTCCTGGAAGGCAACCACGCCCCCAGCGAACTGGAGACGCGCCAGGCGCTGTGCGGCAACCTCTGCCGCTGCTCCGGTTACCGGGGCGTGCTCGACGCCGTGCGCGAGGTCGTCGAGGGCCGGGAAGCGGCCGAGGCGGAGAACGAGGAACTGCGCATCCCGCACCAGGCCGGCCCCGGCGCGGGCAGCGTCCAGCCGCACGCGCACGAGGGAGACCCCCGGTGAACGCCGCGTCTCCCGCATCACCGGTCACCCACACCACCACCATTAGCTGCTGCCGCAGCGGGGCGAACGACAAGGAGGCGGCGTGACCAACGACGCAGCCACCGCGACCAGCACCACCCGCACCACGCCGCTGCCCGAGGGCACCGGTCCGGGCCCGGACCAGGAGCTGCCCCTGCTCGGCCTGGGTGCCTCGCTCCCGCCGGCCGACGCCCGCGCCAAGACCGAGGGCACGTACCCGTACGCGGCCGACCTCTGGGCCGAGGGCCTGCTGTGGGCCGCGATGCTGCGTTCCCCGCACCCGCACGCGCGCATCCTGTCGATCGACACCTCGGCCGCCGCGGCGATGCCCGGCGTCCGCGCGGTCGTCACGCACGAGGACATCCCCGGGGACGGCGCGTACGGCCGGAGCGTCGTCGACCGCCCCGTCTTCGCCTCCGACCTGGTGCGCCACCACGGTGAGGCCATCGCCGCCGTCGCCGCGGACCATCCCGACACCGCACGTCTGGCGGCCGCGGCGATCGCCGTCGAGTACGAGGTCCTCGAGCCGGTCACCGACCCGGAGAAGGCATTCGCCGCCGAACCGCTGCACCCCGACGGCAACCTCATCCGCCACATCCCGCTGCGCTTCGGCGACCCGGACACCGTGGGTGAGGTGATCGTCGAGGGCCTGTACCGCATCGGCCGCCAGGACCCGGCCCCGATCGGAGCCGAGGCCGGCCTCGCCGTGCCCCGCCCCGACGGCGGCGTCGAGCTCTACACGGCGTCCACCGACCCGCACACCGACCGCGACCTCGCCGCCGCCTGCTTCGGCCTGGACACCGACCGGGTCAAGGTGGTCGTGACGGGTGTCCCGGGAGCGACCGGAGACCGGGAGGACCCCGGCTTCCAGATCCCACTCGGCCTCCTCGCGCTGCGCACCGGCTGCCCGGTCAAACTCGCCGCCACCCGCGAGGAGTCCTTCCTCGGCCACGCCCACCGCCACCCGACGCTGCTGCGCTACCGCCACCACGCGGACGCCGAGGGCAGGCTGGTCAAGGTCGAGGCCCAGATCCTCCTCGACGCGGGCGCGTACGCCGACTCCTCGTCGGAATCCCTGGCGGCGGCGGTGGCGTTCGCCTGCGGCCCGTACGTCGTCCCACACGCCTTCATCGAGGGCTGGGCGGTCCGCACGAACAACCCGCCCTCCGGCCATGTGCGCGGTGAGGGCGCGATGCAGGTATGTGCGGCCTACGAGGGCCAGATGGACAAGCTGGCGGCGAAACTGGGCATCGACCCGGCCGAGATCCGCCTCCGCAACGCCCTCTCCACCGGCGACATACTCCCCACCAGCCAGACGGTGACATGCCCCGCCCCGGTGGCGGAACTGCTCCGAGAGGTCCGCGACTACCCGCTCCCCACGCTGCCCAAGGACGCTCCCGAGGACGACTGGCTGCTGCCGGGAGGCCCGGAGGGCGCCGGTGAACCCGGTGCCGTACGCCGGGGTGTCGGCTACGCGCTCGGCATGGTCCACATGCTCGGTGCCGAGGGCACGGACGAGGTCTCGACGGCCACGGTCCGGGTCCACAACGGGGTGGCCACCGTCATCTGCGCGGCCGTGGAGACCGGCCAGGGCTTCACCACCCTCGCCCGCCAGATCGTCCAGGAGACCCTGGGCATCGAAGAGGTCCACGTGGCGTCGGTGGACACCGACCAGCCCCCCGCGGGCCCGGCGACGCACGGCCGGCACACCTGGGTGTCCGGCGGTGCGGTGGAACGCGCGGCCAGGATGGTCCGCACCCAGCTCCTCCAGCCGCTGGCCCACCAGTTCGGCATGTCCACGGAGCTTCTCCAGATCGCCGACGGCAAAATCACCTCGTACGACGGTGTGCTGTCCACGACGGTCATGGAGGCCATGGACGGCAAGGAACTCTGGGCCACGGCCCAGTGCCGCCCCCATCCGACCGAGCCCCTGGACGAGTCCGGCCAGGGCGACGCGTTCGTGGGCCTGGCCTTCTGCGCGGTCCGCGCGGTGGTCGACGTCGACATCGAGCTCGGTTCGATCCGCGTGGTCGAGATGGCGGTCGCCCAGGACGTCGGCCGTGTCCTCAACCCCTCCCAGCTGGCGACCCGCATCGAGGCGGGCGTCACCCAGGGGATCGGCGCGGCCCTCACCGAGAACCTCCGTACGGCCCGGGGCCTGATCCGGCACCCGGACCTCACCGGCTACGCGCTACCCACGTCACTGGACGCTCCGGACATTCGCATCGTCAAACTCATAGAGGAACGCGACGTGGTGGCCCCCTTCGGAGCCAAACCCGCGTCCGCGGTCCCGGTGGTCACGTCCCCCGCAGCGGTGGCCGCGGCGGTCCGCGCGGCCACGGGCCGCCCGGTCAACCGCCTCCCGATCCGCCCGCAGGCAGCGGTGGCCGCCCCCAAGTCCTGAGCGTCAACACGCGGATGTGATCCGCGTTGCACGTGCAACCCGGGGGTGCGGTGTGTCACCGGTGCTGACTACAGTGATGGCCTGAGCTATAGCCAGCTGTATACGGGGAGGTTGCTGTGGCGAGCGACGCAGGGTCAGGAACGGGGCCGGCTCTGGGATGGCCGTTCGGCGGGATCGTCGACATGGTGCAGGACACCGTGGGCGATCTGGTCACGGAGCTCGAGTCGTTCACGAAGTTCCGCAACCGCATCGACGAACTGCTGGAGGACCTCAAGGCGTCCCCGGCGGATGCGAAGAAGCTGAACGAAGTCTTCATCGGGGAGACGCAGTTCGGGGCCCCTGCGTGGGCAGAAGCTACGGGTCTGTTCTCGTCGTACCAGAAGGTCATCACCGAGCTCGAAACCTTCTCGAAGCTCCTCTCGGACTCGATGGAGGGCATGGGTATCGCGGTCCTGGCGTCGCACAAGGGCTACGAGAACCTCGACGACGACATCCGCCAGCGCATGCTCGCGATCCGAGAGGGTGCGCAGGAGCACTACAAGGGCGAGTACGACCCGCAGCCGGAAGGCGGCAAGGGAGAGGCCGGGAAGCCGGCAGCGGCTCCGGAGCCTTCGCCGACGGAGCAATCCGGGGGTTCCTGGCGGTGAGGTTCGCTGGTACTGGATTTGGTACGGACGGGGGAGCGGGATGAGTACGACGTCGTTTGATGGTATGTCGCACAAGCAGATGATCGCGTGGCTCGACCAGGCGAACAGCACGGCCGTGCAAGCGGTGGCGGACCGCTTGGCGCACGCCGGGACCGAGATCGACAAGATCGCCGGTGAACTGAAGATCCGCCCGCAGTGGGTGACCTGGGAGGGCGAGGGGGCATTCTCGTTCCGCACCTGGAGTGCGGACCTGGCCAACGCGACCCTGCGCCTTGCCGAATACAGCAAGGGCGCGTCGAAGCAGCTGAGTAATGCAGCGGACGCGATCGCTCTGGCCAAGGCAGCGACGCCTCGCCCTGTGGGGGACCCCGAGGCGAACCTTGAAGCAGCACTCGAGGCACGGAACGACCCGGATTCTGCTGCCTTGGTGAGGAAGCTCACCGAGGAACGGGAGGCTGTCGCGGCGGAGATGAGGAAGCTCTCTCAGACGTACAGCCACTCGGTGGCGGGGTTCGGCAAGCTGGACAAGCCGGAGTTTCCACCGCCACCGCAGGTGATTGCTCCGGACGATGCATTGGCGGAGCGGGACGATGCCAACGGGTACGTCTCAGGAGGCGGGGGGCCCGGAGGCGGCGCTCGCGTGGCGCCGAGTGGCGCCTCGACGCCCGGTGCCATTTCAGAGTCGACTGGCGGAGTTGATGCGCTGCCGGGGTTTTCTTCGAGTGTGGTGGCACCGGTCGTCGGCGTAGTGCAGCGGCCGGTGGACATGGAGATCGCCGGAGTGGACACGTTGCCGGCGACCACGCCGACCAACCCCGTTGCTCCGCCTGGAGTGCAGGGCCCGGGGAGGCCTGACGCCGGACCCACCGTGACGCCTGCGGTTCTGCCCCTGGGCAGCGGCGGTGGACCTGTGATGCCGACGACAAGCGCGGGGGGCCGAACCCCTGGCATTCCTCGTCCTCCCATGTCCACCGGTGCCGGGCACCTGGCCACTAATCCGATTGGCCGACCGGCCCGCGACGGTGGAATCGTTGGGGGCCGCCCTGTTGCGCAGAGCCCCGGGCGCCCTGGTGGCGGCATTCCTCGCGGCACAGTAATTGGTGGTGAAGGCGCCCAGGCCGGTCGCGGAGCGATGGGGCATGGCGGCGGCGGTATGGGCGGGGCCGGGGGTGGCGGGCAGAGCGGAGTTGTCGGTGGTCGCCGACTGGCGGGGGAAGCCGGCGGGATGGTGGGTGGTCGTCCGCAGCAGCCAGGACGCACGACCGGCCGGCCGTTCACGCCCGGTGGCACAGGACTGGTGCGGGGCGCGACGACGGGTGACGGCAGTCGTGGGGCCGGTCAAGCGGGGCGAGGAGGAGCTGCCGCTCCTCAGCGTGCGCGCGACCCGCGCCGTGACGAGGGTGAGCGGCCGGACTACCTCGTGGAAGACGAGGAGACCTGGCAGCAGGGCAGCCGGCGGGTTGTCCCCCCAGTGATCGACTGAGCAGCAGGACATAGGTAAAGGAATCCGATGCTTACCAGTAGTGCAGCGACTGCCCGCCGTGGAACCGTCGCTTCCCTCGTAGTGGCCGTGCTCCTGGTAGGCGCCAGTCCCGCATACGCGGACTCGGTGCGTTCGAGTCAATGGCACCTGGACGCCATGCAGGCTGAACGGATGTGGGCGTCTAGTACGGGGCGGAACGTCACCGTCGCTGTCGTCGATTCAGGTGTTGATACTTCCACCCCTGATCTGCAAGGGCGTGTTCTTCAGGGGAAAGATCTGGCAGTGGATTCCCCAGGAGACGAGCACACTGACTACCGGAATCACGGTACCGGAATCGCGGGGCTAATTGCCGGAACCGGTGATGCGGGTGGGGACGGCGCCTTTGGTCTTGCGCCTGCAGTCAAAATTCTTCCCATTCGCGTACGGGATAACTTCGGCAAGGTCAGTGGAGGTAAGGGGGATAAGTACTTCAACGAAGATGTATCGGAAGCGATTCGCTTCGCAGTCGATAGTGGTGCCAAAATTATCAATGTTTCCCTTGGGAACAACGTTGGGTCACAGCAACTTACTGATTCTGTAGCGTATGCTCTGGAAAAGGGGTCTCTCGTCTTCGCGTCTGCAGGGAACAGTGCCGATGAGGGGAACCCAGTCGAATACCCGGCAGGGACGCCTGGAGTCGTCGGTGTGGGGTCGGTCGGGAAAGATCTCAAGCGAGCCAAATCATCGCAGTATGGCCCCCAGGTCGACCTGTCCGGTCCGGGTGTGGACATGGTTCACGCCTGCAGCGGCGGGACCCAGCTGTGCAAGAGCAGCGGTACTAGTGATGCCACCGCCATCGTTTCGGCCTCTGCTGCCTTGATCTGGTCCAAGTACCCGGACTGGTCCAACAATCAGGTCCTGCGTGTCCTGATCAACACAGCCAGCGGTCCGGTAAGTGGTGACGAACGCACCGATTACATCGGGCACGGAATCGTTCGCCCCAGTGTCGCCCTCAAGTCACCCGGCGACCCCGGTCCCGCTGACGAGTACCCGCTTCCCGACCTTGCGGCCGCAGCCGAGTCCGCGAAACCGTCAGCCGAAGCGTCCGAGGCCGCCGATTCCGCCGAGAAGAGTGACAAGTCGGCGACCGCTGCCCCGGCCTCCGACGGCGGCAGCGACGCCGCTCTCTGGATCGGCTTGGGCGTCGCTGCGGCCGTCCTTGTCGGCGGCGCGGTGGCCGTCGTGGCCGTACGCTCCCGCCGTCGTCGGGCAGCCGCGGCCGTGCAGCTTCCGTACCAGCCCCCGTACGCGTACCAGCAGCAACCTCAGGGCCCGTACGCGCAACAGCAGCCTCCGTACCCCTCCTATGGACCCCCTCCCGGGGGCCCCGGATCCGACTCGTCCCATGGAGACCCTCACGGGCAGGGCCCTCGTATCTGAACTCGGTGTGTGTCGCATGCCGGTAAGCAGACGGGCTCTCGGCGGCTCAGGCGGTGGGCTCCAAGTCCTCACCGGTGGCACGGACGGCGACCAGGGCGTAATTACCGCTGGTTGCTCGGAGACGCCGGCCTGGCGCGGGGTGCGGCAACGGTTGCTATGGGATTCCTTCCGGGCTGCACGCGCGGAAAATGAAAGCGCTAGCGTGAGTGTCACCGAGAGCGGAGCCGATGGTTTCGTGCGGTATCCGGCATCGAGTACGGGGGAATTCGTGACGTTCGACGCAGAGTGGGCGGCGCTTCGGGCGGAGTCGACGCAACAGGTCGATATGCGGCTCAACGGTGTCGATGACGGCACTGGCGGTCATGGCGTGCCCAGCAACGCTGATCTTGCCGTCAACCAGGACAACCTGGGTGCCGTCGGGCATGACGCGTACGGTCTGCGCACCCGCCTTTCCAAGGACGGCGACCATGCCCGGCCCACGACCTTCGACGCGGCGATCGCGCTGACCAACGGCAACTTCTCCAGCGGCTCCGCGCTGTTGAAAGTTCATGACCGCTGGAACACGCATATGAAGACACTCCTCGACGCCTGCGCGCAGATTTCGAACCACCTCGACTACACCACGTTGGCCCACGCGAAGGACGATGTGCAGATCGGTGGCGATCTGATCTCCGTCTCCAAGCTCAACGACTATTTGAAGTAAGCGCGGGGGATTCGGGAATGCTGACGTACGAGGACATTGTCGATGCCCCGGTGGCGAAGCTGAAGACCGCGGCCGACGACTGGTCGGACATGGTCACGAAGCTGGACCGACTGGCCGACGACGCCCATGACGGCATGAAGGTCAAGGCGGACAAGGCCGAGTGGGAGGGCGTCAACGCGGGTGTCACCAAGGGGTTCATCAGCAAGGCGGCCAAGGAGTTCAAGGACGCGGCCGCCGAGGCCAAGGGTGTCAAGCAGATCCTCGAGGAAGCCCACACGGCCATCAAGAAGGCCAAGGACGACCTGATCGCCATCCGGGACGACGAGGGGCCGGCAGCCGGTATTCACGTGGACGCCAAGGGCAAGGTCACGGCGAGGCACCCCGTGGAGGACATTCCTCCGCAGCAGCGCCGCAACGACCCCGACTATCCCGATCTCGTGCGTCAGCAGAAGGCGAACATCCAGGCCTGGCAGAAGAAGATCGACCTCATCGTCGACACCTGCAACGAAACCGACGTGTCCTTCAAGAACTCCCTCGAAGCCAACGTCACCGAGGGCAAGGACTTCAGCGCCCCGAAGTACACGAAGATGGACCAGGAGGAGGCCGCGCGCGCCGCCGCCCTGGCCGCCAAGGGCCGCGACATCACGCACACCGAACTGCAGGCGCTCAACGAGCTTCTCCGCGACAACAGCAAGTCGCCCGAGTTCTCCAAGAGCTTCTACGAGAAGCTCGGCCCGGAGAAGTCGCTCACGTTCTTCGGGCAGCTCTCGACGAGCACGTACGTCTACCCCAAGGTTGACAAAGAGCGACTCAAGGATGTGCAGGAGCTGCAGAGGAACCTGGGACTGAACCTTGCCACGGCTTCCCGGGACAAGGCGTTCACCGCCGAGTGGGGCCCGGAACTGCGCAAGCTCGGAACGGAGCGTTTCCCCCTGGCCAAGCACGACTATGCCGGCCCTTTCGGCTACCAGCTGCTGGGCGGCATCATGCGGTACGGAAACTACGACGCAAAGTTCCTGAACCCGATTGCCGAACACGTCGCGCAGCTGCACCAGAAGAGCCCGTTCATGTTCGGGGAAAACAAGGCGGCCAACAATTCACTCAAGAACCCGTTCAACCCTTCGGGCGTGAACGGATCCGGATACGACCCGACCGTTTCCATGCTGGAAGCGCTCGGCAACAGTCCGGACGCGGCCAAGCGTTTCTTCGCCGATGCGCCGACCGCGTATAACGAGGACGGCACGGTCGACAAGAGTGGCGTGGCCGACCTCGGGAAGGCTGAGGGAGGCGATTCGATCAAGAGCTATCTCGACTTCTTCGGCAACGAGAAGTGGGAATCCCTCGGGGACATCGATCAATCGGACGAGGCCAAGCGGGAAGAATCGCTCGGCTACATGCCGGATGCCCTGGGGCATGCACTGGAGGCGGCGACGCTTGGCTATCCTGCCGGCCACCCGGACGCGAGCGTGGTGCGGGACGCCGAGAACGCTGAGGTCATGAAGCAGGTGATGGAGAAGTACGGCGCGGATGCGGGGCTCCTCAAGAAGCAGGAAGCGTTGGCGGACAGCCTCGGCACGATGGGGGCCGGGTACATCGACGACATCAACTGGGCGCTGGACAAGGGCAACACGGACAGCGTGTTCGCCCCCGGCAGGAATCCCGAGGGACACATCGACTTCGAGGACGACGAGGAGGGCCGGAGCGTCGCGCGTGGCTTCCTCAGCGCCCTCGGCCAGCACCCGGACGCCTACGCCACCCTCTCCACGGCGGAGCAGGTCTACACCCGGAGCGTGTTGGAGGCCCAAGTGGGGCCCGACGGGAAGGTCGACACAGGGTCGGCCCGATCCACCGTGCACGTCGGTGCCGAGGTGCAGGGCATGCTCGACCAGTCCCGGGCCGACCAGGTCGAGGCCGACCACATGAAGACGCACGAGGACTACGAGAAGGCCGTCGCCACGCGGTCCGGCTGGGTCGAATTCGGTGCGGCGGCGGGGATCGCGGCCGGTGTCGCCTTCCTGCCCGCGACGGCGGCGGTGGGCACGGCCGCGGTGCTGATTCCGCTGGTCACCGACACGGCCAGCGGTGCCGCGGAACAGGTCGTCGGACAGATCGTCGGAGATATCTCCGACAATTCGGTGGACAAGAGCAAGGAGAGGGCCGAGGAATTCACCAAGCAGGAATGGAACAGGATCTACCGCTCCGGCGAATCCATGGCTGAGGCCCCGATGGAGGAGTTCCTCTCACGCCATGCGACCGCCGACGACACCGGCCTCCGGCAGGACATGAAGGAGTCCATGCGTTCGGGCTATTCGACCGGAAACGACCGGGAGAACCAGCAGGGCAGAGCACCGGAAACCGGCTGACGATGACAGAACGAGGGACTTTGCGATGAAGGTCGTGGGATCGGTGCGGGCCGGGCGGGTGCTGTCCGCAGTCGGGCTGGTACTGGCCATGGGTGTCGGAGGTGTGGCGTGCGGGGGGTCCGACGAGAAGACCGGGGAGGACACGTTCGTCGGGGCCGAGGAGGTCTGCGACGGGCTCTTCGCCGGCCCTCTTGCGTCGAAGGTCCGGTCCGTGACAGGTGACGCGGAGTTCTTCGCCACGGGGGCCAAGGGACTGGACAACGTCGTCGAGGCACTGAAGCGCGGCCACGCGTCCGGGCGCAGCTGGGCGACCGGAGCGGAGCTGTGCCCCTTGAGCCCGAAGGGGGCAGCGGCGGGAGACAGCGGCGGGATCAAGTTCTCCATGTACGCACCACGAGACGTGGAGGACCCACGGACGTCGGCCGACACCGAGTCCTACGACATGGGCGAGAAGGCCGAGTCGCGTCCCGCAGGTGCTTCGCTCTATTTTGAGTGCGTGAGCCCGCAGGTGAAGGGATCGGACGAGAGACCGCTGCGGATTTTCGGCAGCTTCGGACGGGGTAAGAGCGATGCGGCCGACACACCTGCATCGCGCGCTGCCAATCTGGAGATCCTTCACGCCGCCTCGCTCTCCGTGGTGAAGAAGCTCGACTGCGAGAACGACGGCGGCCTGCCCAAGACACCCGTCCTCACACCGAAGTAGCAGGCCTTGTGTGCGGCGCGGGCTCTCCGAAGGGCTCCCGCCGTCCCGAGGCGCTGTAACCGCAGACACACACAGGAACGGCCGCCCCCGCACCATGGGGGCGGCCGTTCCCTTTCGGGTTCTCCCGCTGGAGAGCGCTGGAGACCGTGACCGGAATCGAACCGGTGTAACTCGAGTTGCAGTCGAGCCCCTGAGCCTCTCGGGCACACGGTCAGGTGTTGTCGTTCTGTGGTCGACCGTACGGGTCCGGCGCGACCACGCTCAAGGGTGCCGGGCGCGCTGCAACGCGACTGCCACACGCCGTTCATGTTCGGGCGGCCGGGCCTACGACCAAGGACCGATGCGGGCTGCGCCCCTCGACAGGGCTCATCCGGCATTACGGCCCTTACTCTTGGGTCCATGAGCGCCCTGGAACCGCGTGACGTCGACGTCACGGCCCCCTTCACCGACATAGCCGTCGACGTCCCCGCGGAGGGTGTGCTGGGGCGGACCCACCGGGCGCTGAGCATCGGCATCGTCTCCGTCGTGCTGCTGATCGCCTTCGAGGCGACCGCCGTCGGTACCGCGATGCCGGTCGCCGCCCGTGAGCTGCACGGCATCCCGCTGTACGCGTTCGCGTTCTCCGCGTACTTCACCACCAGCCTCTTCGCCATGGTGCTCTCCGGGCAGTGGGCCGACCGGAGCGGGCCGCTCGCGCCGCTGGCCACCGGGATCGGCGCCTTCGGGGCCGGGCTGCTCTTCTCCGGGACCGCGGGCAGCATGTGGATGTTCATCCTGGGGCGGGCCGTCCAGGGCATCGGTGGCGGCCTCGTGATCGTGGCGCTGTACGTCGTCATCGGGCGGGCCTACCCGGAGCGGATCAGACCCGCGATCATGGCCGCGTTCTCCGCGGCCTGGGTCGTCCCGTCCGTCGTCGGGCCGCTCGCCTCCGGGACCGTGACCGAACACCTCGGGTGGCGCTGGGTCTTCGTCGGCATCCCCGTGCTCATCCTCCTGCCGCTCGCTCTCGCCCTGCCCGCGATCCGGCGGATGGCGGCAGGACCCTCGGACGCGGAGTCCGCCGTGAAGCCCTTCGACCAGCGGCGCATCCGGTTGGCCCTGGGCATCTCGCTGGGTGCGGGGCTGCTGCAGTTCGCCGGGCAGGAGCTGCGGTGGTTCTCGCTGCTGCCGGCCGTCGTCGGTGTCGCACTGCTCGTGCCCGCCGTGCGCGGGCTGCTGCCCCCGGGGACCGTGCGGGCGGCCAGGGGGCTGCCCGCGGTGATCCTGCTGCGCGGTATCTCCGCCGGCTCGTTCATCGCCGCCGAGTCCTTCGTACCGCTGATGCTGGTCACCCAGCGCGGACTGTCCCCGACGATGGCCGGACTGTCGCTCGCGGTGGGAGGCCTCACCTGGGCGCTCGGCTCGTACGTACTGGCCCGGCCACGCCTGGAGACCCACCGGGAGTCGCTGATGGTGGGCGGCATGGTGCTGGTGGTCCTCTCGATCGCGGCCGCGCCTGCCGTGCTGATCGAGTCGGTGCCGGTGTGGACGCTGGCCGCCGCCTGGGCCGTGGGGTGCTTCGGCATGGGCATGGTGATCGCCTCGACGAGCGTGCTGCTGCTGAAGCTGTCGGCCCCGGAGGAGGCGGGCGGCAATTCCGCCGCGCTGCAGATCTCGGACGGCCTGTCCAACGTGCTGCTGCTCACCGGCGGGGGTGCGGCGTTCGCCGCGCTCGGCGGCGGTGCGGTGGGGGCCGCCGCGCACGGGGCTGTGGGGAGCGGGGCCGCCGGGGCGCACCCGGGGGCGTTCACCGCGGTGTTCCTGCCGATGGCGGCGGTGGCGCTGGTGGGGGTGTGGGTGGCTACGCGGGTGAAGGAAAGCTCGTAGTGCCGCCTGGTACCGCGCGGTACCATTTTTTTCATGGCTGGTCTGGATCTGCGGTTCAGCGAGGAAGAGCTGGACGCGCTGCGTGCGCGCGCCGAGGCGGAGGGCCGCAGTATGCAGGCCTTCGCCCACGACGCGGTGATCACCGCCATAAACGAACACTCGCGTCTCTTCAACGAGGCGGCGGATCATGTGCTGAAGGTGAGTGAGGAGCTCAACCGGAGGCTTGCCTGATGCGGTACCTGACACTGCCCGAGCTGCTCAACCTGGCGGAGCGCCTCGGTGCGGCCGAGGTGCGTGACTTCGGGCTGCTCGATTCGGCGCTGGCGCGCCCGCAGGCGAGCGTATTCGGCCAGGACGCCTATCCGGACGTGTGGCAGAAGGCCGCAGCGCTGCGCTGATGGAGTCACTGGCCCACAACAACGCTCTCGTGGACGGCAACAAGCGCATCGCTTGGTACGCGACCTGGGTTTTCCTGCACATGAACGGGCACCCGCTCGACCCCGGCTTCGACGTGGACGAGGCCGAGCGGTTCGTGCTGGACGTATGCCAGGGGGCCTTGGACATGCCCAAGATCGCTGAACAGCTGCCCGGGTTCGCCAAGTAGCCGTCTCCTGTGAAGCGGGTCTCAGCGGCGCCGGATCACGGCTGGTTCGTACGGGGTTCCGACCCGCCCGCCGGTAGGGTGGCCCGGTTGTCGTATCGCGTGCGAGCCCGTCCCGGCGCGCACGGACAGCGCCCCACGTACCCGAGTGCCCCGAACCGGAGACCGTGACTACTACCGCCTCCCACCACCTCTCACCCGCCTTTCCCGGCCGCGCCCCCTGGGGTACGGCCGGGAAGCTGCGAGCCTGGCAGCAGGGTGCCATGGAGAAGTACATCCAGGAGCAGCCGCGCGACTTCCTCGCCGTCGCGACGCCCGGCGCAGGGAAGACCACCTTCGCGCTGACCCTCGCCTCATGGCTGCTGCACCACCACGTGGTGCAGCAGATCACCGTGGTCGCGCCCACCGAGCACCTCAAGAAGCAGTGGGCGGAGGCAGCCGCCCGTATAGGCATCAGGCTCGACCCGGAGTACAGCGCCGGCCCCGTGAGCAAGGACTACCACGGGGTCGCGATCACCTACGCCGGGGTCGGTGTGCGCCCGATGCTGCACCGCAACCGCTGTGAGCAGCGCAAGACCCTCGTGATCCTCGACGAGATCCACCACGCCGGTGACTCGAAGTCGTGGGGCGAGGCCTGCCAGGAGGCGTTCGACCCGGCGACCCGGCGCCTCGCGCTCACGGGCACGCCGTTCCGGTCCGACACCAACCCGATCCCCTTCGTGGCGTACGAAGAGGGCAACGACGGCATCCGGCGCTCCTCGGCCGACTACACGTACGGCTACGGCAACGCGCTCGCCGACGGTGTCGTCCGCCCCGTGATCTTCATGAGTTACAGCGGCAACATGCGCTGGCGCACCAAGGCCGGGGACGAGATCGCAGCCCGGCTCGGCGAGCCGATGACCAAGGACGCCATCGGGCAGGCCTGGCGCACCGCGCTCTCGCCCACCGGCGACTGGATTCCCAACGTGCTGGCCGCCGCCGACAAACGGCTGACCGAGGTGCGGAAGGGCATTCCGGACGCGGGGGGTCTGGTCATCGCGACGGACCAGGAGTCGGCGCGGGAGTACGCGAAGATCCTGAAGAAGATCACCGGCGACCGCCCTGCCGTCGTGCTCTCCGACGAGAAGGCCGCCTCGAAGAAGATCGACCAGTTCAGCCAGGACGAATCGCGCTGGATGGTCGCGGTCCGGATGGTGTCGGAGGGCGTCGACGTGCCCCGCCTCGCGGTCGGCGTGTACGCCACGACCATCTCGACACCCCTCTTCTTCGCCCAGGCCGTCGGCCGCTTCGTGCGGTCGAGGCGGCGCGGCGAGACCGCGTCCGTGTTCCTGCCGACCATTCCGATGCTGCTCGACTTCGCGAACGAGATGGAGGTCGAGCGCGATCACGTGCTCGACAAGCCGAAGAAGGGCAGCGACGAGGAGAACCCGTTCGCCGAGGAGGACCAGCTCCTCGCGGACGCGGAGAAGCTGGAGGACGAGGAGACCGAGGAGCAGCTGCCCTTCGAGGCGCTGGAGTCCGACGCGGTCTTCGACCGGGTGCTGTACGACGGCGCCGAATTCGGCATGCAGGCGCACCCGGGAAGTGCGGAGGAGCAGGACTACCTGGGGATTCCGGGACTGCTCGAGCCCGACCAGGTGCAGCTGCTCCTCCAGAAGCGGCAGACCCGGCAGATCGCGCACAGCCGCCAGAAACCGGCCGCGGAGGCCGACCTCCTGGAGAAGGCGGCCGAGGACCGGCCCGTGGTCACGCACAAGAAGCTGTTGGAGCTCCGCAAGCAGCTCAACACGATGGTGTCGGCGTACACCCATCAGAGCGGCAAGCCGCACGGCGTGATCCACACCGAACTGCGCCGGGTCTGTGGCGGCCCGCCGAGTGCGGAGGCGACGGCCGGCCAGATCCAGGACCGGATCAAGAAGGTGCAGGAATGGGCCACCCGGATGCGGTGAGATGACCCCGGAACGCGGGCCCGGTGCGGGAGGTGCACGCCTCCCGCACCGGGCCCGCTGCCGTTGTCTGCGGCTCCCCCTCGCCCGATGCCGATGCCGATGCCGATACCGATGCCGATACCGCTGGCGCCCGAAGTCCTGCCCCGCCGCCCGTGCTGAGGGCCGGGCCGTCCGGGGCGCCCCGATCGGGCCGCCGGGCTCCCGAGCCCGGCGGCCCGATCCGGCGCCCCGCTCCGTGGTGCGCGGCGCGCGTGAAGGCGCGCGAGGGCTCGCCCCGCGAAAAGTTCAGCACATTAATTTACGGTGAGTTAACACCCGTTCACATCCGGTGTACGGAGCGTCGCGATGGCGTCACGCGACTAGAACGCGCGTAGATGTTCGCGTTCCGGACGGTTCTGCGCTGACCGGCGGTTATGCCGTCGCGTTCCGGAGGGGGACCGGATTCTGGACGAGGTCTTCCGCTGAGCGGACTCGCTCGCTAATGTCCCCGAAACATGAACGCACCGTGTCAATGTGGCCGCGGTGCGCAGCCGGTGCCATGGCCAGTCGGCGGCCTCTCGGTACGTCGCCGTTGAGACCGGCGTCGGCAGTCCGGAGAGATATCCGCCCCGCTCACCAAAGAGGGAGAGGGCGTCGTGACCGCAGAGACTTCCCAGACGCTCGACAGGGGACTGCGTGTCCTCAAGCTGCTCGCCGATACCGACCACGGCCTGACCGTCACCGAGCTGTCGAACAAGCTCGGCGTCAACCGCACCGTCGTCTACCGACTCCTCGCCACTCTGGAACAGCACGCTCTGGTCCGGCGCGATCTCGGCGGCCGGGCCAGGGTCGGTCTGGGCGTGCTGCGCCTGGGCCGCCAGGTGCACCCGCTCGTCCGGGAGGCGGCGCTGCCCGCACTGCGTTCGCTGGCGGAGGACATAGGGGCCACCGCCCACCTCACCCTGGTCGACGGCGCGGACGCACTCGCGGTCGCCGTCGTCGAACCGACCTGGACCGACTACCACGTGGCGTACCGGGCCGGCTTCCGGCACGCACTGGACAGGGGCGCCGCGGGCAGGGCGATCCTCACCGCCCGGCAGAAGGCGGTCGCCGACCACCCCGGATACACCCTCACCCACGGCGAGCTCGAAGCCGGCGCCTGCGGGGCCGCGGCACCGCTGGTCGGGGTGTCAGGCGTGGAGGGCAGCGTCGGTGTGGTGATGCTCGCGGACGCCGTGCCCGAACGGGTCGGCCCCCGGGTGCTCGACGCGGCCCGGGAAGTCGCGGACGCGCTGCGCTGAGCCGGGGTCCGGGGCCGTGGCCCGGGGCGGCGCCGAGCCAGGGGCCGGGCCCGGGCCCTGGAAATCGTCGGGGGCGTACGGCGGCGGATAGATTGGGCGGGTGCTCACTCGTCTTACGCGCCCCCGCACCCTCGCCCTCTGCGCGCTGCCCGTCCTCGCGCTGTTCGGCACGGCGGCCTTCGCGCCCCTGCCGTTCACCCTGGCACAGCCCGGCACGACCGCGAACGTCCTGGGGAACGACCAGGGGAAACCGGTCATCACGATCAAGGGCGCGCCGACCCTCCCGACGGACGGCAAGCTGCTGATGACGACGATCATCGCGACCGGCCCCACGGCGGATGTCAGGGTCGGGGACGTGGTCGACAGCTGGTTCAGGACGGACCGCGCGGTCATGCCGCGCGACTCCGTCTACCCGACCGGGGGCTCCGAGAAGGAGATCGAGCAGCACAACCTCCAGGACATGGAGAAGTCGCAGAACGTCGCGGTCGAGGCGGCCCTGGACTACCTGGGCAAGGACCCCGGCTCCGTGGACGTCACTCTGCACCTCGCCGATGTCGGCGGTCCCAGTGCCGGGCTGTTCTTCTCGCTCGGCATCATCGACAAACTCGCCGGTGACGGCTCCGGCGGCGGTCTGACCGGTGGCCGTACGGTCGCCGGTACGGGCACGATCGAGGCCGACGGCGCGGTCGGTGCCGTCGGCGGGGTCTCCCTGAAGACGCAGGCCGCCCGGCGCGACGGCGCGACCGTCTTCCTGGTGCCGAAGGCCGAGTGCAAGCAGGCGGAGGCCGAGCGGCCCGAGGGCCTGCGGCTGATCCCGGTCACGACCCTGAAGAGCGCCGTGTCGTCACTGAAGGCCCTGGAGCGGGGGAGCAAGGTCCCGAGCTGCTGAGCCGTCCGGCGGGGAGCCCTTCCGGTGCCCGGCTCCCTCAGGCCCGCCGCGTGCGGTCCCCGGCTCAGCCCTCCCGGATGAACCCCTCCTTGACCAGCCAGTCCTTCGCCACCTCGTGCGGGTCCTGGCCGTCCACGTCGACCTTGGAGTTCAGCTCCTGTGCGAGCTGGGTGGTGAGCCTCTCGGTGACCGGGGCCAGCAGTCCGGCGATCTCGGGGTGCTTGTCGAGGGTCGCCGTGTGGATGGCGGGGGCCGCGTTGTAGTTGGGGAAGAACTGCTTGTCGTCCTCCATGACGTCCAGGTTCATCGCCTTGATGCGGCCGTCCGTGGTGTACACCTCGCCCAGCAGGCAGGAGTCGGACGTGGACACCTGGGTGTAGATGATCCCCGCGTCCATCTTCTTGATGTTCGAGGCCGGCAGGTTCATCCCGTACAGCTTCTGCATGCCGGGCAGTCCGTCGTCCCGCGAGGCGAACTCGTTCTCCACGCAGACCGTCACGGCCTTCGGGTCCTTCTTCGCGAGCGCCGCCACGTCCGAGAGCGTCTTCAGCTTGTACTTCGCGTTGTTCTTCTTGCTGATGGCCAGGGCGTACGTGTTGTCGAGGGTGGCCGGTGGCAGCCAGGTCACCCCGTTGCCGACGTCCTCGTCCCGGACGGCCTTCCACTGCTTCTGCGGGTCGACGATGGGCTTGGCGTGGCCGAGGTAGGTGATCCACGCCGTGCCCGTGTAGTCGTACAGGGCGTCGGCCTCGCCCTTGACGACCGCCTCGCGCGCGCTGATCGACCCCGGCAGGTTCGTGCGGTCCAGGACCTCCGCGCCGGCCGCCTTGAAGACCAGGCCCATGATCTGTCCGAGGATGATGTTCTCGCTGAAGTTCTTCGAGGTCACCGTCAGGGAAGCGCCCCTGAGCGGCTGGCCCTTCCCGACCGATCCGGGTTCCACCTCGTCCACCAGCGGCGATCCGCTCTTCAGCCCGCACCCCGTGAGCAGGAGGGCGAGCGCGGCCGTCGACGCCAGGCCCGTACGTACCCTCACGCTTCCTCCAGTCCGCGCGGCGTCAGCCACAGTTCGACCAGCGAGGCCAGCCAGTCCACGAGCAGTGCCAGCACGACGGTCAGTACGGATCCGAGGATCAACACGGGCATGCGCTGTGTCTGGATCCCCGACGTGATCAGGTCGCCGAGGCCGCCGCCGCCCCCGAAGGTCGCGAGGGTCGCCGTGCCCACGTTGAGCACCAGGGCCGTCCGCACGCCCGCGAGGATCAGTGGGACCGCGAGCGGCAGTTCGACCTTGGTGAGGGTGCCCATCGCCGACATGCCGATGCCCCTGGACGCCTCGACGAGCGTCGGCTCGATCGAGTTCAGCCCCGCCACCGTGTTGGAGAGCACGGGCAGGACGGCGTAGATCACCATCCCGATGATCGCCGTCGACGGGCCGATGCCCAGCCAGATCACCAGCAGGGCCAGCAGCCCGATCGCGGGCGTCGCCTGCCCGATGTTGGCGATGACGGTGACCCCGGGGGCGGCCTTCTTCAGGCCGGGCCGGGTCAGCGCGATGCCGAGCGGGATGGCGATGATCAGCACCCAGAAGGTGGAGATGGCGGTCAGCCTGACGTGCTGCCACCAGCGCACCTCCACGATGTCGCCGGCCAGGGAGTTCCTGGCGATCGAGTCGAGTTCGACGTGGGTGATCCACAGGTAGGTCGCGACCAGGACCACCGTCAGGACGGCCGGCACCAGCACGAGCTTCTTCCAGGTGATGCGGCGCGGCGGGCCCGGCGACGGCGGAGACGGCTCCGCCTCCTCGTCGCGGAAGGCGTGGCCGCCCACGTCGTGCTCGCCCGGAGGGCGTGCTCCCTTGGGCGGCGCCTGATGGCTGGGTGTCATAGCCCGCTGCCACCCCCCTCAAGCTCCTGTTCCGTCTGGTGGCCCCGCAGGTGCTCCAGATCGTGCTGGTGCTCCATCGCCGTGAGCCGGTCGGCCTCCAGGAGCTCGTGCACGGAGTTCATCAGTGTCTGCATGTCGACTACGCCGATGAACTCTCCGCGCCGCCCCGTCACGGCGACCCGCCCCCCGCTGTCGGTCAGCACGGCTTCCAGCGCGTCGTGGAGCGTCGCGTCCCGGGTCACGGTGTCGTGCACCAGCTGCCCCGCCCGGGCCAGCGAGCCCTTGGCCCGCATCAGGTCGCCGCGCCGCAGCCACTTGTACGGACGGTTCCTGCGGTCCAGCATCAGCAGTTCGTTGTGCGAGCCGTCGCGCAGCTTGTCGAAGATCAACTGGAGCGGGTCCTCGACGGTGACCGTGGGGAAGTCGGCGATCCCCACATCCCGTACGCGGGTGAGGTTGAGCCGCTTCAGTGCCGCTCCCGCGCCCACGAAGCCGGAGACGAAGTCGTCCGTCGGGTTGGTGAGGATCGCCTCGGGAGTGTCGAACTGGGCGATGTGCGAACGCTCCCGCAGCACCGCGATGCGGTCGCCCAGCTTGATCGCCTCGTCGAAGTCGTGCGTGACGAAGACGATCGTCTTGTGCAGCTCGTGCTGGAGCCGGATCAGCTCGTCCTGGAGGTGGTCACGGGTGATGGGGTCGACCGCGCCGAACGGCTCGTCCATCAGCAGGACCGGCGGGTCCGCGGCCAGGGCCCGGGCCACGCCGACCCGTTGCTGCTGGCCGCCGGAGAGCTGGCGCGGATACCGCCCGTGGAACTCCCGCGGATCGAGACCGACCAGGTCGAGCATCTCCTCGACGCGGTCCTTCACGCCGGACTTCGACCAGCCGGTCATCTTGGGCACGAGGGCGATGTTCTCCGCGACCGTCATGTGCGGGAAGAGCCCGGAGGACTGGATCGCGTACCCGATCTTGCGCCGCAGCTTCACCGGGTCCATGTCGGTGACGTCCTCGTCGTTGATCCTGATCCGCCCGGACGTCGGTTCGATCAGCCGGTTGATCATCTTCAGCGTGGTGGACTTCCCGCAGCCGGACGGCCCCACGAGGATCACGGTCTCGCCGGCCTTGATGTCCATCGTGACGTTGTCGACGGCCGGAGCGGGGTTGCCGGGGTAGGACTTGGTGAGGTTCTCCAGCCGGATGGTGGCACCCGAGGCGGTGGTGCCGGCCGCGGGAGTCTCCGTCGGCCCGGTGACGGTTTCAGACACGGATCCCCCTGGGGATGGTGAGGCGTCCGAGCAGGACGTACGCGGCGTCGAAGAGCAGGGCGAGGACGACGATGCCGAGCGTGCCTGCGAGGACCTGATTGATCGCGTTGGCACTGCCCAGCGAGGCGAGACCGCGGAAGATCTCGTTCCCGAGACCGGGGCCCGAGGCGTACGCGGCGATGGCGGCGATCCCCATCAGCATCTGGGTGGAGACCCGGATCCCGGTGAGGATGGGCGGCCAGGCGAGCGGCAGCTCCACCTTGCACAGCCGTGCCGTACGCGACATCCCGATGCCCTTCGCTGCGTCGACCAGGGACGGGTCGACGCCGCGCAGTCCGACGATGGCGTTGCGGACGACGGGCAGCAGCCCGTACAGCGTCAGGATGATCACGGTGGGCGGAACCCCGAGGCCGACCAGCGGGATCAGCAGGCCGATCGCGGCGAGCGACGGGATGGTGAGGATCATGGCCGTCGAGGTGATGGCCAGCGACCCGCCCCAACTGCTCCGGTAGCTGAGCACGGCGATCACGACGCCGAGCACGGTGGCGAGGACCATGCACTGGAAGACTGCGCTGACGTGCTGGAACGCGTCGGTGAGCAGCTGCTGGTGGCGGGTGCTCACGTACTCCCAGAAGTTCACATGCTGCTCCTCGGTCAGTCGGTGTCCTGTGCAGCCTGCTCGACGAGCGGGAGAATACGCAGGGGGACCGGATTTTCCATGACGATCGCCGTGGAGGCCCGGACGATCCCATCCAAACCGACCACCCGGTCGATCACCCGCTGGAGATCGGCGTTGGACCGGGCGACGAGGCGGCAGAGCATGTCACCGTGCCCGGTGGTGGTGTGCAGTTCGAGCACCTCGGGCACCCCACCCAAATGGGCCCGTACATCGGCGCCTTGGCCCTGCCTGATCTCCAGCGTCGCGAACGCGGTGACCGGGTAGCCGAGGGCCGCCGGGTCGACGTCGGGGCCGAAGCCGCGGATGACGCCATTCGACTGAAGCCGGTCCAGCCGTGCCTGGACGGTCCCGCGCGCCACCCCGAGCCGCCGGGAGGCCTCCAGCACACCGATGCGGGGCTCGCGGGCCAGCAGGGCGATGAGCCGGCCGTCCAGATGATCGATCGCCATGATCCGTCTCCCTGTGGTCACCCTGTACAGATAGCCCGCCCATCCTGGCCACCCGTCGGGCAGGTTGACCAGCGATCGCGCGAACTGTTGCGCACCTTGCGAAGCGGCGGGAACCTTCGGACATGACTGAGACTCTGCACACCACCCCTGACACCGCCCGGCAGGCCGATCCCTTCCCGGTCAAGGGCATGGACGCGGTGGTCTTCGCCGTGGGCAACGCCAAGCAGGCGGCGCACTACTACTCGACCGCCTTCGGCATGAAGCTCGTGGCCTACTCCGGACCGGAGAACGGCAGCCGCGAGACCGCGAGTTACGTCCTGACCAATGGTTCCGCCCGCTTCGTCCTCACCTCCGTCATCAAGGCGTCCACCGAGTGGGGCACCTTCCTGGCCGACCACGTGCACGCCCACGGCGACGGTGTGGTCGACCTCGCCGTCGAGGTCCCGGACGCCCGCGCCGCGTACGCGTACGCGGTCGAGCGCGGCGCGAAGGGCATCACCGAGCCGTACGAGCTGAAGGACGAGCACGGCACGGTCGTCCTCGCCGCCATCGCCACGTACGGCAGGACCCGCCACACCCTCGTCGAGCGCTCCGGCTACGACGGGCCGTACCTCCCGGGCTTCGCCGCGGCCGAACCGATCGTCGAGGCGCCCGCCAAGCGGACCTTCCAGGCCATCGACCACTGCGTCGGCAACGTCGAGCTCGGCCGGATGAACGAGTGGGTGGCGTTCTACAACAAGGTCATGGGCTTCACCAACATGAAGGAGTTCGTGGGCGACGACATCGCCACCGAGTACTCCGCCCTGATGTCGAAGGTCGTCGCCGACGGCACGCTGAAGGTGAAGTTCCCGATCAACGAGCCGGCGATCGCGAAGAAGAAGTCGCAGATCGACGAGTACCTCGAGTTCTACGGTGGCGCGGGCGTCCAGCACATCGCGCTCGCCACCAACGACATCGTCGCGTCCGTGAAGACGATGCGGGCGGCCGGCGTGCAGTTCCTGGACACCCCGGACTCGTACTACGACACCCTCGGCGAGTGGGCGGGCGAGACCCGCGTGCCCGTGGAGACGCTGCGCGAGCTGAAGATCCTGGTCGACCGCGACGAGGACGGCTACCTGCTGCAGATCTTCACCAAGCCGGTCCAGGACCGGCCCACGGTCTTCTTCGAGATGATCGAGCGGCACGGTTCGATGGGCTTCGGCAAGGGCAACTTCAAGGCCCTGTTCGAGGCGATCGAGCGCGAGCAGGAGAAGCGCGGCAACCTGTAGTCCGCCGTTCGCCCCCGCCGCCTTCGGCGGGGGCGCGTACAAGGGGGCGGCGGGCCTACGGAGCCGCTGCGCCGGGCTCCGCCCCCGGGGAAGGCGAGGCCTCCCGCGCGGACTGCTTCGGTTCCGGCTCGTCCCTCCCCGGCTTCTCCCGCGTCCGGCCCTCGCCCTGCCCCTCGTCGCCCCCGTCCGTGCCGGCCGTCCCGGGGGCCTGCCCCGGAGCGGGTTCCGGGTCCGACGGCTCCATGTCCGCCGGACCGCCCGGCGCCGGTCCGTCCAGGGCGTTCAGAGCCTCCTGCGCCAGGGGTGCGTCCAGCGGGGAGAACTCCGGGTCCGTACGGAGGGACGCCTCCAGATCGCTGCGGGCCGGGCCGTCCTGGCCGAGCGCGTTCTCGATCATGCCCAGGTGGTACGCGTACGAGGCGTCCCGTACGCCGGTCTCCACCGCCCGCTCCGCGTACTGCAGGCCCTCCTCCGACCGGCCCGCCCGGTGCAGCGCCCAGCCCAGTGCGTCCGACACGTCCGAGCTGCGGCGCAGCCCGGACCACTCGGTGCGCATCAGCTCCACGGCCGCTTCGGGATCGCCGTGGTCCGCCTCGTAACGGGCCTCCGTCAGGGACTCGTCGACCCCGGCCCTCCTGGCCTCGGCGAGCAGTTCCCGGAGCCTCTTGTACTGGGTGCGGGCGTCACCGTCCAGATCCAGCGACTCGTACAGCTCGCCCAGCTCGAGGACGTACTCCGGGCGCGGCAGCTTCGCCGTCACCGTCCGGTAGTCGGCCAGCGCCTCGTCCGTGCGGTCCAGGGCCACCAGCGCGCGGGCCCGGCCCGCGAGGGAGGCGAGGTGACTGCGGTCGGTGCGCAGGGCCGCGCCGTACTGGGCGACGGCCTCCTCGGGCTCGCCGCGTTCCCGGGCCAGGTCGCCCAGGCGGTGCAGCGCCGCCGCCTTCTCCGCGGGCCCGGTGGCACGGTCCGCCGCCTCCTGGGCGGTGGCCAGGGCGTCCTCGCGCCAGCCCTGGTTGTGGTACATCTCCGACGTCCTGGCCAGCGCGGGGACCCCCTTGCGCAGCGACCCGAACTTCTCCGTGGCCCTGCCGGCCGCCTCGTACTCGCCGAGACCGTTGTACGCGTCGATCAGCACCGGGTACGCCGTCCAGTTCTTCGGCTCCCGCGTGCGCACGGTCTCGCCCCACTTCTTCGCCGCGAGGTAGTCGTGCCGCGCGTTGGCGAGCGCGCCCAGCCCCACCCAGGCCTCCGCGTTGCCGCGCTCCCCGGGCTGCGCGGCCAGCGAACGCTGGAGCGCCTGTTCGGCCCGGGTGTAGTACGTCGCGTCCGCCGAGCGCAGGCCCCACTCCACGTACGCCGTACCGAGCACCGCCCAGGACGGTGCGTCGGAGGGATGCGTCTCCACCCACTGCTGCCGGTCGCCGATCAGGGCCGTGAGATCGGACAGGGAAGCGGGGGAGCCCGCAGCCGCCGCGCTCTCGGCCCGTGCCACGGGCCCGGGCACGGGGGGCGCGCTCTCTTCCGCGTCGGGGACGGCGACCACCGCACCGGCCACGAGCACGGCACCGGCCACCGCGCCGAACGCCGCCCTGCGCAGCGTGGTGCGCATCGGTGCGGGGGACGGGGGCACGGACGTCGCGCCCTTCGGCGGCAGGGTGGAGGGGGGTGACTCCGGCTTCTGCTGCGGCTTGGCATCCATGACCATCACTCTGCGTCAGTATGAAGATCACATCGGGTTGCGCGAACGCGCGCGCAGACGGGTTCACACCAATGGCCCCGGGTGTCACCCTTGGATCATGGACGCACTCCTCGAACAACTGCGCGCGGGTCTTCCGGCCGAGGCACTGATCACGGACGCGGAGGTCACCGCCTCGTACGCCCACGACATGGCGAGCTTCTGCGACGCGGGCGCCCCCGCCGTCGTCGTGCTCCCCCGCACGGTCGAGGAGGTCCAGCACGTCATGCGGACCGCCACCGCGCTGCGTGTCCCCGTGGTGCCCCAGGGTGCGAGGACGGGCCTGTCGGGCGCGGCCAACGCCTCCGACGGCTGCATCGTGCTCTCCCTGGTGAAGATGGACCGCATCCTGGAGATCAGCACGGTCGACCGGATCGCGGTCGTCGAGCCGGGCGTCATCAACGCCACGCTCTCCCGCGCGGTCAACGAACACGGGCTGTGCTACCCGCCGGACCCGTCGAGCTGGGAGACGTGCACCATCGGCGGCAACATCGGCACGGCGTCCGGGGGGCTGTGCTGCGTGAAGTACGGCGTCACCGCCGAGTACGTCCTGGGCCTGGAGGTCGTCCTGGCCGACGGCCGGCTGCTGAACACGGGCCGGCGCACGGCCAAGGGCGTCGCCGGATACGACCTCACCCGGCTCATCGTGGGTTCGGAGGGCAGCCTCGGTATCGTCGTCAAGGCCGTCCTCGCCCTGCGGCCCCGGCCGCCGCAGCAGCTCGCGCTCGCCGCGGAATTCCCCTCGGCGACCGCCGCCTGCGACGCGGTGTGCCGGATCATGGAGCGCGGACACACCCCGTCACTCCTCGAACTGATGGACCGTACGACGGTGCGCGCCGTCAATGCGACGGCCTCCATGGGGCTCCCCGAATCCACCGAGGCGCTGCTGCTCTGCGCATTCGACACGCCCGACCCGGCTGCCGATCTCGCCGCCGTCGGCGCCCTGTGCCGTGAGGCGGGCGCCACCGAGGTGGTGCCCGCCGAGAGCGCCGCCGAGTCCGAACTCCTCCTGCAGGCGCGTCGGCTCTCGCTCCCCGCCATGGAGACCCTCAAGCCCGCCACGATGATCGACGACGTGTGCGTACCGCGCTCCAGGCTCGGCGCCATGATCGAGGGCACCGCGGCCATCGCCGAGAAGTTCGGGCTGACCATCGGCGTCGTCGCCCACGCGGGCGACGGCAATACGCACCCCGTCGTCTGCTTCGACCACACCGACGCCGACGAGTCCCGCAGGGCCCGCGAATCCTTCGACGAGATCATGGCGCTGGGCCTCGGGCTCGGCGGCACCATCACCGGCGAGCACGGTGTCGGCGTCCTCAAGAGGGAGTGGCTGGCCCGCGAACTCGGCGAGGTGGGAGTGGAGTTGCAGCGTGGCATCAAGGCGGCCTTCGACCCCCTGGGGCTGCTCAATCCCGGCAAGCTGTTCTGACTCCGCCGCCACTCAGGTCTCCCCGCCACTCAGGCCTCCCCGTCCTGGGACTCGTCCGAGGGCCACGGGTCGCTCAGCCACAGGTCGTCGGCCGGCAGCGGGGTGAGCAGCTCGGCGAGCGCGGCGTCCAGTCCGAGCATGGTGTTCTCGGAACCCGGCGGGACCACCCTCAGGGTGCGCTCCACCCAGGCGGCCACCGCGACCGACGGCACCTCCAGGAGGGCGTTGCCGTCGGGCGAGGTGAGCGCGACCAGGATGACGCTCCGGTCGTCGACCTTGGTCGGCCAGATCCGCACGTCCCCGTGCCCGCACGGCCTGAACACCCCCTCCACCAGCAGCTCACGGGCGAACGTCCAGTGCACGGGCGTCTCGGAGCCGATGTGGAAGGTGATGTGCACGGCGTACGGGTCGTCGGTCAGGTAGGACAGCCGCGCGGGCACGGGGACGGACCGCTCGGGCGACAGGACCAGCTTGAGTTCCAGTTCGCGTTCCACGATGTGCTGCATGAGGGTGCACGACCTTCCGATGCTCGTAGGGGCCGGTCCCCTGACCGGTCCGCACAAGGAGAGAGCGCCCTCCCGGCGATCCATGACGCGACTTTCCAGAAAAACTTCTCCGGGCCCGGAATGTGGTCCAAACGGCAGGACGGGCCCGGGGATACGTGGCGGTCTGATAGATGTGGACCCTTGTATTGAGGCCTAAGAGATACGGGACCACGGTGATGAGCGCCCCAACCCCGGCACCCGGTGACGAAAGCCCCCGCGAGGGGTACTACCCCGACCCGTCCATCCCCGGATACGTCCGGTACTGGAACGGCGCGTCATGGGTTCCCGGTACGAGCCGTCCCGCGCCGCAGCAGGGCCGTACGGCTCCTGCGGCACCGCCCGCCCCGGCGGCGGACGCCGCCCCGCAGCACACCGCGCAGCGGCCGGCCCCGGTGGACGAGACCGGGCCGATGTACCTCGACGACGTCGGCGGGTCCACGGCGTTCGGCGGACGCGGTGAAGCGCCGAGCCGCCCCGAACCGGCGTCCGCCTGGCAGGCCGACACCTCCCGGCAGACCGGCTTCGGCGGCGAACGCGACCACCGCGTCTCCTGGGGCGGCCCTGATCCGCGTGCCGCGGACGAGGCGGCACCCGCCGCCACCCCGCGCACGGACGACGGCACTGCCGGGCGGGTGGCCGGCGATCCGCACCGGCCCGCCGTCCAGGACCCGACGCGCGGGGCCCTCCCCGGAATGCGGGACGGCAGCGTCGAGGCCACCGACGGCCCCACGCGCCTCCCGGCCGGCTCCACGGGCGCCAGCGGCGACGCGGGCCGCCCGCCCACCGACGGTACGGTCACCATCCGCGCGACCGGGCCCGCCGGCACCGCCCGCCCCCCGCATCCGCGCGAGGAGGCCGCCGCGCCCGCCGACGGCACGATGACGATCCGCGGGGCGACACCCGGCGGCGCCCCGCGCACACCCGCACCGCAGGCACCCGCCCCGCGCCCGCACACACCGGCGGCGCGCCCGCCCGCCCCGCAACCGCCCGCCGCACGCCCGCACACACCGGCCGCGCGCCCGCCCGAGCCGTCCCCCGAACCGCCCCGGGCGCACGCCCCGGCGAGGACGGGCCACCCGGTGAACCCCTTGACCCCCGGCCCCGGCGGCGGGTCCGCGTCCTGGGCCCAGCAGGCGCACCCGCTCTCCCGGCCCGGGCAGCCGGCCGCCCCCCGGCAGGCGCACCCGTCGCCCCCGCAGCAGCAGGGCGGCCGTCCCGAGCAGCAGCCCGTCACGCCCTGGAAGCCGCCGGTCGACGACCACTTCCAGCAGCTGGCCCGGGCCCAGGCGTCCGCCAGGCCCGCCGGGCTCGGCAAGCGGCTGGCCGCCCGGCTCGTCGACGCGGTCGTGCTGGGCGCGCTCGTCGGCGCGATCGCACTCCCGCTGGTCACCCGGGCGACGGAGCACATCGACGGCAAGATCGAAGCGGCGAAGCAGTCCGGCGAGACGGTCACGGTATGGCTGCTGGACTCCACCACGGCCGGGCTGCTCGGCGCGGTGATCGGCGCGTTCCTCGTGGTCGGCTTCGTCCTGGAGGCGCTGCCCACCGCGAAGTGGGGGCGCACGCTGGGCAAGAAGCTCTGCGGTCTCGAGGTGCGGGACATCGAGTCCCACGGTCCGCCCACCCTCGGGGCGGCGCTGCGCCGCTGGCTCGTGTACGGGGTGCTGTGCCTGCTCGTCGTCGGCGTGGTCAATGTCCTGTGGTGCCTGGTGGACCGCCCCTGGCGCCAGTGCTGGCACGACAAGGCGGCCCGCACCTTCGTCGCGGGCTGAGGGGCGGACGCGGGAGCGCGAGCCCGGTCCGTGGGCGCGGAGCGGCCCCTTACGCCCATGTGCTGACGCCCCGTCCCCCGAAAGCACCTCAGCCGTTGCGGGCTTTTGCGGGCCGGGGTGCACTGCCCCCATGAGCAACGAACCGCCGCCGCCGCCGCCCGGTCAGCCGCCCGAGGACGACCCCTTCTCCAAGAGGCCGCCGCAGGGTCCTCCGCCGGGCGGCTCGCCCTACGGAGGTGAGCAGCCCCCGCCGCCGTACGATCGCGGCCCGTACGGCGGCGGCGGTCCCTACGGAGGTGCCGATCCGCTGGCCGGCATGCCGCCGCTCGCCGAGCCCGGCAAGCGGATCCTGGCGCGGCTGATCGACTTCCTCGTCATCTCGATCCCGCTGTACCTGATCTCGCTGCCCTTCGGCGGGGCGGTCGACGTCACCTCGGACAACGGCGACGACGACTTCGGCGACGCCATCAGCAACTCCTACAGCGGTCATCAGCTGATCTGGTCGCTGATCGCCCTGGTGGTCTACGTCGCCTACGACACCTATCTGACGCACAAGGACGGCCGGACGCTCGGCATGCGGCTGCTGAAGATGCGTGTGGCGATGCTCAACGACGGGTCGGTGCCCGACACCGGATCCGCGTTGATGCGGGCCGTCGTGCTCTGGCTCCCCGCGCTGCTGTGCTGCCCGTGCCTGTGGTGGCTCATCAACATCGTGCTGATGTTCACCGACAAGCCCTACCGTCAGGGCCTGCAGGACAAGGCGGCCAAGACCGTGGTGGTCACGACTCCTTGAGGCCGCGGCCGGACGGCCGTCGCTCAGCGGTGCAGGGAATGCCCGCCGACCCGCTCCTGGTGCGCGGCGGCGATCTCTATGTCCTCGACCGGGCGCTGCGCACGCGCCGTGGCCGGCGCGGTCCTCCCACGCCTGGGCAGGGGCACAGACAGGGCGACCAGCAGACCCAGGGCCAGCGCCGCGACGCAGACGACGGCCACACCGACGCCCGAATCCGTGCGGGACAGCAGCAGCATGGCAAGCGTCGAGACGATGACGGTGACCGAACCGTAGGAGAACTGTGCGGCAGTCGGACGCGGCATGGCGGAATCCGTCCTCGGGGTGTCGGATGGGGCAGTCTCTCAACACGTTCGCACTGTCAATCGACTCTATGACGGTGGATGCCCATGAGGAACAGGTAGTAAGCGTGACCTAACCCACGGTACCGGTGCACGGGGGGCGCATCGAGTCACACGGTCGGCAATCGGGCGGCACGGCGCGCCGGTTGGTGGCCGATGGTGGGTTTTGAATGAACGTCCGGATACCGGTAGACGACTCCCGCATAGTGCACTTGGTGTGTTCAAGTCAAGATCTGTCTTTTCTCTCGTAACTCCGATCAAATGTCGTCACTTGTGACGCGTTAACGCGCGCGGCCCTCTCCACCCCCCTGGCCGCGGACGCGAACGCCGGGGAGGACTGCATCAAGTGACCACTCAGAGACGGGCGCTACGCGCCACCGCGGTAGCCGTGGCCCTGGCCGCCACCGCTGCGACGGCATCGGCCTTCGCCACCGCCCAGGCGGACGACAGGACGTCGGGATCCGGCGCCTCCGTCGTGGACCGCCGGGATCCCGCGCCGGTCAAGGCGCACGAGCACGACCTGGAAGGGCCCTTCAGCAAGGAGCAGGACGCTCAGCGTCAGGCCGCGCTGGAGCAGGTGCTGGCCGGCGACAAGAAGGTGTCGACCCGCGGCGGTTCCAAGGTCGTCAAGCTCGGCAAGAGCAAGTACGTCGAGCTCGGCCGCGAGAAGACCGACAAGATCTTCACGATCCTCGTGGAGTTCGGCGACCAGGTCGACGACACCACGATGTTCGACCCCGACGGCGACGGCCCCGAGCCGCCCGTCAAGAAGTACGGCGGCACGCCCGGCCCCCTGCACAACGAGATAGCCGAGCCGGACCCGGCGAAGGACAACAGCACCGCCTGGCAGGCCGACTACGACCAGGCCCACTTCCAGGACCTCTACTTCGGTGAGGGCAAGGGCAAGGACTCGCTCAAGACCTACTACGAGAAGACGTCCTCCGGGCGCTACTCGGTCGACGGTGAGGTCTCGGACTGGGTCAAGGTGCCGTACAACGAGGCCCGTTACGGGTCCAACTACTGCGGCTCCACCAACTGCGCCAACGTCTGGGACACGGTCCGCGACGGCGTCAACGCCTGGGTCACCGACCAGAAGGCCAAGGGCCGCACGCTCGACCAGATCAAGGCGGACCTCGCCCAGTACGACGAGTGGGACCGCTACGACTTCGACGGCGACGGCGACTTCAACGAGCCGGACGGCTACATCGACCACTTCCAGCTTGTCCACGCCGGTGAGGACGAGTCGGCGGGCGGCGGCGCGCAGGGCACCGACGCCCTCTGGGCGCACCGCTGGTACGCGTACGGCACCAACGCGGGCGCGACCGGCCCGGCGGGCAACAAGGCCGGCGGCGCGGAGATCGGCGACACGGGCATCTGGGTCGGCGACTACACCGCGCAGCCCGAGAACGGCGGCCTGGGCGTCTTCGCCCACGAGTACGCCCACGACCTGGGCCTGCCCGACCTCTACGACACCTCCGGCGGCGGCGAGAACTCGGTCGGCTTCTGGTCCCTCATGTCGGCGGGCTCCTGGCTCGGCACCGGCAAGGGCGAGATCGGCAACCTGCCCGGCGACATGACCGCCTGGGACAAGCTGCAGCTCGGCTGGCTCGACTACGACAAGGCCAAGGCCGCCACGAAGTCGACGCACAAGCTCGGTGTCGCGGAGTACAACACCAAGGACAAGCAGGCGCTCGTCGTCGAGCTGCCCGAGAAGGAAGTCACCACCACCGTCACGAAGCCCGCCGAGGGCTCGAAGCAGTGGTGGAGCGACATGGGTGACGACCTGTCGAACACCCTGACGCGCTCGGTCGACCTGACCGGAAAGACGTCCGCCTCGCTGGACCTGTCCGGCTGGTACGACATCGAGGCCGACTACGACTACCTCTACACCGAGGTCTCGGACAACGGCGGCTCCTCCTGGACCGCGCTCGACGGCACCGCCGACGGCAAGGCCATCCCGCGTGACGCCAGCGACAAGCCGGCCCTGACCGACGTCTCCGGCGCGGTCAAGAAGCTCTCGTACCCGCTGGACGCCTACGCGGGCAAGAAGGTCGATCTCCGCTTCCGCTACCAGACGGACGGCGGCGCGGGCGGCAAGGGCTTCACGGCCGACGCCATCACGGTCACCGCCGACGGAGCCGTGCTCTTCACGGACAACGCCGAGGGCGACGACAACGGCTGGACCGCCAAGGGCTTCTCGCGGATCGGTGAGTCGTTCACCAACGACTACCCGCAGTACTACATCGCCGAGAACCGCCAGTACGTGTCGTACGACAAGACCCTCGAGGTCGGCCCGTACAACTTCGGCTTCTCCACCACCCGCCCGGACTGGGTCGAGCACTACGCCTACCAGAACGGTCTGATGGTGTGGCTCTGGGACACCTCCCAGAAGGACAACAACACCTCGCAGCACCACGGCAAGGGCCTGATCCTTCCGGTGGACTCGCACGCCAAGCCGCTCAAGTGGTCCAACGGCACGCTCCTCCGGAACAAGATCCAGCCGTTCGACGCGCCGTTCAGCTGGTACCCGAACAAGGGCTTCACGCTGCACAACGCGGACGTGCCGCTCAAGATCAAGCCGTCGCTGGGCGTCCCGGTCTTCGACGACCGCAAGGGCACCTACTGGTACGCGGAGAACCCGACCGGAAGTGTCAAGGTCTCTGACACCAACACCCGGATCTCGATCGTCAACGAGCCCCTCAGCGGCTCGACGATCACCGTGAAGGTCGGCCCCTCGGGCAAGTAGTCAGCAACACCGCAGGTCAGAACATGATCGGCCGTCGCCCTCTAGCGGGCGACGGCCGATCGTGTTTAGGTGCGTCTTGTTCGATCCTTATTGACGCGGTGTCTCATGGGGGAGCGCGAAGCATGGCAGGCGGAGGTTTCTGCAGGTTGCCCAACGGCACCGTGGTGGTGGCACTGGCCCTGAACCGTCCGGCGGACGGATCAGGGCCCGGAGCCCCGGTCCGGGTACTGGTCCACGCGGCCAACCGGGCGCGCGCCCTGACCAGGCTGCGCAACCTGGGGCTGCGCGCCGTCTACCTCCGGGGCAACACCCAGCCGCCCACCCCGGACGAGATCACCGCGGTGCTGCACCATCCGGACGGGCTGCTGTGGCGGACCGCGCCGCAGACCGGCCAGGAGCTCTGGCATCCGATCCGGGCCCTGCTGGGCCCCACCGGATACGCGGGACCGGTCCGCCCGGCCGCCTGAGAGTCCCGCCCGGCCGCCTGAGAGCCCCGGGAGCGGTCAGACGACCGGCTTGCCGGTCAGCTCCACGCCCGCGGCACGGAGCTCCTCCAGAGCCCGCTCCGTGGTCCCCTCGGCGACACCCGCGGTCAGATCCAGCAGCACGTGCGTGGTGAAGCCCTCCCGGGCCGCGTCCAGCGCGGTGGCCCGCACGCAGTGGTCCGTGGCGATGCCGACGACGTCGACGGCGGTGACGGAACGGTCCCGCAGCCACTGGGCGAGTCCGGTCCCGTTCTCGTCGACGCCCTCGAAACCGCTGTACGCCGCGGCGTACGCGCCCTTGTCGAAGACGGTGTCTATCGCCCCGGAGGCGACGGCCGGCGCGAAGTTCGGGTGGAAGCCCACGCCCTCCGTACCGGCGACGCAGTGCGCCGGCCAGGAGTTTTCGAAGTCGGGCTCCGCGGAGAAGTGGTCACCCGGGTCGACGTGATGGTCGCGGGTGGCCACCACGTGGCGGTAGACGGGCTGGGCCTCGCCGATCAGGTCGGTGATGGCGGCGGCGACATCGGCGCCGCCCGCCACCGCGAGGCTGCCGCCCTCGCAGAAGTCGTTCTGAACGTCAACGACGATCAAGGCGCGATGCATGACGGATGTCCTTCGGTGGGGTTTTCGACGGGGGATAGGGGACGGCGGTCGTGGGTACGGGTGGGGATGCCTTCGAGCCTAGGGACTGGACGGGCGCCGCGGGAGGGGTCACGCCCTCCGGGTCTGCGCCCCCCGCGCCCCGGGACTCGGGGGCCGTGAGGGAGCCGGGCGTCCCGCCGCGCCGGGGCCCGCACCACCGGCCCCGTGCGCCTCACCGGGCCCCCGGGTGCGGCGGGGGCGACCGCGCCCCCCTGCCGCCCCCGGTGCACCCGCGCCGCTCCGGCCGCCGGCCCTCAGACGTACTCCGTGGGGATCACCGGCTCGCCCCGCGACAGCTGGACCGCCGACATGGGCAGGCCCGAGCGCACCGCGATGTGCCGTTCGCGCGCGGCCTCGAGCGGCTCCCGGGCGACGACCTCGCCGCCCCGGACCAGCTCGACCTGCAGCTGTCGGTCCGCCAGCTCCGCCGGGACGGGGCCCGTGCCGATCACCTCGGCCTCGGCGACCCCGTACTCGTCCAGCCGGCGTGCCGCCCACTTGCGGCCGCCCCGCGACGTCTTCGCGCCCAGCGACTTCTTCACGACCGGCAGCAGCGGCTCGGACGGATCGGCGGACGTCGCCCGCGCCACCAGCTTGTAGACCATCGAGCAGGTCGGGTGCCCGCTCCCGGTCACCAGCTGCGTGCCCACCCCGTACGCGTCGACGGGCGCGGCGGCCAGCGAGGCGATGGCGTACTCGTCGAGGTCCGAGGTCACCACGATCTTCGTCTCCGTGGCGCCCAGCTCGTCCAGCTGCTGGCGCACCCGGTGCGCGACCAGCAGCAGGTCGCCCGAGTCGATCCGTACGGCACCGAGCTCCGGCCCCGCGATCTCCACCGCCGTACGGACCGCCTCGGTCACGTCGTACGTGTCGACCAGCAGCGACGTGCCCCGGCCCAGCGAGTCCACCTGCGCCCGGAAGGCGTCCCGCTCGCTGTCGTGCAGCAGCGTGAAGGCGTGCGCGCTCGTCCCGACGGTCGGGATGTTGTAGCGGAAGCCGGCCGCCAGGTCGGACGTGGTGTGGAAGCCGCCGATGTAGGCGGCACGGGCCGACGCCACCGCCGAGAGCTCGTGCGTGCGCCGTGCGCCCATCTCGATCAGCCTGCGGCCGCTCGCCGCGGCCGCCATCCGGGACGCCGCGGCGGCGATCGCCGAGTCGTGGTTGAGGATCGACAGGATCACGGTCTCCAGCAGCACGCATTCGGCGAAGGAGCCCTCGACCCGCAGGAGCGGCGAGCCGGGGAAGTACACCTCGCCCTCCGGGTAGCCCCAGATGTCGCCGCTGAAGCGGTAGTCCGCCAGCCAGTCGACCGTGGGCGCGTCCACGATCCGCTGGTCGCGCAGGAAGGTGAGCATCTCGTCGTCGAAGTGGAAGTTCTCCACCGCGTCCAGCACCCGCCCGATGCCGGCGACGACCCCGTAGCGCCGTCCTTCCGGCAGTCGCCGGGTGAAGGCCTCGAAGACGGAGCGCCGCTCCGCGGTGCCCGCCTTCAGTGCGGCCTGCACCATCGTGAGCTCGTACTGGTCGGTGAAGAGTGCGGTCGACGGGACACCGACCCGCCGCCCAAGGTCCGCTGAGTTCATGACGGGGATGCTACCCCCTATTCGTCAAAGTGACGAGATGGGGCCTCCGTTTATGCGCGGGACCCCTCCTGGTGGCAGCATGGGGTAGGTGAGCGTTGCTGCCCCCGTAGAGATCGAACGTCCCGAATCGGCCGAGGAGACCTTCGCCGTCCCTGAGCCCGATGTCCCCTGGGTGACGCTGGTGCACAACGACCCGGTCAACCTCATGAGCTATGTGACCTATGTCTTCCAGGCGTACTTCGGCTACTCCAAGGACAAGGCGCACAAGCTGATGCTCGACGTCCACCAGAAGGGCCGCGCGGTCGTCTCCAGCGGCAGCCGGGAGGAGATGGAGCGCGACGTCCAGGCCATGCACGGCTACGGCCTCTGGGCGACGCTGACCCAGGACCGCAACTGACGCACCGCTGCCCCTCCGTCCGACCCACCATCGGAGAATTCATGGCCGGCCATTTCGAGGCCACCCCCGGCGGCGGCGCGGCCGTCGCGCTCGACGAGGTCGAGATCGCCATCCTGCGCTCCCTCGCCGTCCAACTGCTGGAACTGATCGGTCCCGGCGACGAACCCGTCGAGGGCGAGGACCCGCTCGCCGCCCTGTTCGCCGAAGGGCCGAGCGAACCGCCCTCCGACCCGGCGCTGGCCAGGCTCTTCCCCGAGGCGTACGGGGACGAGGACAAGGAGCTCCGCGAGGCGTCCGCGGAGTTCCGCCGCTTCACGGAGAACGACCTGCGCACCCGTAAGCGCGAGGACGCCCTCACCGTCGTGCGGACGCTCGACGGGCTCACCCCCCTGGGGGACGGCGGCGCGGTGCTCACGCTCGGCGCGGACGAGTGCCGCAGCTGGCTGGGTTCCCTGAACGACCTCAGGCTCACCATCGGCACCCGCCTCGAGGTGTCCGACCAGGACGAGGGGCAGGACGGCTCGCTCTACCGGCTTCCCGACAGTGATCCGCGCAAGCCGATGGTCATGGCCTATCTCTGGCTCGGGGCGCTCCAGGAAACACTCGTCGAAACGATGATGCCGAAGTAGTCCTCGGCGGCCGGTCGGGTTCGCTCAACGGAGCCTCAAATCCGAATAACGATCCCGTCACCCGATCGGCCTTCTTTGCAGCGGCTGGAAACCCTTGTCCGCTTTTTCCTGTGGTCTGCGCCACATAATGTCCGACGGCCCAACCGGGCGACCGTGATAAATCTTCACGACCGCCCGGGGACGCCACCCCTGTCCCCGGGGGCGCTACGAGCCGGCCGAACGCCGGCGGCACTCCATCCATATCCGGGGGGATCAGGACCTGATCCGACGCCTACGAGGGCGCGGATCGGCGTGGAGAAAGGCGCACCACCATGACATCGGCGCAGGTCGACAAGGGACAGCCGGACGGACCCGAGTCCGCGGAAGCCGTCACAGCGGGCGAGGGCTACCAGCGAGGGCTGGGGGCCCGCCAGATCCAGATGATCGCCATCGGCGGCGCCATCGGCACGGGACTCTTCCTCGGTGCGGGCAAAGCCATCGACCGGGCCGGACCCAGCCTCATCCTGGCGTACGCCATTGCGGGCCTGGTCATCTTCTTCATTATGCGAGCCCTGGGCGAACTCCTCATGTACCGCCCGGTGTCCGGCTCCTTCTCGGAGTACGCGCGCGAATTCCTGGGCCCGTTCTTCGGATTCGTGACCGGATGGACCTACTGGCTCTTCTGGGTCGTCACCGGAATCACCGAAGTAACCGCTGCCGCAACCTATATGACGTACTGGTGGGATATCCCGCAGTGGCTGTCGGCGCTCGTGTTCACCGTCATCCTCTACGGTGCCAACCTGATCTCGGTCAAGCTCTTCGGTGAGCTCGAGTTCTGGTTCTCGATGGTCAAGGTCACCGCGATCATCGGCATGATCCTCATCTGTGCCGGAGTGCTCACCATCGGCTTCTCCGACGCCGGTGACACCGCGACCGTCGCCAACCTGTGGAATGACGGCGGCTTCTTCCCCGAGGGCATCGGCGGCACGCTGATGACCCTGCAGATCGTGATGTTCGCCTTCCTCGCCGTCGAGCTGGTCGGCGTCACCGCCGGCGAGTCCAAGGACCCCAAGACCGTCCTGCCGAAGGCCATCAACACGGTGCCGTGGCGCATCGCCGTCTTCTACGTCGGCGCGCTGATCATGATCCTGTCGGTGGTCCCGTGGAGCAACTTCAAGCCGGGCGTCTCCCCGTTCGTCGCCGCGTTCGAGGAGATGGGCCTCGGCATCGGGGCCGCGATCGTCAACTTCGTCGTGCTCACCGCGGCCCTCTCCTCCTGCAACTCCGGCATGTACTCCACCGGCCGCATGCTGCGTGACCTCGCGCTCAACGGCCAGGGGCCGAAGGCGTTCACCAGGCTGACGAGGAACGGCCTGCCGCTGGCCGGCACCACCTTCTCCGCCGCGCTCATGCTCGTCGGCGTGTGGATCAACTACCAGTGGCCGGGCGAGGCGTTCAACTACGTCGTCTCCTTCGCGACCATCTCCGGCATGTGGGCCTGGATCATGATCCTCGTCTGCCAGATCCGCTACCGCGCCAAGGCCGACCGCGGAGAGCTGCCCCAGTCCTCCTTCAAGGCGCCCGGCGCACCCTTCAGCAGCTGGTTCGCGCTCGGGTTCATCGGCCTCGTCATCGTCATGATGGCCATCGACGAGGACGCCCGCATCTCGCTGTACTGCGCGCCGCTGTGGGGCCTCATCCTGGGCGTCTCCTACCTGACGCTCAAGTCCCGCAACCCCGGGAACACCTCCTTCGCCAAGCGCTGACCGCGCCACGGCCCACCCCGGGACACCGGCCGCCCCAACGGTCGTGTCCGGCATCCGGGCCCTCCCGTACCACCCCTCGGTACGGGAGGGCCCGTCTGCTTATCCTGGCGCCATGCTGACCATCACCCAGGAGCTGTTCGACCGGATCGTGGCGCACTCCCGCGCCGACCACCCCGACGAGGCGTGCGGCGTGGTCGCGGGCCCGGCCGGAACGGGCCGCGCGGAACGCTTCATCCCGATGCTCAACGCCGCGCGCTCGCCCACGTTCTACGAGTTCGACTCGGCGGACCTGCTGAAGCTCTACCGCGACATGGACGACCGTGACGAGGAGCCGGTGATCATCTACCACTCGCACACGGCGACCGAGGCCTACCCCTCCCGCACCGACGTCACCTACGCCAACGAGCCCGGCGCCCACTACGTCCTGGTCTCCACCGCGGACGTCGACGCGGCGGGCCCCTTCCAGTTCCGCTCGTACCGCATCGTGGACGGCGAGATCACGGAGGAGGACGTCGAGGTCGTCGAGGCGTACCCCCCGGCAGCCTGACCCCCCGGGGGCGGTGCGGCGCGCGCCGCCCCTGGGGCGCTTGTCCACCTGGTGAACGCTCACCATCCACCATGTGGGATCACACTCCGGGTTCCGGGCCGGGAATCGATACGATGAGCCCATGGTTCCCCATGACGTGAGCGACAAGACGCCGGGCATGCTGCTCGTCGCGCGGCTGCACGTCGACCTGTGCAGGCTGTCCAGCGCGATGTGTCCCGCTTCGGCATGCCCGTGAGCCGCACGGCCTGAGCCGCGGTCCGAGCGCCACCACGTACGCACCACCCCCCGCGCGGGGGGCACAAACGCGCGCCCCACGCCACCTCCCCGCTTTCGACAGGAGCCCACGCCATGGCCATCGAGGTCCGCATCCCGACCATCCTCCGCACCTACACCGACGGCGCCAAGGCGGTCGAAGGCAGCGGGGAGACCCTCGCCGACCTCCTCGTCGACCTGGAGAGCCGCCACAACGGCATCCGGGAGCGCATCGTCGACGGCGACCAGCTCCGCCGCTTCGTGAACGTCTACCTCAACGACGAGGACGTCCGCTTCCTCGACGGCATCTCCACCAAGCTCACCGACGGCGACAACATCACCATCCTCCCGGCCGTCGCCGGCGGCATGCGCTGATGCGGTACGACTCCCCGCTGGCGGCCGTGGGCAACACACCCCTGGTCCGCCTCCCGCGGCTGTCCCCGTCCGAGGACGTCCGCATCTGGGCCAAGCTGGAGGACCGCAACCCCACCGGCTCGATCAAGGACCGCCCCGCGCTCCACATGGTCGAGCAGGCGGAGAAGGACGGCCGCCTGACGCCCGGCTGCACGATCCTGGAGCCGACCAGCGGCAACACCGGAATCTCGCTCGCCATGGCGGCCAGGCTCAAGGGCTACCGCATCGTGTGCGTCATGCCGGAGAACACCTCGCAGGAACGGCGCGACCTGCTCACCATGTGGGGAGCCGAGATCATCTCGTCCCCCGCGGCGGGCGGCTCCAACACGGCCGTGCGCGTCGCCAAGGAGCTCTCGGCGGAGCACCCCGACTGGGTCATGCTCTACCAGTACGGCAACCCGGACAACGCGGGTGCCCACTACGCCACCACCGGACCGGAGATCCTCACGGACCTCCCGTCCCTCACGCACTTCGTGGCGGGCCTCGGCACCACCGGCACGCTCATGGGGGTCGGCCGCTACCTGAGGGAGCACAAGCCCGACGTCACGATCGTCGCGGCCGAGCCGCGCTACGACGACCTCGTCTACGGCCTGCGCAACCTCGACGAGGGCTTCGTCCCCGAGCTCTACGACGCGTCCGTGCTCACCACGCGCTTCTCCGTCGGATCCGCCGACGCGGTCACCCGCACCCGTGAACTCCTCCAGCAGGAGGGCATCTTCGCGGGCGTCTCCACCGGCGCCGCACTCCACGCGGCCATCGGCGTGGGCCGCAAGGCTGTCAAGGCGGGGGAGTCGGCGGACATCGTCTTCGTCGTCGCGGACGGCGGCTGGAAGTACCTGTCCACGGGCGTCTACACCGCTCCCACGACAGAGGCCGCCATCGAGACCCTGCACGGCCAGCTCTGGGCGTAGCGGCCGGGCCGGTGCCCGGGCCCCACGCACCGGACGCACCACACCGAAGAGCGCCGGACGGACTGGGTCTCCCAGCCGGTCCGGCGCTCTTCGGCATTCCGGGTCACCCCTGCTTGCGGACCCGCGCCCACATCCCCGGATCCAGCTCGCCCGCCTTCCGGCGGAACCCCGACACCAGCACGTCCCGCAGTTCGTCCGTCTCCAGGAAGCTCTGCCGCCCGCGGGCGTCCCCCACCGTCCCGGCCGGCAGCGCGATCACGCCGGGCCGCTCCTCATGGTGCTTACTGGTGATCTTGGCGACGACCGCAGTGCCACCCCGTACCGACAGCACGAGACACGGCCGGTCCTTCGACCCGGGCCCGTCCTCGTACGGCACGTCCGCCCACCAGATCTCCCCCGGCCGCGGGTCCCCGTGCGGCTTCGGCCGCTTCCGCTCCGGCGCCCGTCCCGGCGGCCGGGTCCGCCCGCCGGGACGCCGCGGCCCCCGGCCGCCCCGCCCCCGGGCATCGGTCACCGTCACGACGAGAGCCAGCAGGACCACGGCGACCAGAGCCACCCACCACCACGTGTTCATATCCCGACCGTACCGGGGCCCGGCCTTCCATCGAACCGGTGACAGCACAGGTGAGTTCCCCCACAACGGCAGGCCGTAGAGGAGCGACCAGCTGTTTCGCGCCTTACGCTCGACGGACCGCACGAACCCTCCCCGTTCCACGTCTCGGAGGTTCACGCTCCATGAAGCTCACCGTCGTCGGCTGCTCCGGCTCCTTCCCGTCCGCGGGTTCGGCTTGCTCGAGCTACCTCGTAGAGGCCGACGGCTTCCGGCTGCTCCTCGACATGGGCAACGGTGCCCTGGGCGAGCTGCAGCGCCATGTCGGTCTCTACGACCTCGACGCCATCTTCCTCAGCCACCTCCATGCCGATCACTGCATCGACATGTGCGCGTACTTCGTCGTCCGGTACTACCGCTTCGACGGCGGACGCCCCGAGTCCATCCCCGTGTACGGCCCCGAAGGCACCGAACAGCGGCTGACCACCGCACACGCCGACACCCCGTCCGAGCACGCGATGGGTGAGGTCTTCGACTTCCACACCCTCAAGTCCGGAGCGTTCGACATCGGCCCCTTCTCCGTCCGCACGGAGAAGCTCTTCCACCCCGTCGACTCCTTCGGCATCCGCGTCGAGCACAACGGCCGCACGCTCGTGTACTCCGGGGACACGGGCACCTGCGACGCCCTGGCCGAACTCGCCGAGGGCGCCGACCTGTTCCTCTGCGAGGCGTCGTTCGTCGACGGCAAGGAGGACATCCCCGACCTCCACCTCAACGGGCGCGAAGCCGGCGAGTACGCCGCACGCGCCGGGGCGGGACGACTCGTCCTCACCCACATCCCGCCGTGGACGGACGCCGAACGCAACCTCGGTGACGCCCGCGATGCCTACGACGGCCCGGTCGAGCTGGCAGTGCCCGGGGCGGTCTACGAGGTCTAGGGTCTCTCGTTCGATCATGCTCGGCGGGCGAGGAGGGGCGGGTCGGCACCGCCCTCGCCGGCCGCTGTCGAATTCGCCCTCGTCACCCGTGTGGGCGTGCGCGACCCCGGTTTCGCCACGCACCGCCTCCCACACGTCCCGGACGAACGCGCCGCCCGCGTGCCGACCGCCGCCCGGACCCGGCCCGCGCGGGGCGGCACGGGAACGCCGAAGGCCCCGCTCCCTCTCGACGAGAGGGAGCGGGGCCTTCGGCCTGCCGCGTACGGGCGGGGCCTACTTGGCCTCGGCCTTCTGGAGCTCGGCGAGCTCCTCGTCGGACTCGCGGCCCGGCGTCGGGAGGTTGAACTTCGTGATCGCGAAGCGGAAGACCACGTAGTAGATCACCGCGAAGACGAGACCGATCGGAATGATCATCCAGGGCTTCGTCGCGAGACTGTAGTTCAGGAAGTAGTCGATCCCACCGGCCGAGAACGTGAAGCCGGCGTGCACCCCGAGCGCCCAGGTCACGACCATGGAGAGGGCGGTGAGGACCGCGTGGATGACGTAGAGCAGCGGCGCGATGAACATGAACGCGAACTCGATCGGCTCCGTCACACCGGTGACGAACGAGGTCAGGGCCAGTGACATCATCATGCCGGTCACGGCCTTGCGCCGCTCGGGCCGGGCGCAGTGGGCGATGGCCAGGGCCGCGGCCGGGAGACCGAACATCATGATCGGGAAGAAGCCCGACATGAACTGTCCCGCGTCGGGGTCACCGGCGAAGAAGCGCGTCAGGTCACCGTGGACGATCGAGCCGTCCGGCTTGGTGAAGTCACCGATCTGGAACCACGACACGGTGTTGACGAACTGGTGCATGCCGATCGGCAGCAGACCACGGTTGATCAGACCGAAGATTCCCGCACCCGCGGCACCGAGACCGGTGATCCACTCGCCGAAGTTGGTGATGACGTCACCGATGGGCTCCCAGCCGAGGACGACCAGCACGCCCATGGCCGTACCCACGAAAGCCATGATGATCGGGACGAGCCGGCGTCCGTTGAAGAAGCCGAGCCAGTCGACGAGCCGGGTGCGGTGGAACCTCTGCCACAGCACCGCCGTCAGCAGGCCCAGGATGATGCCACCGAGCACACCCGGGTTCTGGAACCCGGCGGCCGTGACCTCTCCGCCCTTCTCGTACGCGCCACCGAAGAGCCCGGTCGGTATGTAGGTGCCGCCCTCCACCTCGATGGGGAACTGGTGGATCACGGCGTAGTAGGTGAGGAAGCCGACCACGGCGGCGAGCGCCGTCGAACCGTCGGCCTTCTTGGCGAAACCGATCGCGACGCCGATGCAGAACAGCAGGGGCAGACCGAACGAGGCGTCGAGCAGCGCACCCCCCGCACCCGCGAAGACCTTGGCGACCTGGTCCCAGCCGAGCCCTTCCGGACCGAACACGTCCGGCTGGCCGAGACGGAGCAGAAGCCCTGCGGCGGGCAGCACGGCGATCGGCAGCTGCAGGCTGCGCCCCACCTTCTGCAGGCCTTGGAGCACGCCTGCGCCCCGCTTCTTCGCGGGTGCCGCCGGAGCGGTATCCGTACTCATCAACTTCCTCCATGGGGCACGGTGCCGCCCGGATCAGTGATGAGAGGAGGCGGCGACTCGAGGAACGCGGCGGAAAAACAGCCGCGTGGTCTGGACCACTCAGTGGTGTAGACCAGTTTTAGCACGGTGAGGGTTAGATAAGGAACCTTCAATTTGCGCAGTAGTGAACCCGGCACCCTCGGTGACACGGCAAGGCCCCCGGACCACCAGGTCCGAGGGCCTTGCCGAGCCGGTTCCGAAGCCCGGAAGAGCTTACTTGGTGAGATCCTTCTCGATCTGCTCCTCCAGTTCGTCGGGCTCCCGGCCGGGTGTCTGGAGGTTGAACTTCGTGATCGCGAACCGGAAGATCACGTAATAGACGACCGCGAAACCCAGGCCGATCGGAATGATCAGCCACGGTTTGGTCGCCAGGCTCCAGTTGATGACGTAGTCGATCAGGCCGGCCGAGAAGCTGAAGCCGTCCTTCACCCCGAACGCCCACGTCACCGCCATCGAGACGCCGGTGAGGAGTGCGTGGATGACGTACAGCAGGGGCGCGACGAAGAGGAACGAGTACTCGATCGGCTCGGTGATGCCGGTGACGAACGACGTCAGGCCGACCGAGACCATCAGTCCGCCGACCGCCTTGCGGCGGTGCGGCTTGGCGCAATGGGTGATCGCCAGTGCCGCCGCCGGGAGGGCGAACATCATGATCGGGAAGAAGCCCGTGGTGAACTGGCCGGCCGTCGGGTCGCCCGCCAGGAACCGGTTGATGTCACCGTGCACGACCGTGCCGTCGGGCTTGGTGTAGTCACCGAACTGGAACCAGACGAACGTGTTCAGGAACTGGTGCAGGCCGAACACGAGCAGGGCGCGGTTCGCGACGCCGAAGATGCCGGAGCCCAGCCAGTTCAGGTCCACCAGCCATTCCGAGAAGCTGGTCAGGCCGTCACCGACCGGCTGCCACAGCCAGGCGCAGAGACCCGCGAAGACCAGCCCGACGAACGCCATGATGATCGGGACGAGCCGGCGTCCGTTGAAGAAGCCCAGCCAGTCGACCAGCTTGACCCGGTGGAACCGCTGCCAGAACCAGGCCGACATCAGACCCATGACGATGCCGCCGAACACGCCGGGGTTCTGATACGCGGCGGCCGTCACCGTGGTGTCCGCCGCGACGCAGACCCCTCCCCATGTGCCCGCCCCGCTGAAGTCCGAGCCCTCTGTGCAGTCGACCGGGAACGCGTGCAGGACCGCGTAGTAGACGAGGAAGCCCGTGACGGCGGCGAGCGCGGTCGAGCCGTCCGACTTCTTCGCCATGCCGATCGCGACACCGACGCAGAACAGCAGGGGGAGGCCGAGCCCGGAGTCGAGCAGGGCCCCGCCCGCCGCCGCGAAGACCTTGGCGACGTTCGTCCAGCCCAGCCCGTCGTCACCGAAGACGTCCGGCTGGCCGAGCCGGTTCAGGATGCCCGCCGCGGGAAGCACAGCGATCGGCAGCTGGAGGCTGCGGCCCATTTTCTGCAGGCCCTGGAACAGGCTGTTCCACCACTTCTTCTGCGGCACCGCCGCGCCTGCTGTGCTGCTGGAGCTCATCGGCGTCCTCCTCCTGGAACACGACAGGGCCGACGGTCGTTGCACACTGGTGTAGACCAGTTGCGATACCGTGCGGAGCCCGCCCGCAGGGCAGGGCGCCGGTGATCGTCATCATTGGGGACAGCACGGTTACCCGCCCGTGAAGGTGGGCCAACCGTGCGTTACCGTGACGAAACGGGACCCATGGTGGGCCGCCCCCGCACGTACAGACCAGGGAGTAGGACATGGCCAGCAAGGCTGAGAAGATCGTCGCCGGGCTCGGCGGTATCGAGAACATCGACGAGATCGAAGGCTGCATCACCCGCCTCCGTACCGAAGTCCACGACCCCAGCAAGGTCGACGAAGCCGCACTCAAGGCCGCAGGCGCCCACGGCGTCGTCAAGATGGGCACCGCGATCCAGGTCGTCATCGGTACCGACGCCGACCCCATCGCCGCCGACATCGAAGACATGATGTGACCGGCTGACCCCGGCCGACCCACCCAGGTCCGCGCCACCCGCCGCAGGCCCCGCCCCCGCTCGTCCCCGGCCGAGGAGCGGGGCCTGCGGTGCACCCGGGCCGAGCCGCCCCGCCAGCCGATAGGCTCGGCAGATGTCTCGCATCGACGGCCGCACCCCCGAACAGCTCCGCCCCGTCACCATCGAACGCGGTTGGAGCAAGCACGCCGAAGGCTCCGTGCTCGTCTCCTTCGGCGACACCAAGGTCTTCTGCACCGCCTCCGTCACCGAAGGCGTCCCCCGCTGGCGCAAGGGCAGCGGTGAGGGCTGGGTCACCGCCGAGTACTCCATGCTGCCCCGCTCGACCAACACCCGCGGCGACCGCGAATCCGTACGCGGCAAGATCGGCGGCCGCACCCACGAGATCAGCCGGCTCATCGGCCGCTCGCTCCGTGCCGTGATCGACTACAAGGCCCTCGGCGAGAACACCATCGTCCTGGACTGCGACGTCCTCCAGGCCGACGGCGGCACCCGCACCGCCGCCATCACCGGCGCCTACGTCGCCCTCGCCGACGCCATCGCCTGGGCCCAGGGCAAGAAGATCATCAAGCACGGCCGCAAGCCGCTCACCGGCACCGTCGCCGCGATCAGCGTCGGCATCGTCGACGGCGTCCCCCTCCTGGACCTCTGCTACGAGGAGGACGTGCGCGCCGAGACCGACATGAACGTCGTCTGCACCGGTGACGGCCGTTTCGTCGAGGTGCAGGGCACCGCGGAGGCCGAGCCCTTCGACCGCGACGAGCTCAACGCACTCCTCGATCTCGCCACCGCGGGCTGCACCGACCTCGCCAAGCTCCAGGAAGAGGCACTCGCCCGCACCCTCGGCGAGTAAAGAAGGAACCAAATACGCACCACGAAACGTCAATACGAGTACGGGCGCACGGGTCGAACCGTGCGTCCGTCCACGTATCGACCCCTGGGGAGGGACCGCTCCATGGCCTCGCGCCGTCACCACCGCACCGCACTCGCCGTCACGGCCACGCTGCTCACGCTCACCGCAGCGGTCGGCTGCGGAGCCGTCGACAAGGCCCTGGACTGCGTCCGTACCGCCGACGCCATCGCCACCAGCGTCGACAACCTCCAGCAGGCCATATCCAACGCCTCCAACGATCCGACGCAGGCCTCCGAAGCCCTCGACGAGATCGACAAGGAGCTGAAGGACCTCGGCGACACCACGGACAACGCCGACCTCGGCAAGGCCGTCGACGACCTCCAGGCGGGAGTCACCAACGTCCGCGAGTCCATCGAGAAGGGCGACGCCACCCCCGACATCACCCCGGTCACGGACGCCGCCACGGAGATCGGCAACGTCTGCACCTCGTGAGGCCCTCGTGAGGCCCTCGCGGGGCAGGCGGGCCACCCGGCCATAATCAGGGCATGACCCGCCTGATCCTCGCCACCCGCAACGCCGGTAAAATCACCGAACTCCACGCGATCCTCGCCGACGCAGGTCTCGCTCATGACCTCGTCGGCGCGGACGCGTACCCCGACATCCCCGATGTCAAGGAAACCGGCGTCACGTTCGCCGAGAACGCCCTCCTCAAGGCCCACGCCCTGGCGCGCGCCACCGGCCACCCGGCCGTCGCCGACGACTCCGGCCTCTGCGTCGACGTGCTCGGCGGCGCCCCCGGCATCTTCTCGGCGCGCTGGTCCGGCACCCATGGCGACGACCGCGCCAACCTGGACCTGCTCCTGGCCCAGCTCTCCGACATCGACACCCCGCACCGCGGCGCCTACTTCGCCTGCGCTGCTGCCCTGGCCCTTCCCGACGGCACGGAACGGGTGGTCGAAGGGCGGCTGACGGGCACCCTGCGCCACGTCCCGGCGGGGACAAACGGCTTCGGATACGACCCGATCCTCCAGCCCGACGACGAGACCCGGACCTGCGCGGAACTGTCCGCCGCGGAGAAGAACGCGATCAGCCACCGGGGGAAGGCGTTCCGGGCGCTGGTGCCGGTGGTGCGGGAGCTGGTGAGCTGAGGTCGGCCGATACGAAAGGCTCAGCACGTACTGATACGTGCTGAGCCTCCGCGACGTACGCGAGAAGGGACTCGAACCCTCACGCCACTAGGGCACTGGTACCTAAAACCAGCCTGTCTTGCCAATTCCAGCACTCGCGCGCGTGGTGACAGTCTACAAGCGGGAGCGGGGTCCGGTAGGGACAGGAGGCGTTGATGTCCTTGTCCCGCTTCGGTTACGGCACCATGTGTCTGTCAGTGCGTGACAATTCGGACACAGGTAGCGCAGGTTCTCTGCGCGGTTGTCCAGCCAGTTGCCGTTGACGTGGTCGATCTGGAGCGTGATCGGTCTCCCTAGCCATTCGCCGGTGCTCCCGCACGACGTGCACTGGTACTCCACGCCGATCTCCTGTAGCGCGCGGTGAAGGCGCGTCCGGTTCACGCGCGCCGATCCCTGCGGCATGATCACCAGTGCATTTGGTGCGATCCGTCGCTGTTCGGGGGGCGCCTGCAGCGACCCCCAGGTGCGGCGTTTGAAGTGAGCCGTGTCCAACTGCATCTGCAAGACCTTGCGTCGGACGCGACGGTGGTTGGGATCCGTCACTTCAAGGCTGAGTGCGCGCATGACGTCGGCGAAGCTGGTGGCTTCCCGTACCGCAGTGCGCAGCGCGTCTTCCGGGATGGAGAGGCGGGCATTGCGGAAATGAGATGTATCGACGCCTCTGCTGCGGAGCATTGCGGCCACAGCGGCGCGCGACCGGCCGTCATCAGGAACTCCCAGCGCACGCGCTACCCCGCGGACGGACTCACTGGAGTCGGCGGCAGCTTGCAACTCCTCGGTGCTGAACAGGAGGCCCAGCTGTGGGCGGTTCATTCCAGGGAAGTGGCTGACGTCGATCCCTGCGGCCGCGATGCGGCGGGCGATGTGCGACAGCGTGCCCGTCGCCGGCGTCGCACCCAGCTTGAGGACGACCTCGCGCAGTGATGACGACGATCTCGCAGCAGCGGCGATGGCTGCGTCGGGATATTTACGCCATGGGCTCCGCTGCTTGAAATGGCTTGTGTCGAGACCGAGCTCCGCGACCTTGCCCTTGAGGACGCGGTGTCTCCCGCCGCTCTCCTTCAAGCCCAAACGCCGCATGAGGTCCGTCCAGTTGCTCGCTGCTGCCACAGCCGGTGCGAGCCTCGCTGGGTCGTACACCTCGGACATCCTGCCTCCGCATCCGGCCGCGCGTTCGCGGCCTCGTACGAGCAACGAACCGCTTATCGGATGGTCACGTCCGTCATGCGATGAGATGCGGAAGGGGCCGTACCGCTTTGTGGCGATATGGGCCCTTCCACGGGGACGTGTGTGCGTCAGAACTCGGGGTCCGGGCTCTGGGCGTGGACCAGTTCTGCTGCTTCCTCCTCCGTCTCCACCGAGGGCGGCGAACCGGCCAGGGGCTGGTCGGCGGTGCCCGTGGGTGGCGTTCGACCGCATCAGCCAGGCTGACGCCAAGGCCCTGTGAGCCGGATGCCCGATCTTTCCTTCCTTCACCGGCTCTCCTCATGTCGTACCCAGCGGCTAGGATCTGGCGGCGGGGTTTGATCCAGCCGGGGCCGGTGAGGTCTCCGGCGGAGTGCGCGCGTGGTTCGAAGGACGGTGCAGTGCATGCGGGATGGCCGGTGGACCACGGTCACCGAGTCCGAGTTCGATCATGAGCGGCGCGGCCTGGAGGCGATCCGGCAGAAGCTGCCGGACTCCGATCCCTGGCGGGCCTGGTCGAACTTCATCTTCACCGCCAACACCGGCCACGTCTGGCGGGGGCGTCGCCAAATGGTTGGGCGGCGGCATTGCAGGGCTTTCCTACGCGCTGACACGCGCCATGCGCGAGGTACTGCTGGGAGCGGACCCACCTGTCGCTCTCACCCGGCGTGCCGAAGCCAGTCTGGCCGAACAGCGTGAGACCGACGCGCCCGACACAGTGCACCTGGACGGCACCGTGATCACGCGCGTCGGCAACGACGTGCGCTGGTGGACCTGGGCCGGCTACCGCGCCAACGCGACCCTGGCGGCGACTGTCCCCTCAGTCGCCGACCCCTTGCAACGCCCCACCGACTGCTGGCTACGCCTGCGTGAGAACCTGACTTCCGCCGACTGGCGCACGGCCCGGGAGCACGTCGGTGAAAACCTCGTGCTGCCCGACGTCGACCCCCGTGCAGTACGCGGCCTGAAGTTCTCCGCGGCCCTGCCGGAAAGTCTCGCCGTCTCCACGGTGGCGGCCCGTCTGGCCGACTTCGAGGGCGCCCGGGCTGTGCTGGACACGCCGGTGCGTTTCCAGCACAGCACCTGACCGACCTGCCCGAGGAATCACCATGGCACCCCGCTTCGAGACAGCCCGCTTCCACTCCGAGTCCGGGCCGGCTTCCCTTTTCACCCGCGTGCGCCACATCCTGCGCGAGCCGGCGCGGCTGAAGGCCCACGGTGCTCACGTGATCGAGCGTCTCCAGCAGCGCAACGCGCCCGTCGAGGAGCTGATGGCGTTCGACCCATATCTTTGGGAGCTGATCTCGGCCGACGTACGCACCGATACCGGCAGGTGGGTCAAGTCGACCTGGCGGGTCCCTGCGGATGGTCGGGACTGGTGGGTGGTGATCGGTCTGGGCAACGTATTGGTCACCGTGATCCAGGTGGATCCTTGGAGACGAGGCAAGGGCGAGCGTGTCATCACAGAGGGACCGCTGTACGCACACGTTGAACATGTCAACCAAAACCTCATGAGCAGCTGAAGGCCGTAGAGGCCGAGGAAGCCTGCCGTCCTGGTACTCCCCGATACAGGCCCCTCGGCGAGGAGTGCGGGTCAGAACTTGGGGTCCGGGGTCTGGGCGTGGACGAGTTCCGCCGCTTCCTCGTCCGTCTCCACCGAGGGCGGGGAGCCGGCCAGGGGCTGGTTCGCGGTCTCCTTCATGCAGGCCACCGCGATCACCCCGACCAGTGCCGCCGCCATCGCGTAGTAGGCCGGCATCAGGTTCGAGCCGGTCCAGCTGATCAGAGCGGTGATCACCAGCGGGGTCGTACCGCCGAAGATCGACGCCGAGAGGTTGTAGCCGACCGACAGGGAGCCGTAGCGGACGTTGGTCGGGAACAGGGCCGGGAGCGCCGCGGACATCGTGCCCAGCAGGCACACCAGCGACAGGCCCAGCATCAGCATGCCGATGGTGATCGCCGGGATGCTGCCCTGGCGGATCAGGAGGAAGGACGGCAGGGAGAGGAAGAGGAAGCCGAGCATGCCGGCCATCAGGAGCGGCTTGCGGCCGAAGCGGTCGGAGAGCTTGCCGAACCGGCTGATGATCAGCATCAGGAACACCATGACGCCGAGCAGGATGAGCAGGCCGTGGGTCTCGCTGTAGCCGAGCTCGTCGGAGAGGTACGTCGGCATGTACGACAGCAGCATGTAGTCGGTGATGTTGTACGCCCCGACCAGCGCGATGCAGAGGATCAGCGTCGGCCAGTACTGACGGAAGATCTTGGCGAGGTCACCCTTGGCGGTGGACTCGACGTGGTCGGCGGCCTCGGTGGCGTGGGCGGTGCCGCCCTCCAGCTTCTGGAACGCGGGCGTCTCGTCGAGGCGCAGTCGCAGGTAGAGGCCGACCAGGCCGAGGGGGCCGGCGACGAGGAACGGGATGCGCCAGCCCCAGGACTCCATCTGGCCGGTGTCCAGGAGGGCGTACAGGGCGGTGACCAGCCCCGCGGCGCCGACGTATCCGGCCAGGGTGCCGAATTCGAGGAAGCTGCCGAAGAAGCCGCGGCGCTTGTCGGGGGCGTACTCGGCGATGAAGGTGGAGGCGCCGCCGTACTCACCGCCCGTGGAGAAGCCCTGGAGCATGCGGAAGAGGATCAGCAGCGCGGGGGCCCATACGCCGATCGTGCCGTGCGAGGGGATGAGTCCGATCGCGAAGGTGCCGACCGCCATGAGGATCATGGTGAGGGCGAGGACCTTCTTACGGCCGATCTTGTCGCCCATGGGGCCGAAGAACATTCCCCCGAGCGGACGTACGAGGAAGGCCACGGCGAAGGTCGCGAAGGAGGAGAGGAGCTGGGTCGTGTCGTTCCCCGACGGGAAGAAGACGTGCCCGATGGTGACGGCGAGGTAGGAGTAGATGCCGAAGTCGAACCACTCCATGGCGTTACCGAGGGACGCCGCCTTCACCGCGCGCTTGACCGCCTGGTCGTCGGTGACCGTGATGTCGGTCCGCCGGAGCCGGGGGTTGCGCCGCTTCCGCACGGCGCGGAAGAGCGCGGGGTGACGTTTGACCGCTGCCGGGTCGGCCGCCTGGTGGGGGTCGGAGGCCGCCATGGCCGGTTCCTTTCCTCGGGGGGTGTTCCAGGAAAGGCTTCTGCGCGGTCATGGCGGTTGCAAACCGAATCCGTGCGCGATTGCGATTACGCTCACAGGTCGTTCACGTCAGATGCCGAGGTCCTTGATGATCTTGGCTACATGACCGGTCGCCTTGACGTTGTAGAGAGCCCGTTCCACCTTGCCCTCTTCGTCGACGACGATCGTGGACCGGATGACGCCTGTCACCACTTTGCCGTAGAGCTTCTTCTCGCCATACGCGCCGTACGCCTCCAGGGTCTCCTTGGAGGGGTCGCCGACCAGGGTGACCTTGAGGTCCTCCTTCTCGCGGAACTTCGCGAGCTTCTCCGGCTTGTCGGGGGACACACCGATGACGTCGTACCCCGCGCCGGCGAGGAGTTCCAGGTTGTCGGTGAAGTCGCAGGCCTGCTTGGTGCAGCCGGGGGTAAGTGCGGCGGGGTAGAAGTAGACGATGACCTTGCGGCCCTTGTGGTCCGCGAGCGAGATGTCGTTGCCGTCGGCATCCGGAAGGGTGAAGGCGGGGGCGGTGTCGCCGGTCTGGAGTCGCTCGCTCATGTTTCTCCTCGAGTGGCACGCGGGGTATGTGGGACCGAGCGTAATAGGGGGTGCCGCCGGGTGTACGGGCGGCCGAGCTGACAGACTGTCGATGAAGGTTTACCCGACGACGACCACGGAGGCGGCGCAGTGTCGGATACCAGGACCCCTGCGCAGATCGAGGCGGACATCATCAGCAGGCGTCAGCAGCTTGCGGTGGTACTGGACGAGATCGGGGTGCGGGTGCACCCGAAGACGATCATTGGTGACGCGAAGGCCAAGGTGGCGTCGACGGTGGACCGGACGGCGGGGCGTGCGTACGTCGCGGTGAACCGGTCGGTGTCGGACGTGAAGGCGCAGTTCGTGTCCGAGGACGGTTCGCCCAGGCTGGAGCGGGTGATCCCGGCTGCGCTGCTGGTGGCGGGCGCGGTCGCCCTGCTCACGGTGTCGACGCGGCGGAAGAAGCGCTAGACGGCGGATCCCGGGGTGCCCGGGGACGTGCGGAGCGGTACGGGCAGGTAGGTTGCGGGGCGTGAGCAACGACACCGACGACAAGCTGCCCATCCGGATGCTGCACGACCGTGTGCTGGTCCGGTCCGATTCGCCCGAGGGCGAGCGGCGTTCGGGCGGCGGGATCCTGATTCCGGCGACGGCCGCGGTCGGCCGGCGCCTCGCGTGGGCCGAGGTGGTCGCGGTCGGTCAGAACGTGCGGACCGTGGAGCCGGGTGACCGGGTGCTGTACGACCCGGAGGACCGCGCGGAGGTCGAGGTGCGGGGCGTGGCGTACGTCCTGATGCGGGAGCGGGATCTGCACGCGGTGGCCGCGGACCGCTTCGAGGGGTCGGTGGACTCGACCGGGCTGTACCTGTAGGCGGATGTGGCGTGAGTGGGCCTGGTGACCATGGTCACCAGGCCTTTCGCTGTTTTTTTGCTACGGTGGTGCGACCCCGACGAGACGCGCCGTACCGGGTTTCCGCAAAGACGACGCACCCGTGTTGTTCGCGTGTTTCGTCGTGGAGGTGCCGTCGTGGCGTGGGTTCTGTTGATCGTGGCCGGTCTGCTGGAAGTGGGCTGGTCGATCGGGATGAAGTACACCGAGGGGTTCACGCGGCTGTGGCCGAGTGTGTTCACCGGGCTGGGGATCGTGGCCAGCATGGTGCTGCTGTCGCACGCGGCGAAGACCCTGCCGATCGGTACGGCGTACGGGGTGTGGGTCGGGATCGGTGCGGCGGGTGCGGCGGTGCTGGGCATGGTGGTGCTGAACGAGCCGGTCACGGCTGCCCGCATCTTCTTCGTCTGCCTGCTGCTGGTCGCGGTGGTGGGGCTGAAGGCGACCTCCGGCCACTGACGGGTCAGCGGCCGGGGCCGCGGGCGCCCTCGATGAAGCCGCCGTCCTCGAAGCGGTCGCGCCAGGACGCGTTCTCCCCGGGTGCGTTCTCGAAGCGGTCCCGCCCGGGTGCGCCCGGGGCGGCGGGTTCGGGCGCCCTGCCGACGGGATCACTCGGGGGTGTGCGGCCCGGGGCCGGGGTGTCCACGGGCTCGGTGCGGCGGCCGGGGGACTTGGACGCGGGCTCGGTGCGGCGCCCGGGGGCCTTGGACGAGCGGGAGGCGGCGTTGTCGGCCCCTTCCGCGTCCTCCTCGACGGGCTGTCCGCTTTCCCGGGGGGCGCCGCTCTCCTCGGTCTCCTCGTCGGGGTCGGGTTCTTCCGGGCCTTCCTCGGCTTCCAGTTCGAAGTCCCGCGCCTCGCTGGATTCGAGTGCGGCGGCGGTGTAGGCGGCCCACGTCCGGGCGGGCGGGCCGCCGCCGTTCATGCGGGCCAGGCCGAGGGCTCCGTACAGGGGTTTCTGGACACCCGTGTCGGGGTCCTGGCCCATGACGGCGATGACGGTGGCGAGGTCGGGGGTGTAGCCGGCGAACCAGGCGGCCTTGTCCTCCTCGGCGGTGCCCGTCTTGCCGGCGGCCGGCCTTCCGGCGCCCTGTGCCGCCGTACCGGTGCCGCCGTCGACGACGCTCCGCAGGACGGAGGTGGTGGTGTCGGCGGCTTCGCGGCTGATGGCGCGCCGTGTGGTGCGGGCGGGCAGCCGCAGGGCGGTGCCGTTCTTGCTGACCTCGGTGACGAGGGTGTAGGCCCGTTGCCTGCCGTGGTCGGCCAGGGTGGCGTAGGCGGCGGCCATGTCGACGACGCTCGCGGTGGCGGGGCCGAGGGCGATGGAGGGGGACGGGGTGAGGTCGGGTGTCGTCCGGGGGATGCCGAGGGCGATGGCGGTGTCCCTGACCTCGGTGGGACCGACGTCCTGGGCCATCTGCGCGTAGACGGCGTTGACGGACTTGTCGGTGGCCTCGCGGACGGTGAGGGAACCGTAGTCGACGTCGTCCTCGTTCGCCGGGGCGTAGCCGGTGGAGCCGGCGGAGCTCTGGACGGTGCGTTCGTTGGTGCCGTCGTAGCGGGTGTTGGGGGTGATGGCCCGGTCGTCCTGGGTGGTGGATCCGTTGGCGACGGCTGCGGCGAGGACGAACGGCTTGAAGGTGGAGCCGACCTGGTAGTCACGTCGGGTCGCGTTGTTGACGTACTGCTTGGTGTAGTCGACGCCGCCGTACATGGCGACGACGTGTCCGTCGGAGGGGTCGATGGAGGCGCCGCCGACGCGGACGTTGCGATCGGCCTCGCGGTCGTCGCTGATCTCGGACAGGACGTTGTCCTCGACGGCTTCGACGAGGGCGTTCTGCTTCTTCTTCTGGAGGGTGGTGGTGATGCGGTAGCCGCCGGTGGCGAGGGTCTTCTCGTCGACGATCCCGTGGCCGGTGACGTAGTCCTCGACGGCCTGGACGAGGTAGCCGCGCTGGCCGGAGAGTGCGGTGGCGGGCTTGACCGGGCCGGGGAGGGGGAAGGTCATGGCGGCGCGGTCGGTGGCGCCGAGCCAGTCCTCCTTGACCATGCCGTCGAGCACGTAGGCCCAGCGGGCGAGGACCGCGTCCCTGTTCCCGGGGTGGGCGACGACGTCGTAGGCGCTGGGTGCGTTCAGGAGCGAGGCGAGGTAGGCGCCTTCGGCGGTGCCGAGGTCTTCGACGTTCTTGCCGTAGTACGCGTGGGAGGCGGCCTGGATGCCGTAGGAGTTGCGGCCGAAGTAGCTGGTGTTGAGGTATCCCTCGAGGATCTCGTCCTTGCTCTGTTCGCGGCCGAGCTTGATCGAGATGAAGAACTCCTTGGCCTTGCGGACGACGGTCTGTTCCTGGCCGAGGTAGTAGTTCTTGACGTACTGCTGGGTGATGGTCGAGCCGCCCTGGCGGCCCTTGCCGGTGAGGGTGTTCCAGCCGGCCCGGGTCATGGCCTTGATGTCGATGGCGGGTTCGGAGTAGAAGTCCCTGTCCTCGGCGGCGAGTACGGCGCGCTGGACGGTGCGGGGGATGCGGTGGAGCGGGATGTTCTCCCGGTTGATCTCGCCGTCGCGCGCGATGACACTGCCGTCCGCGTAGAGGTAGACGTTGGACTGGGCGGTCGCGCTGGCGTTGGCGGCGGGGATGCCGACGAGCTGGTAACCGGCGAGGAACCCGCCGCCGAGGAGCAGGGCGAGGAGGAGGACGCCGCCGAGGGTCATGCGCCAGGTGGGGATCGCCCGGCGCCAACCGGTGCGGCGGGGCCTCTTGGTGCGCTTCGTGCGCCCCTTGGGCTCGTGTGCGCCGTCCGAGGGCTGAGGGTTCGGGGTGGTCGCCGCGGCCGTGGGATCCCGTGGCGGCCAGCCGCCGTGACCCTTCTGACCTGGCTCTCCGTGGTCTCCGCCGGGCTGCGGTGGCTCGTGGCTCATGGCTGTGGAGGCTCCTCGGCTGCGGACAGTTATCCCATAGTGCACTTTTATGAGTGATAACCCCCGGATCCTCCGCGAATAAAGGGTCGCGGCGGCCGTCCGCCCTGGACTAGGGTCGTGCGCTTTGGTCCGATGAGCGGCGAGAGGGGGCGCGGTGCGGCTCTACGCGGTGGTGGCGGCCGGTGGATTCCGGCGGCACGCCACGTACCGGATGGCGACGGCGGCGGGTGTGTTCACCAACACCGTCTTCGGCTTCATCATGGCGTACACCTATATGGCCCTGTGGGACGCGCGTCCGCAGCTCGGCGGCTACGACGCGTCCCAGGCGCTGACGTACGTGTGGCTCGGGCAGGCGCTGCTGATGACCTGTGCGCTGATGGGCGGCGGCTTCGAGGACGAGCTGATGGAACGGATCCGGACCGGGGACATCGCGGTGGACCTGTACCGGCCGGCCGATCTCCAGCTGTGGTGGCTGGCGGGGGACCTGGGCCGGGCCGCGTTCCACCTGCTGGGGCGCGGGATCGTTCCCATGCTGCTGGGGGCGCTGGCGTTCGACCTGGCGCTCCCGGCGTCGCCGTGGACGTGGCTGGCCTTCCTGGTGTCGGTGGCGCTGGGTGTCGTGGTCAGTTTCGCGGTGCGCTTCCTGGTGTCCCTGTCGGCGTTCTGGCTGATGGACGGGGCGGGTGCGATGCAGATCGCCTGGCTGGCGGGGCTGTTCTTCTCGGGGATGCTGCTGCCGCTGAACCTGTTCCCCGGGACGCTGGGCGAGGTGGCCCGCGCCCTGCCGTGGTCCTCGCTGCTGCAGGTGCCGGCCGATGTGTTCCTCGGCAGGAGTACGGGGTGGGGCCTGGTGCAGGCGTACGCCTTCCAGGCGGGCTGGGCGGTGACGCTGCTGCTCGCGGGGCGGCTGCTGCAGTCGGTGGCGACCAGGAGGGTGGTGGTCCAGGGTGGCTGAGGTCCAGGCCGAGAAGGTGGCCGCGGCGGAACCGGCACTGCGGCCGGAGATCGCGTTCGGGGACCGGCCGCGGCTGGTGGAGGGGGTCCGGGCCTACGGGCTGATCGTGGCGATGTGGCTGCGCTCGACCCTGGCGTACCGCGCGTCGTTCGTGATGACCACGCTCGGGAACTTCGCGGCGACGGCGCTCGACTTCGTCGCGATCATGCTGATGTTCACGCACGTCGACGCGCTGGGCGGCTACGCGCTGCCGGAGGTCGCGCTGCTGTACGGGGCGTCGGCCACGGCGTTCGGGCTGTCCGACCTGGTGATGGGGTCGATGGACCGGCTGGGGCGGCGGGTGCGTGACGGGACGTTCGACACGCTGCTGGTGCGGCCCGTTCCGGTGCTGGCGCAGGTGGCCGCGGACCGGTTCGCGCTGCGCAGGCTGGGCCGGATCACGCAGGGGCTGCTGGTCCTCGGCTACGCGCTGGTGACGCTCGACATCGCGTGGACGCCGCTGAAGGTGCTGATGCTGCCGCTGATGGTGCTGAGCGGGGCGGCGATCTTCGGGGCGGTGTTCGTGGCGGGGGCGGCGTTCCAGTTCTTCGCTCAGGACGCCGCGGAGGTGCAGAGCTCCTTCACGTACGGGGGGACGACGCTGCTCCAGTACCCGCCGTCGATCTTCGCGAAGGACCTGGTGCGCGGGGTGACGTTCGTGGTGCCGCTGGCGTTCGTGAGCTGGCTGCCCGCGCTGTACGTGCTGGGCCGGGACTATCCGTTGGGGCTGCCGGAGTGGGTGGCGTTCATGCCGCCGCTGGTGGCGGGGCTGTGCTGGGTGCTTGCGGGGCTGGCCTGGCGGGCGGGGCTGCGGGCGTACCGCAGCACGGGAAGCTGAGGAGTGGGCATGGACATGGACTTCATCGAGCTCGACGGCGTCGAGAAGGTCTTCGACGTACGCCGCAAGGCGGGCTTCCTCCGCCGGGAGCGGCACGAGGTGCGTGCGGTGGACGGCATCAGTTTCCGTGTGCCGCGCGGCGAGATGGTCGGCTACATCGGCCCGAACGGGGCGGGCAAGTCGACGACGATCAAGATGCTGACGGGGATCCTCACCCCGAGCGGCGGCCGGCTGCGGGTCGCGGGCATCGACCCGTCGCGGGAGCGTACGAAGCTGGCGCACCGGATCGGTGTGGTGTTCGGGCAGCGCACGACGCTGTGGTGGGACCTGCCGCTGCGCGACTCGTACCGGCTGATGCACCGGATGTACCGGATCCCGGACCGCCGCTACCGGGAGAACCTGGACCGCTGCGTGGAACTCCTGGACCTGGGCGAGCTGTTGGACGTGCCGGTCCGGCAGCTGTCGCTGGGGCAGCGGATGCGGGGCGACATCGCGGCGGCGCTGCTGCACGATCCGGAGGTGCTGTACCTGGACGAGCCGACGATCGGGCTGGACGTGGTCTCGAAGGCCAAGGTGCGTGGCTTCCTGCGGGACTTGAACGCGGAGCGGTCCACGACGGTGCTGCTGACCACGCACGATCTGACCGACATCGAGCAGCTGTGCAAGCGGGTGATGGTGATCGACCACGGCCGTCTGGTGTACGACGGCGACCTGGCGGGACTGCACGAGGTGGGGGAGAGCGAGCGCATGCTGGTGGTCGATCTGGAGCGGGAGCTCCCGCCGATCGAGCTGGCGTCGGAGCCTTCGGCGCGGGTGGTGAAGGTGGAGGGGCCCCGGCAGTGGCTGGCGTTTCCGGCAGCGGCGTCCGCGGCTCCGCTGGTGGCGCGTATCGCGGCGGACTATCCGCTGGTGGACCTGTCGTTGCGGGAGCCCGACATCGAGGCCGTGATCGCGAAGATGTACGTGTCGGATTCGCGGCTCTAGGCCCGTCTTCGGGTTGATCTATAGGCTGCGCGGTATGACAAGTGAACGTCCGGACATGCGCGCCTCCGATGCGGAACGCGAGCGGATCGCCGAGACCCTGCGGGATGCCGTGGCCGAAGGGCGGTTGCAGATGGACGAGTTCGAGCAGCGGCTCGACGCGGCGTACAAGGCGCGTACGCACGGCGAGTTGGTCCCGCTGGTGAGTGATCTCCCGGTGCCCGGCACAGCGGCTGCCGCGTTGCCGGTGACGTCCGGAGGTCCGTCCGCGGAGGCGGACTGGCCGCGGCGGATCGGCGGTCCCGCCACCTCGACGTGGGGTGTCGCCTTCTGGGGCGGGTTCGGCCGCAAGGGGCGCTGGACGGTGGGGCGGGTGTTCACCGCGTTCGCGATGTGGGGCGGCGGTGAGATCGACCTGCGCGAGGCGGACTTCGAGGACCGCGATGTCGTCATCCGGTGCATCGCGATCATGGGCGGGCTCCAGGTGAGGGTCCCGCCGAACGTGCACCTCCAGGTCAACGGCATCGGGATCATGGGCGGTTTCGACGAGCAGACGAAGGACGCCGACTACGGCGATCCGGCTCCGGGCGCTCCGCGGGTGCGGGTGACCGGGTTCGCCCTGATGGGCGGGGTCGGCGTGGACCGCAAGTGGAGCAAGGCGCAGCGCCAGCGCCTCAAGGAGGCGGAGCGGCGGCGCCTGGAGAAGCCCGACGGCTTCTGAGGACCGTTCCCCGGAGATGACCTCCGGGGAAGGCGCGGTCAGAACGTGTCGGACGTGGGTGCCTCGGTCACCCCGGCGGTGTCGACGAGCCGGCCCAGGGTCCGGTAGCCGGTGTCGTTGAAGTGCAGGTGGTCGCCCGAGTCGTAGGCGGGCAGGATGCGGTTGGGGGCGTAGGGGTCGCGCACGGCCCGGTCGAAGTCGACGAAGTCGTCGAAGACCCTCCCGGAGCGGATCCGCTCGTTGACCGCGAGGCGTACGGCGTTGCGCTCGGGTGTCCAGGTGGCGAAGCCCTCGAACGGCGTCAGCGTGGCCCCGACGACCCGCAGCCCGCGCGCGTGGGCGCGTTCCGTGAGGGAGCGGAGTCCGTCCACGATGCGTTGCGCGTCCGGCTCCTGCGGCGTCTGCTGCACGTCGTTGATGCCGAGCGCGATGATCACGGTCCTCGCTCCGGCGACGTCGAGCACGTCGCGCTCGAAGCGGTGGATGCCGGCCGGGCCGCCGCGGCCGTTCCTGCCGTCCGGGCTGTCGCGCAGGAGGCGGTTGCCCGCGATGCCCTGGTTGGCGATCCCGTAGCGGTGGTCCAGCCGGTCGGAGAGGACGTCCGGCCAGCGGCTGTTGGCGTCGGTGGTGGAGCCGCTGCCCGCCGTGAGGGAGTCGCCGATCACGACGACGGCACCCGGTGAGGTGTCGTTGCGGACGTCGACGGCGGTCAGGTAGCGCCATGTGGTGGTGCGCCAGGTGCCGTCCGTGTCGGCCAGGTAGGACGTCTGGTGGGCGTAGGGGTGGTGGGTGACGGGCCCTCCGGCGTGCGGGGTGCGCAGGGTGACGACGAGGTCGGCGTCGGGGGCGACGGGGACGGTCACCGGGTCGCTGACGATCTGCGTGCCCGCGGCGACGGTGACGGCCGGCAGCCCGCGGAAGGTCACCGGGCGGGTGTTGACGGTCGCCTGCTCCACGACGAGAGGGGTCGCGCCGAAGAGGTTGGACAGGGTGATGCGGGCCGCGTCACCGCCGACGCTGGTGTGCACGGTGTTGCGGATGGTGCGCCCGGGGAAGCCGTGCGCGGTGTCCGGTTCACCGCTGACGGGCGCGCCGGTCCAGGTGACGACCCAGGTGCCGGTGGAGTTGGCCGGTGCGGCGGGGTTGCGTGCCGCCGCCTGCGCTCCCGGTCCGGCGGCGGGCGTCCGGCGCTCGGCGGCGACCAGCGACGTGCCGAACGCGATGGCGGCGGCGAGTGCGGCGGTGCCCGCGACGAGAGCGATGAGCAGGGCATACCCCTGGCGCCTGGGCATGTGCGGTGTTTCTCCTTGCGGTGTTCGGGCTGGTCTCATGATGCGACAGGCCCCGGGGAACTAGACGTGCGGCCCGGGAGTAGGTGAGGTAGGGACAATGCGTACGGCACGGGTGAGGCGTACGCGGACGGGTGGAGCGGATGGAACAGGACGCGGGGCAGGGAACGGAGCCCGGAGCCGGCGGCGGTGGGCCCGGCAGGCTCGGGCCGGCACCGGAGGACGGGTCCGGCGGTGAGCCGGGGGCGCGCTCCACGGCGCCGACGCGCGAGGACGCGACCGGGCCGGGGGGCGCCGGGACGGCCCCGGCGGGCGGGAGCGCGATCCCGGGCGGCACCAGGGGCGGCGGGTCCGGGCGACAGGCCGCGGCGCCGCCGCTCGCCGTGTTCGCGTACACCGCCGCCGACGAGGAGAAGCAGCGCGGTGTGCGCCGCATGAAGGCCACCGCCACGGGTCTGCTCCTGTTCGTCGCGCTCGTGTACGTGCTCGCCACCTGGGCGAAGAATTCGGGTGTGAGCGGCTGGCCGGGCTACGTCGCAGCGGCTGCCGAGGCGGGAATGGTCGGTGCGCTGGCGGACTGGTTCGCCGTCACGGCGCTCTTCCGGCGCCCGCTCGGCCTGCCCATCCCCCACACCGCCATCATCCCCACCAAGAAGGACCAGCTCGGGGAGTCACTTGGTTCCTTCGTGGGCGAGAACTTTCTCTCCGGAGACGTCGTTCGTGACCGAATTCACGCTCTGGGCGTCGGTGCGCGGCTCGGCGCGTGGCTGGCCGAGCCCGAGCACGCAGACCGGGTCACCGCCGAGCTGGCCACCGCGCTGCGCGGTGCGCTGACGGTGCTGCGGGACTCCGACGTCCAGGCGGTGGTCGGCGAGGCGATCACCCGGCGGGCCGACGCGGCGGAGGTCGGTCCCGGCATAGGGAAGATGCTGGAGAAGATCGTCTCGGACGGCGGCCACCGCAGGGTCGTCGACCTCGTCTGCGTACGGGCGCACGACTGGCTCGTCGAGCACGGCGAGTCCGTGATGGACGCGGTGCAGGGCGGGGCGCCGGGCTGGACGCCGCGGTTCGTCGACAAGCGGGTGGGGGAGCGGGTCTACAAGGAACTGCTGCGCTTCGTCACGGAGATGCGCGACATGCCGGGCCATCCGGCGCGCGGTTCGATCGACACGTTCCTGACGGACTTCGCCGCCGACCTCCAGACGGACTCTGACACCCGGGCGCGGGTGGAGCGGCTGAAGTCGGAGATCCTGGGGCGCGGCGAGGTCCAGGACGTCATCGCCTCGGCGTGGTCCTCCGTCCGCACGATGATCATCGCGGCGGCCGAGGACGAGCGGAGCGAACTGCGGCTGCGGGCCCGGGCCTCGCTCATGTCGCTGGGCGCCAGGCTGGCGACGGACGAGAGGCTGCAGGCCAAGCTGGAGGGCTGGCTGGAGGACGCGGCGGTGTACGTCGTGACGACGTACCGCACGGAGATCACGTCGCTGATCAGCGACACGGTCGCCGGCTGGGACGCGCACCAGACGTCGAAGAAGATCGAGGCGAACATCGGCAGGGACCTGCAGTTCATCCGGATCAACGGCACGGTGGTCGGTGCGCTGGCGGGCCTGGTGATCTATTCGGTCTCGCACGCGCTGGGCGCGTAGCGGCGCTCGCGGGGCGTGCGGTGTTCGGTACCGCTGTGCGGGGGCGCCTCCGGAGGCGCGGTGCGGACCGGTGGGTGGGGACGGCTCGGGGGCTTCCGGTTTCCGCCCGGTTTCCGCGTACCGGTGAGCGGGACGGCTTAGGGAGGAGGCGTTCCGAGTCGCGTGCGGGTCCGTGGGGGAAAGGCTCCGGGGGCGCACCCGTCCTGTCGTACGGGCACGCCCCCGGGTCACGCGGGGGAGTTGCTGTTCAGTACGCACCCCGCGGCGCCCGTGTTCAATCCCCGGGCACGAACTTTCTCTTCCGGTGCGGCGTCAGGCGCCGCGACGCGTGACCGCCCACGAGGCCGCCGCCACACCGCCGGCCACGGCGAACACCGCGGGCCAGGCGCCGACCTTCTTGGCGAGCGGGTGGGATCCGGCGAACGCGGCGACGTAGGCGACGCTCAGCCCCACGGCCGCCCGGGTCCCGGCCTGCCGGTTCCACCCGTACGCGGCCACTGATCCGGCGGCGGCCAGCGCGACCCCGCCCAGGGGGCGCTTCCCCGTCCACCGGGCGAGTCCGTACCCGCCGACGAGCCCGCTCGCCGCCACCGCCGCTGCCGGAACCTTCGCCATCGCCGCCACCTTCGCTTCCGTCGTCTTCTTCGTGCGGGTCGAGGTCTCCGAGGCTAACGCGCGGGCGTTCCGCGGTGTGCGGCCGGTGCCGCGGCCGCCGGCACGGCGCCGGTCACCCCGTCGGCCGGGGCGCCCCACCCGTGGTCTCCACGGCGACGGCCGCCGGCTCCTCGCGGAGGTCTGTGCGGTCCCGCACCCGCGGGAGTCCCGTCACAGACCGACCGACCGGTAGCGATAGGGTCTGGGCCAGAACAACAGAGGGGGGCCTCATGCTGATCCGTTCCGGCCTGCGTGCCGCGATACCGGCCGCGCTTCTCGCGGCGTGCCTGGCGGGCTGCACGGCAGACACCGGCGGGGACCTCGGCGGTGACGTCCCGTCCGTGGATCCGTCCGCGGCCATCGCGTCGGAGGCGGCGGCCCAGAAGGCGCCCCGGATGCCCGCACCCCCGCCGACGCCCACGCTCATCATCCAGGACGACCCGAACGCGCCGGAGCTGGTCCGCGACGCCTTCGCGGGGCTCCAGGCGACCTACCAGGACGGCTGTACCCCCAAGGGTGCGAACTGCGCCTACTTCCTGGGCCGGGTCAACGACGAACTGAGCCGTGTGGACAGGGCGATGAAGGCGGACAAGAAGGGCCCCGGCCACTTCGAGGAGCCGATCGCCTGGATGGGCACGCTAAGGGCGGCGCTGGACGGCGATGCCTCCACCCCGAACCTGGAGAAGCACCGCACCGAGCTGATCGGTACCCGGGACCGCGTCAACACCTGGATGCAGGGCCACCCGGACGACTACCGCTGACGCGGGGCGCCCGCAGACGTCAGACGCGCAGGACGTCGATCCCGAGGGCGGTGAACTCCTCGACGATGTCCTCGGGGGCCTCCTTGTCGGTGACCAGGATCGACACGGCTGCCGTCTCGCACACCTGGGCGAAGGCCCGGCGCCCGAGCTTGGACGAGTCGGCCACCACGATCACGGTGCCGGCGCACTCGGCGAGCGCCCGGTTGGCACCGGCCTCCGACTCGTCGTGGGTGGCGGCACCGAAGCGGGGGTGCACGGCGTCCACGCCGAGGATCGTGTAGTCGAGCGCGAGGGTCCGCAGGACGGTGTCGACGAGGGGGCCGACGAGCTCGTACGAGTTCGGACGGGCGACCCCGCCGGTGACGACGATCTTGATCTGGGGGCGGACCGCGAGCTCGTTGGCGATGTTGATCGCGTTGGTCACGACGGTCAGCGCGATCCCTCCTCCGCCCGTCGGCTCCGGCCGTACGGCCAGTTCCCTGGCCACCTCCGAGGTCGTCGTACCGCCGTTGATGCCCACGGTCGAGCCCGAGGGGATCAGCTGGGCCGCGGCCCTGGCGATGCGCTGCTTCTCGTCGGCCTTCCGGGCCGCCTTGTAGCGCAGCGGCAGGTCGTAGGCGACGGTGCTCACGACCGCGCCGCCCCGGGTCCGGGTCAGCAGGTTCTGCCGGGCCAGCTCGTCCAGGTCGCGGCGGACCGTGGCGGCGGAACAGCCGAGCTGTTCGGCGGCGTCGAGCACGTCGAGGTGCCCCTGGTCGCCGAGGATCTCCAGCAGCCGGGTCCATCGTGTGTGTGCCGCCACCTGTGCCTCCTTGTTCGCCGCCGAACCCTATCGCGAAGGGCGGGACAGGACGCCCAGCAGGCGCGTGACCTCGGCCGCGACGGCGGCGCGGGCCGGACCGAGGTACCTGCGGGGGTCGGCGGCCTCGGTGTGGGAGTCCAGGTAGTCGCGTACGGCCCGGGTGAACAGCTTGTTCAGGTGGGTGGAGATGTTCACCTTCGTCATCCCCGCACCGACGGCCCTGGCCAGGCCGGAGTCCCCGACACCTGACGAACCGTGCAGGACCAGCGGGACGCCCACCGCGTCGCGCAGCCGGGCGATCAGGGCGAAGTCGAGGACCGCGTCCCGCGTGAGCATCGCGTGCGAGCTGCCCACGGCCACCGCGAGGGCGTCGACGGCCGTGGCACCGACGAACGCGCGGGCCTCCTCGGGGTCGGTCCGCACTCCCGGCGCGTGCGCCCCGTCCTTGCCGCCGACCTCGCCGAGCTCCGCCTCCACCCAGACGTCCCGGCTGTGGCAGTACGACGTGATCGCGAGCGTCGCCGCGACGTTCTCGTCGTACGGGAGCGTGGACGCGTCGAACATGACGGACGTGAAGCCGAGTCCGACGGCCTCGTGCACCAGGTCGGCCGACTCGGCGTGGTCGAGATGGACGGCCACCGGGACGTCCGCCGCCCGTGCGAGGGCGAGCGAGGCGAGTCCGATCGGTTCGAGGGAGCCGTGGTAGCGGGCGGTGTTCTCGCTGATCTGCAGGATCACGGGCAGCCCGGCCGCCTCCGCCCCGCTGACGATCGCCTGTGCGTGTTCGATCTGCACGACGTTGAAGGCCCCGACACCCGTCGCGTGGGTACGGGCGGCGAGTGCGATGTCCCCGGTGGATATGAGCGGCATGGCGTCCTTCGCAGGTGCATGAATCCTGGTGGATGGTGCTCGAAGTTGCTCATTTATAGCTTGTTTGAATCAGATTGGAAAATAGCGGCGTCGCCCTCCGTGCGGACCGGAGCTGTGCCGTACGCGGCGACGGATGCGCTCTCCGCCCTCTCTCGCGGCGCGGAGTGGCCGATTAACTCCCTCTGGGCGCAGGCCCGGTGGACTTGAATGAGGTGCAGACACGGGATCCACGACGACCTTGCGAGGGTTGATCCATGCCGAACGGAATCGTCCGACGCCGCCGTTTCGGAGCGGCGTTCGTGATGAGCGGCCTCCTGTCCGTACTGCCGGCCGCTCCCGCGATGGCGGCCGAATCGTCAGCCGCTCCGGCGGCGGGCTCGGTCGTCGCCTGGGGCGGGTACAACGACTGGGGCGAGGCCACGGTCCCGGCCGAGGCGCAGTCGGGCGTCGACGCGATCGCGGGCGGCTACCACCACGGTCTGGCGCTCAAGGACGGCCGGGTGCTGGGCTGGGGCACGAACCTCGACGGGCAGTTGACGATGCCCGCCGGGACCCTGGCGGGCGTGGACGCGATCGCGGCCGGGAACAGCCACAGCCTCGCGCTCAAGGACGGCGAGGTCATCGCCTGGGGCAGTGACGAGTACGGCCAGTCGACCGTGCCCGCCGAGGCCCGGTCCGGTGTGGACGCGATCGCGGCCGGTGCCTGGGTGAGCCTGGCGCTCAAGGACGGGAAGGTCATCGCGTTCGGTTCGCACAACCCGGCCCAGTCGACCGTCCCCGCCGAAGCCCTTTCGGGGGTCACCGAGTTGGCGGGGGGCGTCTACACCGCGCTCGCCGTGAAGGACGGCCGGGCCCTCGCCTGGGGCAGCGACTACTTCGGTGCGACCACGGTTCCCGCAGCGGCGCAGTCGGGCGTGGACGACGTCGCCGCGGGCATCTTCCACAGCCTCGCGCTCAAGGACGGGGAGGTCATCGCCTGGGGCGACAACCGCCAGGGGCAGACCACCGTGCCGGCCGACGCCCGGTCCGGCGTGACGGCGATCTCCGCGGGCGAGTGGTACAGCCTGGCCCTGAAGAACGGCAAGGTCATCGCCTGGGGCAGCGGACGCACGGCCCCGACGACGGTGCAGTCGGGCGTCACCGCCATCGAGGGCGGACCGAACACGGCTTACGCCCTGAAGGGGTGAGAGGGGCTTCCGGGGAAGCTCCCGCGGCCGGCCCCGCTCCCCGCGAGCGGGGCCGGCCATGCCCACGGAATCGCGGTGGGCCGTTCTCGGCAGGCACCGCACGCAGGGGCGTGCGGGGGATGACCGACAGGCCGGGATCCCCTGCGGGCAAGTGACGGGCCGCAGGGAGGTATCCGGTGGCCGGGCCTCCCCGGCGCCCGTACCGTGCCCGGATGACGACGGCAACGGCCTCGCTCCGGCTGGAGAAGGTCACCCCCGAGAACGTGCTCGCAGCGTGCCGCCTGACGGTGGCCCCCGAGCAGGAGCGCTTCGTCGCCCCGGTCGCCCGGTCCTTGGCCGAGGCGTACGTACAGCCCGAGACCGCCTGGCCGAGGCTGGTGTTCGAAGGCGACCGGATGGTGGGCTTCGTGATGGCCTTCTTCGACGTGCGGTTCGACCCGGCGGACCCGGACGACCGGCCCCGCTCCGGACTCTGGCGGCTGGCGGTCGCCGCCGGTGAGCAGGGCCGGGGGTACGGGCGCTTCGCGGTGGACGCCGTGTGCGAGGAGATCCTCCGGCGCGGTCAGCGGCGTGCCACCGTGACCTGGCTGCCGGGGGAGCACGGACCCGAGGAGTTCTATCTGCGCCTCGGTTTCCGCAGGACGGGCGAGATGAGCGAGGACGAGGTCGTCGGGGAGCTCGATCTGCCGCGGGGGTGAGCGGCCGCGGTGCGGGAGACCGGATGCGGAATGGGCATCCGGTGCGGAGACCTGACGCCGGGTGCGGGCATCCGGTGCCGGAGACCTGCCGCGCCGGGGTGCGTGGTGCGGGTGCCCGTGATCCACATGCGGTCCCGGGTTCCGGGCGCGAGGATCGGGAGTACGGGCGGTGGCCCGGCGGCGCCTCGACCCTCTCGGGTCGGTTCTCCCTTCCGGGCGCGTCGGTCCACCTCCCGGCCAGCCGTCAGGGGGGCCTGGAGGTACTGGATGCCGCGGCCCCTGTGGACCGGAGCGATCAGCTTCGGGCTGGTCACCATTCCGATCAAGGTGGTGTCCGCCACCGAGAACCACTCGATCTCCTTCCACCAGTACCACCTCGAGGACATGGGCCGGATCCGTACCCGCAAGGTCTGCGAACTCGACGGCGAGGTGCTCTCGCAGGAGGAGATCGGCAAGGGGTACGAGATCGGCAAGGACCGGACCGTGCCCGTCACGGACGAGGAGCTGGACCGGATGCCGCTGCCGACGGCGAAGGCGATCGAGATCGTCGCGTTCGTCGACGCGGACACGGTCGACCCCGTACGGATCAGCGACAGCTACTACCTCGCGGTCGACGGCCAGGTCGCGGCGAAGCCGTACACCCTCCTGCGCCGGGCGCTGGAGCGCAGTGACAAGGTCGCCGTCGCGAAGTTCGCCTGGCACAACCGGGAGCGGCTCGGTCTGCTGCGGGTGCGGGACGACGCGATCGTGCTGCACGCCATGCGCTGGCCGGACGAGATCCGCAGCCCCGAGTCCCTGGCCCCCCGGGACGTCGAGCTGGACGAGGACGAGATCGAGCGGGCCGTCCAGCTCACCGACACCATGGCCCTCGACGGCATCTCCGGCTTCCGGGACCGTTACCGAGAGGCCCTGGAGGAGCTCATCGCCGCCAAGTCCGAGGGCAAGGAGGTGCCGGAGCCGCGCGAGGGCGAGGAGCAGGAGTCGGGGAAGGTCATGGACCTGATGGCCGCACTGAACGCCTCGGTGAAGGCGGCGCGCGAGACGCGCGGCGAGGCGGCGGACGACGAGCACGCGACCGTGCACGAGATGAAGTCCGGCACCCGCAAGGGGGCCGCGAAGAAGTCGGCTGCCGGGAAGAAGGCGGCCGGGAGGACGGCGAAGGCGACGAGCACCGCACGCAAGCCGGCGAAGAAGGCGGCGGCGAGGAAGCGGACGGCCTCCTGACGGGCCTCAGGGGAGGTCGTCCGGAGCCAGGTCGGGGCGCAGCCGGTGCCAGGAGGGATGCCGCAGCCTCCCCGCTCTCGTCCGGGTCGCGTACCGGACCTCGCCGACCAGCCGCGGCAGGACCCACCGCGCACCCGCGACCGGGGGGACCTCGTCGAAGGGGCACGCGTCGACCGCGGCGACCGTGAGCAGCCCGGCGAGCCTGGTCCGCTCCGCGTCACTCCACCCCGTGCCGACGCTGCCCGCGTACCGCAGACCGCCCGCGTGCCGCTCCCCGACCAGCAGCGCCCCCGGCAGGCCGCCCAGTCGCCCGCGGCCGGGCACCCAGCCGCCGACGACCACGTCCGCGGTGCGGACATGGCGGATCTTGATCCACGTACGGGACCGGACCCCCGGCTCGTACACGGAGGTCAGCCGCTTCGCGACCACGCCCTCAAGACCGGCTTCCCGTGTCATGTCCAGGGCCTGAGCGCCGTGCCCGACGACGGCCGCGGGCGTCGACCAGTGCGGCCCGGCCGGCGCGAGCGCCTCCAGGGCGGCCCGCCGCTCCGCGTACGGCAGGGGCACGAGGTCCCTGCCGTGCAGGAACACGGCGTCGAACAGGACGAGATGGGCGGGGACCCGCTCCGCCATGCGCGCGGCCTTCGCCGGCGATCCGTAGAGGCCCATCCGGGACTGCAACCGCTCGAAATCGCTGCGCCCCCGGCTGTCCAGCGCGACGATCTCACCGTCCAGCACGGCCCGCACCCCGCCGAGCGCGGCCCCGAGCGCGGCGAGATCCGGGTAGGCCGCCGTGATGTCGGTCCCCGACCTGGCCCGCAGTTCCACCGAGCCGTCACCCGGCAGGTAGACCATGGCCCGCTGACCGTCCTGCTTCACCTCGAACGCCCACCGGTCGTCGGTGGCCGCGGGCGGCAGGGCACCGGGCGTCGCGAGTATCGGGGCGATCCGGGGCAGAGTGGCCATGGCGGAACCCTCTCAGCAGCCGCACGAAGAGGCCGGGACAAAGAATCTTCGAAGCGCGTGTCGATATGCGCCTCGCCCGTACGTCGTCATGGTGTGCGCGGGAAACGCGTACGGGAACGACAGAACCAGACAGGAGCCGGACCATGAAGTACATGCTGTTGATCCACAGTGGAGCGACCGACGAGAGCGGCGGCGCGGCCGAGTGCACGGTCGAGGACTGGATGAGCTACGACAAGGAGATCAAGGACGCCGGGATCCTGGTCTCCGGGGAGTCGCTCGCCGACCTCGTCACCGCGACGACGGTACGGGTCGGGCCCGCCGGGGACCGGACCGTGACGGACGGGCCGTTCGCCGAGACCCGCGAGGTGCTGGGCGGCTTCCTCGTCATCGACGTACCGGATCTCGACGTCGCCCTCGACTGGGCGGCCCGGTGTCCCGGTGCGCGCGGCAGCGGCGCGGTCGTGGTGCGGCCGGTCGCCGACTTCGGGGCCTGACGGCGATGGACGAGGGAACCGGCGCCGCCCGGGACGGGAGCCCCGGGGCGTCCGCCGTGTCGTCCGTCGCCTCCGTCTTCCGCGAGGAGCACGGCCGGCTGCTGGCCTCCCTCGTCCGCCGTTACGGCGACCTGGACCTCGCCGAGGAGGTCACCTCCGAGGCCATCGAGGCGGCCCTGGTGCACTGGCCGGTCGACGGCGTACCGGCCAGGCCGGGCGCCTGGCTGCTGACGACGGCCCGGCGCAAGGCCGTCGACCGGCTGCGCCGCGACCAGGTGTACGCCGCCCGGCTGGCCGTCCTCCAGGTCGAGGCCGAACGGGCCGCGCCCGCCCCGCCCGCCGACACGGACGGCGGCCTCCCCGACGAGCGGCTGCAGCTCTTCTTCACCTGCGCCCACCCGGCGCTGGGGCCCGAGGACCGCAGCGCGCTCACCCTGCGCTGCCTCGCCGGCCTGACCACCCCCGAGGTCGCGCGGGCCTTCCTCGTCCCGCCCGCGACGATGGCGCAGCGGATCGTGCGGGCGAAGAAGAAGATCCGTGAGGCCCGCATCCCGTTCCGCGTACCCGGCGCCGACGAGCTCCCGGACCGCCTCCCGGGGGTCCTCCAGGTCCTCTACTCGATCTTCACCGAGGGGTACGCCGCCAGCTCGGGTCCGCACCTGCAGCGGACCGGACCGGCGGAGGAGGCCATCCGGCTGGCCCGGATCCTGCGGGCCCTGCTGCCCGCCGAACGCGAGACGGCCGGGCTGCTCGCCCTGATGCTGCTGGTCCACGCCCGGCGCGATGCGCGGACCGGGCCCGACGGTGCGATCGTGCTGCTCGACGATCAGGACCGGGGCCGCTGGGACCACACGATGATCGAGGAGGGCGCCCGGCTGGTGGTCACCGCGCTGGAGGGCGGCCCGCCCGGCCCGTACGGGGTGCAGGCCGCCATCGCCGCCCTGCACGACGAGGCCGACTCGCTCGCGACCACCGACTGGCCGCAGATCGTTGCGCTCTACGACGTGCTGCGGGCGCTGGCCCCGTCCCCGGTCGTCGCCCTCAACAGGGCGGTGGCCGTCGCGATGCGGGACGGCCCGGAGGCCGGGCTCGCCCTCCTCGACGACCTGGCGGGCGAGCCCCGGCTGCGCGCCTACCACCCGTACGCGATCGCCCGGGCCGATCTGCTGCACCGCCTCGGCCGCCGGGCCGAGGCGGCGGTGGCGTACCGGAAGGCGCTGAGTCTGGCGGGCACAGAACCCGAACGCGCCCACGCGAGGGGGAGGTTGGCCGAGTCGGAGTCGGAGTCGGAGTCGGAGTCGGCACGCGGGCCCGTGGCGGAGCCGCCGCCACCCGGGCCCTCACCCGAGCCCGGCCCGCCACCCGGGCCCGAGTCCCGCGGGAGGTGACCTCCGCTCTCCCCGCGCTCTCGCGACGCTCTTGCCCCGGCCCTCCTCCCCGCGAGGGCCCTCGCGCCTCCCGGCCGGACTTTCCGGAGGGCGGGTCCCGTGCCCTGTGCGGTGCCGCTGAAGGCGGTCGGTGCTCTGCCTGGCCCTTTGCCCCGTCTCGGCGTCCCCGGCCCCGCCGGCCTGCGCCCATGCAGATGACCGGCGCATCCCAGGAGCCAGTGGTCGAGACCAATCGCGGCTCCCTTTCACCCTTCTCCGAGCCTTGCGTGGCAGGCCGTGCGGGCCAATCCTTGCAACTCCTCCGCCCCGGCCGGACGCGGAGCCGAGTCCTGCGGGAACGCGAACGGAGACGCACATGGGTGGAGCGAGGACGGTTCTGCGTCGCATCGCCACAGGGGCGAGTGCGCTGCTGACAGCGGTGGGCATCACGATGACGGGGGCGTCCACGGCCGCGGCCGTGGACTACTACTACGAGATGCCGTACCCGGCGGGGGAGGCCTACACGGTCACCCAGGGGCCGGAGGGGACGTACTCGCACACCGGCCCCTACAACGAGTACGCGTGGGACCTCGGGCTCCCCGCCAACTACGAGGTGTCCGCGGCGCAGGCGGGCACCATCGTCATCTCGGACTGGTCGCCCTACCCGGGGAACGGTATCGAGGTGATCATCAGGCACTCGAACGGCCAGTGCACCCACTACGCCCACCTGAACAAGGCGATCTACAACACCGGCGACCGGGTCCCGCAGGGCCGGGTCGTCGGCTGGTCGGGCAGTACGGGCAACTCCACCGCTCCGCACCTGCACTTCCAGGTGATCGACTGCAACAGCCGCGTGGGACTGCCCGCCACTCTGCAGGGCTGGACGCCGTACACCGGGACGCGCCCCGTCAGCGTGAACACGTACGCCTGATCCAGCGGCCCGCACCGCTCCCGACCGGCCCCTGGTCAGTGGGCCGCTCGGGTGCCGGGGGCCGTGAACGTGACGTCGGCCGCCCGGGCGGTGACGTCGGCGTCCCTGCTGAGGGGCCATGCGGCGACCCGGGAGACGACAGCGGCCGGCACCGCCTCGCTGATCCCGGGCTCCGCCGGTATGTCGTGCGTCGCGTGGGCGTCGTACGGCAGGACGACCCGGTACCCCAGCGCCAGCGCCGTACGTGCCGTGGCCTGGACGCACATCTCGGACATCAGGCCGCAGACGGCGAGCGAGCGGACGCCCGCGCTGCTCAACAGGCCGCCCAGCGTGGTCTCTTCGAAGCCGTCGTCGTGGGTCTTGCGGATGACGGTCTCCGACGGGCCGGCCTGGACCGGGTGGTGGAGCTCCCAGCCGGGCGTGTGGGGCGCGTCGCCCGCGCCGGCGGGTCCGTCGTTCTGGATGTGGACGACGATCGCTCCGCCCGTGCGCGCCCGTGCGATCAGGTCCGTCGTCCGGTCCAGCAGCCGGGCGGCGTCGGGCAGTGCCCCCGCGCCGGTGACGGACGCCGCCTGGACGTCCACAACGATCAGTGCCTCTACGGGACTTGAACGATTTCTCATGCCGTCATCATGACCGCTGACCTCCGTTCCCGATACTCAACTCTATGACTAGACAGATTCTTGAGTATGATGGCTGGCGGTCGAGAACACGGAGAGTGGAGGGGGTGCGGCGATGGCCCTGCGGCATGCCGTGCTGGCTGCGCTGCTGGACGGCGAGTACAGCGGGTACCAGTTGGCGAAGGCGTTCGACATCGGTGTCGCGAACTTCTGGCACGCCGTGCCCCAGCAGCTCTACACCGAGCTGGCCAAGCTCGAGAAGGAAGGGCTGGTCGCCGGCCGGCAGGTGATCCAGGAATCCCGGCCCAACAAGCGCCTCTTCCGGGTCACCGACGCCGGCCAGGCAGAGCTGGAGCGGTTCGCCGCCGACGTGTCGAAGCCCTCGTTCATCCGCGACGACCTGCTCGTCAAGGTGCAGGCCGCCGACCGAGTCGGCACCGGACCGGTGATCGAGCAGCTGGACGAGCGGGCCGCCGCGGCCGACGCCAAGATCGAGCTCCTCGGGAAGCTGCTGCTCCGGCTGCGCGGTGACGTGGACGAGGACGAGTTCCTGCGGACCGGTGAGCGCATCGGCCCGTACCTGACCTGCCTGCGCGGCCTGTCCTTCGAGCGGGAGCACCGGGAGTGGTGCCTGCGGATCGCGGCCGTACTGAGAGAGAGACGGACCGAGCATGCCGAGCGGTGAATACCTGCGCTACGTCGCCCTGGGCGACAGTCAGACCGAGGGCGTCGGGGACGGGGACGACACCGTCGGCCTGCGGGGCTGGGCGGACCGGTTCGCCGAGCACCTGGGCGCCGTCAACCCCGGTCTGCGGTACGCCAACCTGGCGGTACGAGGACGGGTCGCCGCCCAGGTCCACGCGGAACAGCTCGCACCCGCGCTGGCCCTGCGCCCCGACCTGGCCTCCGTCGTCGCCGGTGTCAACGACCTGCTCCGCCCGAAGTTCGACGCGGAGGAGGTGGCGGGGCACCTGGAGGAGATGTTCGCCGCGCTCACGGCGGCCGGGGCCCATGTGGTGACCCTGACCTTCCCCGACGTCGGGAAGATCGCACCCATCGCCCGGCCGGTGCGGTCCCGTGTGTTCGACATCAACGCCCGCATCCGTGCCGCGGCGGCCCGACACGGTGTGACGGTCGCCGACTTCGCCCCGCTGGCCGTCGCCACCGACCCGCGCCTGTGGAGCGAGGACCGTCTCCACGCCAGCCCTCTGGGCCACGCCCGGATCGCCGCGGCCGCCGCGTACGCCCTCCACCTGCCCGGCAGCGACCAGGCGTGGTCGCTGCCCCTGGAGACCCAGGCACGCCCTGCGGCCCTGCGCGCGGCGGGGGCCGAGGTGCGGTGGGCGGCCGGATTCCTCGGTCCGTGGATCGGCCGCCGCCTGCGCGGCAGGTCATCCGGTGACGGCCGCACGGCGAAGCGCCCGGAGCTCCTGCCGTGGGGCGCGGTGGCGGCGCCGCCGGCGCCGTAGGTCCGTGGGCGGGGGTGGGCGCAACGCCCGCCACCACCCCAGGAGGAGGCGCCCGGGGGGTGAGAAGCGTCGCGGGGGTCGCGGTCCCCGCACCGTCGTCCTCGCCGCGGGTGGGGGTGTTGTGTCCCCCTCGGGTCGCGGCGGGCCCGGTCGTCCCTTTCCGGCGGTCCCGTCGTCCCGTGCCGCAGAGGGGGCGTCCCCCTGCGGCCGGGACGGTTTCAGTCGTCCTTGGCCGTGAGCCAGGTGCGGATGCCGGCCAGCGCCCGGGGGCCGTAGTCGGAGTCGACGTCGCGGGCGAGGTCCGCGATCGTGATCGCCGCCAGCGCCTCGCGCCACGCGGCTTCGGCGGCGCCCATGGCACGGGCGATCGCGCACGGGGTGGTGCAGGCGGAAGCGGGGGTGGCCAGAGGGCCGCGCTGACGGATCTCCGTACAGACGAAGGCGGGCCCGGCTCCGTCGACCGCGTGGACGACGTCGAGCACAGTGATCGTCTCCGGATCCCGGGTCAGGGCGTACCCGCCCGACTTGCCCTGCGTGGAGTGCACCAGACCGGCTCGCGACAGGGCCTGGAGCTGCTTGGCGAGGTAGCTGCCGGAGACCTCGTGCAGCTCGGCCAGCCGGGCGGCGGGCACCGCTTCGTCGCTGGTCGTGAGCACGACGCAGCAATGCAGCGCCCATTCCACTCCACCTGACATCTTCACGACCTCACAGTAGCCACCCCCCTTCTACTCGGTCAAAGTTTGTCCGAGTAGCATCTCGGATAGAAGATGTCCGAGTTCGGGGGTGGGGTGTCGTGCGGTCGGGGCAATTCCGGCGTATGCATGATGTGCCATGAAACCCTCCTGTAGCGCAATGGAAGGTACGACATGAAAATCGCAGTGATCGGCGGAACCGGGCTCATCGGCTCGCAGGTAGTGGACATCCTGAAGGCGGCCGGGCACGAGGCGGAGCCGCACGCGCTCTCCACCGGCGTCGACCTCCTCACGGGGGAGGGCCTGGCGTCGGCACTGGCGGGGGCCGATGTCGTCGTCAACCTGACGAACTCACCCACCTTCGACGACGCCTCGCTCGCCTTCTTCCGGCAGACGATGGACAACCTCCTCGAGGCCGCGGCGAAGGAAGGCGTCGGCCACGCCGTCGTCCTCTCCATCGTCGGTGCGGAGCTGGTGCCGGAGCTCGACTACTACCGGGCCAAGGTCCTCCAGGAGGACATCCTCAAGGAGGGGCCCGTCCCGTACTCGATCGTCCGCGCCACCCAGTTCTTCGAGTTCATGGACGCCGTGCTGTCCTGGACGGCCGACGAGGAGACCGTCCGCCTGCCCGCCACCCCACTGCGGCCCATCGCCGCGGCGGACGTCGCCCAGGCCGTCGCCGACGTGGCGGCGGGAAGCCCCCTCGGGGGCACGCGCAACGTGGCCGGTGCCGACGTCTTCCCGCTCGACGAGCTCGGCAGGATCACACTCGCGGCCCGCGGCGACAAGCGCACCGTCACGACCGACGACCAGGCCGGGATGTTCTCCGCGGTCAAGGGTGACGCGATCATCCCCAAGGACGGCGACGACGCCCGCATCGCCCCCACCCGCTACCGGGACTGGCTCGCCGCCTGACGCCCGTCCCGCGTCCGCCCGTCCCGACGTCCGCCCGTCCCGACGTCCGCGCGTTCCGGCGTCCCCGTGTCCCGGCTTCCGAGCGGGGCGCGGGGACGTTTGTCTGAATCGAGCCTGTCGCCGACAAAGTCCCATCTGCATCTGACAACACTTCAGATACCTTCTATGGCAACGTAGTTGATGCACACCATCGGGGGTCGGTATGCAGGAACCGGGTACGGGGGAGCGGCCGTGGCACAACCGGCCGGAGCCGGTGAGAGTGCCGGCGCAGACGGTGGAGCTCCGCATCGGCAAGCGGCTTCTCTGGGTCGGGGGCGCCGCCTATCCGCTGCACAACATCGCCCGCGTGTACACCTTCGTCCTGAAGCCGAAGCGCCAGGAAGCCACCATGCGCTTCCTGAAGCGGGTCGGTCTCACGCTGGCGGTGCTGATGATCCTCACGATGATCGGGGAGATCACCTTTCTCGGCAGTGACGACAGCGACGGATTCGTGCGGTTCGCCTGGGTAGGCGGCCTCGTGGCGCTGGTCGTGTACGTCACCGACCTGCTCACCGTACTGACCGCGACCTCGCACCACGTCGTGGCGATCGAGACGGCGGGGCCGTCCACCGCGATGGTGACCGGCCGGAACACGGAGCACCTCAAGCAGCTCGTCGGCTACATCGCCAACGCGATCGAGAACCCCGAGGCGGAGTTCCACGTCCAGGTGGAGCGGCTCATGATCAGCAGCCCGCAGAACTACCACTTCGGTGACAACGTCAACATGTACGGGGGATCGGGCAACGTGGGGATCACCCACGCATGAGCGCCGGCGGGAACAACTACAACTTCGGCGACATCGTCAACATGCACGGCGGGTCGGGCAACTACGGCATCGTCAAGGGTCAGACGACTCCCGGCACCACCCCGTCGGAACCCCCCGCCCTCGAAGCGGCCGTACGGGAACTCCTCGTGCTGGTCCATGAGCTGCGCGACCAGGTCTCTCCCCTCAACGCCCGGACGATCGACGACTCCGTGTCGGCCATCGACGGTGACGCCGGCGCCCCGCCCGAGAACCGGCACCGGGCGCTCCTGGCGGTCGCGGGCATCGCCGCGACGGTCGGCACGGTCGGGGAACCGGTCCTGGAAGCGGTCAACAGGATCCTGGAGCTCCTGGGTGTGAAGTAGCTGCCCGCCCTCACCCGTCGGCCCCCGCCCACCCCTCCGCGTTGGAGTACGACTCGTAGCTGTGGCGCGTGGCGCGGTCCCACTCCTCGCCCGTGAGGAGCCGGTACGCCTCGTCCGGTACGTACAGCAGTGGCTCGGCCCAGACGAACTCGGCGGCGTACGACCGGAACCGGGCGGGAGTGGCCAGGACGCCCTCGAACTCCCGGCGCCCGGCGGCGACCACGGCGGCCCGTGTGTAGAGGAACGCGTCCCCGGACAGCTCGCCGCCGTACTCCCGGCGGTCCAGCCGGTACAGCGCCCAGGACAGCTGCTCGGCGAAGCCGGTCACGGCCGATACGGAGCCGGCCGCGAGGCGGCTCGTCAGCGCGGGGGCGAGCAGCTCCGCCTCGGGGTCGGGAGCGGTGGGCCGGCAGTCCTCGATGAGGCGCCAGAAGTCGTCTTCGGTCATGTCCCGGAGCATGACGGACGAGTCTGACAACGCCGCCTCGCCGGTGCCGACGGATCGCGGGTGCGGCTGCTGCCGAACCTCCGGGACGCCCGCCGGTGGGGAGCGAACGGCGGGCGCGCCCGGTCGGTGCGGTCAGGGCGTGATCAGGGAGCGAGCACGACCGTCTTGCCGAGCAGCCGCCCGGCACCGGCGTCCTCGTGCACGGCGGCCAGCTCGGCCAGCGGGCGGTGGGCGGCGACGTGGACCCGGAGCTCGCCGGCATCCACCTTGGCGACCAGCGCGGCCAGCTGGGCTCCGTCGCTGCGGACCCACAGGCTCGCGCTGCGCACCCCCCGGGCGGGGTCCTCGGGAATCGGGCCGGCCGTGCTGGCGGCGGCCCCGCCGTCCGCGACGTAGTCCGTCAGCTGGGCGAGCTCCTCCGGGGAGACCCGCACATGGTTCACCACGACCTGGAACGGACCGCCCACGGCGGCCGGGCCCGCGTCGAGGTCGAGGGGGTCGACGACCCGGTCCGCGCCGTAGCCCCGAAGGCGGTCGGCGTGCTGCGGCGCGTCCACCGCCGTCACGTGCGCCCCCGCGTCGACGGCGAGCTGCACCACGAGGCTGCCCACCGCGCCACCCGCCCCGTTGATCAGGACGGTCTGACCGGGCTTCAGCTCGGCGAGTTCGAACGCTGTTTGCCAGGCCGCCAGGCCGGTCAGTGGCAGCGCCGCGGCGTCGACCAGCTCGATGGTCCGGGGCGCCGGGGCCAGGGACTCGGCCGGGGCGAGCACGTACTCGGCGGCGCCGCCGGCGGAGTCGAGGGGCAGCATCGCCACGACCCGGTCGCCGACCTCCAGACCGGTCACGTCCGCGCCGAGTTCGGCGACGGTGCCCGAAAGGTCGATTCCCGGCACGTACGGGAGAGTGATGGGGAGCATCTCGGCCATGACACCGGCGCGGATGTGGTCGTCGACGGGGTTGAACGACGTGGCCGCCACCCGCACCAGCACCTGCCCGGTGCCGGGGACCGGACGCTCGACGTCCTCGAGACGCAGGACGTCGCTGCTGCCGAACTCGTGGAAACGTACTGCCTGCATGGCATTTCTCCAGGGTGTATGGATGCCGTCGCCAACGGATGAGGCGATCGGGCGGGAAGGTGAAGCGCGTCGAGGCGCTCAGGTCAGCTGGACCGACCGGGTCGAGTTGCCCATCACCATGCGGTCGATGGCGCTCACAGCGCTGCCGGGGTCGTCGGCGGCGCCGACGGTGAGCAGCAGCGGGACGAAGTGCTCGGCCGTCGGATGGGCTACCGCGGCGCCGGGTGCCTTGTTGCGGTAGTCGGTGAGGGCGTCGGCGTCGCCCCGCGCGAGGGCGTCGACGGCCCATGCGTCGAAGGCCTCGGTTTCGGCGGCGAGTTCCGGCCGGCGGAAGACGGCGAAGCTGTGCGTCATGAAGCCCGAGCCGAGAACGAGGATGCCTTCTTCGCGCAGGGGCCTCAGGCGTGCCCCGAGTTCGAGCAGGGCGCCGGGGTCGAGGCTGGGCATCGACAGCTGAACGACCGGGACGTCGGCCGCGGGATACATGGCCATGAGCGGGACGAAGGCGCCGTGGTCGAGGCCGCGGTCGGCGAACTCGTGCACCGGCGTCCGGCCCAGCAGACCCGTGAGTCGCCGAGCCAGGTCGGTGGCGTCCGGGGTCGCGTAGGGAAGGGTCTTGTAGCGGGGGTGGAAGCCGCTGAAATCGTAGTGGAGCGGGGTGCCGGCCTCGGCCCGGGACATCGCGACCGGCGCCCGTTCCCAGTGGGCCGAGATGACGACGACGGCCCGGGGTTTGGGCATCGACCGGGCCCAGTCGAAGAGGTCGCCGAGCCACTGGGGATCGTCGAGGGTGAACGGGGCGCCATGGCTGACGAAGAGGCTGGGCAGGGGCCCGTCGGAGGGATTCCACACCCGCTGCTCGCGCGCCTGTGGCAGGACCCGGGCAAGGAGATCGTCGTATGCCGCGGCTGGTCTGTGCGACGGGAAGGGGGAGGCCGGGCTGCTCGTGGCCGTCATCGAAATCAACTCCTTCACTTGTCGGGGAAAGTGTCTTCACTTGCCTGGGCAAGTCAGAAAGTAACCCATCATGAGTTGCCCAGGCAAGTGATGCGAGTTGCCCGGGCAAGTATGATGGGGCTCATGGACACTCAGTCGCCCTGGCTCGACGACGACCAGCAGGACCTGTGGCAGGCGCTTCTCACGGTCGTCATCGCCCTCCCGGCGGCCCTCGACCGCCAGCTGCAGAGGGACGCGGGCATCTCCAACTTCGAGTGCGGGGTCCTGGCCCAGCTGTCGATGGCCGACGGGGCCACGATGCGGCTCAGCGACCTGGCCCGGGTCTGCGACAGCACCCAGCCCCGCCTGTCGAAGGTGATGGACCGCTTCGAAGCCCGCGACTGGGTGGCCCGCCGCCCCGACCCCGGCGACGGTCGGTACACCCTCGCCGCCCTGACCGACGCCGGCCGGCAGAAGCTCGTCGAGAGCGCACCATCACACGTCGCGCAGGTGAAGCGGCTCGTGTTCGACCCGCTCAGCGCCGCGCAGCGCCGCCACCTCGAGACCGCACTCACCCGCATCGCCGACACCGTGCGCCGGGACTTCGAAGGAGGCTGAGCGCCCCCCACGGGCCGAGATGCCACGCATGGGGCTCTGGCTGGACAACTCGGAACAGACCCCGGCCCGGACGGCCGAGACTGTCCTCGGCGACCTTGCGGCAGCCCGCGTGAATCCGTGAGTCGGACGGCGTACGCGTGAACCGGACGGCGTACGGGGGTTGTTCCGCTACCAGGTATCCCGAAGTGCGGCATGCCTGGTCTGCTGGACCGGAACCTCCACATGGCCGTAGTCGGAGCCTGCGCGAATGAGGTGGCGGATCCAGCGACGTCCCGCACCTCGACGCAGACGGCCGCATGATCCTCGACGCCCTCGGCTCGGGGCTCACCGACGCGTCGGCCGCCAGGCGGCTCGGTGTCTCGCTGCGCACCTACCGGCGGCGGGTCGCCGAGCTGATGGCCGTGCTGGAGGCCGGTTCCCGCTTTAAGGCCGGGCTCCGCGCGAGGGAGCTGGGGCTGCCCCGTACGCCGCGCTGACCGCGTCATCGCTGCCGGCCGCGCACGACCCGGGGGCGGGTGGCCGGCCGGCCGGGACACACGCCCGGCCGGCCGGCTGACGTACGTCTCGCTCAGGCCTTCGCGCAGGCGGCGCCGCTGAGGGTGAACGCGGTCGGAGCCGTGTTCGACGCGCCGCGAGCGGCGGTGAAGCCGACGGTGACCGAGCTCCCGGCCGCGATGGACGCGGTGTACGAGGCGGGGGTGACGCTCACCGTGCCGCCGCTCTGCGTGGGGGTTCCGCCCCACATGTTGTTGATGGTCTGGCCGTTGGCGAAGGCGAAGCCGAGGGTCCAGCCATTGAGGGTCGTGGTGCCCGTGTTGCGGATGGTGATCTCGCCCTGGAATCCGGAGGCCCAGTCGCCGACCACGCGGTACCCGACGGAGCAGCCCGCACCCGGTGTGCCGCCGTCCGTGGCGGTCCTGACGCTCACCGTGGCCGATCGGGTGGAGCGGTTCCCGGCCGCGTCCCGGGCGTAGACGGCGAAGGTGTACGCCGTATCGGCGGTGAGGCCGGTCACGGTGGCGCTGTTCGTGGTGGACGCGGCAACCGTGGTCTCGGAGCCGCTGCTGACGCGCACGACGTCGTAGCCGGTGACGGCAACGTTGTCGGTGGCCGCGGCCCAGGTGAGAGCGGTGGACGTCGCCGTCACTGCGGAGGAGGTCGGCGTGCCCGGAGCGGTCGGGGCCTGGGTGTCCCCCGGGTTGCCACCGCCGAAGACCGTGGCCTCCCGCGAGGTCTGGGCGATGCCGTTGACGCCGTGGAAGATGCGCTCGCCCCATGAGCTGAGACGGCTCGGGTCGAAGTCGATCGTCAGGTCGAGGATCGGGTCGGTGTTACCGCTCCAGGACCAGGCGAGGTAGCCGAGGTCGAGCTGCTCGGCGACGGCCATCATGGTGTCCTCGTCCGGGTCGCCCCACTGGTCGGCCGGGCCTCCGAACTCGCCGATGAGGAGGGGCAGTCCGGCGTCCACGAAGCTGTTCAGGTAATCGGTGACCTTCGCCGCGGTGTTGTAGACGCTGTACATGTGGATCGAGAAGATCAGGTTGCCGGTGGTGTCGGCGTCGTAGACGGCCTGGGCGTTGGTCCGCATGACGTTCTGCCAGTCCTGGCCCCAGTTCGGTGCGTCCACCATGATCGTGTGGGCGAATCCGGCGGTTCGCAGCTTCTTGACGGCGGCGGTCGTGGGCGCGGTCCAGCCCTCGGGGTTGGTGTTGCCCCAGGGCTCGTTGCCGATGTTGACGATGACGTAGTCCTCTTCGCCGGTGAGGACGTCCTTCAGGCTGATCCAGTAGTCGGCGGCGTGGTCGAGCGTCCCGGCCGCCGCGTCCTCCCCGTAGCCGGTGGTGTCGTGCACCTCGAGTACGCAGATCAGCCGGTTGGCCTTGCACTGGCCGACGATGCCGGCCACCTCCGCGGGGCCGTTCCTGGTCCAGCGGTGGCCGTCGGACAGGACGACGCGGACGGTGTTGGCGCCCGTCGCCTTGATGTCGGCCAACGACTGCGTCTCGCCCGGGTACCAGGTGTGGGCGTGGTTGACTCCGCGCATGACGAAGTCGTTGCCGTTGCCTTCGAGCAGGCGTCCGTCGCTGATGTGGAGGCCGGTGGCGGCGGCGGTGTCGGCCGACCGGGCCTGCTTCGGGGCCGGTTCGTCGGCCCGTTCCTGAGCCTGGGCGGTGGTCGGACCGAGGGCGCCTAGGGCGACCAGCCCGAGGAGGGTGGCCAGGGCGGCCAGCAGGGCGATGACGGGGTTGCTTCGTGCCGTACCTCTTGCTGTTCTCACTGCGACTCCAGATGAGTGAGCGCCAAGAAACCTGAGCATCGGAAAGGGGGTGGGAGGGGGTGGGGGAATGGGAGCGCTCCCATAAAGCCATCTCGTCAGGGACAGGTCAAGATGTCGCGCGCACTTCGGTGTACGGGGGGCGGTGGTGCACGGGGGCGGTGGGCGGTGGGCCTGTGCGGGTCACGGGCTGCCGCCCCGGGGGTGCACACGGGTCGGCCGCCCGGGCCGGGGGCCCTTCAGGCGGCGGAGGCGCAGATCGTGTCGTACGGCCGGCCCGGGCTCGGGAACAGATCGATGGGGCTGTTCGCCGCAGCCGGGCATTCCTCGGCCGTCTTGGTCAGGGCGAGGACCTTGTTCACGGCGCCGCTCGCACCGGCGCAGGCGATCTCCTTCGCCCGGTCGTCCACGCAGTCGCCGACCACCAGTTGGCCGCCCCCCGCGCCTGCGTCACCGGGATGCTCACCGGACAGGTTGCGCCCGCAGACGGTCTTGCTGGGAATGCCGCCGGTGGAGGCGTCGCCGCCGAAGGAGACCTTCACCGAGATGATCTCGTCCGTCCCGGCCGGGCACTGGACGGACTGGGCGAATACGGCGCCGTCCTGCACCTCCAGTGCCTTGAGCGTCGCCTTGGGGTCGTCGCAGTCGAGGGCCTGGAAACCGTCCTCGGACTTGCTGGTGTCCGGCCCGGCACAGTCGCCGGCCTTCCACTCCTTGGCCTGCTTGCTGCCGCCGGACGAGGAGGTCGGGCCGCAGGCGGTCGCCGCCGCCAGGACGAGCGCGAGGAGCACCGCCGTGCGCGAGCCGGCCGACAGGACCGTACGGGCGCGGAGCCGCGACGACTCCCCGGTGCTTCCCGTGCCGCTGATCCGTGGTCGTGTGCTGCCGTGGGTGATCATGCTTCTCCTCGGGTGCGTGACGTGGCCCGCACGGCACTCGGGGTGACTCGCACGGAGGTTCGGGCGTGAGGACGGCGGGAGCGGGCGCGCTGGTTCCAGCGGTGCGCGGCGGCGTACGCCCCCGGAGGGCCCGGACCGGACCGTCTGCGGCCCTGGATCCGCCTCACCGGCGCCGGTCACGCGAACGTGCCGGTCACGTGTGGGTGGTGGTCACGCTTCCATCGCCCCGGACGCGGGGGACATGTCGCGCCGGTACTGGACGGCGCCCCAGTAGCCGTCGGGGAAGAATCGTCCGCTCGCGTCGCCGAAGTGGACCTCGAAGTCTCCGGAGCGGAAGACGACCAGATCGGTGGGCGCCACGGCGGCCAGGAACTCGGCGCGGTCCTCCTCGGACTCGTCACCGTTCGCGCCCCAGCCCCACAGGAACTCCGCACCTGCACGGCGGACGGCGCCGAAGTCGGCGACGACCTCGCGTGCGTGGGGCAGCAGTTCGGCCGTCATCTCCGGCCCGGCGCAGTCGAAACTCACGGACAGGTCCAGTCCGTCGGCCGCCACGATCACGGATTGTCGGCGGACCATCTCGTCGGCGCGGAGAGCACTCCATTCCCGCCCGGTGCACGGACGTTCGGCGCAGGCGGTACCGCGACGGCCGTCGGGAAGGAGATGTGTTGCCAGGAACGCTTCTTCCAGCTGTCGCTCGTACGAGGAGTTGTGCTCGGCCGTGATCATCTTGGGCCAGGCACTGAACTGTTCGGGGGTGCCGCGCACTTCCCGTCCGTCGACGCTCGTAAGAACGAAGCGGTCGCCCTCGTACTCGACCCGGCGCACCGGGAAGGACCGGGGGAGCCGCACCGCGCTGACGCCACCTCCACCGCTCGCGCCGACGACGGCGAGCGCCCCGCGTTGCCCACCGTCGTCGGCGGGCCTGATCACGAACACGCTGGACAGCTCGACGGCCGTACACACCAGGCCGTAAGCCCCGGCGAAGTCCCTCAGCCGTACGTCGTCGCCGCGCAATGCCGACGCGAAGATCTCCAGGTCGTCCACAACTCCACCCCCTGGCCGCCAGGCTAGCGCCGTCCCGGGACTGCCGGCGCCGTCCCGGGATGCGTTTCCGGCCGGGCCCGACGCGGGTCGGCTATGGAGCGCGGAGCATGTCGCGAAGACTGCCCACCAGCGCGTGGACATCGCGCTCGGCGGGCGCCGTTGAGATCGCCGGGGCGTGGTCCCGAGGGACTGGCCGGCAGGTGCGGCAGAGCCCGTCGAGGATCGCTTCGGGGGACCCGGGGGCCCCGCATTCGGTGCATTCGACCAGCAGGCGGCGGGCGGCGGTGACGGGGGGTTCCGGGGTGGAGGGAAGGTCCGGCGGGAGCTTGTCGAGGAGGCGGCGGCGTACGAACCCGACGGGGGAGTCGACCGTCTCGGGGAGGCCGGCGGTGAGGGCGTGGACGAGGTGGTCGGCAGTCACGCCACGTGCGAACCACCGGGCGGCCAGATCCTCCAGGACCCGGCAGTCGGCAGCGGAGAGCCCGAGCCGGGGTTCGCGCTGCCCGAGCCGGGCGAGGACGAGGTAGGCGGGCGAGGCGGGGGCGGCCGAAGCCCTTGCCGGGGCGGGTGCCGGTGCCGGTTCCCGGTTCGGGTCCGATTCCGATGCCGAGTCCGGGGCAGGTGACTGCGCGTCGGTGGCCGCGACGGCAATCGCGTCGGCAGCCGCGTCGACCGGCGGGGCGGGAAGCGCGGCGGGGACGACCCGGGGCGGCGGCGGAGAAGTTGCCTCGGCGCCCACGGCCTGGCTGCCGCCCTCATCCGAGAGGTGGGTGGCCCACCACTCGTTGTCATGAGCGGTGCGGGACCAGTAGGTGAGGGTGACCCAGCGGCTCTGACCGAGGCGCTCGACGCGGCACCGTACGTGACGGAGGTGCCCGGCCACGCCCAGGGCTCGCAAGGCGCTGCCGATCGCCATCTGTCCGTACAGCGGAAGGTCCTTGGCGAGGGACTTGATGTCCATGGCGGCGCCGTCGGGGAGGCGGTCGACGTAACCGGCGATGTACCGCTCACGCGCCGGGAGGAAGGCGAAGTCCGCAGCGCCGGACGGGCGTTGTCCGGGAGCGGTCCGCTTGCCGTAGCCGTGCGGGGCTTGCCGGTACGGGCGTGAGGATGCGGGTGCGCGCAGGGCGGAGCTAGGGTGCTGGGTAGCCACGAGATCGTCTTTCTAGGGTATCGATCTTGGGGTGAGACCCCGGCCTGGTGCTTCCTACACCGCGTCGGGGTCGTTCAGTTGTGGGCACCGTAAGCAGTCGCGACTCCGCGCCGCAAGCCGGTCACGATTAGTCATACTTGCTGGCCGTGGCGGGTCAGGGAGGTCGGGAGGGTTTCCTTACCCCCCTTCTTTTCCCTACCGGAGACAGACACCACTCGAATCCCGGCCCCCGAATCCAGCCCCTCGAATCCCGAAGCTCAAGCGCCGGGCGCGGTGCCCGTTTCGCACCCCACGAAGGAGTGAACGGACCCATCCCGGAGCTCGGGTTCCGGGACCCGGGCTGCGGGATCCGAGCGCCGGGTGGCGGGATCCGGGCAGTGGGCTGCGGGATCCGAGCGCCGGGCGGGTCCCGAAGCCCACTGCTCGCCCCGGCCCGCTCCACGGCTCGGCCCGCATCAAGACTGGCTGCGCCGAAGGCCCAGTCCGGGCAGGTCGAGGTGGAAGCCGAGCCCGCGACCGGACATGGTTCCGCTGTAGACGATGTCGGCCGGGCCGATGCCCAGGTTCTGCATTTCCTCGACGAGCATGCGGGCGGCTGTCGTGGAGCAAGCCCTCTCCTCCCTGGCACGGGGGAAGCGGCGCTGCCAGAGCGAGTGGGACAGATCCCAACCGCGCTCTGCGAGGCGGGCGGGATCAGCCAGTTCCGGACGGTGCAGGTAGCCGGTGGCCTCGATGACGAGCTCCGCGCCGTGGCTCCAGCACTGGACGAACCGGTGGAGGTCATGGGCCGACCCCAGGTGCAGGATGAACCTCCCGGGGAAGAACGGGGTGTCGTGGGTGAGGGCGCTCAACGCCTGGTACAAGCGCTCCTGTACCTCGTCCCAACGGGTGCTGGGCCCGGCCGGCGCGGCAAGGACAGGGGGCAGGTGGGCCGGGTCGGCGGCCCGCCAGGCGCCGCGGGAGACCTCCGGCGCGGCGGTGGCGGCGGCGGTCGCGGTGGCGGTCGCGGCGATGGTTGCGCCGGCGTCGGGGTCGGCGTCGGTATGCACGAGTTCGAGGTTCACCTGCCCCCTGCGGTCCGAGTGCACGACGAGGCTGCTGTCAGGGCGCTGCCACAGCATCCACGGCCCGACGCGGCCTCCCCACATCGTCGCCGGACCGAGTTCCTCCTCCGCGATCCACCAGGCGGCACGTACCAGGTCCGCGGCGGTGGGGGCATCCTCCGGGGGCAGGTCGACGACGGGTACGCGCAGCTTGCGTATCTGCTCAGGTTCCGACGCGTCGGCGATCACGGTGCCGTATCCGCCCCAAGGGCCCTTCCGGGGGAGGAAGCGGCGCCAGACCTGGCCGGCGACCTCGCGCGGCTCGCGGAGCTCCCAGCCCAGCGCCGACGTGGCGCGCTCGAATTCCAGCAGGCTCCATCCGCCCAGCCGCAGCGGGGCGATCTCCTTCACCAGCTCGCGGAAGATGTCGTCGTCGAGCCAACTGCCGCGCGGAATCATGCTCCTCATCCGGCAGACGGTAGCGATCCTCTCCGGCGCGCACACCCCGAGGGCCGACCGGGTCACTCACGCAGACGGTGGCAGCGCCGTCGCGGCACGCAGGGCAGTCGCCGGCGCCCGTCACTGGGAAGTCGCGGACACCCGCATCGGACATATCGCCCGAATTTCTGTCCGTAACTTCCCAGTCCCGGGGGCCTCACCCGGTGGAACTGTGAGGGCAGGGCGTTGTCGTTGCGGCGGCTTGCACTGAGGCGGTTGAGGGCAAGGGCGATGGCCGTAGCGCAGCCTCAACCGGGCCCATCAGTACGCCGCCACGGAGAGCGCGGTCCAGCGCACCGTCCGGGTCGGGGCCCTGCGCCCGGAGCCATGGGAGGAGGTGGCGACCAGATCGATCGCCGCCTCCTCCGCCTCGGCCGGCACGGGTGGCCGTGGCCGGACGGTCGCGCCGGGGCGCATGCATCGGCTGTCGGCAGTTTCCTCGTTCTCGGCGGCGGGGCGGGGCGTATGTAGATGCCGCACCGCGGGAGACCGGACGACCGCAGCTGTGCGGTCAGGTCCGCAACGCCTTGCTGAAGAACCCCATGGAGGGGTCCTCCGGAGTCCCGACCAGTGCTGCCCGATCGAGCAGGATGTTGTTGTTCTCGCAGCTGGTTTCGGGGAGAAGAAGGCAGGCGTGGCAGGCGGCCATATTCAGGCTGTCCGCACCGCTCGCCTCGGACTCCATGCACAGAGGGTCGTTCGAGCACCAGCTCGCTCTGAGCAGGGCAGTTCGGAGGGAGGTTGCGAGGCGGTCCGGCTCACCCTGCGCGACGACGCCGCCGAGACTCCCCGCAGAGTCGCTGGTGGCTGTGTAGATCAGCACTCCCGCCATGTCTTCGTCGCTGTAGAGCCGCTCGCGCAGGGAGGCTGCCGGGTAGCCCCCGTCCAGGCTCCACTCGTTGATCAGTACGTGGGCCAGGGCGTGCAGAAGGAGGAAGCGGGGGGTGGCGGGCGAGGGGGGAACGGGCCTTTCCGAGTCGCCCGCACGCGCTGACAACAGCTTCTCGTGATTCTGGCGTATCCGAGCGGCTCGGTGGACCTGCGCCGGTTGCTCCTCCCAAACCCGAAGCCGATCCTGGTCAAGACGCACGAACACCCCCTCGCCGCTCACTTCGAAGGCAGGAAGCCAACGTGGCTTCTCCGACGAGATGGCGGCCTCGCGCATGGGTGAGTCCGCCGGGCTCGGCTCCTCCACGCGCCGGAACGACTGCAGTGCCCGGACCTCACGCAGCCGCTTGACCAGCATCACCTGGGCCAGCCCATGGGACGAGCGCAGGGTGTCGATCGAGCTGCTCGGGGGTTCGCAGACGAACTCCTGTTCCTCCGCGGCGATCTCAGGGTGCGGTTTGCGCAGGCTTCGGTACTCACCCTCGTAGAGTTCCCGCCGGTAGTCGACAGCCCGCTTCGCGGCCTCCGTGTCATCGACCGGCTCCGTAGCGGCGGTATCCGCCGCACGCCTCCGTGCGACCTCGGCGACCACATCGTCCTCGGTGTAGTGCGGGTGGTGACGCAGCAGCTTCACGATGCGCACATAGGACTTGATGGAGGCGGGGTCCTCGTCCTTGAGCGCGTCGTAGAAGGGCGCGACGAGTTTGGCGACGCCCTGACTCCACGGCGGGATGGACAGCGCGGAGTGCATGACCGGGAACCAGACCGAGGAAGAACCTCGCTGGAGTGTGCGTGGCGGTTCCTGGCAGGTCTCCGCCGGAGCGTCCTTGAGCCAAGGACGACGACCACCGCACCGGATGCCGAGGTCCCGGAGGGCCTGGCGGCGGAATGACCCCTCCATGGACACCCTCTCCACCCCGCAACTGCAGCCGATCAGCACAGCACGGAGAGAGGCGGTCGAGCCGTCGGACTGGAACGTCAGTTGGCCCCCGCAGGCCCCGGAACCCGTGCGGTTACCCCGGTGGACCCATTTCCAGTACGGGAAGTCCTCCAGGTGTCCGTGCGTGCAAGCGATCACGAAGCGGGACGGGACCAGACTCTCCTGGCAGGTCGAGCATTCGGCGCGCCCGGCACGCGAGTTGAACTTGCGGAAAGGCTGCAACTGGTGGCAATGAGGGCATGAGTACATCTCAGGGAAGCGCACCGCTCGTACGCCGTCCCGTGCCGAGTCGGGGTCGGGTGCCGGCGGCATCCGGAACCCGGAGACACCCAGTTGTCGGGCCAACCGGGGCTCAGAGATGAAGGGCGCCTCGGAGATGTCCCATGATTCGATGCCACGGATGAGGAAGGACTCGTTCTCCACCGCGATCATGGCTCCGACGCCGTACGTCGTGATGAGCTGGGCGCGCCGGATCTCACCGAGCTTGCGGGCGGTACGCGCCGGAGCGGACGGGAGGCCGCGGCGACGTGTGCGGGGCGGGACGGGACCCATGGATCAGCGCTCCTCGAAGAAGGTGGACGAGGCGTCTACGTCGCGCAGACTCCACAATGTCTTCCACGGCGACACGTCTGCCGACTCGTCGTCGTAGTTGGCGAGCAGGGCGGGCGCACGGGAGCCGCGTGGAGCCTCGTACACGAGGTTCGGGCTGGCCAGCGCCTCGTCCCGCCACCATTTGATGAACTCTTCGAACGCTGCCGTAGTGGCTTCGTACTCGTCCGGCTCCACCGCTGAGACCCGGTCGAGCAAGGCTTTGTCGACCTGCTCGCGGAGATCGGTATGGAAGTCCTCGACGCGTGCTGCCGCTTCGTTCGACCGTGCGGCAGGCAGCATCAACCGGGCCAGAGCCACCACCACGGAGTGCAGTCCTCGGTCACGGGCCCGTGCAGAGAACGGGGTGACACTCGTGGACTCCACCTCGCGGTACAAGGCCGAGTGGAAGCTCTGGAAGTCTTCGTAGTGCGAACGGTCACGCGAACGCGTGGAGTTGAGCATGACAGCGACAAGACCGGGATGTTGTCGGCCGACACGGCTCGTCGCCTGGATGTACTCGGCAGTGGTCTGCGGTTGCCCCATTACGGCCATCAGCCCGAGCCGGTCGACGTCGACACCCACAGAGATCATGTTGGTGGCGAGCAGTACGTCCAGCGCATCCGGACTCGGGTGCCGGCGCTCCACATCCTTGAGTCGCCTGGAGATGTCACTGGCGTTGGCCCGGCTGCTCAGTTCCGTAAGAGCCTCTGCGCGGCGGGCTTTGAGCCCGTCTCGCACTGCGAGGTGGCCCAGTCGGTCCTGGACGTCGTCGAGGACCTGGAGCTCCGCGGCCGAAAGCAGTCGCAAGCTGTTGAAGTAACCGACCAGGGTCCAGTAGGCATCCTTCACCTCAGGCGGGGCCTCCTGAGTGTGCGCTCTATGGAGCAGTGCCGCGTAGACCCGGATCAGCAAGGTGGCCTGACTGGTACTCGAGGTCAGCAGGCCGACGTAGCAGCGGGCAGCCTTGCGCTCGCGTGGTGTCTCAACGGCGAACCAGGAGTCCCGTGCATCGAGGCCGCCGGGAGGGAACTGCTCAACTGAACGGTCGAACAGCCGGGTGCCCTGCTCATCGGCGCGACGGATCGTCGCGGTCGAGGCGATGACCTTGGGGCGTTCCGCCAGGGCATCCACGGCTGTCTCGTACAGGCCGGTGAGGGTGCCGAGCGGGCCCGAGATGAGATGGAGTTCGTCCTGGACGATGAGTTCGGGCGGCCGCACCCCGTCCACATCCCGGTTGAACAGAGCCGCCGATGCGGGCCGCCAAGGCATCGAGGCGAACTTGTCGACAGTGGCGATGACCAAGGTCGGACGATGGGCGTAGACGGCCTCGTCGACGAGGTGCACGGGGAGTCCGCGGTGGAAGTCGCACGCGTTGGACGGACATGTGACCGTCATGCGTTCGGCGGCTGTGTCGACCGCGTAGTCCCGGGGGCGCAACGGTTCGCCGCACCATGGGCAGTTGCGTAGCTGAACCGGGTTCTCGGTCTGCAACTGGAGGTTCTCATTACGCATGAGGTCGGCCAGTTTCCCCTCGGCGGCCGCCAGGGTGTTGGGGGTCGCCGAACGGCCCACCCACATACCGATGGAGATCTCCTCGTACCCGAGCGCCGCAGGGTCGGCGGCCCGTAGCCGGTCCATGGCGCAGATCAGCGCTGCGGCACGTTCGAACTGCTGGAGAGTGAGAAGGCGGAGCGTGTATCGCATGAGCACGGTGACGCCTGCCCCGGCCTCCCCGTCCCGCAACCGTCGCAGGAAGGTGGTGAAGGCGATCAGCCCGAGATATGCCTCGGTCTTGCCGCCGCCCGTGGGGAACCACAGCAAGTCGGAGACTTCTCGGTCGTCATGGGTCGGATCGACGATTCCGGCCAGGCAAAGAAGGACGAAGGAGATCTGGAAGGGCCTCCACCGTCCGGCCTGCTCGTCCGGTCGGCCTGACCTACCGCGCTTGATCCACACGGTGCGAGCCCTCTGGTCCGCCATCGCGAGGTTCGCCAGCTGGAACGCACGCAGAATGTCCGGCCGATCGGTGTCCGCCAGCAGATCCACGCCTTCGCGCATGCGGCGCAGTGCGTGTCTGCAGAGCTGAACCTGATCGGCTGCGGTGTTGCCGTCTTCCGTGTCACGCAGCAGACGAGCCTGGTGCTCCTGGGTCTCTATCCACCGTTCGTATCCTGCCAACAGGGTGCGAAGCGCCGCCACGACCTCATGGGGCGGGTCGGTTCCCAGCCGGTACATGGCCAGTGGCTTGTCATCGATCCCGGGATTGGAATCGGTCAGCAACACTTCGTGTGAGGGGACGAATTCGGTCCGTATGGCGCTGACGCTCGGAGGATCGATCGAAATGGATCCGACCGCAGGTGGTGTCCACTCCCAATGCGCCGCGCAACCGTGCCCGGTGGCGAAACTCGGCGCATGGCGGTGCAGGAGCCGGCTCAGCGCCTGTTCCGAGTCGACCGCGCCCAGGGTTGCCGGCCGCACCACGAACACGGGGCTGCTGCCGTCCTTCGCCGTGACAGTCAGTTCCGGCTGGTAGAAGCAGTGTGCGTCGCGAAGGTCGTACTGGCCGACCTCAAGGCTGTTGACGACAGTGGCCGTCACGGTCACCGTCCCGTTCGACGAGGACCGGGGGCGGACCAGCACGCGTAGTTCCAGCCCAGGGTGAAGCGCGAAGGGCGCAAGCAGGCCGGGCTGCGTGACGTCCACATTGACCGGTTCGATCCGCAGGGTGGAGCGTCGCCAATGTTCCCGTTGGCCCTTCGTGCTCCGTGCTTCGGTCCGCTTCGCGGCCACCGGCTTTCCTTCGGCGTCTTCGGGGAGATAGACGGCAGTGCGTACGGTCAACCGAATCCAGGCGGACACGGTCGGGTCCACGGCGAATGTCAGGCCGATGGATGAGGGCATCCTGACGTTCGCCAGCGAGACTCCCAGGTCACCGGGGCCTTCCTCGATGTCCCGCCGAACGCCGAGCGGTACCGCGTCGAGGCCGTCCCGCTCGGACTCCAGCTCGCCCGGTTCGGTAGGGACGGTCCCGGACGCATTGTCGGAGCGACCTGCCCGTGAGCGTGGGAAGAGCACACCCACCGGGTACATGGTGATCGGCGCGTCATCCTTGAGCACCTCGTCCACACCACCCACAGGACCCAGTAGGTCCTCCCGCAACGCAGCGAGGAGCGAATCGCGCACCTCGTAATGCGCCTGGTGAGCCGATTCACTCATGCGTCCCCCTCGGATTCGTTCGCGTACCAGTGAAAGCGCCCCAGACCGCACAGCCGGGGCGCGACCCACACGCCGTGTGTCCCCAGCCCTGCGGCTTCGGTGGCGGCAGGGCTGCCCGCCACGCTCTCCACGCAGTCGACCCTGAGACCGGTGATCAGAGGTGGCCAGCGATCGATCTCTGAGTGTGAGGTGCGGCGCAGCATTCGGTGCAGATCCGTCCGGAAGCGCTCGGAAACCACCGCGACCTGTCGTCCACCCACCACTACCGCGTACGGGGGCGACTGGTCCGAGGCGACCGGGATGCCGTGCAGCAGGACGAGCTCCGCTTCGGCACCTGCGACGACATCGGTCATGAGGTGACGCATGAGCTCCTCGGCGTCCCCTCGGAATTCCTCCGTGCCCGGAGGTTGCTCGTGGGACACGTCCGAACCGGCCAGCTCGATGCCGTTACGGGCCCAGGCGCTGCGACCGCCCAGGTACCAGCGGTCGATGCGCTTGTCCTTCCGGAGCATCCATGAGTTGGGGGCATCCAGGACGTAGAGATCGTCCCGGGCTCGTGTCATGGCCACGTACAGCAGTCGGGCCTCCGCAGCAGGGTCGTAGTCGAACTTCTTCTTCTTGACCGGGACGGGCTCCTTCAGAACACGTGGTTCGACGACCAGGACCCGGTCGAACTCCAGACCCTTGGCACGATGCACGGTCGAGATCACGAGCGAGGACGGCTGTGCCGCCGTGAGCTCGTCGGGCAACCTGCCCTCGGCGAGCGCGCGGTGCAGGGCGACGACATCGAGGGTTCCGCGACCACGACCCCGCGCCACTTTCCGCACCGACCGCCACAGGGCTTCGGGCACGGCGCCGACCGGGATACGCAGATCGACCAATTGTTCCTCGAAGCGTTCGCGAGTCAGAGCGGTCGTTCCGGTCGAGGCGAGCAATTCCGCGATCCAGACAGGGGCGGAGCGCTCGCGAGCCGAACGCTGCAGCGTGTGTCGGACACCAGCGGTGGACAGGGTGCCGGACAGGGCCAGCGCCTGACCGTTGTCACGACACAGGATCGCGGTGGTGTCGGGGTAGTCGCGCAGTGCCGCAAGCACGAACTCGTTGTCCAGGCTTCCGAAATTCGGCGTCGACAGGAGCAACGTACGTAGGTCGCCGTGGATGCGCTCCGCCTCGCCGGCGGCAGCGGCCCGATCGCGGGGCAGCCCCTGCAACTGAGGGCCGTAGGGCAGGGCCATCCGCGCCGTCTCGCTACGGGCCCGGAAGTTGTCGCCCAGGTGGAGCTCCACCAGGTCCTCACCGAACGTGGCACGCACCCACTCCAGGAAACGGTCCGTCTCTTCGGCCCGCTGATCCGGATCGGACACCTGGAACCCGTACACAGCCTGGGCCGAATCACCCACCACGGTGAACCCGCTGTTCTCCTGGAAACGATCGAGCAGCGCCTCGACCATCTCCCGTCGGACACCGACGAGGTCCTGGACCTCATCGATCACGACATGGGCCGGCGTGTAGTCACCACCTTCGATCGCTCCCTTGTCGATCGCCTCGGTGGCGGCCTCGATGCGGCCGTCGTACGTGTACGTCCCCCAGTCCACGTCCGGGTACGCGCGGTTGAGCAGGGCTGCCGCCCAGCCGTCGAAGGTCTGGACACGAATCCGCTGGGCGGCGGCGGCATGCCGCTCGATCCGCTCGGTGAGCTCGCGCACGGCGGCGCGGGAGAAGCTGAGCACCAGAATCTCCCCGGCCTCCAGCTCCTCGCGCTCCACCAACACGTCGAGCCGCCGCACGAGGGTGTGCGTCTTGCCGGCACCCGCTCCCGCCGTGACCAGGACCCGGGCGTCCCAGGGCTGGTCCACCACGGCTTGCTGCGCGGGGGTGAGCCGATGCTCGATGAGAGAGGCGACGGTCACTGGTTCCCGTCCCACAGGTACTCGAACTCGGTGAAGGCGAGCGCCTCACCGTAGTTGGTGATGTTGTCTCGCACGTTCAGGATCAGGCAGCTTTCCTTGCCACCGTTCTTCGGCCCACGCAGACCTCGTCCGATCATCTGCTGGTAGATGTTCGGGCTGTACGTCGGGCGGGCTACGACCACGGCACGGGTGGCCGGTGCGTCGAAGCCTTGGGTGAGCACGCCGTAGTTCGTCAGGACCTGGATCTTGCGCTGGCGGAAGTCGGCGATCTGCTTACGGCGTTCGTTCGTGGGCGTGCTCGAGTCGATGGCCGCGGCCTTGATGTCCCTGTCACCCAGCTTGGCTGCGAGCAGCTTTGCGTGGGCGACGGAGGTGGCGAACACCAGCACCGGCCAGTCGGAGGGCATGGCGGCGATCTCATCGACGATGCGCTGGTTACGTCCGTGGTCTTCGGCCAGCCGCTGCTCGGCACCCTTCGGTAGCGTGGCGAACTTCTCGGACTGGGCCCGCTCGTCGGCAGTGAGTGCGATGGCGGCACCCGCCAACTCCCTGTGCTTCACCTGGGCCAGGACACCAATGCGTTGCAAACCCTTGATCGCGACGGAGAGATCGCCGTCGAAGACCCCCGTGTCGAGGCGGCTACCGAACCGCTGCACCAGGAGGCGGGTCAGCTCCGCGTTGTTCTTGTAGGGGGTCGCGGTGAGACCGACCAGGTGGCGACTGGTCCGGTGGTGCGTGAGACCGAGCTGGTCCAGCAGGCCCGTGTAGCGCTTGGACATCGCGGTGTGTGCTTCGTCGATGATGACGAGCGAGGCGGTTTCCCTCAGCCAGGTGTAGTTCTCAGTCTCCATGCAGATGGCCAGTTTTGCGTCGGTGGCGACGACCAGGTGCGGGCGCCCGGCGACCGGAGTGGCCTCGTTCGACGACCAGAGCCGGCTGATGACCAGCGGTTGTTCGGGGCCGACCTTCGACCAGACGAACTTCCAACTCTGTACGGCCTGCTCACACAGTTCTTCGGTCTGCGCGATCCACAGGATCGGGCCGGGCAGATTCGTCCGGTCGCGGATCCAGCGGATCACACCCTCTGCCGTGACACGAGTCTTCCCCGCTCCGGTCGGCAGACTGAGCATGCCGCGCTGCGGCATCGGGTTCTTCAACAGGCCGAGCAGCGCTTGCGCGAGCTCTTCCTGATACGGGTGCAGGGCCGGAAATTCAGAGGGACCGTCGATTTCCAGGCGGGGCTCCAGCGAGGGCACCTGGGCACCGGCGAAGGAGTCAGGGAACCCGAGGTCGGTGACGAAGAGCAGGGCCTTCGAGCTACCGGTGAAGGAGCTGGGCGCGCGCGTGGGGAAGTCAAGCGCGAGGTCGCGGGAGTGGATGCGCAGGATCGCCTCACCGTGGGCGTTGAAGGCCATCTCCGCGATACGCCGTGAACTCGGCTCGGCGCCGTGCTCCTGGATCTCGCTCTCCATGAGCCCGGGCGGAAGCTGGCCACGCAGAGCTGTCTCACCGATCAGCAGATCGATCTTGTCGATGATGCTTTCGGCTTCTCGTACCTCCCGCAGACGCTTCAGGAGGGTCTGGTCGTGTTCCTGTTTGTGCTGGAGAGCGAGAGCCTGGCGGCAGCCGTCCGGGCCCCAGCCCCACTTGAACTCCTTGTCCGCGGCCTCCAGCACCTGTTGCCGGTCGAGAGAGTCCAGTACGTAGAGAGTCTGTCCCTTCTTCGCGAACTGGAGCGGCTTACGGTTGCTCCCCATCGGAGTGCGCATGACCTCGTTGAGCTCGGAGCAGCGCTGGATCTTCTGGCTGCCTGCGGCTTGACCGAGACGTGCCTTGACCGTCGGGAACTCCTCCGACAGAGACGTAGCCCGCCCGATCTTGACGGGCTCGATTTCCCTACTGATGACGTCGGAGACCTTGAGCATCCCCCAGTCCTCGATCATCTCCCTCGCCGTGGCGATGTCCGCCTTGTCCGTGACCAGGAGGGCGGGGAGCCGTTCACGGACCAGTTCCTGGAACTCCACCGCGTTCGTTGCGACAGCGATCTCGCTGTCGGGACGACCCTCCCAAGACGATCCAACCCTGCAGCGGGTGAGTAGGTCCTCAGGAAACTCGAAGCCGACCCGGTGCAGTAGCGCGTAGGCGCGCCCGATGAAGGCGTCGTCGTCACTCGCGAGCAGGAGATCCAGCAACTTGCTCCAGCGCCGGAGGGGCACTTCGTCGGCGGATGTGGGCATCTTGAGCCTCTGTGCCGCCTCCTCGGAGATCTCGGCGACAGGAAGCACGGCTCGGAAGCTCTTGAGCTGGGGTCCTACAGCTTCGGGGACCCGGGTCAGGCCCATGGAGGTCCTGACGAGCCCGTGCTTCCTGATCATCCAGAGCAGTGGGGAGATGACGGCTTTGCGCGTGCCGGCAGTGGATCCGTACTGCATCTGCCAGTGCTGCGAGATGCCGGACGCCGGCATCGCGGATACAAAGGCCGCGCGTCCCTCCTCGGACAGAACAGGCAGCAGGTGCAGTGGTCCCAGCGTCGGAGCACCTTCGACGGCGAGCCGAGTGATGCTGGGGCGGGGAGCCGTGCTGGGCAGGTCACGAAGGTGCGCGTCGTGAACGACCTGCTTGTAATCCTGGAACCACGGCTCGTCATGAGGGCGGTATCCGCCGGCGGGGCGGTCGAGCAGTCCGAGGTCACGGAAGACCGGCTTGTCGCTGTCGTGGAAGGTCATATCGACGGTGACGGCACTGTCACGGCTCCCGTCCGCAGGCACCACAGGGCCCGGGAGGAGGCAGTCGCGCATCGGTCGGTACCGTCCGTCCAGGGCACGGACTCGCAGCGTCTCCAGCGGCTTGGGCACTTTGGTACGCAGCCGGTCGATCTGCAGGCTGCCGCCGGCGCTGCGCAGCAGCACCCAGAAGTTGGCCCACGCATGGTCGTCGTAGTTGTCGAATCCCTGATCGAGGACGCCCTCGAACCGTCCTTGAGCATCGGCGACCCTGATGCCGATGTTGTGCAGGTGCCTGGACATCTCGGGACGCTCGGAGATCGACGGGTGCACGTAGACCATGTCGTCACGGAGGGTGTCGGAAGAGGTGCGGTGGAAGATCTCACCGGCGACGGGTGCGACCATCCCGTGGACTTCCGTAAGGACGATCTTTGCCCGGCGGGCCGCAGCGGTGATCTCGGAGTCGCCGCGCTGCCGTCCGGCCTGATCCTTGAGCACCATCAGGGAGAGGATCTCGATGGCATGCGTTGAGGCCTCCGCGGAGCCGTCGGCGACAAGAGCTTCGAGCCAGTCCTTGACGCTCTCAGGCGTCTTCCCTGCCTGGTCCAGGATGTGGTTCATCTTGCCGCGCCGGACAGTGGTGTCGGACGCGTCGACGGACGGGTGGAGCCAGCCGGCCGGGCGGCCGCTGTACTCGGCCCAGATCTGGACCCATTCCTTGTCGAGGCCGGGGGGTGTGATGAAGAGCTCGCGAGGCCGCTGGAGCACACCGTTCTGGTCGGGCAGGGAAGGGCTTTCGGCGGCGTATTCCCACACGCGGCGCAGGAAGTGCTCGTCGGCCCAGTTGAGCTTCTCCTTGACGCGTCCCGGCAGCAGAGGCAGGTAGGCGGCGGGATCTTCGGCGGGGACGAGCGCGGGCAGGGTGTCGACCACCAGTCGCGCCGCCACCTCCAGGAGTTCGCGATTGAAGGGGCTGCCGTCGAGGAGGTGCTGGCGGTCCTCGTTGGTCTTCCACGGCGCGTTGAGAATGCCGGTCAACGACACGTCGTACTTGGTGGGGAAGAATGCCCAGAAGGAGCCTTTGCCGACCGGCACGGTGTACAGGCCGTTACGCACAGTGTATTCGGGCATCGCCCAGGAGACCTCGAGTACGGGCCGTCCGTGAAGCTCGCCCGCGCTCTCCTCGGCCTCGCCGGTAGGAGAGTAGGAGGCTGAGAACACCTTCCACTGTTCCGTCGTCTGCTTGGCGCCGCTCGCCACCTCCTTGAGCGTCCGGTAGTTGTCCTTGTGGTCGATCGAGATCTCCCGCCGGACGGGTGGCATCGAGCGACGGTCGTGCAGGAACAGTTCGCCGACATGGGGGGAGAACAACTGGAAGTGGGCGGGGAAGGCGTCGGTCTCGCGTCCGTTGCGACCCCTGTGGCCGACGATGTCGCGGGCAAGGCGTTCCGCGGCGCCCGCCATCAGGGGCAGGCGGACGACAGTGGTGGCCCAGCGCAACAGCTTGTCAAGGGTGTCGTCATCGGCGCGTTCCTGCTCCACGTCGAGGGGACGGGCCATGCGGAGCACCGGGGTGTCCATGTCGAAATAGCCCTGCTGACCGAGTGCCTGCGCGATCTCGGCAGCGGACCACTCCTTGTCGAAGCCGAAACCGAACGCGCCGCTCCCGCTGAAGAACTGGGGTGAGTCGCTCACCGAGAGCACGGATTTGACGCCGACACCGAACCGACCGATCTGCCCGCCGCGCTTCCGGGACACGCCCATCCGCAGGATCGTCTCCGCTCCCTCCGGCGTGACAGGACTGCCCACGTTCGCGCAGTAGAGGTGCATGTCGGTGAGGACCACGTGCAGCTTGCCGCCGGGTGCCGCTGCGATCTCGTCCGCCGCGTTCTGCACGAGCTCGTACAACTGGCGTTCGCCGTAGCCGCCTTGGGTAATGCGGCGCTCGCCGTTGGCGTGCTCCTGTATCAGCCCCGGATCGACCTGGTAGGTCTTCAGGACGGTGGCGGACTGCCGGATCACGGTCTCGATCACGGGCGGGAGCGAGGAGTCGGCGAACTGCCGGTCGGTCATGAGGCACCTGTCTCGAATGAGAGAAAACGAACCGAGGATGCGCGGGGGGATACGGGGTGCCGGCGCATGGCGCCGGCACCCCGGGTGAAGCGGGTGGCGCAGCTGATCAGAGGGGGGTCAGCTGTTGGTGGTGACCGTGACGACGGTGGTGACGGTGACGGTAGTCGTGGTGATCGTCACCGTCCGCCCGGTTGTGCGGATCCTCCGGGTCCGGGTGACCTGGTGGTAGGTGCGAGGACGACCGGCGCGCCGAGGGGTGTTGGGGCGGCGGGTGGCCCGAGAGGCGCGGGGCACGGGAGAGACGGGAGGGGTGGTGGTCTGCTCCGTGTGCGAGGTCTGCGTGAGGCGGGCAAGGCGCCGTCGTTCCGAAGCCAGGTCCTGGGGGCGGATGTCGTGGCACGCCAGGAGTTCGGCACGGAGGTCGGGGTCCTCCAACCTCTCGTACTGCGTGATGAACCACGCCATCCAGGCATCATCGTCTCTGATCATGTGGGTCCCCTCCCGGCGAGCACACCGACGTGTGCCCATGACTGGATGACGCATGAAAACGCTGCAAAACGGACCCTGAGGGCAGAGCTCGGCCCTTGAGTGAACGGCCCCATCAACAACCCTGGCCGGGCTGGGAGTTGCCTACGAGGACAGTAGGGCATGTTGTGGAGGCCTGTCGATCAAAAGGTGAAGGAAAATAGACGACTCCTGCTGGCGCTCGAATGGATCATGGGCGTCAAGCAACATTTGACGCCATGCTGACGTCAAATCGGGTGCTACGGTGAACCGCTCGGAACCAAGGGGAAGTGGGTTCGGTGGAGGACATCGAGGATTTCGGCGTCTGGCTCGGACGCCAGCTACGTCGCAACGGCATATCGCAGGCGGAACTCGCCCAGGAGCTGAAACTGACACGTGCGGCCGTGTCGGCATGGGTCACCGGTCGAGCGCGCCCGAGGGCGGAGGTGCTGGCCAAGATCGCCAAGATCCTGGAGACGGACGTTGCCACCCTGATCACCAGGGACTCCGATGCCGGGTCGGATCGACCGATCGACTGGTACCACCGGGCCGCGCATCAGGACGGTGGTCGGGAGTACGGCAATGCGGCTGTTTTCGCCTTCGACGCGAACCTGGCTGTGCTGGCCAGGGAAGTCACGCAGAACTCCCTGGACGAACGACTGGATCCGGAGCGGCCTGTGCGGGTGCGATTTACCCTGCACGAACTGACTGGTGAACACCTGCACTCCTTCCTCTCCGCGCTGAAGTGGGACCAGCTCGAGCCCCACTACGCGGCGGCGGCACAGTCCCGGCACAAGGTCGGCAGGGCCCTCGCCGAAGGGCTGCGGGCGTTGCGTGACGACTCCTCTCTCCTGCTCCTCCGGGTTGACGACTACAACGCCTCCGGTCTGACCGGACCCGAGTACGGGGACGGGCGCTATGCCGCTGTGGTCCGTCGGCAGCTGGACAGTCACAAAAGCAACGACCGGGCCGGTGGATCGTACGGATTGGGCAAGGCCACACTGTGGGCGGCCAGCCGGCTCGGCCTGGTATTGATCAACAGCACCCTGTCCGAGGCGTATGAGGGGCGGACGGTCCGCCGGGTGGTCGGTCGTCTGGACCTTCCCTGGCGCGAGGTCGATGGAGTCGCCTACGCAGGGCCCGCCTGGCTCGGTGAGCCGGACACGGCGAGGGAACGCGAAGGTGTGTCCCGCTCCTGGTGGGCCGATGAACGAGTGGTCGCCGACCTGCGTCTCGACCGGGACAGCGATGATCCGGGGACTTCCTTCCTCGTGGTCGGCGCTCACGACGCGGCCGGGGTCAACAACACCCTGGAGGATCTGCACGCGGCTCTCGGTCGGGCGCTGTCCGACAACTTCTGGGCCGCCATGACCTCGGGCCGTACGACCCCGGCCATGCTCGAAGCATCGGTACGCGCTCTTCGCAACGGCGAATTCGTGGTGCCGGAGCAGCGGGTTGATCCACTCGGTCGGCACCCGGCACTGGTTCACGCGCTGCGGGCTTTCCTCGACGGCGACACGGTCGAGGAACTCACGGACTCCGGACAGGTCGCGGCCAGGGACGTGGCCTTCGCCGTCCCGCCGCTGCGGGCCGCCGGACGCGGAGCCGAGGGGCACGACCACCGTGCCGTCCTCCTGGTCACTCCCGCTGCGGACAAGGACGAGAAGCACAGCCGCATCATCTGTATGCGTGGCACCCGCATGTCTGTCACGGCCCGCAGTCCTCGGAGCCTGGGCGCGGGAGTGGACCCTTTCCAAGCCGTCCTGCTCGCCGGTTTCGCCACAGGCGATGACAGCTCGGCGACGCACGCAGCCGAGGCATTCCTACGGGCAGCCGAGCCGCCGGAGCACGACAGGTGGGGGACGACCGAAGAACTCACCGCCGCCTACGCCAACGCTCCCCGACGGTTGACCGAGTTCAACGCAGCCATGGATGCGGCCCTGCGAGGCGTGGTCGGTCGGCGGGCCGTCGGTCAGGACTCGACCGGCCCCGAGATCCTTCGAAAGCTGCTGCGCATCGATGCGCCTGCGGCAGCGAGCAATCGCCGTGGCTTGGGGCACCCACTCGTGGACCGGGTCGTCGGGAAGGTGGACGGGGACGGGGCCTGGACCTTGGACGTCACCCTGTCTGTCCCGCACCGCGACGGGCGCTGGGAACTGTTGCCAGTGGTCAAGTTCGATGTGCGGTCGGGAGGGCGCCCCTCGTTGGAGTGGGCCGAGCTGTCCCCGAAGGAGAACTGTCAGGTCGTCGACGGCCGGTTGCTCATAGATCCGGACGTGCGGTCGGCGCGTTTCGGAGGTGTCACGGCTGTCCGCAGCCACCCCGTGGCCGCCGCCATGGCCGGTGTGATCGTCGACATCCAGCAGGCACGGGAGATTTCGGCATGAGCACTGTGTACGCGTACCCGACCCTGGCGGGGAAGATCGAGATCACTGTTCGAGGGGCGAGCATGGACGGGAAACCGCTGCAACTGTCGCTGATCTCCCAACGGGATCAGGTCGTCGCCCTTCATCAGATCGAGCGGGACGACTGGATCGAGGGCGTCCTCGACCTGGAAGTGTCCCTCCCCAGCGATGAACTGGATGAGGGCCCGTGGTCGGGAGTGAGCTGCGTCGCCGTGCTGACCGAAGGCGCAACCAACACCCGTGTGGTGAGTCGGTTGGAACGTCGTCGCGGCGACACCCACTGGCGAGGTGAGGTCCGGGTGCGCCGCTCCATGCACGCGGCACGCGCACTCCTCGACGTGAGCGTCGTCGGTAGTCATGGTGGAGTCGACGGGCGCGTCATCGGCCGGACGGACACGTCCTGGGTCGTGGACCTGCTCGCCCGTACACCGACCAGGCAACGCGATCTGGAGATTCTGGAGAAGGACTTCCGGGACGGTCCAGAGGAAGGGCTTCGCCGGTTCGCGGACGCGCCCTGGCTGATCGACACCACCGGGGACCTGCCGGCGGTCTTGATCAATACATCTTTCGAAGGGCTTCCCGAACTGCTCTCCGGTGCTCGTGGTCCGCTGGAGAAGGCGACCGCCGGAATGGTGGCCGCGCAGATCGCGGGTGAGGCGTGGGCGACCATGTTCCACGCGGCACTGAGTGACCTCGAATTCGACGAGGACGGGACCCCCCGCTTTCCTGGTGGATGGCGGGAGTCGGTGCTGCGATCCATACTTCCTGAGGTGTTCCCCGGGCTGCCGCTCCCCGAAGCCTTGGCCGAGGCACACAGCTGCCGAGGTGATGGCCGTGGGTGGGCGGAGATTCAGGCGCGGATCCACTACGCAGCAGGAAAACGAGGACAGGTGCCCAAGAATCTGACGGCGACCATCCGCGCCGTGCAACGTGCCCAGGAAGGCCCGCGTCGATGAGCGCACACCACATCGAGCCTCCCGAACGGCTCGCTTCGCTACCCGGCAACGTCGCCACCGGTCTCCTCACCCACGGAGTACGCGCGGGCCGGGACGGCCTGCCTCAGGTGGCGATCCTTCGGGCGAGCACGGCGATCGAGAGCGACTCCGCCCGTTGGGGCGTCGAACCGGTGCGAGAGCTTGTCGAAGAGGCCATGAGCCGGTTCGACGCGGCGAGGACCGACGCCGATGCCTGGTTGGCGCCCCGGCTGCACGCGACCTTGCGGATGACCCGGGCCGAGGCGGCGAACCCCGGTCTGTGGAACTTCCTGGCTCTGGCTGTGGCACCGGACTACGTTCTGTGGCGGCACCTGCCACTCGGAGGATCCCCCGACGGCGACGCCAGGACGGTCACGGGCGTCAGGTTTGTGGGTCCTCACTACAGTCAGGCCTTCGCCCGGTTGTGGTGGGCCGCCGAGATGTTCCGCGACGGGCCCGATTACACCTCCGCAGAGATCGCCTGCGGGAATCAGGACATGATCAACACGGCTCTCCGACTCTCCACCATCGATCACAAGCCCACCGCACTGGCCCTGGTGCGGGTTCTCGAAGACCTGTCCCGACAGGGCGCATCGAGGCTCGGGGACCGAGTCAACGCGCTCTGCACCGCAGTCAACGTGGCCGGGAGCACGCTCATGTACGAGGTGATCGCGCCGGACGACGCCCCTGATCATTTCGGGCTCTCCGACTGGATCGAAGAGGTGGAATCAGCTCCGGCGGTCCCGTGGGACCGACTCCCTGAAGGGCCGGCCGACGGCACAGCCCGGCGCTCGTCCTGTGAGGCCCTGACGCAGATGTTCGAGCGATTTGCTGCAGAGGCACCGTTGCGTGATCGGGCTCGGTCCAAGGCTGCACAAGACTGAGCCTTGTCGAGGCCCCCGGAACACGCGGTGGTCGTAGCTCCGTCCGGGGCTTGTCACCGCAGGCCCCGGACGACTCACAGGTCCTCGGCGAGGTCCTCTTCCGTCAAAGGGGCCGGATGCTTCGGTGTCCACGTTGCCAGCTTGTTGATCAAATCGTCGTCCGGCGGCCCGAGTCGGAGTGCACTGCTGAGGATGTGCAGAGAAAGGAGCGGCGGAATCGCGTTGCCGATCTGCTGGGCCACATCGGTGGACCGCCACGGGTACTTCTTCGGGAACGACTGAAGCAGGCCGGCTTCCTCGAATGTGAGCCGTTCCAGCTCCTCGCCGACCTCCTTCGCCCCGGAAGTGGTCTCCTTCAGGAGGAAGACGCGGTTACGCCGGACCTTTCCCGTGATCGTCGCCGCGGGTTGGTCGGAGGTGCGGCGCCCCCGGTTCTTGGGGTCGCCCCCCGAGCCGTAGTTGGAGACCACCTCGAAGTCGGACGGACGCTCGGTGAGCACGTCCTGCATGGCGACCCAAGGCTTGACCGGGCTCTTCCCCTTTTGAGGTGCGGCGAACAGCGCCCCCTGGTCTTCGCACTCCGGAGTGTCCTGTTGGAGAAGGCGAGTGATTCCCTTGCGGTAGCGCTGGTGCGTAGCGGTGGGGAACTGGACAGGCCTGTCCACATTCTCCGGGTCCCACTGAGCGATCAACACCGCACGCCGGCGTGTCTGTGGGACGCCGAAATCCTCTGAGTGGAGAACATGGGCGTCGGCGGCGTAGCCGACTCGGCGGAGGAGCTTGGCGTAGTGCTTCCAGACCGGCAGAACGGTGGGCACCTGCTCGAGGACGATCACGTCGTACGGCTTGCCTCGCCCGAGTTTGGCCTCCATGATCCAGCGCAAGGGCTGGAGCACGAAGCCGGTGCGGTCGTCGGACATCTTGTCCGTCTTGTCTTTGACCTCTTTCCACGCGGCCTCGAACTGCTTGAGTTCGTCATGGCCGGCCAATTGCGTGGCAAGTGCCTTGACCTGTTCCAGAGCCTTGTGGCCCTTACGGTTGCCCGCGACGGAGAAGGACTGGCACGGAGGCCCGCCGGTGAGGACGTTCGCTCGGGCGACCTCGTCGTCGCGCGGACCGAGCGCGGCGACATCTTTCACCGTCGTGGTCAGAAGTCCGGCCGCCCGACGCGTTGCACGGGTCGCGTCGTCCCATTCGACGCCGATGCTCTCTACTTCGTCCATGATCGTGGCGGCGATGTCGAGACCACCGGGACCTGCGAAAAGATCGACGATCATGAATTTCGCACGCGGGAGTGACGGAGGAACTGGGCAGGTCATGATGAGCCAGTGTAGCCGGCCGGTGGGCCCGTCGGCCCCAGAAGGATCAGCGCTTCAGGGCGACTGCGAGTGCTCGTCCCAGAGCGGCCCCGACCGGTGGTGGTGAGGCGTGACCGATCTGCCGGTACCGCGCGGTCTTTCTGCCTGCGAATTGCCACTCACGTGGGAACCCCTGAAGGAGCGCAGCCTGCGAGTCCGTAAGTTTGATCATGTCGGCGGAACTGTCGAGGTCGGGCCCCGGGACCTCATCGGCCAGGGCGCCTCCATTGACCCTCATCCGCGCCCATGCCCTCTTCGTCCCTGTCGGCCCCAGATCCGCTCCGCCGCGCTTGTCCGAGCCACCGACAAGCGTCGGCGCCACGCTGAGTGCCTGAGATGCCCATGCGTCAGCGCCGAGCCACCCGCGGGCGGCCACCGAACGGTGGAGCGCCTTGCCTACCGACACGTGCTCCTTGACCGTCGGCAGCGGCGGCCGGAAGAGGTTGGAATACCGCTCCTTCAGTGCGACCAGCACGCCCTGCTTGCGGTCCTGTGGTACGCCGAAGTCGGCCGCGTTCAGGACGAACCAGTGCAGCCGGTATCCGAGATGCTCCAGCTCCTCGCGGATGAACGAGCGCAGAGGTTCGAATGCCGAAGCCGACACGAGACCCGGCACGTTCTCGACGAGGAGGGCGCGGGGTTGGATGGAGTGGGTGAGGAGGATCGCCGCTTCCAGCAGGCGCTGTTCCTCCTCCGTCTCCTTCCTCGCCGTGGTCGCGCTGGACTTCACCCGGGGCGGGCCCGCCGAAAGGAGATCCACGTCGTAGGTCTTCGGGTGCTCGTCCGGGACGAATTCCAGGAGATCCATTTCCATCACGTGCCACGACGGTCGGTTCAGGCGCAGCGTGTCGCAGGCCACCGCCTTGTTGTCCAACAGCAGCACCGGGTCGAAGCCTGCTTGTTCCAAGCCCAACGCCAGCCCGCCCGCGCCAGCGCAGACATCCACGAACCGCAATCCGCTCATGAGCCCCCGCCCCCTTGTGTTGCCCGCCTGGCGGGCCTCTCGCGATCGACGGCTTCCGCGACCACCTCGGCTACCTGCGCCGGGAGTTGGTGTTCCCAGAAGCGCAGGACCGTCCACCCCTCGGCGACCAGGTGCGCCGTCGTCTCCGAGTCCCGTGCCATGTTCTTGTCGAGCTTCTGCCGCCACCACTCCGCGTTCGACTTCGGTTGCGTGGCGTGTTCGGGGCAGCCGTGCCAGAAGCACCCGTCCATGAACACCGCTACCTTCGCCCGCGGGAAGGCGATGTCGATCGTCCGACGGGACATCTGAGGCACCCGCTCGTTGAGGCGGTACCGGTAGCCGGACGCGTGCAGCAGCTTCCGGACCGCCACCTCGGGTGCGGTGTCGCGGCTCGCCTGGCGGCTCATCCTGGCGGAGACCTCAGGAGAGGAAGGCCTTGCGGTGTTCATTACTGTCGATTGTCCTACGCTTCGTCCGCTTCGCGATCAAGGATGACGAAATTGCGCTGTCCGAAGTGGGAGCTGGAACCGGGCTGGACCGTGGGCGCCCGGCGTTCGTACGGCTCGTTGGTCCAACCCCGTCACCGGCACAGCTTCTCGAGGTCCTCCTCGAACGTGGGGAACTCGGCCTGTGCCGCCGCGATGATCTCCGCTGCCGGCCGGCGCGGCGTCGTCGCGTGGCGTTCGGCGAGCTCGGTCAGGGCCGCGTCGGGGTTCGATGTGTCGTCCTGCAACACGACGACCTCGCAGGGGCCGAGGCCGTCCGCCAGGACCCACAGGAAGTCGGAGAGGTTCCCGGCCACCACGCCGTTCTCGCCCTCCGAGCCCATGAACACCACCGGCTGGTCGGCCAGAGGGCGGCCGGGGCGGGCGAGCCAGAGGGCGGCGAGGCCGCCCGTGCCGTCCTGGCCGAAGACGCGGTAGACGTCGCCGTCCAGGTCGTGGTCGCCGGTCCAGTGGCGGAGCCAGTCGGTCGTCTTCTCGGCGGGTTCGAAGGCTTCGTACGGTTCGAAGTCGACGCTGTGGTCGTCCTCGTAGGGGAACTCCACCCGGGCCACCTCGGCCAGGGCCGGAGGGAAGCGGCGGTCGTCGTCGGTGCCGGTCGTCTCGGTCATGTACGCAGGTTAGGCGTGGCCGCTGACAGCGCCGGGCGGTGTTCGGGTCCCACCGGCCGGGCCCGTCCCGGGGGCCCTGTCGTACTGCTGCAGCTCGGAGGCGACCGAGCGGCAGCCGGCCACGAAGTCGCGTGCCGCCTCGGGCGTGACCGCCTCGGGCCGGTGCACGGCGGTGTCGCGCAGTCGTCGGAGCCGGCGGACCACTTCCCGGCTTTGGCTGGACACGCCCAGCCCGCCCAGCCCCGCCATCAGCTGCCGGCTGACGTGGGCGCCGGACCGGGCCCGGTCCACGGGGACCTCGTGGCGTTCCAGAACGTGCGCGCAGAAGCCTTCGAGCGTGGTCCACGCGGTGACCACGGCTCCGACGGGGGTGGCGGGGACCAGCGCCATGGCCTCCGTGAACAGCTCCCGCAGCAGGATGCGGTCCCGGAGGCGCCGGGGGACCATGCGCAGGCTGGCTCCCCGCTCGTCGCTCCCGTCGGCGTCGGCTGATGCGTTCGGAGCCTGCTCGGGCGCGGACCCGGCCTCGCCCCCGTACACCCTCTCGCCCCCGTACACCCACCGCGGCATCGGCGGTCCGGGGTCCGACCCCCCTGCCTGCGGGAACGGCGGTGGCAGGACGAAGTCCTCGTCCGTGGCCGGTGCGGGGACGGGATCCCGTGCCGGTTCCGGAGGGGCGGGCTGCTCGCTCGGCACGTGCGGACGGGGCACGGTCAGGCGCTGCGCCTCGTCCAGGAGCTCGCGGGCCTCCTGGGCGAACTCCATGCTCCCCGCGGGTGTTTCCAGCCGGGTCAGCCGTCCGATGGCCTCCCTGATGTGTCCGCGAAGGCCCCAGACCAGGGCCACGGTCACCAGGGGCCAGACGAGGGCCTCGACGTACTTCAGTACCAGTTCGGCGATCTTCACGCGTTCATCCTGGCGTGCACCGCTCCCGCCCCCGGGCGGGTGCCGGAATCGTGACGGACACGAGACCGGCGGTCGCCCCGCCCCTGCGCCGGCTACGCGGCTCTGTCCTCGGCGAGTGTGTGGGCGACCAGGGCGTTGGCGTGGCCGTGACCCAGGCCGTGTTCCGTCTTGAGCCAGGAGACGAGCTCCATGTGCTTGGTCAGGGGGGATGTGCGGATGAGGTCCTTCCACTCCGCGATCGGGCGGCCGTGCTTCTTCTCGATCGAGGGGAAGTAGCTCGCGGGGCCCTTTACCGGTTCGGTCATCTCGCTGCGTCCTGTCCGTGTGCGTTCGGCTTTCGGTGTTCGGCATTCGGCGTCGTTCGTCGTTCATGGTCGGGTGATCATCTGATCAGATCGACGTTCTGTCGTGCTGATGACTGCGCGTACGTCCGAGACTCATCGGTGGCCGCCCTCCGGACTTCCCCGGCGGCCGCCCTCCGACCTTCCCGGTCCCGGCGCCGGGCCTTCCCGGTCCTGATGGCCCGGGAAGGCCCGGGACCGGATCCGAGCACCGGTCGCGGGGGCCGCTCCGGTAGCGGGCGGCGGACGCGGGGCAGATCCTGGTTCGGAAGACGCAGCGCCGCGCGGGGGCTCGCCCAGGGTCCCGTGGCGGGGCGAAGGAGCTGGGCTCATGGCTGACGGGCCTCTGATGGCCGTGGACGGTGACGGAATGGTCACCCGGTGGAGCGCGGCGGCCGAGTGGCGGTTCGGGCTCACGGCCGACGCGGCCGTCGGGCAGCAGGTCATGGCCGTACTGGCGGCCGGGGAGCACCTGGACCGGGGGACGGCAGGCCTGCGGCTGTTGCCTTCGGCGGATCCCGGGGCCCACTGGGGTGTCTGGAGTGAGAGCGACGGCCCCCGGGAGGGCGAGCGCGTCCTCGGACCGGCCGTGCTGGACGTGCTCTTCGCGAAGGCCCGGGTGCGGGTCCATGTGCTGGACAGGGACCTCCGGGTCGTACGCGTCACCGATCCGTCCGGGGGAGCGGCGCTCTCCGAGCGCCTGCGCGGGCGTCCGTTCGCCGAGGTGTACGGCTTCGATGACCCCGAGGCGGTGGATGCCTCGGTGCGTGAGGTACTGCGGACCGGCGGCACCGGTGGCGAGCGGATGTTCCGCGCACGTCCGTCCGGCGGGGTACCGGGGAGGCGCACCCTGTCCCTGTCGGCGTTCCGGCTGGAGCCCGAGTGGGCGGACGGGATCCCGGGAGTGGTCGTGTCCGTCACCGACGCCACGGAACGCGTCGGAGCCCGCGCCCGGGAGGCGGCGCTCTCCGCGGTCCGCGGAGTCGTGGGAGGGACCCTGGACGTCGAGACCACCTGCCGCGACCTCGTCGACGCGGTCGTTCCCGGGTACGCGGACGTCGCCGTCGTGGAGGTCGTGGACTCGGTGCTGCGCGGCGAGGACCTGCCCACGGGTCCGCCCGTCCCCGGAGTCCCGCTGCGCCGGGCCGCCTTCGGGGCCCGCAGCGCTGATCCGGCCCATCCGGTGGGTGATGTACGCGCCGTCCTCCCCGCCACCCCCTTCCAGCGCGTGCTGTCCGACCCCCGGCCGCGCCTCGTTCCCCTCGTGGACGTGCCGTGGGCCGACGCCGACCCCGCCCGCGCCGCTGCGATCCGGACGAGCGGAGCCCACACCCTCGTCGTGGCGCCGCTGACCGTGCGCGGTGCGGTCCTCGGCCTGGTCAGCCTCTACCGGTGCGAGGACTCCGATCCGTACACCGAGGACGACCTCCCGGTCGTGGAGGACATGGCGTCCCGGACCGCGCTCAGCATCGACAACGCCCGCCGGTACGTCCACGAGCGCGCCATCGCCAGTACTCTCCAGCACCGGCTGTTCCCCCGGGGCCCGACGTCCCACGGCGCTGTCGAAACGGCGCACCTGGTACTGCCGGGAGCGGGCGGCGGCTGCTGGTTCGACACGATCGCCCTCCCCGGGGCACGTACGGCCCTGGTCATCGGGGAGGTTGCCGGGCAGGGCATCCACGTGGCCATCACCATGGGCCAGCTCCGTACCGTCATCCACGCCCTCGCCGAGCTCGACCTGGAGCCGGACGAGCTGCTCGCCCGCCTGTACGACACCGCGTCGCGGCTGGTGCAGGAGCGGGCCGAGCTGCCGCCGAGCGATCCGCTGCGCAGAAGCATGCCGGCGGCGACCTGCGTGTACGCCGTCTACGACCCGTTCAGCCGCACGTGCACCGTCGCGTCGGCCGGCCATCCGGCCCCGCTCGTCGTCGGCCCGGACGGTGCCGCGTCCGTGGCCGGTCTGGCCGAAGGCCCTCCGCTCGGCTCCCAGGAACGGGCGCCCAGCGTGGCGGCGAGCACCTTTCCGCTCCGCGAGGGCAGCCTGCTCGCCTTCTGCAGCAGTGCGCTCCAAGCCCATGTGGAGTCGTCCATGGGCGCACTGCGCCGCGTGCTCACCGAGGCGGAGCACTCTCCCGGCCACCATCCCCGCCACCGGCCCGACGGCCGGCCCGGCCGCTCCCTGCCCGAGCTGTGCGACGAGGCCGCCTACGCGCTCCCCGCCACCGTCGACCTCCAGGGAGCCGCCCTGCTCCTGGCACGCACCGGCAGCATTCCGGCCGACCGTTTCGGCATCTGGAACCTCCCGCACGACAGCTCGGCCCCGGCCGCCGCCCGCGGTCTGGCGACCCGGCAGCTCGCCGACTGGAACCTCGACGGCGACACGGGATACGCGACCGAGCTGATCGTCAGCGAACTCGTCACCAACGCGGTGCACTACGGGCTGCCGCCGCTGGAGTTGCGCCTCGTCCTCGACCGGGTGCTGATGTGCGAGGTCCGCGACGCCAGCTCCGTCTCCCCGAACCTGCGGTATGCCAGGACGATCGACGAGGGCGGGCGGGGCCTCTTCATCGTGTCCCAGCTCGCGACGCAGTGGGGCACCCGCTACGCGCCGGGCGGCAAGACCGTCTGGACCGAACAGTCACTGCCCCCGGAACAGACGAGCGGGTGATCCCAGGAGTGCTCACGCCCGCCCGTACTCCCGTACCTCCGGAGTCCCTCTACGCACCGCCGTGGCACTCCCGGTACGCGCGTCCCGAGCCGCACCAGCACGCCGCGCTGCGCGCCGGGGGCCACGGGACGGCACGCCCGCGGGCGGCCAGGGTGGTGGCGTACTGGGGGAGCAGATCCGGGTCCGAGGGCGAGGCGGCCTCCGACGCGGCGAACGCCTCGTACGAGGGGACCGTGCCCGTGACGATGCCGAGATTCGGTGTGCCCGTGGTGTGCAGGTCCCGCAACGCCGCCTCCAGGCGGGCCAGATGGTCCTGGTGTCCGGCGTATTCCTGATTCAGCTCCGGGTACGCCGTGAGGAGTTCGCGCAGCTCGTCCTCGGGCCAGTGCAGCACGGCCACCGGGAACGGGCGGGACAACGCCGTGCGGTAGGTGCCCAGTTCGGCGCGCAGCCGGGTGATCTCCGCCTGCAGCTCGCCCGGGTCCGAGGAGCCCAGCGACCACAGGCGCTTCGGGTCGTGCAGCTCGTCGAGGGGGACGGCGGCCGTGTGCAGGGTGTCGGCCAGCTCGTCCCACGCGTCGTGGCCGACGCCGAGCAGCCTGCGCACCCGGTGGCGTCCGATCAGCAAGGACTGCGTGGCGTACGGGACTTCCTCGCCCGGCGTGAGCAGGAGCGTCAGCGCGGTCGAGAAGAAGTCGTGGGCCGGCTCCAGCTCGTCATGGCCCTCCAGGGTCTCAGCGGCGATCTCCCACGCCGACGCGTCGAGCGGGGCCGAGGCACGGATGCCGTCGATGATCGCGCGGGCCTCCGCCTCGTGGCCGTACTCCCAGAGATTGGCCGCTTTGAGTGCTTTGACCAGGTGCGGGTTCTCGACGGTCGTCGCGGGGGAGCCGAGCAGTTCGTCATAGAGGGTGGTGGCGCGGGCGCGGTCTCCGGCGAGCTCCAGATGGGCCGCGGCCTGGAGGAACAGCGGTTCGTGGTCCTCGGGGTACTGCGCCGCGGTGCGCAGCAGGCGCTCGGCTTCGGTGGTGTGGTCGGCAGGCGTGTCGGGGCGCATGAACCACACCGTACTGCGGTACGGGGGCGAGGTGAGAGAGCGCGGGGTGGAGCCGTGGTGGAGGCCACAAGGCCGTGAGGGGAACGGCCCGCGCCCGCGTGCGAGGTGCGTGGGGCCGGAGCTCCCGGCGGGACGTGCGTGGGGCCTTCCCTCCCGGCGGAGGGGCGGGGCGGGGAAGGCCCGCCGGGCACCCGAGCGGGACGGGAGCCCACCCCGCCCGCGGTCCCGGCTCAGCGTTCCCGCAGGAGCAGGACGCCCACCGTTGCCGCCAGGGCCGTACCCGCCGACACCAGCACCGCCGCGTCCGCACCCGACGGCGTCGTTGCCACCGCGATCGTCACGGCGACACCGGCCGAGGAGCCGAGGTAGCGGGCCGTGTTGTTGGCCCCCGAACCCATGGCGGCGCGCTCCGGCGGCACGGACTCGACCGCCAGCCGCGGCAGCGCCGCGTTGAGCAGACCGCTGCCGATCCCGGCGACGATCAGGGCCGGCACCAGGCGCAGCCACACCTGCGTACTCGCGCTCCCGGAGCCGCCGGTGAGCGTGCCCAGCAGCGGCAGCACCGCCAGGCCGTGCAGCAGGAATCCGGCCGCCAGCTGGTGGCGGGCCGCCACCCTGCCCGCCAGCCGGCGCGACTGGAGCGCCGTGACGAACGACGTACCGGACCAGAGCAGGAACAGCCAGGCCGAGTCGAGCGCCGAGAGGGAGAGCGCGTGCTGGAGCAGCGTCGGCAGGTAGCTGAAGAGGCCGATCACCGCGAGCCCCGTGAACAGGCCGCCCGCGGCCGACGCGAGGAAGGCCCGGCTGCGGAACAGCGCCAGGTCGATCAGCGGGGCGGCGGCCCGCCGCTCCACCGCGGCGAACACGGCGGTCAGGGCCAGGGCCGTCAGCAGCAGCAGGCCCACGGGCGTGCGCAGCCAGCCGTCCCGGCCCAGCGTCAGCGCGGTCAGCAGTGCGGTCATCGCCAGTCCGAGCACGGCGGCGCCCGCCAGGTCGGGGCGGCCGGCCCGGGGTGCGCGGGACTCGGTGAGCACCCGGAAGGCGAGGGCAGCCGTGACGAGGGCGCCGACACCCAGGGCGAGGTACGTCAGCCGCCAGTCGACGGTGCCGAGCGAGCTCGCGAGCAGCGGGCCGAGCGCTATGCCGGCACTCACGAACGCACCCCACACGCCCATCGCCCTGATCCTGGCGTGGCCGACCGGATAGGCGCCGACCAGCAGGCCCAGGCTGGTGGCCAGGATCGCCGCACTCGCCGCGCCCTGGCCGACCCGGGCGAGGGTGAAGCCGAGCGTCGAGGTGGCGAGCGCGCCGAGCGCGGTGGTGAGGCCGAGGCCGAGGGTGCCGAGGAGGAAGAGCCTGCGGCGGCCGTAGTCGTCGGCGAGGCTGCCCGCCACGAGGAGGAGGACGGCGAGGCCGAGCGGGGTGCCGTTGAGCAGCCAGGCCTGGACGGCGGCCGGCGTGCCGAGGGAGGCGGAGATGTCCGGGAGCGTCGTCATCGGCGCGGTGTAGTTCATCAGCGCGACGGTGGTGGCGGCGCTGGTGACGGCGAGGGTCGCACCGGGCCGGTGCGCTCGGGCGGCTACGGGTGCGGGCCGTGCGTGCGGGGAGGGTGCGGGCTCGGTCCGTACGGGCTGCTGGGTCATGACGTCCTTCCGGGGCTCGACCCCGTCGAGTGAGTTCGGTGAATGAACTCACCGGACGCGGCCACGTTAACATGGTCAGTTCATTCATCGAACCCAGTGGAGGTAAAGTGATCCCATGGCTCTCGGCAAGGACTACGCGACCCAGCAGTGCTCGATCGCCCGCGCGCTGGAAGTGGTCGGTGAGCGCTGGACCCTGCTGGTCGTGCGCGACGCCTTCTACGGCGTGCGCCGGTACAGCGACTTCCTCTCCCACCTCGGCATCCCGCGCGCCGTCCTCGCCACCCGGCTGCAGGCCCTGACCGAGGCCGGTGTGCTGGTCAGGCGCCGCTACCAGGAATCGCCCCCGCGCGACGAGTACGTGCTGACCGGCAGCGGCAGGGCGCTCTGGCCCACCGTGCGCTCGCTCGGCCTCTGGGGCCGCGAGCACCTCCCCGGCACCCTCCCCATGCGGATCTTCGTGCACGCCGCGTGCGGCACCGAGCTGGGCGCCTTCGGCCAGTGCCCCGCCTGCTGGACCGGCGTCGACCCCGAGGACGTGGAGATGCGGCCCGGCCCCGGACTGGACCCCGACCCGGCCGATCCGGTCAGCCGGGCCCTGCTCGTCCCCCGCCGGCTCCTCCAGCCGCTGGAGACCGATCGTGTATAACGGCTGAAGGACACATCACGGGCGCGCACGCGCCGCACGGCACGGAGGGGAGGCACCGATGAGCGACACCGGCTGTGTACGCCGCGGGGTCGCCCAGCTGCTCCGGCCCGTGCTCCGCCCCGCCGCGTTCCTCGTCCTGTTCCTCACCGAGGTCCTGCTCGCCGAGGGTGGCAGCCTCTCCGCCGCCGTCGCCCTCGCGGCCACCGCGGCCGCCGGATCCGCGCTCCTCGTCTGCTCCGTCATCAGCGCCCGCTGCGCGGCCCCGGTGCCCCGCACCCGGGTGCGCACCGCCATGCGCGACCGCGAGAAGCGCACCGCGTTCCTGCCTCAACGCGATCCCGACGCCAGGGGGCGCACGAGGCCCCGAGCGCCCGGACACGCCCTCCTGACGGCCGCGTAGGGACCAGCACCTCTCCGTACTCCCCGCGCGGGTCGTCCTGCCGAGTTCCACTCACCCCGGCACGACGAGACCCCCGGAGGGCTCACCCATGTCCGCTTTCATGTCCGCCTTCGCGAGCCTGGTCGGCTCACTGGCCGATCTGCTCCAGCCGTTCTTCCAGACCGCGTCCACGGCCGCCGCGATCGTCCTGTTCACCGCCCTCGTACGGCTCGCCGTGCACCCCCTGTCGCGGGCGGCGGCGCGCGGCCAGAAGGCCCGGACCAAGCTCCAGCCGCAGATCACCGCGCTCCGCAAGAAGCACGCCAAGAACCCCGAGCGGATGCAGAAGGCGCTCATGGAGCTGCACGCCGCGGAGAAGGTCTCGCCGCTCTCCGGCTGCCTGCCCAGCCTGCTGCAGATGCCGGCCTTCTTCCTGCTCTACCACCTCTTCTCCAGCCAGCGGATCGGCGGCGAACCCAACTCGCTCCTCGGCCACGAGCTGTTCACCGCCCCGCTCGGAGAGCGCTGGCACAACGCGCTCGCGGACGGCGGGCCCCTCGGTGCGCAGGGGCTCGTCTACCTGGCGCTCTTCGTGATCGTCACCGCCGTCGCCACGTTCAACTACGGCCGCACGAAGCGTCAGATGGCGGCGAATCCGGTGACCCCGGCGGCCGGCCCGGACGGACAGCCGATGCCCGGCATGGGGGCGATGACGAAGGTCATGCCGCTGATGTCCTTCCTCACGCTCTTCTCCGTGGCCTTCGTGCCGCTGGCCGCCGCGCTCTACATCGTCACCAGCACCACCTGGACCGCGATCGAGCGGGCGTACCTCTACCGGGACACCCCGGTCGTGGACGCCGCCCCGGCGCCCGCGCTCTGAGGCGGGCCGCCGACGGGGCACGGCTTATGCCCGGCAGGGGCTGCGCAAGCGGGGGCCCGGGAGCCACTCGCGGGCGGCTCCCGGGTCTCCCGCGAACAGGAACTCCCGGACCCGGGGTCTATGCCGGACCGGGCCGAGGCGAGCGGGGTCTCCGCCGGACCGGGCCGAGGCCGTCCGTAAGCGGAAAGAGGACCGACCGGACCGACCCGAGGGCGAACGCGGTGTCCCGGGGCGGACATCCGGGAGGGCTCACGCCCGGCCGTCCGGGACGGGGCCGATCAGCTGAAGACCACGGAGCGGACCTCCAGGCGCTCCGAGGCGCCTCCGCCGGGCCGCAGCGTGTAGAAGACGTCGCCCTCGCAGTCGGCGGCGAGGAAGACCGTGGCCGTGGCGTTCGTGAGGTTCTTCGGGGCGTACGCCGGCGGCAGCGCGTCGAGGCCGGCGCCGGACAGGCTGACGCACTCCCCGCTCCGCGGGTTGTTCAGGAAGCCGACCGCCTCGTAACCCTCGCCGGTCTCGTACGTGTACCTGAACTGACCTGTGGCGGCCGAGGCCGCGTTGGGCAGGGTGACGACCAGGGTGAGGGCGCCGAGGGCGGCGGCGACGTGGTGGCGAAGGCGCATGGGAGAAGTCCTCTGGAAGAAGGTGGGGGTTCGGTCCCACGCTGCCCCGGCTTCCGGCGGCGCCACACGTACCAACACTCCAACGGCCTCCGGAGAAACCGTTCCTCCTCACCCGGGTGGAGGGTCGCACCGCGTACCCGGGACCGGGCGCAGGGACACCGGTCCCTCGCATCCCGCACCGTTGGGCGGACGGTCGGCCGGTGCGCGGCGGAATCCGCAGAGGGAGACCGGTCCAGTAAGTGAACAGGGTCTTGCAGAGTGATCCGATGTCTTGGAGGATCGACCAAGCCTTTCGCTGGCCGCAACCCACCGACGGGCTCGATCTCGACCAAGGGGAGATGGACCGTTGAAGCTGCTTCGAGTCGGTACGGCGGGCGCGGAACGCCCTGCACTGCTTGACCGTAACGGGACCTTGCGTGACCTCTCGGGCCTGGTCACCGACATCGACGGCGACCTGCTCGCCGACGCCTCGGCACTCGCCCGCGTACGGGAAGCGGCGCAGACACCCGACGTGCTGCCCCCGATCGACGCGGAGGGTCTGCGCATCGGGCCGCCGGTCGCCCGGATCGGCAAGATCGTGTGCATCGGGCTGAACTACCACGACCACGCGGCCGAGACCGGGGCGGCGATCCCGGAGGAGCCCATCCTGTTCTTCAAGGCCCCGGACACGGTCGTGGGCCCCGAGGACACCGTGCTGGTGCCGCGCGGCAGCCGCAAGACCGACTGGGAGGTCGAGCTCGCCGTCGTCATCGGCCGCACCGCCCGCTACCTGGACTCCGCCGAGGAGGCGCTCGGACACGTCGCCGGTTACGCGACGGCGCACGACGTCTCCGAGCGGGAGTTCCAGCTGGAGCGGGGCGGCACCTGGGACAAGGGCAAGAACTGCGAGACGTTCAACCCGCTGGGGCCGTGGCTCGTGACCGCGGACGAGGTGCCCGACCCGCAGGCGCTGCCGCTGCGGCTGTGGGTCAACGGCGAGCTCAAGCAGGACGGCACGACGGCCGACCAGATCTTCCCCGTGGGGGAGGTCGTGCGCTACCTCAGCCGGTTCATGACGCTCTACCCCGGCGACGTGATCAACACGGGCACGCCGGCCGGGGTGGCCATGGGCCGCCCCGAGCCGAAGCCGTACCTGCGCGCCGGGGACGTCGTGGAGCTGGAGGTCGGAGGGCTGGGACGGCAGCGGCAGGAGCTCAAGGACGCGTAGGGGGCCTGTGCGCCGGGCCCCGCCCGCCCGTACCCCAACTGCCGTGCGGCACAAGGAATCACGCCGCACGGCAGTCCTGTCGGAGGCACCTGATAGAACGCGGTGAACGCCCGCTCCGGGTCCGCCGTGTCAGGAGTCCCGCCTTGTATGTGCACCACCTCGCGCATTTCCACGGACTGCCCACCTATACCTTCTCGCCGTACACCGATCCTGCGGATCTGCCGGATCCGGGTGCCGTGGCCTGGCGTTTCCAGGTCGTCGAGATGGCCTACGAGCCCGACCCCCTGGAGCGTGCCGAAGCCTGCTGGGCGCGCTTCGCCGAGACGGTCGAGCTGGAGAAGGTCAAGGCGCTGGTGTTCGGCTGCCCCTGGTACGGCGACGACAACGCCGGGCTCCCGGAAGAGCCGCTCATCAGCCTCAACTCCCGGCTGACCGGGCTCGAAGCGATCTTCCTCGGCGACCTGGAGGACGAGGAGGCCATGGTCTCCTCCATATACCTGGGCGACGTCGCCCCCCTTCTGGAGGCGTTCCCGGGCCTGCGGGAGCTGGCCCTGCGCGGCGGCGAAGGCCTGCGGTTCCCCGTGGGGGGCCACGACGAGCTGCGCGTGCTGCGCGTCGAGTCCGGCGGACTCCCCCCGGAGGCGGTGCGGCAGATCGCCGCCGCCGAGCTGCCGTCGCTGGAGCGCCTGGAGCTGTGGCTGGGCGACGACCACTACGGTGGTGGCGCCACGGTCGAGGACCTCCTCCCGCTGCTCTCCGGCAAGGGCAAGCCCGCGCTGCGTCACCTGGGAGTGCAGAACAGTCCGATCCAGGACGAGCTGGCCGCCGCGCTGGCCTCCGCACCGGTCGTGCCCCGGCTCACCTCGCTGAGCCTGTCGCTGGGCATGCTCACCGACGAGGGCGCGGAGGCACTGCTGCACGGACAGCCGCTCACCCATCTGCGGGAGCTCGACCTCTCCCACCACTTCCTCAGCCACGCCATGATGCTGCGGCTCTGGACGGAGCTGGAGCCGCGGGGAGTGCGCGTGGACCTGACCGCACGGCAGGTCGACGACGGGGGGAACCCCGAGTGGGGCCAGGAACACGGCCGGTACATCGCCGTTTCCGAATGACCGCCGTCACCGGGCTCCCGCCGCGCCACCCACCGTCTCCGAAAGGCACCCGCACCATGTCCCACACCCCCGAGTCCCCGGACCCGGACGACCTCCTGCTCTCCGGTCGCGACAGGAAGGGCGAACTGCGCTGGCCGGACCCCGGCACACAGGTGCCGTACGGGCGGGTGCTGCACTCCGCGGCCCTGCTGGGACTGGACCCCGCCGTCCTCGTGTCACGGCTGGAGGCCCTGGGGTACGCAGACATCCAGCAGGCCGGGACCGCCCTTCCCGACACCGTCCGGCCCGACGACGCCCCGCTGGTCAGGAGAGTGGGTGTGCCCGACTACGGGAAGCCGTGGCTCGACGTCGCCGAGCCCGTACCCCTGCGCCACGTACTCGAAGTGGGCTGCCACACCGGACGCGGCCCCGCCGACGTGGCACGGCGGCTGACCGCCCTCGGCTACCGGCTCGGCGGAGACGGCGGCCGTCCGCTCCCCGAGTCCTCCCATCCGGCCGACGTCATGCTGATCCTCGAGCAGCGCACCAACTACCGGGAGTGCCGCGACTGGGGCGACGAGGTGCCGGCGCACCACGTGCACGACACCGCCCGTGACCTGAGCATCAGCCCGCACTTCGTGGCCACGCGGCTGGTCGCGCTCGGCTTCCGGCTCCCGTACACCCCGGAGCCCGGCGACGAGGCGCTCCTCACCCACCGCGGCAGCCACGAGCCCGGGCACATCCTCGGCCTCGCCCGGGAGACGGGGCGCACCCCCGAGGACATCGTCGGCCGGCTCACCGAACTGGGCTGCGGACGGCCGGAGGTACCGGCGCCGCCGCAGCCCGACGACCTCGTCCTCCTCAGCGCGAACGTCGACGGCCGAGCGCCCTGGCTGCTCCGGTACACGGCCGCGGGGCTGCTGGTACGGCACATCCTGCGCGCCGCCCTCGCCACCGGGCGGAGCCCCGCGGAGGTCGCCGCGAGGCTGGCCGAGCTGGGGTACCGGCTGCACGAGGACGCGAACCTGCCCGCGGTCGCCGACGAGGCGGACATCCGGCTGCTGGAGACGATCGACCGCTCGTACCAGGACGACGTCCATCTCGGCGACGTCCTGCGCAGCGCGAGCCTGACGGGACGCAGCCCGGCCGACGTCGCGGCCCGGCTGACGGCCCTGGGCCACCGGCTGCCCGACGAGGTCGACCACCCGGAGGTGCGGGGCCTGGTCACCGCCTGACCCTCCTCGTCCCCGGGCCTCGGCCCCGGGACGAGGAGAAGGCTCCGCCGGAACCGGCGGAGCCTTCTCCTCACCGCAGCCCGGTCAGGAGGCGCGGCGCGTCGCGAACTGCTCAAGGGCCTCGACCACCAGCGCGTGGTCCTCCGCCTGGGGAAGACCCGACACCGTGACCGAGCCGATCACGCCCGCACCCTCCACCGCGATCGGGAAGGAACCGCCGTGTGCCGCGTACGTGTCCGGGTCCAGGCGGGAGGACTCCTCGAAGGTGGTGCCCTTCGCCCGGAAGCGCGTGCCGACCAGGTAGGAGCTCTCGCCGTACCGCTCCACGACCTTGCGCTTGCGGTCGATCCAGGCGTCGTTGTCCGCGCTCGACCCCGGCAGTGCGGCATGGAACAGCTGCTGCGCGCCGCGCCGGATGTCGATCGCGACGGGGGCGTGCCGGTCACGGGCGAGCGCGACCAGCAGGCCGCCCAGCGCGTACGCGTCGTCGTAGCCGAAGCGCGGCAGCGTCAGGCGCCGCTCCTGTGCGATCAGCTCGGAGATGGTCGGAGCGATGGAGCTCATGCGTGCTTCTCCTCGTCGTGGTGCGGAAGAAGGGTGACGGACACGCCCTCGCGGGCCGAACGGCGCGCGGCCTCCAGGACGTCCAGCGCGGCGGCGGCCTGCAGAGCCGTCACCGGGTTCTCGCCGGTGCCGCGCAGGGCTGCGGCCACGGCCGCGTAGTACGCGGGGTAGTCGCCCGGCAGCGTACGGACCGGGTCCCCGCCGCCGGTCAGCGGTGACTCGCCGGCGCCGACGCGGCCCCACAGCTCCTCCGGCTCCTCGCCCCAGGGGGTGCCGGCCGCGGGGCGGACGCCCTCGCGCAGAGCTGCCTCCTGCGGGTCCAGGCCGTGCTTCACATAGCCCGCCTTCGAGCCGAGCACCCGGAAGCGCGGGCCGAGCTGGGCCGTGGTGGCGCTGACGTACAGATGCGAACGGACCCCGTTCGCGTGCGTGATCGCGATGAAGGTGTCGTCGTCGGCCGCCGCACCCGGGCGGCGCACGTCGGACTCCGCGTACACCTGGACCGCGGGGCCGAACAGGGTGAGCGCCTGGTCGACGACATGGCTGCCCAGGTCGTACAGCAGGCCGCCGATCTCCTCCGGGTCGCCCGACTCGCGCCAGCCGCCCTTGAGCTCCGGACGCCACCGCTCGAAACGGGACTCGAAGCGCTGCACGTCACCGAGCTCACCGTCCTCGACGAGACGGGCCAGCGTCAGGAAGTCGTTGTCCCACCGGCGGTTCTGGAAGACCGACAGCAGCAGCCCGCGCTCGTCGGCCAGCGCGGCCAGCTCACGTGCCCCGGCGGCCGTACCGGCGAGGGGCTTGTCCACGACCACCGGCAGTCCGGCCTCCAGCGCGGCCTTCGCGATCGGGACGTGGGTCCTGTTCGGCGAGGCGATCACGACCAGGTCCAGCTCGTCCGCGCGCGCGAGGAGGTCGTCGGGCGAGTCCGCGAAGCGTACGTCGGGGAACTCGGCGCGGGCCTGCGCCCGCCGCTCCTCGTTCGACGTGACGACGGTGTCGAGGACGAGGCCCTCGGTGGCCGAGATCAGCGGGGCGTGAAAGACGGAGCCCGCCAGGCCGTAGCCGACGAGCCCGACGCGAAGAGGAGCGTTGGCAGTCATGCGAACCACTTAAGCAACGCTGTTGCCAAAGTGCAAGCGATGAGGACAATGGTGTGGTGAACAGGAGCAACAGCAGGAGCGGCGGCGGGGCGAACCTGCCTGCCCTGCGCCACCACAACGCCTCCCTCGTGCTCGACCTGCTCCGCGCGGCCGGTGAGCACGGGATCAGCCGGCTGGAGCTCGCGGAGCGCACCGGACTCACCCCGCAGGCCGTCAGCAAGATCACCGCCCGGCTCCGCTCCGAGGGCCTCGCCACCGAGGCCGGCCGGCTCGCCTCCACGGGAGGCAAGCCCCGCACGGTGCTGCGCCTCGTCCCGGAAGCCGGACACGCGGTGGGGCTCCACCTGGACCGCGACGAGCTGACCGCCGTCCTCGTCGACCTCGCCGGCGCCCCGGTCGCGACCCGGACCGCCCCGCTCGACCTCGGGGCGCCGGCCGCCGAGGTCGTCGCCACGGCGGCCCACGCGGTCCAGACGGTACGGGCAGCCGCCCCGCGGACCGAGGACCACCGGGTGTTCGGCGTGGGCGCCGCCCTTCCCGGCCCCCTGGACCACCGCAGCGGGGTGCTCCACCGGGTCACCGGCTTCCCGCAGTGGGACGGCTATCCGCTCCGGGACGTCCTCGCCGAGGCCACCGGCCTGCCCGTCGTCGTCGACAAGGACACCAACGCCGCCGCGCTCGGCCTCGCCCTGCGGGAGCGCGGCGAGGCCGACTTCGCCTATCTGCACCTGGGTACCGGCCTCGGTGCCGGACTCGTCCTCGGCGGGACCCTGCACCGCGGAGCCCGGACCGGCGCGGGGGAATTCGGCCACCAGACCCTTCAGCTGGACGGCCCCCCGTGCGGCTGCGGCGGGCGCGGCTGCATCGAGGCGCTGTGCCTGGCCGCCGCCGCCCGCGGCGACATCGCGGAGGCGGCACGGGTGCTCGGAGCGGGCGCGGCCAACCTCGTCGGGCTGCTGGACATCGACCGGGTGGTCCTCGGCGGCCGTACGGTCGCCGCCGACGAGGACGCGTACGTCGGCGGGGTGCGCGCCGTCATCGAGGAACGCGCCCTGCGGGACGGCACCGGCGCCCCTGTGCCGGTCACCGTCGCGGGCGGCGGAGACCGGCCGGTCGCCGAAGGGGCCGCCCAACTGGTGCTGGCCCCCGTCTTCGGCCGGGCGGGCGAGGGCGGCGTGGAGGACTGAGGGCCGGGACAGGGGACGGTGGGGCCGTTCGGGCGGACTTGGCCGTCCGGTCGGGCGGATTCGCGCCCCGGCGGTGGCACCCCCCGTGCGTGCGTGGCAGCGTCGTGCGCGGCATCCGGCACCCCGTGCCGGTCGTTCGCGAGCAGCGAAGGGTGTCCCTCCATGCCCCCCAGATCCACTGACCGACTGCGTGACGGCCGGGTCTTCTCCACCCTCGGGACGTTCGGGCTGGCGGCCGGATTCGCCGTACCCGCCGTCCTGCTCGGCAGCACCCAGGCGGGCGCGGCACCGGAGGCCCCCGCTCCCGCCGTCGCAGGCCGGCAGTCCGTCTGCGGCGAGCCCGAGGCCGAGTCCTTCCCGATCGAGACCCGTATCCACGGCGGCCCGGACACCTACGCCTCCGGCGGCGGCTACGGCACCTGGTACCTCGACCTGACCAACACGACGGCGGAGACCTGCCGCGCCATCCACCCCGTACTGGTGCTCACCGACCGGGACCGCACACTCGGCCCCTCTCGGATCCAGCTGGAGTTCTCCGAGCGGTCCGACCCGGACACCCGACACCGCGTGACCTGGGAGACCACCGAACGCCACGAGCAGATCGGTGTGTTCGGCAGCGGAGAGGGCGACGACTTCCCCGGCTTCACCGTGCCGGCGGAGCACACGGTCACCGTCCGGATCCGGATGGCCTTCACCTCGGACACCCCGCCCGGACCCGTCACCGCCAACGCGGCGATCGTCCAGCGGATGTCGGGGCCGGAGCAGCGCGGCGGCGACGGGGACTGGGTCGGGGAGTCGGCCGACTACCGCTTCACCGTCGTCGAGGGGGCCCTGGACGACGGAACCGAGGTGGAGACGGGCACGGACGGGGACGGGGAGACCGGTACGGGCGGCGACGCGGAGACCGGCACGGACGGGGACGGGGAGACCGGTACGGGCGGCGACGGGGAGGCCGGCACGGGCCGGGACGCTCCCCGCCTCGACGCCGCCGGCAACCCGCTCCCCGAACTGGCCCGCACCGGACGGGAGGGGACGGCGACCGGTACCGGTCTCACGGCCGGCGCGCTCCTCCTCGGCGGCGCGGCCGCCCTGGCCGGGGCGCGGAGAATCCGCCGGGTGCGCTGACCTGCTCCGGGACAGGAAGGTGCCGCGCTCCGTCGCCGGCCGGTGAAGATCGGCTGCCGGTGACCCGGCGGTTCCGCCCGGCCGGGCGGGCAGCCTAAAATCGGGGCGTCGGCGCTGCACAACGCGGTGCCGCCGGCGTCCGGCACCCCGAGTGCACAGCGCGTACGGCAGGAGCCCGTCCCATGGCAGAGCGCAAGCCGATCGAATCCTGGCTGACCGACATGGACGGGGTCCTCATCCACGAAGGCACCCCGATCCCCGGGGCCGACGCCTTCATCAAGCGGCTGCGGGACTCCGGACTGCCGTTCCTGGTCCTCACCAACAACTCCATCTACACCGCCAGGGACCTGCACGCGCGTCTGAAGCGCATGGGCCTGGACGTGCCCGTGGAGAACATCTGGACCTCCGCCCTGGCAACCGCCCAGTTCCTGGACGACCAGCGGCCGCGCGGCACGGCGTACGTCATCGGAGAGGCCGGGCTCACCACCGCGCTGCACGACATCGGCTACGTCCTCACCGACCACGAGCCCGACTACGTGGTCCTCGGCGAGACGCGTACGTACAGCTTCGAGGCACTCACCAAGGCCATCCGGCTGATCAACGGCGGCGCCCGCTTCATCTGCACCAACCCCGACGAGACCGGACCGTCCGCCGAGGGCCCGCTGCCCGCCACCGGTTCCGTCGCCGCGCTGATCACCAAGGCCACCGGGAAGTCCCCGTACTTCGCGGGCAAGCCCAACCCGCTGATGATGCGGACCGGGCTGAACGCGATCGGGGCCCACTCCGAGACCTCCGCCATGATCGGCGACCGGATGGACACGGACGTGCTCGCCGGCCTGGAGGCCGGTATGCAGACGTTCCTGGTCCTCACCGGCCTGACCACGACCGCCGACATGGACCGTTATCCCTTCCGGCCCTCCACGGTCGTCGAGTCGATCGCCGACCTGGTCGAGCTCGTGGACCTGCCCGGGGAGTAGGCCCTCCCGTGAGGATCGGGCCGGGCGCGCGAGGACCGGTCCGGTCCGCACGCGCGGCCCTCACCCGAACGGCCGTCAGCGCGTGCGGCCCGTCCACGGGCGCGTGAACCTTCCCTCAGGAGGTTTACGATGCGTTCACTGACCCTCACGTTCTGTGTCACCGCGGCGGCCGCGGCCATGGTCCTTCCCGCGTCCGCCGCACCGGCCGATCCCGAATCCGACAGCCGGAAGGCCCCGGGTTCGGTCTCGGTCACCCCGTCCCGTGTCTCCCCGGGCGGGGAGGTGGAACTCCGGGTCGACGTCTGCGGCAAGGGCAGGTCGGCCAGGGGGAATTCCGAAGCCTTCGTGTCCGAGGCGCACTTCGCCCCCGCCGACGGCAGGGGGCTCGTCGCCGAGGCCAGGATCCGCTCCGACGCCGCCCCCGACGACTACGAGATCTGGGTGACCTGCAAGGACGGCCACGGCCGTGCCACCGGCACGGTCACCGTCCTCCGCCACAGCCACCCCTCGCCCGTCGCCCCCGTCCGGGCCGGTGGCGGAGGCACGGCCACCCTCGCCGCCGACCGGGCCGCCACGGCTTCCGGGGAGCGGAACGGCCCCGGCACCGAGCACGCGCTGATCGGACTGTCCCTGGGGGCCGTAGCGGCCGTCGCCGTCGCGCTCCGCAGTGCGCGCCGCCGCCGCTCGGCACTGGACTGACGTGTCGGCCACGAACCGTACGGCCGGAACCGGGCGGTTGCTGACCGGCGTCGCCTGGGCCGTACTCCTGCTGGGACTCTGGCTGTGGGGCCGCGAGGCCACCGGCGGATACTCGGCTCCGACGACCGGCGACGTCGCGGCGGTCGGGCGTCCCCTGGGTGTACCACTGCCACCGGCGCACGAGCCGCTCGACGGGGCCACGCCGGAGCGCGTGGAGATCCCCTCGCTCAGCATCGACGCGCCCGTCGCCCCGCGTGAGCTGGACTCCGAGGGGGCGATCGAGCCACCGCCGTACGCGAAGCCGGGCACCGTCGGCTGGTACGGCAGCGGCACCGAACCCGGTACGGAGGGCGCCGCCCTGTTCGTCGGCCACGTCGACACGGAGACCAAGCCGGCCGTGTTCTACGGGCTCAGCGCGGCACAGCCCGGCGCGAAGGTCCGGGTGAGCAGGTCCGACGGGACGGTCGCCGAATTCACCGTCGACGACGTCCAGGTCTTCACCCGGGAACGCTTCGACGCGCAGAAGGCGTACGGGCCCCGGAAGGACGGGCGTGCGGAGCTCCGCCTCATCACCTGCGGCGGTACGTACGACCACACGTCCCGGGCGTACACGGCGAACGTGGTCGTCTCCGCCTACCTGACGGGCGAGAGGAGCGGCGGGAGGAACCCCGTCTGACACCTGGCCCGGCCGGAGGTCCGCTCCCCCTCGGAGCCGCCGGCCGGGCCGGTCCTCGACCGCGGTGTACGGGCTGCGGGAGTAGCCCGGCACGGCACGGGAGGTCGAGTGGTTCGTCCTGACACGAAGGGACACTCTAGGACGGACCACCGGTGCGGCGCAGAGGGTTTTTGACAGGATGTCCGGATCCGGGCGGAACAGTCCCTCGGCCCGCTCGCTGTGCCAGGATGGATTTCGACCGGTAGTGCATCGGTACGAGGGGGAATGGATGTACGGCAGTCACTCCGGGCCGATGACGCGTGCGGCGACCGGGATCGGGGCGGCTCTGCTCCTCGCCGGGTGCTCCTCGTCCGACGGTGACGGAGGCGGGGGGAAGGACGGACCCGCCGCGGTCGACCAGCAGCCCGAGCGCGGCGACCCGTACTGGGTCAACCCCGACGGGAACGCCGCCCGGCAGGTCGCCGCCTACGTGCGCGACGGCGACGAGGCGAACGCCGCGCTGATCCGGAGGATCGCCGAGCAGCCGGTGGGCGAGTGGATCGGACCGGACGATCCGCGGGGCGCCACGCAGGACTTCACCGAGGCGGCGGAGAACGCCGACCGGGACGCGCTGCTGGTCCTGTACAACATCCCGCACCGCGACTGCGGCCAGTTCTCCAGGGGCGGGGCGGCGGACGGAGACGCGTACCGGACCTGGCTGGAGAGCGTCGCCCAGGGCATCGGCGACCGCCGGGCGACCGTGATCCTCGAACCGGACGCGCTGCTGCACCTGGTGGACGGATGCACGCCGCGGGAGTTCCACGAGGAACGCTACGACCTGCTGAGGGGCGCGGTCCAGCGGCTCAAGCAGCAGCCGAACGCCACGGTGTACGTGGACGCGGGCAACGCCGGATGGCAGACGCCCGACGCGCTGGACGAGCCGTTGCGGCGGGCGGGCATCGCCGGGGCGGACGGCTTCGCGGTCAACGTGTCCAACTTCCGCACGACGGAGGACAGTACGGACTTCGGCAAGCGCCTGTCGGCGAAGGTGGGCGGCAAGCCCTTCGTGATCGACACGAGCCGCAACGGCAACGGCCCGTACGAGGGGGGCGACCCCGCGGAGACCTGGTGCAACCCACCGGGGCGGGCACTGGGCGAACCGCCGACGACGGACACGGGCGACGAGCTGGTGGACGCGTACCTGTGGGTCAAGCGGCCGGGGGAGTCGGACGGCGACTGCAAGGGCGGGCCGAAGGCGGGGGACTGGTACCCGGAGTACGCACTGGACCTGGCCCGCGCCACGAAGTAGGGCGCCCGACGCGGGCCCGCCCCACCCCGGCCCGCACCGGGTACGTTCCGGACGGGACGGGCCCGCACCGGGTGTCCCGCCGCAGGCGCTAGGGGATCTCCACCCAGGTGCCCTCGGAGGGGGTTCCCTCGTCATCCGTGACGAAGAGCATGTACCAGCCGGACGGCACCACGGCCCGGCTCTTCGGGACCGTCACCGTGATGCTGTCCGCGGACTTCTCCAGGTCCAGCGCGACCGACCGCTGATCCGTGTCCGTCACATGCGTGACCGCACTGGGCCTGATCAGCTTCGCCGACGCGATGGACGAGGCGTGCAGCGTGGTGAACAGTCCCGAACCGCCCCGCAGGAGCCGCTTCGGCCCCGCCGTCAGTTCCGGCCGGGCGTCGCGGTACAGATACGGCGGAGTGTAGATCTCGATGCGCTGTTCGAACGTGCCCGGCCGGGTGTTCGCCCGGTCCGCGTACAGCGAGTCCGAGCCGAAGATCATGACCCGGCCGTCCGGCAGCAGCACCGACCCCGAGTGGTAGTTGCGGCCGACCGCGGGGTCCGCGACCCGCTCGTAGGTGTCCGACTCCGCGTCGTACAGCCGGGCCTGCAGCACGTCCGAACCGCCGCGCCCCCGGTAGTCCCCGGAACCGCCCGTGACCAGCACGGAGTCGTCCGGCAGGAGGGAGGCGCTCGGGTAGCGGGTGCCCTCGGAGAGGGACGCGCCGTCCCGGAACTCCGGGTGCGGCTCGCGCAGATCGACCAGGCGGGACTTCCCGCTGGACCTCCTGGACTCGCCGACCCCGCCACCGCCGATCACCATGAACCTCTCGTCCTGGGCGGGCGGCAGCCGCACGGTCGCCGACGTCTCCAGCCTGTCCGGGTCGCCGATGCCGGGGATCTTCGTGAAGGTGTTCGTCCTCAGGTCCCAGACACCGGGGTCCCGTCCGACGTCCGCGGGACCGTAGCCGGCGTTGGAACCGGAGTAGAAGAGCGTGCCGTCATTCAGCAGGAAGACCGCCGGGTACGTGGGGAACCTCCGGACGATGCCGGTGTACTCCCACTCCTTCGTCCGGGGGTCGTAGATCTCGTCCTTGCCGGGCACGATCTGCCCGATCTCGTCCAGCCCGGACAGGGAGAGGACCCTGCCGTCCTCCAGCGTGGTGAGGGTCGGATACCAGCGGGCCTCGTTCATCGGGTCGACGGAGATGTACTTCTCCGCCACCGGGTCGAACTCGTAGGCCTCCTTGATCCCCTGGAAGTCCTTCTTGTCGAGGGCCAGCTTCTGCGCGATCCCGTACACGTTGCGGGTGTCGGAGCCCGACAGGCCCGCGATCCGGTAGTTGTCCTCCGTACCCGTCTCGTACTTCGTGCCGGACCGCTGTGCCTCGACGTAGATCCGTCCCCGCCCGGGCTCGTTGCGCAGGTGGGCACCGGTCCTCCGGTCGAAGACCTTGGTGGCCTTCTCCACCAGCACGGGGTCCTTGGAGACGAACGTCCTGCCGTTCTCCTTGCCGGTGAACCGGGTGCCCGCGGGCAGCGTCACCGGCTTGTCCGGGTCCTCGTTGTGGACGATCATCAGGCCGCCCGCCCTGGTCACGTCGCCCTCGAGCTTCTCGTACCGCTTCGTGCCGCCGGCTATGAGGAGCTTCCCGTCGGGCAGCTGCGTATGGCCCGCGCAGAACATGTCCTCGGGCGTGGGGATGTTCTCGTACGTGTCGCTCGCCGGGTCCCACAGCACCGAACGGAAGCTCTTCGCGTCGAAGTTCTCCTGGTTGTTGCCGGAGCCCGCGACGAGCAGCACCTTGCCGGTGTGCAGCAGCGCCGCGTGGATCGTGTTGATCCGGTAGGCGGAGGGGACGTCCAGGAGGTCCCAGTGGCCGTTCGCCGCCTTGTACGCGGGTCTGTCGATCCGGTACGCGTGGTAGTGCTCGGTGCCGAAGCGGTACAGCCACGGCCCGTTGGCCCCCGCGAGTGCCAGGACCACCGCCGTACCGATCGCCAGTCGACGGGTGCGGCTGCTCGGACGGTAGGTCATCGGTCACGTCCCCCTGGCGCGGTCTGCGCGGTCTGTGCGTTGTCCTGCGGCTCCTGCGGCTCCTGCGGCTCCTGCGGCTCCTGCGGCTCCTGCGGCTCCTGCGGCGGGGCGCCCGCCGGTGGACCGTCGCGGCGCCCCCGCTTCTCGGCGCGGACGCCGTACCGCCAGCCGAGGACCGGCGCCGCCGTGATCAGCAGGGCCAGGCAGGCCCAGGTCAGCATGGCCGGGTGGCTGTGTCCGAGGACGAAGGACGCGGCGATCGATCCGCCGAAGACCACGAGGAAGAACAGATGGATGCGGAAGGTGCCGAAGAGCGTGTCCGGGCTGGACGAGTCGCCCTTGGGCGTCACCACGAACGAGCTCCTGCGGCGCAGCACGGCGTCCATGAGGGAGCGTGCGTAGATCGGCGCGGAGAGCGCGGACATCACCATGCCGGCGAGCCCGCCGGACCCCTCCGGTTCGTGCGGCGAGACGTTGTGGCGGCGGTTCCATACGTAGAGGCCGATCTGGAGCGCCGAGGCGTTGCCGTACAGCATCATCCAGATCACCGGGTCGATCTGCACGCCGGAGGCGCCCATGCCCAGGAACAGGGCGCAGCTCAGGGCCGCGAGGATCCAGTTCAGGGCGGACATCGGATAGAAGATGATCATCATCGTGTAGTTGAAGAGCGTGCCCGCCGGGAGTGAGAACCAGCCCTTCCAGTACTGCTTGAGAATCGTCTCGTAGGTCCCGCGCGACCAGCGGAGCTGCTGGGTGAAGAAGTCCGTCCACGCGGTCGGGCCCTCGCCGACGGCCAGGACGTCCGGGGTGTAGACGGAGCGCCACTTCCGGCCGGTCAGCGGGTTGCGGTGGCGGTGGATCTCGAAGCCGGTGGCCATGTCCTCGGTGATCGAGTCGTACAGGCCGCCGATCTGCCGGAGGGCCGTGATCCGGACGGCGTTGCTCGTGCCGACGAACATCGGGGCGCCGTAGCGGTTGCCGGCGCGCTGGATCAGCGCGTGGAAGAGGAACTGCTGGGACTCCGCGGCCTTCGTGACGAACGTGTCGTAGTTGCCGTAGACCTGCGGGCCGATGACGAAGCCGATGTCCGGGTCGCGGAAGTAGCCGAGCATCCGCTCCAGGTAGTTGGGCAGCGGGACGTGGTCGGTGTCGACCGAGGCGAAGAAGTCGTAGGCCCCGCCGTGCGCGTCGAGCCAGGCGTTGTAGTTGCCGTGCTTGGTCCTCGCGCGGTGCGGGCCCGTGGCCCTGTTCCAGCGGGCGACGCCCTTGCGGGAGAAGTGGTGCACCCCGAGCCGGGCGCAGACCTCCTTCACCGCGGGGTCGTCGCCCTCGTCCAGCAGCCAGACGTGCATCGGCCCGCGGTGCCGGATCCGGACGGCCGCCTCCAGCGTCCTCGTCACCATCGCCAGGGGCTCCTTGCCCGGCACGAAGGACGTGAGGAAGGCGACGCGCGTGCCGCTCTCCGGCACGACGGGGACCGGGTCGCGGGCCACCAGCGTCGCGTGCGCGTTCGACAGGACGTTCATCGTGCGGAACAGCTCGATCAGACCGATGGACACCAGCATCACGACGTCGAGGACGAGCAGCGTGTCGTTGCCGAGGTTCGGGTCGCGCTCCGTCCAGTGCCCGGGCTGCATCAGCCAGGCGAACAGTCCGAGCGAGACCAGCGGCGCCGCGCCGAGCAGCAGGGCCGCGCGGATCCGGTGCGGCTCCTGCGAGAGGAGCGAGCGGTAGCGGACCCGGTACGGCCGGTCCGGGTCGGGCTGGGTCAGCGGCCCGGCAAGCCTGCTGTAGTGCTCGTAGTCGTAGCGCGGCAGCGTCTTCGCCGTGCGCCGTCGCGGTCCCCCCGGAAGCGGCTGCCGCGGTATCCGCAACTGCACCGTCCGGGCAGGGTCGTTGTGCTGCCGGTCGCCCGACGGCGTCGACGTCATGGTTGTCCCCCCGCACGCAGGATGTCTGCGTGACCTCTGCGTATGCGCTCGTGTGCGGGGCCCCCGCCCCGCGGGGAGGGGATCGGGACAGGTGTTCCACCCCCTCCGACCCCAGGGTCCATGGGCCTCCCGGGGTGGAGCACCAGGTCAGATTGTCCGATCTGTGGCGTGATCGCAAGGGTGAAAAGGGCTGCTTGACGAGAGATGAACCCGATTTGGGAGGCTCGCGCGAAGGGGGCGCACGGGAGTGACCGGAGGCGCCCCGGGGCGCCTCGGCGCCGGGGTGGGTGCGGCCCCGCGGGGTGGTGTGCCGGTACGCGGCGCCGGGCGCGTGGCGCGCACACGAACAAGGCCCCCTCACGCTCGGTGAGGGGGCCTTGCTGTTGCGTGCGCCGTCAGGGACTCGAACCCCGGACCCGCTGATTAAGAGTCAGCTGCTCTAACCAACTGAGCTAACGGCGCCTGCTGACCTGGAGAACTTTACCCGATGGGCGGGGGTGCTCCCCACCAATTCCCTCCGGGCCCGGCCTGTCGGATGGTCGTTTTTTCCCTTTAGTCCGTCACCATGGGATATGCCGGGAAAGTTGAGATACGGAAGATCTTGACGACTGCCGAGGGGAAGAGGAGCCCTATGACCGTGTGCTTCGAGGAGTACGAGCCCGCCGCCGACTGTGTCTGCGCGGGGTGCGCCCACCAGCGGCGCACAGCCGCCGCGCTGCCCGTCCGGTACGGAGGCCACCCTGTCGCGCACGGGGCGCGGCGGGCCCTGGTGCTGGTCGCGGCGGCGGGGGTGGTCCTGTCCTGCGGAGCGGCCGACGCCGCCGCCGGTGCGGCCGGCCGGGGGGCCCGGGCGGACACGCCGACCGACCCGCAGCCGGTCCACCCGCAGGGCGCGGTCGGGCCCCTGGGCGGCGGCGGAGCCCCTGGGCCGCCCGCCGTCCCGGGCACGGCGCCCCGCACGACGACCCGGGCCGAGATCATCGACCGTGCCCGGAAATGGGTGTCCGCGAAGGTCCCCTACAGCATGTCGGCGTACTGGTCGGACGGGTACCGGCAGGACTGCTCCGGTTATGTGTCGATGGCCTGGAACCTCGGCACCAACGAGTGGACCGGCAGCCTGGCCGCTCACGGGACGAAGATCGCCCGGGCGGATCTGCAGCCCGGGGACATGCTGCTCTTCCACAACCCGGCCGACCCGTCGGCGGGTTCGCACGTCACGATCTTCGGCGGCTGGGCCGACGACACGCACAGTCACTACCTCGCCTACGAGCAGACCCGCCCGCACACCGTCGCCGCGACGACGCCCATGGCGTACTGGACCAACTCCTCCTCATACGTGGCGTACCGCTACAACGGCCTCGTCGGCGCGACGGGCGGCAGCGGCGCGGACACGGCGTTCCCGGGTGCCGGGAAGTTCGGTCCCGGCGCGAACAGCGCGTACGTGACCCAGCTCGGGAAGCTGCTCGTGGCCCAGGGCGGCAAGAGCTACTACACGACCGCCGCGGGGCCGCGCTGGACCGACGCGGACAGGCGCGCGACGCGGGCGTTCCAGCTGGCGCAGGGGTGGAGGGGACCGGAAGCGGACGGCATTGCGGGACCCGACACCTGGAATCTGCTGGTCAGGGGCGCCGGGCGGAGGATCCCCACCGCCGGGGCGGCCGGCGGTGCGAGCCACGCCCCGGCCTATCCGGGGAAGAGCGCCTTCCGGCCGGGGCAGTCCAGCAGCCATGTCCAGAGGCTGGGCGCCCAGTTGGTGAAGAAGGGATTCGGCAGGCACTACGCGGCGGGCGCCGGCCCGCGCTGGACGGAGGCGGACCGCCGCAACGTCGAAGCCTTCCAGCGGGCCCAGGGCTGGAGCGGAGGCGAGGCCGACGGATATCCGGGGCCGGAGACGTGGCGCCGGCTCTTCGTGTGACGGCGTGTGGTGACGGAACGGACATGACGGAGGCGGGAATGGGATCCACGAAGAATCAGCGGGACGAGTGGGGCAAGTGGGGCGGGCGGGATGCACAGGACGAGTGGGGTGCCCGGCCCGGACGCGGCGTGGCCGGTGCGCCGGTCCCGGCCGAGGCGGTGCCGGTGGAGGTGTCCGGTGAGACCGTGCCCCCGCCCTCGCCGCCCCCGCCCCCGCTCTCGTCGGAGCGGGAGCCGGGCGCGGAACCGGGCACGACGTCCGGACCCGCTGTCGTCGGCCGGGTCGACCTCGTGAAGGTACGCGCGCCGGAGCCGCGGGCGGACACGGATACCGAGGCCGACGTGTGCGATCCGGCGGGGCAGTCCACGGTGACCGGCGGGGACGGCCAGGCTGATGCCCGGGCGGACGCCGGGATGGACCTGCTCCTCGACCTGGACCTCGACGTGGTGGACGCGGTCGCCGCCGTGGGCCGGGGGACGGGTACCGCGGTGGGCCCGCTGGACCTGGGTGCCGCGGTGGCCCCGCTGGACCTGGGTGCCGGGCTGCCGGACGGTGGCGCGCGCGCCTCGGCAGCCGTCTCCGTGGGGGCGGGTGAGGCCGCCCCGCGGAGGGCGGGGCGCAGGTACCCCGTCATCGCCAACGAGACCACCGCCCCCATTCCCGTACACCTGCTCTTCCGCGACGACGGCGGTCACGACGCCGGCAACGGGACCGTCGGCGACAGACGCACCGGCCCGGGCGTGCCGGAGTGGCGGCCCGCGGCCCGGCGGCCTCCGATGCCCCGGTCGCCCCGGGCAGAGAGGCCCATGCGGCCCGCGCCCCCGCCCGATCCCCGGCTCACCGAACGGCCCGGGCCCGTCCTGCCCGGCTGGTCCGCCCTGCTCGCCGCGGCGATCGCGATCGCCTCCGGGCTCGGCCTGCTGGGATGGCACGGGGTCCTGCCCGCCACGGTGACCGCGCGGCTCGGGCTGGGCGGCCGCCCGTACGACGGCCTCGGCATCGACGTCTGGGCACCGCTCGCGCTCCTCGCGGTCGTGGTGCTCTTCGCGCTCGGCGGCCTCGGACGCGGGCGGGTCGGGTACGCCTCGGTGCTGACGCTCTTCGGCGACTACCGGGGCAGTGTCCGGCGCACCGGCCTGCTCTGGGTCTCCCCGCTCCTGCTGCGCCGGCGCGTGGACGTGCGGCTGCGGCACTGGCGCAGTGAGCCGCTGCCCGCCGTGGACGCGAGCGGCACCGCGCTGCGCGTGGTCGTCCTCGTCGTGTGGCGGGTCACGGACACCGTCCGTGCCACGCTCGGCATCGCGGACCACGAGCAGTATCTGCGCGACCAGGTGGAGGCGGCGCTCGCGCGGGTGCTCTCACAGCTGCCGGCCGACGCCTTCCTCGAAGAGACCCGCACGCTGCGCGACGCCGAGGCCGTCGGGGACGCGCTGACCCGGATGCTGAAGGCGGAGTGTGCGCCGGCGGGTGTAGAGATCTACTCCGCGCAGCCGACCGGGATCGAGTACGCCCCGGAGGTCGCGGCCGCGATGCAGCGGTGCCGCGTGGCGGCCATCGACGCCGAGCACCGGGACGGTGTGCTGACGTCCGTGGTCGACGCGGTGGACGACACCGTCGGCCGGCTGACCGCGCGCGGCATCGTCGAGCTCGACGACTACGAGCACAAAGCCCTGGTCAGAGACCTGACCGTGGCCTTCTACACCGGCCGCGGCAAGGGGGACGGGGCCTGACGGGCGTACGGCGAGCGGCGCCCGCGGTGCGAAACCGGTCCCCCATTGGTCTGGACATGTTCATGACGCGTCAATAATCTGGGACTTGGTCTAGACCGCAACAACCTGCGCGCAGCAGAGCCCCCGGAACATCCCCCACGTTTCCAAGGAGCACACAGCATGCGGAAAAGGGCAAGCGCGGCCGTCCTCGGCCTAGCGATAGCGGGCGTCTCCATGTTCGCGACCGGCAGTGCCAGCAGCCACGGCTACACGGATTCCCCCATCAGCCGGCAGAAGCTCTGTGCCAACGGCACCGTCACGGGCTGCGGCAACATCCAGTGGGAGCCGCAGAGCGTCGAGGGGCCCAAGGGCTTCCCGGCGGCAGGGCCGGCGGACGGCAAGATCTGTTCCGGCGGGAACGGTCAGTTCGCCCAACTCGACGATCCCCGAGGCGGCAACTGGCCCGCCACCAAGGTCACCGGCGGGCAGGGCTACAGCTTCCGCTGGCAGTTCACCGCACGCCACTCCACGTCCGACTTCCGGTACTACATCACCAAGAACGGCTGGAACTCCAGCCAGCCGCTCACCAGGGCCGCGCTGGAGTCGCAGCCCTTCATGACGGTGCCGTACGGAAACCAGCAGCCCCCGGCGACGCTGACCCACCAGGGCACCATCCCCACCCAGAAGACCGGCAAGCACATCATCCTGGCCGTGTGGAACGTCGCGGACACCACCAACGCGTTCTACGCGTGCTCCGACGTCCAGTTCTGAGACGTAGCAGGGTGACCGGCAGCACATAGCGCAGTGGGCGGTCTCCGTAACCCGGAAACCGCCCACTGCGTTGTCGTGCGCCGTCAGGGACTCGAACCCCGGACCCGCTGATTAAGAGTCAGCTGCTCTAACCAACTGAGCTAACGGCGCCTGCTGACTCGAAAATAATACCTGGTCCTCAGGGGTGCTGATGACACGTGCCCACCCGGCCCCCCCGAGGCCCGCCGGGATGCCTCCCGTGCGGGCTCGGACGGCGAAGGCGGATATGGGTCGGCGGCGATCCCCGGGCCCCGCGTCCGGCCGGGACTCAGAGCGCCAGCGACAGGAGCACGGGCGCCGCCCCGCGGTTCAGCGTCGCAGCGGCTGCCCGCAGCCGGTGCGCGTCCTCGATCGGCAGGGACAGGGCCAGGCAGCCCGCGGACGAGCCCGCCGTCAGGGGGACCGCGGCGCACACCGTGCCCACCGCGTACTCCTGGAGGTCGAGCATCGGGACCGTCGCCGGCTGGCTGTCCAGCTTCGAGAACAGCACCTTCTCGCTGGTGATCGTCCGGGAGGTGAGCCGGGCCGTCCGGTGCCGGGAGAGGTGGTCGCGCCGCCCGTTCTGGTCGAGCTGCGTCAGCAGGCACTTGCCGATCGCGCTGGCGTGCGCCGCCGACCGGAAGTCCACCCACTCGTTGACCGCGGGTGTGCGGGGTCCGTCGGCCATCTGCGTGACCCGGATCTCCCCGTCGACGTACCGGCTGACGTAGACCGCCGCGCCGACCGAGTCCCGCAGCTGCGCCAGCGTCTCCTGGAGCTTCGCCTCCAGGGCCTGCCGGCGGGCCGCGCCGGAGCCGAGATCCAGGAGCGACGCCCCGACGACGTACGCGCCGTCGCTCACCTGCTCGACGTAGCCCTCGCGGCGCAGGGTCAGCAGCAGGGAGGAGAGGTGCCCGGGCGGCAGGGCCGTCTCGCGGGAGAGCTGCGCCTCGGTCACACCGTCACCGTGCGTGCTCACGGACTCGAGGACGCGCAGGGCGTACTGCACCGAGTGGAACGAGGCCTTCGGCTCGGGCTTCAACGCCACGGTTTCCCCCTACCAGGTTGTGACCGCAAGCTTCTGAACCACGATAGCCGCCAAGAGGCCCACAAGAAGAGGCTGTTGACGAGTTCAAGAATGCGCCCCGGCTCCATCAGCTGGGGCGCATCCGTTTGGCATATTCCAGAGTCACGGTCCGGTGGGTGAGGGCGAGGTCACAGCACCGCGTTGAGGAACTCGCGCGTACGTTCGTGCTCCGGATCGGAGAAGATCTTCTCCGGCGAACCGGACTCCACCACCCGGCCCGCGTCGAACATCAGTACCTTCTTCGAGACGTCCCGGGCGAAGTTCATCTCGTGGGTCACGCAGAGCATCGTGATGTCGGTGCTCCGTGCGATGTCACCGAGCAGGTCCAGCACACCCGCCACGAGCTCCGGGTCCAGCGCGGACGTCACCTCGTCGAGCAGCAGGATCTCCGGCCGCATCGCCAGCGCGCGGGCGATGGCGACGCGCTGCTGCTGGCCCCCGGAGAGCTGGGAGGGGTGCGCGTCGACCTTCCCGGAGAGCCCGACCAGGTCGAGCAGGTCGACGGCGCGGGCCTCCGCCTCCTCGCGGGCCATGCCCAGCACGTTCACCGGGGCCTCGGTGATGTTCTGGAGCACCTTCATGTTCGGGAAGAGATTGAACTGCTGGAAGACCATCCCGATCTTCTTCCGGGACTCCCGCAGCTGCTTCTCGCCCGCCGGCTTCAGCGAGCCGTCGGCAGTCCGCACGTGCGACAGCGGTGAGCCGTCCACCCAGATCACGCCGTCGCTGACCTTCTCCAGCGTCATCAGCAGCCGCAGGATGGTCGTCTTGCCGGAGCCGCTCGGTCCGATCAGCGTGACGTGCTCGCCGCGCCGCACGGTGAAGTCCAGCTCGTCCAGGACGACGTGGTCGCCGTACCGCTTGACGACCTTGTCGAAGCGGACCAGCGGCTCGACGGCGGCCGTCCCGGTGGCCGGGGTCGCGTCCGCGGGTTCCTTCAGGGGTGCAGAGTCAGTGGCCAAGGCGCTTCTCCAGCTTTCTCATCAGCAGCGAGGTGGGGTAGCTCGCGACCAGGAAGACCAGTCCCGCGAGCGTGAACGCCTCGGTGTACGCGAAGTGGTCGGCGCCGTACTTCCGGGCCTCGAAGACCATCTCCTGCACCGTGATCACGGCGAGGAAGGGCGTCTCCTTGAACATCGAGATCGCGTAGTTGCCGAGGGCGGGCAGTACGTTGCGCACCGCCTGCGGGAGGATCACGGCCTGCCAGGTCCGCCGGGGCGACAGCGAGAGCGCCCGGCAGGCCTCCCACTGGCCCTTGGGCACACCGTCGATCCCGGCCCGGTACACCTCGGAGGTGTACGTGGCGTAGTGGACGCCCAGCACCACGATGCCGACGGTCAGCGGCTCCACGGAGGTGAAGAGGGCCGCCGCGCCGACGAGCTGGACCAGCAGCGGGGTGGAGCGGATGAACTCCATCACCGCCTTCACGGGCACCGTGACGAGGCGTGACGGCGCCCGCCCGGCCACCGCGATGGCCAGCCCGAGCACCGCCGCGACGAGCGTGCCGAGCACGGTCGCGAGGAGGGTGACCCGGAATCCTTCGAGCAGCAGGGGAAGGGCTTCCCCGACGGCATCCCAGTCGAATGCGTTCACCGGGCACCTCCGGCGGTCGTGGCGGCTTCCGCGCTGCGGGTCCTGAGCAGGCTCCTGGTACCGGTGTGCAGCCCGAGCCGCCGCTTGGCGCTCCGCTCCAGCAGGTTCATCAGCAGGGTCAGGGCGTAGGCGAGGACGAAGTAGGCGGCCAGCAGGGTGAGGTAGGCGGTGAGGGTCTCACCGGTGCGGTCGCGGATCTGCTGGACCACCGTCATCAGGTCGGCCGCGGAGATCAGCCACAGCAGGGGCGTGCACTTCAGCAGCTGGATCAGCAGGTTGGTGAAGGAGGGGATCATCTGCACCCAGGCCTGCGGCAGGATCACCTTCCGCATCCGGTGGAAGGGGCTCATGTTCAGCGCCACGGCCGCCTCGTACTGCGCGCGGGGCACGGAGTTGATCGCGCCGCGCACGATCTCCGAGCCGTACGCACCGTAGTTGAGGCCGAAGGCGACGACCCCGCAGACCACCGGCGTCAGTTCGTACCCGGTGAGCTGGGGCATCGCGTAGTAGAGCCAGAACAACTGGATGTAGAGCGAGGTGCCGCGGAAGAACTCCACGACGGTCCGGGAGACCCCGCGCACCAGGAGCAGTTTGCTGCCCGCCATCAGGCCGAGGGTGAACGACAGCAGCAGGGCGAGCAGGGAGCCCAGGACGGTGGCCTGGAGCGTCACCCACAACCCCGCTCTCACCTGCGGGAACTCGTCGACGAGTGTGGAGAGGAAGTCACTCATACGGTGTGGTCCGTCCCCGTCAGCCCTTGCACAGATCGGCGGTCTTCAGGGTGGCCGGCGGGATCTCCGTCGCGCCGAAGCCGTACTCCTCCAGCAGGCCCACATAGCGCGACCTGTCCGAGACGATCTTCTTCAGCTCGCGGTTGAAGGAGTCCCGCAGGTCCTCGTTGCCCGTGCGGAAGACCGCTCCGCCCGGGGAGAACTGCTGCTTCCCGTCCAGCTCCGGCACGAAGGCCTCGGTGACCTCGGTGTCCGGGTTGGTCTTCGCCAGCCAGCGCAGTGAGATGCCGGTGAGCAGGAACGCGTCGATCCGGCCGCCCTTGACCGCGTCGGCGCCGTCCTGCGGCTTCTGCAGCGTCTTGATCTTCCCCTCGGGGATGCCCGCACCCTCGGCGTACGAGCCCTCGACCGCGCCGGACATCACGCCGACGGTGACGCCGGCGGCCTTCGCGGACGCCAGGTCGGTGAGCTTCTCCGGGTTGCCCTTCCTGACCATCAGCGCGGTGGGGGAGATGAACTCCGGCTCGGAGAAGAGGGCGTTGGCGCAGCGCTCCGGGGTGATGGCCATGCCCGCGCTGACGACGTCGTACTTCCCGGCCTGCAGGCCGGGGATCAGGCCGTCCCACTCGGAGAGGGTGGGCTTCAGCTCGTCGACGCCGAGCGCCTTGAAGATCTCCCGGTGCAGGGTGGGGGCCTCGCCCTTCAGCTCCTTGCCCTCCAGGTAGCCGTAAGGGGCCTCGTTGGCGTACGCGACCCGGACGAATCCCTGTTTGCGGAGCTTGTCGAGGGCGCCCTCGCCGTTCGCCGCACCGGCGTCGGTCTTGCTGCAGGCGGTGAGCAGACCGGGAACGACGAGCAGTCCGCCCACGGCTGCCGATCGGTTGAGGAAACCCCGGCGGGACAGGTTCGGGAAGTCAGCCATGGTTCGCAATCTCCTGGAGGCGTGGGGCAGTCCGGACAGGGTGAGTGCCTGCCCGATCCCGTACGTCTATGCAGGAAGCGCTGCCATGTAATCGAACGGTGGCCGGAGGGTGACCTTCCCGTGTCTCGTCGCGAGCGGAGGGCGACCAGACGGGTGCGGGGCGTATGGCCGCCGTCCGTTTGGTCCATGACTGGCCGTTATGCAGGAACGTCAGAGGGGAATGTCCGGTGAAGGTACGTAACCACGCTGTATGTCCACCACGTTGGGGAGCGTCAGTCCGGATGCCCACTGCTCGTACATCGAAACGAACTGCTCGCCCAGCCGGTCCCGCCAGCCGGCCGTGTCCCCGCTCATGTGCGGGGACACCAGCAGGCCGGGGGTGGTCCACAGAGGGCTGTCCGGACTCAGCGGTTCCTCCTGGAACACGTCGAGCGCGGCGCCCGCGATCCAGCGCCTGCGCAGGGCCTCTGCCAGATCGTCCTCGACCACCACCGGCCCGCGGCCCACGTTGATGAACCGGGCGTACGGCTGGAGCAGGCCGAAGAAGCGCGCGTCGAACATCGCGCGCGTCGACTCCGTCAGCGGGGCCGCGCAGATCACCCAGTCGGCACCGGCCGCCAGCCGGTCCAGGTCCTCGGGGCCGTGGATCGTGCGGCGTGCCGTGCGCCCCACGAGTGCCACCTGGACGCCGAGGCCGTGCAGCAGCCGCATGATCTCCCGGCCGATCGGCCCCGCGCCGACGACGACCGCGCGACTGCCGGCGAGCTGCCGGGTCTCCCGGTGGCGCCAGAGCCGCTGACGCTGGAGCTCCAGCGTCAGCGGAAGGTCCTTGGCGAAGGCGAGCACCAGTCCCGCCACGTATTCGGCGACCGGCAGCTCGAAGACGCCCCGGGCGTTGGTGACCACGGTGCCGTGCGAGGCGGCGAGCCCGGGGCAGAGCAGCCGGTCCACCCCCGCACTCGCCGTGTGCACCCATCGGGGCCGCGGCCCGTCGTCCGGCCAGGCCGCGCGGACCGCGTCGGAGGTGAAGTCCCAGACCAGCAGCACGTCCGCTTCGGGCAGCCGCTCGGCGAGGCTCCGCTCGTCGGTGTACACGATGCGGGCCTGCCCGGTCAGCCGGCCGAGGCGCGGTGACGGGGCGGCGTCCAGGACGAGGATCACGGGAGCGGCCATCAGGATTCACCACGCTCGCACCAGGTCGTGCCGCCGTCAACACGGCATGGGAAACCGCAGGTCACACCTGTTGCGGGCGACGATATGCGGCCATGGGAGGAATACTTGACCTCAGCAGGGGCAGCGGTGACACACGTCGCACGGCAAGCGACGGGCGGGACATCCGGACGCGCAGGAAGGATGGACATGACGACCGTAGGACTTCTCTACCCGGGCCACGCCGCGGAGGACGACTTCCCGCGGATGGAGGTCATGCTCGACAGCGACATCAGACTGCCGCTGTTCCACACCGACGTCGACGAGGACTCCCGCAGTGTCGAGGCCCTGCGCGGGGCCGGCACCCCGGAGCGCCTCGCCGCGGGCGTCGAGGAGCTGCGGATGGCGGGCGCCGAGTCGCTCGTCTGGGCCAGCAGCGGCGCCGGCTTCGTCCGGGGCCGGGAAGGGGCCCAGGAGCAGAACGCGGCCCTGGCCCGGGCCGCGGGACTGCCCGCCTCCAGTACGTCCTTCGCCTTCACGCACGCGGTACGCGAACTGGGCGCCACCCGGGTGGCGGTCGCCGCCACGTACCCACAGGACATCGCCGCGCTCTTCGCCGACTTCCTGGAGGCCTCGGGCATCGAGGTGACGGGCGTCCGGGGCAGTGGCATGATCACCGCCGCGGAGGCCGCCGGCTGCGGACCGGAGCGGGTGAAGGAACTGGCGGTGGCGGGCGACCACCCGGACGCGGAAGTGGTGCTGCTCCCGGACAACGCCCTGCACACCGCGGCGTACGTCCCCGAGCTGGAGGAGCTGCTCGGCAAGCCGGTGCTCACCGCGAACCAGGTGGCGGTCTGGGAAGGGCTCCGGCTCACCGACCGGCGGATCTGGGCGCCCACGCTCGGCACGCTCTTCGCCACCCGCGAGCCCCCGATCGGCGCGGCCGAGCGACGGGGCATCGAGGTCCGGGAGTAGCGGTGCGGAACAGCGGCCGGGAATAAGCGGAGCCATCCTCCTGTTCGTACTCTCCGATACACAGACGCTGCATGGAGAGGCCGGACACGTGGACGAGAACCGAGGCGACGAGATTCGCGGCACCGCAAGCGGGACGGCCCCCGTGCCCCTGTCCGTGCTCGATCTGGTGACCGTGGGGCAGGGCCGCACCGCGACCCAGGCCCTGCGCACCAGCGTGGACATCGCGAAGCTCGCCGAGAGCCGCGGCTTCCACCGCTTCTGGGTCGCCGAGCACCACTCCATGCCCGGTGTGGCCTCGTCGTCCCCCGCCGTGATCCTGGCCCACCTGGCCGCGCACACCGAGCGCATCCGGCTCGGCTCCGGCGGTGTGATGCTGCCCAACCACGCCCCGCTGGTGATCGCCGAGCAGTTCGGCACGCTGGAGGCGATGGCGCCGGGCCGGGTCGACCTCGGTCTCGGCCGGGCCCCCGGCACCGACGGCGCGACGGCGGCGGCCCTGCGCCGTACCGACCGGCTCAACGAGGGTGCCGACGACTTCCCCCAGCAGCTCGCCGAGCTGACCCGCTTCCTCGACGACGACTTCCCGGACGGCCACCCCTACGCCCGGATCCACGCCGTTCCCGGCCCGGTTCAGGCCACCTCGCCCGGCGGCGTCCAGTCGGCGGGCCGGCCGCCCATCTGGCTGCTGGGTTCCTCCGGCTTCAGTGCCCGACTGGCCGGCGTCCTCGGGCTGCCCTTCGCCTTCGCCCACCACTTCTCGGCCCAGAACACCGTGCCCGCCCTCGACCTGTACCGGGAGTCCTTCAAGCCGTCCGCGGTCCTCGACGCCCCGTACGCCCTGATCGGCGTCGCGGCGCTGGCCGCCGACGAGGAGCGCGAGGCGCGCCGTCAGGTGCTGACCGGCGCCCTTTCGATGGTCCGGCTCCGCACCGGGCGCCCGGGACTCGTGCCGAGCCCCGAGGAGGCCGAGGCCCACGACTTCAGCCCCATGGAGCGCGAATTCGTCGACGGCTGGCTGACCAACATCGTCCACGGCACGGCGGACGAGGTCCGCAGCGGCCTGGACGACCTGGCCAAGCGCACCGGCGCGGACGAGCTGATGATCACGGCCAACGCGCACGGGGGCGAGGCCCGGCTGCGCTCGTACGAGCTGATCGCCGACGCGTACGGGCTGCCCGGGGCCTGATCGCGTCAGCTCCCCGGCGGCCTGGCGCCGATCAGTTCCGCGATGCGCTCCGGGGCCACCGCACGGGAGTACAGCCAGCCCTGCCCGGTGTCGCAGCCGATCCGCCGCAGCCGCTCCGCCTGGCCCGACGTCTCCACGCACTCCGCGGTGACCGTCAGGCCCAGGCGGTGTGCCAGCTGCACCATGGCCTCGACGATCGTCTCGTCGGCCGGGCTGGGGTGCGCGCCGTCCTCGTAACGGAAACCGCGCACGAAGGAGCCGTCCAGCTTCAGCACGGAGACCGGAAGCCGGCTCAGATAGGCGAGGTTCGAGTAGCCGGTGCCGAAGTCGTCGATCGCGATGCGGACGCCCATGTCGCTGAGCGACTGGAGCACCCGCAGCGGCCGGCCCGACGAACCCATCACGGCGGACTCCGTCAACTCCAGCTGCAGCAGGCTCGGTTCGAGGCCGGTCTCGGCGAGGATCTCCGCCACGTCGGCGGTCAGGTCGGAGTCCCGGACCTGGCGGACCGCGACGTTGACGCTGATGAACAGCGGCTGCCCGTCCGGGTGGTCGAGCTGCCAGCGGCGTGCCTGACGACAGGCGGTACGCAGCACCCACCGGCCGAGCTGGACGATCGTGCCGTCCTCCTCCGCGATCGGGACGAACCGGCTCGGCGGGAGCGTCCCGAACTGCGGGTGAGCCCACCGGACCAGGGCCTCCACGCCCCGTACGACCTCGTCGGCCATGCCGACCAGCGGCTGGTACTCCAGCGTGAACTCACCCCGTTCGACGGCCGGCCCGAGCGTGGCCGAGAGCGCCTGCCGGGTCATCCGGTGCGCGTTGCGCTCGGGGTCGAAGAGCGTCCAGCGGGCCCGGCCGTCCGCCTTCGCCCAGTACAGCGTGGTGTCCGCGGCCTGCATCAGGCCGGTGGGCGAGGTGCCCGCGGACGCCCGCTCCACCACCCCGATCGAGGCGGACACCGAGAGCCGTTGCCCGGCCAGGTCGAAGGGCCGCTGGAGCGCGGTGAGCACCGCGCGGGCGAGCTCGGTGAGCTGGTGCGTGCCCGCCGAGTCCTCCACCAGGATCGCGAACTCGTCACCGCCCAGACGCGCCACCAGGTGCCCGCCGGCGCGCCGGTGGCCGTCGGCCTCCGCGCAGTCGGTGAGCCGGGTGGCGACGGCGGCGAGCAGCCGGTCGCCGGTGCTGTGCCCCAGCGTGTTGTTGACGGCCTTGAAGCCGTCGAGATCCAGGTAGCAGAGGCCGATCCGGCCGTGCCCGGGCAGTGAGTCGTCCTGGAACGGCGGAGTCTCCAGGGCGGTGGAGAGCCGTTCGAAGAACAGGGTCCGGTTGGCCAGCCGGGTCACCGGATCGTGCATCCGGAGATGGCGCAGCCGCTGCTGCAGTTCGTGCCGGTCGCTGATGTCCGCGACGGACAGGAGCACGGTGCCCGGTCCGGGGTCCTGGCCCGTGGAGGGGCTTCCCACCGGTACGACGGTGACCTCGGCCCACAGGGTCCGGCCGTCGGAGTGCTTGAGCCGCCGGGTGCAGCGGAGCCGGGACCGCGTGCCGAGCAGGACCTCGTCGTACGCGTGCCGGGTGCGGTGGTCCGACGTCAGGCCGACGAGGTCGGCGGCGGGCCGGCGGGCCAGTGAACCGGGGTCGGTGCCGAGCAGTCCGCCCAGCGCGTCGTTGGCCCGGACGACTTCGCCCCGGTGGTCGACGACGGCCATGGGGAGGGCGGCCACCTGGAACGCGGAACGGTAGTCGCGCAGCGCGGCGAGGGCGGAGTCCTGGTGATCACTCTGCGTGAAGACCGATCGCCCGGTGTCCGGGGCCCTGCCTGTCGGGGGCATCGGCCCTTCGGAGGTTCCGCTCACCGCTCGCTCCCGCTGGTGCAGATTGTCGTGAACAGGTTGGCCGGGCAGGGGTCATCGGGTGGAGTGCCGTGCCAGAGGCGGAAACCACGCGGGAAAGCGAGCTGAAGCATAGAGGGTGGCGTGTCGGCCGTTCCAGCGCGACCGCCGATTCCGGTCTGCGGCACGCGCATGGCCCACACCGAGGAAGGCGCCCCCTCTTTGCCCAGGGCTGATCGCTTCTGTGCTGATCTGTTCTGTTGCGCGGGCCGGGTGATCGATTGTGACTGTCTGTGCGTGAGGTGGCGGCCATCTGCGCGACTCGCTGACCCGTGTGGGGCAGCACAACAGGGCGTACGGCACCGGACCGGCAGAGGGTGAGGGGGATGTCCCGCGTTCGCCACCCGGAGGTCGATGTGCCGCGTCAGCACGGACCCGGGGGAGTGGAGAGGTCGAGCCTGCGCAGTGCGGCGGCCGCCCTCACCTCTCTCCTGGCGCTCGCTGCCATCGGTCTCGTCGCCGGGCCCGCCGTGGGAGCATCACGGGACGCGGGCCCGTGCGCCCTGCCCCGGACCGGAGCCCACCACTCGCTCGGCCTGGACACCTGGAACGACACCTATCCGCGCCCCGACCGCGGCCTCGACGCGGTGATGGTCTTCCTCTCGTTCCCGGACTCCGATCCCGTCGTGTCGCCCGAGATGCTCGCCGCGGACTACTTCCCCTCCACCACCCGGTTCTTCCAGCGGGCCTCGTACGGGAAGTTCGTCCTGCGCGCCCACCCGCAGCGGCGGTGGACCCGGATGCCGCACCCCTCCACCCGGTACGGGATACGGCGTGACTGGGACGCCGAGCGGCGCAGCGACTACCTTCGCGACGCGATCCGGGCCGCCGACGGCCGGACCGACTTCTCCGCGTACGACATCGTCTACCTCGTCGCCGACCCGGACGCGCCCGGAGTCGACTCCGACGCCACGAAGGTCGTCAACTTCGACCGGCCGCTCCGGGCGGACGGCACGGACATCAAGCGGGTGGTCACCCTGTTCGAGGAACACCCGCCGGACCGGAACGTCCTCGCGCACGAGACCGGGCACGTCTTCGACCTGGCCGACCTCTACCACCGGCCGGTCGACGGCAAGGGCGACTGGGACACCTTCGTCGGGGACTGGGACGTGATGGGCAGCCAGTTCGGACTTGCGCCGGACCTGTTCGGCTGGCACAAGTGGAAGCTCGGCTGGCTGGACCGGGAGCAGGTGGTCTGTGTGCAGGGCGGCGCCGACCTCACCCTCGAACCCATGGCCGAGGTGCCGGTGAGCGGCGCGTCCCTCGGCACCCGCCTCGCGGTCGTCCGCACCGGCGAGGACAGCGCCCTGGCCATCGAGGCCCGCAGCGCCACCGGCAACGACCGGTCGACCTGTACCGAGGGCGTCCTGGTCTACCGCGTCCGCAACGCGACGCCGTCCGGCGGCGGACCGGTGGAGGTGCTGGACACCCACCCCGAGTCCGACGCCTGCTGGGACCGGTCGGTCTACCCGCCGCTCGCGGACGCCCCGCTCCGGGAGGGCGAGCGTTACTCCGTGCCGGGTGAACGCGTCCGGATCGAGGTCGCCGACCGGACGCGGTCGGGCGCCTGGACCGTCCGGATCACCACCGGCGTCTGATCCGTCCGGACGGTCCAGGCGCCCGAGCGGCGGACGCACACGAAGAAGCCCCCTCGCTCTCGCGAGGGGGCTTCTTCCGTCTGTGCGCCGTCAGGGACTCGAACCCCGGACCCGCTGATTAAGAGTCAGCTGCTCTAACCAACTGAGCTAACGGCGCCTGGTGACGTCGTAGACACTAGCACCCGGATCCGCCGGAGGAAAAATCGAATCTCCGGTGGTCGAAGGGGCCGCCGACCTGCCCACCCGCACACAGGCCCAGAGCAGCACGTCCGGGCCCGGCAGCCACGGGTTGCGCGTGTCGGGGGCGACCACCCAGCGGGGCCCGCCGGTGTGTGATCCGCCGACCAGCGGAGGGACGGTGACCGCGTCGCCCGCGCCGTGGCAGAGCAGTGGGGGCATGGAGGTCTGAGGTGTCCGGGGGCGTTCGGCGGATCCCGTGCCCCACTCCTCCCAGGCCAGCAGGGAGGGCAGCCGCTGGGCGGTGCCGGGAGAGGCGAACAGCAGCATCCGGCCGCGGTGCGTGGCGACCGGGCCGGAACCCGGGCCCTCGGCCCACAGCTGCTCCAGCAGCTGCCGGCCGAACAGGGCGGGGACGTTCACCACGTCGAAGGAGGAGCCGCACGGGAGGACGCCCGGCGAGCCGGGGCGGGACTCCCACTGCGAGAGCGTGCTGCGGGGGTACGGAGTGGCTCCGGCCAGCCAGGCGGCTCCGGAGGCGGTGACCTGGGCGGCCCGGTCGTCGGTCGCCCGGTTCTCGGTGCGGTCCCGCAGCAGGGTGAAGATGTCGACGCCGTGGTGCGGGGTGGCACCGGGGTGCAGGGTCGTTTCGTCTTTCAGCCAGGCACTCATGACGACAGGTCTACCCGGAGTGACGCTCCTGTTTCCGAGAGTTGCCGAAAACCGGACGCGGCGGACTCCGACGGAGTATCTTGCCCGACGGCATATGCCAGAGGCTGTACCCGGAGTGACCGGGCCCGGGTCGGCGGAGCCGGTGCCGACGGATGCCGCGGAGACCGATCCGCCCGCCGCGGGCGGAACCGGGTGTCAGGGCTGGGGGGCGTTGAGCAGGGACCGGCCGAACTCGATCATCTTCTTGGCGTAGTCCTCGGTCCACTCCGCGCGCTCCGCTATGTCCGCGGCCGTGAGCCGGTCGAACCGGCGCGGATCGGCGAGCTGCGCGGCGGCCACCGCCTGGAACTCCACGGCCCGGTCGGTCGCGGCCCGGAAGGCGAGCGTCAGCTCCGTCGCGCGGGCCAGCAGCTCCTTCGGGTCGTCCATCGACTCCAGGTCGAAGAAGTGCTCAGGATCGGACGCCGCCTCCGACGGCTCGAAGAGCAGCGGTGCGGGGCGCAGCCTCTGCCGCTCGTTCCGCTCGGGGTGTGCCATGTGGTGTTCCTTCCTCGTACGGCCGGACGGCCACCTTCCATTGTCCGACCCGGCGCAAGAGCGCTTCCCACGAACGGGCCCCGCAATGCGTGCGGAGCCTTCCGGATTCAGGGCCGCCAGGGCACCCGGTGTTCCCGGAGGTGGGCCAGGACCGCGTGGTTCGCCTCCCAGCCGTCGGGGAACTTCACCGTGACGCCCAGCTGGACGGGTTCCGTCGACGGGTGCTCGTCCAGCAGGTCCGCGACCCCTTCCCGGCACACCACGACGCAGGCGTGGCGGTGCCGTGAGGCCAGCACGCACAGGCGGCCCGTCTCCAGGTGGAAGGCCGTGGCGTCCGGACGGCCCGACAGCGGGTGCAGGATCACCGTCACATCGAATTCGCGGCCCTGGAGCCGGTTCGCCGTGTCCACCGCGACGCCCGTCACCCCCAGCTCCGTGAGGGCCGCCCGCACCGCCGCGGCCTGGTCGCGGTGGGCCGTACCGACCGCGACCCGGTCCGCCGTCACCGGGACCGGGGCCGGGGAACGCTCGCTCGTCGCGGCGCCGCCCCGGTCGAGCAGCCGGCGGACCACCAGGGCCACCGCCCGCACCGCCTCCGGATCGGTGCGCGGGGTGTGGCGGGCCGGGAGCTCCAGCAGACCCCAGCCGGACTCCGCCGCCTCGTCCAGCACCCGGTCGGGACCCGAACCGTCCGAGGGGACGCCGAACGACATCCGCCGGTCGCCGTGGTCCGTGCCGCTGCGGAACGGTGTGAACGGGTAGAACGCGTCCGAGACGAGCGGCGCCGCGGACGCGGGCAGCCGCCAGGACACCGGCAGCCGGTGCTGCGGCAGCTCCGGATTGTGCGCGAGCAGGGTCGAGACCGCGCTCGCCGACGGGTCGTACGACAGCCCCGCCCACTGGTCCGCGCCCACGATCGAGAACGGGTCCAGCTGCCCCGGATCCCCCACGAAGAGGGCCCGCTCGAACAGCCCGGCCACGGCCAGCAGCGCGTCCGACCTCATCTGGTACGCCTCGTCGACGATCGCGTGGCCCCACGGCTCCACGTTCTTCACGTGCGCCCACTTGGCGGCCGTGGAGATGACGATGTCGAGGCCGGCCAGATCCGCGGCCTTCGCCGACTTCCGCACGTTGTCCAGGCCGTCCAGGACCTTGTCGTACGGATCGGAGTCACTGCTGTGCAGCCGGCCGACCGGCAAGTCGGGCGCCTTCTCGGCCAGTCGCACCACCAGGTCGTCCACCTGGGAGTTGGTCTGCGCGACCACCATCAACGGGCGTCCCGCTGCCGCCAGTTCGAGCGCGGCGCGCACGACGAGCGTCGACTTGCCCGCGCCCGGAGGCGAGTCCACCACGATGCCGCGCGCCGTACCGCGCAAGGTGTCGCCGAGGATCGCGTCGGTCGCCCGCGCCGCCGCGGCGCCCGGGTCGAGAACGGCTGTCACAGGAGGTCCTCCGCGGTCACGGGATCGGGCTTCTCGGCGGGACCGTCGGCCGCGGCACCCGGCGGGCCGCCGTGGGTCCACGGGGTGTCCTCCGGGTCGGGCAGCTTCGGACCGCCTCGCTGGTCGTGCTCGAACAGCGTCCAGGCGAACCGGTCGCCGGGCTCGGGCACCGAACCGGGTGCGGGCTCCTTGCCGCGCCCCATCCGGTCCGTGATCCGCAGGACCAGGAGGATCTCCTCGTCCGCGCTCTCCCCGTCCAGGACTCCCTCGGACTCCTCGGGGACGTATGCCACGAATTCGGCCGTCTGCGGCTTGCCGTCCAGCGAGCGGTACACCTTCGTCCGCTCGCCGAGGTGCGGTCGCTCGTCCGTCCGCACCGTGACCAGCGGGCGGGGGGAGGGGCGCTTCGACTCGCTGTACGCCATTTCCACGTCCGCCACCACCCCGACGAACGCCTCGCCCGCCAGCCGCCGGCCGGCCAGCACCAGCGGATCGTCCAGCGCCTCCTGGGCCTCCAGCTGGGCCTGCGCGGTCTCCCGCGAGGCCAGCTTCTGTGCCGCCGTCACCGCGTCGTCCCGGCGCGGCTGCGGGGGCTCGCCGGCCCGTACCCGGTCCCGGTGCCCGGTGAACGACCAGCGGTCCCGTGTCCAGCGGTCCTCCGCCCTGGCCCCCTCCGGCAGCTCCGCCAGCAGGTCCAGCCCGCGCCACACGGCGTCCCAGGTGGGCCGCAGCACCCCCGCGAGCAGCGACCGGATCTCCCGCTCGGCCCCGCTCAGCTCGCCGAGCCGGGCATCGGCGGCGAGACCGTCCTCCGCGGTGGCCAGCGCCGTGCGCGCCCGGTCGTACCGTTCGATCGCGGGCGCCAGCAGCCTGTTGTCGAACGCGGGGTCCGTCGCCGGACCCGCCGGCGGACAGAACAGCTGTCCGGCACGGTCGCGCCCCGCCTCCGCGCGGAGCGCCGCGGCGGACCCCGGCTCGCCCTCCGGCGGGTCGATCCAGGCGAGCAGCGCACCGAGGTGCTGGTCCTCCAGACTGCTCTGACCCGTCGCCCAGTGCCGGTTCAGCAGGTCCGTCGCGGCGAGCAGCAGCGAGGAGCCCGGCACCCTGGCCCGCTCCCCGTAGTGCGTCAGCCAGCGCCCCAGCAGCGGGACGCGGGCGGGGGCCGGATACGGGGTGTCCGGATCGTCCTCCACGGTGCGCCGGAACCGCATGGAACGCCCCAGCAGCCGTACGAAGTCGATGCCTGCCCGGCTCGGCACGATCAACTGGGCCGCGTCCGTGCAGAGCTCGACCTCGACCTTGACCTTCTTGCCGGTCCCGGGGTCGGTCTCGTTGCGTTCGGCGGGCTCTACGGCGTCGGCGTACGACTCGATGTGCGGCAGCACCGCCTCCGCCAGCTCGGCGAGGAACGCGAACCGCAGATCGCGGTCGCGGGGCTGCGCCACCGTGATCAGCCGCGGCGCCGCACGGTCGGTCCCGACGAGCGCGCCGAGCGGGGCGCCCGCCTCGCCCGCGGTGGTCAGCGGCACCAGCACGAGCGGCCGGTCGGTCAGATGGCGGTGGCGCACCGTGGCCAGCGGCTGGGCGCGCCCGCTGTCCACCGCCTCCAGCCGGGCCAGCGTGGTGATCAGTGACATGCCGCACCGCCGCCCCGTGACCCCGGCGACTCCAGCGCCTCCGCGCGCAGCGCCGCGGCGCGCCGCAGGGCCGCCACCGTCGGATCCGCGGGGTCGCCCTCCTTGCCGGCCGCGGCGGCCAGCACTCCGGCGACCGTCGTCAGGCCGCCGAGCTCGCCCCGCACGCTCCGGCCGAGCGTCTCCACCGCGCCCTCCGCGCGGGCCTTGGCCCGGCAGTGGAAGGCCAGCTCGCAGGCGGCCAGGCACTCGGGGGCGTATGCGGCCGGGACGGCGTCGACGGCGCTGCCCAGCTCTTCCGGGGAGCACCCCGGGTCGAACGTCGTGCCCTCGGGCAGGGCCGCCGCGATGTCCTCGACACGGGTCAGTCTGGTCAGCTGGCGACGGGTGACGGCACGCTGCTTGCGGACGTCCACGACCGACGCGGTCGGCAGGTTGGAGAAGTCCTTCGGGCAGACCAGCAGGACCCGGTGCCCGACCTCGGCGCCCTCGGTGACCTCGGCGATACGCTCCAGCGCCAGGACGTACACCGCGGACTGGCGGGCCGCGGCGCCGACCTTCGCGGCGTCCGCCGAGCTGTCGACCATGGGGAAGGACTTGATCTCGACGACCGTCCAGGTGCCGTCGGGGTGGACCACCACGGCGTCCGGCTCCAGGTAGGCGGGGGAGCCCGCCACCTCCAGGGCCAGCATCGGATGGTCGAGCAGGGCCCAGCCCCCCGCCGCCGTGGCCTCGCGCAGTGCCAGTGCGGTGCGTGCGGCGCGGCCCGCGGGCCCGGCAGCCGTCAGATCCGGCACCGTGGCCTCGCCCGGTGCGTCCGCCCCGCTGCCGAGCCGCTCGAACAGCAGGCGCAGCAGCTCCGTACCGCCGTCGGCCTTGACCTTCTTCTCGAACGCGTTGCCCCGGACGAGAGCGAACTGCGACTGGCCGAACGGGGCGGGGGAGCCCAGCGAGGTGGCCAGCACACCCTTGTCGACCCCCGCGCCGTCGAGCAGGGCGCGCCGCTTGCAGCCGGGATTCGCGGCGAGGGCGGCCAGCGCGCGCGCGTCGAGCGGGTGCGGCGCGACGGACGGGCCGCGCAGCTCAGCGAGCCGCTGCCGGAGCGTCGTCGCTGGCGGCTTCGGCTGCGGAGCCGGTGGCCGCGCCGCTGGAATCTGCGGAGGGGGTCCGCTGACCGGGGATTCGCTCACCCGCGGAAGTCTTGCATCCGTCACTGACAATCGTGGACCCCGCGGCCGGTACGGGAGCCGGATCCGGTGCGAACACGGCCCTCGCGCGGACCGTGACCCGGTCGGCGATCCGTATGACGGGCCTGGTCAGCAGCGCTCCGACGCCCATCACGGCCGCGCCCGCGACGGCGTCGAGGAAGTAGTGGTTCGCCGTGCCCATCACCACGAGCACGGTGACCAGGGGGTACACGACGCCCGCCGCCCGGAGGACCGGGTGGCGGCCGTGCCGCCACAGCAGGACCCCGCACCACACCGCCCAGCCGACGTGGAGGCTCGGCATCGCGGCGTACTGGTTCGTCATCCCGCTGAGCCCGCGCGGCGCGCTGGCCCCCGCGCCCCACCAGCCGAACGCGCTGTACTGGGCCATCGTGTCCACGAATCCGTGGTGGGCGTCGAGGAGCCGGGGCGGGCAGGTGGGCATCAGCGTGAAGCCGATCAGCCCCATGAGCGTGGAGGTCATCAGCCAGGTGCGGGCCGCCCGGTAGACGGTGGACCGGCGCCGGAACATCCATATGAGGACGGCCGGGGTGACCAGGTAGTGCAGGGACGCGTAAGCGAAGTCGGCGGGTATGCCCAGGGAGGGGTGGGCGGTCAGCAGCCGGTTGAGGGGGTGCTCGGCGTTGAGGAACAGGGCCTTTTCCAGGCGGAGTATGGCGAGGCCGTTGTCCACGGCCGCGGGTATGTCCTCCCGGACCAGCAGCCGGCCCACCGAATACAGCCCGTACACCACCGCTATCAGCGGCAGCTCCTTCCACCAGCGTGGCCGATGACCGGAGGAGGGTGTCCCGGCGGTGGCGTGCGGCATCCGATGGCTCTCCCCATGTTCATGCGGTCGACGACGGGCGTTCAACCGTACGGCGGTCATCCGATACGTGTTCCCCCGGGGGCGTCACCTACGACTGCCCCTCGTCGTGCGGTGGGAGGGACGCGGATACCGCCCCGCAGGTTGCCCCCGGAGCGGGTGAGAGATGATGGAGTGGGGCCCTCGTCCACACCGTCCCCCGGAGTGTCGACGTCGCTGCCCCGTCGCCGTCCCGGACACCGCTGTCCCGGACCCATCAGATCCTAGGGTCCCCGGATCATCGGATCTCAGTATTTTCAGGGAGAGCCGTCATGGCACCGCGAATCCTGCTCGCCCGGCACGGCCAGACCCAGTGGTCGGTCCAGGGCAATCACACCGGCAGGACCGACATCCCCCTCCTCGACACCGGCCGCGAGGGCGCCAAGCTGCTCGGCGAACGCCTGCACCGGGAACCCTGGGGCGGGCTGCCCGGGGTGGAGGTCCGCACCAGCCCGCTCGTCCGGGCGGCCGAGACGTGCGCCATCGCCGGATTCGGCGAGCGGGCCGAGCCGTGGGACGCGCTGATGGAGTGGGACTACGGGGACTACGAGGGGCTGACCCCGGCGCAGATCAAGGCGGACCGCCCGGACTGGCTGATCTGGCGGGACGGAGTCCCCGGGGGCGAGAGCCCGGCCGACGTCTCGGCCCGCGCGGACGAGGTCGTGGACTGGGCGCGCTCCTCCGACCGTGACGTGCTGGTCTTCGCCCACGGGCACATCCTGCGGACGCTGGGGGCGCGGTGGCTCGGCGAGGACATCTCCTTCGGCGCCCGCATCCGGCTGGAGCCGACGTCGCTGTCGGTGCTGGGGTGGGCGTACGGGATGCCGGCCCTGGAGCGATGGAACGACACGGGGCACCTGGACCGGTAGCGCGGTGCCGTGGGGCCGGACGCCGCCGCCCGGGCCGGTGGACCCGCTACCGGGCGGACCGCCACCGCCCGGGCCGGAGGCGCCCCGCCGTCGCCGTCGCACTCCGGTCACGCCGTGGACGCTCCGGTCACCCCGTGGAAGGTGGCAGCTCCTCGTAGCGGTCCAGGAGCGCCGCCACCTCCGGGCCGCCCCGCGGCCTCAGCACCCGTACCGCGCTCGCCAGCATCCCCCGGATGCGGGAGGACTGGACCCGGTCCAGGAGGTCGAGCACCTGGTGGCCCGCCGCGGACGCCTCGTCGGCCGTGCCCGCCCGAGCCAGGTCACCGGCCAGCTGCGCCCGGTACAGCGCGAGGTTCCGGGTGAAGTGCGGGTCCTGGAGCCGTGTGGCCCGGCGTGCGTGCCGGGCCGCCCTCGGCCAGTCGCCGAGGGCCGACCAGCACTGCGCCTCCAGTATTTCCAGCTCCGCCTCCCGGAAGAAGCTCATCCACTCGGGGTCGGCCGCGCACGACCCCCGTTCGAACGCCGTACGCGCCCGCCCGATCGCCTGCTCGCATCCCGTACGGTCCCCGAGCCAGGCCCGCCCGCCGGCCTCCCGCAGCGCCAGGAGGGCGGTCAGGCGGGGGGAGCCGAGCGGCCCGGCGGCCCGTCCGCCCGCCTCCGCCGCGCGGACCGCCTCTCGGGCCCGCCCCATGTCCCTGGCCAGGAACGACGCGTTGCAGAAGGCGTGCGCCTCCAGCGCGGAGTCGCCGGCCAGCCGCGCCGTCGCGAGCGCTTCCGCGTAGTGCGAGCGCGCGTCCTCGAAGCGGCCCGAGTCGTGCGCCAGCCAGCCCACGGAGATGGCCAGCTCCCCGGCGCCCGCGTGCAGCCGGTCCGCGGTACTGCGGCGGGTGGCGGTCCCCGCGTCGAGCAGGGCGTACGCGGCCCGGAGGGGTGCGGCGGCCCGCTGGTAGAGCCCGTCCGCACCGTGCCGGTCGTCGAGCAGCCGGATCTTCCGCACCGCCTCCTCGACGGCGCTCACCTCGGCCTCGCCGACCCGGCGTTGCGTGGGCACGGTGATCGGGCCCGCGGCGGACGCTCCGCCGCCCAGGCCCAGGGACGCGGCAGCCACCGTGGCGGTGCCGCTCGTCATGAACACGCGACGCAGCACGTCGCTCTCCTCGTCGATGTCACTGTCGAGCGTGGGGGGAAGGGGGGAAGGGGAAGAACGGGGTGCCGGGCGTGCCCCCCGGCCGCGCACGCTCTCGCGGGCCGAGAAGCCCAGGTCCGCCAGGGTCACCCCGGGGAACATGTGCAGGAACACCCGTTCGTACGCATAGTTGGGGCAGCGGATCTCACCGGACTCCACACGTCCGATGTACCGGGCGTCGCACGCGACCTGTTCACCGATCTCGCGGCCGGCTCTACGGACCGCCGCCGCGAACTCACCGGCGGAGCGCTGTCCGCGCAGCCGACGGAAGGCGAGGTTGGGAACTGCCCGTGTCACCATGGCGGGGCCCTCTCTGGTGCAGCCGGGCGCCTGCTTCCGGTGTCCCGGCGGAGCAAGAACGTACCCGCTGTGGCGGGACGCGCATGCGGTGTTTTGCTATAAAGCGGACATCTCGCCCCTGATCTGCCATGAACTGCCACCCTTTGCGGCGGCGTGCCGCCGTAGCCCTTGACGCCGTCGGCGCGTTGGTCCATGCGAAACGGGGCGTAGCTCCGTTCGGCGACGAGAGGAGGGGTTCCCATGCTGCACACCGGCCCGGAATCCGCACCGTGCGACCTGGTGACCGTCCCGGCACGTCAGGGCCTGGAGGCCGTGGACATCCTGCGCCGGGGCGCCGATCACGAGGCCGTCGGCCCGGTCCTGCACGACGGGGCCTGCGCCACCCTCGGCTTCCTCGTGCCGCCCGGTACGGCGGACGCCTGGGACGTGCCCGGCAGCGCCTGCACGCGGACGGACGGCCGGGGGCTGCGCATCCCCGCCGAGCCGCCCGTCACCGGGGGCGGCTGGCTCCTGCCGCCCGCCGACGACTCCCAGGTCACCGACCCGGTCGCGCTCCGCGCCGCCCTCGACCAGGCGGCCCGGCTCATCGAAGCGGCCGACAACTGCCGCTGAGTCCATAATGGCCGGGTGGGCGGATCTCCCGCCGTCGCCGGTCCGTCCCAGGACCCGGCCCGCACGGGTGAGTGAGGACGAGGGCGCGTGGCACGTCGAGGAGCGCCGGGCAAGGGCGTGAGCGCCCCGGGCAGGGGCGCGAGCACCCGGAAGCGGTCCGAGCGCCACCAGGAGCCCGTCGCCGTGACGGTGGACGGCGGCCTCGCCGAGCTCGTCCCCGACCGTGAACGCCCGCACGCCTGGACCCTGCTGCTGGACGGCGCCCCGCAGTCCCATGTGGACCTGGACGAACCCTCGTACCTCTCGTTCGAGTACCAGCGCAGGCTCGGCCACGTCATCGACCTCGCCGCGCCCCCGAACCAGCCGCTGCAGGTCCTGCACCTGGGCGGCGGGGCGTTCACGCTGGCCCGGTACATCGCGGCGACCCGCCCCCGCTCCACCCAGCAGATCATCGAGATCGACGCGGCGCTCGTCCAACTGGTGCGCCGCGAGCTCCCGTTGGACCCCCAAGCCCGGATACGGGTGCGGTCCGTGGACGCCCGCGCCGGACTCGGGAAGATCCAGGACGGCTGGGCGGACCTCGTCGTCGCCGACGTCTTCAGCGGCGCCCGTACCCCCGCGCACCTCACCTCCGCCGAATTCCTCGCCGACGTGCGACGGGTGCTGAAGCCGGGCGGTCAGTACGCCGCCAACCTGGCCGACGGTCCGCCGCTCGCCCATCTCCGCGGCCAGGTCGCCACGGCCGCCTCGCTCTTCCCCGAACTGGCCCTGGCCGCCGATCCGACCGTCTGGCGGGGCCGGCGCTTCGGCAACGCGGTCCTGGTCGCCTCGGACCGGCCGATCGCCGTCGCCGAGCTGACCCGGCGGGTCGCGAGCGATCCGCACCCCGGCCGCGTCGAACACGGCCGGGTCCTCGCCGACTTCACCGGTGGCGCCGCCGTCGTCACCGACGAGGGTGCCCGCCCGTCACCCGCCCCGCCGCCCGGCGCCTTCTCCTGACGGACCGGGCGCCCCGCGGAGAGTGGGCCGGGACGGCCCGCGCCCGTGAGCGGCCTACTGGTCGACGACCTGCACCGTCGGCGGATGGCCGTTCCAGGTGCAGAACACGGAGACGGTCGCCCCGGCCCCGTCGCTGAAGTCCACCCGGATCCACTCCGCGTTCGTCCACACCTGCATCGACCAGTCCTGCTCCGGTGTCGCCGAGACCAGTGTCGCCGCGTCGCCCGTCAGCTCCAGGACGACGCGGCCGCCGCGCGTCGGATAGCTCTGCACCTCGCCCGAAGCCGCCGCGGGGGCCGAGGACTCGGGCGGGGCCTGACTGCTCGACGAGGGAACGGCGGAGGGCTTTTTGGGGGGCCGGGGCGAGGACGGCGCCTTGCTGCGGGAAGGGCTCGCGCTCGGCGAGGGCGACGGCAGGGCGCGGCGCGTCGACGACGACACCGGTGCGTCCGTGGTCCCGCCGTCCCGCGCGCCCACCGCGATCGGCACGGCGCGCGGAGGCTCGTACACCGTCCCCGACATCACCGTGTGCACACCCCACCACGACAGGGTGACCGCGGCCCCGGTGGCGAGCGACCACGCGATCGCGTGTACGAATCCTCGTTGCATCGGGCACATCCTGCCCCACCCGCCCCGTTGCTGTCCCGGAGGGGACCGGGTCCCTCCGCATGGGTTACGGTGCCGCCCATGCCAAGTGTGCTCGTGGTCGAGGACGACCAGTTCGTACGTTCCGCCCTCATCCGGCACCTGACCGAGGCCTCTCACACGGTACGGAGTGTCGGTACCGCGCTCGAAGCGCTGCGCGAGGTCGCGCACTTCCGCTTCGACGTCGTCATACTCGACCTCGGCCTGCCCGACCTCGACGGCGCCGAGGCGCTGAAGATGCTGCGGTCCATCACCGACGTACCCGTGATCATCGCGACCGCGCGGGACGACGAGGCCGAGATAGTCAGGCTGCTCAACGACGGTGCCGACGACTACCTGACCAAACCGTTCTCCGTGGAGCACCTCTCCGCCCGCATGGCCGCCGTGCTGCGCCGCACCCGGGGCGTCGGCGGTCAGGCACCGCCCCCGCGCGTCATCCAGGTCGGCGGGCTCTCCATCGACCCGTTGCGCCGACAGGCCGAACTCGACGGCACGGCCCTGGACCTGACCCGCAGGGAGTTCGACCTCCTGGCCTTCCTCGCCGGACGCCCAGGGGTCGTCGTCCCGCGCAGGGAACTGCTGGCCGAGGTCTGGCAGCAGTCCTACGGCGACGACCAGACCATCGACGTCCACCTCTCCTGGCTGCGCCGCAAACTGGGTGAGACCGCGGCCCGGCCGCGCTATCTGCACACCCTGCGCGGCGTCGGCGTGAAGCTCGAACCCCCGGAGTCCGCACCGGCGGCGGCACCGGAGCCGCCCGCATGAGATGGGCCCTGGTCAAGGTCTGCCTGGCCGTCACCGCCATGGTCGTGATCGCCTTCGCCGTGCCCCTGGGGCTCGTCATCAAGGAGATGGCCCGCGACCGCGCCTTCTCCGACGCCGAACGGCAGGCCGCCACCATCGGCCCGACCCTCACCATCACCACCGACCGCGAGGAGCTGACCCGCGCGGTCCTGTCCACCGAGCCCGGGGGCAGGGGACGGCTCGCGGTCCACGTGCCCGCCACCGGCGAGCCGGACAGCAGGCGCCTGGAGATCGGCACCCGGCGCGCCAGCCGCCAGGACCTGGAGACCGTACGGGAGTCGGGGCGCGCCTCCATCGCCGAGGTCCCCGACGGCCACGCGCTGCTCCAGCCGACCGCGCTCGGCTCCGGGGACATCGCCGTCGTCGAGGTGTTCGTGCCCGAGGCCGAGATCTCCAACGGCGTCGACACCGCGTGGCTGGTGCTGGCGGGCGTCGGGATCGCGCTGATCGTGGGCTCGGTGGCGGTCGCCGACCGGCTCGGCGTGCGGATGGTGGAGCCCGCCCAGCGCCTCGCCGGCGCCGCCCAGGACCTGGGGGAGGGCCGGCTGGGGACCAGGGTCCCCGAGGAGGGGCCGACCGAACTGCGCTCCGCCGCCGTGGCGTTCAACTCCATGGCCGACCAGGTGGTCCAGCTGCTCGCCAACGAACGCGAACTGGCCGCGGACCTCTCGCACCGGCTGCGCACCCCGCTGACGGTGCTCCGCCTCAACGCCGCCTCCCTGGGCGAGGGCCCCGCCGCCGACCAGACCCGGGCGGCCGTGGAGCAGCTGGAGCGCGAGGTCGACACGATCATCCGCACCGCCCGCGAGCAGCGCCCACAGACCCAGGGCGTGCAGACGGGCGCGGGCGCCGGGTGCGACGCGTCCGAGGTGATCCGCGAACGCATGGGGTTCTGGTCCGCCCTGGCCGAGGACGAGGGCCGCACGGTCCGGCTCGCAGGGGTGGACCGCACGGTGCGTATACCGGTGGCCAGGCCCGAACTGGCGGCGGCGCTCGACGCGTTGCTCGGCAATGTCTTCCGGCACACCCCGGAAGGCACCGCCTTCGCGGTCGACGTGCACCACAGCGGTGACGCGGTGCTCGTCCTCGTCTCGGACGCCGGGCCCGGCATAGCCGACCCGAAGGCCGCCCTGGCCCGGGGAGCCAGCGGGCGGAGCGACGGGCCGGGCGCCGTGGGTTCGACCGGCCTCGGCCTGGACATCGTCCGCCGGGTCGCCGAGTCCACCGGCGGCGACCTGCGGATCGGGCGTTCCGTGCTCGGAGGCACGGAAGTGCGCATCTGGATCGGGCTCGACGGCGGCCCCTCCGAGCGGGCGCGCCGGGGGCACCGGGTGGGCAGGCGCGGCGGGAAGCGGTTCGGCCGGCGGCCGGGACAGCGGATCGCCAAGGGATAGCCGGGGCGCTCGTACGGATCACCACGGCCCCGCGACGCGGAGTGACGGCCCGGCACGCAGAGCTCCTGGATCCCCCGGAGCCGGGCCGAACCTTTAACCAGCACCGATGCGCTCCTTAAGCCAACCCTAAGAACATCGACCCAGGTCCCAAGAGCTCCTTTTGTCGGTTTCGGGGCGGCTAGCGTGCAGACGCAATCACCACCCCCCGTAGGACAGAGGCAGGAACGCGATGGGCACCAGCACGCACCGCCGCACGACGAGCACCCGCACCAAGGCGGTCGGCGCCGTGGTCGCCGCCGCGGTCATCGGCGGCACGGTCTTCGCACTCACCGGCACCGCGCAGGCGGCGGCGGTCGGTGCCACGTACACCAGGACCAGCGGCTGGACCAGTGGATACACCGGGCAGTACGTCGTCACGAACGACACCGAGAAGGCGCAGTCGGGCTGGACGCTCGAATTCGACCTGCCCGCCGGGACGAGGATCGACTCCCTCTGGAACGGTGAGCACACCGTCAGCGGCAACCACGTCACCGTGAAGCCCGCGAGCTGGAACAAGGACCTGGCCCCCGGCGCGTCCGTCACCGTCGGCTTCGTCACCGCCTCGTCCGGTACCGCCGCCGATCCGGCCGGCTGCCTGATCAACGACGCGACGTGCTCCGCGGACACCGGGGCGACACCGGAGCCCAGCGGCCGCCCCACCGGGACCCCCACCACCGAGCCGTCGCCCACCCCCACGAAGCCGGGGACGCCCGAACCGACACCGACGCCGTCGGAGACGCCCGGCGGCGGTGAGGGCGGTGGCGGTACGGCCACCGGTGCCGGCTTCGCGCCGTACATCGACACGTCCCTCTACCCGGCGTACGACCTGCTCGACACCGCCGGGAAGACGGGCGTCAAGGAGTTCACCCTCGCGTTCATCACGTCGGGCGGCAGCTGTACCCCTCTGTGGGGCGGAGTGACCGGGCTCGGCGACGACAAGGTGGCCGCGCAGATCGGTGCCCTGCGGGCCGGGGGCGGTGACGTCCGGGTCTCCTTCGGCGGCGCGGCGGGCGCTGAGCTGGCCCTGCACTGCTCCACCCCCGCGGAGCTCGCCACGGCGTACGGGAAGGTCATCGACACGTACGGGCTGACGAAGGTCGACTTCGACGTCGAGGGCGGCGCACTGCCGGACACGGCGGCCAACTCGCGCCGCTCGCAGGCCATCGCCCAGCTCCAGAAGTCCCACCCCGGCCTGGACGTCTCCTTCACCCTGCCGGTGATGCCCGAGGGGCTGACCCAGCCCGGCGTGGACCTGATCGCAGACGCGAAGAAGAACGGCGTCAGGGTCGACGCGGTCAACATCATGGCGATGGACTACGGGGCCTCGTACAGCGGTGACATGGGCGACTACGCCACCCAGGCGGCCACGGCCACACAGGCCCAGATCAAGGGCGTGCTGGGGCTCTCCGACACGGCCGCCTGGGCAGCGGTCGCGGTCACCCCGATGATCGGCGTGAACGACGTCGTCACCGAGATCTTCACGGTCGAGGACGCCACGCAGCTGGTGAAGTTCGCGCAAGAGAAGAAGATCGGCCGGCTCTCGATGTGGTCGGGCACGCGGGACAAGCAGTGCGCGGGCGGCACGAAGCCCGCGGCCGACGCGACCTGCAGCTCGATCCTCCAGGAGCCGCTGGCCTTCACGAAGGCGTTCAGCGCCCACAAGTAGCCACGCACCCCCCGTACTCCCTCCACGCCCCCCGGAACCGCCACCCCGGCGGCAGCCCCCCGTACTCCCTCCACACCCCCCAGAACCGCCACCCCCCGCGCGCATCCCGGCCGGCCCCACACCCCCACACCCGGCCGGGGTGCGCCCCCTTTTTCCTCCCGCACGGGCCACGTCCCCCGGACCCGTCGGGGCACGCAAACCCGCTCAAGCGGAACCTGCCCGCCGAGCCCCGGAGTTCGGGGAAAGAACGCGGGAACGCCCTCGGGCCCCCCTGAGCGCCCTCACAGCGCCGCACCCCGTTCATTTTCCGGCGGGCGCTTTCCGGGCAGCCGACGCACCGGGTACTCGTCCGAAGTGCCAGGCGCAATCCGCCGCGGACGGGCCCGGAAGCGGGCTCGAAGGGCGGCTCCGTGGCCCAACACCGCCCTGACCAGGGGGAATTCACGGTCCGGCGTGTTCCGCATGCAGCACGCGCACGTTAACGCAAGCCCTCGGTCGGACACGGTCGCGTGACTTGCAGGACACACTCGGGCAACGGAAGCGTCTTCAACTCTTGACACCCACCCCCTTGAGGCAGCAATGTTCCGGCATCAGCGCATGGGAGCGCTCCCATATCGAACGAGGTTTTTCGCTCGTACGGGGACGACACAGCCCATGTCCTCTCCGTACCACTGGCACCGCACCACCAGCGCGTATGCCGAGCAGATTGAACGCCAGTCCCACCCTGGAACAAGGAGTAGTGGAATGCGCATCACCCGCACCGTCGCAGGTCGAAGCCGCAGAACCGCCGTCATGGCCACCACGGGCCTCACGGCCACCGCCCTGCTGCTGACCGGCTGCAGCGATTCCGGTTCGGATTCCGACGAGGCCGACGCGAACGGGAACATCACCCTGACCGTCGCCGACTTCGGCCAGTTCGGCTACAAGGAGGCGGGGCTCTTCGAGAAGTACCACGAGCTCCACCCGAACATCACGGTCAAGGAAAACGTCACGGCCGAGGAGAAGGTCTACTACCCCAAGTTCCTCCAGCAGCTCAACACGGGCAGCGGGCTGGCCGACGTCCAGGGCATCGAGGTCGGCCGCGTCAAGGAGCTCGTCGACACCAAGGCGGACGCGTTCGCGGACCTCTCCAAGGTGGTCGACCCCGACCAGTGGGTGAACTGGAAGGCGCTGCAGGCGAGCACCGACGACGGCAAGGTCATCGGTGCGGGTACCGACATCGGTCCGATGTCGATCTGCTACCGCCGGGACCTGTTCGAGCAGGCCGGTCTGCCGGCCGACCGCACCGAGGTCGCCGCGAAGCTCGCCGGCGGGTGGGAGGACTACCTCAAGCTCGGTGAGGAGTTCAAGAAGAAGGCCCCCAAGGGCACCTTCTTCATGGACTCCGCCAGTGCCATGTACAACGGCGTGGTGAGCTCCGACTCGGAGCAGTACTACTCCAAGGACGGCAAGGCGATCTACAAGGACAGCGCCGGTGTCAAGAAGGGCTGGGACCTCGCGGCCCAGGCCGTCGACAAGGGCCTGACCCAGGGCCTGGCCCAGTTCGGTGTGCCGTGGCAGAACGCCCTGCGCAAGGGCAGCGTCGCCACCGTGGCCTGCCCGGCGTGGATGGCCGCGCAGATCTCCACGTACTCCGGTGACGAGTTCAAGGGCAAGTGGGACATCACCCGCACCCCGGGTGAGACCGCTGCCAACTGGGGCGGTTCGTTCCTCTCCGTGCCCGCGAAGGGCAAGCACGTCAAGGAGGCCGGTGAGCTCGTCAAGTGGCTGACCGCGCCCGAGCAGCAGGCCGCCGTGTTCAAGGCCGCCGGTCTCTTCCCCTCGAACAAGGGCGCCTACGAGCTCCCCGAGGTGAAGACCGCCAAGCTGGAGTACTTCAACAACGCGCCGATCGGTGAGATCTACGCCGAAGAGGCGCAGGTCATCCCCGCGGCCGTGCTCGGCCCGAAGGACGGCGTCATCAAGGACTCCATCTCCACGCAGATCAACAACATGGAGCAGCGGGGCACCAGCCCGGACAAGGCATGGGAGGCCGCCACCAAGTCCATCGACAAGGTGATCGGCTGATCCACTCCGGTGCGGGCCGCCGGGACGCCGTACGACGCGTCCCGGCCGGCCCGCACCGGTGCCGGTTCTCCTGCCGGCCCGTGCACCGTCTCCGACACCTCCGCCGGACCTGACCAGAGGTCCGGCCTGCCCCTGCGGTGTCGGCACACCTCAGGGAAGGACTCCCGCCTGTGGCAACCACGACCCCCACCCGGGGCGCTCAAGGATCACGGCCCGGCCGCCGCGCTCCGAAGCCCATGACTCCCGGCCGCCAGGCGTGGCGCAGCCGGCTGTGGCGATTCGACGACAAGGCATCGCCGTACGCCTACATCGCCCCCTTCTTCCTCGTCTTCGGGGCCTTCGGGCTCTACCCGCTCATCTACACCGGCTGGATCGCCCTGCACCGGGTGGAGATGACCGGTCTCGACCAGATGGAATGGGTCGGATTCGAGAACTTCAGCAACATCCTCCAGGACTCCGAGTTCTGGACCGCGGTCACCAACACCTTCGTCATCGGCGTCATCTCGACCGTCCCGCAGCTGATGATCGCGCTGGGCTTGGCCCACCTGCTGAACTACAAGCTGCGTGCCAGCACCTTCTGGCGCACCGTGATCCTCACCCCGTACGCCACCTCGGTGGCCTCCGCGGCCCTGGTCTTCGCCCTGGTGTTCCGGGCGGACGGCGGCCTGCTGAACTGGGTGCTCGGATTCTTCGGCGCCGGTGAGACGAACTGGGTCAACGGTCACTGGACGTCCAACATCGCCATCGCGGTCATCGTGATCTGGCGCTGGACGGGCTACAACACGCTGATCTACCTGGCCGCGATGCAGGCCATCCCGTCCGACCTGTACGAGGCGGCCTCGCTCGACGGGGCCTCGCGCTGGCAGCAGTTCCGCAACGTGACGATCCCCTCGCTGCGGCCGACGATCCTCTTCACGATCGTCATCTCGACCATCGGTTCCATGCAGCTGTTCGGTGAGCCCCTGCTCCTGGAAGGCGGCCCCATCGGAGCGCAGGGCGGCACCGAGAACCAGTACGAGACGCTCAGCATCTACCTCTACAACTACGGCTGGAACCTCGGGCACCTCGGTCCGGCCGCCGCGGTCGCCTGGGCGATGCTCGTCCTGCTGCTGCTCATTGCCGCGATCAACTGGCTCGTCGGGCGCCTCATGCGCAAGACCGCGGCCTGACGGGGAGCGATATCCATGACCACGATCAGCCCCACCACCGCTCCGGACCACCGCGTGGACAAGTCCGCGCCCCGCAGTGAGCCCCCGCGCCGCAGCCGCTTCAAGCCCGGCGCGGGCCGTCAGCACCACGCCGGCCCCTTCGCCTACATCGCCCTCGCCGTCGTCGGCCTCGGCTCGATCTTCCCGCTGTACTGGACGCTCGTCGCGGCGTCCCGCACCCAGGAGGAGGTGCTGGACACCACCCCGCCGCTGATCCCCGGCGGGAACCTGTTCAACAACCTCCAGGCCGCGTGGGAGCAGGCCAACCTCGGCAAGGCCATCCTGAACACGGTCATCGTGTCCAGCAGCATCACCCTCGCGACGCTGTTCTTCTGCACCCTGGCCGGCTACGCGTTCGCCAAGATGCGCTTCAAGGGCCGCGGCGCGCTGATGACGGTGGTCATCGCCACGCTGACCATCCCGCCGCAGCTCAGCGTCGTACCGCTGTTCATGATGATGTCGGACATCGGCTGGGGCGGTCAGCTGGAGTCGGTGATCTTCCCGACCCTGGTGAGCGCGTTCGGCGTGTTCTTCATGCGGCAGTACCTGATCGAGGCACTCCCGTACGAGCTGATCGAAGCGGGCCGGGTGGACGGGGCGAACAACCTCCGCATCGTGTGGAGCATCGTGCTCCCGGTGGCCCGCCCGGCCATGATGGTGCTGGGCATGCTCACCTTCGTGCAGGCCTGGAACGACTTCTTCTGGCCGTACCTCGCGCTCAACCAGCAGAACCCCACGCTCCAGGTGGCCCTCGGCCAGCTGAGCGCCTCCTACGTGCCCGACCAGAGCATCGTCATGGCGGGCGCGCTGATCAGCACGCTGCCGCTGCTCATCGTCTTCGTGATCTTCGGCAAGCAGATCGTCGGAGGAATCATGTCCGGTGCCGTCAAGGGCTGACCCAGGGCCCGCCGCTCCACCCGCCGCCCCACCCCCCGGTCCGACCCCGGTCCTCCCGCACGGCCTGTACCTGACCACAGGCCGTGCGGGTCCCGGGGTCCCCGCTCTTCCCTGTCCTTGTTCGTCCATTCTTGGGAGCGCTCCCGCATGACTGCAGTCCGACCCGACATCACCCCGAAGCAGGCGCCCGAGGCAACGAACTTCCCCACGGGCTTCCTCTGGGGCGCGGCCACCGCCTCGTACCAGGTGGAGGGTGCCGCCGCGGAGGACGGCCGCACGCCGTCCATCTGGGACACCTTCAGCCGCACCCCCGGCAAGGTCCGCAACGGCGACACCGGTGACATCGCCGCCGACCACTACCACCGCTACCGCGACGACGTCGCACTGATGAAGCAGCTCGGCCTCAAGGCCTACCGCTTCTCCGTCTCCTGGTCCCGGGTCCAGCCCACCGGGCGGGGCCCCGCCGTCGAGCGCGGCCTCGACTTCTACCGCAAGCTCGTCGACGAGCTGCTCGACGCCGGCATCATGCCCGTCGCCACCCTCTACCACTGGGACCTCCCCCAGGAGCTCGAGGACGCCGGCGGCTGGCCCGAGCGCGCGACCGCCGAACGGTTCGCCGACTACGCCGCCATCGTCTCCGGCGCCCTCGGCGACCGCGTCGGCATGTGGACCACCCTCAACGAGCCGTGGTGCTCGGCCTTCCTCGGTTACGGATCCGGTGTGCACGCCCCCGGTCGCACCGAGCCCGCAGCGGCGCTGCAGGCGGCCCATCACCTCAATCTCGCCCATGGCCGGGCGATCGAGGTTCTGCGCGCCCAACTCCCCGCTGCTGCGCAGACCTCGGTCACCCTCAACCTCCACCAGGTCCGCCCGCTGACCGACAGTGCGGCCGACGCGGACGCCGCCCGCCGGATCGACGCCGTCGGCAACCGTGTCTTCACCGGTCCGATGCTGCGCGGCGAGTACCCCGAGGACCTGATCGCGGACACCTCGCACCTGGTGGACTGGTCCAAGCTGGTCCAGGACGGCGACCTCGCCACCATCTCGCGCCCGTTCGACGCGCTCGGCGTCAACTACTACACGCCGACGCTGGTCAGCGACCCGGTGGCCGGGGCCGACTACGCGCGGAGCGACGCCCACGGCAGCAGCGACCACTCCCCGTGGCCCGGCTCCGAGCACGTCGCCTTCCACCTCCCCGAGGGGAAGGCGCGGACCGCGATGGACTGGTCGATCGACCCCAACGGGCTCTACGACCTCCTCATGGACACCCACCGGGAGTACCCGGACCTGACCCTGATGGTCACCGAGAACGGTGCGGCGTTCGACGACTACGTCTCGCCCGAGGGCAAGGTGGAGGACCCCGAGCGCGTCGCGTACCTGCACGGGCACCTCGACGCCGTACAGCGCGCGATCGCCGACGGCGCGGATGTCCGCGGCTACTTCCTGTGGTCCCTGATGGACAACTTCGAGTGGGCGTACGGCTATTCGAAGCGCTTCGGTGCGGTGTACGTCGACTACGCGTCCCAGCGCCGTATCCCCAAGTCGAGTGCCTACTGGTACTCCGACGTGATCCGCCGCCACGCCCTTCCTCCGGTCGACGGCGCCGTCTGACCCGCGTCCCGTAGAACGGAGAGCGAGACCCGGCCGTGCGCCGGGTCTCGCTCCTTGTGTGCCCCGTCCCGCACCGGCGAGGGGCACGTCAACCGTTCGGCCCGCCCTCTCCCGGCGTCGCTCGATCCGAGGCGGGCGGCAGTGCCAGCCAGTCCTGCCAGGTGAGGTCGCGGCCCACGTAACGGGGCTGCTGGAGGGGCCAGTCGGCGGCGATCCACCGCGGCACCAGCGCGTCGAGCGCACGCTCGGCCTCACTGCCGACGAGGTCGTCCACCACCCACCACGAGACCTCTCCGTCGGAGCCGGTGCGCTCGGGCGGGTCGATGTAGACGCAACCGAGGACGGCCGTCTCCTCCTCGTCCAGCAACGCGTAGTTGAACGACTGGTGCGCGGCTATCTCCTCCTCGTGCCGACGCAGGTCGATGCGGTCCTCTTCATAGGTCATCGTCGCCGGGGGCCAGGCCCAGGCCGGACCGAAGATCTCCCACAGGCGCTCTCGGGAGCCCATCACGGCGGGATAGTCGATCGCGGTGTCCGCCTCCCGGATCGGCCGCAGGTGAAGCGTGGTGCCGGGCACGGGTACGTGGACGGGATGGACGAAGTCGTCAGGCAGCCAACTCATAAGCGCCGACCCTATAGCCGCTCGGCCCACCGGCGCCGAGGTTATGCGCCGGTCCGTGAGCCGGGCGTGCGCATCGACTCTGAGGCGACACCGCCGCCCCCCGACGTCGCGCGCCGAGACCGTCCCGGCGCCGGGCGTCCGCGTCCGGTGCCGTGCGTGTGGGCGGGCGGCCGCACGGCACGGCTGACGGGCTGGACGGGGCGGGTCTTACCTGTTCACCGCAGCGAACCCGTAGGCTTGGGAGCGCTCCCAAGGGGAGTGGCGCCACGCTCGAGCCGGTCGGTCCGAGCGAGTGTCAAGAGATCGGACAGCGGGACTTGGTTTGGCTATCCGGCTGTGAGAAATTGACCGCGAACGGGAGGCAGCCATGGCGGCAGCGCGAGTACGGAGTGGCGGGCGGCCCACGCTCGAAGAAGTAGCGGCACGCGCCGGAGTGGGGCGGGGCACGGCCTCACGCGTCATCAACGGCTCGCCGCGGGTCAGCGCGCAGACCAGGGAAGCCGTCGAGGCGGCCGTCGCCGAGCTGGGTTACGTCCCCAACCGGGCGGCCCGGGCGCTCGCCGGGAACCGGACCGACGCCATCGCCCTCGTCGTGCCGGAGTCCGAGACCAGGTTCTTCGCCGAGCCGTACTTCTCCGACATCGTGCGAGGGGTGGGCGCCGCCCTCGCCGACACCGAGATGCAGCTGCTCCTGACCCTGGCGGGCAACGACCGTGAGCGCCGCCGGCTGGCCTCGTACCTGACCGCCCACCGGGTCGACGGCGTGCTGCTGGTCTCCGTCCACGCCGACGACCCGCTGCCCGACCTGCTCGAACAGCTGGGCATGCCCTCGGTGATCAGCGGCCGCAGGCACGCGGCGGAGACGCTCCCCTCGGTCGACTCCGACAACTTCGAAGGTGCCCGTGCCGCGGTCGACCACTTCATATCGCGGGGCCGCCGCTCCATTGCCACGATCACCGGACGCCTCGACGTGTACGGCGCCCAGCGCCGGCTCGACGGCTACCGCAAGGCCATCGCCTCGGCCGGGCTCGACCCGGACGAACGGCTGATCGCTCCTGCCGACTTCAGCGAGGAGGGCGGCGCCCGGGCCATGCGGGAGCTCTTGGTCCGCCGCCCCGACGTGGACGCGGTCTTCGCCGCTTCCGACGTGATGGCCGCGGGTGCGCGGCAGGTCCTGCGCGAGTCCGGCCGCCGCATCCCGGACGACGTGGCCCTGATCGGCTTCGACGACTCCGCGGTGGCCCGCCACATGGACCCGCCGCTGACGAGCGTCCGCCAGCCGATCGAGGAGATGGGCCGCACGATGACCCGGGTCCTGCTCCAGGAGATCGCGAACCGCTCCGAGGACCGCGCGGTGGAGCGTCCGAGGATCGTGCTGCCCACGGAGCTGGTGGTGCGCGAGTCCTCCTGAGGGGGCGCGTACCGGCCCCGGGCACGAGGGTGGCCACGGGAACGCGGAGCCCGCGCGGCCTCCGGCCGACCGCCCGGGCGGGGTCCTGGACCCGTGCGCGCGGGAGGGCGCCGGGCGGGGACCGGCACCCCCCGTCGTCGGCGCGGCGGCGGACGCCCCGCACGCGTTCGCGCAGGACCAGGAAGCCGTCGTCCGTCACGGCCCGGACCGGCTCGTCACGGGCGTACGTCCGGCGTGGAACGTCGCGCACGGGGCCGGCGCGGGGGGAGGGGGCGAGCCGCCCCGACGCGACCACCGACGGGCCCTGCCGCGTCGGGGGAGAGCGCGGCAGGGCCCGTAGGGCGGGTTCCCGGGACACGGCGGTCCATGCCGCATGGACGGACGTCTGTGGTGGGCCTCATACGGGGCATGACGAAGGGCCGGTCTGTTTTCACAGACCGGCCCTTGATCAATCAGGGTGAGTAACGGGACTTGAACCCGCGACATCCTGGACCACAACCAGGTGCTCTGCCAGCTGAGCTATACCCACCATGTCGTCCGGTCGTTTCCGACCGGCCGAGAAAAAGTGTACAGGGTCCGAGAGGGTGCTCGCGCCCGAGTTCCCTACGGCCCGTCCACGGGCCCTTCCGGGCCCGTGACCAGGCGTGTCGTCCTACTGTCCGGCAGGCTTGGCGTGCCGCGCCGCGATCTCCTTGGCGCGGGCCGAGTCCGGGCCGGGCTGCGGCACGAAGACCGCGTCCCGGTAGTAGCGCAGCTCCGTGATGGAGTCACGGATGTCCGCCAGTGCCCGGTGGTTGCCGTTCTTGTCCGGACTGTTGAAGTACGCCCTCGGGTACCAGCGGCGCGACAGTTCCTTGACCGAGGACACATCGACGATCCGGTAGTGGAGGTAGCCCTCCAGCGACGGCATGTCCCGCGACAGGAAGCCGCGGTCGGTGCCGACCGAATTCCCGCACAGCGGGGCCTTGCCCGGCTCCTTCACGTGTTCGCGCACGTAGGCCAGGACCCGCTCCTCCGCGTCGGCCAGGGTCGTGCCCCCGGCCAGCTCGTCGAGGAGGCCCGAGGCGGTGTGCATCTGCCGCACCACCTCGGGCATGGTCTCCAGGGCCGCGTCCGGCGGGCGGATCACGATGTCCACCCCTTCACCGAGCACGTTCAGTTCCGAGTCGGTGACCAGTGCGGCCACCTCGATGAGTGCGTCGTCCGTCAGCGAGAGCCCGGTCATCTCGCAGTCGATCCACACCATGCGGTCGTTCATGGAACCCACCCTACGGGGCGCTCCGCTGCCCCGGCAGGGTCGGGCGCCCGGGAACGTACGCCTCGGGTCCCGGCCTGAGATGCTCCGCGGCACCACCGGAGGCCGCCGCGGCGATGACCGGGGTCGGACCGGGGGAGGCAGCCGCAGCGGCCCGCCGGCTCGATGCCGTGCCCTGGACGGGCGCGGACGTCTCGATCACCGTGGTGACACTCTCCAGCGCCCCGCCCTGCGGACGACGGGCCCGGTAGGCGGCCCGGTACGCGGCGGGGGAGGAGCCCAGCTGGCGGCGGAAGTGCCCGCGCAGCGCGACCGGCGAACGGAAGCCGCAGCGGCCCGCCACCTCGTCGACCGAGTAGTCGGAGGTCTCGAGCAGACGCTGCGCCTGCAGCACGCGCTGGGTGATGAGCCACTGGAGCGGTGCGCTGCCCGTGAGCGAACGGAACCTGCGGTCGAAGGTCCGTCTGCTCATGTAGGCACGCGCGGCCAGCGTCTCCACGTCGAACTGCTCGTGGAGATGCTCCAGCGCCCAGGCCACGACCTCGGCGAGCGGGTCGGAGCCGATCTCTTCAGGTAAAGACCTGTCCAGGTAGCGTTCCTGACCGCCACTGCGACGCGGTGGCACGACGAGCCGGCGAGCCAGCGCGCCTGCCGCCTCCGTGCCGTGGTCGGTACGGACTATGTGGAGGCAGAGGTCGATTCCGGCCGCGGTCCCGGCCGAGGTGAGCACATCGCCGTCGTCGACGAAGAGCTCACGCGGGTCGACGTGCACCGACGGGTAGCGCTTGGCCAGCGTCGGTGCGTACATCCAGTGCGTGGTGGCCGGGCGGCCGTCCAGCAGGCCGGCCGCCGCGAGCACGAAGGCCCCCGTGCACAGGCCGACGATGCGTGCGCCCTCCTCGTGGGCGCGGCGCAGCGCCTCCAGCGCCTCGGCGGGCGGCGGTGATGTGATGGACCGCCAAGCGGGTACCACCACGGTGCCCGCCCTGCTGATGGCCTCCAGGCCGTACGGCGTGCTGAGTTCGAGCCCCCCGGTAGTGCGCAGCGGCCCATCCTCGCCGCCGCAGACCAGCAGGCGGTAGCGCGGAACTCCCGCGTCCTGCCGGTCGATTCCGAATACGGAGAGCGGGATGGAGCTCTCGAAGATAGGGCCGCCACTGAACAGCAGTACGGCTACGACTTCCCGGCGTCGCCGCCCGGTCAGTTTCCGTGCGGCCTCCGTTGCGGTGGCGGAGTCCTGGCTCATGACGCTAAGCCCCCCTCGGTGTTCGCGTCTCCCTGGTCCCTACGGGCCTGTCGCTCCTGCACGTTTCCCCTCGGTCTCGCACGCGTCCCCAGTCCTCGATACTCATGATCGAATCTACTGCGTTCCGTGGTGCCGACGTGACACGTTCCCCCACCGGCACTATGTCGACAAGGCAACTTGGCGCGAAGCATTCGATCACGAAGCGTTCCACTCGCGAGCCGCTCAGGGAAGTGCGCCTGACGATCATGGCCCGTCCGTGTTGGTTCAAAGCGTACCGCGCGGTCTATTCCTGCCTGCTGGCACGTGGGTTGGTCGGCCGAAACGCCAGGAAACGGGGGGCTGTGCGAAGTTGGCTGAAAAGCAGCGGTTGTGTGCGCGTATTCCGGTCATGCAACCGGCGCACCACCCTGGTGGTGGACTGCTTCTATGCGCCCTTTGGCCTCCGCTGACCGCCCCCTCTCCCGGGTCGGGTGCGAAGCGGAGCCGGCCGATGGCGCCGTGTGACGATCGGGGCCGGGGAGTCGGCGATGCTTTCGGCCGCGCGGGCCGGGTCCGGTCGTGGGTGTCGAGGGAGAGTGTCCACGGTGCGTCGCCCCGGTCCCGGCGACCTGGATGTACGACACACCCGGCATTGCCATACGGGGCCGTGTCCGGCATGCTCCCTCCATTGCCGCATGCGCTTTGCGAGGGCTGGGCGGTGAAGGAGTGGCGCCGTACCCTTGGGGGTAGGGGGTTGGGAAGATGGTTCCCGGACACAGCTTCATCGCTCGCAGACACACCTCCACACTGCTCGCTCCTCACGAGGACTCTCTTCGCCGAGACATCGATGGCCGGTCACGAAATCCCTGAACCCGCAGACCGCAAGCAGGTAGCCGACCCGCGGTCGGACCCGCAGCCGGTCACAGAGTCGCGCCCTTCCTGCGATCCCGCCTTCCGGCATGGAGTCGTGGTCGGTTTCGACGGCTCCATGTCCAGTGAGCGCGCCCTCGCGTACGCCATCGGCATGGCGAACAGGCTGAGCTCCGGGCTGATCATCGTCCACGTCGCCAACCGGCTGCCGACCACGGTCTGGGCCGGCTGCGAGCCGCCCGTCTTCGTGGACGTGCCCGATCACCGTACCGAGGTCCTCGGCCTGGAGCTGGCCTGCGCGGACTACCTCTCCGAGGTGCCGTGGGTGCTCGTCGAGCGCGGCGGGGACATCTGCCACGAGCTGGAGGAGGTCGGCCGGGAGTACTCGGCCGACGCGATCGTGGTCGGCTCCACGCACGGCATCGTGGGCCGGATCTTCGGCTCGGTGGCGGGCCGTCTCGCCCGTCGCGCCCAGCGCCCCGTGATCGTCATTCCCTGAGCGGGATCCGTCCCTGAGCAGGATCCGCCCCTGAGCGGGCTCGCCCCCGGGCGGGTCCCGGCGTCCCCGAAGCGGCTCCGCGCCCCCGAGGCCGCGGTCGCCCCACCCGAACCCCGACCCGGCTTCGCGCCCCGGGGTCGGGACAGGCCCCCGAACCTGTCCATGCCCCTCAGTGGACGCCGCACCCCGGGCCGGCTCCCCCATTCCCCCCCGAGGCACCGCGAGGCCCCTGAGGCGCCGTCAGCAGCCGTGCAGGCGCCGGATCCGAGGGGGCCGCGGCGCTGCACGCGGTCCGGCACGACGAGAGCGGCCCCCGCATCCGCGCGTGCGTGATGCGAGGGCCGCTCCCGGGGACGGACCGCGGGTCTACTCGACGGTGACCGACTTCGCCAGGTTGCGCGGCTTGTCGATGTCACGGCCCATGGCCAGCGCCGTGTGGTAGGCGAACAGCTGCAGCGGGATGCCCATCAGGATCGGGTCCAGCTCGTTCTCGTTCTTCGGCACGAGGATCGTGTGGTCGGCCTTCTCCTGCTCGCGGTGGGCCACGGCGAGGATGCGGCCGCTGCGCGCCTTGATCTCCTCCAGCGCGGCACGGTTCTTCTCCAGCAGGTCGTCGTCCGGGACGATCGCGACCGTGGGGAGCGCCGGCTCGATGAGCGCGAGCGGGCCGTGCTTCAGCTCGGAGGCGGGGTAGGCCTCGGCGTGGATGTACGAGATCTCCTTGAGCTTCAGGGAGGCCTCCAGGGCGACGGGGTAGCCCCGTACGCGGCCGATGAACATCATCGACTGCGCGCCCGCGTACTCCTCCGCCAGCTTCTTGATCTCGTCCTCCGACTCGAGGATCTGGCCGATCTGCTCGGGCAGCTTGCGCAGCCCTTCGATGATCCGCTTGCCGTCGGAGACCGACAGGTCGCGGATGCGGCCCAGGTGCAGGGCGAGCAGCGCGAAGGCGACCACGGTGTTGGTGAAGCACTTGGTGGAGACGACGCAGACCTCGGGGCCCGCGTGGACGTACATGCCGCCGTCGGCCTCCCGGGCGATCGCCGAGCCGACGACGTTCACGACGCCGAGGACGCGGGCGCCCTTGCGCTTGAGCTCCTGGACCGCTGCCAGCACGTCATAGGTCTCACCGGACTGGGAGACGGCGACGTACAGGGTGTCGGGGTCCACGACCGGGTTGCGGTAGCGGAACTCGGACGCGGGCTCGGCGTCCGCGGGGATGCGGGCGAGCTCCTCGATGAGGCCGGCGCCGATCATGCCCGCGTGGTACGAGGTGCCGCAGCCCAGGATCTTGATCCGGCGGACCCCGCGGGCCTCGCGGGCGTCCAGATTCAGACCGCCCAGGTGCACGGTGGAGAAGCGGTCGTCGATGCGGCCGCGCAGCACGCGGTCCACGGCGTCGGCCTGCTCGGAGATCTCCTTGTGCATGTACGTGTCGTGGCCGCCCATGTCGTACGACTCGGCCTCCCACTCCACGGTGGTGGGCGTGGCCGTCGTGGTCGAGCCCTCGGTGGTGTACGTACGGAAGTCGTCGGCCTTGAGAGTGGCCATCTCGCCGTCGTCCAGGGTGACGATCTGGCGGGTGTGCGTGACCAGGGCGGCGACGTCCGAGGCGACGAACATCTCCTTCTCGCCGATGCCGAGCACGACCGGGGAGCCGTTGCGGGCGACGACGATGCGGTCGTTGAAGTCGGCGTGCAGGACGGCGATGCCGTAGGTGCCCTCGACGGACTTCAGCGCCTCGCGGACCTTCTCCTCCAGGGTGACGGCCTGCGACCGGGAGATGAGGTGGACCAGCACCTCGGTGTCGGTCTCGGAGAGGAAGACGATCCCGTCGGCGACGAGCTTCGCGCGGAGCTCGGAGGCGTTGTCGATGATGCCGTTGTGGACGACGGCGACCTTGTTCTCGGCGTCCAGGTGCGGGTGCGCGTTCTCGTCGCTCGGGGCGCCGTGGGTGGCCCAGCGGGTGTGGGCGATCCCGGTGGTGCCGGCGAACCGCTTCGGTACGCGGGCCTCGAGCTCACGGACCCGGCCCTTGGCCTTGACCATCTTCAGGGCGCCCGGCTTGCCTGCCGCGGCCTTGCCCGTGATGACGATGCCCGCCGAGTCGTACCCCCGGTACTCCAGCCGCTGCAGGCCTTCCAGCAGCAGTGGAGCCACGTCACGCTTTCCGATGTAACCGACGATCCCGCACATAGATTCTCTGCCCCTCCATCGACGTACACATGAGTGCTCTGCCCGCCCGGCGCGGCTCAGCCGTAGACGATGCGGCGCAGCTGGCGGAGCGAGAGCTCCTGCGGCGCCACCGCGCGGTGCGGCAGCTCGGCCGCGATCCGCTCGAAGATCTCCGAGTTCACCAGGCCGCCGGACTGCAGTTCGCGGTGGCGGCGGCGGACGAAGTCCTCGGTCGTCTCGTCGAAGTACGCCAGCACATCGAGGATCACCCTGGCGGCCTCGCCGCGCTGGAGCGCGGTGGAGCGTACGAGGTGGTCGATGAGGTCGTCATGCGGCGGGCGGCGTTCGAGCACTCGTCGATATTGCGTGGCCCGGAGGCATAGTGCAAGAAATCTGCCCGATATCGGGCAGGCGTCACAGAAATACGCCATCGATCCGCTCAGAGGCGCTTGAGTACCGCCTGCTTCGCGGTGCTGAACTCGTCGTCGGTGAGGATCCCCGCCTGATGCAGTTCGCCGAGCTCACGCAGTCTGCGCAGCAGCACGTCGTGATCGTCGGCGGGCGGCACGGGCGGTGCGCTCGATGCGGGAGGCGGGGGCAGCGCGGCGGGCCCGGAGGGCGCCGGCCCCACCGCGGCCCTCGTGTCCGGAAGCCGGACCAGGACGGCCGCTGCGACCAGGACGGCCGAGTACTCCTTCCTGGACAGCCCCCACAGGTCCAGCGCGTGCGGGTCGAACTTGGCGAGTGCCGACGCGCTGCCGCTCCCCGTCTCGAAGCGCAGCCAGCCGTTCTCCAGCCCGAGGGCGGGCAGCCAGTGCACGCCCGTCACCTCTGACACCGGGAGCGCGACGGCGCCGCCGGAGACCTTCGACTGCTCGGCCTTCCAGTTCCAGGTGAGCCGCACGGTCTCCCCGTCGAAGGACGCCGTACCGTCCCCGCCGCCGCCGGAGACCGGCAGTGAGGGTCCCGCCAGCAGGAAGCGGTCCACCGGCCCGTCGGGCACCTGTTCGATCAGCAGGGTGTTGCGCACCTCGTCGACGAGGTACTCGGCCACGCCCCTGCGGTCCTTCTCCACGGTGAGCTGGTAGGGGTCGGAGGCGTCCTTGAGCCTGCCGTCCGCGGCGCGCAGCACCGGGCACGCACCGGTGCGCAGGCGCAGCCGCAGACGGCCGCCCTTGCGGTCCGGCTCGAAGGAGATCCCCGCCAGGGCCCGCAGCGGGACGGCGAACTCGCCCAGGTCCTGCCGCACGGGGTGGACCTTGCTGCCCGGCACGATGCGTACCGCGTCCCCGTCGAAGCTCCACGACCCGTCGCGCGTGATGATGTCCGCCATGCAGCGGATTCTGCCAGCCGTGCCGCCGGCGGCCCATGGGTCCTCCCGCACCCGCCGGTCCCGTCCCATGGGGGCGGACGGGACCGGCGGGGGCGGTTCAGGGGCCGGCGATCGGGTTCCGCAGGGTGCCGATCAACTGCAGTGCGCCGGACGGGTCGGTGAGGTCGACCATCTGCTGGTTGTCGCGCAGTTGAAGCCGGTTGAGGCAGGACAGGGCGAACTCCTCCGTGAACATGTCGTACTGCGCGAACCTGTCCGCGAGGTACGGCGCCGACTCCTGGTAGCCCGCGACGCACGCGCGGACCGTCCGCCAGAACGTCTCCTCGTCGAGGACGCCCTCCGTGTCCAGGCCCGCGCCCAGGAAGCGGAAGAAGCAGTCGAAGACGTCGGTGAGGACCGACAGCAGCTTCATGTCGTCGGGGACGTCGGCGCGGATCCGCTCGACCTGGGGCGGCAGCACCGCGTCCGGGTCCATGACCGCGATCTCCTCGGCGATGTCCTTGAAGACCGTGCGCCGGACGACTCCGTCCTCGACGACCAGGATCACGTTCTCGCCGTGCGGCATGAACACCAGGTCGTAGGCGTAGAAGCAGTGCAGCACCGGCACCAGGTAGGCGTCCAGGTAGTGCCGCAGCCAGTCGGCCGGGTCGAGCCCCGACTCGGCGATCAGCGCAGCCGCCACCGAGCGGCCCTCGTGGTCGGTGTGGATCAGCGAGGCCATCGTGGCGAGCCGCTCGCCCGGTGCCAGTGCCGGGACGGGACTCTCCCGCCACAGTGCGGCGAGCATCTTCAGGTACGGGGACCCCTTGGCGGTGGCCGCCTCGTACGCCCGGTGGTGGTAGCCGATCGCCGCCCGCTCCCGGATGATCGAGAACCGGGCCCCGCGGAGCACGGCGTCGCTCCCGATCAGACCGGCCAGCCAGTCGTTGATCGCCGGCGTGACCTCCATGTACGCGGCGGAGAGCCCCCGCATGAAGCCCATGTTGAGGACGGACAGGGCCGTCTTCACATAGTGCTTCTCCGGGTGATCGGTGTTGAAGAACGTGCGGATCGATTGCTGGGCGAGGTAGGCGTCCTCCCCCTCGCCCAGGCAGACCAGGTGCCGCTGGGCCAGTTCCCCGGCGAAGGTCACGGAGAGCTTGTTCCACCACTGCCAGGGGTGGACCGGGATCAGCAGGTAGTCGTCCGGGTCGAGCCCGAGGTCCGCCATCCGGGCCGCGAACCGGCCGAGGGCCGCCTCGCTCAGCTCGCCCGCGATCAGGCTGTCGTAGTCGAGACCGGCGCCCGCGGTGAAGGTGGCTCGATCGCGCCGGGCGGCCAGCCAGACCAGCCGGATCCCGGCCGCGGCCTCGGGGGCGTACGCACGGAATTCGTCCACGCCGAAACCCAGCCGCCCGTTGTTGGCGACGAAGCAGGGGTGACCCTCGGTCACACCCGTCTCGATGGACTGGAATCCGGCCGCCACCAGTTCTGCCGCCGTGGTCGGTTTCTTGGTCAGTTTGTACGCGGTTCCGGCCAGCGTCGACGAGATCTCCTCCAGATAGACGGGGAGGATCTCCGCCGACAGGCCGAGCGCCGCGCGCAGCTCGACGAAGAACTCCAGTGCGTCCAGCGGGACGTCCGAGCCGTGCCGGTGGCGGGTGACGGACTCCGCGTCGACCTGCCAGTGGTCGAGGGCGAAGCGGCGGGCGGTGAAGCGGTACTCGGTCGCCCCGTCGTCGCTGTGCACGGAGTAGCGGTCGCCACCGAGCGGGGCGGGGGTCAGCAGGCGCTCGTGGGAGAACTCGGCCAGGGCCTTGCGGATCAGCAGCCGGCCGGCTGCGGCCCAGTGCTCCGGCGTGAGGTGGGCGACGCTGTCGGCGGGGTTGCGGGGGGTCATCGGTGTGCTCCTGTGGTCGCGTCCTCGAACTGCTCACGGGTGCAGGCGCAGAGCAGCGCGTCCTTCTCCGGCGTGGTGATCCTCCGGATCACCTCGAAGCCGACGGCCCTGTTCAGTGACTGCACCGCGGCGTTGGTGACATCGGGTTCCACGACGACTCTGCGTACGTCCGGATCGGCGAAGAGCGTCTCCATCACGGTGGTGATCACGGCGAGGGTGAAGCCGTGCACGGGGGTGTCGGACGGGGCGACCAGGAAGTGCATCCCGATGTCGCCGGGCTCGGCCTCGTACAGCCCCTTGAGCTCGACCTCGGCCGGGTCGTACCGCTCCATGAGGAAGGCGGGCTCACCATCGTGCAGCCCGATGAAGGCGTCATGGTGGGGATGGGCGGCTATCGCCCAGTACGCGCGCTCGACGTCCTCGGGCCGGGCGTCGCCCATCATCCAGAACGCCGCCTTGGGGTGGGTGACCCAGCCGTACACCAGTGCGGCGTCGGTGACCGGGTCCATGGGGCGGACCGTGAAGGTTCCGGGTGCGCGGGTCATACGGCGAACTCCTGGAAGGCGATGGACTTCTCCACCGGGTAGTACGCACGGCCGAGCATCTCACCGATGATGTACGCGTTGCGGTAGGCGCCCATGCCCAGGTCGGGCGAGGTGACCGAGTGGGTGTGCACCGCGGCGTTCTGCAGGAAGATCCCGCGCCCGGTGGTGTCGATGCTGTAGTTGCGGGCCACGTCGAACCTGCCCCGGCCGTCGTGCCGGATCCGGTCCGTGACGGGCTCCAGGAACGCGGGCGCGGTGTAGCGGTAGCCGGTGGCGAGGATCAGTCCCTCGGTGTCGAGCTCGTAGTCCCTGCCCTGCTCCTCCTGGCGCAGCCCCAGCGTGTACGTCCCGGTCGTGGGCTCGTAACGGGCACTGTGCAGCGTCGAGTTGGTGAGCAGGCGGGTGGGGACCGGGCCGGGCAGGTTCTTCTGGTAGAGCAGATCGAAGATCGCGTCGATCAGCTCGCCGTCGATGCCCTTGAAGAGGCCCTTCTGGCCGGACTCCAGCCGGTAGCGGGTGTCCTCGGGCAGGGCGTGGAAGTAGTCCACGTATTCCGGCGAGGTCATCTCCAGGGTGAGCTTGGTGTACTCCAGCGGGAAGAACCGGGGTGAGCGCGTCACCCAGTTCAGCCGGTAGCCGTGCACGTCGATCCCGGAGAGCAGGTCGTAGTAGATCTCCGCCGCGCTCTGCCCGCTGCCCACCAGCGTGATGGACCGCTTCGCCTGCAGCGCCGCCCGGTTCTCCAGGTAGCGGGAGTTGTGCAGGACGTCGCCGCCCAGGTCCCGGCAGGCCTCCGGGACGTACGCGGGGGTGCCCGTGCCCAGCACGAGGTGGCGGGCCCGGAAGGCGCTGTCGGCGGTGCGGACCGTGTAGAGGCCGTCGGCCTCGTCGTACGTAACCGACTGGACGGTCTGGTCGAACCTGATGCTGTCCAGCTGGGCGGCGGCCCAGCGGCAGTAGTCGTTGTACTCGGTGCGCAGCGGGTAGAAGTTCTCCCGGATGTAGAACGAGTAGAGCCTGCCCCGCTCCTTCAGGTAGTTCAGGAAGGAGTACGGCGAGGTCGGGTCGGCCATCGTCACCAGGTCCGACATGAACGGGGTCTGGAGGTGGGCCCCTTCGAGGAACATTCCCGCGTGCCACTCGAAGTCCGGCTTGGACTCCAGGAACACGCCGTCCAGCTCGTCGATCGGCTCGGTCAGGCAGGCGAGGCCGAGGTTGAACGGGCCGAGCCCGATCCCGATGAAGTCGTGGGGGTCAGGAAGCGCGGTCAAGGGATTCTCCCAGGTACTGCTCGGCGTGGCCGGCGATCAGATCGAGGACCGCGCGGATGTCCTGCGCGGTCGTTTCGGGGTTGAGCAGGGTGAATTTCAGGTACTGGCGTCCACCGACCTTCGTACCGGCGACGACGGCCTCACCCGAGGCGAAGAGCGCCTTGCGGGCATAGAGGTTGACGCGGTCGATGGTCGCGGGTGCCGTGACCCGGGCCGGGACGTAGCGGAACACCAGCGTGGACAGCCGCGGCCGCACGACGACGTCGTAGCGCGGGTCGGCGGCCAGCAGCCGCCAGCCGTCCCCGGCCAGGTCGCAGACATCGTCGAACAGCTCGCCGATGCCGTCCGAGCCCATGGTGCGGAGCGTCATCCAGAGCTTCAGCGCGTCGAACCGGCGTGTGGTCTGGAGGGACTTGTCCACCTGGTTGGGGATGCGTTCCTCCGCCATCCGCTGCGGATTGAGGTACTCCGCGTGGTACGTGGCATGCCGCAGCGTGGCCCCGTCACGCACCAGCAGGGCGGACGAACTCACCGGCTGGAAGAAGGACTTGTGGTAGTCCACGGTGACCGAGTCGGCGTGCTCGATGCCGTCGAGGAGCGCCCGGCGGGTGCGGGAGGCGAGCAGCCCGCAGCCGTACGCGGCGTCGACGTGCATCCAGGTGGCGTACTGCTCGCAGAGGGCGGCGATCTCGGGCAGCGGGTCGATGGACCCGAAGTCCGTGGTGCCCGCGGTGGCGACGACCGCCATCGGGACCGCGCCCTCGGCCACGCAGCGCTCCAGCGCCGCGGCCAGTGCGACGGTCTGCATGCGCTTCTCGCGGTCGACGGGGACGGAGACGACCGCGTCGGGCCCCAGGCCGAGGAGCTTCGCCGACTTCTGGACGCTGAAGTGGCTGCACTCGGAGGTGAAGATCCGCAGCCGGGTGAGCTGCTCGGGCCGGGACTCGGCCTCCTCCCGGGCGAGCAGCAGGGCATGCAGGTTGGACTGTGTGCCACCGCTGGTGAAGACGCCGTCGGCCGCCGGGCCGAGCCCGACGCGGTTGGTCGTCCAGTCGATCAGCCGGCGCTCGATGAGCGTGCCGCCCGCACTCTGGTCCCAGGTGTCCAGGGAGGAGTTGACGGCCGAGAGCACGGCCTCGCCGACCACGGCGGGTATCACCACCGGACAGTTGAGGTGGCCCAGGTAGCGGGGGTGGTGGAAGTAGACGGCGTCCCGGAGGTAGACCTCGCCGAGCTCGTCCAGGGCTGCCGCGGTGTCGCCGAGCGGCCGGTCCAGGTCGATGGCGTCGATGGCGGGGGAGAGCTCGTCGACACCGATGCCGCTGAACGGGCGCTCGGTGGCTGCGAGGGCGGCCGCGACCCGTTCGACGCCTGCGGTGACGGAACGTCGGTAATGCTCCGCAGTCGTGTTGTTGAGCAGGTGCGCACGCATGAGAAGGGGCCTCCCGGGTGAGGGCGATGACGTCGGAGCCCTCCGGGCAGAGAGACAGGGGGGACGAGGGCGCCGGCGGTTAACTTAGGTTAGCCTAACCTAAGGTTTGTTGTGGTGATCCACGCCCCCGGAGGAAGCGGCGGCGGCTCTTTTCCGCCCGGCGGTGGGGGTGCGGCCCTCCCCTTCAACTTCCTCTGACTGAGCGGTTGTTGTCGTAATTGCCGAGCGATCGTGCCACCTGCGGACCGTCCGCCGTTCCCGCACGAGGGGGCCACCGCGCACGGGGCGACTCGCGCGATCCGGACGCACGGTGTGCTCTCCGTGGTGTGCACTGCTTCCCGCCGCCCACGGCGCGCCTTGTAGCCGGGCTGATCCGTGCGTCGCCTGCCGCACGGAACTGCAAGGCGGGCCCGGGTGTGCGGGACGTCCGGCGGGACCCTGGGCCTCGTCCGACGGTCAGCCGCTCCAGGCGGCGGGGCTGGGTTTCCTCGTCGGCCGGATCAGGCCCCGGCGGTGGCCTGCGGCTGACCCGCTGTCGTCCTCGACGGCCGAGCCGGGTGCCGTGAGCTGTCGGCCGGGCTGGGCGGCGTGCGCCCAGCGGCCCAGCCCGGCCGTCAGCCAGTCGGGCAGCCGTACGTGTGCGGGGCGAAGCCGATGTCGGGCTCGGTCGTGTCCCACCGCGCGGCGACGGGTGCGCCCGGTGCGCCCGCGGAAGGGGTGGCCCACGTGTCTTCGGGGAGCGCCCCGCCGGGAGCGGCGAACCGCTCGCCGCTCCCGGCGGGCGGGACGGGGGTCTCCGGTCCTGCCCGGATACCGGAAGGGGCGGCGCGAGAGGCTCGGCCCCGGGATGCGACGCAGGCGGGTCCGGGCCGGCCGAAGGCGATCCGGTGAGGGGTGGGATCCGGCGGAAGGACGGGCTCGGGCGGGCCGCAGGGTTGACGGCACTTCGATCTGAGGGCCGAAGAACCGGCAGGGCGGTCCGGCGGGTGTGACGGCAGCCGTCGTGCGAGGGCCGCTGGCGGGCACCGCGGACGACGGCTGCGGCCCGGCCCGGAGTCGCACCGGGCCGGGCCGGTGGGTCAGCTGACCTTCTTGGCCTTCTCGATGGCCTCGGCGAGGTCCTTGAGGATCGGCGCGCACTTGTCGTACGAGTAGATGGGCTCCGTCGTGCGCGGGACGACCTGGCCGGCCTTGACGGCGGGCAGCTGGGCCCACGTCGGCTTGGAGGTCAGGGCGTCGGGCTGCAGGGCCGAGGACCGGTTGTCCATCATGATGATGTCGGCCTCGTACTTGTCGACGTTCTCCCAGCTCAGCTCCTCGAAGAAGCCGGCCGCGTTGACCTTGGGCTCGACGAACTGCACGCCGAGCTCCTGGAAGTACAGGGTGTCGGCGGAGGTCTTGGCGAGCGAGACGTAGAAGAGGTCCTGGCTTGCCGAGCCGACCATGACCTTGATGTTCGGCTGGGACTTGGCGGCGGCGCGGAGCCGTGCGGCAGCGGCCTCGAAGCGGGTCTTGGCCTCGGTGATCTTCGTGGCCTTGATGTCGGCACCGAGGGAGGCGGCGAGGTCCTCGTGGCGCTGGATCGCCTTCGGGACGGTGGTCTGGGCCGCCCACAGGGCCACGCTGGGGGCCAGCTTGAGGATCTTGTCCTTGGACTCGTCCGGGACGTACCAGAGGGCGTCCTTCTCCCACATGGCGGTGACGAGCAGCTCCGGCGCGAGGCCGGTGTACTTCTCGACGTTGAACTCGCCCCAGACGTTGCCGAGCACCTCGACCTTGCTGATGTCCAGGTCACCGGCCTGCACATCGGCCTTGCCGTCGGCGGTCTTCGTCGGGCCGAAGACGCCCTTGCACTCGATGCCGTAGTCGTGGAGCGCGGCGGCGACACCGATGAACGCGACGATGTTCTTCGGGGTGGAGCCGGCCTTCGCGGTCAGTCCGCGGTCGTCCTTGAAGGTCCACGGACCGGACTTCGCGGAGCCGGACGACTCCTTCGTCGCATCGCTGTCGCCGTCGCCGCAGGCGGCGAGCACCGCGCCGAGGCCGACAGCTCCGCCCGCGGCCAGCAGGCCGCGGCGGGAGAGGGAGGTGGTCCGGACGTTGGGCATGGGCTGTCTGCTTTCCTGCGGGGTCATGGCTGGCCGCCGACGATTCGAAAGGTAGGTTAGCCTAACCTCATAACAGTCGGTTCCCGGGGGTGCCGAAGGCCGCCCTCCCTCACCGGAGGGAGAGCGGCCTCGGAGCGGCCCCGAAGCGGCCCGGACTGCCGATTCCGGGACGCGGCGCGGAGGTTGCGGCGGCCCGCCGCGGACGCTCAGGCCCGCATCCCCAGCTCCCGCGCGATCAGCATCCGCTGGACCTCGCTCGTGCCCTCACCGATCTCCAGGATCTTGGAGTCGCGCCACATCCGGGCCACCGGATACTCGTTCATGAAGCCGTAGCCGCCGTGGATCTGCGTCGCCTCCCGGGCGTTGTCGACCGCGACCGTCGAGGAGTACAGCTTCGCGATCGCCGCCTCCTTCTTGAACGGCTCGCCCGCCAGCAGCCGCGAGGCCGCGTCCCGCCAGCCGATCCGGGCCATGTGCGCCCGCATCTCCATGTCGGCGATCTTGAACTGGATCGCCTGGTTGGACCCGATCGGCTTCCCGAAGGCGTGCCGCTCGTTCGCGTACTTCACCGACTCGTCCACACAGCCCTGCGCCAGACCCGTCGACAGCGCCGAGATAGCGATCCGGCCCTCGTCCAGGATCCGCAGGAACTGTGCGTACCCGCGGCCCTCCTCGCCCAGGAGGTTCTCCGCCGGGACGCGTACGTCGGAGAAGGCCAGCTCACGGGTGTCCGAGGCGTTCCAGCCGACCTTGGAGTACGGGGCGGCGACCGTGAAGCCCGGGGTGCCCGACGGGACGATGATCGAGGAGATGCGCGGGGCGCCGTTCTCCTTGCGGCCGGTGACCGCCGTGACCGTGACCAGCTCGGTGATGTCCGTACCGGAGTTGGTGATGAAGCACTTGGAACCGTTGATCACCCATTCGTCCGTGGCCTCGTCCAGCACGGCCGTCGTCCGGGTGCCGCCCGCGTCCGAGCCGCCGTCCGGCTCCGTCAGTCCGAACGCGCCGAGCGCCTCGCCCGCGCAGAGCTTCGGCAGCCACCGCCGCTTCTGCTCCTCCGTGCCGAAGCGGTAGACGGGCATGGCACCCAGCGAGACCCCGGCCTCCAGGGTGATCGCCACCGAGGAGTCGACCCGGGCCAGCTCCTCCAGGGCGATCCCGAGGGCGAGGTAGTCGCCGCCCATGCCGCCGTACTCCTCCGGGAACGGCAGGCCGAAGAGGCCCATCCGGCCCATCTCCCGCACGATCTCGTACGGGAACTCGTGCCGCTCGTAGAAGTCGCCGATCTTCGGGGCGACCACATCGTGGGCGAACTCCTCGACGGTACGGCGTAGTTCCTCGTGCTCGGTGGTCAGCCGGTGGTCAAGGGACATGGTGCTTTCACTCCTTGTGGGACAGCGCACGGACGGTACGGGACGGGCTCGGTCGGCCCAGTTGTTCGGCCATCCACACGCTTGTGGCGGTGAGTGCGCCGAGATCGACCCCGGTTTCGACACCGAGGCCGTCGAGCATCCACACGAGGTCCTCGGTGGCGAGATTCCCGGTCGCGCTCTTCGCGTACGGGCAGCCGCCGAGGCCGCCCGCCGAGGCGTCCACCGTCGTCACCCCCTGCTGGAGCGCGGCCAGGGTGTTGGAGAGCGCCTGGCCGTACGTGTCGTGGAAGTGCACCCCGATCGCGTCGGTGGGCACCCCCGCCCCGTTCAGCGCGGCGAGCAGCGCCACCACATGGCCCGGGGTGGCGACGCCGATCGTGTCCCCGAGGGACAGCTCGTCACAGCCGAGGTCCCTCAGGGCCCTCGCGACCCGGACGACCTGGGCTAGCGGTACGCCGCCCTCCCAGGGGTCGCCGAAGCACATCGACAGATAGCCGCGCACCTGCACGCCCGCCGCCCTGGCCCGGGCCACGACCGGCTCGAACATGGCGAGCGACTCGTCCACCGTCCGGTTGAGATTGCGGGCCGCGAATGTCTCGGTCGCCGACCCGAACACCGCGATCGACCGGGCGCCGAGCGCCAGCGCCCGGTCCAGACCGCGTTCGTTCGGCACGAGGACGGGAAGCGCCACGTCCCCGATGTCCGCGATCTCCCCCAGCAGCGGGAACAGCTGCTCCGCGTCGGCGAGCTGGGGCACCCACTTCGGGTGGACGAAGCTGGTCGCCTCGATCGTGGAGAGCCCGGCGACGGCCAGCCGGCGGATGAACTCCGCCTTCACCTCCGTCGGTACGACGGACTTCTCGTTCTGCAGTCCGTCGCGTGCCCCGACCTCATGGACGCGGACCCGGGCGGGCAGCCCCGCCACGGGCACGGTCATGGGCAGTCCGGTGCCGGTCACGCTTCCTCCCTCGGGACCACCACGGCCAGGACCTGGTCCATGGCGACCGTGCTGCCGGCGGTGACGTCCAGCTCGGTGACCGTGCCGGCGTGCGGGGCGGAGATGACGTGCTCCATCTTCATCGCCTCCACCACCAGCAGGCTCTGCCCGGCCGCGACCTCGTCCCCGACGGCCACCTTCACCACCGTGACCGTCCCCGGCATGGGCGCGGCCAGGGTGTCGGCCCCGGCCCGGCCCGCGCTGCCGAGCGAGGCCGCCACCGGGTCGTGGTCCTGGACGTGCCAGGTGTCCCCGTCCCGGCCGAGCCAGACCCCCTCCGGGGAGACCGCACGGCTGAACGTGTGCGTGAGGCCGTCCAGCTCGACGGTGACGCGACGCGCGGGCACCCCGACCAGCCGGGACGCCTGCGCGCCGGGCAGCGGAGGCACGGGACCGCAGGTGTCCGCCTGCTCGTCCCGGTCCCCGGCGTGCCCGAACGTCAGCTCCGCCGTGTCCCGCGCACCCGCGCGCAGGCCGACCCGCACCGGGTCGTGCCCCGGGACGCGGAAGTGGTGGAAGGTCTCGGCGGGTGTGCCGCCCAGCCGCCAGCCGTCGGCCGCGGCGAACGGGTCGGCCCAGCCCGGGGCCCCGCCCGCGGGTGCCCCCCGCAGCAGCGCCGCCGCCGCGTACACCTCCTCCGGCACCCCGTCCGGCACCAGGCCGTCCGCCTCCCGCTCCACCAGCCCGGTGTCCAGATCACCCGCGACCACCGCGGGATGGGCCAGCAGCCGTCGCAGGAACCCGGCGTTCGTCGGGACGCCCAGCACCTCCGTGCCGGCCAGCGCCGCCCGCAGCCGGCGCAGCGCCGTGGCCCGGTCCGGACCGTACGCGATCACCTTGGACAGCATCGGGTCGTACGTGCTGCCGACCGGAACGCCCTCGCTGAGCCCCGAGTCGGTCCGCACCCCGCCGCCCTGCGGTTCGTGCAGCGCCAGCACGGTGCCACCGGACGGCAGGAAGCCGCGCGCCGGGTCCTCCGCGCAGATGCGGGCCTCGATCGCGTGGCCGGTGAGCGTGATGTCGGCCTGGGTGTGCGCGAGCCGCTCACCGGCGGCGACGCGCAGCTGCCACTCCACCAGATCGAGACCGGTGACCAGCTCGGTCACCGGGTGCTCGACCTGGAGGCGGGTGTTCATCTCCATGAAGTAGTACGAGGCGGGGTCGCTGCCCGGGACGATGAACTCCACCGTGCCCGCCCCCACGTACCCGCAGGACCGGGCCGCCTGGACGGCCGCCTCACCCATCGCCGCCCTGGTGCTCTCGTCGAGCAGGACCGAGGGCGCCTCCTCGATGATCTTCTGGTGGCGGCGCTGGAGCGAGCACTCGCGCTCGCCGAGGTGCACCACCCGGCCGTGTCCGTCGGCCAGGACCTGGATCTCGATGTGGCGCGGCCGGTCGATCCACCGCTCCACCAGGAGCGTGTCGTCGCCGAACGAGGCGCGCGCCTCGCGCCGGGCCGCCGCGATCTCGTCCGTGAGCAGCGCCGCCTCACGGACCAGCCGCATGCCCTTGCCGCCGCCGCCCGCCGACGGCTTCAGCAGCACCGGCATCCCGATCTCCCGGGCGGCCTCGGCCAGCTGCTCGTCCGTGAGCCCGCTGCCGGAGGAGCCGGGCACGACCGGGACCCCGGCCGCCGCGACCGTCTCCTTGGCGCGGATCTTGTCGCCCATCAGCGAGATCGCCGGGGCGGGCGGGCCGATGAACGTCAGCCCGGCGTCCGTGCAGGCCCGCGCGAAGTGGGCGTTCTCCGCGAGGAAGCCGTATCCAGGATGGACGGCCTCGGCCCCGGTGCGGCGGGCCGCGTCCAGGAGCCGCTCCACGGACAGATAACTCGATGCGGCGGGCGCGGGTCCGATCCGTACCGCGGTGTCGGCCTCCCGGACATGCCGGGCGTCCGCGTCCGCGTCGCTGAAGACGGCGACCGACCGCACGCCGAGCTCACGCAGGGTCCGGATGACCCGGACCGCGATCTCGCCTCGGTTGGCGACCAGAACAGTGCTGAACATGGAAGTCCTCACATCACATCCGGAAGACGCCGAAGCCCGGGCCGTTGGGATCCTTCTGGGGCAGCGGGGCGTTGGCACAGGCCGTCAGGGCGAGTCCCAGCACCTTCCGGGTCTCCATCGGGTCGATCACGCCGTCGTCCCAGAGCCGCGCGGTGGCGTAGTAGGCGTTGCCCTGCTGCTCGTACTGCGCACGGACGGGATCCTTGAAGGCCTCCTCGTCCTCGGCGGGCCACTGCTCGCCGCGCCCCTCGATCTGGTCCCGCTTCACCGTGGCCAGCACGGAGGCGGCCTGCTCGCCGCCCATGACGGAGATCTTGGCGTTGGGCCACATCCACAGGAAGCGCGGCGAATACGCCCGGCCGCACATGGAGTAGTTGCCCGCGCCGTACGAGCCGCCGACGACGACGGTCAGCTTCGGCACCCTGGTGCACGCCACGGCCGTCACCATCTTGGCGCCGTGCTTGGCGATCCCGCCCGCCTCGTAGTCCCGGCCGACCATGAAGCCGGAGATGTTCTGCAGGAACACCAGCGGGATGCCGCGCTGGTCGCACAGCTCGATGAAGTGGGCGCCCTTCTGGGCGGACTCGGAGAACAGGATCCCGTTGTTGGCGACGATGCCGACCGGGTGCCCGTGGATCCGGGCGAAGCCCGTGATGAGCGTCTGGCCGTACTCCGCCTTGAACTCGGCGAACCGCGAGCCGTCCACCACCCGGGCGATGACCTCGCGCACGTCGTACGGCGTCCGCGAATCGACGGGCACCGCCCCGTACAGCCCGGCGGGATCGACCGCGGGCTCGTCGGCCGGCTCCACGGACCAGGGGAGCGACCCGCGCCGCGGGAGGGTGGCCACGATGTTCCGGACGATCCGCAGCGCGTGCGCGTCGTCCTCGGCGAGGTGGTCCGTGACCCCGGAGGTGCGGGAGTGGACCTCGCCGCCGCCGAGCTCCTCCGCGGTGACGACCTCGCCGGTGGCGGCCTTCACCAGCGGCGGGCCGCCCAGGAAGATCGTGCCCTGGTTCCGGACGATGACCGCCTCGTCGCTCATCGCGGGGACGTACGCCCCGCCCGCCGTGCAGGAACCCAGCACCGCGGCGATCTGCGGGACGCCGGCCCCGGACATCCGGGCCTGGTTGTAGAAGATGCGCCCGAAGTGGTCCCGGTCGGGGAACACCTCGTCCTGCATCGGGAGGAACGCGCCGCCGGAGTCCACCAGGTACAGGCAGGGCAGCCTATTCTCCAGCGCTACCTCCTGGGCGCGCAGGTGCTTCTTCACCGTCATCGGGTAGTACGTGCCGCCCTTGACGGTCGCGTCATTGGCGACGATCACGCACTCGCGGCCGCTGACCCGCCCGATTCCGGCGATCACCCCCGCAGCCGGGGCGGCGCCCCCGTACAGCCCCTCGGCGGCCAGTGGCGCCAGCTCCAGGAAGGGCGAACCCGGGTCCAGCAGCGTGTCCACCCGCTCCCGGGGCAGCAGCTTGCCGCGCGCCACATGCCGGGCGCGGGCCTTCTCACCCCCGCCGAGCCGTGCCGTGGCGAGCCGCGTGCGCAGCTCCTCGGCGAGCGCGTGATGCGCCGCCTCATTGGCCTGCCAGGCCTCCGAGGCGGGATCGGCCGCGCTCGCCAGGACCGGTGCCTGCTGCATCCTGTCGAGCCCCCTTGCCCGTACCGCATGAGTCACGGTGTCCCCGCGACGGAGCGCGGGCTTCGTCCCGCTGCTCCGCTTGTGGCATCGTCGCGGGAGACGCCGTTAATGAGCGTTAACACATTGCGTCCAGGTTAACGAGCGCTAACGCGCCTGTCTAGAATGAATCTTCATGAGCACCCATGCCGCCGACCGCAGCGCCGCCCGTGCCGTCTCCCGTGTCGCGGCTCCCACCCGCCGCGAGCAGATCCTCCGGGAGGCCGCCCGCCTCTTCGCCGAGCGCGGCTTCCACGGGGTGGGCGTCGACGAGATAGGGGCGGCGGTCGGCATCAGCGGCCCCGGTCTCTACCGCCACTTCCCCGGCAAGGACGCGATGCTCGCCGAGCTGCTCGTCGGCATCAGTGAGCGGCTCCTCGCGGGCGGCCGGCTCCGCGTCACCGAGGACGCCGATTCCCCGAGCAGCTCCCCCCAGGCCCTGCTGGACGCCCTCATCGAGGGGCACATCGACTTCGCGCTGGACGACCGCCCCCTGATCACCCTCCACGACCGCGAGCTGGACCGTCTGCGCGACACCGACCGCAAGCGGGTCCGCCAGCTCCAGCGGCAGTACGTCGAGGTCTGGGTCGAGGTCGTCCGCGCCCGTTACCCGGCCCTGGCGGAGGACGAGGCCAGGGTCACCGTCCACGCCGTGTTCGGCCTGCTCAACTCCACCCCGCACCTCGCCCGCCCCGAAGCGCTCCCGGGCCGCGAGGCCACGGCGGCCCTGCTGCACCGGCTCGCCCGAGGGGCGTTCGACGCTGCGGTGTCGTAGCCGGGGAGCGGGTCCGGGCGCGGAGGCCGGTCGTCCGGCGCCGCCGTCGGGGGTGTCGCCCCCTGCCGTGTCGCCCCCCGCTCTCGTCGAGCCGACCGGGGGTGCGCGGGATCCGGTGCGGCCCGGCGCTGTCCGGCGGGCGGACCACCGGCACACTGCGCGTCCCTCACGGCACAATGGGTGCATGCCGATACCCAGCCGCGCCGCCCTCGTCGAGCACCTCGTCCGCACCCGTATCGCGGGCGACGTCGCCACTCCCCGCGACAACAACCTCTCCCACTACCGCAAGCTCGCCAACGGCGACCGCCACTACTGGCTGGGGCTGGAGCTCGGCGACCGGTGGCGCGACGAGCAGGACGTGCTCGCCGTGATGGCCGAGAGGTGCGGGGTGAACGACGACCCGGAGCACCGGCAGGGGCAGGACACCATCGATCCGGAGCTGACGGTCGACGCCCTGGACCGGATGGCGGCCCGGCTCAGGAAGGCCGCGGCGGACGGGGAACGGGTGCTGTTCGCGACCGGGCACCCGGGCGGGCTGCTCGACGTGCACCGGCAGACGGCCGACGCGCTGCGGAGGGCCGGATGCGAGATCGTCCGGATCCCCGGGGGCCTCATGGCGGACGAGGGCATGGTCTTCCAGTTCGCCGACGTGGCCGTGCTGGAGCGGGGGGCCACCCTGTGGCACACGCACTCCCCGGTGCCGATGGCCGCCGTCCTGGACGGCCTGGAGCGCGAGGGCAGGCCGCAGCCCGACCTCGTCGTGGCCGACCACGGGTGGGCCGGGTGCGCCGGGCAGCGCGGGCTCGACTCCATCGGCTACGCGGACTGCAACGACCCGGCGCTGTTCCTGGCCGAGGCGGAGGGCACCCTCCAGGTCACCGTGCCGCTGGACGACCACGTCACCGACCCGCGCTTCTACGACCCGATGACGGACTACCTGCTGGACGCGGCCGGACTGCTCTGATCCGTCGCGCGGGCGTACCGGGCCGCCAGCTCCCGCAGGTGCGCGACGAGTTCGGGCGGCTCGGTCACGGTGAAGTCGAAGCCGAGCATGCCCAGATGCACGGCGAGGCCGTCCAGTGAGTCGGCCCCGGTGACCAGGACGCACGTCCCCTCGTCGACGGCCTCCACCGCGCCCACCGCGGGATTGACGCGCTCCAGCACCGCGTCCGCGGGGGCGTGCACCGTCACCCGGGCGCGGTGCCGCCAGGCCGCGGCCGACGCCTTGCCGGCGACGTACGCCGCCGCGTCGCCCTCCGGGTCCTCGCGCGGGGCGAAGCGTGGGCCCGCCGGGGTGCGCGGGGTGATCCGGTCCGTCCGGAAGGTCCGCCAGTCGTCCCGGTCGACGTCCCAGGCGACCAGATACCAGCGGCGCCCCCAGTTGACGACGCGCTGGGGCTCCACCAGCCGCCGCGTGACCGCCCCCGCGTGGTCGGTGTAGTCGAGACGCAGCCGCTCGTGATCGCGGCACGCCGCCGTCAGGGTCATCAGCAGCCCGGTGTCCACGGCGGGGGCGGGCCGGTCGGCGGGCACCGGCACGGCGTACTGCTGCAGTGTCCGCACGCGTCGGCGAAGCCGGGCCGGCAGCACCTGCTCCAGCTTGGCGAGAGCCTGGAGCGAGGTCTCCTCCATGCCGGCCATGGAGCTCCGTGCCACATTGCGCACGGCGATCGTGACCGCGACCGCCTCGTCGTCCTCCAGGAGCAGCGGCGGCATGGCGCTTCCGGCCGCCAGCCGGTAGCCGCCGTCCGATCCGCGTGTGGCGTCCACCGGATAGCCGAGCGTACGCAGCCGCTCGATGTCGTTGCGCACGGTCCGGCCGCTGACGCCGAGTCGCTCGGCCAGTTCCGATCCGGGCCATGCGCGGGGGGACTGGAGCAGGGACAGCAGTCGCAGCAGCCGTGCGGAGGTTTCCAGCATGGTCCGCAGCCTGCCGTCATTTTAGGAATGAACCGTGCCTATATCGATCCTAGGATTCCATTCATGGAGAACAGCAGCAACACCGCAGACACGTCCGTCCGCCCCTTCCGGGTCGAGATCCCGCAGGCCGACGTCGACGACCTCCGCCACCGCCTCGACCGCACCCGCTGGAACACCGGTGTGCGGGGTCTGGACGGCTGGTCGCGCGGTGTGCCCGCCGACTATCTGAAGGAGCTCGCCGCGTACTGGGCCGAGGGCTTCGACTGGCGTGGCGCCGAGGCGCGGCTGAACGGGTTCCCGCAGTACGTCACCGAGATCGACGGCCAGGACATCCACTTCGTGCACGTCCGGTCGGACAGGGCCGAGGCGACCCCGCTGCTGCTGATCCACGACTGGCCGGGGTCGTTCGTCCAGTTCATCGATGTCATCGAGCCGCTGTCGCGCGACTTCCACGTCGTGGTCACCTCCACGCCCGGGGTCGCCTTCTCCGGTCCGCTCTCCTCGGCCGGCTGGAACACCGGCCGTATCGCCGGGGCGTTCACCACCCTCATGGACCGCCTGGGCTACGACCGCTACGGCGTCCAGGGCAACGGCGGCGGAGCCTGGATCGCCGCCGAGATGGGCCGGACCGCGCCCGGGAGCGTCGTGGGCATCCATGTCAACGGCCTGGTCACCTTCCCTTCCGAGGACCCCGCGGACTTCGCCGGGCTCACCGAGGGCGAGCAGACCCGTCTGGAGCGGCTGCAGCGGTTCCGCGACGACAGGATGGGCTTCAACGCCATCCAGTCCACCCGGCCCGACACGGTGGCGTACGGGCTGAACGACTCCCCGGCCGGGCAGCTCGCCTGGATCGTGGAGAAGTTCAAGGAGTGGACCGACACCGCCAGCGAACTCCCCGAGGACGCGGTGGACCGCGACACCCTGCTGACCAACGTCAGCGTGTACTGGTTCACCGGCACGGCGGGATCCTCGGCCCACCTGTACTACGAGATGGCGCACGACCCGGGCGCCTGGGCGCCCAAGGAGCGCGGTACCGTCCCCACCGCGGTGGCCGTCGCCCTGCCGTCCGACGTCGCGATCCGCCGCTTCGCCGAACGCGACCACCACGTCGTGCGCTGGACGGAGTTCGAGCGCGGCGGCAACTTCCTCTCCCTGGAACAGCCGGAGCTCCTGATCGGTGACGTACGGGAGTTCTTCGCGGGCCTGCGCTAGCCCGCCGCGGCCCGGCGCCGTTGGCCGAGGCCCGGCGTCGGGTCCAGGTAGACCCGCTGGATCGACGGGTACCGCTCCCGCAGCTGCTGTTCGGCCTCCTCGCACGCCCACTCGATCTGCGCCGCCGTCGACGCGTCCCGGAAGTCGACCTTCGCGGCGACCAGCAGCTCCGAGGGGCCCTGGATCAGCGTCGTCAGTTCCAGCACCTCGACGACGTGCGGTACGGACAGCAGCTCCTCGCGCACCCCGGCCCGCATCTCCGCCGGGAGCGGCCGGCCGATCAGCAGCTGCGCGTTGGAGCGGCAGAGCACCCACGCCACGTACACCAGCAGTACGCCGATGAGGATCGACGCGACGCCGTCCCAGACCCCGGAGCCCGACAGCTGCCCGCCGAGCAGACCGCCGGCCGCCAGCAGCAGCCCCACCAGGGCCGCCGAGTCCTCCATCACCACGGCCTTGACCGCCGTGTCGGGGGTCCGGCGCAGATAGCGCGGTGCGGGTACCCGCAGCCGGGCGGCCTCCCAGCGCACCTGCCGGACACCGGTGCGCAGCGAGAAGCCCTCCAGCAGGAAGGCGACCGCGAGCACGATGTACGAGACGAGCGGGTCACCCAGCTCCTCGCCCCGCAGCAGGGTGTGGATGCCGTCGTACAGCGAGAACACCGCGCCCCCGACGAACGTCGCGACGGCCGCGAGCATCGCCCAGATGTACCGCTCGGGGCCGTAACCCAGCGGGTGGTCCTCGTCGGGCGGCTTCTCGCTGCGCTTGAGCGCCGTGAGCAGCATGAGCTCGGTGACGGTGTCGGCGACCGAGTGCGCGGCCTCCGACAGCATCGCGCTCGAACCGCTGATCAGCCCTGCCACCAGCTTCGCCACCGCGATACCGAGATTGGCGGCCGCCGCCACGACGACGGTGAAGGTGGACTCGCCGCCCTCGGTCTGCTCGTCACCCATGAGGGGCAGTATGTCCGAATGTGCGGCTTCAGCCCCGTGGGACGCGGACCACGCCCTCCTGGATGACCGTGATGGCCAGCTGCCCGTCCGCCGTGTAGATCCGGGCCTGGCCGAGACCGCGCCCGCCGGAGGCCGAGGGCGACTCCTGGTCGTACAGGAGCCATTCGTCGGCCCGGAAGGGGCGGTGGAACCACATCGCGTGGTCCAGGCTGGCCCCCACCACGTCCCCGACGGCCCATCCGCCGCGTCCGTGGGCGAGCAGCACCGAGTCGAGCAGGGTCATGTCGGAGACGTACGTCGCCATGCACACGTGCAGCAGCGGATCGTCCGCCAGCTTGCCGCGGGTGCGGAACCAGACCTGGGAACGCGGCTCCCTCGGCTCGCCGGCGGTGGCGAACGGCGGTGCGTCCACGTACCGCAGGTCGACCGCCGCCCGCGCTTCGAGCAGCCGGTCCACCATGAGCGGATCGGTGAAGCGGTCCGCGTACCGGGGCAGCATCTCCGCGGCCGTGGGCAGCGTCTCGGGGTCCGGGGCGTAGGGCATGGGCGCCTGGTGGTCCATGCCCTCCTCGTGCACCTGGAAAGACGCCGAGAGGTGGAAGATCGGCTTGCCGTGCTGGACCGCGACCACGCGGCGGGTGGTGAAGGACCGCCCGTCGCGGATGCGGTCCACGGTGTAGACGATCGGCGCGCCCGGGTCGCCGGGGCGCAGGAAGTACGCGTGCAGGGAGTGGGCCGACGGCGTCTGCCCCGTCCCGGCCGGGACGGGGGGCCCGGAGGGGACCGTGCGCCCGGCGGCGACCAGGGCCTGTGCCGCGACCTGGCCGCCGAAGACCCGGGGCACGACCGCGCTGCGGCTCGTGCCCCGGAAGATGTCCTGCTCGATCTGCTCCAGGTCGAGCAGATCGAGCAGGGATTCAAGTGCTGCGCTCATGGAGGAGAACGTAGCCGCTTCTACAGGCCCATGGACTTGGCGATGATCGACTTCATGACCTCGCTGGTGCCGCCGTAGATGCGGTTGACCCGGTTGTCCGTGTAGAGACGGGCGATCGGGTACTCGTTCATGAAGCCGTAGCCGCCGTGCAGCTGGAGGCAGCGGTCGATCACGCGGTGCGCGACCTCGGTGCAGAACAGCTTCGCGGACGCTGCCTCGGCGGCGGTGAGCTCACCTGCGTCCAGGGCCTCGATCGCGCGGTCGCAGACGGCCTCGGCCGCGTCGACCTCGGCCTTGCAGGCGGCCAGCTCGAACTTGGTGTTCTGGAAGGACGCGACGGTCTTGCCGAAGACGGTGCGGTCCTGCGTGTACTGCTGGGCGAACCGCACGGCCGCGGCGGCCTGCGCGTACGCGCCGACGGCGATGCCCAGGCGTTCCTGCGGGAGGTTCTGGCCGAGGTAGGAGAAGCCCTTGTTCTCCTCGCCCAGCAGGTCGTCGACGGGCACCTTGACGTCCACGAAGGCCAGCTCGGCGGTGTCGGAGACCTTCAGTCCCAGCTTGTCGAGCTTGCGGCCGACCGAGTAGCCCTCGGACTTGGTGTCGACCACCAGGAGCGAGATGCCGTGGCGGCGGTCGTCGGCCTTGGGGGCGTCCGTGCGGGCACAGACGATGACCTTGTCGGCGTGGACGCCACCGGTGATGAAGGTCTTGGCGCCGTTGAGGACGTAGTGCGTGCCGTCCTCGGAGAGCTTGGCGGTCGTCTTCATGCCGGCCAGGTCCGAACCGGTGCCCGGCTCGGTCATGGCTATCGCGTACATGGACTTGCCGGAGACGAAGTCCGGCAGCCAGCGCTTCTTCTGCTCCTCGGTGGCGTACGCCTTGAGGTAGGGAAGGCAGAGCAGGACGTGGACCCCGGAGCCGCCGAAGGAGATGCCCGCGCGCGCGGTCTCCTCGTAGAGGACGGCCTCGAACTTGAAGGACTCCTCGCCCGCGCCGCCGTACTCCTCCGGCACCTCGATGCCGAAGATGCCCAGCTCGGCGAGCTTGTAGTAGAAGTCACGGGGTGCCTGGCCCGCCGCGAACCACTCGTCGTAGACGGGGACGACCTCGGCCTCGATGAAGGCGCGGATGGTCTCCCGGAACGCCTCGTGGTCCTCGTTGTAAACCGTACGGCGCACGGGGTGCCTCCTCAGTGGGCTTCAGCATCGGGCGGGCTCTGGCTAAGCGCTTGCTCAGTCCTGGTCAAAAGTTACCCGGGGGTCACGGTGGCTGTCCAGGGTGATGCTGAGCACGCCCGCCCTTCATGCCCGCGAAGCGCTCTCCGGCGCCGACGGCGCGGGGGCAGGGGGGCAGACGGTGCTGCCCGGGGGCGCGGTGCGCAGGCCGCGGCCCCCGGGCAGTGGAGGTGAGGGCTGGTTCAGGGCCCTCACCTCCTATTCGGAGCCGATCCGGCTCCGGATTGCCGAAGAAGGCGACGGGTTGCGACGGGTTCGGCCCGGGGTCGATCAGCCGGCTTCGTGGCGGAGAGTGGCGGTGCCGAGCGCTGCGTATACCCCGATGGCGGTCGGCCGAGGGCAGGCGCACAGTGAAATGAGGAGCCGGCGAGGAGGAGAGCCGCCTCGCCGCAACAACTCTCTGTGAGGCAGCCATGGCTGATGACGAGTCGCTGGACGGCAGCGCAACGACAGGCAGGAGCCGGGGAGGAGGCGGGCGGGGCACGACCACGATCGCCGACAACGTGGTGTCCGCCATCGCCGGAATCGCCATCCGCGAGACGGACGGCGTGCACGCGATAGGCCGAGGGGCGTCCAAGGCCCTCGGCGCCGTCAAGGGGCGGATGTCCGGGTCCTCCGGAGCGGGGCACGCCATCAAGGTGGAAGTGGGTTCCAAGCAGACGGCGATCGACGTCGACATCAAGGTGGACTACGGCATCCCGATCCACGAGCTCGCCGACCGGATCAGGACCCATGTGACGGACGCGGTCGAGACGATGACCGGTCTGGAGGTCGTCGAGATCAACATCAACGTCTTCGACGTCCACGTGCCCGGGGAGGACGACGACGAGGACGAGAGCGACGACGACCGTGGCCGCCCGCCCGCGCGCGTGCAGTGAACCGGCGCCGGCCGCCCGCACGGGCGTGCACCGGGAAGGGCGCGTAGCCGTGGCCCCTCCCGGTGCGTGACCGCGGTCCGTGCCTGACCGGGGGCGTGGGCGTATCCGACCAGGAGGTGGTGCCGGACCCGTGACCCGTGGTGTCCTGCCCCGCGCCGGTCCTACTGGGGCTTGAACGAGCGGATCTGGTAGTTCCCCTGGAGGTTGCCCCCTTGGCCGGCCCGCGTGGAGCCGACCCGTGAGTTGAAGTTGGTCTGCGTGTAGTACTGCACGCGGTGCTCGGTCTTGTTCCACACGGAGAGGACGTTCCTCCCCTCCCGGATGAACGAGCAGTTGTCGGCGGTGTTCCGCATCTCGGCGGCCGTCCACTGACAACGGGTTCCCTCGCCGTTCCACCCGTCGAACGCGCAGAAGTACCCGTGCGTGCACCGGGTGAACGCGGCACTCGGCGCGGTGGCCGCTGCCGTGACCGTGGGCCTGTTCGCGTCGGTGGCCGACACGGGCCCGGTGCCCAGTCCGAAGGCCAGGAGAAGTGTGGCGGCGGCGAGTGCGGTGAAGCGGTTCACGGTGGAGCCCTTTCGCTGTGCGGTGACCGGGTGTTTCCCCTGGTCGACAGCAGCGTGGCACTGCTGTGACCTGTGCAGGCAGGACCGGAAGGGGGGCGCCCGAGGCCTGCGGGACAGGTCCGGGCGCGCCTGTGTGCCCCGGCGTGAAGGTGGCGGGCACCGAGTCTTCGGCGGTGCGTTCCCACGTGGTTGTCAGTGGCGTGGTGCAGCATCGGGCTGACGGATCACCGAGTGGAGGGGGATCGCCGTGGCGATCACGAACCAGCGCATCGCGGAGTACGCGTTCCTGCGAGGGCTGTACGCGGACGGCTACTTCCCCGACCACGTCGTGGACAAGGGCAGGGCGGTCCTGGTGCGGCTGAGCGAACGGATAGAGGCCCAACGCCCCGCGGACCTGGCTGCGCTGTACGTGCTCACGCAAGCGGCGACGGAGGAGTTCAACGCGCTGGAAGCCGAGTTCGAGGCGGCGGGAAGCGAGATCGAGACCGTCGCACGCGAGGAGATAGCCGAGGACTTCTGGTTCATCGCGACGGCGTACGGATTCGAGGAAGCCGATGTGGAGGAGCTGATCGCCACCCGGGACTGGTGACGGCCCGCCCGGCCCGCGTAGTTCCGACCGTCGCCGTCGCCGTCGCCGTCGCCGTCGAGCCGTCGTCGTCCAGCGGGCGCGCCCCGGCGAGGAGGACCAGCCGTGCCCCGGCGGGTGCTGTGGCCGCGGAGGCGTACTCGGCGACGTCGGACAGGTGGGCGGAGCGGATCAGGGCGACCGTACGCGGCTTGGTGTTCAGGCCCTGTCGGGGGTAAGTGTCCGTACCCTCACAACAGTTCACCGCTGCCGCCTCATCATTGCGGTCGGCCCCGCACCGCGCGCCCCTGAGCTGCGGAAACGAGTTTTCCTGACATGTTCCGGCCGGTGAGCGTTAGGCTCACGGCAGGTCGATGGGAGCGGAAGGGCACCGGCCCTCGGACTTCCCCCGTGGCCGTGCCGCACCCTTGCCCACTCCCGGACGGACCCCTCGTGCGCGGGCGGCGCCATCGGTGACGGGACCGCTCACAGGCAGGAGATGACGTCCTCCGTGCGCGAGGCCGTCCGGCCCTTCCTCGTTCCCGGTTGTTCCCGGCCGCGTACGGAGTGTCAGCCGGGCGTGTGCACCGTCTGGATCAGGCCGTGCGGCCGGCCCTCGCGGATGAGCAGTCCCCGGCCCGCCGGTTGCCGGCTCGCGTACACCCCGGGGAACAGCTGGCCTTCGCCGCGGTCCCCGGCCATGAGGACGGCGGTCGCCCCCGACTCGCGCAGACCGTGGACCAGCGGCTCGTACATGCCCCACGAGGCGCCCGCCACCTGGCGCGTCAGGACGAAGTGGAGGCCGATGTCCACCGCCGACTGGATGTACGGCAGGAACGGGGCGAGCGGTGAATGGCCGTCCGCCATCAGCACGTCGTAGTCGTCGACGAGCACCACGATCCGTGGGCCGGTACCCCAGCCGCCGGACTCCGGGTCCTCGGTGTCCGTGTCGTCGTCGGGCAGCCGCTTCTCCAGCTCGGTGGCGAGTCCGGCGGCGAGCCGCTCGCACAGCTTGGCGGTGTGGGCGTGGCCGCCGTCGTACTCCTCCGGGATCACGCCGCGCAGACCCTGTCGCGGGTCGACGACCGCGAAGATCAGTTCGCCCTCGCCGTAGCGCTCGATGAGGCCCTGGGCGACGGTCCTGAGGAGATTCGTCTTGCCGCATCCGCCGTCACCGAGGATCAGAAGGTGCTGGTCCTCGTCGAAGAGATCGAGCAGAACGGGAGCGAGCGCGTTCTGGTCCACACCGATCGGCACCCGCCCGGGCTCGGCGTCCGGGCCGGGGAGCAGGTCCCGTGCCAGGACGTCGGGCAGCACCAGGACGGGCGCGGCGACCGCACCGCTCCAGGCGGCGCGGACCGTACGAGCCGTGCGGTGGAGGGCCGCGTCCAGGTCGGTGTCGTCCGCGATCCCGTCCGTTCGGGGGAGCGCGGTGTGGGCGAACAGCCCGCCGTCGGTCAGGACGCGGCCGGGTTCGTCGGGTGACAGCGTCTCGGCGAGCCTGCGATCGATGCTCGATTCGCCGGGGTCGCCCAGGCACAGCTCGACCCGGGTGCCGAACGAATCCTGGGTGGCCATGCCCACGTCGTTCCAGTGGAGCATTCCGGCGACGACGTGGATGCCGTAGTCACCGCCCCGCTCCAGCAGGTCGGCGACCGTGTCGTACAGCTCGTCGAAGTCCTCGCGCAGTGCGTCGAAACCGTCGACGACCAGCACGATCTCGGCAGACGCCAGCTGGGGCAGTCGGCCCGCCCGGTGCAGGGTGCGCAGGTGCTCGACGGAGTCGACGGCGTGCTCGCGGAAGAGGTCCTCGCGCGCTTCGAGCATGCTCCGCACCATCTCGACCGTCCGCACCGCGCGTTCGGGTTCGGCGCGGCCCGCGATGCCGCCGACGTGCGGCAGTCCCGCGAGGGCCTGGAGCTCGTCGCCGACCAGGTCGAGGCCGTAGACACCGACCTCCCGCGGGGTGTGGGTGAGCGCGAGGGACAGGACCAGCGTGCGCAGGAGGGTCGTCTTCCCGGACTCCGGACCACCGATGACGGCGGCGTGGCCACCGGCCACCGTGAGGTCCAGGTACCAGTGTCCCTGCCACTGTGCGGTCGGATCGTCGAGCAGGCCGAGCGGAACCCGGAGCGGGCTCCGCCGCCCGGCCAGCTGCAGTCCGCGCGGGCCGGTCGTCAGCGGACCGGCGGCCTTGTCGAGGGCGAGCGCTGCGGGCAGCGGAGGAAGCCAGATACCGGGTACAGCCGTGGCGGCGGCGTCCTCCAGCTGTTCGACCACGACTTCCAGCTCGGTCGGCCCGGTCTCGTGGCGCCTGGACGCCCGATCTCCCGGGGCCGAGGCGTCGGGTGCGGAGGTGTTGAAGGCCGCGTATTCCAGCGCGAGAGGCCCGCTCCTCGGCTCGACCGCCCGCTGCGTGGGCACCTGGTGGTCGCCGGAGACGCGGCAGGCATTGAAGCGCTCGTATTGACCGGTGTCGACCACCTTGAGGTAGCCGTGGCCCGGCACCGCCGGAAGGTGGAACGCGTCCGTGGTGTCCAGGACCGTCCGCGACTCGTCGGCGGAGAGGGTACGCATACCGATCCGGTACGAGAGGAAGGCGTCCAGGCCCTTGAGGCCGACGCCGTCGACCCGTTGGCCGGACAGGAGCAGATGCACACCCAGGGAGCCGCCGGTGCGACCGATGGACAGGAGCAGGTCGATGAAGTCGGGCCTGGCGGCAAGCACCTCGTCGAACGCGTCGATGACGACGAACAGGTGCGGCAGCGGCTCCAGTTCGGGCCGTGCACCTGCGCGCAGTGCGGCGTACTCCGCGATGTCGGTGATGTCACCCGCGTCCTCGAGGGCCTGCCGGCGGCGGTTCACCTCACCGACGAGGGCGGCATCGACGCGCTCGATGAGGCCTGTCTCGTTCTCCAGGTCGGTGATGACTCCGGCGACATGGGGAAGCATCGAGAACGGGGCGAAGGTCTCACCGTCCTCGTGGTCGATGAGGAGCAGGGCGAGGTCCTCGGGCGGGTGGGTGGCCACCAGGGCGAGGATCAGGGAGCGCAGCAGCTCGGACCTTCCCGAACCGGCGGCGCCGACACACAGGCCGTGCGGGCCCATGCCGAGCTCCGAGGAGTCCTTGAGGTCGAGCAGCACTGGTTCGTACGTGTCGCTGATGCCGATGGGCACCCGCAGGAACGCGTGTTCGTCGCGTGGGGCCCACAGCCGTGGCAGGTCGAGGCGCGCCACGTCGTCGATCCCGAGCAGTCCGGCCAGGCCGACGGTGTCCGACGGAGGGGTGTCCATCAGTGCTTCGGTGGACAGTCGCAGGGGCGCCAGCATCCGGGCCAGGCCTCCGGCGAAGAGGTAGCTGGCCTCGTCGACGGTGCCCTGGGCGCTGATGGGTTCGGCTTCGCGCAGGTCCTCGACGAGCAGCATGGAGCCTTCGACAGTGATCCGGACGCCGACGTGTCCCGGTTCCTGAACGCGCTGTTCGAGCAGGTGCAGGACGGTGACGCCCATGTCCGACAGGCCGACAGCGTTGTCGGGGCGGGGCAGATCGACGGCATCCTCGCCGTGTCCGTCGATGACGACGAGGAGCGGGGGAGCCGTGGCCGGGATGTCCTGCCCGGCCGGGTCCCGGCGCAGCTCGGTCGCGTAGGAGGCGCGGCGGCGCAGGTCGGGGCCGAGCTGCCGGGCGAGGTGGGGGGCCGAGGGGGCGATGCGCCGGGCGGCGACGGGGCCGTCGAGTTGTTCGGCGTCCAGGAGGTGGGGCAGCCATTTCGCCCATTCCCAGTCGGTGATCCGGTGGCCGGGTACGGCGAGTGCCAGGGCGACGTCGTCGGGGGCGTGGGTCGCGGCGGTCTGGACGAGCAGGGCGCGGGCCACGCGCAGGCAGTCCTCGCGGGGGCCGATGACGCTGATGTTGCCGACCCGGTCCAGTGGCACGGTGAGGGGCAGTTCGGTCCCGGTGCGGAAGCGGTTCATCAGCGCCGACGCCTCGTTGAGCATGAAGGGATCCTGCGGCGTGAGGGCGGAGGGCCTCCTGCGGGCGATCTGCAGGTCGCACACGGCCACCTCCCCGATACCCACCCGCACGCGCAGGAAGTCCGCGTCGCCCCGGCGGCGTTCCCACAGGCGGGCGGGGTTCTGCACGATGTCGTACAGGGCGTACGGCGGCGGATCGAGCACGTCCGCGAGCTCCCGACGCGCGCGCTCCTCCGATGCGAGCTCCTCACGCAGGTCATCGACGTAGGCGAGGTAGGCCTTCCGCCGGGTGCTTCGGGTGCGATGGGCCCTGCCGTACGGGGAGAGGAGGAGCCCGACGGTGCCGATGGCAGTGACGGCGAGGATGAGCGCGCCCAGTGCGGCGAACTGGCTGCCTCGTGCGACGGTCATCAGCACGACGGACGACAGGACCCCGGCGACGGGAAGCAGCGACATCGCGAGGGTGCCCATCACCCCCTCGGGCAGGTTGGGCGGGGCCTCGATGGTGCGCATCGGGGTGGCGGCCGGGGGCCGGATCGTCCTGGCCGGGCGGTGGATCAGTCGGGTGCTCATGGGCGTCCGTCACTCACGGTCGGGCTCGGCAGGGGGTCAGCGACGCTTCTGCGACAGTTGGAAGACGTCCGCGGCGAGTCGGGTGACGGCCTGCCGCGTCGCGTGAGCGAGCAGTTCCGTGCGGATCGCTCCGGCTGACGCGTGCTTCCACGTGGCCCTGCCGAGGTCGATCACGCACGGGACGCTCGTTCGGTGCGTGCGACGATCCTGCCCTCGGTCACGTGGCGCTGCAGCGACTGGGCCCTCCCGAGAACATCGTGGGGAGCCGACGGACGCAGGGGCTGGGTGCCGAGTCGCAGAGGCAGTGAGCCGAGTGCCGGGTCCGACTCAACGAACAGGACCGGGTCCTGCCGGTAGTGGGCGCACGCGGTGCCGAGAGGCGCGTGGCCGGTCGCCTTGCCTGCGGCACCTCTGATCGAGGTGGTGGCGGCCTGCCGGCCGGTCGTCACGGTCTGCTGGAGGCGCTCGGCGGCGCGGACGACCTCGGCGACCTCCCACGCCGCTGACGAGGAAACGATCCGGCGCAGTCCGCGCACGGTCCGCGACGCGAAGGGCCCGCCCCGCCATCGTTCCCGGCGGGCGAGCAGCGCGGTGATCAACGTGACAACGGTGGTCGCCACGCCCGCAGTGGCCCGGCGCGCGACGGGGCACCGGCGCGAGGTCCGCAGGTCGCGGTCGTCGGCCACCTGGTTCGCGACGTCGTGCACGACGGGGGCGAGAGGCGTGGAACGGGGCCTGACGAGCCGGAGGAGTACGGCACCGTCGGACGCCAGCAACTGCCGGGCCGACGTGCGCGAGGCGACTCGATCGTCGAGCAACTGGCGCGAATCCGGCAGTAAATGCCCGATCGGTGTATGGGAGGGCAGGACGATGTCGGCCCGATGGTGTTTGTCGGCCAGGGTCACCCGGTTCAGTTCCGTCCGGGATGCCATCGCTGTACTCGCCACTTACGGAAACCTATCATCGCGATGCGGGCAGATTTCGGGCCAACTGCGCATATTGCTCGGAAACTCTCGGGGTTCTCGCCCGGCGCCCCCGGCCGTCGGCGCCCTGCGTACGCCGTATACCCGGACGCGACCGAGCTGGACGAGGACCGACGACGGCGTGCAGGGGGTGAGGCAGCCGTGGCAACTGCGGTTGCCTGGTTGCAGGACGGCGATGCGCAAGGGGTCGCCGACGGGCCTGGATCACGCTCCGGTCCATTTCCCGGTGCGCTGCGGGCCGGCGCAGAGTGATCCAGGAGGTCACGATGTGAAATGCCCGAGAGCAGGTGGATGCTTTCGGTGTTGCAGGAGACGCTGGCCTCGGTGACCCGGACTGGGAGGAAGTCAGTTCCACCACTTCATCGGCGATGCCGGGTGGGGTCGTGACCTCGGCGTCGATGTGCTCGGCGACATCGAAGAACGCCCCGGTCAGCTCGGCGGAATCGGCTGCTCCGGCGCGTGATTGAAAAGGTGGTCATGCATGGCTTGAAGATAGATGCGCAAGGATTTCCGGTCAGGGAATTCAATATCGGTCAGCCTTTCATATTCGGACGGCCCGAATGATTCGTCTGAAATGAGCTGCTCGAATCCCGTGCGAATCATTTCCACGTAAGAATCGTTGAAGCTCAGCAAAGTTGACCTAAGGTCACCACTAGTCTCATATCCCCGCTCAAGATCCAGGTATATTTTGAAGAAATTTGCAAAACGCGCTTCCATTGCAACCCTTTCTTCCTGGTGTCGGCCGGGAGTCGGTTTGGTGAACGCGGCATGCAGGCGGTATTGCCCGTTGGTGGCTGGTGATTGGTTCCGCCTGCAGAATTCGCCCGCTTGAATTCTTTCAGGTTCGCAGGGTCAAGAAAGTCTGCGCGCTGCCGACCGTCCTCATCATGAGCCTTGTGTCTCAGGTGGGGAACTTGCCCAGTCATCCGAGCTGGAGGAGTTGCTTGGTCAGGTACTCGGACTCGACGTCGATCGCGAACCCGCCGTCATAGGCGAGATAGGCGACCACGAGTGGCCTCAGGGCGAGACTTCCGTCGATGTCCGCCGCTCGTTCCTCATCCATTGCCCGGTACGCCTTGTGTAGCCTCAGCACGTCGGCCAAGGCAGGGCTGAAGCCCTTCTCGGGGTCGAGAAGACGCGTTAGTGATCTGTCTGCCCTTGGTCTTCTTCGTCGAACTGGTGCACCAAGTGCAAGGTTAGTGGGCGTTGTGTCACCGAATGCTGCAGCTTGTCCACCGGTGCCGGGGTGCAGCGCGCCCATCATGTCGATGTCCAACACCCTGGGAAGTTCGCCCCTGGCGCACATCTCTGGCACGTGCGCAGGGCGGAAGTCACCGCCCCTGCGGCCGTCGAGGAGGCAGGACCTGAACGCATGCGCCTCGGCTGTTCAGCCAGACTTCGAGATCGACTCCGGTGATCTCCCGCAATTCATTTCCTTCGGCGACCGAGGCCGGACCGAACACTGTCCCCATGAGTCCTAGTGCTACTGTCTGCTCATCCATGACGACTTGGAATGAAGTTTGTTGCACGCTTGCGTTCGATAGGTCGGCGCCTTGAAGTTTGACGTCGAGTAATCCGGCCCCATCGAGTTTCGCGTCCCTGAAAGATGCTCCTCGAGCATCAACTGCCCACATTTCCGCGCTTCCGAGGTCGGCTCGGTCCAATTTCGAGCAGCCCAGCGAAGATTTATCCAGTACTGCCTTCACGAGGATGGCTCCAGAAAGGTTTGCCCCATTGAGATCGGCCCCCTCCAGGTGAGATCTGTACAGATCAGCACCGGCCAAGTTGACGTCGCGAAGGACGGACTCCGTGAACAGTCCGTTAGCGAGATCGGCATCCGAGATGTCGGCTCCGCTCAGATCGAGCCCAGCCACGTCCAGCAGGGAATCGCTTTCGACAGCCCACTCATTCAGTGCAGCACTGGCTTGCGCGTCGGCTGGAGGCGTCTTCACGCTGCGTCTACCGTCACGGATACCAGACAACACGATCACTCCAGCCGTTCTGCGTCACTATTGCCTCAAGGTCGTTGATCGCAGCCTGATTGGCATTGCATGTGTCGAGGATGACGATGCGGCCCTTGACTACGATTTGATCCTCAGGACTGCGCCCGCGGGGAGGTCGACCGGCCGTCGGGCAGGGATGTCAGTTTCTCGGGGAGCTTGACCGTGCCTTCCGCATGGGCGATCACTCCCTGACCGTGGACACTCATATCCGACATTCAGGCGTGTTGGTACTCGTCGAACCGTAGACATGTCAGGGGCCGTCGATGTGGTTGGGCGTACTCCGCAGCGAGTGACTCGCTCACGAGCCGCTTGTGACCACCGTTCTCGCGATGAGGTTCGCGGCCTCCACTTCATCCAGCCCCTATAACAACTCTCACAGTCTCACCTGAACGTACTTAGCGATTTCCACAAGCTGAGGTTCGTTCTCAGCGGGCATCAAGTAGTTGTTGCCCCGCAAGCGTGTAAGGAATTCTTCCGGAAGTTGCACGCGATGGTTCCAGACGTAAAACCAGAGGTCGCCCCGCCAGATCCACTCACCGTCGCTGAGGATCGAGTCACCGCCAAGTACAGTCTTCCCGGAGCCCAGTACGTCCTCGGACGAACCCATCACGCTAAAGATGTCGTGTCCAGCCAGTAGGTATTCCGTGATCTGCTTAGCGTCCTCGTAGGAGGTCGGCATAATGAAGTCCCGCAGGCTTCCTGTGGCCTTTCCGAATGACGGCGCCCATAGTTCCTGAAAGAAACCAGCGATTTGCATGCGTATCATCCTCTACTAGCGTGCCAGGGGCAGGAACGTTCGCCAGTATCCCCCATCGAAGATGGTCGGGGTCTGACCAGGGCCAAGCCTTATACTCACGCCGACCTTGTTTGTGGGAGCCATCACGGGCACCCCCAGTTCATTGGCGATGGACTGGGCTGCGGGAACATCCAAGGCGCCCTCTGCGACTGTGCCTGTGTGGCACGAAACCAGCCGTACGGGGCCTCCGCCGTAGCCAGGGTTAGCTCGGATCGCGTTAGCGATGTGCGTAGGATGGGTGTCCCCCGCCGAGAATCCTGAGCCAGCTTCATTGATACGGCCAGGCTCGAAGAAGCCTTGATTGTTTCCGTGAACTACCACGTCGTGGTATCCGTTGAGTGGCCGTACGTTGTCAAAGTTGACTCTGGTGCTTCTGTCATAGCCAATGGCGGTTCTGCCCTCGCTGAAGTAGACGGGGTCGCCAGTTTCCAGCACGAAATCGCCAGGCTCCTTGGGCGGTGCCGGAATCGTGGACTCAGGTGAGACGCGTGCCTCGAAGTCGCGACGGGTCGCCATGTCGGCGGCCTCTTGAATGGAAACGCCATCAGGATCTGGGGCGGACGATCCAACTTGGCCATCCGGCGTCTCGGTGCGGTCACCACCTCCAGGCCCTCCATCGGAGCCGGGGCCGTGACCGCTCGAGCCAAGTGACTGTGAGCTGTCAGAGGCATGACCCGTGGTGGACGTCGGTCCCGCATCGTCGCCCGCTCGGGCTCCCACTCCGGCCATCTCCGGGACCCTGGCCGGGTTATCCACGCGGGGATTCTCCGCGCCGTCGGCGGTCTTGCCGGTTTCCTTGTGGGCGTCCGAACCCCGCTGGACGAGGTTGCCGCTCTCGTCGTAGAGGTTGCCCTTGTGGTCGGCGTAGGCGGCGCCCTCGTCGAAGGGGTTCTTGACCGTGCCCTCCGGGAGGGCGATCACTCCCTCCGGGAGTCTGACCGTGCCGTCGGCGAGCCGGACCGCTCCCTCCGGGAGGGCTGCGCCCGCGGGGAGGTCGATGGTGCCGTCGGTCAGGCGTACGGCGCCTTCGGGGAGGGTGAAGACGTTGTCGGGCAGGGGTGGTATCTCGACGGTGCCCAGGCCCTTGAGGCCGGTCATGGCGTCGCCGATCTTCGTCATGCCGAAGCCCGCGCCCTTGAAGATGTACGTCATCGGGTCGACGAGCCGGCCGACCTTGCCCGCCGTGGACAGGGCCTTGGCGGCGAGGGCCGCCTTGCCGCCGCCGGCGACCACGCCGCCGGTGCCGCCGGTGAAGACGGTGGTGACGACGTTGAAGGTGACCGCGCCCGCTGCCCGGGAGGGGTTCTCCCCCCACTGGTCCCAGGCCACCAGCGCCTTGCCGGTCTCCTTCATCGCCGTGCGGGAGTCACGCAGCCAGGAGGGGAGTTCGTCGTCCTTCGCCGTCCAGTAGGCCGGTCCTGCCACCACGGTGACCAGCAGGCCGGTACTGAGCTGGGCCAGGCCCTTCCAGGCCTGGCCGGCCGCCTCGAAGCCGTCGTAGCCCACCAGGGTGCCCAGGCCCTTGATCGTGCCCAGGACCCCGTCCACGAAGAAGCCCTTGGTGAAGTCCCACGCGTGCTCCCACACCTGCCAGCCCGGGGTGGACTCGACGAGCGGGTCGCCCCAGGGGAGACCTTCGGCCTGTTTCAGGGATTCGGCGTCGTAGCCGTACTGGTGCGAGCTGTCGGAGCCGTCGCTCTTCTTCAGGGGCAGGAGACAGACCAGCGCGGTGATCTTGTTGTAGCAGGTGATCTCCGCGTCCTGGAACGCGGAAAGGGTTTCGGCGATCTCGTCGCGGCGGTGGTTGTTCTCCTCGACGAGGTCGCCGTCCTCGCGCCACTTGTCGTCGGCGTTGACCTTCACGAGGAACGCGCCGGCGTCCCGCTTGATCTGCCTGAGCTTCTCGACCAGCGGGTGGACCTCGTCCGAGTACGTGCTCAGCGCACCGGCGATGGCCGTGAGGTCGGACTTCAGCGTCTGCCCGTTGTCCGCGACCGGCTTCGTCGTCGCGAACAGCTGATCCGCCTCGGGGGCCTGGTAGAAGGCCTGGAGGCCGCCGAAGCTGCTGTGGATGTCACCGGTGGTCGTCGCGACGGTCTCCGCGGCCGAGGTCAGCTCGGTGACCTTCACGTCCAGAGTCGCCAGGTTGCCGGTGAAGACCGGGATGCCTTCCAGGCGGATCGGCTGGTCGTCGCTCACCCGCGCCCCCCGGGAGCGTCCTGCAGCAGGTCCAGCCGTACGGCCCTGGCCGCGTCCTGCGCGTGCTTGGCGGCGTCCAGGTCGCCCACCACGTACTCGTTGGTGGCCTTCGCCGCCCCCAGCACCGCGGCCTGGATGCGCTCCGCCGTCGACTTCAGGAAGCTCTCGCGCTGCTCCAGGTACTGGCTCAGCGCCGAAGCCACCGGACCGAGCGTGGCCTTCTGAGCCAACGGGGCCGCCCCCACCGGCACCGGGCCCTGCACCGGCGTCGAGGCGTCCGTGCCCGGTACGGCCGTCCCCGCAGCCGTCGCCGCCTCCGACATCGTCGTGACCAGAGCCGTCAGAGCCTTCTCCAGGTCACCCGCATGCGTGCCGGTGACCTTCAACTGGCCCTGCACCCCCTGCGGCTTGATGTCCCACGCCGTCATGAACGCCCCCCACCCCGCGTACCGATGTACTGCTTGCATCTGCGTCATCGCCCCGACCCCCAGGAAGAACGTTCCTCCCGTTCCTCCGGCCCGAACGCGCAGTGGATCAGCCGATGTTGTCGACTGCTGCCTTCGCGCGCGCGAAGGTCTGCTGCGCCGTGCCGTCGTTCTTCTCCAGCGTCGTCCGCAGCAGCTGGATGATGTTCCTGACCTCGTTCGAGGTGCTGTTCCAGCGCAGTTCCTTGCCGTGGTACTCGTCCGCCACACCATCGGCGGCGAAGTCGGCCATCGCCGCCTTCACCTGGGCGTCCCGCGCCTGGATCACCTGCTCCAGGCGGGCGATGACCGCCTGGATGTTGCCCTGCGCCTCCGTGGAAGCGCCCGTGTCGTACGAACGCCGGTCACTGTCCGTGGCCATAGTCGATTACTCCCCGTGGAATGAGATCAGGCCCTTCGTGGGAGGCCCGTGGTCTGAAGAGGGACAGCCGGACGCTCAGCCGCGCCCGGAGAAGCGGGCCGCGTCGAAGTTCGCCGACGCCATCTGCGACTTCGCGTTCTCGCCCTGCTCCTGGTCGCCCTCGCCGAACGCCGCGTCCATCCCCGACTGGCCACCGAGCAGTGCGGACAGCGATCCGTTCAGGGCCGCGGTGATCTCGTCCGAACGCGACTTGAACGAGTCGAAGGCCACCTTGCCGGCACCGTTGAACTTGCCCTCCAGCGGCTGCGCCGCCTGGATCAGCTGATTGATCAGCGTGCCCAGGTCCGTGCTCGACTCCGTGGAACGCGACATCAGGTTCGACAGAACCGATGCCCCCATGTCGAACTTCATCAGGTTCCCCCCACCAGACTGAACAACCGTACGAATGGCCATGTCTATCAACCCGGACATCGCTGGTGCAATCAGCAATCAGGTCACTGTGACCATCCCAGGACACTCCGGAAGACGCCGTCACGCGCCTTTCAGATGCCGCATCAGCCGCTCGAAGTCCTGCCAGCCCGAGAGGTTCGACGGATCCCCAGGAAGGGGGTAGTACAGCGCGGGACGGGTCTTGGCACCGAGCTGAACAGGAGCTTCGGACAGGGGAGTACGCCTGGCGCGGTCACCGGGCAGCGCCCGGACCTCGTCCGCGCCCAGCACGAAGGCCAGCGGGACGCCCGGCCCTTCGAAGCGGGGCGGCACCGCGAGATCGCGCCGGGCTTTGCGGAGTTGTACGAGCATCGACTGGAGCCGGTGGCGGGTGGCGAGCGCCTCGGCGGCCCGGGGCAGGGCGTCCAGCGGCAACTCCTCGCCGGCTCCGTAGCCGAACGCCAGCGTCACCTCCTCCTCCACCCCTGCCGTCGTGCGGGTGACACGCACGGTGGCGAGCCCGGGCCGTTCCGGACTGCCGACGACCACGGCCCAGGTGGGGCGGGGGGCCCGCTCGTGGGCGAGGTCCGTCAGGCGCTGTGGTGACCAGGGGAGGTTGGCGGGTTCCGCCGTCCCCCAGCCCGCCGGGGGCGTACCGGTGAGCTCGCGCCACACCGACTCCAGGCCGCCGCCGAGTACCAGGCGGTCGTCGGCGGGGTGGACCGAGCGGAACGTCAGCGCCAACTGCCGCTCGCCGGTGTCCGACACCTCCCCGTACGAGGCGGCGACCAGGTTGTGTGGCTCGGCGGCGGTCGCTCCGGGTCCCGCGACCGGAGCGAAGATGCCGTCCTGCCAGCGCAGCACGGCTCCGGACAGCCCGTCGTAGTAGCCGTCCCGTTCGTCCTGGACGATCCAGCGGGACGGCCACGTCCCCAGGAGGTGGCGTACGGCGGGGGAGAGCGTCGTCCCGGGCGGTGCGACGACCTGGAGTCCGAGCCCGGCCTCCGTGGCGGCCCGGTAGGCATCCGCGAGCCAGGCCGTCAGGGCGACGACCGGACGGTCCTGGATGACGACGGCGACCTTCTCGGTGAGTACGTCGACGGCGGGGACCGCGGCGGCCGGGGTGGGGGCGACGCTCACACCGTCGGAGGGCACCACGGCCAGCGACCGGGCGGCCTCCGGTGGCCAGGCGGAGCCACCGGCCAGGTGGGCGAGCCGGGCGGCGAACGTGCCCGCGAGCCGCTCGGCCTCCGCGACACCGGTGGTGGCACGGGCCTCCGTCCACCAGAAGGGGACCGGCGGCGCAGTGGCTCCGAGCAGTCGTTCCGCCTCGCCGGTCACCTGGACGAGCAGCGGTGCCTCGACGGAGACCAGGGGACGGCCCTCCGGGTCGCAGAGCTGCACGACGGCGCCTTCGCCGTGGGTGCCCACCAGTTTGTCGGGACCTCCGGAGAGCAGTCCGACGAGTACGGTCCACGGGTCGGGCATGCGGGTCGTGAGGGCGATGACGTCCTTGGTCATGTGGTGCGTCCGGTCCTTCGTTGCGTGGGTGCCGGAGTGCTATCCCGGCGTGTACACGGTCTGTATCAGGCGGTTCGCGTAGCCCCTGCGGATCAGCACACCGCGTCCCGCGGGCTGCTGGGTGGCGTACACGCCCGGGAACAGCTGGCCCTCGCTGCGGTCGCCCGCCATGAGGACGGCCGAGGCCCCCGACTCGCGCAGACCCTGCACCAGCGGCTCGTACATCCCGCGCGACGCGCCCGCGACCCGGCGCGTCAGGACGAAGTGGAGGCCGATGTCCACCGCGGACGGGATGTACGGAAGGAACGGCGCGAGCGGCGACTGGCCGGCCGTCGTCAGCACGTCGTAGTCGTCGACGAGGACCACGATCCGGGGGCCGCCGCCCCAGTTGCCGGGCTCCAGGTCCTCGACGCCGGCGCTGTCGTCGGGGAGCCGCTTCTCCAGCTCGGTGGCGATTCCCGCGGAGAGGCCGGAGCAGAGCTTGGCGTTGTACGCGTAGCCGCCCCTGAACTCCTCGGGGATCGCGCCGCGCAGACTGCGTCGCGGGTCCATGACCGCGAAGACCAACTCGTCCTCGCCGTAACGGTCGATGAGGCCGGCGGCGACGGTCCTGAGCAGATTCGTCTTCCCGCACTCGCTGTCACCCATGACCAGCAGGTGCTGATCGTGCTCGAACAGGTCCAGGAGAACGGGCTCCAGCGCCGTCTGGTCGACGCCGATCGGCACCCGCCGGGGTTCGGCGGCCGGCCCCGGCAGCAGGTGTGGTTCCAGGACGTGCGGCAGGACCCGTACCGGCTGGGCGACCTCTCCGCTCCACGTGGCGCGGACCGTGCGGGCCGTGCGCTCGAGGACCGCTCCCAGGTCGGTGGTGTCGGCGAACCCGTCCGTACGGGGCAGGGCCGCCTGGGCGAAGAGCTTGCCGTCGGTGAGGACCCGGCCGGGCTCGTCGGGGGACAGGGTCTCGGAGAGCTTGCGGTCGATGCTGGAATCGCCGGCGTCGTTCAGCCGCAGTTCGAGGCGGGTGCCGAAGGTCGACTGGGTGGCGATGCGTACGTCGTTCCAGCGGAGCATGCCCGCGACGACATGGATTCCGTAGCCGCCACCGCGCTTGAGGATGTCGGTGACCGCGTCGTCCAGGTCGTCGAAGTCGTCGCGCAGCGCTCCGAACCCGTCGATGACGAGCACGATCTCGGCCGATGCGAGCCGGGGCAGCCTGCCTGACGCGTGCAGGGTGCGCAGCTGCTCGACGGAGTCGATGCCGTACTCGCGGAAGAGGTCCTCGCGGGTGACGAGCATGTTCCGCACCTCCTCGACCGTGCGGCCCGCGCGCTCGCGGTCCGCACGGCCGGCGATGCCGCCGACGTGGGGCAGGCCGGACAGTGCCTGGAGCCCGCCGCCGACCAGGTCGAGGCCGTAGACGCCGACCTCCTGCGGGGTGTGGGTGAGCGCGAGGGCCAGGACCAGCGTGCGCAGGAGGGTCGTCTTGCCGGACTGCGGGCCGCCGATGAAGGCGGCGTGGCCGCCCGCCACGGTGAGGTCCAGGAACCACTGGCCCTGCCACTGCTTCGTCGGGTCGTCGAGCAGACCGAGCGGCACCTGGAGCGGCCCCCGTCGCTTCGCGAGCTGCATCCCGCGCGGGCCGGCTTCCAGCTGCCCGGCGGCGCCGTCCAGGGTGAGGGCGGTGGGCAGCGGCGGCAGCCAGATGCTGCGTACGGGCTCGGCAGCGCCCTCCAGCTGTGCGACCAGGACACCCAGCTCGGTCGGCCCGGTCTCGCGGCGCCGGGACGCCGGTTCCTTCGGGCCCGACTCGTCCGGTCCGGTGAGGGAGTTGAAGGCCTCGTACTCCAGGGCGAGGGGACCGGTCTCCGCCTCGTCCGCGCGCTGTACGGGGCCCCGGTAGCCGCCGGAGACGTAGCCGGCCTTGAAGCGCTCGTAATGACTGGTGTCGACCTTGAGGTAGCCGAAGCCGGGCAGCGGCGGCAGGTGGAACGCGTCCGTGGTGTCGAGGACCGTGCGCGACTCGTCCGCGGAGAAGGTACGCAGACCGAGCCGGTACGACAGATAGGTGTCCAGGCCCTTGAGCCTGCCGCCCTCGATGCGTTGGCTGGACAGCAGCAGATGCACTCCGATGGAGCGGCCGATGCGGCCGATGGACAGGAAGAGGTCGATGAAGTCGGGCTTGGCGGTGAGGAGTTCGCCGAACTCGTCGATGACGACGAACAGGTGCGGAAGCGGGTCGAGATCGGGCCGCCTCTCGGCGCGCAACGCGGCGTAGTCACCGATGTCCGCGACGTCGCCCGCGTCCTTGAGGGCCTGTTGGCGGCGCTTCACCTCACCGGCGAGGGAGGCGTGGACGCGCTCGACGAGGCCCGCCTGGTTCTCCAGGTTGGTGATGACCCCGGCGACATGGGGCAGCTTCGCGAACGGGGCGAAGGTCGCACCGCCCTTGTAGTCGACGAGTACCAGCGCGAGGTCCTCGGGCGGGTGCGTGGCCACCAGGGCGAGGACGAGGGAGCGCAGCAGCTCGGACTTCCCCGAACCGGTGGCGCCGACGCACAGGCCGTGGGGGCCCATGCCCAGTTCCGAGGACTCCTTCAGGTCGAGCAGCACCGGTTCGTGCGTGTCGCTGATGCCGATGGGCACGCGCAGGAAGGCGCGTTCGCCGCGCGATGCCCACAGCCGTGAGAGGTCGAGGCGTGCCACGTCGTCGATCCCCAGCAGGCCCGCGAAGTCGACGGGGCCCGACAGCGGGGTGTCCACCAGCGACTCGGCGGACAGTCGCAGGGGCGCCAGCATCCGGGCCAGGCCCTCGGCGTAGGGGCTGCCGACCTCGTCGACGGTGCCGTGGGCACTGACGGGTTCGGGCTCGCGCAGATCCTCGATGATCACCCGGGCATCCTCGACGGTGATCCGGACGCCGACGTGTCCCGGTTCCTGAACGCGCTGTTCGAGCAGGTGGAGGACGGTGACGCCCATGTCGGACAGGCCCACCGCGTCGTCGGGGCGCGGCAGGTCGACGGCATCCTCGCCGTGCCCGTCGGTGACGACGAGCAGTCGGGAGGTCATGGCCAGGGCATCGCGGCCGGCCAGGCCCCGGCGCAGCTCGGTCGCGTAGGAGGCGCGGCGGCGCAGGTCGGGGCCGAGCTGCTGGGCGAGCTGGGGGGCCGAGGGGGCGATGCGCCGGGCGGCGACGGGGCCGTCGAGTTGTTCGGCGTCCAGGAGGTGGGGCAGCCATTTCGCCCATTCCCAGTCGGTGATCCGGTGGCCGGGTACGGCGAGTGCCAGGGCCACGTCGTCGGGGGCGTGTGTCGCGGCGGTCTGGACGAGCAGGGCGCGTGCCACCCGCAGGCAGTCCTCGCGGGGGCCGATGACGCTGATGTTGCCGACCCGGTCCAGCGGCACGGTGAGGGGCAGTTCGGTCCCGGTGCGGAAGCGGTTCATCAGCGCCGACGCCTCGTTGAGCATGAAGAGGTCCGGCGGAGTGAGGACGGAGGTGCCCTGATCGGCGATGTTCAGGTCACGTACGGGCATTTCACCGGTACCCACCCGCACGCGCAGGAAGTCCGCGTCGCCCCGTCGGCGTTCCCACAGGCGGGCGGGATTCTGCACGATGTCGTACAGGGCGTGCGGCGGTGGATCGAGCACGTCGGCGCGCTCCCGACGCGCGCGTTCCTCCGACGCGAGCTCCTCACGCAGGTCCTCGACGTAGGCGAGGTAGGCCTCCCGCTGGGTGCGTCGGGTGCGCTGGGCCTTGCCGCGCTGGGAGAAGAGGAGCGCGACGGAGCCGATGACGGTCACCACCAGGATGAGCGCGCCCAGTGCGGCGAACTGACTGTTGCGCACGACGGTCATCATGACGACCGACGACATCACGCCGGCGACGGGAAGCAGCGACATCGCGATGTTGCCCGCCTTCCCTTCCGGCAGGTTGGGCGGGGCCTCGATGGTGCGCGCCGGGGTGGCGGCCGGGGGCCGGACGGTCCTGGCCGGGCGGTGGATCAGTCGGGTGCTCATGGGCGTCCGTCACTCACGGTCGGGCTCGGCAGGGGGTCAGCGACGCTTCTGCGACAGTTGGAAGACGTCCGCGGCGAGGCGGGTGACGGCCTGCCGTGTCGCGTGAGCGAGCAGTTCCGTGCGGATCGCTCCGCCGGCGGCCAGGTGACGGTCGAACGGGAGGACCTGGACGCTCGCTCCGGTGGACGCGAGCTTCTGCGTGGCCCTGTCGAGGTCGATCCCCGCGTGGGGCGTCTGTTCGGTGAGCACGACCACGGTGCCGTCGATCACGTGGCGCGGCAGCGCCTGGATCCACTCGAGCACGTTGTGGGTGCTCGCGATGCCTTCCAGCGTGGCCGGTGCGGTCAGTACACGGGCCTGCGACGCGGAGAGCGCGACCCGGGCCACCTCGGCGGGCAGGGTCTCGCAGTCGACGACCGTCACACCGAAGTAGCGGCGCAGGGAGACCATCACCTGCTCGTACGCCCTGGCGTCCAGCATCGCGCCGATCCGGCCCTGACTGCCGGGCAGCAGCCAGGCGTTGCCGGGGAGCTGGACGAGATAGCCGGTGACGTCGAGCAGGGACATCTGGGGTGCGACGATGCCCGCCATGTCAGCGGTGGTCCAGCGCAGCGACCGGACGCCGAGCCGCAGCGGCAGCGAGCCGAGCGCCGGGTCCGCCTCGACGAGCAGGACCGGGTCCTGCCGGTAGTGGGCGTACGTGGTGCCGAGCAGCGCGGCGACGGTCGACTTGCCGGCGCCGCCCCTGATCGAGGTGACGGCGATCTGACGGCCGGTCGTCACGGGCTGCTGGAGCAGCTCGGCCGTGCGGGTGATCTCGGCGACCTCGCGCGCCGCCGACGAGGAAACGATCCGGCGCAAACCGCGCACGGCCCGTGACGCGAGGGGCTCACCGTGCCGCGGCTTGCGTACCGCTCCGGCCAGGCCTTCATCCATCACGGGCCGGGAGTCGGGGGCGGTACGCGGTGGCCTGCTGCCGGGGGTGTGGGGTGCGGCCGAGGGCTGTCCCCGGTCCCGCTGGGCGGCAGGCCCGGGCGCGGGGACCGTAGGGGCGGCGTCCGGCAGCCGGGCACCGGGCGGAGGCTGGCCGGGCCCCGACGCGGGCGCGCCCGTGCCGCCCTGCGCCGGGCCGGTGCCGCCCGGCCCGGCCGGCGCGGCAGCGCCCCTCAGGTCGCGCAGCACGTCGCCCTGCCAGTCGTCCGTGTTCGGCATGTCTGCCTTCCCCCTCCACCGCGCCGCCCTCGGCGGAGCGCCCGCACGTTGACCCGGAACTTGTTGAGCAGCTGTCCGGGAACCAGAACTTGTTGAGCAGCTGTCCGGGACTCAGAACTTGTTGAGCAGCTGTCCGAAGACGCCGAACACACCTACGGCGAGCGGGAAGAGCGCCACCATGCCGATGGATTCGACCAGATCCGCGGTGCGCCGCAGCCGGACCCGCACGTGCTCCGGCGGTTCCACCGCCAGCACCAGCAGCGGCACGAGCGCTGCCGCGCCGAGTACCGCGATCGCCCCCGCGCCCCCGGCATGCTGCATCCACAGCATCATCAGGCGCACCAGGAGGACCCCGGCGGCGGCCACGAGCGCCACCACCTCGACGACCAGCGGGAACGCGCGTGCCCTCGACAGGAGCACCACGGCGACGACGGAAGCCAGCGCCACCGTCCACACGGTCGGCTGCTCGGCCGAAACCAGCAACCAGCCCGCCGCAGCCGCCGAGCCCGCCACGACCAGGGTCGCGAGGGCCAGCCCCCGGTGTGTGGCGGCGAGGGCGTTACCCACCTCGTGACGGCTGACGGAGACGCCTCCGGAGCGGCGGTCGTCGAGTGCGGTGAGTCCGGACGCCATCAGGGCGATCCTCGGCAGAAGACCGAGCAGCACCACCGAGAGGACCGCCATGGCGGCTCCGAGCCGGGCCGGGTCCTGCTGGACGGCGGCCACGCACTCCCACACCACCGTGACCGAGGCGGTCGCCGCAGCGCCGATCAGCCCGCCGCGGCCGAGCGGCGAGAAGTATCCGAGCAGCACCAGGGTCAGCACCAGCGCGCCCGCGACGGCGGCCAGACGCACGGATCCCGCCCAGTCGTACGCATCGGCCGCGGTCCATGCGGTGAGGACGCCGAGGCCGCCGGAGACGGACAGCAGCGCGGTCGCGAGCCCGCGGTTGCCCTGCTCGGTCCTGGCGGCGAGGGCACCGGCCGCCAGGAGGACGCACGTGACCAGGGCGAGGGTGCCGGCGAGGGCGCCGAGCGAGAACTCCCGGCGGGCGAGCACGGCCGCGACCACCGCGAACACGGTGGTCGCCGCACCCGCACTGGCCCGGCGCGCGGCAGGACGCCAGCGCCAGGCCCGCAGATCGAGGTCGTCGGCCACCTGGTCGGTGACGTCGTGCACCACGGGGGCGGGCGGTGCGGCATGGGTTCTGACGAGCCGGAGCACGGCGCCGTCGGATATCCCGGCCGACGCGAGAGTGCTGTCGTGCGGCAGCGCCGACCCGTCGGACGTCAGCAACTGCCGTGTCAGCGGGCGCGACGCCACCCGGTCGTCGAGCAACTGGAGGATGTCCGGAAGCAATTGCCCGATGGGTGTGTCGGAGGGCAGGACGATGTCGGCCCGACGCCGCTCGCCGACCAGGGTCACCCGGCTCAGTTCCGTCCGGGACGTCATTGCTGTACTCGCCACTTACGGCAACCTATCATCGCGATGTCGGGAGATTCCGGGCCAACTGTGCCTAGTCGTACGGTCGGCCTTCAGCCATTCCGGCGAGAGGGCCCGCCACGGTCGTCGGAGACCGGGTGCCGCTTTCCGCCTCAGGTGCGGGTGCCGCTTTCCGCCCCAGGTGCGGAAGCGTCCTCGGTGGGGGTCATCCCGTCGGTTCCGGTGCGGGCTGCCCGTGCTCCTGGGCCTGGCGCTGTTGCTTTCCCTGCTCCGCCTGCTGCTTCTCCAGCGTGTGCTGGAGGAAGGACCACCCCACGCATCCCGCGCACAGGACGGCCGCGACGGCGATCCCCGCGAACGCCTTCCCGAGCCGTTCGTCCGCCGTGCGCCGGGCCCGCTGCGCGCCGAACAGGAGTGCGTCCCGCATGCGCCGGCGGCGTACTCCCACCGATTCCAGCAGTTGGCTGTCGTAGTCCCGTGCCATTGCGCCTCCGCCCCCCTTGCTTTGCCTCTGCAACATAAGGCATCGGCTCGGTGCGGTACACCTCAGGGCGTGCCGTGCACGGCACATGATGGGTCGTCACCTGTGGTCCCGGCGCGACGTCAACGCAGCGCGACCCACAGCTCCGTGCGCACGTCCATGTCGTCCAGGTCCCTCTCCAGCAGCGTCGCGCACCGGGCGATGCGCTGGCGGACCGTGTTGCGGTGGACCCTGAGGGCCACGGCTGTCCGGTCCCAGCTGCCGTGCAGGCTCAGCCAGCAGCGCAGCGTCTCGGCCAGCGGCTCGGTGAGCGGGGCCAGCAGCACGCGGGCGTGGGCCTCGGCCAGGTCGGCGGGGATCAGCGCGGCCAGGCCGCCGGTGCCCGTGCGGTGCGTGGCCAGCGGGGTGTCAGTCGCCTCCGCGCGGCCCAGGGCGCGGGCCGCCTCGGTGTCGGCGGCGGGCAGGGCCGTGGCGGGGCACGGGGCGGAGGCGCCGAGGACCCAACCCGTCTGCGCCGTAGCCCCGCCGGGGCCGGCGAGCAGGACCCGCACCGTGTCGGGGCCCGCGTCGACCAGGGGGGAGCCCAGTGAGGCGCCGAGGGCTCCGGCGGTGAGCCGGTCCGGGGCCCTGCCGTCCGCGCGGCGGGCATGGACCACCGTCCAGAGGGCCCCGTCGTCGGCCAGGAGCGGGGCCACCTCCTGCGGGGACGCCCCCAGCAGCACCCGTACGAGCGCCGCCGAGCGCCCCGCCGCGTCCGCGCCCTGGTGCGGGGCGGTCAGCAGGGCGAGCAGGACGACGGCGATCCCTGCGACGGTGTGGACGCCGGGATCACGCCGAGGGGTCGCCAGGGCCAGCGCCAGGCCCTGGCCGCCGTCCAGCGCGTAGGCGGCGAGCTGGGTGCCGTCCAGGGTGTCGGTCGCGGAGGCGGGGGAGGGCCGCCGGCCCGTCGACACCACCCGGGACAGCTGGACCAGGGCCGCCCGCTCCTCCCGGGGCGGCGGACCGCCCGCCGCGTGCAGCTCCCCGCCCTCCGCCGTGAGCAGCACCACCCGGCCCTCCAGCTGCACGGCGAGCTGGTGCAGCACCGCGGGCACCGGGTCGGGGCGGGCCGCGGCGGCCGCCAGGGCCTGCTGGGCGCGGGTCACCCGGCGCAGCTCGCGGTGGCGGGCCTCCGCCATCAGGCGCCAGACCGCGCGCGCGATCGCGGTGAAGGGCGTCCCCGGCGGGACCTCCAGCAGCGGCAGCCCGTGCCGGTCGCACGCCTCCACCAGCGCCTCCGGCACCGTGTCGTGCACCGGGGCCACCCCGAATCCGAGTGCCGCCGCCCCTGCCTCCACCAGCCGGGCCACATACGTGTCCGCGTCCGTCTCCGCGTCCGTGAGCAGCACCCCGGCGCTCAGCAGCAGCTCGCCCCCGAGCAGGTACGGATACGGGTCGGCCATCTCGGAGGTGTGCACCCACAGCAGGTCCGCCCGGTCCGGTCCGGCGATCCTGCGCAGCCCCAGCTCCTCCCGGGCCAGCAGCTCGGTCAGCGGGATCGGCGGGGTCGGAGGTCCGGCGGGGGAGTCCGTCATGGATGTTTCCTCCATTTTCTGCTTCGGAAATGGAGGAAACGTACACTTCAGCGTCGGCTTCCGGCCACCTACCGTCTTCACCACGCACGAGCTGTGCGGGGGACGAGACGGAGGAAGCCCATGGCTGTCGACTACGCGGTGATCGTCGTCTATCTGGCCGGCATGCTGGCCATGGGCTGGTGGGGCATGCGCCGCGCCAAGTCCAAGAGCGAGTTCCTGGTCGCCGGCCGGCGCCTCGGCCCCTGGATGTACTCCGGCACCATGGCCGCGATCGTCCTCGGCGGGGCCTCCACGATCGGCGGCGTCGGCCTCGGCTACCAGTACGGGCTCTCCGGCGCCTGGATGGTCTTCACGATCGGCCTCGGACTGCTCGCGCTGTCCGTCTTCTTCTCGGCGCGTATCGCCCGGCTGAAGGTCTACACCGTCTCCGAGATGCTCGACCTGCGCTACGGCGGCCGGGCCGGGATCATCTCCGGCCTCGTCATGTGGGCGTACACGCTGATGCTGGCGGTCACCTCGACGATCGCGTACGCGACCATCTTCGACGTCCTGTTCGACATGAACCGGACCGTCGCGATCGTCCTGGGCGGCTCCATCGTCGTCGCGTACTCGACGCTCGGCGGCATGTGGTCGATCACGCTCACGGACATGGTGCAGTTCGTCGTCAAGACGATCGGCGTCCTGCTGCTGCTCCTGCCCATCGCGGTCGTCAAGGCCGGCGGCTTCGCCGAGATGAAGGCGAAACTGCCCACGGAGTACTTCGACCCGCTGGGCATCGGCGGCGAGACGATCTTCACCTACGTCCTGATCTACACCTTCGGCATGCTGATCGGCCAGGACATCTGGCAGCGGGTGTTCACCGCCCGCAGCGACCGGACGGCACGCTGGGGCGGCACCGTCGCCGGAACGTACTGCCTGGTCTACGCGGTCGCCGGGGCCGTCATCGGCACGGCGGCCAAGGTCATGTACCCGAAGCTGCCCAGCGCCGACGCGGCCTTCGCGACCATCGTCAAGGACGAGCTGCCGGTGGGCGTCAGGGGACTGGTCCTGGCCGCCGCGCTCGCCGCGGTGATGTCCACCTCCTCCGGAGCCCTGATCGCCTGCGCGACCGTCGCCAACAACGACATCTGGTCGCGGCTGCGGGGCGTGGCCGCCGGGGGCGGCGGGGAACGGGACGAAGTGCGGGGGAACCGCGCCTTCATCCTCGTCATGGGCCTCGCCGTCATCGGCATCGCCATCGCGCTCAACAACGTCGTCGAGGCGCTGACCGTGGCGTACAACCTGCTGGTCGGCGGGCTGCTGGTGCCGATCCTGGGCGGCCTCCTCTGGCGCCGGGGCACGGCGGCGGGCGCACTGGCCGCCGTCTCCGTCGGCGGGATCGCCGTGATCGGGCTGATGGCGACGTACGGGATCCTCGCCAACGAGCCGGTCACCTACGGGCTGCTGTCCTCGCTCGCGGTGTACGTGATCGTCTCGCTGGCCACGAAGCCGACGGACGCCGCGGTGCTGGCCGCCTGGCGCGAACGGCTCGCGGGGCGCGGCGCGGACGAGTCCGGAGCCGCGGACCCGGCCACCGCCCCGCCGGTGCCCTCGGGCGCCGGGCCGGCGTGATCCCGCCCTCAGCGCCGGTCGGCCCCGGCCCCCGCCCCGCGGTCCTCGATTAACGTACAAACGCCCACAAGGCGCGCACCATCCCGTAGAGCCCGAACGAAAGGCACCCGCACCCATGAGCAGCAGCAACGAATCGCCGCGCGGCCCCGTCGACTCCTCCCGCATCCCGCGGTACGCCGGTCCCGCGACGTTCGCCCGGCTGCCCCGGCTCGACGAGGTCGGCTCCGCCGATGTCGCCGTCGTCGGCGTGCCCTTCGACAGCGGCGTCTCCTACCGCCCCGGCGCCCGCTTCGGCGGCAACGCCATCCGTGAGGCATCCCGGCTCCTGCGCCCCTACAACCCGGCTCAGGACGCCTACCCCTTCGCCCTGGCCCAGGTCGCCGACGCGGGGGACATCGCCGCGAACCCGTTCGACATCAACGAGGCCGTCGACACGGTCGAGGCCGCCGCGGACGACCTGCTCTCGACCGGCGCCCGTCTGATGACGCTCGGCGGCGACCACACCATCGCGCTGCCCCTGCTGCGCTCCGTCGCCAAGAAGCACGGCCCCGTCGCCCTGCTCCACTTCGACGCCCACCTGGACACCTGGGACACCTACTTCGGCGCCGAGTACACCCACGGCACCCCGTTCCGCCGGGCCGTCGAGGAGGGCATCCTCGACACCGAGGCCCTCTCCCACGTCGGCACCCGGGGCCCGCTGTACGGCAAGCAGGACCTCACCGACGACGCCAGAATGGGCTTCGGCATCGTCACCTCCGCCGACGTCATGCGGCGCGGCGTCGACGAGATCGCCGACCAGCTGCGGCAGCGCATCGGCGACCGGCCGCTCTACATCTCCATCGACATCGACGTCCTGGACCCGGCGCACGCCCCCGGCACCGGCACCCCCGAGGCCGGCGGGCTCACCTCGCGCGAGCTCCTGGAGATCCTGCGCGGCCTCTCCTCCTGCCACCTGGTCTCGGCCGACCTGGTCGAGGTGGCCCCCGCGTACGATCACGCGGAGATCACCTCCGTCGCCGCCTCCCACACGGCGTACGAGCTGACGACGATCATGGCCCGCCAGATCGCGGCGGCGAAGGGAGCACGGGGCAAGTGAGCCACGACCACGACGACCGGCCGCAGCTCACCGCCGCACAGGCGGAGGCCGCACTGAAGCCGCCGCCCGGGCGCAACGGCGGCGACCTCGTGATCGAGACCCTCCAGGGACTCGGCGCCACCACCGTCTTCGGGCTGCCCGGCCAGCACGCGCTCGGCATGTTCGACGCACTGCGCCGCTCCTCCCTCACGTACGTCGGCCTGCGCGTCGAGAACAACGCGGGCTTCGCCGCCGACGCCTACGGCCGGATCACCGGCGAGGTCGCCCCGCTCCTCCTCTCCACCGGGCCCGGCGCGCTGACCTCGCTCGCCGCGCTCCAGGAGGCCGCGGCGGCGTCCGCACCCGTGCTCGCGGTGTCCAGCCAGATCCCGACCGCGGGACTCGGAGGGGGACGCCACGGCTATCTGCACGAGCTCCGCGACCAGCAGGCGTCGGTCCGCGACATCGTGAAGTCCGTGCACACCGTGCGCACGCCCTCGCAGATCCCGTCTGCGATCGCCGCCGCCTGGGAGTCCGCGCTCACCGCCCCGCACGGGCCGGTCTGGGTGGAGATCCCGCAGGACGTCCTGCTCGCGGGGACGGCGCTGCCGGTCGTCAGCGCCCTCGACGCCACCCCGCGCGAGGTGTACCCGCGCCCGGAACTCACCCTCGTCGCGGCCCACCTGCTGTCGCACGCCGAACGGCCCGTGATCATCGCGGGCGGCGGCGTCGTACGGTCCGACGCGGCCGGCAAGCTGCGCGCCCTCGCCGAGAAGATCGACGCCCCCGTCGTCACCACCTTCGGCGGCAAGGGCGCCTTCCCCTGGGAGCACCCGCTCTCGCTCCGGTCCTGGCTGGAGGACCGGCACACCACGGACTTCCTGGAGGACGCGGACGTCCTACTGGTCGTCGGCTCCGGGCTCGGCGAACTCTCCTCGAACTATCACACGTTCGCCCCGCGCGGCCGGGTCGTCCAGATCGAGGCCGAAGCCGGGAAGCTGGAGTCCAACCACCCCGCACTCGGTATCCACTCCGATGCCCGCGAGGCCCTCTCCGACCTCCTGGACACCGTGGAGGCCCGCACGGACGGCACCGCGGCCGAGCGCGTCCGGGCGGTGCTGGAAGCGGTCCACGACCGGATCGCCGCCCAGGACCTCACCCTGGAACAGCAGGTGCTCGCATCCGTCCGTGAAGCACTGCCCGACGCCGCGCCCAGCTTCTGGGACATGACGATCCTGGCCTACTGGGCCTGGTCCGCCTTCGACGCCCGCCACCCGAACACGATGCACTCGGCACAGGGCGCGGGCGGCCTCGGCTACGCCTTCCCGGCCGCGCTCGGCGCGGCGGTGGCCGACCCCACGAAGCCGGTCCTCGCGGTCTCCGGGGACGGCGGCGCAATGTACTCGATCGCCGAGCTCGCCACCGCCCGGCAGTACGACCTGCCCGTCACCTGGCTGATCGTCGACGACGGCGGCTACGGCATCCTGCGCGAATACATGACGGGCGCCTTCGGCGAGGCCACGGCGACGGAACTCTCCCGGCCGGACTTCGTGGCCCTGGCCGAGTCCTTCGGTGTCCCCGCGGTCCGCACGACACCGGAATCCCTGACCGCCGACCTGGGCACGGCCCTGGCCGCTCCGGGGCCGTCGGTGGTGGTGCTTCCCGCGCTGCTGAAGATGTTCGAGCCGACGCACCTCTAGCCGGCCCCGCCGGCGGCCGGGCCGGGCCCCCGGCCGCCGCGCGCGCCTCACCCACGGCCTCCGGTCCGGGCCCCGGGGAGGAACGAGCCGGGTCCGCGGCCTCCCCGGTGGTGAACGCCACCGGACGTCGTCGCCGTCCAGCTCCGGGCCGGAGGAGCGATCCGCCGCCCCGGCCGGCAGAGCCGCCGAGGCCGGCCGGGGCGGAAACCCGGGGCCGGGTCGTCTTCGCCCGTCGCGCGCGCTCGGTCTGTGCGATCCCCGGCGCCGTGCGGCGGCCGTACACGAGTGAGGGGAGCCCGGCCGGCTGCCGTCCGGTCCTGGGACCACCGACCCCCTCGTCTCCGACCATGGACCGAGAATTGTTGCGGCGGGATGAAATCCGCAGCTGAGCGCGTTGGTGACGTGCGGTAGGTCAGGCGGGCGGACGGGAGGCACGGGGTGGCGGTCGTGAAGGAGCGAGGCGCGGAACAGGGCGCGGAGCGAGAGGACACGGAGCCCCCGGGCTGGGGCCGGAGGCTGACCGGGTACGCCTGGCGCTACCGGAGCAATGTCCTGCTGGCCCTGGGCTCGTCGCTCGCCGGCATGGCCGTGATGGCCCTCGTGCCGCTCATCACCAAGGTGATCATCGACGACGTCGTCGTCGACCACACCCGCTCCCTCGGCGTCTGGACCGGACTGCTCATCGGGGCGGCCGTCCTCGTCTACATCGCCACGTACATCCGCCGCTACTACGGCGGCCGGCTCGCCCTCGACGTCCAGCACGATCTGCGGACCGACATCTACACGACGCTCACCCGGCTGGACGGGAAGCGGCAGGACGAGCTGTCCACCGGGCAGGTCGTCGGGCGCGCCACCAGCGACCTGCAGCTGATCCAGGGGCTCCTCTTCATGCTCCCGATGACCATCGGGAACATCCTGCTCTTCCTCATCTCCCTGGTGATCATGGCGTGGCTGTCGCTGCCCCTGACCCTCGTCGCCCTCGCCGTCGCCCCCGCCCTCTGGTTCATCGCCCGCCGCTCCCGCACCCGCCTCTTCCCGGCCACCTGGTACGCCCAGAGCCAGGCCGCCGCAGTCGCCGGAGTGGTCGACGGCGCCGTCTCCGGGGTGCGGGTCGTCAAGGGCTTCGGCCAGGAGGAGCAGGAGACCGGCAAGCTCCGCGAGGTCGGCCGCAAGCTCTTCGCGGGCCGGCTGCGCACCGTCCGGCTGAACTCCCGCTACACCCCCGCCCTCCAGTCCGTCCCGGCCCTCGGCCAGGTCGCCATGCTGGCGCTGGGCGGCTGGCTCGCCACCCGCGGTGAGATCACCCTCGGTACGTTCGTCGCCTTCTCCACCTATCTCGCCCAGCTCGTCGGACCCGTCCGGATGCTCGCCATGGTCCTCACCGTCGGACAGCAGGCGCGCGCCGGAGTGGAGCGCGTCCTGGAGCTGATCGACACCGAGCCGTCCATGCGGGACGGCGCGAAGGAGCTCCCCGCCGACGCCCCGGCGAGCGTGGAGTTCGACGACGTCCGCTTCGGCTACGACGCGGACCGCCCCGTCCTGGACGGTTTCTCCCTCACCATCGAGCCCGGCGAGACCGTCGCCGTCGTCGGCGCGTCCGGCAGCGGCAAGTCCACCGTCTCGCTCCTGCTGCCCCGCTTCTACGACGTGACGCACGGCGCCGTCCTGGTCGGCGGGCACGACGTCCGCGAGCTGACCCAGGGCTCGCTCCGGGCCGCCATCGGACTCGTCCCGGAGGACAGCTTCCTCTTCTCCGAGTCGGTCGGCGCCAACATCGCGTACGGGGCCCCCGGTGCCACCCGGGAACAGATCGAGAAGGCCGCACGCGCCGCCCAGGCCCACGGCTTCATCTCCGCGCTGCCCGAGGGGTACGACACCAAGGTCGGCGAACACGGGCTGACCCTCTCCGGCGGCCAGCGCCAGCGCGTCGCGCTCGCCCGCGCCATCCTCACCGACCCCCGGCTCCTCCTCCTCGACGACGCCACCTCCGCCGTCGACGCCCGGGTGGAGCACGAGATCCACGAGGCACTGGCCCAGGTGATGGCCGGCCGCACCACCCTGCTGATAGCGCACCGCCGCTCCACCCTCGGCCTCGCCGACCGCATCGCCGTCCTCGACAAGGGGCGGCTCGCGGACATCGGCACGCACGCCGAGCTGGAGGAGCGCTCCGCGCTCTACCGGCGGCTCCTCACCGACCCTGACGAGCTCGGCGGCACCTCGCCGGGCCACCGGCCCGTCACGGTCCAGGTGTCCGAGGACGACGACCGTGTGCTCCAGGAGGAGCTGGACGCCGAATTCGACGCCGAACGCGGCATCACCCCCGGCCTGTGGATCCGCAAGGAGGAGACGCGTGACGCGGCGGCGGCCGGGATGCCCGCCACCCCCGAGCTCCTCGCCCAGGTCGACGCGCTGCCGCCCGCCACCGACACGCCCGCCGTCGACGAGGCGAGCGCCGTCCGGCCGGAGGAGTCGTACGGCCTGCGCAGGCTGCTGCGCGGCTTCGGGCTGCCGCTGCTGGCGAGCCTCGGTCTGGTCGCCGTGGACGCGGGCATGGGCCTGCTCCTGCCCGTGCTGATCCGGCACGGCATCGACGACGGCGTCACGCAGATGGCGCTCGGCGCCGTCTGGGCGGCGGCGGGGCTCGGTCTGCTGGCCGTCCTCGTCCAGTGGGCGGCCCAGATCGGGGAGATCCGGATGACGGGCCGCACCGGCGAGCGCGTCCTCTACTCGCTGCGCCTCAAGATCTTCGCGCAGCTCCAGCGGCTCGGCCTCGACTACTACGAGCGTGAGCTGTCCGGCCGGATCATGACCCGGATGACGACGGACGTCGACGCGCTGTCCACCTTCCTGCAGACGGGCCTGGTCACCGCCTTCGTCTCGGTCGTCACCTTCTTCGGCATCACGGTCGTGCTCCTCGTCCTCGACGTCCAGCTGGCCCTGGTCGTCTTCGCGACCCTTCCGGTGCTGGTCGTGGGCACGTTCTTCTTCCGGCGCAGGAGCGTCGCGGCGTACGAGCTCGCCCGGGAACGCATCAGCGTCGTCAACGCCGACCTCCAGGAGTCCGTCTCCGGGCTGCGGATCGTGCAGGCGTTCCGCCGCGAGCACGACGGCGCCGAGCGGTTCGCGGCGCGCAGCGACCACTACCGCCAGGCCCGTGTGCGCGGGCAGTGGCTGATCTCCGTCTACTTCCCGTTCGTCCAGCTGCTGGCCTCGGTCGCGGCGGCCGCCGTGCTGATCGTCGGTGCGGGCCGCGTCGACAACGGCACGCTGACGACGGGCGCCCTGGTCGCCTACCTGCTCTACATCGACCTGTTCTTCGCCCCCGTGCAGCAGCTGTCCCAGGTCTTCGACGGCTACCAGCAGGCCACCGTCTCGCTCGGCCGGATCCAGGAGCTGCTCCGCGAGCCGACGTCCACGGCCGACCACGACCGGCCCCGGGACGTGACGTCGCTGCACGGCGACATTGCGTTCGAGGACGTGTCGTTCGCGTACGGATCGCTCGACGACGCGACCGTGAAGGAGGAGGCCCTCACCGGCATCGATCTGCGGATCCCGGCCGGCCAGACGGTCGCCTTCGTCGGCGAGACGGGTGCGGGCAAGTCCACCCTGGTCAAGCTCGTCGCCCGGTTCTACGACCCGACGGACGGGCGGGTCACGGTGGACGGCACGGATCTGCGCGCCCTCGACATGACCGCGTACCGGCACCGGCTCGGTGTCGTACCGCAGGAGGCCTACCTCTTCGCCGGGACGGTCCGCGACGCCATCGCCTACGGGCGGCCGGAAGCCACCGACGCGCAGGTGGAGGCGGCGGCCCGGGCGGTCGGGGCGCACGACATGATCGCCACCCTGGAGGAGGGCTACCTGCACGAGGTCGCCGAGCGCGGACGCAACCTCTCGGCCGGCCAGCGCCAGCTGATCGCCCTCGCCCGCGCCGAGCTGGTCGACCCGGACATCCTGCTGCTCGACGAGGCGACCGCCTCGCTGGACCTCGCCAGCGAGGCCCTGGTCAACCAGGCGACCGACCGGCTCACCGGCCGCCGCACCACCCTCGTCGTCGCCCACCGGCTGACGACGGCCGCCCGTGCCGACCGGGTGGTGGTGATGGACCACGGCAGGGTCGCCGAGGACGGCACGCACGACGAACTGCTCGCCCGGGACGGCACGTACGCCCGGCTGTGGCGCACCTTCATAGGCGAGGACATAGGGGAGGGCACCCCGGCGGGCGTGTGACGCCCGCGGTCCCCGCCGGAGGGAACCTTTCTGACCGCCCCGCGCGTCGTACGCACATGCGTGCGTATGTGTGTACGACGACCGAAGGTCCGAGCGAACAGGCGGGGTGGCCGGGATGGTGAGACCGCTGAGGTCGTCCGGAGCGCCGCGAGGGTCCGTCGCCGGACGGCTGGGCTCCGGGCTGCTCGTCCTGTCGCTGCTCGGGGCGGTCGGCCTGGTCCTGGGCACCTCCGGGGCGGCTCCGGCGCACGCCGCATCGGCCTGTTCCGGACGGCTGGTCAAGAAGGTGACGTTCTCCACCGGGTCGCTGCGGATCTACGAGAGCCGCGCCTACGCGTGCGCCGTCACCGTCGCCAAGAAGCCGGGGGCGCGCCGCGCGATGCGGGTGTCGTTGCAGCCGCGCGGCGGCGGGGCGGCCGTCGACAGCGGCAACTTCACCAAGCTGGCCGGACCGGTCACGGTCCACGCCCTGAACCGCTGCGTCCGCGCGTCCGGTTCCGTCGCCGGAGTGTCGGCCTCCACCGGGTGGATCCTGTGCTGAGATCCAACCGGGTCTGGCGTGGCAGGTGTTGCCCCCGCTAGGTTCACGGCGTCTGTCGTGAATCAAGGGGAGGGTGCATGCGCAAGGCGCTCAGAGGGGTTCTGTCGCTCGCGGTGCTCATAGGCACGGTCAGTGCGACGGGAGCCTCGGCCGGTGCGGCCACCGCCGCAGTACCGGTCGCGAAGCAGAGCAGCGGCTCCATCAGCAGCAGTGAGAGCAGCAGCGAGGACATCAAGGACCGCATCCTGGCCATCCCGGGAATGAGTCTGATCCAGGAGAAGCCGTACCCCGGTTACCGCTTCTTCGTCCTCGAGTACACCCAGCCGGTCGACCACAAGAGGCCGTCCAAGGGGACCTTCCAGCAGCGGATCACCCTGCTGCACAAGGACACGACCCGCCCGACGGTCTTCTTCACCAGCGGCTACCACGTCTCGACCAATCCCAGCCGCAGCGAGCCGACGCAGATCATCGACGGTAACCAGGTCTCCCTGGAGTACCGTTTCTTCACCCCGTCGCGCCCGTCGCCCGCAGACTGGTCGAAGCTCGACATCTGGCAGGCGGCCAGCGACCAGCACCGGGTCTTCACCGCGCTGAAGAAGATCTACTCGGAGAACTGGCTGACCACCGGCGGCTCCAAGGGCGGCATGACCGCCACCTACTTCGAGCGCTTCTACCCGAAGGACATGGACGGCGTCGTCGCCTACGTCGCGCCCAACGACGTGGTCGACAAGGAGGACTCGGCGTACGACCGGTTCTTCGCGCGGGTCGGCACCGAGGAGTGCCGCGACCGGCTGGCCGGCGTCCAGCGCGAGGCCCTGATCCGCCGCGAGCCGCTGGAGAGGAAGTACGAGGAGTACGCCGCCGAGAACGGCTACACCTTCGACACCATCGGCTCGCTCGACAAGGCCTACGAGGCCGTCGTCATGGACTACGTCTGGGCGTTCTGGCAGTACAGCCTGGTCGCCGACTGCGAGGCGCTCCCGGCCGACGCCCCGTCCGCCACCGACGAGGAGATCTGGGACTCGGTCGACGCCATCTCCGGCTTCTCCGCCTACGTCGACCAGGGCCTGGAGGCGTACACGCCGTACTACTACCAGGCGGGCACCCAGCTCGGTTCGCCCGACATCGCCCAGCCCTGGCTGGGCGACCTGAGCCGCTACGGCTACCAGGCGCCGCGCTCCTTCGTCCCGCGCTCGATCCCGATGAAGTTCCAGCCCTCGGCGATGCGGGACGTGGACAGCTGGGTGCGGAACAACGCCCGGAACATGATGTACGTCTACGGGCAGAACGACCCGTGGGGTGCCGAGCCCTTCCGCCTCGGCAAGGGCGCCCGTGACAGCTACGTCTACACGGTGCCGGGCGGCAACCACGGGTCCAAGGTCTCCGGGCTCGTCGCCGACGAGAAGGCGAAGGCCACCGCGGCCATCCTGCGCTGGGCCGGTGTGGCCCCGGCGGCCGTCGAGGCCGACCCGGCCAAGGCGAAGCCGCTCGCGAAGTTCGACGCGCGCCTCGACAAGCGGGACGCGGAGCTGGAGCGCGACGGGGGCACGCTGAGGCCGTAGTGCCTCAGTGCCTGGCGTCCGGGCGGGGTGCGCGGTGCGCCCGGCCCGGACCCCGGGGCCTTCCGTCCGGATCCGGGCGGAAGGCCCCGCCCCACCGCGCACCGGGTGCCTCACACCCGGTGCGCGCAGCCCACCGGCCGGTCGCCGCCCAGATGGACGAAGAGATCCGTCGTCTCCGGGCACAGGGCGCGCCGCGGCACCGCCGAGCGGACCTCGAATGCGGGTGGCCGCTTCCCCGACCCGTCGCAGGCCGTCTCCCTGACCTCGCCCTCGCGCGAGCCGTAGACGCAGTCCCCGACGATCGTCCGAGGGCCGCCGCCCTGCCCGGGATCGCCCGGGTGCGGGGACTCCAGGGCGCGCATGCACGCGTACCCGCTGGGCACGGCCTCCCGGCCGGGAGGCCCGCTCCCCGAGATGTGCAGGACGAAGTCAGTCAGGGGCGGGCAAGCAGGCCCGTCCGAGGGGGCACCGGTGTGCCGCGCCAGCACCCGGGCCGCGGCCTTCTCGCTGCCGCACGAGACCTCGCGGACCACGCCCCCGCGCGAACTGCAGTCGGCAGGCCCCAGGAACACCACCCCGTAGCCCGTGGACGCCGAGCTCTCCGGCGGTCCGCCGGCGGCCGGGCCCGACGCGCCGTCCGCGGGCTGCTGGCAGGCGGTCAGGAACAGTACGGCCACTGCGGACAGCAGGGCGCGCCACACCGCCGATACGTGGCGCTCGTCCATGAATGACCCCCCATACGTCCGTATAGACGTACACCCGGCGTGACCCGCCGGAGCGGGTACACGCCAGGTGCGCAGGGGGCTTTGCGCCTCTTGACGCCTGTCCGCCTACTGTCAGGCGTACGTCCGGTACGACAGTCCGTAGCCGACCGGGTACAGCGTCTGCGTGGGTGTGTCCGCGCGCTGGACCGGTACCGGCAGCCTGCCCTCCGGGTCGGCCCGCCCGGCGATCACGCGGGCGGCGGCCCGTAGTTCGACGTCCGTCCAGGAGTACGCGGCGAGACTCGCGGTGTAACCGGTGCCGGCCAGGTGGGCGATGTCGTACGGATTGCGGATCGCCACGGTGACCACCGGCACCCCCGTCGCCGCGAGCGCGCCGACCAGGGTGCGCTGGGAGCTGGTCGCCGAGACGTTGTACGTGCCCACGACCACGGCGTCCTTGTCCCGGGCGGCGGCCACCGCCTCGGCGATCTTCGCCGGGGAGGGGGCCGTGCCGGTGGACAGGGCGGTCGCCGTGAACCCCAGCTCGCCGAAGGCCTCGGCGAGCGTGGTGGTGGGCGGCCCCGTCGTGCCGGACGGGGAGGCCGGGTCGGCGCCGACCACGAGCAGGTTCCGGTGCGACCTGCGGGACAGCGGCAGCAGCGCGCCGTTGTTGGCGAGCAGGGTGGTCGTGTGCTCGGCGATCCGGTCGGCGGCGGCCAGGTGGGCGCGGACGCCGACGGTGCGGTCGACGCCCCGGGCCGTGACGTAGGGGTCGCGGAAGAGCCCCAGCTTCGTCTTCAGCCGCAGGATGCGCAGGATCGATTCCTCGATGCGGGCCACACTGATCTCGCCGCTCTTCACCGCCTGCAGGACGGCGTTCCACGCCACCGACAGGTCCGGAGGGTTGAGCAGCTGGTCCACGCCGGCCAGCAGCGCGAGCACGGGGACGCGCTCGTCGCCGTACTTCGTGCGGACGCCCTCCATGCCGAGGGCGTCGGTGACCACGACACCGTCGTAGCCGAGCTCCTCGCGCAGGATGCCGGTGAGGATCGGGTGGGACAGGGTGGCCGGGTCCTCCGAGGGGTCCAGGGCCGGGACCACGATGTGCGCCGTCATGATCGAGTCGATGCCCGCGGCGACGGCGGCGCGGAAGGGCGGGGCGTCCAGCTCGGCCCACTGCTCGCGGGTGTGGTGGATGTAGGGCAGGCCGGTGTGGCTGTCGGTGCTGGTGTCGCCGTGGCCGGGGAAGTGCTTGGCCGTGGCGGCGATACCGGCGCCCTGATAGCCCTTCACCTGGGCGGCGACCATGCCGGCCACCGCGTCGGGGTCGGAGCCGAAGGAGCGTACGCCGATGACCGGGTTGGCCGGGTTGACGTTGACGTCGGCGACCGGGGCGTAGTTCTGCCTGATCCCGACGGCGGCCAGCTCCGCCCCCGCGATGCGGCCCGCCGCGCGCGCCGCGGAGCGCGAGCCGCCGGCGCCGAGGGCCATCGCGCCCGGCAGGAGCGTGGCGGGCTCGCCGACGCGGCAGACGATGCCGTGTTCCTGGTCCGTGGAGATCAGCAGCGGGACGGGGGTCGGCCCGGCGAGCCCGGCGCGCTGGATGCCGTTGGAGAGGCCGGCGATCTGCTGCGGGTCACGGGTGTTGTGCGCCCAGGCGAAGTAGATGATCCCGCCGACGTGGTACCTGGCGATCAGCTCGGCCGCCGTGCGGACCCCGATCTCGTCGAGGTTGGCGTCGATGTCCGCCTGGTCGGGCGCGGTGGCGGAGTGCCCGTACACCCGCATCACGAAGAGCTGGCCGACCTTCTCCTCCAGGCTCATCCGGGCGATGAGCCGCTTGAGGCGGCTGTCCGTGGAGGTGCCGGCCGCCCGGGCGGCGCCGGGAACGGCGACGACGCCGGTCGCCGCCGCGGCGGCGGTGACCGCGGTGGCGGTGAGGAGGGTGCGTCTGGAGGTGCGGTGGTGCACGTGAGCCCCTTCCGGTACTGAAAGAAACTTCCAAGAAGGTACGGATATATGGAAAGTAACTACCAGTCAAGGGGGCCGTCCGAGAAAGACTGACACGCGGGAGGGCGGGTGGACATGCCCGGACATGGTCCACGCCCCCGCCGCGCGACGGCGGGAGCCGCAGCCGCCGCACCCCGCCCGCGGCGGCCCGGGTCCGAGGACTACTGCTTCGGCGCGCCCAGACGCAGCAGGTGCTCCCGCCCCGCCGCCAGCAGCCCCGGCAGCTCCGGAGCGCCGGGGTGCCAGCGCTTCTCGTACTCCCAGCACACCCAGGTGTCGGCGTCCAGCACGTCCAGGCACGCCTTCAGCGGCAGCACCCCGTCACCGAGGGCCAGCGGCGCGGTGTCCTCGGCCGACGCGATGTCCTTCACCTGTACGTATCCCAGGTGCGGGGCGAGCACCGCGTGGCTGGCCGCGGGCTCCTCGTCCGCGAGCCAGGTGTGCATGACGTCCCAGAGCGCACCGATCCGGCCGTGCCCGACCGTGCCCACCACCCGGGCCACGTCGGCCCCGGCGCGGTGCGAGTCGTGGGTCTCCAGGAGGATCCGTACGCCCATGTCGGCGGCGTGCGGAGCCGCGGCGCCGAGCCGCCGGGCAGCCGTCGCGTCGGCCTCGGCCGGGTCCTGGCCGCCGCCGCCCGGGAACACCCGGACGTGCGCCGCTCCCAGGTCGCGGGCCAGCTCCACCAGCTCGGCGAGCTCGGCCAGCACGGGCGCGTCGTCACCCTCGGCGGCGACCCGCACGTACCCGGCGAGGGTCAGGATCTCGACCCCGCCCCCCTTGAACTCCTCGACAACCACGGCCCGCTCGGCCGGGGTGAGCCCCGGGTGCACGGGCTCCTCGGGGTGGGTGCGCAGCTCCACGCCCTGGTACCCGTGTTCGGCGGCGAGCCGCACCACGTCGGCCACGGGCAGGCCCGGCACTCCGAGGGTCGAGAAAGCGAGCTTCACGAATATGTCCTTCCCCTGGTCAGCTGCGGGTGCCCGGTACGGCGCCCTCACCGACTCCTGCCCGCCGGTCCGGCCGGCACGCCTGTGCGCGGCTGCCGGGGCGGGCGCTCAGCCGGTGCCCCGCAGCACCTGCTCAAGACTAACGAGCAGCCTCAGCGCGTCCTCGCGCTGCGCTCCGTCCAGAGCCCGGCCGCCGGCCGCCGGGCCGTCCGGGGCACGCTCCGGGGTGATCACCCGCAGGGCCGCGGCGGCCTGCCGGGCGAACATCGCCAGCAGGTCCAGCTCGCGCACGCTCGACCGGGCCTGGGGCGACGGGTCGAGCACCTCCAGCACCCCGAGGATCCGGGATTCGCTGATCAGCGGGGCCGCCATCAGCGCGTTCGGCACGTAGGAGGTGGACTCGGCCAGCGAACGGTCGAAGGACGTGTCGGTGGTCAGATCGTCCACCACCATCGGCTCGCCCGAGGTGACCACCCAGCCGGCGATGCCGCGCCCGGCGGGGAAGCGGCGGCCCACGAGGAACTCCTCGCCCTCCCCGGAGACGGCCTGGAAGACCAGCTCGTCCGCCTCCTCGTCGAGCAGGAAGACCGAGCTGGCCGCGGCGCCGAAGATCGCGCGTGCCACGTCGACGACGGACTGGAGCAGCTCGCGCCGGGGGCCGTCGGCCGGGGCGGCCGCGGACGCGAGGGGGGAATCAGTTCTCGGAGTCGTCACGGGTGTCTCCTGCCGCTGTGGAAGGACGCGGGCCCTGGTGCACGTTGGCCGCGGACAGATAGAGGGCGTTCTTGAGCTGGAAGACCGTCACCTTGGGGTGCGCGGAGAGGATGCGGGCGCAGAGCCCGGCGACGTACGGCGTGGCGAAGCTGTTGCCGGTGGTGCGGATCGTTCTGCCGCCCAGCCACGGCACGGACACGTTCTGGCCGGGTCCGAAGAACTCCACCGGGGGGTCCGGGTTGTACAGGTGGAGCCCGGGGTCGTCCTCCTGGTGGCTGCCGACGGAGATCACCGAGGCGAACCGCCAGGGGAAGCTCTCCACCGGGGTGTTGTGGGCCGAGGCCACGATGACCGTACGGGCGAAGTAGGCGCTGTCGGCCAGGCTGTGCAGTTCCTGCGCGAACCGGGTGCGGGTGGTCGACAGGCTCAGGTTCACCACGTCGAAGCGTTGCTCCACGGCCCAGCGCAGCCCGGCCATCAGGACGTCGCCCGTCCCGGAGAAGCGCTCGCCGAGCACCCGGACGCTGTGGATCTCGCAGTCGGGGGCGGTCCTGCGGATGATTCCCGCACACGCCGTCCCGTGTCCGCAGGTGTCCCCGGTGGTCGTCGGCTCGACCGTGATCTCGCCGGTGTCCCCGTCCTTGACCACCACCCAGGACCCGGCGAGCGGCCCGACCTGCGGATGGTCGCGCTCCACCCCCGAATCCACCACGCACACGCGTACGCCCCGCCCCGTGGCGGGTTCCGCGGGCAGACCGCCCGGCGGTCCCGCGTCCGCCAGTACGGGCACGTCCTCGGGGCCGCGCCCCCGCAGGCTCCAGGTCAGTCCCAGCCCTGTCGCCGTTCCCGTGGTTCCCATCGGTCAGCTCCTCTCCGTCGTCGTGGCCATGGGCCCGGCCGTGCCCCCGGTCTCGTCGGTCACGTCCCGGGTTCCGTCCCGGGAGAGGCCGGCGGCCCGGCGGGCCCCCGGCAGGTGCCCCTTGCTCGCGAAGTGGTCCCGGGCGGCCCGGGCGGAGACCAGGGCGTCCTCACCCCTGCCGAGTGCGAACAGCGTCCTGGCCCGGTCCAGCTCGGCCGTCGCCTGGACCAGCGGGGAGTCGGTGAGCAGCGAGGCCCGGACCGCCCGGTCCGCGTGGGCGGCGGCCTCGGCCGGACGCCCCTGGTCCGCCGCGAGCCGGCCCCGCAGGCCCTCCAGGTCGACCGCGTCGGCGTGGCTCAGGTCCGACGCCTCGCCGACGGAGGCGATCCAGGACGCCGCCCGCTGCGGTCGGCCGTCGTCCAGCTCCAGCCGGGCCGCGTCCAGCGCGACGGCGGTCCGCATCCCCGCCGCACCGGTGCGGCGGGCGGCCTCGTCCGCCCGGGCCAGCAGGCCGAGCGCGGCGGAGCCGTCGCCGAGCAGCGCCTCGACCGCCGCCCGGAACACCGGCAGGAAGACGTCCGCCTCGGCGAACCCGAGCTTCCGGGCCAGCGCCTCCGCCTCGGCCAGGCAGCCGTGCGCCTCGGCGGGCCGGTCCTGGAGCGCGTACAGCACCGCCAGCGGGCAGTTGAGAGTGAGCCGGACCGTGGGCCTGCCCCCGCCGTGTGCCGCCAGCAGGGCCCGGCAGCGGGTCACCGCCGAGGCGGCGGGGACCGGGCCGCGCCACAAGGAGATCCCGATGGCCCCGAGGGCCGCGGCCCGCTCCGGTTCCGCCCCGGCGAGCACCGCGTGCTCCAGGGCCCGTGCCTGGTCGCGTTCCGCCTCCTCGTGACGGCCGGACCGCTGGAGCTGCTGGGCGAGCCGGAGGTGCGCCCGCGCCCGGCCGACCGAGTCCCCGGCCGCCTCGAAGACCGGCAGCACCGCCCGCGCCGTGGCCGCGGGGCCCGGCCCGGCCCCCCGGGGGTCCAGCACCGCGAGGGCCAGCCGGGCGTGCGCGGCCTCCACCGGAGCGGACTCCAGGTCCCGTACCCGGCGCAGCAGTTCGGCCCCTTCCTCGGTGTGCCCGAGCGCCACCCGGACCTCGCCGAGCCGCCGCACCGATGAGGCACCGGCGGGGTCCAGGTCCACCGCCCGCTCCAGCAGGCTGTGTGCCCAGGGCAGGTCGGCCCGGGCCGCGGCCTGTGCCCCGGCCCGGCCCAGTGCGGTGGCGGCGCGGTCCCGCAGCTGCCGGGTGCGGTCGTCGAGCAGTCCCAGGTCGGCGCGGTAGCGGTGGGCGCGCTCCAGATGGCCCCCGACGGCGCCGTCCCCGGCCCGCAGCACACTGGGCAGCTCGGCCGCCCAGGCGTGACGGTCCGCCTTGGAGCGTTTGGACAGCGAGGCGTACGTCACCTCGTGCACCAGCCCGCTGCTGAACCGGTACGCGGCCAGGTCCGCCGCCGGCGGGGCGGACTCCACCAGGCGCCGCCGGCCCAGCACCCTCAGCGCCTCCTCGACGCGCCGCAGGTCCTGCGCGCGGTGGCCGACGGCCACCGGGCCGGACGCGTGCTGCTCGGCGGCCCGTGCGGACAGCTCCAGCAGCACCAGCTCCGCGGCGGTGAACTCCCGGCCGATCACGGCCGCCAGGTCGACCATGTTCCGCTCCGCCCTGGCCAGCGACCCGATCCGGGCACCGAGCAGGGCCTGGAGCGTGGGCGGCAGATCGGTGTCCGGCTGTCCGGCTGCCGCCGCCCCGTCCGTACGGTCACCGACCAACAGCTGTTCCAGGTAGAGGGGATTGCCTTCGGCACGGGCCAGGAGCCGCTCGTCCACCGGGCCCGTCCGGCCGTCGATGCCGGCCAGCCCGGCGGCGAGCAGGGCCGCGTCCTCCGGTGGCAGACCGGTGAGCTGGAGGTGCCCCGTCTCGCGGCCCGGCCGGCCGGGACCGCCGTCCGCCGCGTCCGGACGGCCCACGCACACCACCAGCACCCCCGCGGGCCCCGCCCGGCTCGTCAGACGCTCCACCGTGCGTACGAGGAGGGGCGCCGCCGCGTGCCAGTCGTCCAGGACCAGGAGGACCGGGCGGCTCCGGGCCGCCCGGTGCAGCTCCGTGGCCAGCGCGGCGCACATGTCCTCGAAGGGCGCGTTCGGTGTGCCGTCGTGCAGCAGGCCCCCCGAGAGCAGGGCCCTCGCGTCCCCCTCGGACCCGTCCTCGTCCCGGTGCGCCCCGCCGGACGCGGGCAGGGAGCGGAGGGCGTCGGCGAGGGGGGTGAGCGTGCCGTGGTCCCCGTAGGTGCGGCACCGTCCGGCACCGTAGGCGAGGACGCCCTCGGCCGAGCGCCGCAGCAGCCACTCCCTGACCAGCCGGGTCTTGCCGACCCCCGCTTCCCCGGTGAGCCGCAGAAGGCCCGCGCCTCCGTTCGTCACGGTGTCCTCCAGGGCCGCGTCCAAGGCGTTCTGTTCGGCACGGCGTCCGACGAACGGGACGTCGAAACGGCGCAGTTGTTCCGGGTCGTCCGTGCCCAGCGCGAGCAGCCGGTAGGCGTCCACGCTGTCCTGCTTGCCCTTCAGCCGGAGCGGCCCGGTGGGCTCCGCCGACACCGTCGGGCCCGCGGCGAACAGGGTGTCCGGGCCGATGAGGATCTCGCCGGATCCCGCGTTCTGCTCCAGGCGGGCGGCGATGTTGACGGTCTCCCCGGACACCAGGGCCTGGCGGGCCGTCGCGTCACCGCCGGCCACCACCTGGCCGGTGTTGACACCGATCCGGGTGGCCAGCCGGATGCCGAGCGTGGAGTGCAGCTCCTCGTTGAGACGGGCCAGGGCGTTCCGCATCCCCAGGGCCGCGGCCAGGGCGCGGCGGGCGTCGTCCTCCCGGACCACCGGAACGCCGAAGACCGCCATCACGGCGTCCCCGATGAACTTCTCCGGGGTGCCGCCCCGCGCCACGATCTCCGCGCTCATCGCCTCGAAGTACCGCAGTGTCACCGTGCGCAGGGTCTCCGGGTCCAGTACGCCGGACAGCGCCGTGGAGCCGACGAGGTCGCAGAAGAGCACCGTCACCGGCTTGCGTTCGTCGTCGGCCGGCGCGACGGCGACGGCGCACGGCGTTCCGCAGGAGAAGCAGAACCGGGCGTCCGGCGGCAGCTCCTGACGACACGAGGGGCAGGTCATGACGAGTCCTTCACTTCGGGACCGGACAGCGCTGCCCGGCGGGGCGTCGGCCGGCGCAGCCGTGGCGTACCGGCCGCACCGGCCCCGGCCGGCCTCTCCGAGGGCCTCTAGAACAGGGCGCCGCCGGCTATCTCGCCGTGTGCCTGGACCTCGGGCTCCACGGCGTCGAGCCTGCTCTTGATGTCGAGGAGCACGGCGAGTTCCTCGGGAGTCAGCTCGCTGAGTACGAGGCGCTGTTCGTCGGTGAGCAGGTCCACGGGCAGCCCCGCCTCGTACAGTGCGGCGGGCAGCGGGGGCCGTTCCCCGCCGTCGGACGGGTGGGGAACCCCGCTGCTCGGTGGTCCGGTCATGGTGTGACTCCCATCGGTGAGGAAGGTCCGGCCCCCCGCGGCGACGGCGCCGCCGCTGAGCGCCCGAGCCGGACGAAGAGCTGGGTGAGGGCGTCGAGGGAGTGCAGCGCGCTGACCGTCACGGCCGCCTCCTGGTCCCGCGTCAGCGGCAGCCTGTCCAGCAGTGCGTACAACTCGTCGAGGTGGCCCGTGTCGAGCGCGGCGTGCTCCCGTACGGTCCGCAGGGCGGCGTCGGGCAGGCCGGTCAGACGGGCGATGCGGGGAGTCAGGCCGGGCGAGGGCGCGTAGCCCTCCAGCACGGCGATGTAGCCGAGCAGCGTCACCGGGTGGTGGTGCTCGATCCAGTAGTACTGGGCGCCGGCGAGTCCGGCGACGTCCGGTGACGGCATCGGACCGAGCGCCTCGGCGGGCGCCCGGCCCGCCGATGCGAGGTCCTCCAGCAGCCAGGCGTCGTGCCCCTCCTCCTCCTGGACGTGTTCCGCCAGGTAGGCCGCCAGCGGGGCGCCCAGCGGGTCGCCGCAGGCGTCCAGCAGCCGGGCACGCTCCCCGGCCCGGAGCATCAGCGGAACGGAGGCCCGCACCACGGAGTGCATGGCGCAGAGGTACGCCAGGTAGCGCGGCGACAGGCCGTCGGCCCGCCACATGTGGTCCAGCGCGCGCCGCAGCCCGCTGTCCCCCAGCCCCAGGGTGACGCGCAGTCGCGACGACGGGCTCGGCGCGGCGGCGCTCACCGGGAGCTCCGTCCGGCGGCGCCCGCGACGACGAGTGGTGCGTACGCCGCGCAGCCGTGCCGCCGGACGACCCCCTCCGGGCCTCCCGCCGCCCCCCGGTGCGCGGCGGCCAGGTCCAGCAGAGCCCCCGCCGCCCCGCCCGCCGCGGCCCCGGCGGCCACCGTCTCGTCGGCGCCCAGTGCCCGGCAGCCGTCGCAGTAGGAACCGGGCCGGGACACGGAGGACCGGGCGGACAGATGGGTGGGACCGACCGTACGGATCATGCGCAGCACCGGGGACTCCTGGGCGCGCCGGCGCACGGTCGCCCAGTCGTCGACCGCGATGTGCCCGAGGTCCAGATGGGCGGGGACGGGCCGCAGGTCCACGGTGTCCTGGTTGCAGCAGGCCAGCACCCTGCCGTCGAAGGCGACCACGGGCCAGGCGGCCATCGCGCAGGGGGACGCCGTGCCCCCGTCCGGCGCGGTGCGGGCGGGCCGCGCCCAGGACGAGGCCCGCCCGAACGGCCGCACCTCGTTGACCAGGGACGGCACCCGCCCGTCGAACTCCTCGGCGATGGCCCGGGTGATGTCCGCGAGATAGGGGTCGTCGGCGCCCGTCCCGGTGAGGTGGAAGCTCACGGCCACGCCCGTCTCCCGGATCCTGTGCATGGCACGGAAGACGTCGGCCCGCGGGATCTCCCGCTCGTGGTGCACGTCGAGGCTGGCGGAGAAGTGGTCGACCTGCCCGATCGCACCCAGGATCGCCGGCGGGATCTCCCGGGAGCGGGCGAAGAACATGCCGCTGAGCAGCGCGGTGCGCGAGCCGGCACCACGGGCGAGGGTGCTCAGCTCCCCGGCGAGCGCGGGCAGGAGCAGTGGCTCCCCGCCGGTCAGCATCACGACCTCGGGACGGTCCTCCTCGGTGAAGGAGCCCACGAAGTCCAGCAGGTGGCCCGGGTCCGGCTCCTCCCGCACGGTCATGGTCGATCCGGTGGAGCAGTGGGCGCACCGCAGGGGGCAGGCCCGGGTGAGGCCGAGCAGCAGACCGGCGGCGGGGAAGGGCCGCTGTCCGACGAGTTCGCCGAGTTCCATGCGGGGCCGCCTCCTTCAGAGGGATGAGGCGCGTCGGGCGCGTACCCAGGCTGCGCCGCGCCGGTTCGGCGACGGTCCGCCCGCGCTTCGGGAGCGGTATGGGCGCAGGTCGGCCGGGGGCCCGAGCCCGCCGCGGGCCCGGGGGACGGGCCGTCCGGCCGTGGTGAACGGGCCCCATACCGTCGCCATACCGCTGCCGAAGCGTTCGCCAGGCCACCGCTCCTAACTTTCTCGGCAACGGCAGGCAGCGGGCCGCGGCGGACAGCCGAGGACTCCGGGCCGGCACAGCGACGAGTGGACGGAGACCACCATGTCCGAGAACACGAAGCCCGCCGACGAGAACGAGACCCCCGAGGTCGAGGCACACACCGTCCTGGACCTCCAGGAGTCCGCGGTCATCGACCGCGACCAGCCTCCGGGCAGCTGCATCAGCGTGCTGAGCGTCGTCGAGGGCTGATCCGACGAGCCGGGCCGTGTGCCACGTGCGACCGGGGGCACTGCCCCGCCGCCGTGGCGCCCGGCCGGAGACGGGGCGGCCTCCGTGACGCACGGAGGCCGCCCCGCCCCGCTGTCCGGCCCCGTCGGCCCTCGGGCCGCCGCCGCCGCGCTCCAGCCGTCCCGACGAACGGGAGCTCCCGATGGCCGCACCGCTCCGCTCCAACAGGGATTTCCGGCTGCTCTGGATGAGCGGCTTCTTCGCCGTCCTGGGTGCCCAGACGGGTGCCCTCGCCCTGCCCCTGCTGGTCCTCAAGGAGACCGGCTCGGCGGTGCAGGCCGGCGCCGTGGGGACCGTGTCCGTCGGCGCCGTGCTGATCACGATGCTGCCCGGCGGAGTCATGTCCGACCGGGTCGAACGCCGCCGGCTGATGCGGCTGTGCGACGCGGGAAGTCTCGCCGCGGTCACCGCCCTCACCGTCGCCGTCTGGTACGGGCACGCCCCTATGGCACTCGTCCTGCTGGCCGCGACCGCGGGAGCCGTGCTCAACAGCGTGTACGCCCCCGCCGCCTTCGGCCTGATGCGCGCGGTCGTGCCACCCGACCAGATGGGCACGGCCACCGCGCGGCTCCAGGCGCGCACCTCCACGGTCCGGCTGGTCGGCCCCCTCGTCGGCGGTGCGCTGTTCGGCGTCCACCCCGCGCTGCCCTTCGCGGCCCAGGCCGTCGGACTGCTCCTGTCGACCGTCTGCGTGGCGCTCGTACGCACCCGCTCGAAGGCCAGGAACCGGGCGGGCTCGGTGTTCAGCCGCCGGGAACTCACCGCCGGGCTCACCTTCCTGTGGCAGCTCCCGTACCTGCGCACGGTGCTGCTCGTCTTCGGCCTCGGCATGAACTTCGCGTTCGGCGCCCTCACGTTCACGGCGCTCAGCGTCTTCTCCGAGCACGGCAGGTCCGGTCTCGGCGGCGGCTTCGTCATCACCTGCGTGTCCGCGGGCGCACTCGCCGGCGCGTTGCTCGCGCCCCGGCTCGGCCCCGACCGGCACGCCCGGGCCCTCATCGTCGCCACCTGCTGGGCCTGTGTGCTGACCGCCGGTGCGCTGGCCTGGCTCAGCAGCCCGCTGGCGGCCGGACTGCTGTGCGCGCTCTGCATGTGCCTGGCGACGATCGCCAGCATCGGATTCCTGTCGACCCTGCTGATCGTCACTCCGGAGGACCGTGTCGGCAGGGTGCAGAGCGCGGCGAGCTTCCTGTCCTCGGTCGTCCAGCCCTTCGGACCGCTCGCGGGCGGCGCCCTGCTGACCGCCCTGGGCAGCCGCTCCGCCTTCGGCGTGATCGGCTGCGTGCTGGCCGTGTCGGCGCTCGTGGTGACCTTCGCCCCCTCGGTCCGCTCCGGGGCGGCACCGCCGGCCGGCGAGGGGACGGGGGCACCGGGCCCCGGCTCCGAACCCGCCGGAGCGGCCCGCGCCTGCCCGGGGGACTGACCCGGAACGGCCGTCGTCCAGTCCGACCGACCCACGACGCCGCCGGCCCCGGCGCGCTCCGAGGAGGAAAGCCGTGCCCGGCATCCAGGAGACCCAGCTCTACTGCCTCGCAGACCGCAGGTACTACGAGACCCCGGCACGGCTGCCGGACGAGGCGACCCGCTATCCGCTCGACGCCGCACCGCCACCGGCCGGCTGGCGGCGCGCCGCCGCGGGCCTGTGGACCTCGCTCCTGCCCGAGGACCGTGAACCGGCCGAGCAGGGCTGGAAGATCCACGTCTCCACCGTGCCGGACGAGGCCGCGGCGACCCTGCGCGACACCGCCCGGATCTGCCTCCGGCACGGGGTGCCGTTCAAGTTCCTGCGCAGCGAGCAGGCCCTCCTGCTGATGTCCGGCAAGTACATGGCCCGCAGCGGCGCCGGGAAGTTCCTCACGCTCTACCCGCAGGACGAGACCGTCTTCCTGACGCTGGTCGACGAGCTGTCCCGGGCCCTGGACGGCCGCCGGGGCCCGTACATCCTCAGCGACCTGCGCATCGGCGACGCCCCGGTCTACGTCCGGTACGGGGCGTTCGTCGCACGCTGGTGCCGCGACGAGGAGGGCGAACGCGTCCCCGCCCTGCGGCACCCGTCGGGCGAACTGGTGCCCGACGTACGCGGTGTGGTGTTCCGGGTGCCCGAATGGGTCACCGTCCCCGAGGCGCTGCGCCCGCACCTCGCCGCCCGTGCCGCTGCGGGGGACGCCACCTTCCCCTACACCGTGACCGAGGCCCTCCAGTTCTCCAACGCCGGCGGGATCTACCTGGCCCGGCACCGGGACACCGGCCGGCAGGTGGTGCTGCGCGAGGCCCGCCCGCACTGCGGCCTCGACGCGGTGGGGGACGACGCGGTGCTGCGACTGCACCGCGAGCACCGGGCGCTGACCGCGCTGGCCGGACTGGACTGCGTGCCCGAGGTGTACGGGGTCCGGACCGTGTGGGAGCACCACTTCCTGATCGAGGAACACATCGAGGGGAACACCCTCATCGAGGAGATCATCACCCGGTTCGCCCTGGTCCGCGGGGCCGGTTCGCCCGCCGAACTCGCCCCCTACGTCGCCTGGGTGGACTCCGTGACCGCCGGACTCACCCGCGCGCTGGCCGCGGTGCACGCGCGGGGGCTGCGCTTCGGCGACCTGCACCCGTCCAACGTCATCGTCCGGCCCGACGGCGGTGTGGTGCTCATCGACTTCGAGTACGCCACCGCCCTCGACGACCAGGACACGCCGCCGGCGGGCGCACCGGGTCTCCAGGCACCGCCCGGCACCCCCGGTGCCGAGGCCGACGCCTACGCACTGTGGGCGACCTGGCTCACCATGCTGATGCCCCTCATGGAGATGGCCGGGCACGACCGGGCCAAGGCCGTGACGCTCGAGCGGTGGGCCCGCACGCGCTACGGCCTGACGCCGGACGCCGGCCCGCACCGCCCCGCCGCCGTACGGGCCGTGTCCGGCCCGCACAGCCGGGAGCACGAGATCGCCGCCCTCCTCGACGGCCCCGCACCCGACTGGCGGGAACTCCGCGCCCGCCTGCTGGCGGGCATCCACGCGGGGGCGACGCCCGAGCGCCGTGACCGCCTCTTCCCCGGGGACCCGCAGGCGTTCGCCACCGGCGGGACCGACCTCGCGCACGGCGCGGCCGGGGTGCTGTACGCCCTGCACCGGGTCGGCGCCCCCGTCCCGGACGCCTGGACGGACTGGCTCGCCGCCGCCGCCCGCCGCCGTGACCCCGCGGCTCCCGGAGGGCTCTTCGACGGACTGCCCGGCACGGCCGTGGTGCTGGCGGGTCTGGGCCGCCCGGCCGACGGCAGGGAGATCCTCGAACGGGCCCTGGCCGCCGCACCACCGAACACCTCGGCCGATCTGTTCACCGGCCGCGCGGGCGTCGCGCTCGCCGCACTGCGGTTGGCCCGCACGGGCGGCTCCGCACCCGACCCCGAGCTCCTCGAATCGGCCGTACGCACCGCGTGGAGCCTCGACTGCCTGGTCCGGGGCGAACCGGCCGGCGGTCTGCGCGCCCCGGACTCCGCCGGACTGCTGCGCGGGCTGAGCGGAGCCGCGCTGCTGCATCTGGAGCTGCACGCCCTGACCGGGGAGGACTGGCTCCTGAAGGCGGCCCGCACGGCCCTGGAGCGGGAGGCCGGGCACTGCGTCACGATGCCCGACGGAACCGTCCAGGTGAAGGACGGACGCCGCCACCTGCTCTACCTCGACCAGGGCAGTGGAGGATTCGCCCTCGTGGCGCAGGCGTACCTGGCCCGGCACGAAGCCCCCGGCCTGGCCGCCCTGCTCCCCGGGGTGCGCCAGGGCTGCGTCCTCGAATTCGTCCGCGAACCGGGCCTGTTCACCGGACGCGCCGGACTCGTCGCCACCGCCGGCCAGCTGGGCGGGCAGGACCGCACGGACGCCTCGGTGCTGGCCTCCGTGCGCAACCTGTCCTGGCACCTGCTCGCCGACGGGGACCGGCTGCTGGTCCCCGGGGCACGGCTGCGGCGCTGCTCCGCCGACCTGGCCACCGGCGCGGCGGGCCTGCTGCTGGCCCTGCACTTCCTGTCGGGCGCCGGGACGGACGGGCCCGGTGAACGGAGCCCGTCAGCGGGCCTGTTGGAGCTGCTCACCCTCGGGTGAGCAGTGGGTCCGGCGCCGCTCGACCCCGTCCGGTCGGGCGCCGCTCCACCCCGGCCGGTCCGCCGCCGCTCACCCCCGGACGAGCGACAGATCCGATCCGGTTCGCTCCCGGGCGTACAGACAGAGCAGGCGCGGCACCTCGTACAGCGCGGCGTGTGCGGTGACCTCCCCGGCCGGGGAGGTCACCGCACCGGTGTCGAGGAGCGACTCGACGGTGCGGATCGCCGCCCGCTCCCCGCAGCCCAGCACGTCCATCGCCCGGTCCAGCGTGAAGCCGCCGTCGTGCGCGAATCCGGCGAGCCGGGCCAGCGCCTCCCGGTTCTGCTCCGTGAGGTCCTGCCAGCCCGAGGCGATCCGCGACCGTACGGACACGTCTCCGGCGACGAGCTCGTCCAGCGCCGCCGACGGGTCGTCCAGCCGGGACGCGTACTCCGCCAGCGGAAGGTGCCGCAGCACCGCCAGCCGCATGCCGCTGACCGTCACCGCCAGCGGCAGCGCCCCACAGGCCCGCACGATGCGCAGGGCCGCCGCGGGGTCCGTCCGGACCCGGCCCGCGCCGATCAGCCTGCCCAGCAGCTCCAGCGCCTCACCGTCGGCGAGCGCGGTCAGCGCCACCCGGTGCGCCGGGGCCAGTCCGGCCAGTTGACCGCGCGCGGTGAGGAGAACCGAGCACCGCCCCGACCGGGGCAGCAGCCCGCGCACCGAGGCCTCGTCGGGCACGTCGTCCAGGACGATCAGGGCGCGGTGCCGTGACAGCCAGTCCTGCCAGGCGTCCTCGGCCTCCGGACCGCCCGGCGGGACCCGCGCCCCGCACAGCCGCCCCAGCTCGCCCAGCACCTCGGCCCGGGTGCGGGCGGTGCCGTCCTCCCGCCGTACCCGGACGTGGACCCGCCCGTCGGGGAATCCGTCCGCGAGGAGATGGGCCGCCCGCACGGCCAGCGCCGACTTCCCGGACCCGGCGGGACCGGAGACGATCAGCACCCCGCCCTCCGCGGCCCCCGACTCGTCCAGCACCTCGCGCAGTTCGTCTCGGCGCCCGGTGAAGTCCCGGGCCGCGGCGGGCAGCGACACCCCGCCGGCGCTGTCCCGGGGGGCGGTGGTGCGCGCCGCGCGGCCCCGGCCGAGCATGTCCGCGTAGAGGGCCGCCATCGCCGGGCTGGGCTCCAGCCCCAGCTCCCTGGCGAGCAGCTGCCGGTAGTCGTCGTACACCGCCAGCGCCTCCGCCTGCCGCCCCGACTGGTGCAGGGAGTTCATCCAGGCCGCCCGGAGCCGCTCGCGCAGCGGGTGGCGCTCCACCAGGTCCCGCAGGCCGTCCACCGCGACGGCCGCACGGCCGGTCTCGATCTCGGCCTCGGCCCAGTCCTCGTAGACCGTCAGACAGCGTGACTCCAGGCGCTCGGCCTCCTCCGCCACCCCGGCGGAGTCCCGGAGGTCGTGCAGCGGCTGCCGCTCCCCCCACAGGTCGAGTGCCTCCCGCAGCAGCCGTGCGGCCGTGCGCAGGTCCCCCCGCTCGCCCGCGGCCCGGCCCGAGCGGGCCAGGGCACCGAAGCGCAGGGTGTCCAGCTCGGCCTCGCCGATCCGCAGCCGGTAGCCGCCGCAGCCGTGCACCACCCGGTCCCGGTCGCCCGCGGCGCCGAACAGGGTCCGGGCCGCGCTGATGTAGACCTGCAGATTCTTGCGCGCGGTCCGGGGCGGTGCGTCCGGCCACACCACGTCGGTCAGCACGTCCACCGGCACGGGGGTGTTGGGGCGGGACAGCAGTGTGGCGAGGACGAGGCGCTGCTTGCGCGGGCCGAGCGGCAGCGGCCTGCCGTCCACCACGGCGGTGAGCGGACCGAGGAGGGAGAAGTACACGGCACCGGTGGGACCGGGGCGGGCGGGGGAGCGGGTCATCAGCGGGCCTCCTGGGGCGGGGACGGGCGACAGGCTGCCGTACACCCGCCGATCCTTCCGTCCCGCCGGCCGGGACACATCGGTGCTCCGCCCGCATCTTCCGGAGCCGCACCCGACCCAAAACGGCCCGTGCCCCCATGTTGAGCGGTGCTGCCCCCATCCGGGCGGATGTTGAGCGGTGCCGCCCCCATCCGGGCGGACGGCACCCCGCAGGCGAGGTGCCCTCAGGCGTGCTCGACGGTGTGCTCGGCGGCGTACTCGGCGGCGTACTCGCACAGGGCGGCCCGGTTCTCCCGTCCGGTCTTGCTGAGCAGACTGGCCATGTGCTTCTCCACCGTGCGGGGCGAGATGGACAGCCGCCGGGCGATCTGCTGGTTGCCCGGCCGCTCGGCCAGCAGCACGAACACCTCGTACTCGCGCGGTGTCACCCCGGTGGTGCGCAGCGACGAAGGGATCCGGTCCCGGCCGCCGCGGTGCTGGGTGACGCTCGCCCCCGCCTGCCGCAGGGCGGCCCGGCACGCGGCGGCCACCGGCTGCACCCCCGCCCCGTAGAAGAACTCCTCGGCGGTGCGCAGCCAGGCCACCGGTTCGCCCCACCCGTCGGCGCGGGCGGCGTCCGCGACCAGCCGCAGGCCGAGGTGGCGGGCCACCGGGAACGCCGCCGACCTGGCCTCGAAGGCGGCCATCAGCCGGGCGGCACCCGCACGGTCGCCGTCCCGGCCCAGCAGCACCGCCTCCGCCAGGTCCATGAACTGCCTGTTCCAGGCCAGGCCGGCACCGGGCGAGGCCGTCACGGCGTCGTACTCCCGCCGGTCCGCCTCTCCCGCCAGGATCCGCAGCAGCGGCCGCAGCCCGTAGCGGCCGCTCAGGTAGAAGTAGCTGGGATGGTCGCGCTCCCACCCCAGGGCGGCGTCCAGGTCGGACAGGGCGCGGCCCCGGTCCTCGTCGAGCAGCGCGCCGATCGCACGGCAGAGCCCCAGCCCCAGCGGTACGAGCAGGGACTGCTCGCCGCCGGCCCGGCGGAACGCGGCGAGGGAGCGGTCCATCTCGCGCCGGCGGCCGCGGTGCGCGGCCATCGTCGCCCCGGCCAGCAGCAGATAGCGGTGCGCGGACAGATTGCCGACCCGGGCGCTCGCCTCCGCCGAGCGGTCGATGATCTCCTGAGCCTCGTCCCACCGGGCGCACATCACCGCGTTCATCGCGAGGAGTCCGTCGACCGTCCGGGTCAGCAGCAGTGCGCCCAGCTCCGTGGCCGCCGCCCGCGCGGAGTGCAACCGGGCCGCGTCACCGGTCCGCATGAAGCCGTTCGCACCCAGCCGCACCATCGCCTCCACCCGCCACAGGGGCAGGGAGTGCTCGGTGGACAGGGTGAGCATCCGCTCCAGGCACGCGTCGGCCGCGTCGAACCCCTTCTCGCGGGAGAGCAGCGCCAGCAACTGCCAGGCCTGGCAGGCGACCACGGGCAGACCCTCCGCCTCGGCGGTCTCCGCCGCCAGGAGCGCGGCCCGCTCGGTCTCCCCGGGCTCCCCGCGGTCCTCACCGGGGAGCAGCGACAGATGGCCGTCGACGACGACGAGGGCCGCGCGCCGGGCCGGGGACGGCGAGGGGCCCAGCAGACCGTGCGCCGCGCTGATCTGGCGCGCCGCGTCGGAGACCCGCTCCGCCATGACCGCCACCCAGGCGATCTTGATGTGTGCGTCGCCCCGCCGGGCGGCGGCCTCGGAACGCGCCGGTACGGGGGGCAGGGTGTCCGTCAGCGCCAGGGCGCCGTCCAGATCCCCGCTCTCCGCACGGGCCACCGCGAGGTCCTCGGCGATGGCGGCCCGGTCGGACTCGGCGGCCAGGGAGTGCGCCCGCTCCAGCAGCACCACGGCCGAGCCGTGGGTTCCCGAAGCGAGCAACCGTCTCCCGGCCTCGGCGAACTGGAGGGCCGCTCCCGAGCGGTTGCCCGCCGCCAGTTCCAGGGTCGCGACGAGCTGCCGTCGGTCCTCGTCCAGCGGCTGACCGGAGTGTTCGACGGTCGCGGCGGCGCGGCGGGCGAGCGCGGCGCGTTCGGCGGGAGCGAGTGAGGAGACCAGGGCCTCCGCGGTGAGCGCGTGCCGGAAGGTGTAGCGGTCGGGGGCCGCCCCGTCCGGGGCGATCACACCCGCTTCGACGGCGGACCTCAGGTGCGTGAACAAGGCGCGGTCCTCGAAACCGGTGACGGTCTGGAGCACGGTCACCGAGAACTGGCTGCCCAGGGTGGCCGCCGTCAGGAGCAGGTCCCGCACCGGTTCGTCCAGCCGGTCGAGCCTGCGGGCCCAGCTGCGGAGTATCCCCGACGGGAGGGCGCAGTCCGGCTGCTCCGCCGCATCCCAGCCGGCGTCCGTCCTGCGTAACTGACCGGTGTCGAGCAGGTCGGCCAGCAGCAGCTCCACGAGGTAGGGGTTGCCCGCGGCGCGTTCGGCCAGCCGGTGCTGGACCACGGGCGGTATGCGCTCGGGCGGGGTCTCCAGACAGGCACCGGTCAGCAGCCGCACCTCGTCGTCGCCGAGTGCCCGCAGCTCCCGCACCGCCGCCGTCTGACGCCGCTCGGCGGAGCGTACGAGGTCCAGTGCGGCCCCCGCCTCCGGCCGCAGGGTGCCCAGCAGCAGGATGGGCAGGCCGGCCAGATTGTCGATGACGTACTCGACGACCGCGACGGTCTCCGTGTCGGAGTCGTGCAGGTCCTCCAGCAGGATCACGCAGCCCGTGTCCCTGCCCAGGACGGACAGCAGCCGCAGCAGCGCCTCCGCCAGCTCGACCACCGTCTCCGGGTAGCCCGGTGATGCTCCGCGCCGCCACTCCGGCACCAGTCTGGCCAGCGCCGGATGGTACGGGACCAGCTCCGGATCGGTCGGTGTCCCGGCCGCCCGGAAGTGGGACGAGAGCGCCTCCACCAGCGGGCGGTACGGCACGACGAGGCCGGTCGAGCTGGCCCGGCCGCGCAGCACCGGCATGCCCAGCTCGTAGGCCCGGTAGGCGCATTCGCCCACCAGCCGTGACTTGCCGATCCCCGCTTCACCGAGGAGGAACAGCGCGCGCCCCGAACGCCGTTGCACGGCGTCCAGGGCGCTGCTCAGCAGTCCGATCTCACCGTCTCGTCCGACGGTGACCGGCGAAGTGGCTCGCATGGCCGCAGGCTACTTGAGCCACGACGCATACGGCAGTAGGCCGCATTCGGTCGATTACGGTGCGATATCGGGCGATGTGGTCACAACGGGTTCGTCATGGTCGTGAACGGCAGGTCATGGCTGTAGCCGATGTCGCCCTCCGAAACACTCAGGAGCCGGCTGCGCAGGCCCAGTGCGCCACCGGAGGAACCAAGGGATATCCGGCCCGCCGGGTGCTCGGGGGCGCCCTCGTGCGCCGTGACGGCTGCCTGCATGGCCGATTCGCTGATCTGCGTCATCATCTCTGCCTCATCTGACTGGTCGACAACGGAGCTGGAAAAGAGGACCGGTTCGTCCCCGTGGTGCCCCCCGTGGAGGGCTGTACGAGCAGTGCCGAGCCGATCCGGTCGGGAAAACCCGCCCGCAACAACCCGTGTCCTATTCCTGAAAGGCCGGTGAGCAGCCCGGGGTGAGGTACGTTGCCGGGCGTTCCGCACTGCGGACCCGCCCGGTCGGCGGCGGCCAGGAGTGTTCCGGTCCGGCGCACCCAGGGGGCGCGGAGGCCCGGCAGGGCAACGTGACCGAGGAGTTCCAGCACACCCAGCTCGCCGTGGCAGAGGCTGTCGTTGGCGGGCGGGACGGCCTCCGCCAGTGCGCCGGCCCGGCCGGACAGCCAGCCGGACAGCTCCGGATCGGCCAGCGCGTCGGGGCTGTCGGCGACCGCGAGCGCGACCCCCGTCGCGCCGTCGCACCAGGCCTGCCCGGCGCCCGCGCCGGAGACCGCCCGGCGCAACGCCCGCAGCCCGGCGGCGCGGTAGCGGGGCCCGCCCCCGGCTGCGGCGAAGCGCAACAGCGCCCAGCCGATGCCCGCGGCCCCGTCGGCGAAACCGCCGGCCTCCGGGAGGGGCGCCGCGGCGATCCGCTCCGCGCACCGCTCGGCGCCCCGCCAGGCCTCCGGCCTGCCGGTGGCCCGGTGCACCGCGAGCAGCGACACCAGCCCGCCCGCCGCGCCGCCGCGCACCCCGAAGCCGTCCTCCGCCGAACCCGCCGCGGAGCTCAGCCGGGTGGCCGGGCCCGCCCAGTCCAGCACCTGGTGATCGTCCAGCAGGACACCCACCTCGGTCAGCGTGTACGCGATGCCGCCGAGACCGGCGAAGGCGCCTGAGCCGAGCAGTCCGAGGTCGTCCACCCGTTCGTGGAGGGCGTCCAGCAGCCCGGGGACGGGAGCCAGCGCCTCGCGGGCCGCATCGGCGTACCGGGCGGCCCCGGTCAGGGAGGCCAGCTGGGCCAGGAAGAGCGCCGGCCCCGTGTAGCCGCCCGCGAGGTCCGCCGCCATGGGCGTGAGCCGCCAGTAGCGCTCGCCGAGCAGCTCCAGGCCGATCCAGTTGGTGCGGCCCTCGTGGCGGAAGGCGAGCGAGACGAGCTGGTCGCCGACCGACCGCGCGACGGAGAGCAGGTGCTCCGGTTCCGGTGCGGTGTCCACGGCCGGCGGCCGGTGTCCCGCGCCCGCCCGGTGCGCGGGCTCGGGGGAGGTGCTGACCATGGCGGCGCGGATGATGTGTTCCTGGTCCAGCCGGCCCACCGTGTCCAGGGCGCGCACCTTGGCCTCGACCCGCGCCAGCCCGGTCACCCCCTCGGGACCCGGGACCCGGCGACCGGTGCCGCTCCACAGGTCCGTGGAGTCGGGCCGGCCGGCGAACACCGGTACGTCCCCGTTCCACAGCTCCGTGATCTCCTCGTCCTCCAGGCCGGGCAGTGCGGTGGTGCCCAGGGACGGGGTCCGCAGCAGTGCGAAGATCCGGTGCCGTTCGGTGGCGTCCCGCATCAGGTCGGGGTGGGTGGACTCGTCCAGCAGGGTGGTGTACGTCCACGTCGGCCGGGGTACGACGCGGATCTCGTCCTGGGCGAAGAGGCGCAACAGCCCCTTCGGTCCCAGGAGTTCGTCCCGGGCGTCGCCGACTGCCGTGTAGCCCGCGCGGAATCCGTCGCACAGGGCGTCCGTGTAGGAGGAGGGGTCGGCCGGGATCCCGCCCAGCCGGGGCCGGTTGGCCGACTCGGTGAACCGGCCCGCCGTCCGGACCAGGCGCATCCGGTCCGTCCCCGCCGCATCCCAGCCCGCCGTCTCGATGGGGGAGGAACCCGCCCCGCCGCCGCCGATGGCCGACATGTCGAGCGCCGTCGTGTCCCCGACGAGCAGCTGGGGCAGCAGCCCCACGCGGTGGACCGAGGCGTGCAGGGCCCGCGCCGCCGGATCCGCGGAGCGGGCCGGTACCAGCGGCGGATGGAACAGCGTCTCCACGTCGACGAGGACGGGGTGCGGGCCGCAGGCGATCAGGTTCTCGTGGTGCAGATCGGTCCCGTCCAGCACGTGCAGCAGCGCCAGCAGCGCACCCTGGCGCCGGTAGAAGCGGGTGGTCTCCGCCGCCGAGTCGCAGGGCCGCTCCTCGACGAACTCGACCCAGCCGTACGCACCCCGGTCCAGGACACGCGGTGTGCGCAGATCGGGCGTCGCGGGCAGCGAGTTGAACCATTCGACCAGGGTGTTGAAGTGCTGGTGGGCGGCGAGCGGACGCGGCTTGTACACCAGCCGGGTGCCGTCGGCGAACCGCAGCAGCATCACCGACCGGCCCCCGCGGTGACTGTCACCCGCACCGGCCTCGACCCCGGTCAGCCCTCCGGGCCCCCGGTCGCCGAGGACCCCGGCGCCCCGGTCACCGAGCAGCCCGGAGGCCTGCAGCAGCTCCCGGTCGGCCGCGAGCCTCCCGAGCATCTCCGCGAAGGCGTCGGCCGCGTTCATGCTCGTCCGTGCCACGATCCGGGCCAGCACGGGATAGCCGGTGACGAGCGAGGCGAGACCGGACCGGCGTGCGGTCAGCCGGAGGAAGTCCCGGAACCGCTCCCGCGTCCCGTCCCCGCCGAGCCGTCCCCCCTGCCGCGCTTCGTGCAGTTCCAGCACCAGCGTCCGGGCCGCGAGACGGGCCAGACGGCCTGTCAGATGGCTCCGGAAGTCGTCCAGCACGGCGGCGGGACAGGCGACGGGCCCGGCTCCCGGGACGCCGTCCGGGGCGGACGGGCGGTCGGCGGCCCGGTCCCATGCCTGGTCCGCGGCCTGCTCCACCGCCCGGTCGACGGCCCGCTCCGCGAACGGTGCCATGATCAGCGCGAAGCCCGACAGTCCCGGGTACTCCCGGTCGGCGGCCACCGCGTCGCGCGGTGCGCCCGCCACGACGTCCCGGACGAAGACCGCCCAGTCCGGCTCGGCGGCGGGCCGCTGTCCGACGACACCGGGGAGCCACCACGGATCGCCCTGGCCCCAGGTGCCCAAGAGGGCGGTGTTCGGTGCGTGGGCGTGCTCCGGACCGGCGGTGCCCGCACGGTCGGCGGGTACGTCCCGGAGGGGCGCGTCGGGAACGCCGCGGCGCGTGTCGGGGGCGGCGGAGGCGGCGGAGGCCGGGATCTCGCGGGGCAAGGCCCCCGGGACACCGCGGGTGGAGGCGCTCGGGTTCGCTCTGCCGTTCGGATCCTTCTCCGCCACCGCGCACACCTCCCTGGCCCGGGGAGGCCTACCGGTCCTCCCGCACCCCATCCTGGTGGGCGGGAGGGGCCGGGCGCATGGGGGAGTCGCCCCCATCTTTCGGGTACCGGCGCACGAGGCCGCGTGGGTGCGGGGGACGGAGATGAGGGTTCCGGAGCGATGGTGAAGACGGTCCGGGGCGCCGGAGGTGACGTTCCCGGGGCGCCCGGCTCACCCCCGTGGCGGCGCCGTCGACCCCCGCACCATCAGTTCCGCCTCGATCGTCGCGATGCCCCCCGGCGGCGGCGTCTCCTTGCCCATGGCCAGCCGCCCCGCCCGCGCCCCCGCCTCGAACAGCGGCAGCCGTACGGTCGTCAGGGCCGGCACCGCGTCCACCGAGAACGGCAGGTCGTCGAAGCCCGCCACCGAGACGTCCTCCGGGATGCGGAGCCCGTGCTCCCTGATCGCCGCGCCGGCCCCCAGGGCGACGGTGTCGTTCGCGGCGACGACCGCCGTCACCTCCGGTGCGCGGCGCAGGAGTTCGAGCGTCGCGTCGTATCCCGACCGCCGGTCGTACGGGCCGTGCACGGTGAGGCTCTCCTCGTCCGCGTACAGGCCCGCCGCCTTCATCGCCTCGCGGTGGCCCTCCAGGCGGTGCCGGGTCGTGGTGCGTTCCAGCGGCCCCGCGACATAGCCGATCCGCCGGTGGCCGAGCTCCAGCAGGTGCTCGGTGAGCCGCCGGCCGCCGCCCCGGTTGTCGAAGGCCAGCGCGGCCACGACCGCGTCCGAGTCCGGCAGCGGGGGGCGCCCGCAGAAGACGATCCGGGTGCCCGCGTCCGCGAGCTTCGCCAGCTTCGCGGCCATGACGGCCTGGTGAGCCGGGTCCTCGAGGGCGCCGCCGGTGAGGACGACGGCCGCGGCGCGCTGGCGCTGGAGCAGGGTGAGATAGGTGAGCTCGCGCTCGGGGGAGCCCCCCGTGTTGCACACGACGGCGAGCTTCTCGCCGCCCGCACGGCCCGACCCGTCCCCGGGACCGCCGATCTCGCTCTGCGCGGCCCCCGCCATGATCCCGAAGAACGGGTCGGCGATGTCGTTCACGAGGATCCCGACGAGGTCGGACGTGGCGGCGGCGAGGGAGCTGGCCGGCCCGTTCAGCACGTAGTCCAGATCGTCCACCGCACGCAGGACCCGGTCCCGGGTGGACGCGGCCACCGGATAGTTGCCGTTCAGCACGCGGGAGACGGTGGCCGGGGACACCCGGGCGCGGGCCGCCACGTCCGCCAGGGTGACTGTCATCGTTCTCCTTCGAGGAGTTGTGGCGCGGCCCCCCTTGTCCGGGCCGCTGTCGGCAGGCTAGCGTCATACCGCATAGAAAGCGCTTGCTACGGCTGTATGGAGGGAACTTTCGTGACACGCAGGACAGTGCGCATCGCCATGAACGGCGTCACGGGACGCATGGGATACCGGCAGCACCTGGTGCGCTCGATCCTCGCGATCCGTGAGCAGGGCGGCCTCGACCTCGGCGACGGCGAGGTGCTGTGGCCCGAGCCCGTCCTCGTCGGCCGCCGCGCCCACGCGCTGGAGGCGCTCGCCGCCCAGCACGGCCTGACCGAGTGGTCGACCGACCTGGACGCGGTGCTCGCCGACGAATCGATCGACATCTACTTCGACGCCCAGGTCACCTCCGCCCGCGTCGACGCGATCAAGAAGGCGATCGCCGCGGGCAAGCACATCTACACCGAGAAGCCCACCGCCACGGACGTCGAGGGCGCGCTCGAGCTGGCCCGCCTCGCCCGCGACGCCGGGATCAAGCACGGCGTCGTCCAGGACAAGATCTTCCTGCCGGGCCTGCTGAAGCTGAAGCGCCTCATCGACGGCGGCTTCTTCGGCGAGATCCTCTCCGTGCGCGGCGAGTTCGGCTACTGGGTCTTCGAGGGCGACTGGCAGGACGCCCAGCGTCCGTCCTGGAACTACCGCGCGGAGGACGGCGGCGGCATCGTCGTCGACATGTTCCCGCACTGGGAGTACGTCCTGCACGAGCTGTTCGGCCAGGTCACGAGCGTGTCCGCGCACGTGCAGACGCACATCCCGCAGCGCTGGGACGAGCAGGGCAAGCCCTACGACGCCACCGCCGACGACGCCGCGTACGGCACCTTCCAGCTGGCGGGCGGCGCCGTCGCCCAGATCAACTCCTCCTGGGCGGTCCGCGTCAACCGCGACGAGCTCGTCGAGTTCCAGGTCGACGGCACCCACGGCTCCGCGGTCGCCGGACTGCGCAACTGCCGCGTCCAGCACCGCTCGGCCACCCCCAAGCCGGTCTGGAACCCCGACCTCCCGGTCACCGAGCCGTTCCGCGACCAGTGGCAGGAAGTCCCCGACAACGCCGTCTTCGACAACGGCTTCAAGGCCCAGTGGGAGCTCTTCCTGCGCCACATCGCCCTCGACGAGCCCTACAGCTGGGACCTGATGGCCGGCGCCCGCGGCGTCCAGCTCGCCGAGCTCGGCCTCAAGTCCTCGGCCGAGGGCCGCCGCTTCGACGTACCGGAGCTGAGCCTGTGACCATCCATCTCCCCCAGGGCCCCTACGAGCCCCGCGCCACCCCGCTCGACCTCGCACCGGGCGGCGCGGCGCTCGCCTCCCGTACGGTCTTCTCCGCCGCCCACGTGGTCGCCGATCCGTACGCCGACGTCAGCCCCGACGCTCCGGCCGTCGTCGACTGGGACTCCACCCTCGCCTTCCGCCGCCACCTCTGGTCGCACGGCCTGGGCGTCGCCGAGGCGATGGACACCGCGCAGCGCGGCATGGGCCTCGACTGGGCGGGCGCAGCGGAGCTGATCCGGCGGTCGTCCGCCGAGGCGAAGGCGGTCGGCGGACGGATCGCCTGCGGCGTCGGCACCGACCAGCTCACCGGCCCCGCGACGCTCCCCGAGGTGCGCGCGGCGTACGAGGAGCAGCTGGCGGTCGTCGAGGAGAGCGGCGCCCAGGCCATCCTGATGGCCTCCCGCGCCCTCGCCGCCGCGGCGAGCGGCCCGGAGGACTACCTGGAGACGTACGCGCACCTCCTGCGCCAGGCCACCGAGCCCGTCGTCCTGCACTGGCTCGGACCGATGTTCGACCCCGCGCTGGAGGGCTACTGGGGTTCGTCGGACCTCGACGCCGCCACGGACACCTTCCTCAAGGTCATCGCGGAACACCCGGACAAGATCGACGGCATCAAGATGTCGCTCCTGGACGCCGAACGCGAGATCGACGTCCGCCGCCGCCTGCCCAGCGGGGTGCGCTGCTACACCGGCGACGACTTCAACTACCCCGAGCTGATCGCGGGCGACGACCGGGGCTTCAGCCACGCCCTGCTCGGCATCTTCGATCCGCTCGGCCCGCTGGCCGCGCACGCGGTGCGGGTCCTGGACACCGGTGACGTGGACGGCTTCCGCGCCCTCCTGGACCCCACGGTCGAGCTGTCCCGCCACCTCTTCTCTGCGCCGACGCGCTACTACAAGACGGGCGTGGTCTTCCTGGCGTGGCTCGCGGGCCACCAGGAGCACTTCACGATGGTCGGCGGGCTGCAGTCCGCACGCTCGCTGCCGCACCTGGCGAAGGCGTACGAACTGGCCGACCGGCTGGGGCTGTTCCCGGACCCCGAGCTGGCCGAGAGCCGGATGCGCGCCCTGCTGTCCGTCCACGGAGGAGCACGATGAGCACCGATCTGTCCCGTCTCTCCCTCAACCAGGAGACCATCAAGCAGTGGTCCCTGCCCGAGCTCACCGAGGGCTGCGTCAAGGCCGGCATCGGGCAGGTCGGCCTGTGGCGGGCCCCGGTGCAGGAGTACGGGGTCGAGCGCGCCGCACAGCTGGTGAAGGACGCGGGGCTCACCGTCACCAGCCTCTGCCGGGGCGGCTTCCTCACCGCGGTCGATCCCGGTGAGCGGGCACGCGCCCTGGAAGACAACCGGGCGGCGGTCGACGAGGCCGCGGCCCTCTCCACCGACACCCTGGTCCTGGTCTCCGGCGGACTCCCCTCCGGTGACAAGGACTTGTACGCCGCCCGTGAGCGGATCGCCGACGCGCTGGCCGAGCTGGGCCCGTACGCGCAGGAGCGGGGCGTGCGCCTGGCGATCGAGCCGCTGCACCCGATGTTCGCCTCGGACCGCTGCGTCGTCTCCACCCTGTCCCAGGCGCTCGACCTCGCGGAGCGCTTCCCGGCGGAGCAGGTCGGCGTGGTCGTCGACGCGTACCACGTCTGGTGGGACGACCAGGCGCCCGCGCAGATCGCCCGGGCCGGTGCGGGCGGCCGGATCCACTCCTTCCAGCTGGCCGACTGGATCACCCCGCTTCCGGCGGGCGTCCTGCTGGGCCGGGGCCAACTGGGCGACGGAAGCGTGGACTTCCGCACGATGCGCCGTCAGGTCGAGGCCACGGGGTTCGACGGACCGATCGAGGTCGAGATCTTCAACGAGGGCCTGTGGGCGCGCGACGGTGCCGAGGTGCTGGCCGAAGTCGCGTCCCGCTACCTGGAACACGCCTGCTGAGAGCCCTTCTTGCGGACGCGGGTAAAGAGAAGGTCAAGGCGTACAACCATCCTGGACCTTGCCCGGTCTCACTCAGCGTCGGGACTTCCGGGGAGGGGTCCGGGGGGATCGGGAAGCCCGACGGAGGGGGAAAGCGAGGGGGGTCCGGCCTCATGGCCGGGCCCCATTCCGCGTTCCGGGGCCGTTCGCGGTGGGCTCACCGCCCGGAACCCGCGTGAACCCCCGTCGAGTGCGCGCGTGGAGCCGCCCCGAGAGGCCCGGCAGCCGATCTGGCAGGATCTCCAGGATGCCGAAGAATCCCCCGACGACGTACAGGCGCATCGGCGCCCTCCTCCATGAGACCGGCATGGTGTCCGAGGGGAAGATGCTCAGTACCCTCGAAGCCGCGGCCGCCTACGCGGACGCGGAGCTGGCCCCGTACGCCGCGGCCCGCGCCCTGGAGAGCTTCGGCGTGGCGGTCTCGGTCCACGCCGACGACATCGACTCCATTCACAGCGGTTACGCGGGCCTGCTGGCGGACGCCGCCGAGGTCGCCGGCGGCAGGGTCACCATCTCCGACGTCCGGATCGTCGAGGGCGAAGGCGGCCTCGAGAGCGGTCGTTGCGACCTTCTGGAGTTCCGGCGGAACGCCGAGCCCGTGTCCCTCCCGGCCGAGCACTTCGCGGTGGACTACTACGACCACGAGGCCGCCTGCCGGGCCATCGCCCAAACCGCCCACGGCGACGACCCGCGCTCCTGGCGCAACGCCGACTTCGCGCGGGAGCCGGGTGCCGGCTACGACAGCATCATGGTCCTCGCCACTCCCGAGCAGAGGGAAGCGCTCACGCGGCACCTGGGCCTGACGTTCTCCTGAGCGACGGGTGACCGGATTCCGGGGCCGGACCGCAGCCGGGCCCCGGCTGTGCCCCGGCCGTGACGTCACCCGCCGTCGAAGCCGCTCCGGGCCGCCTCGATGTGGCCGATGTTCCGGTGGGTCCACTCGCACATCACGTCGACCGTCTTCCGCAGGCCCTGCCCGGGTGCGGTGAGGGTGTACTCGACCTTCGGCGGGACCGTGGGATACACGGTCCGCTCGACGAGGCCGTTGCGCTCCAGCATCCTCAGGTTCTGGGTGAGCATCTTGTGGCTGATGCCCTCGACCTCGCTCCGCACCTCGCTGAAGCGCAGGGTGCGGTCGCCCAGGGCCTCGATGATCAGGAGCGCCCACTTGTTGGCGACGTCCGAGAAGATCTCCCGCGCCAGCGAATCCGCGCGCCTCAGGTCGGCCTGCTCCTCGGGAGAGCCGCTGAACTGCTTGCTCACCTTCTGGTTCCCTTCTCACTAAGAAGTGCGTTCTTCCACGTCAGGGCTCACTCTCCTACGGTTACCCAGTAACCACAAGAGAGCACGTGTCGGCCCGTCCGGGCCGCGTCGTAAGGAGCGGACAGCATGGCCATCACCCTGACGAACCCCGCGGGACTCCCGGAGATCGACGTCTACCGGCAGGTGTCGGTCGCGACCGGTTCGAAGCTGGTCTTCGTCGCCGGGCAGGTCGCCTGGGGCGCCGACGGCGTCACGGTCGGCGTGGGCGACCTGGCTGCCCAGGTCGAGCAGTGCTACGTCAACGTCGCCACCGCGCTGGCGGGCGTCGGCGCCTCCTTCGACGACGTGGCGAAGCTGAACGTCCACGTCGTCGACTGGACCCCCGACAAGATGCCCCTGCTCCTGGAGGGCATCTCCCGGGCGTCCGCCCGGTTGGGCACCACCCCGGTACCGCCGGCCACGATGCTGGGGGTGGCGGCACTGGACATCCCCGAGCACCTGGTCGAGATCGAGGTCACGGCGGTCATCGACTGAGGCGGCGGGGAGTCCGCCCCCACCCGCCGGGGACGAGAGGCCGCTCCGCCAACTCCGCCCGATTGCCGGACCGGTGGGGCGGAAGATGGTGGAAGCAGCCCGAGTCGCGCATCGGGCGCATCCGGAGCCGGCGGGTGGCTTCGGCCACCCGGGAGCCCTTGAGGGAGCGGGCCGCCGGTGGCAGGCTCCGTCGGCCGACCATGGTCGAGGGAGTTCCTGTACCGTCGTCCCGGGCCCGAACCGTTCAGGCGTGTCAGCAGCTCTCACCACCCGCCGACACGACTGCGCGGACCGGGACTTCGCTCATCCGAGGACCGAGGAGGGTGCGGTCCGGTCGTGCGCGGGTGCGGAGCGCGACGCGACGCCGACCCCGAATATGAGTAAGGGAATTGCGTGGCACGTGAGCATGATCCTTCCAGACGCATACCGCCGACTTCGGGCACGTCCCCCGGCGCCCCCGGCGCGTCCGGGAGTTCGCCGGCGCCGGCCCCCCGGGCGGAGCCGATGCCGGGTGCGGCCGGGGACCCGGATGACGGCCTGAGTCGGGGCGGCCTGCGCGGGGGCAAGGAAACGTCGTCCACGGCGGCCGACCCGGATGCCCGTGCGCAGGGCCCGGCAAGTGGGAGCCCGGCGCGTGGGGGCCAGGAGAGCAAGGGCTCCGAGAGCGAAGCTCTCGAGGGTGCGGACGGGACACGGACCGCGAAGCGAGCGGGTACGGCAGCAGCCGCCACCACCGCCTCCGGCACCGGTGCCGCGCGGGCCACCGGCGTCCCGGAGCCGTCGACGCAGGAGACGCCCGGACGGGCGTCGGCCGACCCCGACGAGACCACCGCGGCCTCGGCTTCGGCGGCGCCCGCCTCCGACCCGGCCGCGGCGCAGGCGGCCACCGGTACGGGCAGCGGGTCCCCGAGACCCGCAGTCGCAGTCGCGGCAGCGGCGGCGGACGGCGGCGGCGCGGGCGCGGGTACGCGCACGGCCGTCGAACCGCTGGTCAGCCGACCGAAGAAGCCGATGCTGGCCGCGGCGGCGATCATCGGCGCGATCCTGGTCTCCGTACCGCTCCTCCTGGCGGGCCAGGACGACCGCAAGCCCGAGAGGGACCGCACGCAGAACGCGGTAGGCACGATCCTGGGCGACGAACGCTCCGAGCCCCCGGCGACCTACACCAGCAAGTCGCCGAGTCCTTCTGCGACTCCGAGCAAGGAGAAGGAGAAGGAGAAGGCCACGGTGCAGGTGCAGGAGAAGCCGTCCGAGGTACCTGCCGCCAAGCCGGTGAAGGCACCGCCACCGGCCAAGCCTGAGCGCAAGCCCACGGCCACGGTGACGGCGAAGGCGCCGTCGTACACGGCCGCCGGCGCGTTGAGCAGCCTCGCCGAGGCCGACCCCGAGGGGCGGCACATCTGTTACCGGGCCTTTGTGGCCGGGAGCGGCTGGCAGGCACCGGTGTGCGACGGGACGATGGCCGGGACGGCGGGCCAGGGAAAGCAGATCACGGCCCTCAACATCGCGGTGTGGAACGTCGGCGGGTCCTCCGCCAACGCCCTGCTGCACGACCAGGGTTCGACGAGCGGCAACGCCAAGTGGGCCCCGAGCTGGACGGCCCTCGCCGCAGACGGCAAGAACAACTACATAGGCAGTTCGAAGCAGGGCGCCCCGTACATGACGGGCTTCGCGATGAACGTCGGTAAGGGCGGCGTCTGCCACACGGCCAAAATGGGCAACGGCGGCTGGGGCGCGCAGTACTGCAAGAACAGCCGACCCGAGTACATGTTCGTCGGCACCACCGACAACAAGGGCTGGTTCGAGGCCGTGAAGCTCACGGTGTGACCCACCGGGCTTCGGCCCGCGAGACGGAGCCCCCTGGAATTCGCCGCCGTCACCAGGGGGCTCCGCGGTGTCCGGCTCCGGAGGACGCGGACCGGGCCGGAGCGACCGCCAGGAGCGCGCCGTCGCTCACACTGCTGTCGATGCGCGTGCTGAACACCCGGACACAGCGCCCACCTCCCACAGAAGAAGTCCGCGTCAGGCAGGTGTGAACCCATCGCGACGGTGGGGCGGTGTTTCTCGACCACTCCGCAGGCGAAGGGCGCTGAGGGGAGAAGCGGCCTCCCGGTCAACGGGGTGCCGGGGGCGTCGGTGGTCAGACTTCGATCTCCCACGTGACTCGGTGGTGGCCCGACTCGTGTACGTACGTCGACGGCCGGTAGTACAGGAAGGGGGAACCCGTCTCCAGGGAGTCGGTCAGGAGCCGGAAGAGTTCTGCCGGACCGGTTGCCCAGAGCGTGCCGTCGAGGTCTCCCGACCCGATGCCCATTTCGTACACGTGCCCGTACGAAGGCCCCGGGCGGTGATCGACGAAGGCGACGCCCCCGTCGTTGGGCAGGGCGATCGGCACGCACAGGTGCAGATTCGCAGCCAGCGCCTCGCCGTCCCACGCTTCGGGTTCGATGATGTCCGCCCTGACGTGCACGAGTATCTCGTGCATCATCGCGATGTCGTCCAGACCGCTCAGGCAGTGCCCCAACGGCAGGAACGCCCCGGTGCGCAACGGGTGAGGGCCCGGTTCGGCGAAAGACAGGGCTGCGCCGTCGTGCAGCTCCAGAAGCCTCCTCAGCTCCGGGTGCAGGGCGAAACCCAGCCGCGACTCCAGCCGGTCGATCCCCTCGGGGTCCGCCGGCCCTCTCAAGGCCGCTCGATCGGCGGGCGAATGCGCCGAAAGCCATGACTCGAAGCGAGCCCACTCGTGATCGAACGCGGCGATGTCCACCTGTGTCATGTGCCGAAGGTAGACGCCGGCACTGACATGCCCGACACCCTGTCCTCGGTGCGCAGCCGGGCGTGCAGCGCTGTGAGTCCCTGTGCCGGGCCCGGCGGCGCAGGGCAGTGGTACGCCTGCTTCGCGCCGTGGTGGTCCTGGCGAGCCCAAGGGCCGGTCAGTTCCTGCCTCGTGGACTCGATCCCACTTCGTGGCCAGGTGCTGCGCGACGCCTTCCTCGCGCGGGCGTGACGGAGCCTTGCAGTCCGTCGGCCCTGCGGGCGGGCTGCGAGGCTCCGTGCGCGGTCAGACCGTGAAGCCGCCCTTGACCGCAGAGACGAACGAGGCCCAGCCGCCTGCGGAGAACACGACCGCCGGACCGGTCGGCGCCTTGCTGTCGCGGACGGGCACGCCGACGTAACTGTCCGACACCTCAAGGCACTCGCCCTGACCGCCGCCGCTGTAGCTCGACTTGAACCAGCCGGTGAGTGTGGAGGAGTCGGAAACGGTCTGCTTACTGTTGTCCATGTTCATGTTCCTCCGCTGCCGCCCGCACAAGGGCCACTGATTCCTGGTGCGACATCGCATCGCTCGCTGCCAGATCGTAGGCCGTCCTGCTTGCCTTCACCAGAGCCGGATCGTCCATCAGGTGCCCTGTCAGCAGCCCTTCGACATAGGCCACAGGAGCGGCATCCTCGAAGCCCAGTAGCGACAGCAGGCTCTCTTGAAGCGCGTGGGCACCCAACCCGAACGGCAGAACATGGAGCCGCAGCCTCCCCGCTTCGGCCATGTCCGCGATCCTGCCCAACTGCTCGGCCATGACGTGAGCTCCGCCGACCCTGCGACGCAGCACGGCCTCGTCCAGAAGTGTCCACACCACCGGATTCAACGGCCCGTCAAGGATCCGGGCACGTTCCGTTCGAATGACAACGTCCCGGTCAAGGTCCTCCGCCCGGTGGTTCGGCCGGTACGCGCGAAACAGTGCGCGTGCGTAGCCGTCCGTCTGGAGGAGGCCGGGCACGAGGGAGAGCGCGAACTGCTGGATCAGCGTTGCCTGCCGCTCCAACTCCGCCACGGCGGCGAAGTGGTCGGCGTACTTCGTGTCCAGGTCCTCCAGCCAGCGGGCGAAGAAACCGTCCGTCGACAGGGCGCGGTCGATGCGTTGTGCGTCATCCGGGCTCGGCAGCCGACGCCCGGCCTCGAAGTGACTGATCAACGTCGGAGAGCAGACGACCTGCTCGCCCAGGGCCTCCTGGGTCAGCTTCGCGGCTATGCGCTTCAGCCTCAGCTCGTCTCCGTACTTCGCCCGTGCCGTGCGTGGCGTGCGGTTCAACTCCATGCGACCACCGACTCCCCGTTCTGACAGGAGCGCTGTCAAGCTCCGCCCCCTGGAAGCGTAGCCACTGATGGCGCCACTCTGTGATGGGTTCGCTACAGAAAGCGGCCAGTCGTGCCGCAGTGCCCCCGCGACCGGTGTGAACAGCTCGGGGGCCTGGCCGTCCATCCTGAGAAAGCAGGTCGACATGAAGCCCGCCATCGCCCGACTCCTCGTGCCGCTGCTGCGGATCCTGACCACCGGAGCCCGGCAGCAGCGACACCGGCCGGAGTGGGACACCCCGTACACGTATCCGTACTCCCGCGACCACGCAGGCGGACCGACGGCATACTGCACCGGCGAACGGCCGCCGCGCGGCGAGGACAGTCCCCTCGTCCGCCCGTACCTCGTCGCGTACGAGCGGCAGGTGGCGGAGGAGGCGGCTCGGACGGCAGCCGAGGAGCGGCGCCGACTGCGCACGCTGCGGTTCGCCGCGCACGGAGTGGACGTCAGGCCGCGGTCCATCCACGGGGCAGAGGTCGCCGCGTGAACAGCGAGGAGCAGGAGGCCCATGCGGTCAGGCTGCTGCCGTGGGCGGGGCAGGACGGCAAGCCGTGTTACGTCCTCGGGGACGGAAGCGGCTACGTGTCGCGGATGGCGGACGGTATCGAGAGCGTCCAGCTCGGCATGTCGGGGGACCTGCTCGGCCACGCCGCCGCACTCCTGGCGGACCGAAAGGTCACTTGGGTGGAACTCCACTTCCTCGCCAGCAGGTTGAGCGAGTCGTTGCGGGAGGTCAGACGCGTCGCCGAGAGCAGGGGCTCGCGGCTGGGTGCGGCTGAGCACGATCCGGACAGGCTCCGGCCGCAGCATGGAGAACCGGGCGTCGGCAGCCGGTGACGCGGCCAAGTGTGGAAATTCCGTCGCCCGTTGCTCAGGGGGCACTCATCAGGTTGCGGAGACTGCCGACGAGCGCGTGGATGTCTCGTCGGGCCGGTACCTCTACGGGTGCGGTGGCTGGAGCCGCACCCGGGGCCGTGGTGCGGCAGGAGCGGCAGAGACCGTCGGGCAGGGCTTCGGACGGCCCGGGGGCACCGCATCCGGTGCACTCCACCATGACGCGGCGCACAGGCCTGCCGGAGCCGCCCCCTGCCGCCGCGCCGGGCAGGCTGGGCGGGATCTTGTCGGTGAGCCGACGGCGCACGAAGCCGACGGGTGAGTCGACGTGCGCGGGAAGGCCGGCGGTGAGCGCCCCGGCGAGGTAGTCCGTGTTCACGCCCCGGTCCAGCCACGCCGAGGCAAGCCCTTCGAGGGCCGAGCAGTCGGCGGCGGACAGGGTCAGGCGCGGTTCGGTGCGCCCGAGTCGGGCGAGAGCGAGGTACGCGGCCGAAGGGCCGGCCGGGCTCTTCCCGGCGGTGGTCGGCTGCTCGGGCACGAGAGCTGCCTGTGGCGCGGGGGAGGGCGGCGAGGGCTCGGCTGTGTCCGGCCGGGCCGCAGCGGCGATGTGGCCGTCGCCGGGCACGGTGCGGGTGAAGGCGTCCCACCACTCGCTGTCGTGGGCGGTGCGGGACCAGAAGGTGCGGGTGACCCAGCGGCTCTGACCGTCCTCGGCGACGACCTGGCACCGCACGCGCCGCAGGTGACCGGCCACGCCCAGGGCCCGCAGCGCGCTGCCGACGGCCATCTGCCCGTACAGGGGGAGCGACTTGGCGAGCGACTTGACGTCCATGGCCCCGCCCTCGGGCAGCCGGTCCACATACCCGGCGACGTACCGCTCCCGCTCCGGCAGCAGTGCGAAGGCATCGGCTCGGGGCGGGTGTTGCTCGGGTGCGGTGCGCTTGCCGTAGCCGGGGTGGGCCCGGGCGTACGGGAGTGAGGCTGTGGGTGCGGGCGGGGCGGGGCTAATGTTCTGGGTAGCCACGAGATCGCTCTTTTCGATCTTGGGGTGAGACCCCGGCCGGTGCTGGTTACACCGCGTCGGGGTCGACTCATTGGGGGCACCGTAAGTGGGTGTGACAGCGTGCTGCAAGTCGATCACGATTAGTCATACTTGCTGGCCGTGGCAGGTCAGGGAGGGTGGGGAGGTTTCCCCACCCCCTCTTTTCCTACCGGACATGGAGAGCGCTCGGATCCCGGAGCCCGCATCCCGACCCTCGGATCCCGAAGCTCAAGCCTCGGGCCCACGCTCCCTTCACGTACCCACGAAAGAGTGACCGCTCTGTCGGAGGAGTGACCGCTCCGCCCCGGCTCTCGGAGCTCGAGCCTCGAGCCTCAAGCCTCGGGACCCGGGCTTCGGGACCCGGGCTTCGTGGGAGTGCGCCTGACGGAGTCAGTCGAAGAGGTCGACCAGCCCGTTCACCCAGATCGCCAGGAATGCCGCGACCAGCAGGAACGCCCCCGTGCACCCTGCGAAGCGGAGTACGGCTCCCCGCTCCGGCTGCTCCTCGCCGGTGACCGTGTCCCAGTCGACCGGGCGGCCCGCCGCCTTCGAGCACGCTGCGCGGAGCGCGGCCAACTGCTCCTCGGCGAAGGAGGATCCGGCCAGGGACTCCGGTCCGCGCCAGGCCACGGCCTTCATGCGCGGGGCGGGCAGGTGGTAGCGCTGCTCGAAGGCGGCCGTCTCGGCCGGGTCGCGGTCCTCCTCCAGGTACATCCACCGGCCGGCCTGCTCCGGCTCGCCGAAGAGGCGGTAGACCTCCCCCAGGCGGCGTCGCACCTCCCGACTCGCGGGGTAGGCGGTCACCAGCCCGCGAAGGCGCATGCGGGCCATGGGTATGCGTCCGGCGGCGAGGTCGGCGTCCACGCGCCGCAGGGTGTCGGTCAGAGCCATGTGCGCATCATCGGTCTCAGGGGGTGTGCCGGACCAGCGCTTATCGGTCCTGTGCGCACGCGCCGCGTGCGGGCGGGCGCTCCCGCCACCGGGACCGCCGGTCCGCGCCCGCTGACGGTGTCCGGGCGGCCGTCTCCGGACTGGAGCCCTGCAGTGTCAGCCCTGCCCGGTACCGTCGGGACATGTCCAACACGGCCGTGCTCGAAGGGGTCCTCGAGCGGATCACGTACGCCAACGAGGAGAACGGTTACACCGTCGCCCGTGTCGACACCGGGCGCGGGATGAACGATCTCCTCACCGTCGTCGGCTCGCTGCTCGGCGCGCAGCCCGGCGAGTCCCTTCGGATGGAGGGGCGTTGGGGCTCCCACCCGCAGTTCGGGAAGCAGTTCACCGTCGAGAACTACACGACGATCCTCCCCGCCACCATCCAGGGCATCCGCCGCTACCTCGGCTCGGGTCTGATCAAGGGCATCGGCCCCGTCATGGCCGACCGCATCACCACCCACTTCGGCGTCGACACCCTGGACATCATCGAGCAGCAGCCCAAGCGGCTTGTCGAGGTGCCCGGCCTCGGGCCGAAGCGGACGAAGATGATCGCCGCGGCCTGGGAGGAGCAGAAGGCCATCAAGGAGGTCATGGTCTTCCTGCAGACCGTGGGCGTCTCCACCTCCATCGCCGTCCGTATCTACAAGAAGTACGAGGACGCCTCGATCTCCGTCGTGAAGAACCAGCCCTACCGGCTGGCCGCCGACGTCTGGGGCATCGGTTTCCTGACCGCCGACCGCATCGCCCAGGCCGTCGGCATCCCGCACGACAGCCCGGAGCGGGTCAAGGCCGGGCTGCAGTACGCGCTGTCGCAGTCCACCGACCAGGGCCACTGCTTCCTGCCCGAGGAGCGGCTGATCGCCGACGGGGTGAAGCTCCTCCAGGTGGACACCGGGCTCGTCATCGACTGCCTGGCCGAGCTCGCCGAGGACCCGGAGGGCGTCGTGCGGGAGAAGGTGCCGGGCCCCGAGGACGGGCAGCCCGTCACCGCTGTGTACCTGGTGCCCTTCCACCGGGCCGAGATCTCCCTGGCCGCCCAGGTGCAGCGCCTGCTGCGCACTCCGGAGGACCGGATGCCGGCCTTCCAGGACGTCGACTGGGACAAGGCGCTGGCCTGGCTCGCGCAGCGCACGGGGGCGACCCTGGCCCCCGGGCAGGAGGCGGCCGTGCGGCTCGCGCTCAGCCGGAAGGTGGCCGTCCTCACGGGAGGCCCCGGCTGCGGCAAGTCGTTCACCGTGCGGTCCGTCGTCGAGCTGGCCCGGGCCAAGAACGCGAAGGTGGTGCTGGCCGCCCCCACCGGGCGGGCGGCGAAACGGCTCTCGGAGCTGACCGGTGCCGAGGCGTCCACCGTGCACCGGCTGCTGGAGCTGAAGCCGGGCGGGGACGCCGCCTACGACCGGGACCGGCCGCTGGACGCCGACCTGGTCGTCGTCGACGAGGCGTCGATGCTGGACCTGCTGCTCGCCAACAAACTGGTCAAGGCGGTGGCACCCGGTGCCCACCTCCTGCTGGTGGGCGACGTCGACCAGCTGCCGTCGGTCGGTGCGGGGGAGGTACTGCGGGATCTGCTCGCCGAGGGCGGCCCGGTGCCCGCCGTCAGGCTGACCACGATCTTCCGCCAGGCCCAGCAGTCCGGCGTCGTCACCAACGCCCACCGGATCAACTCGGGGGTCCCGCCGCTCACCCAGGGGCTGAGCGACTTCTTCCTCTTTGTCGAGGACGAGACGGAGGACGCCGGGGTGCTCGCCGTGGACGTCGCGGCCCGCCGCATCCCCGCCAAGTTCGGCCTGAACCCCCGCCGCGACGTGCAGGTTCTCGCCCCGATGCACCGAGGTCCGGCGGGCGCCGGTCATCTCAACGGCCTTCTCCAGCAGGCCATCACCCCCGGCCGCCCCGACCTTCCCGAGAAGCGCTTCGGCGGCCGGGTCTTCCGGGTGGGCGACAAGGTCACCCAGATCCGCAACAACTACGACAAGGGGGAGAACGGCGTCTTCAACGGCACGGTCGGCGTCGTCACCGCCCTCGACACGGACGAGCAGAAGCTGACGGTCCTCACGGACGAGGACGAGGAGATCGTGTACGACTTCGACGAGCTCGACGAGCTCGCCCACGCCTACGCGATGACCATCCACCGCTCCCAGGGCAGCGAATACCCGGCCGTCGTCATCCCCGTCACCACCAGCGCGTGGATGATGCTGCAGCGGAACCTCCTGTACACGGCTGTGACCAGGGCCAAGAAGCTTGTCGTACTGGTGGGTTCACGGAAGGCCATCGGTCAGGCGGTGCGCACGGTTTCCGCAGGCAGACGCTGTACGGGACTGGATTTCCGGCTCCGCGGCGGTTCGGGCGAAGAGTTCGCGGAAAAATGATCGATCAAAACGGTGGGAAACATCACTGAGACCTTCCGGAACCGGATTCCAGCGGGCAGGATGAGTAAGTTGGCGGCACTCAGTGCCGTCGGTAGGTCCAATGGACGACCCCGAGTGCACTCTCCTGAGCCGAATGGGGGAGGGTGGAGAACAGTCAGGGCACCTCGAAGAAGAGGCACTACGTCGGTGAGGGATGACGTGAGCGACAACTCTGTAGTACTGCGGTACGGCGATGACGAGTACACCTACCCGGTGATCGACAGCACCGTCGGCGACAAGGGCTTCGACATCGGGAAGCTCCGGGCCAATACGGGCCTGGTCACGCTGGACAGCGGATACGGCAATACGGCCGCGTATAAATCCGCCATCACCTACCTCGACGGCGAGCAGGGCATCCTGCGGTACCGCGGATACCCGATCGAGCAGCTCGCTGAGAGCTCGACGTTCCTCGAGGTCGCCTACACGCTGATCAACGGTGACCTTCCCAAGGTCGACGAGCTGTCGGCCTTCAAGAACGAGATCACCCAGCACACGCTGCTGCACGAGGACGTCAAGCGGTTCTTCGACGGCTTCCCGCGCGACGCCCACCCGATGGCCATGCTGTCCTCGGTCGTCAGCGCGCTGTCCACGTTCTACCAGGACAGCCACAACCCGTTCGACGAGGAGCAGCGCCACCTCTCCACGATCCGGCTGCTGGCCAAGCTCCCGACGATCGCGGCGTACGCGTACAAGAAGTCGATCGGTCACCCGTTCGTCTACCCGCGCAACGACCTCGGCTACGTCGAGAACTTCCTGCGCATGACCTTCTCGGTCCCGGCCCAGGAGTACGTGCCGGACCCGGTCGTCGTCTCGGCGCTCGAGAAGCTGCTCATCCTGCACGCGGACCACGAGCAGAACTGTTCGACCTCCACCGTGCGCCTGGTCGGCTCCTCGCAGGCGAACATGTTCGCCTCGATCTCCGCCGGCATCTCCGCGCTGTGGGGCCCGCTGCACGGTGGCGCCAACCAGTCGGTGCTGGAGATGCTCGAGGGCATCCAGGCCAACGGCGGCGACGTCGACTCCTTCATCCAGAAGGTGAAGAACAAGGAGGACGGCGTCCGCCTGATGGGCTTCGGCCACCGGGTGTACAAGTCCTTCGACCCGCGCGCCAAGATCATCAAGGCAGCGGCCCACGACGTGCTGTCGTCGCTCGGCAAGTCGGACGAGCTGCTCGACATCGCGCTCAAGCTGGAAGAGCACGCGCTCAGCGACGAGTACTTCGTCTCGCGCAACCTCTACCCCAACGTGGACTTCTACACGGGTCTGATCTACCGGGCCATGGGCTTCCCCAGCGAGATGTTCACCGTGCTCTTCGCGATCGGCCGGCTGCCCGGCTGGATCGCCCAGTGGCACGAGATGATCAAGGAGCCGGGATCCCGCATCGGCCGCCCGCGCCAGATCTACACGGGCGAGGTCCTGCGCGACTTCGTCCCGGTCGAGGGTCGCTGAACCAGGCTTCCCCGGAGCCACCGCACCACCTGAAGTACTTCTGCACGATCCCGGCCTCTTCGGCCGACTGCCTTCGCCCCGCGTACCGCGCTCGCTCCACCGGAGCGCGGTGTCCGGGGCGATTCGGCGTTCAGGGGCTGTTTCCCGGGCGTGCGGCGCGGCCCGACGGTCCCGGCGCGCGCGGTGCTTCCGGTGCGGACGACCGGTGCGGGCGGGGCTGCTCGGTCGGGCTGGTGCGGGCCTGCGGGCCGCTGCCGGGCTTCCGCGCGGCTCCGGCGGGCCGGCCGGTGCGCTCCCGGCCGCTGGTGCGAGAAACGCCCCGCCGCCGATCCCCCCACGGGTCGACGGACAGGGCGCTTCCCATATCCCGGAGCGGATTCCCCCCACGGGATCCGGCCGGGCGTCTGCGGGGAGCCGAAGCTCCCGTTGTTCCTCCGGTGGTGCGCATTCACTTCGGTACTGCAGTGCGATCTGCCGGGGTACGTACGGGAGGGCCGCTCAAAGCTCCCCGGTGCACGTGCCCCGGCCAACGCTTGCCAGGAGCGTCCCCCAAGACACTCCATCGGACGTCCCCCAAGACATCCTTGGCAATCGCACTCTTAGACTCACCAACCCAGCGGATGGTTACCCTCGAATCGGTGTGATCTAAGTCTCTTTGTGGAAATTAGGTGAAGGAGCGCAACCGTAGGCTGTTCATCACGACGAAGACCGACGAGAACGCCATAGCCGCACCTGCGATCATGGGGCTGAGCAGCCCGAACGCAGCCAAAGGCAGTGCGGCCACGTTGTAGCCGAAGGCCCAGAAGAGGTTGCTTCTGATGGTGGACAGCGTACGCCGTGACAGCCGGATGGCGTCAGCGGCCACCTTGATATCTCCACGAACCAGCGTGAGATCGCCCGCCTCGATCGCCGCGTCGGTCCCCGTACCCATCGACAGGCCCAGATCGGCCACGGCGAGTGCCGCGGCGTCGTTGACACCGTCGCCCACCATCGCCACGGACCTGCCCTCGGCCTGGAGGCGCCGGACGACGTCCGCCTTCTCCTCCGGCATGACCTCCGCGTAGACCTCGTCGATCCCGACCGCACGGGCCACGGCGTCCGCCACGGGCCGGTTGTCACCGGTCAGCAGGATAGGCCTGAGGCCCAGCGCGCGCAGCTCCGCGACGGCGGCCGCACTGCTGTCCTTGACCGCGTCGGCGACCTCCAGCACTCCCCGGGCCTCGCCGTCCCAGGCGACGGCGACCGCCGTACGGCCCTGCTCCGCGGCGCCCGCCACGGCGTCGGCCAGGGGCGGCGGGAGCGTGATGCCCGCATCGGCGAGCAGCTTCGGCCGGCCGGCCATGACCTGGCGCCCCTCGACGGTGCCGCGTACCCCGAGGCCGGGGACGTTCTCGAAGGACTCGACGGAGGGGAGGCCCGCGGGGGTGCGTCCGGCCGCCCCGGTGGCGACGGCCCGAGCGAGAGGGTGCTCGGAGGCGTGTTCGAGGGCGCCCGCCAGGCGCAGCAGGTCGGCCTCGGAGGTCCCGGCCGCCGCGTGGACGGCGCCCAGGGTCATGCGACCGGTGGTGATCGTGCCCGTCTTGTCGAGGACGACCGTGTCGACGCGGCGGGTGGTCTCCAGGACCTCGGGGCCCTTGATGAGGATGCCGAGCTGTGCCCCGCGTCCGGTGCCGACCATGAGGGCGGTGGGTGTGGCCAGTCCGAGGGCGCAGGGGCAGGCGATGATCAGGACGGCCACGGCGGCGGTGAACGAGGCCGTGATGTCGTCGGTGGCGAGCAGCCAGGCGACCAGTGTTCCCAGGGCGATCAGCAGCACCACGGGGACGAAGACCGCGGAGATCCGGTCCGCGAGGCGCTGGGCGGCGGCCTTGCCGTTCTGGGCGTCCTCGACGAGCCGGGCCATCCGGGCCAGCTGGGTGTCGCCTCCGACGCGGGAGGCCTCGACGACCAGCCGTCCGGACACGTTGAGCGTGGCCCCGGCGACGGAGTCGCCCGTGGTGGTGTCCAACGGCACGGACTCGCCGGTGAGCATCGAGGCGTCGACGGCCGACGAGCCCTCGACGACGGTGCCGTCCGTGGCGATCTTCTCGCCCGGACGGACGACGAAGCGGTCGCCGACGACGAGCCGGCCGACCGGGACGCGTACCTCTGTGCCCCCGCGCAGGACGGTGACGTCCTTGGCGCCCAGGTGCATCAGTGCGCGCAGGGCGGCACCCGCCTTCCGCTTGGCCCGTGCCTCCAGGAAGCGGCCCAGCAGGATGAAGCTCACGACTCCGGCCGCCACCTCCAGGTAGATGGTGGAGGAGGGGTCGGAGCGGGAGACGGCGGCGTCGAACCCGTGCCGCATCCCCGGCATGCCCGCGTCGCCGAGGAACAGGGCCCACAGCGACCAGCCGAACGCGGCGAGGGTGCCGACCGACACCAGGGTGTCCATCGTCGCGGCGCCGTGGCGCAGGTTGGCCCAGGTGGCGCGGTGGAAAGGCAGCCCGCCCCAGATGACGACGGGGGCGGCGAGCGTGAGGGAGAGCCACTGCCAGTTGTCGAACTGCAGGGCCGGGACCATGGCCATCAGGACGACCGGCACGGACAGCACCGCCGACACGAGCAGGCGCTGACGCAGTACGGCGAGGGCGCCGGCTGCCGCGCGGTCCGCCGCGTCCTCCTCGGGGGTGTCCGGTTGGTCCGCGCTGTCGGTTCCGTTGGTTCCGCCAGTGCCCGAGGGGGGCGCGGCGGCCGGCTCCGGGGGTCTTGCCGTGCCCGTGGACGCTGCCTTCGTCGCTGCGGTTGCTGACGGGTCCGTGGCGTCGGCGGTGCTGGTGGCTCCGCCGGTGGCGGCGCTTGCCTGTGTCCCTGGGGCTGGGGCGGTGGCTGGGGCGGCCTGATGGGCATCACCGGTCACATGGGCCCCGCTGGTTCCATCGGTCCCACGGGTCCCGCCGGTGCGGAGCGAGGAGCCGGACGCGCGGGACGCGTCGGCGGCCCGGGGGACGGGCTGCGCGGTGTAGCCGGTCTTCTCGACGGTGGCGACGAGGTCGTCGAGCGTGGTGCCGTCCGTGAAGGAGACGCGGGCCTTCTCGGTGGCGTAGTTGACGGTGGCGGTGACCCCGTCCATGCGGTTGAGTTTCTTCTCCACGCGGGCCGCGCACGACGCGCAGGTCATCCCGCCGATCGTGAGCTCGGCCTGGGAGGTCTCCGCCGCCGGGACCTCGGCTGCCGTGGTGCTGACCATGTCCGGACTCCTGGGTGAAGCAGGTCGGGCCGTTCCCCACCAGTATCTGCCTGTCCTGGTGACGGGAGCGGCCCGGTGGAGGGTGAGGGCACGGGTCCGGCGGCCGGACCTGTGCCGCACGGTGGGGGAGGAGGGCTCAGGCCTGGCCGACGAGCTCGTAGCCCGCCTCGTCGACGGCGGCGCGTACCGCGTCCTCGGCCGGCGGGGTCGCGGACGTCACGGACACCCGGCCGGTTGAGGCGTCGGCCTCCACCGCGGTGACCCCCTCGATCCCGGAGATCTCCTCCGCGACGGCTCCTTCGCAGTGGCCGCAGGTCATGCCCTTCACCTCGTACACGGTGGTGACACCGCCCACCCGGGCCTCGGCCGGACCGTCGTGGCAGGAGCCGGTGGATGAGCAGCAGGAGCCGGCGGCCCGGGGCGTGTCGGTTTCGGCGGTCATGTCGTTCTCCTCTTCGCGGGCACACATGGACGTGGCGTGAGGGGGCACCGGAAAGCCCGGTGTGTCCGCCCACACCACAAGACTATACCCCTAGGGGGTATCAATCCTCCGTGCTGCCTCCCCGGCGGGCGGGTCACAGGCCAGTGGCTCCAGGTAGCGGTACATCACTGTTTTCAACTCCCTGATGTACGCCTCCCGTTCGGATCCTTCGTGGGACATGACCAGGTCGAGGCCGGCCTTGAAGAGGACGAAGGACATGCCGGCGATGCGATGGGCCTGCTCCGCGGGCAGGTCCGGGAGGACGGTGCTGAGCAGTTGTTCGGTCCTCGTGAGCATCGCGGCGTGCAGGACGTCGTGTTCCTGGGTGATCACTCCCGGGATCTCGGAGCCGTGGGTCAGGACGGCGAAGGCGGGGTTCTCGCAGTTGAAGGCGATGAGCGGGTCGAGGACCGCGTCCAGCATCCGTTCGAGGGGGAGGTCGACGTCGCTGGGGGAGAACGCGGCGCCGTACGTCTCCTGCCAGCGGTGCATCAGCTGGTCGCCGAGCTCGATGGCGATGGCTTCCTTGTTGGGGAAGAACTGGTAGAGCGTGCCGGGTGAGACGCCCGCCTCGCGGGCGATGGCGTTGGTGCTGGCCCCGTTGTAGCCGCTGACGCAGAAGACGTTGGCGGCGGCCTCGAGGAGCTGGGCGATACGGGCCTCGCCGCGCGCCTGGCGCCGGCGCGGCCTGGCGGCTCCGGTGCCCGGCCCGTTCGCGGCCCCGCCGTCCGCTCCTGCGGTCGTGCGCGGCTCGGCCGCGGGGTCCTCCGCGGTGTCCGGTCCGGCCGCGGCTCCGCCGGTCGCCCCGTTGGTTGCGCCGGTGTTCGCCCCAGTTCTCGCCCCGGCGGTTGCTCCGGCGTTCGCTCCGGCGGTCGCCGCGGCGCTCGCGCCTGGCTCGGCCGCGGGGGCCTCCGCGGTGCTTCCGCCGCGTGGGCTCCGCACGCCCTGCTCGCCGCTCTGTGCGGGCGCAGCGGCCTTTCCTGTCCTGGCCTCCGGCACGGTCCATCCCCAGCTTTCAAGACGCGGTTGACAAACACGAGTGGTCACTCGCATTCTGAAGAAACGCGAGCGATGTCTCGTGTTTGCCAGTGTAAGTGGCAACGACTGACCCATGCTGCCTTGCGCCGCCCGGGTCTGGGTGAAGGGGACACCGCACCATGTCCGAAGTCAACAGCCCGGAGCGCGTCGGGGGCTGGACCCGCCTCGTCACCGCACGACCACGGCTGTCCCTGCTGGCCGCTCTGGTGATCACGGCGCTCGCGGTGTTCGCGGGGAGCGGGGTGGCCGACCGGATGGGCAGCGGCGGATGGGAGGCCCCGGACGCCGAGTCGACGTACACGACCCGGGTGCTGGAGCGTGAGTTCCCCGCCTCACAGCCCAATCTGCTGCTGTTGGTCGACAGCGGCGGCGCCTCCGTCGACGATCCGGCCGTGGCAGCCGAGGCCGCCCGCCTCACGGAGCGGCTGGCCGGGGAGAGGGGGATCACCGGCGTCGGCTCGTACTGGCAGACCACCTCCCCCGCCCTGCGTTCCGAGGACGGACACGAAGCGATCGTCGCCGCCCGGATCGAGGGCGACGAGAAGACGGCCGGGGACACCCTCGACCGGATAGCGCCCGCCTACCGGGGGGTCCACGGCCCCGTCGAGGTCTCCGTCGGCGGACCCGTCGCCGTGCGGCACGAGATGCAGACGATCATCCAGGAGGATCTGCTGCGGGCCGAGCTCATCGCCCTGCCGGTGACGCTGGTGCTGCTGGTCATGGTCTTCGGCAGTGCGATCGCCGCGCTGCTGCCCCTGGGTGTCGGCATCGTCGCGATACTCGGGACCAACGCGGTGCTGCGCGGCATCACCGAGCTCACGGACGTGTCGGTCTTCGCCCAGAACCTCACCACCGCACTCGGCCTCGGGCTCGCCATCGACTACGCCCTGTTCATCGTGCGCAGATTCCGCGAGGAGCTGGCCTCCGGGGCGGACACCCGGGCGGCGATCGGCACCACCCTGCGCACGGCGGGGCGCACCGTGCTCTTCTCCGCGCTGACGGTGGCCGTGTCCCTGGCGGCGATGATGGTCTTCCCGCAGTACTTCCTCCGCTCGTTCGCCTATGCGGGCATCGCCGTGGTGCTCCTGGCGGCCGCCGCCGCACTGATCCTGCTGCCGGCCGCGCTGATGCTGCTCGGACCGCGGGTCAACTCCCTGGACCTGCGCCGGCTGCTGCGCCGCCGCACGGACCGGAAGGCGCCCGCCGGGGAGCCGGCCGAGGGCTCGGGCAGGGGATGGGCCCGGTTCGCGGTGCTCGTGATGCGCAGGGCGCCGGTCTTCGCCGTCGTCACCACGGTCGGCCTGATCCTGCTGGGGCTGCCCTTCCTCGGGGTGAAGTTCGGCACGGCGGACGACCGCCAGCTGCCCTCGACCGCCGAGTCCCGCGTGGTCCAGGAACACATCCGGGACGCGTTCCCCGGCAGTCCGGGCGGTGGCCTCGAAGTGCTCGCCGAAGGTGCGGCGACGCCCGCCCAGTACAGCGACTTCCGCGCCAGGATTTCCGCGCTTCCCGGCGTGCAGCGGGTCGACGGCCCGGTCACCGGTGACGGGTCCGCGTACTTCAACGTGCTGTCCGAAGGCGAGGCCGTAGGGCAGGAGGCCCAGCAGCTGGTCCGGGAGCTCCGGGCCGAGCCGGCCCCGTTCGACACCTCGGTGACCGGCGCGGCGGCGGTCCTGGTCGACTCCAAGGACGCGATAGCAGACCGGCTGCCGTGGGCGGTGGGGATCATCGTCGTCGTGACCCTGCTGCTGGTCTTCCTGCTGACCGGCAGCGTGCTGATCCCCGTCCAGGCCGTCGTGCTCAACGCCCTCAGCCTGACCGCGATGTTCGGAGCGGTGGTCTGGGTATTCCAGGACGGGCACCTGTCCGGGCTCCTCTCCTTCACCAGCACCGGCGACATAGAGACGACCCTGCCCGTCCTGATGTTCTGTGTGGCCTTCGGCCTCTCCATGGACTACGGGGTGTTCCTGATCTCCCGGATCAAGGAGGAGTACGACCGCACCGGCGACCACGAGCACTCGGTGACCTTCGGGCTGCGGCACACCGGCGGGCTGATCACCGCCGCGGCCGTGATCCTCGCGGTGGTGATGGTCGCCATCGGCACCTCCAGGGTGACCAACACGAAGATGCTGGGGCTGGGGATCGCGCTCGCCGTGCTCATGGACGCCATGGTCGTGCGCAGCCTGCTGGTGCCCTCCGTGATGAAGCTGATGGGCCGGGTCACCTGGTGGGCACCCAAGCCGCTGCGCGCCTTCCACCAGCGGTTCGGGCTGAGCGAGGGGGAGCCGGCCCCGCCCGAGGACCGGGACGCCGAGGAGATGTCGGAGCAGCGAGTTCAGGAGCGGGACAAGATCACGGCCGGGGCGTAGATTCGCCGGATCCGACAGCCGATCCACGGAGGAGGGGCCGATGCGGGCAGTGGTGTTCGAGGAGTTCGGGCGGGAGGCCCACGTCCAGGACCTCCCGGACCCCTCACCCTCCGCCGGAGGAGTCGTGGTCCGGGTAGGGGCGACCGGGCTGTGCCGGAGCGACTGGCACGGCTGGATGGGCCACGACCCGGACATCGTCCTCCCGCACGTGCCCGGCCACGAACTGGCGGGAGTGGTCGAGGCAGTGGGATCCGCAGTGCGCAACTGGCGCCCCGGGGACCGGGTCACCGTGCCCTTCGTCTGTGCCTGCGGCCGGTGCGCCGCCTGCGCCTCGGGCGCCCAACAGGTCTGCGAGCGGCAGACCCAGCCCGGCTTCACCCACTGGGGATCGTTCGCCGAGTACGTGGCGCTGGAGGAGGCCGATGTCAATCTGGTCGCCGTGCCCGACGGGCTGTCGTTCGGTACGGCGGCCGGGCTCGGGTGCCGGTTCGCCACGGCGTTCCGGGCCGTGGTCGGCCAGGGGCGCGTCGCACCGGGGGAGTGGGTCGCCGTGCACGGCTGCGGCGGGGTCGGGTTGTCGGCCGTGATGATCGCGGTGGCGTCCGGCGCCAGGGTCGTCGCGGTCGACGTCTCGCCGCACGCCCTGGAGCTGGCCCGGGCGTTCGGAGCCGCCGTGTGCGTGGACGCCTCCGCGTATCCCGCCGGTGCCGACGAGGCAGTACGCGAGCTCACCGGCGGCGGAGCGCACCTGTCGCTCGACGCGCTGGGCTCCCCGGTCACCTGCGCCGCGTCCGTGCGGAGCCTGCGCAGGCAGGGCCGCCACGTCCAGGTCGGGCTGCTGCCGCCGGCTGCCGGTGACCCGGTCGTGCCCATGGCGCGGGTGATCGGCCTGGAGCTGGAGATCCTCGGCAGCCACGGCATGGCCGCACACGACTACCCGCCGATGATGGACATGGTGCGGGCCGGCACCCTGCGGCCCGACCTGCTGGTGACGTCTTCCATCACCCTGGACGCCGCCCCGGCGGCCCTCGCCGCCATGGGCGGCGCCCCCGGGGCGGGCGTGACGATCATCGAACCGGCCAGGAGGACCTGAGCTCTCCACGGCCCCGGTTGCTGGGCCGGGACGCGATCCACGTGTGGACGGTGTCCGCGTACCAGTAGGGCTTCCCGTGCTGGACGGCGTCCGGAGGGGGAAGGAGCCCGTGTTTGCGGTACGAGCGGACGGTGTCGGGCCGGACCCGGATGTGCGCGGCAATGTCCTGGTACGACCAGAGCCTTCTGTCCGTCATGAATGACACCTCTCCGTACCTCCGCACTCTGCGCGCCGCGTTCTCTGCCCATCTCTGCCCGTTGAACGACGGGGTTGCGGGTAGGGCAGGGGCCGTCGCGATCCTGTGACGCAAACCCTGCGGAACGCGTACATACGTGACGGAGAGGTGACTGCTGTGACGGGTGGGTCGGCAGAGCAGTCAGGTGGGTCAGGGGGGTCAGGTGGAGGACCGGGCAGGACCGCAGGCGCGGAGGAACTCGCGGGTGCGGCGGGCGATGGGCAGCGGCTTGTCCGGCGGGCAGGGATACATGTCCTGCTCGACGATGGCGAACAGGTCCCGGTGCAGAGCGCGCGCGGCCTCCAGTACGGGCTCCAGCGCGGGGACCCCGCCGGGCGGCTCGCACATCACCCCGCGTGCCACCGCCGGGCCGAACGGCACCTCGTTCGCCACGACATCGGCGAGGATCTCGGGATCGACCTGCTTGAGGTGCAGATAGCCGATCCGTTCCGCGTAGGTCTCGATGAGCTTCACGCTGTCCCCGCCGCAGTAGGCGTAGTGGCCGGTGTCGAGACAGAGCGAGACCAGCTCGGGGTCGGTGGCGTCGAGGAAGCGGTTGACGTTCTCCTCGGTGTCGACATGTGTGTCCGCGTGCGGGTGCACCACGATCCGCAGCCCGTAGCGCTCCCGCACCTCGTGGCCCAGCCGTTCCGTCTGGGTGGTCAGCTCGCGCCACTGCGTGGCCGTGAGCGTGCGGTCCTCCAGCACCTCACCGGTCTTGTCGTCCCGCCAGAACGACGGGATGACCACCAGGTGTTCGGCTCCCATGGCCCGGGTGAGCGCCGCGATGCCGGCGACATGCTCCCAGGTCCGGTCCCAGACGTCCGGACCGTGGTGCAATCCCGTGAAGACGGTGCCGGCGGAGACGGTGAGGCCGCGGCGCGCGGTCTCGTCCTTGAGCCGGGCGGCGTCGGTCGGCAGATAGCCGTACGGGCCGAGCTCGATCCACTCGTAGCCCGCCTCGGAGACCTCGTCGAGGAACCGGTCCCAGGGCACCTGCCGCGGATCGTCGGGAAACCAGACCCCCCACGAGTCGGGTGCCGAGCCGATGCGGATGCGGGCCGGAGAGGGTACGGAGGAGGTCATATCGCCCACCCTCCAGCCCCCGGAGGGGAGTGTCAAGAGTTCGTCCGAATGTCCGGACAAAGTGTTGACAGGGTTCCGGCAGAGCACTAGACCTGGGGTCAGCCGAAGGGATGCGCATGCCTGAGCCGTACGACGTGATCACCATGGGGCGGATCGGGGTGGACATCTACCCGCTGCAGACCGGCGTACCGCTGGCCAAGGTCGAGACCTTCGGGAAGTTCCTCGGCGGCTCGCCGTCCAACGTGGCGGTGGCCGCCGCCCGGCTGGGCCGGCGGACCGCCGTCATCACCCGGACCGGACAGGACGCCTTCGGTGACTACCTCCATCAGGCGCTCGCCGGATTCGGGGTGGACGACCGGTGGGTGACGGCCGTGGCCCGGTACCCGACCCCGGTCACCTTCTGCGAGATCTTTCCGCCGGACCACTTCCCCCTCTACTTCTACCGGCAGCCGAAGGCACCCGACCTGGAGATCCACAGGGACGAGCTCGACCTGGACGCCGTGCGGGCGGCGCGGGTCTTCTGGATGACCGGCACCGGACTCTGTGCGGAGCCCAGCCGCAGCGCGACGCTCGCCGCACTCCGCGCCCGTAGCGCGGCACAGGCCCCGGGGGAGGCGCAGGGCCCGCGCGCCACGGTCTTCGACCTGGACTGGCGCCCCATGTTCTGGGACGGGGGCGCGCAAGGTTCGGGCGCGGGAGGCGGCGAAGGCAGCGGTAGCGGGGAGCCGCCCCCCACCGCCCGTTACCGCGAGGCCCTCGCCCATGCCACGGTCGCCGTCGGCAATCTGGACGAATGCGAGATCGCCACCGGCGAACGCGAACCGTACGCCGCCGCTCGCGCCCTGCTCGCCGCCGGGGTCGAGCTCGCCGTCGTCAAACAGGGCCCGGCCGGCGTGCTCGCGGTCCACCGCGACGGCACCACCGCGGAGATCCCGCCCCTTCCCGTGGAGGTCGTCAACGGACTGGGCGCCGGGGACGCGTTCGGCGGTGCCCTCTGCCACGGGCTGCTCGCCGGCTGGGAGACCGCGCGGATCATGCGCTACGCGAACGCGGCCGGGGCCATCGTCGCCTCGCGCCTCGCCTGTTCGTCCGCGATGCCGTACCCGCACGAGGTCGAACAGGCCCTCGCCGACGGAGCGGTCGAGGCGACCGGAACCAGGAAGGCCCCCGGGCCGGCGGAAACCGCCGCAACCCCGAAAGCCCCCGGACCGCCGGCAGAAGCCTCCAGAGCCCCCGCACCGCACGGACTGTCAGAGGCCGCCGGAACAGCCGGGCCGAACAACACCCCCGCACCGCCCGGAACCCCCGCACCGCCCGGAACCCCCGCACCGCCCGGAACCCCCGCACCGCCCGGACCGGCAGAAGCCCCCAGAGCCCCCGGGTCGTCCGGAACCCCCGGAGCCACCCCATGACCCCGCCCGCCGCCGCCTCCCTCGCCGATCTCGTCCGCATCCGGGCGCATCACCCCGAGGCCGTCGCCGAGGCCGCGGCCGCGCGCCGCAGGCGGCCTCTCGTCGGCCCCACCGAACGCCTGATGATCATCGCCGCGGACCATCCGGCGCGCGGATCCCTGGCCGTCGGCGACGACGAGTTCGCCCTGGCCGACCGCTTCGACCTCCTGGAACGGCTGTGTCTCGCCCTCTCCCGCCCCGGCGTCGACGGGGTCCTCGCCGCAGCCGACGTCCTGGAGGACCTCCTGCTCCTCGGAGCCCTGGAGGACAAGGTCGTCATCGGCTCCATGAACCGCGGCGGACTCGCGGGAGCCGCCTACGAGCTCGACGACCGCTTCACCGGCCACCGCCCCGTCGATCTGTCCCGGCAGGGCTTCGACGCGGGCAAGCTGCTGCTGAGGATCGACTACGAGGACCCCGGCTCCCTGGACACGCTCCACACCGCCGCCCGCACCGTCGACGCGATGGCCGCCCACCGGTTGCCCGTCTTCATCGAGCCGTTCCTCTGCCACCGCGCCGATGGCAGGCTCCGCACCGACCTGCGGGCCGCCGCCGTCACCACCTCCATCGCCGTGGCCTCGGGGCTGGGCGGCACCTCCGCGTACACCTGGCTCAAGGTCCCCGTCACCGAGGACCCCGACGACATGGCCCGGGTGATGCGTGCCTCGACCCTCCCCGCCGTCCTGCTCGGGGGCGAGGTCAAGGGAGACCTGGACGGCGCGTACGAGAAGTGGCGCGGCGCCCTGCGCCTGCCGACCGTCCGGGGGCTGGTCGTCGGACGGTCGCTGCTCCACCCGCCGGACGGGGACGTGGCGGGCGCGGTCGACACGGCCGTCGGACTGTTGTGAGGACCTGCGGGCGGGAGAGACGGGTAGGGATGCAGCCATGACGACACCCGACGAGCACCAGCGGTACCACCTCAGGTCCGACCGTGCCGCGAGCGGCCCCTACACCCTCGACATCGACCCGGAGCGAGCCGGCTGGGACCGGTCGAGCCTGCGCGTACTGGAGCTCGAGCCCGGTGGTGTTCATACCTTGGTAACCGGTGAGAGCGAATGGATCGTTCTCCCGTTGTCCGGTGCCTGTACGGTGCAGTCAGCAGACGAGACCTTCCAACTGCTGGGCAGGGACAGCGTGTTCGGCGCGGTGACAGATTTCGTCTATCTGCCACGCGACGCCCGCGCACAGATCGCCTCCGGCGCAGGAGGCCGCTTCGCCCTGGCAGGAGCGAAGTGCGAGCGACGACTCCCCGCTCGCTACGGCCCCGCGCCGGAGGTACCGGTCGAGCTCCGCGGCGCGGGCACCTGCTCGCGCCAGGTCAACAACTTCGCGGCAGCCGACACCTTCGCGTGCGACCGCCTCATCGCCGTCGAGGTCCTCACCCCGGGCGGCAACTGGTCCTCGTACCCTCCGCACAAGCACGACGAGCACCGGCCCGGCGTCGAGTGCGAGCTGGAGGAGATCTACTACTTCGAGGTCGAGGGCGACGGCCTCGGCTACCACCGGGTCTCGCCGTCCCGCGAGGGGGGCACGGACGTCCTCGCCGAAGTCGCCACCGGTGACGCCGTCCTCATCCCCGACGGCTGGCACGGCCCGTCCATCGCCCCGCCCGACCGCACTCTGTACTACCTCAACGTGATGGCGGGCCCGGGGGAGAAGCGCGAGTGGCTGATCAGTGACCACCCCGGCCACCGGTGGATCCGCGACACCTGGCCGTCGCAGCCCGTCGACCCCCGCCTCCCGCTCCACGGCCCGCAGGCAAGCCGGTGACCGGGAGGCCCGCCCGTGACCACGCCACGCACCCCCGGCCCGGAGGGAAGCCGTTGACCACACGATCGGCCACCACGCGCACCACCCGCAGGCTCACCACCGCTCAGGCGCTGATCGCCTTCCTGTCCCGCCAGTACACCGAGCGCGACGGCCGCCGCCGGCGGCTGATCAACGCCACCTGGGGCATCTTCGGCCACGGCAACGTCGCGGGCATCGGCCAGGCACTCGTCGAGTCCGGGCCCGCCATGCCCTACCTCCAGGGCCGCAGTGAACAGGCCATGGTGCACGCCGCCGTCGGCTACGCCCGCCAGTCGGGCCGGCTCTCCGCACACGCCGTGACCACCTCCATCGGCCCCGGCGCCACCAACCTCGTGACCGGTGCCGCCCTCGCCACCGTCAACCACCTCCCGGTGCTGCTCCTGCCCGGCGACACCTTCGCGACCCGCCCCGCCGATCCCGTGCTCCAACAGCTCGAAGTGCCGCACGCCGGCGATGTGTCGGTCAACGACTGCCTGCGCCCCGTCTCCCGGTACTTCGACCGGATCACCCGCCCCGAGGCGCTGATCCCCGCCGCCCTGCAGGCCATGCGGACCCTCGCCGATCCGGAGGCGACCGGCGCCGTCACGCTCGCGCTGCCGCAGGACGTGCAGGCCGAGGCGTACGACTGGCCGGCGGAGTTCTTCGCGGCGCGCGTCTGGCACGTACGCAGGCCCGCCCCGGACCCCTACGAACTCGAAGAGGCCGTCCGGGCCGTCCGCGCCGCCCGCCGCCCCCTGATCGTCGCGGGCGGCGGCGTCCACCACAGTGCCGCCGAGGAGACGCTCGCCGCCTTCGCCGCCGACACCCGTATCCCCGTCGCCTCCACCCAGGCCGGCAAGGGCTCGCTGCGCCACGACCACCCCGCCGACGTGGGCGGCATCGGCCACACCGGCACCGCGACCGCCGACGACCTGGCCCGCGAGGCGGACCTGGTGATCGGGATCGGCACCCGCTACACGGACTTCACGACCGCGTCCGGCACCCTCTTCGCCGACCCGGCGGTCCGCTTCCTCAACCTCAACATCACCGGCTTCGACGCCCACAAGCTCGCCGCCCTCCCCCTCGTCGCGGACGCCCGCACCTCCCTCGAAGCGCTCGGCGCCGCCCTCACCGCACGCGGTCACCACGTCGACCCCGCCTACGAGACCGCGTACACCGACGCCAAGGACCGCTGGGAGCAGCGCGTCGACGCGGCCTTCGCCGTCCCCGACCCGGACGCCCGCCCCACCCAGGCCCAGGTCCTCGGGCTGCTGGACGAGCTGGTCACCGAGGACGACATCCTGATCAACGCGGCGGGCTCCCTCCCCGGCGACCTGCACAAGCTGTGGCGGGCCCGCTCCCCGCGGCAGTACCACGTCGAGTACGGCTACTCCTGCATGGGATACGAGATCCCGGCCGCTCTCGGAGTCCAGCTCGCCGCACCCGGCCGTCCCGTCTGGGCGCTCGTCGGCGACGGTACGTACCTGATGAACCCCACCGAGATCGTCACCGCCGTGCAGGAGGGCCTGCCCATCAAGCTCGTCATCCTGCAGAACCACGGGTACGCGTCCATCGGCGGCCTCTCCGAGTCGGTCGGCGCCGAGCGCTTCGGCACGGCCTACCGGCACCGCGCCGCAGACGGGAGCTTCACCGGCCCGCCGCTCCCCGTCGACCTCGCCGCCAACGCGGCCTCGCTCGGCATGCGGGTACTGCGTGCCGAGTCGGTACGGGACCTGCGCGGGGCACTCGCCGAGGCGCGCGGAGCGGACCGTCCCACTTGTGTCTATGTCGAGACCCGAACGCCAGACACAGTGTCGGGGCCCCCTCCGGCACAGGCGTGGTGGGATGTTCCCGTGGCCGAGACCGCGACCCGCCCTTCGGCGGTCGCGGCACGCGAGGAGTACGACCGGCAGACCGCCGCCCGACGCCCCCAGCTCTGAAGGAGTCCCCGTCATGAAGACCGTCAACCACTGGATCGGTGGCAAGACCGTCGAGGGCACGTCGGGCAACTACGGCCCGGTCACCGACCCGGCGACCGGCGCCGTGACCACACAGGTCGCACTCGCCTCGGCCGAGGAGGTCGACGCGGCGGTCGCCGCCGCGAAGAGCGCGTACGAGGCGTGGGGCACCTCTTCGCTCTCCGCCCGCACCGCCGTCCTCTTCCGCTACCGCGCCCTGCTGGACGCCCACCGCGACGAGATCGCCGCGCTGATCACCGCCGAGCACGGCAAGGTGCACTCCGACGCCCTCGGCGAGGTCGCCCGCGGCCTGGAGATCGTCGAGCTGGCCTGTGGCATCACGACCCAGCTCAAGGGCGAGCTGTCCACCCAGGTGTCCAGCCGGGTCGACGTCTCCTCGATCCGCCAGTCGATCGGCGTCGTCGCGGGCATCACCCCGTTCAACTTCCCCGCCATGGTGCCGATGTGGATGTTCCCGCTGGCCATCGCCTGCGGAAACACGTTCGTCCTGAAGCCCAGTGAGAAGGACCCGTCGGCCGCCAACCTGCTGGCCGAACTGGCCGCCGAGGCGGGCCTGCCCGACGGCGTGCTGAACGTCCTGCACGGGGACAAGGTCGCCGTGGACGGCCTCCTGGCCCACCCCGACGTCGCCGCCGTCTCCTTCGTGGGCTCGACCCCGATCGCCCGGTACATCCACGCCACGGCCTCGGCGAACGGCAAGCGCGTCCAGGCGCTCGGCGGTGCGAAGAACCACATGCTGGTCCTCCCGGACGCCGACCTGGACGCGGCGGCCGACGCCGCCGTCTCGGCCGCGTACGGCTCCGCCGGCGAGCGCTGCATGGCGATCTCCGCCGTCGTCGCCGTCGGTTCCGTCGCCGACGACCTGGTCGCCCGCATCAAGGACCGTGCCCAGAAGATCAAGATCGGCCCGGGCACCGACCCGGCGTCCGAGATGGGCCCGCTGATCACGGCCGCCCACCGCGACAAGGTCGCCTCCTACGTCACCGGCGCCGCCGCCCAGGGAGCCGACGTCGTCCTCGACGGCACCGGTCACACGGTGGAGGGCTTCGAGGACGGCCACTGGATCGGCCTGTCCCTGCTCGACCACGTCTCCACGGACTCCGACGCCTACCGGGACGAGATCTTCGGCCCCGTCCTGTGCGTGCTGCGCGTGGACACGTACGAGGAGGGCGTCGCCCTCATGAACGCCTCGCCGTTCGGCAACGGCACCGCGATCTTCACCCGTGACGGTGGCGCGGCCCGCCGCTTCCAGCTGGAGATCGAAGCAGGCATGGTCGGCGTGAACGTCCCGATCCCGGTGCCGGTGGGGTACCACTCCTTCGGCGGCTGGAAGGACTCCCTGTTCGGCGACCACCACATCTACGGCAACGACGGCGTGCACTTCTACACCCGCGGCAAGGTCGTCACCACCCGCTGGCCCGACCCGTCCGACGCCCCGTCCGGCGTGGACCTCGGCTTCCCCCGCAACCACTGACTCCCGTCGTTGTCCCGTCGTTGGGAAGCTACGGACGCTCATATCCGGCAATTGGGGCCGCGATCTGTCCGTAGCTTCCCGGCGAGTCCCCGGACCGCATCGGGGCGGCGCATTCTGGGGGTTATGAGCGAGACGAGTCACCCGCCCCGGTACCAGATCCGGGCCCTGCACACCGCCACCACGGTCACCGTCTACCAGGCCTATCGGCCGGCCATCGGGCTCCCCGCGGCCCGTGACGGGCGCTTCCCCGCCGTGTGGAAACGCGACCGCATGACCTGGATCAAGCCCAGCTTCCTGTGGATGATGTACCGCTGCGGCTGGGCGACGAAGGAGGGCCAGGAGACCGTCCTGGCCGTCGAGATCACCCGCGAGGGCTTCGACCACAGCGTGGCGAACGCCGAACTCTCCCACTACGTGAGGGGCGTTCACCCCGATCGCGCCACCTGGCAGCGCAATCTGCGCCGCGCTCCCGCCCGCATCCAGTGGGACCCCGAACGCGACCTCCACCTCAACCCGCTCCCGTACCGCTCCCTGCAACTGGGCCTCTCCGGCGAGGCGTCGCGCCGGTACGCCGACGAGTGGACGGTCTCCATCCGCGACGTCACACCGCTGGCCCGCGAGATCCACGCGCTGGTGCGGGCCGGACAGGACGAGAGGGCTGCCGCGCTGCTCCCGACGGAACAGCCGTACGCCGAGCGCCCGGAGAGCGGCGCCCCCCGGCCCGCCGTACCCGCCCGAGCGCAGGACGGGCCGCCGGACCTCCCGGCCGGCACCGCGAACACACCGTTGTCCGCCACCCCCGCCGAGCGATAGCCGCGCGGAGTTCGGCAGCGGTGGCTGTGGCGGCGGTGCGGATGTCCGCATACGTGACCTTCGTGACCGCGGTGTACCGCGTACGGAGTACGAGGAGTGCCGCCTGTACCTCTCAAGGAGGCGACCGAGGTCACCCTTGCGGCATCCCGGGGTAGGACACACTCCGTTTAGGGTCGAGTCATGGAAAAACCGACTTCCCGGTGGCGGCACCGGCTGCTGCCCCGTACCCGCGGCCGTTGGGCCGCGGTCGTCGCCGCGCTCGCCGTGCTGGTGGCCGCCGGCACATGGACCGCCGTCGCGGACGACAGCGCGCCGACCGTCCACCGTGAGGACCGGATCATGCGGCTGGACGGGGTGTCCGTCGACACCTCGTACTTCACGGCCGGGGGCTCGCAGCGCAGGCCCGCCGTGCTCATCGGGCACGGCTTCGGCGGCAGCAAGAGCGATGTGCGCGCCCAGGCCGAGAAGCTCGCCGCCGACGGGTACGCCGTCATGACCTGGTCCGCCCGCGGCTTCGGGAAGTCGAGTGGGGACATCAGCCTCAACGCCCCCGACGCCGAGGTCAAGGATGTCTCGGGGCTCATCGACTGGCTGGCGGAGAGGCCCGAGGTCGAGCTCGACGCGAAGGGCGACCCGCGGGTCGGCGTCACGGGCGCCTCGTACGGCGGCGCCGTGTCGCTCCTCGCCGCCGGATACGACGAGCGGGTCGACGCGATCGCCCCGGTGATCAGCTACTGGAACCTCGCCGACGCGCTGTTCCCCGACGGAGTGTTCAAGAAGCTCTGGGCCGGGATCTTCGTCACCTCCGGCGGTGGCTGCGCCAAGTTCGAGAAGCAGCTGTGCGAGATGTACGAGCGGGTCGCGGTCAGCGGGAAGCCGGACACGGCCGCGCGTGAGCTGCTGACGGAACGTTCCCCCGTCGCCGTGGCCGACCGCATCGACGTCCCCGCGCTCATCGTGCAGGGACAGAGCGACTCCCTCTTCCCGCTCGGCCAGGCCGACGCCATGGCCAAGGCCATCAGTGGCAACGGCGCACCCGTGTCCGTCGACTGGATCGCCGGCGGACACGACGGCGGGGACGACGAGGGCGACCGGGTCCAAGGCCGGATCGGCGACTGGTTCGACCGCTACCTGAAGGACGACAAGGGCGCCGACACCGGGCCCGCCTTCCGCGTCACCCGGACCGGAGGCATCGACTCCACCGACGGCGCCGCCCTCAAGCGCGGCGCGAGCGGCGACACGTACCCGGGACTGACCGGCGGCGGCGAGAAGGTCCGGCTGAGCAGCCGCACACAGACCTTCAGCAACCCGGCCGGGGCGAGCCCGCCCTCCATCTCGGCCGTGCCCGGCATCGGCGGCGGACTCTCTCAGCTGTCCTCCTTCGGCGTCGGCCTCTCCCTCGACTTCCCCGGGCAGTACGCGCGCTTCGACTCCGCCCCGCTGAACACCACCCTGCACGTGACCGGATCGCCCACCGTCCGTGTGAACGTCAAGGCGAGCCAGGGCGACGCGGTCCTGTTCGGCAAGGTGTACGACGTCTCCCCGGACGGCACGCAGCAGGTACTGCCCTCCCAGCTCGTCACCCCGTACCGGATCGCACCCGCCCAGCAGGGCAAGCCGGTCGAGCTGACCCTGCCCGCCATCGACCACGAGGTCGACTCCGGGCACCGTCTCCGCCTCGTCCTCTCCACGACCGACCTCGGCTACGCCTCCCCCTCCGAGCCGTCGACGTACACCGTCTCCCTCGACGGGCCGCTGACCGTCCCCACCGCACCCGGCGTGAAGGCCGCGGCTGCCACGCTTCCGTGGTGGACCTGGGGGCTGCCGGCCGCCGCAGTGGTCATCGCCGCGCTGCTCCTGCTCACCGCACGCCGGCGCACCGCTACCCCCGCACCCGACCCGGCACTCGACGGCGTACCGCTGCAGATCACGGACCTGTCCAAGAAGTACAGCAAGTCCGCCGACCGGTACGCGGTGCGCGACCTCGGCTTCCGGGTCGAGAAGGGGCAGGTCCTCGGCCTCCTCGGACCGAACGGCGCCGGCAAGACCACCACGCTGCGCATGCTGATGGGCCTCATCACGCCGGACGCCGGTGAGATCCGGGTCTTCGGGCACGCCATCCGGCCCGGCGCCCCCGTGCTGTCCCGGGTCGGCTCCTTCGTCGAAGGGGCGGGCTTCCTGCCGCACCTGTCGGGCCGCGCCAACCTGGAGCTGTACTGGCAGGCCACCGGACGGCCCGCCGAGGACTCCCACATGGACGAGGCCCTGGAGATCGCCGGACTCGGCGACGCCCTGGCCCGCGCCGTGCGGACCTACTCGCAGGGCATGCGGCAGCGGCTCGCCATCGCCCAGGCCATGCTCGGCATGCCGGACCTGCTCATCCTCGACGAACCGACCAACGGCCTGGACCCGCCCCAGATCCGCGAGATGCGGGACGTGATGATCCGCTACGCGGCCGGCGGCCGGACCGTGATCGTCTCCAGCCACCTCCTCTCCGAGGTCGAGCAGTCCTGCACCCACCTCGTCGTCATGGACCGCGGCCGGCTCGTCCAGGCGGGCCCGGTCGCCGAGATCACCGGGTCGGGCGACATGCTGCTGGTCACCACCGCGGCCGAGCTCTCCGAACCCCTCGTGGACAAGGTGGCGGCGCTGCCCGGCATCGGCTCCGCCGTCCGCGTGGACGACGGCCACGGGCTGCTGGTCCGCCTCGACGGCGCCACCGCGTCCCAGCTGGTCGTCGACCTGGTCCGTCTCGACGTGCCGGTGACGGGTGTCGGGCCGCACCGCCGCCTGGAGGACGCCTTCCTCACCCTCATCTCCGGAGGATCCGCATGAGCTCCGCCACCGACGTCCGGGGCCCCGCCGAAGCCCCCGGCTACCACGCGCGCCGCACCCTGCCCCTGCGCGTCGAAGCGATGCGGCAGCTGCGCCGACGCCGCACCCTGCTGATGGGCGGGGTGCTGGCCGCCCTGCCGTTCATCCTGATCATCGCCTTCGCCATCGGCGGCACTCCGGGCGGCGAAGAGGGCGGCGGGGGCGGCTCCCGGATCAACCTGATGGACGTCGCGACGGAGTCCGCGGCGAACTTCGCCGCGACCTGCCTTTTCGTCTCCGCCGGCTTCCTGCTGGTGGTCCCGGTCGCCCTGTTCTGCGGGGACACCGTCGCCTCCGAGGCCGGCTGGTCCTCGCTGCGCTACCTGCTGGCGGCGCCCGTGCCCCGCGCCCGGCTGCTGTGGAGCAAGCTCGTCGTCGCTCTGGGCTTCAGCCTGGCCGCGATGGTGCTGCTGCCGGTGGTCGCACTGGCCGCGGGAACCGCCGCGTACGGCTGGGGGCCGCTCAAGCTGCCCACCGGCGGCGCACTCGCCACCGGGGACACGGTGCCGCGCCTCGCGCTCGTCGTCGCGTTCATCTTCGTCTCGCAACTCGTCACGGCGGGGCTGGCGTTCTGGTTGTCGACCAGGACCGACGCACCCCTGGGCGCGGTCGGCGGCGCGGTCGGACTGACCATCGTCGGCAACGTCCTGGACGCGGTGACGGCCCTCGGCAGCTGGCGGGAGTTCCTGCCCGCGCACTGGCAGTTCGCCTGGGCGGACGCGCTCCAGCCCGAGCTCGAATGGGGCGGGATGGTGAAGGGCGCAGCCGTCTCGGTGACGTATGCCCTGATTCTGTTCGCCTTCGCCTTCCGCGGCTTCAGCCGAAAGGACATCGTGTCCTGACCTTGATGTTCCGGCCCGTTCCCGGGCGCTGTTGCAGCATCGAGACGGATCCGCAACACGTTCGTCCCGTCCTGGCGGGCGCCCCGTACGTCACATTCACAGATGTCGACGACGTGGGGGGTACGGATGGAACGCCGGACAAGGACGCATCGAAGTGCACTGGTCCTGCTGCTCGCGGGCGGCATGCTGGTCACCGGCTGCGGTGCGGGAGGTACGAGCGACGAGTCGAAGGCCGATCGCTCCAGCAGCGGAGGACCGCGCGGCGGGCAGCCCGCGCCGAGCGGGCCGCCGTCCGCGGCACCGGAACAGCAGGAGGACGGCGCGCAGCGGAAGGACAACGGCGACGACCGTGAGGCCGCGCCGCCCGACTACCTGTCGACCTTCGCCCTGGACGTGGACACCGCGAGCTACGGATACGCCCGCCGGCTGCTCGGCGACGGGCGGCTTCCCGCACCGGAGACCGTACGGCCCGAGGAGTTCGTCAACAGCTTCCGGCAGGGCTACGAGAGGCCGGAGGGCAACGGCTTCTCGGTGACCGTCGACGGCACGAGGGCCGGGGCGGGGGACTGGTCGCTCGTACGGGTCGGTCTGGCCACCGGGACCGCCGATGACACCGGTGAACGCCCGCCCGCCGCGCTCACGTTCGTCGTCGACATCTCGGGATCGATGGGGGAGCCCGGCCGCCTCGACCTCGCGAAGAAGTCGCTGGGCATCCTCACCGACGAACTGCGCGACGACGACTCCGTCTCCCTCGTCACGTTCAGCGGGGAGGCCGAGACCCGGCTGAGGATGACCCGGCTCGGGGGCAACCGCACCGAGATCCGGGACGCCGTCGACGAGCTGGAGCCCGCGGACTCCACGAATGTGGCAGCCGGTGTGGAGCGGGGCTACGACGAAGCGGTCGAGGGCCACCGCAAAGGGGCCAACAACCGCGTCGTCCTGCTCTCCGACGCGCTCGCCAACACCGGGGAGACCGACGCCGACGCGATCCTGGAACGGATCGGCGACGCACGCGAGGAATACGGCATCACCCTCTTCGGCGTCGGGGTCGGCAGCGACTACGGCGACGCACTGATGGAGCGCCTCACCAACAAGGGGGACGGCAACACCACCTACATCGGCGACGAGACCCAGGCCAGGAAGGTCTTCGTCGACCAGCTGCCCGCCCATGTCGAGCTGCGAGCCCGTGACGCCAAGGCCCAGGTGGCCTTCGACCGCGAAACGGTCAAGCAGTTCAGGCTCATCGGCTACGAGAACCGCAAGGTCGCCGACGAGGACTTCCGAGACGACGGCGTCGACGGCGGCGAGGTCGGCCCCGGCCACACGGTGACCGCCCTCTACGCCGTGCGCCTCCGCGACGGCGCCTCCGGGCGCGTCGCGACGGCCACGGTGCGCTGGCTGGACCCCAAGACCCGCAAGGCGCACGAGGAGACCGGGTCCGTGGAGAGCGGGGCGGTCGACGGAAAGCTCTGGGGCGGCAAGAACTCCCGGCTGCAGGTGACGGCGGTGGCCGCCTACTTCGCGGACATCCTGCGCGGCGGCGACCTGCCGGGCACCCCGGCGCTCGGCGAACTCTCCCGGCACGCACGCAAGCTGGCCGCCACCACCGAGGACAGCTCGGTGGAGAAGCTCGCTACGGCGATCGAGCAGGCCGACCGGATCAAGGGCGGCGACGGGGACGAGCCGCCGGGCGGCGGGAGCGAGGGCGAGATCGGCTGACCGCCGCCCGGGGGCCCGCACGGCGTGACGCACGGGCCCGGCGTGACGCACGGGCCCGGCGTGACGCACGGGCCCGGCGTGACGCACGGGCCCGGCGTGACGCACGAGCCGCGCGGACCCGGTGTGCGGAAGGCGCGGGCCCGGAGGGGATGCGCTGCGCGGAGGCCGTGCGTAAAGCACTGTGCGAGTGGGGTGGCCCCGCGCCATCATGTGCCCCATGTCCTCTGCGCTCCTGCCGGCCGCCGTGCTCACCTCCGGCCTCTACGCGGGCTTCATGCTGACGTTCATGATCGCGATCATGCCCGGCCTCGCGGCCCTGCCGGACGAGCAGTTCGCCTCCGCGATGCGCCGCTTCAACGAGAAGGTGCCCGGACCGGCGTTCCTCGTCCTCTTCGCCGGGGTGATCGGGTTCCCCGCCGCCGCACTCGTCATGGAGGCGTCCGACCGGCCGGCGATCCTCGGCGCGCTCCTGTGCGCCGTCGCCGGCCACGTCCTCACGGTCGCGGGGAACATTCCGCTGAACAACGCCCTCGCCGCAGCGGAGGGCGGCGACGACAGCGCCGCCCGTACCGCGTTCGAAACCCGCTGGAACAACCTCCACCGGATCCGCACCGTGCTCTCCCTGGCCGCCTTCGTCCTGCTGACCGTCGCCGCTCTCTGACCGGTTCCGCCCACCCGCGGACCGGCGCGGACATGTGAAGGGCCGGGCCCCCGCAACGGGGGCGCGGCCCTTCAAGCATGCACGGAGACCGTCGTTCGGATCAGGCCGGAGCGGGAGCCGCAGCCCGTGCGCCCGGCACGACCCGCACTAGGCGAGGTGGAAGACCTCGGTCAGCGGGACCATCGCCTCGTCCGGCGCCTCCGGTTGCTCGAAGAACTCCGCCATCTCCCGCTGCCAGCGGTCGTTCACCTCGGTCGCGGCCATCGCCTCACGGGCCGCGTCGAAGTCCTCCGTCTCCAGATAGCCGACGAGCAGCCCGTCCTCGCGCAGGAAGAGCGAGTAGTTGTGCCACCCTGCCCCGGACAGGGCGGCCAGCATCTCCGGCCATACGGCGGCATGCCGCTCGCGGTACTCGTCCTTGCGGTCCTCACGGACCTTCAGCAGAAAGCAGACACGCTGCATGGTGACGCCGGCTCCCGGGCTCAGAAGTTGAACTGGTCAATGTTCTTGGCGTCGAAGACCGTCGGCTCGCCGAGGATGACCTCACCGTCCTTGCCGATCGTGTACTCGCCGAGCTTGCCCGCCTTGAACTTCTCGCCCTCGGCACCCGTGATCTGCCCCGACGCCAGCGCGGCGGCCGCGTACGAACCGAGGTAGCCGAGCTCCTCCGGGTTCCACAGCGAGAACTGCTCGACGGTGCCGTCCTTGACGTACTTGCGCATCTGGTTCGGCGTACCGAGCCCGTTGAGCACGACCTTGCCCTTGTACGAGGAGTCGCTCAGGTAGCGGGCCGCCGCGGCCATGCCGACCGTGGTGGGCGAGATGATGCCCTTGAGGTCGGGGTAGGCCTGCATGAGGCCCTGCGTCTGCTGGAAGGACTTCTGGTCCGCGTCGTCGCCGTACGCGACCTTGACCAGCTCCATGCCCTTGTACTCGGGGAGCTTCAGCTCCTCCTTCATGAACTCGATCCAGGTGTTCTGGTTCGTCGCGTTCTGCGTGGCCGACAGGATCGCGACCTTGCCCTTGTAGCCGATCTGCTCGCCGAGGTGCTGGACCAGGCTCCGGCCGATCTCCTCGGAGCTGGCCTGGTTGATGAAGAGCTGCCGGCAGTCCTTCGCCGTGTCGGAGTCGTACGCGACGACCTTGATGTCCTTCTTCATCGCCTGCTTGAGCGGGCCGCACACCGCGTTCGGGTCGTTCGCCGCGACCAGGATGGCGTCCTGACGCTGCTGGATCAGCGTGTTGATGTAGCTGACCTGCGAGGAGGCGTTGGCGTCGGACGGGCCGACCTCCTTGCCCGTGCCGCCGTACTCCTTCGCCGCGGCGATGCCCGCCTCGTCGACGATCTTCTCGTACGGGTTGTTGATCTGCTTGGGCAGGAAGGCGATCTTCAGGCCCTTCTTCAACGGCGCGTTCGGGTCGGCCGTCGCGGAGCCGGCGGCCTTCTCGCCGCCGCCCGTGTCCTTGCTGTCCTTCGTGGTGCCGGAACAGGCGGTCAGGGCGAGTGCGAGGGAGACGGCGGTGGCTGCGGTCGCGACGGCGCGGCGCCCAGCGGCATTGCGGAGCATCATGGCGGCGTGGTGCCTTTCGGAGAGGTACGGCGGAAGGAGAGCGTCAGGTCGACTGGGGCGCGGGGGTGTTCGCGGCCCGCCTGTGCCGTCGTTCGACGACCGTGGCGATGACGCGTGGAGTGAGGACCGACGCCACGAGCAGCAGGCCGGTCACGATGACCTGGACCTCGTTGGCGATGTCGTTGAGGGTGAGCAGGTTCTTCAGGACGCCGATCAGCAGGACACCGGCGACCGCGCCGAACAGCGTGCCCTTCCCGCCGTCGAAGTCGATGCCGCCGAGCAGGACCGACGCGATGACGAGCATCTCGAAGCCGAGTCCGTTGTCCGCGCGGGCACTTCCGTACCGGAGGGTGAAGATGACACCCGCGAAGGCGGAGAACAGCCCGGTCACGACGAAGAGCAGCAGCTTGATCCGCTTGACCCGGATGCCGGCGAAGTACGCGGCCTCCTCCTGGGCGCCGATCGCGAAGAGCGAGCGGCCCAGACCGGTGGCGTGCAGCACCACCGCGGTGACGGCGGCCAGCACGATGAACAACAGGACCGGGTACGTGAGGAAGGTGCCGGGGACGGTCGTGGTGTCGACGGCCCAGTCCGCGTACGTCTGCGGGAAGTCCGTCACCGCGTCGCTGCCGAGCGCCACCGAGGCCAGACCCCGGTAGAGGGCCAGGGTGCCGATGGTGACGGCCAGGGACGGCAGGCCCACCCTGGTGACCAGCCAGCCGTTGAGGAGCCCTCCGGCGACGCCCACCAGGAGCACCACCGGCACGATCGTCTCGAAGGCCCAGCCCGCCTCCCACAGCGCACCGGTCAGCGCGCTGCCCAGACCCAGCATGGAGGCGACCGACAGGTCGACCTGCCCGGCGACCACCAGGAGGGTCATCGGGAGGGCGATGATGGCGACTTCGGCGATGTCGTTGAAGGCGAACGCGAGGTTCTCGCTCGAACCGAATCCCTCCGTGCTGCCGAGGCCGACGACGAGGACCGCCACCAGGAGGACACCGACCGCGGTGTCCCAGCGCAGCGCCAGGCTGCGTACGAGAGAGGCCCGCGACGCGGGAGCCGTCTTTGTGTCAGGCGCCGTGGTCATGACGGGCGCTCCTCTTCCTCAGTGCGGCGGTCATCCGCAGGTTCACGATCCGGTCGACGCTGATGGCCAGCAGGAGGAGCGCACCGGTGATGGCGCCCTGCCAGAAGGAGTCCACCTTCAGGACGACCAGGACGCTGCCGATGGTGGTGAGCAGCAGGGCGCCCAGGGCGGCGCCCCACACGGTGCCGGTTCCGCCGGTGATGGCGACACCGCCGACGACCACGGCGCTGACGACGGTCAGTTCCCAGCCGTGGGCGTTGTCCGCGACGACGGTGCCGAAGCGGGCCAGCCACAGGGCCCCGGCGAAGCCGGCGACGGCTCCGGAGAAGGCGTACGCGGCGAGCACCCGGCGGCGGATCGGGATGCCGGCGAGCCGGGCGGCCTCCGGGCTCGAACCGATCGCGTAGAGCTCACGCCCCGAGCGGTAGCTCCGGAGGAAGTACGCGGTCGCCGCGAGCAGGACGAGGGAGATCAGGGGCAGGTACGGGACTCCGAGGAGGCTGCCGCTGCCCAGGCCCAGGACCGCGTCCGGCACGTCCGAGGCGCTGATCTGCTCGCCCTGCGCCCACCAGTAGTCGATGCCCTGGATGATGTACAGCATGCCCAGGGTCACGACGAGCGCCGGGACCCTGCCGAAGCTGACGAGGGCGCCGGAGACCAGTCCGCAGACGACGCCGATGGCGATGCCGAGGAGCATTACCGTCAGTACCCCGTGGTCGGTCCCCGCGACGAACTTGCCGCAGGCGAACGCGGAGAGGCCGACGACCGAACCGACCGAGAGGTCGATGTTGCGGGTGATCACCACGGCGGACTGACCGACCGCGAGGAGCACCAGGATCGACGCGTTGAGCAGCAGGTCCTTGACGCCCTGGTCGGACAGGAAGAGCGGGTTGGCGAGATAGGTGCCGAGGATCAGCAGGACCAGCGCCCCGGCGATGGATATCTCGCGGGCCCGGAAGACCGCGTCCACGAGCGAGGAGGCACTCCGCTGCGGCGCCTTCGCGGTGTCCGGCGGACTCTCGATGGTGGTGGTCATGCCGCTGCCCTTTCATTGCGTCCGGTGGCCGCCGCCATGACCGATTCCTCGGTGGCGCTCGCGCGCGGGATCTCGGCGACGAGCCGGCCCTCGTGCATCACGAGCACCCGGTCGGCCATGCCGATGACCTCCGGCAGGTCGGAGGAGATCATCAGGACGGCGAGGCCGTCCGCCGCGAGCGAGGAGAGCAGCCGGTGGACCTCGGCCTTGGTGCCGACGTCGATGCCGCGGGTGGGCTCGTCGACGATCAGTACGGCAGGCCCGGTCGCCAGCCACTTGGCAAGCACGACCTTCTGCTGGTTGCCGCCGGACAGCACACCGACGGAGTCGGCCAGCCGGTTGTACTTGAGCTGGAGGCGCACGGCCCAGTCGGCGGCCCGGTCGTGCTCCAGGGCCCGGCTGACGAGCCCGCGCTTGCGGACCTCGTCCAGACCGGTGAGACCGATGTTGCGCTCGATCGACAGATCCATGACCAGCCCGCGCTGGCGCCGGTCCTCGGGTACGAGAGCGAGCCCGGCGGCCATCGCCGCCGTCGGTGAGCCGGGCCGCAGCACCGTGCCGCCCACCTTCACCTCGCCCGCGTCGGCCCGGTCGACACCGAAGACCGCCTGCGCTACCTCGGTCCGCCCGGCGCCGACGAGCCCGGCCAGCGCGACGATCTCGCCGCGGCGGACGTCGAAGGACACGTCGCGGAAGACGCCCTCGCGGGTCAGCCGGTGCACCGAGAGGGCGATCTCGCCGACCTCGGCCTCCTGCTTCGGGTAGAGGTCGTCGAGGTCACGGCCGACCATCCTGCGCACCAGGTCGTCCTCGGTGAGCTCCTCCAAGGGTTCGGAGGAGATCCACCGGCCGTCGCGCAGGGTCGTGACGCGCTGGCACAGCTCGAAGATCTCGTCGAGGCGGTGCGAGATGAACAGCACGGCCGCGCCCTCGGCGCGCAGGGTCTGGACGACGGAGAAGAGCCGGGCCGTCTCACTGCCGGTCAGGGCGGCGGTCGGCTCGTCCATGATCAGGACCCGGGCGTCGAAGGAGAGCGCCTTGGCGATCTCGACGATCTGCTGGTCGGCGATCGACAGCCCGCGGGCGGGCCGGTCGGGGGACAGATCGACGCCCAACCGGCGCATCAGTCCGGCGGTGGTGGCGTGCACGGCCTTGCGGTCGATGCGGCCCAGCGCGCGCCGGGGCTGGCGGCCCATGAAGATGTTCTCGGCGATCGACAGGTCGGGGAAGAGCGTGGGCTCCTGGTAGATGACCGCGATCCCGGCGTCACGGGCATCGGCCGGCCCGTGGAAGACGACGGGCTCGCCGTCGAGGAGCACCTCGCCGCTGTCCGGACGGTGCACCCCGGCAAGGGCCTTGATCAGCGTGGACTTGCCCGCGCCGTTCTCTCCGGCGAGTGCGTGGGCCTCGCCGGGGAACAACTGCAGGGACACGTCCTGCAAGGCCCGTACGGCACCGAAGGACTTGCTCACGCCCTTGAGGGCCAGGACCGGGGCCGGGTCCGGGGCGGACTGGTTCATGGGAGCTCCTCAGCGGTGGGACTGTGTCGCTCCACGCGCCGTGAAAGGTTTCAATGAGGTTGCTCGGAAGCTAAACGGGGATTGCGGGCACAGTCAATGGGTTGATGGCGAGAAGTTCACGCAAGGAGGGCGATGTGCGACCTGAATGGGGGGAATGGATGGGCGCTCTTGACAGTCTTTGGGGTGGCCGACTATCTTCCCCGCGCTTGAATCGATTCACATCACGGTCGGGCATCGCTCCTCGTACACGTGCGTACAGGGAGTGCCGACTTCGCGCCGCCGGAGACGGCGGCACGCGCCCGGCATCGTTGTCGGGTGCACCGTCTCAGCGCCCCGGAGGCGCTGCGGGTGCGCGTCAGGGGGCGCTGCGGGCCCGGGCCGGATGCCGGGGCCCGAGGAGTACGGCGAGTCCCGCCCGGCCCGGGACGGTATCGGGGAGCCGGTGCCGGCCGACCTGCGCGTAGAAGCCCGGCGTGGCCTCCGCGTGTACCGAGGTGAGCAGCCGGCGCCGCCCGTCCGGGGCCGCGTCGGTGACTGCCGCCGGCAGCCGCGCGCCGAGTCCGGTGCCGCGTGCGGTGGGGGCGACCGCCGGCTCGTCCACCTGTACGGCCCCGCACAGCCATGCCGCGACCCGGTCGGGCCCGAGGGCGGCGGCGACCTGCCCGTAGCTGCGTTCGGCGGGGAAGACGTCGGGCGTGGTCCAGGCGGTGGCGAAGCCGGTCGCGGCGTCCGCGTCGTCGAGGGCGAGCGCGGCGGCGAACCCGGTTCGCGCCGCGTCGGAGGCGAGCCGGCCTGCGTACAGGGCGGCCGTCCCGGGGTCCTCGTTCCACGGGGGCGCCGAGAACACGTCCGTGTACACGCGCTGTATCCCGTCGGCATACGGCCCGATGCCAGCGCCGTCCACGTGCCCCACCCGCATGTCCCGCTCCTCGTGGCGCCGCCTGCCCGGGGGGCAGGATGCAGGGCAGGGCGCGTGGGGGCACCCGAGGCGTATCCGGTGGCTCGACGGGAGATCCCGGCCGGACCCCGGTGCACTCTCGGCCTTCGCGGTCAGCCTCGGTCGGATCCCGGCGCCCATTCGGCAGTCCGTAGTCTTCGCCCCCGGCCGGTCCGCGGAACGCCTCCGGCGCCTCCGGCCGTCGTCACCCCGGACGGTCTCCGGACGCGGCCGCTCGTCGTGGCCCTCGGCCCCCCTCCCGGCCGCTTCTCCTCAGCCCCGGCCGTCGCCCGGCATCAGATGCCTGGTGAACCACTCCTGGGCCAGTTCCGCGACCCGGTCCAGTGCGCCCGGTTCCTCGAACAGGTGCGTGGCGCCCGGGATGATGTCGAGCCGGTTCTCGCAGTGGAGCGCCGTCTGCGCCTGCCGGTTGAGGTCGATCACCGTCGTGTCGTCGCCGCCCACGATGAGCAGTGTCGGCGCCCGCACCCCGGACAGATCCGCCCCGGCCAGGTCGGGGCGCCCTCCGCGGGAGACCACGGCGCCGACCCCCGAATCGGTCGCGGCGGCGGCCCGCAGCGCTGCCGCGGCCCCGGTGCTCGCACCGAAGGAGCCGACCGGGACGGCCGCGCGGCGCCGCAGCCAGTGTGTGGCGTCCGCCAGCCTTCCGGCCAGCAGCCCGATGTCGAAGACATTGGCCCGGTCGACCTCCTCCCCGGGGGTGAGGAGGTCGAGGAGCAGGGTGCCCAGACCGGCCCCGTTCAGCGCGGTCGCCACGGAGCGGTTGCGGGGGCTGTGGCGACTGCTGCCCGAACCATGGGCGAACACCACGACCGCCCCGGTGCCCGCGGGGAGCACCAGATCCCCGGCGAGTACCACCCCGCCCGCGTCCACCTCGACCTCCTCGGCCGCAGGCGCCCCTCCCGTCTGCGCCCTTCCCGCCGGCGACCGCGCCAGGAGGGTGACGACCTCTTCGTCGGAGGTCTGGGAGAAGTCCCGGTACCACTCGCCCACGGCGGAGAAGAGGCTCGGTGTGGAGAGGCACACGACCTCGTCCACGTCGTCGCGCAGCCGGGCGACGGCGTCCGGCGATGCCACCGGCACCGCCAGGACGACATGGGCGGCGCCCTGCGCCCGTACGACCCGGCACGCGGCTCTGGCGGTCGCCCCGGTGGCGATCCCGTCGTCGACCACGACCACCGTCCGGCCGGTGAGGGGGAGACGCGGCCGGCCCTCCCGGTACGCCCCGGCCCGTCGGAGGAGCTCCGCGGACTCGGCGCGCTCGACGGACTCGAGGTCCTCCTCCCGCACCCCGGCATGCCGGACGATCTCGTCGCTGATGACGCGCACCCCGCCCTCGCCGATCGCGCCGAAGCCCAGTTCCGGGTGGTACGGAACGCCCAGCTTGCGGACCACGATCACGTCGAGCGGGGCGCGGAGCGCATGCGCCACCTCGAATGCCACCGGTACTCCGCCGCGGGGAAGTCCCAGGACGACGGGGTCGCGCGGCAGCAGGTGTCCGAGAGCTCCGGCGAGTTGCCGCCCGGCGTCCGTGCGGTCGGTGAACAGCACGGTGGTTCACCTCCAACGTCTGAGGCGAGGGGCGGGCGGAACGAAGAACTCCGCCGCCCTGCGGCGGACACACCGCCCCCACCTTCGAAACAATCCCATTTGCGCCTTTTCGGCAAGTCGGGGACGGTCAGGAGCATGGAACGAATCGGAGCGGTCCTGATCGACATCGACGGCGTGCTCACGGTGTCCTGGGAGCCGCTGCCCGGTGCGGTGGAGGCCGTGCGACGGCTGCGCGCCGCCGACATTCCGCTGGTGCTGGTCACCAACACCACGTCACGGACCCGCGCCGGGATCGCCGAGCGGCTCGTCGGGGCGGGTTTCCCCGTCGGGCCCGACGACATCCTCACCGCGCCCGCCGTCACCGCCGCGTATCTGCGCGAGCACCACCCGGAGGCGCGCTGCCTGCTGATCAACAGCGGCGACGTCCGGAACGACCTCTCGGGGGTGACGCTGGTCGAGGAGGAGGACGACGAGGGCGCGGTACCGGACGTCGTCGTCCTGGGCGGAGCGGGTGCCGCGTTCACGTACACCGCACTCAACCGCGCGTTCCGTCATCTACAGCAGGGCGCCGGGCTCGTCGCCATGCACCGGAACCTGTACTGGCGCACCTCCGGAGGCCTCACCCTCGACACGGGTGCCTTCCTCGAGGGCCTGGAACGTGCGGCCGGTACCGAGGCCGCCGTCACCGGCAAGCCGGCCGGGGCGTTCTTCGCCGCGGCCCTGGCCCATCTGGGCGCCTCCCCCTCCGAGACGCTGATGGTGGGCGACGACATCGAGTCGGACGTGCTGGCCGCCCAGCGCCATGGCATCACCGGCGTTCTGGTGAAGACCGGCAAGTACCTGCCCGAGACGCACGCGGCGGCCGACACCGCCCCGGACCACGTCCTGGACTCCTTCGCGGACGTGCCCGACCTGGTGGAGCGGCTCGGCGGCTGACCCCGCGACCCGGTACCGGGCCGCCCCGGTGCCCAGGGCCGTCGCCGACGGGCCCGAGCCCGGCGCTGAGGTCGACGACCGCCATGAGGACCCCCTCCTCGATACGAAGGCCCGTGCCCCGGTGGGGGCGGCCCCGGCACCTCGTGTGATCTCGCGCGAAGGACGGTGACGACGGGCGACGGGCGAAGACGACGGGCGACGGGGCAAGGAAACGACGAGCGGGCATCGCCCCTCGCCCCTTGCCCCTTGCGCCTCGCCCTCGCCCCGCTCCCGTACGGACGGGCGTGGCCGGCCGCTGACTGATCCCGGACCCGGCTTCCGGCCGCCGCCCCGGCTCCTTGCGGACCCTTGTGGCGCCCCGGGGCCCTGGGAGCCGGAGGCCGTCCTCCCGGACGCTGTGGGCCGCGGACCGACACGCGACCGGATCAGCGGCGCCCGCCGCCTCCACGCCGCCCGTCAGTCCGCGACATCGACTCCGTAGCCACGGGCGAGGGCGCCGAGGCCGTGGTCGTACCCCTGCCCGACGGTACGCAGCCGCCACAGCGGTCCGCGGCGGTAGAGCTCGACGAGCAGCATGGTGCGCTCCGTGGTGGCGGCGTCGAGTGTGGACTGGGCGAGGGGCGCCGCGCTGGTCCCGGGGCCCGCGGTGATCTGGATCGCTCCGACGTCGCCGAAGGTCGGTTCGCCGTCGATGGCCGCCGCGACGACGACCCTGCCGACCGAGGGCGGAAGCGAGCCGAGACTGACACTGACGGTCTGTTCGGTGGGGCCGTCGCCGAGGATGCGTACGGTGCCGGCCGGGTTCTCCGGGGCACCGTAGAACACGAAGTCCTCGTCGAAGGACACCTGTTCGTCCTCGTCGACGACGAACGCGACGATGTCGATCTCGCAGTCCGTCTGCTGGCCCCAGGTGGCCGTGACGGTCCACGGGACCGCTGAGGCCTGACCGTGGGGAAGGTCCACTACCCCTCCTCGGGGCAGTACGTGTTCGGCCTGCCCCCGTCCGCTCCGGTCACGGTGCGGCTCGGTGGTCGGCGCCTCGATCCAGGCGGCCTCATGGGTGGGGAACTCGAGCGAGGTGATCCGGCGCATGCGCCGGTCGGCCGCTCCCCCGGCGAGGAGCACGACGTCGGTGACGCTCGCGGAGAGGTTGATCGCGGCGGACCCGCCGAGCTCGACGACGCGGGTGCGGGCAGCCACGGCCTCGGGGTGTGTGCCGCCGAGGACGAGCACCCGCCGCCCGGCCAGCGGCTTGCCGGGCACCCCGGACGGCACAGCCGCCTTCCGCGGTTCGCGCGCCGGAGGGATCGCCACCGGGGGCGGAACGGGAGACGCGGGCGGCGGCGCCACCTCACCCGTCAGCGGAGGAGCGGTCACGGGAGCGGTCACGGAGGCCGGAGCAGCGGCCGGGACAGAAACAGGGGTAGGAGCAGCGGCCGGGGCAAGGACAGGGGCAGGGATCAGGGCCGGAGCGCCGGTCGTCCCCCCGTGCCGGTTGCCGGGGCGTACGTCACCGAGCAGGCGCAGGAAGGTGAGCTCGTCGATGACGGGGACGCCTTCCGCGTGGGCGCGCCGCGCCTTCGCGGAGCCCGAGGCGTCGTCGTTGGTGACCAGGACGCTGGTGTGGCGGCTGACGGAGGACATCGGATTCAGCCCGGCGGCGGCGATACGATCGATCAACTCCGGCCTGGGAGTGGCCGTCTCCCCGGTCACGGCGACCTTCATGCCCTGGACCAACGGGCCGTCGGCGGTGAGCCGCCCCGGATTGCGGAAGTCGCACGAGGCCTTGGGCGACCGGGGCGTGAACTTCGGGTCCTGACGGGGCGGGCAGGCCACCAGAGGCAGCGGCAGACCGAGCTGCGCCGCATCCCGCAGCGTGCCGCGCAGCACCCCGGCCAGCACGCGGCTGTTGTCGAGGGCGTCGTGGGCCGCCAGCTGCGTGACCCCGTAGTGGGCGGCCAGCGTGCCCAGCCGGAGATCATCGGTCGGCGGATCCACCCGCCGGTTCAGCGCCAGGGTGCACAGACGCTGGGCGACGGGCAGCCGCAGCCCCGCCCGGGCGAATTCGTGAGCGAGGAAGTCGTAGTCGAACTGGGCGTTGTGCGCGACCAGCACCCGGTTCTGGAGCATCGCGGCGATCTCTCCGGCGATGTCCCCGAAGACCGGCGCACCCCGCAGCCGTTCGGAGGTGAGCCCGTGCACATGGACCGGCCCGGGGTCGCAGCCGGGGTTGAGCAGCGCCGAGAACTCACCGGTCTGCACACCGTCCGGTCCGAGGGTCACCACGGCGACGGAGAGCACCCGGTCCCGGCGCGCCACCAGCCCGGAGGTCTCCACGTCCACCACCGCCCACTCGTAGGCGTAGTCACGCAGGCTGGACACATCGAGGGCGGGGGACGCGAGAGACATAGCGGAAGGATGGCCGGATATAGGCCGGTGCTTCAACCCGGACAGCCATTCATCCGGATATGTCCCAGGGGTGGCCATTGGGAAGGCACGGACGTCCAAAACGGGCGTATCGATTGGATTCGTGTCCGCAACTTCCCAGCCCCGGTGCAGCGGCCGGAGGCGTCATGTCACCGGTCTGTGACGGCGTTGTCCCGGAACGAAGGCGCCGGGATCCCCCGGGCCCGGAGCCCCCTCATAGTGATCATGCAAGCAACGAGGGCCCGAACCGATTCGGTCCCGATCGCTGATCCACAAGGGGATTTCATGTCCGGCAATCGTCGCAGCGCCCTTCTCGTAACCGCAGTTCTCGTGGGCGGCGCCCTGCTCATGACGGCGTGTCAGGACTCGGCCACGGACGCCGGCGCCGCGCAGAGCTCCTCGCCCGCCGCGTCGGACGAGAGCGCTGCGGCCACCCCGTCCGGCTCGTCCACCCCGGACAGCGGTGGGAGCGCCGACAAGGGCTCCGCTTCAGGCGGCAAGGGGACCGAGGACGGGGCGGGCTCCGGAGCCGACACCGGCGACGGTACGAGGAAGCCTGTCGGGCAGAGCTGCGGCGCCAACGACATCAACTGGAGCACCCGGTCCGAGACGCAGGCCGGCGGATACATCCTGGTCATCGCGAAGGCGAAGTCGGGCATCAGCTGCATCCTGCCGGCCGCGCTTCCGACCGTGGCGTTCGGTTCCGACGGGACCGAGGCGGGGCCCGCGGAGCAGTCCGTCGGCCAGCCGATCACGCTGAGTGGGGGTACCACCGCGTACGCCGGGGTGAACCCGAAGAGCACCGGCGGGAACGGTGGCAAGGAACTGGACAGCATCATCGTCGCCGTCGGTGACTCCGACCCCGACCCGGTTTCGCTGTCGGTCGGCACCATCACCGTCCAGGACCCGATCGTCACCAACTGGCACACCTCCCCGACGGACGCCGTCCCCTTCAACTGAACGGACCCCGGCCCGGGGTTCACACACACGCATGCACGGCCCGGCGCGCACACGGCCGGGCCGTTTCGGGATCGGGCGCCGCCGCCGGCTTCCCCGGAGCTGCCCGACGCACGTTGACGGAAGGTGCGGAGGACCTCTCAGCGGGCTCTCCGTGGGCCCCCGCGGCAACGCGTGGGAGGTGGACCGCGCGCGTGATCGCACCAGGCCGGTCAGACGCTTACGTTCCTGCTACGCGGGGCCCATTATTATGCGCCTGACCAGCGAAAAGGCCCTCCGGGTCGGAGGGCCTCGCAGTGGTGCACGCTGTGCGCCCCCGGCAGGACTCGAACCTGCGGCCAAGCGCTTAGAAGGCGCCTGCTCTATCCACTGAGCTACGGGGGCCGGTGTAGGCCTCGGTGGCCCGGAGGGCGCTGGAACAAGCCATCCGTGACCTTGCCGGGACAAGGATAGGGCTCCGATCGCCCTGCCCCGGTTGCTTCACCTGCGTGGCACGATGTGGAGGTTCGGTGAAGCGAACCGATAATCGCAGGTGGGTACGATTCATGCACCGCTTTTAGCGCCTCGCGCCCCGGGTGTTGTGCACTCGTTATGCCTGCGCCCCACTCGTCCCCTCTGTCCCCTGGGGTGGATCCGCCGCGCAGAGGGGCCTATACGCTTCAAAAAGGCTTCAAAATTGGGCATTCTTCGCATGTGGTAACCATGGATGTACGGCCCCAGCTCATCGACGCACTTTCCGCCCTGCGCGACCGTGTCGCTGCCGTGCGTCTTCCACTCCCTCTGCCAGGGGCCGCGCGCGCCCGGCAGACGAGGACCGAACTGCTCGCCCAGCTCGACGACTACCTGGTGCCACGGCTCAAGGATCCCGGGGCGCCGCTGCTCGCGGTGATCGGGGGCTCCACCGGCGCGGGGAAGTCGACGCTCGTCAACTCGCTGGTGGGGTGCAGGGTCAGTGAGGCCGGTGTGCTGCGCCCGACCACGCGGACCCCGGTGCTCGTCTGCCACCCGGACGACCACCACTGGTTCGCCGGGGTGCGGGTACTGCCCGAACTGACCAGGGTGTGGCTGCCCCCGGGGCGGAGCCAGGACCCGGACGGCCTCGACCACCTCGGGGCGGACGGCGACCAGGACGACACCGTGCTGCGCGTGGAGACCGCTGCCACCCTGCCCCGGGGTCTGGCACTGCTGGACGCCCCGGACATCGACTCGCTCGTCGTACGGAACAGGGTCCTGGCCGCCGAACTCATCTGCGCCGCCGACGTCTGGGTCATGGTGACCACGGCGTCCCGGTACGCCGACGCCGTCCCCTGGCACCTGCTGCGTACCGCCAAGGAGTACGACGCCTCCCTCGTCACCGTCCTGGACCGGGTGCCGCACCAGGTGATCGGCGAAGTCTCACGGCAGTACGCGGCCCTCCTCACCCGGGCCGGGCTCGGCGAGGTCCCCCGCTTCACCATCCCCGAGCTGCCCGAGTCCGCGGGCGGCGGCAGGGGCCTGCTGCCCACCACCGCCGTCGCGCCGCTGCGCGCCTGGCTCACCCACCGCGCGCAGGATCCGGCGGCCCGTCAGCAGGCGGTGGGGCGCACGGCGTCCGGGGTCATCGACTCGCTCAACGTCCGGATGCCCGAACTGGCCGGGGCCGTCGCCGCGCAGTACGCGGCGGCGGTCCGGCTGACGGGGATGGTCGAGGAGGCGTACGGCAAGGAGTCGTCACGCGTCCGCAGGCGGCTCCAGAACGGCGCCGTGCTCGCGGGCGCCGCGCGCACCCGGTGGCGCGGATACCCGCTCTACAGCACCGCCGAGGAGCTGCTCGACGCGCTCGTGGAGAGCCTGGCCGCCCTGCTCCAGTGCGCGGTGGCCGCCGCCGACGAACAGATCCGCGCCAGCTGGCAGCGGGAGCCCGCGGCAGGGGACTTCCGGTACGAGGACGCCGGCCGGGAACTGGGCGGATGGGGGCCGGCGGAGGACATTCAGGGCCGGATCGCCATGGCCGTACGGCGCTGGCGGCGGGTCCTGGAGGAACTGGCCGAGGAGGAGGCGCGGCTGCTGGAACGCGGCGCCGCACCCGACGCCGAAACCGTGGCGGCGCTGCTGGCCGCCGCTCTGCTCGGCGGGCGGCGGGCCCGGGGCGCGGGGGAACAGCTCGCCGAACGGATCGGCGCGCAGGGTGCGCTGCGCCTGCGGGACAAGGGCGGGGTCCTCCTCGCCGGCTGCCTGGACCAGGTGCTGCACGGCGAACGTGACCGGCGGCTCACCCCGCTGGACGCGCTCGAAGTCGCCCCGGAACCGCAGGCCGAACTGATCGCCGCGCTGTCCGTACTGCAGAAGGAGAGGTGGAGGCGATGACCGCTGTCACTGGCCACGACCGGGCCGAGGGCGCCGAGGAGCCGCAGGGGCGGACCTGGGACGACGGGCTCATCGCGCGGCGCGCCGCCGACGCCGTACAGGAGGGGGCACGGCCGCAACGTCCCTCCGACGACGGCGTACGGCCCCAGGCCGAGGCGTACGGGCTGCCCGACAGCCCTCTGCGTCCCCGGCTCGACGCCCTGCGCGAGCTCGTGGGGCTGTCCAGGGCCCGGCTCGACGGCGCCGTGCTCGCCGAAGCGGGGCGGGTGCTCGACGAGGCGTCGGCGCGGCAGCGGCTCTCCTCCCGGCACACGGTCGTCGCCATCGCCGGCGCCACCGGCAGCGGGAAGTCGACCCTCTTCAACGCACTCGCGGGCGTCCAGATCTCCGAGACCGGACTGCGCAGGCCTACGACGTCCGCGCCGATCGCCTGCAGCTGGACCGACGGTGCCGCAGGGCTGCTGGACCGGCTGGCCATTCCCGGCAGGCTGCGGCGCAGGCCGGTCCAGGGAGGCACGGACGTCGACGAGGCGCTGCAGGGTCTGGTGCTGGTGGATCTGCCCGACCACGACTCCGCGGCGACCGGCCACCGGGACCAGGTGGACCGGGTGCTGGCACTGGTCGACGCGGTGATCTGGGTCGTCGACCCGGAGAAGTACGCCGACGCGGCCCTGCACGAACGCTATCTGCGACCGCTCTCAGGGCACGCGGAGATCACCTTCGTCGTCCTCAACCAGATCGACCGGCTGCCCGGCGAGGCAGCCGACATCGTCCTCGACGACCTGCGCCGGCTGCTGGACGAGGACGGGATGGCGGTGGGGGAGCACGGTGAGCCCGGTGCCACCGTCATGCCCCTGTCCGCACTCACCGGCCGCGGGGTGGGTGACCTCCGCGAGCTGCTCGGCCGGTTCGTCCAGGACCGTACGGCGGCCATGCGGCGGCTCTCCGCCGATGTGGACGCGGCGGCCTCGAGGCTCCGGCCCGTGTACGTCGCCGATGGGCGGCCGGGACTCGGGGAGCGGACCCGTGAGCAGTTCACCGACCGGCTGGCCGAAGCCGTGGGCGCGTCCGCCGCCGGGCAGGCCGCGGAACGCGAGTGGCGCAGGAACGCGGGGCGGGCCTGCGGGACGCCGTGGCTGAGGCTGTGGCGCTGGTACCAGTCCACCCGGCAGCTCGGTGGCGGCGGCCTGGACCTCATGGCGCAGGCGCTCGCCCCGCCGGAGGAGGAACTCACCGCCAGGCAGCGGGTCGAGCAGGCCGTGCGGAAGCTGTCCGACGACGCCGTCGACGGGCTGCCCACGCCGTGGGCGCAGGCCGTGCGGGAGGCGGCGGTCAACGGGGCGAAGGGACTGCCGGAGGCGCTGGACGAGCTGGCGCGGACCGCACAGGCCCGGGCGGTCAACGGCCGGGGTCGTACGGCGGCGTCGACCGCGACGTCCGGCACGGCGGATCCGGAGACGAAGGGGTCCGCGGTAGCCGGATCCCGGTCCGCGGACCGGCCCGTCCCCGGGGCCCCCGGCGGTCGTGGGGCCAGGCCGCCGCGCCCCGCGTGGTGGCCCGCCGCGGTGCTGGCGCAGGCCTCGATGACGCTGCTCCAGATCTTCGGCGGGCTGTGGCTCATGGGTCAGATCGTCGGGGTGATCGAACCGGGGCTGGTCACCCCCGCGCTCCTCATGACGGCCGGAGTGGTCGGCGGACCGCTCGTGGAATGGGCGTGCGCGGCCGCGGCCCGCGGTCCCGCACGCCGGTACGGGCAGGAGGCCGAGCGGCGGCTGCGCGAGGCGGCTGCGGGGTGCGGGCGGGCCAGGGTCCTCGACCCGGTCGCCGCGGAACTGGCGCGCTATCGCGAGGTGCGTGAGAGGTACGTGACGGTGACGGAGTTTTCCACAACCGGCCGGTAATCCACAGGCGTCAGCGGCATTCCCGCATTCCGTCCAGCATGGAGGTCGGCGGCCCGCTCGGGACCGCGGGGGGTGGCGGGCCCGGCGGGCCCACGCCCGCCGGGCTCCTTTGCCACCGGGTGCGGCCGTCCGGTGCCGGACGGGACATCGGCCGGAGCAGGGCAGCCGGCCGGCCGGACATCTGGCCGGGCGTCGGACAGGACAGACGAAACGGGGGACGGGAAATGAACGACACATGGGTGACGCTGGTGGGAAATGCCGCAACCCCGGTGGACTTCCGGGAGGCGGCGACGGGGCCCGTGGCGCGTTTCCGCATGGCGGTGACGCCCCGGCGGTGGGACCGCGAGAAGCAGATCTGGGCGGACGGCCGCACCAGCTTCTACACGGTGTGGACCCGGCGGACGCTGGCATCGAATCTGTCCGGATCGGTCGCCGTCGGAGAACCCCTGGTCGTGCACGGCCGTTTGAAGGTGCGCGAGGAGGAGCGGGACGGAGTGTGGAAGACCTCCGTGGACGTCGAAGCCGTGGCCGTGGGACATGATCTGACGAGGGGCACGTCCGCGTTCCGGAGGGTGGTCAGAGGCGAACCGGCACTGACGGCCCCGGCACATCGTCAGAAACCGGCCACGGACATGGTTTCCGTGTCCTGAACACCGGGGCGCGCCGAAGCCGCCGATAACGATTGCGATTCGGAATGGTTATCTGACGGTATGAAGGGGGACTGTTCTTCACTTGCTCTTTACGATTCCCCAGTACTCATGCGGCACTTGAGTTTGCTGGCGAGGCACCTCCCACACGTGAACCATGCGTGAAGGCCTCGCCCGGAGGGGAATTCTGTGTTTTCTGTGTCTTCAGTAACCGCTTCGTCGTCCAAGGTGACGACTGAGCAGTCCATACGGAGCCTGAGCGGGGGTCGCCGAAACGATCAGGAGCCGGGCCGTGCCGGGCGGGGCCGCGGCCTCGCCCGGGTGGCCGTCGCGGTCCTGGCCTCGGGCCTCGTCGCGGCAGGGACCCTCGTCGGCGCCACTGCGGCGGCAGCGGACGAGACCGGCCAGCACCAGGGCGGCGCGACCGCCGTCCTGGACGGGCTGAAGACCTACGACCACGCCGTGCTCCGCATCGAGGGCAAGGACGGCAAGGAGCCCAAGACCCAGAAGCTCCCCGCCGGTCTGTTCGAGATGAACGTCGACGGCGGCGGCACGCTCAAGACGTACTGCATCGACATCCACAACCCCACCCAGCCTCTGGCGAAGTACCTGGAGACCCCCTGGGACCAGACCTCGCTCGGCGCCAACAACGACGCCGGCAAGATCCGCTGGATCCTGGAGCACTCCTACCCGAAGATCGACGACCTCGCGGCGCTCGCCAAGGAGGCCGGCACCGGTCCGCTCACCGAGAAGACCGCTGCGGCGGGTACCCAGGTCGCCATCTGGCGCTTCTCGGACGACGCCGATGTGACGGCGTCCGACGAGCAGGCGGAGAAGCTCGCCGACTGGCTGGAGGGCAAGGCCGAGAACGTGGCGGAGCCCAAGGCCTCCGTGGCCCTGGACCCGGCCGCGGTGTCCGGCAAGGCCGGTGAGCGGCTCGGCCCGATCACCGTCCACACCAACGCGGACCAGGTCTCCGTGGCGCCGCCCGCCGACGCCGCCGCCAGCGGGGTCACGGTCACCGACAAGGACGGCAAGCCCGTCACCCAGGCCACCGACGGCACCGGCCTCTACTTCGACATTCCGGAGGACGCCGCAGACGGCTCCGCCGCGCTGACCGTCCAGGCCACCACCTCGGTGCCCGTCGGCCGCGTCTTCGCCGGGGTGACCAAGAGCCAGACCATGATCCTGGCGGGCTCCAGCGAGTCCACGGTCACCGCGACGGCGACCGCCGCCTGGGCCGAGAAGGGCGCTGTCCCCGCGCTCACCGCCGAGAAGAACTGCGCCAAGGGCGGCGTGGACATCACCGCGGGCAACAAGGGTGACGAGCCCTTCACCTTCGAGCTCGCCGGCACGAAGCACACCATCCCCGCGGGTGAGACCCGGACGGTGACGATCCCGGTCGCCGAGGACCAGGCGTACGACTTCACGATCACCGGCCCCGGCGGCTTCAGCGAGAACTTCAAGGGTGTCCTGGACTGCGAGACCGCAGGCACCCCCGCCCCGGCCGAGGGTGACGACACCGAGACCCAGACCGGTTCCGAGCCCGTTCCCGCTCAGACCGGCACCAGCTCCACCGGCGCCGAGGGCGACCTCGCCGCGACCGGCGGCTCCAGCGCCACCCCCGTGATCGCGGGTGTCGCCATCGCCCTCGTCGTCCTCGGTGGCGGCGCGGTCTTCCTGCTCCGCCGGAAGAAGCCGCAGACCAGCGGTCAGTAAGTACGTGATGTGACCACGGGCGCTTCGTGAGAACGCGCCGGTGAGGGGCCCGGTACGGACATCCGTACCGGGCCCCGTCGTGTTCCCGGCGGCCGGAAGACGTGTACCGGGGACCGGACTGGTTTCCATCCGGGTGCGGACGTCAGGCAAGATGGGTGTATCTGCCCACACCTCTATTGCTGCCGGACGGTTTCTCTTGGCTGAGTACATCTACACCATGCGCAAGACGCGCAAGGCGCATGGCGACAAGGTGATCCTCGACGACGTCACCCTGAACTTCCTGCCCGGCGCGAAGATCGGTGTGGTGGGCCCCAACGGCGCCGGTAAGTCCACGGTGCTGAAGATCATGGCGGGCCTGGAGCAGCCGTCCAACGGCGACGCGTTCCTGGCCCCCGGGTTCAGCGTCGGCATCCTCATGCAGGAGCCGAAGCTCGACGAGAGCAAGACCGTACTGGAGAACGTCCAGGACGGCGCCGCCGAGATCATGGGCAAGCTCAAGCGCTTCAACGAGGTCGCCGAGCTCATGGCGACCGACTACTCCGACGCGCTCATGGACGAGATGGGCAAGCTCCAGGAGGACCTGGACCACGCCAACGCGTGGGACCTGGACGCGCAGCTGGAGCAGGCCATGGACGCCCTGGGCTGCCCGCCCGGCGACTGGCCCGTCAACAACCTCTCCGGCGGCGAGAAGCGCCGTGTGGCGCTCTGCAAGCTGCTGATCGAGGCCCCGGACCTCCTCCTCCTCGACGAGCCCACCAACCACCTCGACGCCGAGTCGGTGAACTGGCTGGAGCAGCACCTCTCGAAGTACCCGGGCGCCGTGGTGGCCGTCACCCACGACCGGTACTTCCTGAACAACGTCGCCGAGTGGATCCTCGAGCTCGACCGCGGCCGCGCGATCCCCTACGAGGGCAACTACTCCACGTACCTGGAGCGCAAGGCCACGCGCCTCAAGGTCGAGGGCCGCAAGGACGAGAAGCGTCAGAAGCGGCTCAAGGAGGAGCTGGAGTGGGTCCGCTCCAACGCCAAGGGCCGGCAGACCAAGTCCAAGGCACGTCTCGCCCGGTACGAGGAGATGGCGGCCGAGGCGGACAAGATGCGGAAGCTGGACTTCGAGGAGATCCAGATCCCGCCGGGTCCGCGGCTCGGTTCCATCGTCGTCGAGGTCGAGAACCTCTCGAAGGCCTTCGGTGACAAGGTCCTCATCGACGACCTGTCGTTCACGCTGCCGCGCAACGGCATCGTCGGCATCATCGGTCCGAACGGCGCGGGCAAGACCACGCTGTTCAAGATGATCCAGGGCCTGGAGACGCCGGACTCCGGCGCCATCAAGGTCGGCGACACGGTCAAGATCTCCTACGTCGACCAGTCCCGCGCCAACATCGACCCCAAGAAGACCCTCTGGGCCGTCGTGTCGGACGAGCTGGACTACATCAACGTCGGCCAGGTCGAGATGCCCTCGCGGGCGTACGTCTCCGCCTTCGGCTTCAAGGGCCCGGACCAGCAGAAGCCGGCCGGTGTCCTGTCCGGTGGTGAGCGCAACCGCCTCAACCTGGCGCTGACGCTCAAGGAGGGCGGCAACCTGCTGCTCCTCGACGAGCCCACCAACGACCTCGACGTCGAGACCCTGTCCTCGCTCGAGAACGCGCTGCTGGAGTTCCCCGGTGCGGCCGTGGTCATCTCCCACGACCGCTGGTTCCTGGACCGCGTCGCCACGCACATCCTGGCGTACGAGGGCGACTCCAAGTGGTACTGGTTCGAGGGCAACTTCGAGTCGTACGAGAAGAACAAGATCGAGCGCCTCGGTGCGGACGCGGCCCGCCCGCACCGTGCCACGTACAAGAAGCTCACGCGAGGCTGATCGTGGCCCGTCATATCTACAGCTGCCCGCTGCGCTGGTCGGACATGGATGCCTTCGGCCACGTGAACAACGTGGTCTTCCTCCGCTACCTGGAGGAGGCGCGCATCGACTTCATGTTCCGGCTGGCGCCGGGGGACGGTTCGCCGTCCTTCGCCGGCGGGTCCGTCGTGGCCCGGCACGAGATCGACTACGTGCGCCCGCTGGTCCACCGGCACGCGCCGGTGACCGTCGAGTCCTGGGTCACGAAGATCGGCGCCGCGTCGCTGACCATCGCGTACGAGGTCAAGGACCCCGAGCAGGTCTACGTCAGGGCGTCGACGATCGTCGTGCCCTACAACCTGGTGGAGGAGCGGCCCCGGCGGATCACCGCCGAGGAGAAGCACTTCCTCCAGGAGTACCTCGACCAGGAGCCGGCTGCGGCATGACGGTGCCCGTGCGGTCGCTGCAGTTCGCCGACGCGAGGGAGGCGGCGGACCTCGCCGCCTTCCTCGGCCGGCTGCTCCACTACGACCGGGCCGCTGCCGTCCGCCTCCAGGCGGGCGGCAGCGCACTGGCGGTGTTCGGCCGGCCGCCGTCGTTCGAGGTCCTCGCGATCCGTACGGCGCGGCTGTCCGGCACGCACGACTTCGACACCACCGTGTCGGCCGGTGAACTCCTCGAAGCGCTGGACCCGGACGAAGCGGCCGGGCCCGGCGCCCTGCCCCAGCCCGTCACCGGTCCGCCGTGGACCGGGGTACTGCCCCCGCGCGGGGGCTGGCAGGAACGCCCCGGGCTCCCGGGGCCGGAATCCCTGCGCACCGCGCTCACCGGTGCCGTGGCCGAATTCCGGGCCCGCGACGCGGCCCTGCCCGAGGACCGGCGTACGCGGGCGGAACGCGACCTGATCGGTCGCGACATCTGGTCCCGCACGGTCGGCGACACCGAACTCCCGCTGCGCGCGGTGCACGCCGCCCAGTCCCTCGGCTTCCTGCGGCCGTCGCCCGGCTTCCCCGTCGCGCTGCTCGCCGCCGGTTCATGGCTGCGGCTGCGCACGCCGTTCGGCTCGATCGCCCTCCGCGGCGCGGGCGGCGGGCTGGGCACCCTCGCCGTGACGGTCGGGACGGCCTGAGCCCGCGCCTCACTCCGCCGCACGGGCCCGGCGCATCCCTCCGACGCGCTCGCGGCATCCTCCGAGCTCCGGAGGATGCCGCGTCCTGGAGGAGGGGTCAGCCCTCGGTGTTGACCATGGAGGCGGCGGCGTACGTGAGGTAGTCCCACAGCTGCCGCTCGTGAGCGGCGGACAGGCCGAGCTCGTCGAGGGCCACCCGCATGTGGGCCAGCCAGGCGTCGTGTGCCGCGCGGTCCACCTGGAACGGGGCGTGCCGCATCCGCAGCCGGGGGTGGCCCCGGTGATCGCTGTATGTGCGGGGGCCGCCCCAGTACTGCATCAGGAACAGCGCGAAGCGTTCCTCGGCCGGCCCCAGATCCGCCTCCGGGTACATCGGCCGCAGCAGCGGGTCGTCCGCGACACCCTGGTAGAACCGGTGGACCAGGCGCCGGAAGGTCTCCTCGCCGCCGACCTGCTCGTAGAAGGTCTGCTCCTGAAGCGTGTCGCGCGGAATCTCTGTCACCCGTCCATCGTCGCAGACGCAGCGGCCGAGTACCGAGGTCCTAGGACCCCGGTACCCGGCACCGGGTCCTGGGCTCAGCCGCGGCGGACCGTGATCGTCGTCCAGGCTCCGACGTGCACCTGGTCGCCGTCCTGGAGCGGGACGGGGACATAGGGCTGGATCGGGTCCTCGGCGCCGTTGAGCGTGGTGCCGTTGGTGGAGTTCTGGTCGACGACGGCCCAGGTGCCGTCCGGCTGCTGCACCAGCACGGCGTGCTGGTGCGAGACACCCGGATCCTCCGGAGGCACGGCCAGATCGATGTCGGGGGACTCCCCGGTGCTGTGCCGACGGCGGCCGATGGTGATCTGGTTGCCGGTGAGCGGGAGGTGCTGCTCGGGGGAGTAAGCGGGCAGGTTCAGCCCGGTCGCCTCGGGGCCGCTGCGCTGCATCATCGCCAAGAAGTACGCACGGTCCGGGGCGATGACGGCCGACCAGCTGCCGGGCGACTGGTTCTGGTGCTGGTTCTGGGCGGGCCCCTGGCCCGGGAACGGCTGCTGCGGTCCCTGCGGCCCCTGCGGGGGCTGTGCGGCCTGGGGCGTCCGAGATCCCTGCTGGAAGGACTGCGGAGGCTGCTGCTGGGAGGGGGGCGGCAGCATCCAGTCGTCGTCCCCGCCGGTTCGCGGAGCCTGCGGCTGCGGCGGCGCGGGAGGCGCGGACTGCTGCTGGAACGCCGACGGCGGGCCTTGCCGCTGCGGCTCGAACGGCGAAGGCGGCCTCTGCTGTCCAGGGCCTTGCTGTCCGGGGTCCTGCTGCTCGAACGGCGAAGGCGGCCCCTGCTGTCCAGGACCTTGCTGTCCGGGCCCCTGCGGCTCGAAGGGCGAAAGCGGACCTTGCGGCCCCGGGCCCTGCGGCTCGAAGGGCGACGGCGTCCCGGGCGGGCCCTGCTGCCCCTGCCGCTCGAAGGGGGACGACGACTGCTGCTGGAAGGCGGGCGGGGGCGGCGGGCCCTGCTGGAACGAAGGCGGCGGACCCGGCCGGCCCGCCTCCTCGGGCGCGAGAGGCTCGGCAGGCCGGTTTACCTGCGACGGCCGCGAGCCCTGGTACTCGAAGGAGTCCCGCTGCTGCGGAGGCGCCGGCGGGCCCTGCTGCGCCTGGAAGCCCGGCGGCAGACTCAGGCCGGGCACCGGTCCGCCCACGCCGCCCTGCGGCGCCAGAGGGGTGTACGACGTGGCCGTGCTCGTGAGGAAGTTCCAGCGGCACTCCTCGCAGAAGGGCGCCATCGCCTCCCGCGGGGTGCGGCACTGCGGGCAGAGCTCGGCCTGGGCGGTCGGCTCACCGGAGCCCTGCGGGTAGCCGTAACCGGGCGCGGGCGGCGGGGGAGGCGGCGGGGGAACCGCACCCGTGGGCGCACCCGCCCCAGCCATGCGATGTCCGCAGACCTCGCACCAGTCCTCGGAACCCGACTGGTGTCCGTTCGGGCAGGTCGGCATGTCGGCGCTTCCCCCTCTCCTCGTCCGGCCCGCAGGCCGTCATGCTCGTAGGCGCGCCGTGCGGGCGGACCGGGTGGCCCATCGCACGGCTGTGTCGCTGTCGTGTGTACAGCTGTCGTTTCTGCCGCTACTTCTTGACGCGAACGGTCTTGGTCGAGCGCGTTTCGAGTGTCATCTCGTCCGCGTCCGCCACCCTCGCTTTCAGTCGCACAGTACCGGTCGCCGCGTCGACGACGTCGACCACCTTCGAAAGGAGTTTCGCAGTATCCGCGTTCCCGGAGGCCGAGGCGAGCTGCACGGCACGGCCCAGTTTCGCTGTCGCGCCGTCGAAGTCTCCCGATTTACGCGCATCCAGGCCCTGCTGGATGACTTGTGCCAATTCCGCCTGGCCCGTGTAGTGGGCCACCTGCGGGTTGATCGACGTGGACGCCACCATGTCGTCCGTCCACACGGCCCGGACGAGTCCCTGGGAAAGGGTCTGCGGGGCGGCGTCCCCCGACGTGGCGGGCAGGATCAGCGAGACGCGGGCCGCCAGCATCTCCTGGCCTATCCCGGCCTCCGGAACCCGCACGCACACGTGGTAGTCCCGGGATTCGTCGCCCCAGGATCCGGTCGGGTAGTCACCGGCCCGCGGTCCGGCCCCGGTGCGGCGGCCGGTGAGATCGGCGACCGTGGGTGCCACCTGCTTGACGAACACGATCTCGACACCGACGGGTGTCCAGAGCCGCAGGGCCACGTCCGCCACCTCCTTGCCCATCGCGTTCTCCATCATCCGCGTGAAGTCCGCGGCGAGACCCGTCGGATCGGCGACGATGTCGGCCGTGCCGAGCAGGGCGGAGGCGATCGCTGTGACCTCTTTCACCTCCCAGTCGGTGCCGACACCACGGGCGTCGCAGGTGAATCGGCCCGCGCAGGACTCCAGAGCGGCCCGCAGATCCTCCGGGGCCTCGTGCTCGTTGCGCCCGTCGGTGAGGAGGATGCCGTGACGGATGTCCACCTCGGCCGCCCCGAGCAGCCGGTCGGCCAGCCGCAGCCACGTACCGATCGCCGTGCCGCCGCCCGCGCTCAGCCGGCGCAGGGCTTCCTTCGCCCGGGCCCTGGTCGACGCGTCGGCGGTCGCGAGGCGTCCGTCGCCCGGATACACGTCCTCGGCCACGTGCGTCCCCGCGACCACGGCGAACTGCGTGCCGTCGCGCAGGGTGTCGATGGCCGCCGCCGTCGCGTCGCGTGCGTTGCGCATCTTCGTCGGCGGGTAGTCCATCGAGCCGGAGCAGTCGACCATGAGCACCACGGCCGCGCTCGGTCCCGCCCGCCCGGGCGTCCGCGTGGACACCGGGGCGGCGTCGGCCAGCGGGACACCACCGGTGGTCCCCCCACCCGTCGAGGTGACGGTGACGATCGCGTTCACCTCACGGCCGCCCTCCGGCAGATAGGCGTTCTGGTACACGTCGACGGAGAAGCGCGGCACGTTCGACTTGGAGAAGTTGGCCATCTGATCGGCTCCTTGAGGCTCCACGTGTGTCAGGTGAAGACAGATGTGCGGACAGGGCCGCGTCGGAAGAGGACGTAGTTGTGAAGAGGACGTAGTGGTGAAGAAGAGGGGGGCGGACGCGGCTCAGGTGGTGCCGCAGGCCGATCCTGCCCCTGGGGACGGCACGGCGAACGGCAGCAGGGCCACTGTTACGTTGTCGTGGCCCCCGCCGTCGAGCGCGTGGCCGACCAGTACCTGGGCGCCGTGCAGCGGCCGTTCGTAGGCGTCGGACGGCACCGCCGCGGCCATCTCCGTCGCGGCCTCCGCGTAGTTCCACAGACCGTCCGTGCACACCACGACCAGTCCCGGACGGTCCGGCTTGAAGGACGCGGTGTGCGGTTCGAGCTCGTACGCGTCGGCGCCGAGCCAGCCCGTGATGGCGTGGGCACGCTCGTCGGCGTACGCCTCCGCCTCGTTCATCAGACCCGTCGCCACCATCTGCGCGGCCCAGGAGTCGTCCTCCGTGAGCCGGGCGGGCGGGCCGGTGCGGTCCGCGGGCACCCAGTAGACGCGGCTGTCGCCGACCCAGCCGACGACCAGCAGCCCGCCCGCCATGACGGCGCCGACCAGGGTGCAGGCCGGGGCGTTCTGGTGTCGGTGCGGATCGTGCTCCCCCGCGTGTCCCGGCTCCTGCGCCAGGGCGTTGACGGCCTCCGATGCGGCGAGGATCGCCTCGTGCATGGCCTGCTGCGGATGCGTGCCGCGCGGCAGCGACTCCAGCAGTGCCTCGTTGGCCGCGGTGGCAGCCGCGGCCGACGCCTCGTCCGGGCGGGTCGCCGACGAGACGCCGTCGCACACGATCGCGACGACGGCCGGGGAGCCGTCCGGCAGGGCCGTGGAGGACACCGCGAAGGCGTCCTCGTTGCGGTGGTGGCGCAGACCCCGGTCGCTGACCGCGGCCACGGAGTCGAGCTCCCGCTCCAGGTGGTCGCGCTCACGGGGCTGGGCGTGGCCGCAGTTCTCGCAGTAGCCGTCGGTGTCCACGCGGCCGGAGCGACAGGCCACACAGACCTTGCCGCCCGTCGCCCCGGCCGCCGCGGCGTGCTCCGCCGTGCGCGGATCGGGCGCGGCCAGTTCGAAGTCGCCCGAGGCACCCTCCGGGCCGTCGTCCGGCCTGTCTGACCGGACCGAGTCCGGAGCCGCCGGCCGGACAGCCGCGGGGCCCTGCGCCGGATCCGCCGTCGGCAGGGGCCTGCCACCCGAATCCGTGCCGGGCAGATCGGCCGGGCGGTGCGTGGGCGCCGGGAGGTCGGAGCTGTCGGTCTCGGAGGCGGACGGCCACTCCACGGGTGCGGCCGGAGCCCTGCCCGCCGCGCTCGGTGCCGGGACCGTGATGGCGACCGTGGGGCGGTCGCCGGGGGGCGCGGGCACGGCCGAGAGGTCGTACCCGCACGCACCGCAGAACAGGTCGCCCGACTCCAGGGGTTCCTCGCAGCCGGGGCATCCCGGCAAGGAGGCCTGCTCATGGATCTGTGACATCTTCACACCCAGGTCCGGGGGCGGAAACGGTTGGCCCGCTCCACCAGTTCGATCCTCTCGTCGCCCCGCTGCGCGAGCCGGGCGAGCATCCGGTACGAGCGTTCGAGGCCGAACCTGAGGCCCTGCTCGTCCAGTTCGCTGCCGAGCAGCGCCCTCGGCCCCGCGGCTGCGGGGGAGGCCGGGCCCGGCGGCTGAGCAGTGGGACTACCGGAGAGTACCCAGTCAAGTGCCGTACCCAGCACCTCGGTCGACAACCGTTCACGGCGCACCGCGTCCAGGCCGTAGTCCCGCAGTGCCGTCACCTGGTCCGCCGAGGCGGTCAGGTCGTCGATCAGCGGCTCGTGCGGGGCACGCGCCCGCAGCCGTGCCCGCACCGCGGCCACCCGTGCCGCCGTGTAGTGGATCGACGACTCCGGTACCGACTCCAGCGTCCGTACCGCCCCGGCCCGGTCACCGGCGGCGATCTGCACCCGCGCCAGGCCGAACGCGGCACTGACGAAGCCCGGGTCGGTCGCCCACACCAGACGGTAGTACTCGGCGGCGTTGTCCAGCTGGCCCAGCACCTCCGCGCAGATGCCCAGTGCCAGCTTGGGCGCGGGTTCGCCGGGAAAGGCGTCGTACACCGCGTCGAAGGACAGCGCCGCGTTCTCCTTGTCGCCGGTCACCAGCGAGGTGACCCCGCGGTACCAGACGACCCGCCAGTCCTCCGGATGCTGTGTCTCCACCGTCGTCAAGGCCCGTACCCCCGCGTCGAGTTCCCCCATCTCGAGCCGGGCGCGCAGCTCGCGCAGCCAGGTCTCCAGCGAGGGCGTGGGCACGGCCTGCAGCGCGGAGACCAACTCGGCGGGCGCCGACGTCATCACCCCGGCGAGGAACCCGGCGTTGGGGTCGTTGGCGTCGACCCGGGGGACCGGCAGGGCCAGCGAGGTCGCCCGCGCGTCGAAGGCCGCGAGCCGGGGGACGTCACCGGTGTGCGCGACGGGCGGCGGTCCCTGGGCGGGGACCTCCGAACGCGGGGCCGGCACGGCCGCCCGGGGCGGCGCGTACCCGGTCGCGCCGAGCGCACCGCCGCCTGTGCCACCCCGGACATGGGTGTCCGGGGTACTCAGCGGACCGGCGCCCGGAGCGCTGTACGCGGGGGCCGGGGCGTACGACGCGGGGGCCGACGGTGCAGCGTGCGCCGTCGCCACCGGGCTCGGCGGCAGGGGCGCCGCGCCCGGTGCCGCACGGTTCCTCCGGCGTCCGAAGCGGCCGGCCGGAGCGCTGCGGGCGCCGAGCTGCGACACCTCGCCGGACAGCTCCGCGAACAGCAGCGTGTCCGTCACCCGCAGTTCCGTACCGAACAGGGTCGACAGCGCCGGACGCGGGCGCCCCGTCTGCAGCGCCACCACCTCCCGCAGCACACCCGTCAGCTGCTCGGACATCTCGGCGGCCGAGGCGAACCGCCGTGCCGGATCGGGGTCCGTGGCCCTGACGAGCAGCCGGTAGAACGACTCGTACCTCCGGAAGACGTCGATGTTGTCCGGGTCCGGCAGCGAGTCCACGAAGACGTTCGTGTACCCCTGGAAGTCGAAGGTGAGCACCGCGAGGGTCCGGGCGACCGTGTACAGGTCGGAGGCGACGGACGGGCCGACCTCGGCCACCTCCGGCGCCTGGTAGCCGACGGTGCCGTAGATGGCCGACTCGCCGTCGTCCATCCTGCGCACCGCGCCCATGTCGATCAGCTTGAGCTGGTCCTCGGTCTGGATCGCGTTGTCGACCTTGAAGTCGCAGTACAGCAGGTTGCGGCTGTGCAGGTGGCCGAGCGCCTCCAGCGCCTCGATCCCGTACGCGCACGCCTGCTCGACCGGCAGCGGATCCCGCTTCCCGGCCGGTGTCCGGCGCTCGTTGGCTATCTCCTTGAGCGCCTTGCCGCCGACGTACTCCATCACGATGTAGCCGTCGAGCGACCCGGTCCGCTGGTCCAGGTGCTCCACGAAGTTGTAGATGCGGACGATGTTGGAGTGCTCGATCTCGGCGAGGAAGCGCCGCTCGGAGATGGCAGCCGCCATGGCGTCCTGGTCCCCGGTGTCCAGCAGTCCCTTCAGGACCACCCAGCGGTCGGAGACCGCGCGGTCCACCGCGAGGTAGACCCAGCCGAGACCGCCGTGCGCCAGGCAGCCCGCCACCTCGTACTGCCCGTGCACGATGTCACCGCCGTGCAGCTTGGGCACGAAGGAGTAGGGGTGACCGCACTTGGTGCAGAACCCCTCGGTGCGGCCGGCCCGTGAGCCGCGGGCCCGGCCCACCGGGGCGCCGCAGTCGGAACGCGAGCAGAACCGCTTCCGCTCGGGGACCTCCGGGTTCGCCATCACCGCGGTCTGCGGATCCGGCCGCGGCACGTCCGGGACGAGTACCAGGCCCGCGCCCAGCCTGCCCCGCCCGGAGGTGGAGCTCGTCGAGGTGCCCCCCGAGACCACCGACACCGAACGGGAGGTGGAGGCGCCGAACAGCGAGCGGGAGAGCCGTCCGGAGACCGAGCGCCTGGACGTCGAGGAGCGGGACGAGGACCTCGACGAGGCCCGCGAACCCGTGCTCCGCGACGTGCTGTCGCTTCCCCGGCCGCCGGTCCTGCCGCCGCCCGCGATCCCGGTCGGCGGCGAGCTCAGCATGCCGGTCGAGGACACCACCGGCGCGAGCCCGCAGGTGTCGCAGTACAGCTCACCGCCGCCCATGTCCTCGTAGCTGCCCTCGCACGCGGGGCGCTGGCACTGCGCACTCATGACGTCTCCCCCTGTTCGCCGTACTCGCCCCGGTCGCGCGGTGTCAGCAGTTCCGCGGCGGCCTGCTGGTAGCGCAGCACCGCCTGTCCGGCGACGCGCAGGTCGCACGGCGCGCTCCACAGCATCCGGCGGGCCGCGTCGTACCGCTCGATCAGCAGCGGTTCCTCCGCCAGACCGTGCCGGGCCACCTTCGCCCTGTACGCGTCGAGCCTGCCGCGCAGCTCCGCACGGACCGCGAGCGGCGCCGTGACGGACGTCAGCGACTCCCGGGCGCGCAGAAGTTCGTCCTCGGCCTCCCGCTCCAGGGAGTCCAGCAGCGGTGAGAGCCGGTTCCACTGGGCGTGCCTGCGGTACTCCGACGCCGTCGCCAGCCGCTCCTGCAACGCGGTCGCCGGTCCGCTGACCGCGGGCACCTCCGAGGCGGCGATCTTCGCCAGCACCTCGCCGCGCGCCGAACGGGCCTCGGCGAGCGTACGGTCCGCACGCGACAGCAGGTCACGCAGCTGGACCAGCCGCTGTTCGGCGTCCTGCCGGACCGCCAGCACCGCCTCGATCTCCCGGCGCACGTCCTCCAGGGCGCGGGCCGCCCGGTCGTAGCGCGTGGTGTCGGGGCGTCCTCCGCCGGGCGCGGCACTGCCGGGGCCCGGCATCCAGAACGCCAGCGGATCGGAGATCACCTGCACCCGCAGCGTGGTCAGCTCCTGGGTGATCGACTCCAGGTCGTCGCCGGCCGGGTGCTCCCCGGGCCGTACACCGACGGAGTGCGCCAGCGAGCGGGTGCGGCGCAGCTCGGCGGCCAGCAGGTCTATCCGGGCGGGCAGCGCCGACCACACCGAGTCCGAGGCGACGACCATGTCCAGCGAGTGGGCGTACAGGTCGTTCATCCGGGCGACCAGCTCCTCGAGGGTGAACCGCTCGGAGAGCCGCACCGGCGCGAGGGCGGGGGCCGGTCCGGCCGCTCCCGTGTTCGCCACGGTCACGGCGTCGCCGCGCAGCAGCTCGGTCAGGGCCGCCAGGTCGTCCCTGCCGGGGTAGCGGCGCCTGGCCCGGATCTCACGGGCCGAGGCCAGCGCCCCGGCGTAGGCGTCGAAGTACCCCCAGAGCAGCGCGATCGACTGCTCGGCGGAAGCCCAGCGTTCCTTGGTGACACCGGTCAGATCGGCGCCCTCCAGGAGCCGGCGGCCGGCATGGTCCTGCAGGGCGAGGAGCGAGGTCTCGATGGCCTCGTGCTCCGCACCGAGCCGGGCCAGCGCACGGTCCGCCTCGTCCCGGTCCATGACCGGGCCGGGGGGCCTCCCCGCGAAGCCGGGGAAGGATCCCGCGACGCCCATCGATCACCTCTCCGCTCGTTCCGCCGGACCCTGAGGTCCGGACAGGTTCAGTTGCTCCGGTACTTCGGTGCCGGGGGGCCCTTGATCCCGGGCAGCCCCGCCGCCAGCCAGTTCTGGTACGACCTCATCCAGGGGCTGTCGGCACCGCCCCTGCGGTAGTCGACCAGTACCTGGTTGACCCTGGCCACCAGATCGTCGGCGCCCAGTTTCGCCGCGACGCCGTAGTACTCCGTGGTGAACGGCTTGTCGCCCTTGAGCTCCACCGCAGGATCCTGGGCCGCCTGGCCCGCGGCCAGCGCGTTGTCCGTGACGACCGCGTCGACCTCGCCGAGCTGCAGCCGTACCAGGCAGTCCAGCTGGTTGGGGACGGTCAGCTGGTCCCGGTCCCGCTCGGTGCCGTCGTGCTCGTCCTCGAAGACGGCCCCGTACGACTGCTTCTCCAGGGCCTCGAAGGCCGTTGAGCCCTCCGCCGTGCAGACCCGCTTGCCGGCCAGGGACTTGTCGTACCCCGTTATCCTCGATTCCTTCGGCGCCAGGACCTGCTGACCGGCCTGGAAGTAGGCCGTGGAGAACGAGACCTGCTCCAGGCGCTTGCAGTTGATCGTCATCGTCCGCACGACGACATCGACCTTGTCGTGTTCCAGCGCGGTGATGCGCTGGTTGGTGGGGATGGCCCGGAAGATCACGGCGTCCGGATCGCCGAGGATGTCCTTCGCGATGGCCCGCACCAGGTCGATGTCGAAACCTTCGAGGGTGTCGCTCTCCGGATCGCGGTACCCCCACCGGAAGCTGTTCTGGTCGACCCCGGCGATCAGCTTCCCGCGCGCCCGGATCTTCTCGATGGCCGGGCCGTCGGCGGTCGACGGCAGCAGGCTCGCCTCCGGATCCGTGCACGCCTCGGCCTTGGCCGGCACCGCGGAGGTCACCCCCTGGCCGGTGGTCTGCCCGCCGAAGGTGCCGTCACCGTGTGCCAGCGGCAGCAGGGTGAGCGACGCCGTCACGGCACAGGCGACCGCCATACCCGTCACACCGCCCCAGCCGCGCAGCCCGCGGCGCGCGGCCCAGACCTTCGCCCTGGTCATCGCTCCCCCTCTCACCGGTACTCCGAGAGCCTGCGGTTGACCCCGACGATCGCGGCGACCGCTCCCAGCACGGCGAGGACGGCCGCCCCGATCGGCAACCCGCCGAGCGCACCGCGCCCGTCGCTCGCCGCCGCGGTGAACTCGCCCTGTTCGTGGGCGAGCGCCTGCCGCAGCGCGCTGTCCACCTGCTCGAAGGACTCCCCCGTGGAGCCCTTCGGGCCGATGATCTGCTCCAGGGCACCCTCGTAGTCGCCCTGGTCGTCCGTCGTCCGGGCCTTCTTGTGCCGGTCCTGCCACTCGGACACTCCGCTGACCGCCTTCGCCACCGGCTCGCTCCCCGGGGTGCCGTCGGCGAGCCTCCCGGCACTCTCGAGCTGGGCGCCGAGGGACTTCATGCCCGTGCTGTAGTCGGTCTCGTACTTGTCCTGCGTGCCGTCCGCGGTCAGCACCGCGCCGCGGGCGACCAGGGTGAGGTTCTCGTTCGCGCGTGCCTTCAGCGAGTTGATCCGCGCCTTGTTGAGGACGTCGAGGGACTCCTGCCCCTGAGTCATCGCGGCACGCAGTTCGGCGCGGGCCACCGTGTGCCCCACGGCCAGCCACAGCAGCACCACCGTGGCCGCGGCCGTCGCGGCGAGCAGCCCGTGGTTGAAGACGCGGTTCGTCCGGCGGTAGTTGCGCCGCTGCATCCACACCAGCGCTGCCAGCGCGACGATGCCGGCGGCCAGGGAGAGGAACGGCCACTGCCGGGCCTCGGTCGAGTCGTTGCCGAGCCTGCCGGTCTCCGCCGCGTACAACCGCTCGGCGGCCGGCAGGAGTTCGTTCGTCATCTTCTGGTTGGCGTAGCGGAGGTAGGCACCGCCGAGGGGCAGGCCCTGCCGGTTGTTGGCGCGGGCCCGCTCGATCAGTCCCGTGTACTCGGGAAGCAGCTTGTTGAGCGTGGTGATCTCGTCCCACGACGGGGACGACGCGTCGGTGTGCGCCGCGGCCTTCACCAGGAGCCCGGAGGCTTCCCTGATGTCCTCCTCGTACTGCTCGTGCACGTCGGCGGGCTCCTGCGCGCCCGCCAGGAAGCCGCTCGCCGCCATCGTGTCCGCGTCGGCCAGCGAGCGGTAGATGCTCGCCGCGTCCGCGCTCAGCGGCTGGCTGCGGGACACCACGTCGTCCGCGGCCGATGCCCGCCCGGAGACCTCCAGGGCCGTGACCGCGCCGAACGCCACGACCAGCAGGGCCAGTACGGCCCCGATGATCTGCAGCCTGCCCGGCTCGGTCGTCGCCGCTGTACGCAGCCGCTCGGCGGCCACGGCGACGACACCGCGCTGCGCGGGTACGGTCACCGGCGCGGCCGGCCCTCCCGGCGCGTGTTCCGGCGGCGAGCCCCCATTCGGCGGGTATGTCACTTGACCTCCCCCTCGGTCACTGACGGTGGCCCGGACCCCCGGCCGATCGGGGGACTGGTGCCCGGCCAGAAGTATGGCCGCAGGGACCGGCATTCACCAGGAACGCCTCGATCCTGCATCGACCCCGTATTCGATCAGGGCTTGCCCGGACGATCAAGACGATCACCCGGGCAAGCCCTGAGACATCCCCCGAAGCGGATCGATCTCCCCACCATGAACACGTTCGGGACATCTGATCGGTTCCCGTGCGGAAGGGGCGTTCCGAGGCGCCGGAGCCGACGGCCGCACCCACCGCTGCCACAGTGGGTCAGGAGTAGTGCGCGCGCAGCCTGTTGCGCACCCCGGGCGGCGCTCCCGTACGGTCCAGACCCAGCAGAGCGGCACCCAGCACCGGGGGCTGTGCGACCACCCGGATCACCGCCTTCGGAGCGCGCTCCGCGAGGAGCCGCGTGATCCGGTCGTCCAGCCGCGGGTGCCGGGCGGCGAGCACACTGCCGCCCAGCACCACCGGAACCTCCTCGTCCAGCAGCCCGAGACGGCCGAGCGCGACGGACGCCAGGGCGACGACCTCGTCCGCCAGCCGGTCGACCAGGCCCGTCGCCACCGTGTCCCCGGCCGCACTCGTCGCGAACAGCACCGGGGTCAGCTCGTGCCGCGCCTCGTACGTGATCCGCCCCCGGTGCAGGGCCTCTATCAGCTCGTACATCGATCCGAGACCGAAGTGCCCCGGCAGCGTGTGCATCAGCTCCGTCGGCTCGCCCCTGCCGTCCTCGGCCCGTGCCGCGAACCACAGGGCCTCCTCGGCGAGACCCGAACCGCCGCCCCAGTCACCGGAGATCCGGCCGATCGCGGGGAAGCGGGCGGTGCGCCCGTCCGGCACCATCCCCACACAGTTGATCCCGGCGCCGCAGACGACGGCCACCCCGCGCGGCTCGTCCACCCCGGCCCGCAGGATCGCGAAGGTGTCGTTGCGCACCTCCACCGTGCCGCCCCACCCCCGGCGGAGCAGGGCTTCGGTCAGCTCGGCCTCCTCCACCGGGAGATCGGCGTTGGCGAGGCACGCCGACACGTGTCCGACGGCCCCCGGGCGCACACCGGACGCCGCCAGCGCCTTCCCCAGCGCGGCGGCCAGCACGTCGACGGCCGCCTCCACCCCGACCACCGGCGGCTGGAAGCCGCCCCCGCGGGCCGTGGCCAGCACCGAGCCGTCCTCGCCGACCAGTGCCACGTCGGTCTTGCTGTTGCCCGCGTCGATGGCGAGGACCGAAGCGTTCACGCCCACGGCAGGTGCTCCCGGTTGTGCGCGATCAGCCGGTCGGTGAGCCCTTCGGCGTACTCGTACTGGCCGATCAGCGGGTGCGAGAGCAGTGCCTTGAACACCCGGTCCCGGCCGCCCCGGAGCGCGGCCTCCAGCGCCAGGTCCTCGTACGCCGTCACGTTGGCGATCAGCCCCGCGTAGAGGGGGTCGAGCACCGGGGCCGTGAGCGGGGCTGCACCCGTGCCGTCCACCCGGGCCTGCACCTCGATCACCGCGTCGTCCGGCAGGAACGGCAGCGTGCCGTTGTTGTACGTGTTGACGACCTGCACCGACGGGCCGCCCCCGCCGAGGAGCGCGGCCGCCAGGTCGACGGCCGCCTCCGAGTAGAAGGCTCCGCCGCGCTTGCCGAGCAGCGCCGGCTTCTCGTCCAGCGCCGGATCCCCGTACATGGCCAGGAGTTCCTTCTCCATCGCGGCGACCTCGGCGGCCCGCGACGGCTTCGTGCCGAGCTCCCGGACGACGTCGTCGTGCGCGTAGAAGTACCGCAGGTAGTACGAGGGGACGACGCCGAGCCGGTCGATGATCTGCCGGGGCATGCGCAGGTCGCCGGCGATCGTGTCGCCGTGCTCGGCGAGCAGCCTCGGCAGGACGTTCTCACCGTCCGGACCGCCGAGCCGCACTCCGAGCTCCCAGGACAGGTGGTTGAGCCCGACGTGGTCGAGGTGCACCTCGGCGGGGGTGACGTCGAGGAGCGCGGCGAACTTCCGCTGGAAGCCGATCGCCACGTTGCACAGGCCGACGGCCTTGTGACCGGCCTGCAGGAGCGCCCTGGTCACGATGCCGACCGGGTTGGTGAAGTCGATGATCCAGGCGTCGGGATTGGTGCGGCGGACCCGCTCGGCGATGTCGAGTACGACCGGCACCGTGCGCAGGGCCTTGGCGAGGCCGCCGGCCCCGGTGGTCTCCTGGCCGACGCAGCCGCACTCCAGCGGCCAGGTCTCGTCCTGGTCGCGGGCCGCCTGCCCGCCGACGCGCAGCTGGAGCAGGACCGCGTCGGCGCCCTCCACCCCCGCGTCGAGATCGGCGGTCGTGGTGATCCGCCCCGGGTGGCCCTGCTTGGCGAAGATCCGCCGGGCCAGGCCGCCGACGAGCTTCAGCCGGTCGGCCGCCGGGTCGACGAGCACCAGCTCCTCGACCGGCAGGGTGTCCCTCAGCCGTGCGAATCCATCGATCAGTTCAGGTGTGTAGGTGGACCCGCCACCCACTACTGCGAGCTTCATCTCAGCCCTTTACTCCGGTCAGTGTGACGCCCTCGACGAACGCCTTCTGGGCGAAGAAGAAGACGGCGATCACAGGGGCCATGACCAGGACGGTCGCGGCCATGGTCAGGTTCCAGTCGGTGTGGTGTGCGCCCTTGAAGGATTCCAGGCCGTAACTGAGCGTCCAGGCGGCCGGGTTCTCCGAGGCGTAGATCTGCGGTCCGAAGTAGTCGTTCCAGGCGGCGAAGAACTGGAACAGGGCGATCGCCGCGATGCCGGGCTTCGCCATCGGCAGGACGACCTTGATCAGGGTGCGGAACTCGCCGCAGCCGTCGACCTTCGCCGCGTCCAGGTACTCGTTCGGGATGGTCAGGAGGAACTGCCGCAGCAGGAAGATGGAGAACGCGTCGCCGAAGGCCATCGGAATGATCAGCGGCCAGAGGGTCCCGGACAGGTCCAACTGCTTCGCCCAGAACAGGTACATCGGGATGATGACGACCTGCGGCGGCAGCATCATCATCGAGATGACCAGCATCAGCGACAGCTTGCGGCCCCGGAAGCGGAACTTCGCCAGCGCGTACGCCACCGGGACCGACGACACGACGGTCAGGACCGTGCCCAGTCCCGCGTACAGCAGCGTGTTGCGCCACCAGGTCAGGAAGCCCGGGGTCTCGAAGACCCGGCGGTAGTTGCCCCACTCCCAGGTGTTGGGGGTGAGGTCCCGGGTCAGCGCCTGCTGGTCGCTCATCAGCGACGTCAGGACGACGAAGACGAACGGCAGGACGAAGAAGAGCGCGGCCGCGATGCCCAGCGAGTGGACGGCGATCCAGTGCAGCAGGGCCTTGCGGCGGGCGGTGCGTTCGGCGGGCGTGGGCCCGTCTGCCGCGGCGACGGGCCGGGGGGTGTCGAGGAGTCGGGTCATGGCTCAGTCGCCGGCCTGGATCAGGTTGTTGCGGCCCCGCATCAGCAGTGCGGTGAAGGCCATGGCCAGGGCGAACAGGACGAGGGCGACGACGCAGGCGGAGCCGTAGTCGAAGCGCTGGAAACCGAGGTTGTAGACGAGCTGGGGCAGCGTGAGTGTCGACTTGTCGGGATAGCCGGGTTCGAACTGCTGCCCGGAACCACCGATCACGCCCGAGGCGACCTTTCCCGCCACCAGCGGCTGGGTGTAGTACTGCATCGCCTGGATCACACCCGTGACCACGGCGAACAGCACGATCGGCGAGATGTTCGGCAGCGTCACGAAGCGGAACCTCTGCCAGCCGGACGCGCCGTCCAGCTCGGCCGCCTCGTACTGCTCCTTGGGCACGTCGAGGAGTGCGGCCATGAAGATGACCATCAGGTCGCCGATGCCCCACACGGCGAGCATGGTGAGCGCCGGCTTCGACCAGGAGGCGTCGTTGAACCAGCCCGGGGTGGGCAGGCCCAGATCGCCGAGGATCGCGTTGACCGGTCCCGTCCCAGGGTTGAGCAGGAAGACGAACGCCAGCGTCGCGGCGACCGGCGGGGCCAGGTAGGGCAGATAGAAGAAGGTGCGGAAGAGGCCCGTTCCCGTCCTGATCTTCGTGATCAGCATGCCGATCCCGAGTCCGAACACGACCCGGCAGGTGACCATGACGAGCACCAGCCACAGCGTGTTGCGCAGCGACGGCCAGAACATGGGGTAGTCGGCGAAGACATACGTCCAGTTCGACAGCCCGTTGAACGACGGGGCGCCGAAACCGTCGTACTTCATGAACGAGAAGTACACGGTCGACACCATCGGGTACGCGAAGAAGACGGTGAACCCGATCAGCCACGGCGACATGAAGGCCGCCGTCCGCAGCGCCGACCTGCGGCGCTTGGAGCGGAGTGTGTGCGTGGTCATCGGGGTCTACTTCGCCTTGGCGATGTCGGTGTCGATCTGCGCCGCGGTCTTCTCCAGGCCGGCCTTCAGGTCCTTGACGGCGCCCTTCTCGTACTGGAAGCCGAAGTCCTGGATGGTCTGCTGGTACGCCGACCCGTTGACCGCGCCGTCGGGGGTGCTGGACCGCGGGTGCTGGGCGATGTCCAGGAAGGTCTTGAAGCGCGGGTCGAGCTTCAGCTCCGGCGACTTCAGCGCGGCGAAGGTGGAGGGCACGTTGCGGATGCCGTTCGCGAAGTCGACCACGGCCTGTGTGTCGCTCGTCATGAACCGCACGAGCTCCCACGCGGCGTTCTGCTTCCTGCTGGCCGGGGCGATCCCCATGATGGTGCCGGACAGGAAGCCCTTGCCGTAGCTGTCGGCCTCGTCGTCGGCCACCGGCATCGGCGCCACACCGATCTCGAACGGCACGTCGGCGTCGGTGGCCATGCCCAGCCGCCACTCGCCGTCCAGCTGCATCGCGACCTGGCCGGTGTGGAACGGGTGCTTGCCGCCCCACTCGTCACCGAACGTGCCGCGGTACCTCTCCAGCTTCTCGTAACCGCCGAGGTCCTCGACCAGCTTCTTCTGGTACGTGAACATCTCGGCGAAGGCCGGGTCCTTGGCGATGTTCGACTTGCCGTCCGCGTCGAAGTACGTGTGGTCCCACGAGGACAGGTAGTGGTCGGCGACCGTCTCGTAGCCGTGGAAGGTCGGCATGAAACCGAGCTGCCGGTAGCTGTCGCCCTTGCTCACCGTCAGCTTCTTCGCGACCGAGGCCAGCTCGGACATCGTCTTCGGCGGAGCGGTGACGCCGGCCTTCTCGAAGGCGTCCTTGTTGTAGTAGAGCCCGTACGCGTCGGCGAGCAGCGGCAGTGCGCAGCGCTTGCCCTCGAACTGCGTGTAGTCGAGCAGCACCTTCGGGAAGGTCTTCTCCAGGTCCAGCTTCGACTTCTCGATGAACGGCCCGAGATCGGCGAAGGCTCCGGACGAGCAGAACTTGCCCACGTTGGAGGTGGTGAAGGACGACACCACGTCCGGACCGTTCGAACCCCCGGCGCGCAGGGCCTGGTTGAGCTTGTCGTCGTTGATGTTGCCGACGACCTTCACCGTGATGTTCGGGTGGGTCCTCTCGAACCGGTCGACGTTGTCCTGGACGGCCTTGACCTCGGAGGGCGCGCTCCAGCCGTGCCAGAAGTTGATGGTGGTCCGCGCGTCCGGGTCGTCGTTCGCGCCGGACTCGGCCTGGCCCGTACAGGCGGTGGCGAGGACCGAGATCGCGGCTACGGCGACCGCGGCGGTGGTGGTCAGTCGGCTTCTGCGCATGGCAAAGCTCCCAGGGACAGGTGGAAGAAGAAGGAGTGGGAGGAAGAAGTGGGGTGGGGCGGTCAGCGGGAGGTGTCGAACACCTCGTCGCGGGTGTCCGCGAGGGCCCGCTCCAGGGCCCCCCGCAGGACCGGGTGCCGGTCGATCAGGCCGAGTACGAGACGGGGCCGGGACGCGGCGAGCTCGGCGAGTTCGGACTGGATCAGGGACCGCAGCAGCTCGCCGCCCGCGGCCGTCAGCGCGCCGGAGAGCACGATCAGGCCGGGGTCGAGCACGGCGGTGACGGAGGCGAGACCGGTGGCGAGCCGCTGGGCGTACTGCCGCAGCAGCTCGGTGAGCGCGGGGTCCCGCTCGTAGCCCTCGACCGCACGGGCCAGCAGCCCGGCCGCGACCTCGGCGTACGGCTGGTGCGGGGTCCCGATGCCGAGCGAGGTGGCGAGCCGGGGCAGCGCCTGGGCGCCCGCAAGCTCCTGGAAGCCGCCGCTGTTCGCCTTGACCACCTGGCGTACGAGGGGTGTGCCCGGCACCGGCAGGAAACCGACCTCGCCCGCACCGCCGGTGAAACCGCGGTGCAGCCGGCCGTTGATGACGAGGGCGGCGCCGAGGCCCTCCTCGTTCCACAGGAGGACGAAGTCCTCGTGCTCCCGGGCCGCGCCGAGGCGCTGTTCGGCCACCGCGACCAGGTTCACGTCGTTCTCGTACTCCACCGGCATCGGCAGGGACGCGGCCAGCTCGTCCAGCAGGGTGGGGGAGTGCCAGCCGGGCAGGTGCGAGGCGTAGCGCAGGCGTCCCGTGCCGGGGTCGAAGGCGCCGGGGGTGCCGATGACGACCCGGTGCACGTCCGAGCGGGCGAGCCCGGCCTCCTTGACCGCACCGTCCAGGGCGCCCGCCACCTGCCGGGCCACGCTCTCGGCCCGCCGCCCGGGGGTGGGCAGTTCGAACTCGCCGACGGTCTCACCCGTCACGTCGGCGACGGCGGCGACGATCCGCCGGGCGGTCACATCGAGCCCCGCCACGTGGGCGGCCCCGGCGTTGACCGTGTAGAGCTGGGCGTTGGGCCCCGGCCGCCCCTCGCTGGTGCCGGTGGCGACGACCAGCCCGGCGGCTTCCAGCCGGGCGAGGAGCTGTGAGGCGGTGGGCTTGGACAGACCCGTCAGCTTCCCGATCCGTGTACGGGACAGGGGGCCGTGCTCCAGAAGGAGGTCCAGCGCGGCCCGGTCGTTCATGGCGCGCAGGACGCGCGGTGTGCCCGGCGTGCCCGGAGTGGTTGCCGCCATGACGGATGACCTGCCCTCTGTTAGGAAAGTTTCCTGTTCGGTGGGAGGAACGTATGGCGCACATCATCGGAACGTCAATGGTCTCCACCCCTGTGGCTGCCAAAGCGTTATCCGGGGCGGGCCGGGATGTCGAAGGGGCGCCCCGCGGATCCGCGGGGCGCCCCTTCGCCGGTGACCGGGCGGGTGCTACTTCGTCATGGTCGGCGGCGGTATCGGAGTGGTCGCCAGCGACTGCGGCGACGTGGCCGACGCGTAGGCCGAGGGGGCGGCCATGCCCGCCGTCGGGTCGGCGGCAGCCTCCGCCTGGAGGGGCGCGGCACCGATCATCCTGATGCCGGCCGAGTCGAGGGCCTGTTTGATCCGCCAGCGCAGCTCGCGTTCGACGCCCAGCGACTTGCCCGGCATCGTCTTCGCCGTGACGCGGACGGTCATCGAGTCGAGCAGGACCGCGTCCAGGCCGAGGACCTCCACCGGGCCCCACAGACGCTCCGACCAGGGCTCTTCCTTGGCCATGGTCTCCGAGGCCTCGGTGATCGCCTTGCGGACCTGCTCCAGGTCCTCGGTCGGGCGGACGGTGACGTCGACACCGGCCGTGGACCAGCCCTGGCTGAGGTTGCCGATCCGCTTCACCTCGCCGTTGCGGACGTACCAGATCTCGCCGTTGTCGCCGCGCAGCTTGGTCACCCGCAGACCGACCTCGATGACCTCGCCGGAGGCGACGCCCGCGTCGATCTGGTCGCCCACGCCGTACTGGTCCTCGAGGATCATGAAGACCCCGGAGAGGAAGTCGGTGACGAGGTTGCGGGCACCGAAGCCCAGGGCCACCCCGGCGACCCCCGCGGAGGCCAGCAGGGGCGCCAGGTTGATCTGGAACGCCCCCAGGATCATCAGCGCGGCCGTGCCCAGGATCATGAACGACGTGACCGAGCGGAGTACGGAACCGATGGCCTCCGAGCGCTGGCGGCGGCGTTCCGCGTTGACCAGCAGCCCGCCGAGCGCGGTGCCCTCCACGGCCTGCGCGCTGCGGTTCATCCGGTCGATGAGATTGGTCAGCGCCCGCCGGATCACGTAGCGCAGCACGAGCGCGATCGTGAGGATCAACAGGATGCGCAGACCGGTGTTCAGCCAGGTGGACCAGTTGTCCTGCACCCAGCCCGCGGCGTTGCCGGCCCGCTCGGCGGCTTCGTCCAGCGAGCCTGCCGGCTCGGGTGACGGTGCTGCGGCCAGGAGGGCGGACAGGGACACGACGGGGACCTCCAGAGGGGGTGACGGCAGATCAACCACAGTAACGAAGCGGAGCGGGTGGTTCGTTGCCGTGGAGGGAGGAGAGACACGTCTCACCCACGGGGCCACGTGGTACGACCCGTGACACACCGTGTCCGGCCGCCGTGGTGAGGCACCCGCACCGGTGTGCCCGCGGGGTGCGCCCGGCCGGGTGGTGAGAAAAATCCCTCCGGCCCGTTACCCGCACGTGGTGGCGCCACGACCAGGCATGAGGAGAGACTGAGAGCGGATCGTCCCGGCGCGAGCCACGCGCCGCCGGCGTACAAGGAGGCATCCACGTGCCGCACGTCCTGGTTCTCAACGCGTCGTACGAGCCGCTCGGCGTCGTACCGCTCCGCCGCGCGCTCGTCCTCGTCCTCGAGAACAAGGCCATCTGCCTCGAGGAGTCCGGCGCCTTCATGCACAGTGCCACCCGTGCCCTGCCCGCGCCCAGCGTCGTCCGGCTCAAGCGGTTCGTACGGGTCCCCTACCGGGGGCCCGTTCCGCTGACCCGCCGGGCGCTCTTCGCGAGGGACGGCGGCCGCTGTGTGTACTGCGGTGCGGCGGCGACCAGCGTCGACCACGTCGTCCCGCGCAGCCGCGGCGGGCAGCACGCCTGGGACAACGTGGTGGCGGCCTGCCGCCGCTGCAACCACGTCAAGGCCGACCGGCACCTGCCCGAGCTCGGCTGGCGGCTGCGCCACCAGCCCGCCCCGCCCAGCGGTCTCGCCTGGCGGATCATCGGGACCGGACATCGCGACCCGCGCTGGCTGCCCTACTTGCAGCCGTTCGGCGCGGACGACGTGATGGCCCGGATCGACGGCGTTTCCGCCGGAGAGCCCGGGCCTCCGTCGTCCGGGGGGCCGCGGCACTACTCGGCGACGGCGTAGGCCTCCACCGACCACAGCGAGTACCCGTACTGCGTGGCCCGGCTGTCGGCCTGGATCCTGATGAAGCGGGTGTCCTTCGCGTCCATGCGGACCGATTCGCGCCCGCCGCCGCCCTCCCGCACGGTCGCCGCCGTCCGCCAGGTACGGCCGTCCGCGGAGACCTGGACGCGGTAGCGGGAGGCGTGGGCGTCCTGCCACTGCAGCACGACCTGGCCCAGCCGGACGGGCCCGGGCAGCTCGGCCTGCCACCAGGCACTGTCCTCGACGGGCGAGGACCAGCGGGTCGCCGGATCGCCGTCCGAGGCGGCGGAGGCCGGGAAGTCCGGGGTCTCGTCGCCGGACGAGGACGCCGTGGCCGTACGCACCAGGTCGGCGCCCGCGGTGCGCGGGAAGGCCCGTACGGTCAGCGTGCTCTCCTCGCCGCCGAAGCTCAGCGGTACCTCGTACTCCCCGGCCGGGGTGTCGGCGGGCACGGTGATGTCCACGGGGACGCCGGTACGGGCGCCCCGCGGCACCGTCGTCTGCTTCGGCACCGTCACCTCGATGCCCTTCGGAGCCTTCGCGGTGAGGGCGCCCTTCACCTCGGAGGGGCGGCCGCCCGCCAGCCGTGCCTCGACCCGCTGCGTACCCCCGCCGATCACGGCGTCCGTCTCGCCGCGTACGAGGTCGAGCCGGGCCGCGGGTTCGTCACCGAACCAGGGGACCAGCCCGTGCACCGCGGTGGAGGCCGCGGCCGGTCCCGTGGCGAGCGGGGGCTCACCCATGACACCGGGGGCCGACGGGCCCACGAGGACCGGGCGGGCGGACGGGACCGTGACCCGGAGCGCGTCCGCGCGAAGGCCCTTCGTCGGTGTCTGGGTCCAGCCCGCCGCGGACAGGGGGCCTAGGCCGCGCCAGCCCTCGCCCGGCACATGGGCCTCCAGGACCGCACCCGGGGCCTCGGCGGGCCGCGTGATGGTGGTGACGGCCTCGACGGGGCGGGCCCGGTCGAGGCGGATCGTGTAGCTGCTCGTGTCCCGGTGCACCGTGCCGGTGTCGCGGTCGGTGCCGTTCCAGCTGTCGGCCTCCTCGCGCACCCGGTCCAGGAACGGGTCGAGCACGCCCTTGCCGACCGTCGCCCCGCTCGCCTCGATCTTCTTGCGGAGCGGTTCCAGGGCCAGCTGGGCCTGCCAGGCGGCCGCCCCGTCGCCGCGTGCCTGCGCCTGCAGGAGGTCGACGGCCAGTTCGCCCGCCCGTCCGTACCGGGCCAGCTGCTCGGACCACGGCCGCACCTCGTCCTCGAGCCGCCCGTCCGCCGGAGTGCTCAGCCGCTCCGGGGCCTGCCGCATCACCGTGAACGCCGCACGCAGCCTGGCGGCCGCGTTGTCGCGGCCGGCCGTGTTCCCCGTCGTGCGCGACGCCCAGAACCCGGCGAACAGCGGCTGCAGATAGGCCGACTCGACGCCCCCGAGCACCGAGGTGGCGCTGTTGCCCGCGAGGGCGTGCAGCGCGGCCCGGGTGTCGGCGTCGCCACCCGCCAGATCGTCTATCGCCGCCCGCCAGGACTCCTGCGACCGGTACCCCTTCGGGTTCCAGGCGAAGTCCGCTGCCGTGAACAGGGGGATGCGGGACGCCGAGGACTGTTCCATGGCGTTGGCCAGCAGCGCCGCCGAACCGATGGCCACCGCCGGGTCCCGGCCGGTGTACGGGCCGAGGAAGATGCGGTCCTGGGCGTAGTCGTTGACCGGGTAGTTGTCCATGGTGACCAGCGGGCGGCGGAACGCGGCCCGCGCACCGGCCAGCTCCTTCCCGGTGATGGTCTTCGGCACGACCCCGACACCGGTCCAGGCGACCTGCACCCGGTCGTCCAGCGCGGCGGCCAGCGCCGTGCGGTAGTCGGTGGCACCGTCCTGGTAGTACTCCGTCGGCATCACCGACAACGGCTCCGCGTCCGGGTGGCGGTCGGCCAGGTGGCGGGCGACCGCGCTCGCGACCCGGGCCTGGGCCCTGGCAGCGGCCTCGGGACCGCTGCCGAACGTCTCCGCGTCCAGGTCGCAGTGCCATTCGCTGTAGCTGACGTCCTGGAACTGCAGCTGGTACGCCCTCACGCCCAGCGCCCACATCGCGTCGACCTTGCGCGTCAGCGCCCTCACGTCCGCGTCCGAGGCCATGCACATGGCCTGACCGGGGGAGACGGCCCAGCCGAGCGTCACATGCTCGGCCCGCGCCTTCGCCGCCAGCTCACGGAAGTCGGCGCGCATGCCGGCGGGGTACGGCTCACGCCAGCGGGCCTGCCGGTAGGGGTCGTCGCCGGCCGCGTACAGGTAGCGGTTCTGCTTGGTACGCCCCATGAAACCGATCTGGGCCAGCCGCTCCTCACTGGTCCACGGCTGCCCGTAGAAGCCCTCGGCCATGCCGCGCACGGTGGTTCCCGGCCAGTCACGGACCACGGCACCGGCGACCGTGCCGTCCGTGACCAGCTGGCGCAGCGTCTGGACGCCGTGGAACAGGCCGTCCTCCCCGATGCCGTCCAGGGCGACGGTGGGCCGGTCGGCGACCCTGCCGACGGCGATGCGGTAGCCCCCGGACGGCAGGTCGGCGCGCTCGGGTGCGCGTAGCGCCCGCAGGGCCTGGCCGGCACCCGTACCGCCCATCCGGATCACCGGGCCCCGGCCGGGCAGGGCGTCGTGCACGGTCCGCACCCCCGCGTCCCGCAGGAGTGTGCCGAGGGCGTCCACGGCGTACGGATCCGCGTCCGCGCCGGCGAGGACGGTGACCTCGGTGCCGAGCTGCACGGACTGACCGGAGGCCTTGATCGTCTGCGGCCGCGGCCAGACGGCGGGCAGGGGGGTGCCGTCGGTGCGGTCGGGCGTTGCCGCGGCGGGTGTGCCGGGGACGACGGGGGCCGCGACCGCGGCCGGTGCGAAGGGTCCGAGCAGTCCGCCGATCACGGCGACGGCCATGGCCGTCGCATGTCTCCTGCGCCCGAGCTGCACGCCGCTCTCCCTTGTTCCGGTACCTGCCCCGATGCCCTTGATCCCCCGTGGGCCCCGAGCCCACCACCCGGGCGGGAGGGTGTCAATGTGCGTGGCCGTTGTGGCGCATATGCCTGATGTGTCACACGGTGCGGCACGCTGGTGCCACCTGGTGACCCGCCGAGTGACCGAAAACAGCCCATACCTGGCGTACCGCAGAACGTAGTGTGACCCACAGCACGTCGGGCTCGTTGTCATAACGCCTGTGTCACGCCTGTGCCTGCTTCCGCACCCACTGGGTAGGCCTGCTGTGTCCTGTTGTCCACGGCCAGGAGGCCACCGTGCCCGCATCCGCGCAGCTTCTGCTCTCCGCCCTCTCCAAACAGGTACCGAGCCCGGCGGCTCCTGCCCCGACCGACGCACCCCCGATGATCAGCGAGCTGCCGCTCGTCCAGGTGCGCCACCTCAGCGGTGAACCCGTGTTCGCCGATGCCGCTCCGTTGACCAGCGAGCCTCCGCTCGCCGACGCCACACCTCTCACGAGCGAGCCTCCGCTCGCCGCCGTCGCCCCTCTGACCAGCGAGCCGACAGCACCCGGCACCGCAGGGGGCATGGAGTCCCCAGGAGTCTGAATGGGCTTGTCCCGGCTCGCCGCACTGCACGGCGTCGCCACCTCCTTCTCCCCGTCCGCGGACGTCACGGTGTCCGTCCCCGACGACACGGTCACGGCCGTGCTCGCCGCGCTGGGCGTCGCCGCGAGCACCCCCGCGGACGTACGGAGATCACTCGCCGCGGCCGAATCGGCGGCGGCCTCCCGACTGCTCCCCGCGACGGTGGTGACCTGGTCGGGGGAGCCGCTGCCGGAGGCCCTGGCCGGGCTTCCGCCCGGTGCCACCCTGACGGTCGATCCCGAGCACGCGCCGGGGTGCGCCGACGCCCCGCAACTGCGGATGCGCGTCACGCCGGCGCGCGCGACGCCCCCCGGCGAGAGTCCGCCGCTCACGCCGCACTGGTGGACCGCCCCGCCCCCGGGAGTCCACCGGCTGACCGCCCGCGCACCGGACCACCGCTACGCCACCGCCACGCTCGTCGTCGCACCCGACCGCGTACCCCAGCCCCCCGAACGTACGCACGGCTTCCTCGTCCAGCTCTACTCGCTGCTCTCCGCCCGCTCCTGGGGCATGGGCGACCTCGGTGACCTGGCCGACCTCGCCGCCTGGTCGGGCCGGACCCTGCGGAACGGCTTCGTCCAGGTCAACCCGCTGCACGCGGCCGTTCCCGGCAGGCCCACCGACCCCTCCCCGTACCGCCCCTCCTCGCGGCGCTTCCCCGACCCCGTGCACCTGCGCATCGAGTCGGTCCCGGAGTACGGACACGTGACCGAGCCCGGCCGGGCCGCCCTGGACGACCTGCGCCAGGACGCCGCCGCACTCGGCGAAGCCGTGCTGAACAAGGGCGCGCTGATCGACCGGGACGCCGTCTGGGAGCTCAAGAAGCAGGCCCTGGAACTCATCGCCCAGGTGCCGCTCACCCCCGGGCGCAGGGCCGCCTACTGCGACTTCCTGGCCGAGCAGGGACAGGCCCTCGAGGACCACGCGCTGTGGTGCGCCCTGGCCGAGGTGCACGGCTCCGACTGGCGCGGCTGGCCCGCCGGACTGCGCGACCCGCGCTCCCCGCAGAGCGCCCGCGCCCGCACCGACCTCCTCGAACGGGTCGACTTCCACTGCCGGCTCGCCTGGCTGACGGACGATCAGCTCGCCGCCGCCCAGACCGCGGCGCGCGACGCCGGGATGGCCGTCGGGATCGTCCACGACCTCGCCGTCGGCGTCCACCCCGAAGGGGCCGACACCTGGGCCCAGCAGGACGCCTTCGCGCACGGCATGTCCGTCGGCGCGCCCCCGGACGCCTTCAACGCCCACGGCCAGGACTGGGGGCTCCCCCCGTGGCGCCCCGACGCGCTCGCCGCGTCCGACTACGCCCCGTACCGAGACCTCCTGCGCGGCCTCCTCTCCCACGCGGGCGCCCTGCGCATCGACCACGTCATGGGCCTCTTCCGGCTCTGGTGGGTGCCCGAGGGCAGGCCGCCCACCGAGGGCACCTACGTCAGCCAGGACGGCGAGGCGATGCTCGCCGTCCTCGTCCTGGAGGCGCACCGTGCCGGTGCCGTCGTCATAGGGGAGGACCTCGGCACCGTCGAGTCCGGCGTACGCGAGGCGCTCGCCCGGCGCGGGGTGCTCGGCACCTCCGTCCTCTGGTTCGAGCGCGACTGGGACGGCACCGGACGCCCGCTCGCTCCGGAGAAGTGGCGCAGCGGCTGTGTGGCCACGGCGACCACCCACGACCTGCCGTCCACCGCCGCCCGGCTGACGGGCGACCACGTGACGCTCCGCCACCGCCTGGGCCTGCTCACCCGGACCCTGGAGCGGGAACTGGCCGAGGACGCCGCCGACACCGCCGAGTGGCTGTCCTTCCTGGCCCGGCTCCGGCTGCTGCCCGAGGGCGAGGGCGACGAGGAGGCCGCCGTCCGCGCCGTCCACCGCTTCCTGCTGCGCACCCCGGCCCGGATGACCGGAGTCTGGCTCCCGGACACCGTGGGCGACCGCCGCCCGCAGAACCTTCCGGGCACCTGGGACCAGTACCCCAACTGGCGCCTGCCCATCGCCGATGCCGAGGGGCACCCCGTCACGCTGGAGGAGATCGCGGCCTCACCCCGGCTGCACCGGCTGATGGAGGTGCTGAGACCCGGTGCGGGCCGGCCGTAGGGCACGTACGGCACCCCCGGACGCGCGCCGCTCACGGGCGTTCGCTACGTTTGCACCGTGGACAAGAAGAACGCTATGCGCGCCGGCGCCGTCGCGGCCGGTACGACGCTGATGATGCTGCTCATGTCGTCCCCCGCGCTCGCTCTCACCCGCGACGACGGTGACGACCCGGGTCAGGGGATCGGGCTGGGCGAGACCCTCGGGGTCTTCGTCGCGCTGCCGATCTTCCTCTTCCTGGTGATCGTCGGACTGGTCATGGTCCTCGACAAGTCCAAGAAGGTCTAGGGGCCCGCTCTTCACGGATGCGCCGCACGGTACCCCGTACCATGCGGCGCATCCGCATGTCCGGACACCGGTAGGTTGCGGCCATGACCGAGTGGGACCTCAAGAAGCTCCGCATCCTGCGCACGCTGCGCGACCGGGGCACCGTGACCGCCGCCGCCGAGGCGCTCCTGATGACCCCGTCGGCCGTCTCGCAGCAGCTCTCGAACCTGACCAGGCAGCTCGGCGTACCCCTCCTGGAGGCGCAGGGCCGCCGCGTCCGGCTCACCGATGCCGCGCATCTCGTGCTGCGCCACGCCGAAGAGGTCTTCGCCCAGCTGGAACGGGCGGACGCGGAGCTCACCGGCTATCTGCGCGGCGAGGCGGGCCACGTGCGGGTCGGCGCCTTCTCGACGGCCGTCCCGGCGCTCGTCGTGCCCGCCGTGCGGCTCCTGGGGGCCGAGGACCGGCCGGGGCCCCGGGTGCGGGTACGGGAGGCCGAGGCGGGCCGGGCGTACGAGCTGCTCGCGGCCGGTGACGTGGACCTCGCGCTCTCCCTGGCGGCGCACGCCCCGACGGCCCGGGACCCCCGCTTCACCCTGCTGCCGCTCCTGGCCGACCCCCTGGACGTGGCGCTGCCCGCGGACCACCGCCTCGCCCGGGCACCGGGCCTGCGGCTGGCCGATCTCGCCCGCGAACCATGGATCTTCGGCGGCTCGGACCCCTGGTCGGAGATCACGAGAGCCGCCTGCCAGGCGGCGGGCTTCGTGCCCGAACAGGCCCACAGCGCCTCCGGCTGGACCGCGATCCTCGCCCTGGTGGAAGCGGGGATGGGGATCGCGCTCGTGCCCCGGATGGCGTCCGCCCCCGACCGGCCCGGCGGGGTGGCCATGCGGGTCCTGGCCGCGGACCGGCCGCACCGGCACGTCGTGGCAGCGGTGCGGCAGGGGGCGGAGCAGCGCCCGGCGGTCGCGAGGGTGCTGGAGGCGCTGCAGCGGGTGGCCGACCTTCGTTAAGTAGAGCTGAATAAACAGTGCGAAAAGATTCGATGGACCTGATGGGTTCGTGGGGGCGACAGTCGGTCCGTGACCACCGACGCGCACGAGACCACATGCCAGGACCCCCACGCCAATGACGCGGCGCCCTACGGCGGGGGCGACCCGTACGCCGACTACCGCACCGCCACCGCCCTCCCCTTCACCGACCTCGTCGACCTCGCGGACCGCCGCCTAGGCGCGGGCGTCATCGCGGCGAACGACGAGTTCTTCGCCGAGCGCGAGAACCTGCTGATCCGGGAACCCGCCGTCTTCGACCCCGAGCGCTTCGGCCACAAGGGCAAGATCATGGACGGCTGGGAGACCCGCCGCCGTCGCGGCGCGGACGCGGACCACACCTTCCCGGCCGCCGAGGACCACGACTGGGCGATCGTGCGCCTCGGCGCCCCCGGGATCATCCGCGGCGTCGTCGTGGACACCGCGCACTTCCGCGGCAACTACCCGCAGCGCGTATCCCTCCAGGCAACGGCCTTCGAGGGCGCCCCGAGCCCCGAGCGGCTCCTCGCCGACGACGTGGAGTGGGAGGAGCTCGTCCCGCCGTCCCCCGTACGCGGCCACGCGGCCAACGCCTTCGAGACCGACGGCGACCGCCGCCACACCCACGTCCGCCTCCGCCAGCACCCCGACGGCGGCATCGCCCGCCTCCGCGTCCACGGCGAAGTCGTCCCCGACCCGGCCTGGCTCGCCGCGCTGGGCACCGTCGACCTCATCTCGATCCTCAACGGCGGTATCTACGAGGACGCGTCCGACTGCTTCTACTCCTCGCCCGCCCAGATCATCCTGCCCGGCACCTCCCGCAGGATGGACGACGGCTGGGAGAACCGCCGCCGCCGGGTCCGTGACACGAACGACTGGGTCCGCTTCCGCCTCCCCGCGCAGGGCGCGGTGCGCGCCGTGGAGATCGACACGGCCTGTCTCAAGGGCAACGCGGCCGGCTGGATCGGCCTCCACGGCCGTGACGGCGACACCGGCGAGTGGTCCGAGATCATCCCCCGCACCAGGCTCCAGCCCGACACCCCGCACCGCTTCGTCCTGGACACCGAGGCCGTGGTCACCCACGTGCGCCTCGACACCTTCCCGGACGGCGGCGTGGCCCGCATGCGCCTGCACGGCTCCCTGACGGAGAAGGGCGCGGCCGAACTGGCCCGCCGCTACCAGGAGTCCGGCGCCTGACGCCCCGCCCGGCGGACGGCCGCGCGTCAGTGCCCGCCCGCCGGGCGGTTTCCACGCCCCGCACGACGAAGGGGGCGCTCCCTCGCCGGAGGCGCCCCCTCGTCCACGTACGGGAGGCCGCTACGCGGAAGCCGCCGCGGCGTCGGCCGCCTGCGCCTTCAGCGCACGCTCCACGCCCGCCCGGGACTCCGACACCAGCCGCCGCAGCGCCGCACTCGGCTCCGCCGAGGCCAGCCAGGCGTCCGTCGCGTCCAGCGTGGCCTGCGAGACCTGGAAGGCCGGGTACAGGCCGACCGCGATCTGCTGGGCCATCTCGTGGCTGCGCGAGTCCCACACGTCCTTGACGGCCGCGAAGTACTTCTCCGTGTAGGGAGCCAGCAGCTCACGCTGGTCGGACTCCACGAAGCCGTTGATGACGGCCTCCTGGAGGGAGTTCGGCAGCTTGTCGGACTCGACGACCGAGGCCCACGCCTCGGCCTTCGCCGCCTCGGAGGGCTGCGCCGCACGCGCGGACGCCGCGTGGCACTCGCCCGCCGCCGTCCTGTCGCGCTCGTACTCCGCCGCGATCTCCTCCTCGTCCAGCAGGCCGGACGCGGCCAGCCGCTGCACGAACGCCCAGCGCAGCTCCGTGTCGACGGCCAGGCCCTCGATCTCCTCGGTGCCGTCCAGCAGCGACTGCAGCAGGTCCAGCTGGAGCGGCGTGCGCGCCGTCGCCGCGAAGGCACGGGCCCAGGCCAGCTGGTGGTCGCTGCCCGGAGCCGCCGCGCGCAGGTGCGCCAGCGTAGCGTCCGTCCACTGCGTCAGGCCGGTCTCACGCCACTCCGGTGCGGCGTACATGTCCACCGCCAGCTTCACCTGGCGGTGCAGCGACTGGACGACACCGATGTCCGACTCCTTGCCGATCCCCGAGAGGACCAGCGCCAGGTAGTCGCGCGCCGCCAGTTCGCCGTCGCGCGTCATGTCCCAGGCCGAGGCCCAGCTCAGGGCACGCGGGAGGGACTCGGTGAAGTCGCCCAGGTGTTCGGTGACGACGGCCAGCGACTCCTCGTCGAGGCGGACCTTCGCGTACGACAGGTCGTCGTCGTTGAGCAGGACGACGGCCGGGCGTGCCGTGCCGGCCGGGTACGGCACGGTGGTGCGCTCGCCGTCCACGTCCAGCTCGATCCGGTTCGTACGGACCAGCTTCCCGGCCGCGTCGAGGTCGTAGCAGCCGATCGCGATCCGGTGCGGACGCAGCGTCGGCTCGCCCTTCGCACCCGCGGGGAGTGCCGGAGCCTCCTGGAGCACGGTGAACGAGGTGACGTGGCCGTTCCCGTCCGTCTCGATCTCCGGGCGCAGGATGTTGATGCCCGCCGTCTCCAGCCACGCCTTCGACCAGGTCTTCAGGTCACGGCCGGAGGTCTCCTCCAGCGCGCCCAGCAGGTCCGAGAGGCGCGTGTTGCCGAACGCGTGCGCCTTGAAGTACGCCTGCACGCCCTTGAAGAAGGCGTCCTGGCCGACGTACGCCACGAGCTGCTTCAGGACCGAGGCGCCCTTGGCGTACGTGATGCCGTCGAAGTTCACCAGGACGTCGTCCAGGTCGCGGATGTCCGCCATGATCGGGTGCGTCGAGGGCAGCTGGTCCTGGCGGTACGCCCACGTCTTCATGGAGTTGGCGAACGTGGTCCAGGAGTGCGGCCACTTCGACCCCTCGGCGTACGCCTGGCACGCGATCGAGGTGTACGTGGCGAAGGACTCGTTCAGCCAGAGGTCGTTCCACCACTCCATGGTGACCAGGTCGCCGAACCACATGTGGGCCAGCTCGTGGAGGATGGTCTCGGCGCGCGTCTCGTACGCCGCGTCGGTCACCTTGGAGCGGAACACGTACTGGTCGCGGATGGTGACCGCGCCGGCGTTCTCCATCGCGCCCGCGTTGAACTCCGGGACGAAGAGCTGGTCGTACTTGGCGAACGGGTACGCGTAGTCGAACTTCTCCTGGAACCACTCGAAGCCCTGCCGCGTGACCGCGAAGATCTCGTCCGCGTCGAGGTGCTCGGCCAGAGAGGGGCGGCAGTAGATGCCGAGCGGCACCGACTGGCCGTCCTTCTCGTAGCTGCTGTGCACCGCGTGGTACGGGCCCGCGATCAGGGCCGTGATGTACGTGGAGATGCGCGGCGTCGGCTCGAAGGACCAGACGTCGTCCTTCGGCTCCGGCGTCGGCGAGTTGGAGATCACGGTCCAGCCCGACGGTGCCTTCACGGTGAAGCGGAAGGTCGCCTTCAGGTCGGGCTGCTCGAAGCTCGCGAACACCCGGCGGGCGTCCGGCACCTCGAACTGGGTGTACAGGTAAGCCTGTTCGTCGACCGGGTCGACGAAGCGGTGGAGGCCCTCACCGGTGTTCGTGTACGAGCAGTCGGCGACGACCTTGAGCTCGTTGGCGCCGGCCCGGAGGTGCTGCAGCGTGATCCGGGAGTCCCGGAAGACGGCGGCGATGTCCAGGTCCTTGCCGTTCAGCACGATGTCGTGCACCGCCGGGGCGACGAGATCGATGAAGGTCTCCGCACCCGCCTCGGCGGAGTCGAAGCGCACGGTGGTGACGGACCGGTAGGTCCCGCCCTCCTGCGCTCCGGAGAGGTCGAGATCGATCTCGTACGCGTCCACGGTCAGCAGGCGCGCCCGCTCCTGTGCCTCTTCGCGGGTCAGATTCGTGCCAGGCACGCGGTCATCTCCTTGATATGCGGTGTTTCTGGCCATCCTTCCACGTAGGGCGGGGCAACGCGATGTCCGTTTTCCGCCGGGCCTTCGCAGGTCTTCGGGCCACCCTCGGACCATGACGACCTACGAGGCACGGCCTATCGGGCCGGATGCCCTGAAAGAGCTCCGCGCGAGCGACGACGCCGGGCGCCCCTGCGTCCCCCACGCGGCCGCGGAGGGAGGCGATCCCCTTCGCTGCTGCCTGCGCGGCGCCGAGCCGGGGGAGCGGATCGCCCTGGTCTCCTACGCGCCGCTGCGACGCTGGGCGGCGGAGACCTGGGGGCGCCCGGGGGCGTACGACGAGCAGGGCCCGGTGTTCATCCACGCCGAGGAGTGCGAGGGACCGGCGGGGGGCCGGCCCGGTTATCCGTTCTCCCGGGCGGGCGCCCTGCGCACGGTCCGGCGCTACGACGCCGACGGCAGGATCGTCGGAGGCCGGCTGCTGGAGATCCCGGCCGACGAGGAGAGCGGCTTCGACGCGGCCTTCGCGGAGGCGTTCGCGGACCCGGAGGTGGTGCTGGCGCACGTGCGGGCCGTGGAGTACGGGTGCTTCCACTTCGAGGTACGGAGGGAGGGGCACGTGGGGCAGCCACTCGATTCCTGCCCCGGGTAGGACAAGTGGCACGAATACCGGTGCCGGCCTGCCGCGGCAGGATGTCGCCTTCATCGATCGACCGACCGACCGACCCCGATACGGCGCTGCGCCGCACCCCGCCCTCCGGCCCGGGTGTGGACGGCGAGAGGGGGTGGCCACCGGAACCCGGTGGCCACCCCCTCTCGTACGAAGCCGGCGGGCGGGCGTCAGCCCTTGAGCTCCGCCGCCACCAGCTCCGCGATCTGCACCGCGTTCAGTGCCGCGCCCTTGCGCAGGTTGTCGTTGGAGACGAACAGCGCGAGACCGTGCTCGACGGTCTCGTCGACCCGGATCCGGCCCACGTAGGAGGCGTCCTGGCCGGCCGCCTGGAGCGGGGTCGGGATCTCGGAGAGCTCGACGCCCGCGGCGTCCTTCAGCAGCTCGTGGGCGCGCTCGACGCTGATCGGACGGGCGAAGCGCGCGTTGATCTGCAGGGAGTGGCCGGAGAAGACCGGGACCCGGACGCAGGTGCCGGACACCTTGAGCTCCGGGATCTCCAGGATCTTGCGGGACTCGTTGCGGAGCTTCTGCTCCTCGTCCGTCTCGAAGGAGCCGTCGTCGACGATGGAGCCGGCCAGCGGCAGCACGTTGAAGGCGATCGGACGCTTGTAGACACCCGGCTCGGGGAAGTCGACCGCGCCGCCGTCGTGCGTCAGCTTGTCCGCGTCGGCGACGACCTTGGACACCTGGCCGTGCAGCTCCGCGACACCGGCGACACCGGACCCGGACACCGCCTGGTACGTGGCGACGGTCAGCGCCTCCAGACCGGCCTCCGTGTGCAGCGGACGCAGCACGGGCATGGCGGCCATCGTGGTGCAGTTCGGGTTGGCGATGATGCCCTTGGGGCGGTTCGCGATCGCGTGCGCGTTGACCTCGGAGACCACCAGCGGAACCTCGGGGTCCTTGCGCCAGGCGGAGGAGTTGTCGATCACCACGGCGCCCTGGGCGGCGACCTTCTCGGCCAGCGCCTTCGAGGTCGCGCCGCCGGCGGAGAACAGCACGATGTCCAGCCCGGTGTAGTCCGCCGCGGAGGCGTCCTCCACGGTGATGTCCGTGCCCTCGTACGTGAGGGTGGAGCCCGCGGAACGCGCGGAGGCGAAGAGCCGCAGTTCGGCGACGGGGAACTTCCGCTCGGCCAGGATCCTGAGCATGACAGTGCCGACCTGACCGGTGGCGCCGACGATTCCGACCTTCACTGGGACTCCCTCACAGATGCGAACGGGCACGGTTGCCGTTCCATGATGTGTCTGTCCAGGGCTTCCTTGTCCAATCCATTGTCCGGCAGACGGACAGGACGCGGACAGAGCTGTGGGGCGGGAGCCCTTACGAGCCCCCGCCCCACAGTCCGTGCGTGTCGTGCGGATCACACGGTCACGGCCGTTACGGCGTGACCTTCTCGATCACGACGCTGCCGGTGCCCGCCGCGGTGCCGCGGGAGTTCACCAGCTGGACCTCACCGAAGAACTGACGGCCCTCGGGGGCCGCTCCGGCGACCACGACCTCGGCGCCGACCTGGGCGGACGCGCCGTTGACCAGGTTCACGGTCTTCGACTCGTCGACCTTGATCGCGCCGAGCGACGGGGCGTAGTACACGTCCCGGTAGTCGTACTCGGTGGTCCCGGCCGGGACCGAGTAGCCGTCGATCACGACGGTGTAGGTGCCGGCCGCCGGCTTCACGAGGCTGACGGACTCCTCCGAGCCCGCCGTGGTCGAGCTGCCGACCTCCACCCCGTTCCTGAGGACGTACAGGTCGATGTCGGCGTTGGCGTCCGAGGTGCCGCCGATGGCGACGTCCAGCTTCTCGACGCCCGCACCGATGGTGACCTCCTTGACGTACTCGCCACCCGTGGAGATCGACGGACGCTCCACGTCGGCCGAGCCCAGCGAGCCGCCCTTGAGCTTGCCCTCCAGGTCACCGGCGTTGTTGGTGACCGTCCAGTCCACCGCGGCCGGGGTGCCGATCTTCGCCTCGGCGATGGTCTGCACCGCCGGGTCGAAGGAGGCGCCGAGCAGCGTGACATCCAGCTTGTACGGGTTGTCCAGCAGCGGCGACGTACGGCGGGACTCGACCTCGATCTCCCAGACGCCGGGCTGCGGGTCCTTGTAGGACCGCGTGTCCGGGCGGCAGGTGTTGGCCGGGCTCTCGTAGTTCGGGTAGCAGTAGATCGTGGCGCTGTCCTCCACCGCGACCCCGTAGGGGTGGATGGAGATGAACCGCGTCTGGCTGCCCGAGCGCAGGGCGCTCAGCGCGACCTCGAGGGTCTCGGCACCCTCCGGCACGTTCAGGAAGTACGACGTGGTGCCGTTGCGCTGCACCGAGCCGGACGTCGAGAACGCGTACGCCGGCTTCACCAGGTCCTTGGCGACGACCACCGTGGAGAGGATCTGCTGGTCCACGCCGACGGTCTTCTTGTCGTCCACCTGCAGGATCGCGCTGTGCACGCCCGCACTGCCGGGCTTCGCCGTGACCTTCACGGTCACCGGCTTGCCGAGCGGCAGCGAGACGGTGCTCGAACCGGTCAGCTTGAAGGTGCCGTCGTTGTTCTTCCAGGACAGCTTGTGCGCGACGGCGCGGTCCGGACCCGTGGTGCGGGTGACGGTGACGTCGTACGACTTCTTCTGGCCGGCCTTCAGGCCGCCCTCACGGTCGTACAGGCCCGTGCCGAAGCCCGGGGTCTTCAGCGCGAAGTCGATCGCGGTGTCGACCGGAGCCTTCACCGTGTACTCGTGCGCCGCGGCGCCCTTCTTCTCGATCTGCTTCCAGGCGCCGACGATGTCGATCAGACCGGCACCCTGGGCGTGCGCGGGCACGCCCGTGATGTGGGTGGCGGTGCTGGTCAGCGCGGTGCGCAGGTCGGCCGGGGGCAGCTCGATGTTCTTCTGCTCCGCGGCGGACAGGAGGAGCGCCGTGGCGCCCGCGGCCTGCGGCGAGGACATCGAGGTGCCCTGCAGCATGGAGTACCCGGCGGGGAGCGAGTATCCCGCCTCCTTGACCGGACCGCCGGCCGACCAGGTCTGGGTGGTGTTGATGGACGCACCCGGAGCCGTCAGGATCGGCGCGAAGCCGCCGTCCTCACGCGGACCGCGCGAGGAGAAGGGCAGCATGCCGTACTTCTTGGTGACGTGGGAGCCGTAGTTGGCGGCCCAGGTCTCCTTGGAGATCGACGCGCCCACCGAGATGACGTGGTCGGCGAGGCCGGGGTCGCCGATGGTGTTGACGCCCGGGCCGTCGTTGCCGGCCGAGATGACCAGCTGGACGCCGTAGATGTCGATGAGCCGCTTGTAGAGCTCGGCGCGGGCGTTGTTGCCGTCGTTGAGGGCCGGCAGGCCGCCGATCGACATGTTGACGACGTCGACACCGCGGTTCACGACGAGGTCGATCATGCCCTCGGTCAGCGCGATGTTGGTGCAGCCGCCGGACCAGGTGCAGGCGCGCGAGGAGACGACCTTGGCGCCGGGCGCCGCGCCGTTCATCTTGCCGCCGAACAGGCCGTTGGCCGCCGTGATGCCCGCGACGTGCGTGCCGTGCGAACCCTCGATGACACCGATGCTCACGAAGTCGGCCCGGTCGCCGGCCGCGTTGAAGACGACGTTCTTGCGGTTCTCGACGACGAATGGGATGCGCTCGGCGACCTCGGTCCGCGGGTCGTCCGTGCCGAAGTAGGCGACCTGGTGCTTGTCCTTGTAGGGCTTCAGCACGGCGTCGTCGGCGAAGTCGGCGTTGCTGTTCAGGTCGACCCGCGTGGTGCCGGTGACCGGGTCGTAGAGCACGCCCCACACGTCGGTGGTGTCACCGTCGCGGTTGAGGTCGCCCGCCATGTCGCCGCCCCGGGTGGCGGCCTCCTTGAACAGGCTGAACTTGTACGTGCCCGCCGGTGCCGAGTACGTCGTGCCGCCGCTCGTGAACGTCGGGCCCGCCACACCTTCGACCATCTTCAGCCAGGTGCCGTCACCGTCGTTCACGGGGTCGGTGGCCGTCACCCAGTCGACGATCTTGCGCTCGCCGGTGGTGGTCTTCTGGAGGGCGGGGTGGGAGACGTCCACACCGGAGTCCAGGACACCGATGGTGATGCCGCGGCCGTCGGCCTTCGGGTGCTGCTTCACGAAGTCGACCGCACCCGTCTCGAAGGACGGGTTGTACGGGTTCTTCGCCGGGGTGTTCTTCCCGGGCGCCGGGTAACTGCCCGTCGCCTTGGCCTGCTTGGCCCCGGCCGTCCGGTCGCCCGCGGGCGTCGGGTCGTCCAGCACGATCTCCTGCTTGAGATCGATGCCGTGGACGGACGACAGCTTCTGGGCCGCCTTGATGGTGGCCTCGGCCGTGGCCGTCGGCACGGTCGCCCGGACGTAGCCGAGCTTGTCGTACGTCTGTCCCAGCACGGACCCCTTGACGGCGTCCAGCTGCCGGGCGACCTGCTCGGTCGCACCGGGGGCGGTGGCGACCATCATGGTGACGTTCTTCTCGCCCTCGGCCTCGGCCTTCGCCAGCACGTCGGCGTCGGCCGCACCGAGCTTGTCACCCGTGTCGCTGGTGGCGGCGGGCTTCACCGGCGTGGTCGCCGGGTCGTCCGCGGCGAAGACCGGAGCGGCGCCGGAGGCGGCCAGCGCGGCCGCCAGACCGGCGGCGGCCGCGATGCGCGCCGCGCGTCTCGCCCCGGGTATGGAGCTGGGGGATTCCTTGGTCATCAGCATCCCTGTGTGTGAACGAAAGAGAGAGTCCGGAATTCGGTACCCGATGACCGCTCAGCCTTTCGCAAATGACAGGGGTTTGTGGAGACTTGACGGGTGTGAGAAACGCACATGGCGTAGATCCGCCACTGTTTCCGGTGCGCCACACGGGACGAACGGGGTGGAATCGCCGCTCAGCGCGGCAGGACCACCACATGGGCGGCGGGCTCGCGGTCCTCGGCCGCCATCATGGCCGTACGCACCACCACGGCCTGCTGCGCCGGCGTCTCGCGCAGCTTCCTCGGTGTGACCCGGACGACCGTGACCCCGAGCCGCTCCAGATGCTCGCGTTCCGTGGTGAAGGCGACGTCCTCCTCGGAGAGGGCGGCGGGCCCCTTGCGGGGCGCCCGGGTGCCGAGCTCCAGCGCGACGGCCTGCTCGGGCCAGTACGCGTCCACCGTGCCCAGGAGGGCGCCACCGGGCAGGCACAGGTCCACGTTCCACAGCGGCTCCGGAAGGCCGTGGCCGCGCACCATCGCGTAGAGCCGGCCCTCCGCCACCGCCCGTCCCTCGGCGAGCAGCGCGTCGACGGCGCCGACCACGTGTGTCCGGCCCAGCAGTCGCGCCGCGCCGAGCTCCCGTACGACCGCGGCGGGCTCGCAGTGCCCGCCGCGCACCGCCTCCGTCAGGATCCGGTGCACCGTGCGCGCGTCCGTGAGCGTGGAGACCGCGTCCGCGAGGGCCCGCTCCACCGGGGCCAGCGGTACCCCGAGCCGGTGCTCCGGGCGAGGCAGCGGGGCAGCTCGCGTCACCTGGACGAATCGGGTGGAGCGCAGCCGCCTCGTGCGCGGCACCAGCACGTCGATCCGGTGCAGCGCGATCACCGGCGGGGCGGCCTCGAAGCCGTACAGGGCCAGGGCCGCGAGCCCGGTGACCATCGCCTCGCCGTACCCCGGGCCGGACCGGTCGGGTGCGGTCCGCCGCGCGGACGCCGGCGGGCGCCCGGCGTACAACAGGGCGCCGTGCACCCGCTCCTGGCTTGTCGGCGGGCCGGGGTCCAGGAGGTACACACCGGGGAGCAGCTGCTGCCACGATCCACCGGGCAGGCACTGCGCGGCGGTCTGCGCGGCGGTCACGCCCCGGGCACGCAACTGCTCCGTGGACCACACGCGCGGGCGCACCTCGTGGAGGGTGCGGGGGGACAGCGGGGTGTTCTGGGTCATGTCCGGGAGGTTCCCGCAGGCCCACGTGTCAGTAACCCGTGTTACACGCTCGTTGACATTCCAGGACAACACCGTCCTAAAGTACGGAAGTTCGAAGGTCGAAAAGAGTGGTCGCGCCGGGGATGGTGCGGCGTGCGCCCCGCACTGGCGTACGGGGCGCACGGACCGGCGGGCGCCGCGCCCAGCCGGGGACGCGCGCCGGGCCGGATCAGACCTCCGCGTCGCGCTCCTGGCCCCGCAGGGCGCGGGCCAGGTCGTCCCGCGCCTCCAGGACCAGCCGCCGCAGTGCCGGGGCGGCGGCCGGGTGCGAGGTCAGCCACGCGTCCGTCGCCGCGAGCGTCGCGGGGTCGTCCTGCAGTCCCGGGAACAGTCCCTTGACCACATCCATGCCGATCTGGATGGACCGCTGGTCCCACACCCGCTCGACGGCCTCGAAGTACGAGGCGGTGTACGGCGCCAGCAGCTCCCGCTGCGAGGGCTGCGCGAAGCCCGAGATCGTCGCCCCGACGAGGGCGTTGGAAAGCTTGTCCGACTCGACGACCGCCGCCCAGGCCTGCGCCTTGACCGCCGCCGAGGGGCGGGAGGCCAGACACCGCACGTGGTGACGCTTGCCGGACGCCGTGTCGTCGCGGGCCAGTTCGGCGTCGACGACCGCCTCGTCGGCCACCCCGTGCGAGACCAGCGGGGAAAGGAACGCCCAGCGCAGCTCCTGGTCGACGTCCAGGCCCTCGATCACGGCCGAGCCGTCGAGGAGGCCGCCCAGCAGCTCGAAGTCCGCGTCCGAGGCGGCGACCGACGCGAAGAAGCGCGCCCACGTCAGCTGGTGCTGGCTGCCCGGCTCCGCGAGACGCAGTTCCCGCAGCGCCCCCTCGGCCAGCGCCCGGCCGCCCTCCTCGCGCCACGCGGGCGCGGCGTAGTGGTCGAGCGCCGACTCCGCCCAGGCGTGCAGCATCTGGAGCACGCCGATGTCGGACTCCCTGCCGGCGGACGCCAGAACCAGGGAGACGAAGTCGCGGGCCGGCAGAACTGCGTCCCGGGTCAGGTTCCACAGGGCGGACCAGCACAGCGCCCGGGCCAGCGGGTCGGTGATGTCGCCCAGGTGCTTGCGCAGCGTGGCGAGGGACCCCTCGTCGAAGCGCACCTTGCAGTAGGTGAGGTCGTCGTCGTTGACCAGGACCAGATCCGGCTTCTCGCCACCCGCCAGCTCGGTGATCACGGTGCGCTCACCGGCGACGTCCGCCTCGGCGCGCGCGTACCGCACCAGCGAACCCTCCGGGGTCAGCCGGTACAGACCGATCGCCACCCGGTGCGGGCGCAGCTCCGGGTGGGAGGCGGCCGCTTCCTGGACGACCGCGAGCTCGGCGATCCGGCCCGCCGCGTCGTACGTCACGACGGGTGTCAGGACGTTCACGCCCGCGGTCTGCAGCCATGAGCGCGACCAGGCGGTCATGTCGCGCCCCGACGTCTCGGCCAGCACCGACAGGAGGTCGCCCAGCCGGGTGTTGCCGTACGCGTGCTGCTTGAAGTAGCGGCGCGCCCCCTCCAGGAACGCGTCCCGTCCCACGTACGCCACCAGCTGCTTCAGCACCGAGGCGCCCTTGGCGTACGTGATGCCGTCGAAGTTCAGCTTGGCGTCCTCCAGGTCACGGATGTCGGCCGTGATCGGGTGGGTGGACGGCAGCTGGTCCGCTCGGTAGGCCCAGGCCTTGCGGTTGTTGGCGAAGGTGATCCAGCCGTCGGTGAAGCGGGTGGCCTCCACCATCGAGAACGTCCCCATGAAGTCGGCGAAGGACTCCTTCAGCCACAGGTCGTCCCACCACCGCATGGTGACCAGGTCGCCGAACCACATGTGCGCCATCTCGTGCAGGATGACGTTGGCGCGCCGCTCGTAGGACGCCGAGGTGACCTTGCCGCGGTAGATGTACTCCTCGCGGAAGGTGACGCAGCCCGGGTTCTCCATGGCGCCGAGGTTGTACTCGGGCACGAAGGCCTGGTCGTACTTCCCGAACGGGTACGGGTAGTCGAAGTGGTCGTGGAAGAAGTCCAGGCCCTGCTTGGTGATCAGGAAGATGTCGTCCGCGTCGAAGTGCCGCGCGAGGCCCTTGCGGCACATCGCGCCCAGCGGGATCTCCAGCTTCGAACCGTCGTCGAACGTACGGGTGTAGAGGTCGCTCTCGCAGTGGTAGGGACCCGCGACGACCGCCGTGATGTACGTCGAGATGGGCTTGGTCTCCGCGAACCGCCACACCTCGCCCTCGTGGAACTCCTCGGCGCCGTTGGAGCGGACCGTCCAGTCCTCGGGGGCCGTCACCTCGAAGCGGTACGGGGCCTTCAGGTCGGGCTGTTCGAAGTTCGCGTAGACGCGCCGGGCGTCGGCCGGCTCGTACTGGGTGTAGAGGTAGACCTCGCCGTCCTCCGGGTCGACGAAGCGGTGCATGCCCTCGCCCGTCCGGCTGTAGGCGCACCGCGCGTCGACCACCAGGACGTTCTCGCCCCCGGCGAGACCGTCCAGCGCGATCCGGGTGCCGTCGAAGACGGCCGCCGGGTCCAGCGCCCGCCCGTTCAGCGTCACCGTGCTCACCGCCGGGGCCACCAGGTCGGCGAAGGTCGAGGCCCCCGCGCGCGCGGCTCGGAAGCGGATCGTGGTCACCGAGCGGAAGGTGCGCGGCGCCTCCCCGTCGGACTCACCGACGGCGGAACGCAGGTCGAGGGCGACCTCGTATCCGTCGACGGTCAGCAGCTCGGCCCGTTCACGGGCCTCGTCGCGGGACAGGTTCTCACCGGGCACGGAGCACTCCTTTGTGACTCATTTACTGCTTATTCGAACACCCTGGATCCTCCCATGCGGCCGCCGGCGCCGGTGAGCGGGAATGGTGGGAGCGCCCCGTGGCGTTCCGACCCCAGGTGCGAGACGACCTTCTGAGGAGAGATATGCCCGAGAACAGCACGTCGAACGGCAGGACGCCCGCGGACTTCTGGTTCGACCCGCTCTGTCCCTGGGCCTGGATGACCTCCCGCTGGATGCTGGAGGTGGAGAAGGTCCGTGACGTCGAGGTCCGCTGGCACGTGATGAGCCTGGCCGTCCTCAACGAGAACCGGCTGGACGAGCTGCCCGAGGAGTACCGGGACATGCTGGCCACCAAGGCGTGGGGCCCGGTCCGCGTCGTGGTCGCCGCCCGCGAGAAGCACGGCGACGAGGTCGTCGGCCCTCTGTACACGGCCATGGGAACCCGCTTCCACAACAAGGGCGAGGGACCCACCCGCGAGGCCGTCGTGGCGTCGCTGGAGGACGTCGGCCTTCCGGTGGAGCTCGCCGAGTACGCCGACTCCGACGCGTACGACGCCGAGCTGCGCGCCTCCCACCAGGAGGGCATCGACAAGGTCGGCCAGGACGTCGGCACCCCGGTCATCGCCGTGCCGGGCCCCGACGGTGAGCAGATCGCCTTCTTCGGACCGGTCGTCACCCCCGCCCCGAAGGGCGAGGACGCGGCGAAGCTGTGGGACGGCACGCTGCTGGTGGCGTCGATCCCCGGCTTCTACGAGATCAAGCGGACGCGTACGCAGGGTCCCGTCTTCGACTGACCCGCCCCGCGCGGTACGCCGCGGGCCCGGGATTCCCGGGACCCGCGGCGTACCGCGTTCCGGCGCCGTCGGGACCTGCGGCGTACCGCGTTCCCGATTCCCTCCGGGCGAGGCCTTGCCGACCGCTCGGACCGTCGTTCATGCTCTGGCCCATGCCAGCCGCCACCCCTCAGGACGCAGCCACGCCGCTGCCTCGCACCGTGCGGGTCGGCTACGGACTCGGCTCCCTGTGCACCGGCACCTTCGCCACCGTGCCCGGCCTGATCCTCCTCTACTACCTCACCAACGTCCTCGCCGTGCCCGCCGCCGTCGCCGGGGCCGCGGTCTTCCTGCCCAAGGCCTGGGACGTCCTGATCAACCCGCTGGTCGGCGCCCTCTCCGACCGCAGCGCACTGCGCGGCGGACCGCGCCGCCCGTTCCTGCTGATCGGCGCCTGCACCCTGCCGCCGCTCTTCGCGCTGATCTTCGCCGCGCCCCCGCTCCGGGGCGCCGCGGCCGCCGGGTACGTCGCCGTCCTGTTCCTGCTCGCCGCCACGGCGTACGCCGTCTTCCAGGTCCCGTACGTGACGATGCCCGCCGAGATGACCGAGGACCCGCGGGAGCGCGGTCGCGTCCTGGGCTGGCGGGTGGGGTTCCTCGGCGTCGCGATCCTGCTGTCCGGCGCGCTCGCCCCCGCGATCGCGCACGCCGACGGGGACACCCCGGAGAGCTACCGGCTGATGGGCATCGCCGTCGCGGTGCTGCTGGCCGTCGGCATGTTCGGGGCGTGGGCCGCCACCCGGCGGGCCCCGGCGGTCGCCCGCAGCGAGGCCGAGCCCTCCCTGCGGGCCCAGCTCGCCACCGCCCGCTCCCACCGCCCCTTCCTGTACCTGGCCGGGATGTGGACCCTGCAGGCCCTCGCGATCGGCGTGATGCTCGCGGGCGTCCAGTACTTCGCCACGTACACCCTCGGCTCGGCCGGCGCGGTCACGCCGCTGTTCGCCTGTCTGATCGGCCCGCTGGTCCTGTGCATGCCGCTCTGGAACCGGCTGGCCCGCCGCAGGGGTGTGACGTACGCCCAGTGGTGCGCGTCCCTGCTCTACACCGCGGGGGCGGTGGTCCTCGCCTTCACCGGTACCGGCGGCCCCGCCGTCGGCTACGCGGCGGTCGTCCTCGTCGGCATCGCCTACGCCGGGCTGCAACTGCTCCCCCTGACGATGCTCGCGGACACCCTGGCCGCCGACGCCGCCCGCACCGGAAAGCGGCGGGCCGCGACCTTCACCGGGTTGTGGACCGCCGCCGAGACCCTGGCCTTCGCCCTGGGCGCCGGGGTGTTCGCCCTGGTCCTGGCCGTGACGGGCTTCCGCTCCTCCGACGCCGCCCACCACGTGGACCAGCCGGACGCCGCGCTGACCGGGATCACCGCGGGGATGAGCGTGCTGCCCGCCGTCCTCGCGCTCGCCAGCCTCTGGCTGCTGCACCGCTACCACGAGCCCCCGACCGAGCCCGTCCCCCTCGAGGAAGAGCCAGCCCGTGCCGACTGACCCCGCATCCGCTCCCGCCCGCGCCCTGCCCGACGGACGCCCCGCCGCCGACGTCCTCGCCGAACTGCGGGCCCTGCGCGAGTCCGACGCGCCCACCCGGGGAGGCCGCACCTTCGCCTACGTCTACGACGCGGGCCTGGACGGCCTGGACGAGCTGGCGGCGGAGGCGTACACCGCCTTCGCGACGGTCAACGGACTCGACCCGACGGTCTTCCCGAGCGTCGCCCGGCTGGAGAACGACCTGGTCGCGGCGGTCGCCGCCCTGCTCGGTGCCCCCGGCGCCCAGGGCACGTTCACCAGCGGCGGCACGGAGAGCATCCTGCTCGCCGTCAAGACCGCCCGTGACCACGCCCGGTCGGTCCGCGGCGTCACCGACCCCCAGCTGGTGATGCCCTCCACCGCTCACGCGGCCTTCCACAAGGCCGCCGCCTACCTGGGTGTGGAAACGGTCGTGGTGCCCGTCGACCCGGCCACCTTCCGCGCCGACGCCGACGCCGTGGCCGCCGCGCTCACCGACCGCACCGTCCTCGTGGTCGCCTCGGCGCCCTCGTACGCCCACGGGGTGATCGACCCCGTCGCGGAGATCGCCGCAGCCGCCGCCGAGGCCGGGGTGCTCTGTCATGTGGACGCCTGCATCGGCGGCTGGATCCTGCCCTACCTGCGGCGCGGGGGGCGCGAGGTGCCGCCCTTCGACCTGTCGGTGCCCGGCGTCACCTCGCTCTCCGTGGACCTGCACAAGTACGCGTACGCAGACAAGGGCGCCTCCGTGGTCCTCTACCGGGACGCCGAGCTCCGCCGCCACCAGTACTTCGCGCACGCCGGCTGGCCCGGCTACCCCGTCGTCAACCCGACCGTGCAGGGCACCAAGTCCGGTGGTCTGCTGGCCCAGGCCTGGGCGGTGCTCCAGCACGTGGGGGAGGAGGGCTACACCGCCCTCGCGGGCCGGGTCGCCGAGGCCTCGGACCGGCTGCTGGCCGGGCTGAGGGCGACGGGTGGCGTGCGGGTGCTCGGCGAACCCGGCGCCGGGCTCGTCGCCTTCACCGTCCTGGGGGAGGGCGGCTGCGAAGCGGTTGCCGGTGCTCACGGCGCTCCCGACCTCAGCCTGCTGCTGCACCTCGCCGACGAGATGCGTGCGCTCGGCTGGTACCTCCAGCCCCAGCTCTCCTTCGACGGCCTGCCGCCCAACCTGCACCTCACGCTCACCCCCGCCACGGTCGGCCGGGTCGACGCCCTGCTCGACGACCTCGCGGCGGCCCTGGCGAAGGCCCGCGGCCTGCCGCCGGTCACCGTCGACCCCGGACTCGCCGAACTCGCCGCCGGGCTGGACCCGCAGACCCTCGGACCGGAGGAGGTCGCGGCCGTCCTCGCCTTCGCCGGACTCGGCGGCGGCGCAGGACTGCCCGGCAGGACGGCCCCCGTGCTCGTCCTGCTCGACGCCCTGCCGCAGGCGCTCAAGGAGCGGCTGCTCGCGGAGTTCATCGGCTCCGTGTTCCACGTCTGAGGGCGGCCCGGGCCCCGCGCCGGCGCACGCGGCGCCGCACCCGGCGCACAAGCGTGACGCCCTCGGGCGTGAGGCCCCCGGACATGGGAGAACCCCCGCGAGTCATGTCCTCGCGGGGATTCTCCGTTGATCCGCCTGCCGGGTGAAGGTTGAGAAGACGATCACGAGGCAGGACGCCCGGAGGCCGTCAGGGGGCCAGCAGGAGCACGTCCGCGCGCTCCTTGGCGGCGGCGTACCGCTTGGCCACGTCCTGCCAGTTCACGACGCGCCACATCGCCTCGATGAAGTCGACCTTCTGGTTCTTGTACTGCAGGTAGAACGCGTGCTCCCAGGCGTCGAAGACCAGGATCGGGACCGAGCCCTGGCCGACGTTGCCCTGGTGGTCGTAGACCTGCTCGACGATCAGCCGGCCGCTCACCGGTTCGTACGCCAGGACGCCCCAGCCCGAACCCTGCGTGGTCGCCGCGGCCTTCGTCAGCTGGGACTTGAAGCCCGCGTACGAGCCGAAGGACTCGGTGATCGCGTCGGCCAGGTCGCCCACACCGTCCGCGGCGAGGGGCTCGCCGCCGCCGTCACCGGTCATGTTGTGCCAGTAGATCGAGTGCAGGATGTGGCCCGAGAGGTGGAAGGCGAGGTTCTTCTGGAGGCCGTTGATCGCACCCCAGGCCTCCTTGTCCCGGGCCTCTTCCAGCTGCTCCAGGGTGTCGTTCGCGCCCTTGACGTACGCCGCGTGGTGCTTGTCGTGGTGGAGCTCGACGATCTGCGGGTTGATGACCGGTTCGAGCGCCGCGTAGTCGTACGGGAGTTCCGGAAGCGTGTACGTGGCCATGGGTTCGAACCCTCCAGCTGCTGGCGTGTTGTTATTGCAAGTTGTTCGCATCTGCAGGCTAGCAGCAGGAAGGTCGGAAAGTGATCAGCCTCCGGACCTAGGACCGGAGGCTGTCGCGCGCCGTCGCCGCCAGGTCCGGGAAGTCCGTGACGACCGCGTCCACCCCCTGGCCGAAGTGGAAGGCGTACTCCGCGAAGGCGTCACCGAATTCGGCCGGTACGGTGCCCCTGCGGTACGTCGCCGGGAGGTACTGGTTCTCGGCGCGGAAGGTGTACGCACCGACCTTCAGCCCCGCCGCGTGGGCGTCGGCCAGCAGGGTGAGCGGGGGCACGAGCGACGACTTGTCGGGCCCGATCCACTGCGCGTACGAGGCGATCTCGCGCAGCCCGGCCGGCGTCGCCATCTCCTGGTAGGTGACCGGATGGCCGTACGGACCGCCGCTCGCGCCCAGTGCCTGCCAGAGCGGGAGACCGAGCCGCGCCTCCGCCACCAGGTGGAGGCTGGACGGCTCGAAGGACTGGACGACGCAGTCCCGGGCGGTGAGGCGGTTGCGGCGGGCGGCCCGCACCAGCTCCGGTTCCAGCGGCAGGCCTATCGAACGGAAGTACGTCGGGTGCTTCGTCTCGGGGAACACCGTGATCCGGCGGCCGTGCTCCTTCGACAGCGCGCGGGCCAGGTCCACGACCTCCTGGAAGGTCATGACCTGCTCGCGCCCGTCGAAGACCGTGTTGCGGTTGCGGACCAGGGGCAACCGCTCCACGGCGCGCAGGGTCTTCAGCTCGGCGAGGGTGAAGTCCTCGGTGAACCAGCCGGTGACGGCACGGCCGTCCACCGTCTTCGTGGTGCGGCGGCCGGCGAACTCCGGATGACGGGCCACGTCCGTCGTACCCGAGATCTCGTTCTCGTGGCGCACGACCAGGACGTGGTCCTTCGTCGGGACGAGGTCGGGCTCGATCCAGTCGGCCCCGGCGCGCACCGCGAACGTGTACGCGGAGGCGGTGTGTTCGGGCCGCCAGCCGGCCGCGCCCCGGTGGCCGATGACGAGCGGACCGCGGGGCCTGCGGGTGCCGCCGGACGTGGCCGCGCCGGCCGGGGCCGCAGCGGCAGCCGACACGGCGGCCGTGGCCAGGAGAACCGAACGGCGCCTGGGGTGCTGGGACATGCTGTCTCCTCGTGGCTCTGGTGGGAGACCCACCAAAGCCACGAGGGGTTACGACAGGGCGGCCGGAGGCTTGCGGCAGCGTGTACGGGCGTGGGTAGAGCCGTCGGAGGGTGTCGAACTCCGACCGCCCGGAGGGGTGCGGGCCGGGACCCGAGGACGGGCCGGTCGGTGCGGTACCTCCGTGTGGCTGCCGGGCGAGGTGCTCGTCGGGCTCAGCGTCCCGGCCGGGGTGCGCCCCCGGGCGCGGCCGCCTCCAGCTCGTCGATGCCGCCGGACATGATCGTGCGGACGTGCTCGGTGATGTGCCCGGCGGGCCAGTCCCACCAGGCGACGGCGAGCAGCCGGGCGATGTCCGCGTCGTCGTAACGGGTGCGGATCAGTGTCGCCGGGTTGCCGCCGACGATCCCGTAGTCCGGGACGTCGCGGGTGACCACCGCGCCCGCGGCGATGATCGCGCCGTTGCCGATGCGCACGCCCGGCATCACGGTCGACCGGTAACCGAACCACACGTCGTGGCCCACCACGGTGTCGCCCCGGCCCGGCAGACCCGTCAGCAGGTCGAAGTGGTCGGCCCAGGAGCCGCCCAGGGTGGGGAACGGGAACGTGGACGGGCCGTCCATCCGGTGGTTGGCGCCGTTCATGAGGAACCGCACCCCGGTGCCCAGCGCGCAGAACCTGCCGATGACGAGCTTCTCCGGACCGTAGTGGTACAGCACGTTGCGGGTCTCGAACGCCGTCGCGTCATCGGGGTCGTCGTAGTACGAGTACTCGCCGACCTCGATGAGGGGCGAGGTGGCCAGGGGCTTCAGCTGCACCACCCTGGGCTGGCCGGGCATGGGGTGCAGCACCGTGGGATCGGCGGGGACGGGGGCGGGATTCATCCGGGCACTCTCCCAGAAGACCCGTGCGGGGGGCACGGGAATTTCAGGTGCGCGCCCCGCGCTCCGCCCGCTTCTGCCGGACCAGGCCCGTCACGATCAGTACCGCGGTCAGCGCGCCGGTCGCCAGCAGCTGGTCGCGGGTCTCGGGCTGGCGCAGCATCAGGAAGAAGATCCCCGCCATGGCGAGCAGCGCCACGATCGTCAGGACCGGGAAGAGCCACATCCGTACGACGAGCTTCTCGGGCGACTCGCGCTCCAGCCGGCTGCGCAGGATCAGCTGGGAGACGGCGATGAAGACCCAGACGACCAGGATCACGGCGCCGATCATGTTGAGCAGCCACGGGAAGACGTCGTCGGGGCGCCAGTAGCTCAGCAGCACGCACAGGAAGCCGAAGACGGAGGAGGCGAGCACGGCGTTGCGCGGGACACCGGACGAGACCGTGCCGATCAGCCGGGGGCCCTGACCGCGTGCGACGAGGGAACGGGCCATGCGCGAAGCGCCGTAGATGTTCGCGTTCATCGCGGAGAGCAGGGCGACCAGGATGACCACGTTCATGATCTCCGCGGCGCCGCTGATGCCCAGCCGATCGAGGGCCGCGTAGAAGGGGCCGACCTCGGCGACCTCCGGGTCGTCCCACGGGACGAGGGTGACGATGACCGCCATCGAGCCGACGTAGAAGACCGCGATCCGCCACATCGCCGTACGCACCGCCTTGGCCACGCCCCGCACCGGGTTCTCGGACTCCGCCGCGGCGATGGTGACGGTCTCCAGACCGCCGTACGCGAACACGGAGGCGAGCAGTCCGATGATGAATCCGTCGGAGCCGTTCGGCAGGAAGCCGCCCTCCCCGGTGAGGTTCGAGCCGCCGGGGGAGTCCGTGCCGGGCAGCACGCCGAGGATCGCGAGCACGCCGAGGACCAGGAAGAGCGTGATCGCGACGACCTTCAGCGCCGCGAACCAGAATTCGAACTCGCCGAAGTTCTTCACCGCCGCCAGGTTCGTGCCCAGGAAGACCAGCATGAAGAGGGCGACCCAGGCCCACTCCGGGGTGCCGGGCAGCCAGCCCGTGACGATCTTCGCGGCGCCGATGGCCTCCAGACCGACGGCGACGCAGAGCAGCACCCAGAACGACCACCCGGCGGTGAAGCCCGCCCACGGACCGATCGCCCGCTCGGCGTGGACGGAGAAGGAACCCGACGCCGGATTGGCGGCCGACATCTCGCCGAGCATCCGCATCACGAACATGACCAGCAGCCCGGAGATGCCGTAGGCGAGGACGATCGAAGGGCCGGCGGCGGCGATCCCCGCGCCGGAGCCGACGAACAGCCCGGCCCCGATGACTCCCCCGAGGGCGATCATCGACAGATGGCGCTGTTTGAGACCGTGCGTGAGGGCGGAGTCGGCGACGGGGGCGGAGGCGGGGGCGTCCGTGGGGGGCGGCGCGGGGGTCCGGGACATGGACGGGCTCTGTTCACTGGTCGGGACGAGGTCGGCCCACAGTCTGAGCACGCGCTCCGACCACAGGGAACAGATGTCCGCTATACGGTCACCAGGCTCACACATCGTGCACAACCGCGTACGGCCGCGCCGGTCCACATGGGCGGTGTCCCTGCGACGCACGTCACCACGGCCCTCCGGCTCAAGCCCTGCGTGCGCGCAGCTCCCGGACCGCCGCGACGAGCAGCACCAGCCCGGTGGCGCCCGCCGACCACAGCACCTGAGGACGGGCCGCGTCGTCCGTGAGCATCAGCAGCAGGACGGCCGGCAGGGCCGCCAGCGTCAGCCAGGTCAGATACGGGAAGCACCACATCCGCAGGGCCAGGGCGCCCGGTGCCTCACGCTCCAGCCGGCGCCGCAGTCGTAGCTGCGAGGCGGCGATCAGGCCCCAGACGAACAGCAGGACCGCGCCGACCGAGTTGAGCAGGTAGAGGAACACCGAGTCGGGCCACCTCAGGTTGAGCAGCACGGAGGCGAAGCCGAAGGACGCCGAGGCCAGCACCGCCCGCCGCGGCACCCCGCCGGCGCCGTTTCCCGACACCTTGAGCAGTGCGCGCGGCGCCTCGCCGCGTTCGGCGAGCGAGAAGACCATCCGGGACGACCCGTACAGATTGGCGTTGAGTGCCGAGAGCAGCGCCACGAACACCACGATGTTCATGATCTGCCCGGCCGACGGCACCCCGATCGCGTCCAGCACCTTCACGTACGGGCTGAGACCCGCCCGCTGAGCGGTCCACGGCAGCACGGTCACGATCACCAGCATCGAACCGACGTAGAAGAAGAGGATGCGCACCACCGCGCTGCGCACCGCACGCCCCACCGCACGTGCCGGATCATCGGTCTCCGCCGCCGCGATCGTCAGCACCTCCAGCCCGCCGAAGGCGAACACGACCGTGAGCACACCCGAGACAACGCCACCCCAGCCGTTCGGCAGGAAGCCGCCCTGGCCGGTGAGGTTCGTCAGTCCCACGGGATCGGTGTCCGGGAGCACCCCGAAGACGGCCAGCAGGCCGAGCGCCAGGAAGACCACGATCGCGGTCACCTTCAGCGCGGCGAACCAGAATTCGAACTCGCCGAAGTTCTTCACGGCCGCCAGGTTGGCCACGGTGAACACCACCATGAAGAGCAGCACCCAGAGCCACGGTTCCACCGCCGGCACCCAGGCGTGGGCGATCTGTGCCGCGGCCGTCGCCTCCACGGCGAGGACCACCACCAGCAGGAACCAGTAGAGCCAGCCCACACTGAACCCGGCCCAGCGGCCCAGGGCGCGTTCCGCGTGCACGGAGAACGAACCGGACGCGGGCATCGCCGCCGACATCTCGCCGAGCATCCGCATCACCAGCATCGCGAGCGTGCCCGCGATCAGATACGAGACGACGATGGCGGGTCCGGCGACCGCGATCCCGGCACCCGAGCCGACGAACAGCCCGGCGCCGATCACCCCGCCCAGCCCGAGCATCGTCAGATGGCGCTGCTTGAGGCCGTGCGCCAGGGGCTCGGGCGGAAGGGCCCCCGACGGGCCGGGTCCCGCCGAGCCGGATCCGGACGGGCCGGATCCCGGTGGGACGGGGGCGTGCGTGGGGGAAGACGCATCGTGCATGAGCTGCGGGTCACTCTCGGATCATTTATGGGGAACCTACAGTCTCACGCTGTCCGGCCCCTTCCGATGCGGAGAGCCGCCCCCACCCTCACCACCGTGACCAGCATCACGCCGATGAGTGATTGCACCATGCCCTTTGTGTGAACCCCACTAATCCCTCAACCGCCGCTTTGTGGGCGGCTGATGGTGATCGAGCGATATTCCGTCGGCTAACGTCACCATCAGTCCGTCCCCACCCGTCCTGCTGCCCTCACCCGCGGAGTCCCGATGAGCACTGCTGCCGCCCCCATCCGTTCCGGAGCGGTCCTCGCCGACCTGCTGCCCGCCGCCCGGCACCGCTACGCCGTGGACACGGCCCTGGTCGTCGGTGGCGCCGCGCTCACCGGCATCGCGGCCCAGATCGCCGTACCCGTGCCCGGCTCCCCGGTGCCCGTCACCGGCCAGACCTTCGCCGCGCTGCTCATCGGTACCGCGCTCGGCGCCCGTCGCGGCTTCCTCTCCCTCGCCCTGTACGCGCTCGTCGGCATGGCCGGTGTGCCGTGGTTCTCCGAGGGCAGCTCCGGCGCGGGCGGCGCCTCGTTCGGCTACGTCCTGGGCATGCTGCTCGCCGCAACGGTCGTCGGCGGCCTCGCCCGGCGCGGCGGCGACCGCTCCGTCCTGCGGACCGCGGGGACGATGGCCGTCGGCTCCGTGATCATCTACGCGGTCGGCGTGCCGTACCTCGCGCTCTCCACCGGGATGTCGCTGAGTGCCGCCGTCGCGGCCGGTCTGGTGCCGTTCCTGATCGGGGACGCGCTCAAGGCCGCGCTGGCGATGGGCGCGCTCCCCGCTTCCTGGAAGCTCATCGGGCGTCGCGGCTGATGCCGTAGGCGCCACCGAAGAGGCTCGCCGGGTCGCGACGCGACACCAGACCGGCGAGCCTCTCGCGCGTCCCGGCCGTGCAAGCCCTCCACGCGTTCCCCGCCGCCGGACGGGAGGTCCGGACGACGGCCCACGGCCTACGCACGACGGCCCGTACGTCGGCCGCCCGTACGACGGCGTCCACCAGGACGGCCGGGGCGAGGCGCAGCCGGTCCGGAACCCGCGAGGGCGTCGGACACGGGGGCGCCGGGCACGAGCAGGCCCTCCACTCGCCGGATCGCTCGTCGCTCGATCGCTCGGCGGGGGAGAGCCTCCCGGCCGTGTCCGACACCTGCCGTCAGGTATGCGCCGCGGTCACTCGACCGGGGCCGATGCCTTGCGGCCGCGCGCCTCACGCACCAGCGAGACGGCCACCACCAGTGCCGCGACCAGCAGCGAGAGCAGCACCTGCTCGCGCCCGGAGTCGTCGGTCAGCATGTAGACCAGCACGAACGAGATCATCGCGATCGTCGCCCAGGTCAGGTACGGGAAGAGCCACATCCGCACGACCAGCTTCTCGGGCGACTCGCGCAGGATGATGCCGCGCATCCGCAGCTGGGTGAAGCAGATGACCAGCCACACGAACAGGGCCACTGCGCCGGAGGAGTTCAGCAGGAACTGGAACACCGTGTCCGGCCACTGGTAGTTGAAGAAGACCGCCACGAAGCCGAACACGACGGACGAGAGGATCGCGACCTGCGGCACACCCCGCCGGTTCACCCGGGCGAAGGACTTCGGTGCGTCCCCCCGCCGACCGAGCGAGAAGCCCATGCGGGAGGCCGTGTAGAGGCCGGAGTTGAGGCAGGACAGCACGGCCGTCAGCACGATGACGTCCATGACCTGGCCCGCGTGCGGGATGCCGATGGCGTTCAGCGCGGCGACGTACGAGCCGTCTTTCACGATCGACGGGTCGTTCCACGGCAGCAGCGTCAGGACGACGAAGATCGAGCCCAGGTAGAAGATGGCGATACGCCAGATCACGCTGTTGGTGGCCTTGGAGACGGCGCGCTGCGGGTCCTCGGACTCACCGGCCGCCAGGGTGACGATCTCGCTGCCCATGAAGGAGAAGACGACCATCAGCACACCCGTGAGGATGGCTCCCGGCCCTTCCGGGAAGAACCCGCCGGTGTCCGTGAGATGGGCCAGCCCCGATCCGGCATTGTCCGAGCCGGGGAGAAGGCCGAAGACGGCGAGCAGGCCGACGACGACGAAGGCGCCGATGGCCACGACCTTGATCCCGGCGAACCAGAACTCGAACTCACCGTACGAACCCACCGAGACCAGATTGGTCGCCGTCAGCACCACCATGACGATCAGGGCCCAGCCCCACTGCGGTACGCCCGGGATCCAGCCCTCCAGGATCTTGGCACCCGCCGTGGCCTCGACGGCGAGCACCACGACCCAGAAGAACCAGTACAGCCAGCCGATCGAGAAGCCGGCCCAGCGGCCCAGGGCCTGGTCCGCGTATGCGGAGAAGGAGCCGGAGCTCGGCCGGGCGACAGCCATCTCGCCGAGCATTCGCATGACGAAGACGACCATGAGGCCGACCAGCGCGTACGACAGGAGAATGGCCGGCCCCGCCGCGGCGATGCCTGCTCCGGAGCCGACGAAGAGGCCCGCCCCGATCACGCCGCCGATGGCGATCATCGAAAGGTGACGGTTCTTCAGGCCGGCCTGGAGCCCGTCCGGGGAGTTCGGCTTACCCGGCTCGCCGGGCTGTTGGCCCGGCTCGGCCAGCGTCGTCTGCGACGTCATGGATCGAATCCTTACGTTTTCTGATCACGTGTGTCGGTCCTGCCTCCGGAGGGGGTGGTGCGGAGGCAAGGCCACGCATTCAAGCCCGAGCGGCGCCAGAAGCGGAACCCCCTCGTCCGGTTCTTTGACCCGATCGTTGCCCGCGTGGCGTTGCACACAGGCCCCCGGACCGGAGCCCCGGAACCGGCCGGTGGGTCCCGACCCCGCTGACGGTTACCCCGGCCCGTTCGTGCCACACTTCGCACCATGCGCGTGTACCTCGGCTCCGATCATGCTGGCTACGAACTGAAGAACCACCTAGTCGCGTGGCTCACGGCCCACGGCCACGAGGCCGTCGACTGCGGTCCCCACATCTATGACGCCCAGGACGACTACCCGCCGTTCTGCCTCCGTGCCGCGGAGGGGACGGCCTCGGACAAGGGCAGCCTCGGCATCGTCATCGGCGGTTCGGGGAACGGCGAGCAGATCGCCGCGAACAAGGTCAAGGGTGTCCGTGCCGCACTCGCCTGGAGCGAGCAGACGGCCGCGCTCGGCCGCGAGCACAACGACGCCAACGTGGTGGCCATCGGCGGCCGGATGCACACGCTGGAGGAGTGCACCAGGTTCGTCGAGATCTTCCTGGACACCCCGTACTCGGGCGAGGAGCGGCACACCCGCCGCATCGAGATGCTGTCGGCCTACGAGAGCACGGGCGACCTCCCCCCGATCCCGGCCCACCACCCGCAGCAGGGCTGAACCGCCCGCACCGCCTGCCTTCCCGCACCACCCGCATGCGCGTGCCGCCGGGTCCGCCCGGCGGCACGGTCGGTTCACCGAGGAGTTCCGCCGTGCCCGAAGGGCATACGATCCACCGTCTCGCCGCGGACCACCGCGAGCGGTTCGCCGGCGGTCCGGTGCGGGTGAGCAGCCCACAGGGCAAGTTCGCCGACAGTGCGGCACTGCTGGACGGCCGGACCTTCACCGGCGTCGACGCGCACGGCAAGCACCTCTTCCTGGGCTTCGAGGGATCGGCCTGGGTCCACATCCACCTGGGCCTGTTCGGCAAGCTCGGCTTCGGTACGGTGCCCGCGCCGCCGCCCACCGACACGGTCCGGCTCCGTCTCGTCAACGCTGCCCACCACGCCGACCTGCGCGGGCCCACCACCTGTGCGCTGATCACCGGCCCCGAGAAGCGGGCGATACACGAGAGGCTCGGGCCGGACCCGCTGCGCGATGACGAGGACGGCGAGCGGTCCTGGCAGCGGATCTCCCGCAGCCGCGTCACGGTGGCCGCCCTGCTGATGGACCAGAAGGTCGTCTCGGGCGTGGGCAACGTCTACCGCGCGGAAGTCCTCTTCCGGCACGGCATCGACCCGTACCGCCTCGGCAGGGATCTGACGCGCGGGGAGTGGGACGCGATCTGGGCCGACCTCCGCGCGCTGATGCGCGAGGGCGTGCGGAACAACCGGATCGACACCGTCCGCCCGGAGCACCTGCCCGAGGTGATGGGCCGTCCACCGCGGGTCGACGACCACGGCGGCGAGGTCTACGTCTACCGCCGGGCCCGCCAGGCCTGCCACGTCTGCGGTACCGGGATCCGTACGGCGGACCTCGCGGCCCGGAACCTCTTCTGGTGCCCCACCTGCCAACTGGCCTGACCTCCGGCGGGCCGCCCGGCACGTCTTCCGCGGACCCCTGCATCGGCGGTGCCGGTGCGCCGGCCGCCGCCCGTACGGTCCGCCCCTGCCTTGCCCCGCCCTGTTCCGCCGGTCCGTCCGGCACCGGGCCGGACGTCCACCGGACCTCGTCGTCGTCCTGCGGCGGGCCCGTCCGGGGAGGGGGATCGTGAACGATTCCGTCGTCATATGCCGTGGCTACCGGGGGTAAGTCATAAGAGTGACCCAATTTCGAACACATGGTCACAGGGGTCCCCCTGCACCGGAGGCCGTCGGGTGGATAGGGTCCCGACAATGGCCCGTCGCGGAGGAGTAGACGCGTTCCCGGCCCGGTGGCGAAGATCGATGCACCGGGCGCGCATCACGCTGCGCAGGTCCGGGGTCGACTACTTCCGCGGTGACGGGTCCGACTGGATAGCGCTTGCCGGCCTGCTGATCATCATTCCCGTGATCACCTGCACCACCCTGATCAACCCGGTCTGGTGCTCACCCACCGCGCTGGCCCTGCCGATCGTCGCGGGCGGTCTGCTTCTGCGGCCGGCCAGTCTGCTGAGCCTCTACGCGACCGCCGCCGCCGCCCTGATCGTGGAGTCCATCGCGCTGGGCCCCTACGCGGAAGGGCCGGCCCGGGTCACGCCCGGCACCGTCCTGGTCGTCGCCGCCTGCGGCTTCTTCGGGCTGGTCCTCGCCCAGTTCCGGGCGAGGGTCGGGGTGCCGTGGCGGCGCGGTGGCACGATGCTCTTCGACCTGCGCGAGCGGATCCGGGTCCAGAGTGCCCTGCCGCTGCTGCCCCAGGGCTGGCACCGGGAGATGGCCCTCCGTCCGGCGGGCGGCCAGTCCTTCTCCGGTGACTTCGTCGTCGCGGCCCGCACCAACGGCGGGCGCACCCTGGAAGTCGTGCTCACCGACGTCTCGGGCAAGGGCATGGACGCGGGATCCCGTGCCCTGCTCCTCTCCGGCGCCTTCGGCGGACTCCTGGGCTCACTGCCCCCGCACGGCTTCCTCCCCGCGGCCAACGGCTATCTGCTGCGCCAGGACTGGGACGAGGGCTTCGCCACATCCATCCATCTCGTCCTGGACCTGGATTCCGGTGACTACGAGCTGCTCTCGGCGGGCCACCCGCCTGCCCTGCAGCTCCACGCCGGTAGCGGTCAGTGGGAGGAGAAGGCCGCCGAGGGGCCGCTGCTCGGTGTCTACGACGGGGCGCAGTTCGACGCGGTGAAGGGCTCGTTGGCGCCGGGCGACGTGCTGATGCTCTTCACGGACGGGCTGGTGGAGACGTCCGACCGGGACATGGCCGAGGGCATCGACCGGCTCACCGGCGAAGCCGACCGCTATGTCACCACGGGCTTCGAGGGTGCGGCCTGGCACCTCATCGAGGCATGCGCGAAGGACGTCAACGACGACCGTGCGCTGCTGCTGTTGTCCCGCCGCCCCTGAACCACCCGAAACCGACCCAAACGGTACGGGCGTCACATCAGGTCCCCCGCGTCACTCGTACGTGAGGACTCCCGGTATCGGGTACGGGACGGCAGCCCCGTACCCGAGCCGGGCCTCACGCCGGGACCGAGATCTTCTCCTGGTCCGGATCCTTGTCCTTGTCCCGCCCCACGGGCAGGATCCGGGCGAGCCAGTGCGATCGTCCGGCGGCCAGCGGTGCGAGGACCGCGAGGACGAGCACGTATCCGGCGATGAACGGGGAGAGCCGTTCGTCCAGCCCCGCGCCCGCCGCCATCGTGGCGAGGATCAGGGCGAACTCGCCCCGGGCCGTCAGCGTCGTGGAGATGTTCGCCGCTTGCAGGGAGCCGAAGCCGTAGACCCGTGCGGAGAAGATGCCGGAGAGCATGTTCATCGCGATGGTGAGCACCACGGCGGCCAGCACCGGCCACATCACGCTCGGCAGGTCCCCCGGGTTGATGGACAGTCCGAACGCGAAGAAGAAGATCGCGCCGAAGGCGTCCCGGAGCGGGTGGACCAGCGCGCGGATGCGATCCCCCGAGGTCGTGCCGCCGAGCATCAGGCCGACCATGAAGGCGCCGATCGCGTCCGCGACGCCGAACAGGTCGGAGATGCCTGCGACGAAGACCGCGGCACCGAGGAAGGAGATGACGAGGAGCTCGTCGTCCCGGGTGTTCATCAGCCAGCTGATGACCTTGGTGCCGAAGCGGGCGACGAGGGCGAGCAGCAGCAGGAAGCCGAACGCTTTGGCGCCGTCCAGCAGGGCCGCGCCCATACCGTCCGCTTTGGACAGGATCGGCTGGAGGGCGGCCAGGTAGAGGGCCAGGAAGACGTCGTCCACGACGATGATGCCGAGAATCGTCTTCGTCTCGGGGCTCTCGAGGCGTTTCAGGTCGACCAGGATCTTGGTGACGATCGCGGAGGACGAGATGCCGAGCACCCCGGCCAGCACCAGTGCTTCGGCGAAGCCCCAGCCCAGGACGAGGCCGAAGCCGAGACCGGCGCCGACGTTGAGGATCAGATAGACGGTGCCCGCGAGCACCATCTTGCGGCCGCCGGCCTTGAGGTCGTCGAGGCTGAACTCCAGCCCCAGGTAGAAGAGCAGTAGCACCAGGCCGAGCGCGGAGAGCATCTCCAGCTCGTGGGGGTCCTCGACGAGGACGACCCCGGGAGTGTGGGGGCCGAGCAGGATCCCGGCCAGGATGAAGAGGGGAATGGTCGGCAGCCCGATGCGGCCGCCGACGCGGGCGAGGACGGCGGCGGCGAGGAAGGCGCCGCCCATGGCGATGAGCGTGTCTGCGTGTCCGATGAGCCTGATCCTTCGTTTGGTCAAGAGGGTGTCAAGGAACCGTCAGTAATTAGTTTACCGAATGATTGACACTGCAACTATGGACCCTTCGAAGAATCACCCTCCGCGGCGTACAGTCGGCCCCATGCCGACCCCGTATCTGACCCTGGACCAGGTCGAGATGATCGCCCGCGAGGCCCATCGAAACCAGAGGGACAAGGCGGGGCGCCCGTACGCCGAGCACCTGGCCGCGGTCGCCGCAGGCGTAAGCGACCGCGGCGGCAGCGAGGAGCAGATCGCCGCGGCGTGGCTGCACGACGCGGTCGAGGACGACGCGCTCTCCCGGCGGTGGCTGGACGAGGCCGCGCTGCCGCAGGAGGTGAAGGAAATGGTCCTCGCCGTCACCAAGCGGGACGGCGAGGACCTCGTCGCGTACACCGGGCGGATTCTCGCCACCCCCGGCGCGCTGCTGGTGAAGGAGTCGGATCTGGCCCACAACGCGGATCCGGACCGTCTCGCGGTCCTCGAACCGGCCACCCGTACCCGGCTGACCGAGAAATATGCGCAGGTGCGCGGGCTGTTGGGGCTCCCGGGGGGCAAAGCGGCCTCCGACCAACTGAATCCGGCCAACCCCGAAACGGACTGATCCGGTACCGCCCGAAAGCCGGGCGGTACCGGATCGATCCGGACAGGGTCAGCGCTCGGTGGCGCCCCTGCGGAATGCCCAGTTCATGTCCGGCTCGGTGGCGAAACGCAGCGCGCGCCGGACCGGCGGGGTGCAGAGCGCGGTCACCGCGACCGCCGCGACGAGGGAGACGACCACCAGTCCGGCGGGTCCCGAGAGCCACTCGTAGCGGTCGAACAGACCGAAGTATCCGGCGCCCTTCACCAGGAAGCCGTGGAGCAGATAGCCGCAGATGGTCCCCGCGCCCAGCGCGGTGAACCACAGGTGACGGCGCGGCACCCATGCCAGGAAGCAGATCGTGAGGACCAGGGCGCACCCGAACATCGCCAGGGACATCACGGCGCCCGACCACCACGGAGCACCCAGCTCCTGCGCGCTGTTGCTGCGGTAGAACCAGCCCAACTGCATGCGCGGGGCGGCCCAGTAGGCGAACAGCAGTGCTCCCGCGAGCAGCGGCAGGGACAGCAGTCGCACCTCGCGCCGCCGCACCATCCGGAAGTGCTCGGGCTTCAGCAGGAGGCCCAGCACGAAGAACGGCAGGAGCTGCAGGACGCGCTGCAGGTCCAGGTCGTCGCCGATGCCCGGAGTCACCGAGGCCAGTACGGCGATGGTCAGGGCGACCGCCAGCGGGTGGCGCAGCGACTGCCACAGCGGCGTGGTGACCCGCCAGATGAACAGCGCGATCAGGAACCAGGTGAGGAACAGGGGGTCGAGCAGGGTGATCGGTGTGTCGTCCGCACCGCCGGCGTACCGCTTGAACAGCGAATACGCCGTCTCGAACAGCACATAGGGCACGGCGACCCCGGTCACCAGGCGCTTCACCTTGGCCGGGCTCATGTCGAAGGACCGGGAGAAATACCCCGAGATGAGGATGAACGCCGGCATGTGGAACGTGTACACGACCATGTACAGCGCTCGCGTGGTGCGGCTGCCGTCCATCACCGGTTCCCAGGCATGGGCCACGGCGACCAGCACGATCGCGAGGTACTTCACATTGTCGAAATAGGCGTCACGCCGCTTCGCCGGAGCGTCGGCCGCGGGACGGGCGGAGGCAGCGGGGCGGGTGGGGACAGCAGGGGAGGAGGCCCGGGCCGCTGCCGGGGCGTCTTCGTGTCTGGGCTCCGACTCCCGGGTCTCCGCGGGGAAGGGGGCCCTCTGAAATTCGCTCGGAGCTTTGAACATCTAAGGCACCTTAGACCCGTCGATTGGCATGCGTAAAACTCTCAAGAGTTATTGCGTGTTCCCGCCCATTCGAAAATGAAACCACCGAGAACTGACCGTTTCATGGTGATTCATCCACCTTAAACAGTGCATATCGGCGGGCAGTTGGGGAGAGTGAATTACGTCGCATGAACTCCTGGCGAAACGCTGTGAACGAAGTGTGGCGATATGGAAACGATCACAGTGGCCAATATTCGAACTGCCTCGCGCACAGGAAGTCCACAGTTTTGCCGACGAGGGTCGCGGGGCCCTTGGTGGGCGCACCCCGCGCGCGTTGTCGCCCCGGCGCGCGCGGGCGCGAGGATGGCGTGATCCGGTCAGTTCGATTCATCACCCGGCAGCACCCACAGGGGAGTTGGTGGCACGATGGTCGCGACGGGGTGTGCTCGGCCGCACACCACCGGGCCGGCAAGGCGGACCGACCAAGGGTGTGATCAGTCGTGGCCATTTCACTGTCTGTGGTGCTGATGCTGGGGATCATCCTGGTGGTGCTGATCCGCGGCGGGTCCCTCAAGGGCGGGCCGGCGGTCGTCGCCGTGCTCTTCGGCTTCTTCCTGGCATCGACGGGCATGGCGCCGTCGATCAACAGATTCATGAACTCGATAGCCGACACGATCAACCAGATCAGCTTCTGATCCGCGCGACCGGACCGGCCTCCGATCCGCTGAGCCGGACCAGCTCCTGACCGCCTCTGGCACACGCCCGGTCCGCGGGGGCCGGCCGTGCCCGCGCGCGGCTGACCGGTGAACGCGAAGAGCCCGGTTCGACGAGTGACTGTCGGACCGGGCTCACGCATGGAGCGGGCGACGGGAATCGAACCCGCGTAGCTAGTTTGGAAGACTAGGGCTCTACCATTGAGCTACGCCCGCAAGCGACGCGCCGGAGTCCGGTGGACCGCGGCACGAACAGCATCGTAGCGGGTCGCGGACGATGCGCGCACACCCGTATCGGTGCGCCCCGGCGACCGTCTTCGCCACCCTTCGCGAAAAGCGTCCGACGCACGGCTTGTCGGCATGTACCCTACGTGTCGCACCGACGGGGTGTGGCGCAGCTTGGTAGCGCGTCCGCTTTGGGAGCGGAAGGTCGTCGGTTCGAATCCGGCCACCCCGACCACCAGCAGGATCGTTCGGCAAGATCGCGTTGTGGGAGTCGTCCCGCTTGCCGTTACTATGCAAAATGCGTGCCCGTGTGTCTGATGTACCGGGCTCGATCCGCGAAGCCGCCTCTCGGCGGTCCAGCAGAACCCCAAGAAGTCAGCCACCAAGGAGACCGAACCGTGAAGAGCGCCGTGGAGACCCTGAACCCGACTCGGGTTCGGCTCAGCATCGAGGTGCCCTTCGAGGAGCTCAAGGACAGCCTCGACGCGGCGTACAAGAAGATCAACCAGCAGGTCACGGTGAAGGGCTTCCGTAAGGGCAAGATCCCCAACCGCGTCATCGACCAGCGGTTCGGCCGTGGTGCTGTGCTGGAGGAGGCCGTCAACGACGCCCTTCCGAAGTTCTACACCGAGGCTGTCAACGAGGGCGAGCTCAACGTTCTGGGCCAGCCCGAGGTTGACATCACCGAACTCAAGGACGGCGAGCTGCTGGCCTTCACCGCCGAGGTGGATGTCCGTCCCGAGATCACGATCCCGGACTACTCCGGCATCGAGGTCACCGTGGACGCACTCGAGGTCACCGAAGAGGACGTCGACAAGGCCGTGGAGCAGCTGCGCGAGCGCTTCGCCTCCACGAACCCGGTCGAGCGCGCTGCCGCCGAGGGCGACATCGTGACGATCGACCTGGAGGCCAAGGTCGACGGAGAGGTCCTGGAGGACGGCGTGGCCGCCGGTGTCTCGTACACCATCGGTTCCGGCGAGCTCCTCGAGGGCATCGACGAGGCCGTGACCGGCCTGGAGGCCGGTGGCGAGGCCACCTTCACCTCCGAGCTGAAGGGCGGCTCCGCCGAGGGCAAGGAAGCGGAGGTCACCGTCAAGGTCACCGCCGTCGCCTCCCGCGAACTGCCTGAGCTGGACGACGACTTCGCGCAGATGGCGAGCGAGTTCGACACGCTCGCCGAGCTCCGCGAGGACAGCCGCAAGCGCCTCGAGAACACCAAGCAGTACGACCAGGCCACGCAGGCCCAGGAGCGCGTCCTCGACGAGCTCCTGAAGCTGGCCGAGGTCCCGATCCCCGAGAAGCTCCTCGCGGACGAGGTCCAGACCCGCAAGCACAACCTCGAGCACCACCAGCTCGGCCAGATGGGTCTCGACCTCGAGAAGTACCTGGAGATCCAGGGCAAGACGCTCGAGGAGTTCGAGGCGGAGACCTCCGAGCAGGCCGTCAAGGGCATCAAGACCCAGTTCATCCTTGACGAGCTCGTCAACAAGGAGAAGCTCAACGTCAACCAGGAGGAGCTCACCGAGCACCTCATGCGGCGTGCGCAGTCCTCCGGCATGAGCCCCGACCAGTTCGCCCAGGCCGTCGTCGAAGGCGGCCAGGTGCCGATGCTCGTCGGCGAGGTCGCCCGCGGCAAGGCGCTCGCCGTGGTCGTCGAGGCCGCCAAGGTCGTCGACACCAACGGTGAGCTCGTCGAGCTCGAGGACGACGAGGACGAGGCCGCCGAGGCGGTCGAGGCCGCAGCCGAGGACACCACCGAGGCCGCTGCCGACGAGACGAAGGCCGACGAGAAGAAGGCCGACGAGAAGAACGAGGCCTGAGCCTCGTTCTGATCGGCTGATCCGATTCGCACGACGGGCTCCGGACGTATCGCGTCCGGAGCCCGTCGTCGTATCGGCCCCGCGCCGCCCAGGAACCCTTGTGCGGACTGCTGACCTTGCGCTCCCAGCGAACAGTTGGGGAAGCGGGATGGCGTTGTCCCACCTGCGCGTTAGGGTCCATGAAGAGGAAGGGTCGGGTAGTCCCGGCCCACCCGGTACGAAGACGCTGAGACGGCCGGAGCCGTCAGAGACGAGCAGGTGGATACGTGACGAATCTGATGCCCTACGCCGCCGGAGAGCCGTCCCTCGGTGGAGGCCTCGGTGACCAGGTCTACAGCCGACTGCTCGGCGAGCGCATCATCTTCCTCGGTCAGCAGGTCGACGATGACATCGCCAACAAGATCACCGCACAGCTTCTGCTCCTTGCCGCCGACCCGGACAAGGACATCTACCTCTACATCAACAGCCCCGGCGGCTCGGTGACGGCAGGCATGGCGGTCTACGACACCATGCAGTACATCCCGAACGACGTGGTCACCATCGGCATGGGCATGGCGGCCTCGATGGGCCAGTTCCTGCTCACCGGTGGCACGGCGGGCAAGCGCTTCGCGCTCCCGAACACCGACATCCTCATGCACCAGGGTTCGGCCGGCATCGGCGGTACCGCCTCGGACATCAAGATCCAGGCGCAGTACCTGCTCCGCACGAAGACGCGGATGGCCGAGATCACCGCCCACCACTCCGGCCAGACCGTGGAGACGATCATCCGCGACGGCGACCGTGACCGTTGGTACACGGCGGAGGAGGCCAAGGACTACGGCCTCATCGACGAGATCATCACGGTCGCGTCGGGCATCCCGGGCGGCGGCGGCACCGGCGCCTGATCCGGGCCCACCCCCCGGACCGGCACCACGCCGCACCCTCTCGTACGCCACCCGTACGCCGAGACTCCCAGCCCACAGATACGCCACCAGGATGGTGAACACCCACATGAACAACTTCCCCGGCGCCTCCGCGAGCGGCCTCTACACCGGCCCGCAGGTGGACAACCGCTACGTCGTCCCGCGCTTCGTGGAGCGCACCTCGCAGGGTGTGCGCGAGTACGACCCGTACGCGAAGCTCTTCGAGGAGCGCGTGATCTTCCTCGGTGTGCAGATCGACGACGCCTCGGCCAACGACGTCATGGCGCAGCTGCTGTGCCTGGAGTCCATGGACCCGGACCGCGACATCTCGATCTACATCAACAGCCCCGGCGGCTCGTTCACCGCGCTCACCGCGATCTACGACACGATGCAGTTCGTGAAGCCGGACATCCAGACGGTCTGCATGGGCCAGGCGGCCTCCGCCGCCGCCGTCCTGCTGGCCGCGGGCACCCCGGGCAAGCGCATGGCGCTCCCGCACGCCCGTGTGCTGATCCACCAGCCGTCCTCGCAGACCGGCCGTGAGCAGCTCTCCGACCTGGAGATCGCGGCCAACGAGATCCTGCGCATGCGCACCCAGCTCGAGGAGATGCTGGCCAAGCACTCCACCACCCCGCTGGAGAAGATCAGCGAGGACATCGAGCGCGACAAGATCCTTACGGCCGACGACGCACTGGCGTACGGTCTGGTGGACCAGATCGTGTCCACCCGCAAGACCACAGCCGGCGCGTCCGTCTGACGTCGGTCTTTCCCCTTGGCACATTCCGTTAGTACGGCCCCGGCCGTGTGAACCGTGCCAAGGGGGGCCCGAACGGGGGGCCAGGCAAGGTACCGTCGGAGAGAAGCACCAGGAGCCGCTGAACCAGGCTGCTCCCAGGCGAAGGGGAAGCACCTCGTGGCACGCATCGGTGATGGCGGCGACCTGCTCAAGTGCTCGTTCTGCGGTAAGAGCCAGAAGCAGGTGAAGAAGCTCATCGCGGGACCCGGTGTGTACATCTGCGACGAGTGCATCGATCTCTGCAACGAGATCATCGAGGAAGAGCTCGCGGAGACCTCCGAGGTGCGGTGGGAGGAGCTCCCCAAGCCGCGCGAGATCTACGAGTTCCTCGAGGGGTACGTCGTCGGGCAGGAGCCCGCCAAGAAGGCCCTCTCGGTCGCGGTGTACAACCACTACAAGCGGGTCCAGGCCGGGGAGAACGGCGGCGGTGCGAATCGTGACGACGCGATCGAGCTCGCCAAGTCCAACATCCTGCTGCTGGGCCCCACGGGCTCCGGCAAGACGCTCCTCGCACAGACGCTGGCCCGCATGCTCAACGTCCCGTTCGCCATCGCGGACGCGACGGCGCTGACGGAGGCCGGCTATGTCGGCGAGGACGTCGAGAACATCCTGCTGAAGCTGATCCAGGCCGCCGACTACGACGTCAAGAAGGCCGAGACCGGGATCATCTACATCGACGAGATCGACAAGGTCGCACGCAAGAGCGAGAACCCGTCGATCACCCGCGATGTCTCCGGCGAGGGCGTCCAGCAGGCCCTGCTGAAGATCCTGGAGGGCACCACCGCCTCCGTACCGCCGCAGGGCGGCCGGAAGCACCCGCACCAGGAGTTCATCCAGATCGACACGACGAACGTGCTGTTCATCGTGGGCGGTGCCTTCTCCGGGCTGGAGAAGATCATCGAGTCGCGGGCCGGCGCCAAGGGCATCGGCTTCGGCGCGACGATCCGCTCGAAGCTGGAGATCCAGGCGAGCGACCAGTTCCAGGAGGTCATGCCGGAGGACCTGGTGAAGTTCGGGATGATCCCCGAGTTCATCGGCCGCCTCCCCGTGCTGACCTCGGTCCACAACCTGGACCGCGAGGCGCTGCTCCAGATCCTGGTCGAGCCGCGCAACGCCCTGGTGAAGCAGTACCAGAGGCTCTTCGAACTCGACGGTGTGGAGCTGGACTTCGAGCGGGAGGCCCTGGAGGCCATCGCCGATCAGGCGATCCTGCGCCAGACGGGCGCGCGTGGTCTGCGCGCCATCATGGAGGAAGTCCTCCAGTCCGTGATGTACGAGGTCCCGTCCCGCAAGGACGTGGCCCGCGTGGTCATCACCCCGGACGTCGTCCGCAACAACGTCAACCCGACGCTGGTCCCGCGCGAGCCGCGCACGATCGGCAAGAACGACGACGGCGGCCGCCACGAGAAGTCCGCGTAGCGCGGGCGACACGTACGCGAAGGGGCGCCCTGCCACTGGCAGGGCGCCCCTTCGGCGTGTGAGGTGCGGCTGGTCAGACCTTGGTGCGCGAGGTGTTGTAGAGCTTGGCGGCGAGGGCCGCCACGTCCTTCTGCGGCATCGACTTGTTGGTCATCATCGCGCCGACGTCCATGCCCACGACGATGCCGACCGTGCTGTAGTCGGTCCACACGCACACCGGCGTGGTGATCTCCTTGGGCCCCTTCTCCACCGACCCGTCGGCTTCGTCGTTGACCATCTTGAGGCTCTGGCACTTCATCAGCGCCCCGTCGAACCCCGCGGGCTTGACGGCTTCGGGACTACCGACGAGCGAGACGTTCTCGCTGTCCTCGCCCTTCGCCATCTCCAGCTCGGCGTTCCGGAACGCACCGTCGACGACCTTCGCGGGGTCGGTGACCTCACCCCAGAAGCCGGTCAGGAGCAGCCGCTTCATGGTCAGCGGATTCTCGGCGCCACCGCTCGCGTACTGGGCGGTCACCTGGTTGGGGTTCTTGATCCCCATGGCCTCGGCCTCGGCCTTGTCCTTGCCCGTCAAGGGCTTCGAGGGCGTCGTGCCGGTGGTGTCCTGCTTGTAGTCCTCCACCGAGGCGGCCGGCGTCAGCTTGTAGCCCTTGGTGGAGTCGGCCACGTCGCTGTTGCTGCTGCCGCCCGAGGTCAGGAAGTACACCCCGCCCGCGACGACCGCCAGCGCCACCACGGCCGCGCCGATGATCAGGCCGGTCTTCTTCTTCGGGGTGCCCGGCTGCGGAGGCATGCCGGGATACGCCTGCTGGCCGCCGTACGGGGGCGTGGGCGGCTGCTGGCCGTACGGGCCCGGCTGCTGCCCCTGCGGGTAGCCGTAGCCCGGCTGCGGGGGCTGCTGCGGCGGGACGCCCTGGGGGGCCTGCTGCGGGTAGCCGTACCCGGGCTGGCCCTGCGGCTGGCCCTGCGGCGGCGGGCCGCCGTACGGGCCCGGCTGCTGGCCGTACGGTCCGGGCTGGCCCTGCGGCGGCTGGCTGCCGTACGGGCCCGGCTGATTGTAGCTCATTGGGCTGTCCCCTCCAGAATGCTTATGCGTTGCGAACATCCTGACGGAAGCAGCCCTGACATGGGGTATCGGGCCGCACACCGTTACTGAACAAACCGGTTTCAGTGCAGGACTGTGACGGGCCTAAACTGTGGCGCGTGACCGAGAACCCTTCGCAGCAGCCAGCCAGCACCCCCGAACTGCCGACCCAGTACGCGCCGGCCGAGGTAGAGGGGAAGCTGTACGAGCGCTGGGTGGAGCGCGGTTACTTCACGGCCGACCCGGAGAGCGAGAAGCCTCCCTACACGATCGTCATCCCGCCGCCCAACGTCACCGGTTCCCTCCACCTGGGCCACGCCTTCCAGCACACGCTCATGGACGCCCTCACCCGCCGCAAGCGGATGCAGGGGTACGAGGCGCTGTGGCTGCCCGGCATGGACCACGCCGGCATCGCCACCCAGAACAAGGTCGAGCAGCAGCTCGGCGAGGAGGGCAAGTCCCGCCACGACCTGGGGCGCGAGGAGTTCGTCGACCGCGTCTGGCAGTGGAAGGAGGAGTACGGCGGCAAGATCCTCGGGCAGATGCGCCGCCTCGGTGACGGCGTCGACTGGTCCCGTGAGCGCTTCACCATGGACGAGGGCCTCTCCGCCGCCGTCCAGACCGTCTTCAAGAAGATGTACGACGACGAGCTGATCTACCGCGCCGAGCGCATCATCAACTGGTGCCCGCGCTGTCTGACGGCCATCTCCGACATCGAGGTCGACTACCAGGACGACGACGGCGAGCTCGTCTCCATCACGTACGGCGAGGGCGACGACACGCTCGTCGTCGCCACCACCCGCGCCGAGACGATGCTCGGTGACACCGCCGTCGCGGTCCACCCCGACGACGAGCGGTACGCCCACCTCATCGGCCGGCGCATCAAGCTGCCGCTCACCGACCGCACCATCCCGGTCGTCGCGGACACGCACGTCGACCCGGAGTTCGGCACCGGCGCGGTCAAGGTGACCCCCGCCCACGACCCGAACGACTTCGCGATCGGTCAGCGGCACGGGCTCGAGTCGATGACCGTCATGGACGAGCGGGGCGTCATCACCGTCCCCGGCCCGTTCGAGGGACTCGACCGCTTCGAGGCCCGCTCCGCCATCGTCGGCGCCCTGCGCGGCCAGGGCCGGATCGTCGCGGAGAAGCGCCCGTACGTCCACTCCGTCGGCCACTGCTCCCGCTGCCGCACGACGGTCGAACCGCGGCTCTCGCTCCAGTGGTGGGTCAAGGTCGAGACCCTCGCGAAGGCCGCCGGTGACGCGGTCCGCGACGGCCGGGTCGCGATCCATCCCAAGGAGATGGAGCAGCGGTACTTCGACTGGGTCGACAACCTCCGCGACTGGTGCATCTCCCGCCAGCTCTGGTGGGGCCACCGCATCCCCGTCTGGTACGGCCCCGACGGCGAGGTCGTCTGCGTCGGCCCGGACGAGCAGCCGCCCACCGGCGAGGGCTGGACCCAGGACACCGACGTCCTGGACACCTGGTTCTCCTCCGGCCTGTGGCCGTTCTCCACACTCGGCTGGCCCGAGGAGACCCCGGACCTCAAGAAGTTCTATCCGACCGACGTCCTGCTCACCGGCCACGACATCATCTTCTTCTGGGTCGCCCGGATGATGATGTTCGGTCTGTACGTCATGGACGGCGAGGTCCCGTTCAAGACGATCGCCCTCACGGGCCTCGTCCGCGACGAGCGCGGCAAGAAGATGTCGAAGTCCTTCGGCAACGTCGTCGACCCGCTGGACTGGATGGACACGTACGGCTCCGACGCCGTCCGCTTCACCCTGGCCAGGGGTGCCAACCCCGGTACCGACGTGCCGATCGGCGAGGACTGGGTCCAGGCCTCCCGCAACTTCGCCAACAAGATCTGGAACGCGACCCGCTTCGCGATGATGAACGGCGCGACGGTCGAGGGTGCGCTCCCGCCCGTCGAGCAGCTCTCGGCCACCGACCGGTGGATCCTGTCCCGGCTGAACAAGACCGTCGCCGACGTCGACGCGTTCTACGAGGACTTCCAGTTCGCCAAGCTCAGTGACGCCCTCTACCACTTCGCGTGGGACGAGGTCTTCGACTGGTACGTCGAGCTGTCGAAGACGACGTTCTTCGCGGGCGGTGACCAGGCGAAGGTGTCCGCCCGGGTCCTCGGCGAGGTCCTGGACGTCACGCTGCGCCTGCTGCACCCGATCGTCCCGTTCGTCACGGAGACGCTCTGGACCACGCTCACCGGTCAGGAGTCGGTCGTCGTCGCGGACTGGCCGAAGGACAGCGGCTTCCGTGACGACGCGGCCGAGAAGGAGATCGAGCTCGTCCAGCAGGTCGTCACCGAGGTCCGCCGCTTCCGCTCCGACCAGGGGCTGCAGCCCGGCCAGAAGGTCCCGGCCGAGCTGGACGTCACCGGCACGGCCCTCGCCCCGCACGAGGCGGCCATCCGGCAGCTGCTGCGTCTGCAGCCGGCCGGCGAGGGTTTCCACGCCACGGCGACCCTGCCCGTCGCAGGGGCCCGGGTCGCCCTCGACCTGTCGGGCACGATCGACGTCGAGGCGGAGCGCAAGCGCCTGACGAAGGACCTCGGCGCGGCCGAGAAGGAGAAGGCCCAGGCCAACGGGAAGCTCGGCAACGAGGCCTTCCTGGCCAAGGCACCGGACAACGTGGTCGACAAGATCCGAGGCCGGCTCGCGAAGGCCGACGCGGACATCGAGCGGATCACCGCTCAGCTGGCGAACCTGCCGCAGAGCTGATGACCTGAGGGCGAAGCCCCCGCACCCCCGACCGACCGGGGGCGCGGGGGTTTCGCCGTCCCCCGGGGAAGCGCCGTACCGGGCGCTGCGCGCGATGTCGGCGCCCATCCGTAGACTGGCCCTGTGAGTGAGCCCCGCCCTTCAGACCGGCACGACGCGTCAGAGTCCGACGACACCTTCGAGGAGATCGTCGGCGAAGCGACCCAGCGCGACCCCGACCTGGCGGTGATCGAGGCCGGGAGCCGCACGCTGCGCACCCAGTCGGGACCGCCCCAGGGCGACGCGGTCCCCGCCCGCCCCACCGACCCCGAGACCGACCAGGCGCTCCGCACCGTGGAGCAGGAGCTCGCCGGCCGCTGGGGCGAGACCAAGCTCGAACCCTCGGTGACCCGCATCGCGGCGCTGATGGACGTGCTCGGCGAGCCGCAGCGCGCCTACCCCTCGATCCACATCACGGGGACCAACGGCAAGACCAGCACGGCCCGCATGATCGAGGCCCTGCTCAACGCCTTCGAGCTGCGCACCGGCCGCTACACCTCCCCGCACGTCCAGTCGATCACCGAGCGGATCAGCCTGGACGGCGCCCCGATCGAGGCCGAGCGCTTCGTCGAGACGTACAACGACATCAAGCCGTACGTCGAGATGGTCGACGCGCAGCAGCCCTACCGGCTCTCGTTCTTCGAGGTGCTGACGGGCATGGCGTACGCGGCCTTCGCCGACGCGCCGGTCGACGTCGCGGTCGTCGAGGTCGGCATGGGCGGCACCTGGGACGCGACCAACGTCATCGACGCCTCGGTCGCCGTCGTCACCCCCATCTCGCTGGACCACACCGACCGCCTCGGCTCCACCCCCGCCGAGATCGCGGGCGAGAAGTCCGGAGTGATCAAGCAGGGCGCGACGGTGATACTGGCCCAGCAGCCGGTCGACGCCGCGCAGGTCATGCTGAAGAAGGCCGTCGAGGTCGACGCCACGGTGGCCCGCGAGGGCATGGAGTTCGGCGTGGTCTCCCGCGAGGTCGCGGTCGGCGGTCAGCTGCTGACGCTGCGCGGCCTCGGCGGCGAGTACGACAACATCTTCCTCCCGCTGTACGGCGCCCATCAGGCGCACAACGCCGCAGTGGCGCTCTCCGCCGTCGAGGCGTTCTTCGGCATCGGCGCCGAGCAGGCCCGCAGCCTCGACATCGAGGCCGTCCGCAAGGCCTTCCTCGCGGTGCTCTCGCCCGGCCGACTCGAAGTCGTGCGGTCCAGTCCGACCGTCGTGCTGGACGCGGCCCACAACCCGGCCGGTGCCCGCGCCGCCTCCGACGGCATCTCCGAGGCGTTCAGCTTCTCCCGGCTCATCGGGGTCGTCGGCGCCAGCGAGGGCAAGGACGTCCGAGGGCTGCTGGAAGCGTTCGAGCCGATCTTCGCCGAGATCGTCGTCACCCAGAATTCCAGTGCCCGCTCGATGGACGCGGACGAGCTGGCCGCGGTGGCCGTCGAGGTCTTCGGCAACGACCGCGTGCAGGTCGAGCCGCGCCTCGACGACGCGCTGGAGGCGGCCATCACCCTCGCCGAGGAAGAGGCCGAGTACGCGGGCGCCGGTGTGCTGGTGACCGGATCCGTGATCACGGTCGGCGAGGCCCGGCTGCTCCTGGGAAGGCACTGACCTGTGCGTACGCTCTGCGCATCGACACTTATCGGTGAATTCTTCGTGATCGGCTTCGCCGGACTCGTCGCGATGAAGTCCGACGACCTGTCCATGACCACGGTCTGGACGGTGTGCGGCATCGGCATGCTGCTCTCCGTCCTGCTCTGCGGTGTGATCACCCGGCCCGGCGGTGTGCAGCTCGGCTGGGCGTTCCAGATCGCGCTCGTGCTGAGCGGCTTCTTCGTCCCGATGATGTTCATCCTCGGCGTGATCTTCAGCGCCCTGTGGTGGGCCTCGGTGCACTACGGCCGCCAGATCGACGAGGCGAAGGCCCGGTGGGCGGCACAGGCCGAGACGCAGGAGAGCACAGAGGCTCCGGCCTGAGGATGACGCAGCGTAAACCCGGCCGCTGGGTCGTACGCCTGCACCTGTAATCTCACCTCACCGCACCCGCAAGTCTGCAAGGAGCCGCACATGACTCAGCGCACCCTCGTCCTTCTCAAGCCGGACGCCGTCAGGCGTGGGCTGATCGGCGAGATCGTCGGCCGCATCGAACGCAAGGCCGGTTGGACGATCACCGCGCTGGAGCTGCGCACGCTCGACCAGGAGACCCTGGAGCAGCACTACGGCGAGCACAAGGGCCGCCCGTTCTACGAGCCCCTCGTGGAGTTCATGGCGTCCGGCCCCGTCGTCGCCCTCGTGGCCGAGGGCGAGCGGGTCATCGAGGGCGTCCGCGCCCTGGCCGGCCCGACCGACCCGATCGCCGCCGCGCCCGGCTCGATCCGTGGTGACTTCGGTACGGTCACCCGGGAGAACCTGATCCACGCCTCGGACTCCGAGGAGTCCGCAGGGCGAGAAATCAAGCTTTTCTTTCCCGGACTTTCCTGACTTCGGCTCGGCCAATCAGCGCTCATGACCTGGGGCGACCGAAGTAATTCGGTCGCCCTTCGGCATAGGGTCAGGGATCGCGGGAACGCATCCTCCCGACGTAACGTCACCATGGGTGGAACGGGCAGCCGTTCCGTCCACAATGGCGAAGGACCCTCGCGCTGTGTCCGTGCATACGGCACTACGATGGAAGCTTCCACGCCCGCAGCGCCAACCTCGCCTACCTGGAACAAGCCATTTTCCGCTTCCTGGGAAGGCCCGACGCATCCTCATGGGGAACAAGGGGAACTCAATGTCGTTCATCGGCCGTGACATGGCTATCGACCTCGGGACTGCCAACACGCTGGTGTACGTCAGGGGGCGCGGCATCGTTCTGAACGAGCCGTCCGTCGTGGCCATCAACACCAACACCGGCGGCATCCTGGCGGTCGGCTCCGAGGCCAAGAAGATGATCGGCCGTACGCCGGGCAACATCGTTGCCGTACGGCCCCTCAAGGACGGCGTGATCGCCGACTTCGAGATCACGGAGCGCATGCTCCGCTACTTCATCCTCAAGATCCACAAGCGCCGCTACCTGGCCCGCCCGCGGGTCGTCGTCTGTGTCCCCTCCGGTATCACAGGGGTCGAGCGACGCGCCGTCATCGAGGCGTCCACGCAGGCCGGCGCGCGCCAGGTGCACATCATCGAGGAGCCCATGGCCGCGGCCATCGGCTCCGGCCTGCCGGTCCACGAGGCCACCGGCAACATGGTCGTCGACATCGGTGGCGGCACCACCGAGGTCGCCGTGATCTCGCTCGGCGGGATCGTCACCGCCCAGTCGATCCGGGTCGCCGGCGACGAGCTGGACAACGCGATCATCCAGCACATCAAGAAGGAGTACTCGCTCCTCCTCGGTGAGCGAAGCGCCGAACAGATCAAGATCACGATCGGCTCGGCCTTCGACCTCAAGAAGGACGAGCACACCGAGATCCGCGGACGCGACCTGGTCTCCGGACTGCCCAAGACCGTGGTCATCTCGGCCGCCGAGGTCCGCAAGGCCATCGAGGAGCCGGTCAACGCGATCGTCGACGCCGTGAAGACGACGCTCGACAAGTGCCCGCCGGAGCTCTCGGGCGACATCATGGACCGCGGCATCGTCCTCACGGGCGGCGGCGCCCTCCTGCGCGGACTCGACGAGCGGCTGCGCCACGAGACGGGCATGCCCATCCACATCGCCGAGGACCCGCTGGACTCGGTGGCGCTCGGATCCGGCAAGTGCGTCGAGGAGTTCGAGGCTCTCCAGCAGGTGCTGGACGCCCAGCCCCGACGGTAGAACCCGCCGTTCCGCCGTACGGGCACTGCCGCCCCGTACGGCGGAACGTTGATATACAGACACGAATATTCCGACGAGGAAGGCACGGCCGCCGCACGTGAGGGACACACGAGAGAGCCGGCTGCTCCTGGTGCTGCTGGTCGCCACCGCGTTCGCTTTGATCACGGTGGACATCCGCGGTGGCGAGGAGTCGCCGGTGGACGGCGCCCGGCAGGCCGCCGCCACGGTCTTCGGACCGGTCGAGAACGGCGTCGCAGCGGCGGTGGATCCGGTGGGCAACGCCATCGGCGCCGTACGGGACTCCGACGACCGGCACGACCGGATCGCGGCCCTGGAGCACGAGAACGCCGCGCTCAAGACGAGACTCGGCAGCGACGACCGCAACAGCAGCAAGGTCCGCCAGCTCGACACCATGCTCAAGAGCGCGGGCGCCGGCCAGTACGGCATCAAGGCCGCCGAGGTCATCGCCATAGGAGCGGCCCAGGGCTTCTCCTGGACGATCACGATCGACGCGGGGGCGAACGACGGCCTCCGCCGCGACATGACCGTGCTGAACGGGGAAGGACTCGTCGGCCGGGTGACCACCGTCGGCCCCGAGACCGCGACCGTCCTGCTCGCCAACGACCCCGACTTCACCGTCGGCACCCGCATGGAGAAGACCGACGAGCTCGGCTTCGCCACCGGACAGGGTTCCCGCCCGCTGTCGGTCCAGTTCCTCAACGGCAAGGCCAAGGTGAAGAAGGGCGACCGGCTCGTCACCTTCGGATCGAGCAAGGACAAGCCGTTCGTCCCCGGGGTTCCGGTGGGCGAGGTCGTACGGGTCGACCCGTCCGGCGGCGACCTGACCCGGACCGTCTACATCCGCCCGTTCGTCGGCTTCACCAAGCTCGACATCGTCGGCATCGTCGTCCAGGCGCCCCGTGAGGATCCCCGCGACATGGTGCTGCCGAAGCAGCCCAGGAAGCCGGAGAAGCCCAAGCCCACCCCGACCGTCACGGTCACCGTCCAGCCCAACGGCGACCTCGTCGACGGCAGCGGCAAGGTCGTCGGGAACATCAACGAGAAGCCCGGCACGGACGCCTCCGGGAACACCGACGCCGGCGCGGACGGCACTACCGACACCGACGCCGGTGACGCGGCGAACGAGCAGGAATAGAGCTGATCCCCATGCGCTTCAACCGGACGCTGCTCTCCGTCACCCTGGTCGTGGTCGCCCTCGTCGTCCAGGTCTCCGTACTCGCCCGCCTCCAGCTCCCCGGCGCCACCCCGGACCTGCTCCTCCTCGTCGTCCTCGGACTCGCCTTCGTGTACGGGCACGTCAGCGGTGCGCTCATCGGCTTCGGCGCGGGTCTCCTCGCGGACCTGGCGCCGCCCGCCGACCACGCCGCGGGGCGCTACGCCCTCGTGCTCTGCGTCATCGGCTACCTCGCCGGGCTGGCGCGTCCCGAGAACGGCCAGCTCAAGTCGGCCTTCGCCCCGATGGCCGTCGTCGTCGCCGCGGCGGTCGGATCGACCCTGCTGTACGCGGGAGTCGGCGCCCTCGTCGGGGACACGGCCGCCCGCCATGTGGGCCTGGGCAGCCTGCTGTTCACCGCACTGGTGTACGACCTGCTCCTCGCGCCGTTCACCGTCCCGCTGATCATGGCGCTCGCCAGACGTACCGAGAACGACCCGATCGCCGAGAGCTCCGGCGGCGATGTCGCCGCGGGCTGGCTGGCCTCGGGGACCGGGCTGCGGATCGGCAGCCAGCGGGGCGGGCTCCGCGTCAAGGCGGCCCGCAACCGTGCCGCACGCGCAGGAAGGATCAAGGGGGTCAAGCGACTGTGAGGCTGGACCAGCACCGGAACACCACCGGGGGCGCCCCGTGAGCAACATTCCCGAGACGGGCCGGACCCAGCGGGTCCAGATCCGCCTCGTCGTCATCCAGGTCCTCGTCTTCTCCCTGCTCCTGACGCTCGGCGGCCGGCTCTGGTACCTCCAGATCCGCAACGGCCAGGAGTACACCGACGAAGCCAAGAACAACCACGTCCAGCAGGTCGTGCAGCCCGCGGTCCGCGGCGCCATCCTCGACGCGCGCGGCGTGCCCCTCGCCGACAACGAGACCCGCCTCGTCGTCTCCGCCAGCCGCACCGAGCTGATGAAGATGAAGGACGACGGCGTCGGCGTCCTCACCCGGCTCGCCGGCGTCCTGGACATGAAGCCCAAGGACGTCCTGGACAAGGTCCGGCTCTGCGACTCCAAGACCCCGCAGCCGTGCTGGAACGGCTCGCCCTACCAGCCGATCCCGGTCACGGACGAGGCCACCACCCAGCAGGCACTGCAGATCCGTGAGCGTGCCGAGGACTTCCCCGGCATCACCGCCGAGCCCACCGCCGTGCGCCGCTACGCCGCGCCCGGGAAGGCCAACACCGCCCAGGTGCTCGGTTACCTCTCGCCCGTCACCGACGACGAGCTGACGAAGGCACAGGACACCGATTCGCCCTACCTCCGCTCCGACCAGGTCGGCCGCTCCGGCCTGGAACGCACGTACGACAAGGAGCTGCGGGGCAAGGCCGGCGTCACCCGCTACGAGGTCGACAACCTCGGCCGTGTCATCGGGCAGGCGGAGAACGACGAGGCCGAGCCCGGCGCCAGCGTCGTCACCTCCATCGACGCACGCGTCCAGGCCGTCGCCGAGTACGAGCTCAACAAGGCGATGGAGACGGCCCGCAAGGAGATGGACCGCAACACCAACGAGCTGTACAAGGCCGACTCCGGCGCCGTCGTCGTGATGGAGACCAAGACCGGCCGCATCGTCTCGATGGCGTCCCTGCCGACGTACGACCCCAACGCCTGGGTCGGCGGGATCTCCGGCAAGGACTACGCGAAGCTCACCGGCAAGAAGTCGAACTTCCCGCTGCTGAACCGCGCCATCCAGGGCACCGCCGCACCCGGGTCCATCTTCAAGGTGGTCTCCTCGACCGCCGCGGTCAACGCCGGATACCCGTTCGACGGCAACTACCCCTGCCCCAGCTCGTACTCCATCGGCGGCCAGACCTTCAAGAACTTCGAGTCCCAGGGCTACGGCAGCATCAGCATCGGCCGTGCGCTCGAGGTCTCCTGCGACACCGTCTACTACGGCCTGGCGCACAAGGAGTGGCAGCGGGACGGCGGCAACGTCCCGAAGAAGAAGGCCAACGACTGGTTCTACAAGACCGCCCACCAGTTCGGCCTCGGCAAGGAGACCGGCATCGACCTCCCCAACGAGGTCCCCGGCCGCGTCCCCGACCGTCAGTGGAAGCAGGACTTCTACGACGCCAACAAGACCGCGTGGTGCAAGCAGGGCAAGAAGGACGGAACGTACGTCGAGATGATCGCGTACGAAGGCTGCCTCGAGGGCTACAAGATGCGCGCCGGTGACTCCGTCAACTACTCGATCGGCCAGGGCGACACGCTCGTCACCCCGATCCAGATGGCGACCATCTACGCCGCGATCTCCAACGGCGGCACGCTCTACGACCCGACCGTCGGCAAGGCGGTCATCAGCGGCGACGGCCGGACCGTCCAGGAGATCAAGCCCCGGGCACACGGCAAGCTCCCCTTCAAGGGAGACACCCGCGACGAGATAGACGAAGCCCTCGCGGGAGTCGCGACCCGGGGCAGCGCCGCCTGGCGATTCGGCGGTTGGCCCCAGGACAAGATCCCGATGCACGCCAAGACGGGAACGGCCGAGGTCTACGGCAAGCAGACGACCTCCTGGTTCGCCACGTACACGAAGGACTACTCGATCGTCATGACGATCGCCCAGGGCGGTACGGGCTCCGGAGCCTCGGGCCCCGCCGTGCGCAACATCTACAACGCGCTCTACGGGCTCGACGCCGCCGGCAAGCAGGACCTGTCGAAGGCCCTGCTGCCCACGCCCCAGAAGACCCTGCCCAAGATCCAGCAGGACGGCTCGATCGAGTCCCCGAGGATCAAGCCGTACACCCCCGAGCCCCCGGCCCAGGACGGCACCCAGGCCCTCGCGGCCGCCCTCGCCGGAGCCCCGGGGAGGCGGGACTGATGGCAGGCTTCTCCGTCTCGCGCTACGCCCCCGAACGCTCCTCGTGGGCCAAGCTCACCGCCCGCGACTCCGTCGTGCGGCGGCTCGACTGGCCGCTGCTCGGCTCGGCGCTCGCCCTGTCCTTCATCGGCTCGCTCCTGGTCTGGTCGGCGACCCGCGGCCGTGACTCGCTCACCCACGGCGACCCGTACTACTTCCTGTTCCGGCACGCACTCAACACCGGCATCGGCCTCGCGCTGATGATCGGCACCATCTGGCTCGGGCACCGCACCCTGCGGGGAGCGGTCCCGGTCCTGTACGGCCTCTCGGTCCTGCTCGTCCTGGCGGTGCTCACGCCGCTCGGCGCCACCGTCAACGGGGCGCACGCCTGGATCATCATCGGCGGCGGCTTCTCCCTCCAGCCCTCCGAGTTCACCAAGATCACGATCATCCTGGGCATGGCGATGCTGCTCGCCGCCCGCGTCGACGCGGGCGACCAGCTGCACCCGGACCACCGGACCGTCGCCAAGGCGCTCGGCCTGGCGATCGTGCCGATGGCGGTCGTCATGCTGATGCCCGACCTCGGCTCCGTCATGGTCATGGCCGTCATCGTGCTCGGCGTGCTCCTGGCCTCCGGTGCGTCCAACCGCTGGGTCTTCGGACTGCTGGGGGCGGGCACGACGGGGGCCGTCGCCATCTGGCAGCTCGGGCTGCTCGACGACTACCAGATCGCCCGCTTCGCCGCCTTCGCCAACCCGGCGCTGGACCCGGCGGGCGTCGGCTACAACACCAACCAGGCCCGTATCGCGATCGGCTCCGGCGGACTCACCGGGACGGGACTCTTCGAGGGCTCCCAGACCACCGGCCAGTTCGTGCCCGAGCAGCAGACGGACTTCGTCTTCACCGTCGCCGGTGAGGAGCTCGGCTTCCTCGGCGCCGGGCTGATCATCGTCCTGCTCGGGGTCGTCCTGTGGCGCGCCTGCCGGATCGCCCGCGAGACGACGGAGCTCTACGGGACGGTCGTGGCCGCCGGGATCATCGCCTGGTTCGCGTTCCAGTCCTTCGAGAACATCGGGATGACGCTCGGCATCATGCCGGTGGCAGGCCTCCCGCTGCCCTTCGTGTCGTACGGGGGATCGTCGATGTTCGCCGTGTGGGTGGCCATCGGACTCCTGCAGTCGATCCGGGTGCAACGGCCGATAACCGCCTGAGCACGGCGACCGGCCGCATGATCGCGCCCATCGCGGATAGATTCGTCATATGGCGGACTCGAAGCGTGAGATCGAGCGCAAGTACGAAGCGACTCCCGAAACCCGGCTGCCCGACCTGACCCGCGCAGCCGGGGTCTCGGCGGTCGAGCACCGCGGCCTCACCGAGCTGGACGCGGTCTACTACGACACCGCGGACCTCCGGCTGGCCGCCGGATCCCTCACGCTCCGGCGCAGAACCGGCGGCGACGACGCCGGATGGCACCTCAAGTTCCCCGTCTCCACCGGCATCCGCGACGAGATCCGCGCCCCGCTCGCCGACACGCTGCCGGACGATCTGGCCGGGCTGATCCGCTCCCGGGTGCGGGACGCGGAGGTGGCACCCGTGATGCGGCTGCGTTCCGCCCGGGACGTCTGTCACCTCCTCGACGGCAAGGGCGTCCTGCTCGCCGAGCTGAGCACCGACGAGGTCCACGCCGAACGGCTCACCGAGGACGGCCGCGGTTCCACCGCGGCCTGGACCGAGATCGAGGTCGAACTGGCCGACGACCGGGACCCCGCCGTGCTCGACGCCGTCGAACGCCGGCTGCGCAAGGCCGGCGTCCGGCCCGCGGCCTCGCCCTCCAAGCTGGCCAGAGCCCTGGCCGAGACCGCCCCGGAGAAGCCGCGGCGGACGAAGGAGCCGGCTTCCCCGCGCACCGCGGGCGACCACGTGCTCGCCTACGTCCGCCACCAGATCGCGACGGTCATCGACCTCGACCCCGCCGTGCGCCGCGGTCTGCCCGATTCCGTGCACCGCATGCGGGTCGCCACCCGCCGGCTGCGCAGTGCCTTCAAGACGTACCGCAAGGTCCTCGACCGCACCGTCACCGATCCGATCGGCGCCGAGCTGAAGTGGCTCGCCGCCGAGCTCGGAGTCGACCGTGACCAGGAGGTGCTGGACGAGAGGCTGCGCGCCCGGATCGACGCCCTGCCCGGCACGCTGGTCCTCGGCCCCGTGAGCGCACGGCTGACCGTCTCGTCCACCGTGCGGCGCGCCGGGTCGCGGCGCCGGGTCGTCTCCGTGCTCGACGGGAAGCGTTACCTGGACCTCCTGGAGTCCCTCAACGCACTCCTCGCCGACCCCCCTCTCCGGTCCCGCGCCGCCCGGAAGCCTGCCGAGGTCCTGCCCCGTGCCGTGACCAGGGACTACGCACGCCTGGCCACCCGGGTCGCCCGCGCCCTGGAACAGCCCCCGGGCGAGGGCCGCGACCTCGCCCTGCACGAGGCCCGCAAGGCCGCCAAGCGGACGCGGTACGCGGCAGAGGCCGCCCGGCCCGCGCTGGGCAGGCCGGCCAGGACGTTCGCCAAGCGCGTCAAGGCCGTCCAGAAGATCCTCGGCGACCACCAGGACAGCGTCGTCGCCCGCGACGCGCTCCGCACCCTGGCCGCCCGGGCCCACGGGGCGGGGGAGTCCGCCTTCACCTGGGGTCTGCTCTACGGGCAGGAGGAAGCCGCGGCGGCCGACCGGGAGCGCGAGCTGCCCGGGATCTGGGCGCGGGCGTCGGAGCCGGGACTGCGCGCGGCACTGAAGGACTGAGCACCGGGGTACGCTGGATGGTCACCCCTGCCAGCTCAGATAGGTCCCCAGATGTCTGCCGAGTCGGTCTTCCCACAGCTCGAAGCTCTGCTCCCGCATGTGCAGAAGCCCATCCAGTACGTCGGCGGTGAGCTGAACTCCACCGTCAAGCCGTGGGACGAATGCGACGTCCGCTGGGCACTCATGTACCCGGACGCCTACGAGGTCGGACTCCCCAACCAGGGCGTCATGATCCTTTACGAGGTGCTCAACGAGCGCGAAGGCGTTCTCGCCGAGCGCACGTACAGCGTGTGGCCGGACCTCGAAGAGCTGATGCGCGAGCACGAGGTGCCCCAGTTCACCGTGGACAGCCACCGCCCCGTCGGCGCGTTCGACGTGTTCGGGCTGAGCTTCTCCACCGAGCTGGGCTACACCAACATGCTCACCGCCCTGGACCTCGCGGGGATCCCGCTCGAGTCCAAGGACCGCACCGTCGACCACCCGATCGTGCTCGCGGGCGGCCATGCCGCCTTCAACCCCGAGCCGATCGCGGACTTCATCGACTGTGCGGTCATCGGCGACGGTGAGCAGGCCGTCCTGGAGATCACCGAGATCGTCCGTGCCTGGAAGGCGGAGGGCCGGCCCGGTGGCCGCGAAGAGGTGCTCTTCCGGCTGGCGAAGACGGGCGGGGTCTACGTCCCGGGCTTCTACGACGTCGAGTACCTGCCGGACGGCCGCATCGGACGTGTCGTGCCGAAGAAGTCGGGCGTGCCGTGGCGGGTGTCCAAGCACACCGTCATGGACCTCGACGAATGGCCGTACCCGAAGCAGCCCCTCGTGCCCCTCGCCGAGACCGTCCACGAGCGGATGTCCGTCGAGATCTTCCGCGGCTGCACCCGCGGCTGCCGTTTCTGCCAGGCCGGCATGATCACGCGTCCCGTGCGGGAGCGAAGCATCACCGGCATCGGCGAGATGGTGGAGAAGGGCCTCAAGGCCACCGGTTTCGAGGAGGTCGGTCTCCTCTCGCTCTCCTCCGCGGACCACTCCGAGATCGGCGACATCGCCAAGGGCCTCGCGGACCGGTACACCGAGGACAAGATCGGCCTCTCGCTGCCCTCCACCCGTGTCGACGCGTTCAACGTCGACCTGGCCAACGAGCTGACCCGCAACGGCCGCAGGTCCGGTCTCACCTTCGCCCCCGAGGGCGGCTCCGAGCGCATGCGCAAGGTCATCAACAAGATGGTCTCGGAGGAGGACCTGATCCGCACGGTCTCCACCGCGTACGGCAACGGCTGGCGCCAGGTGAAGCTGTACTTCATGTGCGGCCTGCCCACCGAGACCGACGAGGACGTCCTCCAGATCGGCGACATGGCGGTCAACGTGATCGCCAAGGGCCGCGAGGTGTCCGGCCAGAACGACATCCGCTGCACCGTCTCCATCGGCGGCTTCGTGCCCAAGCCGCACACGCCGTTCCAGTGGGCCCCGCAGCTCGGCGTCGAGGAGACCGACGCCCGGCTCGCCAAGCTCCGCGACAAGATCCGCGGGGACAAGAAGTACGGCCGGTCCATCGGCTTCCGCTACCACGACGGCAAGCCCGGCATCGTCGAGGGCCTGCTCTCCCGCGGCGACCGCCGGGTCGGCTCCGTCATCCGCGCGGTGTACGAGGCCGGCGGCCGCTTCGACGGCTGGCGCGAGCACTTCAGCTACGACCTGTGGATGAAGAGCGCCGAGAAGACGCTGCCCGGGTTCGGCGTGGACGTCGACTGGTACACCACCCGGGAGCGGACGTACGAGGAGGTCCTGCCCTGGGACCACCTGGACTCCGGCCTCGACAAGGAGTGGCTCTGGGACGACTGGCAGGACTCGCTCGACGAGACCGAGGTCGAGGACTGCCGCTGGACCCCCTGCTTCGACTGCGGCGTGTGCCCGCAGCTCGACCTGGACATCCAGATCGGCCCGACCGGCAAGAAGCTCCTGCCGTTGACGGTCGTGAAGTAGGCCCCCGGGTGACAGCCCCGACACGAACGCCCGGCCCGTGGATCCACGGGCCGGGCGTTCGTGTCGGCCCGCGGCCCGCACGCGCCGTGCGCACGGCGCGCCGGAGCGCATGGAGTGCGCCGGGTGGGAACGCCGCAGGTCGCAGACGCGCGGGAACTCGGAGGGTCCGCTGCGCGTACCCTGGGTAGGACAACGACTGTCCCAGCGCGGCGCCCGCGCCCGAGATCTCCCCACTCGTCGGTAAACGCCGGGCGGGGGTGAACCGGAGCGGCACCCCGGGGCACCCTGTACTTCGTGGGCGGTACGCCACCGCGTCCGCCCCGCACCGAGGAGAAGAACCACTGGGCAAGCGACAGCCCGAAGGCCCGCCGCCCGCACCGGCGGTGCAGCGCATCCGACTGCGCTACACCAAGCGGGGCCGCCTCCGGTTCACCAGTCACAGAGACTTCCAGCGCGCCTTCGAACGGGCGCTGCGCCGCTCCGAAGTACCGATGGCCTACTCGGCCGGCTTCACCCCGCATCCGAAGGTGTCGTACGCCAACGCCGCCCCCACCGGCACGGGCAGTGAGGCCGAGTACCTGGAGATCGCCCTCAGCGAGGCGCGGGACCCGGGAACGCTGCGCGAACTGCTCGACGCCTCGATGCCGGACGGCCTCGACATCATCGACGCGGTGGAGGCCCGCACCTCGGGCCTCGCCGACCGGCTGACCGCCTCCGTATGGGAGATGCGGCTGGACGGAGTCGCCGTGGAGGAGGCCGAAAAGGCCGTAGCCGCCTTCCTGGCCGCCGAGACCGTCGAGGTCCAGCGCCGTGCGAAGAACGGGATGCGGAGCTTCGACTCCCGGGCGGCCGTCGTCGATCTTCAGGCCCTTGATCCACAGTCCGATAGGTCCGGGGACAGGCCCTGTGCGATACTGCGCCTGGTTGTTCGGCACGTGACACCTGCCGTGCGACCCGACGACGTCCTGTCCGGTCTCCGAGCTGTGGCCGACCTGGCGCCGCCGGTCCCCGCAGCGGTGACCAGGCTGGCGCAGGGGCTCTTCGACGAGGAGTCCGGCACGGTGACCGACCCGCTCGCGCCCGACCGCGACGCGGCCCCGGCCGTTCTTTCCACGGACGACCGGCCCGCCGTCGCGACGGCGCCGGAAGGTGCAGGCACCGCGTAAGGCGGTCGTCGTAGCGCAGCCCTCGGACTCGGGAGCCACCTGGGTCGGGCCGCGCACCGCCCCATAAGACTTTCGCCAGGCCGTGCGTAAGCGCGTACGGAACCGGCGAGCCAGACATCAGCTCCCGTGCGGCGCCCGCGCCCCGGACGGCGGTATCGCACACAGAGCGAACCGTGCCGGACCGGAATCAGGCGCGGCGCCCGGGAGCGTGACGGGAGAACCGCCCGCATGCTTGAGCCGATCGAATCCGGTACCGCCGGAAACACCGACGACAACACCCCTGGGGACAAGCTGCCGCCGCGCCGCAGGCGCCGCGCGGCTTCCCGCCCCGCCGGCCCGCCCGGCGAGGCCACCGCAGCAGAGACCGCGCAGTCCGTACCCGTCGAGAGCGCCGAGGCGCCCGCCGAGGCCGTCGAGGCGGCTCCGCCGGCCCGTGCGCGCCGTCGTGCCGTCCGTAAGGCGACGGCTCCGGCCGGTGCGCCGCAGGCCGCCGAGGCGGCGGCCGAACCGGTCGCCGAGCCCGTGGCCGAGAGCGCCGAGGCGCCCGCCGAGACCGTCGAGGCGGCTCCGCCGGCCCGTGCGCGCCGTCGTGCCGTCCGTAAGGCGACGGCTCCGGCCGGTGCACCGCAGGCCGCCGAGACCGAGGCCGAACCGGTCGCCGAGGTGCCGGACGAGACGGTGGAGGCCGCCGAGGCGCCCGCCGAGACCGTCGAGGCCGCTCCGCCGACCCGTGCGCGCCGTCGTGCCACCCGCAAGGCGACCGCCCCGGCGGGCGCCCCGCAGCCGGTGGTGGCCGCCGAGGCCGCCGAGCCCGTGGACGCACCCGTGACCGCGCAGGCCCCCGTCACCGCGGAAGCCGTCGAGCCCGCCGCCGCCCCGCGTGGCCGCGCACGCCGCCGTGCCTCGGCTCCGGCCGGTGCGCCGCAGGCCGAGCGGTCCGAGTCCGTGGCCGAGCCCACGACCGCACCCGAGCCCGCCGCACCGGCCGAAGAGGCGCCCGCGGCCGAGGTGCCTGCCGCCGAAGCGCCCCGCGGCCGTCGTCGTGCCACCCGCAAGGCGACCGCTCCGGCGGGCGCCCCGCAGCCCGTCGAGGAGATCGCCGAGCAGGAGGCCGCCGAGACCGGCGAGAACCTCCCCGCCGCCGTGGCCGAGGAACTGGCCGCCGAGACCGAAGAGGTCGAGGAGGCCGCGCCGCGCGGTCGCCAGCGCCGCCGTGCCACCGCCGCCGCAGGCAGGCCGGAGTTCACCGGCAAGGTCGAGGAGCCGGTCCGCAAGGGCCGCCGCGCGGCGCGTCCCGCCGTGGCCGTCTTCCAGGCGCCGGTCTTCGCCGAGCCGATGTTCCAGACCCCCGAGACCGCGGCGGCCGCCGCTGCCGCCGCGTCCGGTCCGCAGCACGAGGAGAACGACGAGTTCGAGGAGCCGAAGGCTCCCGAGCGGGCACCGCGCAGGGCCGTGCGCAAGCAGGCCGCCGAGCCCGAGCCCGAGCCCGAGACCGAGCCCGTCGCCGAAACCGAGGCACCCGCGGAGGCCGCAGAGGCACCGCAGGGCGGTTCGCGCCGTCGCCGTCGCCGCCGTGGCGAGGCAGTCGAGACCGAGCCGGCCGCGACGCCCGTCACGCTCCCCGTCGAGCAGCCCGTCGAGGACGAGCACGACGCGGAGGCGGAGACCGGGACGGACGCCGAGCACGAGGGCGACGACACCGACGAGTACGGGGACCGGCCCTCCCGCCGGCGCCGTCGCGGTGGCCGTCGCCGCCGTCGCGGTGAGACCAACGACGCGGACGACGTGGAGCAGCACGACGACGCCTCCGAGGACCACTCCGAGGGTGAGCAGGCCCAGGACGACGAGGACGAGGACGACCACGAGTCCGCCTCGGGTTCCAGCAGCAGCCGTCGCCGTCGCCGCCGTCGGCGTCGCAGCGGGGACGCCTCCGGCGAGGAAGCGGCCACCGGCACCGACGACCCGGAGCGTACGGTCGTCAAGGTGCGCGAGCCGCGGCGCAAGGAGGCCGAGCGCGAGCCCGGAACCGGCTTCGACGAGGTCCAGTCCATCAAGGGCTCGACCCGGATGGAGGCCAAGAAGCAGCGCCGCCGCGAAGGCCGCGAGCAGGGCCGCCGCCGCGTCCCGATCATCACCGAGGCCGAGTTCCTGGCGCGCCGCGAGGCCGTGGAGCGGGTCATGGTCGTCCGCCAGAGCGGCGAGCGCACCCAGATCGGCGTCCTCGAGGACAACGTGCTCGTCGAGCACTACGTCAACAAGGAGCAGGCCACCAGCTACGTCGGCAACGTCTACCTGGGCAAGGTGCAGAACGTACTGCCGTCCATGGAGGCCGCCTTCGTCGACATCGGCAAGGGCCGCAACGCCGTCCTGTACGCCGGTGAGGTGAACTTCGAGGCGCTCGGCATGGCCCACGGGCCGCGCCGCATCGAGACCGCGCTGAAGTCCGGTCAGTCGGTCCTCGTCCAGGTGACGAAGGACCCGATCGGCCACAAGGGTGCCCGCCTGACCAGCCAGGTCTCGCTGCCCGGCCGGTACCTGGTCTACGTGCCCGAGGGCTCGATGACCGGCATCAGCCGCAAGCTCCCGGACACCGAGCGCGCCCGGCTGAAGACCATCCTCAAGAAGATCGTTCCCGAGGACGCGGGCGTCATCGTGCGCACCGCGGCCGAGGGCGCGAGCGAGGACGAGCTGCGCCGTGACGTCGAGCGGCTGCAGCAGCAGTGGGAAGAGATCCAGAAGAAGTCCAGGAACAGCGGCAGTTCCAACGCGCCGACGCTGCTCTACGGCGAGCCGGACATGACCGTCCGGGTCGTCCGCGACATCTTCAACGAGGACTTCTCGAAGGTCATCGTCAGCGGTGACGACGCCTGGGAGACCATCTACGGCTATGTGTCGCACGTGGCACCGGACCTCACGGACCGTCTGTCGCGCTGGACCTCCGAGGTCGACGTCTTCGCGACGTACCGCATCGACGAGCAGCTGATGAAGGCGCTGGACCGGAAGGTCTACCTGCCCAGTGGCGGCTCGCTGGTGATCGACAAGACCGAGGCGATGGTCGTCGTCGACGTCAACACCGGCAAGTTCACCGGTCAGGGCGGCAACCTCGAGGAGACCGTCACCAAGAACAACCTGGAGGCGGCCGAGGAGATCGTGCGCCAGCTCCGGCTGCGCGACCTCGGCGGCATCGTCGTCGTCGACTTCATCGACATGGTGCTGGAGTCCAACCGGGATCTGGTGCTGCGGCGACTGCTGGAGTGCCTGGGCCGGGACCGTACGAAGCACCAGGTGGCCGAGGTCACCTCGCTGGGTCTGGTCCAGATGACCCGGAAGAGGGTGGGCCAGGGTCTGCTGGAGTCCTTCTCCGAGACCTGTGTCCACTGCAACGGGCGCGGCGTCATCGTGCACATGGAGCAGCCGACGACCACCGGTGGTGGCGGCGGCAAGCGTGCCAAGAAGCGCGGGCGCGGCGGCTCCGGCCAGGACCACGAGCACGAGCACGAGCAGCACGTCCAGGACCACGAGCACGCCGAGCACGTGGAGAGCGAGGCCGAGGTGGCTGCCGAGGCCGCCGCCCCGGTCGCGCTGCCCGAGCCGGAGTTCGCCGTGGACGAGGAGCTGTACAGCAGCGCTGCCGAGGCCGAGGCGGCCGCGACGCGCGGCCGTGGCCGTCGGCGCGCGACCCGCAAGGTGACGGCTCCGGCCGGCGCACCGCAGGCCGCCGCAGCTGCTACCGCACCCGCTCCGGCCGCCGAGTCCGCTCCGGTCGCCGAGGCGGAGCCGGTTGCCGAGCCCGCCCCGGTCGCCGAGGAGCCGCAGCCGGAGCCGGTCGTCGAGACCCCGGCCGCCACGCAGGCGCCCGAGGCCGAGGCCGCACCCCCGGCACGCACGCGCCGCAGGGCCACCCGTAAGGCGACCGCCCCGGCGGGCTCGCCCAAGGCTGCCGACGTGACACCGCCGGTCCGGCCGACCGAGCCCGCGGCGGAGCCCGTCGCGGTCGAGGACCCGGTCGTGGAGGCCCCCGCGGCCGAGGCTCCGGCCCCGGCGGCGGAGGAGCCGGCTCCGGCCGCACCGCCGCGGGCCCGGCGCCGCGCGACCCGCAAGGCCACCGCTCCGGCGGGTTCGCCGGCAGGCACGGACGAGACGGAGACCGTCGTGGTCACGGGCACCCCCGCGACCGAGTCGGCCCCCGCCTCCGACACGCCCGGCGCATCGGCGGACGCTCCGGCGGACGGCGAGGCCACGGCGGCGGACGCACCGGCCAAGAAGACGGCGGCCCGCAAGACCGCGAAGAAGGCCACGGCGAAGAAGGCGGCCACCAAGAAGACCGCCGCCAAGACGGTCGCCAAGAAGACCGCCGCGAAGAAGACGACCACGAAGAAGGCAGCGGCGAAGAAGACCGTCGCGGCTGAGCAGTCGTCGCCTTCCGTGACGGTTCCGGCTTCGGCCGACGCTTCGGAGCCGTCGACCGGCTGAGCCTTTCGTCACCGGTTGTTCATCGATTCGTGTCCCGCTCCGAAGCTGTCGGAGCGGGACACGTGCTTTGTTTCAGAACTGATGCACTTGTGGGTTAACAGGCCCGAAATCAGCTGAGAAATCCCTGATAATGTGACGGCGGTCGCTGGCTGTGAGGTTCCTGGGTGGGAACTACGGTTGGTGACCAACCCGGTTCAGGACAGACCGGGCCCAGTTTCCCCGGTAGGGCGTCGGCATTGTGCCGGTGGGGTTATGCGCGGCCTCGTGAGACGTCCCGCACCCCTGACCTCTGCCTGTTAAGAGCTCTTGCGGTGTTCAAGGAGGACGTCCATGACGAGCATCAACGAGCAGCCGATTCCTGCTGCCCGCCCGGTCATCGGTGAAGAGGAGATCGAGGCCGCGGTACGTGTGCTGCGCAGCGGTCGCGTGGTGCAGGGGCCGGAGGTCGCGGCCTTCGAGGAGGGCTTCTCGGACCTGGTCGACGGCCGCCACTGCGTCGCCGTCAACTCAGGTACCTCTGCGCTGCATCTGCTGCTCCTCGCCCTCGGTATCGGCCCGGGCGACGAGGTGATCGTCCCCTCGTTCTCCTTCGCGGCCTCCGCCAACGCGGTCCGCCTCGTCGGCGCCGACGTCGTGTTCGCCGACATCGAGCCCGGCAGCTACGGCCTGGACCCGGCCGCCGTGGAGGCGGCCGTCACGCCGCGCACCGCCGCGATCATGCCGGTGCACCTCTACGGTCACCCGGCGGCGATGGACAAGCTCATGCCCATCGCCGAGAAGCACAAGCTGGCCGTGGTCGAGGACGCCTGCCAGGCCCACGCGGCGGCCCTGAACGGCACCCCCGTCGGCGCGTTCGGCGCTGGAGGAACGTTCAGCTTCTACCCCACCAAGAACATGCACTCCCTCGAGGGCGGCATGGTCACCACGGCCGACGCCGAGCTCGCCCGCACCCTGCGCCTCCTGCGCAACCAGGGCATGGAGCAGCGGTACGCCAACGAGATCGTCGGCGCCAACATGCGCATGACGGACGTGGCCGCCGCCGTCGGCCGCGTACAGCTGACCAAGGTCGGTGGCTGGACCGAGCAGCGCCGCGCCAACGCCGCGTACCTCGACGCGCACATCACCGCGCCGAGCGTCACGACGCCGCCGGTCGCCGAGGGCGCCCGCCACGTCTACCACCAGTACACGATCCGGGTGCGGGGCGACCGCGACGCCGTGATGGCGAAGCTCACCGAGGCCGGCGTCGGCAACGCCGTCTACTACCCGACCCCGATCCACCGCCTCAAGCCGTACTGGGAGCCGGACCAGAAGGCCGGCCGCACCTGGGACCTGCCCGAGACCGAGCGTGCGGCCGCCGAGGTCGTCTCGCTCCCCGTCCACCCCTCGCTCAGCGAGGGCGAGCTGGCGCGCATCGCCGACGCCGTGAACGCACTGGGGGAGAACCTGTGACCGCCGCCGTACTGCGGGCCGGGCTCGTCGGCCTCGGTTCCATGGGGCGTCACCACGCCCGTGTGCTCGCCGGGCTCGACGGCGTGACGCTGGTCGGTGTCGTCGACCCGATGGGGGACAAGAACGGCTGGGCGCAGGGCGCCCCCGTCCTGTCGACCGTCGAGGAGCTCATCGCCCTCGGCGTCGACTACGCCGTCGTGGCGTGCCCGACCGCACTGCACGAGGAGGTCGGCCTGCAACTGGCCGACGCCGGTGTCTGCGCCCTGATCGAGAAGCCGCTGGCCGACACCGTCGAGGGCGCCCGCCGCCTCGTCGAAGCCTTCGAGTCACGTGACCTGGTGGCCGGTGTCGGCCACATCGAGCGCTGCAACCCGGCCCTGCGCTCGCTGCGCAGCCGCCTGGAGGCCGGCGAACTCGGCGACGTCTTCCAGGTCGTCACGCGCCGTCAGGGCCCGTTCCCGCACCGGATCGCGGACGTCGGCGTGGTCAAGGACCTCGCCACGCACGACATCGACCTGACGGGCTGGGTGACCGGCCAGACGTACACCTCGATCGCGGCCCACACCGTGTCGAAGTCCGGCCGCCCGCACGAGGACATGGTCTCCGCCGTGGGCCAGCTCTCCGACGGCACCATGGTCAACCACCTGGTCAACTGGCTGAGCCCGCTCAAGGAGCGCTTCACCTCGGTCACCGGCGAGCGCGGCTGCTACATCGCCGACACGCTGACCGCCGACCTCACGTTCCACTCGAACGCGGCGGTGACCACCGAATGGGAGGCGCTGCGCGCGTTCCGCGGTGTGTCCGAGGGCGACATGGTCCGCTACGCGATCCCGAAGCGCGAGCCGCTGCTCGTCGAGCACGAGCTCTTCCGGGACGCGGTGCGGGGCGAGGCGGCGGACATCTGCACATTGCGGCAGGGGCTGCGTACCGTGGAGGTGGCGGCTTCGGTTCTGGAATCGGCCCGGAGCGGCCGAACGATCGTTCTTGAGACAGGAGAGCCCGCTCATCATGGCGGTTGATAGTTCGGTGGCGGGAGCGCAGCGCAGCACCCGTGGCAAGATCGTCATGCTGGTCGACAACGGCGTGAACGGTGACTCGCGTGTACAGAAGGAGGCGCGTTCCGCGGCTGCGGCCGGCTGGGACGTGGTCCTGCTGGGCAAGTCTCCGACGAAGAGGGAGCAGTCCTGGCGGCTCGGTGACGCCGAGGTGCGACTGCTGCACGTCCCGACCCCGATGCACCGCAGGCGGCACGAGTATCGCCGTGCCGTGCTGAGGTCGCCGCTCGCCTACAAGCCCGGACCGCTGGCCGCGTACCGCAAGCAGCGGATGAAGGCGTGGCGGACCGAGCTGAACATCCGGCTCATCCAGGCCGGACGGCAGGGATCGGCCCTCGGCAAGCTCAAGCTGATGCCGCCGCGGTTCGTCTCGCGGGTCATGAGCAAGTGGGTCGGACTGCGCGTGAAGCAGACGACTGCCCTGGAGCAGCGCCGCAAGGACATGCAGTCCCCGCTGGACCGTTTCACCACGGCGTTCTGGCTGCGCACCATGGGTGACCGCGCCTGGCGCCGGCTCGACCCGGCGCTGTGGGACATGGAGCTCGCTTACGGCAAGGTCATCGACTCCCTCGAGCCCGACCTGATCCACGCCAATGACTTCCGCATGCTGGGTGTCGGCGCACGGGCCAAGCTGCGGGCCGAGGCCAGGGGCCGCTCCGTCAAGCTCGTCTGGGACGCCCACGAGTTCCTGCCGGGCATCAAGCCGTGGAACTCCCACCCGCGATGGCACGTTGCGCAGTGCGCCTACGAGCGTGAGTTCTCTCAGTACGCCGACGCCGTGACGACGGTATCCGAGACCCTCGCCGAGATGCTGGCCGAACGGCACGGCATCAAGACCAAGCCGGAAGTCGTGCTGAACGCGCCCGACGCGGAGATCTCCCCGGAGCAGGCAGCCGAACCCGTACCCGACCTGCGCGAGCTGTGCGGGATCGGGCCGGATGTGCCGCTCACCGTCTACAGCGGTGCTGCCGCCCCGCAGCGCGGGCTCGACATCATGGTCGAGTCGCTGCCGCAGCTGCCCGGGACGCACGTCGCGTTCGTCGTCCTGCGGCCCACGTCGGACTACATGAACCAGCTGACCGCTCGGGCCGTGGAGCTCGGTGTGTCGGACCGGCTGCACATCCTTCCGTACGTACCGCATTACCAGGTCGTCCCGTTCCTGGCCTCGGCGGACGTGGGTGTGATCCCGATCCACCACTGGCCGAACCACGAGATCGCCCTGATCACCAAGTTCTTCGAGTACTCGCACGCCCGCCTCCCCTTCGTCGTCAGCGACGTCAAGACGATGGGCGACATGGTCGCGCAGACCGGCCAGGGCGAGGTGTTCATGGCGGAGGACGTCGCGGACTACGTCCGAGCTGTCGAGGCCGTGCTCGCCGATCCCAAGAAGTACCGCGACGTCTACGACTCCCAGGGCCTGCTCGACGAGTGGACCTGGGAGGCACAGGCGGAGGTGCTCGACGCCGTCTACACCCGCGTGCTCGGTGGCGGCACCCGCAGCAAGGCCGCCGTGCCGGTTGCCCAGGTGGTGGCATGAGCGGAAGACCTGATGCCACCGTCGTCGTAGCCGTCTACAACACGATGCCTTACCTGACGGAGTGCCTGAACTCCCTCGTCGGCCAGAGCATCGGCCTCGACCACATGGAGATCGTGGCGGTCGACGACGGCTCGACGGACGGCAGCAGCGCCGAGCTCGACCGGTTCGCCGAGCGTTACCCCGGCACGGTCAAGGTCATCCACCAGGCCAACTCGGGCGGCCCCGCGGCGCCCAGCAACAGGGCCCTGGACGTGGCGACCGGCCGTTTCGTCTACTTCATCGGTTCCGACGACTACCTGGGCGAGGAAGCCCTGGAGCGGATGGTGGCCTACGCGGACGAGCACGGGTCCGACGTGGTCGTCGGCAAGATGGTCGGAACCAATGGCCGCTACGTGCACCAGAAGCTGTACAAGAAGAATGACCCGGACGTCAGCCTCTACCGTTCGAGCCTGCCGTTCACCCTGGCGAACACCAAGCTCTTTCGTCGCTCTCTGATCGAGGAGCACGGGCTGCGGTTCCCCGAGGACCTGCCGGTTGGAAGCGACCAGCCCTTCACCATCGAAGCGTGTGTCAGAGCCCGGAAGATCTCGGTGCTCTCCGACTACACCTTCTACTACGCGGTGAAGCGCGGCGACGCGAGCAACATCACCTACCGGGCCAACCATCTGGCCCGGCTGCGCTGCACGACCGCGATCATGAAGCACACCGCATCCCTCGTGGAAGCGGGCCCGGATCGGGACGCCCTGTTCAAGCGGCACTTCACCTGGGAGCTTGCGAAGCTCGTCCAGGACGACTTTCCCGCTCTCGACGCCGCCACTCGGCGTGAGGTGTGCGAAGGCATCGCCGCGCTCGCCGACGAGTACCTCACCGACGAGCTCCGGGACTCCCTGGACGTCAAGCGCCGGGTGAGGATCTGTCTCGCACAGACGGGTGCTGTGGACGAGCTGATCCGGGCAGTCACCGAGGAGGCGGAGCACGGAGCCCCGCCCTTCCACCTCGAGGACGGCCGTGCCTTCGCGCTGTACCCCGGCTTCCGTGACGAGGACCTCGGTCTTCCCGACAGCTGCTACGAGCTGGTCGGGGAGAGCGTGCCCGGACGCTTGGCACAGGGTACGGAGCTGCTGGCCGCGGAGTGGGACCAGACAGGCGAAGACCTGCACCTGGTTCTCACGGCACGGACCGGAGTCCTCGGGGACACCGGATCGCTTACCGCGCGCCTGGCCAAGGGCGCCATGCCCAAGAGCGCGGACAAGGCCGGCGCACGCCGGCTGTCCGCGGAGCAGGAACCGCCCGTCCTCGCGGGCGAATTCACCCGTACCGTGGCCGATGACGGCCGGGCGACGGTCGTGCGTGGCCGGATCCCGGTCCATGCAACGAAGTCGAAGCTCGGCGTCCGGTTGTACGTGGACGTGGCGGGATCGACGTACGAGATTCCTGTGACGACCGGTGGCAGGCCGCTGCCGCTGGCCCGCCGCTGGCGACAGGCAGTGCCGTACCGGGTGTCGGCGAACCGGAATCCCAAGGGGCGGCTCGTGATCACGACGGCCCCCTTGTGGGAGATCAAACCAGGTGCGGGCAAGCGGCTGCGCCACATGCTGTCCAGGCTGAAGAGGAAAGTATCCCGATGAACATCTGTGTAGTCGCGCTCGGCAAGATCGGCCTTCCGCTCGCCGTGCAGTTCGCAGCCAAGGGCCACAAGGTCATCGGTGCGGACGTCAACGAGAAGGTCGTCGAACTGGTCAACGCGGCCACCGAGCCGTTCCCCGGCGAGCACGACCTGGACGTCAAGCTCAAGGAGACCGTGGGCGCGGGCCTGCTCTCCGCGACGACGGACACGACGGCCGCGGTCGCCGCGTCCGACGCCGTCGTGGTCGTCGTACCGCTGTTCGTGGACGCCGAGGGCACCCCGGACTTCGGCTGGATGGACTCCGCGACGAAGGCGATCGCCGCCGGCCTCAAGCCGGGCACCCTCGTCAGCTACGAGACCACCCTGCCCGTCGGCACCACCCGTACCCGCTGGGCGCCCATGCTCGCCGAGGGCTCCGGCCTGACCCCGGGCGTGGACTTCCACCTCGTCTTCTCCCCCGAGCGGGTGCTGACCGGCCGCGTCTTCGCCGACCTGCGCCGCTACCCCAAGCTCGTGGGCGGCATCGACGAGGCCTCCTCCCAGCGCGGTGTGGAGTTCTACGAGGCCGTGCTCGACTTCGACGACCGCGAGGACCTGCCCCGCCCGAACGGTGTCTGGGACCTCGGCACGGCGGAGGCCTCCGAGCTCGCCAAGCTCGCCGAGACCACCTACCGCGACGTCAACATCGGTCTGGCCAACCAGTTCGCCCGGTTCGCCGACAAGAACGACATCGACGTCAAGAAGGTCATCGAGGCCTGCAACAGCCAGCCGTACAGCCACATCCACCAGCCCGGCATCGCCGTCGGCGGCCACTGCATCCCGATCTACCCGCGGATGTACCTGTGGAACGACCCGGAGGCCACCGTCGTGCGCTCGGCCCGTGAGGCCAACGCCGCGATGCCCGAGTACGCCGTCGACCTGCTGGCCGCCGCCTACGGCGACCTGGACGGCGTCGGTGTGCTGGTGCTGGGCGCCGCCTACCGCGGTGGCGTCAAGGAGACCGCCTTCTCCGGTGTCTTCGGAGTCGTGGAGGCGCTCAAGGCCCGCGGCGCCGTGGCGTTCGTGTCGGACCCGATGTACACGGCCGACGAGCTGACCGCGCACGGCCTCGTGCCGCACGAGGGCCAGACGGTCACCGCGGCGATCCTCCAGGCGGACCACGCCGAGTACCGCGAGCTCGCCGCCGCCGACCTGCCGGACGTCCGCGTCCTGGTCGACGGCCGGCGTACGACGGACCCGGCCAACTGGGCGGGTGTCCGCCGCGTCGTCATCGGCGGCTGACCACTGACAGAGGGAAGGCCCCGCCCGCCATGCGGGCGGGGCCTTCCCTCTGGCGTGCCGGGACCACACACCGGGCCCAGTGAACTCCGGGGGAGCCCCAGGGGCCGGTTGTCGGTGTTCGGGCCCGAGCCGGTCGGCCTGGAATCCAGCGGTGCCCCGGGGTCAGAGCGTCCCGGCGGTGCGTTCCGTGAGGACGCCGTCGGTCGCGTCGTGCAGAGTGCCCGTCTGCGGGCACTCCCAGACGCCCGGTTCGCCCGAACGCTCGACAAGCTTCACCCCGGACCTGCCCACCCAGCCGATCCGGCGGGCCGGCACGCCCACGACCAAGCCGAAGTCCGGCACGTCCTTCGTCACGACGGCGCCCGCCGCGACCATGGCCCAGCGCCCGATCCGGACCGGCGCGACGCAGACGGACCGAGCCCCGAGGGAGGCGCCCTCGGCGACCTGCACGCCCACGGCCTCCCAGTCGCCGCCGCGCTTCTGCTTGCCCTCGGGGTCGACGGAGCGCGGGTTGTGGTCGTTGGTGAGGACCACGGCGGGACCGATGAAGACCCCGTCGCCGAGCTCGGCCGGCTCATACACCAGGGCGTAGTTCTGCAGCTTGACGTTGTTGCCGATCTGCACCCCGGTGCCGACGTAGGCGCCACGGCCCACCACACAGCCCTCGCCGAGCCTGGCCCCCTCACGGATCTGAGCGAGCTCCCAGACGCTGCTGCCGGCGCCGATCACGGCGCTGTCGTCGACCTGAGCGGTGGGCTGAACTCTGTAGTTCACGTGTCATACCTTCCAGTGAGCGGACTTCCCGAGAGCATACGAGCCTCGGCAGTTGCGGCGACGAGGCCACCGGGCGTTCCCGCCGGGGGTACGTCCGCCCGGAAGGCACGTGTGGTGACGGCCCTCCACCCGAGTCCGTGGAAGACCCTACTTCTCGAAGGGAGACGTGGCTGGACTCGGCGCAGCGGGCTGGGCCGAGTCGCCTTGCGACGCACTGGCGGAACGGCGAGAGGTCGCGGTGCCCCCGCCCGGCCCCGCCCGACGGAGCAGGCGTTCCAGGGGGCGCTCCACCCACTGGTAGGCCATTGCCGCGACGACCAGACTGATTGCCATCGTCAGCAGCCAGAACCTCAGGATCTCGGCCTGCGATTCGGGTCGCCCCAGGTGCCGGAGGAGCGCTCTGATCACGATCTCGTGGAACAGGTACCAAGCGAAGGACCAGTGCCCGAGCCGGATCATCCAGGGGGCGTCCAGACCTGTCCTGCGGCCTCCCAGGTCAACCGTGGCAGCTGCGGCGACGAGAAGGGCGAAGACCGGTGCGGACAGCAGGTGCGAGGCGCTGTAGGGGCTGTACCAGAAGCTGTCGGGGACCGCCCGCGACCAGGGGATGAGCGCGATGTGCCCGGCTACGACGAGAGCGATGGCGACCGGGAGCCCCACCGGTGGCCGCCATCCGCGTTTGACTGCCAGACCAGCGACCACGCCGAGGACGAACTGGAGGGTGCGAGTCGGCGGGAAGTAGTCGAGCGTCCAGAGTCGGAGAGCCGGGTCGTCGAACAGTGCGCCGGAGGTCCAGATCGCCACAGGGACAGCGCACAGTGCGATGGCGCACCACGTTCTCCCGCGGGCCGAGCGCAGGAGTGGCAGCATCAGCAGCAAGGGGAACAGAAGATAGAACCAGGCTTCGTTGCTGAGCGACCAGGCGGCGGGATTGCCGCCCACGCGGTAGTGGCGCACGGGCGTCCAGGCGTTGACGAGCCCCAGTGTGGCCGCGACACCGCGGAGGGATACGTCGGTTCCCATGGCACGCCATACGGCGACGGAGGCGATGACGGAAACAGTCAGCAAGGGCCAGATCCGAGCGAAGCGTCTCCAGAAGAAGGTGACGGCAGGCACGCTCTTCCCGTCGTACGTCCAAGCCAGCACGAAGCCGGACAGGACGAAGAAGAACGTCACACCGCTGCGCCCGTACCAGGTCAGGTCGCTGATCCAGGGTAATTTTCCTGCCTGCCTCGACAGGTGGTAGCAGACGACCACCAGAGCTGCCCAGAAGCGCAGTCCGGTCAGGGAAGGAAGCCGGTCACGCGTGACTCGCGCAGATATCAGGCCGCCCGGCATTTGGTCACCATCTTCGAGTCTGGGAAGTCCCTTCGACGTGCCGTACGCATTCGTGAAAGGGATGCGTGGTGGTCGGATACCCCTGGACGCTCCAAGGAGCAGAGTACTGGGCCTCGCGGGCGCCGAGTGGACAGGACTCTCCTGCCCACTCGCACCGGGCGATTCCGTGAGCCGGCCACTCATCTTCGAAAGCCCCGAGCATGTCACGCACGCACAGCCTGAGAGGCCCGGTAGGCGGTGCGCGTCGCTGCTCGCCGATGACCGAATCGCTTCTTCCCCTGGAATGCACAGAGGCACGCGAGTCCTCCGTGATTACGACTTCCGAGCGTTCGACGACGCGTCGTGGCAGCGCGTGGTGCGGCTGATCCGACACCTGAGGCAGCCCGGAGCAGCGGTTGTGGGTCTGTCCTCCACGTCAGTCGCAGGGGTGATGGAGAGGCGAACGAAGGGCTCAGGCGGGTGGTCTCGGTGCTGGTCGGCACCAAGCCGAGGCCCACCCGCTGCGAATCCTGCGCATACGCGCAGTTACCGAATTCGCATATTCGGATGGTTCTGCATTGAGTAGTGGTGGTCGGAAAGTCACGGAAGACGAGACCGGGACAGCCTGTCGCATCCGCGGCTCGGCGACGGAGCTATTCCCCTCGGCCGAGAGTGTGCCGTAACGTCTCATTTGCGAGTGCTGTGGCAATGTGTCTGAAATCGGGTACGACGCGGCAGGGGCGAGTTCCGCGGTGCCGCGGCCCACCGCGGGAATCGAGTGGGAACGCCGAAGTGCACGTCAGTCAAAATGGGATCTTCTGAGGCGGCTGTTCCGTATTTCGCCGGAACGGAGATAGGTCGGGCGACGCGTCCCGCCCGGTTGCCGGGTGCCTCGGCCGCTCCGGACCGGTGCCGGGACCCGGTTTGACCCCCCGTACCCCCGCCCCGTAGCCTTGACCTTCGGCGTGTTTCCATGCGCCTACCCCTGAGCACATCCCTCCCGGTGGATCCGTCCCCGGGGGAGGCCGCTCATCCTTCCGGACCGTCGCGGGCCTCGGCCTGCGCGAACGGCTGGCATCAGGGGATCCGTTCCGAGTGAGAGAGAGATCCGCGTGTACGCCATCGTGCGCAGCGGTGGTCGCCAGCACAAGGTTGCTGTCGGCGACATCGTTGAGGTTGACAAGATTCCCACCGCCAAGGTTGGCGACACGGTCGAGCTCTCGACCCTGCTCGTTGTCGACGGCGACGCCGTGACCAGCGACCCCTGGGTCCTGGACGGCATCAAGGTCCAGGCCGAGATCGTGGACCACCACAAGGGCGCGAAGATCGACATCCTTCGCTACAAGAACAAGACGGGCTACCGCCGTCGCCAGGGCCACCGCCAGCAGTACACGGCGATCAAGGTCACCGGCATTCCCGCGGCTGCGAAGTAAGGGACTGAGGAGACATGGCACATAAGAAGGGCGCATCGTCCACTCGGAACGGGCGCGATTCCAATTCCCAGCGGCTCGGCGTGAAGCGCTTCGGCGGTCAGGCCGTGAACGCCGGTGAGATCCTGGTCCGCCAGCGCGGCACCCACTTCCACCCGGGCACGGGCGTCGGCCGTGGCGGCGACGACACGCTGTTCGCGCTGACCGCCGGTGCGGTGGAGTTCGGTACCCACCGCGGCCGCAAGGTCGTGAACATCGTTCCCGTCGCTGCCTGAGTCAGGCAACGACTGAACGACACAGCACCTTCCGAGGGCGGATCTCAGCTTTCCCGGTAATCGGGGAAGCGGGTCCGCCCTCGGCGCGTTACGTCAAGAGACAATCCCGTATTTTTCGGCAGTACCTGGAGGGCACCCACCATGACCACCTTCGTGGACCGCGTCGAGCTGCATGCCGCCGCGGGTAACGGAGGCCACGGCGTGGCCTCCGTGCACCGTGAGAAGTTCAAGCCGCTGGGCGGCCCCGACGGGGGCAACGGCGGCCGCGGCGGCGACGTGATCCTGGTCGTCGAGCAGGCCGTCACCACGCTGCTCGACTACCACCACCACCCCCACCGCAAGGCGACGAACGGCCAGCCCGGCGCCGGAGACAACCGTTCCGGCAAGGACGGCCAGGACCTCGTGCTGCCCGTCCCGGACGGCACCGTCGTCCTCGACAAGGCCGGTAACGTCCTCGCCGACCTGGTCGGTCAGGGCACCACCTTCGTCGCCGGCCAGGGCGGCCGCGGCGGCCTCGGCAACGCAGCGCTCGCCTCCGCCCGCCGCAAGGCGCCCGGCTTCGCGCTGCTCGGCGAGCCGGGGGAGAGCCGGGACATCGTCCTGGAGCTCAAGACCGTCGCCGACGTCGCGCTCGTGGGCTACCCGAGTGCCGGCAAGTCCTCGCTGATCTCGGTGCTCTCCGCAGCCAAGCCGAAGATCGCGGACTACCCGTTCACGACCCTCGTCCCCAACCTGGGCGTCGTCACGGCGGGCTCGACCGTCTACACCATCGCCGACGTCCCGGGGCTCATCCCGGGCGCCAGCCAGGGCAAGGGCCTCGGCCTGGAGTTCCTGCGGCACGTCGAGCGCTGCTCCGTCCTCGTGCACGTCCTGGACACCGCGACGCTGGAGTCGGACCGTGACCCGGTCTCCGACCTCGACATGATCGAGGAGGAGCTGCGGCTGTACGGCGGCCTCGAGAACCGGCCGCGCATCGTCGCCCTCAACAAGGTCGACATCCCGGACGGCCAGGACCTCGCCGACATGATCCGCCCCGACCTGGAGGCACGCGGCTACCGCGTCTTCGAGGTCTCGGCCATCGCGCACAAGGGCCTCAACGACCTCTCGTACGCCCTCGCCGGGATCATCGCCGAGGCGCGTGCCAGCAAGCCGAAGGAGGAGTCGACCCGTGTCGTCATCCGCCCCAAGGCCGTCGACGACACCGGCTTCGCCGTGACCCTGGAGGAGGACGGCATCTATCGCGTGCGCGGCGAGAAGCCCGAGCGCTGGATCCGCCAGACCGACTTCAACAACGACGAGGCCGTCGGCTACCTCGCGGACCGGCTCAACCGGCTCGGTGTCGAGGACGCGCTCCGCAAGGCGGGTGCCCAGGCCGGCGACGGCGTGGCCATCGGTGCCGAGGAGAACGCGGTCGTCTTCGACTGGGAGCCGACCATGGCCGCCGGTGCGGAGATGCTGGGCCGGCGAGGCGAGGACCACCGCCTCGAGGCTCCCCGCCCCGCCGCGCAGCGCCGTCGCGACAAGGAGTCCGAGCGCGACGACTCGCAGCGCGAGTACGACGAGTTCGACCCCTTCTAGACGAGGTGCCGGGTGCCCCCGCCGCGGGGCACCCGGATTCACAGGGAACTGCCAGGTAGGGGCGGTGCGGGGGCGACGATGTGCGAATTGCGTAACACGTCTGTGGAGTCCGTCACTCCAGTTGCGGGCCCGCCGGGCCCAACCTGCCTGGCCAGGCAGTGAACTGCGGGTTTCCCCAAGGGAAGCATTGGTAAACGTCCGCCTTGCGGGACGGTCACGGAGAGTGCGACCATCACACTGTCTCCCCCTGTCGTCGCAAGGTAGGTCGTCTGTGTCTGTGCCGCATGAAGCCAAGCCCCGGACCACAGCGGTCGTGCTCGCCGGTGGTACCGGTCAGCGCGTGGGCCTGTCGATCCCCAAGCAGCTGCTGAAGATCGCCGGTAAGGCAGTCATCGAGCACACGCTGACCATCTTCGAGAACGCCGAGGACATCGACGACGTCATCGTCCTGATGGCGCCCGGCTTCGTACCCGACGTCGAGAAGATCGTCGCCAAGGCCGGCCTGACCAAGGTCGCCAGGATCATCGAAGGCGGCAGTACGCGCAACGAGACCACCGAGCGCGCCATCGAGGCCCTCGGCGAAGGTCTCGCGGAGGGCGAGGACCGCAACGTCCTCTTCCACGACGCGGTCCGTCCTCTCCTGTCGCAGCGGGTCATCAAGGACTGCGTCGACGCCCTCGACCGCTACCAGGCGGTGGATGTGGCCATCCCGTCCGCGGACACGATCATCGTGACCCGCACCCACGGCGAGGACGGCGAATTCATCACCGAGGTCCCGGACAGGTCCCGGCTGCGCCGCGGCCAGACCCCGCAGGCGTTCAAGCTCTCCACGATCCGCAAGGCGTACGCGATCGCGGGCGGCGACCCCAACTTCCAGGCGACCGACGACTGTTCGGTCGTGCTGCGATACCTCCCCGACGTACCGATCTACGTGGTCGCGGGCGACGAGTACAACATGAAGGTGACCCAGCCGGTCGACGTCTTCATCACCGACAAGCTCTTCCAGCTGGCTTCCACGGCGGCCCCCCGCCAGGCCGACGAGGCCGCCTACCGCGAGCTGCTCTCGGGCAAGACCCTGGTCGTCTTCGGGGGTTCGTACGGCATCGGTGCCGACATCGCCACGCTGGCCGAGCAGTACGGCGCCAGCGTGTACGCCCTGGGCCGCTCCACGACCGGAACGCACGTCGAGAACCCGGAGCACGTCGACGACGCACTGTCCAAGGCGTACGCCGAGACCGGTCGCATCGACTACGTCATCAACACGGCGGGTGTGCTGCGCATCGGCAAGCTGGCCGAGACGGACAACACGACGATCCAGGAAGCGCTGAACGTCAACTACCTGGCGCCCGTCCAGATCGCCCGCGCCTCCTACAAGTACCTGGCGGAGACCCAGGGCCAGTTGCTGCTCTACACCTCCAGCAGCTACACCCGGGGCCGCGCCGAGTACAGCCTCTACTCCTCCACCAAGGCCGCCATGGTGAACCTCACGCAGGCACTGGCGGACGAGTGGGCGGGCGAGGGGATCCGGGTCAACTGCGTGAACCCCGAGCGCACCGCGACCCCCATGCGCACCAAGGCCTTCGGCCAGGAGCCGGACGGCTCGCTGCTCTCGTCCGAGGCCGTCGCGCGCACCTCGCTCGACGTGCTCCTCTCCGCGATGACCGGCCACGTCATCGACGTACGACAGCAGGACCCGACGCGTGACGCCGCAGGATCCTCCGGGTTCGAGCAGGCGCTGGCTTCGGTGTTGGACCGTCAAGAAGATGTGTAATAATTCTTGACAAATGTACTTTTTCGGGCCTCTGTGATCGCAAGGATGCGATCACAGAGGCCCGAGTGCGTGAAGCCGCATCTTCACATTTCCCTCAATACGTGAAACAACCGGCACCCCTGGAGCAGGTCCTTCGTGATTTCGACAGCCATTCGTCTGGCCCGTGTGGGCAGCCGGTCAGAACTGGCGGCAGCGATACTGATGACGCTGGGTTACCCCTGCGTCATGATCGCCGCGCTTCTCCCCGATATCTGGTTCTTCGCGGCGGCCGCGGCTGTCACGTACGCCGCGGACTGGTACCTGCACCACCGGGGCAGCTACCTGATCAACAGGCTCGGAAAGGTGCGGGCGGGGCTCTCCATCCGCTTCCTGCTCCGTCAGCTGATGATCATCCTGCTGCTGGCCCGCCTGGACCTCGCTGAGGAACCGCTGTTCTTCGTGGCGGTCGCCGGTTTCCTCGTCTTCTACGGCCTGCAGGCCCCGCAGGGTGCGCTGACGACCCTGATCCGGCTGCGCCGCACGATGCCGATCGTCACCCGCAACATCGACCTGCACGCCGTCCGCATCCCCGACGCGCCGCCGCGCACCCTTCTGCACCGCTCCGCCGAGAAGATGCTCCACCTCGACGTCCCGGCCGTGGCCGGCATCGTGGTCGCCGCCGGCACGGGCGAGTATCTCCTGGGGTACATCGGCGCCGGGGTCACCGTGCTGCTGGCCGTCGTCTACACCGCCCTGCTCGTCCCGTACCTGCGCCGGTCCCGCCGGGTGCCGGCGGCCCCCGCCGTGCTCAAGGCCCTGGACACCTGGCTCGGCGAGTACCAGCCGACCGTCGTGCTCTACTTCTCCGGTTCCAACGAGTCCGCGTACCAGGGCAACATGTGGCTGGACACGATGGCCGCCGTCGAGGGACGCCCGCTCATCGTCATGCGCGAGCGCAACCTGGTCTCCCAGCTCGCCGACACCGCGGTCCCCGTGCTCTGCGTCCCCGCCGGGACGCACCTGATGAACCTGGACCTGTCCACCGTCCGGGTCTGCCTGTACCCCGCCAACGTCGGCAAGAACATCCACATGCTGCGCGTCCCGACGATGAAGCACGTCTTCATCGGGCACGGCGACAGCGACAAGCTGGCCAGCGTCAACCCCTACTCCAAGGTGTACGACGAGGTGTGGACGGCCGGCCGTGCGGGCCGCGACCGGTACGCGCTGGCCGACGTGGGCATCCGGGACGAGGACATCGTCGAGGTCGGACGCCCGCAGCTGGCGCCCATCGAGACCTGGACCGGCGCGGCGAGGAACCCCATCCCCACGGTGCTGTACGCCCCCACCTGGGAGGGCTGGGACGACAACCCGGGCAACACCTCGCTGCTGCTCGCCGGTGAGAACATCGTCCGCCGCCTGCTGGAGGCGGACAAGCCCGTCCGGGTCATCTACAAGCCGCACCCCTTCACCGGTATCCGCAGTGCCAAGGCCAAGGCCGTCCACGGCCGGATCAAGGCCCGCATCGCCAGGGCTGCCCAGGAACGCGCCGCCGACCCGCGCTGGGCGAAGGAGGCCTCCGCGGCCGCGGCCGGACAGAGCGCGGCCCGGGCCGAGCTCGCCCGGATCGAGTCCGGGCTGGCCGCGTTGGCGCAGCCCGGCCGGTCCGGCGGCGACGAGTCGGAGGAGTCGCGGGTCTCGCTCGCCGACCCCGCGCGCCAAGCCGAGATCGCCACGCTGCGGGCCGAATGGAACGACGCCTACTGGCGCTCCTTCGGCTGGTGGGAGCACCGGACGGTGTCCGGCGCGCAGCCGAAGCTGTACGACTGCTTCAACCAGTCCGACGCCATGGTCTCGGACATCTCCAGCGTGGTCTCCGACTTCATCGCGAGCGGCAAGCCGTACGCGGTGACGGACTCGGGCGAGCTCGGCGAGGAGGAGTTCAAGCGTCAGAACACCGCCGTACGGGCCGCCGTGATCCTCTCCAACAGCGCCGAGGAGATCGACGGGCTGCTGGACGCCGTCTCCGACGCGTCGGCGGACCCGCTGAAGGAAGCCCGCCACGAGCTCAAGAGCTACCTGCTGGGCCCGGACGAGCCGACGTCGATGGAACAGTTCAACGCCGCTGTGCGGGCGCTGGCCGCCAAGGCCGAGGCGCGCAACGCGGGCGTCGCCCAGCGGATCGGTGTGCAGGCGGCACCCCTGCCCGACCCGGAGGCCGCGTCCAGCGGTGCGGGGGACGGAAGGGCGGAGGCGGTCGCCGAGGCCGAGGCCGCGGCCGATCCGGATGCCGACGCGGGAGTCGGCGCCGGGCCCACGGTGGCTCACTGACCCTCAGGGGTGATCCAGCCGTCATCCAGATGTTCGAAAGACGTCCGGATCGCGACGCAACCTTCTCGACGGCCCGTCCGTCTCCTCCTGCGGGAGGGGAACGTACGGGCCGTTCGGCGTGTCTGGGGACAGAGCGCACGATGAGGCATCGTTCTATCGTTTCTCCTGATTGATACGGATATGTGCGAACCGGGGAGCGATGACCACCAGCAAGCCAGATGTCAGCATCGTCATAGGGGCCTACGAGGCGATGCCCTATCTGATCCGATGCCTGGAGTCGGTCGAGGCGCAGACGCTTCCCGCCGGGCGCATGGAGATCATCGCCGTGGACGACGGTTCGACGGACGGAACCGGGGAGTACCTCGAGGAATTCGCCGCCCGGACCGCCGTCCCGATGCGCGTCGTCCGCCAGGAGAACTCGGGCGGGCCCAGCGGCCCCCGCAACGTCGGTCTCGGCCTCGCCCGGGGCAGGTATGTCTTCTTCCTCGACGCGGACGACTACTTCGGTGAGGAGGCCCTGGAGCGCATGGTCTCCATGGGCGACCGGGCCGGCACGGACGTGGTGCTCGGAAAGGTCGTCGGCGTCAACCGCGGCGCGGCCAAGTCGATGTGGAAGGAGACCGTCGAACGGGCGGACCTCTATTCCTCCAACATCAAATTCACGCTGAGCGCCCAGAAGCTGTTCCGGCGGGAACTCCTCGTGCGGCTCGGGATGACCTTCGACGAAGGGCTGAAGACGGGCGAGGACGCCCTCTTCACCATGGAGGCGTATCTGCGGGGCAGCGGGGTCTCCGTCGTCGCCGACTACACCTGCTACTACCTGGTGGGCCGCGACGACGGCAAACACGTGACGAAGAGCGGCAGCTATCTGCTGCGCTTCGACTCGGCCCGGGCGCTCATGGGGCTCATCGCCGCCCATGTCCCGCCGGGGCCCCGGCGGGACGCGCTGATGGTGCGGCCGTTCGTCATCACACTGCTCCCGCAGTTCGGGCCGGCCCTGCTGAGGCAGTCCGAGGCCGTACGGGAGAAGAAGATGCAGCTGGCCGCACCGCTGCTGGACGCCTACTGGTCGGCGGGCCTGGCCCGCCGGCTGAAGGTCCACGAGCGGCTGCGGCTCGCCTGTGTGTCGAAGGGCCGGCTCGACCTGCTCCTGGACGTCCTGCAGTTCATGCGGGACAAGGAGGAACCCAAGGCCGTCCGCAAGGGCGCCCGGGGCCGGCTGTACCTGGCCTACCCGCACTTCGGCGAGGGGACCGTCCTTCCCGACGCCGCCTACGAGGTGACCGTCACCGAACGGATCGGCGGCCGGAGGATCGATGTGCCGGAGCGTCAGTCCACTGCCGCCTTCCTGCGGCGCCTGGCACGCAAGGTGCGCAGGACGGCCCGGGCGGTCCTGCACGTGCCGCGGAGGGCGCACAAGGTCTGAGACCCCGCGCGGGGCGGCGGCAGTGGACGTGCTTCCTCACTGTTCGGGGCGCAGGAGCCTCCGGACGGGGCGACCCACCACACGCCGGGCACGCCGGTAGGCCGACGGCCACGCGGCGGCTCCGTCGCCCGCCTGCACCTTGATGCTGACCGGGGAGGCCTTCTTGGCGAGCTGGCTCCGCAACTTGCTGTTCTGCTCGGTCAGTTCCTCCATCCGGCCCCGCATCCAGCTGAAGCGGCCGGCCAGCGACGCGGGGTCGCTGTCGATCCACGGGCTGACGGCCGGCGGAAGGGTGAGCTTGCTCAGCTGCGCGTCGAAGGCGGCGCCGCCGTCCCCGTGGGTGAAGGTGTTCTCCAGGCCGTTCCGCTCCATGAAGCCGGTGAAGCGGAGGAAGCGTTCCTTGTGACCGTTCACGAGGTCGCCGAAGTCGGCCGCCGCGTACAGCTCCGCGGGGTCGATGTTCTTGGGGGTCTCGGAGATCTTGCGGTGGGGGATGCCGAAGTACCGGCACAGCTCCAGGGTCCGGGAGTCGCTGCAGAGCACGGTGCTCGGAACGCCGGCCAGCAGTGCCGCGATGTTGCCGTGGATGCGCGAGCCGAACGAGAAGTCGAATTCCCGCAGGTCGCTGATCCAGGTGGCCGGGTCGACGTAGATCCGGACCTTGCCCTCGCGGTACATGGGGTGGGACGGGTGGGTGGGCATCGAGGTCAGTGCGCCGATCGGGTTCGACGTCTCCCGCCAGTGCAGCAGCTCGGCCTCGAGGAGGTTCTGCCCGACGAACCGCAGATGCGGATAGCGCTCGTGGGCCTGCCGGATGATGGCGTCGAGGCCGTGCGAACGGACGGCGCTGTGCGAGCCGTTCACCGAGATGCGGGACTCGGCGGTGAGCGCCTCGGCCCCCTTCTCGATTTGGAACGTGTCACCGTTCATGAACATGGAGGGGCAGCCGATGACCTCGACGTCCCGGAAGCCCATGTCCTTGAGGTACTGCTCCGTGAATTCGCCCCGTACGCCGATGGACGCGCTGCGGTTGAGCACCTCCGTGACGAATTCCCTGACGGTCGGCTCCATCGGCTTCAGCCGCGACGCGTTGTACTGCAGGTCGGCCTGAGCGCCGACCCCCAGGACCACCACCGGGATGCGCAGCTTCTTGATCAGCTGCGTCATCCGCTGCAGTGGACGCTCGAACGTCGGACGGAAGGCGTTCGCCAGGGGCACGACGAACGCGTCGTACTCCTCGTTGATCCGCGCGGCCTCGGACGCGACCGTGCGGATGCCGTTGGAGGAGACCTCTGCCCGCGGAGTCATCAGAAGCTTGTGCGCCGCGTCGCTGAAGATCAGGTTGCCCGCGTTCGTCGCGAAGACGTCTCTGTGGAGGGATTGTTCGAGTGAGTCCACATCGAAGGGGCTCTTGCCCGATCTGAGAAGAATGCGCTTTTTGCGGGTAGGTTCATCAGTCACGCGTAAAGCGTAGCCCGATGAATGACCGGTGGAGATTACGTAAATGGCTCATTTCTGCGGCATGCCCCGAGTCGCTCCCGAGGCGCGCGGTGCGGTAAGTGCAGGACGGTGTGCCGCAGGCGGGGCGGAAACCGGGTAGGGACAGGGGTGGAAGCCGGGCGGGGCGGACGCCGTGACCCGGGCCCGTTCGGGCGCTGAGACGGTTCGGCGGGTGCGTCGTCGCCTCGCGTAGATTGGGGCAACCGAGCAGGACGACGTGATGGGGACGGGCGTACGTGTCAGGGGCAAGGGAAACCGAAGGCGTACTCGGCACCTCCTCCACGGAGGGGGCGGCGCGGAGGCCGGGCGTGACCGACGCCCGCAGGATCGTGGTCAAGGTCGGATCCTCCTCGCTCACCACAGCGTCCGGAGGCCTGGACGCCGACCGTGTCGACGCCCTCGTCGACGTGCTCGCCAAGGCCAGGAGCGGCGGTGAGTGCGAGATCGTCCTCGTCTCCAGCGGCGCCATCGCGGCCGGCCTCGCCCCGCTCGGGCTCGTCCGCAGGCCCAAGGACCTGGCCCGCCAGCAGGCCGCGGCCAGCGTCGGCCAGGGACTGCTCGTCGCCCGGTACACCGCCTCCTTCGCCCGTTACGGCGTACGTGTCGGCCAGGTGCTCCTCACCGCCGACGACACCAGTCGGCGAGCCCACTACCGCAACGCGTACAGCACCCTCGACCAGCTCCTGGAGATGGGCGCGGTCCCCGTCGTCAACGAGAACGACACCGTGGCCACGGACGAGATCCGGTTCGGCGACAACGACCGGCTTGCCGCGCTCGTCGCCCATCTCGTCCACGCCGACCTCCTCGTCCTCCTCTCCGACGTCGACGGCCTCTACGACGGCGACCCCAGCACGCCCGGTACCTCCCGCATCGCCGAGGTGGGCGGACCGGCGGACCTGGAGGGCGTCACGATCGGCAGCACAGGCAAGGCGGGCGTGGGCACCGGAGGCATGGTCACCAAGGTCGAGGCCGCGCGGATTGCCACCGCGGCCGGAGTCCCGGTCGTCCTCACCTCCGCCGGCCGGGTCGCCGACGCCCTCGCGGGCCGTGACACCGGTACGTACTTCCACCGCACCGGACGCCGCTCGGCGGACCGGCTGCTCTGGCTGGCCCACGCCTCGACCCCGCAGGGCGCGCTCACGCTCGACGACGGGGCCGTGAAGGCCGTCGTCGAGCGCCGCACCTCGCTGCTCCCGGCCGGGATCAGCGCGGTCGAGGGCGAATTCTCCGCGGGCGACCCGGTGGAACTGCGTGACCCCGCGGGGCGGGCCGTCGCCCGCGGACTCGTCAACTTCGACGCCAAGGAGATCCCCCAGCTGCTGGGCCGCTCCACCCGTGACCTGGCACGCGAACTGGGCCCCGCCTACGAGCGCGAGGTCGTACACAGGGACGATCTCGTCGTCCTCGTGCCCCGCCCGGCCCCCTGAATCGGCTGAAAGTCCAGCCTTCGGGCGGAGACCTTCACCAAAACCGCCCCAAGCCCCGCCCCGGGCTGGTCAACTTTGTCACGGGGACACACGGGTCAGCACAGCTACGCATTCACAGGAGGCCGCCGGTGAGACGAGCGCGCCCGGGGGCGCCGCCCCGCGGCACGGGCAGCCGTGCCCTGACCAGTGTCGGGGCAGGGGCCGACTTCGGCGGCCCGTCCACCGACCGGAACCTCGAGCAGGAGCCGGTGGTGACGAGCGAGGAACGGACCCGGTCCAAGCTGTGGCACATCACCCTCAGCGTCTCCGGCGGCGAAACCCCGCTGAAGGAGGTCAGGCGCGGGCTCGAACAGCTGGCGCACGACCACCCGTTCCTGCTGACCAGTCGGTATGCCAACGACCACGCGGAGGTCCGCTACTGGGAAGAGGCGCGGGACCTCCACGACGCGGCGGCCGTGGCGCTGCGGCTGTGGGGGGAGCACCGCTCCAGCGCCGGACTTCCGCCCTGGGAGATCGTCGGCCTGGAGGTCATCGACCGCGAGACCTACCATCAGCGCGTCGCCGAGGGCTACGGTCCGCCGCCGGCGGCCCCGATCGGTGTGCACCCGTACTGACGGCGACGCCCGTCTCGCATCACGGGATACGTGACGGATGCCCGCAGTGTGCGCACTACCCTGCGCACATGACCACGCTCTCGCCGTACGACAACATGTCCCCGGTCGTCCAGGCCGCCTACCGGGCACGTGCAGCCGCCGCCGACATCGCGCCACTCCCGCGCGCGGCGAAGGACGACGCGCTTCTGGCGATCGCGGACGCGCTCGAAGTGCGCACCGGCGAGATCATCGAGGCCAACGCCGAGGACGTGGCGCGCGCCCGCGAGGCCGGGACGAGCGAGTCGGTCGTCGACCGCCTCACGCTCACCCCCGAGCGGATCCGCGCGATCGCCGCCGATGTGCGCGAGGTGGCGGCGCTGCCCGACCCGGTCGGCGAAGTGGTCCGCGGTTCCACCCTCCCCAACGGCATCGACCTGCGCCAGGTGCGGGTGCCGCTCGGGGTGGTCGGCATCATCTACGAGGCCCGGCCCAACGTGACGGTGGACGCCGCCGCCCTCTGCCTGAAGTCCGGCAACGCCGTACTGCTGCGCGGATCCTCATCGGCGTACGCCTCCAACAGCGCCCTCGTACGGGTGCTCCGCGACGCGGTGGGCGGGTCAGGTCTCCCGGCCGACGCGGTGCAGCTCGTCCCGGGGGAGAACCGCGACTCGGTCCGCGAACTGATGCGCGCCCGCGGCCTGGTCGACGTACTGATCCCGCGCGGCGGCGCCTCCCTGATCCGCACGGTCGTGGAGGAGTCCACGGTCCCGGTCATCGAGACCGGGACCGGCAACTGCCACGTGTACGTGGACGCGCAGACCGACCTCGACATGGCCGTCGACATCCTGATCAACTCCAAGGCGCAGCGCCCGAGCGTCTGCAACGCCGCCGAGACGCTCCTGGTGCACAAGGACGTCGCCGCGGACTTCCTGCCGCGGGCCCTGGAGGCACTGGCCGGTGCCGGGGTGACCGTGCACGGTGACGAGCGGGTGCTGGAGTACGCCGAGGACTCCGAGGCCACCGTCGTCGCGGCGACGGCGGAGGACTGGGAGACCGAGTACCTCTCGTACGACATCGCGGCCGCGGTCGTCGAGTCGCTCGAGGCCGCCGTGGCGCACATCCGCCTCTGGTCGTCCGGCCACACCGAAGCGATCGTCACCACCTCGCAGGCCGCGGCCCGCCGGTTCACCCAGTTGGTCGATTCCACGACCGTCGCCGTGAACGCGTCCACGCGCTTCACGGACGGCGGGCAGTTCGGATTCGGCGCCGAGATCGGCATCTCCACGCAGAAGCTGCACGCCCGCGGCCCGATGGGGCTGCCGGAGCTCACGTCGACGAAGTACATCGTCACGGGCGACGGTCACATCCGCTAGCAGGGTGGGCCCGGTGCGCCGGTGCGGCCACGGCGGGGAGTCTGCGGGCTCTCTGCCCAAATCGCCCCGCCGGGGCTACGCTGAAGCCGTGCCGGACGACGTGGGGGGCAGGCCGTTCCCGGACGGCGGGGAGCCCGACGACGACCGCGGGGGCGCGGACGAGGACTTCGCCGCCGTGGTGTTCGACGAGGACTTCGTACAGTCGGCCGAGATGCACGAACCCACCGCGGTGGAGCGTCTGCTCGCCGCCGCGCAGGCCCGCGCCGAGGCCGAGGCCGGCCGGGCACGCGCCGGCGGCGGCGCGAAGGACGACGACCTCTACGACGGCTACGGGCCGGATGCCGTGTACGGCCGCGAGAGGCCCTTCGGGGATGCCTGTGACCCCGACGGGTCCTATTACGACGACGAGGGCGACCGAGGCCCGTACGGGCGCCACGGCGGCGCACTGCGCCCCTACCGGGGCTCCGCACGCTGGCACCGGCCGGTCGCCTGGCTGCTCGCCCTGCTGATGGGGATCGGCATGGTCGCGCTGGCCTTCAGCGCCGTCTACCGAGGGTCCGGGGGCAGCCGCCAGGAGCAGGTGCCACCCCCGGCCACGAGCGGCGTCGACGCACCGGGCGCGGCCCCGTCCGCATCGGCCGACTACTCACGCCCGGCGGTCTCCGCGGTCCCGCGCACGCCGTGAGCTCCGACCGCCGCGCGGGGCGCAGGAGCGCGGCAGGGCTGGTGTACCGGACGGGGCGGTGCACGTAACGGGACGGGTGCCCGGTCGGTCGGCCGGCACGAAGCGTCAGGCGCGCGGCAGGGCGGCAGGCGGCACTGCGGCGGGCTCCGGGGCACGGGAGGCGGGTGCGGAGGGCTCCGGGGCGCGGAGGGCGGTGCGCGCAGCCGGGCGCTGGGTCCGGCGCCTCGGCGTGCTGCGTCTCCCGCGCGGCTCAGGGCCGCCGCGGGCGGGGCGGAGGCTCCAGGTGGGGCGGAGAATCAGGCCGGACGGAAGGCCCCGGGACAGCCCTCGGCCGGCTCCGGCTCCTGCCCGTGTGGCCCCGCGGCCCACACGGATGGCCCACCGCCCCCATGCGGGCCGTACGGAGACGTCGGGCGGCGCGGCGCCGTCGCCGATGACCGTCCCCAGGGGGCAGGTGTGCCCGCGCGATCAGGCGCCCTGACCTCTCGTGCGACCGACGGTGCCTCCACCGGCGCGAGTGACCACGGCGTCTCCGGCGCTCCCGCTCACGCTCCTGTCCCGCATTCCCGCCTGCGCTCCCACCTGCGGCGCGTTTACCTTGATGACGATCGACCCAATCTGAAGGTAGGACCCCGGTCCCTCCTCCCGCCCCCGTCCCCGGGGAGAGGGCCACTCATCTGTTCCTGTGTCCATCGAACCCGTGACGGACAGGTCCGCCCGAAGCGTCAGCCGAGGCGGACCCCGGCGCCCGCCCTCGTCGGCGGCGCGGAGATCGGGAGACGTCATGACAGGCCGCGGAGAACCGCCGGAAGGTCCGCCCGAGAACCCCTCGGGCGGCGAGGACGAGTACCGCTCCCTCGTCTTCGACGAATCGTTCGTCCGTGCCGCACGGCTGCAGGAATTCTCCGCACGGGAACGAATGGGTGAACCCGCACGCGCCGTACGCTCCCTGCCCCGCGGTGGCCCCCGTCGGCGTTCCCGGGCCGCCATCGCCCTCGTCGTGCTGATCGCGCTGGCGTTCGCCACCGCCGTGTACATCGGCTTCCGCAACCCCTATCCCACGCCCGTCGGCCGGCACGCCGAGCCGCTGCGGACGACCGTGATCCCCCTCGCTCCGCGGGGCGAGGTGCCCGGCGGAACACCTGACGTCCTGCTCGACGAAGGCCCGGCGGCGGAATTCCGGACGGGCGCCGCGGGAATCAACCTGCCGGCCGTCCGGCGGACCAAGAACTTCTCGGACACTCAGGTGACCATTGCCCTGACCACGGTGAAGGACTACCTGGTGGAGTCATCCCTCGACCCCGACGTGCTCACCGGCGGGGTCGTCCGGCCGGTGGGGAGACTGCTCGACCCGGAGCAGACGGCCCAGTTCGACCGGAGTGTGAACGCACCGGCCGACGACGGCGAGCACATGGCCACGGGCTGGCTGGTGCGCTTCGACCCGGCCGAAGTCGAACTGGCCGACCCCGAGATCCGGGTGCAGGGGACCCTCGCCTACGCGGAGGCGGGATCCGACACCTTGGAGGTGGTGTCCGACCACACCTTCACGTACACGCTGCGGTCCGCCGTACCGGGCCCTCACCGGACGGACGACGCCTCACTGTTCACCGTGCGGCGCGTGCTGCACTTCCTCGTCGACCGCGAGGATCTCCGGCTGCGCCGACTGGAGATGCGCAGCGCCCAGGTCCAGGCCGGACCGCAGTCCTGCTCGGCCGACGCGGCAGGCGCCCTGCGTCCGCTGCTCGCCGGCGAGCAGGCGGACCTACGGGGGCCGGCCGGCACCGACCCGTACACCAGGGGCCTGCCCATGGTGGCCCTTTGCGGGACGCTGGAAGTCAGCTCCCCGTCCCCGGGCCCTCCTCCGGGTCCGGACGCCGCCAAGTCCCCTCGGAGCCGCCCGTAGCGTCCCCGGCCGGGGCGTCGCCCTTTCCGGCGCTCCCACCGGCCGCGCCGCTCCCGCCGGTGAACCTGTCGCGGAGCTTCCCGCCCAGGTCGCCCGCACCGCCCGCGATGTCACCCACGAGCTTCATCAGCGGGTCCTTGCTGGTGCGCACCGTGTCCGCGTAGTGCGAAGCGGACTCCCGGAAGGAGTCCGTCACCGACGTGTCCTTGTCCTCGTCGCGCCGGGGGTAGTGGCCGTCCATGACGCGCTGGTAGTCCCGGGTCTCCGACCACTTCTTCAGCTCAGCGGCACGCACCGTGGTGAAGGGGTGCGACCTCGGCAGCACGTTGAGGATCTTGAGAACGGAGTCGCGGAGGTCGCCGCCCTTCTCGTACTCGTCCGCCTGGGCGAGGAAGGCGTCCACGTTCATCTCGTGGAGGTGATTGCCGCCCGCGATCTTCATCAGACCGCGCATCGAGGCCTGCAGGTCCTGCCCGACCAGCAGCCCGGCCCGGTCTGCGGACAGCTCCGACTTGCGGAACCACTCGCGCAGCGCGGTCACGATGGCCATGATCGCGACGTTGCCGAGCGGGATCCACGCCACCTTGACCGCGAGGCCGGTGAGGAAGAGCAATATCGTGCGGTACACCGCGTGACCGGAGAGCGCGTGTCCGACCTCGTGACCGACGACGGCGCGCATCTCCTCCTCGTCGAGCAGCTCGACCAGCCCGGTCGTCACCACGATGATCGGCTCGTCGATACCGATGCACATGGCGTTGGGCTTCGGGTCCTGGGTGACGTACATCGGCGGGACCTTCTTGAGGTCCAGGATGTAACACGCGTCCCTCAGCATGTCGTTGAGGTGCGCGAACTGGGCGTCGCTCACCCGGACGGAGTCGGACAGGAAGAGCAGCCGCAGACTGCGCTCGGGGAGCAGCCCGCTGAGCGCCTTGAACACGGTGTCGAAACCGCTCAGCTTGCGCAGGGCCACCAAGGCGGAGCGGTCCGCCGGATGCTCGTAGGCACGCGAGGAGATGCCCGGGAATCGCATGCGCTGCCTGCTCGGCACGTTCTCGTGACTGCTGTCGGTCATGGATGGCCCCCTGTTCGTACGAGACGTAGCTCGTCCCCCTGACACATGCCAGCGTAGGTGCTGGCGCTACGGTGTGCGGGGGGCTGTGGATAACTTTGAGGAGCGCCCGAAATGCCGCACACCGCCGCACTGCTCGCCGCCGTGTCCGAGGATCAGGGGCCTGGCAGTACGCTCCGCGTCGTGCTCGTCGTGTCGCTCCTCGGAGCCGTCCTGCTCGCCTGGTTCCTGCTGCGCGGATACCGCAACGATGACAACAACGACTGAGTCGGCGTGAGCGTGCCCGTGACGCCCGCATACGATGTGCGCGACGTCTTCCTTCCGACTCCCGATCGATAGGTCCTGCAGAAGATGAGCCTCACGAGCACCGCGCACCAGATGGTCACCCTCGCCTCCGAGGGCGGCGAGCACAGCGGCAACCACGAAAGCCTCAGCCCGTACCTCACCGGTGGCGGCGCGCTCGTCGTGCTGCTGATTCTGCTGTGGATCACCACCCGCTTCAACCGAGACCGCTGAGGCGCAGGCGAACAGTTGTGCCAGTAGGGTCTGCACGCATGGGAGAGCAGGAAGTGCCTACCGGACGCGGCAAGCGCCGACTCGGCGTGATGGGCGGGACGTTCGACCCCATCCACCACGGACACCTGGTGGCGGCCAGCGAAGTGGCCGCCCACTTCCACCTCGACGAGGTCGTCTTCGTCCCGACCGGGCAGCCGTGGCAGAAGAGCCACAAGCAGGTGTCGCCCGCCGAGGACCGCTATCTGATGACGGTCATCGCCACGGCGTCCAACCCGCAGTTCTCGGTCAGCCGCAGCGACATCGACCGCGGCGGACCGACGTACACCATCGATACGCTGCGGGATCTGCGTACGGTCCACGGCGACGCGGACCTCTTCTTCATCACCGGCGCCGACGCGCTGTCCCAGATCCTCACCTGGCGGGACGCCGAGGAGCTCTTCTCGCTCTCCCACTTCATCGGTGTGACCCGGCCGGGTCACGTACTGACGGACGACGGGCTGCCCGAAGGCGGCGTCTCGCTCGTCGAGGTCCCCGCGCTGGCGATCTCGTCCACGGACTGCCGTGCGAGGGTCGCCCAGGGGGAGCCGGTCTGGTACCTGGTGCCGGACGGTGTGGTCCGCTACATCGACAAGCGCCAGCTGTACCGCGGCGAATGAGCCACGTAGAGGGGCACCGGTGAACGACCGACAGAACCCGTACGACCCGTACTACCAGCAGCAGCCGCAGATCATCGGCTACGACGAGTACGGGCAGCCGGTCTATCAGCAGCAGGGGCAACAGGAGTACGACCCGTACGCGCAGCAGCAGCAGTCGCAGCAGCAGTCGCAGCAGCAGTACTTCCAGCAGGACGGGCAGACGCAGTCGGGCTACGCGGACCAGGGGTACGCCTACGACCCGTACGCCGGCACGCAGCAGCAGTACGACCCGTACGCCGCTCAACAGCAGCCCCAGCAGCCCCAGCAGGCGCAGTCCGCCCAGCAGGACTACGGGTACGACAGCTCCTACGGCACGTACGGGCACGACACGGGCGCGCAGCCGGCCGTGGACGACTCGACGCAGCAGTGGAACACCCCGCAGAACCAGGTGGACGCCCCGCCGGAGCCGGACCCGCAGAGGGAACCCGAACCCGGGCCCGACGCCGTCGTCCCCGAGCAGCGCCGCGCCGACCGCGACTACCGCACCGAGCAGTTCTCGTTCATCGAGGAGCCCGACGAGGACTCCGAAGACGTCATCGACTGGCTGAAATTCACCGAGAGCCGCAGCGAGCGGCGCGAGGAGGCACGACGCCGCGGGCGCAACCGGATGGTCGCGCTGATAGTCGTGGTGGCCCTCGTCGTGGTCGGCGGCGCGGGCTACCTCTGGTTCGCCGGCAAGATCCCCGGTGTCTCGGGCCAGGACGGGCAGGAGGCCGCGGCGACGGGCCCGCAGAAGCGGGACATGATCGTCGTCCACCTGCACAACACCAAGAAGGGCGGCACCTCCACGGCGCTGCTCGTCGACAACGTGACGACCGGACAGGGCACCACCGTCCTGCTCCCCAACTCACTCGCCGTGGCCACCGACGACGGCTCCACCACCACGCTCGGCAAGTCCGTCGACGACGACGGGTCCACCGGCACGCGCGAGGCCGTCGACACGCTGCTCGGCACCAGGATCAGCGGCACCTGGCGGCTCGACACCCCGTACCTGGAGAACCTCGTCGAGCTCGTGGGCAACATCGAGGTCGACACCGACACCGAGGTGCCCGACACCAAGAAGGGCGCGTCGCCGCTCGTGGACAAGGGGGAGGCGCAGACGCTGAGCGGCCAGATGGCCGTCGCGTACGCCACCTACCAGGCCCCGGGCGAGCCGCAGGCCAAGCAGCTGCTGCGCTTCGGCCAGGTCCTGCGCAGCACGCTGCGCAAGATGTCCGAGGACCCCAAGGCCGCGACGGTCACCATCGAGACGCTGGCGCAGATCCTCGACCCGTCGCTGCCCGAGCAGGACCTGGGGGCTTCCCTGGCGAAACTCGCCGGGCACGCCAAGGTCGGCGACTACGAGACGGCGCTGCTTCCGGTCCAGGACGACGGAACACTCACCGAGGAAGCCACCGCGAGCGTCGTCAAGGACGTCCTGGGCGGCGCGGTGAAGGCCCCGGACCCGGACGCGGCCGTGCGTGTCGGCATCAAGAACGCCACGGGCGACACGAAGGGGTCGGAGTACGCCAGGGTCCAGCTGGTCAACGGTGGCTACGCCTTCGTCGACAGTGGCAAGGCGGACCCCGCGGCATCGTCCGAGGTGCTCTACAGGACCGCTGAGGACAAGGCGAAGGCGGTCGAGGTCGCCAAGACCCTGGGCCTGCCCGAGGGTGCGGTGAAGAAGGGCGAGCCCGCCGCGAACGCCGACGTGTCCGTCCTCCTGGGACAGAACTACAAGATGCCGGAACAGACGTCGTAAGGGCTGTCGGCGGTCCGTGAGACCCTAGAGGTTGATCTGACCGCCGACGAAAGCCTGCATGTGACCGCCACGGACCGCTCCATCGAGCTCATCAACGCTGCCGCCCAGGCGGCAGCCGACCGGCTCGCGCACGACATCATCGCCTACGACGTCAGCGATGTGCTGTCGATCACCGACGCCTTCCTGCTGGCCTCGGCTCCCAACGACCGCCAGGTCAAGTCGATCGTCGACGAGATCGAGGAGCGGCTCCAGAAGGAGCTCGGCGCCAAGCCGGTACGCCGCGAGGGCGACCGGGACGCCCGCTGGATCCTCCTCGACTACGTCGACATCGTGATCCACGTCCAGCACAGCGAGGAGCGTGTCTTCTACGCGCTCGAGCGCCTGTGGAAGGACTGCCCGGAGATCGCGCTTCCCGAGGACGCCCTCAAGACCCGGGGCAAGGCCGAGGAGCACGCACAGCTCCACGGTGTCACGGAAGGTGAGCAGAGCTGAACGGCAGCAGCAGCGGCAGAGGCCGCAGGATCGTCCTCTGGCGGCACGGCCAGACGGCGTGGAATCTGGAGCGCCGTTTCCAGGGGTCCACGGACATCGAGCTGACCGAGACCGGCGTCGGGCAGGCCCACAGGGCCGCCCGGCTGCTCGCCTCGCTGAAGCCGGACGCGATCGTCGCCTCCGACCTGCGGCGGGCGGCGGCCACGGCCGGTGAGCTCGCCGCGGTCACCGGCCTCGACGTCGCACACGATCCCGCACTGCGGGAGACGTACGCGGGTGCCTGGCAAGGGCTCACGCACGAGGAGATCGTCGAGCAGTACGGCGACCAGTACGCCTCGTGGAAGCGTGGCGAGCCCGTACGCAGGGGCGGCGGCGAGCTGGAGACCGAGGTCGCCGACCGGGCGGCCCCGGTGGTCCTGGAGCACGCCGCCGGACTTCCCGACGCGGGCACGCTCGTCGTGGTGAGCCACGGCGGCACGATCCGGACGACCATCGGCCGTCTGCTCGGGCTGGAATCACACCACTGGGAGGGACTCGGTGGGCTCTCCAACTGCTGCTGGTCCGTCCTGGGCGAGGGCGCGCGCGGCTGGCGCCTGCTGGAGCACAACGCCGGGACACTCCCCGAGCCGGTCCTCGGGGACGACGATTAGCGGGTGCCCGGAGGGCGTCTCCGGGCGGCGGGGGCCGGATTTCACTTTCCGGCCGGTCGCAGGCTAAAGTTCTTCTTGTTCGCAGCGCGGAAACGCAGGGAAACACAGCGAACAGCGGGGCTATAGCTCAGTTGGTAGAGCGCCTGCATGGCATGCAGGAGGTCAGGAGTTCAATTCTCCTTAGCTCCACAGTAAAGATCCCGTCCCCGGCAGGGGGCGGGATCTTTTTTCGCGGGTCGGCCCGGAGCCGGCACATCGGCTTTCACCGCCCGCCCAACTGCCCCGGCCCGCCGGGGACAAGGGCCGGCGGGGTGCTCGGGCGCCTTCCGTGCCGGTCCCGCTGCCGGCCCCGTGCGGCCCCTTTGCGTCAAAGGCGGACGGCCGGACCGTCGGCGGGCTTCCCCCCTTGCGGGGTCATGGCAGAATCGGACCGCCGGAGGGGGCGACGTACCGATCGGGAGGGAGCGCGATGCCTGCGAGCCGCGTACAGGTCCCGGACCTGCTCCTTACCCCCACCACGAACGCCGGCTCCGCCACCCCGCAAGAGGACTCCTTCGTGTGCATGGCCTGCGGCCGCAGTCGGAGCTGACCGGATGGGTGCACACAGGCGGAAGTGCGACTGGTGCGGCAGCGGTACGCCCATCGTCAGGGACATGGACCCGGTCAACGCGGATTTCCAGTACTGGTGCGAGGAGTGCGCGCGGGCGCTGATCATAAAAGGCGACCCCATCGAGACGTACCGCGAGCTGGAGGGGGAACCCATCTACGGAAGGCTCCTGGAGGAGCACTGCACCCTCAAGCGGTTCTACTCCTTCGCCACCGCCTGAGAGACGTCGGGCGGCCGGACCCCTCGCTGGTCAGGGCCTTGCGGGGCGGGCAGGTCGGGTGGGAGTGGAAACGATTTTTGATGGGCCGGGGGGACCGTGTAATGTTCTCGATGTCGCCGGGGAAACCGGGCGGTGAGCAACGAGGGGCTATAGCTCAGTTGGTAGAGCGCCTGCATGGCATGCAGGAGGTCAGGAGTTCAATTCTCCTTAGCTCCACAGTGAAGAAGCGGGCCATCCGAATCGGATGGCCCGCTTCTCGTTGTGCCCGGTGGGCGAGGGTCAACCGCGTCCGCTGCCCAAGGCCTTGCGCTGGGCGGTCGGGAGCGCCGGGCGCTCGGCGGGAGCCTGCTCGATACGGAGTGCCAGCGCCGGGCACCGCCGTACGGCACGCTGGGCACGGCCGCGCAGATGCATGGGCACGGCGGCGTCCGCGAGCGCCGGGTAACCGTCCGGACCCAGCCTGATCAGCTCGGGAACGAGGTCCGCGCACAGGCCGTGGCCCTGGCACAGCGTCCAGTCCACCGCCAGCTTCTCGCCACTCGGGATGGACTCCTCCAGATCCTCGTAGCCCGGGGAGGGCAGCGGCAGTACGCCGAGGGTCTCCCGGCCGCAGCCGCCGTCCAGGACATGCGCGGCGAGGTCGTCCGTGAACGCGGACAGCGTGGACGCCAGGAAACGCGCCGAGCCGTCCGGATGCTTGCACGCCCCCCGGCCCTTGACGGCCTGGGTCACCTCGCGCAGCGCCTCCAGAGCGGCCGGCCCGCCGCCGTTCAGTACGTCGGACAGCCCGCCCGCCGCTGCGGGCAGCCCCAGCTTGCACGGACCGCACTGGCCCGCGGTCTCCGCGGCCAGCCAGTTGGCGATCCTCAGCGACTCCCCGATCGGGCAGGTCTCCGGCCCGATCGGCAGGATGGCGCCCGCACCGAGCGCACCCCCGGCTGCAGCCAGGGAGGCCCTGGAGACCACGGCGTCGTGCGCGGCGATCGCATCGATCCAGTTGCCGTGGTAGCCGCCGGTGAGTACGCCCTGGGGCAACGGCGGGGCACCGGCCAGCTGCAGGACGTACCGGAGGGGAACCCCCGTGGGTACTTCGACGACCATGGGACGCGCCACAGCGCCGGAGACGGTGAGGAGGACCGTGCCGGGCTCGTCGGGCAGGCCGGTGTGCCCGTAGCGACGGGATCCGATCCGCGCGGCGACCGCGAGCTGGGCGTACGTCTCCGCGTTCGACAGGAGCGTCGGGGCGCCGCCCACGCCGGACTCCGCCGCCCGCTCCCGGCGGCCCGGCGGCAGGGCGGGGCCGCCGTTCACCGCCCGGATGACCGCCGAGGCCTCCCCGGAGACCATGCGCTCGGGGGTGCGCACCACCCGGGCGCGCAGGTGTTGTCCGCGCCGGTCGGACAGCCCACGCTCCGCCAGGGCGTTGCGGACGGATATCTCCGTGGAGTTGCGGGTGACGGCGACGACGAGGGTGCGTGCGCCGAGCGCTTCCGCCGCGAGCAGCGCGCCGTCGAGAATCAGGTGCGGGGCGCGGTTGAGCAGCACGGTGTCCTTGCGGCAGGCGGGCTCGCCCTCACTGCCGTTGATCACGACGACGGGCCGCACCCCACGGCGTATGGAGGCCTTCGCGACCGCGCGCAGCTTCTTCCCGAACGGGAAACCCGCGCCGCCGCGGCCGCGCAGTGAGATGGCCTCGGCCAGTTCGGCGAGGCGCTCGCCGGTCATGGGTTCGAGCGGGCCGTGCACCTTCAGATGCATGGCGAGGTCGAGGCGCTCCACCAGGTCGAATCCGGTGGTCAGCTGGGGAAGGCCGACGACGCGGACCTCGGGTACATCGGGGAGGGGGACGTTCAAGGTCGTTCTCCTGCGGGTGCGTGCCAGGGTTCTCCGGCGGGGGGCGGGTAGAGCGGCCCCGGCATCTGTTCGGTCTCCGCGTCGCCCCTGGCGGTACCGCCCCTGTATCCGGTCCGGTCGGCCGCGGGGGCGGGGGGTGCGTATGGGGAGGACGCACTCCCGGGTGCCCCGTACGCGGACGGCTCCTGGGGGCGTGCGTACGCGTGCTCGGGGTCGTACAGCGGGTCCGGGTCGTACGCGGGCCTGTACGCCTGCCCAGGGGGCGCAGGAGTGGGTGAGGGCCAGAGGTCCTCCGTCTGCTCGGGCGGCCGGGTAGGGGGACGCGAGACGGCCCGGTAGGCCGCCGAGATGCCCTGCCCCGGCCCTGTGACCGGAGCAGCGGCCGCAACCTGGTCCGGGCCCAGGCGCTCGGAGCTCCGCGGTGGGGGTTCGTACAGCGGGGGCCCGGAGGGCGGGGGTTCGTACCGCGGTGCTTCGTACTGCGGGGATCCGGACAGTGACGCTCCGAACGGCGGCGCCTCGTACAAGGGGGGTGAGGGGGCGGCGAGCGTCCGGGGGCGGACCGGGGTGCCGCGCAGGTCACGGCCGCCGTCCCCCCAGCCCGGTGCCTCCGGGGGCAGGCCCTGGCGCGGCTGCGGGGGCACGTTCTCCGCGCCGGGAAGCGGGGACGTGCGGAGCACCTGGGCCGAATCGGCCGGTGGTGCGTCGGGGCTGATCAGGGTGGTGACCAGATCGGTGATCAGGCGCTTGGTCGGCTGCGGGAGCAACCGGAGGCTCAGCGCAGCCGCGACGGCGAGCAGGCAGAGGATGTACATCACGACGACCCAGGTCGCGGGCTGCCGGCCGGCGTACAGGCCGTGCACCAGTGCGGAGCACCAGGCCGGGTAGGCCAGCGCGTGCAGCGCACGCCAGCGGCCGGCGATCTTGCCCGGGGCGGCGAAGGCGCTGCGCAGGGCGCCCGTCGCCGCGGTGACGATCATCAGCAGCCCGGCGAGCGAGCCGAAGCCGATGAGGCCGGAGGTGCCGCTCATCCCCAGGCCGAACGGCACCAGGGCGCCGAGCAGTTCGACGTGCCCGAGTGCGACCTTCACGGTGCCGTGCAGCAGGAGGAAGCCGAGCGAGGTGACGGCGGCGGCTCGGTGGATCCCCTGGGCGATCAGACGATGGCGGGTCGAGAGGAACAGGCGGTCGGTGGCCAGCAGGCCCCAGGCGACCGCTGCGGTGAGCGATACCAGCGTGAGGACGCCGGTCGTGAAGTCCAGTGCCGCGCGCAAGCCGTCGCTCCCTGCGACGGCGAGCAGAGGTATGAGGACCAGCACGGCCACGGTCAGTCCGCCCTGCACCGGGCGGCTCATTCCTGGACTGCGGCTCATGGAGGGGGACGAGCGGATCCTGCGATGAGGCTTCATGGGGGCGACTCCGAATGGTTCGGCAAAGCGGTCCCGTTGCCGCATGCTAGGTCGCCGCATACCGGCCGGTACGAGGTTTGAGTTGTTGCCCCGATAGAGGGCAGTACGCGGAGTAACCCCCGGAGTGTGTGGGTCCTGCGCAGAGCTCGTGTCGATGTGGTGGGCTTCCGGGTCCATGCGTGGAGGGTCCGCCGGGACGGCTCCGCGGGTACGTCCCGGATGGGGCCCAGGGCCCGTGCGGTACCCTGGCGCCATGCGTGCCGTAGGCCTTCTGCTTAGCGAGCCGCGCTGATCACTCCCGACCGGTGAGAACGCCTGGTCGGACTCGGCGCGGCGTCCCCTCCTGTGCGAGGGGATTTTTCGTTTCCGTAGACGTATGTCCGTAGACGTGTGTCCGTGGACGTGGGCGCCCGGCAGATGACGATCGATGGAGCTTTGAGGATCATGAGCGAGACGAACACCGCGGCCGAGGCGGCCGCGCCGCACCGCTACACGGCGGCGATGGCCGCCGACATCGAGGCACGCTGGCAGGACTTCTGGGACGCCGAAGGGACGTACGAGGCGCCCAACCCGACCGGTGACCTGGCGGGCGACCCCGAACTGGCCGCCAAGCCCAAGAAGTTCATCATGGACATGTTTCCCTACCCCTCCGGGTCGGGCCTGCACGTCGGCCACCCGCTGGGCTACATCGCCACCGACGTGTACGCCCGCCACCAGCGGATGACCGGACACAACGTCCTGCACACCCTGGGCTTCGACGCCTTCGGCCTGCCGGCCGAGCAGTACGCCGTGCAGACGGGTACCCACCCGCGGGCCTCCACCGAGGCCAACATGGAGAACATGAAGGTCCAGCTGCGCCGGCTGGGCCTGGGGCACGACAAGCGCCGCTCCTTCGCGACGATCGACGCGGACTACTACAAGTGGACCCAGTGGATCTTCCTGCAGATCTTCAATTCCTGGTACGACACCGAGGCCGACAGGGCCCGGCCGATCGCCGAACTGGTCGCCCTGTTCGAGGGCGGTGAGCGCCGCACCCCCGACGGCCGCGAGTGGGGTGCGCTGAACGCCGCCGAACGCGCCGACGTCCTGGGGCAGTACCGCCTGGCGTACGCCTCCGAAGCACCCGTCAACTGGTCGCCCGGGCTGGGCACCGTGCTGGCGAACGAAGAGGTGACGGCCGACGGCCGCTCCGAGCGGGGTAACTTCCCCGTTTTCAAGGCCAAGCTGCGCCAGTGGAACATGCGCATCACCGCTTACGCCGACCGGCTGCTGAACGACTTGGACGGTCTGGACTGGCCCGAGGCCATCAAGCTGCAGCAGCGCAACTGGATCGGCCGCTCCGAGGGCGCGCGCGTCGACTTCCCGGTCGACGGCGCCGGTGCCGTCACCGTCTTCACGACCCGCCAGGACACCCTGTTCGGCGCCACGTACATGGTGCTGGCGCCCGAGCACGACCTGGTCGAGCGGATCATCCCGGCCGCCTGGCCGGAGGGCACCCACCCCGTATGGACCGGCGGGCACGCGAGCCCGGCCGAGGCCGTCACCGCCTACCGCAAGCAGGCCGCGGCCAAGTCCGACGTGGAGCGGCAGGCCGAGGCCAAGGACAAGACGGGTGTCTTCACCGGCGCGTACGCGACCAACCCGGTCAGCGGCGAGAAGGTCCCGGTCTTCATCGCCGACTACGTCCTGATGGGCTACGGGACCGGCGCGATCATGGCCGTTCCGGCGCACGACCCGCGCGACTTCGCCTTCGCGCGCGCCTTCGAGCTGCCGGTGCGCTGCGTCGTCGAGCCCTCGGACGACCGCGGCACGGACGCCTCCACCTGGGAGGACGCCTTCGGCTCGTACGACGCGAAGCTGGTCAACTCCGCGAACGACGAGATCTCGCTGGACGGCTTGGGCGTCGCCGACGCCAAGGTGAAGATCACCGAGTGGCTGAAGGCGCACGGAGTCGGCGAGGGCACGGTCAACTTCCGACTGCGCGACTGGCTGTTCAGCCGGCAGCGCTACTGGGGCGAACCCTTCCCGATCGTGTACGACGAGGAGGGCATCGCCCACCCGCTGCCCGAGTCGATGCTGCCGTTGGAGCTGCCGGAGGTCGAGGACTACTCACCTCGCACCTTCGACCCGGAGGACGCCGACACGCAGCCCGAGACCCCGCTGTCCCGGAACGCCGACTGGGTCAACGTCACCCTGGACCTGGGCGACGGACCGAAGAAGTACCGCCGCGAGACCAACACCATGCCCAACTGGGCCGGTTCCTGCTGGTACGAGCTGCGCTACCTGGACCCGAACAACGACCAGCGGTTGGTCGACCCGGCGGTCGAGCAGTACTGGATGGGGCCGCGCGAGGGGCAGCCCACCGGTGGCGTCGACCTGTACGTCGGCGGCGCCGAGCACGCCGTGCTGCACCTGCTGTACGCGCGCTTCTGGTCCAAGGTGCTGCACGACCTGGGGCACATCTCCTCCGCCGAGCCGTTCCACAAGCTGTACAACCAGGGCATGATCCAGGCCTTCGTGTACCGGGACAACCGCGGGATCGCGGTCCCGGCCACCGAGGTCGAGGAGCGCGACGGCGGGTACTACCACCAGGGCGAGAAGGTCAGCCGGGTCCTGGGCAAGATGGGCAAGTCCCTGAAGAACGCCGTGACGCCGGACGAGATCTGCGGTGAGTACGGAGCCGACACGCTGCGGCTGTACGAGATGGCCATGGGCCCGCTGGACGTGTCGCGGCCCTGGGACACCCGGGCCGTGGTGGGCCAGTACAGGCTGCTGCAGCGGCTGTGGCGCAACGTCGTCGACGAGGAGACCGGTGAGGTCACCGTCGCCGACGCGGAGCCCGGCGTGGACACGCTGCGGGCACTGCACAAGGCCATCGACGGTGTCGGCCAGGACATGGCCGGGATGCGCTTCAACACCGCCATCGCCAAGGTCACCGAGCTGAACAACCACCTGACGAAGGCGGGCGGCCCGCTGGCGCGGTCGGTCGCCGAGCAGCTGGTGCTGCTGATCGCGCCGCTGGCGCCGCACGTGGCGGAGGAGCTGTGGCGCCGCCTGGGCCACACCGAGTCCGTCGTCCACCAGGACTTCCCGGTCGCCGATCCGGCGTACCTCGTGGACGAGACCGTGACCTGCGTGGTGCAGGTCAAGGGCAAGGTCAGGGCGCGTCTGGAGATCTCCCCGTCCATCACGGACGAGGAGCTGGAGGCGCTGGCACTGGCCGACGAGGGCGTCGTCGCCGCGCTGGGCGGGGCCGGCATCCGCAAGGTCATCGTGCGGGCGCCGAAGCTGGTCAACATCGTCCCCGCGTAACGGCCGGGGGCGCGGGACGATGCCGGGCCGCGGGTCGGGCCGAGTCGCGCGGGCCGGCCGAGTGATGCGGGCCGGCCGAGTGGCACGGCCCGGTTGAGGGTGGCAGGCCGGTCGAGCGACGGCAGGCCGGCCGAGGCCAGGGCTTTCCCCTAAGGGCAGGTTGGGGGTTCCGGTGGAACCCCTGGCCTGCCTGTTCCGTTTACGGTAGGAGGGGGCACCCACACCCGGGGCCGATTCGATCATCGAGGGGCGTTCATGGAAGCCGTCATCCTGATCCTGACGCTGCTGTTCGTCGCGTTCATGGCGCTCGGGGTGTACGCCGGTGTCAAGGCCGTACGCGCGGCCAAGCGCGGTGTGGACCGGACGATCACGCAGGCTCGCCGCTCCGTGGAGGACACCACGCTGCGGGCCAAGAGCTACGGCCAGGCGGGTGTACCGGGGGAGCTCGCACAGCTGCGGCTGGCCCTGCGCACCTCGATGCGGGCCACTCAGGACGCGTTGGAGGCCGGAGCGGCGGACGACGCCTCGCTGTCGGAGTCCCTGGGGCTCTTCCAGCGGCTGAGCGTGCACGGGCGTGAGCTCGACAACGACCTCAAGCGGCTGGAGCGCGAGCCGGACCGGGCCACGGTCGCCACACTGCTGCCCGCTCTGAAGGAGCGCACGGAACGCATCACGCACTCGGCCGAGTCGCTGCGCTGGGCGGCGCGCGACAGGGCACAGCAGTTCGCCGACGACGATCTGGCGGCACTGAACGCGCAGATCGACGTCGAGGCCGGTGCCCTGCGCCACTGGACGACGGAAGAGCCGTCGGACCGGGGCGCCGCTGAGGAGCGGAGCCGGAGCGGACCGGCCGGCGACGAGGCTCCGCAGGCGCTGACCCCTCCGGATCCCCGGCTGCAGACCGGCTACCCGTGGCAGAAGGCCGCGCGGCCCGAGACCACGAACTGACTCCGAACGGCTGTGTGCGAGACCGGCAGGATGCGTCTCGCACCGATCAGAAATGATCAGCAGGCCGGGGCCGGGCTGCCGTGTTCCCGCGCCGGAAGGTAACCTCCGGCTCATGTCCCGCCATGTCGCTATCGTCACCGATTCAACGGCCTACCTGCCGCGCCAGACGATGGAACGGCACGGCATCACCGCGGTGCCGCTGACCGTCGTCCTGGGTGATCAGGCACTGGAGGAGGGCACGGAGATCTCGGCCCGGTCGCTGGCCGTGGCGCTGCAGAAGCGCCGCTCCGTGACCACGTCCCGCCCCAGCCCCGAAGTCTTCGCGGCCGCGTATCGTGCCGCCGCCCGGAATGGGGCCACGGGCATCGTCTCGCTGCACCTTTCGGCCGAATTCTCGGGCACGTACGACGCCGCACTGCTCGCCGCGAAGGACGCGCCGGTGCCGGTGCACGTGGTCGACACCGGCATGGTCGCCATGGCCCTGGGATTCTGCGCACTGGCCGCCGCCGAGGCCGTAGAGGCGGGCGGCGGACCGGACGATGCGGTGGCCGCGGCGGAGAAGCGGGCCTCGGGCACCTCCGCGTACTTCTACGTCGACACCCTGGACTATCTGCGCCGCGGCGGGCGCATAGGTGCCGCCCAGGCGCTGCTCGGGTCCGCCCTCGCGGTCAAGCCCCTGCTTCAACTGGACGGCGGACGCATCGAACTGCTGGAGAAGGTGCGGACGGCGTCGAAGGCGATCGCACGGCTCGAGGAGATCGTCGCCGGGCAGGCCGGATCGGGGGCGGTGGACATCGCCGTGCATCATCTGGCCGCGCCGGACCGCGCGGAGCGACTGGCTGAGCGGCTGCGCGAGCGGGTTCCCGGGCTCGTCGAACTGCACGTGAGTGAAGTGGGCGCGGTGATCGGGGCGCACACCGGCCCAGGGCTGTTGGGCGCGGTGGTCTCGCCGCGCTGAAGTTCACTCCCGCGGGTGGCCAAGATATCCACAACTGGCAAGTTATCCACCGTAATCGGGGCTGCTCAGCGGGTTTTCGCTGAAGTGTCTAGCGTCGTGAGGCATGACCTTCCGATCACCTCGTGCACCGGTCCGCGCCACCGTGCGGCCGAGCGGCTGCTCCACGCACCGCGCCGCATCCCACCGTGCTGTCCGGCGCGCCGCGCGCGGTGGACCGACCGACCGCGCGGAGCCGGGTCTCCGCCACGGGCCGGGTCCCGGAGCCGGTCCCGGAGCCGGGGTCGGGCCCGGGGGAGCGGCGGGCACCGGCCCGGGCGCCCGCCGCGGGCGCCGACGACGGGATGTGCGTGGGCGCGACGCCGAGGCCGCCGCGGCTTCGCGGCTCAGGGCGGATGCGCTGCTGGCCGGCGGCCGTCCCGCACCGGGGCCGCGGGCGGGACGTACCCGTGAGACACCCTCCTGGGCCTCGGCCCGCGGGTCCGACGCTCCGGAGCGGGGCAGCTCGGCCCGGGAGGACCCGGATGGAAACGGCTCGCCACGCGGCTGCTCCGCGGCCGGTGCTCCTGTACCGGCCCCCACTGCGCCCGCGGCCACCGTGGCTTCGCAGGCTCCCGCTGTGCGCTTGCCGTGGTGGCGTACGGCCGGCCCGGCTCTGCGGGAGCGGTTACCGCTGTGGGTGCACCTGAGATGCGGGCTGGCGCCGAAATCGCTTGCCGCGCTCGCTGTCGTCCTGGTTGGGGCAGCCGTCCTCGCCGCGACACACTATTGGTCGGGCCGCCCCCAGCCGGTACCGGCCCCCGAGCAGGTGAAGGAGGCGGCAGCCGCTCACCCGGCAGCACCGGCGTCCTCAGGTACTCAGGGTCCGGATCTCTTTCCCGGCGCGTCCGCCGGATCTCCGGCCTCCCTCGCATCCACGGGGCGGATCGTCGTCGACGTGAGCGGCAAGGTGCGCCGGCCGGGAATCCAGCATCTGCCGTCCGGTTCGCGCGTCGCCGACGCCCTGCGCGCCGCGGGGGGAGCGCGTGAGGGCGCGGATGTCACCGGGCTCAACCAGGCGCGTGTGCTGACCGACGGCGAACAGGTCCTGGTGGGCCTGCCCGCCGCCCAGTCCGCCGCAGCAGGCGCGGAGGGAAACGGCGGCTCCGGCACTGCCCAGGCCGGCCCCGCAGCCCCGGTGAGTCTCAGCACGGCCACCGTTGAACAGCTCGACACCCTGCCCGGAGTCGGACCGGTCCTTGCCCAGCACATCATCGACTACCGCACCGAGCACGGGGGTTACCGGTCCGTCGACGAACTTCGTGAGGTCGACGGGATCGGCGACAGGCGGTTCGCGGACCTCCGGCCACTGGTCCGGCCGTGACGGGCCCCGACGTCCACGCGGCCTCGGGACGGCGGCTCGGCTCGGCCGATCCCCGGCAGGAGGGCCCGGTCGACCTCCGGCTCGTGCCGCCCGCCCTCGCGACGTGGGCCGCCGCCGGGCTCACGCTGGGCGTGTCCGGCCGGTGGGCGGCAGCAGGAGCGGTGCTCTGCGCGTGCGCAGCCCTGGCGCTCCTCGCAGGACCCCGCGTGGTGGCAGCGGCCCGCGCGAGACGTACAGGGGTTGCCGGGCGCGCCCCCGGAGGGCAGCCGCACGCCCGGCTGCGCACCACCGCCGCCGCCGGTGTGCTGCTCTGCGCGGCGGCCGGGGCCACCGTCGCCGGGCTCCACGGCGCGGATACCCGGAGCGGACCCGTCCCCGGACTGGCTGAGGAATACACCCGGGTCGAGGCGGAGGTGACCGTCACGTCCGACCCCCGGAAGACCAGGCCGCGAGTGCGGGGCGACCACAGCACCCCCGTGTCCCTGCTGCTGGACGCCGAGGTCGACCGGCTGACCGGCCCCGACGGTACGGTCAGCAGGCTGCGCACCCCGGTCCTCGTCATGGTCTCGCCGGGCGCCGCCGCAGCGGAGTGGCAGCGGCTGCTGCCCTCGACCGGGCTGCGGGTCAGCGGCCGGCTGTCACCACCGCGTCATGAGGGGGAGCGCATCGCCGCCGTCCTCGGCACGGACGCGGACGGTCCGCCGCAGGTCATCGCTGCGCCGACCCTCCTCCAGCGGACCGCGGGAGACCTGCGCTCCGGACTGCGGAAGGCCACCGACGGGCTTGACCCGGACGCCCGGGCGCTCCTGCCGGGGCTGGTGGTCGGCGACACCTCCAGGGTCACACCCGAACTGCACGACGCCTTCAAAGCCACCGACCTCACTCATTTGCTGGCCGTTTCAGGTGCCAACCTGTCGATCCTTCTCTTCCTCCTCATCGGGCCACCGGGAACGGCCCTGCGCAGCGAACGCCGGGGCCTGGCACCACGGCTGGGCATCTCCCTGCGCATGACCGCACTGATCGGCGGCGGGATCGCGCTCGCCTTCGTGATCGTCTGCCGCCCGGAACCAAGTGTTCTGCGAGCGGCTGCCTGCGGCCTGATCACGCTTCTCGCCATCGGCACGGGCCGGCGCAGATCGCTGATCCCGGCACTCGCCGCTGCCGTCCTGCTGCTGGTGCTGTACGACCCGTGGCTGGCCCGCAGTTACGGCTTCCTGCTGTCCGTGCTGGCCACCGGGGCGCTGCTGACTCTCGCGCCACGGTGGGCCGGCGCACTGCAGCGGCACCGGGTGCCGCCGAGGCTCGCCGAGGTGCTGGCCGCGGCGGGTGCCGCGCAGGCGGTCTGCGCGCCGATCGTCGTGGTCCTCGCCTCGCGGGTCAGCCTGGTGGCGATCCCCTGCAATCTGCTGGCCGAATTCGCGGTGGCGCCTGCCACGGTGCTGGGATTCGCGGCACTCGCCGTGGCTCCGGTGTCGATGCCGGCGGCCGAAGCCCTGGCCCTGGTCGCCGGCTGGCCGGTCGGGTGGATCGCGTCCGTGGCACGCACCGGAGCTGCCCTCCCCGGAGCGGAGGCCGACTGGCCCGGTGGCTGGGAGGGCGCGGCCCTGTTGGCCGTCCTCACGACTGTGCTCGTGCTGTCCGCGCGCCGTCTCGCCCGACACCCCTGGGTCTGTTCCGCAGCCGCGCTCCTGCTGGTGCTCGCGGTGCTGAGACCGGTGCCGCTCACCAGGATCATGACCGGATGGCCGCCGCCGGACTGGGCGTTCGCCCTGTGCGACGTGGGCCAGGGCGATGCCATGGTGCTCGCCGCGGGGGAGGGCACAGGCGTGGTCGTCGACACCGGACCCGACCCGCGTCTCATCGACGGGTGCCTGCGAGAGCTGGGCATCACCCGGGTACCGCTCCTGCTGCTCACCCACTTCCACGCCGATCATGTGCGTGGTCTGCCGGGTGCGCTGCGGGGCAGGGACGTTGCCACGATCCAGACGACGAGCCTCGGCGAACCCGCCGACCAGGCGGCCTTCGTGAGGAGAACGGCGGCGACGGCGCACGTCCCGGTGGTCCCGGCCGTCCCGGGGGAGCGCCGGCGGATCGGCCCCCTCGACTGGCGGGTCCTCTGGCCGACGGCCGGTACGGGAGGTGCGGTGCCGGCCTTCGTGACGGAGGAGCCGAACGATTCCAGCGTCACCCTCTTCGTGCGATCGGGCGGGTTGACCCTGCTGCTCCTCGGCGATCTCGAACCACCGGCCCAGCGGGGGATGCTGCGCAGCTATCCGGCGCTGCCTCGGGTGGACGTGCTCAAGGTGGCGCACCACGGATCCGCGTACCAGGACGCCGCTCTCCTGCGCAGTGTTCGCCCACGGCTGGCGCTCGTCAGCTGTGGCACGGACAACCCCTACGGGCATCCGGCGGCCACAACCCTCGAGACGCTCAGGGCAGGGGGCGCCGAGGTTCTCCGTACGGACACCGACGGTGCCATCGCAGTGACGGGCGCCGGTGCGGGACTGCGTGCGGAAGGCCGCTCATGAGCGGCCGGGCGGCGGTGCGGCGCGGGAGTCGGCCGTCGGACCGGCCAGGTGCCGTCGACCATCACCTCACGGCCGGCGAGCTCGTTCTCCTCCCGCCACGCCCCGACCGCGGACGGAGCGATCCCGAGGTACACCCGTGCGGGACGGTCGCGCGGGTCCCGGCCGAGCTTCACGGCGAGGGCGTCCCCCGAATCGGCGGGCGGTCCCGCCCCTTCCACGATCTCGGCCGTTGCCTCGACCAGCACCACATCACGAGTGTGACCAAGGGCGACCCGGACCTGCCCGGACGGTGTCACGTCGACCGCGGTCGGGTTGGTGCGCCGGGTGGCCGGCAGCAGCGTGTCCCGGCCCCGGCCCCGGCCCCGGACGAACGACAACGGCGCCAGGCGCGGGAGGTCGTCGGCGGAGGCGGTGGTCACCCAGGCATCGTGCTCCTGCTCGAATCGGTCTGTGACGTCCTGTCTGCGCTGTTCCGGGCCGCGTGCCGGGTCGTGTTCCGTCATGGCCCGGTGGCTGCGCACTCGCGCCTTCCCGGGCCCCCATCGGCGGACCTGGACCTGGGACCTGCGGCTCATGGCGCAGCGCGCCGTGCCGGGACAGACTTCCGCCATGAACCCGACGAACGGCGTGGACGGTATGGACGGTGTGGAAGAGACCGGGAGCATGCACGGGAAGGGCGGGTCGCGCGCGCAGGGCGCAGAGGGCCGCCGGGGCGTGGCGGACGCCTATCTGGAGCGAATCGGTGCCGCCCGGCCCGCGCGTGCCGATGCGGCGGCCCTGCGCGAACTCCAGCTCCGGCACCTGATGGCGGTGCCTTTCGAGAACCTCTCGGTCCACCTCGGCGAGGACATCGTCCTGGAAGAGGAAAAGCTCCTCGACAAGATCGTGACAGCTCGCCGGGGCGGCTTCTGCTACGAACTCAACGGTGCCTTCGCCGCACTGCTGCGAGAGCTCGGTTTCCGCGTCACCCTGCTTCAGGCACGGGCCTTCGGCGACGGCGGACGGCTCGGTATCCCGTACGACCACGTGGCACTGCGCGTGGAGACGGACGACGGTACGGGGCCGTGGCTGGCCGATGTCGGGTTCGGCGACCATGCCCTCCACCCGCTCGCGCTGGACGACCGTACCGAGCAGGACGACCCGTGCGGCGTGTTCCGCTTCCGGGGGGCGCCGCAGGGGGACCTGGATCTGCTGCGCGGCGGGTCCCGGCAGTTCCGCCTCGACCTGCGGCCACGGGTGCTCGCGGACTTCCGGGCCGGTTCCTGGTACCACCGGACATCGCCGGATTCCCACTTCACGCAGTCCCTCGTCTGTTCACGGCGCACCGCGACGGGGCGTGTGACGCTCAGTGGCCGCACCCTGGTCACGACAGTGCGGGGCGAGCGGCAGAAGGCGGAGATCGGTACCGACGCCGAGGTCCTCGCCGCCTACCGGGACCACTTCGGGCTGCGCCTCGACGAGCTGCCCGAGGTACGGCGGATCCCGGAAGGAGTCACACGCGGCACGCACCCGCGGAACCACTAATTCGGACCTTCGGTAGCTCCCCGGGGCAACCCCTGCCGATCTGCTGTGTTTGCCTCGAACGTTGCAATGGTGATCGAATGTGTACTCGTCGGCGGACCACTGCTCCGACAATGACGTTCAGCTGTCAGGGGTCCGAGATGAGAACCACCCCTGGGAGTGCGTGCGCATGTTCGGCCGTTGGCTAGGCAACAAGGCGAAGTCCGGCATCGAACCCAGCAGTGCTGTCGCGGGGCTACTGGTACCGCGTACCGCCGGCCTGGTCAGCTGCCGAGTGGTGAATCCCCTCAGTGAACCGGTGCGGCAGGCCGAGTTCGTCGTGACCGACACTGCCGGACGCAAGGTCGTCGGCGGGGAGACGGACCTCTTCGGAAGCCTCGTCGCCACTGTCCCGGCAGGCGACTACCGAGTGGCCGTCACAGCCGAGGGATTCACGCCGTTCCACGGCCCGGTCGCCGTCGCGGAAAGCGGTCACGCGAGCCTCGGCGACGTGGTGCTCCAGGTGGTGCAGCCTCCGCAGCTCCCCGATCCGGGGGACTGGGAGATCGAGCCGATGCACTCTCAGATCGGCTTCACGGCACGGCATATCGGTATGGCCCGCATCCACGGCCGGTTCAACAGCTTCGCCGGCGCCGTCCGGATCGCCGACCGCATGGAGGACTCCGCCATGCACGTCATCATCGACGCCTCGTCGATCGACACGAACGTCCGGATGCGCGACGACCACCTGCGCTCCGGAGACTTCCTCGACGTCGACCGCTACCCCACCCTCGAGTTCTACAGCGAGCGCTTCGTCCACCGAGGGGGCAGCCGCTGGGGCGTCAGTGGTGCGCTCACCCTGCACGGTGTGAGCCGCACCGTCATGCTCGACACCCAGTACCTCGGTCTGGGCAACGGCCTGGAAGGTGAGACCCGCGCCGCCTGCCGGGCCACCACCGAGCTGCACCGCCAGGACTTCACCCTCACCTGGCAGACGATGCTGGCCCGCGGTATCGCGGTGGTCGGCTCCAGCATCGAGATCGACATGGACATCCAGATCGTTCCCAAGGGCTGAACCGGGCTGAACCCAAGAGTTCAGCCCGGGGAGCCGGACCCAGGGGCTGAGCCCGGGTGCGGGGTCCGGAGGCCGACCCCGAGGCTGAATCCGCAGGCCGGCTCCCCGCCCGTCCGCGCAGGCCGAACCGGGCGGCGACGGTGCCCGGATCCGGCCGCCCGGGAACCGGCCTCGTGCGCCCACCCCCCCTTACGGGGCCTCCAGCCACCCTTCGTACTCCGCGGCGAAGGCGTCGAGGGCGGAGGCCTCCAGCCGCCCGGCCGGATCCTCCACGACCACGAGCCACTGGGCGTCCTCGGCGTCGTCCTCGCCCGCCAAGGCGTCCCGTACGAGCTGTGGCTCCTCCGTGACGCCGAACCGGTCGGCGAGTTCCTCGGCCGCGTCCTGGGCCGCGTCGCGGTCGGGCAGCACCAGTACATGTCTCACATCGCTCACCCCGTCATTCTCCGGTACGTCCGGGCGGGCAGCTCCGGCGCCCTGTCACAGGGGCGTGGGATGCTGGACCGCGATGGCCACCAGAAGTAGTTCCACCGACAATCCGCTCGCCCCCGTGACACTTGCCGTGGGCCAGGAGGACCTGCTCCTGGACCGCGCCGTGCAGCACGTGGTGGCAGCGGCCCGTGCCTCCGACGCCGACACGGACGTCCGCGACCTCTCCTCGGACCAGCTGCAGCCCGGCACGCTCGCCGAACTGACCAGCCCGTCACTCTTCGCCGAGCGCAAGGTCGTGATCGTGCGCAACGCACACGACCTCTCCGCAGACACGGTCAAGGACGTCAAGGCGTACCTCGCCGCACCGGCCGAGGAGATCACCCTCGTGCTCCTCCACGCCGGCGGGGCCAAGGGCAAGGGCCTGCTGGACGCCGTCCGGAAGGCGGGGGCGCGTGAGGTCGCCTGCCCGAAGACGACCAAGCCGGCGGAGCGGCTCTCCTTCGTCAGGTCGGAATTCCGGACGCTCGGGCGCTCCGCGACCCCCGAGGCGTGCCAGGCGCTCGTGGATTCCATCGGCAGCGATCTGCGCGAGCTGGCGAGTGCCGTCTCCCAGCTGACCGCCGATGTCGAGGGCACCATCGACGAGGCCGTCGTCGGCCGCTACTACACGGGCCGGGCGGAGGCCTCCTCCTTCACCGTCGCGGACCGTGCGGTCGAGGGAAGGGCGGCGGAGGCACTCGAGGCGCTGCGGTGGTCGCTCTCGACCGGGGTGGCGCCCGTCCTGATCACCAGCGCCCTCGCCCAGGGCGTCCGGGCGATCGGCAAGCTGTCGTCGGCCCGTGGCGGCCGGCCGGCGGACCTCGCGCGCGAGCTCGGCATGCCGCCCTGGAAGATCGACCGGGTGCGCCAGCAGATGCGTGGCTGGACGCCGGACGGGGTCTCGGTCGCACTGCGCGCGGTCGCGGCCGCCGACGCGGGGGTCAAGGGCGGCGGAGACGATCCGGAGTACGCCCTGGAGAAGGCCGTGGTGGCTGTCGCGACCGCCGCACGGTCCGGCGGGCGCTAGGTGTACTGCCCTGTGAGGTTGGGGACGCGGCTTGCGGGTGGTTTGCCTGCGAGCGCGGTGTGTCCGCGGTGGTGATTGTAGGTGTGCAGCCAGGCGGGGTAGGCGTCGCGTCGTTCCTGTTCTGAAGACCCCCGTCGAAGCCACGCCCGCCCCGCACCCGCCCACCCCGCCCCGAAGCCCGCCGCCCCCGTCAGCAGACCCTGCCCCTCCGCAGCACGGAATCCTCCCCGGGCCGGAAGCCGCGCAGCACGAAGGCCCCGGTCACGTCCTGGGGAGGACGGACCGGGGCCTTCGGTTCACGCTGTGTGCGCCGCACCCGCGTGGCGAACGCAGGTTCGGTGTGCGGCGCGGGGGTGCCGGTCAGGAGCGGGAGAGAGGGCCCGCGGAGTCCGTTCCGGCTTTCACATCAGTGGTTCAGCCCTGGAGGGCGGCAACCTTGAGCGCCAGCGCCGACTTCTTGTTGGCGGCGGCGTTCTTGTGGATGACACCCTTCGAGACGGCCTTGTCGAGCTGGCGGGACGCGTCACGGACGGCCACAGTGGCCTTCTCGACGTCACCGGCAGCGGCAGCCTCACGGGCCTTGCGGATCGAGGTCTTGAGCGAGGACTTGACGGCCTTGTTGCGCAGGCGCGCCTTCTCGTTCGTCTTGTTCCGCTTGATCTGGGACTTGATGTTCGCCACGAAAGAGCCTTTTCAGGTTCGTTGGATCTCCTATGTGCGCCACGCCGCTTCTGAGGGCCACGAGGCACAGCTGCCCACGGTAGCAGTCACCCTCGGACCGGCCCAAACCGGTCCCCGCCCCGCAGGCGTGGGACGATGGAGCCTACGTATTGATCCGACCGACCCGACATCGACCCGAGACACGGCGTTCGGCGTCTCAAGAATCAGGACCCTGCGTGCCCGCGACTCCTTCCAACGTGCCCGAGCCGAGCCGTACCGACCCGGCGCTGATCCGCAACTTCTGCATCATCGCGCACATCGACCACGGCAAGTCGACGCTTGCCGACCGGATGCTTCAGCTGACGGGCGTGGTCGACGTGCGGCAGATGCGCGCTCAGTACCTCGACCGGATGGACATCGAGCGCGAGCGCGGAATCACCATCAAGTCCCAGGCGGTCCGCCTGCCGTGGGCGCCCACCGAGGGCGAGGACACGGGTGCGACCCACATCCTCAACATGATCGACACCCCGGGCCACGTGGACTTCACCTATGAGGTCTCCCGTTCGCTCGCCGCGTGCGAGGGCACGGTCCTGCTCGTCGACGCCGCCCAGGGGATCGAGGCGCAGACCCTCGCCAACCTCTACCTGGCGATGGAGAACGACCTCACCATCGTCCCGGTGCTCAACAAGATCGACCTGCCCGCCGCGCAGCCCGAGAAGTTCTCCGAGGAGCTGGCCAACCTCATCGGCTGCCAGCCCGAGGACGTGCTCAAGGTCTCCGCGAAGACGGGTGTCGGCGTGGACGCCCTGCTCAACCGTGTGGTCAGGGACGTCCCCGCCCCCATCGGCCGGGCGGACGAGGCGGCCCGCGCGATGATCTTCGACTCGGTCTACGACCCCTACCGCGGAGTCGTCACCTACGTCAGGGTCATCGACGGCCAGCTCAACAAGCGCGAGCGCATCCGGATGATGTCGACCGGAGCCACCCACGAGCTGCTGGAGATCGGTGTCTCCTCCCCGGAGATGACCCCGTCCGACGGCATCGGCGTCGGTGAGGTCGGCTACATCATCACCGGGGTGAAGGACGTCCGGCAGTCCAAGGTCGGTGACACCATCACCTCCCTGCACAACGGGGCGACCGAGGCGCTGGGCGGCTACAAGGACCCCAAGCCGATGGTGTTCTCCGGCCTGTACCCGCTGGACGGGTCGGACTACCCGGACCTGCGCGAGGCCCTGGACAAGCTCCAGCTCAACGACGCCGCCCTGGTGTACGAGCCGGAGACCTCGGCCGCGCTGGGCTTCGGCTTCCGCGTGGGATTCCTGGGCCTGCTCCACCTCGACGTGGTCCGCGAGCGCCTGGAGCGCGAGTTCGGGCTCGAGCTCATCGCCACCGCCCCCAACGTGGTCTACCGCGTGGAGATGGAGGACGGCTCGGAGCACATCGTCACCAACCCGAGCGAGTTCCCCGAGGGCAAGATCGACAAGGTGCACGAGCCGGTCGTCCGGGCCACGGTCCTGGCGCCCAGCGAGTTCATCGGCGCGATCATGGAGCTCTGCCAGAACCGGCGCGGCACCCTCCTCGGCATGGACTACCTCTCCGAGGACCGGGTCGAGATCCGCTACACCCTGCCGCTCGCCGAGATCGTCTTCGACTTCTTCGACCAGCTGAAGTCCAAGACCCGCGGCTACGCCTCGCTCGACTACGAGCCCACGGGCGAGCAGTCCGCGCAGCTCGTCAAGGTCGACATCCTGCTGCACGGCGACAAGGTCGACGCCTTCTCGGCGGTCACGCACAAGGACAAGGCGTACGCCTACGGCGTCCGGCTCGTCGCCAAGCTGCAGAAGCTCATCCCCCGGCAGAACTTCGAGGTGCCGATCCAGGCCGCCATCGGCGCCCGGGTCATCGCCCGTGAGACCGTCCGCGCCATCCGCAAGGACGTCCTCGCCAAGTGCTACGGCGGTGACATCTCCCGTAAGCGCAAGCTGCTGGAGAAGCAGAAGGAAGGCAAGAAGCGGATGAAGATGGTCGGCAACGTGGAGGTACCGCAGGACGCGTTCATCTCCGTCCTGTCGACCGACGAGTCGGCCGGCGAGAGCAAGGCCAAGAAGTAGCCGTGCCCCTCTCCCGGGGACCGGTCCCCGGAGGAGCCCGACGGGCCCCCGCACCGCAGCTGTCCGCGGTGCGGGGGCCCGTTCGTTATGAAGCGGCGGCCTGTTGCCCCTTACGTCGCGGAGCCGTGCGCTCTACTCTGATCACCACCCGTTAGTTACTCGCCAGTTAAGCAAGCAGGCCGAGCGGGCACGAGAAGCAGGAATACAGGCAGCAGCCCCCCCATATACCCAGTACCAGTACCCAGCAGCCGGTCGTAGCAGCGCCGCAGGCCCGGAGGACGTCGTGAGCGACACACAGACCTTGATCGATAGCCGACCGCCCTCCGTGGCGGCCCTCTTCGTCGACCGCGTGGCGGCCACCCCGGACGGGGAGGCGTACCGCTATCCCGTGCCGTCGGCCTCCGGCCAGGGACCGGACGACTGGAAGTCGCTGACCTGGGGGGAGGCGGCGACCCGTGTGTTCGCGATCGCGGCTGGTCTGATCGGTCTGGGGGTCCGGCCCGAGGAGCGTGTCGCGCTCGCCTCGTCCACCCGTGTCGAGTGGATCCTCGCCGACCTCGCCGTCATGTGCGCGGGCGCCGCGACCACGACGGTCTACCCGTCCACGAACGCCGAGGAGTCCGCCTTCATCCTGGCCGACTCCGACAGCCGCGTCCTGATCGCCGAGGACGCCGCGCAGCTGGCGAAGGCCCGCGAGAGCCGGGCCGGGCTGCCCGCCCTCGCCCATGTCGTCGTCATCGACCCGGCCGGTGCCGAGCCCGTGGAGGGCGACCCGGAGGGCTGGATCCTCACGCTGGCCGAGCTCGAGGCCCGGGGTGCCGCATACCTGGCGAAGAGCCCGGACGCGGTCACCGACCGGGTCTCTGCCATCACCGCCGACCAGCTGGCGACCCTGATCTACACCTCGGGGACCACCGGCCGCCCCAAGGGTGTACGCCTGCCGCACGACAACTGGTCGTACATGGCCAGGGCGACCGTGGCGACCGGCCTGATCAGCGCGGACGACGTCCAGTACCTGTGGCTGCCGCTCGCCCACGTCTTCGGCAAGGTCCTCACCTCCGGCCAGATCGAGGTCGGCCACGTCACGGCGGTCGACGGCCGCGTCGACAAGATCATCGAGAACCTCCCGGTGGTCCGGCCGACCTACATGGCAGCCGTCCCCCGGATCTTCGAGAAGGTCTACAACGGGGTCGCGGCCAAGGCGCGTGCCGGGGGCGGCGCCAAGTACAAGATCTTCCAGTGGGCGGCGGACGTGGCCCGCGAGCACGCGAAGGTGTCGCAGGACAACTTCCGCCGTACCGGGAACGCCTCCGTGCCGTTCGCGCTCCGCGCCAAGCACAAGGTGGCCGACACCCTCGTCTTCGCCAAGATCAGGGAGGCCTTCGGCGGCCGGCTCCGCGCCTGCGTCTCCGGCTCCGCCGCGCTCGCCCCCGACATCGGCTTCTTCTTCTCCGGCGCCGGGATCCACATCCTGGAGGGCTACGGCCTCACCGAGTCCAGCGCAGCCTCCTTCGTCAACCCGGGCGAGGCCTACCGCACCGGCACCGTCGGCAAGCCGCTTCCCGGCACCGAGGTCCGGATCGCGGACGACGGCGAGATCCTGCTGCGCGGCCCCGGTCTGATGGAGGGCTACCACCGGCTTCCCGAGAAGACCGCCGAGGTCCTGGAGTCCGACGGCTGGTTCCACACCGGCGACATCGGCGAGCTCTCCGAGGACGGCTACCTGCGGATCACCGACCGCAAGAAGGACCTGATCAAGACGTCCGGTGGCAAGTACATCGCCCCGGCCGAGGTCGAGGGACAGTTCAAGGCGGTGTGCCCGTTCGTCTCCAACATCCTGGTGCACGGCGCGGACCGTAACTTCTGCACCGCCCTGATCTCCCTCGACGAGCCGACCATCCTCGGCTGGGCGCAGGAGAACGGACTGGGCGGCAAGCCGTACGCCGACGTGGTGGCCTCCCCGCAGGCCGTGGAGCTCATCGAGGGCTATGTGAAGCGGCTCAACGAGGGGCTGCAGCGCTGGCAGACCATCAAGAAGTTCCGGCTGCTGCCGCGCGACCTCGACATCGAGCACGGCGAGCTGACCCCCAGCCTCAAGCTGAAGCGGCCGGTCGTCGAGCGCGAGTACAAGGACCTCATCGACGACATGTACGCGGGCTCCCGCGAGGCGTAGCGGCAGCCGGTACGGAGCCGAGGAGCAGGTCACAGGCGGGGCCGGTGGGTGCGTGAGCACTCGCCGGCCCCGTCCGCGTTACCGCGCGTCCCCCTCCGGCTCCGCCCACTTCGGTCACTCGGTGCTTATGTGCCCGCCCGGTCTGTCACTCTGTCGTAGAACGTCAGCGGTGTATCGCGAGAACCGTCAGGAGCCGCACCGTGGGGCCCATTCCAATCCAGCGGGACATCGTTCACCGTCCCGAAGGTGTTTTTGCCGGTCAGGGCGGCGATGTGCGCACGGTCGCCCGCACGAGCCTGCCCGGAATCCCGCTGGCCCCCTCCGCGGCCCGCCGGTTCGTCCGGGCCGCGCTCACCGACTGGACCGCGACCGGACTGCCCTCCGCCGGGCCCTTCGGAGACCGCCTCACCGACGACGCGGTGACCGTGGCCAACGAGCTGGTGACCAACGCGGTCGTGCACGCCGGTACGACGGTCGAGCTGCTCGTCAGGCTGGAGGACGCGGCCGGGGCGGAGCCCGCCGCGCTGGTGCTGGAGATCACCGACCACCATCCCGCGCGTTCGGTGCGGGACGGCGGGGCCGAGCGGCCCGACCCCGCCGAGTACGGCCGGGGGCTGCAGCTCGTCGCCACTCTCGCCGAATCCTGGGGGATCACCTACCGCACCGGCCTCAAGACCGTCTGGGCCCGGCTGCAGGCCGATGACTGGGAGGGCCTCCCCGACCCCGCGCCGGCCGAGGACGGGGTCCACCGGCGGGCCCCGCGCGCCGAGATCCCCGCCCCCGCCGCCCGGGGGGCCGAGCGCGACGACACGGACTGGGCGGGGCGCGGGGCGCTCTCCTTCCTCGCCGAGGCGTCCGATCTGCTCGCGGGGCAGCTCGACGAGGACCTGGTGGCGTCCATAGCGGGCCAGCTGATGGTGCCCCGGCTCGCGGACTGGTGCGCGATCTGGTTGGAGAGCGAGGCCGGCGGCCCCGCGGCCGTCCCCCGGCTCGCAGGGGTCTGGCACGGCGACAAGGGCGGCACCGAGCTCCTGCGGCCCGAGCTGGAGAAGGAGCCGCTCCGCTTACCCGGCAGTGTCGGCACCGGCCCCGTACCCGTCCCGTGGCCCGGAGACGCCGCCGCGGGGCGCGGTGGCGGCGGAGCCGCGCTCGCCCACCGCATCGCCTCGGGCGGGCGCACGCTCGGCGCCGTGCTCGTGGGCCGGGAGGGGGTCGCGCTCTTCCCCGAGGAGGTGGCCGCACTCATCGCCGACTTCGTACGCCGCGTCGGACTGGCCGTGGGCGCCGCCCGCGCCTACACCCGGCAGGCCACCATCAGCCGCATCCTGCAGCGCGGCCTGCTGCCCAGCAAGGTCGCCGACATACCCGGCGTCACCAGCGCCCTGGTGTACGAGCCCGGTGACGACGCCGTCGTCGGCGGCGACTTCTACGACCTCTTCCCGTGCCCGGGCGGCCGCTGGTGCTTCGTCCTCGGCGACGTGCAGGGCAGCGGCCCCGAAGCCGCCGTCGTCACGGGCCTCGCCCGCCCCTGGCTGCGGCTGCTGTCCCGGGAGGGCTTCCGCGTCGGCGAGGTGCTCGACCGGCTCAACCGGCTCCTCCTCGACGACGCCATGGAGGCGGCCGAGGCCGCCGCCCTGATGGTCGCGGCGGCGGGGGGCCAGCAGATCCAGGACGGCACGCAGTCCCGGTTCCTGTCCCTCCTGTACGGCGACATCGTGCCGCTCCCGGACGGCGGTGTCCGCTGCACCGTGGCCAGCGCGGGCCACCCCCTCCCGCTGCTGCTGCGCCCCGACGGGTCCGTACGCCCGGCCGCCGAGCCGCAGGTCCTGCTCGGCGTCGTCGAGGACGTGGCGTACGAGAGCCAGTGCTTCGACCTCGTGCCCGGTGACAGCCTCCTCTGCGTCACCGACGGGGTGACCGAGCGGCGGTCAGGACGGCTGATGTTCGACGACGGCGACGGCCTCGCGCACGCCCTGTCGGACTGCGCCGGGCTGTCCGCCGAACGGATCGCCCACCGGATCACGCACGCCGTCCACGCCTTCGCGGAGCGCCCGCCCGACGACGACCTGGCGCTGCTGGTCCTCCAGGTCGACTGACCGGGAGCGTGGCCGGGGGAGCTCCCGCGGCGAGCGACAATGGACGGTATGCCTTCCGTACTGCCCGATGGTGAGCCCGTGCCCGACGACGGGGCACTGCCCCGCCATGCCCTGGAAGGCGCTGCCGGCCGGCCGCTCGGCTTCTACCTGCATGTGCCCTACTGCGCCACCCGCTGCGGCTACTGCGACTTCAACACCTACACCGCGACCGAGCTGCGCGGCTCCGGCGGCGCACTGGCCTCCCGCGACAACTACGCGGCGCATCTCATCGAGGAGGTCCGCCAGGCCCGCAAGGTGCTCGGCGACGACCCCCGGCCCGTCCGCACGGTCTTCGTCGGCGGCGGCACGCCCACCCTGCTGCCCGCCGCCGACCTGGTCAGGATGCTCGCGGCGATCCGTGAGGAGTTCGGGCTGGCGGACGACGCCGAGATCACCACGGAGGCGAATCCGGAGTCCGTCGATCCCGCGTACCTGGCAGCGCTGCGGGAGGGAGGCTTCAACCGTGTCTCCTTCGGGATGCAGAGCGCCCGGCAGCACGTCCTGAAGATCCTGGACCGCACCCACACGCCCGGCAGGCCCGAGGCCTGTGTCGCCGAGGCGCGCGAGGCCGGCTTCGAACACGTCAACCTCGACCTGATCTACGGCACCCCGGGGGAGTCCGACGACGACTGGCGGGCCTCCCTGGACGCGGCGATCGGTGCCGGCCCCGACCATGTGTCGGCCTACGCGCTCATCGTGGAGGAAGGCACCCAGCTGGCCCGCCGCATCCGCCGCGGCGAGGTCCCGATGACCGACGACGACACGCACGCCGACCGCTACCTGATCGCCGACGAGGCGATGGCCGCGGCGGGCTTCTCCTGGTACGAGGTGTCGAACTGGTCCCGCACGCCCGAGGGCCGCTGCCTGCACAACGAGCTGTACTGGCGCGGAGCCGACTGGTGGGGCGCCGGGCCCGGAGCGCACAGCCACGTCGGCGGCGTCCGCTGGTGGAACGTCAAGCACCCCGGGGCGTACGCGCAGGCCCTGGCCGAGGGCCGCTCGCCCGGGGCCGGACGCGAGGTCCTGACCGACGAGGACCGGCGGGTCGAGCGGATCCTGCTGGAGCTGAGGCTCGTCGAGGGGTGCCCGCTGTCGCTCCTCGCCCCCGCCGGGCTCGCGGCGTCCCGCCGGGCCGTCACGGACGGACTGCTGGAGCCCGGACCGTACGCCGAGGGCAGCGCCGTCCTCACCCTGCGCGGGCGCCTGCTGGCCGACGCCGTGGTGCGCGACCTGGTCGACTGACGACCCGCACCGCCGGCTACGCCAGCGGGCAGGTCTTTCGGGTGAGGGCCACCGGATCACCGGCCGCGCGGCCGCACACCACGCCGATCTCGGCGTCCGGACCCGGCCGCGTGACCTTCATGACACCGAGACCGTGCACCTTCTGGTCCGCGTAGGGGATCGTCCCCCGGAAGGTCACCCTCCCGGTCGGCATGTCGTTGAGCGCCACCGAGTAGAGCGTCGCCCAGGTCTCCGCGGCGCTCTGCGGTTTGTCGCTCCGGGTGGCGGCGGCGTAGAGCGTCGCCGTCGCCTGGTACGAGATGACGCTCTGGCCGCTGGTGAACAGCTTGTCCTCGTACGGTGGGACGCCCGTCGGCAGCGGGTCCAGACGCCCGCCTTCCGGGAGCAGCGTCTCCAGGGCCTTGCGGGAGTCCTCGTAGAACGCCCTGCCCCCGCCCAGGCTCATGGGCGCCAGCGAGCCGTAGTAGAGCGTGACCTTCTCCGCGAGCTTCGTGGCGTCGTCGAAGCGCGCCTTGGTCAGGTCGTCGCCGGTGAAGACCGTGATCTCCTTCTCGGAACAGCCCGAGATCTGGCCGAGGCCGGACATCAGGGTGTTGACGTCCTCGACCCGGCCGGCGAAGTAGAGGGCGTCGGGAACGCGTTCCGCGCCGCAGATGTCGTGCAGGGGGCCGTCGAGGTTGGCGGACCCGCCGTCCTTGGAAAGGGAGTACTGGGTGCTGTCCGGATCCGCGGCCAGGGTGAAGCCCGACTCCGTCAGCATCTCCTCACCCACCCTCCTCTGCTCGGTGGTGTAGCGGTCCTTGTCCTCGTTGCCCACCTTCCTGGACAGGACGACCGCCTGCGGGTCCTCCAGCGTCTCCGCGAGCTGCCCGGCTATCAGACCGAGCGCGCTCGCCTGCTCCTCGTCGGTCGCCGCGAGGCCGAAGTAGTTCGGGTAGGCGCGGGCGAGACCGCTGTCGGAGTTGGTGGTGTCCACGACGGGGAGCCCGGCGGTCTGCAGCAGTCCGGTGGCCGTCGTGCTCTCGGTGGTGTTGCGGCCCAGGCCGACCACGCCGACCACGGAGGGGTCCCGCCGGGCGACCTCGATGATCTTCTCGACCGCCGTCGTCTGCCGCAGCATGTCCTGGCCGCCGTTGGCCGTCAGGACACGGAGTTTCACGGAACGGTCGGCGTTGACGGACCGCTGGTGGAGATAGACGCCGGTCAGCTCCTCCAGGCCCTTGCGGGTGTCCTCCCTGCTCCTGTGCGTCCCGGTGAGCGGGCCGGCGTAGACGATGGTCACGTGCTCGTCGCCGGGTCCTATGTCCGCGTTCTGCTCCCGGACCGCCTGCTCGATCCGTTCGAAGGTGATGCCCCTGCCCACCCCGTTCAGCTGCAGACCGTTGCCTTCGGCGAAGCGCACCTCGGGGGCGGTCGCCACCCCGATGCACTCCTTGCCGCCGTCGGGGCCGGCCAGCCTGACGGCATCCGTGTTGCGGCCGACGAGCGGGCCGTGGCAGTAGGTCTCCTTCCAGTGCCCGCTCCACAGGAAGGTCCCCAGCAGTGCGCCCACCAGCAGGAAGGCGATGGTCGTCCGTGACATCACCCACCAGGCCCAGGTCCGCCGGACGCGCTGCGTGGCCAGTTGCGCATGGGCGTGCTCATGGGTCAGCTGGCCGGTGGAGAGCGGCAGCCGCAGCACCCAGGCCAGTGTCACTGCCGCCGCGGGGGACTGCCCCACGCTCAGGTCCTGGACCCAGGTCTCGTACCGTGCGCGGGCACCCGACCTGCCCCCGGTGTGCGGGGGCGGCTCCGGGGCCAGCGGCGGGGTGTGCCGCATGATCTGGGCGGCCGGCAGGGAGGCCAGGAGCAGCAGCGGGTCGACCTCGCTGCGCCGGGAGCGCACGTTGTTGATCGCGTTGATCAGCAGCACCCCGCCGTTGTCGTGGGTGGCCGTCGGCAGGAGCACCACCGGCGGCACGGTGCGCTTGCTGCGCCGCCAGTCCCAGGCGTGCGGCCGGTAGTTGTGCCGCAGGTCCTCCAGGAGCGCCTGGACCCGCACCTCCAGGTGGAACTGGCGCGCGTGCTCGTCGCCCGCCCCCGCGTCGGCCACCCGCTCCGCCACTGCGGCCGCCCGGGCCCGGATCACCCGCCACGAACCGCTCGGCGAGAACCACGACCAGCCGTCGGACGGGTACGCGGTGCTGGACGCGGCCAGCGAGGAGGTGGTCGCGAGCCATCGGCTGGCCCGGCGCAGCCACAGCAGCGGCGGGGCGGCCGTGGTCACCAGCCGTACGACCGCCAGGCCCAGCAGGGCGGCGGCGGCGACCAGGGCGGTCAGCAGCCAGCCGATCTCGCCGAGGAGCACGCTCAGTACGGCGATGAAGACGGCGCCCAGGAAGGTCTCCGGCCGTATCGACGCGCGCAGCGAGTCCCACCAGGTGGCGGGACCCGACCGGCGCGCCCGCCAGCGCAGGCTGCCCAGCTGCTCCAGGATCCTTTCGTCGCGCTCGGCCGGCGAGCCGCCGCCCGGCTGGTCGACGACCGTCGCGGTGGCCTGCTCGATGGCGCTCAGGAGGCGGGAACGCGGGAAGACGAAGGGCTTGTACTGCGAGGTGCCCCGGGTCTCCCAGGGGCGCTCCGCCAGCGTGCGCACCATGGACAGTGCTGCCTCGTACGCGGTGTCGCCGTGGGCGTCGAGCAGCTTCACCGGGACCCGGCGCAGCTGGTTCGCCCGGTGGACCTGCAGGACGATCTGCCGCACCCTGCCGTCGATGTCCCCTCCGGCGCCCGCGTCCGCGGCCTGCGCCACGACCAGGGGCATCACCGGCCGGTTGACCCGGTACTGGTCGATCAGTTCCTGTATGAGGTGGAAGACGGCCGAAGCCGCCTCGTTCTCCGCACTGTCCCGCCATACCTCGCGCGTCATCCGCCCCCGGCCTTCCCCGTCAGCCCGCCGAACACGCCGGCCCCTCCGTGCACGCCGGGCCCGTGGAAGACATCGGGCCCGCCGGGCCCGCGGAGCCCCTCCCCCCTCAATAACCGATGGTGCGCGTGTGGCGCAGCCCTTCATGGGGATCGGTACCGGATCCTCGTCAACGGCCTCGGTACATCAGTCCGGAACCGTGACGAAGTCAATCAATTCCTCTACGCGGCCCAGCAGTTGCGGTTCCAGATCCTTGTAGGAGCCGACCTTGGACAGGATGTGCTGCCAGGCCGCGCCCGTGTTCTCCGGCCACCCCAGCGCACGGCACACCCCCGTCTTCCAGTCCTGGCCGCGCGGCACCGCCGGCCACCCGGGGATCCCCACGGACGACGGCTTCACCGCTTCCCAGACATCGATGTACGGGTGCCCCACCACCAGCACGTTCGCGTCCGTGACCCGCGCGGCGATCCGGGACTCCTTGGACCCCGGCACCAGGTGGTCGACCAGGACCCCGAGCCGGGCGTCCGGGCCCGGGGAGAACTCGCGGACGATCGCCGGGAGGTCGTCGACGCCCTCCAGGTACTCCACGACCACGCCCTCGATGCGCAGGTCGTCCCCCCAGACCCGCTCGACCAGCTCGGCGTCGTGCCTGCCCTCGACGTAGATCCGGCCGGCCCGCGCCACCCGCGCCCGCGCACCGGGGACCGCCACCGAACCGGAGGCGGTCCGTGCGGGGCGCACGGGGCCGCCGGCCGACGGGCGCACGAGGGTGACCACCCTCCCCTCCAGCAGGAAGCCGCGGGGCTCCATCGGGAACACCCGGTGCTTGCCGAAGCGGTCCTCCAGGGTGACCGTGGGCCCCTGGGCCGTCTTCTCGCACCGGATCACCGCTCCGCAGAAGCCGCTGGCGGCCTCCTCGACGACCAGATCGGGCTCGGCGGGCACCTCGGGGGCGGGGGCGGACTTCTTCCACGGCGGAGTCAGGTCCGGCTGGTAGCTGCGCATGGCAGCACGATAATCGGGGCCCCTTTCACGACACGCCGAAGCGGGTGGCCAGCCGGTCGCGCTGCGCCCGTACGAACGCCGCGTCCACCACCGCCCCGTGTCCCGGCACGTACAGCGCGTCCTCCCCGCCCAGCTCCAGCAGCCGGTCCAGTGCGGCGGGCCAGTGCGAGGGGACCGCGTCCTGGCCGGCCTGCGGCTCGCCGGACTCCTCGACCAGGTCGCCGCAGAGCACCACGGCGGGTGAGCCCGGCACCAGCACCGCCAGGTCGTGGCCGGTGTGACCCGGCCCCACGTTGGCCAGCAGGACCTGCAGGCCGCCGCCCAGGTCGAGCGTCCACTCGCCGCTCACCTGGTGGTGCGGCGCCACGAGCACGTCCGTCGCGGCGGTCGCGTCCTCCTCGCTCATCCCGTGCCGCATCGCGTCCGCGCGCAGCTGTGCGGCCCCGTGCGTCAGCAGCTCCGCCGTGCCGACCGCCCCGTAGACCTCCGCCCCGGCGAACGCGGCGGTGCCCAGTACGTGGTCGAAGTGCGGATGGCTCAGTGCGATATGCGTCACCCTGCGGCCGAGCAGGGCCTCCGCCTGGGTGCGCAGCTCGGCCCCCTCCCGCAGCGTCGAACCGGTGTCGTGGAGCAGCACGGCGTCCGCCCCGGCCACCAGCGTGGCCGTCGCGTCCCAGACGGGAAGGCGCCGGCGTCCCGTACCGTTGCCCAACCGCTCCCAGCCGAAGTCTTCCCAAGAGGCGTCCATACGGCGACGCTATCGGCAACGACCTGCACACTCGCGCGACGGCGTGGCCGGTCGCCCTTGCCCCGGCCCCACCCCGCCCCCGTACACTGACCGGGGGGATTGCTGGCACTCGAAAGCGCAGAGTGCCAGGCAGACACCGGAGAACCACAGCTGGAGGTGTGCGCGATGCTCAGCGAACGCAGACTCGAAGTGCTGCGCGCCATCGTCCAGGACTATGTCGGCACCGAGGAGCCCGTCGGCTCCAAGGCGCTCACGGAGCGGCACAGGCTCGGGGTCTCCCCGGCCACCGTGCGCAACGACATGGCGGTGCTGGAGGACGAGGGCTTCATCGCCCAGCCGCACACCAGTGCGGGGCGGATTCCGACGGACAAGGGATACCGGCTCTTCGTCGACAAGCTCGCGGGCGTCAAGCCCCTGTCGTCGCCGGAGCGCAGGGCCATCCAGAACTTCCTCGCCGGCGCGGTCGACCTCGACGACGTCGTGGGCCGCACGGTCCGGCTGCTCGCGCAGCTGACCCGTCAGGTCGCCGTCGTGCAGTACCCCTCGCTGACCCGTTCGACGGTGCGGCACGTGGAACTGCTCGCGCTCGCGCCGGCCCGCCTGATGCTCGTACTGATCACGGATACGGGCCGGGTCGAACAGCGTATGATCGACTGCCCCGCCCCGTTCGGCGAGACCTCTCTCGCCGATCTGCGGGCCCGGCTCAACAGCCGGGTCGTCGGACGCCGCTTCGCGGACGTTCCGCAACTGGTGCAGGACCTGCCGGAGTCCTTCGAGAACGAGGACCGGGGGACCGTCTCGACGGTTCTCTCCGTCCTTCTCGAGACTCTGGTCGAAGAGACGGAGGAGCGGCTGATGATCGGCGGCACCTCCAACCTCACCCGCTTCGGGCACGACTTCCCTGTGATGATCCGGCCGGTGCTGGAAGCACTGGAGGAACAGGTCGTCCTGCTGAAGCTGCTCGGTGAGGCCAAGGACTCGGGCATGACCGTACGGATCGGGCACGAGAACGCCCACGAGGGCCTCAACGCCACGTCCGTCGTCGCGGTCGGCTACGGTTCGGGCGACGAGGCAGTCGCCAAACTCGGCGTGGTCGGACCGACCCGCATGGACTACCCCGGAACGATGGGAGCGGTACGCGCAGTGGCACGTTACGTCGGACAGATCCTGGCGGAGTCGTAAGTGGCCACGGACTACTACGCCGTACTCGGCGTGCGCCGCGACGCATCTCAGGACGAGATCAAGAAGGCATTCCGCAGGCTCGCCCGCGAGCTGCACCCGGATGTCAACCCGGATCCGAAGACCCAGGAGCGGTTCAAGGAGATCAACGCCGCTTACGAGGTGCTCTCGGACCCGCAGAAGAAGCAGGTCTACGACCTCGGCGGCGACCCGCTGTCCGCCTCGGGCGGTGGCGGTGGCGCGGGCGGTTTCGGAGCCGGCGGCTTCGGCAACTTCAGCGACATCATGGACGCGTTCTTCGGCAACGCGGCCCAGCGCGGGCCCCGTTCGCGGACCCGGCGCGGCCAGGACGCCATGATCAGGCTGGAGATCGACCTCAACGAGGCGGCCTTCGGTACGACCAAGGACATCCAGGTCGACACGGCGGTCGTCTGTACGACCTGCAGTGGCGAGGGCGCCGCACCCGGCACCTCCGCGCAGACCTGCGACATGTGCCGCGGCCGCGGCGAGGTCTCCCAGGTCACCCGGTCCTTCCTCGGCCAGGTCATGACCTCGCGGCCCTGCCCGCAGTGCCAGGGCTTCGGCACCGTCGTGCCGACCCCGTGCCCCGAGTGCGCCGGCGACGGCCGCATCCGCTCGCGGCGCACCCTCACCGTGAAGATCCCCGCGGGCGTCGACAACGGCACCCGCATCCAGCTCGCGGGCGAGGGAGAGGTCGGCCCCGGCGGCGGCCCGGCCGGTGATCTGTACGTCGAGATCCACGAGCTGTCGCACGCGGTGTTCCAGCGGCGCGGTGACGACCTGCACTGCACCGTCACCATCCCGATGACCGCCGCTGCGCTCGGCACCCAGGTGCCGCTGGAGACGCTGGACGGGCTCGAGGAGATCGACATCAGACCGGGCACTCAGTCCGGCCAGTCGGTCCCGCTGCACGGGCGCGGCATCACACACCTGCGCGGCGGCGGCCGCGGTGACCTGATCGTGCACGTCGAGGTCATGACCCCGACGAAGATGGACCCCGAGCAGGAGCGCCTCCTGCGGGAGCTCTCCAAGCTGCGCGGCGAGGAGCGGCCCACCGGCCAGTTCCAGCCGGGCCAGCAGGGACTGTTCTCCCGGCTGAAGGACGCCTTCAACGGCCGCTGAACCCCGTACGACCGCGTCACCCCACCGCCCGCCGGCTCCGTACCGGCGGGCGGTGCCGCGTGCTGCGCCCGCCCCTCCGGCCGCCCGCATCGGCTGATTCGGCGCGGTGCACGGGACGTGGCACGATGCCGTCATGTCCTTGGCGCTGACCGATCTCTGCCGGTATCCGATCGTGCAGGCCCCGATGGCGGGCGGTGTCTCCTCGCCCCAGCTGGTCGGGGCCGTCGCCGATGCCGGAGCACTCGGCTTCCTGGCCGCCGGCTACAAGACGGCGGACGGGATGTACCACGAAATCAAGGAGCTGCGCCGGCTGACCGGCCGGCCCTTCGGCGTCAACCTCTTCATGCCGCAGCCGCTGCTCGCCGACCCGAGCGCCGTGGAGGTCTACCGCCACCAGCTCGCCGGTGAGGCCTCCTGGTACGAGACCCCGCTCGGCGACCCGGACTCCAGCGGGGACGACGGCTACGAGGCCAAGGTCGCGATCCTGCTGGACGACCCGGTTCCCGTCGTCTCCTTCACCTTCGGCTGCCCCACCCGCGAGGTCCTCGACGCCTTCGCCGCGGCCGGCACGTTCACCGTCGTCACGGTCACCACGCCCCAGGAGGCACGGAACGCCCAGTGGGCGGGCGCCCACGCGGTCTGCGTCCAGGGCACCGAGGCGGGCGGCCACCAGTCCACGCACCGCGACGACCCGCAGGACGGCCTCACCGGCACCGGCCTGCTCACCCTCGTCGCCGAGGTCCGGGAGAGCGTCCGGCTGCCGCTCCTCGCGGCCGGAGGGCTGATGCGTGGCTCCCAGATCACGGCCGTGCTGGCGGCGGGCGCCGACGCGGCGCAGCTCGGCACGGCCTTCCTGGCCTGCCCCGAGTCCGGTGCGCATCCGCTCCACAAGCAGGCCCTGACCAATCCGCTGTTCGTGACCACCGCCCTGACCCGGGCGTTCTCCGGCCGCCCCGCGCGCGGGCTGGTCAACCGCTTCGTGCGTGAGCACGGCAGGTACGCCCCGGCCGCCTACCCACAGGTCCACCAGCTGACCAGCGGGCTCCGCAAGGCGGCGGCCAAGGCCGGCGACGCCCAGGGCATGGCCCTCTGGGCGGGCCAGGGCCACCGCATGGCACGCGAGCTGCCTGCCGGTGAGCTCGTGGAACTGCTCGCCGTTGAAACCGAGGCCGCGCGTGCGGCAGTGAACGTGAGGAGTGCCCAGTGACGGCACCGGTCTTCGTCGTCGAACACCTGCCCAGCGGGACGGAGTTCGTGCTGGACGGACCCGAGGGGAGGCACGCCGTCTCCGTGAAGAGGCTGAACCCCGGGGAGGACGTCGTCCTCACCGACGGGCGGGGCCGATGGGCCGAGGGCGTCGTGAAGACGGCCGAGGGCAAGGACCGGCTCGTCGTCACCGTTCCGGAGGACGTCCGCGAGGAACCGGCACCGTCGCCCCGGATCACCGTCGTCCAGGCACTCCCCAAGGGCGACCGCGGTGAGCTCGCCGTGGAGACGATGACCGAGACGGGCGTCGACGCGATCGTGCCCTGGCAGGCGGCCCGCTGCATCACCCAGTGGAAGGGCGACCGCGGCCTCAAGTCCCTGGCGAAGTGGCGGAGCACCGCGCGCGAGGCGGGGAAGCAGTCCCGCCGGGTGCGCTTCCCGGAGGTGGCCGAGGCGATGACGACCAAGCAGGTCGCGGCGCTGCTGGCCGGGGCCGACTTCGCCGGTGTGCTGCACGAGGACCGGAACAGCCCGAGCGAGCCGCTCGCCACCGCCGCGCTCCCCGACGGGGGAACGATCGTGCTGGTCGTCGGGCCGGAGGGAGGGGTCTCGCCCCAGGAGCTGGCCGTCTTCGCCGAGGCGGGCGCGCCCGCCTACCGGCTCGGTCCCAGCGTGCTGCGGACCTCGACCGCGGGGACGGCCGCCGCCGCCCTGCTGATGGGACGCACCGGGCGCTGGAGCTGAGCCCCCGACCGCCCGCGGCCGCCACGCGCTCCACCGGGGCCCGGGCACGCCGACCGGCCGTCCGCCGGGACCGGCCGGATAGCATGCCGGTGTACTGATCACGAGCACCAGACGACCGAGGAGGCCGGGCCATGGCGGGAGAGCCGCAGACCGACTGCCTGTTCTGCAAGATCGTTACGGGCGACATCCCGGCGACCATCGTCCGCGAGAGCGCCACGACCGTGGCCTTCCGTGACATAAACCCGCAGGCCCCCACCCACATCCTGGTCATCCCGAAGGCGCACTACCCGGACGCCGCCTCCCTCGCCGAGGCGGAACCGCAGATCGCCGCGGACGTGCTGCGCGAGGCAGGACTCGTCGCTGCAGGCGAGGGGATCACGGAGAGCGGATACCGCATCGTGCTCAACACCGGTGCCGGTGCGGGCCAGACCGTCTTCCACGCGCACGCCCACGTCCTGGGCGGACGCGGGATGCAGTGGCCCCCCGGCTAGAAGGTCCGCATCCCGTGTCCGTACGCGAACTCGTGGTCCTCGGCACCGCCAGCCAGGTCCCGACCCGTCACCGCAACCACAACGGCTATCTGCTGCGCTGGGACGGTGAGGGCATCCTCTTCGACCCCGGTGAGGGCACCCAGCGCCAGATGCTGCGCGCCGGCGTCGCCGCCCACGACATCAACCGGATCTGCGTCACGCACTTCCACGGCGATCACTCGCTGGGGCTGGCCGGCGTGATCCAGCGGATCAACCTCGACCAGGTCCCCCACCCCGTCACCGCCCACTTCCCGGCGAGCGGGCAGCACTTCTTCGACCGGCTCCGCCACGCGACGGCCTACCGCCAGTCCGTCGACCTGGCCGAGGTCCCGGTGGCCGCCGACGGGGTCCTCGCCACCACGGACGCGTACGTCCTCGACAGCCACCGGCTCTCGCACCCCGTCGAGTCCTACGGCTACCGCCTGACCGAACCCGACCGGGTGCGGATGCTCCCCGCGAAGCTCGCCGAGCACGGCATCGGCGGCCCGGACGTCGGACGGATCCAGCGCGACGGCGTCCTGCGCGGCATCCCGCTCGACGCGGTCTCCGAGCCCCGGCGCGGACAGCGGTTCGCCTTCGTCATGGACACCCGGCTCTGCGACGGCGCGTACGCGCTCGCCGAGGGCTGCGACATGCTGGTCATCGAGTCCACCTTCCTCGACGAGGACGGCCGGCTCGCCGCCGACCACGGCCATCTCACCGCCGGCCAGGCGGCCCGCGTGGCGAAGGAGTCGGGCGTACGGCACCTCGTGCTGACACACTTCTCGCAGCGCTACAACGACCCCGATGCCTTCGAGCACCAGGCCAGGGCAGCCGGCTTCGAAGGCGAACTGACGATCGCCCAGGACCTGATCACGGTCCCCGTACCCACCCGCCACCAGTAACGAGAACCCCGTGCACCTCCCCAAAGCCGAACTCCACCTCCACATCGAAGGAACCCTCGAACCCGAGCTGGCCTTCGCCCTCGCCGGACGCAACGGCGTGGTCCTGCCCTACGCGGACACCGAAGAGCTGCGCACCGCCTACCTCTTCGACGACCTGCAGAGCTTCCTCGACCTCTACTACGCCCTCATGGCGGTGCTGCGCACCGAGGACGACTTCGCCGAACTGGCCGACGCCTACCTCGCCCGCGCCGCCGCCCAGGGCGTCCGCCACGCGGAGATCTTCTTCGACCCGCAGGCCCACACCGACCGCGGTGTCCCGATCGGCACCGTGATCGAGGGACTCGGCAGGGCGCTGGAGCGCAGCGAGGAGACGCACGGCATCTCCACCCAGCTGATCATGTGCTTCCTGCGCGACAAGTCCGCGGAGTCGGCGCTGGAGACCCTGGAGGCCGCGAAGCCCCATCTGCACCGCATCAGCGCCGTCGGCCTCGACTCGGCGGAGGTCGGCCACCCGCCGGCGAAGTTCCGCGAGGTGTACGCGGCGGCCACGGCCCTCGGTCTGCGCAAGGTCGCCCACGCCGGCGAGGAGGGTCCGCCGGAGTACGTCCGGGAGGCCCTGGACGTCCTCGGCGTCGAACGGATCGACCACGGCCTGCGGTGCATGGAGGACCCGGAGCTGGTGGACCGGCTGGTCTCCGAACGGATCCCGCTGACGCTCTGCCCGCTCTCCAACGTACGGCTGCGCGCCGTCGACGTCCTGGAGGAGCACCCCCTGCCGGCCATGATGGCCGCCGGACTGCTCTGCACGGTGAACTCCGACGACCCCGCCTACTTCGGCGGATACGTCGGAGACACCTTCCACGCCGTCCACGAGGCACTCGGCCTGGACCGGGAGCAGCTGCGCACCCTCGCCCGGAACTCCTTCGAGGCCGCCTTCCTCGACCACGACGAGGAGCGCAGGGCGCGCTACCTGTCCGAGGTCGAGGCGTACGCGTTCGACTGACCGGATCCACCCGCCGGGCCGGCCGTCCGGAACGCGCTCCTGACCATCCGCCTGCGCCGCAGCGCGGGCACGCTGAGCTCCGTGACGGCCTGCTCCGGTGCTCCCAGCTTGGGCACCGCGCCGGACAGGCTGCCGGTCGTCGCGGCCAGCAGTGCGGCCGGGGCACCGCCCCTGCGTCGGACGGAGCCGGGCACCAGCGGGCGCCCGCCGGTGTGCAGCGCGACGGCGGTGACGGGGGCCGCGACCAGCAGCGTGGCGGCGCCCAGGATCAGCCCCATGACCGCGTAGCCGGCCTGTTCGGAGAGCACACTGCCGAGGACGGGTCCGCAGGCCACACCGACCGAGGACGCCGAGCCCGCCAGGACCGCCCAGCGGCCGCGTACGTCGAGCGAGGCCGCCAGCCCGATGAGGTACGACAGGACCACCGGGTAGAAGGCGTTCCACATGATCTCGCCGGTCGCGAAGGAACCGAGGTCGTCGGCCGAGGAGCTGAGCACGATGCTCACCGCGATGATCATCGTCCCGAGGCCGATCGGTACGGCGCGGCCGAGCCTGGCGCCCAGCATCCCGGCGCCCATGACGCCGAGCAGCCCGGCCCCCAGCGCGGCGGCGAACACCGCGCCGACGGTCACCTCGGAGAGCCCCACCTGGACGACACCGATCCGGCTGCTCACCCCCCACAGCGCGTTCTGCGCCATGGACCAGACGAGCATGCCGCCCGCCAGCACGAGGCCCGACCGCCGGTGCGGCAGCCGTCCCTGGACGGCCGTGGCGGCACCCACCGGCGAGGAACCGCCCAGCCGGGACGTGGCCGGCCAGACGAGCAGCGCGATGAGGGCGATCGAGGCGAACGGCAGACGGTGGCCGCCGCCGAGATGGGGGACCGTCAGGTAGAGGAGGCCCGCCGTCGCCGAGACGCTGAGCAGCCCCAGGGACGAGGTCCGGTGCGGATCGTGCTGCGCGGCGATGCCGGCCGCCGCGACCGCGGTCGCCGTACCGGAGCCGAACCCGCCGACCACGACCCCCGCGACCACGAGCGGTACCGAGGCGGTCAGGGCCGCGCAGCCGTAGCCCACCACGGCCAGCGCCAGTCCGAGGCGCGCCGGGTTCCGTGACCCGTAGCGCTCGACGCGCCCCGCCAGGGCGAAACCGGCCGAGGCCGAGCTCAGCAGCAGGGCACTGCCGACCAGACCCGCCTGGGCGGAGCTCAGCCCCAGATAGGCGCTGAGGCGGCCGACGATGGTGGGGAGCAGATAGGCGGCGAGGTAACCGGCGGTGAACACGGCTACCAGGGGCCACGCGGCGCGGGGGCGCGAGGACATGGGCGTTCCTGATGACATGCCAGAAGAGGCGAAGAAGGCAGGGGAGGGCAGAGCGAGGGCCCGGGCGTATCCGGGCAGGGCGAAGCGAGGGGAGTGGAGCGGGGAGGGTAAAGCGGTGAAAAGCGGGAGACGCGGCACTCGTCGTCAACTGTCCCGAACGGTGCTCGCGGGCCAATTTGTATCAAGCGCGCACAGCCGACGGAAAGCCGCCTCGATGTGATCTGGGTCACTTGCGGGTTTATGCATCTTCCGACCGGGTAGCAGCGCATGTTTATGCAGGTCGGAGCGAGTGTGGGAGCGGCGGCGCGGGCACTCCGGATACCGAAGCGCGTCAGGCACACTGGCCGGAACTCGCACTGTCCAGATCCGCCACGGCCGGGAGCGCACGGTGAGCACAGGTATCTCAGGCATCGACCCGCTGCTGGGCCTCCGCGCCCCGCAGGATCCGGCCTGCGACGTCTTCCTGACCGGCCCGGTCTTCCTGGACATCATCTTCACCGGCCTGGACAGCGCGCCCGTGCGCGGCACCGAGTCATGGGCCCGGGGGATGGGATCCAGCCCCGGCGGCGTCGCCAACATGGCCACCGCTCTCGCCCGGCTGGGGCTGCGCACCTCGCTGGCCGCCGCGTTCGGCGACGACCACTACGGCGAGTACTGCTGGGACGCCCTCGAACAGGGCGAGGGCATCGACCTGTCGATGTCGCGCACGGTGCCCGGCTGGCACTCGCCGGTCACCGTCTCCATGGCCTACGAGGGCGAGCGCACGATGGTCTCGCACGGCCACGAGGCACCCGCCCCCGCGCCCGCCGCGACGCCCGGCCGGACACTGCCGCACTGCGCGCCGCGGGCCCGGGCAGCCATCGCCTCGCTGACCCCGGGCCGCAGCGAGCCGTGGGTGGCCGGAGCCGCCAGGGACGGCGCCATGGTCTTCGGTGACGTCGGCTGGGACGAGACCGGCCGCTGGGACCTCGACGCCCTGCCCGACCTGGGGCACTGTCTGGCCTTCCTCCCCAACGCGGAGGAAGCGATGCGCTACACCCGCACCGACTGCCCGCGCGCCGCCGCCCACGCCCTGGCCGAACGGGTGCCCCTCGCCGTCGTCACCCTGGGCGCGGAGGGCGCCTACGCCGTCGACGGGGGGACCGGGGCCGCCGCCGAGGTGCCCGCCATCGAGGTGAAGGCCCTGGACCCCACCGGGGCGGGCGACGTCTTCGTCGCCGGATTCGTCACCGGCACCCTGGCCGGCTGGCCCCTCGCCGACCGGCTCGCCTTCGCCGGGCTGACGGCCGCGCTCTCGGTCCAGGAGTTCGGCGGATCGCTCTCCGCACCCGGCTGGGCGGAGGTGGCGGGCTGGTGGCAGCAGGTCCGCGCCTGCGCCGACCAGGACCCGGCTGCCCTGGAGCGGTACGCGTTCCTGGAGGAGCTGCTGCCCGCCACGGGCCGGGCCTGGCCACTGCGCCGCGCCGTCCCCACCATCGGCTTCCGCCAGTGAAGGGCTGATGATCACCAGGTAAAACCTCTCGGCGTTGTCGGCGCGGAGTCGTACGCTGGTACTCCAGAGGCCGTCGAGCAGCGACTGCCCTGCAACGGGAGGTATGTGCAGGCCCGAGGGCCGGCCCATGACTCAGTCACCCACACAGCCGCAGGCGCGTGCCCAGATCGAGATTCCGGCCGCACACCCCATGGTGATGCTCCTGGGGTCTGGCGACTCCCTGCTTCGCGTGATCGAAACGGCGTTCCCGGCCGCCGACATCCATGTCCGGGGCAACGAGATCAGCGCGACGGGCAGTGCGGCGGACGTCGCCCTGATCCAACGCCTGTTCGACGAGATGGTGCTGGTGCTCCGCACCGGGCTGCCGATGACGGAGGACGCTGTGGAACGCTCGATCGCCATGCTCAGGGCGAGCGGGAACGGCACCGGGGACGGCGCCGAGACCCCCGCGGAGGTGCTCACCCAGAACATCCTCTCCAGCCGCGGCCGCACCATCCGCCCCAAGACGCTCAACCAGAAGCGGTACGTCGACGCGATCGACAAGCACACGATCGTCTTCGGCATCGGCCCCGCGGGCACCGGCAAGACCTATCTCGCCATGGCCAAGGCGGTCCAGGCCCTGCAGTCCAAGCAGGTGAGCCGGATCATCCTGACCAGGCCCGCCGTGGAGGCGGGGGAGCGGCTCGGCTTCCTGCCCGGCACGCTCTTCGACAAGATCGACCCGTATCTGCGCCCGCTCTACGACGCCCTGCACGACATGCTCGACCCCGACTCGATCCCCCGGCTCATGGCCGCGGGCACGATCGAGGTCGCGCCGCTGGCCTACATGCGTGGCCGGACGTTGAACGATGCTTTCATCATCCTGGACGAGGCGCAGAACACCAGCGCCGAGCAGATGAAGATGTTCCTGACCCGGCTCGGTTTCGACTCGAAGATCGTCGTCACCGGTGACGTCACCCAGGTGGACCTCCCGAGCGGGACGAAGAGCGGTCTGCGCCAGGTCCAGGAGATCCTGGACGGTGTCCGGGACGTGCACTTCTCCCGGCTCACCTCCGAGGATGTCGTCCGGCACAAGCTGGTCGGCCGTATCGTCGACGCGTACGAGAAGTACGACAACGAAGAGGGCCGGAACGGCCGCAACGGGAAGTAGTCGCACCGCACCATGTCGATCGACGTCAACAACGAGTCCGGAACCGAGGTCGACGAGCAGGCGATCCTCGACATCGCCCGCTACGCCCTCGCCCGGATGCGGATCCACCCGCTGTCCGAACTCTCGGTGATCGTGGTGGACACCGCCGCCATGGAGCAGCTGCACATCCAGTGGATGGACCTCCCCGGCCCGACGGATGTCATGTCCTTCCCGATGGACGAACTCCGTCCGCCGGCCAAGGACGGCGAGGAGCCCCCGCAGGGGCTCCTCGGTGACATCGTGCTCTGCCCGGAGGTCGCGAAGAAGCAGGGCGAGGACGCGGACACCCAGCACTCCATGGACGAGGAGCTGCAGCTCCTCACCGTCCACGGAGTGCTGCACCTCCTCGGATACGACCACGAGGAACCGGACGAGAAGGCCGAGATGTTCGGCCTCCAGGCGGCCATCGTCGACGGCTGGCGTGGTGAGCGCGGGCTGACCGGTCCGTCCCCCGCCCCCACCGTCTCGTGAGCGTCCCCCTGATCTCGGGCGCCGTCCTGCTGGTCGTGGTCGGCTGGCTCGCCGCCTGTGCCGAGACCGGCATCGCACGCACCTCCAGCTTCCGGGCGGCGGAGGCCGTCCGGGCCGGACGGCGCGGCAGCGCCAAGCTGGAACAGGTCGCCGCCGACCCCACCCGCTACCTCAACGTGGCCCTGCTCGTGCGGGTCGCCTGCGAGATGTCGGCCGGGGTACTCGTCACGTACGCCTGCCTGCAGGAGTTCCCGGAGACCTGGGAGGCGCTGGCCGTCGCCATGGGGGTGATGGTCCTCGTCAGCTACGTCGCCATCGGGGTCTCGCCGCGCACCATCGGCCGTCAGCACCCGCTGAACACGGCCACGGCCGCGGCGTACGTCCTGCTGCCGCTGGCCAGGATCATGGGCCCGATCCCGCAGCTGCTGATCCTCATCGGCAACGCGCTGACGCCCGGCAAGGGTTTCCGCAAGGGTCCCTTCGCCAGTGAGGCCGAACTGCGGGCCATGGTCGACCTCGCCGAGCAGGAGTCGCTCATCGAGGACGAGGAGCGCCGCATGGTGCACTCGGTCTTCGAGCTCGGCGACACCCTCGTGCGCGAGGTGATGGTGCCCCGCACCGACCTGGTCTGCATAGAGCGCTACAAGACGGTCCGCCAGGCGCTGACCCTCGCCCTGCGCTCGGGCTTCTCGCGGATCCCGGTCACCGGGGAGAACGAGGACGACATCGTCGGCATCGTCTACCTCAAGGACCTGGTCCGCAAGACGCACGTCAACCGGGAGGCGGAGGCCGATCTGGTCTCCACGGCGATGCGCCCCGCCGCGTTCGTCCCCGACACGAAGAACGCCGGCGACCTGCTGCGCGAGATGCAGCAGGACCGCAGCCACGTCGCCGTCGTCATCGACGAGTACGGCGGCACCGCCGGCATCGTGACCATCGAGGACATCCTCGAGGAGATCGTCGGCGAGATCACCGACGAGTACGACCGTGAACTCCCGCCGGTCCAGGAGCTGGAGAACGGCTGCTACCGGGTGACCGCACGGCTCGACATCGGCGACCTCGGGGAGCTGTTCGGCCTCGACGAGTACGACGACGAGGACGTGGAGACGGTCGGCGGACTGCTGGCGAAGGCCCTCGGACGGGTCCCGATCGCCGGAGCCTCGTCGGTGGTGGACCTTCCCGATGGGCGCAGGCTCCGGCTGACCGCGGAGTCCCCCGCCGGGCGCAGGAACAAGATCGTCACGGTGCTGGTGGAACCGGAGGGATCACAACCGGAATGACGCCCCAGGAACTGCGTGCCCTCTGCCTGGAGTTCAACGCGAGCACCGAGGAGTTCCCCTTCGGCCCCGAGACCTCGGTCTTCAAGGTCCTCGGGAAGGTGTTCGCCCTGAGCGCGCTGGACGGGAGGCCGCTGACGGTCAACCTCAAGTGCGATCCGGACGACGCGGTGCGGCTCCGCGAGGAGCACCCCGCGATCGTGCCCGGCCGGCACATGAACAAGCGGCACTGGAACACGCTGACCGTGCAGGAGCTCCCGGGCCGGATGGTCCGGGAGCTGGTCGAGGACAGCTACGACCTGGTGGTGGCCGGTCTGCCGAAGACGGAGCGCCTCCGGCTGGACCGGCCGTAGGGGCAGCGCCCCGGCCTCGGCCGGAGGGCGGCGCGGCGCGACGAGCCCGGTGCACGGGTGGCCCGACGAGCGCCGTGCACCGGGCGACCGGACCCCCGTGGCGCGGAGGGTGCACGCCTGCTTCGTATGCTCAGCACATGACCGACAGCACCGACCTCGGACCCGAGGACCGCAAGATCGTCACGCTGGCCCGCAGCGTCCGCGCCCGCAACGGGGTGCCGGAGGGCGCCGCCGTCCGGGACGAGACGGGGCGCACGTACGCCGCGGGCACCGTGGCCCTGGACTCGCTGAAGCTCAGCGCGCTGCAGACCGCCGTCGCGATGGCGGTGGCCGGCGGGGCCACATCCCTGGAGGCCGCCGCGATCGTCTCCGAGACCGGGGCCCCGTCCGCCGAGGACCGGGCAGCCGTCCGTGACCTGGGCGGACCCGGCACACCCGTGCTGCTCGCCGGGCCCGACGGGACGCTCCGGAGCACCGTGTCCGCGGGCTGAACCGGGGCGGCGGCGCCCTGCTGTGCAACGCCGCCGCCGGGATCGGGGAGAATGGGCGCCATGAGCGCTCGACCGAACACAGAAGCTGCTGCGCAGCAGGCTGAGAACAACGCCCCCCACCGGGCCGGCTTCGCCTGCTTCGTGGGCCGCCCCAACGCGGGCAAGTCCACCCTCACGAACGCTCTGGTCGGTCAGAAGGTGGCGATCACCTCCAACCGCCCCCAGACCACCCGGCACACGGTGCGAGGCATCGTGCACCGTCCGGACGCGCAGCTGATCCTGGTGGACACGCCGGGACTCCACAAGCCGCGTACCCTGCTCGGGGAGCGGCTGAACGACGTCGTACGGACCACCTGGGCCGAGGTCGACGTCATCGGCTTCTGCCTGCCCGCCGACCAGAAGCTGGGCCCCGGCGACAAGTTCATCATCAAGGAACTCGCCGGGATCAAGAAGACCCCGAAGATCGCGATCATCACCAAGACCGACCTGGTCGAGTCCAAGGCGCTCGCCGAGCAACTGCTGGCCGTGTCCCGCCTCGGTGAAGAGCTCGGCTTCGAGTGGGCGGAGATCATCCCGGTCTCCGCGGTCAAGGACCAGCAGGTCGGTCTGCTGGCCGACCTGATCGCCCCGCTGCTCCCCGAGAGCCCGCCGCTCTACCCGGAGGGCGATCTCACCGACGAGCCCGAGATGGTCATGGTCGCCGAGCTCATCCGCGAGGCCGCGCTCGAAGGCGTCCGGGACGAGCTGCCGCACTCCATCGCCGTCGTCGTCGAGGAGATGCTGCCCCGCGAGGACCGCCCGGCGGACAAGCCGCTGCTCGACATCCACGCGAACGTCTACATCGAGCGCCCCAGCCAGAAGGGCATCATCATCGGCCCGAAGGGCCAGCGGCTGAAGGACGTCGGCACGAAGTCCCGCAAGCACATCGAGGCCCTGCTGGGCACTCCGGTCTACCTGGACCTGCACGTGAAGGTCGCCAAGGACTGGCAGCGCGACCCCAAGCAGCTGCGCAAGCTGGGGTTCTGAGCGTCCGGGTGCGTCCGGCCCCGGGCGCCCACGAGCGGCCCGGGGCCCGGGCCGCTCGTGCGTACGGGCGCGGGGCGCCGGATCACGCGCCCTCCTTCAGGACCCGGGAGATCAGCGCCCGCTGCGCCTCGGTCAGCCGCGGGTCCGCGCAGTCCACGGTCCGGCCGCCGACCGTGATCCGATAGCGGAAACCGTCCGGCACCCGCGCGGGCGGGCCGCCCCGGCCGACGGCGAGCGCCGCCTCGGCCAGGGCCTCCCACTCCGCGGCGTCGGGCCGTCCCGAGGTGTCGACCTCGCCATGACGTGCGATGCCGGCGAACCCGCCGGTCCGGCTCACCTGAATGCGCATGCGTGATGACTCCTGCCTGACCCGTCCGGACGGCCCGCTCGTACCTACCCGCTCATCTGGTCGGCACGCCCACCTCCGACCAGGCCTTCAGCACGGCCTCCACCTCGTCGCCCTCGCCGAACCTGCTGCGCGCCGCCGCGACCGTCAGCCGGGCGAAGGCCGCGAAGTCCGCGTTCTGCGCCAGCTCGCCCCCGGTCAGCACGTCGAACCAGATCCGGCCGGCCCGCTCCCACGCGTTGCCGCCGAGTGCGGTGGCCAGCAGGTAGAAGGCACGGTTGGGGATGCCGGAGTTGAGATGCACCCCGCCGTTGTCCTCGTCCGTCTCGATGTAGTCGTCCATCGACGCGGGCTGCGGGTCCTTGCCGAGCACGTCGTCGTCGTACGCCGTGCCGGGGGCCTTCATCGAGCGCAGCGCGACCCCGCTCACCCGGGGCGCCAGCAGTCCCGCCCCGATCAGCCAGTCGCCCTGCTCCGCGCTCTGACCCAGCGAGTACTGCTTGACCAGCGAGCCGAACACGTCCGACACCGACTCGTTGAGCGCGCCCGACTGGCCCTGGTAGGTGAGATTCGCCGTGTACTGGGTCAGTCCGTGTGCCAGCTCGTGGGCGATCACGTCGATGGCGACCGTGAAGTCGAGGAAGATCTCCCCGTCCCCGTCCCCGAAGACCATCTGCTCGCCGTCGAAGAACGCGTTGTTGTACTTCTCGTCGTAGTGCACGGAGCCGATCAGCGGCAGCCCCTTGCCGTCGATCGAGCTGCGGCCGTACTCCGCGAGCAGCAGCTCGAACGTGGCGCCGAGTCCCGCGTAGGCACGGTTGACGCTGGCGTCCCCGGTGGGGTCGTCGCCCTCGTCCCGGACCTTGCGGCCCGGCAGGTCCGTGCCGTGGCGGCAGTCGTACAGGGTGCGGTGGGGCTTGGTGGGGACCGGGTCGGCGGTGCGCGGGGGATGGGGTGCCCAGGCCAGTGCGGTCACCTGCCGGTGGTGGCGCCGCGCTCCGTCCGCCTCCAGGGTGCGGCGGGCGGGGCCTGCGAGGAGGGGGTCGTCGGCCTGGGACAGCTTGTCGAGGAGGTGGGGCGGCACGATGGTGCAGAAGACGGGCTGGAACCCGTTGGTGCGAGGCTGCATGCCATCGACTGTGGCACTCCGTGACATGCCTGTCACTGCTTGCGATCGTGATTGACGAAATAGAGTGATGAGTCACCGTTTTGCCCTCATCGGGACGTGATCCCGCATACTGATACGGACCGACGTATCGGGCGCCCCTCGGTTAGTGTTGCCGCATCATGCGTTTCGGGCTGCTCCTTCTTAGCTGCCGCGGCGAGGGCCTGTAGTCGTAGGCCGGCTCCCTCCCCGCGGAGTTCGCTGTTGCAGCGACACAGTCGGCCGCCCCTGCTGGACCCCAGAGGAGCCCTACGCCATGACTGCCGTGAACCCCGCCGAGAACGCCCCTGCCCCCGTGGGCGGACCCACCCCGATCACCAACGCGACGCAGCTGCAGAAGCCGTCCGGGATGCCGGTCCACAAGTACCGCGGATACGAGACCGTGGACATCTCCGACCGCACCTGGCCGGACAACCGCATCACGCGGGCGCCCCGCTGGCTGTCCACGGACCTGCGCGACGGCAATCAGGCGCTGATCGACCCGATGTCCCCCGCCCGCAAGCGTGAGATGTTCGACCTGCTCGTACGCATGGGCTACAAGGAGATCGAGGTCGGATTCCCGTCGTCCGGCGAGACCGACTTCGCGTTCGTACGCTCCATCATCGAAGAGGGCGCGATCCCCGAGGACGTGACGATCTCCGTCCTGACGCAGGCCCGCGAGGAACTGATCGAGCGCACCGTCGAGTCGCTGGTCGGGGCCCGCCGCGCCACCGTGCACCTGTACAACGCCACCGCACCCACCTTCCGCCGCGTGGTCTTCCGCGGCTCCAAGGAGCAGGTCAAGCAGATCGCCGTGGACGGCACGCGGCTGGTCATGGAGTACGCGGACAAGATCCTGGGCAGCGAGACGGTCTTCGGCTACCAGTACAGCCCGGAGATCTTCACCGACACCGAACTGGACTTCGCCCTGGAGGTCTGCGAGGCCGTCTGCGACGTCTGGCAGCCGGAGGAGGGCCGCGAGATCATCCTGAACCTGCCCGCCACCGTGGAGCGTTCGACGCCGTCCACGCACGCGGACCGCTTCGAGTGGATGTCCCGCAACCTGTCCCGCCGCGAGCACGTCTGCCTGTCCGTGCACCCGCACAACGACCGCGGCACCGCGGTCGCCGCGGCCGAACTGGCCGTCATGGCCGGCGCCGACCGCATCGAGGGCTGCCTGTTCGGCCAGGGCGAGCGCACCGGCAACGTCGACCTGGTCACCCTGGGCATGAACCTCTTCTCGCAGGGTGTCGACCCGCAGATCGACTTCTCGCAGATCGACGAGATCCGGCGCACCAGCGAGTACTGCAACCAGATGGAGGTCCACCCGCGCCACCCCTACGCGGGCGACCTGGTCTACACGTCCTTCTCCGGCTCCCACCAGGACGCCATCAAGAAGGGCTTCGACGCCATGGAGGCCGACGCGGCGGCCCGGGGGAAGACCGTCGACGATATCGAGTGGGCGGTGCCCTACCTGCCGATCGACCCGAAGGACGTCGGCCGTTCCTACGAGGCTGTCATCCGGGTCAACTCGCAGTCCGGCAAGGGCGGGATCGCGTACGTCCTGAAGAACGAGCACAAGCTGGACCTGCCGCGCCGGATGCAGATCGAATTCTCCCGGATCATTCAGGCCAAGACCGACGCCGAGGGCGGCGAGGTCACACCGGGTGAGATCTGGTCGGCCTTCCAGGACGAGTACCTGCCCAACCCGGACAACGCCTGGGGCCGGGTGCAGATCCGCTCCGGCCAGACCACGACCGGTTCGGACGGCCGGGACACGATCACGGTGGAAGCCACCGTCGACGGCGCGGACACCGTGCTGACCGGTACGGGCAACGGTCCGATCTCCGCGTTCTTCGAGGCGCTGCAGGCCGTCGGCATCGACGCCCGCCTGCTGGACTACACCGAGCACACGATGAGCGAGGGCGCGAGCGCCCAGGCGGCCTCCTACATCGAGTGCGCGATCGACGGCAAGGTCCTGTGGGGCATCGGCATCGACGCCAACACGACGCGGGCCTCGCTCAAGGCGGTCGTCTCCGCGGTGAACCGCGCGACTCGCTGACAGCCCCCAGGTGCTACGGACAAACGTCCGATAAGCCGTGAAGTGATGTGGCAGGAGAGCCCCGCCGCCCCGCAAGGGGTGGGCGGGGTTCGGCCATCTCCGGGTGTTGTGACATCCAGGATGCTGACGGCACCTCACGCATGTGGCTAACATCACGTCCAACACGGCAATGTTGCCGGAGCATTACGGAGGTGTGCGACGTGCGGTCAGCCAAAGGACAACGCGCCATGAGACTGCGCATCTACGGCACCCGTACCGTCTGGGACACCGTCGGTGACGGTGAGTTCTTCTGTCCGGGGTGCGGCGGCGACCGCAACTACCGGCGTCTCACCGGCCGTCACCGCTTCACCGTGATCGGCATGCCGCTGCTGCGGCGCGGCAGCGCGGGGCCCGTCCTGGAGTGCGCCGCCTGTCTGGGGCACTACCCGACCGACACCCTGGACCACCCCACCACCACCCGCTTCTCCGCGATGCTGCGGGAGGCCGTGCACACCGTCACGCTCGCCGTGCTCGCCGCCGGCGGAACCACCTCCCGTACGGTCCTGGAGGCCGCCGCGGCCACTGTCCGCGACGCCGGGCTCGACGACTGCACCCAGGAGCAGCTGTTCACCATCGTGGAGGTGCTCGCCGCGGACACCGGGGCCGGTGACGGCCACGACCCCGCGGCCGAGGCCTGCGGAGCCGCCCTCGCCATCGAGCTGCACGAGGTGCTGAAGCCGCTGGCCCCGCATCTGGCCGTGGCCGGCCGCGGGACGGTCCTGCTGCAGGGCGCCAGGATCGCGCTCGCCGACGGCCCGTACAGCCAGGCCGAGCGCGAGGTGCTGACGACGGTGGGCAGCGCGCTCCAGCTCTGCCCCACCGACACCGCCGAACTGCTCGCGGCCGCCGCGCGCACGCCCTCGTAGGACCGGGCGCCGGCGCACGCCCGCGCGGAGCAGGACCGGACTCCGCCCGCGCCCCCGTGCGCACCGCCCACGGGACCGAAGCCGGGTACGGGCGTCTCCCGGCCCGGGCCCGCCGACGAGGGGCGGGCGGCGTGCGCGCGCGGTTCGGGCGGCAGGCCGGCCGTGGAGCCCCTTCCCGGGGGTGCCGACGCCACGGCCCCCGCCCGACTCCCGGGGCGAGGCGCCGCCCGGGCCCGCGCGGCCCCGGTCGGCGTGCACGGGATCCGGCCGTGCCCGCCGGACCATCGGGAGCGAGGACCGTCGACGGACGGCCGCCCCGGTGGGCGACAATGGGCGCATGAGCTTGTTCCGGGACGACGGCGTCGTGCTGCGCACGCAGAAGCTGGGCGAGGCCGACCGGATCATCACGATCCTGACCCGCGGCCACGGCCGGGTGCGCGCCGTCGCGCGCGGGGTGCGGCGCACCAAGTCCAAATTCGGGGCGCGGCTGGAACCCTTCTCCCACGTGGACGTGCAGTTCTTCGCCCGCGGCAGCGAACTCGTCGGCCGCAGCCTCCCGCTGTGCACCCAGAGCGAGACGATCGCGCCGTACGGCGGCGGCATCGTCTCCGACTACGGGCGCTACACCGCCGGCACCGCGATGCTGGAGACGGCCGAACGGTTCACCGACCACGAGGGCGAGCCCGCGGTCCAGCAGTACCTGCTGCTCGTCGGCGGACTGCGGACCCTCTCGCGCGCCGAACACGCGCCGAACCTCATCCTCGACGCGTTCCTGCTGCGTTCCCTCGCGGTCAACGGGTACGCCCCCAGCTTCGTCGACTGCGCCAAGTGCGGAATGCCCGGACCGAACCGTTTCTTCTCCGTCGCGGCCGGCGGCGTCATATGCGGCGACTGCCGGGTACCCGGCAGCGTCGTACCCTCGGCGGAGGCCGTCGAACTGCTGAGCGCGCTGCTCACCGGCGACTGGGCGACGGCGGACGCGTCACAGGCGCGTCATGTCAGGGAGGGGAGCGGACTCGTGTCCGCCTACCTGCACTGGCATCTGGAGCGCGGCCTGCGCTCGCTGCGGTACGTAGAGAAGTGACACAGGGAGACGAGAGAAGCTCATGGCAGTACGCGGGATGCTCGGCGGACGTAACCGGCGTGACTACAAGACGCCCGAGCCGCACCCCTCCGGCGCCACCCCGCCGAAGATCCCCGGCGACCTGGTGCCCAAGCACGTGGCGGTCGTGATGGACGGCAACGGCCGCTGGGCCAAGGAGCGCGGCCTGCCGCGCACCGAGGGCCACAAGGTCGGCGAGGGCGTCGTCATGGACGTGCTCAAGGGCTGCATCGAGATGGGTGTCAAGAACCTCTCCCTGTACGCCTTCTCCACGGAGAACTGGAAGCGCTCGCCCGACGAGGTGAAGTTCCTGATGGACTTCAACCGGGACGTCATCCGCCGCCGCCGGGACGAGATGGACGAGCTCGGCATCCGCATCCGCTGGGTCGGCCGCATGCCGAAGCTGTGGAAGTCCGTCGTCCAGGAGCTCCAGGTCGCCCAGGAGCAGACGAAGGACAACGACAGGATGACGCTGTACTTCTGCGTCAACTACGGAGGCCGGGCCGAGATCGCCGACGCCGCGCAGCGCATCGCGCAGGACGTCGCGGCCGGGAAGCTCGACCCGTCGAAGGTCAACGAGAAGACGTTCGCGAAGTACATCTACTACCCGGACATGCCGGACGTGGACCTCTTCGTGCGCCCCAGCGGCGAGCAGCGCACGTCCAACTACCTGATCTGGCAGAGCGCGTACGCCGAGATGGTCTTCCAGGACGTCCTGTGGCCCGACTTCGACCGCCGGGACCTGTGGCGTGCCTGCCTGGAGTTCGCCCGGCGCGACCGCCGCTTCGGGGGCGCGGAGGAGAAGGCCGTGCAGAAGGCCGCCGAAGCCGCCGAGAAGGCGGGACCGACGGCCTGAGCCCCGCACCCCGGTACGGCCATGGCCCCCCACCGGGCGGTGGGGGGCCATGGCGGGACGAACCGGGGGCGGCCCGCGGGATCAGCCCTCCGCGCCCGCACACTCCGCGCAGGTGCCGAAGATCTCGACCGTGTGGGCCACGTTCACGTAGCCGTGCTGGGCGGCGACGGTCTCGGCCCACTGCTCCACGGCAGGACCCTCGACCTCGACCGCCTTGCCGCAGACCCGGCACACCAGATGGTGATGGTGGTCGCCCGTCGAGCAGCGGCGGTAGACCGCCTCGCCGTCCGTCGTGCGCAGCACGTCGACCTCGCCCGCGTCGGCGAGGGACTGCAGCGTGCGGTAGACCGTCGTCAGACCGACGGAGTCGCCCCGGTGCTTCAGCACGTCGTGCAGATCCTGGGCGCTGCGGAACTCGTCGACCTCGTCGAGCGCGGCGGCCACCGCCGCGCGCTGCCTGGTCGACCGGCCGCGTACCGGGGCCGCGTTCGTGCCACTGATCGGCGCCGTGGCCACAGGTGCCTCCTCGTGTCGCCCGTACGTGTGTCGGGCCATTGTGCCAGCCCGCCCCGGCGGCACGGTCACACCCGCACGTCGTCGGCGTCCGGGCGAGCCACCGGTACCTCCAGGGTGCACTCCTCGGAGTCCTTGTCGCGTCCGCGGGCCCGGCGGCGCGCCAGCGGCGTGGCGAGCGCGGTCAGCGCGATGAACACGGCGATGGCCAGCAGCACGATCGTGGCGCCGGGCGGCACGTCCTGGTAGTAGGAGGTCACGGTGCCGGCCAGGGTCACCGCCGTGCCGATCGCGACGGCCAGCACGAACGTCACCTTGAAGGACTTCGCGATCTGCTGCGCGGCGGCGACGGGGACCACCATCAGCGCGCTGACCAGCAGCAGACCGACCACCCGCATCGCGACGGTGACCGTGACCGCCGCCGTCACGGCGACCAGGAGGTTGAGCACGCGCACCGGCAGCCCGGTGACCCGGGCGAATTCCTCGTCCTGGCTGACGGCGAACAGCTGCCGCCGCAGCGCGAGCGTCACCAGCATCACGAAGGCGGCCAGCACGACGATCGCGGTGACGTCCTCCTCGGAGACCGTCGACAGCGAGCCGAAGAGGTACGACGTGAGGTTGGCGTTGGAGCCGGTGCCGGAGAGGTTGATCAGCATCACCCCGCCCGCCATGCCGCCGTAGAACAGCATGGCCAGGGCGATGTCGCCGCGCGTGTGCCCGTACCAGCGGATCAGCTCCATGACGACCGAGCCGACGACGGCCACCAGGGTGGCCATCCAGATGGGGTTGGTGGACAGCAGGAAGCCGAGGCCGACCCCGGTCATGGCTATGTGCCCGATGCCGTCGCCCATCAGGGCCTGGCGGCGCTGGACCAGGTAGATGCCGATGGCGGGAGCGGTGATGCCGACCAGGACGGCCGCTACCAGGGCCCGCTGCATGAAGGGGGGTGTGAGGAATTCCATCAGGTCAGCAGTCCCGTCCGGGCGGGCTCGGAGGCCGCGTGGGGGTGTACGTGGTCGTGGCCGGGCAGTGCGTGCTGGCCCATGGCCTCCGGAGGCGGTCCGTCGTGCGTGACACAGCCGTCGCGCAGCACGACCGCCCGGTCGATGAGGGGTTCCAGGGCGCCGAGCTCGTGCAGGACGAGCAGCACCGTCGTACCGGCCCCGACCTGCTCGCGCAGGGTTTCGGCGAGGATCTCCTGGCTGGCCAGGTCGACCCCGGCCATCGGCTCGTCCATGATCAGCAGCTCGGGTTCGGCGGCGAGCGCGCGGGCGATCAGCACCCGCTGGTGCTGGCCGCCGGAGAGGGCGCTCACGGAGTCCTTGGCGCGGTCGGAGAGGCCGACGAGCTCGATGGCGCGGTCGACGGCCGCCCGGTCCGCCCTGCCCGGCAGCCGCAGCTTCGTACGGGACAGCCGTCCGGAGGCGACGACCTCGCGGATCGTGGCGGGGACGCCGCCGGCCGCCGTGGTGCGCTGCGGTACGTACCCGACGCGGGCCCACTGGCGGAAGCGGCGCAGCGGAGTGCCGAACAGCTCGACGGTGCCGCCGGTGAGCGGTACCTGCCCGATGACGGACCGCACGGCGGTGGACTTGCCGGATCCGTTGGCCCCGAGCAGGGCCGCGACCTCGCCGCGGCCGACGGTGAGGTCGACGCCGCGCAGCACGGTGCGCGCACCGAGCGTGGCCGTGGCTCCGCGCATGCTGATCACGGGTTCGGGCGTACTGGGCTCGGACACGAGCGCCTCCGATGCTGCTGGGACTGGTACGGGTGGTGCGTGGACTACTTCGCGCCGAGAGCCTTCTGCAGTGCGGCCAGGTTGGACTTCATGACCTCGATGTAGTCAGCGCCCTCGGACTTGTCCGTGATTCCCTCCAGCGGGTCCAGGACGCCGGTCTTCAGGCCGAGGTCCTTCGCCAGGGTCTTGGCGGTCTTGTCGCTGGCGAGCGTCTCGAAGAACACGGTGGTCGCCCTGCTCTTCTCCGCGACGCCGTGGATCTCGTTGATCCGGGCGGGGCTGGGCTCGGCCTCGGGGTCGATGCCCGCGATGCCCTCCTGGGTGAGGCCGTAGCGCTCGGCGAGGTACCCGAAGGCGGAGTGGGTGGTGATGAAGGTCGTGGTCGCGGTGTCCTTCAGCCCGGTCTCGTACGCCGTGTTCAGCGCGTTCAGTTCGCCGACCAGGGTATCCGTGTTCTTGCGGTAGTCCGCCGCGTGGTCGGGGTCGGCCTTCTCCAGGGACTTCCCGACACCTTCGGCGACCTCGGCGTACTTCACCGGGTCCAGCCAGATGTGCGGGTCGGCGCCCGCCTCCTCGCCCTCGTGCGCGTGCTCCTCACCCTCCTCGTGCGCGTGCTCCTCGCCCTCGTCGTGTCCGTGGTCGTGACCGTCGACCTCGGTGCCGTGGTTCTCGAGCGTGGTGAGCTTCGCCGCGTCGACGGTGTTCTCGACGCCGGACTGGGCCACCGCGTCGTCGACGGCGGGCTGGATGCCCTTGAGGAACAGGATGAGGTCGGCGTCGCCCAGACCGCCGATCTGGCGCGGGGTGAGCTCCAGGTCGTGCGGCTCCACCCCGGGCTTCGTCAGCGTGGTCACCGATACGTGCGATCCGCCGATCTCCTCGGCCAGGAACTGCATCGGGTAGAAGGACGCCACCACGTTCAGCTTGTCGCCGCTCCCGCGGTCGGCCGCGTCCGAGGAGGAGCAGGCGGAGAGCGTGGTGAGGCCGAGGACGGCTGCCCCGGCGACGGCGGCGGTGGGTATCAGACGGCGTACGTTCATGACAGTCATTTTCAACAAAAGTGGAAACGATTGTCAACAAGGCTGATGAGATGCCCGGATCACACCCTGCGGGCCGCTGTACCCCCTGCCGATTTGATCCGGGGGGTGCGCCCGCCGGTAATCTGAGCCATTCGCCCGCAGCGTCACCTGAGCATCACCCCCCGCAGCGAGGCGCTCCGCCCCGCCCCTGTCCGTTTCGCCGTCGTAATGAAGAGAGCACCGTGGCCGCCGACAAGATCGACACCATCGTCAGCCTGAGCAAGCGCCGTGGCTTCGTCTACCCCTGCAGTGAGATCTACGGCGGTCAGAAGGCCGCCTGGGACTACGGGCCGCTGGGCGTCGAGCTGAAGGAGAACCTCAAGCGCCAGTGGTGGCGTTACATGGTCACCTCGCGCGAGGACGTGGTCGGTCTCGACTCGTCGGTCATCCTGGCCCCCGAGGTCTGGGTCGCCTCCGGCCACGTCGCCACCTTCTCCGACCCGCTCACCGAGTGCACCTCCTGTCACAAGCGCTACCGCGCCGACCACCTGGAGGAGGCGTACGAGGAGAAGCACGGCAAGCCGCCGGTCAACGGCCTCGCCGACCTCAACTGCCCCAACTGCGGCAACAAGGGCACGTTCACCGAGCCCAAGCAGTTCTCCGGTCTCCTCTCCACCCACCTCGGCCCGACCCAGGACTCCGGCTCCGTCGCCTACCTGCGTCCCGAGACCGCCCAGGGCATCTTCACCAACTTCGGTCAGGTGGCGCAGACATCGCGCAAGAAGCCGCCGTTCGGCATCGCGCAGATGGGCAAGTCCTTCCGGAACGAGATCACTCCGGGCAACTTCATCTTCCGCACGCGCGAGTTCGAGCAGATGGAGATGGAGTTCTTCGTCAAGCCGGGCGAGGACGAGCAGTGGCAGGAGTACTGGATGGAGCAGCGCTGGAACTGGTACACCGGCCTGGGCATGCGCGAGGAGAACATGCGGTGGTTCGAGCACCCGCAGGAGAAGCTCTCGCACTACTCCAAGCGCACCGCTGACATCGAGTACCGCTTCCGCTTCGGCGGCAGCGAGTGGGGCGAGCTCGAGGGCGTCGCCAACCGCACGGACTACGACCTCAAGGCGCACTCCAAGGCCTCGGGCACGGACCTGGTGTACTACGACCAGGAGTCCGGCGAGCGCTGGACGCCGTACGTCATCGAGCCCGCCGCCGGTGTCGGCCGTTCGCTGCTCGCCTTCCTCCTCGACGCCTACACCGAGGACGAGGCGCCCAACGCGAAGGGCGTCATGGAGAAGCGCGTGGTCATGCGTCTCGACCCGCGTCTGGCGCCGGTCAAGGTCGCGGTCCTGCCGCTGTCCCGCAACCCGCAGCTGTCGCCCAAGGCCAAGGGCCTCGCCGCGGACCTGCGGCAGAACTGGAACATCGAGTTCGACGACGCGGGTGCCATCGGCCGCCGTTACCGCCGCCAGGACGAGATCGGCACGCCGTTCTGCGTCACCGTCGACTTCGACACCCTCGACGACAACGCGGTGACCGTGCGCGAGCGCGACACCATGAAGCAGGAGCGCGTCTCCCTGGACCAGATCCAGGGCTACCTCGGCTCCCGTCTGCTGGGCTGCTGACGGTACGCAGCTTCATAACGAAGCCCCCGGTTCCCGCGCAGGGAGCCGGGGGCTTCGTGCACACTGCTGGGCACACCCCTACAGGAGGCTCGGATGGCGTCCATGACCACGAGCAAGGTCACCAGATGGGACCAGCACGGCCGCGAACACGTCGTCCGGGTACGGAAGTCCGGGATGCAGCGGCAGCTGACCTGCGGAACCTGCGGGTGGCACAAGGCGGCGCAGTTCCTGCCCTGGCTGAAGGCCGAGGAGCACCTTGCCGAGGCCCACCAGGCGACGGTCGACCCGACCGCCTGAGCCGGCACCGCACCTCCGGCGAAAACCGGGTGAGAGCTCTGCCCGGGCCGGGGTACCTTTTTCGGTATGTCTTCGTTCTTCCAGATCTACGAGTGAGCGTGCGACGGGCCGAGCGCCCGTCGCCCATCGAATCGATCCCTGAGATCCCTGATCACTTCAGACCTCACTTCTCACCACGAATGGGAGAACCCCGTGGCCAAGAGCCGCAACAACCTCCTCGGTGTGGGCGGACAGCGCAAGAAGCTGTCCCGCGCCGAGCAGCAGGGCGCGGGCACCGCGCGCGACGCCGACCGCCGGACCGCGGCCGAGCAGAAGCAGGAGCTGGTGCGCAAGATGCGCGAGCGCGCCGACGGCTCCGCGCAGACGGACGCCTCTCCGGCCGCCGCCTCCGAGCAGGACGGCACGGCGGCGCAGAGCTGACGCACCGGCACGACGGTGGGCCCGGATCACCTCGGTGGTCCGGGCCCACCCGCGTTTCCCGGCCGCGGCGTCCACCCGGCCGGCAGGGCCGCCGAGGGTGCGCCCCCGCGGCGGCCGGCGCCGGGGCCCGCCCGGCGTGCGCGACAATGGGTGGATGACCACGCTCGCCCCCGCCCTCCCGCTGCTCCGGATCGGCCCGCACACCGTGCAGCCGCCGGTCGTGCTCGCCCCCATGGCCGGCATCACCAACGCCCCGTTCCGCACCCTGTGCCGCGAGTTCTCCGGCGGCAAGGGGCTGTTCGTCAGCGAGATGATCACCACGCGGGCGCTGGTCGAGCGCAACGAGAAGACCATGCAGCTCATCCACTTCGACGCGAGCGAGACCCCGCGCTCCATCCAGCTGTACGGAGTGGACCCGGTCACCGTCGGCAGGGCGGTCCGCATGATCGTCGACGAGGACCTCGCCGACCACATCGACCTGAACTTCGGCTGCCCGGTCCCCAAGGTCACCCGCAAGGGCGGCGGCTCCGCGCTCCCGTACAAGCGGCCGCTGCTCCGGGCGATCCTGCGTGAGGCCGTGGCGAGCGCGGGCGACCTGCCGGTCACCATCAAGATGCGCAAGGGCATCGACGACGACCACACCACCTACCTCGACGCGGGCCGCATCGCTGTCGAGGAGGGCGTCACGGCCGTCGCCCTGCACGGCAGGACCACCGCCCAGCACTACGGCGGCACCGCGGACTGGGACGCCATCGCCCGCCTCAAGGAACACGTCCCGGAGATCCCCGTCCTCGGCAACGGCGACATCTGGTGCGCGGACGACGCGCTGCGGATGATGCGCGAGACGGGCTGCGACGGAGTGGTCGTCGGCCGTGGCTGCCTGGGCCGCCCCTGGCTCTTCGGAGACCTGGTCGCCGCCTTCGAGGGCGTGGAGACGCGGCAGGCGCCCGCCCTGCGCGAGGTCGCGGACGTCATGCTGCGCCACGCGACGCTGCTGGGGGAGTGGATCGGCGACGAGAGCCGTGGCGTGATCGACTTCCGCAAGCACGTGGCCTGGTACCTCAAGGGCTTCGCCGTGGGCTCGGAGATGCGCCGGAAGCTCGCGGTCACCTCCTCCCTGGAGGAGCTGGGCGGGCAGCTGCAGGAACTGGACCTCGACCAGCCGTGGCCGGACGGGGCCGACGGCCCCCGCGGGCGCACCTCCGGAAACAACCGCGTGGCCCTGCCGGACGGCTGGCTCAAGGACCCGTACGACTGCGCGGGTGTGGGCGCCGAGGCCGAGCTGGACACCTCGGGCGGCTGAGCGGGGCGCTGCCGCACGAGGCACCGGGTGCCCGAACAGGAGCCCGCTCACATGAGCGGGTTTTTGTGCAGGGTCCGGGCGTGATCCGGCCCGTGCCGGGCATGCGCACCCCTTTCGAGCGCCCTTTGTTCACTCTCCGCGCCACGTCGGGAAGCACACGGTGACCTGCGGTCGTCCCCGCGGCGTTCGGATGGTGACATCTGAGCGCGCCCCAGAGGGTGATTCTCGCCACCCCTGAGAGCTTGGCGGCTCAGATGAGCGGATTTTTCGATGCTGTACTTCTCAAATGATGGCACTGGGTGCCAGTGGCCTTTATTTTGATCGATCGACGCGTTGAGCACTCTCCGTACGCGATTCGGGTGAAGACCGTCACTCTTCGCGGTCTTCACTTCAGGAAGTGAACGCGGATGTTCTCCGAGGTGGTTCGAGGCGTCACATTCGATCTGCTGGCGGACGGGTGGTTGAGGCCTCACGACGCGCAAGTGGGCGTACCCAGACACCTTCGATCTGGGTATGTTCCTCGCCGTCAGGGCAGCCACCGCGTCCTCGAGGAGTCGAGACCCGTGTCGGAAAACAAAGATTCTCAGAAGTTCGTCTACGACTTCACCGAGGGCAACAAGGATCTGAAGGACCTTCTGGGCGGCAAGGGTGCCAACCTCGCCGAGATGACCAATCTCGGGCTGCCGGTCCCTCCGGGTTTCACGATCACCACCGAGGCCTGCAAGGTCTACCTCGACAGCGGTGACGAGCCGGCCGAACTGCGCGACGAGGTCAGTGCGCACCTCGTCGCGCTCGAGAACCGGATGGGCAAGAACCTCGGCCAGGCCGACGACCCGCTGCTGGTGTCCGTACGTTCCGGCGCCAAGTTCTCGATGCCCGGAATGATGGACACGGTCCTCAACATCGGTCTCTCCGACGCCTCGGTCGTCGGGCTCGCCGCCCAGGCCGGTGACGAGCGCTTCGCCTGGGACTCGTACCGCCGTCTGATCCAGATGTTCGGCAAGACCGTCCTCGGTGTCGACGGCGAGCTCTTCGAGGAGGCGCTGGAGGCCGCGAAGGAGGCCAAGGGCGTCACCGTCGACGTGGACCTCGACGCGGCCGACCTGAAGAAGCTGGTCAAGCAGTTCAAGAAGATCGTCACGCGGGACGCCGGACGCGACTTCCCGCAGGACCCGCGCGAGCAGATGGACCTGGCCATAAAGGCGGTCTTCGACTCGTGGAACACCGACCGCGCCAAGCTCTACCGCCGCCAGGAGCGCATCCCCGGCGACCTCGGCACGGCCGTCAACATCTGCTCGATGGTCTTCGGCAACCTCGGCCCCGACTCCGGCACGGGCGTCGCCTTCACCCGCGACCCGGCCAGTGGCCACCAGGGCGTCTACGGCGACTACCTGCAGAACGCGCAGGGCGAGGACGTCGTCGCGGGCATCCGCAACACCGTGCCGCTCGCCGAGCTGGAGTCGATCGACAAGGAGTCGTACGGCCGGCTGATCGCGATCATGGAGACGCTGGAGACCCACTACAGGGATCTCTGCGACATCGAGTTCACCATCGAGCGCGGGCAGCTCTGGATGCTGCAGACCCGGGTCGGCAAGCGCACCGCCGGAGCCGCCTTCCGGATCGCCACCCAGCTCGTCGACCAGGGCCTCATCGACGAGGCCGAGGCGCTCCAGCGCGTCAACGGCGCCCAGCTCGCCCAGCTGATGTTCCCGCGCTTCGACCACGAAGCCAGCACCGTCCTCCTGGGCCGCGGTATCGCCGCGTCCCCGGGGGCGGCCGTCGGCAAGGCCGTCTTCGACTCGTACACCGCCGTCAAGTGGTCCCGTTCCGGCGAGAAGGTCATCCTCATCCGCCGGGAGACCAACCCCGACGACCTCGACGGCATGATCGCCGCCGAGGGCATCCTCACCTCGCGCGGCGGAAAGACCTCGCACGCCGCCGTCGTCGCACGCGGCATGGGCAAGACCTGTGTCTGCGGTGCCGAGGAGATCGAGGTCGACACCAAGCGCCGCCGGCTGACGGTCGGCGGCACCGTCGTGGAGGAGGGCGACCTCGTCTCCGTGGACGGTTCCACCGGCAAGGTGTACCTCGGTGAGGTACCCGTCGTGCCGTCCCCGGTGGTCGAGTACTTCGAGGGCCGCATGCACGCGGGTGCCGACGACGCCGACGAGCTGGTCGCAGCCGTTCACCGGATCATGGCGTACGCGGACCGGGTGCGCCGCCTGCGCGTGCGCGCCAACGCGGACAACGCGGAGGACGCCCTGCGGGCCCGGCGCTTCGGTGCCCAGGGCATCGGTCTGTGCCGCACCGAGCACATGTTCCTCGGCGAGCGCCGCGAGATGGTCGAGAAGCTGATCCTCGCCGACACCGACGACGAGCGCGAGGCGGCGCTCGCCGCGCTGCTGCCGCTCCAGAAGGCCGACTTCATCGAGCTGTTCGAGTCGATGGACGGACTGCCCGTCACCGTACGGCTGCTCGACCCGCCGCTGCACGAGTTCCTCCCGGACATCACGGAGCTCTCCGTGCGCGTCGCGCTCGCCGAGTCCCGCAAGGACGCGAACGAGAACGACCTGCGCCTCCTGCAGGCCGTGCACAAGCTGCACGAGCAGAACCCGATGCTGGGACTGCGCGGGGTCCGTCTCGGCCTGGTCATCCCCGGCCTGTTCGCGATGCAGGTCCGGGCGATCGCGGAGGCGGCGGCGTACCGCAAGAACGCCAAGGGCGATCCGCGCGCCGAGATCATGATCCCGCTCGTGGGCACGGTCCAGGAGCTGGAGATCGTCCGTGACGAGGCCGTCCAGGTCATCGCCGAGGTCGAGGCCGCTACCGGCACCGGCCTCAGGCTGACCATCGGCACGATGATCGAGCTGCCCCGGGCCGCGCTGACCGCGGGCCAGATCGCCGAGGCCGCGCAGTTCTTCTCCTTCGGCACCAACGACCTCACCCAGACGGTGTGGGGCTTCTCCCGCGACGACGTGGAGGCCTCGTTCTTCACCGCGTACCTGGAGAAGGGCATCTTCGGGGTGTCGCCGTTCGAGACGATCGACAAGGACGGTGTCGGCGCCCTCGTGCGCAGCGCCGTGGAGGCCGGCCTGGCCACCCGTCCCGACCTCAAGCTCGGCGTCTGCGGTGAGCACGGCGGGGACCCGGAGTCGGTGCACTTCTTCCATGAGGTGGGTCTGGACTACGTCTCCTGCTCGCCGTTCCGCATTCCGGTCGCGCGGCTGGAGGCGGGCCGCGCCGCTGCCGGGCCGAAGGGCAGCGACAGCCGCTGAGCCCGGGGCCGGCCGGTCCGGCGACGACCACCACGACTCCGGGGGCGCCGGAGGATCACCCGTACCCTCGACGATCCTCCGGCGGCTGCGGATAACCCGGAAGCGGCAGCACCCTGTGCGGGGGTGCTGCCGCTTCTTCATGCGGGGTTCCGCTCCTCTTCAATTGAATAGCGAACCATTTAAGGTTGTTTCTTTTCTTCGTTCGGTGAGCAAATCCCGCGGCCGGCGGACCGGGGTGCGGTCCATGGATCCCCACCCATGGACCGCACCCGGCTTACCCCTGCCGGGTACGGAGCCGCACCGTCACCACCGCCGCCGAACAGGCAAAGCCCCCCACGGCCCTCACCCGCTCTTTCGGTGGCGCCGGATTCGCACCCGACGTCGTACAGCCTTTCGGCTGGCGAGGATGCGGGCGAGACGTTTCAACTCTGGCCGAAACCCCGTGGTGACCTCCTGTGACGGCATGCATACCCTTTGATGGGGGCGATTGCGGTTGCAACAGTGGGGGTTCGGTGCTGCGTATCCATGTGTCCGGGGTGGACCTTTCCAGAGTGCGGATGGCCACGAGGCCCGACGCAATGTGGGAAACCATTCTCAGTTTTCACCGACTGAGGGACCGGCGGGGCTCGTCGGTGTTCGGGAAATGGCGGACGGAATCCCGTACCAGACTGAATGGTGAGGCGCGTCTGCTGTCGGCGGTCGTTCCGCTCCGCGGCTATTTCCCCGACTTCCTGACGCCTTCCCAGGAAGGTGCCGAGCCGTTCGGCCTCGACGTCGGAATGGAGGCACTCCGCGACACTCCTGCGGACCGGCTCCACGGCGATCTGGCCCTGCTGGCCGAAAGCCGTCCCGCCGTGGTGCGCGCGCGGGGCGGTGGCGGGTCACCCACCGCCCTGCTGGACACGCTCGCGGAGGGGCGCACGGAGCCGCTGGGCCGCCTCATAGCCGCCCTGCGCGGCTACCACCGCGCCGCCGTCGAGCCGTACTGGCCGCACATCCAGGCGAGCGTGGAGGCCGACCGTGCCCTCCGGGGCCGCGCGCTGCTGGACGGCGGGGCCGACGAGCTCCTGGCCACGCTGCCGTCGATGATCCGCTGGCGGGCACCCGTGCTGGAGGCGGACTACCCCGTCGACCGCGAGCTGCACCTGGACGGACGGGGCCTGCTCCTGCAGCCCTCGTTCTTCTGCCGCGGTACCCCGGTCGTCTACCGCGACCCGCACCTTCCGCCGGTGCTCGTCTATCCGGTCACCCACTCGGGCGCCCCGGCCTTCGCGGGGCCCGGCCCCTGGCTCGGACGGCTTGTGGGGCACACCCGTTCCGCCGTCCTGCAGGCCATAGACAAGGGCTGCACGACCAGCGAGCTGGCCCGCAGGACCGGTGTGTCCCTGGCCTCCGCGAGCCAGCACGCCTGCGTGCTGCGCGAGGCCGGCCTGGTCCTGACCCTGCGCCACGGCAGCTCGGTCCTGCACACGCTCACCCCGCTCGGCGCGTCGCTGCTCAGGGGCGGCGCCCCGCTCGCCATGTCCTGACGGGACACGGGACTCCGCCGGCAGGGCCCCGGCCGGAGGAGTCCCGGAGACCTTTCAGGCCGCCGGCCCGCACCCCGCCACGGACGGGCCGGCGGGCGCGGGCCCCCGCAGCGCGACCGGCTCCGGCATACGGGTGGAAGATCCCGTGCGAGCGATGAGTTTCGCCGGGCCCCGCCGTCTACCTCTCGAAGGCGCTCGAACACGGCGCCACGGAGCACGTGAAGTGCCAGGACGGAAGAGTGGAACCGCCATGCCTCAGATGATCTTCGTGAACCTGCCGGTCAAGGACCTGGAGACGACGAAGGACTTCTTCGGGAAGCTCGGCTTCGGCTTCAACCCGCAGTTCAGCGACGAGACGACCGCGTGTCTGGTCATCAGTGACACGATTTTCGCCATGCTCATCAGCGAGCCGCGCTTCAAGGACTTCACCAAGAAGGAGATCGCCGACGCGTCGAGGACGACGGAGGTCCTCCTCGCCCTGAGCGCGGACAGCCGGGCCGAGGTCGACCGGCTGGCCGACGCCGCACTCGCCGCCGGCGGTTCGCCCGCCAACGAGCCCATGGACATGGGCTTCATGTACGGCCGCTCCTTCCAGGACCCCGACCACCACATCTGGGAGGTCGTGTGGATGGACCCGGCGGCGGTCGAGAGCGGCGGCCAGGCCTGATGACCGCGGGGACGGCCGCACGGCGCCGGTACCGGCACCGCGCGGCCCATGTCCCGCTCAGCGGCGGAACGGCCCCGTGACCTCGTACGTGATGCCGCCGGAGGAGCTCCCGCTCGTCCCGCGCTGAGAGGAGAAGTAGAGGCGGGTGCCGTCCGGGGAGAAGGCGGGACCGGTGATCTCGGAGCCGGACTGCCCGCTGATCCGCAGGAACGGGGCGACGGTGTCGTCCGGGGTGATCAGGCAGATCTCCATGTTCCCGCCGTCCTCGGCGACGTACAGGTCGCCCGAGGCGGACCGGGTGACGTTGTCCACGCCGGTCAGCGGGGCGCCGCCGGTGACCAGCGAGTCGTCGTAGGCGAGCGAGATGCTGGACGTGTTCGCGTCGTACGCCCACACCCGGTTGTCGCCCTTGGTGGTGAACCAGCAGGTGCCCGCCGCGTAGAAGCAGCCCTCGCCGCCGTTGAAGACCTTCGCGCCGGAGACCTGGTAGCGGGTCAGGGTGGGTGAACCGTCCGGGTCCGGGACCGTCGCCCAGGTCACCGGGCCCGAGGTGCCGGAGCCCGCCACCAGGACCTGGAGGGTGCCGGAGGACAGGTTGCCCCACGTCGTGGGGCGGAAGCGGTAGAAGCGGCCGTCCGTCTCGTCCTCGGTGAGGTACACGTACCCGTGGTCGGGGTCGGCCGCCGCCGCCTCGTGCTTGAAGCGGCCGAGGGCGGGCCGCTGGACGGCCGCGTTCACCCCCCAGGGGTCCGTCTCGTAGACGAATCCGCGGCTGACCTCCTCGCAGGACAGCCAGGTCTTCCACGGAGTGCTGCCGCCCGCGCAGTTGTTGTTGGTGCCGGACAGGATCCGGTAGGCGGAGGTGACCGTTCCGGAGGAGTTGAAGCGCACCGCGCTCGCCCCACCGCCGCTGCCCGAGGAGACCTCGGCGTTGGAGACGTAGATCCAGCCGCTGCCGTCGGCGTACGTGGCACCTCCGTCGGGTGCGCTGTGCCAGGTGTACGAGGTGCCGGGGACGGCCTGTCCCGAACGGGCGACGATTCTGCTGGTGAAGCCGCTCGGCAGCAGGATGCCGTTGCCGTTGGCGGCCTGCAGCGCGCCGTAGGGGCCGGCGCCCGGCTGGGCGGGGTCGGCGAAGGCGGCACCCCGCCACAGGGTGCCGCCGAAGGCCGCCGCCGAGCCGCCGATCACCGCAGTGCGCAAGAAGGTCCGACGTTCCACGATCACTCCACGGGTGACGTGAGGGCCCGCCGGTCCGGTCGGCCCGGCGGGTCGAACGTCAGGACAGTAGAGGTGCGCAGTTGACGGGGTGTCAACAGGTGGTGAACGGAGCGCGATCAGTCCGCGCGGACCGCGAAGACCGGCACGGTGACCTCGTCGTCGTCCAGGCAGGCGCCCGTCTCCAGGTCGAAGCGCTGCTTCAGCAGCGGCGACGCCACGAACGGCCGTCCGCCGGCCGAGCCGACCAGGCCCCGGGAGAGGACGTACGCCCCCGTGAACGGGTCACGGTTGTCGATCGCGTACGCCCGCCCCGCCCGGTCCACGAACAGGGCGACCTGCCGGCCGTCCGGGAGGAGGGCCGCCACACCGCGCCCCGGGGTCAGCAGCTCGCGGTCGCAGACCGTGAGCCACCCGTCCCCGTCCGCGAGCTGGATCGTCCGGGTGTCCCGCGCCGTTTCCATCATCTGGGTCGTCATCAGGAGGGAGTCCCTTCGAGGGTACGGATGGCGAGCACGGGGCCCGCGAGGATGTCCAGGTCGGGCTTGACCTGGTCGCGCTCGGGGACGAACTTGACCGAGGGGTCGGGTGCGTCGGGGGCGTTGACGAAGGTCACGAAACGGCGCAGCCGCTCCGGGTCGTTGATGGTCTCGGCCCACTCGTCGCGGTAGCCGCGGACGTGGTCGGCCATCAGCCGCTCCAGCTCGTCGCACAGCCCCAGCGAGTCGTGGACGACGACGTCCCGCACGTGGTCCAGACCGCCCTCGATCCGGTCCAGCCAGGTCGAGGTGCGCTCCAGGCGGTCCGCCGTACGGATGTAGAACATCAGGAACCGGTCGATGAGGCGGACCAGTTCGGCGTCGGACAGGTCCTGGGCCAGCAGGTCCGCGTGGCGCGGTGTGGCGCCGCCGTTGCCGCCGACGTACAGGTTCCAGCCCTGGGCGGTCGCGATGATGCCGAAGTCCTTGCCGCGGGCCTCCGCACACTCGCGGGCGCAGCCGGAGACCGCCGACTTCAGCTTGTGCGGGGAACGCAGACCCCGGTAGCGAAGCTCCAGGTCGATCGCCATCTTCACCGAGTCCTGCACGCCGTAGCGGCACCAGGTCTGCCCCACACAGGACTTCACCGTGCGCAACGACTTCCCGTAGGCGTGCCCCGACTCGAAGCCGGCGTCCACCAGCCGGGTCCAGATCAGCGGCAGCTGGTCGACGCGGGCGCCGAACAGATCGATCCGCTGACCACCGGTGATCTTCGTGTAGAGGCCGAAGTCCCGGGCCACCTCACCGATCACGATCAGCTTCTCCGGGGTGATCTCACCGCCCGGGATGCGCGGCACGATCGAGTAGGAGCCGTTGCGCTGGAGGTTGGCGAGGAAGTGGTCGTTGGTGTCCTGGAGGGCCGCCTGCTCGCCGTCCAGGACGTAGCCGCTCGCGCCGACCGTCGGCGCCAGCGAGGCGATGATCGAACCGACCGTCGGCTTGCAGACCTCGCAGCCGTCCCCGCCCCTGGCCGCGTCGCGGCCGTGCGAGTCCAGCAGGCCGGCGTACGAGGTGACGCCCAGGGTGCGGACGATCTCGTACAGCTCGGTGCGGGTGTACGCGAAGCAGCCGCACAGCCCCTGGTCCTCGGGCTGCGGCAGCAGCTGCCCGATGACCTTGACACAGCTTCCGCAGCCCGTGCCCGCCTTGGTGCACTTCTTCACCTCGGGCAGTGTGGTGTGCTCGCAGATCGCGCCCTTGGTCACGTTGTGGCAGGAGCAGATCACGGCCTCGTCGGGCAGCGAGGACGGGCCGAGCGTGACCGGGCCGCCCGCACCGGCCGGCAGCACCAGCTGCTCCGGGGCGACCGGCAGGACCGTGCCGGTCATCGGCCGCAGGGTGCCGTACTGGTCGGCGTCCCCGATCAGGACACCGCCGAGCAGTGTGCCGTCCTGCCCGATCACCAGCTTCTTGTACACACCCGAGCGGGAGTCCGCGTAGACCACGTCGAGGCAGCCCTCGGCCGCGCCGTGCGCGTCGCCGAACGAGGCGACGTCCACCCCGAGCAGCTTCAGCTTCGTCGAGAGGTCGGCGCCGGTGAAGGAGGCCGCGTTGCCCGCGATCACCTCCGCCACCGCCACCGCCATCTCGTAACCGGGCGCCACCAGCCCGTAGACCCGGCCGTCCGCGGCGAGCGCGCACTCGCCGATGGCGAAGACGTCGCTGTCGGAGGTGCGGCACTCCTCGTCGACGACGATGCCGCCGCGCGGGCCGACCGCCAGGCCGCAGTCACGGGCCAGCTGGTCCCGGGGGCGTACGCCGGCGGAGAAGACGACGAGGTCGGTGGCGAGCGAGGAGCCGTCGGAGAGCGCCATGCCGTTGACCCGGCCGTCCTCGCCCGCGGTGACCTCCTGGGTGCCGACGCCCGTGTGGACGGAGAGGCCCATGTTCTCGATGGTGCGCAGCAGCGCGGCCCCGCCGCCCTCGTCGACCTGGACGGGCATCAGCCGGGGTGCGAACTCCACGACGTGCGTGCTGAGTCCGAGGCCCTTCAGCGCGCCCGCGGCCTCCAGGCCGAGCAGCCCGCCGCCGACCACCGCGCCGGTCGTCGCGGTCTTCGCGTACTCCTCGATCGCGAGCAGGTCCTCGATGGTGCGGTAGACGAAGCAGCCCTCCGCGTCCTTGCCGGGAACGGGCGGCACGAACGGGTACGAGCCGGTCGCCAGCACCAGCGTGTCGTACGAGAACGTCTGCCCGGAGCGTGCGGTGACCGTGCGCGCCTCGCGGTCGACGCTCTCCGCCGGGTCGCCCACGTGCAGCTCTATTCCGTGCCGTGCCATGAAGTCCGGCTCGACGAGCGAGAGGTCCTCCGGCGTCCTCCCGGCGAAGTACGAGGTCAGCTGCACCCGGTCGTAGGCGGGGCGGGGCTCCTCGCAGAGCACGACGACCCGGGCGGTGCCCGCGGCGGCCGTCAGCCCGCGGTCGGCGAGTGCTTCCAGGAACCTCTGGCCGACCATGCCGTGCCCGACGACCACGATCGTCGGCACGCCCGCGGTGGGGGCGGTCGGGGGAGTGGACACCGGCATCAGAAGCCTCCGTCGTTGGTGAGCAGGTGGAGCAGGGACATGTCGGCGGGGAGGGGCTCGTCGTCCTGCCAGGTCCGGGCGAGGGTGCCGACCGCGGCGAGATCGCCGAACAGCACCCCGCCGGCCAGCCGGTCGCCCCGGACGACGACCGTGCGGTACGCACCCCGGGTGGCGTCGGCCAGCCGGATCACGTCGTCGCCGGGCAGCGGGCGGGACTCACCGAAGGCGGCCAGGTCGAGACCGCCGGGGGCACCGGCACCGGCGGCGACGGGGACGGCGGCGGGGGAGCGCAGGGTGAGCCGGGTCAGGGCCCGGGTGCCGCCGTAGCGCGGGGACCCTCCGGCCAGTACCCCGGCCAGCACGTCCGCCTGTTCCAGCGCGGCGCCGGCCAGCCCGTACACGGTGCCGCGGTGCTCCGCGCAGTCGCCGACCGCGTGGATGTACGGGTCCGAGGTGCGCAGTTCGTCGTCGACGACGACGCCTTTGCGGACCTCGAGCCCGGCAGCCTGAGCCAGACCCGTCCTGGGGCGCACCCCGCAGGCCAGCACCGTGATCTCGGCCTCCAGTTCGTAGCCGTCGGCCAGCTCCACGGCGCGCACCGCGGGGGTGGCGCCGTCGGTGCAGCGCAGACCGCGCACCCGGCACTCGGTGTGCACCTCGACACCCAGGGCCTCCAGGTGGCGGCGCAGCAACCCGGCCGCCTCGGCGTCCAGCTGCCGCTCCATGAGGTGCTCGCCCTGCTGGGCCAGCACCACCTGGGCGCCGCACTCGGCCAGCGCGCGGGCCGCGGAGACCCCGAGGAGCCCGCCACCGATGACGACGGCGCGTACGCCGGGGCGTACGGCCGCCCGCAGGGCCAGGCAGTCGTCGAGGGTGCGGAACGGATGCACTCCGTCCGGCAGCGTGCGGCCGATCCCCCGCAGCGGCGGCAGCACCGGGTTGGATCCGGTGGCCAGCACCAGGCGCTCGTACCCGATGACGCTGCCGTCGTCGCAGTGCACCAGCCGGTCGGACCGGTCGATCCGCACGACCCGCACCCCGCGCCGCACGTCGGCGGGAGGCAGGGCGATGACGTCCGGCTCGTACCGTCCGGCGAGCACCTCGGCGAGCAGCACCCTGTTGTACGGTGCGTGCTCCTCCTCGCCGATGACGGTGACACCGGGGACCCGGGCGGCGAGCCGCGCGCCCGCCATCCCGGCGCCGATCACCACCACACGCGCCGTGTTCCCGCTCTGTGTCCTCATGCCAATGAGACTGCGGGGCCGGTGTTACCCGACCGCATCCCTCCTGTTTCCCGGGAGGAACCTTGCGCTCAGCGCGTGCGGACGACCTCTGTGAGGGCCGGGCAACTGGTTGGACGGGGCACCTATTGCTTGCCTAAGGTCGCGGACATGCCCGAGATGACGCTGACCACCCTCGTCCTGCTCTGCCTTGCCGCCGCGGCGGCCGGCTGGATCGACGCGGTGGTGGGCGGCGGAGGTCTCCTCCTGCTGCCCGCTCTGCTGCTCGGACTGCCGAACGTCCCCGCCGCCCACATTCTCGGCACCAACAAGGCGGTCGCCATCGTCGGCACCGCGGGGGCCGCCGTGACCTATGTGCGCAGGGCGCCGGTCCAGGTGGGGACCGCCGTGCGGATCGGGCTCATGGCACTGGCCGGGTCGATGACGGGCGCCTTCTTCGCCGCGGGGATCAGCAGCGACGTGCTGCGTCCGGTGATCATGGTGGTGCTGCTCGGAGTGGCGGCCTTCGTCCTGCTGCGGCCGTCCTTCGGCACGGCGGCCGCCGGCGACGGGACGGGGAAGAAGGCCACCCGGGCCCGCACCGTCACCGCGATCGTGCTGGTCGGCGGCGGCATCGGCTTCTACGACGGGCTGTTCGGGCCGGGTACGGGCACCTTCCTGGTGCTGGCGCTGACCGCCGTGCTGCACCTCGACCTGGTGACGGCGTCCGCCACCGCGAAGATCGTGAACGTCTGCACCAACGCCGGTGCGCTGGCCATGTTCGCCTACCAGGGCACCGTGCTGTGGCAGCTGGGCGCGCTGATGGCCGTATTCAATCTCGCGGGCGCCCTGTTCGGGGCGCGCATGGCGCTCAGGAAGGGCAGCGGCTTCGTCCGGGGGGTCCTGCTGGTCGTGGTGTTCTCGCTCGTCGCCAAGCTCGGCTTCGACCAGTGGACCGCCTGATCACCGCACGCCGGTGAGGTGGGCGTACGCCACCACGTTGCCCAGGTAGCCGGTCTCCCGCGAGAAGCCTCCGCCGCAGGTGATCAGCCGCAGCGAGGCGTGCGCCGTGGGGCCGTAGACCCGGCGGTCGGGGAAGTCCTCGTTTTCGTACACCTCGACCGCGTCGACCGCGAAGACCGCGGTGCGGCCGTCCCTGCGGTCGATCTCGACCCGGGCGCCCTTCTTCAGGGACCCGAGCGAGTAGAAGACGGCCGGCCCCTCGGCGTCGTCGACGTGGCCGGCGACGATGGCGGTGCCCCGCGTTCCGGGCGGGGTGCCGTTCTCGAACCACCCGGCGAGGTTGCGGTTCTCCGCCGGCGGGACACCGAGGCTGCCGTCCGCGTTCAGGCCCAGGCCCGTCAGGGGGGCGTCCACACGGATGCCCGGGATGCGGACCCTGACCGGATCGGAAGGGCCCAGCGGTCCGGCGACCGGCGAACCGGTGCGCGGCTCGGGACCGGCTGCGAAGGCCTCGGCGGTGGACGGCTGCGGGGCGGCGGTCCGGGGAACCGCCCCGTTCTGGACGAGCCAGACGCCGCACAGCGCGGCGACGCCCACCAGCCATGCCCGGGACCTCAGGGTCGTCCTGTCCACGTGGTCGTCCTCGCCGTGCCGTCGTCAGCCGTCCTGCGCGCCGTCCGTGCGACGCCGGCGCAGGAGCCAGGCGCCGCCCACGGCCGCCGCGCCGAGGATCCCGGCGCCCGTCGCGAGCTGTGCGGTGCCGGGGCCGGCGCTGCCGCCGACACCGGTCCCGACGTGCCCGGAGGGGCGTTCGGGCCAGGTCCCGGTCGGCGGTGCGGGCGGCTTCAAGGGCTCGGGCTTCGTTCCGGGCGGCCTCGTCCCGGGCGGCGGCTTCACGGGCTCGGGCCGCGGGCTCGCCCCCGGCCTCGTCCCCGCGCCGAGCTTCGCCTCCGACAGCTCTTCCTCCGCGCCGGGCTCCGGCTCCAGGTCCGACAGCTCCGCCTCCGCGTCGAGCTCCGCCTCCGCGTCGAGCTCCGCCTCCGGCAGCTCTTCCTCCGTCAGTCCGGTCTCCGTCGGTTCCGTCTCCGTGAGCGCGGTTCCGAAGAGCTCGCTCTCCGCCGGCTCCGTGTCCGCCCCCAGCTCCGTCCCCGGCTTCGGGTCGGTCTCTGCTGCGGCCCCGGTCGCAGGACGCGTCCCCGGACTCGTCAGGGAGGCCGGCCAGGCGTGCGACTCCGGCCTCGTCACCGCCCCCTCGGCGTACGCGGACGGCGTGGTGGCGAGACCGAGCGCGACGGCGGTGAGGGCCGCGGCGGCGGTGCCGGTCACGAGGCGGGCAGGGCTGCGCATGGGAATCCTCCGGGCAGACGGATGTGTCCTGCCTCCGAGACAACGCCCGTCGCCCGCCCGTCGCATGCTGACGCATGGTCAGCTTTCACCCGTACGGGCCTCCGCCGCGCCTTCGCTCCAGCGGCCCGGTGCAGGTCGCGGCGGTGACGCCGGTTGTCCGGCCCACCCGGTGCCGATCGGGTGACACCCCGCGCCTGCAGTGTGATGCACATCACATGCATGGTCCGGCGGAGGCCGGGAACACGCTCCACACCCCCCACGGGACGGCAGCCCCCCGCCGCCCCCACGGCAACCGCCCCCACCGGCCCACCCCCCCCCCGGGACCGGTGGGGGCGGTGTCATGCCCCGGGGTTTCGCGCTGCCCGGCCTCCTGCGCCGCGGTGTGTGCCGTCCGGCGACGTCATGTCCCGCCCGTGGCGGACCACGCGATGTCCGGCGGGCGCACGCGGGCGCACCGCGGCAGCCCCCGGTCGTCCGTCAGGCGCAGCCGGGCGGTGAGGTGCCCGGTCAGGACGGCGGTCTCCAGGACGTCACGGGGGACATCGGCGATCATGAGTTTGGCCCGCCGGAACATCGTGAAGGTTCCGGCCCCGTCCACCGTCCCCCAGGACAGATAGACGAAGCGGCCACCGAGCCTGTTCTGGATGTAGGGTCCCGAGACCTCGATGCCGTCCTCGGCGGGCACGGCGGTGCAGTCCAGGGTCCAGGCGGCCGACGGGGCATCGCCGGGGTGCGGGCCGAGCAGCTCGTCGAGTCGGTCCTTGCGCTGCACGCCCACGTGGATGTTGTCGTATCCGGCGAAGTCGGTGCCGGGCCGGCAGGTGCGGCCCGGGAGGTCTGAGGCCTCGATGTGGATCTGCATGACCCCATGGTGCTGCACCCGGCCCGGGGCCGGATCCTCCGGTGGGCCGGGCTCAGACGGTGTCCGGGGGGACGTCGTCGTACACCAGCCCGAGGTGCTTCATCAGCTCCACGTCGACCTCGAAGGACGTGTCGTCGATCCGGTGCACCGGCGCGATGCCCTGCGAGTTGGTGACGAACGCCGCCCGGTACGCGCTGAGCCCGTCCAGGGTCACCGGCCGCCGCACCGACGGCCGGCCCGTACGCGCCAGTCCGCTCTCCAGCAGCGCCATGGTGATGCCCGTGAGCGCGGGGGCGTCCGGCCAGACCACCGAAGCGCCGTCCCAGAAGCCGATGTTGGTGATCGCCCCCTCGGTCACCACGCCGCCGGGCGCGGTCAGCAGCGCCTCGTCGAAGCCCGAACGCCCGGCCAGCAGGCCGTAATAGGTCTGCCCGAACTCGCCGGGACGCTTGATGTGCGGCACGGTGCGCGTGTAGGGGACGGACATCAGGCTCTTCGGGGCCGTGGACATCCGCGCGGGCCCCCGCACCGTCACCATCGGTGTCGTCACCGTGTCCCCCGGCGGCAGGAAGCCGTGCACCCGGACCGACGCGTCCCGGGCCCCGGCGCCGTCGAGCGCGTGCCCGATCAGCCCGCGCACGTACTCCCCGTCCAGGGGCTGGTCGAACAGCTCCCGGCTCGCGGCGTCCAGCCGGTCCAGATGCAGACCGAGGCCGCGCACGCCACGACCCCTGACCTGCATCGCCGTGAAGTGGCCGTAGCCGGTGAAGGCCGGGATCCGCAGATCCTCGGCGGTGGCCGGACGGCCGTCGATCTCGACGTACGGGGCGGGCGCGGCGGAGGTCATGCGCCCACGGTAGAGCGTGCCGTGTGCCGGGCACGGCGGGCCCGGCCTCCACCGCACTTGACCTCAACCGCGCTTGAGGCGTGAGTCTTCGGTGCATGGACCTCACCCCAGCTGTTCCCGCCCCGTCCGACGCCCCGCTGAAGGTGGCCGCCATCCTCGGCAGCAACCGCGAGGGCCGCTTCGGCCCCGTCGTGGCCAGGTGGTTCCTCGCCCGGGCCGCCGGCCACCCGGACCTCGACGTCGAGCTGGTCGACGTCGCCGACGCGGAGCCCCCGTCCGGCCGGCTCGCCCGGGCCGACGCCTTCGTCGTGCTCACCCCCGAGTACAACCACTCGTACCCGGCCCCGCTGAAGGAGCTCATCGACGGTCACTTCGCCGAATGGCAGGCCAAGCCCGTCGCGTTCGTCTCGTACGGCGGGATCTCCGGCGGCCTGCGGGCCGTCGAACACCTGCGCCAGGTCTTCGCCGAGCTGCACGCCGTCTCCGTCCGCGACACCGTCTCCTTCCACAACGCGGGCGCCCTCTTCGACGACCGCGGCCGGCTCGGCGACCCGGCGGCCGCCGAAGCCGCGGTCAAGACGATGCTCGATCAGCTGGTCTGGTGGGGGCGGGCGCTCCGCGAGGCCAGGAATCTGCGTCCGTACAGCGGCTGACCCGGCCCGGACCGACAATCGGAGAGCCGCCCGCACCGACGCACCGACGAACCGACGCACCGACGAACCGACGAGACCGACGAACCGACGAACCCATGAGACCGAGGAGGCCGGAGATGACAGAACCGGCATGGCTGACCGTACTGACCACGACGGACAGTGAGGAGAAGGCCCACACCCTGGCCCAGGGCGCGGTGGAGGCCCGGCTCGCCGCCTGCGCCCAGATCTCCGCGCCCGTCACCTCCGTCTACCGGTGGCACAACGCCATCGAGACCAGCCAGGAGTGGCAGGTGCTGTTCAAGACCACCGCCCGGCGGTACGACGAGCTGGAGGCCCACCTCGTCGCGGCGCACGACTACGACACCCCGGAGATCATGGCCACACCGATCGTCCGGGGCAGCGCCCGCTACCTCGGCTGGGTGACGGCGGAGACGGCGGCAGCGGCCGCCCTGTGACCGGCTCCGGACTGCCGTTCTTCGTGTACGGCACGCTGCTCCCCGGCCGGCACAACCACGACCGGTTCCTCCGGGGCCGCACGAGCGGGGAACGCCCGGCCGTGCTGCCCGGGGCCCTCCTGTACGAGGGCCCCGGATACCCGTACGCCATCGAGGGGCACGGCACGGTCCACGGCGCACTCGTCACGGCCGCGCCGGGATCGTACGCGGAACTGCTCGGCATCCTGGACGACCTGGAGGAGTACCTGGGCCCGGACCACCCGCGCAACCTGTACGAGCGGGTGGTCCGCCGGGCCGTACCGGTGAACGGGCCGGGATCCGGCGAACCCGTCCGCGCCTGGGTCTACTTCGCGGCCGCCGCCGTCACCCGCTCCCTGCGCACCGGCGGCACCCCCGTCCCCGGCGGGAACTGGCTCACCCGGCCGCCTCCACCCGCACCGCGCACACCTTGAACTCCGGCATCCGCGACACCGGGTCCAGGGCCGGGTTCGTCAGGGTGTTGGCCCGGCCCTCGCCCGGCCAGTGGAACGGCATGAACACGGTGTCCTGACGGATCGCGACGGTGATCCGGGCGGGCGCCACCGCCCGGCCACGCCGAGAGGTGACCGCGACCGCGTCGCCCTCGGCCACCCCGATCCGCTCGGCCAGCCGCGGATGGAGCTCCACGAAGGGGCCCGGCGCGGCGGCGTTCAGCTCGTCCACCCGGCGCGTCTGCGCCCCGGACTGGTACTGGGACACGACCCGGCCCGTCGTCAGCACCACCGGGTACGCGGCATCCGTCTCCTCCGCCGCCGGCCGGTGGACGACCGGGACGAACCGTGCCAGCCCGTCGTCCGTCGCGAAGCGCTCCAGGAACAGCCGTGGCGTCCCGGCGTGCTCCTCGTCCGGGCAGGGCCAGAACACCCCGTCCTCCTCCGCGATCCTGGCGTAGGTGATGCCCGCGTAGTCGGCCGGACCGCCGGCCGAGGCCCGCCGCAGCTCGTCGAAGACCTCCTCCGGGTCGGCCGGGAACCCCTTCCCGTGCCCCAGGAGCCCGGCCAGCGCGTGCAGCACCTCCAGGTCGCTGCGCACCCCGGGCGGCGGAGTGACCGCCTGCTGCCGCAGCAGCACCCGGCCCTCCAGATTGGTCATGGTCCCGGTCTCCTCGGCCCACTGGGTGACCGGCAGCACCACGTCCGCCAGCGCCGCCGTCTCCGACAGCACCACGTCCGCGACCGCCAGGAAGTCCAGCGACCGCAGCCGCTCCTCGATGTGCCCGGCGCGCGGCGCGGACACGACCGGGTTGGACGCCATCACCAGCAGCGACCTCACGTCGCGCCCCAGCGCGTCCAGCAGCTCGTACGCGCTGCGCCCCGGCCCCGGCAGCGAATCCGGGTCCACGCCCCAGACCCCCGCCACATGGCGCCGGGCCGCCGGGTCGGTGAGCTTGCGGTAGCCGGGCAGCTGATCGGCCTTCTGGCCGTGCTCCCGGCCGCCCTGGCCGTTGCCCTGCCCGGTCAGGCAGCCGTACCCGGACAGGGGACGCCCCGCCCGGCCGGTGGCCAGGCAGAAGTTGATCCACGCACCGACCGTGTCCGTGCCCTTGGCCTGCTGCTCCGGCCCGCGCGCGGTGAGCACCATCCCGCTCCCCGCCCCGCAGAACATCTCCACGGCCTCGCGCAGCTGCGGCACGGGCACCCCGGTGATGCGCTCCACCAGCTCCGGCCAGTGCGCCATGGCCCCGGCCCTTGCCTCGTCCCAGCCGCTCGTCCGGGTGCGCACGAACTCCTCGTCCACCCGCCCCTCCGCCACGACGAGATGCAGCATGCCGAGTGCGAGGGCCAGATCCGTGCCCGGCCGGGGCGCCAGGTGCAGATCGGCCTGCTCCGCCGTCCTGGTCCGGCGCGGATCGATGACGATCAGCCGCCCGCCGTTCTCGCGCAGCTCGGTCAGATAGCGCAGCGCGGGCGGCATCGTCTCCGCGAGGTTCGAGCCGACCAGGATCACGCACCCCGTCCGGGGGATGTCCTCCAGCGGGAACGGCAGCCCACGGTCGAGCCCGAACGCCCGCTGGTGCGCGGCGGCCGCCGAGGACATGCAGAAGCGGCCGTTGTAGTCGATCTGCGAGGTGCCGAGCACCACCCGGGCGAACTTCCCCAGCGCGTACGCCTTCTCGTTGGTCAGCCCGCCGCCGCCGAACACGCCCACGGCGTCCGCGCCGTGCTCGGCCCGGGTGCCGCCCAGTCCCTCGGCGATCCGCTCCAGGGCCTCGTCCCAGCCGGCCGGCTCCAGCTCCCCGCTCGCCGCGCCGCGCACGAGGGGTCCGGTCAGCCGGACACCGGCGGAGAGCACGGCGGGAGCGGTGCGCCCCTTACCGCACAGGGCCCCCCGGTTGACGGGGAAGTCGGTGCGCTCCACGACCTCGACCACCGTGCCGTCGGTGACCGGTCGCAGCTTCATCCCGCACTGCAGCGCGCAGTACGGGCAGTGGGTGGACGTCTCGGTGCGGGCCATGCTCCCAGCGTGCGAGCCGGGTATTACGGGCGCCGGTGCGCCCGGTTACGCCCCCGGTACGCGCACCTCAGCCCGGGCCCTGCCCGGCGGTGAGGTCGGCGGCGAGCGCGTCGGCCACCCCGGGCTCGCGCGGCCCCAGGAAGTGCGGGTCCGGTTCGAACACGGTGTCCAGGAGGGCCTTGCCCGCCGCGAACACCTCCCGCGTCCCGCCGTAGTACCAGGTCACATCGTGTACGGCGTCGACCCCGATGCCGTACGCGTCGATGCCGGCGGACCGGCACAGGGCGATCGCCCGCCGGATGTGGAAGCCCTGGCTCACCAGCACCGCCCGGTCGACCCCGAATATCTTCTTGGCGCGGACGCAGGAGTCCCAGGTGTCGAAACCCGCGTAGTCGCTGACGATCCGCCCGTCCGGCACCCCGCGTTCCGTGAGATAGGTGCGCATGGCGTCCGGCTCGTCGTACTCCACCCGGCTGTTGTCGCCGGTGACCAGCACGACCCGCACCTTGCCGGTCCGGTACAGCTCGGCCGCGGCGTCCAGCCGGTGCGCGAGGTACGGCGACGGCCTGCCCTGCCACAGCCCGGCCCCGAACACCACGGCCACCTGCTGCGCGGGGGCGTCGGCCGTCGTCCGCACCCGGGCGTCCGCCGTCGTGTGCAGCCAGGTCGCGGGTGCCAGGGCCACCACGCAGACGACCATCAGCCCCTGCACCAGCCACCGCTGCCCGCGTCGGGTGCGGGGCAGCCGCGGGCGTACCGCGCCCAGCCACTTCGGCACCGTAGGCCGCCTCAGTCCCCCCAGCCGCATGCGCGGTCCCCCTGTTCCGTTCCGGATCCCTCAGGGAGACGAGCGGGGAGGCGAAAAGGTTCGCCCGACCGGCTGCCGCCCCGCCGGCACCCGCCCTGACAGTGCCCGCCGCAGCCCCGTGAGGCGGTGGAAAACACCCGTCACCGGTGGGAAACGGCCCGGCAACGTCCGCACGTCACCATCGGTTCATGACGGAGACGGCACCGGAACACCCTCGTGAGCCCCTGCCCCTCGGCAGACCGGCGCGACTCCTCACCCGCGTCACCTCGCAGCTCGGACACCAGCTCAGCCTCGTCTCCCGGAACGGAACCCGCAGGCCTATGCACCGCAACCGGAACGACGTCCGGCACACCGCACCCACCCTGGTCGCCGTCGCGCACGGCAGCCGGGACCCGCAGGCCCTGCGCACCGTCCTGGACCTCCTGGCCCTGGTGCGGGAGCTGCGCCCCGGACTCGACGTCCGGCTCGGGCACATCGAGCTGAACGAACCCCTGCTCCCGGAGACCCTGGACGGCATCGGCGCGGGCGACGCCGTCCTCGTCCCGCTGCTGCTCGGCCGCGGCCACCACGTCCGGCACGACCTGCCGCTCGCCGCCGCGGCGGCCGGGCACCTGCGCACCCGGGTCGCCGCACCGCTCGGGCCGCACCCGCTGCTCGTCGAGACACTGTACGAGCGGCTCGTCGAGGCCGGCTGGCGGACCGAGGACGGTACGAGCCGCAGCGCCGCCGTCGTGCTCGCCGCCGCGGGATCGCGCGACCCCGACTCCGCCGTCGACGCCCGCCGCACCGCCGGGATGCTCAGCTACCGCCTCGGCGGGGTGCCCGTCGTCGCGGCGTACACCTCGGCAGCCACCCCCACCGTGCCGGACGCCCTGCGCGCCCTCGCCGCCCGCGGCCGCCACCGCGTCGCCCTGGCCTCGTACTTCACCGCACCCGGCCGCTTCGCGACGGCGGCGGCCGCCGCCGTCGAGGGGACCACCGCCGCACCGCTCGGCGCGCACCCGGCGATGGCGCGGCTCCTGCTGCACCGCTACGACCAGGCCCTGGCCGCAACCGCGCCGGCGTACGCCGCCCCGGCCCACGCGGACCTGCCGGCGCCCGCCCGGACCGTCCGGCCGCACCCCGTCCGGCGGGCCGAAGCCGCCTGACGACGCCCGCCGATCCCCTCCCCGCGACGGGCAGGCCGTTACTGTCGAGGTCATGGACGGTACGCACGACACCCGGGACACACAGGAGCACGGCACGACGCCCTACGGCGCGGGCGACACCGAGCGCTGGGACACCGAGGCCGACAAACGGCCCGGCCGCACCGCCTTCCAGCGCGACCGGGCCCGCGTACTGCACTCCGCCGCCCTGCGCAGGCTCGCCGGGAAGACCCAGGTCGTCACCCCCGGGACCCGCGGCCGGGCCTGGGACGCCAGCCCCCGGACCAGGCTCACGCACTCCCTGGAATGCGCCCAGGTCGGCCGGGAGCTCGGCGCCGCACTCGGCTGCGACCCCGATCTCGTGGAAGCGGCCTGCCTCGCCCACGACATGGGCCACCCGCCCTTCGGCCACAACGGTGAACAGGCGCTCAACGACTTCGCGTCGGACTGCGGAGGCTTCGAGGGCAACGCCCAGTCGCTGCGCCTGCTGACCCGGCTCGAACCCAAGCGGTTCGTCCGCGACCCCCGCAGCGGCGACCTCGTGAGCGTCGGGCTCAACCTGACCCGCGCAGCGCTGGACGCCGCCACGAAGTACCCCTGGCCCCGGGGCGGGCACCCGACCGACCCCGGCTCACCGAAATTCGGGGTGTACGAGGACGACCTGCCGGTCTTCGAGTGGGTCCGCAAGGGCGCACCGCAGGACCGCAAGTGTTTCGAGGCCCAGGTCATGGACTGGTCCGACGACGTCGCGTACTCGGTGCACGACTTCGAGGACGGGCTGCACGCCGGGCACATCGACCCCAGCTGCCTCTTCGCCGAACCGGAGCGAAGGGAGATCTGGGAGGTCGCCATCGGCCGGTACGTCCCGGCGGACACCGATCCGCAGGAGCTGGCCGACGCCCTCGACCGTCTCGTCGGCCAGGAGTGGTGGCCGCACGGCTACGACGGCTCCGCCGTCGCACAGGCCCGGCTGAAGGACGCGACGAGCCAGCTCATCGGACGGTTCTGCCTCGCCGCCGAGGCCGCCACCCACGGCGCGTACGGCCCCGGACGGCTCGGCAGGTACGGCGCCGAGCTCATCGTCCCCGCCGAGGTCCGCAACGAGTGCGCCGTGCTCAAGGCCGTCGCCGACCGCTACGTCATGCAGCGCGCCGAGCAGGAGGCCATCCGCGCCGATCAGCGCATCGTCATCGCGGAGCTCGCCGCCGCGCTCACCGCCCGCGCGCCCGAAGGCCTGGAGCCGCAGTTCCGCGCCCTGTACGAGGCCGCGTCCGACGACTGGGCCCGCAAGCGGGTCCTCGTCGACCAGATCGCCGCCCTGACGGACGCCTCGGCCCGCTCCCTGCACCGGACGCTGACCGGTGTTCGGCAGACTGGACCATGACCGGGCCGCATGACACCCGGATGTGACCTGATCGGGGCACACCCCCTTTCGCCATCACGCCGCGTGCGGGACGCTCGCAGGTGGTGGCGCCGCGCAGCACAGCACCGAGGAGGCATCAAGTGGTCGACGCAAACCGGACGTTCGTCATCGTCGGCGGAGGACTGGCAGGAGCGAAGGCGGCCGAGACACTCCGGGCGGAGGGTTTCACCGGCCGCGTGATCCTGATCGGGGACGAGCGCGACCATCCGTACGAACGCCCGCCCCTGTCCAAGGGGTACCTCTCGGGCAAGGACGAGCGGGACACCGTCTTCGTCCACGAGACGGCCTGGTACGCCGGAGCCGACATCGAACTCCACCTCGGCCAGGTCGTCACCTCCATCGACCGCGAGGGCCGGTCCGTCCAGCTCGGCGACAACACCGTCGTCCACTACGACAAGCTGCTGCTCGCCACCGGCGCCGAGCCGCGCCGCCTCGACATCCCGGGCACCGACCTGGTCGGCGTGCACCACCTGCGCCGTCTCGCCCACTCCGACCGGCTGCGCAACGTCCTCGCCGCCCTCGGCCGCGACAACGGCCACCTGGTGATCGCCGGCGGCGGCTGGATCGGCCTGGAGGTCGCCGCGGCGGCCCGCGGCTACGGCGCCGAGGTGACGATCGTCGAACCCTCCGCGACCCCGCTGCACCACGTCATCGGCCCGGAGCTGGGCCAGATCTTCACCGACCTGCACACCGCGCACGGCGTCCGCTTCCACTTCGGCGCCCGCCTCACCGAGATCACCGGGGAGGACGGCCTGGTCCTCGCCGCCCGCACCGACGACGGCGAGGAGCACCCCGCCCACGACGTGCTCGCCGCGATCGGCGCCGCACCGCGCACCGCCCTCGCCGAGGCCGCCGGGCTCGACATGGCCGACCGGGCGCACGGCGGCGGCGTCGCCGTGGACGCCTCGCTGCGCACCTCGGACCCGCACATCTTCGCCGCCGGGGACATCGCGGCCGTGGACCACCCGCTGCTCGGCACCCGCCTCCGGGTGGAGCACTGGGCCAACGCCCTGAACAGCGGCCCGGCCGCCGCCCGGGCCATGCTGGGCCAGGAGGTCTCCTACGACCGGGTCCCGTACTTCTTCTCCGACCAGTACGACCTCGGCCTGGAGTACGCGGGCTGGGCCCCGCCGGGCTCGTACGACCAGGTCGTGATCCGCGGGGACGCCGGCAAGCGGGAGTTCGTCGCGTTCTGGCTGAAGGACCGCCGGGTCCTCGCCGGGATGAACGTCAATGTGTGGGACGTCACCGAAACCGTCCAGGACCTGATCCGGTCCGGCCGGCAGATCGACCCGGACACCCTGGGGGACCCGTCGGTGCCGCTCCGGTCCCTGCTCTGACCCGCCCGGCATCCGGGACCGGCCGGGCTCCTGCGCCCCGCCCCGGCGGCCGGCCGGTCCCGGATGCCCGACCCCACCCGTAGACTTCACTCGTGGCAGGCAGGATCAACGACGACGACGTGAAGGCGGTACGGGACGCGGTCCCGATCGACGCCGTCGTCTCCGAGTACCTCCAACTGCGCAGCGCGGGCGGCGGAAACCTCAAGGGCCTCTGCCCCTTCCACGACGAGAAGTCCCCCTCCTTCCAGGTCAGCCCGAGCAAGGGTCTCTTCCACTGCTTCGGGTGCCAGGAGGGCGGCGACACGATCGCCTTCGTGATGAAGATCGACCACCTCACCTTCTCCGAGACGGTCGAGCGCCTCGCCGCCAAGGCGGGCATCACCCTGCGGTACGAGGAGGGCGGCTACAACCCCTCCCACCAGCGCGGCGAGCGCATCCGGCTGGTCGAGGCCCACAAGATCGCAGCCGATTTCTACCGTGAGCAGCTCGACGGCCCCGAGGCCGAGATCGGCCGGAAGTTCCTCGCCGGGCGCGGTTTCGACCAGGACGCGGCGGCCCACTTCGGCGTCGGATACAGCCCCGCCGGCTGGGACCACCTCACCCGCTTCCTGCGCGGCAAGGGCTTCAGCGACAAGGAGCTCATCAGCTCCGGCCTCTCCCAGGACGGCCGCCGCGGCCCCATCGACCGCTTCCGCGGCCGGCTGATGTGGCCCATCAGCGACACCTCCGGCGAGATCGTCGGCTTCGGCGCCCGCAAACTGCGCGACGACGACAACGGCCCCAAGTACCTCAACACCCCCGAGACCTCGATCTACAAGAAGTCCCAGGTGCTGTACGGCATCGACCTGGCCAAGAAGGACATCGCCAAGGCCAGCCGGGCCGTCGTCGTCGAGGGCTACACCGACGTCATGGCCTGCCACCTGGCCGGGATCACCACCGCCATCGCTACCTGCGGCACGGCGTTCGGCAGCGACCACATCAAGATCCTCCGACGGCTCCTGATGGACAACGGCAGCGCCCGCGTGATCTTCACCTTCGACGGCGACGCGGCCGGCCAGAAGGCCGCCCTGCGCGCCTTCGAGGACGACCAGAAGTTCGCCGCGGAGACGTACATCGCGATCGCCCCGGACAACATGGACCCGTGCGACCTGCGCCTGGCCAAGGGCGACGACGCCGTCCGCGACCTGGTCGAACCCCGCACCCCGCTCTTCGAGTTCGCGCTGCGCCAGATCGTCGGCCGGTACGACCTGGAGACCCCGGCGGGCCGCGCCGCGGCCCTGGACGAGGCCGCGCCCGTCGTCGCCAAGATCAAGACGAGCAGCGTGCAGCGAGAGGTGGCCGTCCAGCTCGCGGGCTTCGTCGGCATCCTCGACCAGGAATTCGTCGTCCACCGGGTCAACCAGCTCGCCCAGTGGGCCCGCGGGCGAGGAGACAAACGCGGACCCGCACGGGCCCCCGCCGGCAACGCCGCGCAGCACCAACAGGGGCAGGCGCCCGCCGCCCCGTCCGGCCCCGCACTCAACCTCCGCAGCCCCGCCCACCGCACCGAGCGCGAACTGCTCAAGCTCGCCCTGCAGAAGCCCGCACTCGTCTCACCCGCCTTCGACGCCTACGGCATCGACGAGTTCACCGCCCCGCCGTACGCGGCGGTGCGCCAGTGCATCGCGGAGGCGGGCGGCGCCGAGCAGGGTCTGGCCGAGACCCGCGAGTACCTGGTCCAGGTGCTCGACGCGACCCCCAACGACTCGGTGCGCAAGCTCGTCACCGAGCTCGCGGTCGAGGTGTTCCACGGCAAGAACATCGACGAGTCCTACGCGGGCCAGCACCTGGTCAAGGTCCGCCTGCGCGCCGTCGACCGCAGGATCGACGACGTCCAGGGCAGCCTCGCCCGCCTCGGGAGCAACGTGGCGCCGGACCATCTGGCCGCCGCGCAGAACGAGGTCTGGGTCCTCCAGCAGTACGCCCAGTCACTGCGGAGCCACGGCGCGGCCGCGCTCTGATCCGTACCACGGCCCGCCCCGCCCGGTGACGGACCGGACTCAGAAAGTCACCGCACGCCCCTCGTGGCGGCGATGTGCCGTACCCCACACTGGATGGCGGTGCCTGAGTCATCGGAGCGCGGAGGGTCCACCCCAGGGACCCCCATCCCCGCGATCCGGCAGCGATCACCTGGAGGTCGCCCCCGTGCAGACCCGGACCGTGACGAGCACGACCGAGCATGTCCCGGCGATTCCCGCGCAGAACCGGGTCACGCGCCATCCGGAGGGGGCCGGACCGCCCCCGGGCGCGTCCGACCCGGTGCTGGAGGAACCGGTGGAGGTCCCCGCGCTCCCGGAGCCGCGCCGGCAGGAAGCCGGCGGCCCGTCCTCCGACCTCTTCCGGCAGTACCTGCGGGAGATCGGCCGGATCCCGCTGCTCACCGCCGCGGAGGAGGTGGACCTCGCCCGCCGCGTCGAAGCGGGGCTCTTCGCCGAGGAACGCCTCGCGGGCACCCCCGACCCGGACTCACGGCTCGCGTTCGACCTGGACCGGCTCGTCGTCCTGGGACGGCTGGCGAAACGCCGCCTCATCGAGGCCAACCTGCGGCTCGTCGTCTCGGTGGCCAAGCGGTACGTCGGCCGCGGCCTGACCATGCTCGACCTGGTGCAGGAGGGGAATCTCGGACTGATCAGGGCGGTCGAGAAGTTCGACTACGCCCGGGGCTACAAGTTCTCCACGTACGCGACCTGGTGGATCCGCCAGGCCATGTCCCGGGCCCTCGCCGACCAGGCCCGGACCATAAGGGTCCCGGTCCACGTCGTCGAGCTGATCAACCGGGTCGTACGCGTCCAGCGCCGCCTGCTCCAGGAGCGCGGCTACGAGCCGGCCGCCGAAGAGGTGGCGGCCCAGCTCGATCTGACGCCCGAGCGGGTCGGCGAGGTCCTGCGCCTCGCCCAGGAGCCCGTCTCCCTGCACGCCCCCGTCGGCGAGGAGGACGACGTCGCCTTCGGTGACCTCATCGAGGACGGCGACGCCGCGTCACCGGTCGAGTCCGCAGCCTTCCTCCTCCTGCGCGAACACCTGGAAGTGGTGCTCTCCACGCTCGGCGAGCGCGAGCGGAAGGTGGTCCAGCTGCGCTACGGACTGGACGACGGGCGGCCCCGCACCCTCGAGGAGATAGGCCGGATCTTCGGCGTGACCCGCGAACGCATCCGGCAGATCGAGTCCAAGACCCTGAACAAGCTCCGCGACCACGCCTTCGCGGACCAGCTCCGCGGCTACCTGGACTGAGCCGGCCCCGTGAAGGAGCGGACCGGACCCGGCGGGTCCGGTCCGCGGCGGTCAGTCGATCTCGGCAGGCGCCTGCGCGAACTGTGCCGCGTACAGCCGGGCGTAGGCCCCCTCGGCCGCCAGCAGCTCGTCGTGCGTGCCCTGCTCGACGATCGAGCCGCTCTCCATCACGAGGATCACATCGGCATCCCGGATCGTCGAGAGCCGGTGCGCGATCACGAAGCTCGTACGGCCGTGCGCGAGCCGCGCCATCGCCTTCTGGATCAGCACCTCCGTACGGGTGTCCACCGAGCTGGTGGCCTCGTCGAGGACCAGGATCACGGGGTCCGACAGGAACGCCCGCGCGATGGTGATCAGCTGCTTCTCGCCCGCGCTGACCCCGGACCCCTCGTCGTCGAGCACCGTGTCGTAGCCGTCCGGCAGCGTACGGATGAACCGGTCGGCGTGGGCGGCCCGCGCGGCCTCCCCGATCTCCTCCCGGCTGACCTCGCGGGAGGCGCCGTAGGCGATGTTCTCCGCGATCGTGCCGCCGAACAGCCAGGTGTCCTGGAGGACCATGCCTATGCCCGAACGCAGTTCGTCACGCGACATCTTCGCCACGTCGACCCCGTCGAGGGTGATCCGGCCGCCCGTCACCTCGTAGAACCGCATCAGCAGATTGACGAGGGTCGTCTTGCCGGCGCCCGTCGGGCCGACGATGGCGACCGTGTGACCCGGCTCCACCCGCAGCGAGAGGTCCTCGATGAGCGGCTTCTCCGGGTCGTACCGGAAGGCCACCTTCTCCAGCGCCACGCTGCCGCTCCGCTTCACGGGCCGCTCGGCGGGCACCGGGTCGGGGGCCTGCTCCTCGGCATCCAGCAGCTCGAAGACCCGCTCGGCCGACGCCACGCCCGACTGCACCAGGTTCGCCATCGAGGCGACCTGCGTCAGCGGCATCGAGAACTGCCGCGAGTACTGGATGAACGCCTGCACGTCACCGATCGACAGCGCACCCGAAGCGACCCGCAGCCCGCCGACGACCGCGACCAGCACATAGTTCAGATTCGAGACGAACATCATCAGCGGCTGCATGATGCCACTGTTGAACTGGGCCTTGAAGCCCGCCTCGTAGAGGGCGTCGTTCTGCTCGGCGAAGTCCCTCGCGGACTCGGTCTGCCGCCCGAAGACCTTCACCAGGGTGTGGCCGGTGTACATCTCCTCGATGTGGGCGTTGAGCCTGCCCGTCACCTTCCACTGCGCCACGAACTGCGGCTGCGACCGCTTGCCGACCCGTGCGGCCACGAACACCGACAGCGGGATGGTCAGCAGCGCCACCAGGGCGAGCAGCGGAGAGATCCAGAACATCATGATCAGTACGCCGACGATGGTCAGCAGCGAGTTGATGAGCTGTCCCATCGTCTGCTGCATCGTCTGCGAGATGTTGTCGATGTCGTTCGTCGCCCGGCTCAGCACCTCGCCGCGCTTCTGCCGGTCGAAGTAGGACAGCGGCAGCCTCGCCAGCTTCGTCTGGAGGTCCTCGCGGAGCTGGAACACGACCCGGTTGATCACCCGGATCGACAGCCGCGTCGACACGAGCATCAGCAGCCCGGCGAGGACGTACACCGCCAGCGCCGCCAGCAGGACGTTCCCCACCGCGTCGAAGTCGATGCCCTCGCCGGGGACGAAGTCCACCCCGGACAGCATGTCGGCCAGCCCGCCGCTGCCGTCCTCCCGCAGTCCGTCGACGGCCTCGGCCTTCGACCGGCCCTCCGGCATCTGCCTGCCGACGACCCCCGCGAAGATCAGGTCCGTGGCCGCACCGAGGATCTTCGGCCCGACCACCGAGAACCCCACGCTCAGCGACACGGCTCCCAGCATCAGGTACAGGGAGGACTTCTCCTTGCTGAACCTCTTCAGCAGCCGCTTCCCGGACCCCTTGAAGTCCATGGACCGCTCGGTGGGCCCACCGGCCATCATCCGTCCGCCCGGCCCGGCCATCAGGCGGCCTCCGCTTCCGTCAGCTGGGAGAGCACGATCTCCCGGTACGTTTCATTGCCGTCCATCAGTTCGCGGTGACTGCCCGTCCCCACGACCCGGCCCTCGTCCAGCACCACGATCCGGTCCGCGTCACGGATGGTGGAGACCCGCTGCGCCACGATCACCACGGTCGCCCCCGCCGTCTCCCGGGCGAGCGCACCGCGCAGTGCGGCGTCCGTCGCGTAGTCCAGCGCCGAGAAGGAGTCGTCGAAGAGGTAGATCTCCGGCCGCTGCACCAGCGTCCGCGCGATCGCGAGCCGCTGCCGCTGCCCACCGGAGACATTCGTGCCGCCCTGGGCGATCGGCGCGTCCAGGCCGTGTTCCAGCCGCTCCACGAAGTCCTTCGCCTGGGCCACCTCCAGCGCGTGCCACAGCTCCTCGTCGGTCGCGTCGGGATTCCCGTACCGCAGATTCGTCGCGACCGTCCCGGAGAAGAGGTACGGCTTCTGCGGGACGAGGCTCACGGTCCGCGCCAGCAGGACGGGATCCACCGTCCGAACGTCCGTGCCACCGACCAGCACGTCGCCGTCCGTCACGTCGAACAGCCGCGGTACGAGCCCGAGCAGCGTCGACTTCCCGCTGCCCGTGGACCCGATGACGGCGGTCGTCTCACCGGGCCTGGCCACCAGATCGACCGAGCGCAGCACCGGCTCCTCGGCGCCGGGGTAGCGGAACTCGGCGCCCCGTACCTCCAGATGACCGTGGGTGAGCAGCTCCGTGACCGGGGCGGCCGGGGGAACCACGCTCGACTCGGTCTCCAGGACCTCCTGGATGCGCTCGGCGCAGACCTCGGCCCGCGGCACCATCATGAACATGAAGGTGGCCATCATCACCGACATGACGATCTGCATCAGATAGGCGAGGAACGCGGTGAGCGCGCCTATCTGCATCCCGCCGCTGTCGATGCGGTGCGCGCCGAACCAGACCACGGCGACGGACGACAGGTTCACCACCGTCATCACGGTCGGGAACATGAGTGCCATCAGCCGGCCCGTCGACACGGCGACGTCCGTCAGCCCGGTGTTGGCGCCCCGGAAGCGCTCCTCCTCGTAGCCGTCGCGCACGAAGGCCCGGATGACCCGGTTGCCGGTGATCTGCTCGCGCAGCACCCGGTTCACCGTGTCGAGCCGCACCTGCATCGTGCGGAACAGCGGCCGCATCCTCCTGACGATCAGGCTCACCGCGATGCCCAGCACCGGCACCACGGCCAGCAGCACCGCGGACAGCGGGACGTCCTGGCCGAGCGCCATGATGATGCCGCCGACGCACATGATCGGCGCCGAGACCATCAGGGTGAACGCCATCAGGACGAGCATCTGGACCTGCTGCACGTCGTTGGTGGTCCGTGTGATCAGCGAGGGCGCCCCGAAGCGTCCGAACTCGCGTGCGGAGAACGACTGCACCCGGTCGAAGACCGACGCCCGCACGTCGCGCCCCAGCGCGGAGGCGGTCCGGGCGCCGTAGTACACCGCGCCGACGTTGCAGAGGACCTGGGCGACGCTGACGACGATCATGACGCCGCCGAACTCCAGGATGTAGCCCGTGTCCCCCTTCACGACACCGCTGTCGATGATGTCCGCGTTGAGGCTGGGCAGATAGAGGGTGGCGCAGGTCTGCAGGAGCTGGAGCAGCACCAGCAGCAGGATGGGTCGTCTGTACGGACCGAGATAGGTCCGCAGGAGTTTTATGAGCACGCGGTTCTCTCGGAGTCGGCGAACGGCAGAGGCCGGTCCATCCTCCGGTACGCCGCACCACGACTTCCAACACTTTTCCTCAAGCCCGGGTCAAGAAGTCCGGATCACGACGCCCGTATCGAGACGCCTGTATCAAGACGCCCGTATGCAGGACGCCCGTATCAAGACGCAGTCGGGTTCGGGGACTCCGGGTCAGGAGGGCCGGGTCCGCGGGCCCGGGCAGGAGCCCGGGCCGCGCGCCCCTCAGGCCGGACCGCCGAACGCCCCGGGGTGGATCTGGTCCCGGGTCGCCCCGTACTGCTGGCGCACCGCGCGGCCCACGGTCAGCTCCTCGCCGGGATCGAGCACCTGCGCCGCCGCGGCCCGCCAGGCCGGGGGAGTCCGCGGGTCGAGCGTCCCCTGCGACACCCCGAGCGCCCACGCCGCCTGCCGGGCCGCACCCAGCGCCGCGTACTGGGCGGGCTGCGGTACGACGACCTGCGTACCGAACACCGCGGGCGCCAGCGCCTGTACGGCCGGCAGCTCGGCCGCCGCGCCCAGCAGGAACACCCGGCGCACCTCCACGCCCCGGCCGCGCAGCACGTCCAGCGCGTCGGCCAGCGAGCACAGCATCCCCTCGAAGGCCGCCCGCGCCAGGTGCTCAGGCTTCATCGACTCGCGCCGCAGCCCGCTCAGCGTCCCCGCCGTGTGCGGCAGCTGCGGGGTTCGTTCACCTTCCAGATACGGCAGCAGCACGAGACCCGAGGCCCCCGGTGTCGACTTCAGGGCCAGCGCGGACAGCTCGTCCAGATCGCCCAGGCCCAGCATCTCCACGGAACCCCGCAGCACCCGCACCGCGTTCGACGTGTGGACCACCGGCAGGTGCATGCCCGTGGCGTCGGCGAACGAGGTGATCATCCCGCTCGGATCGGCCAGCGCCTCGTGGTGCACGGCCATCACCGAACCCGAGGCTCCCAGCGACACCACGGCGTCCCCGACCGCGACGCCCAGCCCGAACGCCGCGGCCATCGTCTCGCCGGTACCCGCCGAGATCAGCAGGCCCTCGGGCGTCGTCCCGGCGGCGTCGGCCGGGCCCAGCACCTCGGGCAGCGCCGCCTGGTGGCCGAGCGCGAGCTCCACGAGGTCGGGACGGTAGGAGCCGGAGCCCGCCGACCAGTAACCGGTGCCGGACGCGGCACCGCGGTCCGTGGTACGACGGGCGGGCCGGCCGAGCAGCTGCCACACCAGCCAGTCGTGCGGCTGCATGACCGCCGCGACGCGCTGCGCGTTCTCCGGCTCGTTCTTGGCCAGCCAGCGCAGCTTGGACACCGGCTGTGCGGCCTGGGGCACGCTTCCCACGGCCTCGGCCCAGGCCTGACGCCCGCCGAGCCCGTCGACCAGATCGGCTGCGGCGACCTGCGCCCGCCGGTCGTTGCCGAGCAGCGCCGGTCGTACGAGATTGCCCTGGCGGTCCAGTGGCAGCAGACCGTGCTGCTGCGCGGACACGCCGATGCCCTCCACGCCTTCGAGCAGCCCGTTGGAGGCCGCCTCACCGAGTGAGAGCAGCCACGTCTGCGGATCCACCTCGGAGGCCTTGGCCTCGATGGGATGCGCGGCGTACCCCTGCCGCAGCACCTCACCCGTGTCCGTGTCGCAGACGACGATGTGTGTGAAGGCGGATGAACTGTCCAAGCCGGCGACTATGCCCATACCCACGATTCTGCCGCACCGGCGGACCTTTCCGCACCGGGCGCCGAGGACGCCCGGTGCGGAGCGGGTCAGGTGTTCGTGGTGCCCCAGTCGTCACTGCCGGTGTGACCGTTGTGGCCACTGCGCTCGCGCAGCGAGCGCACCCGGTCGGAGACGGAGACGGGCACCCTGTCCCCGACCTTCTCGCTCACCGAGTGGTACGCCTTGCCCGCGAACTCCCGGCCGCCCTGCGCGGCCGACTCCGCGGCGTTGCGCACGGCGGGGTTCTCGGCGACGCGCTGCGCCGACTTCTTCAGCTGCTCGTAACGCTCGCGCCCGGCTCGCGTGCCGAGCACGTAACCGAGGGCCACTCCGACGATGAACGTGAGCCGGTACCGCATGGATGCCACCCTTCCTTCGCTCTGTGCGACGTGTGCTGCCCGCCTACCCACGGACACCGGAGATCACCCCGGGCGATACCGATTGGCGGAGCACCCCCCTGCTTGCGCTAATGTATGTGTCGCAGCGAACGTGCGCCGCTCGGCAGCCGCCAGGCAGGTACGATTCGACGCAACGCAGCAATCCCCTGTAGCTCAATTGGCAGAGCAGCCGGCTGTTAACCGGCAGGTTACTGGTTCGAGTCCAGTCGGGGGAGCGCGATCCCCTGTAGCTCAATTGGCAGAGCATTCGGCTGTTAACCGGAGGGTTACTGGTTCGAGTCCAGTCGGGGGAGCGGAACGGAAGAGGACCCTTCGGGGTCCTTTTTCGCGTGCCCCCGGAGGCTGCCCGCGGACGCTCCGGTGACTCTTTCGGGGTGACTTCGGGACGCCCGGAACCGGGCAGCACGCAGCGCTGTCTTCATGGTCACGTGAAGGCAGCCAACCGCAGCGAGAGATCGTATGACCGGCTATGCTGCGGCAGACGGCGCGTACACATGTACGCGCCACGCCGAAACGGGGCGGTAGCTCAGCCGGTTAGAGCAGCGGACTCATAATCCGTCGGCCGTGGGTTCGAGTCCCACCCGCCCCACCACAGCAGAAACGTCGTGACCTGCGGAAACGCCGTTTCGACGCTAGTCGGGCCCCGCCGTTCGCTGCACGAACGCTGCACCGACTCGCCGTAGGCTCCTTCATATGGCTTACGTCAGGACTAACGAACGCCTGAGCGGCGACCCCTCCTACACCGTGATGTGGCGGACTGGTGGCTCCCGAACGGGGCAGACCCAGCGCGAGACCTTCGACGACGAAGGGGCGGCGAAACGTTTCCGCGACCTGGTGAATGGTCACGGACAGCAATGGCCGCCGGAGTGGGTCAAGGGTGAGGGTTTCGTCAAGCCGGGCGAGCCTGAGATGCCGGACTCGGAGAAGTTTTCTGCCTACGCGCACGCCTACGTGGGGCTGCTGACGGACATATCCGAACACACCAGAACCAACTACACCAGGTTCATCGATAACCACATGATCCCGTGGTTCGGTGATCTGTCCGTCTCGGACCGGGGGAGCAGGCTCACCCGAGATCACATCAGTCTGTGGATTCTGGACCTTCAGCACGGGAGGCCTGGCCCCTCCACCCTGCGGGCACGAAGCGCCGGGCGTATGCGCCGAAGACGATCGCCAATCTTCACGGCTTGCTCTACAGCATCTTCCAGTCCGCTGTGAGCGCCGACCCTGCCCTGCGTGAGTCGAACCCGTGCGCTCACACCCGCTTGCCGAAGGGGAACGACACCGAAGATGACGAGGTCTTCCTCGAACCCGAGGAGTACGCCCTCCTCAAGAGGCACGTGCGTGCCGACGCTGTCGACATCGTCGATGCGCGCTGGTGAGTACCGGTCTCCGTTGGGGCGAGGTGACGGCACTGCAACCTCGGGACTTCACCTCCGCGTCCAAGCGGCCGACACTCCGCGTGCAGCGCGCCTGGAAGCGGCGCGGCGAGGGTGGGACTTTCCTCGGCGCCCCGAAGACGAAGAAGTCGCGACGGACTCTCGTACTCACCCCGGAGCAGGTGAAGCTGTTCAAGCGGCGGTGCTTGGGGAAGAAGCCGACCGACCTGGTCTTTACGGCGCCAGAGGGGGCCGCGTGGCACTCCGGCGTCTTCTACGCACACCGCTGGAAGCCTGCCCTGGACGCGGCCAACGCCGCCGGCCTCACCAAGCGGCCGCGTGTTCACGACCTCCGCCACACGCACGCTTCCTGGCTCATCGCCGGCAAGGTCCCTCTGCCGGTGATACAGGCCCGGCTAGGCCACGAGTCGATCACGACGACCGTCGACCGGTATGGACACCTCCTGGAGGCTTCGGACGACGAGGTCGTGGCAGCCGTCGAGTGGGCGATGGGTGCCGCAATTCCGGACGTCATGTCTAAAGTGGCTTAGTGCTCCAGCCGCCCGCCGAAACCCGCAGGTCAGACAGTGGAGTACTAGTCCTGCTGGAAGCGAAAGCGAACGTCGTCTGCCCAAAACCGGGTGTCGGCGTCGCTCTCCCGCCACCGTCCTTCGTCCCAGATCAGCGTCCGCGGACCGAGCAGGACTCGTGGGAACAGGGACCGGCTCGGCACCCGGGGAAGCACCTCGATGGTGTCCACGCGGAAGGCGGGCACCTTGAATCCGCACAGATCACCATCATGGAACAGCACGGATCCGTGGCCGGAGAACCAGGCGACGAGGCTGGAGTGGGCCAGGTTGCAGACAACTGGGACGTGAATGGTCCCAGACACGGTGTCGCAGTCCTTCTCCTCCACCTCCGGCGCCGCCAAGAGGAGTCCCCGGGGAATCGGCTGGGTCTGCGGGTCGGCTGCCGAGCCGAGGAACACAAGGGAGTTTCGGGATTCCGGGCTGGCCATGTCTTTGACCATGACAGGCACCGCGTCCCAGCCGTCCAGGCCATGGGCATCGCGGTAGGCCGCTGCGCACCGGGCCAGATCGCCCAAGCTATCGAAGTACGTCACATCGAGAGTCAGTCCGTCGCCGTTGTCGAAACAGAAGACCGACTCGGGGTGGCAGGTGGTGAGGAATTCAAGCAGGACCGGATGGTCGGCAAGGAGAGCGTCGCTGTCCGGGTCGGCGAGTGCTTGCATCAGGTGGACGTACTGACCGTCCTTCTCGACTCGGGCGGAAACGGTCAGGGCGAAGCCCGCAGGGTAGACGTAACCGAAGTGGTGCTCGTTGGCGGTGCGGAGCACCGGCAGTTCCGCGGACACAGGAGTGGTCTGGACGCACACCGTGGTGGGATGGTCCATGACGAAACCGGCCAGCACATACGGCTCGGGCAGGTGCGCCAGACCCCCCATGACCTTGCCGTTCAGCGCGAGTTCGCGCATCCTCTGGTCACGTCGCGCCGGTTCACCGAAGGTCGCCAGGTAGAGCGCCTCCTGCTCAGCGGGGGTTCCTTGCTCGAACCACGCGTATAGGTCCAAGGATGTGATGAGGGTTGCCTGGCTGTCGGCATCGCGGTGGATCTGGATCTGGACTGGTCCGGTGATCGGTTCGGCAATCCTCCGGGCAGCGTCGGCACGTACCTGCTCAAGGTAGCCGGGGGCGCCGACCTCCCCGATCGCGTCCCGGATCTCCGCTAGGGGCCGCATGTCCGTAGGGGTGAAGTGCTTAGCCTTTTTGGCAGACGCCAGAAAATGGGACAGCTCCACGATGAAGGCGGCGTCCATCATCCGAAAATAGACGGCCGCGGACTTCGGCCCGTTCAGCTGTACCAGGGCGAGACCGGTTGGGAACTGGGCCGCCAGGAGGCACTCGGCATCTGCCCGGTTCAGCCTGATCCGCCCGTCGTCCCGATTCGTCGCGCGGACGCTGAAGCCGACGAAAACTCCGGATACCGGTCCGGTCCGGCCGAAACTCGCGGCCAGGTCCGGCTGGCACAGGAAGTCGAACCCGAAGTCGTGTTCGACCTTGTTGGGGATGATGAAGTTCTCCTGGCAGGAGAGCCGGAACCGGTCCTCTCCGATCGCCCCGATGCGCTGGGCGGCGTTGCGTTTCTTCGGCACGGTCCCCCGGATCGCATGTTCCTGTCAGGCGGGCCGGGTGCGTCTGCTGCTCCCACGGCCGCATCTGCTGCTCGTTCCTCATTGTCGCAGCCGCACCGGATCGCCCGCACAGATATCTGGTCACCGCTCAGCGGCACTCGCGGGAATCCTCATCCAGGCCAGCGGCAGGCTCGTTCCGGTCAGGGCGCTGTTGGACTGGGCTGGGCGGGCAGAGCAGGGCGCCCGCTGTGTCCGCCTTGGCGCCTCAGCCGATCCGGATGGGCTGCTCTGAGCCAAGGATCGTGCTGTTCGAGTGCGGCGCAGCTGCCGCGGACGAACGCGCTCATCAGGTTCTGGTACCCGCCGGTTCCGTCGGCGAGGTTGTACTCGACCAGTACTCCGGATCCGCCCCGGTTTTCACCAGCCTGCACCGTCATGATCTGGGCGATGGAGTCCGCGTGGAAGCGGAGCTGGATTCCTTCACCCCCTCCTCGTCCTTGATGGTGAACACGTCGTTGCCGAGCACGTGCCGAGGGTGCGTATGAGGGTCAGGGGTTGGGGTCGCCGCTGTGGCCGAAGACAAGCGCGGCTTTCACCGTGTCCAGATGCTCAGGGCACGAGAAATACGCCCTGCGCTTGCGGAACAAACCCCTCGACTTCGAGACGCGATGGGTAGCCCATGCAGGCGTGCTGAAACGGGTTGTCTCCGACGGCCGGTAGGTACAACCTTGGATGTCACAGCCCGGAGGAACCATCCGCGAAGGGTCGATGAGGTACAGCGCGTTCTGGTGCACATCACGCGTAGTCATGCCTATCTCACGGCGCTGAGCGGGGGTGATGTAGGCGATCTCCTGGGTGACGACGAGCGTTCCGTGTATGAGCTCTTGGTGCTGTGGCATGAGCGGACTCTAGCCAGGGAGCGGCCCCTTGCGGTACGAAACCCAGCCGTACATCACCAGAGGCTGAGGGGTCGGCCTGCGGAGACCGCGGCCCGGATGCGAGCGGCGATTGGCTCTGCGGATTCCCCGCCCTCCAGGCCAGCCCGGATCGCATCACCGATCGCGCGGGAGCGTCCGGCCGGGCCGCGGAGGTCTGCGAGGGGACTACCCGGGTCTCTACGGCGAGTCAGCCATTCGGCCCGGTTCTCCGCCGCTGTCCCCAGTCGCAGGTGCGTCGGCTGCTGGCAGGAGTGGTTGTCGCAGGTGTGGCAGACGGTCGGACTGTCGGTACCCCAGCCGAGCCGAGGGATGACACCGTGCGCGAGTTGGTATCCGTAGAGGTGGCCCGGCACCGTGCCGCGTCGCGTCCTGCCCGGCCGCGACGCAGCCCTGAAGCTGGCGTGGCCGGTGCTGGAGATCCCGCCGAAGAAGAACCAGCAGTCCTCGGTTGACGAGGTTCGGTAGACCTTCGCCCAGTACCGAGCCCGAACGGACTCGTTGGCCAGCCAGGACATCCACTCCGGTTGCCCGTTACGGAAAGCGATACGGCCGTACGCCGGCCCCGGACCCCGAGCGGGTGGTCATCCTGGTCTCGGTCGAACGGGCACTGGGTCAGACCTTGGGCGCCCGACCTCAGACAGCCCAGACCGCTGCGTAACGGCAGGCCGTCTAGCGGATGGCAGGGGGCGTAAGCCTGCGTAGGTCATGGAACTGCGGGGCCCGTGCGCCATGACAGCGTTCTATGGATGGGTCGTCCGCACCGCCTCGGTTCCTGCGCGTGTTGTCTGTGAACAAAGAGGCCGGGATCTTCTGTAGGCGATCCCTGGCCGGTCAGTGAGCCTCTTCCAACCTGACGGGTAGTTCAGCAGGGACGATGGCGCGAAGCCCCTTGAATCTCCTGTGTGGGTAGCCTGCCGCCCTACGGAAAGCCGGTCTTCCGAAGGCGTCGTCCGCCCCGGCGTTGGCGGTGCCAGGTTCTTCTCCTGAGCGACAGCTGGCCCCCGTCGGGCTGGAGCGGAGCCGGAGTCCGGGCCCGCGTGCCACCATGACTCCCGAGCGCTTCGCGACCGACACAGGGGAGGGAACGTGGGCAGCACCACGTCCGCTAAATGGTCTGGCTGGCGCAGCCGGATTGTCGAGATACCGGGCGCAGGGGACGGAAAGCCGGTCCTCTTGGAGTTCCACGGGGGCTTCACCACGAGATTCGACCTGTCGACCGTGCGCAAAGGTCCCTATCATCAGCGGGCCCATGACACGCTCGTCACCATCGGCCGGACTGGGCCGTCGCACATCGTCCTGCCTGCCGACTGCGACGCCCTCGCCATCTGGCGAAGCACGGTGGGCAACGAGGGCGCCAGTGGCCTGGGCCGGTGGAAGGTGCGCGTCGTGGACAGCGACGCGCTGCCTCGGCTCCCGACCAACACAGCCCAGGGAAAGGGAACCGAGACCTTCGGCTATTTCAGCCCCAAGCCGTACTTCGAATACGCCCCGGTTGTGCACTACGACTTCATCGACTCCTGCGGCACCATCATCTTCACGCCGGCCGACGGCGGGAAGCAGCTGATCCGTTTCACCTCCGCTGCCAACCAGAAGGGCACCTTGCGCCTTCCGCAGCACGGATACGTCACCCTGTCCGACCACGGCAAGTGGCAAATCTCGGTGACCTGACCCCACCGATTGGGCGCTCTCCATCTTGATCAGATGGCGAGTTCAAGGGCGACGATGGCTCGGACGATGGCGGTAATCCGGGTGGTGCTGCAACGGAGCTTCCGAAGGAGCCGCCAGTTCTTCAGGATCGCCATGGCGCGTTCGCCGAGGCTGCGGATCTTGGCATGGTCCCGGTTGTGACGCCGGCCAGCCGCGCAGGTTCCTGCCCCGAAACGGGACACGGATGCTCGAGCTCGCACCCTGATACGCCTTGTCCGCCCAGCACTTGATGCCGGCGGCGGTCAGAGCGGCCGGGATGTCGTGGGTCCGGGCCGCGGTCAGATCGTGCGTGGCTCCCGGCAGTGCAGCCGATGCCCAGATCAGGCGTCCGGCCGGGTCGGCGAGAACCTGCACGTTCATGCCGTGATGCTTCTTCTTCCCCGAGTAGTACGGACGGTCGGCGGCGATGCGGTCGATCGGCAGGAGCGTGCCGTCGAGGATCACGTACGCCTTCCTGCGGACTGTTTCCATGGCCTGCTCCAGCGTCGGAGCGAGCGAGGCCAGGAGATCGACGGCCTCGTGTATGTAGCGGCAGACCGTCGCGATCCCGATGTGGAAACCCGCCGCGAGGCGGGCGTAGGTGTCACCGCAACGCAAGTGCGCGAGGACGAGCAGGGCCTGCCGGCCACAGGTGAGGCGGCGCCAGCGGGAGCCGATCCGGCGCCGGTGACCCACGAGCAGGCCGGCAAGACGCTGGAGGGTGCGGCTGGACAGATCGATGGCAGACGGGTAGGCAAGCACGAGAGCTCCTGGCGGACTGGTGATCTTGATCGTGAACCCGTCTACCAGGAGCTTTCTTCATGTCTGCCGCCGGGGCGCCGATCCAACCGCCCGTCAGGTTGGAAGAGGCTCAGTCATGTGCTTACGCAGATCTACGGGCACGTCAGCGGCGATGCCCCCGGCGGACGGACGGCGAGGGGCTGTGTCCCCGCCGCCCCCGACGCCCTCAGCGAGCGGGAGTAAACCTGACCCCGGCAGTGCCCACGTCTGGCAACCTTGCAGTAGCTAAACCATCTGGGAGGGGACCCCGCTGTGACCGAAGTTCTGCCTGGCTCCGTCAACGCCGGCGATGACGATGCCGACCGCGAGGCCGTCGAACAGGAGCGCGCCAAACTGCGGGAGTTCGTCACGAGGCTGAGCGCGGACGACATCAAGTCGGGCGGCTGGTTCACGAAACTCTGCGCCCAGGCACTGCGGTCGTACACCGAGAAAGCCACCTGGGAGTACTTCCAGCAGAAGTACAAGGGTGTACCCGCGGACGGCATCGTCGGGCGGCAGATCAAGTTGGCGGCAAAAAGCGCCATGATTGAAGGCGGGATTACCTCCGGCCTCTACACCGGGACGATCGCCGCGACCATCGGGTCGTTGGGTGGCGCCAGCCCCGCCGCTGTTCCGGCCGGTGTCGTGACGTTCATGGTTGACCTGACGTACATCACCCAGCTGCAGATGCGCCTGGCCTACGACATCGCGGTGATCTACCGGATTCCCCTGGACGTGGACGATCCCGAAGACATGATGAAACTCGTCCGGGTGGCATTCGGCATAAAGGCCGGAGAGGCCGCCCGCGGCAGTATGAAGTTCGTACCCGGCCTAGTTCGGCAAGTCCTCAAGAAGTACTACTCCGGTCCGGTCCTTACCGCCGCGAAAAGCCTTCCATTTGTCGGGAAGCACCTCCTGCAACGCAACGTCATCAAGTTCGGCATCCCCGGCGTCGGGATCCCCCTCACCATCCTCGTAAACCGCTACACGACCATGGCTGCAGGACGTCATGCCAAATCCGTGTTTCGTGACGAAGCAGAGGTGATCGAACTTGCTGACACTCTGATCCGACGTACGCGGCACCTGCGCCCGATGCTGTGGGTGGCGTGGCTTGTCATCAACGCGGACAGCAAGATCACTGACGCCGAGGAACTGCTGTTCCAGCGGCTGATGCAGCTTGCCCGGGAACGGCATCAGGTCGACGACGAGGAACTCGCCAACGTCATCACCATCGACCCTGCCGAGGTATGGCACCGCATCGACGCCGAATCCGGGGACCTCAGCGATGTTGTCTACGCTGCCGAACGGGTCGCCACCGTCGACGGGGATCTCAACATGCACGAGAGGGCACTCATCGCCGAGCTACGGGATCGCTGCCAGAGACGTTAGCCTCGCCGTTTCGTGACGGTCTGCCAGCGGAGCCGGTGGACCGTCTTCGTGCCCTGGGCTGAGGCCGTGCAGGCCGAAGGCCCGAGTGTCGCCTCGGGATGGTGCCGGATTCCACTGCTCCGGGCGTTGAGGTGCTATCGAAGGGGGCGGGGAATCGGCTGGGCGTCCGGGGTTGGGCAGTTGAGTGAGCCGGTCGAAGGCTGCGGTGATGTGGCCGGTCCAGGCGGAGGATTCCGACGGCCGGTGGTCACGAGTTGTCCGGCAGCGGTGAACAGGCGGAGTGTAATCGGCGGGGCTCCCAGAGCCTGACCTTGCCGGTCAGGGCGAGCATCGGCATCCAGGCCAGCAGGTCGAGAGCGATCTGCACGATCTCCAGCCAGATCCGGTTCTGGGCGGTGCAGGGGCACGGTGCGCAGGCCGGCGGCCCGGGCGGCGTGGATGCGGTCCTCGGACCGGACCCGCAGCCGGTGACAGAGCTCGAGCTCGGCGATCGGGCGGTCCGAGGTGTTGGCGGCGAAACAGGTCAGCCACATACCGTCCGCATCCCTGAGCCGCAGCTGGGCTCCGGGGTGCGGTCGTTCCTTCCTGACGATCAGCCGCATGCCCTTGGGCCAGCCGGTCAGGAAGTCGCCGGTGAGTTCGGCGACCCAGGCGCCATCGTCGATTTCGCCGCCGGTCTCGACGGCCGTCGTCCGGGCAAAACGCGTTAACGCTACAGTCCCTTCGCGGCATGGGCTAATCTGTAGTACCCCGTAACGGAGAGCAACTGGCTGCACGTCGACGACGGTCCGTTTGTGATCGTTTGGGAACTGGTCTGGGGGTGGAATTTGAAAGGGCTTGACTTGTCGGCGGTATCCCCGATATTTGCAGTCACCCAGAGCCGCACGGCAAGAGGACGCGAGTCGACAGCAATCTCTGTTGCGCGGCAACTCGTTGACATAGGCAGCAGTGAATCGCTTGAAAATCTACTTGGCGTTGAGAATTCACCATCTGTCGATGTTCGCCCTTTCTGCTGTACGCCGCGAGCAGAAAGGTCTCTCACTGCTCACGGAATATGGAGCAGTCGCTCGCTTCTCGGTTCCTCAATCAACGAGCTTCTAAGTATGCGGAACTGCGGACCCAAGAGTGTGGAAGACATACTTTCAGCACTGCTTTTGGCGTTGGCGTCGCCCGCGGTTCAGCATCATTTGCCTATGGGGGACGATGAGGATTTCATGCACCGCTCTTACGTGAGGCAAGAGAAGGTGACTGGCCCGCTCACTGCACAGAGATTCATGGCTGCAATCCGAGGGAGAAAGGAAATGTCGTGAAAGACCTGCGGTCCGTTCCGCTTGCAGACAGGTATCGGAGTGACGCGCACGATGTTGCCGAGGATTTCTATAATCCGTGCCTTGAAATGGCGGTTCGCTATGACAGGGCGGTTGGGTACTTCACAAGTGGCTCGCTGGCTGTCGCGGCACGGGGAGTGGAAGCTCTCGAGCGATCTGGCGGTCTAATTCGACTCGTCGCAAGCCCTCACTTGACAGCTGAGGATGTCGAATCAATAAGGAAAGGTTATGAGTATCGGGAAATCGTAAGTCATGCTGTCACTCGCCAACTGGATGATGCGCCCTCTCTCCCTCCGTCAGACTTGGAAAGTATTGGTCGACTTGGACGTCTGATTGCACAAGGGCAGCTTGACATTAAGATTGCTGTCATGGCTTCAGGTCGAGGCATCGGCATCTATCACGAAAAGATCGGCATCATCGCCGACGGCTACGGAAACCAAGTAGCGTTTACTGGCTCTTTGAATGAAACCGCTGCAGCATTCCTGGATAATTTTGAATCAATCCAAGTGTTCTCGTCGTGGAAATCTGAAGACAGTAAACGTGTTACTGGGATCCAGAGGGACTTTGAGCTGCTCTGGTCAGGCAAGACGCCCCGACTGGAAGTATTTGATTTCCCTGATGCCGCACGCAGAAAACTCATCGAGCTGGGCAGGGCGACAGCCGGAAAGGGCAAAGCGGTGTCAGCGTCAAACACTGCCTCTGGTTGGCTGACGCTTCCCAACGATATTGAGTTGAGAGATTACCAGAAGCAAGCCATCGAGGCGTGGCTATCCGCCGAAGGTCGTGGAATCTTTCAGATGGCTACGGGCACGGGGAAGACAATTACAGGACTTGCAGCTGGGGACCAACTTGGTCGTCAGCTAAGGGCCGCAGGAAGTCCCCTAGTGACGTTGATCGTGGTGCCCCTACTCGGACTGGCAGACCAGTGGACGGTCGAATTGAGGAAATTTGGCGTGACACCGATTCAGTGCAGGGACTCTTGGCAGTCCTGGGAGCCTGATGTCGCAGACGCCATTGCCGCGTTGGGATCTTTCAGTAACGCAAGGCACGTTGCAATCGTGGTCACCAACGCCACGTTTGCCACTGCTCGATTTCAGCACATCCTAGAGAGTATCGAATGGCCGATTCTCTTTGTGGCTGACGAAGTGCATAATCTTGGTTCATTGAGGATGCAGCGCTGCCTACCAGAGAATTCTACGTTTCGATTGGGCCTCTCTGCGACTCCCGTGCGGCATCATGACATGGAAGGAACCGAAGCTCTTCTCGATTTCTTTGGGGAGATCAAAATTGAGCTCGGGATTAAAGAGGCAATTGAGATGGGAACCCTAACGCCATATAGATATTATCCAGTCCTGGTTCCTTTGAATGACGAGGAGTCGGAGTTCTATGCGGATCTGACTAAAGAAATCGGCAAGCTATATGCGCGAGCGCGCTCGGGGGCAGACGTTGAGGACCGCCTTGGTCAACTTTTGCAGAAAAGGGCGAATGTTCTTGGTCATGCCGAGGGGAAAATCTCTGCCCTGCGAACCGAGCTCGGGAAGCGTCAAGATGATGCATTCCAGCTTGTCTACTGCGCCCAGGGGGGCCGCCCTAGTCGCGATGGCGGAATTTCTGGTAGTCGGCAAATTGACGAAGCTATGGTCGTTTCGGGTTCCGAGCTCAGAATTCCGACTCACCCATACACTGCGGTAGAAAGTCCAACCGTCCGTCGCGAGATCTTGAAGGCTTTTTCTACGGGAACGGACATTAGAGTACTGGCATCAATGCGGTGCCTGGACGAAGGTGTCGATCTACCAGATGCTCGCATTGCATACATGTTGGCGAGTAGCAGTAATCCCAGGCAGTTCATCCAGCGGCGAGGAAGAGTTCTTCGCCGGGCTGAAGGAAAACGCAGTGCTGACATTATTGATTTCGTGGCAGTCCCACCGGGGGAGGAGGCTCTCTATGACATTGAGCGGAGCCTCTTTCGTCGCGAACTCGAGCGTTGCATCGAATTTGCTCAGTATGCAGAAAATCGTGGATTCTCCTTGGCCCAGCTAAGGGAATTGCGCGAACGCTATGACCTAATGGACCTATAGTAATAGCGTAACAGGGGAGCTCGGGATGGATGAGGCTAAGGAAATCACGGAGATCTGGGAAGGGCTCAGCGAGGAAGCGCGCCTACTTCTTGACGCGGTGCTCGCAATTGAGCACGAGTATCTCAATCTTGACAAGCCTGAAGGTATCGCCGAAATGATCGTCGCAAAGGTCGAGGGGATCGTGAAGTGAAGCTTCTAGACATTAAGCTCGAAAATTTTCGCGCCTATGGTGGGGTGCAGAAGGCCGATTTCTCCACTTCCGTCGGAAAGAATGTTTCGACGTTCTATGGGACCAACGGAGGGGGAAAAACAACTCTCCTGAACGCGTGCCTATGGGCTTTGTACGGGAAACTCACTGAGGACCTTGAAGACAAAGAATCTCTGATTAACTCGGAGGCTTGGATTGTCGCACCTGACGGAGAGGACATTTCCACTTCGGTCGTCGTTCGGTTCGAGCATGACGGAAAGACCTATCGAGCGAGTCGACGCCTCACTGTTCGGAAGCGTGGTAACGCACAGAGTCCAGGAAGGGAGAATTTCGACCTGAATGTTGAAGATGGGAGTGGTGTGTGGCGAAAGGTGCAGAACGCTTCGAGCACTATTGACAAGATTCTTCCGAGTCAGCTCAGTGGATTCTTCTTCATTAATGGCGAAAGAATTGAGTACCTCGCCAAGCAGGAGGCGTACTCCGAGATTCAATCCGCCATTAAAACGGTGCTCGGGATCGAGCCCCTGGTGCGAGCTAAGAGGCATCTCCCGAGTGCAGTGAAGAAAATGCGTCATAAGCTGAAATCCGAAGGTGGCGCTATTGGGGCCATTGAAAAGGTTAATGCGGAGATTGACCGATACGAAACAGAGCGAGAAGAGGAGCGTGACGCTCAAGCTTTTCTAAAGTCTGAAATCGGTCATCTCAAGGATGAGATCGTTAGTGTAGAGACTAGGCTTCGCACTCTCGAGGGGGCTGCCGCGATCCAGAAGGATCGCGATCGAGTCAAGAAGCTGAAAGAGAGTGTCGATGATCGACTTGAGGAAGATTTGAGGACCCGGAACGATCTGGTTCGTCAACGTGGCTATCTCGCCTTTCTTCCGGAAATGTCAGATCAGATTCAGGTGGCGTGCGAGGCCCTGCGGAAGCGGGGTGATCTGCCGGCTCCTTTGAAGAGGACTTTCGTTAAGGACCTACTCGAAGAAGCTCAGTGCATCTGTGGCACGCACTTGCCTGAAGGGAGCCCTGAACGGGCTCGTATCGAGCAGTGGCTGGACCGGGCGGGGCTTGCTGAAGTAGAAGCAGCCTGGGCGAGACTTCAGGGTTCTATGGGAGGCCTGGAAGAGCAGCGTAAGTCGGCGATAGTGGATCTTGAGTCGTTGGATTCAAGGATCGCACAGAGTCGCAAGGATGTTCGCGAGCTAAATGCCGAGCTAGACGAATTTCGGGCAAAACTCAAGAATGTCCCTGATGAAGATATCGCAAAGCTGGAAGCCTCGCTTGAGGAAACGGGACGTTTGGTGGAGGAGAAGAACCGACGTTTGGGCGCTGTGCAAGCTCGAATCAAAGAACTTGATAATCTGCTGCGGCAGAAAGCTGAGGAACTGGACACTCTTCAGATGAAGGACCTGACTAACCAGCTTGTCCAGAAGCGAATCCGTATCTTGCAAGAGGCAGAGCAAGCTCTTCAGCGGACCCTTGATCTACTATCTGAGCAGACACGGCGAAGCCTCGATAGTCGAATCCGGCGTGTTTTTGAAGAGGCGGCATTCAAGGATTACGTACCAGAGCTCACTTCGGATTTCGTACTTGAGTTGTGGGTTGGTAGTGGGGATGAACGGCGCCGTGCACCTAAATCGACGGGTGAGAACATGCTCCTTGCGCTCGCTTTCGTTGCGGCACTAGCGGAGGAGTGCCGGCATGTGGCGCAGAATGATGTCCACGCGATGAGTGACATGAGCGATTTTCCCGTCGTCATGGACGCTGCCTTCGGTAACCTGGACGTGGACTACAGGAGAAGGGTTGCAACCTTCCTGCCAGAGATGGCCTCGCAGGTTATTGTGCTAACACACAAGGCGCAGTCCGAAGGCGCGGTAGAAGAATATCTGGCCCCCAGGGTCGGTCAAGAATACGTGATCACCGCGCACTCTCGGAAATCTGCATCGGATGTGACTGATTCGATCAGTGTCAATGGACGGGGATATCCATACCAAGTGGTTCCTTCATCGTTTGACGGTGCTGTTCTGACGGAGGTGGAGAAGTGAGTGCTGAGGCATTGCGCGGAGACCTGCGAGTTCGCCGTCCTCGCGAACGGGAATCATTGATCGAGCAGCTCCTTGCGGAAAATGACGGAGTATTTGACAATAAGGCCGAGGTCATGCTGTTCGCGGCAGCTCTCGGTTGGGCGCGTCAGCGGCGGGAGCCGTTTGAAAAATTTGTGGATCCGATTCGGTTCAACGTTTTTCAAAAAATCCACACCGGAGAGGCATTCATTGAAGCTCTCGCGGTGTTGAATTGCCCTGGCGATGCGCAGATTCTGAGCGATGAAAGAGTGTTTGAGCGCATCAATATTTTCGAGGAGTACGCCAATGGTGGATTGTCGGTATTGCATGGCGAGATGAATGCCAGTAGATCTCAAATGCGGGATGTACTGGTTGGGCTTGTTCGTGATTCGGCAAATGCGAATATGCAAAAATCGAGCAAGGTGCCGGCCGACATTCGTAAGCTGATTACGCGTCCAGACTGGGCATGAGTAGTATTTTGCAGGCTTGTTTAAGGTGCGGGCCGCTCCTTCCTATCGCCGGCCCGCACTAAACAAGCGGTCACTGGCCCATTACGTCGTAGCGTTAACCAAGCCTTCGACGGTCTGGAGTTCCTTATGCCCTTGGAGGAAGCCGATTCCGCGGTGTAGGTGTACCGTCAGCGTTTGAGCCACAACCTCGTCGGTTGGTTCATTGCCGTCAGCTACGCAACGTTGCTTGAGGAGCGCCAGGTAGATGTCGCGGTGTTGGCCGGCGAAGGTCTTCCATGTCATCTCGACGTTGGAGTCCGCGACGATGTCCTTGACGAGGGGCGTTGACGGGTCCTTGAGGGACAGAACGAGAGCCCAGCGGCACAACACGTTCCACTGAGTAATGCCCGTGGTGCGCTTCAGCCGTACCAGTCGGTCCTTGGCAGGCTGGGAGAGGCGGACGTTATCAAGCGACATGGGAGACTCCTGCGTTCCACCAGTATCCCTCGACGGCGGTGGTCGTGAAATTTGTGTCGTCGTGGACCAGGGTGTAGGTGTGGGCGACGGACTTCTGCAAGCGGCCCAGCAGGTACTCGTCAATCTCCTCGTCGGTGGAGAGCAGCAGAACCTGGTCGCTGGCGTACGGGAAGTAGCGGTCGACGAGGTGTTCGCGGTGGCGGCTGTCAAGGCGGCCGAGAGGGGTGTCGATGACGCTGGGCAGGCGGTTGCCTGCGACCTTCATCAACCCCCAGAGAAGGGAGACTGCGAGGATCTGGCGCTCGCCGGCACTGAGGCGTCCCGGGTCGACCGGTTCGCCAGTAGAGTCGGACAGCGAGAGCGTGAACTTGTCGGTGTCGATGCGCAGGTCCTGGACCAGACCCTGTTTCCGCATGAGGTCCTTGAAGCTCTGCAGTACGGCGACCTCGAGGCTGCTGATGTGGCGTTGCAGCAGGACTTCACCGAAGCGCTCCAGAGTGGCACGAGCCTTCTCCGAGTACCGGATGATGCGTTCGACTTCTTCGGCCTTGACCTTGGTCCGCACGAAGTTGTTGTGGGCTCGATCGAGGGCCGCGGTGACGTATTCGCGACGCCGCTTCAGTTCCGTGATCTGTTCCTCGGTGCGAGCGATTCCAGCCTGGATACGAGAGACCTCCTGGAGCTGCTCCTCCCGTGCTTCCTGAAGGGCTTCCACCTTGCTCTGCTCCGGGACACCCGCCAACTGACGATCCAGCTGATCCACTTCCTCAGCGGCAGACGTAGTCAGCGCCAAGAGCTCGGCGGCCCGGTTCTTGTCGCGCCCGAGGAGTTCGTCCAGTACGGAGAGCTGAGCCAAAGCATCGTGGGGGAGTTCGAGGTCTACCTTCAGCGTGGTCGATTTTGACCGCTTGGCCCGGTCTTCCTCGAGCTTCCTTATAACTTCGCTCTTGGCATCCTCGGGCAGCATGTTGAGCAGCCACTTGTCCCGCTCTACCAGGACATCGAGGACCTGTCCGGCCTCGGCGGCCGACTGTTCTCGCTTGGCCTGCTTACGTACGTCCTTGAGCTGCGGACCCATCATGAGCAGAGGAAGCGGTCCAGCAGCGATCTGGACCAGCGAGGAACGTAGGTCCGCGAGGTGCTCGGCAGCTCGCTTCTGTTCCTGCTCAAGTTCCACACGACGTTCGAAGAGGCCGCCGCCTGCGCTCTTGAATGCTTGCTCCAAGGACTCGAGCTCGCGTTTAGCCCGGCCTAGCGCAATCTCGCGCTGCTTCAAGTCCTGGGAGGCTACATCGAGTTGAGTCTGTACGGACTTCTGCTCCTCCTCTTGCTCATGGATGCTGTCTATCAGGTGCTGTTCCTCGTCGGACAGCTTCTGACGACGTTGCAGCGCAAGCAGGTCAGTACGGAGCTGCTGAACGGTACTCACGCCGAGGAGCGAGTGCACGGCAGATTCGATGACTGAGGCGGCACGTTCTGGGTCCGCGAGGGACTCGATCTTCTCGCCATCGAAGAAGGACAGCGAAGCGACCTCAAGGGGGAGGAGGTCTTCGATGTGATCCGCCCATCCCTCACTGAGCAGCCGGCTGTACTTGGTGTCGGGCTGGGCGAGGCGGCCAGGCTTGGTCTGGTCGCCGTAGTCCTCGTCCACGAGGACACTGAGGAACTCCTTGAGCGACTTCCCGCTGGTGTACCAGTTGCGGACGACCTTGTAGTAGTGCTCCTTGCCGCCCACCGCGACGGTGAACTCCAAGGTGACCGACGAGCCGCGGGTGGGGTCGTGCTGGCGGTTGATGCTCTCTCGGAGGAACGTCTCGTACGGCTTGTTACCGCGACCGCTGCATCTGGCGCGGGGGCCGTACAGGGCCAGCTGGATAGCGTCGAGCAGGGTCGTCTTGCCGCAACCGTTGAGGCCGCCGATCAGGATGATCGGCTTGTTCTTCTTCACGGTGAGGTCAAGCGACTGCTTGCCCCGATAGGCCCCGAACTCTTCCAGGGTGATCTTACGCAGGAGCATCGATGTCGGTCTCTTCGTCGAGAGTCGGGTTGGTTGCTACGTCCGAGCGCCACTTCTTCTTGCGCTGGGCGAAGGCGTACGCGTCGTCACGGTCCTCGTAGAAGCCCTTCTGTACGGCTCCCTCGAGTGCCTGGAAGAGGCCGGAACGCCTAGACATCGTGCGGTACTTGCGCTCTACGGAGAGCAGCTCGCGCACCATGTCGTAGTGCAGTTCGTCGCCATCACAGACTTCCTTGAGGAGGTCCATCTCGTCTGCGCCCATGACGAGCTGCTCATCGAGCGGACCGCCGGGGAAGTCCTCACCAGTGGTCTGCTTGTAGATCTTCGGTACGGAGTCCTCGACCTCGTGCTTGTCGAAGACCCAGATGCGCCGGATTTCGTGAAGTTCGGCGAGAGTGATCAGCTCGATGTTACTGACGTGCTCCGGGGCGTGGGCGCGGATCCAGGTCTGCGCGGTCAGTAGGTCTGTGAGCCACTTCTCCCGGTACTCCTGGAGATAAGGGCCATGGATGACAACGTCCTCGCCGTCGCTGCGGCGCTCAAAGATATTCACTTGGCCGTTCATACGGCGGAAGTCACGAGCCGGCTTGTCGGGGCGAGGGTGAGGGAGCTTCTTTCCTGGCTGGTAGTCAGGGTCTTCCTTGTCCTCTACGAACCCGAAAGGAGAGTCCAGCTTGTCCCGTAGCTCCAGGAGCGGGGTCATCCACTCCTTCTCGTCGTCGTTTCGGATCATCGCCGTCATGGACTTGTCTTGCTCGACCAGAGTGCAAGTCCAGCAGCCGAAGCGGCTGGAACCGCAGGAGGGGGTGGTCGAGTCGACGACGAGCGGGCATTCGCCATCCTCGGAGGCGCCCTGGTACATGCTGAGCAGGTCGTGGTTGTTGTAGCCCCAGGGGTTGGGCTTCTGCATCAGGAATTCCCACACGTCATCGTTGGTCCAGTCTTCGACCGGGCTGTAGACGAGCGAGTTGGGGAGGTTCGCGTTAGGGGATAGGCGGTCGCGTACGCGCCGCTTCTCATGCTTCTCCATCGCACGCGCACGGGCCTGGCTCTCGGTCTTGCGGATGCCGAGGACCATGATGGCCTCGCCGTGGGCAGACACGACGTTGCGGATGAACGAGTTCGAAGGCTTGATCTTCAGTCGCTCGGTGCACCAGCGGAACTTCGGGCGGGGCGCAGGGTAGCCACGACCGATGAGATTGACCCAGAAGGTGTCCTTGACTTCGGGGGTCAGTCGGTGCGGTTCGATGGGCAGTCCCTGAGCTGCGGCGGCCTTCTCCATCGCCTCCAGAGACGTAGTGACCCAGGCGGCCACCACAGGGTTCTCGACCAGGGTGTCCGTGCTGATGACATGAACCGTCTTGGTGAGCTTCTCTACCGGTAGGTCTTTCAGTGCCGTCCATACCAGTTGGAGGACGGCAGTGGAATCCTTGCCACCGCTATAGCCGATGACCCAGGGGACCTCGTCCGCGGTGTACAACTCGCGGATCTCGTCGGTCAGTGCGGTTTCGACCTCGCCGAGGGAGCGGCCATCGAACGCCAGGCGCCGGACAGTGGGGATGCCAAGAGGTAGAGGGGTGTTCATGCTTCGCCTCGCAGGTATGCGTCTTCCACCCGCTGTTCCTCAGGGCTGAGCTCAAGCCCAAGGTGCTTACGCAGGTAGGTGACGGTAAGGGTCACATTCTGGTGGCTCTTGGAGACACGGCCACCGACGATGGCGCGCCCTTCCCAGTCGCTGTTGGACCGGGTCCAGTCCACGTTCTTGAGGGGAGTGAGCTGCTTCTTCCACTTGGAAGGCGCAGTGGACTCCCGGAACAGGGAGTTGCCGATGCGCCCGAGGGCGTGGAGCGCGATGCCATGGCTGTGGATGAAGTCTCGGCGCATCTCCTTGGCGGAGAGCTCACGGCTGCGAACCATGGCCCACTCCGGGGTGACTTCATCGATCGTTTCCCAATAGGACTGGGCGAGATCGGTAGCAGCCTCAGGCTCGAGGTCAAGCCCTTGGAGGAGAGCCTGGGTGCCGTAGTAGAGCGCGCTGAGGGTGAACATCATCCGGGAGCCTGCCGAGAGGTTGCTCTTCTCCATCTCGATGTAGCCCTTGAAGATGGTCGACCGTCCAGCCATGACGCGTACGACTTGGGCGGAAAGATCCCGGTGGTCGTAGAGGACACCGATGGAGCGTGCTGGGCGGACCGCGTGCCGATTGAGATCAGCGAACATCTGCTGCGACCGAGCTAGACCGTCGTCATGAAAGAAGACGACGGCGATCGTTTCCTCGCCGAGGTCGGGGTTCTCCTTGAGCGCGAGCTCAATAGCGGCGCGACGGTGTTGCCCGTCGTTGATCAAGAAACGGGAGTCCATGGGGATGTGGAGATGACCGGTTCGGAAGCCGGCGCCATCAGTGCTGTGACTTTCGAAGTCCATGTTGCCGTCTACGGAGGCAGTGAGTGCGCTGAAGACGTAGTCGCCCGGGTTGTCCAGGATGTACTTGGACAGGGCGGGGAGGCGCCCCTTGTTGAGGACGCGCTGAGCCCTTAGTTCAGGGGGGAGTTCGTCCTCATCGAAGATGAAGATCTTGGGGATCAGGCGCAGGGGGCACATCGAGATGTAGAACTCTCGACCAGCCTGGATCCCGCGGATCGCAGGGAAGGTGTACTCGAACCCCGCGGACGTACGTGGGGCGACGACTCGGGTCGCAGGTGCCACAGCTTCGTTCTCCACTTCGGCAACTTTAACGCACTCGGGCTGACCGCTGACCCCTCGGTTGACGTACCGAGGTGTCCTCCCGTGTGTGCAGGTCACTGGGGAGCTAGCGCACGCGATCGACGAGGTGCGCGTACGGGCTTTTGCTTACTGCCACGCGTGGGGATGACGAGCGGCGAGTCTGGTGTTGACGTACGCGAGGTGTCTTGCTGTGCGCTGACACCTCCGACGTGTACGTTAACCGATTGACGTAAGCGATGGCAGGAAAAACGTCCTGGAAGTGGGTAGCTGTTGTGGTGGCGTATCTCGATGTGGCGGCGACGACACGGGTCGACCCCCGAGTCGCTGACGTGGTCCTCCACTGGATGACCGAAGATTTCGGGAACGCCGGCAGTCGTACTCACGAGTACGGGACTCGTGCCAAGAAGGCGGTGCAGGAAGCGCGGACTTTCCTGGCGGGGACGGTCGGAGCTAAGACGGAAGAGGTCATCTTCACGAGCGGAGCGACTGAGTCGAACAACATCGCCCTGGTCGGGATGGCGCCGTACGGGGAGAAGAACCAACGGCGGCACATCATCACCTCCGCCATCGAGCACAAAGCGGTCATCGAACCCCTCGTGCACCTGCAGAGCAAGGGCTTCGAGGTGGACTTCCTCGAGCCGGGGCTGTCAGGGCGGATCGCCACGGAGGCCGTGCTCGAGAAGCTGCGCCCGGACACACTCCTGGTCTCCCTCATGCACGTGAACAATGAGACCGGCGTGATCCAGCCCGTCGCTGAGCTTGCTGAGGAGCTGCGGGGGACGCCGACCTACTTCCATGTTGATGCCGCGCAGGGGTACGGGAAGCTTCCGGAGGACCTCAAGGCGCCCATCGACATGATCAGTATCAGCGGCCACAAGGTGGGGGCACCGAAGGGTGTGGGTGCGCTTGTCACCCGCCGCCGGGGATGGGACAAGACTCCGCTGGAGCCGATCATGTTCGGCGGGGGACAGGAGAGGAAACTCCGGCCCGGGACGCTAGCAGTGCCGCTCATCATGGGGCTCTATGAGGCAGCCAAGGTCTTCCAGGAGGGGCAGCCGCGCTGGGAGCGAGAGGCTCTCGCAATGCGGGAGCGCATGCTCGCTGCTCTCGGTAAGACGCGCTTCCACATCAACGGAGACGCGGATCACTCCGTACCGCACATCCTGAACGTGACTTTCGATGGCTTGAACGCCGAAGCACTGATCGTCAGGGTTAAGGATCAGGTCGCGGTCGCTACTGGGTCGGCGTGCACCAGCGCCTCCTACACACCCAGCCATGTCCTGACCGCAATGGGGCTACCGGACGGGGTAGCCAATAATGGGCTGCGGTTCTCCTGGTTCCCGAGCCAGGTAGCGGACTTTGACCCGGAGGAGTTCGCGGCGACAGTCGTGCGGATGCAGCCCGGCGCTCCCTGAGGGGTGCCGGACACGAGGCGGGAAATCAGTCATTTGCGCGACGCACCAGACGGTGCCCGCGCAGGTCACGTCCGCAGCGGACCAGCTCGGCTTCCCACCCATTCTCGGTGCCGATGAGGTGCGGGTGTTCGTACAGGCCGGCTCTCAGCTCTGCCTGCGTCAGACGCTCGTATTTTGGGGCGTCCGGGTCGTCTGGCGCCAGGAACTCATGCTTGCGGTGGAGCAGCGGGCGGTTGGCGGAGTTGGCATAGGAGATGTGCGAGGTCTCCAGGGATTTCAGGTCTACGAGGTACGAGGACGAGATCCGCGGATGCGGGTCGGCATCGAACTCTGGGTAATCGAGCCAGCTCACTGCTCGTCCCTGGTGCTTCAGCTTGGCGATGGTCCATTCCTGGGGGCGTCCGGCGGCGATCGATGCACAGTGCTCGTACAGGCGGAGGACGGTCGGCATCTGATCGATTGCGCGATGGTGCACGTAGAGAGAGGTCGGGGTGAGCTTGCCGACGGCGGATGCGTGCATCGCGCCGCGGACATATGCGTCGTCCCGGAGTTTGAGGAGCAGGCGGTCGGAGCGCTGGCACGCCTCCTTGTACGACGAGAAGAACGACCGAACGTCGAGCTGCACGCTGAAGGGCAAGCTGCCAAAGGGGCCGCGGCCACTGAAGAGCTCGACGGCCAAGAACAGGAGCGTGTTCAGCGTGGTGCGTTTCCCGCCGTCCTTGACCTTGTCGCCGTCGACGGAGTCGCGGATGAGCCGCCGGAGCTCGCCGGATTTGAGACGAGACAGCTGCTCGGCCATGGGGCGCGGCATTTCCTCGACGCGCGGTGGGCGACCGCGGCGCTCGACGTAGTCGGCTAGCGAGGCGATGGCCGAAGTGGTGTCTTCGGAGGCCAGCCACTCGGCATCAGGGACGATGCGATGCGCGAGGTATCCGAGGCGTGCAGCATCGTCCTTGAAGGCATAGACGATGCCCGGGGCGGCGGAGACGCAACGGGCGCCAGTGACTTCCTCGATGTAGTTCCGGAGTTCGCTGGAGCCAAAGAGGCGCTGGAACGTTTGCCGGCTGGTGAGCAGGCCGTCGCCGAACTCCTGGCCTCGCACCTTGGCCTTCTCCCACGTCAGGCGCGCTGAGACGATTAGAACCGTAGTGGCGAGTTCCCAGGCTTGCTTCAGGGTCTGGCGGCGTTCGGCGGCGTCCTCAATGACGTTGAGGACGTATGTGAGCAGTACGACGTCGGATGGGACGAGCGGGTCTTCCGGGCTGTAGTACGGATCCCATCCGGTGATGCGGCAGTCGAGGCGTTCCAAGGACCTGACGTCTCCGCCGCGCCCGCAGCCGTAGTCAAGGATAGTGCGATCGGGGGTGAGCTGGCGATCGGCCAGAGCTTGGCGGGCGGGTACAGAGAGCGCGTTGCGGCCAATTGCGGTGCGGCGGCGGTCGCTGTTCCAGGACTGCTGCATGTCGTCCTCGTTGGTCCAGGAAGGGGACGGACGCAGCATAGCCAGCGCGTGATGCTCATGGAGCTAACCTCGATTCTTCAGTGGAGTTCGGTGGTTGACCTGCTCGGCAGGTCGCCCGTAACAACCTCGGTTCGTTCGAGGCGCGCCGGCGCGTGTCGCCGCGGGTGCGCTGGGTTCCACGGGCCCGGAGTGCTGCCGGTCTTCTCCTTTCTGTTCCTTATCGGGACGGCGCTCGGCTGTCAGGTGACGGCTGGGATGAACTTCCCCCTGCCGGCCGCCCGGCTTCATGGGGTCCAGGTGCGCTGCTCATGGTTCAAGGGCCCGCTCGATGTGGGAAGTTGCTGTCCCGGCTGCAAAGTAACCCTTGGGGGTAATCCTTGGGTTAAACCCTTGTGATCAATGCAAGGGTTGGGCATGCTCTACCCATGACAGAGAAGAAGCTCCGCCTCATCCCCACCGGCACGTGTTGGTGCGGCTGTGAGAAGGAAGTCGGCCTCGGCAAGTTCTTCGCACCTGGCCACGACAAGGTCGCCGAAGCCGCCGTCATCGCCCTCAAGTACGGCGCTTCCGTACCCGAGTTCCTCCACACCCACGGCTATGGCCCCCACCACTCCGTCAGCCGCGCTGCGGTCGACGCCGGTGTCTGGGAGGAGTGCCGAGAGTGCTCCAGCGAGCCCGGCTATCGAGGAACGTCGGAGAGCATCACCAACCACAAGCGCAAGTATCACCGCGCCGAGCAGTAAGGACCACGACCGTGACCATCGCGCAGATCTTGGAGCAGCCCATCCGAGCCCTCGGTGGCACCTGGGACACCCGGCGCGCCGTGACCGCGCTCCGCGACGCCGGTCACGGTGACGGCAACCAGCGGCAGCAAGGGAAGCGAGCACGCAAAGCCCTCCGCGATCTTGCCTCAACAGGCGTCATCGTGAAGATCGACCCGGACAGCGCCATCTACCGACTTGCCGAGCAGTGAGCACGCCCATGAACCGGAAGACGCCGTGCTTGTGGCAGGCGCGGCCGAACTTTCGAGAAGCGTATTCCCCGGTCCGCGATGGTGCATGGCCGCGGCGCCCCACAACTGCGTCGCTATCGCGATCGGTTGGAAATGATCATGTGAGTCCGGGGGGCGTCGGTGGCCGGGTCAGATCCCGTCCGTGATGGCCGTGGGCCCTCGGTGATGTTGTTCCGCCCTGCCAGGTGGAGCACACCGACGGCGAGCTGATGCAGGGAGGGCATCGCCCGCGACGCGCTGCTGGTCCGCACCTGAGCGGCATACTTCCGCACGTCGCGCCCCTGGCGACATCACGACCCGATGCTTTCGCCGTCGGCCCGCCCGCTACCTAAGGTAGCCGCGCTGTGGGTTGGTAACGGTGTCAGGGGGCTCACGAAGCTCGCCGCAGCCCAGGGTAATCCGTTGCCCCTCGAATGTGGCTCCGCCCTACGCCTCGGGGGCCGTGGTCGCGTTGAAGTGAAGAAGGGCTGGTGCAGCGAACGCTGCACGGTCCCCCGTTCCAGCCGGATCGAGGAGGATGGAGCCGGATGGAAACGGGAGGCTATGTCCGTTGTTTCGGCATCGTCGCAGGTGAGAGGCGTCACGCTTATGGGTTCGAGTCCCACCCGCCCCACCGTAGAGCCGTAACGGTTCACCTGTTTGACCAGGAACAACAGGTAGGCCCCCGCAGGAGCGGGGGCCTTTTTTGTTGCTCCAAGATCGTCTGCTCGTCCGATGCTCGCCCGAAGTGCCGGAGCGGCTTTGTGGGGGGAGCAGCTGGCGCGGCTCGTACGGGTGCTCGATGCGCGGGAACGGTCGAGCAAGCGCACCCAGAGGCTCACGACGGCCACGGCCGCACCGTCTGCCCGTCCCGCCTCAAGGTCACCGACCCCATGCCCGACGGCTGGCAGCCCGCCTGCCTCTGTGCCGCAGCACCCTCACCACCGACAAGCACCGGCTGCAACGACGTCCTTCCGCACGGACCAAGCCCGACGATCAGGCTTGTCCATGCCCTCGCCCGGCAGTTGTCCGCGGTGGTCGGCGAGCTGCCGGTGTGCAGCGAGGAGTTCCGCAGGCTGTGGGCCCGCCACCACATGGCTCTGCGCATCGGCGGTCAGACCTTGCTCGATCACGCCCGGGCCGGAGAGACGGAGCTGGACCACGAGAAGCTCGCCATCGCCGGAACCGACGGACAGGTCCGGGTCGATTCCTTGCCGCCCCGCGCGGCAGCCCGACCCCGCCGGCGCACCTCACCCGAGGTGACGCGGTGGCAGCCCCCCATCCGTGCGACGATCCGGCCATCACCCCTGGCGCCCCTTGGCTCCGGCGCCACCGGCCCTACAGACTGTGTCCGACCGGTTCCTTCTCGTAGTGGCGCCTGGAGTGGTGTGATGGCTGCGCAGACCGTTGTTCACAAGGGCAGGACGCTGGCATGGGAAGGGTTCTGTACAGGTCCGGAGCTGTTGTCGCACGCGGAGCTGGACGGGCTGTCCCGACGGTTGTTGGGCATCGGCCTCGCCGCCGCCGAGGTCGCCGCCGAGAAGGAGCTGCGTCCCTCCGGTGTGCCGCGCGGGGCCGTGCCGGCGATCGTGCTGGGGACCGCCTCCACCCTCAAGGGCTGCTTCGAGGCGGACGTGGCCAAGCTCGCGCGGGGGGCTTCGCCCGACGACTTCCCCGCTTACAGTGAGGCCCGATCCGTCTACCTGGCCGCGCCCGGCGACCTGGTGGTCGGGCGCGGCGAGGCGTGGCGGCAGGCGGTGGCCGCCTCCGAAGCGGTGCCGGTGGAGGTCGACGAACCGCGCTACTACTACCTCACACATGCCCTGCTCACCCTCGCGGCCTCCGAGCCCTCCGAGCGCCCGGCCCCGCCCCTGGCGCTGCTGATCCGGCAGCTGAGGGACGTACCGGCGACAGTGGTGCGCCTGTTCGCGATGGACGCCGAGGCTCGACTGCTGCTGCTCTGGCTCAAGCGTGCCGCGGGGCTGGACGTCCTGGGCGTGGACGCGAACGGCCCGGAGGTCGCCGAGGGGTGGAACCGCAAGACCACCCTCTATCCCACCCCTGAGGCGGCCCGCACCCTCGGTGGCCCCGTCTCACCGGGCGAACCCGGTGCCCTCCTCGACGCCGAGTTCGCACTGACGCCGTTCCACGCCGAGTTCGGCGTGGTCCTGCCGAGGCTGCCCGGGTACTCGATCTCCCGGGCGGGCGCCGACGAGAAGTCGATGTCCCGTCAGGTGCGGGAGGCCGCGGGGCTGCTGGTGGAGCGGTACGGGCTGGAGCTGGGCTGCTTCAAGCCCGCCGAGGCGCTGACCGGAGACCGGATCAGGACGGCGGTACCGCTGGCGGACGCCGACACCCTGGACGCCTTGGCCCGGCAGGCGATGGAGTCGGCGGAGGACTACGTCCTGGAGGCCCACACGCACTACCTGCGCCACCGGGTCCCCGGCTACGAGTTCATCCTCGCGCCCTCCGTGCACGTGGCGGCCGGCGGACTGGCCGAGGGCGGAACGGTGCAGATCACCCGGGGCAGCGTGTGGGAGGGCAGTGTCTACGTGGACGAGGGCACCTGCGCGCGCTTCGGTATCACCCCCGAACAGTTCCGCACCGCGCGCGAGGGCATGGCAGGACTGTACGAGGCGTTCCGGGGGGCGGGCCGCGACCTCGGTTTCGTCAAGGGCGGTGTCGACTTCGCGATCGCCCGGCTGGGCGGCCGGTTCGGATCGACCCCGGTGGTCGCCATGCAGGATCTCAATCTCTCCTCGAACGGCGCGGAGTACGTACGGGCGCTGCTGGCCGAGGCCCGGGAGCGGGCCGGACGCCGGGACGGGGTGTACGCGTCCACGAAGGTGGTGCGCCCGGCCGCCGACACCGATCTGAAGCGGTTGGAGGACGGCGTGCAACGCCGGAGTTCCCTCGGGTGGGCGCGGGCGATCACCGCGGTACCCGGGCGCTGGGGCCTGATCGGAGTGGCGAGCTCCTGCCCGCGCGAGGCCGCCGTCGAGGTGCTGGAGCTCGAAGAGCGCCTCCACCGGGAAGGCATGCTCCGCACCAGCCTGCGCGACGAATCGGTCCTGGGCGAAGGTGAGCCCGTCTTCCCGGGCTGAAAGTGACGCCGGTGACGGGCACGCGCCCCATGGGCCGGCGGGCCCGCGCTGCCGGCGTACGGACCGTAGCCGTCGTGTCGGCCCTCATGCCCTCCTCGCGGGGGACGCCGGGGTGCCGGGCCGGTTCAGCCGGTCCCGGCCGATGAGGTCTCGCAGGACCTCGCTGGGACCGGCGGCGATGGTGGCGGCGCGGGCGTCGCGATGGGCCCGGGCCGCCGAGGACTCCTCCATATAGCCGTGCGAGCCCTGCAACTGCAGGGCTGCGTCGGCAACCCGGCAGGCGAGCTCCGTGGCACGCAGCTTGGCCATGGAGCACTCCACTGCGGGCAGGCCGCCCTGCTCGTACAACCAGGCGGTGTGGTGGACGAGTTGACGCGTCGCGGCCAGGTCGGTGCTGAGGTCCGCGATCCGGTGCACCAGCGCCTGACGCCCGGCGAGGACGCTGCCGGCCACGGAACGCTCCCGGAGGAAGGCGCACAGGTCCTCCAGAGCCCGTTCCGCACCGCCCACGGCCAGCACGGCCGCCACCAGGCGCTCCAGTTGCAGCCCGCGCATCAGGTAGTAGAAGCCGTGGTCGAGCCGGCCGACGACGCGATCGGCGGGGACGTGGACCGAGTGGAAGGTGAGGGCGGCGGTACCGGCCGAGCGCCAGCCGAGGGTGCGCTGCCGGACCCGGGTGATTCCGGGCAGGTCGGTGTCGACCACCAGCAGGGAGAGCCCGGTGGCCCCGCGCGGGCCCTGGCCGGCCGGGCCGGTCCGCACGGCGACGACCAGGAAGTCGGCGGTCATGCCGTTGCTGACCATCGACTTGACGCCGTCGACCACGAACCGGTCGCCCACCCGCTCGGCGGTGACGGACAGCCCGGAGAGGTCGGCGCCCGCCCCGGGCTCGGTGATGGCCAGTGCCGAGACCCGGTCCCCGCGCACGGCCGGTGCCAGATGGGTCCGGACCAGCTCGGGCCCGCCGAACCGGGCGAGGTAGTGGGTGGCCATGTAGGCGTGCACCGAGACGGCCGCCCGCAGCCCGCCGAAGCCGGTGCGGCCGAGTTCCTCCAGGAAGACCACGGAGGTGAACAGGTCACGCGCGCCGCCATCGGCTTCCTTCGGGTGCGCCAGGCCCAGCCAGCCGCGCCGCCCCAGGCTCTTCCACAATTCCGGGGGCACACTTCCCGTCTCGTCCCAGCGGGCCGCGTGCGGGACCACCTCGGCGTCGAGGAAGGCCCGGACCTCAGCGCGGAAGGCTTCGTGTTCGAGGGTGAAATAGGGTGATTTCACGATGGGTGGCTCCTCCGTGGCGTGCCGAGGCACAGGGCGAGCTCGTCGTTGAGCAGTCCGAGGAACTCGGGGGCGCGTTCGTAGGGGAAGAAGTGTCCGCCCCCGACCTGCCTCCGCCGGAACCCGTGCGGGGCCAGGGACTGCCAGGCGGACACCGCGGCGGGCGGCGCCACCGCGTCGTCCAGGCCGGCGAAGACGGTGGCGGGCACCGGCAGGACGTCGGCGGCGCCGGCGGGCCGGGACCAGGTCTCGGCGAGCCGGATGTCGGCGCGGAGCGAGGGCTCCAGCAGGGCCATCAGCCGAGGGGCCGCGATCACCGCCCCCGGGGTGCCGGCCAGTCGGCCGAGCTCGGCACGGAACCGCTCGGTCGGCAGATCGTGGATGGCCGGCAGCGCGCGGGGCACATGGGGCGCCCGGCAGCCCGACAGCAGCACGCGCACGGGTGGGCGGGCCAGGCCGCGCACGACGGCCTCGTAGACCAGCATCGCGCCCATGCTGTGTCCGAACAGCAGGTAGGGGCCGGTGATCCACCGCTCCAGGGCGAGGGAGAACTCCTGCGCCAGGGCCGGCCAGTCCGACGGCACGGGATCGCGCAGCCGGCTCTCCCGTCCGGGCAGCCGCACGGCCACCGGCTCGATCTCGGGGGGCAGCAGGTCGGCCCACGGCCCGAAGGCGGCGGTTCCGGCGCCCGCGTGCGGCACGCAGACCAGGGTCAGGGCGGCCGCCGGGCGGGGCGCGAGGCGGTGGAACCAGCGCCCCGCCGGGTCCTGAGGAGGGCGCTCGGCCCGGATGTTCATCACGTCCTCCTGTGAGGTGCCGCAGGTCGGCGGGCGGGTGGCGCCGTGCGGTGCCGGTGTCCCGGCCGCACGGCGCTCAGGGACGCGGCGCTTCCTCGGCCGGCCGGCCGCTTCCCAGGGCGGCGGCCAGCCCCGCGAATGTGCCGTCGGTGAAGATCAGATCCGGGGTGAGGGCGTCCGGGCCCAGCTCGTCCTCCACCCGGGCCAGCAGCCGGACCGCGGTCAGCGAGTCGCCGCCGAGTTCGAAGAAGTCGGCGCCCGAGCGTAGGGCGTCCGCACCGAACAGGTCGGTCCAGGCGCGCGCGAGGACGGCGACCCTCTCGGGTGCGACGGCCGCCGGGGCCGGTGATGCGGGCGCGGCCGGTGCGGGGGCCCCAGGAGCGGGGCCGAGGTGGGGGACGGCCGTCCAGCGCCCCGGCGGTGGGGCCGACGGCAGTGCGCGGGCGAGGAGTTCGCGCAGTTCCCCCTCCAGCCGGCGCAGGGTGGGGACGCCGTCGAAGACGGGGGCGGGAGGGGCGCCGACGCCGGCCCGGGGGCGCCGGGCGTACACATTGTGACAAGGGGTCAACGCCAGTCGGGGATCCTGGTCATGCGTGACGTCGAACCCCCGGTCCCGCAGCGTTCCCAGGACTTCCTGCAGGCGCCCCTCGATGTCGTGGACCTCCACCACGACCTGCTCCACGCGCTCCCAGGTCTCCTCGTCGAGTCCCGCCAGGACCTCGGACTCGGCCTTCTCCACGTCGATCTTCAGCAGGTCCACGCGGGTGAGGCCGTGGTCGCGGATCACGTTGCCGAGGGTGGTGACGGGAACCCGGCGCGGGCGTGCGGCCAGCCGGTCGCCGACGAGCCGGTCCAGGGAACGCGACCGGCCGTCCCCGCCCGGGTCCTCGCCCGCGCTCTCCGCCCCCGGGTCGTCACCGGTCAGCAGGTAGCCGCGCAGCACCTCCGCGTCCTGCGCCGCGTCCGCGTACCGCCCGGACATCACGCTGTTGTGCGGATAGAACGTGAACGAGGTCTCGCCCTGCTCCCGCCCGAGCGCGGTCGGCAGCACCGTGACGTCCAGCCCGTGGAGCTCGGCGTTGAGGCGTACGGCGGCGGCGAGTTCGGCCACCGGTTCGACGGCGATGACCCGGGCGCCGGGCGCCGCGAGCCCGGCACGGAGGGAGAACATGCCGATGTTCGCCCCCACGTCGAGCACGACCGGTGCCCGGGGCAGGGTGATGCCGTGCCGGAAGTAGGCGCCCTCGACGAAGATCTCCCGATACAGGAAGTCGGTCTCGCCCCGGTTGAGACCGGCCACCCGGATCGTGTCGGCGGGCTCGTGCCAGGCGAGGCCGCCGAGCCGGTCCGCCGCTTCGAGGACGACGGACCGGCTCAGAGTCCGGGCCGTCTCCCGGTCCGGAACGATCCGGGCGTGGCCGCCGGGGGTCCCCGGCTCGTCGACGATCACGACCTCGGCCACGGCGGGATGCCGGGCGAGGACCTCGGCGGCCGGTGTCGAGCGGCCGGTCCCGGCCGCGCTGTGGACGTTCATGTGTCCTTCCGGGGGTGGTCGGTCACGGAGCGCAGGAACTCCTCCGCCAGGGTGACGAGATGGGGCCGCGCGTCGAAGGCGCCGAGGTGGTCCCCGGTCGGCAGGACGCGCAGCTCGGCGGCCGGCAGGTGCCGTGCGACGTGGACGGAGCCGGCCGGGTGCGCGGTGGTGTCCTGGTCGCTGGTGACGACGAGGGCCGGTTGGTGCGCGGTGAGCAGTTTCCGGCAGTCGGTGGTCATCAGCGTCCCGTTCAACTGCCCGTACCGGTAGAGGAGTTCTGCGGTGGCGTAGGGGTGGACGAGGTAATGGGCGAGATCGGGGCGCAGCCCGTCCAGGGTGGAGGGGCGACTGAGTATCCGGTGCAGCCCGGCTGCCTGCTTCGGGCCCCGGGCGGCCATGGCGAGCAGGGACTCCATGTCCCGCTGATGGGTGGTCTTGGGCGCCGCGTCGCCGAGTTCCCAGTCGCCGTGCCACAGGCTCAGTGAGTCGATCCGCTCGGATCGGGCGGCGGCGGCCAGCGCGACCACCACGCCCCCGCACAGGCCGAGTGCGTGCGCCCTGGCGATGCCGAACCCGTCGAGAACGGCGAGGAGGTCCTCGCTCTGGGCCTCGACGGAGTGGTCGACCGGGCCGCCGGGCCCGGCTCCCTCACCGGTGGCGAACAGCCCCCGGCTCTCCCAGGTGACCACGCGGTACCGAGTGGAGAGTGCCGCGAGCCAGTTCACCGTCAGTCCGACGGGCATCCCGCAGGCACCGACCACGGCTACGGCCGGAGCGTCCGGGGGGCCGGCGGCCCAGCACCGCAGGGGTGTGCCGTCCCGCGCGGTCAGCACCAGGGGCGGGCCGGGGAAGGCTGTGCGCGCCCGGTGCGCGGTCTCGGCCACGGCCCGGTCGTCGAGCTCCGGTACGACCGCGTTCCCGGCAGCCGCCGTGTCTCCGGGGCGACCAGCGCCTTCCGTGTTGCCCACGGCCAGCCGGCGGCCGACCGCGAGCTCCGGCGCGGTCAGCCCCTCCGAGGTCGCCACGAGCTCCGGTCCGGGAAGTCCGAGCGCGCGGGACAGGCGATCGAGCAGGCTCTGGAACGCGGGGAGCCGGGCGGCGCTCACCGGTGAGGTGGGCGCGACCCGCAGCCGCCCGGTGCCGGCGCGGAGGACGGAGCCCGTGTCCAGCAGGGCACGGGCGAGTGTGTCCCCCGGGGACGCGCCGGGGGCGACGCCCGTCCGTGTCGCGGGCGACGTCACGCCCGGACCGGGGGCCTGGTGGTGAAGGGATGGTCGCGGGTGGTGCGTTCGGCGATGCGGTTGTGGCCGTGCTCGTCGTCGCCGCTGACCAAGACGGCCCCGTAGCGGTCGAGGCCGACCCTGCCGCCGTACTCCTCGATCGCGACGGTGTCGGGATAGACGCGCACGGAGGTGGGCACATAGCGGGAGGCGAAGCCCATGCGCATGTCCTTGGTGCTCCCCTCGTGCGGGTGCGAGGCGTGCATCAGGGTGGACCAGAAGACGATGAACTGCCCCGGACGCATCTCCATCGAGACCGCTTGCGACTCGTCCGGCTTCCAGTCGGGGTCGATCTGGAGTTCCCGGTAGTCGTATCCGAAGAAGCCGCGCCGGACGCCGTCCTTGTCGACGGAGGTGTTGCTGTCCGGGGAGTAGTGCATCCGCTTGGTCTCGTCGTAGTGCATCGTGCGATGGGTGCCGGGGATGAACTGGAGGGCGCCCATCTTCGCGCTCGCCTCGGTGAAGGCGGACCAGACGGTGATGGTGCCGCCGAAGTCGGACCCTCCGGGCCACTGGATCTGCGGGGTTCCGGAAGCGTTGGCGAAGGTGTCCGCCTGGTGCCAGTCGGTTCCCTCGTCCCCGGGGTACTTGGGGAAGAACTCGGTGCGCCAGCAGAGCACGTCGGGGCCGAGGACGGATGCCACGCGGTGGACGATCTCGGGCCGGGTGACGTGGTCGGCGAGGAAGGCGTGGTCGAGATGGCGGTCGTAGTTGGAGATGTTGGTCGCCCCCGACACGGCGGCGTCGTCGCTGTAGACGGCGGCACTGCGGTCCAGGAGCTCCCGGCGGGTGCGCGACCAGATCGCGTTGATCTCGTCCGGCTCGTAGAGGGTGAAGGGGCCCGCGTAGCCGTCGCGGTGGAAGGCCGCCAGTTCCTCGGGGCTGAGCGAGAAGTCCGGGCCGGGCGCGCGGTCGGGACGTGCGGACATGCGTCCTCCAGGGAGTGGGCTGCCGGTACGTTGCGGGACGGGGGTTCGGGTCAACGGGGCGGGGGAGAGACGGCCCCCGCCGCCTCGACCTTCTGCGCGAGCTCGGCGACGCTGGCCGCCTCGATCAGCACGGTGATGTCCAGATCCGTGCCGAACTCCGCGTTGACGCGCTCGAACATGCGCAACAACGACAGCGAGGTGCCGCCGAGATCGAAGAAGTCCGTGTTCAGGCCCACTCGGGGCACCTCCAGCACGGCCTGCCAGATCAGCCCGATCCGCCGCTCGGTCTCGGTGAGCACCGCCGGGATCTCGTCCGGCTCGGCGACGGGCGCGCTCGTCCCCCCGGGGGTCGGCGCGGGCAGGCGGGCCCTGTCCACCTTCCCGTTGGGGGTGAGCGGCAACTCGGTCCGGACGAGGTAGGCGGAGGGCCGCATGTGCTCGGGCAGGAGGCCGGCGGCCAGCTCTCCCAGGCGAGGGGCGAGTGCGGACGGTTCGCCGGCGGAGACGACGTGGGCGATCAGGCGCATGTCGTCCTCGCCGTAGCTGTGGGCGAGGACCACCGCCGCCGAGACCTCCGGGGCACGGAGCAGCACCGCCTCCACCTCCCCGGGCTCGACACGATAGCCCCGGATCTTCACCTGGTCGTCGGTGCGGCCGAGGTAGACGTGGTCGCCGTCGGGCATGGCCAGCACGCGGTCACCCGTCCGGTAGGCACGGCAGACGCCCCCCGCCGGGTCCGCAAGCTCGATGAAACGTTCCTTCGTCAGCTCCGGGCGGCCCAGGTACCCCCTGGCCAGACCGGCGCCCGACAGATACAGCTCCCCGGCCACGCCTTCGGCGACCGGACCGCCGTCCTCGTCGAGCACGTGGAAGACCAGGTCCGGCAACGGGACGCCGATCGGACTCACTCCCGGGGCGTCGAGGTCGGCGGTGGTGATCAGTCGGTGGGAGGCGTGCACGGTGGCCTCGGTGATGCCGTACATGTTGACCAGACGGGGGCGCGCGTCACCGTGGCGGGCCATCCACCCCCGCAGTCGGCCGACATCGAGCCGTTCCCCGCCGAACACCACCGTGCGCAGCGCGGTCAACGGGCGCTCGGCCCCGTCGTCGGCGGCGGCCAGCCGGGCGAAGGCCGAAGCGGTCTGACTGAGAACGGTCACCCCCTGGGCCCGCAGCAGCTCGTGCAGGGCGCGGGGCGAACGGGCCACCGGCTTCGGCACGATGACGAGCCTGCCGCCGAAGAGCAGCGCGCCCCAGAACTCCCAGACCGAGAAATCGAAGGCGACGGAGTGGAACAGCGCCCAGACGTCGTGCTCGTCGAAGCCGAACAGCGGGTGGGTCACGTCGAAGAGACGGACGACGTGGCGGTGTTCGACCGCGACCCCCTTGGGCAGGCCCGTGGAGCCGGAGGTGTGGATGACGTAGGCCAGGTCCTCCGGGCGCGGCAGGCCTTCGCGCACGGCGGGCACCCCCGCCTCGGCGTCCTCCCCGACCGGCACGGTGAGGACGTCCGACCCCGCGAGCAGGTCCGCGAACCCGGGCACGGTCACGACGTGCGAGGCGCCCGTGTCCTCCAGGGTCCAGGTGATGCGCTCGCCCGGGTGGTCCGGGTCCAGAGGGACGTACGCCGCGCCGGCCTTGAGGACACCGAGCAGGCCGATGGCCAATTCGACGCCGCGCGGGAGGAGGAGGGCCACGGGCGCCTCGCCCGTGGCTCCTGATTCCCGCAGGCGCCGTGCGACCGCGTTCGCCCGGCGGTCCAGTTCCCGGTAGCGGAGCTCTTGATCACCTGCCGTGACGGCGACCCGGTGCGGGAAGCGGTTCGCGACCTCTTCGAACAGCGTGATGAGCGTGCGTTCCCCTGACTCCACTCTGTTTCCCTCCTGCTGGACGCCATGGTGCGGGGCACTTGCGTTCTCGGGACGCCGACGGGCGCCGAGGAATCGACAATTCCTGGGCGGGTTCGGGCGAAAGAAACATCGGAACAGTCGATCTTCGGGTCGGCCTGAGGCACGAATCGTCATGTTCGTTCGGTTGATCCGTCCGGGCAACCCCACCGCACCTCCGGCACCCCTGGCCCCGCACCTCCCCGGATCACCGGCCCACACCGTCGGCACGCTCGTGACCTGGGAGATGTCCGCCACGAGCGACACGCTTGGCTTTCCTGTCGGTGTGGGGGAATTCCGGTCATTCGGGCGGGTGGTAACCCCTGCCGGACCCGCCGCGGAATACATTCCTCCCATGGCGTGCGGAATCGGCCGCTGGCTGCGACGACATGAGAAGTGCGAGGCGGGGCGGGCCTTCCGGTCGACCCCGGGTCCGGAACGCACAAGGCGCCGATTCCAGCCGTAAGTTCCCTCATTCCCGGGACTCGTCCCCACTCCACTGATCCGGGGAATCCCGGGACTTCGTAAACACGTCACCGATTCGGGGAATCCCGGGACTTCGTAAACCTGTCACCGGCCGGCCGTGGCGCACCGCGGCGCGTCCGCTGCAGCAGCGGTCGAGCGCGGTGAGAGCCCGCCCGGCGAGACTCCGCACATGAACCGGATGAAGCCCGAGCGGCTGGAGCGGAAGAACCCCACGTCGAGACCGGCCCGGCGGGCCGCAGCCTGTGCGGCCGCCGTCGGTCTGCTGTCCCCGCTCGCGGTCCAGACCGCGCAGGCGTCCCCGCGGTACGCCGTCCCGGTCGGGAGCTGGCAGGCGCAGGTGACGCGCGAGGGCGCGGCCTACGAGGTGCAGCTGTCCTTCCGGCCGGACCGGACGGTGTGCCTGGTGTCCCCGGCCGGCGCCAGTGAAGGCGGCTGGAGCAGGGCGGGGGCCGGCACCTTCGCCTACCGCATACGGGAGACGTGGCACGACGAGGGCGGCGCCGTGACGGGCTGGGTGGACATCGCCCAGGACGCGACGCAGAAGGGGGCGTCCTTCACCAGCGCCGGAGTCTCGACCGTCCACCGCCCGGACGGGTCCGTCGACAGCAGCGTCCCGGTGAGGATCAGCGCGGTACGGACGGGCCCGCCGGACCCGGCCGCCTGCGCGTGACCGGTGCGGGGCCCGCCCGGACGGCGGGTCCCGCACCGTACGCGGTCGCTACCATCCCCTGTGACCGAAACGGCCGAAGAACCTGTACCCCGCACGCGCATACTCGCCGACCTGACGCCCCTGCGGACCTCGCCCGACTACCGGCGGCTCTGGTTCGGCAACACCGTCTCCTGGATCGGGCAGGGCATGACGGCGCTGGCCGTCTCGCTGCAGGTCTACGACATCACCGGGTCCGCGTTCTCGGTCGGGCTGATCGGTCTCTGCTCGTTCGTACCGCTGGTGCTGCTCGGGCTGTACAGCGGGGCCGTCGCGGACACCGTCGACCGGCGCAAGCTGGGCCTCTTCAGCGCGGCGGGATCGTTCGTGCTCTCCGTGGGGCTGGCCGCCGTCACCTTCGCCGGTGTGGAGGACGTGCGGCTCCTGTACGCGGTCGTCGCGCTCCAGGCCGTCTGCTTCGCCCTCAACTCCCCGGCCCGCAGCTCGATGATCGCCCGGCTGCTGCCGCCCGGACAACTGCCCGCGGCCAACGCGCTGAACGCCATGACCTCCACGACGGGTGCCCTCGTCGGCCCGATGATCGGCGGCCTCATCGTGGGCTGGTGGGGCTACCGGGCCGCGTACACCGTCGATGCCGTCACCTTCACCGCCTCGCTGTACGCGATGTGGCGGCTGCCCTCGATGCTCCCCGACCGCGCGGCGGGCGGGAAGGGCGCCGAGCGGGCGTCCGTCGCGGACGGGCTGCGCTTCCTGGGCACCCGGCCCAATCTGCGCATGACCTTCTTCAGCGACCTGTGCGCCATGGTGCTCGCCCACCCCCGCGCCCTGTTCCCGGTGATCGCCGTGGTGTGGTTCGGCGGCGATGCCAGGACCACCGGACTGCTGGTCGCCGCCCCGGCACTCGGGGCGCTCCTCGGCAGCGTCTTCTCCGGATGGCTGGGACGGATCCGGCGGCACGGGCTCGCGGTGCTGATCGCCGTGGCCTGCTGGGGCGGTGCGATCGCCGTGTTCGGGCTGACCCGGCAGCTCTGGCCCGGCCTGGCCCTGCTGGCGCTCGCCGGATGCGCCGACTCCATCTCGATGGTCTTCCGCAACACCATGCTGCAGGCGGCGGTGCCCGACGAGATGCGGGGGCGGCTGCAGGGCGTGTTCATCGTCGTCGTGGCGGGTGGCCCACGGCTCGGCGACCTCGTCGCGGGCTCCGTCGCCGACCTGACCTCCCCGGCCGTGGCCGTGACCGGCGGCGGCATCGCGTGCGTGCTGCTGGTGTGCCTGCTGGGGCTGCGGTGGCGCGGTTTCGCCCGGTACGACGCGCGGGCCCCGCAGCCCTAGCCACTGCCCTGATCCCCGGTCAGGACGGACCGGGGATCAGGGCCGGCGGGGGACGGTACGGACCGGGGAGCGGTACCGACCGGGATCAGGGCGGACCGGGCAGCGGGGCCGGGCCCACGACCGAGCGGGCGACCCCCAGCTCCACCAGGTCCTGCGGGCGGATGCGGAGCTGATCGGCGGTGGCCCGTACGTCCTCGGGGCCGCGCTTCAGGATGGCCGCCGCCAACTCCGGTGCGATCACGGAGAAGTAGCTGTCCGCGGTGACATGCGTGCGGTCGGGCGAGGCGAGGGCCAGCGCGCCCCCCGACCCGCCCTCGCCGATGACCAGGGTCGTCACCGGCACCCGGGCGGCGGCGATCGCCGCGAAGGTGTCGGCGATGGCCGCCCCCGCGCCCGCCCGCTCCGCCTCCGCGTCGTTGGCGGCGCCGGGGGTGTCGATGAGCGTCAGCACCGGCAGGCCGAGCCGGTCAGCGAGCCGGATCACGCGGGCCGCCGTGCGGTAGCCGGCCGGGCGGGTGGCGGTGCCGCACTGGGCGACGTACACCACCGGCTGTCCGCCGTGCAGCCCCGCCCCGCAGAGCATCCCGGGATCGGTGCCGCCGCACCGGTCGCCGTTCAGGGGCAGCCGGAAGTCGAAGTACGCGTCCAGGTACGCCCCGGCCCGCGGCCGCTCCGCCGCGCGGGCCTGCCGCACCGCGTCCCAGCCGGTCTCCGGCAGGGCCGTGTCCGACAGTGCGGCCGGGACGGGCGCCGCCGCCGGTCCGGCCGCCGTGAGCACGGTCAGCCACCGGCCCAGCGTCCCGGCCAGCTCCCCGGGCGGCACGACCGCGTCGACGTGCCCCGCCGCCAGCTGCCCCTCGGCCGAGTACGCGTACGGATCCGCGTCGGCGGGCCGTACCCGGGACCCGGCGAACCCGATCTGGGCCCCTGGCAGCGCCAGCACCACGTCGGCGCCGGCACCCACGGTCGCCCAGCCGCCACCGGTCGTCGGATCCCGCAGCACCGCGATCTGCGGCAGCCCCGCCGCGCGCAGCCCCGCCGAGGCGCGGGCCACCCGCTGGAGCTGTATCAGCGCGATCATGCCCTCCTGCATCCGGCTGCCCCCGGTCGCGACGAGTGAGACGAGCGGGAGGCGCCGCTCACCGGCGAGCGCGTACGCGGCCTCCAGCCGGTCCCCGGTGCGCCCGCCGAGCGAGCCGCCCAGGAAGCCGAATTCGAAGGAGACCAGGACACAGGGGAGGCCCTCGACGGTGGCGACCCCGTAGAGGACGGACTCCTCCTCGCCGGTCCGGGCCGCGGCGCGGGCCCGGGAGTCGTCGTAACCGCTCCAGCCGAGCGGGCCGTCCGTCCGTACGGGGTGCCCGGGCGGGCGGTGCTCGGTGAAGCTGCCCGTGAGGGCGGCGACGGCCTCCCGAGCCGACACACGGCCGCCGCCGTGCGCGCTAGACACCGAGCGACCTCTTCATGATCTTGCCCAGCTCGTTGCGGGGCAGGACGTCGAGATAGCGCACGACGCGCGGCCGCTTGTGGGGGGCCAGCCGGTCCGCCACATGGTCCGCCAGCTCCCGCTCGCCCGGCGGCGACGCCGGGTCGGCGGGCACCACCCACGCGACGATCCGCTCGCCGAGATCGGCATCCGGCTCACCGGTCACGGCGGCCTCGCGCACCCCCGGGTGGTCCAGCAGCGCGTTCTCGATCTCACCCGCGCCGATCTTGTAACCGCCGCTCTTGATCAGGTCGGTGGCCTTGCGGCCGACGATCCGCACATAGCCGTCGGCGTCGATCGTGGCCATGTCGCCCGTCCGGAACCAGCCGTCCCCGGTGAAGGCCGCGGCCGTCGCGTCGGGGCGGTTCAGATAGCCGGTGAAGAGGTTCGGGCCGCGCACCTGGATCTCGCCGATGGACGCGGTGTCGTCGAGCACGCTGCCGTCCTCCTCGACGAGCCGAAGCTCCACGCCGGACAGCGGCGGGCCGACCGTCCCCGCGCGCGGTGCGCCGTCGGCCCGCACGCCCGTGTTCATCAGGGTCTCCGTCATCCCGTACCGCTCGATGACCCGGCGGCCCGTGGCCGCCGCGATCCGCTCGTGGTCGTGGACCGGCAGCGCCGCCGAGCCGGAGACCAGCAGCCGGGCGCCCGCCAGGGCCTTCGTGAGGCTCCCGGAGACGGCCGGATCGGCCAGTGCCCCGGCCAGCCGGTGGTACATCGTGGGGACGCCGAACAGCATCGTGCCCCCGGCGAGCAGCTCCCGGGCCACCCCCTCGACGCTGAACCGGCCGAGGTGGCGCACCGAACCGCCCCTGCGCAGCGGGCCGAGGACGCCCAGGATCAGCCCGTGCACGTGGAACAGGGGCAGGGCGTGCACGAGGACGTCGTCACCGGTCCACTGCCAGGCGTCCTCCAGCGCGTCCAGCGAGGCGGCGACCGCCCGGCGGGGGAGCACCGCGCCCTTCGGCGGACCCGTCGTGCCGGAGGTGTACACGATCAGCGCGGGGGACTCGGGGGGCGGCTCGGGCGGGGGAGCGTAGGAGGAGACCGCCGCCGTGTCGACGTCGATCCGTTCCAGGGCGTCCAGCGCGGCGGGCAGTTCGTCGCCCGCCCCGGCCAGCACCACCGAGGGCGTGCTGTCGGCCAGGATGTGCGCCAGCTCGTGCCCGCCGGTCCGCGGATTGAGCGGTACGGCGGGTACGCCCGCCCGCAGGGCCGCCACCACCGCGACCACCGTCCGGGGGGTGGACGTGGCCCAGACGGCGACCCGCCCCGCGCCCGCGATCCGGTGCGCGAGGGAGGCGGACGCACCGGCCAGCTGTGCGTAGGTCAGGACGTGGTCGCCGAACCGGACGGCTTCCCGGGAGGCCGTGGTGCCGGACGTCTCGTGCAGCGCAGGCAGAAGAGGGATCACGGTGCGAGCCTAGGGCCAACGGGCTCCGGCGCCGGAGGAATGCGGCTGGAGATGACCGCACACCGAGGGGCGGACGGGGGCGCGGGCCGGTCCGCCCCCTCCCCGGTCCGCTCTGCTCAGTCCGACGGCCGCAGGGTCCGCATCCGCCCGTACGCGTACACGCAGCCGGCCAGCGCCAGGTCGGACAGCAGCATGAAGCCGATCGAGTACGAGCCCTTCGCGCTGTGGATCGCGCCCATGACCAGCGGCGGTACGAAGCCGCCGAGGCCGCCCATCGCACCGACGATGCCCGTCACACTGCCCACCTGCGCCTGCGGTGTGACCTGCGAGACCAGGGCGAAGACGCTGCCGCTCGCGGTGCCGAGCCCCGCCGCCATGCAGAGCAGCGCGACCGTGCCGACCGGATAGAGGCCGGGGTCGAAGGCCTGGACGATCGCCATGAGCGCCGCGGCCAGCAGCGCCCCCGCCGTGACCAGGGCCGGGTGGATCCGGTCCGAGAGCCAGCCGCCGAACGGCCGGAAGAGGACCGTCACCAGTGCGAACCCGGCCGCCTTCGTGCCCGCCTCGGTCGGCGACATCTCGTACCAGGTCTTCAGGTACGTCGGCAGGTACACGCCGAAGGCGACGATGCCGCCGAACCCGATCGCGTACAGCGCCGACAGCTCCCAGGTGACCCGCAGCCGGCCCGCCTGCCCCAGCCGGTGGGCCAGCGTGTCCGTCGGCACCCGCCGGTCCGGGCGGTCGGTGATCAGGACGGCGGCCAGCAGCGAATACACCACGAGCGCCCCGGCGACGATCAGGAACGGCAGGTTCTCGCCGTGCTCCGCGATGCGGGGCGTGAAGTACCCGGACAGGGCGACGCCGCCCATGCCCATCCCGAACACCCCGAGGGCGAGCCCCCGCTTGGCCGGCGGGAACCACGAATTGACGAGCGGGATACCGATCGCGAACGTCGTACCGCCCAGCCCGAGCAGGAAGCCGACGGCGAGCATCGCCCCGTAGGAGTCCTTCGCCGGGATCAGCAGCAGCACGGGGACGACCGTCAGCGCCGACACCGCGGGGAACATCGCACGGGCACCGAACCTGTCGGTCAGCGCGCCCACCGGGATACGGCCCAGCGAACCGACGAGCACGGGCACCGCGACGAGGAACGACTGCCGGAACGAGCCGAGTCCCAGCCGCTCTTTGTAGTCCCCGGACATCGGGGCGATCAGGTTCCACGCCCAGAAGGTCAGGGTGAAGCCGACCGTGGCCACGATCAGGTTCCGGTACGCGGCGGCCTGCTGCTCGCGGTCCGGGGCGGGGGCCTGCTCGGCGGCTGTGTCCACAGGCCAAGTCAACGGTCACCGGCCGGACGGAGCCCGCCGGACTGGGCCATTCGGGGAGGCCCCCTCCGACAGACGCGCCTAGGGCGAGGGGCGCCCCCTGGCCCCGACCGGCACCGCTCGACCGTCGCTTCCGGGCCCGGGCTGCGACAATCGCGGGTATGGACCGGCTGGACAGAGAGATCCTCGGCATCCTCCAGGAGGACGCCCGGATCTCGTACCGTGATCTGGGTGTACGCGTGGGGCTCAGCGCCAACGCGGCGGGCGACCGCGTACGCCGCATGCGCCGCGACGGGGTGATCCGCGGCTTCACGGTCATCGTCGATCCGGCCGCCGACACCCGCTCGGGGCTCGTCGTCTTCATCGACGTGTCCCTGCGCCTCGACACCACCAACGAGGAGTTCGAACGTGCCGTGCTCACCCTGCCCGGCATCACCGAGGTGGTGCACGTGACGGGCGGCCACGACTACCTGGTCCGGGCCACGGCCGCGGACCCCGGCTCCCTGGACGCCCTGCTGCGCCGGCTGAAGCGGGACGCCGGTGTCGCCCACTCCAACACCCGCGTGGCGCTCAGAGCGGCGCCTGCCAGATGACGGTCGGCGACCGGGTGCCACTCTCCGTGCGCCCGTCGTCGGCGACCACCAGACGCACCGCCGCGCGCCCGTCGGGCAGACGTGCCGTCGCGTCCACCTCCACCTCGATGGCCGACACCCCCGTCCGGCGGTGCGCGGTGGCGAGCGCCCCGCGCAGCACACCGAGCAACTGCCCGTCGACCGGCTCCGGCACCAGGGCGTCCACCGCCCCGGTGAAGTGCACCGACGGCTGGAAGCCGAGCACCGCCGCGGCGCCGCCCGTCTCGCGCAGCACCCGGCCGCGGAACGTGGTGGGGGCATCGGCCGGCGGCTGCTGCAGCGCGAAGATCGCCGTCCGGACCTCCTGGATCGTGGAGTCCAGCTCGTCGACGGCCTTCGCCAGCAGCTCGGCGGTCTCGATGTCGCCCGACAGGTCCTTGCGACGGGTCGACTCGAGCATCATCTCCGTCGCGAAGAGCCGCTGTACGACGAGGTCGTGCAGATCGCGGGCGATCCGGTCGCGGTCCTCGTAGACCGCGAGCTGCTCCCGGTAGTGCTGGGCGTCCGCCAGCAGCAGGGCCAGCGCGGCCTGGGAGGCGAACTGCGAGGCCAGCAGCCGGTCCACCGCCGTGTACGGGGGGCCGCCGCGCCGCCGGGGCAGGGCGAGGGTGCCGATGAGCCGGCCGCCGCTCTGCAGCGGCAGCATCATGCTGGGGCCGAACCGGGAGCGTACGTGCGTCGTCATCCGGGGGTCGGTGGCCGAGTCCTCGACGAACACCTCCTCGCCGCCCAGGAGCTGGACGAGGACGGGCGAGCCCGGCTCGATGACCGTGCCGACGATGCCCGCCGGGTCCTCGTGGGTGGAGGCGGCGACGATCTCCATCCCGCCGTCCGCGGTCGGCTGGAGGATCACCCCGGCCACCGCGCCGGCGAGCACCCTGGCCCGCTCGGCGACGGTCATCAGGGCGTCCGTCGTACCGGTGCCGGTCAGCAGCGCCCTGGTGACGGCCGCGGCCCCCTCGATCCACTGCTCCCGCTGCCGCGCCGCCTCGTACAGGTGGGCACCGCCGATCGCCGCCCCGGCCTGGGAGGCGAGCAGTCGCAGCAGTGCCGTGTCGGTGTCGGTGAAGTGCCCCGAGCTCTTCCCGGTGACGAAGAGGCTGCCGAGCACCTCGGTGCGCACCCGGATCGAGGAGCCGAGGAAGGAGTGCATCGGGGGGTGGCCGGGCGGCATGCCGCAGGAGCGGGGGTCGGTGGTCAGATCGTCGAGGCGCAGCGGCTCCGGGTCGTCGACGAGGGCCCCGAGGACACCTGTGCGGCCGTCCGGGAGGCGGCCGATGCGGCGGCGCTCGGCGTCGGTCAGGCCGGTGGTGAACAGGTCGGTGACATGGCCGTCGTCCTGGTCGGCGAGGGTCAGGGCGCCGTAGCGTGCGCCGGTGAGCGCCGTGGCGGTGTCCACGAGGTGCTGGAGCGTCGCCCGCAGTTCGAGCGTCCCGGCCACAGGGAGCCCCGGAGGTCTCAGCCGGCGAGCGGGTTGAGGACCAGCGGCTGGACCATGCCGTCCAGCATGGCGCCGAGCCCGAGCACGGAGCAGACATCGGGCCGCTCGGCGATGTGCACCGGCACGCCCGTCGCGTCACGCAGCATCTGGTCGAACCCCGGCAGCAGGGCGCTGCCGCCGACCATCATGATTCCGGAGTCCGCGATGTCGGCCACCAGATCGGGCGGGCAGTCGCGCAGCACCTTGCCCAGGCCGTCGAGCACGGCGGTCAGCGGGGTGTGGATCGCCTGCCGCACGGCCGCCGTGTCGACCTGCACCGAACGCGCCAGGCCGGTGGCCACGTCGCGGCCGTGGATCTCCGTCACCGCAGGCCCGCCGAGCGTCAGACCGTTGCCGCGGAGCGCCAGTTGCAGAGGGCGTACGGACTGGCTGGGCAGCATCAGTTCGTGGTGCTGGCGCAGGTGCTGGATGACCGCCTGGTCGATGGCCTCGCCGCCGATCGGGATACGGACGGCCGTCACGATCGAGCCGAGGGAGAGCACCGCGATCTGGGTGGTGGCGGCCCCGCACACCATGATCATGGTCGCGGTGGGCTGTTCCACCGGCAGCCCGCAGCCGACGGCCGCCGCGATCAGGGTGTCGACCAGCTCCACCCGGCGCGCACCGAGCCCGACGAGGGTCTCGACGGTGGCCCGCTGGGCCAGTGGATCGCTGTCGTGCGGCGTGCAGGCGGCGGCGCGGAGCCGGGGCTTGCGGCGCAGCTGGCGGCGGAGCTTCTCGCCGAGCAGATGGCGCAGCATGCGCTGGGCCATGTCGATGTCGACGACGGTCCCGCCGGAGACCGGGCGGACCACCCGGATGTACGCGGGCGTGCGGCCGGTCATCTGTTCGGCGAGGGCGCCGACGGCGATGAGCGAGCCGGTACGGGTGTTCACGGCGGCGACACTGGGCTCGTCGACGACGAGTCCCACTCCCTTGACGTACACGCGGGTCCTCGCGGCCCCGAGGTCGACGGCGACGTGGCAACGGCGCAACTGTTCGAGACTGACGGTCACGGCAGGTTCTCCCGAGAGGCGCTGGCGGGGGCGCCGGCGGCAGCCGGCTCTCCTGGCATCGTCCCGCCGGGGGAGGGGCGGCGCGCGCTGGGTGAGCCGTAGGGGGGAACCGGGCTGACGGGGTGCCAGATGTCAGAGGGTGCCGGGAAGCAGCCGCTGGAACAGGCCCCAGGTGAATTCGGCGACGTACGGCCGGTGGTCGGCCGGGTCGCTGAGGGCCAGCGCCCAGCGGGTCGGCGCGCTGCCCTCCATCGGCCGGACGGGGGCGAAGGCCCTGGCGACCTCGTCCACGGTGCAGGACCACGGGCGCAGGTCCCGGACGCCGCCCAACTCCGGGCCGGGCGCTCCGGGTGCGCGGACCAGCCATTCGTTCCACACGGCGCCGCCGGGGCCGGCCATCACCTCGAACCGCAGACCGGGCCAGAGCGGCAGCGGCCACCGCAGTGCGTCGCACTCCAGGTCGCCGACCCTGCGGCGTACCGAGCTCTCCGGCTCGCCGAGCACGGAGCGGTAGCGGCGCAGTGCCCCCCGGCCGCGCGGGGCGCGCAGCATGGCCTGCCAGCGGCGGTTCGCCTCCCGCATCTCGGCGAGCGAGGCACTCAGCTCGTGCCGGGCGTCCTCCACCAGATCCGGCTGGTGGTCGGCCATCCGTCGCAGCAGGACGAGCTGGAACTGGAGCGGCCCGAACGGGGCGGGAGCGGTCATGGTGCCCATCCTGCCGCTTCTCACGCGTATCGGGCGCCGCGCTTCGGAATCCGGGATTCCACACAAGATCCTCACCTGGGCGCCTTCCTCGGCCCTTCCCCGCCCGTCTAGTCTGCGGGCGCCATGGATTACTGCCACCCGTGCCAACGGCACCTCAACGGCGCCCTGGCCTGCGCCGGTTGTGGAACCCCCGCCGACGCGCTGGTCCCTTACGCCGACCCGGCGCACTCCGGTCACGAGCCGGAACGGCCGGGCGAAACCCTCGAGCCCTCCGGGGCCGGAGGGCAGCGTCGGCGTGCCCGGGCCGCCGACACCCGGGGACGTGGCCGCCGGACGCACCGGCGCCGCGGGCGCGGGGTACTGCTGGCGGCGCTGGGTGTGCTGCTGGCCGTCGGCGCGCTGAGCCTGGCCGAGCTGGCCATCGAGCCCGGGGGCGACGACGGCGCCGCGGAGTACGTGAGCGAGTCCTCGGCCTCCGCCGAAGCGGCCCCCGTCCCCTCGTCGAGCACCGTGTCCGACGACGCTCCGGGGCCGGTGGACCCACCAACCACGACTCCGGTCGGCGCTTCCCGTTCCGCGGGCGGGGAGCCGTCCGGCTCCGCGGAGCCGGGGGAGCCCGGGCCGGCCGCGTCGGCCTCCTCCGCCCCCGCCTCCGAGGACGCTCCGCCCTCCGCGTCCACGCCGTCGGAGCCGGACGGCTCCGATTCGCCCACCGGTTCGTCGAGCCCCGAGGGGCCGACCGGGGAGCCGACGCAGCCGGAGCCTCCGAAGGATCCCGTACCGACTCCGTCACCGAGCGAGACCTGCACCCGCTGGCTCTGGTTCTGCACCTGAGACCCCACCGGGCGGGGTGCTCGACGCGGCTCTAGGAGTCGTCGTCCGCCTCCGTGCCGAGCATCCGGCGGAGCAGGTCGCGCAGCACCGTCCGTTCGGCCTCGGACAGCTCCGCGAGCGGCTCGCGGGCGAAGTCCAGCGCATCCCGCAGCTGCCGGGCCGTCCGGATGCCCTCCTGGGTCGGGGCGGCCAGTTTCACCCGACGGTCGGCGGGGTCGGGGCGGCGCTCCACCAGGCCGCGGAGCTCCAGGCGGTCGACTATCCCCGTGATGTTCGACGGTTCGCACTTGAGCTTCCGGGCAACCTTGCGCATGGGCATCGGTTCGAGGGAGAGCAGTCCGAGCACCCGGGCCTGGGCGCCGGTCAGGGCGTGCGCGGCCGCGGCCCGGTCGTACTCCTCGTGGTAGCGCGCCACGACGCCGCCGATGAGTTCTATGACGTCGAGGGTCAGTGGGTCCGAGCGCGAGGTGGCCATGACACTCAGCTTACCCAATTACTTGACAAGGTGAAATATTCGGGCGCATGGTTGTTTCACGTCATGAAGCATTTTTCGCTTCCCCCCGTGAGCCATCAAGGAGAACCCGAGCCCATGTCTGCAGCACTCCCCGCCTCCAGCCGTGAATGGCACCTCGTCGCCCGTCCGCAGGGCTGGCCCGAGGCCTCCGACTTCGCGCTGCGTGAGGTGCCGGTGACCGCTCCCGGCGAGGGTCGCGTACTCGTCCGCAACCTGCACTTCTCGGTCGACCCCTACATGCGCGGCCGGATGAACGACGTGAAGTCGTACACCCCGCCCTTCAAGCTCGATCACCCCATGGAGGGCGGCGCGGTCGGCGAGGTCGTCGCGTCCGGGGCCGACGGCTTCGCCGTGGGCGACCACGTGCTGCACGGCCTCGGCTGGCGCGAGTACGCCGACGTCCCCGCCAAGCACGCGGTGAAGGTCGACGCCTCGCTCGCCCCGCTCTCCGCCTACCTCGGCGTGCTCGGCATGACCGGCCTCACCGCCTACGCGGGCCTGTTCGACGTCGCCTCCTTCAAGGAGGGCGACGCCGTCTTCGTCTCCGGCGCGGCCGGCGCGGTCGGCAGCCAGGTCGGCCAGATGGCGAAGATCAAGGGCGCCTCCCGGGTCATCGGCTCGGCCGGCTCCGACGAGAAGGTCAAGCTCCTCGTCGAGGAGTACGGCTTCGACGCCGCCTTCAACTACAAGAAGGGCCCCGTCAGGGACCAGCTCCGCGAGGCCGCCCCGGACGGCATCGACGTCTACTTCGACAACGTCGGCGGCGAGCACCTGGAGGCCGCGATCTCCTCGTTCAACCTGCACGGCCGCGCCACCATCTGCGGAATGATCGCGCAGTACAACGCCACGGAGCCCAGCCCGGCCCCGCGCAACCTCGCCCTGGTCATCGGCAAGCGGCTGCGCCTCCAGGGCATGCTGGTCGGCGACCACGCCGCGCTCCAGCCGCAGTTCGTCCAGGACGTGGCCGGATGGCTGGCCTCCGGCGAGCTCAAGTACAACGAGACGAAGGCCGAAGGCATCGAGAACGGCTTCGCCGCCTTCCTCGGCCTGCTGCGCGGCGAGAACACCGGCAAGATGATCGTCTCGCTCGACGCCTGACCCGTCGCCGGCCGTGAGCCCGTGATCGTCGTCCGGGTGCGTGCGGGGACGCCGCACCTGCGACGACCACGGGCGAACCGGAGCCACGGGCCGCCGGGTGGCAGGCGCACGCCCGGTGTCCGCCGCCGCACCCGTCACCGGCCTCCGCGGTCCGAGGGCGGCCACACGTACGGAGCGTCGGGCGGCACGTCCGGGAAGAGCGGGCGATAGTACTCCGGGTCCTTGCGCACGAGCGTGGAACGGTGGCTCCGATGGAACGTCTCATCACCCAGCCACGGGGGCAGTTCGGCCGCCGCCGCGAGTTCGGCGGCCGACCGGACGGTGGTGCGCCCGAGCGACGCCGAGAGGTCCGCGCGGAGGGTCGCCGCACAGGTGTCCGCTCTGCCCCCGGCGGTCCACACGGCGCACATGTGCAGTCCGTAGCGCACGAGAGCCTCCTCGTACCCGGTCCACATGCGGACCGCGGGGTGGTGCCGCCAGCCGTAGCCGGGGACGGTGAGTCCTCGCAGGACCTGGAGCGTCTCCACCCGCTGCTTGCCGAGCCGCCGCAGGTCCAGCGTGAGGGCGCTCCGGCGGAAGTCGGCGTACGGAAGGAAGGTCTGCATGCCCCCTGCCTATCGGAGTTCCGAGTGACGGGCGATCCGGGTGCCGCGCCGGTCACCCGTTAGGCTCGGCTCAGGCCGTCGCGGTCCGTGGGCGCGAGCCGCGACGCATCAGCAGGAGGAATCACCGGTATGACCATCCAGCACATAGACGTGGCCTACACCGCCGTCGCCACCGCTTCGAACGGCCGGGACGGCCGCGTCTCCTCCGACGACGGCAACCTCGACGTCGTCGTCAACCCGCCGAAGGCGATGGGCGGGAGCGGTGCGGGCACCAACCCCGAGCAGCTCTTCGCGGCCGGCTACAGCGCCTGCTTCCAGGGGGCGCTCGGCGTCGTCGCCCGCAGGGCGAAGGCCGACATCACCGGTTCGACGGTGACCGCGGCGGTCTCCATCGGCAAGACCGAGGCCGGCGGATTCGGCCTGGAGGTGGCGATCACCGCCACCATCCCGAACGTCGACCGCGCCACCGCGCAGTCGCTCGTCGAGCAGGCGCACCAGGTGTGCCCCTACTCGAACGCCACTCGAGGCAACATCGAGGTCGCGCTGTCGGTCGCCTGATCCCGCCCCCCTCGCATCCGGGGGCGGCGTTCCGCCAGGCGGATACCAGATGTGGCCGCGGCGCGTGATCACATGCGTGCCGCGGTGAACGAGTCCGAGCAGACGCCCGGCCGGGGTTCCCGGCCGGGCGTCCTGCGTGAACGGCCGCCGAGAAGTTTCGGCCCGGTCCGGGACGAGGCCCCGCGGCGCGGGTCCGGGCGCGGCGGGGCCTCGGAGTGTGCGGGCGGTCGGGACGCCGGCACCGGCCCCTCCGGTGCCGGCGAGTTGCCCGGGGGGATGCGGACGCGGTCGGACGGGGCGGTCCTGCCCGCGAAGCGGCCATCGATCCAGTCCATCGCCGCGGGTGCCCGGACGACGGCCGCGCCCAAGGCCGAGCGCCTCGTACTGCCGTGGCGTTGCCGGCCTCCCTGGGTGTCGACCAGCTGACGCCGTGTGCCGCCCCGGCCGCCCGCGACGCGGCGTGGCAGGCCGGGCCCGGCACCGCCTGACGGGAACCGGGCCGGACGTCCGGCGCGGGCACCCGGGCCGGCCGTCCGGCGATCCGGCTGGTGGTTCCGGTGATCGGACCCGGCCCCGTGTACCGGTCCATGGCGCTGCAGGCTCCGCGAAAGCGCGCGCAAGGGCATTGACGCCCGCGGATGGTGAACCCTACGGTCCCGTTCGATGCTACGAGCAGCATTCGATATACCGAACGAGTAAGGAAGCCATGACCCGCACCGCGCGCTTCACCCTCGACCCCGCCTTCACCGTCGGCGAGGTGAACCCCCGGCTCTTCGGATCCTTCGTCGAACACCTCGGCCGCTGCGTCTACGACGGCATCTTCGAGCCCGGCCACCCGTCCGCCGACGAGGCGGGACTGCGCACCGACGTCCTGGACCTCGTCCGCGAACTCGGCGTCACCGCCATCCGCTACCCCGGCGGCAACTTCGTCTCCGGGTACCGCTGGGAGGACAGCGTCGGCCCCGCCGACGAGCGCCCCCGCCGCCTCGATCTGGCCTGGCGCTCCACCGAGACGAACCGCTTCGGCCTCTCCGAGTTCATGGACTTCCTCCGGAAGACCGGCCCGCAGGCCGAGCCGATGCTCGCCGTCAACCTCGGCACCCGCGGCGTCCAGGAAGCCATCGAGCTCCAGGAGTACGCCAACCACCCGTCCGGCACCGAGCTGTCCGACCGCCGTGTCGCCCACGGCGACAAGGACCCCTTCGGGATCAAGCTGTGGTGCCTGGGCAACGAGATGGACGGCCCCTGGCAGACCGGCCACAAGACCGCCGAGGAGTACGGGCGCCTCGCCGCCGCCACGGCGCGCGCGATGCGCCAGATCGACCCGTCCGTCGAGCTCGTCGCCTGCGGTTCCTCCAGCCGCTCCATGCGGACCTTCGCCGCCTGGGAGGCGACGGTCCTCGCCGAGGCGTACGACGTCGTCGACCACATCTCCCTGCACGCCTACTACGAGGAGACCGACGGCGACCGCGACTCCTTCCTGGCCTCGGCCGTGGACATGGAGTCCTTCATCGAGAGCGTCGTCGCCACCTGCGACCACATCGGTGCCCGGCTCAAGTCGACGAAGAAGATCAATCTCTCCTTCGACGAGTGGAACGTCTGGTACATGGCCCGCTACCACCACGACTCGGTGGAGAACCCGCTCGACTGGCCCGAGGCCCCGCGGCTGCTGGAGGACAACTACAGCGTCACGGACGCCGTCGTCTTCGGCAGCCTCCTCATCGCGCTGCTGCGCCACGCCGACCGGGTCACCGTCGCCTGCCTCGCCCAGCTGGTCAACGTGATCGCGCCGATCATGACCGAGCCCGGCGGTCCCGCCTGGCGCCAGACGACCTTCTTCCCGTTCGCGCAGGCCGCGCGGTACGGGCGGGGCCAGGTCCTGGACGTACGGGTGGACTCGCCCACGTACGGGACGGCCAAGTACGGCGAGGCGGACCTGCTGCACGCCACCGCCGTGCGCGACCCCGGGTCCGGGGCGGTCACCGTCTTCGCGGTCAACCGCAGCCAGTCCACCGCACTGCCCCTCGAAGTCGCCCTGCACGGGCTCGAACTGAGCGAGGTGGCCGAACACCAGGTGATCGCCGACGCCGACCCAGAGGCCCGCAACACCCTCGCCGAGCCCGAGCGGGTCGCACCGCACCCGGCCGAGGGCACCGTCCTGGCCGGCGGCACGCTGACCGCGACCCTGGAACCGATGTCCTGGAACATGATCCGGCTGGTCTGACGACGCAGGACGGCTCCCCCTCCGCACGGAGGGGGAGCCGTCCACGGCCTGCTCGGGGTCAGCGCGACGAGAACGCGTGCACCGTCGTCGACCGGTAGGTGTCACCGGGGCGCAGCACCGTCGAGGGGAACGACGGCTGGTTGGGGGAGTCCGGGAAGTGCTGGGACTCCAGGCAGAACGCGTCGCCCTGCCGATACACCCGGCCGGAGGTCCCGGTCAGGGTGCCGTCCAGGAAGTTCCCGGTGTAGACCTGCATGCCGGGCTCGGTCGTGTACATCTTCATCACCCGGCCCGAACCGGGGTCGGCGACCGTCAGCGCGTACTCGGGGCGGGACGTGATCCCCTTGTCCAGGACGAAGTTGTGGTCGACGCCCTGGCCGTGACCGATCTGCTCGTGCGGGGTGCGGACGGCCTCCCCGATGGCCCTCGCCCGCCTGAAGTCGAACGGCGTGCGCGCCACCTTCGCGAGCTCCCCGGTCGGGATGAGGGTCGCGCCGACGGGGGTGTAGCGCGAGGCGGCCAGCTCCAGCAGGTGCCCGTCGACGCTGCCGCTGCCCTCGCCCGCCAGGTTGAAGTAGGTGTGGCTGGTGAGGTTGAGGACAGTGGCCCGGTCGGTGGTGGCCGTGTAGTCGATGCGCCACTCGCCGCGTGCCGTGAGCGTGTAGACGACGCGGACGGCCAGCGCCCCCGGATAGCCCGCCTCACCGTCCGGCGAGGTCCGGGTCAGCGCCAGGCCGACCTCGCCGCGCCCGGTGAACGGCTCGATGTCCCAGACCCGCTTGTCGAAGCCCCGGTCGCCGCCGTGCAGGCTGTTGGGACCGTCGTTGACCGGCAGCCGGTGCGTCACCCCGTCGAGGGTGAAGCGGCCCTCCGCGATGCGGTTCCCGTACCGCCCGATCAGCCCGCCGAAGTACGGGGACTTCGCCACGTAGTCCGGCAGGCCGCCGAAGCCCAGCGAGACGTTCGCCGTCCGGCCGTGCCGGTCGGGGGTCTCCAGTGACTGGACGATCCCGCCGTACGAGAGGACCTTGAGCCGGGTCCCGCCGTTGGCGAGCGTCCAGCGGTACACCTTCGTCCCGTCGGCGAGGGTGCCGAACAGCTCCTTGGACGGGGTGCGTCCGCCTGCCGCGGCGTGCGCAGGGGCGCCCGCCGCCACGGCCAGCCCGGCGGCCGCCGTGGCCGCCAGGACGGTGCGTCTGCTGGTGCGGGTCATGGAACAACTCCTTCTGGAAGAGGGGTGTTACGAACCGACCTTGCGCTTGTTCCAGACGTCGAAGCCGACCGCGGCCAGCAGGACGAGGCCCTTGATGACCTGCTGGTAGTCGGTGCCGATGCCGACGAGGTTCATGCCGTTGTTCAGCACGCCCAGGACCAGACCGCCGACGATCGCGCCCAGGACCGTGCCGACGCCGCCGCTCATCGACGCGCCGCCGATGAACGCGGCCGCGATGGCCTCCAGTTCGAAGTTGAGGCCCGCCTTGGGCGAGGCCGCGTTGAAGCGGGCGGCGAAGACCAGACCGGCCAGGGCCGCGAGCATGCCCATGTTGAGGAAGACCAGGAAGGTGACCTTCTTGTCCTTCACGCCCGACAGCTTGGCCGCGGGCAGGTTGCCGCCGATGGCGTAGATGTGGCGGCCGATGATCGCGTTGCGCATCAGGTAGCCGAAGCCGACGACCAGCACGCCGAGGATCAGCAGCACGACCGGGGCGCCCTTGTAGCTGGCGAGCAGCAGCGTGACGACGAGGACGGCCGAGACCAGTGCGACCAGCTTCAGCAGGAACAGCTTGAACGGCGGCACGTCGAGGGCGAACTCCTGCTGCCGCTTGCGGTCGCGGACCTCCTGGAAGACCACGAAGGCGATCAGGGCGAAGCCCAGCAGCAGGGTGAGGTTGTGGTAGTTCGTCTCGGGGCCGACCTCGGGCAGGAACCCGTTGGCAATCTTCTGCAGGCCCTTCGGGAAGGGGCCGAGGGTCTGGCCCTTCAGGAAGATCTCCGTCAGACCGCGGAAGACCAGCATGCCCGCGAGGGTCACGATGAACGACGGTATGCCGAGGTAGGCGATGAAGAAGCCCTGCGCCGAGCCCGCGACGGCGCCGATGGCCAGGCACAGCACGACCGCGAGCGGCCAGGGGAGATCGTGTTCGACCATCAGTACGGCGGACATCGCGCCGATGAACGCGGTCAGTGAGCCGACCGAGAGGTCGATGTGGCCCGAGATGATGACGAGCATCATGCCGATCGCGAGGATCAGGATGTAGCTGTTCTGCAGCACCAGGTTGGAGACGTTGCGCGGCAGCAGCAGGTCGCCTTCCGTCCACACCGCGAACAGCACCACGATCAGGCCGAGGGCCATCAGCATGCCGTACTGGCGCATGTTGCGGCGCATGCCGTCCAGCATCAGCTGCAGCAGGCCCTCACCGGAGGCGTTCTTGCTGCCGGGCGGCGCGGGGGCCGGGGTCTTCGCGGTCGAGTCCGTGCTCATCGGGTTACCTCTTTGTCCTTCGTCATCTGACGCATCAGCGCTTCCTGCGAGGCCTCGGCCCGCGAGAACTCACCCGTCAGCCGTCCCGCTGCCATCGTGTAGATCCGGTCGCACATGCCGAGCAGCTCCGGCAGTTCGGAGGATATGAAGACGACCGCCTTGCCCTGGGCGGCCAGTTGGTCGATGACCGTGTAGATCTCGTACTTGGCACCCACGTCGATGCCGCGCGTGGGCTCGTCCAGGATCAGCACCTCGGGACCCGCGAAGATCCACTTGCTGAGGACGACCTTCTGCTGGTTGCCGCCGGACAGCTTGCCCACCGGCTCGAAGACGGTCGGCGCCTTGATGTTCATGGACTTCCGGAAGCCCTCGGCGACCTGCCGCTCCCCGTGCTCGTCGACCACACCCCGCTTCGCGACCTTGCCCAGCGCGGTCAGCGAGATGTTCCGGTTGATGGTGTCGATGAGGTTGAGGCCGTAGTGCTTGCGGTCCTCGGTGGCGTACGCGATGCCGTGCCCGACCGCCTCGGGGACGGACTTCGTACGGATCTCGGTGCCGTCCCTGAGGACGGTGCCGCCGGCGTACCGGCCGTAGGAGCGGCCGAAGACGCTCATCGCCAGCTCGGTGCGGCCGGCGCCCATGAGTCCGGCGATACCGACGATCTCGCCGCGCCGCACCTCGATCGAGACGTCGTCGACCACCTTGCGCTGCTGGTCGATGGGGTGGTGCACGGTCCAGTTGCGGATCTCCAGGGCGGGCGCGGTCCCCTCCTCCGGGTGGTGCGGGGTCCGCTCCGGGAAACGGTTCTCCAGGTCGCGGCCGACCATCCCGCTGATGATCCGGTCCTCGGTCGTCTCCGGGGCCTTCACGTCGAGTGTCTCGATGGAGTGCCCGTCGCGGATGATCGTGACCGAGTCGGCGACCCGGCGGATCTCGTTCAGCTTGTGCGAGATGATGATCGAGGTCATGCCCTGGTCCTTCAGCGAAAGGATCAGGTCGAGGAGTTTGCCGCTGTCCTCGTCGTTGAGCGCCGCCGTCGGCTCGTCGAGGATGAGCAGCTTCACCTTCTTCGACAGCGCCTTGGCGATCTCCACCAGCTGCTGCTTGCCCACGCCGATGTCGGCGACGCGGGTCTCCGGGTTCTCGGCGAGGCCGACCCGGCGGAGCAGTTCGGTGGCGTGCCTGAGGGTCTCGTTCCAGTTGATCAGTCCGCGCTTGGCGTGCTCGTTGCCGAGGAAGATGTTCTCCGCGATGGACAGGTACGGCACCAGCGCCAGCTCCTGGTGGATGATCACGATGCCGTGCTGTTCGCTCGCCCGGATGTCCTTGAACCGGCAGGTCTCCTCCTCGAAGAGGACGTCCCCTTCGTAGCTGCCGTGCGGATGCACTCCGGAGAGCACCTTCATCAGGGTCGACTTGCCGGCGCCGTTCTCTCCGCAGATGGCGTGGACCTCGCCCTGGCGGACAGTCAGCGTGACGTCCGACAGCGCTTTGACGCCGGGAAAGGTCTTGACGATCGAGCGCATTTCCAGGACGGGTCCCGCCATGGTCTTGCCTTCCAATCCTTGAGGGAGCCCGGTTACTTGAGGTCGTTCTCGGTGTAGTAGCCGTCGTCCACGAGGGCTTCCTTGTAGTTGGTCTTGTCGACGCTGACCGGCTGCAGCAGGAAGGCGGGGACGACCTTGACACCGTTGTCGTAGGACTTGGTGTCGTTGACCTCGGGCTTCTTGTCGTTCAGGGCGGCGTCGACCATGTTCGAAGCGACCTCGGCGAGCTTGCGCAGGTCCTTGTAGACGGTCTGCGTCTGCTCACCCGCGATGATCGACTTCACGGAGGCGAGCTCCGCGTCCTGACCCGTGACCACCGGCATGGGCTTGGCCTTGGTGCCGTAGCCGTCCGACTTCAGGGCGGAGAGGATGCCGACGGAGATGCCGTCGTAGGGCGAGAGCACGGCGTCGACCCGGGTGCTGCGGTAGCTGGACGTCAGCAGGTCGTCCATGCGCTTCTGCGCGGTGCCGCCGTCCCAGCGCAGGGTGGTGACCTGGTTGAGGGCGGTCTGCTTGGACCTGACGACCAGCTCGCCCTTGTCGACGAAGGGCTTGAGGACGTTCATCGCGCCCTGGAAGAAGTACTTGGTGTTGTTGTCGTCGTTGGAGCCGGCGAACAGCTCGATGCTGAAGGGGCCCTTCTTGCCGTCCCCCAGGCCGAGCTTGTCCACGATGTACGTGCCCTGCAGCTCGCCGACCTTCTCGTTGTCGAACGAGGCGTAGTAGTCGACGTTCTCCGTGCCGAGGATCAGCCGGTCGTAGGAGATCACCGGGATGTCGGCTTCCTTGGCCTGCTGCAGCACGTTGTTGAGGGACTTGTTGTCGATCGCGGCGACGATCAGGGCGTCCACGCCCTGCGTGATCATGTTCTCGATCTGCGAGACCTGCTGGTCCGGGTCGTCCTCGCCGTAGACGAGCTTGGTCTCGTAGCCCTTGCCCTTCAGTTCCTTCACGACGTTGGCGCCGTCGGATATCCAGCGCTCGGAGGACTTGGTCGGCATCGCGATGCCGATGGTGGCGTTGGCGGCGCCGTCCTTCTTCTCCTCGCCGCCGCCCTCGCTGTTCTGGCCGCAGGCGGTCAGGGCCAGGGCGAGCGAGGCGGTGGAGGCTATGGCGGCGAGTGCGGCTCTGCGGTTACGCATGGTCATCATCCTTGATGTGGGTCAGGCCTCGGTCCGGTGGTGCCGGCACGCCCGGAAAGCTGAGGGCAGAGCGACCGAGAACAGGTGTGTGGGATTGTGCGCGGCTGTGTCTTCTTTTGGGGACTGTGTTTCCGGAACGTTATGACGAGATCTCGAACCGGTTGAGCGGGCCCGGCAGCCGGGTGCCGAGCGCGGCCATGCCCCCGTCCGCCCCGTGGCGCGCGAGCAGGTCGAGCGCGAGCCGGCCGCGCCGCACGCGCTCCTTGGCGGTGGCCAGGGCCAGTTCCCGCAGGTGCTGGCCGTACGGATAGATCCCGGGTGCCCTGGAGAGGCCGAACTTCAGGTACAGCGGCGCGCCCCGCCGGATCAGCTCGGCGACCTCGTACATCCGTACGAAGCCGCCGAGGTCGTCCGGCGCCTCGATGTAGAGGTCCATCGGGGCCCGGGAGACCCGGCGGATCTCGGTGAACTGGGCGAGCGTCAGGTCGGAGGGGATGTTGATCGAGTCGGCGCCCAGCTGTTCGAACACCGCGTACGAGGCCGGGTTCACCGGCCCGATCAGCGCCGACACCTTGAAGGTGGTGTCCGCGGGCAGGACACCCTGCCCGCGCAGCCGGTGCAGGGTCCACAGCACCCCCTCGTCCGCCACGAGCAGGCACTTCACCCCCAGCCCGGTGGCGCGCAGCGCGTCCTCGACGCAGCCGGCCAGGGCGTCGTGGCCCCGGGAGCGCAGCCCGGCGCCGCCCGAGTCCGTCCGGACCGAGGCGCCGGTGTCCCAGGTGCCGCGCGGTCCCGTGAACAGGCAGAGCTCGATGTCGCGTTCGGCGCAGCCCTCCACCATCTCGGTGATCTCCGCGTCGCTCAGCATCCAGACACCGCTGCCCTGACTGACGCGGTGCACGGGTACGTCGAGCCTGGCGGACTCCTTCAGTACGACGCCGAGGGCCTCCGGACCCTCCACGGACGGCACCTCGGTGCGCCAGCTGCCGCCGTCGGGGAAGGAGTGCGGGGAGGCGTCGGCGGGGGAGAGGGGCGCCGCACCGAGGCCGAGCGCGGTGAGCGCCGCGGCACCGGGGCGGCGGGGACCGGCGCCGGGGGCGGGGACAGGGGTGTCTTTCACAGCTGGTCCTTCACGTTCGGTATTTCGGACGAAGTTCGGATCATGAGGTGCGGCACGGCACGCACACCGGTACGGGAGTCTCGGGGCGGGCCCGTCACGGGCGCAGCAGCACCTTCCCGGTCCCCGGGTCCCCGGCGCCGACCAGCGCCACCGCCTCGGCGAACCCCTCCAGCGGGAACTCGTGCGTGATCAGCGGCGCCGGATCGAGCAGCCCGGCCGTGAACGCCCGTACCGCGTACGACCAGGCGGCCGACGGCGCCCCGAAGACGCTGCGCACGGTGAGCTGGCTCAGCGACAGGTGCACCGGATCGATTCCCACCGCCCCCGGGGTGAACATCCCGGTGAGCACCACCCGGCCGCCGCGCCGCGCCAGCAGGCACGCGTCGGCCGCGGTGGACGGGGCGCCGGCCGTCTCCACGACCAGGTCGTAGCGGCCCCGTACCTCGTCGGCCTCCTTCGGGGTGCGGGTCTCACCCGCGCCGAAGTCCAGGGCCAGTGAGGCCCGTTCCGTCCGCGGGTCGATCACGGTCAGCTCCGCCGGCGACACCGCCGCCAGCAGCTGGACCGCGAGCAGCCCCAGCGTCCCCGCCCCCACCACGGCGATTCGCTCGCCGGGCTCGGGCGCCCCGGCCCGCACGGCCGCCGCGATCACCGCGGCGGGCTCCAGCAGGGCGGCGGCCCGCAGATCGGCGTCGTCGGCCAGCGGGTGCAGCAGCCGCGCCGGGACCACCAGGTGGTCGGCGAAGGCCCCGGGCCGGGTGAATCCCGTCTCGTCGTACCCCGCCGTGCACAGGGAGGTCTCCCCGTACCGGCACCGTTCGCAGCGCCCGCAGGCCCGGAAGCCCTCGGCGACCGTGCGCCGCCCGGTCAGCGCGGGATCGACGCCCTCGCCCACGGCGTCGACGGTCCCCGACCACTCGTGACCGGGCACCACGGGGTAGCGCACGTAGGCGGGGTCGCGGTGGCCGTCGTACACCTCGCGGTCGCTCATGCAGATTCCGGCCGCGGCGACCCGCACCCTGACCTCACCGGGGCCCGGCTCCGGGAGCGGACCCTCGGTCAGTGTGTGGCTGCCGGGCCGCTCGATGGTCAGCGAGCGCGAGCGTGTGCTCACTTGGGCTGCCTCCTCTCCCAGCCGTCCGCCCACAGGTCGAACCGGGCCTGCTGCTGCGGGAATTCCGCGGCGGCGTCCACGTCCAGCTCCACGCCGAGCCCGGGGGCGTCGGAGAGCTCGAAGCAGCCGGTGGCGGGGTCGACGGCAGGGGCGCCCTTGACGACCTTCTTGATGTCCGCGTCCGCGAAGTCGTTGAAGTGTTCCAGGATCTTGAAGTTGGGGGTGCAGCCGGCGACCTGGAGACTCGCGGCGGTCAGCACCGAGCCGCCCACGTTGTGCGGGGCGATCAGCGTGTAGTGCGTCTCCGCGGTCGCCGCGAGCTTGCGGGTCTCCAGGATGCCGCCGATGTGGCCGACGTCGGGCTGGATGATGTCGGCGGCCTGCGACTCGAAGAGCTCGCGGAACTCGATCCGGTCGTGGATGCGCTCTCCCGTGGCGATCGGCATGTCGACCTTCTCCGCGACCTTGCTGAGCGCCTTGAGGTTCTCCGGGGGAACCGGCTCCTCCAGCCAGGCCGGCTTGAAGGGCGCCATCTCGCGGGCGATCCGCACCGCCGTCGACGGGCTGAACCGCCCGTGCATCTCCAGCATCAGCTCGGTGTCGGGGCCGATGGCGTCCCGCACGGCCTCGATCAGGGACACCGCGTAACGGGTCTCCTCCTGGCCCAGCTCGAAGTGCCCCGTACCGAAGGGGTCGATCTTCAGCGCCCGGTACCCACGCTCGACGACCCCCTGCGCCGCCTTGTGGTACGCCTCCGGGGTGCGCTCGGTGGTGTACCAGCCGTTCGCGTACGCCTTCACCCGGTCGGTCACCTTCCCGCCGAGCAGCTGCCAGACGGGGACGCCGAGTGCCTTGCCCTTGATGTCCCAGCAGGCCATCTCGATGACCGCGATGCCGGACATCACGATCTCGCCGGCCCGCCCGTAGTCGCCGTACTTCATGCGGCGGACGAGGTCCTCGATCGCGAACGGGTCGGAGCCGGCGACGTGATTGGCCGACGCCTCCCGCAGATAGCCGAGCAGCGCGTCCGTGCGCCCCAGCATCCGCGTCTCGCCGACACCGGTGAGGCCCTCATCGGTGTGAACCTGGACGTAGGTGAGGTTGCGCCACGGCGTGCCGACGACGTGCGTACTGATTCCGGTGATGCGCACGGGTGTTGCCTTTCCACATGTTCGATATTTCGTCACTCGTTCGAAATGCTGGCGTGACGTTAATGACGGGCCAGGGGACGTGTCAATGGTTCGCGCAAGTACGCTGACGCCATGAGTGATCTCGGGGCGGGTTTCGGTTACTTGATCAAGGGCCAGCGCTGGGCCTTCGGGCACGGCCGGTGGTTCGGTTTCGGCCTGCTGCCCGGGCTCATCACCCTGGTCGTCTACGCCGGCGCGCTGGTCGGACTGGGCTACGGCGCCGACGACTTCGTCGCCTGGTCCACCCCGTTCGCCGACGACTGGTCCTCGCCCTGGTCGGGGCTCCTGCGCAACACGCTCGTCGTCCTCGTCTTCGTCCTCGGACTGTTCCTCGCGGTGATCACCTTCACCGCCGTCACCCTGCTGGTCGGCCAGCCGTTCTACGAGTCGCTCTCCGAGGAGGTCGACCGCAGCGAGGGCGGCGAGGTCCCCGAGTCGGACCTGCCGCTCTGGCAGGAGCTGTGGATCTCCGCCCGCGACTCCGTCCGCATCCTGGTGCGGGTGGCGCTGTACGGGGTGCTGCTCTTCGCCCTCGGGTTCGTCCCCGTCCTCGGGCAGACGGTGGTCCCCGCCCTGGGCTTCTGCGTCTCCGGCTACTTCCTCGCCGAGGAGCTCACCGCCGTCGCCCTCCAGCGCCGGGGCCTGGTCCTCAAGGACCGGCTCGTCCTGCTGCGCGGACGCCGCATGATGGTCCTCGGCTTCGGCGTGCCGCTCGCGCTCTCCTTCCTCGTGCCCTTCGTCGCCGTCTTCCTGATGCCGGGAGCGGTCGCCGGTGCCACCCTGCTGGTCCGTGATCTCACGGCGGCCCCGGTTCCGGCCCCGGAGCCGTACACCCTGAACAAGGGCTGAGACGGAACCCGCCGTGACCGAACTGCTCGCCGTCGCGCTCATCACCGTCCTCGCGGTCGTCAGCCCGGGGGCCGACTTCGCGATGATCGTGCGCAACAGCTACCTCTACGGCCGTACGACCGGACTCGTCGCGGCGGCCGGGGTCGCGGCGGGCGTCCTCGTCCACGTCACCTACACGATGCTCGGCGTCGGCCTGCTGATCGCCTCGTCCACCACGCTGTTCACCGTGATCAAGCTGGCCGGCGCGTGCTACCTCGTCTACATCGGCGTACGCACCTTCCTCGCCCGCGCCGACCTCGACGTCGACCTCGGGTCCAGGCCCGGGCTGAGCAGGCTCGGGGCGCTGCGCACCGGCTTCCTGACCAACGCGCTGAACCCCAAGACCACGCTCTTCGTCGTGTCCACCTTCACCCAGGTCGTCGGCCCGGACACGGGCCTGTGGCAGCAGGCGGGCTACGGATTGTTCATGTCCCTGGCCCATCTGGGCTGGTTCGGCCTGGTGGCCCTGTTCTTCTCCCACTCCCACCTGCGCACCGCGATGCTGCGCAGGCAGAAGGTCCTCAACCGGACGATCGGCTCGGTCCTGGTCGGCCTCGGCGTCACCCTGGGCCTCGCCCGCTGAGGCGTCAGCCCCCGTGCACCTCCAGCGCCGTCCTGACGGCCGACTCCAGCGCACCCTCGATCCACGCCGGCTTGACCGACGTGTGGCAGCCGGCGAAGTGCAGCGTCCCCTCCGGGGTACGGACGTCGGGGAAGAGCTCGGTGTGCTGGCCCGGCAGGAGCACGGACGCCTCGCCGTACGCGTACGGGTCGCGCATCCAGGACTGGGTGCGGCCCACCCCCGTGTAGAACACCTCGACGCGCTGCCCGTACACGTCCTGGACACCGCCCAGGGTGCGCGGGTAGCGCTCGTCCTCCTCCAGCGAGTCCCACTTCAGGGCGTCGTCGGCCCAGCTGTACGAGGCGAGGAGGACCCCGCCCCGGCTGCCCTCGACCGGGTGTGAGGGCTGGTAGATGAACCGGTTGGCGTTGTCGGTCACCGAGCCGCCGCCGATGACGTGCGCCGCCTCGGGCTGGTCGCGGGCCGAGGCCCGGCAGGCCGCGTAGTGCACCCGCTGGTTCGGGGGGACGTGGCCGGGCGGCACCGAGCCGTGCGCGCCCAGCAGTGAGCCGTCGGCCGGGGCCCTGCCCGTCCGGTAGGCCTCGTACAGGCCGGGACGCACCGTCTCCAGCTCCCGCTTCCAGTCCGCCTCGTCGAACTCCCACCAGCGGCGGCTGAATTCGAGCAGCACCTTGGTCGCGGTGTCGTAGTGGATCTCGGTGATCGCACGCCGCTTGCCGTACGAGAGCGCGGGCGTGACCGGGATGTGCCGCAGCCCGGAGAAGGGGACCGTGATGATGGCCCGGTCGCCGGTGAACGTCTCCCGGACGACGGGCCCGCCCCGGCCCTCGGAGACCGTCTCGACGGTGACCCCGTCCCTGGTGCGGCTGATCCGGGTGGCCCGCCGGTCCAGGTGCACCAGATCCTTGACCTGCGCGTACATCGCGTCGACCAGGGTGGCGGTGCCGTCCGGCAGCTCGAAGAAGGAGGTGGCCGGGCTGATCAGCGAGGCTCCGATGAAGCTGTGCAGGAAGGCGAGGTGGAGCCGCGAGGTCATGTTCTCGACGGTGCCGATGAGGTCGACGGTGCGCTCGTCGAGCTCGGCCGCCTCGGTCAGATACCGGTACATCGACCAGTGCCCGTACCGCTGGAGGACCGTCGCCCAGCCCTCGACCAGCGCGGTCCCCTCCTTGCCCTCGATCTCCTCGCGCACGGGGGCGAGCGCGTCCCGGACGATCTTCGAGGCGGGCGTGTTCTCGTAGGCCGCGGGCACGCCGAAGGAGCGGTTGACCGTCTGCGGCTTCTCGGCGTAGTCCGCGCGGCGGACCCGGACGCCGTTGACGTGGATCCAGGTGCGGTTGGCGGGACGGCCCTCGCCGTCCACGTCGACCAGGTGGAAGCGGCGGCGCTTGAGCTCGTAGCCGTCCATGAGCCCGGTGACCAGCGGGTGGCTGTCCGGGATGCGCATCGCGCCGGCCTCGGCGTACTGCTTCGGGTCCGCGAAGGGCGGGTCCGACTTCTCGTGGCCGCCGGCCCGGAAGGTCTTGATGCGGCCGCCGACACGGTTGCCGTTGGCCTCGATCACGGTGACGGTGTGGCCGGCCTCGTGGAGCAGCCGCGCCGCGGCGAGCCCGGCCGGCCCCGCGCCGATGACCAGCACCTTCTTACGTGCGGCACGCGTGCGGGGGAGCCCCTTGCCGAGCAGGACCTCGCGGTAGCGGGGCACCAGGTCACGGTCGTCCCCGTCGCGCACGAGGATGGCGCGGGCGACGGTGAGACAGGTCTCCCGGTCGGCGCCGGGTGCGGCGGCCGGGGCCGCTCCGGGCGCCGCGACGGCGGCCCGGGAAGCCGCGCCCGCGGGCGCGGCGGCGGCCACGGCCAGGGCCGCGGCACCCGCGGTGGCTCCCGCGATCAGGGACCGGCGGGAAGGCAGGGCGGCGGGCGAGTCATCAGCTGGTGAGGTCATGTCGATCACCATGCGGTGCCGCACCGGGCGGCACCGTCGCGGACGCGCCCCCGGCCCCACGGTTCACCCGCCGGTGATCGTGCTCGTCGTGTGTTGACACCGGCCGGTGCGGGGGGAGTTGGGCGTCAGCGCACCGAGAACCCGTACACCGTCGTGGACACGAACTCCTCGCCCGGCCGCAGCACCGTGCTCGGGAACTCCGGGCGGTTCGGGGAGTCGGGGAAGTGCTGCGTCTCCAGCGCGATCCCGGCACACGGCACGAAGGGCCGGCCCTCGAAGTGGTCGGCGGTGTACAGCTGCAGTCCCGGCTCCGTCGTCGTGACCGTCAGGACCCGTCCGGACGCGGCGTCGTACAGCTCGGCGGCGGGTGCGTCGCCGGTCTCGTCGAGCACGTAGTTGGTGTCGTACCCCGGCCCCACGGGCTTCGGCTCCCGGAAGTCGAACCGGGTCCCGTCCACCGGCGCGAACTCACCCGTCGGAATCGACTCCGCGTCCGCCGGAGTGATCCGCGAGCCGGCGAGCCGCAGTTCGTGCCCGAGCGCACTCCCGCTGTCCGCGCCGGCCAGATTCCAGTAGGTGTGGTTCGTCAGGTTCAGCACGGTCGGTGCGTCCGTCGTCGCCCGGTAGCCGATCCGCAGCGCCCCGCCCGCGTCCAGGGTGTACGCCACCGAGACCTCCAGGCGCCCCGGGAAGCCCTCCTCGCCGTCCTCCGCGACCAGGGAGAGCCGCACCCCGTCCGGCACCTCCTCGGCGTCCCACACCCGCTTGTCGAAGCCCCGCGTCCCGCCGTGCACGTGGTTGCGGCCCTCGTTGGGCGTCACCTGGTGCGTCCGTCCGTCGAGGACGAACGAAGCCCCGCCGATCCGGTTCGCGTACCGCCCGACCAGGGCGCCGAAGTACGGACCCGCGTACGTCTCGTACCCCGCGGTGTCCGGCAGACCCAGGGCCACACCGGCCCGGGTGCCGTCCCGGCCGGGCACCTCGACCGACTGCACCACGGCGCCGTACGTCAGCACCCGCACCCGCGTACCGTCGCGCTCCAGGGTCCAGCGCCGCACGGCGGTGCCGTCCGCGAGCGGGGTGAAGTCTTCGCTGTGTACCGCTGTACCCGTCGTCATGATCATGGACTTTACGCGGGGGGCCCGGACGCCGTGACATTGCGGTAAGCGATTTCCGCCAGCCGCGCCTGGCCGTTGCGGCCGGGGTGGAACCAGTCCCACTGACTCAGCTGCTCACCGGTGAACCGGTAGTCGAACACCGCCCCGCCGTCGTACCGGCAGAGCGGGTCCTCGGCGCACACGTCCCGCAGGGCGCCGTTGTACGCGACGACGCGCTCCTGCACCGTGTTCCGCCGCGCGACGGCCGCCGCGCCCATGTCGTCCGCGTCGCCCAGCATCGAGCGGCAGATCCCCAGCTTCCAGATCTGCTTGCCCAGCGGGTTCTCGCGCCCGGTCGACCAGAGCCGCTTCAGGTCCGGCACGCTCGACACGTACACCTGGGCCTCGGGCGCCGCGCCGCGCAGCTGCCGCATCGACGCCTCGAAGGCCGCCCGGAAGTCCGCCACCGGAGTCATGATGTCGACCGAGTCGCGGCAGGCGTCGTTCGCGCCGATCATCACCGCCACCAGCTCCGGCTTCTCCTTGCCGGCCAGCGCCATCTGCTCCGGCAGCTGCGCCATCCGGGCGCCCGACACGGCGTGGTTCCAGCTGTGCGAGGCCGCTCCGGACGCCCCGAGGAGCCGCACCGCGAGACTGCGGACCCCGTCGTCGGTGCCCGTGGCCCACGACACCTCCGGGCAGTCGGCCAGCACCGAGCAGGCGTCGAAGCCCCGGGTGATGGAGTCCCCCACGGCGGCCACGGAGGCCGGGCTCACGTCCCACACCGGGGTCGGGGACGGTGACGGGCTCCCCGGCCCGGCCGCACCCCCCGTGCCCCCGTCCGGTCCGCCCGTGCAGCCCGTCAGCACGGCGGCGCCGGCGCACACGGCCGCCGTCAGCGTGGCGATGGCAGTGCGGATACGGCGGCGCGACGAACGCTCAGGCATCCCTGTTCCCCTCCGGTCGTACAGGTGATTGTGCCCCTGGCACACCCCCGCAGCCCCAGGTGGCGGGCCCGCGCGCCCCCGCGGGTGAATGCTCGGCGAATCATGGCCCCGGGACCGACGGTACGTCACACACCCGGCCCCGGCGCACGGTAGCTTTTCCCCGTCGAACCAGTGACGGTTGCCCGCCCATCCGACGAACGGGTGGCTCCGGTAAATTACCTGACGTCACATACTGTCCCTTTTATGGAGATTAACTCCCGATGCTGTTTACTGATGACAACCTCGGGAGCCGGCCGGAAAGAGACGGCACGGACACAAGGCCGCTGGGGAAGGCGAACCTCGTCCCACACTGGAGGTCCCGGTGACGACACGTGGAGTCCTGTACGTCCACTCCGCACCGCGCGCGCTGTGCCCGCACATCGAGTGGGCCGTGGCGAACGTACTCGGGGTGCGGGTCCAGCTCGACTGGATCAGACAGCCGGCCGCGCCCAGTACGTGGCGGTCCGAATTCTCCTGGAAGGGCCGTGTCGGCACCGCGTCGGAGCTCGCCTCCGCACTCCGCGGCTGGGACATGCTGCGCTTCGAGGTGACGGCCGAGCCGTGCCCGACGGCCGAGGGGGAGCGCTACAGCTCCACGCCCGGCCTCGGCATCTTCCACGCGGTCACCGGCATGCACGGCGACATCCTGGTCCCCGAGGACCGGCTGCGGGCCGCACTGGCGCGCTCCGTGCGCGGGGAGACGGACCTGGAGGCCGAGGTCGCCAAGCTCCTGGGCAAGCCGTGGGACGACGAGCTGGAGTCCTTCCGGCACGCCGGCGAGGGGGCACCCGTGCGGTGGCTCCACCAGGTCGTGTGAGGGGCGCCACCCGGCTCCCGGCCGCCGTCCGGCCCCGGCGTCCACGCCCGGGCCGCTGAAACGTTTGCTCGGCCTCGCCGGGCGGCCGCGGCGCTGTCGTCCGCCCACGCCCCGCCCCCGCACGCCGGGCGTGCGGGCACGGCATGCCGGAGGCCCGCCTCCCCGAGGGGAAGCGGGCCTCGCGAGCGGGCGCGGTCAGACCGAGCGGAACGCCAGCACCACGTTGTGGCCGCCGAAACCGAACGAGTTGTTGATCGCGGCGATGGGCCCCTCGGGCAGCGGCTGCGGCTTGTCGCGCACGACGTTCGCCTCCACCGCGTCGTCGAGGTTGTCGATGTTGATGGTCGGGGGTGCCAGCCGGTGGTGCAGCGCCAGCACCGTCGCCACCGTCTCGATGCCGCCCGCGCCACCCAGCAGGTGACCGGTCATGGACTTCGTGGCGGAGATCGCGACGTGGTCCAGGTCGTCGCCCAGGACCTTGCGCAGTGCCTTGAGCTCGGCCACGTCGCCCTGCGGGGTGGACGTGGCGTGCGCGTTCAGGTGCACGACCTCCGACGGCTTGAGATCCGTCGAGTCCAGCAGGTTCTGCATCGCGGCGGCGATCCCGCGCCCGGTGGGCTCGGGCTGAGCGATGTGGTGGGAGTCCGCGGACAGGCCCTGGCCCAGCACCTCGCAGTAGACCCTGGCGCCCCGTGCGGCCGCGTGCTCCGCGGACTCCAGGACGACGACGCCGGCCCCCTCGCCGAGGACGAAGCCGTCACGGGCCGTGTCGTACGGACGTGAGGCCTTCTCGGGCTCGTCGTTGCTCTTCGACATCGCCATCATGTTGGCGAACGCGGCGATCGGCAGCGGGTGGATGGCCGCCTCGGTGCCACCGGCGACGACCACGTCGGCACGGCCGGTACGGATCATCTCGACGGCGTACCCGATGGCCTCGGCGCCCGACGCGCAGGCGGAGACCGGGGTGTGGACACCGGCCTGGGCGTTGATCTCCAGGCCGACGTTGGCCGCCGGGCCGTTGGGCATGAGCATGGGAACGGTGTGCGGGGAGACGCGGCGTACGCCCTTCTCCTTCAGCACGTCGTACTGGTCGAGCAGGGTGATCACGCCGCCGATGCCGGAGGCGATGACGGAACCCAGACGCTCGGGCCGGATCTTCTCGTCCTCACCGGCCTTGCCGGTGAAGCCGGCGTCCCCCCACGCCTCGCGGGCCGCGATCAGCGCGAACTGCGCCGACCGGTCCAGCTTGCGGGCGAGCGGGCGAGGAAGGACCTCGCTCGGGTCCACGGCCGCGAGGGCCGCGATCCGGACGGGCAGTTCGGCGAAACGTTCGCCCTCGAGGGGCTTGACGCCGGAGCGGCCCGCCATCAGACCTTCCCAGGTCGATGCGGAGTCGCCACCCAGCGGAGTGGTTGCGCCGATACCGGTGACGACCACGGTGCGATTGGTCGGGCTCACTGGAAAATCTTCTCCACGTGTAGAGGGTCGTGAATCAGCGGCGCCACCGCCGGGTGGCGACACACGAGCGGGCTGGGATCAGCCCTGGTGCTTCAGGATGTAGTCGGCAGCGTCGCCGACCGTCTTGAGGTTCTTGACGTCCTCGTCGGGGATCTTGACGTCGAAGCGCTCCTCGGCGGCGACGACGACCTCGACCATGGACAGCGAGTCGACGTCCAGGTCGTCGGTGAAGGACTTGTCCAGCTGGACGTCCTCGACCGGGATACCGGCGATCTCGTTGACGATCTCGGCGAGACCGGTGACGATCTCTTCCTGAGTGGCGGCCATGTTGGCGCTCCTTCGATGTGATTCTGCAGGGTTCGGGCGTACGGACCGAAAGGTCCGGTGTGCCTAGGGGAGGGTAACGACCGTCGCGGCGTAGACGAGACCCGCCCCGAAGCCGATGATGAGCGCCGTGTCGCCGCTCTTGGCCTGACCGGTCGCCAGGAGCCGCTCCATTGCGAGCGGAATCGAGGCGGCCGACGTGTTGCCGGTGGTTTCCACGTCACGGGCGACCGTGACGTGCTCCGGCAGCTTGAGTGTCTTCACCATCGAGTCGATGATCCGCATGTTGGCCTGGTGCGGAATGAAGACGTCCAGGTCCTCCGGGGAGATCCCGGCCGCCTCCAGCGCCTGCTGGGCGACCTTGGCCATCTCGAAGACGGCCCAGCGGAAGACCGCCTGGCCCTCCTGTGTGATGGCCGGGAACTTCTCCGGCCGGTCGGCGTGGAAGACGTCCCACGCCACGGTCTGCTTGATCGTGCCGGACTTGTCGCCCTCGGAGCCCCACACCGTGGGGCCGATGGCCGGCTCCTTCGCGGGGCCGACCACGACCGCGCCCGCACCGTCGCCGAACAGGAAGGCCGTCGCGCGGTCCTCCAGGTCGGTGAGGTCGCTGAGGCGCTCGACGCCGATGACGAGGACGTACTCCGCGGAACCCTCGACGACCATGCCCTTGGCGAGCGTGAGGCCGTAGCCGAAGCCCGCGCAGCCGGCCGAGATGTCGAAGGCTGCGGGCTTGCCCGCACCGATCCGGTGGGCGATGTCGGTCGCGACGGCCGGGGTCTGCTGGAAGTGCGAGACGGTGGCGACGATCACTCCGCCGATCTGCTCGGGAGTGATCCCGGCGTCCGCGATCGCCTTGCCTGCGGCCTCCACGGACATCGCCGACACGGTCTCCTCGTCGGAGGCCCAGTGACGCGTGGCGATGCCGGAGCGGGAGCGGATCCACTCGTCGGACGAGTCGATCGTCTCGAGGATCACCTCGTTCGGCACGACACGGGTCGGGCGGTAGCCGCCGACACCCATGATCCGCGCGTACGGGGCGCCCTTGCTGGGCTTGATCTTCGACATGCTCTCGGGCTCCTTAGGCGCCGGCGTGCTCGGAGATGAGCGCGCGGGCGGCGTCGAGGTCGTCGGGGGTCTTGAGCGCGAGGGTCTTCACACCGGGCAGCGCGCGCTTGGCGAGCCCCACCAGTGTCCCGCCGGGGGCGGCCTCGACGATGGCCGTGACCCCGAGCTCCTTGAAGGTCTCCATGCACAGGTCCCAGCGGACCGGGTTGGCGACCTGGCCGACGAGCCGCGAGATGACCTCGGCGCCGGTGGCGACCGTCCTGCCGTCGGCGTTCGACACGTACGTCACCGCGGGGTCGGCGACCGTCAGGCCGGCGGCCGCGGTACGCAGCTTCTCCACGGCCGGAGCCATGTGGTGCGTGTGGAACGCGCCCGCCACCTTGAGTGCCACGACACGGCGCACGCCCTCGGGCATGTCCTCGGTCAGCGCGGCGATCTGCTCCGCGGTGCCCGCGGCGACGATCTGGCCGCCGCCGTTGACGTTGGCCGGGGTGAGCCCCAGCTTCTCCAGGTGGGCGACCGTGACGTCGGGGTCCCCGCCGAGGAGCGCGGCCATACCCGTCTCGGTGACCGCGGCGGCCTCGGCCATGCCGAGCCCCCGGGTGCGGACGAAACGGAGTGCCGCTTCGTCGTCGATGACGCCGGCGAGCGCTGCGGCGGTGATCTCACCGACGCTGTGGCCCGCGACGACGCCGGGCGAGGCGTCCAGGGCGGCGGCCGACAGGAGACCTGCGGCGACCAGCAGCGGCTGGGCCACCGCCGTGTCGCGGATCTCGTCCGCGTCGGCCTTCGTGCCGTAGTGGGCAAGGTCGAGCCCGATGGCGTCGGACCAGCCGGCGATGCGGTCGGCGGCGCCGGGGAGTTCGAGCCAGGGAGTCAGGAAGCCGGGCGTCTGAGCGCCTTGGCCGGGAGCGACGAGTACGAGCACCCTCACACTCTCTCTTGTGGACGGCTCCGTACGCCCGTGGGGACAGGGACGAAGAACCGTCAGGGGAATTGTTGAAGTCCGACAAAAGTCTAGGACTGAGTATCTCCGGCAGCCAAGCGCCCCAGGATGAGGGCGATCCGCAGGGTGAACGCGGAGCGGACATCGGAGGGTGACCAGCCGGTGACGTCGGTCACACGTCGCAGCCGGTAGCGCACGGTATTGGGGTGCACGAACAGCATCCGGGCCGCGCCCTCCAGGCTGCTCGCCTGTTCCAGATAGACACTCAGCGTCTCCAGCAGTGCCGAACCGGCTTCTTCGAGCGGTCTGTAGATCTCCTCCACCAGTTGGTCGCGCGCGGCTGGGTCTCCGGCCATCGCACGTTCCGGAAGGAGATCGTCCGACAGGACGGGGCGCGGAGCGTCCTGCCACGCCGAGCACGCCTTGAGCCCGGCCGCGGCGGCCTGTGCGGAGCGGGTGGCCGCCAGCAGGTCGGGGACCACCGGCCCGGCGACGACGGGACCGGCGGCGTACGGGCCGATCAGGGACTTCGCCACGTTCAGCGGGTTGTCGCTGCCGCCGGCGATGACGACCAGCCGGTGGCCGAGCACCCCGGTCAGCACCTGGAGCTTCGCGTGCCTGGCCGCCCGCCGGATCGCCTCGACGGTGAGCTCGCTGTCACCGTCCGGAGCGGTGCCGAGGACGACGCACACGTGTTCGGGAGAGTTCCAGCCGAGCGCCGCGGCCCGTGACACGGCACCCTCGTCCGCCTCGCCGGACAGCACCGCGTTCACCACGAGGGACTCCAGCCGCGCGTCCCACGCCCCGCGGGCCTCGGCTGCCTGGGCGTAGACCTGGGCGGTCGCGAAGGCGATCTCGCGGGCGTAGACGAGCAGAGCCTCGCGCAGCACCGATTCGTCACCGGGGGCCGCCACCTCGTCGATGGCGGCTTCCATGACCTCGATCGTGGTGCGCACCATCTCCACGGTCTGCCGCAGGGTGATGGCCCGGGTCAGCTCGCGCGGAGCCGTACCGAACACATCGGTGGAGATGGCCTGCGGGGTCTCCGGATGCCGGAACCACTCGGTGAACGCGGCGATACCGGCCTGGGCCACCAGGCCGATCCAGGACCGGTTCTCCGGTGGCATCGCCCGGTACCACGACAGCGTCTCGTCCATGCGGGCGATGGCGTTCGCGGCCAGACGGCCGGAGGACTGCTCCAGCCTCTTCATGGTCGCGGCGTGGAGGTGGGCGGCGTTCGAGGCGGACTGCTCAGGATCGGGTCGGGGCACGGAGACAAGACTGCCTTATCGGGGCAGGTGCACGGAGGGGAGGGGCGGACGGGGCTACCGTGGACCTGTGATGGACGTACGCCGCTCCGGCGACCGCTTCCGCGGTGGAGACCCGGCCCCGGGTGTCTCCGCGGGCATCGAGACGCTGCACGCATTCTCCTTCGGTCGCTTCTACGACCCCGGCAATCTGCGCTTCGGGCCGGTCCTGGCCTGCAACGAGGAGCGTCTCGCCCCGGGCGCCGGTTTCGACGAGCATCCGCACAGCCACACCGAGATCGTCACCTGGGTGGTCGAGGGCGAGCTCACCCACCGGGACTCGGCGGGCCACGCCACCGTCGTGCGCGCCGGGGACGTCCAGCACCTCGGCTCGGCGGCGGGGGTACGGCATGTCGAAAGGAACGACGGCGAGCACCCGCTGACGTTCATTCAGATGTGGCTGGCCCCGCTGACGCCCGGCGGCGAGCCCTCGTACACGCACGTCGCGGGGATCGCCGACTCCACGCCGTACGCCCTTCCGGAGGCGGGCGCGATGCTCCACGTCCGCCGGCAGGCCGCGGGGGAACGCACCGCGGTGCCGGACGCCGCGGGCGTCTACGTCCACGTCGTGCGGGGCGAGGTGCGGCTCGACGGGGAACTGCTGGGGGAGGGGGACTCGGCCCGGATCACGGAGGCCGACGGCCTGGAGCTGCTGGCCCTGCGGGACGCCGAAGTCCTGATGTGGGAGCTCGGCGCGGTGTGAGGTGTCCGGCGGGGGCGCGCGTCCGGGGCGCGAGTCGTGGGCAGCCGGTTCGGCGGTCGTCCTCGCGGCGCCCTTCCTGCCCTCCTGCTGGTAGCCGGCCCGGACGTCCGGTTCCGTCGGCCCGGTCCGGCAACTGGACCGTGTGGCCCAGTTGTTCGCGGTGTGCCTGGCAGGCGTGGCCGTCGTCGCCGCGCTGCCGGCCGCTTCGACGGCGGCGGCCACCGGTGTACTGGCCCGGCGGCTGCCCCTGATGGTCGTCCGGGCCGGCCCGACGACCGGCGTCACCATGGCGGTCGCCACGCTCACGCTCGCCTTCGCCGCCGCGCCGGCCACGGACTGGCCGCTGCTCGCCGTGGCAGGAGCCCTCTCGGCCGCCTCTCACGCCGTGGTGGCCCCCTCCGCACGAGCCGGCCGCCGCTGCGGCCCGCCCGGCCCTCGCGTAGTACTCATGGGACCCCGCCGGGAAGGCCGCCCGACGACGGCCTTCCCGGCCGGGTCACCCGGCCTTCAGGTCGCTCGCGATCATGGACGTCGTGGAAGCCAGGCGGCTGATCCCCTTCTGTACCTCGCGTATGCCCGCGGAGGCCCGGGGCTGGTTGTCCGCGTCGGCTCCGGCGACGCATTCGTTGCCTCCGTCCTCGAAGGCCGTCAGGGCTTCCTTCCAGAATCCCTTGGCGTTCTCGCTCGGGATGGCGTCGAGCTCCTGGGCCTCGCCCACCTTCGTCAGCAGCTCCTTGCAGGCGGCGCCCCAGACGTCCATCGGGCGCACACTCACCTCGTTGACGCGGCCGGAGGTGTCGGAGAGTGCCCTGATGCTCTTCTCGCCCCCGGAGGAGTACCAGCCCTCCAGATCTTCGCCCGGGGACGAGCCACAGCCGACGAGCAGCACCCCGGTGACGACGGCGGTGGCGAGTAAACGGACACGGATATGCATGTAGCCCCCTTGTTCGGTCGTGCGGATGCTGCCAGGAATCACCCGGCCAGGCACGGCAAATGAGGGAACTACGGACGGTCACCCACGATCCGATGCCCGACGGACGCGGCCGGGCGCGGATTCGGCGACGCGACGTCATCCGGGACGGGGAGGCAGCGGGCGGTGAGGGCCGGGACGGAGGGCGGTGGAGGGGCCGCTCCTCCCGTCCTCCCGTCCTTCCGTCGGTCCGGCATGACCGACTTCGGATCCCCGAGGCCCGTTCCGGCGGTGCGGGGCCGGCCTGCTACTGGATCACTTGCTCCGGGCGTCGTACGCGTCCCTGCTGGCCTGGATCTCGCCGTTGTGCTCGATGGCCCAGCGGGCGAGTGTCAGAGCGGGCGGGATCAGGCTCTCCCCCTGGGGCGTGAGCGCGTACTCGACGCGGGGCGGGACCTCCGCGTAGACCGTGCGGGAGACCAGCCCGTCCCGTTCGAGGTTGCGCAGGGTCAGCGTGAGCATCCGCTGCGAGATGCCCGGGATGTGCTGCTGCAGGTGGGAGAAGCGCATGCGCCCCTGCTCCAGCGTCGCCACGATCAGCATCGTCCACTTGTCGCAGATCCGGTCCAGGATCGCCCGGATCGCCCTGCCGCCGTCCCCCCGGATCATGCAGGTGTGTTCGTACTGCTCCACGACAGCTCCTTGTGCGTAGCTCACAACCGTGTGCCTTTTGTAGGCCTCCCGACGGTCACCCATGATGAGGCAACTTACGGTTCGTAACCAATGGAGGTATCCCCATGCAACTCGCGTACTGGATCGTCGCCGGACTCCTGGCCCTGTTCTACGTCTACTCGGGCGGCATGAAGGTCCTGCGGAGCCAGGACCAGCTCCGGCCCATGATGGGCTGGGTCGACCGGACGCCCATGCCGCTGGTCAGGGCGATCGGGGTCGTCGAGGTCCTCGGTGCGCTGGGTCTCGTCCTGCCGCCGCTCACCGGCATCGCGGTCGTGCTCGCCGTCGCCGCCGCGATCGGCCTGGCACTGGTGCAGATCGGCGGCCTGGCCCTGCACCTGTCCCGCGGCGAGGCGCGGGTGATCGGGCTCAACGTCGTCCTGCTGGTGTGGGCCGCGGCGACCACATGGCTGGCCACGGTCTGGCTCTGACCGCGCCGGTGCCTCAGGCCTTCGGGCGTTCCCCCCGCCTGTCCAGTTCGCGTATCGCCTGACCGTACGAACTGATCCGGCGCGACACGGTGCCCATGGCGAAGAGAGTCCCGCCGGCCACCGAGACCGGGACGGACATCCCGAGCACGGCCAGGACCTCCGGCCAGTCCCGTTCCTGCGCGCAGTAATCTCCGTGCAGTTCACCCTCGTTGGCGGTGCCGCGGTCCGTGAACAGCCGGGACTCGCAGTCGTCCGGATACTTGTCGTCCGGCTTCCTGTCCGCCTGGTACGACGTCGTCAGCAGCACGGCGCACCAGACCCAGAGGACGGCGGCCAGCGACAGAAGGACGACGCCCCAGGTGCGGGTCTTCGTGGCCTTGTCGCGGAAGTCGAGTTCGAACTCTCGTGAGCGCATAGCGGCCGAATCTATAGGTGCCCGATCCCCGCGGGGTCTGCCGGGCGGGATCAGGATGCGAAGCGCCGCAGCCACGCGTCCAGGACGGCGAAGTCCGCCCCGGTGAGCCCCCGCCACCCCTCGACGCGATGGAGGAGCGCCGGCTCCGGGTGGTGTGCTTCCACCCAGTGCCGGTCCATGTCCGTGATCTCGTCGTCGACCCAGACGAAGGGGCGCCCGCAGGCCCACCCGACGATTCCCGGGGTCTTCCAGTGCAGCCCGCGCGGGCCCTCGACGAGAGGCGGATCCGGCCAGCTCACCACCGGCAGCTCCGGCAGCCCGAGCCACGGTGTGAGGTAGGCGTTCGCTTCCGACATCCACGTCGTGGCCCACACGAGCTCGCACGGCAACGCCAGCAGCCGGGGCCCATGGGCCGGGTCGGCCCTGGTGACCAGCGGGTTCGCTTCGGCGCCTCCGGGCCCGCGCCCCGCGCCGAAGACCGGATAGCCGTCCGGGAGCTGCTCCCGGGTCGCGCCGAAGGGGATGAGCGGGCCGTCGACGTCGAGGAAGAGGAGGGGCTGAGGAGAACCGGTCACGCCTGCACGGTAACGCCGCTCAGCCCTGTGCGCCGTGCGGAACGGCCTCGGTCGTCCGTGTGGCGAGGACCTCCAGGTAGTGCTGGTTCTGCATGAGCCCGAGGACGTTCCCGAAAGGATCCAGGACCGAGGCGCCGACGAAACCCTCGCCGAACTCCCTTACCGTTTCGTTGATCTCGGCCCCGAGGCCCGTCGCCCGCTCCACCGCCGCGTGGACGTCATCGACATGCCAGTACACGACGGCACCGGACGGACCGGCGCCGGTCCCGCCGTGCTTCCCCAGGTTCTGGACAAAGGCGCTGTCGACCAGGCCCAGTTCGTGCCGGTAGTCCCCGATGCGGAACTCCACGTAACCAGGGCGTTCGAAGTATGGCTCCACGCCCAGCAGTTCGATGTACCACCGCTTGGCGGCCGACAGGTCCGAGGCGTGGAACCTGACGGTGGTGAGACCTCGCAGCACGGGTGCTGCTTCGTCGATCGGTGTCGTCGGGAGGAGAGTGCCCCGCATGCAGGTCTGTTTCTGTCCTAGTGGGGCCTGGTGGTCAGCGGAGCCCGTCCACGAAGGCCTGCCAGGCGCCCGCGCTCATGACGAGAACGGGGCCGGCCGGGTCCTTGCTGTCCCGGACGGGGACGGAGGCGGCACAGCCGTCGGCTACCTCGACACAGTCGCCGCCGGTGTTTCCGCTGTACGAGGACTTGCGCCAGGTCGCGCTGCCGGTGACGGTGCACTCGACGCAGTCGCCGCCGGTACTCCCGCTGTAGCTGGACTTACGCCACACCGCGCTCTTCAGGTTCGGACCGGTCGCCATAACGCTCCTCCATCACACGGGTGATCAGTGCCGCGGAGTCCTCGACGGAGAGGGCTGCGGCCTGCAAATGAGCGTAGCGGCGGGCGGCCTCCCTGATGGTCTCGGGGTTCGCGGTCATGTGGCCGGAGATGAGGTCTTCCGTGTAAATCAGGTCCGGGTCGTTGTCGAAGCGCAGCAGGTTGAACGGTCCATCCAGGCTTGAGTGTTCACCAGCCATGAACGGCAGCACCTGAATCCGCATCCACCGGTGCCTCGTGAACTCCAACAGACGGGCCAGTTGGTTCCGCATGACCTCGCGGCCGCCGATCGGCCGGTGCAGCACCGCCTCGTCCAGGATCGCCCAGGCCAGCGGTGGCTGTTCGCGCTCCAGGATGCGCTGGCGCTCCATCCGAGCCGCGACGAGCCCTTCCAGGTCGTCCGGCATACCCGTGGCCAGCACCGCCCGCGCGTACTCCTCCGTCTGCAGCAGCCCGTACACCAACTGCGCCTGGTAAGTGGAGATGTACGTCGCCCGCGCCTCCATGTCCGCGTACGCCTGGAACCACGTCGGCAGTTGGCTCCGCAGGACCAGGCCGACCAGCCGGGAGAAGACCCCGTCCGTGCCGAGCGCCGCGTCCAGGCGCTCCGAGAAGTCGCGGGTCGGGACCTTCTTCGTCGTCTCGATCTGGCCGATCAGTGAGCCCGTACAGAAGATGATCTCGCCGAGCTGGCCCTGCCGCAGGCCGTGGGCCTCCCGCTGGCGGCGCAGTTCCCAGCCGTAGTAGTCCAGTGGGGAGGCGCTGGGGTCGAGTGACTGCACGTTGGCCACGGCGGGAGTGCCTCTCGCTTCAACGCCTGGCGGCGTTCGTTTCAGGTCGTGGCCGAGAGTAATCAGCGCACTGCACTCTGGTGACATGAATCACGTATCCGATACCCGGACCGGTGACGCCGAGGGCGCGGCCTACCGTGCCGAGTTCGCGCTGGGGGAGCACTCCGCCCGCCATCTGCGGCGCATCCTGCGGCTCTACCTCACCGGCTGGGGCATGCTCGACGTGGCGGACGCGGCGGAGCTGGCCCTCACCGAGCTCGTCGCCAATGTCGTACGGCATGTGCCCGGCCGCCGCTGCCAGACGCTGATCATCCGGCTCCCGGGCCGGGGTGTGCGGGTCGAGATCTCCGACGCGTCGCCCCGCCTGCCCCGTGCGGTCGCGGGGGACGCGCTCGATGAGGGCGGGCGGGGACTACTGCTGGTGGAGGCCGTCACCGACGGCTGGGGTGTCGAGGTGCGTGGTGACGGCCGGGGGAAGACGGTCTGGTTCGAGTGCGGTCAGCGGGAGGCGCCGAGCTCCGCCAGTACCGCGTCGGTGAAAGGCGTCCAGACCTCGGCCGCCCACGGTCCGAAGGCCCGGTCCGTCAACGCGACGCAGGCCGCGCCCGCCGCCGGGTCGATCCACAGGAACGTGCCGGACTGGCCGAAGTGGCCGAAGGTGGCGGGGGAGGACGAAAGCCCCGTCCAGTGCGGCGACTTGGAGTCACGGATCTCGAAGCCGAGCCCCCAGTCGTTGGGGTTCTGGTGACCGTAGCCGGGGAGCACGCCCTTGAGCCCCGGGTGGACGACGGTCTGGGCCTCCAGGACCGTACGCGGGTCGAGGAGCCGCGGGGCCTGTACCTCCGCGGCGAAGCGCACCAGATCGTCCACGGTGGAGACGCCGTCCTTGGCCGGTGAGCCCTCCAGCGCCGTCGAGGTCATGCCCAGGGGCTCGAGGACCGCTTGGCGGACGTATTCGGGGAACGGGATCTCCGTGGCCTTCGCGATGTGGTCGCCCAGCACCTCGAAGCCCGCGTTGGAGTACAGCCTGCGGGTGCCGGCAGGCGCCGTGACCCGGTGCTCGTCGAAGGCGAGACCACTGGTGTGCGCGAGGAGGTGGCGGACGGTCGAGCCCTCGGGGCCTGCCGGTTCGTCCAGCTCGACGGCGCCCTCCTCGTAGGCGACCAGCGCCGCGTAGGCGGCGAGCGGCTTGGTCACCGAGGCCAGCGGGAAGCGGTACGCGGTGGGACCATGGGCACCCAGGAGCGTGCCGTCCGCGGTGACGACGGCGGCTGCCGCGGTGGGGACGGGCCAGTTCTCGATCATCGCCAGGCTCTGCATGCGTACGAGCCTAAACCGAGAACGCCACCCGTTCGCGCTTGCTTCGAGTGCACTCCAAGGTTCTAGCGTGGAGGGATGACGGTGATGGAGAGCACTTCCGCACGGACGGATACCTGCGCCTCTGCGCAGAAGGCGCATCCGCGCCCCGAGGGGCAGGACCGCTACACCATCAGCGAGGTCGTCGCGTTCAGCGGACTCACCGCCCACACGCTGCGCTGGTACGAGCGGATCGGGCTGATGCCGCACATCGACCGCTCCCACACGGGTCAGCGGCGGTTCAGCAACCGCGACCTGGACTGGCTGGCCTTCGTCGGGAAGCTGAGGCTGACCGGAATGCCGGTCGCCGACATGGTCAGGTACGCCGAACTGCTCCGCGAGGGCGACCACACCTACGGGGAACGGCAGGAACTGCTGGAGACCACCCGGCGCGACGTGAAGACACGGATCGCCGAACTCCAAGGGACCCTGGCCGTGCTCGACCACAAGATCGACTTTTATGGACGGCGCCCGCCCGGCGCCGGAAAGGGCCTGACGCCATGAGCGACACCGGAAAGATCGCGACAGCGGAGCTCGGCACCGGAGGCCCGCAGGTCGGCGTGCAGGGGCTCGGCTGCATGGGAATCAGCGAGTTCTACGGGGACACCGACGAGGCGGCCGCCCGGGACACCCTGGAGGCGGCGCTGGAAGCGGGTGTCACCCTCTTCGACACCGCCGACGTCTACGGCCGCGGCGCCAACGAGTCGTTCCTCGCACCGTTCGTGGGCGCGCACCGCGACCAGATCACGCTGGCGACGAAGTTCGCCATCGAGCGGACCGACGACCCGCACTACCGCGGCGTACGCAACGATCCCGCGTACATCCGCGCGGCCGTCGAGGCCAGTCTGCGCCGGCTGGGCACCGACGTCATCGACCTCTACTACATGCACCGCCGCGACCCGCTCGTCCCGTTCGCCGAATCGGTGGGAGCGATGGCCGAGCTGGTGCGGCAGGGCAAGGTCAGGCAGCTCGGGCTGAGCGAGGTGACCGGGGCCGAGCTCCGTGAGGCGCACGCCGTGCACCCGATCGCGGCCCTGCAGTCCGAGTGGTCGCTCTTCAGCCGGGACGTGGAGCGCAGTGCCGTGCCCGCCGCCGCCGAGCTCGGGGTGACGCTCGTGCCGTACTCCCCGCTCGGCCGCGGGTTCCTCACCGGTGCGTTCGCGGACGCGGCGAAGGACCTGGCGAAGGACGACTTCCGTGCGCACCAGCCCCGCTTCACCGGCGAGAACGCGAAGACCAACGCCGCCCTGCTGGAGCCGGTGCACAAGATCGCGGCGGCGCACGGGGCGACGGCCGCGCAGGTCGCCCTGGCCTGGGTGCAGCAGCGGTCGCAGGTGCACGGCCTGACCGTGGTACCGATCCCGGGCACGCGCAGGCGCAGCCGCCTGCTGGAGAACGTGGGCGCGACCCGGCTGACGCTGACCGAGCAGGAACTTCGGTCGCTGGAGCCCATCGCGGCGCGGGTGGCGGGCGACCGCTACCCGGACATGAGCAGCACGGCCACCGCGCGCGAGTAGGGGCCCGGAGGCCCGTCACGTGACCGGCGGTGTCATACCCGGGGGTGGACCACGGCCCCCGGCCCCGTACCGGGGTAGGGGGCCGGGCGCCCGCAGCCGTCGCTTCACAGCTCGGCGAGCAGCTCCGCCTTCTTCGCGCTGAACTCGTCGTCCGTCACCAGGCCGGCCTCGCGCAGGTCGCCGAGGTGCCGGATACGTTCGGCGATGTCCGCCGGGTCGCGCCGCGCGCCGCCCACCGGTACGGGAACGCTCGCCACGGGCACCGACTGGGTCCGGCGGACGGACTCCAGGACCGCGGCGGCGAACGGCAGTGACTCGTGCACCGGCCCGTAGCCGAGCCCGAACACGACAGCGGCCGGATCCTGGTCCGGCCGGGCGCGCGCCAGGGTCTGCCCCGCACCGGGTGCCGGGTCCGGGGCGGGACCGCCGACCTCGGAGTCCGACGCGCCGCCGCGCGGCAGCAGCCGGAGGTACCCCTCCGGGGCATCGGGGGAGCGCCACTCGATCCCGGCCAGCTCCGTCACGGGAAACGTCTGGTCGCCCGCCTTCCACTTGGCGCTCGACGCCCCTGTCCGGGACCACCGGAAGGAGACCCTGCGCCCGTCGAAGCCGGCCCGTCCGTCGTAGGCCTTGAAATGCATCGGTGCCTCGGGAGCCGTGACCAGGAAACGCTCGGCGGGCAGGGACGCGTCGGGTCCGAGCACGCCCCCCAGCTCGTCGGCGTAGTGCCCGGCGAGCGTCCCGCGCTCCGTCGGCAGGACCAGGCGGTACGGATCGCAGCCCTCCTTCAGCTGCCCGGCCGCGGCCTCCAGCAGCGGATCGGCACCGGGTCTCGGCACCGCGTGCAGGACCACCGTGCCCCGCTTGCCCGGGGTCAGCGCCACCGATGACAACGCCGCGTACGGAATGCGGCGTTCACGCAGGCTCAGAAAGAGCCTCGGCGTGCGGATCCCCCGTTCGAAGCGGATGAGCACGGAGTCGGTGTCGAACTCCCAGGTGGCATGAATTCCCGCCAGCACATCACCCATGTGCCTCATCGTATGCGGCACAGGTCCGCGCGTCCCCCCTCGGTACGGTCGGAAACCGGCAATCCCCTCCGCGGCCCTCTACGCGCGTCAGGCACCCGGCTCGCCGGAGATGTCGCGGTGGCACGCGTGGTCGGCGCTCGAGCAGCTGACCGAGTCGTAGGCCCCCACGCCGATGGCGGCGAAGTTGCTGAGGCTTGTCGTCCCCGGCTCGAAGTAACCGCTGTGCCCGACCGCGCCGCTCGCCGACACGATCCGCGCGCCGAAGCCGGGCTCGACCGGATCGGCACCGTGACCGAGGCCGCCGACCGCCATGTTCGGCACGTCCTCGATCCAGTCGTCACCGTCCCGCATCGCCCACACCCGGGCCCGGGTGTGCAGTCCCGCCGCACTGTCCGCCCGCATGCCCGGACTGCCCGCGACCGCGATGTCGGACACCCGCGACGGCAGCTCACGGGCCGCCACGCCGCACAGCACGGAACCGTAGCTGTGGCAGAACAGCGAGACGGACGAGGTGCCGGGCAACGAGCCCACCAGCGAGTTCAGCCGCACCGCTCCTTCCGCCGCGAGCCTGCCCAGAGCGGCGTCCATGCCGATCCCGGCGGGCGCCGTGTAGTCGGCCCAGGCGATGACCGCCGTACGGGATCCGGCGACCGCGCGCTCGGCGGCGTACAGCGACTGCGCCATGCCCACCGGTGCCGTGTTCTTCTTTCGGCCGGTGCGCTCCATCGTGAGCAGACTCGTGTCGACCCCGGGGACGACGACCGAGACCCTCCGGGCCCGGTCGAGGTCGCCGAAGACCTCGGCCGCGTGACCCCTGCCCGACGGGTCGAAGGCGAGGATCTGCCGGTCACCGGCGAGCAGCGATCTGAAGCGTTCGAGGCGGAGCAGTGCCTGGTGGCGGCCGTCGGGCGAGAGTCCGACGTCCTGCGCGCGCTGCTGTTCGGCGGTCGTTGCCAGCGCCAGGGCGTGGCGGTTGGCGCGGTACCGCAGGGTGACCGGGACCCCGTTCAGATTCCCCACCACGAGCGGGTACTTGTCGGCGAGTGCGACCTGCTGGCCCGCGGTGAGCGTCGCGAAGAAGTGCGCCAGGCGGTAGGCCGGAGCGTCGGTGTCCGGGAGCGAGTGGCCGGCTATCCGGTCCCTCGCCCAGGCGGCGAGCGCGATCTCGCGCGGCGCTGCGGACTGCTGATGACGAACGGCGGTCCACCCGGTGGTCGCGAGCATGACGAACACGACCGCCACGGCGAGCAGGGCGCGCCAAGCGGTGAGTGTGGGAGAGGAATCGAAGGAGGTCACTGCGCCCCACCCTAGGAGACGCGTTCAGGCCGGCGGTGCGGGGGTGACCCGGATCACCCGAGCGCGGGGAATTGGGCGCGAAATCGTCACGATCCGTGGCCGTTCCGCGCACGCTCCGGCGCGTCGAGAGCCCGTTCGGTACGGGAAACGTGCTTCGAAGCGGAGGTGCTGTGAGTTCGGCCATGGCCGGCGGGTGAGGCGTGCGGCACAGCCGCGCGGTCCGCCGGAACGGTGCGCCAGCTCCCGGAGAGCGCAGGCCCGAGGTGGTCCAGGTGGACTTCGGTCAGACGGTGCAGCGCTTCCACGTCTGCGTCCCGGCGCTGTCCCCACCGCTGTCCGGCCAGCCGCATCACCCCGGAGAACGCGGCGACGGCCACCCGGGGCCGCAGATCCGTCTCCGGGTCCAGCCCTTCACGCTCCGCCACCACCTGGGTGACCTGGCGCTCCAGCTCGATGCTGCGCCGTATGTCGGCCGCGAGCAGTGCGGGGGTGGACTCGATCATCCGGTACGTCCGCATCCGGAGCGCGACCGTGATGGTGCCCCCGGGGGTGTCGGCGATGCTGTCCCAGGCGCTCAGTGCGGCACGGCGCATGGCCTCGAAGGGGGGCTCCGCCGCGGGACGCCGGCGCAGCTCCGCGAGGAAGCTCAGCTCGACCGCCTCCCGGGTGGCGAAGGCGGCCGCCTCCTTGGTGGCGAAATAGCGGAAGAAGGTGCGCTGGGACACCTCGACCGCCTCGACGATCTCGTCGACCGTCGTCCGGTCGTAGCCCTGGGTGGTGAAGAGTTCGAGAGCGGTGTGCAGCAGGGCCTCACGGGTGCGCTGCTTCCTGCGTTCACGCAAACCGGCCGGGGCGCCCGGCGCAGGGGCCCCGGTTGTCTGCCTGCACGTCACGTGGGGGACCTCTTTCCGCCGCTTCGTCCGACTCAGCCTACCTGTGAGCTACATGACAGTTACCGTCTTGTGAAATGGTTGGTCGACTGTCAGTCACTGACACTAATCTCCAGCGCATGACTAGTCAGACCACTGTCGAGAAGGCGCCGCGGGAGCCCGAAGGCACCCGCGTTCCCGCACCGGTGAAAGGGCTGCGGGGCCATCCCTGGCTGACGCTCTTCGCCGTGGCCATCGGCGTGATGATGGTGGCCCTCGACGGCACGATCGTCGCGATCGCCAACCCCGCCATCCAGCAGGACCTCGGCGCCTCGCTCGCCGACGTCCAGTGGATCACCAACGGCTACATGCTCGCGCTCGCGGTCTCCCTGATCACCGCGGGCAAGCTCGGCGACCGCTTCGGCCACCGCCAGACCTTCCTGATAGGCATCGCGGGATTCGCCGCCGCCTCGGCGGCCATCGGCCTGGCCGACAGCGTGACGCTGGTGATCGTCTTCCGGGTGCTGCAGGGCCTGTTCGGCGCCCTGCTGATGCCGGCGGCGCTCGGCCTGCTCCGTGCCACCTTCCCCGCCGAGAAGCTGAACATGGCGATCGGCATCTGGGGCATGGTGATCGGCGCCTCGACCGCGGGCGGCCCGATCCTCGGCGGCGTCCTCGTGGAGCACGTCAGCTGGCAGTCCGTGTTCTTCATCAACGTGCCGGTCGGCGTGCTCGCGCTGGTCTTCGGCCTGGTGATCCTCAGGGACCACCGCGCCGAGAACGCGCCCAGGTCCTTCGACATCGGCGGCATCGTGCTGCTGTCCCAGGCGATGTTCTGCCTGGTCTGGTCGCTCATCAAGGGCTCCGAGTGGGGCTGGGGCGATGCCAGGACCCTTGGCTTCCTGGGCGCCGCGATCGTCCTGTTCCTCGTGTTCGCGCTCTCCCAGAAGAACGTCCGCGAGCCGCTCATCCCACTGGCGATGTTCCGCTCCGTTCCCCTGTCGGCCGGTGTGGTCCTGATGGTGCTGATGGCCTTCGCCTTCATGGGCGGCCTGTTCTTCGTGACCTTCTACCTGCAGAACGTCCACGGCATGAGCCCGGTCGACAGCGGTCTGCACCTGCTGCCGCTGACCGGAATGATGATCGTCGGATCGCCGCTCGCCGGCGCCGCCATCACCAGGTTCGGCCCGCGGGTCCCGCTCGTCGGCGGCATGGTGTCCGTCGCGGTCGCCATGTTCGGCATGTCGCAGCTGACGATCGGCACCGGCACCCTGACCATGTCGCTCTGGTTCGCCCTGCTCGGCTTCGGCCTCGCCCCGGTCATGGTCGGCGCCACCGAGGTCATCGTGGGCAACGCCCCGCTGGAGCTCTCCGGCGTGGCCGGCGGGCTGCAGCAGGCCGCGATGCAGGTCGGCGGCAGCCTCGGCACGGCCGTCCTGGGCGCCGTCATGGCCTCCCGGGTCGACGCGCGACTGGAGGACAACTGGAAGGCCGCCGAACTCCCGCCGGTGAACGCCGAGCAGTTGGAGCAGGCGTCCTCGGCCGTCAAGGTCGGGATGCCGCCGGTGGCGCCCGGCACCCCGCCGGAGGTCGCGGCGAAGATCGCGGGGGTCGCCCATGACACGTTCGTGTCGGGCATGAGCTCCGCGTTCATGGTCGCCGGCATCGTCGCGGTGGTCGCCGCACTGGTGGCCACGCTCACCAAACGCGGTGCGAACGCCGAGGCCGGCGCGGGAGCCGGTCACATCTGACCCGCACGCCCCCGGGCACCCAGGCGTCAACACAGCGCGTACGACAGCCCCGCCGGACGGTACCGGCGGGGCTGTCGCCTATCAGGGTGGTCCGTCGCCGGGCCCCTTCCCGGTGTGCTCCCGCGCAGGTCAGAGTGCGGACATCGATTCGCTCGACCACGGGGGTTGAACCACCATGCGCACGACCGTTCTCGCCGCCACCCTGGCGGCCACCGCGCTCGTCCCGGCCACGGCACTGGCCGGCACCGCGCCCGCCACCCACCACGGCCCCGTCCGCAGCGCCCCGCACACCCACCCGGCAGGGCTCGCACCCTGCGGGGCGGGGCAGCTCTGCCTCTGGGCCAAGACCGGCTTCACGGGGGCCGGCCAGACCCATGAACTGTCCACCGTCGACATCGAGAGCTGTGTGCCTCTGCCGTCCGGCAGCCACGCCCAGTCCCTGGTCAACCGCACCGGGCGTCCCGTCACCACCTATCAGTCGGCCGAGTGCGGGGAGACCGGAGAGTTCGAGACCTACCCGGGCGGCGGTACCTGGGTGCCCCGGTCTCCGTACACCGTGAGGGCCTTCAAGATCTGGGAGAACTGACCGCGGTCGTCCACGACCGGGCGGGCCGGGACCGGCCGCGGAACGCCGAAGGGCGACGGGACCCGAGGTCTCGTCGCCCTTCGTACACCTGCGCGGCGTAGGTACTCCCGTACCGCTACGCGTCGCCGCCGGCCGGGCCGGGGTCGGCCGCGGCCACGTCCAGGAGGTCGTACCGGTCGACCGCCGTCTTCAGCGCCGAACGGTCGATCCGGCCCTCCTTCGCGAGCTCCGTGAGCACCGCGAGCACGATCGACTGCGCGTCGATGTGGAAGAAGCGGCGGGCCGCCCCGCGGGTGTCGGCGAAGCCGAAGCCGTCCGCACCCAGCGACTGGTACGCACCGGGCACCCAGCGCGCGATCTGGTCGGGCACCGAACGCATCCAGTCCGAGACCGCCACGAACGGGCCCTCGGAGCCGGACAGCTTCCGCGTCACGTAGGGGACGCGCTGCTCCTCCTCCGGGTGGAGCAGGTTGTACCGCTCCACGTCCACGGCCTCGCGGCGCAGCTCGTTCCAGGAGGTCGCCGACCAGACGTCCGCCTTGACGTCCCACTCCTCGGCGAGGATCCGCTGCGCCTCCACCGCCCACGGCACCGCCACCCCGGACGCCATGATCTGGGCCGGGATCCGGCCCTTCTCGCCGCTGCTGTAGCGGTACACGCCCTTGAGGATGCCGTCGACATCCACGTCGGCGGGCTCGGCAGGGTGCCGGATCGGCTCGTTGTAGACGGTGAGGTAGTAGAAGACGTCCTCGTTCTCCTCGGGCGTTCCGCCGTACATCCGGCGCAGACCGTCCTTGACGATGTGCGCGATCTCGTACCCGAACGCCGGGTCGTACGCGACACAGCCCGGGTTCGTCGAAGCGAGCAGCTGCGAGTGGCCGTCCGCGTGCTGGAGCCCCTCACCGGTCAGCGTCGTACGTCCGGCGGTCGCACCCAGCACGAAGCCGCGCGCGAGCTGGTCGGCCATCTGCCAGAACTGGTCACCGGTGCGCTGGAAACCGAACATCGAGTAGAAGACGTACACCGGGATCAGCGGCTCGCCGTGCGTGGCGTACGCCGACCCCGCGGCGATCAGCGAGGCCGTGCAGCCGGCCTCGGAGATGCCGTCGTGCAGCATCTGGCCCGTCGGCGACTCCTTGTACGCGAGGAGGAGATCGCGGTCCACCGCCTCGTACTGCTGACCCAGCGGGTTGTAGATCTTCGCACTCGGGAAGAACGCGTCCATGCCGAAGGTGCGGTACTCGTCGGGTGCGATCAGCACGAAACGCTTGCCGATCTCCTTGTCCCGCATGAGGTCCTTCAGGACGCGGACGAAGGCCATGGTCGTGGCGATCGACTGCTGACCCGAACCCTTCTTCGCGGCTGCGTACGTCTTCTCGTCCGGCAGCTGCAGCGGCTTCGCGCGCACCACACGCGTCGGGACGTAACCGCCCAGACCCTGCCGGCGGTCGTGCATGTACTGGATCTCTTCCGAGTCCCGGCCCGGGTGGTAGTACGGAGGGTGGCCCTCGTCCAGCTGCTTGTCCGTGATCGGGATGTGCAGCCGGTCACGGAAGCGCTTGAGGTCCTCGACCGTGAGCTTCTTCATCTGGTGGGTCGCGTTGCGGCCCTCGAAGTTCGGTCCGAGCGTCCAGCCCTTGACCGTCTGCGCCAGGATCACCGTCGGCTGGCCCTTGTGGGCCTTGGCCGCCGAGTAGGCCGCGTAGACCTTGCGGTGATCGTGCCCGCCGCGGCCCAGGTGCAGGATCTGGTGGTCGGACATGTCCTTGACCATGTCGCGGAGCCGCGGGTCGTCGCCGAAGAAGTGCTCACGGATGTACGAGCCCGTCTCGGTCGCGTACGTCTGGAACTGGCCGTCCGGGGTGGTATTCAGCTTGTTGACCAGGATGCCGGTGCGGTCCTGCGCGAGCAGCGGGTCCCAGGTGCGGTCCCAGACCAGCTTGATGACGTTCCAGCCGGCGCCGCGGAACTGCGACTCCAGCTCCTGGATGATCTTGCCGTTGCCGCGGACCGGGCCGTCCAGGCGCTGCAGGTTGCAGTTGACCACGAAGGTCAGGTTGTCCAGACCCTCGCGGGCGGCGATGGAGAGCTGGCCGAGCGACTCGGGCTCGTCCATCTCGCCGTCGCCCAGATAGGCCCACACGTGTGACTTGGAGGTGTCGGCGATGCCGCGCGCCTCCATGTAGCGGTTCATCCGCGCCTGGTAGATCGCGCCGAGCGGGCCGAGGCCCATCGAGACCGTCGGGAACTCCCAGAAGTCCGGCATCAGCCGCGGGTGCGGATAGCTGGACAGGCCGTTCGGGGCCTTCGACTTCTCCTGGCGGAAGGCGTCGAGCTGCCCCTCGCTCAGCCGGTCGAGCAGGAAGGCGCGGGCGTAGATGCCCGGGGAGGCGTGCCCCTGGAAGAAGATCTGGTCGCCGCCGTCGCCCTGGTCCTTGCCGCGGAAGAAGTGGTTGAAGCCCACGTCGTACAGCGAGGCGGAGGAGGCGAAGGTGGCGATGTGGCCGCCGACCCCGATCCCGGGCCGCTGGGCGCGGGAGACCATCACCGCGGCGTTCCACCGGGTCGCGTTGAGGACCTTGCGCTCGATCTCCTCGTCGCCCGGGAAGAACGGCTCGTCCTTCGTGGCGATCGTGTTCACGTAGTCCGTGCTGCGCATCTCGGGCACGGCGACGCGCTTCTCCCGCGCGCGCTCGATGAGCCGGAGCATCAGGTAGCGGGCACGCTCACGGCCCCGCTCGTCGACGGCGGCGTCGAGTGAGTCGAGCCATTCCTGGGTCTCTTCTGGATCGAAGTCCGGGACCTGACTCGGAAGGCCGCCAATGATGATCGGGTTGCGATCGGATCCGGAAGCCACGCTGTTCCTTCGCTGCTCGGTGCTGCTCTTCGGGGCCCTGTCCCGGGGGAACGTACCCCCGGAGGTCGGCTGTACGCCGACTCCATCGTGTACCGCGAGGGCCTGAACGTCATCTCTACTGTGGGGTAACACAAGGTTCCGGACGCCGGGTCCGGGCCCGGGTACCGGCGGAACGAGGGCGCTCCGGCCCAAACCGCAACCATACGCCCAACCCGGCCAAGCGTTCCCAAAGGCTGTTCGACTCCGAATGGCGGATCGAAACGGCATAAGCTGAGGAAGGACGTAAAGGGTCCGGACAGTGTTCCGGACCCCGCAGGAGACATGCCGGACGTTGCGGCGACGTGGCAGGGAACGTCACCGTTTAGGCGGTCTCGGACGCCGGGTACTTGCGCGATTCGCCGAGCCCGTGTGGACTACGGCCAATGCCCCGCGCACGCGCGTGGCTGAAGCATTTTCCGAAACATGATCAGGAGGCAACCCGTGAGCGCGACCGCGGACCACGCGGAGGAACGGACCAACACGGCCGCAAGGCTTGGGTTCGAGCCCGGACAGGTGGTCCAGGAGATCGGCTACGACGACGACGTCGAGCAGGAGCTCCGTGAGGGCATTGAGGCCACAATCGGCCAGGAACTCGTCGACGAGGACTACGACGACGTCGCTGACGTCGTCCTGCTCTGGTTCCGCGACGAGGACGGCGACCTTACGGACGCGCTGGTGGATGCCATTGGTCTGATCGAGGACGGTGGGGCGGTCTGGCTGCTGACGCCCAAGACCGGCCGCGACGGCTACGTCGAACCGAGCGACATCAACGAGGCTGCCCAGACAGCTGGTCTCGCCCAGACCAAGAGCATCAGCGCGGGCAAGGACTGGACGGGCAGCCGTCTGGTCACTCCCAAGGGGGCCAAGGCCAAGCGCTGAACCTCCTTTCATCACACCGAGGCCCCCGTCGGCATTACGCCGCCGGGGGCCTTCGTACGCGCCCTTACGGGGCCGCGCGGGCCGGGAGGAGGGCTTTGCGTAGGGTGGGAGGTCACCCGGACGGACCAGGCCGGGGAATTGGTGGCGACGCGAGAGGACACGTTTCATGGCGATCGAGGTCGACACGCCGGCTCCGGACTTCGAACTGAAGGACAACCACGGGCGGACGGTGAAGCTGTCCGACTTCCGCGGTGAGAAGAACGTGGTGCTGCTCTTCTACCCGTTCGCGTTCACCGGTGTCTGCACGGGAGAGCTCTGCGCGCTCCGTGACGAGCTTCCGAAGTTCGAGAACGACGACACCCAGCTGCTCGCCGTCTCCAACGACTCGATCCACACCCTGCGCGTCTTCGCGGAGCAGGAGGGGCTCGACTACCCGCTCCTCTCGGACTTCTGGCCCCACGGCGCGGCCTCGCGGGCCTACGGCGTCTTCGACGAGGAGAAGGGCTGCGCGGTGCGCGGCACCTTCGTCATCGACAAGGCGGGCGTGGTCCGCTGGACCGTCGTCAACGCCCTGCCGGACGCGCGTGACCTGAACGACTACATCAAGGCCCTCGACTCGATCTGATTCCGGGATCTCCGGCGGCGCCCGGCCAAAAGCCTGTTTTGGCCGGGAACCGGTCACTAGGATCCAATCGTTGATCCGATGCCAACGCACGACGGGGGCGCTGGTGTCTGCCGGCCCTCTCAAAACATTTGGAGGACTCGTGGGAGTCAGCCTCAGCAAGGGCGGCAACGTCTCGCTGACCAAGGCCGCGCCCAACCTGACGGCGGTCATCGTCGGTCTGGGCTGGGATGCCCGTACGACCACCGGTGGTGACTTCGACCTCGACGCCAGCGCTCTGCTGACGAACACCGAGGGCAAGGTCGCAGGCGACGGGAATTTCGTCTTCTTCAACAACCTCAAGAGCCCCGACGGCTCGGTCGAGCACACCGGAGACAACCTCACCGGTGAGGGCGAGGGCGACGACGAGGTCATCAAGGTCAACCTCGCCGGTGTCCCGGCCGATGTCGACAAGATCGTCTTCCCGGTCTCGATCTACGAGGCCGAGAGCCGTCAGCAGAGCTTCGGTCAGGTGCGCAACGCCTACATCCGCGTGGTCAACCAGGCGGACAACAGCGAGCTCGCACGCTACGACCTGAGCGAGGACGCCTCGACCGAGACCGCCATGGTCTTCGGCGAGCTCTACCGCAACGGCGCGGAGTGGAAGTTCCGTGCCATCGGCCAGGGGTATGCATCGGGTCTGCGCGGCATCGCGCAGGACTTCGGCGTCAACGTCTGAGCCGTCTCAGCACCACCACGTCCGGCGCCGCACGTTGTGCGGCGCCGGACGCGCTCACCAGAGCGTGCGGCGCCCGACGGCGCCGTGCGCTCGAACGACCGTCCATCGACTCGGGGAGGACACACCATGGGCGTCACGCTCGCCAAGGGAGGCAATGTCTCCCTCTCCAAGGCCGCACCCAATCTCACCCAGGTGCTGGTCGGGCTCGGCTGGGACGCACGATCCACGACGGGAGCCGACTTCGACCTCGACGCCAGCGCACTGCTGTGCCAGTCGGGCCGGGTGCTCGGTGACGAATGGTTCGTGTTCTACAACAACCTCACCAGCCCCGAAGGCTCCGTCGAGCACACCGGCGACAACCTCACGGGAGAGGGCGATGGCGACGACGAGTCGGTCATCGTGAACCTCACCGAGGTGCCTCCGCACTGCGACAAGATCCTTTTCCCGGTCTCGATCCATGACGCGGACAATCGTGGGCAGACTTTCGGGCAGGTCAGCAATGCCTTCATTCGCGTGGTGAACCAGGCCGACGGCCAGGAACTGGCTCGCTACGACCTCACCGAGGACGCTTCGACGGAGACCGCGATGATCTTCGGAGAGCTGTACCGCTACGGCGGGGAGTGGAAATTCCGTGCAGTCGGACAGGGGTACGCGTCGGGGCTGCGGGGCATCGCTCTAGACTTCGGGGTCAACGTTTCGTAAAACCGCGCGCGGCGCGGGGGAGCCCCGTACGCATCGGGGGAGACCCGTTACACACATGATGGGGTAGCCAGTGGTTCTGAAAACCTTCGGCTGGTCGTTCGCGGTCACCGCGCTCGGCCTGGTCGCAGCGGTGTTCTACGGGGGGTGGCAGGCATTCGGCATCGTCGCGATCCTGTCGATCCTGGAGATCTCGCTGTCCTTCGACAACGCGGTGATCAACGCCGGCATCCTGAAGAAGATGAGTGCCTTCTGGCAGAAGATCTTCCTTACCATCGGCGTGCTCATCGCGGTCTTCGGTATGCGGCTGGTCTTCCCCGTGGTGATCGTGGCCATCAGCGCCCAGCTCGGGCCGATCGAGGCCATCGATCTCTCGTTCAACGACCCTGACCGGTACAAGGAACTGGTGACGGACGCCCATCCGTCCATCGCCGCCTTCGGTGGCATGTTCCTGCTCATGATCTTCCTCGACTTCATCTTCGAGGACCGGGACATCAAGTGGCTCGGCTGGCTCGAGCGTCCGCTCGCCAAGCTCGGCAAGGTCGACATGCTGTCGGTCTGCGTCGCGCTGATCATCCTGCTGATCACCGCCATGACGTTCGCGACCCAGGCCCACCAGCACGGTGGGGGCCACGCGAACAAGGCGGAGACCGTCATGCTCTCGGGCATCGCCGGTCTGATCACGTACCTGGTCGTGGGCGGTCTCTCCGGCTTCTTCGAGAACAAGCTGGAAGAGGAGGAGGAGCGCGAGCACGAGGCCGAGGAAGAGGCCAGGAAGGCCGGCAAGCCGGTCTCCGGGGTCGTCCTCGCCGGCAAGGCCGCGTTCTTCATGTTCCTCTACCTCGAGGTCCTCGACGCGTCCTTCTCGTTCGACGGCGTCATCGGCGCCTTCGCCATCACCAACGAGATCGTGCTGATGGCCCTCGGCCTCGGCATCGGTGCCATGTACGTCCGTTCGCTCACCGTGTACCTGGTCCGCCAGGGCACCCTGGACGACTACGTCTACCTGGAGCACGGCGCGCACTACGCGATCGGCGCACTGTCCGTCATCCTCCTCGTCACCATCCGGTTCGAGATCAACGAGATCATCACCGGCCTCGTCGGAGTCGTACTGATCGGCTGGTCCTTCTGGTCCTCGGTACGCCGCAACAAGGCACTCGCCGCAGCAGGCGGCGGCGACGGCGGCTCCGGTTCCAAGGCGGAGGTCTCCTCCGGGGTGTGACCCGGCAGGTATTGAGGAACGCTCTCTCTGCGGGGCGGCCACTGCGGCGGTTCTCCGGGAACACCCGGACCCGACCCGGTGGCCGCCCCGCAGCGACGTGCGGGGCGGGTGCGCGGGCCGGGGCGGTAGCGACTACATGTGGGGGTTGGGATGGCCTTCTGGGACGGCCTGCGGCCGGGGCGGGCAGCACAGTTCGAATCGGGCAACTCCGCGACGAGCTCCATCGTGCTCTCCAAGCGCAACGCGACGGTCTCGCTGAACAAGCAGGGGGCGCTGTCGGGGAACCTGCGCGTCAACCTGTCGTGGCGGATGCGTACGTCGGACATCGGGGGCAGGGCGCAGCAGAGCGGCCGGCTGCTGCGCCCCCTGAAGCTCTTCAAGCCCGAGGTGGTCCAGGCCCACACCCAGGGCATGGTCAACGTCGACCTGGACCTGGGCTGCATGTACGAGCTCGCGGACGGCACGAAGGGCGTGGTGCAGCCGCTGGGCAACCTCATCGGCGACCTGAACACGGCGCCGTACATCAGGCTCAGCGGGGACGACCGCTTCGGGGCGCCCTCGGGCGAGACGGTCTATGTGAACCTCGACAAGCGGGACGAGATCAAGCGCCTGCTGTTCTTCGTCTACATCTACGACCAGACCCCGGCCTTCGACCGTACGCAAGCGAAGGTGACGCTCTATCCGGGAAACGGCCCGCGGATCGAGATCGAGCTGGACGAACGCGCCCCGCAGGCCCGCTCCTGCGCCGTGTTCACCGTGGACAACGTCAAGGGCGAGCTGATCGTGCGGCGCGAGGTGAAGTTCGTGTACGGCTTCCAGTCGGAGCTGGACCGGATGTACGGCTTCGGGATGCAGTGGGGACGTGGCTACAAGACGCGGGCCTGAGTGCCCCCGGTGAAGGGCCGCCGGGGGGACGGCTCAGGACCGGAGGAACTGCGGGCCCTGCGGCGGGAGTACGAAGTTCGGGTCGGCGGCGGGCGCGGCCCCGGCCGCGGGCTGGGGATAGCCGTACGCGGGCGCGGCTGCGGGCTGGGGGTAGCCGTAGGCCGGCTGGGGGGCCGTGGTGGGCTGCGGGTAGCCGTACGCGGGCCCGGGGGCCGTGGAGGGCTGGGGATAGCCGTAGGTGGGCCCGGGCGCTGTGGTGGGCTGCGGATAGCCGTACGCGGGCTGCTGGTGCTGGACCGTCGCGTGCGGGTCCGGCGCGGAGGGCTCCGGTGCGGGTGCGGCGGGTGCTGCCTCGGCCTCCGGGTCGTCGGCGGCCTCGGTGTCGTCGACCGAGATACCGAAGGCCGTGGCCAGTCCGATCAGGCCCGTCGGGTACCCCTGTGCCACCGCACGGAACTTCCAGCCCTCGCCGCGCCGGTACAGCTCGCCGCAGATGATGGCGGTCTCCTCGCCGGTCTCCGCCCTCACGTCGAAGACCGCGAGCGGATCACCGTCCGCGGACGCGGCGTCGTACAGCGATATGCGGAGGTCCCGGACCATTCCGAAGGCCGCTTCGTCACAGGACGCGGCGATGACCACCTGGTCCACGGAGGGGTCGAGCGCGGTGAGGTCCGCCTCGATCGTGTCCGTGAGCCCTTCGGGGACACTGCGCTTGGGCAGTCGGCGTACCGAGCCCGAGGGATGCCGGGGCTGGTTGTAGAAGACGAAGTCCTCGTCGGAACGCACCCGGCCGGAGGCGCCGAGCAACAGGGCGGAGGCGTCCACGTCGGGGACACCGGTGCCCGGGGTCCAGCGCAGCACGGCCCGGACAGCCGTGGCATCGAGAGGGACGTTCGAGCCCTTCAGCATCGCGTGCGTCATGCCGGTCATCCTGCCTGCTGGGGGGCCGCCCGGACAACGCGGGGGTCGGAACCAGTAGGCCAGGGGCCGTTCGAGGGCGGCACGGAGGCGCGCCGCCAGACGTGTGAGAAAGGTCCGGGTTACCCGAAGTTCATACGGGCGGGGAACCGCCGACACCTGTCCGAACGTACTATTACCGGCCATACGATGTCCGGCCTGTCAGGCAGTACGGGGGAATCACATGCGTCATTTCGGGCACATCTCGCCCGTCGCCCGAGAGGGCCTGTTCTACAAGGAGCCGTGCGAATTCAGCGCGAGCTCCTCCGCACGCGTGCTGTCGGTGGCCCTGGGAGCCACTCTCTACAGCCCCGCGACCCGGCCCCGGCTGGCCGATGACGTGATCAAACTGGCCGGGCGCGGTGTGGTCTCCATGGTCCTCTGCCTGGAGGATTCGATCGACGACGCGGAAGTGGTCGGCGCCGAGGCGAATCTGGTCGGGCAGTTCAAGGAACTCGAGGCGCGCGCCGACGACGTGCCCCTGCTCTTCATCAGGGTCCGTGAGCCGGAGCAGATCTCCGACCTCGTGGAGCGCCTCGGCAGCTCGGCCCGGTTGTTGTCTGGATTTGTACTTCCGAAATTCACGGAGGAGCGGGGCGAGCTGTTCCTGGAGGCCCTCACCGCCGCCGAGGCGGCCGGCGGACACCGGCTGTTCGCGATGCCCGTCCTCGAATCCCCCGAACTGCTGCACCTGGAAAGCAGGACGGAAACCCTCCAGGGCATCGCCCGCACCGTCGACAAACACCGTGAGCGCGTCCTCGCGCTGCGGCTCGGCGTCACGGACTTCTGCTCGGCGTACGGTCTGCGCCGCGCCCCCGACATGACGGCGTACGACGTGCAGATCGTCGGCGCCGTCATCGGCGACGTGGTCAACGTGCTGGGCCGCGCGGACGGGACCGGTTTCACCATCACCGGTCCCGTGTGGGAGTACTTCCGCCTCCAGGAACGCATGTTCAAGCCCCAGCTGCGCCGCAGCCCCTTCATGGGGCGGGCCGAGGAGCTGCGCACCGCCCTCATCGAGCACGACCTGGACGGACTGCTGCGGGAGATCGAGCTCGACCGGGCCAACGGCCTGCTCGGCAAGACGTGCATCCACCCCTCCCACGTGCAGCCCGTGCACGCGCTGTCGGTCGTCAGCCACGAGGAGTACAGCGACGCCCAGGACATCCTCCGCCCCGAGCGCGGCGGCGGCGGCGTGCTGCGATCGGCCTATACGAACAAGATGAATGAAGTGAAACCGCACCGCGCCTGGGCCGAGCGGACCCTGCAGAGGGCCGAGGTCTTCGGGGTGGCGCGGGAGAACGTCGGTTTCGTGGAGCTCCTGGCCGCGGGACTGTCGGACTGAGCGGGCCATGGGCGCGTGCGTATCGGCATCGAGGGAAGAGGCAGTGGACGTGGAGTGGTCGGGTAACTGGGTCGCGGAGCGGCTCGGAGTCGAGCTCGTCGGCGACGGGGAACTCCGGGAGCTGCTGGGCCTCGCCCTGCGCCGCAACCCGAAGCGGGCCCATCTGCTCGTGTCGAACGTGCTCGGCAAGCACGTGCCCCAGCGGCCGTCCGTCGTGTACGGGGCGGGCTTCGAGCTCGGTGAACGCGTGCGGGACCTGCTGGGCGAGACCGAGGCCGGCCGCGCGGTCGTCCTCGGGTACGCCGAGACGGCGACCGGCCTCGGCCACGCCGTCGCCGACGGGCTCGGGGTGGCCCCGTACCTCCACTCGACCCGCCGGCCCGTCGCCGGTGTCGCCCAGGCGGGCGGTTTCGAGGAAGCGCACTCGCACGCCACGTCCCACCTGCTGCTGCCCGAGGACCCGGACCTGCTGAGCAGTGCGGGACAGGGGGCCCCGCTGGTGCTGGTCGACGACGAGTTCTCCACCGGCAACACCGTCCTCAACACCATCCGCGCCCTCCACGAGCGCTACCCCCGCGACCGGTACGTGATCGTGGCCCTCGTGGACATGCGCTCCGGGGCCGACCGGGGGCGGCTGGCGGAGTTCGCCGAGGAGATCGGCGCCCGTGTGGACCTGGTGGCCCGCGCGTCCGGCACCGTACTGCTGCCGGACGGGGTCCTGGAGAAGGGCCGGAGTCTCGTCGCGGCCCACGAGAAGGATGCCCCGCCCCCGTCTCCGTCCTCGCTCTCGTCCGGGGCGTCCGCCCGGCGCGGTGCCCGCCCGGCGCCCGTGCGGGTCGAGCTGGACTGGCCGGCCGGTGTCCCCGACGGCGGACGGCACGGCTTCACCCCCGTCCACCGCGCGGCGCTGGAAGCCGCCCTGCCGGGTCTGGCCGCCCGGGTCGCCGAAGCACTGGGCGACGCCCGCAAGGTGCTCGTCCTCGGCTTCGAGGAGCTGATGTACGCGCCGCTGAGGCTCGGAACGGCCCTGGAGGACGCCACCACTGCCGACGTGCGGTACTCCACGACCACCCGCTCGCCCGTGCTCGCCGTCGACGACCCCGGCTACGCCATACGCAGCCGCCTGGTCTTCCCGGCCCACGACGACCCCGCCGACGGGCCCGGCGACCGGTACGCCTACAACGTCGCGGGAGCCGGCTTCGACGCGGTCGTCGCCGTCGTCGACTCGACCGCCGACACCCCCGCACTGCACGCCCCCGACGGGCTGCTGGCCCGGCTCGCGGCGCACACCGGACAGGTCCTGCTCGCGGTCGTCCCCTCGTACGTCCCCTCGTCGACCTCTCACAGGCAGGAAGCCGCCATGCTGCCCGAACCCCTCCGGGGCCCCGCCTTCTCCTCCTACGCGGCGGACGACGTCGGCTGGCTGCTCCAGGACCTCTCGGACACGGCACTGGAGGCCCCCACCGAGGAGCGCGAGGAGGCGATACAGAGCGGTGGCGCGCACTACGCCGAATCGCTGCCCGTCGAGTACCAGCCCAGCCCGCGGTACCAGGAGCTCTTCAAAGCGGCCCTGGCCACCTCCGCGGCCCGTATCGCCCGTGCCGTGGGCACCGTCACCGAGACGGTCCTCGCGGAACGCGGCCCCCGCCCCGTCCTCGTCTCCCTCGCACGGGCCGGCACCCCCGTCGGTGTCCTCATGCGCCGCTGGGCACAGCACCGGCACGGACTCGACCTGCCGCACTACGCCGTCTCCATCGTCCGGGGCCGCGGCATCGACGCCAACGCCCTGCGCTGGCTCGCCGCCCACCACGACCCGGCGGACGTCGTCTTCGTCGACGGCTGGACCGGCAAGGGCGCCATCACCCGCGAGCTCGCGGTCGCCCTGGAGGAGTTCGACGGCTTCAACCCGGAGATCGCCGTGCTGGCCGACCCGGGCGGCTGCGTCAGGACGTACGGGACGCGCGAGGACTTCCTCGTCCCGTCCGCCTGCCTCAACTCCACGGTGTCCGGCCTGATCTCCCGTACGGTCCTGCGCGCCGACCTCGTCGGCCCGCACGACTTCCACGGTGCGAAGTTCTACCGGGAGCTCGCGGACTCCGACGTCTCCGGCTTCTTCCTGGACACCGTCGCAGCCCGCTTCGACGAGGTCGCCGACGCCGTGGCCGCCGAAGCCAAGGAACTGCTGTCCGGGGACCGCGCCCCCACCTGGGAGGGCTGGGCCGCCGTGGAGCGGATCAGCGAGGAGTACGGGATCCACGACGTGAACCTCGTGAAGCCCGGAGTCGGCGAGACGACCCGGGTACTGCTGCGCCGCGTGCCCTGGAAGATCCTCGCCAAGCGCGGCGCGGGCGCGGACCTCGACCACGTACGGCTGCTCGCCGAACAGCGCGGCGTCCCCGTCGAGGAGGTCGACGAGCTCCCGTACACCTGCGTCGGACTCATCCACCCGAAGTTCACCCGGGGCGCGACCGGCGCGGACGGTACGGCGGTGGCGGCGAAGTGACCACGACCATGACGCCCGGGGATGCCGTGAGGTCGCTGGCCCCCGTGACGCTGGTGGCCAGCGACCTCGACCGCACCCTCATCTACTCGGCCGCCGCGCTCCAGCTGACCATGCCGGACGAGGAGGCCCCGCGGCTGCTCTGCGTGGAGGTCTACGGTCAGAAGCCGCTCTCCTACATGACCGAGAAGGCCGCCGAACTGCTCGCCGAGCTGGCCCGCACCACGGTCTTCGTGCCCACCACCACGCGCACCCGGGAGCAGTACGGGCGGATACACCTGCCCGGCCCCGCGCCCCGGTACGCCATCTGCGCCAACGGCGGCCACCTCCTGGTCGACGGCGTCTCCGACCAGGACTGGCAGGCCCGGGTGGCCGGCCGGATCGCCGACGAGTGCGCCTCGCTCGCCGAGGTGAGGGCGCACCTCCTCGCCACGGCCGATCCCGCCTGGCTGCTCAAGGAAAGGGTGGCCGAGGACGTCTTCGTGTATCTCGTCGTCGACCGCCAGGCCCTGCCCGAGGGCTGGGTGAAGGAGCTCACCGCCTGGGCGGGCCCCCGCGGCTGGACCGTGTCCCTGCAGGGCCGCAAGATCTACGCCGTACCCGAACCGCTCACCAAGAGCGCGGCGATGACGGAGGTGGCACGCCGCTGCGGCGCCACGACGACACTCGCCGCCGGTGACTCGCTCCTGGACGCCGATCTGCTCCTCGCCGCCGACCACGGCTGGCGCCCGGGCCACGGCGAGCTGGCCGACAGCGGCTGGGGCGCCCCCAACACCGAGGTGCTCCGACAGCGGGGCGTCGCAGCCGGCGAGGAGATCCTCCGCCGCTTCCTGCTCGCCGCCGACCGGCAGCGGCGAGCGGGTCGCTGAGCGGCCTCCGGAGGCACCCCGGCCGGCGTGCTGCCGGTGGTGACGGACGGGCTCACGGGCTCAGGGGCACGCGCGCGCAGGAGGCTGCGGTGTGCGGGCCCGGTGCCGGCGCGGGGGTGCCGGCGCGGGCGGGGCGTGCGGGTCGTGTGGGGTGTGTGGTCGCGGTTCAGCCGCAGCAACCGCCGCCGCAGCAGCCACCACCACCGCCACCGGCCGACGTAGCGGGGGCGGACGACGCGGCGGAGCCGCCGACGGCCACGGTGGAGAGCAGTTTCACGGTGTCCTCGTGTCCGGAGGGGCAGGAGGCCGGAGCGGAGGACTCGGCCATGGGCCGGCTGACTTCGAACGTCTCGTCGCAGGGGCGGCAGCGGTACTCGTAGCGAGGCATGGCCCCAGATTAGGGCCTCTCCCGCGTGATCTCGGGCATCGGGGGCCGCCTGCGGCGTTCCTCACGGGCAGCCTGCTCGGGGTGGCGGGCCCGCCAGTACGGATTGTCGTGGGACAGACCGCCGCTGACCCTCCCGTACATGCCGAACATCATCAGCAGTACCCCGACCACGAAGCTGAACAACACGTTCTGCATCTCGAAGGCGAGGAAGTTGAGGCCCGTGTCCAGCAGCGCCAGATTCACGAACCCACTGAGGATGAAGGCGATGCCCAGGACCATGTTCAGGGTCGAGGCGAGATTCCCGCCGACCATCATTCCGGCGAAGAGCATCAGCCCGACACAGATCGACAGCACGCTGAGCGCACCGTTGGTGTTGAGGCCGCCCACCGTGTCGCCGCCGGTGTCGAAGAAGCCGATGCGGTCGATCAGCCCCAGGATGCCGAAGACGAGGAGCACCAACCCCATCAGGCCGGCCCCCACCCGGTAGACCCGACTGAGCCGGTGGTCGACCGGCAGGTGTTCGTCGAGCCTGGTCGCCTTACGGCGTCGGCCCGTGGGGCGCAGAACCTGTGTGGCCATGACGGCCTCCTTCGGCCGCGTGCGGCCAGAAACGCCTCAGCGGGAGCCCGCTGCGCACCTTCAGCATCTGCCCGTCCGGGGTGGGGGACAAATCGGGCGGGTGGCGGCCGGGCTGCGGGGACGGTCCTTCGGCCCGGGGCCGGCGGGCTCGGAGCTCCGCGGGCCGCTGAGCTCAGCGGCGTACGGAGCTCTTCGTGCTCGGAGACCTCACGCGCGGCCGGGGCGGGCGGCCTTCCGTCTCCGGGCCCTGGACCCGTTGCTCCGTACGTTGCCCCGTACGGCTCAGGCGCCGCCGCCCAGCTCCTCGCGGATCGCGGAGACCACCCGGGTCGTCGACTGCCGCACGGCCTCCGTCTCGGTGAGGAAGTGCCAGTAGTCGGGGTGCCGCCCCTCCAGTCCGCTGATCGCCCGGTCCAGCCGGGCCACGGCCTCGTCCAGCGGACGCGCATGGCGCGGATCGGGAGTGTGCCGCCCGGCCATGGCAAGGCGCTGGGCGTCCCGGATCGCGAACCGGGTGCGGTCGATCTCCGTCTGTGGATCCTTGGCCACGGCGTTCAGCCGCTGCAGCCTGTCACCGGCGGCGGACACCGCCTCATCCGTGGCGTTGAGCAGCGCACGCACCGTACTCAGCTGGGCCGTCGCGTCCGCCCAGCGCTGCTCGGCCCGCGCCGTGGCGGCCTCCGCCAGCTTCTCCTCGGCCTGCCGCACATTGGCCGCGGCCTGATCGGGAACCGGCTGCAGATCCTGCCAGCAGGCGGCCGAGAAGCGTCGCCGCAGCTCGCTGAGCACCGGCTCGACCTGTCCGGCGCGCGTCGTCAGCGCCTGGGCCCGGGTGCGCAGCGACACCAGCCGCCGGTCGATCTCCGCAGCTCGCTCGGGCAGCCGGTCCGCCTCGGCACGCACCGCCTCCGCGTCCCTCAGCACCTGATCCGCCCGCTGCAGGGTCTCGGCCACACCGTGCCGCCCGGCGCCCTGGTTGAGCTTGGTCAGCTCCGGGGCGAGGGCCGCCAGCCGAGCCGCGAGGTCGTCCGCCCGCAACCCGGAAGCGCGTACCGCGTCCAAGGCGTTGCTCGCGCCGAGGAGTGCCTGACGGGCGCGCTCCACGGCGGGCGCGAGCCTGGCGAGCTGCGTCTCCGCACTGCCCAGCAGCGTTCCGAGCCCCTGGGCGAAGCGGTCGAGCTCGCCCTTCACCCGTACGAGATCGTCCTTGGCACGGGTCAGCTGTGTCCGCGCACCGGCCGCGGCCGACGGCTCCAGATCGTCCCGGTCGAGGTCGTGCGCATCGACCGCCGTGATGTACGTGTGGCTGACCTCGTCGATCCGTCGGCCGAGTGCCGCGAAGTCCTCCGCCGCCTTGCGGGCGCGGGGTGAATGGTCCACGGCGGTGATCGTCTCGATGGAGATCTTGAGGTCCCGCTGAGCGGTGTCGAGCTCGTAGAAGGCGGCAGCGGCGTCATCCTTCGCCGCCTGCGCGTCGGCGCGCTGACTCTCCCCGCGCCCCCCGAACCAACGGCGCGTACCCCCGCCGGCGAAGGCCGCCGACAGCGAGGCCGTGATCAGCGGAACCGGCAGCAGCATCAGCACCAGGACGTCCTTGACGGCGGAACCACCACTCGCTTTCGCCTGCGGCCGCGCGTGTGTCGCCGTCACATCCCTCTCCCGTGCCGTTTCGCCCTGCCGGGTTCATTCTCCCACCAGTAAGGACGAATACACGGGCCGGTTAGTTCGCTGTTCGGACGTTGACTTCCCCGTTCTCGCTGCGCGCCTTCACCACGTGCTTGCTGTCTTCGCTGCGCGGCACGTCGACGTGGACCTCGCCGTTGGCGGCCGAGGCGGACACCGCGTACGCTCCGCCGCTCGCCGGCAGGCCGATGGTGATGCTCCCGTTGTCACTGGCGGTGTCCACGAGATCCGGCACCCGGCTGAACCCGAGCGTCACCTCTCCGTTCTCCGAACGCGCGACCACGGAAGCCCCGGAGACCCGCTCGGCCAGGACGGAGCCGTTGTCCGCGGTCAGCTCCAGCGGCCCACTGGAATCACGTACGACGACTTCGCCGTTGCCGGCGGACAGCCTGAGGGGGGTGGCGAACCCGGAGGCGGTGACCTTGCCGTTGTCCGCGTCCACCGTCAGCGCGGTCCCGCGGGGCACCTTCACCTCGTGGTGGGCGTCGCAGTTGCTGATCACCGCACTGCACTTCACCTTGAGCGTCAGTGTGCCGCCCTCCAGCTTCCAGGTGGCATCCGGGCCGCTGCCGAACACGACCCACCCGTCGACCCGGCGGGTCACCTCGATCTGCTCCACATCGGCCGGAACGACGTCCACCCTGGAGTTCCCGCTGTCGATGGTGAGGGCCTTCCCGCTGTACGGGAACGACTTCTGCTCGGCGGGCGCACCGTCCGTGCCCGATCCGCAACCGCTGAGGGCCACAAGGAGGAGGGCGGTTGCCCCGGTGGTCACGAGTGCGTGGGTGCGGGTACGGCTGGTCATCGTGATCGGGTCCCCCTGGTAGCGCTGCCGGTGTGGTTCCACGGTAAGGAGGGCCAGGCCCCCGGGACGATCCGGACGGCTACCGTCTCCGGGGTGGGGATATCCCCCGCATGCCACGGCCCGCCGCCGCCCCGCCGGCTCCGGAGGCGCCGGCACCGGATGGGCCCATAACCGGATTGCCGGCCGGGGCGGTAGGCCATGTAACCTGTTGCTTCATCCACGGGTGCGTAGCTCAGGGGTAGAGCGCTGCTCTTACAAAGCAGATGTCGGCGGTTCGAAACCGTCCGCGCCCACCAGCAGGAAGCACGACGAAGGCCCAGGTCACCGGTACAGAACCGGGCGCCTGGGCCTTGTTCGTTTCTCAGCCGCGGGGGCGGGGGAGAGGCGTTGTGCCACTTACGTGCCACATGCCCCGTCGGACTCCGCCGGCCGGACCTTCCTGATCTGCTCGTCGACGTGAGCGGCGATCGCGTGGTCACGGCCGTTCACCAGGTGCTGGTAGATCAGCGCGGCACGCACCGACGAGTGGCCCATCCGCTGCATCAGCTCACGTGTGGTCGCACCGCCGGTCGCGGCGAGGGTGTTCCCGGTGTGGCGCAGATCGTGGAAGTGGACGTCTCCCAGACCGGTCGTCTCCAGCGCCCGCAGCCACAGACGGCGGAAGTTGTTCCGGCGAAGCTGCCCGCCCCTCGCTCCCGTGAAGACCAGCCCGGTACGACCCGGCTCGGCATAGGCGGCGAGGTGAGCAGCCAGGCTTTCCGCCAACGAGGCCGGGAAGGCGACGGTCCGCACACCGGCCGCGCTCTTGGGTGCCTTGACCAGGATGCCGTCCGTGCGGGTCTCGGCCAGGGCACGCCGTACGGCGACGGTCTGCCGTTCGAGGTCGACGTCATGGCGCTGGAGCGCGGCGAGCTCCCCGAAGCGGAGGCCGGTGAAGGCCGCCAGGAGGATGAACACCCGGAAGCGCGCCGGCACTGCGTCGGCGAGCTGGAAGACCTCGGTGACATCGAGGAACGGCCGCTCGGCAGTCTTGGCCGCACCGGCGCCCTTGATACGGCAGGGGTTGCGCTGGATCACCTCGTCGTCGACCGCAGTGTTCATGATGGCGCGGAGGATCTGATACGCCTTGGCGACCGTCGCCTCACCGACACCGGACTCCAGGAGGCCGGCACGCCAGCGGCGAATCTGCGGCGTCGTGATCTCGCTCAGGACCACGTCCGCGAAGGTCGGCAGGATGTGGAGTCGTAGCGCGCTGCCGTTGCGTTCGCGAGTGGTTGCCGCGTAGTCGCGTTCCTTGAACCAGGCGTCGGTGTACACGCCGAACAGGACCTTGTCGTCCGGGTTCTTCCACCGGCCGTCGAGGATCTCCGCTTCCTTGCGGACCAGCCACCGGTCAGCGTCGGTCTGAGTGGGGAAGGTCTCCGGCGCCGAACGCAGTAGACCATCCGGGCCGGGATACCGGGCCTGAAAGCGGCCAGACGGCAGCTTGCGGACCGAACCGAACCGGCGTCGCTTGCCCCTCTGGTTCGCCATCAGGCCACCGCCCCGAACTGCCGCCGGCTTGTGACGATGGGCTGGACGGTGTTGGCCGCGATGAAGTCAGCCAACGCGCGCTCAGGGATGCGGACATGCCGCCCCACCTTCACGAACACGATGCGCCGTTCGGCTATCAGTCGACGCGGGAAGCGCGCGGTTGTACCGAGGAGTTGAGCGGCCTCCTCCACCGTGAGCAGTCGGTCAGTCATGCGGCCATGTCTCCTTCCAGGGCGAGGGCTTCGCGTGCGGTTTCGCGGTTGAGTTGCAGGTCTCTGGCCATCGAGGCGGCGAGGACGGATTCGCCGGGGCTGTGGCCCTGTCCGGCGTACTGCCAGTCGGTGAGGACGAGGACGGTCGGGTCCTGGTCGGGGTCGGGCAGGCCGAGTTCCTCGCGCTGTTGGGCTGCGCGGTAGTCGGCGCGGATCTGGCGGAGTGCGCCAAGGGTGGTGGAGTAGCGGCGGGACTTGGAGGAGAAGTGGCCGCGGAAGCCGAGCATGTGTGCCCACGCGCTCAGCCGCCGGTCGGGGTAGAGCGCGTCAAGGTCGAAGCAGGCTTCGATCAGTCGGCGCGGGTGGTCGGGTACCTCGAGGAGGACCAGGGCCTCACGGTTGCCGACGCGGCGGTCGATGGTGCCGGTCGTCTCGGCGGCTTTGGTGGCGTACTTGGCGACGTAGGAGGCGACGGCCTGTTCGGTGATGTCGGTCCCGGCGTCGAAGGCGCGGATGGGGCGGATGTCGAGCTGGGTGCCCCAGCGCAGTTCGCGGGTGGGTTGGCCGGCGGCGGCCGGGACGGTGATGGTCGTGTACGAGTGCGCGACGGCGGCGCGGATGGAGTCGTCGAGCAGCTGCACGGAGGCCCAGGAGGGCGGCGGGCTGTCGGGTCCGTCCGGGCCGTCGAGGCGTAGGACGGCGTGGAAGTGGACGGCCCCGCGCTTTTGGAACTCGGCGACCTTGCCGTAGGAGACCCGTGCGGTTTCCTTGAGTTCGCGTTGGGTGAGGCCGGCGCGGGCGGCGATCTCGCGGCGGAGGCGGTTGGTGAAGCGCTGCCAGAGGTCCCCGGCGTGGTTGTTGAAGAGGACCGCCCCGGCGTAGTCGTAGGAGTCGGGGTCGAGCGGGGTGCCGAGGGTGTCGTCGTCGGGGCAGTGGGTGGTGCCCGCAGCGGCAGCGGCCGGTGTCGGGGCGGTTGTGGACGGGGCCGAAGGACGGGGCGGTGAGGGTGGCGAAGACGCGGGGGTGGTCGCGGACGGTGGTGGGGATGTCCTTGTCCTGGTCGCCCGCGAGTCCGGCGCGGATGAGGTGGTAGGTGTCGGCGGAGTAGGTCCAGGCGCAGGCCGGGCAGCGTGAGGCGCGGCGGTTGCCGCAGGCGACGCGGAGCCGTCCGCCGGGCTCGGTTTCGGTGGAGTAGTGGTGCAGGGTCTGGCCGGTGGTGCGGTCCTTGGTGAGGGTCCAGCCGGAGAGGTGGATGGGGTTGGAGCAGCCGCCGGTGCGGCGGATCTGGTCCTGCCAGCGGTCGAAGCCGGTGGACCCGGCCACCCGCAGCAGGTCGCCGAGGGTGGCCGGGTCCAGACTTGTAAGGATCGTGTCCGTCACGCGTGCTCCCGCTGGACGACCGGCGCCGGAGTCGCAGTGGTGCGGGTGGTGCCGGTGCCGTGGCAGGGGCGGCAGGTGACGGTGAGGGTGGCGCGGGTGCCGTCCTCGAGGAGGGTGCCGGTGTCGATGGCGACGACGGGGAAGCCGTCGCAGTCCGGGCAGATACGCGTCGGGGCAGGGGTGTGCTGGGCCATGATGGTGGTCCTTTCGATTGCGGTTGGAAGGGGCCGGACCGTCCGGGCGGCGGCGATGCTTGGCGGCTTGTGCGCCGTCCGGAGGCCGGTCAGAGCGCTGAGATCAGCGGTTGAGCGTGCGGGGGCCGCGTCGGCCGGACGTTCCCTTGGCCGCGTACATCGCACTGTCGGCGGTGGCGAGCGCGTCGGAGAGGCTGCGGACCGGCAGGTCTTTCACGTGGCAGGAGCCGACGGACACGGAGACCGGGAGCCGGTGTCCGGCGTAGGCCACGGGCTGGTTCAGGGCGCGGTGGAGGCTTTCGAGATCCGGGGCCTGGCGGGCGATGGCGACGAATTCGTCTCCGCCGAGGCGTCCGGCGATGCCGTGGCGGCCGCACCAGGTGGCGAGGCGTTCGGCGGTGACGACCAGGACGAAGTCCCCGGCGGCGTGGCCGTGGGAGTCGTTGAGGCTTTTGAAGTCGTCGAGGTCGAGCAGCAGAACGACAGCGTCCCGGTGCCGGCGGATGATGCGCTCGGCGAGGGCGGTCCATCCGGCGCGGGTGCGCAGGCCAGTGAGGGGGTCCCGGCGGGCGGTGGCGAGCCGGTGGGTGAGCAGGGCGGTGTGGGAGGCCCAGCCGATGAGCGGTAAGGCGAGGGCGAGCGCTTGGGTGTCCACGGTTCTCCTTCGATGCGGTTGGAAGGGAAGTGCGTGGGCCGTCCGGGCAGTGGCGATGCTTGGCGGCTTGTGGCACCGCCCGGAGGCCGGTCAGCGGTGCTGGTCTGCGGAGGCGATCAGTGAGCGGATGACCAGGGCGCAGATGGCGACGGATGCGCCGGTGATCGCGACCGCGAGGAGCATCGAGACCAGGACCGCGCCGACGACCAGGACGACAGCCGCCCCACCACCCACGAGGGCGAGAGCGGAGCCGGGCGTGAGCTGGACGGTCGGCCGGGCCGCAGGAATCGAGGCGACCAGCGGCGTGGGGCTCTGCTGGACCACGGCGGTCGGCTCGACGACGGCCGGCGGGGTGATGAGGCCGGTGGGCTGAGGCATGGTGGGGACCTTAGGCTTGAACATGGTGGCTCTCCCTTCGCGGACGGTTACTTGGTGACGCTGTCGATGGCAGGGGCGAGGAAGCTGTCCGCGAGGAGGTAGCCGCCCAGGACCAGGACGGCGACCAGCCACAGCGGCGGGCGGATGAGCTTGATGCCGAGAGCGCCGACGATGATCAGGGCGAGCCAGAGTGGGACGTCCATGACGCGATCTCCTTGATGGTCAGCGGGCGGTGCAGCGGTGGGTGCGGGCGGCGAGCTGGGCGGCGCTCTGGCTGGAGTAGTCGGCGGACCAGCCGCAGCGGTCGGCGCTGCAGACGGCGGCGTGTTTGGTGCGGCCGTGGCGGTCGCGGTGGGTGCCGATCTGCACGGGGCCGATCCGCATCACGGAGTGGAAGTGGTCACGAGTGGGCATGGCGGTGTTTCTCCCTTCTGGTCAGGCGAGTTGGGCGGCGATGGTCTCGGCGAGCTGGGGCGGGACGCCGAGGCGGGCGCGCAGGGTGTCGGTGTCGATCCGGGCGCCGGTGCGGGCGTGGTGGTCGTCGGCGAGCTTGCGGGCGTGGTCGACCAACGCGGCCGGGACCGACGGACCAGCCGGAGCGACGGGAGCGGGAGCGAGTGCCGGGACGTCCTCGGCAGCCGCGGCGATGGGCTCGGGCTCCGGTCGCAGAGCGGGGGCGGTCTCTCGCTCGACTTCCGGAGTGGGCTCCGGGGCTGCGGGTGCCGGCGAAACCGTCTCCGTCTCCGTCTCCAGATCCTCGGTGGTGTGGGAGTGGGCGAGGAGGGTGCCGCCGAGGAAGGCGAGGGCGGGCCATCCCGCGATGCCGAAGCGCAGCCAGGCCGGCGGGTGGGCGAGGTCGAGGAACCCGGCGGTCGCGACGTTGGCACCCAGCGAGGCGAACAGCGCAATGAGGAACCAGCACCAGGCCAGCCGGGACGGGCCCTCACTGCGCAGGCGACGCCAGGCAGCGACCAGGAGCAGGTCCACCGAGATCGGGTAGGCCCAGGCTTTCCATCCGTCCTGGCCAGCGGCGGCGGCGAGGTCGTGGAGGTGGGCGAAGGACAGAGCACCGGCGATGACGGCCTGGACCAGGACGGCATCCACCCGGAAGCGGGGCCGGGCCATCAGACGCCGCCGATGGGGTCGTAGCCGGGCGGGAACATGCCCGGCGGCGGCTCCGGAAGCGATACGGCCAGGGACGGGCCGATGGTGTCGATGAAGTCGTCGTCGGCGCCGGGGATCTCGGCGTACAGGGCCAGGGCGCCGAGCATCAGGACGGTGCGGTGGAAGTCCTCGATGTGCTCACACATGGGAGTCGCTCTCCCTTCCTTGAGGCATGGAGCGGGTAGGGACCTGGCGCGATGCGGTCACGCCGACCGGTGGTGCGGGAGGAGTCAGGCCGTCGCCGGGGCAGCCTTGGTGAGCGGCTCGGAGGCCGGAGCCAGGGAACCGACGGCGGGCCGGAAGGCTGCGAGGACGGGCAGGTCCGGGGTGCGGTCGGCATGCCGGTTGCAGATGTTCACGGCCGCTCGGAGCGAGGTGTGCGGGGCGCGGATGCGGGCCCATCCTCCGGAGGAATCACCGGTGACGGCGATGCCGGGAGTCTCGGTGGGGATCTGGATAGCGGCGAGGACGGCGTCTGGGGCGATGTCGCCGAAGGCCATGTTGGCGGAGGACTCGTCGTTGACCCGGTGTGCGGTGCGGCCAGTGAGCTGGGCGCGGAGCATGGTGATGCCCTTGCCGAGTTCGGAGCCGAAGCGCTGGCCGCAGATCTCCAGGTAGATCCCAGCGGCACGGCCGAGCTGGGCGAGGCGGACCAGGGCGGTGATGATCCGGTCCCGGCGCTTCTCCTCGTCCTTCGTGGCGAAGAGGGCGAGTTCGGCGACCTCGTCCACCAGGACCACGACCGGCACGGGGCGCAGGTGGTCAGGGAGGTCCCAGATGTCGGCGGCTATCTCCGCGTCCGGCACGTTCACCGTGATCCGCTGTTCGGCCCGGATCAGTTGGTAGACGTCCTCCATGTGCGAGACGAGCGCGTCGAGGAGCTCCAAGGCGGTGTCGGGGTTGTCGGCGAGCGCGGAGAACCGGCGGGCCAGCGGGAAGAGTTCCACGCCCTGCTTGCAGTCGATCCCGACCAGCGCCACATCCATCGGCGCGAGGCCGGCCACCAGATTGCGCTGATAGACGGACTTCCCCGACTCGGTGGCACCGAGGGTGAGCCCGTGCGGCACGGCACGGTAATCCCGGTAGTGGACTGCCCCGTCCTCACGCAGGGCGACCGGGACCCGCATCAGTGCCGGGTCGGTCTTGGCGGGCATCTGCACGCGCTTGAGGACGTCGTAGCCGGTCATGCGTACTTCAACTACGCCTGAGCGCAGTTCGCGTGAGGTCACGCCGTACATGCCGAAGGAGTGGCGCAGTCGGTCCGTGGCGGCGGAGACGTCGAAGGCGTCCTGTCCGGGGCGGAGCTTGAGGCGGAGCACCAGGCCGGTGCGGGTGGGGTGGACGCGCAGGATGCGCGGGGCGCGGGACTCCGGCACGGGCCGGTTGGTCATCCGCGCTAACGCCAGGCGCCAGCGGGAGGGCGGGACGGTCAGCCCGCACGCGTCCATCACGGAGACGTAGCGGACCAGCACTCGCCCAGCGGCGAGAGCCGCGCCGAAGGCCAGCCAGTACCAGGCGGGGCGCCGCCACCGCAGGATCACTGCGACAGCGACAACCAGCACCAGGGCGACCGTGAAGCCGGTCATGATCAGGCCGCCTTCGAGGCCGATGACGCGGCGGCGAGCGAGGTGACCGCGACCGCGCGGAACGCGATCCCGTGCCGCTTCTGCCCGTTGAACTCGTTCTCCCACGCCGAGGCGACCAGCCCCGTCAGCGCGACCGGGGTGCCCATGGTCAGGTCCTCGGAGACACCCGGCTGGGGAACGGTGAGCTTGAGGATCTCCACCTCATCCGGCGTGGAGAACATGACCTCCACCGTCATCAACGTCACGCCGTCCTTGTCGAGCGCGATCTCACCGCTACGGCGGTCCTTGACCTTCGGCTGGGGAGCCTTGGCGACCATCACGGTCGCGTTCGTGGTGTCGACGGGAATCTGGCGCACAGCAGATCACTCCTCTGTAGGTGCCTAACTCCGTCACTCATGTATAGGAGTGACATGAAGAAGAGTGCAGCACTCCTGTACATGAGTCAACCCGCTACGAAGAAGAAATCGCAGCGGGTTGAGGTGAGTTGAGTGCGCGTCAGTCGGTGGCGGGGATCCTGTAGCTGAAGACGAACTGGTCAGCGGCCATGAGGGTGTCGCAGACCTCGACCACGCGGCCCTCTTCGGTCACGGCATCTCGGATGAGGTGAACGACCGGGGAGCCGGGGCTCAAAGCGAGTTCGGAAGACTCCGCCTTCGAGGCCGGCCGCGCCTGGAGAGTCTCGACGAACTCCGCGAAGACATGGCCGTCGTCTTCGAGTCGGGCGTAGATTCCACCCGGGCCGGGGTTCTCGGAGAACAGCTCCGGGATGTCCTTCACTACGTCCCACGGCAAGTAGGACGTAGCAGTCTCGACCGGAGTGCCGTTGCGGAAGTAGAGACGGCGGCGGGCCAGCACCTTGGCTCCGGGATCCACGCCAAGGCGCTCCGCGACGTCGTCGGGTGCGTCGGCCGGACCGATGAACAACACGCTTACCTTGGCGGTCGCGCCGGCCTGCTCCGACTCCGCGAGGTACGCGGCCTTGCCACCCTTGCGATGCGAGCGCCGGAACCGGTCCGAAGACCGATGACGTACCGGAGGCCGAGCCTTTACCAAGGATCCCTTGCCGTGCCGGGTCTCCACCAGGCCGCTTGCGCGGACCTCCACCATGGCCTTGCGAATCGTGCCGCCGGATACCCCGTAGCGGTCGACCAGCTCGGTCTCACTCGGCACCATGTCACCAGGCTTGAGGACGCCTGCCCGGATCTGCTGAACGATCTCGTCGGCGATCTGAACGTACCGAGGTACGGCCCTGCCACCTCCTACTGCTGTTCCCATCGACCTACTCACTCTCCTATGCTCCTGTACATGAGTAACAGCGCCCAAGAAGCCCCGTCAACGCCGAAGCACAGTGTGTCCGTGGCGGGGGCTGTCGTGCGCGAGGACGGCCGACTCCTGGCGATCCGCCGCGCGGACAACGGGACATGGGAGCTGCCGGGCGGAGTGCTGGAGCTGGAGGAGTCCCCGGAGCAGGGCGTCAGCCGCGAGGTCTGGGAAGAAACCGGCATTCACGTCGAGGTCGACGAGCTCACCGGGGTCTACAAGAACACCACAAGGGGTGTGGTCGCCATGGTCTTCCGATGCAAGCCTTCCGGTGGCACCGAACGCACGTCATCCGAGTCCACCGCGGTTGACTGGCTCACGCCGGAGCAGATCACCGAGCGGATGTCCGAGGTCTACGCGATCCGCCTACTCGACGCCCTGGACGGGGCTGGCCCTCATGTGCGGAGCCACGATGGCCGACACCTCCTAGGGAAGTCCGCATGACCGTGAACCCTGGCCGGCCAACAGGCGCCAAGCCGGTCGGCGAGGGACGCGACATATACGAGTTCCTGGATCAAGTCCGCATGAGACCGGGGATGTTCGTACGCGGAGGGTCGCTCTTGGAACTACAGGCGATCCTGTACGGCTACCGAGTTGCCTCCGAGATCTACGGCCCCCAGGCAGTGACGGACTTCGAGCACGAAGGACCATTCGCGGAGTGGCTGTGGCCTGAGCTCGGCCGTAGCTACGGCAGCCCAGTGGGGTGGGCCGTCGAGATAACGAAGGCGGCAGAAGCAGCGGACACGTCGGCCCTGGACCTGTTCTTCGACCTGTTGGACAAGTTCAAGGACGAGCGAAGCCCACAAGCGCGGTAAGACTTTCTCTACTTCATCAAGACCCGCGCACGGCGCGGGCACGCGCCGCCTCAGCGGCGCGGCCTGCCTCTGTCTCCGCCCCGGCTGGCCGCGCCCGGCGGCGCGCTCGTGCTGCGGGTGGAAGCGAGGAAGCCATCCGCGGCTCAGAACATGCCTCCGGCGGGGGCGCTCAGACTCCGGGATGAATGCGGCGCCGTTCGCGAGTGCCGGCGGATTCGTGGTGAGCGTCGTGGGGGCTCCCATCCCGACCACCTTCGACCCAGGCAAGCCGAGCAGTCGCGGCCCAGGGCGTCAAGGTCGTTCGTACAGTGGCGCGCTCCACCTTGACGCCCTGAACCACGCCCGCTCCACGACGTGTGGGTCGAAGGCGGACGGGATGGGAGCTGGGGTGAGTGGTGGGAGTGCAGCTCCCTAAGGTGTCACGGAGATGCATGGTTTACGCAGAGTGAACGCATGGGTACGCCAAGGTCATCAGTACTGCGTACCGTGGGGGGAAGCATGCGAGTTTCAGAGTTCTACGGCCTCAGCCGAAACCAAGGGACGCTGGATTTCGTCGACGTAGACATAGTGAAAGACGTTCCTGTTTACATTGACCCGAGCACAATCCGGCACCTTTCGGATGACTGGGGCAAAGAATGTATTCGAATGCTCACTACGTTCTTCGACAGCGTTCTCGATGCGGTACGCCAAAATGACAAGCCTCGCGCTGACTACCTTCTCGGAAACCTAGGGGAGCCAAACGAGACTCATCTAGGAATGTCCATAGGGGCTAGCGCAGGAAGAGGTTTCGGGAAATGGATGCGGGAGGAGTTTGCCTCCAAGCTGGCGCAAAGCCAGGCCGCGAAGACGGGGCTGATTGAGGACCTGGAAGACACGGCCTTCTTTATTGATAAGGTCGGAAAAGACATAATCTCGGACGTCACAACAAACATCATCCGAGGCCCCCTAATCGCGTACACGCATCAGATGGCTCTCGCCCTTGGGATCCCTCTAATCAAAGGCGTCGACAGCGGGCCAGTCTGGAATCCACAAAAACTCAAGTGGGAGAATGGGCTCATCGATTTGCCACTCCCGGACGGCAAGAAGCTGCTCCTTGTGCCAAAAGTAATAGTGCGCCGCGATCTGCACCTTTCGCAGTCGGACTACTACAGCAATCACCTGGTGCCAACGCTGCAGGCCGAGGAGGAGGCGGATCCTCGCAGCAAGCTAGTCAGGGTCCTTAAGGGCGGCAGGAGGAAGGTGTACAAGAAGGAGATCGAAGGGAAATACGGGACGAAGAAGCCTGACGTAAGGCGCGAAACGCTTGTACGTCCTTCGGTCTACCGAAACTTCAAAGAGATCAAAAATAAAGTGGCGCCTGACGTGATGTCCCACGCAGACCTAAGCGCAGCCAATAACACGCCATTGCCAGACTACGATGCACTCCTTCAGGCTGTACTGGAAACTCCGACCGGGAACGCCGAGGCGAATAACTATCACGCACGTGTGGAGGCACTCCTGACAGCGCTGTTCTATCCGTCGCTCATCATGCCTGAGATGGAACACGAGATCCACCAGGGCCGCAAGCGGATCGACATCACTTACACGAACAACGCGAAAGACGGATTCTTCGAATTTCTGATTCGCCACAAAATTCCTGGGCAGTATATCTTTGTCGAATGCAAGAACTACGGGCACGAAGTCAACAATCCGGAGCTTGACCAGCTTTCATCTCGCTTCTCTCCGCTGCGAGGGAAGTTCGGAATTCTTGCGTGCCGCTCATTCAAGAATAAGGATCGATTCCTGGCCCGGTGCCGCGACACCGCCCTCGACCGCCGAGGGTTCGTCGTAGCCCTGGACGACGACGACATGTCCCAGCTGGTGGAAGAGGTCAAGACTGCCATCAATTGGACTCCTCCAGGGGGGCCGCCTAAGCAGCCCGAGGTTCCTCCGCGTGTGGTGGACTACCCGATCTTGCGTGAGCGCTACAAGCTCCTTGTCAGCTGAGGTCCGGGTGAGTGTCCAATTGCGTGACAACCGCGACGCGCAACCGCGAAACAACTGTGGACGTCAGCGGACCATCAGTGCAGGTGACAGACACAGCAACCCAGGGCCAGCGAGCACTCCGTCGGGACGAAGAGGTTGTGCGCCACGACGGTGCGTCTGTTGGACGCCGAGGGTGTTGTCAGTGCTCGGCCCTACGATCCCTCTATGCAAAGAGGAGCGATCACGCGGGAGTCCGTGCTCAAGGTCCTGGCGGAGCATGACGAGTTGGGGCGTGAAGCATTCCTGTCGAAGTATGGGTTCGGGGAGGCGCGGTCCTACGTCCTGGTGCACGAGGGCCAGGAGTACGACTCCAAGGCCGTTGCCGGGGTGGCCCACAAGTGGGATCAGGGGCGGGCCCTCAAGCCGGTCGAGTTCAGTGGTGGCAAGGATCATGCCGCGGCATGGCTCAAGCGAGTGGGCTTCCAGGTCAAGGCCATCAAGAAGTCTGCCCTCCTCCAGTTGCTTCCCATCTTCGCGGAGGTGGACCGCAACGAGAAGTTCCGCAACTCCAACGGTGTCGCACGCAAGACGTTCGACATCGCCACTCGCCACCCGGAGTACCGAGGGAAGCCCACCAATGGTGGCGCGCTGGATGTCGCTGTGCTGCACGAGTTCCTTGCCCGGCCACAGGGGATGACCGAGGCCGCGCGGCTGATCCGTCAGGGCATCACGACCGGCGAATTGCAGTCCTTCGCGCCGACTGAGGACGAGGAGTTTGGCGACGATTTCAGCGCGCCCGAGGGGCGGCTGCTCATGCGCCGGCACAGGGCGCGTGAACGGAACAAGAGCCTGCGCAAGAAGAAGATCGCTTCTGTTCTTCAGCGTGGCAGACAGCTCGCTTGTGAGGCGTGTGGCTTCGACTTCGAGAAGATCTACGGGGACCGCGGTGCCGGGTACATCGAGTGCCATCACGCCCTTCCCCTCCACGTAGCGGGGGAAGGCCGCACCAAGCTCAGCGATCTCGCCCTCATCTGCGCCAACTGTCACCGCATGATCCACCGGCGTGCGCCATGGCCGACTCCTGGAGAGCTGAGCGCCTCGATAGAGCAGAAGCATGCAGACGACAGGCGGGCCGCGGCGGCTTTGACGCGACCGCGCAGGGCAGCTGACGAGCAGATGCCGAACCCGTGAGCTGACATTCAATGCCCATCAACGACGGCGCACAACGGTAGCCCCGAAGAACCCTGGACGGCAGCCGAGGTAGGGCCCGACAGGGCGCTCAACTACCTCCGGTCAAACTTACAAAACAGGTGTCTCCCAAGCGCAGCCCGCGCAGATCCCCGGGACGGACGCTGGCCGTCAGAGCACGGGGAGATGCTGCCATGCAGGACGTACCTTTCGACTGGCCGGAGACGTCTCCGGCACACGCCGTGATCGCTCACTTCCAAGTAGGCGGCGACGACCCTGGTGAACCCGACCAATGGCCCAATCCCTTCAGGCCGACATCATCGAGTCGCTGCCGGGCATGGGTCCTATAAAGCGGATACGAATCTGCCTTGCCCAGTTCGGACGAGCAGAAGCCCCTCCACAACAGATCGGTGCTGCGGTCCACAGTTGAGTGTTGTCGCAAGCGAAAAAAGCGTGGTCTGCTGACTTCCAGTGGCACAGCGCCAGCGCCGATGCTTGTTAGAATATTCCGAGCGCGCATAAGATCAAATTTGCCCGAGCAGTTCGGGAGATGCCACGGCAACCAAAATGTTCAAGCTCTCACCCCAAGTGGGATTCAATACGAGAAAGGGTAATGGAGAGCCAGGAGGGAAATCCCTCCTCTTCCCAGGCGTAGAAATGAACATCATCCGACTTTGCTCGATTATGAACCTCGCAAAGCCAAAGCCCGTTTTCTACAGCACTTCGGCCACCTAGACTGTAGGGCCAAAAGTGATCAATCTGATGAGTCGCATGCAGTCTTGGACAGTCGTACCCCCATATGAGGCGCGATGCACAACGAGTAATTCTCGGGCGAACGACGCTGAACGAACGGGATCCGATACATTTCGCCCACTCCTCCCGCGAGAGAGGGGTGACCAGTGGGTTGATGAGAGCCAACGCTGAGGGTAGGGATCGGCGAGCGCATGCGTCCGCGTAGCGGACTTCCCACATTTCAGCTGAAATACCATCAAGTTGATTTACGGTCTCTAAGTAGCTGAAGGCGCATTGAAAACGCAGACGCATAATCTCTACGTCGATCACCAGTTGATCTGCAACTCCGACTGACTGGACAAATCGCCGTAGTGTTTCATCACCACCACGATTTCAAGCGGGTTTGCATAGTTGCTACTCAAATGCAAACCCTTCCCTTCCATCTCCTTATAGCGCAATGGGCGACCGATGGTTTTCGCATCCAGGATCTCGTAATCGCCGACGTTGGAGGTCTGCCCGGTCACCTTTACATGCGTTGTCGTCCCCGCGTTATGGCTTCCTGTGGCCCCTCGCAGCATCTTGTACTGCTCTTTCCCCTGCTTGGCCGGGCGGCCTGCTGGCGTCAGCTCGCTGAAGGTAAGAACGACAGCGGCCCCGTTCCCCTTAAGGTGATCAGCCAGGTTTCCGCTGGCTTCGGGGAGTTTGCCATAAACCAGTGCGTCTTCGAGGACGCTTCGAGCAATTCGCTTGCTGACAGTGTTGGCTGGGCCACTGAGAGTGCGAACCCACGAAAAGTCCCAGTTCGTGTTCTGGAATTTTAGATCCTGCAGCAGGGATGAGTAATCTGCCGTCGATCCATAGGCCAGGTTCCGCGCTAGGGTGCCGACTAGAAATGCCTCTTGCATGATGGCCTGTTGGCTTTGTCCCTTCCCGAAGAAAACCGACGTAGCATGATTTCCTACGGTTTGATGGAGGGCAATGTAGGCGTGACTCAATTCTGCCGCGAGTTCGGATGGGTTGAGGTGCGCCCGGTTCTGCACGGGCTGATTGTAGTAGTGACGACTAATCAAATCGCCGAGCGCGCTGCACTTGAACGCGAATCCTCCAAAAGTTGGACTCGCCGTCCTGTGTTCGTTGAACTGAACGTTATTAAAGAACGGGTTCGATTCGCCGCGAAATGTAGGGGTGCGGCACAGTTCGACAACAGTTTCAAAGGCACGCTTGGAGGCGTCGCTAGAGTTTCGACTCGGTGAATATTTCCCCAAGTCGAAAGCGTAGGTTAGCCATTCGTTGTGCAGCTCGTCCAGCTTCGTAGCTGCTGTTGTCACTTGAGCGAACAGGTTTGCAAGCAAGGGGCTGCTATAGGCGTTACTTCCATCATCTAGGAGGAGCACGACAGGAACAGGGTCTCCAGACTGGGCAGATTTACTGAGTCCGGTGATCCGGTGCTGTCCGTCAAGAATCCAGAGCGGTTTTTGGGTAGGGTCTTTCACGTCATCTCGTACCTCGACGATATAAGTCCCCGTATTGTACGAGGTGGCATCAATACGCTTGGGTCGAATTTCGATGCCAGAGGTGAAAGCATTCTTTGCTAGTAGCACTGGATTTGGCATAATTGCGCCTGAGTCGTCGAAAACTTCGGCGATCTGCGCAACGCGATCATGGTTAATTGGGCGTTGCCAATCTCGGACGGGCTGCGCGGTAATATTTGCTGCGATCTGCTGATGGTCGGTCTGCCGCGTAAAAGCGGGAGCAACTGCGATGTTTGAGATTTCTGCTGCAGAGGCGAACCCTATGTAGATGGGGAAGACCTTGTTCCCGCTTGAGATGCTAGAACGTAGGCATTCAATCCGCATTCGCTGCTCCCAGCCACTCTCGACTACACCCGGCGATCATGCTAGCAGCGACAGACTCAGTGGGCTTCTAATTTGACGCAGCTTCTATAGGTAGCGCCGGAGGCCGCCTCCCGGAGGCAACAGACGTGGGCGTGCCTCCTCGACGTGTACCGCTGGCCGTGGACCAAACGTTGCAGTTAAGCGAGGGGCCGAGGATCTGAGCGAGCCCGGCTCGGCAACTGCAGTCGCCTGCGTCTGCCGGGCGGCTTCGCCGGCCGACGTCTCCTCGTGGGCCTCGCGCTCGATCTCGTGCAAGGAGGGCTGAGTCCCAAGAAAGTGGCAGACCGGCTTTCGGCATGATGTTCGACAACGGCAGGCGCTCTTAAACTGGCCACGTAGCTGTCAGCGGCAAGGTTGGCGAGCACCCCGCGCTCAAGGAAGCCGCCGACCAGCTCGCGGGCAACCCCGGTCGGCGGGTACAGCGAACACCGGGTCCCATACCCATACTTCGCCTGGCACCGAAGCAACATCGTCGAGTAGAGCCTCAGTTCGGCGTGCTCTCGTGCCAGATCCGTGCCAGATCAAGCGGTCAACCACGGACACTCGGAGCCCGTTGCGAGGCTGACACCCGGCGGCAGGCTCGACACGTGGCACGCACGACGACCAGCGAGGACGTATCCACGCTCGACGCCAGGCTTACAAAGCAGATGTCGGCGGTTCGAAACCGTCCGCGCCCACCAGCCAGAACGCCCCCGCAGCGAGCCGCTGCGGGGGCGTTGACGGTAGTAGGTGACGGCAGCCGTCCGGCGGTATCGCCCTGCGCCGGGTGGAACCTCCCCCACGAGTTCGGGTTCCGCAGGCGGCGCACAGGCGATTTGTGGGCACGAGGTAGAACACCGTCCGTGACTGCCCGGATCGTTGGAAGCTCACTGGCCAGGAGCAGCAGCCGGGCGAAGGTCCCACGGATGAGCTGATCGCCTCAGCCATGGACGCGGCCCGTATGGCAGAGCCATACCCGGAACTCCTCGCCGTCAGCTCGCACCTCTTGGCCGTCGGTACGGTTCCCGCCGGCAGTGCCGACCAATGGCCCTGACCTGCGGACGGGGCCATGGCGCCGGGCCGTCTACGGCACTGGATGAACCATGCCTAAGCCCGGAGTCCTGGCAGGCGGAAGTCCAGCCGGAAGCGAGTGACGGCGGCCTCCTCGCAAGAATGGTGCGACCGACTCCCCTCATTCCTTGGCTAGTTGGCTTAGCTCCCGTTCTTGATGCAGAATCCCGTTCACCAGGGCACGCCGCAGCATCAGCTGCACTACTGCGTGCCCAGCAGATCGGGGGAAACTGTGCCCGGGGGACCACTTCCGATTCCGCCTGACCTCAAACTGGCTCCTGGCAAGGGCGGACTTGTGGGGAAGTTGCGCCGCGTCAGGCGGTCGAGAAAGGCGCTCAAGGGTCTGACTCAGTGGGTGATCGACTGGGGCGTGCCGCTTGCCTTCGGCGCGACGCTTCTCTTCATGTACGCAGCTAGTACGACATCAGCCAAAGCGGTCTACAGAGCCTTCACACTCATTGACCCGCCTGACCGCCTTGCGCTTTGGCTACCGTCCCTCCTCGGCTGGCTGCTCGTGCCGGCAATTATCGGTGGCGTCGCTGGCCATGTTATTGCGCAGCGCATCAGCAGTGTTAAGGCCATCTCCACCGAGAGGCTATTCCGTCGACGCACCTGGGGGCAGCGGCTCAAGCCGCCTGGCCGCATTCCTGACCTGCGCGGATACTTCCACGGCACCTACGCGCAGCAGAACTTCGTTGATGCCTGGGTGCGGGTAGCCCATCGGAACGACTGGAGCCGAGCACAAGACCACTGGGAGGTATTCATACGTGATGTCCTCTCCACTCAGCAGTTTGCTCACCTGGACCGACACGAATGCCTGAAGCAGGCCAAAGACACGGCGCACCTAGCATTGGTGATAACCGCCCAGATGGGTATTTGCATCGTGTGTGAGCGGAGGCGCTAGGCGTGCGGGCAGAAGACGCAGTTGAGATCGTGAGGGCGTCTCTCGCTCTCGCCTTCCCTGGTGCCTCAGCCGAAGGCCTATCAAGGGCGGCGGAACTTGTGGTTCGGTGGGGAGCGGAAGGTGTTGCGGAGCACCTTGACCAAGCCCTGACGCGAAGAATGTTGTTGGATCTGCTTGTTGTCTCAGGTGCACCGGCCCCGGAGCTGGCAGACCGGCAGTCACTTCCCAGCGGGCCTACTGCCTGGTGGAGGACTTGGTCGAGACCAGAAGAAGGTCCGGAACTGCCGTTCCGGCCTCCTGGGTCCGAGCCGCCACCCGACCCCGATCATCCACCGGGGGAGCCGCGGCGACGGCGTGAGCCACCCTTCTGACCTTGCATCGCTAGGAGGCGAAGGGGAACAGCCCCGGACGTGACGGCACTTCTTGACGGCAACGTCTGCACACGAGTGCAGTCATAGACGTTCACGCGAGGCGCGTCTGGGGCTGCCCTCTAAAGTGGTCTCCACGTGCGCCTCGCGCCCGGACGAACTTACAACGCAGATGTCGGCGGTTCGAAACCGTCCGCGCCCACCCATAGGCAGCACGACAAAGGCCCAGGTCACCGGTGCAGAACCGGGAGCCTGGGCCTTGTTCGTTCCTCAGCCGCGGGGGCAGGGAGAGGTGTCGTGCCAGTCACGTGCCAGATGCGTCGCCGGGCTCTGCCGGCCGGACCTTTCTGATCTGGCCGTCGACGTGCGCGGCGATCACCTGGTCACGGCCGTTCACCAGGTGCTGGTAGATCTGTGAGGTAGGCACTGAAGGAGTCCCCCACTCGCTGCATCAGCCCACGGTCGGTTGCTGATCCGGATGGTGCAGTCGGCGGCTTGCTGCGTTGCGAACGCGGCGACTTCGCCCCCGCTCAGCGAGCAGCCTGAGGGCCTCGGCCGAGGTGACGATCTGTGCGGCCGATGCTGTGCGCTGGAACCAGTCGGATGCGGTGGTGACTTCCTCGGCGGTCCACGGCTCGTCCCGCGCGATTGCCCTGAGCAGGGTCCACTCGCGCAGACGGCGGGTGAGGAAGGGACGGTCCCAGATGACCGTGGCCATGCTGCGGGCCCAGGCGGTGAACGCCGGGTCGGTCAGCAGTTTGGAAGCCCGGCACTCAAGATGGCGGTTGACCGCGGCCTCCGCCATCGACGAGACCGGGTCACGCAGCACGGTGGCCACCAGGGCGGCTTCGTCCGCCTCCGGGACGTCTTCCAGGTCCTGCAGGTAGCGGCGGTAGCGGTGGTGCTCGGCAGGTTCCTCGTCGAAGGGCTCGTCACTCACGCGGCGATGGCCAAGCGGCGTTGGATGGGCGGCACCTTCGCAAGGGCCTCGGCTGCCTCGAGCGCGAATGCTGCCTGCGGGTTGTCCTGAACCAGGCGCAGCCAGTCCCTGACCGACGCGAGTTCGGGAACTCCGACGATTTTGGTCGGACCACTGAGGCGGCGAGTCGAGAGAATCATGGCTGTGAACTGATCCGTTGACGTGACGAGTACGACGTCGTGCTGGAAACTCGAGACGCACTCCATCACACCCCGGGCCGATTCGTGCTGGTCGGCCACGATGAGGATGTGCTGCCCCAGTTCATCGATCGTGCCGTCAAGTCCCGACAGGAAGTTCAGGAAACCGGGGATGTGCTTGTTGTGCAGCTCGTCGATTACCCGCTCGCGACCTTCCGTGAAGCCCGATGTCTCTGCGTATCGGAAGGCCAGGCGAACCGCGTTCGCCAGCGCGAAGTCGATTTCCGTCATCTCTTTGCGGCTGGGGTACGTGGAGCCGTCGTCGAGGCTGTGCTCGGACAGCCAATGGTTGACCTCGGTCCAGAGCCATGCCTGTGACCGCCCGACCGTTCCCTCGGCGGCAGGGAACGGTGCCCCGCCGGCTTTGCGGGTCCCAGTCACCCATTGGCTGACATTCTGCCGGGAACGGCCCGTGCGGTCGGCGATCTCGTGGATCCCCACGAGATCGCGATCCAGTCGGCGCACGTGCAGTTGCGGCACTGCGGCATGCGCTGCGGCTGCCGCCTCCAAAGCGGCCTGAACGGCGGAGTCGCCCGACCACGTGACACTCAACAGGTCGACGCCGCCGGCTCTCGCCAGTAGCGCGTCGCACCGTTCAAGCAGTACGTCTACGGCAGCATCGTCATCAACGGTCACTCCCGAGACAACAAAAGTGAGGTCGAAGTCCATGATGTGCCCCCTAGTCGTGGCGTCAGCATCCCAGAGCTGTTGTCATTCGTCAACAGTGAAATAGGGGCAAAGATGGGCAATGGTGGTCGCGCTTCAATCCCGCGCTCTGCCGGTGAGGCTCCGGTTCGGTGCGTCCGGGGGGAGTGGGCAGCGCGAGGCGAGGCGGTCCACCTTGCGGGCGTGCGCCCCCTCGTTCTGGGGTGATCCCGCGATCGGGATGGCCGTGCACAGGCCCTCGCAGGGGCAGTACAGCTTGCCCCAGTGTCCTTCCTTGCGGACTACCCAGCCCTGGGACGCCCACTTCTCCAGGACGTGTCGCACGTCCTTCTTCGGGTGCTCCGACGGTTTGAGTTCGCGTCCCACCATCCGCTCACCGCCCCCGGCTGTGAGCGGCGGGTGTGGCATATGGCCGGAACCCCGCAATCCGCGTAACTCTGACGCTGGGGCGAGCGTGGGTCACTGGAGATTGCGCTCCTCTGGTACCGGCCGCATGAAGTGACGAACGAACCTCGAGGGCAAGATCATTCATCTATCGGAGTGGTGACGCTCCGACGTCGGCAGGATACTCCAAATGGCGGACATCTCGTCGGAAGAACGCGGTCGTCGTGCCAGATTCGCGCAGGTTGTGTACGCGGGCGTCGATTGATTGCGTGCCGTCTTGGCGGGATTCCGCCGACGATATGGCGAGTAAGTGTTGATCATTTTGATCAGGAGTGCGGTGACCGTGCCAGTTCGAAATGAAGAGGTCTACTTCTCGAGTGACTCGGGCAATTGAACCGAAGTGTCACCCGACCCGGTTGATATTCGTACCTGTCAGCACCTGCTCCGGATAGGGGCGGGCGCGAGGGTCTACGCCCGCCCGTCGGGGTGCCATGGGGCAGCGGTCGGCACCGGCACCGGCTTCTGCCGGAATCTTCCGGGAGGGCCGGCGCCGCGGGGTCCGCGCAGATCCGGAGGCGATGCGGAACACGAGCGGGACGCGCGGCTGTCGTGGAACGAGGCCTTTGGTGCCCGAACGGGAACCGCAGGAGAGGGATCGTCCCCTTCGTTGCCGACAGCAGGCAGCCGGACCGTGACCGGAGTGCCGACATCACCCCATGATGCCAACCGGACCCGCCGCATACCTTTGCCAGCAGGGCGGTGGCGAGACGGAGCCCAGAGGTGGGGCGGGTGCGTGACGTCGCGGCAATGGAACCAAGGGGTGGGGGACTTGAACAACACGGCAAGCGGGGGCGTCTCCGGTGCGCATGAGCGGAACGCGTCCACAGGCGGCTTGAGTCCTCGTACGTCTCTCGTCGCATGTCTGGTGCTGGCACTGCTGCTGGGCGCGTTGTCGGCGCTGGTGATGGTCCCGGCGGCTCAGCACCTGCGCTCCCTGGCGGACGGCGAACGGGCTCGAGGGACGCTGCACACGCGGGGTGCATGCATGGCGGGTCAGTGTCAGGTCAGGTTCGAGGCGGCCGGGCGGACCGTGGTTGCGGACCTGCCGACGGGCAGTGGCGGTGGCAAGGACTCTGTCGGCACGCGGCTGACCGTCCGGTACCAGGCGGACGACCCGCAGGTCGTCGCACGGGAAGAGGATGTCGGTGGCGGCGGGGCCGCGCTGCTGGCGGTCATGTCGGGTGTGAGCGCCCTGCTCTTCCTGGTCGTGTCGGTCGTGGCGGCGGTCTTCGTGGCGCGGCAGCGGCGCTCGGACTCCGTGCCTGCCCCGGCCGTCCAGGAGGAGCGGCAGCGCGATGGCGAGTAGAGCGGTACTGCGGCGGCCCCGGGCGGGCGGGATGACCGCCGGCGCGGACCGGCATCGCGCAGGTTGCGGCGATGAGCCCGCCGGCTCGGCAGTCGCGGGTCATGAGCCCGTCCGACCGCCGCCGGGAAGGGACGTCAGAATCGCCCGCCATGGCAACGGCTGAGCCGCCGGACCCTCGCGGGGCTCGTGGAGCGGCCACACGTCCGGTCCGTGGACGAGGTGCACACCCGCCGCGCTCAGGGCCCCGATGTGCTGCTTCCACGCCGGATGGCGGGCGTGCGCCGCGTTGATCCGAGGGAACAGCACCACGGGGACGCCGAGGGTGCCGATGCCCTCGCTCACCTGTGTCAGTGCCTGGTTGTCCGCGATGCCGGTGGCGAGCTTGGCCACGTAGTTCGCGGTGGCCGGGGCGACGACGTAGCAGGTGGCGACCGGGTGGGGTCGGGGTTCGGCCGGCAGGCGCGGTGAATCCCGAACCGGCAGGCCGGTCAGTGTCTCCAGCCGGTCCAGCTCGCCGTTCGCCCTCAGCCATCGGCCGGCATTCGGTGTCAGGGTCACGGCCACCTGCCAGCCGAGGGCGATGGCCGGCTCCACGAGCCCGGAGCGCAGCTGCTCGACTCCGTCGGCTGCCGAGCCCACGACTCCCAGTACCCCGCGGTCGTATGCCCGCACAGTCCCACCGCCCCCGCGTCGATTGCGTCTCCAGGACCAGCAGTACAGCAGAGACGCGCCATGACCGGAGCGGTGAAGGCCGCCCGTGGAGCAGGGGGTTGCGGTGCGGGGAAGCGCTCCGGCCGGAGGATGGCTTGCTCCGAGGCCACACAGGCACCGACACGGATGCCGTGGACGCACACCCCCGTGGGCGCGGCGGCCCGGTCGCTCAGCCGCAGGAGTCGCAGACGCCGGTTGCCGGCAGCTGGACGAAGCACCCCGCACACACGCGCGGCGGTGGCTCCGGAGCTCGGCTGCGCCGACGTTCGACGGCTGCCTGGTACCTGGGGGCGAGCGCCGGCCTTCCCCCGTCCGGAGGGAGCGTCGCACCGAACCTCTGGTAACACGTGAACCGCGCTTCGGCAGCGTGCCGTTCGCGTTCCTCCACCCCCTGCAGGGGCGGCTGCCCGGCGATCTCAAGAACTTCCTTGTAGCCCACGCCCACCATGCCGTCGTCCTTGTGCACGACCAGTGCGGTCAACGGGGGGTCACCCCTCCGGTGCGCCTCACGGACCACCTTCGCGAGGACGGAACCGATCCAGTTGTGGAGCAGGGACCGGGTGTGGATGCCGGACCTCTGCTGCACCTCTTCCCCCAGCTCCTTGTAGGTGATGACGGCGTGGTAGGTCCGCGCTACGTCGATCAGTACCGCATAGGCCTCTTGCGCCCACTTCTCACGGTCGTCCTCTGCGTCGTGCCGGCCCACTGTTCCCCCTGAGGTCGCTGCCCGCCCGGCAGTCGGGCCGCTGCTCTGTACGCGGCCGGTCCATCCTGCCCGTTCGGTGGTCCGGGCGTCCCGGGATCGGGCGCGAAGGGACCGTCGACGGACGCGGACCGGCGGCGCCGCAGGCTCCCGGGATGCGGTCCGCCGGGGGCCGGGGGACCGTGGAGGCATGTCCGGTCATCCGCATGTGATCGTGTACCCGCCCTCGCCGTCCGGCGGGCGGCGGGTGACCGTGCGCGGGCAGATCGTCGGGCTCGCGCACGGGCGCGGGGACGTGGCCGCGTTCCTCCGGCGGTCCGGGCTCGCCGACGGTGCCGAGGAGATCGACCTGGATCAGCCGGAGTTGATCGAGTGGCGAGGCGGAGACCTCGACACCTGGAGGTGAGCCCCATGAAGCCGCGTGGAGCCCCCCGGGGCGAGGTGTCCATCCAGCCGCCTCCGGGGTACTACGGAGCCGGTGGCGCGGAGCCCGACGCCGCGCAGCGCGGCCTCATCCTGGACTGGGTGGTCAGCCGGCGGATCGCCGCCGGGTGGCGGGTTGAGTCCCGGTCGGGGAGCCAGGCCGTTCTCGTGCGGGGGCAGCCGCTCAACCATGTGCTGCACGCCCTCCTGACCGTCTTCTCGTGCTGTGCGTGGGGCCTCGTATGGGCGGTGCTGGCCGCGACGAACAAGGTCGAGCGCATCGCCCTCACCGTGGACGCCCAGGGACAGGTGGTGACCGTCGGTGCTCCCTGAGGGGCGTACACCGCCCCCGAGAGCGTCGCGCGTGCGCCGCGTCCGGGAGGCGTCCGCGGCGGCCCCGCCCCGGCGCACCGGTGCCTTCCTGACGTCCGGGTGAAGCCGTCGCGCGGGGCCCGACCACCCCCGGACTCCGCCGGGCCGCCGTGAAGCGTCCGTCGAGTGGAGGAAGCCATGGCCTCGTCAGCACCGTCCGCACCCGGCTCCGGTGCCCCGCGATCGGCCGTCCCCGGTGAGCCGCTGCCGTCCGGCCCCGGCGTCCCGCGTCGTTCCCCGAGGGCCCGCGCGATGGGTGTCGACCCCGCGGGCCCGGGCCCGGGGCTGCGTCCCGGCCGGCTGCCGTACCTGCCACCGGGGGCGACCGTCGCGACAGCGAGCGGTACCGTCCCGCTCCGGGCCCTGTGCACGGACCGCTCGAAGGCGGCCGTCTGACGTGGGACCGGGAACGGCCCTCCTCGCCGCCGACGCGTACGTCTACGGGTCGCCGCTGGTCCGCGAGCTGTGCGCGGTCCAGGCCGGCCTCCAGGAGGGCTTCGGGGTGCTGGGGCCGGCGCCCTTCAACGACTTCGCCCACGCGGAGGGGCCGGCCACACCGGCCGCCCGCGTCCCGTGGGGCGCGAGTGACCTCGTCGAGGCGCTCGCTCAGCTCGATCTGTCCGGCGGCCCGGTCCGGCTGCACGTGCCCGACACCGGCGGTGCGTACTACGTGCTGCAGTTCGTGGACACGTGGAGCAATTCCTTCACCTACCTCGGCAGCCGGGCGACCGGCACGGGCGAGGGGGAATGGCTCGTCGTGCCGCCCGGGTGGTCCGGGACGGTGCCCGACGGGGTGGCGGGCGTGATCGACGCACCCACGTCCGTGGTGTCCCTCGTCGGGCGGATCGCGTGCGCCGACCCGCGGGACCTGCCCCGGGTGCGCGCGCTGCAGCAGGAGCTCACCCTGACGCACCTGGGCGCGCGGGCGCACCGTACCGGACTGCCCGCGCCCGACCCGGACGTACCGGAGGCCCTGCGCTTCTTCGAGCAGCTCCGGGTGTGGGCGGCCGATTTCCCGCCCGCCGCGCCCGACCGCGCCTATCAGGACCGGTTCCAGCCCCTGGGACTCCTGGAGGAAGGGCCCTCGCCCTACGTGTCGGCCGGGCCCCGGCTCGTCCGTGCGCTGGGGGAAGGGCTTGCGCTGGGCAGATCGCGGGTGGAGGAGGCGGTCCGCTCGCAGGAAGCCGCGCACGGGCCGCCGGGTGCGTGGGAGGTGCGTCCCCACCCGGGGGACCGCGGCCTCGACCGCCACGGCGTCGGCACGATCGGCCCGTCGGAGTGGCAGACCGCGGACCGGGAGGCGTCGTATCTGGTCAGGGCGGTGGCGGCGCGGGAGGCCCTGTGGACGCCCCACGGGTACGAGGCCGTGTACGCGCACACCGCCCACGACTCCCGGGGGCGCCCGCTCGACGGTGCGCACCGCTATGTGCTGCGCCTGGCCGAGCCACCGCCGGTCCGGGCGTTCTGGTCGGTGACCATGTACGACACCCCGGGACACCATCTGGTCGCGAATCCGGTCGACCGGTACGCGATCGGCGACCACACGCCGGGACTCGTCCACGACGCAGACGGTTCGCTGACCCTCCACCTGTCCGCTGATCCGCCGGCGGATCCCGCCCGTGCGGCCAACTGGCTGCCGGCGCCCGCCGGGGGATTCGGGCCCGTGATGCGGCTCCACCTGCCCGAGCAGGCGGTTCTCGACGGGACCTACGTCATCCCGGCCGTCGAGCGGGTCGAGGGTGTGTGACAGCCGGGCCCCTTGTCAGTGGCGCGGTCCACACTGGAGACATGTGCCGCAGTATCAAGACCCTCCGCCCGCCCGCCATCCCCGACGAGGCCACCGAGGAGGAGATGAGAGCAGCCGCCCTGCAGTACGTGCGCAAGGTGTCCGGCTTCCGAGCGCCCGCCGCGCACAACGAGGAGGTCTTCGACCGCGCCGTCGCCGAGATCGCGGAGGCGACCCGGCGTCTGCTGGACGGCCTGGAGGTGCGGGGAGCCGCCCGGGCGTGAGCCGCGGAGCGTGCGGTCAGAGGCCGGCCGGGACCCCGGCGGGTACCGCCTCCGGTATGCGGGCGGGCCGCCGGACGACGAGTGCTGCCAGGGCGCCCGCCAGGAACAGGGCGAGCACGGAGACGGCCGTGCCCAGCCAGGTCGCGCCCAGCCACTGCCCGCCGAAGTAGCCGAGGCCCACGCTGTAGCCGGCCCAGGCCACTCCGGCGAGTGCCGACCACGGCAGGAAGTCCTTCGCTCGGCGGTGGGCGGCGCCCGCGCCCAGCGAGACGACCGAGCGGCCGGCCGGGGCGAAACGGGCGATCACGACGAGTGCGCCGCCGCCCCGGCTCAGTGCCGCGCCGAGGCGGGCCTGTGCGGTGGTCAGGCGGCGGGACCGGGCGATGGCCCGGTCCAGGCGCTCGCCGCCCCGCCAGGCGAGGCGGTAGGCCAGGAAGTCGCCTAGCACCGAGGCCGTGGCCGCGCTCAGGACGAGCACCAGCAGGGACGGGACCTGCCGGGTGGCCTCACCGGCGGTCGCCGTGACGGTGGTCGTGCCCGCTGCCGCCGTGGCGGCCGCGATCACCAGGACCCCACTGGGCAGGACGGGCAGCAGGACGTCCAGGAGTACCGAGAGGGCGACCACCGCGTAGATCCATGGGCTGCCAGTCAGCGCACCCATACTCTCGAGCACTTTCCTACTCCCCGTTCCGTAGCGACGTAGCGACGTATCGATGTGTCGACGCCGCGACGTCGCAGGGGAGCGGCAGGAGCGGCTGGGCCGACTCTCCAGAATACGCCTGCGGTTCGCCCGGTATTCGCCCGAGGGCCGGCGATGTCGTGCAGGTCACGTACGCCCCGGCCGCCTGTGACTACGGCGGCCGGGGCGCGTGGGTGCGGAGCGGGGCGGGCCGGTCAGACCGAGACGGCCGACGCCTTTTCGCGCCGGGGCTCGCCCTCGTGCGTGGAACGGGCGCGGGAGGAGAACAGCCGGTCCACGGCCAGGGCGCCCGGGCCCGTGAAGACGAGCAGCAGGAACGCCCAGCAGAAGAGGGCGGAGGCCTCGCCGCCGTTCTGCAGGGGGAACAGCGATTCAGGCTGGTGAACCTTGAAGTACGCGTACGCCATGGAACCGGAGGCGATGAAGGCGGCGAGGCGGGTGCCGAGGCCGAGGGCGACCAGGGTGCCGCCGACGAGCTGGATCACGGCTGCGTACCAGCCGGGCCACGTGCCGGCGGGGACGGTGCCGCCGCCCATGGCGCCGCCGAGGACGCCGAACAGAGAGGCGGCGCCGTGGCAGGCGAAGAGGAAACCGATGACGGCACGGAAGAGGCCGAGTGCATAGGGTTGGGCCTTGTCCAAGCGTATGAACATGGGGGGTGGCTCCTTCGGTCTGGGGACGTGAACCGAGCGGGCCCCACACGTTAGGTACGCCTCATGATTGCTTGCAAGTTCAACATTCCGTGACTGGCTGAAACTCGTTCATCCGTTCGACGTCAGCGTGCGTTCCAGAACGGTCTCCAGCTGTGCCCCCGTCGGCCTTTCTCTGGCCTGAACCAATGTCAGAACAGCTTTCCGGCCATGCAGGGTCAGGGTCATCAGCTGGTTGCCGAACCAGGGTCCGCCCGTCTTGCGCCAGTCCATCGGTGCGGCCCCCGTCCGCCCGTGGAGGGCCAGCCCGCGACCGAGCCATCGGCCCGCCCTGCTCCAGCCCAGGCGGAAGCCGGCCCTTATCGTGGCGGGGATCGAGTTGTGCACGGGAGAGCAGGTCAGCTGCAGGATCCGTGCGCCGCTCGTGTCGTCCGGGACGGAATCGGACCAGCGGGGTTCCGCGACGTACGCGTGGTGCACATCACCCGAGAGCACGCAAACCGTGGCAGGGGCGCCGGGCCCGCGGCCCGCCTCCCGCAGCAGCTCCGACAGCTGACGGAAGGACTCCGGGAACGCCGCCCAATGTTCCAGGTCACAGGCGCGCCTCACCTTCTCGCCGATCCGCGCCCAGCGCCCGTCCGGGCCGCCGCGCTCCCCCCGGCACAGCGCCGCGTTCCACGTCTCCGCGTGGTGGACGAGCGGCGGCAGCAGCCACGGCAGCGAGGTGCCGATGAGCAGGTGGTCGTACGCGGCCCGGTCGGTGAGGACCTCGTCGCGCAGCCAGCGGGCCTCACCGGCGTCGAGCATCGACCGCTCCTGCTCGTCCAGGACACGGGCCGCACGGGTGTCCACCATGAGCAGCCGTACTCGGCCGAAAACGCGCCGGTAGCTCCACCGGGTGCCCGCAGGATCGGCGTCGGCCTCGGCGGCGTGCCGGCGCAGCGTCTCGGTGGCGTCCGGCGCGGCGCGCACCGCCGCGTACAGGGGGTCGGCGGCCAGGGCGTCGGGGGAGAGGTTGCCGAGGTGCTGGTAGACCCAGTACGACATGAGTCCGCTGACGATCCGCTCGTGCCACCACGGCGTGCGCCGCATGTCCTCCAGCCAGGCGCCGCTGGTGTTCCAGTCGTCGATGACGTCGTGGTCGTCGAAGATCATGCAGCTGGGGACCGTGCTCAGCAGCCACCGCACGTCCGGGTCGCGCCAGGACTCGTCGTAGAGGTGGGTGTACTCCTCGTAGTCCGCGACCTCGGCCCCGGGTGGCTCCCCGAGGTCGCGCCGGGCCGCGATCCGCTGCCGGGTGGCCTTGGACGTCTCGTCCGCGTAGACCTGATCGCCGAGCAGCAGCAGCACGTCGGGGCGTACGGCGGTGGGATCGGCGGCGAGCCGTGCGGCCAGGGTGTCGAGGGCGTCCGGGCCGATGGCGTCCTCCTCGCTCGAGCGCAGCCGAGAGCCCGGGGACAGGTCGTGCCCCCCGGCGGGCGGAGCCGCCCAACGGCAGGAGCCGAAGGCGATGCGGACGGGTCCGGCCTCCTCCGGCTGCGGCACGGCGGGGGTGGTGATCGTGCTCGGTGGGAAGCGGGAGCCTTCGAGCGGCCAGGCGCGGCGGCCGTCGAGCAGCACCTCGTACGCCGTCGACGAGCCGGGCGTCAGCCCCGTCACCACGACCAGCGCGTAGTGGTGCCCCTCGACCGCGAAGGTGGGGGACGAGCCCGACGACCCGTCGGCGCAGCGGACCACCGCGGTGCAGGGACGGGTCGTCTCGACCCAGACGGTGGCCCGGGAGCCGGTCTCCCAGTCGACGTACCGCAGCAGTGGTCCCAGGCGTAGCCCGGCCATGTGTGCCCTCCTCGCGTCGCCGTGACCGATGGCTCCGTAGGGTACGGAACGACGGAGGAGGGCGGGTTGGTTCCGGCCGTGGTCAGGGTGTCCGGCGGCCGGAGGCGCGAGGTGGGTCAGCAGCCGTTCAGCACGGACTGGAGCGCGCTCTTCTCGGTCGAGTCCACCGTCATGCCGTAGTAGTGCTTCACGTGCACCCAGGCGCGCGCGTACGTGCAGCGGTAGGCCGTGCGCGGCGGCAGCCACTCGCCCGGGTCCTGGTCGCTCTTGGACTGGTTGACGTTGTCCGTGACCGCGATGAGCTGGGGCCGGGTCAGGTCGTTGGCGAAGGACTGGCGCTGTGCCGTGGTCCAGCTGCTCGCGCCGGAGCGCCAGGCCTCGGCGAGCGGCACCATGTGGTCGATGTCCACGTCGGAGGCGGCGCTCCAGGTGGCGCCGTCGTACTGCGAGTACCAACTGCCGCTGGTCGCGGCGCAGGCGGAGTCCTGGACGACGTTGGTGCCGTCGCGCTTCAGGACCACTTCGCGGGTGTTGCAGGCGCCCGACTGGGTGATCCAGTGCGGGAACTTGTCGCGGCTGTAGCCGGTGGACGAACCCTCCGCCGAGACGGTGAGCTGGCCGAGGTAGGTGCGGGCGGTCGCGGCGCTGACCGGGGTGGGCATCGCGGCCTGGGCGGTCGGGGCGGTGAGCAGCCCGGTGGTGGCGGCGAGTGCGGCGGAGGCCGCGACGACGGCTATGCGACGCGCGTAGATACCTGACATGCGAACTCCCTTGATGTGGGGGGACCTTGGGCGGACGGCCTGTGGGCCAGGCCATCGTGGCGGCGCCGGGTTTCTGCGGGATGGTCGCCAGGTAACAGAGTGGCGACATGCGCACGTCACATCAAGAGGTAGGGAAGTAGGTCTGACGTCCCGTCCGAAATCTGTTCGACGGCGAGGCGTGGACGGTCGCAGGTGCAAGAGGGTGTATAGGGGGGGTTCGTGACGGTGTGACGGCTCGGCGGCCGGGGCGCCACCGGGTGTCCGGACGGTGGACGCCCAGGGCTCCGGCGCGGCTCGGCGGACCTATCGTGGCCGCGTGCTGCTTCCGGTCACCCCCGCGCTCGGCGTCGTGCTCGCCGTCCTTCTGGTGTTCGCCGCCGCCGTCGCCGCGGGGGCTTCGCTCGGCCGCGCGCGCGAGATCCTCGTCGCCGGTCTGCGGGCCGCCCTGCAACTGGGCGCCGTGTCCCTGCTCATCGGCTGGGTGGTGCACTCGCTGGGGCCGCTGCTCGGCTTCGTCGCGCTGATGTTCGCCGTGGCGGTGTGGACGGCCGGGCGCCGGATCACCGCCAACAGGACCTGGTGGTGGGCCGTGCTGCCGATCGGTGCCGGTGTCGTGCCCGTGGTGGGTCTGCTGCTGCTCACCGGGCTCGTCGAGGTGCGTGGCCTCGCGCTGATCCCGGTCGCGGGGATCCTCATCGGGGGCGCGCTCACCGCGACCGTGCTCGGCGGGCGGCGGGCCCTGGACGAGCTCGGGATCCGCCGGGGGGAGGTGGAGGCCGGGATGGCGCTCGGCCTGCTCGACCGGGACGCCCGGCTGGAGGTGGCCCGGCCGGCGGCCTCGGACGCCCTGTTGCCGGGGCTGGACCAGACCCGGACCGTGGGGATCGTCACCCTGCCCGGGGCCTTCGTGGGCATGCTGCTGGGCGGCGCCTCACCGGTGGAGGCGGGCGCCGTGCAGCTGTTCGTCCTGGTGGCGCTGATGGCGGTGCAGGCGGTGGCCGTCGCGCTGGTGCTGGAGCTGGTGGCCCGGGGGCGGATGCACCGGAGGTGACGGCGGCCGGGCGGGGCTCTTCGGGGGTGCGTCGCTAGCGGGCGTCGATGTGCAGGCGGATCGAGCCGTCGCCGGCCGCTTCCACCCTGAGCTGCGTCAGGTCCTCGACGTGGGCGTCGGGGGAGAGGGCCGCGGCGCGCGGGCCGATGCCCACGATCCGCATGCCGGCCGCCCGACCGGCCGCGATGCCGGCCTCGGAGTCCTCGAAGACGATGCAGTCCGCCGGGTCGAAGCCCAGCTCCGCCGCGCCCTTGAGGAAGCCCTCGGGGTCAGGCTTGCTGGCGCCGACCAGCTCGGCGGTCACCCGGATCTCCGGCACCGGCAGGGCGGCGGCCCCCATCCGGGCCTGGGCGAGCGCCTCGTCGGCCGAGGTCACCAGCGCGTGCGGGAGGGCGGCGAGGGACGCCATGAACGCGGCGGCACCCGCGATGGGCACCACGCCGTCGATGTCGGCGGTCTCCTCGGCGAGCATGATCCGGTTCTCCGCGTAGTTCTGCTCCATGGGGCGGTCCGGCAGCAGGGCGGCCATCGTGGCGTACCCCTGGCGTCCGTGGACCACCTTGAGCGCCGCCTCGGGGTCGAGGCCCTGGGCGAGCGCCCAGCGGCGCCAGCAGCGCTCCACCACCGCGTCGGAGTTGACCAGGGTGCCGTCCATGTCCAGAAGGAGGGCGCGGGCTTCGAGGACGGTGGCCGACATCGGCAGGCTCCAGAACGGGGGAACAGCGGACAGCGCGTACGCGCTGTCCAGGAGAACAAGCAGCCCCGCCCGCCGGTCAGGGAAAACGGGCGGAGGCTACTTTGTTCCATCACGATACAAAAACCGTCGCCGGAACGCCAATCCCGCAGCCCGGGCCGCCCCCGCGGGAGCCCGGACCGACCCCGGGCGAGCCCCCGGACACCCGTGGTGTCAGTGGTTCCGCCCCTCGCCGGTGGTCCGCGCCTCCAGCGCGCTGCGGGTCTCCGGCCCGTACACGCCCGGCGGGTCGTTCTGGACGGACACCCAGCCCTGGAAGTCGCGCACGGCCCGCTCCACCCGGTCCGAGTAGCTGCCGTCGTCGTCCTCCCGGTAGACCCAGATCTCCTGCAGTCGGCGCTGGAGCTCGGCGACCTCCGGGCCCCGGTCGCCGCGCCGCAGCGTGGGTCCGGCGATCTGCGCGGGCGGAGCCGCCGACGCGCTCGGGGCCTCCGGGGCCGACGCCGAGGGCGACGGGGTCGTGTCGGCGGTGGTGGCGGAGGGGGACGCCGACGGGCTCTCCGAGGCGGAGGCCGACGGGCTCTCCGAGGCGGACGGTGACGCCGAGGCAGACCGGGAGGGCGACGGCGACGCGGAGGCCGACGGCGACTCCGACACGGAGTCGGCCGGCCCGTCGCTCGCGTCCGGAATGCTCGACGCGATCTCGGGCATGGCCTCCTCCCGTCTCTCGTCCCGGTCGAACAGGCCGCCGGCGAAGGCGGCCGTCCCCACCACCGCGACCACGGCCGCCCCCACGGCCAGGGCGGCGAACGGCCGTCGGCGTCGCGGCTGGACGGGCTCGGGGCCGCCTCCCGCGTAGGCCGCGGCGGTACGCCGATGTGTCTCGTCCGCCGCGTCGGAGTCCGGCGGCGGGCCCGCGGGGCCGCCCGCCGTGCCGCCGCCGGCCACGCCGCCCAGGAAGAGCGGCATCGTCGTGTCCGCGGCGGGTGCGGTGTGCGCCGGCGTGTCGTCGCCCGACAGTGTCACGTACGGCCGGATCCGCAACGGGTCGAAGTCCTCGGCCGCGGCCATCTCCGCGGAGCGCGCGGCCCGGTGGTCCTCGCCCTGCTGCCGGGCCGTACGGGCGGCACCGCAGGCGCATGTGGGCCCCGAGCTCCCGGGGTGCGCATCCGCCCCCGGTCTCGTGCCCTGCTCGCCACCGCACTCCGGGCATATATGTCCGGTCATCGTGGGTTCCCCTCCCCTTTGAACTGCTGCGATTATGCAGGCCGCCGCCGGGAAGCCCAACGCCCGCACCGCTGCTCGGCAGGCCATAACGGGGCACAGCGGCCAGGATGGGGTGGAAGCGGACCCGAGGAGATGTTCATGGCCCAGCAGCTGAGCCCGCAGCCCCTTGCACCCGGTGAGGGCAGGTCCCGGCGGGGCGTCCTGGTGGCCATCGGCGCACTGCTCCTCGGCATGCTGCTCGCCGCACTCGATCAGACGATCGTCTCCACCGCCCTGCCGACCATCGTCAGCGAGCTGGGTGGCCTCGACCACCTGTCGTGGGTGGTCACCGCCTACATGCTGGCGGCGACGGCGGCGACCCCCCTCTGGGGCAAGCTCGGCGACCAGTACGGCAGGAAGAAGCTCTTCCAGACGGCCATCGTCATCTTCCTCATCGGTTCGGCCCTCTGCGGCGTGGCCCAGAACATGCCGCAGCTGATCGGCTTCCGCGCGCTGCAGGGGCTCGGCGGCGGCGGGCTGATGGTCCTGTCCATGGCCATCGTCGGAGACATCGTCACCCCGCGCGAACGAGGCAAGTACCAGGGCCTGTTCGGTGCGGTATTCGGGGTGACCAGTGTCCTGGGACCGCTCCTCGGCGGGTTCTTCACCGAGCACCTCAGCTGGCGCTGGGTCTTCTACATCAATCTCCCGATCGGCGTCGTCGCCCTGCTCGTCATCGCCGCCGTCCTGCACATCCCGGTGCGGCGCACCAAGCACACCATCGACTACCTGGGCACCTTCCTCATCGCCGCCGTCGCCACCTGCCTGGTCCTCGTGGCCTCCCTGGGGGGCACCACCTGGGCCTGGGACTCCGTACAGATCATCGGTCTGGCGGTCCTCGCCGTGGTGCTCCTCGTGGCGTTCGTCCACACCGAGCGCCGGGCCGCGGAACCCGTGCTGCCGCTCAAGCTGTTCCACATCAGGACGTTCAGCCTCGTCGCCGTCATCAGTTTCATCATCGGGTTCGCGATGTTCGGTGCGATGACCTATCTGCCGACCTTCCTCCAGGTGGTCCACGGCATCACGCCGACCCTGTCCGGTGTGCACATGCTGCCGATGGTGTTCGGCATGCTCCTCACCTCGACCGGCTCCGGGCAGATCGTCAGCCGCACGGGCCGCTGGAAGATCTTCCCGGTCGTGGGCACGGCCCTCACCGCGATCGGCCTGCTGCTGCTGCACCGGCTGACGGAGAACAGCTCCACCCTGCAGATGAGCCTCTGCTTCTTCGTCTTCGGCGCCGGACTCGGCCTGGTGATGCAGGTGCTGGTGCTGGTCGCCCAGAACTCCGTCAGCTACGAGGACCTCGGTGTCGCCACGTCCGGAGCGACGTTCTTCCGGTCCATCGGCGCCTCCTTCGGCGTGGCCGTCTTCGGCACCATCTTCACCAACCGGCTCACCGGCAAACTCGGCGAGGCGCTCGCCGGCCGCTCCCTGCCGCCCGGGGTCGACGCCGAGGCCCTCGCCGCCGACCCCCGGGCCATCGGCCGCCTCCCCGCGGATCTGCGCCCCTCGGTGCTCAGTGCCTACTCGACATCGATCACCGATGTCTTCCTCTACGCAGCCCCCGTCGTCGTGATCGCCTTCGTCTTCGCCTGGTTCCTCAAGGAGGACCCCCTCAGGGGTTCGGTGACGGCCCCCGACTCCAGCGAGACCCTGGCGTCGAACCCGGTGCAGCGCTCCTCGTACGACGAGTGCGCCCGCGCCCTGTCGGTGCTGGCCACCCGTGAGGGGCGCCGGGAGATCTACGTGGAGATCACCGCCCGGGCCGGGTACGACCTGCTGCCCGCCGCCAGCTGGCTGCTGCTGCGGATCAAACGGCACGGCACCGTCGAACCCTCCCGGCTCGCCGACGTCGCCCCCGTGCCGCTGAAGGTGATCACCGAGGCGTCCCGGCAGGTGGAGGAGCGCGGCCTGGCCCGCCGGGAGGGCCTGGGGCTGGTGCTCACCGACCGGGGCGCCGAGGCCGTGGTCCGGCTGTCGCAGGCCCGCGAGGAGTCCCTGGCCGAGATGCTGGGCGACTGGTGGGGCCCCGAGCGCCCGACCGACCTGGTCCGCCTCGTCACGGAACTGACCGCGGAGGTGAGCGGGTCGAGCAAGGAACGCCCGCACACACCCGAACCGCCCCGGGACCACTCGGCCTGAGGGCGCGGGCGCTCCGTCCCCGGAGGGCCCGCGCCCCGAGGGGTCACAGCTCCTTGGCGAACCAGTGTTCCGCGTACGGCCCCTGGTTGAACGCGGGGACCTCCCTGTACCCGTGCTTGGTGTAGAGCGCCCGCGCCTCCACCAGGTCGTCGCGGGTGTCCAGCCGGATCCGCCGCACCCCGAGGGACCGCGCCGCGCGCTCGGCGGCCGCGAGCATCAGCCCGCCGCCGCCCGTGCCGCGGAACGCCGGGCGCACGAACACCCGGGTCAGCTCCGCGGTGTGCGGGTCCACCACCACGAGTCCCGTGCAGCTCGCCGGCTCGTGCGCGTGACGGCCCACGAGGAACTCCCCGGTGGGCGGCGCGAGGCGTTCGACGCCGTCGTCGGCGAGCCCCTCGTCGATCTCCTCGGAGGTCGCCGGACGTCCCCAGTAGCGGCTCGCCACCTCGTCGTAGTAGTCCCGCCGCAGCAGCGCCGCGTCGGGGGTGTCGAAGCGTTCGGGGGCCACGGTCCACGTCATTGGGTCATTCTGGCTCCGGTACGACCGGATGACGAACCAATGGTGTGTAGGGAGCAGGGATGGTGCGGGACACGAGCCCGGCGACCCGGGACGCAGCGGTCCGGCGGCTCGGCGAGCAGTGGATACGGGAGCTGGCGAGCCCCGGTGGCGAAAGCTTCGTGTGCTCGCCCGCCGGGCTCTGGCTGGCCCTGGCCGCCGTCGCGGCCGGAGCCCGCGGGGAGACGGCCGGCGAACTGCGGGCTCTGCTGGGAGTGGCGGACCGGGAGGCCGCTGCCGTCGTGACGGGAGCGGCCCGGGACTGGGGGCGGACCGGGGCGCTGCACGTGGCGACCCGGGTGTGGGCCCGGGTGCCCGTCCTGCCCGCATACGAGCAGTCGCTGCCCGACATCGCTTTCGGGCCGGTGGACGCGGACGGGATCGACGCCTGGGTGTGCGAGTGGACCGGCGGCCTGATCGAGCGGCTGCCGCTGGACCTGGACGGTGACGTGGCACTGGCGCTGGTCAACGCACTGGCGCTGAAGGCGCTGTGGGAGACCCGGTTCGACGCGGACCGCACCCACGAGGTGCCGTTCACCGACGCGGCGGGCACGACCCGCCCGGTGGCCACGATGCACGCCCCGGTGCCGGTGCGGGACGCCTGGACGGCGGCGGGCGCGGACGTCGTGGAGCTGCGCTGCCGCACGGAGGCCGACGGCTCCGCCCCGGCGCGGATCAGGCTCGTCCTGGGGGAGCCGGGTGCCGGGCCCGCGCAGGTGCTGCCCGCGGCGTGGGCGCCTTCCGCGGAGCGCACCCCGACGGCCGCGGACCGGGTGACCGTCGGGGTCCCGCGTTTCACCCTCCGCACGAAGGTCCACGTCACGGGGCAACTGCCCGCGCTCGGTGTGCGGCTCGCGACCCGTGCGGCCGGTGCGGACTTCTCGGGACTCTCGCCCCTGCCCCTGTACATCTCCGACGTGGTGCAGGAGACCGTGCTGAAGATCGCCGAGGAAGGGGTGGAGGCCGCGGCGGTCACGGTCGTGGCGATGCGGGCGAGGGCGGCCCCCCGCCCTCGGGTGGTGCGGCACATCGCGTTCGACCGCCCCTTCGGGGTCGTCGTCCTGGACGGAGCCTCGGACGTCCCCCTCTTCGCGGGCTGGCAGGCCGGCACCCCCGCGTACGAGGGCTGACGTCGGGCGGTGGCAGCGGCTCGGGCCGTTCCCGCGCCGTACGGCCGTCTCCGCCGGAGGTCCGCGCTCCCGCGGCCGGACAGGTGATCGGACGAGTGGCCGGATTCCGGCCGGCGGGCGGGCGCGGCGTCCACGCTCCGAGCGTTCTTCGGGCAGAAGCGTGGTGACAGTCAGGCTAAGAGGGGGTTGATTGTGTCTACCTCATAGGGCAATGCGAGGCTTCATCCGCACAAACCCGGGCCGAGGGGACAGTGCATGGAACGGTGGGAGGGTCGGCACAGCGTGGCAGACGCGGAGCGCAGTGTGCGGGGGAACGTGGCGGCGGACCCGGGGACGAGGGCCGGGGCGGCCCGCGTCGTCCTGTGGCTGGTCGTCGCCGTGCTGGCGGTACGGCAGATGGCGGTGGTGCTGCGGGAGCAGCCCGGCGAACGCCTCGCCGACCTCGCGTCCTGGACGGGTGGCGACGGCGTCCTGCACACCGCGGGCTCCCTCTACGACCCCGGCAGGTTCACCGGCACGCCGTTCGCGGGGCTGGTGCTGAAGCCCCTGACCGCCTCGGCCGAACAGGCCCTCGGCGTCGCCTGGACCTTCGGTTCGCTGCTGCTCGTCGTGGCCCTCGGCCTCGTCGCGGCCCGCGCCCTGCCCGGTCCCGTCGGCCGCCGCACCGCGATCCTCGCGGCCCCGGTCGCCCTCACCCTGCTCATGGTGTCGCTGCCCGTACGCAACACCCTGTACCTGGGCCAGACCAGCATCCTGCCCGTCCTGCTGGTGGTCCTCGCCTGGTTCGTGGCACGTGGTGAACGGCTCCCCGGCGTCCTGACCGGCGTCGCCGCCGCCCTGCAGCCCACCGTCCTGCTCTTCGCCGTCCTGTTCTGGCTCACCGGCCGGCGCCGGGCCGGGGCGGCCGGTGGCGCGGCCTTCGCCGTCTGCACCGCGCTGGCCTGGGCGGCGATGCCGCAGGACTCGTGGACGTACTGGCTCCGCCACCTCGCCGGCGCCGGACTCGGCGAACGACCGGACAGCCTGGCCAACCAGTCCCTGCACGGTGCGCTGCTCCGCCTCGGGTTCGAAGGCCCGCTGGAGATCGCGCTGTTCCTGGTGCTGGCCGCAGCCGTCACCGTCGTCGGACTGCGGCGCGCGGCCCGCTACGCGCGGGACGGGCAGCTCCTCCTCGCGGTGGCCGTCACCGGCTGCGTGGCCGTCGCCGTCTCGCCCGCCGCCTGGCAGCACCAGCTCCTCTGGGTGCTGCTCGCCGCCGTCGGCCGGGTCGGTACCAGGGCCTCGGACCGGCTGGTGTGGCCGGCCGTCGTGGTGCTGGTCGTCACCCTGCCGGGCAAGATGCTGCTCCCGAACGTCGGGGTGCTCCTTCCCGTACGCGACAACATGCTGCTCGTCGCGGCCCTCGGTGCGGCCTGCGCGGTGCCGTTCCTGTCCCGTACGTCGCCCCACTGGCAGCGGCCCGTACCCACGGACCACGCCCGGCCGGTCCCGTCCCGCTTCGCCCGGGTGCCGCTGGTGCCCTTCTGGAGACGGGTGCTCGGCCGCCCCAACCTGCTGCTGGAACTCCTGCTGATCCGGGTCGTCTACTCCGCGTACGCACAGGTCCGGCTGGCGGCGACCGCGGGCCGTGCCACCGCTGAGGAGCACGGCCGGCAGATCCACTCCATCGAGCAGTGGCTGCGCATCGACATCGAGCACCGGGTCAACCACGCGGTCGTGGACATCACCTGGCTGCGGGACTTCTTCGACTACTACTACTCGACGTTCCACTTCATCGTGCCGCTCGCGATCCTCGGTGTGCTGTACGTGCGCCGGCCCCCGGACTACCGCTGGGCCCGCAGTTCCATCGGCTTCGCCACGGTCCTGGCCCTGGTCGGATTCTGGCTCTACCCGCTGGCCCCGCCGCGCCTGATGCCGGGCCTCGGCTTCATCGACACGGTCCACGGGGTGCAGGACCTCTCGAGCCCCGACTTCGGGGCCCTGACCGCGATGACCAACCAGTACGCGGCCATGCCGTCGCTGCACTTCGGCTGGTCGCTGTGGTGCGGCGTGGTGATCGTGCTGCTCGCGCCGAGGACGTGGATGAAGGCCCTCGGCCTGCTGCACCCGCTGTTCACCGTCTCCGCCATCATCGCCACGGGCAACCACTGGGTGCTGGACGCGGTCGGCGGTGCGGTGGTCGTCGCCCTGGGCTTCGGTCTCACCCATGTGCTGGCCGGGCCGCGGAGGCTGCTGCCCCGGACCGGCGACACGGCGGAACCACCGCCCGGACGCACGGCGGACGAGGACGGCGGCGACCCGGTGCTGGTGTCCGGACCCGCGGCCGGCAAGCGGTAGACCCGCACACGGGGCCGAAGGGGGTGCCGGGACGGTGGGAGCCGTCCCGGCAGCCCCATCGGCCCGGATCGCCGTGTCCGGTCGGCATCCGCCCGCGACCGCGGGTCCGCCACTCGGACGGCCTAGGAAGACAGTGCGTGCGCGGCCAAGGACAGCGTGCACATCGACACGAGCGTCGACGCCACCACGGCATGGCGGGCGAGTGTGGTGTCCAGGCCGTACTCACGGGCGTAGACGAACGCGTTCTGGGCGGTCGGCAGCGCGGAGCACAGCACCACCGCGAGGAGCTGGTCGCCGGGCAGGTCCATGAGCAGCGGGCCGCCGAGGACGAGGGCGACCACGGGCTGGACGAGCGTCTTGAGGGCCACCACCACGGCCACCTCCGCCCGGCCTCCGGGCGCGGCGACCGGGTCCGCGGGGTCCGGCCGGCGGTGCAGCGAGAGGCCGAGCGTGATCAGGGCCGCGGGTACGGCGGCGGCACCGAGCAGGTCGCCGCTGCGGGCCAGCGCTCCGGGCAGCCGCAGCCCGGTCGCCGACACGGCCACGCCGAGGAGGGACGCCACGATGACGGGATTGCGGACCGGCATGGTCAGCATGCGGCGCAGCCCCGCCCGCCAGTGGGTGCGGCCCCGGTCCGTGCCGGAGTCCAGCAGGATCAGGACCACCGGGGACATCAACAGCACCTGGAACAGGATGACCTGGGCGATGAACGACGCGTCGCCCAGCACCTGGACGGCCACCGGGATGCCGAGGTTGGCGGAGTTCACGTACCCCGACGCCATGCCGCCGATCGCCCCGTCGGCCGTCTTGCGGCCGAAGAAGCGCCGGACCAGTAGCAGACCGAGGGCCGATACGAGGACCGATCCCGCGCCGAACACGGTCAGCGACGCGTTCACGAACGAGCCCAGATCGGCGCGCGACACCATCATGAACAGGGCGGCGGGCATGGCCACATGGAAGACGAACCGGCCGAGCACCTCCTCCGCCCGCTCCCCGAGCAGCCGCCCCCGCCCGGCCGCGTAACCGATGGCGGTCAGCGTCCAGACGGGGGCGAAGCCGGAGAGCAGGGCGTTCATGTGCCTCATGATCCCCGGGGCGTCCGGCGGCCCGGCAGGAGGGCCGGGCCGAAGCGATGCGGGCGCACCCGGCCGGGATCAGACTCCGAGCGGGGCCCCGGTCCCGGAGTCCACCTTCCCGCTCCGCTCCCCGAGGTGCTCCGTCTCCACGTGCGCCGTCTCGCGTGCCGTGAACGCCGCGACGACCGGCGGCAGGCAGAGCGCCGCCGCGAAGAGCGCGACCCCGGCCCAGTCGTCCCCGTCGGGGCCGGCGATCTGCGAGGCGAAGGCCACCGCGAAACCGGCGATGGCGAAGCCGGTCTGGGTGCCGATCGCCATGCCCGAGAGCCTGACCCTGGTCGGGAACATCTCTCCGTAGAACGAGGGCCAGACGCCGTTGGCGGCGCTGTAGACGACGCCGAACACGAGTATCCCGAGGCCCAGGACCAGGGGATAGCTGCCGGTCGAGATGGCCCACAGGTAGAGCGGCATCACCACCGCGCTGCCGACGGCGCCCATCAGGAACACCGGCCGGCGTCCGATTCGGTCGGAGAGCCGGGCCCACAGGGGAATGGTGAACAGGGCGACCAGATTGGCGAGCGCGCCGACCCACAGCATGCCGGTACGGCTCATGCCCACGGCGTCGCTCGTCGCGTACGCCAGCGCCCAGACGGTGAAGATCGTGCTGACCGTGGCGATCACGGCGGCGGCGACGACCCGCAGCACATCGGCCCAGTGGTCGCGGAACAGCACGGCCAGCGGCATCTTCGCCACGCCCCCGGTCGCCGCCTGCTTCGTGAAGACGGGAGTCTCCTCCAGGGTGCGCCGGATGACGTACCCGGTCACGGCGACGGCGACGCTCAGCCAGAACGGGATGCGCCAGCCCCAGGAGAGGAGCTGCTCCTCGGGGAGGGCGGCGACCGGGATGAAGGCCAGGGTGGCGATCAGCTGGCCGGCCTGGGTCCCGTTGATGGTGAAGCTGGTGAAGTAGCCCCGCCGGTGCTGCGGGGCGTGTTCCAGGCTCATCGAGTTGGCGCTGGCCTGCTCACCCGCAGCGGAGATGCCCTGCAGCACGCGCAGCAGGACGAGCAGCACGGGTGCGGCACCGCCGATCTGCTCCCGGGTGGGCAGACAGCCGATGAGGAACGTCGAGACGCCCATCAGCATCAGGGTGAAGACCATGATCTTCTTGCGGCCGAGCCGGTCCCCGACGTGGCCGAGGAAGAGCGCGCCGATGGGCCGGGCCGCGTAGGCGACACCGAAGGTGGCGAGGGACAGCAGGGTCGCGTTCGCCGGGTCGGACTCGTCGAAGAAGACCTTCGGGAAGATCAGCGCCGCCGCGCTGCCGTAGATGAAGAAGTCGTAGTACTCCAGCGCGCTGCCGATCCAGGCGGCGAGTGCGGCCTTGCGGGGCTGGGCCTGCGGCGGCGGGGGCCCGGCGGCAGGGTCGTGAACGGTCACGTCGTACTCCTTCGGGGACGTTCCGTGCGGGGAGGCGAGCGGCCCGGGGCGCTAATTAACGCACTGGTTAGTTAGTTGCGGGTGGCTACGGATGCTGCGAGGAGAAGGCGCCCGTGTCAAGGGTTCGCGCAGAAACCCCGGTGTGCCGCCGGTTGACCGCCCGGCCGTCGCCGGACCGCCCGGCTGTCGGACCGCACCGCCCGGCCGTCGGACCGTCGGACGCCCCCGTCCGGAGGCTCAGGCCGCCCGGTCGGCCGTCAGGTAGGCGATGATCATGTCGCCCAGCATCGTGCGGTAGTGCTCCCGCTGTCCGGCGGCGACCAGGTCGCGGCCGAACAGCGCGCCGAAGGTGTGCCGGTTGGCGATCCGGAAGAAGCAGAAGGAGCTGATCATCGCGTGCAGGTCCACGGCGTCCACGTCCGCCGTGAACAGCCCCGACTCCCGCCCGGTGTCGAGGATGCGCGTGAGTACATTGATCGCGGGTGAGCTGATACGGCTCAACTCGGCCGAGGCCGCGATGTGTTCGGCCTCGTGGATGTTCTCGATGCTGACCAGGCGGATGAAGTCCGGATGGGCCTCGTGGTGGTCGAAGGTCAGCTCTGCCAGCCGCCGCACCGCGGCCACGGGGTCCAGGTGCTCGACGTCCAGCAGTTGTTCCGCCTCCCGGATCCGGGAGTACGCCCGCTCCAGTACCGCGGTGAAGAGCTGCTCCTTGCCGCCGAAGTAGTAGTAGATCATCCGCTTGGTGGTGCGGGTGCGGGCGGCGATCTCGTCGACCCGGGCTCCCGCGTAACCGAGGCGGGCGAACTCCCGCGTCGCCACGGCGAGGATCTCGGCCCGCGTGCGTGCCGCGTCGCGGGTGCGCCCGGCGGGCTGCGCGGGGCCTTCGGTGCTGGTCATCCGGATCCTTCACGGGCAGACGGTCGCGTGCTCGCGATTCTAGGAGCCGGGGCCCCGGGCGGCCGATGCGGGCCACGTCCGGGACCGGGCCCGAGGGGCCGGGTCGCGGGTCCGGTGCCGGCCGGGGTCTTCCCAGGACGGCTGCCTTTGGGTATGACTGTCGGTATGACTAACTAACCAGTCCGTACATTAACGGAAAGTGAGCGATGCCGAACCACGCCCACACCCCCCGGGGCGCCCCGGTCCTCGTGCTGAACGGGCCCGATCCCGGACCGCTCGGCCTGCGCGAGCCCACGGTGTACGGCAGGGGCACCCTCGCCGACGCCGTCATCTGCGGTGCCGGCTCCCACGGCTGCGCCATGGCCCTCACCCACCTCGCCCAGCTCCCGGAGGAGAACCGTTGAGTCCGGACTCGTACCTCGTCGGCCTCATCGGTTCCGGCATCGGCCCCTCGCTCAGCCCCGCGCTCCACGAACGGGAGGCGGACCGGCAGGGCCTGCGCTACCTCTACCGCCTCATCGACATCGGCACGCTCGGTGTCCCGCCGGAGCGGACCGGTGAACTCGTCCGTGCGGCCCGTGACATGGGATACGACGGGCTCAACGTCACCCACCCGTGCAAACAGCAGGTCCTCGCCCACCTCGACGCGCTCTCCCCGCAGGCGGAGGCGCTCGGCGCCGTCAACACCGTCGTCTTCGACGGCAGTCGGGCGATCGGCCACAACACCGACGCCACGGGCTTCGCCGCCTCCTTCGCCCGCGGCCTGCCCGACGCGCCCCTGGAGCGGGTCGTGCAGCTGGGCGCCGGCGGGGCGGGCGCGGCCGTCGCCCACGCGCTGCTCGCCCTCGGCGCGGCACGGCTCACCGTGCTGGACGCCGTGCCCGAGCGTGCGGCCGGCCTCGTGGACTCCCTGAACCGGCACTTCGGCCCGGGGCGGGCCGCCGCCGCCGACCTCCTCGACATCGCCGCGCGGACGGCCGGCGCCGACGGCCTCGTCAACGCGACCCCGGTCGGGATGGCCGCCCACCCCGGACTGCCGCTTCCGGCCGAGCTGTTGCACCCCGCGCAGTGGGTCGCCGAAGTCGTCTACCGGCCCCTGGAGACCGCCCTCGTGCGCACCGCCCGCGCGCTCGGCTGCCCCACCCTGGACGGCGGCGGCATGGCCGCCTACCAGGCCGCCGACTCCTTCCGGCTCTTCACCGGCCGTGAACCCGACACCGCGCGCATGCTCGCCGACATCGCCGATCTCACGTCCACCCGCTGAAGCCGTCCGCCTCCCCTCCGACGGGAGCCGCCCGCTCCGAGGCGCCCACGGAAGCCCCTCACCGAAGCCGCCCGCCGAAGCCCCCAGGAGGGCCGACATGCGTACGTCCATCGCCACCGTCTCGCTCAGCGGAACCCTCACCGAGAAGCTCACCGCCGCCGCGCGCGCGGGTTTCGACGGCGTCGAGATCTTCGAGAACGACCTGATCGGCAGCCCGCTCACCCCCGAGGAGATCAGGGACCGGGCGGCAGACCTCGGCCTGACGATCGACCTCTACCAGCCGATGCGCGACATCGAGGCCGTCCCCGAGGCCGAGTTCGCCCGCAACCTGCGCCGCGCCGCGCACAAGTTCCGGCTGATGCGGCGGCTCGGCGCCGACACCGTGCTGGTCTGCTCCAGCGTGTCCCCGCACGCCGTGGACGACGACGCACTCGCCGCCGGGCAGCTCCGCCGACTGGCCGCCCTCGCCCAGGAGTCCGGCGTCCGCGTGGCGTACGAGGCGCTCGCCTGGGGCCGGCACGTCAGCACGTACGACCACGCCTGGCGCATCGTCGAAGCGGCGGACCATCCGGCGCTCGGCGTCTGCCTGGACAGCTTCCACATCCTCGCCCGGGGCTCCGACCCCACGGGCATCGAGGCCATCCCCGGTGACAGGATCTTCTTCCTCCAGCTCGCCGACGCCCCGCTGATGGCCCTGGACGTCCTGCAGTGGAGCCGCCACTACCGCTGCTTCCCGGGGCAGGGGGACCTCGACGTCGCCGGGCTGGTCCGGGCGGCGGTCCGGGCCGGATACGACGGGCCCCTCTCCCTCGAAGTCTTCAACGACGTCTTCCGTCAGGCGGAGGCGGGCCGCACCGCCGTGGACGCCCAGCGCTCCCTCGCGCTGCTCCAGGAGTCGGCGGGGCTGACCGCGCCCCCGGCACCGGTGGTCCCCACCGGTTTCGCGTTCGCCGAGATCGCCACCGCCGACACGGCGAGGATCACCCCGCTCCTGTCCGCCCTCGGCTTCTCCCGTACGGCCAGGCACTCCGGAAAGCCGGTGGACCTCTGGGAGCAGGGTGAGGCCCGCATCCTGCTCAACACCGACACCAGCGGCCACAAGCCGGACCTCTCGCTCACCGCCGTCGGCCTGGAGACCCCCGCCCCGGAGGCGGCGTCCGCCCGGGCCGAGTCGCTGCTTGCCCCCGTCCTGCCCAGGCGCCGCGCCCCGGAGGACGCCCCGCTGGACGCGGTGGCGGCGCCCGACGGCACCGAGTTCTTCTTCTGCGCCACGGGCCGCCGGGGACACGCGGACTGGACCGGCGACTTCGCCCCGGCCCCGCGGGCCCCCACTCCGCAGGCCCCGGCCGGTATCGGGGTCACGCGCATCGACCACGTCGCGCTGACCCAGCCCTGGCACCAGTTCGACGAGGCGGTCCTCTTCCACCGCAGCGTCCTCGGTCTCCACCCGCACGCGAGCGTCGACCTGGCCGATCCGTACGGCCTGCTCCGCAGCCGCGCCGCCAGCAACGCCGAGGGAACGGTCCGCATCGCCCTCGGGGTGGGAGCCTCCCCCACGGACGACCCCGCCCGCCCCCAGCACATCGCCCTCGCCACCGACGACCTCGTCGCCGCGGTCCGCGGGGCCCGGGCGGCGGGGGCCCGGCTGCTGCCCGTCCCGGCCAACTACTACGACGACCTCGCCGCCTGCCACACGTTCGCCCCCGGCGAGCTGGAGACGTACCGCGAGCTCGGCATCCTCTACGACCGGGACGAGAAGGGGGAGTTCCGGCACTGCTACACCCTGACGACCGGCCGCCTGTTCTTCGAACTCGTCGAGCGCACCGGGGGATACGACGGCTACGGCGCCCGGAACGCCCCCGTCAGGCTCGCCGCCCAGCGGGCGTGAGCGCGCCCGGACGCACCGGGGCACGGACGCACCTGGGCCCTCCGGGAGGTGCGGTGGGCCGGTACCGGCCGTCGTACCGGGGGCGTACCCCGCGGGGCGACCTCACCCCTTCGGGGCCTCGAAGGTGACCCGGGCCTCGAAGGCCGCACGCCGGGTGGCCCGTCGCAGGGCCTTCAGCAGGGTGGGTCCGATCGTGAGGGTCAGGACCACGGTGAGGACGGCGCGGCCCAGGTCCCAGCCGAGCGAGGTCGCCAGGCAGTACGCGAGGAAGCGGACCAGGTTCTCGTGCAGCGGGGCGCCCTCGACGAAGGAGATCCCGGAACCGAGCCCCGACACGAGCGTCCAGCCCTGCAGATTCATCACCGTGCCGTACGCGAACGCCGCCACACACCCGTACGCCGCCAGCATCAGCACCTCGCCCCGGCCGCGCAGCCGCTCCGGGCCGGGCAGCAGGCCCGCGCCCATCGCGAACCAGCCCATCGACAGCATCTGGAACGGCATCCACGGACCCACCCCTCCGGTGAGCAGGGCGGAGGCGAACAGCGTCACCGAGCCCAGCACGAAGGCGAAGCCGGGCCCCAGGACACGGCCGCTCAGCACCATCAGGAAGAACATGGGTTCCAGGCCCGCTGTCCCCGCCCCCAGGGGACGCAGCGCGGCGCCCACCGCCGCGAGGACGCCGAGCATCGCGACCGCCTTCGCGTCCAGGCCGCCGTCCGCGACCGTCGCGACGACCACACCGACGAGCAGGACGAGCAGCGCGGCGAACAGCCACGGCGCGCTCTGCGCGTGGGCCGTGACCCCGGAGCCCTCGCCGGCCAGCAGCGGCCAGCCGAAGGCGATCACCCCGATCGCGCTGACCAGGACGAGTGCGGCGGCGGAACGCGGGCCGATACGGACCGGGCGTACCGGCCGGGAAGGGGTCATGCGGTGTGCTCCCCGGGTACGGGCGCTTCCAGCGCCGCGCGTACCTGGGCCACGGTCAGCCACTCCTGCGGCGCCAGGATCTTCGCGGTCTGCGGGGCGAACGCGGGGGAGGAGACCACGACCTGCCGGGTCGGCCCGTCGGCGACGACCTCGCCGTCGGCGAGGATCACCACCCGGTGGGCCAGCTCCGCCGTCAGCTCCACGTCGTGCGTGGCCAGGACGATCGCGTGCCCCTTCGAGGCCAGCCTCCGCAGCACGCCGACCAGCCGGGCCTTCGCCGCGTAGTCGAGGCCGCGCGTCGGCTCGTCCAGGAGGAGGAGCGGGGGACGGGCGGTGAGCACCAGGGCGAGGGCGAGGGCGAGCCGCTGCCCCTCGGACAGGTCACGGGGATGGGTGTCGTCCGGCACGCCCGGCAGCAGCTCGGACACCAGGGCCCGGCAACTGCCCGCAGGCGCGCCCGCGTCCGAGTCGGCCGCCGCGCACTCGGCGGCGACCGTGTCCGCGTACAGCAGGTCGCGCGGCTCCTGCGGCACGAGTCCGACCCGGCGCGCCATGGTGCGCGGCTCCGTCCGGGACGGGGGCAGGCCGCCGACGAGGACCGAACCCGTGGTCGGCTCGATCATCCCGACGAGTGTGGTCAGCAGGGTCGACTTGCCCGCACCGTTGCGGCCCATCAGGGCCACGGTCTCCCCGGGCGCGACGGACAGCGACACCCGGCGCAGCGCCTCGACGCGGCCCCGCCGCACCCCGAGGCCCTCGACCCGGGTGACGTCGCCGTCCGGGAGGGGACCGGGGGCGGTGTGCGGGCGGCGGCCGAGGAGCCTGCCCAGGAACGTGGGAGGTACGGCGGCGGGAGCGGGGAGCGGTTCCGGGGGCGCGGGGGAGGGGGACGGCCCTTCGGGCGCCGGGAGCGGTATCCGTGCCAGCCGTTCCCGGAGGCCAGCCGCCCGCCGCCGTGCGTCGCGCACCGACAGCGGAAGCGGCTCCCAGCCGGCCAGCCGGCCCAGGGCCACGACCGGCGGGCGCACGGGCGAGACGGCCATGACGTCCGCGGGCGTACCCATCACCGGGGAGGCGCCCGGCGACGGGAGGAGGACGACCTGGTCGGCGTACTGCACCACACGCTCCAGCCGGTGCTCGGCCATCAGCACCGTCGTGCCCAGGTCGTGCACCAGCCGCTGCAGCACCGCCAGGACGTCCTCGGCGGCAGCCGGGTCCAGGGCGGACGTCGGCTCGTCCAGGACCAGGACCTTCGGGTGCGGGGTGAGGACCGAGCCGATCGCGACCCGCTGCTGCTGGCCGCCGGAGAGCGTGGCGATCGGCCGGTCGCGCAGCTCCGCCAGGCCCAGCAGGTCCAGCGTCTCCTCGACCCGCCGCCGCATCACGCCGGGGGCCAGGCCCAGCGACTCCATGCCGTACGCCAGCTCGTCCTCGACGGTGTCGGTGACGAAGTGCGCGAGCGGGTCCTGGCCCACCGTGCCGACCAGATCGGCGAGCTCACGGGGCTTGTGGGTGCGGGTGTCCCGGCCGTCGACCGTGACCCGGCCGGTCAGCACACCGCCGGTGAAGTGCGGTACGAGACCGGAGACGGCGCCCAGCAGGGTCGACTTGCCGACTCCGGACGGGCCGACGAGCAGCACGAGCTCGCCCTCGGGGACCGTGAGGTCGACCCCCGAGAGCGTGGGACGGTCCGTGCCCTCGTACCGCACCGAAACCTGTTCGAACCGGATCACGACTGCTCCTCGGAGTCCTTGGGGGAGGCCGGCGGCGGGACGGGCGCCACGGCGGCGGGCAACAGCCCGATCAGCACCGCGGCGGCGGGCCACAGCGGCAGTACGGGAGCGGTCAGCGGCACCACACCGGGGTGCAGCGCCGCGGGATCGGCGGCGGCCGCCCAGATCATCGCCGCCGCCACGGCCGCACCCGAGCCCGCGACCAGCCAGGCGCGCGCGCCCCACCGGTCCGGCCGGTAGCGGGTACGGACCGTGCGGCGGCCGCCCAGCCGGAGCCCGGCGAGGGCGGCGACCAGCCCGGCCAGCAGCAGCGGCAGCCCGTACACGGCGCCCTCGGCGGCCAGCAGCCCGTACGTTCCCGCGCACACGCCCAGCAGTCCGCCCAGGGTCAGCGCGTTCGTGGTGCGGCGGACCGAGGCCGGGACCCGGGCCGTGCGGCCGTATCCCCGCGCGTCCATCGACGCCGCTACCGCCACCGAACGCTCCAGGGCACCCTCCAGCACCGGAAGCCCGATCTGGAGCACCGCCCCGATCCCGCCGGTCGGGCGGCCCCGCAGCCGGCGGGCGGTCCGCAGCCGCACCACGTCGGCGACCAGATTCGGTGCGAAGGTCATCGCGACGACGACCGCCACCCCCGCCTCGTACAGCGCTCCCGGCAGCGACTTCAGGAGCCGGGCCGGGTTGGCGAGCGAGTTCGCCGCACCGACGCAGATCAGCAGGGCTGCCAGCTTCGCCCCGTCGTAGAGGGCGAACACCACCTGCTCCGCGGTGACCCGGCCGCCGATCCTGACGCCCTGCGCCCAGTCGGGCAGGGGCAGTCCGGGGAGGGTGAACAGGGTGTGCGTGCCCGGGACCGGCGAGCCGAGGAAGACGGAGAAGAGCAGCCGCACACCGATGACGAACAGCCCCAGCTTGAGGAACGCCCCGTAGGAACGGGCCCACGGCGCATCCGTCCGGCGGGCCGCCACCACATAGCCCGCCACGCCGACCAGCAGGCCGAGCAGCAGCGGATTGGTCGTGCGGGACGCGGCCGCCGCGAGGCCGAGGGCCCACAGCCACCAGGCGCCGGCCGGAAGCGCGTTGCCGCGGGTCGCCTCGGGAGCGCGCAGGGCACGGCTGAGCCGGGCCGCGCCGGTGGTGCGGGTCATCGGCGGCGACGGGCCTGCAGCACCGCGGCGACACCGAGCAGGAGCACCGCGCCGATCCCGGTGAGCACACCGGCCGACGGACCGCCGCCGGAGTCGCCGTCCGCGGCGGACGCGGGGGCCGAGCCACCGGGGTCCGTGGCGTCCGAGTCCGCGCCGCCGGAGTCCCCGGCGACCTGCTCACCGCAGCCGGACGCCGGATAGCCCGAGATCGCGCAGAGCATCGCGGAACTGTCGTACCGCAGCGGCTTCGCCACCGAGGCCAGTGCCTCGGCGGTGCTCGCGTCCGGCGCCACCCGCGCACACGCGGTGCGCAGCGGCGGCGGTGTCCCGCCGTCCGGGGCGTCCGCCGCCGTGCTGGGGTCGATGACCAGCGCGATCCGCTTGAGGCCGTCTTTCGCCGGGGTCCCCGCGCAGACCGCCCCGAAGTCCGGGGCGCGCCGCGGCTGCGCCGAGTCCTGGGAGTCCTGGCTCACCGAGAAGCGGAAACCCTGCACCGCGCCGTCGTCGGGCCGCACCAGGGAGGGGCCCTGCGTGGCGTACGTCCAGTTCTTCCCGCCGTCGCCCTCCCAGAACGACCAGTAGCGGTACCCGGCCGCCTGCGCGCTTCCCGCGCCCAGCACGGTCAGCAGACAGCCGATGAGGAGGAGGAGCGCCCCGGTGCCCGGCGGGCGCCTCACAGCTGCTGGTTCTTCCGGCGTCCGCTGAGCAGGAAGCCGATGCCCGCGCCGCAGGCGAGACCGATACCGACCAGCCACCAGACGCCGAGGCCGCCGTCGTCGCCGCTGGTGTCCTTCGGCTCCTGCGCGGTCGCGGTCGGAGAGGGGACGGCGGTGGCCGCGGGCGCGGGCCCCGTCGCGTTGAGCTGCGCGACCAGGTCGACACCGCCGAAGTCACGGGCGTCGGCGCCGGTCGCGTGCGCGGCGAGCACCAGCTGGGCGGTGGCGGCCGGGCCGCCCTCCTTCGCCCAGCCCTGCGCGTTCTTCTCCAGGTACGCGACCGCTCCGGCCGCCTTGTCCGTGTGGCCGGACGCCGCCAGGGCGACGACGGCGTCGGCGGTGTTGCCGAAGTCCGGCTGCGGCTCGGTCTCCTCGGCGCCCGGCATCGGCGGCAGCTCCAGATGACCGGAGGCGGCCAGCGCGCCCGCGAGGTAGTGGGCGCCGTTCTGCGCGGACTGCTCGGGGGTCGGGTCCGTGCCCTTGTGGCACATGGGCGCCTTCACCGCGTTGGACGTGCCGGCCGCCATGCCCTTGCCCATCGAGCCGAGGACCGCGGCCGCCGTGGCGTCCGCGTTGGCCGTGAGCTTGCCGTTCTTGTCCGGCTGGTACGCGAACGCCCCGCCGTCCTTGCCGCCGCACGGCAGGGCGAACGACTGCAGCGCCGTGTACGGCGTGCGGCCGCCCTCCTTGGTGAGGGCGGCCAGCGGCACGCCCGCCCTGGCCAGGGCGCCGATCACGACGGCGGTGGAGTTGGCGTCGCTCGGGCTGCCCGGGTTGTAGCCCCAGCCGCCGTCCTCGTTCTGTACGGACTTCAGCCAGGCGACACCCTTGTCCACGACCTCGCGGTGCACGGCCAGCTCCACCATGGCCTGCACCGCCGCGGCGGTCGCGTTGGTGTCCGCCACCGTCTTGTCGTCGCAGGGCACGGAGGCGTCGCGGTACGACGCGAAGGCCCCGTCGGCGCACTGCTGCCCGACGAGCCAGTCCACCGACTGCGTGGCGGGCGTGACGAGCTCGATCTTCTGGGCCAGGAAGGCCACCGACTGGCGCCACACACCGTCGTACGTCGGGTCCTTCGTGCCGTACAGACCGGGCGGCAGATCCGCGGACGGGGAGGGGGCCGGGCTCGGGGCGGCGACCGCCGCGGGGGCGGCCCCGGCACAGAGCACGGCGGTGATCGCGAGCGTCGCCGCGCGGCTGCGTACGGTCATGACGGGCTGGGCCTCTCCTGCGAGGACCGGGCTCGGGCACACGGATGCACCGGGCTCCGGCCCCGTATACCTCGACGGTGCCGTCCACCGGGGACCCGGTGGTACGAGCCGGTCACGCTCACGGACGGGGCATTCCGGCTGACCGCCCTGCGGACGGATGACGGTTGCGGGTCAGCGCCGGATTCGCACCGGCTTCCCCCCGTACGGGCATGATGACGACCCGCTCACTGTACCGGGGCGTTCCGCGCGCTCCCCGGGCGCACGGCCGCCGAGGCCCGCGGTGATCCGCGGGGAGAGGCCTTCCCAGCAGGTCAAAGCGCATGCGAGACTCCGGCGGGGGGTTCAGCGGGCGGGCGCCCGTGGACAGGGACGACCGGGGCGGGAAGCACCAGTGCGTACAAGAGGAACGGCGGCCGTGACCGCCGTGGTGAGTGCAGTCATGACGGTCACGGCGGGCTGCGGTCTGGTGGGCGAGGACGAGCCCGCGCCGAAGCCGTCGCGCGAACCGGCCCTGCCGTTCACCAAGGAGGCGGTGACCGGCGAGATGGCCGTCGTCGCCGGGACCGCGGGGCTCCCCGCCGGAGACACCTCCACGGCCGGCCTGCCGGCGGGCGACTGGCAGGACTGCGTCGCGCCCTGGATGGGGGACGCGCCCGCCGCGGGCGCCGCCGACGCCTTCGAGGCGGCCGTGCGGCAGCTGCGCCAGCAGGAATGGGAGATCGTCTCCAGCCACGCGGAGCAGGACGTCACCTACCGCACGCTCGCCAAGCGGGGCTGGAAGGTGTACGCCCGGCACTACGCGATGGAGGGCTTCGGCGCGGAGCAGGTCGTGTCGCTCACGGCGGTCGAGGACGGCTGCGAACTGCCCGAGGAGATCAGGGGCGACTACGAGGACCCGGCCTGACAGCCGGAGTCGGCGATCACGAAGTGGCCCGCCGGTGACTCCCTGAGCGTGTGGGTGACGAACACGTTGTACAGGCCCATGTAACGCCCGGAGCCGTTCGCGTGGACGCACCCGCCCGAGGCGCGCGCCCACCCCGCCCATGGGGCAGGCCGACACGCGCGGTGCCGCCCTGTGTGCGGCGCTCCCCTTGCACCCGCCGCGGGCCGGGGAGCACCGCCGGGACCGCGTTCCCGGCGCCCGCCACGCACCATGTACGCCGCCACCATGCCGGCACCCGAGGGTGTGTGCACCGACCCCGTGTGATGCGGGCGGCGACGTCCTTACGGTGACGCCCATGCAGACTTCCCGGACCCCGGACAACGACCCGCAGACGCACCCCGCGGACCGGCCTCTGGCCGGGCGCACCGCCCTGGTCACCGGTGCCGCCGGCGGCATCGGACTGGCCTGCGCGGAGGCGCTCGCCGCGGCGGGCGCCCACGTGCACGTCGTGGACAAGGCCGCCGAAGCCGCCCGGGAGCTGGCCCGGCGGATCGGCGGGACGGCCTGGGTGGCCGACCTCTCCGTCGCCGAAGCGGTGGACGCGCTGCCCGCCGACGCGGACATCGTGGTCAACAACGCGGGCCTGCAGCACGTGGCACCGGTGCACGACTTCCCGCCCGACCGCTTCACCCTGATCCACCGGGTGATGGTGGAGGCACCGTTCCGCATCTTGCGCCGGACGCTCCCGGGCATGTACGAACGCGGCTGGGGGCGCGTCGTCAACATCTCGTCCGTCCACGGGCTGCGCGCCAGCCCCTACAAGTCGGCCTACGTGTCGGCCAAGCACGCACTGGAGGGACTGAGCAAGGTGGTCGCGCTCGAAGCGGCACCCCACGGGGTGACGAGCAACTGCGTCAGCCCCGGCTACGTGCGCACGCCCCTGGTCGAGGACCAGATCGCCGACCAGGCCCGCAGCCACGGCATCTCGGAACAGGAGGTGGTGGGCCGCGTCATGCTGGAGCGCAGCGCCGTCAAGCGGCTCATCGAGCCCGGCGACGTGGCCGGAGCCGTCCTGTGGCTGTGCGGCCCCGGCACGGGGCACATCACCGGCACCTCCCTCTCGATGGACGGCGGCTGGACCGCCCACTGACCCTCCGCCGCTCCCGACGAACGACAGGGCCGCCCATGTCCGAGCCGTCCCCCTCCGCCGCGCCCCTGCTGGCCCGCCTCCTCGACCTGCTGGCCGACGACGCCCCCGCCGAGGCGCTCGGCGCCGTCACCTCGGAGGCCAGGGCCGCCGGGGTGCCCGCCGCCGAACTGGCCGAGGTGGAGCGGGCGGCCGCCACCGCCCTGCGGATCAGGGGCGCCCTGCGCCAGCACCGGCGGCGGGAACTCCAGCTCACCGCCCTCTTCGACACCGCGGGCGACCTGGCGGCGTCCCGGGACCTGGGCGACGTGCTGAAGGCGATCGTCCGCCGGGCCCGGATGCTGCTGGGCACCGACACCGCCTACCTCACGCTCCCCGACGAGGAGGCGGGGGACACCTACATGCGGGTCACCGACGGTTCGGTGTCCGTGCTCTTCCAACGGCTCCGGCTCGAACTGGGCGAAGGGCTCGGCGGACTGGTGGCGCAGACCGCGAGTCCGTACGCGACCCCCGACTACCGCACCGACGAGCGTTTCCGCCACACCCGCAACATCAACGCCGGTGTGCTGGACGAAGGGCTCGTCGCGATCCTCGGCGTCCCCCTGCTCCTCGGCTCCAGCCGCGGGGGTGCGGGGAAGGTCATCGGCGTCCTGTTCGCGGCCGACCGCGCCCCGCGCGTCTTCAGCCCCGACGAGGTCGCCCTGCTCTGCTCGCTCGCCGCCCACGCGGCGATCGCGATCGACACCGCCCGGGCCCTGGACGACACCCGGTCGGCCCTCGCGGAACTGGCCGGGGCGAACGCCGAACTGGCCGAGGCCAACGCCGCCGTACGCGCGCACTCGGCCGCCATGCAGCGGGCCGAGGAGGCCCACGACCGGCTCACCGACCTGGTGCTGCGGGGCGGCGACGTCACGGACGTCGCCGCGTCCGTCGCCGGGCTGCTGGACAGCCCGCTCACCATCCACGACCCGGCCGGCCGGCCGCTGGCCGCCGTCCGGCCCGACGGCTCCGCGCACACCGCCGACGGCCCGGACGCGGACCGGCTCGCCGGGGCCGTGGAGGAGTCCCGGCGCGGCGCGCGCGCCGTGCACAGCGACGGCCGGTGGGTGTGTGCCGTGCTCGCCGGGCAGGAACTCCTGGCCGGCCTCGTCCTGCACCGGGCGGACCGGCTCGACGACTCCGACCGCCGGCTCTTCGAGCGCGCCGGTGTCGTCACCGGCCTGCTCCTGCTGCTGCGCCGCACGGTCGCCGAGACCGAGAACCGGATACGGGGCGAGCTGATCAGCGACCTGCTCAGCGACCCCGAACGCGATCCGGCCGGACTGGCCGAGCGGGGCCGGCGCCTGGGCGTCGACCTGGACCGGCCGCACCTGCTGCTGGTGGCGGAGGCGGCGGCCCGGGAGAAGCTCGGCGGCGCCGCGATGCGCTACCTGTTCGGCGGGGACGTCCACGGGGTGAGCGCCGAACACGCGGGGACGGTCGTGCTGCTGATCGACGGCGACGGGGCGGGCGGCGATGCCGCGCGTGCGGCGGCCGCCCAGCTCGGCCACCTCGTCCAGGCACCCGTCACCGTCGCCGGAACGGGTCCCGCCCGGGGCGCGCGCGAACTCGCCGCCGCCTACGGGGAAGCGGCGCGCTGCCTCCGGGCGATGCGGGTGCTCGGGCGCACGGGAGAGGGTGCCTGCGTCGACGAACTCGGCTTCCTCGGAGTCGTCCTGGGCGACGCGAAGGACGTGGACGGCTTCGTCACGGCGGTGCTGGGGCCGCTCCTGCGGTACGACGAGCGGCGCGGCACCCACCTGGTGCGGACGCTGCGGGCGTACTTCCGCGCGGGCGGCAGCCTGATCCGGGCGAAGGACGAACTGCACGTGCACGTCAACACGGTGGTGCAGCGCCTGGACCGGATCCAGGTGCTGCTGGGCCACGACTGGAACGAGCCCGACCGGGCTCTGGAGCTGCAGCTGGCGCTGCGGCTCCAGCTGCTGTCGGGCGGCCGGGAGGGGTAGTCCCGACCGTCCTCCGGGGGCAGCCCCGCCCCTCAGGTGGTGTCCCCGGGCAGGCCGGCGTGCTCCAGCTCGCCTCCGGCGACCGGGGCGGACCCCGGTTCGGGGCCGATGATGCCGGCCGCACCGTAGGAACACAGTGGCGCCGCCGACCTGGTGCAGGCCACCCACGTGCAGGCCACCTCACCCGGGCGGGTGCCGGGGTGGGCACCGCACAGGGGCACGCCTCAGCGCGTGTCCGCCGCCGGGCCGATCAGCCCGCAGACCGTCTCGATGTCCCGCTTCACCTGAGCGATCGACTCCCGCCCCGACAACCAGGTGATCAGCGCCGAGTGCCAGGTGTGCTCGATGACGCGGACCACGGACAGCTGCTCCTGGGTGGGGTCCTCCAGCTCCATGGCGTCCAGGATGATCGCCGTCGTCAGCCGGGAGACGGCGTCCACCTCGGGGCTCACACCGCGGTCCGCGAACGTCAGCGCCCGCACCATCGCGTCCGCCAGGTGCGGCTCGCGCTGGAGTGCCCGGAAGGCCCGCATCAGGGTCTCGGCGACCCGCTCGGCGGGGCCCTCCCCGGCGGGCGGACGCCTGCGGAGGGTGAGCCGCAGGTGCTGGAGCTGGTCCTGCATCACGGCGACCAGCAGATGGATCTTGGAGGGGAAGTAGCGGTACAGCGTGCCCAGGGCGACCCCGGCGGCATCCGCCACCTCGCGCATCTGCACGGCCTCGAAGCCGCCCCGCCCGGCGAGCTGCGCGCCGGCCTGCAGGATGCCGCGCCGACGGGCCTCCTGGCGTTCCGTCAGGGGGGATGCCGCCGCTCTGGCTTCCGCTGTCATCTGCACCCGTCCAAGGCTTCCGTCCGCACCGGCATCCGCGTCGCGGTCCGCGCCGTATCAAGGGAACCGGTTCCCTGTCCGGCCGGGCGCGGTCTTCCGGGCGCGCACAGCATGCCAGGGGCGCCCGCCGTGGCGCGAATCACCTGATCCGGCCGTCATCGCCGACCTACCTGCCGGTAGATTCGATGCTTGTTGAATGAACAAGTCTGAAACTTGTTCTAGATTAGCGCGACCGGTTACGCTCCGGCGAAAACGCAGTGACGAAGGGGGCCGAGTGTGACCGCTGAGGCCATAGAGACAGGCCCCTTCGAGGGCGGCGCCGCGTCGGGCACCGACGGTGACCGGCCGTTGCGCATCGCACTCCTCACGTACAAGGGCAACCCCTTCTGCGGCGGCCAGGGCGTCTACGTGCGCCACCTCGGCCGGGAGCTGGCCCGCCTCGGGCACAGCGTCGAGGTCATAGGCGCCCAGCCCTACCCCGTACTCGACGAGGGCGTCCCGCTCACCGAGCTGCCCAGCCTCGACCTGTACCGGCAGCCCGATCCCTTCCGCACCCCCGGACGCGGTGAGTACCGCGACTGGATCGACCTCGCCGAGGTCGCCACCATGTGGACCGGCGGCTTCCCCGAGCCCCTCACCTTCAGCCTGCGGGCCCGTCGCCATCTCCGCGCCCGGCGCGGCGACTTCGACATCGTGCACGACAACCAGACGCTCGGCTACGGGCTGCTGGGCGACCTCGGCGCCCCCCTCGTCACCACGATCCACCACCCCATCACCGTCGACCGGCAACTGGACCTGGAAGCCGCCGAATCCGTCCGCCGCCGGCTGTCCGTGCGCCGCTGGTACGGCTTCACCCGCATGCAGAAGCGCGTGGCCCGCCGGCTGCCGTCCGTCCTCACCGTCTCCGGGTCCTCGCAGCAGGAGATCGTCGAGCACCTCGGCGTGCGCCGGGACCGGGTCCGGGTCGTGCACATCGGGGCCGACACCGGCCTGTGGTCGCCCGATCCCTCGGTCGCCGAGGTACCCGGCCGCATCGTCACCACCTCCAGCGCCGACGTCCCGCTCAAGGGACTCGTGCACCTCGTGGAGGCGCTCGCCAAGCTCCGTACGGAGAACCCGCGGGCGCACCTCGTCGTCGTCGGCAAGCGGGCCGAGGACGGACCCGTCGCCCAGGCCATCGAGCGCTACGGGCTCCAGGACGCCGTCGAGTTCGTCAAGGGCATCAGCGACGCCGAACTCGTCGACCTGGTCCGCAGCGCCCAGGTCGCCTGCGTCCCCTCGCTGTACGAGGGCTTCTCGCTGCCCGCCGCCGAAGCGATGGCCACCGGCACACCGCTCGTCGCCACGACCGGTGGCGCGATCCCGGAGGTCACCGGCCCCGACGGGGAGACCTGCCTGGCCGTCCCGCCCGGCGACGCGGGGGCCCTGGCCGCCGCGCTCGGCCGGCTGCTCGGCGACCCGGACCTGCGCGCCCGCCTCGGTGCGGCCGGCCGGGACCGGGTGCTGGACCGTTTCACCTGGGCCCGGGCCGCCCTCGGCACCGTCGAGCTGTACCGTCGGGCGATCGCCGCCCGGGGTGTCCGCGGGTGACCGTCCCCGTGACCCCCTGAACCCGTATCCACCGAACCCCGTACCTCCGACCTCGAAGGCAGGCCCCCGTGCTGACCGTCGACTTCACCCGCTTCCCGCTCGCCGCAGGCGACCGGGTGCTCGACCTGGGCTGCGGCGCCGGCCGTCACGCGTTCGAGTGCTACCGGCGCGGCGCCCAGGTGGTGGCACTCGACCGGAACGCCGAGGAGATCCGCGAGGTCGCGAAGTGGTTCGCCGCGATGAAGGAGGCGGGTGAGGCCCCCGAGGGCGCCACCGCCACCGCGATGGAGGGCGACGCGCTCAACCTGCCGTTCCCCGACGAGTCGTTCGACGTCGTGATCATCTCCGAGGTGATGGAGCACATCCCCGACGACAAGGGTGTGCTCGCCGAGATGGTCCGCGTCCTCAGGCCGGGCGGCCGGATCGCGATCACCGTGCCCCGCTACGGCCCCGAGAAGGTCTGCTGGACGCTCTCCGACGCGTACCACGAGGTCGAGGGCGGGCACATCCGGATCTACAAGGCCGACGAGCTGCTGGGCAAGATCCGCGAGGCCGGCCTCAAGCCCTACGGCACCCACCACGCACACGCCCTGCACAGCCCGTACTGGTGGCTCAAGTGCGCCTTCGGGGTGGACAACGACAAGGCACTCCCGGTGCGGGCCTACCACAAGCTGCTGGTCTGGGACATCATGAAGAAGCCCCTGGCCACCCGGGTCGCCGAGCAGCTGCTCAACCCCGTCGTCGGAAAGAGCTTCGTGGCGTACGCGACCAAGCCCCACCTCTCCCGGGCCCAGGCGTGAGCACCCCCGAGCGGACCGAGCACCTCGTCCTGCCCGGAGTCCTCACCGCCGAGCAGGCCGCCGAGACCGTCGCTGCGCTGCTCGCGGTGCAGCGCGAGGACGGGGCACTGCCCTGGTTCCGCGGGCACCACCTCGACCCGTGGGACCACACCGAGGCCGCCATGGCCCTCGACGCGTCCGGCGAGCACGAGGCCGCCGCACGCGCCTACGCCTGGCTGGCCCGCCACCAGAACGAGGACGGCTCCTGGTACGCGGCGTACCACGACGGCGACGCCGAGCGGCCCACGGACCTCGGGCGCGAGACCAACTTCTGCGCCTACGTGGCCGTCGGTGTCTGGCACCACTACCTCGCCACCGGCGACGACGCGTTCGTCGACCGGATGTGGCCGATGGTGTACGCCGCGATCGAGTTCGTGCTGCGGCTCCAGCAGCCCGGCGGCCAGATCGGCTGGAAGCGCGAGGCCGACGGCACCCCCGTCGACGACGCCCTGCTGACCGGCTCGTCCTCGATTCACCAGGCGCTGCGCTGCGCCCTGGCGCTGGCCGAGGAGCGCGAGGAACCGCAGCCCGACTGGGAGCTCGCGACCGGAGCACTCGGCCATGCGATCCGCAGCCACCCCGAGCGCTTCCTGGACAAGAGCCGCTACTCCATGGACTGGTACTACCCGGTCCTGGGCGGCGCGCTCACCGGACCCGCCGCCACCCGGCGGATCCAGGAGGGCTGGGACAGCTTCGTCGTCCCCGGCCTCGGAGTGCGCTGCGTGCTGCCCAACCCGTGGGTCACGGGCGGCGAGAGCTGCGAACTGGCCCTGGCCCTCTGGGTGACGGGCGAGTCCGACCGGGCCCTGGAGATCCTGCAGTCCGTCCAGCACCTGCGTGCCGAGGGCGGAATGTACTGGACGGGGTACGTCTTCGAGGGCGAGCGGGCCTTCTGGCCGGAGGAACTCACCACGTGGACGGCGGGATCACTGCTGCTCGCGGTGGCCGCGCTCGGGGGGGACGAGGCGACCACCGCGGTCTTCGGAGGCGAACGGCTGCCGTCCGGCCTGGAACCGGACTGCTGCCGTCAGGACGCCTGAGGCCGCTCCTGGGCCGGGCCCGAGGGGGCCGGCCCAGGAGCGGGAAGCAGGGTCCCTAGAAGCGGCGGACCCTGCCGGCCACGGCGTGGCCGATGAAGAGGTAGACCACTGCGGCCAGACCGTAACCGGCGACGACCCGCGCCCACGCTTCGTCGAACGTGAACAGGTCGTACGACCAGCCGGCCAGCCAGTGGGCCGACTCCTGGACGAACTGCACCAGGTCGTTGGCCCGGTTGGCGTCGAGCAGGTACATCAGGATCCACAGGATGATGATGAAGGCCATGATGTCCGCGACGACGGCTATGACACGTGCGGCGGTACTGCTTCCTGAGCCTGTTCTGGGAGACATGCTCTCCGGATTGCCGCTTTGCGGAGGGTGAAACCCGTACGACGGGTGCCGGGTGGCGGCCCGCCCCCGCGGGGGTGGGCCCGGCGACGAGTGCCGAAGCGGGCCACCCGCCGTGGCAGGCCAGGTCGGGGCGGTCCGCCGACTCCCCCTGGCCCGGCCGCTGTTGCGTCCGGGAGCGCCGTCGACGGCAGCGGGGACGCCGGGGCGGGTGAGTGCCGAGGCCGTGCCCGCCCCCGGCCGGATATACGGATGAGCGCCTGCGGGTGCCCGCACTAGGGTGCGGGCATGACCCTCCTCACGCACGACCGCTACTGCGACGAAATCCTCTTCCAGACCGACCGGTTGAGGGCTGCCGTCGACGGAGCGGACCTCACCGCGCGTGTGCCCGGCTGCCCCGACTGGAGCCTGCGTGAGCTCGTCGTCCACGTCGGCGGCGCACACCGCTGGGCCGGGGAGATCGTCCGGACCCGGTCCGCCGTGGAGCTGCCGGACGAGCGGGTACCGGACGCCGAGGGCCCGTCCGGGGGCGACCCGGCCGCACTCGGTGCCTGGCTGGCCGAAGGCGCCGCCGCGACGGTGGCCGCCCTGCGCGAGGCCGGTCCGGACACAGCCGTCTGGACCTGGGCAGGGGAACGGCGTACGGCCTTCTGGGCCCGCCGCATGGCGCACGAGACCGCCGTCCACCGCGCGGACGCCGCCCTCACCACGGGGGCCGCCTACGAGGTGGCACCCGATCTGGCCGCCGACACCGTCACCGAATGGCTGCAGATCGTCTCCTTCGCCCAGCAGAGCGGCGACCCGGAGGCCGCTGAACTGCGCGGCGCCGGGAAGTCCCTGCACCTGCACGCCACGGACGTGCCGGGCGCGGAATGGCTGATCGAGTTCGACGAGGACGGCTTCACCTGGCGCCACGCCCACGAGAGGGCGACCGTGGCCCTGCGGGGCCCGCTGACGGAACTGATGCTGGCGTTCAACCGCCGGCAGAAGCCGGACGAGGGCGGACTGGAGGTGCTGGGGGACGGCGGCCTGCTCGACTTCTGGCTGGAGCGCTCGTCGTTCGGCTGAGTGCCCCGTGACGACGACGGCCCCCGCCCTTGGGGGCGGGGGCCGTCGCGCGTGGGGGATCAGCCGCGCTGGATGCCCGTGGTGTCCTGCAGCACACCACGACGGCCGTCCTGCGTCTGGGCGATGAGCCCCGGACCGCGCTGCTCGACCGCGAGGTACCACGTGCCCGGCGCGAGCTCCGCGATCGGGGTCGGGGTGCCGTCCTCGCCGTACAGCGGTCGTGCCACCGGCACCGCGAACCAGAACGGCGTGAAGTCACCGGCCGGCCCACCGCCGCCCTGCGACGGCTGCTGGGCCGCCTGCTGGGGCTCGGCCTGAGCGGGCTGGCCGGGCTGTCCCGACTGGCCCGGCTGCGCGCCGTACGGCTGTGACTGGCCCTGCTGCGCGCCGAAGGGCTGCTGCTGGCCGCTGGGGTAGCCGTAACCCTGGCTGGGCTGCTGGCCGTACGGCGGCTGCACCGCCTGGGCCGGACGCGGGGCGCCGACGAGCGGGGCCTTGAGCGCGGGAACCAGCGGGGTGGCCACCGCGGCACCGGCCAGGGCGAGGGTCGCGAGCAGTCCGAGGATCAGACCGGCACCGGCGTCGTTGGCGTCGATGATCGTCCAGAACATGGTCCACAGGGCGAACACGGTGAACGCGGCGCCGAACTGGCCGAGTTCGAAACCGACGACCTTGCGGCCCGGGAGGGCGCGGCTCACGATCAGCAGTGCCGCACCGATGATGCCCGCCAGGTAGATGCTCATCAGGAGCGAGAGCGAGTCCCAGGCGTTCGCGCTGTAGCCGGAGCAGTCGACGCCCGAGGGGCAGTCGAAGCCGGAGAGGTCGAGGAAAGAGGCGATGAACAGCACGACCGCTGCTCCGATCACCACGCCGTCGCCTCGAGTGAGGGAGCGGATATTCACGTGAAGGTCCTTAGTCGGTCGTCTCGTCGGGGCGGTCGTCGATGCCGCCTGTACGGCGGGTACGGCGCGAAGCTCGGGGCGGCTCCCCATCGTACGGATGAATCTATCGTCTGCCTGGGCGGGTTGTGATCCTGCCCGGACCTCGGACCGGCTATCCCCCCAAGGTCGCCACCATCCCCGCAGAACTACCTCTTCAGATAGCTGCCGATGCCCTCGGCTATACCGAGGGCCGCCTTCTGGCGCCAGTCCGCGCTCGTGAGCAGGGCGGCATCCTTCGGATCACGCATATTGCCGCATTCGATGAAGACTTTGGGCACGGTCGACAGATTCAGTCCGCCGAGATCCTCACGGGTGTCCAAGCCGGTATTGCCGCCGACGTAATTGGAGGGGGCGCTTCCGGTGACGCGTACGAAATTACCCGCGATCCGTTCTCCGAGATCACGGGAGGCGGCCACGATCCCCGCGGTGTCCGCGGCACCACCGCGCACCGCCGCGGGAAGGATCATGTGGAAGCCCCGGTTGCCCACCGCCGAGCCGTCCGCGTGGACCGAGACGACGGCGTCGGCGCCGGCCTCGTTGCCGATCCGGGCCCGCTCGTCGATGCACGGGCCGAACGGGCGGTCGTCGTCCTGGGTGAGGACGACCTTCGCGCCCTCGGCCTCCAGCAGGGTGCGGAGCCGGCGCGACACGTCGAGCGTGAACCGGGCCTCCGGGTAGCCCGCGTCGGTGGCGGTGCCCGTGGTGTCGCACTCCTTGCGCCCGGTGCCGATGTCCACCTGGCTGTTGATCTCCCGGGTGTGGTCGCGGTTGCGCGGGTTGTGCCCGGGGTCGATCACCACGGTGCGGCCGGTCAACGGGCCCCGGGGCAGCGGCTTCCCGGAAGTGGGCGCGGGGGACGGGCTCTTCGAGGCCGACGCCGTCCCGGCCGGGGCGGACGAGGGGGCCCCGGACGGAGCCGCCGTGCCGGGGCGCGGCTCGGCACGGCCGGTGCCGTCGTCCCCGCAGCCGGCCGTGATCAGGCAGACGGTCGCCAGGGCCGCCGCGGTGAGCAGGGGCCTGAGGCGCGCCGCCTGGCGCGAACGGGGGGGAACGCTCTCGTCTTCACGCACGCCGCGATGCTATCCGTGACCCTCAGACGCCTGTTCCCGTACGCCGAAGGACGCGCAGCGAGTCCGTCACCGCGATCTCGGTGAACGCCCCCGATTCCAGGGCGCGTTGGTGGACACGGTACGGCGCCTGGCCGCCGTCCGCCGGGTCGGGGAAGACGTCGTGGATGACCAGCAGCCCGCCCTCGGCGACCTTCGGGGCCCAGCCCTCGTAGTCACCGCCCGCGTGCTCGTCGGTGTGCCCGCCGTCGATGAAGACGAAGCCGAGCTGTCCGCCCCAGACGGCCGCCACCTGCGGGGACCGTCCGACGAGCGCCACCACGTGTTCCTCCAGGCCCGCCGCGAACAGCGTCCGGCGGAAGGCCGGCAGCGTGTCCATCAGACCGACCTCGGGATCCACCACGGACGGGTCGTGGTACTCCCAGCCGGGCTGCTGCTCCTCGCTGCCGCGGTGGTGGTCGACGGTCAGCGCCGTCACCCCGGCCGCACGGGCCGCGGCGGCCAGCAGGATCGTCGACCGCCCGCAGTAGGTGCCGACCTCCAGCAGCGGAAGTCCGAGCGCGGCGGCATCGGAGGCGGCGGCGTACAGGGCGAGCCCCTCGCGCAGCGGCATGAAGCCCTTGGCGGCCTCGAAGGCGGCGAGGACCTCGGGCTCGGGTGCGGCTGCGGACTCGGCGGTCACGTCTTCCTCCAGGTGGGGTCCGGGCGTTCGGCGCCCCATCGTGCCGTACGCCCCCGCCGGAGATCCCGGCGGGGGCGTACGGCGTGACCGCCCGGACCTGCGCTTCAGCGCTGCTGGGGAGCCGTGACCGGTGCGGGTGCGGGTGCGGATGCCGCGGCCTCCGCCGCGTCGCCCGCGCTGCTCGCCAGCAGCACCGGCCGTGTGGGCCGTTGCGCCGGCAGGAACGCGGCCAGCACCAGGCCGATCAGCACCGCACCCGTGGCGATCATGAACGAGGTCCGGAAGCCGTCCATGGTGGGTACGTCCACCGACCCCATCCGTACCGAGGTGTTCGCGAGGACCATGCCGATGACCGCGCTCGACAGCGAGGTGCCGATCGACCGCATCAGCGTGTTCAGGCCGTTGGCCGCACCGGTCTCGGACGGGTCCACGGCCCCGATGATCAGCGCGGGCAGCGAGGAGTAGGCGAGCCCGATCCCGGCCCCGAGCACCACCGCGATCACCACGGTCTGCCAGGCGGCGCTCATCAGGCCCAGCCCCGCCCCGTAGCCGATCGCGATGACGAGCATGCCGAGCATCAGGGTGGCCTTCGGACCGCGGCGGGCGGAGAGGCGGGCGTACAGCGGGGCCACGAACATCATCGTCAGGCCCAGCGGTGCCACGCAGAGTCCGGCCACCACCATCGACTGCCCGAGGCCGTACCCGGTGGCAGCGGGCAGCTGGAGGAGCTGCGGCAGGACGAGTGAGACGGCGTAGAAGGCGACACCGACCATGATCGACACGAGGTTGGTGAGCAGCACCTCACGGCGGGCGCTGGTGCGCAGGTCGACGAGCGGTGCCGGGCTGCGCAGTTCGAACAGTCCCCACAGCACCAGGATCACCAGGGACGCGGCGATCAGACCGAGCGTGGTGGGCGAGGTCCAGCCCCAGTCGCTGCCCTTGGTGACGGGGAGCAGCAGGCAGACCAGGCCGAGCGACAGGCCCAGCGCTCCGACGGCGTCGAAGCGCCCGGGGGCGCGCAGGGGCGGCTCCGGGACGACGAGGGCGGTGAGCGCCATGGCCACCACGCCCAGGACCGCCGATCCGATGAAGAGCGCGTGCCAGTCGGCGTGCTGGGCCACGAGCGCGGCAGCGGGCAGCGCGAGTCCGCCGCCGACGCCTATCGAGGAGCTCATCAGGGCCATCGCCGAGCCGAGCTTCTCGCGCGGCAGGACGTCACGCATGATGCCGATGCCGAGCGGGATCGCGCCCATGGCGAAGCCCTGGAGCGCACGGCCGACGATCATGACCACGAGATCGTCGGTGGAGGCGCAGACCAGGGAGCCGACCACCATCACGGCCAGGCTGGCGAGCAGCATCCGGCGCTTGCCGTACAGATCGCCCAGCCGTCCCATGATCGGGGTCGAGACGGCGCCGGCGAGCAGGGTGGCCGTCATCACCCAGGTCGCGTTGGCCGGGTCGGTGCCGAGGAGGACCGGCAGGTCCTTGATGACGGGGACGAGCAGGGTCTGCATCACCGCGACGGTGATCCCCGCGAACGCGAGCACGGGGACCACGCCGCCGGCCCGGCCCCTCTTGCGCGGACCGGGCAGTCCCCCGGTCCGCTGTTCGTTCGTCGTCCGTTGCATACGTGGGGCCTCCGGGCAGGGCAGAAGAAGGGGGCGGGGGAGGAGCGGGATCGGGCGTGCGGGGGTGTGCCGACGGGCAGCACCGACCGCCAAGTGTGTGCACACTGAACGCTTCCGTACGCGCGAGGTATTCCGGCGAACGCCGGGCAACGTCCGGCTGACCGGACGAAGTCCTACGCCCTCGGACCGAGACCCGGTCGGGACCCCGAACCGATGTACGGGGCACGGAGCGCCTGAGAGTATGACACCCATGCCTGACGTCTTTCCGCCCACGCGGCTGCCCGACCGGTCGAGGACCCGCACCTGGGCCGTGGTCGTGGCGGCCTGCACCGGCCAGTTCCTGGTCGTCCTCGACGTGTCCGTCGTCAATGTGGCGATGCCCTCCATGCGCACCGACCTGGGTCTGAGCGCCACCGGACTGCAGTGGGTCGTCAACGCCTACTCCATCGCCTTCGCCGGCTTCATGCTGCTCGGCGGCCGCGCCGCCGACATATACGGCCGCAAGAGGATGTTCCTGATAGGGCTGGGCCTCTTCACCGCCGCCTCGCTGGCGGGCGGACTCGCCCAGGAGGGCTGGCAACTGCTCGCCGCCCGTGCCGCACAGGGGCTCGGCGCCGCCGTGCTCTCCCCGGCGACCCTCACCATCCTCACCGCGGCCGTCCCCGAGGGCCCCGCCCGCACCAGGGCGATCAGCACCTGGATGGCCGTCGGGGCCGGCGGCGGAGCCGCGGGCGGCCTGATCGGCGGGGTGCTCACCGACGTCCTCTCCTGGCGGTGGGTCCTCCTCATCAACGTGCCCGTCGGCGCGCTCGTGCTGGTGGGTGCCGCGCTGTGGCTGGCCGAGGGCCGGGCCGGTGACCGGCGCCGCGTCGACCTGCCGGGCGCGGTGCTCGTCACGGCGGGCCTCGCCGCGGTGGCGTACGGCATCGTGCAGACCGAGGCCGCGGGCTGGACCGCCGCCGCGACCCTGGTCCCCCTGCTCGGCGGGCTGGCACTGCTGGGCGTCTTCGTCCTGGTGGAGTCGAGGACGGCGGCCCCGCTGATGCCGCTGCGGGTGCTCGGCGTGCGGGCCGTCTCGTCGGCGAACGTGTCGATGCTGCTCATGGGGTCGGCGACGTTCTCCATGTGGTACTTCATGACCGTCTACGCCCAGAACGTGCTGGGCTACTCCCCGTTGGAGGCCGGACTCGCCCTGATGCCGACGTCCGCCGCCGTCGTGCTCGCCTCGAAGGCCGCGCCCCGCATCATGGCGCGGACCGGCGCCAAGAGCCTGGCCGTCCTCGGCGTCCTGGTCGCCGCGGCCGGCTTCGGCTGGCAGTCCACGATGGGGGTGCACGGCTCGTATCTCACCGCGATCTGTCTCCCGGGGCTCCTGATGATGGCCGGGGCCGGACTGGCGTCCACCCCGCTGGCCGCGCTCGCCACGTCCGGCGCGGCGCCGGGCGACGCCGGACTCGTCTCCGGTCTGGTCAACACCTCCCGCACGATGGGCGGTGCACTGGGCCTCGCGGTGCTCTCCACGGTCGCGGCAGCCCGTACCGGCGGTTCCTCCGGGGCGGTGGAGATCACGGCCGGTTACGCGCTGGCGTTCCGCACGGCCACCGTCGTGCTGCTGGCCGGGGCGGCGCTGATGCTGCTCTGGCTCCCGGGGCGCCCGCGGAGGCGCCCGGAGGAGCGGGCCGGGACGGCCGTCCCGGTCGGGGCCGACGTGCACGCGCCCGTCGGCAGGGACGTGTAGGCCGCGCGGCACCCGAGGGCCGTCGCGGCCTGGCGGCGGTGACGGCCCTCGGGTGCCGCGCCGTTCAGGCCGCCGCTCTGCCACCCCCTTCGGAGGGGCGCCGGTGGCGGCCGTGCGGCTGCACGGCCGCGCTCTCCGCCGACGCGCCCCCTCGGTGTTTTCCGGAGCCGGCTCCGCCCCGTTCCGCGTCCGCCCCCGGCGGACGCGTCTGGGTCGTGTCGGTTCGGGCTTCAGACATGTGGGAAGTCACCCCGTCGAGATCGCGTACGTGTGTGGCGCAGGCCCCGCCCGTGACCCGGCGCGGCGACCGTCGGTACCCCGCGCGGAACGACCGCGTGGCCCCGGCCGGGCTCATCCAGGTGCTGTGCGGCCGGTGAGGGGCGCCCGGCCGAGTGGAACGGGCCTGCACACACCAGGAGACACGGCCGCCGCGGATGGTTGCGTTCCGTTCGTGGCAGGTCGGTGTTCCTCGTCCGCGGGGGCTTCCATCAGCGCCACCGCACAGGGCGTACCGGCCTGCTCGTACGGCAGGTGCAGGATTCCCTCCCGGCTCCAGAAGCCGGCCCCGGCCAGCCAGCCCGCGGGTGCCGCGAACTGGTGCAGGCGCCGTCCGGCCGGCCGCCACAGTCCCACCCAGCTGCCCTCCGGGCCGTCGAGGCGCAGCGCCACCGCGCAGCTCTCCGGCATGAGCATCTGGCCCGGCTGCACGGCGAACGGCGTCACGGCCACGTCCGCCGGGCGCAGGCACTCCGGGAAGCGCACCGGCAGGCAACTGCCGAGCACGCCCCAGCCGAGACGGTCGTGGCCCGGGGCGTCGGAACGGATCAGCAGCAGCCCGCTGTCGGCATCGGCCAGCAGCAGCCGGTCGTCGCTGCCCGGAGCGATCTGCAGCAGCGGTGTGACCTCCCCGCCCCGCACCAGATCCACGGCGACCGTCTTCACCGGCCCGCCGCCCGGCAGCTGCCGGTCCAGGGCCAGCAACCGCCCTTCCCGGTCCAGCCAGGCCCCGCCCGAGCAGCGCCCCGGCACGTCCGCGACGTGCTCCGGACCGAAGGCGCCGCCCGCGACCAGCCAGACGGCGGTGGAGCGGTCACCGGGGACCAGGGCGAACGCGCTCATGCCGTCGGGGGACGGCGGGAGAAGGACCAGGTCCACGCACTCGACGGCGCCGAGGTGGAGTTCGCCCGTGCCGGGCCCGGTCGGACAGAGCAGCGAGAAGGTGTGCCGGTCGGCCACCCGTCGCCGGATCAGCACCCGCCCGTCGGAGAGTGGCAGCACATCGGAGTCGGCCTCCTCCGGCTGGTCGAGGGGGAGGTTCACGGCGTACGGCTCGGGGCCGTCGAGCGTCCAGCGCTCGGGGAACCAGGCGGGCTCGGCCCCGGCGGCGGTGGTGAGCCGGGCCGCGTACGAGTGGTCGGCGGCGATCGTGAGCGCGGGCGGCAGGAGGCGCTGGGGGACGCCGGACAGCGGCGGGGGGCCGGCCTGCCCGGCGGCCCGGGGGAGCGGGGGGCGTCCGGACCCGGGGTGCGGGAGCGGCCTCCCGCCTCCGTGGGGCCCGGCGTGCGGGAGCGGCCCCTCCCTTTCGTCTTCGTCGAACGTGCGGTGGGGCAGTGGCCCGTGGTCTGCGGGGGGCCGCGGTGGCGCGGCGGCTTCGTGCCGCTCGTCGGCACGGCCGGGCGGGGTGGCCCCGGCCGACTCGCCGAGGGCCCCCGCAGGACCCGGTCGTCCGGTTTCCCGGGCCGGGCCGGTGCCTGTGCCGGTTCCCCGGTTCGTGGCGGACGTGGCCACGCGTGTCCAGCCGTTGCCGATGACACCGGTCGACGGGGTGGCCGCACCGGGGGAGCGGCCGTCGGCGGACGGTGCCCGCGCCGGCCCGCCGTCCACCGGCGGTGGGGCTCCGGACGCTCCGCCCCCGCCGGGCTCCCCGTCCGGGCGGTCGGCCCCACCGGGCCCCGCAGCTCCTTCCGCGCCGGCGGTCGCGCGGGGTTCCTCCGGCTCCGCGGGCTCGTCCGGTCTCGCGGGCTCGGGCTCTGGTTCCGGCGTCGCGGCACCCGCCGCCGCTCCGGCGGTCTCGTTCTCGATGGCACAGGCAGTCATGATGCGGTCACCTCCGGCAACCGAAGCTAGTTTTCGCACTTCCTGCCGAACAACACCAGCCACCGCACTTCACACATAAGGGTGGTGATGTCCTGATTCGCCTGAGGAGTGAGGGGTGACTGTGCTTCGGTGCCCCCGCCCGTGCCACCGCCCCACGCCGGCACCGCGGTGCACCAGGGTCGGCGCGGTCGAGGGCCACGGCCGGGCGAGGGTGCATCCGGCGGGACCCGCGCCCGGCCCGGTGTCACCTGCGCGTCCGGCGCCGACGGCCTCCGGACGGCCTCCGGGACGTCGCGTGAAGTGACCGGACGTAACGATTCATGACCGGCTGCGGGTCCGCCCGCACGGGTGCCCGCAGCCAGGGCCGACGGGGTGCGCCGGACAGGTAGCCTTTCCCCCGTGCCCCGTCTGTCTGAAGTCATCGCCGAGCTCGACGCCCTCTGGCCCCCCGAGCGGGCCGAGGGTTGGGACGCGGTCGGCACGGTCTGCGGCGATCCGGAGGCGCAGGTGGACCGGGTCCTCTTCGCCGTCGACCCCGTCGAGCAGATCGCCGACGAGGCCCGCACCCTCGGCGCGCAGCTGATCGTCACCCACCACCCGCTCTATCTGCGCGGTACGACGACGGTCGCGGCGTCCTCCTTCAAGGGCCGCGTCGTGCACGGGCTGATCAAGCACGACATCGCCCTCCACGTCGCGCACACCAACGCCGACAGTGCCGACCCGGGTGTCTCCGACGCCCTCGCCGCGGCCCTCGACCTGCGGGTCACCGGCCCCCTCGTGCCGGACCCCACCGATCCCGAGGGCCGCCGCGGCCTCGGCCGGATCTGCGAGCTCGACCACCCCCAGACCCTCCGCGACCTCGCCGCCCGCGCGGCTGCCCGGCTGCCCGCCACCGCGCAGGGCGTCCGGCTCGCGGGCGACCCGGACGCCCTGGTCCGGCGCGTCGCCGTGAGCGGCGGCTCCGGCGACAGCCTCTTCGACGCCGTACGGGCGGCGGGCGTCGACGCCTTCCTCACAGCGGATCTGCGCCACCACCCGGCCTCCGAGGCCGTCCAGCACTCGCCGCTCGGCCTGATCGATGCCGCACACTGGGCCACCGAGTGGCCCTGGTGCGAGCAGGCCGCCGCACAGCTCGACGCGATTTCCGACCGCCACGGATGGGACCTGCGGGTCCATGTCTCGAAGCAGGTCACCGACCCCTGGACCACCCACCACTCTTCTGGAGCCCCCAACTGAACGCCGCGCCCGCCGACCAGATCCGACTCCTCGAAGTCCAGGCCCTCGACGTACGTCTGTCGCAGCTCGCCCACCGGCGCACCTCCCTGCCCGAGCACGCGGAGATCGACTCGCTCAACAGCGACCTCGCGCAGCTGCGCGACCTGCTGGTCGCCTCGCAGACCGAGGAGAGCGACACCACCCGCGAGCAGACCAAGGCGGAGCAGGACGTGGACCAGGTGCGCCAGCGCGCCGTCCGCGACCAGCAGCGGCTCGACTCCGGTGCGGTTTCCTCGCCGAAGGACCTGGAGAGCCTGCAGCGCGAGATCACCTCGCTGGCCAAGCGCCAGGGCGACCTCGAGGACGTCGTCCTGGAGATCATGGAGCGCCGTGAGTCCGCGCAGGAGCGCGTAGCGGAGCTGACCGAGCGCGTCGGCGCCGTCCAGGCGAAGGTCGACGACGCGACCGGCCGCCGGGACGCGGCGACCCGCGAGCTCGACGCCGAGGCGGCCGTCGTCGCCAAGGACCGCGAGGTCGTCTCGGGTGCCGTCCCCGCCGACCTGCTGAAGCTGTACGACAAGCTGCGCACCCAGCAGGGCGGTGTCGGCGCCGCCCGGCTCTACCAGCGCCGCTGCGAGGGCTGCCGGCTCGAGCTGAACATCACCGAGGTCAACGACGTGAAGGCGGCGTCCCCCGACACCGTGCTGCGCTGCGAGAACTGCCACCGCATCCTGGTCCGCACCTCGGAGTCGGGTCTGTAATGCCCGCACCCCGCCGGCTGGTCGTCGAGGCCGACGGCGGATCCCGGGGCAACCCGGGGCCCGCCGGCTACGGCGCGGTCGTCCTCGACCCGGACGGCGCGCAGACGCTGGCCGAGGCCGCCGAGTACATCGGTGTCGCGACCAACAACGTCGCCGAGTACAAGGGCCTGATCGCCGGCCTGAAGGCGGCGAAGGCGTTGTTCCCGGACGTGCCCGTCCAGGTGCACGTCCGGATGGACTCCAAGCTGGTGGTCGAACAGATGTCGGGCCGCTGGAAGATCAAGCACCCCGACATGAAGCCGCTCGCGGCGGAGGCGGCGAGCATCCTGCCGGCCTCCTCCGTCACGTACGAGTGGATCCCGCGCAACGAGAACAAGCACGCGGACCGGCTCGCCAACGAGGCGATGGACGCGGGCAGGCGGGGCAGGCAGTGGGAACCGTCGTCGTCGACGGCAGCCCTGGACTCCCCGCGGCCCACACCCGCCGCGGCGGATCCGGCCGGTCCGCCCGGCGACCCGGTCGCGGGCGCGGCGAAGGTCCGCGCCGCGCTGGCCGCGGCCCGGCCCGCGTCGGCGGCACCGCAGGTGGGCTGGGGGGTCGCCGCCGACCTGGGGGCGCCCGCCACCTTCTTCCTGCTCCGGCACGGCGAGACGGCACTCACCCCCGAGAAGCGGTTCTCCGGAAGCGGCGGCAGCGACCCCGAACTCTCCGCCGCAGGCCGCCACCAGGCGGCCTGCGCCGCCGAGGCGTTCGCCGCCCGGGGCACGGTCCAGGAGATCATCAGTTCCCCGCTGCGCCGCTGCCGCGAGACGGCCGCCGCCGTCGCCGACCGGCTCGGCCTGGAGGTCCGCATCGAGGACGGGCTGCGCGAGACGGACTTCGGTGCGTGGGAGGGCCTCACCTTCGCCGAGGTGCGGGAACGCCACGGCGCCGACCTGACCGCATGGCTCGGGTCCGCCGACACGGCGCCCACGGGCGGCGGCGAGAGCTTCGCGGAGGTGGCGGACCGGGTGTCGGCGGCGCGCGACCGCCTGATCGCCCGCTGCGCGGGCCGCACGGCACTGCTGGTCACGCACGTCACCCCGATCAAGACCCTGGTCCGGCTGGCGCTGGGCGCCCCGCCGGAGTCCCTGTTCCGCATGGAGCTCTCGCCCGCCTCCGTCTCGACGGTCGCGTACTACGCGGACGGCAATCCGTCGTTGCGGCTGCTCAACGACACCTCGCACCTCCGGTAGCGGGGGCGTGACCTGGTCCACGGGGCTGCTCGGCTTCCTCGCCGGGCTGCTGATCTCGGTCGCGACCGCACCTGTGGGCGTGTCCGGCGCGGTGTTCCTGCTGCCGGTGCAGGTCAGTGTGCTCGGAGTGCCGAGTCCCGCCGTGACCCCCACCAACCTGCTGTACAACGTGGTGTCGTGCCCCGGCGCACTCCTGCGCTACCGCAACAGCGGCCTGCTGCGCGGGCGGCTGACCGGGCTGCTCGTCATGGGCGCGGTACCGGGGGTGGTGGCCGGCGCGGTGATCCGGGTCTTCGCCGTGCCCGGCCCGGCGGTCTTCCGCCTGTTCATCGCCGTCCTGCTGCTCCCCCTGGGCGCCTGGCTGTGTGCCCGCACCCTGCGCCCCTCGCGCCGCGGTGCCGTCGCCGCGCCGCCGTCCCCGCGCGCCACCACCGGCCTCGCCCTGGCCGTCGGCGTCGCGGGCGGGGTCTACGGGATCGGCGGCGGTTCGCTGCTCGGGCCGATCCTCGTCGGGCGCGGGGTCCCGGTCGCGAAGGTCGCGCCGGCCGCCCTCGCCTGCACGTTCGTGACCTCCCTGGCGGGAGCGGCCACGTACGCCCTGCTGTCCCTGACCGCCACGGGCGACATCGCGCCGGACTGGGCCCTGGGGCTGGCCTGCGGTCTCGGCGGACTCTGCGGCGGCTACCTGGGGGCCCGCCTCCAGCCACGCCTGCCCGAAACGGCGCTGCGGCTCCTGCTGGGCGGCCTCGCCCTGGGCATCGGCACGCTGTACGCCGTCCAGGCGCTGCGGGGCTGACCGGCGCCCGGCTCCGGGGTGCCGCCCGCCGGTCGGGATCCTGCCCGCCGGTCGGGATCCGCGTCCGCCGGTCAGCCGCGCAGCGCGGACGCCTCGCGGGCCAGTCGCTGCACCCGCGCCCAGTCCTTCGACGCGATCGCGTCACCGGGGACCATCCAACTGCCGCCCACACAACCGACGTTCGGCAGGGCCAGATAGGCAGGTGCCGAAGCGGGCGAGATGCCGCCGGTCGGGCAGAACCGGGCCTGGGGCAGCGGCGAGGACAGGGCCTTGAGGTAGGCGGTGCCGCCGGCCGCCTCGGCCGGGAAGAACTTCATCTCGGTGACCCCGCGCTCCAGCAGCGCGACCACCTCGGACGTCGTGGAGACCCCCGGCAGGAACGGCACGCCCGACGCCTCCATCGCGTCCAGCAGGGTGTCCGTCCAGCCCGGACTCACCAGGAAGCGCGCGCCGGCGGAGACCGTCTCGGTCACGTGCCGCGCGGAGATCACCGTGCCCGCACCCACGACGGCGCCCGGGACCTCGGCGGCGATCGCCCGGATCGCGTCGAGCGCGGCGGCGGTGCGCAGCGTCACCTCGATCGCCGGAAGCCCGCCCGCCACGAGCGCCCGGGCCAGCGGGACCGCGTCGGCCGCGTCCTCCAGGACGACGACGGGGACGACGGGCGCGAGGTCCAGGACGGAGGCGGACGCGGGCAGGGCGGCGGGCGCGGAGGAGGTCATGGGCCCATCCTGCCGCGCGAGGCGCAATCTACGCAATGACCGTTGCGTATGCTGCAACGAACGCTAGTGGATCTCCGTGACCACCACGTCGAGCGCCCACGGCCGCCCGGCCCGCGCAGGGGCCTGCGCCTCGACCGTGTAGCCGAGGTCGCGCAGCACCTCCACCAGCTCCGCGGGACCCTTCGGCTTCGCCCCGGCCACGAGCAGATCGCGGACCATCCGGCCCTTGGTCGCCTTGTTGAAGTGGCTGACCACCGACCGCTTCTCCACGCCGTTCACCACCTGGGACTGCAGCACGCGCACGCTCGCGGTGCGCTCCGCGACCGCGCCCGCCGGCTTCCACGCCCCGGTGTACGCCGACGACCGCAGGTCCAGGACGAGCCCGTCCCCGGCCGCCTCCGGCAGGACCGACGCCATGGGAGCGCGCCAGTGCGCGCCGAGCGCGCCCACCCCCGGCAGCTTCACCCCCATCGAGCAGCGGTACGACGGGATGCGGTCGCCCACCCGCACCGCGCCCCACAGGCCCGAGAAGACCAGCAGCGACTTCCCGGCCCGCCTCCTGGCCGCCGCGTCCAGCGTGGCCAGACCGAGGGCGTCGTACAGCACACCGGTGTAGATCTCCCCGGCCGGCCTGGTCCCGGCCGTGCGCAGCTCCGCGTTCTTCGCGATCTCGCCGCGGAGCCCCTCGCTCAGACCGAGCACCTCGCGGGCCCCGTCCTCGTCCGTCAGGCACAGCTCCACCAGTTCGTCGAGGACCGCCTCCCGCGCCCCGGCGAGGCCGGACAGGGACAGCGACTCCGGCTTCAGGGGTGCCCCGCGCCCCGAGGCGGCCTTTCCTTCGGAGGGCGGCAACAGCACGAGCACGGGTGTCTCCTTCGTACGTGACAGAGGGTCCCCGGTGGCACGGGAACCCTTCGCCAAGGGTACGGGCCGGCGACGACGTGCCCGCCGTCCGCCCGGGCCCGGGCCGGGATGCCGACCGCACCGCCCCCGCCTACGCTCGGTGGCATGCCCCGCCGCCAGCTCCACATGACCGGCGCCGCCGACAGCCCGCTGCGGGCGGCCCTGCGAGCCCTGCGCACCGAGCTGGGCCTGACGGCGGACTTCCCGCCCGACGTCCTCGCCGAGGCGGCCGACGCCCTGAGGTCCCCGGACCTGTCGGACCACCGCGACGCCACGGACCTGCCGTTGTTCACCATCGACCCGCCCACCTCCCGGGACCTCGACCAGGCTCTGCACCTGGAACGGCGGCCGCACGGATTCCGGGTGCACTACGCCATCGCCGACACCGCCGCCTTCGTACGACCCGGCGGGGCTCTGGACGCGGAGGCCCACCGGCGGGTCACGACCCTGTACTTCCCCGACGGCAAGGTCCCCCTGCACCCGGCCGCGCTCTCGGAGGGCGCCGCCAGTCTCCTCCCCGGCGAGACCCGCCCCGCCGCCCTGTGGCGGATCGACCTCGACCCCGAGGGCCGCCCGGTCTCCACCGAAGTGAGCCGCGCGCTCGTACGCAGCCGTGCCAAGCTCGACTACGCCGGCGCCCAGCGGCAGATCGACGCCGGTACCGCGGAGGAACCGCTCGCCCTGCTCAGGGACATCGGCCTCCTGCGCGAGGAGCAGGAGACGGTCCGCGGCGGCATCTCGCTCGACGTCCCCGAACAGGAGATCGTCGAGCGTGGCGGCGGCTACGGCCTCGACTACCGCGCGCCCCTGCCCGCCGACGGCTGGAACGCCCAGATCTCCCTCCTCACCGGCATGGCCGCCGCCCGGATCATGGCGGACTCGGGAACGGGCATCCTCCGCACCCTGCCGGTCGCCCCCGACGGAGCCGTCACCCGCCTGCGCCGCACCGCGCAGGCCCTGCGCATCGACTGGCCGCACCACGTCCCGTACGCCGAGGTCGTCCGCTCGCTCGACCCGCGGAACACCGTCCACGCCGCGTTCCTCGAGGAGTGCACCACCCTCCTGCGCGGCGCCGGCTACACCGTCTTCGAGCACGGCGATCTCCCGGACCCCGCCGTGCACGCCGCCGTCGCCGCGCTCTACACGCACTGCACCGCGCCGCTGCGCCGCCTCGTCGACCGGTACGCCGCCGAGCTGTGCCTCGCCGCGACCGCGGACCGGGAACCGCCCGAATGGGTGCTCCAGGCACTGCCCGGCCTGCCCCGGGAGATGGCGGAGGGCACCCGCCGCGCCAACACCGTGGAGCGCGAGTGCGTCGACCTCGTCGAGGCGGCACTGCTCCAGGACCGGGTGGGCTCGGCCTTCGACGGCTTCGTGATCGACGTCGACGACGAACGGCCGTCCGTGGGCACCGTCCACATCGAGGACCCCGCGATCGTCGCCCGGATCGAGTCCGACTCCCCGCTCCCGCTCGGCGAACGCCTGCGGGTCCGGCTCACCCAGGCCGACCCGGGCTCGGCGAAGGTGCGGTTCGCACCCGAGTGAGCGCGGAGACGACGGCACGGGGGTCGTCCGCGTGGAAGCGGACCGTGTGCGCCGTACCGGGCTTCCCCATCGGCCGTACGAACGCGACCGGACCCGTGAGTTCCACCGTCACCGTGGTCTGGCTGCCCACGGACAGGTCGAGTACGCCGTCGGGGTGCAGCAGGACCGGCCGGCCCTCCGGGTAGCGCCGGTCCACCCGGGCCCCGGCCACCGAGGCCGCCGGGATCCGCAGATCGAACAGCCCGCCGAGGCGCAGGCGCAGCGAACCGTCCTCGCCCACCACGTGCGGCCGGGTCACGCAGGCCGCGTGCAGGGAGAGGAGCAGGACCACCCCGTACACATCGACCACGAGCAGCACGCGGTGCACGACCGGCCAGGGGATCAGCAGGGCCAGCATCACCGTCTCGATCAGGGACACGAAGACCAGCCCGTACATCATCGCCGTCTGCGGCCCGGTGTAGGGGACGGCCAGCGCCCCCTCCGGTACGCCGTGACGGCGCCGCAGCACCCACAGCCCGAGACTGTGCAGGGCCCGTACCTCGTGCGCCACCAGCCGCCGGACCGTCAACGGGACCAGGGCCCGCAGCGCCGTCCGCAGCGCCTCGCGGCGTCCCGCACCCGCCCGCCTCCCCGCCGCGTACAGGGGCCACAGCGTCACGCCCTCCACCACCAGCACCGCGGCCACGAGGACCTCGGCGCCCAGGAGGACGGCGAGCGGTATCCGTACGCCGGCCACCAGACAGACCACCAGGGCCAGTTCACCGGGCAGGACCGCCCACGCCGCCGCACGGGCGATCCGCACACTCATCGCCCCGCCCCGTCCAGCCGCGCGGCCACCCCGGCCATCATCCGGCGCACCACCTCGGCCTGCGCCGGTGCGTAGTCGGCCAGCAGCGCCTCCGCGAAGCCCGACCCGGCCGGGAGGCCGGACGGGAGGCCGGACGGGATCGCGTCGAGCACCCCGGCGGGCACGGCGGCGACCAGGTCGGCGGCGAGCGGGGCGATCCGGGGGTCGTCCGGGGATGCCGTCGCCAACGCGTCCAGCCGCTCGTACAGCTCCAGGACGGAGGGGTCCTCGGCCATCGGCCGCAACGCGCCGAAGATCTCGTCGGCGCCCTCCGCCCCGTCCAGCAGCGCCAGGTGTTCGCGGTCCTTCGTGGCGGTGGGGGAGTCCGTGGCGGGCGTGGCCCCGAGCAGTTCGGCGAGGGCGGGGGACACCGGCTCCCGGCCGTTCACCGGACCGGCCATCAGCAGGGCCAGCCGGCGCCGCCGCTCCCCGATCTCCTCCTCCTGGCGGGCCAGGTCGGCGTCCAGCTCGCCCAGCACCTCGACCAGCTCGCGCCCTGCGTCGTCGGCCACCACGTCCCGCACCTCGTCGAGGCCGAGACCGAGCTCGGTGAGCCGTCGGATCCTCGCCAGCAGGACCGCGTGGCGCACGCTGTACGCCCGGTAGCCGTTGGTCCGGCGCCCGGGCTCGGGGAGCAGGCCGATGTGGTGGTAGTGCCGGATCGCCCGGGAGGTGACTCCGACGAGCGCGGCGATCTCTCCGATACGCATGGGGCCAGTAGAAACCCTGACGCTGCGGCAAGGTCAAGGTCCCCGACGACCGGCTTGTCCCCCTCTCGTACGATCACGTCTTCGGATACGGACCGCGTACCGACACCGTCCCGACTCCGTCCGAAGGAGGCTCACGCATGAGTGACCTCGCCCCCGGCCTCACGGCCGGCCGGCCCCGGCAGATCATCGCCGCCGCACGCACGCTCCTGGAGGAGGAGGGCGCCGAGGCGCTCACCATGCGCCGGCTGGCCGACCGGGTGGGAGTGAAGGCCCCCACGCTCTACAAGCACTTCCCGGACAAGTCGTCCGTGGTGACGGCCCTGGCCGGCGAGATGCTCCGGGAGACCGCCGGTGTGCTGGAGGCCGCGGAGCGGGACCACCCCGGTTCCTTCGTGGGGCTCGCCACCGCCTACCGCGCCCACGCACTGGCCCACCCGCACCTCTACCTCCTCACCATGGGCAGCGCGGTCCTGCCCGTGGGGGCGGCGGCCGCCGCGGCCGCCCCGCTGTTCCGCGCGGCGGGCGGTGACGAGGGCCGGGCGCGGGCGGCCTGGGCGTTCGCCCACGGCATGGTGGTCCTGGAGCTCAACGGCCGCTTCCTCCCCGGCACCGACCTCGCGGCCGCCTGGGAGGCCGGTATCGCGGCCTTCGCGGTCCGGGGCCTGGAAGGCGCCGGGTAGCATGGGCAGCACGGCAGACGAGCCGGGCGGACGGCCGCGTGAGGATCTCCGGATCCTCCCGAGGAACGTCCGGGCTCCACAGGGCAGGGTGATGGCTAACGGCCACCCGGGGTGACCCGCGGGACAGTGCCACAGAAAACAGACCGCCCGGGACCTCGGTCCCGGGTAAGGGTGAAACGGTGGTGTAAGAGACCACCAGCGTCTGAGGTGACTCAGGCGGCTAGGTAAACCCCACCCGGAGCAAGGTCAAGAGGGACCGTCGAGAGACGGTCCTGCGCGAACGTCCGAGGGCTGCCCGCCCGAGTTCGCGGGTAGACCGCACGAGACCGGCAGCAATGCCGGTCCTAGATGGATGGCCGTCTCCCCGGCCGCCGCGAGGCGACCGGGCGACAGAACCCGGCGTACAGCCCGACTCGTCTGCCGCCACCTGCGGCTTTGCCTGATATGCCGTTGGCCTGCGTCGGAGGCCCTTCGTGTTCCTCCGTGGGCTCGCCCACGGCAGGCAGCGGGAGACCCTCGGCGGAACGAGGGGCACGACACCGGCCCTCAGCCCGGCGCATCACCGTCGAACACGCCGTGGCCGATCCCGAGCGCCGGAGCCGTTCGCCTGCAGCCTTCGCAGCCCTCACCGGCGTCCGGCCCGGCCGGGTGGGCCCGGACACCCGGTGGGGAGGCGGCTTCGGCCCGGCCGGTCACATGGGCTCATCGGCGGCACTGTTCAGCGCGGCCGGAAGGTCTCCCCTCCGCCGTATGCCGAGTTTGCGGTAGGTGCTGGTCAGATGGGTTTCCACGGTACGCCGCGCCAGGTGCAGCAGCGCCGAGATCTCCGCGTTCGTACGGCCGTCGGAGGCCAGCGTCGCGATGCGGAGTTCGCCGGCGGTCAGTGAGCCGCGGCCCGTGAGGGTGGTGTTCCCGCGGCGGGCGCCGCTGGCGCGCAGGGCCACTTCCGCGCGGCCGGACAGCCGGACGGCTCCCAGCCGTTCGGCCGCCGTCGCGGCCTCCCTGAGCAGCGGGCGGGCGCTGCGGGGCTGTCCGGCGGCCGTGAGCTGGACCCCGTGGGCGATGAGCGCGGGGACCAGCTCGATGTCGAGGGACGTGCCGCGCAGGAGGCCGACGGCCTCGGCGGTGAGCGCGAGACCGCGTCGGCCGCCGGTGGCCGTGCCGAGGACGCGCAGGGCGCGGCCCCGGACCCGGGGCGTGTCCCACACGGCGGCGTACCGGCTCTCCTCCTCGGCGAGCGCGAGGGCCTCCGGCGTCTCCCCCAGGAGGAGATGGCATTCGGCGGCGGCCGAACGCCAGGGTGTGACGACGGGGCTCTGTACGTCGCGGCCGGTCTGACGCCTGCCGCACTCCCGGAAGTCGTCCAGGGCGCCCGCGGGATCGCCGACGGACGCACGCAGGACACCGCGCGCGTAGAGGAACCGATTCTGCTCCCAGCTGCCCAGCGCCTCCTCGTCGACGTTGACACCGGCGACGAGCTGTTCGGCCTCGGCGGAACGGCCGCACTCGACGAGTGCGATGACGCGGTGGGCCAGGAAGTTGCTCGCACCCGTGCGGGGCGAGCCGCCGGTGGCCCCCGGCCTGCCGGCGGTCTCCTCCAGCACCCACCGGAAGTGGCCGCGTGCGGCAGCGGTGTCCACCCGCGCGTTGAGCAGCGACCGGTGGACGGGGTGCAGTGGCGACAGCCAGTGCTCGGTCAACCCGGTCCGGACGACGCGTTCGGCGTCCTCCGGGGCGTCGGCCCACTGCGCCACCGCGGCGGCCGCACCCAGCAGGTAGGGCACCAGGAGCGGATCCTCCGGGGCCGTCAGCAGCCGCCGGATCTGCCGCATGGCCGACTCGGCGGACACCAGCCCGGCCGTGGCCTCGTAGCGGATCAGCAGGGCACGGAGGGCCGGGCTGATCCATTCCGGGGAGCGCTCGGCGCGCTCGCGCAGCCGGGTGTAGACCGCCCGCCGGATCTCCGGGTCGTGGTCGGAGAAGAACGCGGACGCCGTCTGGGCGGTGCGGGCGAGGACGGGTTCCCCGTCCAGCGAGCCCAGATCGCGCATGACGTCGAGCGCGGCGTGCGGCTTGCCCCGGTTGGCCAGGGCGTTGCCCAGGTTGACCGCGGCCAGCACCCGGTCCCTGGGACGCTCCTGGAGGCGCAGCGCCTCGGCCAGCCGGGGTATCCCGCCGGTCCGCAGGGTGGCGAACTCCAGTTCGCCCAGCTCCGTGAGTACCGCGGCCCGGCGCTCGCGCGGCATCGGCTCGTCCAGGGCGCGGCGCAGGTAGCGGGCGGCGGCGCCGGTCCTGCCGGCCCTGGACGCGTCGGAAGCCGCGTCCAGGAGTGCCTCGGCGACGCGCTCCGTACCGCCGGGGGTGGTACGCAGCAGGTGCCCCGCCACGGCTTCGACTCCGTCGCCCCGGTGCCGGCGCAGTTCGGCCGCACGCAGGTGCAGTGCGTGCCGGTGCGAGCGGGGCCAGCCGTCGAGGACCGCTCCGCGCAGCAGGGGGTGCGCGAAACGCGGAACGCCGCTGCCGGGGGAGCGGCGCAGCAGTCCGAGCCGGATCATCGCGGTGACCCAGCCGCCGACGCGTTCGGGGTCGGTACGCGTGAGTTCGGAGAGGAAGTCGCCGAAGTCGTCGCCGAGGCCGTGGCCCGGACCGGGGCCGCCGTGCACGGCGGGTCCCGGGCGGGGGCCGGGAGTGCCGGGGAACCCGTGCCCCGGCTCCACCTCGTCCTCGCCCCCCTCGAAGTACCCTGCCGATTCCTCCAGTTCGGCCAGCGCGCGGGCCACCACGATGCTCTCCTCGCCCGCGCTCCTCAGCCACCACGCGACCGCCGCCACGAACGACCCCGAATACAGCTCGGCGCAGTTCTCGGGCAGCTCCGGCTCGGGGCCGTTGCCGTGCGGGAAGACCGCCCGCAGGTCGTCCAGCAGGGCGCGCAGCAGCAGGGGGTTGCCGGCGCCCGCCCGTACACAGCCGTCCACCCAGGTGTCGCTGGTGTCCGGGCCCAGGGCGCCGCGTACGAGCTCCTCGGCGGCGGCACGGCTCAGCGGCGCCACCGCGTGCATCCGGACCACGCCTGGGGGCAGCGCGTAGGCGAGGCCCGGTGCGGGCGGGGTGATGTCGTACTGCCCGCGCTCGGTCACCACCATCAGGACCGGCATCCCGGTCAGCCGGCGGGCGCCCTCGGTCAGCCAGCGCAGGGATTCCTGGTCGGCGAGGTGCGCGTCGTCGACGGCCAGCAGCAGGGGCGACCCGGCCGCGAGCTCGCACAGCAACTGCCACAGGCGGGACGGGTGGTGGAGGTGGTGCGGGGTCTCGTGGTCGTCGTCCTGGGAGTCGTCGAAGTCGTGTGGCGCGTCGAGGAGCTGAGCGACCAGGGAGAGGGGGATTCCGGAGCTCTCGGCGGAGGCATGGGCCCGCAGGACCCGCATGCCGCGCTTCGTACCCAGGTCGGCGGCGGCCTCCAGCAGCGCGCTGCGGCCCGTACCGGTGGGCGCGCGGAACAGGACCAGCCGGCCGGATCCGTCGACGGCCCTGGCGGCCTCCGCTGCCAGCAGCTCCAGCGCCGACTCGCGTTCGAGCAGACCGGCGGAGGCGGGGCCCGGATCGGACAGCGGGGCCGGGACCGGCGGACGGAGCCCTGGCTGTCGGGGTAACGCTGTCACGGGGACGTGCCGCCGATCTCGTGGTCGGTCTCGTGGTCGGCCACGTTGTGGTCGTCCTTTCGACGACGGAAGGATGGGAGGAACAGGAACGGGTTGTTCCCATGAGGCAGGACGCGAGGACGTAGAGCCATGGTTCACCGGGCCCCGGTCAGAATCCCCGTGGAGATCCACGCATCGGACCCGCTGTCCCTGGACGGAGCGGTCAGCCAGCTTCGCCGGCACTCCGAGGTCGAGCTGATCGACGAGGGAGCGGGCCGGCCGGGCACGGTCGCGGTCCTGCTGGCCGAGGCGCTGGACGAGGCCACGCTGTCGCAGCTCAGGCGGCTGACACGCGCGGACGGCACCAAGGCCGTCCTCGTCACGAGCCTGATCCGCGAGGCGGAGCTGCTCCAGGTGATCGAGTACGGCGTCGGCGCGATCGTCTGGCGGCGCGAGGCCACCGGCCATCGCCTCCTCCGAGCGGTCGTCGCGGCCTCACGGGGTGACGGGGACCTGCCGTCGGACCTGCTCGGGCGGCTGATAGCCCAGGTTGGCACGTTGCAGCGCGGCACGACCAGCCTGTCGGGTGCCACGGCATCCGGCCTGGCGCCACGCGAGGTCGATGTGCTCCGGCTGGTGGCCGAGGGAATGGATACCGGGGAGATTGCCAGCAAACTGTCGTACTCCGAACGCACGGTCAAGAACGTCATGCACGGTCTGACGACCCGGCTGCAGCTCCGCAACCGTGCTCATGCCGTGGCCTATGCCTTGCGGGAAGGCTACATCTGATGGACCGTGCGCCGGCGCAAGGGCCCTGAGGGCAGGAGAGGGGCGACGCCGGGGTAGGGGGACTGCCCCTTGATCGTCCCCCGGGTGCCTCCCGGGGCCGTGCCCCGACGGCGACGATGGGCTGGGGCGCTCCGCGCCGAGGTCGGCCCGCGTCGGGCCGGATCACGGACGGTCCGGCCGAGTGCAGTGACAGATCGATACATGACAGGTCGTTCCGCGGCGGGCCGTCCGGCGACGACCGGTTCCGCGTCGGGCCGTCACAGTGAAGGGCAGGACGACCGTGATCCACGAGGTCGATGACATCCTGAGGGGGCTGCTCGTCCGCGGCGCCTTCGCCGGGTCGGACGTCGAGGTCACCTTCGACGCCCCGACGCGCGAGTGGGCGGCCCGGCGGAACGCCCCGACCATCGACGCGTACCTCTACGACATCCGCGAGGACACCAAGCGGCGCCAGCGCGGCAAGATGTCGCTCCGCGACGAGCAGGGGATCGTCCTCAAACAGCATCAGCCGCCACGCTGGTTCCGTCTCTCGTATCTCGTCACGGCCTGGACCAAGCGACCGCAGGACGAACACCGGATGCTCTCCGCCGTACTGCACACGCTGCTGCCCAAGGAGATCCTCCCGCCGGAGGACCTGACCGGCACTCTCGCCGGACTGGGCCTCTCCATCCCGCTGACCGTCGCGGGGCTGCACACCGAGGCGCGCTCGCTCGCGGACGTCTGGTCCGCGCTCGGCGGAGAGCTCAAGCCCTCCCTCGACGTGGTGATCACCGCGCCGTTCCTGGCCTACCCCGAGTACCGGGTCGGTCCGCCCGTCACCGAAGGGCTCGGTGTTCAGGTGCGCGGGACGGAGGGGCCGCCCGACGACAGTCCGGTGCGTCACCACAGCGCGAAGAGCCTCGAGGTCGCCAGGGAGGACTTCGCCACGAGGCACGGCTCGGCAGGATCGCCCCAGGAGCGGCGGACGTGAGTGACTCCTCCGGCCCCCTGCTCGCACGGCTCGCTGGACTGCGCGAGCGGGTGGCACTCCTCGTCGAGCGTCGCAGCGCCACCGACCCGACGGCCACCGATCCCATGCGCGGGATGTATCTGACGGACGAAGCGATCCGTCATCTGCTGTCCGGGAGCCCGGGGGACGCGTACCCCCTCGGCCCGGACGAACCGGAGCCCTTCGCACCGGAGTCCCCCGAGCCCGAGTCCTCCGAGCTCGAGTCCTCCGAGCCGGGATCCTTCGATCCGGAGGAGTCCGGCCCGGTGGGGCCGGACTCCGACCGCCTCCGACGGCTCGCCCACTGGCTGCGCCTCAGCCCGCTCGACACCCAGATCCTGCTGATCGCGCTGGCCCCCGACCTGGACCGCACCTTCGAGTCGCTGTACGGCTACCTCAACGACGACGTCACACGTCGCCGGGCGACCGTCGCGCTCGCGCTCGACCTGTGCGGGGTGCCCGCGCACTCCGCCGCCGGACGGGCCCGGTTCCATCCGGCCGCGCGGCTGGTCGCGTCCGGGCTGATCGAGGTGGACGACCCCGAACGCCCCCTTCCCAGCCGCTCCTTGCGCGTACCCGACCGGGTCGTGGCCCACCTGCTCGGCGACGACACCCCGGACCCGGCGCTGGACGGGACCGTGCGCCTGCTTCCGTACCTGCCCGTGGAAGCGGACGCGGAGAGCCCGGAGGGTGCGGCGGGCACCGGCCGGGCGCACGCCGTCGGACCGCCGGCACGGAAGCTGGCCGAGCAGCTCTCGGTCCGCCCGCTCACCGTCTACCTGCGTGAGCACCGCGACGGCGACGGGCTCGCCTTCGCCACCGTCGCCCTGGGCGCGGCCGGTGTCCCGGCCCTGCACCTCGTCCCCGGGGAACGACGGGGGGACCAGCGCCCCGAGGAGTACGCGCCGGTGGAACACGCGGCGCAGAAGCGCCTCCCGTACCGGGAACTGCTGCGCGAGGCACGGTTGACCGGCCGGGCGATCGTGGTGAGCCCGCTGCCCGAGAAGCCCGAAGAGCTGATCCGGGCGCTCGCGGTGAGCGACGTCCCGGTGCTGTTCGCGGACCCCCGCCCGTACGACCCGCAGTGGTGCGACAGGGGGCGCGACCCCATCGTGCTGGACGCGCCCCGGCAGCGTGCCGGCGACCTCGACGCCTGGCGGGCGGCGCTCGGCCCCGAGGAGCCGGAGTTCGACCTGGCGCCCGTCGTCGCCGCGTACCGGCTCGGACCCGGCGGGATCGACCGCGCGTCCCGCGCGGCACTGGACCTCGCCGCGTTCGACGGTACGAGACTGTCCGCCGCCCATCTGCGGCTCGCGGCCCGGCAGCAGTCCGCGTCGGGCCTCGAGCGGCACGCCCGCCGTATCCGGCCCGACGTCGGCTGGAGGGACCTCGTCCTGCCCGAGGGCCCCTTGGGACAGCTACGGGAGCTCGTCCTTCGGGCCCAGCACCGCGACCGGGTGCTCGGCGACTGGCGGCTGAGCGCGGGCGGCGGGCGCGGGCGGGGTGTGGTGGGGCTGTTCGCAGGCGATTCCGGCACCGGGAAGACCCTTTCGGCCGAGGTGGTCGCCGGTGAGCTCGGCCTCGACCTCTACGTCGTGCAGCTGCCGTCGGTCGTGGACAAGTACGTCGGTGAGACGGAGAAGAACCTGGAGAGGATCTTCTCCGAGGCCGACCGCACGGACGCGGTGCTCCTCTTCGACGAGGCGGACGCCGTGTTCGGCAAGCGCTCCGAGGTCAGCAGCTCCAACGACCGCCACGCGAACATGGAGAGCGCCTATCTCCTCCAGCGCCTGGAGTCGTTCGACGGCATCGCCCTGCTGACCACGAACCTGCGCTCGAACATCGACGACGCCTTCACCCGCCGGCTGGACCTGGTGGTCGACTTCCCCTTCCCCGACGAGAAGCAGCGCCTGGCGCTCTGGCGGCACAGCCTGGCCCATGTCCCGTGCGCCGACGACATCGATCCGGCGTCCTGCGCGGCGGACTTCGAGCTGGCGGGCGGTTCCATCCGCAGCGCGGTCGTCACGGCCGCGTACGCGGCCGCGGAGCGCGGCGACGGCGTATCGACGTCGGACCTGCTGGCGGGCGCCCGGCGCGAATACCGCAAGGCGGGCCGGCTGGTCCTGGACGACGCGTCCTGGTAGGCACACCGCGCAGACGGGCCCGCGGCCGCCGGACGGAGGATGTCCGGCGGCCGCGGGCCCGTGGCGCTGCGACCGGGGCCGCCTACTGCACAGGGGCGGGGAGCCAGTCCTTGGCCACCACCGTGCCCGGCTTGTCCTGCCCGTTGATCCAGCCCAGCTTCGTCTTGTTGAGCGTCATCTCGTCGAGGACCCCGGTCCGCTCGGCCAGGAACAGGCCCTGGTACTCCTTGATCCTGTCGAAGAGGCCCGGGGTCGGCTTCTCCTTGAGCTGTATGCCCTTCTGCAGGTAGTCGATGTTGGCCTTCGTGTAGGCGACCGTGCTCGCCAGGTCGCCGTCGTCGATCTCGGCCTGCGTGCCCCAGAGCAGCATGTTCCGCACCCACGGCACCTCCGGGCTGGCGTCGTTCGCGTTCAGCGTCACCGTCTTCACGGCGCCGAAGTGCGCCGCGAGGAGCGCCGTCATCGTGGAGCGGCCCAGGTTCCCGGCTCCATCGGTCTCCACCAGCGCGCTGAAAGCGCCGTACGTCGAGTCGTTGGACTGCTGGAAGCACGTCAGCGCCTGCTGGGTCGCGGCGTCCAGCTTGCCCACCGTGTGCGCGGCGGTCAGCTTGCAGCCGCCCGCCCCCTCGACCAGCCGTGCCTGTGCGAACTGCACGAAGAGGTTCGGCTTGTCCGCCGACGTGATGGGGAGCGGACCCCGCGCGGGCTCCTCCTCCTTCTCCTTGGGCTTCTCCTCCTCCTTCTCCTCGCCGCCGCCACCGCCGCCGTCCGACCCCTCGGGCTTCCCGGCGGGCTCGGTGTCCTGCGTGGGCTTGGGGGTCGGCAGCTCCGGCGGTTCCTCCGGCAACGTGGTGGCCGCCGTCTTCTGGAGCTCCTCCTTCGCGAGGGTGCGAACCGGCGCCTTGTAGGTGAACCAGAGGACGAGGCCGGTGATGGTGAGAGCGAGCAGCAGACTCAGCGTGGTCATCAGCCAGAGCGGCAGCAGACTGCGCTGCACGTACGTCCCGTTCACCGCCAGGGGTTCGAACCCGGAGCGCCGCACCGAGAGTTCGTAGGGCCTCTCCTGCTTCTGGCCCACCCAGGTGATCTGCCGGGGCTTGAGCGTCGCGTCGACGAAGGCGGCGCGGCCCGGCTGGATCTGGACGTTGGCCGGGACGATCTCGTACGAGAGGTCGTCGATGGCCTTGTCCCCGCCGCCGATCGACGCCGTGAGCACGGTGTTGCCGAGGTTGTCGACGGCGAGCTTGGGCCGGCCCCTGAAGCGGCCCTTGACGGTCTGCGGGACCAGCTCTGCCCGTACCTCCATGAAGGTGGTGAAGGTGACGTTCCCCTCGGCGACCGTGGCGGCCTCGGGGTGCTCGGTGGGCAGGATGCGCACCCCGTACGGGTGCGGCCCGGCCGTCGCGTCCGGGGTACGGGGCGGGGCGAACGTCAGCTGGACGATGCCGGTGGTTCCTGGAAAGAGCCGGATGGACGGCGGTTCCACCGAGACGTACGGGGCGACGTCGCCGACCGTTTCGAAGCGGTACTCATCGACGACGTCACCGGTGTTGCGCAGACGTAGTCGAACGGAGGTGCTGCTGCCCGGGTCGACCGTGGTCGAGGCGGGCTCCAGAGATGTCCAGGTGGTCACCCGACGGACGCTACTGCCCCCGGGAGGGGCGAGGGCAGGGGCAGCGGGGTAGGGCGGCTGCCCTAAAGGTAACGCTCGCTGCCCTCGAACCCCCTTCGCGTGCGGCTCCGGCCGCGGGGCGTGCGACCGCGTCCGTGGCCGCCCTCCGGGGCGCGGCACCCGGTGCCCCACCGCTCCGTCCCACCGTGGGCCCCGGTCGCGCGGGAAGGCCTCGAGGGCGTCCTCGATTGCCCCTGGGGGCATATGCGGTGCCCTCGATGAGGCACCGGAGGACGTTTACGCGCGCGAGCCCGAACCGAGAGGGTGAGTCTGGTCTTGTATCGGTACCCCGAGGAGAGCAGAGCATGCCGTCTTACCTGTCGCCGGGCGTGTACGTGGAAGAGGTGGCCAGCGGCTCTCGTCCGATCGAAGGGGTCGGCACCTCCGTTGCCGCATTCGTCGGGCTGGCGCCCGACGGCCCTCTGAACGAGCCGACGCTGGTCACCAACTGGACCCAGTACGTCGCCTCCTTCGGTGAGTTCACCGACGGGTACTTCCTGGCGCACTCGGTGTACGGCTTCTTCAACAACGGAGGGTCCGCCGCCTACGTGGTCCGCGTGGGCGGAGCGCGCGGCGGAGTGACGGGCGCGCCGGGCGAGGGCGCCGCCTCGATCGGCGGACAGCGCGGCCGGTCGGCCGTCGCCGGTGCCGCGGCGCCCGCCGCGCTGACGGCCGGGGCGGCCCAGACGCTGGGTACGTTCAAGGTGTCGGCCGTCGCGCCCGGCGAGAGCGGCACCCTCAGTGTCGAGGTCACGGACGCCGAGGGCGAGGGCCCCGCGGAGCGTTTCCGGCTGGTCGTCAAGGACGGCACGAAGCCGGTCGAGACCTTCGACGTCTCGGCGAAGAAGAGCGCCCGCAACTACGTGGTCACGCAGGTCAAGGAACGCTCCAAGCTGATCGTCGTGCAGGAGGGCGCCGCCGCCTCGCAGCTCGCCCGCCCCGACAACCAGACGGTCGCACTCGAGGTGCCCGTCGCCGCGGAGACCCCCGCGGTCCCGGACGCGGCGGAGGCCGAGTCGGTCGGCATCGCCGAGTACCTGGGCGACTCCTCGGACCGCACCGGTTTCGGCGGGCTCGAAGCGGTGGACGAGATCTCGATGGTCGCCGTCCCCGACCTGATGGCCGCCTACCAGCGTGGCGCGATCGACCTGGAGGCCGTGAAGGCCGTCCAGCTCGGTCTGATCGCCCACTGCGAGCTGATGGGCGACCGGCTGGCGATCATCGACCCGCCGCCCGGTCTCAACGCCCGGCAGGTCCGGGTGTGGCGTCAGGAGACGTCCAACTACGACTCCAAGTACGCCGCCCTCTACTACCCGTGGATCAAGGTCTTCGACCCGGCCGGCGGCCAGACCCGGCTGATCCCGCCGAGCGGACACATCGCCGGCATCTGGGCCCGCAACGACTCCGAGCGCGGTGTGCACAAGGCCCCCGCCAACGAGGTCGTACGCGGCGCCGTGGACCTGGAGATGCAGATCACCCGGGGCGAGCAGGACCTGCTCAACCCGATCGGCGTCAACTGCATCCGCACCTTCCCCGGCCGCGGCATCCGCGTCTGGGGTGCGCGCACCCTCTCCTCCGACCCGGCCTGGCGCTACCTCAACGTCCGCAGGTACTTCAACTACCTGGAGGAGTCGATCCTCAACGGCACGCAGTGGGTGGTGTTCGAGCCCAACGACCAGGCGCTGTGGGCCCGGATCAGGCGGAACATCTCCGCGTTCCTGGTGACGGAGTGGCGCAGCGGCGCACTGTTCGGCGCCACGCCCGAGGACGCCTACTACGTGAAGTGCGACGCCGAGACCAACCCGCCTGAGTCGGTCGACCTGGGACGCGTCATCTGCCAGATCGGAGTCTCGCCGGTCAAGCCCGCCGAGTTCGTGATCTTCCGGCTGGCGCAGTTCTCCGGCGGCAGCGGCGAGTTGGAGGAGTAGGACGTCACACACTCCGCAGGCGCTTGATCCCGAGTACGGCCACCGGCCCCAGCACCAGTAGAAGGATTGGCTTTCATGACCCTCTCCCAGGGTGACGCCCTCACTACCCATAACTTCGGCCTCCAGATCGACGGAGTCATGGTCGAGTACCTCCACGCCGTGGGTGAGGTGGGGATGGAGCAGGACGTCATCGAGTACCAGCAGGTCTCGGCGAACGGCCAGCCGATCACCAAGAAGATGCCCGGCGTGAAGAAGGCCGGCGAGACCACGGTCACGCGCGGTATGGAGCAGTCCGCCGCCTTCACCGAGTGGATCAACGCCTCGCTGCGCGGTGACATGGGCTCCGCCCGCAAGAACGCGAGCATCATCTACATGGACTACCAGTACAACCCGGTCAGGCGGCAGCACCTGCGCAACGCCTGGTGCACCAAGGTCATGGGTGCGGCCGCCACGGCCGGCGAGGCCTCCGTGATGACCGAGACCGTCACGATCGTCTACGAAGAGCTGGTCACCGAGTAATGCGCCGCGGACCTGCCAGGCCCGCCGCCGACGCCGCTGCCGCCCCGTCCGCTCTCGCGGACGTGGCGGCCCCGGCCGTCGCACCGGCGGAAGCACCGCCCGCACGGCAGCAGTTGCGGACCGAGTTCGCGTTCGAGCTGCCGCGCGGGTACGTGGACGACATGGGGACCGTGCACCGCGAGGGCGTCATGCGGCTCGCGACCGCCCGGGACGAGCTGATCCCGCTGCGGGACATGCGGGTGCAGGAGAACCCCGCGTACCTCTCGGTGGTACTGCTCGGCCGGGTCATCACCCAGTTGGGCACCGTGGCACACATGCACGACGGCGTGGTGGAGAACATGTTCGCCTCCGACCTCGCCTTCCTGCAGGACTTCTACCGTCAGGTCAACGCCGAGGGCCACACCAGGGCCGGCGTGTCCTGCCCGCACTGCGAGCAGGCCTTCGAGGTCGAGCTCGGCGGGAGCCGCCTGGGGGAATCGTGACGTACGCGACCGACCGGATCCATGAGGAGATCGCGTACATCGCCTACCACTTCCACTGGAACCTGGACGACATTCTGGACATGGAACACCGTGAGCGTCGGCGGTACGCCGAGCAGATCGCCACGTTGGTGACGCGTGCTGCAACGGAGCGGTGATGGGCATATTCGACCGGCTCAAGGGCCGGGACCGAGGCAGTGACCAGGGTCGGGGCCGGGAGCGGAGTGCGGGCGGTGCGGCACCCGCCCCCGCCCTCGCTCCCGCCCCTGCCTCGGCCCCCGAGGCGTCCGTCGGCGGCGGTGCCGGTGTCTCCGGCCGGGGAGGGGGCTGGGCCGGTCTGCCGCCGATCCAGCGCGCGATGCTCGCGCCGGCGCGGCAGACGGTCGCGTCCGCGGAATTCGCCGGTTCGCTGGCCTCCTGGCAGAACCACTCCTTCTCCGGGACCCTCTCGCACGCGGTCCTGGACGACGCTCCGACCGGACTCATCAAGGACGTGGCGTCGTTCGCCCTGGGCTCCGGGCCGGTGTCCCCCGGCGGGACCAGGCTCTTCCCGGCCGCCGCTGTCCCCAGCGGCGGTGACAGGGAGGGCGGCGATCCGGGTGGCCGGGGCGACTGGCAGGGGCCTTCGGTCCAGCGCGCCCAGGGCCCGCGGGTCGCGCCCGTCCGGCCTCGGCCGGCGCCCACGCCCTCCGCGCTGACCCGGGCCTCCGCTCCGGCGACGGTCCGGCGCAGAGTGCTGCCCGCGGTGGCACCGCGGGCGACGACGCCTGCCCCGGCTGCCGGGGCAGGCGCACGGGTGTCCGCGCCGACGAGCGCTCCGAAGCCCGTGTCCCCGCCCTCCGCCACACCTGCTCCGGTCCTCGCCGCCCGTTCCCCCCTTGCTCCTGCCTCCGGTCCTCCGGCTTCCGCTGCCCACGTCCAGCGCTCGGACGGGGAGCAGGACGGCCCCCGCGGCGGATCCGCGCGGATCGAGCCGCCGGCCCCCCGGCGGCCGGGCCCGACGGGGGCTTCGGGGGCCGCGTCGCCGTCCGACAGGACTCCTCCGGCACCCACCTCCTCACTCCCCGTGCAGCGACGCGCGGCGAGCGCTCCCGGCCGGTCGGCCGGACCGGCGGGCTCCACGCCACCCCGGCGCCCGCTGCTCGGCCCTCCGTCGTCGGGACCGGTGGCGCCCCCGACGCCACCGGCCGCGCGGACCTCCCCGGCGCAGCAGCGTCCCGGTATCGCCGCTCCCGTCGTACGACCGTCCCCGCAAGCACCGGCATCGCCGGCCGTCACGCCCCTGGGCACCTCCGGGGGCGAAGCGCCGTCGGGGCGGGCCCCTGCGTTCGGCGGCAGCGGGAAGAGCGCAACGCCTCCCGTACGCAGGACACCCCCGGCCGGGCCGGATGCTGTTGCGCGCACGGCCGGTCCGTCGGTGACACCCGGGGCCGGTACGTCCGGGACGAGCGCACCCGCGCCGCGTCCGGTCGTCCGGCCCGGACTGGGCGCTCCGTCGAGCCGCCCCGCCGACGCTCGGGCGGCGAACCCGGCGGCTGCCCCGGCGGTGCGTCGGCAGGCCGGTGCCCCGGCTCCCGGTCACGCACCCCACGTACAGCGTTCGTCGGCGGCCGGCGGCCGGCCGAGCGCCCTCCCGGCGCCGCCCGCGCGGCCGGCGCCGGGGCCCGTGGCGCCGCCTTCCGCTTCCGCACCGGCGTTGCCCGTACAGCGGCGCGCCGTTGCCGACGGCGCGTCGTCGAGCGGGCAACGGCCCACGAGCACCGGGACGGGTCCGGTTCCCGGGCCCGGCCTCCCCAAGTCCTCCGGCCCCTCGGTCTCTTCCGGCTCCTCCGTCTCCGGTACGCGTGCGAGCGGCGTCGTGGCGGGGCCCGGCACCACGGGAGCACCCGTGGTGCCGACGCGTGCGAACTCCGCGGTGGTGTCCGGTACGACCGCGGGAAGGGCCGTTGGTTCACCGCCGGTACAGCGGCTCGCCGCTCCGGGGTCGGCCGGCCCCGGTGCTGTGCGGACGCCGAGCGGTCCGGGTGGTGGGCCCCGTACGACGGGTGAACCGTCGGTGCGGCGGCTTCCCGCAGCGGGCCGGGTGCCCGCGCCCGGCCCCCGCACCGGTGCTCCTTCGGAACCGGCGCCTTCGGCTGCGGTGCGCCGTTCAGGCCCGGTGGCCGGTGGTCCGGCAGCAGCCTCCGGTGCGACGGTGCCCGGCGCGGCCGTACGGCTGACGAGCGGCTCCGCCGGGGACGGAGCGAACAGGGAGGCGCCGACGACGAGTTCGACGCGGTCCGTGGCGACGAGCGGATCCGGGGCGGCCCGGCCGACCGCTGCGGTGCCCGTGCAGCGGGCTGCGCTGCCCGCCGTGCCGGTGCGGCGGCCGGGAGCGGCTTCGGCCGTCCCGCCGGTGAGCCCCACACGGTCGCTGCCCGCATCCGGCGGCGGTCCGGCAGCCGGCACCGGCTCCGCGAGTCGCCGGCCGGTGCGGCCCTTCGCTGACGACGCACCCGGACCCGGCCGACCGGGCGGCGCGCCGCCCGTGCAGCGGTCACCCCTCGCCCAGCCCGCGCCCGCGCCCGCGCCCGGGACCCCGCCCCGGATCCCCGCCGCCACCCGGCCCTCCCGCACCCTCGCGGCCCCGACGAGGTCCCTGCCTCCCGTGCAGCGATCGTCCGCCGCCTCCGTTCCTTCTGCCGTGCCCGCGCCGCCGGCCGACGCTCCTCCGGCGCCGAAGTCGCTGGCCATGCCGGTCGCCCCGCTGGTGGGGTCCGCGCGGCCGGTCACGGCCGCCGGGTTCACCCCGTCGCCGGTGAGGACGGGGCCCGCAGCCCCTGCCGCGGTGGGCAACGCTCCCGCAGCCGCGCCACGGCGACGCGCAGCGGCCCCGGTGCCCGGTGCCTCTCCGGCCGCTGTCCAGCGTGCCGCCGTTCCCGGCGCGCCCGCCCTGCCCGGCGTCCGCAGCGCCGCACCACGCACCTCGCAGTCGCCGGCCCCCGCGCCGACGACGAAGAGCGCCCCGCCCGTCGTGCGTATGCACCGCGTCCGCAGCGCGGTCACCGCGGGTCCGGTCACCGCAGGTCCGGTCACCGCGGGTTCGGTCACCGCGGGTTCGGCCTCCGGGGCCTCCGCGGGTTCGGCCTCCGGGGCCGGCGGAACCGTCGGCGCCCGCCCGCATGCCGTTCAGCGTTCGGCGGCGCCTGCCGAAGCCTCCCCGGTGGTCCAGCGCGCCCCGGCGCCGAACGCGGCCTCCCCGGTGGTCCAGCGTTCCGCGGTGCCGTTGTCGGCGTCTCCTGGCGCTGTCCGTCCCGAGCGCGGGTCGGCGGCCCGTTCCGCTCCTCCCGCCGTGTCGTCGTCGCCCGGGGGACCCGGTGACGGGGGGCACGGTCTCCTCAGTGCCGCCGCGGCCTTCCCGGTGGTCCAGCGTTCCGCGGTGCCGTTGTCGGCGTCTCCTGGCGCTGTCCGTCCCGAGCGCGGGTCGGCGGCCCGTTCCGCTGCCCCCGCCGTGTCGTCGTCGCCCGGGGGACCCGGTGACGGGGGGCACCGTCTCCACAGCGCCGCCGCGGCCTTCCCGGTCGTTCAGCGCTCCGCGTCCGCGTCGGCGCCGCCCGTCCCCGGTGGGATCGCTCGTACGCCGGGGCCGGACGCCCCCGGCGGCTCCCGGGCCCTCCACGCTCCAGGAGCATCCGGTGCCCCGGCCGCCTCCGTGGACCTGCCCGTCCGGAGCCCCGTCGTGTCCCTGGCACCCGCCCGGCTCGCTCCGGCCGCCGCGCTCCCCGTGCAGCGGGCGCCCGCCGTCCCGGCAGCCCGGGCCTCCCAGTCCCCGGCCGCGCCTCCGGTTCCGGCCCGGGCGCCGTCCCCCGCCCCCGCCCCAGTGGGGGTGCAGCGCCGCGCCGCGCCCGTAGCCGTGCACAGGAGCAGTGGCGGCCAGGGCTCCACGGCCAGGCCCGCGCCCTCCGTCACGAGCCAGTTCCACCCGCGTGATCTGAAGGAGGACCAGGTGGCGGAGCTGGTCCACCGGCTCATCGGGCCGATGACCCGGCTGCTGCGCACCGAGCTACGGCTGGACCGGGAGCGGATCGGCAAGCTGCGCGACCCACGCCACTGACAGCCCCCGCGAGCGCCGGTCCGCACGGTCCGTCCCGTAAGCCCGCAGTCCCGCAAGCCCATGGGTCCGGCCCCGCCGGAACCCGCCCCAACCGCACGTGGAACCGCAGGAAGGCCCCCACCCGATGCCCCAGGAACTCGACGCAGGCTCCACCATCTTCTTCAACCTCACCATCGACGGTGAGAGCCTGGGCAACTTCAACGGTTGCGAAGGGCTCTCGTCCCAGGTCGAGATCGAGCAGCGGCAGGAGGGCGGCAACAACGGATTCGTCTGGCAGCTGCCCACCCGTGTCACCTTCTCCAACATCACGCTGACCCGCCCCCTCACCGAGGACACCGCGAAGGTGGCGGAGTGGATCTCCTCCGTGGCCACGGGGGTGACCCGGCCCACCGGGCAGATCGCCGCGCTGCGCGCGGACGGCTCGATGGTCGCCCAGTGGGGGCTGATCGACGTACTCCCGGTGAGCTGGCGCGGACCTTCCTTCGACCCGGCGAGCCCCGCCGTGGCCACCGAGGTCCTGGAGATCGCCCACCACGGGTTCACGGACGCGGGGGAGGCGTAGCCGATGAAGTTCCCCAGTTTCGGCATCGGTGACAGCCTGGTGCGGGCGACGCTCGCCATCCATCAGCCGCCGATCGGCAGCAGCACCAAACCCGGCGCGCTGATGAAGACGTTCGATTTCGACTTCAACCCGTCCCAGTTGTCGCTGACCCGCAGGGCCCAGTGGAAGACCACGCCCACCGCCGCGGTGCGGGACGGGGCGGTCCCGGAGTTCATGGGGCCCGAGCCCCGGGAGATGACGGTGGAGATCTTCCTCGACCGTTCCGAGGAACCGGACAGCAACGATGTGCGCAGGAAGGTCGAAGCCCTCTTCTCCTGCTGCGAGACGACCACTGCCAGCATCGCGGCGAAGCAGCCGTCGACTCCGTGGGTGATCTTCGAGTGGGGTGCGTTCTCCACGGCCCGCTTCAACGCCTACGTCAGCTCCGTGGAGGCCCAGTACACCCTCTTCAACACCAACGGGATGCCGATCCGGGCCACCTGCCAGGTGAACCTCCACGAGATCCCGAGCAGTACCCTCGGCCAGAACCCCACCTCCGGCGCGCTCACCTCCCGCCGGGTGCACCGGGTCGTGGCCGGCGACTCGCTCCCGCTCCTCGCCTGGCGTGAGTACGGCGACGCGACCGCATGGCGCACGATCGCCGAGGCCAACGACATCGACGACCCGAAGACGTTGACGCCCGGCGTCGAACTGATGCTTCCCGCCGCTGAAGAGGTCGGCGCCTGATGCCCGATATCGGCTTCTCCAACATCCTCACGGTGCAGATCGCCGGCAAGAAGCTCAAGTCCCCGGACGACAAGAAACTGGTGGCGGGCCGGGTCGACTTCGGTGCGGGCGTGCCCGGGGCGTTCCAGCTCACCTTCCGTGACGAGAAGAAGGACATCCTCTCCAACCTGAACGTCGAGATCGGCGTGCCGGTGGTCATCGCCCCCTTCTCGGACGGCAAGGGCACGCCGCTGATCACCGGGGAGGTGACCGCCCTGGAGACCGACTACGACCGCACCGGTACGTTCACCGTCATCCGCGGTTACGACAAGGGTCACCGCATGCTGCGGCAGCGCAGGGTGGCGGCGTACAGGAACAAGACCGCCACCGAGATCGCGGTCGAGCTGGCGCGCAAGAGCGGCATTCCGATGGGGAAGACCCAACGGACCAAGGGCCAGTACGAGTTCATCAGTCAGGCCAACGTCACGGACTGGGATTTCGTCCAACGGCTCGCGGACGAGAACGAGATGGTGATGTCCATCAACTCGAAGGGCAGATTCCAGTTCGTCAAGCGGCAGCACGCGGCGTCGGCTCCCCCGGAGAGCACACCGAGCACGCCGAGCGTGAAGGCCGCGCTCCTCCTGCGGGGAGGCGAGGAGATCCTGCGCTGCCGCGCGGCGGTCACCTCCGCCGACCAGGTGACCGCCGTCGAGGCACGCGGCTGGAACGTCACCACCAAGCAGCCTCTGGTCTCCAAGTCGCCCGCTCTGGCCAACACCGGCTTCGCCATCGGTACGACGCCGTCCGAGGTGTCCAAGACGTTCGGCAAGGCCGAACTAGTCGTGACCGACACGCCCTACGACAAGCTGGACGAGGTCAAACACGCCGCCGACGCCGTGGCCGACGACGTGACCTCCTCCTTCGCCGAGGTGGAGGTCACGGCGCGGGGCAACACCGAACTGCGCCCCGGGGTCGCCGTCACCGTCACGGACGTCGGCAAGCCCTTCCAGGGCAAGTACACGGTCACGGCGGCCCGCCACACCTTCGGCGACCAGGAGCACTACGAGACGTACCTGAACGTCAGCGGCCGTCAGTGGCGTTCGCTGTACGGGCTCACCTCCGGTGGTGGCGGGACGGGCCCGGCCGGCCTGCCGAGCGTCGCCAACGCCCTGGTCACCGACATCAAGGACCCGTTGAGGCAGGGCAGGGTCAAGCTGAGGTTCCCGTGGCTGGACGACATGTACGTCAGCGACTGGACCCGGACCGTCCAGTTCGGCGGGGTCAAGGGCGGCAGCATGATCTCACCGGACGTGGACGACGAGGTGCTGGTGGCGTTCGACCGCGGCGCCCTGGACCACCCGTACGTCATCGGCGGCCTCTACAACGGCGTCGACAAGCCGGATCCCGTCGACGTGCCGGTGTTCGACCCGACGCGCGGGAAGGTCACCCGGCGCACCCTGTCCGACCGCAGCAACAACCGTATCGACCTGCTCGACCAGAGCGTCGGCCTCAAGCGCGGGGTGCGGCTCTCCACCGGCGACAACCGGCTGACCATCAATCTGGACCGGACGAAGACCGAGATCGTCGTGGACAGCAAGGGAAAGGTCTCCATCCGGGGGACCGGCGCCGTCGCCATCAACGCGGGCGGCAACCTCTCGCTGAACGCGGTGGGCTCCCTGACGATCCGCAGCGGCGGGCCGATGAACATCAGCGCGGCGAGCGCCCTGTCCCTGACCGCGGGGGCCTCCCTGCAGATGACCGCGGCCATCGACATCGGCCTGAAGGCGCTCAACGTCAAGTCCTTCGGCATCCTCACCTCCAACCTGAAGCCGGTGATCTGATGGCGGAACAGTTCGTCGGCTCCGGATGGGCCTTCCCGCTGCGCATCGGTCCCACCGGCGGCATCGCCCTGGTCAGCGGGGAACGCGAGGTCGAGGAGGCCATCCGGCTCGTCCTCTCCACCGCGCCCGGTGAGCGGCCGATGCGGCCCGAGTTCGGCTGCGCCATCCACGACATGGTCTTCGCGCCCGTCAACGAAGCCACCGCCGGCCGGATCCAGCACGAGGTGCACAGCTGCCTGGACCGCTGGGAACCGCGCATCGAGGTGGACGACGTCACGGTGACGGCCGGCGCGGAACAGGGCGTGCTCTTCATCGACGTCCGCTACTCGATCACGGGCACCAACAACCCGCGCAGCCTGGTTTTCCCGTTCTACGTGATCCCCTCCCACGACGGGCCCGAGGGGTCCGGCACGCCCGACGAGCACTTTGGAAGCGACCGCTGATGGCCCTGCCCTCCCCGAACCTCGACGACCGGCGCTTCCAGCAGTTCGTCGACGACGCCAAGCGCTACATCCAGCAGCGCGCCCCCGAGTGGACCGACCACAACGTCTCCGACCCGGGCGTGACCCTCGTCGAGACGGTCGCCCACATGGCCGACCAGATCGTGTACCGGCTCAACCGGGTGCCCGAGAAGAACCACCTCGCGTTCCTGGACCTCATCGGGATCACGCTCTTCCCTCCGTCCGCGGCGCGCGCCGACGTCACGTTCTGGCTGTCCGCCCCGCAGCAGCAGCCCGTCGTGCTCGCGACGGGCACCGAGGTCGCCACGGCGCGCACCCAGACCGAGGACGCGGTGGTCTTCGCCACCGAGCGCGAACTCACCGTGGTGCCCTGCGAGCTGTCGTACCTCGTGATCCAGCGGGCCGATCAGGAAGCGGTCGACCGCACCTCGGACCTCGTCGAGTCCAAGGACGTGCACTGCTTCGCCGAGGCACCGAACCCCGGTGACCGCATGCTGTTCGGGCTCAGCGCCGCCGTACCGGAGTGCGTGGTCGTCCTGGAGCTCGACAGCCAGGTGGACGGTGTCGGTGTCGACCCCAGGCAGCCGCCGCTCGCCTGGGAGGCGTGGACCGCCGACGGCTGGATCGCCTGCGACGTCGAGCGGGACACCACCGGTGGACTCAACCGCCCCGGTGAGGTCGTGCTGCACGTCCCCGGCGGCCACGCGCTCTCCCGCACGGGGCGGCGCGAGGCGGGCTGGCTGCGCTGCCGCGTCACCGAGCCCGCACAGGGCCAGCCCTTCTACACCACCTCGCCCACCATCCGTTCCGCCGAGGCGTTCAGCATCGGCGGCACCACCGGCGTCGTGCACGCCGAGACGGTGCGGGACGAAGCCCTGGGGGAGTCCACCGGGCTGCCGGGACACCGGCTACGGCTGGCCAACAGCCCCGTCGTCGGCGGCGCGCAGCCCCTGCTCCTCCAGGTCGCCGAGCGCGACGGCTGGATCGACTGGGAGACCGTCGGCCACTTCGCCGCCTCGGGCCCCGCCGACCGGCACATCACCCTGGACGCGACCACCGGCGAGATCGCCTTCGGCCCGTCCGTCCGTGAACCGGACGGCACCCTGCGCCAGTACGGGGCCGTGCCGCCCAAGGGCGCGCCCATCCGGGCCCGCCGCTACCGTACGGGTGGCGGGAAGGCGGGCAACGTCGCGCGGGGTGCCATCCAGGTGCTGCGCGACTCGGTCCCCTACATCTCCGACGTCATCAACCGGGAGGCCGCGCGCGGCGGGGTCGACGGTGAGACCGTCGAGGAGGCGAAGCGCCGGGCGCCCATCGCGCTGAGTGCGCAGGACCGCGCCGTGACCCTGCGGGACTACGAGGAACTCGCACGGCGCGCGGCGCCCGAGACCGCGCGCATCACCTGCCTCGCGGCCGAGCCGGACGAGCACGGCGCGCACGCCGTCCGGGTGCTGGTCGTCCCGCAGGCGGTGTCCGATCCGGGCGGCCGGCTGCGCTTCGAGCAGCTCGTCCCCGGGGATGCCCTGCTGGGGCGCATCACCCGGTACCTGGACGAGCGGCGCCTGATCGGCACCCGGCTGGCGGTCGGGCCGCCGTTCTACCAGGGGGTGACGGTCGTCGCGACGGTGCACGCCTTCCGCGGCACCGACACCGACCGGGTCAGGCGGCAGGCGCACGACGCCCTGTACCGCCACCTCGACCCGCTGACCGGCGGAGCCCACGGCACGGGCTGGCCCTTCGGCCGCCCGGTACAGGCGGGCGAGGTGTTCGCCGTGCTGCAGCGGGTGCCCGGCGTCGAGCTGGTGGACGAGGTGCTGCTGCACCCCGCCGACCCGCTCAGCGGCAAACGCGGCGACCCCACGGAGCGGATCGACCTCGAACCCCCCGCGCTCGTCTTCTCGTTCGACCACCGCGTCCGGGTGATAGGGGACGACTCGTGACCACGAGCGGGAGCACGCGCGGCTCCGTCGACGGACTCGGTTCCTCGGCACCGCTGGGCGTGATGCTGCCGGCGGTGTTCGCCGAGGACGACCTCGCCCAGCGGTTCGTCGCGGGTATCGACGAGGTCCTCGCGCCGCTCCACAACGTGCTCGACTGCCTGGACGCCTACTTCACGCCGTCGCTGGCGCCCGCGGACTTCACCCGCTGGCTCGGCGGCTGGGTGGGCGCGGAGACCGAAGGTCCCGACACGGCCGGGCGCGCCGACGAAGCCGCGGGCCGCGACCTGACGGAGGCCGCGTCCACCACTCCGTCCACCGGCCCTCCGCAGGACACCGAGGCGACCGTGGCGCTGCGCGCCGCGGTGACCGCCGCCGTCCGGCTGCACCGCATCCGCGGCACCCGGCAAGGACTGTCCGAGGCGGTACGGCTCGCCTTCGGCGTGGAGCCGGAGATCACCGAAAGCGGCGCCGCCGCCTGGGACGCCAGGCCCCTGGGCCCGTTCCCCGGCGAGAGCCGCCCCCATCTGCACGTCACCGTACGGCTGCCGGTGCCCGACCCCGCCGCCGAACACCGGCTGGAGCGTCTCGTAGCGGCAGCTCGCCCCGCCCATATGCCTTACACGGTCCATGTGACCTCCGCCGAAAGGACTTCCGACAGGTGACCAGTCAGCAGGCTTCTCCCTCCACGCCACCCTCGACCGCGGGGGCCGGCGGCGCGGGGAACGAGCCACGTAACTGCGCCGAGTGCGGCACGCCGCCGACCCCGGGGCAGTCCTTCTGCGACGGCTGCGGCGCCGTACTGAGCTGGACCCCGGACAGGAGGGACCGGGCGGCGGGCGCGGCAGGCCGGCAGTCCGGCACGGACACGTCGGGCGCTCCGGGCTCCGACCCCGGCCCGGTCACATCGGCCGACGCGGATGCCGGGGCCGGGAGCACGGACGGGGTGCGCGAACCCGTACGCGCCGACGTGCCGGCGGTGACGCCCGAGGAGGACGACACCCTGCCCACGATCCCGGTGACCTCCGCCGCTCCGGCGCCCACCCCGGAACCGGAGCCGGACGCGAGCGCGCGCGCCAGGGCGCTGCTCGTGCCGGTCGCCGACCAGCGTGCCGCCGCACCGGCACCGGAAGTCGCCCCGGTCCTCCCCGGCGTGCCCGCCGCGGCCCGCCCCCTGGTCCAGGCACCCGGCAGCGGACCGACCGACGAGACCGGCCCCCCGTGCCCCTGGTGCGAGGTCGCCAACCGGCCCGACCGGCACTTCTGCCGGCGCTGCGCCATGTCCCTCGCGGACCGCCCCGGCGCCCCGGAGGCACGGCGCCCCTGGTGGCGCCGGATGCGGGACTTCGGCAACGGCCCCGCGCCGTGGGCGGGCGACCGTCCGAGGCTGCGCCGGGGAATCGGCCGCATCTTCACCTGGATCGTGTACGGCCTCGCGCTCGGGCTGGTGATCTACGCGGCGTTCAACGTGAGTACGGCGTGGAACGCGGCACGTGACCACTTCGCGAAGCGGGCGCCGGTCACTCCGGACTCCGCCGAGGCGTCCCGTTCCTTCGGCGGCCATCCGCCGAAGGCGCTCTTCGACAAGGTCAACAACAGTTGGTGGGGACCCGGCGTCTCGCAGTCCGCCGAGGGCGAATGGGTCGAGGCGCGCTTCCAGGAACCGACCCGTCTGCTGAACATCCTCATCACGTCCGGAATCTCCGTCAAGCCGGCCGACCTCTCCGAGGCCGCGCTGCCGCACCGCATGGACGCGATCATCACCACGACCGACGGGAGGAAGACGACGCGCCACATCAAACTCGACCAGGTGAGCGGCCCCCAGCAGCGGAAGTTCCGCGCGGAGAACGTCGTCAGCGTCCGTTTCGTCATCCGCTCGGCGTTCAACGCGGGAACCGACAAGCAGGTCTCGATAGCCGAGATCGAGTTCTTCACCCGCGCCACGACCAGCGGCACGTAGGGGCCCTGCCCCGCCGCTCCCGAACAGCCCCCGCCTCCTCGCTGCGGCCCCTTCCCAGGGGCCGCAGCGAGGAGGCGGTCGCGTTCAAGCCCGAGGCGCGAGGCCCGAGGCGCGTCCGGGCGGATGCCCCGCACCGGCACCCCCGGTGGACGCCCGGGAGTCACAGGCCCGGGGACCACCCGACCGGACGGGCGCGACGACGTCAAGGCCGTGCTCCACGCCTCCCACCGTCACGGCCTCAGAGGATCAGGCCCTTGGTGCGAAGGAACGGGACGGGCGGGACGTCGCTCCCGAACCCGGGCCCCGTACGCACCTCGAAGTGCAGGTGCGGCCCCGAGGAATTGCCGGTATCGCCGGACCAGCCGATGAGTGTGCCGCCCTGGACGCTCTGGCCGACGACGGCCTTCACCTCGGAGAGGTGGGCGTACTGACTGAACGTACCGTCCTCGTGGCGGATGACGACCTGGTTGCCGTAGTCGCCGCCCGCCCCCGCCGTGACGACCTCGCCGGGTCCGACGGCCTTGACCTGCGTACCGGCAGGGATCACGAAGTCGACGCCGGTGTGCAGACCGGTCGACCAGGCTGAGCCCCGCTGGTGGTACGGGGTGCCCGCCGGTCCCTCGACGGGCAGGGTCCAGCCGCCGGCCACGTCACCGCCGACCGGGACGACCATCTGGGAGGACGACTTCACGACGGCCTTGACGTACTCGTACGTCTCCCCGTCCGCTCCACTGGCACGCGGGACACCGCCGTACCGCTCCACCGTCTCCCAGCCCATGTGGTAGCCGGCCAGAGCCAGTTCGAGCTGGGTGCCCCGGTAGCCGGGGTGCTGCTCCGCGGTCCGCAGGAGTCCGCACATCTTCCTGCCCTGGGACGGTATGGCGTCCGCCGGGTCCAGGACGTCCTTGACGCCGTCGTTGTTGCCGTCGACCCCCTCGGCCGCCCAGTCGGCGTCGGAGAACTGCGCGATGCCCCGGGTGACGGGCCGTGCGGCCTGCGCCACGTCGGGCGGAGCCTCGCCCGAAGGAACCTCTGACGAGCCGGGCGCGGTGGGAGTGCCTCCGCCGGAGAGGGTGTCCTCCACCGGCTGTTCGCCCGTCTTCCCGTCCTCCGCCCGCTGCTGCGCACTCCGCGGGTCCGTCAGCGAGCCCTCGTCGCCCGTCGCCGTGTCGACCGCGACCGACCTGGCCCTCGGGTTGAAGTTGCTCTCCCGCTTCAACTGCGCTGCCAGCACGGGCGCGGTGAGCGGCTTCTCGTCGCAGTCGGCCGCGGCGTCGCGCAAGAGCTTGGCGTACATGACGGGAACACCCACGTCGCCCGCCTTCAGCTCGGTGCTCATCGGCGTGGGGACGTCTCCGCCGGCCGCCTCGCTGTCGTCGGAGGTCCCGAGCAGAACGGATCCGACGCCGATCGATATCGGCGTCACCACGACCCCGACGATGACCGGCACCATCCAGCGAGCGATCCTCACAGGTCCGACACTCCCCTACTCGACCGTCGCGGTGGGACTCACTATGCCATCCGCCGCGGAGGGCCCGGACACCCCTCGGAACCCACTCTCCCCCGAGCGCCGGGAACGGGCTCGGACCCCTTCTCCGACCGCCCGCCGCCGTCCTGACGGAGCGTCTATTGTTGCTCACCACAACAGCACGAACCGGGGGGTCGGATGGACGGCGAGGGCATGACTGGCATCGGTCCGGACACGGTGATCGCCGACCGCTACAGACTGCAGAGACAGCTCGGACGCGGCGGGATGGGAGTGGTCTGGGAGGCCCTCGACACCCGCCTCGACCGGAAGGTGGCCGTGAAGGGCCTGCTGTACCCCGGGGCCGTGACACCGGCCACGCAGGGGCAGTGGGTCAACCGGGCGCGGCGCGAGGCCCAGGCCATCGCCAGGATCGGGCACCAGAACGTGGTCGCCGTGCACGATGTGATCGAGGACGGCGACCAGGTCTGGATCGTGATGGAGCTGCTCAACTCCCGCTCCCTGGCCGACCTCCTGCGGGAGCAGCAGCAGTTGTCCGTGCCGCACGCGGCACGGATAGGGCTCCAGGTGCTGCGCGGACTGACCGCCGTGCACGAGGCCGGAGTCCTGCACCGTGACGTGAAGCCCCACAACATCCTGTTCCGGCCCGACGGGCGCGCCCTCCTGATGGACTTCGGGATCTCCACCTTCGAGGGCGCCGTGCAGGTGACCCGGTCGCACGAGATCATCGGGACGCCGCACTACCTCGCACCCGAACTGCTCAGCCGCACGGCGGCGCAGCCCCATCCCGCGACGGCGGCGTCCGACCTGTGGGCGCTGGGCGTCACGCTCTACGAGATGGTGGAGGGCAGGCGGCCCTTCGACGGATCCACCGGCTACGAGGTGCTGATCGCCGTGCGCGAGTCGCCCGTACCGGCCATGCAGTACGCCGGGCCGCTCGCCCCGCTGGTCGAACGACTGCTGCGGAAGGACCCCTTGCAGCGCCCGGACGCGGCCGCGGCGGAGCGGATGCTGCAGGCCGTCACCCGGGACGTCGCGCTCGACACACCGGCCGGCCCGCGGCCCCCGGAGCCCGCCCGGCACGACCCGCCCCCCGCTTCCGGCGGCCGCCCCCAGGTGCGCGCACGCAGGCGCCGGGACCGGTGGGCGGTGCCGGTCGCCGTGCTCTGTACGGCGCTCCTCGCGGGAGGGGCGTGGTACGTCTGGGGACAGCAGGACGGGACGGGCACGGGGGACGACGCGGCGCACGGCAAGGGCACGACGGGCGGGAGCGGGGCCGCGTCCACGTTCAGTGACACGCACCAGGTCCTGCGGATCGGCGTCAAACAGGACCAGCCGGGACTGAGCGTGCAGGACGGAAGCACCTTCAAGGGCTTCGAGGTCGACCTGGGCAAGGAGATCGCCCGGCACCTGGGCTTCGACGAGGACCAGGTGCGTTTCGTGCGCGTCAACTCCGGAAACCGCAGCGACTACCTGAAGGCGGCCGACCGGGCGGACATCGTGCTGGCCTCGTACAGCATCAACGACGAACGCGAGAAGAAGGACGGCGTCGTCTTCGCCGGTCCCTACTACCAGGCCCTCAAAGGGCTCCTGGTACGCAAGAACAGGCCCTACAACGACGTCAGCGACCTGCGGAACGACCCCAGCGCGAAGGTCTGCACCGCCAGGAAGTCGGTATACGAGACCTGGATCAGGAACGAGGGGCTGGCCGGCCAGCAGGTGCTGCGCCCCGGCTTCGAGGACTGCGTCAAGGCGCTCCTGGACCCCGCGACCCCGGTGTACGCCGTGGCCACGGACGACGTCATCGTCGCCGGTCTCGCCGACAAGTACTCCGACAAGACGAAGGCCCTCGACAACATCGAGGGCGGTACGGAAGGTTACGGTGTCGCGATGGACGCGAACGAGGCCGGTCTGCACAAGGAGGTGTGCGGCGCCCTGGCGAGCATCATGAAGCCGGCCGGCGGAAAGCCCTCCGCGTGGGCCGTGCTGTACGGCCGGCACCTGGAGCCCGTCATGAGGCAGCCCTCCCCGGGTGAACCGGTGCTGACGAAATGCTAGGACCGTCCGCCGGGATACGGCTGCGCGCGGCGACGTCCGAGGACGCGGAGGCCGTCACCCGGGTCTTCCTGGACTCGCGCGCGGCGGTCCTGCCCTATCTCCCCCGGGTCCACAGCGACGAGGAGACCCGTGCCTGGATCACCCATGTCCTGCTGCCCGGCAGCAGGACATGGGTCGCCGAGGACGGCGCGGGGGAGCTGCTGGGCTTCGCCTCCCTGGACGGCGACGAGCTCGACCAGCTCTACCTGCGGCCCGACGCACTCCGGCGCGGCATCGGGACGCGGCTGCTGGACCGGGTCAAGGCGGCCTCGCGCGGGGAGCTGAGCCTGTACACCTTCCGCCGCAACACCGCCGCGTGCGCCTTCTACGAGCAGCACGGGTTCGTCGCGGTCGCCTACGACGACGGCAGCCGCAACGAGGAGAGGGAGCCCGACGTGCAGTACCGGTGGACAGCCGCCGCCTGAACGGGCCCGGGGGCCGCGCCCCGCGGCCCCCGGGCCGAGCGGGTGCCGTCCCGCGACTCCGGCAAGCTGCCGCAGGTGCCCGCCCCGTACCGGCCGGCGGTGCCGCTCTGCCGGCACGGAGGGCTGGACCGTGCAAGACGTCCGTGCCCCCGAACCGGATCCGGTTCGGGGGCACGGACGGCGAGGTGCCACCTACAGCCCCGTCAAGCCGGTGCGCGAGCAGCCGGGACCATGACGAAGGGGAGGGACCGCATCACTTGTTGACGTCGAAGCCCTGTTCGGTGCCGTAGTCGGCAGAGGCCTTCTGCCAGGCCTTCAGTCCGTCGGCCAGCGTGGTGTCGGTGGCGTACGCCTTGCCCACGGTGTCGTTGAAGATGGAGTTGGCGTAGACCTGGAAGGGCAGGTAGGACCACTCCTCCGGCACCTGGGTGGCGGACAGGGCGAAGATCTCGTTCGCCTTCTGGCCACCGAAGTACGGGAACGTGGTGCTGAGGAACGTCGTGGAGGTCAGGTCCGCGGTGGTCGCCGGGAAGGCGCCGTTCTCGACCCGGGACTGCACGCCCTCCGAGTGGTTGGCGTACTCGTTGAACGCGTAGGCCAGCTTCTTGTTCTTGCCCGCCTTCATCACCGCGAGGGAGCTGCCCCCGTTCTCGGAGCTCACCTCGGCGCCCTTCTCCCACTGCGGGAGCGGGGCCGCGCGCCAGTCACCCGAGGCGGCCTTCACACCCGAGGCGAAGTTCGCGGGCATCCAGGCGCCGGTGGCGAGGGTGGCTATGGTGCCGTCGGCCAGCCCCGCGTACCACTCGTCGCTCCAGGAGCTGATGGGCGCGAGGAGCTTCTCGTCGATGAGCTTCTGCCACACCTCGGTGTAGGCGGTGACGCCCTTGTCGGCGACGAGGTCGACGGTGACGCTGGTGTCGCGGGTCTTGAACGGGGTGCCGCCGGCCTGCCAGATCATGCTGGTCGTGAAGCCCGCGTCACCGGTGTCGTTGGTGATGTAGGCGTTCGGGTCGGCGGCGTGCAGCTTGCGCGCGGCGTCCAGGTACTCGTCCCAGGTGGTGGGTGTGGCGATCTGGTGCTTGTCCAGGACCTTCTTGTTGAAGTAGAGCGCCATCGGGCCGGAGTCCATGGGCAGGGCGTACACGGCGTCGTCGATGGTGACGGCGTTCCACGGGCCCGGCGAGTAGTCGCGCTTGAAGTCCGAGGCGCCGTACCTGCTGAGGTCCTCGAGGGACTTGCCGAGGGCGAACTGACCGAGGGCGTAGTACTCGACCTGCGCGACGTCCGGCACACCGGCTCCGGCCTGCACGGCGTTCTGCAGGGCGGTGTACTGGTCGTTGCCGGTACCGGCGTTGACCAGCTTCACCTTGACCTTGGGATACCTCTCCTGGAAATCGCTGACCACCTGCTTCAGCGTCGGCTCCCACGCCCACACCGTGATCGAGCCGCCCTCCTTGAGAGCCGCCCGGAGATCACCACCCGTTACGGCCTTGTCCGAACCGGCGTCGTCACCGGTGCCGTCGGACCCGCACGCCGTGAGGCTCAGCGCAGCCGCACACAGCAGGCCGACGCCGCGCATCGCGCGTCTGGTGGTCGTTCTCATATCGCTTTACTCCGTTGTGGTGAGGGTGGTTCATGAACCGTCGAGCGATCCGCACGTAGACGTACGGAAGTCCGGGAGGGCACATCGCCGGCTGAGGGTGAGCGTGCCAGCCCTGAAGCGCAGGTAGTTGACACTGCAACCGCCTGGTGGTAGTCCACCGTGCTGCAGGTCGCGGCTACAACTGGTCACCTGCGCAGTTAACTTGAGATGGAACGTGTTTACACGTCCGCTCGAGTACGGTCAAGATTGGTCGGTTCGGGTGACGACGCGAGGGCGAGCCCTCAGTCGCCCCTGCTTCCTCCGCAACACCCGTACGGGCGGGGCCGGCTGAGCGGTGCGGCGGCTCGATCCGTGGCCTGTGCGGGGCCGGCGGGCCGAGACCGGTGAATACCGCGGGGTCGGCCAGGCGCAGCGGTCGGTGGCGCCCGGGGCGCGGAGGGGGTCCGACCCGTGGGCTGTGGTGGGAGCTCCGTGGGAGGTACCGGCCGGGAGCGCCCGGCTGCCGGAGGAGTCGGTGACGCGCCCGCGGAGGTGCGCCGGCCGTCAACGGAACGGGCGGGGGCGGCGGCCCCGGAGTTGTTCGAGGACACCGTCCCACGCAGGGTGTGCGCTCAGCCGCGGGCGGCCGACGGCCCTTGTGCGGTGCGGTCGTCGTCGAGCCGGACGTACATGACCATGTCCCGGCGCCGGTCACCGATCCGCTGCCAGCTGCGCAGCAGCCCCTCACTCACGTACCCGGCGCTCTCGGCGGTCCGCGCCGACGCGGTGTTCCAGGGCTCGACGAGGAGCTGGACGCGCGGGATGCCCAGCTCGTGCAGGGCCCAGGTGGTGACCGTGCGGAGTGCCGCTCCCGCCACCCCCTGCCGCCGGGCCGGGCCGGTCATCCAGTAGCCGACCGTCGCCCGGCCCTCGGCGGACTCGCCGAGCCAGAGTCCGATGGAGCCGACCGGACGCCGGTCCCGGGTGCGGACGATCGCGAACGGGTATCCGGCACCGGTTTCCGCCCTCTCCCACTGGCGCCGGACGAACGCCTCGGCCTCCTCGTCCGAGTACGGCGAGGGGATGGTCGTGATCAGCGGGATGTAGTCGTCCGCCGCCGCCTCGCGCACGAGGGACAGGTCGCTCATCTCCCAGGGACGGAGGACGAAGTCGGGGCCGGCGGTCATGCTGGGGACGGTCAGGGGCTGTGCCATGGCCGTCATCCTGTACCGGACGGGGCCGCGAACTGGGTGCGACTCACCCGGCGGAGGCGCTCCGGCCGGGACGGCCGAGGAAGGCTCCGGCGAGCAGGGCGCCGGCCAGTACGAGCGCGGAGTTGACCAGGACCGCCGCCGAGACGCCGGACAGCACGGCGTCGGGCCCCGTCGCCGCGCCCGTCCGAGCGGTGACGACCGCGCTCATGACCGGGATGCCCATCGTGATCCCGACCTGCTGCGTCATCGTGGCGAGCCCGGTGGCCAGGCCCTGCTCCTCGTCGGGGAGCCCGGAGGTCGCGGTGACCATGAAGCCCACGATCATCAGCATGTTGCCGACGCCGCCCACGAAGGTCGCGGCCAGCAGGAGCACGATCCAGCCGCCGGACGTGCCGAGCGCCACCAGGGAGAGGGTGGCGGCGGCCTGGACCGCACCGCCCAGGACGATCGTGCGCCGCTTGCCGTACCTGCCCACCACACGTCCGGCGGCCAGCCCGCCGACGACGGTCCCGGCACCCAGGACGCCGAAGGCGAGCCCGGTGGCGAGCGGCGAGTAGCCGAGGACCTCCTGGAGGTAGAGCGTGAGCAGGAAGACCAGGGAGGTCTCGGTGACGAAGGCGATCAGCCCGGTGGCGTTGCCCCAGATGACACTGCGCCGCTTCAGGATGTGCACCGGGACCAGGGGCGCCGCCGCCCTCTTCTCGACGAACCAGAAGCCGGTGAGGAGCGCCGCACCCGCGAGCAGCGTGGCCAGGGTCGCGGGCGCCCACCAGCCGGACTCGCCGGCCCGCGTCAGGCCGTACACCAGGAGCAGCAGACCGCCGGTGACGGTCGCGGCGCCCGGGACGTCGAGCTTCGGGCGGACGGCGGGCCGGGAGTCGGTGATCACCGACGGGGCCAGGGCCACGACGAGTGCGGCGACGGGGACGTTGACGAAGAACGCCCAGCGCCAGGAGAGCAGATCGGTCAGCAGGCCGCCGAGGATCGCCCCGGCGGTGAAGCCGGCCGACATCAGGGCGCCGTTGAGGCCGAGGGCGCGTTCGCGCAGCGGACCCTCCTGGAACGCCGTGGTGAGCAGCGCGAGCCCGGCCGGGGTGACCGCCGCGGTGGCCAGGCCCTGAAGGACCCGCGCGGTGAGCAGCACCTCCGGGGAGGTGGCGAGACCGCCGAGCGCGGAGGACAGTCCGAGGACGACCATGCCGCCGACGAACAGGCGCTTACGGCCGACGAGATCGGCGATGCGGCCGAACAGCAGCGTGAATCCGGCGGCGGCGAGCGCGAAGGAGGTGGCGATCCACTGGAGGTGCGAGAGGGTGAATCCGAGCCCCTCGCCGACGGCGGGCAACGCCACGTTCAGGATCGAGAAGTCCACGGCGACCATGAACTGTGCCCCGAGGAGGAGGGTCAGGACGAGCTTCTGCCGTCCCGTCATGCGCGGGACGGGGCCGGCCGGGGGTGGCGGAGCGGCGGGGAGCGCCGTGCGGGACGTGGACATGGTGAGCCCTTTCCTGAAGGCGGAGGCTCTAACGGGTCTCGGGTTCCGTTAGGGTGGGGTCACCGTAGCAGGGCTGAGCTGATTAATGGAACTGGAGACCCGTTATGGATGCAGAGGGAGCGGAGCCGGGCATGGTCCGGCCCGGTGGGCGCACGGCCCGGGTACGGGAATCCGTCCTGCGGGCGGCCGGTGACGCACTGGCCGAGCAGGGATTCGACCGGCTCGACCTCGCCGACGTGGCGCGCCGCGCAGGAGTCGGCAAGACGACGGTCTACCGGCGATGGGCCGGCACGGCCGGTCTGGTCGCCGACCTGCTCGCGGACATGGCGGAGCAGTCCGTACCGCGTACGGACACGGGTTCCCTGGCCGAGGACCTCAGGGCCAACGCCCGGCTGGTGGTGCGGACCCTCGCCGACCCGCGCCAGGGGGCGCTCTTCGCCGCCGTGATCGCGGCGGCCACCTGCGATCCGCGTACGGCCGAGGCGCTGCACCGCTTCTACGCGGTGCGCATCGCGGAGTGGTCGGGCTGTGTCGACGCGGCGGTCGCGCGGGGCGACGTGCCCGCCGGTACCGACGCGGGCGAGGTGATCCGGGCGGTCTCCGCCCCGCTCTACTACCGGATGCTGGCCAGCGGCGACCCCCTCGACGAGGCCGCCGCCGACCGGGCGGCCGAGGCGGCGGCGGTGGCGGCGCGGGCGGGGGTGTACGTGCGCTGAGAGGGCGTCAGGACCCGGTGCCCGCCGACCGCTCGGCGATGCGGTGCAGATGACCGTCGAAGACCGCGGCCGCGTCCGGGGTGAGGGTGCGCAGCGCGACCATCGCGGTCACGATGACGTCGCAGAGTTCGGCCTCCACGTCCTGCCAGGAGTGGGTGACCCCCTTGCGCGGATTCTGGCCGGTGGCGCCGATGACGGCCCGGGAGACCTCGCCCACCTCCTCCGACAGCTTCAGCATCCGCAACAGGAGGTCCTGTTCCGGCGGGACCCCGGTCGCCGAGTCCAGCCAGGCGTGCAGGTGGTCGACGGTGTCCCAGGGGTGAGTGTTCATGGCGAACAGGATGCCGGTCGCGTCCGTCAGGCGATGCGGGTTCCCGTGCCGCTCACCCTGATCCGTGCGTCGCCGGGCCGCAGCTCCACGGTGAGGGTGCCGGGACGGCCCAGGTCGGCGCCCTGGTGCAGGGTCAGGACCGCGTCGTCCGGGACGATGCCGCGCTCGCGCGCGTACGCGCCGAAAGCCGCCGCCGCCGCACCCGTCGCGGGATCCTCGACCACCCCGCCGACCGGGAACGGGTCGCGGACGTGGAAGACCGTCTCCGATGCGCGCCGCACCAGCTGGAGCGTGGTCAGGTCCTGGCGGCGCATCAGCGCCTCCAGCCGGGCGAAGTCGTAGTCCAGGTCCGCCAGTCGCTCACGGGTCGCGGCTGCCAGCACCAGGTGGCGGGCGCCCGCGTAGGCGATGCGGGGCGGCAGCGCGGGGTCCAGGTCTGCGGCCTGCCAGTCCAGGGCGGCCAGGGCCTCCGCGAGGTCGTCCGGGGCGATGTCCTCGACGTGCGGCTCGACGCTGGTCAGGGTCGCCCGGAGCTCGCCGCCCTCCCGGGTGACGGTGACCGGGACCGTGCCCGCGCGGGTGGTGAACACGAGGTCGCCCGGACCGTCGCGTTCGGCGAGGGCGATGGCTGTCGCGACCGTCGCGTGGCCGCAGAACGGGACTTCGGCCCTGGGGCTGAAGTAGCGGATCGTGTACCCGCCCCGGCCGTCCGGTGCCGTGAGGAACGCCGACTCGCTGTAGCCCAGCCCGGCGGCGACGGCGAGCATGGCCGCGTCGTCGAGCCCGGTGGCGTCCAGGACGACGCCTGCGGGGTTGCCCCCCTCGGGATCGGCGGAGAAGGCGGTGTAGCGGAGGACCTCGGGGCTGGGCAGTCGGCTCATGGGCACGTCAACCAAGGCGTCTGCGCGGGCATTCCCGGGCACGGGCGGGAGCCGGCCGGGCGTGGGCCGCAGGGCGGACCGGGGTGCGGAACGCGGGTGGAACGCGCCCCGACAGGGCGTGGACCGAGACCGGACCGGGTCCGGAGCCTGCCCGGAGCGGGTGGCGTGCGGAGCGGTCCGTGCCCGGTCCGCGGATTTCCGGGTGCGCTCCGGGGGCATTCCCCGGAGCGGTCCGGGAAGGCTTCCCGGGGTGGCCCGGGGTCCTGACACCCCGGGCCACCCTCCGGCCGGTCCCGCGGCCCCCCGGTCCGCGGCGGCCCGTTCACTGTGGTCAGTGGCAGACCTTGACGCCGTTGCCCTTCGTCCAGGAGCAGGAGTCCCGGAGGGTGCCCGTCGGCTTGTACAGCCGCGCCTTGTCGCCGGTGTTGTTCCAGACGTACGAACCGCGGTTCCAGTAGACGTGCGACGAGGTGTTCTTGCCCTTGCCGGTGTGCACCCGGACCGTCTTGCCCGCCGCGAGGCCGAGGGTGCCGAAGGTGTACGTGTAGCCGGTGTTGTCCTTCAGCTTGTAGCCCTTGAGCTGCAGCTTGGACTTCCCGTTGTTGTGGATGTCCACGTACTCGGCGTTGAGGGACGTGTTCGTCCGGGTGTCCTTGCCGGGGCTGTCGTACTGGATCTTGCCGAGGTGCAGTCCGCCCTGGTGGGAGGCGGCCGAAGCCGGGGCCGTGGCGAGGAGCGAGCAGGCCAGGGCGGTGGCTGCGGCCAGGGCGAGGGGTGCGGTGGTACGTATGCGCATGCGGTGTGGTCCTCCTGTGTGCATCAGGTGAAGGTCAGCAGCATACGGGCAGCATGCGCTTGTCGGACCACAGGAGGTAAATTCGTTGAAAGTGCTCAAAATCTGTCATTCGTAGGCCCGTTCTGAGCTGCAAGTGAAGCGAATTCGTCAGCCTCGGCCCACGTACGGCATCCCGGTCGCCAGCACCGTCGCGAACTGCACATTGGCCTCCAGCGGCAGTTCCGCCATGTGCAGGACCGTCCGGGACACGTCGGCCGCCGCCATCACCGGCTCGACGGCCACCTCCCCGTTGGCCTGGAGGGTCCCCGTTCGCATCCGCTCCGTCATGTCCGTGGCCGCGTTGCCGATGTCGATCTGCCCGCAGGCGATGCGGTACGGGCGGCCGTCCAGCGACAGGGACTTCGTCAGGCCCGTGACGGCGTGCTTCGTCGCCGTGTACGCGATCGAGTGCGGGCGCGGCGCGTGGGCGGAGACCGAACCGTTGTTGATGATCCGGCCGCCCCGTGGCTCCTGCTCCTTCATCAGCCGGAACGCCGCCTGCGCGCACAGGAAGGCCCCCGTCAGATTGACGGCCACCACCGCCCGCCAGTCCTCGTACGCGATGTCCTCGACCGGAACCGCGCGCGGACCGAACGTCCCCGCGTTGTTGAAGAGCAGGTCGAGGCGGCCGAAGCGGTCCCGGACGGTGGCGAAGAGCGCCGCCACCCCGTCCGGGTCGCTCACGTCCGTCGGCACGCACACCGCCCCACCCGGCGCGGCGGCGGCGGTCTCCTCCAGTGCCTCCGCCCGCCGCCCGGCCAGCACCACCGTCCAGCCCGCCTCCGCGAGCGTGAGGGCGACGGCCCTGCCGATGCCCGATCCCGCACCCGTGACGACAGCGATTCTCTGCTCAGCGTTCATGGCCCGGCAGCGTACGGGAGGTTTCGCGGCGTACGGCATCCGGTTCTCATCGCACCGCCATAAGGATGTTGTGTACCCGCCAACGGAACGTCGTCACCCCGCACTCAAATGCCTCTGACAACATCCGGCACCGGAGGGGCACATGACAGCCGTACAGATCAGCAGTTCGCCCGGTCAGGGGCATTCCGCGGAGCTGCGGGCCGCCGCCCGGCGGATCGGAGCCGGGGTGGACCGCCGCAGGTTCCTCACCGTCACCGGTGCCGCCGCCGCGCTGGCCTTCGCCGTCAACCTTCCGTCCGCCGGGGTCGCGGGCGCCGCCGAGCTCGACGCCCGGAGGATCACCGAGGACCCCTTCACCCTCGGAGTGGCCTCCGGCGACCCGTTGCCCGACTCCGTCCTCCTGTGGACGAGACTCGCCCCCCGCCCCTACGAGGCCGACGGAGGACTGCCCGCAGCCCGGATCCGGGTCCGCTGGGAGATCGCCCGCGACGAGCGCTTCACCCGCGCCGTCCGGCGCGGCACCGTCACCGCCCATCCGGAGTTCGGCCACAGCGTCCGCGCCGACGTCAGGGGCCTCGCCCCCGACCGGGCGTTCTTCTACCGCTTCCGGGTGGGCGACTGGACCAGCCCCGCCGGCCGCACCCGGACCGCACCCGCCCGCGGTGCCCGCAACAGCTCCCTGACCCTGGCCGCCGTCTCCTGCCAGGCCTACCACGACGGCTACTTCACGGCCTACCGGCACCTCGCCGCGGAGGACGTCGACGTGGTCTTCCACCTCGGCGACTACCTCTACGAGTACGCGGTCACCGCCACCGGCGGCGCCCGCGGCTACACCGACCGCGTCCTGCCGGCCCACTACAACCGCGAGACGGTGACGCTGGAGGACTACCGGATGCGGTACGGCCTCTACAAGTCGGACCCCGACCTGCGGGCCGCCCACGCCGCGCACCCCTTCGTCGTCACCTGGGACGACCACGAGACCGAGAACAACTACGCGGGCGGAACTCCCGAGAACAGCGTGCCGCCGGAGGAGTTCCTGCTGCGCAGGGCCGCCGCCTACCGGGCCTACTGGGAGAACCAGCCGCTGCGCGCCCCGCAGCGCCCCACCGGTCCCGACATGCGGCTCTACCGCCGCCTGCAGTTCGGCCGGCTCGCGCAGTTCGACATACTCGACACCCGCCAGTACCGCAGCAACCAGGCGTACGGCGACGGCTGGAAGGTCCCCGGACCGGAGTCCGAGGACCCGGCGCGCACCATGACGGGCGCCGCCCAGGAGCGCTGGCTGCTCGACGGCTGGAAGGACTCGGACGCCCGGTGGAACGTCGTACCGCAGCAGGTCACCTTCGCCCGGCGGCGCGACGTGCCGACCGACGCCTACAAGCTGTCCATGGACTCGTGGGACGGCTATCCGGCCTCCCGGCAGCGGATCCTGGCCGGAGCGGAGGCCGCCGGGATCGACAACCTGATGGTGCTGACCGGTGACGTGCACGTCGGCTACGGCTTCGACCTGAAGAAGGACTTCGACGACCCGGCCTCCCGGACCCTCGGCACGGAGATCGTGGCCACCTCGATCTCCAGCGGCAAGGACGGCGCCGAGAAGCCCGCCAACTGGAACAACCTGACGCGGGCGAACCCGCACATGAAGTTCTACGACGGCCGCCGCGGCTACGCGCTCGTCACCCTCGGCGCGGACCAGGCGCGCGCCGACTTCCGCACGGTGCCGGCCGTGACCACCCCCGGCGCGCCCGTGACCACGGCCGCGTCCTTCGTCACCGAGGCCGGGCACCAGGGGCTCACCCCCGCGTGACCCGGCCCCGCCGCCGGCCGGGACGGTCAGACGAGGTCGTCCGCCGGATAGCGGACGCCGACGCGTTCACGTACCGCGTCGAGCGTCCGCATCACGGCGAGCGAGCCGTCCAGCGGCACCAGCGGGGACTCCGTCTCACCCGCGCGCACCGCACGCATCACCTCGGCCGCCTCGAACTGCATGCCCGTGAGGCCCTCGGGGCCCGGGCCCGTGGTGATCTCCTCGGGCTCCCGGCCGGGCCGGTGCAGGACGAAGCGCTCCGGATGGAAGAAGCCCTGCGGGAAGTCGATCCGGCCGGCCGTGCCGGTGACCGACGCCGTGGTGGGCAGGTCACCCACGATCGAGCAGCTCAGCAGCGCCGTGGCCCCCGACTCCCAGCCCAGGAGCATCCCGGTGTTCAGGTCGACGCCCTCCGGGGACAGCAGCGCGTCTGCCTGCACCCGGTCCGGCTCACCCAGCAGCAGCTGCGCGAACGCCACCGGATAGACGCCGAGGTCCAGCAGCGCACCGCCGCCCAGGGCGGGATCCCGCAGCCGGTGCTCGGCGCCGAAGGTGCCCAGGAAACCGAAGTCGGCCTGCACCGTGCGGATCTCGCCGATGGCGCCGTCCCGCACCAGCTCGGTCATCCGGCGGATCAGCGGATTGCAGTACGTCCACATGGCCTCCATCAGGAACACCCCGTGCTCCCGGGCCAGGGCCACCAGCTCCCGCGCCTCCCGCGCGTTGAGCGTGAACGCCTTCTCGCACAGCACGTGCTTCCCGGCCTCCAGTGCCAGCCCGGCCGCCTCCCGGTGCGCGGAGTGCGGCGTGGCCACGTAGACGACATCGATGTCGTCGTCGGCGACGAGCTCCGCCCAGCTGCCGTACGCCCGCTCGATCCCGAACCGGTCGGCGAACACCTTGGCGGACGCCTCCGAACGGGAGCCCACCGCCACGACCTCGGCCCCGGAGTCCTTCATCGCCAGCAGGTCCGCCGTGAACGTGGCGGCTATGCCGCCCGTCGCCAGAACACCCCAACGCACAGTCCCGCTCATGCCGCCCGCCTCACAGAAAAAGGTATCGACCACTACGACTGACCTGAGAGCATAGATGCGGATTCAACGAAGCGGAGACGATGATGCCGGACAGCGGCGTGAGCCGGGCCCAGCAGGAACGACACGAAGAACACACGGTCCACGTACCCCCACCGACCCTCCCCGGCGCCGCCACCGTCACCGCTGCCGCGCGGCGCGCCGGACTCCTGGTCACCCTGGTCCTCGGCGGGCTCACCGCCCTGCCGCCGCTGTCCATGGACATGTACCTGCCGGCGCTGCCCGCGGTCACCGACTCGCTGCACGCCCCGGCCTCGACCGTCCAGCTCACCCTGACCGCCTGTCTCACCGGCATGGCCCTCGGCCAGCTCGTCGTGGGGCCGATGAGCGACCGCTGGGGCCGGCGCAAGCCGCTGCTCCTCGGCATGATCGTCTACGTGATCGCCACCGCGATCTGCGCCTTCGCCCCCTCCGCGGAACTCCTCATCGGCTTCCGCCTGCTGCAGGGCCTGGCCGGCGCGGCCGGCATCGTCATCTCCCGGGCCGTGGTGCGCGACCTCTACGACGGCGACGAGATGGCCAGGTTCTTCTCGACCTTGATGCTCATCTCGGGTGTCGCCCCCGTCATCGCGCCCGTGATCGGCGGACAGGTCCTGCGGTTCACCGACTGGCGCGGCATCTTCGCCGTCCTGACCGTCGTCGGCGTCCTGCTCACCCTCGTCGTCTGGAAGTGGCTGCACGAGACGCTGCCCGAGTCGCAGCGGCACACCGGCGGCGTCGGTGACGCCCTGCGCACCATGCGCGGACTGCTGGCCGACCGGGTGTTCACCGGCTACATGGTCGCGGGCAGCCTCGCCTTCGCCGCGCTCTTCGCCTACGTAGCGGCCTCGCCCTTCGTCGTGCAGGAGATCTACGGCGCCTCGCCGCAGACCTTCAGCCTGCTCTTCGGGATCAACTCGATCGGCCTGATAGCCGTCGGCCAGATCAACGGCAAGATCCTGGTCGGCCGGGTCAGCCTCGACAAGGCACTCGGCTTCGGCCTCGCGGTCATCTCGCTGGCCGCGATCGCCCTGCTGCTGATGACCTCCGGAGTCTTCGGCGACGTCGGCCTGCTGCCGGTGGCCGCCGGGCTGTTCGTGCTCATGTCGGCCATGGGCCTGGCCATGCCCAACACCAACACCCAGGCCCTGATGCGGACGCGCCACGCCGCCGGGTCGGCCTCCGCCCTGCTCGGTACGTCGTCGTTCCTCATCGGCGCCATCGCCTCACCGCTCGTCGGCATCGCGGGCGAGCGGACGGCCGTGCCCATGGCCGTGGTGCAGGTCGTCTGCGCCCTGTCCGCCATGGCCTGCTTCCTGGTCCTGTGCAGGCCGTGGCGGAACAGGCCCGGGCTGCGGGATCAGCCGACGCGCGGATAACCCGGCAGGCGCAGGCGGTCCTTGGCCTTTCCGGCGGAACGCGCGGCTGCCGGACGGGGACTCGTCCGGCAGCCGCGCGTTCGGTCCCGGTCCGTGCCGGACCACCGGGCTGCGGGGGGACGGTCCACTGCGCCTACAATTCGGCGGTGAACGCCACCCTCCCCACCGCGGAAGCCCTGCGCACGGCCCTGGCCGCACTGCTCGACGGGCTGCCGCCCACCCAGGCCGCGCGCGCCGTCGACCGGCTCATCGCCAGCTATCGCGGGACCACCCCCACCGACGCCCCGGTCCTGCGCGACCGCTCGGACGTCGCCGCGTACGCCGCGTACCGGATGCCCGCGACGTTCGAGGCCGTACGCGCCTGCCTCGCCGCGCTGCGCGAAGCCGCACCGGAGTGGGAGCCCGCCACGCACACCGACATCGGGGGCGGTACGGGCGCGGCGAGCTGGGCCGTCGCGGGGGCCTGGGACGGGCCGCGGACCACGGTCCTGGACTGGGCCGAGCCCGCCCTCGCCCTCGGCCGCGAGCTGGCCGACGCCTCCGGCATCCCCGGGCTGCGCGCCGCCACCTGGGAGCGGGCCCGGATCGGGACGGCACTGGAGCTGGCGCCCACGGACCTGGTGACCGTCTCGTACGTCCTCAAGGAGCTCACGCCCGCGGACCGGACCGCGCTGGTGGACGCCGCCGCGGACGCCGCCCGGGCCGTGGTGATCGTCGAACCGGGCACCCCCGACGGCTACGACCGTGTCATCGAGGCCCGCGACCGGCTCGTCGCCGCCGGGCTGACCGTCGCGGCGCCGTGCCCGCACAGCGCCGCCTGCCCCATCGAACCGGGCAAGGACTGGTGCCACTTCTCGGCGCGGGTCAGCCGCTCCTCCCTGCACCGCCAGGTGAAGGGAGGTTCGCTCAGCCACGAGGACGAGAAGTTCAGCTACGTCGTGGCGACCCGCTTCCCCACCGGCCCGGTGCGCGAGCGGGTCACCCGCAGGCCCCAGATCCGCAAGGGCCAGGTACTGCTGGAGCTCTGCACCCGGGACGAGGGCCTCCGGCGCGCCACGGTCACCAAGCGGCACGGCGAGCTGTACCGCGCCGCCCGGGACACCGCGTGGGGGGACCCCTGGCCGCCCCCCGCGCAGCGGGACCTCTAGACCGCGCCCTCCCGGGGCACGGGCCGGGGCCGCAGCTCCTGGGTGCAGCACTTCACGCTGCCGCCGCCCTTGAGCAGCTCGCCCAGATCCATCGGCACCGGTTCGAAGCCCCGGTCCCGCAGCGGGTCCAGCAGCCCCGTGGCGGCCTGCGGGAGCAGCACGTGACGACCGTCGCTGACCGCGTTGAGGCCCAGCGCCACGGCGTCGGCCTCCTCGGCGACGAGCGCGTCCGGGAAGAGCCGGGCCAGCACGGCCCGGCTCCCCGGCGAGAACGCCCCCGGGTAGTACATGACCTCGTCGGCCGCGTCGTCGAGGACGCACAGCGCCGTGTCCAGGTGGTAGTAGCGCGGGTCCACCAGATCCAGGCCGATCACCGGCCGCCCGAAGAACTCCTGTGCCTCGCCGTGGGACAGCGGACTGGAACGGAAGCCGCGCCCGGCCAGGAGGTACGAGGCGGTCACGGCGAAGTCGCCCTCGCCCTCGTTGACATGGGCCGGCTCATGGATGTCGGTCCAGCCGTCGGTCCGGAACCACTCCCGGTGGGCCTCGGCCTCCGCGTACCGCTCCCGGTACGCGAACAGCGCGCCGAGCACCCGGCCGTCGATCACGGTGGCCCCGTTGGCGGCGAACACCATGTCGGGCAGGTCGGGGCGGGGGGTGAGCAGCTCGACGGTGTGGCCGAGCGAGCGGTACCGGTCGCGCAGATCCTCCCACTGGGTGTTGGCCAGGGGCAGGTCCACGGGTTTCGAGGGGTCCATCCACGGGTTGATGGAGTACGTGACCCTGAAGTGGGCCGGGGCGCACATCAGGTAGCGACGGGGGGTGGCGTCACGGTTCAATGCAGGCTCCTCACGAACGGCAGCGGGGCTGCGGAACGGTGGGATGCGCACGGTCTGTGCGTGCATTCATGGTGCGCCGCTCCCGGCCGTTGCGCAGTGATCCGATCGGGTGGTTCACACGGGGGCGGTCGGGGGCGGCGCAGGCCGGAGCTCCGGACGCGGGCGGCACACGGCAAGACGATACGTATCGGACCGTGAGGTGTAGGTTGGGCGGATGTCACCGCACAAGGCTCCCGACTCCAGCCGCCGCAGCGACCGCTCCCGCCGCGCGATCTACGACGCGGCCCTCGCCCTCGTCGGCGAGACGGGCTACGCGCGGACGACGATCGAGGGTATCGCCGCCCGCGCCGGGGTCGGCAAGCAGACGATCTACCGCTGGTGGCCCTCGAAGGCCGCCGTCCTCATGGAGGCGTTCCTCGACCTCGCGGCCCGGCAGGCCGAGGAGGCCGCGGGGGAGGGCGAGGGCGGGATCCCGGACACCGGGGACCTGGCGGCCGACCTCCGGCTCGTCCTGCGGGCCACCGTCGACGAACTGAACGACCCCGCCATCGCGGGGCCCACCCGCGCGCTGACCGCCGAGGGCATCGTCGATCCCCACCTCGGCGCCCGGTTCGTCGAGCATCTGCTCGATCCGTCGATCCAGTTGTATGTCACACGCCTGCGCGCCGCGCAGGCGTCGGGCGAGCTGCGCGCGGACATCGATCCGCGCATCGCGCTGGAGCTGCTGATCGCCCCACTCACCCACCGCTGGCTGCTGAGAACCCTGCCGCTCACCCACGCGTACGCGGACGCGATCGTCGACTACGCCCTCGGAGGACTGTCCGCCGAGCCCCGAGGCGGAGCCCTCCGTCCATGACACCCGGTAGCCGACGTCCGCCTCTGCGTGGTGCTCCGGGGACCCCGCTTGGGGACTCTGGCCACTCCAGGAGCAGGATGGTGGGACGATGGACAGGTAACCGCTGAGGTGAGGGGATAGATGGGCGCCGATTCCGGCCGCTTTCGCGGCACAGAGAGCAGGATTTCCCAGTGGCTGCGCCGGCGGCCGAAACCACAGCCGGAAGCCGACGACGCGGCCCGGCTGGCGCTGCTCCTGGCCGTCGCCGAGGCAGGAATGCCGATCTCACCCGCCGCGCATCCGTCCGGTTACCGATGTTCGTGCGAGCGCGTCGGCTGCCCCACCCCCGCCCGGCATCCCGTCTCGTTCGCCTGGCAGACGCAGTCCACGACCGACCGCGACCAGATCGAGCGCTGGGCCGAGGGACAGCCGCTGGCCAACTTCATCACGGCGACGGGCATGGTGCACGACGTGCTCGACGTCCCCCTCCCGGCCGGCCTGGCCGCCCTGGAGCGCCTCATCGAGGCGGGTGTCGACGTCGGTCCCGTGGCCCAGTCCGGTGATGACCGGATCCTCTTCTTCACCGCCACCCGCGGCACCCCCGAGGACGAGGACGAGTGGTGGCCCTGCGAGCTGGACTGCCACCCGGAGACGATGGACGAACATCCGGGGCTCCGCTGGCACTGCCGCGGAAGCTATGTCCTCCTGCCGCCGGCCCGGCTCCCCGGTGAGCTGGACGTGCACTGGATCCGCGGTCCGGAGAACCCGCTGCCGGATCCGCTGAACCTGCTGGAGACGCTCACCGACGCCTGTGCGCGGTACGCGGACTCGGCCGCGGCGAGCGATCTCGACCACGACGCGGTGGGCTGGCCGCTCAGCCGCTGAGGACCGCCCCCGACGGGCGGCGGCCCGAAGGGGCAAGGGGCTCCTGCCGCGGTCAGGAGCCCTTCGCGGCGATCAGGCCGGGCAGCCTGTTCAGCACCCTGACCCTGCCCCCCTCGTCCCCGGCGCCCCTCTTGGGCACGTAGACCAGCTGGCTGGAGACCCGCTCCTTGGTGAGGGTGGTCCTGACCTCGCCGGTCAGCAGGGCCCTGACGTCCGGGGTGACCGCCGGCCGCAGCCCCTCGGCCGCCGTCTGCCGCTCGAAGTGCTTGCTGCTGAAGAAGACCAGCGCCCCGCCGTCCTCGGTCGTCAGACCCAGGGGAGCGAACGTCCCGGTGTCCAGCGGCTGATCGACGTACTGGAACGAGAAGCCCGCCCGCCGGGTGTTCTTCCGCGTGTCCCGCCAGCCCGTGGTCGTCGCCCCCGGGGCGAAGACGTCCGGGGTGCCGTCCTTGAGGTAGTCCGTGTAGGCCGTGCTCAGCTCCGCGGGAGCGGTGGCCAGGGTCGTGTCCGCGTCCCCGCCGGGCACGGGCTGCGCCCAGCCGTCGGCGTCCTTGCGGAACTTCGGGACCTGGGACGGGGGAACGACCGCCAGGTAGGCGGCCTTCCACGGCGCGTCCGCTCCCGCGCGGACGAACACCAGCAGCCAGCGGGTGTCCAGCTTCCCGCCGTCCTGGTCGCGGTTGGAGTCGGTGTCCGCGACGAACCAGCGCGGCCAGCCCGCCTTCTTGGGAATCGTGTACGAGGCGTCGGTCAGCTCCAGCGGCCTGTGCGCCTTGTTGCCGCCCGGGTTGTTCTTCTGACGCGCTGTCAGGCCGGCCTGGTTGATCGCGCCGAGCGAACCGGTCACCCGGTCCGCGTCCAGCGCCGGATCGTACGCCTCGTCCGCCTTGTTGTAGGCGGCGGTGAAGTCCTCCAGGGCCTGCGCGGCCTCAGACTTCGTCGCTCCCGGTACGACTTCCAGTTCGCCGTGCACCGTCACGCAGCCGCTCGCCGTCACGCTCAGCACCGTGACCGTCGCGAGACCCGCCGCCAGTCGACCCAGCCTTCTCATCCGTTGCCTTCTGCGCCTTCTGATCCGTCGTCCGCACTGACCGTCCGAACCCTACCGGGGCGAGGAACAGCGCGAGCGTGGGGATGAGATACAGCGCCCACACCGTGACCTGGAGGACGGTCGGGTCGGCCTGGAAGTTGAAGACGCCCTTGAGCAGGGTGCCGTACCAGCTGTCCGGCGGAATGGTGGTCGTGATGTCGAACGCCTTGTTCCGCAGACCGCCGAGGAAGCGGGCCTCCTGGAGGTCGTGCACCCCGTAGGCGAGCACCCCGGCGGCCACGACCACGAGCATGCCGCCCGTCCACGTGAAGAACCTCGACAGATTGATCTTCAGGGCACCCCGGTAGAACAGCCAGCTCAGTACGATCGCGGTCGCTATGCCCAGCAGCACACCCACCAGCGGTGACGAGGAGCCCTCACCGCTCGCCCGCACCGAGGCCCACACGAACAGCGCGGTCTCCAGGCCCTCGCGGCCCACCGCCAGGAAGGCGGTGGCGACCAGTGCGCCGGTACCCATCGCGAGCGCCGCGTCGAGCCTGCCGTGCAGTTCCGCCTTCAGGTGCCGCGCCGTCCGCCGCATCCAGAACACCATCCAGGTCACCAGACCCACGGCGAGGACCGACAGCGAACCACCGAGCATCTCCTGCGCCTCGAACGTCAGCTCCTGGGAGCCGAATTCGAGCACGGCGCCGAAGGCCAGCGAGATGCCGCAGGCGATGCCGATCCCGGTCCACACCGGGCGCAGTGCGTCACGGCGGCCGGTCTTGACCAGGTACGCGACGAGGATGCAGACGACCAGGCCGGCCTCCAGGCCCTCGCGCAGGCCGATCAGATAGTTGCCGAACATGCCGGTCCTTCCACGGTGTCGGTCAGGGAAACGGCCCGGGTCACGAGAACAGTGCCCGGCCCCACCAGTCGTCCTTGTCCCGGACGCCCGGCGGAACGGCGAAGACGGCCGAACCCACGTGCTGGATGTACTCGTTGAGCGCGTCGTGGGCCGCGAGGCTGCGCTGCACCGGCACGAAGCCCCTGCGGACGTCGCGCTGGTAGGCGAGGAAGAACAGTCCGGCGTCGAGCCTGCCCAGGCCGTCCGTACCGTCGGTGAAGGAGTAGCCGCGGCGCAGGATCGTCGCCCCGTCGTTGGTGTCCGGGTGGGCGAGCCGTACGTGCGCGGTCGGCAGCATCGCCTTCAGGAAGGGCTCGTCGCGCTCCGCGGACCTGCCGACCGGAGCGCCCTCGCCCTTGTCCCGGCCGAAGATGTCCTCCTGCTCCTGGAGCGGAGCCCGGTCCCAGGTCTCGATGTGCATGCGGATGCGCCGGGCCACCAGGTACGAACCCCCGGTCATCCACCCGGCGTCGTCCGACCCGCCGACCCACACGTGCTTCTTCAGTGCGGCGGCGTCCGTGCCCGCGATGTTCCGGGTGCCGTCCTTGAAGCCCATCATGTTGCGGGGGGTCTGGGCGTCGGGCGTCGTCGAGGACGTCTTGCCGAAGCCCAGCTGCGACCAGCGGACCGAGGCGCGGCCCATGCCGATCCTGGCGAGGTTGCGGATCGCGTGCACCGCTACCTGCGGGTCGTCCGCGCACGCCTGGACGCACAGGTCGCCGCCGCTGCGGGTGGCGTCGAGGTTGTCGCCGGGGAACTTCGGCAGATCCACCAGCGCCTCGGGGCGCCGGCCGTCCAGGCCGAACCGGCCCCTGGCGAACAGGGACGGGCCGAAGCCGACGGTGAGCGTCAGCCGCGACGGACGCAGGCCCAGGGCCTCGCCCGTGTCGTCCGGCGGCGACTCGGCGAGGCCGCCGTACGCGCCCTCGCCCACGGTGTGCCCGGCCGTCATGCGCTCGGCGGCGCGTGTCCACTCCCGGAGCAGCGCGACCAGCTCGGCCCGGTCCTCGGTCGTCACGTCGAACGACGCGAAGTGCAGCCGGTCCTGTACGGCGGTGGCGATGCCGGCCTGGTGCGGCCCGTGGAACGGCACCGCCGCCCCACTGTCCGCGGCCGGCTCCGGGTCCCCGCCCGCGCGCACGGCGGCGACCGCGCCACCCGCCGCCGCGGCGCCGAGGGCCAGTCCCGCGCCGCCCCAGCCCAGCAGGGCGCGGCGGGACGGGGCCGGCTCCCGCTCCCCGGGGCTCGCCGGCCCCATTACTTCGTCACCGCGGCTGCCAGCTTGGACAGCGGCTCAGCCAGCGCGTTGACGGCGTCGGAGAGCTTCTTGCGGTCCGCCTTGCCGACCTTGTCGTACGAGGTGAAGTCGTAGGAGGTGCGGTCCGCGCGGTAGGTGTCCAGCAGGGTGTTCAGCGACGCGAACTGCTTGTCCAGGGAGGCGGTCAGTGCCGCGTCGTTCTTCGTCGCGATCGGCTTGAGGAGTTCGTAGGACTTCTCGGCGCCTTCGACGTTCGCCTTGAAGTCGACGAGGTCGGTGTGGCTGTAGCGCTCCTCCTCGCCGGTGACCTTGCCGGTGGCGACCTCGTCCAGGAGCTCCTTGGCGCCGTTCGCCATCGAGGTCGGGGTGATCTCTGCCCTGCCGACCCGCTTCTGCCAGTCGGTCAGGTCCGCGAGGAGGAGGGGGGCGAGCGCCTTCTCCTCGGCACCCAGCTTCTCGTCCTGCCACAGCGCCTTCTCCAGGCGGTGCCAGCCGGTCCACTTCTGGCCGTCCTCCAGGCCGTCCTCGCGGACATCGACCTTCGGGTCGATGTCCCCGAAGGACTCGGCGACCGGCTCGGTGCGCTCCCAGCCGATGCGGGAGCCGGCGTACGCCTTCTTCGCGGCTTCGACGTCACCCGCGGCCACGGCGTCCGTGAAGACCTTCACCTTCGGCAGCGTCTCGTCGGCCTGTGCCTGTACGTAGGTGCGGTAGCCGGCGACGGCCGTGTCCATCTCGGGGCTCCGCGCCGCGGACCTGCCGCCCGTGACCTCGACGGTCTGCCGGATGCCCTTGCCCTTCATACCGGGCTTGCAGGCGATCTCGTACGTCCCGGCCTTGATCTCGGCCGTGATCCGCGCCCTGGTCCCGGGGCCGATGTTCTCGCGCTCGGTGACGATGCGGTCGTCCGGGAACAGGACGTACACCTCGGTGACCTTGGACCCCTTGTTCTCCACGGCCAGTTCGACGTGGCCGGCCGGGATGCTCGTCTTCGACACCTCGCAGGAGTCGTCCTTCGCGACGACCTGGACGGCACCGTCCCCCTTGGCGTCGCTCTTCTCGGCGCAGCCCGTGACGGCGGTCAGAGCGGCCACGGTCGCGGCAGCGGTGACGACGGAGAAACGAACGGCTCGCATGCGGGCTCCACGGGGGACGTAAGAACGGGAGGAGGGTCGGACGAAAGGAGGTGAGGCGGACCTAACTTAACGCTGCCTTACCTGGCGCATACCCGTCACGGAAGTGATTCGGCTCTCACCCGGGGGCAGGGGAAACGGCCTGGTCACGGCCTGTTCATGGGGAACCCACAGGAAGGTCAAACGTGGGTCAAGAGCCCCTTACCGGCACGATGAGCGGCACCCCGGTCCGCGGATGCGGGAACACCTCCACCGGCTGCCGGTACACCTCGCCGAGCAGTGCACCCGTGAACACCTCGGCGGGCGGCCCGGCCACCGCTATCCGGCCGCCGTGCAGCACGGCGGCCCGGTCGGCGTGGGCCGAGGCGAGCCCCAGGTCGTGCAGCACCACCACCACCGCGTCGCCGGCGGCGGCCCGCTCCCGGCAGATCCGCAGCACCAGCTCCTGGTGGCGCAGGTCCAGCGCGGCCGTCGGTTCGTCCAGGAGCAGCAGCGGGGTGCGCTGCGCCAGCACCCGGGCCAGTGCGACCCGGGCCCGCTCCCCGCCCGACAGCGCGGAGAACGGGCGGGCGGCGAAGTCCGTGACCTCCGTCGCGGCCATCGCCGTGGCGACGGCCGCGTCGTCCTCGTCCTCCCGGGCCGTCCCCGCCCAGGGCGCCCGCCCCATCCGTACGACGTCCTCGACCGGGAACGGGAAGGAGAGCACGGCGGACTGCGGCAGCACGGCCCGGCGCAGGGCGAGTTCGGGCGCCGACCAGGCGGCGGCCGGACGGCCGCCGATGCGCACCTCGCCGACGGCCGCGGGCAGATCGCCGGCCAGTGCCGCCAGCAGGGTCGACTTCCCGGCCCCGTTCGGTCCCACGAGCGCCAGTACCTCGCCCGCCCGGGCGGCCAGCCCCACGGAGTCGAGGACCTGCCGCCGTCCCAGCCGGACACTCAGCCCGTCCGCCTCGGCGACGGGCGAGCCCGCGGGGACGGGGGAGGGCAGCTCCCGGTCGCGTACCGCGAACAGCCTGCGCACCGGATTCATGCCCAACCACCTTGCTTGCGACGGGTCCTGCGCAGCAGCCAGAAGAAGAACGGACTGCCGAGGAGAGCGGTCAGCACACCGAGCGGCAGCTCGGCGGGATCGGCCACGGTGCGCGCCGCGAGGTCGCCCGCCACGAGCACCAGCGCACCCCCGAGCGCGCTGCCGGGGACGAGGAAGCGGTGGCCGGGGCCGTTGGCCATCCGCAGCAGATGCGGGACGAGCAGGCCCACGAAGGAGATGATCCCGGCGACGGCCACCGCGGCGGCGGTCAGCAGCGCCACGACGAGGACGAGCACGATCCGGAGCCGTTCGACGTCCACTCCCAGATGGCGGGCGGGGCGCTCCCCGAGGGCCAGCAGGTCCAGCTCGCGCGCGTAGAAGGGGGCGACGAGCAGACCGAGCACCGCGCACGGCAGCACCGCGAGCACTTTGGGCCAGGTCGCCTGGGCCAGCGAGCCGAGCTGCCAGAAGGTGATCTGGGTGATCTGCGCGTTGTCCGCGAAGAAGATGAACAGGCCGATCAGCGCACCCGCGAAGGCGTTGACCGCGATACCGGTGAGGATCAGCGTCACCACCTCGGTCCGGCCGCCGGAGCGCGACAGCACGTACACCAGGAGGACCGTGGCCAGGCCGGCGACGAACGCGCAGACCGTGATCGTCCAGTTGCCGAAGAAGTCCAGCCCGAGCGCGATGCAGGCGACCGCGCCGACCGCCGCGCCCGAGGAGATCCCGATGACCCCGGGCTCGGCCAGCGGATTGCCGAACACCCCCTGCATCAGAGCCCCCGCGCAGCCCAGGGAAGCCCCGACGAGCAGGGCGAGGACGACCCTCGGCAGCCGTACGTTCCACAGGACGCTCTCGCCGACCCTGTCCAGCGCCTGCCCGCCGAGGCCGGTCCGGTGCTGGACGGAGGAGAGGACGTCGCCCAGCGGGATGCTGTACGCACCGAGTCCGGCGGAGAGGAGGCAGCCGACGAGGAGCGCGGCGGTCAGCACGACGGTGAGGGTGAACGCCCTGCCGCGCCGCCGGACGGTCCTCACGCCGTCGGTGCCCGCGGGCGAGTGGTGGGCGGCGGCCGTCATGCGCCGTCCCCGCCCGCCGGGTAGAGCTGGTCGACGAGTTCCGCCAGCACCCGGTCGGTGCGCGGCCCGTAGTTGAGCAGTACCCCGTCGTCGATCGAGACGATCCGGCGGTCCATGCCGGCAGGCGTCTCGGCCACACCGGGGATCCTGACGAGGCCGTCGGGACCGCCCACCGAGTCGAGCCCCTTGCTCATGACGAGGATCGCGTCCGGTGCCGCCTCGGCCAGCGCCTCGCTGGTGATGGGGGTGAAGTCCTTCGTCAGCCCGGAGGCCCTGCCCGCGTCGACCGCGCCCGCGGCCTCGAGCAGCGAACCGGCGCCGGACTCCCGGCCGCCCAGGAGATAGACCGAGGCCGAGCCGCGCAGGTAGAGGAAGGCGACGCGTGGTCCGGCGCCGTCCTCGTGGGCGGGGATCGTCCGGCGCACGGCGTCGATGCGGGACTCCGTGCGTGCCTTCAGTTCGTCCCCGGAGGACCTCACGCCCAGGGCCGCGGCCACGGTGTCGATCCGGCGGCCCACGTCGGCGAGCTCCTTGGCGGGTTCGACGACGACGAGCGCGATCCCGGCGTCGCGGATCTGGCTGACGGCCTCGGCGGGGCCGGTCGTGGTGTCCGCGAGGACGACCGTCGGCCGCAGGGACAGCACGCTCTCCGCCGAGACGTCGTGAGCGCGGGTCACCACCGGAAGTCTCCGGGCCTGTTCGAAGGTGGCGGTGATGTCGCGGGCCACCACCTGCTCGGCGAATCCGAGGGTGAACACGATCTCGCTGAGCGATCCGGTGAGCGGAACGATCCGGTCGGCGGAGGTCACGGTGACCTCCGCCCCGTCCGCCGACTCCACGGTCACGGGCAGCCGGGGGTCGGGAGCCGTGGCCAGGGGCTCGACAACGTCGGCCGCGGCGGCGGCGGTTGACGCCCCGGCGGGCCTCGCCGCTGGATCTCCGGTGCCGCCGCAGCCGGTGAGCACCGCGGAGAGCACCAGGAGGGCGGCCAGGGATCCGAGCCGTCCGGTGCGTGGCCGTACGCCTCCTCTGCCCGTCGCGGCGGGGTACTGGGGGAAACGCACGGGGCACCGTCCTCGGTGTTTCGGGGGATTTCGGGGTTGTTCGGGAGCTTCGTGACGGAGGGGGTTCCGGCACAGGCTCGATTGAGGTTAGGTTAGCCTTGCCTTATTCACCAGTCCTCGGAGGGTCTCCATGCCGCCGTCCAGATCCGTCCGCGCGCTCGTCGTCGCGCTTCTCGCGACGCTGGCGGCGACCCTGCTTCCGGCCACCACCGCGCACGCGGCCGGCCGTACGGTGCAGGGCGGCAGGCTGGACTGGGGCATCAAGTCCTCCTTCCAGAGCTACGTCACCGGGCCCGTCGCGCAGGGCGGTTGGAGCCTGACGGGCGGGGCCGCGACGGTCGGCGGAAGCCGGTTCCGCTTCCACTCCGCCACCGGCTCCTACGATCCGGCGGACGGGTCCTTCCGGGCCGGGTTCTCCGGCGGGGTGCGCTTCACAGGCCATCGGAAGGCCGACGGCAGCAGCGAACTCGACCTCACCATCAGCCGCCCCACCGTCCGGATCTCCGGGGGAGGCGGAACCGTCTACGCGGACATGGTCAGCAAGGACCGGGGGAGCGGCCGGGTCACCTCGTCCGCCCAGGTGCCCCTCGCCACGCTCGGCCTCTCCGGGATAGACATGCGGGGCGGATCCACCCCCGTGGCCCTCGACAACATCCCGGCGACGCTGACTTCGCAGGGCGCGACGGCCTTCGCCGGCTACTACGCGGCGGGCACACCGCTCGACCCGGTCAGCCTCTCCGTGGATACGAGCGCCCCGGCCGCGGAGCCGCAGGCCTCCAGGTCCGCCGCCCCGCCGGAGAAGCCGAAGACCTCCGGGAAGCCGAAGACGTCGAAGAAGGAGACCGCGGGCCGCTTCGAGGACGCCGCGGTGGACTGGGGAGTGCGCCGCACCTTCCGGGAGTACGTCACCGGCTCCGTCGGCCGGGGGAAGTGGACGCTCGCCGGGGGAGCCCAGGACGGCGGGGCCCTCTTCCGCTTCCCGAAGGGCACGGGCTCGTACGACGCGGAGGAGGGGACCCTGGACGCGGCCTTCGCCGGCAGCGTCCGCTTCACCGGTGCGGACGGCCTCGACCTGCGACTGGCCGGGGTCGCGGTCCGCGTGGCCTCGGGCAGGGGGACGCTCCTGGCGGACGTCACCAGCAAGGGCGCCACCAGCAAGGACGTCCCGCTGATCACCTTCGCCGCCGGGAAGCTCACCCCGGCGCACGGACTCGCCGTCCTCACCGAGGCCCCCGCGACACTCACCGCCGACGGCTCCAAGGCCTTCGGATCGCTCTACAGGGCCGGCACGGCGATGGACCCGGTCTCGCTGGCCGTCGCCGTCGACGCCGAGGCGGAACTGCCCGCCCTGCCCGACCTGGGCACCGCGGCCGAACCGTCCGGGACACCCGCGACGAAGCCCGCCGCCACCCCGGACGCCCGTCCGGTCGCCGCCGAGTCCACCTCCCGCACCGGCACGTACCTCGCTGCGGGCGGTGGTGCGGCGCTGCTCGCCGCCGTGCTGTACCTGGCGCGCAGGCGCCGTACCGCCCGGAACGAGTGACGAACTCCCCTTCCCGTTCTCTCCCACCACTTCCGTTCCCCAGGAGTCACACCCCATGGCATCCCATCGCCGCCCCGCAGCCCTCGCCGCAGCCGTCGCCACCGCGGCCGCCCTCGGCGCGACGTTCACCCTTCCCGCGCTCGCCGCCGACAGCACGGCCACCGCGGCCGCCCCGGCCCCCGTCATGGAGCTGACGGACGGCACGCTGGACTGGGGCTTCAAGGCGTCCTTCCGCAGATACATCGGCGCCGCCGGAAAGATCACCGTCGCGGACGGCGCCACCCAGGCCGCGGGCAACGGGGTGTTCACCTTCGCCAACGGCGAGGGCACCTACGACACGGGCACCCACGGCACGGACACGGCCTTCGACGGCAGCGTCAACTTCAGCGCCCACGGCGGAGTCCTCGACATCACGCTCTCCGACGTGAAGGTCTCCACGGCCGGCACGGGCGGCGCGATCACCGCCGACGTGAAGACCCCGCAGGGCACCCAGGACGACGTCGCGGTCGCGGCGCTCGACCTGTCGAAGGTCCGGCCCGGCCAGGGCGAGGGCGGCGCGATGGTCTTCAAGGACATCCCGGCCACCCTCACCAAGGCCGGCTCGGACGCCGTCGACGGCCAGTACGCCGAGGGCGAGGTGCTCGATCCCGCCACCCTCTCGGTCAAGGCGGTCACCCCGCCGCCGACCGAGGAGCCGACGAAGGAGCCCACGAAGGAACCGACCGAGGAGCCCACGAAGGAGCCGACCGAGGAGCCGACGAAGGAGCCGACGGCCGCGCCCACCGGCGAGCCCACCACGCCGGCGTCCCCGGCGCCGTCCGCGACGGCCACCACCCCGGCCGCCGAACAGGGCGCGGTCGTCGACGGGACCCTGGACTGGGGCGTCAAGAAGTCCTTCCGTACGTACATCACCGGCCCCATCGCCAACGGCAAGGTCGTCACGACGGGCGGCGCCACCGCGTCGGCCGACGGCTACCGCTTCCCCGACGCCACCGGCCGCTTCGACGCGCGGAAGCAGACCCTGGACGCCGCGTTCGGGGGCACGGTGCACTTCCTCGGCCACAAGGACGGCGACGCCTACACGCTCGACCTGTCCCTCACCGGCCTGGAGGTCCGGGTGAAGGGCTCCTCCGGCACGCTGGTCGCCGACGTCACGACCAAGGACCGCGAGACCGGGAAGGTCTCCACCCACACGGGTCTCGCGGTGGCCGATCTGAAGCTGCCCGCCGGTGAACTCGCCGCGAAGGAAGGCGTCGTGACCCTGTCGGGTGTCCCGGCGACCCTGAGCGCCGACGGCGTGAAGGCGTTCGGAGGCATGTACGGGAAGGGCGAGCAGCTCGACGCCCTCACCGTCGCGGTCGCGCTCGACGAGGACGCGGAACTCCCGGGCGGCACCAGTGGCACCAGCGGCACGGGCTCGACCGGCGGCGGCTCCACGACAGGCGGCTCCACGACCGGCGGTACGGTCGGCGGCTCGACGACCGGCGGTACGGTCGGCGGCTCCACGACCGCCGGTACCGTCGGCGGCGCGGGCTCCCTCGCCTCCACCGGCGCCGACCTCCCGACCGGCGCACTGATCGCGGCCTCGGGCGTCGTCGTCGCGGCGGGCGCGGGCGTCGTGATCGCGGCACGCCGTCGCCGCACCGTCTGATCCGGGCGGCACGGCACGCCGCGGGGCCGCACCGGCACGCCACCGGTGCGGCCCTGCGGCGTCACGGACCGTCGCACGGTGCTTGAATGCCCACGTGAACGAGTTCGACGTACCCGAAGGCATCGACGTACTGCGCGTGTTCTGCGCCCCGGACGGACGGCACGGCAACGCGCTCGGCGTCGTACGGGACGGGCGCAGGTACCCCGACAACGAGTCCCGGCAGGCCCTCGCCCGGAAACTCGGCTTCAGCGAGACGGCGTTCGTGGACGACCCGGAGCGCGGGACCGTCGACATCCGCACAGCCGGTCTGCGGCTGCCGTTCGCCGGGCATCCGCTCGTCGGCGCCGCGTGGCTGCTCGACCTGGAGATCCTGGAGCTGCCCGTCGGGGACGTGTTCGCCCGCCAGGACGGCGAGTTCACCTGGATCACGGTGCGGCCGGAATGGGCGCAGCCCAGGGCCCTGGAGCGGTACGCGTCGGTCGCCGAGGTCGAGGCGCTGACGGGGCCGCCGCCCGGTGAGGGCTGGCTCTACGTCTGGGCCTGGGAGGACGAGGCGGCCGGGCGCGTACGGGCGCGGGCGTTCCCCCGGCGGGACGACGGGGTGGAGGAGGACGAGGCGACGGGCGCGGCGGCCATGCTGCTCAGTGTCGAGCTCGGCCGCGCCCTCAACATCACCCAGGGGCGCGGCTCCCAGATCCTCACCGCACCCGCGCCGGACGGCACGGTGGAGGTCGGGGGCCGCGTCGTGCTGGCGGCCAAGGGCTGAGGGCGGCACCCGTACGCCGGCCGGTACCTGAACGACCGGCCGGCGTACGCGTGGGTCAGGCGCTCAGCGGGAAGACCTCGCCGAGCTCACGGAAGACGGCCGTGTTCAGCGCGAAGGCGCGCTTGCACTCGTCGATGATGCGCTGCTTCTCCAGATCGTCGGCGTTCACCGCGTCCAGCAGCTCCCGGTACTCCCGCTTGAACGCGGCCGGGTTGGCGATCCCCTCGAACACGTAGAACCGCACCCCGTCGCCCTTGCGGTCGAAGCCCCAGGTCTTCTCCGCCGTGCCCCGGATGATCTGGCCGCCGGAGAGGTCCCCGAGGTAACGGGTGTAGTGGTGCGCTATGTAACCGGCCGGCCAGTCGCGGGCGCACTCGGCGACCCGCTCCGCGTACGCGGCGGTGGCCGGAAGCGGCTCCAGGCCGTCCCGCCAGCCGTCGCCCCGCAGGTGCGCCAGGTCGCGCTCCAGCTCGGCGGCGCGCATCAGCTCCGGCTGTATGAAAGGACCCGCGACCGGGTCCTCGCGCAGGACCTCCGCACCGTCCTCCAGCGCCCGGTAGACGAACCACAGCTGCTCGGTGTACCGCGCGTAAGCGTCCACCCCGAGCCGCCCGCCGAGCATGTCGCTCATGAAGCTGGAGGACTCCGCCTCCGTGTGCTGCTCGTGCGAGGCGGTGCGGATCAGCGTGGAGAAGGGGGTGGGCGTGGCGCTTGCGTCCAAGGCGGGCCTCCGGGGGCCGAGGGGACGGGAAATCAGGACAGATGCATAAATATCGACGTCGACAGCTGTGCGCGCCGCCGGGCACCGATACGCCGATCCTCCTACTTAGGCTTACCTAAGTCAATATGTTGCCGACGGGCTGTCGGTAAGGGTCCTGGTCCGGCCGCCCTCGGCGGTGCGGTGTCAGGGAAGGGTCAGGATGTCCGCCCCGGTCTCGGTGACCACCAGGGTGTGCTCGAACTGGGCGGTCCGCCTGCGGTCCTTCGTCACCACGGTCCAGCCGTCGTCCCACATGTCGTACTCGTGGGTCCCCAGCGTCAGCATGGGCTCGATGGTGAACGTCATGCCGGGCTGCATCACCGTCGTGGCGTGCGGGCTGTCGTAGTGCGGGATGATGAGGCCGGAGTGGAACGAGGAATTGATCCCGTGCCCGGTGAAGTCGCGCACCACGCCGTACCCGAACCGCTTCGCGTACGACTCGATGACCCGCCCGATCACGTTGATCTGCCGCCCCGGCCGGACGGCCTTGACCGCGCGGTTCAGCGACTCCCGGGTGCGCTCCACGAGCAGCCGCGACTCCTCGTCCACGTCGCCGCAGAGGTAGGTGGCGTTGTTGTCCCCGTGCACGCCGTTGATGTACGCGGTGACGTCGAGGTTCACGATGTCGCCGTCCCGCAGCACGGTGGAGTCGGGGATGCCGTGGCAGATGACCTCGTTGAGCGAGGAGCAGAGCGACTTCGGGAAGCCGCGGTAGCCGAGGGTCGACGGGTAGGCGCCGTGGTCCACCATGAAGTCATGGGCGACCCGGTCGAGTTCGTCGGTCGTGACGCCCGGGGCGATGTGCTTCGCGGCCTCCTCCATCGCCTGCGCGGCGATGCGGCCCGCGATACGCATGCGCTCCACGGTCTCGGAGTCCTGGATCTCCGGCCCGGTGTACGGCGTGGGGGCGGGCTTGCCGACGTACTCGGGGCGCCGGATGTTTCCCGGAACGGAACGGACGGGAGTGATCTCCCCTGGTACGAGAAGTGACTGGCCAGACATACCGGCGAGTCTAACCAGCGTCCCTGGGGCAGCATGGCAGTGAGGAAAGGATCCGACGATGGCCCTGTTCAAGAAGCGTACGGTCGGCAAACCGGGCGAATGGTACTACTGCCTGGAACACAAGAAGGTCGAAGAAGGTCCCGAGTGCCCGGCGAAGGACCGCTTCGGGCCGTACACCTCCCGCGAGGAGGCGCAGCACGCGATGGACACGGCGCGTGAGCGGAACCTCGAGTGGGAGAACGACCCGAAGTGGCACGACCGCACGGACGAGACGCCCGAGGCCTGAGGGGACCGCCTCAGACCCCGGCGGGGTCGGTGGACGCCGCCCGCCTGCGCGCCGCGTCCTCGTCCGTCGCGGAGTCGTACGTGAGCAGCTTCGGCAGCGCCGCAGCCAGCAGCGCGACCGAAGCGACACACGCCACCCCGCCCGTCCATATGGCGGCCCGGGTGCCCGTCCAGCCGGCCATCGCACCGGCCCGGACCTGGCCCAGCTGGGGGCCGACGCTGTACGACAGCACCTCGATGCCCGCGAGCCTGCCCCGCAGCTCGTCCGGGATGGTCTGGTTCCAGATCGTGGAGCGGCCGAGCCCGCTGAGCATGTCACCGGCTCCGGCGACCGCCAGGCACAACAGCACCAGCCACACGTTGCCGAACCATCCCGCCGCGGCGATGGCCAGCCCCCAGACGGCCGCGCCGCCCACGACGAACAGCCCGTGCCGGCGGACCCGCGAGGTCCAGCCGCTGGTCAGCCCCAGCACCAGGGAGCCGACCGCCCCGGCCGCGTACATCAGTCCCAGCGACCATTCGGCGTCCAGCTCGTCCGCGAGGAACGGGAAGATCGTGTTCGGGAAGGCGAAGAGCATCGCCGCGAGATCGATCGCGTACGTCCCCAGCAGGACGGGCCGGCTCCAGGCGTACCGCGCGCCCTCGGCGATGCCCCGCAGGGACGGCTTCTGCGCGTCGTGCGCGGGCGGGGCGGCGGCCAGCCGCAGACACAGCACGACGGACACGGCGAAGGTCACGACGGTGACGCCGTACGCGGTGGCGTGCCCCGCGTACGCGACGACCAGACCCGCCAGCGCGGGGCCGGCGATCGCGCCGGCCTGCCAGCGCAGCGAGTTCAGCGCGGCGGCCGCGGTGAGCTGGTCGTGCGGCACGATGCGGGCCATCAGCGAGTCCAGTGCGGGCCGTTGCAGCCCGGCGAGCGCGGAGACCCCGGCGGCCACGACGTAGAGCGGCCAGAGCGCGGGCTCGGGCGCGAGGGCGTTCGCCAGCAGGACGAGGGCGAGCACCCCGAGTCCCGCCTCGGTGCCCAGGATGACCTTGCGCCGGTCCGCGGAGTCGGCGAGCGCCCCTCCGTACAGCCCGAAGACGATCAGCGGCACGAGCTCCACCGCCCCCATGGCGCCGACGGCGAGCGGCGAACCGGTGAGGTCCTTGATCTGGAGCGGCAGCGCGATGAGCGCCATGAAGCTGCCGAAGTAGGTGATCAGCCCCTGCACCCACAGCAGTCGGAAGTCGGCGGAGGAGCGCCAGGGCGAGAGGTCGGGCAGGAGGCGGGAAGTCACGAGGAGCCATGTTCCGGAGGTCGATGAGCAGCAGGCAACCGTATATCCGGCCCGCGGTCCCCTTCCGGGACCGGGGTGGCGTCCGGGTGCCCGCCCGGCCGGGGCCCCGTCACCAGCGGGCCGGCGGCGGGGCCGTCAGCTGGTCGGCCAGGCGCGACAGCCGGTCCCTGAACGTGCGGCGCCCCCGCGGAGCGGGCGCGCCGTTCTCCCCGGCCGCCGCGCTGACCAGGTGCTGGACCGTGTCCAGGTCGACCTCGTCCCCCGCGGTCACCGTCAGCGCCTCATGGGCGAGCCCGCGCACCTCCGCGTCACCACCGTCCAGCGTCAGCACCGTCGCCCCCGCCCGGCGTGCGTCGTGCACCCGCTCCAGCAGGCCGCCGTCCGGCCGCTCCGGGGCCACCACGAGCAGGGTCTCGCCCCGCCCGGCCGCCTCGATCCGGCCCAGACCCGCCGACAGGTGCGCCGGATCGTCCGGATCCACCCGGTGGCGTACGAGCGTGGGCCGGAGCTGCGGGAGCCCCGACCAGGTGGACTCGTCCACCAGGTGCGCGGCCATGTGCCACGGCTCGTACACCTCGGTCCCCACCAGCAGCAGGCCGCCGCCGCGGGGGACGACCGACGACCGCAGGGTCCGGGCGAACAACCGGGCCGCCGCGGGCCACTCGGTCCCGGCGAGCACCTCACGCAACAACGCGACACGCACAGCATCCATGACCCGGCATCATGCCCCCGACCGTCCTCCGCGCACTGCCGGAACGCGGCAGTCCATCCGTACGGGAGCTGCCGGGACCGGGCCCTGCCGTTCCCCACCGGGCCTGGGACGATGACGCCATGAACACAGCAGACGTCTTCGCCTGGTCCTGGATGCTCGGCTGGACCCTCCTGGTCCTGCCGTTGTCCTGCGCGCTCGTGCGCGGCCGGGCCCCCGCGTGGGCGCGCCGCCGGGCCACGCCGCGCATGCTGCGGGCGCGCGGCATCGGAGGCCTGGTCCTCTGGGGCAGCGCCGTGACGTCGTCGGCGTTCCAGCTGGCCGGCGTCTTCGCCGACGACTGGTTCGTCCTCCGGATCCTGGCGGGGCCGGTGGCGGTGCTCGCCGCGATCCTCTTCGTCGTCGTGACGGACGTCTCGGAGCGGCGCCGGCGCAGGGTGCCCTTCGCTACCTCGCAGTAGGGTCGGCGCCATGACTACGAATGACAGTGACAGCGCAGCCAAGCCCCCCGCCAAGGACCCCTGGGACCTCCCCGACGTGTCCGGGCTGACCGTCGGCGTCCTGGGCGGAACGGGGCCCCAGGGCCGCGGTCTCGCCTACCGCCTCGCCCGCGCCGGGCAGAAGGTCGTCATCGGCTCCCGCGCCGCCGACCGGGCCGGGGCCGCCGCAGCCGAGCTCGGCCTCGGCGTCGAGGGCGCGGACAACGCGGAGTGCGCGCGCCGCAGCGACATCGTGATCGTCGCCGTGCCGTGGGACGGACACGCCGCGACACTGGAGTCGCTGCGCGAGGAGCTCGCCGGGAAGCTCGTCGTCGACTGCGTCAACCCGCTCGGCTTCGACAAGAAGGGCGCCTACGCCCTGAAGCCCGAGGAGGGCAGCGCCGCCGAGCAGGCCGCCGCCCTGCTGCCGGACTCCCGGGTCACCGCCGCCTTCCACCACCTGTCGGCGGTGCTGCTCCAGGACGAGGCGATCGACGAGATCGACACCGACGTCATGGTGCTGGGCGAGGCACGGGCCGACACCGACGCCGTGCAGGCACTCGCGAGCCGCATCCCCGGGATGCGGGGCGTCTTCGCGGGCCGGCTGCGCAACGCGCACCAGGTCGAGTCGCTCGTCGCGAACCTGATCTCGGTCAACCGCCGCTACAAGGCACACGCGGGGCTGCGCACCACCGACGTGTGAGCCCGTGCCCGGAGCCGAAACGGGCATGAGGGACACTGGACGGGACCGCGCACCATCCCCGGACAGGAGCACCAGCCCTCATGCCCCGCCTCGCTCTCTACGCCCTCGCCGTCTGCGTCCTCGCCGTCGCGGCGGCCGTGGTCTCCTTCGTCCAGGGCAGCATCGTCCTCGGGATCGTCTGGGTGCTGATCGTCGGCCTCTCCTCGAACATGACGTGGTTCTACTACCGCAAGCACCGGGCGGAGACGGAAGCGGCCACGAGCTGAGGGCTCACGCCCCCTGCGGCACCACGCAGCCCGGGTCCTGGTCGCCGAACCACTCCTGCCAGAAGCGGTAGGTGTCCAGCCCGCAGTACGTCTCGATCTCGCTGACGCCCAGCCCGCGCAGCAGTGCGTCGACCGCGTCGAAGAAGAAGCCGTTCAACTCCGGGATCCACAGCAGTGCGAACACCGCGATCAGGCCGAACGGCGCGAACGGCTCCACCTGGCGCCGGACCTTGTAGGACAGCCAGGGCTCGATCACGCCGTAGCCGTCCAGGCCCGGGACGGGCAGCGAGTTCAGGATCGCGGCCGTCACCTGGAGCAGCGCGAGGAAGGCCAGCGCCAGGCGGAAGGAGAGCGGCACACCGTCCAGCGCGCCGAGCCAGAACGGCGCCGTGCAGACGACCGCGAACAGGACGTTCGTCAGGGGGCCGGCCGCCGAGATCAGGCTGTGCTTCCAGCGGCCGCTGATCCGGCCCCGCTCGATGTAGACCGCACCGCCCGGCAGACCGATGCCACCCATGATCACGAACAGCACGGGCAGCACGATGCTCAGCAGGGCGTGCGTGTACTTCAGGGGGTTCAGGGTCAGGTAGCCCTTCGCCCCGATCGAGATGTCCCCGCTGTGCAGTGCCGTGCGCGCGTGCGCGTACTCGTGCAGACAGAGCGAGACGATCCAGGCCGCCGTGACGAACAGGAAGACGGCGAAGCCGGTCTGCGCGGCGAAGTCCGTCCACACCGCCCAGCCCGAGACTGCCATGACGGCGACGATCCCGAGGAAGATCGGGCTGACCCGCCGGTCGCTCCGGCGGATTGCGGTGGTCATCGGCGGAACTCCTGATGGCTGGACGGCGGACGGCGAGCCCCGACACTACGGGTGACACAGCGGGAACGTCACGGGGACGGGTGGTAGTTCCACGAAGCGCGCAGCCGTCACGGACAATGGGCGCGTGCACTACAGCATCCTCGGTACCACCCGCGCGTTCCGCGACGACGGCACGGCCGCAGCCCTCGGCGGGGCGCGGCTGCGCGCCCTGCTCACCGTGCTCGCGCTGCGCCCCGGGCGTACGGTCACCGCCGGGGTCCTCGTGGACGAGGTCTGGGACGGCGATCCGCCCGCCGACGCCCCCGGCGCCCTCCAGGCACTCGTGGGCCGGCTCCGGCGCGCGCTCGGCCGGGACGCGGTCGACTCGGTGGACAACGGCTACCGGCTCGCCGCAGCCCCCGACGCGGTGGACCTGTACCGCTTCGAGCGGCTCGCGGGGGAGGGGGCACGGGCCCTGGAGGAGGGTGACGCGGGGCGGGCGGCCGGCGTCCTCGACGACGCGCTCGCCCTGTGGCGCGGGCCCGTCCTCGCCGACCTGCCGGACCGGGCCGTGGCCGCCGCCCGCTGGGAGGCCCGGCGCCTGGACGCGCGCCGCACCCGGATCACCGCGTCCCTCGCCCTGGGCCGCGCCGTCGACGCCCTGCCCGAACTCGCCGCGCTCTGCGCCGACCACCCGATCGACGAACCGCTGCAGGCCCTCCGCATCAGGGCGTTGAGGGGCGCCGGGCGCCCCGCCCAGGCCCTCGAGGCGTACGAGAAGGCGCGGACCCTGCTCGCCGACCGCCTCGGCACCGCACCGGGACCCGAGCTGCGGAAGCTGTACGAGGAACTGCTGCACCAGGACCCGGCCCCTCCGGACCCGGCACCCGCGCGCACGCTCCACGGCAACCTGCGGTCCAGGCTCACCAGCTTCGTCGGCCGCGAGACGGACATCGCCGCCCTGCGCGAGGACCTGTCCCGGTCCCGGCTGATCACCCTGCTCGGCCCCGGCGGCGCCGGCAAGACCAGGCTGTCCCAGGAGGCCGCCGAGGCGGTCGCGGCCTCCTGGCCCGACGGGGTCTGGCTCGCGGAGCTCGCTCCCGTCGACGACCCCGCCGCGGTCGCCGATGCCGTACTGAGCGCGCTCGGTGCCCGGGAGACCGTGCTGCGGGGTGCGGGAGCCGAGGGCATCCGTGCCGTCGAACGCGCGGCGGAAAGGGGCTCCGACCGCCCCGCGAGCGCCGTCGTCCAGCTCACCGAGCACTGCTCCGGGCGCCGCATGCTCCTGCTGCTCGACAACTGCGAGCACGTGATCGAGGCGGCGGCGGAGCTCACCGACCACCTCCTCGCCCACTGCCCCGGCCTCACGGTCCTCGCGACGAGCCGTGAACCCCTCGGTGTCCCCGGCGAGCTGCTGCACCCCGTCGACCCGCTGCCCGACCCCATGGCCCTCCGCCTGCTCGCCGACCGCGGTGCCGCCGCCAGGCCCGGCTTCCGTGTCGACGCCGACGGGGAGACCGCAGCCGCCTGCGCCGAGATCTGCCACCGTCTCGACGGCCTGCCGCTCGCCATCGAACTGGCCGCGGCCCGGCTGCGGATGCTCGGCCCGCGCCAGATCGCCGACCGGCTCGACGACCGCTTCCGCCTGCTCACCAGCGGAAGCCGTACGCTGCTGCCGCGCCAGCAGACCCTGCGGGCCGTCGTCGACTGGTCGTGGGACCTCCTCGACGCGGCCGAACGCGCGGTGCTCCGCAGGCTGTCGGTGTTCGCCGGAGGCTGTGTGCTGACCGCGGCCGAGGAGGTCTGCTCCGTCGCGGGCGTCGACGCACGCGACGTCGCGGCGCTCCTCGGCTCCCTGGTCGACAAGTCCCTGGTCGTCGCGGTCCCCGACAGCGAGGACGGGATGCGGTACCGGCTCCTGGAGACCGTCACCGAGTACGCCTCGGACCGGCTCGACGAGGCCGGGGAGCGGCCCGCCGTCGAACGGCGGCACCTCGTCCACTACCGGGAGCTCGCCCGCCTGACCGACCCTCTGCTCCGCGGTGCGGGGCAGCTGGACGCCATCGCCCTGTTCCAGCGTGAGTACGAGAACCTGCGCACCGCCCTGCGCCGGGCCGAGGCCGCACAGGACGAGCACGAGCTCCTCTGCCTCGTCCTCTCCCTCGGCTGGTACTGGGCGATGCGCGATCTCAGGACCGACGCCCGGCACTGGGCCGACGCGGCGGCGCGCCTCGGCCCCGACCCGTTCGCCGAGCCCGTCGAGCCGGCGCCCTCCCTGCTGGAACGGTGCACCGACAGGCCGCCCCCGATGGAGCCCGAGCAGCTCAAGGAGGCCCGGCGCGGGGCGCGGCTGATCCAACTGGTCAACATGGACCACTCCGGCGACGAATGGGCCAGTGAGGCGGGCAGGCAACGGCTGAAGGTGATCGCCCGCACCTACAAGGTCGGCCAGCCGCAGACGTGCCGTCCACCGGGATCGCTCTGGCTGTTCGCCATCCTCTTCACCGGGAAGGCCGAACGGCTGCGCGAGCTGATGGATGAAACGGTGCGCGCCTGCCGGGAGTTCGGCTACCAGTGGGAGCTCGCCGCAGCCCTCCAGATGCGGGCCAACGTCCTGGCCAACCATCCCGACCGGGTCGACAGGGCCAGGGGCGACGCGGACGAGAGCCTGGACATCTTCGTACGCGTGGGCGACGCCTGGGGTGCCGCCGAAGCGCTCTCCTCCCGGGGGGAGGCCCATGAGCGTGCCGGCGAGTTCGCCGCTGCGGCCGAGGACTTCCGTACCGCGGTCACCTATGCCGAGCAGCTCGGAGCCCAGTCCCAGGTCGCGCTGCTGCGCTCCAGGTACGCCTCCGCCCTCTGCGAGAACGGCCGGGGCGAGGAGGGGGAGCGCATCCTGCGCGAAGTGCTGGCCGCGGGCCGGCAGACCGGGCACGAGGCGAGGCCCGCCGCCCGGCTCTACCTCGTCACGTGGCTGGGGCGGACCGGCCGTACGGGCGAGGCACGTGAGCACATCGCCACCCTGCGCGAGGAGTTCGGCTCGGAGACGCTGGCGATCTTCGAGGGGTTCGTGCTGGGCATGCTGGCCTGGCTGGACAACCTCGACGGCCGGTACGCCGACGGCCTGGACCGGTCCTTCCGTGCGCTGGTGCAGTCGAGGGGATCGATGTCGCAGATGGTGGCACCCCAGATGCCGGCCCTGCACCTGGCCGTCGTCGCCTGGGCGCTCGGCGGGCTCGGCGGCGAGCGGCGGGGCAGGGACGCGGCGCGGCTGCTCGGCCTGCACGAGGCCCTGCTCCCGGACGGCTACGTGCCGACGGGCTCGGAGCGGCAGAGCCGCGCCCGCGCGGAGGAGACCGTCCGCAGGTGCCTCCCGGACGACGCCGACTTCGACGCCGCGCGCGCCGAGGGCGGCGGCCTCACGCTGGACGAGGCCACCGCCCTGACGGACGCGCACGTGCGGGAGCGGAACGCCACCCCGTGATCAGGTCCGCTTGCGGAACCTGCTGACCGCGAGCGGCCCCGCGACCAGGGTGATGCCCACGGCCCAGGCGAGGGTCACCCACACCGAGTGGGCGACCGGTCCGCCCATCATGAGCCCGCGCACCGCGTCCGCCAGATTCGACAGCGGGTTGACGTCGGTGAACGTCTGGAGCCAGCCCGGCATCGTCTGGGTCGGCGCGAAGATGGACGAACCGAACTGCAGCGGCATCAGCACCAGGAACCCCACTCCCTGAACCGCCTGGGCCGTCTTCATGGCGAGCCCCAGCAGGATGAAGATCCACATGATGGCGGCGGCGAACACCGCCGAGAGCGCGACGGCGGCGAGCAGCCCGGCCACCGAGGTCCCCAGCTCCATACCGAGCGCGAAACCCATGCCGAGCAGGATCAGGGTGGCGATCATCATCCGGCCGAGCTCGACCACGATCTTCGCGATGAGCACCGACGAACGGGCGATCGGCATCGTACGGAACCGGTCCATGACGCCCTTGCGGAAGTCGTCGTTGACGCCGGTGCCGACCGCCGACGCGATGTTCATCCCCATCATCGCCATCAGGCCGGGGACCAGGTAGTTGAGGTACTCCTGCCGGCCGCCGCCCATGCTCCCGCCGACGGACCCGCCGAAGACGTACACGAAGAGCAGGGTGAAGACGATCGGCATCAGGAGGACGTCGAACATCGACTCCGGGTCCTTCTTGATCTGGAGCAGGTTGCGCCGCGCGAGCGCGCCGATGTGCCGCAGGTTGGCGCGCAGCCCGATCCGGCCCTCGTCGGAAGGCGTCCGCACCGGTACGGGGCCGGTGGGCGTGGGCGTCAGTGTCGCCGTGCTCATGCCGCGACCTCCTGGGGAATCGTGTCGGTCGGGTGGGTGGACTTCTCGCCCGTGATGGCGAGGAACACCTCGTCCAGGCTGGGCAGGGCGGTGGCGACGTGGGCGAGCGAGAAGCCCCGGTTGCCGAGGAGCCCGATGACGGCGGTCAGCTGCTCGTCGCTGAGGATGGGCACGTACAGCAGTCCCTCGTCGGGGACGGCCTGCGCACCGGCGATCCCGTCGAGCCCGGCCTCCCTGAGCGCCTGTGCCATGGCGGCGAGCTGCGCCGGGTCGGAGGGACGGATCTGCAGGGTGCGGCCGCCGACCTTCGCCTTGAGCTCGTCGACCCCGCCGCTGGCGATGATCCTGCCCTGGTCGATGACGGTGAGCTCGTTGGCGAGCTGCTCGGCCTCCTCCATGTACTGGGTGGTGAGCAGCACGGTCGCCCCCTCCGCGACCATGCGCTGCACCTCGTCCCAGACCTCGTTGCGGGTACGGGGGTCGAGTCCCGTCGTCGGCTCGTCCAGGTAGAGGACGGACGGGCTGCCGATCATCGATGCGGCCAGGTCGAGCCGGCGCCGCATACCGCCGGAGTAGTCCATCGCGGGCCGCTTGGAGGCCTCCGTGAGCGAGAACCGCTCCAGCAGTTCGTCGGCACGGGACCGGGCGGTCTTCCGCGGCAGATCGAGCAGCCGCCCGATCATGTAGAGGTTCTCCCAGCCGGACAGCTTCTCGTCGACCGAGGCGTACTGCCCGGTCAGGCCTATGGTGCGGCGCAGCTGCCGGGGCTGCTTCACCACGTCGTAACCGGCGACGACGGCGTGGCCGGCGTCCGGGACGACCAGGGTGGAGAGGCAGCGTACGAGTGTGGTCTTGCCGGCGCCGTTGGGCCCGAGCACGCCGAGGACGGTGCCCTCGCGCACATCGAGGTCCACGCCGTCCAGCGCCTTGGTCGAGCCGTAGTGCTTGACCAGCCCCCGCACCTCCACGGCGTTCGTGCCGCTCCTGGGGTTCCTGTCGTTTCGCGTCATGTCCCCCATGACACCAGGGGCCACCGACACGTCACCGACAAGCCGCCGACATCGGACCGACCACAGGGCGACAGCCCGCCGATGGGGGAAGTCGGCGGGCTGTCGGTGGTGCGGCAGTGGTCAGCGGGGTGTCAGTGGAACGTGTGCTCCGCCTGCGGGAACGTTCCGCCGACGACCTCGCCGGCGAACTCCTTCGCGGCGTCCGTGAGCACCTGGCGCAGGTTGGCGTACTGCTTGGTGAAGCGGGGCACCTTGCCGCCGGTGAGTCCGGCCATGTCCGTCCACACCAGCACCTGGGCGTCCGTGTCGGGACCGGCACCGATGCCGATGGTCGGGATGTGCAGGGTGCGGGTCACCTCGGCGGCCAGCTCGGCGGGCACGAGCTCCAGGACGACGGCGAACGCGCCCGCGTCCTGCACCGCCTTCGCGTCGCGCAGCAGCTGCTGCGCGGCCTCCTCGCCGCGGCCCTGCACCCGGTAGCCCATGGTGTTGACGGACTGCGGGGTCAGACCGATGTGGCCCATGACCGGGATGCCGGCCTCGACCAGCAGCCTGATCTGCTCGTGCGACCGCTCGCCGCCCTCCAGCTTGACCGCGCCGACACCGGAGTCCTTGATCAGCCGGGTGGCGTTGCGCAGGGCCTGGACCGGGCTCTCCTGGTACGCGCCGAACGGCAGGTCGGCGACGATGAGCGCGCGCGAGGTGCCCCGTACGACGGCGGCGGACAGCATGGCCATCTCGTCCATCGTGACGGGCACGGTGGTCTCGTACCCGAGGTGGCAGTTGCCCATCGAGTCGCCGACGAGCATGACCGGGATGCCGGCCTCGTCGAACACGGAGGCGGTCATCGCGTCGTAGGCGGTGAGCATGGGCCACTTCTCGCCGCGCTCACTGGCGGCGGCGATGTCGTTGACCGTGATGCGGCGGGTGCTCTTTCCCCCGTACAGCGCCTTGCCGGCGGCGGGGGAGGGACCGGCTGAGGGTGTGGTGGCCTGGTTCTGCGCAGCCTGAATAGACATGGCCTACGGCTCCTTCGTCATCTCGTGGCGCCCTGACGGCGTCCCCGGATCCCTTCCATGGTGGCATCCCGGAGCCGTTCCCGGGAAGTGGGCCCACCGAGCGGGTAAAGACTTACCAATACGAGACGGTGTCGTATTGGAAAGAGGTTAGGGTCGTCGTCATGTCCATACCGTCCGGCGCCCCCGCCGCCGAGTCCCACGTCCCCGAAGCGGTCCACCGCCGCCGCTGGGCGATCCTCGCCGTCCTCATGTTCAGCCTGCTCATCGTCGTGCTGGACAACTCGATCCTGAACGTCGCGGTCAAGACGATCGCCAGCCCCGCGCCGACCGGTATCGGCGCCACCCAGAGCGAGCTCGAGTGGGCGATCAACTCCTACACGCTCGTCTTCGCCGGCCTGCTCTTCACGGCCGGCCTGCTCGGCGACCGCATCGGCCGCAAGAAGGTGCTCCTGGCCGGGATCCTGGTCTTCGGCATCGCCTCCGGCCTGGCCGCGCTCTCCAGCACGCCCGGCGAGCTCATCACCTGGCGCGCCCTGATGGGCTTCGGCGCGGCGTTCGTGATGCCGGCCACGCTCGCGGTCCTGATGAACGTCTTCGAACGCGACGAACAGCCCAAGGCCATCGGTATCTGGGCCGGCAGTGTCGGCCTCGGCATCGCCATCGGCCCGATCACCGGCGGCGTGCTCCTGGAGCACTTCTGGTGGGGCTCGATCTTCCTCGTCAACGTCCCCGTGGTGATCGTCGCACTGATCGCCATGGCCGTCCTCGTACCGGACTCCCGGGACCCGAACCCCGGCCGCGTCGACCCGCCGGGCGTCGTCCTGTCCATCGTCGGCCTGGTCCTGCTGGTGTACGGCATCATCCGCGGGGGCGAGCTCGCCGACTTCACCGATGTCACCGTGCTCGCGCCGTCCCTCGGCGGCCTGGTGGTGCTCGCGGTCTTCGTGTGGCACGAGAAGCGCAGCAGCCACCCGTCCATCGACATCTCGTACTTCCGGAAGCCGGCCTTCTCCGCCGCCGTCACCGCCATCGCGCTGGTGTTCTTCGCGCTGATGGGCGTCACCTTCTTCTCCGCCTTCTACCTGCAGAGCGTGCGCGGCTACAGCGCCCTGCAGTCCGGGCTGCTGATCCTGCCGCTCGCCGTCGCGCAGATGGTCTTCTCGCCGCGCGCCCGGCTGGTCGTCGACCGCTTCGGTACCCGTGCGGTCTGCACCCTCGGCATGCTGCTCGTCGCCGGCGGCCTCGCGGCCTTCGCGCTCTTCGACGCGGACACCCCGGTCTGGGTCATGTGCGCCGTCTTCTTCGTCCAGGGCACCGGGATGGCGCACATCATGCCGCCGGTCACCGTCGCCGTGATGCAGGCCCTGCCCCGCGAACGGGCGGGCTCTGGCTCGGCCATCAACAACACCTTCCGCCAGGTCGGCGGGGCGCTCGGCATCGCCGTGCTCGGGTCGGTGCTGTCCACGGTCTACCGGGGTGACATCGAGGGCCACCTCGGCGGCGTGCCGGCCGCGGCGCGGGACGTGGCGGGCGAGTCGATCGAGGCGACGCTCGGAGTCGCGGCCCGGATGGGCCCGGAGGGCAGGCCGCTCGTCACTGCGGCGAACGACGCGTTCATCTCGGCGATGCACGTCACGGCGCTCGGCTCGGCGGCGGTCGCCCTGATCGGCGCGGTGGTGGTGGGCCTGTTCCTGCCGGGCAGGCAGCGCCTCCCGGACGGGGTCCCGGCCGCCCCCGCGCCGGAGGCCGACCAGGCGCTGACCGGAGGAACCGGGAAGCGGTAGCCGGTGGGCCCGCCCGGGCCACCGGCCGCCCGGAAGGCCCCGCCGCCTCCGGACGTGCCTGGTCCGCCACCGACCGGTGCCTCCGGTGCCTGGCGCAGGACGGTGGCGGGGGAGGGGCGGCTCGGTACGGTCCGTCCGGGGCCGGCCGTACCGGGCAGCGCCCCGGGTCGGGGCCCGGCCCGTCGCGCCGGCCCTTGCGCCGGCCGGCGGTCGCACCGGCCCCGCCGGTCGGCGAGAATCGGCGTGCACGGCGAACGGCGGACGGCGGACGGCACGGCGAGAGGTGACTTACGTGCAGGCGGCACAGGACCGGCCCCAGGACCAGGCCGTGAGCGGTCAGGGACCTCAGGGCCCTCGCCGCGGACGACCCCGCAGCGCCGCAGTCGAGCGGGCGATCCTCGACGCGGTCGTGGAGCTGCTGGAGGCCGGCGAGCCCCTGGCCGGCCTGTCCATCGAGCGCATCGCGCGCACCGCGGGCGTCGGCAAAGCCACCATCTACCGCCGTTGGAGCGGCAAGGAGGAGCTCTTCGTCGACGTCCTGCGCGACATCGAGCCGGCCGAGCCCACCGTCTCCGGCACAGCGGGCCTCGACGACCTTCGCCTCCTGCTGGAGTCCATGCGCACCCGCGGCCTCGCCCAGCGCTCGTCCGTACTCCTGCACAACGTGTTCGCGCAGATGAAGAGCCACCCCAAGCTGTGGGCCGAGTACCAGGGCACGGTCATCGCGCCTCGCCGCGTCGCGCTGACGGCCGCCGTGCGGCGCGCGGTGGAAGCGGGCGAGCTCCGCGCCGACCTCGACGTGGAGCTGATGAACGACCTCTTTCTCGGCCCGATGCTCGTACGGACCGTGCACCGCCCCGACGCGCCCCTGCCCGAGGACCTCGTCGACCGCATCATCGAGGTACTGCTCCAGGGACTCGCACCGAAACCGCGGGTGACCACCGAGATCCCTGCCACCACCCGGATGTGAGCGTTCCGTCACAAGCCCCCACAACCACCCCGCCGAACGGAACCCGCGACACCACTTCCGTCGTCCTGATGCCCACACGGCCGTCGTCGACGGCAGGAATACCGCCGTCCATCGCCTAGGGTCGTGGGGCGCGGCGATGTGTACGGCAAGGCAGTGAGGAAAGCGCGATGGTGCAGGCGTACAGGGCGGACACCGAGAACGCCGGCCGAGGTCCGCAGGGACCCGGATCCCGCCTGCAGGCCCTGCGCCACAGACTGACGACGGACCGGGGACTCTGGCGGCGCGGCATCCTGCTCGCGCTCTGCTCGGTCCTCCTCACGCTGGTGCTGGTCCTCCACGCGGAGATCCCCAACAGCATCGGCAACACCGGCAGCCTCGTCGAGACCTTCCTGCCCTGGTTCGGCCTCCTCGTGGCGCCCCTGCTGATCCTCGGCCTCCTCCGGCGTTCGGCGACCGCGCTGATCGCCCTGCTGCTGCCGGTCGTCGTCTGGCTGAACGTCTTCGGCGGCCTGCTGTTCGCCGACAAGTCCGGCACCGGCGGCAACCTCACCGTCGCCACGCACAACGTCAACGCGGGCAATCCCGACCCCGCGGGGACCGCCCAGCAGGTCGCGGGCTCCGGTGCGGACGTCGTGGCGCTCCAGGAACTGCCCGGCGGCCAGGTGGCCGCGTACGAGAAGGCCCTCGCCGCCCGCTACCCGCACCACTCGGTGCAGGGCACGGTCGGTCTCTGGAGCAAGTACCCCCTGACGAACTCCCGCCCCGTCGACATCAAGCTGGGCTGGACCCGCGCGATGCGCGCCACGGTCACCACACCGGACGGCCCGATCGCGGTGTACGTGGCTCACCTCCCCTCCGTACGCGTCAAACTGCACGCGGGCTTCACCGCCAACCAGCGGGACAAGAGCGCCGACGCCCTGGGTGAGGCGATCGCCGACGAGCGGCTCGACCGGGTGGCCCTGCTCGGCGACCTCAACGGCACGATGAACGACCGCTCCCTGAACGCGGTCACGGCCCAGATGCGCTCCACCCAGGGCGCGGCCGGCGACGGCTTCGGCTTCAGCTGGCCGGCGTCGTTCCCGATGGCGAGGATCGACCAGATCATGGTCCGCGGAGTGGAACCCCTCTCCTCCTGGACCCTCCCCGCCACGGACAGCGACCACCTCCCGATCGCGGCCCGCATCCAACTCTGAACTCCGGGCGCCGCGCCACCGCGGGGCGGACGCTCTCCCGCCTGTCCGGCCCCGGGTCCGGCGGTCCAGGCTCCAACCGGTCGGCCTGCCGCAGCCTTTCGAGCAAGCCCCGTGACGTCTGCGCCCGCGGCAGCGCCCGCGGCAGCGGTTCGACGCCCGGGCCGCCGGGCCGTGCCGTTCCTGGCCGCGCGCGCCTCGAAGCGCACGGGGTGCGTGGTGTGCGCGCCCCGCACGGGGCACACCGAGGCGCGTCCCGGGCTTCCGGCCCCGCGCCGCGGACCTGGGCACCCGGACCGTCCGTGATCTTCGCCACCGGCCGAAGGGGGCGACCACCCTCCCGCGGGCGCCGGAGGGCCGCCCGAATCAGTCCTGACCAGCGGTCCCGGCGTCACCGGGGTACAGAAGCGGGCCGTGTTCACATCTGGTCGCAACGGCCTGTTCACCTCCGGGCATAAATCGTCTGCGACACTTTGTTCCGGACGTATACATAGTCCGGACCGGCAATGAAGCCGACGCTCCCACACCCTTCCGCCACCCGGCCCGACAAGCCGGGCCGCGCGCCTGCCCGAAAGGTCTCTTCCATGCCCCTGGCCCTGCTCGCCCTCGCTGTGAGCGCCTTCGGCATCGGCACCACCGAGTTCGTGATGATGGGCCTGCTGCCCAACGTCGCGGACGATCTGGGAACGTCCGTGCCGACCGCCGGCTACCTCGTCTCCGCGTACGCCATCGGCGTCGTCCTCGGCGCCCCGCTGCTCACCACCCTCGGCTCGCGGGTACCGCGCAAGCGGATGCTCCTGCTGCTGATGGCCCTCTTCACCGTCGGCAACCTCGCCTCGGCCTTCGCCCCCGACTTCGGCTGGCTGCTGGCCGGCCGCTTCCTGGCCGGGCTGCCGCACGGGGCGTTCTTCGGGGTGGGCGCCGTCGTCGCCGCCCGGCTCGTCCCGGACGGCCGGCAGGCCCGCGCCGTCGCGACCATGTTCCTCGGGCTGACCGTCGCCAACATCGTCGGCGTACCGGCGGCCACCCTGCTCGGCCAGCACCTCGGCTGGCGCGCCACGTTCGTCGTCGTCGCGGTGATCGGGCTCGTCGCCATGGCCGCGCTCGCCCGGCTCGTACCGCAGATGCCCACCGAGGCGCACCAGAACGTGCGCCGCGAGATGCGGGCGCTCGGCAACCGGCAGGTACTGCTCGGACTGCTCACCGCGGTCCTCGGCTTCGCGGGTGTCTTCGCCGTCTATTCGTACCTCTCGGCGATGACGACCGAGGCGATGGGCTTCGGCGAGTCCTCGGTGACGCTCGTCCTGGCCCTGTTCGGCATCGGGATGACCCTGGGTGCGCTGGCGGCCGGACCGCTGACGGACCGGGCGCTGCGCCCCACCCTCTACGGGTCGCTGGCCGCGCTGGCCGTCGTCCTGGTGGTCTTCCCGTTCACCGTGCACGTGCAGTGGGCGGCGCTGGTGATGGTGGTGCTGCTCGGCGGCATCGGCTTCATGACCACCACGCCGCTGCAGATGCTGGTGATGAACAAGGCCAAGGACGCCCCCACCCTGGCGTCCGCGTCCAACCACTCGGCCTTCAACCTCGCCAACGCGGGCGGTGCCTGGCTCGGCGGCGTGGCCATCGCGGCGGGCTGGGGCTGGACGTCGCCGGCCCTGGTCGGCGCGGTCCTGGCCGTCGCCGGTCTCGCGGTCGCGGTCACGGCGGGCGTGCTGGACCGGACCCCGGGGACCTCCCGGGTGGTGGCGAGTGCCGCCGGGGTGCGCGACAAGGAGAAGGCCGGGGTGCGCTGACCGCGCATCCCGACCCCAGGAGGCGTACGCCGGACGGTTCCGGCGTACGCCTTTCGTGTCAGCAGTCCTGACGCGGCGGGCGCAGGCCCGCGCGCGTCAGACCGACTCGCGCCACCGGTTCGTGATCGGCAGACGCCGGTCCTTCCCGAAGCCCTTCGGCGAGATCTTCGTGCCCGGCGGGTACTGCCGCCGCTTGTACTCCGCCGTGTCCACCATCCGTAGCGTCTTCGCCACCAACTCCGGGTCGAAGCCGGCCGCGACGATCGCGTCGAGACCCTGGTCCCGGTCGACGTACATCTCCAGGATCCGGTCCAGCACGTCGTAGTCCGGCAGCGAGTCCGTGTCCACCTGGTCCGGGCGCAGCTCGGCGCTCGGCGGCTTGGTGAGGGAGGACTCCGGGATCGGCGGGGTCTGCCCGCGCTCCTCCGCGGCGCGGTTGCGCCACTTCGCGAGGCGGAACACCGACGTCTTGTACACGTCCTTGATCGGCCCGTACGCGCCGACGGAGTCCCCGTACAGCGTGGAATAGCCCACCGCCAGCTCGGACTTGTTGCCCGGCGCGAGGACGATCTGGCCCTCCTGGTTCGAGACGGCCATCAGCATCGTGCCGCGCAGCCGTGACTGGAGGTTCTCCTCGGCAAGACCGGTGAGCCCCAGCGACCCCATGTACGCGTCGAACATCGGCTCGATCGGCACGGTGCGGAAGTTCAGCCCGGTGCGCCGGGCCAGCTCGGCCGCGTCTCCCTTGGAGTGGTCCGAGGAGTACTTCGACGGCATCGAGATGCCGTACACGTTCGCGGCGCCGAGGGCGTCGCACGCGATGGCCGCGACCAGCGCCGAGTCGATGCCGCCCGAGAGCCCGATCAGCACACTGCTGAAACCGTTCTTCGCGGTGTACGCCCGCAGGCCGACGACCAGCGCCGAGTACAGCTCCTCGTCGTCCTCCAGCCGCTCCGCATAGCCGCCGGCCAGCTCCGGCTCGTACGCCGGAAGGGGCTCTCCGGAGATCACCACGTGGTCGATGCGCAGCCCGTCGTTCACGACCCCGGAGGGGGCCACGGCCGCGGCGGCCGGCAGATCCAGGTCCAGGATCACGCTGCCCTCGGCGAACTGCGGTGCGCGGGCGATCACTTCGCCGTCCTTGTCGACGACGATCGAGTCACCGTCGAAGACCAGCTCGTCCTGACCGCCGATCATCGCCAGATACGCGGTCGTGCAACCGGCCTCCCGGGCACGCCTGCGGACCAGCTCGAGCCGGGTGTCGTCCTTGTCCCGCTCGTACGGCGACGCGTTGATCGACAGCAGCAGCCCGGCCCCGGCGGCCCTGGCTGCCGGGACCCGGCCGCCGTCCTGCCAGAGGTCCTCGCAGATGGCGAGCGCCACGTCGATGCCGTGCACCCGCACGACGGGCATCGAGTCTCCGGGCACGAAGTACCGGAACTCGTCGAACACGCCGTAGTTGGGCAGGTGGTGCTTGGCGAAGTTCAGCGCGACCCGCCCGCGGTGCAGGACCGCCGCGGCGTTGCGCGGGGACCCCGCGGGCTGCCCGTAGCGCACCGCGGCGTGCTCGGAGCGGTCCAGGTAGCCGAGGACGACCGGCAGTTCGCCGAAGCCCTCGTCGACGAGGCGGACCGCGAGCGCGCGCAGCGCCGCCCGGGAGGCCTCGACGAACGACGACCGCAGGGCCAGGTCCTCGACCGGGTATCCGGTCAGCACCATCTCGGGGAAGGCCACCAGATGAGCGCCCTGCTCGGCGGCGTGCCGCGTCCAGTGGACGACGGACTCGGAGTTGGCGGCGATGTCACCGACGGTCGAGTCGATCTGATTCAGTGCGAGACGTAGTTGAGGCACGCGGCCCAGTGTAATCGTCTTTCTGACGCGATGTCCTGGCGGGCCTGCCGGGAAACGGATTCCGGCAGGCTTGCGGGGGGTCCGGGGAGCTCACCGCGTGCGGGCCCACGACCCCGCATCCCGACGACCCGGCATCCCGCGACCCCGGCGGCCCACGGCCCGGTGCCCCTCGCGCGCACACGGGACACCGGGCCCGGGACTGCCTCACGGCGGCGGGACGGGAGCGACCTGGTGGCACACCGGGGAGGCGCGACCGCCCCGGGCCGCGGTCGGGGTCAGGAGCGGGAGTAGACCTTCTCCGCCCAGCCGGCGACCTGCTCGTCCGAGAGGTGGAGCGCCAGGTCCGCCTCGCTGATCATGCCGATGAGCTTCTTGTTCTCGACCACGGGGAGCCGACGGATCCGGTGGCTCTGCATCTCCTCCAGCACCGCGTCGACATCGGCGGTCGCGTCGATCCAGCGCGGCGTTCCGTCGCAGAGCTCGCCCGCCGTGACCTTCGAGGGGTCGCGCCCCGACGCCACGCACTTGATCACGATGTCGCGGTCGGTGATGATGCCGACCATCCTGTCCTGCTCACCGTTGGCGGAGACGGGCAGTGCCCCCACTTTGTGGTCCCGCATCATCTGCGCGGCGCGGTCCAGCGTTTCGTGGGCCGGGATCCAGTGGGCCCCGGTGTGCATGATGTCCTTGGCGGTCGTCATGGGGATTCCTCCTGCGTGCCGGTGGGCACTGCCGTACGGCCCCGAGCGCAACCATCGTCCTCGGGATCGCCGGGGCACGCGACCGCTGTCACCCGTTCGGGTGCACCCACCCCGGCGCCGGAAGCTTCAGGACCGGGGTGCCGCGCCCCGCGCCGCGAGCATGTCCGCCATCAGGTCCAGCTCGGACCGCTGCCCCTCGACCATGCCCCGGGCGAGCCGCTTCTCCACCCCGACCGTGCACCGCTCGACGCAACCGCGCGCCATCGGGATACCGCCCTTGTGGTGGTCGGTCATCAGCTGCAGGAAGAGGATCTCGGCCCGTTCCCCTTCGGCCCTGCCGAGCCGGGCGAGCTCCGTCCTGGTGGCCATGCCCGGCATCAGGGCCCCGTCATGGGCCGCGAAACCGGCCCCGCCGTGCGCGGTCCCGCCGGTCCCGTGCGAGCCGCCCGCGTCGTGCGAGCCGTGTGCGTCGTGCGGGCCGCCCGCGTCGTGCGAGTCGTGGCCGCCGGACATCCAGGCCATCGGTCCCTGGTCGTCGGGTGCGGTCTTCGGCAGCTCCCACAGGTCCAGCCAGCCGAGCAGCATGCCCCGCTGGTTGGCCTGCGTGTTGGCGATGTCGTACGCCAGCCGCCGTACGTCCTCGTCCCGTGTGCGGTCCCGGACGAGGAAGGACATCTCCACGGCCTGCTGGTGGTGGACGGCCATGTCCCGGGCGAAGCCCGCGTCCGCCGACTCCGCCGACGGCGTACGGGGAGCGGCGGCCGCTCCCTCGTCCCGCGCCGAGGCGATCGTCGCCGCCCCCGCGAACAGCACTGCGAGCGCCACGGCGGAACCCGCCACCCACCGCGTACGCCGGGTGCCTGACGCGCTCACCCGTCGATCCCGCCGGTGCAGGGCGCGCCCGGCTCGGGTGTCTGCGCGCCCTGGACGTACTTCGCGAAGAACTGGGCCACCCGGCGGTCGTCGGCACCGTCCACCGTGACCTGCTTGCCCCAGGCGGTCAGCATGATCGCTCCGTCCTGGCCGGCGTAGGGACTCATCAGCGAGTACGGGGTGCTCCCGACCCGCGACGCGAGCTTGCGCACGTCGCCGTCGGCCGCCTCGTCGTTGTACGTGACCCACACCGCCCCGTGCTCCAGCGAGTGCACCGCGTTGACGTTCCGGACGGCCTTTTCGTATACGACGCCGTCGCAGTTCAGCCAGGCCTGGGCGTGGTCCCCGCCGACCGGCGGCTCCATGGGGTACGCCACGTCGGTGGCGACGTGATTGCGGGTCAGCTTCGCCGCGTCCCACGACTTCTCGCCCGCGACGGGCTCGGCCGACAGGCCCCGCTTCCCCTGCTCGGTCGGTTCCGCCTGCTTGGCGTCCTGCGTCCCGGAGTCCGTACCCGAGTCCTTCGAAGCGGTCTCCTCCAGCACCGTGTAGGAGCCGAAAGCGAGCAGACCTGCGACCACGACGGCACCCAGGCCTATGGCGACGACACGATTGCGGCGGCTCCGCGCACGGTCGGCACTGCGCGTCGGGTCGACGGTGGTCCGGTGGTCGAAGCTCATGTCGTCGGGTCCTTCTGCCAAGAAGTAGGGAGGGACGGAACGGGTCGGGAAACGGGTGGGCGCGGGGCCGCGGGCCCGCCGCTGCACCCCTTGCACACCCAGGGCGCCGATCGTAGTGGGTGGCCGAGTGCTTTCTCTCACACCGAGTGCGTAATCTGGGTGAAATCCCGGGTCGTGATACTGGAGTGTCTCCCCTACCCCCGGCGGTGGTGCACGGACCGTCTGAACTGCAAGGATGTGGCTATGGACAAGCAGCAGGAATTCGTCCTCAGGACGCTTGAGGAGCGCGACATCCGCTTCGTACGGCTGTGGTTCACCGATGTTCTCGGTTACCTCAAGTCCGTCGCCGTGGCCCCGGCGGAGCTCGAACAGGCCTTTGACGAGGGCATCGGCTTCGACGGCTCGGCCATCGAGGGCTTCGCCCGCGTATACGAATCGGACATGATCGCCAAGCCGGACCCCGGCACGTTCCAGATCCTGCCGTGGCGCGCGGAGGCCCCGGGGACGGCCCGGATGTTCTGCGACATCCTGATGCCGGACGGCTCGCCGTCCTTCGCCGACCCGCGCTACGTGCTGAAGCGCATCCTCGCCAAGACCTCCGACCTGGGCTTCACCTTCTACACCCACCCGGAGATCGAGTTCTTCCTGCTGAAGAACAAGCCGGTCGACGGCACCCGCCCCACCCCGGCGGACAGTTCCGGCTACTTCGACCACACGCCGCAGAACGTCGGCATGGACTTCCGCCGCCAGGCGATCACCATGCTCGAATCGATGGGCATCTCGGTCGAGTTCAGCCACCACGAGGGCGCCCCGGGCCAGCAGGAGATCGACCTGCGGTACGCGGACGCGCTCTCCACCGCCGACAACATCATGACCTTCCGCCTGGTCATGAAGCAGGTCGCGCTGGAGCAGGGCGTCCAGGCGACCTTCATGCCGAAGCCGTTCTCGGAGTACCCGGGCTCCGGTATGCACACCCACCTCTCCCTGTTCGAGGGCGACCGCAACGCGTTCTACGAGTCCGGCGCCGAGTACCAGCTCTCCAAGGTCGGCCGCTCGTTCATCGCGGGCCTCCTGAAGCACGCGGCGGAGATCTCGGCCGTGACGAACCAGTGGGTCAACTCGTACAAGCGCATCTGGGGCGGTTCCTCCCGCTCCGCGGGTGCCGGCGGCGAGGCCCCCTCGTACATCTGCTGGGGGCACAACAACCGCTCCGCGCTGATCCGCGTCCCGATGTACAAGCCCGGCAAGACCGGCTCCGCCCGGGTCGAGGTCCGCTCCATCGACTCCGGCGCCAACCCCTACCTGACGTACGCGGTGCTGCTCGCCGCGGGCCTCAAGGGCATCGAGGAGGGCTACGAACTCCCGGCCGGTGCCGACGACGACGTCTGGGCGCTCTCCGACGCCGAGCGCCGCGCGATGGGCATCGAGCCGCTGCCGCAGAATCTGGGCGAGGCCATCGCGCTGATGGAGAAGAGCGAGCTGGTGGCGGAGACGCTCGGCGAGCACGTCTTCGACTTCTTCCTCCGCAACAAGAAGCAGGAGTGGGAGGAGTACCGCAGCGAGGTCACGGCCTTCGAGCTGAAGGCGCTGCTGCCGGTGCTGTAGGCGCAGGTCCCGTACACATGAACGGCTTCGGGCCGACGGGCACACACCGTCGGCCCGAAGCCGTTTCTCCGCGCGGCCGGTGAGGGGCTGCTCGCGGGACCCCCTGCCCGGCGGTCGTCCGGCGGAGGCGGGACGGAGGTCCGGCGGGGCTCCGGCGCCGGTCCGGTGGTCACGTACCGCGGAGGAACACGCGGACGCGCGCCGCCGCCCTCAGACGAAGCCGCGGCCCATCTCGTCGAGGATCTCGTCGATCACCGCGCCCGGACCCCGCGCCTCGTCCTCCTCGATCCACAGCCGCATCGCGATCCGCAGCGACGACAGGAACGCCGCGGCCAGGACCAGGGGGCGTACGTCCTCCGCGGCCGGCCCCCGGCGGGAGGCCACCGCCTCGGCCAGGTCCCGTTCCAGAGCGGCGTGGTTGGCGAGCTGGCGGGCGAGCAGTGAGGGATGGCGCATGGCCAGCCGGGTCCGGACGGCCCACTCGCGCTCCGGTGGTGCCATGCGCTGCGAGAACTCGGCCACCGCCGCGCGGAGCGCCGGCCAGGCGTCCTCCTCGGCGGGACGGTTGCGGACCTCCTGGACCAAGGCCCGGATGTGCTCCTCCTCGCCGTACAGGAGCGCGTCCTCCTTGTTGGTGAAGTAGTTGGAGAACGTCCTGCGGGAGATGCCGGCCGCGTCGGCGACCGCCTCCACCGTCACGCGATCGAAGCCGTGCTCGACGGTCAGGCGCAGTGTCGCCTCGTGCACGGCCTGCCGGGTGGCTTCCTTCTTGCGCTCCCGCAGTCCCACAGAGCTGTCCATGACGCCATTATCTACACCTTCAGTATTTTTGCACATTGTGCAATATTGCCCAATGTGCATGTAGGGTGAAGCCTTCCCATTCCTGCCCGAACCTCCGGAGGTTGCGCGTGAGCGCACAAACGGCTGCGCCCACCGACGCCGCGCCCATGGACCACCGCCATGTGATGCGGGCCCTGAGCGGTCTGCTCATCGTGCTGTTCGTGGCGATGATCAGCAGCACGGTGGTCTCCGTCGCCCTCCCGCAGATCATCGGTTCCCTCAACGGCACCCAGTCGCAGTACACCTGGGTCGTCACCGCGATGCTGCTGGCCTCCACGGCCTCCACCCCGATCTGGGGGAAGCTCGCCGACCTGTTCAGCAAGAAGCTGCTGCTGCAGATATCCATCGGCATCTTCGTCGTCGCGTCCGTCGCCTGCGGATTCGCCCAGTCCACCGAGCAGTTGATCGCCTTCCGTGCGGTCCAGGGCCTCGGTATGGGCGCGCTCCAGGTCCTCGTCCAGGTGATCATCGCCGCGATGATCAGCCCCAAGGAGCGGGGCCGCTACAACGGTTACCTCGGCGGCGTCATGGCCGTCGCCACCGTCGGCGGACCGCTGCTCGGCGGGTTCATCACCGACACGTCGTGGCTCGGCTGGCGCTGGTGCTTCTTCATCGCCGTACCGTTCACCCTCGTCGCGTTCGTCATGCTCACCCGCACCCTGCACCTCGCCGAGGTGCGCCGCCCCGACGTCAAGGTCGACTACCTCGGTGCCGCACTGATCGCCGCCGGCGTCAGCCTGCTGCTCCTCTGGGTCACCTTCGTCGGCAACGACTTCGGATGGCTCTCCTGGCAGACCGTCGTCATGGTCGGCGCGAGCGTCGCGATCCTGGGCGCGGCCGTCGCGGTGGAGGCCCGCGTCAAGGAGCCCGTCGTCCCGCTCCACGTCGTGCGCCGCCGCGACCCCGCCCTGGCCATCGTCGCGAGCCTCGCGGTCGGCATGGCGATGTTCGGCGGAGCGGTCTTCCTCGGCCAGTACTTCCAGATCGGCCGCGGCTACTCACCCACCGAAGCCGGGCTGCTCACGATCCCGCTCATGGCCGGTGTGCTCGTCTCGTCGACCGTCGCGGGCCGGCTGGTCTCCAGGACCGGCAAGGTCAAGCCGTACATCATCGCGGGCGTCGTCGTCCTCACCCTCGGCTTCCTGGGACTGTCCACGATCGACCACGAGACCTCGCTGGTCATCGTGTCCCTGGGGATGCTCGCCGTCGGCATCGGGGTCGGCATGTCGATGCAGAACCTGGTGCTCGTCCTCCAGAACACCGTCCCGCTCAGCGAACTCGGCGCGGCCAGCGGTGCGATCACCTTCTTCCGGTCCCTCGGAGGCACGATCGGCGTCTCCGTCCTGGGCGCGGTGCTCGCCAACCAGGTCGCCACGAAGATCGCCGACGGGCTGGCGAAGGCGGGCATCGACCCCGGGGCCCCGGCGTCGAGCGGCTCCACGCTCAACGTGGCGGCGATGCCCCCGCAGATCCAGGAGATCGTGCGCGCGGCGTACGGCGACGCCACCGGGCACATCTTCCTGATCTCGGCCGGCATCGCGGTCGTCGGTGTGATCGCGAGCCTCTTCCTGACCTCGACGAAGCTGCGCGACAGCGTGGACCTGTAGACGCACCACCGCACACACCCGTGCCCAGGCACCCGTGCCCCCGCACCCGTCACGGTGCGGGGGCACAGGCCGTCCCGGCACCCATCCGCACGACGGGCGGGGCGGGTTCGGGCCGGAGCGGCCCGTGCGGACGCGCACCGGCGCGATGAGCACGGGCGGTACGCGGGGCGGCCCGCCCCGTTCCGGTAGTGTGACCCGTCCCGAGACCGGGACCGACCCAGGAGGTGAGACCCATTACCGCTGTCGCAGGTCGGGTGCTCATCCCTCGCCGCCGCGTGCCGGACACGGCATAGGCGACCGCGGAGCGCCCATCGGATTTCCCCGAAAGGCTTCTCCGCATGCCGGAATTCCTGTCACCGCTCACCCCTTCCTCGATCGTCACCACCCTGCGTGCCGCCGGCTGCGTCTTCGCCGAGGACGAGGCCGCGCTCCTTCTCTCCACCGCCTCGGATCCGGCGGAACTCGCCGCCATGGTCGAACGCCGCACCGGTGGTCTGCCCCTCGAACACGTCCTGGGCTGGGCCGAGTTCTGCGGGCTGCGGGTCGTCGTGGACCCGGGGGTCTTCGTGCCCCGTCGTCGTACCGAGTTCCTCGTCCGGCAGGCTGCCGCCCCGGGCTCCGGTGAGGCCGTCGTCGTCGACCTCTGCTGCGGTTCCGGGGCGCTCGGCGCCGCGCTGGCGGCGGTGCTGCCGCGCGTCGAACTGCACGCCACCGACGTCGACCCCGCGGCCGTGCGCTGCGCGCGGCGCAACGTGGGGAGCCTGGGGCAGGTCTACGAGGGCGACCTCTTCGAGCCGCTGCCCGGCTCGCTGCGCGGACGCGTCGACGTCCTGCTGGCCAACGTGCCCTACGTGCCCACGGACGACGTCGACCTGCTGCCCGCGGAGGCGCGCGTCCACGAGCCGCGCGTAGCGCTCGACGGGGGCGGCGACGGGCTCGACGTCCTGCGGCGGGTGGTGGCCGCGGCACCGGAGTGGCTGGCCCCGGGCGGACGGCTGCTGGTCGAGACGAGCGAGCGGCAGGCGGCGCGCGCCGCGCGGACGGTCGGCGACAGCGGACTGGTCGCCCGCGTCGTCGTCTCCGAGGAGCTGTACGCCACCGTCGTGATCGGCACCCGCCCCCGGTAGCCACCGCCCGCCCGCGCGCCCGCGGTCAGGCGAACAGCCAGCGCGTCTGGCCGAACGGGTCGCCCTTGGCGAAGCCGAAAGCCGTGCGGGGGGTCACCGCGAAGACCTCCGCACGGCCACCGGCACCGTTGGAGAACATGCCGTCCGTGACACCGAAGTGCCAGTCGGAGCCGTACTTCGCCTCCCATGCCTCGGCCAGCGCGATCAGCCGCTCCTCGTCCGTCACCCGCGCCGCCCTCCCCTCGACCACCACGTCGAAGCCCTCCCCGAGGGCGTTGGCGCCGGTGGTCAGGACGACCTCCGGATTGACGGCCAGATTCCGCGCCTTGCGTTCCGAGGGGCCGGTGCAGAAGTGCAGCGCGCCGTCCGACCACACCCCGATCAGCGGAGTGACGTGCGGGCGGCCGTCCGGCCGGACCGTGGAGAGCCAGTACAGCTCGGCGTCGGTGAGGAGCACGACCGCCTCCCGCCACGGACGTGCGGCGGCCCCCTCACTGCTGTAGCGGGTGTCCAGCTCCGTCTCGGGGGCGGTGCCCGGAGCGGCAGCGGTGTTCTCGCCCTTGTCGTCGTCCGGCATGGCGAACCTCCTGGAAGCGTCGGGTGTGATCGGTCCGGTCATCGTGTCCACGAAGTACGGACTCCGCCTCCGCGCCCAATTCATCGGTGCACGGCTAGGCTCGGAGGGCGGGCAAGTGTGGTCGGCTGGGGCAGGAGAACACGGAATGACGACGGTGCCGGGACGCAGGAGCAGTACGTTCACCCGACTGCTGAGGCACGGCTTCACCGATCCGTCCGCCGCCGAACGGCTGCTCGACCTTCCCGAGCTCGCCTCCGTACGGTCCGATCCGGTCCTCTTCGACGCCCTCGGTGCCACCTCGGACCCCGACCTCGCCCTGCACAGCCTCGTCCGGCTCGTCGAGGCGGAGGCGACCGACGAGCGGCAGATCCTGCTGGACACGCTCGTCACCGCCAAGCCGCTCCGGGACCGGCTCCTCGGCGTCCTCGGCGCCTCGGAGGCCCTCGGGGACCACCTGGCGCGCCACCCGCGCGACTGGCAGGCGCTCGTCACCTACGAGGCCACCGATCTGCACCCCGGGGTCGCGGAATTCGAGCACATGCTCGCCGATGCCGTCGACCCGGACTCGCTGCGCGTCGCGTACCGCAGGTCCCTGCTGTCCATAGCGGCCCGGGACGTGTGCGGCACGACGGACCTCGTGCAGGTGGCCGCCGAGCTGGCCGACCTGGCGACGGCCACACTGCGGGCCGCCCTCGCCATCGCCCGTACCGCCGCGCCCGCCGACGCCGCCCAGTGCCGGCTCGCGGTCATCGCGATGGGCAAATGCGGTGGGCACGAACTGAACTACGTCTCCGACGTCGACGTCATCTTCGTGGCGGAGCCCGTCGACGGGGCGGAGGGGACGGCCATGCAGGCCGCCACCCGGCTCGCCGCCCACATGATGCGGATCTGCTCCGACACCACCGTCGAGGGCACCATCTGGCCGGTCGACGCCAACCTGCGCCCCGAGGGCCGCAACGGGCCGCTGGTGCGGACCCTGTCCTCGCACCTCGCGTACTACCAGCGCTGGGCCAAGACCTGGGAGTTCCAGGCGCTGCTGAAGGCCCGGCCGGTCGCCGGGGACCCCGAGCTCGGCGCGGAGTACGTCGAGGCCGTCTCGCCCCTGGTGTGGCAGGCCGCCGACCGGGAGAACTTCGTCGGCGACGTCCAGCAGATGCGCCGCCGCGTCGTCGACAACATCCCCGTCGACCGCGTCGACCGCGAACTCAAGCTCGGACCCGGCGGGCTGCGGGACGTCGAATTCGCCGTACAGCTGCTCCAGCTCGTCCACGGGCGCGGCGACAGCACCCTGCGCTCCGGATCCACCCTGACGGCCTTGGCGGCGCTCGCCGACGGCGGGTACGTCGGGCGGACGGACGCGGCGCAGCTGGACGACGCCTACCGCTTCCTGCGCTCCATGGAGCACCGCATCCAGCTCTACCGGCTGCGCCGCACCCACCTGGTTCCCGAGGACGAGGCCGACCTGCGGCGCCTCGGCCGTTCCCTGGGACTGCGTACGGACCCGGTCGCCGAGCTCAACAAGGCGTGGCGGCGGCACGCCTCCGTGGTGCGGCGGCTGCACGAGAAGCTCTTCTACCGGCCCCTGCTCGACGCCGTCGCCCAGCTCGCGCCCGGCGAGAGGCGGCTCAGTGCGAAGGCGGCCGTCGTCCGGCTGGAGGCCCTCGGGTACGCCGATCCGGCGGCCGCACTGCGGCATCTGGAGGCACTGTCGTCGGGGGTGTCCCGCAAGGCGGCCATCCAGCGCACCCTGCTGCCGGTGCTGCTCGGCTGGTTCGCGGACTCCGCCGATCCGGACGCCGGGCTCCTCGGCTTCCGGCAGGTGTCCGACGCACTCGGCAAGACCCCCTGGTACCTGCGGCTGCTGCGGGACGAGGGGGCTGCGGCGGAGAACCTCGCCCGGGTCCTCTCGGCCGGCCGGCTCGCCCCCGACCTGCTCATGCGTGCGCCGGAGGCCGTCGCCATACTCGGCGCCCCGGAAGGGCTGAAGCCGCGTACCCGGGAGAACCTGGACCAGGAGGTGCTGGCCGCGGTCGGCCGGGCGCAGGGCGCCGAGGCGGCCGTCGCGGTGGCGCGCGGGGTGCGGCGGCGGGAGCTGTTCCGCACGACGGCGGCCGACCTCATCGGCTCGTACGGCACCGAGGAGAGCCCGGCGGAGCAGGATCCGGGCGCGCTCGTCGACCGGGTCGGCTCCGCGGTCACCGACCTGAACGCCGCCACACTCTCGGGGGCCCTGCGCGCAGCGGTCCGCGAGCAGTGGGGCGACACCCTGCCGACCCGCTTCGCGGTCATCGGCATGGGCCGCTTCGGCGGTCACGAGCTGAGCTACGGCTCCGACGCGGACCTCCTGTTCGTGCACGCGCCGCGCGAGGGCGTGAGCGACGAGGAGGCCGCCCGGGCCGCGAACACCGTCATCACGGAGATGCGCAGACTGCTGCAGCTGCCGACGGCCGACCCGCCGCTGCTGATCGACGCCGACCTGCGCCCGGAGGGCAAGAGCGGTCCGCTGGTGCGCACCCTGAAGTCGTACGAGGCCTACTACCGGCGCTGGGCACTCGTCTGGGAGAGCCAGGCGCTGCTGCGCGCGGAGCCGATGGCGGGGGACGAGGACCTGGGGCGCGCGTTCGTCGACCTCATCGATCCGCTCCGCTACCCGGCCGGGGGGCTGGGGGAGGACGCGGTCCGCGAGATCCGCCGGCTCAAGGCGCGCATGGAGTCCGAACGGATGCCGCGGGGCGCCGACCCGACGCTCCACACCAAGCTGGGACGGGGCGGTCTGAGCGACGTCGAGTGGACCGTGCAGCTGATGCAGATGCAGCACGGCTCGGCCGAGCCCGGCCTGCGCACGACCCGCACGCGCGCGGCGCTGGCCGCGGCCTGTGCGGCCGGGCTGATCCCCGCGGAGGAGGCGCAGACCCTGGACGAGGCGTGGGTGCTGGCCGCCCGGGTGCGGAACGCCGTGATGCTGGTACGGGGACGGCCGAGCGACACGTTCCCCTCCAACCCGCGGGAGCTGACCGCGGTCGGGCGCTACCTCGGGTACGAGCCGGGGCACGCGGGGGACATGCTGGAGGACTACCGGCGGATCACCCGGCGGGCGCGGGCGGTGGTGGAGGAGCGGTTCTACGGGGCGGCCGGCTGAGGAACCGGCGACCGCGGCCCGTCCGTGCCGCGCTCCCTGGGCGCCGGACGGGCCGAGGGGTGTCCCCGGGTGAGGGGGCCGCATCGAGCCGCCCCGGGGGAGGTCAGGCGGAGCCCGGCGGGACCGGGCGGGCCGGGGCCGGATCCGCCGGAGACGCGGCACGGGCCGCGGCCGAGGACACGGGCACCGCCGCGCGCCTTCCCCGGAACGGGAAGCGCGGACGCCCGCGGCCCCCCGTCGGACGCACCCGCTTCGGCAGCCGGTGCGGCAGCGACCCGTACCAGGCGTACGAGACCGCGTAGCCGAACATCAGGCACGCCATCCCGCCCACCGCGTCCAGCCAGAAGTGGTTCGCCGTCGCCACGATCACGACGAGCGTGGCCGTCGGGTACAGCAGCCCCAGGATCCGCGCCCACGGTGCGCTCGCCAGCGCGAAGACGGTCAGACCGCACCACAGCGACCAGCCGATGTGCATCGACGGCATCGCCGCGTACTGGTTCGACATGTGCTTGAAGTTGCCCGAGGCCATCGAACCCCAGGTCTGGTGCACCATCACCGTGTCTATGAAGCCGCCGCCGTTCATCAGGCGGGGCGGGGCCAGCGGGAACAGGTAGTAGCCGAGCAGGGCCACGGCCGTGGTGGCGAAGAGGATCAGACGGCTGGCCGCATAGCGGCCCGGGTGACGGCGGAACAGCCAGATCAGCACACCGATGGTGACCACGAAGTGCAGCGTCGCGTAGTAGTAGTTCATCGACACGATCAGCCATGTCACCGAATTGACGGCCTGGTTGAAGGTCTCCTCGAAGGCGAGTCCCACCGCGTGTTCGAGCGACCAGATCCAGTCGGCGTTGCGCAGGGCCGCGGCCTTCTGCTCGGGCACCGCGTTGCGGACGAGCGAGTACAGCCAGTAGCTCAGCGCGATCAGCAGGATCTCGAACCAGAGACGGGGGTGGCGCGGAGAGCGCAGCGAGCGCAGTCGGCCGTGCCCGACGGTCCGTGTGGACCCGGTGGCCGTCTGTTCGTCCGTGACGGATGACGGGGTGGCCGCAGTGCGGTCTTCCAGTGTGGTCACGTGCGATTCACCCATAGGCGCAGAGTCTGCCAGATACGTCCCCCTCCGCCCGATCATCCTCCGGTCGGGTTCCGGTCGCACATCGTCCCTCTCAGAGAGGAGGACGGGGTCCTGCGGAGGGACCAGGTCCCGAGGCCGTTGAACCGCGGACGACCAGCTCGGGCATGAACACGAACTCGCTGTGCGGCGCGGGCGTGCCGCCGATCTCCTCCAGCAGCGTGCGCACCGACGCCTGACCCATGGCGGTCACCGGCTGCCGGATGGTGGTCAGCGGCGGATCGGTGAACGCTATGAGGGGAGAGTCGTCGTAACCGACCACCGAGAGGTCGCGCGGAACCTGCAGCGACAGCCGGCGGGCCGCCCGGATCGCACCGAGCGCCATCATGTCGCTCGCGCAGACCACCGCCGTGCAGCCGCGCTCCATCAGCGCCGACGCGGCGGCCTGGCCGCCCTCCAGTGTGTACAGGGAGTGCTGGATCAGCTCCTCCACCGCCTCGGCGGTCAGGCCCAGCTGCTCCTGCATCGTGGCGTGGAAGCCCTCGATCTTGCGGAGCACCGGCACGAAGCGCTTGGGGCCGACCGCCAGACCGATGCGCTGATGTCCCAGCGCCACCAGGTGCGTCACCGCGAGCCGCATCGCGGCCCGGTCGTCGGGCGAGATGAACGGGGCCTGCACCTTGGGGGAGAAACCGTTCACCAGGACGAAGGGGACGCCCTGCGCCCGCAGCTGCTCGTAGCGCTGCATGTCGGCCGAGGTGTCGGCGTGCAGACCGGACACGAAGATGATGCCCGAGACCCCGCGGTCCACGAGCATCTCGGTGAGCTCGTCCTCGGTGGAGCCGCCGGGAGTCTGGGTCGCCAGCACCGGTGTGTAGCCCTGCCGGGTCAGCGCCTGTCCGATCACCTGGGCCAGCGCGGGGAAGATCGGGTTCTCGAGCTCGGGGGTGATCAGACCGACCAGGCCGGCGCTGCGCCGGCGCAGCCGCACCGGACGCTCGTAACCGAGGACGTCGAGTGCCGCGAGGACGGATTCACGGGTGGTCGCTGCTACACCGGGCTTGCCGTTCAAGACGCGGCTGACCGTCGCTTCGCTGACCCCCGCCTGAGTTGCGATATCGGCAAGCCGTGCGGTCATGGAAGTGGACTGTACCGGGCGCGTGTCGGATTGCCCACCGTGCGCGGTATTCGGGCAGACCGACCCGGCGGCAGCGGTCCGACGGCCTCCTCCCGGCAACATCTTGCAAGACCTTGCGGCCCCGGTCCGTCGGCTGCGGTCGGATCGTCATACCGCCGACTGACCGGGCCTGGCCTGGTGTGGACAGGTGCGGGGCGGTTCCGTCAAGAGGCTTGACGGCAACCTTGAGGACACGCCAATGTAACGATCGCCGGGGCTTGCAGAAATCTTCCGCAAAGTCTTTCGGTCGTCTTTCATCCTTGTTACGTTCACGTCGACCCGGCGCCGCGACGGAGCGGTACGGCAGTTGAAGGAGTTCAGATGCGACGTGGCATAACGGCCACCGCCCTGGTCGCGGCCCTGGCGCTCGCGGCGACCGCCTGCGGCAGTGACGACGAGACCGGCGGAAGCAAGAGCTCGGGCGAGCTCTCCGGCACGGTGACGTGGTGGGACACCTCGAACGTCGGCAGCGAGGACAAGGTCTTCAAGAAGATCGCCGAGGGCTTCGAGAAGAAGCACCCGAAGGTCGACGTCAAGTACGTCAGCGTCCCCTTCGGCGAGGCGCAGAACAAGTTCAAGAACGCCGCGCAGGCCGGCTCCGGTGCCCCGGACGTCATCCGCTCCGAGGTCGCCTGGACCCCCGACTTCGCGAACCTCGGCTACCTCGCGCCGCTGGACGGCACCAGCGCGCTGAAGGACGAGAAGGACTTCCTCGCGCAGGCCGCCGCGTCGACCAAGTACGACGGCAAGACCTACGCGGTTCCGCAGGTCATCGACTCCATGGGCGTCTTCTACAACAAGAAGATCTTCAAGGAGGCCGGCGTCGAGCCGCCCGCGACCATCGCGGACCTGAAGGCCGTCTCCAAGAAGATCAAGGACAAGACCGGCAAGACCGGTCTCTACCTGCGCGGCGACGACCCGTACTACTTCCTCTCCTTCCTCTACGGCGAGGGCGGCGACCTGGTCAACGCCAAGGACAAGGCCGTCACCGTGGACAGCCCCGAGGGCGTCAAGGCGTTCAAGGTCGTCAAGGACCTGGTCGACTCCGGCACGGCGAAGACGGACGCCACGGACGGCTGGGAGAACATGATGCAGTCGTTCAAGAACGGCGACGTCGCGATGATGATCAACGGTCCGTGGGCCGTCGGCGACACGCTGACCGGCAAGGAGTTCACCGACAAGGCGAACCTGGGCATCTCCACGGTGCCGGCCGGCTCGGCCGCGCAGGGCGCCCCGCAGGGCGGCCACAACCTCGCCGTCTACGCGGGCTCCAAGAACCTGGACGCCTCGTACGCCTTCGTCGAGTACATGACCTCGGTGGAGAGCCAGGCGCAGACCGCCGGTGAGCTGAACCTGCTCCCGACCCGCACCTCGGTCTACTCCAAGCAGGAGGCCGCGGACAGCGAGATCGTGCAGTTCTTCAAGCCGGTCGTCGAGACCGCCGTCGAGCGCCCCTGGATCCCCGAGGCGGGCAGCCTCTTCGCCCCGCTCGGCACCGAGTACACCAAGGTCCTCACCGGCCAGACCACGCCCGAGAAGGGCGCCAAGGCGACCGGCGACTCCTACCGCAAGCTCCTCGAGGGCTGGAAGTAACCCAGGAAGGCAGGCCGGCTGATGGCTGTCCACACCAGCCAGTCGGTGGCGAAGGCCGCGGGCGACGATGTCGCCCGCGGCCGGAGCCGCGGTACTGGCAACCCCCCGCCGCCGCCGAGCAGGCTCCGGCGGGCTCTCTCGGTCCACTGGTACGCCTGGACCATGGTCGCCCCGGTCGTGATCGTGATCGGCGTGATCATCGGCTATCCGCTGTTCCGCGGCCTCTGGCTGTCGCTGACCAACGCGGACGAGCGCAACGTCGCCCGGTCGATCGGCGTCAACGAGATCCCCGCCACCTACGAGTTCGTGGGTGTGGACAACTACGTCGACGCACTGACGGGCGGCCAGTTCCTCAGTACGCTCGGCTGGACGCTGGTGTGGACGGTCTCCTGCGTGGGCGTCACCTTCTGCCTCGGCATGGCCCTCGCCAACATCCTCAACCGCAAGATCGCCGGACGCTCCGCCTACCGCATGGCCCTGATCCTGCCCTGGGCCATCCCCGGCTTCGTCTCGGTGTTCGCCTGGCGCTTCCTCTACAACGAGGACCGCGGGCTGCTGAACAAGCTCCTCACCGGGAGCGGCTTCGACGGCATACCCTGGCTGAACGACCCGACCTGGGCCAAGTTCTCCGTCATCGCGGTCAACGTCTGGCTCGGCGTGCCGTTCATCATGGTCGCCCTCCTCGGCGGGCTCCAGTCGATCCCCTCGGAGCAGTACGAGGCCGCCGAGATGGACGGCGCCACCGCCTGGCAGCGGTTCCGCCACGTCACGCTCCCCGGACTGCGCCCGGTGTCCACCACGGTGATCCTGCTCTCCACCATCTGGACCTTCAACATGTTCCCGGTGATCTTCCTGCTGACGCGCGGCGGACCCGGTGAGGCCACCCAGATCCTGGTCACCCAGGCGTACAAATTCTCCTTCGAGATCAGCCCGCGCGACTTCGCGCAGTCCTCCACCTGGGGCGTGCTGATCCTCGTCCTCCTGATGCTCTTCGCCGTGGTCTACCGGCGAGTGCTCCGCACGCAGGGAGACAACTGGTGACCACCTTGACGGAAACCAACGCCCGGCACGCCGTCCGCAAGCCCCGGCTGCGCGGCGACCGCTCCCCGGCCGCCTCGGTGGTCCTGCACCTCACGCTGATCGTCGCGTCCGTGATCGCGGTCTTCCCGGTGCTGTGGGTGCTGCTGACCTCGCTGAAGCCCGCGAAGTTCGCCACGACGACGGACTTCTTCAAGGAAACGACCTTCGAGAACTACTCGAACCTGATCAAGGACACCGAGTTCCTGACCTGGTTCGGCAACTCCGTGGTCATCGCGGGCCTCACCACCGTCCTCGGTGTCTTCGTCTCCGCCACCACCGGTTACGCCGTCAGCCGCTTCCGGTTCCCCGGCAAGCGCGGACTGATGTGGACGCTGCTGATCACCCAGATGTTCCCGGTCGCCGTCCTCATCGTGCCGATCTACAACATCATGGCGAGCATGGGCCTGCTGAACCAGCCGGCCGGTCTCGTCATCACCTACCTCACCATCTCGGTGCCGTTCTGCGCCTGGATGATGAAGGGCTTCTTCGACACGATCCCGCGTGAGATCGACGAGTCGGGACAGGTCGACGGCCTCACCCCGTTCGGCACGTTCTGGCGCCTCATCCTGCCGCTGGCCAAGCCCGGCCTCGCCGTCACCGCCTTCTACTCCTTCATCACCGCCTGGGGCGAGGTGGCGTACGCCTCCGCCTTCATGGTCGGTGACGAGAACCTCACCCTGGCCGGCGGACTGCAGAAGTTCGTCAACCAGTACGGCGCCCAGTGGGGCCCGATGACCGCGGCGTCCGTGCTCATCGCGATCCCGGCCGCACTGGTCTTCCTCTTCGCGCAGAAGCACCTGGTCACCGGCATGTCCGCCGGAGCCGTCAAGGGCTGACCGCGCGCTCGAACCCGTACGACCGCACCCCGTCACGGCGGCGCCGGATCCCCGACCAGGTCCCGGCGCCGCTCCCCACCCAGACACCCAGGGACGACATGACCCAGCACCTCGCTGCCCCCTCCACCGGCACGTCCGCCGACGCCCCGGGCCACCGCACCGGCTGGTGGCAGGACGCGGTGATCTACCAGGTCTATCCACGGAGCTTCGCCGACGGCAACGGCGACGGCATGGGCGATCTCGCGGGCGTCACCGCCCGGCTCCCCTATCTCAGGGACCTCGGCGTCGACGCCGTCTGGCTCAGTCCCTTCTACGCCTCGCCGCAGGCCGACGCGGGCTACGACGTCGCCGACTACCGGGCCATCGACCCGATGTTCGGCACCCTCCTGGACGCCGACGCCCTGATCCGGGACGCCCACGACCTGGGTCTGCGCATCATCGTCGACCTGGTGCCCAACCACTCCTCCGACCAGCACGAGTGGTTCAAGCGCGCCCTCGCCGAGGGCCCCGGCTCCGCGCTGCGGGACCGCTACCACTTCCTCCCCGGCAAGGGCACCGACGGCGAACTCCCGCCCAACGACTGGGAGTCGATCTTCGGCGGTCCCGCCTGGACCCGGACCACGGACCCGGACGGCACTCCGGGCGACTGGTACCTGCACCTCTTCGCGCCCGAGCAGCCCGACTTCAACTGGGAGCACCCGGCCGTCGCCGACGAGTTCCGCTCGATCCTGCGCTTCTGGCTCGACATGGGCGTCGACGGCTTCCGCGTCGACGTCGCCCACGGCCTCGTCAAGGCGGAGGGGCTGCCGGACCTGGGATCGCACGACCAGCTGAAGCTGCTGGGCAACGATGTCATGCCGTTCTTCGACCAGGACGGTGTGCACGAGATCTACCGCAGCTGGCGCGTCATCCTCGACGAGTACCCCGGTGAGCGCATCGCCGTCGCCGAGGCATGGACCCCCACCGTCGAGCGCACCGCCAACTACGTGCGCCCCGACGAGATGCACCAGGCCTTCAACTTCCAGTACCTGTCGACCGCCTGGGACGCGGCCGAACTGCGCAAGGTCATCGACACCTCGCTCGACGCCATGCGCCCGGTCGGCGCCCCCACCACCTGGGTGCTGTCCAACCACGACGTCACCCGGCACGCCACCCGCTTCGCCAACCCGCCGGGTCTCGGCACCCAGATCCGTACCGCCGGTGACCGGGTGGCGGGACTGCGCAGGGCACGCGCCGCGACCCTGCTGATGCTCGCACTGCCCGGCTCCGCCTACGTCTACCAGGGCGAGGAGCTCGGCCTGCCGGACGTCACCGACCTGCCCGACGAAGCCCGCCAGGACCCGTCGTTCTTCCGCGCCGAGGGACAGGACGGCTTCCGCGACGGATGCCGGGTGCCGATCCCGTGGACCCGCGGGGGCAGCTCGTACGGCTTCGGCGGCGGCGGCAGCTGGCTGCCCCAGCCCGACAGCTGGGGCGAGCTCTCCGTCGAGGCGCAGACCGGCACGGAGGGCTCCACGCTGGAGCTGTACCGCGCCGCGATCGCCGCCCGCCGCGCACACCCGGGCCTCGGCGCCGGCACGGACGTCACCTGGCTGGACGCTCCCGAGGGCGTGCTCGTCCTGAGCCGTCCCGGCTTCGTCTGCACCGTCAACACGACGGGCGCCCCGGTACGGATGACGGCCCCCGGCGCCCTGCTGCTGGCCAGCAACCCCGTGACCGTCGAAGGCGACACCTTCGACCTGCCCGCCGACACCACGGTGTGGTGGACGGTGTGACCGTCCCCGCACCCAGGACCGGACCGGCGCTGCGGCTCTCCGACATCGCCGGTCAGGCCGCGGTCAGCGAGGCCACCGTCAGCCGGGTGCTCAACGGGAAGCCGGGCGTCGCGGACACCACGCGTCAGCGGGTGCTCGCGGCGCTCGACATCCTGGGCTACGAACGCCCGGTACGGCTGCGGCAGCGCAGCGCCGGGCTGATCGGACTGGTGACTCCCGAGCTCACCAACCCGATCTTCCCGGCGTTCGCCCAGTCCGTGGAGCAGGTCCTCGCAGGGCACGGCTACACCCCCGTGCTCTGCACCCAACTGCCCGGCGGCGCCACCGAGGACGAGCTGGTCGAACAGCTCGTCGAGCGTGGCGTCGGCGGGATCGTGTTCCTCTCCGGGCTGCACGCGGACACGTCGGCGGATCCGGCACGCTACGCCGCGCTCGCCGACCGCGGCGTGCCGTTCGTCCTGATCAACGGCTACAACGAACGCATCAGCGCCCCGTTCGTCTCGCCCGACGACCAGGCCGCCGTACGCATGGCCGTCAGCCATCTCGCCGAGCTCGGCCACCGCCGGATCGGCCTGGCCATCGGACCGCAGCGCTACGTGCCCTCCCGGCGCAAGGCGGACGGCTTCGTGGACGCGGCCGTGGACGTCCTCGGGATGGAACGCGCGGAGGCCGAACTCCTGGTGTGCTCGACGCTGTTCAGCGTCGAGGGGGGCCAGGTCGCGGCAGGCGCACTGCTCGACCGCGGCTGCACCGGCATCGTCTGCGGCAGCGACCTGATGGCGCTGGGCGTGGTCCGGGCGGCCCGAGGGAGGGGCCTCGACGTCCCCCGCGACATCTCCGTCGTCGGCTTCGACGACTCGCAGCTCATCGCGTTCACCGACCCGCCGCTGACCACCGTGCGCCAGCCGGTGCAGGCGATGGCGGCGGCGGCCGTGGGCGCCCTGCTGGAGGAGATCGGCGGAAGTCCCGTGCAGCGCACGGAGTACGTGTTCCAGCCCGAGCTCGTGGTGCGCGGGTCGACGGCGGCGGTGCGGAACGCCTGAAGCGCGGTGCGTCGTGGGGCCGGGTCCGGGGGGACCCGGCCCTTCCGCGTTCCGGCGCCGGAGAGCGCGCGTGCGGCGAGCGCGGTCCCGCGGACGATCCGGCATTCCCTGCCAAGGGCTGTCGATTCGACCGGACCGTTCCATGAGTGTTGTCGTGAACCTTGCAAAGCATCCCCGCTCTTGGTTCCCTTCCGTTAGGAAAGTTTCCTAACCGGCAGTCCTTGTGAACGGAGCCCCCCATGAGCCCGGCACGCTTTCGGATACGCCCAGTCGCTGCCGCGATCGGCGGCGCCTTACTCTTCGCCCTCACCATCACCGCCGCACCGGCCGCACCGGCCGCGCCCGCCGCGCCCGCCCCGGACCGAACGGCAGCCACCGCCGGACCCCAGGCGCAGGCAGCCGCCGGGCTGACCGCGGAGATCACCCGGACGTCCACCTGGGACAGCGGCTACGGCGCCGCCGTGACCCTCACCAACAACGGAGACACGGCGGTGAACGGCTGGACCGTCGAGTTCGACCTCCCGGCCGGGACGGACGTCTCCACCCACTGGTCCGCCACCAAGACCCGGCAGGGGCAGCACTACACCTTCACCAACGTCTCCTACAACGGCGCCGTCGCCCCCGGCCGGGCGGCGAGCTTCGGCTTCAACGCCAGCGGTCCCGGGTCGCCCCTCAACTGCACCATCAACGGCGCGCCCTGTGAGGGTGGCGGCACCACCGAGCCGCCGACCGAGCCGCCTGCCGCCGCGAGCCCGGTCGCCGTCAACGGACAGCTCACCGTCTGCGGTACCAAGCTCTGCAACGAGCACGGCAACCCCATCCAGCTGCGCGGCATGAGCAGCCACGGCACGCAGTGGTACCCGCAGTGCCTCACCGGAGGCTCGCTGGACGCCTTGGCGAACGACTGGAAGGCCGACGTCCTGCGCGTCTCCACGTACGTACAGGAGGACGGCTACGAGACCGACCCCGAGCACTTCACGAACCTCGCGAACACCCTCATCCAGCAGGCGACCGACCGCGGAATGTACGTCATCGTCGACTGGCACATGCTCAGCCCGGGTGACCCGAACGCCAACCTCGCCAACGCGCGGAAGTTCTTCACCGACATCGCGAACCGCAACAAGACGAAGAGCAACATCCTCTACGAGATCGCCAACGAACCCAGTGGCGTGAGCTGGCCGCAGATCAAGAGCTACGCGGAGCAGATCATCCCGGTCATCAGGAACATCGACTCCAACGCCCCCGTGCTCGTCGGCACCCGGGCCTGGTCCTCGTTCGGTGTCTCCGAAGGGGCCGGTGAATCCGAGGTCGTGAACAACCAGGTCAGGGCCTCCAACATCATGTACACCTTCCACTTCTACGCCGACTCGCACCGCGACGAGTACCTGGCGACCCTCTCCCGGGCCGCCGACAAGCTCCCCGTGTTCGTCACCGAGTTCGGCACCCAGAACTACTCGGGCGAGGGGGACAACGACTTCGCCATGTCCCAGCGCTACCTCGACCTGATGCAGGCCAAGAAGATCAGCTGGGTCAACTGGAACTTCTCCGACGACCACCGCTCGGGTGCCGTCTTCAAGACCGGCACCTGCGACAGCGGGGGACCCTGGGCAGGCACCTCGTCACTGAAGCCCGCGGGTGTCTGGATCCGTGACCGGATCACGACCCCGGACAGCTTCCCGACCGGCTGAGCCTGTCCGCCTGCTGCCCGGGGCCTCCTCCTCGGGCAGCAGGTGACGGCGGGACGGTCAGGCGGTGCGGGACCCGGGTCGCTGGTGCGGGAGGGTCAGCGCTCGGAGGTGTACGTCACGAAGGCTTTCCACGCGGTGGGGGTGAAGCCGAGGTGGGGGCCGAGGTGGTCTTTGGAATCGCGTACGTTCACCGTGGTGGGGGCGGATGCCACCTCGACGCAGTCGTTGCCGTCACCACTGCTGCTGTAACTGCTCCTGCGCCACTTCAGCTCCGTGGCTTCCTCTGCGGAGGGCTTGTGGATCATGTGTCTCCCAGCAGTTGCTCAATGAAGGCCAGTGACTCACGTGGCGCAAGAGCCTGCGCCCGGATCATGCCATAGCGCAGTCCAAGGACCCTGAGTTGCTTCGGGTCGGAGACCGGACGGCCGCTGAACGCGCCTTCGGAACGCCCCACCGCACTGCCGTCGGGAAATCTCAGCACTTCGATCAGCCCGCCAGTCCCGGGATGCTCTTCCCGATGCGTCGGCATCACCTGGATCGCCACGTTCGGCAACCGCCCCAGCTCCAACAGGCGTTCGAGCTGGCGACGCAGAACCATTGTGCCCCCGACCGGACGGCGGAGCGTCACTTCTTCCTGGACGAAGCTCAGCGACGGGGCAGGAACCCGATCCAAGATGGAACGTCGGGCCAGGCGAGCAGCCACCACCCGGTCCATCTCGCTCTGCGTGTAGGCCGGCAGCCACGAGGCGAAGAGAGCCCTCATGTGCTCTTCGGTCTGCAGCAGACCATTGATGTTGTGGTGGTGGTACGCCTCCAACTCGACCGCTCTGGCCTCCAGCTTCGCCAGGTCCCGAACCTTCTTCGGGTACCTGACCTCCGCCAGCTCCCGCTTCATCAGGGCGAGCTTCCCGCCCGCCCCCAGCACCTCGTCCGCCCGGTCCAGGAACTCCGGCCGGGGGATGCGACGACCGCCCTCCACCTTGAAGACGAGGTCCTCGCCGTACCCGATCGCGGCCCCGAACTCACCCGCCCGCATGCCCGCCGCCTCCCGCCAGGCCTTGACCTGGCGGCCCACCGTGGCGGCCATGGCTACCCCGGACTCGTCATCGGGATCGACCTCCCAGCCGGGCTCGTCCGCTCCGTCGTGCCCGTGTGCCGTATCCGCCTCGTCCACGCTCATCCGTGCCCCACTTCCGACGCGCCTGCCGTTCCAGCACCAACCTCTGTCGTCCCCCGCGAGTCACCCGGGACAGCCGGGACAGCACTGGACAAGGGCAGGACAATCACCGTACGTAACCTGTCCATTGCTGTTCACGGTACGTGGGCTCGGCCACGCTGAGTGATGTGACCCAAGAAATCACCCGAACCGAACACTCCGCTTCCACCCGGCAGTTCACCGTGCTCCTCTCTCCCACCCGCCGGGGCGCCAGGCTCGCCCGCCTGCTCTCCACGGCCCACCTGGGTGACTGGGGGCTGCCCACGGACCCGGCCGCGCACATCGTGGCCGAACTGGCCGCGAACGCCGCCGTTCACGGGCGCGTACCGGGCAGGGACTTCCGCCTGAGCCTCGCGGTCCACGGCGACGCGCTGCTCCGCATCGAGGTGACCGGCACCCGGGGTGAACGGCTGCCGCCTCTGCCCGGAGCCGTCGACGTGCCCGCCGACGACGCGGAGGCGGGGCGCGGCCTGCTGGTTGTCGGAGCGCTCGCGGACCGCTGGGGTGTCGACCTCGGGCCGGCTCCGCGCAAGACGGTCTGGGCCGAACTCGACTTCGTACGGTGACCGCCGCCGGGCCGCGCGAGACCGCGACCGGGTGGCCGTCACGGGTGGCCCATGCTGCACATGGCCATGGAGGAACTCCGGTTATCCCGCGGATCGTTCCGCTCTGCTGCCTTTCATGCTTTGTCACCCGCTCGGATGACATGGCGCGACTGAGCTGGATGTGCCGCGGTTTGCCGGCCATATGCTCATCTCCGCTGCCTCGGACAGCGGCGGACCGTGACGCGACACCAGTTCCGGTCGAGGGCCTGACGATCGAGGAAGTCGAGACCTGTCGGCGACCACCTCGCCCCGTACGGGTCTCTGCGCCCCACGCACGAGCCGGCGCCTGCTCCCAGGCCTCGTACACGACCGTCATCCCGTCCCGGGACCGCTCCGACGGCGCATCCCGCTCCTGCCCGTCCCGGCCGTTGCCGTGACCGGCTCACCGACCTGCCACAGCCGCCTGATCCCGAACGGAAAGCCATGGTCAGCGCACCGCACGAAGCGATGCACCGCATCTTCCAGGAATGCCCGGGCCTCTTCTCCCGGCTCTCCGACGTCCTCGGGCTCGAACTGCCGCCCCTCACGTCCGCAGAACCCCTGACCGTCGACCTCACCGAAACCGAGCCACTCGAACGGCGCGTCGACACCCTCCTGCGCATCGAGACGCGGAACGACGGCCCCTTCCTGCTCATCGTCGAAGCCCAGGGCAAGAAGGACCCGGGCAAGACAGCCAGCTGGCCCTACTACGTCACCTACCTGAACAACAAGTACCGGCTACCCGTACTGCTCCTCGTGGTCTGCCAGGACCACGCGACCGCGGCGTGGGCCGCCCGCCCTCTCACCATCGGCCTGCCCCAATGGCCGACCGTGACCACCCGTCCCCTCGTGGCGGGGCCCCACAACATGCCTGTCATCACGAACGTGGCCGAGGCCCGCAAAGACCTCGCACTCGCCACGCTCTCGGCGATCACCCATGCCGACAATCCGGACGTCGATGCGATACTGAAGACGATGTCCGTCGCTCTGCGCGACACACCGGAATCGATCGCTGAACCCTTCGTCGAGCTCATCGCACAGGGCCTGGGCAACCGCCCGGCCGCACAACAGTGGAGGAACCTGGTGGCCGTGGATCTCTCCTTCTACACCTCGCCGCTGTCCGAAGAGATCCGGGATGAGGGCCGCGCGCAGGGCCGCGAGCAGGGGCGCGCGCAGGGCCGAGCCGAGGGCGGTGCGGAGAGTCGTGCTGAGGATGTCCTGCTGGTCCTTGGTGCGCGAGGGGTCGGTGTCACGGATGCCACGCGGGAGAGGGTCGCCGCGTGTCGTGACCTGGAGCTCCTGCGGCGGTGGTTGGTGCGTGCGGCCTTCGTTGCCGTTTCCGAGGAGATCTTCGACGAGACCTCCGCCGATCAGTGACGTCGTTGTCATGTTGGTTGCCGTGTGCTGAGGCGCGCAATCGCCCCGCAGCACAGCAGTGGAGGAATCTGGTGGCCGTGGATCTGTCCTTCTACGCCTCGCCGCTGTCCGAAGAGATCCGGGATGAGGGGCGCGAGCAGGGCCGCGAGCAGGGCCGCGCGGAGAGCCGCGCGGAGGATGTTTTGCTCATCCTCGGTGCACGGGGTATCGGCGTCACCGACGCCACCCGCGAGAAGATCACCACCTGCGGTGACCCAGAACTGGCGCGCCAGTGGTTGGTTCGCGCCGTCCACGTCGCCACCGCCGAAGAGATCTTCGGCGAGGAGGCCTCCGCCGATCGGTGAGTCGCGTCGCCGGACGTAGTCGATGAGAGTGAACGAACGGCCCGGGGGTGCCGGTACAGGTCCCTGGGTCAGTCGTCGAGTCCCTCGTAGCGGCCCACGCGCTCGGTACCTGCGCGTGAGCCCGACCCGCACCCGGCCGAACTCGCTGAAGCCGTTGCGGTCACAGGGCCGGCCCGGCCCGTCGCCCTTCCGGAGGAGCCCGACCGGGCTGAGGGCTTTGCGAGCAGTGGCGCGGGCACCTCGTCGGGCACCCGTGGGCCCCAGGAGGGTCCACGGCATGACGTCGCTCTCCGCGCACTTGAAGGCGCGCGTCACACGCGTGCCGCCGGTGACGTACATGGGTGGTGGGTCCGGTGCCCGGTCGGGCCCGCGCCGACGGCGCGGGCCGCACAGTCGGCACCGCCTCGAAGAGATGCGGCAGCGGGAGAAGTCACGCCCGGCGGCGCCGAGTCGGGGAGTTCGCGGCAGTGGCCTCGTGCTGTCCGCAGGACATGGGCATCACGCACAGGAGAGGTCCGGAAGTCGGCCCGGGTCGGGCCTGCGGGGAAGCGACTTCCGGACCCCTCCGCGCCGTGACCGGCCCGGTCGGCCGGGCGCGTGGGGCCCGGCGTACCGGGCCCCCGGCCGACCGGGCCGGAGCCGGGATGAATTTAACAGCCCCGCAATAACTTGCGTAAGACCTTGCAGGCAGGAATCTCCATTATTTCGCGGCGGTGATCGGAGCGTAAGCGCGACGTGTCCAGGGGGTTGACCGGGGAAGGCCGGGCTCGTACGGTCTGCTGCACCCCGGTTTTGCATTCTTGCTGCAAGAACCTTCATGAGCCTTGAAGGCACGGCGCGTTGTCATGTGAGGCTGCTCCGCCATCCCCAGTATTTCCCCCACCGCAGGAGGAAAGTCATGGCACGCAGACCCCTGTCTGCCACACTCGCCCTGGCCACCGGTGCCGCCGTGCTCGCCGTCCCCACCGGCCTCGGCACCGCAGGTACCGCCCAGGCGGCCCCGCCCGGCGCGAAGGACGTCACCGCGGTGATGTTCGAGTGGAAGTTCGACTCCGTGGCCAAGGCGTGCACGGACAGTCTCGGTCCGGCCGGCTACGGCTTCGTCCAGGTCTCACCGCCCCAGGAGCACATCCAGGGCAGCCAGTGGTGGACCTCGTACCAGCCCGTCAGCTACAAGATCGCCGGCCGCCTCGGCGACCGTGCGGCGTTCGCCGCCATGGTCAGCACCTGTCACGGCGCGGGCGTCAAGGTCATAGCCGACTCGGTCATCAACCACATGTCGGCCGGCTCGGGCACCGGCACCGGCGGCTCCTCGTACACGAAGTACAACTACCCGGGCGTCTACTCGGTCAGCGACATGAACGACTGCCAGTCGCAGATCAACAACTACGGCGACCGGGGCAACGTCCAGAACTGCGAACTGGTCGGCCTGGCCGACCTGGACACCGGCGAGGACTACGTGCGCGGCCGGATCGCCGGCTACCTCAACGACCTGCTCTCGCTCGGTGTCGACGGCTTCCGCATCGACGCCGCCAAGCACATGCCGGCCGGTGACCTCGCCAACATCAAGTCCCGGCTGAGCAACCCGGGCGTCTACTGGAAGCACGAGGCGATCCACGGAGCGGGTGAGGCCGTCTCACCGTCCGAGTACCTCGGCAGCGGTGACGTCCAGGAGTTCCGTTACGGACGCAGCCTCAAGCAGGTCTTCAACAACGAGAACCTCGCCAACCTGAAGAACTTCGGCGAGGGCTGGGGCTTCATGGAGTCGGGCAGGTCGGCGGTCTTCGTCGACAACCACGACACCGAGCGCGGCGGTGACACGCTGAACTACAAGGACGGCTCCAAGTACACCCTGGCCAGTGTCTTCATGCTGGCCTACCCCTACGGCTCCCCGGACGTCCACTCCGGCTACGAGTTCAGCAACCACGACGCCGGCCCGCCCAACGGCGGCCAGGTGAACGCCTGCTACAGCGACGGCTGGAAGTGCCAGCACGCCTGGCGCGAGATCTCCTCCATGGTCGGCTTCCGCAACGCCGCCCGTGGGCAGGGCGTCTCGAACTGGTGGGACAACGGCGGCGACCAGATCGCCTTCGGCCGCGGCTCCAAGGCGTACGTCGCGATCAACCACGAGGGCTCCTCGCTGACCCGCACGTTCCAGACGTCGCTGGCCGCCGGTGACTACTGCGACGTCCAGTCCGGCAAGGGCGTGACCGTCAACGGATCAGGACAGTTCACCGCCACGCTCGGCTCCGGCACGGCCGTGGCCCTGCACGTCAACGCCCGTACCTGCGCCGGCGGCGGAACCCCCGACCCGGACCCGGGAACCGGCCAGTCCGGCGCCTCCTTCGGGGTCAACGCCACCACCCAGCTCGGCCAGAACATCTACGTCACCGGCAGCCAGGCCGCCCTCGGCAGCTGGGCCCCCGGCAGTGCGCTGAAGCTCGACCCGGCCACGTACCCCGTCTGGAAGCTCGACGTCGCCCTGCCCGCCGGTACGACGTTCGAGTACAAGTACCTCCGCAAGGACGCGAGCGGCAACGTCACCTGGGAGAGCGGTGCCAACCGCACCGCAACCGTGCCGTCCTCCGGCAAGGTCGCGCTGACCGCCGACGTCTGGCGCAGCTGAGCACACCCTGCGGGCCGGGGACGCGCGGCGGCGCGTCCCCGGCCCGCACCCGCTCCACCAGGACCCACCCCTGAAAGTCGAGGAGAACCCGCCCGTGTCCCGAACCACCCTCCGGCGGGGGGCCGTTGCCGCACTGTGCGCGGCGCTGCTGCCCGTCGTCCCGGCGGCCTCAGCGGCTGCCGCACCCAGACCCCCGTCACCGCCCTCGGACGCGAAGCTCGCCAAGGAGCCCGCCCGGCACGACCTCACCCGCGAGCAGTTCTACTTCGTGCTGCCCGACCGGTTCGCCAACGGTGACACCTCCAACGACCGCGGCGGACTGACCGGCTCACGCCTGGAGACCGGCTACGACCCCGCGGACAAGGGCTTCTACCAGGGCGGAGACCTCAAGGGCCTCACCCAGCGCCTCGACTACATCAAGGGCCTCGGCACCACCGCCATCTGGCTCGCCCCGATCTTCAAGAACCGGCCCGTCCAGGGCACCGGGGACAACGCCTCGGCGGGCTACCACGGATACTGGATCACCGACTTCACCCAGGTCGACCCGCACTTCGGCACCAACGCCGACCTGACGAAGCTGATCGACAAGGCCCACGGCAAGGGCATGAAGGTCTTCTTCGACGTCATCACCAACCACACGGCCGACACCGTCGACTACGCCGAGAAGAAGTACGGCTACAAGCCCAAGGGCGCCTTCCCGTACCTCGACGAGGACGGCCGGCCGTTCGACGACACCCGGGGCGTCGAGGAGGTGGACGCCGACTCCTTCCCGTACACCCCGGTGAACACCGGGAAGAAGGTCCCCGCCTGGCTCAACGACTCCACGATGTACCACAACCGGGGCGACTCGACCTACGCGGGCGAGTCCACCGAGTACGGCGACTTCTCCGGCCTCGACGACCTGTGGACCGAGCGTCCCGAGGTCGTCTCCGGCATGGAGAAGATCTACGAGAAGTGGGTGCGCGACTTCGACATCGACGGTTTCCGCATCGACACCGTCAAGCACGTCGACCTCGACTTCTGGACCCAGTGGGCCACCGCTCTCGACGACTACGCGGCGAAGCGCGGCCGGGACGACTTCTTCATGTTCGGCGAGGTCTACTCCGCCGACACCGCGATCACCTCGCCGTACGTGACACGGGGCAGGCTCGACGCGACCCTCGACTTCCCGTTCCAGGAAGCCGCCCGGCAGTACGCCTCCCAGGGCGCTCCGGCCTCGAAGCTCGCCTCCGTCTACGCGGACGACTACCGCTACACCACGGACAAGGCCAACGCCTACGAGCAGGTGACCTTCCTCGGCAACCACGACATGGGCCGGATCGGCACCTTCCTCGCGCAGGACAATCCGAAGGCCGACGACGCCGAGCTCCTGGAGCGCGCCCGGCTCGCCAACGAGCTGATGTTCCTCGGCCGCGGCAACCCGGTGATCTACTACGGCGACGAGCAGGGCTACACCGGAGCGGGCGGGGACAAGGACTCCCGCCAGACGCTCTTCGCCTCGAAGACCGCCGACTACCTCGACGACGACCAGATCGGCACGGACCGTACGCACGCGTCCGACGCGTACGACGCGACGCACCCGCTCTACCGCTCCATAGCGGCCCTGTCGAAGCTCACCCGGGAGCACCCGGCCCTGCGCGACGGCACCCAGACCGAGCGCTACGCGAAGGACTCCGTCCACGCCTTCTCGCGTACGGACGCCAAGCGCCCGTACGAATACCTCGTCGCCACCAACAACGCCACCGAGGCGAAGACGGTCGAGCTCGCCACCGAATCGGCCGGCATGAACTTCCGCACGCTGTACGGCGGTTCCGGAACCGTCCGCAGCGGTTCGGACAAGGCGGTCGAGGTCACGGTGCCGGCGCTGTCCAGCATCGTGCTCCGCGCAGACAAGCAGCTCGGCACCCCCGCCGCCAAGCCCTCGGTCACCCTGAAGGCCCCGGCGGCCGGAGCCACCGGCACCGTGGAGCTCAGCGCCGACATCGGCGGCGGCGACCTGAACCGCGTCGTCTTCGCCGCGCAGACCGGCAACGGCACGTGGGTCACCCTCGGCTCCGCCGACCACGCCCCGTACAAGGTCACCCAGCACCTGGACGAGTCGGTGAAGGCCGGCACCGCGCTGCGCTACAAGGCCGTGGTCGTCGACCGGGCCGGACGCACCGCGAGCGCCCTGGCCTCCACCACCGCCGGCCAGGCCCCACCCGCCCCGAAGCCCGTCGCCGTCGCACGCGACCACGCCGTCGTCCACTACCAGCGCGCCGACGGCGACTACGAGGGCTGGCAGCTGAAGTCGGGCGACAGGAGCGCCGACTTCATCGGCCGTGACGCCTACGGCGCCTTCGCCTGGATCGACCTCGCGGAGGGCGCCTCGTCCGTCCCGTACACCGTCGAGAAGGACGGCACCGCAGACGGCCCCGAGCGCACCGTCGACCTCGCGAAGACCGGCCAGGTCTGGGTCGAGCAGGGCAAGGACGGACAGGCCACCGAGGCACCCGAGGCCCCGCCGCAGGACACCGGCAAGGCCGTCCTGCACTACCACCGCGCCGACGGCGACTACGACGGCTGGGGCCTGCACACCTGGACGGGCGCCGCCGCCCCCACGGACTGGGCCAAGCCCCTGCTGCCCGTGCGGACCGATGCCTACGGCGCCACCTACGAGGTGCCGCTCACCGACGGCGCCACCTCGCTCAGCTACATCCTCCACAGGGGCGACGAGAAGGACCTCCCGAGCGACCAGTCCCTCGACATCGCCTCGTACGGGCACGAGGTCTGGATGCTCGGCGGGAAGCCCGGCTACCTGCTGCCGCAGACCGGCGGGGCGCCCGCACCCGACCTCGCCAAGGCCGAGGCCCAGTGGATCGACGCGGACACCGTCGTCTGGAAGGTGAAGGCCACCGACGCCACCAGCCAGCAGCTCGTGTACGCGAAGGACGGAGGCATCTCCGTCGTCGACGGCGCACTCTCCGACGAGGGACAGTGGCTCCGGCTCGGCGCCACCGGACTCACCGACGCGCAGAAGGCGAAGTACCCGCACCTCAAGGACTACCCGGCGTTCACCGTCGACGCCCGCGACCGGGATCGCGTCCGTGAGTCACTGCGCGGCCAGCTGATCGCCACCCAGCGCGCCGCGAACGGCGCCCTGCTCGCCGCCACCGGCGTACAGACCGCGGGCGTGCTGGACGAGCTGTACGGGAAGGCCGCGAGCGGCTCCGCCCTCGGCCCCGTGTTCCGCAAGGGCGGCACGACGCTCTCCGTCTGGGCGCCCACCGCCCGGACCGTCTCGCTCGAGCTCGACGGGAAGACCGTCCCGATGCGGCGCGACGACCGCACCGGTGTCTGGTCGGTGACGGGCAAGAAGTCCTGGACGGGCAAGCCCTACCGCTACGCCGTCCAGGTCTGGGCGCCCACCGTCCAGAAGATGGTCACCAACAAGGTCACCGACCCCTACTCCACCGCCCTGACCGCGGACTCCGCCCGCAGTCTCGTCGTCGACCTCGGAGACCCGGAGCTCGCGCCGCGCGGCTGGTCCGCCCTGAAGAAGCCCGCCGCGGTCCCGATGCGCGACGCGCAGATCCAGGAACTGCACGTCCGTGACTTCTCGATCACGGACACGACCTCGAAGCACCCCGGTGAGTACCTCGCCTTCACCGACACCCGCTCCGACGGGATGAAGCACCTCAAGGAGCTCGCCGACTCCGGCACCAGCTACGTGCACCTGCTGCCCGCCTTCGACATCGGGACGATCCCCGAGAAGAAGTCCGCCCAGCAGAAGCCGGCCTGCGACCTGTCCGTCTACGCCCCCGACTCCGAGGAGCAGCAGGCCTGCGTCGCGTCGGCCGCCGCGAAGGACGGCTTCAACTGGGGCTACGACCCGCTGCACTACACGGTGCCCGAGGGCTCGTACGCCTCCGATCCCGACGGCACGAAGCGCACCACCGAGTTCCGCCGGATGGTCCAGGGACTCAACGGCGCCGGGCTGCGGACCGTCATGGACGTCGTCTACAACCACACCGTCGCCTCCGGCCAGGACGACAAGTCCGTCCTGGACAAGATCGTCCCCGGCTACTACCAGCGGCTCATGGAGGACGGCACCGTCGCCACCTCCACCTGCTGTGCCAACACCGCGCCCGAGAACACCATGATGGGCAAGCTCGTCGTCGACTCGATCGTCACCTGGGCCAAGGACTACAAGGTCGACGGCTTCCGCTTCGACCTCATGGGGCACCACCCCAAGGCCAACATCCTCGCGGTCCGCGAAGCCCTCGACGCGCTGACCGTCGCGAAGGACGGCGTCGACGGCAAGAAGATCATCCTGTACGGCGAGGGCTGGAACTTCGGCGAGATCGCGGACGACGCCCGCTTCGTCCAGGCCACCCAGAAGAACATGGCCGGCACCGGCGTCGCCACCTTCTCCGACCGGGCCCGCGACGCGGTCCGCGGCGGTGGCCCCTTCGACGAGGACCCGCGCGTCCAGGGCTTCGCCTCCGGCCTCTACACCGACCCCAACACCTCGCCCGCCAACGGTACGGAGGCCGAGCAGAAGGCCCGGCTCCTCCACTACCAGGACCTGATCAAGGTCGGGCTCACCGGCAACCTCGCCGACTACACCTTCACCGACACCCGGGGGCGGGAGGTCAAGGGCTCGGCCGTCGACTACAACGGCGCCCCCGCCGGATACGCGGCGGTGCCCGGCGACGCGCTCGCCTACGCCGACGCGCACGACAACGAAACCCTCTACGACGCCCTCGCGTTCAAGCTCCCGGCGGCCACACCGGCCGCCGACCGGGCCCGCATGCAGGTCCTGGCGATGGCGACCGCCGCACTCTCCCAGGGGCCCTCGCTCTCCCAGGCCGGCACCGACCTGCTGCGCTCCAAGTCGCTCGACCGCAACTCCTACGACAGCGGCGACTGGTTCAACGCCCTGCACTGGGACTGCCGCAAGGGCAACGGCTTCGGCCGGGGGCTGCCGCCCGCCGCCGACAACAAGGACAAGTGGACCTACGGCAAGCCGCTGCTCACCGCCCCCGCGCTCACCCCGGGGTGCGCGCAGATCACGGGCGCGTCCGCCGCGTACCAGGACCTGCTCACCATCCGCACCACCGAGAAGGACTTCCGCCTCGCCACCACCGCACAGGTGCAGGACACCCTGTCCTTCCCGCTCTCCGGCAAGGACGAGACACCCGGGGTGGTCACCATGCGGCTGGGCAGTCTCGTCGTCGTCATGAACGCGACCCCCGGGGCCGAGAGCCAGCGCGTCCCCGGGCTGGCCGGCAAGGACTACGCCCTCCACCCGGTCCAGGCGGCAGGCGCGGATCCTACGGTCAAGAAGGCCTCGTACGAAGGGAAAACGGGCAGCTTCACCGTCCCAGGACGCACGGTCGCCGTGTTCTCGCTCCGCTGACCCCTACACGGCCACGGTGACCGCGGACGTCGGCGAAGGAGCCGAAACAGGAAACCGTGCGCGTACGTCCCGACCACACCGGCCGGTCACGGCTCCCATCCCCTGCGGGGGACCGGAGCCGGGGCCGGCCGGTCCGGGCAACAGGGGCCGCACGGCGCCCCGCTGCCCCACCGGCGGACCATGCCCGAGCGTGCCCGGACGGTCACGACGACCACGGCGGCGGACAATCCCGGAGATCCTCCCGGGAACCTTCCCGACACGAGACGACCAGCTCCGCGGTCCGAGGTGTCCGCCTGCCGGGAGCCGCTTGTGCCCCCGCGCCGATCACGAAAGGCTGAGACCGGACACCGCACCCACCCCGCCTCCAGGAGCGCTTGATGCCGCAGATCACCGTCGACTACTCCGCCGAGCTCGACGACAGCTTCGACCGCCGTGGCTTCGCCCTCGCCCTGCACCCCCTGGTCGCCACGACCGTCACCACGAAGATCCCCAACTGCAAGACGAGGTTCCGACGGGTCGACGAGTCCGTCGTCGGGGACGCCCCGGCGGGCGACGCGATCGTGCACGTCTCGATCGCCCTGCTGGCCGGCCGTACCCCGCAGGTCAAGGAGCAGCTGACCGAGTCCGTCCTGGAGCTGCTGGCCGCGCATCTGAAGCCCGTCGACAGCCTCGCCGTCCACACCTCGGCCGAGACCAGGGACCTCGACCCGTCCTACCGCAAGCGGTAGGACGCCGCGTCACGGCCGCCGCTGCGCCGGGACGGCCGGGGCGGCGGGCGTCAGGACGGAGAGCCGCGCCAGCAGTTCGCCGAACGGGCCGTCCGCCGGCTCCTGCGCGAAGACCCGCAGCATGGTGCCGGCCACCTCCTGGCTGTACGCGGCGCTCACCGCGGCCAGCGCGGCGAAGTCGTGGACCAGCTGCAGCTCCAGCTCGGCACGCGGGATGCTGCGCCGCCCCTCCAGCCAGAGCTGGGCCGTCGACTCGGCCAGTGACACCCAGGACCGGACGACGAGCTCCAGCCGGGCGGGCGGTGACGCGACCCCGAGATGCGCGACGATCTGCTCGTACGCGGTCCGGCGCACCCCGTCGATCAGGGCGTTGGCCGTGGACGAGCCGCCTGCCGGACCGCCCCGCAGCAGCGCCGTGAAACCGGGGCCGTGCTCCTCGACGAAGTCGAAGAACCGGCCCATCACCCGCAGCAGCCGCGCCCCCAGGGGCCCTTCGTGCGCCTCCAGGAATCGGCCGGCCAGGTCGTCGGCGGCCCGGCCCAGAGCCGCTTCGTACAGACTCTGCTTCCCCGGGAAGTAGTGGTAGACGAGCGGACGCGAGATACCGGCCGCGTTCGCGATCTCGTCGATCGACACGTCGTCGGGCGAACGGTGGCTGAACAACTCCAGCGCGACGCCGATCAACTGCTGCCTGCGCTCGTCGACGCCCATCCTGCGCCGCACACCGGTCGTCATGTCCTCAGCCTAACGGGAGCGGACCGCGGACCGTCCGGCCGTCCGGTCAGCGCAGTGCCCCGACCCGGCTGCCGTCCGCCAGCAGCCCGCCGAGCCGCGCCCGGTCGCCCGCCCGGGCCCGCACCGCCAGCAACCGCCCCTGGGCGCGCCCCTCGACGCCGCCCGTCGCCGAGAGGGAGGCGAACTGCCGGGAGCCCGCCGCGAGTACGTACCACCGGCCGCCGTCGGACTTCCACAGGACACCCGCCAGCACCCGCGGCCGGTGTATCCCGCAGTCGGGCGAGCCCTCGGCGCGGGCCGCGACCGCGCCCGGGGCACCGGCGCCGCCCGACAGCTCGGGCGGCGCCTGGAACTGGGCCAGCACCCTGCTCCCCGTGCCCCGCCACGTCTCCGCCCGGGTGCAGAGCCACAGCGCGTCCCCGGCGCCCTCGGGCAGCGGCTGCTTGGCGTACGGCCAGGAGTTCACCGACCGGACCCCGTGGGAGCGCACCGCCGGCAGCAGGCACGCGGTGCGTGCCCAGCTCTCCCGGTCGGCCCGCCCCGCCACCTCGTGCGGGGCGGACGGCGCACCCGAGGTGAGGTGGGCGGGCGCCAGCTCGCCGAGGTCCGTCATCAGCCGTCCCGCCGTGCCGTCCCGCACCTCCAGGGCCTGCCAGGAGCGGCAGTCCCCGCCGGCCCCGGGGCCGGCCAGCGCGTCCGTCACCCCGTGCCGGTCGCGGCGCAGGGGCCGGGCCGGGTCGCGGGGCGCGAGCAGGTCCCGCACCAGGACCTCGCGCGCCCACGGCGCGGTCAGGTAGCGGATCCGGCCCTTCCGGCGCTGCACGACCAGGGCACTCGCCGCGACCGCGTCCGCGCCGTCCACCCGGGCGAAGTCGAGTGCGGCGCCACCGGCCGGATCGGCGTTGCGCGGCTCGGCGTAGCGCACGACGCGCAGCCCGTCGTGGAACAGCACCACCACGGCCGTACCCGACTCGCCCGCGTACAGCAGCTGCGGCGGCCCCATCGGCGGGCCGACGGGCGTGCCGGGCGTCGCCGACGAGGTCACCCCCGGGCCGGGGCGCGCCCATGCGGTGAGCGCCCGGCCCAGCAGCCGGCTGTCCTCGGTCCGGTCGCCGCGTGTGGGCCAGGCACTGAAGTCGGTACGGTCCGCACTCCGCCAGAAGCCCGCGGGCACCCGGCGCAGCGCGGCCGGGTCCAGGGCCTTTTCGGCGGCGGGGTTGCGGGAGTAGGGCGGCGCCGCCGCGGTGCCGGGCCCGCCCAGGCCGTCCCCCGGCACCAGCAGCAGCGTCCCGCACACGAGCAGGGCCCCGAGCCCGGCGAGTACGGTCCGCCCGCGCCGACCGCGGCGCAGCAGGTCGGCGGGCCGGGCCTGCAGCGAGCAGGGATCGAACTCCGGTGAGGCCAGCAGGGCGTGCGGTGCGGTGAGCCCGTCGGCCTCCCGCAGCGCCGCCTCCGGGTCCGTGACGCCGGCCGCTCCGAGGACCCGGCCCACTTCGTCGTCCGCGAGCCCTTCCAGACCGCGCAGCACGTGGGCGGCCCGGCAGGGGCCCGACACCTCCGACAGGGCCTGCTCCAGGGCCAGCTCCTCCGCCCCGCAGGACTGCGGGAAGAGCCGCAGTCCCCACACGTGGGGGAGCAGGGGCGGCAGCTGCACCCGCCGCGGCCGGGCGAACCGCCACAGGGGGAGCCCGGCCTCCAGCGCGGAACGCACCACCCGCAGCCGTACGTACGCGTAGGCGCACCCCGGATCCGCCGGTGCCGGGAGCGCGGGCCCGGGCTCCGTGGTGTGTCCGCGGGGCAGGGACCGCTGGGCGAGCCAGTGGGCCGTCAGCACACGGCGGTTGCGGCCGAGCGAGGGGGGCAGGACGAGGTATCCGATCCGCACCAGACGCGCGTAGTGCTCGGTGACGGCGGCCTCGGCCCGCTCCGCGTCGGCCTGCTCCGCAGGAGGGCGGCCGGCGGACGACGGTACTGCTCGCAGTGGGGGCACGTTCAGCAGAACGAGGGAATGGTGCGATGGTCACTCCGGCACGCCCCCGGGCGCACGCCTCCATGAGGCGACCCGTCCGTCGCACGCTGCTGACCCCTCCTCCCCAATCCGTGGTTTCGCCGCGCAGGGAGGGGCCCACGGGGCACGATGGCCGCATGGTGAAGCAGCTGGAGTGGCGACGAGGAAACGGCCCCCGGGCCGCCGCGGCCGTACTGGCGGGGCTGGCCCTGCTCACCGGATGCGGCGGGGGAGCGGACGGCGACGACAGGCCCGCCGTGCCGCCGACCGCGACCGCGACCGGAACCCTGGAACAACTGGCGTCGAAGACGGACTGCGAGCCCAATCTGCAGACCGACGCCGAGGAGATCCGGCAGGCCAACTGCCGGACCGTGGACGGGCGTTACGTCCTGGCCACCTTCGCCACCGACCGCGGCCAGCGCGAGTGGCTCAACGAGGCCAACGACTACGGCGGCTCGTACCTGGTCGGCCGGAAGTGGGTCGCGGTCGGCGACGCGAAGGTGGTCGCGGCACTGCGCGGCCGGCTCGGGGGGACGGTGGAGACCGCCTCGCCCCACCACTCGGGGGACAGTGGCGGTGGGGGGAGCGAGGACGGGCACTCCGGTCACCACAAGAGCTGACCGCGCAGGTGCGGGGGGTGGGCGTCAGGGCCGCGTCAGCGGCACTTGCGCCCACCGTTGACGCAGCTCACCACCTTCTTCATCAACCGGTCGTCGAAGACGTTGATGAAGTCGCCGTGATCGGTCACGGGCTTGTGCAGCTGCTCCGGGAAGGAGTCGACGGCGAAGCCGGGGCCCGGCGGGACGTCGTACACGATGCGCTGCACCAGCTGCGGAATGGCCCTGAAGCCGTTCGGGCAGCGTCCGTCGTCCTGGGCGAAGGCCACATGGGTGCGGTGGTTCGCACTGTCCGTGTTCCGGCCGTCCCAGCAGCTCTGGAAGGCGAAGGACCGCACCACCTGGCTGCCTTCCGGACAGATCGGGTACTTGTCCTTCAGCTGCCTGTTCTCGAATCCGGTGCAGCTCCAGGACGCGTTGGCGTTGGCGTCCCCATTGGTGAACGCCTTGGCGTCCCCGGTGATGATCCGCAGGAAGCGCGGCATGGCCGTCACCTTCCCGGCCGGTGAGCCGACGAATTTCAGCGTGACCTGGGAGGGGGTCTGGATCTCTCCGGTGTTCTGGTCCTTGCCGCCACCGTCGGCGTCCACGTCGTCCTCGTCCTGTCCGTTCTGCAGACGCAGCACGGGCCAGTAGTAGGTGGATCTGTCGCCCTGATTCCGGCAGGTCGTCTCACCGCCGGCCAGATCGTCATCACTGGAGAATGCGTCGGTGGCCTGATTACCGATGTAATCGTGCATATGGTGAGCGCCGTTGCTCACACCGGGTGCGGCGATGACATTGTCAGGATTGAATTTGCCGTTCTCGTTACGCCCGCAGTCGGTGGAGAACGTACCGCGAGAGGCGCCGCGGCGATTGCGTGGGCGGTCGACATTGGGCTGGACCGACTGGATGTCGACGAAGTCCGAGGCGTCGGGGCCGTTGCCCTGCTGCCCCTGGTCGTCTCCGCCGCCCTGGTCGGCGCCCTCGTCCTGGCCGCCGTCCTGGCCCTGGTCGGCCTCCTCCCCCGGGTTCTGGGCGCCGCCCGGGTCTCCGCCCTGCTCTCCGCCTTGTTCGCCGCCCTGACCACTGCCGTCACCGTCATCCGCGCGCAGGCTGCACGGAGCGAGTCCGTCCAGGTTCTGCGGCCGCTCGACCGCATTGCGTTCGATGGCGATACCGATCCGGTCGAGACTCGCCGCCCGCTTGTTCTTCAAGGGGCCGAGCACGGCGTTCTCGGCGAGGTTCGGATCGCGGGCGATCTGCTCCTTCCGGTCGGCGAACTGCCGGTAGGCATCCGTGATCTGGGTATCCATGGCCGCCAGTTCGCGGTCGACCTCGGGGCGTGCCCGGTCGGGCACATCAGGGAGGGCGATTCCCGCGTCGGGGCAGTCGATGGTGGACATCTGGCGACCCGCGTTCCAGGACCGTTCGGGAGGTGCACCGGACGATCCTTCTCCCGCGCTTGCGTAGACATTGACCGCGACCAGCCCACCTCCGCCCAGAATCAACGCGGCCGAGGCGACGATCGCCCGGTTGGCCAGTGTCGAACGTTTCTTACGCGATGTGCGTCCCATGGAACTCCTCTGCTTCGAGGGAGAAGCGTGACGTCCCATACGGGCGGGGCACCCGGCCCGTTCAGGACGGTGGGGAATTCGTGGGAACCTCCAGGGCCAAAACGGCCCGAACACCCGGAACGGCCCCTGCGGCATTCTCCGCCGGCCGGATCAGCCCCGGTCCAGATAGGCCAGGACGGCCAGCACCCGGCGGTTGTCGTCGTCCGAAGGCGGCAGATCCAGCTTTCCGAAGATGTTCGAGGTGTGCTTCGCCACCGCGCGCTCCGTGATCACCAGCTGCGAGGCGATCGCCACGTTCGAACGGCCCTGCGCCACCAGCTCCATGACCTCGCGCTCCCGGGGGGTGAGGCCGCCCATCGGCTTGTCCTGGGCCCGCCGCGACAGCAACTGCGAGATCACCTGCGGATCCATCGCCGTACCGCCCGCCGCCACCCGGCGCACCGCGTCGATGAACTGGTCCGCGTCGAACACCCGGTCCTTCAGCAGGTAGCCGATCCCGCCGTCGCCGTCGGCCAGCAACTCCCGTGCGTACAGCTGCTCCACGTGCTGCGACAGCACGAGCACCGGCAGCCCCGGCCGGCTGCGCCGGGCCGCCAGGGCGCACTGCAGGCCCTCGTCCGTGTGGGACGGCGGGAGCCGGACGTCGACCACGGCGACGTCCGGCTCCAGCTCGGCCAGGGCCCGGGTCAGCTCGGGACCGGTCTCCACCGCCGCCGCGATCTCGAAGTCGTAGGCCTCGAGCATGCGTACGAGACCGTCGCGGAGCAGGAAGAGGTCTTCGGCTAGGACAACGCGCAAGGGATCTCCATGGTCACCATGGTGGGACCGCCCGCAGGACTGCTGACGGCCAGTACGCCGTCGAATGTACCCAGTCGGCGTTCGATTCCGCTCAGTCCCGAGCCGGCCCCGACCGCCGCACCGCCCCTGCCGTTGTCCGTGACGGAGATCCGCAGCATGCCCTCGGCATGGTGCACGTCCACCCAGACGCGGTCGGCGTCCGCGTGCTTCACCACGTTCGTCAGGGTCTCACTGACGGCGAAGTACGCGGCCGACTCGACGGGCGCCCCGGCCCGGCCCGTGAGTTCGACGCCCACCTCGGACTCCACGGGCATCCGCATCGCCAGCGCCCTCACCGCGTCCCCGAGCCCACGTTCCGCGAGGACCGGAGGGTGGATGCCCCGGACGAGGTCCCGCAGCTCGGTGAGTGCTTCGGCGGAAGAGGCGCGGGCCGCGGCCAGCAGCTTCTTCGCCTGCGCGGGGTCCTTCTCCACGAGCGCCTCGATCGTGCCGAGGCTCATGCCCATGGCGACCAGCCGGGCCTGCGCCCCGTCGTGCAGGTCCCGCTCGATGCGGCGCAGTTCGGAGGCGGCCGTGTCGACCGCCTCGTGCCGGGTCTCGGTCAGCCGGTCGATGCGCTGCGCCAGCTCCTGCTGCGGGGCGGGAGCCAGCGCCGACCTGGCGAGCACGAAGTGCAGCCGCAGCAGCGGCCGGCTCGCCCACAGACCGACGTGGAAGATCGCGATGCCGAGCGCCGCGGCGGCCAGCCCCGTCCACTGGTCGCCGACCGGCACGAATCCGTACCAGTACGTGCTGTCCTCGAACACCCGCCACAGGCCCGCCGCCAGGACCAGCCCCTCCACCGGGTAGGCCAGCAGCCCGAAGGACAGGGTCAGCAGCACGTAGCCGGCTGTCATGTCGGTCAGCAGCCACCGCAGGTCCCGCCAGGTCGCCGGGTCCTTCAGCATCAGCGTGGTGCGCTCCACCTGCCCGGTGAAGCCGGTGCGCAGGTCCTGCGGGAAGTGCCGGTAGGGGACCGGGATGCGGACGTCCGACCAGGTCGCCGCGAGCAGCCGGCGCTGGTTGGCGTGCGCGCGCACCGCTTCCAGGACCCACGGGGTGGTGACCAGGCCCACGCCCAGCAGGACGAAGGCGATGGAGGTCACCGCCAGCACGAACAGGGTGACCGAACCCACGATGCTCGCGAACGACAGGACGAACGCACGTCCGGCGGCCAGCAGCGCCGACCGTACCCGGCTCTCTTTCCCAGTCATGGGCGTCTCCCCCTCGCCGGACCCCCGTCGGGTCCCGTTCCGGGAACAGTGTCGCCCGACGCTCGCGGGCACCGTCAGCCGTTCGGCCACCCGGTCATGGTGCACCTGGCACCACCCCCCGGTCCCGCCCTGCGCCCTCCCGGAGAGGGGGCCCCGGCGGCTGGGGCGGCCCGCCCCCTCCTCCTAGGTTCGAAGGTGCCTCGTCCGAGGCGATTCCGAGACATCTCCCAGGGGGCGAAACCGCATGAAGGGCAACCTCGCGGCACGTATCGGTGTGTGGAGCGCACACCATCGCAGGACGGCCGTTCTCGGCTGGTTGCTCTTCGTCGTCCTCGCCACGGGCGTCGGCGGGGCCTCCGGCATGGTCGAGATGACCGAGTCGGAGAACGGCGCAGGCGACTCCGCGCGTGCCGAGCAGATCCTCGACGAGGCCGGACTCGCCCACCCCGCGGGCGAGCTGGTCATGGTGTCCGCGGCCCGGCCGGACGGCTGGCGCACCGCGGCCGGCGAGCTCGCCGCCGCCCTGAACCGCACCGGAGAGGTGACGGACATCGCGGATCCGGTCACGTCGAAGGACGGCAGGGAGGCGCTGATCACCTTCGCGATGAAGGGGGACGCGGCGACCTCCGCCGACCGGGTGCAGCCGGTGCTGGACGCGGTCTCCGGGGTCCGGGAGGCCCGGACGGACGTCGAGATCGACCAGTTCGGTGAGGCCAGCGCGGGCAAGTGGCTCGGCGATCTGCTCTCCGAGGACTTCAGGAAGGCCGAATTCACCGCCGTTCCCCTCGCGCTGGGCATCCTGCTGGTCGCCTTCGGCGCCGTGGTGGCGGCCCTGCTCCCCGTCGGGCTCGCACTGACCGCGTGCATGGCCGCCTTCGGGCTGCTGTCGCTCGCCAGCCACCAACTGCACCTCTTCCAGACCACGTACTCCGTGATGTTCCTGATGGGCTTCGCCGTCGGCGTCGACTACTGCCTCTTCTACCTGCGGCGCGAACGCGACGAGCGGGCGGCAGGACGCGACGCCGAGACGGCCCTGCGCATCGCGGCGGCCACCAGCGGCCGGGCCGTGCTCGTCTCCGGGCTCACCGTGATGGTGGCGATGGCCGGCATGTTCCTGTCCGGGCTGCTGCTGTTCAAGGGCTTCGCGCTCGCCACGATCATCGTCGTGTTCATCGCGATGCTGGGCTCCGTGACCGTGCTGCCCGCCCTGCTCTCCTGGCTCGGCGACCGCATCGACGCGGGCCGCGTACCGCTCCTGAACCGACGCGGCAAGCGGGGCACGAGGGCGAGCGGCGGCATCGCGGGCACCGTCCTCGGGCCCGTGCTGGCCGCCCCGAAGCTCTTCGCCGTCGGTTCCGTCGTCCTGCTGCTCGCCCTGGCCGCGCCCGCGCTGGGCATGAAGACCGAACAGCTCGGCCTGGAGAAGCAGTTCGGCTCGGACTCACCGCTCGCGACCGCCCACCGGAACATCTCCGAGAGCTTCCCGGGCGGCCCCGCCCCGGCCCTCGTCGTGGTCCGTGCCGACGACATCGGCGCCCCCGGCATCCGTACCGCCCTCGGCACCTTCGACCAGGTCACCGTCCACGCGGAACGGAACATCGCGGAGATCGAGGTCCCGCTGCCCCGCGGCGAGGACGACCTGGCCGAACTGCGCGACCGGCGGGTGCCGGACGCCTTCGGAGGGACGGGTGCCCAGGCCTACGTCACCGGCGAGGTGGCCTCGTCCTCGGACTTCAACGACCAGCTGAAGCGCGGCATCGTCCCGGTCTTCGCCTTCGTCACCGGGGTGACCTTCCTGCTGATGCTGTTCTGCTTCCGCTCGTACGTCATCGCGGTGACGTCCGTCCTGCTCAACCTGCTCTCCGTCGCCGCCGCGTACGGGGTGATGACCGCCGTCTTCCAGCACGGCCTGGGAGCCGGGCTGATCGGCTCGGAGGGCGTCGGAGCGATCGAGTCCTGGATGCCGCTGTTCGTCCTCGTGGTGCTGTTCGGCCTGTCGATGGACTACCACGTGTTCGTGGTCTCCCGGATCCGGGAGGCCCGGGACAGCGGACTGGACACCCGGTCGGCGATCGATACGGGCATCCGGCGCACCGCGGGAGCGGTGACGGGCGCCGCGGCGATCATGGTGGCCGTCTTCTCGGTCTTCGGGACCCTGTCCATGCAGGACATGCAGCAGATGGGCGTCGGCCTCGCCGTCGCGGTGCTGCTGGACGCCACGGTCGTACGGATGGTCCTGCTGCCCTCGGTCATGTCGCTGCTGGGCGAACGGAACTGGAGGGTGCCGCGCATGCTCTCCCGGCTGCCGAGCCTGGAGCACGGCGAGCACAGCGAGCACGGCGGGACGGAGGGGACCGGTACGGAACCGGTGCCGGCCGGATCGCGCGGCTGAGCCCGCGCCCCGCGCGAGGTGCGGGACGGTGAACGGAGTGAGGCCCCGGTGTCCGGGGCCTCACTCGTGTCCACGACAGGATCAGGGGGCGTACTTGTAGCCCACCCGCCGGACGGTCTGGATCGAACGGCGGTGCTCCGCCCCCAGCTTGCGGCGCAGCCTGGCGACATGGACGTCGACGGTGCGCCCGTCGCCCACATGTCCGTAACCCCAGACCGTCGTCACCAGCTGATCGCGGGTGTGCACCCGGTGCGGGTGCGCCACCAGGTGCGCCAGCAGCTCGAATTCGAGGTACGTGAGGTCGAGCACGACGCCGTCCACGGCGGCGGTGCGCCGGGTGGAGTCGATCCGCACGGGCCCGCCCGCCGGAGCCTCGGTGACCGGCTCCGGCACGAGCTGCCGGTGCTGGGCGGTGGCCACGGCCCCGGCGAGGGCCGGCTGCTGGTCGGCCGGGACGAGTACCAGGTAGCCGACCATCGGCGGCCGGCCCGGCAGCGCCGGCAAGGTGTGCTGGGGGGCGGGCAGCCAGGTGGCACCCGGCGGCAGGAAGCCGGCCACGTCGGGGAGCTCGGCGACCTCGTCACGGTCGACGGCACGCAGCCGGGGGCGGTTCGGGGACAGGGCGGTGCGGGCGGTGGTGGTGGCCGCAGCGGACACCGTGGACGCCGCGGTGGCGGCGGACGCGGTGGAGAAGGTGCGAGTGTTCGCCATGAGGGTCAGCTCTTTCGCGCGAGAGGTCGTCGAGGGACGTACGTCGTGCGCGCGGGCCGAAGGCCGGGGTGAGGCGGCTTTAGAGGGCCTGCGCGTTCCACGCGCGGCAACACACCCGGTCGAAGTCATGATGCTGACGGGAGGGCCAGAACGGCTCGAGGTCGCTGCGACCCGACGAGGTGTACTGGAAGCTGGCCATGTCCTCCATTGAAGCAGAGATTGCGGCTGTGCATCAGAGCCCTCTCACCCGTCGATACGGTCCCGCCGAGTTACCTTCCTCACCTGCCACTTCCCCCTCCGGGCCCCGCCCGCCAGGCACGGGGCGGTCCCACGGCCCGCCCCGTGCCTGGTCCGCGCGAGGAGGCCCCGCACACAGCGAGGGCGCCCACCGCGGCCGGTGGGCGCCCTCGCTGCACGTGGGGTGCGGATCAGACCTGGTTGGCCTTCTCCAGCGCGGTGCAGCAGGTGTCGACGATCAGCCGCGTGACGACGTACGGGTCGACGTTGGCGTTCGGGCGACGGTCCTCGATGTAGCCCTTCTGGTCCTGCTCGACCTGCCACGGGATGCGGACCGAGGCGCCGCGGTTGGAGACGCCGTAGCTGTACTCGTTCCACGGGGCGGTCTCGTGCAGGCCGGTCAGACGGTCGTCGATGCCCGCGCCGTAGTTCTTGACGTGGTCCATCGGCTTCGAGCCCTCACCGAGCGACTCGGCCGCGGTGATGATCGCCTCGTAGCCCTCGCGCATGGCCTTCGTGGAGAAGTTGGTGTGCGCGCCCGCGCCGTTCCAGTCACCCTTGACCGGCTTCGGGTCCAGCGTCGCGGAGACGTTGAAGTCCTCGGCGGTGCGGTACAGCAGCCAGCGCGCGATCCACAGGTGGTCGGAGACCTCCAGCGGGGAGACCGGTCCGACCTGGAACTCCCACTGGCCGGGCATGACCTCGGCGTTGATGCCGGAGATGGCCAGACCGGCCTGCAGGCAGTTGTCGAGGTGCTTCTCGACGATGTCGCGGCCGAAGATCTCGTCCGCGCCCACACCGCAGTAGTAGCCGCCCTGCGCGGCCGGGAAGCCGCCCTCGGGGAAGCCCAGCGGGCGGTGGCCGTCGAAGAAGGTGTACTCCTGCTCGATGCCGAAGATCGGCTCCTGGCCCGCGAACTGTTCGGCGACCGGGCGCAGCTCGGCGCGGGTGTTGGACTCGTGCGGAGTCATGTCGATGTTGAAGACCTCGCACAGGACGAGGATGTCGTCACCGCCGCGGATCGGGTCCGGACACGCGAAGACCGGCTTCAGCACCCGGTCGGAGGCGTGGCCCTCGGCCTGGTTGGTGCTCGAACCGTCGAAGCCCCAGATGGGCAGATCCGCCACGCCCTGCGAGGGGCTGCCGGCCATGATCTTCGTCTTGGAACGAAGCTTGGCGGTCGGCTCGGTGCCGTCGATCCAGATGTACTCAGCCTTGAACGTCACGGACGCCATCCTTTGCGGGTGCTGCGGTCTATGGTGCGCAGCTTCGCAAGGTGCGATTTCCCGACCGTTGCCCGAATGTGAACCCGGTGTTACCGAGGTTTTCCCGAAGTGCCGGACGGCAGGTCCCCGCGGCCACGGGGCGTCTCACCCTGCGGCGCACTGGATACGGTCCGTGCCCCGGACCCGGCCGGGGCACACTGGCGGCATGACCACACCCGCTGCCTCCGGTCCGGCCGCCTCCCGTACCCCGATACGGATCGGCCTCGTCGGCGCCGGCCCCTGGGCCCGCCTGACCCACGCCCCCGCCCTCGCGGCCCACCCCGACGTCGTCCTGAGCGGGGTCTGGGGCCGCAGGCCCGAGGCCGCGGACGCGCTCGCCGCCGCCCACGGCACCCGGGCGTACACGGGCGAGGCGGGCATCGACGAGCTCCTCGCCGTCAGCGACGCGGTCGCCTTCGCCGTGCCGCCGGACATCCAGGCACCGCTGGCCGCGCGGGCCGCCGCCGCCGGATGCCACCTCCTGATGGACAAGCCGGTCGCGACGACGGTGGCGGGCGCGCGCGAGGTGGCCGAGGCCGCCGAGCGGGCCCAGGTCGCCTCCGTGGTCTTCTGCACGCTCCGGTTCGCGCCCGGGACAGCCGGATGGATCGCCGAACAGGCCGCGTCGGGCGGCTGGTTCACGGCCCGCGCCCAGTGGATCGGGGCGCTGTACGCCCCGGGCACGAGCAACGAGTTCGCCGCCTCGCCCTGGCGCCGCGAGAAGGGGGCGCTGTGGGACGTCGGCCCGCACGCGCTCTCCGTGCTGATCCCGGTGCTGGGCGACGTGACGGAGGTGACGGCGGCCCGCGGCCCGGCCGACGCCACGCATCTGCTGCTCCGGCACACCTCCGGTGCGTCCAGCACGGTGACGCTCGCGCTGGACGCACCGGTGGGCGCGACGGGGACGGAGGTCGAATTCAGGGGCGAGCGGGGGACGAGCCTCCTGCCCGCGGGCTACGACGACGCGCTCGCCGCGTTCCGGGTGGCGCTGGACGCGCTGATCGGCGCGGCGCGCACGGGAGGGGCGCACCCCTGTGACGTGCGCTTCGGGCTGCGGCTCACGGAGGTGCTGGCGCAGGCCGAGGCGGGCCTGGGACCGGTACGGGCCTGAGGACCGCCCGCCGCCGAGTGCCGTCGCCGGCCCGGTACGGACGCGCGACGAGGTCCGCGTGACACGTGGGGCTCCTGTCCGCCCCGGCCGGGCGGGGGACCCCGCGACCGGCCCGGACGCGTGCGTGCCCCCGCGTCCGCGTGGCCGGACGCCTCGTTCCGACGGCCGCGATCCGTGTCATTCCGGGGGCAGTGCCCGGCACAGTGCCTCCAGGGCCGGCGCGTACGCGTGCTCGGCGGGGGTCGCGTACCCCACGACCAGCCCGTCCCTCCCGGCCCCGGCGGCCGGGTGCAGGTACCCGGCGAGCCCTTCGACCGCCAGCCCCTGCCAGGCCGCGGCCCGCACCACCGAACGCTCCGTACCGCGCGGCAGTTCCAGCACGGCGTGCAGCCCCGCCGCGATCCCGGACACCCGGACCTGCGGGGCGCGCCGCTCCAGCGCCGCCACGAGCTGGTCGCGACGGCGCCGGTGGCGCTGCCGCATCCGGCGCACCTGACGGTCGTACGCCCCCGACCCGACGAAGTCCGCGAGGGTCAGCTGCTCCGTGGCGCTCGACCACTGCTCCCGCTCGCCCTTCGCCGCGACGACACCGTCCACCAGCCGCTCGGGCAGCACCATCCAGCCGATCCGCAGCGTGGGCGAGAGACTCTTGCTGACCGAACCCAGCAGCACCACGTGCTCCGGATCGAGCCCCTGCACGGCCCCCACCGGCTGCCGGTCGTAGCGGAACTCCCCGTCGTAGTCGTCCTCCACGACCAGACCGCCCGTCGCCCGCGCCCAGTCGACGACGGCCGCCCGGCGCTCCGGGTGCAGCGGGCCGCCCGTCGGGAACTGGTGCGCGGGGGTGAGCAGCACCGCACGCTCGCCCCGCCCCAACTCCCGCACGAGCGCCCCGTCCCCGTCGACGGTGACCGGCCGGGTCCGGACCCCCCGGGCAGCCAGCAGCTCCCGGTGGTACGGCAGTCCGTACGCCTCCACCGCCCACGGCCCGCCCACCACCTCCGCCAGCAGCCGCAGCGCGTGCGCGGCGCCCGAACAGAGCACGATCCGGTCCGCGGAGGTCCGCACACCCCGCACCCGGGCGAGGTAGCCGGCCAGCGCCTCCCGCAGCTCCGGCCGGCCCTGCGGGTCACCGGGCCCGAACGCGTCGTGCGGGGCCCGCGTCAGCGCCCGCCGGGCCGAGGCCACCCAGGCGCTCCGGGGGAAGGCGGAGGGGTCGGGCTTCCCCTGCACCAGATCGTGGACCGGGCGGGCGGCCCGCTCGGGGGTGCGCCGCCGGTGGGCCCGGGCGAGAGGGACGGCCCGTTCGGCGACCCTGGTCCCCGAGCCCTGCCGGGCGGCCAGCCAGCCCTCGGCGACGAGCTCGGCGTAGGCGTCGGCCACGGTGTTGCGGGCCAGCCCGAGGTCGGCGGCGAGCGAACGGTACGGCGGCAGCCGGGCCCCCGGCGCCAGTCGGCCGCTCCGGACCGCGTCGCGCAGCGCCCGCATCAGGACGGCCCGCCGATTGCCCGTGCCGCTGAGCTCCAACGGCAGGTCACTGCCCAGGACCTCCGCCGAATTGACCCATGAATCCACCACTGGAATGCACCCCGTCACCGGTCACCGAACCTCCTAGATTCGTACCCATGACGACGACAGAGATCAAGCCCGGCACCGGCACGACCCCCACCGCCTCCACCGTCCGGCTCAATTTCGCGCAGGCCGCGCCCAAGGTCTTCCGCGCCGTGGTCGGCCTGGACGCCGCAGCCCGCGAGAGCCTGGACCCGGCCCTCGTGGAGCTGGTCCAGATCCGCTCCTCGCACCTCAACCACTGCGCGTACTGCCTCCACATGCACACCACCGACGCCCGGAAGGCGGGCGAGAGCGAGGAGCGGCTGCACATGGTCGCCGTCTGGCAGGAGGCGGCGCACTTCTTCACGGAGAAGGAACAGGCGGCCCTCGCCCTCACGGACGCGGTCACCCGCGTCGCCGACGCCGGCGTGCCGGACGCCGTGTACGAGCGTGCCGCGGCCCACTTCGACGAGCGGGAGCTGGCCGGACTGCTGGCCCTGATCCTCACGATCAACACCTGGAACCGCATCGCCCTCGCCACGGCCAAGCGCGCCGGCACCGACGGGCGCTGACCCGCCGCCGATGACAGGGGCTCCGGGCCCGCGGCCCGGTGCCCCTCGGCTCACCGCCCGAGAGCGTCCCGCACGGCCTCCTCCGACCGGGCCACCACCGCGGTCCCGTCCTGCGCGGTGATGATCGGCCGCTGGATCAGCTTCGGGTGCTCGGCCAGCGCCGAGATCCACCGCTCGCGCGAACCGGCGTCCTTGGGCCAGTCCTCGAGCCCCAGCTCCCCGGCGTCCGCCTCCCGGGTCCGGGTGATGTCCCAGGGCTCCAGCCCGAGCCGGTCGAGCACGGCCCGGATCTCGTCGGGGGAGGGCACGTCCTCCAGGTAGCGGCGGACCGTGTACTCGGCGCCCTCGGCATCGAGCAGATCCACCGCGCTGCGGCATTTCGAGCAGGCGGGATTGATCCAGATCTCCATGGGGCCAAGGGTACGGGAGGGATCCCCGAAATAGCCTCTGGCCAGGGGCTATTGTCAGTGGGAGGCAGTAAAATGGAGGGAGTTCGTGAGGGTTCCACCACCTGCCAGGAGGTAGCCGATGGCCGTTGCCGCAGCCACGACCGAGCCGCTCCACCCGCCCCTTCGGAAGAAGCCGCTCCCCGCGGGCCGGCCCCGCGAGTGGTACGTCTCGCACAACCGCCGCCTCAAGGCCATGCGCCTGGCGATCGCCCTTCTCGACACGGGCGTCTACCAGCCGTCGAGCGCCGACAACAGCAGGATCCGCGCGGCCGCCGACCGACTCGCCATCCACCCGCCGTCCGACACCACCTGCCGCATGGTCCGCACGCTGATCCGCCACGGCCGCTGACACCCGCCGTCCGTGCCCCCGGGTCGCCCGGGGGCACGGACGCGCCCCGCGATGTCGGAGGGTGGTGCCACACTGCGCGCATGTCACTCACCGACCTGACCTTCGACCACTGGCGCGCCCTGGACCGGGACACCGCCGTGCGGTACGCCGAGGAAGCGGCCCGCCACGTGGACGGCCGTCTCGTCCGGCTGGGCGGCACACCGCACCTCGGAGGCGTGGTGCACCACGCCGTCGTCGAACGTGCGGGTGAGCTCTACGCGCTGATACCCGGGGGCGAGGTGACCGTCGGCTTCGACCCCGACGCCTGGCAGCCGCTGCCCGAACAGCTCGTCTCCTACCGGGAGGAGAGCCTCGGCGGAGGCTTCGGCTTCGACGAGGACCCGCGCGCCCACCTGGCACGCGTGATGTCCCCGCGGCGCACGGTCGCGCTGCCCACCGTGCTGATGGCGGTGGAGGCCGAGCCGCTCCCCGAGCTCCCCGCCCTGGTCCCCGCCCTGCTGGCCGGGCGCGGTCTGCGGGTGCCGGGCCCCGACGCGTGGGAGCACGCCTGCGGCGTCGGCGCCGCGACCCTGTTCCGCTGGGGTGACGACTGCCCGCAGGGCGCCCCGTACGGCACGGAGGGAACGGGCCCGCGGCACGCGCCGAACGCCTTCGGGCTGCACATCGCCTACGACGTCTACGACACCGCCGAGATGACCGCCGACCCCGGTTCCGTATACGGCGGGGACGGCGGCGAGGCGGTCTGCGGGGGCTACGGCACCTTCATGGAGTGGCTGCCACTGGCCACCGCCCACCACAACCCGTCCATGGCGGAGTTCCTCAACGGTCCGGACGGCGAAGACGCGTTCGAGGACTTCAAGGTCCGCCCGGTCATCGATCTGGACTGACCGGCGAACGGAGTGTGACGTGTCACAGACAACGTGACGGCACTATGGGAACTTCAACTCTGTTACTCCTCAGTTGAGTTACCGACGCGCGCGTGGAGAGGGTCGAATGAGCACTCTGCAAGCCATCACGCTCGACCAGGTGGTCGACACCGACCGCTACCCCCTGTCGGACCCCGGAAGCACCGAAGCGCAGGCCGTGGTGGCTCGGGCGCGGCACGAACTCGCCACGGTCGGCTGCACCGTACTGCCGGACTTCGTCCGCCCGTCGCTCCACGAGGTGCTGCGACAGGAATGCGCCACCCTCGCCCCGCAGGCGTACTTCGACGTCGAGACGGTCAACGTCTACAACATCGCCGTGGACGCGGACCTCCCCGAGGACCACCCCGGCCGCCGCCCCCTCCGGCGCGGCAACGCGTTCGTCGCGCGCGACCGCATTCCCGAGGGCGCCCTCATCGCCCGGCTCCACGGGCACCCGGTGTTCCAGCGCTTCGTGGCCGACTGCTTCGGGCTGCCGCGCCTGCACGAGCTCGCCGACCCGCTCTCCGGGCTCGTGCTCAACGTCGTACGCCCGGGGATGGAGCACCCCTGGCACTTCGACACCAACGAGTACACGGTGAGCATGCTCACCCAGCAGGCGGAGGCCGGCGGCGAGTTCGAGTACTGCCCGAACATCAGGTGCGCCGAGGACGAGCGCTTCGACGCCGTCCGCGACGTGCTGGACGGCAGCGCCGGGGGCGAACGGCTGCCCCTCCGGCCGGGCGACCTCCAATTGTTCAAGGGCCGCTACTCCCTGCACCGCGTCAGCCCCGTCGAGGGCGCCGTGGCACGCCACAGCGCGATCTTCGCCTACAGCGAGCGCCCCGGTGTGATCGGGAGCGTGGCACGGACACGGCAGCTCTTCGGCCGCGTCCTGCCCGAACACCTGGCCGCGGAGGGCCGGGCCGTACGGAGCGACCGGCTGCTCGACTGACGGGCGGGCCCGCGCAGACAGCTCCCGCCCCGCACGCCACCGACCGAGGAGTAGGTTCCTTGCGCTTCGACGCGACCGGAAAAGTCTCGCTCGACCACATCTACACCGCGCCCGACCCGCGCACGTACTTCCAGGTGCTCCGCCCCCTCGGCTACTGCGTCCCGCAACAGGCCAAGCCCTACTTCGAGAAGCTCGTCAAGGAGTACCGGGAGTCCGAACAGGTCGAGGTCCCCAAGATCCTGGACATCGGCTGCTCGTACGGGATCAACGCCGCCCTGCTGAAGTACGACGCGACGATGGACGAGCTGTACGCGCGCTACGGCGACGCCGCCCTCCTCACCCGGTCGGAGCTCCTGGCCCGTGACCGGCGTCTCTCCCGCTCCCGCCGCCCCGCGCAGCGCCTGCGCTTCACCGGCCTCGACGCCTCCACCAGCGCCCTGGACTACGCGCGCGAGGCCGGATTCCTCGACGACACGGTCCACGCCGACCTGGAGACGGACGACCCCACACCGGATCAGCGCGCCCGGCTCGCCGGGACGGACCTCGTGATCTCGACGGGCTGCATCGGCTACGTCACCGAGCGGACCCTCACCCGCGTCGTGCACGCCCAGGGCGAACGCCGCCCCTGGATGGCGCACTTCGTGCTGAGGATGTTCCCGTTCGGTCCGGTCGAGGACGCGCTGACCGGACTCGGATACCGCACGGTCCTGGTCGACGACGTCTTCAAGCAGCGCAGGTTCGCCGACCCTCAGGAAAAGGCCCTCGTTCTCGAAAGGATGGCTGCCGCCGGAGTGGATGCGCGGGGCAGGGAGGAGGAAGGCTGGATGTACGCCCAGTTGTACGTCTCCCGCCCGCACTGAGACCCCGCCCGCGAACGCACCCGGCCCGCACCGGGCCCCCTCCACGCCGTCACCCCGCCCGCACCCAGCAACCGAAAGCAGACCCGAATTGAACGTCAGCCAGGAAGCAGCGGTCAGCGCCACCTTCGCCCGGGAGGCCGGCCTGCCACGCGTGCCGCTGCCCACGCTCGAAGCGAGCTGCGAGCGGTTCCTCGCCTGGTGCGCACCGCTGCTCACCGCCGAGGAACGGGCCGAGACCGAGGCCGAGGTCGCGGCCTTCCTCCGGCCCGGCGGCCCCGGCCGCGTCCTGCACGCGGCGCTGGAGGAGTACGACGCCACCGAGGGCGTGCACAGCTGGCTCGACACCTTCTGGCCGTACCGCTACCTCGGCCGCCGCGACCGGATCGCACTCAACGCCAACTTCTTCTTCCTCTTCCAGGACACCGGCCAGGACCAGCTCGACCGGGCGGCCGGACTGGTCGCCGGGGCGCTCAACTACAAGCGACAGCTCGACGAGGGGCTCATCGCTCCGGTGGAGCAGCGCGGAGTGCCCCAGTCGATGGTGCAGAACGCCTACCTGTTCTCCACCACGCGTATCCCCGGCGTCCCGCTGGACACCGTCCGCGCCCCGTACAGCGACCGTGCGCCCGGCCCGTCCACGGCCCGGCACATCGTGGTGTTCTTCCGGGGCAGCATGTTCCGGCTGGACGTGCTCGGCGAGGACGGCACCCCGCACAGCCTCGACGAGATCGAGGCCGGGCTGCAGGCCGTGACCAAGGCCGACGTGCACACGGACGCGGCCGACCGGGTCGGCCACCTCACCACCATGGCCCGCGCGGAGTGGGCCGCGGCCAGGGACGCCCTCATCGCCCGCGGCCCCCGCAACGCGGGGACGCTGGACGACATCGAGACCGCGCTCTTCTGCGTCTGCCTGGAGGACCTCGTACCCGAGGACACCAAGGCCACCTGCGACGAGCTGCTGTACGGGGACCGGGGCAACCGCTGGTTCGACAAGGCGGTCTCCTTCGTCGTCTATGCCGACGGCCGGGCAGGCATCAACGTCGAGCACTGCGAGCTGGACGGGACCACCATCCTCAGCTTCACCGACGCGCTGCTCGGCACGGCGCCCGAGGAGCACGCCCGTCAGTCCGGCGCCCGCTCGCAGGGCCGGCCGGTCCCGCGGCCCCTGACGTTCGAGCTGGACGACACCCTGCGGGCCCGGGTACGGTCCGCCGCCGAGGCCTTCGCCGCGTACGGTGCGGCCACCGCCACCAGCACGGTCTCCTTCGGGGACTTCGGCAGCACCGCGGCCAAGGCCCTCGGGGTGTCCCCGGACGCGTTCGTCCAGGCCGCCTACCAGCTGGCCCACCAGCGGGCCAAGGGCCACCTCGGAGCCACGTACGAGTCGATCGCGACCCGCCAGTACCGGTACGGCCGCACCGAGGCGATGCGCGTCGTCACCCCTGAGATGCCGGCCTTCGTGGCGGCGATGGACGACCCCGCCGCCGACCGCGACACCCGCCGCGCCGCCTTCCGTGCCGCGGCGACCGCCCATGTGACCCGCGCGAAGGAGTGCCAGGCCGGGGACGCGCCCGAACAGCACCTCTGGGAGCTGGAGCTCATCCAGCGCCGCCGGGGCGGCGAGCTCGGGATCACCGAACAGCCCGCCCTGTACCGCTCTCCGGGCTGGCTCACCATGCGGGACGACTACCTGAGCACGAGCTCGGCACCCTCGGAGAACATCCAGTACTTCGGCTTCGGGTCCACGAGCAGCAAGTGCATCGGCATCGCCTACGTCCTGCTGCCCGACCGCTTCAACCTCTACCTGAGCACCCCGCTGCCGGTGGCCGGCCAGATGCACGCCTTCGCGGACCGCCTCAGCGAGGCCGTCGCGGAACTGCGCGAACTACTGGCGGGCTGACACGACGGGCGGGCCCCGCGCGATCCGACAGGTGAGGGCCGCCACCCCGTTCCACGGGGTGGCGGCCCTCACCTGGTGCCCGACGAACCGGGACCCTCGGGTCCCGGCTCCTTAGAGGTCGAAGTACAGCTCGAACTCGTGCGGGTGCGGGCGCAGCTGGATCGGGGCGATCTCGTGGGTGCGCTTGTAGTCGATCCACGTCTCGATCAGGTCGGGCGTGAAGACGCCGCCGGCCTGGAGGTACTCGTGGTCCTGCTCCAGGGCCTCGAGGACCGCCGGGAGCGAGGTCGGGACCTGCTGGACGCCCGCGTGCTCCTCGGGGGCCAGCTCGTAGAGGTCCTTGTCGATCGGCTCCGGGGGCTCGATCTTGTTCTTGACGCCGTCCAGGCCGGCCATCAGCAGGGCCGAGAACGCCAGGTACGGGTTCGAGGACGGGTCCGGGGCGCGGAACTCGACGCGCTTCGCCTTCGGGTTCGACCCCGTGATCGGGATGCGCATCGCGGCGGAGCGGTTGCGCTGCGAGTACACCATGTTGACCGGGGCCTCGAAGCCGGGGACCAGGCGGTGGTAGGAGTTCACCGTCGGGTTGGTGAACGCCAGCAGCGACGGGGCGTGCTTCAGGATGCCGCCGATGTAGTAGCGGGCCATGTCCGACAGGCCGGCGTAACCCTGCTCGTCGTAGAAGAGCGGCGTGCCGCCCTGCCACAGCGACTGGTGGACGTGCATGCCCGAGCCGTTGTCACCGAAGATCGGCTTCGGCATGAAGGTCGCGGTCTTGCCGTTGCGCCAGGCGACGTTCTTCACGATGTACTTGAAGAGCATCAGGTCGTCGGCCGCGGCGAGCAGCGTGTTGAACTTGTAGTTGATCTCCGCCTGGCCGGCGGTGCCGACCTCGTGGTGCTGGCGCTCGACCTGGAGGCCGTTCTTGTCCAGCTCCAGGGAGATCTCCGCACGCAGGTCGGCGAAGTGGTCGACCGGCGGGGTCGGGAAGTAACCGCCCTTGTAGCGGACCTTGTAACCCCGGTTGTTCTCGGTCGCACCGGTGTTCCAGGCGCCGGCCTCGGAGTCGATGTGGTAGAAGCTCTCGTTCGCCGACGTCTGGAAGCGGACGTTGTCGAAGACGTAGAACTCGGCCTCGGGGCCGAAGTAGGCGGTGTCGGCGACACCGGTCGAGGCGAGGTACGCCTCGGCCTTCTTGGCCACGTTGCGCGGGTCACGGCTGTACTGCTCGCCGGTGATCGGGTCGTGGATGAAGAAGTTGACGTTCACGGTCTTGTCGCGGCGGAACGGGTCGACACGGGCCGTGGACAGGTCCGCGCGGAGCGCCATGTCCGACTCGTGGATGGCCTGGAAGCCGCGGATCGACGAGCCGTCGAAAGCCAGTTCCTCGGCCGGGTCGAAGGACGCTGCCGGGATCGTGAAGTGCTGCATCACACCCGGCAGGTCGCAGAACCGGACGTCGATGAACTTGACGTCGTTGTCGGCGATGTACTTCTGGACTTCGTCGGCGTTCTGGAACATCCAACTCCTCCTACTCCCGACCCGGGAAAGGGCGGGGTTGCAACTCGTTGTGCGGCCAGTGCGGTGGCACACGCTGGACCCGACCATAGGCAGGCGGGATTTCTTCAGCATGACCCATTTGTTTCGCCCAAGTTAACCGGGCCGGGGGGCAGCGGCACCTCAGCGACGTGTTCAGTGCCCCGCCCGGCCGGTCGCAAACACGGGCGCAGTACCGTGGACGGGTGGACAACAGGCAAGCAATCGGATCGTGGCTCTCGGGGCCGCGCGCGGCGGCCGAGGAGATGGGCGCCGACTTCGGTTACCGGGGCGAGCGCCTCGGTCTGCCCCGAGAAGGCCCGGGGTCCGTGGCCCCGCTCGGCCGGCGCTTCGGGGCCCTCTTCATCGACTGGCTCGTGTGCATGGTGATCGCATACGGGCTGCTCGCTCGCGGTGACCAGCAGGTGGCGGGGAACTGGGCGCTCGGCGTCTTCCTCGTCATGAGCCTGCTGACCGTCGGGACCATCGGTTCCACGCCCGGCAAGCGAATCCTGGGCCTGCGCGTCATCGCCGAGGACGGCGGACGGCTCGGTGCGGTGCGCGTGATCGTCCGGACCGTCCTCCTCCTCCTGGTGATCCCCGCCCTGGTCTGGGACCGCGACAGCCGCGGCCTCCACGACCGGCTGGGCCGTGCCGTGCAGGTGCGTATCTGAGGACGGGCGGCGGGGCCCCGGGCCGGGCGCTCCGACCGATGAGCGGCACGTCATGCCTCCGGTACCGCGCGCCGCAGCCGAGGTGAGCGGGACCGTGTCCACGTGCCGGCCCGCGGCAGCCGAGCGGAAACCGCCGGGTACCGGGCATCACCGCGTGACGGCCCGGATGCCGGGCCCGCGGCCATGGCGTGGCGGCCCGCGCGGGCGCGCACCCGCCGGAGACGGAACGCAGAGCGAAGAGGGCGGCCCCGGACGTGTTCGTCCGGGGCCGCCCTCTTCGTGCGTACTGGGTCAGCGCATCTTTCCGCCGCGTGGCATCCGCATGCCCTTCGGCATCGGGCCCTTCGGCAGCGGCATGTTGCTCATCAGGTCGCCCATCGCCCGCAGCCGGTCGTTGGTCGCCGTGACCTGCGGGCCGGTCAGTACCCGCGGAAGCTTCAGCATCTTGGTGCGCACCTTCTTGAGCGGCACCTGGCCCTCGCCGTCACCGACGATGATGTCGTGCACCGGCACGTCCACCACGATGCGGGCCATCTTCTTCTTCTCGGCCGCCAGCAGGCTCTTCACCCGGTTCGGGTTGCCCTCGGCGACCAGCACGATGCCCGCCTTGCCGACGGCACGGTGGACGACATCCTGGCTGCGGTTCATCGCGACCGCGGGCGTCGTGGTCCAGCCACGGCCGACGCGGTCGAGCACGGCCGCAGCGGCGCCGGGCTGTCCCTCCATCTGCCCGAAGGCCGCGCGCTCGGCACGCCGGCCGAAGATGATCGCCATTGCGAGGAGGGCCAGCACGAAGCCCAGGATGCCCGCGTAGATCGGGTGGTCGATCAAGAAGCCGATCGCGAGGAGGACGCCGAAGGTGACGATTCCCACACCCGCGACGACAAGACCGACCTTGGGGTCGGACCGCCTGGTCATCTTGTAGGTCAGGGCGATCTGCTTGAGCCGCCCCGCGTTCTCGGCGCTGTCCGCGCCGTCAGTGTTTGCCTTCCTCGCCATGTACCGAAGTTTACGTGGCCCCGGAGTCACCTAGGAACGGTGGTCGGCCACAGCCTTCAGGACATGCTCCGCCTCGACCCGGCCCTCGGCCCTGCGGCGGTCCTCGAGGACCGCCGTCCAGGCGTTCCGGCGGGCGGTGCGCTGGCCGCTGCTCAGCAGCAGCGACTCGACGGCGCGGAGTGCGGTCGTGACGGACGGGATCGTGTTGGCTCGTACCGGCGCGGCATGCATGGTGGGCGTTCCCCCTCGGAACGGATGCGCGCACCCGGCGCGCACTGAGTAGCGGGAAGCAGGGACGACAACGGCCGCGTGTGCTGCCGCTGCGTGTGTACCTAGGGTCACTGCTCGGTGTTACCAGTGCATGACCGGTCGGTCAAACACCAATGAAACCTTGATTTCGGCGCCGCGCACGCCGACGCGGCCCATACGGGCCCTCGACCAGCGGGGAACGCATGGGCCGCGTCGATGCGGCGGTTACTGTTCAGTAGCTTCTTGTGCTCGGATTCACACGGTCCCGGTGGCCGTCGTCGCTCCCGCGACAGGCGCGTTCCGCCGGTCCATCGCCTGCTGGAAGAGGCGGCCGGCGCGGTACGAGGAACGCACCAGCGGCCCCGACATCACGCCGGAGTAGCCGATCGCGTCGGCCTCGTCCTTCAGCTCCACGAACTCGTGCGGCTTCACCCAGCGCTCGACCGGGTGGTGCCGCGGGGTGGGCCGCAGGTACTGCGTGATCGTGATGAGCTCGCAACCCGCGTCGTACAGGTCCTGGAGTGCCTCGCTGACTTCCTCGCGGGTCTCGCCCATGCCGAGGATCAGGTTGGACTTGGTCACCAGGCCGGCCTCGCGGGCCCGCGTGATGACCTCCAGCGAACGCTCGTAACGGAATCCGGGCCGGATCCGCTTGAAGATCCGCGGGACCGTCTCGACGTTGTGCGCGAGCACCTCGGGGCGCGAGGAGAAGACCTCGGCGAGCTGCTCGGGCACCGCGTTGAAGTCGGGGATCAGCAGTTCCACCTTGGTGGCGCCGGTCGCCCGCTCCGCGGTCTGCGCGTGGATCTGGCGCACGGTCTCCGCGTACAGCCAGGCGCCGCCGTCCTCCAGGTCGTCGCGTGCGACGCCGGTGATCGTGGCGTAGTTCAGGTCCATCGTGACCACGGACTCGCCCACGCGGCGGGGCTCGTCCCGGTCGAGGGCCGCAGGCTTGCCCGTGTCGATCTGGCAGAAGTCGCAGCGCCGGGTGCACTGGTCGCCGCCGATGAGGAAGGTCGCCTCGCGGTCTTCCCAGCATTCGTAGATGTTCGGACAGCCGGCCTCCTGGCACACGGTGTGCAGACCCTCGCTCTTCACGAGCTTCTGCATCTTCGTGTACTCGGGGCCCATCTTCGCCCGGGTCTTGATCCACTCGGGCTTGCGCTCGATGGGGGTCTGGCTGTTCCGGACCTCGAGGCGCAGCATCTTGCGCCCGTCGGGTGCGACAGCGGACACTCCGGCACTCCCCTTTGCTTTCGCTGCATTGGATTCTTCGGCGAACACCAGGGTACGCCCGTGGTTAGAACGGTCTTACCTCTGCCCAACCTGTGGCCGACAGGGCCTATTCCCGTGCGGGTCTCAGGCGGGGGCGGCGGCCGCGGGGGCCTCCACGACACGGGGCGCGAGCTCCGCGTGCTCCAGGACGTCCCTGAGGTGCTTCTCGGCGACCGGGAGGACCTCGGCGATCGTGAGGTCGCGGCCCAGCTCGTACGCGAGCGAGGTGACGCCCGCGTCGCGGATGCCGCACGGCACGATCCTGTCGAACCAGGTGTTGTCCGGGTTCACGTTGAGCGCGAAGCCGTGCATGGTCACGCCCTTGGCGACCCGGATGCCGATCGCGGCCAGCTTGCGGTCCTCGCGGCGCTGGCCGGCGTTGGACGGGGCGTACTCGGGGCCGTTCAGCCGGGCGTCGAACTCCTCGTCGTGCAGACGGGGGTCGAAGTCCAGCGACAGCCCGCCGAGCGAGGGGCGCTCCTCCACCGGGTCGCCGAGGACCCAGACACCGCTGCGGCCCTCGACCCGGGAGGTCTCCACGCCGAACTCGGCGGCCGTGCGGATCAGCGCGTCCTCCAGGCGGCGCACATGGGCGACGACGTCGACCGGACGCGGCAGCTTCTGGATGGGGTAGCCGACGAGCTGGCCCGGCCCGTGCCAGGTGATCTTCCCGCCGCGGTCGACGTCGACGACCGGAGTGCCGTCCAGTGGGCGCTCGCTGTCGGTCGTGCGGCGCCCCGCCGTGTAGACGGGCGGGTGCTCGAGGAGCAGGCAGGTGTCGGGGACCGTGTCCTCGAACCGGGCGGCGTGCACCTCGCGCTGCTTCTGCCAGGCCTCCCGGTACTCGACCGCGTCCTCGCCGAACCCCAGACGGACGAACCGCAGCTCACTCACTTCGGGTGCCTCCCTACTCGCGGCGGCGCGAGGCCGGGGGGTGTCCCCGGAGCCACGTCACCATGCACTGATGTGCGCCCCCGGCCACTCTACGACCGCACCGTGAGCGGGTGTCCGGCAGGTCGAGGCCGGTCGCCCCCTGTCAGCGATGTCCGCAATTCTCACACGATCGGATGAATGTGAAGCGAAGGTCCTCGATGCGGCGGCAGGGGCCGCTAAATTCGCGCCGTTCCATAAGGGTTGCCCGCCGGGCGCCGAAGGCAGGAGACCGTAGAGCTGATGTCGGAACGACCTCCGCAGCGCACCCCCAACCGGCGGCTCGCTGCGCTCATCGCGGAAGCCGGATTCTCCCACGCGGGCCTGGCCCGCCGGGTGGATCAGCTGGGCCTCGAACACGGCCTCGACCTGCGCTACGACAAGACCTCGGTGACCCGCTGGCTGCGTGGTCAGCAGCCCCGGGGCACCACCCCCGCGCTGATCGCCGAGGTCTTCACCCGGCGGCTGGGGCGGCGGCTCTCGGCGCAGGACCTGGGCCTGGACGCGTGTGCGCCCGTCTACGCCGGCCTGGAGTTCGCGGCGACGCCCGCCGAGGCCGTCGACATCGTCAGCGGACTGTGGCGGAAGGACTCCGGCAGTCACGCGGAGCTGCGCAAGATCGCGTTCACGCCGGCCGGCCTGGTCGTGCCCAGCCGGGACTGGCTGATCGGACGGGCCGACGAATGGGTCGGCCGCGGCGAGCCGGCGCAGGTGAGCGGGGCGGGAGGCCTGCCCGCCCCGCGCGTCCCGGCCGAGGCGGCCGGGCTGCGCACGGCGAGCGCGCTCCACACCACCAACGGGCTCCACCCCGGCAACGGATCCGGCACACCCCACGGAGCGGGTGCGCACGGGGCGGGCGGGCACGGGGCGGGCGGGCACGGCGGCCGGGCCGGTACCCGCGGCCCCGGGTCCTCCCGCCCGCCGGGCCCGGCGGTCCCGCCGCCGGCCGTACCGCGCCAGCGGCAGACGGACCGGGGCCCCGGCCAGCGGGTCGGCAGCGGCGACGTCGCCGCCCTGCGTTCGGTCGGCGAGCTCTTCCGCACGCTGGACAACGCGTACGGCGGCGGTCACGCCAGGCAGGCCCTCGTCCGGTACCTGGAGCACGAGGCCGAACCCATGCTCCGCGGGAGCTACGGCGAGACGATCGGCAGGCGGCTGTTCTCGGCCGCCGCCGATCTGACCCGGCTGGCGGGGTGGACCTCGTACGACATCGCGGCGCACGGCCTGGCCCAGCGCTACTTCGTCCAGGCGCTGCGGCTCGCGCAGGCCGCCGGTGACCGGGCGTACGGCTCGTACGTCCTGATCACGATGAGCCGGCAGGCGGTCTACCTCGGGCACGGCAGGGAAGCCGTCCAGCTCGCGCGCGTCTCCCAGCAGGGCATCGGTTCGTCCGCACCGCCCGTCGTCATGGCGCTGCTGCACGCCGTCGAGGCGCGCGGACACGGCGTGCTCGGTGAGACCAGGGCGTGCGTCGCCGCGCTCGTACGGGCGGAGCGCTCCCTGCAGGCCGTCCGGCCCGGCGACGAGGTGCCGCACTGGGCCCGCTACTTCGACGAGGCGCAGCTGGCCGACGAATTCGGCCACTGCCACCGCGATCTGCAGCAGTACCGGATCGCCGCGCAGCACGCCGAGCGGTCCCTCCAGCTGCGTGCTCCGGCGTACGCCCGGAGCCGGCTGTTCTGCAGGGTGGTGCTCGCCTCCGCGCGGCTCGGGCTCGGCGAGCTCGACCAGGCCTGCCTGCTGGGCGCCGAGGCGGCCCAGCAGGCCTCGGAGATGCGGTCGGTGCGCGCCACGGAGTACGTGCGGGACTTCGAGCGCCGTCTGGAGCCCTACCGGGACGCGGTCGCCGTACGGGGGTACCGCGACCGGGTCGCCGCGCTGGGCTGACCGGCCGCTACGCGGCGGCGGGCAGCGTCGCCCCGCCCCCGGGCTCCCTGCGCACCCCCAGGTCCGCGAGGATCGCCGAGGCGGCGCGCCGCCCGGAGTGCAGGGCGCCCTGGACCGTGCTCGTGTCGCGGTGGTCGCCGCACACGTACAGGCCGGCGAGCACCCGGACGGGCCGGCGCAGATCGTGCGGGGGTGGCATCGCGGGCACGGCCTCCGGGTCGTGATGGGCCGCCAGCAGTTCCCAGTCGTGCGTGGGCGTGCCGTACAGCGTGGCGAGATGGGCGCGGACCGTGCGGTCGAGGTCGGGCGGCGGGGGGCCGAGCACCGTGGAGGTGACCAGGGTCCGGCCGTGGGGTGCCCGCGAGGGGTCGACCTCGCTCATCACGGCGGTGTGCGCGACCGGTCCGGACCGGTCCGCGTCCAGCAGCAGACTCGCACCGGTCGACGGGGGCGCCGGGGCCGTGTGGTGCAGCACCGTCACCGGATGGAACACCGGCGTTCGCAGTCCGGGCAGCAGCTCCGCGGCGGCCCCCGCGCCGGTGGCCAGCAGCAGGGAGCGGCAGCCCAGCTCGCCGTGCTCCTTGGTGCGTACGGAGGTGATGTCGGCGGCCGTGACGTGCACCCCGGTCCGTACGGTGCCGGGCGGCAGCGCGGCGGCCAGCAGCTCGGGCAGGGTCGCCGCACCCCCCGACGGGACGCAGAGCCTGCCGCGCGCGTAACTGCGCAGGGTGAGATCGGCGCAGCGGCTCGACGTGCTGAGCTCCGGGTCGCCCAGCAGGGCGGACAGCAGGGGCCGCAGGAAGGTGTTGACCGTTCGTGGCGGGAGTCCGCGCGCCGACAGGGCCGAGAGCGCCGGCCGGTCGGGCCGGGCGGTGATCCGGGCCACCGGAGTCGTGGCGAGGCGGGACAGCCAGGCGCCCAGCCTGGCCTGCTCGATCGCCCCGCCCAGGGGCGCTCGGGGGGCGCGCGGCCGGGAGCGCACAGCCCTGAGCGCTCCCCTCGCACTCCGTATGTCTCCGGCGCGGAACTGGCGGCCCCCGCTGTTGACGAGCACGCCGGGTGCGAAGTCCCGGAGCACCAGCCCTTCGAGACCCGGCGTCGTGCGCAGCTCCGGGTAGGCGGAGCTGAGCAGGGGGCCGAGACGGTCGAGCCGGAACCCGTCCATCTCCTGGGTGGCCATCCGGCCGCCGACGTGCGGGGCGGCCTCCAGGACGGTGACGCTCACTCCTGCGCTGATCAGCTGGTGGGCCGCTGAAAGACCGGCTGTCCCGGCCCCGATGATGACCACATCCGCGTGCTGTGCCGTGTCTGCCGTGAGCACGTGCCCCTCCCCGCGTCGGCTCGACTGGTGGGGGGCTCTTGCCCCCAACCGGCCCCCGGAATACCCGAGTTCGGGTCGAGGCTAGGTGGATGGCCGATGCAGGTACAGTCGCACGCACCCCGTGCACCGGTGCACGGGGTCGCACGGCGGCCCGGCGGGACGCCCGCGGGCCGTGGGCACGACGGCGGCGACGGGCCCGCCGGCCTGCACCGCGGTGCGGTTCCGCCGTCCCCGGGGTGCGGACGGGAGGCCGGGCTCAGCGCAGCGCGGCGCGGATCGCGTCGTCGATTCCGGGGAAGGCGAACGAGAATCCCGAGTCGAGAAGTTGGCCGGGGAGCACCCGCTGGCTGCCCAGGACGTCCTCCGCGAAGTCCCCGAGCGCGATCCGCAGCGCGGGCGCCGGGGCGGTGAAGAGGGTCGGGCGGCGCAGCACCCGCCCCATCGCGGCCGTCACCTGGCCGTTGGTGACGGGGGAGGGGCCGGTCAGATTCACCGGACCGGACACGGACTCCGTGTCCAGGAGGTGCCGCAGGGCCGCGACGTGGTCGTGCAGGGCGATGAAGCTCCAGTACTGCCGGCCGTTCCCGAGCCGCCCGCCGAGCCCCGCCTTAAACAGCGGGAACAGCCGTCCCCAGGCCCCGCCCTGCCGGGAGACGACCAGGCCGGTCCTGGCGTGCACCGTGCGGATGCCCGCCTCCTCGGCGGGGGCCGCGGCCTCCTCCCACTCCACGCACACGGACGGCAGGAACCCCTCGCCGGGCGGCGCGCTCTCGTCGACCGCGCGGTCCCCGGTGTCGCCGTAGTAGCCGATGGCGGAACCGGACAGCAGTACCTTCGGCGGGGTGTCCAGGGAGGCCACCGCCTCGGCGATCGCCGAGGTGCCCAGCACCCGGCTGTCGCGGATCTCGCGCTTGTACGCCTCGGTCCACCGGTGGTCCCCCACCCCGGCGCCGGCGAGGTGGACGACGGCGTCGCAGCCGACGAGGCCCGCCACGTCGACGTACTGGCGCTTCGGATCCCACTCGACCTCGTCGCCCGTGGCCGCGGGGCGGCGCACCAGGCGCACCACCTCGTGCCCGTCGGCGCGCAGCGAGCGCACGAGCGCCGCTCCGATGAGTCCGGTCGATCCGGTGACAGCGATACGGGAGTGCGGCATGGCCTCATCCTGCCCCATGGGCCCCGCGGCACGCGGAACACGACGTGGCACAGTGGCACGCATGTCCGAGCCGCCGCCCTTCCTCTCGCTCCTGCCCGTCCGCCCCGCCGTGCAGGCGGACCAGAGCGCGCTCGGGGAGCTCGACCGCGCCACCTGGTCGACGCTGCACTCCGTGCAGCCCCGGCCGGTGCCCCCGTACGGGCCCTTCTTCGACGACCACCACCGGCCCGAGGACTACCTGGTGGCAGGGGCGGCCACGGGGTCGGGGGAGGAGCGCGTCGCCGGATACCTCCGGCTGGTCAGGCCGACCCCGCTCGCCTGCAACGCGCACGTACGCCAGATACAGGGCCTCGCCGTCGCCGAGTGGGCTCGGGGCCGGGGTGTCGCGCGGACACTGCTGCGCGCCTCGTTCGCCGAGGCGCGGAGGCAGGGGGCCGGGCGGCTCACCCTGCGGGTCCTCGGGCACAACGCCCCCGCGCGGGCGCTCTACGCGGCGGAGGGCTTCGCGGTGGAAGGGGTGCTGCCCGGTGAGTTCTTCCTGCACGGACGGTACGTCGACGACGTCCTGATGGGCCGTTCGCTGGCGCCCTGAGGCCCCGGGGCCCGGAAGGCCGCGCCGCCCGGGCCGCGCGGCACAGAACCGGTCGCTCCCGGCCGGTCGCTCAGGCCGGTCCGAAGCGGTCCCAGAGCGCGGGGAACCGTTCCGCCAGCACCGTGTCGTCCTCGAGCCCGAAGGGCGTGCCCTCCGGGCTCCCGGCCTGGGGCGCCAGACCGAGGTCGGGAGCCACCACGCCGGTGAGCTGCTCGTACGCCTCGTCGGCGGCGTACCCGAGCTCCTCGCCGTCGCCGTCGAGCTCCTCGTCGAAGTCCGCCAGCAGCTCGGCGAGGCTGTCCGGATCGTGCATCGCGCCCTCGAAGACCTCCCGGCCCTGCCCGATCAGCCAGCACCGGAAGTAGTCGAACGCGTCGTCGTCCGCCCCGCCCAGCAGCACCGCCGCGGCCCCCCACAGGTCCCAGCGGTAGGCGCGGTTGTAGCGGGCCTCGAAGTGTCTGGCGAAATCCAGCACGGAGTCCGGATCGAGGCGCACCAGCCGTTCGACGAGCAGGTCGGCATGGTCCTCGGGGTCGCCTTCGGCGGCCTCGCGGGTGTCGTCGATGATCTCCCAGAACTCCGTCTCGTCCATCACGGGTCCAGCATCTGCCTTGGCGGCGGGCGACGCACGCGGAGACACCGAAATGAAGCCTTCAGCGATAGAGGTCGCGCAGGCGTTCGGCGGCATCGGCGAAGCGTTCGCGCAGGGGGGCGGGTGCGAGGACCTCCAACTCGGGTCCGAGGCCGAGCAGCTGACCGTAGGCGACATCCTCGGACTCGACGGCCAGGGTGACCGTGAGCCGGCCGTCCCCGTCGGGTCCGGCGGCCGCGGCCAGCGCTTCCTCGGCGGCGGCCCTGTCCACGGCGTACGGAAGCCGCCGCGCACCCGCCTCGGACAGCCGTACGGTCACCTCGGTACGCAGGATCGAGCGGGCGAACTGGGCCGCCCGCTCCTCCCAGAAGCGGGGGAGGTCGAAGTCCTCGTCCCGCACGAAGCGCGTCTTCGACACGGCGACCGCGGCGAACCGGTCCACGCGGTACACCCGGAAGTCCTCCCCGGCCCGGGCGCACAGGTACCAGACACCGGCCTTCAGCACGAGCCCGTACGGCAACAGCTCCCGCTCCACCTCGTGCCCGGTGCCGCGGCGGTAGCGGACCCGGGCCGGCCGGTCGTCCCAGACGGCCTCCGCGACGGCGGGCAGCACGTCGGGGGCGGTGGGCTCGTGGAACCAGCCGGGGGCGTCGAGGTGGAAGCGCCCGGCCGCGCTCCGCGAGGCGTCCCGGAGCGAGGGGAGCAGTGCGGCCGAGACCTTCAGCCGCGCCGCGGACGCGGCTTCGTCCAGCCCCATCTCGCGCAGCGCGGAGGGCAGCCCGGACAGGAAGAGGGCCTCGGCCTCGTGGCGGGCCAGCCCGGTCAGCCGGGTCCGGTAGCCACCGACGAGCCGGTAACCACCGGCCCGGCCCCGGTCCGCGTACACGGGCACGCCCGCCTCGGAGAGCGCCTGGGCGTCCCGGGTCACGGTGCGCTCCGACACCTCCAGCTCCGCCGCCAGCTCGGCGGCGGTCATGACGGGGCGGGACTGCAGGAGCAGCACCATCTTGATGAGCCGGGCAGCACGCATGGAGCCATTGTGGGGTGCCGGGGACGACGGCGGGGCAGGTGCCGGACCTGCCCGGCACCTGCCCCGCCCTCCTGCCTACAGCCCGTACCTCTCCCGGGCCTCCTTGACCGTCGAGGCCGGGATCTCGCCGCGGCGTGCCAGCTGGGCGAGGGAGGCGACGACGACCGACTCCGGGTCCACACCGAAGTGCCGGCGGGCCGCCTCGCGAGTGTCGGAGAGGCCGAAGCCGTCCGTGCCCAGCGACGACCAGTCCTGCTCCACCCACTGGCTGATCTGGTCCGGAACGGCGCGCATCCAGTCGCTGACCGCGAGGACCGGGCCCGGCGCACCGGAGAGCGCCTGGGTCACGTACGGCACCCGCTCCTCACCGCGGAGCAGCGCGTCGTCGGCCTCCAGCGCGTCGCGGCGCAGCTCGCCCCACGAGGTCGCGGACCAGACGTCGGCCGTGACACCCCAGTCGGCGGCCAGGAGTTCCTGGGCCTTCAGCGCCCAGTGGATCGCCGTGCCGGAGCCCAGCAGCTGCAGGCGCGGCGCGTCCGCCGTGGCGGGCGTGCCCTCCTTGAAGCGGTACAGGCCCTTGACGATGCCCTCCTCGACGCCCTCGGGCATCGCGGGCTGCTGCTTCGGCTCGTTGTAGACCGTCAGGTAGTAGAAGACGTCCTCGGCCTCGGGGCCGTACATCCTCCGCAGACCGTCCTTGACGATCACCGCGATCTCGTACGCGAACGCCGGGTCGTAGTTGAGCGACGCCGGGTTCGTCGACGCGATCAGGTGCGAGTGGCCGTCCGCGTGCTGGAGGCCCTCGCCCGTCAGCGTCGTACGGCCCGCCGTGGCGCCCACGATGAAGCCCTTGCCGAGCTGGTCGGCGAGCTGCCACATCTGGTCGCCGGTGCGCTGCCAGCCGAACATCGAGTAGAAGATGTAGAACGGGATCATCGTCTCGCCGTGCGTCGCGTACGACGTGGCGGCGGCGATGAAGTCGGCCATGGCGCCGGCCTCGGTGATCCCCTCGTTGAGGATCTGGCCGTCCTTGGCCTCCTTGTAGTACATCAGCTGGTCGCGGTCGACCGGCTCGTACGTCTGGCCCAGCGGCGAGTAGATGCCGGCCGACGGGAACAGCGACTCCATACCGAAGGTACGGGCCTCGTCCGGGACGATCGGCACCCAGCGCCTGCCGGTCTCCTTGTCCCGCATCAGGTCCTTCACCAGGCGGACGAACGCCATGGTGGTGGCCATCTCCTGCTTGCCGGACCCCTTGTACAGGGCCTTGAAGGCACGCTCCTCCGGCTGCGGCAGGGCCACGGCGTGCACCCGGCGGGCGGGAGCCGGACCGCCGAGGGCCGCGCGGCGCTCCTGGAGGTAGCGGACCTCGGGGGAGTCGGCACCCGGGTGGCCGTAGGGGACCAGCCCGTCCTCGAAGACGCTGTCCGGGATCGGGAGCCCGAGCAGCTCGCGCATGCTCTTGAACTCGTCGGCCGACAGCTTCTTCATCTGGTGGTTGGCGTTCTTGGACTCGAAGCCCTTGCCGAGCGTGTAGCCCTTGACCGTCTGGGCCAGGATCACGGTCGGGGCGCCCTTGTGCTCCACGGCGGCGCGGTAGGCCGCGTACACCTTGCGGGCCTCGTGGCCGCCGCGGGAGCTGTAGAAACACTCGGCGATCTTGGCGTCGCTCAGCAGCTTCGCCAGCTCGGCGAGCGCGGGCTCGGCGCCGAAGAAGTGCTCGCGGATGTAGGCCACGTCGCGGGTCGCGTACGTCTGGAACTGCGCGTCCGGCACCTCGCGGAGGCGGCGGATCAGCGCACCGGTGGTGTCCAGCTGGAACAGCTCGTCCCAGGCGTTGCCCCAGAGCGTCTTGATGACGTTCCAGCCGGCCCCGCGGAAGGCGCCCTCCAGCTCCTGGACCACACGGAAGTTGGCGCGGACCGGACCGTCGAGGCGCTGCAGGTTGCAGTTGATGACGAAGGTCAGGTTGTCGAGCTGCTCACGGGCCGCGAGGGCGAGGGCTGCGGTCGACTCGGGCTCGTCCATCTCGCCGTCGCCCAGGAAGGCCCAGACGTGCGAGTTCGACGTGTCCTTGATGTTGCGGTTGGCGAGATAGCGGTTGAAGCGCGCCTGGTAGATCGCCGAGAGCGGGCCGAGACCCATCGACACGGTGGGGAACTCCCACAGCCAGGGCAGCCGCCGCGGGTGCGGGTAGGACGGCAGACCGTTGCCGCCCGACTCCTGGCGGAAGTTGTCGAGCTGCTGCTCGCTGATCCGGCCGTCGAGGAAGGCGCGGGCGTAGATGCCGGGGGAGGCGTGGCCCTGGATGTAGAGCTGGTCGCCGGAGCCGTCCCCCTCCTTGCCGCGGAAGAAGTGGTTGAAGCCGGTCTCGTACAGCCAGGCGGCCGAGGCGAAGGTCGCGATGTGGCCGCCGACGCCGAAGCGGGCACCACGGGTGACCATCGCGGCCGCGTTCCAGCGGTTCCACGCGGTGATCTTCGATTCCATCTCCAGGTCGCCGTCGAAGGCGGGCTCCGCGGAGGTGGGGATGGTGTTGACGTAATCGGTCTCCAGCAGCTTGGGCAGCGCGATACCGGCGCCCTCCGCGTGCTGGAGCGAGCGCCGCATGAGGTACGCGGCACGGTGCGGGCCCGCGGCCTTGGTGACGGCTTCCAGGGAGGCCGCCCATTCGGCGGTCTCCTCGGGGTCGCGGTCCGGGAGCTGGTCGAGCTCGCTCGGAAGCTTTGCTACGGGGTCGGTCATGATCGCCGCCTTCCGGAGTGGAGGGGGGTGGAGAAGGCCCTGACTGGCAGGACAGGGCGATCGGGCCGGTGGGCCCGCGAGTGAACTGTAAGTCTCCGATCGATGATCGATCAAAGGATGAAAGGAAAAACTTCTCGATATGAAGAAAGTGGCATGGGGTGCCGCGAAAAGGGGCACGCAGTGACGGGATTATTGGGGTGAAACGGGCCCTGAGCTGCACAGTCGAGCGCGAGGGGCCGCATATGGGTGCGACGCGCCCTTTCGGTACCGGCCCTCACGCGGGCGCACACCTTCGGGCGGAATCAGGGCCGCGCCGGGCTCATGCCCCGGCGCTCCGGGTTCACGCCCGGGGCGCGCATCCCAGGACGTGTTCCTTCACCATCACGGCGATCCGCGGGTCCCGCCGCAGGAACGCGTCGATGAGCGCCTCGTGCTCCTCCGCGTAGGACTTCTGCACCGTGCCCAGCCAGCGGATCGACAGGGCCGTGAACACCTCGATGCCCAGTCCCTCCCAGGTGTGCAGAAGGACGGCGTTGCCCGCCGCCCGCACCATCTCCCGATGGAAGGCGACGGTGTGCCGCACCTGGGCCTCGCCGTCAGCCAGCCGGTCGGCCTCGTACAGGGCCGCCACGTGCGGGGCCAGCGCCGAGCAGTCCTCGCCGAGCGCCGGGGCCGCCAGCTCCGCCGCGATCTGCTCCAGCCCGGCCCGTACGGGGTAGCTCTCCTCCAGGTCGGCCGCGGTCAGATTCCGCACCCGCACGCCCTTGTTGGGCGCCGACTCGATCAGCCGCAGGGTCTCCAGCTCGCGCAGCGCCTCGCGCACCGGCGTCTGGCTGACCTCCAGCTCGGTCGCGATGCGGCGCTCGACGATCCGCTCACCCGGCTTCCAGCGCCCGCTGACGATCCCGTCCACGATGTGCTCGCGGATCTGTTCGCGCAGCGAGTGGACGACGGGCGGGGTCATGACGGGCTCCTTCGGGCGAACCGGTGCTGCTCTCCACCAACTCGGCGTCCGGGGGCGCCGGTGGTGTCTAGACAATACGGCGGCGCCCCCGCCCGGGAGTGTCCCGGACGGGGGCGCCGCTGGTGAGGCTGGTTACAGCTGCACGGTTCAGAGGCCGAGCTCGACCTCGAACTCACCGGCCTCCAGGATCGCCTTGACCGTGGTCAGGTAGCGGGCGGCGTCCGCGCCGTCCACCAGACGGTGGTCGTAGGAGAGCGAGAGGTACGTCATGTCGCGGACACCGATGACGGTGCCCTCGGCGGTCTCGATGACCGCCGGACGCTTGACGGTGGCACCGATGCCCAGGATGGCGGCCTGGTTCGGCGGCACGATGACGGTGTCGAACAGCGCACCGCGCGAACCGGTGTTGCTGATGGTGAAGGTGGCACCGGACATGTCGTCCGGGGTGAGGCCGCCGCCGCGGGCCTTGCCGGCCAGCTCGGCGGTCTTCTTCGCGATACCCGCGATGTTCAGGTCGCCCGCACCCTTGATGACCGGAGTCATCAGACCCTTCTCGGCGTCCACGGCGATGCCGATGTTCTCCGAGTCGAAGTACGTGATGGTGCCTTCGTCCTCGTTGATCCGGGCGTTGACGACCGGGTGGGCCTTCAGCGCCTGGGCCGCCGCCTTCACGAAGAACGGCATCGGGGACAGCTTGACGCCCTCACGGGCGGCGAAGGACTCCTTCGCCTGGTTGCGCAGCTTCATCAGCTTGGTGATGTCGACCTCGAGGACCGAGGTCAGCTGGGCCTGCGAGTGCAGCGCCTTCATCATGTTGTCGCCGATGACCTTGCGCATGCGGGTCATCTTGACCGTCTGGCCGCGCAGCGGGGACGCCTCGAGCTTCGGCGCGGCCTTGGCTGCCGGGGCAGCGGCGGCCGGAGCCGGAGCGGCAGCGGCGGCCTTGGCGGCCTCCGCGGCGGCGACGACGTCCTGCTTGCGGATACGGCCACCGACGCCGGTGCCCTTGACCGCGCCCAGGTCGACGCCGTTCTCGGAGGCGAGCTTGCGGACCAGCGGCGTGACGTACGCGCCGTCGTCACCGGAAGGCGCGGCCTGGGCGGCCGGTGCCGGTGCGGCAGCCGCGGGAGCCGGGGCGGCCGGAGCCGGAGCGGCAGCCGCGGGAGCCTGAGCGGCCGGAGCCGGTGCCGCGGGCGCCGCCGGGGCGGGAGCCGGGGCAGCGGGGGCGGCCGGGGCGGGAGCCGGAGCGGCAGCGGGAGCCGGAGGGGCAGCCGGGGCGGCCGGAGCCGGGGCCGGGGCTGCGGCGGGAGCCGGGGCGGCCTCCGCCGGTGCGGCGGCCGGAGCGGCACCCGGAGCACCGATGACGGCGAGCTTGGCGCCGACCTCGGCGGTCTCGTCCTCGGCGACCACGATCTCCAGGAGCACGCCGGAGACCGGGGCCGGGATCTCGGTGTCGACCTTGTCCGTGGAGACCTCGAGCAGGGGCTCGTCCTCCGTGACCTCCTCGCCGACCTCCTTCAGCCAGCGGGTGACGGTGCCCTCGGTGACGCTCTCACCGAGCGCCGGGAGGGTGACATCCGTACCGGCGGCGCCACCGGCCGGAGCCTCGGCGGCAGGTGCCTCGGCAGCGGGTGCCTCGGCGGCGGGTGCTTCGGCGGCGGGGGCCGGAGCCTCCTCGGCCGGAGCCGGGGCGGCCTCCGGCTCGGCGGCGGGTGCCTCGGCCGCGGCCGGTGCGCCCGAGCCGTCGTCGATGACGGCCAGCTCGGCGCCGACCTCGACGGTCTCGTCCTCGGCGACCTTGATGGACGCCAGGATGCCCGAGGCGGGGGCGGGGATCTCGGTGTCGACCTTGTCGGTCGAGACCTCGAGCAGCGGCTCGTCGGCCTCGACGTGCTCGCCCTCGGCCTTCAGCCAGCGGGTGACGGTGCCCTCGGTGACGCTCTCGCCGAGCGCCGGAAGGGTTACGGAAACCGACATGGTTTCAGTTGCTCCTTACGAAAGTGCGGAAGTGGTCGGTCGTCGCGCCCGGGACTGGAATCAGTCGTGGGAGTGAAGAGGCTTGCCGGCCAGGGCCAGGTGGGCCTCGCCCATCGCCTCGTTCTGCGTCGGGTGGGCGTGGATGAGCTGCGCGACCTCGGCCGGCAGCGCCTCCCAGTTGTAGATCAGCTGGGCTTCGCCGACCTGCTCGCCCATACGGTCACCGACCATGTGGACGCCGACCACGGCACCGTCCTTGACCTGGACGAGCTTGATCTCGCCGGCGGTCTTCAGGATCTTGCTCTTGCCGTTGCCCGCGAGGTTGTACTTGAGGGCGACGACCTTGTCCGCACCGTAGATCTCCTTGGCCTTGGCCTCGGTGATACCGACGGAGGCGACCTCGGGGTGGCAGTACGTCACCTTCGGCACGCCGTCGTAGTCGATCGGCACGGTCTTCAGGCCGGCCAGCCGCTCCGCCACCAGGATGCCCTCGGCGAAGCCGACGTGGGCGAGCTGGAGGGTCGGGGCGAGGTCGCCCACGGCCGAGATCGTCGGCACGTTGGTCTGCATGTACTCGTCGACGAGGACGTAGCCGCGGTCCATCGCGACGCCGGCCTCCTCGTAGCCCAGACCCTGCGAGACCGGGCCGCGGCCGATCGCGACCAGCAGCACCTCCGCCTCGAAGGTCTTGCCGTCGGCGAGGGTCACCCGCACGCCGTCCTGCGTGTACTCGGCCTTGTCGAAGAAGGTGCCGAGGTTGAACTTGATGCCGCGCTTGCGGAACGCGCGCTCCAGGAGCTTCGAGCTGTTCTCGTCCTCGACCGGGACCAGGTGCTTCAGGCCCTCGACGATGGTGACCTCGGTGCCGAAGGACTTCCACGCCGAGGCGAACTCGACGCCGATGACGCCGCCGCCCAGGACGATCGCGGACTTCGGGACGCGGTCCAGCTTCAGCGCGTGGTCCGAGGAGATGATGCGGTTGCCGTCGATCTCCAGGCCGGGCAGCGACTTCGGCACGGAGCCGGTCGCGAGCACCACGTGACGGCCCTGGATCCGCTGGCCGGCGACGTCCACCGAGGTGGGCGACGAGAGCCGGCCCTCGCCCTCGATGTAGTGCACCTTGCGCGAGGCGATGAGTCCCTGCAGACCCTTGTACAGGCCCGAGATCACCTCGTCCTTGTAGGCGTGGACGGCCTCGATGTCGATGCCCTCGAAGGTGGCCTTCACGCCGAACTGACCGGCCTCGCGGGCCTGGTCGGCGATCTCGCCGGCGTGCAGCAGCGCCTTCGTGGGAATGCAGCCGTTGTGCAGGCAGGTGCCGCCGACCTTGCCCTTCTCGATCAGTGCGACGTCCAGGCCCAGCTGCGCTCCGCGCAGGGCCGCGGCGTAACCGCCGCTACCACCGCCGAGGATCACTAGGTCGAAAACGGTGCTGGCGTCGTTCGCCACGTCACGTCCTCCATGCATGTGCGCCGTATGCCGGGCCCCGTCGCTGGGGTGTGACCGGCCGGTCGGCTGGTGTTCGGCCGCTTGCGTTATTCGGCCCTGTGGTGGGGGCCCTGTCCTGCCGAGAACCCATCTTCGCACTTGTTGCGGGCGGACGGGACGCGGGCCCCCGCTCAGGGCCGGACGAACATCCGGCCCGGATGGTCACCGAAGCGTACAAAGTTTCGGAAAAACGGCCGGTCAGGACCACTGGGAGGAACGCGTACGGCCCCGGACGTATGCCCGGGGCCGTATCCGCTGCGCGCGAACGCCACAAGCGGACATTGCGCGCGAAGGCCGCGCGCGAACGCGATGCCCGGAAATCAGCCGAGGTCGCCGGCGGCTGTGCGCTCCGCGAGCTTGACCAGGGTGCGGACCGCGGAACCGGTGCCGCCCTTGGGCGTGTAGCCGTACGGCGCGCCCTCGTGGAAGGCGGGTCCGGCGATGTCCAGGTGGGCCCAGGCGATGCCCTCGCCCACGAACTCCTGGAGGAAGAGGCCGGCCACCAGGCCGCCGCCCATCCGCTCGCCCATGTTGGCGATGTCGGCGGTCGGGGAGTCCATGCCCTTGCGCAGGTCGGCGGGGAGCGGCATCGGCCAGGACGCCTCGCCGACCTCCTCGGCGATCTCGTGGATGGACGTACGGAAGGCGTCGTCGTTGGCCATCACACCGAAGGTGCGGTTGCCCAGGGCGAGCACCATCGCGCCGGTCAGGGTCGCCACGTCGACGATCGCGTCCGGCTTCTCCTCCGACGCGCGGGTCAGCGCGTCGGCGAGGACGAGCCGGCCCTCGGCGTCGGTGTTGAGCACCTCGACGGTCTTGCCGCTGTACATGCGCAGCACGTCACCCGGGCGGGTGGCGTTGCCCGAGGGCATGTTCTCGGCGAGGGCCAGCCAGCCGGTGACGTTGACCTTCAGGCCGAGGCGGGAGGCCGCGACGACGGCGGCGAACACGGCGGCGGCGCCGCTCATGTCGCACTTCATCGTCTCGTTGTGGCCGGCCGGCTTGAGCGAGATGCCGCCCGAGTCGTAGGTGATGCCCTTGCCGACCAGGGCGAGCGTCTTCTCCGCCTTGGGGTGCGTGTAGGCGAGCCGGACGAGGCGGGGGCCGTGGGCCGAGCCCTGCCCGACGCCGAGCAGACCGCCGAAGCCGCCCTTGACGAGCGCCTTCTCGTCGAGGACCTGCACCTTGATGCCGTGCTCCTTGCCGGCGGCGGTGGCCACGGCGGCGAAGGACTCGGGGTACAGGTCGTTCGGCGGGGTGTTGATCAGGTCGCGGGCCCGGTTGATCTCCTCGGCGACCGCGAGGGCGCGCTCGGCGGCGGCCTTGAACGCCTTGTCGCGCGGCTTCGTGCCGAGCAGGGCGACCTCGGCGAGCGGCAGCTTCGGGCCGCCGGCCTTGGCGCCCTTGGGGGCGACCTTGTTCTCGCCGCCCTGGTAGGCGGTGAAGGCGTACGCACCCAGCAGGGCGCCCTCCGCGATGGCCTCGGCGTCCTCGGCGGACTCCGTCGGCAGCGCGAACCCGGCCTTCTTCGAACCGGCCAGCGCGCGGGCGGCACTGCCCGCGGCCCGGCGCAGCGCCTCGGTGTCGTACGCGTCGTCCTTGCCCGGGACCGGGCCGAGCCCGACCGCGACGACGACCGGGACCTTGAGTCCGGACGGCGCGGGGAGCTTGGTCACTTCGCCCTCGGCACCGGAGGCACCGAGGGTCTCCAGGACGGTGGCGAGCTTGCCGTCGAACGCCTTGTCCACGGCCTCGGCGCCCGGCGCGACGACCAGGTCCCCGGCCTTGGAACCAGCGTTCTTGGCGACGCCGACGACGAGTGCGTCGGCGCGCAGCGTCGCCGCACCGGCAGTGCTGAGAGTGAGAGCAGTCACGGTGATGAAATCTCGCTTCCGTTGAGTCGTATGCCGGTCGAGGGGTGGGCCGACCGTGCCCGGCGCATCGTGGATGCCGCCGCAATGTGCCGTAACGAGCCTACGCGCGCCCCCGCTCACCGCTCACAGGGGCGGGGCCGTCCGGTCGTACGGCCCCGCTCCGTCCGGCCCGCGGGCCGGGGACGCGCCCCCGGGGGCAGGGGCGTTGGCCTGGGCGGGACGACTGGGAGAGGCGCCGGGCGGAGCGGGTGGCCGGTGCCCCGAGCGGTGCCGCCGGCCCCCGGACCCCGTCCCGGGGAATGGTCCTCAGCCGAGGACCAGGGCCAGCAGGGCCACCGTGGCCGCCGTCTCCTCCAACGCGCCGAACACGTCCCCGGTCACCCCGCCGAAGCGCCGCACGCAGTGACGCAGCATCAGCTGCGCCGCACCCAGCCCGGCCAGGGCGGCGAGGGCGTGGTGCACGGCCCCGTACCCGCCGAGCAGCGCACCGGCCCCCGCGCATCCCGCCACCACCGCGCAGGCGACGGCCGTGGCCGCGCGGAGCGGAACGGTGCCCGCCACCGCGGCGCCGAGGCCCTCGGGCCTGGCCGGAGGCACCCCGCGGCGCGAGGCCAGCGTGAGTGCCAGCCGGGCCACCACCGCGGCGGCGACCGTCCCCAGGGCGCCGTCCTCCCAGCCCCGCCCGTACAGCTCGTACAGGGCCGCGACCTGCGCCATCAGGACGAACAGCAGGGTGATCACACCGAACGGCCCAATGTCCGACTGCTTCATGATGCGCAGCGCGTCCTCGGCCGGCCGGGCACTGCCGAGGCCGTCGGCGGTGTCCGCGAGACCGTCGAGATGCAGGCCCCGGGTCAGTGCGGCAGGGAGCGCGGCGGCGGCGACGGCCGCCAGCAGCGGCCCTGATCCGGCGAGCAGCAGCAGCGCTCCGGACGCGGCCGCGAGGAGCCCCGCCACGAGCCCTGCGAGCGGGGCGCAGAGCATGCCGGCGCGGGCGGCTTCGCGGTCCCAGCGGGAGACGTGGACGGGGAGCGCGGTCAGGGTGCCGAAGGCGAAACGCACGCCGTGGCTGTTCAGGGAGGTCACCGCGCGCAGGCTAGCCGGTGCGGCCCGGCACTAGATTGTGCAGAACATCCGAAAAGCCGCATAGGTGGATCGCCGGGAGTAGGTGGCATGGGTCACTGGCTTCACCAGAACATCGTCGAGCCGGGCAAGCTTCCGCTGCTGCTCGCCCTGAGCGCCTTCGTGCTGACGTTCGCCGTCACCCGGATCATCACCCGCATGATCAGAGCGGGGAAGGGGCCGTTCGGCAACATCACGCCCGGCGGGGTGCACGTCCATCACGTGGTGCCGGGCGTCGTGCTCTCGGTGGTCGGCGGCTTCGGCGCGGTGGCCGCGGGGCAGCACGGTGTCGCCCCCGGGATCTGCGCCGTCGTCTTCGGTGTGGGAGCAGGCCTGGTCCTCGACGAGTTCGCGCTGATCCTGCACCTCGACGACGTGTACTGGAGCGAGGAGGGCCGCCAGAGCGTGGAGGTCGTCGTCCTCACCGCCTCGCTCGTGGTGCTCGTGCTCGCCGGCTTCTCGCCCCTGGGGGTGGACGAACTGAGCGGTGACCAGCAGCAGAGCAGGCTGGGCGTCGTGCTGACCTACCTCGTCAACTTCGGCTTCGTGCTCATCGCCCTGTTCAAGGGCAAGGTCCGCATGGCGGTGATCGGCACCCTCGTCCCGTTCATCGCGCTGATCGCCGCGATCCGGCTGGCCAGACCGGTCTCGCCGTGGGCCCGGCGCTTCTACCGCAACCGGCACCGGGCCCGTGCCAGAGCGGTGCTTAGGGCGTATCACCACGACGTGCGCTGGGTGGGGCCGCGCCGCAGGTTCCAGGACCTGATCGGCGGGGCCCCGGACAGGGCCCCGCTGCCGGGACCGCCCGGCCCCCCTTCCGAGCCCTGAGGTCAGGCGGTCGCGGTCTCCGCCGACCCCTCGGTCCCGGTCTCCTCCGCGGAGGGCTCCTCCGCGGGTTCCTCCGCCCGCTCGGGCAGCTCCGCGGCCAGCGCCGCCGCGGCCTGGACGAGCGGCAGCGCGAGCAGCGCGCCGCTGCCCTCACCGACGGTCACCCCGTGGTCCAGCAGCGGGGTCAGCGCCATCCGGTCCAGCGCCTTCATCTGTGCGGGCTCACCGCTCACCTGGCCGGCCAGCCACCAGTCCGGCGCCCGGAAGGCCGCCCGCTGGGCCACCAGGGCACAGGCCGCCGAGACCACGCCGTCCAGCACCACGGGCATCCGGCGCACCGCGCTCTGCAGCAGGAAGCCGGTCATCGCCGCCAGGTCCGCGCCGCCCACCGCTGCCAGCAGTTCCAGCTGATCACCGAGAACCGGCCGGGCCCGGCGCAGCGCGTCCCGGATCGCGGCGCACTTGCGCATCCACGCCAGGTCGTCGATCCCCGCACCGCCGCGCCCGGTCACCACCGAGGCGTCCGTACCGCACAGCGCCGCGATCAGGGTCGAAGCCGCCGTCGTACCGCCGACGCTCAGATCACCCAGCACCACCAGATCGGTGCCGGAGTCGGCCTCCTCGTCGGCGATCCGCATCCCGAGGCGTACGGCCTGCTCGGCCTCCTCGGCCGTCAGCGCGTCCTCGACGTCGATACGGCCGCTGCCCCGCCGCACCCGGTGCCGCACGACCGCCTCGGGCAGCAGCTCCGGGTCGCAGTCCAGGCCGGCGTCCACGACGCGCACCGGCACGGAGAAGCGCCGGGACAGCACCGCCACCGGGCTCGCACCGTCCAGCACGGCCCGGACCAGCTCGTGCGCGGTCCCGGCCGCCCGGCCGGACACCCCGAGCTCCGCCACCCCGTGGTCACCCGCGAAGAGCACCACGCGGGGCCGGTCGACCGGCTTGACCGGGACCGCCTGCTGGGCGGCCGACAGCCACTCGCCCAGCTCGTCGAGCCGGCCGAGGGCCCCGGAGGGGACGGTCAGCCGCTCCCGGCGTTCCTCGGCGTCGCGGCGCACGCCCCCGTCGGGGCGTTCGATCAGGTCGGAGAAGTCGTCCAGATTCACGGGGATCTGCCTCGCGGGTCGTCACATGGTGGGCCGGAACCCGGCGGAGGGTCCCTGTGCGGAACAGTACCCGGCGGCCTTCCGTGCCCCCGGCCCCGCGCACCCGCCCCGCGGCTCAGCCCCGCAGCACCAGTGCCCGCCCCGCCACCACCAGCAGCACGTGCTCGCACTCGGCGGCGAACGCGGCGTTCAGGCGGCCCAGTTCGTCGCGGAAGCGCCGCCCGGAGGCCGTCGCGGGCACCACTCCCGAACCGGTCTCGTTGGTCACGGCGACGACCGTACGACGCGTCCCGCGCACCGCGTGGACCAGCTCGGCGACCCGCTTCCGCAGCGCCTCCTCCCCGCCGTCCGCCCACCGGGCGTCGTCCCACGCGTCCACCCGGTCCATCGCGTCCGTCAGCCACAGCGAGAGGCAGTCGACCAGGAGCGGCGGACCGTCCGCCTCCAGCAGTTCCGCCAGCTCGCACGTCTCCTCGGTACGCCACGCGGCGGGTCTGCGTTCCCGGTGCAGCCCGACCCGGGCCGCCCAGTCCGCGTCGCCGTCGCGGCGGCCTCCGGTCGCCACGTACACGACCTCGGGGAACGTCTCCAGACGCTGTTCGGCCTCCACTGACTTCCCCGACCGGGCCCCGCCCGTCACCAGCGTGCGACGGGGGACGTCGGGCACCGCGTGGTACTGGCCCACCGGCAGTGTCGTGCCGTCCGGCACCGCCCGCGCCCCGCCCGCCGCGAGCCTGCGGTGCAACTCCTCACCGGGCGGCGCGTCATGGTCCAGATGGACGGCGATCACCTCGGTGGCCGCCCCGACCGCCTCCACGGCCCGCAGCCTGGCCACGGCGTCGGGGCGCGCGACCACATCGCAGACGACCATGTCGTACGGCTCCGCCACCCGGTCGGCCAGCCCGGCGGGCGCGGCCCCCGGCGGCAGGTAGAGCAGCCGCTCGCCGTCCGGAGACGTCACCTCGTACCCGGTGCCCGGGGCGTCCATCGCCAGGGCCCGGATCCGGTGACCGGTGATCAGCGTCAGCTCCTGCCCGTCCGGGACCCGCCCCGCGGCAGGCAGCGAAGGGGGCAGTTCCACGGCGGGACCGTCGTGCGGGTGGGTCAGCAGCACCTGCCGTACACCGCTGAGCGAACGGCCCGCACGGGCGGCGGCGAACACCGCGCCCGGCGTGAGGTCGAGCAGCAGGGCGTCGTCGACGAGCAGCGCGGTCGCCGCGCGCGCCCGCGCACCGCGGGCCGACGCGCAGACGGCGCAGGGGCAGTCGGGGCGCGGCAGCCCGTCGGGGGCGCCGGTGCCGAGCAGAGTCAGTTCCACACTGGTGATCCTCCCGTGTCCATGCACCACCTGCGCGCCCGGGCCAGGCACTAGGCTTCGGGCAGCAACGTGACCCAGGAGGCGGACATGGCGTGGACGTGGCGGTTCGAGAAGTCCGACGGTACGGAGACGGAGCCGGCCCTGCAGCCGGAGGAGTTCACGACCCAGGGCGACGCGGAGTCCTGGATCGGCGAGTTCTGGAAGGAGCTGCTGGAAGGCGGCGCGCACCAGGTGACCCTCTTCGAGGACACGACGAAGATCTACGGTCCGATGAGCCTCCAGGCCGAATAGGCCCGTCCGGCCCGCCCGTCACCGAGCCCCCGGCCCGGCGGACGGGTGGGCCGCCGCCTTTCCGGCCTGCGGCACCGCGCGTCACATCTCGCCCAGGGTGACCTCGGCCGACCTCTTCCCGTCCCCGCGCAGGTAGGTCACCTCGACCTTCTCGCCCGGCCTTCTCCCCGCCAGGGCCTCGGAGAGCGACGTGATCGTCGTGACCGGGGTGTCGCCGATCCGGGTGATGACGTCCCCGGCACGCAGCCCCGCGTCCGCCGCGGCCCCGCCCTTCTCCACGCTGACGATCGCGACCCCTGCCGGCCGGTAGCGGTCGTCGACGACCGTCCGGCCGGTGATGTCCAGTGCGGCCCGGCCCGAGTCGGTGACCCTGCCGGACTCGATGATCTGGTCGGCGACCGTCCGCACCATCGGGACGGGGATCGCGAACCCGATGCCGGGCGCCGCGCTGTCGCCCTCCGTCGCCGCCAGGGTCGGGATGCCGATCACCTCGCTGTCGAGGTTCACCAGGGCGCCCCCGCTGTTGCCCGGGTTGATCGCCGCCGAGGTCTGCACCATGTCGGCGAGCGTCGCCCCGGTGCCGCCCTGGCCGCTCTCGGTCACGGTCCGGCCCAGGGCGGAGACGATGCCCTGGGTGACACTGCTGGACAGGCCCAGCGGCGAGCCCATCGCCAGGACGATCTGTCCCACCTCGACCTCGCCGGTGCCGAACCGGGCGGGCTTCAGCCCGCCCGGGAGGTCGTCCAGCTTGATGACCGCCAGGTCCTGCTCCGGATAGGAGGAGACCAGGGAGGCCTTCAGCACCTTCTCGCCGGTGGGGACGCTGACGTCGAAGGACTTCTCGCTGCCCACCACGTGGGCGTTCGTGACGATGTGGCCCTTGTCGTCGTAGACGATGCCGGACCCGAGACCGTCCCCGGCGGCGATCTGCACGACGGACGGCAGCACGTTCCTGATGACGTCCTGGTACTGGTCCTCCAGGTCGCCCGGAGCACGGACGGGCGCCGCCTGGCGCGCGGGCGCACCCGACGGTGCGGCGCCGGGACCGGAGCAGCCGCAGATCAGCGCGGCCGCGCAGACACCGGCGGTCAGGAGCGGCGGGGGGCGGCGTACCCGGCGCGGGGCAGGGGGTGCGGGGGATGCGTCCATGCCCGGAGTATCACCACGGCCCCCTGCCGGGGCCCGCGCTGATGGGCCGATCAGGCGTACGCCCGGGACCCGTCAGGATCCGGCCGCGAGGTGCTGACCGCGCACCCCGCACAGGTGCAGCAGCGCGGCCACCCGGCGGTACGGATCCGTCCGCCCCGCCCGGTCCTCCGCGTCCAGCACCCGGGCCAGCTGCTCGGCGTCCGGCAGCTCCACCTCGTTGCCCACGTTGTCCGTGAAGACGCGTACGCCGTACCAGGCGTGCAGCGGCGCGGCGATCCCGGCGAGCGTGGCCGTCAGCGCGTCGAGCCGGTCGGCCCGCACGTCGAGGCCGAGCCTGTTCGTGTACGTGTCCGTGTCGAACGCCGCGAGGGCCCCGGCGAAGTCGCCGGCCGTCCCGGGGCGCATCGCCAGCGCGTCCGCGTTGCGCACGAGCAGCGACAGCAGCCCTCCGGGCGCCAGCATCCGGGCCAGGCCGGCCAGCATCGGGTCCGGCTCGGGGACGTACATCAGTACGCCGTGGCAGAGCACCACGTCGAAGCTGCCGGGCAGGAAGTGCACGCCGGTGTCACGGCCGTCACCCTCGATCAGCCGCATCCGCTCCCGGATGCCCTCGGGCTCGCCCTCCAGCGACTCCCGCGCGGCCCGCAGCATCTCGGCGTCGGACTCCAGGCCCGTCACGGAGTGCCCGGCCCGAGCCAGACGCAGTGCCTGGGTGCCCTGGCCCATGCCGACGTCGAGCACCCGCAGCCGGCGCCCCACCGGGAAGCGCGCGGCTATCTGCTCGTCCAGCTGCCGGGCGACGAGCTCCTGGCGGACCGTGTTGCGCAGTCCGCCGAGCCCGTCGAGCCACTGGGAAGAGACCCCCGTGAAGCCGGAGGTCTCCGCACTCAGGGCCGCTCTCCCCGCTTGACCTGGGGCTTGGGAAGCCGCAGTCGGCGCATCTGGAGCGTACGCATCAGGCCGTAGGCCACCGCGCCGCGCTTCGGAGCGTCCGGGAAGCGCTGGGCCAGCTGCTTCTTGAGCCGGAACCCGAGGCCGATGGAGTCGACCACGATCAGCACGATCACGCCGAGCCAGAGCAGCAGCGAGATGTTCTGGATGTTCTGCACCTGGATGACGCTGAGGATCAGGATGATCACCGCGAGCGGGAGGAAGTACTCGGCGATGCAGAAGCGCGAATCCACGAAGTCACGGACGAAGCGCCGCACGGGCCCCTTGTCGCGGGCCGGCAGATAACGCTCGTCGCCCGACGCGAGGGCCTCACGCTGCCTGGCCATGTCGGCGCGGCGTGCTTCCCGCTGTCGCTTCATCGCCTCCTTGCGGTCGGTCGGCGTGCCGCTGGAGGCTCGCCGGCGCTGCGTCTGGGCCTCGCTGCGCTTGGGGGTGGGGCGACCCTTGGGGGCTTCGGGGTCGCGGGGCTGCTTGGAGAGGTCCGCCGTCACCTTGGTGGTGGGGGCCTTCTCTTCCTTGGAACGGCTACGGAACACAAAACCCAAGGGTACGGGGTCGGTGCGGGGATCACGGGACCGGGCGGGAACGATCCGGCAACGGACTGCGTCCTGATAACTGCCCGCACAGGGGCAGAACGGACTCCCGCCCCCCGCTCCCCCCGACAGCGGTCTACTCCCTGGGCGGGAGCGGTCGGGGGTCGCAGTCGTCCTTGGGGAGGAGCACATCCGTCCCCGAACAGTGCGGTAATGGAGGCAGGGCCCGTACTGTGGGTTCTGTTGGAGTGCTGGAGCTCAGTTCGTCAGAAGGGGGCGCGCGAAGCCCATGAGCGGTGTCATGAAGCGTATGGGAATGATCTTCCGCGCGAAGGCAAACAAGGCCCTTGACCGGGCCGAGGATCCGCGCGAGACCCTCGATTACTCGTACCAGAAGCAGCTGGAGCTGCTTCAGAAGGTGCGCCGCGGGGTCGCCGACGTGGCGACCTCGCGCAAGCGGCTGGAACTGCAGCTGAACCAGCTGCAGGGGCAGTCGTCCAAGCTGGAGGACCAGGGCCGCAAGGCGCTCGCGCTCGGCCGGGAGGACCTGGCCCGCGAGGCGCTGTCCCGGCGCGCCGCCCTCCAGCAGCAGGTCACGGACCTGGAGACGCAGCACCGGACGTTGCAGGGCGAGGAGGAGAAGCTCACCCTCGCGGCCCAGCGCCTGCAGGCCAAGGTGGACGCCTTCCGCACGAAGAAGGAGACCATCAAGGCCACCTACACGGCGGCCCAGGCGCAGACCCGGATCGGCGAGGCCTTCACCGGCATCTCCGAGGAGATGGGCGACGTCGGCCTCGCGATCCAGCGGGCCGAGGACAAGACCCAGCAGCTCCAGGCGAGGGCCGGGGCAATCGACGAACTGCTGGCCTCCGGCGCCCTGGACGACCCGACCGGGACGGCGAAGGACGACATCGCCGCCGAGCTGGACCGGATCTCCGGTGGTACGGATGTAGAGCTGGAACTGCAGCGGATGAAGGCCGAGCTGGCCGGCGGTTCCTCCGCTCAGCAGCAGGCCATCGAGGGCGGTGCGCAGGACGCGGCACCGCAGTCCCCGCACAAGTTCGACAAGCAGTGAGGGCAGCGTCATGATCGTACGGATCATGGGGGAGGGCCAGGTCGTCCTGGCCGACAGCCATGTCGCCGAGCTGAACAAGCTCGACGACGTGCTGCTCGCGGAGATGGAGAGCGGTGACGGACCCGGCTTCCGTGCCACCCTCCACGCGCTCCTAGACAAGGTGCGCGAGCTCGGCTCGCCCCTGCCGGACGACTCCCTGGAGCCGTCCGAACTGATCCTGCCGTCACCCGACGCGACCCTCGACGAGGTGCGCGCCATGCTCAGCGACGACGGGCTGATCCCCGGCTGACCCTGCGCCCGCTCCACACTCCGCACCGCGCCCCGCCCCGGTCCCACCGGCGCGGGGCGCAGTGCTGCGGGAGCCGGCCTCCGGGCCCCTCCGCGACCGCGGTCCGGACACCGGACCGGCGGCGGGCGGGCGGCACGCCGTACCGTGGCTCGACGTGACCACCCTCGGAACCGGGCTCGTGCGCGCCCGACGCTGGCTGCGCGGCCACCCCTTCGCCCTGGACGGGGCGCTCGCCGTCTCGGTGCTCGCCGCCATGGTCTGCGCGTCGTTCGCCGAGCCGGACCCGGGCCACGGGCCCGTCTTCGGCGTCCGTACCCCGGCGCCCTTCAGCGTCGTCCTGATGGTGCTCGGCGCCGGAGCGCTCGTGCTGCGGCGGCGCAACCCCGTGGCGGTGCTCGCCGTGACCGGGGTGCTGTCGGCCCTCGAGTTCCTGCTGATGGACCCGCCGGCCCCCGTGGTGATGAGCTCCGTCATCGCGCTCTTCACCGTCGCGGCGAGCACCGACCGCCCCACCACCTGGCGTGTCGGCCTGCTGACCATGGTGGTGCTGACCGTGACCGCGATGGCGGTCGGTTCCGCCCCCTGGTACAGCCAGCAGAACGTCGGCGTCCTCGCCTGGACCGGCCTGGCCGCCGCCGCCGGGGACGCCGTGCGCAGCAGGCGCGCGTTCATCGACGCGATCAGGGAACGGGCCGAGCGGGCGGAGCGCACCCGCGAGGAGGAGGCCCGCCGCAGGGTCGCCGAGGAGCGGCTGCGCATCGCCCGAGACCTGCACGACGTCGTCGCCCACCACATCGCCCTGGTCAACGTCCAGGCCGGGGTGGCCGCCCATGTCATGGACAAGCGCCCGGACCAGGCCAAGGAGGCGCTCGCGCACGTACGCGAGGCCAGTCGCTCCGCGCTCAACGAGCTGAGGTCCACCGTCGGGCTGCTGCGCCAGTCCGGCGACCCCGAGGCCCCCACCGAGCCGGCCCCCGGGCTCGCCGTCCTCGGCGGCCTGGTCGACACCTTCCGCAACGCCGGGCTCCCCGTCGAGCTGGCCTGCACCGACCGGGACGGCCCGCTGCCCGCCGCGGTCGACCTCGCGGCCTACCGGATCATCCAGGAGGCCCTGACCAACGTGCGCAAGCACGCGGGTGCGGGCGCCCGGGCCGAGGTGAGCGTCGTACGGGTCGGGGCGACCGCCGAGATCACCGTGCTCGACAACGGCGCGGGCGCCGGGACGGGCCGCACCGACGGGTACGACGACCGGGACAGGCACGGCCTCATCGGCATGCGGGAACGCGTCACCGCGCTCGGCGGCACCCTGACCGCGGGGCCCCGCTACGGGGGCGGATTCCGCGTCCATGCGATCCTGCCCGTCATGTCCCGTACGGGCGGGCCGGAGAGGCCGGCCGCGGCGGAACGGACGGGGGGATGCGCATGACACCGATCAAGGTGCTGCTCGCCGACGACCAGGCGCTGCTGCGCAGCGCCTTCCGGATACTGGTCGACTCGGAGCCCGACATGCAGGTGGTCGGCGAGGCCGCGGACGGCGCCGAGGCCGTGGCACTGGCCCGCGCGACAGGTGCCGACGTGGTGCTGATGGACATCCGGATGCCCGGCACCGACGGGCTCACCGCCACCCGGATGATCAGCGCGGACCCCGAACTGGCGGACGTACGGATCGTCATGCTCACCACGTTCGAGGTGGACGAGTACGTGGTGCAGTCCCTGCGCGCGGGTGCGTCGGGCTTCCTGGGCAAGGGCGCCGAACCGGACGAGCTGCTCAACGCCATCCGGATCGCCGCCGGCGGTGAGGCGCTGCTCTCCCCGGCCGCGACCAAGGGGCTCATCGCCACCTTCCTCGCCCAGGGCGGCAGCGCCGGTGAGGGCCCGGACGTCGCGGAGTACTCCGAGCGGCTCGCCGCGCTCACCGGACGCGAGCGCGAGGTGCTCGTCCTCGTCGCGGGAGGGCACTCCAACGACCAGATCGCCGAGCGGCTCGTGGTCAGCCCTCTCACCGTCAAGACCCATGTGAACCGGGCGATGGCGAAGCTGGGTGCCCGGGACCGGGCCCAACTGGTGGTAATTGCCTATGAATCGGGCCTGGTGCGACCCAGGACCGAGTGACGGGGTGGAGACCCGGCGTACTCCAAACGCGGTACGGGCGTCATGAGAAAGCAACCCGGGGACCGACGAATCCGCCCCCGGGATCGGCGATCGTATAGGCGGGCAGGCTGTGTCCCCTTCGTTCGAGCTCCGGTCCGAGGCCTCCGGCCGTCGTTCCGGTCAGCCGCCCCACTGCCGCGTACGCCACAGAAGAGAGAACCACCCATGTCCTGGCTGTCCAGATTCAGCCTCGCGCAAAGGGCCCTGATCGGGCTGATCTCGATCGTCGCGCTCGTCTTCGGGGCGATCGCGATCCCGCAGCTCAAGCAGCAGCTGCTGCCCACCATCGAACTCCCGATGGTGTCGGTGCTGGCCCCCTACCAGGGTGCTTCCCCCGATGTGGTCGAGAAGCAGGTCGTCGAACCCCTCGAGAACGCCATCAAGGCCGTGGACGGCGTCGAGGGCATCACCTCGACCGCCAGTGAGGGCAACGCCCTCATCATGGCGAGCTTCGACTTCGGCGACGAAGGCACCAAGCAACTCGTCGCGGACATCCAGCAGGCGGTGAACCGCGCGCGCATCCAGCTGCCCGACGACGTCGACCCGCAGGTCATCGCCGGTTCGACGGACGACATCCCGGCCGTCGTCCTCGCCGTCACGTCCGACAAGGACCAGCAGGCGCTCGCCGACCAGCTGGAGCGCACGGTCGTCCCGGCACTCGAGGACATCGAGGGCGTCGGCCAGGTCGCGGTCGACGGCGTGCAGGACCTCCAGGTGTCCGTCGTGCCCGACGACAGGAAGCTGGCGGCGGCCGGTCTGAACGCCGGCTCCCTGGCCCAGGCGCTCCAGGCCGGCGGTGCCACCGTTCCGGCCGGCTCCTTCGCCGAGTCGGGCAAGAGCCGCACCATCCAGGTCGGCGGTTCCTTCACCTCGTTGCAGCAGATCGAGGACCTGAAGGTCTCCGCGGCGGACCCGGCCACGGGCGAGGCCGGAAAGCCGGTCCGTGTCGGCGACATCGCCACGGTGAAGCAGGAGCCCGCCACCGCGGTCTCCATCACACGTACGAACGGCAAGCCGAGCCTCGCCGTCATGGCGACGATGGCCAAGGACGGCAGTGCCGTCGCCATCTCGGACGCCGTCCACGACAAGCTGCCGGACCTGCGCAAGGACCTCGGCGCCGGCGCCGAGCTGACCGTCGTCTCCGACCAGGGGCCGGCCGTCTCCAAGGCGATCTCCGGTCTGACCACCGAGGGCGCCCTCGGGCTGATCTTCGCGGTCGTCGTGATCCTGGTGTTCCTGGCGTCGATCCGCTCGACGCTGGTCACCGCCGTCTCCATCCCGCTCTCCGTCGTCCTCGCGCTGATCGTGCTCTGGACCCGCGACCTGTCGCTGAACATGCTCACCCTCGGCGCGCTGACCATCGCGATCGGCCGGGTCGTCGACGACTCGATCGTGGTCCTGGAGAACATCAAGCGGCACCTCGGCTACGGCGAGGAGCGCCATTCGGCGATCGTCACCGCCGTCAAGGAGGTCGCCGGCGCGATCACCTCGTCCACGCTCACCACCGTCGCGGTCTTCCTGCCCATCGGGCTGGTGGGCGGCATGGTCGGCCAGCTCTTCGGTTCGTTCTCCCTCACCGTCACGGCGGCGCTGCTGGCCTCCTTGCTGGTGTCGCTCACCGTGGTCCCCGTCCTGTCGTACTGGTTCCTGCGCGCACCCAAGGGCACGGCCGAGAACCCGGAGGAAGCCCGCCGGCAGGCCGAGGAGAAGGAAGCCGCGAGCAAGCTCCAGCGGCTCTACATCCCGGTGCTCAGCTTCGCGACCCGTCGGCGCGGCGCCAGTATCGGCATCGCCTTCGTGGTCCTCTTCGCCACCCTCGGCATGACGCCGCTGCTCAAGACGACCCTCTTCGAGCCCGGTGAGCAGGAGGTCATCACCCTCAAGCAGGAGCTGACCCCCGGCACCGCTCTGGAGGCGGCCGACGAGGCCGCCCGGAAGGTCGAGAAGGTCCTCGACGCCGACAAGGGCGTCAAGGACTACCAGGTGACCGTCGGTTCCTCCGGCTTCATGGCGGCCTTCGGCGGAGGAACGGGAGCCAACCAGGCGTCCTACCAGATCACGCTCAAGGACGCGGCGGACTACGAGGCCGCCGGCGAACGGATCGACGAGGCCCTCGACAAGCTCGACGGCATCGGCGACACGACGATCGCCGCCGACGGCGGCTTCGGTTCCCAGGACCTGAGTGTCACCGTCAAGGCCGCGGACGCGGACGTCCTGAAGAAGGCCTCCGAGCAGGTCCGCGGAGAGGTCGCGAAGCTCAAGGACGTCACCGATGTCCAGAGCGACCTGGCGCAGAGCGTTCCGCGCCTCTCGGTCAAGGCCAACGACAAGGCGGCCGACGCCGGATTCAGCCAGGCCACGCTCGGTGCGGCGGTCGCCGGCGCGGTGCGCGGCACCCCGTCCGGCACGGCGATCATGGATGACACCGAGCGTGACGTCCTGGTGAGGTCGGCGACGCCGGCCACCACGGCGGCCGAACTGAAGGCGCTTCCGCTCGGCCCGGTCACGCTGGGCCGGATCGCCGACGTGGAGCTCGTTCCCGGCCCGGTCTCCATCACCCGCATCGACGGCCAGCGTGCCGCGACGGTCACCGCCAAGCCGACCGACGACGACACCGGCGCGGTCTCCAGGGCGCTCCAGGAGAAGCTCGACGCCCTGGACCTGCCGGACGGCGCCACCGCCACCATCGGCGGGGTCACCCAGGACCAGGACGACGCCACCTCGAAGCTGCTCCTGGCCATGCTGGCGGCCATCGCGATCGTCTTCATCCTGCTGGTGGCGACCTTCCGGTCGCTCGTCCAGCCGCTGATCCTGCTGGTCTCCATCCCCTTCGCCGCGACGGGCGCCCTCGGGCTCCTGATCATCACCGGCACCCCGATGGGCATCGCGGCGATGATCGGCATGCTGATGCTGATCGGCATCGTCGTCACCAACGCGATCGTCCTGATCGACCTGATCAACCAGTACAGGGCCCAGGGCATGGGCGTCATCGAGGCCGTCGTCGAGGGCGGTCGCCACCGCCTCCGCCCGATCCTGATGACGGCACTGGCGACGATCTTCGCCCTGCTCCCGATGGCGCTCGGCGTCACCGGCGAGGGTGGTTTCATCTCCCAGCCGCTGGCGATCGTGGTGATCGGCGGTCTGATCACCTCCACGTTGCTGACCCTGCTCCTGGTGCCGACGCTGTACGCGATGGTGGAGCTCCGCAAGGAGCGCCGGGCCGGGAAGAAGGCGGCGAAGCGCGAGGCCGAGTCCGGCACCGCGCCCCACGGTCCGTCGGAGGAGACCTCCTCCGAGGAGCCGGAGCCGGCGAAGGCCTGACCCCGCCCCCGCACGTAACCGGAGAGGGCCCCCGACGCCGTACGACGGCGTCGGGGGCCCTCTCCCGTCAGGACCCGGCCGGACCAGGGCCGCGGGGGCCCGGCACGGCCGGGCCGCAGGCGCCCTACGGCAGTGCCAGCATCCGCTCCAGCGCCAGCTTCGCGAACTTCTCCGTCTCCGGGTCGACCTGGATCCGGTTGACGAGGTTCCCCTCGGCCAGCGACTCCAGCGTCCACACCAGGTGCGGCAGGTCGATCCGGTTCATCGTCGAGCAGAAGCAGACCGTCTTGTCGAGGAAGACGATCTCCTTGTCCTCCGCGGCGAAACGGTTCGCCAGACGGCGTACGAGGTTGAGCTCCGTACCGATGGCCCACTTCGAGCCGGCCGGTGCGGCCTCCAGGGCCTTGATGATGTACTCCGTCGAACCCACCTGGTCCGCGGCGGCCACGACCTCGTGCTTGCACTCCGGGTGCACCAGGACGTTCACGCCCGGGATGCGCGCCCGTACGTCCTCGACGGACTCCACCGAGAACCGCCCGTGCACCGAGCAGTGCCCGCGCCACAGGATCATCTTCGCGTCGCGCAGCTCCTCGGCGGTCAGGCCGCCGTTCGGCTTGTGCGGGTTGTAGAGGACGCAGTCCTCCAGGGTCATCCCCATGTCCCGCACGGCCGTGTTCCGGCCCAGGTGCTGGTCCGGGAGGAAGAGGACCTTCTCGCCCTGCTCGAAGGCCCACTCCAGCGCGCGCTTCGCGTTCGAGGAGGTACAGATCGTGCCGCCGTGCCGGCCGGTGAAGGCCTTGATGTCGGCGGAGGAGTTCATGTACGAGACCGGCACGACCTGCTCGGCGACGCCCGCCTCGGTGAGCACGTCCCAGCACTCGGCGACCTGCTCCGCGGTGGCCATGTCGGCCATCGAGCAGCCGGCCGCCAGGTCCGGCAGCACGACCTTCTGCTCGTCGCCGGTCAGGATGTCCGCCGACTCGGCCATGAAGTGCACGCCGCAGAAGACGATGTACTCCGCCTCGGGCCGCGCGGCGGCGTCCCGGGCCAGCTTGAACGAGTCGCCGGTGACGTCCGCGAACTGGATGACCTCGTCGCGCTGGTAGTGGTGGCCGAGCACGAAGACCTTGTCCCCGAGCTTCTCCTTGGCGGCGCGGGCGCGCTCCACCAGGTCCGGGTCGGACGGCGAGGGCAGGTCGCCGGGGCATTCGACGCCGCGCTCGCTCCTCGGGTCGGCCTCGCGGCCGAGCAGCAGCAGGGCGAGGGGTGTCGGCTGGACATCCAGGGGCTGGGCGGTGGTCACGACACGCACCCTTTCTTCTCTGCGAACTCTGCGAACAAGCCTTTTCGTCTAATTGACGTTATCTATCATAACCGCCCCACGTCGGATTGACGATGCCGATAGCGTCGATGTGACGCATCCCTTCGGGGGAGTGGTGTGCGAGCATGAAGGGAACAGACAAGCGCTTGGCCCGGAATGAATCCGCGGCCCCGATGGTTGGACCGTCGGCAAGCAGTCCGTACAACCCGGGAGAGAAGCAGATGTCCGTATCGGACGAGACCACCACCGTGAGCGACGGCATCCTCCTGTCCGACGCCGCCGCAGACAAGGTCAGGACCCTGCTGGAGCAGGAAGGCCGTGACGACCTCGCACTGCGCGTCGCCGTACAGCCCGGCGGCTGCTCGGGCCTGCGCTACCAGCTCTTCTTCGACGAGCGCTCGCTCGACGGCGACGTCGTGAAGGACTTCGGCGGTGTCAAGGTCGTCACCGACCGGATGAGCGCCCCGTACCTGGGCGGCGCCTCCGTCGACTTCGTGGACACGATCGAGAAGCAGGGCTTCACGATCGACAACCCGAACGCCACGGGCTCCTGCGCCTGTGGTGACTCCTTCAGCTGAGCCCGTACGCACGACGAAGGCGGCGGCGCACCCGGGGATCCGGGTGCGCCGCCGCCTTCGTCGTGCACGGCCCGTCAGCCGCGCGGCACCGCGGCTCCCGAGTCCGCGTCGACGACCTTCCGGTCGCCGAGCGGGGCGTCCAGTGTCACCGTCCGGGTCGTTTCCTCGGCGATGAGGATGCACGGCTTGCCGGGCTCCGGATCCGACGCGGTGACCGCGACCCGGACCGTCGTACCGGTCTCCGTGGCGCGTGCCTCGTACGTGCTGCACACGCCGCCCCAGAACGTCACCTTCAGCGTCCTGCCCTCGGCGCTGTACGCGATGATCTGCCGCTGACCGGCCGTCGCGTCGTCCGAACCCGTCCCCGGGTCCCGCGGGAGCTTCGTGGGCTCCGGAGCCGGCCGGGTGCCGTCGGCGGTCAGGTACTCGGGGTCCACCGCCACCCGCACGACCGTGTTCTCCGGGCCGCCGCCCCCGGACCGCACGGAGAACAGCCACGAGGGCACGAGCACCCGCTCGCCGTCGGCGTTCCGCGCGGCCAGCCCCAGCACCGCACCGTCGACGGTCACGGTGGTGGTCGGGGTGCCGCTCGACCCGGCGCAGTCCGTCCTCCCCGGCGCGGCCGGGTCGCCCTCCAGCGGTACGGGGGTCGCGCAGCCGCCCGTACCGCCCTTGGCGGCCCGGCGGCTCTCCGCGTTCAGCTGCCTCAGCGCCTCGTCGGCGCCGACCACGGGATAGGTGTCGCTCTTCTCCAGGCCCTTCAGCTGACCGCTGCCGCCGACGATCTCGCCCCCGGCCCCGACCTGGACACCGGTCGACCAGCCGAACGTCGGCAGCCCGCCGACCACCGGGTCGGCGTTCACCACGCGTACGGATCCCATCAGCTGACGGGCGTCGAGCGCGGCGTCGTCCTGCCCCACCGCCTCGAGCACCGGGGCCGCGGCCGCCTTGGCGGCCTTCTCGCCGACGGGGGAACCGGTGCCGGGCGCCGTGTCCTTCGCGCAGACCGTGGTGGACCGGCAACCGTCCGGGCCACCGGAGGCGTACCGAGCGAAGGTCCAGGTGCCGGGGGCCTGCTTCGTCACCCTGAGGACCGGTCCCGACCCGTCCGCGTCACTGCCGACCTTCCAGGCCGTGCCGTCGGCATACGGCGCCCCCTGCACCCCGAGCGCCTTCGCCAGCCGTGCCACCTCCGCGGCGGTCACCGCGCCCTTCGCCCGGTGCACGGAGGCCGTGTCCGGGCCGTCCGGCAGCTCGACCGAGGCGCGGTAGACGACCCCGCCGCCGTGCGGGTCCGGCTCGCCGGGCGCGATGCCCTGCGGGGGCGTCGTGGGGCCGTCCTGGGAGAGGTCCAGCGGGAGGAGGGGAGGCGTACGGCCGCCGGAGGCCGCGCTGCCGCTGTCCGCGCCCCCGTCGCCCGCGGCGCTCGAGGCCCAGTACGCACCGCCGCCACCGGCCAGAAGCACGGCTGCCGCCACGGAGGCCACGGCGAGCGGCGGACGCCGCCGCCGGGACGTCACGTCATTCTCGGGTCGCTCGGTGCTCACCGGATCGCTCCTTCGCCTGTCGGCCGCCACTGGCTCATCGCCCGTCCCCGCGTGGGGACAACGGTGGGACGGAACGGACGGGCGCGCGGTTCCCCGGCGGCGCCGGGGAACCTGCCGGCCGGCGGGTCAGTCCCCGTAGACCGACATGGAGTCGATCAGCCGGGCCGACGAGGGCGGCACCGTGACCCCGTGGATCAGGGACGGTGCCACCGGCTTCGCGGCGGTCTTCGCGGGGACGACCCAGTGCGGTGCCATGCGGGCGCAGTCCCCGCGCAGCTCGGCGAGGCTCATCTCGGACTCACGCGGAACGATGTTGTTCGACATATCCGCACCGTATGCACGGGAGAGCTCAGGTAGAAAGACCTACTATCGGGTAGTTTTCCCCTTCGGGTCCGGTGGCGGTACCGGGTAGCGTGAACTGTCATGCCGTCCCGGAGGGCGCGCCCGCGCGCTCCTTCGCCTTCCGCAGGAGCAGTCTCCCCGTGCGCATTGCAGTCACCGGCTCCATCGCCACCGACCACCTGATGACCTTCCCCGGCCGGTTCGCCGACCAGCTCGTCGCGGACCAGCTGCACACGGTCTCGCTCTCCTTCCTGGTCGACAACCTCGACGTGCGCCGCGGAGGTGTCGGCGCCAACATCGCCTTCGGCATGGGCCTGCTGGGCACCCGGCCGGTCCTGGTCGGCGCCGCCGGGGCGGACTTCGACGCATACCGGTCCTGGCTCGACCGGCACGGCGTCGACACCGGATCGGTCCGCATCTCCGAGGTCCTGCACACGGCCCGTTTCGTCTGCACGACGGACTCGGACCACAACCAGATCGGCTCCTTCTACACCGGTGCGATGAGCGAGGCCCGGCTGATCGAGCTGAAGAGCGTCTCCGACCGGGTCGGCGGCCTCGACCTCGTCTCCATCGGCGCCGACGACCCCGAGGCGATGCTCCGCCACACGGAGGAGTGCCGCACCCGGGGCATCCCGTTCGCCGCGGACTTCTCGCAGCAGATCGCCCGGATGGACGGCGACGAGATCCGGATCCTCCTCGACGGTGCCACGTACCTCTTCTCCAACGAGTACGAGAAGGGCCTCATCGAGTCCAAGACCGGCTGGAGCGACGAGGAGATCCTCTCCAAGGTCGGCCACCGCGTCACCACCCTCGGCGCCCGCGGCGTCCGCATCGAGCGGGCCGGCGAGGACCCGATCGAGGTCGGCTGCGCGGAGGAGGAGCGGAAGGCCGACCCGACCGGCGTCGGCGACGCCTTCCGGGCCGGATTCCTCTCCGGCCTCGCCTGGGGCGTGGGCCTGGAGCGCGCCGCCCAGGTCGGCTGCATGCTCGCGACCCTGGTCATCGAGACGGTCGGCACGCAGGAGTACACCCTGCGCCGCACCCACTTCATGGACCGCTTCACCAAGGCGTACGGCGACGAGGCGGCCACCGAGGTCAGGGCGCACCTCTCCTAGCAGGGCTCACAGGAGACGGCGGACCACGTAGGCCGAGCCGCGGTCCGCCGGCTCCTCACCCACGTACTCCTGCTCGCGCATCTCGCACCAGGCGGGAATGTCCAGACGGGCGGCCTCGTCGTCGGCGAGCACCGTCACCGTGCCGCCGACGGGTACCTCTCCGATCACCTTTGCGAGTTCGATCACCGGGATCGGGCAGCGCCTGCCCAGCGCGTCGACGACGAGCGACGCGCGCGGGGCGGGGGAGGAGGCCGCCGAAGAGGGTGCGCCGAGCCTCTCCCGGGCCCCGGCCACCACGCCCGGCAGCACATCGAGGAAGCGGTCGACCTCGGCCCCGGTCGTCCCGGCCGGAAGCGACACGCGGATGTTTCCCTCCGTGAGCACCCCCATCGCCTTGAGGACATGGCTCGGGGTCAGGGTGCTGCTCGTGCAGGACGAACCGGATGAAACGGAGAATTCGGCCCGATCCAGCTCATGGAGCAGAGTCTCCCCGTCGACATAGAGACAGGAGAAGGTGACCAGGTGCGGAAGCCGCCGCACCGGGTCCCCGACCACCTCCACGTCCGGCACCAGACCACCACCGAGCGCGCCCCGGATCCGGTCCACCAGGGCGCGCAGCCGTACGGACTCGGCGGCAGCCTCGGCGCGTACCGCGCGCAGCGAGGCCGCCGCCGCCACGACGGCCGGAATGTTCTCGAAACCGGGGGCCCGCCCCGACTCCCTCTCGTCGGCCGGGCCTTGGGGGGCGAATCTGACGCCCTTGCGGACGGCGAGCAGTCCCACTCCCGCCGGACCGCCCCACTTGTGCGCGCTGGCGGCCAGCAGCGACCAGCCGTCCGGCACCGGCCCCCAGCCCAGTGACTGGGCGGCGTCCACCAGCAGCGGTACGCCGCCCGCCGCGCAGATCTCCGCCGTCCGGGCCACCGGCTGCTCGGTCCCCACCTCGTGGTTGGCGGACTGCAGGCAGGCCAGGGCGGTGTCCGCACGCAGTGCCTCGCCGTACGCGGCGGGGTCGACCGCCCCGGACCGGTCCACGGGCACTTCGGTAGACGATCCGCCCGCCGCCTCCAGGGCCGCGGCCGCGTGGAGCACCGACGAGTGTTCGACCGCGGAAAGGACCAGATGGCGGCCGACACGCCGACGGCCGGAAAGCGCCCCCTCAATCGCGGAGTGCACCGCACGGGTCCCCGACGAGGTGAAGGCGAGCTCGTCCGGCCGGCATCCGACGGCCTCGGCCGCGGCCTCCCTGGCCGCGTCCAGCAGCAGGGCGGCCCGCCGCCCCTCGCGGTACAGCCGGGACGGATCGGCCCAGCCCTCGTCCAGCGAGGCAAGCAGCGCCTGGCGGGCGACGGGGTGCAGGGGGGCGGAGGAGGCGGAATCGAAGTAGGGCACGGCGCCACGCTAGCCCGCAGCGGCGCGTGACCCGGGGACGGGCGGGCCCGGGGGAGGAGCGAGGGAGCGTCAGATGGCGGCCGGAAGCCCGGATTCCACCCCTTCGGGGTGTCGGGCGGCGCGTTGGGCACCCTCCCCGCGCGACCCCAAATAGCGTCCAGTAGGGTTTGGTCCGCATAAACATCCAAACCCCTGCCCGCGTCAGGGCCGGCGACCGACCAAGCGAAACGGCCGCGCCGACCGTGCGGGCGAGACTCTCGGGAAGGCGCTACGTGAGTCCCAACGGCTCCGACCGCTTGTCGCGGCGCCCGATGCGGCGGAAGCTGCCGCAGGTGCTGACTGCGGGCCTGGTCCTGGCGACGGCCTCCGGTTGTGAATACAACTGGGAGGATTTCCCCCGCCTCGGTATGCCTACCCCGGTAACGGAAGAGGCTCCGATCATCCTCTCCCTCTGGCAGGGCTCGTGGGCGGCAGCGCTCGCCACGGGCGTGCTCGTGTGGGGGCTGATCATCTGGAGTGTCATCTTCCACCGGCGTAGCCGGACCAAGGTGGAGGTACCTCAGCAGACCAGGTACAACATGCCCATCGAGGCGTTGTACACAGTGGTCCCCCTCATCATCGTCTCGGTGTTCTTCTACTTCACCGCGCGCGACGAGTCGAAGCTCCTCGAGCTCAGCCCGAAGCCCGCCCACACCATCAATGTGGTCGGCTACCAGTGGAGCTGGGGCTTCAACTACATCGAGAACGTGGAGGGCTCGCCCTCCACCGGCGGCGAGATCCCCAAGGAGCTCGACGCCATCCCCGACAAGTACCGCAAGGACTTCCCCCAGGACGCCGGCGGCGTCTACGACGTGGGCATCCCCGGTACGCGCAACCCGCAGAACGGCAACCCGGGTCCGACCCTGTGGCTGCCGAAGGGCGAGAAGGTCCGCTTCGTGCTGACTTCGCGTGACGTCATCCACTCCTTCTGGGTGGTGCCGTTCCTCATGAAGCAGGACGTCATTCCGGGCCACACCAACGCCTTCGAGGTGACTCCGAAGAAGGAGGGCACCTACATGGGTAAGTGCGCCGAGCTCTGCGGCGTCGACCACTCCCGGATGCTCTTCAACGTCAAGATCGTCTCCCCGGAGCGTTACCAGCAGCACCTCAAGGAGCTGGCGGAGAAGGGTCAGACGGGCTACGTGCCGGCAGGCATCGAGCAGACGGACCCGGCCAGGAATGCGGAGACGAACAAACTGTGAGCATCCTCAACGAATCTCAGGGTGCCGCGGCAGCAGACGACTCTTTCGAGGACGAGCTGCCGGTGCGGCGCAAGCAGCCGGGGAGCGTTGTCGTCAAGTGGCTCACCACCACTGACCACAAGACCATCGGCACGATGTACCTGGTCACCTCGTTCGCGTTCTTCTGCATCGGCGGTCTCCTGGCGCTCTTCATGCGCGCCGAGCTGGCCCGTCCGGGTACGCAGATCATGTCGAACGAGCAGTTCAACCAGGCGTTCACGATGCACGGCACGATCATGCTGCTGATGTTCGCGACGCCGCTCTTCGCCGGGTTCGCCAACTGGATCATGCCGCTGCAGATCGGCGCGCCCGACGTCGCGTTCCCGCGGCTGAACATGTTCGCGTTCTGGCTGTACCTCTTCGGCTCGCTCATCGCGGTGTCCGGCTTCCTCACCCCGCAGGGTGCGGCCGACTTCGGATGGTTCGCCTACTCCCCGCTGTCGGACGCGGTCCGCTCGCCGGGTATCGGCGCCGACATGTGGATCATGGGTCTGGCCTTCTCCGGCTTCGGCACGATCCTCGGTGCGGTCAACTTCATCACCACGATCATCTGCATGCGCGCCCCCGGTATGACGATGTTCCGCATGCCGATCTTCACCTGGAACGTCCTGCTGACCGGTGTCCTGGTCCTGCTGGCCTTCCCGGTGCTGGCCGCGGCGCTCTTCGCGCTGGAAGTCGACCGAAAATTCGGCGCACATATCTTCGATGCGTCAAATGGCGGCGCATTGCTCTGGCAGCACCTCTTCTGGTTCTTCGGACACCCAGAGGTGTACATCATCGCCCTGCCGTTCTTCGGAATCGTCTCCGAGATCATTCCGGTGTTCAGCCGGAAGCCGATGTTCGGTTATGTCGGCCTGATCAGCGCGACGATCGCCATTGCCGGCCTTTCGGTGACCGTGTGGGCGCACCACATGTACGTCACCGGCGGTGTGCTGTTGCCGTTCTTCTCCTTCATGACATTCCTGATCGCGGTGCCGACCGGTGTGAAGTTCTTCAACTGGATCGGCACGATGTGGAAGGGATCGTTGTCCTTCGAGACACCGATGCTCTGGTCGGTCGGCTTCCTGATCACCTTCGCCTTCGGTGGTCTGACCGGCGTGATCCTGGCCTCGCCGCCGCTGGACTTCCACATCTCCGACTCGTACTTCGTCGTCGCGCACTTCCACTACGTCGTGTTCGGCACGGTGGTCTTCGCGATGTTCGCCGGATTCCACTTCTGGTGGCCGAAGTTCACCGGCAAGATGCTGGACGAGCGGCTCGGCAAGATGACGTTCTGGACGCTGTTCATCGGCTTCCACGGCACGTTCCTGGTGCAGCACTGGCTCGGTGCCGAGGGCATGCCGCGCCGGTACGCGGACTACCTCGCGGCCGACGGCTTCACCGCGCTGAACACGATCTCGACGGTCTCCTCGTTCGTGCTCGGACTGTCGATGCTCCCGTTCTTCTACAACGTGTGGAAGACCGCGAAGTACGGCAAGAAAATCGAGGTCGACGACCCGTGGGGCTACGGCCGTTCGCTCGAATGGGCGACGTCGTGCCCGCCGCCGCGGCACAACTTCCTCAGCCTGCCGCGGATCCGCTCGGAATCCCCGGCGTTCGACCTGCACCACCCGGAGATCGCGGCGCTCGAGCAGCTCGATCACCTCTCCGAGGGTGACAAGGTCCTCGTCGGCGGCAAGGAGGAGGGCAAGTGAAGATCCAGGGCAAGCTCTTCCTCTGGCTGAGCGTCTTCATGCTGGTCATGGCCGTCACGTACGGCCTGTGGTCCAAGGAGCCGGTGGGCACCACCGCGCTCGTCCTCTCCTTCGGACTGACCGTCATGATCGGGTTCTACCTGGCCTTCACGGCCAACAGGGTCGACCAGATGGCCCAGGACAACAAGGAAGCCGATATCGCGGACGAAGCCGGTGAAGTGGGCTTCTTCTCCCCGCACAGCTGGCAGCCGCTCTCGCTGGCCATCGGTGGCGCCTTCCTCTTCCTGGGCGTCGTCTTCGGCTGGTGGCTCGCCTACTTCGCGGCCCCCCTGCTCCTGATCGGCCTCTTCGGCTGGGTCTTCGAGTACTACCGGGGCGAGAACCGCACCCAGTAGCACCCGCCGCGTCCCCGGACACGGACGGCCGCACCCTCACGGGGGCCCGTCCCGCTCAGCAACGAGCGGGGCGGGCCCCCGTTTGCAGTCACTGAACGCGCTGGATCGGATGAATCTTCTTAGCGTGGGTTCATGAACCACACGCCGCGCATCCGCACCCTGGTGAGCTGCACCCTGCTGGTCGTGACCCTGGTTGCAGGTGCGACCGCCTGTGGCGAGCCCGATGGCCATCCACTGTCCCTGAGGCCGCACGACGCGGCCGACCTGGTCACCTTCAACGGTCCGGCCAAGGACGAGAAGGCCGACCCCGACAAGCCCCTCGAAGTCACCGTCAAGGACGACGACGCCCGCATCACCGACGTGACGGCCGTCGACACGGAGGGCCGCCACCTGGCGGGCGAACTCGGGGCCGACGGGAAGCGCTGGCACTCCACCGCCTCGCTCGCCGCCGGTACCCGCTACACCGTCAAGGTCTCCACGGAAGACGGCGACGGCGCCCCGGGCAGCCGTACATACGCCTTCGGTACGACCTCCGCGAAGAAGTTCCTGAAGGTCTCCTTCGGCCCGCAGGCGGGCACCTACGGCGTCGGGCAGCCCATCACGGCGGAACTCAGCGCTCCGGTCACCGGCCGGGCGGCCAGGGCCACCGTGGAACGCGGGCTGCAGGTCCGGGCCACCCCGGCCGTCACGGGCTCCTGGTACTGGGTCGACGACAAGACCCTCCACTACCGGCCCAAGGAGTACTGGCCCGCCGACGCCACCATCGACGTCCGCAGCAACCTCAAGGGCATCAAGGTCTCCAACGCCCTCTACGGAGCCGCCGCGAAGCCGCTGAAGCTTGCCACCGGCGACCGCATCGAAGCCATCACCGATGCCTCGGAACACTCCATGACGGTCCTGCGCAACGGAGAAGTGATCAACACCATCCCGGTCACCACGGGCAAGCCCGGCTTCTCCACCCGCAACGGCGTCAAGGTCGTGCTGGGCAAGGAGTACTACGTACGCATGCGCGGGGAGAGCATCGGCATCGCCGCCGGCTCGTCCGAGTCGTACGACCTGCCGGTCTACTACGCGACCCGGGTCACCTGGAGCGGCGAGTACGTCCACGCGGCCCCCTGGTCGACGGGCTCACAGGGCAACGCCAACGTCAGCCACGGCTGCACCGGCATGAGCACCGCCGACGCCGAATGGTTCTTCGACACCGTGCGCGAGGGCGACATCGTCAAGGTCATCGGCAGCGAGGGCGAGACGATGACGCCGTTCGACAACGGCTTCGGCGACTGGAACCTGGCCTGGGACAGCTGGCAGAAGGGCAGCGCGCTGCGCAGCGGCACGCCCGACGCGGGCACCGACGTCCAGGCGGCGCGGCTGCGCCCCCAGGTCTGATCCGGCCGGGGAGTGCGCCACGCCGCGGAACGTCCCCGCGCGGGCCGGCGGGGCCCGTCAGGCCCGGATGGACAGCCGGTGGCGCAGGAGGGAGGCCAGGGCGTCCGCGAAGTCGACCGGGTCGACCGGATGGGTCACCGCCGCGTCCGCGCGGCTCCAGGTGGCCAGCCAGGCGTCCTGCGGGCGCCCGATGAGCAGCAGGACGGGCGGGCAGTCGAAGATCTCGTCCTTGATCTGCCGGCAGACGCCCATACCGCCCGCGGGCGCCGTCTCGCCGTCCAGTACGCAGACGTCCACACCGCCCCGGTCGAGGGCGCTCAGGACCGCGGGCAGGGTGGCGCACTCCAGGAACTCCACCCGGGGCACGTCCGCCGCGGGCCTGCGGCCCGCGGCCAGCTTCACCTGCTCACGGGTGTTGGCGTCGTCGCTGTAGACCAGGACCGTGGCGGTCGGCTGCATTGTTCCTCCGTGACATCTGTGTCTTCGGGGCTCTCGGGGCATGAACCGATGGGCGGATCGTACTCCGGCGGACAGCCTGTCAGCACCGGTAATGACAGCGTTTCGATGGGCCGTTCGGTGAGGACACACTGCGCTGACACACCGAACAGCACCCCCGGGAGTGAGGGCGGGATAAGCGACCGACATAATGTCGGTCGTGGCGACAGCAACGACAGTAGAAACCGGGCACGCGCACCCGTCGGTCAATCGACCGAACCTCACCAGCGTCGGAACCATCATCTGGTTGAGTTCCGAGCTGATGTTCTTCGCGGCCCTCTTCGCGATGTACTTCACCCTGCGATCGGTGATGGGACCCGACCACTGGAAGGAGATGGCCGACCATCTGAACTTCCCGTTCTCGGCGACGAACACCACGATCCTGGTGCTTTCCTCTCTCACCTGCCAGCTCGGCGTCTTCGCCGCGGAGCGGGGCGATGTGAAGAAGCTCCGCACCTGGTTCATCATCACGTTCGTGATGGGTTCGATCTTCATCGGAGGCCAGGTCCTCGAGTACACCGAGCTGGTCAAGGACGCGGGTCTCTCCCTGTCCTCGGACCCGTACGGCTCGGTGTTCTACCTGACGACCGGCTTCCACGGTCTGCACGTGACAGGCGGTCTCATCGCCTTCCTGCTCGTTCTGGGCAGAACGTACGCGGCCTCGAGGTTCACCCACGAGCAGGCCACCGCGGCCATCGTCGTGTCCTATTACTGGCACTTCGTCGATGTCGTCTGGATCGGCCTGTTCGCCACGATCTACATGATCAAGTAACCGGGCTCGCACCCACCCACCATCGACGCAGAAGATCCTGACACCGGGGTAATCCGTGAAAAAGCTCTCCGCACGACGACGCCATCCGCTGGCGGCGGTCGTCGTACTACTCCTCGCGCTGGCGGCTACCGGGGGGCTGTACGCCGCGTTCGCGCCTGCGGGCAAGGCGCAGGCCGACGAAACCGCCCAGTCCCTCGCGATCGACGAGGGTAAGAAGCTCTACTCCGTAGGCTGCGCCAGCTGCCACGGATCCGGCGGTCAGGGCACCACCGACGGGCCGTCCCTCGTGGGCGTCGGCTCCGCCGCCGTCGACTTCCAGGTCGGTACCGGACGTATGCCGGCCCAGCAGCCGGGTGCCCAGGTACCGAAGAAGCCGGTCATCTACACCCAGGCCGAGATCGACCAGCTCGCGGCGTACGTCGCGTCGCTGGGCGCCGGTCCGATCACGCCGACCGGCAGCCAGGTCGACCCCGCGGGCGCGGACGTGGCCAAGGGCGGCGACCTGTTCCGCACCAACTGCGCCCAGTGCCACAACTTCACCGGCAAGGGCGGCGCGCTGACCAACGGCAAGTACGCCCCGGACCTCGAAGGCGTGAGCCCGAAGCACATCTACGAGGCCATGCAGACGGGCCCGCAGAGCATGCCCTCCTTCCCGGACAGCACCATGCCGGAGCAGGAGAAGAAAGACATCATCGCGTACATCAAGACCGTCAACGGTGATGAGTCCGCGTCCCCCGGCGGGCTCTCGCTCGGTGGCCTCGGCCCTGTCAGTGAAGGTCTCTTCGGCTGGATCTTCGGCCTGGGCGGTCTGATCGCCATCGCCGTATGGGTCGCGGCCCACACCGCTAAGGCCAAGAAGTCATGAGTAGCCAACAGATTCCAGAAACGAACCTGCCGGTAGAGCAGGACGCCGCGCACGGCGCGGTGGAGGCTGCGGCCGACCCGTTCGCCGACCCCGGACTGCCGGCCCACAGGCCGCGCATCCAGGACATCGACGAGCGGGCCGCGAGGCGCTCCGAGCGGGCCGTCGCCTTCATGTTCACGCTGTCGATGCTGGCGACGATCGGCTTCATCGCCTCGTACGTCATCTTCCCGGTGGACAAGATCGTCTACATCTGGCCGCTCGGCCACGTGAGCGCGCTCAACTTCTCCCTCGGGATGACCCTGGGCCTGGCGCTCTTCCTCATCGGCACGGGCGCCGTCCACTGGGCGCGCACCCTGATGTCCGACGTCGAGGTCGCCGACGACCGGCACGCCATCGAGGCGGAGCCGGAGGTCAAGGCCAAGGTCATGGCCGACTTCGCGGCCGGTGCCAAGGAGTCCGCGATCGGACGGCGCAAGCTGATCCGCAACACCATGTTCGGTGCGCTGGCCCTGGTGCCGCTCTCCGGTGTGGTGCTGCTCCGCGACCTCGGTCCGCTGCCGGAGAAGAAGCTCCGCAGCACCCTGTGGGCCAAGGGCAAGCAGCTCGTCAACATGAACACCATGGAGCCGCTGCGTCCCGAGGACATCGTCGTCGGTTCGCTGACCTTCGCCATGCCCGAGGGCCTGGAGGAGGACGCGCACGACTTCCAGACGCAGATCGCCAAGGCCGCGCTGATGATCATCCGCATCGAGCCGGACAACATCAAGGACAAGCGCGAGCGCGAGTGGGCCCACGAGGGAATCGTGGCCTTCTCCAAGATCTGCACCCACGTCGGCTGCCCGATCAGCCTGTACGAGCAGCAGACGCATCACGTGCTCTGCCCGTGCCACCAGTCCACCTTCGACCTCTCCGACGGCGCCCGCGTCATCTTCGGTCCGGCCGGTCACGCCCTTCCGCAGCTGCGGATCGGTGTGAACAGCGAGGGCAACCTCGAGGCGCTCGGTGACTTCGAAGAGCCCGTCGGTCCTGCCTTCTGGGAGCGCGGATGAGTACTGCGACGGAAACCAAGCGCAAGGCGCCCGCCGGTGAGCGGGTGGCCGACTGGGCGGACGGCCGGCTGGGCATCTACGGCCTGGCCAAGGCCAACATGCGCAAGATCTTCCCGGACCACTGGTCCTTCATGCTGGGTGAGATCTGCCTCTACAGCTTCATCATCATCATCCTCACGGGTGTGTACCTGACGCTGTTCTTCAACCCGAGCATGAACGAGGTCGTCTACCACGGCTCGTACGAGCCGATGCAGGGCATCCGCATGTCCGCGGCGTACGCGTCGACGCTGGACATCAGCTTCGACGTCCGCGGTGGTCTGCTGGTCCGGCAGATCCACCACTGGGCCGCGATCATCTTCCTCGCGGGCATGTTCGTGCACATGTTCCGGGTGTTCTTCACGGGCGCGTACCGCAAGCCGCGTGAGATCAACTGGCTCTTCGGCTTCCTGCTGTTCGTGCTCGGCATGTTCACCGGCTTCACCGGCTACTCGCTCCCGGACGACCTGCTCTCCGGTACGGGTGTGCGCTTCACGCAGGGCGCGATCCTGGCGATGCCGATCGTCGGTACGTACATCTCGATGTTCCTGTTCGGCGGGGAGTTCCCCGGGACCGAGATCATCTCGAGGTTCTACTCGATCCACATCCTGCTGCTGCCGGGCATCATGCTCGGGCTCGTGGTCGCGCACCTGATCCTGGTGTTCTTCCACAAGCACACGCAGTTCGCGGGTCCGGGCCGGACCAACAAGAACGTCGTCGGCATGCCGCTGCTGCCGGTCTACATGGCGAAGGCGGGAGGGTTCTTCTTCCTGGTCTTCGGTTTCATCGCGATCCTCTCCGCCATCGCCACGATCAACCCGATCTGGGCGCTCGGCCCCTACCGTCCCGACCAGGTGTCCACGGGCGCCCAGCCGGACTGGTACATGGGCTTCGCGGAAGGCTTCGTCCGTGTCATGCCGGGCTGGGAGATCAACCTCTGGGGTCACACGCTGGCCCTGGGCGTGCTCATCCCGCTGGTTCTCTTCGGTGTCGTGCTCGCGGCTCTCGCGCTGTACCCGTTCATCGAGTCGTGGATCACCGGGGACAAGCGCGAGCACCACATCCTGGACCGCCCGCGCAACGCTCCGACCCGCACCGGACTGGGTGTCGCCTGGGTGACGATCTACTTCGTCATGCTGATCGGCGGCGGCAACGACATCTGGGCGACCCACTTCCACCTCTCGCTCAACGCGATCAGCTGGTTCGTACGGATCGCCTTCTTCGTCGGCCCGGTCGTGGCGTTCATCGTGACCCGGCGGATCTGCCTCGGCCTCCAGCGCCGCGACAAGGAGAAGGTGCTGCACGGGCGCGAGTCCGGCACCATCAAGCGCCTGCCGCACGGTGAGTTCGTCGAGATCCACGAGCCGCTCAGCCAGGGGCAGCTCCACACGCTCACGGCGCACGAGCAGTACAAGCCGTTCGAGATCGGCCCGACGGTCGACGAGAACGGTGTCGAGCGCAAGCCCTCCGCAGTGCAGAAGCTGCGGGCCAGGCTCAGCCGCGGCTACTACGGCGAGGACAACCAGATCGCCAAGCCCACCGCCGAGGAGTACAAGGAGATCACCAGCGGCCACGGCCACCACTGATCACCTCAGCTGACCGCCACAGCAGGAGCCCCGTCCATTCGATGGACGGGGCTCTTCGCTGTCCCCCGGGGCTGGATAGGGTGGGGACCGTTCCCTTACCGGCTGTGGACCCCAGGAGCGGACCATGAACGTGGCGACCCAGGACGGCGGCGAAGGCGTGGCGGCCCGTTCCTGGCCCGGCGTGCTGACCCCGCTCCTGCGCGGCGAGAACCTGACCGCCGAGGACACCGCGTGGGCCATGGACCGCATCATGAGCGGCGAGGCGACCGACGTGCAGATCGCGGGGTTCGCGGTCGCGCTGCGGGCCAAGGGGGAGACGGTCGACGAGGTCACGGGCCTCGTGAACGCCATGTACGCGCACGCCCGGACCATCCACGTGCCTGGCCGCACCGTCGACATCGTGGGTACCGGCGGCGACCTGGCCAAGACGGTCAACATCTCCACCATGTCGGCGATCGTGATCGCGGGGACCGGCGCCAAGGTCGTCAAACACGGAAACCGCGCGTCCTCCTCGGCGAGCGGTGCCTCCGACGTCCTGGAGAAGCTCGGCGTCAGCCTCGAACTGGCGCCGGAGCGCGTGGTCGAGGTCGCGGAGGAGGCCGGCATCACCTTCTGCTTCGCCGTGAAGTTCCACCCGGCCCTGCGGCACGCGGCCAGGGCCCGCAAGGAGCTCGGCACGCAGACCACCTTCAACATCCTCGGTCCGCTCACCAACCCGGCCCGGGTGCGTTCCCAGGCCGTCGGGGTCGCCGACCTGAGGATGGCGCCCATCGTCGCGGGCGTGCTCGCCGACCGGGGGAACTCGGCACTCGTCTTCCGCGGCGACGACGGTCTCGACGAGCTGACCACCACCGCGACCTCCCGGGTCTGGATCGTCCGGGACGGCGGCGTGCGCGAGGAGTCGTTCGACCCGCGCGACGTCGGCCTGGAGCTGGTGCCGGTCGAGGCGCTGCGCGGCGCCGACGCCTCGTACAACGCGGATGTCGCCCGCCGGCTGCTGGACGGGGAGACCGGTCCGGTGCGCGACGCGGTCCTGCTCAACTCGGCGGCCGCGCTGGTCGCCCTCGACCCGGGCGAGGGCACGCTGAACGAGCGGATCGCCGCCGGGATCGCGCGGGCCGCGGAGTCGGTCGACTCGGGTGCGGCCAAGCGCGCACTGGAGCGATGGGTGGCCGCCAGCAACGCGTAGGCCCTTCGCCGGGGCCGGGCCGGTGCCGCGATCCGTTCGGATCCGGGCAGAAGGACCCCGAGGCGTGCGAAGCGAAGCAGAGCGCAGTCCGGATCGCGGACTGCGCTCTTGCGCGTACGGGCAGGTGTGGCAAGATGCTGCGCAGGTCATGAGTGACAGCGACTACGGCCCCGGCCCGCTGTCCGGCAACCCTCCGTCCGTGGCGGGGTGCCCCGGGTGAAGACCAGGCCGCAGGCAGCGAGGCTTGCGGCAAGCGCGGGCCCCTCGGCATCTGTGCATGCCAACCCCCGGGGTCCTGGTCCCTAGGGAGCCTCTTGTGAGCAAGCGAATGCGATAGGGCTCTTCGCCCTTCTCCGCACACCCTTCTTCTCCTTTCCCCGTGCTGCCGCGTACCGCCGGCGCGAGGATTTCGCCTGCCTGTTACGGGAGTTCGCCATGTCTGTCTCCACCGCTGCCCTCGACCAGTCCATTTGTGCCCCGCTGCCTGTTCTGGGAGCAGATGTCACCGTTCCGCTGGTGACCGGCGGCGATGTCACCTATGCCGCCCTCGACTACGCGGCGAGCGCCCCGGCCCTCCAGCGGGTGTGGGACGACGTGGCCGCCTACGCCCCGTACTACGGCAGCGTGCACCGCGGCGCAGGGTACCTCTCGCAGCTCTCCACCGACCTCTTCGAGAGCAGCCGCACGACGGTCGCGGACTTCCTCGGCTGCCGGCCCGAGGACCAGGTGGTCTTCACCCGTTCGACGACGGACTCCCTCAACCTGCTGGCGTCCGCGCTGCCCGCCGACTGCCAGGTCTTCGTGTTCGAGACCGAGCACCACGCCTCGCTGCTGCCCTGGCGCGACGCCCGGGTGACGTACCTCGACGCCCCGCGCACCCCGGCGGAGGCCGTCGCCACGCTGGAGCGTGCGCTGGCCGGCCGCGACCCCCACGGGCCGGCGCTCGTCTGCGTGACCGGCGCTTCCAACGTGACCGGTGAGCTGTGGCCGGTCAAGGAGCTGACCTCCGCGGCCCACGCCCATGGTGCGCGGATCGTGCTCGACGCGGCGCAGCTGGCGCCCCACCACCCGGTGGACATCGCGGATCTGGACGTCGACTGGGTCGCCTTCTCCGGCCACAAGCTGTACGCGCCGTTCGGCTCGGGCGTCCTCGCGGGCCGGGCCGACTGGCTGCGGGACGCGGAGCCGTACCTCGCCGGGGGCGGTGCCTCCCGCAAGGTCGCCCGGCGCGCCGACGGCGGCGTGGACGTGGAGTGGCACACCACGCCCGCCCGGCACGAGGCGGGATCGCCCAACGTCATCGGCGTCTACTCCATCGCCGCCGCCTGCAGGGCCCTGACCGAGGCCGGGTTCGACCGGCTGGTCGCGCGCGAGCAGCAGCTCGTCACCCGGGTCCGCGAAGGGCTGGCGGGGGTGCCCGAGGTGCGGGTGCTCTCCCTGTTCGGCGACGACGCCCCGCGGGTCGGCGTCATCTCGTTCGTCGTCGAGGGCTGGAACAGCTCGCACTTCGCCGCGGCGCTCTCCGCGGAGTACGGCATCGGGGTGCGCGACGGACTGTTCTGCGCCCACCCCCTCGTCCGGACGCTGCTGGGCAGCGAGCCGCAGGAGCCGGGCGAGTGCGGCGCGCCGGAGGCGGAGCCGGGGGAGCGGTCGCTCAACGCCATCCGGGTGAGCTTCGGGGCCGGTACGCCGGACGAGCACATCGAGCGGTTCCTCGGCGCGGTCCGGGAACTGGTGCGCACCGGTGCGCGGTGGTCCTACCGCACGGAGGACGGGCGCTGCGTCCCGGACCGGGGTGCGGCACAGGTCTGACGGGCCCGCGTACGGCTTCGGCCGGGGACTGGAGCAGCGCTCCCCGTCCCCGGCCGAAGCCGTACGCCGTGCTACGCGTCGAGACCGATGGCGAAGGCCGCCTCGAGGTCGTGCTGCGAGTACGTACGGAAGGCGACGTGGGTGTCGGTGCCCTCGACGCCCGGGATCTTGCTGATCCGGCCGGGGATGACGTCGGCCAGATCGTCGTGCTTGGCCACCCGGACCATGGCGATCAGGTCGTACGTGCCGGTGACCGAGAAGACCTCGCTGACGCTGTCCAGCGCGGCGATGGCCTCGGCGATCTCGGGAATCCGGTCCACGCTGGTTTTGATGAGCACGATCGCGGTGATCACGGCTTGCTTTCTCCCTCGGTGGCCGTGGCTGGAGCCTTCACCCTAACCCCACCCCGGAAGCGCACCCGGGCGTAGAGGAACCCGGTGGCGAAGCCCGCCACATGGGCGAGGTAGGCCACGCCCGGCCCGCTGCCCGCGCCCCGGGCCGCGAGCCACTGCAGGACGAACCAGAACACGAGCACGATCCAGGCGGGGAAGCGCAGCGGCAGGAAGAAGAGGAAGGGGAAGAGGCTGGTGACCCGGGTGCGGGGGAAGAGGCGGAGGAACGCGCCGAGCACCGCGGAGATCGCCCCCGACGCGCCCACCAGGGTCTGGTCGGACTCGGAGTGCGCGACCGCGTAGACCACCAGGGCGAAGTAGCCGCAGCAGACGTAGAAGAACGCGAACTCGGCATGGCCCATGCGCTCCTCGGCCATCGCGCCGAACACGTACAGGAAGAGCATGTTGCCGAGCAGGTGCAGCCAGCTGCCGTGCACGAAGAGCGCGGTCAGCGGCGTGAGCGCCGCATGGGCGGAGCCGTCCAGGAGTTCACCGGGGATCACGCCCCACCGCTCGAAGTACCCGGCCTGCGCGGCGAGCAGGGCGTCGGCGGAGCCGCGGACGGGGGCGAGACCGGAGAGCGGGCTGAGCAGGAAGACGACGCAGCACAGCGCGATGAGCCCGTAGGTGACCGGTGCGCCGCCCGGTGCGGTCGCCGCTCCCAGTTCCCTGGCCCGCGCCCGCCAGTCGACTCCCCGCCAATCGATCACCTGCAGAGCATGACGTACCCGAAGGGAACGGGACGAATCGCCTCGCCGTGTTCATGGGTATGCACGAGGCCGTAGGGTTACCGCAGGACATCCGCAGTTCGACGGCGCACCGCGAGATCGAAGACCTGGGCACCACGAGACTCGACGAACGACGAAAGAGGACGCAACGATGACGACGGTTCCCCTGCCGACGGACGGGACCCGCTGGCGCTGCACGCTCTGCGGCAATCTCACCCGGTTCGATGTGACGCGCTCGTCCAAGGTCGTGGAGTACGTCCATCTCGACCTGGCCGGGGAGTCGAGTGTCGAAGAGCGCGAGGTGGTCAGTGAGACCATCGAGTCGGTCCGTTGTCGTTGGTGCAACGCGGTGGACCAGATCGAGCTGGTCGACAGGCCGGGTGCCGACTCCTGACGGGGCCGCGCGGACAGACACATTGGGGTGATGGATGGTGGAGCAGCCGACAGGCGGCACCGGACCGGCCGACGTGGCCGGCGGTGCCGCGGAGTCGCTCGACCGTCCGCTGCCCGAGGGCGTGCGCCGCAAGGTCGTGGCGCTCGTCTCGGACGCCTTCGGCGGACTGACCGTCGGTGAACTCCCCGCGCAGCTGAGACAGTACGCCAGGTTCACCCCGAGCCGGCGGGCCAAGTTCGCGGGCAACGCGATGGCTGCCGCGCTGGAGAGCGACCCGGTTTTCCGCAGGCGCATCGGTGAGCGGATCGGTCAGACCCAGCCGGAGCTGGCCGGCGCGCTGGAGTCCGGTGCGCCTCCCGCCGCGGCCGACCCCGTCGATGTCGCCGCCGCCGCCTACGTGCTGCGTCCGGCCGGCTGGGTCAAGCTGGTGGCCGCCGCGGGCGAGGAGGTCCAGCGGGCCGACGCCGAGCGGGCCGACGAGGAGACCCGGCACGAGCTGGAGCGGCTCCGCGAGGAACTGGCCGCCGCGCGCGGCCAGATCAGGGCCGAGACCGAACGGCTCCGTGCCGAGCTGGACGCGTCCCGCAAGGAGGCCGAGTCCCTGCAGCGCAAGCTGCGCAGCGCCCTCAGCGAGGTGAAGCGCGGCGAGGCGGCCCTGCGCAGGAGCGGTGCCGAGACGGACGTGGTGCGCGCGGAGGCCGCCGCCCAGGTCTCGGCGGCCGAGAGCGAGTCCCGGCGGCTCAAGGCGCGCCTGGCCGAGGCGGAGACCGCCGTCGAGGCGGGCCGCAGGGCGGCCAGGGAGGGGCGCTCGGTCGAGGACATGCGGCTGCGGCTGCTCCTGGACACCGTCCTCGACGCAGCGCAGGGGCTCCGTCGTGAACTGGCCCTGCCGCCCTCGTCGATCCGCCCGGCGGACAGTGTCGACGCGGTGGAGCCCGGCCGGATGTCACCGAAGGACATTGCGGCCAGAGCCCTTTCGGAGACCGATCCGGCGCTGCTCGACCAGCTGCTCGCCCTGCCGCAGGCGCATCTCATCGTCGACGGCTACAACGTCACGAAGACCGGTTATCCGCAGATGCCGCTGGAGAAGCAGCGGTTGCGGCTCCTCGGCGGGCTGTCGGTCCTCGCCGCCCAGACCGGCGCCGAGATGACCTGCGTCTTCGACGGCGCCGAACTGGCCGCCCCGGTGCTGCTCGCGCCGCCGCGGGGAGTGCGCGTGCTGTTCAGCAGGGCCGGTGTGACCGCCGACGAGCTGATCAGGCAACTGGCCCGTGCCGAACCGGCGGGCAGACCCGTCGTGGTGGTCTCCACCGACCGTGAAGTGGCGGACGGGGTCGCGAAGGCGGGAGCCAGGCCGGTCGCGTCCGCCTTGCTCCTGAAGCGGCTTTCACGCGTCTAGTGCCTGATGTGCGGCATGGGTGGCATGTCGGAATTCATGGAACGTACCGTCAACTAGTCGCTACACCCAGTGTGATGAAAGTAAAGAAGTGCCTGGTGTGACGAGATTTTTCTTGTGAGGATTTGAACTGATCACAGGATGGTCACTAGGGTCAGGCCTCGAACCTTCGCACGGTTGATCGCCCACCCGGGGCGACAGTGAAGGAACCGCCGAGTCCGTGACGTGCACGGAGCCGGGGATTCATGCATATCCCCCCGCAGCCCGGTAGGCGGCTCGAGGAAGAAGGAGCTCGCCTTCGTGGCGTCCCACCGTCGTCCCAAGCAGCCGAGCCGCACCCGCGTGACCGTGCTCACCGCGACCGCCGCAGCCGCAGTGGCCCTGACCTCCCAGGCCGCCCACGCCGACCCCAAGCCGACCAAGAGCGAGGTCAAGGCGAAGGTCGACAAGCTCTACCACGAGGCCGAGGCCGCCACCGAGAGGGCCAACGGCGCCGAGGAGGCGCAGGGCAAGCTCAAGAAGCAGGTCGACGCGCTCCAGGACAAGGTCGCCCGCGGCCAGGACGAGCTCAACACCCTGCGCGGCGAGCTCGGTTCGCTGGCCACCGCGCAGTACCGCTCCGGCGGGCTGGACCCGTCGGTCCAGCTGCTGCTCTCCTCGGACCCGGACAGCTTCCTCGACCAGGCCTCCGCGCTCGACCAGCTGACGGCCAAGCAGGCCGAGTCGCTGCAGAAGATCCAGGCGAAGCAGCGGGCCCTCGCGCAGCAGCGCAAGGAAGCCCAGGCGAAGATGGGCGACCTCGCCGACGTCCGCAAGACGCTGGACGAGAACAAGAAGAAGCAGCAGGGCAAGCTCGCCGACGCCCGTGAGCTGCTCAACACCCTCACCGCCGCCGAACGCGCCAAGATGGACGCGGACGAGCAGCGCGCCAGCCGCGCCGCGGGCGAGCGGGTCGAGCTCGGCAACGAGGTCCCCGCGTCGGCGCTCGGTGCGGCTGCCCTCCAGGCGGCCTCCACGCAGCAGGGCAAGCCGTACGTCTCCGGCGGCACCGGCCCCAACTCGTTCGACTGCTCGGGTCTGACCCAGTGGGCCTACGCCCAGGCAGGCGTGCAGATCACCCGCACCACGTACACCCAGATCAACGAGGGCACCCGCATCGGCCGCAGCGCCCTCAAGCCGGGCGACCTGGTGTTCTTCAACAACACGTCGCACGTGGGCCTGTACGCGGGCAACAACCAGATCCTGCACGCTCCGAAGCCGGGCACCGTGGTCCGCTACGAGTCGATGGACTACATGGGCACCTTCCAGACGGGCGTGCGGCTCTGACGCCCGAACGGGCGAACCGACCCACCCCCCGCTGAGCACCCGCCCCGCCGGAGACCGACAGGTCTCCGGCGGGGCGTCGCCGTTCGCCCCCGCGCGACCGGCGCGGCCCCCGGCCGGCACACGGCCGTCCGGCCACCCCCGCGCAGCCGTGCGGCTCCGGGCGCCGGCCGTCTCCTCGGTCACCCGCGTCCGGCCGTACGATCGGCTGGATGGCCGATCGGACGCAGGACGCGAGGCGGGGGCGTACCCGCAGACGGAGCACGGCGGGCGCCGTGCTCGCCGGGCTGCTGCTCGCCTCCGCCTGCGCCGCGCCCCGGGACACCGCGGACGACATCACGGCCGGGGAGGTCGCCGCCACCCTGGACCGGCGTGCCGCCGCCGTCATGGAGCACGACACCGACGCCTACCTGGCGGCGCTGGACCCGCGGGCCGGGGCCTTCCGGGCGGCCCAGCGCACCGAGCTGCGCAATCTGGCCGACGTCCCCCTGGAGTCCTGGGCGTACAAGGTGAACGGCGTGTCCGGCACGGGCACCGGGCGGGTCAGCGCCGAGGTCGAGCTGCGCTACCGCTTCAAGGGGTACGACACCGCCCCCATGTCCTCCTCCCGCACCGTGGAGCTGGTGCGCCGCGGCGCCGACGACTCCTGGTACATCGCCGCGGACCGGGCCGGCGAGGGCACCCCGGGGCTGCTCTGGCAGCAGGGCGACGTCGAGGTCGTACGGGGCACGCACAGCCTCGTCCTGGGCGTCGGCCGCCGGGCGGAGGAGCTGCGCCGCATCGCGGACACCGCGGACCGGGCCGTGCCGGCCGTCTCCGGTACCTGGCCGGAGCCGTGGGCCGGGCGGGTCGTGGTGCTCGTGCCCGCGTCGGTGGAGGCCATGGCGGGGCTCCTCGGCTCACCCGCGGCGAGCTACCGGGGCATAGCGGCCGTCACGACGGGCGAGGTCGGCGGCAGCGGCCGGCGGCCCGCGGACCGGGTGATCGTCAACCCGCAGGCGTACGGCATGCTCGGCGAGTTCGGGCAGCGGGTCGTCCTCACCCACGAGACCACCCATGTGGCGACCCGGTCCCACACCTCCGCGGCCACACCCGTCTGGCTCTCCGAGGGCTTCGCCGACCTGACCGCCTACCGCCGGGAGAGCCGTACGGCCCGGGAGCTCGCCCCCGAGCTGGCGGCGTCCGTACGGCGCAACGACCTGCCGGCCCGGCTGCCGGCGGACGAGGACTTCGGTTTCGGCGGGGACGCGGCGAAGCTCGCGAGGGCGTACGAGAGCGGCTGGCTGGCCTGCGAGCTGATCGTGCGGGACTGGGGCGAGGAGGAGCTGATCGCCTTCTACAAGGCCGTCGGGGCCCGTTCCGGGCGCGACGGAGCGGTGGAGCACGCCCTGCAGAGCGTGCTCGGCACGACGCCGCAGGACTTCACGGCGCGCTGGCGGGACTATCTGCGCGACCGGCTGGGCTGACCCGCGCAGCCTCCGCCTCCCCGCCCCGCGCCCCGGGCACGGTCCCGCGCCACAGCCGCCACCCCGCCGTCAGCGTCGCGGCGACCAGCAGCCCGTTGCGCACGGCCAGGAGCGCCACGCCCCGCGCGTCACTGGCCACCACGTGGGCGAAGCCCAGCGGGAACTCCAGCAGGGTGACGCCGGTGGCCACCAGGACCAGGCACGCGGGCAGCGCCATCCGGCTGCCGCGGAACACCAGGCACACCGCCGCGAGACCGACCAGCCACACCATGTACTGGGGGCTGATGACCCGGCTGGTCGTGGTGAACAGCAGCACCGCGGTGAACGCCGCGTCCGCCGGGGTGTGCACCGCGAAAGTCCGGGCCCGCAGCCGCCACACCAGCAGCCAGCCGAGGGCGAGCACGCTCAGCCACAGCGCCAGGGTGCTCACCAGCGGGACGTACTCCCCGGTGAACTCCATCGAGCCGTACCGCAGTTCCACCCCGCCCTCCCAGCCGTACTGCCGCGCCACATGGATGACCATCGCCCCCAGCGACTCGATCTCCAGGCCCCGGTCCCGCTGGAACGTCAGGAACGCGAACGCGCCCGGTGCGGCCAGTACCGCGACCAGGGCCGTCAGCCCGGCCGTCACCGCCGCGGCCGACCAGGAACGCCGGGTCGCCCGCCCCCGCGCGGTGCCCGCCAGCAGCAGCACCGGCCACACCTTCAGCAGCGCGCCGAAGCCGGCCAGCGCCCCCAGCACCCGCGGGTGACGCACCCCGGCCAGCAGCGCCGCCACCGCGACGGCCGTCACCATCAGGTCGTACCGGGCGTACACGGTCGGGCCGAGCAGCGGCACACCGGCCACCCACACCCAGGCGCCCGCGGCGCGCGTGCCGGGCCGCCCCGCCGCGTACAGCAGCAGACCGAGGGCGAGCGCGTCGCAGAGCAGCACGAGGAGGAAGAAGGCGGACGCGTACTCCAGGAAGGGCAGCAGGGCCGGTGAGAGCACCGCCAGAGCGGCGGCGGGCGGGTACTGCCAGGTGACGTCGTCCATCGGGAACGAACCGGTGAGGAGCACCTCGTACCAGCCGTGGTAGATCGCCGACACGTCGACCGTGACGTCCGGGCCCGGGACCGTGAACACCTTGAAGACGCAGAGCAGCAGTGCCGCTCGGGTGAGGGTCCAGGTGGCGAGCAACAGACGCATGGGCGCCATGATGCCGGGCCCGCCCGTGCGGGAGCCGTCAGGCAGGGCCGCGCGGCCGCCCGGTACTGTCGGCGGCGATGGACAAGACCCTGATCGTGACGAACGACTTCCCGCCCCGCCCCGGTGGCATCCAGGCCTTCCTGCACAACATGGCGCTGCGCCTGGACCCCGGACAGCTCGTCGTCTACGCCTCCACCTGGAAGCGGGGCGCCGAGGGTGCGGAGGCCACCGCCGCCTTCGACGCGGAGCAGCCCTTCACCGTCGTGCGCGACCGCACGACGATGCTGCTGCCGACCCCGCGGGTGACGCGGCAGGCGGTCCGGCTGCTGCGCGCACACGGCTGCTCCTCCGTCTGGTTCGGGGCGGCGGCCCCCCTCGGGCTGATGGCGCCCGCGCTGCGCAGGGCGGGCGCCCGCCGGATCGTGGCCACCACGCACGGGCACGAGGCGGGCTGGGCCCAGCTGCCCGCCTCCCGGCAGCTGCTGCGCCGCATCGGCGAGGGCACGGACACGATCACCTACCTCGGCGAGTACACCCGCTCCAGGATCGCCGCCGCGCTCACCCCCGAGGCCGCGGGCCGCATGGTCCAACTGCCGCCCGGGGTCGACGAGAAGACCTTCCACCCGGCCTCCGGCGGGGACCGGGTGAGGGCCCGGCTCGGGCTCGCGGACCGGCCGGTCGTCGTCTGCGTCTCCCGGCTCGTCCCGCGCAAGGGCCAGGACACCCTCATCCTCGCCATGCCCGCGATCCTGGCCCGTGAGCCGGACACCGTCCTGCTGATCGTCGGCGGCGGCCCGTACGCGGGGGAGCTGCGGAAGCTGGCCGCGGAGACGGGAGTCCAGGACTCCGTGCGCTTCACCGGACCGGTGCCGTGGGAGGAACTGCCCGCGCACTACGGAGCCGGGGACGTCTTCGCCATGCCCTGCCGCACCCGGCGCGGCGGCCTCGACGTCGAAGGCCTCGGCATCGTCTACCTGGAGGCCTCCGCGACCGGACTGCCGGTGGTCGCGGGCGACTCGGGCGGGGCCCCCGACGCGGTGCTCGACGGTGAGACCGGGTGGGTGGTGCGGGGCGGCTCGGCCGAGGAGTCCGCCGACCGGATCGTCACCCTGCTCGGCGACGCGGAGCTGCGCCGGCGGATGGGGGAGCGGGGCAGGGCCTGGGTCGAGGAGAAGTGGCGCTGGGACCTGCTCGCCGAGGAGCTCCGGACGCTGCTCTGAGGGCGGACACCGGCCCCGTACACCGGAGGGGCCCGCACCGACGTGGTGCGGGCCCCTCCGGCGTACGCGTTCAGCCGCGGTAGATCGACTCGACCTCGTCCGCGAAGTCCTTCGCCACCACGTTGCGCTTCAGCTTCAGCGACGGCGTGATGTGGCCCGCCTCCTCGGTGAACTGCGTGGACAGGATGCGGAACCGGCGTACGGACTCCGCCTTGGACACGGCCGCGTTGCCGTCGTCGACGGCGCGCTGCACCTCCGCCAGCAGTTCGGCGTCCTCGCGCAGCGAGACCGCCGTCGAACCCGCCGGCTTGCCGTTCTCCTCGGCCCAGCGGGAGAGGAACTCCTCGTCGAGGGTGACCAGGGCGCCGACGAACGGCCGACCGTCGCCGACCACCATGCACTCGGCGACCAGGGCGTGCGCCCGGATGCGGTCCTCGATCACGGCGGGCGCGACGTTCTTCCCGCCCGCCGTGACGATGATCTCCTTCTTGCGGCCGGTGATCGCCAGATAGCCGTCCTCGTCGAGCGTGCCGATGTCGCCCGTGTGGAACCAGCCGTCGGCCAGTGCCTCCACCGTCGCCGTCTCGTTCTTCCAGTACCCCGTGAACAGGTGTTCGCCGTGCAGCAGTACCTCGCCGTCGTCGGCGATCCGCACGACGGAGCCGGGCAGCGGCTGGCCGACCGTGCCGATCTTCTGCCGGTCCCACGGGTTGAACGCCGTGGCCGCGCAGGTCTCCGTGAGGCCGTAGCCCTCCAGCACCGTGAAGCCGATACCGCGGAAGAAGTGGCCGAGCCGTTCGCCCAGGGGCGCGCCGCCGGAGATCGCGTACTCGCCGCGGCCTCCGAGCACGGCCCGCAGCTTGCTGAACACCAGCTTGTCGAAGACCTTGTGCTTGATCCGCAGGCCGAGCGACGGGCCCTGCGGCGTACCCAGCGCACGGCTGTACGCGATGGCCGTGTCGGCGGCGCGGTCGAAGATCCTGCCCTTGCCGTCGGCCTGCGCCTTGGCGCGCGCCGAGTTGTAGACCTTCTCGAAGACCCGCGGCACACCGAGGATCAGCGTCGGCCGGAACGAGGCCAGCTCGTCCGTGAGGTTCTTGATGTCCGGCACACAGCCGAGCCTGATCGGCGCCATCACCGAGGCCACCTCGACGAGCCGGCCGAAGACGTGCGCGGCGGGCAGGAAGAGCAGCACGGAACACTCGCCGGTGCGGAAGAGGGGCTTCAGCCGCTCCACCACGTTGCCGCACTCCGCGAAGAAGCTGCGGTGCGTCAGCACACAGCCCTTGGGGCGCCCGGTGGTTCCCGACGTGTAGACGATGGTGGCCGGGTCGTCGGCCTTGGCGCTCACCATGCGCAGGTCCAGCGTCCCGTCGGAGACACCGGCCCCCTTCGCGGTCAGCTCGGCGACCGCGCCCTCGTCGATCCGCCACACGTCCCGCAGGCCGGGGAGCCGGTCGCGCACGGAGGCGACGGACTCGGCGTGGGCGGCGCTCTCCACGACGACCGCGACGGCGCCCGAGTCACCGAGTATCCACTGGACCTGCTCGGCGGAGCTGGTCTCGTATACCGGCACGGTGACCGCGCCCGCACTCCAGATGGCGAAGTCCAGCAGTACCCACTCGAAGCGGGTGCGGGACATGAGCGCGACCCGGTCGCCGGGCTCCACGCCCGCCGCGATCAGGCCACGCGCGGCCTCTCTGACCTCAGCGAGGAACTGGGTGGCCGTGACGTCCGTCCAGACTCCGTCAACCTTGCGGCTCATGACCGCGACGTCGGGATGCTGAGCGGCGTTGCGGCGGATGAGATCCGTCAGGTTGCCGTCCGTAGGGACCTCGTACAGGGCCGGAAGGCTGAACTCGCGCAAGACTGCTGCTCCTCATCGGGCTCCGGTTCCACGGCTCTGTGCGACGCACCGGATGCGGTCCAAGACTGGCAGGTGCTCAGTGGGGTGAGCACGACTGGACTGGCGGGACGTTACCCACCGGTACTCGGTTCCGGATAGGGGTTTCCGGCCAGATGTCTTATGCATCACACATATAAGTGGTCCTCCCGCGCACATTAGTCCACTCACGTCACGCGCCGGAAGTAACCGCAGGTCCGGCGGGCACTACCGGGCACCGGGCGCCGACGCCTAGGGTGATCTCCATGCGAGGCATGCGAGGCGGCGGGCCGCACGGCAGGGGCACGGCCGGGGGCGGCGGGGACGGACCGGCCCGCGGGACGCGCGTGCACGTCGTCAGCGACGTGCACGGCAACACGGAGGCGCTGGCGCGCGCGGGAGACGGCGCGGACGCGCTGATCTGTCTGGGCGACCTCGTCCTCTTCCTCGACTACGCCGACCACTCGCGCGGCATCTTCCCCGACCTGTTCGGCGTGGAGAACGCCGACCGCATCGTCGCGCTGCGCACGGCGCGGCGCTACGACGAGGCGCGCGCCTTCGGCCGCGAGCTGTGGGCGGGCCGCGACCGCAACACCGCGATCCTCGAGGCCGTGCGCAAGCAGTACGCCGAGATGTTCGCCGTCCTGCCCACCCCGACGTACGCCACCTACGGCAACGTCGACGTGCCCGCGCTCTGGCCCGAGTACGCCGGGCCCGGCACCACCGTGCTGGACGGCGAGCGCGTCGAGATCGGCGGCCGGGTCTTCGGCTTCGTGGGCGGCGGCCTGAAGACCCCCATGAACACCCCGTACGAGATCAGCGACGAGGAGTACGCGGCCAAGGTCGAGGCGCTCGGCCCGGTGGACGTCCTGTGCTCGCACATCCCGCCCGAGGTGCCCGAGCTGACGTACGACACGGTCGCCCGCCGCTTCGAGCGCGGCAGCCGCGCCCTCCTGGACGCCATCCACCGCACCCGTCCCCGGTACGCGCTTTTCGGCCACGTCCACCAGCCGTTGGTGCGCCGGATGCGGATAGGCGTCACCGAGTGCGTCAACGTCGGCCACTTCGCCTCGACCGGACGGCCCTGGGCCCTGGAGTGGTGAACGGCACCGGCCGGGGCGTGGACGGGGCGACGGCGGGCACGCGATAGCCTGCACACGGCAGGCCTCTGCCGAACGCGACCGGTAACACCGCACTGGAGGGCCACGGCGATGGCTGAACACACCAGCTCGAGCATCACGATCGAGGCGGCACCGGCCGACGTCATGGGAGTGATCGCCGACTTCGCCCGCTATCCCGAATGGACCGGCGAGGTGAAGGAGGCCGAGATCCTGGCCACCGACGACCAGGGCCGTGCCGAGCAGGTCCGGCTGGTACTGGACGCCGGAGCGATCAAGGACGACCACGTCCTCGCCTACACCTGGAACAACGAGTACGAAGTCGGCTGGACCCTCGTCAAGTCCCAGATGCTGCGCGCCCTCGACGGCAGCTACGCCCTGGCGCCCCTCGGCGCCGGCGACCGCACCGAGGTCACCTACCGGCTCGCCGTGGACGTCAAGATCCCCCTCCTGGGCATGATCAAGCGCAAGGCCGAGAAGGTCATCATCGACCGTGCCCTGGCCGGCCTGAAGAAGCGCGTCGAATCCGTCCCGAAGGCCTGATCATGCGTACGGTCCTCGTCACCGGCCCCGGCGGCGCAGGCCGTACCACCGTCGCCGCGGCGACCGCGCTGGCGGCGGCGGCCCGAGGCCGGCGCACGCTGCTGGTCTCCTCCGACGCCGTACCCGGCCTCCCGGCCGGCAACGGCGACGCGCCCACCGAGGCCGCGGAAGGGCTCCACCACGCCCGCGTCGACTCCGCGGACCACTTCCGCGGTGAACTCGTCGCCCTCCAGGACCGGGCCTCCGGCGTCCTCGACCTGCTCGGCGCCCGCCGGCTGGACGGCGAGGAACTCACCGAACTGCCCGGAAGCGCGCAGCTCGCCCTCCTGCACACCCTGCACCGGGCAGCCGGGGGCGACTGGTCCGAGGACCGCTACGACGTCCTCGTCGTCGACCTCCCCCCGCTGGCCGACGCCCTCGCGCTGCTCGCCCTGCCCGAGCAGCTGCGCCGCTACCTGCGCCGCCTCCTGCCCCGGGAACGCCAGGCCGCCCGCGCGCTGCGCCCGATGCTCGCGCAACTCGCCGGCGTACCCATGCCGGCCCAGTGGCTGTACGAGGCCGCCGCCCGCAAGGACGCCGAGCTGGCCGCCGTCGAGGCCCTGATCGGGGACGCGGCGACGACCGTACGGCTGGTGGCCGAACCGGGGCCCGCCGCCGAGGACGCCCTGCGCACCGCCCGGACCGGACTGGCCCTGTACGGACTGCGCGTCGACGGCCTCGTCGCCAACCGCGTCCTGCCCCGGCACTCGTCCGACCCCTGGTTCGCCGATCTCGCCGCCCGGCAGGAGAAGTGCCTGGCCGGCTGGCAGGAGACCGGCACGCCCGTGAGCGAGGCGGCCCACCTCGGGCGCGACCCGCGGACCCTCGACGACCTCGCGCTCCTCGACCGGATCCCCGCACCCGACGACCGGGCACCGGGCCGTGCCGACGACCCCTGGTGGACCGAGGACGCCCGCGACGGCGTCCTCGTCTGGTGCCTGCCGCTGCCCGGCGCCGTCAAGGAGGACCTCCGGCTCGTCCGCCGGGGCGACGAACTGCTCCTCACCGCCGGTCCGTTCCACCGCGTGGTCCGCCTGGAGTCCGCACTGCGCCGCTGCACCGTGTCGGGGGCGGCGCTGACCGACGGCGTGCTGCGTGTCCGGTTCACACCGGACCCCGCGCTCTGGCCGCGGACACCCTGAACGCCGTATCACCGTTCGGGTAACGTCGGTAGTACGTGGCCCGTACGGCCACCACAGGCAACCGCGTCGCAGGAGTCCGCCATGAGTGAAGCCACCGATCGTCCCGCCGACGACGACGCGTGGGCGGAGGCCTGCGCCGAGGACCTCGAGGCGGAGAAGGCCCGCCGCCGCGCCCAGTACGGACCGCCGCCCGGATCCGCCGCCGAGGAGCTGCGCAAGCTGATCGACGCGGTGGCCGACAAGGTCTCCGAGTTCCGGTCGCCGCTGCTCGGCATGGCCGCCCAGGGCACCGTCCAGCAGGTCATCCGGCAGGCTAAGTCCGCGGTCGAACCCGTCATCGAGCGCAATCCGGACCTCTTCGGCCATCTCGCCGCCGCGGGGAACGAACTACTGGCCGCCTACCGCTCCGCGGTCGAGGGCCAGGAGAGCCGCTGGACCCGCGGCACCGAGGGCCCCGGCGGCACCGCGGGTGACGCCCCGGCCGCGTCGGGCCCGACGGGGAAGGCGGCCGACGACCCCTCGGACCCGCGTGACGGGGGCCCGGGCGGCAGCGAACACATTGACCTGGACTGACCCGGGGCCGGAAATACCCGTCCCCGGCTCGGGTACGGTTGGCCGTAGCGGGGCTCGACCGAAACTGAGGGATTCATGGGACTCACCATCGGCGTCGATATCGGCGGCACGAAGATCGCGGCTGGAGTGGTCGACGAAGAGGGCCGGATCCTCTCGACGTTCAAGGTATCGACCCCGCCGACGGCCGAAGGGATCGTCGACGCGATCAGCTCGGCCGTGGCCGGAGCGAGCGACGGGCACGACGTCGAAGCCGTCGGCATCGGCGCGGCCGGATACGTCGACGACAAGCGCGCCACCGTGCTGTTCGCCCCGAACATCAACTGGCGGCACGAGCCGCTGAAGGACAAGGTCGAACAGCGCACCGGCCTCCCGGTCGTCGTCGAGAACGACGCCAACGCGGCGGCCTGGGGCGAGTACCGCTTCGGAGCCGGCCAGGGCCACGACGACGTCATCTGCATCACGCTCGGCACCGGCCTGGGCGGCGGCATCATCATCGGCAACAAGCTGCGCCGCGGACGCTTCGGTGTGGCGGCGGAATTCGGTCACATCCGCGTCGTCCCGGACGGTCTGCTCTGCGGCTGCGGCAGCCAGGGCTGCTGGGAGCAGTACGCCTCCGGGCGCGCGCTCGTCCGGTACGCGAAGCAGCGCGCCAACGCCACACCCGAGAACGCCGTGATCCTGCTGTCGCTCGGCGACGGCACGGTCGAGGGCATCGAGGGCAAGCACATCAGCCAGGCCGCCCGGCAGGGCTGCCCGGTGGCCGTCGACTCGTTCCGTGAGCTGGCCCGCTGGGCCGGTGCCGGACTCGCCGACCTCGCCTCGCTCTTCGACCCGTCGGCCTTCATCGTCGGCGGCGGCGTCTCGGACGAGGGCGAACTGGTCCTCGACCCGATCCGCAAGTCGTTCCGGCGCTGGCTGATCGGCGGCGAATGGCGTCCGCACGCGCAGGTCCTCGCAGCCCAACTGGGCGGCAAGGCAGGCCTGGTGGGCGCCGCGGACCTGGCCCGCCAGGGCTAGGCGCCACGCACTGCTCCGACGCCCGTCGCGCCCTCCGGGGAGCGGCGGGCGTCCGTCGTATCGTGCATCGCATGGTCACGACGCCGATGACGCTGCCCGAGTCCCGCACCGAGCCGGACGGTTCGGCCGTCATCAGGGTGCTCAGCTACAACGTCCGCTCGCTGCGCGACGACACCGACGCACTGGCCCGCGTCATCCGGGCCTGCGCACCCGACCTGGTGTGCGTCCAGGAGGCCCCGCGCTTCTTCCGCTGGCGCAAGGCCGCCGCCGGACTCGCCGCCGCGACCGACCTGGTGATCCTCAGCGGCGGAGCCACCGCGGCAGGACCCCTGCTGCTCTGCTCCCTGCGCGCCACGGTGGAGCGGACCGACGACGTCCTCCTGCCGCTCACCCCCGGGCTGCACCGGCGGGGGCTGGCCACGGCGGTGGTGCGGATCGCCGGGGCCCGGCTCGCGGTGGTGAGCTGCCACCTGAGCCTGCGGCACGAGGAGCGGCTGGCCCAGACCGGCTTCCTGCTCGACCATGTCGACGCGATGGGCGCCCCGCACGCCGTCGTCGCCGGCGACCTCAACGACGTACCGCGGGGGCGGGCGTTCCGGCGGCTGGCCGGGCGGCTCCAGGACTGCTGGTCCGTACGGCCGTGGGGAGGCGAGCACACCTTTCCGCCCCACGCACCGGGCAAGCGCATCGACGCGGTGTTCGCGAGCGGCGGCATCGAGGTGCTCGGCTGCGGGGTGCCGGCAGGGCTGCCCGGCATCACCGAGGCGGACCTGAGGGCGGCCACGGACCACCTGCCCGTCCTGGCCGCCCTCAGGGTGCCCGGCGGGGGGTGAGGGCGCCGGTCGCGCCGCGCCCTTCGGTCCGTGCCGCGTTCCTCGGTCCGTGCCCTTCGTCCCGGGAGGCCCGGCTCCGGTGGTGCGGTCAGACGACCGCGCCGCTGCCCGGTTCGGCGTCGTCCTCGTCGTCGTCGTGGGGCATGCGCGCCACCAGGGTGGCGAAGCCGCCCAGGAAGCCGCCGATGCAGAGCGTGGTGAGCCACCACGTCATCTCCCACTGCAGCAGCACCGCGATCAGCATCAGCACCGGCCCGCCGACCACCGCGAGCCAGGCGAACTTCGCCGTCACGTCGGCCTCCGGCAGCGGCGGCGGCTCGGGCGGGACGAAGTGCCCCTCCTCACTGTCGTCCGGGTCGTCCGGATCGTGCGCGTCGCCGTCGGGCGGCTCTGCCACCTCGTAGTCGCGCGGACCGGCGACCCCCGGGGCGAAGACGACCGAACTGCCCAGTGACTGCTTCTCCGGCGGCCTGCCGGGCGCCTTCTTGCCCGCGCCCTTGTCCGCGTCGTCCCCCGCGCCGGAGTCCGTACCCGGCAGGGTGTTGAGCTGGTCGTCCTCCAGCAGGGCGAGGTCCTCGACCGACTTGAAGGGCTTGGCGCCCGGCGGGTCCGGCGGCTCCTCGCCGTATCCGGCGACGATCGCCTCCCAGGCCGCGGTCTCGTCGAGCCGCCCGGCCTCCTCCGTGCCTTCGGGGACGGCCGTCCCCTCCGTGGGGCGCGGTTCGCGCTCCTCGTCACTGCCCGCGCGCTCCGCGTCGTGCTCAGCCACCGGACGTGCTCCCCTTCTTGCCGACGCTGGGTGCGAGGCGGCCGATGAACCGGTAACTCTCATCGAAGATCCGCTCCGCATCGTGGTCCAACGTCGCCACGTGGTAGCTCTGTTCCAGCAGGATCTCCTCGACTTCCGTCGACGACACCCGGCTGAGGATCCGCGCGGAGTCGGCCGGCGGCACGACATGGTCCTGCGGGCTGTGCAGCAGCACGATCGGCTGGGTGACCTGGGGCAGCTCGGTGTCGACCAGCCGGAAGAACTTCCGGACCGAGTGCGCGGCGTGCAGCGGCACCCGGTCGTAGCCGACCTCCTCGGAGCCCTCCAGCGCGATGTCGCTGGTCAGCCCCTTCGTCGTCCGCACCACGTGCCGGGCCACCGGGAGGGCGTACGCCGACAGGCCGTGCACCTTGTTCGCCGGATTCACCAGCACCAGCCCCGTCACCGCGTCCCCGTGCTTCGCGGCGAGGCGCAGCGACAGGGCGCCTCCCATGGAGAGGCCGAAGACGAAGACCTGCGCGCACCGGTCGCGCAGCGCCCGCAGCTCCCGGTCCACCTCGGCGTACCAGTCCTGCCAGCCCGTGACCGCCATGTCCTCCCAGCGCGTGCCGTGTCCCGGCAGCAGCGGGAGGGACACGGTCAGCCCGCGCTCCGCCAGATAATCGGCCCAGGGACGCATCGACTGCGGTGAACCGGTGAAACCGTGACAGAGGAGGACGCCGACCTCTCCGCCCTCGTGGCGGAACGGCTCGGCTCCAGGGAGGACCGGCACCGGGGTCTCCTGTTCATGAGCGGGACGGGGCGTGCGGGGGGAGTGCAAAAGGATTACTTCACCGTACGCGACCGGACCGACACCGACCAGGGCCGTATCGGCCCGAGCGGCCGCCTTTCGGAGGCCACCCGCGGCGGACCGTGCCCGGGGCCGGGCGGAAAAGGCCGCAGGCACCACAGGTTAAGGTCTGAACGACAGCACACAGGAGGCACCCGAGTGATCTACGGCGCAATGAAGTTCTCCATCGGCGGGTCTCTGAAAGTCGCTTTCCGGCCGTGGGTGGAGGGCCTGGAGAACATCCCCGAACAGGGGCCGGCGATCCTCGCGAGCAACCATCTGTCCTTCTCCGACTCCTTCTTCCTGCCGGCCGTCCTCGACCGCAAGGTGACCTTCATCGCCAAGGCCGAGTACTTCACCTCCCCCGGAGTGAAGGGCAGGCTCACCGCCGCCTTCTTCAGGGGCGTCGGCCAGCTGCCGGTGGACCGCTCCGGCGGCCGCGGAGCCGGCGAGGCGGCCATACGGGCAGGCATCCAGGTCATCGAGAGCGGCGGGCTCTTCGGGATCTACCCGGAGGGCACCCGGTCGCCCGACGGGCGCCTCTACCGGGGCAAGCCCGGCGGCCTCGCCCGGGTGGCGCTCGCCACCGGGGCACCGGTCATCCCCGTAGCCATGATCGACACGGAGAAGATCCAGCCGCCCGGGCAGGTGATGCCCCGGCTGATGCGGCCCGGCATCAGGATCGGCAAGCCGCTCGACTTCAGCCGCTACCAGGGCATGGACGGCGACCGCTTCATCCTGCGCTCGGTGACCGACGAGGTCATGTACGAGATCATGAAGCTCTCGGGCCAGGAATACGTGGACATCTACGCGACCGCGGCCAAGAAGCAGCTCGCGGACGAGGCGAAGAAGAAGGGCGCGGAACGGTCCGGCGCGTAACGGCGTCGTCGGCCGTCCGGGCGGCGGGGAAACGGGGGAGGGACCATGGCCAGGCGTGAGCGGGTCGTACGGATGTCGGTCGAGCAGCCGCTGTGGCGGGCGCTGACGGCGTACCGCGTACTGGCCCTGATCTACGCGGTGCTGCTCGCGGGCTTCCGCGGGAAGCCGTACGACCGGCCCGGGGTGGCCCTCGCGTTCCTCGCGTTCCTCGCCCTGTGGACGCTGGCCACGCTCCCCCGGGTGGCCAACGCGGCGAACTGCACCAAGCGGTTCCTCGGCGCCGACCTGGCCATAGCCCTGACCGGGATCCTGCTGACACCCCTGGCCGACTTCAGCGCCCGGCACACCGACGGCACGACCCTCCCGTCGATCTGGACCGCCGGCGCGGTCCTCGCGTTCGCGCTCAAGGGCGGCTGGCGCTGGGCCGCCGTCGCCTCCACCCTCGTCGCCGCCGCCAACATCATCGAGCGCGGCGAGCCCAGCCGGGACACCTTCCACAACGTCCTGCTGGTCTGGGTCGCCTCCATCGCCATCGGGTACGTCGTCGAGGTCGCCCGCGCCAGTGAGCGCACCCTCGCCCGCGCCCTGGAGATCGAGGCGGCCACCCGCGAGCGGGAGCGGCTCGCCCGCGACATCCACGACAGCGTCCTGCAGGTCCTCGCCATGGTGCAGCGCCGCGGCAACGCGCTCGGCGGCGAGGCCGCCGAGCTGGGCCGGATGGCGGGGGAGCAGGAGGTCGCCCTGCGCACCCTGGTCTCCAGCGGCCTGGTGCCCACCACCCGGGTCTCCGAGGACAGCGCCGAGGGCGCCGTGGTCCGCACCGTGGACGTCGACCCCGACGACGAGGGCGCCGGGCCCTCCGACCGCGACCTGCGCACCCTCCTCGCCCCGCACGCGGGTTCCCGGGTCAGCTTCGCCGAGCCGGGCGCCCCGGTGCTGCTCGCCCCCGGGGCCGCGCGTGAGCTCGCCGCCGCGGTGAGCGCCGCCCTGGACAATGTGCGGGTCCACGCCGGACCGGACGCGCAGGCCTGGATCCTGGTCGAGGACGAGCCGCACGAGGTGATCGTCACGGTCCGGGACGACGGGCCCGGCATCCCGGAGGGCCGGCTCGACCAGGCGGAGGGCGAGGGGCGCCTCGGCGTGGCCCTGTCGATCCGCGGGCGGCTGCGCGATCTCGGCGGCACAGCAGAACTGATCTCGGTACCGGGGCAGGGCACCGAGGTCGAACTGAAGGTTCCGAAGGTTTCCCGGGGGAAGGCAGGATCGGTCCGATGAGCACACCGAACACACAGGCGTCCGAGGCGCGGCCCATCAAGGTGATGGTCGTCGACGACCACCCGATGTGGCGCGACGCCGTGGCCCGCGACCTGGCCGAGTCCGGCTTCGACGTCGTGGCGACGGCCGGGGACGGCCCGCAGGCCGTCCGCCGGGCCGGGGCCGCCGGCCCCGACGTCCTCGTGCTCGACCTCAACCTGCCGGGCATGCCCGGTGTCCAGGTCTGCAAGGAGCTCGTCGGCTCCCACCCCGGGCTGCGCGTCCTGGTCCTCTCGGCCAGCGGCGAGCACGCCGACGTGCTGGAGGCCGTGAAGTCCGGCGCCACCGGCTACCTGCTCAAATCGGCCAGCACCCAGGAGCTGACCGACGCGGTGCGGGCCACCGCGGCCGGCGACCCGGTCTTCACCCCCGGCCTCGCCGGACTGGTCCTCGGCGAATACCGCAGGCTCGCCTCCGACCCGGCCCCGGCCGCCTCGAACGAGCCGAAGGCCCCGCAGCTCACCGAGCGCGAGACCGAGGTGCTGCGGCTGGTCGCCAAGGGGCTCTCGTACAAGCAGATCGCCGAGCGCCTCGTCATCTCGCACCGCACCGTGCAGAACCACGTCCAGAACACCCTGGGCAAGCTCCAGCTGCACAACCGGGTGGAGCTCGTGCGGTACGCGATCCAGGCCGGCCTCGACGACGACTGACGGGGCGGCGGAGGCGGACAACGGGAGGAGCGCCGGCCCGGCCCCGGTACACGCGGGCCGGGGTTTCCCCGGCCGAGCGGCGCTCCGGGGGTACGGGCCGTATATTCGCCAGAGCCCGTACCTCCATCCCGGGAGACGTCGTGGAAATCCTGGCATTCGGTGTGCAGTCGGACGAGAAGCCGTTGATCGAGAAGGCCTTCGCCGGGCAGCACGACGTGCGCTGCCTGGACGTCTTCCTCACCGAGGACACCGCCCCGATCGCGGCCGGCTACGAGGTCATCTCCACCAGCGTCAACGCCGACCTCGGCGGCTCGGTCCTGCAGACCCTCGCGGCCGGCGGCACGCAGATGATCGCCCAGCGCTCCACCGGCTTCAACAACATCGACCTCGACGTGGCCGAACGGCTCGCGCTGCAGGTCGCACGGGTCTCGTACTACTCGCCCCACTCGGTCGCCGAATTCGCCTGGACCCTGGCCATGGCCGTCAACCGCCGCATCGTCCGCGCGGTGAGCCGCACCAGGGACTTCGACTTCCGGCTCGACGGGCTGCTCGGGCGGGACATGCACGGCCGCACCGCCGGTGTGGTCGGCACCGGCAAGATCGGCGAGGCGTTCGCCCGGATCGCCCACGGCTTCGGGATGAACCTGCTGGGCTGGGACATCGCCGAGAACCCCGCCTGCACCGCACTCGGCATGACGTACGTCGAGAAGGAGCGGCTCTTCACCGAGGCCGATCTGATCAGCCTCCACGTCCCGCTGCTGCCCGCGACCCACCACATCATCGGCGAGGACGCCCTGTCCGCGATGAAGGACGACGCGATCCTGGTCAACTCCAGCCGCGGCGGCCTCGTCGACTCCACCGCGCTCGTCGCCGCGCTGCGGGCCGGCCGATTCACCGGGGTCGGACTCGACGTGTACGAGGCGGAGGCGGGACTCTTCTACGTCGACAAGTCCATGGAGGGCATCGACGACGACACCCTCGCGAGGCTCGTCACCTTCCCCAACGTCATCGTGACCTCGCACCAGGCGTACTACACGAGGGACGCCGTGGGCCAGATCATCGACGCGACGGTGCGGAACGTCGCCGACTACCTCGCGGGCCGCCGCAGCGAGAACGTCCTGGTCCCGGCGCCTGTGGCCGCTCCGTAGGACCCCGGTCCCGGGGCCCCGCGGAGCCGTTCCTCAGCCGGGCACCGGCAGCGCCGCCAGCAGCTCGGTGACGATCGTGGCGCCCCTCAGCGTCAGCACCGACTCCGGGTGGAACTGCACCGACGCGAACCCCGGCCCCCGCAGGGCGTGCAGCTCGCCGGAGGCCGCCTCCCGGCTCACCTCGATGCCGTGGGCCGCCAGCTCGGCCGCCGCCGCCCCGTCGCACCGCGCGGTGAAGCTGTTGTAGAAGCCCACGGTCTCCGGGCGGCCGAACAGCTCGATCCGGGTCTGTGCCCCCTGGTACGGCACGTCCTTGCGGACGATCTCCAGGCCCAGCTCCGCCGCGATCAGCTCATGGCCCAGGCAGACGCCCAGCAGGCCGTGCCGGTGGTCCCGCACCAGCTCGGCGGTCAGCCCGCGCAGCAGCCGCATCTTCGGATCCGACGCGTCCCCCGGATCGCCGGGCCCCGGGCCCAGGACGACCGGGCCCACGTGCGCCCGTACGGTGTCGCGCAGCCCGGGCTCGTCGTACCTGCGCACCGAGACCGTGAGGCCAGAGGAACGCAGCAGATGCGCCAGCATCGCGGTGAAGGTGTCCTCACCGTCCACCACCAGGGCATGGCCGGACAGCTCCCGCGTCCGCTCCTGCATCCGCAGCCAGAACGGGGCGAGGCCGCCGCGCCGGTCGTCCAGGGCCGCCTGCACCCGCGGATCGGAGGCCAGCTGCGGACGGCCCGCCTCCGCCTCGGGCCTGCCCGGCCGGACACCCAGCGCCGCCAGCACACCGGCCGCCTTCGCATGGGTCTCGGCGACCTCGCCCGCCGGGTCGGAGTGGCGCACCAGGGTCGCCCCGACCGGGACCCGCAGCCGGCCGGTGGCCGAGATGTCGGCCGTGCGGATCAGGATCGGCGAGTCCAGCGTCTGCGTCCCGCCCGGCTCCCGGCGCAGCAGGGCCAGGGCTCCCGCGTAGTAGCCGCGGCCCCCGGGCTCGTACCGCTCGATCACCCGGCAGGCGTTCTGCACGGGGGAGCCGGTGACCGTCGCCGCGAACATGGTCTCCTTCAGCACCTCGCGCACGTCCAGCGAGGAACGCCCGCGCAGCTCGTACTCGGTGTGGGCGAGGTGGGCCATCTCCTTGAGCCGGGGGCCGACGACCACACCGCCCATGTCGCCGACGGTGCACATCATCTTGAGCTCCTCGTCGACCACCATGGAGAGCTCCTCGGTCTCCTTGCGGTCGCCGAGGAAGGCCAGCAGGCTCTCGGCGGTCGGCCCCCCGGCCGGGTAGCGGTACGTCCCGCTGATCGGATTCATCACGACCGTCCCGCCGGACATCCGCACGTGCACCTCGGGGCTCGCCCCGACCAGCGTCCGCCCGGTCGTCGCCCGCCCGGGTGAGGAGGGCCCGCCCCGTCCGTCGCCCGTGTGCACGACGAACGTCCAGTACGCGCCCCGCTCACCGGCCAGCAGCCGCCGGAACAGCGCCAGTGCGTCGGCCCTGCCGAACCCGGGGATCTCCCCGCCGAAGGTCCGCCGGATCACGAAGTTGGCGCCCTCGCCCTGCCCGATCTCGTCCTCGACCACCCGCCGGACGATGTCCGTGTACTCCTCGTCCGGCACGTCGAAGGCACCGTCCTCGACCCGGACCTCGTGGGCGGGCAGCTGCGCGAGGACGTCGGCCAGCGGCAGTTCGTGGATCTCGTCGGCGACCAGCACGGCCAGCGGGGTGCCGTCGTCGCGCACGTCGAAACCGCGCTCGGCGATCTGCCGGAAGGGCACGAGGGCCAGCGAGGGCCGCTCGTCCACCGGGATCGCGGCGAGCCGGTCCACCTCGCGCACCTCGCCGATGAGGACCTCGACGGTGTCGTGGTCGCGTCCCGGTGTCCGTCTCCGGAGCAGCGCGAAGGGCGGGGAGTCGTCCCGGAGCAGCCGCTGGACGAGATCGGTGGCGGGGACGTGCTCGGCACGGTCGGACATGGGTGTTCCTTCCTGATGGAGGAACGGCTCCCGGCTCCGAAACGCAGAGAAGGCCGCCCCTCGGGCGGCCTTCGCGAAGTCTGTACGCGCGATGAGTCAGCGGGCCGCCGGATGAGCGGTCCACCACCAGTTCTGGGTCTTCTGCGCGAACATGTCCCGAACCCTAGCGGATGCACCGGACAAACGAGCGTGCGTCTCATTGGTTGAGCGCGCGGAGGGGCGGGGTCACCGACCCCGTAATGTTGGGGGCGTGACCGTGAACGCCAATACCTCCGTCGCCGGTGGCAACACCTGGCGAGACCTTCCCGCGGCGCAGCAGCCCGAGTACCCCGATGCCGAGGCTCTGCGCGATGTACTCGCGGACCTCGAGTCGTATCCGCCGCTCGTCTTCGCCGGTGAGTGCGACCAGCTGCGTGCCCGCCTGGGAGCCGTCGCCAAGGGCGAGGCGTTCCTGCTGCAGGGCGGTGACTGCGCCGAGGCCTTCGACGCCGTGTCGGCCGAGCACATCCGGGCCAAGCTGAAGACGCTGCTCCAGATGAGCGCCGTCCTCACGTACGCGGCCTCGGTGCCCGTCGTGAAGATCGGCCGGATCGCGGGCCAGTACTCCAAGCCGCGCTCCAAGTCGACCGAGACCCGCGACGGCGTGACGCTGCCGACCTACCGCGGCGACTCGGTGAACGGCTTCGCCTTCACGGAGGAAGCCCGGATCCCCGACCCCGACCGGCTGAAGCGGATGTACCACGCGTCCGCCTCCACGCTGAACCTGGTCCGCGCCTTCACCACCGGCGGTTACGCCGACCTGCGCCAGGTGCACGCCTGGAACCAGGACTTCGTGAAGTCCTCGCCGTCCGGCCAGCGTTACGAGGCCCTGGCCCGCGAGATCGACAACGCGCTGAACTTCATGAAGGCGTGCGGCACGGACCCGGCCGAATTCAAGGCCGTCGAGTTCTACGCCTCGCACGAGGCACTGCTCCTGGACTACGAGTCGTCGCTGACCCGCACCGACTCGCGCACCGGCCGGCTGTACGACACCTCGGGCCACATGGTCTGGATCGGTGAGCGCACCCGGCAGATGGACGGCGCCCACATCGAGTTCGCGTCGAAGGTCAGCAACCCCATCGGCATCAAGCTCGGCCCGACGACCACCGTCGACGAGGCGCTCGGCTACGTCGACCGCCTCGACCCCGACCGCGAGCCGGGCCGGCTGACCTTCATCGTGCGCATGGGCGCCGACAAGGTCCGCGACAAGCTCCCCGAGCTCGTCGACAAGGTCACGGCCTCCGGAGCCACCGTGGTGTGGGTGACCGACCCGATGCACGGCAACACCTTCGAGGCCGCGTCCGGCCACAAGACGCGCCGCTTCGACGACGTCCTGGACGAGGTCAAGGGCTTCTTCGAGGTGCACAAGGGCCTCGGCACGCACCCGGGCGGCATCCACGTCGAGCTCACCGGTGACGACGTCACCGAGTGCGTGGGCGGCGGCCACGAGATCTTCGTGGACGATCTGCACCAGCGCTACGAGACGGCCTGCGACCCGCGCCTCAACCGCAGCCAGTCCCTCGACCTGGCGTTCCTGGTCGCCGAGATGTACCGCGACCAGTAGGCACCACCGGAGAGACGCCTGTGGGGCACGGATCGATGTGATCCGTGCCCCACAGGCGTTCCCGGGGCTTTTCCGCACCGCTGGTGACGGGTAAGGTTAGGTTAGCCTCACCGAAAGTCGGGACGGCGCAGCGATCGAACCCGCCGGGAGGTGAACCGCATGTACGTCTGCTCCTGCTTCGGCATCACCGAGCAGCAGGTCAAGAAACATGCGGACGACGGTGCGTGCACACCGCGCCAGATCGCCTCCGCCTGCAAGGCCGGCACGGACTGCGGCGGCTGCGTCCGCCGCATCCAGGCGCTGCTGGGCCGCGGGGACTGCACGCGCGGGGAGCTCCTGAAGGCACGTACGGAGTCGACGGGCACACCGGCCGGCGCGCCCTCCCTCTTCGGCACCACACCGGACGTCCGGCTCTCCGACGCCGCCTGAGCGGCCGCCGGACGACGACGCACCTTCCGGGTACGGGTGGCCCCGGGCGGATCAGCTCTCCGGCTGCTCGATCAGCTGGGCGATGTAGAGCGGCTCCCCCAGCTTCTCCACCAGCTCCAGCTGGGTGTCGAGGTAGTCGATGTGGTGCTCCTCGTCCGCCAGGATGGACTCGAAGATGTTCGCCGACGTGATGTCGCCCTTGCCGCGCATCACCTCGATGCCCCGCTTGAGGCGGTCGATCGCCTCCACCTCGACCTGGCGGTCGGCCTGGAACATCTCGGTGACCGTCTGGCCGACCCGCACATGGAAGAGCCGCTGGTAGTTGGGCAGGCCGTCCAGGAAGAGAATCCGGTCGGTGAGGATCTCGGCGTGCTTCATCTCGTCGAACGACTCGGCCCGGGTGTACTTGGCGAGCTTCGTCCAGCCGAAGTTGTCCTGCATCTTCGCGTGGAGGAAGTACTGGTTGATGGCCGTCAATTCGGCGGTCAGCTGTTCGTTGAGGAACTCGAGGACCTCGGGGTCGCCCTGCATCGCAGAGGCTCCTTCCAACCGGTGGACTGGGCACGTGTGCGCCGCATCCTCGCATCGCACCCGGCGGTCGTCCAGTAAGTGCACGCTTAGTATGAGTTGCCCGAATCAACTCTCCCCTGGTCATGACCACCCCTGCCTGTCTGTCACCATGGAGGCATGGGTCAGCCGGAAAGCCGGGAACGCGGCACAGCAGAGCAGTCCGGGCTACCGCCGGGGCAGCGACTGCAGCGTGGCTGGCCGGTCACCCATTACGGGCCGGTGCCCAAGTTCAAGCCCGACCGCTGGGAGTTCCGGGTCTTCGGGGCCACCGCCGACGGCGAGAAGCACTGCTGGAATCACCAGGAATTCTCGTCACTGCCGTTCTCCTCCGTCGTCGCCGACCTCCACTGCGTGACGAAATTCAGCATGCTCGGCGCCGAATGGGGCGGAATCCTCGCCCGCGAGGTCGTCGAACTGGCACCGCCCGCGCCCCATGTCACCCATGTGATGGTCTGGGCCGAATACGGATTCAGCTCGAATCTTCGACTGGCCGACTTCATTTCGGACGGGACGCTCTTCGCCACCCACAAGGACGGCGAACTGCTCACCGCCGAACACGGATTCCCGCTGAGGCTCGTCGTACCGCACCTGTACGCCTGGAAGGGCCCGAAATGGGTCCGCGGCATCGAGTACATGACGGCCGACCGCCGCGGTTTCTGGGAAGAGCGCGGCTATCACAACATCGGCGACCCGTGGAGCGAGCAGCGCTACTCCTATCAGGAGGAGCCCGGGGACGGTCCCGAGCTCTGATCCCGCGACAGCGGTGCACCCTGGCGGGCCTCTGCCGCCCCGGGGTGTCCCGCGGTGCCGGTCATGCCGCGGGGAGCCCGGGCCCGGTCACCGAGGGAACGCCGTCGCCCCGCAGCTCCTTCAGGCGTGCCACGTCCGCCGCGTGCCCCTCCTTGCCACCGGGCGTCTCGATGATCAGCGGTACGCCGTCGGTCGCCGGATGCGAGAACAGCTCGCGGAACGGCTCGGCGCCGATGTGGCCCGCTCCGATGTTCTCGTGCCGGTCCTTGTGGGCACCCACCACGTCCTTGGAGTCATTGGCGTGGATCAGCTTCAGCCGTCCCTCGCCGACCGTGTCCACCAGCAGGTCGAGTGTCTGCCGCATGCCGGCGGGACCCGCCAGGTCGTGACCCGCCGCGTAGATGTGGCAGGTGTCCAGGCAGACACCCAGCTTGGGGTGGGAGTCCAGGGCCTCGAAGTACGGGCCGAAGTCCCAGGTCCGTGAGCAGAGCGAGAAGCCCTGTCCGGCGGTCGACTCCAGCAGCAGGAACGGGTCGTCGTCGTGGGTCAGCTCGTCCAGCAGCGGCCTCAGGTGCGTACGGACCTGTGCGAGGGCCTCGGCCCGCGGCCGGCCGCCCGTCGCCGAACCGGTGTGGACCACGACGCCGAGGGCGCCGATCTCCCTGGCCCGGCGCAGCGAGTGCCGCAGGGAGTCGACGGACCGCTTCACCGTGGCCTCGGTGTGCGAGCCGAAGTTGATCAGGTACGGGGCGTGGACGTACGCGGGGAGCGACGCCGCCGCGCACTCCGCGCGGAACAGGTCGTCCTGCGCCGGATTCCCGGGCGGTGTCGCCCAGCCGCGCGGATTGGCGACGAAGACCTGCACGGCTTCCGCCGCCAGCTCCCGCGCGTAGCCGAGACCGACCTTGGCGAGACCGCCGGCCACCGGGACATGTCCGCCCACAGGATTGCGCATGTTCTAGAGACCCTTGGTCCTGATCGTGATCGTGGAGCCCTCGGGGGACTTCTGTCCGCCCTCGACCGACTGGCTCGCGACCGTGTCACTGAAGGAGAGGAACGGCCGGTCGACCTCGACCTCGAAGCCCGCTTCCTCCAGCGCGCTCCGGGCCTCGTCGACGTCCTGACCGGTCACATCGGGGACGCCGACCATCCGCGGGCCCTTGGAGATCGTGAGCTCGACGGTGTCTCCCTCGGCCGCCTCCTCGCCGCTGCCGGGTGTCTGCTCGGCCACGTCGCCCGCGGCCTCGGAGGAATCCACCCGGCCGGGCAGCACCTTCGCCTTCAGTCCCGCCTCGTCCAGCTCGGCGGTGGCGTCCTCGACGTTGAGCCCCGAGACGTCGGGGACGTCGACCGGGCTGCCCCTGCTGATGACCAGCGCGACCGCGGAACCGGCGTGACGCGCGGTGCCGACGGCTGGATCCGTACGGATGACGTCACCCCGGGCGACCTCCTCGTCGAACTCCCGGGTGACCATGCCCTGCTCCAGGCCCGCCTGCTTCAGCTCGCGCCGGGCGTCGGGGACGGAGAGGCCCTCGATGTCGGGCACCTTCACGGTCTCGGGGCCGCGCGACACCACCAGCTCCACCGTGCCGTTCCCCCGGATCTGCTCGCCCGAGGCGGGATCGCTGCTGATCACCGTGCCGCGCTTCACCGTGTCGCTGTAGGCGCGCTCGACGCCCCTGAGGCCGAGACCGGCGTCCGAGAGACGCCCCTCCGCCGTCTTCTGGGTCTGGCCCATGAGCGAGGGGACGTGGGTGAACTGTCCGGCGTTGATGTACCAGACACCCGCGCCGACCCCGAGCACCAGCAGGAGGGCGACCAGCGCGGCGAGCATCCCGCGCCGGGGATTCGCCGCGAAGCGCCCCCGCCGCCCGCCCCGGCCCGACTCCGGCGGCAGGGGCGGCGGCATCTCCAGACGGCTGGTGTGGTGCGCGGTGCCCTGGCCGGCCGGGATCACCCGCGGGATCACGCTCGTACGGTCCTCGGCGGCGTCGTGCACCTCCGCGCGGGCCTGCGGGGGCAGTGCGTCCAACTGCTCCTCGGTGAGGGCGGCACGCACCACGCGGGACATCGCCAGCAGGGCCACCGCGTCGTCGGGCCGGCCCTCGGGGGCCCGGGCCGTGGCGGCGGCGACCAGCTCGTCCAGCCCGGCCGCCAGACCGGGAACGGCACCGGACGGGGCGGGCACGTCCTCGTTGAGGTGCTGGTAGATGACCTGGGCGGCGGTCCCGCCGGTGTGCGGCTTGCCGCCGGTCAGCATCTCGTACAGCACGACGCCGCAGGCGTACACGTCCGAGCGGGTGTCCGCCGTGCCGTGCTCGATCTGTTCGGGGGCGAGGTACGACACCGTGCCCAGGAGCGAACCGGTGGTGTCCGTCACGGTGCCCACCGCCCGGACGAGGCCGAAGTCCGCGACCTTCACCCGGCCGTCGTCCCCTATCAGGACGTTCTCCGGCTTCATGTCACGGTGCACGAAGCCGGCCCGGTGCGCGGCGCCGAGCGCCGCCAGGACCGGCTCCAGGATGTCCAGCGCCGCCCGGGGCTGCAGGGCCCCGCGCTCGCGCAGCACGTCGCGCAGCGTGCACCCCGCGACGTACTCCATGGCCAGGTACACGTACGCGCCCTGGGCGCCCTGGTCGAAGACGGCCACCACGTTGGGGTGCGCGAGCCGGGCCACCGACTTGGCCTCACGGATGAAGCGCTCGACGAACGCCGCGTCCGTCGCCAGCGCGGGGTGCATCACCTTGAGGGCGAGCACCCGGTCCAGCCGGGTGTCCGTGGCCCGGTAGACCGTGGCCATACCGCCGACGGCGATGAGCGCATCGATGCGATAGCGGCCGTCGAGCAGCTGCCCGACGAGAGGGTCCTGGAGGGTCGTGTCCACAGGACGAGTCTACGAGCCGCCACGGACACGGCGGACGGCCCCGGTGCGCCCGGGGCCGTTCTGGGGCCGAGCCGTGACAGGGACATGTGCGTGCGGTGACACGGGGGCCGGTCGCGCGGACGCCGACGTCAGAAGGCCGGGCGCTCCGGATCCAGCGCCGCCCGGCCCCCGGTGGGCGAGGACGCCTCGGCGAAGTGGCGCCGCGGGATCCGGCCGGCCCGGTACGCCAGACGCCCGCCGTCCACCGCGTGCCGCATCGCAGCGGCCATCAGCTCCGGCTCCTGGGCCCGGGTCACCGCCGAGGCGAGCATCACGGCGTCGCACCCCAGCTCCATCGCCAGCGCCGCGTCCGAGGCGGTCCCCGCACCGGCGTCCAGGATCACCGGCACCCCGGCCTGCTCGACGATCAGCTGGAAGTTGTGCGGATTGCGGATGCCGAGCCCGGAACCGATGGGGGACCCCAGCGGCATGACCGCCGCGCACCCCACGTCCTCCAGCTTCCGGGCCAGGACCGGATCGTCGTTGGTGTACGGCAGGACGGTGAAGCCGTCGTCGACCAGGACCTCGGCGGCGTCCAGCAGCTCGATCGGATCGGGCAGCAGGGTCCGCTCGTCGGCGACGACCTCCAGCTTGATCCAGTCGGTGCCCAGGGCCTCCCGGGCCAGCCGCGCGGTCAGAACGGCCTCACCCGCGGTGAAGCAGCCCGCGGTGTTCGGCAGGACGCGGATCGAGAGCCGTTCCAGTACGGAGAGCACCGAACCCTGGACGGTCGGGTCGAGCCGCCGCATCGCCACGGTCGTCAGCTCGGTGCCCGAAGCGATCAGTGAGCGTTCCAGCACGTCGAGGCTCGGCGCCCCGCCCGTTCCCATGATCAGTCGGGACGACAGGGCGGTGGAGCCGAGGGCGAGGAGATCGTCGGACACGGTCAGCCTCCCTGGACCGCGGTGAGGACCTCGACCCGGTCACCGTCGGCGAGAGCGGTGGCGGACCACTGGCCGCGCGGGACGACCGCCTCGTTGACCGCGGCGGCGACCCCGGCGTGGGCGGTGGTCAGCGTCGCGACCAGGGCGTCCAGCGGGGTCCCCGCCGGGACGCTGCGGCGCTCCCCGTTGACGGACACCGAGACGGACACGGAACCGGGCACGGGGGCGGGGGCGGGCTCTGTCATGCGGGCTGCTCCTGGGACGCGGGGGCGGGGGAGAGGGCTGCGGGGGACGGGCCGAAGCGGCCCGGTGTGAAGGGGCGGGCCACCTCGGGCAGTTCGCCGGTGGTCAGCACCTGGGCCATCACGTCGCCGGTCACGGGGGTCAGGAGCACCCCGTTGCGGTGGTGGCCGGTGGCGAGATGCAGACCGGGCAGCGCGGTCGGACCCAGCAGCGGCGCGTTGTCCGGCGACGCGGGGCGCAGTCCGGCCCGGGTCTCCGTCAGCGGCAGCTCGGTGATGCCAGGCACCAGCTCGTGGGCGTCGCGCAGGAGTTCGTAGACCCCGCCCGCGGTGACCGTGGTGTCCCAGCCCAGCTCCTCACTGGTGGCGCCCACGACCAGCTCGCCGTTGGCCCGGGGCACGAGATAGACATGGCTGCCGCGCACCACGGCGCGCACGGTCCTGCTGAGGAAGGGGGCGTACGCGGGCGGCACGGTCAGACGCAGCACCTGCCCCTTGACCGGCCGGACCGGCGGCACGACCGCCTCGGGCAGCCCTTCGAACCGGCCGCTGAGGCTGCCTCCGGCCAGGACGACCTGACCGGCCGACGTCTCCGTACCTTCCGCCAGGACGACCCCCGTCGCGCGGCCGCGCGCGACGAGGAGGCGCTGCGCCCAGACCCGGTGGAAGACCACCCCGGCCCGCTCGCACGCGGTGACCAGGGCGGAGGCCAGCCGCCTCGGATCCACCTGGTGGTCGCCGTCGACCCGCAGTCCGCCGCGTACCCCCGGCGCGAGCATCGGTTCCAGACGGCGGCACTCGCGGCCGCTCAGCCACTCGGAGTCCAGCCCCGAACGCTGCTGCAGCGCGTGCAGCTCCCGGAGATGGGCCCGGTCGTCGGAGTCCAGCGCGACGGACAGCGTGCCGCAGGTGCGGAAGCCGGTCCCCTGACCGCTGGCCTCCTCCAGCTCGGCCACGAACTCCGGATAGCGCGCGGCGGAGGCGAGGTTGAGGCCGAGCAGCATCTGCTCGCCGTAGTGGAGCTCGGTGACGGCGGCCAGCATTCCGGCCGCGACCCCGGCGGCGCCGCCGCCGGGCTCCGGATCGATCACCGCCGTGGACAGGCCGAGCCGGGCCGACCGCCAGGCGGTCACCAGGCCGATGATGCCGCCCCCGACGACCAGGACGTCAGAGGTGTTCCCGCAGGTGCGCATGGGCGTCCAGCCCCTCCCTTCGCCGGCATGACCCGGATCAGGTTCGTACGGTCGGAGGCCGGTCAGCCTCCCTCTCAGCCCGGTGCGCCCGGGCTCCCGCGAGTGCCTTACGGTGGCCAGCCTAGACCCCGCCGCCCACGGCCAGTAAGGGAGCAGCCACCGTGGCCCGTTCACTCGACGGTCTCGTCCTCGCGCCCGTCGCCGACCAGGCCCCCGGTCAGGTCGGCACCCGCACCCGGTTCACGTACCACGAGCGGGAGGGGCGGGTCTGGGCCGAGTACGCGGGCGGCGACGTCGTCCGCGGCCATCTCGTCGGCACCCGGGACGCGGACCGGCTGGACTTCCGGTACGTCCAGCTGAAGCAGGACGGAACGACCTCCGCGGGGCACTGCGTGTCCGTCGTCACGGACCTTCCCGACGGCCGGGTGCGGCTGGACGAGCGGTGGGAGTGGGAGTCCCAGGAGGGCAGCGGGACGAGCGTCGTGGAGGAGGCCGTCTCCTGACGTCCCGTCAGGTCGCTAGGCTGGCCCGGTGAGCGAGCAGACGTGGGACCGGACAGCGGGAGAGCGGCCGCGCCGCGTCGTGGTCGTCGGCGCGGGCATGGCCGGCGTCCAGACGGCCGTGGCACTTCGCGAACAGGGCTTCGCGGGCCCCGTCACCCTGATCGGCGCCGAACCGCACCAGCCGTACGACCGGCCGCCGCTGTCCAAGGCGGTCCTGCTCGGCAAGGCGGAGGACTCCGCGTTCGACGTCGACTTCGAGGCGCTGGACATCACCCTGCGCCTGGGCCTCGACGTGACCGGCCTGCGCGCCGCGGCACACGAGCTGGACACCCCGGAGGGCCCCGTCCCGTACGACGTCCTGGTGCTCGCCACCGGGGCCGAGCCCCTCGTCCTGCCCGGCTCGGAGGGGGTCCCCGGGGTGCACCTGCTGCGCACCCTCGACGACGCCGAACGGCTGCGGCCCGTACTGGAGAGGCAGCACGACGTCGTGGTCGTCGGGGCCGGCTGGATCGGCGCCGAGTTCACCACCGCGGCCCGCGCCGCCGGCTGCGCGGTCACCGTCGTCGAAGCCGCCGGACGCCCCCTCGCGGGCACCCTGCCCGCCGAGGTCGCCGCTCCGATGGCCGCCTGGTACGCCGAGAGCGGGGCGGAACTCCTCACCGGCGCCCGGGTCGCACGCGTCGAACCGGGCGCCGTCCACCTGACGGACGGCCGGGCCGTCCCCGCCGGAGCGGTGATCGTGGGCATCGGCGCCCGCCCCGCCACCGGCTGGCTGGCCGGCTCGGGCATCGCGCTCGGTCCGGACGGCTCGGTCACCGCCGACGGCTCCCTGCGCACCTCGCTGCCCGACGTGTACGCCGTGGGCGACTGCGCGTCCTTCCCCTCCGCCCGCTACGGCGAGCGTCTGCTCGTCCACCACTGGGACAACGCCCTCCAGGGGCCCCGGGCGGTCGCCGCCGCGGTAGCCGACGGGCTGCCGCGGACGTACGACCCGGTGCCCTACTTCTGGTCCGAGCAGTTCGGCCGCTTCGTGCAGTACGCGGGCCACCACGCCGGCGCCGACACGCTGCTGTGGCGGGGAGACCCCGCCGAGGCCGCCTGGACCGTCTGCTGGCTGCGCGCGGGCGTCCTGGTCGCGGTCCTTGCCGTCGGCAGGCCGCGCGACCTCGCCCAGGGGCGCAAGCTGGTCGAGGCCGGCGCGCGGATCGATCCGGTGCGCGCCGCCGACCCCTCCGTACCGCTGAGATCGGCGGTGCTCTAGGACCGGGCGGGGGCCCCGTACGGTCGGCCCGGCTACCGACTGCCGGTCCGGGATGGCACGCTTGTCCCTGTGACCGAGATTGACGCAAAGATCGATGCTCTCGTCCCCGCATGGCTCCACCTTCCCGACATCGCGGAAATGCTCGATGTCGAGGTGACGCGTGTACGCCAGCTGGTCAAGGAGGGCCAGCTGATCGCCGTACGACGTGGTGAGAACCGGACGCTGCAGGTGCCCGCCGCCTTCATCGACGGCGACAAGGTGGTCAAGGGTCTCCCAGGGACCCTGACGCTCCTGCGGGACGACGGCTACAAGGACGAAGAGATGCTGGAGTGGCTCTTCACCCCCGACCCGAGCCTGCCCGGAACACCCGCGCAGGCCCTGAGTGAGAATCGCGGTACGGAGGTGAAGCGCCGGGCCCAGGCGCTCGCCGTCTGACCGTACGACCGTGAGCGGAGTGCGGGCCGTGACAGACACGGCCCGCACTCCGCTCACGGCTGCACCGACACAGTGACCACTGACGCACCGACGGGGGAACACCACATGTCCACGCCTCGCTCGCAGCTCTCCGACGCCCGGCTCTACCTGTGCACGGACGCCAGGAAGCGGCAGGGCGACCTGCCGGACTTCCTCGACGCCGTGCTCTCCTCGGGGGTGGACATCGTCCAGCTGCGCGACAAGGGCATGGAAGCCGCGGAGGAGCTCGACCACCTCGCCGTGTTCGCCGACGCCTGCAAGCGCCACGGCAAGCTGCTCGCGGTGAACGACCGGGCCGATGTCGCCCACGCCATCGGTTCCGACGTGCTGCACCTCGGACAGGGCGACCTCCCGGTGCCCGCCGCCCGCGCCGTCATCGGCGGCGATGTGGTCGTCGGCCGCTCCACCCACGCCGAGTCCGAGGTCGACGCCGCCGTCGCCGAGACGGGCGTCGACTACTTCTGCACCGGCCCCTGCTGGCCCACCCCGACCAAGCCCGGCCGGCACGCGCCGGGCCTCGGCCTCGTGCGCTACGCCGCCTCGCTCGGACAGCCGCGCCCGTGGTTCGCCATCGGCGGGATCGGCGCGGGCAACCTGGACGAGGTGCTGGACGCCGGCGCGCGCCGCGTCGTCGTCGTGCGGGCGATCACCGAGGCGGACGATCCTGCCGGGGCGGCGGCGGCACTCGCCGCGCGCGTCCGGGCGCGCGCCGTCTGAGCCGGAGCGGACCTCGCGCCCCGCGGGGCGGTCCACCGCGGGGCGGTCCACCGCGGGGCCGCCCACCCAGAGGGCCGGCTGTCCGAAGGGTGGACAACAACCGTCTCATTCCGGTCAAATCGCGCTGTCCGGTTGGGGTACCGCCGAGCCCTGGTTAACCTCCCAGTATGGCCCTTGGCACACCTTCCACCAGGACGGATCACGCTCGCACCGTGCGTGAGCTGCTCGCGACCGGCAAGACGTCGTACTCGTTCGAGTTCTGGGCGCCCAAGACCGAAAAGGGCGAGCGGAACCTCTGGAACGCCCTGCGCCGGGTCGAGGCGGTGCGTCCGAGTTTCGTCTCCGTGACGTACGGGGCCGGTGGTTCGACCCGTGCCGGGACCGTGCGGGCGACCCAGCAGATCGCCGCCGACTCGACGCTCATCCCGGTCGCGCACCTCACCGCCGTCGACCACTCCGTCGCCGAACTGCGCAACATGGTCGGGCAGTACGCCGACGCGGGGATCCGCAACATCCTCGCGGTGCGCGGAGACCCGCCCGGCGACCCGATGGGCGAGTGGGTCGAGCACCCGCGGGGCGTGCGGTACGCCGCCGACCTCGTCCGACTGATCAAGGAATCCGGTGATTTCTGCGTCGGCGTCGCGGCCTTTCCCGAAATGCACCCGCGGTCGGCCGACTGGGACTCCGACGTCCGGAATTTCGTGGACAAGTGCCGCGCCGGGGCCGACTACGCGATCACCCAGATGTTCTTCCATCCGGAGAGCTATCTGCAGATGCGTGACCGCGTGGTCGCTGCGGGTTGCGAAACCCCGGTCATTCCCGAGGTGATGCCGCTCACCAGCGTCAAACAGCTGGAAAGATTCGCCCAGCTCAGCAACGCGTCCCTGCCTCCGGCACTGAAAGACCGCATCCTCGCCGCCAAGGACGACCCCGCCGCTGTACGCTCCATTGGCATCGAGTTCGCCACGGAGTTCTGCGCGAAGTTGCTCTCCGAGGGTGTCCCGGGGCTGCACTTCATCACGCTCAACAACTCGACGGCGACGCTCGAGATCTACGAGAATCTCGGACTGCACAAGCAGTCGTGACCGGCCGTACCCGCCACCAACCGGGGCGGTGGCCGCAGGAGGGGGCGGGCGTGGGCTGGACGGTCCTCTACATCGCATTCGGCATCGTGGCGTTGTGGCTGCTGGGCGAGGTGCTGCTGCAGTACAAGGCGCGCCTGCGCTGGCGGCTGCTCGCCTTCGGCGGCTTCCTCGGTGTGGTCCTGGGTGTGCTGATCGCGTCCGTGCCGGTGATCGCCCTCGGCGCGATCGCCTTCGCGACGGGGCAGACGTATGTGACGCTCTCCTTCCGGAAGGGTTTCTCCACCGGCTGGGCCATAGGCGGCAGCCCCGGTGAGAGCCGTCGTCGCCGCCGCGGTGGCAACGAGCGGTCCGCCGGCCGGGAGCCCGTACTCGAGGTCTCCGGCCTGGAGTACGAGGAGGCCGCCCCCGAGACCGCGGCCTCCGCCGTCTACGAACCGCAGCCGCTGCCGGACGATACCGGCCAGTACGGCATCTACACCGATGCCGCCCACTCCGCCAGGGACGCCAGGGACCAGCAGGACCCGCAGAGCGAACAGCAGCCGCAGTACGCCCCCTACGACCCGTACACCGGCTACGCGCAGCCCGCCCAGGACACGTACAGCGGCCAGGGCGCCTACCAGCCCCAGGAGACCTATCCGGGCCAGGAGACGTACCAGGGTCAGGGCCAGGAGGTCCACCAGGGCCAGGACGGCTACGCCACCGGGCAGTACGACTACGGCAGCGAACAGGCGGGCTACGCCGCCTACTCGGACCCGTACATCGGGTCGGGCACCACCACGGGCACCGGGCAGTACGCCGCGTACGACGGCTACGGCAACGCCTACGACACCTACGACGGCGCGCAGCAGCCCACCGACGCCCACTCCGACCAGTACGCCTCCGACACCCCGCCGGGCGGCGTCTGGGTCCCGCAGCAGCGCGAGAGCGAGCAGTACCCCCCGCTGCCCCCGGAGGCGCCGACCCGGCCCGCCCCGTACGGGAACGGGTACGACACCGGTCAGAACGAGCAGTACCGCTACTGACCGGCCGGCCGGACCCCGACGCGCGGTCCGCGGCTCACTGCGAGCCGCGGAAGCCGTCGCCCTCCACGACGAGTCCGGCGACCAGGGCACCCGACATCCCCGCGTGGGCCGGTCCGCCACCGGGATGTGACCAGCCGCCGGCCAGGTACAGGCCGGGCAGCGGTGTGCGGTTCCCGGCGTGCAGGTAGGCGCCGCCCGCCCCCGCCAGGGCCGGAGCGGGCACCGAACCGCCCTCGGCGCCCGTGTCGGCCTCGGTGTCCACCGGGGTGCGCACCTCGGAGCGGAGTATCCGCTCTCGCAGGCCCGGTACGGCCTCGGCGGCCCGGCCGATCATCGTGTCCGTGAACCGCTCGCACAGCGCGGTGTCCGTCCAGTCGACCGGTCCGTGCGGAGCCACCGTTGCCATCAGTGTCACCGCCTCGTGCTCCTCGTCCGGGCGGGTGGCCGGGTCGTCCGGACGCAGGACCGTCACCGTGGGCCGCTCCGCGGTCCGGCCCCCGAACACCGCCTCCTGCTCCGACGCCCCGTCCGCCGGGTGCACCACGGTCCGGTGCACGGCACCGGGCTCCCGGGCGCCGCGCAGCGAGAGCAGGACCAGGAAGCGGCCCGGCGCCCCGTGGCGCCGCGCGCCCGGCAGATCCCCGGACACCGCGCCCGGCCATCGCTCCTGACCGGGCAGCAGCCCGGGGCGCGGCTGCGCACCCAGCACGACGTGGTCGGCCTCCACGCCCGTGCCGTCCGCCAGCTCGACGCCCGCGGCCCGGCCGTCCTTCTCGGCGACCCGGACCACCTCGGCGCCGAAGACGAACGTCACACGACGGGCCAGACACCGCTCGTGGACCGCGTCGGCGAGCGCCCGCATCCCCCCGGCGACGTACCAGCTTCCGAAGGTCTCCTCCATGTACGGCAGGAGGGCCGCGGCGGCCGGTGCGTGGCGGGGGTCCAGGCCGTACGACAGGGCGTATCCGTCCAGGAGGGCCGCCAGCCGGGGATCCGTCAGCTCCAGGCGGCCCACCTCCGCCACCGTCCCCGCCTGCCGGGCGGGACGCAGCAGCCTCCGCCGGCGCACCGCCGGGTAGGGGTCCCGGCCCAGCGCCTGCCGGTCGTCGCGCAGGGGCTCCTCCAGGAGGGGCCTGCGCGACCGGTCCCAGGCGGTTCCCGCCCGGTCCATGAACTCCCCCCAGCGGGCCCCCGCGCCCGCCCCGAGTGCCTCGTCCAGCGCGCCGACCACGCCGGCCCGTGAAGCGTTGGGCAGCGACACCGCCGTGCCGTCCGCGAAGAGATGGCGGCTCGCCGGATCGACCTGGGTGAGCGTGACGCACTGCTCCAGGGGCTCCTTGCCCGTCTTCACGAACAGATCGCGGTAGACCGCCGGGAGATGGAGCAGCGAGGGGCCGGTGTCGAAGACGAAGCCGTCCCGGGCATGGCGGCCGAGCGAGCCGCCGTGCGTGCCGGACCGCTCGTACACCGTCACCCGGTGGCCTGCCACGGCGAGCCGCGCAGCCGCCGCCATCGCGCCCGTCCCGGCGCCGATCACCGCAATTCGTGCCATGTCAGAGACCCTAAGGGGTGGAGCCGGCAGGTCGTCCGTGAGGCCGGTGCCGGACCGTTCCGCCGGGGCGCCGGTGAACCCGGGAAGTCCGGTGACCACCGGGGGAGCAGGGCCGAGGACACGATCGTGACCCGTCGCGGGCCGGGCAGGTGGGCCCCGGCACACAGGTCTGAGTATCCCTACCCAGTGGAGGAGATGAGTACGGATACGGATGGGCCGGGCCCGCTGCGGACGGAAGAGTGGGGACCACGGAAGGGGCGCAGCGCCGGGACCGCCGGCACGGGGCGGCGGAACGGTGCGGCGCTCCGGACGCGACGGGGGTACGACGGAGAGCCCGGGGACCACGGGGGAACGGGGTCACGGGGAGGGTTCTGCGGAGTCACCAGGACGCCGGGCCGGTGGAATTCGAGGGGGATCGAATTCCACCGGCCCGGCGTCTTCGTGCGCCGTCGTGTTCCCCGGGGGGCCTCAGCGCCCGCTGACACGGCCGTGCAGCAGCAGGGACAGGGCCGAGTGCACGTCGTCGATGGTCCGCTCGGGCTGGAAGGCCTGCCAGTCGAGGGCCGCCACCAGCACCATCCCGACGAGCGCGGCGGCCGTCAGCTGGATGTCGATCTCGTCGCTGAGCTCACCGTTGGCCACACCGTCCCGGAGCACCTCCTCGACCACGGCGACGGCCTCCTGGCGCAGTACCAGGAGGGTCGACTGCCAGGCGCGGTTCGTACGCCAGAGCTCGGCGACGTACAGCTGGGTGAAGGCCGGGTAGCGGTCGATGAAGACCAGCCCTGCCCTGATCATCGCGTCCAGCGCCTCGACCCGGGTGCCCTCGCGCGCGTCGGTCTCCTCGGCGGCGGAACGCAGCGACGCCGTCAGCAGCCCGACACCGTGCCGCAGCAGTTCCTCGAAGAGTTCGGTCTTGCTCTTGAAGTTGTAGTAGACCGTGCCCTTGGCCACCCCGGCACGCTCGGCGATCTCGTCCACCGTCGTCGCGGAGAAGCCCTTCTCCGCGATGAGGGTCACCGCCGCCTCGTAGAGCTTCTGCCGCGTGGCCTGGCGGCGCGTGGTGCTACTGCTGTCCATACCGACGATTCTCACAGGTCCGGGCGCGCTCACAGACTGAGCTCCGGATGCAGCCGGTCCAGGGTCCACACCTGCTTGCGGCGGGCCGAGAGCGCGGTCAGGGCCAGGGCCCCCGCGGTGAAGGCCAGCAGGACGGCACAGGCCTGCCACACCGGGCCGGGACCGCCGCCCGTGATCAGCCTGCGCAGCCCGTCCACGACGTACGTCATCGGCAGGTAGGGGTGGATCGCGCCGAAGAAGCCCGGGCTGGTCTGCACGGGGTACGTGCCCCCGGCCGAGGTCAGCTGGAGCATCAGCACCGCCAGGACGAGGATGCGTCCCGCCGCGCCGAAGCGGGCGTTCAGCCACTGCACGATCGCGGCGAAACAGCAGGTCACCAGGGCGAGGAAAGCGATCGTGCCGACTGGGTGCGTCATCTCCAGGCCGAGCTGCCAGTGCAGCACGGACATCAGGGCGACGACTTGGAGCAGGCCGATCGCGGCGACCGGCAGCCAGCCCGCGAACGCGATGCGCCAGGCCGGCGCCCCGGCCGACAGCGCCCGCCGGCTGAGCGGCTGGATCAGCATGTACGCCACCATCGCTCCCACCCACAGCGAGAGCGGGATGAAGTACGGGGCGAAGCCGGTGCCGTAGTTGGGGGCCGCGTGCAGCGACGAGGAGGCCAGCCGCACGGGGTCGGCCATGACGCCGGTACGGTCGTCGCGGTCCTTCTTGTCGTAGTCGGGGATCTTGCCGACGCCGTCGTTCAGACCCTGGGCGAGCGTCGCCGAGCCGTCACCGAGCCGGTACAGCCCGCTGTCGAGGCTCTTCGCGCCCTTCTTGAGCTTCCCCAGTCCCGTGTCCAGGTCTCCGGCACCGGTCTTGGCCGTGCCCAGCCCGGTGTGGAGCGTGTCGGCGCCCTTGGCCACCTTGTGGGCACCCGTGTTGAGCGCGTTGATCTTCGCGACGGCGGACTCCAGGTCCGTGTCCAGGTCCGGTGACCGCTTCGCGAGGGCGTCCGCCTGCTTCTGCAGGGTGGTCAGCTGCGCGCGGAGCTTCGTCAGATCGCCGTTCTGTTTGGTGACCAGCGTGTTCACGTCGTCGGCGACCCCGGCGACATCGGCCGCCGCGGTCGTCGCGCGCTTCAGCTGGGGACACACCCCCGGGTCGGGCAGCGGCTGCTCCTCGCAGCGGACGCGGTACACCTCCGCCAGGTCGTCGGAGGCCGTGTGGGCGGCGGCGGAAGCGGTGGGCGCCGTCTCGGCCAGCAGGTCGAGATTGTCCCGTACGGCCTCGGACGAGTCGGAGACCAGCCGGGCGGTGTCGCCGATCGCCTTGCCGTTGTCCTTCAGGAACGGACGTACGTCGGCGGCCACCTTGTTGACCTCGTCGGCGAGCAGCTGGGTGCCGCCGGCGACCTGCCGGGACCCCGTCTCCAGATCGCCCGCGCCCTTGTCGAGCTTGATGATCCCGCCGGACAGCGTGCCGCTGCCGGACTTGGCGTCCTTGAGCCCGTCCGCGAGGTCCTCGGACCCCTTCTTCGCCTTGGTGACACCGCTCTCGAGGTCGTCCGCCCCCGCGGCTGCTCTGGCCGTCGCGTCGTGGAGGCCGGAGAAGTTGATGAAGATCCGGTCGAGGAAGCCGCGCGAGGCCTGCGTCGAGGCGGCGCTGCGGACCTCGGCGAACACCGTCCGGGAGATCTGCCCGACGATGTAGTTGTTGGCGTCGTTCGTACGGACCTGGAGGGCGCCGGTCTCGGGGGAGTCGCCCGCGCTGGACGCGACCCGCCTGCTGAAGTCGGCGGGCATGGTCAGCGAGAGGTAGTACGTCCCGTCCTCCACTCCTCTCCCGGCCTCTTCCGGGCCGACCTCGTGCCAGTCGAAGACCTTGGAGTCGAGCAGCCGGCCGGCGATGTCGTCACCGGCCGTGAGGTGCTCGCCCCCGGTGCTCGTGCCCCTGTCCTCGTTGACGAGCGCGACGGGGATCCTGTCGAGCCGCCCGTAGGGATCCCAGAACGACCACAGGTACAGGGCGCCGTACAGCAGGGGCAGCAGCAGGAGCGCCACCAGTGCGGCACGCGGCATCCGGCCCCTGCCGAACCGCCTGAGCTCAAGCGCGGCCAGTTTCGGCGATCGCATCGGCCGTCTCCTCCTCGGTCGTGTCGTCGTCCGCCTCGGTGGCGGCCTTCTCGTTCCCCGCCGGGGCTCCGGTACGGACGGTCAGCGCGCCCTCGGGGGCCTCGCTGCACACGGCGAGCACCGTGGTCCCGCCGTCCGCGAGGGCGCGCAGCAGCTTCCAGGCCGCGGCGCGGTCCGCCGCGGAGAGCTTGAGGTCGGTGTCGTCCACGGCGAGGAGCCGCGGACGGCCCATCAGCGCGAGGGCCACGGACAGCCGCAGGGACTCGATGCGCTCCAGGTCCCGCACGGAGGTGCGTCCGGCCTTCGGCAGCGCGGCCGGGTCCAGCCCCGCGGCCTCCAGCGCGGTGTCGATCACCGCCCGTGCGGTGGCGGCCCGTTCGGCGCGGGGGCGCAGCAGGGAGCGCACCGAACCGTCGAAGCGGCGCTGCAGCAGTGCCCGTTCCCGCAGGTGTTCGGCGACGGTGAGGGCGGGGTCGAGGTCGTTCACCCCGGGGACGGGTCCCAGCGCGCTGATCCCGCGGACGGCGGCGAGCCGGCCGGGCACGCGGTGGCCGCCCACCTCCGCATGGCCCCGGGTGGGACGCATCCGGCCGGTCAGCGCGAGCAGCAGGCAGGTGCGGCCGGAGCCGGACGGGCCCTCGACCGCCACCAGCGATCCGGGATCCGCGGTGAAGTCCACTCCCTGGAAGGCCCAGCCGCGGGGCCCCTCCAGTCCGAAGTCCTCGGCGCTCACTGCCGCCCCGTGCGGGCTGTCCACGACGACCCCACCCCTCTGTCCGACCATCGATCTTTTGCACTGACCAGTCAGTGCAAAAAGTTACCCGAACTCGCGGGCGATGCACAACGCCGGGTGCCCCCGCTCCCGCGGGCCGGGCGGCCGCGCACCGGGCGGGGCGGGCCCGCAGGCCTGCCCTCCGGTGGGCAATCGGTCGGCCGGATGCATGGAATGCCAGGTCAGAGGGTATTTCTGAGGGATTGTCAGTGGTGTCCGTCACGATGGATGCATACGGCCACGAAGCCGTCACACGACGACAGGAGGTTCGTCATGGCCAGCTCGTCCGCAGCCGCTGCCCCGCGGCGCCGCGCAGGCAGCCCTGCACCCTCACTGACCGGTCCGGCAACCGACGTCCACCCCGTTCTGCGCCGCACCACGGCGCCGCCCGCCGCTCTCGATCTGCTCGCCCAGGCCCACAGCGGCCTGGACGAGGCCGCCGTCCTCGACGTGCCCAACGAGCGTTACGCCACCGCTCATCTGGCCGCGCTGCGCACCGCAGCAGCCGTGCTGGCCGCCCGTGGCCGGCCCGAAACCAGCAGGCGCCGCCGGGAGAGGATCCGCAGCGCCTGGGAGGTCCTCCCGGAAATCGCCCCCGAACTCACCGAATGGAGCGCCCTGTTCGCCTCCGGGGCCGGGCGCCGGGCCCGCGCGGAAGCGGGCATACCCGGCGCGGCCACCATCCGCGACGCCGACGACCTGCTGCGCGACGCGGCCATGTTCCTCCGCCTGGTCGAACGGCTTCTGGTGCTCCAGCCGGTCCTGCCGCAGCCGCGGAGGGACCGGCCCCGGTAGCGGCCCCGGGCGGTGAAGGGAACGGCCCCCGCGCCGGTGGCGCGAGGCGGGGGCCGGGACGGCGGTGCGAGGCAATAGGGTGGACAGCACCCGTAACCACCTGCACTGTTCACGCTCCGCCGTCCGTGGCGGCACCGTGCCGAGGAGTCAACTGCCGTGTCGGACCAGCTGCGCCCCCGTGCCTCCCTCCGTACCGCTGTGGTCTGGGACGTCCTCAAGGACGCTCTCGAGCGTCGGGTCAAGGCGACCGGCAGGGATGCCCTGGACGTGCTGGACACCGGCGGCGGCACCGGGAACTTCGCGGTGCCCGTCGCCCGGCTCGGGCACCGCGTCACCGTGGTGGACCCCAGCCCCAACGCCCTGTTCGCCCTGGAGCGGCGCGCCGCCGAGGCCGCGGTCGCCGACCGGGTCCGCGGAGTCCAGGGCGACATCCTGGGCCTGTTCGAGGTGGTGGACCGCGCCGGCTACGACGCGGTCCTGTGCCACGGGGTCCTGGAGTACGTGGACGACCCCGCAGAGGGCGTACGGCACGCGGTCGAGGCGCTGCGTCCGTCCGGCGCGCTCAGCCTGCTCGGTGCCGGACTGGGCGGTGCGGTCCTGGCCCGGGCGCTCGCGGGCCACTTCACCGAGGCGCGGCAGGCACTGACGGACCCGGCAGGACGCTGGGGCGAGGGTGACCCCGTGCCCCGCAGGTTCACCGCCGAGCAGCTGACCGAGCTGGTCACCGCCGCGGGCGTCGAGGTCGGCGCGGTCCACGGGGTGCGGGTCTTCGCCGACCTCGTACCGGGCGTTCTGGTGGATACCGAGCCCGGCGCCGTGGAGGCGCTCCTGCGCCTGGAGGCAGCCGTCGCGGAACTGCCGGCCTTCCACGCGGTGGCGACCCAGCTGCACGTTCTGGGCGAGAAGCGCGTCTGAGCCGTGGCGCGGGCAGCCGGAGCACGGCTGATCAGCAACGCAGCTGCAGACGGAGTACCGCCCGGAACACCCGATCGGGGCGCGGGCCCCGTATGATCGGGTGACACCATCCGGCATGACGGATCGGAGGTCGGGGAATCTACGCCTCAGCAGCCGAGCCGACATGGCGGTCCGGACTGGCTATGGCTAGAGGGCGGGTTTCACGGGGGCGAATCCCTGCCTATCCTGGAAGGGCCGCATACCGGTCGCCCCCCGCGGCCGACGACGAGGAGGACTCCGTGCCGCTCTCGGAGCACGAGCAGCGAATGCTCGAGCAGATGGAGCGAGCGCTGTACGCCGAAGATCCCAAGTTCGCTACAGCGCTTGAGGGAAGCGGGCTGCGCAGGTACACCCGGCGACGGGTCTACCAGGCGGTGGCCGGTTTTCTGGTGGGTATCGCGCTCCTCATGGCCGGAATGGTCGCCCAGCAGATCTGGATCAGCGTGGTGGGATTCCTCGTCATGCTGGGCTGCGCCGTGCTGGCGGTCACCGGGTGGCGCAAAGCGCCCAAGCCCGGTGAGCAGCAGCAGTCGGCAGGGAGCGGGAGCGGGGACGGCGGCGAACGCCGACATCCCAGGCAACGCCGGTCGATGATGAACCGGATCGAGCAGCGGTGGCAGCGCCGCCGCGACGAACAGGGCCAATGAACGTACCACCGTTCCCTGGTCGGCGCGGGGCACCACCGCCCGACCCGGGTCCGGCCCGCGTGTTCCGGCCACGTGACGTGGGACCTCATGCGTGAGGGGCGGTCGCAGCAATGCGACCGCCCCTCACGTTTTGGCGCGCCCACCGCCCCGCGCCCACCCGGACGGCGCAGACCGCCGCCAGGAGAACCCGGCCACCGGGCAGGACCTCCGTGACGCGCGGGCCGAGCGGTTCCTGCGAGGAGCACGCCGCCCCGACCGGCCCCGCGGCGAGCCCACTGCCCCACCGGCCCTGCGGTGCGCGGACCGGCCCGGGGCCGGCCGTGTGACGGGGCGGGGCTGTCCCGCCCCGTGCGGCGAGCGGCTGCCGGAGGCGCTTTTACGATGGCGGGCGGGGGGCGGGCCCCGCGACGGCGGGCACGGGGGAGGGCCCCTGATGAAGGCCGCTGCAACGCTGGGCACGGGGGGACGAGCCCGCGCCGCGTAGTCCCTCCGGAGGCTGCCCCGCCATGATCGGGCTGCAGGACGGGCGGGCTGCCGGGCGTGCGGTCCCAGCGGTGAGCTGCTCGCCCGTGCCCGGCCGGGTGGAGGGCCGGGCTTCCCCGAGTCCCGCGCCGTGCGGCAGGCAGGCAGGCAGGCGGCCGTCCGGCCGCCCCTCCCGGTGACGGGCGGGGCGGCCGGGAGCGGGGCTCGCGACCGGTGGGCCGTCGCCCGGTACCGCCTCGTGACGAGCAGTCCCGCCCGGTCCGGGCGGGACGTGCGCGGGCCGGGGCGGGGTCAGCCCCGCTGGCGGGACGGGCGGCGCAGGCGAGCGGACCAGCGGTCGCGGGCGGGACGGTTCGCCCACCGTGAGGTGAGGGCCGCACGGCGTTCCGACAGCGCCCAGATCACCCGAACGGCCGAACGCGGCGCGAGCGTGGCACGCAGGCGTCCCATACGGCCGGTGGCCGCGCGCAGTCCCGCCCGGACGGCCAGTACGTCCTCGGACAGACCGGTGGTCGCGCGGGGCTCGGGTGCGTACAGCACCTGCTCCACCGCCCCCGCCACCCGATGGACCGCGGCGGCCGCGGTGCCGTCGAGCTGCCCCAGCCGCACGACGCGCGCCGCCGCCTTGCGGGGGGTCTGCGACTCGTCCGGCGGAATGCCGTGGTCCCAAGCCGTGTCGGTGATCTCCCGCCACGCGGCCAGGACCCTGACCGCGGCGTCCGCCGGCGTCCGGCCCTCCGAGTGGCCCAGCCTCCGCGAGCCGGCCCGCAGCCGCCAGAACATCGGCAGCAGCGGGAGGGCCAGCACCACCAGGGCACCGAGCCCGACCAGCAGCACGGTCCTCACCGTGGTCCACGGACCGCCGGATTCCGCCGGTGCGGGCGCAGCCGACGCACCGCACTCACCCTGGCGCGCCTGCTGATCCGGGCAGGTCTCCGAGACGGACGGGGCGGCCGTGGGCGCCGCGGAGGCACCCTCCGACGGCTGTGCAGGACTGCTCGGGCCCTCCTCGGGGAGGTCCGGCAGGGTGTACGACGGGACGGAGCCCCGGGACGGGGTCGGCTCGAAGCGGGTCCAGCCCACGCCCTCGAAGTACAGCTCGGGCCACGCGTGCGCGTCCCGCAGGCCCACGGACAGGGAACCGTCCGCCTGGGCGGTACCCGGTGTGAAGCCCACGGCGACGCGGGCCGGAATGCCCAGCGTCCTGGCCATCGCGGCCATGGTGAACGAGAAGTGGACGCAGAAGCCTTCCCTGTCCTTCAGGAAGCGCTCGATGGCCGCCGTGCCGGTCCCCGACGTCACCGTCGTGTCGTAGCGGAAACCGCCCCCGGAGGCGAACCAGTCCTGCAGCTCGACCGCACGCTCGTAGTCGTTGGAGGCCCCCTCCGTCACCCGTTCGGCGGTCTCCTGGACCACCTCGGGCAGCGAAGCGGGAACCCGCGTGTACTCACGTGCCAGATCCGGACGGGGTGCCGGCGCCCCGGCGAGCTGCCCGGAGGTCGGCTCCACCACCAGGCTGCCGACCTCGTACCGGGAACCGCGCGTCGTCTGGCCGTCGTCGCCCACGAGCGTGCGCCCCTCGGGCTCGTACCGCCAGCGGCCCTCGACGTCCACCTCGCTCGCCGGGTAGGGCAGCGGCAGATACGTCTGCTGGTACGAGGCCGACGCGGAGATGTTCGTCCTGATCTCGGTGACGTCGACGTCCCCGCCCAGGCCGGCCGGCTGCGGCAGCCTCTCCGGCACATCCCTCAGCCGGCGGGTCGACGGCCGCCACTCGCTCCCGTTGAACTGGTCCAGGGCCAGGATGCGCAGGTACATGTCCTGCGGGTTCGTGGCGTTGGTGCGGTAGGACATCACCTCCCGGTTCTCCGGCTGGTTCAGGTTGTTCTGCAGCGAGACCAGCGGGTTCACCGCGGAGATCGTGCCTCCGCCGCCGCCCCGGCCGCTGCCGCCGCCCGTACCGCTCAGCAAGCCGCCGTCCAGCGCGGGCAGCGCGGCGGGAACCACCAGTGCGATGCCCAGCGCCACCGCCCCGATGCGCCGCCCGGTGCGGACCGGTGCGAAGGCGTGCCCGGACGGTCCGTCCATGCCGGACGCCGGGCCGCCCGGGGAGTGCGAGGAACCGCCGAAGACCCGCCCCCACCGGGACAGCCGTTCCCTGCCCTCGGCCAGCAGAAGGAGCAGATAACCGCACGCAGCGAGAAGGAACCAGACCCAGCCCGCCCCTCCGTCGGAGAGCCCGGCCGCGACCGAGTAGAGCGCCAGCAGCGGCAGACCGGCCGGCGCCGCGGTACGGAACGTCACCGCGAGGACGTCCACGGCGAGCCCGATCAGCAGCACCCCGCCGATCAGCATCAGCCGGATGCCGTCCGTCGCGGGCGCCGGTGTGTCGTACCTGCTGACGTCGTCGGCGCCCGAGGTGAGCAGCTCCGCCAGCCGCTGGATGTCCTGCGGGCCGGGCAGTACGCCGAACAGGGCGTGCTCCCGGGCGAACGACGCGGTCAGCAGCAGCAGGGTGACCAGCAGTTGCAGGGAGACCGTCAGGATCCGGGCCAGCGGCACCCGGCGGGCCAGCACCCCGACGGCGCCCTGGATCGCCAGCAGGAAGGCCGCCTGCACGATCCACTTCGACGGCTCGACCAGGGGCAGCAGGGCCCCCGCCGTCATCATCGTCGCAGCGAAGGCGCACAGCGCCAGCCGAGTACGCCCGCTCATGACCATCCCCCGGGGAAACCTGTCGTCGCACCGGCCGTGCGCTCCTCGCCCGCCCGCTGCCACAGCTGGACGAGATCCGCCCCCGGCCGGACCGCCACGGCCGTCCAGCCCGCCTCCCGCAGCAGCCGCAGCCGGTCGGCAGCCGGCGGAGGGGCTCCGTCCCTGCCGCGCGCCCAGTCGGCGCCGTCGAGCACGAACGCGACGGCGGCACCGCTGCGCTGCCGCATGCGGGCCGCCACAGCCGTCTGCCCCTCGTCGAGATCGCCGAAGAACGCCACCAGCAGCCCTTCGTTGTTCCCGCGCAGGACGTCGTACGCACCGGAGAGATCACCCCCGTCGGAGTGCTCGACAACCGCGAGGGCGTCCATCATCAGGCCCGCCGCTTCCGCGGACTCCTGGGCGGCTCCGGCGAACCCGTCGGCACTCTCGCCCGGCACGGAGTGCCCGTCGTCCGTCAGCAGCCGCACGGCGAAGCCGCGTTCCAGCATGTGCACCAGTGCCGAGGCCGCCCCCGACACCGCCCACTCGAACGCGGAGTCCGGCCCGGCCCCCTGGAACGCGCCGCGCCGGGTGTCCAGCAGCACGGTGCACCTGGCCCGCTGAGGCTGCTCCTCACGGCGCACCATCAGCTCGCCGTACCGTGCGGTGGAGCGCCAGTGCACCCGCCGCATGTCGTCCCCGTGCCGGTAGCCGCGCGGGATGATGTCGTCCTCGCCGGCCAGGGCCAGCGAACGCTGCCTCCCGTCGCCGTACCCGGAGGCCTCGCCCGCCAGCCGCAGCGTCGGAAGGACCTCGGTGCGGGGCACGACGACGAGGGTGTCGTACGCGCTGAAGGAGCGGGTCAGCTCGCACATCCCGAACGGATCGCTCAGCCGCAGCTGCAGCGGCCCCAACGGGTAGCGCCCGCGAAGATCCGACCGGACCCGGTAGGACACCTCACGCCGGCCGCCCGCCTCCACCCGGTCCAGTACGAACCGGGGCCGGGGGCCGAGCACGTACGGAACCCGGTCCTGGAGCATCAGGAGACCGGTGGGCAGCCGGGACACGTTGTCCATGCGCAGATGGACCCTCGCCTCCGACCCCGCGGGGACCCGCGACGGCGACAGCCGCCGGCTGCCGGCGACCCGGTAGCGGGTGCGGTGGAGCACGGTCACGCAGACGAGGGGCAGCACCGCGAGCAGCAGTCCGACCCTCAGCAGGTCACCCTGGCCCAGCACATAGGCACAGACCGCGGCGGCGACACCGGCGGCGAGGAAGGACCGGCCCCGTGTCGTCAGACCGCTCAGCGCCGCCCGCAGGCCGCCCTTGTCGTCACCGTCGTCCACGGGGCCGGGCGCTCCGGCCGCCATCACAGCCGCCGTGCGCCGGGCTGCTGGCCGTAGACCGGGCGGCCGGGCTGCTGCTGCGGCGGCGCGTGCGCTGCCGAGGTGCCCGACGTGGGCACGGGCGTGCGCTGCAGGATCTCCAGCACGACCTGCTCGGCCGTACGGCGGTTGAGCTGCGCCTGCGCGGTCGGCAGCAGCCGGTGCGCGAGCACCGCCACCGCGAGTGCCTGGACGTCGTCCGGCAGGGCGTAGTCGCGCCCGCTGAGAGCGGCGGAGGCCTTGGCCGCCCTCAGCAGGTGCAGCGTCGCACGCGGCGAGGCCCCGAGCCTGAGGTCCGGGTGACCACGGGTGGCCCCCACCAGCTCCACCGCGTACCGCCGCACGGATTCGGCCACATGGACCATGCGCACCGCGTCGATCAGCTTCACCATGTCGTGGGCGTGCGCCACCGGCTGCAGGTCGTCCAGCGGCGAGACCCCGCCGTGCACGTCGAGCATCTGGAGCTCGGCCTCCGCGCTGGGGTAGCCGATCGACACACGGGCCATGAACCGGTCGCGCTGAGCCTCGGGCAGCGGATACGTGCCCTCCATCTCCACCGGGTTCTGGGTGGCGACGACCATGAACGGATTGGGCAGCTCGTAGGTCTCGCCGTCGATCGTGACCTGGCGTTCCTCCATCGACTCCAGCAGAGCCGACTGGGTCTTCGGCGACGCGCGGTTGATCTCGTCGCCGATCACGATCTGGGCGAAGATCGCCCCGGGCTTGAACTCGAAGTCCCGCCGCTGCTGATCGAAGATCGACACCCCGGTGATGTCCGAAGGCAGCAGGTCCGGCGTGAACTGGATACGCCGCACCGAGCAGTCGATGGACCGCGCCAGCGCCTTGGCCAGCATCGTCTTGCCGACCCCGGGCACATCCTCGATCAGCAGATGCCCCTCAGCGAGCAGCACGGTCAGCGAAAGCCGTACGACCTCAGGCTTGCCCTCGATCACACCCTCCACCGACCTGCGCACCCGCTCCGCTGTGGTGGTCAGATCTGTGAGGCTCGCTCGATCGTCATAGGTCGTCACCCGGCCCTCCTCGGCCCTTTTGCGCACGGGCCGAGGCACAGAGATGCCCGGACCGCCCCGAAATACGGACACTCTCCGGAGGACCCGGAGACCGTCACACCCACATTCTTGTTGCCGTTACCGCTTCGTGTCACTCGCCTGTGGACAACCAGGGGCGAAATGCCGGGTGTGGGGCGTATGTCGGTGCGAAGTCACGGGAGGGCGGAGCTTCAGGAAGCGGGGAGGATCTCGCGCAGCAGACCGGTCGTCACGTCGAAGACGAAACCGCGGATGTCGTCCGTGTGCAGGAGGAACGGCGAGGTGCGCACGCGCTGCATCGACTGACGTACGTCCTGGTCGGCGTCCTTGTAGGCCTCCACCGCCCACACGGGCCGCTGCCCGACCTCGTGCTCCAGCTCCTGGCGGAACTCCTCGGTGATGCTCTCGAGGCCGCAGTTCGTGTGGTGGATGAGTATGACGCTGCGGGTGCCGAGCGCACGCTGGCTGATGGTCAGTGACCGGATGACGTCGTCGGTGACCACACCGCCCGCGTTCCGGATGGTGTGACAGTCGCCCAGCTCCAGGCCGAGCGCGTCGTGCAGGTCGAGACGGGCGTCCATGCAGGCGACCACGGCGACGCGGAGCACGGGCCGGGCGTCCATACCGGGATCGCGGAACTCGCCCGCGTAGAGGGCGTTCGCCTCGACGAGCCGGTCGGTGACCGTCCCTCCGGATCGGGCCGCACCTGCGACGGGAGCATCGGTCTCGGCGGAGGACTGCGCGGAAGTCGACATGGCTATGACGTTAACCGTCATGGCGTCTCCCGGCGTCCTGTGGAAGGGGACAAAGAACCTCAACAAGACTTGTTGTGAGGTAAACCACAAGCCTCACAGTCCCGCGTCCGCCCGGGTGAGCGTTCCGGACCGTGCGAGTGGTGCGACGCGCTGCCGGGTTCGTTGATCAGGAATCGATCGAATGGCAGGGTGGACTAAAGTGACGCGAAGTTACCGACACGCCCGCACATTGTGCACAGTTCGCATGTTTTCGAATTCCCCGTGATGTGCGGCGTACATGCGGCCCGGCCCTCTCCCGCTCGTCGGTCGGCCGACGCCCCTTCCCCGGCGCCGGCGGACCTCCCCTTCCGAGCGGGCGGGGACCAGACCGCACGTGCAGCCACACGGGGCAGAGCCTGAGAGGGCGCATTGAGCCAGACCCGACATGTCCCGGTGATGCTCCAGCGGTGCCTGGACCTGCTGGCCCCGGCTCTGGAGGCGACAGGACCCCGGCCGCCGGTGGTCGTGGACTGCACCCTCGGGCTCGGCGGCCACAGCGAGGCACTCCTCGCCGCCTTCCCGGACGTCCGCCTGATCGCGCTGGACCGCGACAAGGAGGCGCTGCGGCTCTCCGGCGAGCGCCTCGCCCCCTACGGCGACCGGGCCACCCTGGTGCACGCCGTCTACGACGAGCTGCCCGAGGTCCTCGACCGGCTGGAGGTCCCCGAGGTCCAGGGAGTCCTGTTCGACCTCGGCGTCTCCTCCATGCAGCTGGACGAGGCGGACCGCGGATTCGCGTACGCCCAGGACGCCCCGCTCGACATGCGCATGGACCAGACGACCGGCATCGGCGCCGCCGAGGTGCTCAACACCTACCCGCCGGGCGAGCTCGTACGGATCCTGCGCGCCTACGGCGAGGAGAAGCAGGCCAAGCGGATCGTCTCCGCCGTCGTACGCGAGCGCGAGAGGGAACCCTTCAGCAACAGCGCCCGCCTCGTGGAGCTCATCCGCGACTCCCTGCCGCAGGCTGCCAAGCGCACCGGAGGGAATCCGGCCAAGCGGACCTTCCAGGCCCTGCGCATCGAGGTCAACGGCGAGCTCACCGTCCTGGAGCGGGCCGTCCCGGCCGCGGTGAAGAGTCTCGCCGTCGGCGGCCGGATCGCCGTCCTCTCGTACCACTCGCTGGAGGACCGGCTGGTCAAGCAGGTCTTCGCGGCCGGCGCGGCCAACACCGCGCCGCCCGGACTGCCCGTCGTCCCCGAGCGCTACCAGCCCCGTCTGAAGCTGCTGACCCGCGGCGCCGAACTGCCCACCGAGGAGGAGGTCGCCGAGAACCGGCGGGCCGCCCCCGCCCGGCTGCGCGGCGCCCAGCGGATCCGAGCGGAGGAGCGGTGAGCGCGCCCCGCCGGGCCGGCCGGAGGCCGGGAAGGGCGGGGGAGGGCCGGTGACCAGGACGGCCGAGCAGACGAAGGGGCGGGCCGGCCGGCTCACCCGGCTGATGCCGGCGGGTCCGAGCACCGCCGCCCGCACCCCCTTCGTCCTGCTGGTCGTGCTGCTCCTCGCCGGTGGCCTGATCTCGCTGCTGCTGCTGAACTCGGCGCTCAACGAGGGATCCTTCAAGCTGAGCAAGCTGAAGAGGGAGACCACCGAACTCACCGACGAGCAGCAGGCCCTGCAGCGGGACGTCGACAGCTACTCCCAGCCGGACGCGCTGGAGCGGCGCGCCCGGCAGCTCGGCATGGTGCCCGGCGGCAACCCCGCCTTCCTGAACCCGGACGGCACCGTCCGCGGGGTGCCCGAGCGGGCCACCGCCGGGCCGTCCCCCGCGGTCGCGCCCACACCTGAGGCGAATGCCGCCACCACCGCCCCCGCCGAGCCCTCCGCGGCTGCCCCGTCGCCGACCGCGACATCCACCACTCCGCCCCCGACGAGTCCCGGCAGGTGACGCAGTGCCGTCCAAGGAACCGCCGCGCCGCCGTGTCCCCGGCCCCGCGCGCCCCCGCAGTGGCGCGAGCGGCTCCGGGCGGCCACGGCCCTCCGCACGCCGGGAATCCGGGCGGCCGGGGTCCTCGCCCGGCCGGCCGCGCAACGGGCGCTCGCGCGGCGGGGCCCCCCAGGCCATCCGGCTCGGCAGCCCGCGCCCGCGCCTGCGCCTGATCAGCCTCTGTCTGACGCTCGTCATGCTGGCGTTCGTCATCCGGCTCCTCCAGGTCCAGGCGGTCGACGCCGGCGCGTACGCGGCCAAGGCCGAGAAGAACCGCTACCTCGAGTACACGATCGCGGCCGAACGCGGGGAGATCACCGATCGCGGCGGCATCGCCCTGGCCACCAGCGTGGACGCGCACAACATCACCGCCGACCCGAAGATGTTCACCCCCGAGGACAGCAAGGCCCCGGACGCGCCGCAGCAGGCCGCGGCGCTACTGGCCCCGATCCTCGACAAGGACGTGGCGGAGCTGACGAAGAAGCTGTCGGCCCCCGCCAGCCGATACACCGTGCTGGCCACCCGGCAGACCCCGCAGGTCTGGAAGCAGATCAAGGACCTCAAGTCCGTCTTCGCCGAGAAGGCGGCCGAGGACAAGGCCGACGGCGGCCCGGGCGCCAACGTGCTCGCCGGCGTCCTTCAGGAGCCGACCACCAGGCGGGTCTATCCGAACGGTGATCTCGCCGCCGGGATACTGGGGTTCGTCAACGCCGAGGGCAAGGGCGGCGGGGGCCTGGAAGCACAGCTGAACAAGCAGCTCCAGGGCGAGAACGGCAAGATCAGGTACGCCCAGGCCGGAGGCCGTCCCGTACCGACCGCCGGATCCAAGGAGATCCCGGCCGTCGAGGGCACGGACATCGAGCTGACCATCGACCGCGACATCCAGTGGGCGGCCCAGCGGGCCATCGCCGACCAGGTGAAGAAGTCCGAGGCGGACCGCGGCTACGTCATCGTCCAGAATACGAGGACCGGCGAGGTGCTGGCCATGGCCAACGCCCCGGGCTTCGACCCGAACGACCTCTCGCAGGTCAACTCGGCGGCCCTGGGCAACGCGGCGCTCCAGGACGTGTACGAGCCCGGATCCACCAGCAAGGTCATGTCTATGGCGGCGGTGCTGGAGGAGGGGGTCGCGACCCCCGGCACGCACGTCACCGTCCCCAACCGGCTGCGGCGCGGGGACCGGGCGTTCAGGGACGACATCGACCACCCCACCTGGTACCTCACGCTCAACGGGGTGCTCGCCAAGTCGAGCAACATCGGCACCATCCTGGCCACCGGACAGCTCGGGAAGACGCAGTCGGAGGCCAACGAGGTCCTGCACTCCTACCTGCGCAAATTCGGCCTCGGCAGCACCACCGGGCTCGACTACCCGGGGGAGTCGCCCGGCATCCTGGCCAAGCCCAAGGACTGGTCGACCTCGCAGCAGTACACGATCCCGTTCGGCCAGGGCCTGTCGCTCAACGCCATGCAGGCCGCGTCGGTCTACCAGACCATCGCCAACGGCGGCGTCAGGATCGAGCCGACCCTGGTCCGCGGCACCAAGGGGGCCGACGGCCGCTACGCGGCGTCCGAGGCCCCCGAACGCACCCGCGTGGTCAGCGAGAAGACGGCCAGGACCCTGGCGAAGATGCTGGAGTCCGTGGTCGACGACCGGGAGGGCACCGGGACCAAGGCCCACATCCAGGGCTACCGGGTCGCGGGCAAGACCGGGACGGCCAACCGCGTCGATCCCGTACGCGGCGTCTACAAGGGCTACACGGCGTCCTTCGCGGGCTTCGCCCCGGCCGACAACCCGCAGGTCACCGTCTACTGCGCGATCCAGAACCCCACCAAGGGCAGCTACTTCGGCGGGCAGATCTGCGGTCCGATCTACAAGAAGGTCATGGAGTTCGCCCTGAAGACCCTCCAGACCGCGCCCTCCGGCAGCGACCCCGCCCGGCTGCCGGTGTCCTTCGATCCCGGCGAGTGACCCGGGAAACGCCCAGTGACGACCATCACGCCCGATCCCGGGAACCGGAACGAGAAGTACCGCAAACCCGGCCCCTCGCTTCGCGGGAGGCCGGGTCGGCCCGGTACGCTCACCGCCGTGCCCCACGCTGATCAGTTCCAAACCACTCAGAAGGACGCGCTTGTGACCTATCCGGGAGCGCCCCGACCGGACCGGCTGCGGCCGACCTCCCTCGGAGAGCTGGCAGCCAGGCTCGGCGCCGGACCGCAGGAACCCGGTGAGGTCACCGGAATCACCCACGACTCCCGGGCCGTGCGCCCCGGTGACGTGTACGCGGCTCTGCCCGGCGCCCGCTTCCACGGCGCCGACTTCGCCGCCCAGGCCGCAGGCCTCGGCGCGGCCGCGATCCTCACCGACCCGGCAGGGGCCGACCGCGCCGCCGCCACCGGCCTCCCGGTGCTGCTCACCGAGGACCCGCGCGGCCGTATGGGCGACATCGCCGCGGAGATCTACGGGCGGCCCGGCATCGGGCTCCTGCAGATCGGCATCACCGGGACCTCCGGCAAGACCACCACGGCCTACCTCGTCGAGGGCGGGCTGCGCGGCGCCGGTCGCAGCACCGGGCTGATCGGCACCGTCGAGATGCGCATCGGCGACGAGCGCATCAAGTCGGAGCGCACCACCCCGGAAGCGACCGATCTCCAGGCCCTGTTCGCCGTCATGCGCGAGCGCGGCGTCGAGGCGGTCGCCATGGAGGTCTCCAGCCACGCCCTGGTGCTCGGCCGCGTCGACGGCTGTGTCTTCGACGTCGCCGTGTTCAACAACCTCAGCCCGGAGCACATGGAGTTCCACTCCGGGATGGAGGACTACTTCCAGGCGAAGGCGCAGTTGTTCACCCCGCGGCGCAGCAGGCTCGGGGTCGTCAACTTCGACGACGAGTACGGCCGCAGGCTGGTCGACGAGGCGTCCGTCCCGGTCGTCACCTTCTCCGCCGAAGGCCACCCGGACGCCGACTGGCGGGCCGACGACGTCGAAGTCGGGCCCCGGGACAGCCGCTTCACCGTGATCGGCCCCAAGGGCGAGCGGATCACCGCCAGGGCCCCGCTGCCCGGCCCGTTCAACGTCGCCAACACCCTCGCCGCGATCGTCACCCTGGCCGTCGCCGGTATCGACCCGCAGACCGCCGCGGACGGCGTCGCGTCCGTCCCCGGTGTCCCCGGGCGGCTGGAACGCGTCGACGCCGGACAGCCGTACCTCGCGGTCGTCGACTACGCGCACAAGACCGACGCCGTCGAATCCGTCCTGCGCTCCCTGCAGAAGGTCACCGAGGGCCGGGTGCACATCGTGCTCGGCTGCGGCGGCGACCGCGACACGACCAAGCGCGGCCCGATGGGCGCCGCCGCGGCCAGGCTCGCCGACACCGCCGTGCTGACGTCCGACAACCCCCGCTCCGAGGACCCCCTGGCGATCCTCGCCGCGATGCTCGCCGGCGCCGCCGAGGTGCCCGTCCACGAGCGCGGTGACGTGCTCGTGGACGCCGACCGGGCCGCGGCCATCGCCGCCGCGGTCGCCCGGGCGGAGCCCGGCGACACCGTGCTGGTGGCCGGAAAGGGACACGAGCAGGGGCAGGACATCCACGGAGTCGTTCGCGCCTTCGACGACCGCGAGGTCCTGCGCGAGGCCATCGAGCGCTCCCTGGGTCGCACGCGCGCCGTGCACGCCCCGGAGGACCGCGTACACACCCACGAGAACAACAGTCAGGGATGACCAAGTGATCCCCCTTTCCCTCGCCGAGATCGCCGGAATCGTCGGTGGGCAGCCGCACGACGTTCCGGACCCGTCCGCCGTCGTCACCGGCCCCGTCGTCATCGACTCCCGGGAGGTGCGGCAGGGCTCGCTCTTCGCCGCGTTCGCGGGTGAGCGGGTCGACGGCCACGACTACGCGCAGCGCGCCGTCGAGGCGGGCGCGGTGGCCGTGCTCGCCTCCCGCCCCGTCGGAGTCCCGGCGATCGTCGTCGACGACGTCGTGGCCGCGCTGGGCGCCCTCGCACGCGCCGCCGTCGAACGCCTCGGCACGACCGTCGTCGCGCTGACCGGATCGGCCGGCAAGACGTCCACGAAGGACCTGATCGCCCAGCTCCTGGAGCGCCGGGCGCCCACGGTCTGGACGCCCGGCTCCCTCAACAACGAGATCGGTCTGCCGCTCACCGCGCTGCGCGCCACGGCGGAAACCCGCCACCTGGTGCTGGAGATGGGCGCGAAGGGCATCGGCCACATCCACTACCTCGCCGACCTGACGCCTCCGCGGATCGGTCTGGTCCTCAACGTCGGCAGCGCCCACCTCGGGGAGTTCGGCAGCCGCGAGGCGATCGCCCAGGCGAAGGGCGAGCTCGTGGAGGTCCTGCCCGAGGACGGTCTCGCCGTCCTCAACGCCGACGACCCGCTCGTGCGGGCCATGGCGTCCCGTACAAAAGCCCGGGTACTCCTCTTCGGAGAGGCCCCGGATGCGGACGTACGGGGAGAGAACGTCCGGCTCACGGACGAGGGCCGGCCCGCTTTCGCGCTCCACACACCCACCGGGTGCAGCGACGTGACCTTGCGCCTGTACGGTGAGCACCACGTGTCGAACGCGCTCGCCGCGGCCGCCGTCGCCCATGAGTTGGGCATGTCCGTGACTGAGATCGCCGAGGCGCTCTCCGAGGCGGGCACCCTCTCCCGCTGGCGCATGGAGGTCACCGAGCGTCCGGACGGTGTGACGGTCGTCAATGACGCCTACAACGCGAACCCCGAATCCATGAAAGCCGCACTCCGTGCGCTGGCCGCCATGGGCAAGGCCCGACGGGCAGACGGGGGGCGCACGTGGGCGGTGCTCGGTCAGATGGCCGAGCTCGGTGACGCGTCGCTCGCCGAGCACGACGCCGTCGGACGGCTCGCCGTCCGGCTCAACGTCAGCAAGCTCGTCGCTGTCGGGGGCAGAGAAGCCTCCTGGCTGCAACTGGGCGCATACAACGAGGGTTCGTGGGGTGAGGAGTCGGTGCACGTGTCCGACGCAGAGGCGGCCGTCGACCTGTTGCGCAGTGAACTGCGCCCGGGAGACGTCGTGCTGGTGAAGGCGTCCCGGTCGGTCGGCCTGGAGAGGGTCGCCCTGGCACTGCTGGATAACGCGACCGAGGGTGAGGTCGCCGTCCGATGAGGCAGATCCTCTTCGCGGGAGCCATAGGGCTCTTCCTGACCCTGGTCGGCACTCCGCTGCTGATCAAACTTCTGGCCCGCAAGGGCTACGGGCAGTTCATCCGGGACGACGGCCCGCGTACCCACGGCAGTAAAAAGGGCACGCCCACCATGGGTGGCATCGCCTTCATCCTGGCGACGATCATCGCGTACGTCCTGGCGAAGGTGATCACCGGCGAGGAGATGCGCTTCTCCGGCGTCCTCGTCCTGTTCCTGATGGCGGGGATGGGCCTCGTCGGCTTCCTCGACGACTACATCAAGATCGTCAAGCAGCGTTCGCTGGGCCTTCGGGCCAAGGCGAAGCTGGCCGGCCAGCTGATCGTCGGCGTCGCGTTCGCCGTGCTCTCCCTCCAGTTCGCGGACATCCGGGGCAACACCCCGGCGTCCACCCGGCTCTCGTTCGTCGAGGACTTCGGCTGGTCCATCGGCCCGGTGCTGTTCTGCGTCTGGGCGCTGTTCATGATTCTCGCCATGTCCAACGGCGTGAACCTGACGGACGGTCTGGACGGCCTGGCCACCGGCGCCTCGGTGATGGTCTTCGGCGCGTACACCTTCATCGGGCTGTGGCAGTTCCAGGAGTCCTGCGCCAACGCGACCACGCTGACCAACCCACAGGCGTGTTTCGAGGTACGCGATCCACTCGACCTCGCGGTCGTCGCCTCCGCGCTGATGGGCTCCTGCTTCGGCTTCCTGTGGTGGAACACCTCGCCCGCGAAGATCTTCATGGGCGACACCGGTTCGCTGGCCCTCGGCGGCGCCCTCGCGGGCCTCGCGATCTGCTCCCGCACCGAGTTCCTGATGGCCATCCTCGGCGGCCTCTTCGTGATGATCACCATGTCCGTGGTCATCCAGGTCGGCTCGTTCAAGATGACCGGCAAGCGGGTCTTCCGGATGGCACCGCTCCAGCACCACTTCGAACTCAAGGGGTGGTCCGAGGTCCTTGTCGTGGTCCGCTTCTGGATCATCCAGGGCATGTGCGTGATCGTCGGCCTCGGCCTCTTCTACGCGGGATGGGCAGCCAAGAAGTGAGCAACGTGGACTGGCAGGGCAAGCGCGTCACGGTGGCCGGGCTCGGGGTCAGCGGCATCCCCGCGGCCCGTGCCCTGCACGAGCGCGGGGCCCGCGTCACCGTCGTCAACGACGGCGACGACGAGCGCTCCCGCGCCCAGGCCGCCGAACTGGAGGCGCTCGGCATCACCGTGCGCCTCGGTGACGGGGCCACCCTGCCCGAGTCCACCGAGCTCGTCGTCACGGCTCCCGGCTGGAAGCCCGACAAGCCGCTCTTCCTGGCAGCCGCCGAGGCGGGCGTCCCCGTCTGGGGCGACGTCGAACTCGCCTGGCGGCTGCGGGGGCAGGACGGCAGGGAGCCGGCACCCTGGCTCGCGGTCACCGGGACCAACGGCAAGACCACGACCGTGCGGATGCTCGCCTCGATCCTCGAAGCGGCCGGTCTGCGCACCGCCGCGGTCGGCAACATCGGGGTCTCCCTGCTGGACGCGGTGCTCGGCGACGAGACGTACGACGTGCTCGCCGTCGAGCTGTCCAGCTACCAGCTGCACTGGGCGCCCTCGCTGCGCGCCCATTCCGGGGCCGTCCTCAACCTGGCTCCGGACCACCTCGACTGGCACGGCTCCATGGCCGGTTACGCGGCCGACAAGGGCCGGATCTACGAGGGCAACAGCGTCGCTTGCGTCTACAACGCGCAGGACGGCGCGACCGAGGACCTGGTGCGCGAGGCCGACGTCGAGGAGGGCTGCCGCGCCATCGGGTTCACCCTCGGCACTCCGGGTCCCTCGCAGCTCGGCGTGGTCGACGGCATCCTCGTCGACCGGGCCTTCGTGACCAACCGGCAGAAGCAGGCCCAGGAGCTCGCCGAGGTCGCCGACGTCAATCCGCCCGCACCGCACAACATCGCCAACGCCCTGGCCGCGGCGGCGCTCGCCCGCGCCTACGGCGTACCGCCGACGGCCGTGCGCGACGGGCTGCGGGCCTTCCGCCCCGACGCCCACCGCATCGAGCACATCGCGGACGTCGACGGCGTCACCTACATCGACGACTCCAAGGCGACCAACACCCATGCCGCCGAGGCCTCCCTCGCGGCCTACGACCCGATCGTCTGGATCGCGGGCGGCCTCGCCAAGGGCGCGACCTTCGACGAACTGGTGACCGGGGCGGCCGAGCGGCTGAGGGGCGTCGTGCTGATCGGCGCCGACCGCGCCCTGATCCGCGAAGCCCTGGCGCGACACGCCCCCGAGGTACCGGTGGTCGACCTCGACCGGACCGACACTGGTGCGATGTCCGCAGCGGTCGGGGAGGCGGCACGGCTCGCCCTGCCGGGCGACACCGTCCTGCTGGCACCCGCGTGTGCCTCGATGGACATGTTCGTCAACTACAACAAGCGGGGCGAGGCGTTCGCGGACGCGGTCCGCCGTCTCGCCGACGAGAGCGCCTGACGGGCCCGGTCTCCGCGCCGTACCGTACCGGGTCACCGGGACGCGAGCGGCACCGCCGCGGCCCCCCCGGGCCCCGGCGACACCCCCGGGCACGAGCAGTGGAGGGGACAGCGACAATGCCGGCCGACGAGAGCTCAGCCGCGCGCGGAGCGGACCGCTCACGGGCGGGAGCGGCGATCAGCCGGGCGTTCACCCCGCCCCTGCTCGCCGGACCGCTCCCGGCAGGCCCCGCAGGCCGTGCGGAGCCCGCGGGACTCGTCCTGCGGAACCGCCCGGCCACCGGCGCCCGGCGGCCCGCCGCGCCCCGCGGAGGAGGGGGCGGCCGGAGCACGGCCCCCCGGCCGCCCAGGGGCGCCGGGGTGCGGCGGATGTACGAGCGGGCACGCAGGGCCTGGGACCGCCCTCTGACCGCCTACTACCTGATCCTCGGGTCCAGCCTCCTGATCACCGTGCTCGGCCTCGTGATGGTCTACTCAGCCTCGATGATCAAGGCCCTGGAGCTCGCCAAGCCCGGCACCTACTTCTTCCGCAAGCAGTTCCTCGCCGCCGTGATCGGCGCCGGACTGATGCTGCTCGCCTCGCGCATGCCGGTGAAGCTCAACCGGGCGCTCGCCTACCCGCTGCTCACGGGCACGGTCTTCCTGATGGTCCTGGTCCAGGTCCCCGGGATAGGGATGTCGGTCAACGGCAACCAGAACTGGATCTACCTGGGCGGCCCCTTCCAACTGCAGCCCAGCGAGTTCGGCAAGCTCGCCCTCGTCCTGTGGGGCGCGGACCTGCTCGCCCGCAAACAGGACAAGCGCCTGCTGACGCAGTGGAAGCACATGCTCGTGCCGCTCGTGCCCGTCGCCTTCATGCTGCTCGGACTGATCATGCTCGGCGGCGACATGGGAACGGCGATCATCCTCACCGCGATCCTGTTCGGTCTGCTCTGGCTGGCCGGCGCCCCCACCAGGCTCTTCGCCGGGGTGCTCGCCTTCGCGGGCCTCATCGGCTTCCTGCTCATCAAGACCAGCCCCAACCGGATGTCGCGGCTCGGCTGCATCGGCGCGTCCGAACCGGGCCCGGGCGACTCGTGCTGGCAGGCCGTTCACGGAATCTACGCGCTGGCATCCGGCGGATGGTTCGGTTCCGGGCTGGGGGCAAGTGTGGAAAAATGGGGTCAACTCCCCGAGCCCCACACCGACTTCATCTTCGCCATCACCGGGGAGGAACTGGGTCTGGCGGGGACGCTGTCGGTACTCGCCCTCTTCGCGGCTCTAGGCTATGCGGGTATCCGCGTGGCCGGACGCACGGAGGACCCCTTCGTCAGGTACGCAGCGGGAGGCGTGACCACCTGGATCACGGCGCAGGCCGTGATCAACATCGGTGCGGTGCTCGGCCTGTTGCCGATCGCCGGTGTCCCGCTCCCGCTGTTCTCCTACGGAGGGTCGGCCCTGCTGCCGACCATGTTCGCGGTCGGGCTCATGATCGCCTTCGCGCGAGAGGATCCCGCGGCGAAAGCGGCCCTGGCCATGCGGAGGCCCGGGGTCAGATGGAAGACGATGAGACGGCGCGTCACGAAGCGTCCGTCCGGAGAGCGGTGAATTTCGGTGCATGTCGTACTCGCCGGTGGGGGGACTGCCGGCCATATCGAGCCCGCGCTCGCCCTCGCAGACGCCCTGCGCAGGCAGGACCCGACCGTGGGAATCACTGCCCTCGGCACGGAACGCGGACTCGAGACCAGGCTCGTACCCGAGCGGGGGTACGAACTCGCCCTGATCCCTGCCGTGCCGCTGCCCCGTAAACCCACGCCCGAGCTCATCACCGTCCCGGGCCGGCTGCGCGGCACGATCAAGGCGGCCGAGCAGATCCTGGAGCGCACCAAGGCGGACTGCGTGGTCGGCTTCGGCGGCTACGTCGCTCTGCCCGGCTACCTCGCCGCCAAGCGCGCGGGGGTCCCGATCGTCGTCCACGAGGCCAACGCCCGGCCGGGCCTGGCCAACAAGATCGGTTCGCGGTACGCCCACGGGGTCGCGGTCTCCACCCCCGACAGCAAGCTGCGCGGTGCCCGCTACATCGGCATCCCGCTGCGCCGCACCATCGCCACCCTCGACCGGGCCCGGGTCCGTCCGGAAGCGCGTGCCGCCTTCGGCCTCGACCCCAACCTGCCGACGCTGCTGGTCTCCGGCGGCTCGCAGGGCGCCCGCCACCTCAACGAGGTGGTCCAGCGGGTCGCACCGCTGCTGCAGCGGTCCGGCATCCAGATCCTGCACGTGGTCGGCCCGAAGAACGAATTGCCGCGTATCGACAACATGCCCGGGATGCCGCCCTACATCCCGGTACCGTACGTGGACCGGATGGACCTCGCGTACGCCGCGGCCGACATGATGCTCTGCCGCGCGGGCGCGATGACCGTCGCCGAGCTCACCGCCGTCGGGCTGCCCGCCGCCTACGTACCGCTGCCGATCGGCAACGGCGAACAGCGGCTCAACGCCCAGCCGGTGGTCAACGCGGGCGGCGGGCTGCTGGTGGACGACGCCGCTCTCACCCCGGAGTGGGTGCAGGGCAACGTCCTCCCGGTGCTGGCGGATCCGCACCGGCTGTACGAGATGTCCAGGGCCGCCGCGGAGTTCGGGCGACGGGACGCCGACGACCTGCTCGTCGGCATGGTGTACGAGGCGATTGCCGCACGCCGCCAGGCGTGAGGCGGTGCGGACCCGGGGCGCGTGCCCCGGGTCCGGCGAAGGAGCGAGCGTGGCCGGACCGACGACCGCCCAGCGCGGCGCAGCCAAGCGGGCCGACACCCCGGCCCGCCCGCCGCACATCGACCCGGGTGAACGGCGGCTGACCGGCCGCGTGCGACTGATCCTGGCCGCGGTCGTCGTGGTGCTGGTCGCCGCGGGTGCCGTCTGGGTGCTCTACGGCTCCTCCTGGCTGCGGGTCGAGCGGGTGACGGTCAGCGGGACCGATGTCCTGACCCGGGCCGAGGTGGAGGCCGCGGCGGCGGCCCCGGTCGGGGCTCCGCTGGTCTCCGTGGACCTCGACGCCATGGCGGACGGACTGCGCCAAAAGTTGCCGCGTATCGACTCCGTGGATGTCGTACGGTCATGGCCGCACGGTATCGGCCTTAAAGTGACCGAGCGGCAGCCGGTTCTGCTGGTGAAAAAAGGTGCAAAGTTCGTTGAAGTGGACGCGAAGGGCGTGCGCTTCGCCACGGTGGACGAAGCGCCCCGGCACGTACCTCTGTTGAAGCTCGACGCCGACCGGTCGGCGAGTCTGCGGCGCTTCGGCGGTGACCGTCTGTTGCAGGAAGCGGTCGACGTCGCGGGCGACCTTCCCGAAAAGCTGGCCGGGGAGACCGAGGCTGTACGGATCACGTCGTACGACTCCGTCGTCCTGGACCTGAGCCGGGGGCGGACCGTGATGTGGGGCAGTGGTGAAGAAGGGCCCGTGAAGGCGCGGGTCCTCGCCGCTCTCATGAAAGCCTCGCCCAAAGCGGGGCACTTCGACGTGAGCGCACCCACCGCCCCGGCGGCATCGAAGAGTTGACGCGTATTCGGCCTGGCCAGCACCCTGGTTGGTCAGCGCTACGGGTGATCACATAGGGTGAAAAGAAAAACGGGAGGTTCGGCGTGTTCGTTGAACGTGCGCCACTTGTCGACTTAGTGTCCTGTTCGGAAGAGTCCGAGAAGCAGACACACTGGTAACCCTAAACTTCAACGTTAGGGTTCGGGTCGGCGTCCGGACCGCCCCAATCGGCATCCGTCGTCGCGGCGGGACTACCGCGAAGCGACGACACGTAACTCGAGGCGAGAGGCCTTCGACGTGGCAGCACCGCAGAACTACCTCGCAGTCATCAAGGTCATCGGTGTCGGCGGCGGTGGTGTCAATGCCATCAACCGAATGATCGAGGTCGGCCTCAAGGGCGTCGAGTTCATCGCGATCAACACCGATGCGCAGGCACTGCTGATGAGCGACGCCGACGTCAAGCTCGACGTCGGCCGTGAGCTCACCCGGGGCCTCGGCGCCGGGGCGAACCCGGCCGTCGGCCGCAAGGCGGCCGAGGACCACCGTGAGGAGATCGAAGAGGTCCTCAAGGGGGCCGACATGGTCTTCGTCACCGCCGGAGAGGGCGGCGGCACCGGCACCGGCGGCGCACCCGTCGTCGCCAACATCGCCCGTTCGCTCGGCGCCCTGACGATCGGTGTGGTCACCCGCCCGTTCACCTTCGAGGGCCGGCGACGCGCGAACCAGGCGGAGGACGGCATCGCCGAGCTCCGCGAAGAGGTCGACACCCTCATCGTCATTCCCAACGACCGGCTGCTGTCCATCTCGGACCGCCAGGTCAGCGTGCTCGACGCGTTCAAGTCGGCCGACCAGGTACTGCTCTCGGGTGTCCAGGGCATCACCGACCTCATCACGACCCCGGGTCTGATCAACCTCGACTTCGCCGACGTCAAGTCGGTCATGTCCGAGGCCGGATCGGCGCTCATGGGCATCGGATCGGCCCGCGGCGACGACCGCGCGGTGGCCGCCGCGGAGATGGCGATCTCCTCGCCGCTCCTGGAGGCGTCCATCGACGGCGCCCGCGGTGTCCTGCTCTCCATCTCCGGCGGCAGCGACCTCGGTCTCTTCGAGATCAACGAGGCCGCACAGCTGGTGAGCGAGGCGGCCCACCCGGAGGCGAACATCATCTTCGGCGCGGTCATCGACGACGCGCTGGGCGACGAGGTGCGGGTCACCGTGATCGCGGCGGGCTTCGACGGCGGACAGCCGCCGACCCGGCGCGAGACCGTCCTCGGGGTGGGCGCCGGCAAGCGCGAGGAGCCGGCACCGTCGGCGCGGAACGCGGAGCCGGTGCGCCAGGCGAGCACGCTGGGCTCCGTGCCCCCGCGTGAGGAGACCCAGGCACCGGCCGAGCCGGTGCCGGCGGCGAACGAGAGCTCGCTGCCGCCGGTCTCCCCTCCGCACGTCCCGACGGCTCGTCCCTACCAGGACTCCCAGGCCGAAGAGCTGGACGTACCGGACTTCTTGAAGTGATAGGTCGGCAGCACGCGGTGAAGACCGCGGAATCTTCGGCGGGTGGCGCCCATTTCGCCTTCACCGACAGGTGGGGCGGAGTGAGCGCCGCTCCGTACGGGGAACTCAACCTCGGCGGCGCGGTCGGTGACGACCCCGCCGCCGTCCGTGCGAACCGCGAACGCGCCGCGGCGGGGCTCGGCCTGGACCCGGCGCGGGTCGTCTGGATGAACCAGGTGCACGGGCGCGAGGTGGCCGTCGTGGACGGGCCCTGGGGCGACGACGTCGACATCCCCGCCGTGGACGCGGTGGTGACGGCCCGGCGCGGACTTCCGCTCGCGGTGCTGACCGCCGACTGCACCCCCGTACTGCTCGCCGACCCGACGGCCGGTGTGGTCGCGGCAGTCCACGCGGGCAGGCCGGGGCTGGTCGCGGGCGTCGTGCCGGCCGCCGTCGAGGCCATGATCGCGCTCGGTGCCCAACCCTCGCGCATCGTCGCGCACACCGGGCCGGCCGTCTGCGGACGGTGCTACGAGGTCCCGGAGGAGATGCGCGCCGAGGTCTCCCGGTCCGTCCCGGCCTCGTGGTCGGAGACCAGCTGGGGGACACCGGCGGTGGACGTCACCGCCGGGGTGCACGCCCAGCTCGACGGCCTCGGGGTCGGCGACCGGCACAGCTCGTCGTTCTGCACCCTGGAATCGGGCGACCACTACTCCTACCGCCGCGACCGCACCACGGGTCGGCTGGCCGGATACGTCTGGTTGGACTGAGAGGGCATGACGGAACGCAGGGCTCAACTCGCCGCAAACCTCGCACAGGTGGAAGAACGCATCGCGTCCGCCTGCGCCTCGGCGGGCCGCGAACGGGACGAAGTGACCCTCATCGTGGTCACCAAGACGTATCCCGCGAGCGACGTGAGGATTCTGCACGAACTCGGTGTGCGCCATGTCGCGGAGAACCGGGACCAGGACGCAGCACCCAAAGCCGTAGCGTGTGCGGATCTGTCGCTCACATGGCACTTTGTCGGACAGTTGCAGACGAACAAGGTCCGTTCCGTGGCCGGTTATGCCGATGTGGTGCAGTCGGTGGACCGCGCCAAGCTCGTATCCGCCCTCTCGGCCGCGGCGGTGAAGGGCGGACGTGAACTCGGCTGCCTCATCCAGGTCGCCCTGGACGCGGAGAGCGGCGAGCGCGGGGACCGGGGCGGTGTCGCCCCGGACGCGATCGAGGAGTTGGCGGCGGCGGTGGAGGCGGCCCCCGGAATCCGGCTCGGCGGCCTGATGACCGTCGCCCCGCTCACCGGCCCGTACGCGGGCCGCCAACGGGCCGCGTTCGAGCGCCTGATGGAATTCTCATCCCGCCTGCGCGGGAACCATCCGGCTGCGAACATGGTCTCCGCAGGGATGAGTGCGGACCTCGAGGACGCGGTGGCGGCCGGGGCGACACATGTACGCGTCGGTACGGCGGTACTCGGAGTCCGACCCCGGCTCGGGTAACGTCGCGAAGCAAGTCGGACCACAGCAGAAAATATGGTCATTCCCGCTTCGGGCGGGCAGGCCGGAGTGGATCTCGGGCACTTGGTGACACGAATGCCGATCCACCACAGAGCGGAGGACTCGGAGCATGGCCGGCGCGATGCGCAAGATGGCGGTCTACCTCGGCCTCGTGGAGGACGATGGGTACGACGGTCCGGGGTTCGACCCCGATGACGAATTCGAACCCGAGCCGGAGCCCGAGCGGGACCGGCGGCGGCACCAGCCCGCGCATCAGGTGGAGCGGGAAAGGGACGAACCGGTACGAGTGGTGCAACCGCCCGCACAGCGTGAGCCGGTTCAGCTCCCGGCGGAAAGCGGACGACCCGCCCGAATCGCACCCGTGGCATCCATCACACCTGACCGCCCGAACATGGAGAAGAACGCACCGGTGATCATGCCCAAGGTCGTGTCCGAGCGGGAGCCCTACCGCATCACCACGCTGCACCCCAGGACCTACAACGAGGCCCGTACCATCGGGGAACACTTCCGCGAGGGCACTCCGGTGATCATGAACCTCACGGAGATGGACGACACGGACGCGAAGCGACTTGTCGACTTTGCCGCAGGACTTGTCTTCGGTCTCCATGGCAGCATTGAGCGGGTGACGCAGAAGGTGTTCCTGTTGTCGCCTGCTAACGTCGATGTCACGGCGGAGGACAAGGCCCGCATCGCAGAGGGCGGGTTCTTCAACCAGAGCTGAGAACACGACACCAGGAACAACCCGGCCGTGAGGCCGGTGCCGGCCGGGAGGCCGGAGCTAACGAGAGCCAGGGGAGAGGGAAGCGCGAGACATGGGCGTCGCACTGGATGTGGTCTATATCGCGCTGATGTGTTTCCTCATCGTGCTGATCTTCCGGCTGGTCATGGACTACGTCTTCCAGTTCGCACGTTCATGGCAGCCAGGCAAGGCGATGGTGGTCGTTCTCGAGGGCACTTACACTGTCACCGATCCACCGCTGAAGCTTCTGCGGCGGTTCATACCGCCGTTGCGTCTCGGGGGCGTGGCACTTGACCTGTCCTTCTTCGTTCTGATGATCATCGTCTACATTCTGCTCAACATCGTGGGCAAGCTTGCGAGCAGCGTGTGAACGATACGGTCTTGCCGACTGCCGACGACTACGTAGAGGTGAAGAAGAGATGCCGCTGACCCCCGAGGACGTGCGGAACAAGCAGTTCACGACCGTCCGCCTCCGAGAAGGCTATGACGAGGACGAGGTCGATGCCTTCCTCGACGAGGTCGAATCGGAGCTGACCCGTCTGCTCCGTGAGAACGAGGACCTGCGCGCCAAGCTGGCTGCAGCCACGCGTGCGGCCGCGCAGAACCAGCAACAGCAGGGTATGCGCAAACCGCCGGAGCAGCAGGATCGGCCCGGCGCCCCCGTGCCCGCCGCCATATCTGGTCCGCCGGTACAGCAGCAGCAGCAGCCCCCGCAGATGGGTCCCCCCCAGCTGCCCGGCGGTGCTCCGCAGCTGCCTGCCGGTCCCAGCGGCCATGGCCCCCAGGGTGGCCACGGTCCCGGTCCGCAGGGCCCCCACGGCCCCGGCCCGATGCAGGGCGGCCCCATGGGCGGTCCGATGGGCGGCCCCATGGGTGGCCACGCCCAGCAGCAGCAGATGCAGCAGATGCAGCAGCAGCAACAGCAGCAGCAACAGCAGCAGATGCAGCAGCCCCAGATGCAGCAGCCCGGTCAGGGCCCCGGTGGCGACAGTGCCGCCCGTGTCCTCTCCCTCGCCCAGCAGACCGCCGACCAGGCGATCGCGGAGGCCCGTTCCGAGGCCAACAAGATCGTCGGCGAGGCGCGCAGCCGTGCCGAGGGCCTCGAGCGTGACGCGCGTGCGAAGGCGGACGCGCTGGAGCGGGACGCGCAGGAGAAGCACCGTGTGGCGATGGGCTCGCTGGAGTCGGCCCGCGCGACGCTGGAGCGCAAGGTCGAGGACCTGCGCGGCTTCGAGCGCGAGTACCGCACCCGTCTGAAGTCCTACCTGGAGAGCCAGCTGCGTCAGCTGGAGACCCAGGCCGACGACTCGCTGGCTCCGCCGCGTGCCCCTGCCGCCGCTTCGCTGCCGCCGTCGCCCTCGCTGGCTCCGGCCGGTGCCGGTGCGATGGGACACGGCATGGGCTCGAACCACGGTGGTCACGGCAACCAGCAGATGGGCGGCAACCCGTCCATGGGCGGACCGTCCTACGGTGGCCAGCAGCAGATGTCGCCCGCCATGACGCAGCCGATGGCGCCGGTGCGGCCGCAGGCTCCGCAGCCGATGCAGCAGGCGCCTTCGCCGATGCGCGGGTTCCTGATCGACGAGGACGACAACTGAGCGGTTCGCGCTCGCTGAGCGCGTAGCCGTCGGCAGGCAAAGGGCCGGGCCCCGGGGTTTCTCCCCGGGGCCCGGCCCTTTTCGCGTGTCCTCGCGACTGGGGGCCGCTGACCGGGGCCCAGTTGGCCCCCGTCCCGCCTGTTCCCGGAACCGGGGCTCCGGCCTCCGCTCCTCGATCGCCGGAGGGTGTGAAGGGCTTGCCTCTTGTGCGGGAGGGACGGGAGGGGGTCGCTCCGGACAGGCCGGGAGCGGAGGTGGAGGGCGCTCGGAGGGGGAGGGCGCGTCTCGCGGGGGCGTGGCGGTAGGGCGGGGCGCGTCTCGCGGCCGGGAGCCCGGAGTCCGCCGGGCGGGAGCTGGAAGTGGGTCCCTCCCGTGCCGGACACAGAAGCGGCCCGCCCCTCCTGCCGGAGGGGCGGGCCGCTCAGGTGGTGCCGGTCAGCGTTCCGTCCTGCGGAGACGGAACGTGAGGGCCAGGCCCTCGTCCTCGAACGGGGTGCCGTACGTGTCGTCCGCCTCCCCCTGTGCGTAGTCCAGGGCCAGGACCTCGTCCGCGATGAGGGGCGCGTGCTCGGTCAGGGCCTCGGCGGTCGCGGCGGACGTCGAGGTCCAGCGGACCGCGATCCGGTCCGCCACGTCCAGGCCGCTGTTCTTGCGGGCCTCCTGGATCAGGCGGATCGCGTCACGGGCCAGGCCCGCCGCCCGCAGCTGCGGGGTGATCTCCAGGTCCAGGGCGACCGTCGCGCCCGAGTCGGACGCCACCGACCAGCCCTCGCGCGGGGTCTCCGTGATGATGACCTCGTCGGGGGAGAGCGTGATCTGCTCCCCGTCGACCTCGACCGACGCGGTGCCCTCGCGCAGGGCCAGGGAGAGCGCCGCCGCGTCCGCGTTCGCGACCGCCTTGGCCACGGCCTGGACTCCCTTGCCGAAGCGCTTGCCCAGCGCCCGGAAGTTCGCCTTCGCGGTGGTGTCGACCAGCGAACCGCCGACCTCGGAGAGCGATGCCAGGGAGGAGACGTTCAGCTCCTCCGTGATCTGGGCGCGGAGATCGGGCGGGAGGGTCTCGAAGCCGGACGCCGCGACCAGGGCCCGGGACAGCGGCTGGCGGGTCTTGACACCGGACTCGGCACGCGTGGCGCGGCCGAGCTCGACCAGGCGGCGTACGAGGGCCATCTGCGAGGAGAGCGCCGGGTCGATCGCCGCCGGGTCCGCCTCCGGCCAGGACGAGAGGTGCACCGACTCGGGGGCGTCGGGGGTGACCGGGGCGACCAGGTCCTGCCAGACCCGCTCCGTGATGAACGGGGTCAGCGGGGCCATCAGCCGGGTGACCGTCTCGACGACCTCGTGCAGCGTGCGCAGAGCCGCCTTGTCGCCCTGCCAGAAGCGGCGGCGGGAGCGGCGCACGTACCAGTTGGAGAGGTCGTCGACGAACGCCGAGAGCAACTTGCCGGCGCGCTGGGTGTCGTAGCCGTCCAGGGCCCGGGTCATCTGGTCCACGAGGGCGTTCAGCTCGCTCAGCAGCCAGCGGTCCAGGACCGTGCGCTCGGCCGGCGCGGGGTCGGCCGCGGACGGCGCCCAGGCCGACGTACGGGCGTACAGGGCCTGGAAGGCGACCGTGTTCCAGTAGGTGAGGAGCGTCTTGCGGACGACCTCCTGGATGGTGCCGTGGCCCACCCGGCGTGCCGCCCACGGGGAGCCGCCCGCCGCCATGAACCAGCGCACCGCGTCGGCGCCGTGCTGGTCCATGAGGGGGATGGGCTGGAGGATGTTCCCCAGGTGCTTGGACATCTTGCGGCCGTCCTCGGCGAGGATGTGGCCGAGGCAGACCACGTTCTCGTAACTGGACTTGTCAAAGACGAGCGTGCCGACCGCCATCAGCGTGTAGAACCAGCCGCGGGTCTGGTCGATGGCCTCCGAGATGAACTGCGCCGGGTAGCGGCTCTCGAAGATCTCCTTGTTCTTGTACGGGTAGCCCCACTGCGCGAACGGCATCGAGCCCGAGTCGTACCAGGCGTCGATGACCTCGGGGACGCGGTACGCCTCCAGTTGGCAGTTCTCGTGCGAGCACGTGAACGTGATCTCGTCGATGAACGGCCGGTGCGGGTCCAGCTCGGACTGGTCGGTGCCGGTGAGCTCACCCAGCTCGGCGCGGGAGCCCACACAGGTCAGGTGGTCGTCCTCGCAGCGCCAGATGGGCAGCGGGGTGCCCCAGTAGCGGTTGCGGGACAGCGCCCAGTCGACGTTGTTGTTCAGCCAGTCACCGAATCGGCCGTGCTTGACCGAGTCCGGGAACCAGTTGGTCTTCTCGTTCTCCTCGAGCAGTCGGTCCTTCACCGCCGTCGTGCGGATGTACCAGGACGGCTGCGCGTAGTACAGCAGCGCCGTGTGGCAGCGCCAGCAGTGCGGGTAGCTGTGCTCGTACGGGACGTGGCGGAAGAGCTTGCCGCGGGCGGCCAGGTCCTCGGTGAGCGCCTCGTCGGCCTTCTTGAAGAAGACCCCGCCGACCAGCGGGAGGTCCTCCTCGAACGTCCCGTCGGGGCGGACCGGGTTGACGACCGGGAGGCCGTAGGAGCGGCAGACGACGAGGTCGTCGGCGCCGAAGGCGGGGGACTGGTGCACCAGGCCCGTACCGTCCTCGGTCGTGACGTACTCGGCGTTGACGACGTAGTGCGCCTCGGCCGGGAAGTCGACCAGGGAGAACGGGCGCTCGTACGTCCAGCGTTCCATCTCGCGGCCCGTGAAGGACGCGCCGGTGAGCTCCCAGCCCTCGCCGAGAGCCTTCTCGACCAGCGGCCGGGCGACGACCAGCTTCTCCTCGCCGTTCGACGCGACGACGTACGTGACGTCGGGGTGCGCGGCGACGGCGGTGTTGGAGACCAGGGTCCAGGGGGTCGTCGTCCAGACCAGCAGCGCGGCCTCGCCCGCCAGCGGGCCCGAGGTCAGCGGGAAGCGGACGAAGACCGACGGGTCGACGACCGTCTCGTAGCCCTGGGCCAGCTCGTGGTCGGAGAGGCCGGTGCCGCAGCGGGGGCACCAGGGGGCGACGCGGTGGTCCTGGACCAGCAGGTCCTTGTTGAAGATCTCCTTCAGCGACCACCACACGGAGTCGACGTACTCCGGGTCCATCGTGCGGTAGGCGTCGTCCAGATCGACCCAGTAGCCCATCCGGGTCGTGAGCTCGGTGAACGCGTCGGTGTGGCGGGTGACGGACTCGCGGCACTTCGCGTTGAACTCGGCGATGCCGTACGCCTCGATGTCCTTCTTGCCGTTGAAGCCCAGCTCCTTCTCCACCGCGAGCTCGACCGGCAGACCGTGGCAGTCCCAGCCGGCCTTGCGCCCGACGTGGTAGCCCTGCATGGTGCGGAAGCGCGGGAAGACGTCCTTGAAGACGCGGGCCTCGATGTGGTGGGCGCCCGGCATGCCGTTGGCGGTCGGCGGCCCTTCGTAGAAGACCCACTCGGGGCGGCCCTCGGACTGTTCGAGGCTCTTGGCGAAGACCTTGTTGTCACGCCAGAAGTCGAGCACGGCGTGCTCGAGGGCGGGCAGGTCGACCTGGGCGGGTACCTGGCGGTACTGCGGCGATGTCATGTGCGGGCTTCCTCCGGCGGACGTCTTCCACTTCCGTCGGAGGGACGAGAACCGACCGGCTCCCGCGGTACCACCCTCCTTGGCCCCGGGCATGCGCCCTTGGCCCCCTCATTGGGGTCGCGATGCCGGGTCTACTCGCCCTGGGTCCGTGGGCGGGGCCCACAGTCCAAGGCTTTCTTCCGGCGGCTCCGGGGTGATCTTCACGACGCGCTCGCCCCCGGGCTCCCACCGTCCCCGGGTCGCTGCCGGCTGCGTACGACGCTACTCGTCCCATCCATGCCTCTCGCTGCGGCCAGTGTACGGGGCCGTACGGGCGACCGCCGACCGGTTTATCCGCGGGGCGCGGAGTGACCCGAATGGCCAGACGGGGCGGGTGGGGCCCCCGGTGGGGTCCCCCGGGTGTCCGGGCAGGCGGATTACCCGGCGGGGAGCTGGGCACAACGGTTGCAGGCGCGCCACCACGCGAGCACGGGGAGGGCCGACGGGCGGCGTGCCCGGTTGCCGCGGAGCCGGGGTCGACTTATCGTCCCAGCACGATTCGCGTGCAAGATCACAATATGTGAAGGGGCCGCGGCCATGGTGGCGAAGAAGACCGCCGTAACGAGAACGGCGTCCGCGAGATCCACGGCTGCGGCCGCCGGGGAGGCGGCCGGGAGCGAGGAGGCCGCCACGGACTCCGGTCCGGACGCGGACCGGAAGAAGGCGGCCGGGAGGACGGCGGCGAGGAAGACGGCGGCTGACCCGCCGGACGAGCAGGAACGGGCCGATCGGGCTCCGGCGCACCACGGGCCGGCGAAGAAGAGCGCGACGAAGAAGAGCGCAGCCAAGAAGGCTTCGAAGAAGGCCACGGGGGCGGCCCAGGCCGCCGAGCAGACAGGAGCCCACACGGTGGTAGCGAAGAAGAGCGCCGGCCGGAGCACGGCAGCAGGAAAGGGCGCCGCGACCGCGGTGCCGCAGGCCCGCGGGGGCGCCGCGACGGTCACGGGGGAGCTCGCGGTCCGGCCCGGGGAGGACCCCTGGACCCCGGAGGAGGTCTCCGAGGCACGGACGGAGCTGACCAGCGAGGTCATGCGGCTGCGCAGCGAGCTGGAGGCCTCGGGCGCGGCGCTGGCCGGCCTGATGCGTGACTCCGGCGACGGCGCCGGTGACGACGACGCGGACACCGGCACCAAGAACATCACCCGCGAGCACGAGCTGTCCCTGGCCGCCAACGCCCAGGAGATGCTGGAACAGACCGAACGGGCACTCGCCCGGCTCGAGGCGGGCACGTACGGCCTGTGCGAGGTCTGCGGCAACCCGATCGGCAAGGCCCGGATGCAGGCCTTCCCGCGGGCCACCCTCTGCGTGGAGGACAAGCAGAAGCAGGAGCGGCGCGGTTGACCTCAGCGGTGTGTCGTACCCTCGTCTTCAGTCAGGCACCTAGGTTGAGGGACTCACGTGACAGAGGCGGAGCGCGTCATCGGTACGCCGGACATCCCTGATGCCGAGGGGGCTGACGGGGCGACGCCCCAGCAGCCCTCCGAGGGTGCGGGCCCGGCGGGCGACGGGACGAGTGGCGGCCGGGGCAGGAAGAAGGTCCTCGTCCTGCTCGGGGTGGCCGTCCTGGCCTACGCCCTGGACCTGGTCAGCAAGATGATCGTGGTCGCGAAGCTCGAGCACGAGGAGCCCATCGAGATCTTCGGCGAGTGGCTGAAGTTCGACGCCATCCGCAACGCGGGCGCCGCCTTCGGGATCGGCGAGGCCTTCACCGTGATCTTCACGGCCATCGCGGCCGTGGTGATCATCGTGATCATCCGGCTGGCACGCAAGCTCTACAGCCTGCCCTGGGCCATCGCCCTGGGCCTGCTGCTCGGCGGAGCGCTCGGTAACCTCACCGACCGGATATTCCGCGCGCCCGGCGTGTTCAAGGGCGCGGTGGTGGACTTCATCGCCCCCGCGCACTTCGCCGTCTTCAACCTCGCCGACTCCGCGATCGTCTGCGGCGGCATCCTGATCGTGATCCTCTCCTTCAAGGGCCTGGACCCCGACGGCACCGTGCACAAGGACTAGTGGGCGCAAGGCATACTCGACAGGTGAGTACGTATCCCGAGGTCCGCACCCTGCCCGTACCCGACGGCCTGGAAGGCGAGCGTGTCGACGCCGCCATCTCCCGGATGTTCGGTTTCTCCCGCACCAAGGCCGCCGAGCTGGCCGCTGCCGGGAAGGTCCAGGTGGACGGTGCGGTGGCCGGGAAGTCCGAGCGGGTGCACGGCGGTGCCTGGCTGGAAGTGGAGATGCCGCAGGCACCCGCTCCGGTCCAGGTCGTCGCCGAGCCCGTCGAGGGCATGGAGATCGTGCACGACGACGACGACATCGTCGTCATCATGAAGCCCGTCGGAGTCGCCGCCCACCCCAGCCCCGGCTGGACCGGCACCACGGTGATCGGCGGTCTCGCGGCGGCCGGCTACCGGATCTCCACGTCAGGTGCGGCCGAGCGCCAGGGCGTCGTGCACCGGCTGGACGTCGGCACCTCCGGCCTGATGGTCGTCGCCAAGTCCGAGCGTGCCTACACCCTGCTCAAGGCCCAGTTCCGCGACCGGATCGTCGAGAAGAAGTACCACGCGCTGGTGCAGGGCCATCCGGACCCGATGAGCGGCACCATCGACGCCCCCATCGGGCGCCACCCGCAGCACGACTACAAGTGGGCCGTCACCTCCGAGGGCAAGCCCTCCGTGACGCACTACGACCTGATCGAGGCCTACCGCGCGGCCAGCCTGCTCGACATCAAGCTGGAGACCGGGCGCACGCACCAGATCCGGGTGCACATGTCCGCGCACCGCCACCCCTGCGTCGGCGACCTGACCTACGGCGCGGACCCGACGCTGGCGAAGCGCCTGGGCCTGACCCGGCAGTGGCTGCACGCCGTCCGGCTCGGTTTCGAGCACCCCTCGGACGGGAGCTGGGTCGAATTCTCCAGCACCTACCCGGACGACCTCCGCCACGCCCTCGACACGATCGCGGCAGAGAGCGAATGAGCTCCGCACCCGCCACCTGCAGCACCCGCAGAGCCGTCGAGGAGAGCGATCTCGCCGCCTGCTTCCAGGTGCGCAAGGACGTCTTCGTCGGCGAGCAGCGGGTACCGGAGGAGATCGAGTACGACATCCACGACGCCGACGCGGTCCATGTCCTGGCCGTGGCCGCGGACGGTTCCGCGCTCGGCACGGGACGCCTGCTGCACGGAGCCGCGGCGGCCGGCCGGACCGGGGGCGACCCCACCGTCGGGTCGCTGGGCCGGCTCGCCGTGACCAGGGAGTCCCGAGGCCTCGGCGTCGGCGCCGCACTGGTCCGCGCCATCGAGGGGGAGGCGCGCGCACTGGGCCTGGCAGGCGTCGACCTGCACGCCCAGACCCATGCCCTCGGCTTCTACGAGCGTCTCGGCTACGTCGCGTACGGTCCCGAGTTCCCGGACGCCGGGATGCCGCACCGGGCCATGCGCCGGACGTTCTGACCGGTCCGCCGTCGCGGTGACGCCGGGGCCGCAGCCCCCGCGTGGCACGCTGGGGACCTGATCGGCCGAGCACCGGGCGCCCCGGGGCAGGGCACGCTGCGGAAGGCACCACGTGGACCAGATGGCACTCCTGCTCCTGCTCCTGCTCGGAGCGGTGGTCACGGTGCCGCTCGGGGAGCGCCTGGGGCTGCCGGCGCCGGTGCTGATGACGCTCGCCGGAATCGGTCTGGCCTTCGCCGGCTTCGTCCCCGACGTGGACATCCCGCCCGAGATCATCCTGCCCGCGCTGCTGCCTCCGCTCCTCTACGCCTCCGTGCAGCGGACGTCCTGGCGGCAGTTCGCCGCCAACAAACGGCCGATCTTCCTGTTGGCGGTCGCCCTGGTCTTCGTCACCACGGCGGCGGTCGCGACGGTGGCGAACGCCGTCGTCCCCGGCCTGCCCATCGCCGCCGCCGTGGCTCTGGGCGCACTCGTCGCCCCGCCCGATCCGGTCGCCGCGACGGCCGTCGCGGGCTCGGTCGGGCTGCCGCGCCGGCTCGTGTCCATCCTGGAGGGCGAGGGGCTGTTCAACGACGTCACGGCCATCGTCATGTACCACGTGGCGATCGCAGCCGCCGTCAGCGGCACGTTCTCACTGCCCGAGGCCTTCGGCCTGCTCGTCCTCTCCGCGGTCGTCGCCGTCGCGGTCGGCCTGGCGCTCGGCTGGCTCACCGTCAAGCTGATGGGGCTGCTCGGCGACGCCACGCTCCAGGTCGGCCTGACGCTGCTGGTGCCCTTCGCGAGCTATGTGCTCGCCGAGGAGCTGATGGGCTCGGGTGTGCTCGCCGTCCTGACCACCGCGCTCTTCCTCGCCGAGCACACCGCGGACGCCGACGACGTCCTCGGGCGTCTGGCCGGCCGGTCCTTCTGGGAGATCGTCGACACGCTCGTCACCGGCGTCGCCTTCGGCCTGATCGGCCTGGAACTGCACAGCGTCTTCGGCACCGCCGACAGCCGGCTGCCGGAGCTGCTGGGCTGGGGGCTGGTGGTCGTCGCGGTGGTCGTCGGCGTACGGCTGCTCTGGCTGCTGCCCGCCACCTGGCTCGCCAAGCGGTTGCACACCCGCCGTGACTACAGCGAGGAGATCCCCACCAGCTGGCGGGAGACCGTGGTCATGTGGTGGGCCGGCATGCGCGGGGTCGCCTCGGTCGCGCTGGCTCTCGCGATCCCGCTGGAGACGGACGACGGCAGCCCGTTCCCCGGCCGCGACGAGATCGTCTTCATCGCGTTCGCCGTCATCATGGCCACCCTCGTCCTCCAGGGCCTGACCCTGCCGTGGCTGGTGCGGAAGCTGGGTGTCCGGGCGGACACGGACGCCGAAGGGGCGCTGGAGCGAGACCTCGCGATCCGTGCGGCCAGGGCGGCCAAGCACCGGCTCCGGGAGATCCAGGACACCGAGGACCTGCCGGAAGAGGTACTGGAACGGCTGCGGCGGGCGGCGTACGACATCGGGGCGAGGATCAGCCCCGACATGGTCGACGAGGAGCGGCGCGAGGCGTACGCGCAGCGCGCCGAGCGGTTCAGGGCGGTCGGCCGGGTCCAGCGCGAGATGCTGTCGGCCGCCCGCCACGAGGTGCTCGCCGCCCGGAGCGAGCCGGGGTCCGACCCCGAGATCGTCGACCGGGTGCTGCGCCACCTGGACGTGCGCAGCCTGCGCTGACCGCTGACCGCTGACCGCTGACCGCTGACCGCTGACCGCTGAGCCCGGCGCCTGACCCGGACGCCCGGCCCGTACCTCCTCTGCGCCTCGTCCCACCCGCGGAGGTCCTCAGCCGCGCCCCGTGCGGGGGGCCTTCTCCGGGACCGGCACGTGACCCTCGGACCGGGGCCGGCGGGTGTCGGCACCCGTCAGCTCCCGCCAGTGGTCTCCAGGCGGCAGGGCGGCGGGAGCCGTCACGATCCGCGGCAGCGCGTACGGGTGGTGGTCCCGGAGCCAGCCGATCATCTGCTCCCGCACGGCGCAGCGCGCCGTCCAGATGTCGTCCGCGTCCTTCGCCGTGACCACGGCCCGCACCTCGATCGTCGTGGGCGTGGTGTCCGTGACGGCCAGTGACCAGTCGCGGCCGTCCCACGCGGCGCACTCGCCGAGGATGTCGCGGAGCTTGTCCCGCATCGCGGCGACGGGGGCCGAGTGGTCGAGGTGGAAGAAGACGGTGCCGGACATCTGCACCCCGCCGCGCGACCAGTTCTCGAACGGCTGGCTGGTGAAGTAGGACACGGGCATCGTGATCCGGCGCTCGTCCCAGGTCCGGACCGCGAGGAAGGTGAGGGTGATCTCCTCCACGGTGCCCCACTCGCCGTCCACCACCACGGTGTCGCCGATCCTGACCATGTCGCCGAAGGCGATCTGGAAGCCGGCGAAGAGATTGCCCAGGGTCGACTGCGCCGCGACACCGGCGACGATGCCGAGCACACCGGCGGAGGCCAGCATCGACGTACCGACGGTGCGCATCGCCGGGAACGTCAGCAGCATCGCCGCGACCGCGACCGTCGCCACCACCGCGGTGACCACGCGCTGGATCAGTGCGACCTGCGTCCGGACCCGGCGGACCCGGGCCGGGTCACGGGTGGACGTCGCGTAGCGGGCGTACGAGGACTGGACGATGGTGGCGGCCGCACGGATCACCAGCCAGGCCGAGGCCCCGATCAGCACCAGCGTCAGGACCTGGCCGATCCCCGCCCGGTGCTCCCGCACCACGTCGAGCCGTAGCTGACCGAAGCTGGCCCTCAGCAGCGCCGTGCAGAGCACCACCTGCAGGGGCGGGCGGCACAGGCGCAGCAGACCCCAGACCGGCGTCTCGTGGTGCCGGCCGTCGGCCCGCTTCAGCAGCCGGTCGACCAGCCAGCCCGCCACCAGTGTGACCATCAGCGATCCGCCCACCACCAGCAGCGGTCGCAGTACGTTCTCCATTCCGTCGTCCTCCGAGTGATCAGGGCACAGCTGGCACCATGGGACGCATGAACATCATGCTTTTCCACTCGACCTACGGTCTGAGGCCCGCTGTGCACGCGGCTGCCGACCGGCTTCGCGCCGCCGGTCACGAGGTGCGCGTGCCCGATCTCTTCGAGGGGCACACCTTCGACACGGTCGAGGAGGCGATGGCCTTCCAGGAAGAGGTCGGCAAGGACGAGCTGCTCAAGCGCGCCGTACTGGCCGCCGCGCCCTACTCCGACCAGGGCCTGGTCTACGCGGGCTTCTCACTCGGGGCCTCCGTGGCACAGACCCTGGCGCTCGGGGACGCGAAGGCGCGCGGGCTGCTGCTGCTCCACGGCACGTCGGACATCGCGGAGAACGCCTCGGTGGAGGAGCTGCCGGTGCAGCTGCACGTCGCCGACCCCGATCCGTTCGAGACGCAGGACTGGCTGAACAGCTGGTACCTCCAGATGCAGCGGACCGGCGCGGACGTCGAGGTCTACCGCTACCCCGGGGCCGGGCACCTGTTCACCGACCCCGGTCTGCCCGACCACGACGAGGCCGCGGCCGAGCTGGCCTGGAAGGTCGGGATCGGATTCCTCGCCACGCTGTAGGCCCGTCGGGACGCCGTACGCCCCCGGCGGAACCCCGCACCACGCCGGCGGGCGGGTGCGGGGCCCACGGAGAGGTCAGCGCACGGGGGCGTCGGCCCTCTCGACCCTCTGCGTGCCGCTGAGCGTGCGGTACGAGCGGACCCAGGACGACGTGGCGTCCTTGCTCGTCTTGTCGGAGACCACGTAGTAGTCCATCTGCGAGCGCTCGGCGGTCACGTCGAGGACGCCGTAGCCGTGCGAGTCCATGTCGATCCACTTCACGTGGCGGTTGGCGGCCCGGACCGCCGCCGTCGCGACGACCGAGACGGTCCCGGGGGCGACCCGCAGGATGTCGTCCAGGTTGTCCGAGGTCACCGACGTCACCACGAACTCGGTGGCCGCCGAGGCCGACAGCGGATACGTCGCCGCCTTCACCGGCACGTCGTTGGCCCATGCCATGTGGATGTCACCGGTCAGGAAGACGGTGTTCGTCACCGACCGGTCCCGCAGGTGGGAGATGAGCTCCTTGCGGTCGTCCGTGTAGCCGTCCCACTGGTCGACGTTGACGGCGAGCCCTTCTCCCGGCAGCCCCAGCAGTTCCGCGAGCGGTGCCAGCAGATGGGCGGGCAGCGCACCGAAGGCGACCGGGGAGATCATCACGGAGGTGCCGACCAGCTTCCAGACGGCATCCGACGCGGCCAGGCCGGACTTCAGCCAGTCCAGCTGCGCCCGCCCGGTCACCGAGCGCTCCGGGTCGTCGACCGCGCCGTTGCCCACCGACGCCTGTTCGGAGCGGAAGCTGCGCAGGTCGAGCAGGTGCAGTTCCGCCAGGCTGCCGAAGCGCAGCCGGCGGTAGACGGTGCCCTCGGTGGAGGCCCGGACGGGCATCCACTCGAAGTAGGCCTGCTTCGCCGCGGCCACCCGCGCCGCCCAGGCACCCTCGGTGCCCGGGGTGTGGTTCTCGGCCCCGCCCGCCCACGCGTCGTTGGCGAACTCGTGGTCGTCCCAGATCGCGATCACCGGGTGGGCGGCGTGCAGGGACTGGAGGTCTGCGTCCGTCTTGTACGTGCCGTGACGGGTCCGGTAGTCGGAGAGGGTGAGGATCTCGTGTGCCGGGGCGTGCGGGCGTACGACCGTGTCCTGGGTCGGATAACTGCCCGACGCGTACTCGTAGATGTAGTCGCCCAGATGCAGCACGGCGTCCAGGTCGGAGCGGGCCGCGAGATGCCGGTACGGCGAGAACCAGCCGGCCTCCCAGTTGGCGCAGGAGACCACGCCGAAGCGGATCCCGGGCGCGGCGGAGGCGGCGGCGGGCGCCGTGCGCGTACGGCCGACGGGGGAGAGGACACCGTGCCCGCCCTGGGATCCGCCGGGCGCCGCCGAGAAGCGGAACCAGTAGGCCGTCGCAGGGCGCAGCCCGCGCACGTCGGCCTTCACGGTGTGGTCGGCGGAGGCCCGGGCGACGGCCGTGCCCCGGGCGGCGATCCGGGTGAAGGCCCTGTCCTCGGCGATCTCCCAGACCACCGGTGTGTCGGCGCCGAGGCCCGAGCCGGGCACGGCGTCGGGCCCGGGGGTGACGCGGGTCCACAGGAGGATGCCGTCGGGCAGCGGATCGCCGGAGGCGACGCCGTGCAGGAAGGCCGGAACGGTGGCGGCGCGGGCGCCGGTGGCCGTGGCCGCGGCGAGCACGGGGGCCGCGACCGCGGTCGCGGCGGCGGCTCTGACCACCGTGCGGCGGCTGGGATGCGGGAACTGTCGACTGGTCACGGAGCAGCACCCTACTGGCGCGTAGAGCGAACAGGCGGGCGAATCAGGGAAGTTCGCCCGCCTGTCGGTGATCCGACACCAGAAGTTGTGCCCCAGGTGCTCCGGCGGCCGGAGCACCTCCCGTCAGCCCTTCAGGGCCTTGGTGATCGCCGCGGTGTACTCGGCCTCCGTCATGGGCGCGTTCTCGCTGCCCTCGGCGGTGACCTTCTTGCCGTCCATCTTGAGCGTCGGCGTGCCCTGCACACCGCTCTTGTCGAACGCCTTGGACATCTTGACGGCCCACGCGTCGTACGTGCCGTCCTCGACGTCCTTCTTGAACGCCGCGTTGCCCTTGAGGGCGTCCACCGAGTCCGCCACCTCGACCAGGTAGTCGTCCTTGGCGAACTTGTCCTCACTCTCCTGCGGGTGGTACTTCGCGGAGTACAGCGCGGCCTTGTAGTCCAGGAAGGCCTCGGGGCTCACGTCGAGCGCCGCGCCCAGCGCGCTCAGGGCGTTCTTGGAGCCCTCGCCGTTGTCGGTGTTGTCGATGAAGGTCGCGCCGACGTACTTGATCTTGTACTTGCCGGCCTCGACGTCCTTGGCGATCGTCTCACCGACCGACTGCTCGAAGGTGGCGCAGATCGGGCAGCGCGAGTCCTCGTACAGCTCCAGGGTCTTCTTGGCCGAGGACTCGCCGATCACGACGGTCGTGCCGTCGTCGCCCGAGGTGTTCTTCGGCGCGGTGACGTTCTTCGCGTCGGCGGCGGCCTCCCAGGCGGAGGGCTTGTTCAGCTGCGCCACGCCGAAGGCGATGGCGCCCACGACGGCGAGGACGCCGACCACCGATACGGCGACGACGACCTGCTTGCGCGCCTTGTCCTTCTTCACCTGGCGCTCGCGCTCCACGCGCAGCCGCTCGCGGGCGGCGGACTTGTTGGCCTGGCTGTTGCGGTTGCTCATGCGTGTTCTCCGGGTGTGCGTGGGGGTGGTGGCGGCGGGTGCGCCGGGACTCAGACCGTGACGGGGGCCGAGCTCGGCGGCCCCCGCCGACCCACGGAGTGCACCAGGAGACGGGCCGGGAGGAGCGGGCCGGTCCGCCCGGCGGAGCGGGCGTCGCGGCGCACGAGGAGCCGCGCGGTCCCCGCCACGGCGGCCGCGGTCAGCAGCGGCCGGAACGCGACGGCGGCCGCCGCGCGCAGCAGTCCCGCCAGCGCCGCCTCGCCGTGCCGCAGCCAGGCCGCGGCCAGCAGGCCCACCGCCACGTGCGCGGCGAGCAGCAGCCACGGCACCGCGGGGCCCGGGGAGGCCAGCAGGGCGGCCGCACGGTCGCCGGTGGCGGTCACCCCGGCCAGCGGTGTCCCGGCCGAGGCGACACCGGTGAGCGGCACGGGCGCCTCGCCGCCGCAGAGCAGGTCGACACCCACGGAACGCAGCGGGCCCGTGATCGGGCCGCCGGCCGCCCCGTAGCAGAGGTGCTGACCGGTGGTGAACACCGTGTCGGCGACCAGCTCCAGCGGGACCAGCAGGCCGGCGATCGCGCCGAAGCGGCGCTCCCGGCCCGCCAGCGCGAACGCCACGGCGAAGACGGCCCCGGCCAGCAGCGCGACCGCCGTGAGCGGCAGCGGGACCCGGGAGAGCAGGACATGGGAGGCGGAGGAGAGCGTGACGACGAGCGCGGTGAACAGCGCCGCGCGTACCGCCCTGATCTGCTTCCCTGATACGTCCATCGCCGCAGAGTGTGTCATGTGACCCTGTAAACGAGCCCTAAGCCCGTCGGTCGCGGTCTACAGCCCCGGGATCCGGCCGTTGCGGAAGAGGTCCACGAAGATCTGGTGATCGGCGCGGGCGCGGGCGCCGTAGCTGTGCGCGAAGTCCACCAGCAGCTCCTGGAAGCCCTCCTCGTCGGCGGCGATGGCCGCGTCGATCGCGCGCTCCGTGGAGAACGGCACCAGTGAGTGCCCGCTCTCGTCGTCCGCCGCCGAGTGCATCGTCGCCGTGGCCCGGCCGAGATCGGCGACGACCGCCGCGATCTCCTCCGGCTCGTCGATGTCGGACCAGTCCAGGTCGACCGCGTACGGCGAGACCTCGGCCACCAGCTGGCCCGACCCGTCCAGCTCGGTCCAGCCCAGCCACGGGTCCGCGTGCGCCTGCAGGGCGCGCTGCGAGATCACCGTGCGGTGCCCCTCGTGCTGGAAGTAGTCCCGCACGGCCGCGTCGGTGATGTGCCGGGAGACCGCCGGGGTCTGCGCCTGCTTGAGGTAGATCACCACATCGTTCTCCAGGGCGTCGCTGTTGCCCTCCAGGAGGATGTTGTACGAGGGCAGGCCGGCCGAGCCGATGCCGATCCCGCGGCGGCCGACGACGTCCTTCACCCGGTAGGAGTCGGGCCGGGTCAGGCTCGACTCCGGGAGCGTCTCCAGATAGCCGTCGAACGCGGCGAGCACCTTGTAGCGCGTCGCGGCGTCCAGGTCGATCGCACCGCCACCGGGGGCGAACCTGCGCTCGAAGTCCCGGATCTCCGTCATCGAGTCCAGCAGCCCGAACCGGGTCAGGGCACGGGCGTCACGCAGGGCGCCCAGCAGCGGACCGTCGGCGGTGTCCAGGGTGAAGGGGGGCACCTCGTCGTTCTTCGCGCCCGTGGCCAGGGCGTGGATGCGCTCCCGGTACGCGGCGGCGTAGACCCCGACCAGCTCGGTGATCTGGTCGTCGCCGAGTGCCTTCGCGTAGCCGATCAGGGCGACGGAGGCCGCGAAGCGCTTGAGGTCCCAGGTGAACGGGCCGACGTAGGCCTCGTCGAAGTCGTTGACGTTGAAGACCAGCCGGCCGTTGGCGTCCATGTACGTGCCGAAATTCTCCGCGTGCAGATCGCCGTGGATCCACACCCGGCTCGTGCGCGCGTCGAGGTACGGCCCGGTGTGCTGCTCACGGTCCAGATCGGCGTAGAACAGGCCCGCCGAACCCCGGTAGAAGGCGAAGGCCGAACCGGCCATCTTGCGGAACTTCACCCGGAAGGCGGCGGGATCGGCGGCCAGGAGCTCGCCGAAAGCGGTGTCGAAAACGGCGAGAATCTGCTCACCGCGCTGCTCCGCGCGGGTCTGCGTGTCCGACATCGCTGGGTGCCTCCTGCTACATGGCGTTCATGACAAATGGGGCGGGTCTCCCCGCCCTTCCAACGCGCGACCGTACCCCGGAGTGCCCGTCACCTGTCACCTCGGAGACGTAGACTTCCACGCTGTCCCCCCAAGCCGTCATCTGCCGGCCGTCGCCCGATCACCACCCCTCGCCCGGGGCGCTTCGCACCGCCCCCGACAACGACCCGGAGGCACAGCGCCGTGGCCAAGCCGCCCTTCACGCACCTGCACGTCCACACCCAGTACTCGCTGCTGGACGGTGCCGCGCGGCTCAAGGACATGTTCGAGGCGTGCAACACGATGGGCATGTCGCACATCGCCATGACCGACCACGGGAACCTCCACGGGGCGTACGACTTCTTCCACTCGGCGACGAAGGCCGGTGTGACGCCCATCATCGGGATCGAGGCCTACGTCGCCCCCGAGTCGCGCAAGCACAAGCGCAAGATCCAGTGGGGTCAGCCGCACCAGAAGCGCGACGACGTGTCCGGTTCCGGCGGTTACACCCACAAGACGATCTGGGCGTCGAACAGCACCGGGCTGCACAACCTCTTCAAGCTCTCCTCGGACGCCTACGCCGAGGGCTGGCTGCAGAAGTGGCCGCGGATGGACAAGGAGACCATCGCCCAGTGGTCCGAAGGGCTGATCGCGTCCACCGGGTGCCCCTCCGGCGAGGTGCAGACCCGGCTGCGGCTCGGACAGTTCGACGAGGCGGTCCAGGCGGCCTCCGACTACAAGGACATCTTCGGCGAGGGCAAGTACTTCCTGGAGCTGATGGACCACGGCATCGAGATCGAGCGCCGGGTCCGCGACGGGCTCCTCGAAATCGGCAAGAAGCTGAGCATCCCGCCGCTCGTGACGAACGACTCGCACTACACCTACGCCAGCGAGGCGACCGCGCACGACGCCCTGCTCTGCATCCAGACCGGCAAGAACCTCTCCGACCCGGACCGCTTCCGCTTCGACGGCACCGGCTACTACCTGAAGACGACGGAGGAGATGTACGCCGTCGACTCCTCGGACGCCTGGCAGGAGGGCTGCGCCAACACCCTGCTCGTCGCGCAGCAGATCGACACCACGGGCATGTTCGAGAAGCGCGACCTTATGCCGAAGTTCGAGATCCCGGACGGCTTCACGGAGATCACCTGGTTCCAGGAGGAGGTCCGCGTCGGCATGGGCCGCCGCTACCCCGGCGGTGTCCCGGACGACCGGCAGAAGCAGGCCGAGTACGAGATGGACATCATCATCCAGATGGGGTTCCCGGGGTACTTCCTGGTCGTCGCCGACTTCATCATGTGGGCCAAGAACAACGGGATCGCGGTCGGCCCCGGCCGTGGTTCCGCCGCCGGCTCGATCGTCGCGTACGCCATGGGCATCACCGACCTCGACCCGATCACCCACGGGCTGATCTTCGAGCGGTTCCTCAACCCCGAGCGCGTCTCCATGCCCGACGTCGACATCGACTTCGACGAGCGCAGGCGCGTCGAGGTGATCAGGTACGTGACCGAGAAGTACGGCGCCGACAAGGTGGCCATGATCGGCACCTACGGAAAGATCAAGGCCAAGAACGCGATCAAGGACTCCGCGCGCGTCCTCGGCTACCCGTACGCGATGGGCGACCGCCTGACCAAGGCGATGCCCGCCGACGTCCTCGGCAAGGGCATCGACCTCAACGGCATCACCGACCCCAAGCACCCGCGCTACAGCGAGGCGGGCGAGATCCGGGGGATGTACGAGAACGAGCCGGACGTCCAGAAGGTCATCGACACCGCGAAGGGTGTGGAGGGCCTGGTCCGGCAGATGGGTGTGCACGCGGCCGGCGTGATCATGTCCAGCGAGCCGATCGTCGACCACGCGCCGATCTGGGTGCGGCACTCCGACGGTGTGACCATCACCCAGTGGGACTACCCGCAGTGCGAGTCGCTCGGCCTGCTCAAGATGGACTTCCTGGGCCTGCGCAACCTGACGATCATGGACGACGCCATCAAGATGGTGAAGGCCAACAAGGGCGTCGACCTGGAGATGCTCGCGCTCCCGCTGGACGACCCCAAGACGTACGAGCTGCTGTGCCGCGGCGACACGCTCGGGGTGTTCCAGTTCGACGGCGGGCCGATGCGTTCGCTGCTGCGCCAGATGCAGCCCGACAACTTCGAGGACATCTCCGCCGTCTCGGCCCTGTACCGGCCGGGCCCGATGGGAATGAACTCGCACACGAACTACGCGGAACGGAAGAACGCCCGGCAGGAGATCACCCCGATCCACCCGGAGCTGGAGGAGCCCCTCAAGGAGGTCCTCGGGCTCACCTACGGCCTGATCGTCTACCAGGAGCAGGTGCAGAAGGCCGCCCAGATCGTCGCCGGCTACTCGCTCGGCGAGGCCGACATCCTGCGCCGCGTGATGGGCAAGAAGAAGGCCGACGAGCTGGCGAAGAACTTCGTCCTGTTCGAGGCGGGCGCGAAGAAGAACGGCTTCTCCGACGCGGCGATCAAGGCCCTGTGGGACGTCCTGGTGCCGTTCGCCGGATACGCCTTCAACAAGGCGCACTCCTCCGCGTACGGCCTGGTCACCTACTGGACCGCGTACCTCAAGGCCAACTACCCGGCCGAGTACATGGCGGCCCTGCTGACCTCGGTCAAGGACGACAAGGACAAGTCGGCGGTCTACCTCAACGAGTGCCGCCGCATGGGCATCAAGGTGCTCCCGCCCAACGTCAACGAGTCCGAGTCGAACTTCGCCGCCCAGGGCGACGACGTGATCCTCTTCGGCCTGACCGCCATCCGCAACGTCGGCCAGAACGTCGTCGACTCGATCATCCGGTGCCGCAAGGCGAAGGGGAAGTACTCCACGTTCCCGGACTTCCTCGACAAGGTCGAGGCGGTCGTCTGCAACAAGCGCACCGTCGAGTCGCTCATCAAAGCCGGCGCCTTCGACGAGATGGGCCACACCCGCAAGGGCCTCGTCGCCCACCACGAGCCGATGATCGACAACGTGGTGCAGGTCAAGCGCAAGGAGGCCGAAGGGCAGTTCGACCTCTTCGGCGGCGGTCAGGAGGACAGCGACGAGCCGGGCTTCGGCCTCGACGTGGAGTTCTCCGACATCGAGTGGGAGAAGTCCTACCTGCTCGCGCAGGAGCGCGAGATGCTCGGCCTGTACGTCTCCGACCACCCGCTCTTCGGGCTGGAGCACGTCCTGTCCGACAAGTCGGACGCCTCGATCTCGCAGCTCACCGGCGGCGAGCACTCCGACGGGGCGATCGTCACGGTCGGCGGCATCATCTCCGGCCTGCAGCGCAAGATGACCAAGCAGGGCAACGCCTGGGCGATCGCCACCGTCGAGGACCTCGCGGGCTCCATCGAGTGCATGTTCTTCCCCGCGACGTACCAGCTGGTCTCCACCCAGCTCGTCGAGGACACCGTCGTCTTCGTGAAGGGACGGCTCGACAAGCGTGAGGACGTGCCGCGCCTGGTCGCCATGGAGATGCAGGTCCCCGACGTCTCGTCGGCCGGGACCAACGCGCCGGTCGTGCTGACCATCCCCACGGTCAAGATCACCCCGCCCATGGTCACCAGGCTCGGTGAGGTGCTCAGCAACCACCGGGGCGACACCGAGGTGCGCATCAGGCTCCAGGGCCCCCGCAAGACCACCGTGCTCCGGCTCGACCGGCACCGGGTCAAGCCCGACCCGGCGCTCTTCGGAGACCTGAAGGTGCTGCTCGGCCCGTCCTGCCTGGCCGGCTGAGAAGCGTCCGGGAACAGCGAGAGGGGCGCCCCGCCACTGGCGGGGCGCCCCTCTCGGCCTGTCGGCCCTGCGAACCGGGTCAGTTGTGGCCGAAGCGCCGCTGGTGCTTGCGGGCGACATCGGCGGGGCTGCCCTGGGACTGCGACTGGGGCTGGGTCTGCGACTCGAACGCCGTCGACTTCGCCTCCTCCGCACCACGCTCCGAGGCGGACGCGCGGTCGTGCTGGCTGCCCTGCTTGCGGTTCTTGTTCTTGGCCATGGTGATGCCTCCTGTGGGGAATCTCGGGGCCAGGACCGATGTCAGACTCACATAACACCCCATATGCCGCATGTTGGATCATTACCGAGTGTAATGCGGGCGGTATCATGCGCCGTTTCCCGGATCCGCCACGCCGATGATCGAGTTCCGGACCTTAACCCTCCCGCGGTCGGGCAGACTCGAAGGAAACCCTGAGTAAGCGAACCCCGAGGAAACGGACCCACACCCCCCACGGCCGGGTCCGCCGATCCGTTCCCGAATTCCTGGAAGAGGGTGGAGCGCGTGGACCGTTGCGTCGTCCTGGTGGACGCCGGCTATCTGCTGGGCGCAGCCGCGAGTCTGCTGGCCGGAGAGCCCGCCCGTTCCCGTATCACCGTTGACCACGCGGCCCTGATCCAGGGCCTGCGCGAGCGGGCCGAGGCCGACACGGAACAGCCGCTGCTCCGCATCTACTGGTTCGACGGCGCTCCCGACCGTGTACCCCAGCCCGAGCACCGCAGACTGCGCGTCATGCCGCGGGTGACCGTTCGGCTGGGGGCGCTCACCCGCAGTGACGGGCGGTGGGCGCAGAAGGGTGTCGACGCGGCGATGCACGCCGAGCTCACCGAGCTGGCCAGAAATCGCGCCTGCTCCGACGTGGTGCTCGTGACCGGTGACGGCGATCTGCTGCCCGGACTGATGTCCGCCAAGGAACACGGGGTGGCCGTCCACCTCTGGGCCGTCCAGGCCGCCGACGGCGACTACAACCAGTCCGAGGACCTCGTCGCCGAGGCCGACGAACGGCGGGTGCTGGACCGGGCCTGGATCACCAGGGCCGTCCGGGCCAAGGACACCGGCGGGGTGTGCGCTCCGTCCCCCGTGCCGCGTCCCGAGATCGCCGCGATCCTCTCCGCACCGCTGCCCGAGGCGGCCCTCGCCGCCTCGGCCGAGCGGGCGTCCGAGGCGCAGGCGGCGGCCGCCCGCAACGGCACCGGCGCACCGGCCGACGAGACCACCGCGCACCCGCAGCCCGCCCCCGGACACAAGGGCGTCCCCACCCCCAAGGACCTGGCGAGCCTGCGCGCGCCGGGGGCGCAGCCCGCCCAGCACCCGGTCCAGCCGCCCGCCGCCAACGCGACACTGCGCTGGTCGTCCGACCGGGGCTGGGTCGAGCGCGGCGGATCCCCCGGCGAACCGGCCGAGAGCGCCTCCCTGCCGACCCTGGCCCAGCTCACCAGCGCCGAGCAGCGCTGGGCGGACCGGGAGGAGGACATCACGACCGTCGGCGGCGACCCCTTCGAGGTCGGCCAGGTCTTCGCCCGGCGGTGGATGGAACGGCTGCCGGAGACCGTCCCGCTGCAGAAGCTGTCCACCATGTACCCCCGCATTCCGCACCGCATCGACGGCGAACTCCTGCGGTACGCGGCACGCTTCGGGCTGCTCGCGCACAAGGACGACCAGATCGACGAGCACGACCGCTATGCCATCCGGGCGGGGTTCTGGCGTGAGATCGACGTCCGGGCAGCCGCCGAGCACGCCCCCGCAGGGGGGTAGGCGGGGCGGCCGAGGGGTGGTGCTGCCCGCCCCCGGGCGCGGTCCGGGGCGTCCGACCCCGTACTCTCGTACCTCGTGAGTACGGGCACAGCACAGGCGCAGACCGGGACCGGGACCGTGTGCGCGGTGCGTGATCTGGTCAGGACCTATCCCGCCGTCCGCGGCCGACGCGGCCGCGCAGCCACCCCCGAGGTGCGCGCCACCGACGGGATCAGCCTCGATGTCCGGCGCGGCGAGATCTTCGGGCTGCTCGGGCCCAACGGCGCAGGCAAGTCGACGCTCGTACGCCAGCTGACCGGGCTGATGCGGCCCGACTCCGGGAGCGTCGAGGTGCTGGGGCACGACCTGGTCCGCCACCCCGAGAGGGCTTCACGGCTGATCGGATACCTCGGGCAGGAGTCCACCGCGCTCGACGAGCTGACCGTGTCCCTCGCCGCCGAGACCACCGGGCGGCTCAGAGGCCTTCCGGTGCGGGAGGCCCGTGCCGAGCGCGACGCCGTACTCGAGGAACTGGGGCTCACCGAGCTCGCCGGGCGCCCCCTGAACAGACTGTCGGGCGGTCAGCGGCGGCTCGCCTGCTTCGCCGCCGCGCTGGTCGGGGAGCGCCCCGTCCTCGTCCTGGACGAGCCGACGACGGGGATGGACCCCGTCGCCCGCCGCGCCGTCTGGTCCGCCGTCGACCGGCGGCGCGCCGAACGCGGCGTGACCGTCCTGCTCGTGACCCACAACGTGATCGAGGCCGAGACCGTCCTCGACCGGGTCGCGGTCATGGAACGCGGCAGGGTCATCGCCTGCGACACCCCGGCCGGTCTCAAGGAACGCGTGGCGGGCGAGGTCAGGGTCGAGCTGGTGTGGCGCGAGAGGGCACCGCTGGACGTCCCGGAGGTGGCCGCGCTGCGCGCGTCCGCGCAGGAGTCGGGGCGGCGGTGGGTGCTGCGGCTCTGCCCCGACGAGGCGCGGGCGGCGGTGGCCGCGGTGACCGGCGGGGCCGCGTTCTCCTCGCTGGACGACTTCACGCTGGCCACCCCCAGCCTGGAGGACGTCTACCTGGCGCTCGGCGGGGACTCGGCCGTGGCGGCCGAGGGACTGGTGAAGGCGTGATCATGAACGTGTCGAAGTCGAAGGGGAGCAGCGCCAGGTGACGAGCATCGTTCCCGCGGAAGCCACCGGGACCAGGGCGGAGACGTCCGGCCCGGTGGTCGGGACCGCCTCGGGCGGTCCCGCCCGCACGGCCCCCGCGGCCCTCGCACCCCGGGCCCGGCTGCTGCCCTCGATGGCGGCCGTGTACCGGGCGCAGCTGTCGCGCGCTCGGGTCGCCCGGATTCCGCTGCTGTTCGTGGCGACGTTCCAGTCCATCGGGATCATGGTGCTGATGCGCGGGGTCGTCGACGGTGGCGCCGAGGCGCGGGCCGTGGTCGCCGGTTCCAGCGTGCTGGTCGTGGCCTTCGTGGCGCTGAACCTGCTGGCGCAGTACTTCGGCCGGCTGCGCGCCGACGGCGGCCTCGACCACTACGCCACGCTGCCGGTGCCGCCCGCCGCGGTGGTGCTGGGAGCGGCGGGGGCGTACGCCTCGTTCACCGTGCCCGGCACGATCGTCACGGCGGTGACGGGAAGCGTGCTGTTCGGGCTGCCCATGACGCACCTGTGGGTGCTCGTCGCGGTCATCCCGCTGTCCGGGGCCGCGCTCTCCGGGCTCGGTGCCGCGCTGGGGCTGCTGGCGCCGCGTCAGGAGCTGGCGACGCTGCTGGGGCAGCTCGGCATGTCCGCCGCGCTGCTGCTGGGTGTCCTGCCGGCCGAGCGGCTCCCCGGGCCCGTCGGCTGGGCGCGTGATCTGCTGCCCTCCACGTACGGGGTCGAGGCGTTGGCCCGGTCCTTCGACGCGCACCCGGACTGGGCGGTGGTCGCTCTCGATCTGGCCGTGTGCGCGGCGGTGGGTGTGCTGTCGCTGGCCGTGGCCACCTGGGCGTACCGCCGGGCGGCGGTCCGCTGACGGTCCGGTGAGGCGGTGGGCCGGACGGCCTGGCACGATGGCACCGTGACCGCACCGTTGACGCCGCCGCACCAGCCACGACCCCACGACCCCTGGCAGGCCCCGCCGTCGGGATCCCATGCCGTACCCGGTGGCCGGGAGCCGCTGGACGCGGCGGACGGGGCCGCGGAGCTGAAGCAGGGCGCCGTGGTCGCCGCCCTCCTGACCGTCGCGGGCGTCGCGCTCGGGCTGCTGTGGCTGTGGCTGGCGCCCCGGGTGCCGCTGGTCTCCGACGAGACGGCCGTGTTCCTCAAGAACAGCGAGGGCGAGGAGGCGATCGGGGCCGACGGCACCTTCGTCCTGCTCGGCCTGGCCTTCGGCCTCGTGTCGGCCGCCGCCGTCTTCCTCTGCCGCAGGCGCGGGGGCATCCCGCTGGTCGTGGGACTGGCCCTGGGAGGGCTGCTCGGTTCGCTGCTGGCGTGGGGGATCGGCACCTGGCTCGGGCCGACGTCCGACGTGGTGGCCCATGCCAGGGAGGTCGGCAAGGGGGTCACGTTCGACGCGCCGCTGAAGCTGCACGCGGTGGGGGCCGCGATGCTCGCCTGGCCCATCGCGGCGATGATCGTGCACCTGGGGCTGACGGCGCTGTTCGGACCGCGGGACCCCGAGCCGGAGTGGGATGCCCACGGTGAGCCGGAGCCGGGAGCTGCGTTCGGCGGGGGCCCCGCGGCCGGACCCGCGTCCTGGCCGGGTGCCACCGCGGAGAAGGGATCCGCCGCGGGGCCGGGTTCGGCCGGCGGGCGGGGGCCCGACGACGGCGGTACGGCGGAAGAGCGGCGATAGCCGTACCGGGTCCCGCCGTGGCGGCGCCTGTCGTACCGGCGCCCGCGGGCGAAGGGGCGTTCCGGTGGCGGGGGACGGCCTCGGCGCCCCGCCCCGGGCCCCGTCCGGACCTCGCGAGCCGGCAGGGTCCGAAGGGGAGGTCCTAGCCCCGGCCGACCGGGGCCAGTACGGCGTCCGTCAGGCTGGTCAGGTCCTGCGGGGACAGCTCGACCTCCAGGCCGCGGCGGCCCGCCGAGACGCAGATCGTGGGGTGCGCCCCCGCCGAGGCGTCGAGCACCGTACGCAGCCGCTTGCGCTGGCCCAGCGGGGAGATGCCGCCCCGTACGTAGCCGGTGGTGCGCTCCGCCGCCGCCGGGTCCGCCATGGCGGCCCGCTTGCCGCCGACCGCCGATGCCAGGGCCTTCAGGTCCAGCGACCCGGCGACCGGTACCACCGCGACGACCAGCTCGCCGTCGACCTCCGCGACCAGGGTCTTGAACACCCGGTCGGGCGAGACCCCGAGGGCCTCCGCGGCCTCCTCGCCGTAGGACGGGGACGACGGGTCGTGCTCGTAGGAGTGGACCGCGAACGGGGTGCCGGCCGCGGTCAGCGCGACCGTGGCCGGGGTGCCGCCGGGCTGCTGCTTCTTCGCCTTCTTCGCCACGGGGCGGGGTCCTCGGGTCAGTTGGGGTGCGTGGGGGCGCGGGTCAGTTCGGTGGCCGGGAGCGACGGAAGGTGCCGGATGACGGCCGTCTCCTTGCGCAGCAGCGCCAGTTCCTCGCGCAGCCGGGTCGCGGTGTCCGGCGCCTGGAGCAGCCGCTGCTTCGAGGGCACGTCGAGGACGGCCGCGGCGGCCACCAGGTACGACACCACCGACGGGTCGTCCGGCAGGTCCGCACCCGTCGTCAGGGAGCGCTCGCTCGCCCCCGCGAGCCGCTTCTGGTAGCTGCGGAAGGCCCGCAGGACGCCCTCGGCGAGGGCTCCGGCCTCCTCCTGCGAGGACGCTGCGTCACCCTCGGCCTCCTCCGGGTTCTCCGGCAGTTCCTCGACCTCGGCCGTCAGGAACGGGCCGCTCGCGTCGACCGAGAGCAACCGGACCCGCGTGGTGCCGGTCGCCAGGACCTCGAAGCTGCCGTCGGCGCGCTCACGGATCTTCGCCGCGTCCGCGACGCAGCCGACCCGGTGGAACGTCTGGATCGGGTCGGGCCCGAAACCGTCGGCCGGGGCCCGCTCGACCGGGGGCGCGGCGGCGAGCGTGTCCGGCATCCCGGTGGCCGTCGGGGCGGTCTCGCGGCCGTCTCGGACCGCGACCACCACAAAGCGGCGCGGTTCGTCCTCGTCGATCGTGAGCAGCTCGCGCATCATGGCGCGATAACGCTCCTCGAAGACGTTGAGGGGTAGCACGAGGCCGGGAAACAGCACCGCGTTCAGCGGAAAGAGGGGAAGGCGAGCGGTGGTCACAGCGGCCAAGCCTAATGGCCCCGGCGCCCGTCGTGTTCCGGCCGTCCACGGGAGGGCTTCCAGGAGGCCACGCGCAGCCGTGCGTCCGCTCGCGCGTCGAGGAAACCGCCGAGCGCGTCGTCCGAGACGGACGCCCACGGGAACGACGTGGCGTGCGCCCCGATCAGCCGGAACTGCTCCAGCGCCTCGTCGCTGCGGCCCCGCGCGCCCAGTACGTGGGCGAGGAGGTTGCGGACCTCCGCCGGCCACGGATCACCGGCCGCGAAGCGCGCGGAGAGACCGATCGCCAGGTCGGCGGCGGCGTCGATCCGGTCCTCCAGCACGGAGGTGGCCCGGACGACGGCCCCCTCGTCGCACAGCAGCGCGAAGGCGGCCCGTACCGGGAGCGCCTGCACCAGGGAGTCCGACGCGGCGTCCTCGGCCGCCCGCTCGGCGAAGTCGAAGCATTCGCGGTGCGAGCCGTACCAGGCGGCGGAGAGGTACTGGAGCGCGGCGACATGGCAGCCGTAGTGGTGCGCGGACCTCCGCACGGCCTGTTCCCACAGCTTCTCGAAGACCGTGTGCGGGGCGTGCGTGCCACGGGCGTGGTCGAGGGCGAGCCGCCACGGCACCGGGTCGCGGGGATCGGCCTCGGTGGCCGCCGTGATGAGCGGGGCCACCTCGCGCAGCAGTTCGGCGTGGGCCGGGGACTCCCAGGCGCGGTGCACGGCCAGTTCGGCCTTCACGAGCAGGGCGTCGGGGTCGCGCGGGGCGGCGGCCAGCCAGTCGGTGAGCCAGCCGTCGCGGTTGCGGGCGAAGACCACCAGCCGGGACAGACAGCGGTCGCGGGTCTCCCACTCGGCCGCGTCGCGCGTGGTCGCCAGGAGCTTGGCGGCGGGCTCGTACTCTCCCAGGGCGGCCGCGACCAGTGCGGGCGACAGCCGCCCGTCGGGCGCGTCGAGCAGCACCGCGTCGTCCGCGGGCAGCCCGGCCGGCAGTCCGGGGCCGTATCGGAACGCGCGTGCGGGGTTCAGCAGTGCGCGGAGGAAGGCCATGGTGCAGACCATTGAAAAGCCCTGGTGGGGGTGGCGCCAGGGGAGCACTGTGAAGCTTCTGTAGCGAGTGGGAGGGTTGCCCCGGGCGAGGTCAAGAGAAGGCAAAGGATCCGTCGGCGGCTGGCTTGTTTCCGATGCTCCGGCCAACGCGGCCCGCTTGCCGGGCCGGACCTCGACAGGCCGTTCGACCGCTGTCCCCGCCGAGGCGTCCGGCCGCGACGGGGGTCCGGCTCAGCTGCGGCGCAGCAGCCGGGAGGCGCCCGCCGCCACCGTCGTGGCCAGTATCCATCCCAGGATGACGAGGGCCGCCGCGGCCCACTGCCAGCCGCCCTCCATCCGCCAGTAGCCGTCCTGCCCGAGGTTGATCACCGGCACCAGCAGGTCCAGCGCGTACAGCGGGGCGTTCCACTGCGGATGCTCCTCACCCTTGATCGGCGCCGGGTGGTACTGCGAGAAGGCCACCGCCCCCGCCGCCCACAGCACCGCCATCCACACCGCGGCGCGCCCCGGCCGGTAGCCGTAGGCCACCGTCCAGTCCTGCAGGTAGCCCCACAGTCTGGCCGCGGGCGGCAGTGTCTCGCGGCGGCGCCGCTGCTTGGCGAGCAGCACCTCGCGGGCGTCCGCGTCCTCCCCGCAGCTGCGGAGCACGGTCGCCAGGCGCTCGTACGGCTCCGGTACGTACTCCGGTGTGGCGGCCAGCACCCACTCCAGGCGCCGGGAGAGCGGGAAGTGGCCGTACGGGACGAGGTTCTCGTAGACGAAGCCGCCCATCGCCAGCCCGCCCGGACCGGGCCAGCTGGTCGACACGTCGATCAGGGTGACGACCTTCGCGCCGTTCAGCACGACCCGGCCCTCCTCGGGGCGCTCCGCGTTGAACCGCAGCTCGGGCGTGACGATCCTGCGCAGCGACAGCTCCTCGTCGCCGGTCAGGACGAAACGGGCCTTGTGCACGTCCACCGCGTCGCCGAAGCGCCCGTCGTCGAGCCGTACCGCGCCCCGGCACTCGAAGACCTGTGCGCGGGTCCCGCGGGCCGGACCGATGCCGCGCGCGATGCCGTACGGGGGAGTGGTGCCCTGGTTCCCGGTGTCGATGCTCACCCAGGCCTCGGTCATGTACAGCGTGCGCTCGACGCTCAGCTGCGGGGCGTTCAGCGCCCGCCGCCCGTCCGTGGCGCGCAGCCGGCTGCCGCGCAGGCTCAGCGAACCGCCGACCTTCGCCCCGCGCAGACTCACCTCGCCGCGCGTCTCGATCATCTCGGCCTGCAGATCCTGGGCCACCGACATCCCGTCGCCCACGAAGGCCCGGCCGCGCCGGTCGGGGCCGACGCTGAGCTGGTTGATCAGCAGGTCCGTGCCGATCTGCGCGTCCGTGAGCCGGATGCCGCGCTCGACCCGGCAGCGCGGCAGATGCAGATCACCCTCCGTGTGCAGCCGGGCGGCGTCCAGTCGCGGCACCGCGCAGCCCACCATCCGCAGCGTGGTGAAGTGGCACTCCGGGAGCACCACCTCCTGCTCGAAGCGGCAGCCGGTCAGCTCCACGTACGGGGACACCCGGCCGCCCGCCAGGTCCAGCTTCCCGGTGACGCGCACGCCCCGGAGCTTCAGCGCCGCCACCCGCCCCGGCCGCGCGGGCGGGCCGCTCAGCAGGAGCCGCGCCACCGTCCGGGCGCCGACGCTCCGCTCCGGCCCCCAGGCGTGCGGGGCGAAGGGGTCGTCCCGCACCGGGTCGTGGGCGCGCAGATCGTAGGTCGTGCCGTTCCGGAAGGACTGCCACATGCCCAGCTCCGCCGCGCTGAGGCCGTCCGGGATCTCTCCGTCGTGCGGCTCGGTCACTGCCTCACCTCCGCTTGCACAGTTCGTCCCGTGCTTCGTACAACCGTTCTTCCCACTGTGTGACGGTGTGAACGCAAACGGTCAGCAGTGACGGCCGGGACATGTATCAGCCAGTGATACGGGCGACCGGGCGCCGGAACCGGTCTGAGAGAATTGCGGTGTGATCTCTCGAATCGATCTGCGCGGCACCGCCCTCCCCGAGGGCGGCGACCTGCGCGACCTGCTGCCCCGAGCCGAGTTCGACGTGGAAGCCGCCCTGGAGACGGTGCGGCCCATCTGCGAGGACGTACGCCATCGTGGCTCCGCGGCAGTGATCGAGTGGGGGGAGAAATTCGACGGCGTGCGCCTCGACGCGCTCCGGGTCCCGGCCGACGCGATCACCGAGGCGCTCGAGCGCCTCGACCCCGCCGTACGGGCGGCACTGGAGGAGTCGATCCGCCGCGCCCGCCTCGTCCACCGTAAGCAGCGCCGCACCACGCACACCACCCAGGTCGTCCCCGGCGGCACGGTCACCGAGAAGTGGGTGCCCGTCGACCGCGTCGGGCTGTACGTGCCCGGCGGGCGCTCGGTCTACCCCTCGTCCGTCGTCATGAACGTCGTCCCCGCCCAGGAGGCCGGGGTCGAGGGCATCGCCGTCTCCTCCCCGCCCCAGAAGGAGTTCGGCGGTCTGCCGCACCCCACGATCCTCGCCGCCTGCGCGCTCCTCGGCGTGGACGAGGTGTACGCCGCCGGCGGCTCCCAGGCCATCGCGATGTTCGCGTACGGCACCGAGGAGTGCCCGCCCGTGAACCTCGTCACCGGCCCCGGCAACATCTACGTCGCCGCGGCCAAGCGCCTCCTCAAGGGCCGCATCGGCATCGACGCGGAGGCCGGCCCCACCGAGATCGCGATCCTCGCCGACGCGAGCGCCGACCCGGCGCACGTCGCCGCCGACCTGATCAGCCAGGCGGAGCACGACCCGATGGCCGCCGCGGTGCTCGTCACCGACTCCGAGGAGCTCGCCGCGGCCACCGAGGCCGAGCTGAGGCCGCAGATCGCCGCGACCAAGCACGTCACGGACCGGATCGAGCCCGCCCTGGCCGGCCGCCAGTCCGCGATCGTCCTGGTCGACACCCTGGAGGACGGCCTCAAGGTCGTCGACGCGTACGCCGCCGAGCACCTGGAGATCCAGACGGAGAACGCCGCCGCCGTCGCCGACCGGGTCCGCAATGCCGGAGCCGTCTTCGTCGGTCCCTGGTCGCCCGTCTCCCTCGGTGACTACTGCGCCGGCTCCAACCACGTCCTGCCCACCGGCGGCTGCGCCTGCCACTCCTCGGGCCTGTCCGTGCAGTCCTTCCTGCGCGGCATCCACATCGTCGACTACACGCGCGACGCGCTCGCCGAGGTCACCCACCACGTGGTGGCCCTCGCCGAGGCGGAGGACCTGCCCGCCCACGGCGCCGCGCTCAAGGCCAGGTTCGGGTGGAAGGTTCCGCAGCAGTGAGCGACGACAGCACCACGCACCGCCCCTGGGACGACCTGCCGATCCGCGACGAGCTGCGCGGCCAGTCCCCGTACGGGGCGCCCCAGCTCGACGTACCGGTGCGGCTGAACACCAACGAGAACCCCTACCCGCTGCCCGACACGCTCGTCGACCGCATCGCCGAACGGGTCCGCGAGGCAGCCCGCGACCTCAACCGCTACCCCGACCGCGACGCCGTGGAGCTCCGCACCGAGCTGGCCCGCTACCTCACCCGCACCGCCGGGCACGAGGTCGCAACGGCCAACGTCTGGGCGGCCAACGGCTCCAACGAAGTGCTCCAGCAGCTGCTGCAGACCTTCGGCGGCCCCGGGCGCACCGCGATCGGCTTCGAGCCCTCGTACTCGATGCACGCCCTCATCGCCCGCGGCACCGGCACCGGCTGGATCTCCGGGCCGCGCAACGAGGACTTCACCATCGACGTGGAGGCCGCGAGGAAGGCCATCGCCGAGCACCGCCCCGAGGTGGTGTTCATCACCTCGCCCAACAACCCCACCGGCACCGCCGTCGACGCCGCCACCGTCCTCGCCCTGTACGAAGCGGCCCAGGACGCCCGCCCCTCGATGGTCGTCGTCGACGAGGCGTACGGGGAGTTCAGCCACCACCCCTCGCTGCTCCCCCTGATCGAGGGCCGCCCGAACCTGGTGCTCTCCCGCACCATGTCCAAGGCGTTCGGCGCGGCGGGCCTGCGACTGGGCTACCTCGCCGCCGCTCCGGCCGTCGTCGACGCGGTCCAGCTGGTGCGCCTGCCGTACCACCTGTCCTCCGTCACCCAGGCCACCGCGCTCGCCGCCCTGGAGCACACCGATACGCTGCTCGGGTATGTCGCGCAGCTCAAGAGCGAGCGCGACCGGCTGGTCGACGGACTGCGGGAGCTCGGCTTCGCCGTCACCGACTCGGACGCCAACTTCGTCCAGTTCGGCCGCTTCGCCGACAGCCGTACCGCCTGGCAGCAGATCCTCGACCGGGGCGTGCTGGTCCGGGACAACGGCGTACCGGGGTGGCTGCGGGTCTCCGCGGGAACCCCAGCCGAGAACGACGCGTTCCTCGATGCGGTGCGCGAACTGAAGAAGGAGCACGACGCATGAGCCGCGTAGGCAGGGTGGAGCGGACCACCAAGGAGACCTCCGTACTCGTCGAGATCAACCTCGACGGGACCGGCAAGGTCGATGTCGCGACCGGGGTCGGCTTCTACGACCACATGCTCGACCAGCTCGGCCGCCACGGCCTCTTCGACCTCACGGTCAAGACCGAGGGCGACCTGCACATCGACTCGCACCACACGATCGAGGACACCGCCCTCGCACTCGGTGCCGCGTTCAAGCAGGCGCTCGGCGACAAGGTCGGCATCTACCGCTTCGGCAACTGCACCGTCCCGCTGGACGAGTCGCTCGCCCAGGTCACCGTCGACCTCTCCGGCCGCCCCTACCTGGTGCACACCGAGCCCGAGAAGATGGCGCCGATGATCGGCGAGTACGACACGACGATGACCCGGCACATCCTGGAGTCCTTCGTCGCCCAGGCGCAGATCGCCCTGCACGTCCACGTCCCGTACGGCCGCAACGCCCACCACATCGTGGAGTGCCAGTTCAAGGCCCTGGCCCGCGCCCTGCGGTACGCCAGCGAGCACGACCCGCGCGCGGCAGGAATCCTTCCCTCCACGAAGGGCGCCCTGTGACCGGCCTCAACACCGTACTGATCCTCGTCGGCCTCTTCCTGGCCGGCGGCGTGTACTCCTTCCGGAAGCAGGGCATGCCCACGGGCGTCGTCGTGCTCCTCGGGATCGGATCCGTGATGTGCCTGGTCGCAGGCATCATGCGGATCCAGGGAATCTGGGACTGAGGGCAGGACTGTGAGCGAAACCAAGAAGGTCGTCGTCTTCGACTACGGCTTCGGCAACGTGCGTTCCGCCGAGCGGGCCCTCGCCCACGTCGGCGCGGACGTGGAGATCACCCGCGACTTCGACACCGCGATGAACGCCGACGGGCTGCTCGTCCCCGGCGTCGGTGCCTTCTCGGCCTGCATGGAAGGGCTGAAGCAGGCACGCGGCGAATGGATCATCGGCCGGAGGCTGTCCGGCGGCCGGCCCGTCATGGGCATCTGCGTCGGCATGCAGATCCTGTTCGAGCGAGGCATCGAGCACGGTGTCGAGACCGAGGGCCTCGACGAGTGGCCCGGCACCGTCGGACCGCTCAGGGCCGACGTCGTCCCGCACATGGGCTGGAACACCGTCGAATCCCCCGAGGGCTCCCAGCTCTTCGCCGGCCTCGACCCCGAGTCCCGCTACTACTTCGTGCACTCCTACGCCGCGCACGACTGGTCCCTCGAAGTGACCAACGCCAAGATCCGTGCCCCCAAGGTCACTTGGGCGACACACGGAGAGCGGTTCGTGGCTGCCGTGGAGAACGGCGCGCTGTGGGCCACCCAGTTCCACCCCGAGAAGTCCGGCGATGCCGGCGCCCAGCTGCTGACCAACTGGATCGAGACGCTGTAATGCCGAAGCTTGAACTGCTCCCCGCCGTCGACGTCCGCGACGGCCAGGCCGTCCGCCTCGTCCACGGCGAGTCCGGCTCCGAGACCTCCTACGGCTCCCCGCTGGAGGCCGCCCTCGCCTGGCAGAGCTCCGGTGCCGAGTGGCTGCACCTCGTCGACCTGGACGCCGCCTTCGGCACCGGCGACAACCGCGCGCTGATCGCCGAAGTGGCCGGCGCCATGGACATCAAGGTCGAGCTCTCCGGCGGCATCCGCGACGACGCCTCGCTCGCCGCCGCCCTCGCCACCGGGTGCCGCCGGGTCAACCTCGGCACCGCGGCCCTGGAGACCCCCGAGTGGGTCGCCAAGGTCATCGCCGAGCACGGCGACAAGATCGCGGTCGGCCTCGACGTCCGCGGTACGACGCTGCGGGGCCGCGGCTGGACCCGCGACGGCGGCGACCTCTACGAGACGCTCGCCCGCCTCGACTCCGAGGGCTGCGCCCGCTACGTGGTGACCGACATCGCCAAGGACGGCACGCTGGAAGGCCCCAACCTGGGGCTCCTGCGCGACGTCTGCGCCGCGACCGACCGGCCCGTCGTCGCCTCCGGTGGCGTCTCGTCGCTCGCCGACCTCCGCGCCATCTCCCTGCTCGTTCCCGAAGGGGTCGAGGGAGCCATCGTCGGCAAGGCGCTGTACGCGAAGGCGTTCACCCTCGAGGAGGCCCTCAAGGCGGTCGCCGCATGACGGACTCCGTACGCCGCGTCTCCTCTGGCGGGCCCTGGGAGGAGAGGTTCGGCTACTCCCGGGCGGTCCAGCTGCCCGGCGGACTCGTCCTGGTCTCCGGCTGCACGTCGGTGGTCGACGGCCAGATCTCCGCGGGCGGTCCCCACGAGCAGGCCGTCGCCTCCTTCCAGGCCGCCTTCGACGCGCTCAAGCAGGTCGGACTCGGCCGTGAGGACGTCGTCCGTACGCGGATGTACCTCACCCACGCCCGCGACGTCGACGAGGTGGGCCGCGCCCACAAGGAGCTCTTCGACGACGTGCGCCCCGCCGCGTCCATGGTCATCGTCTCCGGTCTCGTCGACCCCTCCCTGGTCGTCGAGGTCGAGATCGAGGCATACCGGGCAGGTACACGATGACGCTCGCCGTACGGGTCATCCCCTGCCTGGACGTGGACAACGGCCGCGTCGTCAAGGGCGTCAACTTCCAGAACCTGCGGGACGCCGGCGACCCCGTCGAGATGGCCAAGCTGTACGACGCCGAGGGCGCCGACGAGCTGACCTTCCTCGACATCACCGCTTCCAGCGGTGACCGGGAGACCACGTACGACGTGGTGCGCCGCACCGCCGAGCAGGTCTTCATCCCGCTCACCGTCGGCGGCGGAGTCCGCGCCGCCGACGACGTGGACAAGCTGTTGCGGGCCGGGGCCGACAAGGTCGGCGTCAACACCGCGGCCATCGCCCGCCCCGAGCTGATCCGGGAGATCGCCGAACGCTTCGGGCGCCAGGTGCTCGTGCTGTCCGTCGACGCCCGGCGCACCCCGGCGGGCACCTTCGAGGTGACGACGCACGGAGGCCGCCGGGGCACCGGCATCGACGCCGTCGAGTGGGCGCACCGGGCCGCCGAGCTCGGTGCGGGGGAGATCCTGCTCAACTCGATGGACGCCGACGGTACGAAGGACGGCTACGACACCGAGATGATCAAGGCGGTACGGGCGCACGTCACCGTCCCCGTCATCGCCTCCGGCGGTGCGGGCCGGCTCGCGGACTTCTCCCCGGCCGTCGACGCGGGCGCCGACGCGGTCCTGGCCGCGTCCGTCTTCCACTTCGGCGACCTGCGGATCTCCGAGGTCAAGGGCGCTCTCCGGGAAGCCGGACACCCGGTCCGCTGACCCGGACGGGGGAGGGGCCGGTCGCGAAGACCGGTGATCTCGCCGATGTGCGCGCACGGGGTGCACCGCGAGAGTGACGACCGTCAGCGAATGACGGCGTACCCACGCGGTGCACCCCGAAAGCCCCGGGACGACGGGGGCCCAGGGCTGCCGTGTCGTGGTTCCGCCACGACCGAGAGGACCCCCCCCGTGCAGCACCTCCCCTCCGGCGACACCTCCACGCGCCGCCACCGGATGTCGAAGAGCCGCTCCGTCAGGCTCGGCCTGGCCGCCGCGGCCGCCACCGCAGGTCTCGTCACCGCCCTCATCCCCGGCGGTGCCCAGGCCGCGGCCAACCCGTACGAGCGCGGTCCCGCACCCAGCAATTCGAGTATCGAGGCGAGCCGCGGCTCCTACGCCACGTCCCAGACGACCGTGTCCTCACTCGGCGTCAGCGGCTTCGGCGGCGGCACCATCTACTACCCGACGTCCACCGCGGACGGCACCTTCGGCGCGGTCGTCATCTCGCCCGGCTTCACGGCCTACCAGTCCAGCATCGCCTGGCTCGGACCGCGCCTGGCCTCGCAGGGCTTCGTCGTCTTCACCATCGACACCAACACCACGGTGGACCAGCCCGACAGCCGCGGCCGGCAACTGCTGTCCGCACTGGACTACCTCACCCAGCAGAGCTCCGTGCGCAGCCGGGTCGACTCCTCCCGGCTCGGCGTGATGGGCCACTCCATGGGCGGCGGCGGAACCCTGGAAGCCGCGAAGAGCCGGCCCTCGCTGCAGGCGGCGATCCCGCTGACCGGGTGGAACACCGACAAGACCTGGCCCGAGGTGAAGACCCCCACCCTGATCGTCGGCTCGGACGGGGACACGGTCGCTCCCGTCGCCTCGCACTCGGTGCCGTTCTACAACTCCCTGCCCAGCTCGCTGGACAAGGCGTACCTGGAGCTCCGGGGAGCCACCCACTTCACCCCGAACTCCTCCAACACCACGATCGCCAAGTACAGCATCTCGTGGCTGAAGCGCTTCATCGACAACGACACCCGCTACGAGCAGTTCCTCTGCCCGCTGCCGTCGACCAGCCTGACGATCGCGGCGTACAGGGGCAACTGCCCGCACACCTCCTGACCGAGGGCGGCGGGGGTGTTCCGGACGCGTGGTCCGGACCCCCTGCCGGCCGGGCGGCTTCCGCCGCGTGACACCGCCCGGCCCGTGGTCCGCCCCGCGGCGGGCACCGGGTGCCGCCGCGGCACTTCGCCCCGTTTGCCGGAACGTCCGCACACATCCGGTGTGCGGACGTCCTCATCAGGGTGACCCGGTCACCAAGGTCAGCGGGTCCTGCACGGCGGACTGGCTGCCCGAGGGGTGCCTGAGCCGCGAGGCCTTCCACCCGAAGTCCGACGGCACCACCGGGTACGCGGACGTGATGAAGTCGAGACTGACGGCACTCGGATACACCGGCTCGTGATGCGGTACGACCGTTGGTGACATGACCGCTCACACGGAACACCCTCCGACGGGCCTGCCGGCCGGACGCGCGAAGGCGCGCCGGTCGGCAGGCGTCGTCGTCGTTGTCGTCCTGGCCGCCCTGGCGGCGCTCGTCCTGGCAGCCGCGGGAACGCTCCTGTGGTGGCTGGGGGACCGGCTGCCCGAGGGGGCCGACCGCACGCGTACGGAGAACCAGCGCCTCCAGGTGGCGGGCCTCGCCCGGCAGTTGGCGGACGCGGCCCGTGACGGGGAACTCGCGGACTCCGAGATCGACCGCATCGCGCGGGCCGACCCCTGGCGGGTGGACCGGCCGGACGACGGTGCCGTACGCATCCTCGTCACGACGGTCCCGGCCCTGGCCGACGAGCCCGCGTCGTGCACGGAGTTCACCCTCCCCGCCCCCCTGGGACCGGCCACCGAGGCCGCCCGGCGACCCGCTAAGGAGGACTGCCCGGTACGCGACTGAGTACCGCACCGAGGGAGGGGGCGGCGCCGGTACCCCGGCGGAGCCGAGCCGGGGGCCGTGGGGTCCGGCCCCTTCCCGCAGCCGGCGTCCGCCGCCGCGGGACCTTCGCGCCGTTCAGTCCCGGGCGAGGAACGAGGCGATGGCCTCGGCGAACCCGGGGTCGCGCACGGCCGTCAGATGGTCACCCGGCAGCACGGTCAGCTCCGCCCCCGCGATCGCCGAGGCCAGCACCTCGGGCCGGGTCGCGAGGGGGTCGCCCGCACCGGCGAGGACGAGCGTCGGGACCGTGATCCGGTCCAGCGGCAGCGCGTCCCGGTGCACGGCCCGTATCTGCGCGGCCAGCGCCAGCCGGTCGGCGCCCGACACGTCGGCCAGCACCCGGAAGCCGCGCGTCCGCTCGGGTGCGTCCGCCGCGTCCTCGGCCGTCAGCGCCGCCGAGACCAGCTCCGGCGGCATCGCCCGGGTGTCCAGACCGCCGACCTCCACCGCGCCCGCGCCTATCCCGCCGACCACGAGCCGGCTGACCCGGGCGTCGTCGGCCGCCGCGAGCAGCGCCACCACGGCCCCCATGGAATAGCCCGCCAGGTGCACGCGGTCCGCCCCCGTGCGGTCGATCAGCAGACGGACGTCGCGGGCCATCAGCGACTCCCCGTAGAACGTGTCGTCGTGCGGCCTGTCCGATTCGCCGTGACCGCGCGCATCCAGGGCGTACACCCGGCGGCCCCGCGCGACCAGGGCCTCGACCGTCCCGGGGCCCTCCCAGTTCAGCCGTGCGTGGACGGCGAAGCCGTGCAGCAGCACGACCGGGGGCAGGGCACGGTCCGGGTTCCGCGACCAGGACCAGTACCGCAGGGTCAGACCGTCGTGTGTACGGAATTCATCAGTCATGCACCGACGTTACGGGCGTGGCGCCGCGGACCGTGCCGTGACTGTGCCCCCGCACAGTCCGGACCGCCTTCTGTTGGGAGCGCGCACCGCACCGGGCCACCCCGGGACGGGGGGCGGACGCGAACCTTCCGACGCTGTTTACGCGGAAGTAACGTGAGAGCGTGACCCCATCGACGACCGTGCACAGTCCGCTCCGGCTGTACGGCCGCAGCGGTGAACTCGCCATCCTGGAAGCCCTGTTGGGACGGCTGCGGGCAGGGGACGGCGGAGCGCTCGTGCTGAGCTCACCGCCCGGCCTCGGCCGCACCGCCCTGCTGGACCGGACCGCCGCCGTCTACCGCGCGGGACGTGACGGGCCTGTACTGTACGCCGCCGCGTCCCCCGCCGAGGAACGACTGCCCTACAGCGGGCTGCACGCCCTGCTCTGCTCCGCCCCCGGCCCGCTCCCCGTCCCGCCCGACCGGGTCCTGCGCTCCGGCATCAGCCCCGGCGGCCTGCTCACGCTGCTGCGCGCGATGGGTGCCGAACAGCCCCTGCTGGTCTGCGTGGACGACGCGCACGCCTGGGATCCCGACTCCCGGGCCGCACTCGGCTTCGTGGCCCGCAGGCTCGGCGCGGGCAGCCGGGTCGCCGTGGTGATCGGCGCCGCCGACGAGACCTGTTTCGCAGGGCTGCCCGCGCTCCGCCTCGGCCCGCTCGACGCCGACGCGACCGCCGCCCTCCTGGACCGGTTCACCGAGGGCACCGGCGACGTCGACCCCGTCGTGCGCAGCGAACTCGTCCGGGAGGCGGCCGGCAACCCGCGGCTGCTGGCCGGACTCGTCGGCCGCCTCACCCCCGACCAACTGGCCGGGCGCACCGCGCTGCCCTATCCGCTGCCCGGCGGCGAGAGCGTCCTGGACGCCCACGCCGCACAGCTCGACGGGCTCTCCCCGGACACCCGCACCCTCCTCCTGCTGGCCGCCGCGGCGGAGGAGCACGAGCCGGAGGGGGCGGGGACGGACGCCGCCCTGCTGCTGCGGGCCGGAGCCGGTGCCGGGCTGTCGGCCGCCCACCTCGACCGGGTCCTGTTCGCCCCCGCCGGTAGCGCCGGAGCCCTCCAACGATCCGGCAGCCGGGTGCACTTCAGCCATCCGCTGCTGCGCCGCGCGGTCCTGCACCGGGCTCCGCCGGGACGGCGCCGGGCCGTGCACGAGCTCCTCTCGTCGCTGCTCGCCGGGCCGGGCGCACCCTCGCTGCCCGCACTCGTCCAGCTGTCCTGCGCCGTACCCGGCCCGGACGCCGCGCTCGCCGGACAGCTGGAGGCGGCGGCCGCCGCCCCGCACCCGCACGCCGAGCGGTCGGCCGCACTGGCCCGTGCCGCCGCGCTCTCCACCGACGACGCGGTGCGCGCCGCGCGCTTCACCGCCGCCGCAGACCAGGCCAGGCTGGCCGGGGACGCCGGCCGGGCCCGCGCCCTGATGGCCCGCGTTGGCGCCCACCTCGCCGGGGGCGCCGCGCCCTACGTGCGCGGCATGCTGGCACTGCGCGACGGGCCGGCCGCCGACGCCCGTGAGGCCCTCCTGACCGCGGCGTCCCTGCTGGCGCCGCACGACGCGCGCCGAACCCTGGATGCCCTGTTCGGTGCCGCGGAGGCCGCCTGGGACATGGGGGACGCCATCGCCTACCTGGATGCCATGACCCGCGTACCCGTCCCCGCCAGCGACCGGACCATGGCGCAGTACCGGGCCGGGATGTGCGCCGTGCTCGCCGGGCGCACCGAGCGGGGCCACGCGCTGCTGCGGTGCTGCCTGGACACCGCGGAACGATCCGACAGTCCGGGCGAGCTGCTGCGGGCGGGCGTCTGCGCCCTGGTGCTCGGCGAGGTCGACGAGGCATGCCGGACCGGGGCCCGCGCCCTCGCCGCCGTACGCACCCGGGGGCCGGACGCCCTGCTCCCGCAGGCCCTGGAGCAGCTCGCCTACGCCGAACTTCGCGCCGGGCAGCACGCCAGGGCCCGCGCCCACGCGCTGGAGGGCCTGCACGCCGCCCGGCGCACGGGGCAGCCCAACGGGGCCACCCATCTGCACGCCGTGCTCGCGCTCGCCGCCTCCGTCGAAGGGCCCGCCGAGGCCTGCGCCGCCCATGCCGACGCCGCCCTCGCCGGTGCGGGGCCGCACGGCCTGACCCAGGCGGCCATGCTCGCCACCTGGGCGGTCGCCCGCGCGGACCTGGCGGCCGGACGGCCCGGCGCGGCGGCGGCCAGGCTCGGACCGCTCGTCAGGCCGGGCCCGAGGGCGGGGCACTTCGCGACCCGCTTGCTCGCCGTACCGTGCTACGTCGAGGCCGTGGTCCTCTCCGGACGCGCGGACGAAGGAGCCGGCGATCTCGCTGCGGCCGTCGCCGAGTTCGCGCTGTGGGCGGACCGGACCACCGACCCGCAGGTCCCCGCCCAGCTGGCCCGCTGCCGCGCGCTGCTGGCGCCCCCGGACGAGGCCGCCGCGCACTACGAGGCTGCGCTCGCCCACCACGACCGGGCGGGAGGCGATTTCGAGCGGGCCCGCACCCAGCTGCTCCACGGCCAGTCCCTGCGCAGGCGCCGGCGCACCCGTGAGGCGCGCGGCCCGCTGCGCGACGCCCTGGTCGCCTTCGAGCGCTGCTCCGCCCGCGCCTGGGCCGACCGGGCGGGCGGGGAACTGCGGGCGGCCGGTGAGGCGGTGGACGTGCCGGACCAGGGCGCCGCGGGGCCGCTGGCCGGTCTGACCCCGCAGCAGCAGCGGATAGCCCGCTGCGTGGCGGAGGGCGCCACCAACCGCGAGGTGGCGCTGCGGCTCTCGGTGAGCCCGCGGACGGTCGACCACCATCTGCGCAACGTCTTCGCCGCGCTCGGAGTGCGGTCCCGGACCGAGCTCGCACGGCTGCTGGACCGCTGACCGGACCCGGCGGGCACCGGCTGTTACGGCGAGGTTGCAGGACCGTGATGAGAAGAACGGCGCACACCCCTAGGTACCGACCGGGCGGTATGCCATTCTGCGGTCGTCAGGATCATTCGGTGTGCGCCTGCCCAATGCCGGGGCCGGCCGCGCACCGGGCCGGCTTATCCGGAGCCGGCCGATTCCCGGTGGAGGCCGCCATGCCACAGGTCGTACGTTCACGGATCAGGGCGCTGCACGGACCGCCCCCCGTCGCCCCGCTGCCGCACCGCTTCCGCTCCCTGGCCGACCGCGAGGCCGTCGCCGTGCTCCACCGGGCGGCCCGCGTGCTCCTGGAGTCGCTGCCGGAGCTCACGGACCGGCTCGTCGAGGCGCTGCGGGAGCAGGAGCCCGCCTACCGCACCGCGATCGAGGCCGAGCCCGCCGAGATCTGGCAGGAGGTCCACCACTCGCTGCGGCACAACGTCGCCTCCCTGATCCAGCCCCGGGAGTTCCGCGACGCCGCCCACCGCACCTCCCGGTGGATCGGCGAGACCCGCGCCGAGCAGGGCGTACCGCTCGACGCGGTCATGCACGCCTTCCGGATGGGCGGGGCCATGGTCTGGCAGGACCTGGTCGACGACACCGCCCGCCGCCACCCCGAGGACATCCGGCTGCTCGTCCATGTCGCGGCGGACGTCTGGAACTTCGTCGACGAGCACTGCGGGGTCGTCGCCGAGGCGTACCGGCAGGCCGAGCGGCGCCTCACCTGGCGCCGCGAGAACCAGCAGCGCCTGATGACGGCGGCGCTGCTGGACGGCACCGCCCGGATCGCCGACCTGCCCGACGCCGCGGCGATGCTGGGGCTCCCCGTGCAGGGGCGGTACGCGGTGCTCGCGGTCGCCACCGCGCGCCGCGCGCCGCACGGCACGGACCGGCCGCCGCTGACCCTGCCCGAGGGGACGCACGTGCTCTGGCACACGGCGGGTGATACGGAACTGGCCGTCCTGCCGCTGGAGGCCGTACCGGCCGCGGCCCACGAGGCCGTCCCGAGCGAGGGGGACGCCGACGCCAACGGCGGGCCGTCCGGGACCCCGGGGCGGGACGCACTCGCCTCGGTGGCCGCGGACCTGACCGCGCCGCCCGGCACCCGGATCGGGATCAGCTCCGTGGTCGACGGGCTCGCCTCGGTGGGCGACGCCCGGCGCCTCGCGGAGACGGCGCTGCGGGCCTGCCCGGCGTCCGGCGGCACCGTCCTGCTCGACGAGCACCTGCCGACCGCGCTCGTCGTATCCTCACCCGGCCTCGGCACCGCGCTGGCCGACCGGGTCCTCGGGCCGCTCGACCGGCTCGACCCCTCGGACCGGGACGTGATCATCGAGACGCTGACCGCGTGGCTCGACTCCGACGGGTCGGCGCAGCGGGCCGGCGCGCGGCTGTACTGCCACCGCAACACGGTGCTGAACCGGCTTCGGCGGTTCGAGCAGCTGACGGGGCGCTGCCTGACGCGGCCCTCGGACGCCGTCGAGGTCTCGCTGGCCCTGGCGGCGCGGCGGCTCCTGGGCGGCTGAGACGGGGCCGGCGCCGCACGGGGCGCCGCGCCGGCCCGTCCCCGCGCAACGCACGACTCCCAGGTCCGGCGGTGACGTTGTGCGGACGCACACGACCGGGCCGGGAGGGCTGTACGGGCGCCGCGCCCACGCCCCGCCCCCTGTACCGCGCCCTTCGCGCCTGATGCCCTGGCGCGCATGCCATCAGCTGCCCCTTGTACGGCCGAACCGGCGGAGCGAACCCGGTGAGCGGCGCGATCGACGCACGGTCCCTGGCCGTGGTCATCTTCCTCGGCTTCGTCGCGGTGTCCCTGCTGCTGTGCGGTCTGGCCGCGGCGGACCAGGACGACCCGGAACACTTCTACGCGGGCGGTGCCTCCCTCGGCCCCGTAGGCGGCGGGCTCGCCATCGCCGGTGACTACGTGTCCGCGGCCACCCTGCTCTCCACCACCGGATCCGTCGCGCTCGCCGGATTCGACGGCGTCCTGTTCGCCCTCGCCACCGTCGCCTCGCTGGTCCTGGTCATGCGCCTCTTCGCCGAACGGCTGCGCCGCCAGGGGGTGTTCACCCTGGGCGACTTCCTGGCGGACCGGCTCGGGGACGGCTCCGTACGCCGCGCGCTGGGCATCGCCACGCTCGTCGTCCTCGCCCCCCTGCTGCTCGTCCAGCTGACCACCGCCGGGCACGTCATGACGGCGATGTTCGGGCTCCCCGACGGTGCGCTCACCGGCTGCACGGTCGCCAGCGGCGCCCTGATGGTCTGCTACTCGGCGTTCGGCGGCATGCGCGGGACCGGCTTCATCCAGATCCTCAAGGTCGCCGTGGTGCTGGCCGCCGTCACCCTCCTCGCGGGGCTCGTCCTCGCCCGCTTCGACTGGTCCCCGTTCGCCCTCTTCGACGCCGCCCAAGTGGGCAGTAAGGCGGGCGGCGACTACGCGATGCCCGGCCTGCAGTTCGGCCACGGCCTCGCGGGGGGCCTCGACCTGATCGGCTTCCAGCTCACCCTCGTCCTCGGCGCCGCCTGCATGCCGCACATCACGATGCGGCTGCACCCGATACGCGACGCCCTGACCGCGCGCCGGGCCGGTGTCTGGGCGGTGGCCCCGGTCGCCCTCCTGTGCACCGGCATCGTCATCGTCGGACTCGGCGCCTCCGCCCTGATCGGGCGGGACCTCCTGCGCGCCGCCGATCCGGCGGGCGGCACCGCGCTGCTGATGGTGACCAGTGCCCTGGACCCCGGCGCCGACGGTCCGCGGGACAGCCCGCTGTTCGCGCTCGTGGCCTGCGCCGCCTTCGCCACCACCCTGGCCGCGGTGGCCGGCATCACCCTGGCCGCCGCCTCCTCCCTGGCCCGCGACTTCGCGGTGAAGTCCGGCGCCCAGGGCACCGGCAAGGCGTCAGGCCGGGAGATCCGCCGGGCCCGCTGGGCCGTCCTCGCCATCGGGGCGTTCGCCGTGCTCCTCTCGGCGTACACCCACGACCGCAACCCCCAGGTGCTGCTCTCCCTGTCGTTCGCGGCGGCGGCCTCGGTCCTGCCGCCCGTCCTGCTGTACGCCCTCTTCCGGCCGGGCTTCAACGCCCGGGGGGTGCGCTGGACGGTATACGGAACGCTGCCGCTGATCGTGGCCCTGATGATCCTTTCGCCGGCGTTCTCCGGCACCCCCGTCGCGCTCTTCCCCGAGTGGGACTTCGACGTGTTCCCGCTCCAGACGCCGGGCCTGGTCACGATTCCCGCCGGATTCCTCCTCGGACTTCTGGGGTCGAGACCCGTACGGGACACACCGCACGACGGGCCCCGCCACCGGACGCGCCACCCGCCCGCGCGGGCGGGTGGCGGCGCCTGAGCCGCCGGGGCCGGGCGGTGCCGCCCGGCCCCGGCAGCTCGACGATTGGTCCTACAGCCCGAGCTCCGCCGTACGCAGCCGGGCCAGCGCGTCCTTGTCGCCGTCCAGATCCACCCGTGCCGCGTCCTGCCTGCCCGCGGCGAACAGCAGCAGCTCACCCGGCTCCCCGGTGACCGTCACCACCGGGGTGCCCTTGTGCGCCACCACCGTCTGGCCGTCGGGGCGCCGCAGCACCACACCGACCGGGGCCCGGCGGCCCAGCATCCTGGCCGTCTTCTCGGTACGGGACCACAGCACATCGGCGAAGACCGGGTCCAGGTCGCGCCGGGACCAGTCGGGCTGGGCCCGGCGCACGTCCTCGGCGTGGATGTAGAACTCGACCGTGTTGGCCGCCTCGTCCAGCTGCTTCAGCCCGAAGGGTGACATCCGCGGCGGTCCCGTGCGGAGCAGCTGGATCAGTTCCTCGTAAGGTTTCGCGGCGAATTCGGCCTGCACCCGCTCCAGCCGGTTCTTCAGCACACCCAGCACGATCCCGCCGGCCGCGTCCGCACGGCGCTCGCGCACCACGACATGGGCGGCCAGATCACGGGTCTTCCAGCCGTTGCACAGGGTCGGTGCCTCAGGACCCGCCGCTTCCAACAGGTCGGCGAGCAGAAGACGTTCACGCTTCGCATGGGTCGACATGCACGCCAGCGTACGACCGTCCCCCATGGTCCGCCCAATGGACGCCCACCCGGACGGCCCCGTCCGGCGCGGCACAATGGAGCGCATGACCAGCACGCCCGGCACCCCGCCCGCCAGCAGCCTCGATCCGTCCGTCGCCGCCCGCCTCAAGCGCGGCCCCGACGGACTGGTCCCGGCCATCGCGCAGCAGTACGACACCGGCGAGGTGCTCATGCTCGGCTGGATGGACGACGAGGCGCTGCACCGCACCCTCACCACGGGCCGCTGCACCTACTGGTCACGCAGCCGCCGGGAGTACTGGGTCAAGGGTGACACGTCCGGCCACATCCAGAAGGTCGTGTCCGTCGCCCTGGACTGCGACGCCGACACCGTCCTGGTGAAGGTCGACCAGACCGGTGCCGCCTGCCACACGGGCGACCGCACCTGCTTCGACGCAGACGTCCTCCCGCTCTCCGCGCCCCAGTAAGGTCAGCCGCCATGGATCTCGAGACGTTCCGCAAGCTCGCCGTCGACCGCCGCGTCATCCCCGTCAGCCGCCGGCTCCTCGCGGACGGGGACACCCCGGTCGGGCTCTACCGCAAGCTCGCGGCCGAGCGCACCGGCACCTTCCTCCTCGAATCCGCGGAGAACGGCCGCACCTGGTCCCGCTACTCCTTCATCGGGGTGCGCAGCGCGGCCACCCTCACGGCCGTCGACGGTCAGGCCCGCTGGGTGGGCACCCCGCCCGTCGGCGTCCCCCTCGACGGGGACCCGCTGCAGGCGCTGCGCGCCACCGTCGAGACCCTCCACACCCCTCGCGACCTGGTCGGCGGAGAAGGCCTGCCCCCGTTCACCGGAGGCATGGTCGGCTATCTCGGCTACGACGTCGTGCGCCGGCTGGAGAAGATCACCGAGCACGGCGGCGACGACCTGAAGCTCCCCGAGCTGACGATGCTGCTCACCTCCGACCTCGCCGTGCTCGACCACGGGGACGGCACGGTCCTGCTGATCGCCAACGCGATCAACCACAACGACCTGGACTCCGGCGTCGACGAGGCCCACGCGGACGCCGTGGCCCGGCTCGACGCCATGGAGCGGGACCTGTCCAGGCCCGTCGAGAACGCCCCCGCAGTCCTGCCGCCCTCCGAACTCCCGCCGTACACCGCCCTGTGGGGCGGCCCGGCCTACCAGGACGCCGTCGACGACATCAAGGAGCGCATCAGGGCCGGCGAGGCCTTCCAGGTGGTGCCCTCCCAGCGCTTCGAAACGCCCTGCACGGCAACCGCGTTGGACGTCTACCGGGTCCTGCGCGCCACCAACCCGTCGCCGTACATGTACCTCTTCCGCTTCGACGGCTTCGACGTCGTCGGCTCCAGCCCGGAGGCGCTCGTCAAGGTCGAGGACGGCCGGGCCATGGTCCACCCGATCGCCGGGACCCGGCACCGCGGCGCCACTCCGCAGGAGGACCAGGCGCTCGCCGACGAACTCCTCGCCGACCCGAAGGAGCGCGCCGAGCACCTGATGCTCGTCGACCTCGGCCGCAACGACCTGGGACGGGTCTGCGAACCCGGCAGCGTCGAGGTCGTCGACTTCATGTCCGTCGAGCGGTACTCGCACGTGATGCACATCGTCTCCACCGTCACCGGGCGCGTCGCCGAGGGCCGCAGCGCCTTCGACGTCCTCACCGCGTGCTTTCCCGCCGGCACCCTCTCGGGAGCCCCCAAACCGCGGGCCATGCAGATCATCGAGGAGCTCGAACCCACCCGCCGCGGCCTGTACGGGGGCTGCGTCGGCTACCTCGACTTCGCCGGGGACTCCGACACCGCCATCGCCATCCGGACCGCCCTGCTCCGTGACGGCACCGCCTATGTCCAGGCCGGAGCGGGCGTCGTGGCCGACTCCGACCCGGTGGGCGAGGACACCGAGTGCCGCAACAAGGCCGCCGCGGTCCTGCGCGCCGTCCACACGGCGAACCGGCTCGGGGCCCACCGGGACGGGCCGGCGACGCGGTAGGGGATAGTGGAGTACGTGAGCGCCGTACCCGTACCCCAGCCCCGTGCCCGAGCCGCCTCCGCGCCCGACAGCGCAGGAAGCCGCCGCAGCCTCGGCGCCGGCCTGCTCCTCGGGGCCGCCGGCGCCACCGTCGTACTGCTCGCGTCCGGGCAGACCTGGGCGGAGGGCAGGGCCGCCGTCGGCGGCGGCACGCTGCCGCTGAGCGCGGACGGCCAGGACGTCACCGGCCTCCCGGCGGCCCTGGCCGTCGTCGGCCTCGCCGCCCTCGTCGCCGTCTTCGCCGTCCGCCGCGGCGGACGCGTGGTCGTCGCCGGGCTGCTGGCCCTCAGCGGCCTCGGCGCCGGGCTGAGCGCCTACGCCGGAGCGTCGGACAGCGAGGCGCTCGACGAGAAGGCGGCGCAGACCACCGGCGACGCCTCGGCCGGCATCGAGGCCCTCAGCCACACCGCGTGGCCGTACGTCACGGCCGTCGGCGGACTGCTGATCCTGCTCGCGGGGCTGCTCGCCCTGCGCTACGGCAGCCGCTGGCCCGCCATGTCGGGACGGTACGACCGCGAGGGCGCACCCCGGCCCCGCCGGGCCCCCCGCACCGCACCGGACCCCGGCCGGCCCGAGGACCTGTGGAAGGCCCTGGACCGCGGCGAGGATCCGACGCGCGAGGCATGACCCCCGGGCTCGGGTCCCACGGCACGTACGGGACAATGGCACCGAGCTTTCTGAACAGCGATACCTTTAGCGCAACACCAACGAGGAGCAACTCATGGCGGGCAGCAGCCACGGACACACCCCGGCCGCCTGGACCGGTGTCATCATCTGCTTCATCGGCTTCTGCATCGCAGGCGTCTTCATGGTCGCGGCGAACCCGCTCGGCTTCTGGGCCGGAATCGTCGTCACCCTCCTCGGCGGGGCCGTCGGTCTCGCCATGAAGATCGCCGGCCTCGGCATGCCGAAGGAGTCGGCCGAGATGGCCGCGGCCAGGGCCCGCGCCGGACAGGCGCAGATCTCCTCCTGACGTGCCGGTGCAGGGACACGACGCGAGGCGCGGCCCGGACCGGGCTGCGCCTTCCCGCGTCAGCGGGGACAATCGGCGGGTGGACGCTTCAGCATCACCCGCCGACCCGGGCCCGGCCCCCTCAGCGGCAGAGCCCGGTGGGGACGCCCCGGCACCCCCGCCCGGACACGGACCCGTGGTCCCCACGGCGCCCGTCCCCCTCTCCCGGCTGCGGCGGCTCGCCCCGCCCGTCGGGGCCATGGCGGCCGTCGTCGCGGCCTTCGGCTACGTGGCCACCGTCGACCCCAACGAACCCGGCCACTACCCGGTCTGCCCCATGCTCCGGTTCACCGGACTGCTCTGCCCCGGCTGCGGAGGGCTGCGCAGCGCGCACGCCTTCGCCCACGGCGACCTCGTCGCGGCGCTGGGCTCCAACGCCCCGGCGGTCCTCGGCTACGTCGCCTTCGCCGCGGTGTGGCTGCTCTGGATGGTCCGCGCCGGCCGGGGACAGCCCCTGCGCATCGGCCTCGCGCCCGCCTACCTGTGGGGCCTGGGCGCCGTACTGCTGGTCTTCACGGTCGTCCGGAATCTGCCGTTCGGGTCAGGGCTGGCGCCGTGACCGCCCAGGTAGTGGGACGGCACGTCACCGGATGCGGGCCCCGCGGCCTCCTGCGGATACCATCGGAACGGCTGATCCTGTTCCCTCATCACCGTTCCGGAAGGGGGCCGCTCGCGTGAGTGTGCTCGACGAGATCATCGAAGGCGTTCGCGCCGACCTCGCGGAGCGGCAGACGCGTGTCAGCCTCGACGAGCTCAAGGAACGCGCCGCGCGCGCTCCCCGGGCCAAGGACGGAGTCGCCGCCCTGCGCGGCGAGGGCGTGACCGTCATCTGCGAGGTGAAGCGCTCCAGCCCCTCCAAGGGCGCCCTGGCCGCCATCGCCGACCCGGCCGCGCTCGCCGCGGACTACGAGGCCGGCGGAGCGTCCGTCATCTCGGTCCTCACCGAGGAGCGCCGCTTCGGCGGTTCGCTCGCCGATCTGGAGGCCGTCCGCGCCAAGGTCGACATCCCGATCCTGCGCAAGGACTTCATCGTCACCTCGTACCAGCTGTGGGAGGCACGGGCGTACGGCGCCGACCTCGCCCTGCTGATCGTCGCCGCCCTCGACCAGGAGGCGCTGGTCTCGCTGATCGAGCGCGCCGAGTCGATCGGCCTGACGCCGCTCGTCGAGGCGCACGACGAGGAGGAGGCGGAGCGTGCCGTGGACGCCGGAGCGAAGATCATCGGTGTCAACGCGCGCAACCTGAAGGACCTCAAGGTCGACCGTTCCACCTTCGAACGCGTCGCCCCCGAGATCCCCGACCACATCGTCAAGGTCGCCGAGTCCGGTGTCCGCGGCCCGCACGACCTCATCGCCTACGCCAATGCGGGCGCCGACGCGGTGCTGGTCGGCGAGTCCCTCGTCACCGGCCGCGACCCGCGGGCCGCCGTCGCCGACCTGGTCGCCGCCGGCACCCACCCGGCGCTCCGGCACGGACGGGGCTGACCGCACCCGTGCCCGTCCGTCCCGCACCCCGCATCCGGCCGGGCCTGCGCCCCGCCGGGGCGAGCGCCCGGGACCCGCACGCGCCGCTGGCGCGCGGCTGCCGCCCCCGCGGATGCCGCGCCCCCGCCCGGCGCGTGCACGGCCGGCGCGTGCGGTACGTGATCGGTGACGAGCCCGGACAGGTCAACGGCATGCGATGGCGCACGGGGTCCGCGCCGTAGCGAGCCCCGGCCGTCGTCCCCGCCGTACCGCGGGGATCCGCACGCCCCACCGCACCGACCGTCCACCGGCCGGCGCGGCGCTCCGCCCACGGCGCATACGGTGACACCACCCGTTGCGATTCGAGGAGCACGTCGCATGTCGTCCGACTTCTTCATCCCGGACCCCGAGGGTCTGATCCCCAGCGCCGAGGGGTACTTCGGCGCGTACGGCGGCAAGTTCATCCCGGAGGCGCTGGTCGCCGCCGTGGACGAGGTGGCCGTCGAGTACGACAAGGCCAAGGCGGACCCGGCCTTCGCCGCCGAGCTCAACGCGCTCATGGTCGACTACACCGGCCGGCCCAGTGCGCTGACCGAGGTCACGCGCTTCGCCGAGCACGCCGGAGGGGCCCGTGTCTTCCTCAAGCGCGAGGACCTGAACCACACCGGCTCCCACAAGATCAACAATGTGCTCGGCCAGGCCCTGCTCACCAGGCGCATGGGCAAGACCCGCATCATCGCGGAGACCGGAGCCGGCCAGCACGGCGTCGCCACGGCGACCGCCTGCGCCCTCTTCGGGCTCGAATGCACCATCTACATGGGTGAGATCGACACCGAACGCCAGGCGCTGAACGTGGCGCGGATGCGGATGCTCGGGGCCGAGGTCATCGCCGTGAAGTCCGGTTCCAGGACGCTCAAGGACGCGATCAACGAGGCGTTCCGCGACTGGGTCGCCAACGTGGACCGCACGCACTACCTCTTCGGCACGGTCGCCGGGCCGCACCCGTTCCCGGCGATGGTCCGCGACTTCCACCGTGTCATCGGCGTCGAGGCCCGCCGCCAGATCCTGGAGCGGACCGGCCGGCTGCCGGACGCCGCGATCGCCTGCGTCGGCGGCGGCTCCAACGCCATCGGCCTCTTCCACGCCTTCATCCCGGACGCCGGCGTCCGGCTGATCGGCTGCGAACCCGCCGGACACGGTGTGGAGACCGGCGAGCACGCGGCGACCCTGACCGCGGGGGAGCCCGGAATCCTGCACGGCTCACGCTCGTACGTCCTCCAGGACGACGAGGGCCAGATCACCGAGCCGTACTCCATCTCGGCGGGCCTCGACTACCCGGGCATCGGCCCGGAGCACGCCTACCTCAAGGACATCGGCCGCGGCGAGTACCGTGCGGTCACCGACGACGCCGCCATGCAGGCGCTGCGCCTCCTCTCCCGCACCGAGGGGATCATCCCGGCCATCGAGAGCGCGCACGCGCTGGCCGGAGCCCTGGAGGTCGGGCGGGAACTGGGCGGGGACGGGCTGATCCTGATCAACCTGTCCGGCCGCGGTGACAAGGACATGGACACGGCAGCGCGGTACTTCGGGCTGTACGACGGCGCCGACGGGGTCGTCGAGGCCGATGTGGCCGACGGAGAGGAAGAGGTCACCAGGTGAGCGGCAACCGAGAGCTTCTCGAATCGGCACTGGCGAGGGCGGCCGCGGAGGACCGGGCCGCGCTCATCGCCTACCTTCCCGGTGGCTTCCCGACGGTCGACGGCGGCATCGAGGCGGTCAAGGCGGTCGTCGCCGGCGGCGCCGACATCGTCGAGGTGGGCCTCCCGCACAGCGACCCGGTACTCGACGGGCCGGTCATCCAGACCGCCGACGACATCGCGCTGCGCGGCGGCGTCAGGATCGCCGACATCATGCGCACGGTCCGGGAGGCGCACGAGGCCACAGGCGTCCCGGTCCTCGTCATGACGTACTGGAACCCGATCGACCGCTACGGCGTGGAACGCTTCACCGCCGAGCTCGCCGAGGCGGGCGGCGCCGGGTGCATCCTGCCCGACCTGCCGGTCCAGGAGTCCGCACTGTGGCGCGAGCACGCCGAGAAGCACTCACTCGCCACCGTCTTCGTCGTCGCGCCGAGCAGCCGGGACGCACGCCTCGCCGCCATCACGGCGGCCGGCTCCGGCTTCGTCTACGCCTCCTCCCTCATGGGCGTCACCGGTACCCGTGAGTCGGTCGGCGAGCAGGCCCAGGAACTGGTGCGGCGAACCCGCGCCACCACGGACCTGCCGGTCTGTGTCGGCATCGGCGTGTCCACGCCCGAGCACGCGCGGCAGGTCGCGGCCTTCGCCGACGGCGTGATCGTCGGCTCGGCCTTCGTCAAGCGGATGCTGGACGCCCCGGACGAGGCCGCCGGCCTCCTCGCCGTCCGCGAGCTGGCCGGCGCACTCGCCGAGGGCGTTCGAAAGCGCTGACCCCGGTCGTCATCCGTACGGGTGGACCTCGGTCCGGGGAGGCGCTGACGCGCCTCCCCGGTTCGTTTGCGCGGTGTGAGTGACAAGAACGATGAGCGAAAGAGAGCCGCGCGCGACCGGCTCGAACAGCAGCGCGAGCTGGACCGGGCGCGCGAGCGCCGCAGGCGCACGCTGATCGTCGCGACCGCCGTGGTGGGGGTGCTGGCGCTGGCCGCCGTCGTCGGCCTGATCGCCGCCAACGCGGGCAAGGACGACAACGACAGCCAGGCGGGCCCCGTGGCCACCCCGTCCGGCGCGACCGGCAAGGACGGCCTCACCCTCCAGGTGGGGGCGGACGACGCACCGTCCACGCTCACGGTCTGGGAGGACTTCCGCTGCCCGGTCTGCGCCCAGTTCGAGGACGCCTTCCGCGACACGATCGCGGAGCTGGCGGACAGCGGGCAGATCAAGGTGGACTACCACCTGGCCACGATCATCGACGGCAATCTCGGCGGCAGCGGATCCCTGCGGGCGGCCAACGCGGCTGCCTGCGCCCAGGACGCCGGAGAGTTCGCCGCCTACCACGACGTGCTCTACCGCAATCAGCCCGCAGAGTCGGACGACTCCTTCGCCGACAACAGCAGGCTGATCGAGCTGGCGGGATCCGTGGACGGCCTGGACACGCCCGCCTTCCGCAACTGCGTGGAGGACGGCACCTACGACAGCTGGGTCGAGAAATCCAACACCGCCTTCGGGGAGGGCGGCTTCCAGGGGACGCCGACCGCCCTGCTCAACGGTGAGTCGATCTTCCCGAAGAAGGGGGACGAGGAGATCTCCGTCGCCCATCTCAAGAAGTGGGTGGCCGAGGCCAACAAGGGCAGAAAACCGGCCACGGCAGGGGCTACACCCTCCCCATGAGCCGCCTCGTTACCCAGAAGTTGTCCGACGGCTTGCCGCTCGTCCCGTCCGGCAGGGTAGCGTCGACCCCGTCATGAACCTTGCCTTCATTCCCAGCCCGTCGACCGGGGTGATCGAGCTCGGCCCGATCCCGCTCCGCGGCTACGCGTTCTGCATCATCATCGGTGTCTTCGTCGCCGTCTGGTTCGGCAACAAGCGCTGGATCGCCAGGGGCGGCAGAGCCGGCACCGTCGCCGACATCGCCGTCTGGGCCGTGCCCTTCGGCCTGGTCGGCGGCAGGCTCTACCACGTCGTCACCGACTACCAGCTGTACTTCAGCGACGGTGAGAACTGGGTGGACGCCTTCAAGATCTGGGAAGGCGGCCTCGGTATCTGGGGCGCGATCGCGCTCGGCGCGGTCGGTGCCTGGATCGGCTGCCGCCGGCGCGGGATCCCGCTGCCCGCCTGGGCCGACGCCCTGGCGCCCGGCATCGCCATCGCCCAGGCGATCGGCCGCTGGGGCAACTGGTTCAACCAGGAGCTCTACGGCAAGCCGACGGATCTGCCGTGGGCGGTGGAGATCAGCGAGGGCGCGAACCGGGTGGCGGGCACCTACCACCCGACGTTCCTGTACGAGTCGCTGTGGTGCCTCGGCGTCGCGCTGCTGGTCGTCTGGGCGGACCGCCGCTTCAAGCTCGGACACGGCCGGGCGTTCGCGCTGTACGTCGCGGCGTACTGCGCGGGCCGCGCGTGGATCGAGTACCTGCGCGTCGACGAGGCGCACCACGTGCTGGGCCTGCGGCTCAACGTCTGGACGGCGATCATCGTCTTCGTGCTGGCGGTGACGTACATCGTGGTCTCGGCCAGGATGCGCCCCGGCCGCGAGGAGATCGTCGAGCCCGCCGCCGCCGAACCCGCCGGGACCGGCGAGGCGGACGGCGAGGCACGCGAGGACGGCACCGGGGCGGCCCCCGCGGAGGACACCGACGCACCGGACGCCGACGTGCGGGACACCGATGCGGAGGCGAAGGCGCCGGAGGGCGACGGGTCTCCGCAGAAGGCCGACAAGAGCTGACGCACCCGAACGGACAGGGGCCGTCGGACCGAGAGGTCCGGCGGCCCCTTCGCGTGCGGTGACCGGGGGCCGGCCCCTTCACGTGCGGCTCACGCCGGGCGGCCCGCCAGGGTCAGGGTGCGCCGTGCGGTCGCCACCACTGCCGCGTCGACGAACCTGCCGTCGGGGAGTGCCTGTGCGCCCGCCTCCGTCATCGACGCCTCCATGATCTGCTCCGCCGCCTCGACCTCCTGTGCCGTCGGCCGGAACGCCCGCTCGATCACCGGCAGCTGGCGGGGGTGGATCGCCGCCCGGCCGAGCAGCCCCAGCCTCCGTCCGTGCGCACACGACGACCGCAGCCCGGACAGGTCCCGGATGTCGGGGAACACCGACATCACGGGCGGGTCGAGCCCGGCCGCCCTGGCGGCGACGACGACACGGCTGCGCGACCAGTCGAGCCCGGCGTCGTCCCGTACGCCCAGATCCGCGCGCAGGTCGGCCTCGCCCAGCGCGATGCCCCGCACCTCGTGATGGGCACCGGCGATCGAGTAGGCGTGCTCGATCGCCAGTGCCGACTCCAGCAGGGGATACAGCGGAACCCCCGGTGCCAGCGCCGCGACATGGTGCACGGACGCCGCATGGGTGATCTTGGGAAGGCGTATCCCGGACAGTCCCGGCAGCTCCTTCAGGGCCTTCACGTCGTCCTCGCCGTGGACCCGGACATGGACCCGCACCGCCGTCTGGCCGGCCGTGACCGGATCCGTCAGGAGCTCCAGGGTCGCCGCCCGTGCGTACTCCTTGCGCTCCGGGGCGACCGCGTCCTCCAGGTCCACGATCACCACGTCCGCCCCCGAGCCGAGCGCCTTGCGGACCACCGCGGGCCGGTCCCCGGGGACGTACAGCCAGGTCAGTGCCACCCCCGGGGCGCTCACAGCGCCCCCTCGGCCCGCAGCGCCGCGATCTTCGGTGCCGACAGACCGAGTCCGGCCAGGATCTCGTCCGTGTCCGCGCCGTGCGGCCGGCCGGCCCAGCGGACCGACCCAGGTGTCCCCGAGAGCCGGAACAGTACGTTCTGCATCCGCAGCGGGCCCAGCTCGGGGTCGTCGACCTCGGTGATCGTGCCCAGCGCGCGGTACTGGGGATCCTCCATCACGTCCCGCACGTCGTGGATGGGCGCGATGGCCGCCTCCGCCTTCTCGAACGCGGAGAGCGCCTCCTCCCGGGTGCGCCGGGCGATCCAGTACCCCACGGCCTCGTCGAGTTCGTCGGCGTGCTCGGCGCGCGTGGTCCCGGCCGCGAACCACGGCTCGTCGATCAGGTCCGGGCGTCCCACCAGGCGCATGACGCGCTCGGCGACCGACTGGGCCGAGGTCGAGACGGCCACCCAGTGACCGTCGGAGGTCCGGTAGGTGTTGCGCGGGGCGTTGTTGCGGGAGCGGTTGCCGGTGCGCGGCTGCACGTAGCCGAGCTGGTCGTACCAGAGCGGCTGCGGCCCCAGCACGGTCAGGATCGGCTCGATGATCGCCATGTCGACCACCTGTCCCTGTCCGGTGAGGTCGCGCCCGGCCAGGGCCGTCATCACCGCGTACGCCGTGGTGATCGCCGCGATCGAGTCGGCCAGCCCGAACGGCGGCAGGGTCGGCGGGCCGTCCGGTTCCCCGGTGACGGCGGCGAAGCCGCTCATCGCCTCGGCGAGCGTGCCGAAGCCGGGCCGGTGCGCGTACGGGCCGGACTGGCCGAAGCCCGTGACCCGGGCCAGCACCAGCCGGGGGTTGACGGCACGGAGCTCCTCCCAGCCCACGCCCCAGCGTTCGAGCGTCCCGGGCCGGAAGTTCTCGATGATCACATCGGTGTCCGCGGCGAGCCGCAGCAGCACGTCCCGGCCGCCGGTGCTGGACAGGTCGAGGGTCAGGTTGCGCTTGTTGCGGCCGAGCAGCTTCCACCACAGGCCGATCCCGTCCTTCGCGGGACCGTGCCCGCGCGAGGGGTCGGGCCTGCGCGGATGCTCGACCTTGATGACCTCGGCGCCGAAGTCGCCGAGCATGGTGGCCGCGAGCGGTCCGGCGAACAGGGTGGCGAGGTCCAGGACCCGGAGGCCGGCGAGGGGTGCGGTCGTCGTGCTCATGCGGCATCGATCTCGCTTCGGTACGGCATCGACGTCGACGCGCCGGGTCTCTGCACGCAGAGCGCCGCGGCCGAGGACGCCCAGGCCAGTGCCTCCGGGACCGCCCGGCCCTCCGCGAGTGCCACGGCGAGCGTGCCGACGAACGTGTCGCCGGCGCCGGTCGTGTCGACGGCGGTGACCTCGGGGGCCGGGAACACGATCGCCTCACCGCCCCGGGCCGCGTACAGGCACCCCTTCGCGCCGAGGGTGATCACGACCTCCGGGACCTGCCGGAGCAGGATCTCCGCCGCCGCGTGCGGGTCCCCGTAGCCGGAGAGCGCCGCGGCCTCGTGCTCGTTGGGGACCAGGAGGTCGACGGCGTCCAGGAGTCCGGCCGGCAGGGGCTGCACGGGGGAGGGTGTCAGGATCGTCCGTACGCCGCGGGTCCTCGCGGCGCGTGCTCCCTCCCTCACGACGGCCGGCGGGAGCTCCAGCTGGAGGAGCAGCAGGCCCGCCGCGGCGATGGCGGCGTGCTCGCCCGGGCCGAGGGCGGTGACGGTGGCGTTGGCGCCGGGGACCACGACGATCGCGTTGGACCCCTCGTCGTCGACGACGATGTGCGCCGTGCCGCTCGGTCCTGCGACGGTGTGCAGCAGATCCGTGTCGACGCCCGCGTGCTCCAGGTTCGCGCGCAGCAGCGAGCCGTACTCGTCGGTGCCCACCGCACCGATCATCACCACCTCCCCGCCCGCGCGGGCCGCGGCGACGGCCTGGTTGGCCCCCTTGCCGCCGGGGACGGTCCTGAACTCCCTGCCGGTGACGGTCTCCCCCCGCCCGGGCGCCCGGGCGACGTAGGCGACCAGGTCCATGTTGGTGCTGCCGAGTACGGCGATCGCTGTCATGGGCGGCGTACCTCCTGGTAGGTCAGTTCGGCGAGGGTGTCGAAGCCGATGGAGTCGAATCCGCTCACGGACGTGGCGAGCCGGTTCTTGAGCGGGGCCGTCCACCGGTCGGGCAGCGCGGCGGGCCGCCCGGCCAGCAGGCCGGCGAGCGATCCGGCCGTCGCGCCGTTCGAGTCGGTGTCCCAGCCGCCCGACACCGCGCAGCAGACGGAGCGGCCGAAGTCGCCGTCGGCGTGGGTGAGGGCGGCCGCCAGCAGCGCCGCGTTCGGCAGGACGTGGACCCAGTGGTGGGTGGCCGCGTAGACGGTGTGCAGCCGGTCCACGACCGTGTCGAAGTCCGGTTCGGCGCGGGCCGTCTCGATGCCCAGGCGCACCGCGTGCGCGTAGCGGGAGCGGGGCGGCACCACGCGCAGTCCCGCCGCCAGGCACCCGTGGACGTCCGTCTCGCCGCCGGCCGCCTCGGCGAGCGCGGCGGCGGTGAACATCGCTCCGTAGACCCCGTTGGCCGTGTGGGAGAGCACCGCGTCCCGGTGGGCCTGTGCGGCGGCGGCCCCCGGGTCGCCGGGGTGGGTCCAGCCGTGCACGTCGGCCCGGATCCGGGCGCCGATCCACTCCCGGAACGGGTTGCGGTGGCGTGCGGTGTCCGGCGGCTCGATGCCGTCGAGCAGGTTGCGGTAGGCGACGCGCTCGGCGGTGAACACCCGGCCTGCCGGGAGCTCGTCGAGCCAGAGCCGTGCGAGGTCGGACGTGCTGAATCCAGGTCCGTGACGCCGGAGCAGCAGCAGGGTCAGCAGCGGGTGGTCGAGGTCGTCGTCCTCCGGCATGCCGTCGATGTTCTCGGCGAGGGAGGTGGCTGCCGAGCGCCGGTTCCAGGGGTACTCCGCTGCCAGCCCGGCAGGCAGCCCGCGGGCGGTGAACCAGGTGGTGAGCGGCCAGTTGCCGGTGGCGCGGGCCAGTGCGCGGATGCCGGCCAGGGGCAGCTTCTCGACGGGCTTGCCGAGCAGGCATCCGGCGGCCCTGCCCAGCCAGGCGGCGTGCAGCCGCTCGGGCCCGAGGGCCGCGGGCCGGTCCCGGGGAGCGGGCCAGCGCGGGCAGGCTGCCCGGACCGCTTCCAGGCCGGTCGGCTCGTCAGCCGCCAACGGGCTTTCCAGCAGGGCGAGTTCGTCCAGGAGGCGCGCGGCCAGCGTCCGCAGTCCGGGCGACGCGGGGGAGTCCGCCGCCCCCGCACGCTCCGGTGCGGGAAGGCCCCCGGCCTCGTGCCAGCGCCGCCCGACGTCCCCGGCGTCCCGGCCGTCCTGGGCGGCCTGGCGCAGCTCGTGCCCCACGAGGTCCTCCGGCTGAACCCACGTCAGCCGTACGGTCATCGGACGCCGGCCAGTGCCGTGAACGCGGTCTCGTGCGCGCGGCGCCGTGCCGTGTCCCGGAAGAAGACCTCGCGGGCGACGTCCGCCAGGGCCCGCGCCGGGGCGTGCAGATCGAGGCGGCTGGCCTCGGAGACCGTCTTCACCCAGGCGGCGGGGATCGCCCGTTCGCCGTGGAGCGCGCCGCAGATCGCGCCGCTCATCGTCGCGATCGAGTCGCAGTCACGGCCGTAGTTGACCGAGCCGAGCACCGTGCGCCGGTAGTCGCCGCCCCCGACGAGCAGCATCCCGAGCGCCACCGGCAGCTCTTCGATGGAGTGCAGCCGGGAGGGCCGCCGGGCACCGAGGGAGGGGTCGCGGTAGTGCGGGCCCACCGTGTCGAACGGGGCCACGGCGGCGCGCAGCGGAGCCAGTGCGGACTCGGAGTCGGTGTGCCGGGAGGCCACCTCGCACACCGCTTCGATCGCTGACCGGGTGCCGTCCTTGGCGAGCGCCAGACAGGTCCCGACGACGGACCCGGGCGTGGCGCCGGGGGCGCAGGCGGCGGCCACGGCGGCGGCCAGGACACCGGCCGCCTCCCGCCCGTACGAGGACTGGTGGGCGCCCGCGACATCCAGCGCCTCCGCGTACGCGGCCTCGGGATGGGCCGCGTTGACCAGCCCGACCGGGGCCATGTACATCGCCGCCCCGCAGTTGACGATGTTCCCGGAGCCGGCCTCGCGCGGGTCGGCGTGACCGTAGTGCAGCCGTGTGACGATCCACTTCTCGGCGAGGAAGATCCGCTGCAGGGGCAGCGCCTCGGCCTCCAGCTCCGGGATCCACCGCGGACGGGACATCAGATCCGGTACGAGGTGGTCGGCGACGGCGTACGCGTCGAGGTGGCCGCGCACCGTCTCGTACACCCGGATCAGCGCATGGGTCATCAGGGTGTCGTCGGTGACGTGTCCGTCGCCCTTGTGGTACGGCGCGATGGGCCGTGCGGTGCGCCAGTCGTCGCCGTGCCAGGGGCCGACGATCCCGGTCACCCGGCCGCCATGGCGCTCGGCGATCTGCTCCGGGGTCCAGCCCTCGACCGGGCCGCCGAGGGCGTCGCCGACGGCCGCCCCGACGAGTGCGCCGGTGATCCGCTCATCCAGGGTGAGCGTCGTGGGGGTCGTGCCTGCCGCGTTCGGTGCGGACGTTTTGGGAGTCATGCCGGAATTGTCCACCCGAGGCGACGTCCGTGGCCGCCAACAGTGCGGCGAGTTCCATGAGATCCGTGCCGGCGAGTCGCGGCAGCGCACACCCGGCCAGCGTCCGGCAGGCCTCGCGCCAGCCCGACGGAACGGTGCCGATCCCGCCCAGCGCACCGGTCAGCGCCCCGGCGAGGGCGGGCGCCGAGTCGGCGACCCGGGACAGGCAGGCCGCCGCGGGCACGGCCTGGGCGATCTCGCCCCGGGCGGCGGTGGTCAGGGCCAGGGCGACCGGCACGGTCTCGGCCGCGGCGATCCCGTAGCTGTACACGTGGTCGACGATCTGGTGCTCCAGCACGGGGACGAGGGCGAAGGCACCCGCAGCCTCGTCCGCGAACTCCCGCGCCAGCCGCACGGCATGGGCGGCGTTGCGGGCGATCTCGGTCCCCTCGGGAAGCCGGTCGAGCGCCGCGTTCACCATCGTGTCGACGTCCGCCCCGGCAAGTGCCTCGGCGATCGCGGCGGCGATCGCGCGGGCACCGTGCACCCCGTCTCCGTCCTGGGTGTACCGGGCGTCGAACTCGGCGAGCCCGGCGGCGGCAGTGGGATCGCCCGGGTGCACGACCGCGAGCACGGCGGCCCTGACGCAGGCCGCGTCGTCGAAGTAGTGCGGATTGTCGTGACCGGTCGCGGGCGGGCGCAGCCCGGCGGCGAGGTTTCCCAGCCCGGCCCGTACGGAGATCCGGGCCCGGAGCGGGAGGACGGCGGACTCGACCTCCGGGGCCCGTGCGCTGGCCGCGGCCACCTTCGCGGCCAGCGCGTTCCACGACCGGTCGATCGCATCCCGCATCCGGTGGCCGGGTGAGAGGCCGGGGGCGTGGTCGGCGGCGGCGGCCAGCACGGTCCGGGCGGCGAACGCGGCCCACTCGGCGTCGTCGGAGGGACCGAGCCGGAGCGGCTCGGGGGGCTGGTTGAGGGCGATGGGCACGGGCAGCGTCGTCGTCGCGTTCTGCTCGGCGAAGGTGTCCAGCTCCCTGGTGAGCCGCCGGGTCCACTCGGGCATCCGCGCGGCCCGGTGCCGCGCGGCGGGCCACCCGGCGGCGTCCCCGGCCGCCAGCCCGAGCAGCAGCCCCTCGATCCTGGCCTGCCGCCCGGGGGTCGGTGCCCCCGGCGTGGCGGGTGTGCCGGGGCGGGGCTGGCCGGCCGGTTCGGCGGTGATGCGGATGGCGACGCGGGGGGACGTGTCCGGCAGGGGAGCGGGATCCTCCAGGCCGGGGTCCGGCGCCGGGTGGGGCGGGGTCTCCGGGGCGGGGGCGGCGGCGGGCCCCTGTGCGGCGGTCATCGGGCGGCTCCGTGGCCGGTGGCCGCCGGTTCGCCCCACGGGGAGCCGGGGGAACCGGGGGAACCGGGAGGGCCGGGGGCACGCCGCAGCGGGGTTCCGGCCCGGCGGTCGTCGCCCCGGCCGGTCCGCGCGTCCTCCGTGTCCGTGCCGTCCGTGCCGTCCGCGTCGTCCGGCGTCAGCAGCTCCGCGATGTCCAGGACGTGGTAGCCCCGCATCGACGGCAGGCAACTGCCCCGCACCGGGCCGATCGCCGACGCCCAGTCCCGAGGGATCGCCGACGCACCGTGCAGGGCGCCGGCCAGCGCTCCGGCCACCGCCGCCGTCGTGTCGGCGTCCCGGCCCATGTTCACGGCCGTCAGCACCGCCGTACGGAAGTCGCCGCGCGCCGCCGTGAACGCGCCGAACGCCAGGCCCACCGCCTCCGGGGCCAGATCCGTCCACGGATAGCCGCCGATCACCACCGCGGAGCGCACCGCGCGTTCCCTCGTCAGCCGGTCCGGGTACGGGCGCTGCGCGGCGGTGACCGCGCGCCGCAGCGAGCGGGCCGTCCAGGAGTCCATCGGCACCACCGAGAGCGCGGCGGCGATCACGGAGGCGAGCCCGGCCCCCACCATCGCGGCGGCCACCCCGGCCGCGACCGCCTGGCCGCCGTAGATGCCCTCCCCCTCATGGCTGACCCGGCCGTCCACCGCCACGAGCCGTGCGGCCTCGGCCGGGCGGCCGGCGGCGAACACGCCGAAAGGCGCCGCCCGCATTGCGAGGCCGTCGCTCCACGCGTGCCGGTGCTGGGCCGAGATGGGAGCGGCCAGACCGCGCCGCAGATTCTCCAGCGTGCCGCGCTCGCTGAAGCCCGCCCCCCGGAACGGGCCCTCGTCGAGGTCGGCGATCCAGTGGTGCCACGCCCGCTCGACGTGCGAGACCGTCAGTGCCGAACCGTGCCGGGCCAGCAGCAGCCCGGAGAAGATCGCGTACTCGGTGTCGTCCGTGCCCGCCGGGTCGTCGCTGACGAAGCCCTCGATCCGGCCCCAGCGACGGCGGATCTCGGAGGGCCGCATGTTCTCCGCCGGGGCACCGAGGGCGTCACCCACCGCGAGCCCCAGCAGCGCCCCCCTGGCCCGGTCACCCGTACCGCAGGGATCCGCACCCGCCCGCGGTCGTGCCGGACCGTCCGCCATCGGCTCCATCGCGTCGCCCCTTCGTTCGCCGCCGGCGGTCGCCGACTGAGCGATCTGTGCCACGCGAAGGCCCCCGCGAGCCTGATCACGGCAACAAAAGGGCCACACGGATGACCCCGGGCAGGGAGTCCCGGAGGCAGGTAAGTACGGCCTTCCTTGCTGGCGGGAGGCCTTTTTCGCGCGTACTTTCGATCACGTTGAGCGGGGGCGGGATTGCAGGGAGCCCGCTTCCGGAGAAGGGGAGAGCTGTGTCCATCATCGAGACCGACGCCGTACTGCACGAGGCGCACCGGGACAACCACACCCACCGCGACGTGAACGGCGGCTGGCTGCGGCCCGCGGTGTTCGGTGCCATGGACGGCCTCGTGTCCAACCTCGCCCTGATGACAGGGGTCGCCGGCGGAGCGGTGTCCCAGCAGACCCTCGTCATCACGGGCCTCGCCGGTCTGGCCGCCGGCGCGTTCTCCATGGCGGCCGGCGAGTACACCTCCGTCGCCTCGCAGCGCGAGCTCGTCGAGGCCGAGCTCGCCGTCGAACGCCGCGAACTGCGCAAGCACCCCAAGGACGAGATGGAGGAGCTCGCCGCACTCTACGAGTCCCGCGGCGTCGAGCCCGCACTCGCCCGGGAGGTCGCGCGCCAGCTGTCCAGGGACCCCGAGCAGGCCCTGGAGATCCACGCCCGTGAGGAGCTCGGCATCGACCCGGGCGACCTGCCGTCCCCGCTCGTCGCGGCCGTGTCCTCCTTCGGCGCCTTCGCCCTGGGAGCCCTGCTGCCCGTACTGCCGTTCCTCCTCGGCGCCACCGCGCTGTGGCCCGCCGTGCTGCTCGCCCTGACCGGCCTGTTCGGTTGCGGCGCGGTCGTGTCCAGGGTGACCGCACGCAGCTGGTGGTTCAGCGGACTGCGCCAGCTCGTGCTCGGCGGCGCCGCCGCGGCGCTCACCTACGGCCTGGGCACGCTCTTCGGCGTGGCAGCGGGAAGCTGAACGGGGTCCGCGGACGTTGCGCCGGTGTGACATACGTCTTGGCGCACGTCACTGGGCGGATGGGCCCCTGCGGCCGTAAAATGAGTTCCTATACGGCGCTACACATAAGTAGCCGTTACTCGGCGGTTTCGATTCCATGACCGCGGGGCAAGAGCCGTAGACACCGCGGGCAACGACGCCTGTGCTCTCCGGTCTCCCGAGCGGTGATCCACAAGGATCCGCCCGATCGTGACCCACCCGCACCACGTATCCGTGGTGTCCGCATCGTGGAACGTCCTATTCGCTTTTTGAGAAGCGTTCCATCATGTAACCTGCACGAAATTTCGCAGAGGGCCAACGTCGTCCCTCGGCACAGCACATGCCACGACGACGACGGGAGAGCCGATGCGTTCCGACGCCTGGTCGCCCATGGACGGTCGCCCCGCCCAGCAGGGGATGTACGACCCCCGTAACGAGCACGACGCCTGTGGCGTCGGGTTCGTGGCCACTCTGACCGGTGTGGCCAGCCATGAGCTGGTCGAGCAGGCGCTGACCGTACTGCGCAACCTCGAACACCGTGGTGCCACAGGTTCCGAGCCCGACTCGGGCGACGGCGCCGGCATCCTGCTTCAGGTCCCGGATGCCTTCCTCCGCGACGAGGTCGACTTCGACCTCCCCGAGGCGGGGTCCTACGCCGTCGGAATCGCGTTCCTGCCCGCCGACGGCTCCACCGGGGCCGTCCGGCAGATCGAGAAGATCGCCGGCGAAGAGGGCCTCGACGTCCTCGGCTGGCGCGAGGTCCCGGTCGCCCCGGACCTCCTCGGCAACGGCGCCCGCGCCACGATGCCCGAATTCCGCCAGCTGATCGTCGCGGACGGCACGAGCACCGACGTCGCCCTCGACCGCAAGGCCTTCGTGCTGCGCAAGCGCTCCGAGCGCGAGGCAGGGGTGTACTTCCCCTCGCTCTCCGCACGCACGATCGTCTACAAGGGCATGCTGACCACCGGGCAGCTGGAGCCGTTCTTCCCGGACCTCTCCGACCGTCGCTTCGCGACCAGGGTCGCGCTCGTCCACTCCCGCTTCTCCACCAACACCTTCCCCAGCTGGCCGCTCGCACACCCGTACCGTTTCGTCGCGCACAACGGCGAGATCAACACGGTCAAGGGCAACCGCAACTGGATGAAGGCCCGCGAGTCCCAGCTCGCCTCCAGCCTGTTCGGTGCCGCGCAGCTCGACCGGATCTTCCCCGTCTGCACCCCGGACGCCTCGGACTCGGCCTCCTTCGACGAGGTCCTGGAGCTGCTCCACCTCGGCGGACGCTCGCTGCCGCACTCCGTGCTGATGATGGTCCCCGAGGCGTGGGAGAACCACCGGTCCATGGACCCGGCCCGGCGCGCGTTCTACCAGTACCACTCCACGATGATGGAGCCCTGGGACGGCCCGGCCTGCGTCACCTTCACCGACGGCACCCAGGTCGGTGCGGTCCTCGACCGCAACGGTCTGCGCCCCGGCCGCTACTGGGTCACCGACGACGGCCTCGTCGTCCTCTCCTCCGAGGTCGGTGTCCTGGACATCGACCCCGCGAAGGTCGTCCGCAAGGGCCGTCTCCAGCCCGGCAAGATGTTCCTCGTCGACACGGCCGAGCGCCGCATCGTCGAGGACGACGAGATCAAGGCGTCCCTCGCCGCCGAGCAGCCCTACGCCGAGTGGCTGGAAACCGGTGAGATCGAGCTCGAGGACCTCCCCGAGCGCGAGCACGTCGTCCACACCCACGCCTCGGTCACCCGCCGCCAGCAGACCTTCGGCTACACCGAGGAGGAGCTCCGCGTCCTCCTCGCCCCGATGGCCCGCACCGCCGGCGAACCCCTCGGCTCCATGGGCACCGACTCGCCGATCGCCGCGCTCTCCGAGCGCCCCCGGCTGCTCTTCGACTACTTCACCCAGCTGTTCGCCCAGGTCACCAACCCGCCGCTGGACGCCATCCGCGAGGAGCTCGTCACCTCACTGCGCTCCACGCTGGGCCCCCAGGGCAACATCCTGGAACCGAGCCCCGCAGCGTGTCGCGCCGTGACGCTGCCCTTCCCGGTGATCGACAACGACGAGCTGGCCAAGCTCATCCACATCAACGCCGACGGCGACATGCCGGGCATGAAGGCCGCCACCCTGGCCGGTCTCTACCGGGTCAGCGGCGGCGGCGACGCCCTCGCAGCCCGGATCGAGGAGATCTGCACCGAGGTCGACGCCGCCATAGAGGACGGCGCCCGCCTGATCGTCCTCTCCGACCGGCACTCCGACGCCGAGCACGCACCGATCCCCTCGCTGCTGCTCACCTCGGCCGTCCACCACCACCTCATCCGCACCAAGCAGCGCACCCAGGTGGGCCTGCTGGTCGAGGCCGGTGACGTCCGCGAGGTCCACCACGTCGCGCTGCTGATCGGCTACGGCGCCGCCGCGGTCAACCCGTACCTCGCGATGGAGTCCGTCGAAGACCTCGTCCGCGCCGGTACGTTCATCGAGGGCATCGAGCCCGAGCGGGCCATCCGCAACCTGATCTACGCGCTCGGCAAGGGCGTCCTGAAGGTCATGTCCAAGATGGGCATCTCGACCGTCGCGTCCTACCGCGGCGCCCAGGTCTTCGAGGCCGTCGGCCTGGACGAGGCCTTCGTCGCGCAGTACTTCAACGGCACCGCCACCAAGATCGGCGGCGCCGGACTCGGTATCGTCGCCAAGGAGGTCGCCGCCCGGCACGCCAAGGCGTACCCCGCCTCCGGCATCTCCGCGTCGCACCGCGCGCTGGAGATCGGCGGCGAGTACCAGTGGCGCCGCGAGGGCGAGCCGCACCTGTTCGACCCGGAGACGGTCTTCCGCCTCCAGCACGCCACCCGCAACCGCCGGTACGACATCTTCAAGAAGTACACCGGCCGGGTCAACGAGCAGTCCGAGCGCCTCATGACGCTCCGCGGCCTCTTCGGCTTCCAGTCGGGCCGCGAGCCGGTCCCCCTCGACGAGGTCGAGTCCGTCTCCGACATCGTCAAGCGCTTCTCCACCGGCGCCATGTCGTACGGCTCCATCTCCCAGGAGGCGCACGAAACCCTCGCCATCGCCATGAACCAGCTGGGCGGCAAGTCCAACACCGGTGAGGGCGGCGAGGACGCGGAGCGGCTGTACGACCCGGCACGCCGCTCGTCCATCAAGCAGGTCGCCTCCGGCCGCTTCGGTGTGACCAGCGAATACCTGGTCAACGCGGACGACATCCAGATCAAGATGGCGCAGGGCGCCAAGCCCGGCGAGGGCGGCCAGCTGCCCGGCCACAAGGTCTACCCGTGGGTCGCCAAGACCCGGCACTCCACCCCGGGCGTCGGCCTGATCTCGCCCCCGCCGCACCACGACATCTACTCCATCGAGGATCTGGCCCAGCTGATCCACGACCTCAAGAACGCCAACCCGGCGGCCCGCATCCACGTGAAGCTGGTCTCCGAGGTCGGCGTCGGCACGGTCGCGGCCGGTGTGTCCAAGGCCCACGCGGACGTCGTCCTCATCTCCGGCCACGACGGCGGAACGGGCGCGTCCCCGCTGACCTCGCTCAAGCACGCGGGCGGCCCCTGGGAGCTCGGCCTCGCCGAGACCCAGCAGACCCTGCTGCTCAACGGCCTGCGCGACCGCATCGTCGTCCAGACCGACGGCCAGCTCAAGACCGGCCGCGACGTCGTCATCGCCGCGCTCCTCGGCGCCGAGGAGTTCGGTTTCGCGACCGCGCCCCTCGTCGTCTCCGGCTGCGTCATGATGCGCGTCTGCCACCTCGACACCTGTCCCGTCGGCATCGCCACCCAGAACCCGGTCCTGCGCGACCGGTTCTCCGGCAAGGCCGAGTACATCGTCAACTTCTTCGAGTTCATCGCCGAAGAGGTCCGCGAGATCCTCGCCGAGCTCGGCTTCCGCACGATCGAGGAGGCCGTCGGCCACGCCGAGCTCCTCGACACCGATCGGGCCGTCACGCACTGGAAGGCGCAGGGCCTCGACCTGGCCCCCCTCTTCTACGTGCCCGAGCTGCCCGAGGGCGCGGTGCGCCACCAGATCGCCGAGCAGGACCACGGCCTGGCGAAGGCGCTCGACAACCAGCTGATCAAGCTCGCCGCCGACGCCCTCGGCGCCGACAGCGCCGAGGCCGCCCAGCCGGTCCGGGCCCAGATCGCGATCCGCAACATCAACCGCACCGTCGGCACCATGCTCGGCCACGAGGTGACGAAGAAGTTCGGCGGTGCGGGCCTGCCCGACGACACCATCGACATCACCTTCACCGGCTCCGCCGGCCAGTCCTTCGGAGCGTTCGTACCGCGCGGTGTGACGCTGCGACTGGAGGGCGACGCCAACGACTACGTCGGCAAGGGCCTCTCCGGCGGCCGTGTCGTCGTCCGCCCGGACCGCGGCGCCGACCACCTCGCCGAGTACTCCACCATCGCGGGCAACACCATCGCCTACGGTGCTACCGGCGGCGAACTGTTCCTGCGCGGCCGGACCGGCGAGCGCTTCTGCGTCCGCAACTCCGGTGCGACCGTCGTCTCGGAGGGCGTGGGCGACCACGGCTGCGAGTACATGACCGGTGGCCGGGCCGTCGTACTCGGCGAGACCGGGCGCAACTTCGCGGCAGGCATGTCCGGCGGCATCGCCTACGTCATCGACCTCGACCCCGACAACGTCAACACCGGCAACCTCGGCGCCGTCTGCGCGCTCGACGACTCCGACACGCAGTGGCTGCACGCCGTCGTGCGCCGCCACCAGGAGGAGACCGGCTCCACGGTCGCCGAGAAGCTGCTTGCCGACTGGGACACCTCGGTGGCCCGGTTCAGCAAGATCATCCCGTCCGCCTACAAGGCAGTGCTCGCCGCCAAGGACGCCGCTGAGCTCGCCGGTCTCTCCGAGCAGGAGACCACCGAGAAGATGATGGAGGCGGCGACCAATGGCTGACCCCAAGGGCTTCCTGACCACCGGCCGCGAGGTCGCGCAGACCCGGCCCGTCGGCGAGCGCGTCAAGGACTGGAACGAGGTCTACGTTCCGGGCTCGCTGCTCCCGATCATCAGCAAGCAGGCCGGCCGCTGCATGGACTGCGGCATCCCGTTCTGCCACAACGGCTGTCCCCTCGGAAACCTCATCCCCGAGTGGAACGACTACGCCTACCGCGAGGACTGGTCGGCCGCGTCCGAGCGCCTGCACGCCACGAACAACTTCCCGGAGTTCACCGGGCGGCTGTGCCCCGCTCCCTGCGAGTCGGCGTGTGTGCTGGGCATCAACCAGCCGGCCGTCACCATCAAGAACGTCGAAGTCTCCATCATCGACAAGGCCTGGGACAGCGGCGACGTCACCCCGCAGCCGCCCGAGCGCCTCTCCGGCAAGACCGTCGCCGTCATCGGCTCCGGTCCGGCCGGCCTGGCCGCCGCCCAGCAGCTCACCCGGGCCGGCCACACGGTCGTCGTGTACGAGCGTGCCGACCGCATCGGCGGCCTGCTGCGCTACGGCATCCCCGAGTTCAAGATGGAGAAGTCGCACATCAACCGCCGCATCCAGCAGATGCGCGCGGAGGGCACCAAGTTCCGCACGGAGATCGAGATCGGCACGGACATCGACGCGGCGAAGCTGCGCCGCCGCTACGACTCGATCGTCATCGCCGCCGGTGCCACCGTCTCCCGCGATCTGCCCGTCCCGGGCCGTGAGCTCAACGGCGTGCACTTCGCGATGGAGTACCTCCCGCTCGCCAACAAGGTGCAGGAGGGCGACCTGACGGTCACCCCGATCACCGCCGAGGGCAAGCACGTCGTCGTCATCGGCGGCGGCGACACCGGCGCCGACTGCGTCGGCACCGCACACCGGCAGGGCGCGGCCTCCGTCACCCAGCTGGAGATCATGCCGCAGCCGGGCGAGGACCGTAACGCCAACCAGCCCTGGCCGACGTTCCCCATGCTCTACAAGGTCACCTCCGCGCACGAGGAGGGCGGCGAGCGGGTCTACTCCGTCTCCACCACCCACTTCGAGGGCGACGAGGACGGCAACGTCCAGTCCCTGCACCTCATCGAGGTGGAGTTCAAGGACGGCAAGCTGGAGCAGAAGGCCGGCACCGAGCGTGTCATCCCCGCCCAGCTCGTCACCCTGGCCATGGGCTTCACCGGCACCGACCAGGCCAACGGCCTCGTCCAGCAGTTCGGCCTCGGCCTCGACGAGCGCGGCAACATCGCGCGCGACGAGGACTACGCGACCAACGTCGACGGCGTCTACGTCGCCGGTGACGCGGGCCGCGGCCAGTCCCTGATCGTGTGGGCCATCGCCGAGGGCCGCTCCGCGGCACGCGGCGTGGACCGCTTCCTCACCGGGGCCAGCGCACTGCCGGCCCCGATCCGCCCGACGGACCGTTCACTGACGGTCTGATCACGGCACACACAGACGTCCCGTACAACGGCGTACGGAACTGAACACGGCGCCCGCCTCGTCCCCGACCGGACCATGGCGGGCGCCGTGACGCGTCCCGGGGCCCGCCCCGGGGGGTCAAGGCGTGCCTGCCGAGGGCGGACCGGCCGGTCCGCCCTCGGCAGGCACCGCCGACCCGGCTCAGACGGCGCCGGTCAGGGAAGCCGTCCTCACGGCCACCACCAGGGCCAGCAGCGCGACCAGCACCATCCCCCCGGCCAGTTGCACCCCGGACGTCCGCAGCTTCGCCGGGGCGTAGGCGAGTCCGTAGGTCACCAGACCGCCGGTCACGAGACCGCCGAGGTGGCCCTCCCACGAGGTGAACGCGGCGGAGACGACCATCCAGAGCAGGAATCCCGCCATGAAGCGGTTGACCGCCCGCATGTCCCGGCCCAGCCGCCGGTTGATGACGTAGAAGGACGCGGCCAGACCGAAGATCGCCCCCGAGGCGCCGACCGCCGTGGTCTCCGGCGAGACCAGGTACACCAGCACCGAACCCCCCACCGCCGACAGCAGGTACAGCGCCAGATACCGCGCCCGGCCGAGCTGCCCCTCGACGACCCGTCCCAGGTTCCACAGCGCGAACATGTTGAAGACGAGGTGCATCACACCGAACGAGGCGTCGGGCGGCAGATGGAGGAAGGCCCCGGTCAGCAGCCGGTACCACTCGCCGCCGGCCACCCCGATCAGGTCGAGTCCGGGAACGGACCCGCCCTCGTAGTAGTAGCGCCCGCCCTCCGCGTCGACCAGCACCGCGCCGAGCATCCCGAACCGGTCCACCGTCCCGGACCGGACCACCTCGACGACGTAGGCGACGATGTTCAGCACCATCAGCGTGTACGTCACCACCGGCGTCGCAGCCGTCGGCACCTCGCCGCCGAACAGGGAGCGCGCCCGGCGGACCGAACGCTGCCCCTCCTTCACGCACTCCACGCAGTGGTGACCGACCGAGGCCTCCCGCATGCAGTCCGGACAGATGTACCGGTCGCAGCGCGTGCAGCGCACATACGTCTCGTACGACGGGTGGCGGTAACACGTGGTGGCGGCGGCCTCCATGGCCGGCTCCTTCATTCGTGGACGGGGAGGAGGGGCCGCCGGGGCGGCGGCGCTCAAGATAGCGAACGCCGGGGGCGACGGGCACACCTGGGTCGGGCAGCCCGTAGGCTCGAAGGCCCCGCGGCCGGCACCGCAGCCGCCGAGAACCCCTGATCGGAGACCGACATGGCAGGCTCGTCCGCCGCCCCGGGTCCGGCCATCAGCCTGAGCAAGGTGCGGGAGCGGGCACCCGCGCTCGTCGGCCCGTACGAGAACGCGCGTGTGTCGCTGGACAAGTACGGGGTGAGCGGCCAACGGGCCGCGGTCTACCTGGTGCTCGACTACTCCGGTTCGATGAGGGAGTACTACCGGGACGGCACCGTCCAGGCGCTCGCCGACCGGGTGCTCGGCCTGTCCGCCCATCTGGACGACGACGGCCGGGTGCCCGTCGTGTTCTTCTCCACGGACGTCGACGCGGTCACCGAGATCGCCCTGGACAGCCACCACGGCCGTATCGACGCGATCGTGGCCGGTCTCGGGCACATGGGGAGGACCAGCTACCACCTGGCCATGGACGCCGTCATCGACCACTACCTCGACAGCGGTTCGACCGCGCCCGCCCTCGTCGTCTTCCAGACGGACGGCGGACCGGTCAGCAAGCACGCGGCGGAACGCTACCTCTGCAAGGCGGCGAAGCTGCCGCTGTTCTGGCAGTTCGTCGGCTTCGGCGACAGACGGAGCTCGCAGTTCGACTTCCTGCGCAGGCTCGACGAACTGGCCGTACCCGACAAGCGCCCCCTCGACAACGCCGGCTTCTTCCACGCCGGTTCCGACCCCCGGACCGTCCCGGACGCCGAGCTGTACGACCGGCTGGTGGCCGAATTCCCCCACTGGCTCGCCGCGGCGAGGGCGCAGGGGGTCGTGCGGTGACCCTGCGCGTACTGAGGGCGGCCGGGCGCACGGCCGTGCCCTGGCACAACGGCGGGGGAGTGACCCGGCAGATCGCGGCGGCCCCCGAGGACGCGGCGGCCGGCACCGCCGACTGGCGGATCAGCCTGGCGGAGGTGGCCCGCGACGGCCCGTTCTCCCACTTCCCCGGCCTGGACCGCACACTGACCGTCGTCGAGGGCGACGGCATGGACCTGATGGTCGGCGGTGAACACCACATCGTCGACGAACCGTTGTGGCCCCACGACTTCCCCGGTGACCTCCGCACGGAAGGCCGTCTCCTGGCCGGCCCCGTCGTCAACCTCAACGTCATGTACCGGCGGGACCGCCCGCCGGCGTCGACCGCCGTCGTCCGAGGGACCGTACGGCTGATCCCGCCGGAGGGCGGCGCGGTCGTTGCCGTCTCCCTGGAGGACGGTGCGGTGCTGGCGGGCGCCACGGACGTCGAACTGGCGCGTTACGACGCGGTCCTGGCCGTCGGTGAGTCGCCCGGCATCCTGCGGACCCGGGGCTACGCGGTGGTCGTCACCCTGCCCGGCGGGTGAGGCAGGGGTACGGCCTGCCCTGCCTCTGCCCTGTCCTCGTGCCGGCCTGCACCCGCTCGTCTCCCTGTCCTGCCCTCGTCCCTGCTCCGTCCCGGACACCGCGACCGCACCAGGGCGGCACCCGATCCGGTGACGTCTCGAGAATCCTGGGAATCCCGACAGAGGATGTCGGGATTCCGGGATTCGATGGCCGCATGACATCGAGTACGTGGCAAGACTTCCGGGCGGCCGAACCGGCCTTCTCCGACACCGTCCAGAAGCGGTTCCAGCAGTACAAGCACCAGGTCCTGGCCACCCTCCGCAAGGACGGGTCGCCCCGGGTGACCGGACTGGAGGTGGAATTCCGGCTGGACGACATGTGGCTCGGCATGATGCCGAACTCCCGCAAGGCCCTGGACCTGCGGCGGGACCCCCGCTTCGCCCTCCAGGCCAATCCGGGGCCCGACGCGGAGATGGCCCACGGCGACGTCCGGATCTCCGGCCGCGCCGTGGAGATCACCGATCCGGCCGTGCTGGCGCGCTTCGTCGAGGCGGTCACGCCGCCGCAACCCTTCCTCCTGTTCCGCGCCGAGCCCGCGGAAGTGGTCCGCACCGGGCTCGACGGGGACGACCTGGTCGTCCAGGTCTGGCGCCCCGGACTGCCGCTGCGCACCCTCCGCAGGGGCAACGACGACAGCCCGCCCCGCGAGGCCTGAGCGTCGGGGGCGGGGGTCGGGCGTCCGGCTGCCCCGGGGCGCTGAACGGCCCGCCTCCGCGGAGACGGCGCTGAACGCCGCCTGTGCTGAGACGCGCTGAACGGCCGCCCCGGAAGGCGGGCACGCCCCGGCTCCGCGGCCCGGCCGGGCGCCCGGTCCGCGAGACCCCGGTCCGTCCGGCCCGGGCCCGGCCGGACGGACAATGGACGGGTGCCTATCAAGAAGAAGTCCCCGGCGGCCTCCTCACCCGAGCGCCGCAGCGAACTGCTCTCCATCGCCGCAGAGGTCTTCGCCGCACACGGATACGACGCCACCACCGTCCGCAGGATCGCCGACGAGGCGGGGATGCTCGCGGGCAGCCTCTACCACCACTTCGACTCGAAGGAGTCGATGGTCGACGAGATCCTCTCCACCTTCCTCGCCGGGCTCCGGGCCGGGTACGACCAAGTGCTCGGCGCCGGTCCCGCCACCACCGCCGGTCCCGGTGCCGCTCCAGGTCCGGGTCCGTGGGAGACGATCGAAGCTCTGGTGGCCGAGTCGTTCCGGCAGATCGACAGGAACCGGGCCGCCGTCGCCATCTACCGGAAGGAGGCCGAGCACCTCTCCACGCGGCCGGGCTTCGCCTACCTCACAGACGCGCGGGCGGCCTTCGAGGACCCCTGGCTGCGCGCACTCGAGCGGGGCGTCGCCGACGGGTCCTTCCGTGCGGACCTGGACGTCCGCACCACGGGCCGCTTCCTCCGCGACATGGTCTGGGGCGCAGCCTCCTGGTACCGGCCGGGGGACGAACCCGGTGCCGAGGAGCTCGCCCGCCGGTGCCTTTCCCTGATGAACGACGGCATTGCCTCGCGTACGTGATGAATCCGCCCGGGAGCCGCCGGAAGGCGTCGCCCGAAGGCACCCGGCCGGACCAACCCGTACGGTGAACCTGCCGAGTCCGTCCGCTCCGTGCGGGCTCGCGCGACTCGCCCGGATGTCGCATTCGGGTGAATGCCGGTGCGGCCGGCCGTGCCGGTGGGCCCAGGGGTTCCGGGACCCCGCCGAAGGGCGCGCAACCCATGGGAGAACAGTGCGGTAAGGCCGCGGAAACGATTCCGGAACCCCTCCGCTGCGGCCCCGGCGACCGCCCTGGTCAGCGAACCCTTCCGCGTGGCGGACCGGCGGACCCTGCCGCTCGGCGACAGAACGTGCTACGGTTGCCCAGTTGCAGTTTTGGTACCCATGAACTTTATGTGCGCCTGACGGGAACCCTCCTCAGGCGCTTTATTGTTTTCCGGCTTTCTCCGGATGGGGCTCAATGCGGCGACTTGGAATTCGTAAAGTGCGGATTTCCGGCACTGCACCTCTTTTAGGAGAATGACATGGCTACTGGAACCGTGAAGTGGTTCAACTCGGAAAAGGGCTTCGGCTTCATCGAGCAGGACGGCGGCGGCGCCGACGTCTTCGCCCACTACTCCAACATCGCCACCCAGGGCTTCCGTGAGCTCCAGGAGGGCCAGAAGGTCTCCTTCGACGTCACGCAGGGCCAGAAGGGCCCGCAGGCGGAGAACATCGTCCCGGCCTAATTGCCGGACGCGTACCTCGCAGCCGGGGCCCGCACCGTGAAGGTGCGGGCCCCGGTTTGTGCTGTTTCCAGCTCGTACCGTCCCCCACACGCTCCGTGTCCGGGACACCTGCTCTGTGCTTGCATCCTGGGGCGCACATCAAGCAGTCCGCAGCAGTCGGCAGTAACCCCAGGAATCCCCCCAGGAGGGCAATTCCGTATGACCCGCTCCGAACGCCAGGACCGTCCCACCCGCAACCGCCCGATAAGGGGGCGCGGCACGGACCGGCCGCAGGCGAACACCCGAGGCTCCGGCAAGGCGCCGGCCCGTCGCAGGCCCGCACCGTCGCAGGGCGGCGAATTCGCCGTGCCGGAGACCATGACCCCCGCGCTGCCCGCCGTCGAGGCGTTCGCGGAGCTGGACATGCCCGCCGCGCTGCTGAAGACCCTCGCCGCCCAGGGTGTGACCGACCCCTTCCCCATCCAGGGCGCCACCCTGCCGAACTCGCTGGCCGGCCGGGACATCCTCGGCCGCGGCCGCACCGGCTCCGGCAAGACCCTGGCCTTCGGCCTGGCCCTGCTCGCGCGCACCGCCGGACGCCGGTCCGAGCCGCACGCCCCGCTGGCCCTCGTCCTCGTCCCGACCCGTGAGCTCGCCCAGCAGGTGACCGACGCGCTGACGCCGTACGCGACGTCCGTGAACCTCCGCGTGGCCACGGTCGTCGGCGGCATGTCGATCAGCAGGCAGTCCAACGCGCTGCGCCGCGGCGCCGAGGTGCTCGTCGCCACGCCGGGACGGCTCAAGGACCTCATCGAGCGGGGCGACTGCCGCCTCGACGAGGTCGCCATCACCGTCCTCGACGAGGCCGACCAGATGGCGGACATGGGCTTCATGCCGCAGGTCGTCGCGCTGCTCAAGCAGGTCGAGCCGGACGGGCAGCGGATGCTGTTCTCCGCGACCCTGGACAAGAACATCGACCGGCTGGTCAAGATGTTCCTGACCGACCCGGTCGTGCACTCCGTCGACCCGTCGGCGGGTGCCGTCACCACCATGGAGCACCATGTGCTGCACGTGGCGGACGAGACGGACAAGAAGGCCGTCGCCACCAGGATCGCCGCCCGCGAGGGCCGGGTCATCATGTTCGTCGACACCAAGCGCGCCGCCGACCGCTTCGCCAAGCGGCTGCTCGCCAGCGGTGTGCGGGCCGCGGCCCTGCACGGCGGCCGTTCGCAGCCGCAGCGCAACCGGACGCTGGACCAGTTCAAGAACGGCGAGGTCACGGCGCTGGTCGCGACGAACGTCGCGGCCCGGGGCATCCACATCGACGACCTCGACCTGGTCGTCAACGTGGACCCGCCGACCGACCACAAGGACTACCTCCACCGCGGCGGGCGCACGGCGCGCGCCGGGGAGTCCGGCAGCGTCGTCACGCTGGTGCTGCCCGAGGAGAAGCGGGAGATGACCCGGCTGATGTCGGACGCGGGCATCGCGCCGCGCACCACCCGGATCAAGTCCAGCGACGAGGAGCTCAGCCGGATCACGGGCGCCCGTGAACCGTCCGGTGTCGCGATCGTCATCGAGGTGCCGCAGCCGACGCAGCCCAAGCCGCGTACCCGGGGTACGGGATCCGGCTCCGGCTCGGCAGCCGGCGGAGCCTTCCGCTCGGGCAGCCGGGGCCGTGGACGTCGCGGCGGTACGGGCGCGGGTGCCGGCGCCGCCCAGGGCGGCGGCGGCACGGCCCGCGGTGGTGCGGGCGGCGGTGCCGCGCGCGGTGGTGCCGGTAACGGTGCCGCGCGTGGTGGTGCGGGCGGCGGTGCCGGGCGTGGTGGTGCCGGTGGCGCGGGCGGATCCGCCCGCGGGGCCGGAGCGGGCCGGGCCGGTGGCGCCGGGCGCGGACGGCGGGCCGCGTAACCCAGGACTCCCGGGCACGGTGACCGGCTTCGGCCGGCCGCCGTGCCCGTCGTCATGTCCGCCCCCGCCACCGTTCCCGGTCCGTGCCCCGATCGGCGGTGCCGTGCGGTTCCCGCGGCAGGGCGACCGGTGCCTCGTAGTGGGCGAGCGCCCGTTCCGCCGACGTGCCGAGCACCGTGTCCCCGGCCTCCCCCGCCAGCTCCCGCAGCAGCGGCACCGCACGCCCCGCGAACGGCTTCGCGCCGCTGTCGAATCCGAGCCGCGTCAGCACCTGCGCACCGAACGCCCGGCGCAGCGGATCGTCGCCCGCCGTCCAGGCGGCTGCCGCCTGGAACGTCTCCTCGTCGCCGCGCAGCCACAACGCCCCCACCGACTCGTGCCAGTTGTCCAGCTCGGGGTCCCCGTACCGCAGGGCCCTGGCCGCCAGCTCCTCGAAGGAGGCCCGCAGCCCCAGCGCGTGCTCCAGGAGCGTCGCGATCGCGCCGTGCCCGGTCTGCTGGTCCTGGCCCGCGAACGGCTCGCCGTCCCGCAGCAGTTCGACGGTGACGGTCAGCCCGCCGTCCACGGCCGTGCGGCGCACGGCCATACCGTGCCGCGCGCCGTCCCCGTACAGCTCGGCCAGGGCGTCACGCAGCTCCTGTTCGACGTCCAGGGCCAGCACGCGCCGGGCCTCCTCCAGCGCCGGGGCCGGGTCCGGGGCGCCGTGCCCGAGAAGCGCGCGTACGGTGCGCGCCGAGCCCCGGCGGGCCGCGACCACCAGCGGGGACTCGCCCCGGGGCCCGGGCAGGCCGGGGTCCGCACCGTGGTCGAGCAGCAGTTCCGCGATCCGCGCATGGCCCAGCCCGCACGCCCAGCGCAGTGCGGTGAAACCGAACTCCTCGCGCAGGTCCGGCCAGGCCCCGGCGGCCAGCAGCGCCTCGACGACCTCGGTGTGCCCGCCGCACGCCGCCCCGCACAGCGGCAGGTCACCGGCCTCCGGGCCGCTCGCCCGATTCGGGTCCGCGCCCACGGACAGCAGCAGCCGGACCGCGCCGGGAAGGTCCTGCACGGCAGCCAGATACAGCGCGGTCGTCCCTTCCTCGTCGCTCGACTCGGCGGACGCACCCGCGCGGAGCGCCCGCACGACGGCGTTGTCGCCGTCGTACAACGCCTCGAAGAGGCTGCTCGGGTCCCCGGCCGGATCGTTCGTCATACAACGACCCTACGGCGGTCCCTGACCCTGCCCGAAACTCAGGTGTCGCACTCCAGGACCGTGCGGCACAGTCCGCACCGGACGCGCACCCGGCCCCGGACCGGGACCCGGATGCGCTGGTGGCAGGTGGGGCAGGCGAACGAGACCCGGAGGCCGGCGGACCCGTTCTCGAAGGCGTAGGGGACGGACGGGTCCGGGCCCGCCCCCGGGTGCTCCCCGGCATGGCGCCGGTCCTTGGCGTAGCGCCGGCGGCCCGCCCACCCGGCCGACGCCAGCGGCGGCCGGTGGTGGTCGTGCCCGGCCCGGTCCCGGCCCTTCCTGTACGCCGTGTAGGCCTGGGGGCTGGTGAACCACACGGACGGGTCCTCACCGAAGACGAGCGCGCGCTCGGCGAGTACGTACCCGAACTCCTCGGGGGTGAGATAGCCGAGCTTCTGGCTCGATGTCGCGTCCTCGCGGAAGGCGTCCAGCAGGAGCCAGCCCGCGCCGAGGTACGCGGTCACCGTGTCCGTGAGGATCTCGTTGTCGCGGGTGCCGGGGAACTCCAGTCCCAGCCGGTGCAGCAGGACATGGGTGATCTCGTGCGCCAGCGCGGCCCCGATGTCCCTGCGGTGCGTACGGAAGCGGTCGTTGAGCTCGATGAAGTACTCGGGGCCCGCGGCGAGCTCGACACTGGCGGCATGCTCCATGGGCCGGAATCCGACGATGACGCGGGCCTCCGGCAGGTGCAGGTGCTGCACCAGGGCGCGCGCCACCCGCTGGGCGCCGAGGTGCAGGTCGTCCGCGTCGGAGAAGGCCGCGTCGGCCGGGGCGAGGCTCGTGGCGTACCTGCGCACCCCGTCGGGGGAGATCCGCCGGTAGAGCGCGGTGATCGAGGCCCTGACGGTGTCGAGATGCGGAAACCCGTGGACGACCGGACTCCCGTCGACGCTCCTGCCGTCACTCACGTCCCCACCCCCGTCGATCGTGCCCGGCCGATCTCACTCTAGGCGGACGCGCGGGGGAGCCGGCCGGTTGACGGCCCACTGATCTTGGCCGGAATTCCTGCCTTGTGGCAGCGGTGATCGCTTCCCGATAATCGGATCGGTCTTGTCGGGAGCATGTCGAGAATTGCGTCGGCTGCAGCCCTGACCTGGACCGGCACGTCCGCACGCCTGCACCTGAACCCCCCGCTGAACCCCCCACCCGAAAGCAGGCAGTCCCTTGAAGCAGCTTCTGCGCACCCTCAAAAGATGTTCCGTCGTCGCCGCGGTGGCCCTGGCCGCCCTCAGCCTCCAGCCCAGCGCCTCCGCCGCCCCCGCCCCCGTCGTCGGCGGAACCCGGGCCGCCCAGGGTGAATTCCCCTTCATGGTCCGGCTCTCCATGGGCTGCGGCGGCGCGCTCTACGCACAGGACATCGTGCTGACCGCCGCGCACTGCGTGAACGGCTCCGGAAACAACACCTCGATCACCGCCACCGGCGGTGTCGTCGACCTGCAGTCCACCAGCGCCGTCAAGGTCAAGTCCACCAAGGTCCTCCAGGCCCCCGGCTACAACGGCAAGGGCAAGGACTGGGCGCTGATCAAGCTCGCCAAGCCCATCAGCCAGCCCACCCTGAAGATCGCCACCACCACCGCCTACAACACCGGCAACTTCACCGTCGCGGGCTGGGGCGCGGCCACCGAGGGCGGTGGCCAGCAGCGCTACCTGCTCAAGGCCACCGTTCCGTACGTCTCCGACACCGTCTGCCGGCAGGCCTACGGCAGCGACCTCGTCCCCGCCGAGGAGCTCTGCGCCGGCTACGTGAGCACGGGCGGCGTGGACACCTGCCAGGGCGACTCCGGCGGTCCCATGTTCCGCAAGGACAACGCCGGAGCCTGGATCCAGGTCGGCATCGTCAGCTGGGGCGAGGGCTGCGCGCGCGCCGGCTACCCGGGCGTGTACACCGAGGTGTCGACCTTCGCCGCGGCCATCGCGTCCGCGGCCGCGACCCTCTGACCCGAGTCACACCCGAGCATCCCCGGGGGCGCCCGTCCTGACGGGCGCCCCCGGGCCCACATCCACGAACGGGGCCCCGGCCTCCTCCAGTTCCAGCACCCACACCTCGTTGGAGCCCTCGCGGAGCACCGGTCCCGGGACGTACAGCGTGCGCTGCGGGCCCTTTGACCAGTAACGCCCCAGGCAGAAGCCGTTCACCCACACGAATCCGCGCGTCCAGCCCGGCAGTTCCAGACCCGCGTGACCGGTACCCGCCGCACCGGCCACCTCGAAGGAGCCCCGGAACAGACCCGTCCGCCCCGCCTCCGCGACGCCCCCGAACCGCACCCGCGCCATCGCCCCCGGTTCCTCGAAGGCGTCCAGCCGCAGTGCCCTCGCGCGCACCCCGTGGAGGAACTGCCGCTCGTGCAGCACCCCGCCCGTGATGCCCTTCGGCTCACCCAGCCGCGGCCCGTAGTTGACCCGACCCAGGGACTCCACCCACAGCTCCACCTCGGCCGGCCCCGCGACCGGCTCCTCCAGGGTGTCGTCCTCCTCCGTGAGCACCCCCGCCCGGACCCCGTCCACGTACACCACCGCCCGGTCCCGCAGCCCGGCCGCGCGCAGCGGGTACGGCTGCCGCGGCCCGGGTACGGCCACCCGGTACCGCACCAGGCCCCGGTCGACGTCCAGGTCCTCGAACGTCGGCGGAACACCGCACTCGGGCCCCTCCGGATCGCCCAGCGCCTCCAGCACCCCGGCCAGCGGCGCCCCCTGCGTCAACGCGACCCGCACCGGCCGCGCCGGCCCCACCGGTTCCGGCGGCAGATCGGGCAGCGGCTCCCCCGCGTACTCGGCCAGCACCTTCCGCAGCTGCCAGAACTTCTCGGTGGGCCGCCCGTACTCGTCGACGGGCGCGTCGTAGTCGTACGACGTCACCGTCGCCACCAGCGGGCCGTCCTGCAGCGGTCCGGCACGGTTGGCCCCGGCCCAGCCCGCGAAACTCGTCCCCCCGTGCGCCATGTAGACGTTGACGGAGGCCCCGCACTCCAGGATCTCGCGCAGCGCGCCGGCCGTCTCGGCGGGATCCCGCACGACCGGCTCGGCGCCCCAGTGCTCGAACCAGCCGCACCAGAACTCCATACACATCAGGGGCCCCCGCGGACGATGCCGGCGCAGCACCCCGAACGCCTCGCGCGCCCCCGAACCGAAATTCGCCGTCGCCGCGAGACCGGGCACCGAACCGCCCGTCAGCATGTGGTCCTCGGGTCCGTCGGACGTGAACAGCGGCACCGTGACACCGCACCGGCGCAGCAACCCCGCCAGCTCCTCCAGATGGACCCGGTCACAACCGTAACTGCCGTACTCGTTCTCCACCTGCACCATGATCACCGGACCGCCGCCGGTGATCTGGCGCTGCACCACCTGGGGCAGCAGCTCCCCGAACCACCGCTCCACCGCCGCCGTGTACCCCGCGTCCCGGGTCCGCACCCGCCGGCCGAAACGGCCCGTCACCCAGGCGGGCAGCCCGCCGTTCTCCCACTCGGCGCAGATGTACGGCCCGGGGCGCACGATCGCCATCAGCCCCACCCGGTGCGCCACGTCCAGGAACCGGCCGAGCGCCCCCACGTCCCGGAAGCGCCCCTGCCGGGGCTCGTGGAGATTCCACGGCACGTACGTCTCGACGCAGTTGAGGCCCATCGCACGCAGCATCGTCAGCCGGTGCTCCCACTGCTCCTCGTGCACCCGGAAGTAGTGCATGGCTCCCGACAGCAGCCGTACGGGCTCGCCGTTCAGCCGGAAGTGGTCGTCCCCCACCGTGAAGTCAGCCATCGTGCTCGTACGCTCCTGTGTGCGATCCTCGCGGGCCATCAGCATCGCTTCCGGTGTCCGGCCGGTCCATGGAGAAAGATCACCGGTGCTTGGACGCACCGCCCGACCCGGAGGTGAAGGGCCGATGTACGACACCTGGATGCGTTTCTTCTCACCCAGCCCGCTGCACCACCGCCTGGGACTGGCCTGTCTCGGGGTGGGCCTTCAGCACGGCGCCCTGCCCGCCGTCGGGCCGCGCACGCTGGACCACCACGTGGCCGTCGTCATCAACGCGGGCAGCGGCTGGTTCGGCGCTCCGGACGGCCGCCGGCTGCCCGTCACCGGTCCCAGCCTGATCTGGCTCACCCCCGGGACCCCGCACCACTACGGTGCCGGCCCGGGCGGGTGGGACGAGAGCTTCGTCGACTTCACCGGCCCCGCCACCACGACCTACACCGAGCTGGGCTACATCGAACCGGACCGCCCCCTCGTGCCGCTCTCCGACACCTCGGCGCCGCGGGCCGCCATCGCCCGCATCGTGCGCTCGGCACGCCGGGGGAATCCGCTGCTGGAGGTGGAGGCGGGCGCCGCCGTCCACGAACTCCTCGTCTCGCTGCGCCGGGCGCGCGCCGACGTGGGACCGGACGGCGACCCGGTGCTGCAGGCCCTGGCACGGGACGCCTTCCAGCCGCTCTCCGTCGCGGAGCACGCGGCCCGGCACGGCATGACACCCGCCGAACTGCGCACGGCGGTACGGCGGGGAGCGGGGTGCAGCCCCAAGGACTACCTGCTGGGCATCAGGCTGGGCCGTGCCAAGGAACTGCTCGCCACCACCGATCTGCCGGTGGCGTCCGTGGCCCGCCGCGTCGGCTACGAGGACCCGGCGTACTTCTCGCGGCTGTTCGCCCGCCGGGTCGGCACGGCACCGGTCCGCTTCCGCGCGCAGCAGGGGCGCAGTGTGCCGGGCGGCTGGAGCGACCGGGTGCCGGACCCGCGGGACCCGCCGATGATCCCGCGCCCGTAGGTGCGGCTAGGCTCGCTGACCATGACCACGAGCGACATCGACGAGTCCGTACGAGCGGAACTGAACCGGCTGCGCGAGAGCATCGACAACATCGACGCCGCAGTCGTCCACATGCTCGCCGAGCGTTTCAAGGCCACCCAGCAGGTGGGCCACCTCAAGGCGGCACACCAGCTGCCGCCCGCGGACCCGGCCCGCGAGGCCCGTCAGATCGCCCGGCTGAGGCAGCTCGCGGAGAGCGCCCGGCTGGATCCCGCGTTCGCCGAGAAGCTCCTGAACTTCATCGTCGCGGAGGTCATCCGGCACCACGAGCGCATCGCCGAGGAGTCGGCGGAGGCCCCGCCCCCCGGAGCCTGAGGCACGCACCGGTCCGGGCGCGTCACCAGGTGGGGGTGTCCCGGGAGGCGCCGGACCGCGGCGGGTTCGGCGTCCCGGGGTCCGTGGGCCGGCTCCGGAACGGGGCCGCGCCGGTGCCCCGGGGCGGCTGCGTGCGGCCCGCGGGCCGCATCGGGGCGCCCTTTCCGTTCCACTCGCCCTCGCCGAGGACGAGGAGCGGGTCGAACATCACGATGACGCCGGCCAGGATCAGGAACGTCACGGGCCCGATCAGCAGCGGCAGCATGATCGAGGTCGCGGCTTCACCGGCGACCGCCTGGGAGTTGTCGATGTCGTGCAGGTGTACGGCGATGCCGCTCATGCCCATGTAGTGCATGCCGGTGACGGCGACGCCCATGACCAGGGCGGCGCCGAGGCTCGCCAGGAAACCGTGGACGGACACCGCGGCCCAGAGCGCGGCCGTCGCGGCGGCGACGGCGATCACGACGGAGAGCACGACGGACACGGTGTCGTACTCGATCTGTCCGTTCAGCCGCATGCCCTCCATGCCGATGTAGTGCATTGCCGCGACGCCGAGACCGGTGATCAGGCCCGCGGATATCAGCGCCGGGCGGGTCGCCCCCCGGTACCCCACGATGAAGACACCCACGCCGACCACCAGGACCGCGACCACGAGGCTGAGGATCGTCAGCTGGAGGTCGTACGTGACCGGGGCCTCCGCCACGTCGAAGCCCATCATCGCGATGAGGTGCATCGTCCAGATCCCCGAGCCGATGGAGGCCGCGCCGAGCGCGAGCCAGCCGGGCTTCCACGCGCTGTCGTTGCGCAGCGAGCGGATCGTGCAGCGCAGTCCCAGCGCGCTGCCCAGACATGCCATCACGTACGCCACCACGGGGGTCACGGCGCCGTAGTTGAAACCGTCGATCGTGCCTTGCACAGCAAGCCGCTCCCTGACGCGTGAAGGATGTGGAGAAAGGGTGTGTGAAGTGACTTTAGGTTCGCCTTACTATTTGGCCAAATCTCGATCCTGAAAATTGCCGCAAAGTGTATAAAAGTGATCGTCCAAGGGGTTGTTGAGGGAGATTTTGCAGATTTCACCCTCAAGATCAAGATGCGTCGGCCGGGGAACGGCGGGATCGGGCCACCGCGAACACCCGCGGCGACACCCCCGGGCCCCACCCGCCCCAGCCCGTCAGCCCTGCGAGAACCCCACTGCACAGCCCCGGGCCGGTACGGCAGCATGGGCGCCATGTCCGTACTGACGCGCAACGAAGCGCAGACCCGTGCCCAGCTCCTCGACGTACACCGGTACACGGTCGACCTCGATCTCACCGTGGGGGAGGAGACCTTCGACTCCCGGACCGTCATCCGGTTCACCGCCCACGCGGCGGGAGACACCTTCGTCGAACTCAAGCCGGAGACCCTGCGCTCGATCAGCCTCGACGGACAGCCCCTGGACCCCGCCCTCCTCGACGGGAACCGCTACCCGCTCGCCGGCCTCGGCCCGGGCCCCCACGAACTCACCGCCGACGCCGCCATGCGCTACTCCCGCACCGGCGAGGGCATGCACCGCTTCACCGACCCCGCCGACGGCGAGACGTACGTCTACACCCAGCTCTTCATGGACGACGTCCAACGCGTCTTCGCCGCCTTCGACCAGCCCGACCTCAAGTCCGTCTTCGACCTCACCGTCACCGCGCCCGAGGCCTGGACCGTCCTCGGCAACGGCATCGCCGCCCGGACCGCCCCCGGCCGCTGGACCATCGCCCCCACACCCCCGATCTCCACCTACCTGGTCGCCGTCGCCGCGGGACCCTGGCACTCCGTCACCACCGAGCACGCCGGACTGCCCTTCGGCATCCACTGCCGCCGCTCGCTGGCACCCCACCTGGACGCCGACGCCGACGAGATCCTCTCCGTCACCCGCGACTGCTACGACCGCTACCACGAGAAGTTCGACGAGCCCTATCCCTTCGACTCCTACGACCAGGCCTTCGTCCCCGAGTTCAACGCCGGTGCCATGGAGAACCCCGGGCTCGTCACCTTCCGCGACGAGTTCGTCTACCGCTCGGCCGTCACCGACACCGAACGCCAGACCCGCGCCGTGGTCATCGCCCACGAGATGGCCCACATGTGGTTCGGCGACCTCGTCACCCTCACCTGGTGGGACGACATCTGGCTCAACGAGTCCTTCGCCGAGTACATGGGCTACCAGACCCTCACCGAAGCCACCCGCTTCACCGGCACCTGGGTCGACTTCGCCGTCGACCGCAAGGGCTGGGGCTACGACGCCGACCAGCGCCCCTCCACCCACCCCGTCGCGCCCGACCCCGACGCCGTCCCCGACACCGCGTCCGCCCTGCTGAACTTCGACGGCATCTCCTACGCCAAGGGCGCCTCCGCCCTCCGCCAACTCGTCACCTGGCTCGGTGAGAAGGACTTCCTCGCCGGAATCAACACGCACTTCGCCCGGCACAGATTCGCCAACGCCACCCTCGCCGACTTCGTCGACAACCTCGCGTCCGCCACCGACCGCGATGTCCACGCCTGGGCCGGAACCTGGCTCCGCACCACCGGCATCGACACCCTCACCGCCCGCACCCAGGACACCGGCAACACCTGGACCCTCGGCGTCGAACACACCGGCGACCGCCCCCACCGCATCGCCGTCGGCACCTACGACCACATGCTCGACACCCAGTCGGGCGCCGACCAGCTCGTCCTGCGCGACCGCTTCGAACTCGACATCCCCCAGGACGACACCCCCGCCACCCTGCCCGGCCGCCGCCCGGCCCTCGTCGTCCTCAACGACAACGACCTCACCTACGCCAAGATCCGGCTCGATCCCGTCTCCTGGGACACCGCCCTGACCCGCCTCTCCGGCGTCCCCGACGCCCTCACCCGCGCACTCCTGTGGAACACCGCCCGCGACATGGTCCGCGACGGCGAACTCCACCCCGCGGCCTACCTCACCGCCGCGCGCACCCACCTCCCCCACGAGACCGACCTCGCCGTCGTCCACGGCGTCCTCGACTTCGCCGCCACCCACATCGCCGACCGCTATACCGCCCCCGGCGACCGCCCAGCAGCCCTCGCCTGCCTCACCTCGCTCTGCCGCGACCTGCTCCGCCGCACCGAGGGCCTCACCGCCAAGGACTGGGAGCAGCGCTCCGACGGCGCCGGCCCGGGCAACCCCGCACCCGGCCTCCGCCTCACCGCCGTACGCCACTTCATCGACGCGGCCACCCAGCCCGACGCCATCCAGGACTGGCTGAACGACGGCACCGTCCCCGGCGGTCCCGAACTCGACCCCGAACTCCGCTGGCGCATCCTCACCCGCCTCGCCGTCCTCGGCGCCACCGACGAGGCGGCCATCGCCCGCGAACTCGCCCAGGACCCCAGCGCCACAGGACAGGAAGGCGCCGCCCGCTGCCGCGCCGCCCTCCCCACCCCCGAGGCGAAGGCCGCCGCCTGGCAGGCCATGTTCACCGACGACACCCTCTCCAACTACCTCTTCACCGCCACCGCCCGAGGCTTCTGGCAGCCCGAACAGAGCGACCTCCTCCACGACTACGTCACCCGCTACTACCCCGAGGCCACCGCACTCGCCGAACGCCGCGGCGCCGCCATCGCCGAGGCCGCCGGCCGCCACGCCTTCCCCGCCTACGCCATCGACCCCCACAGCCTCCGCCTCGGCACCGACGCGCTCGACGACCACGAGCTCCTCCCCGCCCTGCGACGCAAGCTCACCGACCAGCTCGACGACCTGCGCCGAGCCCTCGGCGTACGCAACGCCCACTGACCGACCCGCCGCGTGCGGCCGGCCTCGACGACCTGCGCCGCGCCCTCGACGTACGCAACGCCCACTGACCGACCCGCCGCGTGCGGCCGGCCTCGACGACCTGCGCCGCGCCCTCGACGTACGCGACGCCCACCGACCGACCCGCACCACCACCGTGCCCGGCCCTCTCGCACCGAGGGGGCCGGGCACCGCCGTGCGGGCGGCGCACGCCCCTACCAGGCACCCCACGCCCCCACCAGGCACCCCACGGCACCCCGCCCACCCGCGGCAGCAGTACCCCTTTCGGGTCCGGATCGTTGGGCTCTTCGGCCGCTCCCTCCGAAACCCGGGCAAGCCGGCCCGCCCGCCCCCGCGCACCCGAAGGACCACCGCACCCATGCCCACCCCGCCCCTGGCCGGAGGCACCGCAGGCCCCACCCACCTGCGCCCCCTCCTCGACACCGTGCTCACCGCCCTCCACGACGGCGCGGCCCGCCGCAACGGCCCCCTCCCCGCCGGAGGCCCCGACACCGTCACCCACCGCACGGACCGCGCCACCGGCCCCCTCATCCCCGACCACGGCACCGGCGCCCACCACGCCCTGCGCACCCTCGTCACCGCACTCACCGAAGGCGCCGCGGACCCCGCACACCCCCACTGCGCCGCCCACCTGCACACCCCGCCGCTCGCCGTCGCCGCAGCCGCCGACCTCGCCGCGTCCGCGCTCAACCCCTCGATGGACTCCTGGGACCAGGCCCCCGCCGCCTCCGCCCTCGAAGCCTCCCTCACCGCCGCACTCGCCGCCGAGATCTACCCCCACGCCCCCCACCCCGACGCCCTCGTCACCACCGGAGGCACCGAGGCCAACCAACTCGCCCTCCTCCTCGCCCGCGAACGCCACGGCCCCGTACAGACCATCTGCGCCGCCAACGCCCACCACAGCATCGGCCGAGCCGCCTGGATCCTCGGCCTCCCCGCCCCCGTCGTCATCCCCGCCCCCACCGGCACCATGGACCTTCCCGCCCTCCGTGAGGCCCTCATCCGGCACGAGGGCCCCCTCCTCGTCACCGCCACCGCCGGCACCACCGACACCGGCCACATCGACCCCCTCGACGCCATCGCCGACCTCACCGCCGCCCACGGCGCCGAACTCCACATCGACGCCGCCTACGGCGGACCACTCCTCTTCAGCCCCACCCACCGCCACCTGGTCCACGGGCTGCAGCGCGCCCACAGCGTCACCCTCGACCTGCACAAACTGGGTTGGCAACCCGCGTCAGCCGGAATCCTCGCCGTCCCCCACCACCAGGACCTCGCGGTACTCCACCACCACGCCCCCTACCTCAACGCAGGCGACGACACCGACGCAGGCCTCCCCGACCTCCTCGGCCGGTCCCTGCGCACCACCCGGCGCCCCGACGCCCTCAAGATCGCCGTCACCCTCCAGGCACTCGGCCGCGACGGGCTCGCCGACCTCATCGACCGCACCCTCGCCGCAGCCCACCAGCTCGCCGACCTCATCACCGCGACCCCCCACCTCGAGCTCTACGAACGCCCCACCATCAGCACCGTCCTCTTCCGTCCCACCGGCGCCGACGACACCACCGTCGCCACCATCCGCCGCACCCTCCTCACCCGCGGACACGCCGTACTCGGCCGCGCCCGCACCGACCACCGCCTCTGGCTCAAAGCCACCCTGCTCAACCCCCACACCACCCCCGAGGACCTGCGCCGGCTCACCACCCTCGTCACCCACGCCGTCACCGGCCTCAGGGAAGGCAGCACCCCCCGATGACCGACCAGCCCGCGGTCACCCCCGACCGGCCGCACGACCTCGTCGGCATCGGCATCGGCCCCTTCAACCTCTCCCTCGCCGCACTCGCCCACGGCGTCCCCGCCGCCCCCGGCCACCCCCACCCCCTCGCCGCCACCTTCTACGAACAGAACCCCGCCTTCCACTGGCACCCCGGGCTCCTCATCGACGGCGCCACCCTCCAAGTCCCCTTCCTCGCCGACCTCGTCACCCTCGCCGACCCCGCCAGCCCCTGGACCTTCCTCAACTACCTCCGCGCCCACGACCGCCTCTACCCCTTCTACTTCGCCGAGCGCTTCCACATCGAACGCACCGAGTACGACGCCTACTGCCGCTGGGTCAGCCGACAGCTCCCCGGCCTCCACTTCGGGCACCAGGTCGATGCGATCCGCTGGAACACCGACCGCCACCTCTTCGAAGTCGACTTCACCCAACTCGACCCCGCAGGCGAAGCCGAGGCGCTCGGCCGCGCCTACACCCGCCACATCGCCCTCGGCGTGGGCACGGAACCCTTCGTCCCCGAACCCCTGCGCCCCCTCACCGACGCCGGCGGCCTCCCCGTGATCCACTCCGCCGACTACCTCCACCACCGACAGGAACTCCTGGACGCCGGGCACATCACCGTCATCGGTTCCGGCCAGTCCGGCGCCGAGATCTTCCTCGACCTCCTGCGCACCCGCCCCCACGGAGCCGAGAAGATCCACTGGCTCGCCCGCACCCCGGCCTTCGCCCCCATGGAGTACTCGAAACTCGGCCTCGAGCACTTCACCCCCGACTACACCCGCTACTTCCACGCACTCCCCGAAGCCGTGCGCGACACCCTCGTCCCCGGCCAGTGGCAGCTCCACAAAGGCATCGACGCCGACACCATCGCCGCCATCCACGACGAGCTCTACCGGCGCACACTCCACGGCACCTGGCCCGACGCCACCCTCACTCCCGGCGTCACCGTCCGCACCGCGGGCCGCACCGCGGGCCGCATCGCGGGCCGCCTCTCCGGCACCCGCATCGAACTCCACCTCTCACACACCCAACAGGCCACCCGCACCCGCCTCACCACCGACGCCGTCGTCCTCGCCACCGGCTACCGCGAACGCCCCCTCGACACCCTGCTCGCCGGCCTCGCCCCCCGCATCCGCCGCGACGCCTCCGGCCGCCCCCGCATCGACGAGGCGTTCCGACTCGACCTCGATCCGACGGTCACCGGCCACATCTACGTACAGAACGCCGAACGCCACACCCACGGAGTCGGCGCCCCCGACCTCGGCCTCGCCGCCTGGCGCAGCGCCACCATCCTCAACGACCTCACCGGAACCACCCCCTACCCCCTCCCGCAGCGCACCGCGTTCACCACGTTCGGCCTCGCCCCCCGCCCCGCCCCACGCGTCCCCGGCCAGGGCGCCGCCCGTTCACCCCAGGACGAGTACCGGTGAGCCCGCGAACCACCCCGAAGCGCGCCGGGGGACCGGCAGCCACCGTCCGACGCGGTGCCCGGCGCCGCTGACGCGATGACGACGCCCCCGCCGAAAAAAGGGCGGGGGCGGCCCGCACCCGCGGACCGCCCCCGCCCCGCCGGCAGGACCACCCACCCGCGACGACCACGGGCGGCCCCACCGGCCGACAGATCAGCACACCCGGAACACTCAGAACACCGGCACGCCCTCACGCGTCAGCCGCCAGTCCACCGAAGCGAACTCGGCCGGATCCACCGAGCCCTTCGCCCTGACCCAACCGATGATCGTGTTCCGGATCTCGTCCGAATTCGCCCACAGCTGCTCGGCACCCGGAACATGCGGGAAATTGCCCCCGCCGCTCGCCCGGTAGTTGTTCACCGCGAACACGAACCGCGCAGCCGGGTCCACAGGCTTCCCCTCGAACGACAGACCCACGATCCGGGAACCCACCGGCTGCGCGATGTCGATGTCGTACGACACCCCCGAGACCACGTCGTAGTTGTAGTCCGGAATACCACCGGCATTCGTCAGCTTCGACGTGTCCACGGGCCCACCCGAGGCCGTCTGCACGTAATACTGCGCCGAGTACTCCAGGTAGTCCTTCAGCTGCGCGCCCGTCAGCAACCGCGCCTCGAGCGTGTTCTCGAACGGATACAGGCCCGCAGCATCCTTGATGGTCACCTCGCCCGCCGGGATCGCCGCCGTACGCGAGAAGCACGCCGCCTGCGACAGCACCGGCAGCGCGGCGTACTCCCCGCCGGCCAGTGCCCCCTTCACCGTGTCCGCCTGCACCAGGTTGATCAGATCGATGACCGGCTCGTCCTTCCACGGCGCGTCCACCGTCGACATCGCGGCCACCGACGTACCGATCACCTGATTCACATAGGCCACCACCTTCGTGTGCTCGTCCCCGAGCAGCGAGGTGATCCGCGGATCCTCCGCCACCGTGTTCGAGTTCAGCACCTCGGCGCCGACCTTCTCCACCGACCAGCGGCCCTTCTCCCACACCAGGTCGAAGTCGAACAACGTCAACCGCTGCCCCCACTTCAACGGCTCCGAGAGAACGACCTGTTTGCCCGTCTTCTTGTTCGTCACGAAGTACTCGGGGATCTCCGAGTGCGCATGACCCACCAGAATCGCGTCGATACCCGGCACCTGCTCCGCCACCAGACCCGCCGCGTTCTCCACGTACGGCAACTGATCCCCGTACGACGACGTACCGGACGAGCCCGAGTGCGCGGACACGATCACGACATCGGCACCCATCGAACGGAGCTTCGGCACCCACTTCGCCGCCTGCTCCTCAAGGCCCGGGAACACCATCTTCCCGCCCACATTCGCCTTGTCCCAGATCGCGATACCAGGATTCGTCAGCCCGAGGACAGCCACCCGCACATCACGGCCGTGCGGGGTACGCAAACGCTTGATCACATACGGGGCGAACGCCGGCCGCAACGTCTTCGCGTCCAGTGCGTTCGCACCCAGCAGCGGGAAATCGCACTGCTCCTCGAACTTCCGCAGCACCGGAATACCGTAATTGAACTCGTGGTTGCCGAGAGCCGCGGCGTCGTACCCGATCCTGTTCATCGCCTGCGCCATCGGATGCACCGGCCCGCGCTTCGCCGTGATCGGATCGACCTTCGCGTAGTAGTACGACAGCTGGGTGCCCTGGATCGTGTCACCCGCATCGATCAGCAACGTGTTCCGGCGTCCCCGCTCCTCACGGATCTGCTCCACCAGCGTCGAGATCTTCGCCAGGCCCACATCGTTGTGCGCCTTGTCGTCGAACTCCTTGTCCGTGAAGTAGTCCCAGTTGAAGACGTTGCCGTGCAGGTCGGTCGTCCCCATCACGGTGAACGAGTACCGCTTCGCCGGACGCCCGTGCCCGTGCCCCTTCGCCTCCGCGGCCTCCGCCGGCCCGGCGACAGCCCCGCCCGCCAGTGCCACACCCGCACCGGCGGCAGCCGACCGGCCCAGAAACGTCCTACGGTTCAACGGCATTCTTGACTCCTCGTCCAGACGAACAACGCGCGTAGATTCTGGCTCAGCCACCGCGCCCGGCGACACCCCGCGCAGGTTTCGATCTGGTGACCACCCGTGCCCGCCACTCCGGCGCCGGACGCCCCGGAGGCCCGGGGGCTGCGCCGGAACGCCACCGGAACAGGCTGTCGCTTCGATGCGGACCATGCTCATCGGAGCGCGGGGCCGCACAATTAAACACTTGTCAATAACCCTTCATCCAAAGGTTGTTGGGCAGTCATGCGAGGCCAAATATCTACCCGTAGGTAAGGTTTAGGCTCGGACCATGCGCCGAGCGAAAATCGTTTGTACCCTGGGACCCGCAACCGACACATACGAGCAGATCAAGGCACTGGTCGAAGCGGGAATGGACGTTGCCCGCCTCAACCTCAGCCACGGCACCTATGCCGAACACGAAGAGCGGTACCACCGTGTACGGAAAGCCTCCGAAGAGACCGGACGCGGGGTAGGAATCCTCGCCGACCTTCAAGGCCCGAAGATCCGCCTCGGCCGATTCGCCGAAGGGCCCGTACTCCTCGAACGCGGCGACGAGTTCACCATTACCGTCGAATCCGTGGAAGGCGACCGCCACCGTTGCGGTACCACCTACGACGGTCTCGCCACCGACGTCACCACCGGTGAGCGCATCCTGATCGACGACGGCCGGGTCACCCTCGAAGTCACCGGCGTCGACGGACCCCGCGTCCGCACCACCGTCATCGAGGGCGGCATGGTCTCCGACCACAAGGGGCTCAACCTCCCCGGAGTCTCGGTCTCCGTCCCCGCGCTCTCGGAGAAGGACATCGACGACCTCCGCTGGGCCCTGCGCACCGGTGCGGACATCGTCGCCCTGTCCTTCGTGCGCTCCGGACGGGACATCGACGACGTCCACCGCGTCATGGACGAGGAGGGCCGCCGCCTCCCCGTCATCGCCAAGGTCGAGAAGCCCCAGGCCGTCGAGAACATCGACGAAATCGTCGCCGCCTTCGACGGCATCATGGTCGCGCGCGGCGACCTCGGCGTCGAGATGCCCCTGGAGCAGGTCCCGATCGTCCAGAAGCGCGCGATCAAGCTCGCCAGGCGCAATGCCAAGCCGGTCATCGTCGCCACGCAGATGCTCGACTCGATGATCGAGAATTCCCGGCCCACCCGCGCCGAGGCCTCCGACGTCGCCAACGCCGTCATCGACGGGACGGACGCGGTGATGCTGTCCGGCGAGACCAGCGTCGGGAAGTACCCCGTCGAGACGGTGCGCACGATGGCGCGCATCGTCGAGGCGGCCGAGGAGGACATCCTCGCCAAGGGGCTGCCGCCCCTCACCGACCGGAACAAGCCCCGCACCCAGGGCGGAGCGGTCGCCCGCGCGGCGGCCGAGATGGGCGACTTCCTCGGCGCGAAGTTCCTGGTGGCCTTCACTCAGAGCGGCGACACGGTCAAGCGGCTCTCCCGCTACCGCTCCCCGATCCCGCTCCTGGCCTTCACCCCGGACGAGGCCACCCGCGCGCAGCTCAACCTCACCTGGGGTGTGGAGACGTTCCTCGGGCCGCACGTGGAGTCGACGGACGCGATGGTGGCGCAGGTGGACGAGGAGCTGCTGCGGATCGGCCGCTGCGAGAAGGGTGACATGGTGGTCATCACGGCGGGCTCACCGCCCGGAGTGGCCGGCTCCACGAACCTGGTCCGGGTGCACCGCATCGGCGAGGACGACAGCCCGGAGTAGGGCGGAGCGGCTCAGTATTTCGGCCCGACGTGCGCATCCATCAGTGCTACGGATGCCCGTCGGGCGACGGAGATGTTACGTGAGTTGGCCTGCTTCCACTCGACGCCGACCAGGTCCAGCGCGCCGGTGAAGAGCGCCAGGATGTCGGTGGACAGGTTGGTGAAGAAGTAGCGCGGGTACTCGTAGCGGCGCAGCGCTCCACCGATGCGTCTGGTGGTCCAGTTCGTGATCCGGCAGCCGTCGGAGTGGATCAGGCCCCGGACGAAGTCCCAAGGGTGGGCATCGACGACGGTTCGCTGCCAGGGTTCAAGGACGATCTCCCGGTCGTGCTTCTTGCCGGGCCCGTGCTGAGGGAAGAAGCATGGCCAGTGCTTGCTCGAGCAGGTGACGTACTGGCAGCCGGGACGCGACACCCGGCACACCTTGTTGGTCGGCCGCACCTTCAGAACGGCTGCGGCGCAGGCGTCGATGAGGCCCGGCCATGCGTCGGCGCACGCGATCCGCAGGCAGTACACGCCCCGTCGATCGGCGCTGATGCAGCCGTCTCCGAGATACAAGCCGAGTAAGTAGCTGTAGGCAACGGGGTCTTGGGGTGCGAGGGGCGTATCGCCGCATCTGGGGCACGCTGCGGAGCGGTCCAGGGGCTCTGTCCGGACACGCCATGAGCGGATCGCGGCACGGGAAATGCCGGTCCTCCTGCTCACCGCGTTCTGGCTGAAGCCCTGATCGAGAAGGGCCAGCGTGCGTTTGCGCGTTTCGAGGTCGTACACACTTCCGAGCATGCTCGGACTGCCGTGTGCAGAGGTGGAAACAGCGGTGCAGTCACACGATCACGTGAATGCCTGCCGTTCCGCTGAAACCTTCGAATCGAAGGAAAAGTGCCCCAGGTGGGATTCGAACCCACACTGTCGGCTGTTTGAGAGCCGCCTCTCTAACCAGTTGGAGTACTGGGGCCTTAGAAAGGAAGGGCCACGAGTGCCCCGCGTAGTGACACCATACCGCAGCTGGGTAGGCTCAAGGGAGCTGCATCTGCCCCGTAACGAGGAGCCCCGTGACCACCCCCGAGTCGCCCCAGCCCGTAGACGACGCCGACGACGACAAGTCGCACGTCCCGCCGCTGACGACCCGCGTCGTCATCGCCGAGGACGAGGCGCTCATCCGCCTCGACCTCAAGGAGATGCTGGAGGAGGAGGGCTACGCGGTAGTCGGCGAGGCCGGGGACGGGCAGCAGGCCGTCGAGCTGGCGCGGGAGCACCGGCCCGACCTGGTCATCCTCGATGTGAAGATGCCGGTCCTCGACGGGATCTCCGCCGCCGAGAAGATCGCCGAGGAGTCCATCGCCCCCGTCCTGATGCTCACCGCCTTCTCGCAGCGCGACCTCGTCGAGCGCGCCCGTGACGCCGGGGCGATGGCGTACCTGGTGAAGCCGTTCAGCAAGAGCGACGTGGTGCCGGCCATCGAGATGGCCGTGTCGCGGTTCGCGGAGCTGAAGGCGCTGGAGAGCGAGATCGCCGACCTCTCGCAGCGGCTGGAGACCCGCAAGCTGGTGGACCGGGCGAAGAGCATCCTGCAGACGGACTACGGGCTCTCCGAGCCGGCCGCGTTCCGCTGGATCCAGAAGACGTCGATGGACCGCCGTCTGTCGATGCAGCAGCTCGCCGAGGCGCTGATCGAGGACGCCGAGGAGAAGAAGAGGGCGGCCGAGTAACGCCGTACCGCGTACGTACGAAGGAGGCCCGCCCCCGGGACGAACCGGGGGCGGGCCTCCTTCGTACGTACGGGAGGGGTCAGTCCTCGCCGAGGTAGGCCTTGCGGACCGACTCGTCGTGGAGGAGGTCCGCGCCGGTGCCGGAGAGGACGACCTTGCCGACCTCCATGACATGGCCCTGGTCCGCGAGGGAGAGGGCCGCCTGCGCGTTCTGCTCGACGAGCAGGATCGTGGTGCCCGACGCCTTGAGCTCGACGATGGTCTCCATGATCTTCTGCATCATGATCGGGGAGAGCCCCATGGAGGGCTCGTCGAGCATGAGCAGCTTGGGCTGGGACATGAGCGCGCGTCCCATGGCGAGCATCTGCTGCTCGCCGCCGGAGAGGGTTCCCGCGGCCTGCTTCCGGCGTTCCCCGAGGATGGGGAAGAGGTCGTAGGCGCGCTGGACGTCCTTCTCGATGCCTGCCTTGTCGGTGCGGAGGAAGGCGCCGAGCTGGAGGTTCTCCGCGATGGTGAGGCGGGGGAAGATGTGGCGGCCCTCGGGGGAGTGGGCGAGGCCCAGTGCCACGATCTTGTGGGCGGGGATGCCCGCGAGGGGCTTCCCCTCGAAGAGGATGCGGCCGCCGGAGGGCTTGAGGAGGCCGGAGAGGGTGCGCAGGGTGGTGGTCTTGCCCGCACCGTTGGTGCCGATGAGGGTGACGACCTGGCCGGCCTCGACGCGGAAGGAGATTCCCTTGACGGCTTCGATCTTGCCGTAGGCGACCCTGAGGTCCTCGACCTCGAGCAGTGCGGTCACTGGCCTTCCCCTTCTGTGCTGGTGGTGCGCTGTGCCTTGTCCGCCCCGGGGGTCTCGGCCGCGGGCTCTGCGCCCTTGGCCGTGCCGTCCGTCCCCGCCGGCGCCTCGGCTTCGGGGGCCGCCTTCGGCTCGGGTGCCTCGGTGGGCGCGGGCGCTTCGGCCTTCTCGGGGGTGTCCGCCTCGAAGGGCGTGCCGAGGTAGGCGGCGACGACGCGTTCGTCGCCCTGGACGACGGAGGGGGTGCCCTCGACGAGCTTCTCGCCCTGGACGAGGCAGGCGACCCGGTCGCAGAGGTTGAAGATGAAGCGCATGTCGTGCTCGATGACGAGTACGGCGATGCCCATGTCCCGGATCGCGAAGATGAGTTCCTCGGTGACGCGGGTTTCCTGCGGGTTCATGCCTGCGGTGGGCTCGTCCAGGAGGAGGAGGCCCGGGTCGCTGGCGAGGGCGCGCGCGATCTCCAGCTTGCGCTGGTCCCCGTAGGGGAGGTTGCGCGCGAGGTGGTCGGCCTTGTCCTGCAGGCCGATGAACTTGAGGAGTTCCATGGAGCGTGCGTGGGAGGCGGCTTCGGCCTTCTTGAACCCGGGTCCGCGCACCAGGGCGGACCAGAGGCCCTCCTTGGTCCTGGTGTGCCGTCCGACGAGGACGTTCTCCAGGACGGTCATGTTGGCGAAGAGCCGGATGTTCTGGAAGGTGCGGGCGATCCCTGCCTGGGTGACGAGGTGGGGCTTGGGCGGCAGGACGGTGCCCTTGTAGCGAACCGTTCCCTCGGTGGGGACGTAGAGGCCGGTGAGGCAGTTGAAGAAGGTGGTCTTGCCGGCGCCGTTGGGGCCGATGAGACCGACGATCTCGCCCGCGTTGACCTTGAGGTCGACGTCGCGTACGGCGGTGAGCCCGCCGAAGCGCATGGTGACGCCGCCGGCATCCAGGACGGGCGTGGTGGTTTCGGTGGTGGTCGTCATGTCGTTCACGCCCCCGCCTTCACGGTGCCGACGCCGGAGTCGGGCAGTGTGCCCTCGGGCGTGTCGAGTTGGCCGGTCTCGTGGTACTCGAGCTGGGCCCGCCTGTTGGCGATGAGGCCTTCGGGGCGGAAGCGCATCAGCAGGATGAGCGCGAGGCCGAAGCCGAGGAGCTGGTAGTCCTGGAGGAACTGCAGCTTCGCGGGGATCATGTAGAGGAGGGTGGCGCCGATCAGGGGTCCGCTGATCGTCCCCATGCCGCCGAGGATGACGGCGGCGAGGAGGAAGGCGGAGTTGGGCGGCACGGGGCCGGCGAAGACGTACATCTCCGGGACGACGGTGCTCTGTACGTGTGCCTGGACGGTTCCGGCGATCCCGGCGAGGGTCGCGCCGAGGGCGAAGGCGATGAGCTTGACGCGGAAGCCGTTGATGCCCATGGCGGTGGCGGCGGTCTCGTCCTCGCGGATGGCGACCCAGGCGCGGCCGATGCGGGAGCTGCCCGCGCGGCTGAAGACGAGGACCACGAGGATCATCGCGAGCAGCATGAGCAGGTAGTAGTTGGCGTATCCGCCGAGCTCGATGCCCAGGATGGTGTGGGACTCACCGAAGTCGTATCCGAAGAAGACGAGGTCGGGGATGTTCGGTACACCGTTGGGGCCGTTGGTGACCCGGGGGCCCGACACGCCGTCGAGGTTGCCGACCGTGATGCGGAAGATCTCGCCGAAGCCGAGGGTGACGATGGCGAGGTAGTCGCCGCGGAGGCGCAGGGTGGGCGCTCCGATGACGACACCGAAGATCAGGGAGACGGCTGCGCCGGTGAGGACCGATGCCCAGAAGGGGAACTGGACGCCGAACGCGGATGCGGTGGTGCCGGAGACGAGCGCGGCGGTGTAGGCGCCGACGCCGAGGAAGGCGACGTATCCGAGGTCCAGGAGTCCGGCGAGGCCGACGACGATGTTCAGCCCGAGTGCGACGGTCGCGAAGATGAGGATGTTGACCGCGATCAGGGTGTACTGGTCGGTGTTCTGGGTGAAGGGGAACGCCGCGGCGGCGACGAACGCGGCGGCCACGGCGATGGAGCGGTACTTGGTGGTGAGCACCGAGAGCCGGGCCATGATGCCGGACTTGAACAGGGCGCCGACGGCGAAGCCCGCGGTGATCATGTAGCCGGTGAAGAGCTCGGCGTATTCGGTGTCGATGCCGTAGGTGACGACGAAGAGGCCGATGCCGAAGGCGAGGACGATGATGAGGATCTCGGCCCAGGAGGGGATCTCCTTGGGGCGGGACGCCTTGCGGGTGTCGTCGGGGAGGAGGAAGGCGACGAGCGGGATGGCCGAGGCCACCGCCGCGACGAAGCCGCCGGGCTCCAGGTTGACGACGCCGCCGAGTTCGACGGCGATGGCGATGACGGTGAACCAGGTGGTACCGAAGGCGCCGAGGGCCAGGAACCGGAGGGCTTTGGTGGTACCGGTGGGGGCCAGCCAGCGGAGGCCCCGGATGCCGAGGGCGGCGAGTGCGTACAGGAGTACGAGGGCGCCTGCGACGAGGGAGAGGACCTGGAGGCCGCCGGGGTAGCCGTAGACGGTGAGGTCGCCGGGGAACTCGTCCGTGTAGGTCCAGGACAGGAAGGTGGCGGCGATGGTCGCGATGCCGCCGAGGGCGGTGAGGCGGCGCAGTCCGGTGGTCCGGGAGCCGGTGCCGGCCGGGGTGGTGACGGCGGCGGTCTTGGTGGTGTCGGTTGTCATGGCTCTCACGCCCGATCCGCGACGCGCTCACCGAGCAGGCCCTGTGGCCTGACGAGGAGGACGACGATGAGAAGTACGAATGCCCAGACGTTGGCCCAGGCGCCGCCGCCGAGCTGCTGCATGCCGGGGATCTCTTCGATGTAGGCGATCGAGAGGGCTTCGGCGAGGCCGAGGACGACTCCGCCGACCATGGCTCCGTAGATGTTGCCGATGCCGCCGAGTACCGCTGCGGTGAAGGCCTTGAGTCCGAGGAGGAAGCCCATCTCGAAGTTGATCTGGCCCTTGTCGAGGCCGTAGGCGACGGCTGCGATGGCGGCGAACGCGGCTCCGATGGCGAAGGCCATCACGATGATGCGGTCGGTGTTGATGCCCATGAGCTTGGCCGTGTCGGGGTCCTGCGCGGTGGCCTGCATGGCGCGGCCGCTGCGGCTCTTGGCGACGAACATGCCGAGGGCGAGCATGCAGAGGGGGGCGAGGACGAGGATGAAGGCGTCGGCGCGCTGGAGGTAGAGGTTGTCGAAGATCTTGAACGACTCGCCCTGGAACTCCGGGAAGCTGCGCGGCTTCTTCGCGTCGGGGTAGAAGCCCCAGACAAGCTGCTGGAGGACGATCGAGAGGCCGATCGCGGTGATGAGCGGGGCCAGGCGGGGTGCGCCGCGCAGGGGGCGGTAGGCGAAGCGTTCTGCCGCTGTGGCTACGGCGACGGAGGCGATCGCGCCACCGATGATCATGAGGGGTATGACCACCATGAGCGAGGTGCCGCTGGGGAGTGCCAGGTAGGTGGTGAGGGCGCCGAAGCCCCCGATCATGAAGATCTCGCCGTGGGCGAAATTGATGAGCTGGACGATGCCGTACACCATGGTGTACCCGATGGCTATGAGGCCATAGAGCGCGCCGAGTGCGAGACCGTTGGCCAGCTGTTGCGGCAGTTCGTTCACCGCAGTGCCTCCGATGAGCTTGTCGGATATGACACCGCGCGAGGGCGCTGTTTGCGTCCTCGCGCGGTCAGGAGCATGTGCTGGGGGTGTGCTGGGTGATCAGTCCTCGAACGTGGCGCTCTTGACGTCCTTCCAAGCGCCCTTCTGGACCTCGTAGACGGTGAGCTGCTTGTTGGTGGTGTCACCGAACTCGTCGAAGGAGACCTTGCCGGTCACGCCGTCGAAGGAGACCTTGGCCATGGCCTCGGTGACCTTGGCGCGGGCGTCCTCGGGGAGCTTGCCGTCGTTCTCGGCGACGACGGCCTTGACGGCCTGGATGATGGCCCATCCGGCGTCGTAGGAGTAGCCGCCGTAGGCAGCGAAGGGGTCCTTGTAGCCGCCGGCGGTGTAGTCCGCGATGAACTGCTTGGCGGTCGGGAGGGCCTCGACGGGGTAGCCGACGGAGGTGGCGAAGTCGCCGTCGTTGGCCTCACCGGAGGCGCTGATGAAGGCCGGGTCGTAGATGCCGTCGCCGCCCATGGTGGGGATCTTGGCGCCGGTCTTCTTGATCTGGTCGGAGAGGAGGCCGCCCTCGGGGTACTGGCCGCCGTAGTAGACGGAGTCGGCGCCGGAGCTCTTGACCTTGTCGGCCGTGCTGGAGAAGTCGGTCTCCTTCACGGTGACGTGGTCGGTGCCGACGACCTTGCCGCCGAGGCGCTCGAACTCCGCGGAGAAGATCGCGGCGAGGCCGGCGCCGTAGGTCTGCTTGTCGTCGACGACGTAGACCTTCTTCTTCTTGGCGTCGTTGTACAGGTACTGGGCGGCGAACTTGCCCTGGACGACGTCGGTGGCGCAGGTGCGGAAGTACGTCTTGAAGACGCGCTTGGAGTCGCCCTTGCCCCAGTTGTCGCCCTGGCTGAGGGCGGGGTTGGTGTTGGCCGGGGAGACCTGGGCCAGGTTGGCCTTCTCGAAGACGCCCTGCATGGACTGGGCGACGCCCGAGTTCAGCGGGCCGACGGCTCCGAGGACTTCCTTGTTGCCGACGAGCTTGGCGGCGTTGGCCTGCCCGGAGGCGGGGACGGCCTGGTCGTCGAGGGCCTCGATCTTGAACTCGATGCCGGGGACCTCGTTGTTCTTGTTCGCGGTCTTGGCCGCGAGGTCCACGGAGTTCTTGATGCCCTGGCCGAGTGCGGAGAGGGATCCGGTCAGCGGGGCGTCGACACCGATGACGACGGTGGTCTTGCCGCCGCTGTCGCCGCTGCCCTTGCTGTCGTCGTCGCGCGACCCGCAGGCGGTGAGAGTGAGTGCACCGGTGGTGAGCACTGTGGTGAGGATGATCAAAGAACGGTGTCGCACGAAAGGTCCTTTCCCTGGCGCGGCCTCCTCTGCATGAGGTGCCGTGACTACGCCGGGCTGTACTGGTCGATACAGGGGCCGTGCAGCAGACACGCCCGGCGGCGCGGTGACTGGCCGTGACTCTATGGGCAGGTGAGGGGGTCTGGGACAGGTCAGCTGATGATGTGACTGTCTTGTTATGCCATGGGGAAGACTTGATGGCCGCAGAGTGCGCATGTGCGGCATTTCCGCGGGTGGCGAAGTGACCGCATCGTGAGAACGCGCAGCTCCGCTAAGGGGCTTGAGCGGATCTTGGTGCTGTCGCGCGAATCGGGGCGCAAGGGGCGCGGTGTCGCCGCCGCGGCGACTCGGGGGGTGGGCGCGTGACCGTTTTCGTGTATTGCACACTTGTTACGCAGTGTTACATCTGGGGTGTGTGTTCGATTCGCGGCGGCGGCCGGAGTCGCTGCTGAGGTGCCTCTTGGGGCATGTGCACCGGTCAGGGGTGTTGACGGTGCGTATCCGGCAACATTCCGGAAATGCTTCGGATATGGGTCCGCCCGGTCCGGAATGCGGTGCGCGTTCCGGGCCGGGCGGCAGGTGTCGGGGCGGGCCGGTCAGCCGGCCGTGGGGCGCTCCATGTCGCGGAGGAGGCAGGTGAGTCGGGCGGTACAGACTCGCTTGTCCTGTTCGTCGGTGATGACCACTTCGTACGTGGCGGTGGAGCGCCCGCGGTGCACGGGGGTGGCGACTCCGGTGACCAGACCGCTGCGGGCGCCCCGGTGGTGGGTGCAGTTGAGGTCGACGCCGACGGCGATCTTGGCGGCTCCGCCGTGCAGCATGCTGCCGACGGAGCCGAGGGTCTCGGCGAGGACGGCCGAGGCGCCGCCGTGGAGCAGGCCGTAGGGCTGGGTGTTTCCCTCGACGGGCATGGTGCCCACGACGCGCTCGGCGGAGGCCTCGACGATCCGTACGCCCATGCGCTCGCCGAGGTGCCCGGCGGAGAAGAGGGCGGGGAGGTCGACACCGAGCGCGGCGTACTCGTCGATGATCTCCTGGGGGAACGTGGGTGCGGTGTGCTCGCCCATGGGTCCGGCTCCGATCGTTCGTTGCTGTGTGCCCTGTTCCTATCAGATGACTGAGCGAACGCTTAGTGGCCGGTGTCCCGGCCGTCGTCCCGGGCCTTCTCGAAACGGACGACGACCGACTTGCTGGCGGGGGTGTTGCTGGTGTCCGCGGTGGAGTCGAGGGGGACCAGCACATTGGTCTCGGGGTAGTACGCGGCGGCGCAGCCGCGTGCGGTCGGGTAGTGGACGACGCGGAAGCCCGGTGCCCTGCGTTCCACCCCGTCCTTCCACTCGCCGACGAGGTCGGTGTACGAGCCGTCGGGGAGGCCGAGCGCGTGGGCGTCCTCGGGGTTGACCATGACGACGCGGCGGCCGCCCCTGATGCCGCGGTAGCGGTCGTCGAGGCCGTAGATCGTGGTGTTGTACTGGTCGTGGGAGCGCAGGGTCTGCAGCAGCAGCCGGCCCGCGGGGAGCTCGGGGTACTCGACCGGTGCGGCGGTGAAGTTGGCTTTGCCCGTGGCGGTGGGGAAGCGGCGTTCGTCGCGCGGGGCGTGGGGCAGCGAGAACCCGCCCGGCCGTGCGACGCGGGCGTTGAAGTCCTCGAAGCCGGGCACGACGCGCGAGACGCGGTCGCGGATCGTCCCGTAGTCCTTCTCGAACTCCTCCCAGGGCGTGGCGGAGCGGGGGCCGAGGACGGCGCGGGCCAGCCGGGCGACGATGGCCGGTTCGGAGAGCAGGTGCGGGCTCGCGGGGGCGAGGTTGCCGCGCGAGGAGTGGACCAGGCCCATGGAGTCCTCGACGGTGACGAACTGCTTCGTGCCCGCCTGGACGTCCTTGTCGGTGCGTCCGAGCGTGGGCAGGATCAGGGCGCGGGTGCCGGTCACGGCGTGCGAGCGGTTGAGCTTGGTGGACACGTGGACGGTGAGGCGCGCGCGGCGCATCGCGGCCTCGGTGACGGCGGTGTCGGGTGTCGCGGCGACGAAGTTGCCGCCCATGGCGAAGAAGACCTTGGCGTCGCCGTCGCGCAGTGCCTGGATGGACCGGACGACGTCGTAGCCGTGGTGGCGCGGCGAGGTGATGCCGAATTCCTTGTCCAGGGCGTCGAGGAAGGCCGTCGAGGGCCGTTCGAAGATGCCCATGGTGCGGTCGCCCTGGACGTTGGAGTGGCCGCGCACGGGGCAGACCCCGGCGCCGGGCCTGCCGATGTTGCCGCGCAGCAGGAGGAAGTTGACCACTTCGCGGATCGTCGGCACGGAGTGCTTGTGCTGGGTGAGGCCCATGGCCCAGCAGACGATGGTCCGCTTCGAGGCGAGGACCATGGCGAGGGCCTGCTCGATGTCCTCGCGCTCCAGGCCGGTGGCGGTGAGCGTCCGCGCCCAGTCGGCGGCGCGGGCCGCCTTTGCGAACTCCTCGTACCCGTGGGTGTGTTCACCGACGAACGCGGTGTCGACGGCTCCCTCGGTCTCCAGGACCATCTTGTTCAGGAGGCGGAAGAGGGCCTGGTCGCCGCCGATGCGGATCTGCAGGAAGAGGTCGTTGAGGGCGGCGCCCCTGACCATGCCGCGGGCGGTCTGGGGGTTCTTGAAGCGCTCCATGCCGGCCTCGGGCAGCGGGTTCACCGAGATGATCTTCGCTCCGGCCGCCTTGGCCTGCTCCAGCGCGGAGAGCATCCGGGGGTGGTTGGTGCCCGGGTTCTGCCCGGCGACGATGATCAGGTCGGCCTGGTGGAGGTCCTCCAGGCTGACACTGCCCTTGCCGACGCCGATGGTCTCGGTGAGCGCCGACCCCGACGACTCGTGGCACATGTTGGAGCAGTCCGGAAGGTTGTTCGTGCCGAACTCCCGGGCGAAGAGCTGGAGCAGGAACGCCGCCTCGTTGCTGGTGCGGCCCGAGGTGTAGAAGAGCGCCTCGTCGGGGGAGGCGAGCGCCGTGAGCTCCTCGGCGAGGATCTCGAAGGCGCGTTCCCAGGTCACCGCCTGGTACCGGTCGGCCCCCTCGGGGAGATACACGGGCTGCGTGATGCGGCCCTGCTGGCCGAGCCAGTAGCCGCTCCGGGTGGCGAGGTCGGCGACGGGGTGCGCGGCGAAGAAGTCGGGAGTGACGCGGCGCAGGGTCGCCTCCTCGGCGACGGCCTTGGCACCGTTCTCGCAGAATTCCGCGGTGTGCCGCTTGTCGCCCTCGGGCCAGGCGCAGCCGGGACAGTCGAAGCCGTCCTTCTGGTTGACCTTGAGGAGGGTTCGGGCGGTGCGCCGCACTCCCATCTGCTGCTGGGCGATGCGCAGGCTGTGGGCGACGGCGGGCAGACCCGCGGCGGCGTGCTGGACCGCTTCGACCTGCGGCGCGTCCTGGACCGGGTCACCGGTCGGGGGCTTGGTGGCCATGGTTGCTCCCCTTCGAGCGCTTCGTTCCTGCCCTCGATCGTGTCATGTACCGGTGCCGGACCGCCCGGGGGGAAGCCGGGCCCGGGCGGTCCGGCGCCGCGCCACCGGGGCTCGACCCGCGCGCGAGTGCGGGGCGAGCGGCGGCCGGTCCGGATTGTCAGTGGTCCGTGGCAGGATCGGGGGCGTGGCTGAGACGGCATCGAAGAAGACGGCAGACAACCGACCGCGCCTGCTCCTGATGGACGGGCACTCCCTGGCGTACCGGGCGTTCTTTGCGCTCCCCGCGGAGAATTTCACGACCGGCACGGGGCAGCCGACGAACGCCGTGTACGGCTTCGCGTCGATGCTGGCGAACACCCTGCGTGACGAGGCGCCCACGCACTTCGCGGTGGCGTTCGACGTGTCCCGCAAGACGTGGCGTTCGCAGGAGTTCCCGGAGTACAAGGCGAACCGCTCCAAGACCCCCGACGAGTTCAAGGGGCAGGTGGAGCTGATCGGCGAGCTGCTCGACGCGATGCACGCCGACCGGTTCGCGGTCGACGGCTTCGAGGCGGACGACGTCATCGCGACGCTGGCCACGCAGGCCGAGGCGGCGGGCTTCGAGGTGCTGATCGTCACGGGCGACCGGGACTCCTTCCAGCTGATCACGGACAACGTGACCGTGCTGTACCCGACGAAGGGTGTCTCCGAGCTGACGCGCTTCACCCCGGCCAAGGTCGAGGAGAAGTACGGGCTCACGCCGCGGCAGTATCCCGACTTCGCGGCTCTGCGGGGCGACCCGTCGGACAACCTGCCGGGCATCCCGGGCGTCGGTGAGAAGACCGCCGCGAAGTGGATCAACCAGTTCGGTTCGTTCGACGACCTCGTGGCGCGTGCCGAGGAGGTCAAGGGCAAGGCCGGGCAGAATTTCCGCGACCACCTGGACGCGGTCCGCATGAACCGCCGGCTGACCGAGATGGTCCGGGACGTGGAGCTGCCGAAGGCACCGCAGGAGCTGGAGCGCGCACCGTACGACCGCACGGCGGTGACCGGTGTGCTGGACGTCCTGGAGATCCGTAATCCGAGCCTGCGCGAGCGGCTGATGGCCGTGGACCCGGGTGCGGCGGGGCAGGAGGCGGCTCCCGTGCCCGCGTCCGGTGTCGAGCTGGACGGTTCGGTGCTGGGCTCGGGCGAGGTCGCGGCCTGGCTGGAGGCCCACGGCGCCCAGCCGCTCGGAGTCGTCACGGTCGACACGTGGGCGCTGGGCGCGGGGAGTGTGACCGAGGTGGCGCTGGCCGCCGCCGACGGGGCCGCGGCCTGGTTCGACCCGTCGCAGCTCGACGAGGCCGACGACCGGGCGTTCTCGTCGTGGGTCGCCGACCCGGAGCGGCCCAAGGTCATGCACAACGCGAAGAGCGCCATGCGGGTCTTCCCCGAGCAGGGCTGGCGGATCGACGGTGTCACCATGGACACCGCACTGGCCGCCTACCTGGTCAAGCCCGGACGCCGGTCGTTCGCCCTGGACGCCCTGTCCATCGAGTACCTGGGCCGGGAGCTGGCCCCCGCCGCGGCGTCCGACGGCCAGCTGGCCTTCGGCGCCGACGACCGGGCCGAGGCGGACGCCCTGATGTCGCAGGCCCGGGCGGTCCTGGATCTGGGTGAGGCGTTCACGGTCCGTCTGCGGGAGGTCGGCGCGGCCGAGCTGCTCCACGACATGGAGCTCCCGACCTCGATCCTGCTGGCCCGTCTGGAGCGGCACGGGATCGCCGCCGACCGGGAACATCTGCAGGGCATGGAGCAGCAGTTCGCCGGCGCCGTGCAGCAGGCGGTGAAGGAGGCGCACGCCGCGGTGGGCCGTGAGTTCAACCTCGGGTCGCCCAAGCAGCTCCAGGAAGTCCTCTTCGGCGAGCTGGCACTCCCGAAGACGAAGAAGACGAAGACGGGCTACACGACGGACGCCGACGCGCTGGCCTGGCTGGCCGCGCAGACCGAGCACGAGCTGCCGGTGATCATGCTGCGCCACCGCGAGCAGGCGAAGCTGCGGGTCACGGTCGAGGGCCTGGTCAAGACCATCGGTGCGGACGGCCGCATCCACACCACGTTCAACCAGACGGTCGCGGCGACGGGGCGGCTCTCCTCCACCGACCCGAACCTGCAGAACATCCCCGTCCGGACGGACGAGGGGCGGGCCATCCGCCGGGGCTTCGTCGTCGGCGAGGGCTTCGAGACGCTCATGACGGCCGACTACAGCCAGATCGAGCTGCGGGTGATGGCGCACCTCTCCGAGGACGCCGGTCTGATCGAGGCGTTCACCTCGGGGGAGGACCTGCACACCACGGTCGCCTCACAGGTGTTCGGCGTCGAGAAGTCCGCCGTCGACGCTGAGATGCGCCGCAAGATCAAGGCGATGTCGTACGGACTCGCCTACGGGCTCTCCGCGTTCGGGCTCTCCCAGCAGCTGAACATCGAGCCCGGCGAGGCCCGCGGCCTGATGGACACCTACTTCGAGCGGTTCGGCGGGGTCCGTGACTACCTGCACCGCGTCGTGGAGGAGGCCAGGTCCACCGGCTACACGGAGACGGTCTTCGGCCGCCGCCGCTATCTCCCGGACCTGACCAGCGACAACCGTCAGCGACGCGAGATGGCGGAGCGGATGGCGCTCAACGCGCCGATCCAGGGGACCGCGGCCGACATCGTGAAGGTCGCGATGCTCAAGGTGGACAAGGCGCTCACCGAGGCGAAGCTGACCTCACGGATGCTGCTCCAGGTCCACGACGAAATCGTCCTCGAGATCGCCCGGGGGGAACGCGATCAGGTCGAGGAGATCCTCCGCAGGGAGATGTCCACGGCGGTCGAGCTCCGTGCTCCGCTGGACGTCTCGGTCGGTGTGGGCACGGACTGGGAGTCGGCCGCCCACTGACGGGCCCCGTCAGGTACGCCCGGCGTCCTCGCCCGCGGGGCGGCCCGGTGCGCTTTCCGCACCCGGCCCGCCCGGCGGGAGGGCGGCCGTGCGGGCCCGCAGCCGCATCCACGCCCCGAAGAGCACGAGGCCGACGGCGAGCCCCGCCCCTGCACCGAAGCACGCGGTCGGGATGATGTCGAGCGGGCTGCCGGTGCCCCCGGAGGAGGCCCACCAGCGTGCGCACCGGTGGGCGGTGCCGAGCAGGCCGCACCCGGCGAGGAGCGCGATCGCCGAGCGGCGTTCCGTCCGGCCGAGCACGGGTACGGACGCCGGTACCGGCAGGGGGACGGTCCGGCGCAGCCCCGTGTGCACGAACCGGACCAGGACCGTCAGCGCCACGGCCGAACTGCCGTACTGGACCAGCTGGAACACCGGGTGGCCGCCGACGCTCCGGCTCAGCACCGGCACCAACTCGGTGCCCCACCGGCTGTGATGGGTGAAGGCGTCCCACACGACGTGCGTGCCCGCCCCGATGGCCGCGGACACCACGAACCACACCGCCGCCGGGAGGACGGGAGCCCCCGGGTCCCACCGTCTGCCCCGCACGAAGGTGTACACGCGCCCCCGCCGCGCGGCCGGCAGCAGGGCCACCAGGGGTTCGCGCAGCAGCAGCCACAGCGCCACGACCGCGGCGGTGACGAGTACGTCCACGGTGAACACACCCGGCACGGAGTGTGTCACTGCCCCGAATTCCATCGCCCCCGGGATCACCGTGTCCGCGTAGTACGTCATGTCGGGGGCGAACGAGCCCGCGACGAGGGCGGAGGCGAACAGCGGGCCCCGGCCCGCTCCGGACCGGCGGATCCCCGGGAGGACGGCTACGGCGTGGCTGAGGGTGAAGGGCACGACGGCAGTATCACTGAGTCTTCGTCACCGTTCCGTCCGGGTCGTCGTACAACGTGCCGACGGGAAGGTGAAAATACGGTAAGAACCGTTCATGGGCCGGTGTTCGGGCGGCGCCCGTTGCCGTAGGGTCGCCTGAGTCCTCGCGCTGGGGAGCGCGAACAGCCGTCGACGGGGAGGGACCAGAACGTATGGCAGCGCAATTCGGCCGCCGGCTGCGCAGGGGGGCCACCACCACCGCGGTGGCCGCCGCCGCGGTGGCAGCCCTCTCCGCCTCGCAAGCTCCCGCGGCGCCCTTGGCAGGGAGCACGGCGGGCGGTGACCCGGCGGCAGCCGGGACGACCCCGTCCGGCGACAGCGCGGCCACGGGCAACTCGCCCTACCACACGGACCTGCCGCCGCTCACGACGCCCAACAAGCCCGGTTCGTCCGTGAATCTACCGGTGACGGGCAGTGCGGAGGCGGGCATACCCGCCACGATCCTGGCGGCGTACAAGAAGGCCGAGCAGGATCTCGCGAGCACCGACGCCGCCTGCCGCCTGCCGTGGCAGCTCCTCGCCGCGATCGGCAAGGTCGAGTCCGGCCAGGCGCGCGGCGGCAAGGTCGACGACAACGGCACCACGTTCTCCCCGATCCTCGGGCCGGCCCTCAACGGGCAGGGCTTCGCCCTGATCAGGGACAGTGACGGCGGCGCGTACGACGGGGACTCGACGCACGACCGCGCGGTCGGCCCGATGCAGTTCATCCCGCAGACCTGGGCCACCTGGGGCCAGGACGGCAACGGCGACGGACGCAAGGACCCCAACAACATCTACGACGCGGCGCTGGCCGCCGGGCGCTACCTCTGCGCGGGCACCCGCGACCTGGGCACCGCCGCGGACCTCGACCGTGCGGTGCTGAGCTACAACCACTCGCGGGAGTACCTGCGGACGGTGCGCTCCTGGTTCGACTTCTACCAGCGCGGCACCCACGAGGTCCCGGACGGCACCGGTGTCCTTCCGGCCGGACCGGGCAGCGGATCGTCCGGCCCGTCACCCGTGCCGACCCCGACACCCCCCTCCGGCGGCGGTGCGACCCCGAGCCCGGACCCCACCCCGCCGAAGCCTCCGGCCAAGCCTCCGGTCAAGCCGCCGACCACACCGCCGACGAAGCCCCCCACGACACCGCCGACCAAGCCTCCGACGACTCCCCCCGCTCCGTCCGAGACGTTCGGCGGCATCGAGAACGCGGGCACCGGCACCCTCTCCGCCACGGCGGGCGAGGCCTTCGCCGAGCGCGTCAGGGTACGGGCGAAGAACACCGCGGGCGCCCCGCTGGCCAAGATCTCGGTCACCTTCGCGATCACCGGTGACACCGACGCCCGCTTCGCCGGCGGCCGGACCACGGTCACGCTGTCCACCGGCGCGGACGGCACCGCCACCGCCCCCGTCCTGACGGCGGGCGAGAAGACGGGCGGATTCAAGGTGACGGCGGTCGCGGGCACCGCCAAGCCGCGCACCCTCACCTACGCCGCCGCTGTCACCGCCCGGCAGGCGGACGCCCTCACCCGTACCGACGACAAGGCCCTGAGCACCGTCGCAGGCACCGAGTTCGCCGACACGGTCGAGGTCAGGGCGACGTACAAGGGGACGGGCCTCGCGGACACCGCGGTCACCGCCACGATGATCACCGAGGGGGACGAGCCCGCCGAGAACGACAAGGGCCCGTACTTCGAGGACGCGGCCGGTGAACCCGTCCGCACGCTGACGGGCCTGAGGACCGGCGCCGACGGAGTCCTGAAGCTCCCGAAGATCTTCGCCGACGGCGCCGCGGGCACCTACACGCTCCGGCTCACCACCGCGAGCGGCGTGACGCTCGACGTCGAGCTCACGGTCGAGGCGGCGCCGGCCGCCTGACCGGTACGCCGCTCGACCCGCACCACCGTGGGAGCAGCCCCCGGCCGTCCGGCCGGGGGCTGCTCCGTACCGCTCAGCCCCGTCAGTCCCTGCGCAGCCGCGCCGACGTGAAGCGGGTCGCCTCCACCGTCGTCGGGTCCTCCGGCCACGGGTGCTTCGGGTACCGGCCGCGCAGCTCGGCCCGGACCGCCCGGTAGCCCTCGCGCCAGAACGACGCCAGATCCGCGGTGACCGCCGCGGGGCGTCCGGCGGGGGAGAGGAGGTGCACCAGGACGGGCACCCCGGCCACCCTGGGCGTCTCCCGCAGTCCGAACAGTTCCTGCAGCTTCACCGCGAGGACGGGCTGCTCACCGCCGTACTCCACCCGGATCCTCGACCCGCTCGGCACCGCGATCCGCTCCGGGGCCAGCTCGTCGAGCCGGGCGGCATCGCCCGTCGCCCACGGCAGCAGCCGGCGCAGTGCCTGCCCGGCGTCGATCCGCGCCAGATCCGGACGGCGCCGCGCCCGCGACAGCTCGGGCTCCAGCCACTCCCCGGCACGCGACAGCAGCGCGCCGTCCGACACATCGGGCCACGGCGCCCCCAGCACCCGGTGCAGGAAGGCGAGCCGCAGCCGCAGCTGCTCGCTGTCCCGGGTCCACCGCAGCAGCTCGGGGCCCTCGCGCCGCAGCCCCTCCAGCAGCGCCCCGCGCACCAGCTCCGGCGCCGGCCGCTCCAGTGCGCGGACCGACAGCTCGACGGCCCCGAGCCGCTCCACGGAACGGGCCACCACGTCGCCGTCGACCCAGCGGACCTCCTCCCCCGAGAACCGCAGGTGCCCGGCGGCCAGCCGCGCCGTGTCCTGGTCGACGACCGCCGCCAGCCGCACCCGGGCGGACGCCGCGTGAGCGGGCCGGTCGGCCACCGCGACGGCCAGCCACGGCGCACTGCGCAGCCCCGATCCGTCCCGGAGCTCAGCGCCCGTGCCGGAGACCATCAGGAACGTCCCCTCGCCCCGGGCCCGCGCCACGCGCTCCGGGAACGCCAGCGCCGCTACCAGCCCCGCGGCCGTGTCGGCCGAAGCCCCCGGGCCGCCGGGCCGGTCGAGCGAGGACGACAGCCGCCGCACCTCCTGCCGCCAGCGCGCCGCGTAACCGTCCCCGCCGCGCCGCGCCGTCCGCAGGGCCGCGGCCAGATCGTCGCCGTACTCCCGCGGCGGCTCCTCGCTCAACAGCGCGACCACCTCCGCGGCCTGCCGCCCGCCCACCTCGTCGGCGCCGTCCAGCAGGGCCCGTGCCAGCCTCGGGTGCAGGCCGAGCCGGGACATCCGCACACCCCGCTCGGTGACCCGCCCCGCCGCGTCCACCGCGCCCACCGCCGTCAGTACCTCCCGGGCGGCGCCCATGGCCCCGGCGGGCGGTGGATCGAGCAGCGCCAAGCCGGTGGCGTCAGGATCGCCCCAGCACGCCGCCTGCAGTGCGAACGCCGTCAGATCGGCCACCCTGATCTCCGGTGACGGGAACCGGGCGAGCCGCCCGTCCTCCGCCTGCTCCCAGCAGCGGTACACGGCGCCCGGCGCCTCGCGCCCCGCCCGGCCCGCCCGCTGCCGCCCGGCCGCCTGCGACGCCCGCACGGTCGTCAGCGCGCTCAGGCCCCGGGCGTGGTCGGTGCGCGGCTCCCTGGCCAGCCCGGAGTCCACGACCACCCGCACGCCGGGCACGGTGAGGGAGGACTCCGCCACGGACGTCGCCAGTACCACCCGGCGCTGGTCCGACGACCCGGCCAGCACCGCGTCCTGGACGGCCGCGGGCGCCCGCCCGTGCACCTGGAGCACCTCCGCGCCCACCCCGGCGAGCTGCCCGGCCACCCGGCCGATCTCCCCGACGCCGGGCAGGAAGCACAGCACGTCGCCCTCCCGCTCGGCGAGCGCCCGGCGCACCACGGCGGCCACGTGCGTCAGCAGCGCGGGATCGACCCTCATCCCGTGCGGCGGGCGCACGGAGCCGGCCGGCGGCGCCCACACCACCTCGACCGGATGGGACACACCCTGCGCCTCGATCACCGGGGCATCGCCCAGCAGACGGGACCAGCCCTCCGCGTCCGTCGTCGCCGACGCCGCGACCAGACGCAGATCGGGCCTGATCGCGCCCCGTACGTCGAGGAGGAACGCGGCGACCGTGTCCGCGTCCAGATGCCGTTCGTGGCACTCGTCGATGATCACCACGTCGACGCCGGCCAGCTCCTGGTCGCGCTGCAGCCGCTGGAGCAGCACCCCGGTGGTCACGACCTCCACCACCGTGTCGCGCCCCACGACGCGCTCCCCGCGCACCGTGAAGCCGACCCGTTCGCCGGTCCGTTCCCCGAGCAGCCACGCCATCCGGCGTGCCGCCGCCCGGGCCGCGATGCGCCGGGGCTCGGCGACGAGGACCCGGCGCACCGGGCCGCCGCCGGCCAGTCCGGCGAGCACCAGCGGGACGAGGGTCGTCTTGCCGGTCCCGGGGGGTGCGCAGAGCACGGCCACCCCCCGGTCGTCGAGCGCCCGCTCCAGGGCGGGCAGGGCGGTGCGTACGGGCAGCTGGTCCAGGGCGTCGGTGCGGATCACGCCCCCAGTCTCGTACGCCCGCCCCTCACGCGGGCCGGGGGTCCCTCACACCTGACGACCGGGGCCCCTCACACCTGCCGGTCGTCCCGTCACACCTGCGGCTCGTCCCGTTCGCAGACGAAGATCGCCGTCCCGGGGATGAGATGGCCGCGCAGGGGGGACCAGCCTCCCCACTCCTGGTGGTTCCACGCGGGCCACTCCGGCTCCACCAGGTCGACCAGCCGGAAACCGCCCGCCACCACGTCCCGGATCCGGTCGCCGAGCGTCCTGTGGTGCTCGACGTACACCGCGTCGCCCCGCTCGTCCTGCTCGACGTACGGCACCCGGTCGAAGTAGGAGGCGGCGACCGAGAGCCCCTCGGGGCCAGGCTCGTCGGGGAACGCCCAGCGGATCGGGTGCGTCACCGAGAACACCCAGCGGCCCCCGGGTCGCAGCACCCGGCGGACCTCGCGGAACACCTGTACGGGGTCGGCGACGAAGGGCACCGCGCCGTAGGCGGAGCAAGCCAGGTCGAAGGAGCCGTCCCGGAACGGCAGCAGGCCGGCGTCCGCCTCCACGAGCGGGACGCCGTCGCCGATCCGCAGCGCGTGCTGGAGCTGGCGGTGGGAGAGGTCCAGGGCCACCGGGCGGGCGCCCTGCGCGGCCAGCCAGCGTGAACACTGGGCGGCGCCCGCGCCGATCTCCAGGACGTCCCGGCCCTTCAGTGCGGACGCGGGGCCCAGCAGGGCGGCGTCCGCCTCGTCGAGCCCCTCCGGGCCCCAGACGAAGCGGTCGTCGCCGAGGAAGGCCCCGTGGTCGCTCTGGTACTCGTCGGCGTTCCGGTCCCACCAGCCGCGACTTGCCCGGCTGCTCTCCGCTTCACCGGCTTCCCGGCGCGTCGCTTCAGGTTCGGAGTCGTAGGTCTCTTGGCTCATCGTGCCCGTCGTTGTAGTTTGCCTTCACCCGTCGCGCGCGGTGTCCTCCCGGCCGTACGGGTACGTCCGGACGTGTGCGACACACCGAGGGGCCGATGTGGCCCCGGTGGACGTGAGTTGTACCGGGATCGGGGCGTTGCGCCCCGGGTGTGCGCCTTCGCGCATTGACCCTGTCCGGCTGCCCCCGTATGCTACAAGTTGCGCTGCGAGCCTGCGCGCCTCAGACCTAGCAGGCCGCGCTCGCGTCTGTTGCATGTCCCCTCGGTTGTCGAGGCGCCTTTCCGGTCCAGGTTGGGTGTTCTCCAGGCTGTCCGGCTTCTGCAGAGGCGATACGGGCTTTCGGCGTAGCAGTACCTACGACTCACTGTCCGTACCGGAGCCCTTTCCCACATGACGAGCAGCACCGAGACCACCGCCACCACTCCGCAGGTTGCGGTCAACGACATCGGCGACGCGGACGCGTTCCTCGCGGCGATCGACGAGACGATCAAGTACTTCAACGACGGCGACATCGTTGACGGAGTCATCGTCAAGGTTGACCGCGACGAGGTCCTCCTCGACATCGGTTACAAGACCGAAGGTGTCATTCCGAGCCGCGAGCTCTCGATCAAGCACGACGTCGACCCGAACGAGGTCGTCAAGGTCGGCGACGAGATCGAGGCCCTGGTTCTCCAGAAGGAGGACAAGGAAGGCCGCCTGATCCTCTCGAAGAAGCGCGCTCAGTACGAGCGTGCCTGGGGCACCATCGAGAAGATCAAGGAAGAAGACGGCATCGTCACCGGTACCGTCATCGAGGTCGTCAAGGGTGGTCTCATCCTCGACATCGGCCTCCGTGGCTTCCTCCCGGCGTCGCTCGTCGAGATGCGTCGTGTCCGCGACCTCCAGCCCTACGTGGGCAAGGAGCTCGAGGCCAAGATCATCGAGCTGGACAAGAACCGCAACAACGTGGTCCTGTCCCGCCGTGCCTGGCTCGAGCAGACCCAGTCCGAGGTGCGCCAGACGTTCCTCACGACCCTCCAGAAGGGTCAGGTCCGCTCCGGCGTCGTCTCCTCGATCGTCAACTTCGGTGCCTTCGTGGACCTGGGTGGCGTCGACGGTCTCGTGCACGTCTCCGAGCTGTCCTGGAAGCACATCGACCACCCCTCCGAGGTCGTCGAGGTCGGTCAGGAAGTCACCGTCGAGGTCCTCGACGTCGACATGGACCGCGAGCGCGTCTCGCTGTCGCTCAAGGCGACGCAGGAAGACCCGTGGCAGCAGTTCGCCCGTACGCACCAGATCGGGCAGGTCGTTCCCGGTAAGGTCACCAAGCTCGTTCCGTTCGGTGCGTTCGTGCGCGTCGACGAGGGCATCGAGGGCCTGGTCCACATCTCCGAGCTGGCCGAGCGCCACGTGGAGATCCCGGAGCAGGTCGTCCAGGTCAACGACGAGATCTTCGTCAAGGTCATCGACATCGACCTCGAGCGCCGTCGCATCAGCCTCTCGCTGAAGCAGGCCAACGAGGCCTTCGGTGGGGACCCGGCCTCGGTCGAGTTCGACCCGACCCTGTACGGCATGGCCGCGTCCTACGACGACCAGGGCAACTACATCTACCCCGAGGGCTTCGACCCCGAGACCAACGACTGGCTCGAGGGCTTCGAGTCGCAGCGTGAGGTCTGGGAGACCCAGTACGCCGAGGCGCAGACGCGCTTCGAGCAGCACCAGGCCCAGGTCATCAAGTCCCGCGAGGCCGACGAGGCCGCTGCGGCCGAGGGCGCAGCCGCCCCGGCCGGCGCTGCCCCGGCTGCCTCCGGCGGCAGCGGTGGCGGCGGCGGTTCGTACTCCTCGGAGTCCGCGGACAACTCCGGCGCCCTGGCGTCGGACGAGGCCCTGGCCGCCCTGCGCGAGAAGCTGGCCGGCGGCCAGAGCTGACGCTCTGACCCCAGCCGCTCATCGGCTGCAGTAGCTGTAGAGCTGTGAGTGAGGCCCGCTCCCTTCGGGGGGCGGGCCTCACTCATGTCTCCGGGGCCGCATGCCGTGCGGGTCCGGCCCTGCGTACGGCGGCCCGCTCAGGGGCCACCGGCCCGTGCGCCGCCGGCCGTGGCGAGGGCCGGTCCCGCACGGTGGAGAGCGCGAGGGCCGGCAGGGCGGGAGCGGCGCGCGGATGTGCATGGGGGTGCCTTCCCGTCGAAGGACCGGAGGGTCTCGCGCACGGATACGCATGTGGGGCGAGTCCCTGAATCGGCTGCCCGAGACGGCAGGGGTGGGCCACGGGCGCATCAGGGTCTGGACCGCTGCCCCGGCCGCGGGGTGAACAGGGCGTGCGGAGCGGGTGTCTGACGGCCGGACACACGCCGGTGGGCGCGCGGGCCGGTCGGCCCCGCGCCGCGGAAAGTGGGACGGCCGGGAATGCCCGGGACCCACGGGGTGTTCTTGTGCAGGAACACGAGGAGGAGCGGTAACCGTGCCTGATCCGCAGAGTTTGTACGAATGGGAGCCGAAGGGCTTGGCCGTCGTCGACATGGCGCTCGCCCAGGAGTCGGCCGGCCTGGTCATGCTCTACCACTTCGACGGGTACATCGACGCGGGTGAGACCGGCGAGCAGATCGTCGACGGCCTGCTCGAGACGCTGCCGCACCAGATCGTGGCCCGCTTCGACCACGACCGGCTGGTCGACTACCGGGCGCGACGCCCGCTGCTGACCTTCCGGCGCGACCGCTGGACGGCGTTCGAGGCGCCGACGCTGGACGTCCGGGTGGTGCAGGACGCCACGGGTGCGCCCTTCCTGCTGCTGTCCGGTCCCGAGCCCGACGTGGAGTGGGAGAGGTTCGCCGCCGCCGTCGAGCAGATCGTGGAGCGGCTCGGTGTGCGTCTCGCGGTCAACTTCCACGGCATCCCCATGGGCGTTCCGCACACCCGGCCGGTCGGCCTCACCCCGCACGGCAACCGGACCGATCTCATGCCCGGACACCGCAGCCCCTTCGACGAGGCACAGGTGCCCGGCTCCGCCGAATCCCTCGTCGAGTACCGGCTGATGGAATCCGGTCATGACGTCCTCGGTGTCGCCGCCCACGTGCCGCACTACGTCGCCCGGTCCGCGTACCCGGACGCGGCGCTCACCGCCCTGGAGGCGGTCACCGCGGCGACCGGTCTGGTCCTGCCGGGCGTCGCGCACACGCTGCGCACCGAGGCACACCGCACCCAGACAGAGATCGACCGGCAGATCGGGCAGGGCGACGAGGAGCTCGTGGCGCTGGTCGAAGGGCTGGAGCACCAGTACGACGCGGTCGCGGGCTCCGAGACCCGGGGCAATCTCGTCGCGGAACCCGCCGATCTTCCCTCGGCGGACGAGATCGGTCTTGAATTCGAACGTTTCCTTGCCGAACGCGAGGGCGATTCCTGAGGGGTGAAGGACGGCCGTCCGGACCGACGGCTAGGCTCGGCGCATGCTGAAAGTGGGCCTGACCGGCGGGATCGGCGCCGGCAAGAGCGAAGTGTCACGGCTGCTTGTGAGCTACGGGGCCGTGCTGATCGACGCGGACCGGATCGCGCGTGAGGTCGTCGAGCCCGGCACCCCGGGGCTCGCGTCCGTCGTCGAGACCTTCGGTCCCGGCATCCTGGCGGCCGACGGGACCCTGGACCGGCCCGCGCTCGGCGCGATCGTCTTCGCCGACCCCGCGCGCCTGGCCGCGCTGAACGCCCTCGTCCATCCGCTCGTCGGTGCCCGGTCCGCCGAACTGGAGAAGGCCGCCGGCCCCGACGCGGTGGTCGTCCATGACGTCCCGCTCCTCACCGAGAACGGTCTCGCACCGCTCTACGACCTGGTCGTGGTCGTGGACGCGTCCCCGGAGACCCAGCTCGACCGGCTCGTGCGGCTGCGGGGCATGACCGAGGCCGACGCCCGCGCCCGGATGGCGGCGCAGGCGGCGCGCGAGGAGCGGCTGGCCGTCGCCGATCTGGTCGTCGACAACGACGGACCACTGGAGGACCTGGAACCGCAGGTCCGCAAGGTCTGGTCGGAACTGACCGAACGGGCCGCCGCCGACTGAGGTGCGGCCGGGCCCGTGGCCGTACGGGCCGTTGCCTGGTGACGCGCTGCGGGGCCCATGGCCGTAGGGGCCGCTGCCCACCGGGGCTCTGCCCGGCCGTGGCTGTACGGGTGGTGTCCGTCGAGGCGCTGCCCGGCCCGGAATACCGGGTGTCGGGCGGACGTTGAAGTGCGGAGCGTGAAGGGAAGGATGTGACCGTGCCCGAAATGAACCCGGAGACGCACGTCATCGATTTCCGTGCGGCGGAGCAGTTGCTGGCCGCGCGGGATCCGCGGGGTGCCGTCAAACTCCTCGACTCGGTGATCGCCGCTCACCCGGAGAACACCGCCGCCCGGCTGCTGCGCGCCCGCGCCTTCTTCGCCGCCGCCCAACTGCGCCCGGCCGAGCTCGAATTCGAGCTGGTCCTGGAGCGGGAGCCGGACAACGCCTTCGCCCACTTCGCGCTGGCCCGCACCTTCGAGCGCGCCGGCCGGTCCGAACAGGCCACCCGGCACTTCCGGCTGGCCGCGGCGCTCGACCCCAACCCGGAGTACCTGCAGGCGGCCCGCTTCGACGACCGCCCCTGACCCGGGGCCGGCGTCCGGCCCTCGGAGGCCGCCCGGGCCCGCACCGGGCCCGCACGCCTCGGGTTCGGGGTGCCGCCGGGTCCGGTCAGTGCTCCGGCGGGCCCGGTCCGCCCCGGTCGGGCTCGTACGGCGGAACGTCGCGCCCCGGCTGATAGTGCGGGCCCTGGCGGATGCGGTGGACGATGACGCAGAGGTCCGTGACCGCGACGGCCAGCAGCACCCCGCAGGCGATCGCCCAGCCGGGGCGTCCGGTGATCACGAAGGCCACCAGACCGAACAACGCCCAGCCCATGCCCCATAGACTCAGTACGAGTCGCATCCGCAGGGGACTGCGTGCAGTGGACGGTTCACTCCCGGTACGCATCGGCATCTCCTCCCCTCCCAGCATGACCCCGCGGCGCGGCGCACGGAAATCCATACGGGACGGACGACGGGGAGCGGGCAGTGCACATGGCGGAGCAGGGGAACGCGGCATGGGGTGACAGGGTCGCTCGCCGGGCCCGGGTACGCGGCGTCCTGCTGGGCGGTGCGATCGGGGATGCGCTGGGCAACCCGGTGGAGTTCCTCTCGCTCGGCGGGATCCGCCGCGCCCACGGGGAAGGGGGCGTACGGGGACCCGTCGCGGACGCGGACGGTGTCGTCGGCCGGATCACGGACGACACCCAGATGACGCTCTTCACCGTCGAAGGGCTGATCAGGGCCCGTGCCCGGGCCCGGTCCAAGGGCATCGGGGGCGCGGAGGCCGAGCTCGTGCGCAACGCCTATCTGCGCTGGCTCGACACCCAGAACCACCCCGCGCCGCCCGTGCGCGGCGGGACGGACACCGTGCGGACCGGATGGCTCAGGCAGCAGCCCTGGCTGTACGCGCGCAGGGCTCCCGGCAACGCCTGTCTGACGGGGCTCGCGGTGGGTCATGTGCCCGTCGCCGGCACGCCGTTCGAGGTGCCCGGGCCGGTCAATCCGCAGTCCAAGGGCTGCGGCACGGTGATGAGGTCGGCCCCCTTCGGGCTGCTGGGCGAGGACGCCGGGACGGGTTTCGAGCTGGCCGCCCGGTGTGCGCAGATCACGCACGGGCACCCCACGGGGGTGTACGCGGCAGGAGCACTCGCCGCGATCGTCACGCATCTGCTGGCCGGGGACTCCCTGGAGGGCGCGGTACTGCGCGCCATGGACCTGCTGGCGCGCCACCGCGGCCACGAGGAGACGACGGCCGCGTTGCGCGCGGCGGTCGACCTGGCCGCCCTCGGCGGTCCGAGTGCCGAGCGGGTGGAGTCCCTGGGAGCGGGCTGGGTCGCCGAGGAAGCTCTCGCCATCGCCGTCTACTGCGCGCTCGCACTGCCCGGCGCGGACGACGTCGGCGAAGCGCTGCTGCTCTCCGTCAACCACTCGGGCGACAGCGACTCCACCGGTTCGGTCTGCGGCAACCTCCTCGGCGCGCGGCACGGCGACGTACGGCTGCCGGCCGCGTGGCTGGCCCGTACCGAGGGCCGGTCCGTGATCGCCGAGCTCGCCGACGACCTGTGCCTGGAGCTCGAGCAGCCGGTGGCGTGGCCCGAAGGCCGCTACCCGGAGTGCTGACGGGGCACTGTCCGTCACGATCCGGGAACGGCGCCGGGCGCCCGCACGTTCCGCCGGTATGAGCGGACAACTGATACGTCAGGGACATACGGGGACGGGACCGGGTTCCATCACGCCGGACGGCTGCGCGGTGGAGCTGTACGCGCGGCTGTCGGCCGGGAGCGAACCGGACGTGATCGCGGCGGCACTGCCCGCCGGAGCGAGCGTGCTGGAACTGGGCTGCGGTGCGGGCCGGGTGACGCACCCTCTGGTCGCGCGGGGCTTCTCGGTGACCGCGGTGGACGAGTCGCCGCAGATGCTGGACCGCATCCGCGGCGCCCGCACCGTGCAGAGCCCGATCGAGTCGCTGGACCTCGGCGAGGAGCGGTTCGACGCGGTCGTCCTCGCGTCGTTCCTGGTGCACACGAGCGATCACCGGGTCAGGGAGGGGCTGTTGCGGACCTGCCGTACGTACGTCAAGGACGACGGGGTCGTGCTCATCCAGCGGGAGGGCGCCGATTACCACTCCGATCTGCCGCGGGAGCGTGAGGACCGGCCGGCGGGCTGCACCATACGGCTCGTCTCGGCGGAGCCCGTGGGTGACGGGATCAGCGAGGTGCGCGCCGAGTACGTCTTCGAGGACGCGCGGTGGACCCAGACGTTCCGGTCGCGGAAGCTCTCCGTGGAGCAGTTCGAGGGGTATCTGGCAGAGGCCGGACTCGGTGTGGAGCGCTATCTCACCGACGACGGTGTCTGGGTGAGAGCCCGCCCCGACCTACCCCGAAGAAGCCCGACCCGCCCTGAAGAAGGGTGAAGCGGCGGCCCGGAAGCCGATGAGATTCCGGCCCGGGTGCGGTCTGCCTCTGTGAATGCGCCGGAAAGGCGAAGCGGCCCGTTCCGCCTCCAGCCGGTACCGGCGTACGTCCCCCATGACGACCTTCGAGGAGACCTCCGTGTCAGAGACCACCGCTGCCGTCGCCGCTCCCACCGCATCCGTAGCCGCACCCGCCGCCGCGCCGAGTGGCGGCCGGCGCGTCGCCCTGGACACGGCCCGCGTCGTCCTCGCGCTGTTCTTCGGATTCAGCGCGGTGGCCAAGATCATGGCCCATGAGTCCGCCGTGCAGTCCTTCGACCGGATGGGCTGGGGCAGCGGGGCGATGTACACGATCGGCGGTCTGGAGACGGCCGGCGCCGTGGCCCTGCTGGTCCCCCTCCTGGCCGGTGTGGCGGCGATGGCCCTCGCCGGGCTGCTGGCCGGTGCCTCGATCGTCCAGCTGACCCTGCTCGACCCGCCGAACGCGGTCATGCCCGCCCTGCTCATCGCCGTGGTCGTACTCATCGCCCGGGACCGGAAGGACCGGACCGCGGAGTTGGCCGCGCTGCTCCGCGGCCTGACGGCTGCGCGGCGCGGCGGTCAGTGAACGAAGCGGTAACTGCGCCAGGGCAGGCTCCGCGGGGCATTGGTGTCGGTGAACGTGGTCGCCACATAGGCGGTACCTCTGCCGGTGCAGTCGCGGGTGGGGTAAAGGATCATGTCGATCAGCGTCCCGTTGGCGACCTTGTCCGCACCCGCGGGCGCCATGCGGTGGCATCCCTTCACCGACGGGCTGTTCTCACTGACGATCCGGTCCCGCTCGGTGGTGTAGGTGACCGGACCGACGGCGGTACGGCCGAGACCGGAGCATCCGGTGACGGTGAGGGTGAGCAGGGCCGCCCCGACGGCGATGCCGACGCGGCGGCGCCGTCGGGGATCGATGGGGCTCGCGGTCGCGGTGACGGACATGGGCGGGTCCTCGTCTGCTCGTCCGGCTCATCGGTACGTCACGGGGACGTGCTGGCGCTGGCCACCCTGCCCGCTTCCCGCGGCCCCGGCATCCGGTGCGCGGCCGGTCGGGGCCACGGGCACCCGGACAGGGGTTCGACGGGTGTACATACCGGGCATATCGTGTTAGTAGAGCGTGATGTAAGGCGCTCTCCGACATGAGGGGCCGTGATGGTCGAGGACGTGGTGATCGCAGCGGTGGCAGCCGTGTCGGGCTGCGCGGTGTACGCGATGGCGGCGGCCCGGGTGGTGAAACAGTACGAGCGGGGTGTCGTGCTCCGGCTCGGAAGGCTCCACCACCAGGTGCGCGCCCCGGGCTTCACCATGATCGTTCCGGGCATCGACCGGCTCCGCAAGGTGAACATGCAGATCGTGACGATGCCCGTGCCCGCCCAGGACGGGATCACGCGGGACAACGTCACCGTGCGAGTGGACGCCGTCATCTACTTCAAGGTCGTGGACGCGCCGAGCGCCGTGATCGAGGTGGAGGACTACCGGTTCGCGGTCTCCCAGATGGCGCAGACGTCCCTGCGGTCGATCATCGGCAAGAGCGACCTGGACGACCTCCTCTCGAACAGGGAGAAGCTCAACCAGGGGCTGGAGCTGATGATCGACAGTCCGGCGGTCGGCTGGGGCGTACAGATCGACCGTGTGGAGATCAAGGACGTGTCGCTTCCGGAGACCATGAAGCGCTCCATGGCCCGGCAGGCCGAGGCCGACCGGGAGCGGCGCGCGAGGGTCATCAACGCCGACGCGGAGCTGCAGGCTTCGAAGAAGCTGGCCCAGGCGGCCCAGGAGATGTCCAGCCAGCCCGCCGCGTTGCAGCTGAGGTTGCTGCAGACGGTGGTCGCGGTCGCGGCCGAGAAGAACTCCACCCTGGTGCTGCCGTTCCCCGTCGAGCTGCTCCGCTTCCTGGAGCGGGCGCATCAGGACTCTCCGCCGCAGGTTCCCGCGGGGCAGCCCGAGCGGATGGAGAAGCCGCCGTTCGACGAACGGCCGCCGACGCGGGCGCAGCAGCGAGGAGAGCCGCCGGAGGGAGACCTGCCGGGCGGGGAGCCCTCCGGGGAAGAGCCCTCGGGGGAGGGGTCGCCACCCGAGGAGCCGCAGCGGGCCGGTCCCTCCCCGTACGAACCGTCCCCGTACGAGCCCTCCCCGTACGGGGACGAGCCGAAGCGGCCGGAGCCGTCGCACGGGCCCGAGGGGGAGCAGTCGTACAGCGGCGCGCACACGACGAAGCCCCTCACACCGCACTGACCCACCACGGCCCTGTCCTGTGTCCCTTCGCCCGCCCCGACCTGTGCAAACACCTGGCCGGGGCGGGCGTTGTCGTACCTCCCGCCTAGACTCGCGAGGACAGGCGACCACAGACGAAGCACGGCCGGGCGGACGCGGAAGGGGGCGGGCGGCATGGCACAGCAGGTGCGGCAGGACGCGGCCGTCGACCGGCTGCTGCGGTGCGCGGCGGTGTTCCTGCCGGCGGCGCTGCCCCGGGACGGGCGGGTCGCCTTCTGGGACCCCGAAGGCACCGCCGACCTCACGGGTTTCGACGGTTCGTTCTCCGTGGAGCGGCCGGCCGGCCCCGGCGAGCCCACCGGTACGGCCGGCGAGCTGACGGTCGTCGGGCGGCACGGCGCGCACGGTGCCCGCCGCCGCACGGTGCCCGCCGTCGTGCTGTCCGTCTCCGACGCCGTTCCGCTGCTCGCCCGCGCCCGGCACCGCGCCGTGGCCCATCCCGCCACCCGCGCATGGGGCGCCGCCGCACTCCACGCGCTCACCCTGGTGGCGCGCGGAAGGCTGCTGCCCGGCCTGACGGCCGACGACCACGACGCCTGGCGGGCCGGCCCGCGCGATGCCGAGGACATAGCCCATCTGCGGGCCGTCGCCGCCGCCATGCCGCCCGAGGGCCACGCGGCCCCGCTGGACGGCACGCCCCTGCGCGTCCCCGAGCCCCAGGCCCTGCTCGGGGCCTTCCTCGACGCCGTCGCCGACACCCTGCCCCGGACGCCCGCCGCGGCCCATGCGATGGGGCCGGCGTTCGCCGCCCGTGAGGCACAGCAGCTGACCGACGCCCGCGCCTGGGCCGTCGAGGTGGCCGCCGGCCTCGACGCCGGAGTCCGAGTCTCCCTGCGGCTCGACCTGTCCGCGTACGACCTGTTCGACTCCGCAGTCACCGCCGACTCCGCGGGTGGATCCGACTCCGCGGACGCTTCCGGCACCCGGGAGCACGGCGCGGACGAGGAGGGACACCGGCCTCCGGCCGCCGCGCGGCACGCCGCCGCCGCTGTCACGCAGGTGCACAGCCTCGCCGACCCCACGTACGTCACCGACGCGGCCACCCTGTGGAGCGGCGGGGCCGGCGAGCCGTTCGGGCCGCGGGCCAGGATCGACGCGGTGCTCGCGCTGCGCCGCGCGGCCCGCGTCTGGCCCCCGCTGGAGAGGCTGCTCGACCAGCCCGTACCCGACGTCCTCGCCCTCACGGAGGAGGAGCTGTACGAGCTGATCGGTGACGCCGGGGTGAGACTGGCCGCGGCGGGCGTCGCGGTCCACTGGCCCCGGGAGCTCGCCCGCTCGCTCACCGCCGCGGCCGTCGTCCGGACCGCGCCGGGCTCGGCCACCGACGGCACCTCCTTCTTCGACGCCGAGCACCTCTTCGCGTTCAACTGGCAGCTGTCCCTGGGCGACGAGCAGCTCACCGAGGCCGAGATGGACACACTGGCCGAGGCCCACCGGCCGGTGGTGCGGCTGCGTGACCAGTGGGTGGTCGTGGACCCGGCGCTCGTGAGGAAGGCGCGTAAGCGGGAGCTCGGTCTGCTGGACCCGGTGGACGCGCTCGCCGTCGCCCTGACCGGCAGCGCCGAGGTCGACGGCGAGCAGGTCGACGCGGTTCCGGTCGGCGCCCTCGCCGCGCTCCGCGCGCGCATCCTCGACGAGGACGCCACCCTGCCGCCGCCTCCCGGCCTCGACGCCACCCTCCGCGACTACCAACTGCGCGGCCTGGCCTGGCTCGACCGGATGACCTCGCTCGGCCTGGGCGGCTGCCTCGCCGACGACATGGGGCTGGGCAAGACCATCACCGTCATCGCGCTCCATCTGCACCGCGCCCACCCGGCCCCCACCCTCGTCATCTGCCCCGCCTCCCTCCTGGGCAACTGGCACCGCGAGATCAACCGCTTCGCGCCCGGCGTCCCCGTACGCCGCTTCCACGGCACCGACCGGACCCTCACCGACCCGGACGGCGGCTTCGTCCTCACGACCTACGGCACGATGCGGTCCAGCGCGGACCGGCTCGCCGGGCACACGTGGGGACTCGTCGTCGCCGACGAGGCGCAGCACGTGAAGAATCCGCACTCCTCCACCGCCAAGGCGCTGCGCACCATCCCGGCCCCGGCCCGCGTCGCACTGACCGGCACGCCCGTGGAGAACAACCTCTCGGAGCTGTGGGCCCTGCTCGACTGGACCACCCCCGGGCTGCTCGGTCCGCTCAAGGCCTTCCGCGCCCGGCACGCCCGGATCGTCGAGAACACCGGCACCGCGGCAGGGCTGGGCAACGAGGAGGCGGTGGAACGGCTCTCACGGCTGGTCCGCCCCTTCCTGCTGCGCCGGAAGAAGTCCGACCCGGGCATCGCGCCCGAGCTGCCGCCCAAGACGGAGACGGACCACCCCGTCTTCCTCACCCGTGAGCAGGCGACGCTCTACGAGGCGGCCGTCCGCGAGACGATGGCCTTCATCGAGCAGGCGGAAGGCATCGCCCGGCGCGGACTGATCATGAAGCTGCTGGGTTCGCTCAAGCAGATCTGCAACCACCCCGCGCAGTACCTGAAGGAGGAGCCGACCCGGCTCGCCGGACGCTCGGGCAAGCTCGCCCTGCTCGACGAACTCCTCGACACGATCCTGTCCGAGGGCAGCTCCGTCCTGATCTTCACCCAGTACGTCTCCATGGCCCGCCTGCTCTCCGCCCACCTCGCCTCCCGCGCCATCCCCTCCCAGCTGCTGCACGGCGGTACGCCGGTGCCCGAACGGGAGCAGATGGTGGACCGCTTCCAGTCCGCCGAGGTCCCCGTCTTCCTGCTCTCCCTCAAGGCGGCGGGCACCGGACTGAACCTCACCCGGGCCGCCCACGTCATCCACTACGACCGCTGGTGGAATCCGGCGGTCGAGGAGCAGGCCACCGACCGCGCCTACCGCATCGGCCAGACCCAGCCCGTGCAGGTGCACCGGCTGATCGCGGAGGGCACGGTCGAGGACCGGATCAGCGAACTGCTGGAGTCCAAGAGGGTTCTCGCCGACGCGGTGCTCGGCTCCGGCGAGGCCGCCCTGACCGAGCTCAGCGACCGTGACCTGGCCGACCTCGTCTCACTGCGGAGGACGGCATGAGCCCCGGGGCGGGTCCCCGTCCGGCGGCCCGCCCCGGCCCCGACGACCTGCGGCGCACCTTCGAGGCGGTGCCCGCCCGTGCGGCACACGCCGACGGCTCCTTCGCGGACAGCTGGTGGGGCCGGGCCTGGGTGGACGCCCTGGAATCCCTGTCGATGGACGAGGGCAGGCTCGCCCGCGGGCGTACGTACGCCGACGGCGGTCATGTCGCGGCGATCACCGTGACACCCGGCCGGGTCATCGCCTACGTCCACGGCAGCCGCCCCCGCCCGTACCGCGCGGAGCTGCGCCTGCGCACGTTCTCGGCCTCCGACTGGGACACCTTCCTGGACGCCGCAGCGGCACGGCCCGGGCATCTGTCCGCCCTGCTCGACAAGGAGATGCCGCACTCCCTGGTCGACACGGCGGGGGAGACCGGAATCCGGCTGCTGCCAGCCCCCGGCGACCTCGACCCCGACTGCTCCTGCCCGGACCGGGGCTGGCCCTGCAAGCACGTGGCGGCGCTCTGCTTCCAGACGGCCCGGCTCCTGGACAGCGACCCGTTCGTCCTCCTGCTGATGCGCGGCCGGGGCGAGCGCGAACTCCTCGACGAGCTCGGCCGCCGCAACGCCGAGCACTCCGCCCGCGAGCGACCCGCAGCCCCCGCCATGCCCTCGGTCCCCGCGGTCGAGGCCCTGGCCGACCGCTTCCTGCCCCCGCTCCCCGCACCGCTGCCCGTGCCGCCGCATCCCGGGCAGCCACCCTCCTACCCGGACCTGCCCGGCGCCCACGACCCGCTGTCCCTGGACCACCTCGCCTCGGACGCGGCGGCCCGCGCCCACACGATCCTGACCACCGGCGACGATCCGCTCGCCGGGCTCAGCACCTGGCAGGACGCGGTGCGCATCGCCGCGTCCCGGCCCACCGCCGGGCTGACGGCCACCACCCGGGCGCTCTACCGCGAGCTGGCCTTCGCCACCGGCCGCACCACCACCGACCTGGCGCGTGCCGTCGCCGCCTGGCGCCAGGGCGGAGCGGAGGGACTGTCCCTGCTGGAAAGCCCATGGGATCCACCGGCCGGCCCGTTCGACCGCGCCCGCCCCGCCCTCGCCGCGGCCGACTTCCCACGCTTCCAGCCCTGGCGCAACCACCTGACCAACGCCGGGGGCACCCTGCAGCTCCGCTTCGGTCACGACGGCCGCTGGTACGGCTACGAGTCGGACCCGGGTGCGGACGACTGGTGGCCCCGTGCGACCCCGGACACCGACCCGGTGGGCGCGCTCACGGCGCTGCGGGGCTGACGCGCGGTCAGCTCTGTGCGCGGGGGGAGGGAAGGAGACCGCACCTCGGCCGCTTACGCGGCGAACGGGGCGTGGACAACGCCGCGGATCGCCCCTCGGGAGTCTGCGGTGCACGCGCCGTACACCGGGGCCGTCGCGCAGTGCGCACGGGCTCGGAGCACCGGTCGCCCAGCACCCTGCGCGGGCAGGTCACACCGCACGGACGACCTGCTCGGCGCCCGCACACCGCGTGCGACGCCGCCCCCGGCCCGGCCCGGCCGGGGCCCTCCGCCGGGCCGGGACCGCCCTCCTCCACGGTGGCCCCGACCGGCTCGGGCGAGGCGAACCGTGTGTGGACGGGGGCCGGCAGGTCGCGCGGCTCACTGGCGGTATCCGCTGAGGAAGCGGCCGATGCGGCTGATCGCCGCGTCGAGATCGTCGGCGTGGGGGAGGGTCAGGATCCGGAAGTGGTCCGGGCGCGGCCAGTTGAAGCCGGTGCCCTGCACCACCTGGATCTTCTCCTGCAGGAGCAGGTCCAGCACGAACCGCTCGTCGTCGACGATGTCGTGCACCTTCGGGTCGATGCGGGGGAACGCGTACAGCGCGCCCTTCGGCTTCACGCACGAGACCCCGGGGATCTCGTTCAACCGCTCCCAGGCCCGGTCGCGCTGCTCGTGGAGCCGGCCCCCGGGAGCGACGAGTTCCCGGATCGACTGACGCCCGCCGAGTGCCGCCTGGATCGCGTACTGCGCGGGGGCGTTGGGGCACAGTCGCATGGAAGCGAGCATGGTGAGCCCCTCCAGATAGCTGCGGGCGTGCTGCTGCGGACCCGACACCACCATCCAGCCGGACCGGAACCCCGCGACGCGGTACGTCTTGGACAGCCCGCTGAAGGTGAGGCAGAGCAGATCCGGGGCCAGCACCGCCACGGAGTGGTGCTCCGCGTCGTCGTACAGGATCTGGTCGTAGATCTCGTCCGCGAACACCATCAGGCCGTGCCTGCGCGCCAGATCGAGCATGCCTTCGAGGATCTCGCGGGGGTAGACGGCGCCCGTCGGGTTGTTCGGATTGATGATCACCACGGCCTTGGTGCGGTCGGTGATCTTCGAGGCCATGTCGGCGAGGTCCGGGTTCCAGTCCGCGCCCTCGTCGCACATGTAGTGCACGGCCTTGCCGCCCGCGAGGGTGGTGACGGCGGTCCACAGGGGGAAGTCGGGGCTCGGGATGAGGATCTCGTCGCCGTCGTCCAGGAGTGCCTGGACGGACATGGAGATCAGCTCGGAGACACCGTTCCCGAGGTAGACGTCGTCGACGTCGACGTCGGTCAGGCCCATCGCCTGGTAGCGCTGAGCCACGGCACGGCGCGCGGAGAGGATGCCGCGCGAATCGGTGTAGCCGTGCGCCTGCGGGAGCATCCGGATCATGTCCTGGACGATCTCCTCGGGGGCCTCGAACCCGAACAGTGCCGGATTGCCCGTGTTGAGGCGGAGCACGCTGTGGCCCGCCTCCTCGAGGGCGTTGGCCTGTTCGATGACAGGACCCCGGATCTCGTAACAGACCTCGTTGAGCTTGCTGGACTGCCGGAACTCCATGCGGTGCCTCCCCGACCCGAATTGCGATACTTGGTTTTACCAAGCTGGAGCTTGGAAAGTCCAACAACATGTCTAGACTGCGTCGCATGCCACGTCAGCAGCAGCCAGCGACACGCCCCGTCCGCCGCCGGAGTTACGACCAGTTCTGCGCCACCGCCCGGGCCCTCGACTCCGTCGGGGACCGGTGGACGCTGCTGATCGTGCGTGAACTGCTGGGCGGTCCGCGCCGGTACACGGATCTGCACGCCGACCTGCCCGGGGTCAGCACCGACGTGCTGGCCTCCCGGCTCAAGGACATGGAGCAGGGCGGGCTGGCTGTGCGCCGCCGGCTGCCGCCGCCCGCCGCGGCCTCGGTGTACGAGCTGACCGAGCACGGCCGCGGACTGCTCCCGGTCCTCACCGCGCTCGCCGGGTGGGGTGCGCCCGCGCTCGCCGAACGCCGCCCCACGGACGCGGTGCGGGCCCACTGGTTCGCCCTGCCGCTGCTGCGCGCCCTGGACGGCCTCACGCATCAGGGGGTCGTCGAGGTCGGGGTGGACGAGGGGGAGTTCCACATCCGTACGGGCGGGGGCGCGGTGGGGGAGGATGCGTACGGGTACGGTCCCGCCGCGGACCCGGACGCCCGCCTCGTCCTCGGTTCCGCTCTCTGCCTCGCACTCGGGCGCGGCGAGCTGACCCTCGCCGAAGCGGTCCGGGAGGGCCGCGCCGAAGTCCTGGGCGAGGGTCCGCTCGCCGTCGAGCTCCGTGGCGGCCGATGACCGCGCCGTCGGCGCTATGCGGGCAACTCGCGCGTAGCGTGGGCATGTTCGATGGGCCCGGGTGCGGAGGGAGTCGGTCATGAGGTTCTGCGGTACGGGCGGTGCGAGGAAGCGGGTCGCGCTGCGCAAGGTCGTGCTCGTGGGGATCTGCGTGGCTGCGCTCGGCCTCGTGCCGGCAGCGGCGGTCGCGACACCGGGCAGTGGTGTGAGCGGCACGGTCGTCGCCGAGGGGACGTCCGAGGGCAGGCTGAAGGTGAAGACCCCCAAGGGCCCCACGGACGTGACCTTCCGGCGGATCACGGTGGAGCCCGGCGGCTCCACCGGCTGGCACACCCATCGCGGACAGCTGATCGCTGTCGTCAAGTCCGGGACGCTGACACGGACCCTCGACGACTGTTCGGTCGAGGTGACACCCGCGGGGACGTCGTTCATCGAACCGTCCGGGGTCGACCACCGGCACATCGGGCGCAACCTCGGCACGGAACCCGTCGTGCTGTGGGTGACCTACCTGCTCCCCGAGGGCAGCGCACTCTCCGACGACGCCGACGAGGCGGACTGCCCGGGAACCTCGCCGTGACCGGCCCCGCACGGTGACCGGCAGCCCCTCGCCCGGGACGGGGCGCGGCCGCCGCGTCGACGGACGTCACCGCCGTGCCCGCGTCCGCCGTGCCCGGCTCAGAAGACCGCGTCCGCCACCGCCGCACCGGCGAAGGAGAGCCCGACCCCAGCCCCGACGCTGAGCAGCAGATAGCCCCCCGCCAGTCCCAGCCTGCGGGCGGAGCCGAGCGTCAGGAACTCGTAGGAGAAGGTCGACCAGGTCGACAGAGCGCCGCAGAACCCCGTGGCCAGGAGAAGCTGGAGCCGCGGTCCGAGATCGCCGTCCGTGGCCCCCTGTGCGACGAACCCCAGCAGCAGGGCCGCGCTCGCGTTGGCGGCGAACGTGCCCCACGGGAAGACGCTGTGGAGGCGGAACTTGGCGTCCACCCCGAGCAGGTAGCGCAGCGGTGCCCCGACGAGGGCGCCGGCGAGCACGAGCAGCCAGTCGGTCATCACGCACCGTCCCGCGTGCGGTAGCCGTGTCCGAAGGCGGCGTGCGTGGCGACGGCACCCGCCGTCACCGCGGCCAGGGCCGCCACCACCGTCAGCAGCATGCAGCCCACCGCGTAACCGGGACTGCCCTCGTCGAAGAGCTGGCGCACGTTGTCGGTGTAGTGCGAGAACGACGTGAAACCACCGAGCACCCCGGTGCCGAGCAGCGGGCTGATGAGCCGGGGCGCGGTGGGGAAGCGCAGTTTCAGGGTGACCATGAGGACACCCATGAGGAAGCAGCCGACGGTGTTGACGAGCAGGATCGTCCAGGGGAAGTCCGACGGGCCGGTGGGCCAGAGGAGCTCGGCGCCGTAGCGGGCGGCGGCCCCTGCGGCTCCGCCGACGGCGACCGCTCCCACGACGGAGAGCTGGACGCCGGGATGGTGATCGGGGTGCGAGTGGGTGTGCAACGCCATCTTCTGGAGCATGCCGACACCGTATTGGGCTAAATCCGGCGATAGGGGATAGGCGTGGGCGGGTGGGTGTGCCGGGCCCTGGATGGAGCAATAGGCCTCGCCGATTGCCGGGAAATGGACTTCAGTGATCATTGTCGTCCATTCCGGGCGCCGGTCGGCCCGAGGTGAGTGGTCGGCGTCCCGCCCTCGTGTCACCGAACGCTGGAGTGCTCCGTGCCCGTCGCAGAACCGGAACTCGTCGGGAAGCTCGAGCGGCGGCAGCCCTCCGCGTTTCTCCTGGCCTCCGCCCGCGGAGTGGGACAGGTCGACCTCCAGCCCACCCTGTGGACCGGATTGATCATCCTGGCCGGACTCTGGAGCGCGGGCTGGCGCATCGGCCTCTTCTCGACCCTGGGCACCCTCGTCTCGACGGCGACCGCCTACGCGCTCGGCGCGGACCGGTCGGGCATCGCACTGGGTCTGCAGGGCTACTGCGGCTGTCTCACCGGCATCGCACTCGTCACATCGCTGGGCGACCATGCCGCCACCTACGTGCTCGCCGTGGTCGGCGCGATCGTCTGCACGCTCCTGATGGCGGCGCTGACCACCTTCCTGGCCCCGTACGGACTGACCGCGCTCACCGCACCGTTCTGTCTGGTCTCCGGCGTCATGGTCCTCGGCGCCCCGTCCTTCGACCGGATCTGGCACGGCGCCCCGAACGCCGTCTCCAGCACCACCGGCGGAGACACCGGGATCTCCTGGGACGACCTGTGGCACGCCTTCTTCACCAATGTGTCGCAGGTCTTCCTGGTCGACGAGTGGTACGTCGGGCTCATCATGCTCGTCGGCCTGGCCTTCGCCGGAGTCCGCGTGGTCCTGTTCGCGGCGGCGGGCAGCGTCGCCGGCATCGTGGCCGCGTGGGCACTCGGCGCCCCCACCTCGCTGATCTCCAACGGAATCTACGGGTACAACGCCGTGCTCGTGGCCATCGCCGTCGGCGCGGTCTTCCTCACCAGCACGGTCTGGAACGGCGCCTATGCACTCTTCGGCGCCGCCGCGACCACCGGGCTGACAGCCTCTCTGACCTCGCTGTTCAAGCCGTTCGGCGGCCACACCTTCACCTGGCCGTTCATCCTCACGACCTGGGTGCTCATGGCGGCCGTCCCCCTGCTGCCCCGCCTCCGCCGCAGCGGCTGACCCCTCGTCCCCGGAATCCCCTCCCCTCCCCGCATCCTGAGAAAGGCACCGACGATGAACCTGGCCCCTCGCGAGATCGACAAGCTGCTGGTGTACGTGGTGGCCGACCTGGCCCGCAAGCGCCAGGGCCGCGGGCTCAAGCTCAACTACAGCGAGTCCGTCGCGCTGATCACCGAGGCCATCCTGGAGGCGGCCCGGGACGGCATGAGCGTCGCCGACTGCATGGAACTGGGCCGGCAGATCGTCGGCGAGGACGACACCATGCCGGGCGTACGCGAAATGCTCGGGCTGCTGCAGGTCGAGGCGTCCTTCGTGGACGGCACCAAGCTGGTCTCCTGCCACGACCCCATCGGCGGATGAGCCCGTCGACCGGCCACGGCCCGGTGATCGCCGTATGCGGTCACGAGGCCGGGTACGGAGAGGCGCTGCGCGACCTGGGTCCCGGTGTCCTCGTCGTCCCCGGCGGGCGCGAGCTGATCCGCGCCCTCGGCCGTCTGCGGCGCTCGGGCGAGGAGGCGTGCGTCGTCCCGATGACCCTGGGCAGGGACCCCGGACTCGTCGCGGACACCGCCCGCACCCTTCGCGCGCTGCCCGTCGCCGAACGTCCCGGGACACTGCTCGCGGAACCGTTCGGCACCTCGCAGCACCTGATCGCCTGGCTGCGCGCCGCCGCGAACCGTACGCCCGAGACGTCCGCGCTGCTGGTCACCGCTCCCGTCGGCGACCCGTTCGACGACGCCGAGCTGTACCGGGTCGCGAGCCTGGTGCACCGGTACGGCAGCCATTCGGTGGTCGAGGTCGCGTTCACCGGGGGCGCCCCGGACCCCGCCGAGGGAATCCGGCGCTGTGCGCTGCTCGGTGCCTCCCGGGTGACGTTGCTGCCCGCCGCGTTCGGGCTGCCGGAGACACCCCGTGCGGCGGACGCGGACGTCACCGCGGCGGGTCCGCTGATCCCTCCCGCGGCGCTCGTCCGTGTGCTCGCCGAGCGGGTGTCCGACGCACGACGGCGGTGGAGCGAGCGACGCGACGACGGCATCGCGGCCGGACTCACCGCCGCCGACGACCACGGCCACTCCCACACGCATCCCCCCGGTGAGGGCCACGGCCACTTCCCCTCCCACACGCACCCGACGGGCGACGGCCCCTCCCACACGCACGCACCCGGCGAGGGCCACGACGACGACCACGCACACACGCATCAGCACCCGCATGTCCACGACGCGGGCCGAGCCATCAGGAGTAGCGCATGACATTCCGGCAGAAGTACCTGTACGGCGACGAACCGATCGAGATCAACGCGGGCCGCCGGACCATCGGGCTCACCGTCAGCAACACGGGCGACCGCGCCATCCAGATCGGGTCGCACTACCACTTCTTCGAAGTCAACTCGGCACTGTCCTTCGACCGCCCGAAGGCCCTGGGCATGCATCTCAACATCCCCGCCGGCACGTCCGTACGCGTCGAACCCGGCTCGACGCGCGAGGTCGAACTGTGCGCCTACGCCGGTACCGGACGGCTCGTCGGATTCAGCGGGCTGCTCAACGGCAGCCTCGCCTCGCACCCGGCCCGCGTCGAAGCCGTCCGCAAGGCGATCGAGCAGGGATTCCAGGGCGCGCAGGACGCCGGAACGGGCGAGACCGCGACGCACACGGCGGACGCCGACACGACCAAGAAGAGCAAGAACTCGAAGCAGAAGAAGAAGGGGTCGCGCTGATGCCCATCCTGCCGCGCAAGCAGTACACCGACATGTTCGGCCCGACGGTCGGCGACCGCTTCCACCTCGGCGACACCAATCTCGTCGTCGAGGTCGAGAAGGACTACAGCGAGGGTCAGTACGGTGACGAGGTCCTCTACGGCGGCGGCAAGACCATGCGCGACGGCATGGCCTCCGACCCCCAGGCCACCAGCGCCCAGGGCGCCCTCGACACCGTCATCACCAACGTCGTGGTCATCGATCCGGTCGTCGGCGTCGTGAAGTGCGACATCGGGATCAAGGACGGCTTCATCGTCGGCATCGGCAAGTCCGGCAACCCGCAGACCCAGGACAGGGTCCACCCGGGCCTGGTCATCGGGCCCGGCACCGAGGCGATCGCGGGCGAGCACCTCATCGCCACGGCGGGTGCCATCGACACCCACGTCCACCTGATCGCGCCCCAGCAGGCCGAGCAGGCCCTCACCAACGGCATCACCACACTCATCGGCGGAGGCACCGGACCGACCGACGGCTCCAACGGCACCACGTGCACGCCCGGCCCGTTCAACATCGCCCGGCTCCTCCAGGCGGCCGAGGGCATGCCGGTCAACGTCGGGATCATGGGCAAGGGCAACGGCAGCCTCCCCGAGGCGCTGAACGAGCAGGTCGTCGCCGGAGCCTGCGCCCTGAAGGTCCACGAGGACTGGGGTGCCACCCCCGCCGTGATCGACAACGCCCTCAACGTCGCCGACGCGTACGACGTCCAGGTCGCCATCCACACGGACAGCCTCAACGAGGGCGGATTCTTCGAGGACACCCGCTCGGCGATCGACGGGCGCACCATCCACACCTTCCACAGCGAGGGTGCGGGCGGCGGCCACGCCCCCGACATCATGCGTGTGGCGGGCGAGCCGAACGTCCTGCCGTCCTCGACCAACCCGACGCTGCCGTACACCAAGAACTCGGTGGACGAGCTGCTGGACATGGTCATGGTCTGCCACCACCTCAGCCACGACATCCCCGAGGACGTCTCCTTCGCGGACAGCCGCGTCCGTGCCGAGACCATCGCCGCCGAGACGGTGCTGCACGACCTCGGCGTGATCAGCATGTTCTCCTCCGACTCGCAGGCCATGGGACGCGTCGGTGAATCCGTCACCCGCGCCTTCCAGACCGCCCACCACTGCAAGGACAAGCTCGGCCCGCTGGACGGCGACTCCGAGCGCAACGACAACCAGCGGGTGCTGCGCTACCTCGCCAAGGTCACCATCAACCCGGCGATCGCCACCGGCATCTCGGACCACATCGGCTCGATCGAGAAGGGCAAGCTCGCCGACATCGTGCTCTGGCCCATCCACTCCTTCGGTGCCAAACCGAAGATGGTGATCAAGGGCGGCATCGTCTCCTGGGCGCAGATGGGTGACCCCAACGCCTCGCTGCCCACCCCGCAGCCGGTGATCTACCGCCCGATGTTCGGCCAGTACGACAAGGCCCGGCACGCCACCCACGTCACGTTCATGTCGCAGGCGGGCATCGCCGCCGGCGTACCCGCCGAGCTCGGCCTGGACCGGAGGGTCCTGCCGGTCCTGCGCACCCGGACCATCGGCAAGCACAACATGGTCCGCAACGACGCGCTGCCGGACATCAAGGTCGACCCGGAGACGTTCAAGGTCACCCTCAACGGCAAGGTCGCCACCATCGACCCGGCCGAGAAGCTCCCGCTCAACCACCTGTTCTTCCTGGTCTAGGCGGATGTACCAGGAAGAGGGCGACATCGTGGGCGGCGGTCCCGGTGCAGGGACGGGGACCGTCGCCGGGCCGGTCACCACGGCACCCGGGCTCGAACACCTGCTGGTCAGCCTCCAGCTGACCGACTCGGCCTTCCCGAGCGGCTTCTACACGCTGTCGCACAGCCTGGAGGGCTTCGCCCACGCCAAGGCCGTCGACTCCGGCGCCCTGCCCCACCTGCTGGAATCCCTCCTGCTGCACGGCGTCGGCCCGGCCGACGCCACCGCGCTCGCCCTCGCCCACCGGGCCTGCCGGGCCGGTGACCCGGAAGCCGTGGTCACCGTCGACGCACACCTCTTCGCCACCAAGCTGGGACGGGAGATGCGCCAGGCCGCCACCCGGACCGGACGCCAGCTCCTCGACCTCGCGAGCGAGGTCTTCGACCGGCCGGAGATCGACGACTACTTCGCACGGGTCGTACGCCGCGAGGCCCCCGGGACCCAGGCGGTCGCGGCGGGGGTCATCTACGCGGCCACCGGCGTACCCGTCCGCCAGGCCGTGGCCTCGGACCTCTTCGCCTTCTGCGCGAGCTTCGCGGGCGCCGCCCTCCGCCTGCGGCTGACCGACCACCGCAAGGCGCAGACCCTGCTCCACGGAGCCGCCCCCGTCATCGAGGCGGCCGTCGATGCGGCGCTGCGCCGGGAACTTCCCGACGTCGGTGCCACCGTCTTCGCCTCGGACATCATGTCGGGCCGTCACGAACGTGCCGAGGCACGCCTCTTCGCCAGCTGACCACAACCATCCCCCCACACACTCCAGCAAGGGATCACCATGGACGACAACGTACTGCGGGTCGGCATCGGCGGACCGGTCGGATCCGGCAAGACCGCGCTCATCGAGGCGCTGGTGCCGCTGCTGATCAGGAGCGGCCACCGCCCCTCGGTCATCACCAACGACATCTACACGCAGGAGGACGCCCAGCACATCCGGCGCACCCTGGAGGGAATCCTCGAACCGGAACGCGTCGTCGGCGTCGAGACCGGAGCCTGCCCGCACACCGCCGTGCGCGACGACCCCACGATGAACCTCGCGGCCGGCGCCGAGATGCTGGAGCGCTTCCCCGACACGGACACGCTCTTCTACGAGTCCGGCGGCGACAACCTCACGCTCACCTTCAGCCCCGCCCTCGTCGACATCTTCCTCTTCGTCCTGGACACCGCCGAGGGCGAGAAGATGCCCCGCAAACGAGGGCCGGGCATCACCGACTCGGACCTGCTCGTCATCAACAAGATCGATATCGCCAAGTACGTGCGCACCGACATCGGCATCATGGAGTCCGACGCCCACCGGGTCCGCGAGAACCGCCCGGTCGTGCTGACGGACTGCCTGACCGGAGTTGGCGTCGACGACGTCCTCGGCTTCATCGAGTCGCGCCGCAAGGTGCTGATCTGACGTGCCGCCCACCCCGCTCCGGACCAGGTCCGACCGTCTCGACCCCGGGTACTACAACGCCGTCCGCCTCCCTCCCGAGGTGGCGGCCCTGGCATCCGAACCGGACACGCTCGCCCCCGGCTCCCCGGCCAAGGTGGGCATCCTCGACCTGGCCTTCGCCGTACGGGGTGGGCGCACCGAACTCGTGGAGCGCTACCAGAAGGCCCCCCTGCAGATCATGCGGCCGCTGTGGACCGACCCCGCCATGCCGGACATGGCTTACGTCTGCCTGATGGCGACCGGCGGCGGCGTCGCCCAGGCGGACCGGTACCGGATGGACTTCCGCTGCGGCCCCGGCAGCGAGGTCCACCTCACCACCCAGGCCGCCACCAAGGTCTTCCGGATGGAGCACGACTACGCGAGCCAGCGCGTCCACATCACGGCGGACGAGGGCTCCTACGTCGAGTACCTGCCGGACCCCGTCATCCCTTTCAAGGACGCGCGGTTCTACCAGCGCACCGAGGTCACGGTCGCGCCCGGCGCCACCGTCCTCCTCGGGGACACCGTCACGGCCGGGCGGCTCGCCCGTGGGGAACGCCACGACTACCGGGTCGTCGCGGCGGATCTGCGCATCGCCCGGCCCGACGGTGCCCTCCTCGCCCTCGACACCCTGCGACTGGAGACAGGCGCGGCGACGCCGGGCAGCCGGGTCACGGGGCCCGGGGTGTTCGCCGGCCACGACCACGTCTCCTCGCTCTTCGTCGTCAGCGACCGGGCCCCGGCCGCCGAGATCGCCGACACCCTGCACACGGCACTGGCCGGGTACGGAGTCCTGTACGGGGTGAGCGTGCTGCCGCACGACTGCGGCGCCTGGCTGCGGCTCCTGGACGACAGCCCCGTCCGGGTCGCCGCCGCGCACACCGCCGCCTGGCACGCCGCGCACCGGCTCCTCACCGGCCGGCCGGCGCCCGCCACCCGTAAGCCGTAGCGCCTCTCCCCGACCTACCGGGACGACGTCCCGACGACACCCGCGAGGTACCGCCGATGAACACCGCACCCGCGCCGATGCCACCCGCGTACGACTCCGGAGACACCGCCTGGCTGCTCGCCTCCACCGCCATGGTGCTGCTGATGACGCCGGGACTGGCGTTCTTCTACGGCGGCATGGTGCGCACCCGGCACGTCCTGGTGATGATCAAGATGAGCTTCGCCGCGCTCGCCTTCGGCACGCTCGTCTGGTGGGTGATCGGCTACACGCTGGCGTTCGGCCCCGATGTCGGAGGCGCGGGACTCATCGGCGACCTCGACCACGTGTTCATGAACGACATCGGGCTGACCACGCTGACCGGCCACATCCCGACCTACGTCTACAGCACGTTCCAGATGGGCTTCGCGATCATCACCGTCGCGCTGATCAGCGGATCGATCGCCGACCGCGCCACGATGAAGGGCTGGCTCGTCTTCGTCGTCCTGTGGCTGCTGATCGTCTACGTCCCGCTCGCGCACTGGGTGTTCGACCAGGACGGCTGGATCGTCAAGCACCTCGGCGCGCTCGACTTCGCCGGCGGTCTGCCCGTGGAGCTCAACTCCGGAGTCGCCGGCCTGGCCGTGGCACTCGTCCTGCGGGCACCGCGGGACTTCGCCCGCCGGGAGGAACGGCCCAACAACATCCCGCTCGTCGTGATCGGCGTCGGACTCCTCTGGTTCGGCTGGTTCGGCTTCAACTCCGGTTCCGCACTGAGCGACCAGGGCACCGCAGCCGCCGCGTTCATCAACACGCAACTGGGCGCCGCGGGCGCCATGGTCACCTGGCCGCTGGTCGAGAAATGGCGCACCGGCAAGGTGACGACCATGGGCGTCGTCTCGTCCGCCGTCGCGGGCATGGTCGCCATCACCCCCGCCTGCGGTGAGATCGACACCCTGGGTGCCGTCATCACCGGGCTCGTCGTCGGCGCGGTCTGCGCCTTCGCGATCACGCTCAAGTACCGCTTCAACGTGGACGACACCCTCGACGTCGTCGGTGTGCACGGAGTCGGCGGGTTCGTCGGACTGATCATGGTCGGCCTGTTCGCCACCGCGCGGATCAGCGGCCAGAAGGGCCTCTTCGAGGGCGGCGGCTGGGCCCTGCTCGGCAAGCAGCTCGTCGCGATCGTGTCCGTCATCGCGTTCTCCTTCATCCTGACCTGGCTCATCGCGAAGGCCGTCGACCTGACCGTCGGATTCCGTGCCGAGGACGCGTACGACAACGTCCCCGGCGAGGAGGAGGAGCGGGCCTACGACTTCCGCACCGCCGAGCAGCTCGACGCACTCGTGTCCGGCACCACCGCACCCGGCACGGCCAGGAAGAACGACGCCGAGCTAGTCCGGGAGATCACCGAGCTGCTGCGTGACAGAGGTTCGCGGCTCTGACCGCCCGCAGACCCGGAGCGCGCGGCTCCGGCCGGTGGCGGGCGATGATGGACGCGTGCGATTCGAACCGATCACCTGGGAACGCCTGTCCGAAACCCTCGCCGAGCACGCCGACGGGCTGCATCCGGCAGACGGCGGGCCCTGGCTCAGGATCGGTGTCGACGGAGCCCCGGCCGCCCTCCCCGGCGATCGGGCCGAACACGTCGCCGGAGCGCTGCGGGCCCGCGGACGCACGGTCCTGACCGTGTCCACCGGCGGATTCCTGCGCCCGGCGAGTCTGCGCTACGAGTACGGCAAGCAGGACCCGGACGCGTACGCAGAAGGCTGGTTCGACACCGGTGCGCTGTGGCGCGAGGTGTTCCGGCCGCTCGAGCCCGGCGGCAGCGGCCGGGTGCTGCCCGACCTCTGGGACCCGGTGACGGACCGGGCGACCCGCAGCCCGTACCGGGTGCTGCCCGAGGGCGGGGTGCTGATCCTGCACGGCCCGCTGCTCCTCGGGCACTGGTTCCCGTTCGACCTCCGCGTCCATCTGAGCCTGTCGGCGGGTGCGCTGCGACGGCGCACGGAGGAGGCCGAACAGTGGACGCTGCCCGCCTTCGCACGGTACGAGGACGAGGTGGCGCCCGCGGAGAGCGCGGACGTGGTCGTCCGGACCGACGACCCCCACCGGCCCGCCTGGACGGGCATCGGGGCGTAGCCGCGGGCCCGCCGTCCCGCCCGGACGGGAGCGTGTCGCGGCCCCCGCCCGGACCCGGCACCCGCCGCTACGAGGGGCACGGTCCGGGGCGGCCGCCGACGGTCGCGACCGCCTCGGCCCCGGCCCGGCAGCCGGCCACGGCAGCCGCGGCGTCGTCCGCCCCCGCCAGGAGCGCCGCGAGGAACGCACCCGTGAAGGCGTCCCCCGCGCCCGTCGAGTCGACGGGGTCCCGGACGGCAGGGGCGGGCACGCGCGCGGTCACCGCGCCTCCCGCCGCCAGCAGGGCTCCCCTGTCCCCGAGGGTGACCACGACCCGGCCGGCGTGGTGGCTCAGCTTCGCCGCCGCGTCGGCGGTGTCCGGCAGACCGGTCAGCTCGCGGGCCTCGTCCGCGTTCGGCAGCAGCAGGTCCACGCCCTGGACCAGGTCCAGGAAGGCCCCGGCGCCCAGCACGGCGAGGAATCCCGCCGACGCCGGGTCGACGCTCACCGGGACGCCCCGGCGCCCGGCCTCCCGCAGTGCGAGGAGCGCCGTCGCCCGGCTCGTCGCCGCGAAGAGGAGGTAGCCGGAGAGATGCAGCCGGGCGACGCCGTCGAGCAGCGCCGGCGACCAGTCGCCGGGGGAGAGGCGCAGGACCGCACCGCTGTCGGTGAGGAAGGTGCGCTCGGCCGAGGAGTCGACCAGGGCGACCACGGTGCCGGTGGGCGTCCGCTCGTCCACGGCCAGCAGCGGGCGTACCCCCGCCCGTTCCAGCGCACCCCGGTGCCAGGCTGCGGAGTCGGCCCCGGCCCGGGCCAGCAGCCGCACGTCCCGCACCCCCGAACGCACCGCCCAGCAGGCCACGTTGGCCCCGGCCCCGCCCGGCAGCGTACTGATCCGCGCGGCCGTGTCCGTGCCGTGGACCAGGGCCGAGCCGTGCCGTACGACCACGTCGGTCACCACGTCGCCGACGATGAGCAACGCGCCCCCGGTCACCGTGCCGCCGCCGCCGCGATCAGCGCGGCGAGCCGCACGTTTCCCCGTACGGCGGCCAGGTTGGCCTCCAGGGACGCGCCGTCGGTCTCCCGCATCAGGAACTCCAGCAGGAACGGTGTGACGGCCTGTCCCACGATCCCGCGCTCCCGGCAGGCGTCCAGGGCCCGGGCGAGCACCCGGTCGTGCACCGCGGGGTCCAACTGCTCCTTCTCGGGCACGGGGTTGGCGACGATCAGCGCCGCGGCGGGGCCGCCGAGCTCCTCCCGGGCCCGCATCACGTCCGCCACCTCCTGCGGCGTACGGACCGTCCAGTCGACCGGCTCGCCCGAGCTGCTCAGATAGAAGCCGGGGAAGTGCCCGGTGCCGTAGCCGAGGACGCCGACGCCGAGCGTCTCGAGGCGCTGGAGGGTGGCCGGCACGTCCAGGATCGACTTCACGCCCGCGCAGACCACCGTGATGCCGGTCCGGGCGAGCAGCCGGAGATCCGCGGACTCGTCCTGGGTCTCGGTCCACTCCCGGTGTACGCCGCCGAGCCCTCCGGTCGCGAACACGCGCAGCCCGGCCAGTGCCGCCAGGAACGCGGTCGCGGAGACGGTCGTCGCCCCGCTCGCGCCCGTGGCCAGGGCGGGCGCCAGGTCGCGATGGCCCAGCTTCCGCATCGCCGGATCCTCCGCCACCCGCACCAACTGGTCGGGCAGCAGGCCCACATGGGCCCGGCCGTCCAGAAGGGCGACGGTGGCCGGCACGGCACCGGCCTCGCGCACGAGCTCCTCCAGCTCCTGGGCGACCTGGTGGTTGCGTGGACGGGGCAGACCGTGCGCGATGATCGTCGACTCCAGGGCGACGACGGGGCGCCCTGCGGCGAGGGCCTCCCGCACCTCGGCGGAGAGGACGGGGGTGTGGCGGCCGGGTTCCTGCGACGTGGATGCCGATGGGTTCCGATGCATGCCCCATCCCTGTCGCAGGCGCGGCGCCCGCAAACCCGCACGGGTCCCCGTCGGCCCCTCAGGTCTTCCCGGCCGGCTGCGGAGGCGGGCCGAGGGCCCGCCGCAGGGCGAGCGCGGCCATCGGCAGCAACAGGCAGGCGGCGGCCGTGTTCAGCCAGCCGTAACCCAGCCGGGAGACGATCAGTCCGGCGACCGCGCCGCCGATGCCCGCCGCCGTGTTCATCGTGAGGTCCGAGAGGCCCTGCACCGCGGCGCGGGCGGCCTGCGGCACGGAGTCGGTGAGGAGCGCCGAACCGGCGACCAGCCCAGCCGACCAGCCGAGTCCCAGGACGAACAGGCCCGCCGCGGTCCTGCCGTGGCCCGCGCCCGAGGTGCCGGCCAGCACCGTGGCGCAGCACAGCAGCCCGGCGGCCAGCCCGATGACGGACAGCCGCCCCACCCGGTCGGAGAGCCAGCCCATGACGGGGGAGAACGCGTACATGCCCGCGATGTGACCGCTGATGACCAGCCCGATCAGCTGGATGTCCGCGCCGTGGTGTCCGAGGTGGACCGGGGTCATCACCATGACCGAGACCATGGCGGTGTGGGACACGGCGACGGTCACCAGCGCCAGCCGCGCCATCGGGGTGGCACGCACCGCCGCGACGCCCGCGCGCAGGGAGCGCTTCGTGGCGGTGCCGGTGTCCTGCGGAGCGAGCGCCCGCGCGGTGAGCAGCGGATCGGGGCGCAGCAGCACGGCGACCACGAGACCGGTGAGCAGGAAGATGACGGCGGCCCAGGCGAACGGCCCGGCGGTCTCGGGTACGGACGTGCCCCGGAAGACCCGGCCGGCGGGAGCGGCGATGTTCGGGCCGAGCACCGAACCGATCGTGGTCGCCCAGATGACGGTGGAGATCGCCCGGCCGCGCCGGTCCGGCTCGGCCAGGTCGGCTGCGGCGAACCTGGCCTGGAGATTGGCCGACGAGCCGGCGCCGAACCCGGCCATGCCGAGGAGCAGCAGCGGGAAGCTGCCCACCACCGCGGCGGTCACCACCAGCGCCGCGCCCACCGAACCGATCAGATAGGCGAGGACGAGCCCGGGTCGCCGGCCCCGCGAGGTCATCAGGGCGGCCAGCGGCAGTGACAGCAGAGCCGTACCCGTCACGGAGGCGGTCGGGGCGAGCCCGGACAGCGCCTCCGAGCCGCTCACCTCCGCCGCCAGGACGGGGGCGAGGGCGATCCCGATGGCCACGCCGAGGCCGCCGAGTATCTGGCTGCCGATGAGGACGGCGGATGTCCGGCGTCGCAGGGCCGGAAGGTCGGCGGCTGTGATCCTGGAGGGGGGAAGGGCGGTCGTCACCGCCGCAGTGTGCCAGCTCGCAACCGGATGCGACATCGGGTATCAGGCCCTTGCGCAGCGGACCTGCCGGGACGGGGCGCGGTGGGCGGAGCGGCTCCCGGACCGGCGCGCACGCCTCTAGAAGAGTGGCTGCGGGAGTATCCCCTCGAGGGCGAGCAGCCGCCGCTTCGTCTCCAGCCCGCCGCCGAAACCGCCGAGCCCTCCGCCGCTCTCCACCACCCGGTGGCACGGCACCACCACCGGCAGCGGGTTGGAACCCATGGCGGCCCCCACGGCCTGTGCGGCCCCGGGCTGCCCGACCCGGCCCGCGAGGTCGCCGTATCCGACGACCGTGCCGTACGGCACCCCGGACGCGAGCTCCCGGAGCACCTCGCGGTTGAACCCGGAGGCCAGCGACCAGTCCAGGTCCAGCGAGAACGTCCGCAGCCCGCCCGCGAAGTACGCGGCGAGCTGGCGCTCGGCTTCGGCGAGACGGGCGGAGCCGGGTGCCTCCACGGGGTCCGCGCCCAGTCGTGTCCGCAGTCGCCCGAGCACCGTCTCCCGGACCGCGGGGCGCGCGTGGAAGGCGATGTTCACCAGCCCCGTGCCCGTCGCCGCGAGCAGCAGTGGCCCGATGTCGCTGGGCACGACGGACCACTGCACGTCCCGCTCGTCACTGTCCATGCGACCACCGTACGGGCGGCCACCGACAGCCCGGCTCTCAGCGGGTGGCGTCCCGGACGACGTCGGGGGTGTCCGTGATGACGCCGTCGACACCGAAGCCCGCCACCTCGGCGGCCTTCGCCGCGTCGTTGACCGTCCAGGTGTTCACCCGGAGCGGTCTGCCGTGGGCGCCCTTCAGCTTCTGCACCGCGGCGACGTAGCCGGCGTCGATCGTCGTGTACGACGGATTGATCTGGTCGGTGAACGCCGCGTACGACGGCAGGTCGGCGGGTGAGGGGGTGCCCAGGAAGCCCGTCACCACGTCGGGACGCCGCGCGTGGACAGTCTTCACACTCTCTGCACCGAAGCTCTGGACGACCAGCCGGTGCGTGACGTGGGCGCGGTCGAGCCAGCCCTCCGCACGCAGTACGCGCAGGGTCTCCCGCTCGATCCCCGGGTACGTCTCCGGGCTCTTGATCTCCAGGAGCAGATTCTGGCGGTTGCGCTCGACGCGGCGCAGATACTGCGTGAGCGTCGGCACCCCGGCTCCCGTGAACCGCTCCCCGAACCAGCTGCCCGCGTCCAGCTCCGCGATCTCCGCCGCGGTGAAGTCCTTGACCGCCCAGGGCGCGCGGCCGGGGTAGACCTCCTCCGCGTCGGTGGTCCGCCTCAGGCTGGTGTCGTGCACCACGACCGGCACACCGTCCCTGGTGAGCTGCACGTCGTTCTCCACCCAGGCGATGCCCAGGCGGGCCGCCGCGTCCACGGCGGCCAGCGTGTTCTCCGGGGCGTAGGCGGAGGCCCCCCGATGGGCGAGGACGACCGGGCCGGGCTCGTGGCCCTCCGCCTGCGCCCGCGTGGCGGGCAGCAGGACGCAGCCGGCCAGCAGGGCGGCGACCGCGGTGGAGGTGGTTGCTGTGCGTGCGGACACGTGTACTCCTCGCGTCGGGGTGGGGACAGGAAGAGGCTCCCAGCCGATGCCCAACGGGCGGCGGGCCGGTGATGACCATGATGTGAACGCATTGTTCGGTACCGGAGCACCGGCCGCCACGCGGGCGGATAAAATGCCGTTCTTATGTTTGCTTGCCGGGCCTTGCCCCATAGGGTCACCCCCGAACCCGGGCCTCCGCGAAGGGCGTACCAGCATGCAGGGCACAGTTGACGGATTCAGTTACGGCCTCGTGACCCCGGTCGCGGCATTCCTCATGGCGTGCCTCGGCGCGGCACTCGGCCTGCGCTGCACCACGCGGTCCCTGCGTACGCGGCGTACCGCCAGGGCGGGCTGGCTCGCCCTCGGGGCGACCTCCATAGGGTCGGGCATCTGGACGATGCACTTCATCGCGATGGTGGGCTTCAGCGTCGAGCAGACGACGGTGAGCTACGACAGGCCGCTCACCTTCGCCAGCCTCGCCGTGGCCGTCCTCATGGTCGGGATCGGAATCTTCCTCGTCGGCTACCGGGGCGCGACCCGTATGGCGCTGGTCACCGGCGGGACGATCACCGGTCTCGGCGTCGCCTCCATGCACTACCTGGGCATGGCCGGAATGCGTTTCGAGGGGGAGTTCGAGTACGACACGATCACGGTCTCGCTCTCCGTCGTCATCGCCGTGGTGGCCGCGACCGTGGCACTGTGGGCGGCCGTCTCCGTCCACGGCTTCCTGCCCAGCCTCGGCGCGAGCGTGGTCATGGGCGTCGCGGTGAGCGGCATGCACTACACCGGCATGGCCGCGCTCCGGGTGCACCTGCACCCCGCCGCCGCGCCCGGAGCGGTGGGTGACGCACCCACCTCGCTGCTCCTCCCGATGATGATCGGCCCGGGCTGCTTCCTGCTCCTCGCCGGGGTGATCGTGCTGTTCGACCCCCTGGCGGTCACGGACGACGGCCCCGGCCACCGCCCCGGACACGGCCCCGGACACGGCCCCCGCGCCCAGACCGCGCCCATCCCCGTCCAGCGCCGCCGCACGGCCTCCCGGACCTCCGCCGGCGGGGAGTACCGGCAGCCCCGGAACCGCTGACACGGCGCTGTTGTCAGTGGCGCGCCGTACGGTGGTTGCATGCGGCCCGTTTCGAAGATCGAACGTTCGATGGCGCCTTTCGAGGTCATCAGTCCCTACCAGCCCAGCGGTGACCAGCCCGCGGCCATCGCCGAGCTGGAGCGGCGAGTCCGCGGCGGGGAGAAGGACATCGTGCTGCTCGGCGCGACCGGCACCGGGAAGTCGGCGACCACGGCCTGGATGATCGAGAAGCTGCAGCGCCCCACCCTGGTGATGGCGCCGAACAAGACGCTGGCCGCCCAGCTGGCCAACGAGTTCCGCGAGCTCCTCCCGAACAACGCCGTCGAGTACTTCGTCTCGTACTACGACTACTACCAGCCCGAGGCGTACGTCCCGCAGTCGGACACCTACATCGAGAAGGACTCCTCGATCAACGAGGAGGTGGAACGGCTGAGGCACTCCGCCACGAATTCGCTGCTCACCCGGCGCGACGTCGTCGTGGTCGCCTCCGTCTCCTGCATCTACGGCCTGGGCACCCCGCAGGAGTACGTGGACCGGATGGTCCAGCTCAAAATCGGCGACGAGATCGACCGCGACCAGCTGCTGCGCCGCTTCGTCGAGATGCAGTACACCCGCAACGACCTGGCGTTCACCCGCGGCACCTTCCGGGTGCGCGGCGACACCATCGAGATCTTCCCGGTCTACGAGGAGCTCGCCGTCCGCATCGAGATGTTCGGTGACGAGATCGAGGCCCTCTCCACGCTCCACCCGCTGACCGGCGAGATCATCAGCGAGGACAGGTCGCTCCACGTCTTCCCCGCCAGCCACTACGTCGCGGGTCCCGAGCGCATGGAGCGGGCGGTCGGCCGCATCGAGAGGGAGCTGGAGCAGCGCCTCTCCGAGCTGGAGAAGCAGGGCAAGATGCTGGAGGCCCAGCGGCTGCGCATGCGCACGACGTACGACATCGAGATGCTCCGCCAGATCGGCACCTGCTCCGGCGTCGAGAACTACTCGATGCACTTCGACGACCGCGACCCCGGGACAGCCCCCCACACCCTCCTCGACTACTTCCCCGAGGACTTCCTCCTCGTCCTGGACGAGTCGCACGTCACGGTGCCGCAGATCGGCGCGATGTACGAGGGCGACGCCTCCCGCAAGCGGACCCTCGTCGACCACGGCTTCAGGCTGCCGTCCGCCCTGGACAACCGCCCGCTGAAGTGGGAGGAGTTCCTGGGAAGGATCGACCAGACCGTCTACCTCTCCGCGACCCCCGGGAAGTACGAGCTCTCCCGGGGCGACGGCTTCGTCGAGCAGATCATCCGCCCCACCGGGCTCGTCGACCCGGAGGTCGTCGTCAAGCCCACCGAGGGCCAGATCGACGACCTGGTGCACGAGATCCGCAAGCGGACCGAGAGGGACGAGCGGGTCCTGGTCACCACCCTCACCAAGAAGATGTCCGAGGACCTCACCGACTACTTCCTGGAGCTCGGCATCCAGGTCCGCTACCTGCACAGCGACGTCGACACCCTGCGCCGCATCGAGCTGCTGCGCGAGCTGCGCTCCGGCGAGTACGACGTCCTGGTCGGCATCAACCTGCTGCGTGAGGGCCTCGACCTGCCCGAGGTGTCGCTCGTGGCCATCCTCGACGCCGACAAGCAGGGCTTCCTGCGGTCGGGCACCTCACTGATCCAGACCATCGGACGCGCCGCCCGGAACGTCTCGGGGCAGGTCCACATGTACGCGGACAAGATCACGCCGGCGATGGCGCAGGCGATCGACGAGACCAATCGCCGTCGGGAGAAGCAGATCGCCTACAACACCGAACGCGGGATCGACCCGCAGCCGCTCCGCAAGAAGATCAACGACATCGTCGCGACCATCGCCCGCGAGGAGGTCGACACCGAGCAGCTCCTCGGCTCCGGCTACCGCCAGGGCAAGGGTGCCAAGGCCCCGGTCCCCGCGCTCGGCGGGAAGACCGCACCCGGTGGCAGGACCAAGAAGGACAGCGAGGCCGTCACCGACCGGCCCGCCACGGAGCTCGCCGGGATCATCGAGGAGATGACGGACCGCATGCGGGCCGCCGCCGCCGATCTGCAGTTCGAGGTGGCCGCCCGGCTGCGCGACGAGGTGGGGGAGCTGAAGAAGGAACTGCGACAGATGAGGGAGGCGGGCCTGGCCTGACCCCCGCGCACCGGGTGTGTTGCAAGAACGACACAAAAACGACCCGGCCCTCCATCCGCCCTCACGGGACTGCGTAGGGTTCGGGGAAACCGCACACGGACGGTTGCGGGGCAAAAATGCGGAGAGGGGACAGCGCGTGACGGTCAATATGACCAAGGGTCAGGCCATCAGCCTGCAGAAGAGCGACGGGGGGACCCTGACCTCGGTACGGATGGGGCTCGGCTGGCAGGCGGCTCCGCGGCGCGGACTGTTCGGCTCGCGCACGCGGGAGATCGACCTGGACGCCTCGGCGGTGCTCTTCGCCGACAAGCAGCCCGTGGACGTCGTGTTCTTCCGCCACCTCGTCAGCGACGACGGCTCGGTCAAGCACACCGGTGACAACCTGGTCGGCGGCGCCGGCTCGGGCGGCGACGACGAGGCGATCCTGGTCGACCTGCAGCGCGTCCCGGTCCACATCGACCAGATCGTCTTCACGGTGAACTCCTTCACCGGGCAGACGTTCCAGGAGGTCCAGAACGCCTTCTGCCGCATCGTCGACGAGACCAACGGCCAGGAGCTCGCCCGCTACACGCTCGACGGCGGCGGACAGTACACGGCGCAGATCATGGCGAAGGTGCACCGCGCGGGCAGTGGCTGGCAGATGACCGCCCTCGGCAACCCGGCCAACGGCCGGACCTTCCAGGACCTGATGCCGTCGATCCTGCCGCACCTCTAGGGCCCTCAGGCCGGCCCCGCGTGCCCGGCACGCGGTTCCGGCGTGACCCGGACGAGGACTCCGGGGCAGGCCGGGGCACGGCCGGACCCTGGTTCACATCCGCACGAGCAGCTCCCGGAGGCACCCGCCGCCGGGAGCTGCGCCCATGGCAGGGCACCACACCGAACGTCGAGGGGACAGGGCAATGACGGCCGAGCTGGTCCGGGGGCAGAACCACACCTTGCCCCAGACCCGTCTGGAGATCAGGGTCTCGGCGGCATCCCCCGTCGTGGCCGGGGCCACCCTCGGGGACGAGCGGGGCACGGTCCACGGCGCGGAATGGGTCGCCCACCCCGGATCACCTCAGCTTCCCGGGCTGGAGGTCTCCCGGCAGGCCGCGGCCGACCACAGGCTCGCTGTGGACCTCGACGCCCTGTCCGACGCGGTGCACCGCGTCACCGTGTTCCTGGCCCTCCCGCCGGGGAGCGGCCGGCCCGTCAGCTTCGGCGCGGTCGCGGCGCCGTTCGTCGCCGTCACCGGGCTCGACGGCACCGAGATCGCGACCTTCACCCTCACCGGCCTGGACGCCGAGTCAGCCGTCACGGCCCTGGAGCTCTACCGCCGCCAGGGCGTCTGGAAGGTGCGCGCGGTCGGCCAGGGGTACGCCGCCGGACTCGCCGAGATGCTCGCGGACCAGGGTGTGACAGCCGCCGCCGAGCTGGCCGCGTCGATACAGGGGGCCGTGGCCTCCGGGCTCGCCCGTTCCGTGGCACCCCCGCCCCGCACGCCGGACGGCGAACGCGTTCGCCACCCCGCCCGGCCCGCGCCGTCGGCGGGCAGCGGGACGCCGGACGCAGGCCCCGTGACCGGCGACCGGCACCCCGCCCCCGCCCCGGGCTCCGAGCCGCTCGCAGAGCCGTCCCCGGCACCGGCCGCGGACACCACGGAGGGCGGCCCCATCAACTACGCGCACCCGCGCCGCCAGACGTCCGCCCCGCCCCCGCCCCCTCCGGCTGCGCCGCCCACCGCTCCGGGACAGCCCGCGCAGCCCGTCGCTGGTGACGCGACCGGCTGGTCCATGGACGAGCGCCTCTACAACCAGATCTGGGGCATGTTCGAGGACCTCGCCCGTGCCGTCGCCGCCTACCGCAGCGCCGTCGACTTCGCCGAGTCCCGGATGGACCAGGAGCTCGAGCGGACCCTCTCCGACCCGCGCAGCCGGATAGGCGGCACGGGCGACCGGGCCCGGGAGGAAGCCAGGGCCAGGCGGGACGAACTCACCACCCGGGCCCGGGAGGCCCTCGACCGCGACCTGGCACAGCTCGCCGCCGAGTCCGCCGTGGTGGAGCCCGCCCTCCCCGCCGCGTACGCGGGCTGGGACAACCCCGTCTGGCACGGCTACCGCGTGCCGATGGAGATTCCCATGGCGCTGCGCATCGGCGACCTCCATCTTCCTGAGCGTGCCGACCTGCGCATCCCGCTGCTGGTGCGGCTTCCCCTGGAGCGCGGGATCTGGATCGACAGCGGCCGTACGGCCTCCGACGCCGCCGCCTCGACGGACGGCGACCAGTTGCGCGCGGCGGCCGTGGAGACCGCGGTGGCCATGGCCGCCCGGCTGCTCGCCGTCTACCCGGCGGACGAGTTCTCGGTCCACGTCATCGATCCCGCCGGCTCCGCCGCCGGCGGGCTCGCCCCGCTGGTCGGTTCCGGGGTGCTCGCCGGGCCGCCCGCCGCCGGAGCCGGGGGAGTGGCCTCGGTCCTCGCCCACCTCACCCGGCGCGTCGACCTCGTGCAGATGGCGGTCAGGGCCGGTGCGGCCGACTCGCTCCCCCCGGACCTGGACACCGGGGAGCAGCTGCTGATCGTCAACGACTTCCCGCACGGCTTCGACGACCGGGCCGTCACCCAGTTGCGCTACCTCGCCGACGAGGGCCCCGCCGTGGGTGTCCACCTGCTGATGATCGCCGACCGTGAGGACGCCCGTGCCTATGGCCCGGTGCTCGACCCGCTGTGGCGGTCCCTGCTGCGGATCACCCCCGTGGCCGACGACCACCTCGCGGACCCGTGGGTGGGCCACGCCTGGACGTACGAGCCGCTGAGGGCGCCGCAGGGGAGCCGCGTCCTGCAGCAGGTCCTCGCCCTGGTCGCCGCGGCGCGCCGCGCGGGCTACCGCTGAGAAAAGCCTCCGATGAGGCTGTGACCTGGGGTTTTGGCCTTCCTTTGCCTGCGACTTTACCTACTCTTGGTGTTTCCTGTACTGTTCTTTGTGCGGAGGGGAGTACTCCCGATCGCGGCGTTCCCGTCAGTACGGACTGTGACCGGTCCCGGGGCGCCGGCCCGGCGCGCATCCCGCGCGCTCTGGGTGGAAGAGACCTCCGGCAGCGACGACGCTGATCTATAGCCGTAGCGAACTGCCGGAGGCGCAGTGGACGTTTCATGGACTCTTTGGACGCTGACCATCTTTGGTCTCGTCGCCCTCATCTCCGTCGACTTCTTCATCGGGCGCAAGCCCCATGACGTGTCGACCAAGGAAGCCGGGATCTGGACCATCGTCTGGATCACGCTGGCCGTGCTCTTCGGGCTCGGACTGCTGGTCTTCGGCGAGAGCCAGGCCTCGGGCGAATTCTTCGCCGGCTTCATCACCGAGAAGTCACTCAGCGTGGACAACCTTTTTGTCTTCGTCCTGATCATGGCGAAGTTCTCGGTGCCCTCCCACCTCCAGCAGCGGGTGCTGCTGATCGGTGTACTGATCGCCCTGGTGCTGCGAGCGATCTTCATCGCCGCGGGTGCCGCGGTCATCGCCAACTTCTCGTGGGTCTTCTACATCTTCGGCGCGTTCCTGATCTACACCGCCTGGAAGCTCATCCAGGAGGCGCGGGCAGGCGAGGAGGAGGACGAGTTCGAGGAGAACCGTCTCCTGAAGTCGATCGAGCACCGCTTCGGTGTCGCCGACAGGTACCACGGGACGAAGCTCTTCATCCGGAACAACGGCAAGCGCGTCCTGACCCCGCTCATGGTGGTCATGCTCGCCATCGGCACCACCGATGTGCTGTTCGCGCTGGACTCCATCCCCGCGATCTTCGGCCTGACCCAGGACCCGTACATCGTCTTCACCGCCAACGCGTTCGCCCTGATGGGCCTGCGGCAGCTGTACTTCCTCATCGGCGGTCTGCTGAAGAAGCTGGTCCACCTCAGCTACGGCCTCTCGGTGATCCTCGGATTCATCGGTGTGAAGCTGGTGCTCCACGCACTGCACGAGTCCGGCGTGCACGTGCCCGAGATCTCCATCCCGTTCTCGCTCTCCGTCATCTGCGGCGTCCTGGTGATCACCACGATCACCAGCCTGATCGCCAACAAGAAGCAGGAGGCGGCCGCGGCCGCCGAGCCGGCGAAGGCGGCCGACGACGACAACGAGAACGTCGGCGCGGAGAAGTAGCCGGCAGTGGCCCGAGGGCGACAGCCCGGAGGTAGAGCGCACGGACGGCGGCGGCCGGGACCTGGAGGGTCCCGGCCGCCGCCGTCCTTCGTGCTGCCGGAAGGTATCCGGTCCTGCTCCCGGAGGTATCCGGGTGAGGGTCTCGCCGCCGGTGACGGGAGACCCGGAGCGCGGCTCCGCACCCGGTGCCCGGCCGGTGCCTCCGCCCGACGCGACCGGGCTCCGGCGTCTACCAGCCCCTCGCCCGCCACTCCGCGAGGTGCGGGCGCTCGTCACCGAGGGTGGTGTCGTTCCCGTGGCCCGGGTAGACCCATGTCTCGTCCGGGAGCGTCCCGAAGATCTTCTCCTCGAGGCCGTCCATCAGCGACGTGAAATCCGTGGGACCCAGGGTCCGCCCGGGGCCTCCGGGGAAGAGGCAGTCCCCGGTGAACAGGTGCGGTGCCCCGTGCGGGTCGTCGTAGACCAGCGCGATGGACCCCGGGGTGTGCCCGGTCAGATGGCGGGCGGTCAGGCGGACCCGGCCCACCCGGACCGTGTCGCCGTCCTCGACGCGTACGTCCGTCGGGACCGGGATGCCCTCCGCGTCGTACGCCCCGGCGTAGGTGCGCGCGCCGGTCGCGGCCACCACCTCGCCGAGCGCCTGCCAGTGGTCGCCGTGCCGGTGCGTGGTGACGACGGACACGATGCCGTCCGCCCCGATCAGCCGCAGCAGGATCCCGGCCTCGTCGGCCGCGTCGATCAGGAGCTGCTCACCGGTGGCCCGGCACCGCAGCAGATAGGCGTTGTTGCTCATCGGGCCGACAGCGACCTTGGAGATCATCAGGTCCGTCAGCTCGTGCACATCCGCGGGTCCGCCGACCTTCACCGTTCCGCTGTACGTCATGCGCCTCAGCCTATAGCGGGGGCAGTTCGGGCAGGGGGCCGCCTTCCGCCGTCAGTCCGGAGCCGTCACGGCGTCCGCAGAGCCAGCCGAGGATGTCCCGCGCCGTGCCCCGGACGACGACCGATCCGCCATCGGCGCCGCCGCCCGTGGTCCAGAGCCGGCCGTCCCCGGTCACCGCCGTCGTGGGCACCACGCCGGGGTGCCCGGCGAACCGCTCGGCCAGGAAGTCGTTCTCCCGGATCACGAACTCCTCGGGGAGGTCCTCCAGCTCGTAGCCCACCCCCAGATCGACGTGGTGCAGCTCGACCTCGGCCCAGCGGCGGAACGGGAGCTGGGAGGCCGAGTCCGTGACGCCGTTGCGCAGCGTGACGGTGCGGGACCAGTCGGCGGGCACGGTGGCCGCCGCCAGGAAGGCTGCCGCGCTGCTGCGCAGGTCGGCGAGCTGCTCGGCGAGCGGCCGGGGGGCGTCGCGCGCTATGTCGGCGTCCCGGGTTTCGCTGCTCGCGTACATCGGGCGTCCTCGGAGAACATTTTCGAGGGCGTCGGCGTTACGTGACAGGTGGGCGAGAACATGGCCGCGGCTCCAGCCCGGCAGACGCGACGGCTCGGCGAGCGAGGCGTCGTCCAGTTCGCCCGTCGCTCGGAGCAGTCGACCGGTCGCTTCACGTACGGCTTCCAGGTCGTGCGCATGATCAATCATGAGCCGAGCGTAGCCCTGTCCACTCGATCGGGTGAAGCCCTTGGCAGCCGACCATAAATCGAATGCGCGTGCTATACGCTCGGAGTTGAAAGCTTCGTACATCGCTGTGGCACCGCCCATACCCTGGGTCAGGGGCTCAGTTCCCCCACTTCTCTCCAGAAAGGTGCGGACCGGCGTGGCCGACCGTCTCATCGTCCGTGGCGCGCGCGAGCACAACCTGAAGAACGTCTCGCTCGACCTCCCCCGTGACTCGCTCATCGTCTTCACCGGGCTCTCGGGGTCGGGCAAGTCCTCCCTCGCGTTCGACACGATCTTCGCCGAGGGCCAGCGGCGCTACGTGGAGTCGCTCTCCTCGTACGCCCGGCAGTTCCTCGGCCAGATGGACAAGCCGGACGTCGACTTCATCGAAGGCCTGTCGCCCGCTGTCTCCATCGACCAGAAATCGACCTCGCGCAACCCGCGCTCGACGGTCGGCACCATCACCGAGGTCTACGACTACCTCCGGCTGCTCTTCGCCAGGATCGGCAAGCCGCACTGCCCCGAGTGCGGCAGGCCCATCTCCCGCCAGTCCCCGCAGGCCATCGTCGACAAGGTGCTCGGCCTGCCCGAGGGCAGCCGCTTCCAGGTGCTCTCCCCGCTCGTGCGCGAGCGCAAGGGCGAGTTCGTCGACCTCTTCGCCGATCTCCAGACCAAGGGCTACAGCAGGGCCCGGGTCGACGGCGAGACGATCCAGCTGTCCGAGCCGCCCAAGCTGAAGAAGCAGGAGAAGCACACCATCGAGGTGGTCATCGACCGCCTCACGGTGAAGGACAGTGCCAAGCGCCGGCTCACCGACTCGGTCGAGACCGCGCTGGGCCTCTCCGGCGGCATGGTCGTGCTCGACTTCGTCGACCTGGACGAGGACGACCCCGAGCGTGAGCGGATGTACTCCGAGCACCTCTACTGTGCGTACGACGACCTCTCCTTCGAGGAGATGGAGCCCCGCTCCTTCTCCTTCAACTCCCCCTTCGGCGCCTGCCCCGACTGCACGGGCATCGGTACGCGGATGGAGGTCGACCCGGAGCTGATCGTCCCGGACGAGGACAAGTCCCTCGACGAGGGCGCGATCCACCCCTGGTCGCACGGCCACACCAAGGAGTACTTCGGACGCCAGATCGGCGCGCTCGCCGACGCCCTCGGATTCCGTACGGACATCCCCTGGGCCGGACTGCCGCAGCGCGCCAAGAAGGCGCTGCTCCACGGCCACAAGATCCAGACCGAGGTGCGCTACCGCAACAGGTACGGGCGCGAGCGCGCCTACACCACCCCCTCCTTCGAGGGCGCGGTGCAGTTCGTCAAGAGGCGCCACTCCGAGGCCGAGAGCGACTCCAGCAGGGAGCGCTTCGAGGGCTACATGCGCGAGGTGCCGTGCCCGACCTGTGAGGGCACCCGGCTCAAGCCGATCGTCCTCGCGGTGACGGTGATGGAGAAGTCCATCGCCGAGGTCGCCGCGATGTCGATCAGCGAGTGCGCCGAATTCCTCGGCCGTCTCAAGCTGAACGCCCGGGACAAGAAGATCGCGGAGCGGGTGCTCAAGGAGGTCAACGAGCGGCTGAAGTTCCTCGTCGACGTGGGCCTCGACTACCTCTCGCTGAACCGCGCCGCGGGCACCCTGTCCGGCGGCGAGGCCCAGCGCATCAGGCTCGCCACCCAGATCGGCTCCGGCCTCGTCGGCGTGCTGTACGTGCTGGACGAGCCGTCCATCGGCCTGCACCAGCGCGACAACCACCGGCTGATCGAGACCCTGGTCCGGCTCCGGGACATGGGCAACACGCTGATCGTCGTCGAGCACGACGAGGACACCATCAAGGTCGCCGACTGGGTCGTCGACATCGGCCCGGGCGCCGGTGAGCACGGCGGCAAGGTCGTCCACTCCGGCTCCCTCGACGAGCTCCTGGCCAACAAGGAGTCGATCACCGGTCAGTACCTCTCCGGCAAGCGGGCGATCGCGATGCCCGACATCCGGCGCCCCGTGGACCCGAAGCGCCTGCTCACGGTGCACGGTGCCCGCGAGAACAACCTCCAGGACATCGACGTCTCCTTCCCGCTGGGCGTGCTCACGGCGGTCACCGGTGTCTCCGGTTCGGGGAAGTCGACCCTGGTCAACGACATCCTCTACACCCACCTCGCGCGCGAGCTCAACGGCGCCAAGTCCGTGCCCGGGCGCCACACCCGGGTCGACGGGGACGATCTGGTCGACAAGGTCGTTCACGTCGACCAGTCGCCGATCGGACGCACACCCCGGTCCAACCCGGCCACGTACACCGGAGTCTTCGACCACGTCCGCAGGCTGTTCGCCGAGACCATGGAGGCGAAGGTGCGCGGCTACCTGCCGGGCCGCTTCTCCTTCAACGTCAAGGGCGGACGCTGCGAGAACTGCTCCGGCGACGGCACGATCAAGATCGAGATGAACTTCCTGCCGGACGTGTACGTCCCGTGCGAGGTCTGCCACGGCGCGCGGTACAACCGGGAGACCCTGGAGGTCCACTACAAGGGCAAGTCCATCGCCGAGGTCCTGGACATGCCGATCGAGGAGGGGCTGGAGTTCTTCGAGGCCGTCCCGACGATCGCCCGCCACCTGCGCACGCTCAACGAGGTGGGCCTCGGATACGTCAGGCTCGGTCAGTCCGCGCCGACGCTGTCCGGCGGTGAGGCACAGCGCGTGAAGCTGGCGAGCGAGCTGCAGAAGCGCTCCACCGGGCGCACGGTCTACGTGCTGGACGAGCCGACCACCGGTCTGCACTTCGAGGACATCAGCAAGCTCATCAGCGTGCTCTCGGGGCTGGTCGACAAGGGCAACACGGTGATCGTCATCGAGCACAACCTCGATGTCGTCAAGACCGCCGACTGGGTCATCGACATGGGCCCCGAAGGGGGCAAGGGCGGCGGCCTGGTCATCGCCGAGGGCTCCCCGGAGCAGGTCGCCTCGGAGCCGGCCAGCCACACCGGGAAGTTCCTCCAGACGGTGCTGGGGGCGGACCGGATCAGTGAGGCCGCGGGGATCCCCGCGACCCGCAAGCCGGCCCGCAGGGCGCCCGCGAAGAAGGCGGTCGCCGCGAAGACCGCCCCGGCGCGCGCCTCGGCCACGGCCAGGACCACGAAGAAGGCGGCGGCCGAGAAGGCCGTCGCGAAGAAGGCCACCCGCACGCGGAAGGCCTGACAGGTCCCTACGAGGCGGCCCCCGGTGACCCGGGGGCCGCCTCCGTGTTGTCCGGCCCCCGGGGGCGGGGCCGGTCGAAGGTGCGGCGTTCTCCGTCGGTATCGTCGGGTCTGTCGCCGATGCCTCCGGGTGCGGCCTGTGCCCGATGTCCACGGGCGCCCGGCGCCCGGGCGGGAACGGCGGCTCTCTGTCCCCCCGACCAGTGGAGACCGCATGTCCGGCCTGCCCGCCGCCCGCCGTACCGTACTGAAGGGCGCCGCTCTCGCCGGTGCCGCCGGGCTGGGAGCGGCCGCCTGCTCGACCGATTCGAAGCTGGGCCACGCGCAGACGCCGACACCCACCGCGCCCGTCGAGCTCGGTGCCGCTGACGAGGTCCCGGTCGGCGGGGCGAAGCTCTACCGTGAGCAGCGGGTCGTCGTGAGCTGCCCGGCCGCGGGCCAGTACAAGGCGTTCAGCGCGCAGTGCACCCACGCCGGCTGTCTCCTGGACAAGGTCGAGGGCAACGAGGGCAACTGCCCGTGCCACGGCAGCCGCTTCGACATGACGACCGGCAAGGCACTGCAGGGGCCGGCCACCGTGCCGCTTCCCGCCGTCCCGGTCACGGTGGAGGGCGGCAAGCTCGTCGCAGGCCCCGGGGCCTGACCGGGCGGACCCCCCGCGGTCCCCGGCGGGCGGGCCTCGGCCGGCCCCGCGGACGGTCCGGGCGGACCGGGCCCACGCCCGTCGGCCGTGCCCGTCCGTGCCCGCTCGGGACCACCGTGCCGGCCCGGGGCGGTGGCCTCGGGGAATGCCGGTCTGTCACAGCCCGCAAGTAGGGTGTAAGACATGGCAGACCCCTCCAGCTACCGCCCCAAGCCGGGACAGATCCCCGACTCCCCGGGGGTCTACAAGTTCCGCGACGAGCACCGCCGGGTGATCTACGTCGGCAAGGCCAAGAACCTGCGCCAGCGCCTGGCCAACTACTTCCAGGACCTGGCGGGCCTCCACCCGCGCACCCGCACGATGGTCACCACGGCCGCCTCCGTCGAATGGACGGTGGTCTCCACCGAGGTCGAGGCGCTCCAGCTGGAGTACACCTGGATCAAGGAGTACGACCCCCGGTTCAACGTCAAGTACCGCGACGACAAGAGCTATCCCTACCTCGCGGTCACGCTCAACGAGGAGTTCCCCCGCGTCCAGGTCATGCGCGGCGCCAAGAAGAAGGGCGTGCGCTACTTCGGTCCGTACGGGCACGCCTGGGCGATCCGCGAGACCGTCGACCTGATGCTCCGGGTCTTCCCCGTGCGCACGTGCTCCGCCGGTGTCTTCAAGAACGCGGAGCGGACCGGGCGCCCCTGCCTCCTCGGCTACATCGGCAAGTGCTCCGCGCCCTGCGTGGGCCGGGTGACCCCCGACGAACACAGGGACCTGGCGGAGGACTTCTGCGACTTCATGGCGGGCCGGACGGGTACGTACATCCGCCGCCTCGAGAAGGACATGACGCAGGCGGCCGAGGAGATGGAGTACGAGCGGGCGGCCCGGCTGCGCGACGACGCCGAGGCGCTCAGGCGTGCCATGGAGAAGAGCGCCGTCGTCCTCGCCGACGCCACCGACGCGGACCTCATCGCCGTCGCCGAGGACGAGCTCGAGGCCGCCGTCCAGATCTTCCACGTCCGCGGCGGCCGGGTGCGCGGCCAGCGCGGCTGGGTCACCGACAAGGTCGAGGCCGTCGACACGGCGGGTCTCGTCGAGCACGCGCTCCAGCAGCTCTACGGGGAGGAGTCGGGCGACTCCGTCCCCAAGGAGGTGCTCGTCCCGGCGCTTCCCGAGGACCCCGAAGCCGTCTCCCAGTGGCTCGCGGGACGCCGGGGCTCCCAGGTCAGCCTCCGCATCCCGCAGCGGGGGGACAAGAAGGACCTGATGGGCACCGTCCAGCGCAACGCCCAGCAGGCGCTGGGGCTGCACAAGACCAGGCGTGCCTCCGACCTCACGACCCGCTCCCGTGCCCTGGAGGAGATCGCCGAGGCGCTCGGCCTGGACACCGCCCCGCTGCGCGTCGAGTGCTTCGACATCTCGCACCTGCAGGGCGATGACGTGGTCGCGTCCATGGTGGTCTTCGAGGACGGGCTCGCACGCAAGAGCGAATACCGCCGCTTCCAGATCAAGGGCTTCGAGGGCCAGGACGACGTGCGGTCGATGCACGAGGTCATCGGCCGCCGCTTCAAGCGCTATCTCCAGGACAAGGAGCGGACGGGGGAGTGGGAGGAGACCCCGGCCGGGACGGGCCCCGTGCCCGCGCCGGGAGCGACCGCACCGGCCCCGTCCGCGGCCCCGTCGATCGCAGCGACGCCGTCCGCGGCCGCCCCCGGCCCCGCGCCCGTGCCCGCGCCGGGAGTGTCCCCGGCCGCGACGGTGGCCACGCACGCTCCCCCCTCCACGGGCACCGAGCCCGGAGCCCCCGCGCCCACGGAGGCGGCTCCGCCCGGTGACGCCCGTGAGGACACCCGTGAGGACGCCCGTGAGGACGACGGGCGGCCCAAGCGTTTCGCCTACCCTCCGCAGCTCGTCGTGGTCGACGGCGGGCAGCCCCAGGTCGCCGCGGCCAAGCGGGCCCTGGACGAGCTGGGCATCGACGACGTCGCCGTCTGCGGGCTCGCCAAGCGCCTGGAAGAGGTCTGGCTGCCCGACGACGACGACCCGGTGGTCCTGCCCCGCTCCAGCGAGGGCCTCTATCTCCTCCAGCGCATCCGCGACGAGGCCCACCGCTTCGCCATCACCTACCAGCGCGCCAAACGGGCCAAGCGCATCCGCAGCAGCCCCCTGGACGACGTCGCCGGCCTCGGTGGGACCCGCAAGCAGGCGCTGATCAAGCATTTCGGCTCCGTGAAGAACCTGCGGCAGGCGACAATCGACGAGATCTGCGAAGTTCCGGGGATAGGCCGCAGGACAGCGGAATCGGTGGCCGTCGCCCTCGCCGCGGCCGCCCCGGCCGCACCGGCCGTGAACACGGCCACAGGAGAGATCATCGAAGAGGACGACGGGGGCAGCACGCCATGACCGAGCACGCGCACGAACGCCAGGACGACCGAGCAGACGGAGCAGCAGACGTGAGTACGGGAAGCACCAAGGAGAAGGCCGAGGCCGCCGTGCCGGCCATCCCCGAGCTGGTGATCATCTCGGGTATGTCGGGCGCGGGGCGCAGCACCGCCGCCAAGTGTCTGGAGGACCTCGGCTGGTTCGTGGTCGACAACCTGCCGCCCGCGCTGATCCCCACGATGGTGGAGCTCGGCGCCCGGTCCCAGGGCAACGTGGCCCGGATCGCCGTCGTCGTCGACGTACGGGGCCGCCGCTTCTTCGACAACCTCCGGGACTCCCTCGCGGACCTGGCGTCCAAGCACGTCACCCGGCGGATCGTCTTCCTGGAGTCCTCCGACGACGCACTCGTACGCCGATTCGAATCGGTTCGGCGCCCGCACCCGCTCCAGGGCGACGGCCGGATCGTCGACGGCATCGAGGCGGAGCGCGATCTGCTGCGCGAGCTGCGCGGCGACGCCGACCTGGTGATCGACACCTCCAGCCTCAACGTGCACGAGCTGCGGGCCAAGATGGACGCCCAGTTCGCCGGTGACGAGGAGCCGGAGCTGCGGGCCACGGTGATGTCGTTCGGCTACAAGTACGGCCTGCCGGTCGACGCCGACCTGGTCGTGGACTGCCGCTTCCTGCCCAACCCGCACTGGGTACCGGAGCTCCGCCCCTTCACCGGGCTCAACGAGGAGGTGTCCGGCTACGTCTTCGACCAGCCCGGTGCCAAGGAGTTCCTCAACCAGTACACGGAGCTGCTCCAGCTGATCGCCACGGGCTACCGCCGTGAGGGCAAGCGCTACGTGACCATCGCGGTCGGATGCACGGGCGGCAAGCACCGCTCCGTCGCCATGTCGGAGAAGCTGGCCGCCCGGCTGGCCACGGAAGGGATCGAGACGGTGCTGGTGCACCGGGACATGGGGCGCGAGTGACCAGTCGCAATCTGCGCCTGCGCAGGCTGAGCAGAGCCACCTCGGCGCTCTCCGGCCGCAAGCGGGGCGCACAGCCCAAGGTGGTCGCCCTCGGTGGCGGCATGGGCCTCTCGGCGTCGCTCACGGCACTGCGCCGCATCACCGGCGACCTCACGGCCGTCGTCACCGTCGCCGACGACGGGGGCTCCAGCGGCCGGCTGCGGGAGGAGCTGGGCGTCCTTCCGCCGGGCGACCTGCGCAAGGCGCTGGCCGCGCTCTGCGGGGACGACGACTGGGGCCAGACCTGGGCGCAGGTCATCCAGCACCGCTTCGAGTCCAAGGGCGATCTGCACGGCCACGCCGTGGGCAACCTGCTGATCGTCTCCCTCTGGGAGCAGCTGGGAGACCACGTCCAGGCGCTCGACCTGGTCGGCAAGCTGCTCGGCGCGCACGGCAGGGTGCTGCCCATGTCCGCCGTGCCCCTGGAGCTCCAGGCGCTGGTGCGGGGGCACGACCCGGAGCGCCCCGAGGACATAGCGACCGTGCGGGGGCAGGCCACCGTGGCGCTGACCCCCGGCGAGGTGCAGTCCGTCCACGTGGTGCCGGCGGACCCGCCCGCCGTCCCGGAAGCGGTCGCGGCCGTCCTCGACGCCGATTGGGTGGTGTTGGGCCCGGGGTCCTGGTTCTCCTCCGTGATTCCGCATCTACTGGTGCCCGAACTGCTCGACGCACTGGTCCTCACGAAGGCCCGGAAGGTCCTCTCGCTGAACCTCGCGCCGCAACCCGGTGAAACAGAAGGCTTCTCACCGCAGCGTCATTTGGAGGTTTTGGGACGACACGCCCCTAAACTCGCCTTGGACGTGGTGCTGGCCGACGAGGCTGCGGTGCCCGACCGTGAGTCCCTCGCCGATGCCGCCAAGCGGCTCGGAGCCGCGGTCGAGCTGGCCCCGGTGGCCTCGCCCGACGGTGTTCCGATTCATGATCCGGAGCTGTTGGCCGCCGCGTACGACCGTATTTTTCGGATGCATGGAAGGATCGGCCCATGGCGATGACGCCAGCGGTGAAGGACGAAATCTCTCGGCTTCCCGTGACCCGGACCTGCTGCAGGAAAGCAGAGGTCTCGGCGATTCTTCGGTTCGCGGGCGGGCTGCACCTGGTGAGCGGCCGGATTGTGATCGAGGCTGAGCTGGACACGGCGATGGCGGCGCGCCGGCTCAAGCGGGACATCCTGGAGATCTTCGGGCACAGCTCGGAGCTGATCGTGATGGCTCCCGGAGGCCTGCGGCGCGGCTCCCGCTACGTCGTACGGGTGGTGGCGGGCGGCGATCAGCTGGCGCGCCAGACCGGTCTGGTGGACGGCCGGGGCCGGCCGATCCGCGGACTGCCCCCGCAGGTGGTCTCGGGGGCCACCTGCGATGCCGAGGCCGCCTGGCGCGGCGCCTTCCTGGCCCACGGTTCACTCACCGAGCCGGGCCGCTCCTCCTCCCTCGAGGTGACCTGCCCCGGCCCGGAGGCCGCCCTCGCCCTGGTCGGCGCCGCCCGCAGGCTCTCCATCGCCGCCAAGGCCCGCGAGGTGCGCGGGGTGGACCGTGTCGTCGTCCGCGACGGCGACGCGATCGGCGCGCTGCTGACCCGTCTCGGCGCCCACGAATCGGTGCTGGCCTGGGAGGAGCGCCGGATGCGGCGCGAGGTCCGCGCCACCGCGAACCGGCTCGCCAACTTCGACGACGCCAACCTGCGCCGCTCGGCACGCGCCGCGGTGGCCGCGGGCGCCCGTGTGGGGCGCGCGCTGGAGATCCTGGGCGAGGAGGTCCCGGAGCACCTCGCGGCGGCCGGGCGGCTGCGCATGGAGCACAAGCAGGCATCCCTGGAGGAGCTGGGAGCCCTCGCCGACCCGCCGCTGACCAAGGACGCGGTCGCGGGCCGCATCCGGCGTCTGCTGGCCATGGCCGACAAGCGTGCCCAAGACCTCGGTATCCCCAGCACCGAATCCACCCTCAGCGAGGAGCTGGCCGACGGCCTCGTCGGCTGAGCGTCCCCACACCTCGTGCCGCCGGCGTACCTCGCGAGGGCGCCGGCGGCGGCATTTCCCCGGCATCTCCCCCCGGCCTGCGGCGGCCCGTCTCCGTGCCCGGTGCACGGTCTCCGTTCCGCCCCACGGGCCTATTGACATGGGCATGGACCATCACGACCCTGTCCTCTGTCCGTCGGTCCGGCGGACGGAAGTGGCAGACAACTGCATGGGGGGCTCATGAGACGCAGAGCGCGAGCGATCCTCGCCGCGGCTTCGTTGCTGATGGCCGGACTGGCGGTACCCGTGGCGCAGGCCGACCAGGGGAGGGGCGGCGGCGCGGACGACGGGCTGTCCGTCTGGCACGCGGAGGTGAGCGCGGCCCAGGTGCCGCTGCTGGCCGAGGCGGGCACGGACGGCCACGAACTGAGCGAGCAGGTGCCCGACCGCGGCTCGGCCACCGTCGAGCTGTACCTCACCGACCGGCAGGCCGGGGAGCTGCGCGGCAAGGGTGTGGAGATCACCGAGCACACGCTCTCCGCCGCGGCCGCCAAGCGCGTCGCTGCTGCCGGTGACGGTGTCTTCCGCCCGTACAGCGGCGAGAACGGCCTGAAGAGGGAGATCCTCGCGACGGCGCAGGCCAACCCCGGCCTCACCAAGGCCGTCAGCATCGGCAGGACCGTCAAGGGCCAGGACATCCTGGCCCTCAAGATCACCAAGGGTGCCGGGAAGATCCGGGACGGCTCCAGGCCCGCCACGCTGTACCTGTCCAACCAGCACGCCCGGGAGTGGATCACCCCGGAGATGACGCGCCGGCTGATGCACCACTACCTCGACGGGTACGGCAAGGATCCGCGGATCACCGAGATCGTGGACACCACCGAGCTGTGGTTCGTGCTCTCCGCCAACCCCGACGGATACGACCACACGTTCACCGGCGAGCGGGACTGGCGCAAGAACCTCCGCGACAACGACGGCGACGGCGAGATCACCGGCGGCGACGGCGTGGACCTCAACCGCAACTTCCCCTACAAGTGGGGTCACGACAACGAGGGTTCGTCGCCGGACCCCGGCGACGAGACCTTCCGTGGCACCGCCCCCGCCTCCGAGCCCGAGACCCGGGCACTGGACGCCTTCCAGAAGCGCATCGGCTTCCAGTACGGGATCAACTACCACTCCGCGGCGCAGCTGCTGCTGTACGGGGTGGGCTGGCAGGTCGCCACGGACACCCCCGACGACATCGTCTACCGGGCACTCGCCGGAACACCCGGGAACTCCGCGGTCCCCGGATACCGCCCGCAGGTCTCCTCCGAGCTCTACGTCACCAACGGCGAGGCCGACGGGCATGCGGCCAACGTCAACCGGATGATGATGTTCACGCCGGAGATGTCGACCTGCGCCACGGCCTCCCGGGTCGATCCGGACGACGCCTGGGAACCGGCCGACTGCGCGTCGGTCTTCCGCTTCCCGGACGACGAGAAGCTCGTCCAGCAGGAGTTCGCCAAGAACGTCCCGTTCGCACTCGCCGTAGCCGAGTCCGCGGCACACCCCGACCGTCCGGTCTCCCCGGTCGGCATCGCGACACCGGACTTCACCCCGGACGCCTTCACCACCTCCTACGCCCGCGGCGGCGACCAGGAAGTGGCGGTCACCGCCCGCCGGTCCGTCCGCGACAAGCGTCTCAACTACCGGATCGACGGCGGCCGTACGCACACCGAGCGGCTGACGGCGTGGAAGGGCGGCGAGACGTACGGCGGGGAGGACAACCTCCACTTCGACCAGTACCGCGCCGAGGTCGAGGACGCCGGCGCGGGGGACCGCGTCACGGTCTGGTTCACCGGCCGCACGGCCGGGGGCGCGCGGACCTCCAGCGACCCGTTCACGTACACGGTCGCCGACCGGCCCCGCGGCGACACCCTGGTGATCGCCGAGGAGGGCGGCACCGCCCGGCACACCGCCGCGTACACCGGGGCGCTAGGGGCCAACGGCCACCGCGCCGCGGTCTGGGACGTCGCCACCCGGGGCACCCCGCACGCCCTCGGGGTGCTGAGCCACTTCCGTACCGTCCTCTGGTACACCGGGGCCCAGCGCCCGGCCGCCACGACCATGCTCTCCGTGCGGTCCTACGTCAACGAGGGCGGCAAGCTGATCACCGCGGGCGAGCAGGCGGGCGGGGCCGTCACCGGCGCCGGCGGCACCGACGACTTCTCGCAGTACTACCTCGGCGCGTACAACAGGGTCGGGCTGAAGTCCCCGCCCGCGTTCGCCGGTGCCGGACGGCTGGCCGGCACGGGCGTCCAGCTCGCCGACGCCCCCGGCAACGTCTTGGACGCGGCGGGCGCGTACACCGTCACCTCCGACACGCTGGACCCGAAGGAGTTCCCGCAGTTCCGCAGCGCGGCCGCGGGCGACTACCCGGGGGTGCGCACCCCCTTCGAACCGTACGGGGGCTCCTGGTTCGCCGCGGCCACCCACCAGGACGCCTCCTGGAAGAGACTCTCGCGCACCGTCGACCTGACGGGCACCGGGGCGGCCGACACACCCGGGCTGCGCTTCCAGCTCAGCTACGACACCGAGGAGGGGTACGACAACGTCGTCGTCGAGGCCCGCACCGCGGGCCAGGACGACTGGACGACCCTGCCCGACGCCAACGGCGGAACCGACACCGGTGTGCCCGCGGACTGCGAGGAGGGCTACTACGCCCAGCTCCACCCCTTCCTCACGCGCTACCTGACCGTCGGCGGCGACTCCTGCACCGCCACCGGGACCACCGGCAGCTGGAACAGGTTCACGGGCAGCTCCAACGGCTGGCAGCAGGTCGCCGTGGACCTCGGCGCGTACGCGGGCAAGCAGGTCGAGCTCTCGGTCTCGTACGTCACCGACCCCGGCTCCGGCGGCATCGGGGTCTTCGTGGACGACACCGAGCTGGTCATCGGCGGGACCGCGCGGGACACCGAGGGCTTCGAGACGGCCCTCGGCCCCTGGAGCACCCCCGGGGCGCCGGCCGGCAGCCCCGAGAACACGGCCGACTGGACGCGTTCGGGACCGCTGTTCCACTCGCAGGCCTCCGTCACGACGCGTGACACCGTGCTCCTCGGATTCGGTCTCGAACACGTGGCCGGTGCCGCCGAACGGAAGCAGCTGATCGGGAGGGCGCTCAGAAGTCTGGGGCGCTGAAGCCCCGTTGACGCGGTACGGGGCGGGTGACGGTCGCCGCCCGTCCCCCGGCCGCAGGACCGGAGGCCCGTATTCCTACTCGGGAGTACGGGCCTCGCCGTCCGTTCCGCCCCTACTCGATGTCACCCCCGGGCCTCCGGAGAGGTAGGGTCGGAGGCGGTCGGGGACATCCCATACAACTCGCCGGCGTCGAAAACCGGCGTACCTAACGAGGAGATCGGTTCGTGACGATCCGCGTAGGCATCAACGGCTTTGGCCGCATCGGTCGTAACTACTTCCGCGCGCTGCTGGAGCAGGGTGCGGACATCGAGATCGTGGCTGTCAACGACCTGGGTGACACTGCGACCACGGCTCACCTCCTGAAGTACGACACCATTCTGGGTCGTCTCAAGGCAGAGGTCAGCCACACCGCCGACACCATCACCGTCGACGGTCACACCATCAAGGTGCTCTCCGAGCGCAACCCGGCCGACATCCCCTGGGGTGAGCTGGGCGTCGACATCGTCATCGAGTCGACCGGCATCTTCACCAAGAAGGCCGACGCGGAGAAGCACATCGCGGGTGGCGCCAAGAAGGTCCTCATCTCGGCTCCGGCCAAGGACGAGGACATCACCATCGTGATGGGCGTCAACCAGGACAAGTACGACGCGGCCAACCACCACGTCATCTCCAACGCCTCCTGCACCACCAACTGTGTGGCGCCGATGGCCAAGGTTCTCGACGAGAACTTCGGCATCGTCAAGGGCCTGATGACGACGGTCCACGCGTACACGAACGACCAGCGGATCCTGGACTTCCCGCACTCGGACCTGCGTCGCGCGCGCGCCGCCGCCGAGAACATCATTCCGACCACGACGGGCGCCGCCAAGGCGACCGCCCTGGTCCTCCCGCAGCTCAAGGGCAAGCTCGACGGCATCGCGATGCGTGTCCCGGTCCCGACCGGTTCCGCCACCGACCTCGTCGTGACCCTGCAGCGTGAGACCACCAAGGACGAGGTCAACGCCGCGTTCAAGAAGGCGTCCGACGACGGCGACCTCAAGGGCTTCCTGACGTACACCGAGGACCCGATCGTGTCCTCGGACATCGTCGGCGACCCGTCGTCCTGCACCTTCGACTCCTCCCTGACCATGGTCCAGGAAGGCAGCACGGTGAAGATCCTCGGCTGGTACGACAACGAGTGGGGCTACTCCAACCGCCTCGTCGACCTGACCGTCTTCGTCGGCGGCCAGCTCTGATCCTCGGATCGGCAGGCATCTCGATGTGAGCAAGGGGCTCGGACGGCGCAACGCGGCACCGTCCGAGCCCCTTGCATGCTCATGCGTCCTTCCAAGGAGTACCGGAACAGATGAAGACGATCGACGAACTTCTCGCCGAAGGGGTCGCGGGCAAGCGGGTATTCGTCCGCGCCGACCTCAACGTGCCGCTGGACGGCACCACGATCACCGACGACGGCCGCATCCGCGCCGTCCGGCCGACGGTCGCCCGGCTCGCCGAGGCCGGTGCGCGGGTCATCGTCGCCTCGCACCTCGGCCGCCCGAAGGGCGCCCCGGACCCGGCCTTCTCGCTGGCCCCGGCCGCCGCGCGCCTCGGTGAGCTGCTCGGTACGGAGGTCGCCTTCGCGACCGACACCGTCGGCGAGTCCGCCCGCGCCACGGTCGCCGCCCTCACCGACGGCCGGGTCGCCGTCATCGAGAACCTCCGCTTCAACGCCGGGGAGACGTCGAAGGACGACGCCGAACGCGGCGCCTTCGCCGATCGGCTCGCCGAGCTCGCCGACGTGTACGTGGGTGACGGCTTCGGCGCCGTCCACCGCAAGCACGCCTCGGTCTTCGATCTTCCGGCCCGCCTTCCGCACGCGGCCGGCGGCCTGATCGCCACCGAGGTCGGCGTCCTCAAGAAGCTCACCGAGGACGTCACGCGGCCCTACGTCGTGGTCCTCGGCGGCTCCAAGGTCTCCGACAAGCTCGGTGTGATCGACCACCTGCTGGAGAAGGCCGACCGCATCCTCATCGGTGGCGGAATGGCGTACACCTTCCTCAAGGCCCAGGGCCACGAGGTCGGCAGCTCCCTCCTCCAGGAGGACCAGATCCCGGCGGTGCTCGGCTACCTCGAGCGTGCCGAGGAGAAGGGCGTGGAGTTCGTGCTCCCCGTCGACGTCGTCGTCTCGGCGCAGTTCCCGGACCTCAAGGCCAAGACCCCGGGCCACCCCGCCACCGTTGCCGCCGACGCCATCCCGGCCGGTGTGATGGGCCTGGACAACGGCCCGGAGACCAACAAGCTCTACGCCTCGAAGCTCGCCGACGCGGCCACCGTCTTCTGGAACGGCCCCATGGGAGTCTTCGAGCACCCCGACTACGCCGAGGGCACCAAGGCGGTCGCCCAGGCCCTCGTCGACTCCCCGGCCTTCAGCGTCGTCGGCGGCGGGGACTCCGCAGCCGCCGTCCGCATCCTGGGCTTCGACGAGAACGCATTCGGCCACATCTCGACCGGTGGCGGCGCCAGCCTCGAATACCTCGAGGGCAAGACGCTTCCCGGCCTCGCCGCACTGGAGGACTGACCCCCAATGACCACCCGCACCCCGCTCATGGCGGGCAACTGGAAGATGAACCTCAACCACCTCGAGGCCATCGCCCACGTCCAGAAGCTCGCGTTCGCCCTGGCCGACAAGGACTACGACGCCGTAGAGGTCGCCGTCCTGCCGCCCTTCACCGATCTGCGCTCCGTGCAGACCCTGATCGACGGCGACAAGCTGAAGATCAAGTACGGCGCCCAGGACATCTCGGCGCAGGACTCCGGCGCCTACACCGGCGAGATCTCCGGCCTCATGCTCGCCAAGCTGAAGTGCACGTACGTGGCCGTCGGCCACAGCGAGCGCCGCCAGTACCACAACGAGACCGACGAGATCTGCAACGCCAAGGTGAAGGCCGCGTACAAGCACGGCCTGACCCCGATCCTCTGCGTCGGCGAGGGCCTGGACATCCGCAAGGCCGGTGACCAGGTCTCCTACACCCTCGCGCAGCTCGACGGAGGCCTGAAGGACATCCCGGCCGAGCAGGCCGAGTCCATCGTGATCGCGTACGAGCCCGTCTGGGCCATCGGGACCGGCGAGGTCGCCACCCCCGAGGACGCCCAGGAGGTCTGCGGCGCGATCCGCCGCCGGCTCGCCGAGCTGTACTCCCAGGAGCTGGCCGACGCCGTCCGTATCCAGTACGGCGGATCGGTGAAGTCCGGCAACGTCGCGGCCATCATGGCGCAGCCCGATGTGGACGGTGCCCTGATCGGCGGCGCCGCGCTCGACGCCGACGAGTTCGTCAAGATCGTTCGCTTCCGCGACCAGTGAGTATGCGGTAGCGCGGATCCGTCGTACCCTAGCGGGGGCCGAAGGGGGTATCACCCCTTGGCCCCCGCTGTTCGTACATGCAGTCAAGAAGAATTCCGGAAAGTAGGGACCAGCCGTGATTTTGGCGTTCGAGATCGCCCTGATCGTCTTCAGCCTGCTGCTGATGCTGCTGGTGCTGATGCACAAGGGAAAGGGCGGCGGCCTTTCCGACATGTTCGGTGGAGGAATGCAGTCCTCCGTGGGTGGTTCCTCGGTCGCCGAGCGCAACCTCGACCGCATTACCGTCGTGGTCGGTCTGGTCTGGTTCGCGTGCATCGTGGTCCTCGGTCTGCTCATCAAGCTGGACAACTGACCCGTCGTCAGCGATTCCCGGTGAGGGTGTAACTCCTTACACCGGACGCGCGTTGGGCCTTACGTAGACTGGGGCATCTTCGAGCACCATCACGCAGGGAGTTACGACCGTGGCAAGTGGCAACGCGATCCGGGGAAGCCGGGTCGGAGCGGGCCCGATGGGGGAGGCCGAGCGCGGCGAGTCCGCGCCGCGCCTCCGCATCTCCTTCTGGTGCTCGAACGAGCACGAGACGCAGCCGAGCTTCGCCCATGACGCGCAGGTCCCGGAGACCTGGGACTGTCCGCGCTGTGGTTTCCCGGCCGGCCAGGACCGGGACAACCCGCCCGCCCCGCCCCGCACCGAGCCGTACAAGACGCACCTCGCGTACGTGCGCGAGCGGCGCAGCGATGCCGACGGTGAGGCGATTCTCGCCGAGGCCCTCGCGAAACTCCGCGGAGAGATCTGAGGGTCTTCTCCCGTTCGGCTCGTGCCGGGCTCGCGGGGCCGTGTACGCACAATGAAGAGCCCTCGCTCCCTGCACCATTCCTGAACGCTGTTCACCGGCCGGTCACCCCTGGGGTGCCCGGCCGGAATCCGTAGGCCGTCCGCCCCGCCCGCCCTTGCCCGTCGCGCCCCCCGGATCAATTAGGTTGGAGGGGCAGCGGGGCATGTTGCAGGTACGAGAAGAAGTGGGCGATTTCCCGGATGAACGCACAAAGCCGAACCAAGCTCAACCAGACGCCCGAGTGGGCGGCGCTCGGCAAGCACCGTGAGGAGCTCGGCGACACCCATCTGCGCCGGCTGTTCGCGGATGCGCCGGACCGCGGGACCGCGTACACCCTCCGGGTCGGCGACCTCCACATCGACTATTCCAAGAACCTGGTCACCGACGAGACGCTGCGCCTGCTGCGCGAGCTCGCCGTCACCACGGACGTCGCCGGACTGCGGGACGCGATGTTCCGCGGCGAGAAGATCAACACCACCGAGGACCGCGCCGTCCTGCACACCGCGCTCCGCGCCCCGCGCGACGCCGTGATCGAGGTCGACGGCGAGAACGTGGTGCCGGCCGTGCACGCCGTCCTCGACCGGATGGCCGCCTTCTCCGACCGGGTCAGGGCGGGGGAGTGGACCGGTCACACCGGCCGGCCCATCAAGAACATCGTCAACATCGGCATCGGCGGCTCCGACCTCGGTCCCGCCATGGCGTACGAGGTGCTGCGCTCCTTCACCGACCGCTCCCTCACCGTCCGCTTCGTGTCGAACGTCGACGGTGCCGACCTGCACGAGGCCGTGCAGGGGCTCGACCCGGCCGAGACGCTGTTCATCGTCGCGTCCAAGACCTTCACGACGATCGAGACCATCACCAACGCGACCTCCGCGCGCGACTGGCTCCTCACCGAGCTGAGGGCCGGTCAGGAAGCCGTCGCCAAGCACTTCGTGGCGCTGTCGACCAACGCGGAGAAGGTCGCGGACTTCGGCATCGACACGGCCAACATGTTCGAGTTCTGGGACTGGGTCGGCGGCCGGTACTCCTTCGACTCGGCGATCGGTCTCTCACTGATGATCGCCATCGGCCCGGACCGGTTCCGCGAGATGCTCGACGGCTTCCACCTCGTCGACGAGCACTTCCGCACCGCCCCCGCCGAGGAGAACGCCCCGCTCCTGCTGGGCCTGCTGGGCGTCTGGTACGGCGCGTTCTTCGACGCCCAGTCCCACGCCGTCCTGCCCTACAGCCACTACCTGTCCAAGTTCACCGCGTACCTGCAGCAGCTGGACATGGAGTCCAACGGCAAGTCCGTGGACCGGGACGGCGATCCGGTCGAGTGGCAGACCGGGCCGGTCGTCTGGGGCACTCCCGGCACCAACGGGCAGCACGCCTACTACCAGCTGATCCACCAGGGAACCAAGGTCATCCCGGCCGACTTCATCGGCTTCGCCGCGCCCGTCGGCGACCTCCTGCCCGGCCTGATCGCGCAGCACGACCTGCTGATGGCCAACTTCTTCGCCCAGACCCAGGCGCTCGCCTTCGGGAAGACGCCCGACGAGGTCCGCGCCGAGGGCGTCGCCGAGGAACTCGTGCCGCACAAGTCGTTCCGCGGCAACCACCCGACGACGACGGTCCTCGCCGACCGGCTCACCCCGTCGGTGCTCGGCCAGCTGATCGCGCTGTACGAGCACAAGGTCTTCGTCCAGGGAGCCGTCTGGAACATCGACTCCTTCGACCAGTGGGGCGTCGAGCTCGGCAAGGTCCTCGCCAGGGAGATCGCGCCGGTGCTGACCGACGGAACCGGCGCAGAGCAGCTGGACAGCTCCACCGCCGCACTCGTCGCGACCTACCGCACGCTGCGGGGGCGCTGAGCCGATGACGAAGGGGGAGGGGACGATACGGCTGCGGCCGCCGCGCAACAGGCTGGATCCCCGCGCCGCGGGCTGGTGGCGGACCCAGTGGCTGCTGCTGACGGCGGCGCCGGTGGCCGTGCTGGGCCTGGCGGGGGCGTTCATCGCTCCGGCCAGGACCTGGCTGCTGGCGTCCGCCGCCGGCCTGGCGGCCGCGGGCCTGCTGTGCGCCGTCCTCCTCCCCCTCTGGTGGTTCCGCACCCATCGCTGGGAGGTCACCGACGACGCGGTCTACGTACGGACCGGGTTCTTCCTGCAGGAATGGCGCATCGCGCCGATGTCCCGCATCCAGACCGTGGACACCGTGCGCGGCCCGCTGGAGCAGCTCTTCGGGCTCGCCACGGTCACCGTCACCACGGCGTCCGCCAAGGGTGCCGTGCGGATCGAGGGCCTCGCGCACGGGGTGGCGGCGGAACTGGCCGAACGGCTGACCAGGATCACGCAGGGCACCCCGGGGGACGCCACATGAGCACCGCGGCGGCCGAGGACCCCGGCTGGCTGCGGATCCACCCGCGCACGGTGCTCGTCACCGCGCTCGTCACGGCCGGGGTCGCGGCGGGCGCCGCCGTACCGGCCGTGGTCGCGCTGTCCGGCCGGTTCGGCTACCCGCTCGCCATCGGCTGGGCGCTTGCCGGGGCCGTCCTCCTGATCGGCGGCGCCGCCGCCGGGGACTACGTGCGCTGGCGGCGCACCCGCTACCGCGTCGGCGCCGGGCAGTTCGACCTGCGCACCGGGCTCCTGCTGGCCAAACGGCGCTCCCTGGCCCGCGAACGGATCCGCAGCGTCGACCTCACCGCCCACCCGCTGCTGCGGGTGCTCGGACTGGTCACGGTCCGCATCGGCACCGGTGAGCACACGGGCGGTGAATCGACCCTGGAGCTCGACCCCGTCAGCCGGGCCGAGGGGGAGCGGCTGCGCCGTGAACTCCTCGACCGCACCGCCGTCGAGGCCCCGGGGACGCACCGCGAGGGCGAGCTGGCAGCCCTCGACCCGCGCTGGATACGCTACGCGCCCCTCTCCTTCGTCGCGCCCATGCTCGGCGGCGCGGCAGTCGGCGGCGTCCTGCAGATCAGCGAATGGGCCGGCGCGCAGGGCGAGGTGATCGCCTGGGTCACCGACCGGTTCCGGGACACCCCGCTGCTCTGGACGATCACGGCCCTGGCCGTCGTGGCCCTGGCCGCCGGGATCGTCGGGGCACTCGGGCTCTGGGTCGAGATGTGGTGGAACTACCGGCTGGAACGCGAACCCGGCGGCACCCTGCGCGTCCGGCGCGGGCTGTTCACCTCACGCTCCCTCTCCGTCGAGGAACGACGGCTGCGCGGTGTGGACCTCGTGGAGCCCCTGGGCGTACGGCTGTTCGGCGCCGCACGGGTGGACGCCATCACCACGGGCCTGGCCAAGGACGAACAGGCGCAGGGCGCCGACCACGACACCCTGCTCCCGGTCGTGCCCCGCCCCCTCGCCGACACGATCGCCGCCGAGGTGCTGCGCGAACCGGCCGCCCCCACCGGCGCCCCGCTCACCGCGCACCCCCGCTCCGCCCGCGGCCGGCGGCTGCGCCGCGCGCTGGCGGCCGTTCTGCTCCCCGTGCTGGCCATGGCACTCCTGGGCGCCCTGCTGACGCCCGTGCTGCTGTGGACCGCGCTGGTCTGCGCGGTGGTGTTCCTGCCGCTCGCCGTGCTGTCGGCCGTCGACGCCTACCGGTCCCTGGGGCACACCGTCTCCGGCGACTACCTCGTGACCCGGTCCGGGAGCCTCCGCCGCTCCACGGCCGCCCTGCAGCGGACCGGGGTCATCGGCTGGACGGTGAAGCAGTCCCGCTTCCAGCGCCGGGCCGGGCTGCTCAGCGTCACCGCGACGACGGCCGCCGGAGGGGGCGCATACACGGCGTACGACACCGATGCGTCCGAGGGGCTCGCCTTCGCCGCGGAGGCCGTCCCGGGCCTGCTGGAGCCGTTCCTGGAGCGTTCCTGAGGGACGCGCCGGCCCGGCGCCGCACCGATGGCGCAGGAGCGGTCGTCCGTTCGGGACGGCCCGGCGTCGTCTCCTGCCGGGACTCGCCGCACGGTACGTCCGGCGCGCGCGTCCCCACGGGCCCTGTGCGCAGGACGGCCCCCGGTACGACGTCAGGCCCGGTCCGCTCGAGGGAGCGGACCGGGCCTGACGTCGACCGTGCCTACGCGGAGGCCGGCGGGTACAGCGCGCGCGGCAGCCGGGAGGCCGCCGCGGCGTCCAGCAGCCACAGCGTGCGGCTGCGGCCGTACGCGCCCGCCGCCGGGGCCTGGATCTCCCCGGCACCGGACAGCGCGATCTCCGCCGCCTCGGCCTTGTCCTCACCCGCGGCCAGCAGCCACACCTCGCGGGCCGCCCGGATGGCGGGCAGCGTGAGCGAGACCCGGGTGGCCGGCGGCTTGGGAGCGCCGTGCACACCGACGACGGTGCGCTCGGTCTCCCGCACCGCGGGCAGCTCAGGGAAGAGGGAGGCCACGTGCGTGTCCGGGCCGACGCCCAGCATCAGCACATCGAACGTCGGCACGGGCCCGTGGTCCTCCGGGCCCGCCGCGGCGGCCAGTTCGGCGGCGTACCCCGCGGCGGCGGCATCCGCGTCGCCCCCGTGAGGACCGTCCGAGGCGGGCATCGCGTGCACCCGGGACGGGTCCAGCGCCACCGCGTCCAGCAGGGCCTCGCGGGCCTGCGTGACGTTGCGCTCCGGGTCGCCCCCGGGCAGGAAACGCTCGTCGCCCCACCACAGGTCCAGGCGCGACCAGTCGATCGCGTCCCGCGCCGGCGACCCGGCGAGCGCGGCCAGCAGGCCGTTGCCGTTGCGTCCGCCGGTCAGGACCACCGAGGCGGAACCGCGGGCGGCCTGGGCGTCCACGATCTTCGTGATCAGCCGGGCCGCCGCGGCCTGGGCCATCAGCTCCTTGTCGCGGTGCACGACGAGCTGCGGAGCACTCACTTCGAGGCCGCCTTCTTGGCCGCGGCCTTCTTCGCCGCCGGGGCCGCTGCCCCGGCCGGGGACGACGGCTTGTGCCCGGCACCGACCGACGACGCCTCGGCGGGGCCGCCGAGACGCTCGACCCCGAACTTCACCGTGGACTCGTAGATGTTGTCCGGGTCCAGGCGCCGCAGCTCCTCGGCGAGGAGCTCGGCGGTCTCCCGCCGCTTCAGCGCCACCGCACGGTCCGGCTGGCCCACGATGGAGAGCGTCGCCAGCGAGCCGTCGGCCCGGTCCAGGACGACCACGCCGTTCTTGGTCTCGAGCCGGACCGCCGTCAGGCCGGGACCGCCGGACAGGGCGCGCTCCACCGGGACCCCGAGCCGGTCCGCGAGCCACATGGCCAGCAGCTCGCAGCTCGGGTTGTCCGACTCGCCCTCGACCGTCGCCGAGATCACCTGCGCGGGCTGCTGGTCGAGCGCCGCGGCCAGCATCGAGCGCCACGGCGTGATGCGGGTCCAGGCCAGGTCGGTGTCACCCGGGTTGTACGTCGCCGCGCGCACCGCGAGCTCGTCGAGCGGGTGCTCGGCCGAGTACGTGTCGGTGATGCGGCGCTGGGCCAGCGCGCCCAGCGGGTCCTTCGCCGGGTCCGCCGGGGCGTCCTCCGGCCACCACACCACGACCGGGGCGTCCGGCAGCAGCAGCGGCAGGACGACCGACTGGGCGTGGTTGGCCAGCTCGCCGTGCAGACGCAGGACGACGGTCTCGCCGGAGCCCGAGTCGGAACCGACCCGGATCTCGGCGTCGAGCCGCGCGTCGCGCCGGCTGCGCGGCGAACGGCTGACCCTCTTGATCACCGCGATGATCCGCGAGGGGTGCTCGCGCGAGGAGTCGGCCGCCGCCCGGAGGGCGTCGTAGGCATTCTCCTCGTCGGTGACGACGACGAGGGTGAGCACCATGCCGATGGCCGGGGTCCCGATGGAACGCCGGGCCGACACCAGGGCCTGGTTGATCTTGCTGGACGTGGTTTCCGTGAGATCGATCTTCATGGCCGGCGCCAGCTCCGTCCGTCGCGTGCGAGCATCTCGTCGGCCTCGGCCGGACCCCAGGTGCCGGCCGCGTACTGGGCGGGCTTGCCGTGCTTGTCCCAGTACTCCTCGATCGGGTCGAGGATGTTCCAGGAGAGCTCGACCTCCTGGTGGCGGGGGAAGAGGTTGGCGTCGCCGAGCAGGACATCCAGGATGAGCCGCTCGTACGCCTCCGGGCTGGACTCCGTGAAGGACTCGCCGTACGCGAAGTCCATCGTGACGTCCCGTACCTCCATGGAGGTACCGGGCACCTTGGAGCCGAAGCGCACCGTGACGCCCTCGTCCGGCTGAACCCGGATGACCAGGGCGTTGCCGCCCAGCTCCTCCGTCGCACCCGACTCGAAGGGCAGGTACGGGGCGCGCTTGAAGACGACCGCGATCTCCGTGACCCGGCGGCCGAGCCGCTTCCCGGTACGCAGGTAGAACGGCACGCCCGCCCAGCGGCGGTTGTTGATCGTCAGCTTGATCGCGGCGAAGGTGTCGGTCTTCGACTTGGGGTCGATGCCGTCCTCCTCCAGATAACCGAGCGCTTCCTCGCCGCCCTGCCAGGCGTGCGCGTACTGGCCGCGCACCGTGTGCTTGCCCAGGTCCTCGGGCAGCTCCACCGCCGTGAGCACCTTGAGCTTCTCGGCGACCAGGGCCTTCGGGTGGAAGGAGCCGGGCTCCTCCATCGCGGTCAGCGCCAGCAGCTGCAGCAGGTGGTTCTGGATGACGTCACGGGCCGCGCCGATGCCGTCGTAGTAGCCGGCCCGGCCGCCGATGCCGATGTCCTCGGCCATCGTGATCTGGATGTGGTCGACGTACGACCTGTTCCAGATCGGCTCGAACATCGTGTTGGCGAAGCGCAGCGCCAGGATGTTCTGGACCGTCTCCTTGCCGAGGTAGTGGTCGATGCGGAAGACCTCGTTCGGCGGGAACACGTCGTGCACGAGCTGGTTGAGCTCCTGCGCGCTCGTGAGGTCGTGGCCGAACGGCTTCTCGATGACGGCACGCCGCCAGGAGCCCTCCTTCTGGTCCGCCAGCCCGTGCTTCTTGAGCTGCTGGACGACCTTGGGGAAGAACTTCGGCGGTACGGACAGGTAGAAGGCGAAGTTGCCCCCCGTGCCCTGCGCCTTGTCGAGCTCCTCGATCGTGGACTTCAGCGTCTCGAAGGCCACGTCGTCGTCGAAGTTGCCCTGGACGAAGCGCATCCCCTGGATGAGCTGCTGCCAGACCTCCTCGCGGAACGGCGTGCGCGCGTGCTGCTTGACGGCGTCGTGGACGACCTGGGCGAAGTCCTCGTCCTCCCAGTCGCGGCGCGCGAAGCCGATGAGTGAGAAGCCCGGTGGCAGCAGGCCGCGATTGGCCAGGTCGTAGACGGCGGGCATCAGCTTTTTGCGGGACAAATCGCCCGTGACGCCAAAGATCACCAGGCCCGACGGCCCCGCGATGCGCGGGAGCCGTCGGTCCTGGGCGTCACGGAGCGGGTTGGCTCCGGGAACACCAGACAAGGTGGTCAGCCCTCCGAAGGAGCGAGGCGCTTGAGCTCTGCCTCGGTGGAGTTGAGCAGGTCGATCCAGGCCGCCTCGAACTTCTCGACGCCCTCGTCCTCCAGCAGCTGGACGACGTCGTCGTAGCCGACGCCGAGCTCCTTGATCGCGTCGAGGTCGGCACGGGCCTGGTCGTAGGAACCGGCGACGGTGTTGCCGGAGATCTCGCCGTGGTCGGCCACGGCGTCCAGGGTCGCCTCGGGCATGGTGTTGACCGTGTTCGGGGCGACGAGCTCGTCGACGTACAGGGTGTCCTTGAGGTCCGGGTCCTTGACGCCGGTGGAGGCCCACAGCGGACGCTGCTTGTTGGCCTGCGCCTTGTCGAGGGCCGCCCAGCGGGCACCCGCGAAGACCTCTTCGTACGCCTCGTAGGCCAGGCGCGCGTTGGCGAGGGCGGACTTGCCCTTCGCGGCCTTCGCCGCGTCGCCGCCGATCGCGTCCAGGCGCTTGTCGATCTCGGTGTCCACGCGGGACACGAAGAAGGAGGCCACCGAGTGGATCTTGGAGAGGTCCAGGCCCGCGGCCTTCGCCTTCTCCAGGCCCGCCAGGTAGGCGTCCATGACCTCGCGGTAGCGCTCCAGCGAGAAGATCAGGGTCACGTTGACGCTGATGCCCTTGCCGATGACCTCGGTGATCGCCGGCAGGCCGGCCTTCGTCGCCGGGATCTTGATGAGCGTGTTCGGCCGGTCCACCAGCCAGGCCAGCTGCTTGGCCTCGGCGATCGTGGCCTCGGTGTGGTGGGCCAGGCGCGGGTCGACCTCGATGGAGACCCGGCCGTCCTGGCCGCCGGTGGCGTCGAAGACCGGACGCAGGATGTCGGCGGCGTCACGGACGTCGGCCGTCGTGATCATGCGGATGGCCTCGTCGACCGTCACCTTGCGGGTGGCGAGGTCGGTGAGCTGCTGGTCGTAACCGTGGCCCTGCGAGATCGCCTTCTGGAAGATCGACGGGTTGGTCGTGACACCCACGACGTGACTCTGGTCGATCAGCTCGGCGAGGTTGCCGGAGGTGATCCGCGTGCGGGACAGGTCGTCGAGCCAGATCGCCACGCCCTCGTCGGAGAGGCGCTTGAGTGCGTCTGTCATGAGAATTGCATCTCCTACTAGTCGTATAACCGGGTCAGCGCGCGACGGCGGCGAGAGATTCCCGGGCGGCAGCGGCCACGTGCCCGGCGGTGAAGCCGAACTCGCGGAAGAGGACCTTGGCGTCGGCCGAGGCACCGAAGTGCTCCAGCGAGACGATCCGGCCCGCGTCGCCCACGTACCGGTGCCAGGTCAGGCCGATGCCCGCCTCGACGGCGACCCGGGCCTTCACGGACGGCGGCAGCACGCTGTCCTTGTACGCCTGGTCCTGCTCCTCGAACCACTCGACACACGGCATCGACACCACACGGGTCGGCACACCGGCAGCCTGGAGCTCGTCGCGGGCCTCGACGGCCAGCTGGACCTCGGAGCCCGTCCCGATCAGGACGACCTGGGGCTCACCGCCCTCGGCGTCGAGGAGCACGTAGCCGCCCTTGGCCGCGTCCTCGTTCACCGGGTAGGTGGGCACACCCTGGCGGGTCAGCGCCAGACCGTGCGGGGCGCCCTCGCCGAACACCTTGGTCCAGCGGCGCAGGATCTCGCGCCAGGCGATCGTGGTCTCGTTCGCGTCGGCCGGACGGACGACGTTGAGGCCCGGGATCGCACGCAGCGAGGCGATGTGCTCCACCGGCTGGTGGGTCGGACCGTCCTCGCCGAGGCCGATCGAGTCGTGCGTCCACACGTACGTCACCGGGAGGTGCATCAGCGCGGACAGGCGCACGGCGTTGCGCATGTAGTCGGAGAACACCAGGAAGGTGCCGCCGTAGATGCGGGTGTTGCCGTGCAGCGCGATGCCGTTCATGGCCGCGGCCATGGAGTGCTCGCGGATGCCGAAGTGGATCGTCCGGCCGTACGGGTCGGCCTCGGGCAGCGGGTTGCCGACCGGGAGGAACGACGACGTCTTGTCGATCGTGGTGTTGTTCGAGCCCGCGAGGTCGGCGGAGCCGCCCCACAGCTCGGGGATGATGCCGCCGAGCGCCTGGAGGACCTTGCCGGAGGCGGCACGCGTGGCCACGGAGTGACCCGCCTCGAAGACCGGCAGCGCGTCCTGCCAGCCCTCGGGCAGCTCGCCCGCGGAGATCCGGTCGAACTCGGCCGCGCGCTCCGGGTTGGCGGTGCGCCACGCGGCGAGGGACTTCTCCCACTCGGCCTTGGCCTCACGGCCGCGGTCCAGGGCCTCACGGGTGTGCGAGATGACCTCGTCGGAGACCTCGAAGGTCTTCTCCGGGTCGAAGCCGAGGACCCGCTTGGTGGCCGCGATCTCCTCGTCGCCGAGCGCCGAGCCGTGCGCGGCCTCGGTGTTCTGGGCGTTCGGGGCGGGCCAGGCGATGATCGAGCGGGCCGCGATGAACGAGGGGCGCTCCGTCTCGGCCTTGGCGGCCTGCAGCGCGTTGTAGAGACCCTCGGGGTCCAGGTCGCCGGTGGGCGACTGGTCCACCCGCTGGACGTGCCAGCCGTAGGACTCGTACCGCTTGAGGGTGTCCTCGGAGACCGCGGTCTCCGTGTCGCCCTCGATCGAGATGTGGTTGTCGTCCCACAGCAGCACCAGGTTGCCGAGCTTCTGGTGGCCCGCCAGCGAGGACGCCTCGGCCGAGATGCCCTCCTGGAGGCAGCCGTCACCGGCGACGACCCAGACGGTGTGGTCGAACGGGGAGGTGCCGGGGGCCGCCTCCGGGTCGAACAGGCCGCGCTCGTAGCGGGCGGCCATCGCCATGCCCACGGCGTTGGCGACACCCTGGCCCAGCGGGCCGGTCGTCGTCTCGACACCCGTGGTGTGGCCGTACTCCGGGTGGCCCGGGGTCTTGGAGCCCCAGGTGCGGAACGCCTTGAGGTCGTCCAGCTCCAGGCCGTACCCGGCCAGGTAGAGCTGGATGTACAGCGTCAGGCTGGAGTGGCCCGCAGAGAGCACGAACCGGTCGCGGCCGGTCCATTCCGCGTCCGCCGGGTCATGGCGCATCACCTTCTGGAACAGGGTGTACGCGGCAGGAGCCAGGCTCATCGCCGTACCCGGGTGGCCGTTTCCGACCTTCTGTACGGCGTCCGCGGCGAGGACGCGGACAGTGTCCACGGCCCGCTGGTCCAATTCGGTCCACTGAAGGTCTGTGGTGGTCGGCTTGGTGCTCACCCTGAGTCAGGGCTCCTCTCCACTGTTCGTAAACCGGTGGCTGGTTACCGCACCGGGCATTGCCGAGCCTACCCCCGGAACAAGGCGGTACTTCTGCCCTTTCCACAGTGCGGGCGACCTGCGGAGTTCGCCTCCCGTATGAGCGCCGCAGTTCACTTCTGCGCCACCCCAACACGACCCCACCCCCGCGAAGAGGGGCGTATGCCCAACGTCTACAGTGGTCTGGTTCGCGCAAGTCTTTACCGGGCCCTCCCGCCCGGAGCTTGCTGGGATTTCTCTGTCAGGGGTGTGCGTGACGGCCGTCGAGTCCCGACCCGCAGGGGTCGCCTTGACTCCGAGCCCAGTGGGCCATCGCCCGTTCGGGGCCCGCATCAAGGCATTCGTGGCACTTACCAAGCCGCGCATCATCGAGTTGCTGCTGATCACCACCGTCCCGGTGATGTTCCTTGCCGCTCAGGGCGTGCCCGATCTTTGGCTCGTAGTCACTACCACCATCGGCGGATATCTCTCCGCGGGCGGTGCCAATGCGCTCAACATGTATATCGACCGCGACATCGACGCGCTGATGGACCGCACGTCGCAGCGGCCGCTGGTCACCGGCATGGTGAGCCCGCGCGAGTGCCTGGCCTTCGGAATCACCCTCGCGGTGATTTCCACGGCCTGGTTCGGACTGCTCGTCAACTGGCTCTCCGCAGCACTCGCACTCGGCGCACTTCTGTTCTACGTCGTCGTCTACACGATGCTGCTCAAGCGCCGGACCTCGCAGAACATCGTCTGGGGCGGAATCGCCGGCTGCATGCCCGTGCTCATCGGCTGGTCCGCCGTGACCAATTCGGTGTCCTGGGCCGCGGTCATTCTTTTCGCCGTCATCTTCTTCTGGACGCCGCCGCACTACTGGCCGCTCTCGATGAAGGTGAAGGAGGACTACGCCCGGGTCGGTGTCCCGATGCTTCCGGTCGTCGCCTCCAACCGGGTGGTGGCCCGCCAGATCGTCCTCTACAGCTGGGTCATGGTCGCCGTCTCACTGCTCCTCACCCCGCTGGGCTACACCGGCTGGTTCTACACGACGGTGGCGCTGGTGACCGGCGGCTTCTGGCTCTGGGAGGCGCACGGGCTGCAGAACCGCGCGAAGGCGGGCGTGACCGGCGGCAAGCTCAAGGAGATGCGGCTGTTCCACTGGTCCATCACCTATGTCTCGCTGCTCTTCGTCGCCGTCGCGGTGGACCCCTTCCTGAGGTAGTCCCGCACGGACGTGCGAAAGCTCCGCCGACGGGCGGGGACGTGGCCGATGCCACGCCCCCGCCCGTCGCCGTTTGATCTACCCGTCGGTAGCATCCTGTGCATGGCAGAGACGGCAGAGCCCCAGACCCAGCAGACCGACGACAGCAGGCACGCGGCCCGCGCGGAGCGCAGGGCCGCGAAGCTCGCCAAGCAGATCGGCGCCTTCTCCCGGGCACACGGCGGCGCCGAGGGGCAGCTGGCCCACATCGGCCGGATGGGCACCCGCATCGTGCTCGTGGGCGAGGACGGCGGATGGGGCGACCTGATGGCCCCCTCGTACGCCGTCGCCGAGAGCGCCGCGCAGAAGGCCGGCCTCACCCTGCACGAGACGTTCGACGGGAACTTCGCGGCCAAGGTCCGTACCGGCCCGTACGAGTGGTCCCGGATGGCCGGCATCCAGGTCGGCGGCCCGTCCAACGGCTGACCCCGCACACGGCAACGGCCTCCGCCGCCGCACCCTCCCGGGTGCGGCGGCGGAGGCCGTTCGCGCGGATCAGGCGACGGGCGCGTGCTCCGGCCGCTGTCCGGCCGCCGGAGCGGGGACGGCGGCGGGGGTCTGCGGCCGCTCGCGCAGCGACAGCAGCAGTCGCATGACGGCGATCCACATCAGGCCCGAACCGAGCATGTGGAGGCCGACGAGGATCTCGGGCACGTCGCTGAAGTACTGCACGTACCCGATGGCGCCCTGCGCGAGCAGGACGACCAGCAGGTCGCGTGCGCGGGCCCGGGTGTCGGCCGGGGCGTCCACGATCCGCAGGGCCAGCCACATCGCGACGGCCAGGACGCAGACCACCCAGGCGGCGATGGCGTGCACATGGGCTGCGACGGTCCAGTCCCACGGCATGCGCGGTACGTCGCTGCTGTCCCCGGCGTGCTTGCCGGAACCCGTGACCGTGGTGCCCAGGGCGATCAGGACCACCGAGGTCGCGACGATCGCCCAGGCCAGGTTCCGTACCGGCTTCGGGGCGCGCGGGCGCCGCGGGCCGTCGCCCTCGCCGATCCGCACCCAGGTGATGACGGCGACGGTGAGCAGGCAGTTGGCGAGCAGGAAGTGTCCCGCCACCGACCACGGGTTGAGGCCGGCCCAGACCGTGATCCCGCCGATGACCGCGTTCCCCATGACGAGCCAGAACTGGGACCAGGCGAGCCGGGTGAGGCCGCGCCTGCGGGGCTTCAGGGAGCGCGCCGCGATGATCGCCCAGCCGACCGCGGCCGACAGGACGTAGGTGAGCATCCGGTTGCCGAACTCGATCGCCCCGTGCAGGCCCTGCTCGGGGGTGGCGAAGAGGCTCTCGTCCGTGCACTTGGGCCAGGTGTCGCAGCCCAGACCGGAACCGGTCAGCCGGACGGCCCCGCCCGTGACGATGATGAACACGGTCATCACGACCGCCGAGAGCGCGGCGCGCCTGGCGGTCTTCACGGACGGCGTCCAGCGCTTGGCGATGTAGGAGAGGGGTGTTTCCACGCGCACCATCGTAGGCAACGGCTTGTGCATGTTTTCACGAGGGGGTGGGTCATTACCGGATGGCTCCGGACATCAGCGGTATGTCACCGCACGCTCACTCCCAGCGGAAGAACCGCGCCGCCGCGCCGAGCCCCAGCACCGCCCACACCGTGAGGATGCCCAGGCTGCCCCACGGCATCGTGGCACCGTGCTGCAGGACGTCCCGCAGGCCCTCCGAGAGGGCCGAGATCGGCAGCAGGCCCAGCACCGACTGCGCGGCGTCCGGGAACCGGTCCAGCGGCACGACGACCCCGCCGCCCACCAGCAGCAGCAGGAAGACCAGGTTGGCCGCCGCGAGTGTCGCCTCGGCCTTCAGCGTCCCTGCCATCAGCAGCCCGAGGCCCGAGAAGGCCACGGTGCCCAGCACCAGGAGCAGCAGGACCGCGAGCGGCCCGCCCTCCGGCGACCAGCCCAGCGCGAACGCGATCACCGTGAGCAGAACGACCTGCAGTACCTCCGTGACCAGCACCGCGAGCGTCTTCGCCGCCATCAGCGCCCAGCGCGGCAGCGGTGAGGCGCCGAGCCGCTTGAGCACCCCGTAGCGCCGTTCGAAACCCGTCGCGATGGCCTGGCCGGTGAAGGCCGTCGACATCACCGCGAGGGCGAGGATCCCGGGCGTCAGGAAGTCGACGGGCTCGCCGGAGCCGGTGTCGACGACGTCGACCGCGCTGAACAGCACCAGCAGCAGCGTGGGGATGACCACGGTCAGCAACAGCTGCTCGCCGTTGCGCAGCAGCATCCGCGTCTCCAGCGCCGCCTGCGCGGCGATCATGCGGGACAGCGGGGCGGCGCCGGGGCGCGGGGTGTACGTACCGGCGCTCATGCGCGCAGCTCCTTGCCGGTCAGTTCGAGGAAGACGTCCTCCAGGGTGTGCCGCTCCACCGCTATGCCCTCCGGCATCACGCCGTGCTGGGCGCACCAGGAGGTGACGGTCGCCAGCAGCTCCGGGTCGATGCGGCCGGTGATGCGGTACGTGCCGGTGGCGAGCTCGGCGGCCTCGCTGCCCCCGGGCAGTGCCTTGAGGAGCGAGGCGAGGTCCAGCCCGGGGCGGCCGGTGAAGCGCAGGGTGTTCTCGGCGCCGCCGCGGCACAGCTGCTCGGGGCTGCCCTGGGCGATGACCCGGCCCGCGTCGATGACGGCCACGTCGTCGGCGAGCTGCTCGGCCTCGTCCATGAAGTGGGTGGTGAGGACGACGGACACGCCGTCGGTGCGCAGCTCCCGCAGCAGGTCCCAGGTGGAGCGGCGGGCCTGCGGGTCGAGGCCGGCCGTCGGTTCGTCCAGGAAGACGAGCTCGGGCCGGCCCACGACGGCCATGGCCAGCGCGAGGCGCTGCTGCTGGCCGCCGGACAGCCGGCGGTAGGTGGTGCGTCCGCAGCTGCCGAGGCCCAGGCGCTCGATGAGCGCGTCGACGTCCAGCGGATGCGCGTGCAGCTTCGCCATGTGGCGGAGCATCTCGTCGGCGCGGGCGCCGGAGTAGACCCCGCCGGACTGCAGCATGACGCCGATACGGGGGCGGAGCGCCGCGGCGTCCCGGACCGGATCGAGGCCGAGCACCCGTACCCGTCCGTCGTCCGGCCGGCGGTACCCCTCGAAGGTCTCGATCGTGGTGGTCTTGCCGGCACCGTTGGGACCGAGGACCGCGGTCACCGCACCCGCCGCAACCTCCAGATCGAGGCCGTCCACCGCGGTCCTGGTGCCGTACCGCTTGACCAGGCCCCTGGCCTGTACGACGGGCTCACTGCTCATGGCGGGCAAGTCTAGGCGGGGGAGTGCGTCCCCCCGCGCGGAGGGTTCCCCGGGGGAGGGACGCCACGGCCCGCCGGGCGGGCGCCCCGGCGGGCGACACGACCGGCCGCCGGTGGATCTTCGGAAGGCGCGGGCCGGGCGCCGGCGAGGGGTGCACCGCTGTACCGTCCCGGCCCGTCCGACCTGCGAAGCGTCACCGGTGATCATCATTTCCGCAGGTCAACTTAGGTGTGCCTAAGTGATGAACCGCACCGGGTGCGGTCCGGAGGCGGGTTGTCAGGCCCGAAGGAATTACGCAACAATGGCGTTGTGAAATACGTTGGCGAGGCTCCGCAGGAGGAACTCGCGTCCGGGGAGCGCTCGACGCGCAACCGGGTCGCGCGCTCCATCCTGGACCACGGCCCGTCCACCGCCGCCGACCTGGCGAAGCGCGTCGGCCTGACCCAGGCCGCCGTCCGCCGCCACCTGGACGCCCTCGTCTCCGACGACGTCGTCGAGGCCCGTGAGCAGCGCGTGTACGGGGCGCGCACCCGCGGCCGTCCGGCCAAGGTGTTCGCCCTGACCGACTGCGGCCGGGACGCGTTCGACCAGTCCTACGACAAGCTGGCCGTGGACGCCCTGCGGTGGATCGCCGACTCGGGCGGGGACGAGGCGCTCGTCGCCTTCGCCCGTGCCCGGATGGCCTCCCAGTGGGAGACGTACCGGGCCGCCGTCGACGCCGCGGAGCCCGAGGCACGCGCCGAGGCGCTGGCCGGGGCCCTGTCGGCCGACGGGTACGCTGCTACGGCGCGCAGCGCGCCGGCCCCGCAGCAGGGTGAGCAGCTGTGCCAGCACCACTGCCCGGTCGCGCACGTCGCCGAGCAGTTCCCGCAGCTGTGCGAGGCGGAGACGGAATTCTTCTCCAGCCTGCTCGGTACCCATGTGCAGCGTCTGGCCACCCTCGCCCACGGCGACGGCGTGTGCACGACGTTCGTCCCGCGCAGCAGCCCCGCAGCACCACAGACCACCACATCAGCATCTGCAAGTACGCCCGGGAGGAACCCCGCATGACGCTCCCTACGGAGACTGCCCACCCTGAGCTCGATGGCCTGGGCACGTACGAATTCGGCTGGGCCGACTCCGACGCGGCAGGCGCGGCGGCGAAGCGCGGCCTGTCCGAAGCTGTCGTCCGCGACATCTCGGAGAAGAAGAACGAGCCGGAGTGGATGCTGAATCTCCGGCTCAAGGGCCTGAAGCTGTTCGGCAAGAAGCCCATGCCGAACTGGGGCTCGGACCTGTCGGGGATCGACTTCGACAACATCAAGTACTTCGTGCGGTCCACGGAGAAGCAGGCGGAGTCCTGGGAGGACCTGCCCGAGGACATCAAGAACACGTACGACAAGCTCGGCATCCCCGAGGCGGAGAAGCAGCGCCTCGTCGCCGGTGTCGCCGCGCAGTACGAGTCCGAGGTCGTCTACCACCAGATCAACGAGGAGCTGGAGGCGCAGGGTGTCATCTTCATGGACACCGACACCGCGCTGAAGGAGCACCCGGAGCTCTTCAAGGAGTACTTCGGCACGATCATCCCCGTCGGTGACAACAAGTTCGCCTCGCTGAACTCGGCCGTGTGGTCCGGCGGCTCCTTCATCTACGTGCCGAAGGGCGTGCACGTGGAGATCCCGCTCCAGGCCTACTTCCGTATCAACACGGAGAACATGGGCCAGTTCGAGCGGACGCTGATCATCGTCGACGAGGACGCCTACGTCCACTACGTCGAGGGCTGCACGGCGCCGATCTACTCCTCGGACTCCCTGCACTCCGCGGTCGTCGAGATCATCGTGAAGAAGGGCGGCCGCTGCCGCTACACGACGATCCAGAACTGGTCGAACAACGTCTACAACCTCGTCACCAAGCGCGCCGTGGCGTACGAGGGCGCGACCATGGAGTGGGTCGACGGCAACATCGGCTCCAAGGTCACGATGAAGTACCCGGCCGTGTACCTGATGGGCGAGCACGCCAAGGGCGAGACCCTGTCCATCGCCTTCGCGGGCGAGGGCCAGCACCAGGACGCCGGCGCCAAGATGGTCCACATGGCCCCGAACACCTCCTCCAACATCGTCTCCAAGTCGGTGGCACGGGGCGGTGGCCGCACCTCCTACCGCGGTCTGATCGAGATCGGTGAGGGCGCCCCGGGCGCCAAGTCGAACGTGCTGTGTGACGCGCTGCTCGTGGACACCATCTCGCGCTCCGACACCTACCCCTACGTCGACGTCCGCGAGGACGACGTCTCGATGGGGCACGAGGCGACTGTCTCCAAGGTCTCCGAGGACCAGCTCTTCTACCTCATGAGCCGCGGACTCACGGAGTTCGAGGCCATGGCGATGATCGTGCGCGGCTTCGTCGAGCCGATCGCGAAGGAGCTGCCCATGGAGTACGCCCTGGAGCTCAACCGGCTGATCGAGCTGCAGATGGAGGGTTCGGTCGGTTAGTACGGCCGCGCGCCGTCCGCCGATCGAATCCCCGAGAGTTCTTGACTGAGAAAGCGAGCACCACGACAGCCATGGCTGAGGCTCAGAACATCCCTGCGGGCTCCACCACCGCCGGGTCCATCGCGGTGGCGGCCGAGTCCACCGTCGCCACGCGCATGAGCGCCCCCCCGTCCTTCGACGTCGCGGACTTCCCGGTCCCGCACGGCCGCGAGGAGGAATGGCGGTTCACGCCGCTGGAGCGGCTGCGCGGACTGCACGACGGCACCGCCGTCGCCACCGGTGACGGGGTCAAGGTCGTCATCGAGGCGCCCTCGGGCGTCACGGTCGAGACCGTCGGCCGCGACGACGCGCGGCTCGGCAGGGCCGGTACGCCGGTGGACCGGGTCGCCGCGCAGGCGTACTCGTCCTTCCAGCAGGCCTCGGTCGTCACGGTGGCGAAGGAGGCCGTGCTCACCGAGCCGGTCCGGATCGCCGTGCACGGCGAGGGCGGTGTGGCCTACGGCCACCAGGTCATCGAGCTGGGCGCCTTCGCCGAGGCCGTCGTCGTCATCGACCACACCGGTGACGCGGTGCTCGCCGCCAACGTCGACTACGTCCTCGGCGACGGGGCGAAGCTCACCGTCGTCTCCGTCCAGGACTGGGACGAGAAGGCCGTCCACGTCGGTCAGCACAACGCGCTGATCGGCAGGGACGCCTCCTTCAAGTCCATCGTCGTCACCTTCGGCGGCGACGTGGTCCGCCTCCATCCGCGGGTCGCCTACGCGTCCACCGGCGGCGAGGCGGAGCTCTTCGGCCTGTACTTCACCGACAAGGGCCAGCACCAGGAGCACCGTCTCCTGGTCGACCACAACGCCCCGCACTGCAAGTCCAACGTGGCCTACAAGGGCGCGCTGCAGGGCGACGGCGCACACGCCGTCTGGATCGGCGACGTCCTCATCCAGGCAGCCGCCGAGGGAACCGACACCTACGAGATGAACCGCAACCTGGTTCTCACCGACGGTGCCCGGGTCGACTCCGTGCCGAACCTGGAGATCGAGACCGGCGAGATCGTCGGCGCGGGCCACGCCTCGGCGACCGGCCGCTTCGACGACGAACAGCTGTTCTACCTGCAGTCCCGCGGCATCCCGGCCGAGGAGGCCCGCCGGCTCGTCGTGCGCGGCTTCTTCGCCGAGCTGGTCCAGCAGATCGGTCTGCCGGACGTCGAGGCCCGTCTCCTCGACAAGATCGAGACCGAGCTGAAGGCGTCGGTCTGATGGCCTTCGTCAAAGCCTGTGCGCTGAGCGAGCTGGAGGACGACACCCCGAAGCGGGTGGAGCTCGACGGCACGCCGGTATCCGTCGTCCGCACCGAGGGCGAGGTGTTCGCGATCAACGACATCTGCTCGCACGCGAACGTCTCGCTGTCGGAGGGCGAGGTGGAGGACTGCGCGATCGAGTGCTGGCTGCACGGATCGAGCTTCGACCTCCGCACCGGCAAGCCGTCCGGTCTTCCCGCGACGCGCCCCGTCCCCGTATACCCCGTCAAGATCGAAGGGGACGATGTGCTCGTCTCCGTCACCCAGGAGTCCTGAGTCACCCATGGCAACGCTTGAAATCCGCGACCTGCACGTCTCCGTCGAGGCCGACAACGCCACGAAGGAGATCCTCAAGGGCGTCGACCTGACCGTGAAGCAGGGCGAGACCCACGCCATCATGGGCCCGAACGGGTCCGGCAAGTCCACCCTCGCCTACTCGCTCGCGGGTCACCCCAAGTACACGATCACGAGTGGCACGGTGACCCTGGACGGCGAGGACGTCCTGGAGATGTCCGTCGACGAGCGCGCCCGCGCCGGCCTGTTCCTCGCCATGCAGTACCCGGTCGAGATCCCCGGTGTCTCGGTCTCCAACTTCCTGCGCACCTCCGCCACCGCCGTCCGCGGCGAGGCACCCAAGCTGCGTACGTGGGTGAAGGAGGTCAAGGAGACGATGGCCGGGCTTCAGATGGACCCCGCCTTCGCCGAGCGCAACGTCAACGAGGGCTTCTCCGGCGGTGAGAAGAAGCGCCACGAGATCCTCCAGCTGGAGCTCCTCAAGCCGAAGGTCGCGATCCTCGACGAGACCGACTCCGGCCTGGACGTCGACGCGCTGAAGACCGTCTCCGAGGGCGTCAACCGGGTGCGCGAGACCGGTGAGGTCGGCACCCTGCTGATCACGCACTACACGCGCATCCTCAAGTACATCAAGCCCGACTACGTGCATGTCTTCGCCAACGGCCGGATCGCCGCCTCCGGCGGAGCCGAGCTGGCGGACAAGCTGGAGAACGAGGGCTACGAGGCCTACACGAAGGGTGGCGCTTCCGCGTGACTGACGCCCGACAGGGGCTCTCCGGCCTCCTCGACACCGAGGCGATCCGCAAGGACTTCCCGATCCTGGACCGCACGGTCCATGACGGTAAGAAGATCGTTTACCTGGACAGCGCGGCGACCTCGCAGAAGCCGCGCCAGGTCCTCGACGCGCTCAACGAGTACTACGAGCGGCACAACGCCAACGTCCACCGCGGTGTGTACACGATCGCCGAGGAGGCCACCGCGCTGTACGAGGGCGCTCGCGACAAGGTCGCGGCGTTCATCAACGCGCCCAGTCGCAACGAGGTGATCTTCACCAAGAACGCCTCGGAGTCGCTGAACCTCGTCGCCAACATGCTCGGCTGGGCCGACGAGCCCTACCGGGTCGACAGCGACACCGAGATCGTCACCACGGAGATGGAGCACCACTCCAACATCGTGCCGTGGCAGCTGCTCTCGCAGCGCACGGGCGCGAAGCTGAAGTGGTTCGGCATCACGGACGACGGCCGGCTGGACCTGTCCAACATCGACGAGATCATCACGGAGAAGACGAAGATCGTCTCCTTCACCCTGGTCTCCAACATCATGGGCACCATCAATCCGGTCGAGAAGATCATCCGCCGTGCCCAGCAGGTCGGCGCACTGGTCTGCATCGACGCCTCGCAGGCGGCCCCGCACATGGTGCTCGACGTGCAGGCGCTGCAGGCCGACTTCGTGGCCTTCACCGGCCACAAGATGGTCGGCCCGACCGGCATCGGCGTGCTCTGGGGACGGCAGGAGCTCCTGGAGGACCTGCCTCCGTTCCTCGGCGGCGGCGAGATGATCGAGACCGTGTCGATGCACTCGTCGACGTACGCCCCCGCGCCGTACAAGTTCGAGGCCGGTACGCCCCCGATCGCGCAGGCCGTCGGCCTCGGCGCGGCAGTGGACTACCTCTCGGCCATCGGCATGGAGAACATCCACCGCCACGAGCAGGCGATCACCGAGTACGCGGTGCGCAGGCTCCTGGAGGTTCCGGACCTCCGGATCATCGGCCCGGCGACGGCCGAGGACCGGGGTGCGACGATCTCGTTCACCCTCGGCGACATCCACCCGCACGATGTGGGGCAGGTGCTCGACGAGCAGGGCATCGCGGTCCGGGTCGGACACCACTGCGCGCGGCCGGTGTGCCTGCGGTACGGAATTCCTGCGACGACGCGGGCGTCGTTCTATCTGTACTCCACACCCGCCGAGGTCGACGCCCTGGTGGACGGCCTGGAGCACGTGCGGAACTTTTTCGGTTAAAGGCGAGGGTTGACTGGTGAAGCTTGACTCCATGTACCAGGAAGTGATCCTGGACCACTACAAGCACCCCCACGGGCGCGGCCTGCGGGACGGCGACGCCGAGGTGCACCACGTCAACCCGACGTGCGGCGACGAGATCACGCTCCGCGTGAAGTACGACGGCGAGACCATCGTCGACGTCAGTTATGAGGGCCAGGGCTGCTCCATCAGTCAGGCCAGTGCCTCCGTCCTCAACGAGCTGCTGGTCGGCAAGCAGCTCGGCGAGGCGCAGAAGATCCAGGAGACCTTCCTGGAACTGATGCAGTCCAAGGGTCAGCTGGAGCCGGACGACACGATGGAGGAGGTGCTGGAGGACGCGGTCGCGTTCGCCGGCGTCTCCAAGTACCCGGCCCGGGTCAAGTGCGCGCTGCTGAGTTGGATGGCGTGGAAGGACGCGACGGCGCAGGCGCTGTCCGAAGGGAAGACGGCATGAGCGACAACGAGACTCTCACCACCAAGCCCGCCTCCGAGGAGGAGGTCCGCGAGGCCCTGTACGACGTGGTCGACCCCGAGCTGGGCATCGACGTCGTCAACCTGGGCCTGATCTACGGCATCCACGTGGACGACGCCAACATCGCCACCCTCGACATGACGCTGACGTCCGCGGCCTGCCCGCTGACCGATGTCATCGAGGACCAGGCGAAGTCCGCGACGGACGGCATCGTGAACGAGTTGCGGATCAACTGGGTCTGGATGCCGCCGTGGGGCCCGGACAAGATCACCGACGACGGTCGCGAGCAGCTGCGCGCGCTGGGCTTCAACGTCTGATCTCCGTCGTCCGCAACGGGACGACGAACGGCCATGCACGCCAGGCGGACTGGCGTGCATGGCCGTCGGCGTTCGCGGCCCCTGCCGCGCACGGACCTCGCCGGGGGCGGCGGGCCCGGTGAGGTGAGCCGCGCGTGCGGTGCCGGACCGCCCGAAGGGCCCGCCCGTCGTACCCGGGGCTGCCCGTTCCCGGCGGGGGTCCGGCATCCGCGAGGACCCGCTGGACCGAGTGCCCCGCGTCCGTCGCCGCGCGCCGGAGGGCGCCGTGCCGGGCGGGACCCTGCCGCACCCGCGTCCGGCGCGGTTACCGGTGCGCTCCGCCGGGTTGCGGGCCCCGGTCCTGCGGCGGGCCGGCCGCCTCCGCCAGGACCGGGCCGAGGTCCTCCGTCCGTATCCGGCGGTCGACGTACAGCAGGCCCATCACCAGCTGCGGGAACGTCGTGGAGATGATCTGGCTCACCATCTGCCCGATCATCATCGAGACGAGGTAGCCGATCATCGCGACGACGATCGCCGTGGGGCTGGGATCGCCGCCCGGCGACGAGGTGCCGATCATGGCGGGGACCATGCCCAGGACCGAGAACGGCATCTGGATGAAGTAGCCCGCTGTCGACGCCATCACGGAGACCAGCAGTGCGATGCCGAAGATCCGCCACCAGTCGCCGCGGACCAGCTGGGAGGAGCGGCGCAGCGCGGCCACGGGGCTCTGCCCCTCGAAGACCACGATCGCCGGTGCCAGGCAGATCTTGCCCCAGATCCAGACGGCCAGCGGTGTGGTCAGCAGGGCGCCGAGGACACCGATCGTCGTGGCCATGGCGGGGCTGCCGCCCGTGCTGTCCCGGGTGATCGCGACGATGACCACTCCGAAGAGGGCGGCCATGATCAGCAGCATCGGCACGACCGCGACCAGGGCCATGAGGACCAGCGTGCCGATCACCCGGGCGGCATGGGCCCAGGCCCGCTGCCACACGGCGGCGAAGGTGATGGCCCGCCCCAGCACGGCCTCCTGCAGTACCAGGGGGACCACCGCGAACATCAGGCCCGAGACGATCGCCATCAGGGCGATCCCCAGCAGCGCCAGCACGGAGACCGCGATCACGAGGGGGACGACGTCCGCCGAGGCGGCCTCCTCCCCGTCGCGGAGCGAGACCACCCTCTCCAGGTGGTCGCCGACCGCGGAGTAGGCGATCGCGACCGCCGCCGCCATCAGCAGTGCCGCGCCGCCGTAGAGGGCGGCTCCCATGCCGAACAGTTGCTTCCAGTACTTGCCCATCGTCGAGAACGCCCCGTTGAGCACGTCCCCGAGCTTCAGCGGTGCGAGCGGTATCACCCCTGGTTTCGGCGGCGGAACCCAGCCGCCCCACCCCGGAGGCCCCCCGTACGGAGCTCCGCCGTACGGCGCGCCTCCGCCCCACCCTGCGTCCTGCGCCACTGCCACTCCGTTGTGTTGTTGTCGTGCGTTCTTCATCCGGTACGACCGGTCGGCACACCGTAGCGCCCTTCGACGGCTGCGGAACGGGGCGGGCGCACCGGGTGTTGTGTACGGGCGTACGCAACGATGTGTACATTCGTACGCATGGGATATGGACTGCTTGCCGCGGCGATCGCGGCGGAGGTGGCCGGGACGACGGCCATGAAGTACAGCGAGGGCTTCACCCGGTTGTGGCCCTCCCTCGCCACGGTCGTGGGCTATGTGCTGGCGTTCGCGCTGCTCGCCCAGACCCTGAAGACGCTCTCCGTGGGCACGGCCTATGCCATATGGGCGGGAGCGGGCACCGCGGCCGTCGCCGCCATCGGGATCATCTGGATGGGGGAGTCCGCCGGTCCGGCGAAGCTGGCCGGAGTCGCGCTGATCGTCGCGGGGGTCGTGGTGCTCAATCTCGGCGGAGCCCACTGATGGCACGCCGCTACGACCCCGAGCGGCGCGAGCGCATCATCGAGGCGGCCATCCGCGTCGTCGGGGAGCGGGGCATCGCCGGGCTCAGCCACCGCTCCGTCGCCGCGGAGGCCGATGTGCCGCTCGGTTCGACGACGTACCACTTCGCGTCGCTCGACGAGCTGCTGGTCGCCGCGCTGCGCCGGTGCAACGACAACTTCGCGCAGACCGTGCGGGAGAGCGCGTACTTCGCCGACCCGGCGGCCGGTCTCGCCGACGAGCTGACCAGGCTGCTGGGGGAGTGGTTCGCCGGCGGCCGGGGGCCCATGGAGCTGGAGTACGAGCTGTACCTGGCCGCACTCCGGCGCCCTGCCCTGCGTGCCGTAGCCGCCGAGTGGGCCGACGGCCTGGGCGAGTTGGTCGCCCGCCGCACCGACCCGGCGACCGCGCGGGCCCTGGTCGCCCTGCTCGACGGCATCAGTCTCCAGGTGCTGCTCACGGGCGGCGACTTCGACGCCGCGTACACGCGCGAGATGCTGGCCCGGATCGTGGACGGCGGCGGCACCCGCGACACGGGGCCGCCGGCCGTGTGAACCCGCAGGGCCGCCACGGGAGACGGGGGCGCGCGGTGCCGGGGCGTGGCGTCTCGCGGGCGTCCGGACGTGCGGGCCCGGTCCGCCCGGGTGGCGACCGCGCGGTCCGCGCGGCGCCCGGACGGCGAGACCGGTTGGCCCGCGCGGTGCCCGGGCGGTTAGGTTCTGTCCATGACCGACACGACTTCCCAGGGTTCCGCCCGCACCACCGGCGCCGTCGCCGCCGGCCTCGCCACCATCGCCGGTGACGGCACCGTCCTCGACACCTGGTTCCCCGCCCCCGAGCTCGTCGCCGACCCCGGGCCCGCGGGGACCCGGCGCCTCGGCGCCGACGAGGCCGTGAACCGCCTCGGTGAGGGCGCGGCCAGGGCCATCGGTGTGGACGCCCGACGCGGGGTGGAGGTCGTCGCCGTGGCCACGGTCATCTCCTCGCTCGACGACAAGCCCCTCGACGCGCACGACACCTACCTGCGTCTGCACCTGCTCTCGCACCGCCTCGTGCGGCCCCACGGCCAGAACCTCGACGGGATCTTCGGCTTCCTCGCCAACGTCGCCTGGACGTCCCTGGGCCCGGTGGCCGTCGACGACCTCGAGAAGGTCCGTCTCAACGCGCGCGCCGAGGGCCTGCACCTGCAGGTCACCTCGGTGGACAAGTTCCCCCGGATGACGGACTACGTCGCGCCCAAGGGTGTGCGGATCGCCGACGCCGACCGGGTGCGGCTCGGGGCGCACCTGGCCGCCGGTACGACGGTGATGCACGAGGGCTTCGTCAACTTCAACGCGGGCACCCTCGGCACCTCCATGGTCGAGGGCCGCATCTCGGCGGGCGTCGTCGTGGGCGACGGCTCCGACATCGGCGGCGGCGCGTCCACCATGGGCACCCTGTCCGGCGGCGGCAAGGAGCGCATCGTCATCGGCCGGCGCTGCCTGGTCGGCGCCGAGGCGGGCGTCGGGATCGCCCTCGGCGACGAGTGCGTCGTCGAGGCCGGGCTGTACGTCACGGCCGGCACCCGCGTCACGCTGCCGGACGGGCAGGTCGTCAAGGCCCGGGAGCTCTCCGGCGCCTCGAACATCCTCTTCCGCCGCAACTCGGTCTCCGGCACCGTCGAGGCCCGCCCGAACAACGCGGTGTGGGGCGGGCTCAACGAGGTGCTGCACAGCCACAACTAGTCCGTGACGGCGAGGAGTTCCTCGTACACCCTGCGCAGCCCGTCGGTCGCCTCGCGGCCGGCGGGCTGCAGCGGTTCGCGGACCGGGCCCGCGTCCAGCAGCGCCTTCGCGGTGACCGTACCGGGCAGGCCGGAGCACATCATGGCCTCGACCAGTCGCACGGCGAGGCCGTTCAGGCGGGCGGCCTCCGCCGTGTCGCCGGCGTCGAACGCGTCCAGGACGGCCCGCATCCGGCGTGGGACCACGTTCGCCACCGTACTGACGTAGCCGGCGCCGCCGACCGCGTACAGCGGGAGGTTCAGCTCCTCGCAGCCCGAGTAGTAGGCGAGCGGGGTCCGTGCCATCACCTTCGTCGCGCCCAGCAGGTCGTACGAGCAGTCCTTGACCGCCACGATGCGCGGGTGCTCCGCCAGCCGCAGGAGGGTGCCGGGCTCGATCCGGGTGCCGGTGCGGCCGGGGATGTCGTACAGCATGAGCGGGATGCCGGTGGCCTCCGCGACCCGGACGAAGTGCGCCTCCACGGCAGCCTGCGGGGGACGGCTGTAGTACGGCGTCACCACCAGCAGGCCGTCCGCTCCCGCCGCCTCGGCCTCCCGCGCCAGCCGGACCGTGTGCCGGGTGTCGGCGCTCCCCACTCCGGCGAGGAGCGGGACGCCGTCGCCCACCGCCTCGCGCACCGCCCGCAGCAGCGCGGTCTTCTCCTCGTCGGTGGTGGTCGGGGACTCGCCGGTGGTGCCGCTCAGTACGAGGCCGTCGCAGCCGTCCGCGACCAGGCGGGAGGCGTGCCTGCGGGCGGCCTCCAGGTCCAGGTCACCTGCGGGGGTGAACGGTGTGATCATGGCGCAGAGGGCGCGGCCGAAGGGCCTGGCCGGGTTGGCTGTCATGTCCGCAGTGTCGGCTCGGCGGACCGTTCAGGTCCACTTAGATCTGCTCCGGGTGTACGTGAAGGGGCGCTGAACAGTGGGCGCCGGTCGGGGCGGGTGGCCGGCGACCGCATCCGTCAACGGACCGGTGCTGACGCGGTGTTCGAGTCGCCGCGGGTTGCGCCGCCGGTCCTCGGACGGGCATGTGGGAGAACCGGGCGGCTCGGGACGAAATGCGTCTACGCTGGAGCGGCGGCGCCGCATTCCACTGCAAGGGCCGCCCCGGGCTCCCGTGCGCAAGGGAGCCCGCCTGCACACATCCAGAGCATGCCCGAGGAGAACCCCCTGATGTCCGCAGAGCGCCCCTCCCTGCCGCCGGTGCGGCTGCACACCGAGGCCGAGCTGGCACGGGACGCGCTGGCCGCTCCGCTGCTCGCCCGCGCCGTCCGCCTCGCCCGCTGGGCGGGCCCCGGAACCCGGGTGGGCGCCGGTGGCGAGCTCGTCGACGCGCAACTGCCCGAGGCCGCCGCCCACCTCGGCCTCGCCGATGACGAGGACGGCGCCGCGTACGCCAGTGAGGCCTGGCGCCTCGCCGTCGACACCGGGCTCGTGGACGTCGAGGACCCGCACGAGGAGGACGGCGCGGCGGACGACGACGCCGAGGGCACCGTCACCGCCGGAGAGAACCTGGCCCTGCTGACCGGAGGGTCTCCGCAGGACGTCCTCGCGATCTGGCTGGACGGTCTGGACGCCGTGCACGCCGACGCCACCGCGCCCGCGTTCGACGACTTCGCCGACCTCGTCAACGAGGACGGCAGCGTCGACTTCGACGCCCTGGACTGGGACCCGGAGGAGGAGGCGGCGTTCCTCGACGGGGTGCTCGGCAACCTCTACGTGCTGACCCTCTCGGACGCCGGACCCGGCGACGGGCCCGTGCCGCTGCCCGCCCTCGCCGCCTCCGTGGTCGTGCCCGAGGACATGGGCGAGCCCACCGACGAGGTCCTCGAGCAGGTGTCCGAGGCGATGATGCGGCTGGACGACCAGTTCCGGGTGCTCGAACCCATCGGGATCGTCGAGTACCGGCCGGTGGACGAGTCCTTGCTGGTCGAGGAGGCCGAGGAGGCGTCGCCGCCCGCGGACGACGAGGACGTCACCCGGTACGGGATGGTCAGGCTGACCCCGCTCGGCCTCTACGGCATCCGTGAGCGGATGCTGGAGGCCGGGGTGGACGCCCCCGCGGTCGGCGACCTCGCGGACAAGGGCGCCGACGTCCTCCTCGACGGCCTCGCCCCCTACCCCGAGGACGCCGCACGCGCCGAGATCGGGCTCTGGCTCGGACGGCGCGAGGCGGACGGGGCGGTGGCCGCCGCGACCGAGCTGCTGGGCGCCGCGCGCGGTGCCGACCGGGGCGCGCCCCTGCGCAGGCTGCACTGCCAGCAGGCCCTCGCCCTGGCCGGCCCCGCGGCCGAGCCCGCGGTGCGCGAGGTGCTCGACGACGCCGAACTCGGCGGGCTGGCCCGCGTCTGGCTCGCCGAGCGGGGCGCGGCCGACGTGCCCGCGCCGCCGGAGTCGATGATCTTCTGGCTCGCCATCGACACGATCGCCGCCCAGCTGGACGCCGAAGGCGACATGGGCGAGCTCCAGGAACTGGTCGAAGGGCTCTCCGGGCAGCACAGCGGCTTCTTCGACGAGGCGTGGCGTGTGGAGCACCCGGCCACGGGCGAGGTGCTCGAGGCGATGGGGCGGCTGCACCGCGACCGCAAGACGGCGAAGGACGCCCGCAAGGCCGCCTTCAAGGCCCGGTCGCGCGCGAAGAGCTGACCCCGCAACCAGATGTTTTCGGCCAGTCGGGGCCGGTCGCGTGAGGGATCGTGGCCGGTTTCGTCCCGATAGGCCGGACGGTTTGACGTGCAGGCCCGCTGGACGTCGTATGTCGTTCAACTGGTGTTGGTGCGGGGAGGGGAACGTGATCGCGCCATCCCCACCCCGGCCACGCTGCACCAGGAGTCCGCGATGTCCTTCACGCGCAGGGAATTCACCAAGCAGTCCGCGCTCACCGGCGCCGGTATCGCGCTCACCGGCGCCGTCGGCGCCCTCGCCACCGCCCCCGGCGCGCTGGCGGCCGAGGACGCCCGGCACGGAAACGGCCACGGTCACGGCCATGACGACGGCCACGGCCACGGTCACGACAAGAAGCTGGGCTACGGGCCGCTCGTCGACGACCCGAAGGGCATTCTCGCGCTGCCCGCCGGCTTCTCGTACCGCATCCTCACGCACAGCGGTGTCACCAAGCTGGAGACGGGCGAGCCGACCCCCTCCAACCACGACGGCACGGCCGCCTTCGAGGGCGCCCGCGGTGTCACCCTCCTCGTCAACAACCACGAGCTGAGCGGCACCCGCGCCGGCTGGAAGTACCCGGTCCCGCTCACCGAGGGCCTCGTCTACGACCCGGTCGCGGCCGGTGGCTGCACCGTCGTGGAGACCCGCGCCGACGGCCGTACCGCCGAGTGGGTCGGCATCGCCGGCACGTCCACCAACTGCGCAGGCGGCAGCACCTCCTGGGGCACCTGGCTCACCTGCGAGGAGACCGAGGACAAGGCCGGCAAGAACGGCCTGCTCAAGGACCACGGGTACGTCTTCGAGGTCGATCCCTACGACAAGCGCGCCAACCGCGACCCGCGCCCGATCAAGGCCTTCGGCCGGTACGCCCACGAGGCCGTCGTCATCGACCCGAAGCGCGGCCACGCCTACCTGACCGAGGACGCCTCGGGCCCCAACGGCCTCCTCTACCGCTGGGTCCCGCCGCACGGCTTCAAGCACGGCCGCGGCAAGCTGCGCACCCTCGCCGACGACGCCGGTGTCCTTCAGGCCACCAAGTGCTTCGACAAGAAGGGCGCGTTCGTCGACGACCTGTCCCGCGCCACGGAGATCGGCACCGTCTACGGCGTGGACTGGGTCGACGTGCCGGACCGCGACGCCAGGACCGTCTCCGTGCGCAAGCAGTTCGACAACACCCAGGTCACCCGTGCCCGCAAGCTGGAGGGCATGTGGTGGGGCGACGGCGGTGCCTACTTCGTCTCCTCGTACGCCCGCGGTGAGAGCCCGGTCGCGCACGACGGCCAGGTCTGGTTCTACGACCCCAAGCGCCGCACGGTGACCCTGAAGGTGCTCCTCGGCGTCAACCCGGACCCGTCCGCCGACGGTGCCTTCGACGGCCCGGACAACATCACGGTGTCCCCCTACGGCGGCATCGTCATCTCGGAGGACGGCGACGGGATCCAGCACCTCTTCGGGGCCACCGACAGCGGCCGCACCTACCCGATCGCCCGCAACGACCTCAACGCGGGCACGGAGGACGACCCCTCCTACAGCGAGATCGCGGGAGTGACGTTCTCCCCGGACGGCCGGACGCTGTTCGCCAACATCCAGAACCCCGGCATCATGCTCGCCATCACCGGTCCGTGGAAGCGCCAGCCCAACCGGCACTGACCCGGACCCCGCGCGCTCGCCGCTCCCGGAACGCCTGGGGAGCCCGGCGGGTGCTGCCCGTCACCGACGAGCAGGCCCCCGTACCTCTCGTACGGGGATGCGAGCGGGGCGCCCCCGCGACGGTGCCCCGCCCCCACCCGGGACGTCGCCGGAACCTCGCGGCGTGCCGGGCCGGGCACGGGCCGCCGGGACGCGAGAAGCGCCACACCGCCGGGGGCGCTCCGCCGCGACATTCCGCATGACACCCCTGTTGGAAGCGGGCGGGAGCGCCGGGCGGCCCCGGAACGGCTGGTTACGAATCCGGCACTACTGCCCTCCGGAAGCGGACGGGCATGGCATTGGACGCCCGCAGGGCGCATACTCAATGTAATGAAACAGTCAGCCGGATCCCGGCGTCACCTGCCTTCCAGTCCCTTCAACCGCCCGGCCCAGGCGGCCCCACCGGTCGAATGCTTCGATGTGGGCGACAGGGTGTCGCACGACCAGTTCGGACTCGGCCGAGTCCTCGCTGTCGAGGGCGACAACGACGCAGTGCTCATCGACTTCTCGGGGCGACAGGGGAGGATCCTGAGCCCGTACTCCAAGCTGACCAAGCTCTGAGAGGGAAGACGAGCACGTACAGCGTCCGACCGGATGTTCTCCGGATCCGGGGCACCTGAGGAGAGATCCACCAGGTGCCCCGGAAGCCGTTCCGGGGCACCTGCGGCCGCTACAGGGCCTTCGCGGCGGGTTTCACCATGCCGCGGACGGTCCTCGACTTCACGAACTCGCCCATGGCGGTCATCTCCCACTCGCCGGAGAACTGCTTGATCAGCTTGGCCATGAACACGCCCGTCTGCGGCTCCGCGCCCGTCAGGTCGAAGCGGACCAGCTCCTCGCCGGTGGCCGCGTCGATCAGCCGGCAGTACGCCTTGGCGACCTCGGTGAACTTCTGCCCGGTGAACGAGTTGACCGTGAAGACCAGGCCCGTCGCGTCGGCGGGGATCCGGCCGAGGTCCACGACGATCACCTCGTCGTCGCCCGCGCCCTCGCCCGTGAGGTTGTCGCCGGAGTGCTTGACCGCGCCGTTCAGGATGGAGAGCTTGCCGAAGTAGCAGCTGTCCAGGTGATTGCGGTTGGGGCCGAAAGCGATCACCGAGGCGTCGAGGTCGATGTCCTTGCCGCGGAACGCGGGCTCCCAGCCCAGACCCATCTTGACCTGCGAGAGCAGCGGCCGGCCGCCCTTGACCAGGGACACGGTCTGGTTCTTCTGGAGGCTGACCCGGCCCTTGTCGAGGTTGATCTTCCCGGAGGGGGCGGGGGCCTGCGGCGCGGCGGGCGGAGCCGGGGGAGCGATCCGCGGGTCCACGGGGGCGGCGGCCACCGGGGGAGCGACGGGTGCGGCGGCCGGGACCGGTGCGGGTGCGGCCGCCGGGGCGGGCTCCTCCACCGACACGCCGAAGTCCTTGGCGATGCCCGCCAGCCCGTCGGCATAGCCCTGGCCGACCGCGCGGGCCTTCCACGCGCCGTTGCGCAGGTAGATCTCGATGACCACCAGAGCCGTCTCGGAACCCAGCTGGGGCGGGGTGAAGGTGGCGAGCGCGCTGCCGTCGTCCGCGTTGCGCACGGTGGCGGTGGGCTCGATGCCCTGGAACGTCCGGCCGTCCGCGTCGGGGCTGGCGGTGACGACGATCTTCTCGATGCCGGGCGGGACCGCGGTGGTGTCCACCACGATCGCGTCGGGCGCGGAGCCGCCGCCCGAGCGGTACGTCACGCCGGGGCCCGAGGGCTGGTTGTAGAAGATGAAGTCGTCGTCGGAGCGCACCGTGCCGTCGGCGGTGAGCAGCAGGCCCGAGACGTCGAGCCGCACCGGGGCGGCGACGTCCACCGCCACGCGGGCGGCGGAGAGAGGGATGTTCGAGCCGGGGGTCATTGCGGTCATGCACGGGGTAACGAACGACCCGGCTTTGCCGTTCCCTTACCTTCGGGGACTTGCTCCGTACGGCTCAGCGCCCGCCCGCGGCGCGGTTGCGCGGGTGGGCGCGGGCGGTGCGTTCGTTCCCGTGCTTGTACGCGCCCGTCCAGCGGGCCATCACCAGCTGGGCGTCACCGGACTCCACCTCGGCCAGGAAACGCTCCGCGCGGCCGCCGCGCAGGGTGCCCGCGGGGCGGCCGTGGTGGGTGATCGTGACGCTCGCGTCGCCGTGCTGTTCGTACCGGAATCCGGAAGGTCGGGGCATGGTCCGTATGGTGCCCGAGTCCCCCGGGCCCCGTCGCGGGAATTCCGAGCGGTGCGTCAGTACGGCCAGATGGGCGGGTCCGTGACGAAGTGGCCGCCGATGTGGGCGTGCTCGGGGTTCTGCGGGTCCAGCTCCCCGTGCTCGGCGACGAGCTTGTCGGCGTACTGCTCCGAGTCGTCCTGCGGCGCGTAGCCGAGGGACTTGGCGGTCGTCAGGTCCCACCACAGCCGGGTGTTGTCGGAGGAGCCGTAGACCACGGTGTGCCGCACGTCCGGGGCGGTCAGGGCCGCGTGGAAGAGGCGGGCGCCGTCACCCGGGCTCATCCAGACGGAGAGCATGCGGACCGACGTCGGCTCCGTGAAGCAGGAGCCGATCCGCACGGAGACGGTCTCCACACCGTGCTTGTCCCAGTAGAACTGGGCGAGGTCCTCGCCGAAGGACTTCGAGAGCCCGTAGAAGGTGTCGGGGCGGCGGGGGGTGTCGACCGGGATCAGCGCGTCGCCGGCCGCCGGGCGCGGGGTGTAGCCGATGGCGTGGTTGGAGGAGGCGAACACGATGCGCCCGACGCCCTCCTCGCGCGCGGCCTCGTAGAGGTTGTACGTGCCCTCGATGTTGGAGCGCAGAATCTTGTCGAACGAGGCTTCCAGGGAGATGCCCGCGAGGTGGATGATCGCGTCGACACCCCGTACGGCCTCCCGGAGCGCCTCCTTGTCGCCGAGGTCGGCCGTTATCGCGTCGGGCTCGCCCTCGATGGGGGTGACGTCGAAGAGGCGGAGCTCGTAGCCGTACGCGGGCAGCAGCCCCCGCATCAGGGTGCCGAGGCCGCCTGCGGCGCCGGTGAGCAGGACGGTGCGGGGAGCGGGCATACGGGGATCTCCTCGGTGCGGGCGCGGGACGCGGTGTACGCGGACGGCGGTGCTGTGCGGTGCGTCCGGACAGCAAGGTACGCGTGGCGCACGGGCATGGCACGGCTCGGTGCGTCACATCCTGGGCATTCACATGCATGGACAAGCTAAGAAGTTCCGGCGGATCACGTCAAGTGTCCCCCGGAGTGGGCTGCTCCGCGCCGGGGTTGAGTGTTCTCGTCTTGACCTGTGACGGGTGGCTGCCTTAGCGTGGCGGCGTTCATGAATATGGACACCGATCATAATTGTGCACGCCTGAATCTGCTCAGGGAGCGCCAGTGACCTCAGCCCCCCTTGCCGCCCGACTCACCGATGTCGCCGGGCCGCTCTTCTTCCCCGTCACCGCCTACGGGCCGGACGGCACCGTGGACCTCGACGCCTTCCGCGCGCATGTGCGCAAGGGCGTCGACGCCGGTGCCGCGGCGGTCTTCGCCTGTTGCGGAACGGGCGAGTTCCACGCGCTGACCCCGCAGGAGTTCCGCGCCGTCGTCGCCGCGGCGGTCGAGGAGACCGCCGGACAGGTGCCCGTCGTCGCGGGCGCCGGCTACGGCACGGCGCTCGCGATCCAGTACGCGGAGCTCGCCGAGGAAGCGGGTGCGGACGGCCTGCTGGCCATGCCCCCGTACCTCGTCGTCGCCGGCCAGGAGGGGCTGCTGGGCCACTACACCGCGCTCGCCGCGGCCACCGGCCTGGACACGATCGTCTACCAGCGCGACAACGCCGTCTTCACCCCGGAGACCGTCCTCGCCCTGGCGCAGACCCCCGGGGTCATCGGCCTCAAGGACGGCTACGGCGACCTCGACCTGATGCAGCGCATCGTCAGCGCCGTGCGCGCCGGCCTGCCGGGCCGGGACTTCCTGTACTTCAACGGGCTGCCCACCGCCGAACTCACCGGGCTCGCCTACCGGGGCATCGGCGTCACGCTCTACTCCTCCGCCGTGTTCGCCTTCGCGCCCGACATCGCCCTGGCCTTCTACCGGGCGCTGGAATCCGGCGACGACGACCTCGTCAACGCACTCCTCGACCACTTCTACCGGCCGCTCGTCGAGCTGCGTGCCGAGGGCCGTGGCTACGCGGTGTCGCTGGTGAAGGCGGGCGTCCGGCTGGAGGGTCTGGACGTCGGCGGGGTGCGCACCCCGCTCACCGAGCCCACGGACGCGCACATCGAGGAGCTGACCCGGATCATCGCGGACGGCCGCGCCCTGCTCGAGAAGCACGGCCAGGGGCAGGGGGAGCACGGGTGAAGACCGCTGCCTTCCTCTACCCCTGGGACGTCGTCGGCGACCCGGACGCCGCGGCGCGCCTCACGGACCTCGGCGTCCAGCAGGTGACGCTCGCCTCCGCCTACCACTCGACGCGCGCCCTGACCCCGCGCCACCCCGGCCGCCGGATCGTCACGGCCGAGCACGCGGCGGTGCTCTACCCGCCGGACTACGGACGCTGGGCGGGGCGCGGGCTGCACCCGTACCCGCAGTCCTGGGTGCCCGGCGACGACCCGTACGCCGAGGCCGCCGAGGCCCTGGCCGGCGCCGGCCTGACGGTGCACTCCTGGGTGGTGCTGGCGCACAACTCCCGCATGGGCGCCGAGCATCCGGACACCTCCGTGGTCAACGCCTACGGCGACCGCTACCCGTGGGCGCCGTGCATCGCGCAGCCCGCCGTGCACGCGTATCTCGTGGACCTGGCGGCGGAGGCGGCCGTGCGCCCCGGGGCCGAGGGAACCGATCTGGAGTCCTGCGGCTGGTACGGCTTCGCCCATCTGCACGCCCACGACAAGACGTCGGGGGTCGCCCTCGGGGACGCGGCGCAGTACCTGATGTCGCTCTGCTTCTGCGCCGACTGCCGGGCCGGGTACGCCGGACAGGGCCTCGACCCGGACGAGCTCCGGGCCGCTGTGCGCAGGGCCCTGGAGCCCGTCTGGGCCGCACCGGGCTCCGCGGAGACCGGCTGGTCCGGGGTCGAGAAGCTGCTGGGCGCCGGCCTCGCCGGTGCCACCCGGCAGTGGCGCGAACAGGTCGCCAGAGGGCTCCAGGAAGCGGCCGTCGCCGCCGTACGGCAGGCGGCACAGGACCCGGACTTCCAGGTCCTGCTGCACGCGGACCCGGCCTCGTACCGGGTGGGCGCCAACGTCGGGGTGGACCCCGCGCACATCCTGTCCACGGCGGACGGCGTGGTGCTGCCCTGCACCGGCCCCGACGCCGCCCGTGAGGCGGTGCTCGGGCCGTTCGCCGGGCTCTCCGGGGTGCTGGCCGCCAACTTCAACGTGGTCACGGGCATGGGCGGCAGCCCCGGGACACTCGAGCGGGACGTCGCGCACGCCCGCTCGCTCGGTGCGACCGAACTGCGCCTCTACCACGCGGGACTGGCCTCCGGGCCGGACCTCGACGCCGTCGGCGACGCGCTCTCACGCATCGGCCGTTGACGGCCGGTCGGCAGGGGTGCCCGTCGGCCGCCCCTGCCGACCGGGAACCGGCTCCGCCGCGGTGACCGGCCCCCACCGACGGCGGCACCGTACGCGCCCCGTGGCGCCGCCGACCGGCTCCGCCCCGCCGCATTCGGCCGTCGTCGGCACCGGACGGGCCGTCGCGGCCCGCTGCCGCGCTCCGAGCCCGGCTCCACCCCGCCCGGCAGCCCTCCACGACGACCCGCCGTCGACGGGCGGCAGGGGACCTCGACGCGGCACTCCCGGCCGGACGGCGTCAGCGCGCGTCAGCGTATGTCCGGCAGCCCCGCCGCGGCCTGGCTCACCCCCGCTCGCCGCCGGGTGTCCGAGGCCGAGTCCGCCGGGGGCCGGGACCCTGACCCGTCCACCCCCGGGGTCGCCGAACTGTCCGAGCGGGGCGGCGACGTGCCCCGCGCGCCGGCGGCCGGCCCCGTCGCAGCCGTACCGGATCCTGGGACGAGCACCCCCCGCCCGGCGGAGCCGGGTCACGCGGCCGCGTGCCGCCGCGCGCACCGGCACGGCCCGCCCCGCACCGGCGTGACCTGCACAGACTCGGCATGAGCACGCCCGAAGGGCCGCCCTCGGCGGCCAGGGACACTTGAGGACGTCGGGCAGGCGTCTGAGAACTACACGCAAACATCTTTTGTCAGAAGCGTTGACGAAACATTCAGGACCGCTCTAGCTTCATCGCGTCGTACTTCGTACGTCATATATGAGACGCGATACGCGAGATGCGAGAGCCCTTCACCCATGACCTTTGCGCCTGCCCCGATTCCGTCCCGGACCCAGTACGTGCTGGAGGCGATCAAGCACGCCATCCTCACCGCGCAGCTGAGACCGGGACAGGCGCTGGTCGAGACCGAACTCGCCGCTCAGTTCGGGGTGTCGAAGACCCCCGTGCGCGAGGCGCTGAAGACGCTCGCCGGGACGGGACTCGTGGTCATGAGCCAGTACAAGGGCGCCACCGTGCGGCTCGTGGACGCGGCCATGGCCCGGGAGGTGTACGACGTGCGCCTGCTCCTGGAGCCCGAGGCGCTGCGCCGCTCCATCACCCGCAAGTCCTCGCTGGAGGCGGCCCAGGAAGCCCTGGAGCGGGCCGACATGGCCATCGACAAGGCCGACAGGTCGCTCGCCAACCGCGACTTCCACCGGGCCCTCTACGTGCCCTGCGGCAACCCGCTGCTCTCCCGGATGCTCGACGAGATCCGTGACCAGGCCGCCCTCGTGTCGACCGTGGCCTGGGCGACCAACCCGTCCTGGGAGCGCGAGGCGGCCGAGCACCGGGAGATCCTGCGGCTCGCCCTCACCGACGACGCGGAGGCCGCCGCCGGGGCTCTGCACAACCACATCGCATCGTTCGTACGCCGCGCGTTCCCCGACGACGAAGACGGGGGTGACGCGGCGTGAACCACCAGCTGGACCTGAACCACCAGCACCTCGACGAAAGGCCAGTCCGCATGGACCTCTCCCCGCTGAAGGCGGCCCTCGCAGACGTTGTGGCGATCCCGGTGACCCCGTTCGCCGAGGACGGGAGCATCGACGCCGCGGAGCACCGCGCCCTGCTGCGAAGACTGCTCGACGGTGGAGTCCGCATCGTCACCCCGAACGGCAACACCGGGGAGTTCTACGCGCTGACCCCCGACGAGCGGCGCACCGTCACCGAGCTCACCGTGGACGAGGCGCGGGGCCGTGCCACCGTCCTGGTGGGCGTCGGCCACGACGTGCCGACCGCCGTCGCCGCCGCCGAGCACGCCAGGGACGCGGGCGCCGAGATGGTCATGGTGCACCAGCCGGTCCACCCCTACGTCTCGCAGGACGGCTGGGTCGACTACCACCGGGCCATCGCCGAGGCCGTGCCGGAGCTCGGCGTCGTCCCCTACATCCGCAACCCGCTGCTCGCCGGTGAACGGCTCGTCGAGCTCGCCGACAGCTGCCCCAACGTCATCGGCGTGAAGTACGCCGTCCCGGACGCCGCCCGCTTCGGCGCCTTCGCCCGGGACGCCGGCCTGGACCGGTTCGTCTGGGTGGCGGGGCTCGCGGAGCTGTACGCCCCCTCCTACTTCGCCACCGGGGCCACCGGATTCACCTCCGGCCTCGTCAACATCGCCCCCGGCGTCTCGCTGACGATGCTGGAGGCGCTGCGGGCCGGCGACTACGCGGCGGCCATGAAGGTCTGGGAACAGATCCGCCGCTTCGAGGAGCTGCGCGCCGACCGGCAGTCCGCCAACAACGTGACCGTCGTCAAGGAGGCCCTGGCCTCGCTCGGCCTCTGCCGGCGCGACGTCCGCGCCCCGAGCCGGGTCCTGCCCGAGGCGCAGCGCGCCGAGGTCGCGAACCAGGTCGCCGGGTGGTCCATATGACCGGCACCGACGGCGCCCGCATCACCCCCGAGGAGCTGCGCAGCCACCAGTGGTACGGCACGGACGGGCTCCGCTCGTTCAGCCACCGGGCCCGCACCCGGCAGCTCGGCTACCTCCCCGAGGAGCACCTCGGCAAGCCGGTCATCGCGATCCTCAACACCTGGTCCGACATCAACCCCTGCCACGTCCACCTGCGCGACCGCGCGCAGGCGGTCAAGCGGGGCGTCTGGCAGGCGGGCGGCTTCCCGCTCGAATTCCCGGTCTCCACGCTCTCGGAGACCTTCCAGAAGCCGACCCCGATGCTCTACCGCAACATGCTGGCGATGGAGACGGAGGAGCTGCTGCGCTCCTACCCCGTCGACGGCGCCGTGCTGCTGGGCGGCTGCGACAAGTCGACCCCCGCGCTCCTCATGGGTGCCGCGTCCGTCGACCTGCCGACCGTCTTCGTGCCCGCCGGGCCGATGCTGCCGGGGCACTGGCGCAACGAGGTCCTCGGCTCCGGCACGGACATGTGGAAGTACTGGGACGACAAGCGGGCCGGGCTGATCGGCGACTGCGAGATGGCGGAACTGGAGAACGGGCTCGCCCGCTCGCCCGGTCACTGCATGACCATGGGCACCGCGTCCACCCTGACGGCCGCCGCCGAGGCGCTGGGCGTCACGGTGCCGGGCGCCTCCTCGATCCCGGCCGTCGACTCCGGTCACGACCGGATGGCCGCGGAGTCGGGCCTTCGTATCGTCGAACTGGTGTGGCAACAGCTGACGTTGTCGAAGATCCTCACCGCCGACGCGTACGACGACGCCGTCGCCACCGTCCTCGCGCTCGGCGGCTCCACCAACGCAGTCATCCACCTGATCGCGATGGCGGGCCGCTCCGGGGTGAAGCTCACGCTGGACGACTTCGACCGCATCGCCCGTACCGTGCCCGTCCTCGCCAACCTCCGCCCCGGCGGGAAGTACCTGATGGAGGACTTCCACTTCGCCGGCGGGCTGCCCGGATTCCTGGCCCGGCTCACCGACGTACTGCACCTGGACCGCCCCACCGTCGCGCACGCCACCCTGCGCGAACAGCTCGACGGGGCGCTGGTGCACAACGCCGAGGTCATCCGGGAGCGGGACAACCCGCTGGCCGAGGAGGGCGGCGTGGCCGTGCTGCGCGGCAACCTCTGCCCCGACGGCGCCGTCATCAAGCACATCGCCGCCGAGCCGCACCTGCTGCGCCACACCGGACCCGCGGTCGTCTTCGACGACTACAAGGAGATGCAGCGCACCATCAACGACCCGGCCCTGGCCCTCACCCCGGACCATGTGCTGGTCCTGCGCAACGCAGGTCCCAAGGGCGGCCCCGGAATGCCCGAGTACGGCATGCTGCCGATCCCGGACTACCTGCTGAAGCAGGGCGTACGGGACATGGTGCGGATCTCCGACGCCCGGATGAGCGGCACCAGTTACGGGGCGTGCGTGCTGCACATCGCGCCCGAGTCGTTCGTCGGCGGGCCGCTCGCCCTCGTCCGCACCGGTGACCTGATCACCCTGGACGTCGAGGCGCGACTGCTTCACCTCGACGTGTCCGACGAGGAGTTGGAGACCCGCAGGTCCGAGTGGACCGAGCCGCCCGCCCGCTACGGGCGCGGTTACGGGGCGCTCTACCAGGACCAGATCACCCAGGCCGACACCGGATGCGACTTCACGTTCCTGGCCCGGCAGGGAGAGGTGCCCGACCCCTACGCGGGCTGACCCGGGCGAAGAGAATTCCGCGCGCCGCACCGTCCGGCACACCGAACGCCATGCGGTAAGCGCTTGCACCACGCACCGAAAGCACGGCACATCCAGCACTTTCCAGAGATCGGAGACGCGTCATGGCCCATTCCGCAGCCGTGGCCACACCGCCCCCCAAGGGGAAGGAGTCCAAGCGTCGCTCGTCCACACCACGCCGCCTGCCGTATCTGCTGATCGCGCCCGCGGGCCTGCTGATGCTGGGCTTCATCGCCTACCCGGTGATCAGCGTCTTCTACTACAGCCTGCAGAACTACAACGTCACCAAGCCGTGGCGGAACGGCTTCGCAGGCTTCGACAACTTCACCAGGATCTTCACCGAGGACGAGCAGTTCTGGCCGACGCTCGGCTTCAGCGCCCAGTGGGTCGTCGTCCAGGTGACCCTGCAGCTCGCACTCGGTCTCGCGCTCGCCCTGATCGTCAACCAGAGCTTCATCGGCCGTGGCATATCCCGCGCCATGGTCTTCTCGCCCTGGGCCGTTTCCGGCGTGCTGACCAGCACCATCTGGATCCTGCTCTACAACTCCTCGACCGGCTTCAGCCGCTACCTCGCGGACGCCGGAATCGGTGAGTACGGCACCTCGGTCCTCTCCGACACCGGCACCGTCTTCTGGGCGGCGACCCTCGCCGAACTCTGGCGCGGAGTCCCCTTCTTCGCCATCCTCATCCTCGCCGACCTGCAGTCCGTCTCCAAGGAGCTGTACGAGGCGGCGTCGGTCGACGGCGCGGGCCGGATGCGGCAGTTCTTCCACATCACCCTCCCGCACCTGCGGGACGCGATCATCCTCGCCACCCTGTTGCGCGGCGTCTGGGAGTTCAACAACGTCGACCTGCTCTACACCCTCACCGGAGGCGGACCGGCCGGCGAGACCACGACCCTGCCTCTGTACGTAGCCAATACAGGCATCGAGGGTCACGACTTCGGATACGCCTCCGCGCTCACCACCGTCGCCTTCGTGATCCTCCTCTTCTGCTCGATCGTCTATCTGCGCCTGAGCAAGTTCGGAGGCGACCACAAGTGACTGCCGCACTCGTAGAGAAGAACAACGCCGCACAGCCCGCCGCGCGGCACAGCGCCCCGCCGCCGTTCTCGAGCCGCCGCACCAAGCGCGAGCGTGCCTTCGACGACGTACCGCGCTGGCAGATCTACCTGCCGCTCGGCGTCTACCTGCTCTTCACCCTCATCCCGTTCTACTGGATGCTCCTGTTCGCCGTACGGCCCGCCGGCTCCACCTCCCTGGTGCCGTGGCCGATGACGGGGGACCACTTCTCCAAGGTCTGGAACGAGCGCAGCTTCGCCGTCTTCTTCCAGAACAGCATGCTCGTCGGCGTCGCGACGCTGATCACCACGACCCTGGTCGCGCTGGCCGGCGGCTACGCCCTGGCCCGGTTCGACTTCAAGATCAAGGGCGGCTTCATGCTGGCGCTGCTCTGCTCGCAGTTCATCCCGGGCGCCCTGATGCTCGTGCCGCTCTTCGAGATCTTCAAGAACCTCCAGATGATCAACTCCCTCTGGAGCGTCGTCATCGCGGAGACCGTCTTCCAGCTCCCCCTGTCGATCATCCTGATCAGCGGCTTCATCAAGAACGTCCCGGTCTCCCTCGAAGAGGCCGCCTGGGTGGACGGCTGCTCGCGCTTCAAGGCCTTCCGCACCGTCGTCCTGCCGCTGCTGCGCCCCGGCCTGATCGCCGTCGGCTCCTTCGCCTTCGTGCACAGCTGGAACCACTTCCTGTTCGCCCTGATGTTCCTCAGCGAGCAGGACAAGCAGACGATCCCGGTCGGCCTCAACACCCTGATCGGCGCCGACAGCGTCGACCTGGGCGCGCTGGCCGCGGGTGGAGTCATCGCCGCCGTACCCGTGGTGATCGTCTTCGCCTTCATCCAGAAGTGGCTCATCACCGGCTTCAGCGCCGGCGCCGTGAAGGGGTGACGGACATGACCGCACGCCCCGGCCCGCACACCGCGTGCCGCATCGCCGACGAGACAGCCCGCAGGGGCGGAGCGGGGAGGGCCCGATGAGCACCACACCCCTGCCCGTCGTCCTGGCGGGTGCCCGCGGCCACGGCCGCTGGCACCTCGCCAACCTCCGCCGCCTCCAGCACCAGGGCCTGGTCAGGCTGGCCGGGATCTGTGAACTGAACCCGCTGACCGACGACGAACTCGCCGTCTTCGCCGACGAGATGCCCGAGCAGTCCGCCGACTTCGGGGCGCTCCTGGACTCCACCGGTGCGCGCGTCGCCGTCATCTGCACCCCCATCCCGACCCACACCGAGCTCGCCCTCACCGCGGCGGCCCGCGGCGTCCACCTCCTCCTGGAGAAGCCGCCCGCCGCGACCTGGGCCGACTACGCCCGGATGGCCGACGGGGTGCGGGAGGCGGGCATCGCCTGCCAGGTCGGCTTCCAGTCCTTCGGCTCGCACGCCGTGCCCGCCATCAAGGAGCTCGTACGCTCCGGCGCGATCGGAACCGTGCGGGGCGTCGGCGCCGCCGGCGCCTGGGTCCGCGACGACGCCTACTTCCGGCGGGCCCCCTGGGCCGGACGCCGGAAGATCGGCGGGACCGATGTGGTCGACGGCGTGCTCACCAACCCGCTGGCGCACGCCGTGGCCACCGCGCTCGAACTCGCCGGCCGGGGGACGGCACAGGACGTGGCGTCCATCGAGACCGAGCTGTTCCGCGCCCACGACATCGAGGCGGACGACACCAGCTGCGTCCGCGTCACGACCACCGACGGGCTGCCGGTCACCGCCGCCGTCACCCTCTGCGCCGAGGAGGCCGGGGAGCCCTACGTGATCGTCCACGGAGACCGGGGCCGGATCACCTTCTGGTACAAGCAGGACCGCGTCCTGGTCCAGCGCGCCGGACACGGACCCGAGGAGGCCGTGCACGGGCGGACCGACCTCCTGGAGAACCTCGTCGACCACCTGGTGAACGGCACCGGCCTCCTCGTACCACCGGAGCGCACCGGCGCGTTCATGCGGGTCGTCGAAGCCGTACGCACCGCCCCGGAGCCCACCGCACTGCCCGCCACCGCCTGGCACACCCGGCCGGACGGACCCGCCGGCGGGGTGCGGCGCGTCGTGCGCGGCATCGACGCCATGGTCGCGGCCGGGGCCGACACCCTCACCCTCTTCTCCGAACTAGGCGCCTCCTGGGCGCGCCCCAGCGAGGTGAGCACCCCATGACCACCGCACTCCTCAGCTGCGCCGGCCGCCCCGTCGGCCGCTACAGCTACGGGCCGGACACGGACGGCCGCCCCTACCTCCACCCCGTCACCACCCTCGCCGGCACCCCCGTCACCGAGGAGCGCCCCGCCGACCACATCCACCACCTGGGCGCCTCCGTCGCCGTACCCGACGTGGCCGGACGTAACTTCTGGGGCGGACGCACCTACGTCCGCGACCAGGGGCCCACCGTGCTCGACAACCACGGGACACAGCGCCACCTCGGCTGGAAGCTCCGCGACCCCGACGGCTTCGTGGAGGAGCTCAGCTGGGAGGCCGACGGCACCGAGCTGCTGCGCGAGCACCGCACCGTCGCCGTCGCCGAGGTCTCCGGCACCGCCTGGGCGCTGGACTTCTCCTTCTCCCTCACCAACCGCGGCGGCGCGGACCTCTCCATCGGCAGCCCCGCCACCAACGGCCGCCCCGGCGCCGGATACGGCGGCTTCTTCTGGCGCGCGCCCAAGGAGCCGGCCGCACCCGCCGTGTTCAGCGGAACCCACGACGGCGAGGAAGCGGTGCACGGCAGGGCCGCCGACTGGCTTGCCCTCGCCGGGGACGGCTGGACGCTGGTCTTCGCCGGGGCGACCGACGAGACCCGGCGCGACCCCTGGTTCGTGCGGACCACGGAGTACCCCGGCGTCGGATCCTCCCTCGCCGCGGACCGCCGGCTGACCGTCGCCGCCGGAGCCACCGTCGTGCGCCGCGTCGTCACGGTCGTCGCGGACGGCCGGCTCGACCGGGACACCGCCGCCGCCTACGCCCGCAAGGTGGCCGCCGCGTGAGCAGACCCTGGACGGCCGACCTCGGCGACGGGACGTACCGCAACCCCGTCCTGAACAGCGACTGGTCCGACCCGGACGTCGTGCGTGTCGGCGACGACCACTACCTCACCGCGTCGAGCTTCGGCCGCGTGCCCGGTCTGCCCCTGCTGCACTCGCGCGACCTCGTCAACTGGACCCTCATCGGCCACGCGCTGCAGCGGCTCGAACCCGCCGCGGACTTCGCCGTGCCCCGCCACGACTGCGGGGTGTGGGCCCCCTCGCTGCGCCACCACGCCGGACGCTTCTGGATCTTCTGGGGCGACCCCGACCACGGCATCCAGCAGATCAACGCCGAGGACATCCGCGGCCCGTGGAGCACCCCGCACCTCGTCAAGGCGGGCAAGGGGCTCATCGACGCCTGTCCGCTGTGGGACGACGAGACCGGCGAGGCCTACCTCGTGCACGCCTGGGCCAAGTCCCGCTCCGGGATCAAGAACCGGCTCACCGGCCACCGCATGAGTCCCGACGGGCGCGAGCTGCTCGACGAGGGCACGGTCATCGTCGACGCGGACACGATCCCCGGCTGGTTCACCCTGGAAGGCCCCAAGCTCTACCGGCACGACGGCTACTTCTGGATATTCGCCCCCGCCGGGGGAGTGGAGACCGGCTGGCAGGGCGCCTTCCGGTCGAAGGAGTTCACCGGCCCGTACGAGGAGCGCGTCGTGCTGGCCCAGGGCCGCACCGACGTCAACGGCCCCCACCAGGGCGGCTGGGTGCGGACCGCCGCCGGTGAGGACTGGTTCCTGCACTTCCAGTCACGGGGAGCGTACGGGCGGGTCGTCCACCTCCAGCCGATGCGCTGGGACGCGGAGGGCTGGCCCGTCATCGGTGACGGGGGCGAACCCGTCCCGGTACACACCAAACCGGCTGCTCCCGAGCAGCCCGTGGAAGCTCCGGCCGTCGGTGACGACTTCCCCGGCGGCCGGTACGGCAGGCAGTGGCAGTGGACGGCCACCCCGAGGCCCGGCTGGACGGTCGAGCACGCGGGGGACGGACTGCGGCTCAGCTGCGTGCGGACCGCGTACGCGCACGACCTGCGGGCCCTGCCCAACGTCCTGGTCCAGCGGCTGCCGGCCGAGGAGTTCACCGTGGAGGCGGACCTCGTGCTGCACAGCGACGAGCCCGGCGCCAACGCCGGACTCGCCGTGCTCGGCGACGCCTTCAGCTGGATAGGGCTGGAGGCCGGGGCGGACGGAACGCCCCGGCTCGTGCACCGCCACGCCGAGGGCACCGCCGAGCACGAGCGGGACGCCGCGCACCCCCGCGCGGCCCCCGGAGGAAGGGCGCGGCTGCGCATCGAGGTCACCGCGGGCGCCCGCTGCCGCTTCTCCGCCGACACCGGCGACGGATTCCGGCCCTCGGGCCAGGTCTTCGCCGCCGCGCCGTGGCGCTGGGTGGGCGCCCTGCTCGGCCTCTTCGCCACCGCACCGGCCGGGACCGGCCCCGCCGGAACGGCCGAGTTCAGCGCCTTCGGCACCGGCGGCTGACCACCGACCCACCCGCACCACGCACCGACCACCGCCCCCCACGGCACGTACGGAACAGCACCTGCGACACCTGCGACACCTGCGATTCCACCGACAGAACCGAGAGAGAAGAGCCGACGATGACTATCTCGAAGACGCAGCGGGGGCGTGCCGCGGCAGCGGTGTCCCTGGCGGCGGCACTCGCCCTGACGGCCACCGCGTGCGGGGACGACGGCAGCGACTCAGGCACGGAGGGCAGCGGCAAGGGCGAGATCACCTTCTGGGACAACAACGGCGGTCCACGCACCGCCATCTGGACCGAGATCATCAAGGACTTCGAGAAGAAGAACCCGAACATCGAGGTCAAGTACGTCCCGATCCCGATCGCCGACGTCCAGTCCAAGTACGACACCGCCATCGCCGGGGGCGGGCTGCCCGACGTGGGCGGCGTCAGCACCGCGTACCTCGCGAACATGGTGTCGCAGGAGGCGCTCGAGCCGATCAACAAGCGGCTGGAGAAGTCCCCGCTGAAGGGTCAGCTCGTCGAGGGCATGGTCCAGAGCGTCAGGGCCGCGGCCGGCCGGGGCGACGACCTGTACTCCATGCCCACCTCCGCGAACAACGGCGCGCTCTGGTACCGCACCGACCTGTTCGAGGCCGCGAAGCTGGAGGCGCCCACCACCTGGCCCAAGTTCTACGAGGCCGCCGACAAGCTCACCGACGCGAAGGACAACAAGTTCGGCTACACGATCCGCGGCGGGGCGGGCTCCATCGCCCAGGCCCTGGACGCGGCCTACGGGCAGTCCGGGATCACGTCGTTCTGGGACGGCGAGAAGACGACGCTCAACGACCCGAAGAACGTCGAGGCGCTGGAGAAGTACGCCGCCCTCTTCAAGAAGACCACCCCGGCCGCCGACCTCAACAACGACTTCACCAAGATGGTCGCCCAGTGGGACACCGGCACCATCGGCATGCTCAGCCACAACCTGGGCTCCTACCAGGACCACCTGAAGGCGCTGGGCGAGGAGAAGTTCGCCGGCATCCCCGCCCCCATCGGGGAGGGCGGCACCCGCGTCCAGGTCTCCAACCCCGTCGACGGACTGGGCCTGTTCCGGTCGAGCAAGAACAAGAACGCGGCCTGGAAGTTCATCGAGTTCGCGGCCTCGCACGAGTCGAACAGCAAGTGGAACAAGGCCGCGGGCGCCATCCCGGCCAACACCGAGGCCGCCAAGGACCCGTGGATCAACGAGACCGAGCCGACCGCGCTCGCCGCGAAGGCCCTCACCGACGGCTCCACGAAGATCGTCGACCTCCCGTACTACCTGCCCGACTGGAACAACATCAGCAAGGCCGACAACGAGCCCGAGTTCCAGAAGCTGCTGCTCGGCAAGGTCACGGCCAAGGCGTTCCTGGACAAGATGGCCGATGAGCTGAACGCCGCCAACAAGGAGTGGCAGGAGCTCGGCAACGGCTGACCCGACCGTCTCAGACGGCCGGAACCCCCGGTGACCGGGGACCGGCGGCGGTCCGGGTCGCGCTCCGCCGCCGGTCCCTCTCCTCGTGCACATCAGTTCTGCATGTCCTTCGAGAGAGGCAGTCCCCCTGTGTCACTCACCCGCAGACAGACGGCGGCCGCGCTCGCCGCGCTGCCCCTCGCACTCTCCGCCACCCCCGCGGTCGCCCACGGCGGCGGGGGCAGGCCCCGGCCGCGGACCCTGCACATCGCGGGCGACTCCACGGCCGCCCAGAAGTACTCCGACGCCGCGCCCGAGACCGGCTGGGGCATGGCCCTGCCCTTCTTCCTCGGCCACCACCTCTCCGTCGCCAACCACGCGGTGAACGGCCGGAGTTCCAAGAGCTTCATCGACGAAGGGCGCCTCACCGCACTCCTTGGGGGAGTCCGCCCCGGCGACCTGCTCGTCATCCAGTTCGGTCACAACGACGAGAAGACCGAGGACCCGGCCCGCGGCACCGACCCCTACACCACCTACCAGGAGTACCTCCGCCAGTACGTCGAGGGCGCCCGCGCCCGGCGGGCGGAGCCCGTACTGGTCACCTCCGTCGAGCGCCGCCGGTTCGCCGCCGACGGCACCGCGAAGCCCACCCACGGTGAGTACCCCGCCGCGATGGCCGCCCTGGCCGTCGAGGAGGGCGTACCCCTGCTCGACGTCCAGGCCCTCTCGCTCGCCCGCTGGCAGGAGCTCGGCCCGGACGGCACCGAGGCGTACTTCAACTGGCTGGAGCCCGGTCAGTCGCCCAACTACCCCGACGGCAAGCAGGACAACACCCACTTCAGGCCGGCGGGCGCCGTCGACGTGGCCCGGACGACCGCCCGGGCCCTGCTGGACGGCCGTGTCCTCGCCCCGCGTGACGTACGCCGGCTCGACACCCGGGTCCCCACCGAGTGGATCACCTGGCCGCAGCCGGTCTGAGGCCCACCCGTCCGACGCGCACCACCCTTCCTTCCTCCTCCGTACGACAGTTAAGGATTCGCCATGCCCGCACGCATGCGTCACGTCCGCGCCATCGCCGTGGTGATGGGCTGCGCCTCGGTGGCCCTCGCCGTGAGCGTCCCCGCCCAGGCGGCCCCGCCGCGCCACGGCAACGGGATCGAGAGAGCCGTCCTTCCCGCGGGCGACGGCTGGGCCGCGGCCGAGGGGTCCACCACGGGCGGCTCGCAGGCCACGCCCGAGCACGTCTACACCGTCACCAACCGGGCCGAGCTGATCGCCGCCTTCAAGGACGCCGGCGACGCACCGAAGATCGTCAGGATCGCCGGCACCGTCCACGGCAACTCCGACGTCAACGGCACCCCGATCGGCTGCGAGGCGTACCAGCAGGGCGGCTACACCCTGGAGAACTACCTCGCCGCCTACGACCCCGAGGTCTGGGGCAGGGACGAGGTCCCGTCCGGCCCCCTGGAGGACGCCCGCGCGGCCTCCGCGAAGCTGCAGGCCGCCGCGGTCAACGTCAACGTGCCGTCCAACACCACGCTCGTCGGCGTCGGCAAGGACGCCACCATCATCGGCGCCAGCCTCCAGGTGAAGAACGTCTCCAACGTCATCGTCCGCAACATCTCCTTCAAGGACACCTACGACTGCTTCCCCCAGTGGGACCCCACCGACGGGGACGAGGGCGCCTGGAACTCCGAGTACGACAACCTCGTCGTCTACGGCTCCCGTCACGTCTGGGTCGACCACAACACCTTCAGCGACGGCGACCGCCCCGACGCCGGCCAGCCCCACTACTTCGGGCAGATCTACCAGCAGCACGACGGCCTCTTCGACATCGTGCGCGGCGCCGACCTGGTCACCGTCTCGTACAACGTCCTCAAGGACCACGACAAGACCATGCTCATCGGCAACAGCGACGGCGCCGGGGCGAGCGACCGAGGCAAGCTCCGCGTCACCCTGCACCACAACCTCTTCAAGGACGTGAAGGAGCGCGCCCCCCGCGTCCGCTTCGGCCAGGTCGACTCGTACAACAACCACTTCGTCGCCACCCGGGGCAGCGCCTACGGCTACACGTACGGCATCGGCGCGGAGTCCAAGCTCGTCGCGGAGCACAACGCGTTCACCGTGCCCGCCGGCCTGGACCGGGCGACCCTCCTCAAGAAGTGGTCCGAGTCCTCCCTCACGGCTGAGAACAACTACGTCAACGGCCGGAAGACCGACCTGATCGCCGTGCACAACGCGGGCGTGCCCACCGAGCAGCTCACCGAGGGCGCCGGGTGGACACCGGAACTGCGCACCAGGGTCGACCACCCGCTGGTCGTCCCCGTGCTCGTCGCCCTCAAGGCCGGCGCCGGCAAGGCACCGGGCCGCTGAGGACGCGCACCTGAACCGGCCGGAGCGGCACCGCACACTCTCCACCACCCCGGAGAGCGCCGCTCCGGCCCCCGCCCGCCCCCGCGAAGGAGTACCGCCATGCTCAGCCGACGCAGTGCCCTGTCCCTGCTCGCGGGCGGGACCGCCGTCCTCACCCTCGGCGCCCCCGCCGCACACGCACACCCCTCACGCCCCCGGCCCTTCGGCCGCTACGGCTCACCGGCCCGCCGCCTAGACCCCCTGACGCTGTACGTCGACCCGCACGGCCGGGGCGACCACCCCGACGTGCAGTCCGCCGTCGACGCCGCCACCGGCACAGGCCACACCCTGGTGCTCGCCCCGGGCACCTACCGCGGCGCGGTCACCGTGGCCGCCGCCCGGACCGGGCTCACCCTGATCGGTGCGAGCGGCGACCCGCGCGACACCGTCATCGTCCACAACCGCGCGGCCGGCACCCCCAGGCCCGACGGCTCCGGCACCTACGGCACCAGCGGCTCGGCCTCCGTCACCGTCCAGGCCGCCGGCTTCACCGCACACGACCTGACCTTCGCCAACGACTGGCTGCGCTCCGACAACCCCGAGTACACCGGCACCCAGGCCGTCGCGATCAAGGTCCAGGGCGACCGCTCGGCGTTCTACGGCTGCCGCTTCCTCGGCCACCAGGACACCCTGTACGCCGACTCCCCCGCGCTCACCGTCTTCGCCCGCCAGTACTACCGCGACTGCTACGTGGAGGGCGACGTCGACTTCGTCTTCGGCCGCGCCACCGCCGTCTACGACCGCTGCCACTTCCGCGCCCTCACCCGCAGCGGCCCGGTCTCCGCCCCGTACGGCTTCGTCTTCGCACCCAGCACCGCCGGCGCCAACCCGCACGGCTACCTGGTCCTGCGCTCCCGCGTCACCAGCACCGCCCCCGACGGGTACTACAAGCTGGCCCGCCCCTGGGTGCCCTCCTCGGACCTCACCGCGCGTCCGATGCTCACCGTCCGCGACAGCGGGCTCGGCGCGGGCATCGACGCGGTCACGCCGTACGCCACCATGTCGTCGGGCTTCCCGTGGCAGGAGCAGCGCTTCGCCGAGTACCGCAACACCGGCCCCGGCGCGCGCGTCACCGTCCCCGCCGAACGCCCCCAGCTGAGCGCGTCCGAGGCCCGCTCGCACACCCCTGGCGCCTACCTCGGCGACTGGCGCCCGTACGCGTGAGCGACGGCATCACGGAACGGGTGCTTCCCGCGTTCTACGAGCAGCTCAAGGACGGGCTGACCTTCCCGCTCGCCCGGGAGAACTCCAGGACGCGGGACTTCCCGGCCTGGCGCGCCGAGGCGCGCGCCAGGGCCGCGGAGGCACTGCTGCGGCCCCCGGGTCCCGGCCCCGGGCCCTTCGCCCCGACGGTCCGCGACGAACGCCCGGCCGGCCCGTTCTCCGGGCGCACCGTGGAGTTCGCCCTCAGCCGGTACGCGCGGGCCCGCGGCTCGCTGCTGCTGCCGCACGGCACGGGGCCCTTCCCCGCGGTGCTGCTGCTGCACGACCACGGGTCCGAATTCTCCATCGGCCGGGAGAAGGTCGTACGCCCCTGGGCCGACCCCGCCCGGTTCCCGCGCGCCACCGCGTGGGCCGACGCCTACTACGGCGGCCGCTTCGTGGGCGACGAACTGGCCGCCCGCGGCTATGCCGTGCTCGCCGTGGACACCCTGGGCTGGGGCGACAGGGGACCGCTCGCCTACGCGGACCAGCAGGCCCTGGCCGCCAACCTCCTCCAGCTGGGCACCTCGCTGGCCGGACTCACCGCCCAGGAGGACATCCGGGCCGCGGCCTTCCTCGCCTCCCTGCCCCAGGTCGACGAAGACCGGATCGGGGCCCTGGGGTTCTCCATGGGGGCCTACCGCGCCTGGCAGCTGTCCGCCCTCTCCGACGACATCCGGGCCGCCGCCGCCGTCTGCTGGATGACGGGCCTCAAGGACATGCTGGTCCCGGGCAACAACACCCTGCGCGGCCAGTCCGCGTACTTCACGCTCCACCCGGGACTCCACCGGCACCTCGACATCCCGGACGTGGCGTCCCTCGCCGCCCCGAAACCCGCCCTGTTCCACGCGGGCGGACAGGACCCGCTGTTCCCGGCGGCCGGGGTGGCGGGCGCCTTCGCGAAGATGCGTGCCGTGTGGGACGAGCAGGGAGCGGGCGGCCGGCTCACCACCACCGTGTGGCCGGAACACGGCCACGTCTTCACGGCGGACATGCAGGACGCCGTGTACGCGTGGCTGGACACATGGCTCGGCGCCCCCGCCGGGACCAGCCCGGCGGGGGCGCCTCGACTGCCGCGCTCCTAGCCGTAGCTGAGGTCCGACGCGGTGTAGCGGCAGTACGTGCCGTCCGGGCCGCTGCCGGTCTCCTTCGGCTCGGCGCCCGTGCTGTTGCCCGTGTAGCGGACACAGGGCTTGATCTTCTTGCTGCTGTCGCCGTGGATGCGGACCGAGCGCAGCGCGGCCGTGTCCCCGTAGTTGGTGTTGATGCCGACCAGGGACTTGCCCGGTGCCGTCACGTCCACGTCGTTGACGATGATCTCGCGCTTGTACTGCTTGGAGCAGTTGCCGCAGGAGCGGACGAGCTTGCCGAAGTCCGAGACCTGGAACTTCGTGATGACCAGCTTGCCGGCCCCGTTGAACTGGAAGACCTTGTCGGAGGCCTTCCGGGCGCCACCGCCGTACACCGTGTACACGGAGCCGGTCGACGTGCCCTTGAAGGACGCGGCGTCCTCGCCGACGTCCTCCCACCAGACGTTCTGCAGCGTGCAGCTGCCGGAGCAGTGGATGCCGTCCGCGGCGGGCGATCCGAGGACGACGTTCTTGAGCGTCGCCCCGTCCTTCAGCTTGAAGATCGGGTCCTGGCCCTCGTCCTGGCCGCCGTCGCCGAGGTCGCCGCTCCCGTAGAAGCGCTTCAGCCCGCCGTCGTACGTGCCCGAGACCTCGATGGTCGACGAGACGGCCTGGCTGCCCTTGGCCGTGGGCCACGCGGGCACCGCGGCGGCGGCCGCGCCGGCCGGCTGGAGCATCACGTTGGTGGCCAGGGCCGCGCCGGTGAGACCCAGCGCCGCGGTCAGCGCCGCGGCCATACGGCGGCGGCCGGGGCGGCGGCGGTGGCTGGGCCGGAGTGCGGCTCGTTCCGTCATGTTCGGTCTTCCGTTCCTAGGGGGCGGGGGGGAGTGTTTCGCCTCTTGGTCGCCGCCACCCCCCGGAAGGGTTGCCGCTCCTCCGGATCTTTTTTCACCCGCCCCGTGCTCAGCGGGACTCGGAGAAGTCGCCGCCCACCGCGGCCGGTCCTCCGGCGGCACGGGCCCGTGCCGTGTAGTCGTCACGCCCGGCGTCGCGGACGCCCTCCGCGTGGTTGTACTGACCCGCGAAGGTGTGCGTGCCCACGGGCACCCTGCGCCCCGGCTTCAGCGTCCACCGGTAGACGAGGTAACCGTCCTCCTCGCGGACCGCCGTCCTGAAGTCCTTCTCGGGCAGGGAGCGCCAGGCCCCGGTCGTGTTGACCCCGCCGTTCAGCGCGATCCGCAGCTCGACGGTGAGCGCGGAGAGCGGCTCGGTGGTCCTGACCGTCACATTGCTCTGCGACCAGAACCTGTTGCCGTGGGGGTCCAGCGAACCGTCGGACCACAGGGGGCCGTTCTCGGCGGGCAGTGCCCCGCCCCGGACCGGCTCCTGTGCGGCGGGGGAGGGCCGGGCCGCCACCCCGCGCACGCCCTCCGGCTCCCCGGGGCCCGCCGAGGTGGCCGCGAACGCACCGGCCGCCAGCACCCCGCACACCGCCGCCGTGGCACCCGCGACCCGCAGCCAGGGCCTCGGGGTGCGCGGGGCGCGCGGGACGCGGACCGGAGTCTCCTCGGCCATGCCGCGCTCGATCCGGGCCAGCATGCGTTCCCGGTCGGGGCGGTGCGAAGCGGCGGCGGTGTGCAGCCGCTCACGCAGGTCCTCGTCCATCAGTGCCTTCCTCCGGTGCGCTGCGCCGCGACCGCCACCTGTACCCGTGCGGCCGGTGACTCGGGTCCGAGCAGCCGTTGCAGTTCCGCCACACCGCGCGAGGTCTGGCTCTTCACCGTACCGACAGATACACCCAGGACGAGTGCGGTGTCCCGTTCGGACAGGTCGAAGGCATGACGCAGCACCACACATGCCCGCTTGCGGAACGGCAGCCGGCGCAGGGCGTCCTGGACGTCCACCACCGCGGACACGTCGGGGTCGTCCACGGCGTACCCGTCCCCGGCACCGCGCGGCGCCCAGAACAACGCGATCCTGCGGCGCTCGCGCACGGCGCTGCGGATGCGCGTACGGGCCAGGTTGGCGACGACCCCCCTGGCGTACGCCACCGGGTGGTCGGCACCCCTCACCCGGTCCCAGCGGTGCCACAGCGCCATCAGCGCGTCGGCCGCCAGGTCGTCCGCCGCGTCCGCCTCGCCCGTCAGGAGATGGGCCAGCCGCGCGAGTTCGGCATAGTGCGCCTCGAAGAACGCATGGAACTCGGCGGCAGCGGAATCGTCCACGACTGTGCCCACGGGTACCTCCTCTCTGCACGTGGATCCCCGCACACTCGAACGGGCTGTGTACGTTCACACTCCCGTTCGCGGGGACGAGAGCGTACCAACGCGCACCCCGGAAGCGGTTCGACGCGGGTGCGTATCCAGTAAGGCGTAACACGGCGAAAACCTGAACCCCCTGTGACAGGTGAACAATCCAGCTACCCGTCGCGGGTTCCCACGCACAGAGGAGTGTCATGCCGGACAGAGCCGAACCGACCTTGAGCAAGAGCGAGGACACCCCGTCCCCGGCGACCCCGCCCCCGGCCGGGGGGAACGCCGTCGACCGCTACTTCTCGATCAGCGCCCGCGGCTCCAGCCTCGGACGTGAGATACGCGGCGGCTTCGCCACCTTCTTCACGATGGCCTACATCCTGGTGCTCAACCCGATCATCCTCGGCTCGGCCGAGGACAAGTTCGGCAACCACCTGTCCGGGCCCCAACTCGTCACCGCCACCGCCCTGGTGGCCGCCGTGATGACGGTCATCATGGGCCTCGGAGGCAATCTGCCGCTCGCCATCGCCGCCGGGCTGGGCCTCAACGCCGTCGTCGCGTTCCAGATCGCACCCCTGATGAGCTGGCCCGACGCGATGGGCCTCATCGTCATCGAGGGGCTGCTGATCTGCGTCCTGGTGGTCACCGGGCTGCGCGAGGCCGTCATGCACGCCATCCCGCCGGCCCTGAAGTACGCGATCAGCGTCGGCATCGGTCTCTTCATCGCCTTCATCGGCTTCGTCGACGCGGGGTTCGCCACCCGCATCCCCGGTGAGACCGGCTCCGTGCCCGTCCAGCTGGGCCTCACCGGACAGCTGTCCGGCTGGCCGGTCCTGGTCTTCTGCCTCGGAGTGCTGCTCACCGTCGCGCTCCTGGCCCGCAGGACGAAGGGCGCCATCCTCATCAGCATCGTCGTGATGACCGTCGTCGCGGTCGTCATCAACGAGATCGCCGACATCGCCCCCGCCGCCTGGGGCCTGACCGTCCCGACCGTCCCCGACGACCTCGTGGCCGCCCCGGACTTCGGCCTGCTCGGCTCCTTCAGCCTCTTCGGGGCGTTCGAGCAGGTGGGCGTCGTCACGATCGTGCTGCTGGTCTTCACCCTGCTGCTCAGCGACTTCTTCGACACGATGGGCACCGTCGTCGGCGTCTCCCACGAGGCGGGCCTCCTCGACGAGGACGGCAAGGTTCCGAATCTCGGCCGGGTCCTGCTGATCGACGGGGCGGCGGCCGTCGCGGGCGGCGCGGCGTCCTCCTCCTCCAACACCTCCTACATCGAGTCCGCGGCGGGCGTCGGCGAAGGCGCGCGTACGGGCTTCGCCTCCCTGGTCACCGGCGGACTCTTCGCCGTGGCGCTCTTCCTCACCCCGCTCGCCACCGTCGTCCCCGCCCAGGCCGCGGCACCCGCCCTGATCGCGGTCGGCTTCCTGCTGATGGCCCAGGTCCGGCACATCGACTGGGAGAAGTACGAGATCGCCGTCCCGGCGTTCCTGACGATCGCCGTGATGCCCTTCACGTACTCGATCACCAACGGCATCGGGGCGGGCTTCCTGGCCTACGTCGTGATCAGGACGGTCCTCGGCAAGGCCCGGGAGGTCCACTGGCTGATGTGGGGCACCTCGGCACTGTTCGCGGTGTACTTCGCCATCGACCCGATCGAGCAGCTGCTCGGAGTGAAGTAAGGGCTCCGTCGACGCGAGCTGAACCGGGGCAGCGACAGCCGCGGTCGCCCTCGGAGCGAAGGCATCCGCGGAGAGGAGAGGCCCCTGCCCCTTCTCTCCGCGGATGCCGGGCCGCACGGCGCCCTGCTCCCGGACCGGCCGGGGCACGGGGGCGGCGAGCGGGCGTCGCTTCGTCAGGGAGACCGGAGACCGCGCCCGGGAGCCGGGGGGAGGCTCGCGCCGGGCCGCGATGTCAGCCGGCCAGCGCCGCCTTCATCATCTTCCGGGCGATCGGCGCCGCCAGACCGTTGCCGCTCACCTCCGAGCGGGCCGCCCCCGAGTCCTCGACGACCACCGCGACCGCGACCTGCCTGCCGGTCGATTCGTCCTTCGCGTACGAGGTGAACCACGCGTACGGGGTGTTGCTGTTGTCCACGCCGTTCTGCGCCGTGCCCGTCTTGCCGCCCACCTCGGCGCCGTCGATCCGGGCGTTCGTGCCCGTACCCTCCTCCACGACGGTGACCATCGCGCTCCGCAGCTGCTCCGCGGTCGACTCCGACACGACCCGCTCGGTGTCACCGTCCTCGAACTCCTGCAGTGTGGAGCCGTCGCCGTCCGTCACCCGGGACACCATGTGCGGCGCGGCCAGCTCACCGCTGTTCGCGAGGGCGGCGGAGACCATGGCCATCTGCAGCGGGGTCGCGGTCACCTCGAACTGCCCGATGCCGGTCAGCGCCGTCTGCGCCTTGTCCATGCCCGTCGGGTACACGCTCTCGGAGGCCCGCACCGGCACGTCCAGCTTCTCGGTGTCGAATCCGAACGCGTCCGCCATCGCCTTCAGCCTGTCCTGGCCGAGATCGGCGGCCACCTTCGCGAAGACGTTGTTGCAGGAGTACTGGAGTGCCGTGCGCAGCGTGGCGTTCTCGCAGGGGGCGGAGGGGTTCTCGTTCGACAGGACCGTCGTCGTGCCGGGCAGGGTGTACGGGTCGGGGCTGTCGGTGGGCTCGTCGACCGAGCCGTACAGGCCGTCCTCCAGCGCCGCCGACGCCACCACCAGCTTGAACGTCGAACCGGGCGGGAGCGGCTGCCGCAGTGCCCGGTTGACCAGCGGCTTGTCCTCGTCGTCGAGCAGTTTCTGCCAGGCGTCCCCGTCGGCCGTCCCGCTGATGCCGGACGGGTCGTACGACGGGGAGGAGACCATGCCCAGGATCCGGCCGGTCTCCGGGTCCATCGCGACGGCCGCTCCCCGGTCGTCGCCGAGCGCCTCGAAGGCCGCCTTCTGGACGTCCGGGTCGATGGTCGTCAGCACCTGGCCCGGGGCCGCCCGCTCGCCGGTCAGGACCGCGGCGGGGTCCTTCAGCCGGTCGTCGGTGCCGTCGAGCACCTTGCTGTAGATGCCTTCGAGCTGGGTGGCACCGTAGGCCTGCGAGCTGTAACCCGTGACCGCCGCGTACAGCTCGCCCCGGGTGTAGGTCCGCTTGTAGCGGAGATCTCCGCCGTCCGTCTCCTTCGAACCGGTGACCGGGGATCCGGCCACGATGATGTCACCGAGCGGCTGCGCGTACTGCGCGATCGTGTTCCGCCGGTTGTGTTCGTCGTCTGCGAGCGCCCGGGCCTCGTACGCCTGCACCCAGGTCGCCCGCACCAGCAGGGCGAGAACCATGAGCAGACAGAAGACCGAGGCGCGCCTGATTGTCTTGTTCATCCCGATGGAGGGACGAGCGGGCACGACGGGGGCGTTCCCGCTCGTGTCCCTTCTCACCCGATTCTCAGCCGCCGGGCCGGGGTGACGGTCCGCCCCGCCCCGCCCCACGGCGGAGCGCCGTCCCGGCCCCCGGAGCCGGGACGGACGGTCGCCGACGGGTCAGGCGTCGAGCCGCAGGAGCAGTTCGTCGGTCTCCTCGCCGCGCGCCTGGGCGTAGCCCCGGTCCGTGCCGGTCACGGTGAAGCCGCACTTCGCCAGCACCCGCAGCGAACCGGCGTTGTCGGCCGCGGCCCGTGCGTGCAGCGGACGCTCCGGTACGGCGTCGAGGAGCGCCCGCAGCGCGGCGGTCGCCAGCCCCCGGCCCCAGTGGGCCCTGTCCACCCAGTAGGTGACCTCGCGCTCGGCCGGCGCCCCGTACACCCCGACGCTGCCGACCACCGCACCGTCGGCGAGCACCGTGCGCATGATCACGGTGTCGGAGGCGCGGATGCGCTGCCAGTGGGCGTTGAACATGGCCCGGTCCGAGGGGTCGGCGCTGGTGAAGGCAGCCATCCGGGTCGCCTCCGGGTCGCTCATGAACGCGAAGAACAGCGGGAGGTCGCCGTCCCTGACCTCGCGCAGGGCGATGTGCACCGGTCAGAGCCTCCGGGTCGCGAGGGTCAGCCGGTCACGGGCGTCGAACAGGGCGTCCTTGACCATCTGCTCGTGTGCCGGAGTGAGCCGGGCCACCGGCACCGAGCAGCTGATCGCGTCGCGTGCGGGGGTGCGGTACGGGATCGCGATGCCGAAGCAGCGCAGTCCCAGCGTGTTCTCCTCGCGGTCCACCGCGTAGCCCTGCTCGCGGATGAGGTGCAGTTCCTCGATCAGCTTCTCGCGGTCGGTGAGGGTGTGCTCCGTGAGCGCGGGAAGCGTCTCGGGCAGCATCTTGCGGACCTGCTCGTCGCTGTGGGTGGCCAGCAGTGCCTTGCCGAGCGAGGTGGAGTGCGCGGGCAGCCGGCGGCCGACGCGGGTGAAGGGGCGCAGGTAGTGCTGGGACTGCCTGGTGGCGAGGTAGACCACGTTCGTCCCGTCCAGGCGGGCCAGGTGGATGGTCTCCGTGGTGTCGTCGGAGAGCCGGTCCAGGGTGGGGCGGGCGGCGGTGACGACCTCGTCCCCGTCGATGTACGAGGTGCCGACGAGCAGGGCGCGCACCCCGATCCCGTACCGCGTGCCCGTCGCGTCCGTCTCGACCCAGCCCAGCTCCACGAGCGTCCGCAGCAGCATGTACAGGCTGGACTTGGGGTAGCCGACGGCCTCCTGCACGGCCGCCAGCGAGTGCATACCGGGGCGCCCCGCGAAGTATTCGAGGAGCTCCACCGTCCGTACCGCAGACTTGACCTGTGTCCCACCGGACTCGGCAACCGACATCGCCCTATGCCCCTTCCAGCCTTCTTGTACTACCTGCGCAACGCTGCGACTTCTTGCCAACCGGAACGCCCGGAAATAGAGTCCCTTGCGTATTCACGATCAGGAACGCTGTTCAGAATACCGAACAACTCCTGATGTGTGGCAGTGGACCGGAAGGAAACACGGTGGCAGCAGCACCAGTCTGGAGTGTCGACCCCCGAACCGGGAACCCGCGTGAGCAGGTTGCCGTGGAGGCTACAGCGGAGGAGGTCGACCGCGCGGTCCGGGCCGCGCATGCCGTACGCGACGCGCTGGCCGACCGCACGGTGCGCGCCGCGTTCCTGCGGACGGCCGCCGATCTGCTCGCCGGGGCGCGGGAGCACGTCATCGAGGCCGCAGACGCGGAGACCGCCCTCGGCCCGGCCCGCCTCACCGGCGAACTCGCTCGCACGGCAGCGCAGTTGAAGGCCTTCGCCGAGGTCGTCGAGGAGGGTGCCTTCCTCGACATCCACATCGACCACGAGGACGGCAGCAGGACCCCGCCCTGGCCGGACCTGCGCCGCTACAAGATCCCGCTCGGCGTCGTCGCCGTCTACGCGGCGAGCAACTTCCCCCTCGCCTTCTCCGTCCCCGGCGGTGACACGGCGAGCGCGCTCGCCGCGGGCTGCCCGGTCGTCGTCAAGGCGCACCCCGACCATCCCGCGACGTCCGAGCTCTGCGCCTCGCTCCTGCGCAGGGCCGCCGCACAGCACGGCCTGCCCGAGGACGTCGTGAGTGTGCTTCACGGATTCGACGCGGGCGTCGAGCTCGTGAAGCATCCGCTCGTCGGCGCCGCCGGGTTCACCGGTTCCATCCGCGGCGGGCGGGCCCTCTTCGACGCGGCGGCGTCCCGTCCCGTCCCGATCCCCTTCCACGGCGAGCTCGGCTCCCTCAACCCCGTCGTCGTCACCGCGGCGGCCGCCGCGGAACGGGGCGAGCAGATCGGTGCCGGGCTCGGCGGCTCCATGACCATGGGCGCCGGACAGTTCTGCACCAAGCCCGGCTTCGTCTTCGCTCCGTCCGGCGAGTCCGGTGACCGGCTGCTGAAGTCCCTCACCGAGACGGTCAGCGACACCGGTGCCGGGGTCATGCTCGACCACCGGATGCGGGACGCCTTCGTGGCGGGAGTGGCCGAACGGGCCGCGCTCCCGGACGTGGAGGCCCCCGTCACCCCCGGAGCGGGCGGCGAGCACACCGTCTCCGCCGGCTTCCTGACCGTCCCCGCGCGACGGCTGGCCGAAGAGGGCCCGCACGACGCGCTGCTGGAGGAGTGCTTCGGCCCCGTCACCGTCGTCGCGCGCTACGACTCCGAGGACGAGATCACGACCGTGCTCTCCCGGCTCCCCGGCAACCTCACCGCCACCCTCCAGATCGCCACCGAGGAGGCCGACGGCAGCGCCGCGGGCCTGCTCTCGGCGCTCACCCCGCTGGCCGGACGCGTCCTGGTCAACGGCTGGCCGACCGGCGTCGCCGTCGCTCCCGCCCAGCACCACGGAGGCCCCTACCCGGCCACCACCTCCACCTCCACGTCGGTCGGCGCCACGGCGATCGAACGCTGGCTGCGGCCGGTCAGCTACCAGTCCACGCCCGACGCCCTGCTGCCGGCGGAGCTGCGCGAGGACAACCCGCAGGGCCTGCCCCGCCGGGTCGACGGGCGGCGCGCATGAGCGAGCGACTTCCCGAGCTGCCCTTCGCCCTGGAGGCCTTCGGCCCCGAGGGCGGATGGGCGTACGAAGACGGTGTGCTGACCGGCCGGGCGGGTGCCCGGCAGGACCGCTTCGTCCCGCCGGACGGCGACTCCCTGGAGTCCGCCTCCGACGCCCCGCGCCTGCTCGGTGCCGTGCCGGAGGGTGATTTCCAGCTGTCCGCCCGGGTGAAGGTCGGCTTCGCGGCGGCCTTCGACGCGGGCGTGCTCTACCTGCACGCCGGGGAAAGGGACTGGGCGAAGCTCTGCTTCGAGCTCTCCCCGGCCCGTCCCACGATCTGCACGGTCGTCACCCGTGGCCACTCCGACGACGCCAACTCCTCCGAGGTGGAGGGCGACACCGTCTGGCTGCGGCTCAGCCGTACGGGCAGCGCGTTCGCCTTCCACGCGTCGGCCGACGGCGAGAAGTGGACCTTCGTCCGCGTGTTCACCCTCGGTACGGAGCAGGAGCGGGCCTCGCTCCGGGCCGGCTTCCTGGTCCAGTCGCCCACGGGTGAAGGGTGCGAGGTGTCGTTCGACCGCATCGAGTTCCGGCCCACCGGCCTCGGTGACCTGCGCGACGGCAGCTGACCCGGGTAACGCTCCCCGGCGCACAGCGGTGCTCACCCTCCGGCCCCGGCCGGAGGGTGAGTCGTTTCCCGGGCGGCCGACCCTGCCGCCCGGCCGCGCCCCGAGCCGACGGCGGGGTCACATACCCACGTCATGCTCCACGTACGTGAATCAGTTGTCCCGGCCCGGCAACCTGCGGGCCACCGGTGGCGACCCATGAGTGCACCCCGCACTCCGTCGTACCGAGAAGGGACCCCCCATGCGCACCCGTCTCCGCAGCAGCCGAAGCCGCGTCACGGCACTGGCCGCAGCCACCACCGTCGCGGCTCTCACCGTCGCGGTGCTCCCCCACTCCGCAGGCGCCGCCGAGTCCAGCCCCGTGGGCTTCGGCGCGGGCACGACCGGCGGCGGCAGCGCCGCCGCCACGACCGTCAGCACCCTCGCCGCGTTCAAGGCCGCTGTCACCGGCGACACCGCCAAGACGGTCAGGGTGAGCGGACTCATCTCGCTGAGCGGCCAGGTCGACGTCGGCTCCAACACCACGGTGCTGGGCGTCGGTTCCTCCTCCGGATTCACCGGCGGCGGCCTGCGCCTCAAGAGCGAGACGAACATCGTCATCCGCAACCTGAACATCAGCAAGCCGCTCGCCCCCTCCGACGGCATCACCGTCCAGAACTCCACCAAGGTCTGGATCGACCACAACTCCTTCCTCGCGGACCGCGACCACGACAAGGACTACTACGACGGCCTGCTGGACATCACGCACGCCTCGGACAACGTCACGGTCTCCTGGAACACCTTCAAGAACCACTACAAGGGAAGCCTCGTCGGGCACAGCGACAACAACGGGAGTGAGGACAAGGGCCACCTGCGCGTGACGTACCACCACAACCACTTCCAGAACATCTACTCGCGCATCCCCAGCCTCCGCTTCGGCACCGGCCACTTCTACGACAACTACGTCGAGGGCGCGGACACCGCCGTGCACTCCCGCATGGGCGCGCAGATGCTGGTCGAGAACAACGTCTTCCGCAACACGAAGATCGCGATCACGACCAGTCGCAGCAGCGACGAGGACGGTTACGTGGTCCAGCGGGGCAACGACCTCGGCGGCGCGGCCACCGAGATCTCGAGGACCGGCTCGTTCACCAAGCCGCCGTACTCCTACACGGCCGAGCCGGCCTCGTCCGTCCCCGCATCGGTGACCGCGGGCGCCGGAGCCGGCAAGCTCTGACCCTCGCGTGAACGGGGGGTGTGCGGCCCGGACGCGGGCCGCACACCCCTTCGCTGCCGCATCCTGCGGCGCGCGCTCAAGCGTCCGCGGCGTAGCGCACGAAGTGCGCCCAGCGGGTGGGGGAGACGGTGACGTGGGGGCGGGTGAGGTCCTTGGAGTCGCGTACGAGGACGGCGTGGCCGGTGGCGGCGACCTCTACGCACGCTCCGCCCTCGTTGGAGCTGTAGGTGCTCGTGACCCATACGAGGGATGTCACCGTGCCTGCAGAGCCGTCGATACTCATGCCGCTCCCAGCAACTCCTTGATGGCAGCCAGGGAATCGGATGGACTGAGCGCCTGCGCCCTGATGCTGCCGTAGCGTGCAGCCAGGATACGGACCTCGTCCGGATCGGTGACCAGCCTGCTGACGTTCTGGACTTCCAGGTAGCCCACTTGGGGACGTCCCTTGGGCGCCAGGAGGATGAAGGGGCCGCCCATACCGGCGTGTGTGTCGCGCTCGGTGGGCATGACCTGCAGCTCCAGACTCCTCAACTGCCCCAGCTCGAGCAGCTTCTCGAGCTGGTCCGTATGCACCTCGGCGCCACCGATCGGCCTGCGCAGCACCGACTCCTCGATGATGCACGTCAGGATCGGTGCAGGCCACCGGGTCAGCAGCTCCTGCCGAATCAGCCGTGCGGCAACCCTGACTTCGATGGTCGCGTCGTCCAGCAGGGGCTTGCGCATCGCGAAGAGGGCTCGTGCGTGGGCCTCGGTCTGCAGCAGCCCCGGCACGACGTGGCTGCCGTACTCGTGGACCTCCACCGCATCGGCCTCCAGCCGCGCGTAGTCCCGGAACCACGCCGGATGCTTCACCCGCGCCCTGGCCTTCGCCCGCGCCACGTCCTCCGTCGCGGCCCGCAGCAGCCCGCCCGCCCCCAGGGTGTCGTCCGCCGCGTCCAGGAACTCCGGCTGCGGCGTCCGGCGTCCGCGCTCCAACGAGCGGACCAGGTCCTCGCTGTAGCCGAGCCGCTCACCCAGCTCCCGCTGGGTGAGGTCCGCTCGTTCACGGAGCAGTCGCACCTGGCGGCCGATCACGCGGAACAGGTCCGCCGCGCCCTCCGAGTCGTCGTTCTCACCGATCGCGTCCGTCAGCTCCATCGCTGTCCCGTTCCGTCCCACGCGCCACGCGGCGGACGACCGGTACCGGTCGCCGCGCGCACCGGTACACGCACACCGCGTACCGCCGTCACTCCTGGTCAGCGTACGGTCACACGGTCACGCTGGGTGGCGTGAAGAGTGAATCCGTACACACGGGTGGGCAAGAGACGACGGCACCGGCCCCGCAGTTCACGCAACTGCTGAGCGCCACGAGGCGAGGTGCCCGGCTGGCCCGACTGCTCGCCGTCGAGCAGCTCGTCGCGTGGGGCAGACCACGGCACGGCGGACGTACCGAAGACGCCGCACTCGTCGTCGCCGAACTGGCGGCCAACGCGGTGCTGCACGGACGGCTGGAGGGGAGGGGCTTCCGGCTCGGGCTCGCTGTCCTGCCCGCCGGAGGGCTGCGCATCGAGGTCACGGACCCGCGAGGGGAACGCCTTCCCGTACGGTCCCGGGACGGGTACGGGCTGGTCGTCGTCGAGGCACTCGCCGCGGAGTGGGGGGTGCGGCCGTTCCCGCCCTCGGGGAAGACGGTCTGGGCGGAGATCGACGCGAGACCGGTGGGGTGACCGACGGCCGCAGGTCGCTTCGCGGCGTTGCCGTCGGTCGTCATGACTCCCTCCCTCCGCACGCGACGCACGGCACCGGACCCCGATCCGGCGTGCCGCCCGGAGGACCCTAGGTCGGCCGGGGCGCCCCGGCCCCGGCGATCACCATGCGGACGAGCAGGTCATGGCTCTCGTCCAGACTCTCCGGGAGGCCGAACGCGCCGTCGGTCTCGAGCACCGCGAAGCCGTGGACGGCCGCGCGGAGGCAGCGGGCCATGTGGATCGCCGCCGAGTCCGTCATGCCGTACGAGCGGAGTGCGGCGCGGATGATGTCGAGAAGGCGTGCCCCGGCCTCGGCCGTGCGCGGCTCGGGGGTCTGGAGGAGTGCCGCGTAGCGGTGCGGGTTGCGGAGCGTGTAGTCCCGCCAGGCCTTCATGAACGCGCGGATCGCCTCGTCGGCCGAGCGGCCGAGCACCGCCCTGCCGGCCTCGTCGGCCATGTCGTTCATGATCCGCGCCGAGACGAGGTCGCGGAGTTCGGCGAGGTTGCGCACGTGCTTGTAGAGGGACGGGGTGGCGACGCCCGCCCTGCCCGCCACCGCCGACAGGGTCAGGGCGGCGGGGCCGGCCTGGTCGACGGTCTCCAGCGCGAGGGCGACGACCGCGTCCGCGGACAGTGCGGCCCTAGGCACGGGGGGCGTCCTTCAGGAAGGCCAGCAGGGCGGCGGCGACCTCGGTGGGGGCCTGCACGTGCGGGTAGTGGCCCACTCCCTCGATCATCACCAGCCGCCCGAGTCCTGCGGGCAGGCTCGCGACGATGCCCTCCCCCTCGGCCTGCGGGTCCGCCCAGTCGGGGTCCAGGGTGCCCTCGACGACCAGTACGGGGCAGCGGACGCCGGCCAGTCGGGCGCCCGCATCCGTGGGCGGGGACATGCCCATCCTGCTGACGACCGCCATCCGGCCCGGCCTGCGCAGGTCGGCGTCCAGCGCGGCGATGTGCGCCGCGTATCCCTCCGGCCTGGTGCCGGGGTAGGCGTGGTCCAGGTAGCGCTTCCACAGCCCGACGCTCCGCATCAGGCCCGCGCCCATGAGCAGTGACAGGCCCTTGCGGTAGCGGGCGTTGGACAGCAGGGCGCCCGCGTCGACCTTCTGTGCGCGGGTGAACGGGCTGATCTCGACGACGGCGCCGACCAGATCCGGTTCCTCGGCTGCCGCGATGGTGGCGGCGCCGCCCGCGAACGAGTGGCCCACGACGACGGCGGGGCCGCCCAGGTGCCGGATCAGAGCGAGCAGGTCGGCTGCCGCGTCGGTGCGGGTGTAGGAGTCCCAGCCGGTGCTGGACTCACCGTGCCCGCGCTGGTCCATCGCGGCGACCCTGAATCCGGCTGCCACCAGCAGGGCGGCCAGGTCGCGGTAGGCCGCCCGGTTGTCTCCCATGCCGTGGGCGAGCACGATCAGCGCACCCTCGCCGGTCACGTCGTACGCGAGCCGGCCGCCGGGGGTCTCCAGGAACTCGGTCATGTCCACTCCTCGCGGTTAATGGTGTTAGCCGCAAAGCTAATGCCATTAGCTGCAGTCGTCAACCCGCGCCGATCCCCGCCGCGTCCGACCTCGGGCGTGCCGGGTGCGGTCCGGGGCGTCTCAGGTTTCATGCGCGCAGATCAGGGAGCGAACAGGCCGGGTGCCGGCCTGTGGAGGCAGCGGGAATCAGCCGCCTCGGTTGAACGTTGGACGGGCGGCGGAGGCGGCTTCGCATCCCTACGGCAGAGCTGGAGAAAAGAAGAGTCATGCGCGTCGAGATCTGGAGCGACATCGCCTGTCCCTGGTGCTACATCGGGAAGGCGCGCTTCGAGAAGGGCCTGGCCGAATTCGCCCACCGCGACGAGGTCGAGGTGGTGCACCGTTCCTTCGAGCTCGACCCCGGGCGCGCCAAGGGCGACACCGAGAAGGTGATCGACATGCTGGCGCAGAAGTATGGGCGCACCCCCGAGGAGGCCCGCGGCATGGAGGCCAACGTCGCGGCGAACGCGCAGGCCGAAGGGCTCGGCTACCGCGCCGAGGGGCGTGACCACGGCAGCACGTTCGACATCCACCGGGTGTTGCACCTGGCCAAGGCGCGCGGCCTCCAGGACGAGCTGTTGAGCCTGGCCTACCGGGCGAACTTCGCCGAGGAGCGCTCGGTCTTCGACGACGCGGTGCTGGCCGACCTCGCCGTGGAGGCGGGGCTGGACGCCGACGAGGTGCGTGCGGTGCTGGCGGACCCCGCGGCGTACGCCGAAGAGGTGCGGGCCGACGAGCGCGAGGCGGCGGAGCTCGGCGCCAACGCGGTGCCGTTCTTCGTGTTCGACCGACGCTACGGGATCTCCGGCGGCCAGCCGTCGGAGGTCTTCGTCCAGGCCCTGGAGCGGGCGTGGAAGGACCGTCCGGTCAGTACGCTCACCACGCTCGGCGGCGACGCGGCGGCCTGCGACGCGGACGGCGCCTGCGAGGTACCGCAGGGCACGTCCGGGGTGTGACCCGGGCGCGGTCGGCCTGAGAGGGCCGGCGCGAGGGGATGACCCGAGGGCCGGGGCCGGCCGTCTCATGAGCGGGCCCCGGCCCTTCTCGCTACCCGCGGTACCGCTCAGCTCAGGAGCCACAAGGGCGGTGGGCGATCCACCGACTGACGACTGACTGCGTCACGCCGCGAACGTCCCCACGCATAAGTACTCCTTGGGTGTACCCCTTAACTCTTCGTGATTGACGGAGGGTTGAGGGGCGGCCAGGCTGGACGCATGGAGACGTCAACGATCCACCTGGTCACAGCCGCCGAGTTCGCACCGGAGACCACGTACCTCAACACGTCCAGTTGCGGTCTGCTGCCCCGCCGGACCGTCGAGGCCGTCAAGGAACTGGCCGACGACAACGCCACGGGCCGCCGGGCCGGGGCGGGCAGTTTCGAGGCGGTGGACGGTGCGCGGGCCGGCTTCGCGCGGCTTGCCGGCGTGGGGCCCGACCGGGTCGCCACCGGCGGTTCCGTCGCCGCCCACGTGGGACTGGTCGCGGCCTCGCTGGAGCCGGGCGCCGAAGTGCTCGCTCCTGAAGGCGAGTTCAGTTCCGTCGTCAGCCCGTTCGCGGTCCGCGGCGACCTCAAGATGAGGTACGTCCCGCTGGAGGAGCTGGCCGCGTCCGTGCGGCCGGAGACCGCGCTCATCGCCTTCTCGGCCGTCCAGTCCGCCGACGGCAGGATCGCCGACCTGGACGCGGTCCGGGCGGCCGCCGACGCGCACGGAGCCCGCACCCTGCTCGACGCCAGCCAGTCGGCCGGCTGGCTGCCGCTGGACGCCGGGGCCTACGACTACACGGTCACCGGGGGCTTCAAATTCCTCCTGTGCCCCCGGGGTGCGTCGTTCCTGACCGTGACCGAAGAGGCGCAGGAGACGCTGCCCGTGCTGTACGCGGGCTGGGTGTCCGCGGAGGACCGCTGGGGGAGCACCTACGGGCCGGTCGGGCAGCTGGCCGTCACCGCACGGCGATTCGACGAGCCTGCCGCCTTCCTCGCGTACCACGGGGCGGAGCGCTCCCTGGAACTGCTGGCGGAGATCGGTGTCGAGGCGCTGCACGCCCACGCCACCGGGCTGGCCGCCCGCTTCCGCGCCGGGCTGGCCGGCATCGGGCACGAGGCGGTCCCGGGGGAGTCGGCGGTCGTCGCCGTCCCCGGGCTCGGCAGCCGTGAAGCCGAGCTGGTGCGGGCGGGGGTCAGGGTCTCGGACCGCGCCGGCAATCTGCGGGTGTCCTTCCACCTGTACAACACGGAGGCCGACGTGGACCGCGCGCTGGACGTGCTCTCCCGCTGAACCGCTCCGGTGCGGGTGGTCCCGGTGCGAGCGGTCACCCGGCGCCGGGGCACCCGTCGGTCTCCTGGCAGAGATTCGCCTCGACCTTGGCCAGCAGGCGGGCCAGCTCCGCACGCTCTGCCGGGTCGAGCCCCGCGAGGGTGTGCTCCTCCAGGCTGGACCAGGCGCTGCGCACCGAGGCGTGGAGCCCGCAGCTGTCCTCGGTGGCCTCGACCAGCACGGCCCGCCGGTCGTCCGGGTCGGGGCGGCGGCTCACGTGTCCGGCCTGGTCGAGGCGTTGCAGCATCTTGGTCACGGTGGAAGGGTCGAGGTCCACGGCCTTGATGAGCTCCGACTGCCGGACCGCGCCGCCGTCCCACAGGTGCATCATCAGGAGCTCCTGACCGGGGTAGAGGCCGAGCCCCTTGAGCAGCCTGCCCGCCGCGATCCGGTGCAGCCTGGCGATCCGCGAAACGGCGTGGCTGACCGGGCCGCCGCGGGCGGCACTGGGCAGCGCCTCGGCGCAGGCGGGATCTGCGGGGGCCGTGCTGTCAGCCTTCATCGGGGCTCCTCAGGGCTCCTCAGCGCGGTGGCGTCGCCCGGTTCCCGTCGTCGGGTCCGTGTCGCCGGCTGGTCCGTGACGCCGTCGGGGCCGAGCTGCCGGCTGGTTCATGACGTCCCCGTGAACTTTACCTTGGTCGGCCAATTAATGAGCTACAGTGGCGCCCGGTGATTTAGTTGGCCGACCATGTAAATTTCAGGAGCTCCCATGACCACCGTGTTCGACCCCATCGACCTCGCGGGTACGCAGCTCGCCAACCGCATAGCGCTGGCCCCGATGACCCGCAGCCGCGCAGGTGACGGCGGTACGGCGACCGATCTCGTCGTCGAGTACTACACCCAGCGCGCCTCGGCCGGACTGATCATCACCGAGGGCATCCAGCCCTCGGTGGTGGGTCAGGGCTATCCCGCGACCCCCGGTCTGCACAGCGCCGAGCAGGTCGCCTCCTGGCGCCGGGTCACCGACTCCGTCCACGAGGCCGGCGGCCGCATCTTCGCCCAGATCATGCACGCGGGCCGGATCGGCCACCCTGTCCTGCTGCCGAACGGGCTGACCCCGGTCGCCCCCTCGCCGGTCGCTGCGCCCGGACAGGTCTACACCCACGTGGGCCCGAAGGACTTCGTGGAGCCGCGCGAGCTGACCGATGCCGAGATCCGCGCCACCGTCCAGGACTTCGCCACGGCCGCCCGCAACGCCGTCGACGCGGGCTTCGACGGGGTCGAGCTGCACGGGGCCAACGGCTACCTGATCCACCAGTTCCTCGCGCCGAACACCAACCTGCGCACCGACGAGTGGGGCGGTTCCGAGCAGGCCCGCATCCGGTTCGCCGTCGAGGTGGCCAAGGCGGTCGTCGCCGAGATCGGCGCGGAGCGCACCGGACTGCGGATCTCGCCCGGCAACCCGTACAACGGCATCGAGGAGCCCGCACCCGACGCCGTCTACACCGCGCTCGTCGCGGAGCTCGAACCCCTCGGTCTCGCCTACCTGCACATCCTCGAGCAGACCGACATCCGCGAGCTGACCCTCGCGCTGCGCAAGCAGTTCTCCGGACCCGTGGTCCTGAACGTGTTCTCCGACGGGCCGACCGGACCGGAGCACCACACGGTGATCGACGACGGGATCGCTGACGTGATCTCCTACGGCGCGCTGTTCCTCGCCAATCCGGACCTGCCGGCCCGCCTGAAGGCCGGCGGCCCGTTCAACACCCCGGACCCGTCGACCTTCTTCGGCGGCGACGCGAAGGGCTACACCGACTACCCGGCCCTGCCGGCCTAGCCACCGGGCGGGGCGGGTCGCGAAACCGCGTACCGGCCCCGGCACCGGGCGGTTCCGCGAGCGCTGACCACGACCCGGCGTCGGGCGGGGCGGAGGCGGGCCCGTGATGCCTGGGCACCGCACGCGTCCGCCCCCTGACGAGCCACGACTCGTCAGGGGGCGGTGAGCGGACAGGCCCGTGCGGCGGCCACGGGAGGTCCCGTGCGGCGCCGCGGGAGCCGCCCCGCCCTGCGGCCGTCACGCCGGCTCCCGCAGGCACCGCCGAGCCCCACAGGTGCTACGCCGAATCCCGGCGGACCAGCTCGGTGGGGAGGATGACCGCGGCCGGGTCCTCCCCGCCGATCTGGGCCAGCAGCACCCGCACCATCTCGGAGCTGATCCGGTCCCACGGCTGGCGGACCGTCGTCAGCTCCGGGCGTGCCGCGAGCGCCGCGGGGGAGTCGTCGAAGCCGCCGACCGCGATGTCCTGCGGTACCCGCCGGCCCGCCTTCTCCAGTGCGGTCAGCACCCCTTGCGCCATCAGGTCGGACGCGACGAACACCGCGTCGACGTCCGGCGCCCGCTCCAGCAGCAGCGAGGCCGCGGCCTCGCCGCCCGCACGGCTGTAGTCGCCCGGCACGACCAGCGCCTCGTCGTAGGGGAGCCCGCACTCGGCGAGCGTCGCCCGGTAGCCCGCCAGCCGCTCCACACCACCGGGGGTGTCCAGCGGCCCGGCGACCGTGGCGATCCGGCGTCGCCCGGACTCGTACAGGTAGCGCACCATGTCCCGGGCACCGCCCAGGTCGTCCGCCGCCACATAACTGACCTTCGACCCCTGACCCGGCGGCTTTCCGCAGGCCACCAGGGGTACGCCGGCATCGTGCAGCTGGGCGGCCACCGGGTCGCCGGAGTGGCTGGAGACCAGCAGCACACCGTCCACGTGCCCCGCGATGTACCGCATGTTCCGGCGGCGTTCGGCCTCCGTCCCCGCGATCATCAGCAGCAGTGGGACGTCGTGCGCCGCGAGTGCCGTGGTGCAGCCGCGCAGCAGCACGTTGAAGTTCGGGTCCTCGAAGAACCGCTCCTGGGGCTCGGTCAGCAGGAACGCCACCGAGTCGGAACGGCCGGTGATCAGGGACCGGGCATGCCGGTTCACGGTGTAACCGGTCTTGTGTATGGCGGACTGCACCGCGTCGAGCGCGGACGGGCTGACGTTGTGACCGCCGTTGAGCACCCGGGAGACCGTGCCCCGGGAGACCCCGGCCTCCCGTGCGACGTCGTGGATCGTCGGCGGCCGGCGGCGTCCCGTGCCGTTCTGTTCTGTGCGGCTCATGGTGCATGATCTTTCATCAAGGGAAGCCCTGTTGAGGAGCTGTCAGGACTTTACGGCGCCGGAGAGCAGGTCGAGGCTCCAGAACCGCTGGATCACGAGGAACAGGGCGATGAGCGGGATGATCGCCAGCAGTGCGCCGGTGATGACCAGCGTGTAGAGCGCCGGGGTGTTCGATCCCTGCTGCAGCAGCGTGTAGAGCCCCAGGGTCACCGGGAACTTCTCGTCGTCGCCGAGCATGATGTAGGGGAGCAGGAAGTTGTTCCAGACCGCCACGAACTGGAACAGGAACACCGTCACCAGCCCCGGCACCATCATCGGCAGCGCGATGGTCCGGAAGATCCGCCACTCCCCGCCGCCGTCCATCCGCCCGGCCTCGATCACATCGGCCGGCACGGCCGCCGAGGCGTAGATCCTGGCCAGGTACACGCCGTACGGGGAGAGGATCACCGGCAGCAGCACCGACAGGTACGAGTCGGTCATGTCGGCCTTGGCCAGCAGCAGGTACTGCGGCACGGCGAGGATCACCGGCGGCATCAGCACCCCGGCCAGCAGGATGTTGAAGACGGTCTCCCTGCCGCGGAAGCGGTACACGGCCAGCGCGTACCCCGAGACCGCGGACACCGCGGTGGACAGCAGGGCGCCCACACCCGCGTAGAAGGCCGAGTTGGCCATCCACTTCCAGTACACGCCGTCCCGGTAGGCCGTCAGGTCGGCGACGTTGTCGGTGAAGCCGGAGCCGGGCAGGAAGGTGAAGGTGGAGAACAGCTCGCTGCCGGACTTGGTCGACGCGACCAGCACCCAGGCGACGGGCAGCAGGCAGTACAGGGCGCCGAAGAGCAGCGCGGCCGTCGGGACGAGCGGGAACCGCCGGGGGCCGGTGGCAAGGGACTGCGTACTCATCGGGAGTCTCCCTGCTTCGTACGGGAGTTGGCCGCCTTCAGGAAGCCGAAGGACAGGGCCAGCGTGGCCAGGGCGATGATGACCGCCTGCGCCGCCGCCGCGTAGATGTCGTTGTTGACGAAGGCGTCCTGGTAGACCTTCATCAGCGGACTCCACGTGGTGGACAGCGAGTTGGTCAGCGGCTTCAGGGTGGTCGGCTCACTGAACACCTGGAGTGTCGCGATGATGGAGAAGAAGAAGGTCAGGATCAGTGAGGGCGCCACCATCGGGATCTTGATCCGCAGGGCGATCTGCAGCTGCGAGCAGCCGTCCAGCCGTGCGGCCTCGAAGATCTCGACGGGGATCGCCCGCAGCGACGTGTAGATCACGATCATGTTGAAGCCCGTGCCGCCCCACACCGCGATGTTGGCCAGGGACAGGTACAGCGGACCGCCGTCCAGCAGGTCCGGCTGCGGCAGCCCCACCCTGTCGGCCAGGTAGAGGAACGGGCTGACGTCGGGCAGGTACAGGAAGCCCCACATCAGTGCGGCGATGACACCCGGGATCGCGTACGGCAGGAAGATCGCCAGCCGGGTGAAGCCGCGCAGCCGGACCTGCTCGGTGTCCAGGAGCAGGGCGAACAGCAGGGCGAGTCCGAGCATCACCGGGACGACGATCGCGCCGTACCCGAGGATGCGCAGGGCCCCGTGCAGCAGCTCCGAGTCGGAGAGCGCGTCGGTGTAGTTGGCCAGGCCGGCCCAGATCTCGTCGCGGGCGCCCTTGCCCAGGCCCAGCCCCTTGACCTCGGTCCTGCGGAAGCTGAGGTAGAGCGCGTATCCGATGGGCAGGGCGAAGAAGAGCAGGAAGAGGACGGTTGCGGGGACCAGGAAGGCGTACGGGGCGCTCTTGACCCCGTACGGCCTCCTGCGGGGTGCGCGTGTCACTCGGAGACTCCGAAGCCCTGCTTCTTGAGGTCGGAGACGGTGGCGTCCTGCATGGCGGTCAGCGCGGTGCCGAAGTCCGACTTGTTCTTGGCGGCCTGCGCGAAGTTGTCCTTGAAGGCGGTGTACGCGACGTTCACGTTCGGGCCCCAGGAGGCGGGGGCGGTGCCCTGGGCGATCTTGGCGGCCTCGGTGTAGAAGTCGGGCTGGTTGGAGAAGTAGTCGGGGGCCTGGGAGAGCGCCCCACCGGTCTGGGCGGCCGTCGCGGCGGGGTAGATGCCGCCTTCCTTCACCAGCGCGGCGAGCGCCGTCGGGTCGGTGTTCAGCCACTTGGCGAAGGTGGCCGCGGCCTTCTTGTTCTTGGAGTCGTTGGTGACCGCGGTGGAGGAGCCGCCCCAGCTGCCGGTGACGTTCTCGCCGGCCGTCCACTGGGGGAGCGGGGCCATCGCCCACTTGCCCTTCGTCTCGGGAGCCGCGGTGGTCAGGGTGCCCGGCGCCCAGACCGCGCTGACCCAGGCGACCTGCTTGCCGGTGTTGAGCGCCTTGTTCCAGGCCGGGGTGTACATCGGCTGGTTGTCGATGGCGCCCTCCTTGACCAGACCGCCCCAGAAGTCGGCGACCTTCTGCGTGGCGGGGTCGTCGATCGCGACCTTCCACTTGTCGTCGCCGGTGGTCCACCACTTGGCCCCGGCCTGCTGGGAGAGGCCGGCGAACAGGCCCGAGTCGTTGGAGGAGAAGGTCGTGAGGTCCTTGTCCGGCGCCTTCTTCTTCAGCGCGCGGGCGGTCTCGGCGAACTCTTCCCAGGTGGTGGGCACCGTCAGGCCGTACTGCTTGAAGAGGTCCTGGCGGTAGTAGAACATCAGCGGGCCCGAGTCCTGCGGCAGTGCGTACAGGGCGTCGGAGCCCAGCGTCGTCTGCTGCCAGATCCCGTCGGCGAACTGGCTCTTCGCGTCGCCGGCCTCCTCGGATATGTCGGCCAGGACGTCGTTGGAGACCAGCGTGGGGAGCGTCTGGTACTCGGCCTGGACCAGGTCGGGGGCCTTGTTCGCCTTGGCCGCCGTGATGATCTTGGTGACGAGGTCGTCGCCCGACGCCTGCTTCTTCACGGTGACCGTGATGCCGGCCTCCTTGCCCGGACCCTTGTTCCAGATGTCCGCGACCTTGTCCAGGCCGGGGGCCCAGGCCCAGTACGTCAGCGAGGCGGGCCCGGAAGCGGCCTGCTCGTCGCCCGTGTCGTCCGACGAGCCGCAGCCCGTCAGCAGGGCGGTGGCGGCGAGAGTGGCGGCGGTGGTCACCGCGACGGTGCGGTATTTCATGGTTCTCCCCTGACGAGACCGGCGAGCGCATCGGCCCAGTGGCCGAAAGGACGCTGTGAGCGTTCACAGTAGAGAAACGAAACCGACACTTGTCAATGGTTGTTGCTGTGCGGTTATGTTGGCCCTGCGCCGCCGAGAGTGTGTGTGCACGTTCCCAGAAGTTGTCCCGAAGAGCCAGGAGCTGTCCATGCCGCACTCAGAATCCGCTCCCACCCCGGTCGGCCTGCACAAGCTGGCGTTCGGCGGCGACTACAACCCCGAGCAGTGGCCCGAAGAGGTCTGGCACGAGGACGTACGCCTGATGCGGGAAGCCGGCGTCACCATGGTCAGCGTCGGGATCTTCTCCTGGGCCCTGCTGGAGCCCGAACCCGGCCGCTACGACTTCGGATGGCTCGACCGCCTGCTGGACCTGCTGCACGTCAACGGCATCCGCGCCGACCTCGGCACCCCCACCGTCGCCCCGCCCGCCTGGTTCTACCGCGCCCACCCCGAGGCCCTGCCGCTCAGCCGCGACGGTGTCCGCTACGCCTTCGGATCACGCGGCGCCATCTGCCACAGCTCGGCCCCCTACCGCGCGGCCGCGGCGAACATCACCGAGCAGCTCGCCCGCCGTTACGCGAGCCACCCGGCCCTCGCCATGTGGCACGTCCACAACGAGTACGGGGTCCCCATCAGCGCGTGTTACTGCGACAACTGCGCCGTGCACTTCCGCCACTGGCTGACCGGCCGGCACGGCTCCGTCGACGCGGTCAACGAGGCCTGGGGAACCGCCTTCTGGGGTCAGCGCTACAACACCCTCGACGAGATCGACCCGCCCCGCACCACGCCCACGGTCGGCAACCCCGCCCAGCAGCTGGACTACGCCCGCTTCGCCGACGCCACCCTGCGCGAGAACTTCACCGCCGAGCGCGACATCCTGCACCGGCTGGCCCCCGGCATCCCCGTCACCACCAACTTCATGACCGCCCTCAGCCAGTGCGAGTCCATCGACTACTGGGCCTGGGGCCGCGAGGTCGACCTCGTCACCAACGACCACTACCTGATCACCGACGGCCGCCGCACCCACGTCAATCTGGCCATGGCCGCCGACCTCACCCGCTCGGTCGCCGGCGGTGCGCCCTGGCTGCTGCTGGAGCACTCCACCAGTGGCGTCAACTGGCAGCCCCGCAACCCCGCCAAGCGCCCCGGCGAGATGGCCCGCAACAGCCTCTCCCACGTGGCCCGCGGTTCCGAGGGCGCGATGTTCTTCCAGTGGCGCCAGTCCAGGCGCGGCGCCGAGAAGTTCCACTCCGCGATGGTCCCGCACGCCGGGACCGACTCCCGGGTGTGGCGCGAGGTGAGCGCCCTCGGCGCGGACCTCGGCCTGCTCGACGGCATCCGGGGCACCCGTACCGTCGCCGACGCCGCGATGCTCTGGGACTGGCAGTCCTGGTGGGCGCAGTCCCTGGAATGGCGTCCCAGTGAGGACCACGACGCCCGCGAGCGTGCCGACACGTACTACGCCTCGCTGTACGACCAGCACCTCACCGTCGACTTCGCCCACCCGGAGGCCGACCTCTCCGCGTACCCCCTGGTCGTCGTCCCCGCCCTCTACCTCGCCACCGAGGAGACCGGCCGCAACCTGCGGCGGTACGTCGAGAACGGCGGCACCCTCGTCGTCTCGTACTTCTCCGGCATCGTCGACGCCGACGACGCCGTGCACCCCGGCCCCTACCCCGGCGTCCTGCGGGACGTCCTGGGCCTGACGGTCGAGGAGTTCTCCCCCCTCGGCGAGGGCGAGACGGTCCGCCTGACCACCCCCGAGGGCGCCCCCGAAGGACCGGACCTGACCGGCGACGTCTGGACGGACGTGGTGATCCCGCGCGGCGCCGAGACCGTCTGGTCGTACGCCGACGGCATCCCCGCCGGCCGGCCCGCCGTCACCCGCCACCAGCTCGGCAAGGGCACCGCCTGGTACGTCTCCACCCGGCTCTCCGGCCCCCACCTGGACACCGTCCTGGACCGGGCCCGCGCCGACGCCGGCATCGCGGCGCGCACCGGCCTCGCCCACGACGTCGAGGTCGTACGCCGTGCGGGGGAGAGCGGCACGTACCTCTTCGCGATCAACCACAGCGGAGCCGACACCGAGGTGGCGCTCGACGGCCCCGGCACCGAACTCCTCACCGGCAAGCCCGCCGCGGACCGCCTCGCCGTGCCGGCGGGCGCGGTGCGCGTCGTACGGCTCGACGGCTGAGGCGCACCGACGCACCCCCGCACCACCTCCGTTACCCCGCACAACGGTCGAAGGGACATCGACGATGTACGGAACGACGCACACCCGCAGAAGAGCCGCAGGAACGGTGGCCGCCCTGTCCGGCCTGCTGTTCGCCGCACTCCCCGCACAGGCCGCCCACGCGGCCACCACCCCCGCGAACCCAGGCTTCGAGTCCGGGGCCACCGGCTGGTCGACGTACTCGGCCGGAGGCACGAACGCCGCCTCCTTCACCGAGGCGGGCGGCCACGCGGGCAGCACCAGGCTCAGCCACTGGTCGGCCTCGGCGTACAAGGTCGAGACCTACCAGTACCTCACCGGCCTCACCGACGGGACGTACACCCTCAGCGCCTGGGTGCGTTCGGGCGGCGGCCAGAACTCCGCCTACATCGCCCTGCGCAACTGCGGCGCCGCCGAGCAGCGCACCGACCTGCCGCCCACCGCCGACGGCGGCTGGATCCGGCTCGTCACCTCCGTCAAGGTGACCGGCGGCGCGTGCACGATCAGCCTCAACTCCGACGCGCACGCGGGGCAGTGGGCCAACTTCGACGACATCACCTTCACCCCCGGGACCACGGGCCTGAGCGTGAGGGGCGGGGACCTCTCCACCCTCCCGAAGAACGAGGCCCACGGCGCGACGTACCGCGACGCGAACGGCACCGCCGGGGACGCGGTGACCATCCTCAGGAACTCCGGGATGAACTACGTCCGCCTCAAGGTCTGGGTGAACCCGGCCGACGGCTACAACAACAAGCCCCGCGTCCTCGCCATGGCCAAGCGCGCCAAGGCCCTCGGCATGAAGACGCTCATCGACTTCCACTACTCCGACGCCTGGGCCGACCCCGGTAAGCAGAACAAGCCCGCCGCCTGGGCCGGCCACAGCTACACGCAGCTCCGCACGGACGTCTACAACCACACGTACGACGTGCTGAACGCGCTCAAGGCCCAGGGCACCACCGCCGACATGGTGCAGATCGGCAACGAGACCAACGGCGGAATGCTCTGGCCCGAAGGGTCCACCGACAACTGGACCCAGCTGGCAGGCCTCCTGACCTCGGGGGCGAACGCCGCCAAGGCCGTCTCCTCCGGTACGAAGGTGGCGCTGCACCTCGCCGAGGGCGGCGACAACGCGGGCACCCGCTGGTGGTTCGACAACGCCGTGTCGCGCGGCGTCCCCTTCGACGTCGTCGCCCTGTCCTACTACGGCTACTGGCACGGCTCGCTGTCCGAGCTCCAGACCAACCTGGACGACGCCGCGTCCCGTTACGGGAAGCCGGTGCTGGTCGCCGAGACCGCGTACGCCCACACGCTCGCGGACGACGACGGCCTGGAGAACAACGTGGCCACCGCGGACCAGCTGGTCACCGGCTACCCGGCGACCCCGGCCGGGCAGGCGGCCAACCTCCGGGACGTCATGAACGTCGTCGAGGCCGTCCCGAACGGCCGCGGACTCGGCGCCGTCTACTGGGAGCCGGCCTGGACCGCCGTCACCGGAAGCGGCTGGGACCCGGCCGACCCGGCGTCGGGCAACGCGTGGGAGAACCAGGCGGTGTTCGACTACAACGGGAAGCTGCTGCCCGCGGCACGGTGGTTCTCGCACCGGTAACCACTACAGCGGAGCGCCGTGCCACCTCCACGAGGTGATCCGGTCACGGCCCGGCAGATCGGCGCGGCCGGTGGACCAGAGCAGGACGGTCCACCGGTCCGCGTCGTCCGGCGCGTCCGGGAAGAGCCGTGCCAGCGCCCGGTCGCACAGGTCCGCGGGCGGCGTCCAGGAGAGGGACAGCCCCTCGGCGACGTCGTGGGTGTGCACCAGGGTCTCCACGACGCCCATCGCGGCGAACCCCTCCGGGTCGGAGAGCCCGAACACATGGTGCGAGCGGACGTCCGGCAGGGCCGTGCGCACCATCGCCGTGAGCAGGGAACCGCTCGCCTCCAGGGTCTGCAGCAGCCCGGTGGACCCGGCGGCAGGGTCCGCGAAGACCGAATTCGCCGGGCCCCCCTCGCGCTCCGCTGCCCACCGGTAGGGGACCTCGGTGCCGGTCGGCGGCTTCCGGAGGCCGAGCTGGACCGCGTACGCGAACAGGTCGTCGCCGAGATGCTCGACGGTCTCCCAGCAGTTCCACTCCAACGACCCGGCCGGCACCCGCCAGTCCCGCGCCTCCGACTCCCCGAGGGTGTCGACCGCGAGACGGACCGCGAGGGCCACGTCGTCCGCGGTGACCGGCATCCTGGTCCCGTTCAGCGCCGCCCGTTCGGCGGCGCCGCACTCCACACAGAACTCGTTGCCCTCGGGATCCGCCATCGTCGCCCAGCCCCGCCCGTCGGGCCTGCGGTGGTCACCGACCAGCGTGGCGCCGAGAGCGAGCAGCCGTTCGACCTCGGCGTCGCGGCCGCGGTCCTCGGGCCGGAGGTCGAGGTGGATCCGGTTCTTGACGCTCTTGGACTCGGGCACGGTGACGAACAGCAGCGCTGCCCCCGGGGCCGCGACGAGCGCCTCGGGATCACCGGGACGGTCGTCGTCGGACAGCGACGAGCCGAGCACCTCGGCCCAGAAGAGGGCCAGTTCGTAGGCGTCGGCGCAGTCGATCGTGATGTGCTGTACGAGCGATGTCATGGGCGACACTGTCGCCGCTGACCCACGCCGAGGTCCAGCGACTTGAATCCGGACAAGTGGAGCCCGCTGCTCCGGGCAGCGGGCTCTGAGGACCTATGGGACGGGCCGTCATATCGGTACAGTGACCCGATGATCTCGACCATAGGTCCCCTGGAGCTCCTCGTCATCGTGCCGTTGGCACTCCTCATCCTCTGCGTGCCGACGTTCATCGCCCACCGCAGGAGGGTGGACCGCCTGGGACTGGTCGTCGTGGTCAGCGTGATCGGCGCCGCCACGGGCCTGTTCTGGTTCGTCGCCCTGGTCATGGCGCTGTCGATGCGCACCCGCGGCCCCGCGCCGGTGCCCGGCATGAGCGGGTGACCCGGTGTCCGGTGGCCCCGGGCGGCGGCACTAGCCCGTGACGTCGCTCATGTCCAGCACGTCGGCCGACGCGGGCGGCCGGATGTCCAGCGGTTCGCCGAAATCGCTGAACGAGGTGGTGGTGACCTGCTTCCCGCCGTCGTACACGGCCTTCAGCAGATGCGGCTCGCCCTCGGTGGCGACGTAGAACGTGTACGCCCCCTCCTTGTCCGCCGGATCCGTCACCTCCAGCCCGAGCGCCTCCCGTCCGCCGATGCGGGTGGCCTCGCCCTTCGTCGCCGTACCGAACGACTCGAACGGCCGGGTGCACCGGGACAGCCCGTCACCCGGCTTCGACCTGGCGACGGGCACCTTCGCCCAGACGTTCGGCCTGGCGGCACCGAGATCGTTGCCGCTCCAGGTCTCCAGGTACTTCGTGTCCGGGCGGACGTAGTCCGTCCCGCCGATCCGGATCTGTTCCAGGGTGCCGCTTCCGGAGAAGGTGTTCCTCACCTGGCAGCGACTCTTCAGATCGGTCGTCATCCGCCACGTCGCCGTGTCGTCGCCCGCCTCGTTGGTGATCTCGATGGTGAGGGAACTCAGCTCGCCCATCGTGGCGTTGGCCTCGTCGAGGAGGTCCGCCGCCGACTTGTCGTCGGCGTCGTCGGCACCGCCCCCGCACCCGGCGAGCGCGGCCCCCGCAAGCAGGCACGTCAGTGCCAGTGCCGTCGTCCTGCGAACCGTCCGCATGTGGTGCCACCTCTCCGGCGCGCACTCGGGCACGACCTTGATCGACCACATGAGCCTACCAACGGCCTCCTGGCGGCCCGGTCGGGCGTGGATCCGGCACAGGACACGAGCGTGCGTTCCGGCCGTCGGGGAGCGGGAGTGCGACGGACCGTCCGGCGTGCTCCGCCCGATACCGCACGGGATGATGACGCCGAAGGGGCGGGACGCGCTGTGCGTCCCGCCCCTCCAACCGTCGTACGCCCCTACTTCACCGGGGTGAAGTCGCGTGCTCCGATGAATTCGGGGCGGCGGATGGGGGCTGCGAAGGGTTCCTGTGCCGTGTTCTCCACGCTGTTGAAGACGATGAAGACGTTGCTGCGCGGGTAGGGGGTGATGTTGTCCCCGGAGCCGTGCATGGCGTTGCAGTCGAACCAGGTGGCCGATCCGGCTTTGCCCGTGAAGAGCTTGATGCCGTGGCGGTCGGCCATCTTCGTCAGCGCCTCGTCGGACGGGGTGCCGGCGTCCTGCATCTGCAGGGACTTCTTGTAGTTGTCCTTCGGTGTCTCGCCGGAGCAGCCGAGGAACGACTTGTGGGAGCCGGGCATGATCATGAGCCCGCCGTTGGTGTCGTGGTTCTCGGTCAGCGCGATGGAGACGGACACGGTCCGCATGTTCGGCAGGCCGTCCTCGGCGTGCCAGGTCTCGAAGTCGGAGTGCCAGTAGAACCCGGAGGCGCCGAAGCCGGGCTTGACGTTGATGCGGGACTGGTGGACGTAGACGTCGGAGCCGAGGATCTGGCGGGCCCGGCCCACGACGCGTTCGTCGGCGACGAGGCGGGCGAAGGCCTCGCTGAGCCGGTGGACCTCGAAGACGGACCGCACGCTCTGCGACGTCGGCTCGATGATCGAGCGTTCGTCGGCCCGGACCCGCGGATCGGCGATCAGCCGTTCCAGCTCCGCGTGGTAGCCGGCCACCTCCTGCGGGGAGATGAGCTGGTCGACGGTGAGGAAGCCGTCGTGCTCGAAGCCCTGGAGGTCCTTCGCGGAGAGCGGCCCGGGTGCGCCGGGCGCGGACCAGATGACCGGGTCCTGGCGGGGAGTGGTCATCTCGGCGGCGCCGCGCGAGGGGTACAGGTCGGCTCGTACATCGGTGGTCATGGTTCAGGCCTCCTCTGTCAGCAGTGGGTAGACACCGTTCTCGTCGTGGTCCTCCCGTCCGGTGACGGGGGGGTTGAAGACGCACACGCAGCGGAAGTCGGTCTTGGGCCGCAGGGTGTGGTGTTCGTGGCCGTTCAGCAGGTACATCGTCCCGGGGGAGATCCAGTGTGTCTCGCCGGTCTCGTCGTTGGTGAGCTCGGCCTCTCCCTCGGTGCACAGCACGGCTTCGATGTGGTTCGCGTACCACATGGACGTCTCCGTGCCGGCGTAGAGCACGGTCTCGTGGAGCGAGAAGCCGACCTTCTCCTTGGCGAGCACGATGCGCTTGCTCTCCCAGGTTCCGGAGGCGGCCTTCACATGCCGGTCGGTGTTCTCGATGTCACTGAACGAACGGACGATCACGGTGGGATGGTGCCTTTCTCTTCTGTGCTTCTCAGGTGTGCCTGCCCCGGGGCGTGCCCCGGTCAGGCGGTCTCGCGGACGGAGCGGGCCAGCGTGCGCAGGCCCTCGTCCAGCTCTTCGGGGGTGATGGTCAGCGGCGGGAGCAACTTCACGACCTCGCTCTGCGGGCCGGACGTCTCCAGCAGCAGCCCGAGCTCGAAGGCGCGCGCACAGACGGCGGACGCGCGCGCCGGGTCGGTGAACTCCATCCCCCAGACCAGGCCGCGGCCACGGAACTGCGCGGTCGGCTCCTCGGCGCAGATCGCCAGGAGCGTCTGCTCCACCTGTTCGCCGCGGGCCAGGGTCTGCTTCTCCATCTGGCCGTCCGCCCAGTAGGCGTCGAGTGCGGCGGCGGCGGTGACGAAGGCGGGGTTGTTGCCGCGGAAGGTCCCGTTGTGCTCGCCGGGCTCCCAGATGTCGAGCTCGCCCTTGAAGAGGCACAGCGACATCGGCAGGCCGTAACCGCTGATGGACTTCGACAGCGTGACGATGTCCGGGACGATGCCGGCCTCCTCGAAGGAGAAGAAGCCGCCGGTACGGCCGCAGCCCATCTGGATGTCGTCGACGATCAGGAGCATGTCCTGGCGGTGGCACAGGTCCTGGAGGGCGCGGAGCCATTCGGCGCGTGCGACGTTGATGCCGCCCTCGCCCTGCACGGTCTCCACGATCACGGCCGCGGGCTTGTTCAGCCCGGAGCCCTGGTCCTCCAGGAGCCGCTCGAACCACAGGAAGTCGGGGACCTTGCCCTCGAAGTAGTTGTCGAACGGCATCGGGGTGCCGTGCACCAGCGGGATGCCGGCACCGGCCCGCTTGAAGGCGTTGCCGGTCACGGCGAGCGAGCCGAGGGACATGCCGTGGAAGGCGTTGGTGAAGGAGACGACGGACTCGCGGCCCTTGACCTTGCGGGCGAGTTTCAGCGCCGACTCGACGGCGTTGGTGCCGGTCGGGCCGGGGAACATCACCTTGTACGGAAGGTCGCGGGGGCGCAGGATCACGTTCTCGAACGTCTCGAGGAACGCGCGTTTGGCGGTCGTGGCCATGTCCAGGCCGTGCGTGATGCCGTCGCGCTCGATGTAGTCGATCAGCGCGCGCTTCAGCACCGGGTTGTTGTGGCCGTAGTTGAGCGATCCGGCACCGGCGAAGAAGTCGAGGTACGAGTGTCCGTCCTCGTCGGTCAGCCGGGCGCCCTGCGCACGGTCGAAGACCGCGGGCCAGCTGCGGCAGTAGCTCCGGACTTCCGACTCAAGGCTCTCGAAGACACTCAGGGCGGGCGGGGTGATGGTCACAGCGGATCTCCTGCTCGAGGGGGGTGTGACGGACGGGCGGCGCGTGAGGCATGCCCCGGGCGGGGGCGGAGTTCGGGCCTACGCGTGGAACGGACCGATGCGGTACAGCACTTCCGGCAGGTGCGTCCCCTCGGGGAACAGCTCGCCGTCGAAGAGCACCTCGCGCTCCAGCGGTACGTCGTGGCGCTGTGCGAAGGAGGTGAACAGCCGGTCGGACGCGGTGTTGTCCGGGGTGACGGTCGTCTCGACCGATGCCAGGCCCTGGTCGGATGCGACACGCGTGGTCAGCGCGTCCAGCAGGGTGGCGGCCAGGCCCTTCCCGCGGTGGGCGCTGTCGACGGCCACCTGCCAGACGACGAGCGTCCCGGGCCGGTCCGGACGGAGGTACCCCGTCACGAAGCCGATGGGGCCGCCGGTCTCGTCGCGGGCGACGACGGAGGTCGCCGCGAAGTCACGGCACCACAGCAGGTAGCTGTACGAGGAGTTGAGGTCCAGGACCTCGGAATCGCGGGCTATGCGCCAGATCGCGGCTCCGTCCTCCACTCGCGGGGTGTCGATACTGAGGAATTCGCTTCGGGCACGTGCAAAATCTGCTGGTGCGGCGGTCATGCGAATTGAATTTACCCAGCAAAAATCTAAATTGCATCGACGCAAGGGGTTGGGTGAGAGGGGATGCCGTGTTATCACGCGGGCGCGGACCGACTTGTAAGCACTGGCGATTTCATGCCTTTTGCCCGGAATTTATCGGGCATAACGGTCACTTTGTGGGGTCGGTCACATGTGTGTAACTCTCGTGACACCTGTTCGGATTGAGTGCCGCGGCCGCATGGGAGCTGAGGTGTTTAGGAATGAGGAAAGCGGGCAGAAGAATGCGGGGAGCTGCTTCGGATAAAGCAGCTCCCCGCATTGTTGAATTATCGGGTGGATTGCGGTCCGTTCAATCAGTCGTTCGGCCAGGTTTCCGAGACGGCATTGCGGGCACCCTCGAAGTCGGCTTCCCGTCCGGTCTCGGCCAGCGCGGCCCCCAGCGCGGCCAGCGAGGCGTGCACGGCGGCCCGCGTGGCGTCCACGCCGTAGTGGTTCACCCGGATCATCTCCGTGGACAGCGCGCCGCCGCCCGCGATCAGCGGCAGCGAGGGGTCGCCCGCGAGGGCCTTCGCGACCAGCGCCGAGGCGTCCGTCCCCGCGGGCACCCGCAGCGTCGTGGCGACCGGCGCCGCGTCACGGGCGTCGTGGACGTACGGCTCCAGACCGGCACCGAGGGCCACCGCTCCCGCCCGGGTGGCAGCGGCCGCCGCGGCGTGCCGGGCCGTCAGGGTGTCCAGCCCCTCCGCCTCGATCCGCTCCACGCAGGCCTCCAGCGCCAGCATCTCCAGCTGCGCCGGGGCGTGCGGCAGGGCCTTGCGGCCCCCGTCGATCCAGCGGGCCTTCCAGTCGAGGAGGGAGAGGTAGGAGTGCCGGGGTGCCTGCGGGTTGCCGGCCATCCGCTCCCATGCCCGCTCGCTCACCGACACCGCGGAGACCCCGGCGGGGCCGCCCATCGCCTTCTGTGCGCCGATGACGCACAGGTCCACGCCCCAGACGTCCGGCAGCAGCGGCTCCGCGCCGACCGACGCGACGGCGTCCAGCATGAAGAGCGCGCCGTGCGCCCGGACCACCTCGCCGATCTCCGCGACCGGGTTGGTGTTGCCGGTCGCCGCCTCGGCGTGCACCAGCGACACGAAGTCGATCTCCGGGTGCTCGGCCAGCGCCTGCGCCACCTGGTCGGCGGTGACCGCCGAGTGGAACGGCACGGCGAGGTCGACGACCTCGGCCCCGCAGTCCCGCAGCCAGTTGCCGAAGGTCTGGCCGTACGGGCCCGTGACGACGTTCAGCGCGGTGGATCCGGGCCGGGCGCCGCCCCGGATGCAGCCTTCGAGGGGCAGCAGCGCCTCGCCCTGCATGATGACGACGTCCTGCCCGGTGGCGAGGAGGCCGGCCACCCGCCGCTCGATCGCCGCGAAATGCGCGGCGGTGAGCGGGGCGAGGTCGAGGAAGGGGTGCGTCACGGTGGTGCTCTCTTCGGGTCGGTCGGTCCGCGGTCAGCGCTTGCGTCCGAGGGTACCCAGCACCTCCCGGAGCCCCCGGCGGGCCGCCTCGTACAGTGCTGTCCATGAGTGATCACGAGGTGGCGCGGGTGCTGCGGGTCGAGGGGCGGGTGCTCGCCGGCCCCGACGACGTGAGGGACGGCCTCTGGGCCGTCGGCGGACGCATCACCTACGAGCGGCCGCCGGGCGCGGACGACGCCGTGACGCTCACCGGCTGGTCGCTGCCGGGACTCGTCGACGCGCACTGCCACGTCGGCCTCGACCGCCACGGGCCCGTCGACGCGGCGACCAGCGAGAAGCAGGCCCTCACCGACCGGGCGGCCGGAACGCTGCTCATCCGGGACGCCGGATCGCCCTCCGACACCCGGTGGATCGACGACCGCGAGGACCTGCCGAAGATCATCAGAGCGGGCCGGCACATCGCCAGGACCCGCCGGTACATCAGGAACTACGCCCATGAGATCGAACCCGGCGACCTGGTGGCGTACGTGGCCCGGGAGGCGGAGCGCGGCGACGGGTGGGTGAAGCTGGTGGGCGACTGGATCGACCGGGACGCCGGTGACCTGACGGCCTGCTGGCCCCGCGGAGAGGTCGAGGCGGCCATCGCCGAGGCGCACCGGCTGGGTGCCCGGGTCACCGCGCACTGCTTCGCCGAGGCCGCGCTGCGCGACCTGGTGGAGGCGGGGATCGACTGCATCGAGCACGCCACCGGGCTCACCGAGGACACCATCCCGCTCTTCGCCGAGCGCGGCGTCGCGATCGTCCCGACCCTGGTCAACATCGCCACGTTCCCGGACCTCGCGGCGGGCGGCGAGGCCAAGTTCCCCCGCTGGTCCGCCCACATGAGGCAGCTGTACGAGCGCCGCTACGACACCGTGCGCGCGGCGTACGACGCGGGCATCCCGGTCTTCGTCGGGACGGACGCCGGCGGCTCACTGGCCCACGGCCTGGTGGCGGCCGAGGTCGCCGAGCTGGTGAAGGCGGGCATCCCGCCCCTGGAGGCGCTCTCCGCGACGGCCTGGGGCGCGCGGCGCTGGCTGGGCAGGCCGGTGCTGGAGGAGGGCGCCCCGGCGGACCTGGTGGTGTACGACGAGGACCCGCGAGCGGACGTACGGGTGCTGGCGGCCCCGCGGTGGGTGGTGCTCGACGGGCGGGTGGTCGGCTGACCGCCCGCGGGCGTCGGGTTGACCGGCGGTGACCCCGGCGACCACGGCTCGTTGAACCACTTTCGCCCCTGTTCCGGTGCCCACGACGACGGCGCCGCCCCCGTGGGGCGAAACGGGTGACTCCGGGGAACTCCTGTGCCGGAAGATTCGAATTCGTACGCGAAAACCCCCCTTTGGAGTGAACTGACGGCAGGTGTCTGTCAGTTCACCCTCTGTGCGTAAAGATTCACGGAGTCGAGGCCGCCGGTGCCCGCGATGTCCCCCATTGGACGGCGCCGGCGGCTCCATGTCTCTTGTGGGGGTTCCACCATCTTGAACAGCAACACCTTCCGTCTGGCCGCCCTCGCGGTCGCCGCCGTACCCGTCGCCCTGCTGGCCGCCGTCCCCGCCCAGGCCGCGACCGCGACGATCCCGGCCACCCCGGCCGGCAGCCACGGAAAGGCGAGCGCGGTCGTGCTCCGTGCCGGACTCGACGTGTCGCTCGTGAAGAACTCGGCCCATGTGCCGCTCGAGGCCACGCTCAACGAGGTGCAGGCACCGGCGAGTGCGGAGAGGACCGCGCTCGGTGTGGAGCTCGACGGAGTGGAGGGGGGCCGGCCGGTCCGCCTCCTGAAGGCCGACGTCGCCACGGCGGACGCCACCGTGGACGGGCGCAGGGCCGAGGGGTACAGCACCCTCGTGAAAGCCCGGGTGCATGTACCCGGTCTCCCGCTGCTCCCGCTGATCGAGGTCCGGAAGGTCACCGCCAAGGCACTGTGCGAGGTGGGCAGGAAGCCGGTCGCCGAGTCGAACGTGCTGGGACACGTGAAGGTGCTCGGCAAGAAGGTCCGTGCGACCTCGGGCGGTACGACGCGCGTCGAGGTGCCGGGTGTCGGTGAAGTGACCCTGGACCTGTCGCAGACCCGCACCACCACGCGCACGGCCGCGGCGACCGCGCTCCGGCTGCGGGTGTCCGTGAATCCGCTCGAGCTCAACGTCGCCGGTGTACGGGGCGAGGTCACCCTGGCCGGGGCGACCTGCGAGACGCCGAAGGGCGGCGGGTCGCACGGCGGCGGGTCGGGCGACGGCGGTTCGGAGCACGGCGGCTCGACCGACGGGGGCTCGGACGGCGGGTCGACCGACGGTGGGTCGACCTACGGAGGCTCGGACGGCGGCGGTTCGGACAGCGGCGGCTCGACCGGCGGCGGCGACGCGGGCGCTTCGGGTACCGCCGGTACCACCGGCGGATCCGGTGACACGGGCGGCAGCGGCGGCGACACGGGCGGCGCGGGGGAGACGGCCGGCACCGGCGGCAAGGGCGACGGCGGCGGCGTGAAGCCCCAGACCGGCTCCGAGCCGGCGGCGTCCGCCGGCGGCGGCCTCGCCGAGACCGGTTCCAGCTCCTCGACCCCGTACATCGCGGGTGGCGCGGCCCTCCTGCTGGCGGTCGGCGCCGGAGCCACGGTCGTCGCCCGCAGGCGCGCCCAGGACTGATCACGCCCGAGGGGGCCGGGGCGGGCGGAGAGCGGTGCTCGCACGAACGAGCACCGCTCTCCGCCCGGGGCCCGTCAGCCCGCGGATCTCCGCGGCAGCCCCTGCAGAGCCAGGTCGAGCGCCTGGAGGAACCCGTTGGTCGTCACACGGTCGCGTACGGCCAGCCGCAGCCAGTCGCTGCCCAGCCCCGGGAAGGTGTCCCCGCGCCGCGCCGCGAAACCCAGCGACCGCAGCCGCTCCCGTACCTCGTCCGCCCGGTCCAGCCGGAGCAGGACGAACGGCCCCGCGGCCGGCTCCACCACCCGCACCTCGCCGAACTCCGCGAGCCCCGCCAGCAGATGCGCCCGGTCCACCGTGACCCGGTCCGCCGCGTCGGCCGCCTCGACCAGCGCCCGCGGCTCCATGCACGCCTCGGCCGCCGCCAGCGCGGGGGAGGACACCGGCCACAGCGGCTGCGCCTCCTGGAGCAGGGCGACCGTCGCGGGATCCGCGAGCACGTAGCCGATGCGCAGCCCCGCGAGCCCCCAGGTCTTGGTCAGGCTCCGCAGCACGACGAGCCCCGGGACGTCCTCCCGGTCGCACAGCGCCTCCCGCTCGCCCGGAACGGCGTCCATGAACGCCTCGTCGACCACCAGCGTCCGCCCGGGCCGCGCCAGTTGCTCCAGCACCTGCGCGCGATGGAGCACGGACGTCGGATTGGTCGGATTGCCGACCACCACCAGATCCGCGTCCTCGGGCACCGCCGCCGGATCCAGCCGGAAGCCGTCCTCCGGCCGCAGCACCACCCGGCCCACCTCGTGCCCGGCCGCGCGCAGGGCCGCCTCCGGCTCGGTGAACTGCGGATGCACGACGACCGGCCGCCGGGCCGGCAGGGCCCGTGCGATCAGCACGAACGCCTCCGCGGCGCCCGCCGTGAGCAGGACCCGCTCCTCGGGCAGCCCGTGCCGTCCGGCGACCGCAGCCCGCGCCGGACGCCCGTCCGGATAGGCGGCGAGCGAACCCAGCGACGCGGCTATCCGCTCCCGCAGCCAGTCGGGGGGCGTACCGGTCCGTACGTTCACGGCGAGATCGGTCAGATCGAGGCCGCGCACTTCCGCGTCGCCGTGGTGCCGCAGATCGGGCCCGGCGTTGTCGAGGTGCTTCGTGTGCTTCGTGGGGGGCAGCATGGCAGCCATGGTGAACGGCCGGGCGCGATTCGTCGACGCCGGGGTGCCGGTCCGTGAGGTCCTGCGGGCCACCGCGCAGGTCGCGGACGCCGACTTCCGCTTCATGGCCAGGAGTTCGTCCGCGTCGGCCAACGCCGCGGCCTCCGCGACGGACGGTGTCCCCGTGGCGGCCAACGGCGCTCCCGACGGGTTCGGCACGCGAACGGCCGCCAGCGCCGCGGCCGTCCAGGAGCGCACCGGCACCCCGAGCTCCGCCGCCGCTCCGGCGATCCCCGGTTCGTCCGCCCTGGTGTCGAGCGTGGCCAGCTCCACCACGTCGGAGGCGGACAGACCGGCCGCGCCCAGAGCCTCCCGGACCAGCGCGAGCACCTCCCCGCGCGGTACGCCCCGGCGGGCACCGACACCGACGACCAGCGCGGCACGGGGCATGAACGGAGTCCTTCCGGGGGAGCGCGGGTAAGGGCGGCCTCAGGTGCGAGGAGCGGGGTCAATCGGCTAGCAAGGCCCCATGGCGGTATTCGTCGCGCTCGGCGCGTTCCTGATGACCCTCGCGGGCGGCTGGGTCGCGCAGCGCGTCAGCGACCGGCGGCACCTGGTGCTCGGCTTCGCCGGAGGGCTGATGCTCGGCGTCGTCGGCCTCGACCTGCTGCCCGAGGCGGTGGACGCGGCGGGCCAGGAGGTCTTCGGCGTCCCCGCCGCCCTGCTGCTGTTCGTCGGCGGCTTCCTGGTGGCCCATCTCGTCGAGCGTTCGCTGGCCGTACGCCAGGCGGCGCACGGGGCGAGCGAGGAACGGGTGCCACAGGTCGGGATGACGGCGGCGGCCGCGATGGTCGGCCACAGCCTGATGGACGGCGTCGCGCTCGGCGCCGCGTTCCAGATCGGCGGCGGCATGGGCGCGGCCGTCGCACTGGCCGTCATCACCCACGACTTCGCCGACGGTTTCAACACGTACACGATCACCAGCCTCTACGGAAACGCCCGCCGCAAGGCGCTCCTGATGCTGTACGCGGACGCGCTGGCCCCGATCGTGGGCGCCGCGACCACCCTGCTGTTCACCCTTCCGGAGGAACTGCTCGGCTGCTATCTCGGATTCTTCGGCGGGGCGCTCCTCTACCTCGCCGCCGCCGAGATCCTGCCCGAGGCGCACCACGAGCACCCGGCCCGCTCCACCCTGCTGTGCACCGTCGCCGGAGTGGGCTTCATCTGGCTGGTGGTCGGCATCGCGGAGTGAGCGGGCGGGGCCGGTCACGCGCGGCACTGCTCCACGAACCGCCGGGCGACACCGGGCTCCGCCGCCCAGTGCGTATGCAGATAGCTCGCGTGCACCCCTTGCTGCACGAAGCCCTCCACCCGCCGCTCCGGCTGGTGCAGGCCCCAGGCGGGGGTCGCGCCGGCCCCCGGTTCCAGCACCGTCCGGTGGAACTCGTGCCCGCGCAGCCGCGTCCCCGCCACCGCCAGCACGCTGTCGGACACCGCCACCGCCTGCCGGTAGCCGAGCGTCAGCCGCTGAGACATCCGGGCCGAGGCGTCCAGAACCCCGCACATCGGACGCCCGTCCAGCTCACGCGCCAGATACAGCAGCCCCGCACACTCCGCCGCCACCGGGGCTCCGGAGCGGGCCAGCTCGGTGACCGCCCTGCGCAGCGGCTCGTTGGCCGACAGCTCCGGCGCGTACACCTCGGGGAACCCGCCGCCTATGACCAGCCCCGCCGTGCCCGCGGGCAGCTTCTCGTCGCGCAACGGGTCGAAGACCACGACCTCGGCACCGGCCGCCGACAGCAGCTCGGAGTGCTCCGCGTACGCGAACGTGAACGCGGCGCCGCCCGCCACCGCCACCACGGGCCGTGCTCCCCCCGCGGACGCCCGCTCCGGCTCCCACGCCGCGCCGGGCAGCGCGGGCGCGGACCGGGCCAGCGCCAGCAGGGCCTCCAGATCGCATCCGGCCGCCACCCGTTCCGCCATCGCCCGTACGGCGTCGACGGCGTCGGCCTGCCGCTCGGCCACCGGGACCAGGCCCAGGTGGCGCGAGGGCGTCACCACCTGCGGAGCCCGCCGCAGCGCCCCGAGCACCGGCAGGCCCGTCTCGTCGAGCGCCTCCCGTAGCAGCGCCTCGTGCCGGTCGGACGCCACCTTGTTGAGGATGACGCCGCCGATCCGCACCTCCGGATCCCAGGAGGCGAAACCGTGCACGAGCGCCGCGACCGAACGGGACTGCGACGAAGCGTCGACGACCAGCACGACGGGGGCCCGGAGCAGCTTGGACACCTGCGCGGTCGACGCCAGCTCGCCCTGCCCCGAGGCGCCGTCGTACAGCCCCATGACCCCTTCGACGACCGCCAGGCCGGCACCCGCGGCGCCGTGCGCGAACAACGGGGCGATCAGCTCCGTACCGCACATGTACGCGTCGAGGTTGCGCCCCGGGCGGCCGGTGGCCAGCGCGTGGTAGCCCGGGTCGATGTAGTCGGGTCCGACCTTGTGCGGGGACACGGCGAGACCACGCCCGGCGAACGCGGCCATGAGACCCGTGGCGACCGTGGTCTTGCCGGTGTTGGAGGCCGGTGCGGCGATGACCAGACGGGGGACACTCACCACTCGATGCCTCTCTGGCCCTTCTGGCCCGCGTCCATCGGGTGCTTGACCTTCGACATGTCGGTCACCAGGTCTGCGGCCTCGATCAGCTTCGCGGGGGCGTTGCGCCCGGTGATCACCACGTGCTGCGTCCCCGGGCGGTCGCGCATCACCTCGACGACCTCGTCGGTGTCGATCCAGCCCCAGTGCATCGGGTAGGCGAACTCGTCCAGCACGTACAGCTTGTAGGTCTCCGCCGCCAGGTCGCGCTTGACCTGCTCCCAGCCCTCGCGGGCCTTCTCCTCGTTGTCGGAGTTGTCGCCGTGGATGCCGCGCTGGACCCAGGACCAGCCCTCGCCCATCTTGTGCCAGTCGACGGTGCCGCCCTCGCCGCTCGCCCCGAGCACCTTCAGCGCGTTCTCCTCGCCGACCTTCCACTTCGCCGACTTCACGAACTGGAACACCCCGATCGGCCAGCCCTGGTTCCAGGCCCGCAGCGCGAGGCCGAAAGCTGCCGTCGACTTGCCCTTGCCGATGCCGGTATGGACGAAGAGGAGCGGACGATTGCGCCGCTGACGCGTCGTCAGCCCGTCGTCCGGCACCGATACAGGCTGTCCCTGTGGCATTACGCGGCCCTCCCGGCTGCTTGAACATCCTTGACCAGCCCGGCGATCGAGTCGGCCCGCAGTTCGTCGAGCGTGACCGCGGTGCCCCCCAGGTCCCGGGCGAGCTGTGCGGCGAGCCCGAGGCGCACGATCCCCGACTCGCAGTCCACGACGACGGACGCCGTGCCCTCGGCGGCGTGCAGCCGCCCGGCCCGCGCGGCCAGTGCCACCGGATCGGGGCCGCCCGTCGCCCGGCCGTCCGTCACCACGACGAGCAGCGGGCGCCGCGAAGGATCACGCAGCCGCTCCACGCGCAGCACGTCGTGCGCCCTCAGCAGTCCGGCGGCCAGCGGCGTGCGCCCGCCCGTGGGCAGCGACTCCAGCCGTGCCGCCGCCGCGTCCACGGACGACGTGGGCGGCAGCACGACCTCCGCCTCCTTGCCGCGGAACGTCACCAGACCGACCTTGTCCCGCCGCTGGTAGGCGTCCAGCAGCAGCGACATCACCGCACCCTTCACGGCGCTCATCCGCTGCCGGGCCGCCATCGACCCCGAGGCGTCGACCACGAAGAGCACGAGGTTCCCCTCGCGCCCCTCCCGGGTCGCCTGCCGCAGATCGTCACGCCGTACGACGAGGCCCCGCCCGGACCGCCCGCGCGCCCGCTGGTGCGGTGCCGCCGCCTGCACGGTCGCCGCCAGGTGCAGTTTCGTCAGCGTCCCCTCGGGACGCCGCGCCCCGGTGGTCCGCCCGTGCTCCGTGCGGGCCCGGGACCGGCGCCCGGCCGCACCCTCGCCGAGACCGGGCACGCTCAGCATCTTCGTACGGAACGGTTCCGAAGCGCGTACGGGCTGCTGCTCGCCCCCGGAGGGCGAGGGCCGCCCCGGCCCCGGGGCGTCGCCGCCCTGCTCGGGACCGGCGTCCCCGCCCCGCTCCGGGGTGTCGGGACCGGAGTCCTGCGGAGGCACGCCGCCCCCGCCCCCGCCGGGCCCGTCGGGATCGGGCTCGTCGCCGTCGCCGTCGCCGTCGCCGTCGTCGCCGTTCCCGGCCTCGTCGCCCGCCGCGTCCCTGAGCGTGTCGTCCAGCTTGTCCTCGTCGAGCCCCGGCGCGTCGAACGGATTGCGGCGGCGCCGGTGGGGGAGTGCGAGCAGGGCGGCCTGCCGCACGTCCTCCGCGGTCACCTCGTCACGCCCCGCCCACGCCGCCAGCGCGGTCGCGGTGCGGGCCATGACGATGTCGGCCCGCATCCCGTCGACCTCGAACGCCGCGCACGTCGCCGCGATCTGCCGCAGTACGGCGTCCCCCAGCACCACCCGGGGCAGCAGGACACGTGCGGCGGCGATCCGCTCCCGCAGCGCCTCCTCCTCCTGGGCCCACCGTCCGGCGAACCCGGCCGGATCGTCGTCGTACGCGAGCCGCCGCCGCACGACCTCGACCCGCTGGTCGGTGTCGCGGGAGGCCGCCACCTCGACGGTCAGCCCGAAGCGGTCCAGCAGCTGCGGGCGCAGTTCGCCCTCTTCCGGGTTCATCGTCCCGACCAGCAGGAACCGTGCCGCGTGCCGTACGGAGACGCCTTCGCGCTCGACGTACGAGGCACCCATGGCCGCCGCGTCCAGCAGCAGGTCCACCAAGTGGTCATGGAGCAGGTTGACCTCGTCCACGTACAGGATCCCGCGGTGGGCGTCGGCCAGGAGCCCCGGCTCGAAGGCCTTCACGCCCTCGGACAGGGCCCGCTCGATGTCGAGCGCTCCCACCAGGCGGTCCTCGGACGCGCCGACCGGCAGCTCCACGGTCCGTGCCGGCCGCGACACGCCGGCAGCGGCTTCGTGGGGCCCGTCGGGACACGCCGGATCGGGCACCACCGGATCGCACGAGAACCGGCACCCGGAGACCACTGCGACCTCCGGCATCAGCGCGGCGAGGGCCCGTACGGCGGTTGACTTGGCGGTGCCCTTCTCACCCCGGACGAGCACCCCGCCGACGGCCGGACTGACGGCGTTGAGCAGCAGCCCGAGCCGTAGGTCGTCCTGTCCGACGATGGCGGTGAAGGGATACGGGGTACTCACAGTGCCTCCTCTGTCACGTGCACGACTGTTCCGGTCACCTCAGGCGTCCGTTCCGCGATGTCCGGCCCTTCCGGGTCCCGCCCCGCGTCCCGGGGCGGGCAACCGAGCCCGTCCGGCGATCCGGGACCGGGGCCCGGGGCAGGGGGCGCCCCCACCACCGGTCCCGCCGCCCGTGGGGCCCCCGGCGGCACGAACGGCAGCCCCCGCGGCGCGCCCGCCTCGATCAGCCGCCACAACGCGTCCGTGTCGGCGTGCTCCTCGATCAGATCCCCCAGCCGGTCCAGCTGCTCCTCCCGCAGCGCGGCGAAGCTCGTGTCCGGGGCCGGGACGAACCGCCGTCCCGCCGCCCGCGCCACCTCCTCCAGGAACCGCCGCCGGAACGCGTCGCTCTCCAGCGACCCGTGCCAGTGCGTCCCCCACACCGCGCCCACCCGGCACCCGTCCAGGAAGGGCTCACCGCCCCGCACGTCGGCGACCCCGTGATGGATCTCGTACCCCTCCACCGGCTCCCCCAGGGCGTGGCCCGTCGGCCGGGCCAGCACCTTCTCCCGGCCGAAGCGGACCCGCACCGGCAGCAGCCCGAGCCCGTCGACCAGACCGGCGCGCGACTCCACCTCGTCCTCGACAGACTCGCCCAGCACCTGGAAACCGCCGCAGATGCCCAGCACCGGACGCCCCTCGGCGGCCCGCCGCAGCAGGGCGTCGGCCAGCCCCCGCTCGCGCAGCCACGCAAGCGCCTTCACCGTGCCCCGGGTACCCGGCACGACGACCAGGTCGGCGTCCACCAGCTCCTCGGCCCGGTCCACGAACCGCACGACCACACCCGGCTCGGCCGCCAGCGCGTCCACGTCGGTGAAGTTCGACATCAGCGGCACGGCGCACACCGCGACCCGCAGGACGTCCCGGCCGTACGGCGGGGCGACGACGGACTCCCGTACGGCGCCCCGCATCGACACCCGCAGCCCGTCCTCCTCGTCGATGCCCAGGCCGTGGGCGAACGGCAGCACCCCGTACGTCCGACGCCCCGTGAGCCCGTGCAGCATGTCCAGACCGGGCTCCAGCAGCGACACGTCGCCCCGGAACTTGTTCACGAGGTACCCCGCGACCAGCGCCTGGTCCTCGGCGGCCAGCAGGGCCGTCGTACCGAAGAAGGAGGCGAACACACCGCCCCGGTCGATGTCGCCGACGACCAGCACCGGGAAGCGCGCGGCCCGCGCCACGCCCATGTTCACGATGTCCGTGCGCCGCAGATTGATCTCGGCCGGACTGCCCGCCCCCTCGCAGATCACGGCGTCGTAGGTGTCCCGGAGCTGCTCCAGGCAGTCCACGACCGTGCCGAACAGCGCTTCCTGCCGGCCCCCGTGATAGCCGCGCGCGCTCATCTCGCCGACCGGCCTGCCCATCAGGACCACCTGACTGGAACGGTCGCCCCCGGGCTTGAGCAGCACCGGATTCATCAGCGCGGTCGGCTCCACCCGGGCGGCCTGTGCCTGCATCGCCTGGGCGCGGCCGATCTCGGCGCCCTCGCGGGTGACGAAGGAGTTCAGTGACATGTTCTGCGCCTTGAAGGGCGCGACCTTCACCCCCCGGCGCACCAGCCACCGGCAGATCCCCGCCGTGACGACGCTCTTGCCCGCGTCCGAGGTCGTCCCCGCGACCAGCAGCCCGCCGCCCGGTCCCCTGCTCATGCCCGGCCCCTTCGTCCCACGGCCAGCCGCCCGGCCACACACACGCCGAGGGCCAGCACACTCACGCGGCGCGACAGCCGCACCGCGCGTTCGATGTCCGTGACGCGCACGTCCCTGCCGGCCGCCCCGTTGAGCACGGGCCGGTGCTCGACCCGTCCGCCGTATGCGAGGGTCCCGCCGAGCCGTACGCCGAGCGCTCCCGCGAACGAGGCCTCCACCGGTCCGGCGTTGGGGCTCGGATGTCTGCCCGCGTCGGCCCGCCAGGCCCGCAGGGCCTCGCGCGGGCGCCCGCCGGCGGCCACCGCGAGCACGGCCGTGAGGCGCGCGCCGGGCCAGCCCGCGGCGTCGTCGAGGCGGGCCGAAGCCCAGCCGTAGCGCAGGTGGCGCGGTGACCTGTGGCCGACCATGGCGTCCAGGGTGTTGACGGCCCGGAATCCGACCAGGCCGGGCACGCCGCCCAGCGCACCCCACACCAGAGCCCCCACGACGGCGTCGGACGTGTTCTCGGCGACGGACTCCACCACCGCACGGGCGATCTGCCGGCCGTCCAGGGAGTGCGGGTCCCGGCCGCACAGGTGCGGCAGCCGCTCCCGGGCCACCTCGATGTCCCCGGCGGCGAGTGCCCCGCCGATGGCACGGGCCTCGCGGCCCAGGGACGTTCCGCCGACGACGGACCAGGTGGCGGCGGCCGTCAGGGCCACGGCGGCGGCGGGCCGGTTCCGTACGGCGTGGGCGGCCAGGGCGGCGGCGCCCGCGGCGCCTCCGGCGCAGACCAGCGCGTGCAGGGCGCCCCGGCCCCGGTCATCGCGCCACAGCCGGCTCTCGACGCCTGCCGCGGCCCGCCCGAAGGCGGCGACGGGATGCCCCCGCCGGGGATCGCCGAGCAGCAGGTCACCGATCAGACCGGCGGCGGCGCCGTACGCGAAGATGCGGTCGGCTCGCACGGGTCAGCCGGCCGTCGCGCCTCGAGGGACCTTCGTCACGGGTGGCACAGGGACCGACGTACGGCAGCCAGGCATGGCAGATGTCCTCACTCAGGGTCCGCGCCCTGGTTCGACGTGACGGCGACGAGAGTCTCCTGGCTTCCGGATCCGCAGTTCCCCCGGGCTTCCGGTCCGCGGTGGCGGACCGTGACTTCCTGAGGGGCTGCTCCCCGGTGACAGTGGCGGGACCGCGCCGGATTCGCACCGGCTTCCTCTCCTGTCGCCGTAAATGGCTCCGGCAGTCCACCACGCACCGCGAACGCCCGTCAACCTGCCGTTGACCTGCGAGGCTTCAGTGTGCGCAGACGCACATCGGGCCGGACACACGGCTGTGTGTCCGGCCCGATGTGCGTGGCTGCCGTCAGACGACGATCAGATAGATCCCGTACGCCACCGCCGCCGCGCAGAGCCCGAAGCAGGCGTATGCGCCGGAGCGTGCAAGCACGGAGGGACCGCCGCCCTGCGCCGTCGGCACCTGCTTGGCGAGGCCGATGATGCCGAGGGTGAAGAGGCCGACCAGTGCGATGGTGACCACGAGGCTGACGCCGAAGACGGAGGCGAGAGCTGCCCAGTCGATGTTCATACGGATCTGTCCTTACACCGTGGCCGGTCGGGCCGGGTCGCCCGGGGTCCCGGCCGTGGGGGCCGGGGCCGGGATGGTGGTCTTGAGGTCCGGGACGGCGGAGCCGATGGGCGGAGGGCTGACGGCCGCCATGGCGGTGGTGACGACGCCCGCGGGCTCGTCGTCCGGCGCGTTGACGTTGGTGTGGTCAACCGGCTTGCGGCGCGACAGCAACCAGATGGCGGCGGAGCCCGCCACGAGGAGCACGGCGACCACGCCGACGCCCCAGGGTCCCTGCTTGGTGAGGAACTCCGAGCCCGCGCCGATCAGACCGGCGGCCGGCAGGGTCAGACCCCACGCGACGAACATGCGGGTGGCCGTGGACCAGCGGACCACGCCGCCCTTGCGCCCGAGGCCCGCACCCATCACCGCACCGGAGCAGGACTGGGTGGTGGAGAGGGAGAAGCCGAGGTGCGAGGAGGCCAGGATGACCGTGGCCGCACTGGTCTGGGCGGCGAAGCCCTGCGGCGGCCTGAGGTCGGTGAGGCCGCTGCCCATGGTGCGGATGATGCGCCAGCCGCCGAGGTACGTGCCCAGCGCGATGGCGATACCGGCGGAGGCGATGACCCAGACCGGCGGGTTGGAACCGGGGGCGAGGACGCCGCCGGTGACCAGGGCCAGGGTGATGATGCCCATCGTCTTCTGCGCGTCGTTGGTGCCGTGGGCGAGGGAGACGAGACCGGCCGAGGCGATCTGGCCCGCCCGGTACCCCTTGGCGGTCGACTTCAGCTGCGCCTCGTCGGTGATCTTCCGGTTGATGCGGTACGTCAGCTTCGTGGCCAGCAGAGCGGCCAGACCGGCGACGAGGGGGGCGGCGATCGCGGGCAGCAGCACCTTGGTGACGACGGTGCCGCCGTTGATCGAGGACCAGCCGGCCGACATCACCGCGGCGCCGATGAGGCCGCCGAAGAGTGCGTGGGACGAGCTGGAGGGCAGGCCCACCAGCCAGGTCAGGAGATTCCACAGGATGGCGCCGACGAGCGCCGCGAAGATGACCTCGGTTCTGAGGCCGTTCTCATTGATGATCCCGCCGGAGATCGTCTTGGCGACCTCCACCGACAGGAACGCGCCGACGAGGTTGAGAACGGCGGACATGGCCACCGCTGTCTTTGGCTTGAGAGCGCCGGTCGAGATGGTGGTGGCCATCGCGTTGGCGGTGTCGTGGAAACCGTTCGTGAAATCGAACACGAGAGCTGTCACGACCACAATCGCAAGCAGCAGCGTGATGTGTTCCATTTACCCAGGCAATCGTTCGACGTCAGTGGCTGTAGGAACGTAAGCAACCTGGGTGAACGGAAGATGAACTGGGCAGGGCGTTGTGGTGACTCCAAGCGCGTACGGGCATTCCGCTTGTGTGCGCGAGGGGTTGCCGGAACCCGTCGCGGCGCTGTGGGTACTGGCCTGCGGTCGGCCCCGGCACCCGCGGGAACTGTCGCATTTGCACCATTGAAGAGACTTCGGTCACGTCCCACGGTGCCCCCGGCCGGAACGACCCGGTCGGCCTAGGATCTCCGCATGAGCCGCCAGGATCGGGACGCGATCGCACACGCGTGGGACGGGGTCGTCGCGACGGCCCGCAGGACGGCCGCGGAAGGGCTGGTCGTCGGCACGTCGGGCAACGTGTCGGCACGGGTCGGCGGGACCGTCCTGGTCACCCCCAGCGGGGTGCCCTACGACCGGCTGGGCCCGGGGGACGCGGTCGGCGTCGACCTCGAAGGGCGCCAGGTGCTCGGTGAACTCGTCCCGACCAGCGAACTCCCCCTCCACCTGGCCGTCTACGGCAGCACCCGCGCCGCGGCGGTCGTCCACACGCACGCGGTGCACGCCACGGCGGTCTCCACGCTCGTCTCCGAGGTGCCGCTGGTGCACTACGCCGCCGCCATGCTCGGGGGGCCGGTCCGCACCGCCCCCTACGCGCGCTACGGGACGCCGGAGCTCGCCGGCCACATGCTCGCCGCCCTGCGCGACCGAACCGGCTGCCTCCTGCGGAACCACGGGACCGTCACCTACGGGGACACCCTCGACGAGGCCTACGACCGCACCGCCCAGCTCGAATGGATGTGCAGACTCTGGCTCACCGCGAGCTCCGTGCCGGGCCACAGTCCGTCGCTGCTCACCCCGGCCCAGCTGCGCGACGTCCAGGACGCCCTGGAGGACTACGGCCAGCCCGGCTGACACCGGGCCCGCACCGGACGGCCCCGCCCCGCTGGCAGTCGGGGCCCCCGCCCAGGACACTGGAGCCGTGCGCCCGGCAACAGCGACGGCAGCAGCCGTCACCACGATCCTCGGCGCCGGAGCGGCAGCGGTCGCGGCCGGCCGGTACGCCAGCGACGCCGCCCTCGGGGCCCCGTCGCCCCGCCCCCTGCCCGGGGACCGCAGACTCACCGTGCACGCCGCGGGGGCCGGGCAGATCGCCCTGACCCGCTCCTTCGCCGCGCTGCGCCCCGGCACGTACGGGCTGGCCGGCCGCGGCGTCCACGCCGTCGTCGGCCCGGTCACCGGTACCGCGCCGGAGGGCTCCGCCGACACCGTCCTGCGGAGTCTGGAGCGCGTGAACCGCGGCAGCCTGCAGCGGGGGGCCAAGGTCCGCATGACTCCGGAGCTCCACACCGGAGACCCGCTCGGCGCCCTCGGCCTGGCCCACAAGGAGGTCGAGATCCCGGGCGAGCTGGGCTTCCTGCCCGCCTGGTTCGTGCCCGGTGCCCGCGACACCTGGGTGATCACCGTGCACGGCCTCGGCACCACCCGGGAACACCCCCTGAACGTGCTGGGATTCCTGCACGACCAGCAGTTCCCCGTGCTCGACCTGGCCTACCGCGGTGACGAAGGGGCTCCCCGCTCCCCGGACGGGCTCAGCCACCTCGGCGAGTCCGAATGGCGCGACCTCGACGCGGCCATCCGCTACGCCGTGCGCTACGGGGCGGAGAACGTCATCGTCCACGGCTGGTCCTCCGGCGCCGCCATGGCCCTGCACGCCGCCGTCAACTCCGCCCTCAGGGACCGCGTCAGCGGGCTCGTCCTGGACTCACCGGTCATGGACTGGGTGACCACCCTGCGCGCCCTGGCCACCGCCCGAGGCGTCCCCGCCGCACTGCTGCCCCTCGCGGTCCGCGCCGCCCAGGGGCGGACAGGGCTGCACGGCGCACCCCTCCTCGACACCTCCCTGCCGACGGCGCTGCACGCCCCGACCCTGATCTTCCACGGACCGGACGACACCCTGGCCCCCTGGCAGCCGTCCCGGGAACTCGCCGCGCGCCGCCCCGACCTGGTCACACTGCACTCCGTGCCCCGGGCTCCGCATGCGGCGATGTGGAATGCCGATCCGGCCGGTTACGAAGAGGCCCTCAGGCGCTTCCTCACGCCCCTGATGTGAGGTGATGGGATGGAACGGCCCAGTTGGTGACCGGGCCGGAGGCCCTCCCGCACGCCCTCGATCCGGCTTCCGTTTGGGCTTTCGGGCCGTCAGAGGCAAGACTGCTCCCGTGACGTCCCGTACCCCGCGCGACTCCAGGCTGCGACTTGTCCGCCCGCGACCCCTTGCCACCGCCCGCAAGGCCGTGACCACCCGGCGCACCAGGCCGGCCCCCCGCCCACCCGAGGGCACACCGCCCCCTGCCGAACTGGCCCGTCAGGCCAGGGCCGTACTGGCCGACGCCGTGCGGATCGCCCACTGGGCCGCAGGCGGTGCGAGCCCCGGCGCCGCCCCGCTCGCCGCCCGGGCCCTCGAACGGGCCGCCGCGGCACTGGACGTGTCCCCGGCGCAGGTGCAGGCCGGCTGGGACCGCGCCAGGCTCGCCGGTCTGATCGAACTGCACGGCGACACCGCGCGCCCCGGCTGGCGGCTGCGTGCCTGGGACCGTGACGACTCCGCCGTGCTCCGCGGCTGGGTGGCGCTCTTCGACGCGTGGTCACTCGTCCACGCGGCACCCGAGGGCATAGAGGCCGGCGCGGTCGCCGAGGCCGTCGAGGCCGTACCCCAGGTGCTCTCCCTGCTGCAGCTCTCGGCGGGGCCGGTCACCGTGCCCGCACTCCTCGACCTCCTCGGCCAGCGCGTCGCCGAACTCCACGAGGAGCGCTGCGAGGTGCCCTACGGGCCGCAGCCGCAGCCGGACCCCGGCCCCGCCGCGGGGCAGCCCGCGGACCTGAACGCGCTGCTGCTCGACTGGGCCCTGGAAGGCCTCGCCGCCGTCGGCGCGCTCACCCTCGGCGCCGGACACGCCACCCTCACGCCCCTGGGCAACTGGGCGGTGTGGGTCAAGCTGGAACAGATCTGCGTCGCGGCCCAGAGCCCGGCGGGAAACATCGAGCAGTCCGCCGCCGACATGCTGCTCGGCTGCGCACGGCTCACCCCGGGGCCGGCCCGCGCCGAATACCGGGCCTGGATCGCCGCCCGGACCGTCGGCAGCGCCGTGGCCGAGCTGCTGGTCGTGGCCCGCGGCCAGGACGCCCTGCTGCGCGGCCTCGCGTTCGAGGCGCTGCGCGTCGTCGGCGCGCCCGCCGAACCGGTGGTGCGCTCCGTCGTCACCGAACCGCCCCTGCGCCCGTACGCGCTGCTCTGGCTCGCCGAGTACGAGGGCGCCGACCCGGACGACGCGCAGGACGTCCTCAGCCGCGAGGAAGCCACCTGGCTCTGGGTCGACACCGCCGCGGCCGTGGCCGACCACGGTGAGACGGGGCTGCTGGTGCGCCACCTCGACTCCGCCGTCCAGGGCACGGTCCCCGCGCTGCTCGACGAGGTCAGAGCCATCGGGCACCCGCGCACCGTCCAGGTGCTGGTGGCCCTGGCCGCGGCCCACCCGGACCCGGCCCTCGCCAAGGCCGTGCGCCGTGCGGCCTTCCAGGTGCACACCGGCGGCGAGTAGTCCCGGAACGAGGCGCTCCGGGGGAGGCGGTCAGCCCGCGGCCCCCGGGGCGTACGTCCCGAAGCTCCAGACGTTGCCCTCCGCGTCCCGTGCCATGAAGTCGCGCGAGCCGTAGTCCTGGTCGGTGGGCGGCATCAGGATCTCCACGCCGTGCTCCACCGCCCGCGCGTGGAGCACGTCCACGTCGTCCACGACCACGTAGACCCCCGAGGGCCCCGCGCCGGCCATCACCCCGGCGAACACGCCCGCGCCCCCCTTGGAACCGAGCATCACCCTGCCGTTGCCGCAGGACAGCTCCGCGTGGAGCACGCTGCCGTCCTCGCCCTCGTACACCGCCTCCTCGGTGAACCCCAGGGCGCCGGTGAGCATGCTGATCGCCGCCCGCGCGTCGTCGTACAGAAGTGTCGGAAAGATCGTCGGTGCACCGCCCGTGCCGGCCATCGCGCACACCCTCTTCCTGTCCCGTCCGGTGGATCCATGGTGATCCGCGTCTCAGTGTTCCACCGGAGACAGGAGGCGCGCGTCCGGAGGTGTCCGGGCCGCCGGCGCCGTCGAGCCGCACCGGGCGCACAGCGCCATCTGCTGGGGCCGGGGAGCCTTATCCCGCCGACCTGTGCCGCATATCGGCCAGTTCGTCGCGGTGCGCCCCTTGTGTGTCGTAACGCTCCGTGGCGGTGACGGACCGGAGCACGCGGAAAAGCAGGTGGACACCGCCAGTAGAATGAGCCCCATGGCAATTCTCCTTGTGCATTAGACGGCGTCGAGTCGTGAGCCCGTAAGTCCCTCCGCCGTCCATACCGCCCTGGAGTTTTACCGTGATCACCGCTTCCGGCATCGAGCTGCGTGCCGGCGCCCGCATCCTCATCGAGTCCGCCTCCTTCCGTATCGCCAAGGGCGACCGCATCGGTCTGGTCGGCCGCAACGGCGCGGGCAAGACCACGCTCACCAAGTGCCTCGCGGGCGAGGGGACCCCGGCCGGCGGAACCATCACGCGTGGCGGCGAGGTCGGCTACCTCCCGCAGGACCCGCGCACCGGCGACCTCGATGTCCTGGCCCGCGACCGCATCCTCTCCGCCCGCGGGCTCGACGAGATCCTGCGCAAGATGCGGGAGAACGAGGAGCGGATGGCGAACGGCAAGGGCGCCACCCGTGAGAAGGCCATGAAGCGGTACGAGCGCCTGGAGACGGAGTTCCTCACCAAGGGCGGATACGCCGCCGAGGCCGAGGCCGCCACCATCGCCGCCGCGCTGAGCCTGCCCGACCGGGTGCTCGGCCAGCCGCTGCACACGCTCTCCGGTGGTCAGCGCCGTCGTGTCGAGCTCGCCCGCATCCTGTTCTCGGACGCCGACACCCTGCTCCTGGACGAGCCCACCAACCACCTGGACGCCGACTCGATCGTCTGGCTGCGCGACTACCTCAAGAGCTACCGCGGCGGCTTCATCGTGATCTCGCACGATGTCGAGCTCGTCGAGACCGTGGTCAACAAGGTGTTCTACCTCGACGCCAACCGTGCCCAGATCGACGTCTACAACATGGGCTGGAAGCTCTACCAGCAGCAGCGCGAGGCCGACGAGAAGCGCCGCAAGCGTGAGCGCCAGAACGCCGAGAAGAAGGCCGCGACCCTCAACGCGCAGGCCGACAAGATGCGCGCCAAGGCGACCAAGACCGTCGCCGCGCAGAACATGGCCAAGCGCGCCGACCGGCTGCTCTCGGGTCTGGAGGCCGTGCGCGTCTCGGACAAGGTCGCCAAGCTGCGCTTCCCCGACCCCTCCCCGTGCGGCAAGACCCCGCTGATGGCGGAGGGCCTGTCCAAGTCGTACGGCTCGCTCGAGATCTTCACCGATGTGGACCTCGCCATCGACAAGGGCTCCCGGGTCGTCATCCTCGGCCTCAACGGCGCGGGCAAGACCACCCTGCTCCGTCTCCTCGGTGGTGCCGAGAAGGCCGACACCGGCGAGATCATCCAGGGTCACGGTCTCAAGCTCGGCTACTACGCGCAGGAGCACGAGACGCTCGACCCGGAGCGCACGGTCCTGGAGAACATGCGCTCGGCGGCACCCGACCTCGACCTCGTCGCGGTCCGCAAGACGCTCGGTTCGTTCCTGTTCTCCGGGGACGACGTCGACAAGCCCGCCGGGGTGCTCTCCGGTGGTGAGAAGACCCGCCTCGCCCTGGCGACCCTGGTCGTGTCGTCCGCCAACGTGCTCCTGCTCGACGAGCCGACGAACAACCTGGACCCGGCCAGCCGCGAGGAGATCCTCGGGGCCCTGCGCACCTACAAGGGCGCCGTCGTCCTCGTCACCCACGACGAGGGCGCGGTCGAGGCGCTCCAGCCGGAGCGGATCATCCTGCTGCCCGACGGGGTCGAGGACCTCTGGGGTGCGGACTACCGGGACCTGGTGTCCCTCGCCTGATCCCGCGGCGGCGTCCTGAACCCTCCCGGCGCCGGGTGATCCACCGCGTATGGATCATTCGGCCCATGTGTGATCCATCATCTGGGTGAGCGTGTCTCGTACCCCGGCGCGGCGCCCGGCGGAGACCCGTCGTCCGCGCGGGTCCGGGGCCCTCCTTCCCGTACCGCGCTGACCTGGTGGTTCTCCCGGGCGACTGCCCGTTTCGACCCTTCGAGCCCTCCGAATGACAGATTCCGTTTGTGTCGAAGCGCTCCGGAGCGCCGAATCCTGTCGTACGGACCTTGCCGAATGGGTGGCCAGGAAGCCCGGTAGGGGTGATCATGAGAGTCCAGAGCGCACTTCCTTGAGGAGGCACGGGTGGCCGAGACTCTGAAGAAGGGCAGCCGGGTAACCGGCGCCGCGCGCGACAAGCTCGCGGCAGACCTGAAGAAGAAGTACGACTCCGGTGCGAGCATCCGGGCGCTGGCCGAGGAAACCGGCCGCTCCTACGGGTTCGTCCACCGGATGCTCAGTGAATCCGGGGTCACGCTGCGAGGACGCGGCGGGGCGACTCGGGGCAAGAAGGCCGCTTCGGCCTGACGGCGGGCAGCGGTCCGGGGCAGGCGTACGCCCGCCCCCGGGGCTCACCGGAACACCGGGTGGCCACCCGGCCGGCCTCAGGGTCGTCCGGGTGGTTACTGTTCAGTTCAGTTACTTGCCAGTAAGTGCTGACTGCACCCGATCCGGAGGCGTCCCATGACCTCGCTCGACTCTGTGCTCGACAAGGACGGCGTACGGCTCGTCGTCGATGACGCGGTTGCCACGGTGACACTCGCCAATCCGGCCAAGCGCAACGCTCAGTCTCCCGCTCTGTGGCGGGCGTTGGCGGAGGCCGGACGGGCACTGCCCGGCACCGTGCGGGTCGTCGTGCTGCGCGGCGAGGGCCAGTCCTTCTCCGCGGGTCTCGACCGGCAGGCGTTCACCCCCGAGGGCTTCGACGGTGAGCCGTCCTTCATCGACATGGCGCGCGGCCCGGAGACGGAGCTCGACGCGACCATCGCCGAGTACCAGGAAGCGTTCACCTGGTGGCGCCGCAACGACATCGTGTCGATCGCCGCCGTCCAGGGACACGCGATCGGGGCCGGTTTCCAGCTCGCCCTCGCGTGCGATCTGCGGATCGCCGCCGAGGACGTGCAGTTCGCCATGCGCGAGACCAGCCTCGGACTCGTCCCCGACCTCACGGGCACCCACCCCCTGGTGAACCTCGTGGGCTACGCCCGCGCTCTGGAGATCTGCGCCACCGGCCGCTACGTGCACGCCGAGGAGGCCGAGCGCACCGGTCTCGTCAACCTCGTGGTCCCCGCCGACCAGCTCGAAGGAGCGGCCCGCGACCTGGCCGCCGCACTGCTCGCCGCCCCGCGCGACGCGGTCGTCGAGACCAAGGCACTGCTCAGCGGTGCCGTCTCCCGTACGTACGAGGAGCAGCGCACCGCCGAGCGGGCCGCGCAGGGCCGCCGGCTGCGCGACCTCGCGGGCGTCACGGACTGACCCGTGGCGGGCCCTGCCCCGCCCCCCCTGTGGGCGGGGCAGGGCCCGGCCCGTGTCGGCCGTGACCAGGACCGCCGACGGCCACCGCTCGGACCGGGCGTCCCGCGTACGGGTCAGTCCCGGTCCACGACGGACGTGACCAGGACGGCCACCGTCGGGCTGCCGTCCACCGCGCCGGTCACCGCCTCGCGTACGGCCCGGGCCACATCGAGCGCCCGGTGGCTTCCGGCCGTCGCCAGCTCCACCCGGACATGCCCGGCGGCCATGTGCACCGGGCCGCCCAGCACCCGCGTCAGCGAGACGACCCCGGGCACTCCGGCGGCCGCCGCCCCGGCGACCCCGTCCGGCACTGCCTCACGCACCTCGGCCGGGGGCCGCGCGGGCCGCCCGGGCTCCTCGTCCAGCAGCTCCGTCACCCGGAGATCCACCTCGTCGACCACCAGACCGAGGCGCTCGGCCGCCACCGTCAGTGCCGAGCGCAGCGCGTCCGCGGTGGCGGGCAGGGGCCGCCGCGCGGTCGCGGCGAACCCCGCCTCGATCCGCAGTGGACCCGGCGGCAGCGCGCTCGGCGGCCCGGGAACCACCGGCTCCGGGGCCCCTTCCGCGTCGGCGGGGGCGATCCGCAGCGGTCCCAGCACCGCCCCGGAGCCCGCTGCGGCGTCCCGCAGCACCGCTGCCGCTGCCCGCTCCGCGATCCACGCACCGTCCGCGGCACCGCCCAAAGGGAGCAATCGGCCCAGACCGAGCCGTTGGCGTACCGCGGCGGTCCATCCCTCGGCCCGGTCCGGGCCGTCAGCCTTCGTCATCACCCCAGCCTGCCGTATCCACGGCGCGTGGCGGGGCAAGCGCACTTACTGTGGGCCACGGAAGTTCAACCCGCCCCGAAGGGAAGAGCGGCGATGACGGAGAGCTCACAGCGGAACCGGCCCGACAACCCCGGCGGTGTGCCCGGCGGGGACGACGGCAGGCAGAGTCAGTTCAGCAAGCGCGGCGGGGGAGACCCCGCGACCCGCGGCCGCACCACCATCGCCGACGGCGTGGTCGAGAAGATCGCCGGAATGGCGGCACGGGACGTCGTCGGTGTCCACGCGATGGGCAGCGGTATCTCCCGGACCTTCGGGGCCGTCCGCGACCGCGTTCCCGGTGGCAACAAGTCCGTGTCCCGCGGCGTCAAGGCGGAGGTCGGCGAATCGCAGGCCGCCCTCGACCTGGAGATCGTCGTCGACTACGGCGTGGCGATCAGCGAGGTGGCCCGCGACGTGCGCGAGAACGTCATCGCGGCGGTCGAGCGCATGACCGGGCTGGAAGTCGTCGAGGTCAACATCGCCGTGAGCGACGTCAAGCTGCCCGACGAGGAGGACGACGAGGACGAGTCCGGGGCACGCGTCCAGTAGACCTCTCACCCGAGGCAGTTGAGGAGCACACACGATGAGCATGGCTGTGGTCGGCCTGATGGCCGGCATGGCGCTCGGTTTCGCCGGATACTTCGGCGGCTTCGGGGCCTTTCTGCTGGTCGCCGCACTGGGTGCGGTCGGCTTCGTCGCCGGCCGGTTCCTGGACGGAGACCTGGAACCCGGCGACTTCTTCCGGAGTCGCGAGCGCGGCGACCGGCGCCCGTGACCACGGTGACGGACCGCGTCGCGGCCGCGGAGCGCGGGGAGACCCGTATCGCCGACCGGGTCGTCGCGAAGATCGCCGCGCAGGCGGCGAAGGAAGCGGTCGACGAACGGCCCAAGGCGGGTGCCGCGCCACGTGCCACGGTCACCGTCCACCGGGACACCGCCCGGGTCAGGGTCAGTCTGGAGCTCGGCTACCCCTGCGACATCGGCCGGCAGTGCCGGGCGGTGCGCCGACGTGTCACAGAGCGGGTGGAAGCACTGGCGGGAATGGAGGTGCCCGAAGTGGCGGTGCAGGTCGAGCGGTTGCACCCCGCGGAAGCGGGCTCCGCACCGAGGGGAGCATCCGGTGAGTGAGCCCCACGACCCGCGGGACAGCACACAGCGCCTGCCCGCGGCCGAGCCCGCGCCGGCCGGCGACGTACGCACGAGGGACGCGTCCGCATCGGGCTCGTCCCCCCGACCCGGTCCCGTGAAGCCGCCCGGCGGCCGGGCGGGCCGTTTCTGGTCCGGGCGCCGCGTTCCCGCCGCACTCGTGGCCCTGGTGGTCCTCGGCGGCGCCGGGCTCCTCCTGTACGACGTGGCGGCCGTGCGGGCCGACCACCCGGCCATGGAGTGGCGGCGCTCGCTCGCCGACGACCTGGCGAGCCGTCACCTCGACGACGTGTGGGTGCTCGCCGGCTCCGCGGCTGCGGCGGCCATCGGCCTCTGGCTGCTCCTCCTGGCCCTCACCCCCGGCCTCCGCGCGGTGCTGCCGATGCGGCGCGAGCACGCGGGTGTCCGGGCCGGACTCGACCGGACCGCCGCCGCCCTGGTCCTGCGCGACCGGGCCGTGGAGGTGGCCGGTGTGCAATCCGTGCGGGTGAAGACGGGACGTCGCAAGGCAACCGTGCGGGCCGTCTCGCACTTCCGTGAACTCGACGACGTCCGGGCGGACCTGGCCACCGCGCTGGGAACGGGCATCGAGGAGCTCGGGCTGGCGAAACCGCCCGGCCTGTCCGTGCACGTCCGCCGTCCGGCGAAGAAGGGGTGAGCCGCGTGATCGGCACCGTCAACCGGGTACTGCTCGGCCTGGCAGGACTGATTCTCCTCGTCGTGGGCGGTGCGGTCCTGGCGACGGGGCTCGGCCTGTCCGTACCCTCCTGGTGGCCCTTCGACGGCAAGGGCGACGTGCTGCTCAGCAGGTCCGACCGGTACCGGTGGCGGGACGAGGGCTGGTGGTGGCCCACCGTCATCGCGGTCCTGGCCGTCCTGGTGCTCCTCGCCCTGTGGTGGCTCCTCGCCCAGTTGCGCCGTGCACGCCTGGCCGAGGTGCTGATCGACAGCGGCGACGGCGAAGGTGCGCTGCTGCGGGGCAGGGCGCTGGAGAGCGCGCTCGGGAGCGAGGCCGGAAACCTGGACGGCGTGTCCGGGGCCAAGGTCGGACTGACCGGCCGGCGCACCGCCCCGCAGGCCCGGATCCGGCTGCTGATGGAGCCGCACGCGGCCCCGCGGCAGGCGCTGCGGGGCCTCACCGACGAGGCCCTGGCCCACGCGCGGACCTCGGCGGGTCTGGACGAGCTGCCGGCCGAGGTCCGGCTGAAGGCGGTCAAGCACCGTGCGGAGCGGGTGAGCTGAGGACCCGCCCGTGCGGGCGCCGGGCCGGCTCACGGACCGTGCCGGGCGGCGCCGTCGAGCGGGACGCTCAGAAGCCGTGCCGGGCGCCGCCGTCGACCGGAACCATGATGCCCGTCAGGTAGGACGCGGCGGGGGAGAGCAGGAAGGCCGAGGTCTTCCCGAACTCCTCCGGGGTGCCGTAGCGGCGCAGCGGGATGCCCGCCTCGTTGGCCGCACGGGACGCGTCCGCGTCCCCCGAGAGGGCGTCGAGCTCGCGCACCCGGTCGGTGTCGATGCGGGACGGCAGTACGCCGACGACCCGGATGCCGCGTGGTCCCAGCTCGTCGGCGAGGGACTTCGCGAAGCCGGCGAGGCCGGGGCGCAGTCCGTTGGAGACGGTCAGCCCGGCGATCGGCTCGTACACCGAGCCCGACAGGACGAACCCGATGACACCGCCCTCGCCCAGCGCGGCGGCTGCGGTCCGGGCCAGCCGTACGGCGCCGAGGAACACCGATTCGAAGGCCGACCGCCACTGCTCGTCCGTGTTGTCGGCCACGAACCCGGGGGCGGGGCCGCCGACGCTGATGAGGATGCCGTCCAGCCTGCCGAAGCGTTCCTTCGCGGTGTCCACCAGCCGCTGTGCTGCCGCCGGGTCGGCGTTGTCGGCGACGAGGCCGACCGCGTCCGGGCCCAGTTCGGCGGCGGCAGCGGTGACCGCCTTCTCGTCCCGGCCGGAAATGATCACCTTCGCGCCGTCCGCGGCGAGTGCGTGCGCGGTGGCGTTGCCCAGTCCGCGGGTGGCACCGGTGACGACGTACACGCGGTCCTTCAGTCCAAGATCCATGGTCCTATCCTGCCGCGTCCTCCCCGGCGAGGTCGACCGCGCTGTTCACCAGACCGATGTGGCTGAACGCCTGCGGGTAGTTGCCGAGCTGGCGCCGGGCCACCGTGTCGTACTCCTCGGCCAGCAGCCCCACGTCGTTGCGCAGCTCCAGCAGCCGCTCGAAGAGCTCTTCCGCCTCGTCCTCGCGGCCCGTCCGCAGCAGCGCGTCGACCAGCCAGAACGAACAGGCGATGAACGCCCCCTCGTCGCCCGGCAGGCCGTCCACCGGCGCGCCCTCCGTGCTGTAGCGGCGGATCAGGCCGTCGCGGGCGAGCCCGCTCCGTACCGCGTCGACGGTGCCGGTGACCCGCGGGTCGTCCGGCGGCAGGAAGCCGGTCCGCACGATGAGCAGCGTCGAGGCGTCCAGCTCCTGGGACCCGTAGTACTGGGTGAAGGTATTGCGCACCGGGTCGTAGCCCTTCTCGCAGACCTCCGCGTGCACGGCGTCCCGCATGGCCCGCCAGCGGTCGGCGTCGCCGGGCAGTTCAGGGTCCTCCTCCAGGCTGCGGACCGCGCGGTCCGCAGCGACCCACGCCATGATCTTGGAGTGGACGAAGTGGCGGCGCTGCCCGCGGATCTCCCACAGGCCCTCGTCCGGCTCGCGCCAGGTGGATTCCAGGAAGCCGAGCAGGCTGAGCTGGAGGTTCCAGGCATGCGGCTTGTTGCCGAGCCCGGCCTGGCGGGCCACCCTGAGCGAGTCGATGACCTCGCCGTACACGTCGAGCTGCCGCTGACGCACCGCCGCGTTGCCCGTGCGGACCGGCCGGGACTGCTCGTAGCCGCTCAGCCACGGCAGTTCCGTCTCGGGAAGTCTGCGCTCGCCCGCGAGCCCGTACATGATCTGCAGGTCCGCCGGATCCCCGGCGACGGCCCGGAGCAGCCAGTCCCGCCAGGCCACCGCCTCCTCCAGATAGCCGGCCGAGATCATGGCGCCGAGTGTGAGGGTCGAGTCCCGCAGCCAGCAGTAGCGGTAGTCCCAGTTCCGTACGCCCCCGATCTCCTCGGGCAGCGAGGTGGTCAGGGCCGCGACGATGCCTCCGGTGGGGGCGTAGGTGAGTGCCTTCAGGGTGATCAGGGAGCGGAGCACCGCGTCCCGGTGCCTGCCCCGGTACGTGCACTTCGCCGACCACTCGGCCCAGTCCTCAAGGGTGTGTTCGAGTGCCTTGTACGGATCGATCAGCTTCGGGCGCGGGGAGTGCGAGGGGTGCCAGGTGAGGACGAACGCCACCTTCTCGCCCGCGGCGACCGTGAAGGAGGAGCAGGTGCTGAACTGCTGGCCCCAGGTCTTGACGGGCGGCTCGCTGCGGAGCCAGACGGAGTCGGGGCCCGCGACGGCCACCCGGTGGCCGTGGGAACGGCGCATCCACGGCACGACGGAGCCGAAGTCGAAGCGCAGGCGCAGGACGGAGCTCATGTCGACGCTGCCGCTGACGCCCTCGATGATCCGCATGACGTCGGGCGCCTTGTCGCGCTGCGGCATGAAGTCGATGACCTTGACGGTCCCGGTCCGGGTCTCCCAGAAGGTCTCCAGGACCAGGGAGTCGCCCACGTAGGCGCGCCGGGTGCAGGTGTCCGTGCCGTTCGCGCCCCGGGGGGCGATGCGCCAGTGGCCGTTGTCCTCGTTGCCGAGCAGGGCCGCGAAGCAGGCTCCGGAGTCGAAGCGCGGCAGGCAGAGCCAGTCGACAGAACCGTTCCTGCCGACCAGGGCGGCGGTCTGCAGATCACCGATGAGGGCGTAGTCCTCGATGCGTGGGGTCACGCTCAGGCGTCTTCCCGAACCAGGGCGCCGTTAAGCAGCGAGACCTGGTGGAACACGCCGATGTGACGCGTCAGGCGGCCGCGGGCTCCGGCTGTTCCGCCGTCTCGGCGTCCTTCGCGGCCTGCTCGAGGTCGTGCTTCTCGCGGCGGACGAGAATGACCCAGCCGACGGGGACCCCGGCGGCGAAGAGCCACCACTGCACGGCGTACGCCATGTGGGAGCCGATGGAGCTGTCGTCGGGGGCCGCGATCGTCTCGGGGCTGCCGTCGGCCGGCTGGGGGCCGGTCAGTTCGAGATAGCCGCCCAAGACCGGACGGCCGAGCAACTGCGACTGCTGGGAGCTGTTGATCAGCATGACCTGGCGGTCCGGCAGGCCTTCCAGGTCCTTGATGCCGCTGGCGCCCGTGGTCTCGTCGGCCTTGAGCCGGCCGGTGACGGTGGTCTCGCCCCCGGGCGGGGCCGGGACCTTCGGGAAGCTCATCTGGTCGGCGGCGGCCGGGATCCAGCCGCGGTTGACCAGGACCGTGCCACCGCCCTTGAGGTTCAGCGGGGTCAGGACGAGCACGCCGATGCTCTCGTCCCGTGAGGTACGGCGCCGTACGACCACCTCGTGCGTGGTGTCGAACGTGCCCGTGGCCGTCACCGCCCGCCAGTAGTCCGAGCGGGGGACCGTGTGGCCCGGCGAGGTCAGGCGGGTCACGGGGACCGGTTCGGCCTCGAGGTTCTTCGTGATCAGTGCGTTCTGCGCGACCCGGTGCTGATGCCGGTGCAGTTGCCAGAAGCCGAGCTCGACCATCGTGGGAATCAGGACGAGGACGAGGAGGGTGAGGATCACCCACTGCCGGGTCAACAGGAAGCGGTACACCCCATGACCGTACAACCGGGGTCATGGGGTGCGGCACGGAGGGGTCCCCGTGGGTCCGGGCTCGGCCCGTCACACTTTGTCCACGATGCCCGCCCTCCCCTCGGCGCGGGCGCAGTGGCCGCCGCAGTACCAGTGGCCTTCGACCTCGACGCCCTGGCCGATGACCTGGACCCGGCAGTGCTCACAGATGGGCGCCATGCGGTGAATGGCGCAGGAGAAGCAGTCGAAGACGTGCACCGCGCCCTGCGCGTGCACTTCGAAGGACATCCCGTAGTCGTTTCCGCAAACCTCACAACGTGCCATGCGCCACAGGGTGGGACGCCGGGCGGCGGCGGGCGAGCGGATGCCGGGCGAGTCGCCCCCGGTTCACTCCGATGACGGTGACGACGGGGGTGACGATGACGGTGGCGGGAGGGCGAGGGTGCCGGTGGCGACGGGGCGCGCGAGTCCGGCGGTCAGGAGGACTGCGGCGGGACGGAGGCCGCGCGGGCCGGAGCCACGTCCCTCAGCAGATGGGTGAAGGCGCTCTCCTCCAGGATCGGCGTGCCGAACGACTTCGCCTTCACCGTCTTCGAGGTCGCCGCGTCCGGATCGTTGGTGACGAGCAGGCTCGTCAGCCGGGAGACACTGGTCGCCACGTGCAGGCCGGCCTCCACCGCGCGGTCCTCGAGGAGCTCGCGGTCGACCGAGGTGTCCCCGGAGAACGCCACCCGCATGCCCTGCATGAGCGGTTTGCCCGACTCGTACCGACCCGGATTCGGATACGGGCAGGCCGGGCGCTTGCGTGAGGGGCGCCAGCTGTTCTGGCCGTGCGAGGGCTGGTGGCCGACGCGCGGGGCGACCGGCGAGTCGTACCACTCGGTCAGCGGACGGCACTCCAGCAACGGCAGGCGCATCCCGTCCCGGGCCGCCGCGTGCAGACTCGGCCGGAACGCCTCGGCCAGCACCCGCGCGTCGTCCAGCGCGTGGTGGGCGTGCTGCTGCACCACACCGAAGTGCGCGGCCAGCGACGCCAGCTTGTGGTTGGGCAGCGGGAGCCCGAGCTCCTTGGAGAGCGCGATGGTGCACAGCCGCTGCTCGACGGGCGCGGTGACCGCCGCTCGCGCGTACTCCCGGGCGAGCATCGACCAGTCGAACGCGGCGTTGTGCGCGACGAGCACCCGTCCGGCGAGACGCTCGGACAACTGCTCGGCGACCTCCGGGAAGAGCGGCGCGCCCTCCAGGACGTCGCTGGTCAGTCCATGGATCCAGACCGGCCCGGGATCCCGCTCGGGATTGACCAGCGTGTACCAGTGGTCCTCCACGTCGCCCCGCGCGTCCAGGCGGTAGACGGCAGCGGACACTATCCGGTCGTCGCGGGCGAGTCCGGTGGTCTCCACGTCGACGACCGCGTACCCCTTGGGGTAGGCGGCCGGCCACGGCGTTGCGGTCTGACGGTCGTCGAGCATGGTCACAGAGAATACGGGCCGCGACTGACAGCTCCCTATTCGGGAGGTTCCGGGCCCCGAACCCGTGGAGGGGTCCGCACAGTTGGCCGCGGTCGCGGCCGGGCGGTTCGGGATGCGTCCGGAGCGGGTGCGGTGAGACGCTCCCGTGGTGACGGAGACACAGGCGCAGACCCACGACGAACCCCACGAGGGCGGTCTCGGCACCCGGCTCAACTGGCTGCGGGCGGCGGTCCTCGGGGCCAACGACGGCATCGTCTCCACCGCGGGCCTCGTCGTCGGCGTCGCGGGCGCCACCGGCGACCGGAGCACCCTGCTCACGGCGGGCCTGGCCGGGCTGCTCGCGGGGTCCATGTCGATGGCGGCCGGTGAGTACGTGTCGGTGTCCACCCAGCGGGATTCGGAGAAGGCCGCGCTGGCGACGGAGAGGCGCGAGCTGGAGGAGACCCCGGAGGCCGAACTCGCCGAACTGGCGGGGATGCTGGAGGAGAAGGGGCTCAGTGGCGAGGTCGCCCGTGAGGCCGCCGTGCAGCTCACCGAGCGCGACGCGCTGCGCGCCCACGCCGAGGTCGAGCTGGGCATCGACCCCGACGAGCTGACCAACCCGTGGCACGCGGCCGGCGCGAGCTTCCTGGCGTTCACGGTGGGCGCGCTGCTGCCACTGCTGGCCATCGTGCTGCCCCCGGTCCCGCTGCGGCTGCCCGTCACGGTGGTGGCGGTGCTCGCGGCCCTGGCGGTCACCGGCTGGTGGAGCGCGAGACTGGGCGCGGCGGCGGCGGGACGGGCGGTGCTCCGGAACATGGCCGGGGGAGCGGTGGCCATGGCGGTGACGTACGGGGCGGGGGCGCTGCTGGGGGCCGCGGGGGTGTGAGGGCGCGGCCCCGGACCTCCGACGGCCGCCCCGGACCTCCGTCAGCCTTCCCGGACCTCCGTCGGTCGCCCGGACCTCCGACGGCCGCGACGGTCGCCCCGGTGACCGTGCCGGCCGGTCGCATCGGCGCAACACCCTTGCCCGGCCGCTGCGTTTCCCCCTCGACGGCGCGCGTGCGGGAACCCCGGGGCGGCCCCCGTTGGCAGAAGGTGCCAAAGACTGTTGACAGCACGTCTCGCATACTTGTCGGTAACAACGTCTGGTCACGGCCCGCCCGCGGCCCTACGGTGCTCGCATGGAGCCGAACCTGCCCGATGTCGTGCTGTGGTCGATCCCCGCCTTCGTCCTGCTCACCGTCCTCGAGACGGTGGTCCACCGCATCCACCCGGACGACGACGCCGCCGGGTACGACGCGAAGGACGCCGCCACCAGCGTCACCATGGGGCTCGGCAGCCTGGCCTTCGACCTGCTGTGGAAGATACCCGTCGTCGCGATCTACGCGGCGGTCTACGAACTCACCCCGCTGCGCGTCCCCGTCCTGTGGTGGACGGTCCTGCTGATGCTGCTCGCCCAGGACTTCCTCTACTACTGGTCCCACCGGGGCCACCACGTCGTCCGGATCCTCTGGGCCTGCCACGTGGTCCACCACTCCAGCCGGAAGTTCAACCTCACCACCGCGCTGCGCCAGCCCTGGACATCGCTGACCGTCTGGCCGTTCTACGTCCCGCTCATCGCCTGCGGGGTCCATCCCGCCGCGCTCGCGTTCTGCTCCTCGGCGAACCTCGTCTACCAGTTCTGGGTGCACACCGAACGGATCGACAAGCTGCCCCGGCCCTTCGAGTACGTGCTCAACACCCCGTCGCACCACCGGGTGCACCACGCCTCCCAGGGCGGCTACCTGGACCGGAACTTCGGCGGGATCCTGATCGTCTGGGACCGGCTCTTCGGGTCCTTCACCGCCGAGACCGAGCGGCCCGTCTTCGGCCTCACCAAGAACATCGCCTCCCACAACCCGCTCCGCGTCGCGACCCACGAGTACGCCGCCATCGCCCGTGACGTCCGGGCGGCGGCCACCTGGGGCGAGAGGGCGGGCCGGGTCTTCCGCGGTCCGGGCTGGCAGCCCGCGGACCGGGCCGCCGGGAGTGCGCCCGTACCGCCCCGCGCCACGGCCGAGCACGCCGGATGAGCCCCCGCACCGGTGGGGCGCCGAGGCTCGTCCGCCCCCTGCTCGTCGTCTTCCTCGCCGCCTCCGCCCTCCACCTGGCAGGGCTCCTCGGCGGCGTCGACACCGCCCACCTCGTGACCAAACCGCTGCTCATGCCGCTGCTCGCGGCCTACGCCGTCGCCCGGGGAGGCCCCCGGCTGCTCACCGCCGCGCTGCTCTTCGGCTGGGGCGGGGACGTGCTGCTGATGCCCGGCGCGGACGCGGCCTTCCTTGCCGGGATGGGCTCCTTCGCGGTGGGTCACGTCTGCTACCTCCGGCTCTTCGGACGGGGCCGCGTCTCCCTGCCGGCCGGACTCGCGTACGCGGCCCTCCTCGTGACCTTCGTCGTGCTCCTGTGGCCCGGTCTGCCCGGCGAGCTGCGGATCCCGCTGGCCGGCTACAGCCTGCTCCTCACCGCGATGGCCTGGCGGTCCGGCGCCCTCGGCCGGTACGCGGCACTCGGCGGCGCACTCTTCCTGCTCTCCGACGCGCTCATCGCGACCGGGATCGCCAACTGGCCCCAGCCGCCCGCCCACGACTTCTGGATCATGCTGACCTACCTGGCCGCGCAGTACCTGCTCACCCGGGGGGCGCTCGGACATCACAGGAATTCCACCGGCGCCGCCCCCGGGGCGTACGGTGAGAGGAGTATCAGAATCTGAGACGAGCGAGGACCCCCACGCATGCGCGCCACCGTGATCCACGCCCCCCACGACATACGTGTGGAAGAGGTGCCCGACCCGGCGATCCAGCAGCCCACCGACGTGGTGCTGAGAGTTCTGCGGGCCTGCATCTGCGGCAGTGACCTCTGGGCCTACCGCGGTGAATCGGCCCGGAAGCCCGGCCAGCGCATCGGCCACGAGTTCCTCGGCGTCGTGGAGGAGGCCGGCCCCGGGGTCAACGGCTTCGCCGTCGGCGACCTCGTCGTCGCCCCGTTCGTCTGGTCCGACGGCACCTGCACCTACTGCGCCGAAGGCCTCACCACCTCCTGCACGCAGGGCGGCTTCTGGGGCTCCGTCGGATCCGACGGCGGCCAGGGCGAGGCCGTCAGGGTCCCGTTCGCCGACGGAACCCTCGTCAAGCTCCCGGCCGCGGCCGCTTCCGACGACCGGCTGCTCACCGCGCTCCTGGCGCTCTCCGACGTCCTGGGCACCGGACACCACGCCGCTCTCGGCGCCGGGGTGAAGCCGGGCAGCACCGTCGCCGTCGTCGGCGACGGCGCCGTCGGCCTGTGCGGCGTGATGGCCGCCAAGCGGCTCGGCGCCGAGCGGATCATCGCGCTGGGCCGCCACCGGTCCCGTACCGACATCGCCCTCGCGTTCGGCGCCACCGACATCGTCGCCGAACGCGGCGAGGCCGCCCTCGCCGCCGTACGGGAACTGACCCGGGGCGAAGGCGCCCACGGGGTGATCGAGGCCGTCGGCACCGAGCAGTCCATGCGTACGGCCATCGACATCGTCCGCGACGGCGGCTCCATCGGATACGTCGGCGTCCCGCACGGCAGCGCCACCGGGCTCGACCTCGACGCCATGTTCGACCGGAACATCGCGCTGCGCGGCGGCGTCGCCCCGGTGCGCACGTACATCCCGGAGCTGCTCCCCGACGTTCTGGACGGCACGCTCGACCCGTCGCCCGTCTTCGACCTCGCGGTCGGTCTCGACCAGGTGCCCGGCGGCTACAAGGCGATGGACGAGCGCACGGCGCTGAAGGTCATCATCACGCCGTAGGCGGCGCACGGAGAGCGGGGGCCGGGGAACACTCTCCCCGGCCCCCGCTCTCCGTGCGGCGGGTGTTACCTGCGGACCGCGTCCAGCGCGTCCACGACACCGGCTCCGTAGAAGCCGTTGTACTGCTTGCCGCCCTCGCAGACCGCGTCGACGGTGCCGTCACCGTTGATGTCGTACGGCGCGCCGCACGCGGTGGCGTCGGCCTGGTGCGTCAGCAGGGCCTTCACCGTGCGCGCCGAGGCGTGCGGGTGGGTCGACTTGATCAGGGCCGCGACTCCCGCGACGTGCGGGGAGGCCATCGACGTGCCGGCCTTGTAGCCGAATCCGCCGCCGGGCAGCGTGGACAGGATCAGTCCGCTGGTGGCAGGCGCGTCGGGCGTCTGGTAGATCGTCGAGTCGCCGCCCGGGGCGGTCACGTCGATGACACCGAGACCGTAGTTGGAGTAGGAGGACTTGAGGCCCTTCGCTCCGGTCGCGGAGACCGTCACGACGCCCGGGAGCTGCGCCGGGATGTCGGGGCAGAGACGCGGGTCGACGGTCCGGGTGACCGGGTCGGTGTCGTTCGGGCTGCTCGCGTCGTCGATGGCGTCGGACGCCAGGTCGAACCGGGAGTTGCCGGCGGCCGCCACGTTGACGGTGCCCCGGCTCTCCGCGTAACGGGTCGCGCGGGTGATCGCGTCGACCAGGGCGCCCTGGTCGGGATCGTTCTTGCAGTTGAACATCCACGGGTCGGTGTAATAGCTGTTGTTCGTCACGTCGACACCGTGGTCCGCCGCCCACATGAAGCCGCAGACGACGGCCTCCGTGTAGAACCAGCCGCCCGGCGTGGACACCTTGATGCCGGACACCTTCACGCCCGGCGCGACACCGGTGACACCCACGCCGTTCTTGGCCGCGGCTATGGTGCCCGCGACGTGCGTGCCGTGGTCGCTCTCACCGGCGGCCGGGCGCCAGGCGCCGTCCGTGGTGTCCGGCGCGCCGGACACACAGTTCACCGACGCCGCACGGTCGAAGTTCGGCGCCAGGTCCGGGTGCGTGTCGTCGACACCCGTGTCGATGACGGCGACGGTGACCTTGCTGCTGCCCAGCGACTTCTGGTGGGCCTTGTCCGCCTTGATGGCGGGCAGGTCCCACTGCAGGGGCTCCAGCGGGTCCTGGCCCGCCACCGCGTCCGCCGCGGCGGAGCGTGCCGCCTCGGCGGTGAGCGGCTGCTCGACCCCGATGTCCTTCGTGGCCTGCGGGAGGATCGGGCTGGTGCGCGTGGATCCGGCCGACTGGACGCCCTTGGCCTTGCGGATCGCCGGGCCGAAGTCCGGGTTCTGCGAGTGGACGACGATGACGCCGATCTTGTCGTACGACGTCACGACGGTGCCGCCGGCCTTGGCTATCGCCTTCTTCACCTGCTTGACGGAGCCGTGACCGGCCCGGGTGTTCACGACATACGACAGCTTCGGGCCGTCGGCCGACACCGCCGCGGCCGGCTCGTCCGCCGGAGCGGCCGTCGCGGTTCCCGGGAGGAAGGCGAGCGACGCCGTGAGCGCCAGTCCGACGGGCAGCGCGAGTGCGCGTGTCCGTCCGGATGCCAGATGAGCCATGGGTTCTCCACATCATCCGTGCCTGTCGACCGGACACACGCCGTGTCCGGTCGGGTACATGACGAGTGAAGCTATCGCTGATCTTCCCGGTGCATCAACAAATACGGGCAAGTGAGTTCGAGGTGTGACCTCCAGGGACGCGTTCGCGGACGCCGTTTCGAGAACGGCGAACCTGCGGTGAACCGCTTCGCCGTGCTCTCCGTGCCGTTGTCAGGGAGTCGCACACCCGCCCCCACCGAGCAGAGGACTCCCCGTGAAATCCACCGCCCCGACCACCGCACCCGCGTCGCGAGGAGATTCCGTGGCTACCGATGCACCGCAGCCCCCGGGCCGTACGGACGACAGTCCCGTCCAGCCCACGACCGAGGCGTTCCTCGAGGCGCAGAACAGTGCGGAATTCGCCGAGCTGCGCCGCTCCTACCGCTCCTTCGCCTTCCCGCTGACCCTCGGCTTCATCGCCTGGTACCTGCTGTACGTGCTGCTGTCCAGCTACGCCGGCGACTTCATGGGCACCGTCGTCGTCGCCCACTTCAACGTGGCGTTCGTGTTCGGCCTCGCCCAGTTCGCCACCACGTTCCTCATCGCCTGGCTCTACTCGCGCCACGCCTCGACGAAGCTCGACCCCAAGGCGGAGGCCATCAAGTCCCGTATGGAGGCCGACGCATGAGCGCCGTGTACCACTCGCACCCCGTGATCCAGCTCGCCGCCTCGTCCACCTCGGAGCACCGGCCGCTGATCATCAGCCTCTTCGCGGTCTTCGTCGCCGCGACCCTCGCCATCACCGTGTGGGCCGGCCGGCAGACCAAGAGCGCCTCCGACTTCTACGCGGGCGGGCGCCAGTTCACCGCCTTCCAGAACGGCCTCGCCGTCTCCGGCGACTACATGTCGGCGGCATCCTTCCTCGGCATCGCCGGCGCCATCGCGCTCTTCGGCTACGACGGCTTCCTCTACTCCATCGGATTCCTCGTCGCCTGGCTCGTCGCCCTGCTGCTCGTCGCGGAACCGCTGCGCAACTCCGGCCGCTACACCATGGGCGACGTCCTCGCCTACCGGATGAGGCAGCGCCCCGTCCGGACCGCCGCGGGCGTCTCCACCATCGTCGTGTCGATCTTCTACCTGCTGGCCCAGATGGCGGGTGCGGGCGTCCTCGTCTCGCTGCTGCTCGGCATCACCAGCGACGCGGGCAAGATCCTCATCGTGGCGCTCGTCGGCGTCCTGATGATCGTCTACGTCACCATCGGCGGGATGAAGGGCACCACCTGGGTGCAGATGGTCAAGGCCGTGCTGCTCATCGCGGGCGCCCTGCTGATGACGGTCATGGTGCTGTGGAAGTTCGACTTCAACGTCTCCGACCTGCTGGGCACCGCCGCCGAGAAGAGCGGCCACGGCGCCGCGTTCCTGGAGCCGGGCCTCAAGTACGGCGCCACCGACATCTCGAAGCTGGACTTCATCTCCCTCGGCATCGCGCTCGTCCTCGGCACCGCCGGCCTGCCGCACATCCTGATCCGCTTTTACACGGTGCCGACCTCCAAGGCCGCCCGTAAGTCCGTCAACTGGGCCATCGGCATCATCGGCGCCTTCTACCTCATGACGATCGCCCTCGGCTTCGGCGCCGCGGCCCTGATCGGCCCGGAGGAGATCAAGGCGAAGAACCCGGCAGGCAACGCGGCGGCACCGCAGCTGGCGGAGTACCTCGGCGGGGTCGGCACCACGGGCGGCGCGATCATGCTCGCCGTGATCTCGGCCGTCGCCTTCGCCACGATCCTCGCCGTCGTCGCGGGCCTCACCCTCGCCTCCTCGTCCTCCTTCGCCCACGACATCTACGCCAACGTCATCCGCAAGGGGAAGGCCACGGAGAAGGAGGAGATGCGGGCCGCGAAGTGGGCCACCGTCGCCATCGGCGTCGTCTCCATCGCGCTCGGCGCGATGGCACGCGACCTCAACGTGGCGGGCCTCGTCGCCCTGGCCTTCGCCGTCGCCGCGTCGGCCAACCTGCCGACCATCCTCTACAGCCTCTTCTGGAAGCGCTTCACCACCCAGGGCGCCCTGTGGTCCATCTACGGCGGCCTCTTCTCGTCCGTCTTCCTGGTGCTGTTCTCCCCGGTCGTCTCCGGGAAGGCCAGCTCGATGTTCCCGGACGTCGACTTCGCCTGGTTCCCGCTGGAGAACCCGGGCCTCATCTCCATCCCGCTGGGCTTCCTGCTCGGCTGGATCGGCTCGGTCGTCTCCAAGGAGGAGCCCGACGCCGCCAAGTACGCCGAGCTCGAGGTCAAGTCGCTCACCGGCACCGGAGCCCACTGACCCACCCGCCGCACCGCACACGGGGCCCCGTCGTAGAGACCTACGACGGGGCCCCGTCGCACCTCGTGCCAAACGGGCATCCGCGATGTCACCCGTCTCGCGTAGTCTCGTACACGTCAGACCGCAACCGCGGACACCACCGGCGGAGGGGGCCCACAGTGCTCACGGACACCTACGGCCGGGTCGCCACCGACCTGCGTGTTTCACTGACCGACAAGTGCAATCTGCGCTGCACCTACTGCATGCCCGAAGAAGGCCTGCAGTGGCTCGCCAAGCCCGATCTCCTGAGCGACGACGAGATCGTCAGGCTCGTCCGTATCGCCGTCACCGACCTCGGCGTGACCGAAGTCCGCTTCACCGGCGGAGAGCCGCTGCTGCGCCCCGGGCTCGTCTCCATCGTCGAGCGGTGCGCCGCCCTGGAGCCCCGCCCCAGGATGTCGCTCACCACCAACGGCATCGGGCTCAAGCGCACCGCCGCGGCCCTGAAGTCCGCGGGTCTGGACCGGGTCAACGTGTCCCTGGACACCCTGCGCCCCGACGTGTTCAAGACGCTCACCCGCCGCGACCGCCACCAGGACGTGCTGGACGGACTCCGGGCCGCACGCGACGCCGGGCTCACCCCCGTCAAGGTCAACTCCGTCCTCATGCCCGGACTCAACGACGACGAGGCCCCCGAGCTGCTCGCCTGGGCCGTGGACAACGCCTACGAGCTCCGCTTCATCGAGCAGATGCCGCTCGACGCCCAGCACGGCTGGAAGCGCGACGGAATGATCACGGCAGGTGACATCCTCGCCTCGCTGCGCACCCGCTTCACCCTCACCGCGGAGGACGAGGACACCCGTGGATCGGCCCCCGCCGAGCGGTGGACCGTGGACGGCGGCCCCCATCGCGTCGGGGTCATCGCCTCCGTGACGAGGCCCTTCTGCCGGGCCTGCGACCGCACCCGGCTCACCGCCGACGGCCAGGTCCGCACCTGCCTGTTCGCCCGCGAGGAGACGGACCTGCGCGCCGCCCTGCGCTCGGACGCGCCGGACGAGGAGATCGCCAGGATCTGGCGGCTCGCGATGTGGGGAAAGAAGGCGGGTTCCGGACTCGACGACCCGTCCTTCCTCCAGCCCGACCGTCCGATGTCAGCGATCGGCGGCTGAGGACTCCCACTCCGCCAGCGGCACGACGTCCTTCAGGAACCCGCGCACCCCGAGGAACGAGGACAGGTGCTCCCGGTGCTCGTCGCAGGCCAGCCAGGTCTTGCGCCGCTCCGGGGTGTGCAGCTTCGGGTTGTTCCAGGCGAGCACCCACACGGCGTCGGCACGGCAGCCCTTGGCGGAACAGACCGGCGCACCGGTGGCACTCTCGGCGGAAGTCTCGGGGAAGTTCACGGCCTCAACCCTAGATCAGTCTCGGGGGCCGCTCTCTGACGCATCCCCGCCGGAGAAAGGGCGACGCCGAGCAGCCACGGGGGGAGCTGCCCGACGTCGGTCCGTCGCTCCGACGGGGGATGCGGAGCGCGTACGAAGTATGTCACGGGGACCGGGGCACGGTGCACAGGAACCTCATGATTGACCGAGCCCGCGGGGGAGCCCCGCGGCCCGTCCCCGGCTCAGCCGCTCCCGTGCGGATCTCCGGTGCCGCCCGGCGTTCCCGCTTGTGCCGACGGCTCCGCGGGGCCGGCCGCGGAGGCCGTGCCGAGAGCGGGCCGCAGGGGTGCCGTGACGAACGTCGAAGGGAGCGAGGGGACGCTCTCCCGGCCCGCGTTGGCGATGACCACCGAGACATAGGGGAGCAGCACGCCCAGCGCGAGCGCCACCACGGCCACATGCCGCTCGACGTTCCACAGGGTCGCGGCCAGCACCACGGACACGGTCCGCACGGACATCGAGATGATGTAACGCCGCTGTCTGCCACGCACGTCGTCGGCAAGACCCTGCCGAGCGCCCGTGATCCGGAAGACCTCCGCGCCGTTCTGCTTCCGCGTCATGTTCCACCACCAGATCGCTGTGCCGGACCGCCCCGGACCGGGCCGCTCCTACGGTACGCCCGGCATGCGCCGGTTTCGAGACCGGGGCGCGCCCTGCCCGAACGGGTCGGTACCGCCGCGGCACGTACGGCCCTGTCCGGCATGCGCCGTACGCCGGGCGGGCCGAGACTGGGCGGGCGTGCGCACACCGCGCCGCGCGAGGAGGCGATATGAGCTGGTTGTGGGCAATCGTCGTGGGCCTGGTCCTGGGCCTGATCGCCCGGGCCATCCTGCCCGGCAAGCAGGACATTCCCCTCTGGCTGACGGTGGTGTTCGGCATCCTCGGCAGCATCCTGGGCAACGCGGTCGCGACCTGGATCGGTGTCAACGACACCAAGGGCATCGACTGGATCCGCCACCTGCTGCAGCTGCTCGGTGCCGTGGCCGTCGTCGGCGTCGGAGACATGCTCTGGCAGTCGATCAAGGGCAACCGGAGCGGTACCCGGAGAACCTGACCCGTGACCGCACGGCACCGCGGCCGGTCACGCGCATCACGCGTGACCGGCCGCGAGGCGTGCGGTGGGCGTACCGGGTCAGCCGGCCGTGACCTCGACGGCGGCGAGGTTCTTCTTGCCCCGGCGCAGGACCAGCCAGCGCCCGTGCAGCAGCTCCTCGCGGGCCGGAGCGGCCTCGCCGTCCGTGACCTTCGTGTTGTTCACGTACGCACCGCCCTCCTTGACCGTGCGGCGGGCGGCCGACTTGCTGGCGGCCAGACCGACCTCGACCAGGAGGTCCACCAGCGGGGCCGGCTCGGTGATCCGGGCGTGGGGCACCTCGGACAGGGCGGCGCCGAGCGTCGCCTCGTCCAGCTCGCCGAGATCACCCTGGCCGAACAAGGCCTTCGACGCCGCGATGACCGCGGCGCACTGTGCGCCGCCGTGCACCAGCGTCGTCAGCTCCTCGGCCAGCGAGCGCTGCGCCGAACGTGCCTGCGGGCGCTCCTCGGTGAGCCGCTCCAGCTCGTCCAGCTCCTCACGGCTCCTGAAACTGAGGATCCGCATGTACGTGGAGATGTCCCGGTCGTCCACGTTCAGCCAGAACTGGTAGAACGCGTACGGCGTCGTCATCTCCGGGTCGAGCCAGACCGCACCGCTCTCGGACTTCCCGAACTTGGTGCCGTCCGCCTTCACCATCAACGGCGTCGCCAGCGCGTGCACCTCGGCATCCGGCTCCATGCGGTGGATCAGGTCGATCCCCGCCGTGAGGTTGCCCCACTGGTCGCTGCCGCCCTGCTGCAGGGTGCAGCCGTGGCGCCTGTACAGCTCGAGGAAGTCCATGCCCTGCAGCAGCTGGTAGCTGAACTCCGTGTAGCTGATGCCCTCCTGGGACTCCAGCCGACGGGCGACCGAGTCCTTGGTGAGCATCTTGTTGACCCGGAAGTGCTTGCCGATGTCGCGGAGGAACTCGATCGCGGACAGGCCCGCGGTCCAGTCCAGGTTGTTCACCATCGTGGCGGCGTTCGGACCCTCGAAGGTGAGGAAGGGCTCGATCTGACCGCGCAGCCGCTCCACCCACGCCGCGATGGTCTCCGGGTCGTTCAGCGTGCGCTCCGCCGTCGGCCTCGGGTCACCGATCTGGCCGGTGGCCCCGCCGACCAGGGCGAGCGGCCGCAGGCCGGCGAGCTGGAGCCGGCGCATCGTGAGCACCTGCACCAGATGGCCGACGTGCAGACTCGCCGCGGTCGGGTCGAACCCGCAATAGAACGTGACCGGGCCGTCCGCGAGAGCCTTGCGCAGTGCGTCCTCGTCGGTGGACTGGGCGAACAGCCCGCGCCACTTCAGCTCGTCGACGATGTCCGTCACGGTCTCTTCTCTCCTCGTGGGGTCGGAACAAGGTGGATAGGGGGTCGCTGGAATGTGCGGTTCAGTCTAGGACGGTCAGACGCCCCGGCTGACCGAGCTCATCTGGAAATCGGGAACCCGCAGCGCGGGCATGGCGGCGCGGGTGAAGTAGTCGCCCCACTCGCGCGGCAGCGTCTTCTCCGTGCGGCCCGCCTCCGAGGCCCGGGACAGCAGCCCGACCGGCGACTCGTTGAACCGGAAGTTGTTCACCTCGCCGACCACCTCGCCGTCCTCGACCAGATAGACCCCGTCCCGGGTCAGGCCGGTCAGCAGCAGTGTCGCGGGATCGACCTCCCGGATGTACCAGAGGCAGGTCAGCAGCAGGGCCCGGCCGGTCGTCGCGGCCACCATCTCCTCCAGCGACCGCTCACCCCCGCCGTCCAGCACGAGGTTGTCCATGGACGGGGCGACCGGCAGCCCCGTCAGCCCGGCGGAGTGGCGCGTCGTGGTCAGCCGCTCCAGCACGCCGTTCCCGACCCAGGTCGTCGGCGCGAGCGGCAGCCCGTTGTCGAAGACGGAGGCGCCGTCACCGGAGGCGTGGGCGATCACGAACGGCGCGGACTCCAGCCCCGGCGCGTACGGGTCGCTGCGCAGGGTCAGCGGCAGGGAGGACAGCGACTCGCCGAGCCGCGTGCCGCCCCCCGGCCGGGAGAAGACCGTCCGGCCCTCCGCCGCGTCCCGGGCACTGGCCGACCAGTACTGGTAGATCAGCAGGTCCGCCACGGCGGTCGGCGGCAGCAGCGTCTCGTACCGCCCGGCCGGCAGCTCGATCCGGCGCTCCGCCCAGCCGAGCCGCTGCGCGAGCTCCGCGTCCATGGCCGCCGGGTCGACGTCCTGGAAGTCCCGGGTGGACCGGCCGGCCCAGGCGGACCGGGTCCGGTCGGGGGACTTGGCGTTCAGCTCCAGCGTCCCGTTCGGCTGGTCGTGGCGCAGCCGCAGCCCCGTCGACGTCCCCAGGTAGGTCGAGGTCATCTGGTGGTGGGCGAAGCCGTACAGCTCGCGGCCGCCGGAACGGGCGCGGGCGAAGGCGTCGCCGAGCGCGGGGGCGAAGCCGTCGAAGACGCCGGAGCCCGTCTCGGCCGGTGCTTCCGTGAAACCGGCGGACGCCGGCACCCCGGACACCAGCGGCTGCGCGTCCTCGGCCGGACCGGCCCCGCGCGCGGCGGCCTCGGCGGCGCGGACGAGCGGTTCCAGGTCGTCGGCCGTGACGGCCGAACGCGAGACCACGCCGGAGGCGGTCCCCTGCGCGCCGCCGGCCGTCGCGATCACGGTCAGGGTGCGGCCCCGCGTCACGCCGTTGGTGGTGAGCGCGTTGCCGGCCCACCGCAGATTGGCGGAGGAGTCCTCGTCCGCGATGACCACGCAACCGTCCGTGGTGGACAGCTCGAGCGCCCGCTCGACGATCTCGTACGGCTTGCTGACGCGGCTCATCGGCCGGCCTCCTGCGTCGTGTTGAGGATGTTCACGCCTCGGAAGAGGGCGGAGGGGCAGCCGTGCGAGACGGCGGCGACCTGGCCCGGCTGGGCCTTGCCGCAGTTGAACGCGCCGCCCAGGACGTAGGTCTGCGGGCCGCCGACCTTCTCCATCGACCCCCAGAAGTCCGTGGTCGTCGCCTGGTACGCCACGTCCCGCAGCTGGCCGGCGAGCCTGCCGTTCTCGATCCGGAAGAACCGCTGACCGGTGAACTGGAAGTTGTAGCGCTGCATGTCGATCGACCAGGACCGGTCGCCGACCACGTAGATCCCGCGCTCCACCCCGCCGATCAGGTCCTCCGTCGACAGCCCGCCCGGATCCGGCCGGAGCGACACGTTCGCCATCCGCTGGACGGGGACGTGCCCCGGCGAGTCCGCGTACGCGCACCCGTTGGACCGGCCCAGCCCCGTCAGCTTCGCGATCCGACGGTCCGTCTGGTAGCCCACCAGCGTCCCGTCCCTGACCAGGTCCCACGACTGCGCCTCGACGCCCTCGTCGTCGTACCCGATCGTCGCGAGCCCGTGCTCCGCGGTGCGGTCACCCGTCACGTGCATGGCGGGGGAGCCGTACACGAGCTCGCCCAGCTGGTCGAACGTGGCGAACGAGGTCCCGGCGTACGCCGCCTCGTAGCCCAGCGCCCGGTCCAGCTCGGTGGCGTGGCCGATCGACTCGTGGATGGTCAGCCACAGGTTGGACGGATCGACGACCAGGTCGTACGTGCCCGCCTCGACGCTCGGGGCCCGCATCTTCTCGGCGAGCAGACCGGGGATCCGCTCCAGCTCCGAGGCCCAGTCCCAGCCGGTGCCGGTGAGGTACTCCCAGCCCCGGCCCACCGGCGGCGCGATGGTCCGCATCGAGTCGAACTCGCCGGTGGTGCCGTCCACGGCCACCGCGGTGAACTGCGGATGCACCCGCACCCGCTGCTGCGTGGTGACGGTGCCGGCCGTGTCCGCGTAGAACTTGTTCTCGTGGACGGTCATCAGCGAGGCGTCCACGTGTGCGACCCCGTCGGCCGCCAGCAGCCGTGAGCTCCACTCGGCGAGCAGCCCGGCCTTCTCCTCGTCCGGTACGGAGAAGGGATCGGTCTCGTAGGAGGAGACCCAGGTCCGTTCACCGTGCACCGGCTCGTCCGCCAGCTCGACCCGCTCGTCGGAGCCGGCCGCCGCGATCACCCTGGCGGACAGCTTGGCCATCGACACGGCCTGCGAGGCCACCTTCGCCGCAGCGTCCATCGTCAGGTCCACCCCGGAGGCGAACCCCCAGGCCCCGCCGTGGACCACCCGGACCGCGTACCCGAGGTCGGTGGTGTCCGACCCTCCGGAGGGCCGTGCGTCCCGCAGCCGCCAGGAGGCGCCGCGCACCCGCTCCAACCGGAAGTCCGCGTGCACCGCGCCGAGCGCACGCGCGCGGGCGAGCGCCGCGTCGGCGAGGGCGCGCAGCGGCAGGGCCAGGAACGACTGATCTACCTCGTGGGGCACGAGGGCCTCCCCTTCTCCACCTCTGGAACTGTCTCCGCAGTGAATCATGAGGGGTCGTGGCACTCCGGTGCGCTCGATTTACCTTGTGGAGACCCTGCCCGGCCCATTCTGTAGGGATCCGACAGTCGCGACCCGGCGGCGCTGTCAGGGACGATTCTCCGTGGGCGGTGCGGTACCGATAGGTTTTCGATGTACCAGATCGTCAAGGAAAGGGTGATCCGTTGAGCCGCTCGGTTCTCGTCACCGGAGGAAACCGGGGCATCGGCCTCGCCATCGCCCGCGCCTTCGCCGACAACGGCGACAAGGTCGCGATCACTTACCGATCCGGCGAGCCGCCGCAGGCCCTCGTCGACGCGGGCTGCCTGGCGGTCCGGTGCGACATCACCGACACCGAGCAGGTGGAGCAGGCCTACAAGGAGATCGAGGAGAAGCACGGTCCCGTCGAGGTGCTGGTCGCCAACGCCGGTATCACCAAGGACCAGTTGCTGATGCGGATGTCGGAGGACGACTTCACGTCCGTGCTCGACACCAACCTCACCGGCACCTTCCGGGTCGTCAAGCGCGCCAACCGTGCGATGCTGCGCGCCAAGAAGGGCCGTGTCGTCCTCATCTCCTCCGTCGTCGGCCTCCTCGGCTCGGCCGGCCAGGCCAACTACGCCGCGTCCAAGGCGGGCCTCGTCGGCTTCGCACGGTCGCTGGCCCGTGAGCTCGGCTCGCGGAACATCACGTTCAACGTCGTCGCACCCGGGTTCGTCGACACCGACATGACCCAGGCACTCACCGACGAGCAGCGCAAGGGCATCGTGTCCCAGGTGCCGCTCGGCCGCTACGCGCAGCCCGCTGAGATCGCCGCCGCGGTGCGCTTCCTCGCGTCCGACGACGCGTCGTACATCACTGGAGCCGTCATCCCCGTTGACGGCGGATTGGGCATGGGTCACTGATCACCATGAGCGGAATTCTCGACGGCAAGCGCATCCTCATCACCGGTGTGCTGATGGAGTCGTCCATCGCGTTCCACACCGCGAAGGTGGCCCAGGAGCAGGGCGCCGAAATCATTCTGACGGCCTTTCCCCGGCCGACGCTGACCGAGCGCATCGCCAGGAAGCTTCCCAAGCCGGCCAAGGTCCTCGAGCTGGACGTGACCAACGCCGAGCACCTGGACCGGCTCGCGGGCCTGGTCAAGGACGAGCTCGGCTCGCTGGACGGCGTCGTGCACTCGATCGGCTTCGCCCCGCAGGACGCGCTCGGCGGCAACTTCCTCAACACGCCGTTCGAATCGGTCGCGACCGCCATGCACGTCTCGGCCTTCTCGCTCAAGTCGCTCGCCATGGCCTGCAAGCCGCTGATGAGCGAGGGCGGTTCGATCGTCGGCCTCACCTTCGACGCGCAGTTCGCCTGGCCGCAGTACGACTGGATGGGCCCGGCCAAGGCCGCGCTGGAGGCGACCTCCCGCTACCTCGCCCGCGACCTCGGCAGCGAGAGCATCCGCTGCAACCTGATCTCGGCGGGCCCCCTCGGCTCGATGGCCGCCAAGTCCATCCCGGGCTTCGGTGATCTCGCGGAGGTCTGGAACACCCGGTCGCCGCTGGCGTGGGACATGTCCGACCCGGAGCCCGCCGGCCGCGGGGTCGTGGCCCTCCTCTCGGACTTCTTCCCGAAGACGACCGGTGAGATCATCCACGTCGACGGTGGCGTGCACATGATGGGCGCCTGAGCCCCGGAGCTCCTCCACGGCCGCGTACCGCCTCCCGCGAGGGAAGGGGTACGCGGCCGTGTGCGTCTCAGGTCGAAAAGATGGTCGATCCGCCGCAGAATGTGGAGGAAGCGGACTTTGGTCAGGCTGTGGGGAGGAGAACGCCGTGCTGCGCTCCACACGTCGCCGAACCTGGGCCGTCGCGGCCGCGGCAGCGGTCGTCGCCGGCCTCCTCGCCCCGGTCGCCGTGAACGCGGCGCACCGGGCGGGGAGCGGGACGGCCGCGCCCCTCGCCCCGGCCCCGCAGCCCTCGGGCTCCGAGTGCCGGACGTCGGTCACCGGCTCGCGGGTCGTCGCCCACTGCCACAATCCGCACTCCACCACCGATCTCGTCCGGCTCCACACCGAGTGCAGCCGCTGGTGGGACGTCGACGCGGACGGCGAGGCGGTCGCGGTACAGCCGGGCCGGACCGTACGGCTCGAGGACCGGTGCTGGAAAGAGGTCGGCTCGGCCTGGGTCAGCCACCACTCCGAGTAGGCCGTGCGGTCGTGCCGGGCCGGGACGGTGGCGCCCGGGCCCTGCCCCGGCCGCGGTCCGCCGGGTCGGCCTAGACCCGGTCCCGCAGGCAGTTCAGCGCGTGGCTCGCCGCCTCCGCGGCGGCCGTCTCGGCATCGCCCGCCCGGATCGCCTCGACCAGCCGTGCGTGGTCCATGTGCTCCTCGGGGCGCAGCTCGGACCCCACGTCGTCGCGAAGGTAGTCGCGGAGCAGATCGTTCAGGTCGGCGTACAACTCTGTCAGCACGTCGTTGTGCGAGGCGGCGACCACCGCGAGGTGCAGCGTCGCGTCGGCCGCGACGAACGCCTCCGCGTCCCCGGCGGCCCAGGTCTCCTCGCGCCGCGCCATCAGCGTGTCCAGCTGCCGCAGATCCCGCTCGGTGCGCCGGAGGGCGGCCAGCCGGGCCGCGGAGGACTCCAGGGTGGAGCGCAGCTCGGCGATGTGCCGGGGGTCGGCGTCGGCGAAGCGGCGGTGCATCACGCCCGCCAGCTCGCTGGTGGCGACGACGTACGTACCGGAGCCCTGCCGGATGTCCAGCAGCCCGTTGTGCGCGAGCGCGCGCACCGCCTCGCGCACCGTGTTGCGGGCGACCCCCAACTGCTCCACCAGCGCGGGTTCGGTGGGGATCCGCGTACCCACGGGCCACTCGCCCGACGTGATCTGGTTCCTCAGCTGGGCAATCACCTGGTCGGCGAGAGCCGAACGCCGCGGAGACGTCAGCGCCATGGTGCTCCTTGCTCGTGGTCCGGAAGGGCGGTCGGAGAAACGGTGTGCTCCGGATCCTCCCAGGAAAGGGAGCACCGGAGTGGACAACCAATCATCCCATGATTCTATGATGGGCCTCATGGCCGATGACGAGACCCGGACCCTGAGCCCCGCGGCTCCCCCGAACGCGCCCCCGGGCGCCCCCGCCCCGAAGGCCGCCCCCGCCCCGAAGGCCGCCCCCGCCCCGAAGGCCGCCCCCGCCCCGAAGGCCGCCCCCGGCCCCGCCCCGTGGCTCCTGCGCCTGGTCACCGTCGGTCTCGTCCTCGCCGCGCTCAATCTGCGGCCCGCCATCACCAGCCTCGGCCCCCTCCTCGAAGAGGTCCGGGACGGGCTGCACATGAGCGGCAGCGTCGCGGGCGTCCTCACCTCCGTGCCCCCGCTGTGCTTCGCGGTCTTCGGATTCATGGCACCGCGGCTGGCCCGCAGGTTCGGGGCGGGCGCCGTCGTGTGCGCGGGCATGGTGGCCATCACGGCCGGGCTGCTGATCCGCCCCTTCGTGGGCGGCACCGCGGGCTTCGTCGCCGCCAGTGCCCTGGCCCTGATGGGCATCGCCGTCAGCAACGTCCTGATGCCCGTCATCGTCAAGCGCTGGTTCCCGGACCGGGTCGGCAGCATGACCGGCCTCTACTCGATGGCACTGGCCCTGGGCACCGCACTGGCGGCTGCCGTCACCGTGCCCATGACCGAGGTCCTGGGGGGCAGCTGGCGGACCGGGCTCGCCGTCTGGGCCGTGCTCGCGGCCCTCGCGATCGTGCCGTGGATCCCTCTCGTCCGGGACCGCGGCACCACCCCGGTACAGCCCGGGGGACGCCGGCAGCCGGCCCCCGTCCTCAAGATCACCCGCAGCCGGACCTCGTGGGCGCTCGCCTGCTTCTTCGGCCTCCAGGCCACGGCCGCGTACATCACCATGGGCTGGATGCCGCAGATCTTCCGCGACGCGGGGATCTCCGCGGGCACCGCCGGTGTGCTGCTCGCCGTGACCATGGCCATGGGCGTGCCCCTCGCCTTCGTCATACCCCGCGCCGCCGCCCGGCTGCGGAACCAGGGGCCGATCGTCGTCGTCCTCGGTGGCTGCGGTCTCCTCGGCTACGCGGGCCTCTACCTCGCTCCCGCCGGCGGCGCCTGGCTCTGGGCCCTGCTGCTGGGCATCGCCAACTGCGCCTTCCCGCTGGCCCTCACCATGATCGGTATGCGGTCCCGGACCGGCGCCGGTGTCGTCAGGCTCTCCGCCTTCGCGCAGTCCACCGGCTACCTGCTCTCGATCCCCGGCCCGCTGCTCGTCGGCGTGCTCTACCAGCACAGTGGCGGATGGGGCCTGCCGCTCGCCCTGATGGCAGGCCTCATGGTGCCGCAGATGATCGCGGGAGTGCTCGCCGGACGGGACCGGACGATCGAGGACGAATGCTGAGGTGCGAGACTGGGGCCATGCCCGTACTCGATCCGAATCCCCCGAACGGCCAGAAGAAGCTTCTCCTCGTCTTCGGGGCGATGCTGCTCATCGGCGTCGTCATCAGCATCATCGCCACGATCGCCTCTCCCGCGTAGGGGTACGGCGGCCCCGCCGCGCCCCTCTCGCCGCCGCCACCGCACTGCGGGCCCGCGTCTTCGTGACCCCTCCCCGGCCAGGGGATGGTAGGGCCTGCCCCACCCTCCCCTAGGGGGCCAGGTTCAGGGTCGAGTGGGTGGGTCACCGGATGGGACCGCCGCCCGAGGGCCCGTAGGTTCTGGGTATCAGAGCCGAGGACCCACGGAGGCGGACATGCCGGCCCCTGCACCCACCCGCACCCACCGCCCCGACTCGGACAGCATCGAGGTCAGGCTGCCGTGGTGGGCCGTCGCGCTGCCCGCCCTCGCCTTCGCCGCGCTCCTCCTGCTGATCTCGGGGCCCGGCCAGGCGCACGCCGCGACCGGCGCCCCGGCACTCGGACGACTGCTCGGACAGGTCCTCAAGCTGCTCGCCGCCTGACGTGCACCGAACAGGACGGACCCGGGCCGACCGGCGCCGTTCACCCTCAGCGGGGCAGCACGTCAACACCCTGCGCCCGGACACACATTTCGTGCGAAGCTGAGGTGTATGAGCGCCGATACACCTCGCAGAATCGTCCTTCTCAGGCACGCAAAGGCGGAATGGTCGCAGCAGTCCGACCATGAGCGGCCCCTGGCCGAGCGGGGCCGCAAGGACGCCCCCGTCGCCGGCCGCAGGCTCGCCGACTCCGGTACCGAATTCGATCTGGCTCTGTGCTCGACCGCCACCAGGACCCGCGAGACCTGGAAGCTCGCGGTCCACGAATTCCCGCAGCGCCCCAGGACCGTGTACGAGGAGCGGCTGTACGACGCCTCCGTCGGCGAGCTGATCGCACTGTTCAACGAGACCTCGGACGACGTAGGCAGTCTGCTGGTCATCGGCCACAACCCCGGCATGCACGGCGCCGCGGACGCGCTCTCCGGCAAGGCCGAGGGAGAGGCGCTCACGCGGATGACCCGGGACGGCTTCCCGACCGCCGCCTACGCCGTCGTCGAGTTCTCCGGTTCCTGGAAGAGCCTGGAGCACGGGGTGGGCACGCTCGTCGAGTACTGGACGCCCAACGACTGAGCAGGACGTACGAAGGGGCCCGGCACATCCGCTGTGCCGGGCCCCTTCGTACGTGGCGGTGCCAGGTGGTTCGTACGTGGCGGTGCGTGGGTGGTCAGTCGACGAGGCCGTCGGCGGCCTCGACCTCCTCGCGGGTGATCCCGAGCAGGTACAGCACGGTGTCCAGGAAGGGCACGTTCACCGCTGTGTGGGCGGCCTCGCGGACCACCGGCTTGGCGTTGAAGGCGACGCCCAGACCGGCCGTGTTCAGCATGTCGAGGTCGTTCGCACCGTCCCCGATGGCCACCGTCTGAGCCAGCGGCACCCCCGCCTGCGCGGCGAAGCTGCGCAGCAGCCGGGCCTTGCCCGCCCGGTCCACGATGTCGCCCACGACCCGGCCCGTGAGCTTGCCGTCGACGACCTCGAGCGTGTTGGCGGAGGCGAAGTCGAGCCCGAGACGCTCCTTGAGGTCGTCCGTGACCTGGGTGAAGCCGCCCGACACCACGCCCACTTGGTAGCCGAGCCGCTTCAGCGTGCGGATCAGGGTGCGGGCGCCGGGAGTCAGCCTGACCTCGGCACGCACCTTGTCCACGACCGACACGTCGAGCCCCGCCAGCAGCGCGACCCGGGCGTGCAGCGACTGCTCGAAGTCGAGCTCGCCGCGCATCGCCTGCTCGGTCACCTCGGCGACCTTGTCCTCGCAGCCCGCGTGCGCCGCGAAGAGCTCGATGACCTCGTCCTGGATGAGCGTCGAGTCCACGTCCATCACCACCAGCCGCTGGGCCCGGCGGCTCAGGCCGGCCGAGACGACGGCGATGTCGACGCCGATCCCGGCCGCCTCCGTCGCCAGCGCGGTCCGCAGCTCCTCGGTGCCGGTGCCGGAGACCGCGAACTCGACCGCGGTGACGGGGTACTTCGCCAGACGGAAGATCCGGTCGATGTTCCCGCCGGTGGAGGTGATCCTGGCCGCTATGACGGCGGTGGACTCCGCGGTCAGCGGGTGCCCCAGGACGGTCACATGGGAACGGCCGTCGCCACGGGGCCGGTTGTCGCCCGTCCCCGAGATGATCTCGGCCTGCAGCTTCAGGGACTCCGCCCAGCTGTGCACGGTGGCCCGGAGGTCGCCCTCGGTCGTACCGTCCGACGCCGGGGAGGTCACCAGGGCGCACAGGACTATGCGGCCACGGGTGACGACCTGCTCGATGTCCACGACGTCGACGGAGTAGGCGGCCAGGGTGTCGAAGAGTCCGGCGGTGATACCCGGGCGGTCCTTCCCGAAGATCTTGACGAGCAGCGTGGGTGCGTCCGAGTCCCGAGGGGGTTCGGGAAGCTCAGGGGACCGGGGAGGCAGAGGGGGCTGGGGTGCGCTCATGGTGCTCCCACCGTATAGGTCCGAAGGGCGGCTCCGAAGCCCGTTCCGACCAGCGGACAGCCCGTCCGGCGGGGCACGCTCCGGCACGGTGGGGGGACGGTTGCCCCGGATGCTGCGGTCCGGCCCGATTCATCCCGGGCCCGCCGGGTGCCGCACAGGCCTCCCCAGCGTCTTCACCCGCCCGGCTTTCCGTTCCGGGACCGCTCCTGGAATAGTTCGCCACGATGTTCAGCATCCCTAGACTCCCTGCAACGGGGGTAACTCGGGGGACGACTAGTGGGGCGCGGAGTGCCGGAACTCGTACTGGAATTGAATGGAAGGACCTGGGCGCTCGATCCGTCCAGGTCGTACACCCTCGGACGTGATCCGCAGGGCGATCTGATGATCGACGACGCCCGGGTGTCGTGGCGGCACGCCACGATCAGCTGGAACGGCCGCAGTTGGTCCATCGAGGACCACGGCAGCACCAACGGCACCTATACGCAGGGCCGGCGCATCCAGCAGATGGAGATCGGTCCCGGCACGTCCCTGCACCTGGGCAACGCCACCGACGGACCGCGGCTGAGCCTCACCGGTGCCGCCGCGGGTGCCGGTGTGCCCGGGGGGCAGCCGGTGGGGGCGCAGCAGGCTCCCGGGCAGCCGCAGCAGCCCGCGCAGGGTGCCACCGCCTGGCCCGAACCGGCGCAGCAACAGCACCAGGCCTGGCAGCAGCAGGCCCCGGCCCCGCACCAGCAGGCCCCCGTCCCGCACCAGCAGGGCCCGGGACAGGTGCCCGCAGCGGGCGGACCCGGCGGTGCCGCGGGGGCGCCGCCGGTCTACGGGGACCGCAGCCCGACCACGTTCCACCAGCTGGACCTCGGCCGGGTCATGCGCATCGGCCGTGCGCTGGAGAACGAGCTGGTCGTCTCCGACCTGCAGGTCTCCCGCCTGCACGCCGAATTCCGGGCGACGCCCGACGGCCGCTTCGAGATCCGCGACCTCGGATCGCACAACGGCACGTACGTCAACGGCCAGCCGCTCAGCAAGTCCGGCTCCGCCCTCATCGGCCCGAACGACATCGTCGGCGTCGGCCACTCGACCTTCCGGCTGGTCGGGGACCGGCTGGAAGAGTTCGTCGACACCGGTGAGGTCTCCTTCTCCGCCCGCCACCTCACCGTGACGGTCGACGGGGGCAAGGACATCCTCAAGGACGTCTCGTTCGGCGTCCCCGAGAAGTCCCTGATCGCCGTCATCGGCCCGTCGGGCTCCGGCAAGTCCACCCTGCTCAAGGCTCTCACCGGCTACCGGCCCGCCAACCAGGGCGACGTCCTCTACGACAACCGGAACCTCTACAAGCAGTTCGCCGAGCTCCGGCAGCGCATCGGCCTGGTCCCGCAGGACGACATCCTGCACAAGGAACTCACGGTCACCAGGGCCCTCAAGTACGCGGCCAAGCTGCGCTTCCCCGCGGACACCACCGAGGCCGAGCGCACCGCCCGGATCCACGAGGTCCTGGCCGAGCTCAAGCTCGACATCCACAAGGACAAGAAGATCACCTCGCTCTCCGGAGGCCAGCGCAAGCGCGTCTCGGTCGCCCTGGAGCTGCTGACCAAGCCGTCGCTGATCTTCCTGGACGAGCCGACCTCGGGCCTCGACCCGGGCATGGACCGCGACGTCATGCAACTGCTGCGCGGCCTCGCCGACGACGGGCGCACGGTCCTGGTCGTCACGCACTCCGTGGCCGAGCTGGCGATCTGCGACAAGCTCCTGGTCATGGCCCCGGGCGGGTCCGTCGCCTACTTCGGGCCTCCCGAGGAGGCGCTGAACTTCTTCGGGTACACCAGCTGGGCCGACGTCTTCTCCGCTTTCGAGAACTACCGCGACTACGACTGGGCGGGCCGCTGGCGCGGTTCGCAGCACTACCAGATGTACGCCGCGGACATCGACGCCGTCGCGGCGCAGCCCGTGCACATGCCCTCGCGGCAGCAGAGCCGCCCCCCGAAGCCGTCGGGATGGCTGGCCCAGCTGTGGACGCTGATGCGCCGGTACGTCTCGGTGATCGCGTCCGACAAGGGCTTCCTGCTCCTGATGGTGCTCCTGCCCGCCGTGCTGGGTGTCGTCAGCGTGGTCATTCCCGCGGAGTTCGGCCTGGCGGAGCCCGAGCCGCCCTCGCGCTTCAACGGCAAGGCCGGGACCATCATGCTGATCCTCGCGGTCGGCATGTGCTTCGCCGCCGCGGCCAACTCCGTACGAGAGCTGATCAAGGAGCGGGTGATCTACGAGCGGGAACGGGCCACCGGCCTCTCCCGTTCCGCCTACCTGCTGTCCAAGGTGATCGTCCTCGGTCTGATCACCGCTTTCCAGGGCGTGATCCTCTGCGGGATCGGCTTCTCCACCCGTGCGCTGCCGGAGGAGGGCCTGCTCATGCCCCCCGCCGTGGAGATCTGCCTGTCGATCATCGTGCTCGGCTTCACCTCGATGATGGTCGGCCTGCTGATCTCCGCGCTGGTCAAGACGGCAGAGAAGACCATGCCGCTGCTCGTCATGTTCGCCATCGTCCAGGTCGTCTTCACCGGTGTGCTCTTCCAGCTCTACGGGTCCCCGGGCCTCGAGCAGTTCGCCTGGCTGATGCCGTCGCGGTGGGCGGTCGCCGCGGCGGGCACCACGCTGGACCTCGCCCACCTCATGCCGCCGTGGGAGCCGGAGAACCCGACCGACCTGGACCCGCTCTGGGAGCACTCGGCCGGGCAGTGGGGGATCAACATCGCGGTGATGCTCGCCATGAGCGCCGTTCTCTTCTTCGCGGTCTCGCGGATGCTGCGCCGCCACGAGCCCGAGGTGATGCGCAAGTAGCGCGTCCGGCCCGACCGGACCCGGAAACGCCCGAGGGCGGCAACCCCGTGGGGTGCCGCCCTTCGGCATGTGCCGGCCGGTCACGCGACGCTGCGGACCGGCGGGTCAGCTGTGCCGGGCCCTGCTCGGTGCGTGACTCAGTACGCGCTGTCGACGTTGTCGATCGAGCCGTACTTGTCCGCGGCGTAGTTGGCGGCCGCGGTGATGTTGGCGACCGGGTCGTACTGGTCGTGCTTGGTGCCCTTGACGTGGTAGAAGTCGAAGGTCGGCTTGATGACCTGCAGCAGGCCCTTCGACGGGACGCCGTTGATCGCGTTGATGTCCCAGTCGTTGATCGCGCGCGGGTTGCCGCTGGACTCACGGATGATGTTGCGGTGCAGGCCCTCGTACGTACCGGGGATGTTCTTCTTGTCCATGATGGAGAGAGCCTCGCGGATCCAGCCGTCCAGGTTGTTGGCGTAGACCGGCTTGCGGTCGGCCGCGCGGCTGGCCTTCTTGGCGGAACGCTTCTTCGCGTCGGCCTTGGCGGCAGCCTTCTTCTTGGCCGCGGCTTCCTTCTTGGCCTCGGCGACGGCCTTGGCCTTCGCCTCGTTCTTGGCCGCGGCCTTCTTCTCGGCGGCGGTGGCCTCGGCCTTGGCGGAGTCGGCGGCCTTCACCAGCTGGGCGGCGGTGGAGTGCTGCTCTATGACGCTGGACTGGACGGACTTCGTCTGCGACGACCCGGCGAAGACCACCGGCGCACCGGATGCGGCCTGCGGCTCGGTCGTGGCCGAAGCGCTGTCCGGGACGAGCGAGAACGCGAGAGCGGCGGCGGCCAGAGTGGAGACACCGGCGACGGAGAGCTTCTGCGCCTTGTTCAGGCGACGGCTACGGCTGGAGATGCGGGACACGGACATGCAGTCGTACCTCTTCGAATAGCAGGAGTCCTCACCGAGGACGCAGACGGGAAGCGCGGTTGCGCATCTCCGTCGGGAACAGATGCAATTCTTAGCGCCAGCAAAATGGCCTGGCAAAGGTGTGACGTACGAAGCCGGGTAGTGGATTGGGGGGCTGTTCATACCTCCTTGTCCGCTTTGGGGGTTGGCGTATTGCCCGCTTTGGGGCAACTATCCGCCTTCGTAAGTGACGTGGGTCCTATGCCTGGGCTCACATGGGGCACCCCCCGAGCTCACGAATAGTTGCTGCTGTAATGCGGAGTGTTAGGTTCCGAATCTGGCTGCGGGGGGGGGTGGGTGCCGCCGTACTCGCGCCCGAGGCGCGGGTGGCGCCGCACCTCGCGTACCGCCGTCCCGGCACCCGTGCGCACCCATGCCGGGGCGCGTCCCGCCCCGCCGCCGCGTCCGGTGGGTCAGCGGCGCGGGGCCGCCGGCTCGTGCGGCCCGTCCGCCACCCGCTGCGGGGCCGCCGCCGGGTCCGTCCAGCACCCGCCGCTCGCCGGCCGCGGCTCCTGCGCGCGGGCGCCGATCGATCCAGCCCGTGTTCCGATGCCGCCCCCCTTACAGGGGCCCCTCCGAGTGCCGCCGGGTCTCCGCCCGCGCTCGCGGCACCCGGCGCATCCGTCCCGAGCAGGGCGCGCGCCTTCGACGCCACCGTCCCGCCCCGCTTCCGTGCGGTTCCGCAGTCGCATCCGCACCCACCGTGACCACGCCCCCGGCGAACCGCCCGTGAACGACGCGTCCCCTGTGCGGGGCGGCCGTCGGAGCGCGCGGCGGGAGTACGGCAGGGCCGCGACGACGCCGCGGGCCGGGGGAGCGGACCGTGCCGATGGTCCACGGTCGACCGGACTGCCGGCCCTCGTGCAGGGAGGCGCCGGACGCGGGCGGACAGGAAGGTCCGGGACGCCCGTCGACGCGGCATCGCGCACCCGGTCGCCGGCCTCACCGCCGTCCGCACGGGACCGCGTCGCGCTGCCGGGGAAGCGCGGGCCGGCGGCCCCGTCAGGAGCCCTCTGCCGGCCCCGGCCTAGTCCCCGCGCCCCATCCGGCAGCCGTCCACAGACCGATACGGCGCCGCCACCCCCGCCGGTACGGTGAGCACATGAGTCACCGCCCACCGTCGGGCCTCGCCTCGGTCAGCGCCGCGCTGCTCGCCATGAGCCGGCACCTGGACGTGCGGGACGTCCTCAAGACGATCGTCGCCTCCGCCCGCGAACTGCTGGACGCCGAATACGCGGCCCTGGGCGTCCCCGACGACCACGGCGGCTTCGCCCAGTTCGTCGTCGACGGGGTCGGCGACGAGCAGTGGAAGGCCATCGGCCCGCTGCCCCGGCAGCACGGGATCCTCGCCGCGATGCTGCACGAGGCGAAGCCCGAGCGGCTCGCCGACGTCCGCAAGGACCCCCGCTTCGGTGGCTGGCCCGACGCCCACCCCGACATGTCCGACTTCCTCGGCCTGCCCATCCAGGACGGCGACGAGATCATCGGCGCCCTCTTCCTCGCCAACAAGCGGTGCCCCAAGCCGCAGGGCGGCTGCGGTTTCACCGAGGAGGACGAGGAACTCCTGGGCATCCTCGCCCAGCACGCCGCGATCGCCCTCACCAACGCCCGGCTGTACGAACGCAGCCGCGAGCTCACGATCGCCGAGGAGCGCTCCCGGCTCGCCCACGAGCTGCACGACGCGGTCAGCCAGAAGCTCTTCTCGCTCAGGCTGACCGCGCAGGCCGCCGCCGCCCTCGTCGACCGCGACCCGGCCCGCGCCAAGGGCGAGCTCCAGCAGGTCGCCGCCCTCGCCGCGGAAGCCGTGGACGAGCTGCGCGCCGCCGTCGTCGAGCTGCGTCCGGCCGCCCTGGACGAGGACGGCCTGGTCGCCACGCTCCGCACCCAGGTCCAGGTCCTGGACCGCGCGCACAGCGCCCGTGTCACCTTCCGGAGCGCCGGAGTGCGCGCCCTGCCCGCCGCGCAGGAGGAGGCGTTCCTCAGGGTGGCGCAGGAAGCCCTGCACAACGCACTGCGCCACTCCGGCGCCGGGCACGTCGCCGTCACCCTCGACCGGCACGCCTCCGCCGCCGTGCTGCGGATCACCGACGACGGCAGCGGCTTCGACCCCCACGCGGTCCGGCACGCGGGCCGTCATCTGGGCCTCGTCTCGATGCGCCACCGGGCGGGCAGCGTCGGGGGCAGGCTCACCGTTGCCTCGGAGCCCGGCAAGGGCACCACGATCCAGATGGAGGTCCCCTGTGGCTGACAAGATCATCAGGGTGCTGCTGGTCGACGACCACCAGGTGGTCCGGCGCGGGCTGCGCACGTTCCTGGAGGTCCAGGACGACATAGAGGTCGTGGGCGAGGCCTCCGACGGGGCCGAGGGGGTCGCCAGGACGGAGGAGCTCCGGCCCGACGTCGTCCTGATGGACATCAAGATGCCGGGTACGGACGGGATCGAGGCCCTGCGCAGGCTCAGGGAGCTGGAGAACCCGGCGAGGGTCCTCATCGTGACCAGCTTCACCGAGCAGCGCACCGTCGTCCCCGCCCTCCGCGCGGGAGCGTCCGGTTACGTGTACAAGGACGTCGACCCGGATGCCCTGGCCGGAGCGATCCGGTCGGTCCACGCCGGTCACGTCCTGCTCCAGCCGGAAGTCGCCGGCGCCCTGCTGGCCCAGGACGACGGCGGCAGCGGCACGGGCCGGGGGAGCACCCTGACCGAACGGGAACGCGAGGTGCTGGGCCTGATCGCCGACGGACGCTCCAACCGGGAGATCGCCCGGGCACTGGTCCTCTCGGAGAAGACGGTCAAGACCCACGTGTCGAACATCCTGATGAAGCTCGACGTGTCGGACCGGACCCAGGCGGCACTCTGGGCGGTCCGGCACGGTGCTGCGGGCTGAAGGGGAGCCGGGGCGCCGTCGGACAGGAAGCGGAGGGTTCCACTCCAGTCCGTACATTCATACTGTCGGGTGGATGCTGCCCGGCAGGCGCATCCTGCGTCCCCCCGAGGCGTTCTCCAGGGCACGCTGCGGCGGTCGGCCGCAGCGACGCGAGGAGGATCCTGAAGTGAAGAACCTGAAGAAGGCCGCTGCCGTCACCCTGATCGCCGGCGGAATCATCGCCGCCGGTGCCGGAGCCGCCTCCGCCACGGGCCACAGCGGCGCCGGTGCCCATGGCACGGCCGTGGGGTCCCCGGGTGTCGCCTCGGGCAACCTCGTCCAGGTCCCGGTGCACGTCCCGGTGAACGCGGTCGGCAACACCGTGAACGTGGTGGGCCTGCTCAACCCCGCCTTCGGCAACTTCGGCCTGAACGGCTGACCGAGCCCCGCACCGCCGGACGGGCACCCCGCCCGTCCGGCGGCCGAGACCGCCCCGTCAGCCGCGCCCCCGCTCCTCCACGTACGCGTTGTACGCGGCGACCTGCGCCCGCCGGGCCACCCGCTCCACCGGTCGCAGCGCCTCGCTCCGAGCCGCGATCTCCGAAGCGCTCACCGCACCGCCGGGCCCGTTCTCATGGGCCACCGCAATCAAGAGCCCCACCCGCTGGGCGAGCTCCAGCACCCGCACCGCCCGCGGCGGGTACCCCGGGGCCAGCACCTCGCGCCCCCGCTCCGCCCGCGCCCGGTACGCGTCCACCGCAGCCTCGGCCACCGGACCGGAACCGGCGACATCCAGCCGGGCCAGCACCGCCGTCGCGTCCCGTAGCGCCTCCGCGAGCTCCCGCTCCGCCTCGCTCAGCGACGGGACGTCGGCCGGTGGAGCCTCGCGCACCGCCAGGCAGCGCCACACCACCTCGGCATGCACGTCTCCGGCCGGGCCCGCTTCGCTCACCTCCGGCACGAGCCCGAACGGCGCCCCGGACGTGACGACCGCCTCCTCCGCATCGAGCGCCCGCGCGTTGAATTCCGGCGGCCCGCTGAGCCCCAGCGGATGCCCGGGCACCGGCAGCGCCACCCGGAAACCGGTCGCCCCGAGCCCCCTCAGCCTGCCGAGCGCCAGCGTGAGCCCGACCGGCCCCGCTTCACCCGGCAGCCCCTCGACGCGGTGCACCGCGTCCTCACCGACAATCGCGAGCGCTGCGTCGTCCGGTGACACAAGTCCGGCCAAAAGCGCGTTTCCCCATGCGGCGAGCCGCCCTGAGCGTGGTTCCGAAAGCATGGGAACAGCCTAGGGAACGGACCTAGGAGTCGGAGCACTCCCGGGGTGGCGTAGGTTTTCCCTGGGAGCTGTGCCCACAGGCACGCGACGATCTCGACACTGCATGGGGAGACAACGCGCCATGAGCGATGTACTGGAGCTGGTGGACGTATCCGTGGTCCGCGACGGACGCGCTCTGGTGGACGACGTCTCCTGGTCGGTCAAGGAGGGGGAGCGCTGGGTCATCCTCGGCCCGAACGGCGCCGGCAAGACCACCCTGCTCAACATCGCGTCGAGCTACGTCTTCCCCAGCACCGGCACGGCCAGGGTCCTCGGCGAGCGGCTCGGCGGGGTCGGCACCGACGTCTTCGAGCTCCGCCCCCGGATCGGCATCGCCGGTGTGGCCATGGCCGACAAGCTGCCCAAGCGCCAGACCGTGCTCCAGACGGTGCTCACCGCCGCCTACGGCATGACCGCCACCTGGCACGAGAACTACGAGGCCGTCGACGAGGAGCGCGCACGCGCCTTCCTCGACCGGCTCGGCATGACCGAGTTCCTCGACCGGAAGTTCGGCACCCTCTCCGAGGGCGAGCGCAAGCGCACCCTGATCGCCCGCGCCATGATGACCGACCCCGAGCTCCTGCTCCTGGACGAGCCCGCCGCGGGCCTCGACCTCGGCGGCCGGGAGGACCTGGTGCGCCGGCTGGGCCGGCTCGCGCGCGATCCGTACGCCCCCTCCATGATCATGGTCACCCATCACGTGGAGGAGATCGCGCCCGGCTTCACCCACGTCCTGATGATCCGCCAGGGCAAGGTGCTCGCCGCGGGCCCCATGGAGACCGAACTCAGCTCCCGCAACCTCTCGCTCTGCTTCGGCCTGCCGCTCGTCGTCGAGCACACCGGCGACCGCTACACGGCCCACGGACTCCCGCTCTCCCCGTAGTCGGCGCGGAGTCACCTCCCCTGCGCCCTGTCGGGGAGGGTGCCCGCGGTCCTACGATGAACGCGTGGACATCGAAGCGTGGGTGTGGTGGCTGATCGGCGCGGTGGGACTGGGCATTCCCCTCGTCCTGACCGCGATGCCCGAATTCGGGATGTTCGCCGTCGGGGCGGTGGCCGCTGCGATCGTCGCGGCCCTCGGCGGTGGCGTCGTCGCCCAAGTGCTGGTCTTCGTCCTGGTGTCGGTGGCACTCATCGCGGTCGTACGCCCGATCGCGGCCAGACACCGGACGGGTCGGACCGGGCACGCCAGCGGGATCGACGCCCTGAAAGGCCGTCAGGCCGTCGTCCTGGAACGGGTCGACGGCAGCGGCGGGCGCATCAAGCTCGCAGGCGAGGTCTGGTCCGCGCGCACCCTCGACAGCGATCAGAGTTTCGAACCCGGCCGGCAGGTCGATGTCGTGGACATCGACGGGGCAACGGCCGTCGTCATGTGAGAAGCGGTCACACGGCAGGCCCGAGTCTGCCAAACTCGAAGTCGATCATCATGGGACTGGAACCGTCATAAAAGATGCGACCGTCCTGACCGTTCGACCTCGATCATCGCGATCCGTCGGCAACCGAAGGGCACGAGGCACACGATGCAACCGATCATCATCGTCCTGATCATTCTGGTGGTGCTCGTCTTCATCGCCCTGATCAAGACGATCCAGGTCATCCCGCAGGCCAGTGCCGCCATCGTGGAGCGCTTCGGCCGCTACACCCGCACCCTCAACGCCGGGCTGAACATCGTCGTCCCGTTCATCGACTCGATCCGCAACCGGATCGACCTCCGCGAACAGGTCGTCCCCTTCCCGCCCCAGCCGGTGATCACCCAGGACAACCTCGTCGTCAACATCGACACCGTCATCTACTACCAGGTGACCGACGCCCGCGCCGCGACCTACGAAGTCGCCAGCTACATCCAGGCGATCGAGCAGCTCACCGTCACCACGCTCCGCAACATCATCGGCGGCATGGACCTCGAACGGACGCTGACCTCCCGCGAGGAGATCAACGCGGCGCTCCGCGGAGTCCTCGACGAGGCCACCGGCAAGTGGGGCATCCGCGTCAACCGCGTCGAGCTCAAGGCCATCGAACCGCCGACCTCCATCCAGGACTCGATGGAGAAGCAGATGCGCGCCGACCGTGACAAGCGCGCTGCGATCCTCACCGCCGAAGGCATCAGGCAGTCCGCGATCCTCACCGCGGAGGGCGAGAAGCAGTCCGCGATCCTGCGCGCCGAGGGTGAGGCGAAGGCATCCGCCCTGCGCGCCGAGGGTGAGTCCCAGGCCATCCGCACGGTCTTCGAGGCCATCCACGCCGGTGACCCCGACCAGAAGCTCCTCTCGTACCAGTACCTCCAGATGCTCCCGAAGATCGCCGAGGGCGACGCCAACAAGCTCTGGATCGTGCCCAGCGAGATCGGCGACGCACTCAAGGGCCTCAGCGGCGCCTTCGGCAACCTCGGCGGCGGAGCCCCCGGCTTCGACACCGGGAACAAGGAACGCCGGGAGCAGCCCCCGGTCGGCTGACCGGGAGACACCTTCGTGCATGATCAGTGAGGCCCCTCGACCTTCATGGCGGGGAGGCATCACTGACCACCGAAGGAGATGGCCTTGTCCATCTGGGAAATTCTCGCGGTCTTCGCGGCCGGAGTCGGCGCAGGGACGATCAACACCATCGTCGGCTCCGGTACGTTGATCACCTTCCCCGTCCTGCTCGCCACCGGCCTGCCACCGGTCACCGCCACCGTCTCCAACGCACTCGGCCTGATCCCCGGTTCGATCAGCGGTGCCATCGGATACCGCAAGGAACTGGCCGGCCAGCGCCGCCGCATCCTCAAGTTGAGCGTCGGCGCACTCGTCGGCGGTCTCACCGGCGCCACACTCCTGCTGGCCCTGCCCTCCACGGCGTTCGAGACGATCGTGCCCGTCCTGGTGGCGCTCGCCCTGGTCCTGGTCATCCTGCAACCCCGCATCAGCAAGGCCGTCCAGCGCCGCCGCGCACACACCGGGGCCCCGGTCCGCCCCGACGGCGGTCCGCTCCTCTTCACCGGACTGACGCTCGCGAGCGTCTACGGCGGCTACTTCACGGCGGCCCAGGGCATCATCTACCTCTCCCTGATGGGCATGCTGCTCGACGACACGATGCAGCGCCTCAACGCCGTCAAGAACGTCCTGGCCGCCGTCGTCAACAGCGTCGCCGCACTCTTCTTCCTCTTCGTGGCGGACTTCGACTGGACGGCCGTCGTGCTCATCGCCGTGGGATCCGCGATCGGCGGGCAGATCGGCGCCAGGGTCGGCCGCCGCCTCAGTCCGCGCTACCTGCGCGCCCTCATCGTCGTCGTCGGCACGGCGGCCATCGTCCAGCTGGTGCTGCGCTGAACGAGGGAGCCCGCCTCCGGGGGAGTCGGGCTCCCTCCCCGCACCGCGACTACGCGGCGGACCGGGCCAGCCACTCCGGCAGGGCCGACCGGTCACCGGCACCCATCGCGAGCAGCATCGCGTACGCGGGAGACGGGACGAACGGCTGACGCAGCAGCGGCATGTCCGCCTGCTCCGGCGTCCGGGCCGCCTTGCGGTGGTTGTCCTCGGCACAGGACGCCACGGTGTTCAGCCAGGTGTCCTGGCCGCCCTGGGCGCGCGGCACCACGTGGTCGACGGTGCTCGCCCGCCGCCCGCAGTACGCGCACCGGTGCTGGTCCCGTATGAGCACGCCCTTCCTGGACCACGGGGCGTGTCTTCGGAACGGCACCCGGACGAACCGGCAGAGCCTGATGACCCGGGGCACCGGGATGTCGACGGCGGCACCACGCATACGGAGGCCGGGATGCGACTGCTCGACGACGGCCTTGTCCTGCAGGATCAGCACCACCGCACGGTTGAGCGTCACCGTCGACAGCGGCTCGAAGCTCGCGTTGAGCACCAGTGTGTCCCGCATCCTGCCCACCTCCCGTGTGCCGCCCGCCCGGTCGCGGGCCCGGATCAACTCTGGCCGGGCGAGCCGTGATGGACAACGCAATAAAAAAATGCCCTGCTCTGGTCTCTCCAAGACCAGGGCAGGGCAAACAGCGGGTGAACCATCAGCTCTCGGGGGACGCGTACTCCCCGATCAGCCGGGCGCGGGCCAGTGTGTGGAACCGCAGGTTGAAACCGACCGCCGCGGGTGACGCGTCGCTGTCCGGGCCGAGCTCTTCGGTGTCCACCGCGTACACCGTGAACACATAGCGGTGGTTCTCACCGGCCGGCGGCGCCGCACCGCCGAACTCCTTCGACCCGTAGTCGTTCCGTGCGTGGACGGCGCCCGGGGGCAGCCCCTCGAACGTGCCGCTCCCCGCACCGGCCGGGAGCTCCGTGACCGATGCCGGGATGTCGAACACCACCCAGTGCCAGAACCCGCTGCCCGTCGGGGCGTCCGGGTCGAAGCACGTCACGGCGAAGCTCTTCGTCTCCGCGGGGAAGCCCTCCCACCGCAGCTGCGGCGAGGTGTTCCCGGCGGAGAACACCTGCGCGTGCGCGAGCACGGCTCCCGGCGCGAGGTCCTCGCTCACCACGGTGAACGAGGGGACCTCGGGATGGAAGTCGTGCGGCAGCGGCGCCCTCTTCGGCTCGGTCACGTCAGCACCTCTCCTGATCGGCTGTGAAGCGTCCTGCCACCGACCCTAGGCCGTGTCAGAGCCAGTTGCGCTGTCCGCCGACCTGGGAGAGCCACTGGTTCAGGTAAGCGGCCCAGTCCGTGCCCTGGTAGTCGTTGTGGCCGACCTTGAACGCGCGGTACGAGTCGCTGCCCTCGCTGAAGAGGCCCGGCTTCTTGTCCATCTCCAGCACGACGTCCATCTCGCGGTCGTCCGCCACGAAGGTCAGCTCGACCTGGTGCAGTCCGCGGTACTGCTGCGGCGGGAAGAACTCGATCTCCTGGTAGAACGGCAGCTGCTGGCGCGTGCCACGGATGTGTCCGCGCTCCATGTCCGCGGCGCGGAAGGTGAAGCCCAGCTGCCCGAAGGCGTCCAGGATGGCCTGCTGGGCGGGCAGCGGGTGCACGTTGATCGGGTCCAGGTCACCCGAGTCCACCGCGCGGGCGATCTCCAGCTCGGTGGTCACCCCGATGTTCATGCCGCGCAGGTGCTGCCCGGCGAACATCGTGATCGGGGTCTCCCACGGAATCTCGAGCCCGAAGGGCACGAGGTGCACCGCGCCCGCCTTCACCTCGAGGGCACCGCCCAGGCGCAGCTTGGCGAACTCGATGTCCTGCTTGGTCTCCTGGTCCCCGCCCTCCACCTCGACCCGCGCCTGCAGCCCGACCGAGAGTGCCTCGATCTGCTGGTCGACGGAACCGCCCTGGATCCGCACCTCGCCCTGGACGACCCCACCGGGGACGACGTTGAGTTCGGTCAGCTCGGTCTCGACCGAAGCACCGCCGGCACCCATGCTCGCGAGCAGTCGCTTGAAGCCCATGATTTTTTCCTCCTTGGTCCTGACCCCTACATACGCGCCACGACCGTAGCCGGTTCCCGTCGCTCCGATCCCAGTACCCTCGGACGCCATGAACAAGGGCACGGACCGCACGCCGCTGACGCGGGAGTTCTTCGACCGACCCGTCCTGGACGTGGCCCCCGATCTGCTGGGGCGCATCCTGGTCCGCTCCACCGACGAGGGTCGCATCGAGCTACGGCTGACGGAGGTGGAGGCCTACGCGGGCGAGGTCGACCCGGGCTCCCACGCCTTCCGCGGACGGACGCCCCGCAACAGCGTGATGTTCGGCCCGCCGGGCCATTCGTACGTCTACTTCACGTACGGGATGTGGCACTGCCTCAACCTGGTGTGCGGACCCGAAGGCATGGCGAGCGGTGTCCTGCTGCGAGCCGGCGAGATCGGCGTCGGAGCCGAGATGGCCCGCAAACGCCGATTCTCGGCCCGTCATGACAGAGAACTGGCCAAAGGGCCGGCCCGTCTGGCGACGGCCCTGGATGTGGACCGCGCCCTGGACGGGAGCGACGTGATCGCCGGCCCGAAGGCGGCCCTGTCCGTCCTGCGGGGCACCCCGCCACCCCGCGACCAGGTACGGAGCGGTCCCCGTACCGGCGTCGGAGGTGACGGCTCCCATCAGCCGTGGCGCTTCTGGATCGACGGGGACCCCACGGTCAGCCCGTACCGGGCCCATGCGCCGCGCCGTCGCTCAACTTGACTCGCCCTCGCCGCGTCCCTAATGTAGTCCGAGCCGCTTGAACGGATGCAGATGTTGTTGGTACGGCCCATCGGGCCGGACCGGAGCATCCGGAGAGGGCCAACCACTACCTACGATCCACCCTGGCGGGTGCAATTTCGGCATGCCGGAATTCGCCTGACGACTCGATTATGAGTCACCGAGGGAATCGGTTAACGTAGTGAACACGCCGAAAGGCAAAGGCCGCTCCAACTGGCCACCAGAATCAAATTCGGACCGGAAACGGAACGGAAAAGAGTCTGGTAAAGTCGGAATGGCCGGAAAGGGAAACGCGAAAGCGAAGAACTGGAAAGCGGCACCCGCTTCGACCGGGAATCGGACACGAAAGAGTCTGATAGAGTCGGAAACGCAAGAACGAAGGGAAGCGCCCGGAGGGCCCCGGTGAAACGGGACCGAAGGAAGCGTCCGTTCCTTGAGAACTCAACAGCGTGCCAAAAGTCAACGCCAAATTTGTTGATACCCCGGCCCACTTCGGTGGGTTGGTGGTTCCTTTGAAGTCCTACTGGCCCATGTGGCGGGTAGGCAACATCAGCGAGGACGCTGTGGATGACCAGCCCTATTCCGGTTGGTTGTCCCGCTCTTCTATGGTGCTCTCCCGATTACGGGAAAACATTCATGGAGAGTTTGATCCTGGCTCAGGACGAACGCTGGCGGCGTGCTTAACACATGCAAGTCGAACGATGAAGCCCTTCGGGGTGGATTAGTGGCGAACGGGTGAGTAACACGTGGGCAATCTGCCCTTCACTCTGGGACAAGCCCTGGAAACGGGGTCTAATACCGGATAACACTCTGTCCCTCATGGGGCGGGGTTAAAAGCTCCGGCGGTGAAGGATGAGCCCGCGGCCTATCAGCTTGTTGGTGGGGTAATGGCCTACCAAGGCGACGACGGGTAGCCGGCCTGAGAGGGCGACCGGCCACACTGGGACTGAGACACGGCCCAGACTCCTACGGGAGGCAGCAGTGGGGAATATTGCACAATGGGCGAAAGCCTGATGCAGCGACGCCGCGTGAGGGATGACGGCCTTCGGGTTGTAAACCTCTTTCAGCAGGGAAGAAGCGCAAGTGACGGTACCTGCAGAAGAAGCACCGGCTAACTACGTGCCAGCAGCCGCGGTAATACGTAGGGTGCGAGCGTTGTCCGGAATTATTGGGCGTAAAGAGCTCGTAGGCGGCTTGTCACGTCGGATGTGAAAGCTCGGGGCTTAACCCCGAGTCTGCATTCGATACGGGCTAGCTAGAGTGTGGTAGGGGAGATCGGAATTCCTGGTGTAGCGGTGAAATGCGCAGATATCAGGAGGAACACCGGTGGCGAAGGCGGATCTCTGGGCCATTACTGACGCTGAGGAGCGAAAGCGTGGGGAGCGAACAGGATTAGATACCCTGGTAGTCCACGCCGTAAACGTTGGGAACTAGGTGTTGGCGACATTCCACGTCGTCGGTGCCGCAGCTAACGCATTAAGTTCCCCGCCTGGGGAGTACGGCCGCAAGGCTAAAACTCAAAGGAATTGACGGGGGCCCGCACAAGCAGCGGAGCATGTGGCTTAATTCGACGCAACGCGAAGAACCTTACCAAGGCTTGACATATACCGGAAAGCATCAGAGATGGTGCCCCCCTTGTGGTCGGTATACAGGTGGTGCATGGCTGTCGTCAGCTCGTGTCGTGAGATGTTGGGTTAAGTCCCGCAACGAGCGCAACCCTTGTTCTGTGTTGCCAGCATGCCCTTCGGGGTGATGGGGACTCACAGGAGACTGCCGGGGTCAACTCGGAGGAAGGTGGGGACGACGTCAAGTCATCATGCCCCTTATGTCTTGGGCTGCACACGTGCTACAATGGCCGGTACAATGAGCTGCGATGCCGCGAGGCGGAGCGAATCTCAAAAAGCCGGTCTCAGTTCGGATTGGGGTCTGCAACTCGACCCCATGAAGTCGGAGTTGCTAGTAATCGCAGATCAGCATTGCTGCGGTGAATACGTTCCCGGGCCTTGTACACACCGCCCGTCACGTCACGAAAGTCGGTAACACCCGAAGCCGGTGGCCCAACCCCTTGTGGGAGGGAGCTGTCGAAGGTGGGACTGGCGATTGGGACGAAGTCGTAACAAGGTAGCCGTACCGGAAGGTGCGGCTGGATCACCTCCTTTCTAAGGAGCATCTAGGTTTCCTTCGGGGAATCCAGAGACCATTACGTCGGCAAATGTTCGACGGTGGTTGCTCATGGGTGGAACGTTGACTATTCGGCACGATGAGCAAGTTGTTGTGAGTACTGCTTCGGCGTGGAAAACAGGGACGGGTTGATCGGGTCGGGCACGCTGTTGGGTATCTGAAGGTACGGGCTCGTTGAGTCACGGTCTTCGGTTGCCGGCCCCAGTGAACTCACCTGTAAGGGTGGGGTGATGGGTGGCTGGTCGTTGTTTGAGAACTGCACAGTGGACGCGAGCATCTGTGGCCAAGTTTTTAAGGGCGCACGGTGGATGCCTTGGCACCAGGAACCGATGAAGGACGTGGGAGGCCACGATAGTCCCCGGGGAGCTGTCAACCAAGCTTTGATCCGGGGGTTTCCGAATGGGGAAACCCGGCAGTCGTCATGGGCTGTCACCCGCTGCTGAACACATAGGCAGTGTGGAGGGAACGCGGGGAAGTGAAACATCTCAGTACCCGCAGGAAGAGAAAACAACCGTGATTCCGGGAGTAGTGGCGAGCGAAACCGGATGAGGCCAAACCGTATGTGTGTGATACCCGGCAGGGGTTGCGCATACGGGGTTGTGGGATCTCTTTTTCATAGTCTGCCGACTGTGAGACGAGTCAGAAACCGTTGGTGTAGGCGAAGGACATGCGAAAGGTCCGGCGTAGAGGGTAAGACCCCCGTAGCTGAAACATCAACGGCTCGTTTAAGAGACACCCAAGTAGCACGGGGCCCGAGAAATCCCGTGTGAATCTGGCGGGACCACCCGCTAAGCCTAAATATTCCCTGGTGACCGATAGCGGATAGTACCGTGAGGGAATGGTGAAAAGTACCGCGGGAGCGGAGTGAAATAGTACCTGAAACCGTGTGCCTACAAGCCGTGGGAGCGTCGCTGTTGTTCTTCGGAACAGCAGTCGTGACTGCGTGCCTTTTGAAGAATGAGCCTGCGAGTTAGCGGTGTGTAGCGAGGTTAACCCGTGTGGGGAAGCCGTAGCGAAAGCGAGTCCGAATAGGGCGATTGAGTTGCACGCTCTAGACCCGAAGCGGAGTGATCTAGCCATGGGCAGGTTGAAGCGGAGGTAAGACTTCGTGGAGGACCGAACCCACCAGGGTTGAAAACCTGGGGGATGACCTGTGGTTAGGGGTGAAAGGCCAATCAAACTCCGTGATAGCTGGTTCTCCCCGAAATGCATTTAGGTGCAGCGTCGTGTGTTTCTTGCCGGAGGTAGAGCACTGGATAGGCGATGGGCCCTACCGGGTTACTGACCTTAGCCAAACTCCGAATGCCGGTAAGTGAGAGCACGGCAGTGAGACTGTGGGGGATAAGCTCCATGGTCGAGAGGGAAACAGCCCAGAGCATCGACTAAGGCCCCTAAGCGTACGCTAAGTGGGAAAGGATGTGGAGTCGCAGAGACAACCAGGAGGTTGGCTTAGAAGCAGCCACCCTTGAAAGAGTGCGTAATAGCTCACTGGTCAAGTGATTCCGCGCCGACAATGTAGCGGGGCTCAAGCGTACCGCCGAAGTCGTGTCATTCATACACATAGGGCCAACGCCCGTATGGATGGGTAGGGGAGCGTCGTGTGCCGGGTGAAGCAGCCGCGGAAGCGAGTTGTGGACGGTTCACGAGTGAGAATGCAGGCATGAGTAGCGATACACACGTGAGAAACGTGTGCGCCGATTGACTAAGGGTTCCTGGGTCAAGCTGATCTGCCCAGGGTAAGTCGGGACCTAAGGCGAGGCCGACAGGCGTAGTCGATGGACAACCGGTTGATATTCCGGTACCCGCTTTGAAACGCCCAATACTGAATCAGGCGATGCTAAGTCCGTGAAGCCGGCCCGATCTCTTCGGAGTTGAGGGTAGTGGTGGAGCCGATGAACCAGACTTGTACTAGGTAAGCGATGGGGTGACGCAGGAAGGTAGTCCAGCCCGGGCGGTGGTAGTCCCGGGGTAAGGGTGTAGGCCGTGTGGTAGGTAAATCCGTCACACATTAAGGCTGAGACCTGATGCCGAGCCGATTGTGGTGAAGTGGATGATCCTATGCTGTCGAGAAAAGCCTCTAGCGAGTTTCATGGCGGCCCGTACCCTAAACCGACTCAGGTAGTCAGGTAGAGAATACCGAGGCGTTCGGGTGAACTATGGTTAAGGAACTCGGCAAAATGCCCCCGTAACTTCGGGAGAAGGGGGGCCATCACTGGTGATCCGATTTACTCGGTGAGCTGGGGGTGGCCGCAGAGACCAGCGAGAAGCGACTGTTTACTAAAAACACAGGTCCGTGCGAAGCCGTAAGGCGATGTATACGGACTGACGCCTGCCCGGTGCTGGAACGTTAAGGGGACCGGTTAGTGCACTTTCGGGTGTGCGAAGCTGAGAACTTAAGCGCCAGTAAACGGCGGTGGTAACTATAACCATCCTAAGGTAGCGAAATTCCTTGTCGGGTAAGTTCCGACCTGCACGAATGGCGTAACGACTTCTCGACTGTCTCAACCATAGGCCCGGTGAAATTGCACTACGAGTAAAGATGCTCGTTTCGCGCAGCAGGACGGAAAGACCCCGGGACCTTTACTATAGTTTGATATTGGTGTTCGGTTCGGCTTGTGTAGGATAGGTGGGAGACTTTGAAGCGGCCACGCCAGTGGTTGTGGAGTCGTCGTTGAAATACCACTCTGGTCGTGCTGGATGTCTAACCTGGGTCCGTGATCCGGATCAGGGACAGTGTCTGATGGGTAGTTTAACTGGGGCGGTTGCCTCCTAAAGAGTAACGGAGGCGCCCAAAGGTTCCCTCAGCCTGGTTGGCAATCAGGTGTTGAGTGTAAGTGCACAAGGGAGCTTGACTGTGAGACCGACGGGTCGAGCAGGGACGAAAGTCGGGACTAGTGATCCGGCAGTGGCTTGTGGAAGCGCTGTCGCTCAACGGATAAAAGGTACCCCGGGGATAACAGGCTGATCTTCCCCAAGAGTCCATATCGACGGGATGGTTTGGCACCTCGATGTCGGCTCGTCGCATCCTGGGGCTGGAGTCGGTCCCAAGGGTTGGGCTGTTCGCCCATTAAAGCGGTACGCGAGCTGGGTTTAGAACGTCGTGAGACAGTTCGGTCCCTATCCGCTGTGCGCGTAGGAATATTGAGAAGGGCTGTCCCTAGTACGAGAGGACCGGGACGGACGAACCTCTGGTGTGCCAGTTGTCCTGCCAAGGGCATGGCTGGTTGGCTACGTTCGGAAAGGATAACCGCTGAAAGCATCTAAGCGGGAAGCCTGCTTCGAGATGAGTATTCCCACCACCTTGAGTGGTTAAGGCTCCCAGTAGACGACTGGGTTGATAGGCCAGATGTGGAAGCCCGGTAACGGGTGGAGCTGACTGGTACTAATAGGCCGAGGGCTTGTCCTCAGTTGCTCGCGTCCACTGTGTTGTTCCCAGGCCACGAATAGTCGTGCTGGTTGAACAGTTTCACTACTTAATTGAAAAGTGTGCTTGTTCGCTAAGTGCCGATACCCTGTGTTCCAGGGTTGGCCGATAGTGTTTCGGTGGTCATTGCGTTAGGGAAACGCCCGGTTACATTCCGAACCCGGAAGCTAAGCCTTTCAGCGCCGATGGTACTGCAGGGGGGACCCTGTGGGAGAGTAGGACGCCGCCGAACAATCTTTCAAGGACCCCTGGTCCCAGCGTTCATGCTGGGACCAGGGGTCCTTTTGTTTTTCCCGAAGCGCGTCGACTGGTCGGCTGCGCGAGAATGTCTGTGGTACCCGATGACAGGAGTCACCCCCATGTCCACCAACTCTTCCGACGACCGTCCGGAGCGCGAGCCGCGTCGCCGGGACGCCGGTGACAGGGGCGGCTTCCGAGGCGCTCGTGACGACCGTTCCTCCGCGCCTCGACGTGACAACGACCGTCCCAGCGGCGGTTTCCGTCGTGACGACAACCGCGGTGGAGGCGGCCGGCCTACGGGCGGTGGCTTCGAGCGGCGTGACGACCGCGCTCCCCGTCGTGACGACAGCCGTGGTGGCAGCACCGGCGGTGGCTTCCGCCGCGACGACAACCGTGGTGCCGGTACCGGCGGTGGCTTCCGCCGTGACGACCGTGCCCCGCGTCGCGATGACGACCGTGGTGGGTACCGCGGTGGTCAGCAGCGTGACGACCGCGGCGGCCGTCCTACGGGCGGTGGCTTCGAGCGTCGCGACGACCGTGCCCCGCGCCGTGACGACAGCCGTGGTGGCAGCACCGGCGGTGGCTTCCGCCGCGACGACAACCGCGGTGGAGGCGGCCGTCCTACGGGCGGTGGCTTCGAACGGCGTGACGACCGCGCTCCCCGTCGTGACGACAGCCGTGGTGGCAGCACCGGCGGAGGTTTCCGCCGTGACGACAGCCGTGGTGGTGGCACTGGTGGCGGTGGCTTCCGCCGTGACGACCGTGCGCCTCGTCGTGACGACAACCGTGGTGGCGGTTTCGAGCGTCGTGACGACCGTGCCCCGCGTCGTGACGACGACCGTGGTGGGTACCGCGGTGGTCAGCAGCGTGACGACCGCGGCGGCCGTCCTACGGGCGGTGGCTTCGAGCGTCGCGACGACCGCGCTCCCCGTCGTGACGACAACCGCGGTGGCAGCACCGGCGGAGGTTTCCGCCGCGACGACAACCGTGGTGGTGGCACCGGCGGTGGCTTCCGCCGTGATGACAGCCGCGGTGGTGGCACTGGTGGCGGTGGCTTCCGCCGTGACGACCGTGCCCCGCGTCGCGATGACGACCGTGGTGGGTACCGCGGTGGTCAGCAGCGTGACGACCGCGGCGGCCGCCCCAGTGGCGGTGGCTTCGAGCGTCGCGACGACCGTGCCCCGCGTCGTGACGACAGCCGTGGTGGCAGCACCGGCGGTGGCTTCCGCCGCGACGATCGTGCCCCGCGCCGCGACGACGACCGGCCGAGCAGCTTCCGTCGTGACGACGACCGTGGTGGGTACCGCGGTGGTCAGCAGCGTGACGACCGCGGCGGCCGTCCTACGGGCGGTGGCTTCGAACGGCGTGACGACCGCGCTCCCCGTCGTGACGACAACCGCGGTGGCAGCACCGGCGGAGGTTTCCGCCGCGACGACAACCGTGGTGGTGGCACCGGCGGTGGCTTCCGCCGTGACGACAACCGTGGTGGTGGCACCGGCGGTGGCTTCCGCCGTGACGACCGCAGCAGTGACCGCGACCGTGCGCCCCGTCGCGACAACGACCGGGGCAACGACCGGGGCGGATTCCGCGGGCGGGACGACCGCGGTGGTTACCAGGGACGTGACGACCGCGACCGTGAGCCGATCAAGCGGCTTCCGATCCCGGACGACGTCACCGGCCACGAGATCGACAAGGACGTCCGACAGGAGCTGATGAGCCTGCCGAAGACCCTTGCCGAGGACGTCGCGCGGAACCTCGTCATGGTGGCCCGGCTGATCGACGAGGAACCCGAGGAGGCGTACGCGTACTCCCGTATCGCCCTGCGTCTGGCGTCGCGCGTCGCCGCGGTTCGTGAGGCTGCCGGTTTCGCCGCGTACGCCACGCAGAAGTACGCGGAGGCTCTGGCAGAGTTCCGGGCGTCCCGTCGGATGACCGGCTCCGTGGAACTGTGGCCCGTCATGGCCGACTGCGAGCGCGGACTCGGGCGCCCCGAGCGCGCCATGGCCATGGCCGGGGAGCCCGAGGTGCAGAAGCTGGACAAGGCCGGTCAGGTCGAGATGCGTCTGGTGGCCGCCGGAGCCCGCAGGGACATGGGGCAGATCGACGCCGCCATCGTCACGCTGCAGGGCCCTGAGCTCGCCTCCAGCTCCGTCCACTCGTGGACGCCGCGCCTGCGGTACGCCTACGCGGACGCGCTCCTGGAAGCAGGGCGTGAGGACGAGGCCCGCGAATGGTTCGGCAAGGCGCTGGAGGCCGACAAGGACGGATCGACCGACGCGTCGGACCGGCTGGCCGCGCTCGACGGTGTGGAGTTCGTCGACGTCCTCGGAGACGACGACGAGCAGCCGGCCGAGGCGCCCACGGCAGAAACGGCTGAGGACGCCGCTGAGGTCGATGCCCTGGAGGACGACGAGGACGATGTCGACCTCGACGACGAGGACGGCACCTCGAAGGCGTAAGCACTGACGCACCGACGAGAAGAGGGCGGCACCCGCAACGGGTGCCGCCCTCTTCTCGTCCGGGGGCCGTCAGTCGGTGTGGAGGCTGCGCAGGACCAGGCCCGTGGCCGGCTTGGGCCCGAACGACGTCGACTTGCGGGGCATGGTGACGCCCTGTCTGGCCAGGTCCCGGACGACGTCCTCGCGCACCGGGTGCATCAGCACCGCCGTGGCGCCGTGCCGCTCCGCCTGCTCGACCGCCGCGGCCGCGTCGTGGATGTAGCCGATGTGCTCCGGTGCGTCGGGGATCCGCCAGACATGGTCGAGGAGAGTGGAGTGCAGCACGGTCGCGTCGAGCGTGCGCCAGGCCGCCGGCCGGTCGGCGCGGACCGTGCGCGACAGCAGCCGCTCGTCCGGCCCGTCGACCAGATGGAAGCGGCCGTCGCCCGCGAGCAGATAGGCGTTGCCCTCCGCAGCGGCTGCCGCGAGCGCGTCGAGGGCGTGGGGGAGCGGCCCTTCGACGGTCCGGACCCGGAATCCGCTGCCCAGGGCGGCGAGCGCGTCCGCCACCGGGAGGCGGCGCAGCAGCCGGTGGATGCCACGGACCTGGAGGGGATGGCGGGCCGTGTCGACCAGCAGGACCAGTCCGAAGTCCCACGGGCCCGGGGCGGACTGCTCCCGCTGGAGCCTGAGATAGGTCGCCCAGCGGTGGTGGCCGTCGGCGATCAGCGCCTGGCGGCAGGCGAGGTCGGAGGCGATCTCCGCCTGCTCGGCGGGATCCGTGACGGCCCACAGGCGGTGGCCGAAGCCGTCCTCGGTCGTCGTGGTCAGGAGCGGCAGACGCTCCACCACACGCTCGATGACGGCCGTCGCACCGACCGGTCCGCCGTCGCCGGCGTAGCTGAGCAGCAGCGGTTCGAAGTGCGCGGCCGCGGTGCGCATCAGATCGGCGCGGTCCTCCACGACATCGGCCATGACGTCCTCGTGCGGCAGGACGATGCCCTCGGCCGCGGGGGAGAGGGCCAGAGCTCCGATCACCCCGCGCTGCAGGAGGTCGCCCGCCGACTGCTCGTACACGTACAGCGCCGGCACCGGGTCGGGGGCGAGGACGCCCTCCGCGAGCCAGCGCTTCAGCGTCTCGGCGGCCTGCTGGTGGCGCTCGGCGGCGGTGCCGGCCTGCGGCAGGATCAGCCGCACGATGTTGTACGGGTCGGCTGACTCCAGGTGGTGCAGCCCGTCGGGCCGTACGACGACGTCGTAAGGGGGCGATGTCACCGCGGCCAGGCTGCCGACCCGTTCGGGGACGTACCGCAGGCCGCGGAAGGGGATCAGCCGCAGCCCCTGACCGGCGGCGGGCCCGGATGTGTTCATCCCCGCATCGTATGTGCGCTCCGGCGATGCGGGATGATCGGGGGATAAGCATGGAAAGAGGAGCGTAGGCGTATGAGTCAGCAGTACAGGTCCCGGCCGCTCGGAAGCAGTACGGCGCTGAGCGAGGCGTACGACACGGCGCTGCTCGATCTCGACGGCGTGGTGTACGCGGGCGGGCATGCGATCCTCCACGCCGTCGAATCGCTCGGTACCGCGCGGGACGGCGGAATGCGGCTGGCGTATGTGACGAACAACGCCCTCCGGACGCCGGACGCCGTGGCGGAACACCTGACGGAGCTGGGAGTGCCGGCCGAGCCGGCCGATGTGATCACCTCCGCGCAGGCGGTCGCTCGGCTGATGGCCGATCAGCTGCCGCCGGGGGCCCGGGTGCTCGTGGTCGGTGGTGAGGGGCTGCTGGTCGCGCTGCGCGAGCGGGGCCTGGTGCCGGTGGAGTCGGCGGACGACGATCCGGTCGCGGTGGTGCAGGGGTTCGGCGGGCCCGACCTGGCCTGGGGGCGCCTCGCCGAGGCGGCGTACGCGATCGCGCGCGGGGCGGCGTGGTTCGCCTCCAACACGGACCTGACGATTCCGAGCGCCCGCGGCATCGCACCGGGCAACGGAGCCGCGGTGGAGGTCGTACGGATCGCCACGGGCGCCGAGCCGCAGGTGGCGGGCAAGCCGCTGCCGCCGATGCACCGCGAGACGGTGCTGCGTACCGGGGCCGAGCGGCCGCTCGTCGTCGGGGACCGGCTCGACACGGACATCGAGGGTGCGTTCAACGGGGGCGTCGACTCGCTGCTGGTCCTCACCGGGGTCACCGACGCCGCGCAGCTGCTCGCCGCCGAGCCGAAGTACCGGCCGACCTACGTCGACCGGGACCTGCGGGGACTGCTGACCGGTCAGCCCGAGGTGACGGAGGACGGCGACGGAATCCGGTGCGGCGGCTGGACGGCGGCGGTGCGCGGGGACGCCCTCGTGCTGGACGGCGACGGGGACGCGCTGGACGGGCTGCGGGCCCTGTGCGGTGCGGCATGGACACATGCCGGGGAAGGTGCGTGCGGGCTCGACGCGGAGAAGGCGCTCGCCAGGCTCGGACTGTAGCCGGGACGGCGTACGGAACCGGGCAGTTGAGAGGGCCGGAGGATAGGCTAACCTAACCTGGTGTTGGTCGAGAATCCCCCCGAATCGCGTGCCGGCTCCGCAGCCGCGCCGGCGAAGCCCCTGCCTGCCGGGCGCCATGCGGTGCGCGCCGCAGGGCTTCTGGTCGCTGTGGGTGTCCTGGTGCTGGTGTGCCTCGCGAGTATCGCGATCGGTGCCAAGGCGTTGCCCCTGTCCGAGGTCTGGCACGGCCTGTTCCACTACGCGGGGAGCAACGGCGACGTCCTGGTGCGTGATGTGCGCGTCCCGCGCACCGTGCTCGGGCTGATCGTCGGAGCCGCGCTCGGCCTCGCCGGAGCGGTGATGCAGGCACTGACCCGCAACCCCCTCGCCGAGCCCGGTCTGCTGGGTGTCAACGCGGGGGCGTCCGCGGCCGTCGTCTCGGCCATCAGCTTCTTCGGCGTGACCTCGCTGACCGGCTACGTCTGGTTCGCGTTCGGCGGCGCGGCGATCGTGTCCGTGGCGGTGTACCTGCTCGGCGGCAGCCGGTCCGCCAACCCCGTCCGCCTCGCGCTCGCGGGGACGGCGGTCACCGCGGCGCTCTTCGGCTACGTCAACGCCGTACAGCTGCTGGACGCGGCTGCGCTGGACCGGCTGCGGTTCTGGACCGTCGGATCGCTGGCCTCCGCCAACATGGAGACGGTCGGCAAGGTGTGGCCCTTCATCGCGCTCGGCGTGCTGATCTCCCTGCTCATCGCCCGGCCGTTGAACGCGCTGGAGATGGGGGACGACACCGCCAGGGCGCTCGGCGCCCATCTGACCCGCACCAGGATCCTCGCCATGGTCGCGGTCACGCTGCTCTGCGGGGCGGCGACCGCCGCGTGCGGGCCGATCGTCTTCATCGGGCTGATGATCCCGCACCTGGTCCGCACCATCACCGGCCCCGACATGCGATGGATCCTGCCGTACGCGGCCGTCCTCGCGCCCGTGCTGCTGCTCGGCGCGGACGTGGTCGGCCGGGTCGTCGCCCGCCCCTCCGAGCTTCAGGTCGGCATCGTCACCGCGCTGCTCGGCGGGCCGGTCTTCATCCATCTCGTACGACGCAGGAGGATGGCCCAGCTGTGAAGGCCGCACAGGACGCCGAGGCCGCACAGGACACCGGCCCCGGGCCCGCCCCGGGCACCGGGCCCACGCGGAACACCACGAGGACGGTGCACGCCGTCCGCACGCCGGGCGGGCTCTCCTTCCGGGTGGACGCACGGGCGTTCACCGTGATCGTGCTGCTCATGGCTGCCGCCGCCGCGGCCGCGGTGGTGCTCATCGGCAGTGGCGACTTCGCCATGACCCCGGGCGAGGTCCTCACCACCCTGTTCGGCGAAGGAACGTTCCAGCAGGAGTTCATCGTCACGGACCTGCGGCTGCCGAGGGTCCTGGTCGGGCTGCTGGTCGGTGCCGCGCTGGGCGTGGGCGGTGCCGTCTTCCAGAGCGTCTCCCGCAACCCGCTGGGCAGCCCGGACGTGCTCGGATTCGGACAGGGCTCCGCGGTCGGCGCGCTGATGGTGATCGTGCTCTTCCGCGGGGGGCCGGCCGAGGTCGCCGCGGGCGCCGTCGCCGGAGGCATGCTCACCGGGGTCGCCGTCTACCTGCTGGCCTGGAAACGGGGCGTGCACGGCTACCGGCTCGTCCTCGTCGGCATCGGAGCGGCCGCGATGCTCACCGCCGCGACCCACTACCTGATCACCAAGGCCAACCTCGTCGACGCGACCCGCGCCGTCGTCTGGATGACCGGCTCGCTCGACGGCCGTGACTGGGCGCAGGTCTGGCCGCTGCTCGGGGTCTGCGCGGTGCTCGTCCCCCTGGTCCTGGGCCACGGACGGGCCCTGCGCATGCTGGAGATGGGCGACGACGCCGCACACGCCCTGGGCGTACGGGTGGAACGCACCCGGCTGGTCCTGCTGGGCTGCGCCGTGATCCTCGTCGCCGTCGCCACGGCCGCCGCCGGCCCCATCGTCTTCGTGTCGCTGAGCGCCCCGCAGGTGGCCCGCAGGCTCACCCGCTCACCCGGGCCCAACCTGGCCGCCGCTGCCTGCACGGGCGCGGCGCTGCTGCTCGTCGCCGACTGGACCGCGATGAACGCCTTCGGGGACCGGCAGCTCCCCGTCGGCGTCGTCACCGGTGTGCTCGGCGGCTGCTACCTCCTGTGGCTCCTGGTGTCCGAGCGCAGGGCGGGACGCATATGAAGCCGGGTCCGCCGGCGAAGGCACCGGACACCTCGCAGCCGCACCCCACCACCTCCGGGAGTACGACCATGCAGCGCCTCACCGCAGATTCGGTGACCCTCGGTTACGACCAGCGGGTCATCGCCGAGAACCTCTCGGTCGAGATCCCCGACCAGTCCTTCACGGTGATCGTCGGCCCCAACGCCTGCGGCAAGTCGACCCTGCTGCGCGCGCTCTCCCGGATGCTGAAGCCGAGTGCGGGGGAGGTCCTGCTCGACGGACAGTCCATCCACAGGCTGCCCGCGAAGCAGGTCGCACGGACCCTGGGACTGCTGCCCCAGTCCTCCATAGCCCCCGACGGCATCACGGTCGCCGACCTCGTCTCGCGCGGCCGGTACCCGCATCAGGGGCTGCTGCGCCAGTGGTCGCCCGAGGACGAGCGGATCGTCGTGGAGTCCATGGCGTCCACCGGCGTCGGTGAACTCGCCGACCGCTACGTGGACGAGCTGTCCGGCGGCCAGCGCCAGCGTGTCTGGATCGCCATGGCGCTCGCCCAGCAGACCCCGCTGCTGCTGCTCGACGAGCCGACGACGTATCTCGACATCCAGCACCAGATCGACGTCCTCGACCTCTGCGCGGAACTCCACGAGGAGCAGGGCCGCACCCTGGTCGCCGTGCTGCACGACCTGAACCACGCCGCCCGGTACGCCACCCACCTCATCGCCCTGCGCAAGGGCGAGATCGTCGCCGAGGGCGCCCCCGGGGACGTCGTCACGGCGGAGCTGGTGGAGGAGGTGTTCGGGATGCGGTGCCAGGTCATCGAGGACCCCGAGACGGGAACGCCGCTCGTCGTCCCGGCCGCCCGCGGCAAGCGGGTGCGGGCTGCCGCCTGACCCCGGCGCCGGCTACAGCAGGGACTTGAGCTTCAGCAGATCGCGGAAGCCCGCCTCCAGCCGGACCCGGCCCGACCCCCAGGCCTTCGCGAAGTTCAGCTCACCGTCCACCAGGGCCACCAGATCGTCCCCGGTCATGGCGAGCCGGATCTCGGCCTTCTCGCGGGGCGGGCCGTCGGCCGTGTCGAGCACCCGGATCCGGCCGTTCGCCAGCCGTCCGGTGAACGTCACGTCGAGATCCCTGATGTGGCAGCTCAACGAGCGGTCGAGGGAGGCAGCGCCGCGCACGTCGCCGTCCGCCGATGCCAGGTTGCCGGAAAGTGTGTCGAGTGCACTGCGGCACTCCTCCAAGGTCGCCATCGTCACCGACGGTACCCCAGCGCTTCGCGGTAGCGTTCCGGCATGAGCGACTGGATGCCGGATCCGGAGACGGTCCCCGAGGCCACACCCCCGCCCGCCGCGCCCTCCTACGACACCGCCCCGCCCGCCCCGCTCGGCGTCGTACGCACCCCCACCGGGCATGCCGGAGTGGACGCGCGGCTGGAGCGTCTGGCCGACGCCGACCACCTCCCGGCGGACGGGCACACCGAGGTGTACGAGGATGTACACCGTGGGCTGCGCGACGAGCTGACCGCGCTGGACGCCCGGCCCGCACCCGCACCGACGCCCGCGCACGACAACAGGAGCTGAACCGAACGTGGCAGGAGTGGCACGTCGCCGCCTCGACGCCGAGCTGGTACGCCGCAAGCTGGCCCGCTCGCGTGAGCACGCGAGCCAGCTGATCGCAGCGGGGCGGGTGACCGTCGGTGGCAACACCGCGAGCAAACCCGCCACCCAGGTCGAGACCAGCGCGGCCGTCGTCGTGACCAAGGACGACAGCGACCCCGAGTACGTCTCGCGGGGCGGGCACAAGCTCGCGGGCGCGCTCGCCGCCTTCGTACCGCTCGGGCTGACCGTGGAGGGACGGCGGGCGCTGGACGCCGGGGCGTCGACCGGAGGCTTCACCGATGTGCTGCTGCGGGCCGGCGTCGGCCATGTCGTCGCCGTCGACGTCGGGTACGGGCAGCTCGCCTGGTCGCTGCAGTCCGATGAACGCGTCACCGTCAAGGACCGTACCAACGTACGGGAACTGACGTTGGAGCAGATCGACGGGAAGGCGGCGGACCTGGTGGTGGGCGACCTGTCGTTCATTCCGCTCGGCCTCGTACTGCCGGCCCTCGCGCGCTGCGCCGCCCCCGACGCGGACCTGGTCCTCATGGTCAAGCCGCAGTTCGAGGTGGGCAAGGAGCGCCTCGGCAGCGGAGGAGTGGTCCGCAGCCCCGAGCTGCGGGCCGAAGCGGTGCGCGAAGTGGCGCGCCGGGCCGGGCTGCTGGGCCTCGGTGTCCGGGGTGTCACGGCGAGCCCGCTGCCCGGGCCGTCGGGAAATGTCGAATACTTTCTGTGGCTGCGGGCCGGAGCACCTGAACTGGATCCCGCGGATGTCGACCGTGCAGTGGCGGAGGGGCCTCGTTGACGACGCATGCGGCACAACCCGAGAACGCGGCGCGAACCGTGTTCCTGCTGGCGCACACCGGCCGCCCGGCCGCGATCCGCAGCGCCGAGCTCGTCGTCCAGGGCCTGCTCCGGCACGGCCTCGGCGTGCGGGTGCTGGCCGTGGAGGCGGCGGACCTGCCGCTGCCGCCCTCCGTGGTGACGGTCACGGACGCCACGCCCACGGCGGTGGACGGCTGCGAACTGCTGATCGTGCTGGGCGGTGACGGCACGCTGCTGCGCGGCGCCGAGATCTCCCGGGCCTCCGGCGTACCGATGCTCGGCGTCAACCTCGGACGGGTCGGCTTCCTCGCCGAGGCCGAGCGCGACGACCTGGACAAGGTCGTCGACCGGGTCGTCACCCGTGCGTACCAGGTCGAGGAACGCATGACGCTCGACGTCGTCGTGCACAGCAACGGAGACGTCGTGCACACCGACTGGGCGCTCAACGAGGCGGCCGTGCAGAAGGTCTCGCCCGAGCGGATGCTGGAGGTCGTCCTGGAGATCGACGGCCGTCCGGTGACCGGGTTCGGGTGCGACGGGATCGTCTGCGCCACCCCGACCGGTTCGACCGCGTACGCCTTCTCGGCGGGCGGCCCCGTCGTCTGGCCCGAGGTCGAGGCCCTGCTGATGGTGCCGATCAGCGCCCACGCGCTGTTCGCCAAACCGCTGGTGACCTCGCCCACGTCCGTCCTGGCCGTGGAGGTCCAGCCGCACACCCCGCACGGGGTCCTGTGGTGCGACGGGCGCAGGACCGTGGAGCTGCCCGCGGGCGCCAGGGTCGAGGTGCGGCGCGGCGCGGTGCCCGTAAGGCTGGCACGGCTGCACCAGGCCTCGTTCACGGACCGTCTGGTCGCCAAGTTCGCGCTCCCCGTGCAGGGCTGGCGGGGCGCGCCGCACTGAGCTGCGAAGGCCCCCGCCGCCCGGGAGAGTGAACGGAAGGCCGGGGGCCTTGGCGGAGCGGCCCCCGGACCTCGTAAGGTCATGTCCGTGTTGGAGGAGATGCGGATACGGTCGCTCGGAGTCATCGACGACGCGGTGGTGGAGCTGTCACCCGGTTTCACCGCGGTGACGGGCGAGACCGGCGCGGGCAAGACCATGGTCGTCACCAGCCTCGGGCTGCTGCTCGGCGGACGCGCCGACCCCGCTCTCGTGCGGATCGGTGCCAAGGCCGCGGTCGTCGAGGGGCGGATCACGGTGTCCGAGGGCGACGCGGCGGCACTGCGCGCCGCGGAGGCCGGGGCCGAGATCGAGGACGGTGCGCTGCTCATCAGCCGTACCGTTTCGGCGGAAGGACGCTCCCGGGCCCACCTCGGGGGCAGATCCGTGCCCGTGGGAGTCCTGGCCGAGCTCGCCGACGAGCTCGTCGCCGTCCACGGCCAGACCGACCAGCAGGGGCTCCTCAAGCCCGCGCGGCAGCGGGGGGCCCTCGACCGGTACGCGGGCGACGGCGTCACGGTGCCGCACGCGGCGTACACGGTCGCCTACCGGCGGCTGCGCGCGGTCGTCGTGGAGCTCGACGAGCTGACCACGCGGGCCAGGGAGCGCGCCCAGGAAGCGGACCTGCTGCGCTTCGGCCTCGACGAGGTGGCCGCGGTCGCACCGCTGGCCGGGGAGGACGCCGAGCTCGCCGCCGAGGCCGGACGGCTCGGGCACGCCGAGGCCCTCGCCTCCGCCGCCGCGCTCGCCCACGCGGCGCTCGCCGGCGATCCGGAGGACCAGGAGGGTGTGGACGCCACCACCGTGGTGGCGGCCGCGGGACGGTCCCTGGACGCCGTGCGGGCCCACGACCCGGCACTGGCCGCGCTCGCCGACCGGATCGGTGAGATCTCGATCCTGCTCGCCGATGTGGCAGGGGAACTCGCCGGGTACGCCGATCAGCTGGACGCCGACCCGCTGCGGCTCGCCGCCGTCGAGGAGCGGCGCGCCGCGCTCACCGTGCTCACCCGCAAGTACGGCCAGGACATCACCGCCGTGCTGGGCTGGGCCGAGGAGGGCGCTGCCCGGCTGACCGAGCTCGAGGGCGACGACGACCGGATCGGTGAGCTGACGGCCGAGCGCGACGCGCTGCGCGCCGAGCTCTCCGGACTCGGCCAGGCGCTGACCGACGCGCGCACCGAGGCGGCGGCGCGCTTCGCCGCGGCGGTGACCGACGAGCTGGCGTCGCTCGCGATGCCGCACGCCCGGGTCTCCTTCGCCATCCGCCAGACCGAGGCGGTGGACGAGGCGTCCGGCATCGACATCGGCGGCCGGAGCGTGGTCTACGGGCCGTCCGGGGCCGACGAGGTCGAGCTCCTGCTGGCCCCGCACCCCGGGGCCCAGCCGAGGCCGATCGCCAAGGGCGCGTCGGGCGGTGAACTCTCGCGGGTGATGCTCGCCGTCGAGGTGGTCTTCGCGGGTTCCGACCCCGTACCGACGTACCTCTTCGACGAGGTCGACGCGGGCGTCGGCGGCAAGGCGGCCGTGGAGGTGGGCCGGCGGCTCGCCAAGCTCGCCCGGTCCGCGCAGGTCGTGGTGGTCACGCACCTGCCCCAGGTGGCGGCCTTCGCCGACCGGCAGCTGCTGGTCGAGAAGACGGTGGACGGCTCGGTCACCAGGAGCGGGGTCACGGTCCTGGAGGGTGAGGACCGGGTGCGCGAGCTCTCACGGATGCTCGCCGGCCAGGAGGACTCGGAGACGGCCCGGGCGCACGCGGAGGAGTTGCTGGCGACCGCGCGGACGGACGGGTAGCGCCGCCTTCCGGCGAGCTGCCGAGGAGGGGCCACCCCGGCCACCCTGCCCGCCCGGCCACCCTGCCCGCCCCGGCCCCGTGATCCGGGCCGGAGCCCTCCGGACTTCGGTCCCGGACCGCCCGGGACCCCACTTCGGAGCCGGACCCGGTCGGTGCACCGGACACATCGGAATCATCGGGCGACAGCGGCTCGAACGGGACACCGTACGCACCGGATCTCGGACCGGTCAGCACGCGGGAGGCGCCCGGACCCCGCCCCGGACCCGTTCCGGAGGGCGGGTTCCGGGCGCCTCTTGCGTCAATTTCGCGCCACGGATTCCACTCGTACGGGTGGGGCGCCCCTTCCGTCGTCTCCGCGCGGACGGGAACAACGTTTCGTCAGTCCCGGAACGTGCGTACGGACTGGCATCCTTGGCGCTGTACATTCCGCCGACTCGGGAGCCCCGGGAGCCATTCGACGTGTCACAGCTGCGTACGGTCCAAGTCCTGGGCGGAGGTGCCGGAAGCAGCGCTCATGTCACCTCGCTCACCGCGGGTCTGGTCGCCAGGGGGGTGCAGGTCACCGTCTGCGCCCCGGCCGGTGCCGACCGTGCCCATGACTTCCCCGCGCTCGGCGCCCGCTTCGCCCCCGTGCCCCGGCGCACCGACCCCGTGGCCGTCGCCGCGTTGCGCGCCGCCTGCGCGGACGCGGACGTCGTCCACGCGCACGGGCTGCACGCCGCCGTACGCACCGGGATCGCGCTCAGCGGCCGTAGCACCCCGCTGGTCGTGACCTGGCGGACCCGTACGCACGCCGAAGGTGCCCGCGGCGGACTGCTGCGCCTGCTGGAGCGAAGGGCCGCCCGTGCGGCGGCCGTCGTGCTGGGTTCGTCCTCGGAGCTCGTCGACCGGGCCCGTCGCAGGGGCGCCAGGGACGCACGGCTCGCGCCGCTCTCGATCCCGGCGAGCCGTTTCCCCGGCACCGAACACGACGGCAAGGCGCGTGTCGAACTGGGCGTGGTCGAAAGGCCGTTGATCGTCTCGGCCGGCAGCCTCCACGCGCACCACGGCCACGACACGCTGCTGGACGCCGCCCGCGAGTGGCGCGCACTGGACCCCGTACCCCTGCTGGTCGTCGTGGGGGAGGGGCGCCGGACCGAAGCCCTGCGGCGGCGGATCTCGGAGGAGGGGCTGCCCGTCGTCCTCACCGGCTGCCGCGACGACCTGGCCAGGATCCTCGCGGTCGCCGACCTGGCCGTGCTGCCCGGACGCGGGGAAGCCCGGCCGGTGCTCGCACAGGAGGCGCTGCGGCTCGGTGTGCCGCTGGTCGCCGCCGGGAGCGGCGGACTGCTCGAACTCGTCGGCGACGCGGCCGAGCTGGTGCCGTACGGCGACGCGGAGGCCCTGGCCGGTGCCGTCGTCCGGCTCCTCGCCGCACCGGAACAGCGGGACCGCCTCGCCTGGGCGGGGCGGACACAGGCCGCGGGCTGGCCCACCGAGGACGACACCATCGCCCATGTGCTCGCCGTGTACGACGAGTTGGCGAAGCCGACGGGGTCCGTGCCCGCCTGAGGCCTCAGAGTGTGTGGCGCCGCGCCCGCAGCGCCAGACTCAGGGCCAGCACCGTCTGCGGGTCGTCCAGATCGGCGCCGAGCAGCTCCCCGATGCGCGCCAGCCGGTTGTAGAGCGTCTGCCGGTTCAGATGCAGTTCGCGCGCGGTCTCCGCCTTGCGGCCCGCATGGGCGATGTACGCCTCCAGGGTGGGCTGCAGCACGGGCCGCGAGGTCCGGTCGTGCTCGCGCAGCGGGCCGATCGCCCGGTCCACGAACGACGCCAGGTCGGGATGGTCCCGCAGCCGCCACAGCAGCAGGTCGATGTCGAGACGCTGTGCGTCGTACCAAGGCCGTTCCCCCAGCCCCTGCGCGGCCGTCGCCGCCTCAGCCGCGTGCCGCAGCCCCGCACCCGCCGCGCCCCATCCGCCCGCGGCCCCGACCACGACGACCGGTGCGCGGTCCCCGGCCCGTGTATGGCCCGCCCGCTCCACACCCGCCCGCAGCGCGGCCGCCACCCGGTCCGCGAGCGCCGTGCGCCCGGTCTCCCGGCGCAGCGCCAGCAGGAGCGGAATCCTTCCCTCCACGGGCCGCACACCCAGCAGTACCGGCACGCCCAGCCCGGACAGCTCCTCCATCACCGTCCGTGCCAGCACCGCCCAGCTCCCCGACGGCGCGGACGCGGGGGCGAGCCGCATCACCACCGGCAGCAGCGGATCCCCGCCCGGCCGGAACCCCAGCACCCCGGCCTGCGCGGGCGCGTCCTCCGGCGCGACGCGCCCTTCGGAGAGATCGGTGAGGAAGTCACCGCGCCCCCGCGCCGCGAGCTCCTCCTCCTGGCGGGCCTGCATCAGGACGACGGCGAGGATGCCCGCCGCCCGCTCGGCCGCCATCCGGTGCACCGTCACGAGCGGCCCCGACACGGCGAGCAGCACCAGCCGCGCCCGCACCGACACACTGCCCCCGCCTCCGCCCGGCACCTCGACCAGCACGGTTCCGGCCGGCGGGGACTCGCGCACCCCACGGCCGCCGCGCAGCCCCTCCCAGACCTGCAGCGGATCGGCGCCCACCGGCCCGGTCCCGGTGCCCGCCGCGTACAGCAGCCGTCCGTCCGGGGTCTCCAGGAAGACGGGGTTGGCGGTGAAGTCCGCCAGGATCGTCAGGACCTGAGGCACACCGCCGCCGCCGAGCACCGCCTGCGTGCAGCGCCGGTGCACCTCCTCGGCCCGCCGGAGCAGCGCGTAGTGCCCGTTGACGATCTCGGTGTGGATCTCCTCGGTCACCGCGACGAACGGCACCTCGCGGTGCAGCTGCACGAGCGGCAGCCCCGCCGTCCGCGCGGCGTCCACGATCGACGCGGGCAGCCGGCTGAAGCGCGGCCCCAGCTCCACCACCAGGGCGGCGATGCCCCGGTCGGCCAGCCGCCGGACGAAGGCCCGCTGCTCGGCGGGGCGCGTGCCCAGGCCCAGCCCCGTCGTCAGCAGCAGTTCGCCGCCCTTGAGCAGGGAGGCGATGTTCGGTGCCTCACCGGCGTGCACCCAGCGCACCGTACGGTCCAGCCGGTCCTCCCCGGCCAGTACCTCGGGAAGCCCGCCGCGCAGCCCCGGCAGCTCCAGGGCCCTCCGTACGGTGATCCCGCCCTCTGTCTCCACTGGCTCCGGCCTCGTGCTTCCACTCGCCCACGGCGGGGCGGAATGCCCCGGTCAGGAAGCTACCGGGCCCGGTGGGGTCGTCACACCACGGCGACCGACGGCTTCACGTTGTGGTTCAGGTGGAACACGTTGCCGGGGTCGTAGCGGGCCTTGACCGCGGCCAGCCGCTCGTAGTTCTCCTCACCGAAACCGGCGACGACCCGCTCCTGGCCCTCGCGTCCGATGAAGTTCAGATACACGGCGCCCCCGGCCCAGGGCCGGACCGCCGCACGTACCTCGCGCACCCAGGCCTTGCCCTGTTCGTCCTCCGCCGCGGTTCCCCAGATCCCGAACGGGTGCACGGCCCAGGGGGACGAGCGCCAGGGGACCGGGAAGCCGCCGGACTCCCGGCCCACCCGACCGCCCAGCGGGAACAGCACGTGCTGCGAACCGGAGGGGACGGGCATCGCGTGGGCGGTCGAGCAGAACGCGCCCACCGCCTCGTCGGGGAAGGAGTCCAGGTACTCGGCCGACCAGTAGTTCCGCTGTCCCGGCGGGTCGTCGAGCAAGCACTGCAGATCCGCGTACGGGATCTCCGTGATGAACTCCGCCTCGCGGTCCAGCGCGAGCAGCGGTGCGGCCACGTCCCGGGCCTCCGCCTCCGGCCCCGTGTAGGTGACCAGGACGGCGCAGATGAGCCGTCCCACCTGGTGCTCGGGCACGAACTCCTCGGGCGGACCGGTGAGATAGAGGCACCCGCCGCCCGCCTCGTCCGGTGCGGACTCCATCAGGTCCCGGTACGTGCGCACCGCCAGGGGGCCGTCCTCGGGACGGAAGAGCAGCAGCATCATGGTCAGGACGGGCAGTTCGTGCAGGCGCAGGGTCAAGGAGGTGGCGACGCCGAAGTTGCCGCCGCCGCCGTGCAGCGCCCAGAAGAGGTCGGGGTTCTCGTCCGCCGCGGCGCGCACGGTGCCGCCGTCCGCGGTGACCAGTTCGGCGGCCAGCAGGTTGTCGCAGGCCAGCCCGAACCTGCGCTCCAGCCACCCCGATCCGCCGCCCAGGGTGAAGCCTCCCACCCCGGTGGTGGAGACCCGGCCCCCGGTGGTCGCCAGGGCGTACGGCTGGGTCGCCCGGTCCAGATCGCCCATGACGGCCCCGCCCCCGACGCGGGCCGTTCGGTTCTCCGGGTCCACGGTGACGGCGTTCATGCGGCGCAGATCGATGACCAGGCCGCCCTCGCTCAGCGACATCCCGGACACACTGTGCCCCCCGCCGCGGACCGCGACCTCCAGGCCGTGCTCACGGGCGAAGCGGAGCCCCCGCACCACATCGGCGCGGGCGGCGCACTGGACCACCACCGCGGGTCTGCGGTCGATCATGCTGTTGAAGACGGTGCGGGCCTCGTCGTAGCCCGGGTCGCCGGGCACATGGGCCTCACCGGCGATATCGCTGCGGAGGCCGGCCAGGCCGGCGTCCGCCAAAGGTTCGCGGGGCGTCATGCTGCCCCCTTCGCAGGGCGTGACAGAACCCTTCCATCGTAGGCCGGACCGTGGACATCGGCCGTCCCGCAGGTTCTGTCACGCCTCTGGATCAGCCGACGTACGCCCCGCTCGCCGTGAGCCGCAGCGCCGTGTCGATCAGCGGCACATGGCTGAACGCCTGCGGGAAGTTACCCACCTGGCGCTGCAGCCGAGCGTCCCACTCCTCGGCCAGCAGCCCCAGGTCGTTGCGCAGGGACAGCAGCTTCTCGAAGAGCTGGCGGGCCTCGTCGACCCTGCCGATCATCGCGAGGTCGTCGGCCAGCCAGAACGAACAGGCCAGGAACGCGCCCTCGTCGCCCTCCAGCCCGTCCACGCCCGCGTCCTCACCGGCCGTCGGGTAGCGCAGGACGAAGCCGTCCTCCGTGGACAGCTCGCGCTGGATCGCCTCGATCGTGCCGATGACCCGCTTGTCGTCGGGCGGCAGGAAGCCCATCTGCGGAATCAGCAGCAGGGAGGCGTCCAGCTCCTTCGACCCGTAGGACTGGGTGAAGGTGTTGCGCTCCTTGTCGTAACCCCGCTCGCAGACGTCGCGGTGGATGTCGTCGCGCAGCTGCAGCCACCGCTCCAGCGGCCCGTCGGTGTCCCCGGACTCGATCAGCTTGATGGTGCGGTCGACCGCCACCCAGGCCATCACCTTGGAGTGCACGAAGTGCCTGCGCGGCCCCCGCACCTCCCAGATGCCCTCGTCCGGTTCCTCCCAGTGCTTCTCCAGATAGCTGATCAGCTTGAGCTGGAGGCCCACCGCGTAGTCGTTGCGGGTCAGACCCGTCATGTGCGCCAGATGGAGCGCCTCGGTGACCTCGCCGTACACGTCGAGCTGCAGCTGGTTCGCCGCGCCGTTGCCCACCCGCACCGGACCGGAGTTCTCATAACCGGGCAGCCAGTCCAGCTCCGCCTCGCCGAGCTCCCGCTCACCCGCGATGCCGTACATGATCTGCAGGTTCTCCGGGTCGCCCGCGACCGCCCGCAGCAGCCACTCGCGCCACGCGCGGGCCTCCTCGCGGTAGCCGGTGCGCAGCAGGGAGGAGAGCGTGATCGCCGCGTCCCGCAGCCAGGTGTAGCGGTAGTCCCAGTTGCGTGAGCCGCCGATGTCCTCCGGCAGAGAGGTGGTCGGAGCCGCCACGATGCCGCCGGTCGGCGCGTACGTGAGCGCCTTCAGCGTGATCAGCGAGCGCACCACCGCCTCCCGGTAGGGCCCGTGGTACGTGCACTGCTCGACCCACTCGCGCCAGAAGTTCTCCGTCGCCTCCAGCGAACCCTCGGGGTCCGGCAGGGCGGGCGGCTCGCGGTGCGAGGGCTGCCAGCTGATCGTGAACGCGATCCGGTCCCCGGGTGCCACGGTGAAGTCGGAGTACGTCGTCAGGTTCCGGCCGTACGTGTCGGCCTCGGTGTCCAGCCAGACCGAGTCCGGCCCCGCGACGGCGACCGTACGGCCGTCGACCTTGTGCACCCAGGGGGTGACCCGCCCGTAGCTGAAACGCATCCGCAGCTCCGAGCGCATCTGCACCCGGCCGCTGACACCTTCCACGATGCGGATGAGCTGCGGGGCGCCGTCGCGCGGCGGCATGAAATCGGTCACGCGGACCGTGCCGCGCGGGGTGTCCCACTCCGATTCCAGGACGAGCGAGTCGCCCCGGTAGCGGCGCCGGTCCGCGGCGGCGGGCTGAGCCCCCTCCGCGCGGGCGGGTCCCAACCGCCAGAATCCGTGTTCCTCCGTGCCGAGAAGCCCGGCGAACACGGCATGGGAATCGAAGCGGGGCAGGCACAGCCAGTCTGCTGTGCCGTCCCGGCAGACCAGGGCTGCGGTCTGCATGTCTCCGATGAGTGCGTAATCCTCGATGCGCCCGGCCACGTGCGTCTCCAGTCGAACGGCCATGTCGCCCCGAAGGGCGCTTACTGCTGGTCAAGGGGTCGTTGTAGTAGAACCGACGAGCTCTTGCACGGGTGAGCGGGCTGGGGTGTTGCCGCTGGGCCGGCCAACTCGGCAGCGAGTGTCCGAGCAGGATACGACGCACCCGGGGGTTCCGCGCGACTGTCCGCGACTTGTCCGCCGCCCGTTACCGGAGAATGGGCAGAACGTGGAACGACTGCGGTGATCTTGTGTCAACCGTGTGCGAGGAGTGGCCGGAAGCGACCTCTCCTCGTCGCTGTTACCCTGGTAGCCCGTGGACCGGTGGTCGTCCCGACAGTGGACGAGGCCCCCGAACCGCAGCGACGGCGCCTCCGGAATTCTCCGTACGGCACGCCGGCACGCACCTCACGATCGCGACCACGGGAGCCCCCTTTGGCTATGCAGCCCTCATCCACGACGACCAAGCACATCTTCGTCACCGGGGGTGTCGCCTCCTCCCTCGGCAAGGGTCTGACTGCGTCAAGTCTGGGTGCCCTGCTCAAGGCGCGTGGCCTGCGGGTCACCATGCAGAAGCTCGACCCCTACCTCAACGTCGACCCCGGCACGATGAACCCCTTCCAGCACGGTGAGGTGTTCGTCACGAACGACGGCGCCGAGACCGACCTGGACATCGGCCACTACGAGCGCTTCCTCGACGTCGACCTCGACGGCTCGGCCAACGTCACGACCGGCCAGGTCTACTCGCAGGTCATCGCCAAGGAGCGGCGCGGCGAGTACCTCGGCGACACCGTCCAGGTCATCCCCCACATCACCAACGAGATCAAGCACCGCATCCGCCGTATGGCGACCGACGACGTCGACGTCGTCATCACCGAGGTCGGCGGCACGGTCGGCGACATCGAGTCGCTGCCGTTCCTCGAGACCGTCCGCCAGGTGCGTCACGAGGTCGGCCGCGACAACGTCTTCGTCGTGCACATCTCGCTGCTGCCCTACATCGGCCCGTCCGGCGAGCTGAAGACGAAGCCGACCCAGCACTCCGTCGCGGCCCTGCGCAACATCGGCATCCAGCCCGACGCCATCGTGCTGCGCGCCGACCGCGACGTACCGCTCTCCATCAAGCGCAAGATCTCGCTGATGTGCGACGTCGACGAGGCCGCCGTGGTGGCCTGCCCGGACGCGAAGTCGATCTACGACATCCCGAAGGTGCTGCACTCCGAGGGACTGGACGCCTACGTCGTCCGCAAGCTCGACCTGCCGTTCCGCGACGTCGACTGGACGACCTGGGGCGACCTGCTGGACCGTGTCCACAACCCCGACCACGAGGTCACCGTCGCGCTGGTCGGCAAGTACATCGACCTGCCCGACGCCTACCTCTCGGTCACCGAGGCCATCCGGGCCGGCGGCTTCGCGAACAGGGCCCGCGTCAAGGTCAAGTGGGTCGCCTCCGACGACTGCAAGACCCCGGCGGGCGCGCACAAGCAGCTCGGTGACGTCGACGCCGTGTGCATCCCCGGCGGCTTCGGCGAGCGCGGCGTGATCGGCAAGGTCGGCGCGATCCAGTACGCCCGCGAGAACAAGGTGCCGCTGCTCGGCCTGTGCCTGGGCCTGCAGTGCATCGTGATCGAGGCCGCGCGCAACCTCGCGGGGATCCCCGACGCCAACTCCACCGAGTTCGACGCCGCCACGGGCCATCCCGTCATCTCGACGATGGAGGAGCAGCTCGCCTACGTCGAGGGCGCGGGCGACCTGGGCGGCACCATGCGGCTCGGCCTGTACCCGGCGAAGCTCGCCGAGGGTTCCGTCGTCCGCGAGGCGTACGACGACCAGCCGTACGTGGACGAGCGGCACCGCCACCGCTACGAGGTCAACAACGCCTACCGTGCGGAGCTGGAGAAGAAGGCCGGACTGGTCTTCTCCGGCACCTCCCCGGACAACAAGCTCGTCGAGTACGTCGAGTACCCGCGCGAGACCCACCCCTACCTGGTCGCCACCCAGGCGCACCCGGAGCTGCGCTCCCGCCCGACCCGCCCGCACCCGCTCTTCGCGGGCCTGGTGAAGGCCGCCGTCGCGCGCCAGGTCGCGGCACGCGGGACGGACGCCCCCGCATAAGGCGATACGGTTGACCGGGGTACGGATCCTTCACCGGATGCGTGCCCCGGTTTCTGTTTTTCGTGGGAGGACGTACATGGGAATCCAGGACACGCCCGAGGAGTGGCAGGTCACCGCGACGGTGACGCCCTTCACCGGCAACAAGACCAGCGTCCGCACCGACGACGTGGTGATGCCCGACGGCACCGTCGCACGCCGCGACTACCAGGTCCACCCGGGCTCCGTCGCCGTCCTCGCGCTCGACGAGGCAGGCCGTGTCCTCGTCCTGCGGCAGTACCGCCACCCGGTGCGCCAGAAGCTGTGGGAGATCCCCGCCGGACTCCTCGACATCCCGGGGGAGAACCCGCTGCACGCCGCACAGCGCGAGCTGTACGAGGAGGCGCACGTCAAGGCCGAGGACTGGCGGGTGCTGACCGACGTCTACACCACGCCCGGCGGCTGCGACGAAGCCGTACGCGTCTTCCTCGCCCGGGACCTCTCCGAGGTGGAGGGCGAGCGCTTCGAGGTCTCCGAGGAGGAGGCCGACATGGAGCAGGCCCGGGTGCCGCTCCCGGAGCTCGTGCAGGGGGTGCTCGCCGGGGAACTCCACAACAACTGCCTGGTGGTGGGCGTCCTGGCGCTCACCGCGGTGCTCGCGGGCGACGGGGTGGACGCGTTGCGGCCGGCCGAGGCGCCGTGGCCCGCCAGGCCCTTCGAGGCCTGAGCGCCCGAGACGGCGGGGGACCGGCCGGCGCCGACGGGGACCGGCGCCCGGCCGGCCCGGCCGCGTACCCCCGCCACGGCCCCGCGTACCCGGCCGGGGACCGATCGTAAGAAACGCTGATCCGATCGGGGGACGTACCCGCCCCGCTCGGCCGTGATCGTCCGCACCGCTGAACTACGCTCGAAAGGTCCCGACCGGAGTTCCGGCGGGCAACCGCGTGCAGTGAAGTGGAGCGTGGCCAGTGACCGATCAGGCGGTGGACACCAGCGGCCCGGCCGGCGTGGCGGGGGCGTCGGGATCCAAGCGGCCATCCGGTGCCACCCCACCCCAATTCTTCGGCCGCGAACGCGAGTTGAGAGCCCTTCAGGACGACATCGGGCGAGCCGGTCTGGACACGCTGGCCGGCCGCAAGGCCGCCCGTGCCCGGGTCCTGCTGATCGCGGGCCGGCCCGGATCCGGACGCACCGCCCTCGCGGCCGAACTGGCGCGCCGGCTGGCGGAACCGGGCGACTACCCCGACGGGGTCTTCCGGGTCGCGCTCACCGATCACGACGGCGCACGCGTACCCGTCGAGCGCACCGCGCGCGAACTCCTGGACCTGCTCGCGGTCCCCGCCCCGCCCGGCGCGGACGAGGACGAGCTCTCCGAAGTGGTCCGCGCGGCGTTCGCCGAACGCCGCGCCCTGATCCTGCTCGACGACGCGGTGGACGCCGAACAGGTCGACCCGCTGCTGCCGGACAACCCGGACTGCCTGGTCGTGGCCACCTCCACCGGCCCGCTCACCGGCATTCCGGGCGTCCGTCCGTGCACCATCGGAGGCATGGACGCGGGATCCGCCGTCCACCTGCTCGCCCGCACCATCGGGCAGGTCAGGATCACGGTCGACCCTCGGACCGCCGAGACGCTGACCGAGGAGTGCGCCGGACTGCCCGCCGCCCTGACGCTGGTCGCCGGCCTGCTCGCCGCCCGTCCGGGCGCCTCGGTCGCCGACGTCACCAAGCAGCTGCGCGAGCTGCCCGACGATGCCGAACAGCCCACCGGCGCCCGCCCGCTGGCCCGCGCCTTCCGGCTGGTCCACGACTCCCTGCCGCCGGCCGCCGCCCGGACACTGCGGCTTCTCGCGCTCGCCCCCGCCGGACTGGCCGACGCGCACACCGCCTCCGCGCTGGCGGGGTGCTCCGTCTCCGCGGCCCAGACGACCCTGGACGACTTCGTCCGGCTCGGACTGATGCGGTCGAACGGCGCGGAGCAGCCCCAGTACGAGGTGCCCGGCTGTCTCGCCCCCCTGCTCCGCGCCCTGCTGGAGGAACGGGACCGGCCGGCCGAGATCCAGCTGGCCCGGGCCAGGATGCTGGAGCGGACCGTACGCCAGCTCCAGTCCTGCCGGGCGGTCACCGACCCGGAGGGCTCACCTGCCCGCCGCAAGCTCGCCGGACTGCCCCGCTCGCTGCGCTTCCCCAATCCGGACGCCGCCGCCGAGTGGCTGCGGATCCGGCAGCCCGCCCTGCTGGCCTCCGCCCGGCTCGCCGTCCAGGACGGGGAGCTGGACACCCTCGCCCGCCGACTGGTCGCGGCACTCGTCCGGGCGCTCGCCGTGCACCGGGGCACCGAGGAGGCCGCGCCCGAGCTGTACGGGCTGCACGCGCTGGTCCTGGACGTGGCGGAACGCCGCGACCTGCACCGGGAGAAGGCCGCCGCGCTGCTCAACCTCGCCGACCTGGACGCCAGGACCGGCCGCACCCAGGAGGCGCTGACCCGCTACCGGGCCGCGCTGGACGCCGGCCGCGCGGCGAACGACCTCTACGCGACGGGCCGCGCCATGGAATCCGTAGGGGGGGCCTACGCGGAGCTGGGGGACTTCAACCGGGCCTCGGACTGGTACGGCCGGGCCCTCGCGCAGCGGCTCACGCAGGGGGAGCGGGCCGACGAGGCCCGGCTCTACGGGCGGCTCGGCGCCGTCCACAGCTACGCGGGACGTTACGGCGAGGCCCTGCGCAACTGGCGGGCCGCGGCGGCGGGGCACCGCAGGCTCGGCGACCTGCCCGCCCAGGCGCGGGCGACCAGCGAGGCCGCACGGGTGCAGGAGTACGCGGGCCGCCCGCAGGAGTCGCTGCACACCTGCCGTGAGGCGGTGGACCTGGCCCGCCGGGCGGGGGATGTGCGGCTGCAGGGCGCCCTCGAGCTGCGGCTGGCGGACACGCTGGACCGGCTCGGGGACCCGGCGGCGGCGGGGCTGCACAGGGCGGCAGCCGACAGATTACTGGGAGAGTAGGGCTCGGCCTACGAAATCCGTAGTACTTCGGTGAAAACTTAATGCTTTGTAAGGCTGGACAGCGGGAAGTCCTTCAATAATGATGGCTCTGCCGCGCACCCCTGCGGTGTCCCCTTTAGGCTTGGTTCATGTGGGTACCTCCCGCTATGCCCGAGCTGCCCTGCGAGCCAAGGACCGTGATCGACGTGAAGGTCGGCATCCCCCGCGAAGTCAAGAACAACGAGTTCCGAGTGGCGATCACCCCCGCCGGAGTGCACGAACTCGTCCGTCACGGCCACCAGGTGTTCGTCGAGCAGTACGCCGGCGAGGGCTCCTCCATCCCGGACGAGGAGTACGTAGCCGCGGGTGCGCGGATCCTGCCCACCGCCGACGAGGTGTGGGCCGCCGCCGACCTGCTGCTCAAGGTCAAGGAACCGGTCGCCGAGGAGTACCACCGCCTGCGCAAGGGGCAGACGCTCTTCACGTACCTGCACCTCGCCGCCTCCCGCGCCTGCACCGACGCCCTGCTGGAGTCGGGCACCACCGCGATCGCGTACGAGACCGTCGAGACCGCGAACCGCGCGCTGCCGCTGCTCGCCCCCATGTCCGAGGTCGCCGGCCGCCTCGCCCCGCAGGTCGGCGCGTACCACCTGATGCGTTCGGTCGGCGGTCGCGGTGTGCTCCCCGGCGGCGTCCCCGGGACCGGCTCGGCCAGGGCCGTCGTCATCGGCGGCGGTGTCTCCGGCTGGAACGCCACGCAGATCGCCGTCGGGCTCGGCTTCCACGTGACGCTGCTCGACAGGGACATCAACAAGCTCCGCGAGGCCGACCGGATCTTCGGCACCAAGGTGCGGACGGTCGTCTCCAACGCCCTCGAGCTCGAGAAGGCCGTCATCGAGGCCGACCTCGTCGTGGGTGCCGTGCTGATTCCCGGCGCGAAGGCCCCGAAGCTGGTCACCAACGCGCTGGTCGCCCGGATGAAGCCCGGAAGTGTTCTTGTCGACATCGCGATCGACCAGGGCGGCTGCTTCGAGGACTCGCACCCGACCACGCACGCCGAGCCGACCTTCATGGTCCACAACTCGGTCTTCTACTGCGTCGCCAACATGCCGGGCGCGGTGCCGAACACCTCCACGTACGCCCTCACGAACGCCACGCTGCCCTACATCCTGGAGCTCGCGAACCGCGGCTGGGCCGACGCCCTGCGCCGTGACGCAGCTCTCGCCAGGGGCCTCAACACCCATGACGGCCAGGTCGTTTACCGCGAGGTGGCCGAGGCGCACGGGCTCGACCACGTCGAGCCGGCCGCGCTTCTCGGCTGAGCGGCCGACCCCCTCCGTCAACCCGTTCCGTCAACCTCGTACGTCCGGCCGGACCTTGCCCAGCAGGGTCCGGCCGCGCGTGTGCCGGGCCTTCGCGCGTGCCCCGTTCAACTCGCCGGACACGTAACCCCATACCCGTTTTGCACCCCCGTGAATGGCGCGCACGGGACGTCCGGCACCCTTGACAGAGGGGTGTTCGATTGCCGACACATCGGGCCGGGTCCGGCGGATTGTGTTGCTGCGAACCGGTGACACGCCATAGAGTCGCCAATCGTCGGCATGGTGCCACGCTGACCTATCGATAAGTTTCCTGGTCGCATCCAAGGAGGTAGGACGACTTGTGAATGAGTCGACAATTACTCCCGGGGGTGGTCAACCAGGGATGCCTGCACGGGGTCTGAGCCCGATCGGGCTCGAAGCTGTCGGCTCCGTCGCTGTCCGCACCTTCGCCACCCACCAGCACATGACGACAGCCCCCCAGATGATGGACGGCCTACACGTGAACGCCATGGCCGGCAACGAAAGTGGCCGAGAGACCGCCCACTTCGCCGACTTCGCCGAGGTGCCCGAGGGGCACTTCTACGACCCAGACGCCGAATACGAGCCCGATCCGGAGTACGCGGCCACGCTCGCGCCCGATGCCGCTCGCCAGCGCCGCGAGCGGATCGGCCCCACCGGCCGGCCGCTGCCGTACTTCCCGATCCCCGGTCCGCTGACCGATCACGGCCCCGCGAAGATCATCGCGATGTGCAACCAGAAGGGCGGCGTCGGCAAGACCACGTCGACCATCAACCTGGGTGCCGCGCTCGCCGAGTACGGGCGACGCGTCCTGCTCGTCGACTTCGACCCGCAGGGAGCCCTGTCGGTCGGCCTCGGGGTCAACCCGATGGAGCTCGACCTCACCGTCTACAACCTGCTCATGGAGCGGGGCATGGTGGCCGACGAGGTCCTGCTCAAGACCGCCGTGCCCAACATGGACCTGCTGCCGAGCAACATCGACCTCTCGGCCGCCGAGGTGCAGCTGGTGAGCGAGGTGGCGCGGGAGTCCACGCTGCAGCGTGCGCTCAAGCCGCTGATGGCCGACTACGACTACATCGTGATCGACTGTCAGCCCTCGCTGGGCCTGCTCACCGTGAACGCCCTGACGGCGGCTCACCGGGTGATAGTCCCGCTCGAGTGCGAGTTCTTCGCGCTGCGAGGTGTGGCGCTGCTCACCGAGACGATCGAGAAGGTCCAGGAGCGGCTCAACCCGGAACTGGAGCTCGACGGCATCCTCGCGACCATGTACGACTCCCGCACGGTTCACAGCCGTGAGGTGCTCGCGCGCGTCGTCGAGGCCTTCGACGAGCACGTCTACCACACCGTCATCGGACGCACGGTGCGTTTCCCGGAGACCACGGTGGCCGGTGAGCCCATCACCACGTACGCCTCCAACTCGGTCGGTGCCGCCGCCTATCGCCAGCTCGCCAGGGAGGTGCTCGCCCGGTGTCACGCCGAGTGAGTCTGCCGGGGGCCGACGAGCTGTTCCGCACCACCGGAGGCATGGGCCTCCAGGCCTCACCCGCCGACCGGCGACGCAAGGCGAACGGTGAGGCGCGGGTGCCCGCGCCGGCCGGAGGGAGCGACCCGGCGGCCGACACCGGCGGCCAGGGCGGGACCCCCGGGGGAAGCGGCGGCACGACGGCCGCGCAGTCCCGCCAGGAGCACTCCACCGCGGACTCCGACGGCGGAGGCCCCCGCAGCCGCCCCGACGGGCCCGGCACGCCCCAGCCCCGCTCCGCACCGCAGGAGACCGCTGCCACCGTCCAGCAGCAGCGCGGACGCGGCGGCGGCGGTGGGCGGGGTGCGAACCGCCGGCCGAGCGGCAGGGAACGTCACGACGAGAAGATCACCGTCTACGTGTCGGCCGAGGAACTGATGGACCTGGAGCACGCGCGGCTGGTGCTGCGCGGTGAGCACGGCCTCGCCGTCGACCGCGGACGCATCGTCCGGGAAGCGGTCGCCGTGGTGCTCGCGGACCTGGAGTCCCGGGGCGACGCGAGCATCCTCGTACGGAGGCTGCGCGGCCGCTGACCGGCGCGGCGCCGGTAGCCTGCGGGAGGGCCGCCGACACGGCGGCCCGGCCCGTCGTCGCGGGCCGCCGTGCCCGTACGCCTCCGCCGCACCCCTGGACCGCGATGCCGACTGCCGACCACCCCGCCCGCCCGCCCCGCCGCGCGCTCGGCCGCGGGCCGGGTGCCCGGCCCGCGGCCGGCCGGGGTGAGGCGGACGCCTCCGGGAACGTGCTTCCGGAGCCCGGGACCGGGCCCGCGAGCCCGGTGGACGAGCCCACAGGTCCGGCAGACGCGCCCCAGGGGGTCGAGGAGCCCCGGACGGCCCCGGTGGGCGACCGGGGAGCCCTCGGGCCCGCCGAGGGCGGCACAGGCCCCGCAGGGGCGGCCGTACCTCCCGGCCCCGCAGGGGCGGCCGCACCGGCCGAGGGGGGCACCGGGGCCGGCGAGGTGCCCGGGGCCGCCGACGACAAGCGGTTCACCGTGCGGCTGGTCAACTTCGAGGGCCCCTTCGACCTGCTGCTCCAGCTGATCTCCAAGCACAAGCTCGATGTGACCGAGGTCGCTCTCTCCCGCGTCACCGACGAGTTCATGGCCCACATCCGCGCCATGGGGCCGGACTGGGACCTCGACCAGACCACCGAGTTCCTGGTCGTCGCCGCGACCCTGCTCGACCTGAAGGCCGCCCGGCTGCTGCCCACCGCAGAGGTGGAGGACGAGGCGGACCTCGCGCTCCTGGAGGCGCGGGACCTGCTCTTCGCGCGGCTGCTGCAGTACCGCGCGTACAAGCGGATCGCCGGGATCCTCAGCGACCGCCTGGAGTCCGAATCCCGCCGCCACCCCCGAACCGTCGGACTCGAACCCCACCATGCCGAGCTGCTGCCCGAGGTCGTCATCAGCATCGGCCCGGACGGTTTCGCCCGGCTCGCGGTGAAGGCCATGCAGCCCCGGCCCGTGCCGCAGGTCTACGTCGACCACATCCACGCACCGCTGGTCAGCGTGCGGGAACAGGCCGGAATCGTGGTGGACCGGCTGCGTGCCGAGGGCGAGCTCAGCTTCCGGGTGCTCACCGAGGACGCGGGGGACACCCTCACCGTCGTCGCCCGGTTCCTGGCGCTCCTGGAGCTCTACCGGGAGAAGGCGGTCACCCTGGACCAGGAGGAGGCACTGGGGGAACTCCTGGTGCGCTGGGCCGGTGCGGAGGGGGCCGAGCCACTCGTCACGGACGAGTTCGACCATGAGGTGCGCGAGGCACAGGAGGAGTACAGGAATGAGTGCAGACGACACCGGACGTGACGGCGCGGTCGCCGCGCTCGACCTCCGGCCCGCACTGGAAGCGGTCCTCATGGTCGTCGACGAGCCCGCCACCGAGGAGCACCTGGCCAAGGTGCTCCAGCGTCCCCGCCGGGCCGTCGCGGACGCGCTGCGCGAGCTCGCCGACGAGTACACGGCCCAGGGCCGTGGCTTCGACCTGCGGCTCATCGCCGGGGGCTGGCGCTTCTACACCCGCCCGGAGTACGCGGCGGCGGTCGAGGGCTTCGTGCTGGACGGCCGGCAGGCACGGCTCACGCAGGCGGCGCTGGAGACGCTCGCGGTCGTCGCGTACCGCCAGCCCGTGAGCCGGTCCAGGGTCTCCGCGGTGCGCGGAGTGAACTGCGACGGCGTCCTGCGGACCCTCATGCAGAGGGGTCTGGTCGAGGAGGCGGGCGCGGAACCCGAAACAGGTGCGATCCTGTACAGGACGACGAACTACTTTCTGGAGCGCATGGGCCTGCGAGGCCTGGACGAGCTCCCGGAGCTCGCGCCCTTCCTCCCGGAGGCGGACGCGATCGAGGCTGAGACGCTAGAGGGTGTGCCGTCGTTCGATCCGGACGCACCGGACACCCCGGAAACTCACGCAGACGACAAGACGGATTTTTGATGCGAAGCAGTGGCAGCAACAGCGGAAGCGGCAAGAGCGGCGGCAGGAGTGGCGGCGGCAGCGGCTCCTGGAGCGGCGGCGCAGGCGGCAGGAACAACAGCGGCAGCGGCCGGAGCAGCAACCCGAACCCCCGGGTCTCCGGCTCCGGGCGTGACGGCGAGCGTGACGACAAGCAGGAGCAGCGTCCCCGCCGGCCCCGCCCCGAGGAGCGCCGCTACGACGTGGGCTCCGACAAGCCGGGCGGCGACGGCGGCGCCCGCAAGGGCCGCGGCGCGGCAGCCCGCGGCGGGGCCAAGGGCGGCCCCAAGTCCGCACAGAACGTGACCAAGGGTGGGCGCCGCGTGGGCGCCCCGTCCCGCCCGCGCGAGCTCGACGCCAAGATCGAGCAGCGCAACCGCGACCGGTACGCGGACAAGCCCGAGATCAAGACACCCCGGACGCACCCGGGCGCCGAGCAGGAGGGCGAGCGGCTGCAGAAGATCCTCGCCCGGGCCGGCATGGGCTCGCGCCGGGCGTGCGAGGAGCTGATCGAGCAGGCCAGGGTCGAGGTCAACGGCGAGATCGTCCTCGAGCAGGGCAGGCGGGTCGACCCGCAGAAGGACGAGATCAAGGTCGACGGCCTGACCGTCGCGACCCAGTCGCACCTGTTCTTCGCGCTGAACAAGCCCGCCGGTGTCGTCTCCACGATGGGGGACCCCGACGGCCGTCAGAACCTCGGCGACTACGTCAACAACCGCGAGACGCGGCTGTTCCACGTCGGCCGGCTCGACACCGAGACCGAGGGCATCATCCTGCTCACGAACCACGGTGAGCTGGCCCACCGCCTGACGCACCCCGGGTACGGGGTGAAGAAGATCTACCTGGCCGCCATCCAGGGCCCGCTCCCGCGCGACCTCGGCAAGCGGCTCAAGGGCGGCATCCAGCTGGAGGACGGGTACGCCCGCGCCGACCACTTCCGGGTCGTCGAGAACACCGGCAAGAACTACCTGGTCGAGGTGACCCTCCATGAGGGCCGCAAGCACATCGTCCGCCGGATGCTGGCCGAGGCCGGCTTCCCGGTCGAGCGGCTCGTGCGCACGTCCTTCGGGCCGATCCCGCTGGGCGACCAGAAGTCCGGCTGGCTGCGCCGGCTGACCAACACCGAGGTCGGCATGCTGATGCGCGAGGTCGGCCTGTAACCCGCGCCCCGCACCGAACGGCCCGCGGCCGGTTCCTGGTTCATTTCGAACAGGGAACCGGCCGCGGGCCTTTTGCTGCCGCCGGTTCTTCTTTATAGTCAGAGTGACTATTAAAGAGAGAAGGAACGGCGTGACGCTCGCGGACATACTCGACCCCCTGCAGCAGCCCCTGGTGACGGTCCTGGACACCCCGGTCAGCTGGACCGAGGTGCTCGGATTCGGCAGCGGGGCGCTGTGCGTCTGGCTCGTGGCCCGCCAGCACCTCGCCAACTGGCCGATCGGCATCGCCAACAACCTGTTCTTCATCCTGCTGTTCGCCCAGTCCGGTCTGTACGCCGACGCCGGCCTGCAGATCGTCTTCATCACCCTCGCCGCGTACGGCTGGTGGACCTGGACCCACGGGGGTGGACCAGGTTCATCGGTCCTGCCGGTGCGCAGAACCACACGCACCGAATGGACCTGGCTGCTCGCGGCGGGGGTGGCGGGGACTCTCGGCCTCACCCTGCTGCTGTCCCGGGCCACCGACTCGACCGTCCCCTTCTGGGACGCCCTGACGACCTCGCTGTCCCTCATGGCGACGTACGGGCAGTGCCGCAAGCGGGTCGAGTCCTGGTGGCTGTGGATCGCCGCCGACGTGGTCTACATCCCGCTGTACGCGCACAAGGAGCTCTACCTCACCTCCCTGCTGTACGCCGGCTTCCTCACGCTCTGCCTGATCGGGCTGCGCAACTGGAGCCGCGACCTCGCCGCCGCCCCGGGCCGGGAGCGGGTGCCCGCGTGAAGCGCTACGGCCACGGCCTGGTCCTCGGCAAGTTCTACCCGCCGCACGCCGGCCACCACCACCTCGTCCGCACCGCGCAGGACCGCTGCGAGCGGCTCACCGTCCTGGTCTGCGCCGCCTCCGTCGAATCCGTGCCCCTCGCCGACCGGGTCGCCTGGATGCGCGAGGTGCACCCCGGCGTGCGGGTGGTCGGCGCCGTCGACGACATCCCCATGGACCTGGGGGACCCGGCGATCTGGGACGCGCACATGGCCGTGTTCACCGGGGCCGTCCCCGAACAGGTCGACGCCGTCTTCAGCTCGGAGTCGTACGGCGACGAACTGGCCCGCCGCTTCGGCGCCCGGTCCGAGCTCGTCGATCCCGCCCGCACCGTCTTCCCCGTCTCCGGCACCGCGGTCCGGGCGGACCCGGCCGGCTGCTGGGACTACCTCGAACCTCCCGTACGGGCGGCGCTCACCCGCCGGATCGTCGTCCTCGGCGCCGAGTCGACCGGCACCACCACCCTGGCCCGGGCGCTGACGGAGCACTACCGGCGGCGCGGCGGCGCCTGGTCGCACACCCAGTACGTCGCCGAGTACGGACGGGAGTTCAGCGAACGGAAACTGGCGGACCTGCGCAGCCGTTGGCCCGGCGCGCAGTGGGAGGACGTCACCTTCCACACGGACGACTTCCCCCTCATCGCCGAGACCCAGAACGCCCGGGAGGAGGCCGCCGCACGCATCGGCTCCCCGGTCCTCTTCTGCGACACCGACTCCTTCGCCACCACCGTCTGGCACGAGCGGTACATCGGCGGACGCAACCCGCTCGTGGAGCGGACCGCCGACCTGACACCCCACCACCTGTGGCTGCTCACCGACCACGAGGGCGTCGCGTTCGAGGACGACGGGCTGCGCGACGGCGAGGAGCTGCGGCCCTGGATGACCGACCGCTTCCGCGCCGAACTCACCCGCACCGGACGGCGGTTCATCGAGGTGACGGGCCCGCACCGGACCCGTCTGGACACCGCGGTCGCGGCCGTGGACGCTCTCCTCGCCACCGGTCCGCGCCTCGCCGACCCCCTCCCGGAGAAGAGGTGAGCACCGCCCCCGAGGGATACGACCCCCACGCCTTCGTCCCCTTCGCCGTCACCGTCGACCTCGCGGTCTTCACCGTCCGGGAAGGCCGGCTCCACGTCCTGCTCGTGGAACGGGGCGAAGCCCCCTACCGGGGCCGCTGGGCGCTGCCCGGAGGCTTCGTGCTGCCCCGCGAATCCGCGGAGGAGGCGGCGCGCCGCGAGCTCGCCGAGGAGACGGGACTCAGCCGGAACAGCGTGTGCGCCCTCCACCTCGAACAGCTGCGCACCTACAGCGACCCGGACCGCGACCCCAGGATGCGGGTCGTCTCCGTCGCGTACGCCGCACTCGTCCCGGACCTTCCCGAACCGCGGGGCGGCGGGGACGCGGCACGCGCGCAGTGGTGGGAGGCGGGCGGCACCGAACCGCTGGCCTTCGACCACGACCGCATCCTGGCCGACGCGTACGACCGGATCGGCGCCCGGCTGGAGTACTCCTGTCTGGCCACCGCCTTCTGTCCCGCCGAGTTCACGCTGGGGGAGCTCCAGCAGGTCTACGAGACCGTCTGGGGCGTCGAGCTCGACCGGCCCAATTTCCGGCGCAAGGTCCTGACCACGCCCGGTTTCGTCCAGGCGGTCGACGGACCCCCGCGCCGCACCGGCGGACGCGGGAAACCGGCCGCCCTGTACCGGGCGGGTGCCGCCACCGCCCTGCACCCACCACTCCTGCGCCCGGAAGGACGCCCGGAAGGACGGACATCATGATCCCGACAAGGATTCTCACCAAGCAGGCCGCCACGGGCGCGCTGACCGGGCTCGCGCTCGGCGACGCGCTGGGCTTCCCGACCGAGTTCAACAACGTGCCGTCCATCCTCGCCAAGTGCGGGCCCTGGCGGCAGATGCGGCTCCCCGAGCCGGCGATCGTCACCGACGACACCCAGATGACGCTCGCCCTGGGGCGCGGCATACGCACCGCCATGGACCGCGGACTGCTCACCCCTTCGCGGCTGGTGCGCCCCGTCCGCGAGGAGTTCGTCGACTGGTACCACTCGCCGGACAACAACCGCGCACCCGGCCGCACCTGCATGACGGCCTGCCGCATGCTCGACAGCGAACGGCCCTGGCAGGAGGCCAGCCGGACCGGCTCCAAGGGCTGCGGCGCCAACATGAGGGTGACGCCGGTCGGGCTCGTCCCCGGCCTCAGCGAGGAGCAGCGCTCCGGTGCGGCCCAGCTCCAGGCCGCCCTCACCCACGGCCACCCCACCGCCCTGGCCGCCTCCGACCTGATGGCCCGCGCGGTGTTCCTGCTGGCACAGGGGTCCGAACCTCTCGGACTGGTCGGCCAACTGCGCAGCTACGCCTACGAGAACAGCGGCCGCTACCTGGAGCGCTGGCTCGGCGACCTCTGGCGGTACGCGGGGGACGCCTCACCCGAGGCGTACATCCGGCGCGGCTGGGACGAGTGCCTGGCCGTACTGGCCAGGCTGCAGGACGCCCTGCGCGACCCGTCCCCGGAGACCGACCCCTGCGAGACCACCGGGGACGGCTGGATCGCCGAGGAGGCCCTCGCCACGGCCCTGCACTGCTTCCTCCTCTTCCCGGAGGAGCCGGTCACCGCGCTGCGCCGGGCCGCCTGCACCCGGGGCGACTCCGACTCGCTGGGCTGCATGACCGGCGCGCTGGCCGGGGCGCACCTGGGGGCGGGCGCGTGGCCCAAGGAGTGGTCGGAACGCATCGAGTACCGCAGCGACCTGCTGTCGCTCGGTGCGCTCTGGGACGCTTGACCCATGCACCTCGACACGACGCCCCTCCTCGGGGCCGGGCTGCCGGTCACCGACTTCGCCCCCGTCCTCGCCGAGGAGCCCGGACCGCTCCTGTTCGCCACGGTCTCCGGCGCGCATCTGTACGGCTTCCCCTCCCGTGACTCGGACGTGGACCTGCGGGGGGTCCACGTCCTGCCCGCGGAGGATCTCGTCGGGTTGCGCGACCCCGAGGAGACGCGCTCGCGCATGTGGAACCGCGACGGGGTCGAGATGGACCTCGTCACCCACGATCTCCGCAAGTTCGTCCGCCTCATGCTGAAGCCCAACGGCTACGTCCTGGAGCAGCTGCTGTCCCCGCTGGTCGTGCACACCACCGCACTCCACGCGGAGCTGACCGCACGGGCGCCGGATGTCATGACCCGCAACCACGCCCACCACTACCGGGGGTTCGCCGGCACCCAGTGGCGGCTGTACGAGAGGACCGGTGAGCTGAAACCGCTCCTCTACACGTTCCGGGCGCTGCTCACCGGCATCCACCTGATGCGCAGCGGCGAACTGGTCGCGCACCTGCCGACGCTGCTGGGCGAGGTGGCGACGCCCGCGTACCTGCCGTCCCTGATCGAGGCCAAGGCGGAGGCCGAGCACGGCGCCGCGGGCGCCGTGGACGGAGCGGTCGCGGCGCGGGACGTCGAGGCGCTGCACGCGGTCCTCGACGAAGCCCGGGCCGCGTCCCGGCTGCCGGACACCGCGTCGGGCTTCGACGCGCTGCACGACCTCGTCGTCCGCGCGCGGCTCGGCTAGCCGCAGGCCGCCGCCGACGCCCTCCGGGTCCGTACCAGGAACGCCTCCACGCGCTCCAGGTCCGGCTCCGGAGGCAGCGGCGAGCGGGTGTGCGCCTCGTCGTTCTGCTCGGCCAGGCGCGTCATCCGCCGCTCCACCTCGGGCCACGGGACCTCTCCCCGCTTCACCGCGAGGAGCTCCTCGCGCGCGTCGCCGACCCCGATGACCAGCTCACCCGTCCGCAACAGGTCCCGGCCGCACGCCAGCAGCCGCAGCAGGTGCATGGCGTGCTTCCAGCGCGGGGCGCCGTGCTGCCGTACGTCCGCCTCCAGCTTCCTGCGCTGGCCCATCGCATAGCGGACGAACGTCTCGTGGGCCCGGCGGGACAGGAACGCCCCGCGCAGGCCGAGCAGTTCCCGGCCGGTGTCGTCGATCCGTTCCACGAGCGGCGAGTGCAGGCACTCCAGCACGTTGGGGTTGGCCCGGAGCGCCAGCTCGCAGAAGCGTTCCAGCTCCCAGGAGAACTGCTCCCGGGCGGGCCCCTCCACATGGGTCGGCGGCTTGGTGAAGCGCCAGAACAACGGCGCCGGCGCCAGGAAGACCCCGCGCCGGTCCGTGTCGCTGTCGTCGGTGGCCAGCCCGAAGGCGCGGGAACCCATCACGCACGAGTAGACCGTGTGATCGCGTACGAGGGTCTCGGCCTCAGGGGTGATCATGCGCGCGAGGCTACGCGGGCCCGCCGTGGCCCGGGGGAGAGGCCCTACCCGAGCCGGATGCTGTCGCCCTGCACGGTGATCCGCTCCACGGGCAGCGGGCGCGGCGCGGGGCCTGCCTCCACCGCGGCGTCCGTGATGCTGAACCTGCTGCCGTGGCAGGCGCAGTTGATGGTCCCGTCGCTCACCGACGCGACGATGCAGCCCGCGTGGGTGCAGACCGCGGAGAAGGCCCTGAAGTCGCCCGCCTCCGGCTGCGTGACCACGACCTTGCGGTCCTTGAGGATCGTCCCGCCGCCGACCGGGACGTCGGAGGTCCGGGTCAGCTCCGCGGCGGAGGTCTCCGAAGCCTTCCGGGTCTCCGGAGCGGTGGCCGGGGCCGTGCTCCCGTCGCCGTCCCCGTCGTCGGACGAGCCGCAGCCGGCCGCCAGTGCGGCGGCGCCCGCCGTGAGGACCGTCCTTCGCCGTGCGCTCATGGCTCTCCTCGGGTGGTGGTCGATGAGAGGCATCGTGGCGCCGCGGGCCGCGCGGACGAAGCAACCGGGCGGCGGGTGCGCCCGGGCGGGTGGCGGATCCAGACTTCCTGTACGGTTGTCCAGGAAATGTTCCTGGACGGTTGTCCAGGAAGTCACTCGCAGGAGGCCGCACACCATGCAGACCGCCGCCCAGGTGCTGGTCGCGCTCGTCGCGCTGATCCACGCCTACATCCTCGTCCTGGAGATGTTCCTCTGGGACACCCCGCGCGGCCGCAAGGCCTTCGGCACCACCGAGGAGTTCTCCGGGGCCAGCGCCACCCTCGCCGCCAACCAGGGGCTCTACAACGGATTCATGGCCGCCGGACTGGTCTGGGGCCTGATCGCGGCCGACCCCGTCGGGCACCAGGCGCAGATCTTCTTCCTGAGCTGCCTGGTCGTCGCCGGGGTGTACGGGGCGGCCACCGTCAGCCGCAGGATCCTGTACGTCCAGGCGGCACCCGCCGCCGCGGCCCTCGCCCTCGTCCTGTCGGCGGGCTGAGGAGGATGACGCCCGCGGTGACGGACGGCAGCGGCGACCCGCGGACCGCGCGCACCCGCGCCAGGCTCCGCGAGGCGCTGCTGGAAGCCTGCGCGGAGCGGCCGCTCGACCGGATCGGTGTGGCGGACGTGGTGCGCGGAGCCGGTGTGGGGCGCGCCACCTTCTATCTGCACTACGACGACCTGCGCGCCCTGGCCGTGGACGCCTGCGCCGGCGTCGTACGGGATGCGGTCGAGGCCCTGCACGCCTGGGGCCGCACCCCGCCCGGTCCGGACGCGCCGCCGCAGGAGCTCGCCGCCCTGCTCCGGGAGGTCCGCGGCCGGGCCGAGGTCTACCGGAGCCTGCTCGGGCCCGGCGGCGGCCCCCTCGGGGAACTGCTGCACCGGGAGCTCCGGCAGTACAGCCTCGACGAGCTGCGCCGGCGCAGGCCGGCCGTGAGCGGCCACGACCTCACCGCGAGCGCCGTCGCCGGGCTCTTCACCGGGATGCTCGCCGACTGGGTCCACGACCGGACCGACGCCACCCCGGAGCAGCTCGCCGGGCGGATCTGGCGCACACTCCTCGCCGTGCACGCCGCCGCGGCGTCTCACGGACAGAGCACGGTGACCACCGGCCCCTCCGCACCTCTAGGCTGAAAGAGCACGCAGAACGAGGGAACGAGAGGTACGACGTGGCGGTACGAGCGGTCCGCGGAGCCGTCCAGCTGGAGCGGGACGAAGCCGGACACATGGACGAGCAGGTGGGTGCGCTGCTCACCGCCATCCTCGAGCGCAACCAGATCGTCGCCGACGACCTGATCAGCGTCTGGTTCACGGCCACCCCCGACCTGCACAGCGACTTCCCGGCCGCCGCGGCGAGGGGCCTGGGCATCGTCGACGTACCGCTGATCTGCGCCCAGGAGCTCGACATCACCGGGGCCATGCCCCGGGTGGTCCGCATCCTCGCCCACGTCGAGACATACCTCTCCAAGGCGGAGATCAGTCACGTCTACCTCGGCGCCACCGGTGCCCTCCGCAAGGACATCGCCCAGTGAGGACCGCCGTCGTGATCGGGACGGGCCTGGTCGGCACCTCCGCGGCCCTCGCCCTCGCCGGGCGCGGCATCCGGGTCCACCTCGTCGACCGGGACGCCTCGTCGGCCGGTACGGCGGCGGCGCTCGGCGCCGGCACGGAGGAGGCCCCCGACGGGCCCGTCGACCTGGCGATCATCGCCGTACCGCCGGCGTACACCGCCTCCGTCCTGGCCGACGCCATGCGCGACGGAGTCGCCCGCGGCTACCTGGACGTGGCCAGCGTCAAGGGGGGTCCGCGCCGCGAGCTGGAGGCCCTCGGCGTCGACCTCACCCCGTACATCGGTACGCATCCCATGGCCGGCAAGGAGCGGTCCGGTCCCCTCGCGGCCACCGCCGACCTCTTCGAGGGCCGCCCATGGGTCCTCACCCCGACCCGGGACACCGACACCGAGGTCCTCAACCTGGCCCTCGAACTGGTCGCGCTCTGCCGCGCGGTCCCCGTCGTCATGGACGCCGACGCCCACGACCGCGCCGTGGCCCTGGTCTCCCACACCCCGCAGCTGATCTCCTCGATGGTCGCCGCCCGGCTGGAGGAGGCCGACGAGACCGCCGTGCGCCTGTGCGGCCAGGGGATCAGGGACGTCACGCGGATCGCCGCGTCCGACCCGCGGATGTGGGTGGAGATCCTCTCCGCCAACCCCGGCCCGGTCGCCGACGTCCTGGCGGGCGTCGCCACCGACCTCGACGAGACGGTACGGGCGCTGCGCGGCCTCCAGTCCGCCGACGAGGACGAACGCCGCGCGGGAACCGAAAGCATCGAGGGCGTCCTGCGCCGCGGCAACGCCGGCCGGGTCAGGGTGCCGGGCAAGCACGGCGCCGCCCCGGCGTCCTACGAGATCGTGGCCGTGCTCATCAGCGACCGGCCCGGCGAACTGGCCAGGATCTTCGCCGACGCCGGACTGGCCGGGGTCAACATCGAGGACGTACGCATCGAGCACGCCACCGGTCAGCAGGCCGGACTGGTCCAGCTGATGGTCGAACCGAGCGCGGCGCCCGTACTGAGCGCGGCGCTCGGCGACAGGGGCTGGTCGATCCGCCCGTAGGTCCCGGATCGTGCCGGGCCGGCACCGCACCTCGCGGCGGCGCCGCCCGGCACGGTTCCGCCACCCCTCCCTCCCGCGCCTCGCGGCGCACGGCACCGGACCCCGCCCCTCGTCCGGCCCGATCCGGACGGAAGCCCCCGGCGGGACGGGGCCGACAGGGGTGCGAGGCCCCCGCGCGCACTCGGTAACCTTGGGGGAGGCCGTCCCGTGGCCCGCTCCGCCCACCCCGTGTACCAGGAAGGTGTCCACCACCGTGGAAACCGTAAGCGCCGCCGCCCGGACCGCCCCGGCCGCAGTGATCGTCGCCATCGACGGGCCCTCCGGCACCGGCAAGTCGAGCACCTCCAAGGCCGTCGCCACCCAGCTCGGCCTGAGCTACCTGGACACCGGCGCCCAGTACCGGGCCATCACGTGGTGGATGCTGAACAACGGCATCGACGTGGGCAACCCGGCGGAGATCGCCACCGCGGCGGCCAAGCCCGTCATCGTCTCCGGCACGGACCCGGCCGCCCCGACGATCACCGTCGACGGCGAGGACGCCTCCGGTCCGATCCGCACCCAGGAGGTCACCTCCAAGGTCAGCGCCGTCAGCGCCGTCCCCGAGGTGCGCACGCTGATCACGGAACTGCAGCGCTCGATCGCCGCGGACGCCGAGCGGGGCATCGTCGTCGAGGGCCGTGACATCGGCACGACCGTGCTGCCCGACGCCGACATAAAGATCTTCCTGACCGCCTCCCCGGAGGCGCGTGCCGCCCGTCGCAGCGGTGAGGTCAAGGGTTCCGACCTCGCCACCACCAAGGAAGCACTGATCAAGCGGGACGCGGCCGACTCGGGCCGGAAGACCTCGCCCCTGGCCAAGGCCGGGGACGCGGTCGAGGTGGACACCACCGACCTGACCCTTCAGCAGGTCATCGAGTGCGTCGTCACCCTCGTCGGGGAGAAGCGGGCCGTGAAGTGACCGAAGCCACCGCCGCTCCCACGCTGCGCGGAGCGGCCGTCGGGCGCGGGATCGGCATCGGGCTCATGTACGGGCTGTTCCGGCCCCGTGTGCTCGGTGCGTGGCGGGTACCCACCAGCGGACCCGTCATACTCGCCGTGAACCACGCACACAACATCGACGGTCCGATGCTGATGGGCACCGCGCCCCGGCCCGTCCACTTCCTGATCAAGAAGGAGGCGTTCGTCGGTCCCCTCGACCCGTTCCTGCGCGGAATCGGTCAGCTCAAGGTGGACCGTGCGACCGTCGACCGCACCGCCATCACCCACGCGCTGGGCGTGCTGGAGGACGGCGGGGTCCTCGGGATCTTCCCCGAGGGCACCAGGGGCGAGGGCGACTTCGCCTCCCTGCGGGCCGGACTCGCGTACTTCGCGGTGCGCGGCGGGGCGCCGATCGTCCCCGTGGCGGTCCTGGGAAGCACCGGGCGTCGCGGACGGCTGATACCGGCGCTGCCCCCGCTGCGCAGCCGGGTGGACGTCGTATTCGGGGACGCCTTCCAGGCCGGTGACGGCAGCGGACGGCGCACCAGGAAGGTGCTGGACGAGGCGACGCTCCGGATCCAGGGAGAGCTGTCCGCGCACCTGGAGCACGCCAGGCGCCTCACCGGGCGCCAGGACCCGCCGGCGGAGTGACACCCGCCGCATGACGCCCGGCGCGCACCCTGCCGCGTGGCCGGAGCCGTCCGGGCGCGGCCCGTGCGAGGAGGGTCCTCGGCCGTGCGGCAGCACGCACCGGACGCCGGGCGGCCCGGGCTCCGGCCGGACGGCGGTAGTTTGACGGCAGGGCCTGCGAGACTTGAGTAGTGGGCCGCGCGATCGCGGCCCATCGATGATGATGCAAAGAGGGAACGGACTTCATGAACGACCAGATTCACTCCGACGGCTCGGACCACGAGCACGGAGCACTTGGCGATGCCGAGTACGCGGAGTTCATGGAGCTCGCCGCGCAGGAGGGGTTCGACCTCGAGGACGTCGAGGGCGCGATCGGTGACGCCGGTCACGGCCCCCTTCCGGTCCTCGCCGTCGTCGGCCGTCCCAACGTCGGCAAGTCGACCCTGGTGAACCGCATCCTCGGCCGCCGCGAGGCCGTCGTGCAGGACAAGCCGGGCGTCACCCGTGACCGCGTGACCTACGAGGCCGAATGGGCCGGCCGCCGCTTCAAGCTCGTCGACACCGGCGGCTGGGAGCAGGACGTGCTGGGTCTGGACGCGGCGGTGGCCGCCCAGGCCGAGTACGCGATCTCGACCGCCGACGCGGTCGTCTTCGTGGTCGACGCGACCGTCGGCGCGACCGACACCGACGAGGCCGTCGTCAGGCTGCTGCGCCGGGCCAAGAAGCCCGTCGTCCTGTGCGCCAACAAGGTCGACGGACAGAGCGGCGAGGCGGACGCCACCGCGCTCTGGTCGCTCGGCCTCGGCCAGCCCCACCCGGTCTCCTCGCTGCACGGCCGCGGTACCGGCGACATGCTCGACGCCGTGCTGGAGGCGCTGCCCGAGGCCCCGGCCCAGACGTTCGGCACCGCCCTCGGCGGCCCGCGCCGCATCGCGCTCATCGGCCGCCCGAACGTCGGCAAGTCCTCGCTCCTGAACAAGGTGGCCAACGAGGACCGCGTCGTCGTCAACGAGCTCGCCGGCACCACCCGCGACCCGGTCGACGAGCTGATCGAGCTCGGCGGCATCACCTGGAAGTTCATCGACACGGCCGGCATCCGCCGGAAGGTCCACCTCCAGGAGGGTGCGGACTACTACGCCTCGCTGCGTACCGCGGCCGCCGTGGAGAAGGCCGAGGTCGCCGTCATCCTGATCGACTCGAGCGAGTCCATCAGCGTGCAGGACCAGCGGATCGTCACGATGGCCGTGGAAGCGGGCCGTGCGATCGTGCTCGCCTTCAACAAGTGGGACACCCTCGACGAGGAGCGCCGCTACTACCTGGAGCGGGAGATCGACACGGAGCTCGCGCAGGTCGCCTGGGCTCCGCGCGTCAACGTCTCGGCCGTCACCGGCCGCCACATGGAGAAGCTGGTCCCGGCGATCGAGACCGCGATCGGGGGCTGGGAGACCCGCGTCCCCACCGGCCGGCTGAACGCCTTCCTGGGCGAGATCGTCGCCTCCCACCCGCACCCCGTGCGCGGCGGCAAGCAGCCCCGCATCCTCTTCGGCACGCAGGCCGGCATCAAGCCGCCGCGGTTCGTGCTCTTCGCCTCCGGCTTCCTGGAGCACGGCTACCGCCGCTTCGTCGAGCGCCGCCTGCGCGAGGAGTTCGGCTTCGAGGGCACGCCGCTGCACATCTCGGTCCGGGTGCGCGAGAAGCGCGGCCGCAAGAAGTAGGCGCACGGCGAAGCCCCGGACCCCCCGCGTCGAGCGGGGGGTCCGGGGCTTCGCCGTGCCCTCAGGCGTCGGTGGATCCGGGGGGCAGAGCTGCGGGCCTGGCGCCCCCGGCATGCCGTCCCACCCGCTGCCAGGAACCGAGGTTCCCGCTGCGCCCGGTCTGGCTCCCCCGGCTGTTCGCCGCCGTACGGCCGCCCAGCGGAGCACGGCTGCTGAGCATCCCGATGCCGAACGTTCTGAAGCCGAGATTCTCCTCACCGCTCCGGTCCCCCGGAAGCGCCCTGAACAACCGCCGGTACTCGGAGTACAGCGCGTCGTAGATCGGGGTGGGGGATCTGCCGCCCGAGGGGTCCTGCGACGGCCGCATGGCCGGGATCGGGCTCTGCTGATGGCGGGAAGGGTCGTATGAGTGCACGTAGGTGCCAACGACCTCACCGCCCGTCGGATGCGGGCCGGGCGGAGAAAACGCTGTTCGGCGGGCGGGAGAGGGCGGGACGGGCACGATCAGGTGCCGGCCAGCGGCATCGACGCGGCGACCAGGAGACCGTTGACCGCGGCCTTGTCCAGGGCGTCGCGGAGCAGGTCCTCGCGCGGCTGCTGGCCGATCGAGCCCGCCGGGGCGGCGAAGACGAGCACGGTGTGCGACTTGTTCGCTGCGGCCCGCCACCCTTCGGTGACCTGGAGCGGCTCATGGGCCTGCCACCACGCGACCGGGCTCCCGCCGCCGACGCCCGGCTGCAGCACGGCGTGCAGCTGGCCCATGGCGAGCAGGACCGACCAGCCGGGGAGCACGCCCGGCAGCCGGTTCAGGTCGGGCGTGGGCAGGAAGCCCTGTTCCAGCAGCAGCTGGAGGAACTGGTCGCCGGCGCGGCCGTCCGTGCCGGGCCGGGCGATGGGCCCGGTCGGTTCGACGACCAGGGCCGGGCGGAGGTCGTCCTCGATCAGGACGAGACCGCTGGTGATGCCGAGCACGGCCTGTTCGGGCATGAGGCCCTCCGGATTCTTCTGCTCGCTGCCGGTGATGGACCGCACGGCGCCCTGGAGCTGGTCCTCCGCGATCCGGACGACCTGCGAGGGGATGCAGGTCGCATGGGCGAAGGCGAGCACGGCGGTCTCGTCGCCCACGAACAGCACCGTGCTCGTGCGTTCCTGGTCGGAGTCGCCGGGGGTGCGGCAGGAGGTGCAGTCGTAGCTGCCTGGGGCGCTGTCGCCGACGAGCAGCCGGTCGGCTTCGGCATCGCCGATCTCGGCGCGTACGTCCTCGCTGACGTCGAGCATGCGCGGCACGGGTGGCTCCTCGAACTCGGTGCGTGGGCCGGGCGGTTCCCGGCTCATGAAGAGACAACGGACAACCCGGGGCCCGGGTCACGCGCGAAACGGGAGGAGAAAGCGGGAGTGTCGCCGGGCCGATACGTCGACAGATCGTGAAAACGATCCGGAGTCGGGAGTTCCGTCAACTGGGCACCCTGGTACGGGCGTTCGTTCGAATTGTCACGGCTCTGTACGACTCCTGTGCGAAGTCTGTGCGTATACCTGACGGCGCGTAGGGTCCGTTGCTGACCAGTCGAACAGGGGAAACGACTACGTAATGCACCTTTCATTTCTGCTCCACAATGCGTACGGCATCGGGGGAACGATACGTACCACCTTCACGCTCGCCGCGACCCTGGCCGAGCAGCACGACGTCGAGATCGTCTCCGTCTTCCGGCACCGCGACGCGCCCGCACTGGGTGCGCCCGACGGTGTGCGGATGAGTCATCTCGTCGACCTGCGCCGGTCGAGTGCCGGCTACGACGGCGACGCGGCCGAACACGCCGTGCCCGCCCGGGTGTTCCCGCGCGGCGACACCAGGCACCGGCAGTACAGCAGGCTCACCGACAGCCGGATCGCCGCCCATCTGGGAGCTCTGGAGGCCGATGTCGTCGTCGGAACACGGCCGGGACTCAACGTGCACATCAGCAGGCAGGCGCGGCGCGGCCCGGTACGCGTCGGCCAGGAGCACCTCACCCTCGACAGTCACAGCTACCGGCTCCGGCGGGAGATAGGGCACCGGTACGGGCTCCTCGACGCGGTCACGACCGTCACCGAGGCCGACGCGCGCGCCTACCGGACCGGACTGCGGCTGCCCGGCGTACGGGTGGAGGTCATCCCGAACAGTGTGCCGGAGCCCGCCGGCGAGCCCGCCGCAGGTGACGCCAAGTGGATCGTGGCCGCGGGCCGGCTGCACCGGGTGAAGCGCTACGACGTACTGGTCCGGGCCTTCGCCCGGGTCGCCGCGGCCCGGCCCGAGTGGCGGCTGCGGATCTACGGCGGCGGTGACGCGACGGGCAACGAGCAGCAGGCACTGCGCGAGCTCGTCGACACGCTCGGACTGCGGGACAGGGTCCACCTCATGGGGTCGGTCCACCCGATGGAGCGGGAATGGCCCAAGGGCTCCATCGCGGCCGTCACCTCCGAGCGGGAGTCGTTCGGTATGACGATCGTGGAGGCGATGCGCTGCGGGGTGCCGGTCGTCGCGACCGACTGCCCGCACGGTCCGGCCGAGATCATCGACGACGGCACGGACGGGCGGCTCGTGCCGCTCGGCGACACCGGCGCCTTCGCCGACGCCCTGCTCGCCCTGATCGACGACGACGAGCTGCGGCGCCGGATGGGGCGGGCCGCCCTGGCCTCGTCGGAACGGTTCGACCCGGCGCCGATCGCGGAGCGGCACGAGTCGCTCTTCTCGGACCTGGCCGCGCGCGGCGGGGGCCGCCGCTCGCGGAGCGCCCTGCGCACCGCGCTGCACCGCTCCCGGGGCACCGTGCTGGACGGGGCGTACGCCCTGCGCTACCGGACCGCCGATGCTCTCCGGGGGAGGAAGTCGGGCTGACGGCGCCCGCCCGGCCGCCCGGTCCGCCGGTCCACGGAAGGGCGTCCGGGGCCTTCGGGTCCTCCGGGTGGTGCGAACCCGGAGGTATCCCGGATCGTTCGATTCCGGATGGTCCGGCCGCCTGCGAGCTCCGGAGGCAAGGGGCCCGGAGGCAAGGGGCCCGGCGCACGCGGCAGGGAGTGTCGCGGGCCACAGATAAGATCTGCATAAAGTGCGTGAATTCCGGGGCGCGCCTGTCCGCATACCTCCCGCCTTTCTCGGAAGGCGCGCACCACCCCATGTCCCGCGCTCGTTGATTTCACTCCGTGCGGACGCCTCGCGGCATTCGGTGAGAAGCCCGCAATTCTTTTTCCGTACACCTGGACCGCCCGTCCGGGTGAAGAGGGGCGGCGTAAACGCGTGTGGGGATGCTGTGACACAAGCGTGACCGCCGGGGTACATGGGGATGCGCCGCCGAGGGCTGTCACCCCGGCTTCCGTCACGGAGCGGGGGCGCCTACGGTGAGGGGTATGGCACCCATACCGAGCCCTCCCGCCCAGCCGGACGACGCCCCGGAGTCGTATGTCGGACTCGATGCCGAGGCCGCCGAGAGGCAGGCCAGAGCGCGTGGCTGGAGCACGGTCCGGTCTCTCCCGCCGGGCACGGTCATCACCATGGAGTTCCGTGGCGGGCGGATCAACTTCGAAGTCGACGCGTCCACCGTGACCCGCTGCTGGGTCGGCTGACACACCCCTGATGGAGCGAAGGCCCCGACGTCGGTCGGGGCCTTCGCCATGCGTCCGAGCGCCCGTGCGCAGCGTCCCCGCAGGTCGTGCGCTCCGTCCCCGCAGGTCAGGGGGCGACCGGGCCGCCCGTCACCGGGTGGGCCGGAGCCGTGCCGCCCCGGGCGGCGCGGTCCGCGTGCGGGGGGCGGCGGGAGCCCGCCGGAGTGAGGGGCGCCCGCTCCGAACGCACCGCGTGCGGGGAGTGCGCCCGTGTCCGGCCGCCCGCGCCCGTGTGGGCGACGCTTCCGGACGTCTCGGGTGCCGGGCAGCTCTTCTCGGCGTCCGTGATGCCGGTGCCGGTGCCGGTGCTGTTGCTGGTGCCGCTCAGCGACTGCGGCAGTACGACGGGGGCGGGGGAGCCCGGACCGCCGGGGGCGGGCCTGCGCAGCCCGAGGCGGACCCGCCAGCGCGCACGCACCGACAGGATCCAGGTCTCCGCGCGCGTGATCAGCGGCTCGAACCAGGGCAGCGCCAACATGATCAGCAGACCGGCCGCCCATCCCAGCAGCACGTCGCTGAGCCAGTGCGTCCCGATGTAGACGGTCGTGAGGCCCACGCCCAGGGACACGAACGCCGAGAGGGCCGACAGATAGCGCCTGGCACGCGGAGTGGTGGCCAGGTAGGCGAGGATTCCCCAGGTCACCACGGCATTGGCGGTGTGACCCGAAGGAAATATATCGCCGCCGGCGAAGAGCTCCGCCGACCCGATCTGGGTGGCGTAGTGCGGGCCGAGGCGCCCCAGGCCGAACTTGACCGCACCGACCGTCACGTTGAGCAGCAGCAGCGAGGTGCCCAGCGTGAGCAGGGGGCGCAGCGTGTGCTGGCGCCAGGAGCGCCAGCCGAGCCAGGACGCGACCATCACGGCCGTGGGGCCGCGCTGGCCGAGCACGACGTAGTAGTCGAGGAAGGCGTGCAGTTCGGGCCACTGCTGATAGGGCCGGAACAGCATGACCTTCCAGTCGAGAGCCACCAGCCAGGACGAGACGAGCACGGCGACGACGATGGCGAGATAGAACGCCAAAGTCCCGCCGAAGAGAGCGATGCGGTGACGACTCATCCGCGGGATCTCTATCTTCGGCGGTTCCGGCTCCCGGTCCAGACGGGCAAAGATGTCGGTACGCACGCAATGGACGTTACAGCGAGTGAGCGTGGGATCCGGCCGATCCCGCGTCTTTGTGATGACGATGTGATGTGGACTTCGTCTCGGACCGGTATCCATTCGACGCGCCGCAGGGAATCGGATCGGGCTTGCCGGGCATTTACCGGGGCGTGAATTCGCAGGAATGTTTGATCGTCGATTAAATGACCTGGTGCGGTGCCGGAACGCATTCGACCGGCGATTGCGGGGGTGCGCCCGGCCGCCCTCCGGGCGCGTGGCCGACGGCCGCCACCGCACCGTTCCCCCGTCGTCGCGGCAGGTCGGCAGGGGCCCCGGCCGAGAGGTCCGCAGTGGCGTACGACACACTCCAGGGCGGGCGACGGTATGAGATGGACCACGTGTGACCACGGGGAACTCGCGTACGCTGACGGCTCACTCGCCCGTCGATGCCGGGCCCGAGGGGGCGGAACAGGCGCCTCCGCAGGTCTGCCGAGCGCGAGGGACTCATTGTGGGAGGTACGCACATGACCGGGACGTCCACGGCCGTAGCCCGACTGCGCGCAGCAGCCGGCGGTGCCAACCGATGGGTCGTCCTGGTCGTCCTCTGCCTCAGTCTCCTGCTGGTCGCGCTCGACGCGACCGTGCTGCACGTCGCCGTCCCCGCCGTCACCGAGGACCTGCGGCCGAGCGCCGTCGGCCTGCTGTGGATCGTGGACGCCTACCCGCTCGTCTGCGCCTCGCTGCTCATCCTCTTCGGCACGCTCGGTGACCGGATCGGAAGACGCCGCGTCCTGCTGTTCGGTTACGCGCTCTTCGGGGTGGCCTCGGCGCTCGCGGCGATGGCCGACACGGCCGCGGTGCTGATCGCCGCCCGGGCCCTGCTCGGCGTCGGCGGCGCGATGATCATGCCGGCCACCCTCTCGATACTCCGCCAGGTCTTCCCGGACCGTCGCGAGCGGGCCATGGCCATCGGGATATGGACCGCGGTGGCCGCCGTGGGGGCCGCCGCCGGACCGGTCATCGGCGGATTCCTCGTCGAGCACTACTGGTGGGGCTCGGTCTTCCTGATCAACATCCCGCTCATGGTCATGATCCTGCCGATCGGACGCTGGCTGCTTCCCGAATCCCGCGGCTCCGACGAAGGCCCCTGGGACGTGCTCGGTGCGCTCATGGCGGCGGCCGGTGTGCTCGGTGTCGTCCTGGGGATCAAGCGCGCGGGCGGCGGGGAGGGCGTGCTGGACCTCGCCACCCTCGGCCCGCTGCTCGCCGGTGCCGCGCTGCTGGTCCTCTTCGCCCGCAGGCAGAAGCGCCGTACGCATCCGCTGATCGACATGACGATGTTCTCCCGGCCCGCCTTCACCACCGCCGTCGGATGCATCGTCCTGGCCATGCTGGCCCTGGTCGGCCTGGAGCTCATCGCCGTCCAGTACCTCCAGCTCGTCCTGGACCTCGGCCCGCTGGAGACCGGCCTGCGCCTGCTGCCGCTCACCTTCGCGGCGATGGCTGCCGGTGCCACGGGCTCGTACACCCTGAGCCGCGTCGGGCCGCGCCGCATGGTGGGCTGGGGCTTCGTGCTCACCGCGGCCTCGGTGCTCCTGCTGACCCTGATGGGGCAGCACGACCGGCCCGTACTGCTCACCGTCGGCTTCGTGCTGCTGGGCTTCGGGCTCCAGTCGACGCTCTTCGGCGCGTACGAGTCGATGCTCAGCGAGGCTCCCGCGGAACGGGCCGGCGGGGCGGCGGCGATCGGTGAGACCTCCTACCAGCTGGGCGCGGGCCTGGGCATCGCCCTGCTCGGCAGCGTCATGAACGCCGCCTACGCGCCGGGGCTGTCCCGGCTCCACGACGAGGGCGTGCCGGCGGCGGCGGGAACGGCCGCGTCGAACTCGCTCGGTGAGGCCTATCAGGTGGCCGGGCAGCTGGGCGGTCCCGCGGGCGACCTCCTGCGGAACACCGCCCGGCACGCCTTCGTCAACGGTCTCCACATCACGCTCATGGTGAGTGCGGGCCTGCTGCTGCTCGGCGCCCTGGCGGCGCTGCGGCTGCCCCGCGCCATGGACTGCGCCTCGGTCAAAGGGGTCTGCGAGGCGGGAGCGGGGGAGACCACCGGTCCCGGACGCGCGGCGCCGGAGCGGGCGGACGCCGGGCCTCGCGCCGACCCCGTGACGCTTCCGCCGCAGAACCGGCCGGAGCGGCGGCTCCCACGGCCCGCGCGGCGTGAACCCGCGGAAGCCACGGGCTCTGGACGAGCGGCACACTGAGCCGTAACGTCAGCGGGACGCCATAACTACCACTGCTAGTTTAAGTCCCGTGCGAGCCGCCGGAGGCACTCCCCATGTCCGTGAAGCCGTCGAAACTCCCACCGTTCGACCCGGCCGATCCTCTCGGCATCGACGATCTCCTCGATCCGGAGGACCTCGCGATCCGCGACACGGTGCGGAGCTGGGCCGCCGACCGGATCCTGCCGCACATCGCCGAGTGGTACGAGAACGGCGAGCTCCCCGGCATCCGCGAGCTGGCCCGCGAGCTGGGCTCCCTCGGCGCACTGGGCATGTCGCTCCAGGGGTACGGCTGCGCGGGCGCGACCGCGGTCCAGTACGGCCTGGCCTGTCTGGAGCTGGAGGCCGCGGACTCCGGCATCCGCTCCCTGGTCTCCGTCCAGGGCTCCCTCGCCATGTACGCGATCCACCGCTTCGGCTCCGAGGAGCAGAAGCGGCGGTGGCTGCCCGGCATGGCGGCCGGCGAGACCATCGGCTGCTTCGGGCTCACCGAACCGGACCACGGCTCGGACCCGGCCGGGATGCGCACGTACGCCGAGCGGGACGGCCGGGACTGGATCCTCACCGGCCGCAAGATGTGGATCACCAACGGATCGGTCGCGGGGGTCGCGGTCGTCTGGGCGCAGACCGACGAGGCCGGCGGCGGCTCGGGGATCCGGGGCTTCGTCGTGCCCACGGACAGTCCCGGCTTCTCGGCGCCCGAGATCCGGCACAAGTGGTCCCTGCGCGCCTCGGTCACCAGCGAGCTGGTCCTGGACGGGGTGCGGCTGCCCGCCGACGCCGTCCTGCCGGACGTCACCGGTCTGCGGGGCCCGCTCAGCTGTCTGAGCCATGCCCGCTACGGCATCGTCTGGGGAGCCATGGGCGCGGCCCGTGCCAGCTTCGAGGCAGCCGTGGACTACGCGAAGAGCCGCGAGCAGTTCGGCCGGCCGATCGGCGGCTTCCAGCTCACCCAGGCCAAGCTCGCGGACATGGCTCTCGAACTGCACAAGGGCATCCTGCTCGCCCACCATCTGGGCCGCCGGATGGATGCGGGCGGGCTCCGCCCGGAGCAGGTCAGTTTCGGGAAGCTCAACAACGTGCGGGAGGCGATCGAGATCTGCCGAACCTCGCGCACGATCCTCGGCGCCAACGGGATCTCGCTGGAATACCCGGTGATGCGCCACGCGACGAATCTGGAGTCGGTGCTCACCTACGAGGGAACCGTGGAGATGCACCAGCTGGTGCTGGGCAAGGCGCTCACCGGTCTGGACGCCTTCCGGTAACCCGGAACCGCCGGAACCGGACCCGTCCGGCGAGCGCCCCGCTCAGCTCTGGTTGAAGAAGCCGTCGGCCGGCCGGCCGGCGGCTTCGCCGGTGACGACCTGGGTGTGGGCGGGGGTCAGCAGGAAGACCCGGGTGGCCACGCGCTCGATCGAGCCGCGCAGGCCGAAGGTCAGTCCCGCGGCGAAGTCCACGACGCGTTTGGCGTCGGTGGCGTCCATCGCCGTCAGATTGACGATGACCGGAACGCCCTCCCGGAAGAGCTCACCGATGCCGCGCGCGTCCCGGAAGCTGTCCGGGGTGACGGTGGCGATCCGGCGGCCCGTGTCCACGGCCTTCTCGGAAGCCACCTGCACACGGGGGTCCGTCACCCACGGCTGGTTCGTGCCGGTCTCGGCTTCCTCGGAGTACTCGTCGTCGTAGTACCGCTCATCGTTGTCCTCCACGAGGCCCAGCCAGGCACTTGCCTTGCGCACCGATCCCATGGACGCCTCCTCTCACCGCGGTTCGTTCGTGTTCCACATCTCTTTCCTGTCCCTATGGTCGTCCATGATGCGGATACCGCGCCAAGGGGATAGTCGGCGCGTAGGGGATTCGTGACGCTACTGGTGCAGAACATGTGGCGGTTCGTCAGGGTTCCTCCCGTATAGGACGGCTTGCGGAAGGAAAATATGAGGCGCCCGTCCGTACGGGTGACATGGGGGACGTACGGGTGAACGGGTCACTCGATACGATGCACGCCGCGCGTGCGCCGGTGCGGCGCATCAGGTGAACGGCTCGGGGGATCGTCGTGTTCGGAATAGTCAGGCCCTGCACCCATCGGCTGACCGAAGGGCTCAAGGCCGAGTGGATGGCCCATCTCTGCGGGCTCTGTCTCGCCCTCCGTGCGGACCACGGACAGTTCGCCCGGATCGTCACGAACTACGACGGCCTGATCGTCTCGGTACTGACGGAGGCTCAGACGGAGCGCACCGCGGCGCAACGGCGCACCGCGGGCCCCTGCCCGCTGCGCTCGATGCGGACCGCGCCGGTCGCCCGGGGCGAGGGCGCCAGGCTCGCCGCCGCCGTCTCCCTCGTGCTGGCCTCGGCCAAGGTGCGCGACCACGTGGCGGACCGGGACGGGCTGTTGAAGCGCCGCCCGGTCGCCGCCGCGGCGCGCAGGGTCGCCGCCGGCTGGGACCGGGCCGGAGCACGGACCGGTGCGGAGCTCGGCTTCGACACGGCGGTCCTGGTCGACGCCGTCGACCGGCAGACCGGCATCGAGTCCCTCGCGGGGCCCGGGACCCCGCTGCTGACGGTCACCGAACCCACCGAGACGGCGACGGCGGCGGCCTTCGCGCACACCGCCGTACTCGCGGGCCGGCCGCAGAACGCCGTCCCGCTCGGCGAGGCCGGGCGGCTCTTCGGGCGGCTCGCCCATCTGCTGGACGCCGTGGAGGACAGGGAAGCTGACGCGGCGTCGGGCGCCTGGAACCCCCTCACGGCGACCGGCACCCCGCTCACCGAGGCCCGCCGGCTCTGCGACGACGCGCTGCACGGGGTGCGCCTCGCGATGCGGGACGCGCAATTCACCGACGGCCGGCTGGCACATGTGCTGCTCGTGCACGAGCTGCGGCGCTCGGTGGACCGGGCCTTCGGCTCGGCCGCGTGCGCGCACCCGGGTGACGGGCAGCCGTCGGGCTCCTTCGGGCCGCCGCCCGGAAACCCGTTCGCACCGGCGCCCGGCGGCCCGTCCGGTCCTCCGCTCCCGCCCGAGCCGCCGCGCAACCGGCGTGGCCTGATAGCGGGCTGCCTGGTCTGGGCCGGTCTCGCCTGCACCTGTCAGCTGTGCTGCGCCGGCAGCTTCAACGACCCGTGGAGCGGCCAGGAGCGCGAAGGGCTCTGCCACAAGGCGGACTGCGACGAGTGGTGCGACGGCTGCTGCCAGGGCTGCGACTGCTGCGGGAACTGCTGCAGCTGCGGCGACGGCTGCGACTGCGGGTGCGACTGCTGATCCGGCGTCAGGCAGCCGCACCCGCGCACCTCACCCCGCGATCTCGGGCGGCGAGATCTGCGACGTCCGGATCGCCGACTCGGTGGTGCCCCACTTCTTCAGGATGCGGTCATAGGTCCCGTCCGTCCTGAGACTGTTGACCGCCGCCTGGAAGGCGGGTGCCAGCGGGGTGCCCTTCTTGAAGGCGAAGCCGACATCGAGCCGCTTGAACTCGTTGAGGAAGCGCAGCCCCTTCTGCTGGGTCACGGCGTAGCGCAGCCCGTTGATCGTCGACATCACGACATCGCTGCGGCCCTGCTGGAGCGAGATCCAGACGGCCGCCTGGTCGGCGTACGTCTTCACGTCGTACGCCTCCTCGCCCGCGTCGGCGCACACGTGCTTGTTCTCCTCCAGCGTCGCCTCGAACGTGGTGCCGGCGCTGGTGCCCACGGTCAGGCCGCAGAGCTGGGTGAGCTCGGTGACGTTCTTCAGCTTGCTGTCGTCGCGGACGGCGAAGCCCTGGCCGTCGTTGATGTACGTCACGAAGTCGATCGTCTTCCGGCGCTCGTCGGTCACCCCGAAGTTGCCGGTGCCCAGGTCGTACTTCCCGCTGCCGAGGGCCGGAAGGATCGCCTCGAACGAGGCGACTTCGCGCTTCAGCTCCAGCCCAAGCACCCTGGCCACCGCGTCCGCGAAGTCGACGTCCGCGCCGGCCAGGGTCTTGCCGTCCTCCAGATAGAAGGCTCCGGGCGGTGTGCCGATGCTGGAGGCGAGGGTGAGGGTGCCGGCGGCGCGCACCTTCTCGGGCAGCAGCTTCGCCGCGGCCGGGTCCTTCTTCACCGACGACACCACGTCGGTCGTCGGGATCTTCCCCTTGCCCTCCGTTCCGGCACCGGCCGGCGCGGCCGCCGGGTCGGCCGATCCGCAGCCGGAGAGCGCGAGAGCGGCGACGGTGATCAGTGCGAAGGCAGCGGTGTGCCGGATTCTGGGCATGACGGAAACACTCCGGGTTCGTCGACGCGCTCCGGTGCGTGGGCAGCACGGAGCCACGGGCGGAAGATCAGCTGAACGAGGGGAGGGCGGAGCGGTGTTGTGTACGTGAAGGCACGCGGGAAAGGTGCTCAAGCGCCGACAGCGGCGCGAGCGGGAAGACGCGGGGGAACAGCGGGTTCAGCTCAACAGGAAGAGGACCACACGCGACCGAAGTCGATGTGGGAGCGGGTGACCAGCCACTGCTGCGCGTACATGGCCTCAGTGGAACAGGCATCCGGGTACACGTCAACCGACCCCGGACACACGGCTCACAGTGTGGACAAGCTTGACAACACGACCCCGACAAGGATTGGCTCGGAAGCGGACCGGCGCTGAGGGGCCCGGTCCATGTTGTGTTCCGCGTTGAAGGCACATCCCGTGTTAGATCTCTGCATCCACGGAGCCTTCGCATGTCCGCGCAGACAGACACCCTCCCTCCGCAGCTCCCCGCCCCGCCCGTCGACGATGCGCACGACTCCGTCCCGCGCATCGTGCCGGTGCGCCGAACAGGGCGCTGGGCGGCGGCCGTTGCCGTCCTGGTGCTCCTCGCCGGCGCCCTGGTCTCGGTGATCCGGAACGACGCCTTCCAGTGGGGCGTCGTCGGCGACCACCTCACCACCGCGTCGGTGCTGCGCGGCCTCGGCCTCACCCTCTGGCTCACGGGCCTCGTGATGGTGCTCGGCTTCGCCCTCGGCACCCTGCTCGCCGTCATGAGGCTCTCCGGCAACCCGATTCTGCAGGCCGTCGCCTGGGGTTACGTGTGGCTGTTCCGGTCCACCCCGATCCTGGTCCAGCTGCTCTTCTGGTTCAACATCGGCGCCCTCTACCCGCAGATCCTCGGAGTCGACACGGTCAACCTCCTCGGCCCGGTCGCCGTCGCCGTCATCGGCCTCACGCTCCACGAGGCCGCGTACGCCGCCGAAGTGGTGCGCGGCGGCATCCTCTCCGTCGAGCACGGACAGCTGGAGGCCGCCCAGTCGCTCGGGCTCGGCCCCTGGCGCCGGCTCCGGCGCATCGTGCTGCCCCAGGCCATGCGCTCCATCGTCCCGCCCGCCGGGAACATGCTGATCGGCACCCTGAAGGGCACCTCGATCGTCAGCATCATCGCCGTGCAGGACCTGCTCTACTCGGTGCAGCTCGTCTACCACCGCACCTACGAAGTCATCCCGCTGCTGCTCGTCGCCACCCTCTGGTACGTCGCCGTCACCTCCCTCCTTTCCGTCGGACAGCACTACGTCGAACGCCACTACGCACGCGGCACGGCGGACGCGCGATGAGCGGCGTACCGACACTCGTCGTCATAGGGGGCGGACCGCGCGGCACCGGCGTCCTCGAGCGCATCGCCGCCAACTCCGCCGAGCTGTACGGGGACCGGCGCCTGGACATCCACCTCGTCGACCCGTACCCGCCCGGGGGCGGCCGGATCTGGCGGCAGGACCAGTCCCCGCTGCTCTGGATGAACTCCATGGCGGAGGACGTCACCATGTTCACCGACGACACGGTCGAGCAGGAGGGCCCGATACGGCCCGGCCCCGCCCTGCACACGTGGGCCGCCGACGTCCGCGAGGGACGGATCACCCTCGACTCCGACCCCGGGACACTCGCGGAGATCCGAGGGCTCGGCGCCCAGGACTTCCCCAGCCGACGGCTGCAGAGCGCCTACCTGCGCTGGGTGTACGAGCAGGCGCTCGCCGCGCTCCCGCCGGGCATCACCGTCCGGGAGCACCGCGCTCACGCACACCGCGTCTCGGGGTCCCGGGACGGCCGGCAGCAGGTCTGGCTCCAGGGGCGCGCCGAACCCCTCCTCGCCGACCTCGTCGTCCTCACCATCGGCCATCTGGACGCCGAACCCGACGCCGAACAGGAGGAGCTGGCCGCCTTCGCGGCACGGCACGGACTCGTCCACCTGCCACCCGACTTCACGGCCGACAGCGACCTCGGCTCCCTGCCCGCGGGTGAACCCGTCATCGTGCGCGGCCTCGGCCTCGCCTTCATCGACCTGATGGTGCTGCTCACCGAGGGGCGCGGCGGGCGATACGAGGACGGGGTCTACATCCCCTCCGGCCGGGAGCCCGTCCTGTACGCGGGCTCCCGGCGCGGAGTCCCGTACCACTCCAAGATCGGTTACGCCTGGGAGGGCGAACGGCCTCCCCTGCCGCACCACTTCGGCCCCGCCCGGCTGGACGCGCTGCTCGACGGCGCCGGCCCCGTGGACTTCCGCCGCGACCTGTGGCCGTCCATCGCCAAGGAGCTCGGACACGTCCACTACCACCGGCTGTTCGCCGCCCACCCCGAGCGCACCGCCGTCGGCTGGGACGACTTCGAGGAGAAGTACGCCGTCGCGGACGCCGAAAGCCCCGAGCTGCGCGCGCTGGTCGCCTCGGCCGTGCCCGACCCGGCCGACCACCTGGACCTGGACGCGCTGGACCGACCGCTGGACGGGGTGCTCCACCCCTCGTACGACTCCTTGCAGGACGGGCTGCGCACCTACATCACCACCGACCTCGAACGCCGGCACGATCCCCGCAACAGCCCCGACCTCGCCGTCTTCCTCGGACTGCTGTCCGTCTACGCACAGCTGGTCCGGGCCGGAGACATCGGCGACCGGTGGCACGGCTTCTTCAGCCATCTCGCCTCCGGACCGCCCGGCCCCCGGCTGCGCCAGCTCCTCGCACTCTCCCGGGCCGGGGTCGTCCGCTTCCTCGGAGCGGGAATCACCGTCGAGGCCGACGAGGAACGCGGCGTCTTCCGGGCCGGCAGCGCCACCGTGCCGGGCGAGCACATGGAGGCCAGGGCCCTGGTCGAGGCCCGGCTGCCCGATCCGGCCCTGCGGAACACGCGCAGCCCGGTGCTGCGCGGACTGTACGAGGACGGGGCCGCCGGCACCGACACGGGGCTGCTCTCCGTCGACCCCGGCGACGGCCGGATCCTGGACCGTGACGGCAGCCCTCACCCGCGACGCTTCGCCCTCGGCCCGAACACGACCGCGCGGTCGAGCGGCGCCTTCACCCGGCCGCGCACCGGCGGCCCGGCCTTCCGGCAGAACGACGCCACCGCCCGCACGGTGCTCGCGTTCCTCCGCGACCTCTCCTGTAGCGGCCGCCCCACCGCGTGAGTGCGGTACCCCCTCTCTACCATCCGTTGCCGAAGGAACCCACCATGTCGCTGACCAGCGATCCACCCCTCGCACCCCCCGACGAAGAGACCGAGCGAACAACCCCGCACGACGGATCCGACCTCTCGGAACTGACGGTCGTCCCGGTGCGCCACCCCTGGCGCTGGGTCGCCGTGGCCGTCACCGCCGTGCTGCTCGCCCAGTTCCTGAACGGGCTGATCACCAACCCCGGCTGGGAATGGGACGTCTTCGCCCGCTTCTTCACCACCGAGACCATCCTGAAGGCCGTCTGGGTCACCCTCCAACTGACCTTCTACGGAACGGTGCTCGGCTTCGCACTGGGCATCGTCCTCGCGTTCATGCGGCTGTCCGCCAGCCCGTTCCTCAGGGCGGTCGCGTACGGCTACATCTGGGCGTTCCGCTCGATCCCGCTCATCGTGCAGCTGCTGTTCTGGTTCAACCTCGCCTACCTCTACAAGGAGCTTCAGTTCGGCATCCCGTTCGGGCCCGGCTTCCTCACCTTCGACACGATGAACCTCGTCGGAGCGATGAGTGCGGCGGTCCTCGGACTCGCGCTGCACCAGGCGGCCTACGCGGCGGAGATCGTGCGCGGGGGCGTACTGGCCGTGGACAGCGGGCAGCTGGAGGCCGCCGCGGCCCTCGGGATCCCGCGGCTGCGGCAGCTCCGGAGAGTCGTGCTGCCGCAGGCGATGCGCTCCATCCTGCCGAACGCCGCCAACGAGATCATCTCGCTCTTCAAGGGCACCTCGATCGTCTCCGTGATGGCGATCGGTGAACTCTTCTACCAGGTCCAGGTCGTCTACGGCCGCAACGGCAGGGTCGTGCCCCTGCTGATGGTCGCCACGGTCTGGTACATCCTCCTGACCACCGTGCTCTCCGTCCTCCAGCACTACGTCGAACGTCACTACGCCAAGGGGGCCGTGCGATGAGCACACCCATCGATGTACCCGCACCCACCGAAGCACCCGTGGACGCACCCGCGGCCACGGAGGCGACCGCGCCCGCTGACGCGCCCGCGTCCGCCACGGACGTCATGGTCGAGATCCGCTCCGTGCACAAGAGCTTCGGCGCACTCGAAGTGCTCCGCGGCATCGACCTGTCCGTCCGCGCCGGAGAGGTGACCGTCGTCCTCGGCCCGTCCGGCTCGGGGAAGTCCACCCTGCTGCGCACCATCAACCACCTGGAGAAGGTGGACCAGGGCTGGATCAGCGTGGACGGCACCCTGGTCGGCTACCGCAGGTCGGGGAACAAGCTGTACGAGCTCCGCGAGCGCGAGGTCCTGCGGCAGCGCACCCGGATCGGCTTCGTCTTCCAGAACTTCAACCTCTTCCCGCACCTGACCGTCCTCGAGAACATCATCGAGGCGCCGGTGGCCGCTCTCGGCCGCCCCCGGAAGGAAGCCGTCGCAGCCGCGGATGCGCTCCTCGCCCGGGTCGGTCTCGCCGACAAGTCGGGTGCGTACCCGAAGCAGCTCTCCGGCGGACAGCAGCAGCGCGTCGCCATCGCCCGTGCGCTCGCCCTCGAACCGAAACTGCTGCTCTTCGACGAGCCGACCTCCGCGCTCGACCCCGAACTCGTCGGCGAGGTCCTCGACGTCATCAAGGACCTGGCGCACCAGGGCACCACGATGATCGTCGTCACCCACGAGATCGGCTTCGCCCGCGAGGTCGCCGACACCGTGGTCTTCATGGACCAGGGGCGGATCGTGGAGCAGGGCCCGCCCGCCGACGTACTCGACCGCCCGGTTCAGGAACGCACCCGGGCCTTCCTCTCGAAGGTCCTCTGAGCCGTGTCCCCGCAGGCCGCACCGCCGCAGTCCCCACGTTCCGTCTTCCCGCAGCCCGTTCTCCCACCGTTCCCCCATCCCGTTTCCCCGCGCTCAAGGAGCAGCCAGGTGTCCGTCCGCCGCACCCTCGTCATCGCCCTCGCCACCCTCACCGCCACCGGGCTGCTCACCGCCTGCGGCAGCAGCGACGCCGCCACCGACGTGATCCGCCCCGAAGGGCAGAAGGACACCGGGATCAACATCGGCCCCGACCAGAAGCGGATCAGAGGCGAGAAGGTCGACTCCATCGCGGCCAAGGTGCCCGAGGCCATCCGTGAGCGCGGCACGCTCCGGCTCGGGGCGAGCGCCGACGCCTCGCCCCCACTCGGCTTCTACGCGACCGACGACAAGACCCGGATCGGCAGCGAGATCGACCTGGCGACCCTGATCGCCGACACCCTCGGACTGAAGCCGGATCTGCAGGAGGTCTCCTGGGAGAACCTCTTCGTCGGCCTCGACAGCTCCAAGTTCGACGGCGTCCTGTCCAACGTCACCGTGACGGAGGAGCGCAAGGAGAAGTACGACTTCGCCACCTACCGGCTCGACAACCTCGCCTTCGAGGCCAAGAAGGGCTCCGGCTGGAAGGTGAAGGCGCCCGAGGACGTGGCGGGGAAGACGATCGCCGTTGCCTCGGGCACCAACCAGGAGAAGATCCTCGTCGACTGGAGCGAGCAGAACACCGACGCCGGACGGAAGGCGGTGGAGATCAAGTACTTCCAGAAGGACACCGACTACTACCTGGCCCTCCAGTCGGGCCGGATCGATGCCTACCTCGGCCCGAGCCCCTCGGCCAACTACCACGTCGCGTCGGCCGGGCAGTCCGAGATCATCGGCACGCTCTCCGGAGCCGGCGACGGCGTCCAGGGGAAGATCGCCGCCACCACGAAGAAGGACAGCGGCCTGGTCGAGGCCTACGGCGCGGCCATCGACCACATCATCCAGGACGGCTCCTACGCCGAAGTGCTCAAGCGCTGGGGTCTGACCAACGAGGCCGTCGAGAAGTCGGAGATCAACCCGCCCGGTCTCCCCAAGACCGAGAACTGACCCCGAGAGGTCCGCATGTCTGCCACCAGGCCACTCCATCTGGCCGCCGAGATCGGCGGCCCGCCGCGCTACGACGCCGCCTCCCACACCGCGCTCGCCCGCCTCGCCGAACAGGGCGCGCTCGACTTCGTCACCCTCAACGACTCCTTCGCCCGCCCCGGCCCCGACGCGCTCGCCGTGCTCGCCCGCGTCGCCCCGGCCACCACCCGGATCGGCCTCGTGCCGACCGTCACCACCACCCACACCGAGCCCTTCCACGTCTCGTCCGCCGTCGCCACCCTCGACTGGGTCAGCGGGGGCCGGGCGGGCTGGCACGCCGACGTGTCGACCACGGAGGCAGAGGCCCGCCTGTTCGGCAGGCGCGGTGCCGCGCCTGCCGACGCCCTGTGGCAGGAGGCGGGCGAGGCGGCCGACGCCGCCTCCCGGCTGTGGGACAGCTGGGAGGACGACGCCGAGATCAGGGACGTCTCCACCGGCCGCTTCATCGACCGCGACAAGCTGCACTACGTCGACTTCGAGGGCAGCACCTTCTCCGTCCGGGGCCCCGCCATCGTGCCCCGGCCTCCGCAGGGCAGGCCCGTCACCGTCATCGACGGCACGAGCGGCCCCGCCAGGAAGGCCGCCGCACGGTACGCCGACGTCGTGTACGTACGGGCCACCTCGCCCGAGCAGGCGTCCGCGCTCCGTGACGACGTGCGCGGCCTCGCCGCCGCCCACGGCCGGGACCCCGACACCCTGCGGGTGCTGGTCGCGCTCACGGTCGACCTCGGGGACGCCGAGACGGCGCCGGAACCGGGACTGGAGAGCGGCCCGCAGCTCGCGGGCCGGGGGACCTACTTCCGCGGCGGCCCGGTGGACCTCGCCGAGCTGGTCACCCAGTGGCACCGGGGCGGCGCCGTGGACGGCTTCCACCTCACCCCCCTCGCCCCCGAGCGCGACCTCGAGAGGATCGTCAACGGCACCGTGGCCCTGCTCCAGCACCGCAGCCTGTTCCGCACCTTCCACCCGGGGGGCACGCTCCGCGAACACCTCGGTCTCACCCGCCCGGCCAACCGCTACGCGCTCGCGCGGACTTCCGGGGGCACCGCATGACGAAGCAGATGCACCTCGCCGCGCACTTCCCGGGCGTCAACAGCACCACGGTGTGGGCCGATCCCCGCTCCCGGAGCCAGATCGACTTCGCCTCCTTCGAGCAGCTGGCCAGGACCGCGGAACGCGGGAAGTTCGACTTCTTCTTCCTCGCGGAAGGGCTGCGGCTGCGCGAGCACAACGGCCTGATCCACGATCTGGACGTGGTCGGCCGCCCCGAGTCCCTCACGGTGCTGAACGCCCTGGCCGCCGTCACCGACCGCCTCGGGCTCGCCGCCACGGTCAACGCCACCTTCAACGAACCGTACGAACTCGCCCGGCGCCTGGCGACCCTCGACCACCTCAGTGAGGGGCGTGCCGCCTGGAACGTGGTCACCTCCTCCGACGCCTTCACCGGGGAGAACTTCCGCCGGGGCGGCTACCTCGACCGGTCCGACCGGTACACCCGCGCCGCCGAGTTCGTCGCCACGGCACGGGAACTGTGGGACTCCTGGACACCGGACGGCGCCTCGCGCCCGTTCGCGCACAGCGGGCAGCACTTCCAGGTCTCCGGGGAGTTCACCGTCCCGCGCTCCCCGCAGGGGCACCCCGTCGTCATCCAGGCGGGGGACTCCGGCGAGGGCAGGGAGTTCGCCGCGTCCGCGGCCGACGTCATCTTCACCCGGCACGGCACCCTGGAGGCCGGGCGGATCTTCTACGCGGACGTCAAGGCACGGCTGGCGAAGTACGGCCGGCAGCCGGACGACCTGAAGATCATGCCCGGGGTCACCGTCGTCATCGGCGACACCGACGCGGAGGCCCAGCAGAACGCCGCCGAGATCCGCCGCCTCCAGGTCTCCCCGCAGAACGCCATCCTCGCCCTGGAACAGGTATGGGGCCGCGACCTCTCCTCGTACGACCCCGACGGGCCCCTCCCCGACATCGACCCGGACCCCGGATCGCGCCTGTCGCAGGGCAGGGCCGGGCTCGCGGACCCCCTCGTGAGGGCGGCCGAGTGGCGTGCCCTGTCGGCGGCCAAGGGGCTGTCCATCCGCCAGACGGTCATCGAGACCACGACCCGGCAGTCCTTCATCGGCTCCCCGCAGACCGTCGCCGCCGAACTGGAGACGTTCGTCTCCACCGGCGCGGCCGACGGCTTCATCCTCGTACCGCACCTCACACCGGGCGGCCTCGACCCCTTCGTCGACCGGGTCGTCCCGCTCCTCCAGGAACGCGGAGCCTTCCGCTCCGAATACGCCGGTTCCACCCTGAGGTCGCACCTCGGTCTGGCGGAGCCGGTATGGAAGGGTTGATCGCATGAGCACGGACGCGCAGCAGGACAGCAGGGACGGCCGGGACGGCCGGGACGGCTCGGGAAACCAGGACTTCCAGGACTGGCAGCGCTGGCACGAGGAGCGCATCGTCGCGGTCGCGGCCCCGCACGGCCCGCTCTCCCTCACGGGCACCCACTGGCTCTCCGACTATCCGGACGGTCGAATTCCGGCCGTGCCGGGGCAGTGGCGCACGGGGCGCGACGAGGTGGTGCTCACCGGCGCCCCCGAGGACGGGCTGACCGTCGACGGAAAGCCGTTGGCCGGAGAGGCCGGACTGACCGCCGACCGCGGTCCGATCGGCTCGTCCAGGGTGGCCCGGGGTGAGCGCCGACTGGTCCTCCTGAGCCGCGAAGGCCAGTGGGCGGTAAGGGAGTTCGACCCGCAGTCGCCGGCACGGCACGACTTCCGCACCATCGACGCCACCCCGTACGACGCGCGCTGGTCGCTGGAGGGCACCTTCCGCCCGTACGACACCGCCCGGACCGTCCGGGTGGCGAACGCCGACGGGCGCGAGCGCGGGCTGGGGCTCGGCGGGGAGATCGCCTTCACACTGGACGGCACCGAGCACACGCTCCAGGCCGCGGTCGAGCCCGACGGCTCGCTCTGGGCCGTCTTCGCCGACGCCACCAGCGGGAACAGCAGTTACCGCTTCCGCTTCCTGCGGCCCGGGGCACCCGACGAGGACGGCCGGGTGAAGGTCGACTTCAACCGCGCGCTGCTGCCGCCCTGCGCCTTCGCCGACCACTTCATCTGTCCCTTCCCGCCCCCCGGCAACACCCTCACGGCCGCAGTCGCGGCAGGGGAGCGGAACCGTATCGACGCCTGATCCGCCCCACCCCCGACGCAAGGCCCGGCCCACCCGCCCCGGCAGCCACAGAGCTGCCGGGGCAGTTCCGGTTGCGGGGGCCCGGACGGCCGGAAGTCGCCCTTGTGCGGCGCGTTGGCGACCCCCAATACTCCCGAGCAGCGCCTGTCGGACGTACGGATCATCCGGAATTCGAATACTTCCGGTACACGTCCCGGAGCATCCGGGACGCCCACGTGCCCGGCTGCGCCTCACGGGTCCCGGCCACCCCACAGGCGGACCCCCGATTCCCCTCGGGAGGAACGAGAAGTGAGGATCAAGCACACCACCCCCCGCAGCGGCACAGCGAGACGCAGCAGGATCGCCGCCGTCTCCGCAGGCCTCGTCGCCGTCGCCGCACTCGCCGTCCCCGCCGCCGACGCCCGGCCGACCGGAACATACGACGCCGACCAGCTCCGCGCGGCAGGAGACGCCGTGCTCGCCGCCGACGTCGCGGGCACCGCCTGGAACGCCGACCCGGCGACCGGGAGGCTCGTCGTCACGGTGGACAGCACCGTCTCGCAGGCAGAGATCAACCGGATCAGGAAGTCCGCGGGAGCCAACGCCGGGGCCCTGCGCATCGAACACACCCCCGGGACGTTCAGCACCCTGATCTCGGGCGGCGACGCCGTCTACGCCTCCAGCTGGCGCTGCTCCCTCGGCTTCAACGTCCGCAGCGGCAGCACCTACTACTTCCTGACCGCCGGCCACTGCACCGACGGCGCGGGCACCTGGTACGCGGACTCCGGGCGCACCACCGTCCTCGGCAGCACGTCGGGGTCCAGTTTCCCGACCGACGACTACGGCATCGTGCGGTACACCAACACCTCGGTCGCCAAGCCGGGCACCGTCGGCGGCCAGGACATCACCAGCGCGGCCAATGCCACGGTCGGCATGGCCGTCACCCGCCGCGGCTCCACCACCGGTACCCACAGCGGTACCGTCACCGGTCTCAACGCCACGGTCAACTACGGCGGAGGGGACATCGTCCGGGGGATGATCCGCACCAATGTGTGCGCCGAACCCGGTGACTCCGGCGGCCCGCTCTACTCCGGGACCCGGGCGATCGGTCTCACCTCGGGAGGGAGCGGCAACTGCAGCTCCGGCGGCACGACCTTCTTCCAGCCGGTCACCGAAGCACTGAGCGCGTACGGCGTCAGCGTGTTCTGACGCTGCGGGACACCGCCGCACTCCCGTGAGCCCCCGCCGATTCCCGGCGGGGGCTCCCGTTCGACCCGCGGCTTTTGAGAGGATGCCAGCACGGTTGGTCGCGGAGGTACCACGGGGGCGGACGCTGTGCCTGTCCGGAGGGGGAGGCCCCTCCGGGCCCCCGCATACACCCAGGGGGTCCCAGGTCCGTGAAACGCATCGGAGTGACCGGTCACCGTTCCATCCCCCGGGAGGTCCACGCCCACGTGCTGGAGGGACTGCGGGCGGCGCTCTGCGGCCTCGAAGGCTCGGTCGAGGCGCTCTCCAGCCTGGCCGTCGGAGCCGACCAGCTCTTCGCCGACCTCGCCCTGGCCCACGGTGCGGAGCTCACCGCGGTGATCCCCAGCGGTGACTACGAGGCGGGCTTCGACGACGAGACCGACCTCGCGCGCTACCGCATGCTCAAGGCGAGGGCCGTCCGCGAGGTCCGGCTGGACTTCCCGCACTCCACCGACGAGGCCTACTACGCGGCGGGCGCCTACATCGCCGACCACTGCGACCGGCTGCTCGCCGTCTGGGACGGCCGGCCGGCGCGAGGGCTCGGCGGCACCGGCGACATCGTGACGTACGCCCGCACGCTGGGCCGTCCGGTCACGGTCATCTGGCGCGACGGCGTGGAGCGCGACTGAGCCGGCACGGGGGCGCGCCTGAGCCGGCACGGGGCGTACTCGGCGCCGGCGCGGGGCGCGGGGCGTGGGCGGAGCTCGGGGCGCGGCGGTGTGCGCGAGCCCGCGCGGCGCCCCGGGCCGGGTGTGCGGCTCCCCCGGGGGTGGTGCGGCGGGCCGCCCGGCGTATGTACGTGCTGCGCCCCCATGCCTGAGCCGAACTCAGATGCGGTGCCTGGCCAGCCAGTCCGTGTGTTCGGGGGAGACGATCCGCTCGGTCTCGAAGACGGCGACCGGCCACTGCCGCTCGGTCAGGGTGGTCTCCATCGCGGCCTGCATGTTCTCCAGGTCCTCCTCCACCAGTGAATGGGCGGACACGAGCGGATGATGGCGTCGCATCTCGTTCCAGGCCAGGCAGGCTGCGGCGGCGGCGGAGAACGAACCCGTGAGCGCGAACGACTCGGCGGCGGAGAACGTCTGCAGCACGGCGAGGACCAGGGCGGGCAGCGTCAGCGCGGCGATGGTGCCGGCCCAGACGAACGCCCCACGCCGGGACACCTGCTGCCGTCTGCGGTACCAGCGCCGCTGCTCGATCAGGCGGTCCCGGATGTACGTCTCCTTGCGCACGGTGAACGCCTTGTCCCGCAACTCCCGCATGGAGGAGGTGATGAGCCCGCCGTCCTCGTCCGTCATCTCCTCACGGGGATCGTGCCACCCCACCTTCCGTAACTCCTGCAGCCCTTCCTCCAGCCGGTTGGCGAACACGGCCTCCGGGTGATGCGTACCGGTGTCGAAGGGGGAGCCGTGGACGGCATAGCGCCAGCAGTTGGACTTGATGAACTCGGCCGCGGACCTGTTGAGTTGCCAATGCGACTTTGCTTTGCGCCGGGAGGCCAGATACGTCGTGATCAGGACACCGAGGTACGCCAAAACAGCCATGGCGTCCAGTAGTTGCACCGTCCCGCCGACCTCCACGTCCCAGGGCAGGGCGGCGGGCACGGTCCCCAGGACGAGGAGGGCCAGCTGGCCGCGGGTGGTGTTGACCGCCTCCCGCTGCCGTGCGACGGCGATGGCGTCCGTGTGGTGGAAGAGTGCGGGCAGGTCCTCGCTCCGGAAGACCATGGACTGAAGTGGTCCGGGAATCGCCGTCATGTCACCCCGTCTGCAGTTGTGGGAATGCCTTTCGGTCGCGCAGCCGGCCTGGTCGTCGCGGGCTCGCGCGTGCTGTCTCCCGGCTCGGGAGAGAGTGCGCGAAGGCCTGCCGGGGCCACGAGAGTAGGGTCGCGCCCCGGAGACCGCAATGGCGTCTCCGGTCGGCGGCGTGCTCGACCGGCGGGCTGAGACGCCCTCGTGTGATCCGTTGTGCTGTGGGAAGGTCTGACAACTGACATCGTTCACAGGCGGGTTGCCTCAGGATCGCCGGGTGGGGGCTCGCCTTCGACGGGGGGAGAGCTCGTGAGCGACGCAGGTCAGGACGGTGGTGTGCCGCTGTCAGACACCCAGCGCAGGGTCCGCCGGAGCCCGTTGCTGTTCACCACCCCTTTGGTACTGCTGGGGATCCTGCTGCTCATCCTGTTCTGGGAGTCGATTCGCGCCAACATGACGGGCGACGCACGGACGGAGTGGCCGTGGCGCCTGCAGCTGGTCGACATGGAGGCGTTGGGAAGCCTGCTGGCCGTTGCGGCAGGCGCTGTCCTGGCCAGGGCGCAGTACGCCCGCACGGTGCGGCCCTACCTGGGCTGGCGGGCAGCGTGGGCGAGGGGGGACCTCAGGGGCGACGTGCAGGCGTGGCGGGTGGGCATACTCAATGGAGGGCAGCACATCGCGGCGATCGAGTCCTGGGAATGCCGGGTGGTCCTGAGGGGGAGCGGCGAATCCGTGGACGCGGGGTGGGTCGATATCGACGAAGCCGTGACCGGACTGACCGCAGCCGGGCTCGTGGTGGCCGAGGACTTCCAGCTCGTCAAGTTCGGGCAGGGGTTCCCGCTGGTGGGCACCGGAAGCTACGAGACGGTGCTGGTGGGTGCGTTCTCGAAGCGGTTCGTCGAGGACGTCGACTCGTTGTACGTGCGCGTACGGGTGACCGACGTCGTGGGTGACAGTCATGAACGCATCGGGGACTGCATGAAGGGCGCGCGGGCCGTCACCCAGGCACCGCTCGACTGACCTTCCCTCCGGCCGCGACCGGGGAGGCGCAGCGTGACCGGGCGGCTGGGCCCTCGGTCACCAAGGGCCTACGGGCGTCGCGGAAGGTGTCCTGAAGTTGCCGCCCCGGCCGTCCGGGTGGCACACGGCCTGCGGAGGACCCGCCGCTGTGCGGGGACGGTCCGCGTGTCCAGGGCGCACGGCCGGGGAGGAAGTGGAGCAGCCCCCGGCGGCGGGCCGCTCATGAGCCCTTGGCCAGTGCATTCCTTTGTCACCCGGGTGGGTCAGTCTCCGTCAGAATTTCCGGTGTCGCAATGCGCCGTAAACATGAGATTTCGTGCCACGCCGAAGTGTGCGGGTGGCTGGGATGGGAGTAAAGTCATGCCGCCGGACACTGTGAATGTGCAGGTGCCGGTAGTGATCCAGTGTCCGGAAACAATCCACCAAGGACGGCCGTGAAGACCTACGAAACCTCCCCCTCCTTCGCCATTGCGAAGAAGAGTCGTGTGCCACTCACCGAGATCGACGCCCGCAGCGCCGACGCTTCCAGGAAGCTCGGCCGGGTATTCGGCACCTCGACCGGTCGCCCGACGCAGACTTCGACCTTCAGTTCGGCTCTCTGAGAAGGGCTTCGGCGTGGCTAGACTGGGGGAATGACAGGACCCCTGGTCCCCTTCCGCGAGATCGTTCTCAAGGTGCACAGTCGTTGTGATCTCGCGTGCGACCATTGTTATATCTATGAACATGCAGATCAGAGCTGGCGTACCCGCCCCAAGACAATCTCTGACGAAGCAATTTCATGGGCAGCTCGACGATTGGCCGAGCATGCTTCCACGCATGCGCTCGATTCGATGTCAGTGATCCTGCACGGAGGCGAGCCGCTCCTGGCCGGCCCAGCACGCCTGCGCCGTGTCTGCGAGGAGCTCACAGCGGCCTTGAACGGTATCGCTGAGCTGGACCTCAGGATCCACACCAACGGTGTCCAGCTCAGCCCCCGGTATCTCGATCTCTTCGACGAGTTCGGCGTCAGGGTGGGCATCTCGCTCGACGGTGACCGCACGGCGAACGACCGGCATCGCCGCTTCGCCGACGGACGCACCAGTCACCCCCGCGTCCTCAAGGCGGTCGAGCTGCTCCGGCAGGAGCGCTACCGCCATCTCGATCTCGGACTGTTGTGCACGATCGACATCGAGAACGATCCGCACGCGGTCCTGGACGCCCTGGTCGAGCTCGAACCGCCGCTCATCGACTTCCTCCTCCCGCACGCCACCTGGGACGAGCCGCCACCCCGGCCGGACGGGTCCGAAACGGCGTACGCCGACTGGCTGCTCAAGGTCTACGACCGCTGGCAGCACCGGGGCAGCCCGGTGCCCGTGCGCCTCTTCTCGTCGGTGCTGTCCACCCTGAGCGGAGGACCAAGCCTCACCGAGTCGCTGGGGCTCGCCCCCACCGATCTCGTGGTGATCGAGACGGACGGCCAACTCGAGCAGGTCGACTCGCTCAAGAGCGCCTACGAGGGCGCGGCGGCCACGGGATTCGATGTCTTCTCCCACTCGTTCGACGATGTCGCCGCGCATCCCGGGGTCCGTGCGCGACAGCTCGGTCTGGCCGGCGTCAGCGAGACCTGCCGCCGTTGCCCCGTCGTACGTTCGTGCGGTGGAGGGCTGTACACGCACCGGTACCGCGCGGCCAACGACTTCGACAATCCGTCCGTGTACTGCCGCGACCTGGAGGCGCTGGTGCGCGGCATCGAGGCGCGCGTCGCGGTGCATCCGGCGGTGACGGACCACGCCGAACTCGTCGAAGCGCAGCAGGACCTGACCCGCACCCTGCTCGCAGGCCTCCATGCGGACCTGGACGGCCGCGGCGGCGTGCGGTGGGAGGAGGCCTGGGAGCTGGCGGGCGAGCTCGAGTCGTCGGAGGAGGGCGCAGCCGGTCTCGACCACGTGCTGGCGCACCCGTACACGCGGACCTGGCTCCTGGAGGTACTGGGAGGGCTGCGCGCGGGACGGCCGGAGGCGGTGGAAGAGGCACTGCGCCTTCCTGACTATCTTGCTGCAGCCACGGTGCGCTCGGGCCTCGGGCTGACAGTGCCGGCCGGATACCGGGACGGGCGGCTCCATCTGCCCACGCTCGGCGAGCTCAGGGTCGGCGGGGAGGGTGAGTGCGGCACGCTCCGAGTGACACCGGTCGGGGACGGGTTCGTCGCCCGGCGCGACGACAGCGGTGGCGAATGGCGGATCCCGCACGGGGCGGACGACCCTGCGTGGACCCCGGTGCGTCACCTCGGCCACGACGCCGTGCCCCGCTTCGCCCTCGACGACCTTGATCTGTACCGGGACTGCTTCGGCGCTCCGGCCGCGTCCCGGCTGGGGCCGGTCGAGGCCGATGAATGGGAAGCCGGTCTCGCCGAGGCGTGGGAGCTCCTGGAGAGGGAGGCGCCGTCCCACGCCTCGGCTGCTGCCCACAGCCTGACGACGCTGACCCCGCTCGCCGCCGGACAACACGTCGGACGGCCGCACGGACAGGGGGCCCTCGGGCTGACGTCGACGGACGATGCGAAACAGCTGGCACTCGAACTTCTGGGCGGCTTCCGGCGTACCACCTTGCGGGCGCTGCTCGATGTCACGGACCTTTATGCCTCGGACGGCACCTGGGACTATCGCCCGCTCTGGCGGGACGGATCAGTCCCGTTTTCGCGGCTGTTGGCCGAAACCTATGAACGGGTGGCGTTCTCCGCTCTTGATCCCTGCTTCATGGACGGTATCGACGAAGCGCTCGACATGATGGGATCTGCACCCGAGCCCACCGTCGGGGGAAAGCGATTCATCGCCGTACTCAGGGAGGAGGTGAAGCAAACACAGGACAAGTGGGCCGAATAGCCTCAAGATTGTTACGGCCCGGAACGTACGGGGTGAATCCTGGGTATGGATGACTGAAAAGCGGCGTTGATTGACCGAACGCCATGGGGGTGGAGCAAGGTCCGCTCCGGAATGATGAATTCGCTCGCACCCCCTCCATAGTCCTGGGATGCGGGTGCTCACACAGGACGGGGGTCGTGTGCACGCATCAACGCAGCAGCGAGCGGCGGACCATCGGCCGTACTTCTTTCTGAGTTACGCGCATACACCGGGGTACGGCGGTGGAACGGACCCCGATATGTGGGTCGAACGGCTTTTCCAAGATCTCTGCGGCCATGTGATGGCCATGACCGACCTGCCCGCGGGCGCTTCCGCCGGGTTCATGGACCGGGAGATACGCTCCGGTGAGGGATGGTCGGAGAGGCTGGGCAGTGTGCTCGCCACCTGCCGGGTCTTCGTGCCGCTGTTCTCGCCGCGCTATTTCGCCAGCGAGATGTGCGGCAAGGAGTGGCACGCGTTCGAGCAGCGCGCCATTCATCACCGGGCCCGTTCGAACCAGTCGGCCGAAGCGATCGTTCCGGCGCTCTGGGTACCGGTGCCGCCCAACCAACTCCCCGGATCGGCCGAGCGGTTGCAGTTCAACCATCGTGACTTCGGGGAACGCTACGTCAGCGACGGGCTCTACGGGCTGATCAAGCTCCGGCTGTTCGCCCAGGAATACGAACGGGCCGTCTACGAGCTCGCCAAGCGCATCGTCAGTGTCGCCGACACGGTGCAGATCGACACCGGAAGGCCCGTCGACTACCGCCTCGCCCCCAGCGCCTTCGGATCACCGAGCAGCGGGGTGGGGGCCCCTCGGCCGATGCAGATCACCGTCGCCGCCCCCACCCGCCACGACCTGCCCGAGGGGCGTATCGCCGACTACTACGGCGACCATCCGCAGGACTGGAATCCCTACCACCCGGCTGCCGCCAGACCGCTGGCCTACGTCGCCGAGGAACTGGTCCGATCACTCAACTACCAGGCCGTCATCACCTCGTTCGACGAGGAGTCCGGGCAACAGGAGGGCAAGCAGGCGCCCAGCACGCCGGAAATACTCCTCGTCGACCGCTGGGCCCTGCAGGACGAGGACCGCAGGCGCAGGCTCGCCGCCTTCGACGCGGAGAACAGGCCCTGGGTGACCATGGTCGTGCCCTGGTGCCGCGACGACCATCAGAGCAGAGCGGCCGAGGCCGAACTGACCGAGAAGCTCGAGCAGACGATGCCGACCAAGATGCGGCAGGGACGGGCCTTCTGTCGCGTCGCGGCCAAGGGGGTACCCACGATGGAGGCGTTCGGACAGGTCCTGCCCCAAGTCGTCGAGGTGGCCGCCCAGCAGTATCTGAGGCATGCGACGGTCTATCCGCCGGCGGGCGGGCGGCACAGTGAACGGACGCGACTGATGGGCCCCATGGGCAGCACGCAGTTCATACCCGACATGCACGACCTTGCGACGGATGCGGAGGACGTATGACAGCCGGCCGTGACGGGCGCATCGTCACTTTCTACTCGTACAAGGGCGGCACGGGGCGCACCATGGCCCTGGCGAACACCGCCTGGATCCTCGCCGCCAACGGTAAGCGGGTACTGGCCGTCGACTGGGACCTGGAGGCTCCTGGGCTCCACCGGTTCTTCCATCCCTTCCTCGATCCGTCGACGCTCGGCGCCACCACCGGGGTGATCGACCTGATCACCGAATACGCCTGGGCCGCGACCAACCCCGCCCAGCGCTCCGACGACTGGCACCGCGACTACGCGCGCATCCAGCCGCATGCGGTCTCGCTCAATCCCGAGGCGCTCGGATGGCAGTTCCCGCGGGGCGGAACGCTCGACTTCGTCTCGGCCGGGCGGCAGAACCGCGAGTACTCCGCGACGGTCTCCACCTTCGACTGGGACAACTTCTACGACCGGCTGGGGGGTGGGCACTTCTTCGACGCCCTGCGCGACGACATGAAGGCCAACTACGACTACGTCCTCATCGACAGCCGTACCGGCCTCAGCGACATCGCCGACATCTGCACCGTCCATCTCCCGGACGTGCTCGTGGACTGCTTCACCCTGAGCGACCAGTCCATCGACGGCGCGGCCTCCGTCGCCCGGCAGATCGCCGAGCGCTACACCGGCCGGCCCATCTCCATCTTCCCCGTCCCGATGCGCATCGACGAGGGCGAGAAGGAGAAGGCCGACGCGGGCCGGGCCCTGGCCCGGCTGAAGTTCGACCGGCTGCCCCGCGACCTGTCCGGGGACGAACTCACCGCCTACTGGGGTGCGGTGGAGATCCCGTACCGTCCCTACTACGCGTACGAGGAGACCCTCGCCACCTTCGGTGACGAGGCAGGCCTCAGCAACTCGCTCCTGTCGGCATTCGAGCGCCTCACCGCGGTCGTCACCGAACAGGAGATCACCTCGATGCCCCCGGTGGGCGAAGAGATCCGGCTGAGGATCAGGGACGCCTTCACCCGGCGCCGGCCGGCCCTGCCCGCCGATCTCTTCCTCAGCTACGTGGCGGAGAACCGTATGTGGGCCGACTGGATCGAGTCGGTTCTCACCCGGGCCGGATTCCGGGTCGTCCCGCGTGACGTGTCCGCCGATCCCGCACTCTCGGACGCTGTGTACCCCGCGGTCGAGACCGCGACCCGTACGGTGGTGCTGCTGTCCAGCGCCTACCTCAAGTCCCAGCGGGCCGTCGACCTGTGGGACCGGGCCGTTTCCGAGGATCCCGGTGGCGGCCGGCGCCAGCTGCTGCCGCTGCGGATCAGTGATGTCCGGCTCTCCGCGCCCTACATCGACCGCAACCCGGTCGATCTGTTCCGGCTGGACGAGGTGCATGCGACCACCGCCCTGATGCGTGCCCTGGACAGGCCTGTGCAGCTCGGCGACGGAGTGGCTCCCGGGCCGCGGTTCCCCGGTACGGTGCCGAGGATCTGGAACGCACCGCCCCGCAATCAGGGCTTCACCGGCCGCTCCCTGGTTCTTGAGCGGATGCGCGATCAGCTCGGCGGGGGCATGGCTGTCGTGCTGCCGCAGCCGCAGACCCTGTACGGACTCGGAGGCGTCGGCAAGACGCAGGTGGCCCTCGAGTACGTGCACCGTTTCATGGCCGACTACGACCTGGTCTGGTGGATATCGTCCGAGCAGACAGATGACGTGATCGCGGGGCTCGCCGAACTGGCCGTACGGCTCGGCGCCCAGGGCGGCGACGACATGGCCGCGGCCTCCCAGGAGGCTGTCGACCTGCTGCGGCGCGGCGTGCCTTCGGACCGGTGGCTGCTCGTCTTCGACAATGCCGACGATCCCGAACGCCTCAGGCGCTACTTCCCCCAGGGGGGCTCGGGGCACATCCTGGTGACCTCCAGGAACCAGGCATGGTCCCAGCACGGCGACGCGCTGCCCGTCGACGTGTTCCTCCGGGAGGAGTCGATCGAGCACCTGCAGCGAAGGGCCCCGGGGCTGAACGCCGAGGACGCCGCGCAGGTGGCCACAGCGGTGGGCGACCTCCCGCTCGCCGTCGAGCAGGCCGCGGCCTGGATCGCGGAGACCGCGACCCCCATCGACGCCTATCTGGAGCAGCTGGCCCGTCAGGCTCCCCAGGTCCTTGCCCTGAACCAGCCGGCCGGCTACCCGCAGCCCGTCGCTGCCACCTGGAACATCTCCATCGAGCGCCTCAAGGAGCGTTCGCCCGCGGCGGTGAGGCTGCTCCAGCTCTGCGCGTTCTTCGCCCCGGAGCCGATCTCGGCGAATCTCCTCTACAGCAAGGAGATGATCGAGGCGCTCAAGCCGTACGACTCCTCGCTCCAGGAGAAGCTGGTCCTGGGCCGGGTCATCCGGGAGATCGGCCGCTTCGCCCTCGCCAAGGTCGACCAGGTCTCCAACTCGATCCAGGTGCACCGGCTGGTGCAGGCGGTGATCAGGGCCCAGCTGAGCGACGAGGAAAGGCGTGAGGCCCGGCATGTCGTCCACCGCATCCTGGCGGGCGCCAGGCCCGACGACACCGAGCCGATCGACAATCCGGAGACCTGGCCGCGCTTCGCGGCGATCTGGCCGCACCTCGGCCCGTCCGACGCGCGTAACTGCAGGGACCATGAGACCCGCAGGCTCCTGATCGACCGGGTGCGCTATCTGTGGAAGCGCGGAGACGTCAGGACCGCCGGCACCCTGGGGGAGGAACTCCGCGAGACCTGGCTGGAGATGCTGGGGGAACGGGACATCCAGTACCTGTACCTGTGCTTCCATCTCTCCAACATCCTGCGCACCCGTGGGCGGTATGTGGAGGCGAGGGAACTCGACGAGTTCACTCTCCGACTGCAGCGTGAGGTGCTGGGACCGGAACACCCGCACACGTACATGACCACCAGCAGTCTCGCCATCGACCTGGGCCTGCTCGGCGACTACGAGCGTGCGATCGAGCTGGCGACGGAAGCGCATGACGGCTTCAACCAGATCTTCCACGAGAGGCACGCCCGCACGTTGGCGGCGGCCAACAATCTGGCCCTGAACCTGAGGAGCGTCGGCCAGTACGCCAGGGCCAGGGAAATCGACCAGGACTGCTATGACCTGCGGTCGGAGGTGCTGGGCCAGGAGCATCCGCACAGCCTGTCCTCCGCACTGAATCTGGCCCGTGACCTGCGCGAGGTCGGGCGGTACGAGGACTCCGTAGGCCTGCTCAGCCGCACGTACGACAGCCTCAAGGCCACCCTCGGCCGTACCTATCCCACCACCCTGAGTGCGGCGAAGAGCCTCGCGGTGTCCCTGCGCCGGGCGGGTCAGCTGGAGGACGCGCGCAGGCTGACGGTGGCCACGCGCGCCAGGTACCGGGCCAAGTACACCTCGGCCAACCCGGAATCACTGGCCTGCGACCTCAACATGGCGTCCGACCTGTTCGCCGCGGGGGAGGCGGCCGAGGCCCGGGACACCGCGCAGGAGGTCGTCGACCAGTACATGAAGGTGCCGGGGGAGCGGCACCCCTACACCCTGGCCGCGCAGAACAACCTCGGCGTCTACCTCTCGGGGACGGGTGTGCCGGGGGAGGCGGAGCGGCTGCTGACGAAGGTGGTCGCGTCGATGCGCGAGGTGTTCGGGAGGGATCACCCGAACACCCTGTTCACCGTGATGAACCTCGCCAACGCCACGGCCGAAGGGGGCGACCTCGACATAGTGCTGGAGACCGAGCGGCGGGTGTCGGAGCAGCTCAGGGAGGTGCTCGGGGCCCACCACCCGGAGACCCTGGCCATGACCTCCAACCTCGCGGTCACGCTCGGCGTGATGGGGCGCAAGGACGAGGCGCTGCGGGTGCGGGCGGAGACCGGTGACGAGCTGGCACGACAGCTCGGGGACGATCACCCGCTGACCCGGGTGGCGAGGGACGAGCGCAGGTTCTGGCGCGAGCTGGAACCGATGTCGGTGTGATCCGGCGGGGGCTCCGGGTCGGAGCCCCCGCCGTGTGCACCGGGACGTGTCGTCAACGGACCGCCGCGGCCGGGCTGCCTGTCTTCGGTGGACCGCCGCGCCTGCCGCATCCGCCGACCCGCCGTTTCAGCAGACAGCCGCTTCCCGTTCGTCCAGCAGCCAGTTGAGCACGGACGGAAGCACGGACAGCGCGTCGAAGTGTGCCGCCGTCGGTTCCATCACGGCGGTGACGTCCGGGATCTGTCCGGCCAGCCAACGGGAGTGGCCGATCGGTGAGAACACGTCCTTCTCGCCGTGCCACAGCATCACGGGGCCCGTGATGTCCGCGGGGTCGAACCCCCACGGCCGGCAGAACGCGATCGCGTCGTCGATCCAGCCGTACGCCGAGGTGCGCAGCCCCTCGGCGTAGTTGGCCAGCAGCATCGTGCGGATGCCCGCGTCGTTGACCACGATCCGGTCGGAGTCGGTCAGCTCGCGGCGCAGGTCGTCCAGGAGCCGGACCGGGTCCTGCCTGATCTCCGCCGAGCGGCTGATGAAGGACTCCGCGAGCCCGTCGGGATCGGCGGCGGCGGTGGAGTACGCGAGCACGTTCGACGCGGCCATCCCGTCGAACCAGTCCAGGCCCTCCGCGTCCCAGGGGGCCAGACCCACGAGTGCCGCGGTACGGGTGACCCGCTCGGGCATCAGCGCGGCGCAGGCCAGGGCGTGCGGCGCACCGCCGGACCGGCCGACCACGGCGAAGCGCTCCAGGCCCAGCGAGTCGGCGATCGCCCGTACGTCCTCGACGACATCCACCACCCTGCGTCCCTGCAGCCGGTCGGAACCGCCGTACCCCGGGCGGTCGTACGCGATCAGCTGCATCTTGCGCTGGTAGAGGACCATGCCGCGCGGAGCGGGACCGAGCCTGCTGCCCGGCATTCCGTGGAGGAGGAAGACCGGTCTGCCGTGCGGATCCCCCTGACGCTCGACCATCAGATGCCGCCCGTCCGCCATCCGCACCCGACTGCGCACCCCGACTCCTCCGTCCGGTGACCCCGCCCTTTCCGGGCATCACGTGCCCGGCGTGTGCTGTCAGTCCGATGATGGCGCATCAAAGGCATGACCGGCACTCCTTGTCGGGAGGAACCCGTGTTCGCCCGCCGGGGACCTGCACCGCATCCGGACCCGGAGCCCCAGCATCCGGACCCCGAAGGGCGAGAACAGGACAGGAGTAGACCTCACCCACTGACGGCATTCGATCGCGCGCGGTGTTCGCGAACGGAACCGACGTGGTCCGGCCTCCTCATGTGAAGGGCAGGGGAGTGAAGCGTCTCTGTCGTGTGTGCGTCCTGAAGTCGACCTTGTGTGCTACCGGACGCATCGGAATAGTGGGCGGCTCCATCCTCCGTGTTCCGGGCACCCCACTTGTCCGAACACGGCCCCACAGGAGGTCGAAGTTGAAGCACCGTCGCATATCCAGGAAGCGTGCGGCCCTCGCGGGCTCGGCCGTCGTCGCCCTGGTTGCAGCAGGAGTAACCTTCCAGACTGCGAACGCCAGCGATGACGTTCCGCGGTTCACCGCACAGAAACTGACAGCGGACGCGGCCGGAAATCTCGCCACCACCCTGGACAAGACCCTGGGCGGCGACACGGCCGGCGCGTACTACGACGCCGAGGCGAAGAACCTCGTCGTGAACGTCCTCGACGAGGCGGCCGCCGAGCAGGTACGCCAGTCGGGCGGCAAGGCCAGAATCGTGCAGAACTCGCTCACCGAGCTGAAGTCGGCCCGGCAGACCCTCACCGACAAGGCGACCCTCCCCGGTACGGCCTGGGCGGTCGACCCGGTCAGCAACAAGGTGGTCGTGACCGCCGACCGCACGGTCGACGGCGCGGCCTGGGACAAGCTCAGCGCGGTGGTCGACGGACTCGGATCCAAGGCCGAACTCAAGAAGTCGGCGGGGGAGTTCAAGCCCCTCATCGCGGGCGGCGAAGCCATCTGGGGCGGCACCGGACGCTGCTCGCTCGGCTTCAACGTGGTCAAGGACGGCGAACCGTACTTCCTGACCGCCGGGCACTGCACCGAGGGGATCACCAGCTGGTCCGACTCGCAGGGCGGCGCGGAGATCGGCGCCAACGAGGGCTCCAGCTTCCCGGACAACGACTACGGACTGGTCAAGTACACGGCCGACGTGGAGCACCCCAGTGAGGTCGACCTCTACAACGGCTCCACCCAGGCGATCACCAAGGCCGGAGACGCGACCGTCGGCATGTCGGTGACCCGCAGCGGTTCCACCACCCAGGTCCACGACGGTGAGGTGACCGCTCTGGACGCCACGGTCAACTACGGCAACGGCGACATCGTCAACGGCCTCATCCAGACGACCGTCTGCGCCGAGCCGGGCGACAGCGGCGGCTCGCTCTTCTCGGGCGACACCGCCCTCGGTCTGACCTCCGGCGGCAGCGGCGACTGCTCCGCGGGCGGCGAGACCTTCTTCCAGCCGGTGCCGGAGGCGCTGGCGGCTTACGGGGCGGAGATCGGCTGACGCCCACTCCCGCAGGTCGCGGCCCGCTCGCCCCGCCCGGGGCGAGCGGGCCGTCCGCTGCGTCGGGGCGGCCGGACGCCGGACCGATGGCGCGCCCGTCACCCCCTGGCCGCTCGATGGCGAGAGGCCTACCCCTCAGGCGGGCTTCGCCCCGCCGCTCGTCGCCGCCTCCGTCGTCCCGTCCGGCCGTCGTCGCATCGACAGCAGCAGGGTCAGGACCGTGCCGGCGACCGCCCAGGCGGAGAGCACCAGCAGCGGTCCGGTGACCGCGTTGCCCCGGAAGTACGCGATCGAGCGGGCCGTCCAGGTCCCCGCGCCCGGTGGCAGGGCCGGGCCGATCGCGCGCCAGAAGTCCGGCAGCATCGGCAGCGGGAAGGCGCCCCCGGCGCTCGGGTTGCCCGCGATCACGATGATCAGGACGGCCAGTCCGATGCCCACGATGCCGGTGAGTGCTTCCAGGGCGAGCGTGGTCGTGCCGACCGCGAAGACCACCAGGGCTCCCAGGCCGGACAGGGCCCACACACTGCCCGGGAGTGCGCCGAGGACCGGTCCGATGATGACCGCGCCGCCGATCCCGCCCGCGATCGAGTACAGCGCCATGACCGCGGTGCGGATCACCGCGCGCTGCCGGTTGGCGGGCCTGGTGCCCGCGCTGATGGCCAGGATCGAGGCGCAGAGGTAGCCGCCGACGCACCAGCCGACGACCAGGTAGAACGAGGACAGGCCGTCGAAGTCGTCCGGGGAGGCCGGGGCCACGTCCACGGTCCGTACCGTGCGCTGCCGGGGGCCCTCCGCCTCCTTGACGATCGTGGTCAGTGAGGTGGCCAGCACGGTGCCGCCCCCGGAGGCGACGAGCAGGGTGTCGGTCGACCCGGTGGGGCCGACCACCAGAGCGCCGTCGATGTCGCGGTTCTGGATCTGCCGGCGGGCCTCGGCCTCGCCGGAGACCGCGCGCGGGTCCAGCGGACCGCCCGGCAGTCCGTCCAGCTGGGTGACGAGCTGCCCGGACACCTGCTGCGGAGCCACGACCCCGAAGGGGACATCCGTCGGATCGGGCCGGTGCAGTGCTCCGACGTAGGACGCGATGAACAGCAGTTGCAGCCCGAGCACACCGATGACCAGCAGAGCGGCCCGTGGGGTGACGGCGTTCTTCACTTCGCGGGCGAAAGTCATGCCCCCACGGTCCGGGCGGCAGGCCCTTCCCGCAGGCGGGGCGGGGCCGAATGGCGGAGGTGAGGGGCGGCGGGGCTGCCCCCGCCCGGTTATCGTACGAGTGTTCGAAACTTGGTCTATGGTGGAGAGCGAGGGGGTGGTGAGTACGGATCGGTCCAGGAGGTGCGGATGTCAGGCTTCACGCATCTGCATACCGTTTCCGGGTTCTCCCTGCGGTACGGGGCCTCGCACCCGGAGCGGCTGGCCGAGCGTGCCGTCGAGCGGGGGATGGACGCCCTCGCGCTGACCGACCGCGACAGCCTCGGGGGCGCGGTCCGCTTCGCCCGGGCCTGTGAGAAGGCCGGGATCCGGCCGCTCTTCGGGGTGGAGCTCGCGGTGGCACGGCGTACGGGGCCGGAGGGGCCCGCGCACCGGTCGCGCACCCCGGTGCGCGGCGGTGCCTTCGTCGATGAATCCGCACCCCGGGTCACCTTCCTCGCCCGGGACGGCGCACGCGGCTGGGCCGAGCTGTGCCGGCTGGTCACCGCGGCCCACGCCGTCGGCGTCGACCCGGGCCGGAGCCCGGCCGCCGAGCTCCGTGCCGCTGCCGCCGATCCGGGCCAGCCCCTGGTCGGCCGTACCGCGCTGCCCGCCGACGGGCTCACCGTGCTGCTCGGCCCCGGCTCCGAGGTCGGCGCGGCGCTGGCCGCCGGCCGCCCCGACCGGGCCGCCGCGCTGCTCGCCTTCTGGCGGGAGGTCTACGGCGACGACCTGCGCCTCGAAGCCGTCCACCACGGCCGCGAGGGCACCGGCCCCGGATCGCTGCGGCTCGCCGCCCGTACCGTCGGCTTCGCCGCCGAGCAGGGGGTGCGCGCCGTGCTGACCAACGCCGTGCGGTACGCCGACCCCGGGCAGGGGCCGGTCGCCGACGTGCTGGACTCGGCCCGCAGGCTCGTCCCCGTCGACCCGCGCCGCTCCCCCCTCGACACCGGCGAGCGCTGGCTCAAGGACGCCCGTGCGATGCGGGAGACCGCCGAGCGGATCACCTCCGCCGCGGGGCTCGGCCGGGGTGCGGGGGAGCGGCTGCTCGCGGAGACCCGGCGCACCGCCGACGCCTGCCGGGTCGACCCGGCGGACGACCTCGGCCTGGGCAGTGTCCACTTCCCCGAACCGCACCTCGTCGGCGCGGCCCACCGCACCGCCCAGCGGGTGCTGGCCTCCCGTGCCGCCGCCGGCATGGTGCTGCGCGGCCTCGACGGCAGACGTGCCTACTGGGAGCGGATGCACCACGAACTGGACATCATCGCCCACCACGGCTTCGCCTCGTACTTCCTGACGGTCGCCCAGGTCGTGGACGACGTCAAGGAGATGGGCATAAGGGTCGCCGCGCGCGGATCCGGCGCGGGGTCCCTGGTCAACCACCTCCTGGGGATCGCCCACGCCGACCCGGTCGAGCACGGGCTGCTCATGGAACGCTTCCTGTCCAAGCGGCGCTTCGTACTGCCCGACATCGACATCGACGTGGAGTCGGCCCGCCGCCTCGACGTCTACCGCGCGATCATCGGGCGCTTCGGCGCCGAGCGGGTCGCGACCGTCTCCATGCCCGAGACCTACCGGGTGCGCCACGCCATCCGGGACGTCGGCGCCGCGCTCTCCATGGACCCGGCCGAGACCGACCGGCTCGCCAAGGCCTTCCCCCACATCCGGGCCAGGGACGCCCGCGCCGCGATGGAGGAACTGCCCGAGCTGCGTGCCGTGGCAGCGCAGAAGGAGAAGTACGGCCGGCTCTGGGAGCTGGTGGAGGCGCTCGACGTGCTGCCGCGCGGCATCGCCATGCATCCGTGCGGGGTGCTCCTCTCGGACGACTCGCTGCTGCGGCGTACGCCCGTCATGCCCACCAGCGGCGAGGGCTTCCCGATGGCGCAGTTCGACAAGGACGACGTGGAGCACCTCGGGCTGCTCAAGCTGGACGTGCTCGGTGTACGGATGCAGTCGGCGATGGCGCACGCGGTCACCGAGCTGAAGCGGGCCTCGGGGGAGGAGCTCGACCTGGACGCCGTGCCGCCGGGCGATCCGGAGACGTACCGGCTGATCAGGAGTGCCGAGACGCTGGGCTGCTTCCAGATCGAGTCACCGGGGCAGCGTGACCTGGTCGGCCGGCTCCAGCCCGCCACCTTCCACGACCTGGTGGTCGACATCTCGCTGTTCCGCCCCGGGCCCGTCGCCGCCGACATGGTCCGGCCGTTCATCGAGGCCAGGCACGGCCGGGCGCCCGTCCGCTATCCGCACCCCGACCTGGAGGGGCCGCTGCGCGACACCTACGGGGTGGTCGTCTTCCACGAACAGATCATCGAGATGGTGGACATCATGACCGGTTGCGGCCGGGGCGAGGCGGACCGGGTGCGGCGCGGGCTCTCCGACTCCGAGTCGCAGGGCCGGATCAGGATCTGGTTCGCGCGGCGGGCGGCGGAGAAGGGGTACGGCGCGGACGTGATCGCCCGGGCCTGGGAGATCATCGAGGCGTTCGGCAGCTACGGCTTCTGCAAGGCTCACGCAGTCGCCTTCGCCGTACCGACGTACCAGTCGGCATGGCTCAAGGCGCACCACCCGGCGGCCTTCTACGCCGGGCTGCTCACGCACGACCCCGGGATGTACCCGAAGCGGCTGCTGCTCGCGGACGCGCGGCGTCGCGGGGTGCCGGTGCTGCCGCTGGACGTGAACCGGTCGGCGGCCACCCATCGGATCGAACTGGTGTCCGATGGCGGGGTGTGGGGACTGCGACTGGCCCTCTCGGACGTCCACGGCATCGGTGAGGCCGAGGTCGCCCGGATCGAGGCCGGTCAGCCCTACTCCTCGCTGCTCGACTTCTGGCAGCGGGCCAGGCCCGGGAAGCCCGCGGCCGAACGGCTGGCCCAGGTCGGCGCGCTCGACACCTTCGGCGCCAACCGGCGGGACCTGCTGCTGCACCTGTCCGAACTCCACCGTGCCCAGCGCGGTTCCGGGACCAGGGGGAGCGGCGCCCAGCTCCCGCTCGGCGACGGGCGGCGGACCGGCACCATCGGCCTGCCCGACCTCAACGACGCCGAACGCCTCAGTGCCGAGCTCGGGGTCCTCAGCATGGACGTGTCACGGCATCTGATGGACGATCACCACGCCTTCCTGGAGGAGCTCGGGGCGGTCTCCGCCAAGCGGCTGCGGGAGGCCCGGCACGGCGAGACCGTGCTGGTCGCGGGCGCCAAGGCGGCCACCCAGACCCCACCGGTCCGCTCCGGGCGACGGGTCATCTTCACCACCCTGGACGACGGGACGGGCCTGGTCGACCTGGCCTTCTTCGACGACAGCCACGCCGCCTGCGCGCACACGGTCTTCCACTCCTGGCTGCTGCTGGTGCGCGGGGTCGTCCAGCGGCGCGGCCCGCGCAGCATGAGCGTGGTGGGAGCGGCGGCCTGGAATCTGGCGGAGCTGGCGGAGCTGCGGCGGACCGGCGGACTCGACGCGGTCGCGGCCCGGCTGGCGGAGGTGCCCGCCTCCGGGAAGGAGGAGACCCCCGACGACGGCCGCCGGATCCAGCTGCCGACCGGCTACGAGATGAACCCGTGGTCCGACCTCCGGCCCGCCGGCGAAGGGGCACCCACCGGAAGGAAGCTGTGGCACCAGGGCCCGGGGAGCGCGGGATGAGCGACGAGCAGCCGACCGTCCTGTGCCTGCGCTTTTGCCGGATCGGCGGCGGGCAGCCGGACAGCGCCGCCTATGAGGGCCTGCTGGCGCTCCTCGGTGCGTTCACCCCGGTCGTCGAGGCCGCCCCGCCCGACGGTGCGCTCGCCGATGTCGGCGGCTCGCTCCGCTACTTCGGGCAGGACGCGGCGGGGCTGGCCTCGGTGATCCGGGTCCGCGCGCTCGCCCTGCACGGCGTGGACTGTGCGATCGGGGCGGCGGAGAATCCCATGCTGGCCAGGATGGCGGCACGGCAGGCGGCGCCTGGGACGACCTTCGTGGTGCCCGCCGGCGGGGCCGCGGGCTTCCTCGCGGACAGGCCGGCCGCCGCGCTGGACGGTGTCGGTACGGCGACCGCGCGCACCCTCTGCGGATACGGGCTCGACTCCGTCGGCCGGATCGCCGCCGCACCGCTCGCCACGCTGCAGCGGATCACCGGGGTGCGGGCCGGGCGCGACCTGTGGGAACGGGCGAACGGCGTCGACCGTACGAAGGTCCTGCCGAACGCCGCCGCCCGGTCGATCGCCGCCGAACGCTCCTTCCCCCGCGACGAGCTGGACCCGGAACAGCACCGCCGCGCGCTCCTCTCGCTCACCGAGGAGCTGGGGGCGAGGCTGCGCGGCGAGGGGCAGGTGTGCCGTTCGCTCGCGGTCACCGTCCGGTACGCGGGCCGGGCCGGCTACGAGACGCTGACCCGCAGCCGTACGCTCCCGGAGCCCACCGCCCACTCGGCGGCGCTCACCTCGCTCGCCTACCGGATCCAGGACTCGTTCGGGCTGCAGCGGGCGCGGGTCCGGGGCATCGCGCTGCGGGCGGAAGGGCTGCACGACGCGGAACGGGCCTCCCGCCAGCTCACCTTCGACCCGGTGGACGAGCGGGCCCGGCGGATCGAGGCGGTTTCCGACCGGCTGCGGGCCAGGTTCGGTCCGCAGGCCGTGAAGCCGGGAAGGCTCGCCGCCTGACCGCCGCCCATCTTTTTACCGACGCGTAACTTCCCGCACCACCTTACTGGCGCGTAATTTGGCATGAGCACACAGAAATGCCGACCGTGGAGTCGCCGTACCCAGAACCACGGCGTACGGAATCACGGCGTACGGAATCACCCGACACGGATCCACTCCACACGGAACCACCCCCGCACCGCACCTCAGCACGTTCGACTTGTGGTCCGGACCACAGGGTGCACCGCCATCGCAACTCCCTTGAGCCGCAAGGAGACCACACGATGCTGCCCTGGACCCGAGCCTCGCGCACCCCACGCGCACGCCGGACGCTCACCGCACTGCTCCTCGCCGTCGTCGCACTGGTCGCCCCCACGGCGACCGCGACCGCGGCCACCCCCACCGTGGAGGCCGCCGCTTCGTCCCGCGGCTGGAACGACTACTCCTGCAAGCCCTCGGCAGCCCACCCGCGCCCGGTCGTCCTGGTCCACGGAACCTTCGGGAACTCGATCGACAACTGGCTCGTCCTCGCGCCGTACCTCGTCAACCGGGGCTACTGCGTCTTCTCGCTCGACTACGGCCGGCTCCCGGGCGTCCCCTTCTTCAACGGCCTGGGCCCGATCGACAAGTCGGCCGGACAGCTCGACGTGTTCGTCGACAAGGTGCTCGGCGCCACCGGAACCACGAAGGCCGACATCGTCGGTCACTCCCAGGGCGGCATGATGCCCCACTACTACCTGAAGTTCCTCGGCGGCGCCGACAAGGTCAACGCCCTGATCGGGATCGCCCCCGACAACCACGGCACGACGCTCCTGGGCCTCACCAGGCTGCTGCCGTACTTCCCCGGCATCGAGGACCTCCTCACGACGAACACTCCCGCCCTGGCCGACCAGGTCGCCGGATCCCCCTTCATGACCAGACTCAACGCGGGCGGGGACACCGTCCCCGGCGTCCGCTACACCGTCATCGCCACCCAGTACGACGAGGTCGTGACCCCGTACCGCACCCAGTACCTGAGCGGGCCGAACGTACGCAACGTCCTGCTCCAGGACCTGTGCCCGGTCGACCTGTCCGAGCACGTCGCGATCGGGACCATCGACCGGATCGCCTTCCACGAGGTCGGGAACGCCCTCGACCCGGCGCGCGCCACCCCGACCACCTGCGCCTCGGTGATCGGCTGAGACGCATGCCGGGACGTGCCGGGACCTCTTGCGCGGTGGGGCGCGCAAGGGGTCCCTGTGGCCGTGGCACTCATCGCGGCCGGCGACGGTCACGGCGGCCGCCCGCGACGGCCGCGCGCGGTCAGCCGCGGTGGGTCCCGGTGGCCGCCCGGCGGCGGACCGAGGCGAACAGCGCACTCGCGCCGACGGCCAGCGCGGCTGCTCCGCCGACCGCGAGGTACGTGGTGCTGCCGCTGCCACCCGTCTCGGCGAGGGTCTCGTCCGCCGCCGCCGCTGCGGGGGCCACCGCGGCACTGTTCGGCTCGGGGGCGTTCGCCGTGTCCTCACCGGCCGCTTCACCGCCGGCCGGGGCCGCCTCGGTGACCTCCGCGCCGGTGGAGGCGTCGTCGTCACCGTGGCCGTTGTGCTCGACGGACGACTTGTCGGAGCCCTCGTCGATGTCCTGCTCGGACGGTGCGGACGCGGACGGGGCCGGGACGGCGGCGACGGAACCGCTGCCGCTGCCGCTTCCCTCGCCGCCGAAGACCACGTCGGAGCAGGCGTAGAAGGCTTCGGGGGAGTCGGACCGCTGCCAGACGGTGTAGACCAACTGCCGCCCCGACGCCTCCGGGACGGTGCCGTCGAAGACGTACGACCCGTCCACCAGCTGCGGATCGGTGGCCTCGGCGAACGGCTTCTCCTGGAGGTCCGACCACTTCAGGGGCTGCGACGGGTCGTATCCGGCCTTGGTGAGGTACAGCTCGAACGAGCCCTTGTGCGGTGCGGTGGCCCGGAACCGGAAGGTGTGGCTGCCCGCCTTCATCGGGCTGGACGGCCAGTCGGCGCGCGGCAGGTCGAGCCCCTTGAACTTGTCGTTGCCCGCGCTGCACAGCTTCCCGTCCGGGATCAGCTCACGGTGCTTGCCTGCCGCGTTGGCGATGTTCACGCCGTTCCAGTCGTACAGCGCCTGGGTGCCACCGGCTGCCACCGCCGCCTGGCACGCGGCGGACTTCGGACTCTCCGGCCCCTCGGCGAAGCACGCCGAGACCCGGCTCACCGGGTCGGTCAGCGAACCGTGCGCGGCGGCGGGGGCGGCGGACAGCCCGGTCAGGGCGAGCGGCGCGACGCCGAGCGCGACGATGCTCCCGGCGAGCCTGCGGCGAGCGGTCATGATGACGGCCATGGTGGCGGTTCTCCTTCGACGGACACGTCTGCGAGGGGCGCGACACAGGGCCCTTACCACGGTGCCGCCGGCGGCACCGACGGAACGGACCCCGTCCCGGTGATCAGCAAACTAGCCGCCGGACAGGGCGGATCCGGCCGTGGAAAGGCGCAGGTGGCGATCGTTATGGCGCACTTAAGGGACGGTTAGGGGAGGGCTGAGGAAGTGCTCCCCGAAAGACGCCCGGGGCGGGGCCGGTTCCTCGCGGCCGGTCCGTCCGGGCCCGCGAGCCGGCTGTCCGGGGCGGGCCCGACCCTTCGACTGGTCCCCGACGGGGCCGATGGCGGAGGATGGCCGCGCACCTGCAGGCACCCCGGGGGAGAAGTGACGATGCGCGAGATGGTCGATGTGAGTGTGGACGCGATGCTCGAGGACCTCAGGATCCTCGTCGAGACCGAGTCCCCTTCGCGGGACCTCGACGCCCTGAAGGCCTCGGCCGAGGCCGTCGCCGGTGTCATCGAGCGCCGCCTCGGCGGTCAGGCCGTCCTCGTCGCGAGTGAGGCCGGGCCGCACGTCCACTGGTCGGGCGGCGGCGAACCCCGCGTACTGATCCTCGGCCACCACGACACCGTGTTTCCGCTCGGCACCCTCGAACGCCGCCCGTTCCGGGTCGAGAACGGGCATGCGACCGGCCCCGGGGTCTTCGACATGCTCGGCGGCCTGGTCCAGGCCGTTCACGGGCTGGCGGCGCTCGAGGACCGGTCGGGCGTCGAGATCCTGGTGACCGCCGACGAGGAGGTCGGTTCCCGCTCCTCCCGGGCCCTCATCGAGGAACGGGCCCTCGCGTGCGGCGCCGTCCTCGTGTTCGAGGGAGCCGCGGAGGGCGGCGCGCTGAAGACCGGCCGCAAGGGCTGCGGCACGTTCCACGTCGCCGTCACGGGCCGGGCCTCGCACGCGGGCCTCGAACCGGAGGCCGGAGTCAACGCCCTGATCGAGGCATCGCACCAGGTCCTGGACATCGCGGCGCTCGGCCGCCCCGCCATCGGCACGACGGTCACGCCGACCGTCGCGTCGGCGGGAACCCTGGACAACGTCGTTCCCGCGGGGGCGACCGTCGTCGTCGACGTCCGGGTCGAATCGGCCGACGAGAAGGAACGCGTCGAAGCCGCCCTCGCCGCACTCGTTCCGCACCTCGACGGGGCGCGGATCGAGGTCCGGGGCTCCGTGGGCCGGCCCCCGATGCCCGAGTCGGCGTCCGCGGAACTCTTCGCGGTGGCCGAGCGGCTGCTCCCCGGGATCGGAGGACGGGCGGCCGGCGGAGGAAGCGACGGCAACTTCACGGCCGCCCTGGGAGTGCCGACACTCGACGGTCTCGGAGCGGTCGGGGGCGGCGCCCACGCCGACCACGAGTACCTGGTGATCGACGCCATGGAGGAGCGGGCGCACCTCGCCGCCGGACTGGTGAACGCGATCCGGAACACCTAGGAGCGACGGGGGCGTGCACGGCCCGCGAGGTCAGGACAGCGCGCGGTAGCGGCGCTCCGGCCGCCCCGTCCCCCCGTACCGCAGCGACACCTCGGCCCGCCCCGTTTCCGCGAAGTACTCGAGATAGCGGCGCGCGCTGACGCGGGACAGGGCGCCCGCCTCGGCGCACTCGGAGGCGGAGAGGCCGGCCGGGTGCGCGCGCAGGATGCGTTCCACCAGGTCCGCGGTGCGCGCCGCGAGCCCTTTGGGGAGTTCGCGCGAGCCGGGGGGCCGGGTTCCGAAGATGCGGTCCACGTCCTCCTGGCGTGCCTCCTGACGGGCCTCGTCGAGCGCGTCCAGACGGTTGCGCAGCGATGCCACGTGGTGCAGCTGCTCCTCCAGCGCCGAGCGGTGGAACGGCTTGATCAGATAGTGCAGGGCACCGGCGCGCAGGGCCGCCCTGACCACGCCCGCGTCGCGTGCGGCCGTGATGAACAGCGCGTCCGCGCTGCGCGTGTCGCCGCTCCGCTCCTCCGCCGCGCGCAGTTCCCGCAGTACGGCGATGCCGTCCATGTCGGGCAGGTAGATGTCGAGCAGCACCAGATCCGGGCGCAGCCGACGGGCCGCGCGCAGGGCGTCGGCACCGCTGTGGGCCACGCCGACGACCGTGAAACCGTCCATCGCGGACACATAGCGGCCGTGCAGCTTCGCGACCATGAAGTCGTCGTCCACCACCAGCACTCTCGTCACGCCGACACGGTAGGCCGCGACCACAACGACCACAACGTCCATTGGTTCCGGAACGGAGACAGTTGGTTGACGCACCGGCAACATGTGGGCCACCTCACACCCGTCCACGCATGGCTCGAAAGGTGGCACCCGGTGCGATTGCGCACTCCACTCGCCCTGTTCGGGGCGGCGCTGCTGGTGGTCGTGGGACCGCCGCTGCTCTCCGCGGGCAGCGACTCCGACACCGGCACGCAGATTCCCGGACTGCGCTTCATGGTTCCCAACACACCCGGCGGCGGGTACGACATCACGGCGCGCACCGCCGCGAAGAACGCCGAGGACGCCGGGCTCACCCACAGCATCGAGGTGTTCAACCTGCCCGGCGCGGGCGGCACCGTCGGACTGGCCCGGCTGGCCGGCGAGCACGGCAACGGCAAACTCGCCATGTCCATGGGCCTCGGGGTCGTGGGCGCCGTACACACCAACAAGTCGCCCAAGACCCTGGCCGACACGACCCCGATCGCCCGGCTCACCGAGGAGCAGGACATCGTCGTCGTCGCCAAGGACTCCCCGTACCGGACGATCGACCAGCTGCTCACCGCCTGGAAGAAGGACCCGGGCCGCATTCCCGTCGGCGGTGGTTCCTCGCCCGGCGGGCCCGACCATCTGGCGCCCATGCTGATGGCGAAGGCCGCCGGCATCGCTCCCAGGGAGGTCAACTACATCCCCTTCGACGGCGGCGGCGAACTCCTCGCGTCGATCCTCGGCAACAAGGTCGGGTTCGGTGTCTCCGGCGTCGGCGAGTACCTGGACCAGATCCGGGCCGGAGAGCTGCGGCTGCTCGCCGTCACCGGCCCGAAGCGGGTCCCGGGTCTCGACGCGCCCACCCTCCGCGAGGCCGGCCTGGACACCGACTTCACCAACTGGCGCGGCATCGTCGCCCCGCCGGGCCTCTCCGACGCCGAACGGGACAAGCTCGTCTCCCTCGTGCGGGGGCTGCACACCTCGCAGCAGTGGCAGGACTCCATGAAGAAGAACGGCTGGGACGACGCGTTCCTCACCGGTGACGCCTTCGGCGACTTCCTGGAGGCCCAGGACCAGCGTGTCGCCACCGTGCTGAAGGAGCTGGGACTGTGACCGCGCCCCCTCCCGCCCCCACCCGCTCCTGGCTCCGTGAGCGCTCCGAACTCGGCGTCTGCGTCCTGCTGTTCGTGCTGGGCGTCCTCGTCCTGACGGACGCCCTCACGATGGACGTGGACCTCACCCAGCGCGGGCCCGTCGGCCCCAGGACCGTCCCGGTCGTCGTCGGGGCGGGCCTGCTCGTCGTCGCGGTGCTCCTCGCCGTCGACGTCCTGCGCGGCGGTCGCGGCGAAGCGGAGGCCGGCGAGGACGTCGACCTCGCCGAGCCGGCCGACCGGCGTACCGTCGCCCTCCTCACCGGGGTCTTCCTCGCCTTCGCCGTCCTCATCGGCCCGCTCGGCTTCCCCATCGCCGGGGCGCTCCTCTTCTGGGGCTCCGCGTACGCGCTCGGCAGCCGCCACCACGACCGCGACCCGCTCATCGCGGCGGGTCTTTCGTTCGTGACGTACTTCGTCTTCGACCACCTGCTCGGGGTGCCCCTCCCCGGCGGCCCGCTGATGGGGGTGCTCTGACCGATGGACTCCCTCAACTCCCTCATCGACGGTTTCGGCACGGCGCTCACGCCGGTCAACCTGCTCTGGGCCGCGCTCGGCGTCCTGCTCGGCACGGCGATCGGGGTGCTCCCCGGCATCGGCCCGGCCATGGCAGTGGCCCTGCTGCTGCCGGTGACGTACGGACTCGAACCGACCGGTGCCTTCATCATGTTCGCCGGGATCTACTACGGCGCGATGTTCGGCGGCTCCACCACCTCCATCCTCCTCAACACGCCCGGGGAGAGCGCGGCCGTCGTCGCCGCCATCGAGGGCAACCCGATGGCGAAGGCCGGGCGCGGGGCGCAGGCCCTGGCCGCCGCGGCCATCGGCCACTTCACCGGCGGCATGATCGGCACGATCCTGCTGGTCGTCCTCGCCCCGACCGTCGCCTCGCTCGCCGTCGACATCGGCGCTCCGGACTACTTCGCGATCATGGTGCTGGCGTTCATCGCCGTCACCTCCGTCCTCGGCTCCTCCCGTATCCGCGGTCTCGCCTCGCTCCTCATCGGGCTCACCATCGGCCTCGTCGGCCTGGACGCGATGACCGGGCAGCAGCGGCTGACCTTCGGCTCGCTCCAACTGGCCGACGGCATCGACGTGGTGATCGTCGCGGTGGGGCTCTTCGCCATCGGCGAGGCCCTGTGGGTCGCCGCCCACCTGCGCCGCTCCTCGGAGAGGCCGATCCCCGTCGGCCTCCCCTGGCTCGGCCGGGCCGATGTCCGCCGCACCTGGAAGCCCTGGCTGCGCGGGCCCTTCATCGGCTTCCCCTTCGGCGCCGTCCCGGCGGGCGGTGCGGAGATCCCCACGTTCCTCTCGTACGTCACGGAGAAGCGGCTCTCCAAGCACCGCGACGAGTTCGGCAAGGGTGCCATCGAGGGCGTCGCCGGCCCGGAGTCCGCGGCCTCCGCGTCCGCCGCGGGAACCCTCGTCTCCATGCTCACCCTCGGGCTGCCCACGACCGCCGTCGCCGCCGTGATGCTGGCCGCCTTCCAGCAGTACGGGATCCAGCCGGGCCCCCTCCTGTTCGAGCGGGAACCCGAGCTGGTCTGGGGCCTGATCGCCTCCCTCTTCGTCGGCATGGTGCTGCTGCTCGCGCTCAACCTGCCCCTGGCACCGCTGTGGGCGAAGCTGCTGAAGATCCCGCGCCCCTACCTCTACGCGGGCATCCTGTTCTTCGCCGCCGTCGGCGCGTACGCGGTCGGTGGCGAGGCCGTCGACCTGGTGATCCTGCTGGTGATCGGCCTGATCGGCTTCGGGATGCGGCGCTACGGGCTGCCGGTGCTTCCGGCGATCATCGCCGTGATCCTCGGCCCGGCCGCGGAACAGCAGCTGCGCCGTGCCCTGCAGATCAGCGACGGCAGCGTGACGGGTCTGGTCAACACCCCGTTCTCCGTATCCGTGTACGCGATCGTCCTGCTGATCCTGGCGTGGCCGCTGGTGAGGAAGCTGGTGGTGCGGCTGCGGTCCTGACGGGCTGTCGGCGGCGGCTGAGAGGATCGGTCCCATGACGACGATCGACTGGGACGCCGCCGCCGACTCCTTCGACGAGGAGCCCGACCACGGACTCCTCGATCCCGCCGTCCGCAGCGCCTGGGCGCAGCGGATGGAGACCTGGCTGCCCGCGGCGTGCTCCGAGGTGCTCGACCTCGGGTGCGGCACGGGCAGTCTGGCGCTCCTGGTCGCCGGTCAGGGACACCGGGTCACCGCCGTCGACCGGTCGCCGCGCATGGCCGGGCAGGCGCGGGCCAAGCTCTCCGGGACCGGTGCCCGGGTACTCGTCGGCGACGCGGGCGAACCGCCCGTCGGCACACAGCGGTTCGACGTGATCCTGGCCCGGCACGTGGTGTGGCTGCTCCCCGACCCGGTGGCCGCCCTGCACCACTGGTTCGGCCTGCTGAGGCCCGGCGGGCGGCTGGTGCTGATCGAAGGGGTGTGGGGCGGTGTCGGACTCTCCGCGGCCCGTCTCACCGGACTGCTCACCCCGCACACGGAGCGCATCCACCACGAGCCGCTCTCCGGTGACGACCGGCTCTGGGGCAAGGAGGTCCACGACGAGCGGTACGCGCTGGTGGCCCGCGCCGAGCCCGCGCACCGGCACACGGAGGTGGTCGACGTCCACCTCGTCCTGCGCCGCGGCGCCGAGGTGCTGCTCGCCCGGCGGGCGGGCACGGGGTACGCGGACGGGCTGCTCCACGCACCCTCCGGCCACGTCGAGGACGGCGAGGACGTCCGCGAGGCGATGATCCGGGAGACGGCCGAGGAGACCGGCGTCGTGCTGGATCCCGACGAGCTCCGGGTGGCCCTGGTCATGCAGCACCGTGGTCCCGGCGGCAGCCCCAGGACGGGCTGGTTCTTCGAGGCGGCGTACGACCCCGGGCGCCCGCCCCGCAACGCCGAGCCGGAGAAGTGCTCCGAGCTCGGCTGGTTCCCCCTGGACGCGCTGCCGGACGACATGGTGGCGTACAGCCGGGCCGGCCTCGACGGCTACCGCGCGGGGGAGCGCTTCCTGCTCCACTGGCACGAGGACGGCGACCCCGTCGGGCACGTGCCGCACGGTGTACGGCGTGCCGTCCCGCTGCCTGCGACGGCCCCCACCGGCGGGGTGCACCACATCGAGCTGTGGGTGCCCGACCTGGCGGCGGCCGAGTCGGACTGGGGCTGGCTGCTGGGCGAGCTGGGCCACGCCCCGTACCAGCGCTGGGCGCGGGGCCGCAGCTGGCGGCGCGGTGACAGCTACGTGGTGGTCGAACAGTCCCCGGACCTGTCCGGGGACACGTACGACAGGCTGCGCCCGGGCCTCAACCACCTGGCGTTCCACGTCCGGGACCGCGACACGCTCGACGCGCTCGTGCGCCGGGCCCCCGGGCACGGCTGGCAGCCGCTCCTCCCCGACCGCCCCGCGCACACCGTCGACGGGCACCACGCGGCGTACCTGGAGAACGCGGCGGGGTACGAGGTGGAGCTGGTCGTGCCCTAGCGCAGGGCCAAGGGCCTGCGGTGCGGCTCGCCCCGCCCCGGGGTGCGGGGAGGGCCTGCCCACCCCGCACGCGGACACGCCTCAGCTCAGGAGCTCCGTCAGGCCCCCGGCGCGGGCCAGCCGCTCCAGCTCGTCCAGTGCCCGCACGGCCGCCTCCGCCGCCACCGGGTCCCGGTCCGCCAGGCCGCTCTCCTCGAACTCGTCCTCGTCGAGACGCAGTACGGACGAGCCGTCCGCGGACACCCAGAGATCGAGATCCAGGTCCTCGACCAGCAGTTCGGCGTCCCGGAGGACGGCGGGCCGGGTGATGTCGCAGTACCAGCCCTTGAGTTCCCCGTCGCCGGTGCGCACCTCCTTCACCGCGAACCACCGGTCGCGCCAGTAGTGCTCGATGAGGACGTCGCCCGGCTCGAACCGTACGAAGCCGAAGTCCCGGGTGTGCGGCGCAGCCCAGGGTGCCCGGACGGTGACGCGGGTGCTGTCGTCGTGGACGAGGTCCGCCGGGTAGCGGATCTTGGTGCTGCCCGCCTTGACGAGGGTGACGAACAGGGCGGTCCCAGGTGGGACGGTGGACATGGCGTACCTCCGTGGCGCAGTTCTCGCGGCCGGACCACCGGTTGGCCGTCGCTGTCGGGCCGTTCCCGCGTCGGGTGCCCGTGCGGGCACGCGCACACCCGTGCGGCGGACGGTACGTGGGTGGCCCCGCCGGCCGCCTCCGGATTTCCGGTGGTGGGGGAGAATCGGCCCGTGACCCTGAAGATCGCCATTGATCCGGACTCCGCAGCCGCCCCGTACGAGCAGCTGCGCACCCAGCTCTCCGACCAGGCCCGCTCCGGTGCCCTGCCCGTCGGCCACCGGCTCCCGACGGTGCGCGGCCTCGCCGAGGACCTCGGCCTCGCCGCCAACACCGTCGCCAAGGCCTACCGGGCGCTGGAGGCAGACGGGGTGATCGAGACCCGCGGCCGCAACGGCACGTTCGTCGCCGCGGCGGGCGACGCCGCCGCACAGAGGGCGGCGACGGCCGCGCAGGTGTACGCCGGAGAGGCCAGGCGCCTCGGCCTGTCCAGGGCCGACGCGCTCTCCCTGGCCCGGGACGCGGTACGGGCGGCCTACGAGGAGTGAGACGGCCCCGACGAGCGGATCCCCGCCGTTCAGCGGGCGCTCAGAGGTACAGCCCGGCGTTCGCCCCCGCGTCCTGCTTCGGCACGGACGCGGGGGCGCTGCCCCGCCGCAGCGCGTACAGCTCCGCGAGCGTCGCGCCGTCACGGCCGATGCCCTCCTCCGTGCCCAGCCAGGACACCGACTCCTCGCGCGTCAGCGAGCCCACCTCGATCCGGGCCAGGCAACGGCCGGGGCGCACGACCGCGGGGTGCAGCCGCTCCAGGTCCTCGTTGGTCGTCACCCCCACCAGCACCTTGCGGCCCTGGCCCAGCAGGCCGTCCGTCAGGTTCAGCAACCGGGACAGCGCCTGGCCCGCCGTGTGCTTCGCCTCCCCGCGGATCAGCTCGTCGCAGTCCTCCAGGAGCAGCAGGCGCCACCGTCCCCCGGCCGAGCCGTCGTCCTCGCCGATGGCGATGTCCGTGAGGTAGCCGACGTCGTTGAAGAGCTGCTCGGGGTCGAGTACGCAGTCGACCTGGCACCAGTCGCGCCAGGACCGGGCGAGGGTGCGCAGCGCGGAGGTCTTGCCGGTGCCCGGGGGGCCGTGGAGCAGGAGCAGCCGGCCCGCGATGTCGTCCGGGGTCACCTTCATCAGCCGGCCCATGGCATCGGCGACCGGAGCGGTGTAGTTGGCGCTGATCTCGTCCCACGTGCCGGCGGTGATCTGCCGGGTGGTGCGGTTCGGGCCGCGTCGCGGGGAGACGTACCAGAAGCCCATCGCCACGTTGTCCGGCTGCGGTTCCGGTTCGTCCTGCGCGCCGTCGGTCGCCCGGGCCAGCACCTCCTCCGCCAGCTCGGCGCTGGTGGCGGTGACCGTGACGTCGGCCCCCCGGTTCCACCGCGAGATCAGCAGTGTCCACCCCTCGCCCTCGGCGAGCGTGGCACTGCGGTCGCCGTCGCGGGCGGCCCGCAGCACCCTGGCAGCCGGTGGCATCAGGGTCGCCCCCGAACGCACCCGGTCGAGGGTCGAACTGTGCGAGTACGGCTGCTCGCCCGTCGTGAAGCGGCCGAGGAACAGCGCGTCGACGATGTCGGACGGCGAATCACCGTCGTCGACGTTGAGCCGGATCGGCAGAGCGGACTCGGGGTTGGCAGACATGGCGCCCATGATCCGGCACAGCGGCAGCCCGCGCACCCAGGTTTCGACAGCCCGCCGCGTCCCCCTCGGCCTCGGGGGCGGGCGGCCGGACCCACGGACGGGCGACCGCGCCTGTCCGTGGGCCCGGCCACCCCCGCGTCAGGCCGGACGCGCCGACGCGGATCCGTCGAACGCGCGTCGTGCCCGGCGTGCGCCGCGTACGACGGCGAACCCCTGGCTGAGCGCCCGGTCCACGAGGAACGCACGGGTGACCGCCCGCCCCTCGACCAGCCGCGCGAACGCGGCGGTCCCGGTGCTGCGCCGGACCGTCACCCGCTCCAGGGCGTACGGTCCCTGGCGGCGGCGCGCCAGGCCGTTGCCCACGGCGAGGGACTGGGCGAACCCCGCCGCCCGCACCGCGTGCCGTACCCGGCGGCCGGAGTAGCCGTACGGGTACGCGAAGGAGACCGGACTCCCGCCCAGCTCCCCGGTGATGATCTCGCGGCAGCGCACGGTCTCGGCCCGCAGCGCGGTGGCGTCGATCTGGTCCAGCTGGGGGTGGGTGTGGCTGTGACCGCCGATCTCCACCCCCGTCGAGGCGATTTCGCGCACCTGGCCCCAGTCGAGCATCGTGTCCGGGGCTCCGCCCTCGTCGTGCGCACCGCGGAGCCAGCCGGTGGAGACGAAGACAGTGGCGACGAAACCGTGTTCGGCCAGCACCGGCAGGGCGTGGCGGTGCACCCCCTCGTAGCCGTCGTCGAACGTGATCAGTACCGGCCGGGGCGGCAGCGGCCGTCCCAGACGCCAGCACTCGCCCAGCGCGGCCGTGGTGAGCGGGGTGAAGCCGCGCCCGGCGAGGATCTCCATCTGCGCCCGGAACGCGCCGGGCGACACCGACAGGCCGTACACGGCGTCGGCCGGCCGGTGGCCCACGGCGTGGTACATCAGGATCGGCACGGCCGCGCTCACCCCACCTCCTCCCGTGCGGCGGGGGCCGGCTCGCCGCCCCGGGCGGACCGGCCGACCGCCGGCACGGTGAAGGCGGGCCCGGCGCGCCGGGCCCGGACGGTCCCCACGGCATATCCGGCCGCGGCGGCCAGGACGCCGGTCAGGATGGCGCCCGCCCGGCCCGCGCCCCCGGGCCGGCCGCGCAGTGCGTCCCGCAGGCCCCGCAGCACCCCGGCCGGGAGCACCCGCGTGGTGTAGCGGCGCTCGGACTCGAGCCCCTTGCCCACACCCGCACTTCGGGAGACCAGCGCCTTGGAGAGCCCCTCGGCGTACGTACGGGTGCGGAAGTAGCCGAACCGCTCCCGCACCGCGGGGACCTTGTGGTGGATCACCGCGCGGTCGTCGGTCAGCAGCACCGCGCGGGGGAGCGCCCGGGCCAGCCGGATGCACAGCTCGGCCTCCTCCCCGCCCAGCGGACGCCTGCCGCCGTCCCGCCCGATGCCGATGGCGAAGCCGCCCGACGCGTCGAACGCCGCGCGCCGGAAGGACGCGTTGCCGCCGAGGACGTTGCGGACCCGGACCCTGCCGGGCGGCAGCCCTCGGTACGTGCATCCGACGACCCAGTCGAACTCCTCGGGAAACCACACCGGTCTGATGCCCGAGGCCCAGGACGGCAGGGTCCTGCCGCCGACGGCCATCACGTCCGGATCGCCGTAGTTCCCGTCGAAGTGGCGCAGCCAGTCGCGCTCGGCCACCGCGTCGTCGTCGAGGAAGGCGACGATCTCGCCCCGGGCGGCGGCGATGCCCGTGTTGCGACCGGCCGACAGTCCGCGGGGGCCCGCGTTCGCGAGCACCCGCACTGTCCCGGGGCCCCCGTATCCGCCCGAGCTCGTGAACTCCTCGTCCAGACGCGCCAGCAGAGCCGGATTGTGGTCCACCACCAGCAGGATCTCCGCCGCGGGCCGGGTCTGCGCGCGCACCGAACCGACGGCCGCGAGGATGTCGTCCCAGCGGTCCTCGGTGTAGACGCAGACGACCACGGAGAAGTCACGCCCGCTCACAGCACCGGCCTCCGGCCGATGACGGCGGGGACCGCCGCCCGGCGCCCGGTACGGCGCACGCGCTTCTCCCGGAGGATCACCTTGAGCACCCGGATCCCGTCCCGTACGGCGCTGAGGTTGCTGACCCCGTGGATCCGGTTGTACTCGTGGCTCGGCACCTCCTGGACCCTGAGTCCCGCCTTGACCACCCGGATGTTCATCAGGGTCTCGATCTCGAAGCCCGTGCAGTCCAGGGTGATCCGGTCCAGGCAGTGCTTCCAGAAGGCGTTGTAGCCGTAGCAGAGGTCGGTGTACCGGGCGCCGAACTTGCGGTTCACGGCGGTGCACAGCGCCCAGTTGCCCAGCTTGCGGACCGGCGTCATGTCGTCCGTTCCGCCCCCGTTGGCGAAGCGGGAGCCCTTGGCGAAGTCGGCGCCGCCGACCAGGGCCGAGACGTAGCTGACGATCTCCTGGCCGTCGGCCGAGCCGTCCGCGTCGACCATCACGATGATCTCGCCCGTGCAGGCGGCGAAGCCGCTGATCAGGGCGTCGCCCTTTCCCTTGCCGACCTGCTTGACGACCACGACGTCCGGGCGCAGTTCACGGGCGACCCGGACCGTGTCGTCGGTGGAATTCCCGTCGACGAGCACGACTTCGTGAATCCAGTCGGGCAGGGTCTTGAACACATGGGGGAGATTCTCCGCCTCGTTCATGGCGGGGATCACGACACTTACCGGCGGCGCTATCGCGAGATGGGAAGAGATCGGTCGGTATTCGCTCTCCATTTGAGCGATTTCGATCCCTTCGGCGGCGGATCTGTTCGAGGAAGGCAGAACTGAACTCATGACTCATTTCCCTCTCGTCCGGTGGACGGCCCGCCCCCGGGCTGTCCGGATAAAGGTCCGGTTCGAAAGGGGGGTTCTCACCCCGGCCATGACGGCATACCACTCCGAGCTGGCTGGATGAGCTGGCACAACTGGCCGCACGGCGGCCGACTCGACTGAGTACGGCCGCTGGGCACGGCACCCCCCTACCGCGCCCCGCTCCGATATCCACCGTGGCTGCCCGAGCCCTCCCCGGCGCCGTACTGCGTGATGGATCGTCGCGGGTGGATGTACGACGGTATTAACGATGGGAACTGTATGGCAAGACCCGCACCACGGTCTCGCATTTCTGGGATTTTGACCGGACTGTCACCTACGGGCACGGAATTGCGACTTCCCGTTCATGTGTGCATTCCGGATCTTCGGGAGTCGCGCCGACAGGTGAATGATCAGGGCGGAAACGGATATGATCAGCACTCCATTCCGCGCCGACCTGCTGTTCAGGGCCGAGCGGGTCCGTGCCGTCGGGGAATTGACGGCCGGTGACCCGGCGGCCGGCCCGTCCACTCCATACCCCGCAGCCCCACGGAGAAGGCGGCCGACGGAGTTGCGAAGAGGTGAATGAGCGCGAGAGGCGCACGCAGTGGTGAATCGATACCGCTGAGCGCCGGAGCCCCGCCCACCCCCGCCACTGCCGCGGCGCAGGCTGCTGGAAGCGGCGCCGCGTGTGCCCGAAGTGACTCCGGATCATCGGCGATGATCCGGGTCGAGGGCTTTGCTCCCCCGTGCTCCGGATGCCCGACTTTCATGTGAGGGAGCGCCAGAGGGGCGCCAAGGGGCTCTCGTGGAACGTTCTTGGCATGAACACTTCCGAAATTGGTGCCGGGACTGCTACCACGGAGTAGGCAGAGATCCTGCCCAAGGAGGTTCCATGAAAATGTCCAGACTCGTGGCGTTCTCGTCCTCTCTCCTGCTCGGCACCGTTCTCGCTCTGACGGGCGCCGGCGTCGCCAACGCCGAAGAATCCGTACAGGCGGTCGACTACGTGGCGCTCGGCGACTCCTACTCCTCCGGTGTGGGAGCGGGCAGTTACGACAGCGCCAGCGGCAACTGCAAACGCAGCACCCGGGCGTACCCCGCGCTGTGGGCTGCGGCCAACGCGCCCGCCTCGTTCGCCTTCACCGCGTGCTCGGGGGCCAGGACCGGTGATGTCACGGCCGGTCAGCTCGCTCCTCTCGACTCCTCGACCGACCTCGTCTCGATCTCCATCGGCGGCAACGACGCGGGGTTCGCCGACGTCATGACGACCTGTGTCCTGCAGTCCGAGGCCACCTGCCTGAGCCGGATCGCCACCGCCCGCGGCTACGTCGACTCGACCCTGCCCGGCAGGCTGGACTCGGTGTACGCGGCGATCAGCGCCAAGGCGCCCGCCGCCCGCGTCGTCGTCCTCGGGTACCCCCGCTTCTACAAACTCGGCGGCAGCTGCCTCACCGGTCTGAGCGAGAAGGAACGCACGGCCATCAACAGCGCGGCCGACTACCTCAACGCGGCGACCGCCAAGCGGGCCGCCGACCACGGCTTCACCTTCGGCGACGTCGCCCCGACCTTCACCGGGCACGAGATCTGCTCGGGGAGCGCCTGGCTGCACAGCGTGAACTGGCTGAACATCGGCGAGTCCTACCACCCCACCGCAGCCGGACAGTCGGGCGGATATCTGCCCGTCCTCAACGCGAAGGCCTGACCGCACCCGCGCACGCGTCCGCACCGCACGTGCCTGCCCACACACCCACGTCCTGAGCCGCACCCCCGCACGCGCCCGTACCGCAGGCTGCGCGCCCGACCGCGAGGGGAGGAGGTCCCGGTCCGCCGGGGCCTCCTCGTCCGCGCAGGCGTCGCCCTACAGCGCCCGGACCACCAGTCCGAGGACGAGCAGGGCCACGACCGCGAGGGCGACGGCCAGCAGTGCGCCCACCCGCACGCTCCGGTCCGCCGGGTGCGTGGCGGCGTCCGGCGCCCCGGCCGGTTCGCCGGAGGAGCCGGAGGGGCCGGGGCCCTCGGGGGCCGGAGCAGGTGGTCCCGGCGGTTCCGCGGTCCCGCCCCCGGCCGGGCCCGTCCCGCCCGCGGCCAGGATCCGCAGCCGGTGCTCGGCCTCCTCGGCGATGAGCCGCTCGGCCGGGTCCTTGCGCAGCAGCCCCTCGATGACGGGAGCGAGCGGACCCGCCCGACGGAACGGCGGCGGCTCCTCCTCGACCACGGCGCGGAGGGTGTCCGCCGGAGCACCCCGGCCGAACGGGGTCCGTCCCTCGGTGGCGGCGAACAGAAGCACACCCAGTGACCACAGGTCGGATTCGGGCCCCGGCGTGCGCCCCAGCGCACGTTCCGGAGCGACGAACTCCGGCGAACCGATCGGCTCACCCGTACCGGTGGGTGCGGACAGGTCCCCGGCCGCGGCGATACCGAAGTCGGTCAGCATCACCCGCCCGTCGTTGCCCAGCAGTACATTGCCCGGTTTCACATCGCGGTGCAGCACCCCCGCCCCGTGTCCGGCGCGCAGCGCCGCGAGGACCTCCGCGCCGATCCGGGCCGCGCGCCGCGGGGGCAGCGGGCCGTCGGCCTCGAGCACATCGGACAGGGCGAGACCGCGGACCATCTCCATCACGATCCAGGGCCGGGAATCCTGCACGGCCACGTCGTGGACGGCGACGGCGTTACGGTGCGAGATGCGGCCGGCCGCCCTGGCCTCCTGCTCCAGCCGGGTGTGCAGCCGCCCGACGTCGGCGGGGGGCAGCCCGGCGGGCGTCCGGACCTCCCGCACGGCGACCTCGCGTCCCAGCACCTCGTCGCGGGCGCGCCACACGATGCCCGCCCCGCCCTCGCCCAGCAGCCCGAGCAGGCGGTAGCGGTCCGCGACCACGCGGTCGTTGCTCGATACATCGTTCACGGTGATCCTCCCTCAGCAGCGGCGTGCAGTACGGACGAATCCCCTCCAATTTAGCTCAACCCCGCCCGGAGTCCGCCGAGTTCGGTAACGGGCCGTCAACCTCCGTACACGTGCGGGCAATCCTGCGGGCGGGATACACGAGTGTCGTCACGGGACGATAGGGTTAACCTGCCCGGGCCGGGTGCCCTCGTACGGGTGGGGAGTGACATGGAACAGATAACGATGCGCAGCAGGCCGCGTGTGCCTGCCATCACGTGTGGGAGCAGTGCGACCAGTTCGCGCCTCGATCGCCATCTCGCGGTGCTGGGCGGCCCTGCCGTTCCGCAGCGGGAGTCCGCGGAAGCGACGCTGCTGATGCTCGAGCTGACCTCGCGCGACGCCGCGCACACCCGCAGGAGCAGGGGCGCGCGTGTCTCGCTCTTCGCGCCGCTGCGGCGACTGCGACGCTCGCTCTTCGGCAGCCGCCGCTGATCCCACGTCACGACTGATCCGGCCCACCGCTCAGGGCCGAATCCGAGATCACTCCGTCCCGGCGCAGTGCTGCTGTCTGTTCGTCCGTCATCCCCAGGGCCCGCAGCGTTGCGCCGGTGTGCTCACCCAGCGCCGGTACGGCACCCATCGGCGTCTGCGCCCCACCCGGCAGTGTGATCGGGGGCAGCAGCGCACGCAGCGGCCCCACCGGTGACTCCACTTCCCGCCACCGGTCCCGCGCGGCCAGCTGGGGATGGGCCGCCACATCGGCGACGGTGTTCAACCTGGCGCAGGCGATTCCCGCCGCGTCCAGCCGGGCCAGCGCCTCCTTCCCGGTCAGCCCGGCGAGCGCGTCGCCCACCACCGCGTCCGTCCGCCCCCGGTTCGCCGTCCGCGCCGTGTTCGTCGCGAAGTCGGGATCGTCGGCCAGCCCGGGCCGCTCCAGCACCTGCTCGGCGAGCCGCCGCCACTCCCGGTCGTTCTGCACGGAGAGCAGCAGCTGTTCCCCGTCCGCGGTGCGATACGCGTCGTACGGGGCGATGACCGCGTGCGCGAGCCCGGTGCGTGCCGGAGTCGTGCCCCCGTGCATCCCGTGGTGCAGCGGATGCCCCATCCACTCGGCCAGTGAGTCCAGCATCGAGATCTCCACCGGGCCACCGCGTCCCGTGGCCGCCCGCCGCAGCAGAGCGGCCAGCACGCCGGAGAAGGCGTACATCGCCGCGGCGATGTCGGCGGCGGGCACTCCCGCCTTCACCGGCTGCTCCGGAGTGCCGGTGACCGATACCAGGCCCGCCTCGCACTGGACGAGCATGTCGTAGGCGCGCTTGTGCGCGTACGGCCCTCCGGCGCCGTATCCGGAGATGTCCACGGCCACCAGCCGCGGATGAGCGGCGCAGAGGGTGGCCGCGTCGAGGCCGAGACGTGCGGCCGCACCCTGTGCCAGGTTCTGTACGAACACGTCGGCGTCCGCGACGAGCCGGCGCACCAGGTCCAGGCCCCGTGGGTCCTTGAGGTCGATCGCGACGGATTCCTTGCCGCGGTTGCACCAGACGAAGTGCGAGGCGAGCCCGTGCGCGGCGGTGTCGTAGCCACGGGCGAAGTCGCCGCCGTCGGGACGCTCGATCTTGATGACCCTGGCGCCGAGGTCGGCCAGCTGCCGGGTGGCGAACGGGGCGGCGACGGCCTGTTCGACGGCGACGACGGTGACGCCGTCCAGGGGGAGGGGCTGCGTGGTGCTCATGGGCACCGTGCTTACCGTGCACGCGGCGCCCTTGTCACCCCCTGCCGCCGCCGGCGTACCGCCGGACCGTCAGCGGGACGAACACCGCGAGCAGGACCGCCGCCCACGCCAGTGTTCCCGCGACGGGGTGTGCGGACGGCCAGGCGGCGTCCGCCACCGGGGCCGCGTTGCCGAAGAGGTCGCGGGTGGCCGCGGCCAGGGCGCTGATCGGATTCCACTCGGCGACCGCCCGCAGCCATCCGGGCATGCCGTCCGTCGGGATGTACGCACTGGAGAGCAGCGGAAGGACGAACGTCGCGCTGCCGACCTGACCCGCGGCCTCCTCGTTGCGGATCAGCAGGCCGAGCCAGTAGCCGGCCCACGACGTGGCGAACCGGAAGAGCAGCAGCAGCCCGAACGCTCCCAGGGCCGCGGCGGCGCCGCCCTCGATCCGCCAGCCGGCCGCGAGTCCGACGAGCGTCAGGGGGACCAGGCCGACCGCGGTGGTCAGCAGTTCGGAGGCGGTGGCGCCGAGCGGCACCGCGGCCCGGCTCATCGGCAGCGTACGGAAGCGGTCCATCACCCCGCGGTCGCAGTCCTGCGCCGCCATGAACATGCCGGTCATCAGCCCGTTGGCGGCCGTCGCGGCGAGGAGCCCCGGCACCAGGAACGCGCGGTACTCCTGCCCCGGTACGGCCAGTGCGCTGCCGAAGACGTAGCCGAAGAACAGCAGCATGGTGATCGGCATGGTCTGGGTCAGGATCAGGACGCCGGGCGCGGCCCTGATCTTCTGCAGGTGGCGGCCGGTCATCGCCAGGCCGTCGGCCGGCAGGGTGCCGCCCGCGGCGGGCTCCGGGTTGTGCTCGGGGACCAGGGTCGTGGTGCTCATGCCGCCGGCTCCTTCACCGTGTGGGTGTCCTCCCGGCCGGTCAGCCGGAGGAAGGCCTCGTCGAGGGTGGGCGGACGCAGGCTCGCGTCCATCACGGGGACGCCCGCCGCGTCCAGTTCGCGGACGATGCGGGGCAGGGTCAACGTGGGGTCCGTGGCGACCGCGCCGACGGTGCGGTGCTCGTGGTCGAGCACCGGCTCCGCGCCGGTCAGCTGGTCGAGCACCGCGGCCGCGGCCCCGAGCGCCGACGTGTCGGCGACGACGACCTCCGCGTAGGCGCCGATGAGCGCCTTGAGTTCGGCCGGGGTGCCGCGGTGCGCGGCCCGGCCCCGGTCGATCAGCACGATGTCGTCGGCCAGCCGGTCCGCCTCCTCGAGGTACTGCGTGGTGAGCAGGACCGTGGTGCCCCGCCCGGCCAGCTCGCGGACGGCCGCCCAGATCTGGTTGCGGCTGTGCGGGTCGAGTCCGGTCGTCGGCTCGTCGAGGAAGAGCACCTGCGGGCGGGTGAGCAGGCCCACCGCGAGGTCCAGGCGGCGGCGCATGCCGCCGGAGTAGGTGCGGGCCGGCCGGCCGGCGGCCTCGGTAAGCCCGAAACGCTCCAGCAGTTCCTCGGCGCGTGCGTGGCCCGCCGCGCCGCGGTAGCGGAGCAGCCGCGCGAAGAGCCGCAGATTCTGCCGTCCGGAGAGCTCGCCGTCGATCGAGGTGCTCTGTCCGGTGACGCCGATCGCGGCGCGCACCGCTGCCGCCTCCCGGACCACGTCGTGACCGGCGACCCGGGCGCTGCCGCCGTCCGGCCCGGTCAGCGTGGTCAGCACCCGGACGGCTGTGCTCTTGCCCGCGCCGTTCGGCCCCAGCACGCCGCAGACGGTGCCCTCGGCGACGGCGAGATCGAGTCCGCGCAGCGCGTGGACGTCTCCGTAGCGCTTCTCCAGACCTTCACTAAGTACAGCGTACGTAGTTTCCATGGGTCCACCGTAGCGCACTACGTACGGTGTACGTAACTACGATGGTGGGAGAGGTGGTGATCGATGGTGGGGCGACCCGCTGTACCCGAAGTGATCTGGGCGCGCCCCGAGCGTGCGGGGCGCGGGCCCAAGCCCGCATTCAGTCGTGCCGACATCGCGGCGGCGGCCGTGCGCATCGCGGATGCGGAGGGCCTCGACGCCGTGTCGATGCGGAAGGTGGCCGCCGAGCTCGGCTGCGGCACGATGTCGCTCTACAACTACGTCCCGCGCAAGGAGGACCTGTACGAGCTGATGTTCGACGCGGTCAGTGCCGGCTACGACCTGCCGGAGAAGCCCTCCGGCGACTGGCGTGCCGACATCCTGGCCCTCGCCCACCAGGCGCGCGCGATGATGCACCGTCACACCTGGGTGCCCCGGCTGATGTCCCCGGTCTACGGATTCAGCCCGAACGCCCTGGCCTACCTCGAGTACGCGCTCAGCTGTCTGGACGGCTTCGACGCCCGGTTCGGCGAGAAGATGGAACTCATCGCCATGGTCAACGGCGTGATCACCACCTACGTGGCCAACGAGATCGCCACGGCGGAACGCGGCCGCTCGCTCCCCTGGTCACCGGAGCAGGAACAGGAGATCCGCACCCGCTACCTGATGAGCCAGATCGCGACCGGCAGGTATCCGCGCATGGCGGCCGGATTCGCCGAGGACCCCGGACCGATCGACCTCGAGGGGGTCTTCGACCGGGCTCTCGGCCGGGTGCTGGACTCGTTCGACAGGTAGCCGGTATCCGCCCGGAGCCGCCGGGCCGGGCCGGAAGCCGCCCGGCCGCCCGGGGTCACAGCAGGGCGAACTGCCCCTCGGGGCCCTCCTCGTGGTGGTCCAGTACGGAGGCGGGCCGCCGCGCCGACGCGGGGACGGGTAGCACCCCGGCCCCGCGCAGCCCGTCCCGGGTCGGCCCCGGGTCCCCGTCGAGCCGGTCCCGCAACGCCGCCTGCCGGGGCGCCAGTTCGCCGAGCAGGGCCAGGACCGTGATCAGTTCGAGCAGCTCGGAGGTCCACTCCTGCGGCCAGCCGGGCGCCCGCACGGCCGCCAGGCCCTCCGCCCCGTCCGGTGCGGTCCGGCGTGCGAACCAGAGCTCCAGCATCCGCATCCCGTTCACCCGGAACTCCCAGGCCCCGGCGGGCACGGGGGAGACCCGGCCGGCGCCGAGGGCCAGTGTCCCGGTCGCCGGGTCGTAGTCCAGTCCTTCGGGCCGCGGCGGGATCGCCGCCCGCACATACGGGCGCCGGCCGCCCGGCAGCCGCGGGCGCTCCCCGCCGTGCGCCCCGCGCAGCTGAACCCTCAGCAGCTCCCGGCCCAGCGCCACCCCCTCCGCCCACAGGGCGCCGTCCGCCGGCAGCGGTACGACGGGGCCCGCCGCGGAGGGGAGGGCGGCGGCCAGGGTCCAGGCGAGCACGGACTCCGCACCTGCTGCGTCCCCGTACCGGGAGCGCAGCAGGTCCGGCAGGCCGGGTGCGAGATTGGGCTCCTGCGCGCCGGGACGGCGGTAGAGGGGCCGTATCCGGCCGGGGCGGCCCGCCGGTGCGTGCCCGTCGGGCAGCAACGCCGTCACGGACAGGGCGGGTCCGCCGCCCCGCGGCACGTACCCGTGCTCGACGGCGAACAACTGGTGCGCGTCGGCGACCCGCCACAGCTCGGGTCGGGCCGCGTCGATCAGCCGGTGGTCGGGGATCAGCCAGTGCTCGTCGAAGGGGCCGTGCAGGATGCGTACCGGCTCCGGATACGGCCCCGGGTCCCGGGCGAAGCCGCCCGTGCCGGTGGGCCGGCCCGGCAGCGCGGCGGCCGGGGTCAGCGGCGTACGGGAGCGGCTGGGCCGGAACAGGCGCTCCTGCTCGGCGCCCTCGGCTCCCGCCAGCAGGTCCCAACGGGCCCGCAGGGAGGCCGCGTCCGGGGCCGTCACCCAGGAGCGGCCCGTCCTCAGGGGCCGTACGGACCAGGGCATGAGGTCGTCCAGCAACGGGGGTGCCGCGCCCCCGCCGGCTCCGGCCGCCACCCGTGCTGCCACCGTGTCGTCCTCCCCGTCGCCACGTCCGCCGCCCCCGGCATCGTAACGGCGGCCGGGCCGTGGCGGCGGGCCGCCGTCAGTGCGCCTCCACCGTCACGGAGAAGGAGAAGCGGTCCCCGCGGTACCGGATCCGTGCCACGTCCACCACCCGGCCGCCCTCGTCGTACGTCACCCCGGTGTAGTGCAGGATCGGGCTGAGCAGCGGGACCTGGAGCAGTTCGGCCGTGGCCGGGTCGGCGAGGCGGGCCTCGACGGTGTCCGTGATCCGGGAGATCCGTACGCCGACGGCGTCGCGCAGCACCTTGGTCATCGGCCACCGCTCCAGATCGGCCACGTCGAGCCGGGCCGCGATCTCGGGACGCACCGAGTTCTCCGCCCAGTTCGTGGGTTCACCCGTGTCGTCGTCGCAGCGCAGCCGGCGGTAGTTGACCACTTCGGGGCAGTCCGGGAAGAACTCGGCGAGGTCCCCGGGGACGGCGGCCGGGCCGTGTCCGAGGACGGTCGTCCGCTCGCCCGACTGCTGGGCGACGATCGCGTCGATCGACCCCAGCAGCCGGACCGGCGACACCCGCCGGGCGCGCGGCTCGATGAAGGTCCCGCGCCGCCGGTGCCTGCTGATCAGGCCCTCGGACTCCAGCTCCTTGAGGGCCTGGCGCATGGTGAGGACACTGACGCCGTAGTGCACGGCGAGCTGCTCCTCGGTCGGCAGCCGGGGCGACGCGTCCTGGGGCCGGCCCAGTATGGAGGCCCGCAGCGACTGCGAGACCTGGTACCACAGGGGCAGCTTCCGGTTCAGCACCAGGGAGTCGGGGGCAAAGGCGGGCGTGTGACGCACCTCGTTCACCTGATCCATCCGGTTCACCTGGACTCTCTCCGCAGGGCCGGCCGCGGGTCTCACGGCCGGAAGTTGCGGCTCAGACCCTGCCACACGTCGTCGTACCCGCGCTGCAGATGGACCGCGCCGGCCGCCTGGGCGGTCGCCGTGACCGGCCAGCGGGTCTCGAACATGAACGCCAGTCCGTCGTCGATCTTCTGCGGCTTCAGCGCCGCCGCGCTCGCCCGGTCGAAGGTCGCACGGTCCGGGCCGTGTGCCGACATCATGTTGTGCAGTGAACCGCCGCCCGGTACGAAGCCGCCCGCCTTGGCGTCGTACGCGCCCTCGATCAGGCCCATGTACTCGCTCATCACGTTCCGGTGGAAGTACGGCGGGCGGAAGGTGTCCTCGCCGACCAGCCAACGGGGCGCGAAGACGACGAAGTCGACCCCGGCCAGCCCCGGGGTGTCGGACGGCGAGGTCAGCACGGTGAAGATGGACGGGTCGGGATGGTCGTAGCTGATGCTGCCGAGGACGTTGAAGCGGCGCAGGTCGTAGACGTACGGGGTGTGGTTCCCGTGCCAGGCGACGACGTCGAGCGGCGAGTGGCCGTAGGTCGCCGACCAGAGGTTCCCGCAGAACTTGTTGACCACCTCGACGGGGCCCTCACGGTCCTCGAACGCCGCCACGGGCGCCAGGAAGTCCCGCGCGTTGGCCAGGCCGTTGGCCCCGATCGGTCCCAGGTCGGGGAGTACGAACGGCTGCCCGTAGTTCTCGCAGACGTAGCCGCGGGCGGTGGTGCCGAGGAGCTCGACGCGGAAGCGGACCCCGCGCGGGATCAGCGCGACGTGGCCCGGCTCCGCGCGGAGCAGGCCCAGCTCGGTGCGGAGCAGCAGGCCGCCGTGCTCGGGGACGATCAGGAGCTCGCCGTCGGAGTCGCTGAACACCCGGTCGGTCATGGAGGAGTTCGCGCTGTAGAGGTGCACGGCCATGCCGCTGCGCTGCGCGGCGTCGCCGTTGCCGCCCAGCGTCCACAGGCCCGTCAGGAAGTCCGTCCCCGGTGCGGCGTCGGGGAGGGGGTCCCAGCGCAGCCGGTTGGGGTCGGGGACCGCCTCGGTGAACGGGGCGGTGCGCAGTGTGCCGTTGTCGATGCGGACGAAGGCGGGATGGGCCGCCGAGGGGCGGATCCGGTAGAGCCAGGACCTGCGGTTGCGGGCCCGGGGTTCCGTGAAGGCCGAGCCGCTCAGCTGTTCCGCGTACAGCCCGAGCGGGGCGCGCTGCGGCGAGTTGCGGCCGTGCGGCAGGGCGCCCCGCACGGCCTCCGAGCTGTGCTCGTTGCCGAATCCGGCCCCGTAGGTGAGTTCTTCCGCGGTCTTCCTCGCCTGCTCGATGCCGCTCATCATGCGCTCCCGGTGAGAAAAGGAATCCTGTGGATCCCCGACGAGGAATCCTATGGGCAACCGTAGGAATGGAAACGCGGCCCGTCAACGGCATACGTGGTGCACTCGGGTGTAACGGGCGGGACGAAGGGTGCGGAAGGGGCTCCCGCCGGGAGCGCCCGAGGTGGGCGGCCCGTGAGCAGTTCGTGGGGGGATCGAACCCCTGTCGGGGCTCACGGCATCATGGTGGGCGTGTCCCCTGCGAATACGAACCTCCGGCGCGTCCCGGTGCAGCAGCGAAGCGCCGACCGCCTGGCCCGGATCCTCGACGCCGGTGCCGGACTCCTCGACGAGACCGGCTACGAACAGCTGTCCACCCGGGCGGTGGCTGACCGTGCCGGGGTGCCCATCGGCTCCGTCTACCGCTTCTTCCCCAACAAACGGGCCCTGGTCGACGCCCTGGCCGAGCGGAACCTGGACCTCTACGCCGAGCGGATCGTCGACCGTCTCGCGGTCATCCCCGCACAGGAGTGGCGTGCGGCCATCGACGCCGTACTCGACGAGTACCTGGCGATGAAGCGTTCCGTCCCCGGCTTCGCCCTCGTCGACTTCGGTCCGCCCGTCCCGGTCGCCGATCTCCTCGACCAGGCGAACCAGCGGGTGGCGGACCGGCTGGCCGCCCTGCTCTCCGGTCACCTCGGCCATCGCTCCGGAACCGACGGGGATCTGCTCCGGACGGTCCTGGTCTGCGTGGAGGCGGCCGACGCGCTGCTCCGGCTCGCCTTCCGCTCGGACCCGTCGGGCGACCCGGCCCTGATAGCCGAGACCCGGATCCTGCTCCAGGCCTATCTGGCCGGCGTCCTCGACGGGCCCCCGCCCGCGGTGTGACCCGGCCGGCGGGCAACTCCCGCCCGGCCGGCGGGCCGGAGGGCGAGAAGGCGGGCGTCCACACCCTCGCCAGCATCCGTACCGGTCGGTATGCTCGGTCCCGCCGGGAACCGCGCCCGCCCCGCGGGCCGCGGTGCACCGCCGCACGCCCGCGCGCCACCGCTGTCGCCGCCCCGGGGAGGGCCCATGTCCCACGATTCCCGCACCGCTCTGCGTGTCTGCCCGCTCTGTGAAGCCACCTGCGGACTCACCCTCACCATCGAGGGGACCACGGTCACGGGAGCCCGGGGCGACCGTGACGACGTCTTCAGCCAGGGCTTCATCTGTCCCAAGGGCGCGTCCTTCGGCGGCCTCGACGCCGACCCCGACCGGCTGCGCAGCCCGCTCGTGCGCAAGGACGGAGTCCTGCGCGAGGCGACCTGGGACGAGGCGTTCGACACGATCGCCGCGAAGCTCCCGGCGCTGGCCGAGGCACACGGCACACAGGCGGTCGGCGTCTACCTGGGCAACCCCAACGTCCACACGATGGCCGGCGCGCTCTACCCGCCGCTGCTGCTGTCCGCGCTCGGCACCCGCAACGTCTTCACCGCGAGCACCCTGGACCAGATGCCCAAGCACGTCTCCAGCGGACTGCTCTTCGGTGATGCGCACGCCATCCCCGTACCCGACCTGGACCGCACCGCCCACCTCCTGCTGATCGGCGCCAACCCGCTCGAATCCAACGGAAGCCTCTGCACCGCCCCCGACTTCCCCGGCAGGCTCAAGGCGCTGCGCAGGCGCGGCGGCACCCTCACCGTCGTCGACCCGCGCCGCACCCGCACCGCTCGCCTCGCCGACCGGCACGTCGCGATCCGGCCGGGTGCCGACGCCCTCCTGCTCGCCGCGCTCACCCAGGTGCTCATCGAGGAGAAGCTCGCCGACCCCGGCGTGCTCGCCGACCACCTCGACGGCTACGACGAACTGGCCCACGCGATAGCCGACTTCACCCCCGAAGCCGTGTCCACCGCCTGCGACCTCGACGCGGGCACCATCCGCACGGTCGCCCGCGAACTCGCCGCCGCCCCCGCCGCGGCCGTGTACGGGCGCATCGGCAGCTGCACCGTCGAACACGGCACCCTCGCCAGCTGGCTCGTCGACGTGCTCAACATCCTCACCGGCAACCTCGACCGCCCCGGCGGCGCCCTCTTCCCGCTCTCCGCCACCGCCCGCGCCCCCCGGGCCGCCGCCCCCGGGAAGGGTTTCGCCCTCGGCCGCTGGAGCAGCCGGGTCTCCGGCCACCCCGAGGCCAAGGGCGAACTGCCCACCGCGGCGCTCGCCGAGGAGATCGAGACCCCGGGGGAGGGGCGGATCCGCGCCCTGATCGTCGTCGCCGGCAACCCGGTGCTCTCGTCCCCCGACGGGGACCGTCTCGACCGGGCACTGGCCGGCCTCGACTTCATGGTCAGCGTCGACCCGTACCTCAACGAGACGGCACGCCACGCGGACGTGGTGCTGCCCCCGCCGCCGCCCTCGCAGAGTGCCCACTTCGACTTCGCCTTCAACTCCTTCGCCGTCCGCAACCAGGTCCGCTACAGCCGTCCCGCCGTGCCCCTGGAGGACGGCGGGATGGACGAGAGCGAGATCCTCGCCCGCCTCGTCCTCGCCGTCGGCGGCCTGCACGGAGCATCGCCCGAGGCCGTCGACGACCAGGTCATCGCCGCTGCGCTGACCAGGGCCGGGGCCCCCGCGGCGCTCGCCGCCGAGCTGACGGGCGACACCGGGGCGGAGCGGCGCCTCGACCTGATGCTGCGCCTGGGCCCGTACGACCTCACGCTGGAGCGGGTCCTCGCGCATCCGCACGGGATCGACCTGGGTCCGCTGAAGCCCCGCCTCCCGCAGGTGCTGAAGACCCGCAGCGGTCACATCGAGCTGTTCCCGGCGCCGATCGCCGCCGACCTGCCCCGGCTGCGTGCGGCACTCGGCACCGGGCCCACCGGGCTCGTCCTCGTCGGCCGCCGCCATCTGCGCTCCAACAACAGCTGGATGCACAACGTCGCCTCGCTGCGCGGCGGCTCGAACGTCTGCACGTTGCAGATCCACCCCGACGACGCTGCCCGCGTCGGACTCTCCGACGGCGACACCGCCCGCATCACCGCCGCGGGCGGCGAGGTCGAGGCACCGGCGGAGATCACCGACGCCGTCCGGACCGGGGTCGTGAGCCTTCCCCACGGCTGGGGGCACAGCCGTCCCGGCACTCGTATGTCCGTCGCGGAGGCGGAGCCGGGAGTCAACGTGAACCAGCTGCTCGACGGCACCCTCATGGACCCGCTGTCCGGCACCTCGGTGCTCAACGCTGTGCCGGTCTCTGTATCACCAGCTCCCTGACCTGGTGTTTTGCTCGTATTGCTCACACGTCAACATCTTGTGAACGCCGTGACGGGGCCCCTAACGTCATCCGAACCGCCGACCTCGGTGCGAGTTCAATGGTGAACGTGAGGTATCCCACACATGCTGACAATCCTCGGATTTGCCATGATCGCGACCTTCCTGGTCCTGATCATGATGAAGAAGATGTCGCCGATCGCGGCGCTGGTCCTGATCCCCGCACTCTTCTGTGTCGCCGTCGGGCAGGGCGCGAAGCTCGGCGACTACGTCATCGAAGGCGTCGGCACACTGGCGCCGACCGCGGCGATGCTGATGTTCGCCATCGTCTACTTCGGCGTGATGATCGACGTCGGCCTCTTCGACCCGATCGTCCGGGGCATCCTGCGCTTCTGCAAGGCCGACCCGATGCGCATCGTCATCGGCACCGCGCTGCTCGCCGCGATCGTCTCGCTCGACGGCGACGGCTCCACCACGTTCATGATCACCGTCTCGGCGATGTACCCGCTCTACAAGCGGCTGAAGATGAGCCTGGTCGTGATGACCGGCATCGCGGCCACGGCCAACGGCGTCATGAACACCCTGCCCTGGGGCGGCCCCACCGCCCGTGCGGCGACCGCCCTCAAGCTGGACGCGGGCGACATCTTCGTCCCGATGATCCCGGCGCTCGCCGTCGGACTGCTCGCCGTCATCCTGCTGGCCTGGGTCCTGGGGCGCCGCGAACGCAAGCGTCTGGGCATGCTCACGCTCGACGAGGTGCTCGTGCGGGAACCCGAGACCGTCCTCGTGGGGACGGGCGGCGGGGCGCTCGCCAAGGGAACGCCACAGGCCGGGGGCGGCGGTACGGGCGGCACCGCGGACGGGCCGCACGAGTCCGGGAAGCCGGCGGGTCCGGACGAGTCGGACGAGCCGGACGAGGAGTTCAAGGGGCTGGACCCCAACCGGTCCACGCTGCGGCCCAGGCTCTACTGGTTCAACGCCGGCCTCACCGTCGCCCTGCTGGCGGCGATGATCCTCGAACTTATGCCGATCCCGGTGCTCTTCCTGCTCGGCGCGGCTCTCGCCCTCACGGTCAACTTCCCCCACATGCCCGACCAGCGGGCCCGGCTCGCCGCCCACGCGGACAACGTCCTCAACGTCTCCGGCATGGTCTTCGCCGCCGCGGTCTTCACCGGTGTCCTCACCGGTACGGGCATGGTCGAACACATGGCGGACTGGCTCGTCGGCGCCATCCCCGAGGCGATGGGCCCGCACATGGCCCTCGTCACCGGCCTCCTGAGCCTGCCCCTCACCTACTTCATGTCGAACGACGGCTTCTACTTCGGGGTCCTCCCCGTGCTCGCCGAGGCCGGCGCCGCCCACGGCGTCTCCCCGCTGGAGATCGCCCGCGCGTCCCTGGTGGGCCAGCCGCTCCACATGTCGTCCCCGCTCGTCCCCGCCGTCTACGTCCTGGTCGGCATGGCGAAGGTCGAATTCGGCGACCACACCAGGTTCACCGTCAAGTGGGCCGCGCTGACCTCGCTGGTGGTCCTCGGCGCCGGAATCCTCTTCGGCATCATCTGATGCCCACCCCGTCACGGCCCGGCAGGGGCTGGCTGCTGCGCCTCGTCATCGCCTTCGCCTTCGCGCAGGGGGCGGTTTCGATGGCGCGGCCCGCCGTCTCCTACCGGGCCCTGTCCCTGGGGGCCGACGAGCGCGCGATCGGCGTCATCGCCGGAGCGTACGCGCTGCTCCCGCTCTTCGCCGCCGTGCCGCTGGGCCGCAGGACCGACCACGGCCGGTGCGCGCCCCTGCTGCCCCTCGGCGTCGTCCTCATCGCCGGGGGCTGCGCGCTGAGCGGCGGCGCGCGTTCGCTCCCGGCGCTCGCGGCCTGGAGTGGGGTCATGGGCCTGGGACACCTCTGCTTCGTGATCGGCGCCCAGTCGCTGGTCGCCCGGCAGTCGGCCCCCGCCGACCAGGACCGCAATTTCGGCCACTTCACCATCGGGGCCTCCCTCGGACAGCTCGTCGGACCGATCGCCGCCGGATACCTCGTCTCGGAGCGGGACGGCGCCATGGCCCGTACGAGCGCCCTCGCGCTCCTCGTGTCGGCCGCCGTCGCCGCCGTCTCCTTCACCGCCCTGTGGCGCATCGAGCACCGCAGGGCCGCAGGCTCCCCCAAGCCGGCCGCGGACAAGGTCCCGGTCGGCCGGATCCTGCGGACCCGCGGCGTGCCGGCCGGCATCTTCATCAGCCTCGCCGTGCTCTCCGCCACCGACATCCTCACCGCCTACCTGCCGGTCGTCGGAGAGCACCGGGGCATCGCGCCCGCCACGGTCGGACTGCTGCTGAGCCTGCGGGCCGCAGCCACCATCGCGTGCCGGCTCGTCATGACACCGATGCTGCGCCTCTTCGGCAGGACGGCCCTGCTGACCACGACCTGCCTGCTCGGCGGTCTGCTGTGCGCGGGGATCGCCCTGCCGGTGCCCGTCTGGGCGCTCGCCGTGATGCTCGCGGCGATGGGCTTCTGCCTCGGGGTCGGCCAGCCGCTCTCGATGACCACGGTCGTCCGGGCCGCCCCCGCGGCGGCCCGCTCCACCGCGCTCGCCCTCAGGCTCACCGGCAACCGCCTCGGCCAGGTCGCGGCCCCCGCGTCGGCCGGGCTGATCGCCGGTGTCGCAGGCAGCGCCGCGCCGTTCGTGATGCTGGGAGCGCTGCTGGTCGGGGCGGCCGGACTCGGCCTACGCAGCGGCCGGGTCCCGGCCGCGGAGCCCGCTCCCGCCCCGGTGGCGGCCCCCGACCCGGCCGCGGACCCCGTTCGGGCCGAGCCCGCTCCGGACGCCGAGGAACCCCGCGCGAACCGGAATCCCGCCTGACACATCCCGGAACCGATCAACCTTGCACGAATCATTCCCACACCCCGCCCGGTGGGCTAACTTCAGGCCACGCAGCCACTCCCCACGCGCAGCCACCCTTCCCTCCCGGGCGGAAACATGAGTCGTGCCATCTCCCTGCGCAGTGTCAGCAAGACGTACGGACGGTCCCCGCGCGCGGTCGACCGGTTCTCGCTCTCCGTCGCCCCCGGCGAGTTCGTGGTGCTGCTGGGCCCCTCGGGCTGCGGAAAGTCGACCGTGCTCCGCATGATCGCGGGCCTGGAGGAGATCACCGAGGGAGAGCTGCTGCTCGACGGCGAGCCGGCGAACGACCTGACGCCGCGCGAACGCGGCATGGCCATGGTCTTCCAGAACTTCGCGCTCTATCCGAACATGACCAATCGAGCCAATATCGGCTTCCCGCTGAAGTTGGAGAACTCCCGCCGCGACCACACCGAGCGGGTCGAGTCCACCGCCAGGATGCTCGGCATCGAGAGCGTGCTGGACCGCTACCCCCGCCAGCTCTCCGGAGGCGAACGCCAGCGGGTCGCGATGGGCCGCGCCATCTCGCGCCGGCCCTCCGCCTTCCTGATGGACGAGCCGCTCTCCAACCTCGACGCCAAGCTGCGCAACCACCTGCGCGCCGAGATCGCCCAGCTCACCGCCGAGCTGGGCGTCACCACCGTGTACGTCACGCACGACCAGGCCGAGGCGATGTCGCTCGGCGACCGGGTGGCCGTGATGCGCGGCGGGGTGCTCCAGCAGGTCAGCTCGCCGCGCGAGGTCTACGCGCTGCCGGAGAACGTGTTCGTCGCCGCGTTCATCGGCACCCCGAGGATCAACCTGCTCCAGGCCGTCGTCCACGCCCCGCTGGAGGGCCGGATGTCGATCGACCTGGGCCGCCAGCGCCTCGCGCTGCCCGAACCGCTCAGCCCCGACCACCAGCTGCTCCGCATCCAGCAGGGCCGCCCGGTCATCGTCGGCCTGCGCTCCGAGGCCGTCCGGATCGCCCCGCCCAGCCACGCCCGCCCCGGAGAGGTGGCCCTCAGCGGCATCGTCGAGCACGTCGAGTACCAGGGGCACGAGGCGCTCGTCCACCTCAACACCGGCTCGCGGCCCGCCGTGGTGCCCGACCTGGAGTCCGCCCGGCCGCGGACGCCCCAGCGCCGCCGTGCCGGGGGCGGCGGAACCGGTGTGCTGGAACGCCTCAGGCAGCGAGCCGCCGGCTCCGTCGCCGTACTCGACCCCCCGGCCCCGGAGCGGTACGCCGTGCGCGGCCCCGACCGTCCGGCCGTCACGGCGAGCGACCTCGTGGTCCGCACCGGCCCCGACCTGCGGCTGCGCACCGGGGGCCAGGTGCCGCTCCTCGTCGACCTGGCGCACCTGTACGTCTTCGACCACTCCGGGCGCCGGATCTGCCCCCTGCCCAGGGACATCCCCGGGCTCGACGTGTGACCGCTGCCCGCGGCCGCGCGTGACCTGTGTCTCCAGCCGTTCCCTGGCGCCGAAAAACTAACAGCGCTAGTTTGGGGCCGGGACGGCATCGGTCCGTACGCACTGCTTCGGCGGCAGGCACAGCGAAGCCCGGGAGGAACAGCCATGAAGGCGCATGACGGGATGTACATCGGCGGGGAGTGGCGGCCCGCCTCGGGCCGGGACACGATCGCGGTCGTGAACCCGGCCGACGAACAGGTCATCGGCCATGTCCCGGCGGGCAGCGCCGAGGACGTCGACGCCGCGGTACGCGCCGCCCGCGCCGCGTTCCCCGGCTGGGCCGCCACCCCGCCCGCCGAGCGTGCCGCCCGGATCGGCGCCCTGCGCGACGTCCTGGCCGCCCGCCAGGAGGAGATCGCCGAGACCGTCACCGCCGAGCTCGGCTCGCCGCTGCCGCTGTCCCGCGCGGTGCACGCGGCCGTACCGGTGCTGGTCGCCGGCTCGTACGCCGAACTGGCCGCCACCCACTCCTTCGAGGAGCGGCTGGGCAACTCCACCGTCCTGCTGGAGCCCGTCGGCGTCGTCGGCGCGATCACCCCCTGGAACTACCCGCTCCACCAGATCGTCGCCAAGGTGGCCCCCGCGCTCGCCGCGGGCTGCACCGTCGTCCTCAAGCCCGCCGAGGACACCCCGCTCACGGCCCAGCTCTTCGCCGAGGCCACCGGGGAGGCGGGCCTGCCGGCCGGCGTCTTCAACCTGGTCACCGGCCTCGGCGCGGTCGCCGGACAGGCGCTCGCCGAGCACGAGGGCGTCGACCTGGTGTCCTTCACCGGGTCCACCGCAGTCGGCAGGCAGATCGGCGCCACGGCGGGCGCGGCGGTCAAGCGGGTCGCGCTGGAGCTCGGCGGCAAGTCCGCCAACGTCATCCTGCCCGGCGCCGACCTCGCCAGGGCGGTCAACGTCGGCGTCGCCAACGTGATGTCCAACTCCGGCCAGACGTGCAGCGCCTGGACCCGCATGCTGGTCGACGCCGAGCGCTACGAGGAGGCCGTGGCCCTCGCGGCGGCGGCCGTCGCCAAGTACGTCCCCGGGGAGAGGGTCGGCCCGGTCGTCAACGCCAAGCAGCAGGCCCGGGTGCGCGGTTACATCGAGAAGGGCGTCGAGGAGGGCGCCCGTCTCGTCGCCGGAGGCCCCGAGGCACCCAAGGAGCAGGGCTACTACGTCAGCCCCACCGTCTTCGCCGACGTCACGCCCGGCATGACCATCGCGCAGGAGGAGATCTTCGGCCCGGTGCTCTCGATCCTGCGGTACGAGGACGTGGACGACGCCCTGCGGATCGCCAACGACACCGTGTACGGGCTGGCCGGTGCCGTCTGGGGCGCCGACGACGCCGAGGCCGTGGCCTTCGCCCGGCGCATGGACACCGGCCAGGTGGACATCAACGGCGGCCGCTTCAACCCGCTGGCGCCCTTCGGCGGCTACAAGCAGTCGGGCGTGGGGCGCGAACTGGGCCCGCACGGCCTCTCCGAGTACCTCCAGACCAAGTCCCTCCAGTTCTGAGTCCCCCTCCGATCCACCGAGGAGTCTGTTCGTGGTCCGCGCCGCTGTACTGCCCGCCGTCGGAGCTCCCCTGGAGATCACCGACATCACCCTCCCGGAGCCCGGCCCCGGCCAGGTGAGGATCAGCCTCGCCGCCGCCGGGGTCTGCCACTCCGACCTGTCCCTGTCGAACGGCACCATGCGGCTGCCCGTCCCCGCCGTCCTCGGCCACGAGGGGGCGGGCACGGTCCTCGCCGTCGGCGAGGGCGTCACCGAGGTCGGTCCCGGCGACCAGGTCGTCCTCAACTGGGCGCCGTCCTGCGGAGAATGCTTCCACTGCGGGATCGGCGAGATCTGGCTCTGCGCCGACGCGCTCAAGGGCGCGGCCGCCGTCCACGCCCGTACGGCCGACGGCACGGAGCTCCACCCCGGACTGAACGTCGCGGCCTTCGCGCAGGAGACCGTCGTGGCGGCCAACTGCGTCCTGCCCGCCCCGGCCGGCATCCCGCTCACCGACGCGGCCCTGCTCGGCTGCGCGGTCCTCACCGGATACGGGGCGGTGCACCACTCCGCCCGGGTCCGTGAGGGCGAGAGCGTCGTCGTCCACGGGATCGGCGGGGTGGGCCTCGCGGTCCTCCAGGCCGCCCGCATCGCGGGGGCGTCGAGGATCATCGCCGTCGACGTGTCGCCGGAGAAGGAGGAGCTCGCCCGCCGGGCCGGGGCCACCGACTACGTCGTCGCCTCGGACACCACCCCGCGCGCGATCCGCAAGCTGACCGGTGGCCAGGGGGCGGACGTCGCCGTCGAGTGCGTGGGACGGGCCGCCACGATCCGCGCGGCCTGGGAGTCCACCCGCCGCGGCGGCCGCACCACGGTCGTCGGCATCGGCGGCAAGGACCAGCCGGTGACCTTCAACGCCCTGGAGATCTTCCACTGGGGCCGTTCCCTCACGGGCTGCGTGTACGGCAACAGCGATCCCGCGCGGGATCTGCCGGTGCTCGCCGAACACATCCGGGCCGGCCGGTTCGACCTCTCCATGATGGTGACGGAACGCATCGGCCTGGACGGCATTCCGGCAGCCTTCGAGAACATGATCGCGGGCAGGGGCGGCCGCGCGCTGGTCATTTTCTAGATCCGGACGCGGGGGACAGGGACGCAGGGGACCCGGGGACCGCGCGGGGCGGTGGCCCCGGACCCCGCACGGCGGTCGGCGGCGGCTCAGGAGGCCCGGGCCGCCGCCGGCTCCTCGCCGTCCGTGTCCGTGCGGGAGGCCGTGCGCGCCCGGGTCCGGGAGATCGCCACCCCGGTCAGGCAGAGCAGCCCGCCCGCGACGGTGAGCAGCGCCGGCACCTCGCCGAGCAGCAGCCATGACATCAGCACCACCAGGGCGGGCACCGCGTACGTCGTCGCGCCCAGCCGGCCCGCCGTGGTCCGGGCCAGGGCGTAGGCCCAGGTGGTGAAGGCCAGAGCCGTCGGGAAGACACCGAGATAGACCATGTTCAGTGTGGCGGAGAGCGGGGCGTCGGCCGCCTCGGAGACCAGCACCCCCGTGAAGGGCAGGCAGGCGACCGTACCGACCAGGCAGCCGAACGTGGTGATCTGCAGAGGTGATCCGTGGCGCAGCGCGGGCTTCTGGATGACCACCCCGCCCGCGTACGACACCGCGGCCAGCAGGCACAGGAGAACGCCGAGCACCGAGGAGCCGCCGTGCCCGGACATGGAGAGGCCCACCACGACGGCCCCGGCGAACGAGACCCCCATGCCCGTGAGGAGCCGGCGCGGCAGCCCCTCTCCGAGCAGCCGGGCCCCCAGCAGCGCCATCAGGATCGGTCCGATGTTCACGATCATGGCCGCCGTACCCGCGTCGACCCGCTGTTCGCCCCAGTTGAGCACCACCATGTAGAGCCCGAACCACAACAGCCCGGACGCGAGGATGCCCGGCCAGGCGGCCCGCGACGGCAGCCCTTCACGGCGTAGGAGAAGGATCGCGCCCAGTGTCAGCGTGCCCGCGAGCAGTCGGCCCAGGGCCAGCGCGCCGGGCGAGTACGCCTCGCCGGCGCTGCGGATCGAGACGAAGGCGGAGGCCCACAGGACCACGGTGGTGCACACGGCCGCCGGGGCGCGCCAGTCCCGGACGGGTGAGGAAGCCGCAGGTGGTGCGGGTGTCGTCGTCATGGCCACGACCGTAGGTCCCAAACGCTGCGGCACCCACCGAATTGTCAGGGCCCGTCAATCGTGGCGGGGTCGATGCCCAGGAGTTCCGACAGCGCCCGCAGTCCGGTGGGCGTCGCCCGGACCGCTCGGCCCGATCCGATCCGTTCGCACCATCCGGCGTCCAGCGCGTGCCCGCAGAGGGCGGCACCCGCGGCGCCCGCCAGGTGCGGCCTGCGCTCGGTCCAGTCCAGGCAGCCGCGCGCGAGGGGTCGTCGTGACGCCGTGTCCAGAGGCGCACCGAGTGCGCCGAACCAGTCCAGCCCGTCCTCGGTGAGCGCGAAGCCGGTGTCCTGCCGCAGCAGCCCCCGGGCGGTCATCGCGTCCGTGATCGCGATGCCGAGCCGCCCGGCCAGGTGGTCGTAGCACGTGCGTCCCCTGGCCAGTGCGCTGCTCAGGCCCGCGGCGCCCAGAGTCCTGGGGTGCGTCTCCTCCGGGCCCGGGGCGGCCTGCGCGGCGAGTTCCTCGACGAGCCGGGCGGCACGCGCTCCGGCGAGCCGCACATAGCGGTGGCGGCCCTGCCGCTCCTCGGCCAGCAGACCGCCCGCGACCAGCTTCCCCAGGTGCTCGCTCGCGGTCGACGGGGCCACCCGGGCGTGCCGGGCCAGCTCGCCCGCCGTCCAGGCCCGGCCGTCGAGCAGGGCGAGACAGAAGGAGGCGCGGGTCTCGTCCGCGAGCAGCGAGGCGAGAGCGGCGAGGCGGGGTGCGGCGGGGTCGTGCGACGGCGTACGGGCCATACCGTCCAGGATGCGTCAGGAACGGTTCGGCGAGTGCCGAACCGTCACCCCTGCCGTGCCCGACGCGGCGGTGCCGGTCGCCACGGTCTGCTCGTACTGGAGCGCCAGGCCGTCCAGCAGGGCCCGCAGCCCCGTCTCGAAGGCGCCCTCGTCGACCTGCTGGCGGCGGTCGGCCAGCAGATGGGCCTGGCCGAGGTGGGGGTAGTCGGCGGGGTCGTAGGCGGTCTCGTCGTCGACGAAGCCGCGGGCGAAGGAACCGAGCGCGGATCCGGTGATGAAGTAGCGCATGAGCGCGCCGATGTACGTCGCCTGGGCGTGCGGCCAGCCGGCCCGGACCATGGCGCCGAACACGGCGTCGGCGACCCGCAGCCCGGCCGGCCGGCGCCCCGGGCCCTGGGCCAGCACCGGGACGATGTGCGGGTGCGCGGAGAGAGCCGCTCGGTAGGAGACGGCCCAGTCGTGCAGGGCGGCGGGCCAGTCGCGGGGGTCGGACTCCTCGAACATCGACAGATCGACCTGGGCGGACACGGCGTCGGCGACCGCGTCGAGGATCTCGTCCTTGTTCCGGAAGTGGTTGTAGAGCGAGGGGCCGCTCACCCCGAGCTCGGCCGCGAGGCGGCGGGTCGAGACGGCGTCGAGCCCTTCGGCGTCCACGAGCGCGCTCGCCGCCTCGACGATGCGGTCTCTGCTGAGGAGGGGCTTGCGCGGTCGGGCCATGCGGCACATAGTAGGGCCTGCCAACAGAAAACTAGCAGTGCTAATTAAAAGTGGGTGGCAGGATGAACCTGGAGCTGAGCGAGGAGCAGGAAGCCGCACGGCAGCTCGCCGAGGACTTCGTCGCACGGGAGATCACTCCGCACGCCGTCGCGTGGGACAGGGCCGAGAGCGTCGACAAGTCGATCGTGAAGAAGCTGGGAGACCTCGGTTTCCTCGGTCTGACCGTCCCCGAGGAGTACGGCGGCTCGGGCGGCGACCACCTCGCCTACTGCCTGGTCACCGAGGAGCTCGGGCGCGGCGACTCCTCGGTGCGCGGCATCGTGTCCGTCTCGCTCGGCCTGGTCGCCAAGACGATCGCCTCCTGGGGCAGCGAGGAGCAGAAGCGGCAGTGGCTGCCGGGGCTCACCGCGGGCGAGGCCGTCGGCTGCTTCGGCCTCACGGAGCCGGGCACCGGCTCCGACGCGGGCAACCTGACCACGAAGGCCGTGCGCGACGGTGACCACTACGTGATCAACGGCTCCAAGATGTTCATCACCAACGGCACCTGGGCCGACGTCGTCCTGCTCTTCGCCCGCACCGGCGACGCCCCCGGCCACCGGGGTGTCTCCGCCTTCCTGGTGCCCGCCGACAGCCCGGGCCTGACCCGGCGCACCATCCACGGCAAGCTCGGGCTGCGCGGCCAGGCCACGGCCGAGCTGGTGCTGGAGGACGTCCGCGTCCCCGCCGCCACCCTCCTGGGGCCGGAGGGCAAGGGCTTCTCCATCGCCATGTCCGCGCTGGCGAAGGGCCGGATGTCGGTGGCGGCCGGCTGCGTCGGCATCGCCCAGGCGGCCCTCGACGCCGCTGTGCGCTACGCGGGTGAGCGCGAGCAGTTCGGGAAGTCCATCGCGAGCTACCAGCTCGTCCAGGAGCTGATCAGCGACATCTCCGTGGACGTCGACGCGGCCCGCATGCTGACCTGGCGCGTCGCCGACCTCGTCGACCGCGGCAAGGACTTCGCCACCGCCGCGTCCACGGCGAAGCTCTTCGCCTCCGAGGCGGCCGTCCGGGCCGCCAACAACGCCCTCCAGGTGTTCGGCGGCTACGGCTACATCGACGAGTACCCGGTGGGCAAGCTGGTGCGGGACGCCCGCGTGATGACCCTCTACGAGGGCACCAGCCAGATCCAGAAGCTGATCATCGGCCGCGCGCTGACCGGGGTCTCCGCGTTCTGACCGCCGGTGCCGCCCCGGCCCCCTCGCCCCCTTGCGGTCAGGACGGATGAGTACCGACTGAGTACGCCTACGGATGTGGCGTGCGCCCCCTCGCCCGATGCTGTGCAGCATGAGTGAGACAACATCGGTCAAGCAGCAGAGCACCGCGGCCTTCTACGGCCAGGCCGTCCTCTCCTTCGGGGTGGCCATGGGCGCGGTGGCCCTCGGTATCTTCTTCCTCGACGCGGACGGCTGGGTGCGCGCCTTCCTCGCCATCGGCGTTCTCTACCTCGTCACTTCGTGCTTCACTCTGGCCAAGGTCATCAGGGACCGCCAGGAGGCGGGGCAGATCACCAACCGCGTCGACCAGGCCCGGCTGGAGAAGATCCTCGCCGAGCACGACCCCTTCCAGAAGCTCTGACGGTCCCGGCCACCGGCGTCCCCTAAGCGCTTGCTCAGGTTCGCGGTATGGTGTTCGTCCTGCGAGGGGAAAGGGGCACGTGAACATGAGCACGGCGGAGGAGACCGACGGCGAGAACACGCCGTGGAGCGAGGTCACGCCCGAGGCGGCCCGGCGACTGCTCGTCGCGGCCGTCGAGGCCTTTGCCGAGCGCGGGTATCACGCGACCACCACGCGGGACATCGCGGGGCGGGCCGGGATGAGCCCGGCCGCGCTCTACATCCACTACAAGACCAAGGAGGAGCTGCTCCACCGGATCAGCAGGATCGGCCACGACCGCGCCCTGCTCCTCCTGGAGACGGCCGCCGACAGGGACGGCACCGCGGCCGAGCGGCTCGCAGGTGCCGTACAGGCCTTCGTCCGCTGGCACGCCGAGCGCCACACCACCGCCCGGGTCGTCCAGTACGAGCTCGAAGCCCTCAGCGACGAACACCGTGCGGAGATCGTCGAGCTGCGCCGGAAGAGCGACGCCGCGGTGCGCCGGATCATCAGCGAGGGCGTCCGGACGGGGGAGTTCGACGTCCCCGACGTCCCGGGCACCACGCTGGCCGTGCTGTCGCTCTGCATCGACGTGGCGCGCTGGTTCAACGCGCAGGGCAGCCGGACGCCGGACGAGGTCGGCACGCTCTACGCCGACCTCGTCCTGCGCATGGTCGGCCCCCGGAAGTAGTACCCGGAGCGTGCCGCGCGCCCGTACGGCTCAGAAGTAGTAGCGCGACACCGATTCGGCGACGCAGGCCGGCTTGTCGCCGCCCTCGCGCTCGACCGTGACGAGGGCGGTCACCTGCACCCCGCCGCCCGCCTCCTCGACGCTCCTGAGCACGGCGGTGGCGCGCAGCCGCGACCCGACCGGGACGGTGGAGGGGAAGCGGACCTTGTTGGTCCCGTAGTTGATGCCCATCTTCGCGCCCTCGACCCGGAGGATCTGCGGGACGAGCACGGGCAGCAGCGACAGCGTGAGATAGCCGTGGGCGATCGTCGTGCCGAAGGGGCCGGCCGCGGCGCGCTCCGGGTCCACATGGATCCACTGGTGGTCGCCGGTGGCCTCGGCGAACAGGTCGATCCGCTTCTGCTCGATCTCCAGCCAATCGCTGTGACCGAGCTCCTGGCCCACTCCGTCCCGCAGCTCCTGTGCGGACGTGAAGATCTTCGGCTCTGCCATGTTCCTGGTCCCTGCCTTCCGGCTGTCAGCCCCGAGGCGCACGCCCCGAGCGGTGTCTAAGCGCTTGCTCAGCATGGTGGGGCAGTGCGCCCCTGTCAACGACGGACCGTCCCGGGTATTCCAAGTGGGCGGCGGCGGCCGAGACGGGGCCAGTAGGGTTCGGGGAGTGCCACAGATCCCGCAGACACTTCATGAACTCACAGTCGGCCAGCTCTCCGCGCGCAGTGGCGCCGCCGTGTCGGCCCTGCACTTCTACGAGGCCAAGGGCCTGATCAGCAGCCGCCGCACCAGTGGCAACCAGCGCCGCTACAGTCGGGACGCCCTGCGGCGGGTCGCGTTCGTCCGCGCCGCGCAGCGGGTGGGGATTCCGCTCGCCACCATCAGGAACGCGCTCGCCGAGCTTCCGGAGGAGCGCACTCCGAACCGCGAGGACTGGGCGCGGCTCTCCCACGCGTGGCGCTCGGAGCTGGACGAGCGCATCGAGCAGCTGGGGCGGCTGCGCGACCACCTCACCGACTGCATCGGCTGCGGGTGCCTGTCGCTGGAGAACTGCGTGCTGTCCAACCCCGGCGACATCTCCGGCGAGCGGATCACCGGGTCGCGTCTGATGCCCGAGCGCAGGGCTGCGGACCGCTCGTAGGCGCGCCCGTGCCGTGCCCGGGCGCACGGGGCCCGGATGCCGACCGCGGCTCAGGCCCACGCGGGGTGTGCCGTGGTGCGGCGGTCCGGGTCGCGTGGGTTGCCGCGGTCGGGTCGCGTGGGTGCGAGGCGTTGCGGTGGCCGCGTCACGTCGGGCTTGTCGGGCTCCCGTGCTCCGGCGGTCCGGGTCCGCGCGGGTTGCGGCGGTCCGGGTCCCGAGGGGGTGCGATGCGGCCCGGCGCCCCGGGCCCCTCAGGCCGCCGATGCCAGCTTCCTCGTCCGTCCCCCCCGGGCCTTCGCCAGTGCCCGCTCGGTCAGCACGGGCCGCGGGACCACGATGCCGCATCCCGTGCAGACCGGCCCGGACCAGGGTTCACGGTCGAGGTCCTGCCGCCAGGCGATGCCGGTTCCCGCGCAGACCGGGCAGGCGGCGCCCGGCTCCGAGCCGAGGGCGGCGATCAGCCGCCCCAGCACCTCGGCCAGCGGTGCGGTCGGGTGGATCTCCGGGTCGTCGCAGGGGGCGACGCCGTTGCCGCCCCAAGTGCGCCGGTGCCAGTCGTCGAACGTGCCCGGCCGGCGCAGCCCGTCGTGCTTCTCGCGGCGCCGCCGCTCGGCGAAGCCCGTCTCGTACGCGAGCCAGACGGCCCGCGCGTCCTCCAGCTCCTCCAGTGCGCGGATCAGACGCACCGGGTCGGGAGCCCGGTCCTCGGGCTCGATCCCGTGCCGGGCACACAGGTGATCCCAGGTCGCGCGGTGACCGTAGGGGGCGAACCGCTCCAGGCATTTGCGCAGCGAATACCGCCGCAAAGCCAGATCGCCCCGCTGATCGCGGACCTGTCTCGCAAGACTCCGGAAACCGGCCATGGCACTGCCACCTCCGTCGCTCGTACTTCGGCGTCAAGGGATGGACGTACGACTGCCCGATTCGGCTCCATCGAAAGGTGATAACCGTCCACGGAATGAGACGGTTTCCCGAGAGACGGTGTGGCGGCGTGTGGCGATTCGGAAAAAGTGACTGATGTTCATCTTACCGGGGTGGCCTACCGGCGGTAACCTCCGGCGCATCGGCCACCCGGAGGAGCACGCATGCCCCCTCGCACCCACACGCTCAGAGCCGCCACAGTCGCGGCCGTCCTCGCTCTCGGTACGTCCCTTCTCGCCTCGGCGCCCCCGGCCGGGGCGGCGCAGCCGGAACCCGTCGCCGTCACCGACCACTGCCAGGGCCGGTGCGCGGACATCCTGCCGCCCGGCGAGAACGGCAACGCCACCCTCGTCGAGATCCTCGGCAACAAGGCCTTCGGCACCCACCCCGCCCACAGCGACGACCAGCTCGACCGCTACAACGGCCTGGTGGCCGGTCACACGGGCCTCACCGACCAGAAGCTGACCGACTTCTTCAACGACGCCTCGTTCGGGGTCGCCGCCGACCAGGTCGAGTCCGTCACCTCGCCGCGCTCGGACGTGACCATCACCCGCGACAAGAAGAGCGGCGTTCCCCACATCAAGGGCACCACCCGCTACGGCACCGAATTCGGCGCCGGGTACGCGGCGGGGCAGGACCGGCTCTGGCTGATGGACCTCTTCCGGCACATCGGACGCGGCCAGCTGACCTCGTTCGCCGGAGGGGCGCTCGCCAACCAGGGGCTGGAACAGCAGTTCTGGCCGCAGGCCCCGTACACCGAGGCGGACCTGGAGGCCCAGGTCGCCTTCATCCGGACGTCCGAGGGCCCGCGCGGTGAGCAGGCGATGGCCGATGCGCAGGCCTACGTCGACGGCATCAACTCCTACCGGGAGAAGTCCAAGAACGGCCGCTACTTCCCCGGGGAGTACGTCCTCACCGGGAAGATCGACTCCATCACCAACGTGGGCGAGATCCAGCCGTTCAAGCTGACCGACCTGATCTCGATCGCCTCGGTCGTCGGCGGACAGTTCGGCGGGGGAGGCGGCGGCGAGGTGCAGGCCGCGCTCTCCCTGCTCGCCGCCCAGCAGAAGTACGGTGTCGAGGAGGGCACCAGGGTCTGGGAGTCCTTCCGCCAGCGCAACGACCCGGAAGCCGTCCTCACCGTCCACGACGGCACCTCGTTCCCCTACGCGGGCAAGCCCGACCAGGCCCGCGGCACCGCCCTCCCCGACGCGGGCTCGGTCACCCCCGAACCGCTGATATACGACCGCACCGGCTCGGCGGGCACCAACGCGAAGACCCCCGTGAAGGCGCCGGCCGCGCTCGAGCCGCTGCAGGGCATGTACGACGACGGAGTCGTCCCGGGGGGATCCCTGCCCGGAACCGGCGACGGCGCCCAGAAGCGGGGCATGTCCAACGCCCTCCTGGTGTCGGGCAAACACACCGCGAGCGGCAACCCCATCGCCGTCATGGGTCCCCAGACCGGCTACTTCGCCCCGCAGCTGATGATGCTCCAGGAGCTCCAGGGGCCCGGCATCAGCGCCCGCGGCGTCTCCTTCGCGGGTGTCGGCATGTACATCCAGATGGGCCGCGGCCAGGACTACGCCTGGAGCGCCACCTCGGCGGGCCAGGACATCACCGACACGTACGCCGTCGAGCTCTGTGAAGCCAACGGTTCCGCGCCCTCCAAGAGCTCCACGCACTACCGCAACGACGGTGTCTGCACGCCCATGGAGAAGATGGAGCGCACCAACTCCTGGAAGCCCACCGTCGCCGACTCCACCGCCAAGGGCTCCTATCGGATGCAGGTGTGGCGCACGGACTACGGCATCGTCACCCACCGCGCCACGGTGGGCGGCAAGCCCGTCGCGTACACCTCGCTGCGCACCACCTACCGGCACGAGGCCGACTCGATCATCGGCTTCCAGATGCTCAACGACCCGGCCCTCGTCACGGACGCGGCCTCCTTCCAGCAGGCGGCCGGCCACATCGACTACGCCTTCAACTGGTTCTACGCCGACTCCCGCACCGCGGCCTTCTACAACAGCGGCATGAACCCGGTGCGCGCCGCCGGAGTCGACCCGGCGCTGCCGGTCAAGGCCGAGAAGGCGTACGAGTGGAAGGGCTACGACCCGGCCGCCAACACCGCCACGTACACACCGTTCGCGGAGCACCCGCACTCCAGCGGCCAGGACTACTACATCTCCTGGAACAACCGTCAGGCCAAGGACTACGCCACCGCCGCCTTCGGCTTCGGCTCCGTCCACCGCGGCGACCTGCTCGACGACCGGGTTGCGGCACTCGTCGCGAACGGCGGAGTGACCCGCGCCTCCCTCACCCGCGCCATGGCGGAGGCGGCACTCACCGACCTGCGCGGCGAACAATTGCTGCCCGAGCTGCTGAAGGTGCTGCGCTCCCAGCCGGTCACCGATCCGGCGCTCAACACCGTGGTGCAGCAGCTGGACTCGTGGCGGGCCTCCGGCGCGCAGCGCAAGGAGACCAGCTCCGGATCGCACACGTACACGCATGCGGACGCGGTACGCATCATGGACGCCTGGTGGCCGAAACTGATCGAGGCGGAATTCCGTCCGGGCCTGGGCGACGGCCTCTTCACCGCCCTGACCGGGAACCTTGCCACCGACGAGTCACCGGCGGCGAGCCACGGACCGAGCGGGGCGCACAGCGGCTCGGCGTTCCAGTACGGCTGGTGGGGCTTCGCCGACAAGGACCTGCGCCAGGTCCTCGGGCAGACCGTCAAGGGGCCGCTGGCGAAGACGTACTGCGGCAACGGCGACCTGAGCGCGTGCCGCGAGGCGCTGCTCAGCACGCTGAAGCAGGCGGCCGCGGTGCCCGCGACCACGGTGTACCCGGGTGACGACAGCTGCAAGGCGGGGGAGCAGTGGTGCAGCGACGCCATCATCCACCGCGCGCTCGGCGGGATCACGCACAAGACGATCCACTGGCAGAACCGGCCGACGTACCAGCAGGTCGTGGAATTCCCCTCCCACCGCTGACTCCCGTCCCCGACCGCCGGACGGGCCCTCCCGGCCCGTCCGGCAGACCGGAACAGCCCGTCCGGCTTTCGAGGACAGCGCAGTACGCCGGAGTCCGCTGCCCCGTGCGCACGGGGCAGCGGACTCCGGCGGTCCGTCAGGGCCCGCCCGGCACCCGGTCCGTCCGGCGCCCGAGGACGGAGCGGTGCGCCGGGGGCGGCGCACCCTGTGCGGGGCCCCGGCCCGTCCGGCAGGGACGAGGAACCGGCCGACGGCCGCCCCGGCACTCACCGGTACAGCAGGTGCGACTTCCGTACCGACCGGAAGGCCGCCAGATCCGCCCCCCAGGCCCCCACCACCTCATCCGTGTCGGCGCCCGCGTCGATCATCGTGCGGACCCGCGTGTTGCCCGTGAGCTTGTCGATCCAATTGTCCGAACGCCACGCGAACCCGCTCCAGGTCCGTTTCGCCGTCACCAGCAGCGCGATGCCGGTGCGCACCGGGTCGAAGGCCTCCCGGTCCTGGACGTGCACCTGCACCCCGCCCACCGTCCTCCCCTGGAACTTGGAGAACGTCGGCGCGAAGTACGCCTCGCGGAAGGCCACCCCGGGCAGCTCCAGCGCGTTCGCCGCCGCCGCCCACCGGTGGTCGATCCCCTCCGCGCCGAGGAGCTCGAACGGCCGCGTCGTGCCCCGGCCCTCGGACAGGTTCGTGCCCTCGAACAGGCACGTCCCCGAGTAGACCAGCGCCGTCTCCGGCGTCGGCATGTTGGGGCTCGGCGGCACCCACGGCAGGCCCGTCGTGTCGAAGAAGTCCGAGCGCCGCCACCCCGACATCTTCACGACGTCCAGCTCCACCGGTCGCGCCGCCAGGAACTCGGCGTTGAACAGCAGTGCCAGCTCCGCGACCGTCATGCCGTGCGCCTGGGCGATCTCCCTGCGCCCGACGAACGTGGCGAAGGCCGGGTCGAGCACCGGGCCCAGCGCCGCCCGCCCGGTCACCGGATTGGGCCGGTCGAGGACCACGAGCCGCTTGCCCGCGAGCGCCGCCGCCTCCATGCAGTCGTACAGCGTCCAGATGTACGTGTAGAAGCGGGCTCCCGCGTCCTGGATGTCGAAGACGACCGTGTCCACGCCGGACGCCGTGAAGATGTCGGCGAGCGGCTGCCCGCTCTTGAGGTACGTGTCGTAGACGGGCAGCCCGGTCGCCGGGTCGTCGTAGCGGCCCTCGGACCCGCCCGCCTGAGCGGTCCCGCGGAAACCGTGCTCGGGTCCGAAGACCGCGGTCAGGTTCACCCGGTCGTCGGGGTGCATCACGTCGACGAGGTGCCGCACGTCGGCGGTGATCCCGGTGGGATTGGTCACGACGCCGACCTTCTGACCCGCCAGCAGCCGGTAGCCGTCGGCCGCCAGCCGTTCGAAGCCGGTCCGGACACCCGGGCGTCCGGAGCCGTGGCCCCGGCCCGCTGCCGCCGCCGTTCCGGTACCGGCCGCGGTGGCCGCGAAGGCCCCCACCGCTCCGCCGGCCGCGAGCAAACCACGCCTGGACAGGGTCATTCCGGTACCTCCATGATCGCGCCGACTGTCATGGTCACGCACGCTAGCGCGGGTGCGGGCCGCACGGAACGGCCCTGACCGGGCAGAATCCCAGTCCTGCCCCGGACCCCTTCCCGGATCACATACCGACTGGTTAGTCTGCCGGGAAAGACGGCTGGGAGAGGCGGGACCGATGAGTACGGTGCAAGGCGCTGGCGTAGTGGTGACCGGGGCGGGAGGGGGCATCGGCGCCGCTCTGGCACGCCGTTTCGCCGCGGAGGGTGCCCGGGTCGTGGTCAACGACCTCGACGCCGGCCGGGTCGAGGCCCTCGCGGAGGAGATCGGCGGCATCGTCGTGGCGGGCGACGCCTCCACCGTCGTGGACGCCGCACGCGACGCGCTCGACGGCACGATCGACGTCTACTGCGCCAACGCGGGCCTCGCGTCGGGCGGGGACGCCTTCGCGGAGGAGGACGTCTGGGCCAGGGCCTGGGACGTCAACGTGATGGCGCACGTCCGCGCGGCCAAGGCACTGCTGCCGGACTGGCTGGAGCGCGGCAGCGGCCGGTTCGTCTCCACCGCGTCCGCGGCGGGACTGCTCACGATGATCGGCGCCGCCCCGTACAGCGTGACCAAGCACGGTGCGGTCGCCTTCGCCGAGTGGCTCTCGCTGACCTACCGGCACCGCGGCGTCAAGGTCCACACGATCTGCCCGCAGGGCGTGCGTACGGACATGCTCACCGCGGCCGGTTCCGCGGGCGACCTCGTGCTCGCGCCCACCGCGATCGAGCCCGAGGCCGTCGCCGACGCCCTGTTCGAGGCCATGGAGCAGGACCGCTTCCTGGTCCTGCCGCACCCCGAGGTGGCCGGCTACTACCGGGCCCGTGCCAAGGACCCCGACCACTGGCTCGGCAACATGAACCACCTGCAGCAGAAGTGGGAGGGGTCCGGCGCATGACCCGGTCGATCTACGCGGCGAAGCCCTGGACCGCCCTGCTCAGCGAGGTCCAGCGACGCCCCGTCCATCCGGCCGAGACCGTGGTGCACGCCTTCCGCGACGCCGTCGGCCGGGCCCCGGATCACCCCGCGCTCGCCTACTTCGACGGACGCCTCAGCTACCGCGAGACCGACGAGCTCTCCGACTCCGTCGCCGGGCATCTCGCCGCCGAGGGGCTGCGGCACGGCGACCGCGTGGCGATCATGCTGCAGAACACCCCGCACTTCGTCCTCGCGCTGCTCGGCGCCTGGAAGGCCGGTGCGACCGTCGTCCCGCTCAACCCGATGTACAAGTCCGGCGAGGTGGGCCACGTCCTGAAGGACGCGGGTGTGACCGCGCTGATCTGCTCCGACCGGGCCTGGGCGTCCTATCTGCGGGACACCGCCGAGGCGGCGCCGGGCGTGAGCATCGCCGTCACCGCATGCGAGCTGGACCTCCAGAGCACCGACGACCCGCGGGTGCTCGGCTTCGAGCGGCTCCCCGCCCCCGGCCCCGGAGACCGGCAGGCCGACCTGGTGACCGTCGCCCGGCGCGGTCTCGCCGCCCCGGAGGGCCGGGAGCTCACCGCCTCGGACGTCGCACTGATCAGCTACACCTCCGGGACCAGCGGCACCCCCAAGGGGGCCCTGAACTCGCACGGCAACATCATGGTCAACGCGGAGCGGCAGCGCACCGGCCACCCCATCGCCGAGGGAGCGGCCTACTTCGCGCTCGCCCCGCTCTTCCACATCACCGGCATGGTGTGCCAGCTCGCCACCTGTATCGCCAACGCGGGCACCCTGGTCCTCGTGTACCGCTTCGAGGCGAGCGTGGTCCTGGAGGCCTTCGCGGAGCACCGCCCCGCCTACACCGTCGGCCCGTCGACCGCCTTCATGGCGCTCGCCGCCCACCCGGGCGTCACCCGCGAGCACTTCGCCTCCTTCGAGGTGATCTCCTCGGGCGGGGCGCCGCTGCCGCCCGCCCTGGTCGAGAAGTTCCGCGCGGGCCTCGGCCCGTACATCCGCAACGGCTACGGCCTCACCGAGTGCACCGCACCGTGCGCCGCCGTGCCGCCGGAGCACGAGGCTCCCGTCGACCCGGTCTCCGGGACGCTGTCCGTCGGCCTGCCCGGCCCCGACTCGGTCGTCCGGATCATCGACGAGAAGGGCGACGACGTGCCCTTCGGCGAACAGGGCGAGATCGCCGTGCGGGGACCCCAGGTCGTCTCCGGCTACTGGAACCTCCCCGAGGCCACCGAGGCGGCCTTCCCCGGCGGTGAGCTGCGCACGGGCGACATCGGCTTCATGGACGCGGCCGGCTGGCTCTACGTCGTCGACCGCAAGAAGGACATGATCAACGCCTCCGGCTTCAAGGTCTGGCCCCGGGAGGTGGAGGACGTCCTCTACACCCACCCGGCGGTCCGCGAGGCAGCCGTCGTGGGCGTCCCCGACTCCTACCGCGGAGAGACCGTACGGGCCTACGTCAGCCTGCGCCCCGGGGCCGAGGCGGACCCCGGGGAGCTGAGCGCGTACTGCGAGGAGCGGCTCGCCGCGTACAAGTACCCGCGCGAGGTGGAGATCCTGAAGGAACTCCCGAAGACGGCAAGTGGGAAGATCCTCAGGCGGGAACTGCGTTCCCCCCGTTAGGGACTCCGGATACAGACGAAAGGGCGGGTGGCGGCAATGGCCAAGGCGACGGACGGGGACGGCACGCCCGTCCCTCAACGGCTGCTGGCCGCCGCCACCCGGCTCTTCGCCGAGCGCGGCTACGACCGCACCTCGGTGCAGGAGATCGTCGAGGCGGCAGGTGTCACCAAGGGGGCGCTCTACCACTACTTCGGCTCCAAGGAGGACCTCCTCCAGGAGGTCTACGCCAGGGTGCTGCGGCTCCAGCAGGAGCGGCTCGACGCCTACGCGAACGCCGACGCCCCGATCGAGGAGCGGCTGAGGGAAGCGGCGGCGGACGTCGTCGTCACGACCATCGAGAACCTCGACGACGCCTCCATCTTCTTCCGCTCGATGCACCACCTGAGCCCGGAGAAGAACAAGCAGGTGCGGATGGAGCGGCGCCGCTACCACGAGCGCTTCCGGGCCCTGGTCGAGGAGGGCCAACGAGCCGGGGTGTTCTCCTCGGCGACCCCCGCCGACCTGGTCGTCGACTACCACTTCGGCTCGGTCCACCACCTGTCCACGTGGTACCGGCCGGACGGCCCGCTCACCCAGCAGGAGGTCGCGGACCACCTGGCGGACCTGCTGCTGAGGGCCCTGCGCCCCTGACGGTCTGCCCGGGCGGCGTCGGTCAGCTCCCCTCCCGCACACCCAGAGCTGCGAGCAGCAGCGAGGCGAGCTCCTCCGCGAAGACCGCCGAGCCGGTGAGGGCCCGGCGGACGAGATCCTCGTCGGGAGTCAGCCCTGCCGCGAGCGCCCAGGCCGCCGCGGCCCCCACGGCGTGCTCGACCGGGAACTGGTCCAGGGGTATGTCGTAGTCCTCGGCCACGGCGCGGTTGAGCAGGGCCTCCCAGGCCCCGCCTCCGGGAGCGGCGGCCTCCACGAAGCCGACGTCGCTGTCCAGGTAGGTGACCAGGAGGACCGGCGCGCCGGTGCTCCGTACGAGGTCCGCGACGCCGCGCTCCTCCGACTCCGCGACCTCGAGCACCTGCCAGCCGTCCGCCGGGGACCCGGCGTCCTCCGCATCCGTGAAGCCGGCCCTCTCCACGGGGCCGCGAAGGTCGGCCGTGGAACGGACCGTCAGTGATCCACCAGCATTTCCCATGCCCCCGAGGCTATGGGAGGGCACTGACACGCCCCCGGCGCAGCCGGCGTCAGGAGACGGGCGGGCAGAGCACCAGCAGGCAGCTCCGGATCCGGACGTCGTCGATGACCGGGCCTCCGACGCCGGGGGTGGTGCCGGCGAAGGTGAGGGTGACGGAGGTCTTCAGCAGGTTGGTGATTACGGCGGTCTGCCGGGTGCAGCCCATGTCGCGGAAGCCGTGGCCGGTGATGTCGAACGCGAACGTCGTCACGGGGACACCGGCGACTCCGAGCTCGCCCGTCTTCAGTGCGGGCGCCCACGCGGGGTTGCCCGCCAGCTCGAAATCGACCACGTACGAGGTCAGGGGGGCACCGGTATCCGTGCGAGGCCTGCCACCGTGCGCTCCGGCACGCGCGGCGCTCGTCCCACGGAGCACGGTGGTCCGGGGGTCCTGACCGCCTCCTCCGACGGGCCGGCGCGGCTCCGCGGACCCGTGTCCTCGCCCTCCCCCGACGTCCGGTGAGCGAACGCGCCTGTCCGGATTCCACTCTTGACGGTGCTCGGTCACCTACCCGAGCATCGGGGGCGCACTTCCAGCCCCACCGCTCCAGGCCCAGGGCCGTCCACGGTCCCGGGACCCCCGCACGTTCCGTCAGTCCCCGAACGGAATCCGGAGCCACCGATGAGACCTGCACGCCTCAGATCCCTGTCCGCCGCCGCGGTCGCCGTCGCGGCGCTGCTGGCGACCGCCGCCCCCGCCGTCCAGGCGGCGCCGGCACGGGCTGCCGCAGCCCCCGACATCCCTCTTGCCAACGTCAAGGCACACCTCACCCAGCTCCAGTCGATAGCCACCGCCAACGGCGGCAACCGGGCACACGGCCGGACCGGCTACAAGGCCTCCGTCGACTACGTCAGGGCCAAGCTGGACGCGGCCGGATACACCACCACCCTCCAGCAGTTCACCTCCGGCGGAGCCACCGGCTACAACCTGATAGCCGACTGGCCGGGCGGTGACCCGAACCAGGTCCTGATGGCCGGTTCCCACCTCGACTCGGTGACCTCCGGCGCCGGTATCAACGACAACGGCTCCGGATCCGCCGCCGTGCTCGAGACGGCCCTCGCGGTCTCCCGTGCCCAGCTCGCTCCGGACAAGCACCTGCGCTTCGCCTGGTGGGGCGCCGAGGAGCTGGGGCTCGTCGGCTCGAAGTACTACGTCAACAACCTCGCGTCCACCGAGCGGGCCAAGCTCTCCGGATATCTCAACTTCGACATGATCGGCTCGCCGAACGCCGGCTACTTCGTCTACGACGACGACCCGGTCATCGAGCAGACCTTCAAGAGCTACTTCGCCGGCCTGTCGGTGCCCACCGAGATCGAGACCGAGGGCGACGGCCGGTCCGACCACGCCCCGTTCAAGAGCGCGGGCGTACCCGTCGGCGGCCTGTTCACCGGAGCGAGCAACACGAAGTCGAGCGCGCAGGCCCAGAAGTGGGGCGGTACCGCGGGGCAGTCCTTCGACCGCTGCTACCACTCGTCCTGCGACACCACCGCGAACATCAACGACACGGCCCTGGACCGCAACAGCGACGCCGTCGCCCACGCGGTCTGGACCCTGTCCGCCGGGACGGTGACCCCGCCGACCGGCACGGTGTTCAGCAACGCCACCGACGTCGCCGTCCCGGACAACGGGGCCGCGGTGACCTCGTCGGTCGCGGTCACCGGCCGTACCGGTAACGCCCCTGCCACGCTCAAGGCGGCGGTCGACATCAAGCACACCTACCGGGGCGACCTCGTCGTCGACCTGCTCGCCCCCGACGGCACCGCGTACCGGCTGAAGAACTCGAGCAGCAGCGACTCCGCCGACAACGTGATCGCGACCTACACGGTCAACGCCTCCGCCGAGACGGCCAACGGCACCTGGAAGCTCCAGGTGAGGGACGTCGCGGCACAGGACACCGGCTACATCGACAGCTGGCAGCTCACCTTCTGACCCCGCCGGGGAGGCGCTCCGCGCCTCCCCGTACCGGGCTCAGAGGTACTTCTTGATCTCACGCCGTGCCAGTGACCGCTGGTGGACCTCGTCCGGCCCGTCCGCCAGCCGCAGGGTCCGTGCCGACGCCCACAGCTCGGCCAGCGGGGTGTCCTGGCCGACCCCGCCCGCGCCGTACAGCTGCACGGCCTGGTCCAGGATGCCGACGACCGCGCGGGGAGTGGCGATCTTGATCGCCTGGATCTCGGTGTGGGCCCCGCGGTTGCCCACGGTGTCCATCAGCCAGGCCGTCTTCAGCACCAGCAGCCGAAGCTGCTCCACCGTCACCCGGGCGTCCGCGATCCAGTTCTGCACGACGCCCTGCTGGGCGAGCGGCTTGCCGAAGGCCGTACGGGCCACGGCACGCCTGCACATCAGCTCGATCGCGCGCTCGGCCATACCGATCAGCCGCATGCAGTGGTGGATGCGGCCCGGGCCCAGCCGCGCCTGCGCGATGGCGAATCCGCCGCCCTCCTCGCCGATCAGGTTCGCCGCGGACACGCGTACGTCGGTGAACACGACCTCGGCGTGGCCGCCGTGCGAGTGGTCCTCGTAGCCGTACACCCGCATCGCACGGCGCACCTCCAGGCCGGGGGTGTCACGCGGGACCAGGATCATGGACTGCTGGCGGCGGATGTCCTGGCCGTCCGGGTCCGTCTTGCCCATCACGATGAAGACCGCGCAGTCCGGGTTCATCGCCCCGGAGATGTACCACTTGCGCCCGTTGACGACGTAGTCCGCGCCGTCCCGCGTGATCCGCGTCTCGATGTTCGTCGCGTCCGACGAGGCCACGTCGGGCTCCGTCATCGCGAACGCCGAGCGGATCTCCCCGGCCAGCAGCGGCTCCAGCCACTGCTTCCTGTGCGCGTCCGAGCCGAACTGGGAGAGCACCTCCATGTTCCCGGTGTCCGGCGCCGCGCAGTTCAGCGCGGTCGGTGCCAGGTGCGGGCTGCGGCCGGTGATCTCGGCCAGCGGGGCGTACTGGAGGTTCGTCAGCCCGGCGCCGTACTCCGCGTCCGGGAGGAAGAGGTTCCACAGGCCCTGCCTGCGGGCCTCCGCCTTGAGGTCCTCCACGACCCGCGGGGTGTCCCACGGCGAGGCGAGCCCGGCCCGCTGCTCCTCGGCGACCTCCTCGGCCGGGTAGACGTGCTCGTCCATGAACGCGAGCAGCCGGGTGCGCAGCTCCTCGGTACGGGCGTCGAATGCGAAGTCCATGGGGTGATCAGCCTTCCTGGAGGGTGGTGAGGCCGTGCGAGATGAAGACGGGGACCAGGTCGCCGATGCGGTCGAAGCCGGCGCCGACCGTCCGGCCCAGGGTGTAGCGGTAGTGGATGCCCTCGAGGATCACGGCGAGCTTGAACCACGCGAAGGCCGTGTACCAGGCGATGGCGGAGGTGTCGCGGCCGGAACGGGCGGCGTAGCGCTCGATCAGCTCGGCGGGGGTGGGGTGGCCGGCGGCCCCGCTGGTGGTGGACACCGGGGACGCCGGGAGGTCCAGGTCGGAGCTGTACATCACGAGCAGCCCGAGGTCGGTCAGCGGATCGCCGAGCGTGGACATCTCCCAGTCCAGGACGGCCCTGATCCTGTCGTCCCGGCCGAGCAGCACGTTGTCCAGGCGGTAGTCCCCGTGCACGACGGTGGGCGCGGGGGAGTCGGGGAGCTCCCTGCCCAGCGCGGCGTGCAGCTCGTCGATGCCGGGCAGCTCACGGTTGCGGGAGGCGTCCAGCTGCTTGCCCCAGCGCCGCAGCTGGCGGTCCAGGAACCCCTCCGGGCGCCCGAAGTCGCCGAGGCCGACGGCCGCCGGGTTCACCGCGTGCAGGTCGACCAGGGTGTCGACGAGCCCCAGTACGGCGGCGCGGGTGCGCTCGGCGCCGAGCGGGGCGAGCTGCTCGGCCGTACGGTACGGAGTGCCCTCGACGTACTCCATGACGTAGAACGACGCGCCGATGACCGTGTCGTCCTCGCAGAGCAGCACCGGCTCGGGCACCGGCACCGCCGTCGGGTGCAGTGCGCTGATCACCCGGTGCTCGCGCTTCATGTCGTGCGCGGTGGCCAGTACGTGGCCCAACGGCGGTCTGCGGACGACCCACTGTCCACTGCCGTCGGAGACGACGTAGGTGAGGTTCGAGCGTCCGCCCTCGATGAGCCGGGCCTCGAGCGGTCCGTTCACCAGCCCCGGCCGCTCGCGGTCGAGATATCCGCGCAGCAGGTCGAGGTCGAGACCTGGCGGGTGGACTGGGCTCATGGTGCGCACCTCCGGGGCGTGTGGACGGTCGGGACCATGATGCCGACCAGTCGGTATGTCGTCCAGTGCCGTCCCGGAATCCGGGAGGGGAACTCGGTGCGGAGTCTGGTGCTCAGTCGCATGGGTGAATAGAGTTCATGTATGGATACAGCATTGTTGATCGACGACGTCCGGCTGACCCCGATCCTCATCGCCGATCCGCCGCTGCTGAACACCCAGGGCGTCCACCAGCCGTACACCCCGCGGCTCATCGTGGAAGTCGTCACCCGCGGCGGTGTGACCGGAATCGGCGAAACCTACGGCGACGGCACCTACCTCGACCTGGCCGAACCCCTCTCCCGTGCCCTCCCCGGCCGGTCGGTCAGTGATCTGAACGGCCTCTTCGCCCTCGCCGACGAGGTGTGCGGCGACTCACGCGCCGCCGACGAGCGGGTCGACGCGGGCGGGCTGCGCGGCGTGCAGACCGCCGACAAGCTGCGGCTGTCCGTCGTCTCCGGCTTCGAGGTCGCGTGCCTGGACGCCCTCGGCAAGACCCTCGGACTGCCCGTGCACGCCCTGCTCGGCGGCAAGGTCCGCGACAGCGTCGAGTACAGCGGGTACCTCTTCTACCGCTGGGCGGCACACCCCGAGGGCGGCGAACGCGACGACTGGGGCGCCGCGCTCGACCCCGACGGAGTCGTCGCGCAGGCCCGGCGCTTCGCCCGCGACCACGGATTCACCTCCTTCAAGCTCAAGGGCGGGGTCTTCGAACCCGACGCGGAGATCGCCGCCGTCCGCGCGCTGGCCGAGGCCTTCCCCGGGCAGCCGCTGCGTCTGGACCCGAACGGGGCCTGGTCCGTGGAGACCTCGCTGTACGTCGCCGACCAGCTCGAGGGCGTACTCGAATACCTGGAGGACCCGGCGAGCGGTACGGCGGCGATGGCGGAGGTCTCCGCGGGGACCGGCCTCCCGCTCGCCACGAACATGTGCGTCACCACCCTCGCGGAACTCCCCGAGGCCTTCGCCCGTGACGCCGTCCAGGTCCTCCTGTCCGACCACCACTACTGGGGCGGACTGCACCGGACCCGCGAACTGGCCGCGATCTGCCGCACGTTCGGCGTCGGACTCTCCATGCACTCCAACACCCACCTCGGCATCAGTCTCGCCGCCATGACGCACGTCGCCGCCACCGTGCCCAATCTCGACTACGCCTGCGACAGCCACTACCCGTGGCAGACCGAGGACGTCATCACCACCCGCCACACCTTCCGGGACGGACGCCTGGCCGTCTCCGACGCGCCCGGACTGGGCGTCGAGCTGGACCGCGACCGGCTGGCCGCACTGCACCGGCGCTGGCTCGACGACGACGGCACCATGCGGGCGCGCGACGACGCGGCGGCGATGCGCAAGGCCGACCCGGAGTGGGTGACCCCGCCGATTCCGCGCTGGTGAGGCCCGCGGGCGGGGGGCGAGGCCCGTACGGGACTCGCGCGGGGTCCGTCCCGCGTGTGCTCCCGACCGCCGGCGGGACGCCCGGGCCGGGCCTCCCCGGGACTTCCCCGGCAACCCCGCCGCCGCCCCGCACCGTCACGGCCTGAGTTGCGGTGACCCCGGCCTGCGCCGATCGTCGGAGGATGAAGGCGATCAGCTACAGCAGGTACGGCTCGGCCGACGTCCTGGAGTACGGCGAGCGGCCGGACCCCAAGGTCGGCCCCGACTCGGTGCTGGTGAAGGTGCGGGCCGCCGCCGTCAACCCCGTCGACTGGAAGGCCCGCGAGGGGTACCTCCAGGCGGGCCTCGAAGCGGTCTTCCCCGTCATCCCCGGCTGGGACGTCTCCGGTGTCGTGGTGCAACCCGGGGCCGCCGTCGACGAGTTCGAGGTGGGCGACGAGGTCATCGGCTATGTGCGCGAGGACTTCCTCTCACGCGGCACGTTCGCCGAGTACGTCGCCGCCCCCGTGCGCACCCTCGCCCGCAAACCCCTGAGCCTGAGCTTCGAGGAGGCCGCGGGCCTGCCGTTGTGCGGTCTCACCGCCCACCAGGTGCTGCACCGCACCCTGAAGGTCCGGGACGGTGAGACCGTCCTCGTCCACGCGGCCGCCGGCGGGGTCGGCTCGCTCGCCGTCCAGCTCGCCCGGCACGCCGGCTGCCGGGTCATCGGCACGGCCGGCGCCCACAACCACGAGTACGTCCGGCAGCTCGGCGGCGAACCGGTGGAGTACGGCGACGAGCTCGCCGACCGGCTGCGGACCCTGGCACCCGGGGGCATCGACGCCGCCTTCGACACCGTCGGCGGGGAGGCCCTGCGGGTCTCCGCCGAGACCCTCGCCCCCGACGGCCGGCTCGCCTCCATCGCGGACGCCGAGGTCTTCTCCTACGGCGGCCGCTACGCCTTCGTGCGTCCCGACGCCCAGGACCTCGCCCAGCTGGCGGAACTGGCCGAGCAGGGGATCATCTCCGTCCACGTCGACCAGGTCTTCACTCTGGAGCAGGCGGCGGACGCCTACCGGCTCAACGAGCAGGGGCGCACCCGCGGCAAGATCGTCGTCACCGTGGCCTGGGAGGACTGACCCCGGTACGCCGGGGACCCGGCCCGGCTCAGAAGAGCGTCGCGGCGGCGAACACCGCGAGCGCCACGGTGCACGCCGCGGCCGTCAGGGCGCGGCGCGGTGACAACGGCACGGGCTCCGCCGTACCCAGGCCCGTCACCCGCCGGTGCGCCACCCCGAGGAACCCCAGCCAGGCCAGCAGGCTCAGCGCCACGGCGATCACCCCGGCCCCGCTCACCCCGCTGTCCAGCGCCTGCCGGCCCGCGAGCAGCGCCACCACCGTGCAGGACAGCGTGGTGCGACGCCAGGCCAGCCGCGTCCGCTCCGGCTGCAGCCCCGGATCCCGCCCCACGGCGGTCACCGGCCCTCCCAGCCGAACAGGACCACCACCACCATGGCCACCGCGACCACGGCGACGGCGAGGCTCAGGAGCGCGGGGAACCGGGACACCGGCAGATCCTCACCGCGGCGCATCGCCCGCTCGCACCGCACCCAGTGGTTGACGGCCCGCAGCGCACAGAGCACACCGGCCGCCAGCAGCGCGAGAGCGAGACCGGACCGGATGCCCCACGCCAGCCCGGGCAGGAACTGGTCGACGGCGAAACCGCCGCCGATCAACGCGAGCGCCGTGCGGATCCAGGCCAGGAAGGTGCGCTCGTTCGCGAGCGAGAAGCGGTAGTCCGGGGTGTCGCCCTCCGCCCGGATCCGCTGGGGCGCGAGCCACAGCCGCACGCCCCGCGCGAAGTCGCCGCCGCGGCTCACGTGGCCGACCCGGTTTCCCCGGCCCGCATCGCCCGCAGCCGGTGGTACGTCTCCAGCCCGTCCGGCACCCACGTCCAGTCGCCGAGCCGGCGCTCCAGTTCCGCATCGGTCAGGAAGGTGTGCCAGGCGATCTCCTCGGCCTGCGGGCGCACCGGCAGCTCGCACCGCACCCGGTAGACGTACGACCACCAGCTGTGCTCGGCGCTCGTGTAGAGGAACGTGAACAGCGGTTCGGGGCGGGGGAGACCCGATACCCCGAGCTCCTCCTCGGCCTCCCGCAGGGCCGCGTCGTCGTAGGACTCGCCCGCGCCGACCACCCCGCCCACGAACATGTCGTAGTGCGAGGGGAAGACCAGCTTGTCGGCGGTCCTGCGGTGCACGAAGATCCTGCCCCCGGCGTCTCTGGCCTCGATGAAGACGCACCGGTGCCGCAGTCCGCGCGCGGTCGCCTCGCCGCGCGTCGCCTGCCCGACGACCTCGTCGTTCTCGTCGACGATGTCCAGGATTTCATCTGCCGGAGTCATGCGGCCCATCCAACCCCACGCCACCGACAGCCGTTGACCCGTGCCGCTCCCTGCCCTCCGGCATCGCCGGATGCAGCCCGAGCAGCACGATCCCCGCCACGATCGCCGCGAGTCCGGCCGCCTCCCACGCCAGGGCACCCGTGTCCGTACGCACCCGGTCGCCGAGGAAACCGATCCCGCAGACGATCCCGGCGAGTGGCTGCGCGGCGGTCAGCGCGGGCAGGGAGGCCCGCAGCGGCCCCGCCTCGAACGCGCTCTGGACCAGGATCAGCCCGGTCACCCCGAGGACGACGACCGCGTACGGCTGCCAGCCCGCCATCAGGGCCGGCCAGCCGCCCTCCGTCAGCTTCTCCCCGCTGACCCTGGTCAGGGCGTCCTGCAGTCCGTACAGCAGTCCGGCGGCGAGCCCCAGCAGCACGGGCGTCCCCCGGGTCCGGGGATGCCTGGCGAAGGCGGTGAGCAGCAGCGCGAGCCCCGCCACCGTGCCGACCACCAGCCAGTGCCGCAGCGGGTCGGTGTCGGCCCGGCCGCCCTGCGGCTGCCCGGCCAGCAGGAACGCGGTGACCCCGCCCGCCAGCAGCCACAGCCCGCCCCATCCCTGCCGGCCCAGCCGCTGGCCGGTGAGACGGCGCGAGAGGGCCAGCGCGAAGACCAGATTGGTCGCCAGCAGCGGCTCGACGACGGACAGCTCGCCGTTGCCGAGCGCCAGCGCCCCCAGCACCATGCCGCAGACCATCAGGCCGATACCGGCCAGCCAGCTCGGCACCCGCATCAGGTCCAGCAGCAGCCGGGGCGAGAGGAAGTCGCGCAGGGGCGCGCGCCGGGCAGCGTCCTGCTGGAGGACGAAGCCGAGGCCCAGACAGCAGGCGGCACCCACGGCGAGCAGGACAACCAGCACGGACACGGTCCGACGATAGCCCCGCATCGGTACGGGAGCCGTGAGGGCGCCACCGGCAGGGCGGTTGACGTGGGAGCGGCCCGTACCGAAGATCTGACGCACAAGTAACTTCGCAGTACCGCGCATACCCCGTACCCGCCCCGCACCGCCCCGAAGGATGGAACCCATGGCGTACGACGCTGACGTGATCGTGATCGGGGCGGGGCTCGCGGGACTGGTGGCCACCGCCGAGCTCGTCGACGCGGGCCGCACGGTGATCCTGCTCGACCAGGAACCCGAGCAGTCCATCGGCGGTCAGGCGCACTGGTCCTTCGGCGGCCTCTTCCTCGTCGACTCGCCCGAGCAGCGCAGGCTGCGGATCAAGGACAGCCGGGAGCTGGCCCTCCAGGACTGGTACGGCACGGCGGGCTTCGACCGCGAGGAGGACCACTGGCCCCGCAAGTGGGCCGAGGCGTACGTCGACTTCGCGGCCGGTGAGAAGCGCTCCTGGCTGCACGCCCAGGGGCTGCGGCTCTTCCCCGTCGTCGGCTGGGCCGAACGCGGCGGCTACGACGCCAACGGCCACGGGAACTCCGTCCCCCGCTTCCACATCACCTGGGGCACCGGCCCCGGTGTCGTCGCCCCCTTCGAGCGACGGGTGCGCGAGGGCGTCGCGAAGGGGCTCGTCCAGCTGCGCTTCCGCCACCGGGTGACCGGCCTCGGCCGCTCGGCCGGGACCGTCGACACGGTCACCGGTGAGGTACTCGAAGCGAGCGGCGCCGAGCGGGGCACGGCGAGCGGCCGCGAGGCCACCGGCGCCTTCGAGCTCACGGCACAGGCCGTGATCGTCACCTCCGGCGGCATCGGCGGCAACCACGACCTCGTTCGCGCCCAGTGGCCGGAGCGGCTCGGCACCCCGCCCGAGAAGATGCTCTCCGGCGTCCCGGCCCACGTCGACGGGCTGATGCTCGGCATAGCCGAGGACGCGGGCGCCCACCACATCAACCGTGACCGGATGTGGCACTACACCGAGGGCATCGAGAACTGGAACCCGATCTGGGCGAAGCACGGGATCCGGATCCTCCCCGGCCCGTCCTCCCTCTGGCTCGACGCCCGCGGCAAGCGGCTCCCGGTCCCGCTCTTCCCCGGCTTCGACACGCTGGGCACCCTCGAACACATCATGAGGTCCGGCTACGGCTACACCTGGTTCGTGCTGGACCAGAAGATCATCGGCAAGGAGTTCGCGCTCTCCGGGTCCGAGCAGAACCCGGACCTGACCGGGAAGTCGGTCCGTGACGTGATCGGCAGGGCGCGCGCCGACGTCCCCGCACCGGTGCGGGCGTTCATGGACAAGGGCGTGGACTTCGTCGTCGAGAAGGACCTCGGCGCGCTGGTCCGCGGGATGAACGCGCTGACCGACGAACCGCTGATCGACGAGGACGACCTGCGCCGCGAGATCACCGCACGCGACCGCGAGGTCGCCAACCCCTTCACCAAGGACCTCCAGATCACGGCGATCAACGGTGCACGCGCCTACCTCGGCGACCGGCTGATCCGCACGGCCCGGCCGCACCGCATCCTCGACCCGGCGGCGGGTCCGCTGATCGCCGTGCGCCTCAACATCCTGACCCGCAAGTCCCTCGGCGGACTGGAGACGGACCTGTCCTCCCGCGTCCTGACGGAGGACGGCACCGTGCTGCCCGGGGTGTACGCGGCGGGGGAGGCGGCCGGATTCGGAGGGGGCGGCGTCCACGGCTACCGCTCGCTGGAGGGCACGTTCCTCGGTGGCTGCATCTTCTCCGGCCGCGCCGCCGGCCGCGCGGCGGCCGAGGCCACCGGCTGACCGGACCCCGCCCCGCAGGGCGCCGCGGTCCCGTCACGGTCCGGAGCGCCCCTGCGGTGACGAGCGCTTCACGAGCCTGTCCCGATTGTGTGCCGTTCGGCGGAAGGCCGAAATTCGACGGTTAGCCTGGCGGCGCTCAGGGCGTCCCGGAGGGCGTCGGACCAGGTGGACGGAAGCGGGAACAGACGTGGGCGTACGTGGCGGGAACGCGGTGTCGCGCAGGCAGATACTCAGGCTGGCGGGGACGGGGCTGGGGCTGGCCGTGCTCGGTGCCGGGGCCGTGGGGTGCGGTCCCGGGGCGGACGAGCCCGAACCGGCCGGCAGTGCCACACCGGGCGGGGACAAGAAAGGTGACGCCTTCACCACCCCGCCTCCCGGCACCGCGCCCGAGCCGCTCTGGCAGGCGGACACCGCGAACACCGTCCTGTCCGGCAGCGCGGCGCTCGCCGTGGTCGACGGCCTGGTCCTGGTGTCGGGCGACCCCCTGGTGGGCCGGGACGCCGTCAGCGGCAAGGAGAAGTGGAAGCGCACCGGCGTCACCACGCCCGGCGCCGGGCTCATCATCGGCGGCGGGACGCTCTACCTCGCCAGTGCCGAGTACGACGGCGACGTGGTGGGTCTGGATCCGGCCACGGGCAAGGAGACCTGGCGCAGCCGGCTGGGTGACGAGTACCAGCAGCCGCGCCCCATCGCGGCCGACGAGGGCCACGTCTACGTCCTGGCCGGCATCCTGGAGAAGGACTTCTCCACGCCGAACAACGTGCTGGCCGCGATCGACACCGCCTCCGGCGAGGTCACCTGGCGCGAGCAGCGCGACGCGGGGACCGAGGAGTACGGCATCAACGCCGCGGTCGTCGGCGGACGTCTCGTCTACACGGACTACCGGGAGAACGTCACCGTCCGCGACACGGCCACGGGCCGGCAGATCTGGACGAAGAAGATCAGCCAGTCCAACCGCCGTCACTTCGCCGTGCACGACGAGCTCGTGGTCGTGGCGGACGGACAGCACCTGCGGGCGTTCGCACTGTCCGGGGGCAAGGAGCGCTGGTCGCTCACGACGGAGGAGTTCAGCAGGTTCAACGACCCGCACCTCCTGGACGGGGTGCTCTACGCCTCCGACACGGCGCGCGCCCTGTGGGCCGTGGACCCCGCCACGGGCAAGAAGATCTGGCACAACGAGGACCTGCGGGACACGGCGACGCAGGCCTGGCAGTTCGTCAAGGCGGGCGGCACCCTCTACGGCGCCACGGAGTTCGACAAGGACGGCGGCGTGCACGCCTTCGACGCGGCGACCGGGAAGCTGCGCTGGACGTACAACGACGGGACCGGCGACATCCAACAGTGGTACGTGGCCGCGGCGGGCGACCGGCTGGCCGTGATGCACGGCAAGCGGCTCTACGCGCTCCCCGCCGTGTGACGACCCCCGCCCCGCCCGCGACGACGGCACACGCGGCCGGGCGGGGCGGGGTCCTTCCCCCGGGCCGGTTCACGACGGGCCCGGGTGCCCGGCGCTCCCCGGGCCGGGCGGGCCTCCACCGGGCCGGGCGGGCCTCCACCGGACCCCGCGGGCCCGGCCCGGGGGGCCGCGTCCCCGCCTCCGTGTCAGAGCAGCCGCTCGACGACCCGGAACCTCTCCGCCACCACCATCGTGTCGTCGTCCACCGTGAACGACGGATCCCCCAGCGCCTCCCGCATCTCCTCGCCCTGCCAGAACGCCTCGTGCCCCGCACGCCACTGGGCCACCGACGTGTAGCCCTCGCCCTCGTCGAGCACGTGCTGCAGATCGACCGCACCCAGCGGCAGCACCCGCACCTCGGTCACCTCGAGCACCGCGGTCTCCCGCCCCTCGGAGTCGATGAGCGCGGACCGCTCGCCCACCGGTGGCAGCTCCTCCTTCTCCGTCTCGTACTCCACGAGGAGGCCGGACGTCGACACCTTCTCGCCGGAGAGCACGGCGGCCACCAACCGGTCGCGCAGCGGCCCGGGAAAGGCGAGGAGGAACGGCTTGAGGGGTTCGTGTGCGTCCATCCGGGCAGTGTGGCACGCGTCACCCCCGGTCGCTCCGGCTCCCCCACGCACCCCTGCGGCGAGCTGCGCGAAGGGTGCGGACCGCCCGCCTGGATACGTCAACTGCTCGAAGGGTGAATGCAGTTGCGGGAGGGTCGCCCTTGACTCGGACCATTACCTAACGCTTTGCTGTGCGCGATCGTTTGCTCGCACACAGCATCGAACCGCTTCGCACGCCGCGTCGAAAAGGAAGCCTGCGGATGTCTCCGCCTCCGCCGCCTCTGGGCCGCGCCCGCCGCAAGGGCGCCCGTTCGGACCATGCTTTCGACCCGGCTCTCGGCGACACCGAACTCATCTCCGTACGCGGCCAGTTCACCCAGGGGCGCTGGACCAGGGCCCGCTCCCTGCTCGTCGCGACCGGTGCCGACTGGGACCGCCGCGGCCACCGCCTCCTCGCCCTCGCCGCAGTGCCGTCCGCCGCCGGCTGGGCCCGCGAATGGCTGCTCGCCGAACCGGACAGCTCCGATGCCGCCACGCTCCTCGCCTGCGCCGACGTCACCCGCGCCCTGCGCCCCAAGGCCGGCGCCGGCGAGCGGGTCCGGGCCCGCGAGGCCTGTCTGGCCGCCGCCGCCCTCGATGCCGCGGACCCCACCCCGTGGCTGGCCCTGATGCTGCTGGACCGCGCGCACGGCACCCAGGAGGAGACCGCCGGACACTTCGAGGAGATCCGCGCCCGCCACCCCGAACACCACCAGGCACACCACCTCATGACGGCCCGGCTGGCCGAGGCCGGCAGCGGTGGCGACCCGCTCCACGAGGTCTACGACTTCGCCTCCTGGGCCGCCGAGCAGGCCCCCGCCGACTCACCGCTGGCCGTGCTCCCCGTCATCGCGCACGCCGAGCGCTACCGCGTCCTGGTCGAGGCCGGACACGCCTCGGACGACCCGGCGGCATCGGGCCACTGGACCGGACGCAGGGCCCGGCAGGTGATGAAGGCGGCCTTCGACTGGTGGCTGGAATGGGAACGCGAGGACCACCCCCGCCACCGCGCCGACCTCAACTTCCTCGCCCACGCCAAGATCTGCGAGGGCCGCCCGGCCGAGGCCGCCGCCCTCTTCCACCGCATCGGCTCCCACGCCACCGCCGCCCCCTGGTCGTACTCCGGCCGCGACCCCTACCCCGCGTTCCTTGCCGCGCGCACCTTCGCGCTCGGTACCCCGTGATGCACGCTGCTCCCAACGAAGGGATCACCCCCGCCATGTCGACGGGCAGAACACACTCGAGCGAGGCCGGCACCGGAAGCACGACGGGCGGCACCGGCGGGATCAACACCTACAAGGGCGAGGACCGCGCGCTGCGCGCGGACCGGCTCGGCACCCCCGGACTGCTCCTCTCGGTCCTCGCCGCCAGCGCCCCGCTGATGGTCGTCGCCGGGGTCATGCCCACGGTCTTCGGTGTGATGGGCATCGTCGGACAGCCCCTGCTGTACGTCATCCTCGGTGTCGTCCTGATGCTGTTCGGCGTGGGCTACGCGGAGATGAGCCGGCACGTCCACAACGCCGGGGCCTTCTACGCGTACATCGCCCGGGGCCTCGGCCCGACGGCCGGCGCGGGCGCCTCGCTCGTGGCGCTGGTCGCCTACAGCGCCATGCAGGTCGGCATCTACGGCATCCTCGGCTTCGAGGTCTCCGGCCTCTTCGCCACCTATCTCGACATGGCGGTGCCCTGGTGGCTCCCGGCCCTCGCCGCCGTCGCCGTCGTCGGTGTCCTCGGCTGGCTGAAGATCGACCTGAACGCCAAGGTGCTCGGTGTCCTGCTGGTCATCGAGTGCGCCCTCGTCGTGATCTTCGACATCGCCGCCGTCAGCAAGCCCGGACCCGAGGGCCTGTCCCTGCACGCCTTCAACCCGGAGACCCTCACCGGTGCGGGCCTGGGCACCGCACTCTGCTTCTGCATCGCCGCGTTCGTCGGCTTCGAGCAGGCACCCGTGTACGCGGAGGAGACCAGCCGCCCGCAGGTCGTCGTGTCCCGGGTGATGTTCCTGGCCGTCGGCTACGCCGCACTGTTCCTCGCCGTCAGCTCCTGGGCCCTCACCGTCGCCGCGGGCCCGGGCTCCATCGCGGGCACCTCCCTCGAACAGGGCCCGGGCATGCTCTTCGGTCTCACCGAGGAGCGGCTCGGCGCCACCTTCACCGACGTACTGCACGTCCTCTTCGTCACCGGCATGTTCGCGGCCCTCCTCAGCTTCCACAACGTGGTCGCCCGCTACGCCTTCGCGATGGGGCGTGAAGGCCTGCTGCCCGCCGGTTTCGGCCGGACCAGCAGGACCAGCGGCGCCCCCGCCACCGGGTCGATGCTCCAGTCCCTGGTCTCCGTCGTGATCGTGCTGGCCTTCGCCCTCACCGACGGCCACCCGGTCGGGGACCCCACCGCGCCCGTCCTGCGCCTGTTCACCTGGATGGGCAACGTCGGAGCCCTCGGCGTCATCCTGCTGATGGCGGCGGCGTCCTTCGCGGTCATCGCCTTCTTCCTGCGCCGCGGCGCAGGACGCGCCCAGGCCCCCCGACTGGTCGCCTCGGGCCTCGCCGGGACCGCCCTGCTGGCCATCGCCGTCTTCACCGTCCGGGACTTCGACGTACTCGTCGGCTCGGGCCCCGGCTCGACGCTCCACTGGCTGCTGCCCGGAGTCATCGGCGCCGCCCTCGTCGCCGGTCTCGTGTACGGCGCGGTGCTGCGCTCCACCAAGCCGGACGTGCACGCCAGGATCGGTCTCGGCAACGAGGCGTTCCAGCTGGAGAAGGCCGCCGAGAACGCCCCGGCTCCGCTGTAGTCCTTACGGCGGTGTGACGGACACCCGCGGCCCCTGGTGACGGGACGGCCGCGGGTGTTCCATGGACGGGTGAACAGTCGTCCTCCCGGTCGCACGGGCCCACCCTCGGGCGACGTCCCACCCACCGGGGGAGACGTCGCCCACCGCGAGGACCCCGCCGACGGGCACGGCACCCCCGTCGGCCGCCGCCTCGTCCTGACCATGCTGGGCCTGGGCGCGGCCGGAGTCGTGGCCGCACCCGCGCTCCAGCGGGGACTGGAGGCCGGACTCGGCGCGGTCGCCGACAAGGACCCCACCGGCCTGACCGGGCTCCTGCCCAACGGCGGCGGCTTCCGCTACTACTCCGTCGCCACCTCCGTACCGAGGAAGTCCGCCGCCGACTACCGCCTCACCGTGGACGGCCTGGTGGACCACCCCGCCACGTACACACTGGACGGCCTGAAGGCGCTCCCGCAGACCCGCATGGTCCGCGACGTCCAGTGCGTCACCGGCTGGCGGGTCCCCGAGACCCCCTTCGAGGGGGTCGGGCTCTCCGCGCTCCTGGACGCCGCCGGCGTACGGCCCGAGGGCAGGGCGGTCCGCTTCACGTGCTTCGACGGCGCGTACAGCGAGAGCCTCACGATGGAACAGGCCCGCCGGGCCGACGTCCTCGTCGCGCTGCGCATGCGGGACGAACCGCTGTCCCACTCCCACGGCGGGCCGGTCCGGCTCTACGTGGCCCCGATGTACTTCTACAAGTCGGCCAAGTGGCTTTCCGGGATCACCGTCACCGACTCCGTCCGCCCCGGCTACTGGGAGGAGCTCGGTTATGACGTCGACGCCTGGGTCGGCCGGTCCAACGGCCGCGACGACGCCCCCACCGCCTGAACGCCCCACGAGGATCCGGCGCTTCACCCGCGCCGAGCGCCTGGTCCACCGCACCACCGCCTGGCTGACGCTGCTCTGCGTGCTGACGGCGGCCTGCCTGTACGTCCCCCAGCTCGCCGAACTCGTCGGCCGCCGCCACCTCGTGGTCACCGTCCACGAATGGTCCGGGCTGCTCATCCCCGTACCGCTGCTCGCCGGGCTGGCCTCCCGGGCCCTGCGCGCCGACCTGTCCCGGCTCAACCGGTTCGGGCCGCACGACCGGCGGTGGCTGAAGGCAGCGCTGCGCCGCGACCGTACGCCCGGCGCACGGCCCGCCGGGAAGTTCAACGCGGGCCAGAAGCTCTATGCCGCCTGGATCGCGGGCGCCGTGCTCGTCATGCTCGGCACGGGCCTGCTGATGTGGTTCACGGACCTCGCCCCGCTGGTGTGGCGCACCGGCGCGACCTTCGTGCACGACTGGCTGGCGCTCGCCGTCGGCATCGTCCTCGCCGGACACATGGCGAAGGCGCTCGCCGACCCGGAGGTACGCCGTGGCATGCGCACCGGGTCGGTCGAGCGCCCTTGGGCCCGCTCCGAGCACCCGCTGTGGCGGGATCCCGAGGAGTAGCTAGAGGACCAGGGACAGCAGCAGGATGAAGCCGAGCGAGACGACGGAGATGATGGTCTCCATCACCGACCAGGTCTTGATCGTCTGACCGACGTCCATGCCGAAGTACTCCTTCACCAGCCAGAAGCCCGCGTCGTTGACGTGGCTGAAGAAGAGCGAACCGGCACCGACGGCGAGGACGAGCAGCGCGGCCTCGGGAGTGGACATACCGGCCGCCAGCGGAGCGACCAGGCCGGCCGCCGAGATGGTGGCCACGGTCGCCGAGCCCGTCGCCAGCCGGATCGCGACGGCGATCAGCCAGCCGAGCAGCAGGGCGGGTATCGACCAGTTCTCCGAGAACTCCAGGATCATCTGGCCCACACCGGCGTCGATCAGCGTCGTCTTGAAGCCGCCGCCCGCGCCGACGATCATCAGCACGCCCGCGATCGGGGCGAGGGACTTCTCGACGGTCGTGGAGAGCCGCGCCTTGGTGAAGCCGGCGGCCCTGCCCAGCGTGAACATACCGACGATCACGGCCGCGAGGAGGGCGATCAGCGGGGAGCCGATCACATCGGTGACCCGCTGGACGTGGTTCTCGGGGTCGTCCACCACGATCTCGACGAGGGCCTTGGCCAGCATCAGGACCACCGGCAGCAGCACGGTGACCAGCGTGGCGCCGAAGCCCGGACGCCGGTCCAGGTCCTCCGACGGCCGCTGCGGGATCATGTTCTCCGGGGCCTGGATGTCCACCCAGCGGGCGGCGTACCGGGAGAAGACGGGGCCCGCGATGATCACGGTCGGGATGGCGACGAGCACGCCCAGGGCCAGCGTGACACCCAGATTGGCGTCCAGGGCGTCGATGGCGACCAGCGGGCCGGGGTGCGGCGGGATCAGGCCGTGCATCACCGAGAGCCCGGCGAGCGCGGGGATGCCGATCCGCATCAGGGAGTAGTTGCCGCGCTTGGCGACCAGCAGCACCACCGGGATCAGCAGCACGATGCCGACCTCGAAGAACAGCGGCAGACCGATGATCGAGGCGATCAGCACCATCGCCCAGGGCATGGCCCGCCCGCTCGCCTTCGCGAGAATCGTGTCGACGATCTGGTCGGCACCGCCCGAGTCGGCGAGCAGTTTGCCCAGGATCGCGCCGAGTGCGATCAGCACACCGACACTCGCGACGGTGGAGCCGAGGCCGGTGGAGAAGCTGGTGATCGTCTTGTCCAGCGGGGCACCGGCGAAGGCGCCGAGCGCCAGCGAACCGATGGTCAGCGCCAGGAAGGCGTGCATCTTGAACTTGGTGATGAGTACGACGATGACGGCTATGCCCGCCAGTACGGCGATGCCCAACTGAGCGTTGCCGGCCGAAGTGATCGGTTCGACGGCATCCGCTGCCAGCATCTCGACGCTGAGACTGGTCACGGTGAATCCTTAGGAGTCGAGCCGGCGCAGCGCGGCGACGGCCCTTTCGGTGATTTCTTCGGGGGTGCCGGACACGTCCACGGCGACGCCCGGCTCGTCCTCCTGCAGCGGCTGCAGGGTCGCGAACTGGGAGTCGAGCAGCGCGGTCGGCATGAAGTGGTTCCTGCGGCCCGCCATCCGGCGCTCGATGAGAGCCCGGTCGCCGGTCAGGTGAAGGAAGACGGCACCAGGTGCCTCGGCGCGCAGCCGGTCACGGTAGACCCGCTTGAGCGCCGAGCTGCTGACCACTCCGCCGAGCCCCGCCCGGCCGTGCGCCCACTGCCCGATCGAGTCCAGCCAGGGCCAGCGGTCGTCGTCGTCCAGGGGGGTGCCCGCCGACATCTTGGCGATGTTGGCAGGCGGGTGGAAGTCGTCGCCCTCGGCGTAGGGAACGCCGAGTGCGGCGGCGAGCAGGGGACCGATCGTGGTCTTGCCGGTCCCTGCTACGCCCATCACCACGACGACGTGGGGGGTGCTCATTGGTGCCTCGCTGTCTTCTTCGACATCGGTCCGTCGCGCTACTGAAACCCATTACATACGACTTATTCAAGAGGCTGTGACATAAACGTCGTACTTTTTGTTGCCGACGGCCGCACCGTAGGCTGGTGGGCGTGACCACACAGAGCCAGGGGCTGCATACACATGTGCTGGACGCCCTGGGCCTGGAGATCGCCGCGGGCGACTGCCCGCCCGGCCGCGTCCTGCGCACCGACGAGCTGGCCCAGCGCTTCGACGTGTCCCGCACCGTCGTACGCGAAGTGATCCGCGTGCTGGAGTCCATGCACCTGGTGGAGTCCCGGCGCCGGGTCGGAGTGACCGTGCGGCCCACCGAGGAGTGGAACGTCTACGACCCCCAGGTGATCCGCTGGCGGCTGGCCGGATCGGACCGCCCCCGGCAGCTGCGGTCGCTCACCGTGCTGCGGTCCGCCGTCGAACCCGTCGCCGCCGGACTCGCGGCCCGCCACGCCACCGCGGAGCAGTGCGCCGCCCTCACCGAATGCGCCCTCGGCATGGTCGCCACCTCGCGCGGCCAGCAGCTGGAGGGCTATCTGCGGCACGACATCGCCTTCCACCGGATCGTGCTCAACGCATCCGGCAACGAGATGTTCGCGCGCCTCGGTGACGTCGTGGCCGAGGTCCTCGCGGGCCGCACCCACCACCAGGTGATGTTCGAGGACCCGGACCCGGCCGCCGTCACCCTGCACGTCCGGCTCGCCGAAGCCGTACGCGAAGGCGACGCGGTGGGCGCCGAGCGGCTGACCAAGGAGATCGCGGTCGGCGCGCTGCACGAACTGGACGTACTCGCGCCCTGAGCCGGGGCGCCGCCCCGGTACGGTGGTCGGTGAACGATCTTCAGCGCGACATCGTCGGCACGACGATCTCGGCGCGACGATTTCAGCAGTACATCTGCAGCAGGACACGAACAGTCGGGATGGGAGACCACGGTATGGCGCAGCAGGTACAAGGTGTCATCGCACCGGGGAAGAACGAGCCGGTACGGGTCGAGACGATCATCGTGCCCGACCCGGGCCCCGGTGAGGCCGTAGTGAAGATCCAGGCGTGCGGCGTCTGCCACACCGATCTCCACTACAAGCAGGGCGGCATCAACGACGACTTCCCCTTCCTCCTCGGCCACGAGGCCGCGGGCGTCGTGGAGTCCGTCGGCGACGGTGTCACCGACGTGGAGCCCGGTGACTTCGTCGTCCTCAACTGGCGTGCGGTGTGCGGCCAGTGCCGCGCCTGTCTGCGCGGCCGTCCGTGGTACTGCTTCGACACCCACAACGCCAAGCAGAAGATGACCCTGCTGGACGGCACCGAGCTCTCCCCGGCCCTCGGGATCGGCGCCTTCGCCGAGAAGACCCTCGTCGCCGCCGGCCAGTGCACCAAGGTCGACCCCGAGGTCTCCCCGGCCGTCGCCGGGCTGCTCGGCTGCGGTGTCATGGCGGGCATCGGCGCCGCCATCAACACCGGCCAGGTCGGCCGCGGCGACTCCGTCGCCGTCATCGGCTGCGGCGGCGTGGGCGACGCGGCGATCGCCGGGGCCCGGCTCGCGGGCGCGGCGAAGATCATCGCGGTCGACATCGACGACCGCAAGCTGGAGACGGCGAAGAAGATGGGTGCCACCCACACCGTCAACTCCCGCTCCGGCGACCCGGTCGAGGCGATCCGCGCGCTGACCGGCGGCAACGGCGCGGACGTCGTCATCGAGGCGGTCGGCCGCCCGGAGACGTACAAGCAGGCCTTCTACGCCCGCGACCTCGCCGGTACCGTCGTCCTCGTCGGCGTACCCACCCCCGAGATGCAGCTCGAACTCCCGCTGCTCGACGTGTTCGGCCGCGGTGGCTCGCTCAAGTCCTCCTGGTACGGCGACTGCCTGCCCTCCCGCGACTTCCCGATGCTCATCGACCTGCACCAGCAGGGCCGCATCGACCTCGGGGCGTTCGTCACCGAGACCATCGGCCTCGGCGACGTCGAGCAGGCCTTCGCCCGGATGCACGACGGCGACGTCCTGCGCTCGGTGGTGATCCTCTGATGGCCGCCCGCGTCGACCACCTGGTCACCTCCGGCACGTTCGCCCTCGACGGCGGCGAGTGGGACGTCGACAACAACGTCTGGATCGTCGGCGACGACACCGAGGCGGTCGTCATCGACGCCGCCCACGACGCCGCCGCGATCGAGGCCGCACTCGGCGGCCGTACGCTGCGCGCCATCATCTGCACCCACGCGCACAACGACCACATCGACGCGGCCCCCGCCCTCGCCGACGCGACCGGGGCGCCGATCCTGCTGCACGCCGACGACCTGCCGCTCTGGAAGCAGACCCACCCGCACCGCACCCCCGACGCCGAACTGGCCGACGGCCAGGTGCTGGAGATCGCCGGGACGCGCCTGGAGGTCCTGCACACCCCGGGCCACGCGCCCGGCGCCGTCTGCCTGTACGCCCCGGAGCTGGCCACCGTCTTCAGCGGTGACACCCTGTTCCAGGGCGGGCCCGGTGCCACCGGGCGGTCCTTCTCCCACTTCCCGACGATCGTCGACTCGATCAGGGACCGGCTGCTCGCCCTGCCGGCGGAGACCACCGTCCGCACCGGACACGGAGACTCCACCACGATCGGCGCGGAGGCCCCGCACCTGGACGAGTGGATCGCCCGCGGCCACTGACCGCAGGCCGGCCCCGGAGCCCCGTCACGGGCTCCCGGGCCGGGCCGCGGCTCACCGCTCCGGCCACGAGGACAGCCTCAGCCCGCTCTCGAAGCGGTGCGGCCGGCCGGTGACGGGATCGGTGAACTCCAGCACCCTGGCCAGCAGTTGCAGGGGCCGCCCGTAGTCCTCCCGGCCGGCCTCCGGTTCCACCACCGGATAGACCGGATCGTGGACGAGCGGCAGACCCAGCGCGTTCATGTGGACCCTCAGCTGATGGGTACGCCCGGTGGCGGGCAGCAGCCGGTAGCGGCCGAGCCCGCCCCGGTGCTCCAGCAGCTCGATCCGGCTCTCGCTGTTCGCCTCGCCCGCCTCCTCGCGTGCGGCGACGACCCCGCGCTCCTTGACGATCCTGCTGCGCACACTGCGGGGGAGCGCCACCCCCGGGTCGTACGGGGCCACCGCCTCGTACTCCTTGCGCACCAGCCGGTCCCGGAACAGCGTCTGGTACGCGCCCCGGTCACCCGGCCGTACGACGAACAGCACCAGGCCCGCGGTCAGCCGGTCGAGCCGGTGCGCGGGCTGCAGCCCGGGAAGACCCAGCTCCCTGCGCAGCCGCGCCGTGGCCGTCTCGGTGATGTGCCCGCCACGCGGGGTGGTGGCCAGGAAGTGCGGCTTGTCCGCGATGACGAGGTGCGCGTCGCGGTACACCACACCGACCGGGAACGGCACAGGCTCCTCCGGCGCGAAGTCCCGGTGGAACCAGAGGTACCGTCCCACGGTGTACGGCTCGTCGCCCCGCACCGCACCGCCGTCGGCCCCGACGAACCGGCCCCCGGCGAGCATGGCGTCCACCCGCTCCGCCCCGATAGCCTCCGCGAACCGGTGCAGCAGGTGGTCCCGGACGCATCGCCAGGCCCCGGCCGGGTCCTCCGGCAGCCGCACCCGCACCGGATCGACCCCCGCGTGCTGCGGCAGCGGTGCGGCAGGGGGCTTCGCCCGTCCTCTCATCGTGTCGTTCCTTGCGCGCTCCGTGACCTTCATCCGGCCAGGGTGGGCCGAAAAGCAAAAAACCCCAGGAGACCTGGGGTTCGTGCTGGTGTCCGAGGGGGGACTTGAACCCCCACGCCCGATAAAGGGCACTAGCACCTCAAGCTAGCGCGTCTGCCATTCCGCCACCCGGACCGGGTGTCCGCCGTCCGGGCCGTGCCCGTTCCGACGTGGAAAACCATAGCAAACAATCGGGGGTGCTCGATCACGCCCCATGGCATGTGAAAGGCACGTGACGGGGGGCGGGCGGTCTTGGGTGCGCGGGGCAGGCGCGCGAGGATGAGGGGGAGCACCACCGCGACAGTGGAAGGAAGCAGCGTGAGCGAGACCAACACGGCCCGGGCCGGCATCAGCGAGTCCGCCGAGAATGAGGTCGTGGACCTCTGTCGTGACCTGATCCGGATCGACACCAGCAACTACGGCGACCACTCCGGCCCCGGGGAGCGGCTCGCCGCCGAGTACATCGCCGAGAAGCTCGCCGAGGTCGGGCTGGAACCGCAGATCATCGAGTCCCACAAGGGCCGCGCCTCCACCGTGGCCCGGATCGAGGGCGAGGACCCGTCCAGGCCGGCGCTTCTGATCCACGGGCACACCGACGTCGTGCCGGCCAACGCGGCGGACTGGACGCACGATCCGTTCTCCGGCGAGATCGCCGACGGGTGCGTGTGGGGCCGGGGCGCGGTCGACATGAAGGACATGGACGCGATGACCCTCGCGGTCGTCCGCGACCGGATGCGCAGCGGCCGCAAGCCCCCGCGCGACATCGTGCTGGCCTTCCTGGCCGACGAGGAGGCGGGCGGCACGTACGGGGCCCGCCACCTCGTCGACAACCACCGCGACCTCTTCGACGGCGTCACCGAGGCGATCGGCGAGGTCGGCGGGTTCTCCTTCACCGTGAACGAGAACCTGCGGCTCTACCTGGTGGAGACCGCGCAGAAGGGCATGCACTGGATGCGGCTCACCGTGGACGGCACGGCCGGGCACGGCTCGATGACCAACAACGACAACGCCATCACCGAGCTCTGCGAGGCCGTGGGCCGGCTGGGGCGGCACAAGTGGCCGGTCAGGGTGACCAAGACCGTGCGGTCCTTCCTGGACGAGCTGTCCGACGCTCTGGGCACCCCGCTCGACCCGGAGGACATGGACGCGACGCTCGCCAAGCTCGGCGGGATCGCCAAGATGGTCGGCGCGACCCTCCGCAACTCCGCCGCCCCCACCATGCTCGGCGCCGGCTACAAGGTGAACGTGATCCCCGGACAGGCCACCGCGCACGTGGACGGCCGATTCCTGCCCGGGTACGAGGAGGAGTTCCTGGCCGACCTCGACCGGATCCTCGGGCCTCGGGTGAAGCGCGAGGACGTGCACGGCGACAAGGCGCTGGAGACGAGCTTCGACGGGTCCCTGGTGGACGCGATCCAGCTCGCGCTCAAGGCCGAGGACCCGATCGCCCGCGCCGTGCCCTACATGCTGTCGGGCGGTACCGACGCCAAGTCCTTCGACGACCTCGGCATCCGCTGCTTCGGCTTCGCGCCGCTGAAGCTGCCGCCGGAGCTGGACTTCGCGGGCATGTTCCACGGTGTGGACGAGCGGGTACCGGTGGACGGCCTGAAGTTCGGTGCCCGGGTGCTCGACCGGTTCATCGACCATTCCTGAACGTCCCGGCGGCCGAAATTCGCCAGCGTGTACGTACATAACCAGAAAGAGTGAAAGGGGTCGTGCGCTCGTAGCCCCGCCCTCTCCTCCTCGTTACAGGTGATGCGGTCCGCGGCTGGGATCGCACTTGTCAACGAGGAGGAATCATGATCAAGAAGGTCGTCGCAATCGCGGCTGCTACCGGTGGTCTCGTGCTTGCTGGTGCGGGTATGGCTGCTGCCGACTCCGGTGCCCAGGGTGCCGCCATCGGCAGCCCCGGCGTGCTCTCGGGCAACGTCGTCCAGGCGCCGGTCCACGTCCCGGTGAACGTGTGCGGCAACACGGTCTCCGTGATCGGGCTGCTGAACCCCGCCTTCGGCAACACCTGCGTCAACGCCTGACGTTGAACACCAACCCGTAAGGGTGTGGTCCGGTCGGCCCCGGAGTGCGCGCCATGCACTCCGGGGCTGCCGGGCATTTGGGCGCCCGGACAAGCTGTGTCCGGGGGCATTTCGGAAGGCAGAAGGCAGGAAAGCAATCTATGCGACAGGTCACTCGTAAAGGCCTGATCACCATGGCGGCGGCGGGCGGAGTGCTCGCGCTCAGTGGCGGATACGCACATGCCGACGCGGGAGCGTCCGGCGGTGCGTCGAACTCACCGGGAGTGCTGTCGGGGAATTCGATCCAGGTCCCGATCGACATTCCCGTCAATGTGTGCGGAAATTCCGTGAACGTCGTCGGTCTGCTCAATCCCACGAGCGGCAACGACTGCGGAAACGGATCGACGGGAGCCGGGCACGGACACGCGTCGGACGACAGCGCCCCGTCCGGTCACGGCCGCGGCGGCTCGGGCACGTCCGGGTCCGGCAGCCACGCGTCCGGGCCCGAGGCCCGGGACAGCGGGGCGGGGACCGGCAGGCACCGCGCCTCCGGCGCCACGGCACACGGCGAGGCCAAGGGTTCGCCCGGTATCGCCTCCGGCAACCAGGTGCAGGTGCCGGTCGAGATCGCGGTGAACGCCTGCGGTAACAGCATCACCATCGGCGGACTGCTCAACCCGGTCTTCGGCAACAGCTGCGAGAACGAGGCGGAGGCCCTCCCGCCCGTCGTCCCGCCGACGCCGCACACCCCGGCGCAGGAGCCGGTCCGGCCGGCCGCCCACACGCCGGCCGCGCCGCAGGCTCCCGAGGCCCGGCTCGTGACCGAGCAGCTCGCCCACACCGGTGCGGGCGGCCTCGATCTGCTGGTCCCGGCCGGTGCGGGACTGCTGCTCGCGGGCGCGGGCACGGTGCTCTACCGGCGCTCCCGCAGCGCCGCGTAAGGATGCTGTGACAGCGCGTACGGCATGATCAGAGGAGCGGGTTCCGCGTGCGCGGAACCCGCTCCGTGCTACCAGGTGGCGCGGAGCTGGCGGATGATCCGGCGGCGCAACCGCACGCGGCGGCTGCCGTCACGGCGCAGCGTCAGCCGGTCCAACTCCCAGTGCCCGTACTCGGCATGGTCGGTCAGCAGGCGGGTCGCTTCCTTGCGTGACACCCCGCGTGGCACGTACACGTCGACAAATTCGTATTCCGGCATCGCATCTATTGTGCGGGCAGAGCCCCGGTACGGATAGCGTCTGCACTATGTCTGATGCTGCGCAGCCCACCGCTGCCGAGGTACGCGCCGCCGCCGATGCAGTCAAAACCGCGCTCGACCGCCACCTCGAGGCCGTCGAACGCCGTACCGGGGACGACGACCCCGCTGTCTACGACGCGTTCAACGCACTGGCCGCTGCGGCCGAGGTCTACGACGAACTGCTCTACGACCGCTACGACGAAGTCACCCCCTTCGAGATCCCGGGTGCGGACGACTCCCTGCCGCCGTACGCCGGACCGGAGGAGCCGCATGCCGTCAGCGTGCTGATCAGGCGGGACTACGCGGTGGTCGAACCGCCGCGGCTGCTCGCCCAGGCACGGCGCCTCGCCGACCTGGACCCGGAGGGGCACGACAGCTTCGCCGTGCCCGCCGTCGGTGCCGGGGTGCACGCCGCACTCGGGGTGCTCTTCGGCGAGTACGAGGCCGACGAGATCGCCTCCCGGCACAAGGAGTTCGGTCTGGAGGAGGGCGACTCCACCCTCTGGGTCTCCGCCGTGGAGGAGCTTCCCGAGCCGGGGGAGTGGCTCGGGGCGCCGTTCGACGACGCGGATCCGGCCCTGGTCGTGTGCCGTTTCGACGTCAGTGCGGTGTTCGACGAGGAGGACGACGCGGACGAGGACCCCGAGCCCTCGGCGGTGGAACGCGTCTGAGAGCGGACATGTCCGACGGCCCCGGTGCGCAGCGCACCGGGGCCGTCGGACATGTCCGGCCCTTCCCGGCCCGGCCTCCTACGGGGCCTGGACGGCGTCCGGGGTCGGGAGCGCCTCCAGGAGGGGGCGCAGCCGGGTCGTCCGCTCCTGCGCGGGGATCTCGGCCACCGCGCGCGGCAGGGCCTGGTCCACGCCGTGCACCACGGACAGGTGCCGCTCGCCGCGGCTGAACGCGGTGTACACCCACGGCCGGCTCAGGCCCTGGGCCGCGTCGCCCGGCAGCACGACCACCACCGCGGGCCAGCGCATCCCGGCCGCCTGATGGGCACTGAGCGCCCAGCTGTGCCGCACCGACGACTCCACCCGGTCCTGGGGCACGACGACCGGTGTGCCCGCGCAGTCCAGGTGCAGTCCCTCGGCATCGGCCGAGACGACCGACCCGGGGACGGCCCTGCCGGGTGCGGGCACGTGGACGACGCGGTCGCCGGGATCGAACCCGCCGAACCGGCCGGAGCCGGGGTTGAGCCGCTGCTTGAGCGCCGCGTTCAGCGCCTTGGTGCCCGCCGAACCGCCGTGCCCGACGGTGATCACCTGGGTGTCGGAGGAGGGCACGCCGATGGCGCGCGGCACCGAGTCGGCGACGAGCTGCACCGTGCGGTGGACGGCCTCGCCCGCATCGCGGACAGGGACGATCACGACTTCCCTGCCGGGTGCGTCGACCCGGCCGATCTCACCGATGCCGATGCCCGAGACCAGCTCCCCGATCGGTCCCGGGTCCGGGGTGCGGGACACCACCTGGGGGCAGGCGCGCGCCGCGAGCACATCCGCGAACACCCGGCCGGCACCCGCGGACCCCAGCACGTGCGGGTCACCGCTGAGCACCAGTCGCGTGCCGTCCGCCAGGGACTCCACCAGCATCGCTGCCGTCTCCACGTCGAGCTGCGGGGCGTCCAGCACCACCAGGAGGTCGAGGGCGAACGCACCGTCCGCGTCCCGTCCCGGACCGGCCGTGCCGGACAGCAGGCCGGACAGGGTCACGGCGGCCCGCGGGTCACCGGCCTCGGCGGCCAGCCTGTGCACCCCGTCCACGCTGTGGGCCGTGGCGAGGGCCCGCAGACCCAGGCCGCGCGCGGCGGCGATCAGGGCGGCAGGCTCGGCCCGCGCACTCTCGCCGCCGCTGTGGGCGACCAGGCCGGCGGACGCGACGGTCCGGATCAGCTCGCCCGCCGAGGGGGACGGGGCGGCGGCAGCGGCGTCCGCCCAGTCGGTGCCCTTCCCGCACGAGTTGATGAGGCGCCCCAGGCCGTCGGCGAGGCTCTCCTCGGCCAGGGCGTACCGGTCGAGGCCCAGCAGGACCGGCACCGGCTCGGGTGCCTCGCCCGCCTCCTCGCCGCTCTCCTCGCCGTCCGTCCCCTCCGCGGCGTCCAGCGCCTCCGCAGGGTCGAGCCCGTCCTGGAAGACCAGGACGACGCCCTCGGCGACTGCGTGCTGCACGGCCGCCTCGGGGTCGGTCACCCCGCGCCCGGCCAGCGCCGCGCGCACCTCGGCGGCGTCCAGCGCGGTGTGGCCCTGCAGCGCGGCCCGTTCCATCAGCCAGCCGACGAGCGCCGCCGTGCGCCGCTCGTCGTCCGGCCCGCACTCCGCGCCCAGCAGGGCGCGCGCGAAGCCGTCGGCCTGTTCCGGACGGACACCCGGCACGGCCAGCAGCTGCCACGGGTCCTCGCGCAGGAGGTGTGCGGCCTGCTCCCCGAGCGTCGCCGCCGCCGGGAGGGCCAGCGCCTCGGGCGCCCCGCCCTCGGTGAGCACGGCCGCGACCGCCGCCGCCGTCTCCGGGGACGCCCTGCGTGCGGCGGGCTCGGCGGGGGCGGGGGACGGCCGGGCGGGCCCCGGGCCGGCGGGGACCGCCCGACGGGGAGCGGGTGCCGCGGCGGGCGAGTCGAAGAAGGCCGTGCCCGGCTTCTCGCCGCTCTCGACCGCGCGTACGGCCGCGAGCAGGTCGGCGGCCGGGCCGCTCAGCTTCGTGCCCGCCGGGATGGGCCCTTCCTTGCCGGCCTTGCGCTTCTCGATCCGTTCGTGCAGCTCGCGCTGGGCGGCCAGCTCGGCCTCGGCCTCGGAGAGCGCGGCAGGCGCGTCGGTGGCGGCGGCCCCGTCCCCCGCAGTGTCCGCGGCTCCCTCCGCGGTCGTGGCAGCCCCCTCCCCGGCCGCGGGGCCGTCCTCGGCGGTCACCGGAGCCCTGTCCGCGTCCTCCCCGCCGTCCTCGCCGGGGGCACGGTCCTCGCCGGGCGTGTCGGCGGCGACGGCGCCGGGGCCGCGGTCCTCGTCGTTCTCGGCCGCGGGTTCCGGGGTTTCCCCCCGGGGAAGCGCAGTCACAGCGTGCTCCAGTCCTGGTCGGGATAACGGTGCACGGGTGCCGACACATCGTCGAGCGCCCGGCAGATCTCGTCAGGAAGACTAAGCGTCTCCACTGACAACGCCTCGGTCAGCTGCCGCGCGTTGCGCGCGCCGATGACCGGGGCCACCACCCCCGGCCGGTCCCGCACCCAGGCGAGCGCGACGTTCAGGGCCGTCGTGGCCAGACCGTCCGCGGCCGTGGACACCGCGTCGACGATCCGGCGCGCCGGATCGTCGAGGTACGGCTCGACGAACGGCGCCAGCTGCTCCGACGCGCCCCGCGAGCCGGACGGCGTGCCCGTGCGGTACTTGCCCGTCAGCACTCCGCGGCCGAGCGGGGACGAGGGCAGCAGCCCCACCCCGAGGTCCAGGGCCGCAGGCAGTACCTCGCGCTCGACCCCCCGCTGCAGCAGCGAGTACTCCATCTGCGTGCAGGCCAGCCGGGTGCGCAGTCCGGGCGCGGCGAGCTGCCAGGTGGCCGCCTTGGCCAGCTGCCATCCGCTGAAGTTCGACACCCCCGCATACCGCACGCGCCCCGACGACACGGCCAGGTCCAACGCCTGCAGGGTCTCGTCCAGCGGCGTCACGGGGTCGAAGGCGTGGATCTGCCACAGATCCACGTAGTCCGTCCCGAGCCGCTCCAGGGACGCGTCCAGCGCGGCGAGCAGGTGTCCGCGCGATCCGTCGACGCGGCGGTACGGGTCGGGGACGCTGCCCGCCTTGGTCGCGATGACCAGATCCTGGCGCGGCACCAGCGTGCCGGTGAGCCGGCCGAGCAGGTACTCGGCCTCTCCCGCGCCGTACACGTCGGCGGTGTCGACGAGGGTGCCCCCCGCGTCCCAGAAGGCCTTCAGCTGTTCGGCGGCGTCGTGCTCGTCGGTGTCCCGGCCCCAGGTGAGGGTGCCGAGCCCGATCCGGGACACGCGAAGGCCGGTTCGGCCGAGATGCCTCTGCTCCATGGGCGCTGAGATTACTGGCCACTGCTCCACGGGGTGGAAGCGTGTGGACAACCCGACAGCCGTCAACCGGGCCTGCCGTATCCCGGAGCCCCGCGCTAGAGTCCGGGACACAGAGACGTTACTGATCGGTAGAGGGAGCGTGGCCATGCGGCTCGGCATCAATCTCGGTTACTGGGGCGCGGGCATGGACGGTGACAACCTCGCCGTCGCCCAGGAGGCCGACCGGCTCGGCTACGACGTCTGCTGGGCGGCGGAGGCCTACGGCTCCGACGTGCCGACGGTGCTCGCCTGGGTCGCGGCGCAGACCGAGTCGATCGACGTCGGCTCCGCCATCATGCAGATCCCGGCCCGCCAGCCGGCCATGACGGCGATGACCGCCGCCACCCTCGACTCGCTCTCCGGGGGCCGTTTCCGCCTCGGTCTCGGCGTGTCCGGACCCCAGGTCTCCGAGGGCTGGTACGGCGTCAAGTTCGACAAGCCGCTGGCTCGCACCCGGGAGTACGTCGAGATCGTGCGCAAGGCCATGTCCCGGGAGCGTCTGTCGTACGACGGCGCGCACTGGACCCTGCCGCTGCCGGACGGTCCCGGCAAGCCCATCAAGCTGACCGTCCACCCGCAGCGCGAGCACATCCCGCTCTACATCGCCGCGATCGGCCCGAAGAACCTGGAGCAGACCGGCGAGATCGCCGACGGCGCCCTGCTGATCTTCCCGTCCGCCGACCACCTGGAGGAGACCGCGGTGAAGCATCTGCGGGCCGGGCGCGAGAAGGCCGGGAAGACGATGGACGGCTTCGACGTCTGCCCGACACTGCCCCTCGCGGTCGGCAACGACGTCCACGGCCTCGCCGACATGTTCCGCCCGTACACCGCGCTGTACGTCGGCGGCATGGGCAGCCGCAAGCAGAACTTCTACAACCAGCTCGCCCAGCGCATGGGCTACGAGAAGGAAGCGGCCGAGATCCAGGACGCGTACCTGTCCGGGGACAAGAGCGGCGCCGCCGCCGCCGTGCCGCACCAGCTCATCGACCAGACCACGCTGCTCGGGCCGGTGGAGCGGATCGCGGAGCGGATGCAGGCGTACGCGGCCGCCGGTGTCACCACGCTGACCCTGGCCCCGGCGGGCTTCACGCTCGACGAACGGCTCGCGGCCCTGCGCGCCGGCACCGATGCCCTGGAGCGCTCGGGCCTGGCCGCCTGACCGCGGGGCCGTCCCGGAAGAGCACTACGGCCGTGGTGGGGGCTCGGGGGCCCTCCCCGCCACGGCCGTCATCCGGAACAACGCGCGGCACGTCCCCCGGTCACGCCCGCTACCCCGCCCGGCCCCGTTCGTGTTGCCTACCGTCCCGTACCGAATTTGACTGTGTCCCTGCGGACACCGGTACGAAGGGTGGCAGTCATGTTCTCGGTAAAGAGTCTGTTCGAGGAGATCCTCGACCACGACGAGTCCTTCCGGCTGTTCTGCTCCATCGCCGCGGGCGGGGAATCCCAGGGCGGCTGGGAGAACGGCCGTATCGCCGCGCTCGTCCCGGCCGGCCTGCGCGACCTCGCCCCCAAGGTCGCCCGGCACGGGGCCGACGAGGACAAGCACGGCCGGATCTTCAACGCCCTGCTGAAGCAGCGCGGGCTGCAGCCGGTCGCGGTGCCCTACGAGACGGACTACACCCTGCTCCTGGAGCGTCACGGCATCGGTCTCGCCCACGACCGGCTCAACCGTGAGCAACCGCTCACCGAGCGGGACGTGATCGTCTACCTGGCCCACAGCCGGGTCACCGAACAGCGCGCCTCCGAGCAGATGAGGCTCCTGGTCAGGCACTTCGCCGAGCATCCCTCCCTCGGTCGCGCGGTGAAGATGATCTCGCGCGACGAGGACAACCACCTCGCGTACTGCCACGAGGAACTGCTCCGATTCGCCCGGGCCGGTCACGGCAGGACGATCCAGTCCGTCCTGCACGAGTGCGCCCGTGCCGAGATCCGGGTGTACCGCGACGTCAGCCTCGCCGTGATGAGCCACATGGGCCGGTTGCTGGGCTGGCCCCGCCCCAAGGCGGCCGTGCTCGCGGCGGGCATCCACGCCGCGTACGCCTACGAGCGGCTCGCCGGATGGCGGCGCATGGTGAGCCTCGCGCCGCCCGCCCGGCGCGACGCGCTGGGCGGGCCGGCGGTGGCCGAGGCGGAGTTCGCCTGAGGCCCCCGGGAACGGGCCCCGGCTACAGCCAGCCGCGGTGCTTGAACGTGCGGTACAGGCCGAAGACCGCGCACCCCATCAGCGCGACCACCGCCGGATACGTCCATGCCCAGTGCAGCTCCGGCATGTGGTCGAAGTTCATGCCGTAGACGCCGGCCACCATGGTGGGTACGGCGGCCATCGCGGCCCACGCCGAGATCTTCCGCATGTCGTCGTTCTGCCGGACCCCCATCTGGGCGAGATGCGCCGCCAGGATGTCCGAGAGGAGCCGGTCCAGGCCCTCCACGTGCTCGTTGGCGCGGGTCAGGTGGTCGTTCACATCGCGGAAGAACGGCTGCGAGTGCTTGTCGACGAACGGCACGCCCGCGCTCGCGAGCCGGGCCGTGGGCGCCGCCAGCGGGCCGCTCGCCCGGCGGAACTCGAGCACCTGCCGCTTGAAGGTGTAGATGCGTGCGGCGGTGTTCTTCGAGTCGCGCGTTCCGCTGGGCGCGAACACCTGGGCCTCCAGCTCCTCCAGATCGACCTGGAGCTCGGCCGCGACCTCGATGTAGTGGTCCACCACCGCGTCGCTGACCGCGTACAGCACCGACGTGGGGCCGTGCCTGAGCACCTCGGGCTCGGCCTCCAGACGGCTGCGCACCGCCGCCAGGGGGGCACCCTCGCCGTGCCGGACCGTCACCACGAAGGAGTCGCCCATGAAGATCATCAGCTCGTCGGTGGTGACCGTGTCGCTCTCCTGCTCGTAGACCACCGGCTTCACGACCACGAACAGCGAGTCGTCGTAGATCTCCAGCTTGGGCCGCTGGTGCGCACGCAGGGCGTCCTCCACCGCCAGCGGGTGCAGCCCGAACTCACTGCTGACGAGGCCGAACTCCTGCTCCGTCGGCTCGTGCAGTCCGATCCAGACGAACCCGTCGCCGGATGCCCGCGCCTCGTCCAGGGCGTCGGAGAAGTCGGCGGGGCCGTCCGTCCGGCGCCCGTCCCGATAAATGCCACAGTCCACGATCACGCGCGCATTCTCTCCTGCCCCGGGCCTCCTCGCACCTGAGTCCTGCCCTCTACGCTGGCGGGTATGCCCACGCTCATCCTCGTACGCCACGGACGCTCGACCGCCAACACCGCCGGAGTGCTCGCGGGGCGGACCCCCGGGATCGCCCTCGACGAACGCGGTGCCGAACAGGCCGCCGCGCTGCCCGGACGGCTGGCCGCCCTCACGCTCGTCGCGGCCGTCAGCAGTCCCCTGCAGCGCTGCAGGGAGACGCTCCGGCCGCTGCTCGACGCCCGCCCGGACCTGGCGCTGCACACCGAGGACCGGATCAGCGAATGCGACTACGGGGACTGGTCGGGGCGCAAACTCGCCGAGCTCTCCGACGAACCGCTGATGTCCGTCGTGCAGCAGCACCCTTCGGCCGCCGCGTTCCCCGGTGGGGAGTCCATGCGGACCATGCAGGCCAGGGCCGTCGACGCCGTACGGGACTGGAACGCCCGGATCGAGGCGGAGCACGGGGACGACGCCGCCTATGTGATGTGCTCGCACGGCGACATCATCAAGGCGCTCGTCGCCGACGCGCTCGGCATGCACCTCGACCTCTTCCAGCGCATCCACGCCGACCCCTGCTCGGTCACCGCGATCCGCTACACCCGGCTGCGCCCGTTCCTCCTCCGCCTCGGTGACACCGGCGACTTCGCGTCCCTGGCACCGCGCGAACAGGCCATCGGGGCCGACGCGACGGGGGGCACGGCGACGGACGCGGCCGTCGGGGGCGGCGCTGGGGCGCCGTGATCGCTCCGCGCAGTAGGGTGGACGCGCCGTAGCGGCCGTGTGGGGGCACTCCCCCCGGGGCCCCGGCCACCCTCCATCCGCCCCCATTCTCAAGGGAGACAGGACGTGTCCCGTCAGGTGTTCCTCTACGACCCCCCGGACCGTTTCGTGGCCGGTACGGTCGGGCTGCCTGGCCGCCGTACGTTTTTCCTGCAGGCGTCCTCGAGGGGCCGGGTCACGAGCGTGGCCCTGGAGAAGACCCAGGTCGCCGCGTTGGCCGAACGGATCGACGAACTCCTCGACGAGGTCGTCCGGCGGACCGGCGGCAATTCACCGGTGCCCGCCGTGGCACCCATGGACGTCACCGACACCGCCCCGCTGGACGCCCCCGTCGAGGAGGAGTTCAGGGTCGGCACGATGGCCCTCGCCTGGGACGGCGAGGAACAGCGCATGATCGTCGAAGCGCAGGCGCTCGTCGAGCTGGACGCCGACTCCGACGACGATCTGGCGGAGGCCGAGGAACGGCTCCTGCAGGACGAGGAGAACGGCCCGCCGATGCTGCGCGTCCGGCTGAGCGGCGCCCAGGCACGGGCGTTCGCCAAGCGCGCCCTGGACGTCGTGAACGCCGGCCGGCCGCCGTGCCCGCTCTGCAGCCTGCCCCTCGATCCGGAAGGACACGTATGCCCGCGCCAGAACGGATACCGTCGCGGGGCCTGACGGAGGCCGGACTGCGCACCCTGCTGGCCCAGGGGGAGCTCACGGTCCTCGGCCGGGTACGGGGCGCGTCGAACGCGGTGCTCTACTGCACGGTCGCGTACGAGGGCGAGGAGCGCCCCTGCGTCTACAAGCCGGTCGCCGGGGAGCAGCCGCTCTGGGACTTCCCGGACGGCACGCTCGCCCAGCGCGAGGTGGCGGCGTACGAGGTCTCCGAAGCGACCGGGTGGGGACTCGTGCCGCCCACGGTGCTGCGGGAGGGCCCGTACGGTCCGGGAATGTGCCAGCTGTGGATCGAGGCGGACGAGGCGGACGCCGCGGACGGGAGCGACGACGGCCCGGAGGCCGGCGACCCGGGTGCGCACGGGCTGCCTCCGCTGCTCGCGCTCGTCGAGGACGAGAAGCCGGGTGAGGGCTGGAAGGCCGTCTGCTTCGCCGAGGTGGGGGAGGGGCGGACCGCCCTGCTCGTGCACGCCGACGACCCGCGCCTGCGCAGGCTCGCGGTCCTGGACGCGGTGATCAACAACGGTGACCGCAAGGGCGGGCACCTGCTGCCCGCACCCGGCGGCCGGCTGTACGGCATCGATCACGGGGTGACCTTCAACGCGGACGACAAGCTCCGCACCCTGCTGTGGGGGTGGGCGGGCGAACCGCTGACGACGGAGGCCGTGGAGGTGCTCGGCCTGCTGTCCGCCGGCCTGGAGCCGGGGACGGCGCTCGCCACCCGGCTGGCGGAACTGATCACGATGGCCGAGCTCGACGCGCTGCGGGGCCGGGTGGCGGTGCTCCGGGAGGCCGGGTGCCATCCGCAGCCGAGCGGGGAGTGGCCGGCCATTCCGTGGCCCCCTGTGTGACGCCGGAACCGGCGCCCGTGGCCGCAGGGCCGGGGCCGGAGCCGTTTTCCGGACCCGGGACGCCCCGGCGTCCGGAGGCCCGGGACGGGCACGGGCGGCGGGTCCCCGCGTCCGGTGGAGCCCGCTCGGGGGCGGGCGTTAGAGGAAAAGGGCTGTCCGCGCAAGACCGCCTCTTCGGCCACGATCCCGGGTCCGGTTCGTATCCGTAGGCATCGTCCGGTTACGCTCGTGACATGCATGCCTGGCCCGCTTCTGAGGTCCCCGCCCTGCCTGGCAAGGGCCGCGACCTTCGGATCCACGACACCGCGACCGGCGGACGGATCACCCTTGACCCCGGTCCCGTCGCCCGCATCTACGTCTGCGGCATCACGCCGTACGACGCGACCCATATGGGTCATGCGGCGACCTACAACGCGTTCGACCTCGTTCAGCGCGTGTGGCTCGACACCAAGCGGCAGGTTCACTACGTCCAGAACGTGACCGACGTGGATGATCCGCTGCTGGAGCGGGCCGTGCGCGACGGCGAGGACTGGACCGAGCTCGCGGAGCGCGAGACGGCACTCTTCCGGGAGGACATGACCGCCCTGCGCATGCTTCCGCCCCAGCACTACATCGGGGCCGTGGAGGCGATACCCGGCATCGTCCCGCTCGTCGAACGGCTCCGCGACGCGGGAGCGGCCTACGAACTCGACGGGGACGTGTACTTCGCCATCGAGTCCGACCCGCACTTCGGCGAGGTCTCCGGCCTCGACGCCGAGGCCATGCGGCTGCTCTCCGCCGAGCGCGGCGGTGACCCCGAGCGCCCCGGCAAGAAGAACCCGCTCGACCCGATGCTCTGGATGGCCGCCCGTGAGGGCGAGCCGAGCTGGGACGGCGGCACCCTCGGTCTCGGCCGCCCCGGCTGGCACATCGAGTGCGTGGCCATCGCACTGGACCACCTCGGTATGGGCTTCGACGTCCAGGGCGGCGGCTCCGACCTCGTCTTCCCGCACCACGAGATGGGCGCCTCGCACGCCCAGGTGCTGACCGGCGAGCACCCGTTCGCCCGTGCCTACGTGCACGCCGGCATGGTCGCCCTCAACGGCGAGAAGATGTCCAAGTCCAAGGGCAACCTCGTCTTCGTGTCGGCGCTGCGCCGGGACGACGTGGACCCCGCGGCGATCAGGCTCGCGCTGCTCTCGCACCACTACCGGGCCGACTGGGAGTGGACCGACCAGGTCCTCGCCGACGCTGTCGAGCGCCTCGCACGGTGGCGTGCCGCCGTCTCCCGGCCCGACGGGCTCGGTGCCGACGCCCTGGTCGAGGAGGTGCGGGAGGCCCTGGCCGACGACCTGGACACCCCGGCCGCACTCGCCGCCGTGGACCGCTGGGCCGCCGCGCAGACCGCCGACGGCGGTACGGACGAGGGTGCGCCCGGCCTCGTGTCACGCACCGTCGACGCCCTCCTGGGCGTCGCGCTGTAGTTCCCGTCCCGCGACCCCCATGACGCGGACCGGCCCCGGACTTCCGAGTGAAGTCCGGGGCCGGTCCGCGTCATGGGGGGCCGGCGTGTGTGTCAGTCCTCGGACGGGTTCTCGTCCGGCCCGGTCGGCGGGTCCTCCGGCTCGTCCCCGTCCTTCGGCCGGGGCGTCCCGGGGCGCTCCGCCTCCGGCCGCTGGGGCTTCGGCGGTCTCGTGCGGCCGCTCGACGTGTCCCGCAGATAGGGCACGTCGCCGCCCTCCGTGGCGTGGCCGCCGGGCGGCTGGCCCGGACCCCCGACGTCACGGCGTCTGAGATACCGCTCGAATTCCCGGGCGATGGCCTCGCCGGACGCCTCGGGCAGCTCCGCGGTGTCCCGCGCCTCCTCCAGCGTCTGCACGTACTCCGCGACCTCGCTGTCCTCGGCGGCCAGCTGGTCGACGCCGAGCTGCCAGGCGCGGGCGTCCTCGGGCAGCTCGCCCAGCGGGATCCGCAGACCGAGCAGGTCCTCGAGACGGTTCAGCAGGGCCAGCGTCGCCTTCGGGTTCGGCGGCTGCGACACGTAGTGCGGCACCGCTGCCCACAGACTCACCGCGGGCACCCCCGCGTGCGTACAGGCCTCCTGGAGGATGCCGACGATGCCCGTCGGGCCCTCGTACTTGGTCTCCTCCAGATCCATGGTCCTGGCCAGGTCGGGGTCCGAGGTCACTCCGCTCACCGGCACCGGCCGGGTGTGCGGGGTGTCACCCAGCAACGCCCCCAGGATGACGACCATCTCCACGCCCAGCTCATGGGCGAAGCCGAGGATCTCGTTGCAGAACGAGCGCCATCGCATGGAGGGTTCGATGCCCCGGACCAGCACCAGGTCACGGGGCTTCTCCCCGCCGATGCGGACCACGGAGAGCCGCGTGGTGGGCCACGTGATCTTCCGTACCCCGCCGTCCAGCCACACCGTGGGCCGGTTGACCTGGAAGTCGTAGTAGTCCTCGGCGTCGAGCGCCGCGAACACCTCGCCCTTCCATTCCCGGTCCAGATGTCCGACCGCTGTGGAGGCGGCGTCACCGGCGTCGTTCCAGCCTTCGAACGCGGCCACCATGACCGGGTCGACCAGCTCGGGTACCCCCTCGAGCTCGATCACCCAGGCCTCCTTCCGAAGTTCCCTTGTGTACGGGCCAACCTTACGGCTTCGGCCCTCCCCGGCCGCAGCCCGTTTGCGTGCATGAATGATCCGTGCCAGAGCTTGATTCATCCGAGCTGTGCGGATCCGGAACTGATCGAATTTCCGTCAGACCCTGGACGATCGGTGGTATCCGGCGCTATACATCGGATGACCAAGCAGAGGTCCGATGTTATTCCCCTGGGGGCGCACATGAGTCAGACCGTCACGGACTTCGAGGTCCACGACATCCGCTTCCCGACCTCGGAGCAGCTGGACGGCTCGGACGCCATGAACACCGACCCCGACTACTCGGCCGCCTACGTCGTCCTCGGTACGGACACCGGCGGCGCGCAGGGGCACGGCTTCTGTTTCACCATCGGCCGCGGCAACGATGTCATGGCCGCAGCCATCGAGACGCTCCGCACCCACCTCGTCGGGCGCCCCGTGCCGCGCGACGCCGCCGCTCTCGGCGCCCTGTACCGCGAGCTCACGCACGACTCACAGCTGCGCTGGCTGGGGCCCGAGAAGGGCGTGATGCACATGGCGGCCGGTGCGGTCGTCAACGCCGCCTGGGACCTCGCGGCCAAGCTGGCGGGGCAGCCCGTCTGGCAGTTCCTCGCCGGGATGACACCGCAGGAGCTCGTCTCCCTCGTCGACTTCCGCTACCTCACGGACGCGCTCACCCCCGACGAGGCGCTCGCCCTGCTCCGGGCCGCCGAGCCGGGCCGCGCGGAGCGCACCGAACGGCTGCTCGCCGAGGGCTACCCCGCCTACACGACCTCACCCGGCTGGCTCGGCTACGACGACGACAAACTCGTGCGCCTGGCCGAGGAGGCCGTCGCGGACGGCTTCACGCAGATCAAGCTCAAGGTCGGCGCCGACCTGGACGACGACATCCGCAGGCTCGCGCTCGCCCGCACCGCGGTCGGTCCCGGAATCCGCATCGCGGTCGACGCCAACCAGCGCTGGGACGTGGCCGCCGCGGTGGAGTGGATGCGCGCCCTCGCGCCGTACGATCCGTACTGGATCGAGGAACCGACCAGCCCCGACGACGTGCTCGGGCACGCCGCCGTGCGGGCGGGGCAGCCCGTCAAGGTCGCCACCGGCGAACACGTCGCCAACCGGGTCGTGTTCAAGCAGCTGCTGCAGGCCGACGCGGTCGACTTCGTCCAGATCGACGCCGCACGGGTCGCGGGCGTCAACGAGAACCTCGCGATCCTGCTGCTCGCCGCCAAGTACGGCGTTCCCGTCTGCCCGCACGCCGGAGGCGTCGGACTGTGCGAACTGGTCCAGCACCTCTCGATGTTCGACTACGTGGCGGTCTCCGGCAGCCGGGAGGACCGGGTCATCGAGTACGTCGACCATCTCCACGAGCACTTCGCCGACCCGGTCGTCATACGGGACGGCCACTACGTCGCCCCCCGCACGCCGGGCTTCTCCGCCCGGATGCTCCCGGACTCGATCGCCGCCCACATCTACCCGCGGGGCCCCGTCTGGCAGGCCCGCCTCACCGCCGAGGAGACCCACTGATGACCGGTACACAGGACTTCGACGGGCTGTCCGCCCTGGTCACGGGTGGCGCGTCCGGCATCGGTGCCGCCGTGGCCGCCCTCCTGCTCGCCCGCGGGGCACGCGTCGCCGTGGTCGACCGTGAGACGAAGGGGGCCCCCGGCGGTGTCCTCGCGATCGAGGCCGACGTGACCGACGACGCCGCCGTACGCAACGCCGTCGACCGGGCAGCCGGTGAGCTGGGCGGACTGCACACCCTCGTGTCGAACGCGGGGATCGGCTCCATCGGCACCGTCGAGGACAACACCGACGAGGAATGGACCCGCGTCCTGGACGTCAACGTCCTCGGCATGGTCCGCGCCGCCCGTCACGCCCTGCCCCATCTGCGGCGGGCGGCGGCCGCCCGCCCCGGCGCCGTGTCGATCACCCAGACCTGCTCCATCGCCGCCACCGCGGGTCTCCCGCAGCGCGCCCTCTACAGCGCGAGCAAGGGCGCGGTGCTCTCGCTGACGCTGGCCATGGCCGCCGACCACGTCCGCGAGGGCATCCGCGTCAACTGCGTGAACCCCGGCACCGCCGACACCCCGTGGATCGGCCGGCTGCTCGGACAGGCCGAGGACCCGGCGGCCGAGCGCGCCGCCCTCGACGCCCGCCAGCCGCTGGGACGGCTGGTCTCCGCCGACGAGGTCGCCGCCGCCGTCGTCTACCTGGCGAGCCCGGCGGCAGCGTCCGTCACCGGCACCGCGCTCGCCGTCGACGGAGGCATGCAGGGCCTGCGGCTGCGCCCCGCCCGCTGAGCCGGAGGGCCGGTGTCCCTGCCGGTACGCCGGGAACGCGCCTCACAGGGTCGAGCGCAGCCACTGCTCCACGCTCGCCACGTGCACCGTCGCCCAGGACCGGGCCGCCTCCGCGTCCCGGTCCCGCAGGGCGGCGAGGATCGCCCGGTGCTCGTGCAGGGTCCGGCTCACCGCGTCCTCCTGGGTCAGCCCGCGCCACACCCTGGCCCGGGTGGTCGGCCCGGACAGGCCGTCCAGCAGCGAGCACAGGACCGCGTTGCCGGAGGACCGGACGATCCCGCGGTGGAACTCCAGATCGCAGGCGACCAGTTCCTCCACCGAGGGGGCATCGCCCAGTGCGTCCAGCTGCGCGCCCAGCACGTCCAGCTGGGCCTCCTCGATGCGCAGTGCGGCCATCGCCGTGGCGGCGGGCTCCAGGATCCGGCGGACCGCGAGGAACTCCAGCACCGTGTCGTCACGGTGGAAGTCCACCACGAAGCTCAGCGCCTCCAGCAGGAGCTGAGGATCCAGGCTGGTGACATAGGTGCCGTCGCCCTGGCGTACGTCGAGAATCCGGATCAGCGACAGCGCGCGCACCGCCTCGCGCAGCGAGTTGCGGGAAAGCCCCAGCTCGGAAGCGAGTTCGCTCTCCTTGGGAAGCCGGTCGCCCGGCCCCAGAGCGCCCGAGACGATCATCCCCTTGATCTTCTCGATCGCTTCGTCGGTGACGGCCATGCAGGGCCTCCTCGCACACAAGACATCCGATGTATCAGCCTCATTATGCGGCCCCGGAGCGTGCCGCGATCTCCCCGCCCGGTCGCGGGCCCCGGGCGCGCTCCACATGGAGGCGGCCCCAGCGCGTGCCACGCGCGGGACCGAGCCCGGCCCGCGGTGCTGAAGCACCAGCAGGACACCCCCGCCGGCGTCCTCGAGCCGCCGGTGTGTGAACCGGTGCATGACATCACCTGGGGTCCGCCCCGAGCTCGCGTTCGAGGGTGCGCACGGTCTCGTTCACCGCGGGCCGGGGGAGAGGGCTCCTCGGCGGCCCGGGCAGCGAGCCCTGCCGCGTCACCGCCTCGGTGTGCCCGGGCGGTTCCACGCGCACGACCACCTACCCCCGGACCGGGCCGGTCGTCCACCGGCAGGGCCGGTGGAAGGGAAACCCCAGCACCGCGCAGCGATCGCCCACTCGACTGCCGGGGCCGGGGGTGGCTAGTCTGACCGGCATGAAGGACCGACGGAATCTCACGCAGCGACGTCACATCGACCTCGCACGTGTCGCCAGCGCGTTCTGTTGTCGCGAAGTCTGAGGGTTCCCTCCTTCGTGCGCTGTCCGGAGCCGTCCTGACCAGGACGGTCCTGCCCGTTCCAGGGACCTCTCCCCACCGGTGACCCGGCGCCCCTCGCCGACCGGGGCCACACGGTCGTACCGCTCGACGTCCGCACCCTGCCCGCCGGCGCAGAGCCGGGCGCCGGCTTCGGACTCCGGCGGTGGCCGGGGCCACGGACCCGTTCGCGGTGGTTGACGGCGTCACCATCGGCACGCCCGTCTGCGCGGCCGCCCACCCGGGGTTGCCGAAGACCCTTCCCCGACCCGGCCCGCTGGAAGATCCAGTACCTCGGCCGCCACGCCCTCGACGGCACCCGCCCCGCCCTGCCGCGGCCTGCTGTGCCACCCCTGATCGGAGAACCCCGTGCCTCTCACGTTCCACTGGTTCCTGCCCACCAACGGCGACAGCCGCCACGTCGTCGGCGGTGGCCACGGCACCCCCGTCACCGCCGCGGGCGGCGACCGACCGCCCACCGTCCGCTACCTCGCCCAGATCGCCCGCGCCGCCGAGGACCTCGGCTTCGAAGGGGTCCTGACCCCGACCGGCGCCTGGTGCGAGGACGCCTGGCTGACCACGGCCATGGTCAGCCAGCACACCGAGCGGCTGAAGTTCCTGGTGGCGTTCCGGCCCGGCTTCGTCTCGCCCACGCTCGCCGCGCAGATGGCCGCCACCTACCAGCGCCAGACCGGGGGCCGGCTGCTGCTCAACGTGGTGACCGGAGGGGAGAGCCGCGAGCAGCGCGCGTACGGGGACTTCCTCGACAAGGACGCGCGCTACGCCCGTACCGGCGAGTTCCTGGAGATCGTCCGGGACCTGTGGGGCGGCAGGACGGTGAATCTGAAGGGCGAGCACCTCACCGTCGAGGACGCCCGGCTCACCCGGGTCCCCGACCCGGTGCCCCAGGTGTACTTCGGCGGCTCCTCGCCCGCCGCCGGTGTGGTCGCCGCCCGGCACGCCGACGTCTACCTCACGTGGGGTGAACCGCCCGCCCAGGTCGCGGAGAAGATCGCCTGGATACGCGGGCTCGCCGAGCGTGAGGGTCGCACCCCGCGCTTCGGTATCCGGCTCCACGTCATCGCCCGGGACACCGCGGAGCAGGCGTGGGGCGAGGCGGACCGCCTCCTGGCGGGCTTCGACCCCGCCGTCGTGCGCTCCGTCCAGGAGGGGCTCGCCCGCAGTGAGTCCGACGGGCAGAAGCGCATGCTTGCCCTGCACGGCGGCGGCCGCGACGGTCTGGAGATCCACCCCAACCTGTGGGCGGGCATCGGCCTGGTCCGCGGCGGCGCGGGGACCGCGCTCGTCGGCAGCCACGAGGAGGTCGCCGACCGCATCGAGGAGTACCACCGGCTCGGCATCGACGAGTTCATCCTCTCCGGATACCCGCACCTGGAGGAGGCGTACTGGTTCGGCGAGGGCGTCCTGCCCAGGCTCGCGGCCCGCGGGCTGTGGGCCCACCCGGACGGCCCCGCCCGGGCCCCCTTCGCGCAGGCTCGATCAGGGGGGCCTGCGGGGGCCTGAGAACCGGGCCCGGCGACCCGGCCGCGGGGCGACGGGGCAGCGGGGCGACGGCCGGGTTCCGGCACCCCGGGGTGCCGCGCGGCCCGGGTCACTCCCAGAGCGTGGAGGCCGCCTCGCGTCGCAGGACCGGGGCGATCTCCTCGGCGAACCGCTGCAAGGTCTCCAGCTGTTCGCCGTGCGTCAGGCCGAATCCGTCCACGGTGATCGACTGCAGGTCGTGCCGGTACACCGCGTGGCAGCCGAGGATCTCGTCGATGACGGCACCGTCGAGCGCCGCCGACAGGTGAAGACCCCCTGTACGGTCATCCCTCCACTGTCCCCACGTCACATCGCACCGGTGTGGCGGCGGTATGGCACGGCAGGGGCGCACGCGGAAGGGCGGCTCCTCCCGGAGCCGCCCCTGTGTTCCGTACGGACCGTCAGTGCCGGTCGGCGAGCACGTCCTCGACCCCGGCCCGGATCTCGTCCGTCGCCAGGCCCCGGATCGTCAGCGTCGTCCGGCGGCGCAGCACGTCGTCCGCGGTCTCGGCCCACTCGCGGTCGCGGGCGTACGCCACCTGCGCCCAGATCTCCGGTGCGTCCGGGTGGATGCGGTCCGCCAGCGCCGGGTTCTCGTTGGCCAGCCGCGCGATGTCGAAGGAGAGCGACCCGTAGTGCGTGGCGAGGTGGCGGGCCGTGTCGGCCGCCATCCGCGGACCCGGGGTCCCGCCGTCGACCATCAGCCGGTGCGCGACCGCGTTCGGGTTCGCGATACCGGGCAGCGGCAGCTTCCGCGGCAGCCGTGCCATCGGCTCCATGTCCTCGGCGAGGGGGTGCCCGGGAAGCGCGGCCAGCTTGTTCATCACCGTGCGGCCGATGTGGCGGAACGTGGTCCACTTCCCGCCCGCGACCGACAGCATCCCGCCGCGCCCCTCGGACACGACCGTCTCGCGCTTGGCCTTCGCCGTGCCCCCGGGACCGCCCGGCAGCACCCGAAGCCCCGCGAAGGAGTACGTGATGAGGTCGCGGGACAACTGCTGGTCCCGGACGGAGAACGCCGCCTCGTCCAGGATCTGGGCCGTGTCCTTCTCGGTGACCGAGACATCGGCCGGATCGCCCTCGTACTCCTCGTCCGTCGTGCCGAGCAGCAGCATGTCCTCCCACGGCAGGGCGAACGTGATGCGGTACTTGTCGATCGGCGTCGCCAGGGCCGCCTTCCACGGACGCGTGCGCTTGAGGACCAGGTGCGCGCCCTTGGACAGACGGATGGACGGAGCGGCGTCCGGATTCTCCATCTTCCGCAGGTGATCGACCCACGGACCGGTGGCGTTCAGCACGAGGCGGGCGTTCACGCCGAACTCCGTCCCGTCCTGACGGTCCTCGAGCTCGGCCCCGGTGACCCGTCCCCGGGTGAAGCGCAGACCGGTGACCGCGGCGTGGTTGAGCACGACGGCACCGGCGTCGACGGCCGCCCGGACCGTCATGAGTGCCATCCGGGCGTCGTTCATCTGGTCGTCGCCGTAGACCGCGACGGCCTTGAGGTTGTCCGTGCGCAGCTCGGGCACGTCGCGCTGCGCCCGGGCCGGGCTGATCACATGGCCGACGCCGTCACCGAACGCGGACAGGGCCGAGTACGCGAAGACGCCCGCACCGAGCTTGGCCGCACTGTGCGGCCCGCCCTTGTAGACCGGCAGGTAGAAGGTGAGCGGGTTGGCCAGGTGCGGGGCGACCTCACGGGACACCGCGCGCCGCTCGAAGTGGTTCTCCGCGACCAGCTTCACCGCGCCGGTCTGCAGGTAGCGCAGACCGCCGTGGAGGAGCTTGGAGGAGGCGGAGGAGGTGGCGCCGGCGAAGTCGCCGGCGTCCACCAGGGCCACCCGCAGGCCGGACTGCGCGGCGTGCCAGGCGGTGGAGATGCCCAGGATGCCGCCGCCGATCACCAGGAGGTCGTACGTCGCCTTGGAAAGCTGCTCCCGGGTTTCGGCGCGGCTCGGAAGGGAGCCGGAGGCCGGATGCGTCCCGAGGGCGGGGACGCTCTGCAGGGTGGTCATATCGATTACTCCTCAGCAGTGTCTTCGTCGAGCCAGCCCATGGAACGCTCCACGGCCTTGAGCCAGCTCCGGTACTCGCGGTCGCGGGTGCCCGCGTCCATTCGGGGTGTCCACTCGGCGGCCCGGCGCCAGTTGGCGCGCAGCGCGTCGGTGTCCGGCCAGAAGCCGACGGCGAGACCGGCGGCGTAGGCGGCGCCGAGGCAGGTGGTCTCGGCGACCATGGGGCGCACCACGGGCGCGTCCAGGAAGTCGGAGAGCGTCTGCATCAGCAGGTTGTTGGAGGTCATGCCGCCGTCGACCTTGAGCGCGGTCAGCTCGACGCCGGAGTCCTTCGTCATGGCGTCGCTGATCTCACGGGTCTGCCAGGCGGTGGCTTCGAGCACGGCACGGGCGATGTGCGCCTTGGTCACGTAACGGGTGAGACCGGTGATGACACCACGGGCGTCGGGGCGCCAGTAGGGGGCGAACAGGCCGGAGAAGGCGGGCACGAAGTACGCGCCGCCGTTGTCCTCGACCGACGAGGCCAGCGTCTCGATCTCGGCGGCGGACTTGATCAGGCCCATCTGGTCGCGCATCCACTGCACCAGCGAACCGGTGACGGCGATGGACCCCTCGAGGGCGTAGACCGGCTTCTGGTCGCCGATCCGGTAGCCGACGGTCGTCAGCAGCCCGTTGTACGAGTTCACCGGGGTGTGGCCGGTGTTCATCAGCATGAAGGTGCCGGTGCCGTACGTGGACTTGGCCTCGCCCTGGGCGAAACACGTCTGGCCGAACAGCGCGGCCTGCTGGTCGCCGAGCGCGGAGGCCACCGGGACCCCGTCGAGGACTCCGCCCTTGGCGTTGCCGTACACCTCGGCGGAGGACCGGATCTCGGGCAGCACCGCGCTCGGGATCTGCATCGACTGGACGATCTTGTCGTCCCACTGCATCGAGTGGAGGTTCATCAGGAGGGTGCGCGAGGCGTTGGTGACGTCGGTGACGTGGACGCCGCCGTCGGTGCCGCCGGTCAGATTCCAGATGACCCAGGAGTCCATGGTGCCGAAGAGGATGTCGCCCCGCTCGGCCCGCTCGCGCAGCCCCTCGACGTTGTCGAGCAGCCAGCGGACCTTCGGGCCCGCGAAGTACGACGCGAGCGGCAGGCCCGTCTCGCGGCGGAAGCGGTCCTGGCCGACGTTGCGGCCGAGCTCCTTGCAGAGCGCGTCGGTGCGGGTGTCCTGCCAGACGAGGGCGTTGTGGACCGGCTCACCGGTGTTCTTGTCCCAGAGCAGGGTCGTCTCGCGCTGGTTGGTGATGCCGATGGCCTTGACGTCGGCCGAGGTGATGCCGGCCTTGACGATCGCCCCCGCGACGACTTCCTGGACGTTCTCCCAGATCTCGGTCGCGTCGTGTTCGACCCAGCCGGGCTTCGGGAAGATCTGCTCGTGCTCCTTCTGGTCGACGGAGACGATCCGGCCGTCCTTGTCGAAGACGATGCAGCGGCTGGACGTGGTGCCCTGGTCGATGGCCGCGATGAACGGGCCGGTGGTGTGTGCGTCGGTCACGGTGTGCTCCCGGAGGTCTGTGTGGTGTGAAGGATCACGGCTCAGGCGAAGGCGAGGTTGTAGAGCCCGCCGGCCAGAGCGGCGCCTATGAGCGGTCCCACTACCGGTACCCAGGCGTAGCTCCAGTCGGAACCACCCTTGTTCGGCAGTGGCAGCAGCGCGTGCACGATGCGCGGACCGAGGTCACGTACCGGGTTGATCGCGTAGCCGGTCGGGCCGCCGAGCGAGAGGCCGATACCGACGACGACCAGGGCGGTGATCAGCGCGCCGAGCGTGCCGAGTCCGTTGCCCTCGTTGTTGAGCCCCTGAGTGAGGATCGCCAGGATCAGCACAGCGGTGGCGATGACCTCCGTGACCACGTTCTGCACCGCGTGCCGGATCTCCGGACCGGTGGAGAAGACGCCGAGCACGGGGCCGGCCTTGGGGGCGGCCGACTGGTCGACCATGCCCTCCACGGCGGGCTGGGCCTTCACGATCTCGGGATCGGTGAGGTGCGCGTGGAACTGTCCGTAGTACACGGCCCAGACGAGCACGGCACCGATCATCGCGCCGAGCAGCTGGGAGGCGAAGTACAGGGGTACGTCGCTCCACTCGGTGCCGCCCTGGATCGCGAGGCCGAGCGTGACCGCGGGGTTCAGGTGGGCGCCGGACACACCGGAGGCGAGGTAGGCGCCGGTGAGTACGGCGAAACCCCACCCGAAGGTGATGGCGAGCCAGCCGGCGTTCTGCGCCTTGGAGCGCTTGAGCGTGACGGCGGCACAGACACCGCCGCCGAGCAGGGTGAGTACGGCGGTACCGATGGTCTCGCCGATGAAGATGTCGGAGCTGGACACCGCGACTCCTTTGTCCTTCGTCCAGGGGAAGGCGAAACACCGGGTCCCTCCGGTGGATCGCGCCCCAGGTGGGTACTCGTCCGTACGAGTGCGTCACCTGCAAGGGCTTGACCGGCCCTCGGCACTGTCACACCCTAACGCGTATTGCCGTTAAGCGTTCGACAATGCCGACCGGTGAACGGCAATGTTTCTCCCGAATGAAGGAAGCGTCAAGAGTTCTGTGACGTGGGACTCGGTGCGGGACTCGATCGTTACCGTCGGCGCGGTGGGCGCTCAGAAGCGCCCGGCGCCCAGATCCCGGGAGACCGCGCGGGCGCAGTCCCGCACGGCGGCGATCAGCTCGGGGCGCAGGTCGCCGCCCGGCGACACGCGTTCCACGGCGCCCGTCACGGCCACCGCGCCGACCGGCATGCCGCGCCGGTCGTGGACCGGGGCGGCCACCGCCGCCACGCCCTCCCAGGTCTCCTCCACGTCGGACGCCCAGCCCTGCGCCCGGATCAGGTCGAGCAGCGACTCGAACTCCTGCTCGCCGGTGACGGTGTGCGGGGTGAACGGCCGCCGTTCCGCCTCGACGACCTCGCTGTGCGCGACCGGGTCGTAGGCGGAGAGCACTTTGCCCAGGGCGGTGGAGTGCAGCGGCTGCATCGCGCCGACCTCCAGCACCTGGCGGCTGTCGTCGGGCCGGAAGACGTGGTGGACGATGAGCACGCCGTGCTGGTGCAGCACGCCGAGGTGGACGCTCTCGCCGCTCGAGCGGGCCAGGTCGTCGGTCCACACCAGGGCGCGGGCCCGGAGCTCGTGGACGTCGAGGTAGCTGTTGCCCAGGCGCAGCAGCTCGGCGCCGAGCTGGTAGCGGCCGGACGTCGCGTCCTGCTCCACGAAGCCCTCGTGCTGCAGCGTCCGCAGGATGCCGTGTGCGGTGCCCTTGGCCAGTCCCAGCGATGACGAGATGTCGGAGAGCCCGAGCCGGCGCTCACCGCCCGCCAGCAGACGCAGCATCGCCGCCGCCCGCTCGAGCGACTGGATGTTCTTGGCCATCGCGCCGTACTCCTCCACCTCGGTTCGACAATGCTGAACACTATCGGTCGATGCCGACCCCTGTCCGGCGGCGCGGTGATTCCGCGCCACCACGCGACCGGGCCCCGCCGTCCGCACAGCATGCAGTCCGCCCCGTGGGACGCTACGACCGCCCTGCGCCCCGCCCGGCTACGCTGGCCGCGTGCCCTCCTCCGCAGAAGGGCGCAAAGCCGACAGCCGTCGCATTCCAGGGAGAACATCCATGGCCTCGTTGCCGACCCCTTCCGCTGACAGCCGGACCCGTGCCGCGGCCCTACGGGAGGCTCTCGCCACCCGAGTGGTCGTGGCGGACGGTGCCATGGGCACGATGCTCCAGGCCCAGGACCCCACCCTCGAGGACTTCCAGAACCTCGAAGGCTGCAACGAGGTCCTGAACGCGACCCGGCCCGACATCGTCCGTTCGGTGCACGAGGAGTACTTCGCGGTCGGCGTCGACTGCGTCGAGACCAACACCTTCGGCGCGAACCTCGCGGCCCTCGGCGAGTACGACATTCCGGAGCGGGTCTTCGAGCTCTCCGAGTCCGGCGCGCGCATCGCACGCGAGGTGGCCGACGAGTTCACCGCGTCCACCGGGCAGCAGCGCTGGGTACTGGGATCCATGGGCCCCGGCACCAAACTGCCGACCCTGGGCCACGCCCCGTACGACAAGCTCCGCGACGCCTACCAGCAGAACGCCGAAGGCATGATCGCCGGCGGCGCCGACGCCCTCCTGGTGGAGACCACCCAGGACCTCCTGCAGACCAAGGCGTCCGTCATCGGCGCCCGGCGCGCCCTCGAAGCCACCGGCGCCGACCTGCCGGTCATCTGCTCCGTCACCGTCGAGACGACCGGCACGATGCTGCTCGGCTCCGAGATCGGTGCCGCGCTGACCGCGCTCGAGCCGCTCGGCATCGACATGATCGGCCTGAACTGTGCCACCGGCCCCGCCGAGATGAGCGAGCACCTGCGCTACCTCGCCCGGCACTCCCGCATCCCGCTCTCCTGCATGCCGAACGCCGGCCTGCCGGTGCTCGGCAAGAACGGCGCGCACTACCCGCTGTCCCCGGCCGAGCTCGCGGACGCCCAGGAGACCTTCGTGCGCGAGTACGGCCTCTCCCTGGTCGGCGGCTGCTGCGGCACGACCCCCGAGCACCTGCGGCAGGTCGTCGAGCGGGTCCGCGGCATGGCACCCACCGTCCGCGAGCCGCGCCCCGAACCGGGCGCCGCCTCGCTCTACCAGACCGTCCCGTTCCGCCAGGACACCTCCTACCTGGCGATCGGCGAGCGCACGAACGCCAACGGGTCGAAGAAGTTCCGCGAGGCCATGCTGGGCGCGCGCTGGGACGACTGCGTGGAGATGGCCCGCGACCAGATCCGCGAGGGCGCGCACATGCTCGACCTCTGCGTCGACTACGTGGGCCGCGACGGCGTCGCCGACATGGAGGAGCTGGCCGGCCGTTTCGCCACCGCCTCGACCCTCCCCATCGTCCTGGACTCCACCGAACTCCCCGTGCTGCGGGCCGGTCTGGAGAAGCTCGGCGGACGAGCCGTCCTCAACTCCGTCAACTACGAGGACGGCGACGGCCCCGAGTCCCGCTTCGCCAAGGTCAGCGCGCTGGCCTCCGAACACGGTGCCGCGCTGATCGCGCTGACCATCGACGAGGAGGGCCAGGCCCGCACCGTCGAGCACAAGGTCGCCATCGCCGAGCGCCTCATCGAGGACCTCACGGGCAACTGGGGCATCCACGAGGCGGACATCCTCATCGACTGCCTGACCTTCACCATCTGTACGGGCCAGGAGGAGTCCCGCAAGGACGGCATCGCCACGATCGAGGCGATCCGCGAGCTGAAGAAGCGGCACCCCGACGTACAGACCACGCTCGGCCTGTCCAACATCTCCTTCGGCCTGAACCCGGCCGCCCGCGTCGTCCTGAACTCCGTCTTCCTCGACGAGTGCGTCAAGGCCGGTCTGGACTCGGCGATCGTGCACGCCTCCAAGATCCTGCCGATCGCCCGGCTGGAGGAGGAGCAGGTCAAGGTCGCCCTCGACCTCGTGTACGACCGGCGCGCCGAGGGCTACGACCCGCTGCAGCGGCTCATGGAGCTCTTCGAGGGCGTCAACATGAAGTCGATGAAGGCGGGCAAGGCGGAGGAACTCCTCGCCCTGCCGCTGGACGAGCGCCTGCAGCGCCGCATCATCGACGGCGAGAAGAACGGCCTGGAGACCGACCTCGACGAGGCCCTGCGGACCCGGCCCGCCCTCGACATCGTCAACGACACCCTGCTCGCGGGCATGAAGGTCGTCGGCGAGCTCTTCGGCTCCGGCCAGATGCAGCTGCCCTTCGTGCTGCAGTCCGCCGAGGTCATGAAGACCGCGGTGGCGCACCTCGAGCCGCACATGGAGAAGTCCGACGCCGACGGCAAGGGCACCATCGTGCTCGCCACGGTCCGCGGCGACGTCCACGACATCGGCAAGAACCTCGTCGACATCATCCTGTCGAACAACGGCTACAACGTCGTCAACCTGGGCATCAAGCAGCCCGTCTCCGCGATCCTGGAGGCCGCCGAGGAGCACCGGGCCGACGTCATCGGCATGTCCGGTCTCCTGGTGAAGTCGACCGTGATCATGAAGGAGAACCTGGAGGAGCTGAACCAGCGCAAGCTGTCGGCCGACTACCCGGTGATCCTCGGCGGCGCCGCCCTCACCCGGGCCTACGTCGAGCAGGACCTGCACGAGATCTACGAGGGCGAGGTCCGCTACGCCCGTGACGCCTTCGAGGGGCTGCGCCTGATGGACGCCCTCATCGCCGTCAAGCGGGGCGTCCCGGGCGCCACCCTGCCCGAGCTGAAGCAGCGCAGGGTGCCCAAGCGGGACATCGCCGTGCCGGAGGCCGAGGAGACGGAGGAGGGGGTGCGCTCCGACGTGTCCGTCACCAACCCGGTCCCCGAGCCGCCGTTCTGGGGCACCCGCGTGGTGAAGGGGATCCAGCTCAAGGAGTACGCCTCCTGGCTGGACGAGGGCGCCCTCTTCAAGGGCCAGTGGGGCCTCAAGCAGGCCCGCGCGGGCGACGGGCCGACGTACGAGGAGCTCGTGGAGACCGAGGGCCGTCCGCACCTGCGCGGCTGGCTCGACAAGCTCCACACCGAGAACCTGCTGGAGGCCGCCGTCGTCTACGGCTACTTCCCGTGCGTCTCCAAGGGCGACGACCTGATCCTGCTGCACGAGGACGGCTCCGAGCGCACCCGCTTCACCTTCCCGCGCCAGCGCCGCGGCCGCCGCCTCTGTCTCGCGGACTTCTTCCGTCCCGAGGAGTCGGGGGAGACGGACGTGATCGGACTCCAGGTCGTGACGGTCGGCTCGAAGATCGGCGGTGCCACCGCCGAGCTCTTCGAAGCGAATTCCTACCGCGACTACCTGGAGCTGCACGGCCTGTCCGTGCAGCTGGCCGAGGCGCTCGCCGAGTACTGGCACGCGCGCGTCCGCAGCGAGCTGGGCTTCGCCGGGGAGGACCCGTCCGACGTCGAGGAGATGTTCGCGCTGAAGTACCGCGGAGCGCGCTTCTCCCTCGGCTACGGTGCCTGCCCCGACCTGGAGGACCGGGCGAAGATCGCCGCGCTCCTGGAGCCCGAGCGCATCGGTGTGAAGCTGTCCGAGGAGTTCCAGCTGCACCCGGAGCAGTCCACGGACGCGATCGTCATCCACCACCCCGAGGCGAAGTACTTCAACGCACGGTAGTGAGCCGTTCGACGCACGGTGGGGCGCCGTACCCCGCGCCGTAGCCGGACGAGTCGTAGAATGGTCGGTCCAGTGCAGGCCGGTCGCCGTTCCCACCGGGAACGCGGCCGGCCTTCTCGTCCCTCACGGAGGTGTGCCGGATGACCAGTACGGTCCCCGCGTCCTTGACCCGCACGGCCGAAGGCTCCGCCCTGCAGGCGGTTCTTCTCGACATGGACGGCACCCTGGTCGACACCGAGGGCTTCTGGTGGGACGTGGAGGTCGAGGTCTTCGCCGACCTCGGGCACCGGCTCGACGAGGCATGGCGCGACGTGGTCGTCGGCGGGCCGATGACCCGCAGTGCCGGCTACCTCATCGACGTCACCGGCGCCGACATCGCCATCGAGGAGCTCACGGTCCTGCTCAACGACCGCTTCGAGAAGCGCATCGGCCGCGGGGTGCCGCTGATGCCCGGCGCCGCCCGGCTGCTCGCCGAGCTCGCCGCGCACGAGGTGCCCACGGCCCTGGTCTCGGCGTCCCACCGGAGGATCATCGAGCGGGTGCTGGACTCGGTGGGCCGCCACCACTTCGCGCTCACGATCGCGGGTGACGAGGTGGCCCGGACGAAGCCCCACCCCGAGCCCTATCTCGCCGCGGCGGCCGGCTTCGGGGCGGACCCGTGGCGCTGCGCGGTCGTCGAGGACACCGCGACGGGAGTCGCCGCAGCCGAGGCCGCGGGCTGCCGGGTGGTCGCCGTGCCGTCCGTGGCACCGATCGCCGTCGCGCCGGGACGGGTGGTCGTTCCGTCGCTCGAACAGGTGGACCTCGCCTTCCTGCGCGCCCTGGTCACCGAAACGCCCTGATCCGAGCACCGAGCGTCGCCCCGCGGCGTGCGCGGCAGGCGGCGACCTCCCCGGGCACAGCGCACAAGCCAGGTGCATGTCAACGAAGGGCGTCCGCCGGGAGAGTGACCTTCGTCACTTGGTGTCACGTCCGCGGGAGCCCGTTCCAAGCCCGGCTGCCCGTTTCACGCACCCATACGTCCGGTTTCATGGATCACTGTACGAATCATTCCCGAGCGTGACATAGACGCGCGGTCATGAGCGATCACCGAGTGGATACGGGGCCCGCGAGCACCGGTCAAGTCGCCTCGCGGCGCCTACTAATCTCGGATTTCTCACAGGCCGGAATGAGTGGAGAACGTCCAGATGAACCGCAAGACGCTGGTGCTGCCGGCCGTAGTGGGCCTGCTGGCGCCCGTGCTCGCCGCCTGTGGCGGGTCGGAAGGCGAGGGCGATGCCATCGTTGTCGGGACGACGGACCAGTTCTCCTCCTCCTCCGAGGCGCCGGCGCCGTTCGACCCGGCGATCGGCTACGAGGCGGGAGTCTGGAACGTGCTGCGCCAGACGGTGCAGACGCTGACCCACATCCCGCGCGGCGGCGGTGAGCCCGTGCCCGAGGCGGCCCGGAGCTGCGCGTTCACCGACACGGAGAACGAGAGCTACCGCTGCACCCTCCGCGCCGGCCTGACCTTCGCGGACGGCACGCCCGTCACTCCGGACGACGTGAAGTACTCCATCCAGCGCGTGCTCGACATCGAGGACGAGGCCGGTCCCGTCGGTCTGCTCGCCAACATCGACACGATGGAGACCAAGGGGGAGGACCAGATCGTCTTCCACCTGAAGACCCCGGACGCGACCTTCCCGTACAAGCTCGCGACCCCGGCCGCCGGCATCGTGCAGAAGGACAAGTACCCGGCGAAGAGCCCCCGCGAGGGCTTCGAGGTCGACGGGTCCGGCCCGTACACCATGAAGCCCGAGGTCAAGGGCGACCAGGTCGTCAAGATGGTCTTCACCAAGAACCCCAAGTACAAGGGCGACGTGAAGATCCTCAACAACAAGGTGGAGCTCGACCTCTACCCCGACGCCGTGGCCATGGGCAAGGCGCTCGAGGACGGGGAGATCGACATGATGACGCGCACCATGTCGCCCGAGCAGGCCCAGAAGATGCTCCAGGATCCGGTGGACGGCATCAAGCTCACGGAGATGCCCGGCCTCGCCATCAGCTACATGGCCTTCAACACCGAGGACCCGGCGGTCAAGGACAAGGCCGTGCGCCAGGCCATGGCCCAGATCATCGACCGGGGCGCCATCGCGAGCGGCGTGTACGGCACCACGGCCGAACCGCTCTACTCGCTGATCCCGAGCGGCATCACCAACCACACCAACTCCTTCTTCAACAAGTACGGCGAGCCCGACGTCGACGAGGCCGGGAAGATCCTGGAGAGGGCCGGCATCTCGACGCCGGTGAAGTTCACGCTGCACTACACGACGGACCACTACGGTCCCGCCACCGCCGCCGAGTACAAGGCGCTGGGCAAGCAGCTCAACGACTCGAAGCTCTTCGAGGTCGACGTCAAGGGCACTCCCTGGGCCAAGTACCGGGCCGCGCAGAGCAACGGCGACTACGCGGTCTACGGCATGGGATGGTTCCCCGACTTCCCGGACCCCGACACCTACACGGCGCCGTTCCTCGACAAGAACAACTTCCTCAACTCGCCCTACGAGTCCACCCTCATCCAGGACACCCTCATCCCGGAGTCCCGGCGGGTGGCGGACCGCAGCGCCGCGGCCGAGACCTTCTCGAAGATCCAGGACATCGTCGCCACCGACGTCCCCGTCCTCCCGGTCTGGCAGGGCAAGCAGTACGTCGCCTCCCGCGACGGCCTGACCGGCGTGGAGTGGGCCGTCACCTCCTCGGCCGACCTGCAGCTCTGGGAGCTCAAGAACAGCACCGGCTGAGCCGGCACACCGAAAAGCCGATGCGGTCCGGAGCCACTGGCTCCGGACCGCATCGGCCTTTCCGTACCGCTCGCGCTCACTGCGCCCCGGGACGCACCAGGCCGCTCTCGTACGCGTAGACCGCTGCCTGCACCCGGTCGCGCAGGCCCAGCTTCGTCAGCACGTGGCCCACATGCGTCTTGACCGTCGTCTCGCTCACGAAAAGGTCAGCGGCGATCTCCGCGTTCGACAGGCCGCGCGCCACCAGCTTCAGCACTTCCACCTCGCGGTCGGTCAGGGTGTGCAGCGCGTCCGGGACGGGGTCCTCGCCCGAGGGCAGGTGGTCCGCGTACTTGTCGAGCAGCCGGCGCGTGATGCTCGGCGCCAGCATCGCCTCGCCGGCCGCCACCACCCGGATGGCCTGCACCAGCTCGACGGCCGGAGCGTCCTTCAGGAGGAAGCCGCTGGCGCCCGCGCGCAGCGCCTCGACCACGTACTCGTCGAGGTCGAAGGTCGTCAGCACCAGTACCTTCGCCGGACCGTCCCGTCCCGGACCCGTGATCTGGCGGGTGGCCTCGACACCGTCCATCCGCGGCATCCGGATGTCCATCAGCACGACGTCGGGCTGCAGGGCCCGCACCTGGTCGATGGCCTGCAGGCCGTCACCGGCCTCACCGACCACCGCGAGGTCGCCCTCGGCCTCCAGGATCATCCGGAAGCCGGTGCGCAGCAGCGGTTGATCATCGACCAGCAGGACGCGGATTGCCACGGATTCTCCTTAAGGGCTTTCGAGGGCCGCCGGCTGGCCGGCCTCGGCCCGGACCGGCTCCATTCTGCCCTGCACACCCTCCACCGACTCGGCCGGGCGGACCGACAGCGGATAAACCGGGGGAGTCCCGCCGAACTCGGGACAGACGGCCTGGTGGTCGCACCATCCGCACAGCTTCGTCGGCCGGGGGCGCCACTCACCCGTCTCCGTCGCCAGCGTGATCGCCTCCCACAGGGCGAGCAGCTTGCGCTCCACCCGCTCCAGATCGGCCGGCACCGGGTCGTACGTCAGCACGTCACCGCTGCCCAGGTACACCAGCTGCAGCCGCCGCGGCACCACGTTCTTCAGGCGCCAGATCACCAGCGCGTAGAACTTCATCTGGAACAGCGCGCCCTCGGAGTACTCCGGCCGCGGCGCCTTGCCCGTCTTGTAGTCGACGATCCGGACCTCGCCCGTCGGGGCCACGTCGATCCGGTCGATCACACCGCGCAGGCGCAGCCCGGAGTCCAGCTCGGTCTCGACGAACAGCTCCCGCTCGGCCGGCTCCAGGCGCGTCGGGTCCTCCAGCGAGAACCACTTCTCCACGAGCTGTTCCGCCTGGTCCAGCCACCCGGCGAGCCGTTCGCCCGCCCCCTCGCCGGAGAACAGCTCGGCCAGCTCCGGCTTCGACTCGAGCAGCCGGTCCCACTGACCGGGTACGAGCGCCCTGGCCCGCGGTGCCGTGCGCTCCTCCGCAGGGGCGTCGAACAGCCGCTCGAGCACCGCATGCACCAGCGTGCCCCGGGTAGCCGCCTCACTGGGCTTCTGGGGCAGCCTGTCGATGACCCGGAAGCGGTACAGCAGGGGGCATTGCATGAAATCGCTCGCGCGCGACGGCGACAGGGACGAAGGTGGCCGGTGCGGGCGCGGTACGGAGGTCATGTCGCAGACCCTACGGCCCGCCACCGACACCCCGCGGCATACCATCGACCACAGAGCTCGCACGCAGCATGATCGTGGCAGACGCCACCGACCGGAGGGACCACGTGGACGAGAGCGGCGACAGCGGGCGCCCGCAGCACGGCGCAGGGGGCACGGACCCCGGCACCGGGCCCGGGAAGGGCAAACCGCGGCGCCCGGCAGACCCCGGCGGCGGCCTCCTGATGGGCCGTCCCTTCGGCGTGCCCGTGTACGTGGCGCCCAGCTGGTTCGTCGTCGCCGCGCTGATCACCTGGGTCTTCGGCGGACAGCTCGACCGGGTCCTGCCCGGGCTCGGCGCCGCCCGCTACCTCGTCGCGCTCTTCTTCGCGATCGCGTTCTACGCCTCGGTGCTCGTCCACGAGCTCGCCCACACCGTCGCAGCCCTGCGCTACAAGCTCCCGGTCCGCCGCATCCAGCTCCAGTTCTTCGGCGGCGTCTCCGAGATCGAGAAGGAGTCCGAGACACCGGGCCGCGAGTTCGTCCTCGCCTTCGTGGGCCCCCTGCTCTCCCTCGTCCTCGGCGGCGTCTTCTACGTCCCCCTCCAGTTCGTCGAGGCGGGGACCATCCCCGGAGTGCTCCTCGCCGGGCTGATGATCTCCAACCTCATCGTGGCCGCCTTCAACCTGCTGCCCGGCCTGCCGCTCGACGGCGGACGCATGCTCCGCGCCGTGGTCTGGAAGATCACGGGCAAGCCCATGAGCGGTACCATCGCCGCCGCGTGGGTCGGCCGCGGCCTCGCCGTCGCCGTCCTCGTCGGCCTGCCGCTGCTCACCCACACCGGCGCCCTCGGCAACGCCACCAGTGAGATCAGCGGTTTCGAGACCGTGACCGACGCCCTGCTCGCCGCGATCCTCGCCGGAATCATCTGGACCGGCGCGGGCAACAGCCTGCGCATGGCCCGGCTGCGCGAGCACCTCCCGGACCTGCGCGCCCGCACCCTCACCCGGCGCGCGGTCCCCGTGGAGTCCGCCACCCCGCTGTCCGAGGCGCTCCGCCGGGCCAACGAGGCGGGTGCCCGCGCCCTCGTCGTCGTCGACGGGCAGGGCAACCCCAAGGGCGTCGTCCGCGAAGCGGCCATCGTCGGGGTCCCCGAGCACCGCCGGCCCTGGGTGGCCGTCAGCGGACTCGCCCAGGACCTCACCGAGGGCATGAAGGTCCCCGCCGAACTCGCGGGCGAAGCACTCCTGGACCGGCTCAAGGCCACCCCCGCCACCGAGTACCTGGTGATCGAGGAGACCGGCGAGATCTACGGCGTCCTGTCCACCGTCGACGTCGAACGCGCCTTCGTCGCCGCCATGGCCCGGCCCTCGGCCTGACCGCGTCCCCCGGCGCCGGGGACCCCGCGAGGGAGGCCGCCGAAATACCGGTAGGCTGGCCACATGTCCGAACCGACCGGTGCCGCCCGCCGTCGCGGCCCATTCAAAGTCGGGGACCAGGTCCAGCTCACCGACCCCAAGGGACGCCACTACACCTTCACGCTCGAGGCCGGAAAGAACTTCCACACCCACAAGGGTTCTTTCCCCCACGACGAGCTGATCGGTGCTCCCGAGGGCAGTGTTGTCCGTACCACGGGAAACGTCGCCTACCTCGCGCTGCGCCCCCTGCTCCCCGACTACGTCCTGTCCATGCCCCGCGGCGCCGCCGTGGTCTACCCCAAGGACGCGGGGCAGATCCTGGCCTTCGGCGACATCTTCCCCGGCGCCCGCGTCGTGGAAGCCGGCGTCGGCTCCGGAGCGCTGAGCACCTTCCTGCTGCGCGCCATCGGCGAGCAGGGCATGCTGCACTCCTACGAGCGCCGCGAGGACTTCGCCGAGATCGCCCAGCAGAACGTCGAGCGCTACTTCGGTTCCCCGCACCCCGCCTGGCAGCTCACCGTCGGCGACCTCCAGGACAACCTGTCGGACACCGACGTCGACCGTGTCGTCCTGGACATGCTCGCCCCGTGGGAATGCCTGGAGGCCGTCTCCAAGGCACTCGTGCCCGGCGGCATCCTCTGCGCGTACGTCGCGACGACCACCCAGCTCTCGCGGACCGTCGAATCCATCCGCGAGATCGGCTGCTTCGCCGAACCGCAGCCGTGGGAGTCGATGATCCGCAACTGGCACGTCGAGGGACTGGCCGTCCGTCCCGACCACCGGATGATCGGCCACACGGGATTCCTCGTGACCGCCCGCCGGCTCGCGGACGGCGTCGAGCCGCCCCTGCGCCGCCGCCGCCCCTCCAAGGGCGCGTACGGCGAGGACTACAAGGGCCCCGGCAGCCGGAGCGGATCCGCCCCCGCCGAGGACTGACCCGGTCCGTGGTCCGGCCCGCCCGGGCCACGCCGCCCACGACAACGCGCAGGCGCCGCCGCCGAGTTCCCCGGACCGACCCGGGGGCCCGGCGGCGGCGCCTCTTCGTCACCCGTGGCAGGGACGGAGCGACCCCACCGTTCCCCTCCGGTGTGAGGTGTGGCACGATGCTGGCCACCCCCGCCCGCCGACATCCGCTCGGCACTGCCTGTCCCAGGCACCCATGAACCACAGGAGACACAGCGCGTGCAGACCTCCGCTCTCCCGGACCTCGCGCACACCGACACCAGGCCGGTGCACTGGCTCGCCACGGCCGCGGCCATGGCCGCCGTCGTCGCGGGCGCGGGACTGCTCCAGCCCGAGGCGGCCACCGCGACGGCCTCGGCGTCCGAGCACCGCACCGGCGCCTCGCACGGCGCCGCACCGGCCGCCGCACCCGATCCGGCCGGTGTCGACTTCCCCCTGGACTGCAGCGGCGCCGGGCAGACCGTGACCCACAGAGCGCCCGGGGACCTCGACGGCGACGGCCGGCCCGAGACCGTGGCGGTCGTGCGCTGCGACGCGGGCTCCGGGACACCGCCCAGCGGCGTCTACGTCCTGACACGCACGAGCGGGGCCGCACCCCGGGTCGTCGCGACCCTGGTGGACCCCGCCGAGAAGCTGACGGTCACCGATTTCGCCGTCCGCGACGGCCGGGTCTCCGCGACCCTGCTGGGCTACTCGTCGGCCGCGGTGCCGCGTTGCTGTCCGGACGAGGAGGAGAGCGCCGTCTGGCAGTGGAAGGGCAACGCGTTCGTCCGGTCGGCGTCGGCCGGGGACGCCGACCGGAGCGCCTGAGCCGGTTACGCCGCGTCCGGTCCGAAGACTTCCACATTGTCCGAGACGCGACGTACATGAATGCAGTCGCCGGGACATTCCTTGGCCGAATCCACCACGTCCTGGAGGAGCGGCAGCGGCACGGGGGTGGTGGCGCCCTTGTCCTGGAGGAGCTCGTCCTCGGTGCTCTTCACATACGCCAGACCGTCGATGTCCAGCTCGAACACCTCGGGTGCGTACTGCACGCAGATGCCGTCGCCCGTACAGAGGTCCTGGTCGATCCAGACCTCGAGGTCCTGTGTGTCGCTGTCGCCCGGAGCGTCCTGCCGCACGGTCATGAGTCCTGCCGTTTCCTGCGTATCTGAACCAATTGGAGCCAGCCCTGACGGGTGTTGGTCGGTTCGACGATACAACCGGCGGCTTTCCGATGCCGAAGGGTGGGTATTCCCTTGGCGTGAGGGAGAGCGCAAGGGTGAAGATCGGACACACCCCCGGGTCTTTGTGATCTAGGGGTTTCAATCATCACCCACGCAGGTAGGGTCAGGAAGCGTCCAGCTCCCCTTGGAGGAGGTGAGGACCGTGGCAGCCCACGACGACGACATCAACCGCGGCATCCGGCCCGCGCGGGGGTCAGATGACCCAGCCGGCCAGGTTGCCTATCTCGAGCAGGAGATCGCCGTCCTGCGACGTAAGCTCGCCGACTCTCCGCGTCATTCGAGGATTCTCGAAGAGCGGATCGTCGAGCTGCAGACCAACCTGGCAGGCGTGTCCGCGCAGAACGAGCGGCTCGCGAGTACGCTCCGGGAGGCCCGCGACCAGATCGTGGCCCTCAAGGAGGAGGTCGACCGGCTTGCCCAGCCCCCGGCCGGCTTCGGTGTCTTCCTGCAGGTCAACGAGGACGGCACCTGCGACATCTTCACCGGGGGACGCAAGCTCCGGGTGAACGTCAGTCCCAGTGTCGAGCTCGAAGGCCTCCGGCGAGGCCAGGAAGTGATGCTCAACGAAGCGCTCAACGTGGTCGAGGCCATGGCATTCGAGCGGGCCGGGGACATCGTCACCCTCAAGGAGATCCTCGAGGACGGCGAACGCGCCCTGGTGGTCGGGCACACCGACGAGGAACGGGTGGTGCGGCTCGCCGAGCCGCTGCTGGACATCACCATCCGTCCCGGCGACGCCCTCCTGCTCGAACCCAGGTCCGGCTACGTCTACGAAGTGGTGCCCAAGAGCGAGGTCGAGGAGCTCGTCCTCGAAGAGGTTCCGGACATCGACTACAACAAGATCGGCGGTCTGGGCGACCAGATCGAGCTGATCCGCGACGCGGTCGAGCTCCCCTACCTCCACCCGGACCTCTTCAAGGAGCACGAACTGCGCCCGCCGAAGGGCATCCTGCTCTACGGTCCCCCCGGCTGCGGCAAGACACTCATCGCCAAGGCCGTCGCCAACTCGCTGGCCAAGAAGGTCGCCGAGGTCACCGGACAGCCCACGGGGAAGAGCTACTTCCTCAATATCAAGGGCCCCGAGCTCCTCAACAAGTACGTCGGCGAGACCGAGCGGCACATCCGGCTCGTCTTCCAGCGTGCCCGGGAGAAGGCGAGCGAGGGCACTCCCGTCATCGTCTTCTTCGACGAGATGGAATCCCTCTTCCGCACCCGTGGTTCCGGCGTCAGCTCGGACGTGGAGAACACCATCGTCCCCCAGCTGCTCGCCGAGATCGACGGGGTGGAGGGCCTGGAGAACGTCATCGTCATCGGCGCCTCCAACCGCGAGGACATGATCGACCCCGCGATCCTGCGGCCGGGCCGCCTCGATGTGAAGATCAAGATCGAGCGTCCCGACGCGGAGGCCGCGAAGGACATCTTCGCGAAGTACCTCACGCCCTCGCTGCCGCTGCACGCGGACGACCTGGCCGAGCACAGCGGCTCGAAGGAAGCCGCAGCCCACGCCATGATCCAGTCCGTCGTGGAGCGGATGTACACGGAATCCGAGGAGAACCGCTTCCTCGAGGTGACGTACGCCAACGGCGACAAGGAAGTCCTGTACTTCAAGGACTTCAACTCCGGAGCGATGATTCAGAACATCGTGGACCGGGCGAAGAAAATGGCCATCAAGGCATTCCTCGAGCAGCGCCAGAAGGGCCTGCGCGTCTCCCATCTCCTCCAGGCGTGCGTGGACGAGTTCAAGGAGAACGAGGACCTGCCCAACACCACGAACCCGGACGACTGGGCCAGGATTTCCGGAAAGAAGGGCGAGCGGATCGTGTTCATCCGCACACTCGTCACCGGAAAGCAGGGCGCGGACACCGGTCGCTCCATCGACACGGTGGCAAATACCGGACAGTACCTGTAAAACGCAGACCGGCTGCGGATGCCCGGGAGGGCATCCGCAGCCGGCCGTTTTCCCGGCAGGTCCGGCCACACCCGAACAATGACGCAATTGATCTCCCCACCGGCGCAGAGGCGCTCTAGGCTCTGCCGTACCGCCGAGTCGCGCAGTGCGGGGACGGGCACCGCACGCGTACCGGACCAGCAGCGGTACTTGAGCGGGGCTCCCGGACGGGAGCACCGCCGGGCAAGGAGGGCCGCATGACCGTACGGCGAGTGATGGGCATCGAGACGGAGTACGGGATCTCCGTCCCCGGTCAACCCAACGCCAATGCCATGCTCACCTCGTCCCAGATCGTCAACGCCTACGCGGCGGCGATGCACCGGGCGCGCCGCGCCCGCTGGGACTTCGAGGAGGAGAATCCGCTGCGCGACGCGCGAGGCTTCGACCTCGCCCGCGAGACCGCCGACTCCAGCCAGCTCACCGACGAGGACATCGGCCTGGCCAATGTCATCCTCACCAACGGTGCCCGGCTGTACGTCGACCACGCGCACCCCGAATACAGCTCACCGGAGATCACGAACCCGCTCGACGCGGTGCTCTGGGACAAGGCCGGCGAACGCGTGATGGCCGAGGCCGCCGAGCGTGCGGCCGCGATCCCCGGCGCCCAGCCGATCCACCTCTACAAGAACAACACCGACAACAAGGGCGCGTCCTACGGCACGCACGAGAACTATCTGATGAAGCGGGAAACCCCCTTCTCGGACATCGTGCGCCATCTGACTCCGTTCTTCGTCTCCCGCCAGGTCGTCACCGGTGCGGGCCGGGTCGGCATCGGCCAGGACGGCCGTGAGCACGGCTTCCAGATCAGCCAGCGCGCCGACTACTTCGAGGTCGAGGTGGGCCTGGAGACCACGCTCAAGCGCCCCATCATCAACACCCGCGACGAACCGCACTCCGACGCCGAGAAGTACCGCAGACTGCACGTGATCATCGGCGACGCGAACCTCTCCGAGATCTCGACCTATCTGAAGCTGGGTACGACCTCGCTGGTCCTCGCCATGATCGAGGACGGCTTCATCAACGTCGACCTCGCGGTCGACCAGCCGGTGCGCACCCTGCACCAGGTCTCGCACGATCCGACCCTGCACCAGCTCGTCACGCTCCGCAGCGGCCGGACACTCACCGCTGTACAACTGCAGATGGAGTACTTCGAGCTGGGCCGCAAATACGTCGAGGAGCGGTACGGGGCGGACGCCGACGAGCAGACCCGGGACATCCTGGTCCGCTGGGAGGACACCCTGAACCGCCTGGAGAACGATCCGATGAGCCTGGCGGGCGAGCTGGACTGGGTCGCCAAGAAGGAGCTCATGGAGGGCTACCGGCGCAGGGACGGCCTGGACTGGGACGCCCCGCGCCTGCACCTGGTGGACCTCCAGTACGCCGACGTGCGGGCCGACAAGGGCCTGTACAACCGGCTGGCCGCCCGGGGCAAGATGAAGCGCCTGCTCGACGAGAGCGACGTCGGGCGGGCCCGTACGAAGCCGCCCGAGGACACCAGGGCCTATTTCCGGGGCCGCTGCCTGGAGCAGTACGCGGACGACGTCGCGGCGGCCTCCTGGGACTCGGTCATCTTCGACCTGCCCGACCGCGACTCGCTGCAGCGGGTGCCCACGATGGAGCCGCTGCGCGGGACCCGCGAGCACGTCAAGGACCTCCTGGACCGCTGCCGTACCGCGGAAGAGCTGGTCCGGACGCTGTCGGGCGGCTGAAAGGCCCCTCGGCTGGGAATCAATCAAGAGACCTCCGGACGTTGAGACAAGTACCGGGCCAATGTCGGACCCCGTAGGTAGGGTCTGATCACGTGCTTCGAACCGAGCGGGGTGAGCTACATGGCGACCAAGGACACCGGCGGCGGACAGCAGAAGGCAACACGCTCCACCGAGGGGACCGAGGAGCAGGCGCAGGACGCGCAGGTCTCCGAGGACCTGCAGGAGCGACAGGAGAAGCTGAGCGACGACGTCGACGACGTCCTCGACGAGATCGACGACGTCCTCGAGGCCAACGCTGAGGACTTCGTTCGAAGCTTCGTACAAAAAGGCGGACAGTAGGGCAGATGTCCGAATTGGGTGAGGAGAAGTGGTACTCCGGCTGCAAGAGGGAACTACCACTTCCCGCCTTCGCGTCGGACAGGAACCGGCGCGACGGACTTCAGCCGCGGTGTCGGGAGTGCGTGGCTGCTTACGGTGCCGCCCACTACCGGCGCCGCCGGGAGGCTCAAGGTAAGCCGGTACGGCAGCGCGCGGAGGTTCCGCAGGGGCACAAGGAGTGTCGGCCGTGTGGCGAAGTCAAGCCACACAGCGAGTGGCACCGTAACGCGACTGCCCCCGACGGCTTGGCGACGCGCTGCAAAGCGTGCAAGGCAATTCAGGGAAGAGCAGGTCACCTGAAGCGTCAGTACGGCATGACCGAGGCCCAGCGCGACGACATGATCTCGTCACAGGCGGGCGTCTGCACGATCTGTCTATCTGCTCCCGCTGTACATGTGGATCACTGCCACGAGACGGGTAGGGTCCGAGGCGTACTGTGCTTCAACCGCAATTCGGCCATCGGCAAGTTGGGGGATGATCCTGACTCTCTGCGCAGGGCCATCGCATACCTGGAGGGAAACGCGTGGAAGCCAACACTCGTAGCACCGGGCGTCTACCAGCTGCCTTCCTGACGCCGGGTTCGTCCTCGTTCATGGACTTCCTGTCCGAGCAGTCGCCCTCGATGCTCCCCGGCAACCGCAGCCTGCCACCGCTGCAGGGGGCCATCCAGGCGCCGCACGGGACGACCATCGTGGCGGCGTCGTTCCCCGGCGGGGTGGTGCTCGCCGGTGACCGGCGGGCGACCATGGGGAACATGATCGCTCAGCGCGACATCGAGAAGGTGTTCCCGGCCGACGAGTACTCGGCGGTGGGGATCGCCGGCACGGCGGGTCTCGCCGTGGAGATGGTCAAGCTGTTCCAGCTGGAGCTGGAGCACTTCGAGAAGGTCGAGGGAGCCACGCTCTCCCTGGAGGGCAAGGCCAACCGGCTCTCCACGATGATCCGCAGCAATCTGGCGATGGCCATGCAGGGCCTGGCGGTCGTCCCCCTGTTCGCGGGATACGACGTCGACCGCGGGAAGGGCCGGATCTTCTCGTACGACGTCACCGGCGGGCGCTCCGAGGAACACGGATACGCGGCCACCGGCTCGGGCTCCATCTTCGCCCGAGGGTCGATGAAGAAGCTGTTCCGCGAGGACCTGACGGAGGAGCAGACGCTCACCCTGGTCGTGCAGGCGCTGTACGACGCGGCCGACGACGACTCGGCGACCGGCGGCCCGGACGTGGCCCGCCGGATCTACCCGATCGTCACCGTCATCACCGACGAGGGCTTCCGGAAGCTGGACGACACGGAATCCTCCGAGATCGCGCGCTCGATCCTGGAGCGCCGGCTCGAGCAGCCCGACGGCCCGCGCGCCGCGCTGCTCTGACCGGACCGATGCCTCTCCGATGCACTCGTCACTGACAGAAAGGGACGGATAGCCGGTGTCGACGCCGTTCTATGTCTCACCCCAGCAGGCCATGGCCGACCGGGCGGAATACGCCCGGAAGGGCATCGCCCGTGGTCGCAGCCTGGTTGTGCTGCAGTTCGCCGACGGCATTGTGTTCGTCGGCGAGAACCCGTCCCGTGCGCTGCACAAGTTCAGCGAGATCTACGACCGGATCGGCTTCGCCGCTGCCGGCAAGTACAACGAGTACGAGAACCTCCGCATCGGCGGCGTGCGCTACGCCGATCTGCGCGGATACACCTACGACCGCGACGATGTGACGGCCCGTGGCCTGGCCAACGTCTACGCGCAGACGCTCGGCACCATCTTCTCCAGCGCGGCAGAGAAGCCGTACGAGGTGGAGCTGGTGGTCGCCGAGGTCGGGGCGGGGCCGGAGGGCGACCAGATCTACCGGCTGCCGCACGACGGCTCGATCGTGGACGAGCACGGCTCGGTCGCGGTCGGCGGGAACGCGGAGCAGATCAGCAGCTTCCTGGACCAGCGCCACCGTGACGGGATGTCCCTCGCGGAGGCACTGAAGCTGGCCGTCCAGGCGCTCTCCCGGGAGGCCAACGGCAACGAGCGGGAGATTCCCGCCGAGCGGCTCGAGGTCGCGGTCCTGGACCGCACGAGGCCGCAGCAGCGCAAGTTCAAGCGGATCGTCGGCCGGCAGCTGACCAGGCTGCTGGACGCGGACGGCGCGGGGGCGACCCCGACGGACGCCCCGTCCGACTCGGAGACGGAGGACGCCGGGAGCCCGGGCACCGAGACCCCCGGCACCGTGACCCCGGACTCCGACGCCGACGGGTCCGCGAAGGAGTAGTCCGTCCCGGACGTGATCCGGTCCGGTGCCCCCGGCCGCCGCACGTGGCGGCCGGGGGCACCGTCATGAGGCGGGCGGGGGCGCGGACGAGCCGCGCACCACCAGGTGGACGGGGAGACCGGCCTGCTCCGCGGGGCGGCCTTCCAGGACGGCGAGCAGGGCCGTCATACCCCGCTCGCCCACCTGTTCGGCCGGCAGCCGCACCGTGGTGAGTTCGGGCTCCACCGCCGTGGCCAGGGCCAGGTCGTCGAAGCCGGTCACGGAGATGTCGTCGGGCACGCGCAACCCCCGTCTGCGGACGGCCTTGCAGGCACCGGCGGCCAGGATGTCGTCGTCGCAGACGATCGCCGTCGGCAGCGGCCCCGGAGCGGCCAGGACCGCCTCGGCCGCCTCGCGCCCGGCCCGTACGTCGAGCGGCGCCGCCACCCGGTGGACGGTGGCCCCGGGGACGTCCCGCACCGCGTCGGCGAGGGCCCGGGCGCGCACGGCGAAGGTCCAGGTGTCCACCGCGGAGGCCAGGTGGACGAACCGCCGGTGGCCCAGGCCCGCCAGGTGCTCCGCCACCTGCCGCATGCCGTCCGCGATCTCGAGGTTCACCCGTGCGGCCGTACCGTGGTCCCGCGGGTCGCTGTCCAGCATCACCAGCGGCAGGTCCGCACCTCGCAGAGCCCCCAGCGCGTCCGCCGCCATGGACGAGGCGATCACGCCGTCGAGCGCCGCGCGGGCGGAGGCGAACGGGTCCCTGGCCGGCCCCGTCCCGTCGGGCGAGGGGTAGAGCACCACGCCGAAGTCGTGTTCCGCCGCGACGGCGGCGGCGCCCGCGTACACGCGGGCGAAGAACTCGTTGGTGAGCGCGGGCACGACGAGGAGCGCGGTGCGGGTGCGGCCCAGCCGCAGACTGCGGGCGGCCAGATTCGGCCGGTAGCCGAGCTCCCGGGCGCTCCCACGCACCCGCTCCGCGGTCGCCGCGGAGACCCTTCCACGCCATTTTCCGCCGAGCACGAGCGAGACGGCGGCCTGCGACACGCCTGCGGCCCGGGCCACGTCGCGGCTGGTGGGCCGGGGTGGGGCGGGCTGCTGCGGGCTGCTCACTCATGCCTCCGTGCTGGGCGGGCCAGATGCCGTGGGATGGACTCGCGGACTGCGCACATGGTACGTATGCACCCTGACGTTATACGTAAAACTTCTGGGGTGCGACGCCACCGGACGAGAGGGGCGGACATGGCCGCGGGATATCTGGACATCCTCCGGACGCGGCACGCCGCACGGCTGCTGACGGGAACACTGGTGGGGCGCCTGCCGAACGGCACGGCCCACATCGCGATCGTCATGTTCACCCGGGCCGAGGGCGGCAGCTACACGCTGGCGGGCGCCCTCGCCGCCGCGTACGGCCTGGCCACGGCCGTGGGGCAGCCGCTGCTGGGCAGGGCCGTGGACCTGTACGGGCAGCCGCGCGTCCAGCTCCCGGCCGCCGTGCTCTCCGCGCTCGGTATGGCGGCGTTCGCCCTGCTGGGCCTCGACCGGCTGCTGCCCGCCTACGCCGCGGTGATCGTGGCAGGTGTCTTCACGCCACCGCTCGAAGGCGGCCTGCGGGCCCTGTGGCCGACGGTCCTCGGCCGGGAGGACCGGGTGCACCGGGCCTACGCCATGGACGCCGTGGCGCAGGAGGTCATGTTCACGCTGGGGCCGCTGCTCGTGACGGTCCTGGTCTCGCTGTGGTCGCCCGCCGCCGCGCTCCTCGTCATCAACGCCATAGGCGTCCTCGGCGCGCTCTCGGTGGTGCTCTCCGAGCCCTCCCGCACCTGGCGTTCCGCGCCCCGGGAGGCGCACTGGCTGGGAGCCCTGCGCTCGCCGGGGCTGCTGGCCCTGCTGGGGGCGTTCTTCTTCGTCGGCCTCGCGCTCGGCTCGATCACGGTGGCCGGAGTCGCCTACGCCGACGACCACGGCCGGGAGTCCGTGTACGGATGGCTGATGGCCGCGCTCGGACTCGGTGCGCTGATCGGCGGCGCGGCCTACGGGGCGCGGCAGTGGGCCGGGGCGCCCGAGAAGCGGCTGCGGGTCATCGTCGGCCTGCTGGCCCTGGGATACCTTCCGCTGACGCTGACCCCCGGCGTGCCCGCCATGACCGCGCTGGCCGCCCTGGCCGGGGTGTTCCTGGCCCCGGCGATCGCCTGCTCCTTCATCGTCGTCGACCGGCACGCCCCGCGGGGCACCGTGACCGAGGCGTTCTCCTGGCTCGTGACGACGTTCGGGGTGGGCGCGGCGGCCGGCACGGCGGTCGCCGGTCCGGCCGTCGAACTCGGCGGGACGGCGTGGAGCTTCGCCGTCGCGGGGGCCGGGGGAGTGGCCGCGCTGCTGGTTCTGCTGGCCACCGGGAGGGTCCTCGCAGTTCCCGTACGCGGGCCGGAAGTCGTGGCCGGTTCGGAAAATGATCGAAACGGTGCTGCCGAACCCGGTTTCAGCTCAGGCCATAAGGCGTAATGTTCAGTCATGGACCGCCGCATTTTCGGGCTGGAGAACGAGTACGGCGTCACGTGCACGTTCAGGGGACAGCGCCGACTGTCACCTGATGAAGTGGCGCGCTACCTCTTCCGCCGTGTTGTGTCATGGGGCCGCAGCAGCAATGTCTTCCTGCGGAACGGCGCCCGCCTGTACCTCGATGTGGGATCGCATCCGGAATACGCGACACCCGAATGCGACAACGTGACCGAACTGGTCACGCACGACAAGGCAGGCGAACGCATTCTCGAAGGCCTGCTCGTCGACGCCGAACGCCGCCTGCACGAGGAGGGAATCGCGGGCGACGTCTATCTCTTCAAGAACAACACCGACTCGGCCGGAAACTCCTACGGGTGCCACGAGAACTACCTCGTGGCACGGCACGGGGAATTCTCCCGGCTCGCGGACATCCTCATTCCCTTCCTCGTCACCCGACAGCTGATCTGCGGTGCCGGCAAGGTGCTGCAGACCCCGCGCGGAGCCGTCTACTGCGTGAGCCAGCGTGCCGAGCACATCTGGGAGGGCGTCAGTTCCGCGACGACGCGTTCCCGTCCCATCATCAACACGAGGGACGAACCGCACGCCGACGCCGAGCGGTTCCGCCGCCTCCACGTCATCGTCGGCGACTCCAACATGTCCGAGACGACCATGCTGCTCAAGGTCGGCGCCACCGATCTGGTGCTCCGCATGATCGAGGCGGGCACGGTGATGCGCGACCTGACCCTGGAGAACCCGATCCGGGCCATCCGCGAGGTCAGCCACGACATCACCGGGCAGCGCAAGGTGCGACTCGCCAGCGGCCGTGAGGCCTCGGCCGTCGAGGTCCAGCGCGAGTACTACGAGAAGGCCGTCGACTTCGTCGAGCGCCGGGGCATCCGCACCGGCACGGTCGACCAGGTCCTCGAGCTGTGGGGCCGCACCCTGGACGCCATCGAGGCCGAGGACCTCGACCGGATCGGCACCGAGATCGACTGGGTCATGAAGTACAAGCTCATCGAGCGGTACCGGGCCAAGCACAACATGACCATGTCGAACCCGAGGGTCGCCCAGATAGACCTCGCCTACCACGACATCCACCGCCGCCGAGGGCTCTACTACCTGCTGGAGCGCAAGGGGCAGGTCGCTCGCATCTGCAACGACATGAAGATCTTCGAGGGCAAGTCCGTGCCCCCGCAGACGACCAGGGCGAGGCTGCGCGGCGACTTCATCCGCCGGGCCCAGGAGCAGCGGCGGGACTTCACCGTCGACTGGGTCCACCTCAAGCTCAACGACCAGGCGCAGCGCACCGTGCTGTGCAAGGACCCGTTCCGTTCCGTGGACGAGCGGGTGGAGAAGCTCATCGCGGGCATGTGACCGGACAGGACAGGTCCCGCTGCGGATGCGACCGGGCCCCGTACGTTCCTCGTACGGGGCCCTTCGCGCGGCCTAGAGTGTCGGGGACCCATTCACGTGCCGTCTGAGATCTGAGGAACCAGTGCGCCGACTTGCCGGCCTTCTCGCCGTCCCCCTTCTGCTGCTGTCCACTGCGGCATGCGGCGACGACAAGGCCTCCGACTCCGCCTCGCCCAAGAACGGCGTCCCCGCGATCACCGCGGGTGCGAAGTTCGGCGAGAAGCCCACCCTGGCGAAGGGAGAGGGCGATCCGCCCAAGGAGCTGAAGACCGAAGTCATCAGTGAGGGTGACGGCGCGAAGCTCAAGAACGGCGACGCGATCCAGGTCAACTACCTCGGCCAGGCGTGGGACTCCACCAAGCCGTTCGACAACAGCTTCGACCGCAAGCAGCCCTTCGATCTGACGCTCGGTGCGGGCATGGTCATCCAGGGCTGGGACAAGGGCCTCGTCGGCCAGAAGGTCGGCAGCCGCGTCGAGCTGGTCATTCCGCCGGACCTCGGTTACGGCGAGCAGGGCCAGGGCGACATCAAGCCCAACGCCACCCTCGTCTTCGTCGTCGACGTGGTGAAGGCGACCCAGGTCCCGAAGTCCGCCGAGGGCAGCGAGGTCGCGCAGGACAACATCGACCTTCCGAAGGTCGGGACGAACACCGACGGCAAGGCGCCCAAGGTCACCTTCCCCAAGGCCGACCCGCCCAAGAAGCTCGTCTCCAGCTACGTCCTCGAGTCCGACGGGGCCGTCATCAAGGAGACCGACAGCGTCGTCGTGAACTACGAGGCCTTCCTGTGGAAGGGCGGCAAGAAGTTCGACAGCACCTACGACACGGGCAAGACCGCGACCTTCCCGCTGGCCCAGATCACGGTCAAGGGTTTGAAGAACGGGCTCGTCGGCAAGAAGGTCGGCAGCCGTGTGCTGCTCGTCATCCCGCCGGACCAGGCCTTCGGTGACAAGGCGCAGCAGACCATCCCCGCCAACTCGACGCTGGTGTGGTCCGTGGACATCCTGACAAAGATGTAAGACTGTCCCGGTTGCCCGTTCATCATCCTGAGGAGCAGTTCAGTGAGCATCGAGAAGCCCGAGATCGACTTCCCGGGTGGCGAGCCGCCGGCGGACCTGGAGATCAAGGACATCTGGGAAGGCGACGGAGCGCAGGCCGAGAAGGGCCAGACCGTCTCCGTCCACTACGTCGGTGTGGCGTTCTCCACCGGCGAGGAGTTCGACGCCTCGTGGAACCGCGGCACCCCGCTGCAGTTCCAGCTCGGTGCCGGTCAGGTCATCGCGGGCTGGGACCAGGGTGTCCAGGGCATGAAGGTCGGCGGGCGCCGCCAGCTGACCATCCCCGCGCACCTCGCCTACGGCGACCGCGGCGCGGGCGGCGGCTCCATCGCCCCGGGTGAGACGCTGATCTTCGTCTGCGACCTGGTCGCCGTCTGATCCGTCCGATGACAGGAGCGAGGGCCCGTGCCACGAGGCGCGGGCCCTCGCTTTGGTCCGGGCACCCCGGAGCGGTACGGTCGACGGTCGTAGAGCACGTCGAGAAAGGGCGTCGATGGCGATTGCCAAGGCCGAACGGCTGATGAACCTGGCACTGTGTCTGCTGGGTACCCGGCGCCCGCTCAGCAAACGTGAGCTCCGAGGGTCCATCGAGGCCTATCTCGAAGCGGGCTCCGACGAATCCTTCAACCGGATGTTCGAGCGCGACAAGGACGACCTGCGCGAACTCGGCCTGGTCATCGAGACCGTGGAGAACCTGGACGGGGACACCGGCTACCTCGCGCGCCGCGACAGCAACCGGCTGCCGCCCATCACGCTGGACGCCGAGGAGGCAGCGGCTCTCGGGCTCGCCGCCAAGGTCTGGCAGCAGGCCCGGCTGGCCGGCGCCGCCAGCGGCGCCCTGCAGAAGCTGAGGGCGGCCGGCATGCCCGAGGCCGAGGACGCGTACGAGGTGCACAGCGCCCTCGAACCCCGTATCCCGGTCCACGAGGCCGCCTTCGAGCCGCTGATGCTCGCCTGCCGGGACCGCCGTCCCGTCACCTTCGACTACCGCAAGGCAAACGCCGCCCGCCCCGAGCAGCGCCAGGTGGAGCCCTGGACGCTCGAGTGCTGGCGCGGCCACTGGTACCTGGCCGGCTGGGACCGCGGCAGGGGCGCCGAGCGGGTCTTCCGGCTGTCCCGGATCTCCGGACGGGTCCGCTCCCGTGCCGGAGCCTTCACGGCCGAGGTGCCCGACGTGGTCACCGTCCGCGAGACCGTGGAGAGCTGGGCGGGGGAGACCGCGACCAGGACCGCCCGGATCAGGCTGCGCGCCGGGTCCGGATACCCCCTGCGCTCCCGTGCGACAGCCGTACGGGAACTCGGCGACGGCTGGGACGAGTTGGAGATTCCGTACGGACACGGACTGGACGCCTGGCTCGTCGAGTTCGGACCGGACGTCGTCGTGGAGGAACCCGCCGATCTGCGGGTCGATGTGATGGACCGGCTGCGCGCCGTGGCCAAGGACTGAGGGGGACCCGCAACTCGTGGCCACGAACGCGATCGACCAGACCCGGCGGATGCTCTCCCTGGTGACGTATCTCCGTGAGCGCCCCGGCGCGCACGTCCAGGACGTCGCCCGGGCCTTCGGCATCACCGAGGACGAGCTGATCTCCGACCTCGACGTGCTCCCCATGTGCGGGACCAGCTTCCGCGGCGGTGACCTGCTGGACATCGACACCGACGGCGACCGCATCTGGTGGCACAACCCGGACGACGTCGCGGAGCCGCTGCGGCTGGCCGCGGACGAGGCCACCGCGCTCCTCGTCGCGGCCCGCGCGGTCGCCACACTGCCGGGCCTGCGCGAGAGCGACCGGCAGGCGCTGGTGCGCGCGACCGCGAAGCTGGAGACCGCGGCCGGCGAGGTGGGAGCCGCCAGCTCACGGCTCTCGGTCACCTTCGAGTCCGAGGGCGGTGTCTTCGCCGACGTCGACCGGGCGATCTCCGAGCGGCGCAGGCTCTGGCTGCGGTACTACTCGCCCGCGCGCGACGAGCTGACCGAGCGCGAGGTGGACCCGATCCGCCTGTTCGCCGTCGGCCACACGTACATGGAGGGCTGGTGCCGGCTCTCCGAGGCACGGCGTACGTTCCGGCTCGACCGGGTCGCGGAGATCCGGCTGCTCGACGCCCCGTCCGCGCCGCCGGAGATTGAGCTGCGCGACCTGTCCGAGGGGCTGGTGCAGCCGGCCGCCAAGGACCCGGAGGTCGTGGTCGAGGTGGGGCCCGGGGGCAGATGGGTCGCCGAGTACTACCCGCACGACAGCGCCGAGGAGCTGCCCGACGGAGGTATGCGGATCACCCTCCGCACTCCGGACCCGGCCTCGCTGCGCAGGCTCGCGCTGCGGCTCGGCGGGGAAGGGCGCATCACGGCTCCGCAGGACCTGGCGCACAGTGCCAGGCTGGCCGCGCGCGAGGCACTGGCCGCCTACGACGATGCGCTCTGAGCGGGGGCCGGCGGTGCACCGGGGAGACAAAGGTCATATGGCGGCGATATCGGGCGGGCGTGGCAGGCAGCACGGTCCCGCACCCGTGCCGGTGCCCGGCGCCGTACGGTTCAGGGCCGCGTGCCCGGACTGCCGGGGGCGCTTCGAGCTCGGGGCGGGAGCCCTGCGCCTCGCCATAGGCGCCAGCCGGCGTACGACCTTCTACACCTTCACCTGCCCCGAGTGCGGCTCCGCGGTCCGCAAGCCGGCCGGGGAGCGCATCATCGAACTCCTCTCCGGCGGCGGAGTGCGGACCCTGCGCCTCCACACCGCCCTCCGGTAGCGCCCGCGGGCCGTCCCCCAGCAACGAGAAGACATCGAGGCACCGTCCATGTTCTGGCCCATGCTCGCCATCGCCCTGGGATTCCTCGGCCTGGCCGTGCTCGGCGTCCTGGCCGTCAAGGTCTTCGTCGAGGCGCAACGGCTCGGCAGGCAGGTCGCGGCGACCACGCAGCGGATCAACCGAGCGGCCGAGGATCTCGAACGAGCGGCCACCGGTCTCGCGGAGACCGGGGAGGCCCTGCGATAGGAAGGGAGCGCCCTCCGTTTTCACGGGTTCGGGGAGTACGCTGCTGAGGTCGGCCCAGGCAGGGAGGTGCGGGCCGCAACCGGGGGTACGCGCGGGCATTGCCTCGCGTTCACCCCTGCGGGTTACGATCGCTGCCAGCGTCAAGGTCGGACGTATGTCCGGTCGAACGGGTAGCGAGCCCACCCTCCAGTCGCCTCAGTGAGAAGGAAGTCGCACATGATCGGCAATCTGAAGCCCCTCGAGATCGTTCTGATCATCGCTGTCATCCTGCTGCTCTTCGGTGCCAAGAAGCTTCCTGACATGGCGCGTTCGCTCGGCAAGTCGGCCCGCATCCTCAAGAGCGAGGCCAAGGCCATGAAGAAGGACGACGCGGAGCCCGCGGCGCCCACCACGGAGACCGTCGCGGACACCCCTCCGCCGGCGACCCCCGCCCGTACCATCCAGGCCGCTCCCGGGGACGTCACCAGCTCCCGCCCGGTCAGCGAGGCCAAGCCCACCACCCAGAGCTGACAGCTGATTCGCTTCACCGACAGCTGCCGCACGAGACGAGGGAAGTGGGTTGCTCAAGTCTGCCCGCAAGCAGGAGAAGGACGACGAGGGGCGGATGCCCCTCCTCGATCACCTGCGTGAGCTGCGCAACCGACTGCTGAAGTCGGTCCTGGCCATCGTGATCGCAGTGATCGCGGCAGCGTTCTTCCAGAAGGAAATCTTCGAGTTCCTGATGAAGCCGATCCTGGACTCGGTCGGCTGCAAGAACGGCGCCGTGACCATGGTCAACGGCCGGCCCTGCGCGGAGATGACCACCAACGGTCTGCTGTCGCCCTTCACCATCGCGCTGAAGGTGTCCCTGATGGCAGGTGTGCTGGTGGCCACCCCCGTCTGGCTCTACCAGCTGTGGGCGTTCGTCGCCCCGGGCCTGCACAAGCAGGAGAAGCGCTACTCGATGGCCTTCGTGGCCGCGGGGGTCCCGCTCTTCCTGGCCGGTGCCTACCTGGCCTACACGATCCTGCCGCAGACCGCCGAGATCATGCTCGGCTTCACGCCCGACAACGTGAAGAACCTGCTGCCCCTCGACGACTTCCTCGACCTGATCACCCGCATGGTGATCGTCTTCGGGCTGGCCTTCGAACTGCCGCTGCTGCTCATCCTGCTCAACATGACCGGGGTCCTGTCCGGTGTCCGCATGCTGCGCTGGTGGCGCGGGATGATCGTCGGCCTCACGGCGTTCGCGGCCATCGCGACGCCGGGTGGTGAGCCCATCTCGATGCTCCTGCTGGCGGGCCCGCTCGCGGTGCTGTACTTCGTCGCGGTCGGTTTCTCCCTCCTCAACGACAAGCGCAGGCAGCGTAAGAACCCGGACGCCGAGCTCGACGACGACGAGGCCTCGAAGCTGGACCTCACGCCCCAGAACATCGGCGCCATCGAGGGCGTGGGCGCTCCCAGGGCGGCCCTGCCCGAGCAGGCAGGCGGCGAGTCGGACGGCGGCCGGTCCCACCGGCTCAACGGTTACGACGACATCACCTGACCTTGTAGGGTCTCCCCAATCTTCGTCCAGGGGGACCCCCAGTGACCAGCGAGATCACGCTCTTCGTCAATCCCACCGCAGGACGCGGCCGGGGCGCGCGAGCCGCGCAGCCGGCCGCTTCCGCGTTGCGGGACGCGGGTTTCTCCGTGCGCACGGTGCTCGGTGAGGACGCCGGTGACGCCCTGCGCCGGGCCCGTGAGGCCGTGGCCGGCGGAACCGGCGCGCTGATAGCCGTGGGCGGGGACGGGATGGCGTCCCTCGCGCTCCAGGCCGTCGCCGGAACGGCGACGCCGCTGGGGGTCGTGGCCGTCGGCACGGGGAACGACTTCGCCCGCGCGCTCGGGCTGCCGGTCCGCGATCCGGCCGCGGCGGGACGGCTCGCCGCCGAGGTCCTCACAGCGGGGACGGCGCGCGGCATCGACCTCGGCCGGGTCGGCGGGCGCTGGTTCGGCTCCGTGCTCGCCTCCGGTTTCGACTCACGGGTCAACGACCGCGGGAACCGGATGCGCCGGGTAGCCGGGCGGTTCACGTACGACCTGGCGATCCTCGCCGAGCTGGCGGCCTTCCGGCCGATCCCGTACCGCGTCCGGCTGGACGGCGGCTCGGTGCGGGAGATCGAGGCGACGCTGATCGCCGTGGGCAACGGCTCCACGTACGGGGGCGGCATGCGGATCTGCGCCGACGCCGTCATGGACGACGGGCTCTTCGACGTGACCGTGGTCGGCGACTGCAGCCGGACCACACTGCTCAAGGTCTTCCCCCGGGTGTACCGGGGCACGCACCTCGGCCACCCGAAGGTGACCGTGCACCGCGTCGCGTCCATCGAGCTGGCCGCCGCGGACGTCACCGCGTACGCGGACGGCGAGCCGCTGGGCGCGCTGCCCCTCACGGCGACCTGCGTGCCGGACGCCGTGAGGGTCCTCGCACCGTGAAATAAAGATCGGGCTGACTGTCATACCCGGCGGGTAGGCTCGTACCAAGATGACAGAGGACCTCTCACCAGCTGAGCGATACCAGGCTTCTCGGGTCCGTGCGGCCGAGCAGGCCACGGCCCTCGGGCCCTTCCGCGAGATGTACGAGTTCGGACTGGACCCGTTCCAGATCGAGGCCTGCAAGGCACTGGAAGCGGGCAAGGGGGTGCTGGTCGCGGCCCCCACGGGGTCGGGCAAGACGATCGTCGGCGAGTTCGCGGTGCACCTGGCCCTCCGCCAGGGCCGCAAGTGCTTCTACACCACACCCATCAAGGCCCTGTCCAACCAGAAGTTCACCGACCTCGTCAGACGGTACGGCGCGGACAAGGTCGGACTCCTGACGGGGGACAACAGCGTCAACGCGGACGCACCCGTGGTCGTCATGACCACCGAGGTGCTGCGCAACATGCTCTACGCGGGCTCCCAGGCGCTCACTGGCCTCGGCTACGTGGTCATGGACGAGGTGCACTACCTCTCCGACCGCTTCCGCGGCGCCGTGTGGGAGGAAGTGATCATCCACCTGCCGGAGTCGGTGACCCTGGTGTCGCTGTCGGCGACCGTGTCCAACGCCGAGGAGTTCGGCGACTGGCTGGACACGGTCCGGGGCGACACCCAGGTGATCGTCTCCGAGCACCGGCCCGTGCCGCTGTGGCAGCACGTCATGGCAGGCCGTCGGATGTACGACCTCTTCGAGGAGGAGACGGACCACGGCGGCCGGGGCACCGGAAGGCGCGAGGTCAACCCCGACCTCGTCCGGCTCGCCCGGATGGAGAACCAGCGGGGCTACAACCCGCGGGAGCGCCGGCGCGGGAAGATGGTGCGCGAGGCCGACCGCGAGCGCGAGCGCCGTCAGCGCAGCCGCATCTGGACGCCGTCCAGGCCCGAGGTCATCGACCGGCTCGACGCCGAGGGGCTGCTGCCGGCCATCACGTTCATCTTCAGCAGGGCCGGCTGCCAGGCGGCCGTGCAGCAGTGCCTCCAGGCGGGTCTCCGGCTCAACGACGAGGACAAGCGCGGGCTGGTGCGTGAGATCGTCGAGGAGCGGACCGCGTCCATCCCCGGCGAGGACCTGCACGTCCTCGGCTACTACGAGTGGCTCGAAGGCCTGGAGCGGGGCATCGCCGCGCACCACGCCGGAATGCTGCCGACCTTCAAGGAGGTCGTCGAGGAGCTGTTCGTACGGGGCCTGGTCAAGGCGGTCTTCGCGACGGAGACGCTGGCGCTCGGCATCAACATGCCCGCGCGCTCCGTGGTGCTGGAGAAGCTCGTCAAATGGAACGGCGAACAGCACGCCGACATCACGCCCGGCGAGTACACCCAGCTGACCGGACGGGCCGGCCGCCGGGGCATCGACGTCGAGGGCCACGCCGTGGTCCTGTGGCAGCGCGGCATGGACCCCGGAGCGCTCGCCGGCCTGGCGGGCACCCGCACCTACCCGCTGCGTTCCAGCTTCCGGCCGTCGTACAACATGGCCGTCAATCTCGTGCAGCAGTTCGGGCGGCACCGTTCGCGCGAGCTGCTGGAGACGTCCTTCGCCCAGTTCCAGGCGGACCGGTCGGTCGTCGGCATCTCCCGGCAGGTCCAGCGCAACGAAGAGGGCCTGGAGGGGTACCGCGAGGGCATGACCTGCCATCTCGGGGACTTCGAGGAGTACGCGCGACTGCGCCGCGACCTCAAGGACCGGGAGACGGATCTGGCCAAGCAGGGCGCCGCCCAGCGACGGGCCACCGCCTCCTCGTCCCTGGAGAAGCTCAAGCCCGGTGACATCATCCACGTGCCGACCGGGAAGTTCGCCGGACTCGCACTGGTCCTCGACCCGGGGCTGCCCGCGGGGCGTACCAACGGACATCGTGGGCTGGAGTACCACGACGGCCCGCGCCCGCTGGTGCTGACAGCCGAGCGCCAGGTCAAGCGGCTGGCCCAGATCGACTTCCCGGTGCCGGTCGAGGCGCTGGAGCGGATGCGGGTGCCGAAGTCGTTCAACCCGCGTTCCCCGCAGTCGCGCCGCGATCTCGCCTCCGCGCTACGGAGCAAGGCGGGGCACCTCGACCCGCGACGCCACCGCAAGGAGCGGGCCGCGGCGGCCGACGACCGGGAGATCGCACGGCTGCGCACGGAACTGCGCGCGCACCCCTGCCACGGGTGCGACGAGCGCGAGGACCATGCGCGGTGGGCCGAGCGGTACCACCGGCTGCAGCGCGACACCCGTCAGCTGGAGCACCGGATCGAGGGACGGACGAACACCATCGCCCGGACCTTCGACCGGATCGTCGCGCTCCTGACCGAGCTCGACTACCTGCGCGGCAGCGAGGTCACCGACAACGGCCGACGGCTGGCGCGGCTCTACGGAGAGCTCGACCTGCTGGCCAGCGAGTGCCTGCGGGAGGGTGTCTGGGAGGGGCTGAACCCGGCCGAGCTGGCCGCATGCGTCTCCGCGCTGGTCTTCGAGGCGCGCCAGGCGGACGACGCGGTGGCACCCAAGCTGCCGTCGGGCCCGGCGAAGGCGGCGATCGGGGAGATGGTCCGCATCTGGGGCAGGCTCGACGCCCTGGAGGAGGACTTCAAGATCAGCCAGACGGAAGGGGTCGGCCAGCGCGAGCCCGACCTCGGCTTCGCCTGGGCGGTCTACATGTGGGCCTCGGGCCGGACGCTGGACGAGGTGCTCCGCGAGGCGGAGATGCCGGCCGGTGACTTCGTCCGGTGGTGCAAGCAGGTCATCGACGTGCTCGGCCAGATCGCGGCCGCCGCGCCGCGGGACGGGAGTTCGGTGGCGAAGAACGCGCACAAGGCCGTCGACGCGGTGCTGCGGGGCGTGGTGGCGTACAGCTCCGTGGGATGAGCCGGCGTTCCGCCGGGATGTGCGGACGCGGCGAACGAAGGAGTGGCCACCGGCGCGCCGAGCGCGCCCGTGGCCACTCCTCCGTGTGTCCTTCCGTCAGGTTTTCTTGCTGTTCTTCATCGAAAGTCCCGCGCAGGCCGCCCCCAGCACGATCGCCAGACCACCGACGATGACGTTGTTGAGGATGACGCCCATGTCCGGGCTCTGGCCCACGACCCACGTCGACACGACGAGCCACGCGCCCAGGGCGACGATGGCGATGCTCATCCCGGTCATCCGCTCGGGCATGGCGGTGAAGCAGAGTGCCAGCACGGCGATCGCGATTCCGATGACCAGGTTGTGTGTCACGAGGGAGGGCTGGCTCGCGGTGAAGTGGAGCACCCACGGCGAGACGGCGCAGTACAGACCGAGCAGGAACACCGGTGCGTCGGCGCCTGCCGTGGTGCGGCGTCCGCTGACCACACGGTCGTGGCGCGCCCGCATTTCTTCGGCATCGGGGTGGGCGGAGATGTCCCTCCCGGTGTGCGAGATGTTACTCATGAGGATGGTCTCCTTCGCACTTGCTGGAGCGGCCGCTGTCAGGATCACGGCCATCAGCTCTCCTGACCAGTGTGCTCTTATATGACCCTTATGTGTAGTTGTTCGGGTGGTCGAATCCTGCGGATCCGTCAAGGCGGAGGGCCAGGGACACCAGGTCGGCGGTTCGCAGGACCCGGCCCCCGTACCCCGGGAGCGGCACGTGGAGGTCACGCGTCCAGCGTTCCGGCACGGCGCCCAGGCCGTACACCGCTCCCGCCAGTCCGCCTGTGACCGCCGCCACCGTGTCGGTGTCGCCGCCCACGTCGACCGCCGCGGCGAGTGCGCTCTCGAAGCCGGACGTGGTGCGCAGTGCCCAGAGCGCGGTGCCGAGGCACGGCCACACCGCGCCGTTGAACTCGGTGGCGTCGTCCGGATGCCAGTCCGGTGCGAGCACGGCCGCCCAGCGGGCCCGGTGGGCGGGATGCACCTCGGCCAGGGCGGCCGGCACGGCGGTGAGGGGGTCGTCCCCGTCGAGGGCGACACGCACCAGCTCGTGAAAGACGGCGGTGCCCTCCCACGCCGCCCGGTCGCCGTGGGTCAGGGCGGCGATGCGGCGGGCGGCGTCCATGGTCGCCGTCCGACCCTGTCGCGCGAAGTACACCGCCGACGTGGTCGCCCGCATCAGTGAACCGTTGCCCGCGGCATGCGCGTTGATCTGGAAGTGCAGTGCGGCGGCCAGGTCCCAGGGGTCCCCGCTCGTCAGGACGTCCTCGGTCTGCAGCCCTATGTCCTTGGGTTCTGCGGCTGCCCACCGCCGGAACCGGGCGAACACGTCGGGGAGTTCGAGGCCGTCGTTGTCCAGGAGCGACTCCCCGACGAGCACGGCCATCTGTGTGTCGTCCGTGGCCTCGCCCGGATCCCAGCCGCCGCCCCCGCACAGCGTCCCCACGCCGTCCGGGAAGCGGGCGGAGAACACACCGGGCGCCCCGAACTCGAAGGGGGCGCCCAGTGCGTCACCGGCCGCGGAGCCGGTCACCGCCCCGGCCGCCCGGTCGCTCCGGGCCGCGTTGCCCGTGCCGTGCGTCCCATGGACGGGGCCCTCGGGGCCGGTTGTGCTCATACGGTCAGCGTACGAGCACAACCGGCCCCGCATCAGTGCGTCAGGCCGCCGGCATCAGGACCGTGTCGACGATGTACACCGTGGCGTTGGCCGTCGGGACGTTGCCGCACACGACCTTCGAGGAGTCGTTCACGGTGTACGACTTGTCCGAACCGGACGTCGTCAGCGGGGTCTTGGCCAGGGTGTCGAAGGAGCCCTTGTCCAGCTGCGCGGGCGCGAGCTTCTCGCCCACGACGTGCGAGGTGAGCACCTTGGTGAGCGCCGCCTTGTCGGCGAGCAGCTTGTCCAGGTCGGCCTTCGGGATCTTGGCGAAGGCGTCGTCGGTCGGGGCGAACACCGTGATGTTCTCGGCGCTGTTCAGGGTGTCGACGAGGCCGGCCTGCTTGACGGCGGCGACCAGCGTGGAGAGGGCCGGGTTGTTCGAGGCCGCCGTGGCGACCGGGTCCTGCGCCATGCCCTCGAAGGAGCCCGCGCCGTCCTTCGGGACCGTCGCGCAGCCCGGGCCGAACGGCTCGTCCATGGACGCGGGCGCGGTCTCCTCGGCCGGAGCGCTCGACGCGGCCTTGTCCGCACCGGAGCCCGACGCGGAGGTGTCGGAGTCGCCGGAGCACGCGGTCAGGGCCAGCGGCAGCAGGGCGGCGGCGGACACGGCGACGGCGACGCGGCGGAGGTGACGGGTGTTCATGGTGTTCTCCTGAATGGATTGTCGGTACAACAGGGGGAAAGGAGCGGGTGGTCCGGCGGGCCGGAGGGGTGGTCAGGTCACGTCGACCACCACCGAGTGCCATCCGGTCGCACCGTCGGGCACGGTGCCGACCCGCTCGTCGGTCTGGGTGGCGCCGGTACGGTCCGTCGCGCGGACCTCGAGGGTGTGGTGGCCGGTCGTGGCGGGCCACTCCCACACCCACTGGCGCCAGGTGTCGCGGCCGGCCTCGGCGGCGAGCCGCGCCGTGTGCCACGCGCCGCCGTCCACCCGGACCTCCACCCGGGCGATGCCCCGGTGCTGGGCCCAGGCGACGCCGGCGACCGGCACGGTCCCCGCACGCGGGGAAGCGAAGGGGCGGGGTGTGTCGATGCGTGACTGGGTCTTGACCGGAGCCTCGCGCGACCAGTCGCGCTTCACCCAGTAGGCGTCGTACGCGTCGAACGTCGTGAGCTCGATGTCCCGGATCCACTTGCAGGCCGAGACGTACCCGTACAGACCTGGGACGACCATCCGGACGGGGAAACCGTGGTCGAACGGCAGGGGTTCGCCGTTCATGCCGACCGCGAGCAGTGCGTCGCGGCCGTCCATGACCTCCTCGACCGGAGTGCCGATCGTCATGCCGTCCACGGAACGCGCCACGATCTGATCCGCCGGGCCGCCCTTCGACGGCGGCTTCACCCCGGCCTCGCTCAGCAGATCGGCCAGTCGTACGCCGATCCACCGGGCGGTGCCCACGTAGGGCCCGCCCACCTGGTTGGACACGCAGGTCAGAGTGATGTCCCGCTCGACGAGCTCACGTCGCAGAAGGTCCTGGAAGCCGAGGGTGACGGGGCGTGGGACCCCCTCGCCGTGGATCCGCAGCCGCCACCGGCCCGCGTCTACGCGGGGGACCACCAGCGCGGTGTCCACCCGGTAGAAGTCCTTGTTCGGAGTGACGAAGGAGCTCAGTCCCCGGATTCCCAGATCGGCGCCGTCCGGTATCGCCGGTGCGGGCGAGGCCGGCGCCGGGAGCGTGACTCCCTCGCGAGAGGCGGAGACCCCGGCCAGTCGGGACGCCTGGAGCCGACGGCCCAGGAGCCCCGCACCGGCCGAGGCCGCCGCTGCGGTGGTCGCCGCGACCACGAAGCCGCGGCGGTCGAAGGCGCCCTGCACCCCGCCGTCCGTCTCCCCAGCCGCGGGAGGCGGAACGGGTGCCGGGGCCAGCCGTGCGGCCAGGAGATACAGCACTCCCGCGGCCACCAGCGCGCCCACGACCGAAGGCAGCGCGTCGGCCGGGCGGCCTTCCGGCCGCCCGGCCGCGGCGACTGCCCCGACCACGCCGAAGACCAGTACGGCCGCAGCGCCGCTCCACCGGTGCCGCAGCGCGAGGACCCCCACCGCCATGGCGAAGAGCGCCAGGAGGACCAGGATCCCGAGCTGCAGGACCAGCTTGTCGTCGGTGCCGAAATTCCGTACGGCGAAGTCCTTGACGGCCGCGGGAGTGCGGTCGATGACCGCCCCGCCCACCGCCGTGACCGGACCCGCCTCGGGGCGTACGGCGGCCGCGACGAGTTCGGCGACGCACAGGGCCGTGAACCCGGCGATCAGACCGCTGAGCGCGGCGCACGAGGCACGTGCCCAGCGGGATCGCCGGGACCCGGAGGCCCCGTGCTTCTGCGAAACGTATCGGTCTGTTCTCACACCGGGAGTTCGACGCCGGGCGCCCGGCGGATTGGTCGCTCACTCGATCGAAGGAATTTCTCCGCACGGCCAATCCGCGGGCCGACCTGCACCGAATGACCTCTGAGCGGCTCTCCGGCAAGGCCCGGACGGCCGTGTGACACGAGGAGGAACACGCATGACGACGCAGCGGCGGCGCACAGCCGTGGTGGGCAGTGGGGTGGCGGGGCTGACGGCCGCGCATGTCCTGGGCAGGGCCAGGGACGTGACGCTCCACGAGGCCGACGAGCGCGTCGGCGGCCACGCGCACACCCACGACCTGACCGCGTCGGACGGCAGCACGCACTCCGTCGACTCGGGCTTCATCGTGCACAACCGGCGCACGTACCCCCATCTGCTCCGGCTCTTCGACGAACTGGGTGTGGCCACCCAGGAGTCCGAGATGAGCATGTCCGTGCGCTGCGAGGGCTGCGGCCTCGAGTACGCCGGTGCCCGGGGAGCCGCGGGGCTGTTCGCCCGGCCCGGTCTCGTCCTGCGCGGCCGGTACCTGCGGATGCTGGCCGAAGTGCTCCGATTCCACCGGGCGGCGCGGGCGCTCCTCGCCCAGGACCCCGGCACGGCGGTCATGACCCTGGGGGAGTTCGCCGCCCGTGGCCGCTTCTCCCCCTACTTCACGGCCCACTTCCTCACGCCGGTGGTCTCCGCGGTCTGGTCCTGCGATCCGGTGACCGCGACGCGCTACCCGGCCCGCTACCTGTTCCGCTTCCTGGACCACCACGGGATGCTCTCGATCGGCGGGTCCCCGGTCTGGCGGACCGTCACCGGCGGATCGCGCTCCTACGTCGACCGCGTCGTCAAGCAGGTCCACTCCGTACGCACGTCCACCCCCGTACGGGCCGTGCGCCGGCACGGCGACGGCGTGGAGATCGTCACCGAGGACGGCGCCACGCAGGAGTACGACGAGGTGGTCATCGCCACCCATCCCGACCAGGCGCTCCGGCTGCTCGCCGACCCCACCGAGGAGGAACGGCGCACACTCGGGGCGTTCCGCTACTCCCGCAACCCCACACTCCTGCACACCGACACCACCCTGCTGCCGCGCAGCCGGGGGGCCGCGGCCTCCTGGAACTACCTGATGCCGTCCTGCACGGCCGACGCCGACCGGGTCACCGTCAGCTACGACATGAACCGGCTCCAGCGGCTGGACGCCCCCGAGCGGTTCGTCGTCACGCTGAACGGCGCCGACCGGGTCGACCCGGACCTCGTCCGGGCCCGCATGGTCTACGAACACCCCGTCTTCACCACGGAATCGGTCGCCGCCCAGGCACGGCTGCCCGCCCTCTCCGGGCCGGTCACCGCCTACGCCGGGGCGTACCACGGCTGGGGCTTCCACGAGGACGGCTGCCGCTCCGGTGCCGAGGCGGCAGCCGCACTGGGAGTGACCTGGTGACCGGTGCCCTCTACCCGTGCACCATCACCCACGTACGGACCGCGCCCCGCACGTACTCCCTGCGGCACCGCACCTACCTGTGGCTGATAGACCCGGACCACCCGCCACGGCTGCCCGCCGTCCTGCGCCCGCTGGCCCGCTTCGACGCCCGCGACCACTTCGGCGGTACGGCCCCCACCATCCGGGCGGGTCTCGAACGGTTCCTCCGGGCCCGTGGGGTCGACCTCGCCGACGGCACCGTCACGATGCTCACCCAGGCCCGGGTGTTCGGCCACGTGTTCAACCCGCTGACCGTCTACTGGTGCCACCGCCCCGACGGCACCCCGCTCTGCGTGGTCGCCGAGGTGCACAACACCTACGGGGAACGCCACGGCTACCTGCTGCGCCCGGACGCGGCGGACCGGGCGGTGACCGGCAAGGACTTCTACGTGTCGCCGTTCTTCCCGGTGGACGGCCGGTACCGGATGCGGCTGCCCGAACCAGGCCCGCGCCTCGCCCTGACGATCCATCTGGAGCGTGAGGGCGGACGGCCGTTCACCGCGACCGTGCGCGGCACCCGGCGTCGTGCCACGGCCCCCCAGCTGGTCCGGCTGTTCCTGCGACACCCCTTCTCCACCGCGGTCGTCTCCGCCGCGATCCGGCTGCACGGCATCCGGCTGTTCCTGCGCCGGCTGCCCGTGCAGCCACGCCCCCGTCACCGTACCCAGGAAGGCATGCAGTGAAGGTGCCCACCTCTCCCATCCCGCCCGTAGCGCCCGGAGCGCCCTTCGCCCCGGCCCCCCGCGCCCCCGTCCCGGCGGCTCCCGCCCCGTCCCGCCCCAAAGGCGCGGACCCCGAGCGCTGGCCCGATGTCGTCGCCCTGCCCAGGGCGTCGGGAGCCAGGACCGCCGTGGCCGAACGGCTCGTACGGCGCGCCCTCGCCCGCCTTCCGCTGCGCGTCAGACTCGCGGACCGCGACAGCATCGGCCTGGGCGGACCACTGATGGACATCCGCGAACCCGACGCGTTCTTCCGCAGGCTCGGCGCGGGCGGGCTGATCGGCTTCGGTGAGTCCTACATGGCCGGCGAATGGGAGTCCCCCGACCTCGTCGGCGTCCTGACCGTACTCGCCGGGAACGCCGCCGGACTCGTCCCCGCACCGCTGCAGAAGCTGCGGCGGCTGTGGGCGCTGCGGCAGCCCGCGGCGCAGGCCAACACCCCCGAGGGCTCCCGCGACAACATCAGCCACCACTACGACCTGTCGAACGACCTCTTCGCCCTCTTCCTCGACGAGACCCTGACCTACTCCGCCGCCGTCTTCCGCGGTTTCCCGGCGGAGCGGGACCTCCTGTCCGCGGCCCAGCACCGCAAGATCGACCGGCTGCTGGACCAGGCGGGGGCCGGCCCCGGCACCGAGCTGCTGGAGATCGGCACGGGCTGGGGCGAACTCGCCCTCCGCGCCGCCGCGCGGGGCGCCCGCGTCACCACCCTCACGCTCTCCCGGGAACAGCAGGAGCTGGCCCGCCACCGGATCCGCGAGGCCGGCCACGAGGACCGGGTCGACGTGCGGCTCTGCGACTACCGCGACGTCACCGGGGAGTACGACGCGATCGTCAGCGTCGAGATGATCGAGGCGGTCGGTGAGGAGTTCTGGCCGGTCTACTTCCGGACCCTCGAGCGGTGTCTCGCACCGGGCGGGCGGATCGCCCTCCAGGCCATCACGATGCCGGACGACCGGATGCTCGCCAGCCGCAGCACGTACACATGGATCCAGAAGTACATCTTCCCCGGCGGGCTGCTGCCCTCCACCGAGGCGCTGGACCGCGTCACCACCGGCCACACGGGTTTGCGGATACAGCGGCGCGACAGCTTCGGCACGCACTACGCCGAGACCCTGAGGCTGTGGCGGGAACGCTTCGGGGAGCGGGCCGCGCAGGTCGACGCCCTCGGCTTCGACCTGACCTTCCGCCGTATGTGGACCTTCTACCTCGCCTACTCCGAGGCCGGATTCCGGTCCGGCTACCTCGATGTGCAGCAGATTCTCCTGACCCGTGAGGACCCCGCGTGAACACCACCACCGGCACCCCGGCGTGCGCCGCGCAGCGGATCGCGCCCGTCATCGAGCAGTTCCTCGGCGGCCCGCCGCCGGTCAGGATCAGGATGTGGGACGGCAGCGAGACCGGCCCCGCGGACGCGCCCACGGTGCACGTCCGTTCCCGCCGGGCGCTGCGCCGGCTCCTCTGGCAGCCCGGTGAGCTCGGTCTCGCCGAGGCCTACATCTCCGGGGACATCGACCTCGCCGACGACCTCGCCGACGGGCTCCGCGCGATGCGCCGTGCCTCGCGCGAGCAGGGCCTCAAAGCGCCCCGGCCCGGGCTCGCCGACCGTGTCAGGGCGGCCGGCACCGCCCTGCGCCTCGGGGCGGTCGGGCCGCGCCCGCCGGTTCCGGCGGCCCGCGCGGGGCTCCGCGGCGCGCTGCACAGCAAGGCCCGCGACCGCGCCGCGATCAGCCACCACTACGACCTGTCCAACGACTTCTACGCCCTGCTGCTCGACGAGACCATGGCCTACTCGTGCGGCTACTGGACCTCGGACGCCCCGGACTACGGGCCGGCCGACGCGCAGCGCGACAAGCTGGAGCTGATCTGCCACAAGCTCGGCCTGCGGCCGGGGGCGCGGCTCCTCGACATCGGCTGCGGCTGGGGATCCCTGACGCTCCACGCGGCGGCCCGGCACGGAGTCCGCGTCACCGCCGTCACCCTGGCCGCGGAACAGGCAGCGTACGTACGCGGCGAGGTGAGGGCCCGCGGCCTGGAGGACCTCGTGGAGGTGCACCGCTGCGACTACCGCGACGTCGCAGGCCTGCCCGGCTTCCAGGGCGGGTACGACGCCGTGTCCACGGTCGAGATGGGGGAGCACGTCGGCGACGCCGAGTACCCGGCCTTCACGGCGCTGCTGCACGCGGTGCTCCGGCCGCAGGGGCGTGCCCTGGTCCAGCAGATGTCCCGCGGTTCCACCGCCCCCGGCGGCGGGGCCTTCATCGAGTCGTACATCGCACCCGACATGCACATGCGTCCGCTCGGCGAGACGGTCGAACTCCTCGAAGGCGCCGGACTCGAGGTCCGCGACGTCGAATCCATGCGTGAGCACTACGTGCTGACGGTCGAGGCGTGGCACCGCACCCTGGAGGAGCGCTGGCCCGAGTTCGTGGCCCTGGTCGGCGAGGAGACCGCCCGGGTGTGGCGGCTCTACCTGGTGGGCGGTGCCCTCGCCTTCGAGGAACGGCGCATGGGCGTCGACCAGATCCTCTCCGTGCGGCCCGGCGCGGGAGGTTCGGCCGGAATGCCGGCCTCCCGGCACGGCTGGTACACGGAGCCGGGCACGGTGCCCGCGCAGCGCGGGGACGGCGCGGCCACCCCCGCGGACGGGGCCGACCGGGACAAGGGGGCCGGACGGTGAACGGCTTCGCATGGGGGGCCTTCGGGCTGAACCTGGCAGCGGCGGCGGGCGCCGCCCTCGCCGTCATGCTCGTGACGTTCCTGATCGCCCTGCGCAAGCGCCTGCACCGGATCGTCGACGTGGCCTGGGGTCTCGGCTTCGCGGCCGTCGCCCTCGTCCCGTACGCGATGCCGGGCGACCACGGGGACGGTACGACCCGCCTCCTGGTGACCGCGCTGACCGTCGTCTGGGGCCTGCGGCTCGCCGTGCACATCGGCCGGCGCGGCCGCGGCCACGGGGAGGACCCGCGGTACGCGGCCATGCTCGCCAAGGCGCCGGGCAACCCCGACCTGTACGCCCTGCGGAAGGTGTACCTGCTGCAGGGGGCACTGGTCTGGCTGATCTCCCTGCCCGTGCAGGCCGCGTCCTACCTGACCGGACCTCCGGGCGGGTGGGCCTGGGCGGGGACCGCGCTCTGGGCGGTGGGGATCGGCTTCGAGGCGGTGGGCGACGCTCAACTGGCCCGCTTCAAGCGCGATCCGGCGAACAAGGGCCGGATCATGGACCGGGGGCTGTGGGCCTGGACCCGCCATCCGAACTACTTCGGCGACTTCTGCGTCTGGTGGGGACTCTTCCTCATCGTCTGCACCGCGCCCGCGGTGGCGGCGGCGACGCTGGTGTCCCCCGTCGTGATGAGCCTCCTGCTGACCAGGGGCAGCGGGAAGGCACTGCTGGAGCGGCACATGGAGGGCCGGCCCGGGTTCGCGGAGTACCGGGCCCGCACCAGCGGCTTCTTCCCCCTGCCGCCGGGCACGGTCCGGCACGGCTGACCTCATGACGGTGCCCCGGCCCGCAGGGCCGGGGCACCGTCATGAGAGCGCGGGTCAGGCCTTGGGGAAGTCCATCAGCGCAACGGGTGGCGTGGTCGGCTGCTTCGATCCGCCCGCGGGCTCGACCGTGATGCCCATGCCGGAGGCGCCGTCCACGGGCCCGTCCAGCAGCACCGTGTCGTCGGTCGCCGACGGGTCCATCAGCCCCGCCGAGCGCATGCTCCCGTCGTCGTTGAACCACAGCTGGTAGACCTTGCCGCCGGGCGGCCGGTCCATGTCGGAGGCCAGGAACACCGCGCGGTTCACGCTCGGCGAGACGACGACCGCGGCCCGGGCACCACCCTCCAGTGCGCCCGAGCTCGTCCTCGCGTCCGGAGCCGCCAGCACCCGGGCCAGCTGCTCGTTCTGCTGCCGGGCCTGGGCCGCCTCCTCCTGGGCGTTCCGTGCGACCTGGTTCTGCCACACGGCGACCCCGCCGAAGGCGGCAGCGGCGGCGACGCACGCGGCGAGGGCGTACGTCGACCAGCGCCCGGCCCGCCCCGCCGGGGCACCGGAGCGCCCGCTCCGGCCGTGGGACGGAGCCTCCTGCCGTACGGTCGTGATCTCCCGCAGCACCCGCTCCCGCATCGCGGGCGGAGCGACGACGGACACCGCGAGGCCGAGCCGGGCGGCGGTGGCGGACAGCTCCCGTACCTCCTGGGTGCAGGCCTCGCAGGCCCCCAGATGGCGCTCGAACGCGAGGCGCTCGTCCTCCGGCAGCGCATGCAGGGCGTAGGCCCCGGTGAGCGTGTGCAGCTCGGCCGTGCTCATGCGTTCACCCCCAGGCAGTCGCGCAGCCGGATCAGCCCGTCGCGCAGCCGTGTCTTGATCGTTCCCAGCGGTACGGACAGCAGTTCGCCGACCTCGCGGTAGGTCAGCCCGCGGTAGTACGCCAGGGTCACCGACTGCCGCTGGAGCTCGGAGAGCGTCCGCAGACAGCGTCGGACCTGTTCCCTCTCGAGCCGGGTCTCGACCTGTTCCGACACCTCGTCGAAGTCCGGCGTGCGGTCGAGCAGCGCGGCCCGGTGCTCCCGCGCCGCCGCGGCCTCGGCCGACCTGACCCGGTCCACCGCGCGGTGGTGGGCCAGCGTCAGCACCCAGTTCATGGCGCTGCCGCGCGACGGCTGGAAGCGGGGGGCGGTGCGCCACACCTCGACGAGCACCTCCTGAGCCACCTCCTCGGACTGGGCCGGATCACGCAGGACGCTTCGCACCAGGCCGAGGACAGGTCCGCTGACCTGGTCGTACACCTGGGTGAAGGCGTCCTGGTCACCGCGGGCGACCAGGACGAGCAGCTCCTGCAGATCGGGCCCCGGCGAAGGGGCCCCACTGATGTGTACGGCTTCTTTCACGCGGACGTTCCTCCCGGGGCACGCATCTGCTTCCTGGGATGATTCGGAGCCGACAACGCTGCGGATTGGTCGATGGGCCGAAATCCTCGCACGAACCTCGCACAGCCGTGCCCACCCCGTGGGCGAGTCAGCCGGGCACCGGCGCGCCGTCCTTCCGCCGTCGCGCGGAGCGGGCGCCCGATCCCCTGGCCGCCCGGACGGCGAGGAAGACCGACAGGCCGATCGGCGCGAGCAGAACGGTGAGCACGAGCAGGGGCCCCATCACGAACGGGGACACCCCCAGTCGCCGTGCCTCCAGGAACATCCACTGCCCGAGCAGCAGGTCCCAGGCGATGACCTGCGCCCAGACGGCCGCGGCGCCGTTCGCCAGGCCGGTGAGTTCGCGGAAGGTGTCGATGTCCGGGCTGCTCACAGCGGCCCAGAGCTCGGGGAACACCGGGGCGGCCAGGACCGCGTAGAGGGTCAGCAGAGGCAGCACCGTCAGGGGTGAGGCGGCGACTCGGGCGGTGACGCGCCGGGTCGGCGCGAAGATCATGAGCAGCCAGAACGGCGCGGCCAGGAAGAAGGTGATCTCGAAGAGTGCACCGGTCATGACACAGGCTCCTTGTCGAACGCGTCGGCTGCCGTGAGGGACGTGGCCGGCCGCAGCGCCGCGAAGGCGCCGGCCGCGGTGGCGGCGAGGATCAGGGCGGCCGCGGTGAGCGTTGCCCCGTCGGGGTGGACGAGTGGCTGGCCGCGCAGCGCCTGCCAGGCGACCAGGGCGACGACCGCGGCGTACGCGCCCGAGGCGACGAGCACCAGCCGCAGCCTCACGCGCGGGTCACGCAGCCGGTCGGTCCGGGGCGCGAGAAGGATCAGGGCGAGCAGGAACAGCGGGAGCGCCTGCAGTGCGTGCATGCCGATGAAGTGCGGGATGCGCAGATCGCCGCCGGTCGTCGACCAGCCCGTCAGCGGCATGGAGGGCCCACCGTCCGGTACGCCGACGGAGTGCGCGCCGATCACGTCGGCGCCGTCCAGATCGCCGGCCGCCCGCTGCTGGGCCGAGGGCTGCGACATCAGGAATCCCACGCCCGCGCCCACCAGGGCGATGAGCACCCCGGACCGCACGGCCCAGGCGGAGGCGCGGTCGGCGATGCGCGAACGGAGCAGCAGCACCGCGATGGCGAGGGTGCCGGCCCACAGGACCACGACGGTGACGGCCATCGCGTTGTAGAGCATCGCGTCGAACGGCGTCTCGTAGTTGAAGTGGCTGCGCTTCCCCCGGACCACCTGTCCGGTGATGAGCACCATCTCGCCCAGGCAGGCCAGCGCGACGACGGTGCCGGCCCACCAGCCGGCCCGCCGGCCGCGGGTGAGCAGTGTCAGCATCCACGCCAGGGTCAGTGTGTACGGCACGAACGAGACGGCGAACTTGAACGGCTTGGCCCAGATCGGCGCTCCCGCGACGACCCGGTCGTCGACCAGGAGCCCCAGTGCTCCGACGACGGCCATCACGGCCATCGAGGCGGAGAAGAGGACTAACGGCCGGTGCCACGTGCGCCATGAAGACATGGATACCCCCAGAACCATTATGGATAGTAGTGCTGTCCACTATCCGGTAGGGGTACTATGAGTGACGAGGGTCGGCCTGGCAAGCTCCGGAGGATGAACGCACAGTGCGCATCGGTGAATTGAGCCGCAGGTCCGGGGTCCCGGTACCGACGGTCAAGTACTACGTACGCGAGGGCCTGCTGCCTCCCGGCCGGCTGACCAGCCCGAACCAGGCGAGCTACGACAAGGGGCACGAGAACAGGCTTCGGCTGATCCGCGCCCTGCTCGACGTCGGCGGACTCTCCCTCTCGGCCATCGCGGAGGTGCTGGGCGCGGTCGACGATCCGGCCCAGCCGGTGCACAAGGTGCTCGGGGTCGCGGCGAAGCGCATCACCCCGGCGGAGGGCGACGAGGTGGGGCCCGAGCTGATCGACGCCCGCGAGGACGTGGCCGCGCTGCTGGAGCGGCGCGGCTGGCGGGCCGAGGCGGACTGCCCGGCGGGCCAGGCGCTGGCGGGGGTGCTGGCCGCTCTGCGCAGGGCCGGACACGGCGGCTTCGTCGAACTGCTCGACGTCTACGCGGACGCCGCGGAGCCGGTCGCCCGGGCGGACCTCGACTACGTCGGACGGCGGGTCGCCCGCGAGGACCTGGTGGAGAGCGTGGTCGTCGGTACGGTGCTCGGCGAGGCCATGTTCGCGGCGCTGCGCCGCCTCGCGCACGTGGACGCGTCCGCCCGCGCGTACCGGGACGAGGGCGGACAGGGGTGAGAACGGCACGGAGCCCGGTCGCCGTGGTGGACGGTGACCGGGCTCCGGGTGCGGGGGTGGGTGCGGCGCTAAGCGGCGCTCTCCTGCTCCCGCTCCACCTGCTCGTTCCACTCGCGCTTGACGGCGCGCCAGGCGTCGTCGTTCTGGCCGAGGCGCCAGTAACCGGAGATCGACAGCTGCCGGGGCGGGATCCCGCGCTCCAGTCGCAGGTGCCGGCGGATCTCCTTCACGAAGCCCGCCTCACCGTGGACGAAGGCCTGCACCTCGCCCTCGGGGAAGTCCAGCCCCTTCACCGCCGCGGTGAGTGCCTCGCCGACCGGACGGTCGCCGCGGTGCAGCCAGGTCACCTCGACCCCGTCCGGCGTCACGATCTTCTGCTCCTCCGAGGCGTCGGACACCTCGACGAAGGCGTGCACCACCGCGCCCACCGGCATCTGCTCCAGCGCGGCGGCGATCGCCGGAAGTGCGCTCTCGTCGCCGGCCAGCAGGTGCCAGCCGGCCGAAGCCTGCGGCCCGTACCCGCCGCCGGGGCCCAGGAAGGTCACCTGGTCGCCGACACGGGCCCGGCTCGCCCACGGCCCCGCCAGCCCCTCGTCCCCGTGCACCACGAAGTCGATCGCCAGCTCGCGGGCGACGGGGTCCCAGGAGCGCACCGTGTACGTGCGGGTGGTGGGCCACAGCTCGCGCGGGTACTCCTCACGGATCCTGGCCATGTCGAAGGGGTGTGCGTAGTCCGCGCCCTCAGGGGCGAAGCACAGCTTCAGGTAGTGGTCGGTGAAGCCCTCCAGGGTGAAATCCGCCAGACCGTCGCCGCCGAGGACCACGCGCACCATGTGCGGGGTGATCTGCTCGGTGCGTACGACCTGCGCTCCCTGTGCCGTAGGTGCCTGCCGTGCCGGCCGCTCTGCCACGAGGTTCTCCCTGCTTCCGACCTCTACGAGGCTCCACTTACTTAGGTATACCTAAGCTAGCATCTTCACGCCTGGAGCGTCAGGAGCAGGCGTTGCAGGGAGCCGCCCAGGCCCCACCGGGCCGCCAGGGCCTCAAGGGCCTCGGGGTCCCGGGGCTCCCGGGGGAGCGCGGGGTCGAAGCCGGGCAGCGGTACGTCACCGGCGACGCGGACCACCTTCGGTGCGACCGCCACGTAGTCCCGCGCCTCGTCGAGCCGCCTGCGCTGCGACGGGGTCAGCCGGGCCGCGGGATCGTCCACCGCGGCCATGATCCCGGCCAGGTCGCCGAACGCGTCCAGCAGCTTCGCCGCCGTCTTCTCGCCGATGCCGGGCACCCCCGGCAGGCCGTCGCTCGGGTCCCCGCGCAACAGTGCCAGATCGACGTAGCCCGCCCCGTCGACGCCGTACTTCTGCCGCAGCCAGGCCTCGTCCGTCACCTGGAGCGTCCCCACGCCCTTCAGCGGGTACAGCACCCGCACCTCGCGGGCGTCGTCGACCAGCTGGTAGAGGTCCCGGTCCCCGGTGACGATGTCGACCGGCCCGGTGGCCCGGCCGGCCAAGGTGCCGATCACGTCGTCCGCCTCGTACGGGGAGACGCCCACCCGGGCGATGCCGAGGGCGTCCAGCACCTCCTCGATGACCGGGACCTGCGGGGAGAGCGTGTCGGGGGTCTCCTCCTCGTCGGGGACGCCCGCGGGAGTCTCGGCGGCGACCCGGTGCGCCTTGTACGTCGGGATCAGTTCGACCCGCCAGTGCGGGCGCCAGTCGGCGTCCATGCAGGCGACCAGGTCGTCCGGCCGGTGGTCCTGGACGAGCCGGGCGATGAAGTCGAGCAGCCCGCGCACGGCGTTGACCGGTGTGCCGTCCGGTGCGCGCACCGAGTCCGGCACGCCGAAGTAGGCGCGGAAGTAGAGGGAGGCGGTGTCGAGGAGCATCAGGCGTCGCGTCACACCCCGATGATGCCGCACCCCTCCGACACGGCCGCCGCGGACGCCGCGGTTCCAGGGCCGGCGGGCCGTGAAGGGTGAGCTGGATCACACATGTGTTTGGGTGGCGTAAGTGGGGGCAGGCGCGCCAATGGAGCGGACCACGTCCATTTTGCAACTGATGTACGTGTTCTGCGGACCGGATCCGCACCGCTCCTCGGTCTGCCGGCGGGGGTGGCAGACCGTTTTCGGTTCAACGCGTGAGGTGTATGTGTCAAGGCTGCAAGCGGAGCACCTGTACAAAGTGTTCGGCAGACGACCCGATCAAGCCGTGCGAAAGCTCGAGAGCGGGACCCACCGCGACGAGCTGCGCGCCGACGGAACGACCGCAGCGGTGATCGACGCATCGTTCACCGTGGAACCGGGCCAGATCTTCGTCGTCATGGGGCTCTCCGGATCCGGGAAGTCCACACTGCTGCGGATGCTCAACGGCCTCCTGGAGCCCACGGCCGGACGCGTGCTGTTCGACGGGCAGGACCTGACCGCGCTGAGCCCCCGTGACCTGCGTACGGTCCGATCCAGGAAGATCAGCATGGTGTTCCAGCACTTTGCGCTCTTCCCGCACCGGAGCGTGCTCGAGAACGCCGCCTACGGCCTGGAGGTCCAGGGCGTGGCACGCGCCGAGCGTGAGAAGCGCGCCACCGAGGCGCTGGAGCTGACCGGCCTCGCCGGCTGGGAGAAGTCCTGGCCCGACGAGCTGTCCGGCGGCATGCAGCAGCGTGTCGGTCTGGCCCGCGCTCTCGCCACCGACGCCGACCTGTTGCTGATGGACGAGTCCTTCAGCGCGCTCGACCCGCTGATCCGCCGCGACATGCAGGACCAGCTCCTGGAACTGCAGAAGCGTCTGAAGAAGACCATCGTCTTCATCACCCACGACCTCAACGAGGCCATGCGCCTCGGGGACCGGATCGCCGTGATGCGGGACGGCGAGATCGTCCAGCAGGGCACCGCCGAGGACATCCTGGTGCGGCCGGCCAACGAGTACGTGGCCTCCTTCATCCAGGACGTCGACCGCTCCCGCGTCCTCACCGCCGGTTCGATCATGGAGGAGCCCGAAGCGGGCCGCTCCGACGCGGACCTGATGGCCGGGGCCCCCGCGACGGTGTCCGCCGAGACGCCCATCGCCGAGCTCTTCACCCCCTGCTCCACCAGTGGGGTCGCCGTCGCCGTCACCGACGCGGACGGCGGCGTCATAGGCGTCGTGCCGCGCAGCCGGCTGCTGGCCGCGCTCGGCGAGGAACCGCAGGTCGAGGCCGCGGTCCCGGCCCCCCGTGACATCAAGAAGGTGAACGCCGGTGCCTAGGGTCTCCTTCGGCGAGTGGGTCGAGAGCGCGGTCGACTGGCTCCAGTCGAACCTCACCTGGATCTTCGATGCCATCAAGGCCGTCCTCGGCGGCATGTACGACGGCGTCAACGCCGTCCTCGGCGGCGGTGAACCGCTGCTGATGGCCGCGATCTTCGCCGTCATCGCGTTCTGGCTGCGCGGCGTCGTCCCGGCGGCGCTCACCTTCGTGGGCTTCGCGCTCATCGACTCCCTCGCCCTCTGGGACGAGGCCATGGCCACGCTCTCGCTGGTCGTCGTGGCGGCCGTGATCACCATCGTGATCGCCGTGCCCATGGGTATCTGGGCCGCGCGCAACAACAGGGTCAGCGCCGCGCTGCGGCCGGTGCTCGACGTCATGCAGACGATGCCGGCCTTCGTCTACCTGATCCCCGGCGTCATGTTCTTCGGCGTCGGCGTCACCCCCGGCGTGATCGCCACCATCGTCTTCGCGATGCCGCCCGGCGTCCGGATGACCGAGCTGGGCATCCGCCAGGTCGACAGCGAGCTGGTCGAGGCGGCCGAGGCGTTCGGCACCACGCCGAAGGACACCCTGACCCGGGTGCAACTGCCGCTCGCCCTGCCGACGATCATGGCCGGGATCAACCAGGTCATCATGCTGGCCCTGTCGATGGTCGTCATCGGCGGCATGGCCGGCGCGGGCGGACTCGGTGAGAAGGTCTACGCCGCGATCACCCAGCTCCAGGTCGGCCTCGCCGCCGAGAGCGGCATCGCCGTCGTCATCCTCGCCATGTACCTGGACCGGATGACGGGCGCGCTCAACGAGCGGGTCTCCCCGCTCGGCCGCCGTGCCGCGGCGAAGGTCGCCGCCGGTGCGCGTCGCCTGAAGTTCACGCACTACAAGCCGGGAACCGCCGTCGCGATGACCGGTGTCGTCGTGCTCGCGCTCGTCGCGGGCGGTCTGAACATCGCGGGCTCCGGCTCGGACGACGCCCGGAAGGGCCAGGCCTCCGACGGGAACGTCGGCCAGGGCCAGAAGATCAACCTGGGCTACATCCCGTGGGACGAGGGCATCGCCTCCACCTTCCTCTGGAAGGAGATCCTGGAGCAGCGCGGCTACACCACCGGCATCACCCAGCTCGACGCCGGCCCGCTCTACTCCGGCGTCGCCCGCGGCGACATCGACTTCCAGACGGACTCCTGGCTGCCGACCACGCACAAGGACTACTGGGACAAGTACAGCGACCAGCTGGACGACCTGGGCTCCTGGTACGGGCCGACCTCGCTGGAGCTGACCGTCCCGTCGTACGTCGAGGGCATCGACTCGCTGGCGGACCTCAAGGGCCAGGGCAAGAAGTTCAACGGCAAGATCATCGGCATCGAGGCCAGTGCCGGGATGATGGGCACGCTCAACAAGAAGGTGCTCAAGGAGTACGGCCTGGAGGGCGAGTACAAGGTCGTCTCCTCCAGCACCTCCTCGATGCTCGCCGAGCTGAACGCCTCCATCAAGAAGAAGGAGCCGGTCGTGGTGACCCTGTGGTCGCCGCACTGGGCCTACGGCAAGCACGACCTGAAGAAGCTCGAGGACCCGAAGGGCGCCTGGGGCAAGGGCGAAGAGGTCCACACCGTCGCCCACAAGGGCTTCGCGAAGAAGGCCCCCGCCGTCGCGGACTGGCTGAAGAAGTTCAAGCTCACCGAGAAGCAGCTCACGAGCCTGGAGAACGAGATCCAGGACGCCGGCCAGGGCAAGGAGCAGGACGGCGTACGCAGCTGGCTGAAGAAGAACCCGGGACTCGTCGACACGCTGGCCCCGCTGCCCGGCGGCGCGGGGGGCACCCAGGAGGGCAAGGACGCGGGCAAGACCGTCAACATGGGGTACTTCCCGTGGGACGAGGCCATCGCGTCCACCTACCTCTGGCAGAACATGCTGGAGGACCGGGGCTACAAGACCACGGTCAAGCAGCTCGACCCGGGTCCGCTCTACACCGGTCTCGCGCAGGGACAGCTGGACGTCCAGTTCGACTCCTGGCTGCCGACGACGCACAAGGACTACTGGGACCGCTACAAGGACGACCTCACCGACCTGGGCTCCTGGTACGGGCCGACCTCGCTGGAGCTGACCGTCCCGTCGTACGTCGAGGGCATCGACTCGCTGGCCGACCTCAAGGGCCAGGGCAAGAAGTTCAACGGCAAGATCATCGGTATCGAGTCGAGCGCCGGGATGATGGGCACGCTCAACAAGAAGGTGCTCAAGGAGTACGGCCTGGAGGGCGAGTACAAGGTCGTCTCCTCCAGCACCTCCTCGATGCTCGCCGAGCTGAACCGGTCGATCAAGAAGAAGGAGCCGGTCGTGGTGACCCTGTGGTCGCCGCACTGGGCCTACGGGAAGCACGACCTGAAGAAGCTCGAGGACCCGAAGGGCGCCTGGGGCGAGGGCGAGCAGATCCACACGGTCGCCAAGAAGGACTTCGCCCAGGACTTCCCGGAGTTCACCGGCTGGCTGAAGGACTTCAAGCTGAGTGAGGCGCAGCTGGCCTCGCTCGAGGTGGAGATCCAGAAGGGCGGTGCGGGCAAGGAGAAGGAGTCCGCCCGCACCTGGATGGACGCCAACCCCGACGTGGTGGACCAGCTGGCGCCCGTCGGCAGCTGATCCACCCGCAGTCCCCCCGAGGGGGACGGCCCCGGTAGCGAACCGGCGCCGTCCCCCTCAGGCTTGTTCCAAGGAGTCCTCGGAGGGTCTCCCGTCCACTCACTTCCGCTCCATCCCGCGAACGACATGCGTAGGGTGCTGGCAACCGGGAGGATGGCGATCCGGGGAGGGAGCCGGACATGGACGACAAGGAAGGCCTTCGGGTGGGTGCCGCGGTTCGCCGACGGCGCAGGACCCTCGGGCTCACACTGGCCGTGGTGGCCGGGCGCAGCGGCCTGTCCGTACCGTTTCTCAGCCAGATCGAGAACGAGCGGGCGAGACCCAGCCCCCGGTCGCTGGACCGGGTGGCCGAGGCGCTGGAGACCACGACCGAGCGGCTGCGGGCCGCGGCGGACTCGGCGCGCGCCGTGGACGTCGTGCGGGCGGGCGCCGGGGACGGCGTACGCCGCCTCGTGCGCGGCCGTCATCAGCTCAGCGCCCTGGAGTTCGTCGGCGAGCAGGACCTCGGGCGCGAGTTCCAGCACCGCAACGACGAGGTGATGTACGTCGTCGAGGGCGCCGTCGAGGTCGAGGCCGAGGGGCAGGCGCACCGCCTCGGCCGGGGCGACACCCTCTTCCTGTCCGGCGGGGTCCGGCACCGGTGGCGGGCGACCGTCCCCGACACCCGGCTGCTGGTCGTCGCGGTCGCCGAGCACATCGACGCGACGTACGACTCACGGCGCTGAGGAGGACCCGGCGGTGCGTGTCGTCTCCCTCGTCCCCTCGCTCACCGAGGCCGTCGCCGTCACCGGCCCCGGGATGCTCGTCGGCGCCACCGACTGGTGCACGCACCCGGCGGGGCTCACCGCCGCCCGGATCGGCGGCACGAAGAACCCGGACGTCGCGGCCGTCGTGGCGCTGCGCCCCGATCTCGTCGTCGCCAACGAGGAGGAGAACCGGGAACCCGACCTGGCAGCCCTGCGGGAGGCCGGTCTGGACGTCCTGGTCACCGAGGTCCGTACCCTCGGCCAGGCCTTCGCCGAGCTGGAGCGGGTCCTGGTCACCGGGTGCGGACTGAGCCGGCCCCGCTGGCTGGACGAGGCCGAGGCCGCGTGGGCGGCGCTGCCGCCTCCCGGGAACCCGCGCCCCGCGATCGTGCCCGTCTGGCGCAGGCCGTGGATGGTGCTGGGCCGCGACACGTTCGCCGGCGACCTGCTGGCCCGCTCCGGGGTGCGCAACGTGTACGCGGACCATCCCGAGCGCTATCCCCGCATCCCGCTCGCCGAACTGAACGCGGCGGGCGCGGAGCTGGTGGTGCTGCCCGACGAGCCGTACCGCTTCACCGCCCTCGACGGCCCCGAGGCCTTCCCCGGGGTGCCGGCCGCGCTCGTCGACGGCCGCCACCTCACGTGGTACGGGCCGTCACTGGTCCCGGCGGCCGGGGCGCTGCGAGCAGCGCTCCGCCGGCCAGCCCCCGCAGTGTCCGTACGCCCGCCACCGCCCAAGCCGCCACCAGCAGCACGTAGAGGGCCACGGCCAGCCAGGTGAACGCGGCCAGTCCGGTGTGCCGGGCCAGCCCGGCCGCGCCGGTGACGCACGTACCGACCGGGAAGGTGAACCCCCACCACGTCATCGTGAACCCCATGCCGCGGCGCGCCGCCCGCACCACCAGCGCGGTGGACAGGGCCAGCCACAGCAGTGCGAATCCCATCACCGGCACCCCGTACAGCACGGCGAACGCGCCGAGGGCCGAGGCGTAGGGGGCCGCGATCGCACCCGGTGCCACATCGGCGAGCTGGTTGACGGCGGTCGTGGACTGGCCCAGCGGGCCGAGCACCAGGAACAGCGTCGGGGTCAGGGCGAGCGGGGGCGGGCCCCGGTGCACCAGGGTGGCGAAGACCAGGGGGAGGGCCACCAGCGTGGCGAGCAGGGACAGCCCGAACATCGCGTAGCAGGCCAGCAGCAGCGCCTCGCGCCACTGACCGGGCGGCAGCTCGGGCACCAGGAGCGGACCCACCGCTGCGGAGACCATCGGGGCCACCAGGGGCAGCAGCCAGACCGGTGACGCGGTGCCGGGCGCCGGGCGGTGGCGCACGACCATCAGGTACGGGATCGCCACCGCGGCGGCGAGACCCGCGACCGTGCCCAGGGTGAACAGCACCGTGTGCACGGCGACGGCCGCCGGGTGCCCGATGACGTCCCGGCCGACCACCAGCGTGCCCGCGCCCACCGCGAGCAGTGCCATGGGCGGACAGCCGTGGAACGGGGCGACGGCGGGATCCAGGAGGTGGGCCCCGGCCTGGTCGCGGTGGAGGTACCAGTGCCCGGCGCGGGCCACCAGGACGACGGCGAGCAGGACCGCGGACAGGGCCCACACCGCGACGCAGGCGGCTCGCAGGCCGGGCAGCCGGACGGGGAGCGTGGCGCCGGCGGTCGCGACGATCGCGGTGCCCATGACCGTCGCGTACCAATTGGGGCCGAGGTGCCGCAGGGAGGGGAGCCGGGGGAGGGCGGGAGGGAGGGCGGGCGCCGGGGTCCGGATCTGCGGAAGGATGGCCATGCCACGATCTTCGGCGGGCGGACCGCGACCCACCAGGGAGTCCCGGTCTATGAGGTCATAAGCTGAATGTATGTCCAGCTCCGTGTCCGACCCCGCATCGGGCTCGCCGGGTGACGGAACCGGCTCCGAACCCGCTTCCGCCCCGGCCGCCCGCACCGTGCCCGAGCAGGCTTCCCCGCTGTCCCACCGGGTTCCGGACCTCGGCGCGATGGTGCTGCTGCTGGCCGTCGCCCGGCACGGGAGCCTGGGCCGGGCGGCGCGGGACGTCGGCATCACCCAGCCCGCCGCCTCCAGCCGCATCCGGTCGATGGAACGGCAGCTCGGTGTCGCACTCCTGGACCGTTCGCCGCGCGGCTCCCGGCTCACCGACGCGGGAGCACTCGTGACCGACTGGGCGCGCCGGGTCGTCGAGGCCGCCGAGGCGTTCGACGCGGGGGCGCAGGCGCTGCGGGACCGGCGCGACTCCCGGCTCCGGGTCGCCGCGAGCATGACCATCGCGGAGTACCTGCTGCCCGGCTGGCTGATCGCGCTGCGCGCCGAACGGCCCGGCACCGCCGTGTCGCTGCTCGCGGGCAACTCGGCCGTGGCCGCCCAGCGGCTGCTCGCCGGTGAGGCCGATCTGGGCTTCGTCGAGGGCTTGTCCGTGCCGGAGGGGCTCGACGGCACGGTCATCGCGCACGACCGGCTCGTCGTCGTGGTCGCCCCGTCCCACCCCTGGGCCCGCCGGCGCAGCAGGCTGACGCCGCAGGAGCTCGCCGGGACGCCCCTGATCCTGCGCGAGCACGGCTCGGGCACCCGTCAGGTCCTGGACGCCGCGCTCGCCGTGCACGGCGGACTGGCACGGCCCCTGCTCGAACTCTCCTCGACCACCGCGGTGAAGGGGGCGGCGGAGAGCGGGGCGGGCCCCTGCGTGCTGAGCGAACTGGCACTGGGCGAGGAGCTGTCGGCCCGGCGCCTGGTCACCGTCCCGGTGCCGGGCGTGCACCTGCGGCGCCAGCTGCGCGCGGTCTGGCCCTCGGGCCACCGCCCCGCCGGCCCGGCCCGCGATCTGCTCGCGTTGACGGCGGGCCGTTGAGGCGTGTTGTCGACGGTTGGCCGGGCCTGCTGCCCGCCCCGGCCCGCATCGGGCCCCGCGGCTGGCCGGGGCGTGACCGCGGTGGCGTGACCTCATCCGCCCCGGCGGATCCTGGCCGGACCGCGGGGGCGTGACCTCACACGCCGGACGGGCTCCGCCGGGTCGGCGCGGCCGCGTCCGACGGTCCCCGCCGCGCGCGGACCGCCGCGACGAGCGCCCGCATGATCCGGAGGTCGTCACCCATCTCGGGATGCCACTGCACCCCCAGCACCCACTGCGCGCCCGGCAGTTCGACCGCCTCCACCGTGCCGTCCGCCGCGTGGGCGGACGCCACGAGGCCGGGCGCCAGCCGCTCCACGGCCTGGTGGTGGTACGTGGGTACGGACGCGTCCTCGGGGACGAGTGAGGCGTACAGCGTCCCGGGCACCGGGGCCACCGGATGCTCACCGAGGACGCCCGCCTTGCCGAACGGACCGGTGTGCCCGTCCAGATGCTGGGTCAGTGTGCCGCCCAGCGCCACGTTGAGCAGCTGCATGCCGCGGCAGATGCCGAGCACCGGGGTGCCCGCCTCCATCGCGGCGCGAAGCAGTGCCAGCTCCCAGGCGTCGCGTTCGTGCGCGGGCGGCCCGGTCCGGAAGTCGCGCTCCGCGCCGTACAGCCCGGGATCGACATCGGCGCCGCCCGCGATCACCAGACCGTCCAGCCGGTCCACGACGGCCGCGGCCCGCTCCGGGTCGTCCGGGGGCAGCAGGGCCGCCAGGCCGCCGGACCGCTGCACCAGCCGCGGATACGCCGAGGGGAGCACCGCCGCGGGGAGCTCCCAGACACCCCAGCGAGCCGCCGGCTCCAGATAGGTGGTGACGCCGATGAGCGGTTCGTGCATGGTGCGGTCCTTCCGGCGGGCGGCACGCGGACCGGCCCAGTGCAATGGTGTTGCGTCATACCTTTGTGCGTGGCGGGCCGCCGCGCAAGAGAGATGATCCGGAAGGGCGGGTTCAGGCCAGGAATCCCCGCAGGAGCGCCGCCGTCCCCGCGCAGTGCTCGCGCATCACCGCGCGCGCCGCCTCCTCGTCGCCGTCGAGCACCGCCTCGACGAGCGCCGTGTGCTGGTGCTGCGAATGCTCCAGGTTCCGCACGAGCAGGGGTATGCAGTCCAGCAGGTCGTTCACGGTCGCCCGTACGGCCGCGTACTGGGCGGTGAGGGAGGGGGAGCCGCAGAGCTCGGCCAGCGTGAGGTGGAAGAGGGTGTCGAGCCTGCGGTAGTCGGGCAGAGGTGCTTCGTGAGTCGCCGTCAGAGCCGTCCGCAGCCGGTCCACGCCCTCGTCGTCGAGGCCGTGCACCGCGCACAGTCCGGCCGCGCCCGTCTCCAGTACCTCGCGGAAACGCAGGATGTCCTCGATGTCGGCCCCCGCCACCCGGCGGCGCAGCTCGTCGCCGTCGGCCGAACCGGTGCGGGGGAGTACGAACGTACCGCCGTACCGGCCGCGTCTCGCCTCGATCAGCCCCTGGTCCTGGAGCACCTTCAGCACCTCCCGCAGGGTGACGCGGCTGATGCGGAGGTGCTCGGCCAGCTCGCGCTCGGCCGGCAGCCGGCCGCCGGCGGGCACCAGGCCGAGCCGGACGACCTGGAGGATCTGCTCCAGGGCCTCCTCGAAGCCGTTGCCCGCGCGGACCGGCCGCAGCACGGGCAGCAGCCGTTCGAAGACCCCGGGCTCCCCGTTCTCCTCCGCCACGTCCCGATTCCCTTCCCCCCAATGGTTTTCTCCCATACCTTAGACCGACCGGCCGTGCCTTCCCGCCGGCCGAGCGAGGAGTACCCCCGTGGCAGACCGAACACCCCCGCTCGGGACCGAGGAGCTGCGCGCCCTCGTCCGGAGCGGTGAGATCGACACCGTGGTCCTCGCCTTCCCCGACATGCAGGGCCGGCTCCAGGGAAAGCGCTTCGCGGCGGCCTTCTTCCTCGACGAGGTGCTGGAACACGGCACGGAGGGCTGCAACTACCTGCTCGCCGTCGACACGGACATGAACACGGTCGACGGATTCGCGATGTCCTCGTGGTCCAACGGCTACGGCGACTTCGCCATGCGTCCCGACCTCGCGACCCTCCGCCGCATCCCCTGGCACGAGGGCACCGCCATGGTCATGGCCGACCTCGCCTGGGAGGACGGTTCGCCCGTGGCCGCCGCGCCCCGCCAGATCCTCCGGAGGCAGCTGGAGCGCCTCGCCGGGCACGGCCTCACGGCGCACGTGGGGACCGAGCTCGAATTCATCGTCTTCAAGGACACCTACGAGCAGGCCTGGGACCGCAACTACCGCGACCTGACCCCGGTCAACCAGTACAACATCGACTACTCCGTCCTCGGCACCGGCCGCATCGAGCCCCTGCTGCGCCGCATCCGCAACGAGATGAGGGGCGCGGGCCTCACGGTCGAGTCCGCCAAGGGTGAGTGCAACCCCGGCCAGCACGAGATCGTCTTCCGCTACGACGAGGCCCTCGTCACCTGTGACCAGCACGCCGTCTACAAGACGGGCTCCAAGGAGATCGCCGCCCAGGAAGGGGTCGCGCTCACCTTCATGGCCAAGTTCAACGAGCGCGAGGGCAACTCCTGCCACATCCACCTCTCGCTCCAGGACGCCGACGGGCGAAGCGTCATGGCCGGTGAGGACGGCACCATGTCGCCGGTGATGCGCCAGTTCCTCGCCGGGCAGCTCGCCGCCCTGCGCGACTTCTCCCTGCTCTACGCGCCGAACATCAACTCCTACAAGCGCTTCCAGCCCGGCTCCTTCGCCCCGACCGCCGTCGCCTGGGGCCACGACAACCGCACCTGCGCCCTGCGGGTCGTCGGACACGGCCGCTCGATGCGCTTCGAGAACCGGCTGCCCGGCGGGGACGTCAACCCCTACCTCGCGGTCGCCGGCCTCGTCGCCGCCGGGCTCCACGGCATCGAGCGCGGGCTGGAGCTCCCCGAGGCGTGCGAGGGCAACGCCTACACCGCCGGTTACGACCAGGTCCCCACCACTCTCCGCGACGCCGCCGCCCTCTGGGAGGAAAGCGACGTGGCCAGGGAGGCGTTCGGCGACGAGATCGTCGCGCACTACCGCAACATGGCGCGCGTCGAACTGGAGGCCTTCGACGCCGCGGTCACCGACTGGGAGCTCCGCCGCTCCTTCGAACGCCTGTGAGGCACCCCGTGACCCCCGACCCCGTGACCCCCGACCCCGTGACCGTGACGCCCGTGACCGTGACGCCCGTGACCGTGACGCCCGGGACCGACGACTCCGAGTCCCGGGACCCCGTGATCACCGAGCACCGTGTGCTGAACCCGGCGACCGAGGAGCTCGTCGCCACCGTCCCCGCCACCACCGTCGGCGAGGTCCACGCCGCCGTCACCCGGGCCGCGGCCGCCCAGCGGACCTGGGCGGCCCTGGCCCCGGCCGACCGGGCCCGGCTGCTGCGCCGCTTCGCCGTCCTCGTCGACGAACACGCCGAGCAACTGGCCCGGCTGGAGGTCACCGAGGCGGGCCACACCCTGGGCAACGCCCGCTGGGAGGCGGGCAACGTCCGGGACCTGCTCGACTACGCGGCCGGGGGAGTGGAGCGTCTCACCGGGCGTCAGATCCCCGTGCCCGGCGGGATCGACGTCACCTTCCTCGAACCCCTCGGGGTCGTGGGGGTGATCGCCCCCTGGAACTTCCCCATGCCGGTCGCCGCCTGGGGCACCGCACCCGCCCTGGCAGCCGGGAACGCCGTACTCCTCAAACCCGCCGAGACCACCCCGCTCACCGCCCTGCACCTGGCCCGGCTGGCCCTCGACGCGGGCCTGCCCGAACACCTCTTCCAGGTGCTGCCCGGCGCGGGCGAGGTGACCGGCAACGCCCTGGTCGAGCACCCGGGAGTCGCCAAGATCGTCTTCACCGGTTCCACCCGGGTCGGCAAGCAGATCATGGCCAGGTGCGCCGACCGCGTGAAGCGGCTGACCCTCGAACTCGGGGGCAAGAGCCCCACGCTGGTCTTCGCCGACGCCGACATCGAGGCCGCAGCGGCGGCCGCGCCCATGTCCTTCCTCGACAACGCGGGCCAGGACTGCTGCGCCCGCACCCGGATCCTCGTCCAGCGGTCCGTGTACGACCGCTTCCTCGGACTCCTCGCCCCCGCCGTCGAATCGGTCGTCGTGGGCGACCCCGGCGACGGGAGGACGCAGATGGGGCCCCTGATCTCGCGGGCACAGCTCGACCGGGTCCGTTCGTACGTCCCCGACGGCGCGGCCGGCATCCGCGGCGGCGCCCCCGACGGCCCCGGCTTCTGGTTCCCGCCGACCGTCCTCACCGACGTCCGCCCGGACGCGCCCGTCGCCACCGAGGAGGTCTTCGGCCCGGTCGCGGTCGTGCTGCCCTTCGAGGACGAGGAGGACGCGGTCCGGCTGGCGAACGCCACCGAGTACGGCCTGGCCGGCTCGGTCTGGACCCGTGACGTGGGCCGTGCCCTGCGGGTCTCCCGGGCGGTCCGGGCCGGGAACCTCTCCGTCAACTCCCACTCGGCGGTGCGCTACTGGACACCGTTCGGCGGCGTCAAGCAGTCCGGACTCGGCCGTGAACTGGGGCCCGACGCCCTCGCGGCATTCACCGAAACCAAGAACGTCTTCATCGGCACGGAGGCCTGAACGCGCATGACCACCGACCCCGGGTACATCTGCCGCCGCCTGAACGGCCGCACCGCCGTCGTCACCGGAGCGGGAAGCGGCATCGGCCTCGCCACCGCGCGCAGGCTGGCGTCCGAGGGCGCCCACGTCGTCTGCGGCGACATCGACGAGAGCGCGGGGCGGGCGGCCGCGGAGGAGGTGGGCGGGACCTTCGTACGCGTCGACGTCACCGACCCCGAACAGGTGGAGGCGCTGTTCAAGGCCGCGTACGACACCTACGGCTCCGTCGACGTCGCCTTCAACAACGCCGGGATCTCGCCGCCCGACGACGACTCCATCCTCACCACCGGGCTGGAGGCGTGGAAGCGCGTCCAGGACGTCAACCTCACCTCCGTCTACCTCTGCTGCAAGGCGGCCCTCCCCTACATGCGGCGCCAGGGACGCGGCTCCATCATCAACACCGCCTCCTTCGTGGCGCGGATGGGCGCGGCGACCTCCCAGATCTCGTACACCGCGTCCAAGGGCGGGGTCCTCGCCATGTCCCGCGAGCTCGGGGTGCAGTTCGCCCGCGAGGGCATCCGGGTCAACGCCCTGTGCCCGGGACCGGTCGACACCCCGCTGCTGCGGGAGCTCTTCGCCAAGGACCCGGAGCGCGCAGCCCGCCGGCTCGTGCACATCCCCCTCGGCCGGTTCGCCGACGCGACGGAGATCGCCGCCGCCGTCGCCTTCCTCGCGAGCGACGACTCCTCGTTCGTCAACGCCACGGACTTCCTCGTCGACGGCGGGATCTCGGGCGCCTACGTGACCCCGCTGTAACGGCCCCCGCCGGAGGACCGCTCCCTAGAGTGGAGGGCATGAGCAACGCGACACCACCCGGCTGGTACCCGGACGCGAACGTGCCGGGCGCGGAGCGCTGGTGGGACGGCACGGCGTGGACCGGGCACACCCGGTCGTCCGCCGTGACGCAGCCCATGGCGCTCCAGCCGCAGTCCGCTCCCCGGGGGCCCGGGGTGCCGGCCCGGGGGAGCGGCCGCACCACCAGGGCCGTCGCGGTCACCGTGGCCGCCCTGGCGGTCGTGGCCGCGGCCGTCACCGGATTCGCGGTGCTGGGCACGGACGGCGGCGGCGGTACGGCGCCGAGGTCCGCGCCCAGCGGTACCGCGCCGCCGCCCGCCCCCACGGAGACCGGCGGTCCCGCCGCCCCGTCGCCCGGCGACGGCGACCCGCGGATCCTCACGGACCAGCTCAACGGGGTCACCCTGCGGGTGCCCGAAGGCTGGGAGAAGCCGGAGAACACCCTCGACGACGCCTCCACGATGCGCACGGCCGGTTCCTACACCTGCCCAGGTGATTCGGGGAGCTACTGCCACCGCGGCACCGTCACCGTGCGGACGGCGAGCGGCGACCTCACGTCCATGGAGGAGCTGGCCCGGGAGGACGTCGGGACGGCCGCCGAAGCCGCCTACGGGGAGAACGCCGTCGGGGACCCGGCCCACGGCGGGATCAGGTCCCACCAGGTGCTGGCGTCCGAATCCGTGAGCGTGGCGGGGCGCACCGGCCACCTGGTGCGGTGGCGGGTCACCACCGGCAAGGGGCCCGGCGGGTTCGTGCAGTCGCTCGTCTTCCCCTCAGCGGTGGGCAGCGAGACGCCGGTCATCGTGCGCTTCGCCTTCGACGCCGGACGGGACGAGCTGCCGCTCTCCCTCATGGACACCATCACCGGGGGCATCCGACCGCTGGGCGACGGCACCACGAACGGCGGTGTCGGCAGCACCGTGGGGCCGAGCCGGTGCTGCTCCGCGGAATTTCGTGGAGGGGTGATCACAGCCGTGGGTGCACGGCAGGCTGCTCCGGATGGTGATCAGTGACTCGATGATGACCGCCTCGGGCCTGTGACGAGGATGATGACCGCCTCGGGCCTGTGACGAGGACGTCCAGCACCGGCCCGCCGCGCCCCGCCATCGGGCCGGTCGTCGGACGGGCCCTTCCGGCCGGGGCCATGACCCCGGCAGGCCCCGCCCGGAGGTCGGCGGCGGACCGGCGTGCGTGCCGGTACGGGTCATCAGAGAGGGACGACGTACGGGCGCACAGTGGTTTCATAACTGTACCTTTCGAAAGGTACAGTTATGAGGGTAACGCTGGTGCTGATCGAGAGGTGTGCGGGAATGATTCCGAGTGCGGGGCGGCGTTGGCTGCTGCTGGCGGTGGTGAGTGCGGGACTTCTGCTGATCACCCTGGACAACTCGATCCTGTACGCGGCGCTGCCGACGCTTGTGGAGGAGCTCGGCGCGAACGGCTCCGAGGGCTTGTGGATCATCAACGCCTATCCGGTGGTGATGGCCGGGCTGCTGCTGGGCAGCGGCACCCTGGGCGACCGGGTGGGGCACCGAAGAATGTTTCTGATCGGCCTGGCGGTCTTCGGTGTCGCCTCGCTGGCTGCCGCGTTCTCCCCGACCCCGGAAACCTTGATTGCGGCTCGGGCGTTCCTGGCCGTAGGCGCGGCGGCGATGATGCCCGCAACGCTCGCATTGATCCGCATCACGTTCGAGGACGAGCGCGAGCGCAACGTGGCCATCGCCATCTGGGGAACCCTGGCGATCGTCGGCAGCGCGCTGGGCCCGATCATCAGCGGGCTCCTGCTGCAGAGCTTCTGGTGGGGATCGGTCTTCCTGATCAACGTCCCCGTCGTCATCGCCGCACTGGTCGCCACACGGGTCCTGGCGCCGCCCAACGACGCCGACCCCACGAAGCGGTGGGACCTGCCCTCCTCGCTTCTCGCGCTCGTCGCCCTGGTCGGCCTCGTGATCGCGATCAAGGAAACCGCGAAGACGGAGCCCGCCCCCCTGCTCATCGTTGCCGCCGCCCTGGCTGCCGTCATCGGTGGCTGGGCGTTCGCACGGCGCCAGAGCCACCTGCCCTACCCCCTACTGGACTTCTCGATCTTCCGAAACCGGGCCTTCCTCGCCGGAGTCCTGGCCGCCGGGTTCTCCATGTTCGCCATCGCCGGTGTTCAGCTGATCACCACACAGCGGTTCCAGCTCGTGGAGGGCTTCACCCCGCTGCGCGCCGGCGTCCTGGTCGCAGCCGTCGCTGTGGGGGCGCTCCCGACAGCCCTGGCCGGCGGCGCGAGCCTGCACCGGGTGGGGCTGCTGCCCATCGTCGCGGGTGGTCTGGCCCTCAGCGCGGTCGGCTCCGTGCTCATCCTGCTGAACTTCGACACCAGCATGGGACTGCTCATCACCGGGCTGCTCATCACGGGTGCCGGCCTGGGTGCGGCCATGTCCGTCGCCTCCAGCGCGATCATCGGCAACGTTCCGGCCCGCCGTGCCGGTATGGCTTCCTCCGTGGAGGAGGTGTCCTACGAGTTCGGCAGCCTCATCGCCGTCGCCCTGCTCGGCAGTCTCCTGGCCGCCGTCTACACATCGACCGTCGACCTGCCCGCCGGAGTCCCGGACTCCGCGCGCGACAGCCTCGACAGCACGCTCGCACTGGCCGGGAACGACCCGACACTGATCACCGCGGCGTCCAACGCCTTCGACGGCGCCTATTTCACCGTGATGATCGTGGTCACCGCCGTCATCGCCGTCGGCGCGGTCACGACCGGTCTCCTCCTGCGCCACCACGGACCGGGATCGGCCCTGTCCGCCCCCACGCACCACTGACACCCCGACCCGGGAGCACCCATGCGGACCAGCAAACGAACCCAGATCCTCGAAGCAGCAGCCCGCGTCGTGGAGCGCGAAGGTGTCAAGAGCGTCACCTTCGACTCCGTCGCCGCCGAAGCCGGCCTGACCAAGGGCGGGCTCCTCTACCACTTCACCTCCCGCGAGGACCTCGTCCAGGCCATCCACCAGCACCTCGCCGACCAATGGGAGGCGCAGATGACCGCCGCAGCCGGAAGACCGGCCCGCGAGGCAAGCCCCACCGAGCGGCTCACCGCCTATACCCGAGTCACCACGCACAGCGCCACACGGGCCGAACTCCTCTTCATGCTCGAAGGATCCACAACACCCGAACACGCAGCCCCCTGGGGCGCCGTCATGGAACGGTGGGCCCCACCATCGCCCACCACCGACGCCGGCGACCCGGTCGCGCTCGACCGGTTCATCGCCCGGCTCGCCGCCGACGGCCTGTGGCTGTACGAATCCCTCACCGCCGAGCGGCTGACTCCCGAACTACGCCGCGCCCTCGCCGAACGCATCACCAGCGCCCTCGACCATGAGGACAAGTGAGCTCGCCCCGGTCCCCTGAACGCTGGATTCCTGATCACTGCGTGGTCATGTGTCGGACAGGGCCTACCGGGACCCGTCGTCCGGAGCGCTACCGGGCTCGCGTACCCCGGCACGCTCAGGACGGCGAACCCCCGGCCGGCCGGTGTCGTCCGGCGGGCCCCCGGACCCGGTACGCGAGGCGGCGGCGCGGAGCCCGGGGCGGGCCCGCGCCGCCCGTCAGGCGTCCTCGGCCGGGAGGGCGTACAGCCGGGGGAGGTTCACCACGATCGCCTCCTGCGTGCTGCGGGCGATGACGACCACGGCCTCCTCGGTGGGGTCGGGGTTCTCCTCCCGGTGCGGCACGAACGGCGGGACGAAGATGTAGTCACCGGGCGAGGTGCGCAGCCGGACCTCCTCGGGCGTCCCACCGGAGTCGTCCACGAAGACGAACTCGGGGTGTCCGGCGACCACGTGGATGGCGGTCTCGGACTCGCCGTGGTGGTGGTCGGAGGAGGACGTCGAGGGGGCCACATGGGTCTGGCCCATCCACAGCTTCTCGGAACCGACGGTCCTGCCGCTGACGGCGGCGAACCTGCGCATGCCGCCGGTCTGCGCGGTGTCCCCGTCCAGGGAGTCCGCGCGAATGTGGTGCAGACGGGTGTGGAGTGGTGCCGCGGGGCGGCCCGGGGCGTCATGGAGATGAGGGTGGAACCCTTCACCGGGGGTCGTCAACGGCTCGCTCATGGCAGGGACGCTAGAGCGGCGCCGAAAAGGATGTCAAGAGGTGTCCTTTCCCCTTCACCTGCGGCAATGTTGCCGCAACGTAGGAGCGGAACCGGTGAAGCGCTCACCCCGGACGGGTCCTTTGGGCATGATGAGGCCATGCATATCTCCGCGAAGGCGGACTACGCCACGCGTGCTCTCCTGGAGCTCGCCTGTGAGCCTGGCCGTCCGCTCACCTGCGAGGCCATCGCCTCCTCGCAGGACATCCCGTTCCGATTCCTGAAGTCCGTCGTGGGCGAGCTGCGCAAGGCGGGTCTGGTGCGCAGTCAGCGTGGCTGCGAAGGCGGCTACTGGCTCGGCCGGCCGGCCGGGGAGATCACCCTCCTCGACATCGTGCGCGCCGTCGACGGCGAGGTGATCACCCTGCGCGGCGAGTCGCTGGGCGGGCTCGACTACCCCGGCCCCGCGGCGGGACTGCCCGCTCTGTGGCGGCAGGTCGAGGCGAGTGCGGTGGCGCTCCTGGGCGGGCAGTCCCTGACCTCGCTGCTGCCCTCCGGTGCGCTCGGGCAGTCCAGGGCCGACGCCGCGTGAGTGCCGGACCCGCTTCGGAACCCCCGCTGGAGGTGGTGGAGTACACCGACCCGATGTGCCCGTGGGCCTGGGGCTCGGAACCCGTCTTCCGCAGGCTGCGGGCCGCCCTGCCCGCCCGGGTCCGCTGGCGGAGGGCGTACGCCGTCCTCTTCGACCACGACGACGACCCGCCGCCCGACCCGGCTGCCGAGACGGCCTGGTACGCACGCCACCTGGCGGAGATCGGCGGGCACACCCTGGCCCCCCGTGCGGCCCGGCTCAGCCGTGTCGCGGTCAGCTCCTGGCCCTCCTCGCTGGTCGCCAAGGCCGCGGAGCTCCAGGGGCCCGAGGTGGCCGGGCCGGTGCTGCGGCGGCTGCGGGAGACCGTGTTCGTACTCGGCGAACCGGCGGACACCACCGCGTCGGCCCTGTCCGCGGTACAGGGTGTGCGGGGCCTCGACCCCGCGCGGCTGAGGGCCGACGCCGTGTCCGCCGAGACGCTGGAGCGGGTGCGTGCCGACCGTGCGGAGGCGCGCCGCCCGGTTCCCGAAGTCCTGTCCGGCCGGGGCGGGTCACCGCATCCGGGCACGGCCAAGGAGACCGCCGACGGCGGACGCCGCTACGCACTGCCGACGCTCCTGTTCCGGACCCCCGCGGGACACCGCGCCGTGCCCGGCTGGCGGACCTTCGAGGCGTACGCGACGGCCGTCGACGAGCTCTGCCCGGGGCTCCTCGCCACCGTCGGACCGACCGCCCCGGCGGTGGCGCTGGAGCACTACCGGAGCCTGACGGAGCCGGAGCGCCTGGTGCTGGCACGCGGTCCCTGGCCGCCACCCGGCGCGGTACGCGTGGACACCGCGAACGGGCCGCTGTGGCTGGACCCCGAGGAGGCCGCGGTGCATCCGGCGGCCGCCCCTCCCGCCACCACGGGGCCCTGAGCTGCGGGGCGACGCCGTTTCGCGGAATGAGACACCAATTGGTGTCCATTGACAGCCGGCGATCGGTGCCCACAGGATGTCACCATGCTCACGACGCACCCCGGCGTGGTGTGCCGCTACGTGGACCTGCGGCGCACCTCCAGCGCTCTCTGTCGCTGACCGCCCGCCGACCCCGGCCCGCAGGCGCCGCCTGACCACTGCCGTCAGCACCTGCTGCCCGACGCTCCAGCGGCCACGCCCGTCAACTCCCCGCGCCTGTGCCCCCGTGCCCCACCGCGCGCCTTCCCCGTGTCCCGGTCGCCCCGCGAGACCGCCGATCCCGGCTGTCCCGACCCGGCCCGCCCCAGGACGCGCCGAGGCGTACGCCGGCCTGCCCGTCCGGGGCGGGGCCGACGGTTCCATGCGGTTGCGGCCCGGTGGATTCATGCGGGTATCTGGCGATCCGTCCCCTCCTTCCCCTGGTCCCGCATGCCCCGGTCCGGGTCGGGACCCACCACAGAGAGAGCGATATGTCCGCACGACGCACGATCCGCCGCCCCGCAGCACCCGTCCGGCCCGCCCGACGGGCCGCGGTCCTCGGAACCGCCCTCGTCTCCCTGCTCGTCCCCGCCCTGAGCGCCTGCGGGGGTGAGGCCTCCTCGGCGACCGGCGGCTCCACGCTGAAGTGGGCCTCCTCGTACTTCCCCGCCCACTGGGACCCGGTGGTCTCCGGAAGTGGCGCCCAGTTCCGTGAACTCGCCCTGGTCTACGCCTCGTTGACCCGTACGGACGAGGACGGCAAGGCGGTTCCCGACCTGGCGGAGAGCTGGGAGTACAACGACAGGGGCGACCGGATCACCTTCCACCTGCGTCCCGGTCTGAAGTTCAGCGACGGCGAGCCGGTCGACGCCACCGCGGTCAAGGCGGCGATCGAGCGGGCGCAGAAGCAGAAGAACTCCGCGCTCTTCGGTGACCTCACCTCGATCAAGTCGGTGGAGGCGGACGGGCTCGACGCGGTGCTCCAACTCTCCCAGGTCGACTACCAGATACCGCAGCTGCTCGGTCAGCGCGTCCTGCAGATCGCCAGTCCCAAGGCGGCCGAGACCCCGGAGAAGCTGGACCAGAACCCCGTCGGCGCGGGCCCGTTCGTCGTCGAGCAACTGGTCCCCGGCACCAAGGTCGTCCTGAAGAAGAACCCGGACTACTGGGACGCGGAGAACATCCACATCGACGACGTCGAGCTGGTGTCCGCCCCCGACGCGTCGACCGTCGTCTCCGGGCTGCAGACCGGTGTCTACAACTTCGCCGACCTCGACCCGAGCCAGGCGGACGCGGCCGAGAAGGCCGGCCTGGACGTCTTCGTCCAGCCCGGATTCAACGCCTCCAACATCAGCCTCAACATCAACAAGGCGCCGTTCGACGACGACAAGGTCGTCGAGGCCTTCCGCCACGCGTTCAACCGCAAGGAGTTCGTCGACAAACTGACCTTCGGCTACGGCGAGACGACCGACCAGCCGTTCCCGAAGGGATACGAGGCGTACGACCCGACGTCGGAGAACGCCTACCCCTACGACCCGGCGAAGGCGAAGAAGCTCCTCGCCGAAGCGGGACACGGGGCCGGCGACCTGGAGCTCGACCTGGTCATCCCCGCGGAGGACCCGCAGGCGGAGATCGTCCAGTCGCAGCTGGCCGCGGTCGGCGTCACCGTCACCATCAAGATCGACAAGAACTGGGCCACCCCGTTCTTCGCCAAGGACCTGGCCTTCTCGCTGTACTCGACCACGGGCCGCGACTCCGCGGTGCAGACCCTCACCGCCCACTTCGGTCCCAACGGCCCACTGAACCTCAGCACCCCGTACGAGCCCGAGGGCTTCGCGGCGGCCACCGCGAAGGTCCGTCAGACGCCGCTCGACGCACCGGACTACACCGAGGCGCTGCGGGCGGCGACCCGGGCGGGGCTCGCGAGCAAGGCGCTCATCTTCACGTACTCCTCGCCGAACCTGCTGGCCAAGAGCAAGAAGGTCTCCGGGCTGCCGAACAACCCGGCCCACATCGACTGGACCGGCGTGACCATCTCCGGCAGCTGACCCCCCGCCCACATCCGACAGATAGGAGGCAGACCGATGACGACGACCGCGCTCCAGGTCGTGCCCGCCCGGCGCCGAGGGGCCGCCGCAGCCAGGACGCGGCACGCGCTCGGCCGGATCCTGGGCGTGATCGCCCGCTCGACCGGGATCTTCGTGCCCGTGTTCCTGGTGGCCACCTTCGTGACGTTCGCGCTGCGGTCGCTGAGCGGGCTCAGCCCGGCGCGGATCCAGCTCGGCGAGAACGCGACCCCCGAGGCGATCCAGCGGGTCGAGGCCCAATGGGGTCTCGACAAGCCCTTCCTGGCCCAGTACGGGGACTGGTTCACCGGCGTCCTGCACGGCGAGCTCGGCGTCAGCTGGGTCAACGGCGCCGACATCTCCACCCTCATCGGACTCGGCCTGGGCGTGAGCCTCTCGGTCGCGACGTTCGCGCTGGTCATCGGAGTCGTCGTCGGCTTCGCCCTCGGCACGCTGGCGGCGCTCCGGCGCACGACCTGGATCGACCGGGCGATCACCGGATTCGTCACCGTGATCTCCGTGATGCCGCCCTTCGTCGTCGGCATCGTGCTGGTCGCCGTCCTCGCGGTCGGACTCGATGTGTTCCCCTCGGCCGGCTACCTACCCGCCGAGCAGGGGATCGGCCCGTGGCTCGCCCACATCACCCTGCCCGCCCTCGCCCTGAGCTGCGACGTCATCGCCGACGTCGCCCGTCAGCTGCGCACCGGACTCGTCGCCGCCCACAGCGAGAACTACGTGACGGGCGCCGTGGTGCGGGGACTGAGCCCCCGTCGGGTCTTCTTCGGTCACATCCTGCGCAACGGCCTCGGCCCGACGCTCGCCACCCTCGGCCTGAAGTTCCCCGCCCTCGTCGGTGCCTCCGTCGTCACGGAGTGGATCTTCGGCCTGCAGGGCTTCGGCAGGTTCGCCAACGACTCCGCCCAGGCCGGCGACGTTCCCGCGGTCCAGGGCGTCCTCGTCGTGTCCATCGTCCTGGTCGTCTCCTTCAACCTGATCGTCAACCTGGTGCTGGCACGCGTGACGCCGGCCTCTCAGCGGGGGGTGTGACCCATGGTGCGCCGCGTTCTCTCACTCACGTCCGGACGAATCGCCGTCGTCATCCTCGCCGTGATCGCGCTGCTCGCGATCCTCGGCCCGTGGCTCGCCCCGCAGGATCCCCTGGCCACCAGCGACAACACCCTCGCGGCAGCCTCGGGAGCCCATTGGCTGGGCACGGACTACCTCGGCCGCGACGTGTTCAGCCGCCTCCTGGACGGCTCCCGCGTCAGCGTCCTCGGCTCGCTCGAAGTCGCCCTGACGGCGCTGGCCGTCGGCGTGGTCCCCGGCATCCTGTCGGTCTACCTCGGCCGCGTCTTCGAGTGGCTCACGCTCCGTCTGGCGGACACCCTGGTCGCCCTGCCGTTCCTGCTGTTCGCCGTCGCCGTGATCGCGCTGCTCGGCAACGGCCTCACCCAGGCCATGCTCGTCACGGGCGCGCTGGTCTCCCCCCTCTTCTACCGGGTGTCCCGCGCCGCCACCCTGGCCGTCGCCCGCTCCCCGTACGTGGAGGCGGCGCTCATCTCCGGAGCCTCCACCGGCTGGGTCGTGCGCCGCCACGTGTGGGTCAAGGTGCTGCCGCCGATCGCGGTCGCGCTCGCCCAGACCATCGGCGTCGGTTTCGTCATCGTGTCGAGCCTGACCTTCCTCGGTATCGGCGTCCAGCCGCCCGCGCCCACCTGGGGCGGGCTGCTCGCCTCGGACCTGGGCTACCTCAGCCACCAGCCGTGGGCCCCGGTCCCACCCGCCCTGCTGATCATGGTCACCGTCTGGGCCAGCAACCTCCTGGCCGACGCGATCCGCGACGTCTCCGGCGAGGCGGGCCGGACCCTGGCCGACAACCGCACGGTCCGCGCCAACCGGCTCGGCAAGGGCCGCCCCGTTCCCGCAGGAGGTGCCCGATGACGCTGCTGTCCCAGCACACCGCCCCCGAGCAGACCCGGACCGTCGCGACCGTCGGCCCGAGTGCCCCGCCGGTGCTCGCCGTCCGCGACGTACGCATCAGCGACCGGGTCACCGAGCGGGAGATCGTGCGCGGGGTGAGCTTCGAACTCACCCCCGGCAAGGCGGTCGGCATCGTCGGAGAGTCCGGCAGCGGCAAGACCCTCACCTGCCGGGCCGCGCTCGGCATCCTTCCCCCGCACTTCGAGGTCACCGGCGGCTCCGTGGAGATCGACGGCACCGACATCGCGACCCTGACGCCCCCGCAGTGGGCGGCCCTGCGCGGATCCACGATCAGCGCGGTCTTCCAGGACCCGGCGTCCTACCTCAACCCCTCGATCCGCGTGGGCGCCCAGATCGCCGAGGTCGTCCGGGTCAAGAAGGGACTGAAGCGGCGCGAGGCCCGGCACCGCGCCGTCGAACTGCTGCGGGCGGTCCGTCTGAGCGACCCGGAGCTGGTCTACGGCCAGTACACCTACGAGCTCTCCGGAGGAATGCTCCAGCGCGTCCTCATCGCGGCCGCGATCGCCGCCGACCCGCGGGCCCTGATCGCCGACGAGGCCACGACCGCGCTCGACGTCACCGTCCAGGCCGAGATCCTCGACCTGCTCGCGGAACTGCGCGAGCGTTCCGGGCTGGCGCTCGTGGTCGTGTCCCACGATCTGGCCGTCGTCGCCCACCTGTGCGACGAGGTCCTCGTGATGCGGCAGGGCGAAGTCGTGGAGCACGGTCCGACCCGGGCGGTGCTGTACGACCCGCAGCACGAGTACACCCGGCTGCTCATCGCCGAGCACGACCAGTACGGCCTGGAGAAGTTCCTCACGCCGAAGGAGGCGTCATGACCACCACACCCCCGGGGACGGACACGTCCGGCCACACGGTCGCCCCCGAGCCGGCCCTGGAGGTCACGGGCCTCGACGTGCACTACGGCCGGGGCCGCCGGCGCCACCACGCCTTGTGCGGGGTCTCGCTGAGCGTCGCACCCGGCGAGACCGTCGGCGTCATCGGCGAGACCGGGTCGGGCAAGTCCACCCTCGCCCGCGCCGCCCTCGGGCTGGTGCGCGCCTCGGCCGGCTCGGTCACCGTCGGGGGCGAGGACGTCACCGCGTACGGCAACCGCCGGTGGCGCGCGCTGCGCCGCCGCGGAGTGGTCCAGTACGTCTTCCAGGACCCGCTGCGCAGTCTCGACCCGGACCTCACCATCGAGGACTCCCTGATCGAACCCCTGCTCATCCAGGGAACGGGGCGCAAGGAGGCGGCCCCGCTGGCCCGTTCCTTCCTCGATCGCGTCCGCCTCTCGGAGGACCTGCTCGGCCGGCTGCCCGGAGAGCTCTCCGGCGGACAGCGGCAGCGGGTCGCCGTGGCCCGCGCGCTGATCACCGAGCCGCGGCTCGTCATCCTCGACGAGCCCGTCAGCGCCCTGGACTCCGCCAACCGCGTCCAGGTCCTGGAGATCCTCAAGGAGCTCGGGGCCGCCGGGGTCGCCCTCGTCCTCATCTCCCACGACCTCGGATCCGTCGCCGGGACCGCCGACCGCATCGCCGTGCTCCACCGCGGCGAGCTCGTCGAGACCGGTGCGGCCCGCGACGTCATCAACGAACCCCGGCACGCCTACACCCGCCTGCTCGTCGGTTCCGCGCCCACCCTGCGCACCGCTCCCGCGAGCCGCGCCGAACGCGAAGCCCTGCGCGCCCTGCTCGACGCCTGAACACCCCTCGGAAGGAACAAGCCATGTCCCGCACGATCCACCTCGCACTGCACCCGTACGGAGTCGGAGGCCCCGGCCAGCACGGCCTCTGGAAGGACCCGCGCGTGGCGAAGAACTCCAGCATCGACATCAACCACTACATCCGGCAGGCCCAGGCTGCGGAGCACGCGCTCTTCGACGCCCTCTTCATCGTCGACAGCCAGTTCATCAACGCCACCTATCCCGCCCACTACCTGAACCGCCTGGAGCCGCTCACCCTGCTGTCCGCGGTCGCCACCCACACCCGGCACATCGGCCTGGTCGGCACCGCGAGTTCGACGTACAACTCCCCCTTCAACCTCGCCCGCCGGTTCGCCTCCCTCGACCACATCAGCGGCGGCCGCGCCGGGTGGAACGTGGTGACCAGCTTCGACACCGGAACGTCCAGGAACTTCGGGCTCGACGAACACCTCGACTACGCCACCCGCTACGGCCGCGCGCTCGAATTCGTCAAGGTGGCCCGCGGTCTGTGGGACTCCTACGAGGACGACGCCTTCCCGGCCGACGTGGAGCGCGACCTCTTCCTCGACCCGGACAAGCTCCATGCCCTCGACCACGCCGGAGAGCACTTCCAGGTCGCGGGCCCCCTCAACATCTCCCGCTCGCCCCAGGGCCAGCCGGTCATCTTCCAGGCCGGGGTCTCGGCCGAGGGCCGCGACCTCGCCGCGCAGGTCGCCGAGGGGATCTACGCACCGGGCGGCTCGCTGGAGCAGGCCCAGGAGTACTACGCCGACGTCAAGCGGCGTACCGCGTCCTACGGCCGGGACCCCGAGCACATCAAGATCTTCATCCACGGCGGCCCGGTCGTCGGCGCGACGGACGAGGCCGCGAGGCGGCGCGAACGGGAGATCTTCGAGGAGGACAACGACTTCGACCGCAACCTGGCGCTCCTGGGCCGCTCCTTCGGCGCGTACGACTTCAGCACGCACGACCTGGACGCACCGTTCCCGGACGTCGCCCACCTCGCCGAGAAGGGCGGCCGGACCGGAGCCGGCAAGCTCATCGAGCGCGCCCGGGCGGAGAACCTCACCCTGCGTCAGGTCGCCGAGTCGGTCAACGCGTTCCACCGGTCGCCCTTCGTCGGGGCCCCGGAGACCGTCGCCGACACCATCGAGCAGTGGTTCGCCGCGGGCACGTTCGACGGGATCAACCTCGCCTTCCGCACCTCCGAGGACCTCGACCTCTTCGTCGACGGTGTCGTCCCCCTGCTGCAGAAGCGCGGGCTGTACCGCACCGAGTACACGGCCGACACCCTGCGCGGCAACCTCGGCCTGCCCGTTCCCGCCAACCGCCACGCTCGCGAGCCCCGACTCGCGAACGACTGAGGGGCGGGGGCCGTGAGCGCGCAGCAGGCCGAGCCGCGACTCCGGCCCGGCTGCCTCACCCACGGCCAGGCCGCGACGACGATCCGGACCCGGCCCACCGCAGGGCCCGGGGCCTTCCCCGAAGGAACGGACCGGGGGCGGGGCGCCGCGCCGCGTCCACTCGTTCCACGGCTCATCGGGGAGATCGCGGCAGCTCTCCTCCGGGAGCAGGCCCCTCCCGTGGCGACGGACCCGGTCACCCGGTCCGACCCCGCCGCCGTCCCCGACCACGACACCGCGATCCTCGCCCTCGAACCCGTCGCGTCCGACGTGGCACCCGCCCTCGGCCGGACACCGGCGACCGAGCCCGAACCCTCCGGAGAGTGACATGACCGAATACACCGACCACTACGCCCCCGACGGCCTCCGCACACGTGCCACCGTCGTCGTCGTGCCCGGCAGGGGGGAGACCCGGGCCACCTACGCCCGGCTCGGCCGGCGGCTCGCCGCCGACGCCTACCGCGTACGCGTCGTCGACGCCCCCGACCTCGACGCCGACGACGTGGCAGGCTCGCTGACCCGCTTCGGCGCCCGGCTCACGACGGCCGTCGAGGGCACCGCGGCCGAGGACGGGACCGTCCGCCCCGTCGTCCTGCTGGGCGCCGACACCGGTGCCGTCGCCGTCGCCGCGCTCCTCGGACGCGACGAGATCCCGGCGGCCGGGCTGCCGGACGCCGTCGTCCTCGCCGGGCTCCCCGGCCACGCCGCGACCACCGCCGGGCCGTGGGACGAGGAACTCGACGCGCGCACCTCCTGCCCCGCCCACCGGCAGACGCTCACCGACGACGCGCAGGTCCGGCATGGCACGCTCGGCGACGCGGTGCCGGACACGCTGCTCGACGCGGCCCTCGCCGCCGAACCGGCCGTCCCCGCCCTGCTCCTCGTCGGCGACGCCGATCCGCTCGCGGACCGCGACTCGCTGGCCGGCATCGCGAAGTCGCTGCCCCGGGCCCGGCTCTCCGTGGTCCGCGGGGCTCACCACGACGTCCTCAACGACGTGCAGCACCGCTCCGTGGCCGCCGAGATCGTCACGTTCCTCGAGACACTGCGCAACGAACTCGTGCCGGTGATCGCCGTGGAGGCGAGCACCTGGTGAGCGTCCCCGTCCCCGGGACGCCCGCGTGGCACCGGGCCCGCCCCGCCCTCCCGTGAACCCCGAAACCCCGAACCCGGAAGGTCGCCCCATGGCCGCCATTCTGTCCGTCTCCGGAAGTCCCTCCGCGACGTCCCGCACCGCACGCCTCCTGCGCCATCTCGACGACCGGCTCAGGCTCCAGGGCCACCAGGTCACCTCGCTGGAGGTCCGCACCCTGCCACCCGGCGCGCTGCTCGGCGCCGACTTCCGGCACCCGGCCGTCGCCGCGGCCACCGAGCTGTTCGAGCAGGCGGACGGAGTGGTGATCGGCACCCCCGTCTACAAGGCCGCCTACTCCGGTCTGCTCAAGTCCCTGCTCGACCTGCTCCCGCAGTACGCCCTGACCGGGAAGACCGTGCTGCCGCTGGCCACCGGGGGCAGCACCGCGCACGTCCTGGCGATCGACTACGCGCTGCGCCCCGTGCTCAGCTCGATGGGCGCCGCGCACATCGTCCCGGGATGGTTCACGCTCGACCAGGACATCACCGTCGGCGCCGACGGCACACTGACCGTGGCACCGGGGTCCGCCGAGGCACTGGACCAGGTGACGGACCGATTCTCCGCCGTACTGGGCGGCCGCCCGGCGGAGCCGGCCGTCGCGAAGTGAGGCAGGCGGCGGGGCGGGCGGGCCGGCCGCGGTGACCGGCACCGGCCCCGCGGGCCCGGCACAGTCCGGGCGAGGCCTACAGGAACGTACGGCCCTCGCCGCGGTACGTCGGCACGGTCGCCGTGATCCGGTCGCCCTCGATCAGCCGCAGCTCGTCGAAGCGCTCGCACAGCTCACCGGCCTTGGCGTGCCGGAACCACACCTTGTCCCCGATCAGCAGATCGTCGGCGGGCGGGCCCAGCAGCGGCGTCTGCACCTCTCCCGGCCCCTCCTGCGGGTCGTAGCGCAACCCCTCGGGCAGGTACGGGACCGGCAGCCGGTCCGGGCCCGCCGCTCCGGAGGCCGGGTAGCCGCCGCCCAGCACCGTCACCACGCCGACCCCGGGCCGGCGGACCACGGGCTGTGCGAACAGGGCTGCCGGACGGCCCGTGAACGAGGTGTAGTTGTCGAACAGCCGCGGGACGTACAGCCCCGAACCGGCCGCGATCTCGGTCACCGAGGCCTCGGCCGCCGTGTGCTGCACGCTGCCCGTGCCGCCCCCGTTCACGAACTCCAGGTCCGGCGTCACCGCCCGGACAGCCCGCACGACCTCCGCCCGCCGGACCGCCAGCTCCCTGCGGGCCGTCGCCTGCATCAGCCGGACCGCCCGCGACCGCAGCGGACGCCCGGCCACCGCGTCGCCGACGCCGGCGACATGACCCTCGTACGCCATCAGCCCCACCAGCCGGAATCCCGGCCTGCGGGCCACCGAGCGGGCCAGCTCGGCCAGCTGGGCGGGGGAGCGCAGCGGGGAGCGCAGCGCGCCGATCCGGACCCGGCCGCCGAACAGCCGCAGCGAGGTGTCCAGCTCCAGGCAGACCCGGATCTCCTCGGTGCCGCCGGCCCGCGCCGCGTCGATCAGCTCCAGCTGCGCGTGGTCGTCCACCATCACGGTCACGGACCCCGCCAGCTTGGGATCGGCCGCCAGCTCGGCGTACGCGGCCCGGTCGGCCGACGGATAGGCCAGCAGGACGTCGTCGAAACCGGCCCGGGCCAGCCACAGCGACTCCGCGAGGGTGAACGACATGATCCCGGCGAAGCCGGGGCGTGCCAGGACCCGCTCCAGCAGGGCACGGCAGCGCACCGACTTGCTCGCCACCCGGACCGGCTTCCCGCCCGCCCGGCGCACGAGGTCGTCGGCGTTGGCGTCGAAGGCCTCGAGATCGACCACGGCCACAGGGGCGTCGAGATGGGCGGTGGCCCGGTCGTACCGGGTCCGGTCAGCGGCGCGGGCAGTCATGGCCGCAGCTTGCCAGACCGCCGTACCGCTGGGTAGGGGGACGTTCGGTGCAGATCCCCCGGCGCCCTCCGTCCCGTTCCCGGGGGACGCCGCTCACCCCGTAGAGTGACGGGCACGCGCATGACCGTCGGCCTGTCCGGCACGGTGATCCGCAGGCGGTACGGGGACGTGGACCAGGGGGCCGGATGAGTACCGAAGCGCAGCGCGCTCCCGTGCCGCCCGGCCCGGCCGTCCCCCCGCCGGCCCCCTCGCCCACGGGCGCTCCGTCCGCACCACCGGCCGGCGACCTGCCGCCGCAGGCCCCCGGGACCCGCCCGGCGGATCCGCCGCCGAGGGCCACCTTGCCCGCGGACCCCCCGCCCGTGGAGACGACGGCCCGGCTGCGCGTCGTGCCGCCCACCGGCCCTGCCGCACCGCCGCCGCCCGCGACCCGGCGCAGGCCCGTCGGCGCGGTGGACCTCACCCCGCGCCCCGGTGCGGCCCCCGCCCCGCCGGGCGCGTACTACGCCTACGCCGAGACACCCGTCGAGACCACCACGCGCCTGCGCCCCGTGAAGACCCGCCACCCGGCCAGGACGGCCGCAGCGGCGGCCTGCGTGGTGCTCGGCCTCGGGCTGATCGGCGGCGCCGTCACCGGCAGCTGGCTCACCGGGAGGTCCGCGGCGGAGCCCGGGGACGACGACGCGTACACCGTGGGCCGTTCCGTGTGGCACAGCGTTCCCGTCGACACCCTCTTCCCCCGCACCCTCAAGGGCGACGGCGCGGGGCCCGGGGCCACCGACCGGACCTGGACCCGGCTCGCCGTCGCCCCCGACAGCGGCTGCGCGGCCGGACTGGACCCGCTGCTCCTGAAGACGCTCCGCCCCGTCGGCTGCGCACGCATGGTGCGGGCCACCTACACCGACGCCACGAGCAGCAGCGTCACCACCGTCGGTCTGGTCCTCACCGAGGGGGACGCCGCGAAGATGAGCGCGCTCAGCACCCGGTTCACCGATCAGCGCCTCGACGCCCGGGCCGACCTCATGCCCCGTACCTACCCGGCCGAGGGCACCGTCGCCGCGGGCTTCGGCGACGGGCAGCGGGCCAGCTGGACGGTGCACGTCCTGACGGAGGTGCCCGCCGTCGTGTTCGCCGTCTCCGGCTTCGCCGACGGACGGCCGGTCGCCGAACCCCAGCCCGCCGCCGCGGCCATGGCGGCGGGCGCCACGACGACCCCGGCCCTGGCCGGACTCGGCCACGAGGCGAAGGGGGTCGCCGACCGGGTGGAGCGCACGCTCCGCAGGACGGTCACCGATCTCGTGGAGAAGCCGGAATGACCCGTCCCCGCCGGTACCGCGCCCTCGTGACGGCGGCCACGGCCACCGCGTTCACCCTGCTGCCCGCCGTCCCCGCCCACGCGGACGCCATCCGCGACCAGCAGTGGGGCCTGGAGGCCCTGCACACCGACAGGGCCTGGCAGACGACGAAGGGCGAGGGCATCACCGTCGCCGTCCTGGACACCGGGGTCGACGACAGCCACCCCGACCTGGAGGGCCAGGTGCTCCCCGGCAAGGACCTGATCGGCTTCGGCGCAGGACGCGGCGACCGCTCCTGGGCCCTGCACGGCACCGCGATGGCCGGCATCATCGCGGGCCGGGGCAACGGCCCCGGACGGGGCGACGGCGTGCTCGGCGTGGCACCGGGAGCGAAGATCCTGCCCGGTCGGGTGATCCTCGAGTCCAACGACCCGTCCCGCACCAAGGCCCGCGAGTCCCGCGGCACCGCCCTCGCCGAGGGCATCCGCTGGGCGACCGACCAGGGCGCGGACGTCATCAACCTCTCGCTCGGGGACGACAGCAAGTCCGCCCATCCCGAGCCGAGCGAGGACGCCGCCGTCCAGTACGCCCTCGGCAAGGGCGTGTCCGTCGTCGCCTCGGCGGGCAACAGCGGGGAGAAGGGCGACCGCGTCTCGTACCCCGCCGCCTATCCCGGTGTGATCGCCGTCGCCGCCGTCGACAAGTACGGCACGCACGCCGCGTTCTCCACCCGCCGCTGGTACGCCACGGTCAGCGCGCCCGGCGTCGACATCGTCGTCGCCAACCCCGACCGGCACTACTACATCGAGTGGGGCACGTCCGCCGCCTCGGCGTTCGTCTCCGGAGCCGTCGCCCTCGTACGCGCCGCCCACCCGGACCTGTCGCCCGCCCAGATCAAGACCCTGCTCGCGCAGACCGCCCGCGACTCCCCCTCGAACGGCAGGGACGACGCCCGGGGCTACGGGATGGCCGATCCCGCCGCCGCGATCGAGGCCGGGGCGGAGCTGCGCCGGGACCCCGCGGGCGCCGGATCCGCCGCGGCCGGCCACCGCGAGCAGTACTTCGGCCCCGGTCCCGCGCCGGAGCGGCAGGACGAGGACCCGGCCGACTGGCTCGCCCCGGCAGCCGGAGGGCTCGGTGCGGTGCTGCTCGCCCTGGCCGTGGTGCTGTGGCGCGGCGGGAACACCGCACCGCGCCGGAACAACACCTTCGCCACGGGCATCACCGGCCGTCGCTGAGGGCCCCGCGGGCCGGGCACGCCGGAATCCCGGGACGGCGCGCACGTCACCGGGTGCCGCTCAACGCCTCCCCGGTCATGTCCACCGCGGCCTTCGCCACCTCCTCCACGAGGGCGACGCCGGCCTCCTTCGTCGCGTGCCCGCACGACAGCACCGCCACCAGGTACGTGTGCCCGCCGTTCTCCACCCGTCCGATGCTGTTGATGTCCCACAGCCCGGTCGTCGTCCGGGGCATCCAGCCGTTCTTCAGCGCCCAGCCGTCACCCGCAGCGGACACCCCCCACTGCTGGTCCGCCTCGACCCGGCCCATCAGGTCCGTCAGATAGGCACGGGAAGCGGCGGACAGCTCCGACTCCGTACCGAACACGGCCTGCAGCAGCCGCACCTGGTCCGCCGCCGTGGTCCGGGTCAGCCCCCACGCGTGCGCGGCCGTCGTCCCGGTCAGCCCCAGCCGCACGTTCGCCGCGTCCAGCCCCTCCTCGCCGCCCACCGCCCTCAGGAGCTCGGTGGCCGAGGTGTTGTCGCTGCGCCGGATCATGGCGTCCGCCCGGGCGTGTTCGGCGCCGCTCAGCTCCCGCCCCTCGTCCTGGGCCAGGAGCAGCAGCGCCGCAAGGATGTCGACCTTGACGATGCTGGCGGTGTCGTACGCCCCGTCCCCGTACACCGCGCTCCGCCCGCTCTCCGTGTCCAGCACCGCCACCGACACGTCGGCGCCGGCGGTCAGGGGCGCCAGCACGTCGGCCAGCTCCGCGTCGAGATCCACCTGGGGCTCCTCACTCGTGGCCGCCGCGGCCGGCGGGCCCGATGCGGAGGATACGGACGCCACGGCGGCGGGCGAGGGATCCGGCGAGCGGCCCGCCAGGTACGCGCCGCCCGCGGCGGAGCCCGCCAGCAGCACGACGGCGGTCACGGAGGCGGCGGACAACGCGGACCTGCGCGTTCTGTGTCGGGGCATGGTCCGGACGGTAGGAACCGCAGCTGGCAGCGGCCTGTGCCCGACCTGTCGCCCGGATGAGAGAACCGGTCCACTACGCTCCTGGTGTGGCGCTCAAGAACATCCCGGACCCCGGTTTCTCCGACGACGACGGCACGGCCGCTCCCGAACTGACGGCGGCGCTCGCCGCGTGGTCCGCGGACCGCACGGCCGTCGGCCCCGTACTGGCGGCGCTGCGCGGCGCCCGGCTGCTCGTCCCCGTCGTCGCCGTGCTCGGCGAGGTGGAGGAGGACGAGAACGGGCTGCGCCGCGAGAAGACCAGCGACATGGCGGTGCCCACGCTGCAGGCCGGTGACCGGCGCGCCCTGCCCGCCTTCACCTCCACCGCCGCTCTGGCCCTCTGGGATCCGCAGGCCCGCCCCGTGGCCGTACCCCTGCACCAGGCCCTGCAGGCCGCCGCGCACGAGAAGGCCGACACCGTCGTGCTCGACCTGGCGGGGCCGGTGGCCTTCGAGCTGACCGGCCCGGCGCTGCTCGCCCTCGCCGAGAACCGCACCAGCACCGACCCGCTCGACGACCCCGCCGTGATCGCCGCCGTACGGGATGCCGTCGCCGCGGAAGCCGCGGTGCTCCGCGCCCACCTCGGCCCGGGCCGGGCCGACGGCACCCTGGCCCTGGTCCTCGCCCCGGACGCGGTGGTGGCCGAGGCCGCCCGCCGGGTCGCCGACGCCCTGTCCGCCAGTGAGGTGCTCCGCGCCAGGCTGGTGCGCGGCATCGACCTCGCCCTCCTGCCCGCCGGCGCCGAGGCCCCCGGCGAGCCGCTCTTCACCCGCTGACACACGCGGGAGCCCGCCACCTGTCGCAGGCAGCGGGCTCATGGGTCCGGCGCGGGGCGCAGAGGACGGAGCGGGGCCTCTGGTCCGCAGGGTGCGGGGCTCGCGTGCTCCCCGAGGCGTCACGCCACGGATGGATCGCCGCTCCGGCTCGCGCGGTGCGGCACCGGGGACCCCGCTCCTCCCCGGCCGCGGGGGAAGCCCTCAGCCGTAGACGGGGCCCGTGTACTTCTCGCCGGGTCCCCGGCCGGGCTCGTCCGGTACGAGGGAGGCCTCGCGGAAGGCCAGCTGGAGCGACTTCAGACCGTCGCGCAGCGGCGAGGCGTGGAAGGTGCTGATCTCGGTGGTGCTCGCGTCGAGCAGACCGGCCAGGGCCTGCACCAGCTTCCGGGCCTCGTCCAGGTCCTTGTGCTGCTCACCCTCCTCGGTCAGGCCGAGCTTCACGGCGGCGGCGCTCATCAGATTGACGGCGACGGTCACGATCACCTCGACCGCGGGGACCTCCGCGATGTCGCGGGCCATGTCGTCGAAGCCGGGGGTCTCGGTGCTGGGGGTGGTCGCGTCACTCATGCCCCACACGATAAGGCCACGTCCGCCCGCCTCCGCCTGCGGGAGTGGCCGGGGGACGGGCGCGCACGGGCAGGCGGTGCGGCGGTACAGCGGGTTCGCCGCCGGTCGCGGGAGCTGCTAACCTTGTGTAACGACCGGCCGGACACCTATGTGCTCGGCCCACAAGTGGAGGCTCCGATCTCCCACCTGACCGTCCTCACGGATGGCAGGTCACCGGTCTGGTGGCGACCATCGTTCCGTACGGACGATGGAGCTGCTCGATGCGCCCCGCGGTTGACCGCGGCGGTGTTCCGGTATTTCCAGGAGCCCCGCCTGTGTCCCGTCCGGGGCATTTTCTCGTTCCCGGCTCGGTTGGTCACACGAAAGACGTTACGCGGCTTCCCTCCAGGTAGTCGCGTGGTGCTACCGAGGAGGATCCATCAGCGCCGAGCCCCGCATCAACGACCGGATTCGCGTTCCCGAGGTGCGACTTGTCGGTCCCAGCGGCGAGCAGGTCGGGATTGTTCCGCTTGCCAAGGCCCTGGAACTCGCACAGGAGTACGACCTCGACCTGGTCGAGGTGGCGGCGACAGCCCGTCCCCCCGTGTGCAAGCTCATGGACTACGGGAAGTTCAAGTACGAGTCGGCCATGAAGGCCCGTGAGGCGCGCAAGAACCAGGCGCACACGGTCATCAAGGAAATGAAGCTCCGGCCGAAGATCGACCCGCACGACTACGACACCAAGAAGGGTCACGTCGTCCGGTTCCTCAAGCAAGGGGACAAGGTCAAGATCACGATCATGTTCCGTGGTCGTGAGCAGTCCCGCCCGGAGCTGGGTTTCCGACTGCTCCAGCGTCTCGCTTCGGATGTCGAGGACCTCGGCTTCATCGAGTCGAACCCGAAGCAGGACGGCCGGAACATGATCATGGTTCTGGGCCCGCACAAGAAGAAGACCGAAGCCATGGCCGAAGCCCGCGAGGCCCAGGCCGCCCGCAAGGCGGAGCGTCAGGGGACCACCCCGGACGCCGAGTCCGAGGGTGACACCGCCGAGGCCCCGGCCGAGGCCGAGGCTCCGGCAGAGACACCTTCCGAGGCGTGACCTCCGGGGGCTGCCATCCAGGCGCCCCCGGGTCCCTCGGGAACCACCCAGAGATCTGACGCCCCTGCAGTCCGGTGCCCGCACCGAGAGGGGCGCCACTGACGAGGAGAGAACGGCGCGATGCCGAAGAACAAGACGCACAGCGGTGCCAGCAAGCGCTTCAAGATCACCGGCTCCGGCAAGGTGCTCCGCGAGAAGGCCGGCAAGCGCCACCTGCTCGAGCACAAGTCGTCCAAGAAGACCCGCTCGCTGACCGGCACGGTCGTCGTGGCTCCGGCCGACGTCAAGAAGGTCAAGAAGCTTCTCGGCAAGTGAGGACGCGGCCTCCGGTGCGTCCGGAGGCCCGACCTCGATCCGACCGGGACCAATTCGTTTCCGGGCTTGGTGAGTCGACAACGTGATTCCCAGCCCCGCTGCAAGGAGTTAAAAGTGGCACGCGTCAAGCGGGCAGTAAACGCCCACAAGAAGCGCCGGGCGATCCTCGAGGCCGCCAAGGGCTACCGCGGTCAGCGTTCGCGCCTGTACCGCAAGGCCAAGGAGCAGGTCACCCACTCCCTGGTCTACAACTACAACGACCGCAAGAAGCGCAAGGGCGACTTCCGTCAGCTCTGGATCCAGCGCATCAACGCGGCTGCCCGCCAGAACGGCATGACGTACAACCGCCTCATCCAGGGTCTGAAGGCCGCCAACATCGAGGTGGACCGCAAGATCCTGGCCGAGCTCGCGGTCAACGACGCCAACGCGTTCGCCGCTCTCGTCGAGGTCGCTCAGAAGGCCCTCCCGAGCGACGTCAACGCCCCGAAGGCCGCCTGATCCAGGCAGTTCTTCCAGAGGTAGTCAGCCGGACCCGCAGGCGCAAGCCGTCTGCGGGTCCGGTGCGTTGAAGGACGCTTCGTGCACGGAGCCGTCCGTGCGCGGAGAAACGTACGCAGAGAACCAGAGTGACGCAGAGAGGCTCGCCGCCGACCATGGGCACCCCCGAAGTGATCTCCGCGCGGTCGCCGCGCGTCGCCGCCGCACGACGGCTGGCCAGGCGCAACTTCCGCGGCAGGGAACGCAGATTCCTCGCCGAGGGGCCGCAGGCCGTGCGGGAGGCCGCAGGACACCGGGGCAGTGACGGCGAGCCCACACTGACGGAACTGTTCGCCACCGCCGAGGCGGCCGAGCGGTACGCCGACATCGTCGAGGCCGCCCGGGCCTCCGGCGCCCGGGTGCACCTCGCGGACGCCGACGTGCTCGCCGACGTCTCGCAGACCGTCACCCCGCAGGGCCTGATCGGTGTCTGCCGCTTCCTGGACGCACCCTTCGAGGAGATCCTCGCGGCGAAGCCCAAGCTCGTCGCCGTCCTCGCCCACGTACGCGACCCGGGGAACGCCGGCACGGTGCTGCGCTGCGCCGACGCGGCCGGCGCCGACGCGGTCGTGCTCACCGACGCGTCCGTGGACCTCTACAACCCCAAGTCGGTCCGGGCCTCGGCCGGTTCACTGTTCCATCTGCCGGTGACCGTCGGCGTACCCGTGGAACAGGCCGTGCAGGGGCTGCGCGACGCCGGTGTGCGCATCCTGGCGGCGGACGGCGCGGGCACCGACGATCTCGACGACGAGCTCGACGCGGGCACCATGGGCGGACCCACCGCCTGGGTGTTCGGCAACGAGGCCTGGGGGCTTCCCGAGGAGACGCGGGCACTGGCCGACGCCGTGGTCCGGGTCCCGATTCACGGCAGGGCGGAGAGCCTCAATCTCGCCACCGCCGCCGCCGTCTGCCTCTACGCCTCCGCGCGCGCCCAGCGCCCCCGCCGCACCGGCTGAGGCAGCCCCCGGCGGGCCACCCGCCGATCGATACCGGCCACACGGGCCGGCGCGCTCCCTCAGGGTGTCGCCGGCCGTCCGACGCCTAGTAGGGTGACGAACTCGGGGGCCCACTGCACCGGTTCGAGAGGTGGGGTACGGGAATATGGCTGTCGGCATGAGCAGGCCGGGCAGGACGCACGCGGCCGCTGTGCGCGCCATCGACGACGCGGCCTCCACGAGCCCGGTCATCGGCGGCGACCCGGCCACCGGCCTCGACCCGGACGACCTGCCCGACGGACTCGTCGTCGCCGACGAGAGCGGCCGGGTCATCTGCTTCAACAGGGCCGCGGTCAGGATCACCGCCACCCCCCGGGCCGCCGCCCTCGGCCGTTCCGTGGAACACGCGCTGCCCTTCGAGGACCTCAAGGGCCGGCGCTGGTGGGACCTGACCGACCCGTACGGCGGACTCGCCACCCGCGTCGGCCAGCCCGAGCGGAACCTGCTGCTCCCCGGCGGCCGTGAGGTCCTGGTCTCCGCACGGTACGTACGCGACACCCCGACCGGGCCGGTGCGCCGGCTCGTCGTCTCGCTGCGCGGCACCGAGGCCCGCCGCCGCACCGAGCGCAGCCACGCCGAGCTGATCGCCATCGTCGCCCACGAGCTGCGCTCCCCGCTGACCTCCGTCAAGGGGTTCACCGCGACGCTGCTGGCCAAGTGGGAACGCTTCACGGACGACCAGAAACGGCTCATGCTGGAGACCGTCGACGCCGACGCCAACCGCGTCAACCGGCTCATCGCCGAGCTGCTCGACATCTCCCGCATCGACTCCGGGCGCCTCGAGCTGCGCCGCCAGCCCGTGGACGTCTCCGCGGCCGTCGAACGCCACGTCCAGGCCCTCACGGCGAACGGCCAGGCGCCCGACCGCTTCCTCGTACGCACCAGGCAGCCCCTGCCCGACCTGTGGGCCGACCCCGACAAGGTCGACCAGGTCCTCGGCAACCTCCTGGAAAACGCGGTGCGCCACGGCGAGGGAACCGTCACCATCGAGGTGGCCCCCGCGTCCGCGCCGGGCAAGAGCGACGAGATCGGAACGGCAGTCACCGTGAGCGACGAAGGTCCCGGCATCCCCGAGGAGTCGATGGGCCGCGTCTTCACCCGCTTCTGGCGGGGGAGCAAGCGCGGCGGGACCGGCCTGGGCCTCTACATCGTCAAGGGCATCGTCGAGGCGCACGGCGGCACCATCACGGTGGACCGGGGGCCCGGCGGCGGCGCCGAGTTCCGATTTATCCTGCCCGTGAGCGCCCCGGCCTACCTGGCCTGAGCCGCCCACGGGCTTCTTCGCCTCCCGGCGGCCCGTAGACTCGACTTTTGGCACCTTTGCGCCCTCAGTCGTCGAGCCAGGTCGCCACCAGCCAATCGGAAGCACGGGAAGAGATGTCGGCACCGAACAAGTCGTACGACCCAGTCGAGGTCGAGGCACTGAAACCGGAAGAGATCGAGCGCCTGCGGGACGAGGCGTTCGCCGCCTTCGCCGCCGCGGGCGACCTCGACGCGCTCGCCCAGGCGAAGACCGCGCACACCGGTGGAACCTCGCCCCTGTCGCTCGCCAACCGCGAGATCGGCGCCCTGCCGCCGCAGGCCAAGGCCGAGGCGGGCAAGCGCGTGGGCCAGGCCCGCGGCGCCGTCTCCAAGGCGCTCGCAGCCCGCCAGACGGAGCTGGAGGCCGAGCGTGACGCCCGCGTGCTGGTCGAGGAGGCGGTGGACGTCACGCTGCCCTACGACCGCGTCCCGGCAGGTGCGCGCCACCCCCTGACGACCATCATGGAGCGCGTCGCCGACGTCTTCGTCGCCATGGGCTACGAGATCGCGGAGGGCCCCGAGGCCGAGGCGGAGTGGTTCAACTTCGACGCCCTGAACTTCGTGCCCGACCACCCGGCCCGGCAGATGCAGGACACCTTCTTCGTCCAGGGCACGACGCCCGACGGGAAGCCCACGACGGGTGACGAGTCCGGCATCGTGCTGCGCACGCACACCTCTCCGGTCCAGGCCCGCTCGCTGCTCAGCCGCAAGCCCCCCGTCTACGTGGTCTGCCCCGGCCGGGTCTACCGCACCGACGAGCTCGACGCCACGCACACCCCGGTCTTCCACCAGATCGAGCTGCTCGCCGTCGACGAGGGCCTCACCATGGCCGACCTCAAGGGCACGCTGGACCACATGGTCCAGGCGCTCTTCGGCCCGGACATGAAGACCCGGCTCCGGCCGAACTTCTTCCCGTTCACCGAGCCGTCCGCCGAGATGGACATGGTCTGCTACGTCTGCCGCGGCGAGTCCGTCGGCAACCCCGACCGGCCCTGCCGCACCTGCGGCAGCGAGGGCTGGATCGAGCTCGGCGGCTGCGGCATGGTCAACCCCAAGGTGCTCGTCGCCTGCGGCGTCGACCCCGAGAAGTACAGCGGATTCGCCTTCGGGTTCGGCATCGAGCGGATGCTGATGTTCCGCCACAACGTCGAAGACATGCGAGACATGGTCGAGGGTGACGTCCGGTTCACCCGGCCGTTCGGGATGGAGATCTGATGCGCGTCCCGCTTTCCTGGCTGCGGGAATACGTCGACCTGCCGGCGACGGAGACCGGCCGTGACGTACAGGCCAAGCTCGTCGCCGTGGGCCTCGAGGTCGAGACCGTCGAGCAGACCGGCGCCGGCCTCAAGGGCCCCCTGGCCGTCGGACAGGTCCTGACCATCGAGGAGCTGGAGGGCTTCAAGAAGCCCATCCGCTTCTGCACGGTCGACGTCGGCACCGCCAACGGCACCGGCGAACCGCAGGAGATCGTCTGCGGTGCCCGCAACTTCTCCGTCGGCGACAAGGTCGTCGTGGTCCTCCCGGGTGCCGTCCTGCCCGGTGACTTCGCGATCGCCGCGCGCAAGACGTACGGCAAGACCTCGCACGGCATGATCTGCTCCACCGACGAGCTCGGCATGGGCGACGACGGCACGCACGGCATCATCGTGCTGCCGCCCGAGTACGAGCCCGGCACCGACGCGATCGAGCTCCTGGAACTCGTCGACGAGGTCCTCGACATCGCCGTCACCCCGGACCGCGGCTACGCCCTGTCGATGCGCGGTGTCGCCCGTGAGACCGCCGTCGCGTACGGGCTGCCCCTGCGCGACCCGGCGCTCCTGGACGTGCCCGCGCCCAACGCGTACGGCTACCCGGTGAAGGTGTCCGACCCGATCGGATGCGGCAACTTCACCGCGCGTACCGTCACCGGCCTGCGGCCCGAGGCCCGCTCCCCGATCTGGATGCAGCGCAGGCTGCAGAAGGCCGGGATGCGCACCGTCTCGCTCGCCGTCGACATCACCAACTACGTGATGCTGGAGCTCGGCCAGCCGCTGCACGCCTACGACCGCACCCGCATCGACGGGCCGATCGGGGTGCGCCGCGCCGAGCAGGGCGAGAAGCTCGTCACGCTCGACGGCGTCAAGCGCGTCCTGGACGCCCAGGACCTGGTCATCACCGACGACCGCGGGCCGATCGGCCTCGCGGGCGTCATGGGCGGCGCCCACACCGAGATCGCCGATGCGGCCGAGGACGCCGGGACCACCGAGGTCGTCATCGAGGCCGCGCACTTCGACGCGATCTCGATCGCCCGGACGGCACGCCGCCACAAGCTGTCCTCCGAGGCGTCCCGGCGCTTCGAGCGCGGTGTCGACCCGCAGGCCGCCGCCGCTGCCGCGCAGCGCACCGTCGACCTGCTGGTCCTCCTCGCGGGCGGCACGGCGGAGGCGGGCGTCACCGAGTTCAGCGCCCCGTCCGCGCCCCACACCATCGCGATGCCCGCGGACCACCCGGACAAGGTGGCCGGTGTCTCCTACGGCCGCGAGACCGTCGTCCGCCGGCTCCAGCAGGTCGGCTGCGACGTCTACGGGCAGGACGAGCTGATCGTCACGGTGCCGTCCTGGCGCCCCGACCTCGCCGCGCCGAACGACCTGGCCGAGGAGGTCATCCGGCTGGAGGGGTACGAGAACCTCCCCTCCACCCTGCCGACGCCGCCGTCCGGCCGCGGGCTCACCGACCGCCAGCGGCTGCACCGCCGCATCGACCGGGCACTCGCCGGCGCCGGATACGTCGAGGCGCTCAGCTACCCGTTCATCGGCGACGCCGTCCTGGACCAGCTCGGCCTGGACGCGGACGACGCGCGCCGCCGTACGGTGAAGCTCGTCAACCCGCTCTCCGACGAGGAGCCCGCGCTGCGCACCACGCTGCTGCCGGGCCTGCTCGGCGCACTGCGGCGCAACGACGGCCGCGGCAGCCACGACCTCGCGCTCTTCGAGACCGGACTGGTCTTCCTTCCCCAGGCTCCCGGCCTCGCCGGAGCAGGGGAGACCGCACTGGCCGGCGAGGAGACGAAGGCCGTACGGCTGCCTGTCGACCGCCGTCCCACCGACGAGGAGATCGCCGGCCTGGACGCGGCACTCCCGCGCCAGCCGCGCCGCGCCGCCGTCGTCCTCGCGGGCGCCCGCGAGCAGGCCGGCTGGTGGGGCAAGGGGCGTCCCGCCGACTGGGCGGACTCCGTCGAGGCGGCCCGCACGATCGCCCGTGAGGCGGGGGTCGAGCCGACGGTCCGCGCCGACCGGCACGCGCCGTGGCACCCCGGCCGCTGCGCCGCGCTGTACGTCACGGTGAACGGCGAGGAGACCCTCTTCGGGCACGCGGGCGAGCTGCACCCGCGCGTCATCAAGGACCTCCACCTGCCCGAGCGCAGCTGCGCCATGGAGGTCGAGCTCGACGTCCTGGAGCAGGCCGTCGACGGCGCGCTCCAGGCGCCCCGGATCTCCACCTTCCCGGTGGCGACCCAGGACGTCGCGCTCGTCGTCGCCGAGGACGTCCCCGCCGACGCGGTCGAGAGGGCCCTGCGCGACGGTGCCGGTGAGCTCCTCGAATCGCTGCGGCTGTTCGACGTCTTCACCGGGGACCAGATCGGCGAGGGCAGGAAGTCCCTGGCGTACGCGCTGCGGTTCCGTGCCGCGGACCGGACGCTGACCGTCGAGGAGGCCTCGGCCGCCCGCGACACCGCGGTCGCCCTGGCCGCCCAGCGCACCGGCGCGGTGCTGCGCGGCGCGTAAGACCCCGCGGACACCGAGAAGGGGCGTATCCGGCCACCGGACACGCCCCTTCTTCCTGTCCCGCCGGACGGCCCGGGGACCGCACACGGCCCGGGAGCGGCGCCGGGGAACCGCCCGGCCCGACCCGCGGCCACATCCTCCTGCCATCGGGGCAGCAGACGGTGCGATCCGGCGCCGTCCGCCCTGCCACGGAGTGTCGGGCAGGCCGGCAGAACGGACGGCGCGGGGCGGGTCGTCAACTGTACGAGGGGGAGCCGACGACCCGGCCGCCTCTTGCGAGGCACTCATTCAAGCGACCGGCGCCCCGGCGCGGCAGAGCGCACAGCCGGACGGTTCGGGCATTCCGTTCACACCCCGTGTGAATCGTGCTCCACTAGGGTCGTCGCGACGCGCACATGGGGGGGCAATGGAGCCCAACGTCCTGCTCGAATCCCTGATCGACGAGGCCGGTGTGTCCCGTGCGGGACTCGCCGGACACGTCAACCACGCCGGCCGGGCCCGGGGCCTGCGCCTGCGGTACGAACACACGGCGGTCGCCCGCTGGCTCAAGGGCCAGCGCCCGCGAGGGCAGGTGCCTGACCTGATCTGCGAGGTCCTCGGGAGCCGGCTGCACAGGTCCGTCACCCTCGACGACATCGGCATGGGAACCTCGGGCGCGCACACGACGTCGCACGGCACCGGCCTCTCCGGCTTCGTCGAGCACGCCACGGCCCTCTGGCGTTCCGACGAGCAGCAGCGCGCCCACCTCGCCACGATCACCGCCGTCACCGGAACGACGGCGGTGATGCCGGTCTGGGAATGGGAGAACCCGCCCGAGGACACCGACGTCTCCCGTCCGGGACCGTCCCGGGTGGGCCCGGCGGACATCGCGATGCTCCGAGAGGCCCGCGCCCACTACGAGCTGATGTACCGGAAGACCGGCGGCATCGCGACCAGGGCCCGCGTCGTCGGCTTCCTCAACGCCGAGACGGCACCGCTGCTGCGCGCCGGGTACAGCGACGCCACGGGCCGCCGGCTGCACCGGGCGACGGGCGGGCTGGTGGCCGTCGCCGGCATCTGCGCGTACGACTCCGACGCCCACGGGCTGGCCCAGCGCTACTTCCACCAGGCGCTGCGCCTCGCCAAGGCCAGCGGGGACCGGGGCCTCGGCGGTTATGTGATCGCGCTGCTGGTCAACCAGTCCCTGCACCTGGCCGACTACCGGCGGTCCGTCGCCTTCGCCGAGGCGGCCCTGCGTGCCGCGGGCCCGCACATCTCCCCGGCCCTGGCGGCCGATCTGTACGCGATGCAGGCCAAGGCGTACGCCCGGCTCGGCGACCCCCGCAGCGCCCTGGAGCGCATCCGCCGTGCCGAGGCCGAGGCCGGCCGCATCCACCCGGGCCGCGAACCCGACGAGACCGGATACGTCCAGCCGGGTCTCGTCAACGTCCAGGTGGCCGAGGCTCTGCTCAGTCTCGGGGATCTCACCGGGGCCCGGGAGCACGCGGCGGCTGCCGTACGCTCCCCGGCGCACGACCGCGGCAGGGTGCACCGGCTGGCCATGCTCACCCATCTCGAACTGCTCCAGGGGGAGGCGGACAAGGCGGCCGGTACGGCCTCGGAGATGGCCGAACGCGCCCGCGGCATGGAATCCCGGCGTCTGCGGGACCGGCTGCGCTCCGTCCGCGAGCACCTGGCGGCGAGCGGCTCCGCCGATGCCGAAGCGGCGGCCGGCCGTATCGACGGGGCGCTGCGCGTGCCTCTGTGAGCCTCGCCCCGCCTGCCTCCGCGCGTTCCGCTGCGGAGCCGACCCTGCTCCGATGTTGCCATCGACCAGTCGGAAGGTGGCAAAACTGTGCATTGGGTGAACTTAAACGAACAGGCTGTGTATGCGAACCGCTGGTTCCGGGTCAATCTGGCGGATGTCGTCCTCCCCGACGGCAGGCACCTGGACCACTTCGTCATCCGGCTCCGTCCCGTCGCCGCGGCGACGGTCGTCAACGAGGCCAACGAGGTGCTGCTGCTGTGGCGCCACCGGTTCATCACGGACAGCTGGGGATGGGAGCTCGCCGCGGGTGTGGTCGAGGACGGCGAGGAGGTCGCGGTCGCGGCGGCCCGGGAGATGGAGGAGGAGACGGGCTGGCGCCCCGGCGAGCTGAGTCCGCTGATGACGGTCGAGCCGGCCAACGGCCTGACCGACGCCCGGCACCATCTCTTCTGGGCGCGGGAGGCGACGTACACCGGTCCTCCGGCGGACGGCTTCGAGTCCTCGCGCCGTGAATGGATCCCGCTCAAGCTGGTGCCCGACATGATCGCGCGCGGCGAGGTCCCGGCCGCCAACATGGCGGCCGGTCTGCTGATGCTGCGTCATATGCTGCTGGGCTGAGCGCACACGCGGGGCCGGCCGGGGAACCCCAGGCCGGCCCCGCGTGCGTGCGGGCGGTCAGTCGTACGGGTAGAACCCCGACCCCGTCTCGCGGCCGAGCCGGCCCGCGTCCACCATCCGGGGGAGCAGCGGGGGAGCAGCGGGGAGCGGCGTACAGGGGCTCCTTGTACTCGGCGAAGTGCAATTGGTCGGTGAGCCACCCCGGTGGGGGGCGAACCGCGCGATTACGGTGCAACCGAAGCCTCCGGTGTCACCGTTCAGGCCGGGGATACGCATGCATGGCGAACCCGCCTGCCCGAAGTGCGCTCAAGGGCCGTTCCCCCTGCGGTTGTCACGCTTGAAAGGATGCTCTCGTCTTCGGCGTGGGTGCTCTGTCGTGCCGCTGTTACTCGCAGGTTCCCGGACGCGTACCGCACAGTTCGTGATGTGCCCTTCGGGCTACCGGGAGCCCCAGGCTGGTCAGGCCGTGATGTCTGACGACATCCGGGCCGCATAGCCCCAGTCCACGAACTCAGGCCGCGCCCCTGGGTTGTTGGGCGACAGGTGTCCCCTCCCTGACCCTTCGTTCCGACGGGCGACGCGCTGGAGGGCCGACCTGCATCCGAGCGGTCGGCATAACCGCGCTGTGTAGGTGCGCATCCTTCCTGGAACGCTGTGCTCGGGGCGGGCCGATATCTACGGCCACGGCGTGAGGGTTCAATGCGTCGTGCCGGGAGTGTTTTTACCGCAGTGAAGAGAATGGAATTGTTCACCGTACGCGGACCGTTACGACATGCTACTGTCGATCTCGGTTGCAGTCATGGTTCCCAAAACTTCAAGCCTCTGCGTGGGTGTTTTCGACCAGTGGAAGCTTCATTGTATTTCCGGTTTTCTCCGGGCGGGTCATCATCGCGGCGACGCGGCGTCCGTACATCACGGATTCCGACGTATCTGCCCCCGAAGGAGGCATGACATGGCGTCAGGCACTGTGAAGTGGTTCAACGCGGCCAAGGGTTTCGGCTTCATCGAGCAGGACGGTGGCGGCGCTGACGTGTTCGCCCACTTCTCGAACATCGCCGCCCAGGGTTTCCGCGAGCTGCTCGAAGGGCAGAAAGTCACCTTCGACATCGCGCCGAGCCAGAAGGGCCCGACGGCCGAGAACATCGTTCCCGCCTGACGCTGCCGCGCACTTCGTAGCTGGGGCCCGCATCCTCCGGGGTGCGGGCCCCAGCTCCGGGTATTCTCCGGGAGTGGTGCCACCTGCGGTGAATCTCCGCCCGCAGAGACTTTTCGCTGTCCACTCCTTCCGAGCCCACCTGTCGGTGGAATCGGATTCCTCGCCCATGTGGCGTTACTCATTCCAGGGTCTGCATCCCGCCCGGGACCAATTGCAGATCTCATTTTATTTCGGATTCCGCTTCGGCCCGTTCTTGTGATTCCCCGCGCTGTTCTTCCGCTGCGAGAATTCCTTGATGCGCGCCGTATCAAGGAAGGTTCTGAATGAACCCCACACGTACGAACAATCGCTCTTCCCGCAGCCGTGCCGCCGACTCCGGCCGGGGCGGTAGCCGCTTCAACTCGACCGCCTCGACCCGTTCCGCTGCCCCGGCCCGTTCCGGCGGTTCGGGCCGCTCGGCCGGCAATGGGCGGCGTCCCGCCGCGGTTCAGGGTGAGTTCGCCCTGCCGATCACGGTCACTCCCGCGCTGCCCGCCGTCGAGGCGTTCGCCGACCTCGACATGCCGGGGCAGCTGCTGGCGGCGCTGACCGCCCAGGGGGTGAGCGTTCCTTTCCCGATCCAGGGGGCGACCCTGCCCAACACCCTCGCCGGCCGCGACGCCCTGGGACGTGGGCGCACCGGCTCCGGCAAGACCCTTGCCTTCGGCCTCGCTCTGCTGGCCCGCACCGCCGGTCAGCGCGCCGAGCCCCGACAGCCGCTGGCCCTGGTCCTCGTGCCGACGCGTGAGCTGGCCCAGCAGGTGACCGACGCCCTGGCGCCGTACGCCCGCTCGGTGAGGCTGCGCATGGCCACCGTCGTCGGCGGCATGTCGATCGGCCGGCAGGCCAACGCGCTGCGCGGCGGCGCCGAGGTCGTCGTGGCGACACCGGGCCGGCTCAAGGACCTCATCGACCGGGGTGACTGCCGACTCGACCAGGTCGCGATCACCGTGCTGGACGAGGCCGACCAGATGGCTGACATGGGCTTCATGCCCCAGGTCACCGCGCTGCTGGACCAGGTCCGCCCCGAGGGCCAGCGGATGCTGTTCTCCGCCACCCTGGACCGTAACGTCGACCGCTTGGTCCGCCGCTATCTCAGCGATCCGGTCGTCCACTCCGTCGACCCCTCCGCCGGTGCGGTCACCACGATGGAGCACCACGTACTCCACGTGCATGGCGCGGACAAGAACCGTACGACCACCGAGATCGCAGCCCGCGACGGTCGGGTGATCATGTTCCTGGACACCAAGCGCGCCGTGGACAAGCTCACCGACCACCTGCTGGCCAGCGGAGTGAGGGCCGCCGCACTGCACGGCGGTAAGGCGCAGTCCCAGCGCACCCGGACCCTGACCCAGTTCAAGACCGGGCACGTCACCGTACTCGTGGCCACGAACGTCGCCGCTCGCGGCATCCACGTCGACAACCTCGACCTCGTCGTCAACGTCGACCCGCCGACCGACCACAAGGACTACCTCCACCGCGGCGGCCGGACCGCGCGGGCGGGGGAGTCCGGCAGCGTCGTCACCCTGGTCACCCCCAACCAGCGCCGCGACATGACCCGCCTCATGACCGCTGCCGGCATCGTGCCCCAGACCACCCAGGTCCGCTCCGGCGAAGAGGCACTCGGCCGCATCACCGGCGCCCAGACGCCCTCGGGCATTCCCGTGACGATCACCGCGCCGGTGGTCGAGCGGCGCCGGCGCAGCGCGCCCTCACGAGGCCGGCGCAGCCCCGCCTCCACGGCCCGGCGCGTAACCGCGCATCAGTCCTCCTTCGACGCCGCGGCCTGAAGAACTTCGTGATCCGGAAGCTGACCCATCTGTGCAGGAGGCACCTTTTGACGTTGGTCCAGATGAAGCCGGGCTCGACGGATCCCACAGCTGTAGGCAGGACGGTGGCCGACGTGATGGAAACCGCCGGGCCGCAGGTCTGTAACGACATGACCGTCGAGGTGGCCCTGTCCGTCATGGCCAGTGCACGTACCCGGCATCTGCTCGTCTGCGACGACAGCGGCCTGTGCATCGGCCTGGTCACCCACACCCGGCTCGCAGCAGTCCGTGAGAGCTCGGCGTACTCGGACAGGGTCCAGCTGCGGGACATCCTCGGCGACCGGGGACCGTTCACCTCACCGGTGACCACGATGGCCGAAGCCGGGCACATGATGCGCCACAGCGCCGTCGATGCCCTGCCTGTGGTCGACGAACACGGCAGTGCCCTGGGCGTACTTGCCCTCGCCCGCTGAGCCGTCCCATCCGCGGCAGGACCACTCCATCCGCGTTTCTCTCCCTGTGAGGCATCATGCGCTGTGTCATCGCCCGCTTCCCGTTCGACCTGACCAGGAGCGGCGTCCTGGAATCGATGAAGGGCATCAAGCCCGAGCACGCCTCTGGCGAATCGGTGATCATCGGCCGACGCACCTACCCCGTCAAGCAGGTCGGACAGGTCATCACACGCCAGGACCGCCGCGACTTCAGTGCCGGCGAAGTCCTGCGGGCCATGACCCAGCTCGGCTTCACCTGCCGCGACCTGACCCCGGTCCCCGCACCCACCCGCGTTCTCAACCCGGTGCAGAAGGCATCCGTGATGCTCGGCGCCCCTGTGGCCGCCTGAACAGACAGGCAGGCGCTAGCTGTCGGCAAGCATTGGTGAGGGTCCGGCCGGAGCACTCCGGCCGGACCCTCACCGCGTATCGAGGTGCCCCGGCGAGGCAGCGGGTCAGTGGCCGGAGTAGCTGAAGTCGCCCATCGTCCAGGCGCTGACGTCCTCGATCGCGACCCGGTACATCCCGCCTGTCTCCGGGATCCCCACCGTGCCCTGCAGAATCCGCGCCACGTGGAAGTGCAGATGCGTGGGCGGCCCTTCCTCGGGTGCCGCACTGGTGAACATGGCGGAAAGGTCGCTCAGGCGGGCCGAGTCCGCAAGGACCTCCGACACCCGCTTCCTCCAGACGGCCTCGGGAGCCAGCCGGCCCGTGATGCCAGCACCACCGGCGCCCACGGTCAACGACCTCTGATTGCTGCGCCCGGACTCCGGACCCGCGCATCCGCGCCGTCGCTCTGTAGCGCTCCGGCACGGCGTCGGGTCGGCAGCAGCAGACGAGGCTCTTCGGGGCCGCACACGGTCCTGACCTCGAGTAACGTGCCCCGGCGGGCCCGGCGACGTGAGCGCGCCGGACCCGCCAGTAGGACGGTCAGTAGGCGTAGAAGCCCGAGCCCGTCTTGCGGCCGAGCCGGCCCGCGTCGACCATGCGCTGGAGCAGCGGGGGAGCGGCGTACAGGGGCTCCTTGTACTCCGCGTACATCGAGTCGGCGACCGAGGCCACGGTGTCCAGACCGATCAGGTCGGCGAGCTTCAGCGGGCCCATCGGGTGGGCGCAGCCCATCTCCATGCCGTTGTCGATGTCCTCGCGGCTGGCGATGCCCGACTCGAACATCCGGATCGCCGAGAGCAGGTACGGGATCAGGAGGGCGTTGACCACGAAACCGGACCGGTCCTGGGCGCGGATCGGATGCTTGCCGAGCACGTCCTGCACCACGGCCTCGGCACGCTTTATCGTCTCGTCGGACGTCGTCAGCGCGGGGATCAGCTCGACGAGCCGCTGCACCGGGGCCGGGTTGAAGAAGTGGATGCCGATGACCTGGTCGGGCCGGGAGGTAGCCACGGCCAGCTTCACCAGCGGGATGGAGGAGGTGTTCGAGGCGAGGATCGCGTCCGGCCGGGTCACCACCTGATCCAGGACCTGGAAGATCTCGGTCTTGACCTGCTCGTTCTCCACGACGGCCTCGATGACGAGATCGCGGTCGGCGAACTCGCCGAGATCGGTCGTGAAGCTGAGGCGGCCGAGCGTCTCGTCGCGCTCCTCCGCAGTGATCTTGCCGCGTTCGGCGGCCTTCGAGAGGGAGTTGTGCAGCCGGGTGCGGCCGATCTCCAACGCCTCGCCGGTGGTCTCGGCCACCTTGACCTCGAGGCCGCTGCGGGCGCACACCTCCGCGATGCCTGCGCCCATCTGGCCACAGCCCACCACTCCGACGCGTGCAATGTCGGCCATAGAGTCCGTCACCTCGTGCCTTTCGCTGATCTCCGTGCGGCAGTCCCGTTTGATTCCGGTGCCCGCCCCGACCCCACGACGTTACTCCGCGATCCGGTCCCGGTGACCTGCGGGTCGTGCGGTCCCGGGGCGGGCATCATCCGTGTCACGCACCGCAGCCGGAGTGACACACCAGGGCAGAGGAACGAAAGGTGTACGAGATGCGGCGATTCGGCCGAAGGGCATTCGTACTGAGCGCGGCCGGTACGGTGGCCGCGCTGATGACGGCGGGCGACGCCGTCGCGGCGCCCCGGTGGCACACCGCCCGGCGCCACACGGCGGCGGCGGGGGAACTGCGCGGCGTGTGGATCTCCACGGTCGCCAACGTGGACTGGCCGTCGGCGCCGGGCCTGACGGCGGCCGCCCAGCAGGCGGAGCTGCTGGACCACCTGGACCGGGCCGTCGAGCTCCGGCTGAACGCCGTGATCCTCCAGGTCCGGCCGACGGCGGACGCCCTGTGGCCCTCCCCGTACGAGCCGTGGGCGCAGTACCTCACCGGGGTACAGGGCAAGGACCCGGGCTGGGACCCGCTGGGGACCGCGGTGCGCGAGGCGCACGCCCGCGGTCTGGAGCTGCACGCCTGGTTCAACCCGTACCGGGTGGCGAACCACACCGACCCCTCGCGGCTCGTCGCCACCCACCCCGCCAGACTCCACCCGGAATGGGTACTGCCGTACGGCGGGAAGCTCTACTACAACCCGGGGCTTCCGGAGGTCAGGACCTTCGTCCAGGACGCGATGCTCGACGCGGTCACCCGCTACGACATCGACGCCGTCCACTGGGACGACTACTTCTACCCCTACCCGGTGGCGGGCCAGGTCTTCGCCGACGACGACGCGTACGCGCGGTACGGCGCGGACTTCCCGAACCGGGCCGCCTGGCGCCGTGACAACACCGACCGGCTCGTGCGGGAGACGGCCGATCGGATCAAGGCGGCCAAGCCCGGTGTCCGCTTCGGGATCAGCCCCTTCGGGGTGTGGCGCAACGCCGCGACCGATCCCCTCGGCTCGGACACCCGGGCCGGTGTCCAGACGTACGACGATCTGCACGCGGACACCCGGAAGTGGGTGAAGGAGGGCTGGATCGACTACATCTGCCCCCAGCTCTACTGGAACATCGGCCTCGCGGCCGCCGACTACGCGAAACTGCTGCCCTGGTGGGCCGAGACCGTCCGGGGAACGGGCGTCGGCCTGTACGTGGGGGAGGCGCTCCACAAGGCCGGCGACCCGGCCCAGCCCGCGGCCTGGCAGGACCCGGCCGAACTCTCGCGCCACCTCGACCTCGCGGCCGGTCACCCCGAGGTCGGTGGTCACGTCTACTTCTCGGCGAAGCACGTGAAGGCCGACCGGATCGGCGCGATGGCCCGTGTGGTGGCCGACCACTACCAGGTGCGGGTCCGCACCCCCCGCTGACCGCACGTCCGCGCCGGAGACCCGCGGGGGTCTCCGGCGCGGACGCGCGTCACCGGTTCCGGTCCTCGGGGGCGGTGTGCCGGACGACGCTGTCGGGGCCGGGGGACATGATCGATTCGTGCCCGTCCTCGAAGCGCAGACGGTACGGGGGGCTGCCCCCCTCGCCGAGCACTTCGACGATCTCTGCGACGCGGTCGTGCCGGCCCACGGTCCTGCCGTGTGTCAGCAGCTGGTCGCCCGCGTGTGCCTCCATCGGGAGTTACCTCCTCACGGGTGGCGGTCCTTGTCGACAAGTCTATGACGCGGTGCCCGTTCCGCCTCCCGTACGGCCCGTCCCGCGCGCCCCCCGGCCCGCGTACTGCGTGACGGCGATGCACACCAGGACGGCCACGGCCGCCGCGGGGGCGGCGGCGGACACGTGCTCGCCCAGCGCCAGGAACGACCAGACCAGGGTGAGCAGCGGCTGGGCCAGCTGGAGCTGACTGGCCCGCGCGACCCCGATCTCGGCCATGCCCCGGTACCAGACGTACAGACCGAGGAAGGTGGACCCGGCGGCCACCCAGACCAGCCCGGTGATCCCGCGTGCCGTCAGGTGCACCGGCTCGAAGGGCAGTGCCACGGCCGTGCCGGCCACCGCGAGCGGCAGGACGAGGACCAGCGCCCAGCCGATCACCTGCCAGCCGGGCATCTCACGGGCCAGCCTGCCGCCCTCGGTGTAACCCGCCGCACAGACCAGCAGCGCGCCGAACAGATACAGATCGCCGCCGGACAGGGAGCCGCCGCTCTGCTGCACCGTGAAGACGATGACCACGGCGGCCCCGGCCAGCGCCGCGGCCCAGAACGCGCGTGGCGGGCGGGAGCCGGTGCGCAGCGCCGCGAAGAGCGCCGTCGTCAGGGGCAGCAGCCCCACGACCACGGCCGCGTGCGAGCTCGTGGAGGTCCGCAGGGCGAGCGTCGTCAGCAGGGGGAACCCCACCACGACACCCCCCGCGACGACGGCGAGACCGCCCCAGTGGCGGCGATCCGGCACCGGGACCCGGCCCGCCAGGAGGAAGCAGCCCGCCAGTAGCGCGGCGAGCAGGCTGCGCAGCGCCACCAGGGACCACGGGCCGAAGCTCTCCAGCCCCCAGACCGTGGACGGGAAGGTCAGCGAGAAGGCGACGACGCCGAGCCCGGCGAGGACGGCACCGCCGCCGGGGTGCCCGCGCACCGTGGGGGCGGAGCCGACCGCTATCGCGACGGGTGCAGTAGCGCTATTCTGTGCTGTCATGCATGAGCGTAGCAGTGTGGCCGAACTGGCGAACTCCCTGCGGGACGAGCTCAACCGCTACTCTCCTGGTGGAAAGCTGCCGTCCAGCCGGGTGCTCGTCGAGCACTACAGGGTCAGCCCCGTGACCGTCTCCCGGGCCATCGCGCAGCTCGCCTCCGAAGGGCTCGTCGTCACCCGGCCCGGCTCCGGTGCCTTCCGGGCCGAGGCACACACCGCCCTCCCCGACCCGGGCGACACCTCGTGGCAGGAGGTGTCGCTCAGCAGCACCGGCGGACCCGAGGTGGTGCCGCGCACCGTCGACGCCTCGGGCGTCCTCGTCACGCTCGCCGAGCCCCCTTCGGGGGTCATCGAATTCAACGGCGGCTACCTCCACCCCGGCCTGCAGCCCGAGCGCGCCCTGGCCGCCGCCCTCGCCCGGGCGGGCCGTCGGCCGGGTGCGTGGGGCCGGCCGCCCACCTGCGGGCTCGCCGAGCTCCGCGCCTGGTTCGCCCGGGACATCGGCGGCACGCTCACCGGATCCGACGTCCTGATCACGGCGGGCGGGCAGAGCGCCCTGGCCACCGCGCTGCGCGCGCTCGCCCCGCCCGGTGCCCCCGTGCTCGTCGAATCGCCCACCTACCCCGGCATGCTGGCCGCCGCCCGCGCCACCGGCCTGCGGCCCGTACCCGTGCCGATGGACGCGGACGGGGTGCGGCCCGACCTGCTGGAAGCCGCCTTCCGCGCCACCGGGGCCAAGGTCTTCGTCTGCCAGCCGCTCTTCCACAACCCGACCGGCGTGATCCTCGCCCCCGAGCGGCGCGAGCGCGTCGTCCGGGCCGCCCGGCGGGCAGGCGCCTTCGTCGTCGAGGACGACTTCGCCCGACGCCTCGTCCACGACGACGCCGGGCCCCTGCCCGAACCGCTGGCCGCCCACGACCCGGACGGGGTCGTGATCCACGTGCGCTCCCTCACCAAGATCACGTCACCCAGTCTCCGCGTCGGCGCGCTGGCCGCCCGCGGGCCCGTCCGGGAGCGGCTGCGCGCCATCCAGGTCGTCGACAGCTTCTTCGTGCCCCGCCCTCTCCAGGAGACCGCACTCGAACTCGTGGGCGCCCCGGCCTGGGCCCGCCATCTGCGCGCGGTGTCCGCCGAACTCGGCAGCCGCCGCACCGCGATCACCGCAGCCGTGCGCACCCGGCTTCCCGAACTCGCCCCGGCGCACGTGCCGTCGGGCGGCGGCAGCGTGTGGCTCCGGCTCCCCGGACCGGGAGCCGACGAGCCCGCTCTGGTCTCCGCCGCGCTGCGGGCCGGCGTCGCGGTCGCCCCCGGCCGCCCCTACCACTGCGCCGAACCCCCGGCCGGTCACATCCGGCTGAGCTTCGCCGCCGTCGCCGGGCCGGCCGAGATCGCGGAGGGCGTCCGCCGGCTGCGCACCGCCTGCGACGAGGTGTTCGGGCGCCGGGGCCCGGCCGATAGCCTGCGCCCATGACCGACACCGACCTGTCCGAGCAGCGCTACGAGATCTCCCACGACCCGTCCCGGCTGGACCACGCCCGCATCCACCACTGGCTCTCCACCGACGCGTACTGGGCCCTCGGCCGCACCCGCGAGCACCAGGACCGGGCGATAGCCGGCTCCCTCAACTTCGGTGCCTACGACCCGGAGTCCGGCGAACAGCTCGCGTACGCCCGGGTGGTGACCGACCACGCCACCTTCGCCTGGATCTGCGACGTGTACGTCGACCGTTCCGCCCGGGGCCTCGGCATCGGCATCCGGCTCGTCACCACGGTCCGGGACCTGCTGGCCCCCACGGGGGTGCGCAGGCTCCTCCTGGCGACCGACGACGCCCACGGCGTGTACGCCAAGGCCGGTTTCCGGCCGCTCGAAACCCCCGCGAAGTGGATGTGCCTCCAACTGGGCTGATCCGGACGTGTCCACAACCGCCGTGCCGGCCTCTTGACCGGCGCGGCGGTTGGCTCCACGATCCGCCCATGAGTGTTCGCGTCTCACTGGTCGCCGCAGCACGCAGCTCCACCCTGCTCACCGAGCGCTTCGACGACGACCGGCCGCTCGACCACACGGGCTGGCACGAGGTACAGCTCGCCGCGCACGCCCTGGTCCCGCTCGCCGCCGCCGAACTGCGCTACTGCTCGCCCACGCCCCGCAGCCGCGCCACCGGTGACGCGCTCGGCTTCGCCCCCATGGCCCAGCCCGCCCTGCGCGACTGCGACATGGGCCGCTGGCGCGGCCTGACCCTCGCCGACGTCGCCGCCCGCGAACCGGCCTCCGTCGACGCCTGGCTCGCCGACCCCCGCGCCGCCCCGCACGGCGGCGAACCGCTGCTCGCCTTCATCTCGCGGATAGGGGGCTGGCTCGACACCCGCCCCGCCTGCGACGGCTTCATCGTCGCCGTCGCCGAACCCGCCGTGGTCCGCGCCGCCCTCGTCTACGCGCTGCGGGCCCCGCCGTCGGCGTACTGGAACGTGGACGTCCGCCCACTGTCCACCATCACCCTCACCGGTCTGGCGGGCAGCTGGAGCCTGAGTCTCGAGGCGTCCACTCGTTGACCGGAGGGCCTCGACGGGGGGGGAGTGGCGCGTACGGCGTCTTCCCGCCGGTCCGACCAGTCGGTACGGTGCGTACTCCCGAGGCGAGGAGCGACCCGTGCCGCACATCCACGGCCACTGCGACGACCGCTTCGCGGCGGTGCGTGACGCCTTCGCGGCGAACTTCACGGAGCGCGACGAACTGGGTGCGGCCGTCACCGTCCTCGTCGACGGTTCGCCCGTGGTGGACCTCTGGGGCGGCTGGGCCGACAAGGACCGGACCCGCCCGTGGGAACGCGACACCGTGGTCAACGTCTGGTCCACGACCAAGGGCCCGACCGCGCTCTGCGCCCACCTCCTCGCCGACCGGGGCCTCCTCGACCTGGACGCCCCCGTCGCCCTGTACTGGCCCGAATTCGCCGCCGCCGGCAAGGAATCCGTACGCGTACGCCATCTGCTCTCCCACCGGGCCGGCCTCGCGGGCCTGCGGGATCCGCACACCCTGGCCGAGCTGTACGACTGGGAGCTGACCACCGCCCGCCTCGCGGCGACCGCGCCGTGGTGGGAGCCGGGCACCCGCTCCGGGTACCACGCGATCACGTACGGCTTCCTCGTCGGAGAGGTCGTCCGCCGCATTACCGGCCTGCTGCCCGGGGAGTTCCTGCGCCAGGAGATCACCGGGACCCTGGGCATCGACTTCACCATCGGGTTCCCGGAGAAGGACGCCGGCCGGGTCGCCGAGCTCGTCCAGCCCAGGACCGACGCCCGTGCGCAGGCCGCCCTCTTCGACCGGATGGAGCCGGTGGCCATCGCCTCGATCCTGAACCCGGTCACGGGCACGGCCGCCGCCAACACACCCGAGTGGCGGGCCGCCGAGATCCCCGCCGCCAACGGGCACGGAACCGCCCGCGCCGTCGCCGCGCTCTACGGCATCGTCGCAGGACGCGGCAGCCTCCGGGGCCACCGAGTCCTGTCCGAGGAGGCGGCCGAACGGGTCCGCGAGGGTCAGGGCAGCTGCCGGGACCTGGTGCTCGGCGCGGGCTTCGCCCACGACACCGAGCTGGGCCTCGGGCTCTGGCTCAGCGGCCCGAACGCCTCGTACGGCCCCAACCCGCGGGCGGTGGGCCACGACGGGGCGGGCGGTTCCTGCGGTCTCGCCGACCCGGAGGCCGGAGTCGCGCTCGGCTACGTCATGAACCGCATGGGCCCGCACATCGCCGATGACCCGCGCAGGACGGCACTGGTCGACGCCCTGTACGCAGCCCTCCCGCCCGCTCAGTAACCGGCCGGACGCACCAGCCCCGACTCGTAGGCGTACACGGCGGCCTGGGTCCGGTCCCGCAGCCCCAACTTGACCAGGATCCGGCTCACATGGGTCTTCACCGTCTGCTCCGCCACGACCAGCCGCCCGGCGATCTCCGCGTTGGACAGCCCCTGCGCGACGAGGGACAGCACCTCCGTCTCACGTCCCGTCAGGTCGCCGACGCGGTCCCTGCTCGGGGCGCGCGGGGCGCTGCTCACCCGGGAGAACTCGGCGATCAGGCGCTTGGTGATGTTCGGGGCGAGCAGTGCGTCGCCGGCCGCCACCACCCGCACCGCCCGGGCGAGTTCGGCGGCCGAGGCGTCCTTGAGCAGGAACCCGGACGCGCCCGCGCGCAGGGCCTCGTACACGTACTCGTCGAGGTCGAACGTGGTCAGGACGAGGACCCTGACGGTGGAGCCGGGTGCCCCGGTGATGCTGCGCGTGGCGTCGATCCCGCCCAGGCGGGGCATCCGTATGTCCATCAGGACGACGTCCGGGGCCAGTTCGGCGACCTTCCCGACCGCGTCCAGGCCGTCGACGGCCTGGCCGACGACCTCGATGCCCGGTTCCGCGTTCAGCAGTACCGTGAAACCCTGACGGACCATCATCTGGTCGTCGGCGATCAGCACGCGGATGGTCATACGGGTTCCTCCAGGGGAAGAGTCGCCATGACCTCGTAACCCCCGCCGGGCGTCGGGCCGTGCACGAGGTCACCGCCCAGCATGGCGGTCCGTTCGTGCATCCCGAGCAGTCCGTGTCCCACACCGGCGGACCGTGCGGGCGGGCTCTCCGGGGCGGTGTTGGTGATCCTGACGGTGACGGCGGCCGAGTGGTAGCCGATCTCGACCCGGGCCCGCGCCCCGGGGGCGTGCCGCATCACGTTGCTGAGCGCCTCCTGCACGATGCGGAACGCCGACAGCTCGACCCCCGGCGGCAACGGCTGCCGGGCGCCCGTCGTCTCCGCGGTCACGGCCACCCCGGCGCCCCGGACCTTGCCGGTCAGCTCGTCCAGCCGGTCGAGGGTCGGCTGCGGGGCGTGCCGCACCCCGTCCGCGACGGCGTCCTCGGAGCGCAGCACGCCGAGGACCCGGCGCAGCTCGGCGAGCGCCTCCACGGCGTTCTCCCGGATACCCGCGAGGTTCTCCCTGAGCTCGTCCGACGGGTTCTCGACCAGGTGCGGGGCGACCTGCGCCTGGATCGAGATCACCGACATGTGGTGGGCGACCACGTCGTGCAGCTCACGGGCGATCCGGTTGCGCTCCTCCAGCAGGGTGCGCCGGGACCGCTCCTCCGCCGTGAGCTCCGACTGCTCGACCAGCTCGGTGCGGGCCACCCGCAGGGCCCGCAGCGCGGCGCCGACCACCACGGCCGTGACGGCGGCGAGGGAAGCACGGTCAAGGGCGTGGTCGTGGGGCCCGGTGGTGAACGACACCGAGAACGCCACCGCCATAAGGGCGATCACGAGCGCGGTCGCCGCCCGGCGCGGGTGGACCCGGAGCGCCAGCAGGAACAACGACCCGGCCTGCAGGGCGATCTCGGGCACGGTCGGGAACAACGCGTCGTGGGCCAGCGCCGGTTCCGCGAGCCGCAGGCTGACGAGCATCAGGGCCAGCGACACCCACCAGGCGTACAGCGGCCGGGACATCCCGGCGATCAGTGCCGCGGACTGGCCCACGGCGAGCAGCACCGCGTAGAGCGGGATGCCCGCGCCGTGCGGTATCAGGTCGTAGACGTGGAAGAGCGCGACTGCCCCCGCACCCAAGGCCAACAGCATCCCGAACACCGGGCGCCAGGCCGGCGCTCCGGGCCGGCCCGCGGCCGGCACCGGGTCGACGGGCAGCGCCCACAGGTCCCCGTACAGTCCGCGCGGCAGCCCGCGCAGGCGTTCCCTCAGCCGTCGCCAGGCCCCCGCCGCCCCCGTCATGGCCCTCAGCCTATGCATGGCGCGACTCCGTGACAGGGGCGGGGGAGGCCTTCCGCACGACCGTCGAACGGCCGCCGCCGCGCGTCTCGTACGTGCCGAACGCGGCCCGGCACACCAGCAGGACCAGGGCGAACACCGGCAGCCAGGCCAGCCGCGCGAGGATCCAGGCCGGTCCTTCGGGCAGGTCGTGCAGGCCGGGGAGCGGGCCGGCCACGAGAAGGGCGGTCGAGGTCACCACGATCATCGCCGTCTGGTGCCACAGGAATATCGTCATCGCGGAAAGATTCACCAGCGCCGTCACCGCCCACACCCCGGGCCGCGCCATTACCCGCCGCAGCGGACCGAGGAGCAGCAGGGCGCCACCGCACTGGGCCAGACCGAAGGTGACGACGGCGAGCGTCGGCGGGTCGAGGTTGGAGAGCCCGCTGCCCGGCACCCCGACCATGGAGGCGGGGTAGCCGGCGAACAGCACGAGCCCCGCGGTGGCTCCCGCGCCTCCGATCAGCAGCGCCCACCCGGTCCGCCGGCTGTCCAGCGCGCCCCGGGCCCGGGCGGCCCCCAGGCAGTACGGGACCAGCCAGCCCGCGGCCACGTTGATCCAGCCGAGCGCGGACGGGCCGTCCAGCCCCAGCCTGAAGAGATCGACGTGCAGGACCACGGCGAGCGGCCACAGCGGGTGCAGGCGTGCCACCAGCGGTGTCGCCGCCGTCAGCGCCGCGAAGACCAGCAGGAACCAGAGCGGCGACCACACCAGCTTGCCCAGCGCGCGCACCGTCCCCCGGTCCACCCCGGAGACCAGCATCACGCCCGCCGCCACGGCCCACACGGCCGGGACCACGGCGACCGGGCGGAACAGCCGCCCCATCCGGGTACGCAGCCACCGGCCGTAGGAATCGCCCCTCGCGCGGGCGGAGGCGTATCCCCCCGCGCCCACCTGCCCGCCCACCAGGAAGAAGACAGCGAGCGTCTGGAACACCCAGGAGACCGGGGTGAACTCCGGCATGTACCGCAGCGGACTCGCCCCGCGCACCGTGCCGCTGTCGGCGACCAGCGCGGTCACCAGCCAGTGGCCGCCCACCACACCCACGATGGCCGCCGCGCGCAGGGCGTCGACCGCCCGGTCGCGGCCGGGGGGCGTCGCGGACTCGATACGCCGTACCAGGTCACGCATGGCGGCCCGCCCGTCCCGCCACGATCGCCGCGATGCTGCGCAGGGGGACGGAGCCCGGCTCCAGGTAGTCGCCGTGCCCGCCGTCGCCCGCGTCGAACACCTCCGCCCCGAACTCCGGCGAGACCGGATCGGCCCCGAACCCGACGGTGGTGAAGGCGAGGTCCAGCTCCACGTGGGGTACACCGGCGATCCAGTCGCCGGTGGCGCGGCCGGCCCGGACGGTCGCCCCGGTGTGCAGAGCCGCGGCACTCTCCGCCCCCGTGCCGGGGCTGCCGAACAGCACGAGGTCCGCGACCTCCAGCCCGGAGGCGGCCCGGGCGCACACGACGGAACCGTAGGAATGGCAGAGGAGGGCGACCCGGGCGGCGGGCCGAGCCGCTCCCAGCTCCCGCACGAAGGACCGCAGCAGCGGGGCCGCCTCGTCGGCCCGCCCCGCCGTCAGCGCCCCCGGGCTCACCGTGGCCGGGGTCCGGTACCCGAGCCAGGCGACGACGGCCGAACCGCCGCCCAGCTCCCCGAGGAGCGCCTCGCCACCGTGCCGCAGGCGCGCGTAGTGGTCGAGGTCGACGCCGGCCCCCGGCACCAGCACCGCGATCCGGTGGGCCCGGGAGAGATCCCCGAAGACCTCGGCGGTACGGCCGCCGTCGCGTCCGTCGAACGCGAGGAAGTGCCGTCCGGGCGCGGCCATGGCCCGGAGGGAGGCGGCGCGCTGCCGGTCACCGTGCCGCAGGGCCGCCTGCCCGGCCGCCCGGATGCCGTCGCGGCCGGCCGCGTACCGCGCGCCGAGTGCGGCGGGGGTCGCGGCTCCCAGCGGGCCGAGGTCGGCCGGCGCCGGAGCCGGAACGGCGGCCGGGCGGGCCGCCCCCGACACCGGCAGGGCCACGGACGCGGTGACGAGCGCGGTGAGCAGGGCGCGACGCAAGCGGCTGCTGCGTGGGCGGGACGCCATGGGGAGGTCCTTCCGTACCGGATGTTCCTGGTGAATCCGGTACCGAAGCTATGGAGCGTCCCGTGTGGTCCGCGTCCCGCCATGGAGTGCACCTGTCCCGTAGCTCTGGAGTACTACGGGTACGGGGTGGTGCGCCGCCGAGGCCCTAGGGGCGGCGGCGGGGCTTGCCGCGCTTGCCACCGCCGGACGCGCCGCGGGGGTTCTTGCCCGTCGCCTTGCCGGCCGCGGGCTTGCGCGGCGCGCCCCCCTTCTTCTCGGAGCGCTTGGCCTTCGGCTGCGGGGGTGTCGGGGGGCGTCCCCGGGTGCTGTTCACGGTCCGCCCGCGGACGATCCCGATGAACTCCTCCACCAGGTCGGTGGTCCTCTCCTCCGGCCACGACAGCGCGATGCGCGACTCCGGGACGTCCGAGAGCGGCCGGTAGGTGAGGTCCTTGCGGTGGTACAGCCGGGCCAGCGACTGGGGGACGACGAGCAGTCCCACCCCCGCGGCCACCAGCTCGACCGCGTCCTCCGTCGTCGCGGGGCGTTCCAGCGCCGGCAGGCCGGGCGGACGGTCCCACTCCAGGGTGTCGTCGAGGGGGTGCAGGACGACCTCCTCGGCGAGGTCCGCGGCCGACACCTCGTCGACGGCCGCCACGAGGTGGTCCTTGGGGACCACGACGACGGTCGTCTCGGTGTAGAGGGGGATGGCGCTCAGATCCGTACGGTCGACCGGGAGGCGCACGAAACCGGCGTCGGCGTCGCCGCCGCGCAGCGTGCGGGCCGCCTCGTCGGCGGGTACGCCCACGAGGGTCAGGGGGACACCGGGCAGCCGTTCGTTCCAGATCCGCACCCATTTGGTCGGGGTCACGCCCGGGACGTAGGCGAGCCGGAACGAGGAGGGGGTTTCCGAGCCTGTCACCCCGCCAGGCTACCGGGCGTGGTCGGAGGGGGCGCACATGCTCGATACCCTGGGCACCATGACGTCGCACCAGACCACCCAGACCATGAAGCCCGCCACCGCGGCGAAGAAGCTGGGTGTGTACCTCGAAGCCACCCCCGCCGAGTTCCAGGAGGGCGTCGTCTCGCGCGGCGAGCTGAACGCGCTGCAGGCCGACCCGCCCGCGTGGCTGCAGGAGCTGCGGCGCAACGGCCCGCACCCCCGGCCCGTGGTCGCCTCCAAGCTGGGCATCTCCATCGCCGGCCTCGCGCGGGGCGGAGTCACCGAGCCGCTGACCACCGAGCAGATCGACGAGCTGAAGAACGAGAGCCCCGAGTGGCTGCAGAAGGAGCGGGCCACCCAGGCCGAGGTCCGCAAGGAAGCCGTGCGCATCAAGGAGAAGAACGCGGCGCGGTCCGAGGAGACCGGCGACGCGCGTTCCTGACGCGCTCCCGGCGTGCGCCGGGCTCGTGGTGAACGCCGGACTCGCGGCGGCCGTGCGCGAGTAGGACGCAGCCGAGGCGCCGGACACTCCGCCGATCCGGACGCACTGCACGCGTGGGTCCCCCGGAGCCCGGCGCGTACGACCTACCGAGGCGCCGGCAGCGATGCTCGTCCCGGCGCGCGGCGCCGGCGCCGACGTACGCCCGGGCGCGCGCCCGCGGCTCGCCGCATGCGTGGGCCGGATCACCGGCGCTCGTGCGGGACTGCTCGGCGACGGGGACCGGCAACTCGCATCCGGGCCGTGTACGACCGGGCGGCCTCAGGGGGCTCGACGCGGCGCAGCTGTACGAGCGGCGGCAGCGGAACAGGGCCGGTCGGCGGCGCCCCGCCCATGCTCCAGGGGTGGGAGCCGCCCGCACCGGCACGGCCGACACGCAGACCCCGCGCATGCCCACCCCACGACACATGAAGCGGAACGCCGCCGCGCACAGGGCCCGGTCGGCGAGTCCTCGTACGCCCTGAACCCCGGACCGGTGCGAAGCCGCAGCGGTGCTGCTCGCCGCCGGGCAGGGCCTCGACCGGGGCGGCGCGGAGATCCTGGCGACCTCGATCGGTGCGCCGGCGGCGACGGCTTCGGCGGGGAGCCGCCTGCGCGCAGTCCGCCCGCCGCACCGGTGCGCCACGTCGCGTCCACCGGAGTGCCGTCGGGCCGGGCGGTCCTTCGGCGGGAGCTCCCCCGGGAACCGCCGCCGATCCGGCGGCCGGGCAGATTGAGCCGGCTTCCGTACAGCGAAAATCTTTGCATAAAAGTGCATAGCTGCGTATAGTCATGCCATCGACGAGGAGGATATCGATGGTGGTACGTGCGGCAGTGGCAGGGGCGAGCGGATATGCCGGCGGGGAGCTGCTCCGTCTGCTCCTCAGTCACCCGGAGGTCGAGATCGGCGCCCTCACCGGCCACTCCAACGCGGGGCAGAAGCTCGGCGCGCTCCAACCGCACCTGAGGCCGCTCGCGGACCGTGTGCTCCTGCCGACCACGGCTGACGCCCTCGCCGGGCACGACGTCGTCTTCCTGGCCCTGCCCCACGGGCAGTCCGCCGCCGTCGCGGAGCAGCTCGGTGACGAGGTGCTCGTCGTCGACATGGGCGCCGACTTCCGGCTGAAGAACGCCGCGGACTGGGAGAAGTTCTACGGATCGCCGCACGCCGGCACCTGGCCCTACGGCCTGCCGGAGCTGCCCGGGGCCCGTGCGGCCCTGGCGGGGACCAAGCGCATCGCCGTCCCCGGCTGCTACCCGACCGCCGTCTCCCTCGCCCTCTTCCCGGCGTACGGGGCAGGCCTGGCCGAGCCCGAGGCCGTCGTCGTCGCCGCGTCCGGCACCTCCGGCGCGGGCAAGGCGGCCAAGCCGCACCTGCTCGGCTCCGAGGTCATGGGCAACATGTCGCCCTACGGGGTCGGCGGCGTCCACCGGCACACGCCGGAGATGATCCAGAACCTCGGCGCCGCGGCGGGCGAGCCGGTCACGGTGTCCTTCACACCGACCCTCGCGCCCATGCCCCGCGGCATCCTCGCCACGTGCAGCGCGAAGGCGAAGCCGGGCGTGAGCGCCGAGTCCCTCCGCGCCGTGTACGAGAAGGCCTTCGCGGACGAGCCGTTCGTCGACCTGCTGCCCGAGGGCCAGTGGCCCGCCACCGCGGCCGTGTACGGATCCAACGCCGTCCAGATCCAGGTCGCCCTCGACGAGGCGGCCGGCCGGATCATCGTGATCAGCGCCATCGACAACCTCGCCAAGGGCACCGCGTCGGGTGCCCTGCAGAGCATGAACATCGCCCTCGGACTTCCCGAGGACACGGGTCTTTCCACGATCGGAGTCGCACCGTGAGCGTCACGGCAGCCAAGGGGTTCACGGCGGCGGGCATCGCCGCCGGGATCAAGGAGAGCGGCGGACCGGACCTGGCCCTCGTGGTCAACAACGGTCCCCGCCGCGCCGCCGCGGGCGTCTTCACCTCCAACCGCGTCAAGGCCGCGCCCGTCCTCTGGTCGGAGCAGGTCCTCAGGGGCGGCGAAGTGACCGCCGTCGTCCTCAACTCCGGTGGCGCCAACGCCTGTACGGGCCCCAAGGGCTTCCAGGACACCCACGCCACCGCCGAGAGGGCCGCCGAGGTCCTCACCGGTCACAGCGCCGGCGAGATCGCGGTCGCGTCGACCGGGCTCATCGGCCTGCCGCTCCCGATGGACAAGCTGCTGCCCGGCATCGGGACGGCGGCCGCCGCCCTCAGCGAGCACGGCGGCGAGCGCGCCGCCCTCGCCATCAAGACCACCGACACCGTGCACAAGACGGCCGTGGCGGGCGGCGAGGGATGGACCGTCGGCGGGATGGCCAAGGGTGCGGGCATGCTCGCCCCCGGCCTCGCCACGATGCTGGTCGTCCTCACCACCGACGCCGACGTCGAGGCCCCCGCGCTCGATGCCGCACTCCGCGACGCCACCCGCACCACCTTCGACCGGGTGGACTCCGACGGCTGCATGTCGACCAACGACACCGTGCTGCTGCTCGCCTCGGGGGCCGCCGGAGTCGCCCCGGGGCAGGAGGAGTTCGCCGAAGCCGTGCGGACCGTCTGCGCGGACCTCGCCCGCCAGCTGATCGGCGACGCCGAGGGATCCTCCAAGGACATCCGCATCGAGGTCGTGGGCGCGGCCACCGAGGACGACGCCGTCGAAGTGGGCCGCAGCATCGCCCGCAACAACCTCCTCAAGTGCGCCATCCACGGCGAGGACCCCAACTGGGGCCGGGTCCTCTCCGCGATCGGCACCACGAAGGCCGCCTTCGACCCGGACCGGCTGAACGTCGCCATCAACGACGTCTGGGTCTGCAGGAACGGCAGCGTCGGTGAGGACCGCGAGCTCGTCGACATGCGCTACCGGGAGGTCCGGATCACCGCCGACCTCGCCGAGGGCAGCGAGGCGGCCGTCATCTGGGCCAACGACCTCACCGCCGAGTACGTCCACGAGAACAGCGCGTACAGCTCATGAGCGCCGCGAGGAAGCACACCGCGCTGCCGAAGGCACAGATCCTCATCGAGGCACTGCCCTGGCTGACCCGCCACAACGGCAGGACCGTCGTCATCAAGTTCGGCGGCAACGCCATGATCGACGAGGAGCTGAAGGCCGCGTTCGCGCAGGACGTCGTCTTCCTGCGGCACGCCGGCCTCAAGCCCGTCGTCGTGCACGGCGGCGGCCCGCAGATCAGTGCCCAGCTCGACAAGCAGGGCCTGGTCAGCGAGTTCAAGGCCGGACTCCGCGTCACCACGCCCGAGGCGATGGACGTCGTGCGGATGGTGCTGGCGGGGCAGGTCCAGCGTGAGCTCGTCGGCCTGCTCAACCAGCACGGCCCGCTCGCGGTCGGCATGACCGGCGAGGACGCCCACACCATCACCGCCACCCAGCACCGCCCGGTGATCGACGGCGAGGCCGTCGACATCGGCCGGGTCGGCGAGATCACCGCCATCGACACCGGGGCCATCCAGGCGCTGCTCGACGACGGCCGGATCCCGGTCATCTCCTCCATCGCCCGCTCGGCCGAGGACAACCACGTCTACAACGTCAACGCCGACACCGCCGCCGCCGCACTCGCCGCCGCGCTGAACGCCGAGACGCTGATGGTCCTCACCGACGTCGAGGGCCTCTACGAGGACTGGCCGAACAGCGACGACGTGATCAGCCGCCTCACCGCCACCGAGCTGGAGAGGCTGCTGCCCGACCTGTCCAGCGGCATGGTCCCCAAGATGCAGGGCTGCCTGCACGCCGTACGCAACGGGGTCGAGACGGCCCGTGTCATCGACGGCCGGGTCCAGCACTCGATCCTGCTGGAGATCTTCACCGACGAGGGAATCGGCACGATGGTCGTGCCCGACGCACGGACCGCACAGGGGGAGTCATGAGCAACCAGGAGTTCACACAGCGCTGGCAGGGCGCACTCATGGACAACTACGGCACGCCGCAGCTGTCCCTGGTGCGCGGTGCCGGAGCCCGGGTGTGGGACGCCGACGGCACCGAATACCTCGACTTCGTCGGCGGGATCGCGGTCAACGCCCTCGGTCACGCCCACCCGGCCGTCGTCGAGGCCGTCTCCCGCCAGATCGGCTCGCTCGGCCACGTCTCCAACCTCTTCATCGCCGAACCGCCCGTCGAGCTCGCCGAGCGGCTGCTCCAGCTCTTCGGGCGCACGGGCCGGGTCTACTTCTCCAACTCCGGTGCCGAGGCCAACGAGGCCGCCTTCAAGATCGGCCGGCTCACCGGCCGCGGCCACATGGTCGCCACCGACGGCGGCTTCCACGGCCGGACCATGGGCGCCCTCGCCCTCACCGGCCAGCCCAAGAAGCGCGAGGGCTTCCTCCCGCTGCCCGGCGACGTCACCCACGTGCCGTACGGAGACGTCGAGGCGCTCCGGGCCGCGGTGACCACCGACACGGCGCTGCTGATCATCGAGCCCATGCAGGGCGAGAACGGTGTGGTCGTCCCGCCCAAGGGCTATCTGGAGGCCGCCCGGGAGATCACCCGGGCCACCGGCACGCTGCTGGTCCTGGACGAGGTGCAGACCGGGATCGGCCGCTGCGGCCACTGGTTCGAGCACCAGGCCCACCAGGGCGTCGAGCCCGACCTCGTCACGCTCGCCAAGGGCCTCGGCGGCGGACTGCCGATCGGCGCCACCGTGGCGTTCGGCGCGGCGGCCGACCTGCTGAAGCCCGGTCAGCACGGCACGACGTTCGGCGGCAACCCCGTCGCCTGCGCCGCCGGCCTCGCCGTCCTGGACACCCTCGCCGCCGACGGCACCCTGGACGAGGTGAAGCGGCTCGGCGAGAGGATCAGGGACGGCGTCGAGGGCCTGGGGCACCCGCTGGTCTCCCACGTCCGAGGCTCCGGCCTGCTGCTGGGTATCGTGCTCACCGGGCCCCTCGCGGCGAAGGTGCAGCAGGCGGCTCAGGAAGCCGGACTCCTGGTGAACGCTCCCGCCCCCGACGTCGTACGGCTCATGCCGCCGCTGATCATCGGTGACGCGGAGGTGGACGCGTTCCTGCGGATCCTGCCGGGAGCTCTCGACGCGGCCTACGGGGACGGACGGTCCGCAGAGTGACGATCCGGAGATTGAGGCGACGACGATGACCGAGGCGCAGGAATCCGAGCACGGCGGGCCGTCGGTGCCGCAGACCCGCACGGCACGCCACCGCAGGATCGTGGACATCCTCAACCGGCAGCCGGTGCGCTCGCAGAGCCAGCTGGCCAAGCTCCTGGCCGACGACGGGCTGAGCGTCACCCAGGCGACGCTCTCCCGCGACCTGGACGAGCTCGGCGCGGTGAAGATCCGCAACACCGGCGGCGAGCTGATCTACGCGGTGCCCAGCGAGGGCGGCTTCCGCACTCCGCAGGCACCGCTCGGCGGGTCCGCGAAGGAGGAGCGGATGCGCAGGCTCTCCGCCGAGCTGCTCATCTCCGCGGAGGCCTCGGCCAACCTGGTGGTGCTCCGGACCCCGCCGGGCGCCGCCCAGTTCCTCGCCTCGGCCATCGACCAGGCCGAACTCCGGGCGATCCTCGGCACGATCGCGGGCGACGACACGCTGATGCTGATCAGCCGTGACCCGAACGGCGGCCAGGCACTGGCCGACCACCTGCTGCGGCTCGCCCAGAACGACCGCTGAGCGGCCGCCGTCAGTAGCGTGTGATCGCCGTCGGGCCGGACCCGGTCCCGATCGCGATGTGCGGCCGCCGTGCCGGATCGGCCCAGGCGAGGATCCGCTCCATGCCGGTGGCCGGTACGGACACGCAGCCGGCGGTCGCTCCCCTGCCGTCGACGTGCAGGAAGATCCCGGCGCCCCGGCCCCGGACCGGCCGGTGGTAGTTGAAGCCGATCACGAGCGCGCGGGCGTACTGCGCGCGGTACGCGACCAGGTGCTCGGCCTCGCCCGCCCGGCAGTGGGCCGGGCGCGGCTCCACCCAGCGGTTGTACGCGGGGGACGCGTTGTCCTGGCACCACCACGAGCGGTCGCCGGCCCGGCGGTACGGATAGCGGGTCCCGGCCGGGGCCGTCCCGGTGCCGAAGGCGTACGGCAGGTCGAACAGGCCGGTCGGCGTGGTGTTCGTGCCCTGCGTACGGGTGGTGCCCTCGGCCAGGCCGTTCGCGCCGAAGCGGGCAGGAGCCGAACCCGCCGCCACCCACGTCCCCCGCCGCCGGTCCCACCAGGTGACCGTGCCCGTGGTGGAGTCCGTGCCGGCGGCCTCGGCGGTGATCAGCTGGCTGCCGCCGCCCGTGTCGGCCAGCCGTTCCGGAAGGGGTGGCGACTCCGCCGGCCGCGCCGCGAGCGACGCCAGCGCGAGCAGGACGGACGCGGTCACCAAGGGTCTGCGCATGCTCCGGACCGTACGGCCCGTGCCCGCCCCGCCCCACCGCACCTGCTCCGTTCGGCCCAGCGCCGTACACCGGGCCCGTGCCTACCCCGCGGACGCCGGCGCGGGCAGGCCGGGCAGCGGCAGGGGCAGGCCCGGCAGCCCGTCGATGCTGGTGGCGATGTCCTCCTTCTTCCCGAAGTACGCGCTCAGACTCGCGTCGTCCTCACGCCGGAAGCGGTCGGCGTGCAGGGTCCGGTCCTCGTCGTACGCCATGAAGGGCACCCCGTAACCGCAGGTGTCCCGGATCAGTTCCGCGCTCACCACGATGATCGCGCGCAGCCCGTGCGCGGTCGGGTCGACCGAGGGGAAACGGCCGAGGAGACCGGGGAACCGGGGGTCGTCGCGGAAGACGGGCTCACCGCGGCCGTGCACCCGGACGATGTTCGGCGGCCCCTGGAAGGCGCACCACATCAGGGTGATGCGGCCGTTCTCCCGGAGATGGGCGATGGTCTCCGCGTTGCTCCCGGCGAAGTCCAGGTAGGCCACGGTCCGTTCGTCCAGGACGGCGAACGAGCCGTTGACGCCCTTCGGGGAGAGGTTGACCGTGCCGTCGGCGTCCAGGGGCGAGGTCGCGGTGAAGAAGACGTGCTGCTCCTCGATGAAGGTGCGCAGCCGTCCGTCGATACGTTCATGCGTTTTTCCCATGGCATGAATTATCCGTCGTCAGGTGCCCCGTGGGCAGCGGGTCTCAGCCATCGGAACCGGCCGGGGGCAACGGCTCGTACCGGGCGCGCTGTGCCTCGTGGGCGACCTCGGGGTCCTCGTCCTCCTCCAGTGCGGCCAGCACGCGTTTGCGCAGGGCGAGGCTGTGGGCGCAGAGCAGCCGCAGGCCGGACCGCCGCACGTGCCGGGGCCGGCCGGGGGCCACCAGGGCGGCCAGCCACTCCTCCGGGACGAGCAGGACGTACGGGACGAGCGCCTTGCGGGCGGTCCGCACCACGGGTGGGTGCGGGTCGTCCATGGCGGCCATGAGCGTGTCGGGCGAGACCGCGTCCAGCATCCGCAGCGCGGCGAGCGCCGCGGCACGCACGCGGCCCTCCGGGTGGGCAGTCAGCGGCCGCAGCAGGGCCGCCGCCCCGGGCGCCCCGGACTCGGCCAGGCCGAACAGGGCCCCCGGGGCGAGGCCCGGCACGTCGGGGCCGGCGCACAGCGCCCGGTAGAGCTCCCCGGATTCACGGCCCTCCATCCGCAGGACGAGGCGGGCGGCGGAACGCACCCCGGCCGAGGGGTCCGACACGTGCCACGCGGCCTCCCGGCCACGGCCCGCCCGGTGCAGTGCCGTCACCGCGGAGGACCGCGTCACGGCCGAGGAGGCCGCGAGCAGAGGGTCCAGGAGCCGTTCCGGGTCGCCGGGGGACACCCGGGCCAGCAGCGCGTCGGTGCACAGGCGGCGGACGGCCCGGTCCGGGGCGGTGAGGACGAGATCCGTGAGCCCGGCGGGTGTGAGGAGTCCCCGCTCCAGACAGAGCCGCACCCCGAGGACCCGGACCTGTGCCAGCGGGCTCGTCAGGATCCGGGGAGCCAGTGAGGGCGGCAGGGGCCCGGCCACGGCCAGGACCCGCTCCAGGGCCCAGTCGCCGCGCGGGCGCATGCTCAGCCGCAGGGCCAGGGGCACCAGCTCCGCCGCCGCGGGCCCGTCCAGGTCCGCCGCCAGCACGCTGCGGGCCCGCTCGCGCACCCGCGGCCGGGAGTCGGCGCAGCGCACCAGCAGCAGGGGCAGGAGGGCCGGCCGCCCGGGGGTGAGGGCCAGCGCCGCCTCCCGTGCCTGCCACCGGTCGTGGCAGAGGACGAGTGCGGTCTCCGCCTCGGAGGGCGGGAACCGCGACCAGGTGACGTCGTGCGCCTCCTCGTCCCAGCGGGGGGCGGCGGCCCAGTCGACCGACCCGTTGCCGTCGGCATACCGCTCCCTGAGCAGATACCGCAGCGGCCTGACCCCGGTCCGCCACGCGGTCGCGGTGGCGATCCGCCGGTCGAGGTCCACCCAGGCATCCGGCTCGGCCGTGTCCAGCGCCGCGGTCAGGGGCTTGCCCAGCAGCAGTCGGTCCTGGGGCGGGAGATACAGCGTGGGGGACAGCGGGACGAGGGGGCGCATGGGTCCAGCCTAGGGATCACGCACCCCTCCCACCAGCACCTTTGACAAAGCATACGGAGGATTGCATAGTTATGCCTTGTCCTCGAGGATCGCGGCCGTGTGCGTGACCGCGTCCGATCCACGGCGTCACCACCGCCTCCCCTCCGCGCGCCGGCGGGGAGGCGATCGCACACCCACCCCTTGCACTCCCGAGGAGCACGCAGTGAGCAACGGCACCGGCAACAGCGACGTACGGCTCTGGGGCGGCCGTTTCGCCGACGGCCCCGCCGAGGCGCTGGCCAGGCTGTCCGCCTCCGTCCACTTCGACTGGCGGCTCGCCCCGTACGACATCGCCGGTTCCCGCGCCCACGCGCGTGTGCTCAACAAGGCGGGCCTGCTCACCGACGACGAGCTGGCGCGCATGGCCGCCGGACTCGACGACCTCGAAGCCGCCGTCGCCGACGGTTCCTTCACCGGCACCCTCGCGGACGAGGACGTGCACACCGCGCTGGAGCGCGGTCTCCTGGAGCGCCTCGGCCCGGACCTCGGCGGCAAGCTGCGGGCAGGCCGCTCCCGCAACGACCAGGTCGCCACGCTCTTCCGGATGTACCTGCGCGACCACGCCCGGATCCTCGGCGGGCTGATCGCCGAGCTCCAGGACGCCCTCGTCGGCCTCGCCGAGGCGCACGCGGACGTGGCCATGCCCGGCCGCACCCACCTCCAGCACGCCCAGCCCGTCCTGTTCGCCCACCACGTCCTGGCCCATGTGCAGCCCCTCATCCGGGACGCCGAGCGGCTGCGGCAGTGGGACGAGCGGACCGCCGTGTCCCCGTACGGCTCCGGCGCGCTGGCCGGGTCGTCCCTCGGGCTCGACCCGGAGGCCGTCGCGGCGGACCTCGGCTTCGAGCGCGGCTCCGTGGCCAACTCCATCGACGGCACCGCGTCGCGGGACTTCGTCGCCGAGTTCGCGTTCATCACCGCGATGATCGGCGTCAACCTCTCCCGCATCGCGGAGGAGGTCATCATCTGGAACACGAAGGAGTTCTCCTTCGTCACCCTCCACGACGCCTTCTCCACCGGCTCCTCGATCATGCCGCAGAAGAAGAACCCCGACATCGCCGAGCTGGCCCGCGGCAAGTCGGGCCGCCTCATCGGCAACCTGACCGGGCTGATGGCGACGCTCAAGGCCCTCCCGCTCGCGTACAACCGCGACCTCCAGGAGGACAAGGAGCCCGTCTTCGACTCCTGCGACCAGCTGGAGGTGCTGCTCCCCGCCTTCACCGGCATGATGGCCACGCTCACCGTCCACCGGGAGCGCATGGAGGAACTGGCCCCGGCCGGCTTCTCGCTCGCCACGGACATCGCCGAGTGGCTGGTCAAGCAGGGCGTGCCGTTCCGGGTCGCGCACGAGGTCGCGGGCGAGTGCGTCAAGGTGTGCGAGCAGCAGGGCATCGAGCTCGACGAACTGACGGACGAGCAGTTCGCCGGGATCTCCGAGCACCTCACCCCCGAGGTGCGCGCGGTGCTCGACGTGCCCGGCGCGCTGGCCTCCCGCGACGGCCGCGGCGGCACGGCCCCGTCGGCCGTCGCCGTACAGCTCGCCGAGGTGAAGGCCGATCTCGCGACGCAGCACGCCTGGGCGACCGCGCGGGGCTGATCCGGCGGCATCGCGGGCTACGTTGGTCGGGCAGGCACGTGAAACCGACCAGGAGGAGTCCGCGATGCCCTTCGCCCGCCTGAACCGAGCGACCACTCCGACCGCGCACATCGGGCTGGGCCTGGCCGCGGTAGGCAGGCCCGGCTACATCAACCTGCACCGCGACCGGGACCTCCCCGCCGACCGCGGTGTCGAGGTCCTGCGCGCCCGCACCCATGAACTCCTGGACGCGGCCTACGCGCAGGGCGTGCGCTACTTCGACGCGGCCCGCTCCTACGGCCGCTCCGAGGAGTTCCTCGCCGGCTGGCTGACCGCACGTCCCGACGTCACGGACGTGGTCGTCGGCAGCAAGTGGGGCTACACCTACACCGCCGACTGGCGCGTCGACGCCGAGGCGCACGAGGTGAAGGACCACGGCCTCGCCACGTTCGAACGGCAGCGCGCCGAGACGGCCGGGCTGCTCGGGGAGCGGCTGGACCTCTACCAGATCCACTCGGTGACCGCCGACAGCCCGGCACTGGGCGACAAGGAACTGCACGCCCGCCTGGCCGCGCTGGCGGCGGAGGGCACCACCGTCGGGTTCTCCACCAGCGGGCCCGCCCAGGCCGACGCCATCCGGGCCGCCGTTGCCGTGACGGTGGACGGCGAGCCACTCTTCCGCACCGTCCAGGCCACCTACAACGCCCTGGAGACCTCCGCCGGCCCGGCGCTCGCGGAGGCGCACGACGCCGGGCTCACCGTCATCGTCAAGGAGGCCATGGCCAACGGGAGGCTGGCAGGGACCGAAGCCCCCGCCGTCGCCCAGGAGATCGCCGCCGAGGCGGAACTGGGTGCGGACTCCGTCGCCCTGGCCTTCGTGCTCCACCGGCCGTGGGCAGGCGTCGTCCTGTCCGGGGCGGTCACCGTCACCCAGCTCGCCGGCAATCTGCACGCCCCCCTCCTCGACCTGGACGCGGACCGGCTGGACCGGCTGGACGCCCTGGTGGAGGAGCCGGAGGCCTACTGGCGCCACCGCTCCTCGCTGCCCTGGAGCTGAGCCCGGGTCACGCGGTCACGCCCAGGCGGCGAGTGCGTCGAAGTCCGCCCGCACCAGCCCCACCCGGGGGTCGACCGGGCGCAGCAGCGCCCGCCCCGGGTGGTGCCCCGCCACCCAGCCGGTGTCCAGGTCCGTGATCTCGTCGTCGACCCAGGCGAACGGCCTGCCGGCCGCGTACTCGACGACGTAGCGCGTCTTCCAGTACGTCCCGTTCCCCGTGAGGCCGTGCATCCGCGGCCAGTCGATGTACGGCAGGGGCGGCAGCCCCAGACGCGGGGCGATCCACTCGTTGGCCTCGTTCTTCCAGGTGGTCGCCCAGGCGAGCTCGTAGAGGCCGGTGAGGGCCAGCAGCTCGTCGCCGTGTTCCGGGTTGAGCAGGACAGGCAGCGCCGGCCCGGCGGTCCACCCCGTGGGCCGCATGCTGTGCCGCCGGTACCCCTTCGGCGGCCTGCGGCGGGACAGCGCCTCGTACGGGTTGAGTGGGCCGTCGATGTCGATCAGCAGCAGCGGCTTCATCACCTCATGGTGCCCTCCTCCGGCGGGACGGGACGGACAGAGGATGACGCATCCACCCGTGAGACGATTCTGTCTCACTTGGGATAGTGTCGTCTCATGACTCTCGATCGTGAGCAGGTGCTGCGGAGCGCCGCAGCCCTGCTGACCCGCAGATCCACCGCGACCATGGACGAGGTCGCCCGGGCCGCAGGCATCGGCCGCGCCACCCTGCACCGTCACTTCGCAGGGCGTGACGCCCTCGTGAGAGCGCTGGAGGACCTCGGCATCCAGGAATTCGAGGCGGCGCTCGATGCGGCCGTCCTCGACGAGGGCACCGCCGAAGAGGGCCTGCGGAGGCTCGTCGCCGCCGTGGAGCCCGTGGCCGGGCTGCTGTCCTTCCTCGTCTCCGAGAACCAGCTCTTCGAGGGCGACGAGGTGAACGACGGCTGGAACCGGCTCGACGCGCGGGTCTCCGCCTTCTTCCGGCGCGGGCAGGAGCGCGGCGAACTCCGGATCGACCTCACCCCGGCCTGGCTGACCGAAGCCCTGTACGGACTGATCGGCACCGGAGCGTGGGCCGTACAGGTGGGGCGGGTCGCCGGGCAGGACTTCCAGTACATGATCGTCGAGTTGCTGCTCGGCGGAGCACGCCGGAGCGTGGAGGAATGAGCAGTACCCACGAGCAGCCCGACACCTCGGACGACCTGTACCACCCGGGGCGGTGGATCGCCCTCACCGTCCTCGTGCTGGCCGTGCTGCTGGTGGCCGTCGACGCCACCGTGCTCGGCCTGGCGACCCCGTTCCTCAGCGAGGACCTCGAACCGACCGGCACCCAGCTGCTGTGGATCGGTGACGTCTACTCCTTCGTCATCGCCGGCCTCCTGGTCTCCATGGGCAGCCTCGGTGACCGCATCGGCCGCAAGAAGCTGCTGCTGTGCGGCGCCGTCGCGTTCGGTGCCGTCTCGGTCCTCAACGCCTACGCCACCACCCCCGAGATGATGATCGTGGCCCGGGCCCTGCTGGGTGTCGCGGGTGCCACCCTCATGCCGTCCACCCTCGCGCTGATCCGCAACCTCTTCCACGATCCGCGCGAGCGCAGTCTCGCCATCGGCATCTGGGGCGCGATGGCCTCCGCCGGAGCCGCGGTCGGCCCCGTCGTCGGCGGTGTGCTCCTGGAGCACTTCTGGTGGGGGTCCGTCTTCCTGATCAACCTGCCCGTCATGGCGGTGCTCGTGGCCGTCGGCGTCAAGATGATCCCCGAGTCCAAGGACCCCGCCCCCGGCCCGTGGGACGTCCCCAGTGTCGGTCTCTCCCTCATCGGCATGATCGGGATCGTGTACGCCATCAAGGACCTCGCGGCGCACGGGGCCGACTGGCCCGTCGCCGTCGCGGCCGTGGGAGGTGTCCTCGCGCTCGTGTGGTTCGTGCGAAGGCAGTTCCGGCTCCCCGCCCCCCTGCTGGACATGCGGCTCTTCCACCACCGGGGCTTCTCGGGGGCGGTGCTCGCCGATCTGCTCACCATCCTCGGCCTGTCCGGCCTGGTCTTCTTCCTCTCCCAGTTCCTGCAGCTGGTCCAGGGACGCGGGCCCCTGGAGGCCGGTCTCGCCGAGCTGCCCGCGGCCATCGGCGCGGTGACCGCCGGCCTCCTGGCGGGCAGGGCCGCCCGTCGCTTCTCGGTGCGCTCCGTGGTGGCCGGCGGACTCGGGGCGATCGGCCTGGCCCTGGCCGTGGTCACCCTCATCCACAAGGAGACCGGCTATCCGCTGCTCGGCTTCGTGCTCCTGGTCGTCGGCGTCGGCGCGGGCTTCTCCTTCACCGTCACCGCCGATGTGATCCTCTCCAGCGTCCCCAAGCAGCACGCGGGCTCGGCGTCCGCGGTCTCCGAGACGGCGTACGAGCTCGGCGCGGCCCTCGGCATCGCGCTGCTCGGCTCCATCGTCACCGGCGTCTACCAGGGCTTCGCCACCCCGGACGGCGTAGCTCCGGCCACCTCCGCCGCGGCCCACGAATCCCTCGGCGGCGCCGTGGAGGCGGCCGAGGGGCTCCCGCCCCAGCAGGCGGACGCACTGGTCTGGGCCGCGCAGGAGGCGTTCGTCAACGGTCTGAGGGTCGCCGCGGGCGTCGGCGCCGCGGTGCTGCTCGCGACCGCGGTCGCCGCCTGGTACCTGCTGCGCGGCCAGAAGCTGGAGGACGGCGTCGAGCACGGATAGCACAAGGCCCGGAGTCCACCCGGACGGCGGGCACGCGAAAGGGCCCGTACCCCGCCATCCGGGGTACGGGCCCTCTCGCGCGCGAGGGTCAGGCGGCCTTGGCCTTCGTCGCGTACATGTCCACGTACTCCTGGCCGGACAGCCGCATCACCTCGGCCATCACCGAATCCGTGACCGCGCGCAGCACATAGCGGTCGCGGTCCATGCCCTCGTAGCGGGAGAACTCCATCGGCTCACCGAAGCGGACCGTGACCTTGCCCGGACGCGGGAGGCCGGCGCCGCCGGGCTGCAGCTTGTCCGTGCCGATCATCGCGAACGGCACCACCGGCGCACCCGTCATCAGCGTCAGCCGTGCGATACCCGTACGGCCCCGGTACAGACGCCCGTCGGGGGAGCGGGTGCCCTCGGGGTAGATCGCGAAGGCGTTGCCCTCCTCCAGCACCCGGCGGCCCGTCATGAGCGCGGCGACGCCGCCGCGGCCCCCGTCCCGGTCCACCGGGATTATTCCGCACCCCGTGAAGAACCAGGCCATCAGCCGGCCCTTGAGGCCCTTGCCGGTCACGTACTCGTCCTTGCCGATGTAGAACACCGGCCGGTCGCAGCAGATAGGCATGATCATCGAGTCGATGAACGTCAGATGGTTGCCCGCGAGAATCACCGGCCCGGTTCCCGGGATGTTCTGGGCGCCTTCCACCTGGGGGCGGAACAGAAGGCGCAGGATCGGTCCGAGCACTGCCTTGATGACGGTGAGTCGGGACAACGCATCCTCCGGTGTAGTGGCCGGGCCGGCCGGGTCGGGTTCTGGCAAGGGTCTGTGCAGGTGAGGACGATACTCGCGGGTCCTGCCCGCTCGCACATCGGGTTCACGGAGCGGATACGCAGTGTTGACGTGTGTTTCCGCCATGTTCGTCCACGTGCCGCCCCTCCGATGACGTAGCTCCCTACGATCACGCCCTGGGACCTCCCGACCGGACGGGGCGGCCCCGACCTGCCCCGGTACCGCGTCCCGGCGGGCAGCCGCCGGCCGCAACGGCTCTGCGGTGACGCGATCCACGGCAGGGGACCCACCAGCCGATTCTGCCCGGTCCGGACGGAAGACCCCGGCTCGACACGTGCCAGACATCACATGCGAGGAGCATTCATGACAGAGCAGGCGCAGACGAGCCCCGGCCGCCGGACCCTCCTGGGGGCGGCCGTGCTGGGCACGGCCGCCCTCGGACTGACCGGTACGGCGGACGCCGCCGAGAGGAGCCGGGGCGGCAGCGGCCACGGCTCCTACCGGGACCTGCCCAGGCCGACCGTCATCGGCCACCGCGGTGCCAGCGGCTACCGGCCCGAGCACACCCTCGGCTCCTACGAGCTGGCCCTGGACATGGGCGCGCACATCGTCGAGCAGGACCTGGTGCCCACCAGGGACGGCCACCTGGTCTGCCGCCACGAGAACGACATCACCGGGACCACGGACGTCGCCGACCACCCCGAGTTCGCGGGCCTCAGGACCACCAAGAAAGTCGACGGCGTCCCGCTCACCGGCTGGTTCACGGAGGACTTCACCCTCGCCGAGCTGAAGACCCTCCGCGCCACGGAGCGCATCCCCGGCAACCGGCAGGAGAACACCCTCTACGACGGCCGCTGGGAGATCCCCACCTTCGAGGAGGTCTTGCGCTGGGCCGACCGGGAGGGACGCCGGCGCGGCAAGCCCGTCTGGCTCTACGTCGAGACCAAGCACCCCTCGTACTTCCGGGGCCTCGGTCTCGGTCTGGAGGAGCCGCTCGCCCGGCTCCTGCGCCGCTACGGCCGGCACCGGGCGAACTCCCCGCTGATCCTGCAGTCCTTCGAGCCGGGCTCCATGCTGCGGCTGGCCGGGCTCGTCGCCACCCCGCGGGTCGTCCTGCTGTCCGGCCCCACGTCGCGGCCGTGGGACTTCGTGGAGTCCGGCGACCCGCGCACCGTCGCCGACCTGGTGAAGCCCTCGGGGCTGAAGTGGATCGCGTCCTTCGCGCAGGGCATCGGCCCCACCCTCGACCTGGTCATCCCCAGGGACGGCGCGGGACGGCTGACGTCGCCCACCGCCCTCGTCGCGGACGCGCACGCACGGGGCCTCGTCCTGCACCCGTACACGATGCGCAACGAGAACACCTTCCTGCCCGCGGAGTTCCGGCGCGGCACGGACCCGAACGCCTACGGCGACGTGTTCGGCGCCCTCCGCACGTACTTCGAGGCGGGCATCGACGGGATCTTCTCCGACAACCCGGACACCGCCCTGCTCGCGGCAGCCGACTTCGCGAGGGACTGAGGCACGCCCGTCAGCCGCCCGGCCGGGATGCCCCGGTCGGGTGGAGCTCCCCGCGCGGGGCAACCGCCCCGGCGGGGTGCGCGTTGACGGGGCATGACGCTTCCGGATCATGCTCCCCCGGCCTCGGACACAGCCCGGCGAGCCGCCGTCCGCACCCTGGGCCCGCTGGTCCACGCGGAGGCGACGGCCGAGGCCCCCGCCGCCGGGATCGACGCCGCGGACCTGGAACAGACCGTGTGGCTGCGGCTGCTGGAACGTCCGGCGGCCCGGGGCCTGCCCGTCGACCCCGCCCGCTGGGTCCGCTCCGTCGTCCGCGCCGAGGCGCGCACCGCACGCCGCAGGGCCCGGCGCGAGCACGCGTACGCCGCGGGCGGGCCCGTCGACGAGCGGGCCGGCTGCCCCGAGCGGATCGCCGTGGGCGCCGACGAACGCCGGGCGCTGCGCGCCGCGGTGGGACGGCTGCCCGGACGCTGTCCCCGGCTGCTGGCGGCGATGCTGGCCCCCCACGATCCGACGTACCGGGAGCTCGCGGGCGAGTTGGGTATGTCACAGGGCAGTTTGGGACCGATGCGTTCCCGATGCCTCGGATGTCTGCGCAGAATGCTCGCGGCGGAGGTTGTAGCTCCTGAACTGCGGGGAAAGGAGCGGTAGACAACCGGCGGACCAGGTGAGCGGGAGGCGTGCACACATGGGCACGAGTGTGACCATCTCGGCGGCGACGGCACAGGACGTCGAGCAGATCTTCAGGCTCCAGTACCTCTGTTTCCAGAGCGAGGCGGAGCTGTACGGCAACTACCGGATCGATCCACTCGTCCAGACCCTCGAATCCGTCCGTGGCGAAGTGGCCACGGACCTGGTGTTCGTGGCCCGGCTGGGGGAGGAAGTCGTCGGCTCGGTACGCGGCTTCACCGACGCCGAGGGCATCGGCCGGATCGGGAAGCTCTGCGTCCACCCCCGCCTGCGCGGGCACGGCCTCGGCACCCGCCTCCTGCGCGCCGCCGAATCGGGCCTGGCGGACGGGCGTTCGGCCACCCGCTTCCGGCTGCACACGGGTGAGCGGAGTGAAGGCAATCTGCGGCTCTACCGGAAGGCGGGCTACGCCCGGGTGGGCGACGCCACGGGCGAGGACGGCGTCCGTCTGATCCTGCTGGAGAAGGAGGCCGCGGCAGCGGCCTACGCCGCCAGCGCCTGAGCGACGGCGAGGGGGCGGCGGGTCACGCCGTCCGTGCGCGGCGCAGCCAGATCATCCCGGTGACCGGCAGGATCACCGGGATGAACAGGTAGCCCATGCCGAAGTCCGACCACACCGTGGCATCGGGGAAGGCGGTGGGCTCCACCAGCGTCCAGGTGCCCACGACCAGTACGCCCGCGAGCTCGGCGGCGCAGCACACCAGCGCCGCCCTGCGCGCTCTCTCCCCGCCCCGCACCAGCGAGTACGTGATGAAGCCGTACACGACGGCGGCGACGGCGGACAGTACGTACGCCAGCGGGGCCTTGCCGAAATCCATGATCATCTCGACGATCGAGCGGGACGCCGCGGCCACGGTGAACACCCCGTAGAACCAGACCAGTACGCGTCCGGGCCCGGAGCCCAGCTCGAACTGCTGCCTCTGCGGAGCGGGGGAGGCGGGCGCCCCGGTGCGGTCGGTGTCGGTCACGGTCAGCTTCCCCAGATGTCGTAGAGCCGTACTTCCAGCACGGCCAGCACGACCGCGCCCGCCGCCACCGTGACCGAACCCCAGCGGGTCCGCTCCGTCAGCGACAGGAAGCCCGCCGCCGGCACGGCCGCGAACGAGCCGATCAGATAGGCGATGAAGATCGTCATGCCCTGCTCCGGCCGCTCGCCCCGGGCCAGCTGCACGATCCCCACCAGCAGCTGGGCCAGCGCCAGCACGGAGACGACCGCCATGCCGATGAAGTGCCAGTCCTTCGTGGGCTGGTCCCGGTAGGCGGCGAGTCCGCACCAGGCGGCGAGGGCGAGCGCGGTCACGGCGACCGCGACCGTCAGGGCGTCAAGCATGCAGTGAGGGTATTACGGCGCCGTGGACGCTCCGCCTGCGGGCCCGGCGGCGGGCCGGTGCCGGGCCGGGCGCCGTGGAGGGCGCGGAGCGGTACCGGAAGGGTGGCCTTGGCCACAGCGCCCGCACGGCGAGGGTGGACCGCACCCCGGACGGACGCCGGGCCGGGAACCCTGTCGTCGCAGGTCACGGCGGTGCGCGCCGGAGGCCGACCGGGTCGGGAAGGTGAGCGGCGACCCCATCCACGGCTGTCCGCTATACGGACAGGCTGGATCGCCGGAACGTCACGTCTGTTTTACTGGGGCCCATGACCACGACGAGCTACCGCAGCCCTGCGACCGAGGCGATCACGACGCCCGGTGCTCGTTGTATGTGTCGAATGCGCGCCTTCTGAGGGTCCCCGCCCGAGCCTCGCGCCCCGAAGCGAGACCGAGCCCGCGCCGTCCGCATCCAGCGGATCGAGCCTGCCCGGGCATGTGCCGATCCCTGTGCCGACCGCGCCGGGACTCCCGCCGGTCGGCCACCGAGACCGCTGATACCGCTGAGAACCAGCCTCTTCAGACGTATGCCCCGTGCCCGGCGGACACCGCGCCGCGCACTCGACAGTGACGGAAACCCCTGTGATCACCACGACGGGCCTCACGAAGGTCTACCAGTCACGCGGCCGTGAGGTCACCGCCCTGGACGGCGTCGACCTGCACGTCCGTGAGGGCGAGGTCTACGGCGTCATCGGACAGAGCGGCGCCGGGAAGTCCTCCCTCATCCGCTGCGTCAACCTGCTCGAACGCCCCACCGCGGGCACCGTGACCGTCGCCGGCCAGGACCTCACCGCCCTCGCCGGCCGGGGCAGGCGTGCCGGCAAGGAACTCCGCGAGGCGCGCAGCCGCATCGGCATGGTCTTCCAGCACTTCAACCTGCTGGCCTCGCGCACCGTCCAGGGCAACATCGAACTGCCCCTGGAGATCCTGGGCGTCTCCGGACAGGCACGCACCCGCAAGGCACTCGAGCTCCTCGACCTCGTCGGCCTCGCCGACAAGGCGAAGTCCTACCCGGGCCAGCTCTCCGGCGGCCAGAAGCAGCGCGTCGGCATCGCCCGCGCCCTGGCGGGCGACCCCAAGGTGCTGCTCTCCGACGAGGCGACCTCCGCGCTCGACCCCGAGACCACCCGCTCCATCCTCCAGCTGCTGCGCGACCTCAACCAGGAGCTCGGCCTCACCGTCCTGCTCATCACGCACGAGATGGACGTCGTCAAGACGATCTGCGACTCCGCCGCGCTGATGAGGAACGGCCGCGTCGTCGAGTCCGGCACGGTCACCGGCCTGCTGGCCACGCCCGGTTCCGAGCTGGCCCATGAGCTGTTCCCCGTCGGCGGCACCGCCTCCGGCCCCGACCGCACGGTCGTCGACGTCACCTTCCACGGCGAGGCCGCCGCCCGCCCGGTGATCTCGCAGCTCTCCCGTACGTACAACATCGACATCTCGATCCTGGGCGCCGCGATGGACACCGTCGGCGGCAACCAGATCGGCCGGATGCGCATCGAGCTGCCCGGCCGCTTCGAGGAGAACGTCGTGCCGATCGGCTTCCTGCGCGAGCAGGGACTGCAGGCCGAGGTCGTGGACGGCGAACCCGCCGGTCCGGCCGGCATCCCCGCCCAGACCCCCGCCCCGCACAGCAAGGAGGTGGCGAAGTGACCTGGTCCGAAATGCAGCCACTGCTCACCCAGGGAACCATCGACACCCTCTACATGGTGCTCTGGTCCGCGGTCGTCACCGTCGCCGGCGGGCTGCCGCTCGGCATCCTGCTCGTCCTCACGGACAAGGGCGGACTGCTCCAGAACGTCCTGGTGAACAAGGTCATCGGCGTGATCGTGAACATCGGCCGCTCGTTGCCGTTCATCATCCTGCTGATCGCCCTGATCCCCTTCACCACGTGGGTCGTCGGCACTTTCATCGGTCCGTCCGCGATGATCGTCCCGCTGGCCATCGGCGCCATCCCCTTCTTCGCGCGGCTCGTCGAGACGGCCGTCCGCGAGGTCGATCACGGACTCGTCGAAGCCGTCCAGTCGATGGGCGGATCCATCCCCACGATCGTCCGCAAGGTCCTGCTGCCGCAGGCGCTGCCCTCGATCGTCTCCGGCGTCACCACGACCGTCATCGTGCTCATCGGCTACTCCGCGATGGCCGGTGCGGTCGGCGGCGAAGGGCTCGGCTCCAAGGCAGTCACCTATGGATTCCAGCGCTTCGACAACCAGTTCATGCTCATCACGGTCGTGCTGCTGATCGTCATCGTGACCGTGATCCAGCTGATCGGCGACGGAGCCGTACGCCTGCTGGCCCGCCGGGGCCGCACCACCTCCTGAGCCCCGTCACCCAACGAGCCCGAACTCCTTGTCCGGGCGTACCACCATCACCACCGGAAAGAGGCACTCTTCGTGCGCAAGAACATCAAGATCACCGCTGCAGCCGCCGCCACCGCCGCCCTCGCCTTCGGCCTCACCGCCTGCGGCACGGACTCCGACCCGGCAGCCAAGAGCGGGTCCGGCGCCGGCGCCGACACCTCCAAGGCACTCGTCGTCGCCGCGTCCCCGACGCCGCACGCCGACATCCTGAACTACGTCAAGAAGAACCTGGCGGACAAGGCGGGCCTCAAGCTCGAGGTCAAGGAGTTCACGGACTACGTCCTGCCGAACACCGCCACCGAGAGCGGCCAGGTCGACGCCAACTTCTTCCAGCACAAGCCGTACCTCGACGACTTCAACGAGAAGAACGGCACCCACATCGTGCCGGTCGTCAACGTGCACCTGGAGCCCCTCGGCCTCTACTCCAAGAAGGTCAAGGACGTCAAGGACCTCAAGGCGGGCCAGACCGTCGCCGTCCCCAACGACACCACCAACGAGGGCCGCGCGCTCCAGCTCCTCGCCGAGAACGGGCTGATCACCCTCAAGGACGGCGTCGGCACCAACGCCAAGCTCAGCGACATCACGGACAAGAAGGGTCTGGAGTTCAAGGAGCTGGAGGCCGCAACCGTGCCCCGCGCCCTGGACGACGTCGACGCCGCGGTGATCAACGGCAACTACGCCATCGAGGCCGACCTCGAGCCGGGCAAGGACTCCCTGGTCCTGGAGAGCGCCGACGACAACCCGTACGCCAACTTCCTCGCCGTCAAGGAGGGCAACGAGAAGGACGCCCGCGTCCAGAAGCTCGCGAAGCTCCTCAACTCCGACGAGGTCAAGAAGTTCATCGAGGACACCTACCAGGGCTCGATCATCCCCGCCTTCGGTGAGCCCGCCAAGTCCTGAATCCCGTAAGGCACTTGTCCGGCGAGCCCCGCACACCCGCGGCACGGTGTGCGGGGCTCCGCCGTGCGGACCCGCCCATGCGCGTCACCGCCTCCATGCTGCATGCTGTGTATCAACACGGTCTTCGGCATGGAGCTGCGCATGACTCACACCTTCCCGTCCATCTCCATCAGCACGGACAGGTTGGTGCTGCGCCCCTTCGACATGGCGGACGTCCCGGCGCACATCGAGATGATGAACGACGAGCTCGTCACGGCCTGGATCGACGGACCGCACCCCTACACCCAGGTGGACGCCGAACGGTGGGTCCGCAGGATCGCACCCGCCGAACGCACCCAGGGCAACGGCATCGTCTTCGCCGTCACCGAGTTCCTCACCCAGCGCCTCGTCGGCTCCGTCCGGCTCCTCAACACCGACTGGCGCACCCTGTCCACCGAGGTCGGATACATCACCGCCCCCTGGGCGCGTGGCGAGGGGTACGCCACCGAGTCCGTGCTCGCCCTCGCCGAATGGCTCTTCCGGGACCAGAAGTTCGAGCGCATCGAGCTGCGTACGCCCGCGGACAACACCTCCGCCCAGCAGGTCGCCCAGAAGCTGGGCTGCATCAGCGAGGGAGTCCTGCGCAACGCCCGGATAGCCCGGACCCGGACCGACAACGGCACGGACGGCGGCTGGACCGACATCAGGACCGACCTCATCGTCTGGGGACTCCTCCCCGAGGACCTCGAAGGCGTCGCGGAACAGCTGGCCGACGCGGGCGGCTACGGCACCTACAACGACTGGAACTGACGTCCTGCTCCCGGCCGCAGGAACCCCCGGCCGGGCCCGGGTACGGACCGGATACGCTCACCCTGCTCCGTCCACCCCGCGGGGGAGCCCCGCCCGCAGACACCCAGGAGACTGACGACGATGGCCGACCGGGTCACGGTGATCGGCTGGGACGGCTCGCCACTGACCAGAGCGGCCAGGGCGGCGCTCTCGGCCGCCACGCTCGTCGCCGGAGCCGCCCACCACCTCGCGCTCCCCGAGATCCCGGAGAGCGCCGAACGCATCCGTCTCGGCAGCATCGACCTGGCCGGCCGCCGGATCGCCGGCCACCGCGGCAGTCCCGTGGTGCTCGCCGACGGCGACCCCGGCTTCTTCGGCGTCGTCCGGGCCCTGCGCGCACCCGAACACGGCCTGGAGGTCGAGGTCGTCCCCGCCGTCTCCTCCGTGGCCACCGCCTTCGCACGCGCCGGAATGCCGTGGGACGACGCCCAGGTCGTCGTCGCCCACCCCCGCACCCTGCGCCGCGCCGTCAACGTCTGCCGCGCCCACCACAAGGTCGCCGTCCTCACCTCCCCGGGCGCGGGCCCCGCCGAGCTCGCCCTGCTCCTCGACGACGTCCACCGCACCTTCGTGATCTGCGAGGAGCTCGGCACCGAGCGTGAACGGGTCACGGTCCTCACCTCGGACAAGACCGCCGACCACACCTGGCGCGACCCCAACGTCGTCATCGTCATCGGGAGCGGCCCCGGAACCACCGCCACCGGCGCCTGGATCGCCGGCCGTACCCCCGCCTTCCCCGGAGGCGTCCGGGGCTGGGCCCTGCCCACCGGGGCGTACGGGCCGGACCGGGCGGAGAGCGGCGAGGGCGAGGCGCCCGGCCTGCGCGCCGCCCAACTGGCCCGCCTCGGACCGCGCACCGGCGACCTCGTGTGGGACATCGGCTCCGGCAGCGGCGCCCTCGCGGTGGAGGCGGCCCGCTTCGGCGCGGCCGTGCTGGCCGTGGACAGCGATCCGGACGCCTGCGCCCGCACGGCCGCCGCCGCCCGCACCTTCCAGGTGGCGGTCCAGGTGGTCCGGGGCAGTGCCCCGCACGTACTGGAGCGGCTCCCGGAACCCGACGTCGTACGGATCGGCGGCGGCGGTGTCCCCGTCGTGACGGCGGTCGCCGACCGGCGGCCGGAACGTATCGTCACCCATGCCTCGAACCGGGACGAGGCCGAGGCGCTGGGCTCCGCCCTCGCCGAGAACGGTTACACCGTCGAGTGCGCGCTGCTCCAGTCGGTCGAACTGGACACCTCCGCCTGGGCGGAACGTGAACGCTCCGTCGTGTTCCTGCTGTCCGGGGTGCGTTCCGACCTCGCCCCCTGAGGTGGTGCGGCCGAGCGCGAGGTAGGCTGACCGATTGTTGTACCGCACCTGGCCGTTCGACGGTTCGTTCGTCAATGTCCGGAAAAGTGGACCGTTTTGGTCCGCGATGTGGTACGGCGCAACCGGGGGACGCGCAACGTGGCGCAGTCCACAGCGAGCCGTGGCAGAAGTGTCTGCCGCGGCGGCGAACGACCGCGAGAATGTACAGCTCCGCGCGCGTTTCGTGCCGCGCGGCGAGCCCGCTCGTTCTTGTTGACGAGCACCGGCGTGCCGTGGTTCGGGCATCCCGGGCGAAGGGCCGAAGGAGCACTGACGATGGGCGAGGGGTACGCATGACTGACACCGGCCAGATCCCGGGCGAGGGACTGCCGGAGGACGCAGGCATGGTGGAGCAGCCGGCAGCCCCGGACGCCTACACCTTCCTCGACCCCTCCGAGCAGGCCCCCGAGGACGACGACCTCCTGCTGATGCCCGCACCCCAGGGCGCCTGGAGCGACGCGCCGGCCGTTCCCGAGCAGCAGTCGCAGTCCTCCGTGCAGATTCCGGCGCAGGGCCCCGCCACGGGCGGGGCGCACGCGTCCGGCTCCTTCGACCTCGGCGGGGTACGGATTCCCGCGCCCGCGCAGGCACCCGCCCAGGTCCCGGTGGCCGCCCAGGCCGCCGCCCCGGCCCGTCGCCCGCTGCACCGTGGTCCCGCATCCCCCGAGGCCCCTTCCTACGGGGGGACGCCCAGCGGGGGAGTGGTCCGTTCGCTCGCGGACCGGGGTCCGGCCGGCGCACCGCACAGCCCGGCGCCGGTACGGCAGGCCGGACCTCCGACGACCGGCCGCGAGCACTACGGAGTCCCGGCGGAGGACCCCTCCCGGCTGCCCGGCCCGCAGCTGGGAGAGATCCCGCCGCAGGGTGCGGCCCCGTGGGGCGCACCGGCACCCGAGCCGGTGACCCCGCCGCAGCCCGTCGCTCAGGCGGCGCCGGTGGCCGAGGTGGCGCCCATGGCCCCGCCGGAGCCCGTTGCCGAGGCGGCGCCGGTCGTCCCGTTCGAGCCCGTCGAGCCCGCGGTGCAGACGGAGCCGGTCGTCCAGCAGGAGCCCGCTCCCGCTCCCGAGGTCGAGCCCGCCCCCCTTCCCGAGCCGGTGGCTCCCGCAGAAACGGTCGTCCCGGAGCCGGTCGCCGCTGTGGCGCCGGAGGCGCCCGCCGAGCCGGTGGTACCCGTGGCGGCCGCTCCGGCCGAGGCCGCCGTCGAGGCCCCCTTCCTGCCGGCTGCCGCCGAGATGCCCCCGGCCGTGGACGTACCGGCCGAGGCAGCGGCTCCGGCCGCGCCCGTCGAGGAGCCCGTGCCCGTCGGACAGCCCGCGCCCGTCGCGGAGCCCGTGCCCGTCGGACAGCCCGCGCCCGCTGCCGACGCACCGGCGGCCCCCGCCGAGGTCGCACAGCCGGAAGCCCTCACACCGGCCCCCGCGCAGCCCGAGCCGGAAGCGGTCGCACCGCCCGAGCCCGAAGCGGTTGCGGTGACCGAGCCGGAAGCCGTCGCCGTACCTGAGCCCGCGACCCCGACCGCACCGGTCGTCATCGAGCCCGAGCCCGCTCCGGCCGCTCCGGAACCGGTGGCAGCCGAGGCCCCGGAGTCCCTGGACTCCCTGGAGGTCCTCGAGGCCGCGGAGTCCCCCGAGGCCGCCGCGCCCGTGCCGGCGGAGGTCCCGCTGTCCGGTCCCGTCGCCGCCCCGCCGGCCGGGGCCACCACCGAGCCGGAGCCCGGCACCGGCCCCGAGATCATCGAGACGCCGGAGGCCGCGGCCCCCGAGGCGGTGGTGCAGGAGGCCGAGGTCCCCGCCCCCGAAGCGGAGACGCCGGAGGCCCCGGCCCCGTCCGACGGGCCGGCCGCCTCCGCCCCCGCGCCCGGCTACGACGACGTCGAGCGTGAAGCGGTCCTCCGCGTCATGCGTGAGCGCCGCGACATCCGCAACGGCTTCCGCAGCGACCCCATCCCGCACGAGGTCCTCCTCCGCGTCCTCGAGGCCGCGCACACCGCCCCGAGCGTCGGCCACTCGCAGCCCTGGGACTTCGTCGTCATCCGCTCCGCGGAGACCCGGCGCTCCATGCACGAGCTGGCACAGCGTCAGCGCGAGGCGTACGCGAAGTCGCTGCCCAAGGCCCGGGCCAAGCAGTTCAAGGAACTGAAGATCGAGGCCATCCTCGACACGCCGGTGAACATCGTCGTCACCGCCGACCCCACCCGCGGCGGGCGGCACACCCTCGGCCGGCACACCCAGCCCCAGATGGCGCCGTACTCGTCCGCGCTCGCCGTCGAGAACCTGTGGCTCGCCGCCCGGGCCGAGGGCCTCGGCGTCGGCTGGGTCAGCTTCTTCGACGAGCGTGAGATGGTCCGTGCGCTGGGTCTGCCCGAGCACCTGGAGGTCGTCGCGTACCTCTGCGTGGGGTACGTCGACGAGTTCCCCGACGAGCCCGAGCTGATGCAGGCCGGCTGGTCCAAGCGGCGCCCGCTGTCCTGGGTCGTCCACGAGGAGACGTACGGCCGTCGTGCGCTGCCCGGGGAGGAGCCGCACGACCTGCTCCAGGAGACCATCTCCGCCATCCGCCCGCTGGACGCCAAGGCGCTCGGCGAGGCGTGGGAGCGCCAGAAGCGGATGACGAAGCCGGCCGGCGCGCTCGGCATGCTGGAGATCATCTCCGCCCAGCTGGCCGGCCTCTCCCGGATGTGCCCGCCCCCGATCCCGGAGCCCGCGGCCGTCGCGGTGTTCGCCGGTGACCACGGGGTGCACGCCCAGGGCGTGACCGCGTGGCCGCAGGAGGTCACCGGCCAGATGGTCGCCAACTTCCTCGGCGGGGGCGCCGTCTGCAACGCCTTCGCCGCCCAGGTCGGCGCCGAGGTCTGCGTGGTCGATGTCGGTGTCGCGTCCGAGCTGCCTGCGACGCCCGGCCTGCTCCCCCGGAAGGTCCGTCCCGGGACGGCCGACTTCACGACCGGGCCCGCCCTCACCCGCGAAGAGGTGCTCGCGGCGATCGAGGTCGGCATCGAGACCGCCCGGGACCTGGTCGCAGCCGGCAACAAGGGGCTGCTCACCGGCGAGATGGGCATCGCCAACACCACCGCTTCGGCCGCGCTGATCTGCGTGTACACCGGAATGGACCCGGCTGAGGTGACCGGTCGCGGTACCGGGATCAACGACGAGATGCACGCCCGCAAGGTCGACGTGGTCCGGCGTGGTCTGGAGCTGCACCAGCCCGACCCCGCGGACCCGATCGGGGTCCTTTCCGCGGTCGGTGGCCTGGAGCACGCCGCGATGGCGGGCTTCCTGCTGGGCGGTGCCTCGCTCCGCACCCCCGTGATCCTCGACGGAGTCAGCGCGGGGGCCGCTGCCCTGGTCGCCCGGGCGATCGCCCCCGAGGCGCTCGCCGCCTGCATCGCCGGACACCGCAGCGCGGAACCTGGCCATGTCGCCGCCCTCAACAAGCTGGGGCTGCGCCCCCTGGTCGACCTGGACCTCAGGCTCGGCGAGGGTACGGGCGCGCTGCTCGCGCTCCCCATCGTGCAGAGCGCGGCCCGCGCGATGCACGACGTGGCGACCTTCGACTCGGCGGGAGTGACGGAGAAGTAGCGGGCGCCCGGCACGGGCCGGGGCGCGCGTTCGAGCCCGTCCGGAGCTCGGTGACCGGGCGCCGGACGGAGGAAGCGGGCGGGTGGCCCGGGCCGGTTCCGCACCCACCCCCGCCCGGGCCACCCCGTATCGTGGTCCCACACTTCGCACAGCCGTACGTCACAGCCGCTCCACCGCCGCAGCGGCCCGCAGCACACCGCACCCTGCACGAGGAGCCCGCACGACCATGGCCGAGTACGACGATCACCCTGCCTACCCCGTCGGACTGCGCCTGAACGGGCGCCGCGTCGTCGTCGTCGGCGGCGGCCAGGTCGCACAGCGCCGGCTGCCCGCGCTCATCGCCGCCGGCGCCGACATCACCCTGGTCTCCCCGTCCGCGACCGCCTCCGTCGAGGCGATGGCCGACACCGGGGAGATCCGCTGGGAGCGCCGCAGGTACCAGGACGGCGACCTCACCGACACCTGGTACGCCCTCGTCGCGTCCTCCGACGCCGAGGCGAACGACGCGGCCTCGGCCGAGGCGGAGCGGACCCGTACCTGGTGCGTCCGCAGCGACGACGCGGAAGCGGCCACCGCCTGGACGCCGGCCACCGGCCGCAGCGAGGGCATCACCGTCGCCGTCCTCACCACGACCTCGCAGGGCCGCGACCCCCGCCACTCCGCCGCGGTCCGCGACGCCATCGTGGAGGGCCTGCGCGACGGAACCCTCGCCGCCCCGCACCACCGCACCCGTGCCCCCGGCGTCGCACTGGTGGGTGGGGGCCCCGGCGACCCCGACCTGATCACGGTCCGAGGCCGCCGCCTCCTCGCGGAGGCCGACGTGGTCATCGCGGACCGGCTCGGCCCCCGCGACCTGCTCGACGAGCTCCCGCCGCACGTCGAGGTGATCGACGCCGCGAAGATCCCGTACGGCCGCTACATGGCGCAGGAGGCGATCAACCAGGCGCTGATCGACCACGCCAAGGCGGGCAAGGCCGTCGTCCGGCTCAAGGGCGGCGACCCGTTCGTCTTCGGCCGCGGCATGGAGGAGGCCCAGGCACTGGCCGCCGAGGGCATCGCCTGCACCGTCGTGCCCGGGATCTCCAGCTCGATCTCCGTGCCGGGGGCGGCGGGAATCCCCGTCACCCACCGCGGTGTCGCCCATGAGTTCACCGTCGTCAGCGGCCACGTCGCCCCGGACGACCCGCGCTCCCTGGTCGACTGGGCAGCCCTCGCGCAGCTGCGCGGCACACTGGTCCTCCTGATGGCGGTCGACAAGATCGGCTCCATCGCCCGCGCCCTCATCGACCACGGCAAGTCCCCGGACACCCCCGTGGCCCTGGTCCAGGAGGGCACCACGGCCGCTCAGCGCAGGGTCGACGCGACCCTCGCGACCGTCGGGGAACGCGCCGCCGCGGAGGACGTACGCCCTCCGGCCGTGATCGTCATCGGTGAGGTCGTCGCCGTGGGCCCGGAGCCGTCCGGGCACTCCGCCGAGTAGCAGAGCACCGCAGAGCAGACGGCCGGTACACCGCGCACCGGCATCCCGCACACGGGGAGGCCGGCACACCGCCGGCATCCCGCACACCGGACAAGGCAGCATTCCCGTGGCTGAACTCATCACCGTCGACGACCCCGACGACCCGCGCCTGGGCGACTACACCGGCCTCACGGACGTCGCGCTCCGGCGCAGGCGGGAACCCGCCGAGGGCCTCTTCATCGCCGAGGGCGAGAAGGTGATCAGGCGCGCCGCGGCCGCCGGGTACGCGATGCGCTCCATGCTGCTCTCCGCCAAGTGGACCGATGTGATGCGCGACGTGATCGACGAGGCCACGGCCCCGGTGTATCTGGTCGCACCCGAGCTCGCCGAGCGCGTCACCGGATACCACGTGCACCGCGGCGCCCTCGCGTCCATGCAGCGCGAGCCGCTGCCGGACGTCCGTACGCTGCTGGCCCCGGCGTCCGGGGACGTCCGCAGGGTCGCCGTGTTCGAGGACATCGTCGACCACGCCAACCTCGGCGCGGCCTTCCGCAACGCGGCCGCACTCGGTGTCGACGCCGTCCTGCTCACGCCCCGCTGTGCCGACCCGCTGTACCGGCGTGCCGTGAAGGTCTCGATGGGGTCCGTCTTCCACGTCCCGTGGACCCGCTTCGGGTCCTGGCCCGATGACGCCGGACTGCTCGGCGCGGCCGGCTTCACCACCGCGGCGCTCTGCCTCAGCGACCGGTCGATCACCCTGGACGAACTCGTCGGGCGGCGTTACGAGAAGCTGGCGCTCGTCTTCGGTACGGAGGGGGACGGGCTCACCCCCGAGGCACTCGTCGCGGCCGACGAACACGTCCGGATCCCGATGGACGCCGGAGTCGACTCGCTCAACGTCGCCGCCGCCTCCGCCGTCGCCTTCTACGCGACGCGCCTCACGTCCGGCTGACGCCTACCGCCCCTGCCCGTGCGGGTGCTGCGCGGCCCGGTCGTGCGTCCCTGCGGGACTGTCGCCCAGCCCCTGGGCCGGGCCCTGGCAGCCCTGGGCGGCGGCGATACCCAGCGCCACCAGCAGCGTCACCACGACGAAGACCACGAGCCGCTGCCGGAGCAGCCGCGGATTCGCCGGGCGGCGCTTCCCGTTCCTCCCCGCCGACGTCGTCCGTACCCCGGGACGGGTCCCCGGACGGCCGTTCGTGGCGTTCGCGCCGTTCGTCCCGTGCGGGCGCGCCCCGGGCCGAGCGGCCTGGGGGCGGGAACCGCCGGTGCGGGGCGCGCCCGAGCGCGACGGAGACGGGCGCCGGGCCGCGGGACGGGGTGCGGGGGTGGGACCACCGGCCCGCCGGGTGTGCTGCTCGGTGTGGGGCGGGCCGTCCAGCCGGCCGGTCGGCCGGTCCAGCTCCTGTTCGGTCCGCTGCGCGGGAGGCCGGCGCTCCTGCAGTCCCTGCGCCTCGCGCGCCGCGATCTCCTTGAGCCGCATGGACAGCTGAAGGGTGCTCGGCCGGTCCTCGGGGTCCTTCGCCAGACAGGCCCGGACCAGCGGAGCGAGCGCATCGTGCACGTCGAACAGATGCGGCTCCTCGTGCACCACCCGGTAGAGCATCACCTCGGAACTGCCGTGGCCGAAAGGCGAATCGGCCATCGCCGCGTACGCCAGTGTGGCGCCCAGCGAGAACACGTCCGTGGCCGGCGTCACGGCCGCACCGCGCACCTGCTCCGGCGCCAGGAAGCCGGGCGACCCGACCGCCGTGCCGACGTGGGTGAGCGTGCTGGCGCCGGTGGCCCAGGCGATGCCGAAGTCGATGATCCGGGGGCCCTTGGGCGAAAGGAGGATGTTCGACGGCTTCAGGTCTCGGTGGACGACCCCTGCCTCGTGCACCGCCACCAGTCCTTCGGAGAGCGCCGCACCGATCGAGGCCACCTCGGCCGCCGACAGCGGACCCTCCTCGACGACCTTGTCGTGCAGTGAGGGACCGGGTACGTACTGCGTCGCGAACCACGGGCGCTCCGCCTCCAGATCGGCGGCGACCAGGCGTGCCGTACAGCCGCCGCGGATGCGCCGGGCGGCGGACACCTCGCGCGCGAAACGCGAACGGAACTCCTGGTCCTCCGCGAGATCAGGCCGGATCACCTTGAGCGCGACCCGCTGGCCACGGCGGTCGGAGCCCAGATAGACGACACCCATGCCGCCCGCGCCGAGCCGGCGGTGCAGCCGGAACGAGCCGACGACACGCGGGTCCTCGCGCCGGAGCCGCATCATCGCCATCGTCTGCCCATCCCCGCTGCCTGGTCCGCCTGACGAGGCACAGCTTACGTACCCGTGGCGCGGCGCGCTCTCAGGCCGCGCCCTCGCCGACCCATCGATTGTCAGTGCCCGGTGGGAGAATTGAGGAGTGGTCAGAGAGCCGGGGATCCAGGCTCTGTGGCCCGTGCGAGATCTCAAAGGACCGTCGCAGAAGGGGGATTGGATCAGTGAAGGGCGATCGCGTGGAGATAGTGGTGGACGCGGGAGACACGACGCGGACGTACGAGGTGGTGGCCTCCAGGGCAGGCCGCCGGGTGGAGACAGCGGTCCGTCGGGGGGTGGTGGAAGTGAGTGAAGTCACCCGAAGTGGATCAGTTGTCCGCACTGCCCGCTTCATGGCGACCAGGGTGCTCGCCCTGGTCGAACAGCCGGTCCCCAGGGAGGACGCCTCCGAGCACCCCCTACGGGACGACCCCGAGTCCTAGACCGGGCCGGCGGAGTCCCGCAGGCCCACGGGCGGCGGGCCGGCCGACCCGGCTCCTCCCCGGGCGCCGCTCCCCGTCGGAGCAGGGGAGACCCGGCTTTCACCGCGCTGCCGCACCTGCCGCGTCCGTCCGTCAGGGGACGGACGCCGCGCCTCCCGGCCGCGCGTGCGGGGCGTCGCTCCCTGACCGGACCGGGCCCTCCGGTGTCCTTCCCGCACCACGTCTCCACCCAGGGGAGTACACCGGAGGCGGCGAGCTCATCCTCCGGGAGGCCCGGTAATCGGTACGCGGGCATGACGCCGGACGCCTCCCGCCTCCCTAATGTTGAAGTCAAGCGGCGGGTGCGGAACTCGTCCCCCGAGGCCAGACGCCCGCCGCTCCGGAACAGGTCAGGAGAGGAACCATGGCGGACACCGCTGCGCGGACCATGATCCGTACGCGGGGAAGCAGGGCGTACGCCTCGTTCGGTACCCGCCCGTCGCGTCGTCACCCCTTGGTGGCGACAGCCATGGTCCTTCCTCTGGCGGCCCTGCTCGTAGTCGTCTTCGGCGGCTGGGAGGCAGTGGTCACACAGGCGTCGTCCGTGGGCGTGATGCTGGGGCGCTGAGCGGCGCCCCGGGTCCGGAAGAGCGGTTCGGACCGGGACATCCGGCCAACAGCCCCGTGGGGACGGGGGTGCGGCGGACGGCAGCGTTTGTCCGGCCAGCTGGGGAGCTGGCCGGACATCGCGCTGTCCGGGCCCTTCCGGCGGGCGAGGCCGTCCCGGCTGTTCCCGAGGGTGGGGAAGGCGGGCCGGGTGCGGACACCGGGGCAGAGCCGGGTGCTTCCCGCACCCGCCGGGCCATGAGCACCGGAGCCCGTACGCCGGACAGGTGCGTCACCCCGGGCCCCGTCGCCGCGCGGCCCCCTTCCCGACCACGGCGCCGCCCACAGCCGTACGCTCGTCGCCGGGACCGGCCGTGGAGCCGGCCGATCACCGCCGGGGGAGCCGAGCCGATGACCACCACCCCTGTCGTACGCGCACTGGGCGAGCTGGCGCACGACCGCGCCCACGCAACGACCGCCCGGTGCGACTGCGACCCGCCCCTGGTCCTCGCGGACCGCCCCGACGGCACCGTGGTCCGCAGCGGCCCGGTGGTGGCCAAGGCCCATGCCCCGGACGCCGATACGGCTGCCCTGGCCTCCCGTCTGGCCCTCGCGGCCTCACCCTGGCTCGCGGGCGTCCTGCTCGCCCCGCTCGGCACCGCCCCGCAGGCCCGCGTCGAGGAGCCCACCGGCATGACCGGCTCCGGGACGAGCGGCGGGTACGCCCCCGGCGCCGGCCACCGCACCGTGAGCCTCTGGCCGTACGGCGAACCCGTCGACCCCGCGGACCCCGATGCCGCCCCCTGGGAAGCCGCTGCCGCGCTCCTGGCCCGGCTCCACCGCACCGTGCCACCCGGGCCGCTCCCACCGATGCGAGGCCCGGCCAAGGCGGCCCGGGCCGTCGCGCGGATGTGCCGGGCCCGGCCGGGGGACCCGGACACCGCTCCCGTGCTCGCCGCGTGGCGCGGTCTGCCCGCCTGGGCCCGTGCCGAGGAGGGAACACCCCCGGACCGGGCCGGCTTCCTCTGCCACGGAGACCTGCACCTCGGCCAACTCGTCCGGCACCCCGCCCCGCACGGCCCCTGGGTACTGATCGACATCGACGACGCGGGCCTCGGAGACCCCGCCTGGGACCTCGCGCGGCCCGCAGCCTGGTACGCGGCCGGACTCCTCGCCCCCGAGACGTGGCAGCGCTTCCTGGACGGTTACCGCGGCGGGGGCGGGCCCGCGCTGCGCGTTCCGGGCGACCCCTGGCCCGACCTGGACGTTCCGGCGCGCGCCCTCACGGTGCAGACCGCCGCGCTGGCCCTCGCCAAGTCCGCGGCGGAGGGCCGTAGTCCGGATGTGGTGGAACAGCTGATGATCGATGCTTGTGTCCGCATTGCCTCCCTCCCGCCCGAGTTGACGTCCGAGCGCGCGTCGTAGGGTGAACCGACCGCCGCCGGGCATGCATTCCGGCGAAGCGAATCGACGGTGAGGAGCCGAACCGATGATCCAGTGCCCCAAGTGTCACGCCCAGATGAACACGTACAACCGCAACGGAGTGCAGATCGAGCAGTGCAGCGGCTGCCGGGGGATATTCCTGGACTACGGCGAGCTCGAGTCGCTGACCCGGCTGGAGTCGCAGTGGGCGCAGCAGGCGCCGCCCGCCCCTCCGGCCCCGCAGCCGTACCCCGGCCAGGTGCCGCAGGCCTACCCCGCAGCCCAGGCCCCGGCCTGGGGTGCGCCGCACCAGGGCGGGCACCACGGGGGTCACCACCGTCAGAAGAGCTTCGGCCGGATGCTCTTCTCCTCCTGAGCGGGGCATGGCCGCCCCCGCGCCCGGGGGCGGCCCGCAGTCCATGCGGATGATCGAATTCCGCCCATGATCTAGTCATGCACATGGCTCGTGTCTAGTGTGCTGAACCATGAACTTCCTCGACAGGTCCCGAACTGTCGCACCCCCGGGCTGGAGCCGCTGGCTCGTACCGCCCGCCGCGCTGGCCGTACACCTCTCCATCGGACAGGCCTACGCCTGGAGCGTGTTCAAGCCCCCACTCGAATCCGCCCTCGGACTCTCGGGTACCGCAAGCGCTCTCCCGTTCCAGCTGGGCATCGTCATGCTGGGCCTCTCCGCGGCCTTCGGCGGCACCCTCGTCGAACGCAACGGCCCGCGCTGGGCGATGTTCGTGTCCCTCATCTGCTTCTCCTCCGGCTTCCTCGTCGCCGCGCTCGGCGCGGCCGCCGGTCAGTACTGGCTCGTCGTTCTCGGCTACGGCTTCATCGGCGGGATCGGGCTGGGCATCGGCTACATCTCGCCGGTGTCCACCCTCATCAAGTGGTTCCCCGACCGCCCCGGCATGGCGACGGGCATCGCGATCATGGGCTTCGGCGGCGGCGCCCTCATCGCCTCGCCCTGGTCCACGGGCATGCTCGACAGCTTCGGCGCCGACCGCTCGGGCATCGCCTCCGCCTTCCTCGTCCACGGTGTCGTCTACGCCGCGTTCATGGCCCTCGGCGTCCTCCTCGTGCGCGTCCCGCCGGACGGCTGGCTCCCGGAGGGCTGGGAGCCGAAGCAGGAGACCCGTACGCTCGTCACCACCGCCCAGGTCTCCGCGCGCAACGCCCTGCGCACCCCGCAGTTCTGGTGCCTGTGGGTGGTCCTGTGCATGAACGTCACGGCGGGCATCGGCATCCTGGAGAAGGCCGTGCCCATGATCCAGGACTTCTTCGCGGACACCTCCGCCCCGGTCTCGGTCTCCGCGGCGGCGGGCTTCGTCGCCCTGCTCTCGCTGGCCAACATGGGCGGCCGGCTCCTGTGGTCCTCCACCTCGGACCTGATCGGCCGCAAGAACATGTACCGCGTCTACCTCGGCGTCGGCGCCCTCATGTACGTCGTGATCGCCCAGCTCGGCAACGACTCCAAGCCGCTCTTCATCTGCTGCGCGCTGGTGATCCTGTCCTTCTACGGCGGCGGATTCGCGACCGCCCCCGCCTACCTGCGGGACCTCTTCGGCACCTACCAGGTGGGGGCCATCCACGGCCGCCTGCTGACCGCCTGGTCCACGGCCGGCGTGCTCGGTCCGCTGATCGTCAACCGCGTCGCGGACGCGGGGGAGCGCGCCGGACACAGCGGTCCCAGCCTCTACACGACCTCCCTGACCATCATGATCGGGCTGCTCGTCGTCGGCTTCGTCGCCAACGAATGCATCCGTCCGGTCCACGCACGCTTCCACGAGGCACCGGAAGGGAGCCCCCGTGTCCACCAGCAGTCGTAAGCCGCTCATGGTGTTCGTCTGGCTCTGGGTCGCCGTACCGTTCGGCTACGGGCTGTACGAGCTCGCACGCAAGGCCACCCAGCTCTTCACCGGCTGATCCGGCCCGCACGCCCACGACAAAACCCCCGGTCGTCGAGACGACCGGGGGTTTCGGCTGGTGCGCGATACTGGGATTGAACCAGTGACCTCTTCCGTGTCAGGGAAGCGCTCTCCCGCTGAGCTAATCGCGCAGGGTGACCTGCGTGTTCTGCGTGCGCGATACTGGGATTGAACCAGTGACCCCTTCCGTGTCAGGGAAGTGCTCTCCCGCTGAGCTAATCGCGCGGGTGTCCTTGCGGACAAGTGGACGATACTGGGATTGAACCAGTGACCCCTTCCGTGTCAGGGAAGTGCTCTCCCGCTGAGCTAATCGTCCTTGGAGGTGGAGACGGGATTTGAACCCGTGTAGACGGCTTTGCAGGCCGTTGCCTCGCCTCTCGGCCACTCCACCAGGGATGGGGGTTCGGGAAGATCCCCCACCTTCTGCGAGCGGACGACCAGGTTCGAACTGGCGACCTCAACCTTGGCAAGGTTGCGCTCTACCAACTGAGCTACGTCCGCTTGTCATTCCCGGGGCGCTTGCGCGTCCCGGCGACGTGATGAACTCTAGCGGATTCCCGGGCCAGCACAAAAACGCGTTTGCGCAGCGTGCTGCGTCACCACCGGTCCGCCGCAGGTCACCGCGTCCCGTCCTAGACTCATCCACGTGCACGACCTCGCCCCCATGGCCCGCTTCGGCGGCCTCGTCGCCTTCGGTCTGCAGGATGTGACCAGCGATCCTGCGGCGCTTGAATCATCCGGTTTCTGGGCGGTATCTGCTGATTTCGAGGGCCGTCTCGTCTGCGCCCGCTTCGCCACCGTGCGGACCGAGCCCGTTCCCTTCCCCGTACCCGGGGCCTGGCAGGGCCCGACGGCGGAGGACTGGACGTCGTCACTCGACGAGAGCGCCTACCTGGCCGGCGTGCGGCGGATCCGTGAACACATCGCGGCGGGCGAGGTCTACCAGGCCAACCTCTGCCGGGTGCTGTCCGCGCCCCTGCCCGACCACGACGCCGACGTGGACGCCCTCACCGCGCTGCTCGCCCGCGGCAACCCCGCCCCGTACGCGGGAACGATCCGGCTGCCCTCGCACGGGGTGGAGATCGCGACGGCTTCCCCCGAGCTCTTCCTGGCGCGCGGGGGCCGGACCGTCGAGTCCGGGCCGATCAAGGGCACCGGACGCACCGAGGCCGACCTGCTGGAGAAGGACCACGCGGAGAACGTGATGATCGTGGACCTGGTCCGCAACGACCTGGGCCGTGTCTGCGAGGCCGGGAGCGTGAGCGTCCCCGACCTCTGCGTGGTGGAGAAGCACCCCGGGCTCGTCCACCTCGTCTCCACCGTGCGCGGCCGGCTCGCCGACGGCGCCGGGTGGCCGGAACTGCTCGGCGCGGCGTTCCCGCCCGGGTCCGTCACCGGCGCGCCCAAGTCCAGCGCGCTGCGGATCATCGAGGCCCTCGAGACATCGGCGCGCGGACCGTACTGCGGAGGGATCGGATGGGTCGACGCCGACCGGGCCACCGCAGGACTGGCCGTCGGCATACGGACGTTCTGGATCGACCGCACCGGCCCCGCGCCCCTGCTCCGCTTCGGGACCGGAGCCGGAATCACCTGGGGCTCCGACCCGGAGCGCGAGTGGGCGGAGACCGAGCTGAAGGCGTCCCGGCTGCTCGCGGTAGCGTCGGGTACCTACGAGGATGCCCACGGGGTGACAGGAAGGACCACGCCATGAGGATTTGGGTCAACGGCCGACTGCGGGAAGCCGATGACGCCCGGGTGTCCGTGCTCGATCACGGACTGACCGTGGGGGACGGCGTCTTCGAGACGGTCAAGGTGTCCGGAGGCCGCCCCTTCGCCCTCACCAGGCATCTCGACCGGCTGACCCGCTCGGCCCGGGGCCTGGGGCTGCCCGACCCCGACCTCGACGAGGTGCGCCGGGCGTCGGCCGCCGTCATCGAGGCCAACCCCATGCCCCTCGGACGCCTGCGGATGACGTACACCGGCGGCCTCTCCCCGCTCGGCTCCGACCGCGGCGACGCCGGGCCCAGCCTGGTCGTCGCCCAGAGCGCGGCCGAACGCCGCCCGGACAGCACCGCGGTGATCACCGTGCCCTGGACGCGCAACGAACGCAGCGCCCTGGCCGGTCTCAAGACCACCTCGTACGCGGAGAACGTCGTCGCCCTCGCACGCGCCCACGAGCACGGTGCGTCCGAGGCGCTGTTCCCCAACACGGTCGGGCAGCTCTGCGAGGGCACCGGCTCCAACGTCTTCGTCGTGCTGGACGGCCGGATCCACACCCCGCCCGTCACCTCCGGCTGCCTGGCCGGGATCACCCGCGCCCTGGCCGTGGAGTGGACCGGGGCACAGGAGACGGACCTTCCCCTGGACGTCCTGGACCGGGCCGAGGAGATCTTCCTGACCTCCACGCTCCGCGACGTCCAGGCCGTGCACCGGGTCGACGGACGGAACCTGCCGGGCGCGCCCGGGCCGGTGACGGCCAAGGCCGTGCGCGTCTTCGACGAGCGCGCCGGTGACGACGTCGATCCGTGAGCCGGCTCCGGGCACCCGATGCGTAAAAGCGGGTGACGGACCGCCGTCCAGTGGATAGAACACCGGTGATGACCACGACCCTCCGGCCGACCGGGCCGATCCAGCAAGGCGCCGACGGCGCGCGGGCACGCACGTACGACGTGTGCGACAACGGGCGTCCCGTCGGCGCCGTCGGCATCCACACCGACCCGCTGTTCGGCCCGTCCGCGGGCGTCCTCCACTCGCTGCGGATCGAGGAGCCGGACCGGCGCCGGGGCCGCGGGACGATCGCCGCCCTCGCCGCGGAGGAGGTCCTGCGCGGCTGGGGCTGCACCCAGGTCCGCCTGGTGGCGCCCGCGGGCAACGAGGCCGCCCGACGCCTCGCGGGCGTGCTCGGCTACACCGAGCGCAGCCGGAACATGGCCAAGCCCCTCGGCGGGGCCGCCCCCGCGCTGCCCGACGGGTCCACCGGACGCCCGATGACCGGGCAGGAGTTCGCCGCGTGGGCGGCCACCTGCGTCGAGGCGTACGCACAGGACTGGATCGAGCAGGGTGTCCCCGAGGGCCAGGCCCGGCGCAAGTCCGAGACGGACCACGCCACGGCGCTCCCGGACGGCATGGCCACCGAGGGGATGCGCTTCCACGTGCTCGTCCACGGCGACGCCGTCGTCGGCCACGTCTGGGTCGCCCGGCACGGGACCCCGGAGGGGGAGCCGACCGGTTACGTCTTCGACGTGGAGGTGCGCGAGGAGTACCGGGGCCGCGGTCACGGACGCGCGCTGATGCACCATGCGGAGAACCTCACGCTCGACGCGGGCCTCGACGTGCTCGGCCTCCACGTCTTCGCGTCCAACACGCCGGCGCTCCGGCTGTACGAGTCGCTCGGCTACGGGACGACCCAGTACAACCTGGCGAAGGCCCTTTAGCGCTTCGGATCGGGGCACGCGAGCCCCGCGCGGTCCGAACGGGGGCCCGTGCCCCCGCCCCCGCCCCCGCCCGCGTACCGCACCGGCCGCCTCCGGAGGTCAGTCCCGGCCGGCGAGCAGCCGGTCGGCGATCTCCTCGATCCGCTCGCGCAGCCCTTCCTGGCTCTTCCCGCCGTCCAGCCGTTCGTCACCGATCACGTACGTCGGAGTGCCGGTGACGCCGATCGCCTTGCCCTCGGCCTGGTCCGCGTCGACGATCAGCAGGTGCCGGCCGTCGATCAGTGCCGTGTCGAACTCCTCTGCGTCCAGGCCCAGTTCGCGTGCAACATCGAGCAGGAGGGGCTCGCCGGTGCGGGCGAGCTCGGCGGTGCGGGCCAGTACGGCCTCGATGTACGGCCACCCCTTGCCCTGCTCCACGGCCTCCTCGGCGGCCTGCGCCGCGGCGTACGCGTGCTTGTGCTTCTCCAGCGGGAAGTGGCGCAACCGGACCTCCAGCCGGTCGCCGTAGCGGGCGCGCAGGGCATGGACGTCGGAGAGGGCCTGATGGCAGTCGGGGCATTCGAGCTCGCACCAGATGTCGAGGACGACCGGTGCTGCGGAGGTGGATTCGCTCATGGAATCAGTCTTTCAGGCCGGAACGGCGCGTCCCAATCGGCACCTGGGGAGGAGCGCGGCCCTGAAATGTCCCTGATGCGGCCCCGGACCGTGGCCTCCGCGGCGGTGGTCGGTGCAGGATGGAGGGGACAGTCCCGACCGCAGGAGGCCCCGATGCTCGCCGAGACCATCTGTTCCGCGGTGTCGGCCGCCGGCTTGGGTATCGCGGCGATCACCGCGTACCGCAGGCGTTTCCTGGCGGCCACCCGGATCGCCGCCTACTCGCTCGTGCCGGTCGGACTCGTGATGACCGGTGTCGTCGACTGGCTGTCCGGCATCGTGTTCGAGCCGAGCGTCTGGATCGGGTTCGCCCTGCTCGCGTCGGCCTGGCTGCTCTTCATGACCACGCGGGCGGTGGAGCGCCGCGGTGGCGGGACCCGCAAGGAACGGCGGGCCGCGCGGGCCGCGTCGCGGGATGCCGCGGTCGCCCCCGCCGCATCGGCGCCCCCGGCGGTGTCCGGTGCCGCCGGATCGTCTCCGCAGACGCGGGGCGGGTCCGAGAAGAAGCGGCAGCCGGCTCCCGGCGACGACTTCAGCGACATCGAGGCCATTCTGAAGAAGCACGGCATCTGATTCCTCCCGTGTCCGTGGCGAGGAGTGGTGACGGCCTCATGAATCGATTCATGCCGCTCCGGGGCCTGCCCCGCACACCCGCGCTCCGCGCCTCGGCGTCCCGCGTCGGTATATTCGGGGTGCATCCCCTCGATCTTGACGGTGTCCCGGGGATGCGGTTAGCGTCCCGGACGGATTGAAACAATTCAATCCCAGGGCGTGGAGCCTGGAAGACGGCACGCGACGGACCCTCGCCGGACGTCCGTACGGCTCCGTTCTGCACGACTCCGTCCGTACGACAGGGACACGCCGTGCCGACGCGCGGCGGCCGAGTGCATCAGTGGGGCAGGGCAAGTGGCGCGTGTGGCAGGGATCAAGGACGTGGCCCGGCAGGCCGGAGTCTCGGTGGGCACGGTCTCCAACGTGATCAACCGCCCCGAGGCGGTGCTTCCGGACACCCGTGCCCGGGTGCTGGCCGCGATCGAGGAGCTCGGCTACGTACGGAGCGAGTCGGCCAGGCAGCTCAGGGCGGGCCGCAGCCGGATCATGGCGCTGCTCGTCCTCGACATGGGCAACCCCTTCTTCGTCGACATCGCCCGCGGTGCCGAGCGCGCGGCCCGGGAGGCCGGACTCGGCGTCATGGTCTGCAACAGCGGCCAGAGCCAGGAGGAGGAGGCCGAGTACCTCGGGCTCTTCGCCGAACAGCGGGTGTGCGGCGTGCTGGTCACCCCCGCCGATGCCACGGGGGGCAACCTCGAGGCCTTCGCCCGCCACCGCATCCCCTACGTGCTGGTGGACCGGGTCGCGTCGGGCACCGATACCTGCGCCGTCTCCGTGGACGACGTGCGCGGCGGGATGCTCGCGGTCGGACACCTCGTCTCGGCGGGCCACCGCTCGGTCGCCTACGTGAGCGGCCCCGGTGACCTGCACCAGATCAGGGACCGCAGGCAGGGGGCGCTCGCAGCACTCGCCGAGGCCGGGCTCGGCCCCGAGAGCCTCGTCGAGATCCCCTCCGACCGCCTGGACGTGGCCGCGGGACGGGACGCGGGCGCCCGCCTGCTCGGCCTCGTGCCGCGGCCGACCGCCGTCTTCTGCGCGAACGACCTGCTGGCGCTCGGTGTCCTGCAGTCGCTGTACGCGGCAGGGGTGCGGGTGCCGCAGGACGTCGCGATCGTCGGCTACGACGACATCGAGTTCGCCGCCGCCGCGGCCGTGCCGCTCACCTCCGTGCGGCAGCCCGCCGTGGTGATGGGAAAGATGGCGGCGGAACTCCTCCTGGAGGAGGCGGACGACGAGGGCGGCAGCCACCGGCACCGCAGCGTGGTGCTCCAGCCGGAGCTCGTCGTGCGCGCGTCCAGCGCCGCCCCTCGCTGACCGGCGGGCCGTGGGGCGGCCGGTGGGGTCCCGAGGCGAATACGTGTGGCAGAACCGGACGCCGGAGCGAATCCGAACAGCCCGCAAGGGGTGAACTCACCAGGTGAAAAGCGCTGTTGATCGCCAACCGGGTTGCCTCTGCGTCATGATCACTACGAGATGGTGGACGTATCCCGGGGCGAAGCCCCCGTATCCCCTGCCGAAGAGCCGCGTGGCTGCCTCTTCGCGCTGTCCCAGCCACCCCTGATGATCTTCCTGACGGTGGTCGGCGGTCTGCTGCTGATGGCCGCGCTGCATGATCTGTTCCTGCTGTGACCGGGCACCGTGTCCGGTGGTCCGGGGCACCGCCCGCGCACCCGGCCCGAGTCGTCCGCGGGCCCGCCGGGCCGTCGGCCGCCGTCCCCGCGGGTACCTGTACCGATCCCCGCCGGACCCTCGTCGATCCGTGCGGGTGCAAGGCAGGCCGGCGGCTTCCCGCGTACCCGTGCGCGCGGACCGTCAGCCGGCCGCCTCCTTGCGCCGGGCCCGGTACGCGGCGACGTGCAGCCGGTTCCCGCAGGTGCGGCTCGAGCAGTAGCGGCGGGAGCGGTTGCGCGACAGGTCCACGAAGGCGCGCCGGCAGTCCGGCGCCTCGCACCGCCGCAGCCGTTCCTGCTCGCCGGCCACGACGATGAAGGCCAGGGCCATGCCGCAGTCGGCCGCGAGGTGGTCCGCGATCGAGGCGTCCGGTGCGAAGTAGTGGACGTGCCAGTCGTAGCCGTCATGGTTGGTGAGCTGCGGGGTGGTGCCCGCGGCGGCCACCAGTCCGTTGACGAGGTCGGCGGCGGTGCGGGCGTCGGGCGCCGCGAATATCTCCGCGAACCGGCTCCGTACGTCCTGTACGGCGCGCAGGTCCTTCTCTCCGAGCACACCGACGCCGCTGATGAGGTGGCGTTCCGCGAAGGCGTAGAGCGCCCCTGTGTCGGCGAGCCCGTCACCCGGCTCGCTCTCCGGTGCGGTGTTCACCAGATCGACCACCGTGTCGAGGGCGATCCGGGTGTCGTGTGGGATCAGCACGCTTCGCTCCCTGGCCTCCGGCGGACGGGTGTCCACCGATGCGGGCTGACTCTACTGGCTCGCGAACGCGCTCAGGGCCCGGTGCGGGCTCACGGCGGAGGGGGTGGCACTTCGCCGAGGGGGTCCGCCGGGCGAGCGCGAGGCGGCCGCCTGGTGGCTTCAGCGGCTGCTCCGGCAGCCATACCCGGTGTCCGTGATGCGGATGAGGTGTATGTGACGCATGCATCCGTGTTCCGCCGGTAGCTGCGGCACCCGGCCGCCGCCGGGCACGGCACCTGTCGCCGCCCGCCGGGGCCCGCGGTGCCGAGCCGTTGCCGGCCACCGCCGGGCTCCGCAGCGCGAGGCGGCCGACGCGGGCGCCACGTCGTGGAGGGGCCGTGGCGTCGGCGGTGGGGGAGGCGCCCCACCAGGGCCGCGAGGCCATGGGGCCGGAGCCGCGAGGGTGTCGGCTCGCAGGTCGCAGGTCGCAGGTGGCAGGCGGGCGGGACGCGCGGCCTCGGCCCGCCGCCGGTGCGCGCGCCGACGCCGTCGCCGCGGTGGGTTCCGCGGCGACGGCGCCGGTTCCTGCCGTATGAGGTTGTCCGCGTGACGCCGTCTCCCCGAGTCGGACGGCGTCCCGCAGCTCCGGGCCTGGCTCAGCTCTCGGCCAGGATGTGCGAGAGCTCCGTATCGAGGTCGAAGTGACGGTGCTCGGTGCCGGGCGGGACCGCGGCGTCGGTCCTCTTCAGGAACGACTCCAGGGCCCTGGCCGGGGCTTCCAGCAGGGCTTCGCCCTCCGGGGAGCTCAGTGCGATACAGACGACGCCCTGGCCGTGACTACGGGATGGCCAGACGCGGACGTCTCCGGTGCCGGTGGGCCGGTGCAGCCCCTCGGCAAGGAGGTCACGGGCGAAAACCCACTCGACCGTCTCCTCCGCTCCGGTGTGGAAGGTGGCGTGCACGGCATAGGGATCGGCCGTGGCATACCGCAGGCCCGCGGGTACAGGCAGTGAGGACTCGCTCGACACAACGAGGCGCAGGTGCAGCTCGCAGCTGACCGTGGTGTTCATAAGCGCCAGGGCCTTTCGCTCAGTGTGCGCTCGGGGATTCGCACGTCGGCGAAATCGACATGCCACCTACGGTGGCGTTGTAAACCCCTCTGACCTATTTGTGATGCTTCGGGTCGCCCGTGCGGGGGTGTGTAACTTTGGGTCATGCGTCCATTCCGGTGACGATCGAGGTTCGGGTAGGTTGGCTTCATGAACGCGGAGAGTGACGAGCGGAAAGGGGTCGCCGCGACGGTGGCCCCTGTCTCCGCTGCGGGGGACGGGTCGAAGGCCGAGCGCGAGCTGGGGTCTCGGGCGCCCGGGTTCATCCGGGCGTCCCGGGTTCTCCATCTGAGCTGGCAGGTCGGGATCTTCATCGTTGGCCTCGCCGTGGTCGGGGCGGGCATCGTGATGCTGCCGCTGCCCGGTCCCGGGTGGCTGGTGATCTTCGGCGGCATGGCGATCTGGGCGACGGAGTTCGTCTGGGCGCAGCTCGTCCTGCGCTGGACCAGGCGCAAGGTCACCGAGGCCGCCCAGAGGGCCCTCGATCCCAAGGTCCGGCGACGCAACATCATCCTCACCACGCTGGGGCTCGTGATCATCGCGGTGCTGGTCGGGATCTACGTCTGGAAGTTCGGCATCGCGATGCCCTGGAAGATCGAGCAGTGACCCGGCGCTGACCCGCCAGTGGTCCGGACGCACCGCTGACATGGGGTAATGTTTGCGGTGCGCCGGGGCGATTAGCTCAGTGGGAGAGCGCTTCGTTCACACCGAAGAGGTCACTGGTTCGAACCCAGTATCGCCCACCCCGGACCGATGGCCCGGAAGCTTCTCAGAAGCTTCCGGGCCATCGGCGTTTCCATGTGCGCCCCGAGCCGCTGCCCGCGCCGAGTGTTCGGCCCGTCGTCAGGCCACCGAAATTTCGTCCTAACCGTTGACGCGCCCGGTGCCGCTCCTTACTTTGACCCAGCAAGCGCTTTCTAAAACGATTCAATCGCGAATGGTGGGGGCGAGCTATGTCTCGGAACAACGGCATCGACCGGCGGCAGATGCTGAAGCTGGCAGGCTTCTCGGCGGCCGGTCTCGGGCTGACCGCGGCCGGCTGCGGCTCCGGCGGCAGCGGTTCCGGAGGTCCCGTCACGATCAGGCACTCCTGGTGGGGAGCCGACGACCGGGCGAAGAAGATCCAGCAGTGCGTCACCCTCTTCGAGAAGAAGCACCCGAAGATCAAGGTCAAGACGGACTTCCAGCAGTACCCGGACTTCTGGAAGAAGTTCAACACGCAGGCCGCCGGCGGCAACCCGCCCGACGTCATCCAGAACGCCGTGACGTTCCTGCGCAAGTACGAGGCGAAGAACGTGCTCCTCGACCTCAGCCCCCAGGTGGAGAAGGGCAACCTCAGCCTCGACGGCTTCCGTGCCGGTCTGGAGAAGTTCGCGGACATCGACGGCAAGCTGCTCGGCGTGCCGGTCGGCAGCAACTCGATGGCCCTGGTCATCGACCAGGCGGTCTACGAGAAGGCGGGGATCACCCCGGAGACCGGCTGGACCTGGGACGAGTGGTACGCGGGCATGGAGAAGATCCGGGACGGCCAGAAGGTCGCCGGTGATGTCGGGCCGCACGGTGTGATGTACCTGTACGACCTGATCCTCCGCCAGAACGGCAAGGCCTTCTTCACCGAGGACGGCATGGGCTTCGGCGAGGCCGAGCTGCTGCCGTACTGGACCGAGGCCCTCGCCCGGGTGAAGTCCGGCATCTACGCCGATCCCAAGAAGGTCGAACAGATCAAGCCCGCCTCCGCACTCGCCCGGGGAATGGCCTCCGGGGAGTTCACCTGGGACAACTTCTCCATCCGCTACAGCGCGGAGGGCAAGAGCCGCTACGGGCTCGCCCCCATCCCCAGCACCGACGGAAAGCGCACCGGCCAGTACCTCGGGTCCCTGATGCTCAGCGGCTCCGCCCGCACCAAGCACCCCGCCGAGGTCGCGACCTTCATCGGCTTCATGACGCACGAGCCCGAAGTCGCCCGCATCATGGGCTACGACCGCGGAGTGCCCGCCACCACAGCCCAGTTCGAGGCGTACCGGCCCACCGACGCGCCCAGCAAGGCCATCGAGGCGTACGAGACCGCGATCGCCGAAGCGGGTGTCCTGGAGCCCATCACCCCGCACCCCGCCGGTGCGGACGTGATCGAGGCGGCCTTCCTGCGCATCGCCGGTGACCTGTCCCTGGGCAAGGCCTCGCCGAAGGACTCCGTGAAGCAGTTCTTCTCCGAGGCGAAGACCGCCCTCGGCTCGAACTGAGGGGAACGCGGTGACTCACATCCAGACCTCCCCGGGCGCCCGCGCCTCCGGGAGCGACCGTTCCGCCGGGCGGCGGAACGGTCCCGGAGACGGCGCGTCACCCGTCGGGCCGAAGCGGCCCGGCCGCAGTGACAACCTGGCCGGCTACCTGTTCATGTCGCCCTGGATCGCGGGCTTCCTGTTCCTGATCGCCGGACCCATGGTGTTCTCGCTGTACCTCTCGTTCACCGAGTACAACCTGTTCGACGCGCCCCGCTGGGTCGGCCTGCAGAACTTCACCGACATGTTCGCCGACCCCCGGTGGCGCCAGTCCGTCGAGGTCACCTCCTGGTACGTCCTGATCGGCACCCCGGTCAAACTGGCCGCGGCTCTCGCCGTCGCCATGCTGCTCGCACAGAAGCGGTGGGGCCAGTCCTTCTACCGGGCGGCCTTCTACGCCCCGTCGCTGATCGGCGCGAGCGTCTCCGCCGCCATCGTCTGGCGCGCGCTGTTCTCGGACGACGCGGTCGTCGACCGTACGCAGAAACTGTTCGGCGTCGAGACCGGCGGCTGGATCGGCGACCCCGAGATGATCATCTACGCGCTGGTCGCCCTCACCGTCTGGCAGTTCGGCGCCCCGATGGTCATCTTCCTGGCCGGCCTCAAGCAGGTCCCGAGGGAGCTGTACGAGGCGGCCGAGGTGGACGGAGCCGGCCGCTGGCGCAGGTTCTTCCACATCACCCTTCCGATGATCTCGCCCGTGCTGTTCTTCAACGTCCTGCTGGAGACCATTCACTCCTTCCAGATCTTCGGCTCGGCCTACATCGTCAGCAACGGCTCCTGCGGACCGGCCGACGCGACGCTCGTCTACACCTGTTACCTGTACGACCAGGGCTTCGTGAACAGCCGCATGGGCTTCGCCTCCGCCATGGGATGGCTGCTGCTCGTCGCTGTGGGCCTGGTCACCGCCGTGCTGTTCTGGTCCCAGAAGCGCTGGGTGCACTACGAGGAGGGCGGCCGATGAGTCTCCTGGCAGCTGCTGTACGACGCCGGGGCCCCGGCGCGCTCGCCTGGCACCTCGGAGCCCTGGTGCTCCTAGCCGTGGTCCTCTACCCCGTGGTGTGGACGCTCGGCGCCTCGTTCAAGCCGAGCGCCGACATCATCGGCGCCCTGGACCTGTTCCCGGCCGACCCGGTGACCGACAACTACACCCGCCTCACCGAGGGCATCGCCGACATCCCGATCTCGACCTTCTTCCTGAACTCGACGTACATCGCCGTCGGTTCGGTGATCGGGGTGGTGCTGTCCTGCTCGCTGACGGCCTACGCCTTCGCCAAGGTCCGCTTCGCCGGCCGCAACGCCATGTTCACCATCATGATCGGCACCCTGCTCCTGCCATACCACGTGCTGATCATCCCGCAGTACGTGCTGTTCCAGAAGCTGGAGCTGATCAACACCTTCACCCCGCTGCTGATCGGCAAGTACCTCGCCACGGACGCCTTCTTCGTCTTCCTGATGGTGCAGTTCATGCGCGGCCTGCCCAAGGAGCTCGACGAGGCGGCACGGCTCGACGGCTGCGGGCACCTGAGGATCTACTGGTCGATCGTCATGCCGCTCTGCCGGCCCGCGCTCATCACCAGCGCCATCTTCACCTTCATCAACGCCTGGAACGACTTCATGGGCCCGCTGCTCTACCTGAACGAGCCCGACAAGTACACCGTGTCGATGGGCCTCAAGATGTTCATCGACCAGGACGCCGTCGCCGACTACGGCGGCATGATCGCCATGTCGCTGGTGGCCCTCCTGCCGGTGCTGGCCTTCTTCCTGGCCTTCCAGCGCTACCTGATCGACGGCATGGCCACCTCCGGCCTGAAGGGCTGAGGCGCGCCGTGACGACGAAGACCCGCACCGCGAACCGGCGTTCGCACGTCATGGACCGCTTCGGCCTGTTCTCCGAATGCCTGCTCACCGGCGTGTGGATCGCCGTCGCGGCGCTGCCGCTCCTCACGTTCCCCGCGGCCTTCGCCGCGGGTACCCGGCACCTGCGCCGCCATCTGGCCGGCGAGCGCGGCGGCCTGCGGGAGTTCGCCGCCGACGCCCTCGCCGCGGCCCGCGGCGGCTGGCTCGTCGGCGTCTCCGTAGGGGCCGCCGGAGCCCTGCTGTGGCTGGACCTGGCAGCGGTACGGGCCGGGCTGCCCGGCGGCCCGTTCGTGGGGGCCATCGGCATCCTCGCCCTGATCGGATACCTGGTCGCCGTGGTCCGCGCCGCCGCGTGCTGGGAGCCCGGCGCCGCCTGGCGCCCGCTCCTGGCCGACGCCGGCCGGCACACGGTCCGCGACCCGGCCGGCTCGCTCCTGCTGGTCTGCGGGATGGCCGTCGTCGTGCTCTCCGGGGCCCTGGTGCTGCCCCTGGCCGTACCCGTCGTGGGGGCCGTCGCAGCCGCCGCCACCGCCGTGGAGGCACGGCGGCTCGCCCGCTGACCCCTCGCACCACCTCCTCGATGTCCCCGATGTGCACGGAGAGAGGTACAACCATGTCCGAAATGCCCCGCAGAACGCTCCTGAAGGCCGCAGCGGCGGCCGGAGCGGCGGCCCAGCTCAGCTGGTCCCTCGGCTCCGCCACCGCGACGGCCGCCCAGAGCGCGGACAGCACCGCCGAGCCCGTCCCCCTCACCTGGCTGGAGTCCGCCGGCCTCGGCGCCGCCCCCGGATCGACCCTCGGCGTGCCCTGGCCCAAGGGGCAGTACACGGACAACCAGACCTTCGCCCTGGCCACCGAGGACGGCAGGGACGTCCCCGTGCAGACCTGGCCCATCGGCTACTGGCCGGACGGTTCGCTCAAGTGGACCGCCCACGCGGTCGGCCCCGAGGTCACCGCCGAGAAGTTCGCGCTCACCGCCGGTACCCCCGCCGCCCCGCGGAACAAGGTCGGCGCCACCCGTTCGGGCGGCACCATCACCGTCTCCACCGGGGTGATCACCGTCAGGCTCGGCACGAACGGCTCCGCCCTCGTCAAGACCGTCACGCGGGGCTCCACCGAGATCGCCGGCAACGGCCGGCTCGTCCTGCTGCGCCAGAACGAGATCGAGGACGGCGACCAGGGCAACGAGAAGTACGAGCGCTTCGAGAGCGTCATCGACGAGGCCGCGATCGAACAGGACGGCCCGGTCCGCGCCGTCGTCCGTATCGACGGCAAGCACCGCAAGGGCTCCCGCTCCTGGATGCCCTTCTCCGTACGCTTCTACTTCTACGCGGGCGCCGACTCCTTCCGCATGGTGCACACCATCACCTACGACGGCACCCAGGAACCCGGCAAGCCGAGCGGCGACTTCATCCGCGGCCTCGGAGTCCGCTTCACCGTCCCGATGCGCGACGCCGCGTACGACCGCCACATCCGCATCGGCGGCGACGGCACGGGGCTCCTGCGCGAAGCCGTGAAGGGAATCACGGGACTGCGCCGCGACCCCGGCGCCGCCGTCCGCGAGGCCCAGTTCGCCGGACAGAAGCTCCCCGACCCCGGCACCTGGGACCAGCGGGTCACCACCCGACTGAAGTACATCCCCGAATGGGGCGACTACACCCTCTCGCAGCTGTCCGCCGACGGCTTCGGACTGCGCAAGCGCACGAAGAAGGGCCACGGCTGGATCCCCGCCGGAGGCGGCAGGCGGGCCTCCGGCTTCGGATATGTCGGCGGGCCGACCGGCGGATTCTCCTTCGGGCTCCGCGACTTCTGGGAGAAGCACCCCGCCCAGCTCGACATCCGCGACGCCCACACCGACAGCGCGGAGGTCACCCTCTGGCTCTGGTCACCCGAAGCCCGACCCATGGACCTGCGCTTCTACCACGACGGCATGGACCAGGACACCCACGCCGACCAGCTCGAAGGCCTCAACATCACCTACGAGGACTACGAACCCGGCTTCGGCACCCCGTACGGCATCGCCAGGACGAGCGAACTGCTCTTCTGGGCCAACGAATCCACCCCCGCCCCCGACGTGCTCGCCCAGCAGGTCGACGCCGTCCGCACGCCGCCCCAGCTCGCAGCCCCGCCCAGGCAGCTCGTCGAGGCCAAGGTCTTCGGCGGGCTCTTCGCCGAACCCGACCGGTCCACCGCCGCCAAGTCGAAGATCGAGGACCACCTGGACTTCCTCTTCACCTACTACAAGGACCAGGTGGAGATGCGCCGGTGGTACGGCTTCTGGGACTACGGCGACATCATGCACACCTACGACCCCACCCGTCACCAGTGGTGCTACGACGTCGGGGGGTACGCCTGGGACAACTCCGAGCTCTCGCCCGACCTCTGGCTCTGGTACGCGTACATGCGCTCCGGACGCGCCGACATCTACCGCTTCGCCGAGGCCATGACCCGGCACACCGGTGAGGTGGACGTCTACCACCTCGGCGAATGGGCCGGACTCGGCACCCGCCACGGAGTCCAGCACTACGCCGACAGCGCCAAGCAGCAGCGCATCGCCAACACCACCTACCGCCGGATGTTCTACTTCCTCACCGCGGACGAGCGCGTCGGCGACCTCATGCACGCCAACGTCGACTCCGACGAGACCTTCCTGGCCCTCGACCCCATCCGCAAGATCCGGACCGAGCCGTACACCCCCGACCGCCACGCCCTGTCCATCGGCTTCGGCACGGACTGGAGCGGCCTCGTCTCCGCCTGGCTCACCGAGTGGGAGCGCCGCGGACCCAAGTGGGAGAAGGCCAGGGACCGGGTGCTGTCCACCATGGAGACCATCGCCGCGCAGCCCAACGGCTTCGTCCAGGGCACCGGCCTCTACGACCTCGACACCGGCAGGTTCGCCATCGCGGAGAAGGCCGAGGTCGGCGTCTCGCACCTGTCGGCCATGTTCGGCCTCGTCGAACTCAACGCCGAACTCATCGACATGATCGACATGCCGGCGTTCAAGGCCGCCTGGATCGACTACTGCCGCTACTTCAACGCCACCAAGGCCGAGCAGGCCGCACGCTACGGCAGCAACTTCGGCAGCCTCCTGCTGTTCCAGGGCCACTCGCGGCAGGACGCCTACGCCGCCGCCCAGACCGGCGACGTCACCCTCGCCACCCGGGCCTGGAAGCAGTTCTACAGCAGCACCGACGCCTGGGACTACAAGGAGAGCACCGACTGGAGCACCAAGAGGATCGAGGGACCGACCGGGCCCGTCGAGGGCGGTGAAGCGGCCTGGGTGAGCACCAACTCCACCGCCCTGTACGGACTCGCGGCGATCCAGAACCTCGCGCTCGTCGGCGACAGGATGCCCTAACGCATCCGGCCCAGGCTCTCCCGCACCCGGCGCGCGTCGCGCAGCCGCTGCTCGTACGTCGCACCGACCGCGAGCAGCAGCAGCCCGGCGAGCGCCGGGAACACCCACCGCGGAAGCGTGTCGAACACCTGGACCACGTGCGGCGCCAGCTCGTGCAGCCCGTCCAGCGCCAGGACCGAACCGCCCAGCACCAGCGGGGCCTGGAGCCGCCGGCGGGCCCCCACCAGTGTGACCACCAGCGCCGCCGCACCGAGCAGCAGGGGCCGCAGCCAGCCGGGGTCGGCCCACGCCACCACGAGGCTGGGCACCATCGTGATCGACAGGGCCGGACCGTACGTCACCCAGGAGGAGGCGGCGGGGTCCCTGCGACGGCGCAGCCACCCGACCGCGAAGGCGGCCACCGACACCGGCAGGGTGTACGCCTCCGGATCCGACACCCCCGAAGCCACCATCCGCACCCACGCCGCCAGCACGAACAGCACCGCCGCCAGATACCCCGCAGCCGGCCGGCGCTCGGGCCGTACCGCGGTCGCCGCGGCCAGGACCCCGCACAACCCCAGCACCAGCGCGAGGAACGGCGCCTCCGTCACCGCGAGCCCCACCGCCACCAGCGCACCGAACGCCCCGGCGGCCTCCAGAGGTGCCGCCACCGCCGCCCCCCGCAGCCGGGCCCCGAGCAGCACCGTCACCGCCGGAACGACCAGCACCACCGGAGCCGCCTGCGGCGCGGTCCATCCCAGCGAAGCCCCCGCCGCCGAAGCCACCACGATCGCGCACAGCACCGAGCCGACGGCCGGCACCGACCGCACCACGCCGGCCCCCGACCGTGCCGCCGCACCCGCGAACAGCACCAGCAGCCCCCCGAACACCACGTACGTGGCCGGCTCGGCGGCCGACGCGAGCAGCCCCGCACCCACCGCGCCCACGAGCCCGCAGACCAGAGCGGTCAGGGACGCGCCGCCGGGCGCCCGCCGCACGGCGAGCTCCAGGAGCCCCGCCACCAGCAGCAGTTCCACGCCCACCGCCACCGCGTACGGCACGTCCGACACCGCGAGCAGGGCCAGCACCGCACCCCAGGCCAGAACCGGTGCGCCCGCCCCCGCGGCGATCCGCCACCCCGGACCGGGCGACACGAACGTCCAAGGCATCCGCCTCCACCCGGAGTGCAGCGCCGTCAGCACGGCCGCCACCACCACGAGCACCACCGGGGACGCGGCCGACGCCGGCCACGCCGTCGACAGCCCGAGCGCCTCCCGGAACCCCTCCGGTGCCCCGGACCACACGTCCGCCCCCACCGACACCGGCCCCAGCAGCACCGCGGCGACCACCGGCAACGCCCACAGCAGCGCAACCGCCGTGACCGCGGCGGACGCCGCCACCACACCCCGGCCCACCGGTCGCGGGATCCGGAGCCGCAGTACCAGCAGCAACGCGAGACCGCACAGCAGATGTACGAGGACCGCCCAGTCCCACGGCAGCCCCGTACGCAGCACACCGCCCACCGCGGCCACCGAGGCCAGGCCCGCCACCACACCCGCGGCCACGGCCCACCCCTGCGGCGCGCGCCAAGCCCCGGCCACGGCCAGCCCCGCACCCGCCAGCAGCAGGGCCCCGGGACCCACCGCTGCCGGCGGAGCACCGGCCGACACGGACAGACCCAGACCGATGAGCAGCGCGACCAGCCCGGTCGCCGACGCCCCGACAGCCGCCGTGACCCGCACCGCGAGCCCACGGCCCCGCAGCGCCACCGCCACATCCGCCGCAGCCGTCACCAGCAGCGCCCATCCGAAGACCACCGCGGGCGCGCCCGCGGCCCACGCCCACAGCAGGAGCGGCAGCTGACCCGCCACCACGGCCGCGGGCAGCGGCAGCCGCAGCCGCCCGAGCCACAGTCCGTACGCCGTCCACACCGAGGCCAGGACGGCGGACGCGACAGCCGAGAACGCCGGCCCGTCCGTGTCCGGCGCCGCCACCGCGTGCAGCGCGTACGCGTCGAGCACCATCAGTACCGATGCCAGCGCGGCCAGCGCCTCGGCCGTCGAGGTCAGCCCCCGGCGCAGCAGCGTCGCGGGTGCCACGAGGGCGCCCGCCGTGACCGCCGCCAGCGCCGCCGAACGGCCCGCGATGCCCATCTCGCCCCAGCTGAACAGGGTGAAGGCGATCGCCGCGATCGTCAGCAGCAGCCCACCGAGGACCAGCAGCACGTTCTGCACACCCGACGAAGCGGCCGCCGGGGCCGCACGGCCCGCCGGCGCCGCACCGCTCGGCGGCCCCCAGGCGAACGGCCCGGCGGGGGGCCCCGCGGGAGGTGCCCCGTACGGCGGCGCGACCGGTGGCCGCAGCACGCTCAGCAGCCAGGCGCGGCGGTTCAGCAGCTGCAGCCTGTGGGCGTCCAGCCGGACCAGTTCTCGGTCGAGGAGCGCCAGTTCCTCGGCGGGCGGCGGCACATGTTCCATGTACGGGAGTGTGGCGGCGGCCACAGCCTCGTACATGCGCTCGGATACTCAGTTCCGTCCCTGAGTAGGTCCCGCTCGCGCGGACCGGACCCTCGGACCGGGACCACCACCGCTTCACGAGCGCCCGGGACCTTCACTCCGCGAAGCGGTTTGAACGTACCCCTCGGGGCCCTGTATGGTTCAACCCGTTCCCGGGCGATTAGCTCAGTGGGAGAGCGCTTCGTTCACACCGAAGAGGTCACTGGTTCGAAACCAGTATCGCCCACCCGGGAAGAGCCGGTCCGTCAGCACCACCGACGGACCGGCTCTCGCGTACCCGCACCCGGATCAGGCCGCCGCGGGCAGCCCCGGACGCATGGGCCACGCCGGGTCCACCGCCTCCGGCGCACCGCTCTTCTCGAACCACGCCTGCAGCCCGCGTGCCTGCGCCGCGTGCCACACCGCCTGCAGGGAATGCAGCTCCGCCGGACTCAGCCGCTCCAGCCGGGCGGAGAACCGCCGCCCCACCGCGCGCACCAGCTCCAGCGAGGCCGCCGCGTCGGCCGCCGCGTCGTGCGCCCCGTCCAGCACCACCTCGTACAGCGCGCACAGATCCGTCAGCGTGCGACGGCCCTTGCGGTAGCGGTCCAGATGCTTGTCCAGGACCCGCGGATCCAGCACGCACAGCGGTGCGTTCCCCAGATAGCCGGCCAGCGACGACGCCCGGTGACGCTTCAGCTCCCGGTCGAGCAGCGTCAGGTCGAACGGTGCGTTCATCACGACGAGCGGCCGCCCCGTCGCGCACTGCTCGGCCAGCGCCCGGGCTATCTCCTCGACCACCGGCGCGGGCCACCGGCCGTTGCGCTGCAGATGGTCATCGGTCAGACCGTGGATCTCGGTCGCCCCGACGGGCACCGGGATCCCCGGATTGACGAGCCAGCGGGTGACGCGGAGCCGTCCGCCCGCGGTGTCCTGGACGACGAGGGCAGCCGAAACGATCCGGTCCTCCTCGACGTCCACGCCCGTCGTCTCTGTGTCAAAAGCCGCCAGCGGCCCTTCGAACCAGTGCATCATCCCCGAACTCCTCGCACCTGCTTGGCAGATGGCGGGATTCCTCTGCCCGATCCGGTGATACCCGCGCCCTTTGCCTGATACGCCGTTTGCGGCCGCCCTCCTGCGGTGACAACACAGATGACGGGTAAGGAAGTTGGCCGTCCCGTCAGCGGAGACCGGGCAACCGGTCGGCACAGCCCGGAAGGCACACGGAGCCATGGCGCTCGCGCAGCCGAATCCAGGGGGTCCCGCCCGCACCGGAAACCACGGGGGAGGACCGCCACCCCAGCGGATCGCACCACCGTCGCGCGGCACCCTCGCCACCACCGCGTGCATGGAGACCCTCCAGGTGGGCTACCTGCACGCGGTGGCCGCCGCGGCGGGATGCTCCCTCTCGCAGCCCTTTCCCGACAACGGCATCGACTGGCACGTCAGCCACAGCGCCCCCGAGCACACCGTCGACGACGAAGTGACCATCAAGGTGCAGCTCAAGTGCACCTACCAGATCCCGCCGCACCCACCGGGCGAGGCGTTCTCCTTCACCCTCGACAACGCCCATCTGGTGAAGCTCGCGCGGACGCCCGTCTCGGTGCACAAGATCCTGGTCGTGATGCTCGTGCCCCGCAGCCAAGAGGACTGGCTGCGGGCCGGACACGAGCGGCTCGACCTGAGGCACTGCTGCTACTGGACCAACCTGGCCGGCCACGCGGTGACGGGACGGCACAGGACCACTGTCCGGATCCCGACCTCGCGGATCTTCGACGACCGAGCACTCTGCGAGATCATGGCCCGGGTCGGGGCGGGAGGGAGACCCTGATGCACCGACCGATGGACGAGCCCGCCGACCGGGCGGCACCTGCCGGCACGCGCGCACACCCCTGTGTCGAGGACCCGGACCCGCGCCAGGGGCCCGACCCCGCCCTCGTCGACCCCGCCGTCCTCGGCTCCCTCCTGGGCCGGCACGGCTGGCGCCGCCGCGGGGCGGTCGCCGGGCACTACAGCCGCTGGACCCCGCCCGGACCCGCCGCGGCGGGCCCCAGCCTGCTCGTGCCCGACACCGCCTCCTACCCGGACAGCGAGGACCTGCTGGCCGAGGCGCTCAGCGCACTCGTGCACTGCGCCGCCCCGTCCGCCCGCGAGATCCTCGTCTCCCTCGCCGTTCCCAGCGACGAGATCCGCTGGTGGCGCGACGTGCCCGAGGGGACGGCCGGCGCCGCCGGCTGGACGGAGACCGAACAACTGCGGACGGCGGCCCGGAAGATCCTGCTCGCCGGAGCACTCGCCGCACGCGGCCTCGCCGGCCACCACGGTGCGCGCCACCGGGTGAAGGCGCGGGCGGCTCTGGACGGCATACTCGTCGGTCCCGCGCCGGTCGGCAGCCGGCTCACGGTGTTCGTCCCCGTCGCCTCCGGGCGGGCCGTCGCCGTGCGGCTCCACCAGGCATTGCACGCCACCCGGGAGGCCGTCGACTACCAGCGCGCCACCGGGGGCATGGAGGCGTTCGACAGTGCCGTCGCGGCCGGGGTCAGCCGTGAGCTGACCAAGGCGCTGACCGACCTGGTCCGGGGATCCGAGGGTGCCGGGATCAGCCTGGACTGGGCACCCGCCGCGGGAACCCCCGCAGGCTGCCCCGCGCGGCCCGAGCCCGTCGAATTCTCCCCGGGCGACCTGCCCGCCCTGCGTCTGGCAGGGGCGCGCTACCTCCGGGACGAGCCCTCCGTCCGGGTGCGGATCACCGGAGCCGTCGTACGGCTGCGCCGCTCCGGGCCACGCGGCCCCGGCGTCGTGCGGCTGCGGGTGCTGGCGGGCGCCGAGGTCGCGCACGTGCGGATCGAGCTCGACGAGGAGGCGTACCGGATCGCGGGCCACGCCCACCTCGTCGGACTGCCGCTGCGGGTGGAGGGCCGGCTGGAGAGCCGGGGCGGCTTCCGGCGGCTCACCGGCGCCTCCCAGGTGGCTCCCGTCCAGGTCGACGAGGCGGAGCGGGACCGGCTGATGAAGTCACTCCAGGAGAACGTCGACTTCTTCGAGGAGGCCTGCACGGGGGACGAGGGGTAGCCCCGCGGTATCCCTTTCGCGTCCGGGGGCTCCGGCTCGGTACGATTCCCCCTGCGCGCGCAGAAGGAAAGCGACGCACCCCCTCAGTCAGGAGAGACCGGTGTCAGACGTCCGTGTGATCATCCAACGCGATTCCGAGCGGGAAGAGCACGTGGTGACGACGGGTACGACGGCCGGCGAGCTCTTCCCCGGGCAGCGCACCGTCGTCGCCGCACGTATCGAGGGTGAGCTGCGCGACCTCGCGTACGAGCTCAAGGACGGCGAGGTCGTCGAGCCCGTCGAGATCTCCTCCGAGGACGGCCTGAACATCCTGCGGCACTCCACCGCGCATGTGATGGCCCAGGCCGTGCAGGAGCTGCACCCCGAGGCCAAGCTGGGCATCGGCCCGCCGGTCAAGGACGGCTTCTACTACGACTTCGACGTCGAGAAGCCGTTCACGCCCGAGGACCTCAAGGCCATCGAGAAGAAGATGCAGGAGATCCAGAAGCGCGGGCAGCGGTTCTCGCGCCGGGTCGTCACCGACGAGGCCGCCCGCGAGGAGCTCGCCGACGAGCCGTACAAGCTCGAGCTGATCGGCATCAAGGGCTCGGCCTCCTCGGACGACGGCGCCGACGTCGAGGTGGGCGGCGGCGAGCTGACCATCTACGACAACCTGGACGCCAAGACCGGCGACCTGTGCTGGAAGGACCTCTGCCGGGGCCCGCACCTGCCCACCACCCGGTTCATCCCCGCGTTCAAGCTGATGCGGAACGCGGCCGCGTACTGGCGGGGCAGCGAGAAGAACCCGATGCTCCAGCGCATCTACGGCACCGCGTGGCCGACCAAGGACGAGCTCAAGGCGCACCTGGAGTTCCTGGAGGAGGCCGCCAAGCGCGACCACCGCAAGCTCGGCAACGAGCTGGACCTCTTCTCCTTCCCCGACGAGATCGGCCCCGGCCTCGCCGTCTTCCACCCCAAGGGCGGCGTCATCCGCCGGGCCATGGAGGACTACTCGCGGCGCCGCCACGAGGAGGAGGGCTACGAGTTCGTCTACAGCCCCCACGCCACCAAGGGCAAGCTGTTCGAGAAGTCCGGCCACCTGGACTGGTACGCCGACGGCATGTACCCGCCCATGCAGCTCGACGACGGGGTGGACTACTACCTCAAGCCGATGAACTGCCCGATGCACAACCTGATCTTCGACGCGCGCGGCCGCTCGTACCGTGAACTGCCGCTGCGACTCTTCGAGTTCGGGACGGTCTACCGGTACGAGAAGTCGGGTGTCGTCCACGGGCTGACCCGCTCGCGCGGCTTCACGCAGGACGACGCGCACATCTACTGCACCAAGGAGCAGATGGCCGAGGAGCTCGACAGGACGCTCACCTTCGTCCTGAACCTGCTCCGCGACTACGGTCTGACCGACTTCTACCTGGAGCTGTCCACCAAGGACCCGGAGAAGTTCGTCGGCTCGGACGAGGTCTGGGAAGAGGCCACCGAGACGCTGCGCCAGGTCGCCGAGAAGCAGAACCTGCCGCTGGTCCCGGACCCGGGCGGCGCCGCGTTCTACGGCCCGAAGATCTCGGTCCAGTGCAAGGACGCCATCGGCCGGACCTGGCAGATGTCGACCGTGCAGCTCGACTTCAACCTCCCGGAGCGCTTCGACCTGGAGTACACCGGCCCGGACGGCACCAAGCAGCGCCCGGTCATGATCCACCGTGCGCTGTTCGGTTCCATCGAGCGCTTCTTCGCTGTGCTGCTGGAGCACTACGCGGGCGCGTTCCCGGTGTGGCTGGCCCCGGTCCAGGCGGTCGGCATCCCGATCGGCGACAGCCACATCCCGTACCTGCAGGAGTTCGCCGCCAAGGCGCGCAAGCAGGGGCTGCGGGTCGACGTGGACGCCTCCTCGGACCGCATGCAGAAGAAGATCCGCAACCAGCAGAAGCTGAAGGTCCCCTTCATGATCATCGCCGGCGACGAGGACATGGCCAACGGCGCCGTCTCCTTCCGCTACCGCGACGGTTCGCAGGAGAACGGCATCCCGGTCGACGAGGCCATCGCCAAGATCGCGAAGGCCGTCGAGGACCGCGTCCAGGTCTGACCCGGACACGAGAGGGCCCCCGGTGAGCTACCCGCTCGCCGGGGGCCCCTTCTCGTCCTCCCGGGAGAACACCTGCAGCAGCCACGACGAGAACGAGCCCGTCACCGCCCCCAGCAGCGCGAGGCCGCAGGCCATCAGCAGCGCCGCGATCAGCCGGCCCACCGGTGTCACCGGCACGGCGTCCCCGTACCCCACCGTCGTCAGCGTCGCGCACGCCCACCACACCGCGTCGCCGAACGTGCGGATCGAGGCACCCGGCGCCCCGTGCTCCTGCTGGTACACGGCGAGTGCGGCGGAGAAGCCCAGGAGCACGGACGTGAGGCCCGCGTACACGATCACGCGGGCGTACAGGCTCAGCCGCGGCTGCTCCCGGCGCTTCTGGACCGCCGAGTAGACCCGGACCACGCGCAACGGGCGCAGCAGCGGCAGCAGCAGGACGAGCGTGTCCAGCCAGTGGGTGCGCGCGAAGCGCCGGCCCTGCCCGCTCAGCCGGAGCCGTACGCCGTAGTCCACGACGAAGGCGGACCAGGTGGCCGCGACGAGGGCGAGCGCGATGTCCCGCCAGGGTTCGGAGCCGTGGGGGGAGAGGACGCGCACCGCGTAGCCGAGGAGGAAGAGGAGCGACGCGGCGAAGAGCGGTACTTCCGTGCGCTGCTCCCATTCCGTGAGCCGGCGGGGGACGGGATCCGTGGGGCGGTCGCTCATGGCGCCAGCATCGCGGTGCGCCGCGGGGTGAGGACCCGGCGACACGCGCGGCCCGGACGAAGCAATATGCTGACGGGCATGACGAGTGAGCCGGAGCAGCAGATCGGAGTGGGGACGCCCGACGCGTTCCAGCGTCTGTGGACGCCCCACCGGATGGCCTACATCCAGGGTGAGAACAAGCCGAGCGGCCCGGAGTCCGGGGACGGCTGTCCGTTCTGCGTGATTCCCTCCAAGTCGGACGAGGACGGGCTCGTCGTCGCCCGGGGCGAGAAGGTCTACGCGGTGCTGAACCTGTATCCGTACAACGGCGGGCACCTCATGGTGGTGCCCTACCGGCACGTCGCCGACTACACGGAGCTGGACGGTCCGGAGACGGCGGAGCTCGCCGATTTCACGAAGCGGGCCATGGTCGCACTGCGGGCGGCCTCCGGGGCGCACGGCTTCAACATCGGGATGAACCAGGGCGCCGACGCGGGCGCCGGGATCGCCGCCCACCTCCACCAGCACGTGGTGCCGCGCTGGGGCGGGGACACGAACTTCATGCCGGTGGTCGGGCACACGAAGGTGCTCCCGCAGCTGCTGGGTGACACCCGGGCCATGCTGGCCGGCGCGTGGCCGGCGGAGCTGCCCGCCGTCTGAGCGGATCGTCGCAGCGGGTGGGGCGCCCCGGCCGGGGCGCCCCACCCGCTGTTTCACGCGTCGTAGACGTCGGCCTTCTTCGGCGCGGCGTCCTGGACCATGCCGCTGAGGGCCATGGAGCGGTTGTTGAAGCGCTCGGTGTCGACGCCGTGGTCCTCCAGGACCCGCATCGCCGCGGAGTGCACGACGCGCAGGACGGGCGTGGCCGCCCGCATGGCGTCGTCCGCCATGAAGCGGTGGCCCCAGGGCTTGGCCGCCCAGGCGTGGCGCAGCCCGAAGGGCTCGGGGAGGACGATCTTGCCGCCGAAGTAGTCGAGCAGCGGCGGGTACCAGGTGAGGGGCGCACGCAGCGCCAGCCTGACGACCTCGTTCGCCTTGACGAGGGGGAGCGTGATCGTGCGGGTCTCCCAGAAGCGGACGGACTTCTTGACGGTCCTCGTCTCGGCGGCCGGCTTGGACAGGAAGAGCGAGTGGACGGGGCCGAGCGCGTGTCCGGTGACCTCGACGCGCAGGGTCTCGTGGAGCACGGTGACGGTGATCAGCATGGTGATGACCAGCTGGCCGTCCCAGAGGGTGAACTGGACCCCGAGGTAGTGCCGGTCACCGCTGCTGAACTGCTGGTGGTTGCAGATGCGCTGTATCTCGTGGGGCTTGATCTGGAAGGTGGCCACGTCCTCGCCCGAGGGGCGGGAGACGGAGTCCGCGTTCTCCCCGACGGGCGAGACGATCCAGTGCTTGACGGACGGGGTGGGGAAGCCGCCGGTGTTCAGGGGGCCGCGTTCCAGCATCTTCAGCTGGTCGTGGATGGCGCGCACCACGTCCCAGCTGCGGAACTGGTGGATCTCCTTGGTCGGGTCCTTGGGCACCAGCTCCTCGGCGAGCTGCCAGCTGCCCCAGCGGGTGCCCATGCCGAGGACGCCCTTGGCGCCCGCGTAGAAGACCGAGTTCGACTGCTGTTCGGCGGAGAGCTTCTCCAGGCCCTGGCGCAGCGCCTCGCGTGCGGTCTCGTTGGGGTTCTTCGGCACGGCCTCGGGGATCTTCGCACTGACGCCGGCGCCGGAGAGGAGCCCCTCCCAGCGGGCGCGCATGTCCTTGGCGGAGGACTCCGCGATCCTTTTGGCGAGCACCCAGCCGATCAGCGGGGCGATGACCATGGCGCGCAGGTAGAGGGCCAGGAGCCCGGTGAGGGGCATGGTGATCAGGAAGAAGGCGGCGACGCCGCCGACGGCCACGAGCAGGACGCCGCCCAGGGCCTGGAAGGCCTTGTCCTTGGACTTGTTGAGGGAGTCGCGCAGCCGGAAGGCCAGGACCCAGAGGACGAGTCCGGGCAGGAAGGCGAGACCGAAGACGGCGGTGACCATGGTCAGTCTGGTGTCCCGCGCCTTGCGCAGCCGGGTCGCGGACAGACAGTGCTCGACGACGGTCTGCGGGTCGCTGCCGAAGGACTGGATGAGGGCGCCGCGGGCACCGCCGAGCATGCGCTCCTGGACGGCACGGGAGAACGCCTCGCCGAGATTCGGCTTGAAGTAATCGGACTTGAAGAGCTTGGAGCTGCCCGGTTTCACCTCGGACTTGTGCCACTCGCTGTTGGCCTTGAGGATCTCGGCCACATCGCTGTCACGGTACGCGGCGGAGGCGAGGGCGTTGGTCGCCACCGCCTGCCCGCCGGAACCCTGCAGCGGGATCTGCGCTCCGGGAGAGAAATCGAATCCGTCGTTGGCCACTGCCGCCCCCACTCGCCCGCACGGTCTGCTCCTGCGGCTGTTCCCAACTACCGTACGTCGCACACCTTCTGAGCTGGGACCACAGCGTATCGTCCGGAACGCGGCGTCGCCCGGCATCGGGCTCATGGACGGTCGGCGGGAGCCAAATCCGGACAACTAGGTCCCGCTCGCGTGGTTTTCCTCCCTTTCGCGTAGGCGTTCTGCCAGCTGGGAGGGCATGGGTTCGTGCCGGGCGTACGCCCGGTCGAACCGTCCGGTGCCGTGCGTCAGGGCGCGCAGATCGACGGCGTACCTGCCGATCTCGGTCTCGGGCACCTCGGCGCGTATGCGGGTGCGCTCACCGGATTCCTGTTCGGTGCCGACCACCCGGCCGCGGCGTCCCGCGAGATCGCTCATCACGGCGCCCACGTAGGCGTCGAGGACCAGCACGTGGATCTCGGCCACCGGTTCGAGCAGCTGGACGCGGGTGCCGGCGGCGGCCTCGCGCAGGGCGAGCGCACCTGCGGTCTGGAAGGCGGCGTCGGAGGAGTCCACCGAGTGGGACTTCCCGTCGAGCAGGGTGACGCGCACGTCGACGAGCGGGTGTCCGGTCGCGAGGCCGCGGGCGGCCTGGGCGCGTACGCCCTTCTCCACGGAGGAGATGAACTGGCGGGGAACCGAGCCCCCGACCACCCTGTCGACGAATTCGATGCCCGCGCCGGGCGGCAGCGGCTCCACCTCGATCTCGCAGACGGCGTACTGGCCGTGGCCGCCGGACTGCTTGACGTGCCGGCCGCGCCCTACGGTCCGGGACGCGAAGGTCTCCCGGAGGGGCACGAGGTGGGGCACCGCGTCGACCTGGACGCCGTACCGGCTGCGCAGCCGCTCCAGCGCGACATCGGTGTGGGCCTCGCCCATGCACCACAGGACGAGCTGACCGGTGTCGGGGTTCTGCTCCAGCCGCATGGTGGGGTCCTCGGCGACCAGCCGGGCCAGGCCGTGGGAGAGCTTGTCCTCGTCCGCCTTGCCGTGGGCGCGCACCGCCAGCGGCAGCAGCGGGTCCGGCATGGTCCAGGGCTCGATCAGCAGCGGGTCACCGGCGGGGGAGAGGGTGTCACCCGTCTCGGCTCCGCCCAGCCGGGACACACAGGCCAGGTCCCCGGCGACGCACTCGTCCAGGGGACGCTGCTGCCCGCCGAACGGGGAGGTGAGCGCTCCGACCCGTACGTCGGCGTCGTGGAAGGGGCGGGCCGGGTGGCCGGGGTCGGTCAGGCCGTGGCCGCGGACGTGCACCGTGTCCTCGGCGCGCAGGGTGCCGGAGAAGACGCGGACCAGGCAGACCCGTCCGACGTAGGGGTCGGACGACGTCTTGACGACCTCGGCGACCAGGGGTGCTTCCGGGTCGCAGACCGGAACGGCGCGCGGGGCGCCCTCGGGCGTGGTGACGGAGGGGAGGGCGCGTTCCAGGGGGGAGGGGAACCCGCGGGTGACGAGATCGAGGAGTTCGACGGTGCCGACGCCCTGGCGCGCACCGTCGGCGGCCGGCGCGGCGGTGAGCACGGGGTGGAAGGAGGCACGCGCGACGGCGCGCTCCAGGCCCTCGACGAGGGTCTCGACGGCGATGTCGCCGCCGCCCAGGTAGTGGTCCATCAGGGTCTCGTCCTCGCTCTCGGCGATGATCCCTTCGACGAGCCGGTTGCGGGCCTCCAGGAGGGGCGCGCGCCGGTCCGGGGCGGGCGGGCGCTCGGTCCGTTCCCCGGAGGAGTAGTCCAGGACCCGCTGGGTGAGGAGCCCGGTGAGACCGGTGAGCCGGGCATGCCCGTCCGGGCCCTCGGGGCCGCGCACCGGCAGGTAGAGCGGGAGCACGGCATCCGGGTCGTCTCCCCCGAAGAGCCGGCCGCAGACCCTGGTCATCTCGTCGAAGGACGTGCGTGCGGTGTCCAGGTGCGTGACGACGATCGCGCGCGGCATCCCGACGGCCGCGCACTCCTCCCACGCGGCACGGGCGGTACCCGCCACGGCGTCGGCCTCCTGGGCCGCCGAGACGACGAAGAGGGCCGCGTCCGCCGCCCGCAGACCGGCCCTGAGCTCCCCGACGAAGTCGGCGTAGCCGGGGGTGTCCAGCAGATTGACCCGGTGGCCGCGCCACTCGACGGGGACCAGCGAGAGCTGTACGGAGCGCTGCCGCCGCCGCTCGATCTCGTCGTGGTCGGAGACGGTTCCGCCGTCCTCGACCCGGCCGGCCCGGTTGAGTGCCCCGGCCGTCAGCGCGAGGGCCTCGACGAGGGTGGTCTTGCCGGAGCCGCTGTGGCCGACCAGCACCACGTTCCGTACGGAAGCGGGCCCGTCGGCCGCCGTCGCCCTGCCGGCGGCCCCGGTGTGCGCGTGTGTCCTGTCGCCCATGATGCGTGCCTCCCGTGGGGGTGGCGCGGTGCCGGGTCGGCACCGGCGCGGTGGGGGAGAAAGGTGCACGGGCGACGGGGAGCCGCCACGGCGGCTTCGGCGACGCCCGCGGTCCTTCGAGCTTTCCACTCACGCCCGGCGCCGTCCATACGTCGCACCCGGCCCGCCATGACTTCGGGACGTCGGCGGGGGAGGGGCGCCCGGCCGCGGGAGTGCGGGACCCCGCGGGGACCGGGATGCCGGGCCGGGGAAGTGCGGGAGATCCGCCGGGACGGGGGTGCCCGGCCGTGGGAGTGTGCGGCTCGTGACTACGATGGGCCAGCCGGTGGCCGACGGGGTCGCGCGGCCCGACGAACCTTCGGGAAGGCCATGCTGAACAAGTACGCGCGTGCATTCTTCACGCGTGTCCTCACACCGTTCGCCGCTCTGCTGCTCCGGCTCGGGGTCAGTCCCGACGCGGTCACACTCGTCGGCACGGCCGGAGTGATGGCGGGTGCGCTGGTCTTCTTCCCGATGGGGGAGTTCTTCTGGGGCACGATCGTGATCACGGTCTTCGTCTTCTCCGACCTGGTCGACGGCAACATGGCCAGGCAGGCGGGGATCTCCAGCCGGTGGGGAGCGTTCCTGGACTCGACGCTCGACCGGGTCGCGGACGGGGCGATCTTCGCCGGGTTCGCGCTCTGGTACGCGGGCAGCGGCGACGACAACACGCTGTGCGCGGTGGCGATCTTCTGTCTGGCCAGCGGCCAGGTGGTGTCGTACACGAAGGCGCGCGGTGAGTCGATCGGACTCCCGGTAGCGGTGAACGGACTGGTGGAACGCGCCGAGCGCCTGGTGATCTCACTGGTCGCGGCGGGACTGGCCGGGCTGCACGGCTTCGGCGTGCCCGGGATCCAGGTCCTGCTGCCGATCGCGCTGTGGATCGTCGCCGCGGGCAGTCTGGTGACGCTGGTCCAGCGTGTGGTGACCGTCCGGCGGGAGTCGGCCGAGGCCGACGCGGCGGCCGCCGCCGTGGACGGGGCCACGGAGCAGGGGAGCGGGGCCGCGCAGTGAGCGGCACCGGACCCGGACTCCGGGGACGGCTGACCGACGGACTCTACGGGCTCGGCTGGGGCGCGGTCAGGAGGCTTCCCGAGCAGGCCGCCGGGGCGCTCTTCCGGACCCTGGCCGACCAGGTGTGGAAGCGGCGGGGGAAGGCGGTGCTGCGGCTCGAGTCGAATCTGGCCCGCGTGGTGCCGGACGCGGGCCCGGCCCGCCTCGCCGAGCTGTCGAAGGCCGGCATGCGCTCGTACATGCGCTACTGGATGGAGTCCTTCAGGCTGCCCGCCTGGACCCCGGAGCGGATCAGGGCCGGCATCGACGTCCAGGAAGTCCACCGGCTCACCGAGGGCATGGACGCCGGGCGCGGGGTCGTCCTCGCTCTGCCGCACCTGGGGAACTGGGACCTGGCCGGTGCCTGGGTCACCACCGACCTGAAGATGCCGTTCACCACCGTCGCCGAGCGGCTCGAGCCGGCGACCCTGTACGACCGGTTCGTCGCCTACCGCCAGGGTCTGGGCATGGAGGTCCTGCCGCACAGCGGCGGGGCCGCTTTCGGGACCCTCGCACGGCGGCTGCGCGCGGGCGGCCTGGTCTGCCTGGTGGCCGACCGCGACCTGTCGGCCACCGGCGTCGAGGTGACCTTCTTCGGCGACACCGCGCGGATGCCCGCAGGACCCGCGCTGCTCGCCCAGCAGACGGGCGCGCTGCTGCTGCCCGTCACCCTCTGGTACGACGGCCCGGTGATGCGGGCACGGATCCATCCGCCGGTCCCCGTACCGGAGGCAGGTACCCGCGCCGAGAACACGTCCTCCATGACACAGGCGCTGGCCGATGCCTTCGCCACCGGGATCGCCGAGCATCCGGAGGACTGGCACATGCTGCAGCGGCTATGGATCTCCGATCTGGAACCCCAGGGGGAAGCTCCGTGAAGATCGGCATCGTCTGCCCCTACTCCTGGGACGTCCCGGGCGGCGTGCAGTTCCACATCCGGGACCTGGCCGAGCACCTGATCCGGCTCGGGCACCACGTCTCGGTCCTGGCGCCCTCCGACGAGGAGACGCCGCTGCCGCCGTACGTGGTGTCCGCGGGCCGGGCGACGCCGGTCCCGTACAACGGCTCCGTGGCACGGCTGAACTTCGGGTTCCTGTCCGCCGCGCGGGTACGGCGCTGGCTGCACGACGGCACCTTCGACGTCATCCACATCCACGAGCCCACCGCGCCCTCGCTGGGCCTGCTGACCTGCTGGGCGGCGCAGGGGCCGATCGTAGCCACGTTCCACACGTCCAACCCGCGCTCCCGCGCGATGATCGCCGCGTACCCGATCCTCCAGCCGGCGCTGGAGAAGATCAGCGCGCGGATCGCGGTGAGCGAGTACGCGCGGCGGACCCTGGTCGAACACCTCGGTGGTGACGCCGTGCTCATCCCCAACGGCGTGGACGTGGGCTTCTTCGCCGGTGCGGAGCCGAAGGCCGAGTGGCAGGGGGGCACGCTCGGCTTCATAGGGCGCATCGACGAGCCGCGCAAGGGACTGCCCGTCCTGATGAGGGCGCTCCCCGCGATCGTCGCCGCCCGCCCGGACACCCGGCTGCTGGTCGCGGGCCGCGGTGACGAGGAGGAAGCGGTCGCCTCGCTGCCGGAGGAGCTGCGTGGGCACGTCGAGTTCCTCGGCATGGTGAGCGACGAGGACAAGGCGCGGCTGCTGTGCAGCGTCGACGTGTACGTCGCGCCGAACACCGGCGGCGAGAGCTTCGGCATCATCCTGGTCGAGGCCCTGTCGGCGGGGGCACCCGTGCTGGCCAGCGACCTCGACGCGTTCGCCCAGGTGCTGGACCAGGGTGCGGCCGGCGACCTCTTCGCCAACGAGGACGCGGACGCGCTCGCCAAGGCCGCGATCCGGCTGCTCGGCGACCCGGAGCGGCGTGCGGGGCTGCGGGAGCGGGGCAGCGCACACGTACGGCGCTTCGACTGGGCGACGGTCGGTGCGGACATCCTCGCGGTGTACGAGACGGTGACGGAGGGGGCCGCGTCCGTGGACACGGACGAACGCACGGGCCTGCGCGCCCGCTTCGGTCTGGCCAAGGACCGGACCGGGGACTGGGCCCAGGACTGAGCGCGGGCCCGCCGCCGGGGGCGTGAGCGGTGGGGCTGCGCCGGGACGGGGACCTGAGCCGGGGGACCGCTCCGGGCCGGGGCGCCGGGGCCGCTGCGGCGTACCGGGGGGCCTATGGCGCCCGCACCGACGGTAGCCTTGCCGCCCGTGATCGAAACCCTCATCTGGATTGCCGTCGCGCTCCTCGCGATCGGCCTGTACCTCAGCTGGACCGCCGGGCGGCTCGACCGGCTCCACGCCCGTATCGACGCGTCCCGCGCGGCCCTGGACGCGCAGCTGCTGCGCCGCGCCTCGGTCACCCAGGAGCTGGCCACCTCCGGAGTCCTGGACCCGGCGGCCTCCATCGTGCTGTACGAGGCGGCGCACGCCGCCCGGCAGGCCGAGGAGGAGCGGCGCGAGGTCGCCGAGAGCGAGCTGAGCACCGCGCTGCGGGCGGTGTTCGGCGAGACGGCCCAGGTCGAAGCGGTGAAGCAGGTCCCCGGCGGTGAGGACGCGGCCGGGGAACTCGCCGCCGCCGTACGGCGCGTACCGATGGCGCGCCGCTTCCACAACGACTCGGTGCGCGCCGCCCGGGCCCTGCGCAGGCACCGGACGGTGCGGCTGTTCCGGCTCGCCGGGCACGCCCCGTTCCCGCTGGCGTTCGAGATGGACGACGAGCCGCCGGTGGCCCTCGCCGACCGGCCCGGTACCTGAGGGAGCGGGGCGCGGAGCAGGTCCCGCCGCGGGGCGGTGGGCGGCAAAACGATCCACGCGGTGTTCATTGGCCCTTGCTGTGGACTGGTCCCGGAGCGTTTGCTCAGGTGCAGCATCCAGCGTCTTCTCCCCAGTGAGGTCGATCCGTGTCCACGCTCCCCAGCACCCAGTCCACCGAGTCCCCGGCCACCGGCACCGCCCGCGTCAAGCGCGGCATGGCCGAGCAGCTCAAGGGCGGCGTGATCATGGACGTCGTCGACGCCGAGCAGGCGAAGATCGCCGAGGACGCGGGCGCCGTGGCCGTCATGGCCCTGGAGCGGGTCCCGGCCGACATCCGCAAGGACGGCGGCGTGGCCCGGATGTCCGACCCCGACATGATCGAGGAGATCATCGGGGCCGTCTCCATCCCCGTCATGGCCAAGTCCCGCATCGGGCACTTCGTCGAGGCGCAGGTACTGCAGTCCCTGGGAGTCGACTACATCGACGAGTCCGAGGTCCTCACCCCGGCCGACGAGGTCAACCACAGCGACAAGTTCGCCTTCACCACCCCCTTCGTCTGTGGCGCCACCAACCTGGGCGAGGCCCTGCGCCGCATCGCCGAGGGTGCCGCGATGATCCGCTCCAAGGGCGAGGCCGGCACCGGCAACGTCGTCGAGGCCGTCCGCCACCTGCGCCAGATCAAGAACGAGATCGCCCGTCTGCGCGGCTACGACAACAACGAGCTGTACGCCGCCGCCAAGGACCTCCGTGCCCCGTACGAGCTGGTCAAGGAGGTCGCCGAGCTCGGCAGGCTGCCCGTCGTCCTGTTCTCCGCCGGTGGCGTCGCCACCCCCGCCGACGCGGCCCTGATGCGTCAGCTCGGTGCCGAGGGCGTCTTCGTGGGTTCCGGCATCTTCAAGTCCGGCGACCCGGCCAAGCGCGCCGCCGCCATCGTGAAGGCCACCACCTTCTACGACGACCCGAAGGTCATCGCGGACGCCTCCCGCAACCTGGGCGAGGCCATGGTCGGCATCAACTGCGACACGCTGCCCGAGGCCGAGCGCTACGCCAACCGCGGCTGGTAACCACTGATGACCGACACCCCTGTCATCGGAGTCCTGGCCCTCCAGGGCGACGTACGGGAGCACCTGATCGCCCTGGCCTCGGCGGACGCCGTGGCCAGGCCGGTCCGACGGCCCGAGGAGCTCGCCGAGGTCGACGGGCTCGTCATACCCGGCGGCGAGTCCACCACGATGTCCAAGCTGGCCGTCCTGTTCGGCATGATGGAACCCCTGCGGGCCCGGGTCGCCGCGGGGATGCCGGTCTACGGCACCTGCGCCGGAATGATCCTGCTCGCCGACGAGATCCTCGGCCCTTCCCCGAGCTCTCCCTCCCGTTCGAGCGGGGGATACCCCATTTCGGGCCAGGAGACCGTCGGCGGCATCGACATGATCGTGCGCCGTAACGCCTTCGGGCGGCAGAACGAGTCCTTCGAAGCGGCCGTCGAGGTCGACGGTGTGCCCGGCGGGTCCGTCGAGGGCGTCTTCATCCGGGCTCCCTGGGTGGAGTCGGTGGGTGCCGCGGTGGACGTCATCGCGACGCACGGCGGCCATATCGTGGCCGTCCGCCAGGGAAACGCCCTCGCCACCTCGTTCCACCCCGAACTGACCGGGGACCACCGCGTGCACGCACTCTTCGTCGACATGGTGCGCGCCGTGGGCCGACTCGATCCCGGTAGGATCTCTCGGGTTCGGATCGATTCTGGTGACGCGAAGGAGAAGGCAGATGTCCGGCCACTCTAAATGGGCTACGACGAAGCACAAGAAGGCCGTGATTGACGCCAAGCGCGGCAAGCTCTTCGCGAAGCTGATCAAGAACATCGAGGTAGCGGCCCGCACCGGAGGTGTGGACCCCGAGGGGAACCCGACCCTCGTCGATGCCATTCAGAAGGCGAAGAAGAGCTCCGTCCCGAACAAGAACATCGACTCCGCGGTCAAGCGCGGTGGCGGTCTCGAAGCGGGCGGCGTCGATTACCAGACGATCATGTACGAGGGTTACGGCCCGAACGGTGTCGCGGTGCTCATCGAGTGCCTCACCGACAACCGCAACCGCGCCGCGTCGGACGTGCGTGTCGCGATGACCCGCAACGGCGGTTCCATGGCCGACCCGGGTTCGGTCTCGTACCTGTTCAACCGCAAGGGCGTCGTCATCGTCCCCAAGGGCGAGCTGTCCGAGGACGACGTCCTCGACGCGGTCCTCGACGCGGGCGCCGAGGAGGTCAACGACCTCGGTGAGACCTACCAGGTCGTCAGCGAGGCCACCGACATGGTCGCGGTCCGTACCGCGCTCCAGGAGGCCGGCATCGACTACGACTCGGCCGAGGCCGACTTCCTGCCCACCATGCAGGTCGACCTCGACGAAGAGGGCGCGCGCAAGATCTTCAAGCTGATCGACGCACTGGAGGACAGCGACGACGTGCAGAACGTCTTCGCCAACTTCGACGTCTCCGACGAGGTCATGGAGAAGGTCGACGCCTGAGGCGGACAGCACGGCCGCGGCGGGCCGACGGGGACACACCCCGTCGGCCCGCCGCATTGTCGGTGGGAGCCGATAGCCTGCGGGAACAGTTGACCGAGTGGTGGAGGGGGCCCTGTCATGCGGGTGCTGGGCGTGGACCCGGGGCTGACCCGGTGCGGTGTCGGAGTCGTCGAGGGCGTCGCCGGAAGGCCGCTCACGATGATCGGAGTCGGTGTCGTGCGGACCCCGGCCGACGCCGAGCTCGGCCACCGGCTGGTCGCCATCGAGCGGGGCATCGAGGAGTGGCTCGACGAACACCGGCCCGAGTTCGTCGCGGTGGAGCGGGTGTTCGCCCAGCACAACGTGCGCACGGTGATGGGCACCGCCCAGGCCAGTGCCGTCGCCATGCTCTGCGCGTCCCGCCGGGGCATCCCGGTCGCCCTGCACACGCCCAGCGAGGTCAAGGCGGCCGTCACCGGATCCGGGCGCGCCGACAAGGCGCAGGTGGGGGCGATGGTGACCCGCCTCCTCCGGCTCGACGCGCCGCCCAGGCCGGCCGACGCCGCCGACGCCCTCGCCCTCGCCATCTGCCACATCTGGCGCGCGCCCGCTCAGAACCGACTGCAGCAGGCCGTCGCCGCCCACCGCACGCTGAAAGGCCGTACCGCATGATCGCCTTCGTCTCCGGCCCGGTGGCCGCCCTCGCTCCGACCACGGCCGTGATCGAGGTCGGCGGCATCGGCATGGCCGTCCAGTGCGCCCCCGGCACCCTCGCGGGCCTGCGGATCGGCCAGGAGGCCAAGCTGGCCACCTCCCTCGTCGTACGGGAGGACTCGCTCACCCTCTACGGCTTCGCCGACGACGACGAGCGGCAGGTCTTCGAGCTCCTCCAGACCGCCAGCGGCGTCGGCCCCCGGCTCGCCCAGGCCATGCTCGCCACCCACAGTCCGGACGCCCTGCGCATCGCCGTCGCCACCGGGGACGAGAAGGCGCTCACCGCCGTCTCCGGCATCGGCAAGAAGGGTGCCCAGAAGCTCCTCCTGGAGCTCAAGGACCGGCTCGGCGAGCCGGTCGGGGCGCACATCGGGCAGCAGGGCATCGGCACCGCGGTCAGCTCCTCCTGGCGCGACCAGCTGCAGGCCGCCCTGATCGGCCTCGGCTACGCGACGCGTGAGGCCGACGAGGCGGTGACCGCCGTGGCACCGCAGGCCGAGGCCGCGCTCGCCGCGGGCGCCCAGCCGCCCGTGCCGCAGCTGCTGCGCGCGGCCCTGCAGACCCTCAACCGCGCACGCTGACCGCAGGGGCACGACGCCCCGTACGCCGGCCGGCGCACCGCAGGGCCCGGCACCGAAACACCCGAGGCGGGACTGACGAGATGAACTGGGACGAGACCGGAGCCGACACGGGCGAGCTGGAGGACGAGCGGCTGGAGGACCGGCTGGTCGCCGCCGGCGCCGACGGCGAGGACACGGCCGTCGAGGCCGCCCTGCGCCCCAAGGACCTCCACGAGTTCGTCGGCCAGGAGAAGGTGCGCGAACAGCTCGACCTGGTGCTCAAGGCGGCCCGGGCCCGCGGAGCCACGGCCGACCACGTCCTGCTCTCCGGAGCCCCCGGGCTCGGCAAGACCACCCTCTCCATGATCATCGCGGCCGAGATGGAGGCGCCGATCAGGATCACCTCCGGCCCCGCGATCCAGCACGCCGGAGACCTCGCCGCGATCCTCTCCTCCCTCCAGGAGGGCGAGGTCCTCTTCCTCGACGAGATCCACCGCATGTCCCGGCCCGCCGAGGAGATGCTCTACATGGCCATGGAGGACTTCCGCGTCGACGTGATCGTCGGCAAGGGCCCCGGCGCCACCGCCATTCCGCTGGAACTGCCGCCGTTCACCCTGGTCGGCGCCACCACCAGGGCCGGACTCCTGCCGCCCCCGCTGCGCGACCGCTTCGGCTTCACCGGCCACATGGAGTTCTACGCCCCCACCGAGTTGGAGCGCGTCATCCACCGCTCCGCCGGCCTCCTCGACGTGGCCATAGACACCGAGGGCGCCGCCGAGATCGCCGGACGCTCCCGGGGCACGCCCCGCATCGCCAACCGGCTGCTGCGCCGCGTCCGGGACTACGCACAGGTCAAGGCCGAGGGACGGATCGACCGGGACATCGCGGCCGCCGCCCTGCGGGTGTACGAGGTCGACGCCCGCGGCCTGGACCGCCTGGACCGCGCCGTGCTCGGCGCCCTGCTGAAGCTCTTCGGCGGCGGCCCCGTCGGTCTGTCGACCCTGGCGGTCGCGGTGGGGGAGGAGCGGGAGACGGTCGAGGAGGTCGCCGAGCCCTTCCTCGTACGGGAGGGGCTGCTGGCCAGGACGCCGCGCGGGCGGGTCGCCACGCCCGCGGCGTGGGCGCACCTCGGTCTCGTACCGCCGCAGCACGGCGCAAAGGGACAACAGGGCCTGTTCGGGGCGTGACGCGTCACAGGTTGGCGTCCAGGGGAACCACGGTGCCATGCTGGGCGTTGTTCCAATGATGCGGACTCGCTTAGACTCCGCCGATGCCGCCCGTACAGGTCGGTGTACCCACCCCCGTAGACCAGGCCGCACAGCAGCGCGGTCGTGCGAAGGAAGTTCCGTCCCGTGAGTCTCGTGACCCTCCTCCCCTTCATCGTGCTCATCGGGGCCATGTTCCTGATGACCCGGTCCGCCAAGAAGAAGCAGCAGGCGGCTGCGCAGATGCGCAACGACATGCAGCCGGGCACCGGCGTCCGCACGATCGGAGGCATGTACGCCACCGTCAAGGAGATTCAGGAAGACACGGTTCTCCTCGAGGTCGCGCCCGGCGTCCACGCCATCTACGCCAAGAACGCCATCGGCGCGGTCCTGGACGACGCGGAGTACAACCGCATCGTCCACGGTGACGACGCCGACCTCGAGGTCGGCGACGCCGTCGTGCCCGACGACGCCTCCTCGCTGACCGCCGCCGAGCCGGCGGACAAGGACGACGACGCGGACGTGGCGAAGATCGACCTGGGCAAGAAGGCCGAGGCCGACGCCGAGCCGAAGGGCGCAGAGGCCAAGGACACCAAGGCCGACAGCGAGGGCGACACCAAGTAGTTCCACGATCCACGAGACGCCGGACACCCACAGGGGTCCGGCGTCTCATGGGCCGTGCGGTCTTCTCGGGGGCGGGTCCCCACTACACTTCATGGCCGCTCGGGCGCGTACCCGGCGCGGGGCGGTTGGACAGGGAGAAGCAAAAAGGTGGCAGCACCGAAGAAGGGCCGGGGATCTTCCGGTGGACAGAGCAAGCCGGGCCGTGCCCTGGCTCTGATCCTCATTGCCATGGTCGCGCTCACCGGCGGGATGTTCCTGTCCGGTCACACCACGCCCCGGCTTGGTATCGACCTGGCAGGTGGCACGTCGATCACCCTCAAGGCGAAGAGCCAGCCCGGCAAGCCCGAGGCGATCAACGAGACCAACATGAACACCGCGGTCAGCATCATCGAACGCCGTGTCAATGGTCTGGGTGTCTCCGAGGCCGAGGTTCAGACCCAGGGCACGTCCAACATCATCGTCAACATTCCCAAGGGCACGAACTCGAAGCAGGCTCGGGAACAGGTCGGGACGACCGCCCAGCTCTACTTCCGGCCCGTGCTCACCGTGACCGGCGGCGGACCCACGCCCACCGGTTCCGCGAGTCCCTCCGCGAGCGGTTCCGGGGAGCCGAGCGCCACGCCCAGTGCGAAGGCGAGCAGCCCGGACACCGCTTCCGACGGGGAGAGCAAGCCCTCGGCGAGCACCACCACCCAGGGCCGCGCGGTCACCGGCGCCCTGAAGAAGGACGAGACGCCCACCCCCAGCGGCTCCGGCGCCGGGGAGACCCCCGCGGCCACCGAGACGCCCGACGCGGCCACCGCCGCGCTGGAGAAGAAGTTCACCGCGCTGGACTGCACCGACGCGGCCGCCCGTGCCAAGGCCGGCGACGGCGTCAAGCCCGAGGACCCCACGGTCGCGTGCAGCTCCGAGGGTGACGCCAAGTACCTCCTCGGCCCGGCCGAGGTCTCCGGTACGGACGTCGATGACGCCAAGGGGCAGTTCGACCAGCAGCGCGGCATCTGGCTCGTCTCGATGGAGTTCACGGACAAGGGCTCCAAGAAGTTCCAGGCGATCACCAAGAAGCTGTCGGCGCAGCAGTCCCCGCAGAACCAGTTCGCGATCTCCCTCGACGGCGAGGTCGTCTCCGCACCCCAGGTGAACGAGACCCTCAGCGGCAGCGCCGAGATCTCCGGCAGCTTCACCCAGCAGTCCGCCGAGGACCTGGCCAACGTCCTCTCGTACGGTGCGCTCCCGCTGTCCTTCAGTGAGGACACGGTCACCACCGTCACCGCCGCCCTCGGTGGCGAGCAGCTGGAGGCCGGCCTCATCGCCGGTGCCATCGGACTGGCCCTGGTCGTCATCTACCTGGTGGCCTACTACCGGGGACTGGCGCTCATCGCGCTCCTGAGCCTCCTCGCCTCCGGCATCCTGACCTACACGATCATGGCGCTCCTCGGCCCGGCCATCGGCTTCGCGCTGAACCTGCCGGCCGTCTGCGGTGCCATCGTGGCGATCGGCATCACGGCGGACTCCTTCATCGTGTACTTCGAACGCATCCGGGACGAGATCCGCGAAGGCCGTACGCTGCGTCCGGCCGTCGAGCGCGCCTGGCCCAGGGCCCGGCGCACGATCCTCGTCTCCGACTTCGTGTCGTTCCTCGCCGCGGCCGTGCTGTTCCTCGTCACGGTCGGCAAGGTCCAGGGCTTCGCCTTCACGCTGGGTCTCACGACCCTGCTCGACGTGGTCGTGGTGTTCCTCTTCACCAAGCCCGTCATGACGCTGATGGCCCGCACGAAGTTCTTCGCGAGCGGCAACGCGTGGTCCGGTCTGGACCCGAAGCGTCTCGGCGCCAAGCCGCCGCTGCGCCGCTCACGCCGTGTCAACGCCCCCACCGACCACCCGAAGGAGGCGTGAGATGTCGCGACTCGGCAATCTCGGCGCCCGGCTCTACCGAGGCGAGGTCGGCTACGACTTCATCGGCAAGCGCAAGATCTGGTACGGCGTCTCGATCCTGATCACGATCACGGCCATCCTCGGCGTGGTGGTCAGCGGGCTCAACATGGGCATCGAGTTCAAGGGCGGCGCGGTCTTCACGACCGACACCAAGGCCAAGATCTCGGTCTCCCAGGCCCAGGAGGTGGCGGCCGAGGCGTCCGGCCACGAGGCGATCGTCCAGGAGCTCGGCAACGGCGGGCTCCGGATCCAGATCACCGAGGTCGACACGGCCAAGGCCGACGAGATCAAGACCGAGCTCTCCAACGAGCTCGGCATCCCCGAGGCGAAGATCAACGCGGACCTGGTCGGCCCCAGCTGGGGTGAGCAGATCGCCAACAAGGCCTGGACGGGCCTCGGCATCTTCATGGTCCTCGTGGTGGTCTACCTGGCCATCGCCTTCGAACTGCGCATGGCCGTCGCGGCCCTCATCGCGCTGATCCACGACATCACCATCACGGTCGGTGTCTACGCCCTCGTCGGCTTCGAGGTCACCCCGGGCACCGTGATCGGTCTGCTGACCATCCTCGGTTACTCCCTCTACGACACGGTCGTCGTCTTCGACAGCCTCAAGGAGGGCACGAAGGGGATCACCAAGCAGACCCGGTGGACGTACAGCGAGATCGCCAACCGCTCCATCAACAGCACGCTGGTGCGCTCCATCAACACCACGGTCGTGGCGCTGCTGCCGGTCGCCGGTCTGCTCTTCATCGGTGGCGGTGTGCTCGGCGCGGGCATGCTGAACGACATCTCGCTGTCGCTCTTCGTCGGTCTCGCCGCCGGTGCGTACTCCTCGATCTTCATCGCCACCCCGCTGGTCGCCGACCTCAAGGAACGCGAGCCGCAGATAAAGGCACTGAAGAAGCGGATCCTCGCCAAGCGTGCCGCAGCGGCGGCCAAGGGCGAGTCCGTCGAGGACGAGCGCGACGATCGTGACTCCGAGGACGGTGAGACCGCCGGAGCCGTCGTGGGTCAGCCCCGGCAGCCGAGGGGCCACGGCCGCACGCCGGGGAACCGCCGATGAACAGCACCGCCGAGTCCACCCGGGAACTCCTGCTCAGCCGCATCCGCGACGTGCAGGACTACCCGAAGCCGGGAGTGCTGTTCAAGGACATCACCCCGCTCCTGGCCGACCCGGTCGCCTTCACCACGCTCACGGACTCCCTCGCGGAGCTGTGCGTGCGGCACGGGGCCACCAAGATCGTCGGTCTTGAGGCGCGCGGCTTCATCCTGGCGGCGCCCGTCGCGGTCAGGGCGGGGCTCGGGTTCGTACCCGTCCGCAAGGCCGGCAAGCTGCCCGGGGCGACCCTCGGGCAGGCGTACGAGCTGGAGTACGGCACGGCGGAGATCGAGATCCACGCCGAGGACCTGTCGGCCGACGACCGGATCATGGTCATCGACGACGTCCTGGCCACCGGTGGCACCGCGGAGGCCTCGCTGCAGTTGATCCGGCGGGCCGGAGCCCAGGTCGCGGGGGTGTCGGTCCTCATGGAGCTCGGCTTCCTCGCCGGACGGGCCCGGCTCGAGGCAGCGCTGCGGGGCGCCCCGCTGGAGGCTCTGATCACCCTCTGACCTGCGCCGCGCCGCAGCAGCGGCAGCGTACGGCCGTACAGGACGGGCACCCGGGAACATCCGGGTGCCCGTCCTGCGTTGTCGGGGGTCCACCGTCCCCGGGAGAGGCCGCGCCGGGGGATCGATACCATGGGCTTTCCGGGTAGCCCGGATCCGCACGAGGAGCGCACTTGCCAGACGAGGCCCAGCCAGTCGCAGCCCCGCAGCCCGACGAGCCCGCTGCGGACGCCGCCACGCCCGAGAAGGCGCAGTCCGCACACGCGGGTGAGCCCGCGGCGGGCGGGTCCGCGGACGGCCCGGCACGGACCCCGGCCTCCGAGCCGGCGGCGGGGGCGGAGACCGGGACTCCGGCTGCCGCTCCGGCTCCGGCGAAGCCGGCTCCGCCGCCCGGGTCGAAGGCTGCCCCCGCGGAACCGGTGAAGCCCGCTCCCGAATCCCCGGCCCCGGCGAAGCCGACTCCCGCGTCCCCGGCCCCGGTGAAGCCCGAGCCGGAATCCGCGGCCCCGGTGAGCCCGGCGCCGTCCGCGCAGCCTGTCGCGCCGAAGCCCCCGGCCCCCGTCTCGAAGCCCCCGGCCAGGCCCGCCGCAGCAGCACCGGCCACGCCGTCCCGCACCGGTGGTTCCTCCAACCGCGTCCGTGCCCGCCTCGCCCGCCTCGGTGTGCAGCGCTCCAGCCCGTACAACCCGGTCCTCGAACCGCTGCTGCGCACCGTCCGCAGCAACGACCCCAAGATCGAGTCCGCCACGCTGCGCCAGATCGAGCGTGCCTACCAGGTCGCGGAACGCTGGCACCGTGGGCAGAAGCGCAAGAGCGGCGACCCCTACATCACCCACCCGCTCGCTGTCACGACGATCCTCGCCGAGCTCGGCATGGACCCCGCGACGCTGATGGCGGGACTGCTGCACGACACGGTCGAGGACACCGAGTACGGCCTCGACACGCTGCGCAAGGACTTCGGCGACCAGGTCGCGCTGCTCGTCGACGGGGTCACCAAGCTCGACAAGGTCAAGTTCGGCGAGGCCGCCCAGGCGGAGACCGTGCGCAAGATGGTCGTGGCCATGGCCAAGGACCCCAGGGTCCTGGTCATCAAGCTCGCCGACCGGCTGCACAACATGCGCACCATGCGCTACCTCAAGCGGGAGAAGCAGGAGAAGAAGGCCCGCGAGACCCTCGAGATCTACGCCCCGCTGGCCCACCGCCTGGGCATGAACACCATCAAGTGGGAGCTCGAGGACCTCGCCTTCGCGATCCTCTACCCCAAGATGTACGACGAGATCGTCCGCCTCGTCGCCGAGCGTGCGCCCAAGCGCGACGAATACCTCGCCATAGTGACCGACGAGGTCCAGTCCGACCTGCGCGCCGCCCGGATCAAGGCCACCGTCACCGGTCGCCCGAAGCACTACTACAGCGTGTACCAGAAGATGATCGTGCGGGGCCGGGACTTCGCCGAGATCTACGACCTGGTGGGCATCCGGGTCCTGGTCGACACCGTCCGCGACTGCTACGCGGCGCTCGGCACCGTGCACGCCCGGTGGAATCCGGTGCCGGGGCGGTTCAAGGACTACATCGCGATGCCCAAGTTCAACATGTACCAGTCGCTGCACACCACGGTGATCGGCCCCAGCGGCAAGCCCGTCGAACTCCAGATCCGTACGTTCGACATGCACCGCCGTGCCGAGTACGGCATCGCCGCGCACTGGAAGTACAAGCAGGAGGCCGTCGCGGGCGCCTCCAAGGTCCGCACGGACGTCCCGAAGCACGCGGGTGGCCGCGGCCAGGACACCGTCAACGACATGGCGTGGCTGCGCCAGCTCCTGGACTGGCAGAAGGAGACCGAGGACCCCAGCGAGTTCCTGGAGTCCCTGCGCTTCGACCTGTCGCGCAACGAGGTCTTCGTCTTCACACCGAAGGGCGACGTGATAGCGCTGCCCGCCGGCGCGACGCCGGTCGACTTCGCGTACGCGGTCCACACGGAGGTCGGCCACCGGACCATAGGAGCCCGGGTCAACGGGCGGCTCGTACCGCTGGAGTCCACGCTCGACAACGGTGACCTGGTGGAGGTCTTCACCTCCAAGGCGGCCGGCGCCGGGCCCTCACGGGACTGGCTCCAGTTCGTCAAGTCGCCCCGGGCGCGCAACAAGATCCGCGCCTGGTTCTCCAAGGAGCGCCGCGACGAGGCGATCGAGCAGGGCAAGGACTCCATCGCGCGGGCCATGCGCAAGCAGAACCTGCCGATCCAGCGGATCCTCACCGGCGACTCCCTGGTCACCCTGGCCCACGAGATGCGCTACCCCGACATCTCGTCGCTGTACGCGGCGATCGGGGAGGGGCACGTCGCCGCGGCGGGCGTCGTCCAGAAGCTCGTCCAGGCGCTCGGCGGCGAGGACGCGGCCAACGAGGACCTGGCGGAGAGCTCCCCGCCCTCGCACGGACGCAACAAGCGCCGGGCGAAGGCGGATCCCGGCGTGGTCGTCAAGGGTGTCGAGGACGTGTGGGTCAAACTGGCCCGCTGCTGCACGCCCGTTCCCGGTGACCCGATCATCGGATTCGTCACCCGCGGCAGCGGGGTCTCGGTCCACCGCGCGGACTGCGTGAACGTCGACTCGCTCTCGCAGCAGCCCGAGCGGATCCTCGAGGTCGAGTGGGCTCCCACCCAGTCGTCGGTCTTCCTCGTCGCCATCCAGGTCGAGGCACTGGACCGTTCGCGACTGCTCTCCGACGTCACCCGCGTCCTGTCCGACCAGCACGTGAACATCCTGTCGGCGGCCGTGCAGACGTCCCGCGACCGGGTCGCCACCTCGCGCTTCACCTTCGAGATGGGTGACCCCAAGCACCTCGGACACGTCCTGAAGGCCGTACGGGGCGTGGAGGGCGTCTACGACGTCTACCGGGTCACCTCGGCCCGCCGGCCGTAGACAGCCGCTCCCCACCGCCGGCGACGAGGCCCCGGGCCACGTCGCCGGCGGGCGCCGTCCCGTCATGCGACGGCCTCGTACCGGCCGTTCCGCGGAGGCGCACCGCCATGGCACGGCGGACTCCGTCCGGCCGCCCGCCGGGACATGCGGGAGGCCGCCCGCCGGGACATGCGGGAGGGGCTCCCCCGCGCGGAACGCGGGAAAGCCCCTCGGGCACGGCGGGGAGTGTCAGCCGCCGAACTCCTCCAGGCCCTTCAGCGCCTGGTCCAGCAGCGCCTGCCGGCCCTCGAGTTCACGGGACAGCTTGTCGGCCCTGGCGTTGTTGCCCGACGCGCGTGCCGTGTCGATCTGCGTACGCAGCTTGTCCACGGCCGCCTGGAGCTGGCCGGTCAGACCCTCGGCGCGGGCCCGCGCCTCCGGGTTCGTCCGGCGCCACTCGGACTCCTCGGCCTCCTGGAGCGCCCGCTCCACCGCGTGCAGCCTGGCCTCGACCTTCGGGCGGGCGTCACGCGGCACATGGCCGATGGCCTCCCAGCGCTCGTTGACGGTGCGGAACGCGGCCCGGGCCGCCTTCAGATCCGTCACCGGCGCCAGCTTCTCGGCCTCGACGGCGAGCTCCTCCTTCAGCTTGAGGTTCTCGCCCTGCTCCGCGTCACGCTCCGCGAAAACACCGCTGCGTGCCGCGAAGAACACGTCCTGGGCGCCGCGGAAGCGGTTCCACAGGTCGTCCTCGGACTCGCGCTGGGCACGGCCCGCGGCCTTCCACTCCGTCATCAGGTCGCGGTAACGGGCAGCGGTCGTGCCCCAGTCCGTCGACCCGGAAAGCGACTCGGCCTCGGCGACCAGCCTCTCCTTGACCTTGCGGGCGTCCTCGCGCTGGGCGTCCAGCGAGGCGAAGTGGGCCTTGCGCCGCTTGGAGAAGGCGGAACGGGCGTGCGAGAACCGGTGCCACAGCTCGTCGTCCGACTTGCGGTCGAGGCGCGGAAGCCCCTTCCACGTGTCGACGAGCGCCCGCAGCCGCTCACCCGCGGAACGCCACTGCTCGCTCTGCGCGAGCTCCTCGGCCTCGACGACCAGCGCCTCCTTGGCCTGCCTGGCCTCGTCGGTCTGCTTCGCCTTCTGGACCTTGCGCTCCTCGCGCCGCGAGTCGACCGTCGCGACGAGCGCGTCCAGCCGCTTGCCGAGCGCGGCGAGGTCACCGACGGCATGGTGCTCATCGACCTGCTGACGGAGGTGCTCGATCGCCGCCGTCGCGTCCTTGGCGGACAGATCGGTGGTCTTCACCCGCCGTTCGAGGAGGCCGATCTCGACCACCAGGCCCTCGTACTTGCGCTCGAAATAGGCCAGGGCCTCCTCGGGGGAACCGGCCTGCCACGATCCGACGACCTGCTCGCCCTCGGCCGTACGCACGTACACGGTGCCCGTCTCATCGACACGGCCCCACGGGTCGCTGCTCACAGCGCCTCCTCCACCTGATGCCGGGAGGGTTCGCCCCCCGTGCATCGTCCACAGTTTCCTGGGGCGGGCAGCGCCCGCCCTGCACAACGCCAATCTAGGCGACCGGCCACCCGGCTGTCCGCACTCCGCGCGGCCGAAATTCTCCGGTCCGTGCCGGGCACCCGGGGCGGACCGGCCGCCCGGCCGGTCAGGCCTTGTCGACGGCCGCCTTCTCGACCGTGACCGCCTTCTTCGGCGCACCGTCGGCCGCCCCACCGGTGACACCCGCCGCCGCGATCTTCTTGACCGCCTTCAGGCCGGCATCGTCCATGGTGCCGAACGGCGTGTAACTGGGCGGCAGCTTGGTGTCCTTGTAGACGAGGAAGAACTGGCTGCCGCCGGTACCCGGCTGGCCGGTGTTCGCCATCGCGACCGTGCCCGCCGGATACGTCACCGAGCCGTCGTCGCCCGCCTTGCCCAGCGCGGTCAGGTTCTCGTCCGGGATCGTGTAGCCGGGACCGCCCGTCCCGTCGCCCTTGGGGTCACCGCACTGCAGGACGAAGATCCCGTCCGTGGTCAGCCGGTGACACTTCGTACCGTCGAAGTACCCCTTGTCCGCGAGCGCCTTGAAGGAATTCGTGGTGTGCGGGGTCTTCGCCGCATCCATCGCGATCCCTATGTCGCCCTGGCTGGTCTTCATCGACATCGAGTACTTCGCCTCTTTGTCGATCTTCATCGCGGGCTCGGGCGCCGCGCTCTCGCTCGCCGACGGGGACGCGGAGGGGCTCGCCGCGGCGTCCGCGCTGTCCTTCTTCTTCGCGTCGTCGCCGTCGAGGGAGACGTACGCGCCCGCTCCTATGACCGCCACCACGGCCACCGATGACGCGATGATCACCGTGAGACGCCTGGTCTTCCGGCGCCCTTCCTCCCGACGCTGCTGCTGCCGCTCGAACTTCTCCCGGGCGAGCTGCCGCCGCCGCTGATCGCTGCTGACCACCGGTTGGTCTCCTTGTACGTCGTGTGATCGGGCCTGGGTTGCCCCGTACGGTATATGGGTTAGCTGTGGAATGAGGAGCGCCGGTAGGCTCTGATCTGCCGCAACCCTCCGCGCGGCCCTCCCTCGTCGGACGAACACTAAGGACGATCGTGCTCATTGCCGGGTTCCCCGCCGGGGCCTGGGGGACCAATTGCTACCTGGTCGCCCCCGCCGCAGGCGAGGAGTGCGTGATCATCGACCCGGGCCACCAGGCCGCCCAGGGCGTCGAGGAAACGCTGAAGAAGCATCGGCTCAAGCCCGTCGCCGTCGTGCTCACCCACGGCCACATCGACCACGTCGCCTCGGTCGTCCCCGTGTGCGGCGCCCATGACGTCCCTGCCTGGATCCACCCCGAGGACCGGTACATGATGAGCGATCCGGAGAAGGCCCTGGGCCGCTCCATCGGGATGCCGCTCATGGGAGAGCTCACCGTGGGCGAGCCGGACGACGTCAAGGAGCTGGCCGACGGCGCCCTGCTGAAGCTGGCGGGCCTGGAGTTCGGCGTCGCGCACGCCCCCGGCCATACCAAGGGGTCGGTGACGTTCAGGATGCCCGAGGCCGCGGATGTTCCGCAGGTTCTCTTCTCGGGCGACCTGCTCTTCGCCGGCTCCGTCGGACGCACCGACCTGCCCGGCGGTGACCACGCCGAGCTGCTCGCGTCGCTGGCCCGCGTGTGCCTGCCGCTCGACGACTCGACCGTGGTGCTGTCCGGCCACGGCCCCCAGACGACCATCGGCCGCGAGCGCGCCTCCAACCCGTATCTGCACGGCATGGACGCGCCCCGCCGAGGAATGTGACGAGAGAAATCCCTGTGAGTACCTTCCAGGCCCCCAAGGGCACGTACGACCTGACCCCGCCGCGCTCCGCGAAGTTCCTCGCGGTCCGCGCGGCGATCTCCGCACCCCTGAAGAACTCCGGCTACGGCTACATCGAGACGCCCGGCTTCGAGGACGTCGCCCTGTTCGCGCGCGGTGTCGGTGAGTCCACCGACATCGTCTCCAAAGAGATGTACGCCTTCGAGACCAAGGGCGGCGACAAGCTCGCCCTGCGCCCCGAGGGCACCGCCTCCGTCCTGCGCGCGGCGCTGGAGGCCAACCTGCACAAGGCCGGGAACCTTCCGGTCAAGCTCTGGTACTCCGGCTCCTACTACCGCTACGAGCGTCCGCAGGCGGGCCGCTACCGCCACTTCTCACAGGTCGGCGCGGAGGCCATCGGCACCGAGGACCCGGCACTGGACGCCGAGCTGATCATCCTGGCCGACCAGGCCTACCGCTCCCTCGGCCTCACCCGGTTCCGCATCCTGCTGAACTCGCTGGGCGACAAGGAGTGCCGCCCCGTCTACCGGGAGGCGCTCCAGACGTTCCTGCGCGACCTCGACCTGGACGAGGAGACCCGCCGCCGCATCGAGATCAACCCGCTCCGGGTACTCGACGACAAGCGGGCCGACGTCCAGAAGCAGCTCGGCGGAGCGCCGATGCTGCGCGACTACCTCTGCGACGCCTGCAAGGCGTACCACGAGGAGGTCAGGAACCTGCTGACGGCGGCGGGCGTGGTGTACGAGGACGACGAGAAGCTGGTCCGCGGACTCGACTACTACACGCGCACGACCTTCGAGTTCGTCCACGACGGTCTGGGCTCCCAGTCCGCGGTGGGCGGCGGCGGCCGCTACGACGGGCTGTCCGAAATGATCGGCGGCCCCGCACTGCCGTCCGTCGGCTGGGCGCTCGGCGTGGACCGTACGGTGCTCGCGCTGGAGGCCGAGGGCGTCGAGCTCGACATCCCCGCCACCACCAGCGTGTACGCGGTCCCGCTCGGCGAGGAGGCCCGACGCGTGCTCTTCGGGCTGGTCACCGAGCTGCGCAGGGCCGGTGTCGCCACCGACTTCGCGTTCGGCGGCCGGGGCCTCAAGGGCGCGATGAAGAGCGCGAACCGCTCCGGCGCCCGCTTCACGATCGTGGCCGGCGAGCGTGATCTGGCCGAGGGCACGGTCCAGCTCAAGGACATGGAATCGGGCGAGCAGCAGGCTGTCGCGCTCGACGAGCTCGTGGCCGTGGTGCGGGCCAGGACCGCCTGATCCGGCAGTCGACCCGCACGGTGCCCGCCCGGTCCGCCCGGGCGGGCACCGTCCGTTCACCGGCCGGTGCCCGCCGGTCCGAGGCCCCCGGGCCGTGCCACCCCCGTCAATGCGGCGGCAGACGATTCATCCCGCCGGGCGACCACGATCCGCGAACGTCACCGGCGACGCGGGCCACGGGTGCGGACACCGTGCCCCCGCCGCAGCCGGGGCGGACACGGGAAGATCCGCGGCGGCGCTCGTCACCGGCCCGTGGGGGACCGCGGCCGCCGAGCGGCCCGCCGGGCCGGAACCCCAGGTCGAAGCCGGTACACCGGGGCCGGTCCGCCCCACCCGGTGCGCGACCCGTGGGCTCGCGCCGCAGTTTCCGGTCCGGCGGCCGGCGCCCGGCGACCCCCGCGCTCCGGGCCTCCGGTGCGCACACCTTTATGTGGAGAGAACGGCTGACCGAGCGCACGGTGCGGCACAATGACCGTGCCCGGCTGGCCACTCAGTGATGGAACGGCGATATGACGACTGCAGCGGTAGACCACCCCTCCTCCGACCAGGACGAGGACGGCGGGAAGAGGACCATCGGCGGCAGTCGGGCGTTCGCACTGCTGCTGGTGATCACCGGAGCGGCCGGACTGCTCGCCGCCTGGGTCATCACGATCGACAAGTTCAAGCTGCTCGAGGACCCGAGCTTCACCCCGGGCTGCAGCCTGAACCCGGTGGTCGCGTGCGGCAACATCATGAAGAGCGAACAGGCGGCCGCCTTCGGCTTCCCCAACCCGATGCTCGGCATCGCCACCTACTCGGTGGTCATCGGCATCGGCATGGCGCTCCTGGCGGGCGCGCGCTTCCGCAGCTGGTACTGGCTCGGCCTCAACGCGGGCACGCTGTTCGGTGTCGGCTTCTGCACCTGGCTGCAGTACCAGTCGCTGTACAACATCAACTCGCTCTGCCTGTGGTGCTGCCTGGCCTGGGTCGCCACGATCTTCATGTTCTGCTACGTCACCACGCACAACGTCAAGCACCGGATCCTTCCCGCCCCCGCCTGGCTGCGGAACGGGCTCACCGAATTCCACTGGGTGCCGCCGGTGCTCTGGATCGGCATCATCGGCATGCTGATCCTGACCCGCTGGTGGGACTTCTGGACCAGCTGACGGTCCTCCGGCGGCCCCGGAGGCGTTGTCGGTGGGGTGGCATAGGCTTCCAGCGTGGAGCCCGACCTCTTTACCGCAGCAGCCGAAGACCGCCAGGAGAAGGATCCGTCCAGCAGCCCCCTCGCTGTCCGGATGCGCCCCCGTACGCTGGACGAGGTGGTCGGCCAGCAGCATCTGCTGAAGCCCGGCTCGCCGCTGCGGCGCCTCGTCGGCGAGGGGAGCGGTGGCCCCGCGGGCCCCTCCTCGGTGATCCTCTGGGGGCCGCCGGGCACCGGCAAGACGACCCTGGCGTACGTGGTCAGCAAGGCCACCAACAAGCGCTTCGTCGAGCTCTCCGCGATCACCGCCGGCGTCAAGGAGGTCCGGGCCGTCATCGAGGGCGCGCGCCGCGCCACCGGCGGCTTCGGCAAGGAGACCGTCCTCTTCCTCGACGAGATCCACCGCTTCTCCAAGGCCCAGCAGGACTCCCTGCTCCCCGCCGTGGAGAACCGCTGGGTGACGCTCATCGCGGCCACCACGGAGAATCCGTACTTCTCGATCATCTCCCCCCTGCTGTCCCGCTCCCTGCTGCTCACCCTGGAGCCGCTCACCGACGAGGACCTGCGCGCACTGCTGCGCCGGGCGCTGACCGACGAGCGGGGACTGGGCGGCGCCGTGACCCTGTCCGAGGGCGCGGAGGGGCATCTGCTGCGGATCGCGGGCGGCGACGCCCGGCGGGCGCTGACCGCACTGGAGGCGGCGGCGGGCGCGGCCCTCGCCAAGCAGGACGCGGAGATCACGCTCACGACGCTCGAGGAGACCGTCGACCGCGCGGCCGTGAAGTACGACCGTGACGGCGACCAGCACTACGACGTGGCGAGCGCCCTGATCAAATCGATCCGCGGGTCGGACGTGGACGCGGCCCTGCACTACCTGGCCCGGATGATCGAGGCGGGGGAGGACCCGCGCTTCATCGCCCGGCGGCTGATGATCTCCGCCAGCGAGGACATCGGACTCGCCGACCCGACGGCGCTGCCCACCGCGGTGGCGGCCGCCCAGGCCGTGGCGATGATCGGTTTCCCGGAGGCGGCCCTCACCCTCAGCCACGCGACGATCGCACTGGCGCTGGCCCCCAAGTCCAACGCGGCGACGCTGGCGATCTCCGCCGCGCAGGACGACGTGCGCAGGGGCCTCGCGGGCCCGGTCCCGGCCCATCTGCGCGACGGCCACTACAAGGGCGCCGCCAAGCTGGGCCACGCCCAGGGCTACGTCTACCCGCACGACGTGCCCGGCGGCATCGCCGCCCAGGAGTACGCCCCGGACGCCGTCCGCGGCAGGCGCTACTACGAACCCACGCGGTACGGCGCGGAGGCGCGGTACGCGGACGTCGCGGACCGGGTCCGCGAGCGCCTCGGCCGCGGCGAACCGGGCGGTACGGCACCGTCGTGACCGGCGGTGCTCAGCAGGACGCCGCTTCGAAGAGCGTGTGCATGGCGCGCCGCAGCCCGCCGATGTCGCGTACGGGATCGGGGAACTCGAAACGGGCGTCGAAGCAGTCCCCGCCGCTCTCCACGAACCGCACCCGCAGCCCGAAGCGGTCGAGCGCGACCGGGACGGCGGCGGGCCGGTGGGCGGCGCAGGCGCACTCCGGCTGCCCGGACCGGTCCCCCAGGAGTGCGGACAGCGTGGCCATCTCCTCGCTGTGGGCCGCGTGCAGATGCTGGAGCAGCTCGGCCTCATGGGCGACGAGCGGGTCCGCGACGGCGTCCCGGAAGGCGTCCGGCTCGACCTCCTCCGCTCCCCACAGGTCGTCGACCGACACCTCCACGATCTCCAGCCCCAGCACGATCCGGCCGGGCTCCGCCCGGCCGGGCACGGACGTGAGCCGGCCTGCGATCCGGGCACGGCCGCGGATCCGGTGCGGGACCGAGACGGGGGCGACGTCGGTGATGTCCAGCACAGCCGTCAGCTCGTCGCCCCGGGCACGGGTCGCGGCCCGCACGACCGGGGAACCGGCGGGGAATTCGAGGAGCAGATCCCCTTCCGGACTGACGCTCCGGGCGGCGGGCAACAGCTGGTCCGGGTGGATCACCACCAGCCCCGGTACGAGCAGCACGGCGGAGCAGGTACTCTGTACGAGAGTTCGTGTGCGCTCGGCTGCTGACGGCAACCGAGTGTTTTCAAGCCCGCTGGGACGCGGCTGACCACGATCAGATCGGCCTTCCGTCGTAGCAGCACCCATGGGTGTGCTGCCGCTGTCTGTGCTGTCCGTGACGTGAGTGGTGTTCCCAGGGCGAGACATGCGATCTCCTTGAGTAAGGTAAGCCTAACCTAACCTACAACGGAGGTCTGGAGAACGTGCCTAACCAGTCGCGTCCCAAGGTCAAGAAGTCGCGTGCCCTCGGCATCGCTCTGACGCCCAAGGCTGTCAAGTACTTCGAAGCGCGTCCGTACCCGCCGGGCGAGCACGGCCGTGGCCGCAAGCAGAACTCGGACTACAAGGTCCGTCTGCTGGAGAAGCAGCGCCTGCGTGCGCAGTACGACATCAGCGAGCGCCAGATGGCGCGTGCCTACGACCGCGCCAAGAAGGCCGAAGGCAAGACGGGCGAGGCGCTGGTCGTCGAGCTCGAGCGTCGCCTCGACGCCCTGGTCCTGCGTTCGGGCATCGCCCGCACCATCTACCAGGCCCGTCAGATGGTCGTCCACGGCCACATCGAGGTCAACGGTGGCAAGGTCGACAAGCCGTCCTTCCGCGTGCGCCCCGACGACGTCATCCAGGTCCGTGAGCGCAGCCGCACCAAGGTCCCCTTCCAGGTGGCCCGCGAGGGTGGTTACGACACCGACGGTGAGACCCCGCGCTACCTCCAGGTGAACCTGAAGGCCCTGGCCTTCCGCCTGGACCGTGACCCGAACCGCAAGGAAATTCCGGTCATCTGCGACGAGCAGCTCGTCGTCGAGTACTACGCCCGCTGATCCAGGCGTAGCTACCGTCCGAGCTCGGGCCCGCCCCTCTCTGTTGTCCGGGAGGCGGCGGGCCTTCGCGTGTCCCCGGGGGCGTCACCCCGGATCGCCGTCCCCTGGCCTCCTGCTCCTTCGCGCAGTGCCCGCGCCACCGCGCCCTCCGTGTCCAGCCGGCTCCCGGAGCGCCGCTCCTGCTCGTACCGCACATCGCCGAGCTCCGCCCGGGCCCGCTCCTCGCACTGGGCGCGCGGCCTGCCGTAATGGGCCGACCCGAACAGCGGCAGACCCACCGAGGGCCAGATCCGTGCCGCGGCCCCCTGCAGCACCGCGGCCTCCGCCGCGTCGCCGTCGGCCACCGTGACCAGGGCCAGCAGCTCCAGCGAGAGAACCGTGCCGAGCAGATCGTGGAAGGCGTACGCGATCGAGAGGCACTCCCCAAGCATCCGCCGTGCCCGCCCGCCCTCGCCGCACTGCAGGGCCGCGTAGCCCAGGACGTACAGCGCGTAGGCGAGCGCCCACCGCTCCCCGTGGTCCTCACAGATCCCGCGCACCTCGTCGCAGATCTCCGCCGCCCCGTCCAGGTCCCCGCGGAACGCCACGGCCATACCCAGCTCGACCTGGGCCATCAGTACGTTGCTGTTGAGCTCGCCGATCGCGCGGTAGCGCCCCAGCGCCTCGCGCAGCAGTTCCTCGGCGCGGGCCGGATCGTCCGTGACGAGGGCGAGACAGCCGGTGCGGTGCACCGCGTAGGCCACGGCCGTCGCGTCCCCCGAGCGCTCGCCCTCCTCCCGGCACTCCTGCAGGGCGGACACCGCGGCGACCGGATCCCCCTGCAGTACGGCGACGTAGCCGAGCACCCACAGCGCCTTCAGCCGCGACGGATCGTGCGGGGACTCCTCCTCCAGCACGAGGCCGAGCCAGTGGCGGCCTTCGGCGAGCCGGCCGCAGCCCGCCCAGTAGAACCAGAGCGTGCCCGCCAGGTACTGCGCGAGATGCACTTCGTCGGGGCTCTCCAGCGAACACTCCATCGCCCGGCGCAGATTGGGCAGCTCGCTGTCGATCCGGGCCGCCGCCTCAGCCTGCCGCGGGCCGAACCAGTCCAGCTCGCACCAGGTCGCGAGCCCCAGATACCAGTCCCGGTGCCTGCGGCGCAGCCGTTCCGAGTCCCCCGTCGCGCTCAGCCACTCGGCGCCGTACTCCCGCACGGTGTCCAGCAGGCGGTAGCGGCTGCCGGTGGGGGAGTCCTCACGCACCACGACGGACTGCCCCAGTAGTTCGTCGAGTGCGTCGAGCACCGCGTCGGCGGGCAGGCCGGGTCCGCTGCAGATGTACTCGACGGCCTCCAGGTCGAACTGGCCGGCGAACACGGACAGCCGCGCCCAGAGCAGCCGCTGCTCGGGGGCGCACAGTTCATGGCTCCAGCCGATGGCCGTACGCAGGGTCTGGTGGCGGGGCAGCGCGCTGCGGCTGCCCCCGGTCAGCAGCCGGAACCGGTCGTCGAGACGGTGCAGCACCTGATCCATCGACAGGGCCCGCAGCCGCCCGGCGGCCAGTTCCAGCGCGAGCGGGATGCCGTCGAGCCTCCGGCACAGCTCCCGGGCGGTCTCCCTGTTGCCGTCCGTCAGCCGGAACCCGGGCTGCACGGCGCCGGCGCGCCGGGCGAAGAGCTCCACGGCATCGTCGTCCGCCATCGGCTTCAGCACGAGGGCGACCTCGCCGTCCACCCGCAACGGCCGGCGCCCGGCGGCGAGCACGCGCACCTGCGGTGCCCGGCGCAGCAACTCCCGTACGACCTCGGCACACGCGTCGATCAGATGCTCGAACCCGTCGATCACGAGCAGGAGTCGGCGCGGGGCGCAGTGAGCGAGCAGCGTGGTGCGGGGCGGCCTGCTGGTGTGGTCGGTGAGCCCCAGCGCGTCGACCAACGCGTGTTCGAGGAGGCCGGGATCGTGGAGGGCCGACAGCTCGGCGATCCAGACCCCGTCGCAGTACCGTTTCTCCATGAGCGCCGCGATCCTGGCGGCCACGCGGGTCTTGCCGACACCGGCCACCCCCACCACCGTGACCAGCCTGGAGTCCCGCAGAAGCGCCTCCAGCTCGGAGAGCTCGTCCTCTCGTCCCACGAAGGCGTTCAGTTCGGCCGGGAGGTTTCCCCGCACGGGAGAGGGCGCGTGCCCCGCTTCCGCGGCTCCGGACGTGTGCTCCGCGCACCCGGCCGCGAGTTCCGCTCCGTCGGCCGCGTGCCCCGCGGTACCGGGCACGGGATCCGCGTCGTCGGGTGTGGGGGAGGGGCACTGGGGGCGTCGCATGAAACACGCAGAGTACCGACACGTGAGCACTCCGTACAATCTCCGTGCCTCCGGGGGCGCTCCGCCCGCCCGTAATGCGGTACGGGGCCCGGCACCCGGCGCGATAGGGTCGAGGGACGACGATCGGCTGAGGTGGCGGTACGCACCGGCCGGGTCGAGACAGGCAGAGGCCGAGCCCCGGCCGGGGCGGGCGAGCGACAAGCAGAGGCGGTGGACTGTGTCCGGTGGAGAGGTGGCCGGAATCCTGGTGGCCGTCTTCTGGGCGATCCTGGTCTCCTTCCTGGCCGTGGTGCTGGTGAGGCTGGCCCAGACGCTCAGGGCGACCACCGCGCTGGTGGCGGAAGTGACCGAGCAGGCCGTTCCGCTGCTCGCCGACGCCTCCGCGACCCTGCGCTCCGCGCAGACCCAGCTCGACAAGGTCGACGCCATCGCGAGTGACGTCCAGGAGGTCACCTCCAACGCCTCCGCGCTCTCCACCACGGTGGCGTCGACGTTCGGCGGGCCGCTGGTCAAGGTCGCCGCGTTCGGCTACGGGGTACGCCAGGCGCTCGGCCGCCGGACCGCTCCCGAACCGGAGCAGGCCCCCCGGACCCCCCGCCGCACCGTGATCGTCGGCCGTACCGTGCCGTCCGCCCGCAGGAAGCGGACCGGCCGAAGCTCCCGCGGACAGAAGGACTGACGCAGCGATGTTCCGCCGTACGTTCTGGTTCACCGCCGGCGCAGCCGCCGGTGTCTGGGCCACCACCAAGGTCAACCGCAAGATCAAGCAGCTGACCCCCGAGAGCCTCGCGGCGCAGGCCGCCGACAAGGCGATCGAAGCGGGCCACAAGCTGAAGGACTTCGCCCTCGACGTGCGCGAGGGGATGGTCCGGCGCGAGGCCGAACTGGGCGGGGCACTGGGCCTCCGGACGCCCGTCGACCCCGAACTCCCGGTCACCCGCCACATCGCCGTCGAAGCGGCCCGCACCGGCCGCACCCCCACGCACCGAACGCTCCCCTACAACTCGGACAACCGGAATGAGGACCACTAATGGAGTCGGCTGAAATTCGCCGCCGCTGGCTGAGCTTCTTCGAGGAGCGCGGTCACACCGTCGTCCCTTCGGCGTCGCTCATCGCGGACGACCCGACTCTGCTGCTGGTCCCCGCGGGCATGGTCCCCTTCAAGCCGTACTTCCTCGGTGAGGTCAAGCCGCCCGCCCCGCGCGTCACCAGCGTGCAGAAGTGCGTGCGTACGCCGGACATCGAAGAGGTCGGCAAGACCACCCGGCACGGCACGTTCTTCCAGATGTGCGGCAACTTCTCCTTCGGGGACTACTTCAAGGAAGGCGCGATCGAGCTCGCCTGGGAGGCCCTCACGAGCCCCGTGGCGGACGGCGGCTTCGGCCTCGACCCCGAGCGCCTGTGGATCACGGTCTACCTCGACGACGACGAGGCCGAGCAGATCTGGCGCGAGAAGATCGGCGTCCCCGCCGAGCGCATCCAGCGCCTGGGCAAGAAGGACAACTTCTGGTCCATGGGCGTCCCCGGCCCCTGCGGCCCGTGCTCGGAGATCAACTACGACCGCGGCCCCGAGTTCGGTGCCGAGGGCGGCCCCGCCGTCAACGACGAGCGCTACGTGGAGATCTGGAACCTGGTCTTCATGCAGTACGAGCGCGGCGCAGGCGACGGCAAGGAGGACTTCCCGATCCTCGGGGACCTGCCGTCCCAGAACATCGACACGGGTCTCGGCCTCGAGCGCCTCGCCATGATCCTCCAGGGCGTACAGAACATGTACGAGACCGACACCCTGCGCGTCGTCATGGACAAGGCCACCGAGCTCACCGGCGTGCGCTACGGCGCCGAGCAGGGCTCGGACGTCTCCCTGCGCGTCGTCGCCGACCACATCCGCACGTCCGTGATGCTCATCGGCGACGGTGTCACCCCCGGCAACGAGGGACGCGGCTACGTCCTGCGCCGCATCATGCGCCGCGCCATCCGCAACATGCGGCTCATGGGCGCCACCGGGCCGGTGGCCGACCAGCTGGTGGGCGTCGTGATCGACACGATGGGCCTGCAGTACCCGGAGCTCGTCACCGACCGCAAGCGCATCGAGGTCGTCGCCGTCGCCGAGGAGGCCGCCTTCCTCAAGGCCCTCAAGGGCGGCACGAACATCCTCGAGACCGCCGTCACCGAGACCAAGGACGCCGGTGGCAAGGTCCTGGCCGGCGACAAGGCGTTCCTGCTCCACGACACCTGGGGCTTCCCGATCGACCTCACGCTGGAGATGGCCGCCGAACAGGGCCTCTCCGTCGACGAGGAGGGCTTCCGCCGCCTGATGCAGGAGCAGCGGGACAAGGCCAAGGCCGACGCCCGCGCCAAGAAGACCGGTCACGCCGACCTGTCCGCCTACCGCGAGGTCGCCGACAACTCCGGCGCCACCGAGTTCACCGGTTACACCTCGACCGAAGGCGAGTCGACGATCGTCGGCCTCCTCGTCGACGGTGTGCCCTCGCCGGCCGCCACCGAGGGCGACGAGGTCGAGGTCGTCCTGGACCGCACGCCCTTCTACGCCGAGGGCGGCGGCCAGATCGCCGACCAGGGACGGATCCGGCTCGACACCGGCGCCGTCATCGAGGTCCGCGACGTACAGAAGCCGGTCCCCGGCGTCCACGTGCACAAGGGTGTCGTCCAGGTCGGCGAGGTGACGGTCGGTGCCTCCGCGTACGCCGCCATCGACAACACGCGGCGCCGGGCCATCGCCCGCGCCCACAGCGCCACGCACCTCACGCACCAGGCGCTGCGCGACGCCCTCGGCCCGACGGCCGCCCAGGCCGGGTCGGAGAACTCACCCGGCCGCTTCCGCTTCGACTTCGGCTCGCCCGCCGCCGTACCCGGCACGGTCCTCACCGACGTCGAGCAGCGGATCAACGAGGTCCTCTCACGGGAACTCGACGTCCAGGCCGAGGTCATGTCGATCGACGAGGCCAAGAAGCAGGGCGCCATCGCCGAGTTCGGCGAGAAGTACGGCGAGCGCGTCCGGGTCGTCACCATCGGCGACTTCTCCAAGGAGCTGTGCGGCGGCACGCACGTCCACAACACCTCCCAGCTGGGCCTGGTGAAGCTCCTCGGTGAGTCGTCCATCGGTTCCGGTGTGCGCCGTATCGAGGCGCTGGTCGGCGTGGACGCGTACAACTTCCTCGCCAAGGAGCACACGGTCGTCGCCCAGCTCCAGGAGCTGGTCAAGGGCCGGTCCGAGGAGCTCCCGGAGAAGATCGCGGGCATGCTCGGCAAGCTGAAGGACGCCGAGAAGGAGATCGAGAAGTTCCGCGCGGAGAAGGTCCTCCAGGCCGCCGCCGGGCTCGTCGACTCCGCCAAGGACGTACGGGGCGTCGCCCTGGTCACCGGACAGGTTCCGGACGGTACCTCGGCCGACGACCTGCGCAGGCTCGTCCTCGACGTGCGTGGACGCATCCAGGGCGGCCGGCCGGCCGTCGTGGCCCTGTTCACCACGGCCAACGGCCGCCCGCTGACCGTGATCGCCACCAACGAGGCCGCCCGCGAGCGCGGTCTCAAGGCCGGGGACCTGGTCCGCACCGCCGCCAAGACCCTCGGCGGCGGCGGTGGCGGCAAGCCGGACGTCGCCCAGGGCGGTGGCCAGAACGTGGGCGCGATCGGCGACGCCGTCGCAGCTGTCGAACGTCTCGTCACCGAGACGGCGTGACGCCGGGCATGACGCGGATGCGCCGTGGCCGCCGACTCGCCGTCGACGTCGGGGACGCCCGTATCGGGGTCGCCTCGTGCGACCCCGACGGGATCCTCGCCACGCCGGTGGAGACCGTGCCGGGACGCGATGTCCCGGCCGCCCACCGGCGGCTCGGCCAGATCGTCGAGGAGTACGAGCCGATCGAGGTCATCGTCGGGCTGCCCCGCTCCCTGGGCGGCGGCGAGGGCCCGGCGGCGGCCAAGGTGAGGGCCTTCGCCCAGGTGCTCGCCCGCTCGGTCGCACCCCTTCCGGTGCGACTGGTGGACGAGAGGATGACCACAGTGACGGCCAGTCAGGGACTCCGCGCTTCGGGCGTGAAGTCCAAGAAGGGCCGGTCTGTCATCGACCAGGCTGCCGCTGTGGTGATCCTTCAGAACGCTCTGGAGTCCGAACGGGCGTCTGGACGGCCTCCGGGCGAGGGCGTCGAAGTGGTTGTCTGATCGCGATACGGTAACGTTCCGCGCGATGCGTCGGTGTTCGAACAAACACCGCACAGCCAAGCGAAGAGACGGAACGTCGTCTCGCGGCTCTAGGGGATCGATGACTGAGTATGGCCGGGGCCCCGGCTCCGAACCGTGGCATCCCGAGGACCCCTTGTACGGGGACCAGGGATGGGAAGGCCGGCAGGCCGCCCACGGCCAGGGCCCGTACGAAGGCCAGCAGCAGCCCTATGCGCCGGACCCGTACGCCCAGCAGCAGCCTCAGCAGGCCTACCCCCAGGACCCCTATACCCAGCAGCAGGACCCGTACGCGCAGCAGCACCAGCAGGATCCGTACGCGCAGCAGCAGGACCCGTACGCGCAGCAGCAACAGCATCAGCAGGACCCGTACGGGCAGCACCAGCAACAGCAGCAGGACCCGTACGGGCAGCAGCCCCAACAGCCCCACTACGGCGCCCCGCAGGATCCTTACGCCCAGCAGCAGCCCCAGTACAACGGCGGCTGGGACACCGGTCAGCAGGCCGCTATGCCGTACGAGCCCCAGCACCAGCCTCCGTACGGCAGCGCCCCGGGGGGCTACGGCGAGCAGGCGGACCACTACGGCACGCCGGAGGCCTACCCGCCGCCGCAGCCCCCGGGCCGCCGTGAGCAGGCTCCGGAGCCGCAGCAGCAGAACCCGGACTGGGATCCGGACGTGCCGCAGGAGGAGACGCATCCTTTCTTCACCGGTGCGGACGAGCCGGCCGCGCGCCGGGACCCCCGTGACGACAGGGACTCCCGTGACGACAGGGACTCCCTGGAGGACGAGTACGACGACGACCCGCGCGAATCCCGCCAGGGCGGCGGCGAGCGCCGCGGCAAGGGGAAGAAGAAGAGCCGCAACGGCTGCGCCTGCCTGGGCGTCGCGGCGGTCCTCGTCGGTGGCCTCGGCGGGGTCACCTACCTCGGCTACTCCTACTACCAGAGCCAGTTCGGTGCGGCGCCCGACTACGCGGGCGGGGGCAGCGGCTCGGTCGAGGTGGAGATCCCGACGGGTGCACTCGGGAACGAGATCGCGAGCATCCTGAAGAAGGCCGGCGTCGTGAAGTCGGCCGACGCCTTCGTCTCGGCCCAGAACGGGAATCCCAAGGGGAAGTCCCTCCAGGCCGGTGTGTACCTCCTGAAGAAGGAGATGTCCGCGGACAGTGCCTTGACGATGATGCTCGACCCGAAGAGCCAGAACGCCCTGGTCATTCCCGAGGGTATGCGGAACATCGCCATCTACGAGATGATCGACAAGAAGCTGGGCCTCAAGGTCGGCACGACCGCGGACGTCGCCAAAACCAAGTCGGGCAGTCTCGGTCTCCCCGACTGGGCGGACGAGGACCCTCTCATCAAGGACCCGATGGAGGGATTCCTCTACCCGGCCGCGTACCCGGTCTCCAAGGGCACGAAGCCGGAGGTGGTCCTCAAGAAAATGGTCGCGCGGGCCAATTCCGAGTACGAGAAGCTCGATCTCGAGAAGGCTGCCAAGAAGTACGATCTGGACGGCCCTTGGCAGGTGATCACCGTCGCGAGCCTCGTGCAGGTCGAGGGTAAGACGCACGACGACTTCCGGAAAATGACAGAAGTCGTCTACAACCGTCTCAAGCCCACCAACACCCAGACGAATCAGTTGCTCCAATTCGACTCGTCGTTCAATTATCTTAAGAATCAGAGCGAGATCAATATCGGCGTTTCTGAAATTCATAAGAACAAGGACCCGTACAACACCTACACGCAGCCGGGCCTGACACCGGGTCCCATCAGCAACCCGGGCGCCGACGCGCTGGCCGCCGCGCTGAACCCCACCGCGGACGGCTGGCTCTACTTCGTGGCGACGGACGGGCAGCACAAGACCGAGTTCGCCAAGGACTACGACGAGTTCCTGAAGCTCAAGGAAAAGTTCGATGCCCTCGACTGAGGCTCGCCGGGCAGCCGTCCTCGGCTCGCCCATCGCCCACTCCCTCTCCCCGGTCCTCCACCGGGCCGCCTACGCGGAGCTCGGCCTCGATCACTGGTCGTACGACCGCTTCGAGGTGGACGAGGCGGCGCTCCCCGGCTTCATCGGGGGTCTGGACGCGTCCTGGGCCGGGCTCTCTCTGACCATGCCGCTCAAGCGGGCGGTCATTGGGCTCCTGGACGAGGTGAGCGGGACGGCGGCCTCGGTCGAGGCCGTCAACACCGTCGTCCTCTCGGAGGACGGCCGCCTCCTCGGCGACAACACCGACATCCCCGGAATGGTCGCGGCCCTGCACGAGCGCGGAGTCGAGAAGGTGGAGTCCGCCGCGATCCTCGGCGCCGGCGCCACCGCCTCCTCCGCCCTGGCCGCCCTGGCGGAGATCTGTACCGGGCCGGTGACCGCCTACGTCCGCAGTCCCGTACGGGCCGCGGAGATGCGCGCGTGGGGCGAACGCCTCGGCGTCGACGTCCGGATCGCCGACTGGGCGGACGGGGCGCAGGCCCTGCACGCACCGCTGGTCGTCGCCACGACCCCGGCCGGGGCGACGGACGCTCTGGCGGATGCCGTACCCGACCGGCCCGGCACGCTGTTCGACGTGCTGTACGAGCCGTGGCCCACCGCCCTCGCCTCCCGCTGGTCGGCCACCGGTGCCGCACTGGTGGGCGGGCTCGATCTCCTGGTGCACCAAGCCGTTCTGCAGGTCGAACAGATGACGGGGTGCGCCGCGGCACCGCTCGCGGTCATGCGGGCGGCGGGCGAGCAGGCCCTGGCGGGACCCGGGCACTAGTCCCGCTGTCCGCCGCCCGGAACCTGCGTGCGAACTGGCGGCCGACGTGTCCGCCGTGCCTCCTCCTCGCCGGGGCGGACGGGCCCGCGGAACGTGGCCCGGCGTCCGGCTGCTGGACCTGCGGCGGATCGGCGTCCCGGGCGTGGGAGGATCGGGGGCGGCGGGCCAGGGCCGCGCACCCGGTCGCGCCGTTGGATTTTCAGGCGCGAGCATGAGGAGCACCGTTGAGCAGGTTGCGCTGGCTGACCGCGGGGGAGTCCCACGGCCCCGCACTGGTGGCGACGCTGGAGGGTCTTCCCGCCGGCATCCCGGTCACCACGGAGATGGTGGCGGACGCGCTCGCCCGGCGACGGCTCGGTTACGGGCGCGGCGCGCGGATGAAGTTCGAGAGGGACGAGGTCACCTTCCTCGGCGGCGTCCGGCACGGGCTCACCATGGGCTCACCCGTCGCCGTCATGGTGGGCAACACCGAATGGCCCAAGTGGGAACAGGTCATGTCGGCCGACCCGGTCGACCCCGACGTCCTGGCCGCCCAGGCCCGTAACGCCCCCCTGACCCGTCCCCGGCCCGGTCATGCCGACCTCGCCGGGATGCAGAAGTACGGCTTCGACGAGGCCCGTCCGGTCCTGGAGCGCGCCAGCGCCCGGGAGACCGCGGCCCGTGTCGCCCTCGGTGCCGTCGCCCGCTCCTATCTCAAGGAGACGGCGGGCATCGAGATCGTCTCCCACGTCGTCGAGCTGGCCGCGGCCAAGGCGCCCTACGGCGTCCACCCCAAGCCCTCCGACGTCGAGCGGCTCGACGCCGACCCGGTGCGCTGCCTGGACGCCGACGCGTCGCAGGCGATGGTCGCGGAGATCGACCAGGCCCACAAGGACGGCGACACCCTGGGCGGCGTCGTCGAGGTGCTCGCGTACGGCGTGCCCGTCGGTCTCGGTTCGCACGTGCACTGGGACCGCAGGCTCGACGCCCGGCTCGCCGCCGCGCTGATGGGCATCCAGGCCATCAAGGGCGTCGAGGTCGGCGACGGGTTCGACCTCGCCAGGGTGCCCGGCTCCGAGGCGCACGACGAGATCGTGGCCACCGCGGACGGCATCCGGCGCACCTCAGGCCGTTCCGGCGGCACCGAGGGCGGGCTGACCACCGGTGAGCTGCTGCGCGTCCGCGCCGCGATGAAGCCCATCGCCACCGTGCCCCGCGCCCTCGCCACGATCGACGTCGTCACCGGCGAGGCCGCCAAGGCCCACCACCAGCGTTCCGACGTCTGCGCCGTCCCGGCCGCCGGGATCGTCGCCGAGGCGATGGTCGCCCTGGTGCTCGCCGACGCGGTCGCGGAGAAGTTCGGCGGGGACAGCGTCGCCGAGACCCACCGCAACGTGCAGTCGTACCTCGCCCACCTGCAGATCCGGTGAGCGGCCCGCTGATCGTCCTCGTCGGCCCCATGGGGGTCGGCAAGTCCACGGTGGGTGAGCTGCTCGCCGAGCGGCTCGGCACCACCTACCGGGACACCGACGCGGACGTCGTGGCCACCGCGGGCAAGGCGATCTCCGAGATCTTCTTCGACGAGGGCGAGGAGCGCTTCCGGGACCTGGAGCGGCAGGCCGTGCAGGACTCCCTCGCCCGGCACACGGGCGTCCTCTCGCTCGGCGGCGGTGCCGTGCTCGACGAGGGGACCCGCACCCTGCTCGCCGGCCTGCCGGTCGTCTACCTCTCGATGGACGTCGACGAGGCCGTCAGGCGCGTCGGGCTGAACACCGCCCGCCCGCTGCTCGCCGTCAACCCACGGCGTCAGTGGCGCGAGCTGATGGACGCCAGGCGCCACCTGTACGAAGAAGTGGCCCGCACGACCGTCGCCACCGACGACCGCACCCCCGAAGAGGTCGCCCGGGCGATCCTCGACGCACTGGAACTGCCGGAGCACACGGGCCAGACCGTGCCGTCCGGCCGGGAGAACACACCCATGACCGAGCAGGGCACCACCCGCATCCGGATCGCCGGTACGGCAGGCACCGACCCGTACGAGGTACTCGTCGGCCGCCGGCTCCTCGGCGAGCTGCCGCAGCTCATCGGCGACCGCGCCAAGCGGGTCGCCGTCCTGCACCCCGAGGCGCTCGCCGAGACCGGTGAAGCGGTCCGCGAGGACCTCGCCGCCCAGGGCTACGAGGCCATCGCGATCCAGCTGCCGAACGCGGAGGAGGCCAAGACCGTCGAGGTCGCCGCCTACTGCTGGAAGGCGCTCGGCCAGACCGGCTTCACCCGCACCGACGTCATCGTCGGCGTCGGCGGCGGTGCCACCACCGACGTGGCCGGCTTCGTCGCCGCGTCCTGGCTGCGCGGGGTGCGCTGGATCGCCGTCCCGACGACCGTCCTCGCCATGGTCGACGCGGCCGTCGGCGGCAAGACCGGCATCAACACCGCCGAGGGCAAGAACCTCGTCGGTGCCTTCCACCCGCCCGCCGGAGTGCTCTGCGACCTGGCCGCGCTCGACTCGCTGCCGGTCAACGACTACGTGTCGGGCATGGCCGAGATCATCAAGGCCGGGTTCATCTCCGACCCGGTCATCCTCGACCTCGTCGAGGCCGACCCGCAGGGCGCCCGTACGCCCGCGGGGCCGCACACCGCGGAGCTGATCGAGCGCTCCATCCGGGTCAAGGCCGAGGTCGTCTCCAGCGACCTGAAGGAGTCCGGCCTCCGGGAGATCCTCAACTACGGCCACACCCTCGCGCACGCCATCGAGAAGAACGAGCGCTACAAGTGGCGCCACGGAGCCGCCGTCTCGATCGGCATGGTCTTCGCCGCCGAGCTGGGCCGGCTCGCCGGACGCCTGGACGACGCCACGGCGGACCGGCACCGCGCCGTCCTGGAGTCCGTCGGACTGCCGCTCACCTACCGCGGCGACCAGTGGCCCAAGCTCCTGGAGAACATGAAGGTCGACAAGAAGTCACGCGGCGACCTGCTGCGCTTCATCGTCCTGGACGGCATCGGCAAGCCCACCGTGCTGGAGGGACCCGACCCGGCCGTACTCCTCGCCGCCTACGGGGAGGTCTCCGCATGACGACCCGCAGGGTCCTCGTCCTCAACGGCCCGAACCTCGGCCGGCTCGGCTCCCGCGAGCCCGACGTGTACGGGGCGACGTCCTACGCCGGACTCGTCGACACCTGCCGGACCCTCGGCAAGGAGCTCGGCTTCGACGTCGACGTCCGCGAGACCAACGACGAGGGCGAACTGATCCGCTGGCTCCACGAGGCCGCCGACGGATCGATTCCGGTCGTTCTCAACCCGGGCGCCTTCACGCACTACTCGTACGGCATGCGTGACGCGGCGGCCCAGCGCACCGCGCCGCTGATCGAGGTGCACATCTCGAATCCGTACGCGCGGGAGGAATTCCGCCACACCTCCGTGGTCGCCCCGGTGGCCACCGGCACCGTGGCCGGATTCGGCATCGGCTCCTACCGTCTCGCACTGCGGGCCCTGGCCGACGAGCTGGAGAGCTGACGGGCCGACAGCCGGCACTTCGCACCTTCCCCGGGCGTTCACCGCAGGGCGGCCGGGGAGGGTACGGTTGCCGTCGACCAGCGTCAGTTGCCTGTACGAGACGGAGTGGCACCGGATGCAGCACGCAGTGGGGGCCCCGCTGCCGCCGCCCCAGGGTCCCGGAAACGGACCGTGGGCGCACCAGGCCCAGCCCCCAGGCCATCCCGGCCCGCCGGGACCGCCGCCGCCGATACCTCCCGCGCCCCAGGGGCAGGGCTGGACCGGCCCCGCGCCCCAGCACGCCCCCGTGCCACCCTCACGGGAGACCACCGGACACGTCCGGCTCCCGCCGGGCGGTCCCGTCCCGCTGCCCGCGCCGCCGGCCGAACCCGGCACCGGCACCACGACCCTCGCCGTGCTCCTGATCGGGCCCGCCGGGGCCGGCAAGACCACGGTCGCCAAGCTCTGGGCCGGCCGCCGCCGGGTCCCCACCGCGCACGTCTCCCTCGACGACGTCCGCGAGTGGGTCTGCTCCGGCTTCGCCGACCCGCAGGCCGGATGGAACGACCACTCCGAGGCCCAGTACCGCCTGGCCCGCCGCACCTGCGGATTCGCCGCCCGCAATTTCCTGGCCAACGGCATCTCCTGCATCCTCGACGACGCGGTCTTCCCGGACCGGCCCGTCATCGGGCTCGGCGGCTGGAAGCGCCATGTCGGCCCGGGACTGCTGCCCGTCGTCCTCCTGCCCGGCCTGGAGGTCGTCCTGGAGCGCAACGCGGCCCGCAGCGGCAACCGCCGGCTCTCCGACGAGGAAGTCGCCCGGATCCACGGGCGGATGGCCGGCTGGTACGGCTCCGGCCTGCCGATCATCGACAACTCCACGTACGACGTCGAGACCACCGCCCGGGTCCTGGACGACGTGCTGGCCCGCTCCATAGCCAGCCCTCCGGCCTGGTAGCGCCCACGGTGCGAGACCCCCGGTCGGCTGCGCTGACCGGGCGGGCCGCCGCGGGCGCTCGTAGGCTCGGAACATGTCAGAGGTGTACGCCGTCCGACGCGGGCTGCTGCGAGACCGGTACTCCGCCGCCGGATCCGCGGCCGCCCTGGTCACCCGCCCCGCCAACGTCCGCTATCTCGCGGGCGCGGCCCCGCCCGGTGCCGTGCTGCTGCTCGGTCCCGGCGAGGACGTCCTGCTCTGCCCCCGCCCCCCGGCCGGTGACCCCGCGCGGGGGCGCCCCGACGAACAGCTGCGGCTGACGGTGCTGCCCGCACCCGACGGCGACCCGGTCGTCGCCGCCGCGGGCCTGGTCCGCTCGCTGGACGCGGACTCCCTCGCCGTAGAGGAACACGATCTGACCGTCGCCCGCCACCGCGCCATGGCCTCCGTCGCCCCGCACCTGCGCCTGGCCGACCTCGGCTTCACGGTGGAGCAGTTGCGCCTCGTCAAGGACGAGGAGGAGATCGCCTGCCTGCGGATCGCCGCCGAGATCACCGACCAGGCCCTCGGCGAGCTCCTTGAATCGATCCTGGTGGGCCGCACCGAACGCCACCTCGCGCTGGAGCTGGAGCGCCGCCTGGTCGACCACGGCGCGGACGGCCCGGCCTTCCCCACCTCCGTGGGGACGGGGCCCCATTCGGGGCAGGGGCGTCACCGGCCCTCGGACCGGAGGGTCGAGGAAGGTGATTTCCTCTCGGTCTGCCTCGGCGCGAACTATCGCGGGTACCGGTGCGAGATCGGGCGGACCTTCGTCATCGGGACCGCTCCCGCGGAGTGGCAGATCGAGCTCTACGACCTCGTTTTCGCCGCTCAGCGGGCCGGTAGGGAGGCCCTCGTGCCCGGAGCCGCCTACCGGGACGTGGACCGCGCGGCCCGTCATCTGCTGGACTCCGCGGGCCACGCGGAAGGCCTTCAGGCCTGCACCGGGCACGGGGTCGGGCTCGAAATCGACGAGGACCCGCAGTTGGCACCGACAGCCATGGGTAAACTGGACGCTTGTGTGCCGGTCACCGTCGAACCGGGGGTCCACCTCCCGGGCCGGGGCGGTGTCCGGATCGATGACACGCTCGTCGTGCGCCCCGAGGCGGACGGCGGACCCGAGCTACTCACCATTACGACCAAGGAGCTGCTCGCGCTCTAGCGCGCATCCTCGGTCGTCCACCAGCTTCAGTCCAGGAGATTCCGCAACCGTGGCTTCCACGAACGACCTCAAGAACGGCCTGGTTCTCAAGCTCGACGGAGGCCAGCTCTGGTCCGTCGTCGAGTTCCAGCACGTCAAGCCCGGCAAGGGCCCCGCCTTCGTGCGCACCAAGCTCAAGAACGTGCTCTCCGGCAAGGTCGTCGACAAGACGTTCAACGCCGGTGTGAAGGTCGAAACGGCCACCATCGACCGCCGGGACATGCAGTTCTCGTACATGGACGGCGAGTACTTCGTCTTCATGGACATGAACACGTACGACCAGCTCATGGTCGACCGCAAGGCCGTCGGCGACGCGGCCAACTTCCTGATCGAGGGCTTCACCGCCTCCGTGGCGCAGCACGAGGGCGAGGTGCTCTACGTCGAGCTGCCCGCAGCCGTCGAGCTGACCATCCAGCACACCGACCCCGGTGTCCAGGGTGACCGCTCCACCGGCGGCAGCAAGCCCGCCACGCTGGAGACCGGTTACGAGATCGGCGTGCCGCTCTTCATCACCACCGGCGAGAAGATCAAGGTCGACACCCGTACGGGCGACTACCTCGGCCGGGTGAACAGCTAACCGTGGCTGCCCGGAACAAGGCCCGCAAGCGCGCCTTCCAGATCCTTTTCGAGGCCGACCAGCGCGGTGAGTCCGTGCAGACGGTCCTCGCGGACTGGGTCCGGCTCTCGCGGACCGACGACCGTCAGCCGCCGGTCGGCGAATTCACGATGGAGCTCGTCGAGGGGTACGCGCAGTACGCGGACCGCATCGACGACCTCATCGTCACCTACGCGGTGGACTGGGAGATCGACCGGATGCCGGTCGTCGACCGGAGCATCCTGCGGCTCGGCGCGTACGAGCTGATCTGGATGGACTCGACCCCGGACGCCGTGGTGATCGACGAGGCGGTCCAGCTCGCCAAGGAGTTCTCCACGGACGACTCCCCGTCCTTCGTGAACGGCCTGCTGGCCCGGTTCAAGGACCTCAAGCCGAACCTCCGCCGGGAGCAGTGATCCGGCGGCTTTCAGCCGAACGAAGGGCCCACGGTCGACGCGACCGTGGGCCCTTCGGCGCAGCCGCGTGTTCCCGGCCGGCCCGCTCGGGCGCGCTGCCGCCGAGCGGGTGACGGGGCGGCGCCAACCAGGCCACCGGGCGGGGCAGTGGGCGCGGGGAACCCCGGGCAACGAAAACGCCGGGCCGGCGGGGCTCAAGGCCCCGCCTACCCGGCGGTACGTTTCTTCGGGGGCGGTCAGCCCTCGTCGTGGGCCACCGCGCGACGCGCGTCGGCGTCCAGCACGCCCCAGCTGATCAGCTGTTCCGTCAGCACGGACGGCGACTGGTCGTAGATCACGGCCAGGGTGCGCAGGTCGTCCTGCCGGATCGACAGCACCTTGCCGTTGTAGTCGCCGCGCTGGCTCTGGATCGTCGCCGCGTAACGCTGCAGCGGTCCGGCCTTCTCCGGCGGGACGTGGGCGAGGCGCTCCAGGTCCAGGACGAGCTTCGGCGGCGGCTCGGCAGCCCCGCCGGGCGTCGTGCCGGGCAGGAGCTCCTGCACGGGGACGCCATAGAAATCCGCCAGCTCGGCAAGGCGCTGCACGGTCACGGCACGGTCGCCGCGCTCGTACGAACCGACCACGACGGCCTTCCAGCGGCCCTGGGACTTCTCCTCCACGCCGTGGAGGGAAAGGCCCTGCTGGGTGCGGATGGCGCGGAGCTTGGCCCCGAGCTGTTTTGCGTATTCGCTGGACATAAGGCTCCCCGGACGCTGGAACATTCTGCGGCTCCGCCGCGTGGCTGGTAACTCACTGTGAGGTTACGCAGCGTTACTTGGATGCGTCAAGCTGAAAGGTTCCGTACTCCCACCTCCCGGGGGTGCGACCGGGGCCCGTTCGACCCCTGGTAACGTGGACGACGCAAATCCGACGTCCTTTAACGTCCGTCCAGTGAGGCGGAGAAGGAGGTCCGTTTCTTATGGACGCACAGCACGACCACACCGGCAATGCGGCACGCCCCGTTCTCGAGGCTCCCGACATCGCCCGGGTTCTGACCCGGATCGCCCACGAGATCGTCGAACGCGCCAAGGGTGCCGACGACGTGGTGCTGCTCGGCATCCCGACGCGAGGGGTGTTCCTCGCCCGTCGGCTCGCCGGAAAGTTCGAAGAGATCACCGGCCGAAAGACGCCGGTCGGATCGCTCGACATCACGATGTACCGCGACGACCTCAGGATGCGCCCCGCGCGCGCCCTGGCCCGTACCGAGATCCCCGGCGAGGGCATCGAGGGCCGGCTCGTCGTCCTGGTCGACGACGTGCTCTTCTCCGGCCGCACGATCCGCGCCGCACTCGACGCGCTCGGCGACATCGGCCGGCCCCGCGCCGTGCAGCTCGCGGTCCTCGTCGACCGCGGCCACCGCGAACTCCCGATCCGTGCCGACTACGTCGGCAAGAACCTCCCCACGTCGCTGCGGGAGACGGTCAGGGTGCAGCTCGCCGAGGAGGACGGCCGCGACGCCGTGCTGCTCGGCCTCCAGCAGACCGTCCCGGCAGGCGAGCAGTAGCTGCTTCCCCGTCCCGTACGCCACGTCGGCCGTACGGCCGCTTCTGCACGCCCCCATGCCTGATTCCTCCACCATCCACGGAGAACTCCCAGATGCTGCGCCTTCCCGGTGGGAACCCCCGGACCCCCCGCCACCTCATCTCGGCCGCAGACCTCACCCGCGACGACGCCGTCCTGATCCTCGACACCGCCGAGGAGATGGCCCGGGTCGCGGACCGGCCGATCAAGAAGCTGCCCACCCTGCGCGGCCGTACCGTCGTCAACCTCTTCTTCGAGGACTCGACGCGAACCCGCATCTCCTTCGAGGCCGCCGCCAAGCGCCTCTCCGCCGACGTCATCAACTTCTCCGCGAAGGGCTCGTCCGTCTCCAAGGGCGAGTCCCTCAAGGACACCGCCATGACCCTGGAGGCGATGGGCGCCGACGCCGTCGTCATCCGGCACGGTGCCTCCGGCGCCCCCTACCGCCTCGCCACGTCCGGCTGGATCGACGGCGCCGTCGTCAACGCCGGTGACGGCACGCACGAGCACCCCACCCAGGCGCTGCTGGACGCGTTCACGATGCGCCGCAGGCTGGTCGGGGCCGACGCCGGGATCGGCAAGGACCTCGAGGGCCGCCGGATCACCATCGTCGGCGACATCCTGCACAGCCGCGTGGCCCGCTCCAACGTCCACCTGCTGACCACGCTCGGCGCGCACGTCACCCTCGTGGCCCCGCCCACCCTGGTGCCGGTCGGAGTCGAGCAGTGGCCCTGCGACGTCAGCTACGGCCTCGACGAGGTGCTGCCGAAGTCCGACGCGGTGATGATGCTCCGTGTGCAGCGCGAACGCATGAACGCCGCGTACTTCCCGACCGAGCGCGAGTACTCCCGCCGCTACGGCCTGGACGGCCTGCGCATGGCGCGGATGCCCGAGCACGCCATCGTCATGCACCCCGGACCGATGGTCCGCGGCATGGAGATCACCGCCGAGGTCGCCGACTCCGACCGGTGCACCGCCGTCGAGCAGGTCGCGAACGGGGTCTCCACCCGCATGGCCGTCCTGTACCTGCTGCTGGGCGGCTCCGAGACCGCCCTGCCCTCCGCCGCACGCACCGAGGAGAACAAGTAACCATGAGCAAGATCCTTATTCGCGGCGCGAAGATCCTCGGCGGCGAGCCGCAGGACGTCCTCATCGACGGCGAGACCGTGGCGGAGGTCGGCACCGGCATCGAGGCCGGCGACGCCACCGTCGTCGAGGCCGCCGGCCAGATCCTGCTGCCCGGCCTCGTCGACCTGCACACCCATCTGCGCGAGCCCGGCCGCGAGGACTCCGAGACCGTCCTCACCGGCACCAGGGCCGCCGCCTCCGGTGGCTTCACCGCCGTGCACGCCATGGCCAACACCTTCCCCGTCGCCGACACCGCGGGTGTCGTCGAGCAGGTCTGGCGGCTCGGCAAGGAGTCCGGCTACTGCGACGTCCAGCCCGTCGGCGCCGTCACCGTCGGCCTGGAGGGCAAGCAGCTCGCCGAGCTCGGCGCCATGCACGACTCCGCCGCCGGAGTGAAGGTCTTCTCCGACGACGGCAAGTGCGTCGACGACGCCGTGATCATGCGCCGCGCCCTGGAGTACGTGAAGGCCTTCGACGGTGTCGTCGCCCAGCACGCCCAAGAACCCCGCCTCACCGAGGGCGCCCAGATGAACGAGGGCGTCGTCTCGGCCGAGCTCGGACTCGGCGGCTGGCCCGCCGTCGCCGAGGAGTCGATCATCGCCCGTGACGTCCTGCTCGCCGCCCACGTCGGCTCCCGGGTGCACATCTGCCACCTGTCGACCGCCGGCTCCGTCGAGATCGTCCGCTGGGCCAAGTCCAAGGGGTGGAACGTCACCGCCGAGGTCACCCCGCACCACCTGCTCCTCACCGACGAGCTCGTGCGTTCCTACAACCCCGTCTACAAGGTCAACCCGCCGCTGCGAACCGAGGCCGACGTCATGGCCCTGCGCGAGGCACTCGCGGACGGCACGATCGACTGCGTCGCCACCGACCACGCCCCGCACCCGCACGAGGACAAGGACTGCGAGTGGGCCGCCGCCGCCATGGGCATGGTGGGCCTGGAGACCGCGCTCTCCGTGGTCCAGCAGACGATGGTGGACACCGGACTCATCGACTGGGCGGGTGTCGCGGACCGCATGTCGTTCCGGCCCGCGGCCATCGGCCGGCTCGAAGGACACGGCCGGCCCGTCTCGGCGGGTGAGCCCGCCAACCTCACCCTGGTCGATCCGGCATACCGTGGAGCCGTGGACCCCGCGGGCTTCGCCTCCCGCAGCCGCAACACTCCCTACGAGGGTCGTGAGCTGCCGGGCCGAGTGACGCACACCTTCCTGCGGGGCCGTGCCACGGTCGTCGACGGGAAGCTCGCGTGACAACACTCAACCCCCTGTACCAGCTGGCCGCCGAGCAGAGGTCGGCCGAAGTGACGGACTGGTCCGCCCGCATCAGCTGGGTCCTCGGACTGGCCGTCTTCGTCGCCTTCGTCTACTGGCTGATGCGCCAGGGATGGAAGTGGCGGGCCAGCCTCCAGTCCGGTCTGCCCGAGCTCGCGACCACCCCGGAAGGGTTCGCGGACGGCGAGGAGCTGCTGACGCTGACCGGCCGCTACCACGCGTCGACGACCGCCGGGCAGTGGCTCGACCGGATCGTCGCCCACGGCCTCGGCACCCGCAGCCGGGTCGAGCTGACCCTCACCGGGCAGGGCCTCGACGTCGTACGTCCCGGCGCGGCCGACTTCTTCGTGCCGGCCGCCGCACTCCGCGAGGCCCGGCTCGACAAGGCCCTCGCGGGCAAGGTCCTCCCCGAGGGCGGCCTCCTGGTCATCACCTGGGCGCACGGCGACCAGCTGATCGACTCCGGTTTCCGCTCCGACCACGCGGCCGAGCACCAGGCCTGGGTCGACACCGTCAACCACCTCACCAGCACTACGGAAGGCACCGCACGATGACGATCTCCACCCGGGGAGCCGGCAGGGCTCCCGCCGTACTCGTCCTGGAGGACGGCCGCTCCTTCCGCGGCCGCGCCTACGGGGCCGTGGGGGAGACCTTCGGCGAGGCGGTGTTCTCCACCGGCATGACCGGCTACCAGGAGACGCTGACGGATCCCTCGTACCACCGCCAGGTCGTCGTCATGACCGCCCCGCACGTCGGCAACACCGGGGTGAACGACGAGGACCCCGAGTCGAAGCAGATCTGGGTCGCCGGCTACGTCGTGCGCGACCCCGCCCGCACCCCCTCCAACTGGCGCTCCCGGCGCTCGCTGGACGAGGAGCTCGTCAGCCAGGGCATCGTCGGGATCAGCGGCGTCGACACCCGCGCCCTGACCCGCCACCTGCGTGAGCGCGGCGCCATGCGCGTCGGCATCTTCTCCGGCAACGCCGTCCAGGACGAGGGCATACTGCTCGCCAAGGTGCGCCAGGCACCCGAGATGAGCGGCGCCGACCTCTCCGCCGAGGTCGCCACCAAGGAGGCGTACGTCGTCCCCGCGGTCGGCACCAGGAAGTTCACCGTCGCCGCGATCGACCTCGGCATCAAGGGCATGACCCCCCGCCGCCTGGCCGAGCGCGGCATCGAGGTACACGTCCTGCCCGCCACCGCCACCCTCGACGAGGTGTACGCGGTGGAGCCCGACGGGGTCTTCTTCTCCAACGGCCCCGGCGACCCGTCCACCGCCGATCACCCGGTCGCCCTCATGCGCGGCGTCCTGGAGCGCGGGACCCCCCTCTTCGGCATCTGCTTCGGCAACCAGATCCTGGGCCGCGCCCTCGGCTTCGGCACCTACAAGCTGAAGTACGGCCACCGCGGCATCAACCAGCCCGTGCAGGACCGCACCACCGGCAAGGTCGAGGTCACGGCGCACAACCACGGCTTCGCCGTCGACGCACCCCTCGACAAGGTCTCCGACACGGAGTTCGGCCGCGCCGAGGTGTCCCACGTCTGCCTGAACGACCAGGTCGTCGAAGGGCTGCAGCTGCTCGACCGACCCGCCTTCAGCGTCCAGTACCACCCCGAAGCGGCCGCCGGCCCGCACGATGCCGCGTACCTCTTCGACCGCTTCGTATCCCTGATGGAGGGCCAGCGTGCCTAAGCGCTCCGATATCCAGTCCGTCCTGGTCATCGGCTCCGGTCCGATCGTCATCGGCCAGGCCGCCGAATTCGACTACTCCGGTACCCAGGCCTGCCGTGTCCTCAAGGCCGAGGGCCTGCGCGTCGTCCTGGTGAACTCCAACCCGGCGACGATCATGACCGACCCGGAGATCGCCGACGCCACGTACGTCGAGCCGATCACGCCCGAGTTCGTCGAGAAGATCATCGCCAAGGAGCGCCCCGACGCGCTCCTCCCCACGCTGGGCGGCCAGACCGCGCTCAACACGGCGATCTCCATGCACGAGAACGGTGTCCTGGAGAAGTACGGCGTCGAGCTCATCGGCGCCAACGTCGAGGCGATCAACAAGGGCGAGGACCGCGACCTCTTCAAGGGCGTCGTCGCGGCCGTCAAGGCGAAGATCGGTTACGGCGAGTCCGCCCGCTCCGTCATCTGCCACACCATGGACGACGTCATCGCCGGTGTCGACACCCTCGGCGGCTACCCCGTCGTCGTCCGCCCCTCCTTCACCATGGGCGGCGCCGGCTCCGGCTTCGCCCACGACGAGGAGGAGCTGCGCCGCATCGCCGGACAGGGCCTCACGCTCTCGCCGACCACCGAGGTGCTCCTGGAGGAGTCCATCCTCGGCTGGAAGGAGTACGAACTGGAGCTGATGCGCGACAAGAACGACAACGTCGTGGTCGTCTGCTCCATCGAGAACTTCGACCCGATGGGCGTCCACACCGGTGACTCGATCACCGTCGCCCCGTCGATGACGCTCACCGACCGCGAGTACCAGCGGCTGCGCGACATCGGCATCGCGATCATCCGCGAGGTCGGCGTCGACACCGGCGGCTGCAACATCCAGTTCGCCATCGACCCCGCCGACGGCCGGATCATCGTCATCGAGATGAACCCGCGCGTCTCCCGCTCCTCGGCGCTCGCCTCCAAGGCCACCGGCTTCCCGATCGCCAAGATCGCCGCCAAGCTGGCCGTCGGCTACACCCTCGACGAGATCCCCAACGACATCACCGAGAAGACGCCGGCCTCCTTCGAGCCGACGCTCGACTACGTCGTCGTCAAGGCCCCGCGCTTCGCCTTCGAGAAGTTCCCGTCCGCCGACTCCACCCTCACCACCACCATGAAGTCGGTGGGCGAGGCCATGGCGATCGGCCGCAACTTCACCGAGGCCCTGCAGAAGGCCCTGCGCTCCCTGGAGAAGAAGGGCTCGCAGTTCGCCTTCACCGGCGACCCGGGCGACAAGGCCGAGCTCCTCGCCGAGGCGGTCCGCCCCACGGACGGCCGCATCAACACCGTCATGCAGGCGATCCGGGCCGGCGCCACCCAGGAGGAGGTCTTCGACTCCACGAGGATCGACCCCTGGTTCGTCGACCAGCTCTTCCTGATCAAGGAGATCGCCGACGAGCTGGCCTCCGCGGAGCGCCTCGACCCCGAGCTGCTCGCCGAGGCCAAGCGGCACGGCTTCTCCGACGCCCAGATCGGCGAGATCCGCGGTCTGCGCGAGGACGTCGTGCGCGAGGTCCGGCACGCCCTCGGCATCCGCCCGGTCTACAAGACCGTCGACACCTGTGCCGCGGAGTTCGCCGCGAACACGCCGTACTTCTACTCCTCCTACGACGAGGAGAGCGAGGTAGCGCCCCGCACCAAGCCCGCGGTGATCATCCTCGGATCCGGTCCGAACCGCATCGGCCAGGGCATCGAGTTCGACTACTCCTGCGTCCACGCCTCCTTCGCGCTGAGCGACGCCGGCTACGAGACCGTGATGGTCAACTGCAACCCGGAGACCGTCTCCACGGACTACGACACCTCCGACCGGCTGTACTTCGAGCCGCTCACGCTCGAGGACGTCCTGGAGATCGTGCACGCCGAGACACTCGCCGGCCCGATCGCCGGAGTCATCGTCCAGCTCGGCGGGCAGACCCCGCTCGGTCTGGCGCAGGCGCTCAAGGACAACGGCGTGCCGGTCGTGGGCACCTCCCCGGAGGCCATCCACGCCGCCGAGGACCGCGGCGCCTTCGGCCGGGTCCTCGCCGAGGCCGGACTGCCGGCCCCGAAGCACGGCACCGCCACCACCTTCGCCGAGGCAAAGGCCATCGCCGACGAGATCGGCTACCCCGTCCTCGTACGCCCGTCGTACGTGCTCGGCGGCCGCGGCATGGAGATCGTGTACGACGAGGCCCGCCTCGCCTCGTACATCGCCGAGTCCACCGAGATCAGCCCCACCCGGCCGGTCCTGGTCGACCGCTTCCTCGACGACGCCATCGAGATCGACGTCGACGCGCTCTACGACGGGACCGAGCTCTACCTCGGCGGTGTCATGGAGCACATCGAGGAGGCCGGCATCCACTCCGGCGACTCCGCCTGCGCGCTGCCCCCGATCACCCTCGGCGGCTACGACATCAAGCGGCTGCGGGCCTCCACCGAGGGCATCGCCAAGGGCGTCGGCGTACGCGGTCTGATCAACATCCAGTTCGCGCTCTCCGGCGACATCCTCTACGTCCTCGAGGCGAACCCGCGTGCCTCGCGGACGGTCCCCTTCACCTCGAAGGCCACCGCGGTCCCGCTCGCGAAGGCCGCCGCCCGCATCTCGCTGGGCGCGACCGTCGCCGAGCTGCGTGAGGAGGGCCTGCTGCCGAAGCACGGCGACGGCGGCACCCTGCCGCTCGACGCGCCGATCTCCGTCAAGGAGGCCGTCATGCCGTGGTCGCGCTTCCGCGACATCCACGGCCGCGGCGTGGACACCGTCCTCGGCCCCGAGATGCGCTCCACCGGCGAGGTCATGGGCATCGACGCGGCCTTCGGCACGGCGTACGCCAAGTCGCAGGCCGGAGCGTACGGCCCGCTGCCCACCAAGGGCCGCGCGTTCATCTCCGTCGCCAACCGCGACAAGCGCTCGATGATCTTCCCGGCCCGCGAGCTCGTCGCGCACGGCTTCGAGCTGATGGCCACCTCCGGCACCGCGGAGGTGCTCAAGAGGAACGGCATCAACGCGACCGTCGTGCGCAAGCAGTCCGAGGGCGAGGGCCCGAACGGCGAGAAGACCATCGTCCAGCTGATCCACGACGGCCAGGTCGACCTCATCGTCAACACCCCGTACGGAACGGGCGGCCGGCTCGACGGCTACGAGATCCGCACCGCGGCCGTCGCCCGGTCGGTGCCCTGCCTCACCACGGTCCAGGCGCTCGCCGCGGCCGTCCAGGGCATCGACGCGCTCAACCACGGCGGCGTCGGCGTGCGTTCCCTCCAGGAACACGCGGAACATCTGACCGCGGCCCGCGACTAGGAAGCCCACAGGGGGACACCGGAGACGGTGTCCCCCTCTTCATGAGGACACCAGTGATGTACAAACTCTTCTTCCAGCTGGTCTTCAAGCGGATGGACCCGGAGCAGGCCCACCACCTGGCCTTCCGCTGGATCCGTCGCGCGGCCCGCGTCCCCGTCCTGCGCACGTTCGCCGCCGCGGCGCTCGCCCCCCGTCACGAGGAGCTGCGCACCGAGGCCCTCGGCCTGCGGATGCACGGCCCGTTCGGGCTCGCCGCCGGCTTCGACAAGAACGCCGTCGCGATCGACGGCATGGCGATGCTCGGATTCGACCACGTCGAGATCGGCACGGTCACCGGCGAGCCCCAGCCCGGCAACCCGAAGAAGCGGCTGTTCCGTCTCGTCGCGGACCGGGCGCTGATCAACCGCATGGGCTTCAACAACGAGGGATCAGCGGCAGTGGCGGAGCGCCTCGCCACCCGCACCCCGGTCTTCCGTACGACCGTGGGCGTCAACATCGGCAAGACCAAGGCCGTCCCCGAGGCCGAAGCCGTGGGCGACTACGTGAAGTCCACCGAGCGCCTCGCCGCCCACGCCGACTACCTCGTCGTGAACGTCTCCTCGCCCAACACCCCCGGGCTGCGCAACCTCCAGGCCACCGAGGCGCTCCGCCCGCTGCTCGCCGCGGTGCGCGAGGCCGCAGACCGCACGGTCACCGACCGGCGGGTCCCGCTCCTCGTCAAGATCGCCCCGGACCTCGCGGACGAGGACGTCGACGCGGTCGCCGACCTCGCCGTCGAGCTCGGCCTGGACGGCATCATCGCCACCAACACCACCATCGCCCGCGACACCCTCGGCCTGAAGTCCGAGGCGTCCCTGGTGAAGGAGACCGGCGGACTCTCCGGCGCGCCCCTCAAGGAGCGCTCCCTGGAGGTCCTGAGCCGCCTGTACGCCCGCGTGGGGACCCGGATCACCCTGGTGGGCGTCGGGGGCGTCGAGAACGCCGAGGACGCCTGGCAGCGCATCCTGGCCGGCGCCACGCTGGTCCAGGGCTACAGCGCCTTCGTCTACGAGGGCCCGTTCTACGCCCGCGCGATCCACAAGGGTCTGGCCGCCCGCCTGGCCGCCTCCCCGTACGCCACCCTCGCCGAAGCCGTCGGCGCCGAGACACGGAAGGCCACGCAGTGAGCCCCGAACCCTTCGGCGCGCGCCTGCGCCACGCCATGGACACCCGCGGGCCGCTCTGCGTGGGGATCGACCCGCACGCCTCGCTGCTCACCTCCTGGGGTCTGAACGACGACGTCGCGGGCCTGGAGCGCTTCACCCGCACGGTCGTCGAGGCGCTGGCCGACCGGGTCGCCGTGCTCAAGCCGCAGTCCGCGTTCTTCGAGCGGTTCGGCTCCCGCGGCACCGCCGTCCTGGAGAGGGCCGTCGAGGAGGCGCGGGCCGCCGGGGCACTCGTCCTCATGGACGCCAAGCGCGGCGACATCGGCTCCACGATGGGGGCCTACGCCGCCACCTACCTCGACAAGGACTCGCCGCTCTTCTCCGACGCCGTCACCGTCTCGCCGTACCTCGGCTTCGGTTCGCTGCGCCCGGCGCTCGACGCCGCCGCGGCCTCCGGCTCCGGTGTCTTCGTGCTCGCCCTCACCTCCAACCCGGAGGGTGCCGAGGTCCAGCGCGCCACCGTCGCGGACGGCAGGTCGCTGGCCCAGGTGATGCTCGACCACATGGCCGCCGAGAACGCGGGGGCCGCCCCGCTCGGCTCCGTCGGCGCGGTCGTGGGCGCCACGCTCGGGGACACGGGGGCCGACCTCGCGATCAACGGCCCGCTGCTCGCTCCCGGGATCGGCGCCCAGGGCGCCACCCCCGCGGATCTGCCCCGTGTGTTCGGTGCCTCGGCCGGCAACGTGGTGCCCAGCGTGAGCCGGGGCGTGCTGCGCCACGGACCGGACGCGTCGGGGCTGCGCGAAGCCGCCGGACGGTTCGCGGACGAGGTCCGCGCGGCCGTCTCGGACGGCTGACCATGCCACGTGACAACGCGTTGACGTAATCCTGACCACGAATCCGGGTTGTTATGACTGAAATGTCCTGGTCGGCTCAGGCTGACCAGGACTTTTCGTCTGTTCTCGCTGACTCAGGCGGCCCAGGCCGCTAGTCTCCGTCGAGAGCCAACGAGCACAGGTTGTTCGTTGCTCACCAGGTGTGGGACCACCAGGTTCCACATCGGTCCGTATCCGACAGATCGACATCCGAGGTGACGTAGGCGTGGCTCTTCCGCCCCTTACCCCTGAACAGCGCGCAGCCGCGCTCGAAAAGGCCGCCGCGGCTCGCCGGGAGCGGGCCGAGGTCAAGAATCGACTCAAGCACTCCGGCGCATCCCTCCACGAGGTCATCAAGTCCGGACGGGAGAACGACGTCATCGGCAAGATGAAGGTCTCCGCCCTGCTGGAGTCCCTGCCGGGCGTGGGCAAGGTCCGCGCCAAGCAGATCATGGAGCGGCTCGGCATTTCCGAGAGCCGTCGGGTCCGGGGTCTCGGCTCCAACCAGATCGCATCTCTGGAGCGTGAGTTCGGCGGCAGCGCCGCCTGACGTTCTCAGGCACTCCTGAGAACCTGGATAATCGCTCCATGGCTGCAACATCCCGGGGGACGTCCCCCGTACCCCCGGACGTACGTCCGCGGCTGACCGTGCTCTCCGGCCCCTCAGGGGTCGGCAAGAGCACGGTCGTCGCTCATATGCGCAAGGTTCACCCGGAGGTCTGGCTCTCCGTGTCGGCGACGACACGCAAGCCACGCCCCGGTGAACGCAACGGAGTCCACTACTTCTTCGTGGACAACGAGGAGTTCGACAAGCTGATCGCCAACGGCGAGCTGCTGGAGTGGGCCGAGTTCGCGGGCAACCGCTACGGCACTCCGCGCCGGGCCGTGCTGGACCGCCTGGAGGCGGGCGAGCCGGTGCTGCTGGAGATCGATCTGCAGGGTGCCCGGCTGGTCCGCCAGTCGATGCCCGAGGCGCAGCTCGTCTTCCTGGCGCCGCCGACCTGGGACGAGCTGGTGCGCCGGCTCACCGGCCGCGGGACGGAGGCGCCCGACGTGATCGAGCGCCGGCTCGCCGCCGCGAAGGTCGAACTGGCCGCCGAGGCGGAGTTCGATACGACGCTCGTCAACACCTCCGTCGAGGACGTGGCACGTGAGCTGCTAACGTTGATGCTGCAGGCTTCCGGCCTCCGTGGCACCGACGACTGACCTCGCCGGACTCGCACGGACGCAGAGCATCACCACTGCGGAACCAGCATGATCAAAGATCTCTTTGATCTCTATCCCCTTCGGAAGGCAGAGAGTGTCCTCTTCCATCACCACGCCCGAGGGCATCATCAACCCGCCGATTGATGAGCTCCTCGAGGCCACCGACTCGAAGTACAGCCTTGTGATCTACGCCGCCAAGCGCGCGCGTCAGATCAACGCGTACTACTCGCAGCTCGGTGAAGGCCTCCTCGAGTACGTCGGTCCGCTCGTCGACACCCACGTGCACGAGAAGCCGCTCTCGATCGCACTCCGCGAGATCAACGCGGGCCTGCTGACCTCCGAGGCCATCGAGGGCCCCGCGCAGTAATCAGGAGAAGCACCTTCACCACAGGCCCGGCGGTCAGCATCCGCCGGGCCTGTGGTGTGTCCGGTGCCGGGCCCGCCGGGGCCCGCGGAGTGCGGTGAGGCAGCATGGAGTGCGTACGGAAGAGGGCTGCGCACCGGCCGAGGGCGCAGCGTGACGAGTGCGGGGAGACGCAGTGGACAAGCCGAAGGTCGTCCTGGGGGTCAGCGGGGGCATCGCCGCCTACAAGGCGTGCGAACTGCTGCGCCGGCTGACGGAGTCCGGCCACGACGTGCGGGTCGTCCCGACGGAGGCGTCGCTCCACTTCGTGGGGGCCGCGACCTGGTCGGCGCTCTCCGGCCACCCCGTGTCGACCGAGGTCTGGGACGGTGTGCACGAGGTGCCGCACGTCCGGATCGGTCAGGCGGCCGATCTCGTCGTGGTCGCGCCCGCCACCGCCGACATGCTGGCCAGGGCCGCCCACGGCCTCGCCGACGACCTCCTCACCAACACGCTCCTCACCGCCCGCTGTCCGATCGTCTTCGCGCCGGCGATGCACACCGAGATGTGGGAGCACCCGGCCACCCAGGAGAACGTCGCCACCCTGCGCCGCCGCGGCGCGGTCGTCGTCGAGCCCGCCGTCGGCCGGCTCACCGGCGCCGACACGGGCAAGGGCCGGCTGCCGGATCCCGGGGAGATCTTCGAGGTCTGCCGCCGCGTGCTGGCCCGCGGTGCCGAGGCTCCCGACCTCACCGGGCGCCATGTGGTGATCAGCGCGGGCGGGACCCGCGAGCCCCTGGACCCGGTCCGGTACCTGGGCAACCGCTCCTCCGGAAAGCAGGGGTACGCGCTGGCGCGCACCGCCGTCGCCCGCGGCGCCCTGGTGACCCTGATCGAGGCGAACACCGGACTGCCCGACCCCGCGGGCGCCGACGTCCTGCGCGTCGGGACCGCCGTACAACTGCGCGAGGCCGTGCTGAAGGCGGCCTCCGACGCCGACGTGGTGGTGATGGCTGCGGCGGTCGCCGACTTCCGGCCCGCCGACTACGCCACGGGCAAGATCAAGAAGAAGGACGGACAGGAGCCCGCCCCCCTCACCCTCGTCCGTAATCCCGACATCCTCGCCGAGGTCGCGGCGGACCGGGCGCGCCCGGGGCAGATCGTGGTCGGATTCGCCGCCGAGACCGACAACGTGCTGGCCAACGGCCGTGACAAGCTCCGCCGCAAGGGCTGCGACCTCCTCGTGGTCAACGAGGTGGGGGAGCGCAAGACCTTCGGCTCGGAGGAGAACGAGGCCGTGGTGCTCGGGGCGGACGGAGGCGAGACCGCTGTGCCGTACGGGCCCAAAGAGGCACTTGCCGACACGGTCTGGGACCTGGTTGCGGCACGGTTCCGCTAGATTGCGTATTCGCCGCTCCGGCGGGAAGAAAGCTCAGGATATTCGGTCATTCCTCGCCCCTGGAAGGAGGGATTGTCGTACCGCCGTCAACAGTGCCGCCGGTCACAGAGCTCCCAAGGGGCGAGACGCGTGGCCCATTCGCCGGAAGCGACCGATAAACTGGTCGACGGAACATGCCGGGCGCAGCTCCCGGAGGTCCATCAATGATCAGCCAGCAGCCGCTGCAACCCCAGGGAGCGATGTGTCCCGCCGTCTCTTCACCTCGGAGTCCGTCACCGAGGGCCACCCCGACAAGATCGCTGACCAGATCAGCGACACGATTCTCGACGCGCTCCTGCGCGAGGACCCCTCTTCGCGCGTAGCCGTCGAGACCTTGATCACCACTGGACTGGTGCACGTCGCGGGTGAGGTCACGACCAAGGCCTACGCCGACATCCCCAACCTCGTGCGCAACAAGGTGCTGGAGATCGGCTACGACTCCTCCAAGAAGGGCTTCGACGGAGCCTCCTGCGGCGTCTCGGTCTCCATCGGATCGCAGTCCCCGGACATCGCCCAGGGTGTCGACACCGCGTACGAGCAGCGGGTCGAGGGCGACGAGGACGAGCTCGACAAGCAGGGCGCCGGCGACCAGGGCCTGATGTTCGGCTACGCCTGCGACGAGACGCCCGAGCTGATGCCGCTCCCGATCCACGTGGCGCACCGGCTCTCGCGCCGCCTGTCCGAGGTCCGCAAGAACGGGACCATCCCGTACCTGCGCCCCGACGGCAAGACCCAGGTCACCATCGAGTACGACGGGGACAAGGCCGTACGCCTCGACACGGTCGTCGTCTCCTCGCAGCACGCGTCCGACATCGACCTGGACTCGCTGCTCGCACCCGACATCCGCGAGTTCGTCGTCGAGCACGTCCTGGGGCAGCTCATCGAGGACGGCATCAAGCTGGACACCGAGGGCTACCGCCTCCTGGTGAACCCGACCGGCCGCTTCGAGATCGGCGGCCCGATGGGTGACGCCGGCCTGACCGGCCGCAAGATCATCATCGACACGTACGGCGGCATGGCCCGTCACGGCGGCGGTGCCTTCTCCGGCAAGGACCCGTCCAAGGTCGACCGCTCGGCCGCCTACGCGATGCGCTGGGTCGCCAAGAACGTCGTCGCGGCCGGCCTCGCCGCCCGCTGCGAGGTCCAGGTCGCCTACGCGATCGGCAAGGCCGAGCCGGTGGGCCTGTTCGTCGAGACGTTCGGCACCGCCACGGTCGACACCGAGAAGATCGAGCACGCCATCGGCGAGGTCTTCGACCTCCGCCCGGCCGCGATCATCCGGGACCTCGACCTGCTCCGCCCGATCTACGCCCAGACCGCGGCGTACGGCCACTTCGGCCGTGAGCTCCCCGACTTCACCTGGGAGCGCACCGACCGCGTGGAAGCACTGCGCAAGGCCGCGGGCCTCTAGGCACGCTGTCGTCGGCCCGCAGGCCGGGGCCCGGATGCCGTACGCGGTGTCGGGGCCCCGGCCTCCGTGCTGCCGGGGCCGCCACCGCTGTCAGTGCCGTCTGGTAGGAATTTGGCTGTGAGCAGCGACAACGAGCAGTCCGACGAGCCCGACGCCGGGGCACCGGAGCAGCTTGCGCTCATCCGGGAGACGGTGCGCCGGGCCAAGGTGCCGCGGGCCAAACCCCGCACCTGGCGGGGTGCGGCGCTTGCCGAGAACCTGCCGGTGGCCCGCGTCCTGGTGAACAAGGGCGCGCTCCACCTCGATCAGTACTTCGACTACGCCGTCCCCGAGGAGCTCGACGCCGAGGCGCAGCCCGGCGTCCGGGTGCGTGTGCGGTTCGGGGCCGGCGGGCGGCAGGTCCGGGGCGGCCGGCGCGAGGGCGGCGGGCTCATCGACGGATTCCTCATCGAGCGGCGAGCCGAATCGGACTACCAGGGGGCCCTGGCGGCCCTCGCCTACGTCGTCTCGCCCGAGCCGGTGCTCGGCCCCGAGCTGCTGGCGCTCTCCCGGGCCGTCGCCGACCGGTACGCGGGCAGCCTCGCCGATGTGCTGCAGCTCGCCGTGCCGCCGAGGAACGGCAGGGCCGAGTCCAAGCCCTCGCCCGCGCCCCTGCCGCCACCGCCCGCCCCCTCCCCCGGGACCTGGGAGCGGTACGCCCAGGGGCCCGCGTTCCTGCGGGCGCTGGCCGAGGGCGGCGCGCCCAGAGCCGTGTGGACCGCGCTGCCGGGGCCGCACTGGCCCGGAGAGATCGCCCGGGCCGTCGCCGCGACCCTGGCCTCGGGCCGCGGCGCGCTCGTCGTCGTACCGGACGGGCGGACCGCGGGGCGGGTGGACGCCGCGCTCACCGAGGTGATGGGCAAGGGGCGCCACGCACTCCTGACGGCGGACTCAGGGCCCGAGAAGCGGTACAGGGAGTGGCTCGCCGTCCGGCGCGGTTCCGTGCGCGCGGTGGTCGGGACGAGGGCCGCGATGTTCGCACCCGTCCCCGATCTGGGACTGGTGGCCGTCTGGGACGACGGGGACTCGAGCCACAGCGACGACAACGCCCCGTTCCCGCACGTCCGCGAGGTGCTGGAGCTGCGCGCGGCGCACGGCCGGTGCGCCTTCCTGCTCGGGGCGACGAGCTGCACGGTGGAGGCCGCCCAGCTCGTCGAGAACGGCTGGGCGCTGCCCCTGCGCGCCGACCGGGACCAGCTGCGGATCGCCGCGCCGCTGGTGCGCACCGTCGGCGACGGCGAGCTCGCGCGGGACGGTGCGGCGCGCTCGGCGCGGCTGCCCAGCCTCGCCTGGCAGACCGTACGCGAAGGGCTGCGCAGCGGCCCGGTGCTGGTCCAGGTGCCGCGCCGCGGCTACGCGCCCCGGCTCGCCTGCGAGCGCTGCCGTGAGCCCGCGCGTTGCAGGCACTGCGCGGGACCGATCGAGGCCCCGGACCAGCAGGATCTGAACTGCGCCTGGTGCGGGCGCGCCGAGACGGCCTGGAGCTGCGCCGCGTGCGGTGGGGTGCGGCTGCGGGCGCAGATCGTCGGTGCCCGGCGGACCGCCGAGGAGCTGGGCCGGGCCTTCCCCGCCGTTCCGGTGCGGACGTCCGGCCGGGACCACGTGCTGGACTCCGTACCCGGACAGCCCGCCCTGGTGGTCAGCACCCCCGGGGCGGAGCCCGTGGCCGAGGGTGGCTACGCCGCGGCGCTGCTGCTGGACGGCTGGGCGATGGTCGGACGGCCCGACCTGCGGGCGGGCGAGGAGGCACTGCGCCGCTGGACGGCCGCCGCCGCACTGGTGCGGGGACAGCCCGAGGGCGGCACAGTGGTGATCGTGGCCGAGCCGACCCTGCGCCCCGTCCAGGCCCTGGTTCGCTGGGACCCGGTCGGCCACGCCCGCCGCGAGCTCGCGGAGCGGGCCGAGCTGGGCTTCCCGCCGGTGTCCCGGATGGCCTCGGTCACCGGGCCGCCGGAGGCCATCGCCGCGTACCTCGCCGCCACCGGACTGCCGCCCGAGGCGGAGGTCCTCGGCCCGGTCCCGCTGCCGGGGGCGGCCTCGGGCAGGCCCCGAAGACAGGGTGACGCCCCGCCCGGCGAAACCTGGGAGCGGGCACTGGTCAGGGTCCCGCCGGGGCGGGGGGCGGCACTCGCCGCAGCCCTGAAGGCGGCGCAGGCGGCGCGGACGGCCCGGGGGACCGGCGATCCGGTACGCATCAGGATCGATCCGCCGGACATCGGCTGACACGCGGAAGGGCCGGATCAGGCCGGCCCAATCCTCCCGCGCCCCGCCCGTCCGTCAGCCGTTGCGCGGACCCGGGAAGGCTCCGGGACGCAGCTCCTCGCGCGGTGAGGGACGGTCCGCCGACGGCTGCGGCGGCATGGAGCGGGCCGCGGGTACGACAGGCAGTGCGGGGGAGGAGGCGGGCGCGGGCTGCGGACGGGCCACGCTCTCCGCGGGGTCCTCGGCGGTCTCCGGCGGCGGGGTGTTGCGGCGCGCGCCGTAACGCCGGTGCACCGCCTGCTTCGTGACCCCGAGCGCCGAACCCACCGCGTCCCAGGAGAAGCCCAGCGAGCGGTCGAAGTCCACCGCCGCCGTGACCAGCGTCTCGACGCTGTCCCGCAGTTCCTGGGCGAGCCGGACCGTCGGAGCCGGTGCCCTGCCGTAGACGACGAAGCCCGCGGACGGGCCGGAACGGCGTGGACGGTAGACGTTGCCCAGCTGCGCAGTGAGGGTGCGCAGCGCGTCCACCTGCCGCCGGACCCGCTCGATGTCCCGCACCAACAGGTGCAGACTGGCACGCGCTTGGGCGTCGTGGGTTGCGTGGTCGGCCATGAACAAGCCTCTCGAACCGGCGTGGAAGTTGAAAGGATCGGACCGCGCTGGGGGCGGCCCACTTCGGTCAATCTCACTTGACCAACGCCTCACCCGTCGATGTGGTCACGCTGTAGGGGCGTATGCGCATATGCACAGAGCGCACGGACATGCGTACGCCCCCCGGCCACGAGGCCACCGGGCCGTGTCGCGGGACCACCCTCGCGGTGCGGCAGGCGGCGGTCCCGCGGCACCGCCTAGACTGGTGTGCTGCTCGCCACGCCACCGTACGTTCCGGCCCGAGAGGCAGTCCGCCACCCATGAAGCTCGTCTTCGCAGGCACCCCCGAGGTCGCCGTCCCCGCCCTGGACGCCCTGATCGCCTCAGGCCGCCACGAGGTGGCCGCCGTCGTCACCCGGCCCGACGCACCCGCGGGCCGGGGGCGCCGGCTGGTCGCCAGTCCGGTGGCCGACCGCGCCGAGGAGGCGGGGATCGAGGTCCTCAAGCCGGTCAGGCCCCGGGACGAGGACTTCCTGGCGCGGCTGCGGGAGATCGCGCCGGACTGCTGCCCCGTCGTCGCGTACGGCGCGCTGCTGCCCAAGGCCGCCCTCGCCGTCCCCGCCCGCGGCTGGGTCAACCTGCACTTCTCCCTGCTCCCCGCCTGGCGCGGCGCCGCACCCGTGCAGCACGCGGTGATGGCCGGGGACGAGGTCACCGGCGCGTCGACCTTCCTGATCGAGGAGGGGCTGGACTCCGGCCCGGTCTACGGCGTCCTGACCGAGGAGGTGCGGCCCACCGACACGAGCGGTGACCTGCTCACCCGGCTGGCCTTCGCCGGTGCCGGGCTGCTCTCCGCGACCATGGACGGCATCGAGGACGGCACCCTGCACGCCGTCCCGCAGCCCGCCGAGGGCGTCACCCTGGCGCCCAAGATCACCGTCGAGGACGCCCAGGTGCAGTGGTCCGCGCCCGCGCTGCGGGTCGACCGCGTGGTGCGCGGCTGCACGCCGGCACCCGGCGCGTGGACCCTGTTCCGCGGGGAACGGCTCAAGCTGGTCCAGGCGGCGCCCGTCGTGGATCGCACCGATCTCGCACCGGGGGAGCTGTCCGCGGGCAAGAACAACGTCCACGTCGGCACCGGCTCCCACGCGGTGGAGCTCCTCTGGGTCCAGCCGCAGGGCAAGAAGCCGATGAAGGCCGCCGACTGGGCGCGCGGTGTCCGCATCGTCCACGGCGAGCTGCTGGGCCTCTGAGCCGGCCCGGCGGTCCGGAGCGGGGGCGGGGGCGGGCGACGTAGGCTGGACCGGTTCGCCCCCTCACCCTCAGCGGAGCACCTTTCACGTGAACGACCAGCAGCGTCGCCGTCCCGCCAAGCCGCACCGCCGCCCGCAGAAGGATCCCGTCCGGTTCCTCGCCTTCGAGGCGCTCAGGGCCGTCGACGAACGCGACGCGTACGCCAACCTCATCCTGCCCCCGCTGCTGAAGAAGGCACGCGCCAAGGGCGATTTCGACAGCCGGGACGCGGCGCTGGCGACCGAGCTGGTCTACGGCACCCTGCGCCGCCAGGGCACGTACGACGCGATCGTCGCCGCCTGCATCGACCGGCCGTTGCGCGAGGTCGACCCGCCGGTGCTCGACGTCCTCAACATGGGCGTCCACCAGCTGCTCGGCACCCGCATCCCGACCCACGCGGCCGTCTCCGCCAGCGTGGAGCTGGCCCGAGTCGTGCTGGGCGAGGGGCGTGCCAAGTTCGTCAACGCGGTGCTGCGCAAGGTGACCGCGCACGACCTCGACGGCTGGGTGGAGCGTGTCGCCCCCTCGTACGACGAGGACGCCGAGGCGCACCTCTCCATCGTCCATTCGCACCCCCGGTGGATCGTCTCCGCCCTCTGGGACGCCCTGGGCGGTGGACGCGCCGGGATCGAGGACCTGCTGGAGGCCGACAACGAACGGCCCGAGGTGACGCTGGTCGCCCGCCCCGGCCGCTCGACCACCGACGAGCTGCTGGACGCCCTCGGCGAGGAGAGCGGCCTCCCCGGCCGCTGGTCGCCGTACGCCGTGCGCATGGCCGAGGGCGGCGAGCCCGGTGCCCTGGCCGCCGTCCGGGACGGCAGCGCCGGCGTGCAGGACGAGGGCAGCCAGCTCGTCGCCGCCGCCCTGGCCCTGGCACCCGTCGAAGGCACGGACACCCGCTGGCTGGACGGCTGCGCGGGCCCGGGAGGCAAGGCAGCCCTGCTCGCCGCGCTCGCCGCCGGACGCGGCGCGACCCTGCTCGCCGCCGAGAAGCAGCCGCACCGCGCCCGGCTCGTCGAGCGCGCCCTGGCCGGAAACCCCGGCCCCTACCAGGTGATCACCGCCGACGGCACCCGGCCGCCCTGGCAGCCCGGCTCCTTCGACCGGGTCCTGATGGACGTCCCGTGCTCGGGCCTGGGTGCGCTGCGCCGGCGCCCGGAGTCCCGCTGGCGGCGTCGCGCCGAGGACCTGGAGAGCTTCGCGCCCCTGCAACGCGGCCTGCTGCGCGAGGCGTTGAAGGCCGTGCGGATCGGCGGGGTCGTCGGCTACGCGACCTGCTCACCGCATCTCGCGGAGACGCGTGTCGTCGTCGAGGACGTGCTCAAGGGACGCGGCGGAGCACCGGTCGAGGCGGAGTGGGTCGACGCCCGGCCGCTGCTGCCCGGAGTCCCCGCGCTGGGCGACGGGCCCGACGTCCAGCTGTGGCCCCACCTCCACGGCACCGACGCGATGTACCTGGCCCTGCTGCGCCGCACGGGCTGACCCCTGTGGCGCCGCGCGGGCGGTCGGTCAGCGCGGGCGGTCGCCCGCGACGGCGACACGCTCGGCCACCCTGCGGTGCGGGGCGTAGTCGTTCACCGCGTAGTGCTGCGTGGCCCGGTTGTCCCAGAACGCGACGTCCCCCGCGCGCCAGGTGAAGCGCACCTGGTACTCGGGCACGTGCGCCTGCTGGAACAGCAGGCGCAGCATGCGGTCGCTCTCCTCCCGGTCCCAGCCCACGATCCGGGTGGTGAACGAGGTGTTGACGAAGAGCATCCGGCGTCCGGTGGCGGGATGCGTCCGCACCACCGGGTGTTCGACCGGCGGGAACCGGTCCTGGAAGGGGATCAGCCGCTCCTCGGGGGTGAACCGGGCGAATCCCGGTACGAAGTCGTGCACCGCGCGCGCACCCTCGAGTCGCGCCTTCACCCGCGGCGGAAGATTGTCGTACGCGGCGGCCATGTCGGCCCACATCGTGTCGCCGCCGTACGGGGGCACCTCGCGGAGCTGGAGGACCGCGCCGAGCGCGGGCCGCTCGCGGAACGTCACATCGGTGTGCCACACGTTCTCGAAGGCCGGTGCGGACGAGCGGTCGAAGCGCGCCACCTCCGGATCGTCCCCGGCGGCCAGCAGGGGATTGGTCTCCAGCTCGCCCCAGTTGCGGGCGAAGGCCCGCTGCTCGGCCGAGGTGGGGTGCTGCCCGCGGAAGAAGAGCACCTTCCACTCCAGCAGTGCCCGGTCGAGCTCCGCGCGCACGGCGGGAGCGAGCGGACGGGTCAGGTCGACACCGCCGATCTCGGCCCCGATCAGCGGGCCGAGCGGACGGACGCCGAACAGCGCGTAGGGCCGGTCGGGCTGTCCCGGCGCCAGCCTGCGCAGCTCGCGGGGGCCCTCGTACAGCCCGTCCGGAGGAAGCCTGGACGCGCGCAGCGCGGAACCGGGGACGACGGACGTGGTGGGGGACATGGGAACTCCTGTCTGCGTGGGGGTGTGCCGGGCCGCCCGCCGGGGGCGGCCCGTCGGGTTCAGCGGGCCGCGTCGCGTACCGCCGCGCCGATCTCGGCGCGCAGCGCGGCGTACTCGGGCAGCCCCCGCAGCCCGTCCGGGTCCTCACTCCCGGTACGGGGGAGGGGGATGGGGACGTCCAGCGCGACGGTGCCCGGACCGGCGCTCAGGACGACGGCACGGGTGCCGAGGAAGACGGCCTCGTCCACGCTGTGCGTGACGAAGACCGAGGTGATCCCGGTCCGGGAGCTGACCGTCCGCAGGTCCTCCTGGAGCCGTTCACGCGTGAGTGCGTCCAGGGCGGCGAACGGCTCGTCGAGCAGCAGCAGGTCCTTGCCGCCGGCCAGGGCCCGGGCGATGGCCACCCGCTGCTGCTGGCCCCCCGATATCTGCCAGGTCCTGCGGCGTGCGGTACCGGCCAGCCCGACCCGCTCCAGGAGCTCCTCGACGCGGGCGGGGCGTTCGGCCCGGGGGACTCCGGCGTAGCGCAGCGCCAGGGCGATGTTCTCTCCGACCGTGCGCCAGGGGAACAGCCGGGGCTGCTGGAAGACGACTCCTGCCTGACGTCCCGGTTCCGGCGTCCGGCCGTGCACGGTGACTTCGCCGGAGGAGGCGTGTTCGAAGCCGGCGATCAGCCGCAGGAGTGTGCTCTTCCCGCTCCCGGACGGGCCCACGAGCACCAGGAACTCGCCGGCGGGGATGTCGAGCGACAGGGGGCCGAGGGCGGTCACGGCGTCCGCGCCGCGACCGTAGCGGTGGGTCACCTCGCGTACGGCCACGGCGGGCGTGACGTCCGACGGAGCGGCCCCGGCCCCGGCCGGACCGGCTTCCCGGGCACCTGTCCGGCGGTCATCCGGTGACGGCATCGCTCAGCCCTTCCACGTACACGGCCTTCTCCAGCTCCGTGAGTTCCGGCGCGGCCGGGATCTGCTTCTGGCCCGCCAGGAACTCCGCTGCGCTCCGCAGGTTCTCCGCCAGACCGCCGACCCGGCCCGGGCGGCCCAGCCACTTGGCGTCGGACTGGTCGGCGGGCTTGAGGAAGATGCCCTGCTTCAGCTGGGCGGCGGCGTCCTGCGGGCTGATCCCGAGCTGCCTGCCGACGGCCTCGGCGGCGGCCGACGGGTCGTCGTGGATCAGGTCCAGTGCCTGGGCCTGGGCCTTGCGCCAGGCGGTGATGACCTCGGGCTGCTTCTCTATGAAGGCGGTGGACGCCACCCCCAGGTCGAGCGTGGGCTTGCCGGCCGCGGCCAGTTCCCGGCTGGAGACCAGGGTCTTCCCGGTCTTCCCGAGCTCGTCGAGCGTGGGGAGCCAGACGTAGGCCGCGTCGATGTCCCCGCGCGACCAGGCCGCGACGATGTCCTGCGGTTCGAGGTCGAGCAGCTGCACCTTCGACGCGTCCACGCCCGACCTGTCGAGCGCGGCGAGCAGGCTGTAGTGCGAGGTGGAGCTGAAGGGGGTGGCGACCTTGCGGCCGGCCAGGTCCTCGACGTCCTCGACGCCGGAGCCGTCACGGGCCACCAGCCCCTCGTTGTCACCGGCGACGTCCAGCACCCACGTGACCTTGTACGGGATGTTCAACGGCTCGGACAGGCCGCGCGCCACCGGGCTCGAACCGATCGCGGCCAGATCGACCGAGCCCGCGACGAAGGCGGTGTTGATGGTCGCGCCGGAGTCGAATTTGATCCACTTGATCGTGTGGTCCGGCAGGGCCTTCTCCAGCAGACCCTTCTCCTTCACGATCAAGTCGCCGCTGGGGAAGGCCTGGTAGGCGATCCGGATCGTCCTGCCGTCGCCCCCGTCGCCCCCGTCGTCACCGCCCCCGCCACCGCCGGAACCGCAGGCGGTGACGACGACCAGTGCTCCCAGAGCCGCGACGAGCAGGGAGGTGCGGCGCAGACCGCGTGTTCCGGACATGGCATGGTCCTTCGTTCGTTGATCGCTGGGGAGGGAGTGCGGAAAGGAGGCGGGGAGGCGGGGCAGAAGGGTCACGACAGCCGGCGCCAGGGCGCGAGCCGGTTCTCGGCGCCCCGCAGCAGCGCGTCGATCAGCAGTCCGGAGACGCCGATCGCGAAGAGGCCGAGGACGACGACGTCGGACTGGTTGTAGCGCTGCGCGTCACGGATCAGGCCGCCGATGCCGGGCAGCCCGTTGACGGTCTCGGCGGCGACCACCGAGGAGTAGGCGATCCCGAACGCGAGGCGCACGCCGACCAGGATCTCCGGCAGCGCGGACGGCAGGACGACGGAGGCCACCACCTGCGAACGGCGCGCCCCGATGGCCCGTGCGGCCTCCACCAGCGAGGCGGGCGCGGAGGCGACGGCGGACGCGGTGGCCACGGCCACGGGCGGCATGGCGGCGATCGCCAGCAGCCACAGCTTGGGCGCCTCGTCGATGCCGAACCAGATGATCAGCAGACTGAAGTAGGCGAGCGGCGGCAGGGTCCGCAGGAAGGCCACCGCCGGTTCGAACACCACCCGCACCCATGGCAGCGTGCCCATCAGCACCCCGGCCACCAGCCCGGCGAGGACACCGGCGCCCGCACCGATCGCGATCCGGCGCAGGCTGATGCCCAGATGTTCGATCAGGGTGTGGCCCTGGTAGCCGCGCACCCCGTCATGGGTGCCGGACGTCTGGACGAGCGCGTCCCAGACGGCCGACGGCGGCGGCACCAGCAACGGCGACCACAGGCGCAGGGCGGTGACGAGCTGCCACAGGGCGAGCAGCACGGCCAGCGCGAGCAGCCGCAGTCCCACCCTGCGCAGCCGCGCGGCCCGCTCCGGGGAGCGGCGGCGTGGCGGGGGCGCGGGAGCGGGTCCGGCGGAGAGCGCCGGGTCGGCCGGCCGCTTTTCCGTGGTGGTGGGCGTGGTCATGGCGGACTCCGTCGGGAGGTGCCGCGGCACCGGTCCGCCGGAGGGGCGGACCGGGCCGGGACAGGGACGGGCAGGGGAACGCCGGGCGGACGGCAGTCGTCCGCGGGCGAGGGGGAGGAATCCCCGCAGAACGTGCGGCCGGTGGGCCGGACGCGGACGGCGACCGTCAGGTCCGGTTCGCGGACAGGGTTCTGGAGGGAGACCGCCGGCTCACCCGAGGGGCGGCCGGAAGGCGGGCGGACGACGCCGCACAGTTCTGGTAGCGCTCAGCGCTGCCGGGCCAGGCTCAACAGGAGCAGCTGGTCACACGGCAGAGATCGATGCTGAGGCGCTCCTTCAGGAACTGGTCGCTGATCACGGGGAGTTTCTAACACAGCCTCAGGGCGGGCACCAGAGGCTGTCCGCGCCCTGGTACGGACCGGGCGGGCGCGCCGGACCCGGTGGCCCCGCCCGCCGGGGTCCTCCGGCCCACCACGCCGGGTCCGGCACCCCCGCCCGCCGGGCCCGCCGGGCCGGCTCGTCTGCGGATCGCGTGGGGACGTCACGAGGGCCGGTCACTCCGTACACCGGACGACCCGGCCCCGGCCCCCGGCAGCGGCCGAGGACCGGAGGACGGAATCGCGGGGCGAAAACGCCGGGAATGCACGAACCGTAATGATCCCGTGAGGCTTTGGGGCGCACCGGGGCGAGGAAGTGGCGCCGGGCATGGCAGGCTTGGGTGCATGGCCCAGATCAACCCCAGCATTCTGTCCGCGGACTTCGCGCGTCTCGCCGAGGAGGCGAAGGCCGTCGAAGGCGCGGACTGGCTCCATGTCGATGTCATGGACAACCACTTCGTCCCGAACCTGACGCTCGGCGTGCCCGTCGTGGAAGCGCTGAGCAGGGCCACGGACACCCCGCTGGACTGCCACCTGATGATCGAGGACGCGGACCGCTGGGCACCGCAGTACGTCGAGGCCGGCGCGGGCTCCGTCACCTTCCACGCGGAGGCCGCGGCGGCGCCCGTCCGGCTCGCCAGGGAGATCAGGGCGAAGGGGGCGCGCGCCTCGATGGCGCTCAGGCCCGCCACCCCCATCGAGCCGTACGAGGACCTGCTCCCCGAGCTCGACATGCTGCTGATCATGACGGTGGAGCCCGGCTTCGGCGGCCAGGCGTTCCTCGACATCATGCTGCCGAAGATCCGCCGTACCCGTGAGCTGATCTCCAAGCACGGCCTGGAGCTGTGGCTCCAGGTCGACGGCGGTGTCTCGGCCACCACCATCGAGCGGTGCGCCGAGGCCGGCGCGGACGTCTTCGTCGCCGGATCGGCGGTGTACGGGGCCGAGGACCCGGCCGAGGCGGTGCGGGCACTGCGCGCCCAGGCGGACGCGGCCACCGCCGCCGCCCCCTGGGCGTGCGGCCACTGAACAAAGGTCGGATGAACGCGGCCCGACGGGCCGGATCAATGATCGCCGCATCTGACAGGATGGTCGGCGTACGGATCGCGTGAACAGCAGTGAGGAGATCGCGGTGTCTGGCATCTCGGCGGGTCGGTCAGCCATGCGGATGGGACCCGCGGAGCTGGTCCAGGCGGCGGCCATGGCCCGCCGGTTCTACCTCGAGGGAAAGTCGAAGATCCAGATCGCCGAGGAGTTCGGCGTGAGCCGCTTCAAGGTGGCCCGGGTCCTGGAGACGGCCCTCGAACGTGATCTCGTACGCATCGAGATCCGGGTTCCGGCGGAACTGGACGCGGAGCGGTCGGACGCGCTCCGGGCCCGCTACGGCCTGCGGCACGCGGTCGTGGTCGAGTCCCCGGCGGAGGAGCAGGACGACGCCGCCGATCCGGAGAACCTCGGTGAGGTCGCGGCCGACCTGCTCGGCGAGCTGGTGAACGAGGGCGATGTGCTGGGCCTGGCCTGGGGCCGGTCCACCATCCACATGGCGGCGGCGCTCGACCGTCTGCCGCCCTGCACGGTCGTGCAGCTGACCGGGGTCTACGACGCCGGGACGGCCGAGCGCGGTTCGGTCGAGGCGGTCCGCCGCGCGGCCCAGGTGTCGGGCGGCGAGGCGCACCCGATCTACGCCCCGATGCTGCTGCCCGATCCGGCGACGGCGGCGGCACTGCGGCATCAGACGGGCATCGCCCGCGCCTTCGAGTACTTCGACAAGGTGACGGTCGCCGCGGTCTCGATCGGTTCCTGGGAACCGGGCATCTCCACCGTCCACGACATGCTCTCGGACGAGGAGCGGGCCCACTACGCGTCGCTCGGCGTGGCGGCGGAGATGTCCGCACACCTCTTCGACTCCGACGGGCGGCGGGTCGGCCGGGACCTGGGCGAGCGGTGCATCACCGTGGAGGCGGACCGGCTGCGCCGGATCGCCGAGGTGGTGGCCATCGCGGGCGGACAGCGCAAGGCGGCGGCCATCGGTGCCGTGCTGCGCTCCGGTCTCGTCACCAGCCTCGTCACGGACACGGCGGCCGCCGACTACCTCCTGACGGAGTCCCCCGCCGGACAGCGCCCGGCGCTGGAGCGGGCGGACCCCGACGCCTGACCGCGCGGACCACGACACGACGGAGGCCGGGCACCGCACGCGGTGCCCGGCCTCCGTCGTGCTCAGCTCCGGCGCGCCTCGGCCGGGTCCTTCGCCGGTGCCGCGTGCTCGGCGGCCACGCCGAGGACCGTCTCCTCCAGGTACTCACCGGGCTGCGCGTACTGGCTGACGTCGGCCGGGTTGTAGCGGGGCGTCTGCCGCGACCAGTCCAGATTGCCGCGCATCCAGCTCCGCATCCCGTCGAGGTACGGAGCGAGCATGCCGGACAGCTGCGGATACGTGCCGAGGAGCTCGGCCTCGGCCCCCAGGAACCGCTCGGTCTCGGCGGCGATCTCGGCACAGACGTGTTCGAGCGCCTGCCGCTCCCCGTAGCCGCGGTGGTGGCGGACCAGGTGCACGAGGTTGTGGATCTCCCCGAGCACCTGCTCCTTCTCGAAGGAGTAGACGTCGTTGGCCCAGCACACGACGTTGCAGGACGCCTCCAGCGCCGTGATGAACCGGGGGTCGTTGTGCAGCGACTCCGGTGCCTCGATGCCCGCGACGATCTCGATCAGGTCCATGCACACATGGATCGCCCCGGTGTGCCGGCGCTTGGCGATGTACGTCGCCTCGGACGGCACCACGTCGTCGGCCCGGTTGCCCGCCTCCCAGGTGGTGGCAGTCGTCAGATACGTCATGAGGTGCCATGCGAAGCGGGTGCGCCAGTGCGGGGCGGCCCGGGGAACCGTACGTTCCCACAGGTCGGCCAGTGCGACGACGGCGGTGGGGAGCTCCTCGCCCGGCCACGGGCCGGGAACGGTGCCCTCCACGACGGCGCGCATCCGTGCCACCACGTCCTGTATTCGCTCAGGGCTCCGGCCCAGGTGCCCGTCGTCCAGCTGGTCGTCGACGAGGAAGAGCCAGACGAACCAGTCGGCGACCAGGTCGAGGTGCTCGGCATTCGCCGTCGGATAGACCATTCCGACGAACGCGCCGAAGTCGGCCTGTTCGAAACGGTCCCTGGCGGACTCGCGGTGTACCAGTCCGGTCTGTCGTGTCCACGTGGTGAGGTGTTCACGGGTGTGCCCCACATGCGGATTGCTCCGTTGCGGGAACGGGCAGTAGATGTCCGGCAGTTCACTCTCCACAGGCGGATCTGGATCCTCTCCGGTCGAACGTGTTGCGGGTGTTCCTGGCGCTCATCAGTGGTGTGGGGGATACCACGGCGGCCTGCAAATTTTCAAGCTACCTGACCCTCCGTCACCCGGTCCAGGGATAGTGATCGTGAATGGTTGAATCCTGTTCGGGTAGGGTCTGCAGGTAAGGCAGGTTCCACTTGCCCGGACCCCGAGCTCCTCCTTGGAGGAACGAACCAATGCCGGGGTCCATTGCTGTGTCTTCGTGGAAACGACCTGCACCGTTTCGTATGAAAAAATGAGTGTTATGCGTTTTCTTGAGCCCGGCACTGGTCATCACTCGGCCTCCCCCTCGGTCCCCTACGACCTCACGTACGACGATGTCTTCATGGTTCCCGGACGTTCCGCAGTCGGCTCCCGGCAGGCCGTGGATCTCTCCTCGCCCGACGGCACCGGGACCACTATTCCTCTCGTCGTCGCCAACATGACGGCGATCGCGGGCCGCCGAATGGCTGAAACCGTCGCCCGGCGGGGCGGGCTGGTCGTCATTCCGCAGGACATTCCGATCGAGGTCGTCACCGAGGTCATCGGCTGGGTCAAGACGCGCCACCTCGTGCTGGACACGCCGATCGTGCTGGCCCCGGGCCAGACCGTCGCCGACGCCCTGTCCCTGCTGCACAAGCGGGCCCACGGTGCGGGCGTCGTCGTGGACGCGGAGTACCGGCCCGTCGGCGTCGTCACCGACCACGACCTGACCGGCGTGGACCGATTCACCCAGCTGTCCGAGGTCATGTCCAGGGACCTGGTGCTGCTCGACGCGGACATCGACCCCAGGGACGCGTTCAACAAGCTCGACGGCGCCAACCGCAAGCTCGCCCCCGCGGTCGACGCGGACGGCCGGCTCGTCGGCATCCTCACCCGGAAGGCCGCACTGCGCGCCACCCTCTACACCCCGGCGACGGACACCGGCGGCAGGCTGCGCATCGCCGCCGCCGTCGGCATCAACGGCGATGTCGCCGGAAAGGCCGCGCAGCTCATCGCCGCGGGCGCCGACACCCTCGTCGTGGACACCGCGCACGGCCACCAGGAATCCATGCTCAAGGCGGTCGCCGCGGTACGGGCGCTCGACCCCGGGGTGCCGGTCGTCGCGGGCAACGTCGTGGCCGCCGAGGGCGTGCGCGACCTGATCGAGGCGGGCGCCGACATCGTCAAGGTCGGTGTCGGCCCCGGTGCGATGTGCACCACCCGGATGATGACCGGAGTCGGCAGGCCCCAGTTCTCGGCCGTGCTGGAGTGCGCCGCCGAGGCGAGGAAGCACGGCAAGCACGTCTGGGCCGACGGCGGCGTCCGGCACCCGCGCGACGTCGCCATGGCGCTCGCCGCCGGTGCGTCGAACGTGATGATCGGATCCTGGTTCGCCGGGACGTACGAGTCGCCCGGCGACCTCCAGCAGTCCGCCGACGGCCGCTGGTACAAGGAGTCCTTCGGCATGGCCTCGGCGCGCGCGGTGAAGAACCGCACGTCGGAGGAGTCCGCCTACGACCGCGCCCGCAAGGGGCTGTTCGAGGAGGGCATCTCCACGTCGCGCATGTTCCTGGACCCGGCCCGGCCCGGGGTGGAGGACCTGGTCGACTCGATCATCGCCGGTGTCCGCTCCTCCTGCACCTACGCGGGCGCCGCCTCGCTCGAGGAGTTCGCCGAGAAGGCGATCGTCGGTGTGCAGAGCGCCGCAGGGTACGCGGAGGGCAAGCCGCTGCACGCCAGCTGGAACTGACCCCGCGGTCCTTGGCCATCGGTGCCCCTCCCGGGTGTTCGCTCCGGGAGGGGCACCTGCGTGTGCAGGGAGAGCGGATGGCCGCATGCGTTCGTTTGTAGTCAATCGCTGAGCGTTTCTTTTCGCCTTCAACTCGGTTGCACTGTAAGTAATATGAACAGCAATCAGCTGCCTGCCTCTCTGCGGTAAGGGATCTCATGTCCTCCTTCTTCACCGACCTGGCCCATCAGTACATCGACGGCGAGTGGAGGCCGGGAAAGGGGTCCTGGGACATCATCGACTTCAATCCGTACAACGGGGAGAAGCTCGCGTCGATCACCGTCGCCACGGCCGACGAGGTGGACCAGGCCTACCGGGCGGCCGAGCAGGCCCAGCCGGCGTGGGCGGACACCAACCCGTACGCCCGCCGCGCCGTCCTGGAGAAGGCGCTGCGCATCGTCGAGGAGCGCGAGGCCGAGATCGGCGACGCGATCGTGGCGGAGCTGGGCGGTACCCGGCTGAAGGCCGCCTTCGAGCTGCACCTGGCCAAGGAGTTCCTCCGGGAGGCGGTCCAGCTCGCCCTGCGGCCCACCGGCCAGCTCCTTCCGTCGCCCACCGAGGGCAAGGAGAACCGCGTCTACCGCGTGCCGGTCGGCGTCGTGGGCGTCATCAGCCCCTTCAACTTCCCCTTCCTGCTGTCGCTCAAGTCGGTCGCGCCCGCGCTGGCCCTCGGCAACGCCGTGGTCCTCAAGCCGCACCAGAACACCCCCGTCTGCGGCGGCACGCTGCTGGCCAAGGTGTTCGAGGACGCCGGGCTGCCCGCCGGGCTGCTGAACGTCGTGGTCACCGACATCGCCGAGATCGGCGACGCACTGCTGGAGCACCCCATTCCGCAGCTCATCTCCTTCACCGGTTCGGACAAGGTGGGGCGCCACGTCGCGACCGTGTGCGCGGCGAACCTCAAGCAGACCGTCCTGGAACTCGGCGGCAACAGCGCGCTGATCGTCCTCGACGACGCGGACGTGGACTACGCCGTCGACGCGGCCGTCTTCAGCCGCTACGTCCACCAGGGCCAGGTCTGCATGGCCGCCAACCGGATCCTCGTCGACCGCGCGGTCGAGAAGGAGTTCACCGAGAAGTTCGTCGCCAAGGTCGCCTCCCTGCGGGTCGGTGACCCGGCCGACCCCTCGACCCAGATCGGCCCCCTGATCAACTCCTCGCAGGCCGACGCGGTGTCCAAGCTCGTCGACCAGACCGTGGCCGACGGCGCCACGGCGCTGCTGCACGGCCGCGCCGAGGGCAATGTGGTGAGCCCGTCCGTGCTGACCGGCCTTGCCGCCGATTCCCCCGTCCTGCACCAGGAGATCTTCGGCCCCGTGGCACTCCTGGTGCCTTTCGACGGGGAGGACGAGGCGGTCCGGATCGCCAACGACACCCCGTACGGGCTCAGCGGCGCGGTCCACACCGGCGACATCGAACGCGGCGTGCGCGTGGGGCAGCGCGTCCGTACCGGCATGATCCACATCAACGACGGCACGGTCCACGACGAGCCCATCGTCCCGTTCGGCGGGGAGAAGAACTCGGGCCTCGGACGGCTGAACGGCGAAGCGACCGTCGAGGCCTTCACCACCCAGAAGTGGATCTCGGTGCAGCACGGCCGCTCGCAGTTCCCCTTCTGATCCTGCCGCGCCCTCTGCGGTGAGCGCGCCCCGCGGGGCGTCATGGTCTACTTCGGGGGCGGCCCGCGCCGCCCCCGAATCCGTCCGTCGCAGAGAAGTGATCCACCAGACGTGCGCCTGAACGACCTCGACGAACGCATCGTCCACGCCCTCGCCGAGGACGCCCGCCGCTCCTACGCCGACATCGGCGCCCTCATCGGCCTCTCCGCGCCCGCGGTGAAGCGCCGGGTGGACCGGCTGCGCGCCGACGGCGCCATCACGGGCTTCACCGTGCGGGTCGACCCGGCGGCGCTCGGCTGGGCGACCGAGGGCTTCATCGAGATCTACTGCAGCCGCAACACCGCCCCCGAAGCGATCAGGCGGGGCCTGGCCCGCTACCCGGAGGTCGCGTCGGCCTCCACGGTGACGGGGGAGGCCGACGCGATCGTGCAGGTCTTCGCCGCCGACATGCGGCACTTCGAGCAGGTGCTCGAACGGATCGCGGGTGAGCCGTACGTCGAGCGGACCAAGTCGGTCCTCGTCCTGTCCCCGCTGCTGCGCAGGTACTCGTCCGGCACACCGGGCTGACGGAGCGGGACCACCGGTCGCGCTCCGCCCCCCGTGCACGGCCGACCGAGCGAGCCATCGGGCCGAGACCCAGATCACCCTCCTGACCTGCGAGGACACGCGGCGCAACGAATCGCCGTCCGGGGGCCGTCCCACGCAACGGATCGACGGTGCACGCGCAACACTCGCGCCTTGTCGGGCCCGACGGGCGCCCCGTACCGTCATAACGTCCCCGCCCCCGCCCGCACCGCCCGAGGTCAGCCATGCCGTCGTTGCGTACCGCCCTGCTCCAGAGCTCCGGACGCCCCGGCTCCCCGGACGAGAACCTCGCGGCGCTCGACGAGGCCGCCGGGCGGGCCACCGCCGCGGGTGCCCGGCTGCTGGTCTGCCCGGAGCTGTTCCTCACCGGCTACGCCATCGGCGACGCCGTCGCCGGGCTCGCCGAACCCGCGGACGGCCCCGGGGCGCGAGCCGTCGCCGAGATCTGCGTACGGCACGGCATCGCCGTCCACTACGGCTACCCGGAGCGCGCGGGCGAGGCGGTCTTCAACGCCGCGCAGCTCATCGGCCCGGACGGGACGACGCTCGCCGGCTACCGCAAGACCCACCTCTTCGGCCGTTTCGAACGGGAATGGTTCACCCCGGGCGAGCAGGCCGTGGTGCAGACCGAACTGGACGGCGTCCGGATCGGCCTGCTGATCTGCTACGACGTGGAATTCCCGGAGAACGTCCGGGCGCACGCCCTGGCCGGGACCGACCTCCTGCTGGTGCCGACCGCGCTGATGCACCCCTTCCCGTTCGTCGCCGAATCCGTCGTACCGGTCCGCGCGTTCGAGAGCCAGATGTACATCGCCTACGTCAACAGGACCGGAACGGAGGGCGAGTTCGAGTTCACCGGGCTGAGCTGCCTGGCCGGCCCCGACGGCGCCGTCCGGGCCCGCGCCGGACGCGGCGAGGAACTCGTCGTCGGAGACGTGGACCCGGGCCTCCTCGGTGCCTCGCGCGCCGCCAACCCGTATCTGACCGACCGCCGCCCCGGTCTGTACGGCTCCCTGGTCTGAGCCCTCCGCACCCTCCCCTCTCCCGCGCCTTCCTCCAAGGAGCCCTCAGCCCATGACGTCCACGGTGCCCAATGCCGTCCAGCACACCGACGCGCAGCCGCCGATCACCATGTTCGGGCCGGACTTCCCCTACGCCTACGACGACTTCCTCGCCCACCCCGCCGGCATCGGGCAGATACCCGCAACCGAACACGGATCCGAGGTCGCCGTCATCGGCGGCGGGCTCTCCGGGATCATCGCCGCGTACGAACTCATGAAGATGGGCCTGAAGCCCGTCGTCTACGAGGCCGACCGCATCGGCGGCCGGCTGCGCACCGTCGGCTTCGAGGGCTGCGACCCCACGCTGACCGCGGAGATGGGCGCCATGCGCTTCCCGCCCTCGTCCACGGCGCTGCAGCACTACATCGACCTGGTGGGGCTGGAGACCAGGCCGTTCCCGAACCCGCTCTCCGCCGCCACCCCGTCGACCGTCGTCGACCTCAAGGGAGAATCCCACTACGCGACGTCCATCGACGACCTGCCCCAGGTCTACCGCGATGTCATGAACGCCTGGAACGCCTGTCTGGAGGAGGGCGCCGACTTCGCCGACATGAACCGTGCGATGCGCGAGCGTGACGTCCCCCGCATCAGGGAGATCTGGGCGGAGCTCGTCGAGAAACTCGACAACCAGACCTTCTACGGATTCCTCTGCGCCTCCGAGTCCTTCAAGTCGTTCCGGCACCGCGAGATCTTCGGCCAGGTCGGCTTCGGCACCGGCGGCTGGGACACCGACTTCCCCAACTCCATCCTGGAGATCCTCCGGGTCGTCTACACCGAGGCCGACGACCACCACCGCGGCATCGTCGGCGGCAGCCAGCAGCTGCCGCTACGCCTGTGGGACCGCGAACCGCAGAAGATCGTGCACTGGCCGCTCGGCACATCCCTCGCCTCGCTGCACGACGGGGAGCCCCGCCCCGCCGTGACCCGGCTCGACCGCACGGCGGGGAACCGCATCACGGTCACCGACGCCACCGGGGACATCCGCACCTACCGCGCCGCGGTCTTCACCGGGCAGTCCTGGCTGCTGCTCTCCAAGATCGCCTGCGACGACGCACTCTTCCCGATCGACCACTGGACGGCGATGGAGCGCACCCACTACATGGAGTCGTCCAAGCTGTTCGTCCCCGTCGACCGGCCGTTCTGGCTGGACAAGGACGAGGTGACCGGCCGGGACACCATGTCGATGACGCTCACGGACCGGATGACCCGGGGCACGTACCTCCTGGACGAGGGTCCTGACCGGCCCGCGGTCATCTGCCTGTCCTACACCTGGTGCGACGACAGCCTGAAGTGGCTGCCGCTCTCACCCAACGAGCGCATGGACGTCATGCTCAAGTCGCTCGGCGAGATCTATCCCGGCGTCGACATCCGCAAGCACGTCATCGGCAATCCGGTCACCGTCTCCTGGGAGAACGAGCCCTACTTCATGGGGGCGTTCAAGGCCAATCTGCCCGGGCACTACCGCTACCAGCGACGCCTGTTCACCCACTTCATGCAGGACCGCCTTCCCGCCGACAAGCGGGGCCTGTTCCTCGCCGGCGACGACATCTCGTGGACGGCGGGCTGGGCCGAGGGCGCGGTGCAGACCGCGCTCAACGCCGTGTGGGGCGTGATGAGCCAGTTCGGTGGCAGCACCGATCCGACCAACCCCGGTCCCGGTGACGTCTTCGACGAGATCGCCCCGGTCGAACTGCCGGAGGACTGAGCAGTGGCCGGCGCGGACTGCCGGAGGGACCGAGCCGTGGGCCGGCGCCGGCCCACGGGGCGCGGGGGACCGCCGTTCCCGGGGTTCCGGGGCCGCCGTCGTCCCGTGCCCCCACCCCCCGGGCCGGCGAAACGTATCAGCGGCACGGGGTGAGCAGAAAGCGCCCCACCAGGCCGATCCCCGCATCCATCCGGGTGCGGTACTCCTCGGCCAGCGGCGGCACCCCGCGCAGCCGCCACAGCAGCCGCGCCGCCGACCACGACGCCTCACGAGCCCGCTCCAGGCTCCAGGTGCTCGCCAGATGGGTGAGCGGATCGGTGATCTCCAGCAGGTCGGGACCCGGCATCAGATCATCGCGGATCCGCTCCTCCAGCATCGCGAGGAGGTCGCCCACCCGGTCGAACTCCTCCTCCAGGTCCGCCGGAGCGCAGCCGAGCGTGCGGCAGGTGTCCACCACCGCCAGGGCGAGATCGTGGCCGATGTGCGCATTGATACCGGCGAGCGCGAACTGCAGTGGACGTACGCCGGGATGGTGCCGGAACTGGAACAGCGGCCGCCAGCAGTCCGGTGCCCGCCCGCCCGAAGCGTGCGTGTCGACCGCCGCCAGGTAGTGCTCGGCGAACCGCACGTCCAGCGCGGACACGGTCTCCCGGTCCGGTAACGCACCGTCCGGGATCCGCCCGCCGACCGCCTCCGTGACCGTCAGATAGACCTGGTTGAAGACCGCGACCCCGTCGCCGGTCGGCCAGGCGGAGCGGAACGTACGCATCCGCTCGATCACCGCGCCGACGCCGGTCACCCTGCCGGCCGGACCGGCCGGATCTGCGAACTGCTCGATCTGGGACATGCGGGCAGGTTCCCAGCCCTGGGCTCGCCGCGGAGCCGCCGGGCCGGAGCGTTCATCGGAACGGGCGAACACCGGGCGCCGGGGGAGGTGAAGCACCGTGCTGGGCGTACGCGCACGAGGCAGGACGGAACACCGGCGACGCGTACCTCTGGGTGGAACCGCCGGGGGAGTCCGACGGCTGCACGGGTGCGGCCGGCTCGTTCAGCCCGGACAGCGCCTACGCCCCGGCCGCCGGACGGGGAACGTCCGGGGTCAGGCCTTCCCGGTCGGCGTCTCGTCGTCGTACGCCGAGGTGCCCGAGTCCAGGAGGGGCTCCTGGGTCTTGAGGTGCGCCGGGGCGAACGCCCGCAGCGCGTGGTAGCCGGTGATCACCACGAGGGTGCCGAGCGCGATACCGCTCAGCTCGAAGTTGTCGGTGATCTTCAGGCTGACCCCGCCGACGCCGATGATGATGCCCGCGGCGGCCGGTACGAGGTTGAGCGGGTTGCGCAGGTCGACCTTCGCGTTCAGCCAGATCTGGGCGCCCAGCAGGCCGATCATGCCGTACAGGATGACCGTGATGCCGCCGAGGACACCGCCCGGGATCGCCGCGACGACCGCGCCGAACTTGGGGCAGAGGCCGAAGAGCAGTGCGAAGCAGGAGGCGGCCCAGTACGCGGCGGTGGAGTAGACCCTGGTCGCCGCCATCACGCCGATGTTCTCGGAGTACGTGGTGTTGGGCGGCCCGCCCACGGCCGTGGACAGCATGGACGCTGCGCCGTCGGCCGCGATGGCGGTGCCCAGCTTGTCGTCGAGCGAGTCCCCGGTCATCTCGCCCACGGCCTTCACGTGCCCCGCGTTCTCGGCGATCAGGGCGATCACGACGGGGAGCGCGACCAGGATCGCCGACCACTCGAAGGCCGGGGCATGGAAGGACGGCAGCCCGATCCAGTCGGCGTCCGCCACGGCGGACAGGTCCAGCCGCCAGTGGTCGACGGCCTCTGCTCCGCCGGCCGGGGAGTGGATCTTCCCGAGGACCAGGTCGAGCACCCAGGACAGGACGTATCCGAAGACCAGCCCGAGGAAGATCGCGATCCGGGAGAAGAAGCCCCGCAGGCAGACCACGGCCAGCCCGGTGAACAGCATCACCAGCAGGGCCGTCCACTGGTCCTGCGGCCAGTACGTCGACGCGGTGACCGGCGCCAGGTTGAAGCCGATCAGCATGACGACGGCTCCGGTGACCACGGGAGGCATCGCCGCGTGGATGATCCGCGCACCGAACCGCTGCACGAGGAGGCCCACGAGGAACAGCACGGCACCGACCACCAGCACCGCGCCGGTGATGGTGGCACTGCTCCCGCCACTGGCCCGGATCGTGGCGGCCACCCCCACGAAGGAGAGCGAGCACCCGAGATAGCTGGGCACCCGGCCGCGCGTCGCCAGCAGGAAGATGGCGGTCGCGACGCCGGACATCATGATCGCGAGATTCGGGTCCAGGCCCATCAGCACCGGAGCGACGAACGAGGCACCGAACATCGCCACCACGTGCTGGGCGCCGAGCCCGAAGGTACGGGGCCAGGAGAGCCGTTCGTCGGGGCGCACGACAGCCCCCGGTGCGGGGGTCTTCCCGTCGCCGTGCAAGGTCCAGCGCACGCCGAGGCCGCCCATGGTCGCTCCCTGTTCTGTGTGCGGTGTGCACCGCGGAGGTGGTCGGCAGGGGCATCCCATGTGTCCACCCGCGTGTCCACCCGCGGAAAAAGATCAGCGCCATGTTAGTGCCGCACGGCGGTGGCCTCGCGTGCGGCCCCACGACGGTCCGCCGCAGGGCCGCGATCCCGGGCGGCCGTCAGCCTCCGGTGGGGCTGCCGGTCGGGGCCGGCGCGGGCACGCCCCCCGCCGCGACCTTGCGGTCGCTCGCCCGCAGCACCCCGGCGCCCAGGACCAGTCCGAACGCCAGCACCGTCACCAGACCGAACGACGCGAGCAGTGAGGTCGCCTCGGCGAGGGAGCCGACGGCGGACGGGGCGATGAGCCCGGAGGTGTACGTGATGGTGGCGACGCCCGCGATGGCCCGGCTCGGGTTGTCCCCGCTGCGCCCGGCCGCGGCGAACGCCAGCGGTACGACGACCGCGACGCCCAGCCCGAGCAGCCCGAAGCCGCAGAGTGCCGCCGCCGGCCCGGGGGCCAGGACCACCAGCAGCCCGCCGACGGTGGCCAGGAGACCGCTGACCCGTACGGTCCGCACCGCGCCGAAGCGGTCGACGACCCGGTCGCCGGCGATCCGGGCGATGGCCATCATCAGGGCGAACGCCGTGGTGGACGCCGCGGCGAGCCCGGCGGAACTGCCCATGATGTCCCTGAGGTAGACCGCCGACCAGTCCATGCTGGCCCCCTCGGCGAACACCGCGCAGAAGCCCACCGCGCCGATGACCAGCGCCGACCTGGGGGGCAGGGTGAAGCGCGGCGGCGGCTCCTCGTCCGGCTCGCTGCGCAGGTCCAGCACGTTCCGGCAGGCGGCCAGGGCCAGCGCGGTGAGGACCAGTGCGGCGATCGTGTGGTGCAGCCGCGCGTCGGTGCCCAGGTGGGCCGCGACCGTGCCGGCCGCCGAACCGAGCAGGGCGCCCACGCTCCACATGCCGTGCAGCCCGGACATGATCGACTTGTCGAGCCGGTTCTCGACCTCGACGCCCAGTGCGTTCATCGCCACGTCCGACATCCCGGCGGTCGCCCCGTACACGAAGAGCGCCGCGCAGAGCGTCACCAGGTTCGGGGCCAGCGCGGGCAGGATCAGCGCCAGCGTCCACAGGGCGAGCAGACCGCGCAGGGCCGTACGGGCGCCGAACCGGTGGCTGACCCGGCCGGCCAGCGGCATGGTCAGCGAGGCGCCGATGGCGGGGAAGGCGAGGGCGAGACCGAGCTGGCCGGCGCTCACCGAGGCATGGTCCTGGATCCAGGGGACCCGGGTCGCGAAGCTTCCTGTGACCGCGCCGTGCACGGCGAAGACCGCGGCGACGGCGTAGCGCGCCCGTCGGACCTGTTCTGTGCCGAAGCCCGTGACCTCGGGTTTCGTCGTCATATGCCGTGCCCTCCCCTGGAAGTGACGGTTCACCGGTGCCTCCGGCGTCCGTGTTCGCGATGCGCGCCGTAAACTATCAGGAACCCTGCCTGATAAATAGCGCATGAAGGCGGTTCCGCAGTGATCTGGAAGGATCCCGGCATGCCCGCATCCCCGAGCACCGCCCGGGCCATCAACGACCGGCTCGCCCTGCGACTGCTCCAGCAGGACGGCCCGCTGACGGCCACGCAGCTGAAGACCCGGACCGGGCTGTCCCGCCCCACGGTCGCCGACCTGGTGGACCGGCTCCAGGAGGCCGGGCTGGTCCGGGTCGTCGGCGAGAGCGGTTCGGACCGGCGGGGCCCCAACGCCCGGCTCTACGGGATCGTCGCCGACCGGGCGCACCTGGCCGCCCTCGACGTACGTACCGACAGCGTCGGCGTGGTCGTCGCCGACCTGCTCGGCGTCACGCTCGCCGAGGCCACCCTGCCCATCGGCGGTGGCACCGGGACGCAGTCGGCCGTCGAGGCGGCCGTCGCGCTCCTGGAACGCACCGCCCGCAGTGCGGGCACGGCCCCGCTGCACAGCGTCGGCATCGGTGCCCCCGGCCTGATCGACCCCGTGTCCGGCGAGCTCCGTGACACCACCGGGCTCCCGGCCTGGCACCGCGGGTTGGTGAAGGAGCTCCAGCAGCGGCTGCCCGCGACCGTGCTCGTGGAGAACGAGACCAACCTCGCCGCCGTCGCCGAGCACCGCGCCGGCGCCGCCCCGGACCGCGACACCTTCGTGCTGCTCTGGCTCGGCCACGGCGTCGGCGCCGCCGTGATGCTGGACGGGAAGCTGCGCCGCGGAGCCTCGGGAGGGGCGGGCGAGATCGGCTTCCTGCCGGTGCCCGGAACCGCAGGGGTGCCCTCAGCGCTCAACTGCGAGGGCGGATTCCACTCGCTGGTGGGCTCCGTCGCCGTGTGCGACCTGGCCGCCGACCACGGCATCAAGGTCCGCGTGCCCCCGGGGGAGGCGGCTGAGCAGGACCCCGCCGCCGCTTTCGCCGTCCGGGCCGCGCTCGCCGACGGAGGGCCCGACGCGGAGGCGTTCCTGTCGGCCCTCGCCGACCGCCTCGCGCTCGGCGCCGCCTCCGTCGTGGCAGTGCTCGACCCCGGCTGCCTCGTCCTGGCGGGCGAGGTCGGCCGCGCCGGCGGCGACGCGCTCGCCGCCCGGGTCGAGGAGCGGCTCGCCCGCATGTCGCCGCTGCGCACGGAGGTCAGGGCCGGGACCCTGGGCGGCGGCGCGGTCCTGCGCGGCGCGCTGCTGGCTGCCCGTGAGGCCGCACAGGACGTGCTGTTCGCACCGGGCGGATCATCCCGGGACCGGGCGGAAGGCGGCAGGTCCCCGGCGTGACGGGCGGGCGCGGGGTGACCGCGGTGACCGCCGCGCCGGAGGCTCGGCGGCTGTGCGTGCGAACCGGTCGGCCATCCGTGCGCGGGAACCGGCCGTGCGACCCGGTCTGTGAGCGGTGTTACAGAAGTACCTCGTTCGGCCCACGCCCTGTCGTGGCACAATGTGTGCTGTACCAGTAGCAGCGCACTCCGGGGTCGGTGTAATTCCGAACCGGCGGTTATAGTCCGCGACCCGTCCGCATCCAGCGGCCGGTTGACCAGGTGGGATTCCTGGACCGACGGTTAAAGTCCGGATGGGAGGCAGTGCGCGGCGGGCCGTCACAGGTACGCCGCCGTCGGCGGATGCGTTCCGGGATCTCCCGGGACGGCTGCATCCGTGTCCTCGGTCGCGGCGTTCCCTGTTGCGTTCCGCTTCATCTGTCGTCATCGACAGGCCCCGGAGTCCGTGCCCGAAGAGGCAGGAGGACCCGGTGGCCACCGCAGCCGACATGGACGCCATGCGGCGGGCGATCACGCTCGCAGCCCGCGGACTCGGCTCCACCAGCCCCAATCCGGTCGTCGGATGCGTCATCCTCGACGCCACCGGACAGCAGGCCGGTGAGGGCTTCCACCAGCGCGTCGGAGGGCCGCACGCGGAGATCCACGCCCTGCGCGCGGCCGGCCACCGGGCCCGTGGCGGTACCGCCTACGTCACCCTCGAACCCTGTAACCACACGGGACGCACCGGCCCCTGCGCCCAGGCACTCCTGGCCGCCGGCGTCCGCCGGGTGGTGTACGCCGTGGGCGACCCGAACCCGCAGGCCACCGGTGGTGCGGACACCCTGCGAGCCGGGGGCGTCCAGGTGGAGCGGGGCCTCCTCGCCGACGAGGCCGAGACGGGTAACACCGCCTGGCTCACCTCGGTACGGCTCGGGCGCCCGCACGTCCTGTGGAAGTACGCGGCCACCCTCGACGGCCGCATCGCAGCCGCCGACGCCACCAGCCGCTGGATCACCTCGCCCGAGTCCCGTGCCGACGTCCACCGGCTGCGGGCCGAGGCCGACGCCGTCGTCGTCGGTTCGGGAACCGTCCGCGCGGACGACCCCCAGCTGGGCGTACGCGGCATCGACGGCGCCACCCAGCCGCTCCGGGTGGTCGTCGACACCGGCGCCACCGCCGTCCGCCCCGGAGCCAGGGTCCTCGACGGCACGGCGCCCACCCTGATCGCGGTCGCCGACGACGCCGACAGCGCACACCTCCCCGAGGACACCGTGCTGCGCCTGCCACGCGCCGCCGCCGGCCCCGGTCTGGACATCCCGGCTCTGCTCGCCGCCCTGCACGAGCGGGGCATCCGCTCCGTACTCCTCGAAGGCGGTCCGGTCCTGGCCGGCTCCTTCGTCGCCGCGGGAGCGGTCGACACCGTCGTCGGCTATCTCGCCCCGGTCCTCCTCGGCGCGGGCCCGGCGGCCCTCGCCGACGCCGGAATCTCCACCATCTCCCAGGCGTTGCGCCTCGACGTGACCGGGACCGTCCGTATCGGCCCCGATCTGCGCATCACCGCCGTCCCCGTCCCTGCTCGGAAGGGAAACTGAGTGTTCACCGGAATTGTCGAAGAACTGGGTGAGGTCACGGCCGTCGAGAAGCTCGACGACGCCTCCCGCTTCCGACTGCGTGGCCCCGTGGTCACCGAAGGCGCCAAGCACGGCGATTCCATCGCCGTCAACGGCGTCTGCCTCACCGTCGTGGACCTCGGCGAACACGAGTTCACCGCCGACGTGATGGCGGAGACGCTCAACCGCTCCAGCCTCGGCGCGCTGGCGGCCGGCTCCCGGGTCAACCTGGAACGCCCCATGGCCCTCGGCGGCCGGCTCGGCGGGCACATCGTCCAGGGCCACGTCGACGGCACGGGCCGCGTCATCGAGCGCACGGTCTCCGAGCACTGGGAGATCGTGAAGATCTCCCTGCCCGCCGAACTGACCCGCTACGTGGTGGAGAAGGGCTCGATCACGGTCGACGGCGTGAGCCTGACCGTCGTCGACGCGGGCACCGACCACTTCACCATCAGCCTCATCCCGACCACCCTCGCGCTGACCACGCTCGGCATCAAGGGGCCCGGCGACCCGGTCAACCTCGAAGTGGACGTCATCGCGAAGTACGTCGAGCGGCTGCTCGGCGGCACGGCGGCGGCGCAGGATCCCGGGGAGCCGGTCGCATGAACGCCCTGGACTGGCTGAATTCGGAGGCGTTCACCGCCTTCGGGCAGCACATCATCTGGTCGGACATGATCGGCAACACGATCGGCCTGGTCGCCCTGGCCCTCGGCTGGCTCCGCTCGGTCTGGACCTGGCCCGCCCAACTCCTGTCCGGCGTCGTCCTGATCGCGGCGAACGTCTCCGTGCAGCAGGCGGGCAGCGTCGGGAAGCAGGTGATCGTCGTCGCCGTCGCCGTCTGGGGCTGGCAGCAGTGGACCCGCGGCAGGCAGCAGGCCCAGGACGGTTCCATCGCCGTGCGCTTCGCCACCTGGCGCGAGCGCGGGTACCTGCTGGGCGGCGCCGTCGCCGGAACCCTCGCGGTCGGCGGGCTCTTCACCGCCTTCCCCTCGCTCTCCTGGAGCCCGTGGGCGGACGCGTACATCTTCGCCGGCACGCTCGTCGCCATGCTGGCCCAGGCCCGCGGCATGGTCGAGTTCTGGTTCGCGTGGCTGCTCGTCGACCTCGTCGGCGTGCCGCTGAACTTCCACAGCGGACTCGCCTTCTCCGGTCTCATCTACGTCGTCTACGGCGCCCTCGTCCTGTGGGGCATGCGCGACTGGTGGCTGCGTACGCGGACACCCGCTCTGGAAGGAGCCACGGCATGACTGCCCAGCCCACCTGGCTGCACGACCGCCCCCTCGAAGACCTCTCGCTCGACCCGGTGGCACAGGCGATCCGCGACATCGCCGCCGGACGGCCCGTCGTGGTCGTCGACGACGAGGACCGGGAGAACGAGGGCGACCTCGTCATCGCCGCCGAGAAGGCGACCCCCGAGATCGTCGCCTTCATGATGAGCGAGTGCCGCGGTCTGATCTGCGCGCCCATGGAGAACGACGAGCTGGAACGCCTCGAACTCCCGCAGATGGTCACCCACAACACCGAGTCGATGCAGACGGCCTTCACCGTGTCCGTGGACGCCTCCGCCGAGCACGGGGTGACCACCGGGATCTCCGCCGCCGACCGTGCCACCACGCTCCGGATGCTGGCGGGCGGCCGGGCGGGCCCCGGTGACTTCGTCCGGCCCGGACACGTCTTCCCGCTCCGCGCCCGGTCCGGCGGAGTCCTCGTCCGCAACGGCCACACCGAGGCCGCCGTCGACCTGGCCCGGCTCGCCGGACTGCGCCCCGCCGGCGCGATCGTCGAGATCGCCGGCGAGGACGGGGTGATGCTCCGGCTGCCCGAACTCGTGCCGTTCGCCCGCAAGCACGGCCTGACGATCATCTCCATCGAGGACCTGATCGCCTACCGCCGCAGCTCCGAGCCGACCGTCCGCCGCGAGGCCGAGGTCCGGCTGCCCACCTCCTTCGGCGCCTTCACCGCGTACGGCTACCGCTCCACCGTCGACGGCGTCGAGCACGTCGCACTCGTCCACGGCGACATCGGCGACGGCGAGGACGTCCTCGTCCGCGTCCACTCCGAGTGCCTGACCGGCGACATCTTCCAGTCCCAGCGCTGCGACTGCGGCCCCCAGCTGCACGCCTCCATGGAACGCATCACCGACGAGGGCCGCGGTGTCGTCGTCTACCTGCGCGGCCACGAGGGCCGCGGCATCGGACTGCTGTCCAAGCTGCGCGCGTACGAACTCCAGGAGCGCGGTGTCGACACCCTCGACGCCAACCTCGAACTGGGCCTGCCCGCCGACGCACGGGACTACGCGGCGGGCGCACAGATCCTCCAGGACCTCGGCGTGCGCAGTGTGCGTCTCATGACCAACAACCCGGACAAGACCGCCGCGCTCGTACGGCACGGGCTCGGGATCACCGGACGCGAACCCATGCCCGTACAGGCCGGTGAGCACAACCTGCGGTACCTGCGCACCAAGCGGGACCGCATGGGGCACGACCTGCCCTGGCTCGACGCCACCGCCGCGTCGACCTGCGTCAACCAGTGAGCACCGCGGGCGGGCCCGCACGGCCGCCCGCGGCAACCGGAACGAACCCACGAACGGTAGGAGAGACATGAGCGGCAAGGGCGCACCCGAGCTGTCCGTAAGCAACTGCGGTGACCTGCGGGTGGCGGTGATCGCGGCCCAGTGGCACGAGAAGGTCATGGACGGGCTCGTCGACGGTGCCCTGCGCGCCCTGCACGACCTCGGCATCGACGAGCCGACGCTCCTCCGGGTCCCCGGCAGTTTCGAGCTCCCGGTGGTCGCCAAGGTCCTCGCCGGACGCGGCTACGACGCGATCGTCGCGCTCGGAGTGATCATCCGTGGCGGGACCCCCCACTTCGAGTACGTGTCCCAGGGCGTCACCAACGGACTCACCCAGGTCACCGTCGACACCGGAGTGCCCGTCGGCTTCGGCGTCCTCACCTGCGACACCGAGGAGCAGGCACTGGACCGGGCCGGACTCGAGGGTTCCAACGAGGACAAGGGGCACGAAGCGGTCACCGCGGCCGTCGCCACCGCGGCCACGCTGCGCACCGTCAGCGAACCCTGGCGCTGAGCGGGGGTCCGGGACCCCGTATTCTAAGGACCATCATGGCGAACAAAACCTTCGAAGAGCTCTTCGCCGAGCTGCAGCTCAAGGCCGCCAACGGCGACCCCTCCACCTCCCGCACCGCCGAGCTGGTGGACAAGGGCGTGCATGCCATCGGCAAGAAGGTCGTCGAGGAGGCCGCCGAGGTCTGGATGGCCGCCGAGTACGAGGGCAAGGAAGCCGCCGCCGAGGAGATCTCGCAGCTGCTGTACCACGTCCAGGTGATGATGGTCGCCCGCGGGATCTCGCTCGACGACGTCTACGCCCACCTCTGAGCACACCCCCGCACGTTCCCGGAACCCCCTCCGCACAAAGGAAACCCGACCTCATGCTGCGCATCGCCGTCCCCAACAAGGGTGCAATCTCCGGGCCTGCGATGGCGATGCTCCATGAGGCGGGCTACCGGCAGCGCAAGGAGTCCAAGGAGCTCGTCCTCGTCGACCCGACGAACGAGGTGGAGTTCTTCTACCTGCGGCCGCGCGACATCGCGATCTACGTCAGCTCGGGCCGCCTGGACATCGGCATCACCGGCCGCGACCTGCTGCTGGACTCCGGCGCCGAGGCCGAGGAGATCCTCCAGCTCGGCTTCGCCCGCTCCACCTTCCGCTACGCCACCAAGCCGGGCACGGCCGGCGGCCCGCAGGACTTCGGCGGCATGACGATCGCCACCTCCTACGAGGGCATCGTCGCCAGGCACCTCGCCGACATCGGCGTCGACGCCTCCGTCGTCCACCTCGACGGTGCCGTCGAGACCGCCATCGAGCTCGGCGTCGCCGAGGTCATCGCGGATGTGGTCGAGACCGGCACCAGCATGCGCAACGCCGGCCTCGAAGTCGTCGGCGAGCCGATCATGACGTCGGAAGCCGTCGTGATCCGCCGCAAGGGCGCCCCGGACGACGAGCCCAAGGTGCAGCAGTTCCTGCGCCGTCTGCAGGGCGTCCTGGTGGCCCGCAGCTACGTGATGATGGACTACGACTGCCGCGTCGAGCACCTGGAGCGCGCCGTGGCCCTCACCCCGGGCCTCGAGTCCCCGACCATCTCCCCGCTGCACCACGAGGGCTGGGTCGCCGTGCGCTCCATGGTCGCTTCCAAGGAAGCCCAGCGGATCATGGACGACCTGTACGAGCTCGGGGCGCGCGCCATCCTCACGACGGCCATCCACGCCTGCCGCCTCTGACACCGGATCCCGAGACCCCCGCAGCAGAGAACGCCCAAGGACAAGGACGACAGCGCGACATGTCCGCCCCCACGCCCCGTCCCACCGGCCTCCCCGCCCTGCCGGCCACCTTCCGGCCCACCCGCAGCCGGGTGGTCCTGCTGGCCGTGGGAGCGATGATGTTCGTGGTGATCACCGCGATCGCCATGATCCTGGAGCACCTGAGCCCGGGGGAGCGGACCAGCTTCGTCTTCGTCGCGCTGCTCTTCTTCGGTGTCCTCGCCCTGCTCAGCAGGCCCAGGGTCGTCGCCGACGCGACCGGGATCACCGTGGTCAACATCACCCGCACCCGGCGGCTGGCCTGGGCGGAGATCGTGCGCGTCAACCTGCGGGCCGGTGACCCGTGGGTCTTTCTCGACCTCAGCGACGGCACCAGCCACCCCGCCCTCGGCATCCAGCCCGGAATCGCCAGGGAACAGGCCATTCGTGACGCCCGTACGCTCCGCGCACTCGTCGAATTCCACGGCAGTGGAGTGGACGAGGCCGCGGAGAACGGCTGAGCCCCCTGCCCCGCAGCGACCCGTCTTGATTACTCTGTAGGGCGGAGGCGCCACGCGCGCCCCGCTCCGCACGAGAGGGCCACCAGGCCCGCGGGGCATTCCTGCGACCCAAGGAGTGACTCCCTCCAGCAATGGACGGATCGTCCGGTAGTACCTGCGCCGCCCCCTCCCCGGAGGCGGCGGCATGACCACCCCCCTCTTGCTGCTCAGCGCGGCATTCCTTCTCATCCTCGCCAACGGATTCTTCGTGGCAGCCGAATTCGGGCTCGTCACGGTGGAACGGCCGGACGCCGAACGCGCCGCCGCCGAAGGCGACCGCCGGGCCCGCACCGTCGTCGCGGCTCTGCGTGAACTCTCCTTCCAGCTCTCCGGCACCCAGCTCGGCATCACCATCACCTCACTGGTCGTCGGCATGCTCGCCGAACCGGCACTCGCCCAGCTGCTCGCCGGACCGCTCACCGCCACCGGACTGCCCGCGGGGGCCGTTCCCGGCGTGAGCGTCGTGATCGGCATGCTGCTCGCCTCCGCCGTCCAGATGGTGATCGGCGAGCTCGTACCGAAGAACTGGGCGGTCTCCCGGCCGCTCCAGGTCGCCCGGTTCGTCGCCGGACCACAGCACCGCTTCTCCACGTTCCTGCGGCCGGTGATCACCGCGCTGAACACCTTCGCCAACCGGCTGGTGCGGCTGCTGGGCGTCGAACCCACCGCCGAGCTGGCCTCCGCCCGGACCCCGGGCGAACTGGTCTCGCTCGCCCGGCACTCCGCCGAGGCCGGCACCCTCGAACAGGACACCGCCGACCTCTTCGTACGGACCCTGTCCCTGGCCGGACTCAGCGCGCAGCACGTCATGACCCCGCGGGTGAAGGTCAGCGCACTGCAGTCGTCGGCGACCGCCGCGGACGTCCTCAACCTCACCAGGGCCACCGGCCTCTCCCGCTTCCCCGTCTACCGGGACCGCATCGACGAGGTCGTCGGCATGGTCTACCTCAAGGACGCCCTCGCCGTCCCCGCACAGGACCGGCTGCGCACCCCGGCGGGACGGATCGCCGTACCGCCGCTGCTGGTGCCCGAGAGCCTGCCCGTCGAGCAGCTGCTCCGCCAGCTGCGCCACGACCAGCCGATCGCCGTCGTGGTCGACGAGTACGGCGGCACCGCCGGTGTCGTCACCCTCGAGGACATCATCGAGGAGCTCGTCGGCGAGGTGAGGGACGAGCACGACGCCGAGGGTGCCGACCGTCCCGAGCTGACGTCCGTCGTCGCCGACGACGGCCGCCCCGGCTGGGACGTGGAAGGCAGCTGCCGGGTCCTGACCCTGCTCCGGATAGGCCTCGACGTGCCCGAAGGGCCGTACGAGACCGTGGCGGGTCTCGTCGCCGACCTGCTGGGACGCATTCCCGCCCCCGGCGACCGGGCCGAACTGCCCGGCTGGCGGATCTCGGTCCGCCAGGTGGGCCACTACCGTGCCGAACAGGTCCGGTTCGTCCGGCTGACGGACCTGCCCGGACCCGTGGCCGAGGAGCCCGCCCGCGGTCTGCTGGAGGCCGTGCGATGAGCCTCGTGCAGCTGCTCTTCGCCGGAGTCCTCGTGCTGGCGAACGGCTTCTTCGTCGGCGCCGAGTTCGCGCTCGTCTCCGTACGGCGCAGTCAGATCGAACCCCTCGCGGCGAGCGGTTCGACCCGGGCCAGGCAGGTGCTCCACGGCCTGGAGAACCTGCCGCAGATGATGGCCGCCGCGCAGTTCGGCATCACCGTCTGCTCGCTCACCCTCGGCGCCGTCGCCGAACCGACCGTGGCCCGCCTCCTGGAACCGGTCTTCCACGCGATACACGTGCCCGAGGGGTTCATCCACCCGCTCGGCTTCGCCCTGGCGCTCGTCTCCGTCGTCGTCCTGCACCTCGTCATCGGCGAGATGGTCCCGAAGAACCTGGCGATGGCCGCCCCCGAGAAGACCGCGCTGTGGCTCAGCCCCGGCCTGGTCGGCTTCGCCCGGCTCTGCCGGCCGGTCACCTCGGCTCTCGGAAGCTGCGCCCGGCTCGTCCTGCGGCTCTTCAACGTCGAGCCGAAGGACGAGGTCGAGGCCGTCTTCACCAGCGAACAGCTCAACCGCCTGGTGGAGGACTCCGGACAGGCCGGATTCCTGGAGCCGGAGGCGCAGGAGCGGCTGGAGGACGCACTGGAACTGGGCAGCAGGCCCGTCACCGACGTGCTGCTCGACCGGGCGTCCCTGGTGACGGTGGACCCGTCCGTCACCCCGCGCAGGATCGAGGAGCTGACCGTACGGACCGGGTACTCCCGCTTCCCCGTCTGCGCGGAGGGCGGCGGCCCCTTCATGGGCTACCTGCACGTCAAGGACGTCCTGGAACTGGAGGACGTCGAACGGGCCGTCCCGCAGCAGGTCTGGCGTCCGATGGCGACCGTACGGGCGGAGCTCCCGCTGGACGACGCCCTGACCGTGATGCGCCGCGCCGCGACGCATCTGGCCCAGGTCGCCGACGCCTCCGGCAAGGTGCTCGGCCTGGTCGCCATGGAGGACGTCCTGGAGATGCTCGTCGGCGAGGTCCGCGACCCGGCGCACCGCGTCTCGGTCCCCCGCCGCACGGTGGACGTGCCGAAGGTCATGGCCCCCATGGGGCTCACACGGTGACCCGCCTCAGGACGGGGTGAACCAGCGCCGGGCGGGCACGGGAGAGTCCGCCCGGCAGCTGGGCACCCGGCTCCCACGACCGCAGCCGGCCGCCGTCACAGCGCCCCCGGCTCCTGCGTCCCCCGGTCCACCGGCCCCCGCCCCGACAGCACCTCGCCGTACGCCTGCATCAGGTCCGGCAGCCGGAGGGTGGCCAGATCGTCCCGCGTCGGCTCGGCCCTGTAGCCGGAGAGTCGCAGGTCACGGTAGGCGCAGCTCTTCTCGTACAGCGTGCGGATGAAGCGCCCGTTGCCCAGCTCGTCGATCCACCTCTGGTCGACCACGTGCCCGCTGATGCTCCGCAGCTCGTCCAGGGACTCCTCGTCCCACACATCGCCGTTCTCCGCGGCCAGTACTCCGCCGATCGCGGTCAGTTCCAGCGGACGGTAGCTGGGGAAGTCCACCCGGGTGGTGAAGCGGGAGGACAGCCCCGGATTCGTGGAGAGCAGCCGGTCCATGCCCTCCGGGTAGCCCGCGAGGATGACGACGAGACGGTCCCTGTTGTCCTCGGCCCGCTTGAGGAGGACCTGGAGGGCCTCGTCCCCGTACGCGTCGCCCTTGCTGTAGCCGGTGTTGGAGAGGCTGTACGCCTCGTCGACGAAGAGCACCCCGCCGAGTGCCGAGTCGATCAGCTCATTGGCCTTCACGGCGGTCTGGCCGAGGAACTCGCCGACCAGGTCGGAGCGCTGGGCCTCCACGAGATGGTCGCCCCCGAGCAGCCCCAGCGCGTAGAACACCCGGCCGAGGATCCGGGCGACCGTGGTCTTGCCCGTCCCGGAGGGGCCGGAGAAGACGAAATGACGCTTCGGCGGCTGCACCGGCAGACCCTGGTCGGCTCGCAGCCGCGCCATGTTCAGCTGTGCTGACAGGGCTTTGACCTGGCGTTTCACTGGTTCGAGTCCGACCATGCGCTCCAGCTGGGCCAAGGCCTCGGCGAGCAGTGCGGGATCGCTGGGCCCCGCCGGGAACGGCGCGGGGGCCGACGGGGCAGCCGTCCCCGACCTCTCCCGCACTCCGCCGGTGCGGGGCGGCGGCACCGTGGCTCCCGGCATGACCTGCGGCTCCCTGCCGGACCAGGGCTCACGGCCGTCCACCAGGTCCGTGCCCAGCAGCGCGTCCCCGTCCGCCTGGGCCTCCATGCCCGTACCGTCCGATCCGAAGCCCGCCAGGGACAGGGGGGCCAGGTCGGCCGCCTCGTCGTACCCGTCGCCCTCGGAGATCGCGGCAAGCCGGGCCGAGGTGTCCATGAAGGCCGGGTCGACGCGGTGCACCGCCCGGTACAGCGGCAGGGCCGCCGCACTGCGGCCGGTGCCCTCATGGGCCCGCGCCAGCCAGTAGCGCAGCTCCTTGCGCTGCGGCTGCTCGCTGCGACATCGCATCAGGGAGGCCGACAGCAGGGGCTCGGCCTGCCCGTACATCTCCAGGCGCACCCGGGCCATACCGCCGAAGAGGCCCGCCTCGATGCCGAGCAGTGGATCGTCGACCAGCGGCTCGGTGGTGCGTACGAGCTGTTCCCAGTCCTTGACCAGATAGGAGCGGCAGGCGTGCAGGAAGCGCACCTGCGGATCGGCGTCTATCGGCGGGAGCCCCGCGAGCGCCCGGTCCAGCTCCGGCACATGGCGGCCGTCCAGCCAGTGCGAGGCGTGCGCGAGGAGCAGATCGCGCGGGCTCTCCAGCACCGGCTGCACCCACCAGCCCAGCCAGTACCAGGAGTTGAGGGTACGGCGGTGGCGGGTCCGCTGCTCGCCGAAGCGGTCGCGATGACGGTACATGCGTAAGAGTGCCGTGGTGGTGTCGACCCGCAGCGCATGGAGGCCCAGCCAGCCGTCCGCCATACCGGGATCGAAGCGCACCGCGGTTCTGAACTCCTCTTCGGCCTGTGGGTACGCGCCCATCGTGTAGGCGTCCACGCCACGCAGCCAGGCAAGGTCGGCCGGGGCCTGTGCGCCCTGCGTGCCGATGTCCATCAGGTCCCCCACAAACCGTGCCCCCAGAATGTCCCGCCCGCACAGCATGCCCATCGGAGCGCGTTGAATCACTGTTCACAGGACGGGAATTGACCGCACCGGCATGCATCGTACCCGCGCGCCCGGCGAGCGGTTAAGGGTGATACCGGCGCTTCGGGGGCCGTCACCGAGGGTGAGTGGAAGAGGCTTTCCGGAGGTGGAAGAGGGGGTGCGGGGGCAGAACGAAGCCCCCGGTCACGGGGGAACAACCGGGGGCTTCGCGTCCGAGGGGCTCCGAAGAGCCGCACATCGAACGTAGGACCTGTACGGGCGCTCGGTCAAGCCGCGTTCGAGCTGGTTCCGGAGCGGTTTCCGACGGTCCCGAACAGTGCCCCTCAGGCTTCACCCTGCGTGAGGAACCGACTCGGTACTGCGGTCGCACGAGGCCCTTCAAGCCACATGTATCCCTCAGGCATCTGCCGTATCACCGTGCCCGCGAACGGATAAGAGGGGTCGTCGGCGAAATGCCGCTGCTCCGCGACCGTCCACCCGTCCCAGAAGTCAGTGAGCCCGGGTCCGTCGCGGTGCCGGCCCCGCTCCCAGGACCTCTCGCGATCCAGCTCCAGCCACAGCAGCCCGGCGAGGTACGGCCGCACCGCGGCGCGGCCGGCCCCCACACCCTCGATCAGCAACACGGGGGCCGGGTCCAGCGTCCGCTCCGGCCCGAACCGCCGCGCCGTCCAGTCGTACGGCGTGTAGCGTCCGGGCTCGCCGTGCGACAGCGGGTCCAGGACCTGCGCCCGCAGCCGGTCCGTCCAGGCGAAGAGCTCCTCGTGGGTGGCCAGGTCGTCCAGATGCAGGACCGGGGCACCGCCGAGTGCCGCGGCCAGCCGCCCCGCGAAGGTGGTCTTCCCGGATCCCGCGTGGCCGTCGACCGCGATCAGCCGTACCGGACCGCAGGACGGCGGAAGGGCGCGCAGGCGGCGGGCGCGGTCCGCCAGGTCGTTCATCCCCCCACCTTACGAGAACAGGGGAGCGGGCCCGGATCCGTCGCAGGTCACATCAGTGGACCAGACCAATATTGGTTCAGCGGCGCGGGACGAATCGCTGGCCGGATCCGTCCCGGACCCGCGATAGTTGGCGCACCTATCGCCACCCGCAGTCCCAATCCGCCCACGACCGGGGGTCTCGCCCATGACCGGACCGACTTCGCGCAGGACCGTCCTCACCGCTGCTCTCGCGGCAGCGGCCGGGGCGGGCACGGTGGCCTCCGCCGGCCCCGCGACCGCTTCACCGTCCTCTCCCTCCTCCCCCTCCCCGGCGGCGGCCTCGCTCGTGGACAACCGCTTCTGGAGCACGTACACCGAATGGCGCTGCGGTTCCGCCGCAGGGACCCGCGCCGTCGCCGGCCGCCGGCCCGGCCTGGTGCTCTCCGTCCCCGCCGGGACCACCGACTACACCGACCCGCACACCGGCACGACCACCAGCTGGGAGTACGCCACCTGGACCTCGCCCGTGCACCGCTCCACCGTCCCGGCGGCCGAGGTGATCGCCTCCTGGAACGCCCACACGCCGGCGGGCACCTGGATCCAGATCGAACTCCGGGGCCGCTACACCGACGGTACGGACACCCCCTGGTACGTGATGGGTCGTTGGGCCTCGGGCGACACGGACATCCGCCGCACGTCCGTCGACGACCAGACCGACGGCCGGAGCACCGTCTGGACCGACACCTTCTCGGTGGACGACACGGCGAGCGGACTGCGCCTGGTCTCGTACCGGCTGCGGCTCACCCTGCACCGGACCCCCGGCAGCAGGCTCACGCCCACGGTCCACCGCGTCGGCGCGATGGCCTCGGACGTCCCGGACCGCTTCACCGTCCCGGCCGGCACCCCCGCGCTCGCCCGCGAACTGGCGGTGCCCCGCTACTCGCAGAACGTCCACGTGGGGCAGTACCCCGAGTACGACAACGGGGGCGAGGCCTGGTGCAGTCCCACCTCCTCCCAGATGATCATCGAGTACTGGGGGCGCGGGCCCACCCCGGAGGACCTCGGCTGGGTCAGGCCGGGCATCGCGGACCCGCAGGTCTGCCATGCGGCCCGCTTCACCTTCGACTACCAGTACGAAGGCTGTGGCAACTGGCCCTTCAACGCCGCGTACGCCGCCACGTACGAGGACATGAGCGCGGTCGTCACCCGGCTCGGATCACTGACGGACCTCGAGCAGCTGGTCGGGGCGGGCATCCCGGTCATCACGTCCCAGTCCTTCCTCAAGGAGGAACTGACCGGCGCGGGCTACGGGACCTCCGGCCATCTGATGACCGTCATCGGCTTCACCGCCGACGGCGACGTGATCGCCAACGATCCCGCATCGCCGGACAACGACGCCGTGCGCCGTGTCTACCGCAGGCGCGAATGGGAGAACATCTGGCTGCGCACGAAGCGCTACGACGCCACCGGCAAGGTCAGGAGCGGTACGGGCGGGGTCTGCTACGTGTACTGGCCGACGCAGGTCTCCGCGCGTCAGCGGGCGGTTCTCCGCCGGCTCGGCCTCGTCTAGTACCCGGAACGGCGGTCTGCGCGCCGTGCTTCCGGTGCTCTGTCCGGTGGCCGGGCGCAACACGAGCTGCATCGCGGTGGTCCTGACCGGCGGAGACGGCCGGCCGACGTCCGGGTGCCCGGCCGCCCGGACGGAGAAGACCGGGAGTGACGCCGGTCCGCCTCCGGTGCCCTGTGGGTTCCGCGGGAGACGCGGCCGACTGCGGGTCGGGATGTGTCGGAGCTCCGCGTAGCCCGACCTGCACGCCTCCGCTGCCCACCGGAGGCGTGCAGGTCGGAACCGCCCCGTCCCGCATGTCCTGTCGTGGGTGTGACCGCCGCCGTCCAGCCTGCCCGTGCGCCGGTGTGCGGGGCGAGGGCTCCGTGAGGGCGAGCGTGGCTGCTCGGTGGCCGTCCGCCACCGTTTCAGCTGAGCGCTGCCTCCGCTCCAGGCACTCTCCAAATGGCCGCCGTGCCGGAACTCGTCCACCTCGCCGAGGCCCGTGCACTCGTCGGGCTGCGCGGCCTCGCCGCCACCGTGGATGACGTCCGGGACCCGGAAGCCCGAAGGGTTGCGCAAGGTGACCAGCCGGTGCGCCGTCCGTTCCGCTACTGCTCCCGGAGGGTGAGGGCCGGGCGCGCGCACTCCCGTCGCGATGCGAGGTATGGGGCAGGCTGTTCGGATCGTATGCGGGCGGCGGGAACTGTTCGACGGTGCGATCCCGTAAATGCGGAAGGAAACCGGGCGTCGATGCCCGCTGCCTGCCCGAATTGCTCGGCGGGTGGGAATACCGGGCATGTTTCGGTCTGTTGCGCCACTCCTTCTTCTTTCCGGAAATCCAGAAGTGCGCTGCAATGTTTCCTTTCTGTCCATGCCCTGGTGGTGAATCAATCGGCGTGGCGTTCTCGTGGTCCTGGTGCCGGTGGTTCGCGGGAAATGCGGTTCACCGTCGGGCGGTTGAGTGGGGCCGGGCGGCGGGAGGTGGCCGGCGATCCGACGGGTCGGGCCCGGGCCTCCCGTGCCGTCGGCGGTTCGCTCCCCGCAGCGCCGGGCGGGGCGGGGCGGCCCATGGTCGGTGAGATGCGGTCGGCCGCGGGGGACCCCGTGCGCGGGTGCGTCAGGGCCTGTGCGCCGATGCCGATGCCGTGCGGGGACTGCACCTTCCTCGGCGTGGCTGGCCGGGGAGTCACCGTACGCACCTGCGCCGATGCCCGCGCGTCCGCTGTTGGTGCCCCGTGCGCGACGATCGCGGCTCCTGCGTGCAAGGCCGCCTGGTCCCCCGTATCGCGCACGGCCCGGCTCCTCAGGTGATCCGGTTCCCGTGCCGGGTCTCGGCCAATGCGGCTCGTCGGATTGTGTTCGAAAGCTCGGACGAGTGATGTTCCAGCGCCATGGCCGTGTTGGGGTGAAGTGCGCCCTAGGGGCGGCTATGGAGCGATTGGTCGGCCTGCGGCTAACACGAGACCTTGCGCAGCGACAAGAGTGCAATTGCCGTCTGACATTACCTGCTTCGTAAACAATGAACTCGCTATGTTTAGGCTGAAAGTAGAACCTTGAGATCATTGACCCTCAGGAAGCGGCCCGGTTACCTTCAATCGGGGCCCCGTTCGGCAGGAAGAATTCTGCGCGGGGTCCCAGGTGTGAGGGAACGACATTCACGACGGGCCGTATTCGGGCGGACCCGTCCCTCTGGTACAGCGAGGCAAGCGCACGTAAGTCGTTGATTTCGTCGCGCCGTTGTGGCGTATCAGGGCCCGGCCGGCCGATGCACTGTCGCCACCGGTCGGGACGGAGATGAGGGTGATGCACGTGGTGGATTCCGTCTTTGTCATGCCGGGTACGGTGGCTGCCCCGCGCGCGGGCGTCCTGTCCGAGCTGCACCACCGCTACGAGACCGTACGAGAAGCGCTGTCACGCATCGACAAGGCAGCCGGGGAGATGGGGCTGCCCCCCATCAGCGCCCGGCTGATCGAGCGCGACGGGACGAACGACGGCCGCGGGCCCGAGGTGCAGTACCTGGAGATCTTCGCGGTCAGCATCGCGACGCACCACATGCTGATCGCCGAGGGCGTGAAGCCCGTCGCGATCGTCGGACAGAGCATCGGGGAACTCTGGGCCCTGGCCGCCGGGGGGCACCTGTCCGTGGAGGACGCCGCCCGCCTGGCCGTGGCCCGCTCCCAGGTGCTGACCCGGCAGAACTGGGACGGCAAGATGCTCGCGGTCGGTGTGGACGGCCGCCGGGCGGAATCGCTGGCCGGGCTGATGAACCACCCCGACCTGGTACTGGCCTGCGAGAACGCCCCTCGGCAGAGTGTCATCAGTGGCCCCGAACGGTTGATCGAGCAGGTGGAGCGGGTGGCCGACGCGTTCGGCTGGCCGAGCCTTCCGCTGGACGTCCCGCATCCGACCCACACTCCGGCGATGGCGCAGGCCGCCCGCGACCTGAGGGCGACCGCGCCACGGGTCCCCTACGGTTCGGGGCGCTGGCGGGTGTGTTCCCCCTGGCTGGGACGGGACATCGGCGACGACGACCCGGTCGACCTGGTCGCCGGCGCACTCACCGCCCGGGTCCGGATGCTGCACACGATCCGTGAGCTGCACGCCGCGGGCGCCGACGCCTTCGTGGAGTGCGGGGAGTGGCCCGTCGTCACCAAGTTCGTCGAGGCCTCGATCCCGGGCGTGCAGTGCGTCGTCCCACTGAGCGAGGGCGATCCGGTCGAGGCCGTGCGTGCGCTGCTCGCCGAGTCCGCCGACGTCGGCCGGTTCCGGTCGCGGCCGTCGCCTTCGAGTACCGGTCACGGTCCCGCCGTGCGGGTGAGCGCCCCCGCCCCGGTGCGGGCGGCGTCGGTGTCGGCGCCCCCCGCACCCGCTCCGTCGGCCGGGGTGGCTACGACCCCCGCGTCCTACACGGCCCCCGTCACCTATGCGGCCCCCGCCGCCCCGGCCCAGGAGGCCGCGGTCGTCGTGGCTGCCGCGGCCCCGGCCGCCGTCGCCCCGGCCGTCCCGCCCGTGTCCGCCGGGCTGGACTACGACTCGGTGCTGACCGAATTACGCACTCTGTACGGTGACTTCCTCGGCTACCCGGCGGATCTGCTCGGTGAGGACGACGGTCTGGAGTCCGAGCTGGGGGTCGAGTCGCTCAAACAGGTCGTCCTGCTCGGGCGGGTGTCCGACCGGTTCGACCTGCCCGACCTGCGGGCGAACTCCTCCCTGCTGACCGTGGGCACACTGCGCCGGATCGCGGAGACCGTCGTGCAGGCCCGGGCGGAGGCTGCCGCGCGATGACCTCCACGGACAGCCTGCACGGCCGGGTCGCCCTCGTGACCGGGGCCGCGAAGAGCCTCGGTGCGGACATCGTCCGCCGTCTGGCCCGAGGGGGTGCGCACGTGATCGTCAACTACTTCCACTCGGTCGAGCAGGCCCAGTCGCTGCAGGCGGAGCTGGAACAGGCGGGACACAGCTGCGAGTTCATCCGCGCCTCGGTGGCCAAGACCAGTGAGATCGACCGGATGTTCGACCTGATCCAGGAGAGGCACGGCGGCCTGGACATTCTGATCAACAACGCCGCGGGCGGGGCGTTCCTGCCGCTGTTCGACGTCGATGACACGTACTGGCAGCGGGCGTGGTCCACCAACGTGATGGCGGCCTACCACTGTTCGCGCCGGGCGGCCACGCTGATGGCGGGACGCGAGGGCGCGAGCATCCTCTGCCTGTCCAGCGTCGGAGCGCACCAGCCGGTCCCGGGATACGGCCCGGGCGGCGTCACCAAGGCCGCACTGGAGTCGCTGGTCCGCTATCTGGCGCTCGAGCTGGCCGACCAGGAGATCCGGGTCAACACGGTGCTGCTGGGCTCGGTCGCCAGCGAGATCGTCGTCAATCTCGACGCCCCCGCGACAGCTCTCGGCGGCCCGGCCGGGACCGGCGAGCTGATGCGCCGCACCCTCTCGACACCGGATGCGGCCAAGCTGATCGTCCACCTCCTGCACGAGGACCTCGGGTTCGTCACCGGACAGACCCTCGTCGCCGACGGAGGGATCAGCATCGGCGGGATGCAGGGCATGCGGCTGCACAGCAGGCTGGCGGACCAGGTGACCGTACCCGCCCGTCACCAGCCGGCCCCGTCGGCAGCAGGAGCGGCCGGAGCGGCAGTGGCAGCGCCGCCCGGGGCGAGCCCGCTCTCCCCGGAACGCCCCGCTCCTGAACCACCGGCAGCAGCCCACCCGGCACAGGCCCCCGCCCCCGAGCCCGCACAGGTACGAGCCGCTCCGCCCCCGCCCGCACCCGCTCCGGTGGCACCCCGCGCGCCGGAGCCGGAGCCGTCGGCGGAGACGGACCCCGGAGCCGTCGCCGTGGTCGGGCTGGGACTGGCCCTGCCCGGCGCGAACAACGCGGCGGAGTTCTGGGACCGGTTACGGGAGGGCGCCCTGCTCTCCAGCGAGCCGTCCGCCTTCGACCTGAAGCACTTCTGGGCGCCGACCCGCGAGGACACCGACGCCTTCTACGTCCGTGAGGCCGGGTACATCCAGAACTTCGTCCCCGAGCCCGCCTCGGTGGCCGAACCCGACGGCAACGCCGACCACCCCGGATGGCCGAGGACCACGCGCTGGCTGCGGCACTGCACCGTCCAGGCCCTGGAGGGCGTACACCGGCGGCCGACGGACCGCTGGCTCGCCGCGACCACCGGGATCCACGACCAGACGGGGCTCGGCACCCAAGGCGTCGTGCTGGGCGACGAATACCGGCGCATGGTGCGTGAGGCACTCCCCGCCGACGGGGACGGCGACTGGCTGGCCGAGCTCGCCGACCACGCGATCACCGCGCACTACGGCGGCGACGGCGGCGACCCGCAGGCCTACCTGCCCGCGTCCGTCTCCCGCAACGCGCTGCGCGGGCTGATCCCCGAGGACGCCCAGCACCTGACCCTCGACGCGGCCTGTGCCAGCGGACTGTTCGCCGTGGACGCGGCGGTCAAGGCCCTGCGCGAGGGCTCCGTCGACGTGGCGCTGGTCGGGGGCACCTCGGTGATCGAACCGATCGGATTCACCCTCTTCTGCCGCGCCCAGGGCATTTCGATGAGCGGCAGGATCCGCCCCTTCGACCAGGCGGCCGACGGGACCCTGATCGGTGAGGGCGCCATCACGCTGGCCCTCAAGTCCTACGAGCGGGCCGTGGCCGACGGCGACCGGGTGCTCGGCGTCATCCGGGGCACCGGACTCGCCGCCGACGGCCGGGGCAAGGGCATCCACGCTCCCGCCACGCGCGGACAGGAACTGGCGATCTCCCGGGCCTGGGCCGACGCGGGCGTCGAGGCCGACGACGTGGACTGGGTCGTGGCGCACGGCACCGGCACGCCGGTGGGCGACGAGATCGAACTCCGCTCGCTGCTCTCCCGGCTCGGGCCGCGTGAGCGGGCCTGCCTCCTCACCTCGAACAAGCAGGTCTTCGGGCACACCGGTGTACTGGCGGGCCTCGTCTCGGTCGCGCACGCCCTGGTCGCCCTCGAACGCGGGGCGGTCCCCGGCCAGCCCGTGGTCACCGATCCGCACCCGCTGCTGGGCGGCGGCGAGCGGCTGACCGTCCCGGTCGAGGACGCTCCCTGGCCGACGGGCGACGCACGGCCGCGTGTGGTGGGGGTGTCGTCGTTCGGCCTCGGAGGAGCGGACGCGCACGTGGTCCTGTCCGACCGCGTGCCGCAGGCCGTCCCCGCGAAGAGGCGGGGCGGCGACGTGTCCGCCGACACGGAGGACCTGGTCGTCGTGGGCTGGAACACCCACCTGCCCGGCCTGGACACCGCCCAGGTGCCCGCCTGGCTGGGTGGTGAGGGCCCCCGCCCGGACGCCGGCTTCGGGACGCCGTACCCCCTGCCGTCCCCGCGTGAGGTGCGTATACCGCCCCTGACGATGCGACACATGGACGCCGCCCACCTGATGGTGCTCCAGACCCTCGGCCCGCTCCTGGAGCAGCTCGGCGAGCCGGGCACCGCTCTGCGGCCCACCACGGCCGTGCTGGTGGGAGCGACGCTGCCGACCACGCACAACACCCGGGCCGCGCTGCGGGTGCACGCCGCGGAGTGTGCCACCACGTTCGACATCCTGCCCGACCCCGTGCAGGCGCAGACGCTGAAGGACTACCTCGCGAAGGGGATGGCCGAGGCCAAGGGGGTCATCCCCGGCGACCTGAACGAGGACGACTTCACCGGCGCGGTCTCCTGCATCCTGTCGGGCCGGGCCGCCAACTACTACGACTTCCAGGCCATGGGGACCAGCGTCTACGCCCAGCGGGACTCCGCGCACAGCGCCGTCGACCTGGCCCTGCGCCAACTCCGGCACCGGGCCTGCGACCTGGCCCTCGTGGGTGCCGTGTCCCAGCGGCCGATCAGCGGCTGGGACCGCCACCTCTCCGGACTCGTACCGGAGGGCCGGTCCATCGCGGAAGGCGCCGCCGTCCTGGCGGTCGCGCGCCGCTCCACCGCGCTGGAGCACGGCCTGCCCGTCCTCGGGACCCTCTCCACCTCGGCCGCCGGTCGGGGTTCCGCCCAGCCCGCGACACCCGCGCACGCCCTTCCCGCGCTGGCCGGCGCCGGACACACCTACCTGTCCCTGGACGCGCTGCTGGCGGTCGTCGAAGCGGTCGTCACCCGAACGGACACCGTGGTGACGCCCGCCGCCCCCGGATCACCGCTGATCCGGTTCACCGGGCCGGCCGCCCCGCATCACCGCGGTCCGGGCCGGGAAGAGACGGAGCAGGCGGTACGCGCCCCGGAGCACACCGGACCCGCCCCGGTCGCTCCGGAGCACACCGAACCCGCCCCGGCCGCGGCGGAGCACGTCGGGTCCACCCCGGCCGCGCCGGTGTACGCCGATGAGGGCGTCACCGGGCGCCGCCAGACGTTCCGGTTCGTTCCGACGCCCCCGCCGCCCGGTGCTCCGGCCGGGGCTCCGATCCCGCCGGGCACCATCGTCATCACCGACGCCCCGGACCTCGCCCAGGCGGTGACGGGCCCCGACACCGCCGTCTGGTCACCGCGGCCGGGCCTCGGCGCCGCCACCCACGTACCGCCCGAGGACGCGCCCGCCGCCCTCACCGGCCTGCCGTTCGTCCCGCGTCACATCCGGGTCCTGTCGCGGCTGCCCGTCGACGACGACGGGAACGACGACGACGCCGGGGCCGCCCGGATGGAAGAGCTCCAGGACCTCACGTTCACCACGCTCCAGGCGGCGCTGCCCGCCCTGAGGAGCGGCGGCTCGCTCGGCGCGGTCCTGCTCGGCGAGGTGCCGGACGATCTGCCGGCCCCGCTGAGCGGTCTGTTCACCGGCCTCGTCCGTTCCGTCCGGGCCGAGGTCCCGCAGTGCGGCGGGGTGACCCTGCTCAGCGACGCACCGGACGCCGCGACGGCCCTGGACCAGCTCGCGCGGGCGGCCACCGCCCAGGTGCCGACGCACACGCTGGCCTGCCGCGGCGGCGACTGGTTCACCCCGGCCGTCGTCGACGACCCCGCCGTACCGCCCCCGCCCGGGGAGGCGTCCCTGCCACCCGGTGCGGTCGTGGTCGCCTTCGGCGGCGCCCGGGGGATCACCCCCGAGCTCCTCCACGCCGTAGCCCGCACCAGCGACCGGCCCCACGTGTACGTCATCGGCCGCACCCCGCTGCCGGAGTCCGGTGACGCACTACCGCCGCAGGCCGAGTTCATGGCCGCCGAACGCCGCAGACGGCCCGAGGTGTCGGTGGCCGAGCTGCGTGCCGCCTACGAGAAGGCCCGGGCACGCCTGGAGGTACGCGGCACGGTGCGGCGGCTCGCCGAACTGTGCGGCCCGGACCGTGTCCACCACCGGGTGTGCGACGTCCTCGACGCCGAGCGCACCGCCGCCGTCCTCGACGAGGTCCACGACCGGCACGGACGGATCGACCTGCTGATCAACACCGTCCTCGACCTGCGCTCGCGTGCGCTGCACGCCAAGACCCTCACCGATTTCCGGGCGGTCCGGGCCACGAAGGCGACGGGCTACCGCAACCTCAAGCGGGCCCTCGCCGGACGGGCGCCCCGGATCTGGTGCAACTTCAGCACCCTCGCGACGCTCGCTCCCGCACCCGGTGACATCGACTACTGCGCCGTCAACGAGTACCTCGCGTACGCGAGCGCCCGGGCCCAGCGGCACGCACCGGACGGCCACGACGAGGTCTCGGTCCTCTGGAGCGGCTGGCGGGAGGTCGGCGTCGCCAGCAGCCCCACCATGCGGGAGACCCTCAAACGCAACGGGATGGACGCCTACATCAGCACCGCGCAAGGACAGGCGCAGTTCCTCTCCGCCGTGACCCGGCCACCGGCCGGCGGGGTGGTGTTCTTCATCCGGGAGGAGGAACGGGTCCTGCTGGGCCGACGCGGAATCAGCACCCACGGTTCCTCCGGCGAGCTGTCCGTCCCCGCCCCGGACGCCCCGCCGCCCGCCCCGCCGGACCCGGATCTGGCCACGCCGCTGCTCGACGGCGTCCTGTACCGCGGCACGGACTGGGCGGTCTTCACCAAGACCTGGGACCCGAGCACCCTGGCCGAGCAGGACGGGCGCTGGATGCGCCACCACCGCGTCAACGGGGAGTACACGCTGCCCGGCACCTTCACCCTGGAGGCCGCGGCCGGCGCGGCCGCGGCGCTCTGCCCCGGCCTCGTGGTCACCGGTTTCCGCGGGCTCGTCTGCCGGGCGTCGATCAAGATCAGGCTCGCCGGGCCGCCGCGCACCGTCGCGGTGGAGGCCCGGGTCACGAGCCGGAAGCACGACCGGGCCGAGGTGGCCGTCAGGATGACGGCGCACCGGATCGGCAGGAACGGCAAGGTGCTGCGCTTCAACGACCTGCTGTGCGAGACCAAGGTCGTACTGGCGGACCGCTTCCCCGAACTCCCCGGACCGCCCGACTGCTCCTCCTACGAACCCCAGCCCGACTTCGCGATGCCCGTCTACTCCCCGGACCCGCCGATCTCCCTCACCGGCCCGTTCGCCGGCACCGGCGACTACGCCCGCGGGCCGGACGGCAACAGCGGCAGGTTCCGTCTCGACCACGAGGCCTGGGCTCCGGCCCTGGCCGGGACGACCGTACCGACGATCCTGCTCGACGCGATGGTGCACCTGCTGCTGCTGCCACCCCGCGGTGACAGCCCGCCCCTGGTCGGGCCCATGGCCGGCCTCGACGAGGTCGATCTCAGCGGGCCGGGCAACGACTGCCGGCTCAGCGCGGACCACCCGGAGATCCGGCTGCACTGCGACTTCGCCACCGGTGCCCTGACCGCCGCCACCGGCGACGGCCGGGTGCTGGCCCGGATCACCGGGGTCAGCGCACACGCCCTGGACCACAGCGGAGAACTGGTCCGGCCCCACCCCCGCGTTCCCCAGCCGCCCCTTTCGTGACAGCCGAGGAGACAGCAGTGTTGTGGCAGGACATCACGATCGCCGGGACCGGTGCGTGGATACCGCCCGTCAAGCGCGAGCACGAACCGTCGGACGGCACCGCGGAGCCCTCCATGGCGGCGCTCAACGGATTCACCTCGGCCGCCGTCTCGACGGACCACACCGCGACGCAGATGGCGGCCCGCGCCGGCCTCAAGGCGCTGCGCCACGCGGACGTCACCGGCGCCGACCTCAGCCTTCTCGTGCACGCCCACTTCCAGGACGAGGACCACTACACCCCCGCGCCCTACCTGCTGCGGGTGCTCGGGGGACCGGACACCACCGGGATCGAGGTCGGCGCCGCAAGTGACGGAGGTGCCGCCGCACTCGTCACCGCGGCCGAACACCTCACCGCGAGGCCGCACGCGAACGCCGCGCTGGTCACGGCCGGTGCCCGCTTCCCGGCCGGGCGGTGGGGCCACGTCCGGGAGACCGGCTACGTGGCCGGAGACGCCGGCGCCGCCGCCGTCGTCACCCGGGGGACGGGCTTCGCCCGCCTGGCGGCGACCGCCCAGGCCGCCGAACCGCGACTGGAGTTCCTGACCCGGGCCAGGAAGGGACACACCGGCACCGGCCGGCCGTTCCTCGCCGAGGAGACCGGACTCATGCCCCACATCGATGCGCTGCAACGCTCGACCCGCCGCTGTGTCGAGACCGTCCTCGACGAGACCGCGTCGAAACCGGCGGACATCTCGCACGTCGTGGCCATCGCGATCGGATCGGTCGTGCTCGACATGGTGCTCGCCGGCTCACCGCTCGGCGTCCGTTCCGGCGACACCAGCTGGACCTTCGGACGGCACCTCGGCCACGCAGGCCCGAGCGACGTCCTGCTCGCTCTAGACCGGCTGTTCCGCTCCGGCTCGCTGCGGGCCGGGGAACGCATCCTCGTCATCAGCTTCGGCCTCGGCTTCCGCTGGACGACCGCGCTGCTCGAAGTCACCCGCGACCCCGCCGCGGCACCGGCCGGTCGATGACCAAGGAATGAGGCTGTCCATGACAGACACGAGTACGGCGACCACCGCGTCGGTCCCGCTCGCCCCGCAGCGTCTGCCGCTGCTGGGCCACGCACTGCCCCTGCTCCGCGATCCGCTGGCGTTCATCATGTCCCTGTCCGGGTACCGCACGATGGTCCGTGTCCGGCTGGGTCCGAGCTCCGCGGTGATGATCTGCGATCCGGACCTGACCCGGCAGGTGTTCCTGAACGACCGCGTCTTCGACAAGGGCGGCCCGATCTACGACCGGATCCGCGAGGTCATCGGCGACGGCCTGTCCACCTGCTCGTACACCCTGCACCGGCGGCAACGCCGGCTGTGCCAGCCCTCGTTCCACCCCACCCGGCTCCCGGGGTACGGAGCCGTGTTCGCCCAGGCGGCCGAGCTGAAGGCGCGATCCTGGAGGGACGGCGACGTCCTCGACATCACCCAGGAGATGATGACGCTCACGACGCGCGCCACCATGCAGACGATGTTCAGCGGGGCGCTGCCCGAGGAGACCATGCGGCGGGCCCTGGCCGACACCGCCACCATCGTGAGCGCGTTCTTCCGCCGGATGATGACCCCGGCCCTGCTGCGCCAGGTACCGACCCCGCAGAAGCGGCGGTACGACCGGGCCCGCAAGCGGCTCTCGGACACGATCGCGCAGATCATCGCCGAGCGGCGGGCCGATCCGACCGACCACGCCGACCTGCTCTCGGCACTGGTCGGGGCGGTGGACGAGGAGAGCGAGGACGGCCGGAAGCAGCTGAGCGACGGTGAACTGGCCGACGAGGCGCTGACCTTCTTCCTCGGCGGGATGGAGACCACGGCCATCACCCTGGCCTGGGCGCTGCACCTGCTCGCCACCGACCCGGACGTCCAGCACCGCCTCCAGGTCGAGACCGACAACGTCCTGAAGGGCGAGAAGCTCGATCCCGCTCACCTGCCCTCGCTCGGACTGGCCGGCCGGGTGGTGACCGAGACGCTGCGGCTGTATCCGCCCGCCTGGATGATGACCCGCACCGTCCGGCAGGACGCCGAGCTCGGCGGCGTACGGCTCAAGGCCGGCAGCACCCTCGTGCTCAGCCCGTACCTCCTGCACCGCCGCCCCGACCTCTACACCGAGCCCGACCGGTTCGACCCGGACCGCTGGCTCGACGCCCAGCCGGACCGGGCCACCTACATTCCGTTCGGCGCCGGTCCCCGCAAGTGCATCGGGGACCAGTTCGCCCTCACCGAGGCGATCCTGGCCCTCACCGCCATCGTCGCCCGCTGGGAGCTGACCCCCGTCGGCGACAAGCCGTTCCGGCCGAAGGTGGAGACCAGCCTGAGTTCGCGCGGGCTGAGCCTGCGGCTCGGCGAGCGGTGGGCGGGCGGTGCCGAGAGCCACGGGGCCCACGCGGAGGCGCCCGCACCCGCCCGGCCGTCCACGGAGCCGGGCGTCGCCACCTGCCCGGTGAAGCATCAGGAGCGATGACGTGAAGCCTCACCTGAAGCCCCTAGTGAAGCAGCTCCTCCGCTCCCGGGCGGCCGACCTGGGCGGGGCGGCCTCGGCCGACACCCTGCACGCCCCCTCCCGCCCCTATCCGAACGGGTGGTTCTGCCTGGCTTTCGCCGACGAGGTGAGACCCGGATCGGTCCTCACCCGCCCGCTCGCGGGCGCGGAGGTCGTCGTCTACCGGACGACCGCGGGCGTGCTGCGGGCGGTCCGGCCCCGGTGCCCGCACCTGGGAGCGCACCTCGGGGTCGGCGGATCGGTCGAGGGGGAGGACATCGTCTGCCCCTTCCACCGGTTCGCGTTCGACCCGGCCGGCGTCTGCGTGCGCACGGGCTACGACAAGCCGCCTCCGAGGGCCTCGCTGGCGCAGTACCCGGTGTGCGAGGCCAACGGCTCCGTCTACGTGTGGTGGCACGCCCTCGGCCTGCCCCCGGAGTGGGACGTCCCCGACTTCCCCATGGACGTCCGGCAGCCCTTCAGCCACGACACCTACGACATCGCCGGCCACCCGCAGGACGTCATCGAGAACGCGTTCGACTGGGGTCACCTGCCGGCGCTGCACGGTCTCAAGGACCTCGACATCGAGGGCACACCGGTGACCGGGGAACCGGTCAGCACCGTCACCGCGACCGCACGCGGCACCGTCATGCGAGGGTTCCGCCAGTCCTACACGCTCACGGTGATCGGACTGGGCACCATCGCCGCCCGGTCCGTGCTGCCCCGGGACGCGGGCAACCTCTACGTGATGCTGCACGCGACCCCGACCGGCCCGGGACGCATCCAGCTCCGGTTCGGCACGAAGCTGGAGCTGAACGGCATCCCCGGCGTGCCCGCGACGGTCGGGCGCGCGGTGGCGACGCCCGTCGCCCGGCTGCTTAGCTCCGTCCTCCAGCGGGTGGCCGGCGTGGACACCGGCGCCGACCTGCTGATGTGGCACCACCAGGAGCACGTCGAGCAGCCGAAGCTCGCCCAGGGAGACGGTCCGATCGGCCGCTACCGGCAGTGGGCGCAGCAGTTCTACACGGAACCGACGGGCGGCTTCGTGCCGCCGCGGCCCCGGCGGACCGAAGCGAGCCGCTCGGAGGAGTGACCGACGAAGACGGCCCGGAGGCTCCCCAACCGCCCCCGGTGCCGTCGGCGTCCACCGTGTTCAGAGTTCAGACGTAGCCCGGGAGGCAGGCCGAGCCGGGTCCGAAAGAGAGGCGACATGGCAGCGGAGAGCGGTACGCCCGCCACCGGACAGCGACTGGCTGTGCTCGGGGCGGGAGTGATGGGGTCGGGCATCGCCGCCCTGGCCATCGGGCACGGGATCGCGGTGACGCTGATCGACCTGGACCGGCGCCGGCTGGACGACGCCCCCGAGAGGGTCGGCCACCAGGTGCGGACCGCACGGCTGATGGGCGCGCTGCCCGACGGGGCCGCCCCCGGCGCGCTCGTCACCGGCCTGTCGCTCACCGACCTGGTGACGGGCCACGACGCGGCTCCCACCGCGGTGATCGAAGCGGTCACCGAGGACGCCGACGCCAAGGCGAAGGTCCTCGCGGAGGTGTCCGCACTGGTCGCGCCCGGCACCCCGGTCATCTCCAACACGTCGGCGATCCCCATTGACGAACTGGCCCGCGCGGCGGCCCGGCCGGCGGACCTGATCGGCACCCACTTCATGAATCCGCCCTACCTGATCCGGACGGTCGAGGTCATCCGGGGCACGCACACCGGCGAGGGGACCCTCGACGCGCTGCGGACGCTGCTCACCGCCCTGCGCCGGGAGCCGATCGTGGTCGACGACGCACCGGGATTCGTCACCAGCCGGATCCTGCATCCCATGATCAACGACGCGGTACGGGTGGTGGCGGCGGGCACGGCGAGCGCCGAGTCCGTCGACCGCCTCATGCAGGGGTGCCTGGGCCACCCGACGGGCCCCCTGCGCACCGCCGACCTCATCGGGCTGGACAACCTGGTCGATTCGCTGTGGGTGCTGCACAGCCGCACCGGCGACGAAGGGTGCCGCCCCTGCGGCCTGCTGCTGGCGATGGTGCGGGACGGCCACCTCGGCCGCAAGAGCGGGCGCGGCTTCTACGAGTACGAGGGAGAACACGCATGACCACGTCATCCAACCGGCCGGCGCCGGAATCCACCGGCGACCCCGGCACCGTACAGACGGACCTGCTGCGGTTCCTGGAGAAGCGCACGGGGAGGGTGTGGGCGACCGACGCGGACGTCTTCGGCACCGGTGGGCTCTCCTCGCTCTTCGCCATGGAACTGGTGGTGCATCTGGAGAGGACCTACGGCATCTCCGTCCGCGGCGCAGACCTGCGGATGGAGAACTTCCGCACCGTGCTGCAGATGGCCGCGCTGGTCGAGCGGCTCCGCCCCCCGGCCTCCGGGGGCCCCGGTGCGTGAAGCCGTCGCAGCGGCGGCCTCGGCCGTCACCGAGCTGGTCGGCGACCGGGCGGGCGACTGGGACCGGACGGGCCGGCTGCCCGAGGACGTGGTGCGCAAGCTCGCCGCGGCGGGACAGCTCTCCGCCCAGATCCCGGCCGACCACGGCGGGCCGGGGTGGAACAGCGCGGACAGCGGCGAGTTCACCGCCCACGTCGGCAGCCTGTGCAGCTCACTGCGGAGCGTCATGACCTCGCAGGGCATGGCCGCGTGGACCGTCGAACGGCTCGGTGACCCGGCGCAGGCGGCGGACCTGCTGCCGCGGCTGGCCTCCGGCGATCTGGCGGCCGTCGCCTTCAGCGAAGCGCAGGCCGGCAGCGACCTGTCGGCCATCGAGGCCACCGTCACCGTCGACGGGGACTCCCTGCTGCTCACCGGCCGCAAGAAGTGGGTGACCGCCGCCGACTACGCCGACCTCTTCCTCGTCGTCGCCCGGATGGCAGAGGGCGGCGCCGTGGTCGTGGTGCCCCGGACTGCCCCCGGGGTACGAGTGCGGCGGGTGGCCGATCCGCTGGGCTGTCGGGCCGCCGGACACGCGGACCTCGCGTTCGACGAGGTGCGGCTGCCGCTCGGCAGCCTGCTGGGCGGCGGACGCCAGCCGCTTCCCCTGCTGGTGACGACGGCCCTCGCCTACGGCCGGATCTCCGTCGCCTGGGGCTGCGTGGGGATCCTGCGGGCCTGCGTGGCGGCGGCCGCCGGCCACGCAGGAACGAGGCACCAGTTCGGCCGGCCGCTGGCGCAGCACCAGCTCGTCGCCCGGCACCTGGCCGATCTGTGGACCGCCGAGCAGATCGTCACCCGGGCCTGCGAGTACGCCAGCCGCTGCTGGGACGACAACGCCGCCGATCTGGCCACCGCCATCGTGCTGGCGAAGTACGTCGGTGCGGAGCATGCGGCCAGAGGCGCGGCGGCCGCGGTCCAGGTGCTCGCGTCGGCCGGGGCCCAGGACGGTCACGTCGTCGCGCGGGCGTACCGCGACGCCAAGCTCATGGAGATCATCGAGGGCAGCAACGAGGTGTGCCAGCTGATCCTGGCCGACCACGCGCTCAGCAGACGGTGACCGCGCCCCGGCCGCCGACGCACCCCACGACAAGGAGCCGAACATGAGCGACACCGCCCCGGTGGATCCGCCCGCGACCGTGAAGTGCCTTGTCTGGGACCTCGACAACACGCTCTGGCGCGGCACGCTGCTGGAGGACGAGGACGTCGTCCTGCCCGACGCGGTCCGCGAGGTGATCGTCGGTCTGGACGCGCGGGGCATCCTCCAGTCGGTGTGCAGCCGCAACAGCCACGACCACGCCTGGGCCCGGCTCCGGGCCCTCGGTGTCGCCGACTACTTCGTCGTCCCGGAGATCGGCTGGGGGCGCAAGTCGGACGCCGTACGCCGGATCACCGAGCAACTGGACTTCGCTCCCGCCACCATCGCCTTCATCGACGACCAGCCGGCCGAGCGGGCCGAGGTCGCCCACCACCTCCCGGAGGTGCGCTGCTACCCGGCGGAGGACGCCGTGAAGCTGCTCGGACTGCCGGAGTTCAGCCCCCGGTCGGTGACCGTCGACTCACGACAGCGCCGGACGATGTACCAGGCCGGCTTCCGGCGCACGGACGAACAGGCGCGCCACACCGGCTCGCACGAGGACTTCCTGCGCTCGCTGGAGATGGTGATGTCCATCGGGCGGGCCACGGACGACGAGCTGACTCGGGTCGAGGAACTGACCCTGCGCACCAGCCAGATGAACGCGACCGGAGTGCACTACCCGGACGAGGCACTGCGCGCGCTCCTCGCCCACCCCGGCCACGAGGTGCTGGTCACCACGCTCGAGGACCGCTTCGGCCCGCACGGCGCCGTGGGCGTGGTGCTGCTGGAGAAGCACGCACGTGCATGGCACCTCAGACTCCTCGCCACCTCGTGCCGTGTGGTGGCGTTCGGCGTCGGCACCATCCTGCTGAACTGGCTGGCCGACCAGGCCGCCCGGGCCGGTGTCCACTTGCTGGCCGACTTCCGCGTCACGGGCCGCAACCGGATGATGGAGATCGCCTACCGGTTCGCCGGCCTCGACGACCGGCCCTGCGACTGCCGGGGCGGTGTCTCCGGCGGTTCGGGCGGTTCGGGCGGTTCCGGCGAGGACGTCCAGCTGCTGCACCTCGTCGCCGGACGGCGGGACGCCCCCACGACGGTACGGCTGATCGCGCCGGACCTCACCGACCCGGCGCCGGCCGGCGCGGGCCTTCCGGACCGTGCGCGGCGTCCGGGCCCAGTGGGGTGACGGTCACCTGCGGCGGACCAGCGTGATGCCGTCGGCCATCGGGAGCATGCAGACGTCGACCCGCCGGTCGTCCCGGATCCGGGCATTGACCTCGCGGACACCGGCGGTGTCCGCGTCGTCGGCGAGCGGATCGATGACCCGCCCGAAGAAGAGCGTGTTGTCCACCACCAGCAGGCCGCCCTGCCGCACGAGTCGCAGCGCCAGCTCGTAGTACTGCGGATAATTCGCTTTGTCGGCATCGATGAATACGAGACCGAATTGACCGGGACCGTCATCGGCGAGCATTTTCTCGAGCGTTTCCGTCGCCGCGCCGATGCGCACCTCGATGCGGTCGAGAACACCTGCCCGCCGCCAGTAATCGGCACCTATCTCAGGCCATCGCCCACTGATGTCACAGGTGACCAGGCGCCCGCCCGGCGGGAGGGCGCGAGCCATGCACAAGGTGCTGTAGCCGGTGAAGGTGCCGATCTCCAGGACGTCCACGACACCGGTCGCCGCGATCAGGAAGGCGAGTAACTGCCCCTCCTCCGCCATGACCTGCATCGCCTGCCCGCCGGGCAGCTCCGCGGTCGTCAGGCGCAGCTCGCGCAGAATCCCGTCCTCTCTCAGCGAGAATTCCCTGACATATTCCAGAAGCTCCGGCCCGGCCGCAATCTGATTCGCCATATACGGAACCCTAGATTGTCCGCGACCCGGATTCAACAGTGAGTCCGGGGCCGGCTGAGGGCCCCGCAGATGTCTCCGGCGGCCCCGAAAGCGGCGCCGACCGGCCGCCCACGACTCTCGGCTGACCGCTAGCGCAGTTCCTGTCCCGCTGCCCAGCCCGGAGCGTCGAGGTTGATGGGTGAGTCGCCGACGAATTGGGCGAGCTGCGTTTCCAGCTCGGCGAGTTCGGGGGCGCCCAGACGGACTTCCCAGCGGGCCCGCACCTCGTCGAAGATCGCCGTGCTCTCGGTGATCAGCCCGATCCCGTGATCGGTGATCCGGATGTTCTTGCGGCGGGTGTCGGCGGGGTCGGTCTCGGTGGTGATGTACCCGCGTTCGACGAGCGCGGCGATCGTCTTCGCCGCGGCCTGCTTGGTGATGGCGAGTCTGCGGGCCAGGTCCGAGGCGCTGTCGGCGCCGGCTCGGATGGCCCGGATCGCGTACTCGTGGGACGGCCGGGCGTCGGGGTATCCCCGGGTCGCCAGCTCCCGGACCACTTCGTCCACCAGATTGCGATAGCTGCCCAGGAGCAGCAGGGCGAGATCGGCGCCGGATCGTGAGGACATGACCACAGTCTAGATCTCCCTTGACTTGGACAACCGGGTTGACCAATACTGGAGTCAACCTGGTTGTCTATCTTGGGAGTCATCGCATGACCAGCTCTTTCGTGACCGCCTCGCCCGCCGTGGCGGGCGTCACGCACCACACAGCCGAGGTCAACGGCACCACGTTGCACTACGTCTCGGCGGGCGACACCGGCTCCCCGATCCTGCTGGTGCACGGGTGGCCGGAGTCCTGGTGGGCCTTCCGCGACGTCATCCCGCTGCTCGCCGCCACCCACCGGGTGTTCGCCGTCGACCTGCGCGGCTTCGGCGACTCCGGCATCGCCGACGGCGACCACGACTTGGCCACCATGGCGGAGGACCTGCACCGGCTGGTCGCGCACCTCGGCGTCGGGCCCGTGCACGTGACCTGCCAGGACATCAGCGGCGGGCCGGTCTTCGCGTTCGCGGCCACGCACCCCGGCGACGTCCTCAGCTTCACCGGCGTCGAGACCATCCTTCCGGGGTACGGCTGGGAGATGCTGGCCGACGTCAGGAACGGCGGCTCCTGGCACGTGGGATTCCTCGCCGCCCCGGGAATTCCGGAGCTGTTCCTGGCCGGCCGCGAGCGAGTGATACTCGACTGGGCCGTCTCCGCGATGACGATGGTGCCGGGCGGGGTCACCGAGGCCGACCTCGACGAGTTCGCCCGCACCTACGCGCGGCCGGGCGGCTGGCGCGGCACCGAAGGGCTCTACCGTTCCTCCCTGACCGGCGGCGACCGGATGCGGGCACTGGCCGAGTCGCGGCCGCTGACCGTTCCCGTGCTCGCCGTCGACGGCATCAACGCCCCCTTCACCGAGCGGACGATGCGCCAGGTCGCCGACGACGTCACCGCGGTCACGATCCCGGACGTCGGGCATTTCGTCGCGCAGGAGGCGCCCGCCGCCTTCGCCACTGCGGTCGGCGACTTCGCCGACCGCGTCGACGCGAGTATGCAAGGCCGTCCGGCACAAGCCAGCTCTGCAGGGAAGCGCAGGTAGGAGCCGTGAATCTGAGCCGACCAGTCTCCGCAGGCCGGGCAACGAGCGTCGCTTGCGGTGCATCGTGCCTCGATACGTATCGCCTCGCCGTCCGTCTCGGCGGACGTGATCACGACCTTCGTGTTCGACGGGAACAACGGCTCCTGTGCTGGAGACGGATCTTCGTTCGCGGCGACCGAATGTCGAGCACATCAGCCATACAAGGAGCGAACTCAAGGCGACTTGCGAACCTCCGCCACAAAAACCAAGAGCTACAACGAGTAGTCGGCTCCCACAACTTGGGCCAGACCCCGAGATCGGACAGCGGATGTCGACCACTTCGGGAGGCACGAGAGTCTGGCGCTGTTCGATTGTCAGACGCCTAGAAGAGGTCGGCCGAGGTGCTCTGCGTGAGGTTCTCGACGATCGTGCGCAGCCACGGGCTGCGCACGGCCGGCCACCGGCCCGGCGCCGGAGCGCCCGGCGACCGTGGCGCGCTCCGGGGTTAACCCCACCACGCTCCCTGGCCTCAACCGCACCACCTATAGACGTGCCAGCCGGATTCTGTGGGCAGGCAGGTTTTCGAATGATGGGACAGGTACCACAGCGCCCTCAAGCCGTCGAAGGATCAGCCGTGTCCCACACCCCCCGTATGAGCCGTTCCACGTACCGCGTTCTGTCATCCCTCGCCTTGCTGGCCTTGGCCGCCGGCGGCCTCACAGCCTGCAGCGACAACGCCCCGAGCCCCACGGCCTCGTCGTCCGCCACCTCGTCCGCCACCCCGGGCTCCGCCAAGGCGGCCGAAGCGAAGCTTCACATGGTCGACAACGGTGGTCACCGTTTGGCCTTTTACGTCACCCAGGGCAACGGCTCCACCATCGTCCTGGACTCGGGCGGCGGTGAGGACTCCTCGCAGTGGAAGGACATCGTCCCCAGGGTGCACGCGGCCACCGGGGCCACCGTCATCACGTACGACCGGGCCGGTCTCGGCGAGAGCGACGTGGTGCCCGGCGCGTGGAAGGTCGAGAGCGCCGTCAGCGACCTCAAGGCGGGACTCAAGAAACTGGGCGTCACCAAGGACGTGACCCTGGTCTCTCACTCCCAGGCCGGTGAGATCGCCAACTACCTCGCCCAGGACAACCCGGAGATGCTCTCCGGTGCAGTGCTGGTCGACGCCAACCTCCCGCAGTTCTTCACGGACGAGGAGATCCCCCGTCTCGTAGCCGGGACTCAGCCGGAGGTCGACGCGGCGAAGAAGGATCCCGAGAAGCCGGAGAACCGCCAGCTCATCTCCACCGCGGAGGGTTTCGCCGCAGCACACCAGGCATTCCACAAGGTGGTGTGGCCGGCTTCGGTGCCGGTTACGGTCATGGTTTCCGAGAGGACTCCGTTCGCCAGGTCTCCCGAGGACGCCCAGCGCTGGCGTGACGCCGCCGCCGCGTTCGCCCAGGAGGCGCCGAACCGGACGCTCGTTACCGCCAAGGGCACTTCCCATGAGGTGCCGACGGACCGTCCCGACCTCGTGATCAAGGAAATCGAAGCCGCGTTCGCCGCACAACAGTGACCGCCGGGATCCGGTCTTCCCGCAGGTCCGCAGTGGCCTCCTCCACGAACAGTACGCAGAGCGCCCCGTGAAGCTGCTGTTCACGGCCTGGTGGTTGCGGAATTCGAGATGCTCACACTGTGGTCGCGCCCGCAGAGCTTTGGCCAAGTCCGTCGGTCAGCGAACGACGGCCACCACCTGCCCGCCCCCGTCCTGACGGACCTCAAGCGAACGGCTGACAAATGATCTACACGATAGGCGGCCGCCCACGACCAGCTGAGACCCCGAAAGACTGTCACGCCAGCCCTTTGACCAGTGGCTTCACGTTGGCGGAGGCTCAGTGCATTGTCGCGCCACCGCGGCCGGATTCTCGGGGTTCTCCCGGCAGGAAGGTCACCTGCGGCGCCCCGGTCCGCGGATGGACGGCGACCTCGCTCGCCACGCCGTACACCTCGGCCAGCAGCCCGGGGGTGAGCACCGCCGCCGGCGGTCCCGAAGCGACGACCTCACCCTCGCGCAGGACGTAGAGGCGGTCGCAGTAGTAGGCCGCCAGGTTCAGGTCGTGCAGCGCGACCAGGACGGTGGCCGGCAGCCGCCTGAGCACACCCAGGACCTCCAACTGGTGCCTGATGTCCAGGTGGTTGGTCGGCTCGTCGAGCACCAGTAGGCCGGGCTGCTGCGCCAGGGCGCGGGCGATGAGCACGCGCTGGCGCTCACCTCCGGAGAGCCGGTCGAAGGAACGCGTCGTCAGCTGGGTGGCGTCCACCGACGCGAGAGCCGTGTCGATGATGCGCGCGTCCTCCGCGGTGTCGCCGTCGAACAGCCGCTTGTGGGGGGTACGCCCCATGGCGACGACCTCCCGCACGGTCAGGTCGAAGTCGGCGCCCGGCTCCTGCACCACGGAGGCCAGCGTGCGGGCCAGCCGGCGCACGGGCAGGGACCAGGCGTCGGCCCCGTCCACCCGTACCCGGCCGGAATCGGGACGCAGGACGCGGTAGACGGCGCGCAGGAGGCTGGACTTGCCGCTGCCGTTGGGGCCGACCAGGCCGACCACCTCACCGGGGCGCGCGGTCAGGGACACCCCGCGCACCAGCCGGTACGCGCCGGCGGTCAGCGTGACGTTCTCGACGGCGAGTTCGGCCGCGGTCATCCCACTCCTCGGTCGGTGTTCCGTCGGGCGTCCCGGCGCAGCAGCCACAGGAAGAAGGGCCCGCCGCACAGCGCGGTGAGGACGCCGACGGGGATCTCCATCGGGGCGGCGACCGTGCGCGCCGCGATGTCGGCCCAGACGAGGAACACCGCCCCGGCCAGTGCCGCCGTCGGCAGCACCCTGCGGTGGTCACCGCCCACGAAGAGCCGCACGATGTGCGGAAGCATGAGTCCGACGAAGCCGATGGGGCCGGCCGCCGCCACCAGGACGCCGGTGACGAGGGACAGCACGACGAACATCCGGACCCGGAAGCGGGCCACGTCCAGCCCCATCGTCGTGGCCGCCTCCTCGCCCGTCAGCAGCAGGTTCAGCGACCGGGCCCGCACCAGCAGGACGCCGATGCCCAGCAGCAGCGCCGTACCGGGCAGCCACAGCGTGGACCACTGCACGCCGCCCAGTCCGCCCAGGGTCCAGGCGAGCACCGTCCGTGCCTCGTTGCCCCGCCCGGCGGTCAGGAGCAGCAGGTCCGTCACGGCTGTGAGCACCGCCGCCACCGCCACTCCCGACAGCACCAGCCGGACCGAGGTGATACGCCCTCCGGCGCGGGCCGTCGAGTACACGAGCAGCAGGGTGAGCAGGGCGCCCACGAACGCCGCAGCCGACAGCGGCACCGGCCCGGCCAGGCTCACACCGAACACGATCACGGCGACGGCGCCCAGCGAGGCTCCGGAGGAGACGCCCAGCAGATACGGCTCGGCGAGCGGGTTGCGCACCAGTGCCTGCATGGCGGTGCCCACCACCGCGAGACCGGCGCCCGTCACCGCGCCGAGCAGCACCCGGGGCGCCCGCACGTCGAGGACGATCGTCTCGCGCGCCCGGGACCAGGTCGGTTCGGCCAGTTCACCGCCGAACGCGTGCGTCACGATGCCCCAGACCTCGCCCGGCGGCACGTGCACCGAACCGATGGCCAGGCCCGCGGTCAGGGAGACCACGAGCAGCAGGCCGAGGCAGATCAGCGTGGGCGCGAAGGCCCGTGAGCGCAGACGCTCCCGGCGGCCCGTACGAACGGCGGGCGCAGCCCCGGCCTCGGCCGGCACCGTCACCGGAAGGACTCGGGATGCAGCCCGCGGGCCAGGTCCTCGACCGCGTGCGGCGGGCGGATGCCGACCAGCGTCGCGGTCAGCGGAAGCACCACGAACCGCTTGTTCCGTACGGCGGGGACGTCGGCGAGGGCGGGCTGCGAGAGCAGGAACCTCTTCTTCTCCGCCACGCTGCCCGCACCCGCGTAGTCGTAGATCGCGATGACCTCGGGCTCGCGGGCGACCACCTGTTCCCAGGAGACGTCCCCGAAGACGTCGTCGAGGTCCGCGAAGACGTTCCGGCCTCCGGCCAGCGCGATGATCTCGGTGCCCAGGCCCTTGCCGCCCGCCGTGAACGCCGACTTGTCGCCGCTGTCGTACACGAAGACGGACACCGGGGAGACGCCCTCCACCGTCCGGCTGGTCCCGTCGACGCGTTCCCGCAGATCGGCCACGAGCTTCTCGGCCCGGTCCCGCACACCGAAGATGCTGCCGACGGTCAGGATCTCGTCGTAGGCGTCCTTCATCGACACCCTCTTCTTCCCGCAGTACTCGCGGTTGAGGTAGGTGTCGATGCCCGCATCGGCGAACGCCTTGCGGGACCGGCCCTCGTTCTCGGCGAACGCGCTGCCGTAGCCGCCGTAGACGAAGTCGGGCTCGGCGTTCAGGAGCGTCTCGAAGGACGGCTCCTTCTCCGCCAGTTCGGGAACCGCCTCGAAGTCCTTCCGGAGTTCGGGCAGGACCGCGGAGTCCGGGAAGGCGGTCCCCACCATCCGGTCACGGAGCCCGAGGGCCAGCATCAGCTCCGCCGGGTGCTGGTGAACGGTGACCACCCGGGACGGCGGCCCGTCGTACGTGGTGCGGGTACCGCAGTTGTCGACGGTGACCGGGAAGCCCTTCGCGGACGACGCCGAAGCCCTCCGGTCCCGGGCGCCGTCGTCGGCCGTGCCGCAGCCGGCCAGCAGGGTCGCCGACAGTGCCCCGGCCAGCGCCGCGGCGCGCAGCGCACGGCGTCGCGGGCGGGAGGAGGGGGAGAACAGGGGACGGGGCATGCCGTCGTACACGTAGAGCCTCCTGGGGAGTCCGCGCTCCTCGGAATGGGCCCGCGACAGGCCAGTGTGCTGACTCCCGGATCGACGTTCCCCCGGCCTGACCGCGGCGGTGCGCGGCAGCCGTTCGAGGGGAACTCCCCGGTTACAGTGGCGGGACCGTGCCGGAATCGCACCGGCTTCCTGTCTCCCGTCGCGGTGATGACCAGGTGATAGTACGTCTCCCCGGCGAGGCGGAAACATGGCAGGCCCGAGACGTTCGCCACGCCCCCCTCATGGTGCCCGCGGTGAACCGTGGGGACGTACGCGCGACCTCCGGGGCACCGGCAGGCGGGCCTGCCGGTGCCCCGGGGAGGTGGCGTTCAGGCCGCCGTGGCAGCCTCGGGCACCGGACGCGGAGCGCCGCCCGTCCCGCCGTGGCCCGTCCCGGAGGGGCGAGCCGCTGGGGCCTCGGCCTCCCTCAGCAGTTCGACCAGCGCGGACCGGGCGCGGGCGACACGTGAACGCACGGTTCCGACGGGAGTGCCCGTGACCGCGGCGGCCTCCGCGTAGCGAAGCCCCAGGAGCTGGGTGAGGACGAACGCTTCGCGTCGCTCGGCGGGGACCGCCGCCAGGAGATCGGCCAGAGCGATGCCGTCGTCGAAGCCGGGCAGACCGCGCGGCTGCGACCGTTCGGCCGCCGACTGCCAGTCGTGGCGGTCTGCCAGTCTGGGCCTGGCGGCGGCATGCCGAAGGCTGTCCACGACGGTGCGCCGGGCGATGGAGAGCAGCCAGGTGCGTGCCGAGGAGCGCCCCTCGAACCGGTGAAGGCTTCCCAGCGCGCGCAGGAAGGTGTCCTGGGTGAGGTCGTCCGCCGCCTGGGGGTCGGGGCTCAGGAAGGCGACGTAGCGCCGTACGTCGTGGTGCAGGGCGCGTATGAAGCGGTCCACGGCCTCCGCGTCCCCGGAACGTGCGGCCAGGGCCAGGCACGTGACCCGTTCGTCGGCGCCGTGCGGGTCCCGCGGCGTTCTCTTCCCGGTGGCCGGGGGTGGGGGCAGGGCAGGGGTCATCGCCTGATGTCCTTCCGGGATTCCGGTGGTCCGGGAATCCGGGATCGTCCCGCACGTGGGCGGGGCCGGTGCTGTGGACGACGCGGCCGGAGGCGGCCGCGCCGTGCCCGGGGCGCGCCGGGGTCGGTCCCGGGCGCCGGTCGGGGATCGGCTGTCAGATGACAGCGATCCGGGACGGCGGACCCCGGGTGCCGACGATGTGGACGAGCAGCAACTGGCGCAGCGGATGAGCCCGGTGGGAACGCCGGGCACGGACGCGCGGCCGGTCGGCTGGCACGGGCAGATGGAGAACGAGCCGGAACGGAGCGACCAGCCATCCCGCGCAGGCGCGCAGCAGACGGAAGACGGCCCGCTCCCCGCACGCCAGCCAGAGGCCGCACAACAGGGCGGCCAGCAGGTGGGCGGCGAGCATCCCGGTGGGGGACAGGCCGGCCATGTCGTGTCCGGCGGACATCACCGCGTGGTCCATCAGGCCGTCCGGGCCGGGGTGGTGCATCTCCCCGGCACCGGGTACGGCCATCCCCGCGGGGGCGGATCCGTGCGTCTCGCAGAGCAGGTACCGGGTCCACCGCCGAGCGAACGAGGCACCGTCCGGCAGCGAGGGACGGACCGCTGCCTGGGCCAGCGAGAAGGCACTGTGCAGGACCGCCTGGACCACGACCGCCGCGGAGGCGACGAAGAGCAGTCCGCGCTCCCGGCGGGTGAACACCCAGGCTGCCGCGGCCGTCGCGGCGACAGCGACGGCCAGGACCCACCAGGGGACGGCAGTCGCGGACATGACGATGTGGCCGAGGGCGGTGAGCAGCACGCAGGCGGCTGCGAACACCACAGCCCTCACCGCGCGACAGCACCGGCCGGGAGTCATGGCGCGCTCATCCTCGCATCCCGTCCCGGACACCAGGGGGAGTGTGCGGACTTTCCGGCCCGTCAGCCGGTTCTGCCCACCGGCCCGCTCCGGCCCGCGTGTTCGGACGTGACCCGCTCGGCGTGGGGCCGGCGCGTACCGCCGACGTGCGGCAGGGCCTCACCCTCGTCCCGGGGCACACCGTGCGCCGCGGCACCCGGCCCGCGACGTACGGCGACCGGACCAGGAGAGCCTGCCGGGTACCGGGTACCGGGTGCCGGGTGCCGGGTGCCGGGTGCCGGAGGGCGGGTGCCGGAGGGCGGGGGTCTCGGCGAACCGGAGGAGCCGGGGCCGGCGGGATGTGAGGCGTCCCGCCGGCCCCGGCTCCGGACCCGCGGCGTCAGCCCCCGGCCAACTCCTTCAGACCGATGTTGAGCCTGAGCACGTTGACGCGTGGCTCACCCATGAAGCCGAGCGTCCGGCCCTCGGTGCCGTCCCTCACGAGTTGCTCGACCTGGTGGACCTCGAGGTGGTTCCTCTCGGCCACCCGGTGCACCTGGAGCCGCGCGTACGCGGGGGAGATGTGCGGGTCGAGTCCGGAGCCGGAGGAGGTGACGGCGTCCGCCGGGACCTCCGAGGGCCGGGGCCGGTAGCCCTCCGCCGTGTTGTCCGCGACCACGGCCTCCTTGGCGTCCGTCACCCACCGGATGAGCTCCTCGTTGTCCCCGGACCGGTTGGTCGCGCCGGAGAGGATCAGCGTGTACTGCGGATTCACGCTGTTGGAGCCGAGGCCGTTGGAGGGCCTCGGCTGGAACCACCTGAGGTCGGGCCGGGGGGCTTCGTCCGCGTCGGCCGGATCCGTTTTCGGCAGGTCGTACCTCTGCCCGATCAGCTCCGAGCCCACGACCTCGCCCTCCGTCGTGATCTCGGATCCGTCGGCCCGGTCGTCGAACAGGGCCTGTGCGACGCCGGTGACGGCGAGCGGATAGACGACGCCGCAGAGCAGGGTCAGGACGAGCAGGGCCCGCAGGCCCGCCCCGAGGAGACGGGCCGTATTGCGTACAGAGGTGTTCATGTCGTCACCCGATGCCAGGAATGGTGGAGATGAGGAGGTCGATGAGCTTGATGCCGACGAACGGCGCCACGAGTCCCCCGAGGCCGTACAGGCCCAGGTTGCGGCGCAGCATCCGGTCCGCGCTCATCGGCCGGTAGCGCACGCCCCGCAGGGCGAGCGGCACCAGGGCGATGATGATCAGCGCGTTGAAGACGACGGCCGACAGGATCGCGGACTCGGGCGAGGTCAGGCCCATGATGTTGAGCTTGTCCAGGCCGGGGTACACCACCGCGAACATGGCCGGGATGATCGCGAAGTACTTCGCCACGTCGTTGGCGATCGAGAACGTCGTCAGCGCGCCGCGGGTGATGAGCAGTTGCTTGCCGATGCCGACGATCTCGATGAGCTTGGTCGGGTCGGAGTCGAGGTCGACCATGTTGCCGGCCTCCTTGGCGGCCGAGGTGCCGGTGTTCATGGCCACCCCCACGTCCGCCTGGGCCAGTGCGGGAGCGTCGTTGGTGCCGTCGCCGGTCATCGCGACGAGCCTGCCGCCGGCCTGCTCCCTCTTGATGAGGGCCATCTTGTCCTCGGGTGTCGCCTCGGCCAGGAAGTCGTCCACCCCCGCCTCGTCGGCGATGGCCTTCGCGGTCAGCGGGTTGTCACCGGTGATCATGACCGTCCTGATGCCCATGCGGCGCAGCTCCTCGAAGCGCTCGCGCATGCCGTCCTTCACGACGTCCTTGAGGTGGACCACCCCCAGGACCCGGGCGCCCTCCGCATCCTCCAGAGCCACCAGCAGCGGCGTGCCGCCCGCTTGAGCGATCCGGTCGGTGAGCACCTGGGCGTCCGGCGGGACGGTGCCGCCCCGCTCCCTGACCCAGGCGGTGACGGAGGCGCTCGCGCCCTTGCGTACGCTGCGCCCGCCCACGTCGACACCCGACATACGGGTCCGGGCCGTGAACACCACCCACTCGGCGTGCGCCAGATCCCCCTCGTGCTGCTCGCGCAGCCCGTACCTCTCCCGCGCCAGGGCGACGACGGAGCGGCCCTCGGGGGTCTCGTCGGCCAGTGAGGACAGCCGGGCGGCGTCGGCCAGTGCGGCCTCCGTGACCCCCGGAACCGGGGTGAACCCGGCCGCCTGCCGGTTGCCGAGGGTGATGGTGCCGGTCTTGTCGAGCAGCAGGGTCGAGACGTCGCCCGCGGCCTCGACGGCACGCCCCGACATGGCCAGGACGTTGCGCTGCACGAGCCGGTCCATGCCGGCGATGCCGATGGCGGAGAGCAGGGCCCCGATGGTCGTCGGGATCAGGCAGACCAGCAGCGCCGTCAGGACGATCACCGACTGTTCGGCGCCCGCGTGGACGGCGAACGGCTGCAGGGTCACGACGGCGAGCAGGAAGACGACGGTCAGCGACGCGAGCAGGATGTTCAGCGCGATCTCGTTGGGCGTGCGCTGCCGGGCCGCCCCCTCCACCAGGCCGATCATCCGGTCGATGAACGTCTCGCCGGGTTTCGTCGTGATCCTGATGACGATGCGGTCGGACAGCACCTTCGTACCTCCGGTGACCGCGGACCGGTCGCCGCCGGACTCGCGGATCACCGGGGCCGACTCACCGGTGATGGCGGACTCGTCGACGGACGCGACGCCTTCGACGACGTCTCCGTCGCCGGGCACGATGTCGCCGGCCTCGCAGACCACGAGGTCGCCGACGCGCAGATCGGTGCCCGGAACCCGCTCCTCGTCCGTGCCGGTGAGCCGGCGGGCCACGGTGCCGGTCCTGGCCTTGCGCAGGCTGTCCGCCTGCGCCTTGCCGCGGCCCTCGGCCACCGCTTCCGCGAGGTTCGCGAAGAGCGTGGTCAGCCAGAGCCACGCCGCTATGGCCCAGCCGAACCAGTTGCCCGGGTCCATGACCGCGAAGACCGTCGTCAGCACGGAGCCGACCAGGACCACGAACATGACCGGGGACCTGGCCATGAGGCGGGGGTCGAGCTTTCGGACGGCGTCCGGGAAGGAGGCGAGCAGCTGCCCGGGGTCGAAGAGCCCGCCGCCCGCCCGCCCCGCCGCCGGACAGGCACCGGCGGACGCGTGCTGACCGGACGCGTGCCGACCGGGCGCGTGGGGCGGAACGTCGGTGGACAGGGACGCGGGGTCGTCGTACCGCGCGAGGTCGTTGCTCATGACGCCAGCCCTTCAGCGAGCGGACCCAGCGCCAGCGCCGGGAAGTAGGTCAGGCCGGCGACGATCATGATCGTGCCGACCAGCAGCCCGGTGAACAGGGGCTTCTCGGTGCGCAGCGTGCCTGCCGTCTCGGGGACCGGACTCTGCCGGGCGAGCGATCCGGCCAGTGCCAGGACGAACACCATCGGCAGGAAACGGCTGAGCAGCATGGCGATGCCGAGGGTGCTGTTGAACCACTGCGTGTCGGCGTTGAGCCCGGCGAAGGCGGAACCGTTGTTGTTGGAGGCGGACGTGTAGGCGTACAGGATCTCGGAGAAACCGTGCGCACCGGAGTTGGTCATCGAGTCGGCCGGGGTGGGCAGCGCCAGGGCCGCAGCGGTGAAGGAGAGCACCAGCGCGGGGGTGATCAGGATGTAGCAGGCGGCGAACTTGATCTCGCGCGTGCCGATCTTCCTGCCCAGGTACTCGGGTGTGCGGCCCACCATCAGCCCGGCGAGGAACACCGCGATGACCGCCATGACCAGCATCCCGTAGAGGCCGGAGCCGACACCGCCCGGCGCGATCTCGCCCAACTGCATGCCGAGCATGGTGATGCCGCCGCCGAGACCGGTGTACGAGGAGTGGAAGGAGTTGACGGCACCCGTGGAGGTGAGCGTGGTGGCCACGGCGAAGATCGACGAGCCGGCGATCCCGAAGCGTGTCTCCTTGCCCTCCATCGCACCGCCGGCGATGTCGAAGGCCGGACCGCCGTGGTGGAACTCGGTCCACATCATCAGCCCGGTGAACCCGATCCACAGGGTCACCATCGCGCCGAGGATCGCGTAACCCTGCCTGACCGATCCGACCATCTTCCCGAACGTGCGGGTCATCGCGAACGGGATGAGGAGAATCAGGAAGATCTCGAAGAGATTCGAGAACGGATTCGGGTTCTCGAAGGGGTGGGCGGAGTTCGCGTTGAAATAGCCGCCACCGTTGGTCCCCAGTTCCTTGATGGCCTCCTGGGAGGCCACGGCCCCACCGTTCCATTCCTGGGTGCCGCCCATGAACTGGCCGACCTCGTGAATGCCGGAGAAATTCTGGATGGCGCCGCAGGCGACCAGTACAAGGGCCCCGGCCACCGAGACCGGCAGCAGGATCCGTACGGTTCCGCGGACCAGGTCGGCCCAGAAGTTCCCCAGTTCACCGGTCCGGGAACGGGCGAAGCCCCGTACGAGCGCCACCGCTACGGCCATGCCGACGGCGGCGGAGACGAAGTTCTGCACGGCCAGGCCGCCGGTCTGCACGACGTGGCCCATGGCCTGCTCGCCGTAGTACGACTGCCAGTTCGTGTTCGAGACGAACGAGGCGGCGGTGTTGAAGGCCTGGTCGGGGTCGATCGACCGGAAGCCGAGCGACCCGGGGAGAACGCCCTGCAGCCGCTGCAGGGCGTAGAGGAAGAGGACGCCGACGGCGGAGAAGGCGAGGACGCCGCGCAGGTAGGCGGGCCAGCGCATCTCCGCCTCCGGGTGGGCGCCGATGACCTTGTAGATCCACTTCTCCGGACGCCAGTGCGTGTCGGAGGAGTAGACGCGGGCCATCCAGTCACCCAGCGGGCGGTAGGCCAGCGCGAGCGACCCCGCCAGGGCGAGGAACTGGAGCGCACCAGATATCTCGGGGCTCATATCGGTGCTCAGAACCTCTCCGGGAACACAAGCGCGACAATGAGATAACCGAGCAGGGAGAGGGCGACGACGAGGCCGACCACATGGTCCGCAGTCACAGCTTGGCCACCCCCTTGGCGATGAGAGCCACCAGTGCGAATACCGCGACGGTGACGACGACGAAGGCCGGATCGGCCATCGTGAGCTCCTGGATGTATTGAGTGACGAGGTGGAATCGGCCGCATGGCCTGGAGAGAGCAAATCCCGTCCCGGGCCGGGGGCCGAGCCGCTTTGACGGACTCCATACGGATTCGCCCGAAGCCTTGATACGGCCATGACGCGAAGGGGCCGGGGCGGGGCGTGGGATGCCGCCGGAGGCGGGCGGCCCACGCCGCCCACGGCCGCTTAAGGGCCGGAGGACGCCGATGTCCGGCGCCCGGCGGCCCCGCCGCCGCGTGGGTGTCAGGCGGAGCCGTGGGTCACGGAACGGAGGACCGGCCCCGCGCCGGGGCGGTCCCGCCGCGGATCCCGTGCCCCGGCAGGGCCCGCGCGGCCTGGAACCCCGCCCGTGGAGGTACGTGCGGGTGCACTGCGGTCGCGTCCTGGGGAACGCCCGAGCGGGTGGGGCCCCCGGGGGCCCCACCCGCTGCCGACGGCGCCGAACCAGGGGCACCGAACCAGTGGCGCCACGACCGCGGCTGCCGCGGAGAAACAGGGCCGTGCCCGTCGGGCCGGCAACGGGCCGAGCCCGCCGCGGTGCGTCCGGAGCCGGACGTGCGTCGTCGTCCCGGCCGTATTCGTCGTCCGGGCCCGGCCCGTGCGACGCGCTCACGCGTGGAGCGGAAGGCCCGGGTGACGCCCCGGCACGGAGAGGGGCGGGGTGCCCGCCCGGCACCCCGCCCCCTGCCCGCCCTGTCGGGCGTGTACCCCGTCGGCGCTAGTTGATCGCCTTGATCAGCTCGCCGTCGGTCGTGTCACCGCTGAGCTCCCAGAAGAAGGTGCCTCCCAGGCCCTGCTGGTTCTTGTAGTCCATCTTCGTGGCAATGGTGGACGGGGTGTCGTAGCTCCACCAGTTGGTGCCGCAGTGGGCGTACGCCGTGCCGGCCACCGTGCCCGTCACCGGGCAGCTGTCCTTCAGGATCTTGTAGTCCTCGATGCCCGCCTCGTACGCGCCCGGAGCCGCCCCGGTCGCCGTGCCGCCCGGCTCCGACTGCGTGACGCCGGTCCAGCCGCGGCCGTAGAAGCCGATGCCGAGCAGCAGCTTCTCCGGGGGGATGCCGAGCCCCTTGAGCTTGGAGATCGCCGCGTCGCTGTTGAACCCCTCCGTGGGGATGCCCGGGTAGGAGGTCAGCGGGGAGTGCGGGGCCGTCGGGCCCTGGGCGGCGAACGCGCCGAAGAAGTCGTATGTCATCGGGTTGTACCAGTCGAGGTACTGCGCCGCTCCGGCGTAGTCCACGGCGTCGATCTTGCCGCCTTCCGACCCGTCGGCGGTGATCGCCGAGGTGATCAGACTGTCGGTGCCGAACTTCGAGCGCAGTGCCGACAGGAGGTCGCCGTAGGCGTCGCGGCCGCTGGTGTCGCAGGTCAGACCGCAGGCGTTCGGGTACTCCCAGTCGATGTCGATGCCGTCGAAGACATCGGCCCAACGCGGGTCCTCCACCAGGTCGTGGCAGGACTCGGCGAAGGCGGCCGGGTTCTGAGCGGCCTCGCCGAAGCCGCCGGACCAGCTCCAGCCGCCGAAGGACCAGACGATCTTCAGATCCGGGTGCAGCTTCTTCAGCTTGCGCAGCTGGTTGAAGTTGCCGCGCAGTTCCTGGTCCCAGGTGTCCGCGACGCCGTCCACCGACTGGTCGGCCGTGTAGGCCTTCTCGTAGTCGGCGTAGCTGTCGCCGATGGTGCACTTGCCGCCCTGGACGTTGCCGAAGGCGTAGTTGATGTGCGTGAGCTTGTCGGCCGAGCCCGACGTCTCGATGTTCTTGACGTGGTAATCGCGCTGGTAGACACCCCAGTTGGTGAAGTATCCGACCACCTTGTCACCGGCCGCGGTGGGGGCGGCCTCCGCGGCGGACGCCGGCTCGGCGGCCGGGGCCGCTCCGGCGGAGGACGTACCCGCGACGCCGAGGAGAGCGGCGCCGAGCGCGACGGTGCACGCGGTTGCGGCGAGCGCCCTGAGGCGGGCGCGGGGACGGTGAAGTCCGGTCATTGTGGCTCCTCGTGGGGGAGGGCTTGGGCGTGGGGGTGCCCCTCGCTCCATCGATTGGCATGGACGCGATGAGGCATTGGGGGAGACCGTAGAAGGACTAGACCAGTTGGGTCAATGGTGCGGACCAATTTCCGGGACCGCCCGGCCCCCGCACCCGGTGACGCACGCGCTCCGATCGGGCATACTCAACCCGCCACAGCCGCTGGCCAGCGCCTCTCGTGATCCGAGAAGGCAGGATCGGCTGGGGAGTCATAGATTTCCGGGCATCGCCCGGGACCACCCGGCGGCGCCGCTCACACCCCGCGCGCGCGACCGTCGCAACCCCCGACAGGGAGGAGAGCGCCGTCATGCCCGACCGTGCCCCGCAGCCGGTGGAACGCCGCCTGCCCACCGAGGAGTCCCGGCAGCTCATCGAGCTCGTCCGAGACATGGTGTCGAAGGAGATCGCTCCCCGGGCGGCCGAGGAGGAGGAATCCGGCCACTTCCCGCGCGAGGTCTTCACCCTGCTCTCCGAATCCGGACTGCTCGGACTGCCGTACGACTCCGCGTACGGCGGAGGGGGCCAGCCCTACGAGGTCTACCTCCAGGTCCTGGAGGAACTGGCCGCGGCCCGGCTCACCGTCGGGCTCGGCGTCAGCGTCCACTCGCTGGCCTGCCACGCGCTCGCCGGATACGGCACCGAGGAGCAACGGGCCGCCCACCTCCCCGCGATGCTCGGCGGCGGCCTGCTGGGCGCCTACTGCCTCTCCGAGCCGTCCTCGGGCTCCGACGCCGCCTCGCTGCGCACGAAGGCCGTACGGGACGGAGGCGGCGCCTCCCGCACGAGCGGGGGGGACTGGGTCCTCACCGGCACCAAGGCCTGGATCACGCACGGCGGAATCGCCGACTTCTACACCGTCCTGGCCCGCACCGGGGTGGAGGGCCCCCGCGGCATCACGGCGTTCCTGGTCCCCGGCGACGTCGGGGGACTCAACGCGGCCGTGCCCGAGAAGAAGATGGGCATGAAGGGCTCACCCACGGCCCAGCTGCACTTCGACGGCGTACGGATCCCGGACGCCCGTCGCATCGGTGACGAGGGACAGGGCTTCGCCATCGCACTGTCGGCGCTCGATTCGGGGCGGCTGGGCATCGCCGCCTGTGCCATCGGTGTGGCCCAGGCGGCCCTGGACGAGGCCGTCGGATACGCCACGGGACGCCAGCAGTTCGGCCGGCCCATCGCGGACTTCCAGGGACTGCGCTTCATGCTCGCCGACATGGCCACCCGGATCGAGGCGGGGCGGGCCCTCTACCTGGAGGCGGCACGGCTCCGCGACGCGGGTCTGCCGTTCTCGCGGCAGGCGGCGATGGCGAAGCTGTTCTGCACCGACACGGCCATGCAGGTCACCACCGACGCGGTCCAGGTGCTCGGGGGCTACGGCTACACCCTCGACTTCCCGGTCGAGCGGCTGATGCGCGAGGCCAAGGTGCTGCAGATCGTCGAAGGCACCAATCAGATCCAGCGCATGGTCATCGCCCGGCACCTCGCGGGCCCCGAAACGCGCTGAACCGGGCCGGCGGGTGCGGCCGCACGTGTGTCGTCATGATCCGGTACCACTCCTGGTCATGGCGGCCCGGCGGTGTCCGTCCCGCAGCCTCCCGCCGGCGCGGCGGCGCACGTGGGCGGGCGGGTCAGTGCGGCACGGCCTCCCGCGGAGCCCCACCGGGCGGCTGGGCCCCGGGTCCGGGTCACTGCCCGGCCGATTCGCGCGCCCGTTCCTCGGGTGCCGCGTCCACCGGCCGACCGGTGATCCGCCGGCACCACAGCGGGGAGCCGTTGTGGTGCGGCAGGAACGTGCGTCCGTACGTCAGGCCGCGTGGCGCCGCAACTGCGGTGCCTGCAGCGGCCGCGAGCCCGGACCCCCGGCGTGCGAGAACGGCTGCATCCGCCAGTCGAGCCCCTGAGGCAGCGTCAGCAGCAGTGCCGTCTCCTGCTCCTGGACCTCGAGCGTCTCGTCGGCCGGGCGCGCCCGGGAGGCGTCGCGGTTGGTGCCGGCGCACACGGTCAGGACGAACGGATTCCACGGAGTGGGGCACAGTGCGTGCTCCGGCAGGACGTCCTCGTCCGCCAGCAGGGCGATCGGCTGCGCGCAGTCCGGGCAGATCACCCGGTACATCTCGAATGTGTCGTACGCGTCGGGAGCGAGGTCCTCGTCGAGATCGACGGGCTCCGGTTCGGTACGTCCGGTGAGCTTCAGGCTCTGCATGGGATATTCCCCCCTCGGGTGGGCCGGCCAGGCGCCACGGCCTCGGCCACAGCAAGCACTTCCCGTGGGAAGTCGGCCCTAACCGCGGGGCCGTTGGCTACTGACGCGTAAACATGTGGCATTCGTCACATGCCCCCCGAACGTGCCGTTCCGCAGCCCTCACGACTGTGCCTGGAGGCACCCGGGGCCATAGGTTGATCCGCATGGAGGAGCTGGACCGTCAGATCGTGGAATTGCTCGTCAAGGACGGGCGGATGAGCTACACCGACCTGGGCAAGGCCACGGGCCTGTCCACCTCGGCCGTTCATCAGCGTGTCCGCCGACTGGAGCAGCGCGGGGTGATCCGCGGCTACGCCGCGGTCGTCGACCCCGAGGCCGTCGGCCTGCCCCTCACCGCGTTCATCTCGGTGAAACCGTTCGACCCGAGCGCACCCGACGACATCGCCGAACGCCTCGCGGACGTGCCCGAGCTGGAGGCGTGCCACAGCGTCGCCGGCGACGAGAACTACATCCTCAAGGTGCGGGTCTCCAGCCCGCTCGAGCTGGAGCACCTGCTCACCCGGATCCGGTCGCTGGCCGGTGTCTCCACCCGCACGACGGTCGTCCTCTCCACACCGTACGAGGCGCGCCCCCCGCGCATCTGAGACGCCCCACGCGCCCTCGGCGTGCGCGCCCCGCCTCCGAGCGCGCCCGCGGCGAACCCGCGGCGGGTGCGCACCCGTATCCGACGTGTTCCCGCCGCCTGTCGGCGGGGGCGCGGGTGGAGTCGGTCCGGGCAGGCGCGAGACTGGTCCCATGACCGAGAGCACCGCCCCCCAGAGCGAACACCGCACCGTGCTGCTGCGCGGTGGAGACGTCCACAGCCCCGCCGATCCGTTCGCCACCGCGATGGTCGTCGAACGCGGCCATGTCGCGTGGGTGGGATCCGAAGGGGCGGCCGACGCGTTCGCGAGCGGCGTCGACGAGGTGATCGACCTGGAAGGGGCCCTGGTCACCCCGGCGTTCACCGACGCGCACGTCCACACCACATCGGCCGGGCTCGCCCTCACGGGGCTGGACCTCTCCGCCGCCCGCACGCTGGCCGAGGCACTGGACCTCCTGCGTGCGCACACGCGCACCCACTCCGGCGAACGGGTCGTCCTGGGCCACGGCTGGGACGCGGCACGCTGGCCCGAGCAGCGACCCCCCTCGCGTGCCGAACTCGACGAGGCGGCCGGCGGCCGGCCCGTCTACCTGCCCCGGGTGGACGTCCACTCCGCCGTCGTCACCACGGCCCTCCTGGACCTCGTCCCGGGCGTCACGGCGCTGACCGGCTACCACCCCGACGCCCCGCTGACCGGTGCCGCCCACCACGCGGTGCGCTCCGCGGCCCACGGCGCCGTCACGCCGCGGCAACGTGCCGAGGCCCAGCGTGCCGCCCTGGCACACGCGGCCTCGCTCGGCATCGGCACCGTCCACGAGTGCGCAGGTCCCGAGATCTCGGACGAGGAGGACTTCACCGGCCTGCTGGAGCTCGCCTCCCAGGAGCCGGGCCCCCGGGTCTTCGGGTACTGGGCCGAGCGGATCGAGGACGAGGAGGGTGCCCGCCGCATCCGCGAACTCGGGGCCACCGGTGCGGCGGGCGACCTGTTCGTCGACGGTTCCCTGGGCTCGCACACCGCCTTCCTGCACGAGCCGTACGCCGACGCCCCGCACACCGGGACCTCCCACCTGGACGCTGCGCAGATCGCCGCACACGTGACGGCCTGCACCGAGGCCGGACTGCAGGCCGGGTTCCACGCCATCGGTGACGCCGCCGTCTCCGCCGTCGTGGCCGGCGTCCGGGCCGCCTCCGAGAAGCTGGGGCTCGCCCGCGTCCGCGCCGCCAGGCACCGGGTGGAGCACGCCGAGATGCTCACCCCCGAGACGGTCGCCGCCTTCGCCGAGCTGGGGCTCACCGCCTCCGTGCAGCCCGCCTTCGACGCGGCCTGGGGCGGCCGGGACGGCATGTACGCAGCCCGGCTGGGCGCGGAGCGGGCCGCCACGCTCAACCCGTACGCGGCGCTGCTGCGCGCCGGCGTGCCCCTCGCCTTCGGCTCGGACAGCCCGGTCACACCGCTGGACCCGTGGGGAACCGTGCGGGCCGCGGCCTTCCACCGGACGCCCGAGCACCGCATCTCCGTACGGGCCGGGTTCACCGCCCACACCCGGGGCGGCTGGCGTTCCGTGGGCCGCGACGACGCGGGGGTCCTCGTGCCCGGTGCCCCCGCCGACTACGCCGTCTGGCGTACCGGCGAACTGGTGGTCCAGGCGCCCGACGACCGGGTCGCCCGCTGGTCGACCGACCCCCGCTCCGGCACCCCTGGCCTGCCCGATCTCACCCCCGGGGCCGCGCTCCCGGTCTGCCTCCGCACGGTGGTCTTCGGACAAACTGTCTACGTAAGGCCGAACGAGTGACGTAGGGGCGTGCCGTACCGCCGATCGTAGGCGCAGGCACTCCGCCGCGACCTGTCCGCCCGCCGCACTGACCAGGGACTTTCGGAGAAAACCGCAGGTCGCACGGCTGTTGACAGAGAGCGCCCAGGGGCCGGTAGGTTCGGCCGGGTCCACCACTGGACGTCCGACCGGTCAAACCTCCACGCAGTCGTCGAACGCCGCTGGGTCATGGGGCGGTGTGCCGCACCGGCGCACCATCCCTGACAGCCAGGTTCAGCGCCCGCGCCTCGGGGCGAGGGGAGCGTTCGTCCGGGCGGCAGGTGGGACCCGGGTGGGGCCCGGAGGTTCAGTAGACAACGGCTTTCGGTCGACCCGCAGCCAGCGGGTCCCAGGTCGGCCCGAAGGACACCGGGCCCCGATCCGCAGTTCTGTCCGCAGTTCCATGCTTCTGTCCGGCCCGGCCGGACGGGTGACGCGTCGCCTCGCGACCGCGTCGGAGCCCGGCAGCGGCACGCTGGATATGGTGTGCACCTTGCGTACGGACTTTAAGGGGCAGTAGTGAACGACGGCGGTCAGAGGCAGTTCGGCCCGCTCGGCAGAGTCTTGGTGATCATTCCGACCTACAACGAGGTCGAGAACGTCAAGCTGATCGTCGCCCGGGTGCGCGCCGCCGTTCCGGAAGCGGACATCCTGGTCGCCGACGACAACAGCCCCGACGGCACCGGCAAGGTCGCCGACGAACTCGCGGCCACCGACAGCCAGGTGCACGTCCTGCACCGCCAGGGCAAGGAGGGGCTGGGCGCCGCCTACCTGGCCGGCTTCCAGTGGGGAGCCGACAACGACTTCGGCGTCCTGGTCGAGATGGACGCGGACGGTTCGCACCAGCCCGAGGAACTGCCCCGCCTCCTCACCGCCCTGAAGGGCGCCGACCTGGTCCTCGGCTCGCGCTGGGTGCCCGGCGGCCGGGTGGTCAACTGGCCCAGGCACCGAGAGATGATCTCGCGCGGAGGCAGCCTCTACTCCCGGATGCTCCTCGGCCTGTCGGTCCGGGACGTCACCGGCGGCTACCGGGCCTTCCGCACCCCCACCCTGCAGGGACTGGGCCTCGAAGAGGTCGCCTCGCAGGGCTACTGCTTCCAGGTCGACCTGGCCCGCCGGGCCGTCGAAGCCGGATACCACGTCGTCGAGGTACCGATCACCTTCATGGAGCGGGAGATCGGCGACTCCAAGATGAGCCGCGACATCCTCGTCGAGGCGCTGTGGCGGGTCACCGGATGGGGCATCTCCAGCCGGGCCTCCAAGGTCATGGGCCGCAAGTCCTCCTGAGGTCCCTCCGGGGCCGGTGCGGCGGAGCCTCATGATCACCCCCTTACGCCGTCTGCACGCCCTTACAGGCACACTGGGTGCATGACGACCGGCACACCGCCTCCGAACCGTCCACAGCGCTCACGCGCCCGTACCGTCCTGCCGCTGGGCCTCGCCGCCTGGCTGGTGCTGGAGATCTGGCTGCTGACCGTCGTCGCCGACGCGGCGAACGGGTTCACCGTGCTTCTGATCCTGGTCGCCGGTGCCGTGCTCGGAGCCGTGGTGATCAAGCGGGCGGGGCGGCGGGCCTTCCGCAACCTCACCGAGACCCTGCAGCAGATGCCGGGGCAGCCCGGCGCACCCGCCGCCCCCGCGGCCGCCCCGTCGGGCGGCAGGGGCAACGGCTTCCTGATGCTGGGCGGCCTGCTCCTGATGATCCCCGGCATGATCTCCGACGCAGCGGGGCTGCTGCTCCTGCTGCCCCCCGTCCGGTCGATGCTGAGCCGGTACGCGGAGCGCTCCCTCGAACGCCGGATCGCGCGCACCGCGGCGCCGGGCAGTCTCTCCGACGCCTTCCAGCAGGCCCGTATGCACCGGCCGGACGGAAAGGTGGTCCAGGGCGAGGTCATCCGTGAGGACGGCACGCGGCAGCACCCCGGTCCCGATGACGGCCACGGAGCGCACCGGCCGCCTCTGACCCCCTGAGCGGAGCGCACCGACCGCTCACTCCTGCCGTCCCCCGAGCGCGGAAGCCACCGACGGCTCGGCCTGCCGGGCGCCGGCTCCCGGGGAAACACCCTCCCGATGACAGCACCCCGAGCCCTCTCACAGCTCCCCGGAGGCCCGACCCTCCGAGGAACCGGGCTTCGGGGGCTGTGGCCTGCCGGGCCGGAGTCGTGCCGAACCGGCGCTCCTCCGAAGCGCGGAGCCCGGGCACCCGCGGATCGGGGGACCCGTACAGAACGAGCCGCGGGCCGTGACACATGTGCTGTGTCACGGCCCGCGGCTCTTGATCTGTGCGGTGTTACGCGGTCAGGCAGACTTCCTGCTGTCCCGCGGGTGCACGGCAATGTTCATGGCTCCGGAGCGCAGAACCGCCAGCCTCTCGGCCAGCACCTCTTCCAGCTCCTCGCGGGTGCGCCGCTCCATGAGCATGTCCCAGTGCGTACGCGCAGGCTTGCCCTTCTTCTCCTCGGGGCCGTCCCCGTCCACCAGGAGTGCCGTGGCGCCGCACGCCTTGCACTCCCATTCCGCCGGAATGTCCGCCTCTACCGAGAACGGCATCTCAAATCGATGGCCGTTCGGGCATGCGTACTCCACCGCCTGGCGCGGGGCCAGATCGATGCCGCGGTCCGTCTCGTAGCTGGTAACCACGAGTCGCGTACCGCGGAGAGCTCGCTCACTCATGAATCGTGCCTCCCGGGCTTGTCGCCCACAGGACAGGTGTCGCTGTCGTCGTCATCCGGTCAACGTCCGGTCGGCGGCAAAGATTCCCGTTGCCGGTCATGCGTCGCCCGTCGTGCCGCTGCTGTATCTGGGTTTGATTACCCATCGGTGCCCGGTTTGTCACTTGTGGGAGAAGTTGTCACCCAACGGTTCGGCTTCTTCCACTCGCAGTAACGGTCCGCCGGGCAGACCAAAGGCGTACACTACCGGCCTTTCACTTCTGCGTCTAAATACGGTCCGGCACGGGGTTGCCCGCGGCGGCCACGGCAGCCCGGACCGGGACCCGCGCGAGCAGCAGCGAACCCAGGGCGAAGAAGATCACCAGGGAGAGGATCGCATCCCGGTAGCTGCCGGTCAGCTGGTAGCCCAGACCGAAGACCAGGGGCCCCAGCCAGCTGAGTCCCCGGTCGCTCATCTCGTACGCCGAGAAGTACTCCGCCTCCTTCCCGCGGGGCACCAGGTGCGAGAACAGCGAGCGCGAGAGCGCCTGGCTGCCGCCCAGCACCAGACCGATCGCGGCCGCGAGGCTGTAGAAGAACACGGGCGCGTCGGCGGGCAGCAGGTAGGCGGCGGCGAGGATCAGCGTCCAGACGACCAGTGAGGCGAGAATCGTGCGCTTCGCGCCGTACACGCGGGCGAGCCGCCCCATGCCGAGCGCCCCCGCCACCGCGAGCACCTGGACCAGCAGGACCGCGGTGATCAGTGTCGTCTGATCGAGCCCGAGCTCCTCGGACCCGTACAGCGAGGCCTGCGAGATCACCGTCTGGATGCCGTCGTTGTACACGAGGTAGGCGAGCAGGAAGGAGAGCGTGAGCGGATGGCGGCGCATGTCGCGCAACGTCGCGATCAGCTGCCGCCAGCCGGAGCCGACCGCGCCCTCGCCGCCGGGCGGCACCCGCCGGTCGCGCAGCCGTCGCAGCGGTACGAGCGTGAAGGCGCCCCACCACACGCCGGCCGAGGCGAGGCAGATCCGGACCGCGTCGGACTCCGAGAGTCCGAAGGAGTCGTGGCCCGTGTAGAGGACCAGGTTCAGGACGAGGACGAGTGCCCCCGAGGTGTACCCGAAGGCCCAGCCGCGCGAGGAGACCGCGTCGCGTTCCTCCGGCGCGGCGATCTGCGGCAGATAGGCGTTGTACAGGACCATCGACACGGAGATCGACGCGTTCGCCACGATCAGCAGGAAGGCGCCCAGCAGGTAGCGCTGCCCGTCCAGGAAGAACATGCAGGCCGTCGCCGTGGCACCCACGTACGCGGCCGCCGCGAGCAGCGGCTTCTTGCGGCCGGTGCGGTCCGCGGCGGCGCCCGCGAGCGGCATCACGATCACCGCCACCAGGACCGACGCCGAGACGGCGTAGGCGAAGAGGGAGCCGGCCCGCACCGGTATCCCCAGCGGGTGCACGAAGCCCTCCGCGTCGGCGGCGGCCTTGGCTATCGACGTCAGGTAGGGGCCGAGGAAGACGGTGAGGACACTGGTCGAATAGACCGAACAGGCGAAGTCGTAGAAGTACCAGCCCCGTTGTTCGCGTCTGCGCTCGGCGTCCCCGGGGGGCCGTTCCGCCGGGTCGGCCGTTCCTGCGGTACCGGTGCTCACGCCGAGTCCCCTCGTTCGTACCGTGCGGACGCGGCAGGGCCCGGCGTCAGGCCCAGGCCCCCCGCTCGCTCAGCACCGTGCGCAGCGTCTCGATGTGATCGGTCATGATGCCATCCACCCCGAGGTCCAGGAGTGCGGCCATCCGGTCCGGTTCGTTGACCGTCCAGACGTGGACCTGCAGACCGCGTGCGTGCGCCGCACGGACGAAGCGCCGGTCGACCACCCTGATGCCGTTCTGGGTCTCCGGGACCTGTGCGCACACGGCTCCCGCGCGGAGCGCCGCCGGTATTCCGTAGGAGCGCAGGCGCAGGCCGAGCACACCGCGCACCCCGTAGGAGGTGGCCAGGCGCGGGCCCCCGAGGCGGTGCGCCCTGGCCACCCTGGCCTCGGAGAACGACCCCACGCACACCCGGTCCCAGGCGGCGGTCCTGCGGATCAGCTCGATGAGCGGGACGAGGGCCGGCTCCGCCTTGACGTCCACGTTCCAGCGGGCGTCGGGGAACTCCTCCAGCAGTTCCTCGAACAGCGCCAGAGGCTCGGTGCCCCCCACCCGCGCCCGGCTCACCTCGCTCCAGGGGAGCTCGGCCATCCGGCCGCGGGAGTCGGTCACCCGGTCCAGGGTGGCGTCGTGGAACGCCACCAGGCGGCCGTCCGCGGTGGTGTGCACGTCGGTCTCGAAGTAGCGGTAGCCCGCCCCGGCGGCCCGCCGGAAGGCGGCTGCCGTGTTCTCCACCCCGTCCGCCGCCCCGCCGCGGTGGGCGAACGGAATCGTCGACGGGTGGTCCAGATAGGGGTGGCGTGCGGAAGGCGCTGTGGTCACCGCGGAAGTATCGCCCCTCGCGGTGTCCGGCCGGCGACGTCGGGGGTGCCGGCGTCCGGCGAGGGGAGGGCGAAGACGCGCAGGAAGAACTGGGCGAGCGGGCCGATCGCCAGGGCGTACAGCACGGTGCCCACGCCGAGCGAACCGCCGAGCAGGAAGCCGGTCGCCACCACGGCCACCTCGATCGCCGTGCGCACCAGCCGGATCGAACGCCCGGTCAGCCGGTGCAGTCCGGTCATCAGCCCGTCGCGCGGGCCGGGGCCGAAGCGCGCCGAGATGTACAGCCCCGTGGCCACTCCGTTGAGCGCGATGCCCGCCGCCATCACCGGTATCTGCGCGCCGAGCCCGTGGACGTCCGGCACGAGGGCCAGGGTGCCGTCCATCGCGATGCCGACGGCGAAGACGTTGGAGACGGTGCCGAGCCCCGGTCGCTGCCTGATCGGGATCCACAGGAGCAGCACGACCGCCCCGACGATGATCGAGACGACTCCGATGGAGATGCCGGTCCGCTCGGCGAGGCCCTGGTGCAGCACGCCCCAGGGTTCGAGGCCGAGCCCGGCACGGACCAGGAGCGCCGAGCTGGCCCCGTACAGGGCCAGACCCACGTACAGATGGGTCAGCCGCCGGGGGAGACGGGACCCGCTCCGGGCAGTGGTGTCGGACACGTGGTGCTCCCTGTGTGGTGGTGGACTGCTGTGTGTCACTCTGTGGCAGGGGATTGGCTGCCAACTATGGCCAATCCGAGGAAGGTGGACTGATTTCCATGGCGCAGTGGACTTCGACGGTCGGTGCGGCGCAGCTCGCCCGGCAGCTCCGGGCGCAACAGCGTCCCGTGGCGCCCGGCAGCCGCAAGCCGCCCGCCTACCGCGCCCTGGCCGACGGTGTGCGGTTGCTCGTGCTGGAGGGCAGGGTCCCGGTCGCCGCCCGGCTCCCCGCCGAACGGGAACTCGCCCTCTCCCTCTCGCTCAGCCGGACCACCGTCGCCGCGGCCTACGAGGCGCTCCGCGCGGAGGGCTTCCTGGAGTCCCGGCGCGGAGCCGGCAGCTGGACCGCGGTGCCGGCGGGCAATCCGCTGCCCGCCCGCGGCCTCGAACCCCTGCCCCCGGAGGCGCTCGGCTCGATGATCGACCTGGGCTGCGCCTCCCTGCCGGCCCCGGAGCCGTGGCTGACCAGGGCGGTGCAGGGTGCCCTGGAGGAGCTGCCGCCGTACGCGCACACCCACGGCGACTACCCGGCTGGCCTGCCCGCGCTGCGGCAGATGATCGCCGACCGCTACACCGAACGCGGCATCCCCACGATGCCGGAGCAGATCATGGTCACCACCGGCGCGATGGGTGCCATCGACGCGATCTGCCACCTCTTCGCCGGGCGCGGCGAGCGCATCGCCGTCGAGTCCCCGAGCTACGCCAACATCCTCCAGCTGATGAGGGAGGCGGGCGCCAGGCTGGTGCCCGTGGCGATGGAGGAAGGGCTCGGCGGCTGGGACATGAACCGGTGGCGGCAGGTCCTGCGGGACGCCGCGCCCCGGCTGGCCTACGTCGTCGCGGACTTCCACAACCCCACGGGGGCGCTCGCCGACGAACAGCAGCGCCGCGCGCTGGTCGAGGCCGCCCGCTCCGCAGGCACGGTCCTGGTGGTCGACGAGACCATGAACGAGCTGCACCTGGACGCCGACGTCGAGATGCCGCGCCGGGTCTGCGCCTTCGACCCGGCGGGCAGCACGGTCCTGACCGTGGGATCCGCGAGCAAGGCCTTCTGGGCCGGCATGCGGATCGGCTGGGTCCGGGCGGCGCCGGACGTCATCCGCAGCCTGGTGGCGGCCCGTGCGTACGCGGACATGGGCACGCCCGTCCTGGAACAGCTCGCCATCAACTGGCTGATGCGCACCGGCGGCTGGGAGCAGGCCGTCGCGGTCCGGCGCGACCAGGCGCGCGACAACAGGGACGACCTGGTCCGGGCGGTGCGCCGGGAGCTGCCCGACTGGGAGTTCGAGGTGCCGCGCGGGGGTCTGACCCTCTGGGTACGCACGGGTGGGCTCTCCGGTTCGCGGCTCGCCGTGGCGGGTGAGCGGGTGGGTGTACGGGTCCCTTCGGGCCCCCGCTTCGGGGTCGACGGGGCCTTCGAGGGCTATGTGCGCCTGCCGTTCACGGTGGGCGGCCCGCTCGCGGAGGAGGCCGCACTGCGGCTCGCCGCGGCCGCCGAGCTGGTCGGGTCGGGCGCGGGAGCGGGAGCCGAGGTGCCACGGACGTTCGTGGCCTGAGGTCCCCGGCTCTCATCCCTCGGCGACGGCCGGCGCGGTGACCAGCGCGTCCAGGCGCTTCGGCTCGGCGGCCCCGGATTCCACCGGGGTGGCCGGGGCCGGTCCACCGGGCAGCAGGTCGAGCACGGCCTCCCGGTGCGCCTCGCTCGTGGCGCCGTCGTACGGGTCCGGGGTGGCGGGCACCTGGAGCCGCAGGACCGGTCCGGTGCCGAGGCGGGCGTAGCCCCGGCCCGGGGGTACGTCCGGCGTCGGCGTGGTGTGCGGCGAGGCGCCCAGGACCGACTCTGCCTCTTCGCGGGTGGCCGGACCGAGGACGGCGCGGGCCCGCGTGCGGGTCCGCACGGCCTCCGTGAGGGTGTCCAGGCTGTCGAACTGGTCCGCGACGACGACCGTCACCCCGGCGGCGCGGCCGTGCCGCAGCGGCACCTCGAGCAGTTCCTGCGGATCCTGCCTGCCGTCGGCCGCCGCCAGGTGTCCGAAGACGCTCGGGCGGTCCAGCAGGATCCAGAGGGGGCGCTTGATGTCCTCGGGCTCGGGGTGGCCGGACTGGCGTGCCCGGTTGGCGGCGATCAGCCTCCGCTCGGTCTCGTGCGCGGCCCATTCGAGCGTCGAGAGGGCTCCGGCCAGCCCGCACTCCACGGCGAGCACACCGTCCCGACCGGTCAGGAAGCCGTACTCCCCGGTCCCGCCGCCCTCGACGACGAGGACGTCGCCGTACTGGAGCGCCTGCAGGGCGAGGGAACGCATCAGGGTGGTGGTGCCGCTGCCGGGGTGCCCGACGGCCAGCAGGTGCGGCTCCGTCGAACGGGAGCCGGTGCGCCAGATCACCGGCGAGGCGTCGCGCGTCACGTCGCCGTCCCGCACCGGGACGGTGCGCTGCACCGCGTCGGCGTCGGTGAAGCCCAGCACGGTCTCCCCGGGGGCGGTGACGAAGCGCTGGGCGGCGATCGTGGTGGGGAGCGCCGCGAGGACGGTCATGAGGAGGTGGTTGCTCTCCTCGTCCCAGGCGAAGTGGTACTCGCGGCCCCGGCCCGACTTGGCGTGGAGCACCTGTTCGACCCGGGCCCGGCAGTCGGGCTCGCCGTCCGTGAAGTACGCCGGGTAGCGCACCTGGAGCCGGGTGAGGCGGCCGTCGGCGTCGAACGCGTACGAGGTTCCGAAGGCCTCCTCCCAGTCACCGCCGCGGGAGAACAGCGGCCCGGGGTCGTCGGCCGTGGAGAAGTGCGGCACCAGGGCCTCGTAGAGCGCCCGGAGCCGCGCCGTCTCCGCCTCGTCGGGGCCGGTCCTCGCGGGTGTCCGCTCCCGCCCCCTCCACGCGGCGGCGCCCATCACCGCGATCAGGGCCAGCAGGGGCCCGTAGGGGATGAGCGCCACCACCAGGACGCAGGCCGCGACGAGGAACAGCACGTGCCCGCGCCGGTCCCTGGGCGTCGCGGCCCACTTCTGCCGTCCTGCTGCCGCCAGCAGCCGCAGACCACGGGTGACCGTGATCAGCGGATGGAGGACGTCGGTGGCGTTGTCGGCGGCCGTGCGCGCGATCTCGCGACTGCGAGTGATCGATGCGCCGCCGCTGCTCAGAATGCGGGGGAGTGGTCGCCGGGCCACGTCGGTCTCCTGGTGGGTGGGAGGGGTCGCGGAGCGTCAGAACTTGATTCCGCCCAGCATGCTGGCGAGGCTGGCCCCGCCCGCCGTGATGCTCGGCGCGATGGCGGTGCCCGCCAGATAGAAGCCGAACAGGGCGCAGATGAGGCCGTGTGATGCCTTGAGCCCGTCCTTCTTGAAGAACAGGAAGGCGATGATGCCGAGCAGTACCACGCCCGAGATGGAGAGGATCATGAGCGGTTCTCCTGGTTGAAGGGGACAGTCACCATGAGTACTTCCAGGATCACAAGATGTTTCTATACGATAAAAGGTGCAATTGAGTGAATATCGCGGGTTTTCACTCGAGTGGCGGGCGATAAGTGGTGGGACGGGCCCGGAGTGCCGGGAAACGGCCCGGGTCCGGGCGGCTCGTGCGGTGATCTTCCGCCGCTTCCGGGCAGGCTCATGTCGACTGCGGACCAGTACCCTGTCGATTCACTCGTACGGCCCCACGCCGTACTTCCCACCAGGTCGGAAACGGCGACAACGGCGATGGAAGGCGGTCCGTCCGATGTGCGAGGTCCCCGACCCGGAGGCGATCGAGCCGGCGGCGAAGCTCCCCGGCCCGGCCCGCCGGGGTGAGGCCGGAGCGCTCGCCGTCCGTCTCGACGCGGGCGCTCCCGCGCACCTCACCGACGACCGCGGCGACTGTCTGCTCATGATCGCCGCCCACCACGGGCACGCCGCCACCGTCGCCGCCCTCACCGGACGCGGCGCCGACCCGGACCGCGCCCATGGCCGGGGGGTGGATCCCGCTCGCCGGAGCCGTCCTCGAGGACGAGCGCGGTGTGATCGGCGCACTGCTCGCCGCGGGCGCCGACCCGGCGGCCGGAACACCGTCCGCGACGGACACCGCGGGCGCGTTCGGCAAGGACGACCTGCTGGAACTGTTCGGCGCGCGCTGACGCACCGTCCCGGCCGCCCGCTGACCGGTGCGCCGTAAATGTGGTCGCGTCGGCGAAATGGCTGGGTCATCATGACGTCGCAGGTCCGCTCAGGACCACGGACGAGAGGCAGAGGAAGATGAGCACCAGGCAGAAGACGGCGGTCGGCCGATCATGTTGCTGCGCGGCCTAGTGCCTCCCGGCACTCGGAACAGCACAGTCCCGGTTGCGTCGACAGCTTGATGTGAGGCTTTCCCCATGTTCGATCCGTTCATAGCGCCGAGCGGCACCCTGCTCGGCCTGTTGCAGAGGGGCCGCGGCGACGGCACGCTCCACGCACTCGCCGCACCGCGCCCCGAGGCCCTCGCGGCCCTCAACCACTGCGTCCTGAGCGATCCGCGTCACGACTGGCAGCTCGAGAACCGTTCCCTCTACTACGCGCGCCTGTACCTCGACCTCGACGGCGGCACGGAAGAGATCGAGCGGCACCTCTGGGACCCCGAGGACCACCTCGACACCGAGGACTCACGCACCGGCCTGGCCCTCGCGGTCCTCGGCCACCTCGCCTCGTACGGACGCGACGACGCCCTCGTGCTCCTGCGGCGGTACGCCGCCACCGGGGCCAACTGGGCCTGGGCCCTCGACGAGCTGGCCCTGCGCGACGACGACGCGGGGCTGCGCTCCCTCGCCGAGCCGGTGCTCGGCCGGTTCCCCGCGACCCCGGAGGGCGCCGCCGAGCTGGCGGCCGCCGTGCGGGACGCCTTCGAACCGCACCCCTGGCGGCTGTGGGCCGACGACCCCCGCGAGACGGTGGGCGCCCGGGTCAGGGCGGCCCGGGAACAGGGCTCCTTCGACCGGTGGCAGCGGCAGATGGGGCATGGCGGCCCACGGCCCGGCTGGAGTGTCCAGGCCGTCTTCGACTGGGCCCAGCAGGGTCTGGAACGCGGCAGCGCCCTCCACGTGCCGGCCGCCCGCTGCCTCTCCGCCGTTGCGGGGGCCGAGGACCGTCCGGCGATCGTCGAGGCCGCCCGCAGCGGCCCCGAAGGCGCCCGCTGTGCGGCCCTGCACTATCTCGCCGAGGCCCGGGACCCCGCCGTACTCGATCTGATCGAACAGGCCGCCACGGGCCCTTCCCCCACCGTCGCCGAGGTGGCCGTGGCCGCCTTCGAGCGCATGTGCGGGGACGAGGCCGTGGTCCGGGCCCGTGGCTGGGCCCACCGGCCCGACGCCCTGGGAGCGTCGGCGGCCGGCGTGCTCGCCGGCCGCGGCGCCGCACAGGACGCCCCGCTCGTCCTCGCCGCCCTGCGTGAGGCCGTCCGGGGAGACGGCCCCGACGCCCAGCGCCTGTGGACCCTCGTCGACGGCGCCGGCCGCCTCGGCATCGTCTGCGCGGCCCCGGTGCTGCGTCACGTCTACCGGGAGACGTCCTCCTCCCACCTGCGCGGTCGGGCCGCCAGCGCACTCGCCGCCACCGATCCGTCCTTCGCCACCGGCTTCGCCGTCGAATGCCTGTGGGACTGCGAGGAGACCACCCGCGAGCTGGCCGCCCACCACGCGGAGACCGGGGACGTCCGGGTAGCCGAACGCCTGCGACGGCTCGCCGCGGACCCGGCCGAGGAGGTCGAGGTGCAGACGGCGGTGCGCAGCAGGATCGGGCCCGACGCGCCCGCCGTCTGACCCCGCCCGGCCGGACACGCGGCCCGGACCGGTTGCGCCCGCCGGTAATGGGCGCGAAGAGCGCGGGGTGCCGCCCGCGGGGGAGCGGCGGCCGCCGTGTCCCGCCCGGCCGCCGGGGACTGCGCCGCCTCCTGGAGGAACCGCGCCGGAGCCGCGTGTCCGGCACCCGCGCGGCGAGGACGTGCTGCTGCTCGGCTCACGGCTCTCCGTGCCGCGGCAGCACGGGTCTCGCCTGCGGCCCTGGTCGCGGCGGGCGGCGGACCGATGGGGCGGGGCTCCGAGCAGGTACTCCCGGAGGCGCCGGCCGACCCCACCCGCACGCCCTTTCTGCACGGGTTCGTCCCCGACGCCAGAATGGAGGGATGACCGGACGCTGGGAGTTCTGGATCGACCGCGGCGGCACCTTCACGGACGTGGTGGGACGCGACCCGGAGGGGCACCTGGTCACCCGCAAACTGCTCTCGCACGACCCGGACCGCTACCGCGACGCCGCCGTGGCGGGCATCCGGCTGCTGCTCGGCCTCGGCCCCCACGACCCTGTCCCCGCCGACCGGGTCGCGGGCGTGAAGATGGGCACCACCGTCGCCACCAACGCCCTCCTGGAGAGGCGGGGCGAGCCGACCGTCCTCGTCATCACCGAAGGCTTCCGGGACGCCCTGCGGATCGCGTACCAGAACCGTCCGCGCCTCTTCGACCGGCGCATCCTGCTCCCCGAAGCCGTCTACGACCGGGTGATCGAGGTCCCGGAAAGGATCGACGCGCGGGGCCGGACCGTGAAACCCCTCGACCGCACCACCGTCGCCCGGCGGCTCGGCGAGGCCAGGGCGGCGGGGATCCGCAGCGCCGCCGTCGTCCTCATGCACGGCTACCGCCACCCCGGCCACGAGAGCGCCGTCGCCGAGGCAGCCCGGGAAGCGGGCTTCACCCAGGTCAGCTGCTCGCACGAGGTCAGCCCGCTGATCAAGCTCGTACCGCGCGGCGACACCACGGTCGTCGACGCCTACCTCTCGCCGATCCTGCGCCGGTACGTCGAGGAGGTGGCCTCCGAACTGAGCGGCATCCGCCTGATGTTCATGCAGTCCAACGGCGGACTCCGGGAGGCCGCGCACTTCCGGGGCAAGGACGCGGTGCTCTCCGGACCCGCCGGTGGCGTCGTCGGCATGGTGCGCACCTCCGCACAGGCGGGCCACGACCGGGTCATCGGCTTCGACATGGGCGGCACCTCCACCGACGTGTCGCACTACGCGGGCGAGTTCGAGAGGGAGCTCGGCACGCAGGTGGCCGGCGTACGGATGCGCGCCCCCATGATGAGCATCCACACCGTCGCCGCGGGCGGCGGATCGGTCCTGCACTTCGACGGACGGCGCTACCGGGTGGGCCCCGACTCGGCCGGCGCCGACCCCGGTCCCGCCTGCTACCGCCGGGGCGGACCGCTCACCGTCACCGACGCCAACGTGATGCTGGGCCGGATCCGCCCCGCCCACTTCCCGGCGGTCTTCGGGCCGGACGGCGACCAGCCGCTCGACGAGGACGTCGTACGCGAGCGCTTCGAGGAGCTGGCCCATGAGGTGGCCGCCGTCACCGGACGGCCCCGCACCGCGGCGGAGACCGCCGCGGGCTTCCTGGACATCGCCGTGCTGAACATGGCGAACGCCGTCAAGAAGATCTCCGTCCAGCGCGGCCACGACATCACCCGCTACGCGCTCACGAGCTTCGGCGGAGCCGGCGGGCAGCACGCCTGCGCCGTCGCCGACGCCCTGGGCATCGACACCGTCCTCGTACCGCCGCTCGCCGGGGTCCTCTCCGCGTACGGCCTCGGGCTTGCCGACGCCACCGCGATGCGCGAGCAGTCCGTCGAGGCCGGACTCGACGAGGAGACCAGGAGCCGGGTGGGCGGCCTCTGCGACGACCTGGCGGCGCGTACCCGCGCCGAACTCCGTGCCGACGGAATCCCGGACACGGCCATCGGCACCCGGGCACGGGTCCTCCTGCGCTACGCGGGTACGGACGCCGGCCTGCCCGTCGGCCTCGGCACCGTCGCCGCCATGGGCGACGCGTTCACGGACGCCCACCGGACCCGCTACGGATTCACCATGGACAAGCCCTTGGTGGTCGAGGCGGTCATCGTGGAGGCGACCGGGACGGCCGGACCGCACGCCCCCCACCCGGTCGCGGAGGCACCCGGCGACGGCACGCCGCCGCGGTCCCTCGGCACCGTCAGGACGTACACCGGGGGCCGATGGCAGGACACCCGGCTGTACCGGCGCGGGGAACTGCGCCCCTCGGACACCGTGAACGGCCCGGCCGTCGTCGCCGAGGACGACGCCACCACCGTCGTCGACCCCGGCTGGCAGGCCACCGCGGGGCCCGCCGGACACCTCGTACTGCACCGGGTGGGCCCGCGGCCCGGACGGACCGCCGTCGGCACCCGGGTCGACCCCGTCATGCTGGAGGTGTTCAACAGCCTCTTCATGTCGATCGCCGAACAGATGGGCGTGCGCCTGGAGAGCACGGCCCACTCCGTCAACATCAAGGAGCGGCTCGACTTCTCCTGCGCGCTGTTCGACGCGGACGGCGACCTCGTGGCCAACGCCCCGCACATCCCCGTCCACCTCGGGTCGATGGGGGAGTCCATCAAGGAGGTGCTGCGCCGCAACGCCGGCTCCCTGCGACCCGGGGACGTCTACGCCGTCAACGACCCGTACCACGGCGGTACGCACCTGCCCGACGTCACCGTCGTGACACCCGTTTTCGATGAGCCGGAGGGCTCGCGGGAGCCCCGGCTGCGCTTCCTGGTGGCGTCACGCGGCCACCACGCCGAGATCGGCGGCATCACCCCCGGGTCCATGCCCGCCTCCAGCCGCACCATCCAGGAGGAGGGCGTGCTGTTCGACAACTGGCTGCTGGTGCGTGACGGACGGCTCCGCGAGGCGCAGACCCGGGAACTGCTCGCCACCGCCGCCTACCCCTCGCGGGACCCCGACACCAACCTGGCCGACCTGCGCGCGCAGATCGCGGCCACGGAGAAGGGCATCGCGGAACTGAGGCGCGTGACCGCGCAGTTCGGACAGGACGTCGTCGAGGCGTACATGGGCCACGTCCAGGACAACGCCGAGGAGTCCGTACGCAGGATCGTGGCCGGGCTCGACGACGGCACCTTCCGCTACGAGACCGACAACGGCGCGGTCATCGAGGTGGCCGTCACGGTGGACCGCACGGCACGGAGCGCCGTCCTGGACTTCACCGGCACCTCACCGCAGCAGCCCGGCAACTTCAACGCCCCGAAGTCCGTGGTGACGGCCGCCGTCCTGTACGTCTTCAGGACACTCGTCGCCGAGGACATCCCGCTCAACAGCGGCTGCCTGAAGCCCCTGGACGTACGCGTCCCCGAAGGATCCATGCTGGCGCCCGTCCACCCGGCTGCGACCGTCGCGGGCAACGTGGAGACCTCCCAGGCCGTCACCGGCGCGCTCTACGCGGCGCTGGGCGTCCAGGCCGAGGGCTCGGGCACGATGAACAACCTCACGTTCGGCAACGACCGGGTCCAGTACTACGAGACCGTCGCGAGCGGATCCGGCGCCGGGGACGGATTCGACGGAGCCGACGCCGTGCAGACCCATATGACCAACTCCCGGCTCACCGACCCCGAGATCCTGGAATGGCGCTACCCCGTGCTGCTGGAGAGCTTCGCGGTGCGCGCCGGCAGCGGCGGCACGGGCCGGTGGCACGGCGGCTGCGGGACCGAGCGCAGGATCCGCTTCCTCGAGCCCGTCACCGTCGCCCTGCTCTCCGGCCACCGCCGCGTGGCGCCGTACGGCATGGCGGGCGGCGGACCGGGGGCGCTGGGCGGCCAGCACATCGAGCGGGCCGACGGGACCGTCACCCCCCTGAACGGCTGCGACACCACCGAGCTGGACACCGGGGACGTGCTGGTGCTGCGCACCCCGGGCGGGGGCGGCTACGGGGCTCCGTAGCCGGTCGCTTCCGCACCGTTTCGACCGTTGTCGGTGCGAGGACCTAATCTGTTCAGCGTGACTTCGCCCGCCGACACCGAAACCGCTGCGCCCCAGCTCAGCGCGGGACCGCGGCCCGCCCAGGGCCCGGCCGCCGACGAGGGGCTCTCGCGTCGGCTGCGCGCGCTCGCCTGCACCGCCCCGCTGCACGACCTCGACGTCCGCAAGGCCAATCTGGCCGGCGAGTACACGGTCTACGCGATGGCCGAGGTCGCCCTCGCCGCGATCGACCTGGTCACGCTGAACATGGACTTCGACACAGGCGCCGACCACGACCAGATAGTGGCCAGACTCCTTCCGCGGATCGGCGCCCAGGCACCCCGCCGCCCCGTCACCGAGCACGAGCGGGTCGCGCGCTGGGTCCTGGAGAACCTGATCAACGTGGGCAGCGTGGACCGCGGGTTCCGCGCGGTCTACGGCACCTTCGGCCCCGACGGGGTCTACGTCCGCAGGGACTACGACTTCAAGCTCATCGAAGAGGTCCCCGGCCACGGCGGCACCGTCTACCTCCGCGCCACCGACGAAGCGGTCAACGTCCTCGTCGGAGCACTCGACACGGACGTCACCAGCGCACAGATCGCCGCCGAGGTGAAGCTGGAGGTCCTCATCAGCCGGGGCCGCCTCGCCGACGCGCAGCTCGCCGCCGAACAGGCCCGCTACCGCACCGTGCAGTACGCCGAGACGCTCCGCAGGACTCTGGAGGCGACCCGGCGCAACGTCCGCGCCGTCGACTGGCTCAACGCCGTACCCGACATGATCACGGAAGCGCTGGACCACGTCGCCGACCGCTACCGCCACGAGAACGCGATCCTCACCAACATCCGCAAGGCCAGGGACGAGGCGGAGGACCCCGAGCACAAGCGCCGCGCCGCCGAGCTCGTCGACATCGTGAAGGACTGCATCCGCCGCCACACCCAGCTGCAGTCCAGGCTGCTGGAGGCAGGGCCCCTCTTCCGCGCCGAACAGGACCGGCAGGCGTTCGCCACCCCCACCGCGCGGGTGGGCCTCGACCTGTACGGGCAGCTCGTCGTACCCGTGCTGCCGCTCCCCGTCGAGGAGGCCACCCGGGTCACCGACGCCTTCTTCGCGCGGGGCACCGGGCTGCGCACCCCCGCCTCGGTCCGGGTCGGCGACCTCGTCGACATGCTGCTGATGCCGCCGGTGGAGCGGGAGCACCTCGGCGCGGAGATGCCCGAACCCGACCTCATCGCCACCCCCGACGACAGCAGGTTCAGCGAGGAGCAGCTCGCCAGTGCCATGGAACTGCTCGACCTGGAGCACGACGCGCCCCGCAGGCTCTCCGGACTCCTCGCCGAGGCACGGCTCCGCGACGCCGAACTGCCCTACCTCGTCGCGCTGCTCGCGGTCCACGCGGCGAGCCCGCCGGTCGGCACCGCCTACCGTCAGGGCGAGCGCAGGCTGCTGTTCGCCGTCGACGACGGCACCCCGCTCGAGGACCACGAATTCGGCGGTGCGGACCTGATAGTGGGCATGGCCCTGCTCGATGCGGCGGGAATGGCCGCGGACCGGAAGGACGCGTCGTGAGCGCCTTCGCTCGGCAGCACGCCGCATGACCACCCGCGGACCGGACCGCGAAGCCGAGGCATGAACATCCCCCTCCCGGGAGGACACCTCCTGGGCGTCCAGCGGCCGAAGGCCGCACCCGGGAGCCTCCCCGGCCCGGACGACCGGCCACCCCAGCCCCACCGAGAGCGCAGCACCCGCACCGAGGAGTCACCGAGTTGAGCGAGCAGCACGCCGAGCACACCGACGCGTGGGGCGACCCGTACCCCGTCCACGCGCCCGACACCGCGCCGCCGGCCGCTCCCGCCGCTGTCACCCCCGCCGACGCGGCCGACGCGGCCCGGCTCGTCTCCTTCGGGCTGCAGCCCAAGCTGCTGCCCGCACGCGACGCCGGGTACGCGGAACTGCTCCGCCGCTACCGGGAGGAGTCCGCCTTCGCCCGGCTGGCCGACGCCGTCGCCACCGGGCTCGGACTCATCGTCCTGGAGGTCTCCACCCGCGCCGGCATGGCCGTGACCGCGGGCGAGGACTCGGTCTTCGCCGTACGCATGGGCGACTACGCCCGGCGTGCCTCGTCCGACGCCGCCGACCGCTTCCTGCACGGCCTCGCCCATCTCGCCGTCGCCGCCATGGCGTTCCCCCGCCCCGAGGACCTCGCCGACGACGCCTACATCGGCCGCATCACGGTCAACGGGGTCGACGCCTTCGTCCGCCAGGCCTGCCACCGCCTGGAGGAGCGGGCCGAGGAACAGGGCGACAACACCGATCCGGCCACCGACGCCCCGGGGCTCGAGTCCGGCTGGCGGATCTACGCCCGGCGCAGCGCCACCGGGGCGACCAAGGACGCCCGCCGGCTCTCCGGGTCCACCACCGGCATCATCGGCAAGGCCGTCGCCTTCCTCACCGACTCGGGCTTCCTCCAGCGCACCGGGGACGACGCGGGCGGCACCTACCGCACCACCGCCCGCTACCAGCTCCAGGTGCGCGACATGGCGGGCAGCGCCGCCATGGCCGAGCTGCTGGAGCTGGGCGTCGTCCCGGTCACGGACGGCTCGGCCACCCTGCTGCCCCCGCCCGACCCCGACAGCCTGGAACTGGCCGCCGACGCGGGCCTGCCCTTCCACTCCTGACCCCGCCGGGCCCACGCCCGGCTGACCCCACTTCGTCGCCCTCCCCCCGCCTGAACTACGAGAGTCCGCCGCCATGTACGAGTTGTCCCGGGTCCGCCTCTACTCCATCGGGCCTGCCGGTGCGCGCTACGCCGACACCGTGCTCGACCTGCGCGGGGTCGGGAAGCCCGTGCCCGAGCCGGCCCCGGCCCAGGCGGAGTTCTTCGAGGACGAGCCGGTCGGCCCGCCACGCCGTCCGGCGCCCGCGGGCGTGCTGTTCCTGGAGAACGGCGGCGGCAAGTCCGTCCTGCTCAAGCTGATCTTCTCGGTGATGCTGCCGGGCCACCGCAACACGCTGGGCGGCGCCAGCTCCGGGGTGCTGCGCAAGTTCCTGCTCGCCGACGACTGCGGGCACGTCGCCCTGGAGTGGCAGCACACGCTCACCGGTGAGTGCGTGGTGGTCGGCAAGGTCAGCGAATGGCGTGGCCGTCAGGTCTCCAACGACCCCCGCAAGTTCGCCGAGGCCTGGTACTCCTTCCGCCCCGGCCCCGGACTCGGCCTCGACAGCCTTCCGGTCGCCGAAGCCACCGCGGTGGGCCGCCCCACCGAGGGGGTATCGGGCGCCAGGGGAAGGCGCCGCACCATGAAGGGCTTCCGTGACGCCCTCATGGACGCCGGGAAGTTCTACCAGCACCTCGACGTCCACTGGGAGGAGATCCACGACCGGTGGAACGAACACCTGGGCGACCTCGGTCTCGATCCCGAACTCTTCCGCTACCAGCGTGAGATGAACGCCGACGAGGGAGAGGCGGCCGGACTCTTCGCGGTCAAGAAGGACTCCGACTTCACCGACCTGCTGCTGCGGGCCGTCACGGACACCCGCGACACCGACGGCCTGGCCGATCTCGTCAGCGGTTTCGGCAACAAGCTCGGCCGCCGCGCCGAGCTCACCGCCGAACGCGACTTCACCGCCGGATCCGTCGACCTGCTCGGCAGGATCGTCGAGGCCACCGCCACGAGGTCGCGCAGCCGCGACGTCCACGCCGGTGCCGAGCGCCGCACCCGCACCCTCGCCCGCAGGCTCTCCGCCCGCGCCGCCGAGGAACGTGGCCGCGCCGCGGAGCTCGCCCAGCAGGTCACCGCCACCGCCGACACGGTCACGGAGGCCGAGTCCGCGCGCGGGCGGAAAGCCCTGATCGCCGCGGAGCTGGCCTACCGGCACGCCTCGCTGGCCCTGACCGCCGCGGAGAAGGGCGCGGCGGCCCAGCGCCGGGAACTGGGCGACGCCCGCACCCTGCACGCCGCCTGGCAGGCCGCCGAGGCGGTCCTGCGCCACCGGGCCGCCGCGGACCGCTCCGCCCGGGTCGCCGTGGCGATCCGGGAGGCGGAGCGAGACGCGGCCCCCGCCCTCGCCGCACGCGCCACGGCCGCCGCCGATCTCGTACGCGCCCTGCACACCGCCGCCGAGGCGGGGGAGCGGGTGGCCGACGAGGAGGAGGAGCGCTCCGCCACCCTCCAGGCCACCGGCGAGACCGCGCACCGTGACGCCACCACCGCTGCCACCGAGGCCCAGCGCGCCCGCAGCGAGGCCGGCCACCTGCGCCAGCGCCTCGCCGAGGTCGAGCAGGAGACCGCCGAAGCCGTACGGGCGGGATGGCTCGACGACACCGCGCCGGACGCCGACCCGGCCCGCGCCGCCCTCGCCGCGAACGACGCCGAGAAGGCGGCGGTCGCCGCCTGGGACACCGCGCGGGAGGCCGCCCGCACCACCGCCGACCACGCGCGGGAGGCCGCCGCGGCGGAGAGCCGTACCGATCTCGCGGCGGCCCGCGCCGCCGACGGCGCACAGGCCGCCGAGCAGTCCTACGAGGCCGAGCGCAGGGCCGCCGAGTCGATCGCCGCCGAACACCGCCTGGCCGACCTCCTGGGGCTCCCCACGGCGTCCGGCGCCGCCGTCCCGCGCCCCCGCCGGGCCACCGCAGGGGTGGACGACAGCGCACCCGGCGCCGCCAGCCACGGCGAACAGACCCTCACCGCCGAGGAGTTCGACAGCAGCGCCGAGGAACTGCGCGAGCTCCTCGACCAGGGCATCGCCTCCGCCGAACGCAGGCTCTTCGACCTGCGCACCGCCGCGGCCGACGACGCCCGCATCCTCGGGGCGCTCGGCGACGGAGGACTGCTGCCACCCGGCCCGGACGTCCTCGCCACCGTCGAGTACCTCGGTGAGCACGGCATCCCGGCCCTGCCCGGCTGGCGCTACCTCGCCCAGGCCGTCGACCCCGCCGACCACGCCGCCGTGCTCCTCGCACGCCCGGAGCTGGTCGACGGCGTCGTCATCACCGACCCGGACGCCCACACCCGCGCCCGGGAGGTCCTCGGCAGCGCCGCCCTGCTGCCCCGCTCCGCCGTGGCCGTAGGCACCACCGCGGCGCTCCTCGCCCCGGTCCCCGCACCCGGCGGGGGCAGCAGCGGCACCGACGACGTCTTCCTCGTCCCGCCGAACCCGGCCATGCACGACGAACACGCCGCCGACGAGGAACGGCAGGCACTCAGGGCCCGCGCCGCCGCGAGGGACGAGGACATCAGGACGCTCGCGGCCCGGCTCGCCGGAGACCGCTCCCTCGCCGCCCGTATCGGGTCCTGGCGAGCCGACTGCCCGCCCGGCATGCTCACCGAGCTCGGCGAAGCCGCGCGTGCCTCCCGCGCCGCCGCCGAGACGGCCGAGGCCGCACTCGCCGAGGCCCGCACCGTCCGAGCCGAGGCCGACGAAGCCGCCGCCGACGCCGCGCGCGTGCGCGACGAGCGGCAGGAGGCCGCACAGCGCGCCCGCCGCGCGGCTGACGCCCTCGCGGGACTCGCCCACCGGCTCAGGGACCGGGCGGCCTGGCAGGCCCGACTGCGTGAACTGACCGATGAGGCAGCCGAATCCGAAGCACGCGCCACCGTCTGCCTGGACCGGGCCCGCGCCGCGGACGAGGACCGCCGGGCCGCCCAGCGGGCCGCCGACGACGCCCACCGCACGGCCCGTGCCCTGCGCGCCGAACGCGCCGAGATCGCGGGAGCCCCGGAAACGCTCCCGGAAGCCTCCGCCGACACCGTCCGCACCTCCCTGCCCGCCCTGCGCGAGGCCTACCGGGCGGCGTCCCAGCTGTACGAGAAGGTGGGCGTCGGCGCCGACCTGCGCGCCGAGCAGGCCCGCGCGGAGAGCGACGAGAGCGCCGCCCTGGCGGAGCTCGATCGCCTCACCAACAAAGTCCGTACGCGCGCCGCCCAGCTCCTCGAAGGGACCGACGGTTCCGACGGCCCCTCCCGTCAGGCCGCGGCGGCCCGCGCCGAGTCCCTCGTCCAGCTCCTGGAGACCCGCGCCTCCACCGCCAGCGAGCAGCTCGGCCGGCTGCGCGGCGAGGCGGAGCGGCTCGCACCCGCCGACGAGGAACCCCGGCACACCGAGCTCCCGGCGGACATGGCCCCGGCCGACGCCGAGCAGGCCCAGGCCCTGCTCCGCACGGCGACGGCCGAACTGGCCTCCGCCACCGCCGCCCTGGACGCCGCCCGGTCCGCGCACGCGGACCTGCAGCGCGCCCACCGCACCGCCGAGGAGTCGGTGAGCGGCTTCGAGGAGACCGGCGCACTCCTGCGCGACCTGCTCAGGGACCACGGCACGGACGACGAGGCCGAGGCCCCCGACCCTTACCCCGGCACCCTCGACGAGGCCCGGCAGTCCGCGGCCGAGGCCCGGCGCTCACTGCGCGGCTGCGCCACCGACCTGTCGGCGGCCGAGAGCTCCGTACGGGAGGCGAGCGACGTGCTCGTACGGCACGCCAACTCCAACCGGTACGAACAGGTCCGCACCCCGGCCCGCCAGCAGATCCGCGAACTCCCGGCAGCCGCCCTGCCCGACCACGCCGAGAAGTGGGCCACGGCGTTCGCCCCCAGGCTCCGGGTGCTCACCGACGAGCTCGCCCAGCTGGAGCGCAACCGCGACTCCATCGTCGACCGGCTCCGCGGGCTCGTGGAGTCCGCCCTCACCACCCTCCGCTCCGCCCAGCGGCTCTCCCAGCTCCCCGAAGGACTCGGCGAGTGGTCCGGCCAGGAGTTCCTCCGGATCCGCTTCGAGGAGCCCGATCAGACCACCCTCACCGAGCGGCTCGGGGAGGTCGTCGACGAGGCCACGCACGCGGCGCTCAAGAAGAACTCCGACCTGCGCAGGGACGGCATGTCCCTCCTGCTGCGCGGCGTGCAGGCGGCGCTGCAGCCCAAGGGGATCGCCGTGGAGATCCTCAAGCCGGACGCGGTGCTGCGCGCCGAGCGCGTCCCGGTCGGGCAGATGGGAGACGTCTTCTCCGGCGGCCAGCTGCTCACCGCGGCGATCGCGCTGTACTGCACGATGGCGGCCCTGCGCAGCAACGACCGGGGCCGCGACAAGCACCGCCACGCGGGCACGCTCTTCCTCGACAACCCCATCGGCCGTGCCAACGCCACGTATCTGCTGGAGCTCCAGCGCGCCGTCTCCGACGCGCTGGGCGTCCAGCTGCTCTACACGACCGGGCTGTTCGACACGACGGCGCTCGCCGAATTCCCGCTGGTCATCCGCCTCCGCAACGACGCGGACCTGCGGGCCGGACTCAAGTACATCAGCGTGGAGGAGCACCTGAGGCCGGGGCTGCCGCAGCATGACCCGGAAGGCGAGACCGTCCACGGCGAGATCACGGCGACCCGCATGTTCAAGCGGAGCGGGCAGACACCCGGCGCTGCGGGCGGGCTGCCGGTCCCGGAGATGCGCGGGGAGACGACCCTCCGCTGAGGCTCGGGCCGGGCCACGTGACCCGGCGTGCCCCGGGACGGTGTCCGCGGATCTGCAGGGCCCGGGCCCGCTCGGCCGTGGGCCCGCTCGGCCGTGGGTCTGCTCGGCCGTGGGCCCGCTCGGCCGTGGGTCTGCTCGGCCAGGTGGCCCGTCCGGTCCCGGACCCGCTCGGCCACGCGACCGGCCCGGCCACGGCCCGCCGGGCAACGGCCGCCCGGCCCGCGGCCCGACGGCCGCCCGGTTCCTGGGGCACGCCGGAGCGCAGGTGGTCAGGCCCGGGAGAGCCCGCCCGCGCCCCGGCGGCGTATCCGGGTGTCCTTACGCGCCTGTGCCCTGGCCGCACGGCGCGCCGAGCGCCGTTCGCGTCGCATCCGGCGCGCCGTGCTGCTCGGCACCGAGACCACGCCGTTCCGCTGGTTCCACACCTGCCGGGTCACCCACACGTCCAGCACGGACCAGGTGGCGACCACCGTGCTGGCCACGCCGCTGAGCACCATCGGGAAAGCGAGCCACGATCCCGCGAGCGTGCACAGGAAGGCCACCACGGCCTGAATGACCGTCAGCGACATGATGAGGACGGCGCGCACGGCCGCTGTCCGCACCGGATCCGGCATCCTTCGACGCACCGCGGGTTCCTCCACCCACAGCTGCCGAGGGGGTGCCACTTCGTCCGCCGGCACCGTCGCCGAGGCGGCAGCCTCCGACGCCGTACCCCGGCGTTCATCCGTTTCCAAGGACCTTCAACTCCCCACCACTGTCCGACTCATGGGTGGCTGCCCGGCTTGCGCCCGTTCTACGCGGGCGGAGCCCTTCACCCTGCCGCGCACGCCCCCGTCCTGTTTTCTGCCCCCTACATCTGGACGAATGCAGCCCCCCGAAGATTCCCGCCGAACGACCTCAACCAGCCCCGGAAGGTCACGGAACGGAGAATTCCAGCCAACTGCCCTGTGCGGGTGAACGCCATGGTGCCGGGCCCGCTCTGTCGCTTTCGTGAATTTCTTCGCAGGTGATACCAGGACAACAGGTGATCAACTCGGGGAAGGGCGGCCGAAAAACGTCCGGACAGGCCTTCGAGTTGTCCGTAAGTCAGTAGTAGGCTCGCGCCGTTTGTTGACGGAACGCCGACGGACCTTCGGTGGACCGGCACCGGAACACCGGAACAACACCGACACAACCACCCCCGCGGTGCGGGGTCGAGCTGGGGGAGGCCATGCGCTTTCGCGGGAAGTCCATCCGCAGGAAGATCGTGGCGTTGCTCCTGGTGCCGCTCGTCTCTCTCACGGGTCTGTGGGTCTTCGCCACCTACGTCACCGGCCGGGAAGCCAGCCAGCTGCTGGACGCCAGCGCCATCATGGAGACGGTGGGCCACCCGCTCGAGGACACCATCCGCGCCGTGCAGGCCGAACGCCGCCAGACACTCGTCTACCTCGCCGACCCCCGGGCCTCCGACGCCCTGCCCGTCCTGCGCCGTCAGCGCGCCGCCACCGACGGGGTCGTGGCCGGCGTCAGGCTCAGTGCGGACCGCAAGGACGTCCGCGACACGCTGAGCCCGGACTCGCAGACGCAGCTCGACTCCATCCTCAGCGAGGTCGACGGACTGGACGCCCTGCGGGACTCCGTCGAGAAGCGCACCATCGACCGGACCCGGGCGCTCGACTTCTACAACGGACTCGTCGACCCCTGCTACCGCTTCCTGAACGGTCTCCACACGATGGAGAACGTATCGATGGACAAACAGGTACGGGCCCTGGTCGGTGTTTCCCGCGCCCGCGAGATGCTCTCCCGCGAGGACGCGCTGATCGTCTCCGGGCTCATCGCCGGCCGGCTCGGCGCCCCCGAGCTCCGCGTCGTCTCCGACCTCGCCGCCAGCCGCAAGCTCCTGTACGAGGTCAACCTGGAGCTCCTGCCGGCCTCCGAGCGCAGGCGCATGGAGCAGTACTGGAACAGCCCCGACACCGAGGCGCTGCGCACGACCGAGCAGGAGCTCATCGCCGCCGGTCCGTTCAAGAAGCCGGGCACCGTCGACGCGGCACGCTGGCAGGAGGTCGCCCCGCCGGTCCTGGAGCACCTCGCCAACGACAGCACCGAGATGTCCAACCGGTTCCAGGACCGCGCCGAACCCGCCGGCTACCGGGTCCTGCTCCAGGCCGGCGTCGCAGGCGTCCTCGGTTTTGTCGCCCTGCTCGTTTCGGTCTTCGTCTCCGTCCGGGTCGGGCGCGAGCTCATCCGCGACCTCTCCCGGCTGCGCAAGGACGCCCACGAGGTGTCCGGCGTGCGGCTGCCCAGCGTGATGCGGCGGCTGGCCGCCGGGGAACAGGTCGACGTCGAGACCGAGGCCCCGCACCTCCAGTACGAGCGGGACGAGATCGGCCAGGTCGGCCAGGCGCTCAACACCCTCCAGCGGGCCGCCGTCGAGGCCGCGGTCAAGCAGGCGGACATGCGCCGCGGTGTCTCCGAGGTCTTCGTCAACCTCGCCCGCCGCAACCAGGTGCTCCTGCACCGCCAGCTCACGCTCCTGGACACCATGGAGCGCCGCACCGAGAACAGCGACGAACTCGCCGACCTCTTCCGGCTCGACCACCTCACCACCCGCATGCGGCGCCACGCGGAAGGCCTCGTGATCCTCTCCGGCGCGGCCCCGTCCCGGCAGTGGCGCAAGCCCATCCAGCTGATGGACGTGGTGCGGGCCGCGGTCGCCGAGGTGGAGGACTACGAACGGATCGAGGTGCGCCGGCTGCCCCGGATCGGCGTCGGCGGCCCCGCCGTGGCCGACCTCACCCACCTGATCGCCGAACTGCTGGAGAACGCCACGGTGTTCTCGCCCCCGCACACCGCCGTCCAGGTGCACGGCGAACGCGTGGCCAACGGATTCACCCTCGAGATCCACGACCGCGGACTCGGCATGGCGCCGGAGATCCTGCTGGACGCCAACCTGCGGCTCGCCGAGACGCCCGACTTCGAGCTCTCCGACACCGATCGCCTCGGCCTCTTCGTCGTCAGCCGGCTCGCCCAGCGGCAGAGCGTCCGGGTGTCGCTGCAGACCTCGCCGTACGGAGGGACGACCGCGGTCGTCTTCATCCCGGCGCAGCTCCTCACCGACGCGCCCGACACGCACGGCACCGGCTTCCGGCTCGACCGCCGGGCCGAGAAGGCCATCGGCGGCGGCCGGCCGGGCAGCGGCGTGCCCGGCAGCGACAAGGCGCGCAGGGACGGCATCGCGGACATCCCGGGGAGGCCCTCCGCGCTCTCCCCGGTGCCCACCGGGCCGACCGACCCGGGCGTCCTCGACGGTCCGGTGGAGATCGAAGGCCCGGTGGGGCCACTCGAACTCACCGACGACCCGGCGCTCGACCGGGACCTCGATCCGGCCCTCGGTCCCGTCCTCGACGGCGTGTCCGACCTGGAGGACACCGAGAGCGAGCGCGGCGGCATCTTCCGGGCCCGCGACCTGCGCCGGGGCGTCGACAACGAACAGCACCAGCAGGCCTCGGACCCGTCCGAGGGGCGCACGGCGGACGTCCGCCCGATGCGCCCTGCGGGCCCCGTCCCGCTGCCCCGCCGCAAACCGCCGACGCTGGTCACCGACCGGGGCCGCCGGGTGGGCGGGGTGGGCGGTTCCCACTCCGCGCCCTCCGAAGGCTTCCCCGCGAGCCCCGGTGCGGCCGACCCCGACGGCCCGGTACCCATGGCCCCGCGCGCGGACGGATTCCCCGCGGCGTCGGCGGCCGGGGCCCCGTCGCCCTTTCCCTCGCAGCGCACCTCCACCTCCCGGCGTTCCGCGCCGGACACCGTGGGCGGACTGCCGCGCAGGGTCCGGCAGGCCAGCCTCGCCCCACAGCTCCGGGAGGACTCCGCAGGGCGGACTCCCGGTCACGTCCCCGCGGACGGCGCCGATGACCTCGAACGTGACGCGGACGAAGTACGCAATCGCATGGCTTCGCTTCAACGCGGCTGGCAGCGCGGCCGTCGGCAGAACGCCGAGGACGTGACCGGCCCCGGCGAGACAGCACCAGGAACCACTCCGGGAGGGGACGGTCGATGACCGCACCGAACGCCGCAGCACACAACGCCTCACGCCAGGGCTCCGGCGAACTCAATTGGCTCCTCGACGAACTCGTCGAGCGCGTCGCGAGCATCCGCAAGGCGCTGGTGCTCTCCAGCGACGGCCTCGCCACCGGCACGTCCCAGGACCTGACCCGCGAGGACAGTGAGCACCTGGCGGCCGTGGCCTCCGGCTTCCACAGTCTCGCCAAGGGCGTGGGCCTCCACTTCAAGGCGGGCCGGGTCCGGCAGACCGTCGTCGAGCTCGACGAGGCCTTCCTCTTCGTCACCGCGGCGGGCGACGGCAGCTGTCTCGCCGTGCTGGCCGACTCCGACTCGGACGTCGGACAGGTGGCGTACGAGATGACCCTCATGGTCAAACGGGTGGGCGTCCACCTGGCCAACGCCCCCCGGACGACCGGTATGCCCGCCGGAGGGTGAGGGGATGGCATGAGCGCCGACTCCGTCCGGGACACCGCTCCCGGACCACCCCACGCTCCCGCCGACGCGGGTTCCTCGCGCTGGTACGACGCCGAAGCGGGCCCCGTGGTCCGTCCCTACGCGATGACCCGGGGACGTACGAGCAGTGCGTCCCGCCACCGACTCGACCTGATCGCGATCGTCGTCCCCGAACCCGCGGCCGACGATCCCGGCCGGGACCAGACGCTCTCCCCGGAACACGTGGAGATCGTCGAACTGTGCAGCGACATGCCCCAGTCCATCGCCGAGCTCGCCTCAGGACTTGACCTCCCCGTCGGGGTGGTCCGCGTACTGGTCGGTGACCTCGTCGAGGACGAACTGGTGCATGTCACCCGTCCCGTTCCGCCGGCCGAGCTGCCGGACGTGAACATTCTTCGCGAGGTGATCAATGGCCTTCGGGCGCTCTAGCCGCAGCAAGCGGCCCGTTGAGCCCGTTACCCTGAAAATCCTGGTGGCGGGCGGCTTCGGTGTGGGCAAGACGACCCTGGTGGGGGCGGTCAGCGAGATCAGACCGCTGCGCACCGAGGAACGACTGAGCGAGGCCGGCCGTCCCGTGGACGACCTCGCCGGAGTCGAGGGCAAGGACACCACCACGGTGGCGATGGACTTCGGGCGGATCACCCTGCGCGAGGACCTGGTGCTCTACCTGTTCGGGACACCCGGCCAGGACCGTTTCTGGTTCCTCTGGGACGAGCTGGCCCAGGGCGCCCTGGGGGCGGTGGTCCTCGCGGACACCCGGAGGCTGGAGGACTGCTTCGCGGCGGTCGACTACTTCGAGCGCCGAGGTATCCCGTTCACCGTCGCCGTCAACCTCTTCGAGGGGGCCGGACAGTTCCCCACGGAGACGGTCCGGGCGGCGCTCGACCTCGATCCCGAGGTGCCGGTGCTGCTCTGCGACGCACGCGACCGCTCGTCCGTACGGGATGTGCTGGTCGCGGTCGTCGAGCACGCCCTGGCGCGTGCCGGCCTAAGCCCGGAGCCCGCCAGGACCTGAGGACGACGACAGCGCCCGGACACGGCCCGTACCCCCGCCGACCGGGGTAGGGGCCGCGTCCGGTGCGGACCGGTTACGGCCGCGGGAGGAGTCTTCACCCGCCGTGACGGACCGTCAAGACTGTGCGCGGCCCCGTGTCACCGGGGGTTCTCGGCGAGCCACTCGGCCGCCGTCCGGGCCAGCTCCCCGTCCCGCCCGGCGAGCATCATCCGGATCATCTGCACATCGCCGCGCAGCGACCAGGCGGGGTGCCCGAACGTCGCCGGGTTGTTCTTCTCGATGAGGAAGTGCGCCGGCCAGGCCGCCCCGTACCCGATCAGCGGCAACGCCGCGGCGTACCGCTTCCGGCCGCGTGCCAGCCCGTAGACGGTGACCGCGACACCCGTCAGCGTGCCGGTCAGATGGACCCACCTGGTCGCCGCCCTGGAGTGCATGGCGACGTAGTAGGGCCAGAACTCTTCGTAGGAATCGAACGTCTGCTGAGACATAGAGGCACCGTAATGGCTCGGTCGGCAACCGGACACGGCAGTTCCGCGTCCGATAAGAAGAACGGGCGGCCGGAGCCCACGGGGGTGGTCCCGGTCGCCCGTTCGGCGTTCCGCCCGGCGGTCAGTGGCCGGCGACGGATCGCCTGGCCACCGGGAAGTCGAAGAAGGTGTCCGGGAAGGGCTCCGGCTTGTAGGTGAAGTGCCACCACTCCTCGGCCAGGTTCACGAAACCGAGTCCGGTGAGCGTCGCCCTGAGGAACTGCCGGTTGGCCCGCTGCACCCCCTGCACCCGCGGGTCGTCCGTGTGCGACAGGGTGTCGAAACAGTCGTAACCCGTACCCATGTCCACCGAACTGTCCGGGAAGCGCTGGTCCTTCGGCGCATAGCACGGAGCCAGGTCCTCACCCGGCACGTACGGCCTCGTGGGCAGCGCGGGCAGCTTCACCAGTGTCAGGTCCACGGTGCTGCCCCGGCTGTGACCGGACTTCTCCGCGATGTAACCGTCCTCGAACAGACGCGTCTTGTCGACGAGCGGATAGAACTCGTCCTTCATGGTCTGGTCGTCGAGGTCCTTCGCCCAGCGGACGAAGTGGTCCACCGCCCGCTGCGGCCGGTAGCAGTCGTAGACCTTGAGCGAGTAGCCCTGGCGCAGGAGGCCCCGCTGCGCCGTACGCAGCGCGAGGGCCGCGGGGCGGGTCAGGATGCAGACGGGCTGCCGGTACCCGTCCACCGCCTCGCCCATGAAGGTGTGCGCGGTGGTGTACCGCATCTCCGTGATGATCGTCGGATCGACGGAGCGCAGGTCGACGAACTCCGGGGGAGCCTTCGGTTCGGGTTCGGCCCGCGCCGCCGGCGAGACGGCGGTCACGGCGAGCAGGGCGGCGGCAGCGGTGGCCAGGGCGCGGAGCGCGAGAGTCATTCCTGTCATGGGCACATCGTCTATCAGCTCCGGGGCCGCAGGAGAAGAGTGATCGGATACAGTCCGCCCCGTGAAGGACTCCCACTGCGGCGGCTGCGGAGCCCCGTACTCCGCCGTCCCGTCCGCACCCCCACCCTGGCCGCGCACCTGTGCCTCCTGCGGGCACACCGCCTACCGCAACCCGCTGCCGGTCGCCGTCGCCCTGCTGCCCGTGACCGGCGGGGGCGACACGGGACTCGTCGTCATCACCCGCACCGTCCCGCCGCGCACGGGCGGTATCGCGCTCCCCGGCGGGTACGTCGACCACACCGAGGACTGGCGCCACGCGGTCGTCCGCGAACTGTGCGAGGAGACCGGCATCAGGGCCGAGGAGACGGACGTACGTCTCGCCGAGGCCCTGAGCTCCCCGGACGGCCACCTCCTCCTCTTCGGCCTCCTGCCGCCCCGCCCCGCAGAAGACCTCCCGCCCTCCGTACCCACCGACGAGACCGAGGGATACGCCGTACTGCGCACCCCGGACGAACTCGCCTTCCCCCTGCACACCCAGGCCGTGCGCTCCTGGTTCGCCGGCCGCTACCGCTGACCCGGCAGCCCCCGCACCCGCACCGGATACGCCACCCGCCCCTCCTCGCCCTCCCGCTCGACCACCACGCGCCCGTCCGCGACGCGCGACGTGTACCGCTCGACCTCCGCCCGTGCCCACCCGTCGCCGGCGTCCCGCACGACGAGCCCGCCCCCGCTGCGGCCGGCCGCCGGAGCCCACACCTCCAGCTCGAGACCCCCGTCCGCGCCCCGCACCGGGATCACCGCACCCGCCCGGGCCAGCACCGGGATCCGGGACAGCGGCGCATCCATCAGCACCTGCCCCGGCCCCTCGTACGCCGCCCCGGTCGCCGTGTCGTACCAGCGCCCCCGCGGCAGCCGCACCGCCCTGCGGTCCGCCCCGTGCTCCATCACCGGAGCCACGAGCAGCGAGTCGCCCAACAGGAACGCGTCCTCGCACTCCCGCAGCGCCCGGTCCGCGGACGCGCCCCACCACATCGGCCGGACGTACGGAGCACCCGTCAGCCGGGCCAGCTGCGCCAGCGTCACGAAATACGGCCGCAGCCGCTCCCGCTCCTCCAGCGCCGCCCTCGCGTGCGCGAGCACCTCCGGCCCGAACTCCCACGGCTCCCGCCGCCCCGCGTCGATGGCCGCATGGGTCCGGAACAACGGCAGGTAGGCACCCAGCTGGAACCAGCGCAGATACAGCTCGGGCGAAGGGAACCCGTCGAAACCGCCCACGTCCGGACCCGAGTACGGCACCCCACAGAGTCCGAGACCCAGCACCAGGGCCAGCGAGGCCCGCATCCCCGGCCACCCCGTGGCCACGTCCCCGGACCAGGTGCCCCCGTACCGCTGCATCCCCGCCCAACCGGAACGGGAGAAGAGGAACGGTCGTTCCTGGGGCCGCAGCCTGAGCAGCCCCTCGTACCCGGCCCGTGCCATCGCGAGACCGTATACGTTGTGGGCCTCGCGATGGTCCCCGCCACGGCCCTCCAGCGCGTGCCGGGCCGAACGCGGCAGCGAGGGGTCGCCGAACGCCGAGAACGCCACGGGCTCGTTCATGTCGTGCCACACCCCGGAGAACCCCTGCGACAGCCGCTCCTCGTACAGGGCCCCCCACCACTCCCGCACCAGCGGATCGGTGAAGTCCGGATAGACGCACTCGCCCGGCCACACCTCACCGAGCACCGGGCGGCCCCGCGGATCCCGGACGAACGCCCCCGCGTCGCCGACCTCCCGGCCGCTGTCGAACACCGCGTTCCCCGCGGACGCCTTCACCGCCGGATCGACGATCGACACCAGCCGCACCCCGTCCTCGCGCAACTCCTTCGCCAGCCCGGGCAGATCGGGGAACCGCTCACGGTCCACGGTGAACACCCGATGCGCGTCGAAGTGGTCGATGTCCAGGTGCAGCACCGACAGCGGCAGCCCCCGCTCCCGGTACCCCGCCACGATCCGCCGCACCTCCGCCTCGCTGCCGAAACCCCACCGGGCGTGCTGCGGACCCAACGCCCACGACGGCGGCAGCGCGGGCGCACCGCTCAGCGCCGTCCAGCCCTGCAGCACCCTGGCCGGCGTCCCCGCGACCACCCAGCAGCGGAGCGGACCGCCCTCCATCCGCACCTCGCAGGTCCCCGGCCGGTCATGGCCGGACCCCGCACCCTCCTCACCCTCCCGGAGCGTCACCCGCCCCGCCCACGTGTTGTCGTGGAACGCCAGATGAGTCCCCGCGTCCGACACCACCACCTGCACCGGCATCGTCAGGTACAGCGGGTCGTCCCCGGGACCGAAACGCCCGCCCGGATCCGTGTTCCACAACCTGTACGTGCCGCCGCGCAGCCGCGGCCCGCCGGCCCGCCCGCCCAGCCCGAAGAACCGCGCGTCAGCCGGCACCTCGGACCGCTGCACCCACCGTGCGGCACCCCCGCCCACCGGCTCCCACCAGCGCGGCGGCAGCTCCCGGCGCAGCACCACACCGCCCGGCGTACGCAGTTCCACCGCCCCGTGCCGCGACACCACCACCGTCAGCCGCTCCGACACCACCTGCCATCCGCCGTTCTTGTCGGGCTCCAGCACCGCCCGCGGATCCGGCTCGGGCGCGGCGCCCGGCAGTGCGTACGAGGGCAGCGGCTCCGCACCGTCCCACGACCAGAACACCGCACCGCCGACGGACACACGGATGAGCAACTCCGAACGGGCGAACTTCACCACGCCCCCGCCCGGCCCGGGCTCGGCACTCACCAGCAGGCCCGGCACCCGTGCCCGCTCCGCCCCACGCGGAGCCGGTATCCGCGCGTCCGCACGCTGCCGTCGCCAGGCCGCACGCACCATGCGCAGCCCCTGCACCGAACCGACCATCTTCACCGAACGCACCAGGTCACGACCATCCATGCAGGCCACCCTGCCACCCGCCCGGCCGCGAGCAGGGTTCGTTCAGCTGCCGTTCACCTGTGGTCCGACCACACAGCGGCGCACACGACCATGTCCGGCCGACCCTGGTGCGAAGGACGATCACATGGCATCGTCCGTGGATGCCGCTCACGCGCACACCCCAGCACGTGCGCGCGACACACGCACACCCCGCGTACCCGAAAGGCCAGGGAGCCCCCATGACCTCAGAAGCCGGCGAAGCCCCCCTCTGGCAGCCCGCCCCCGAACGCATCGAGGCCGCGGCCGTCACCCGCTTCCAGCGCTGGGCGGCCGAGCGGTACGGAGCACCCGCCGACGGCGGCTACCCGGCGCTGCACCGCTGGTCCGTCGACGAGCTGGACACCTTCTGGCAGGCCGTCGCCGACTGGTTCGACGTACGCTTCTCCACCCCGTACGAGACCGTCATCGGCGACCGCACCATGCCCGGTACCCAGTGGTTCCCCGGCTCCACCCTCAACTACGCCGAACACGCCCTGCGCACCGCGGAAGACCCCCTGCGCGCGGAAGCCCCGGCCCTGCTGTACGTCGACGAGACCCATACGCAGGTCCCCGTCGGGTGGTCCGAACTCCGCCGCCAGGTAGGTTCGCTGGCCGCCGAACTCCGCGCGCTCGGCGTCACCCCCGGCGACCGGGTCAGCGGTTACCTCCCCAACATCCCGCAGGCGGTCGTCGCCTTCCTCGCGACCGCGGCGGTCGGGGGAGTCTGGACCTCCTGCGCCCCGGACTTCGGCGCCCGCAGCGTCCTCGACCGCTTCCAGCAGGTGGAACCCGTCGTCCTGTTCACCGTCGACGGCTACCGCTACGGCGGCAAGGAGCACGACCGCACCGCGGCCGTGGCCGAACTCCGCCGCGAACTCCCCACCCTGCGCGCGGTCGTCCACATCCCGCTGCTCGGCACCGACACGCCCGAGGGCGCCCTCGCATGGTCCGCCCTCACCGCCGCCGACACCGAACCCGTCTTCGAGCAGGTGCCCTTCGACCACCCGCTCTGGGTGCTCTACTCCTCCGGAACCACCGGCCTCCCGAAGGCGATCGTGCAGTCCCAGGGGGGCATCCTCCTGGAGCACTTCAAGCAGATCGGCCTGCACTGCGACCTCGGCCCGGAGGACCGCTTCTTCTGGTACACCTCCACCGGCTGGATGATGTGGAACTTCCTCGTCTCCGGCCTGCTCACCGGCACCACGGTCGTCCTGTACGACGGCAGCCCCGGCCACCCGGACATCAGCGCCCAGTGGCGTGTCGCCGAACAGACCGGGGCGACCCTCTTCGGCACCTCGGCGGCCTACGTCATGGCCTGCCGCAAGGCGGGCATCCACCCCGGCCGCGACCACGACCTCAGCCGCGTCCAGTGCGTCGCCACCACCGGGTCCCCGCTCCCGCCCGACGGCTTCCGCTGGCTCCACGACGAAGTCGCCGAGGACCTCTGGATCGCCTCCGTCAGCGGCGGCACGGACGTCTGCAGCTGCTTCGCCGGCGCGGTCCCGACCCTGCCGGTCCACATCGGCGAACTGCAGGCCCCCTGCCTCGGCACCGACCTCCAGGCATGGGACCCCGCGGGCAGACCGCTGACCGGCGAGGTCGGCGAGCTGGTCGTCACCGCCCCCCTGCCCTCGATGCCGGTCCGCTTCTGGAACGACCCCGACGGCAGCCGCTACCACGACAGCTACTTCGACATGTATCCCGGCGTCTGGCGCCACGGGGACTGGATCACCCTCACCGACCACGGCTCGGTCATCATCCACGGCCGCTCCGACTCCACCCTCAACAGACAGGGGGTACGGATGGGTTCCGCCGACATCTACGAGGCGGTCGAGCGGCTCCCCGAGATCCGGGAGTCCCTCGTCATCGGCATCGAGGAACCCGACGGCGGCTACTGGATGCCGCTCTTCGTCCACCTCGCCGAAGGAGCCGTGCTCGACGACGGCCTCCGCGACCGCATCAAACGGACCATCCGCGAGAACCTGTCCCCACGCCACGTCCCGGACGAGGTCATCGCAGTGCCGGGCGTCCCGCACACCCTCACCGGCAAACGCATCGAGGTCCCGGTCAAGCGCCTGCTCCAGGGGACGGCCCTGGCCAAGGCGGTCAATCCCGGCTCCGTCGACAACCTCGAACTCCTCCACTTCTACGAGGACCTCGCCCGAAAGCGCCGCTGACCGGCCGCAGGCGCACCGTTGTCAGTCCCCCTGATTACTCTGAGTGAGCATTGTTCGACGTGGGCATTGTTCGACAGGGCACAGGGGGACTCATGGCGCACATCAAGCAGACGAAGCGCGGCCGGCACCGTTCCGGCACATCCATGCGGCGCGCACTGCGCCGCGAAGCGTCCAGCACCGTCGGCCTCCTGGTCGACGCCGAGGACTTCGCGGTGATGCGCCACTACCGGAGCTTCGTCTTCGACGACCACTCCGTCTACCTCCGGCAGATCGAAGGACTGCTCAGGACGCTCGCCGCGCAGGGCATGCACACCACGGTCGCCCTCTTCGACCCGGAGGACTACGCGGAGTTCTGCACCGAGGCCGGCCTCGATCCGCATGATCTCGCCAGCCGCAGCCGCTTCGTCGCGGACATCGCGTCCGCCGGCGCCACCGTGGCGTACACCGGCCAGCCCCTCGACTCGCTGATCCCGCTCCTGGTCTCCCGAGCCGTCCGGCGCGCGACCTGGGAGTACGCCACGATGCTCCTCGCCGGCCTCGGGGACTGTGCCGACTGCGGGCAGGACGTCGGCCGCGCCGCCTTCGACCGGGCCTCCCACCTGCTGACGCGCCTGCTGGAGTCGGCGGGACCGGGCACGCACCACGTGGTCTGCAGCACCCCCACGGAGGACGAACAGCTCATCGCCGTCGTCCACACCGAGCGGGACGCCGACGGCCCGGTCCGGCTCGGCTCGTCGGAGGGAACGGAGTTCGTCACCGTGCTCGCCGTGGGCGTCGCCCTCGAGACCCGGGGCGGCCTCGTCCTGCGCACCACGGCGCCGGACGGTCCGGACCGCGTGCACGGCTGGCGCCTGGTGCGCGGCGGACTCGTCCCGCTCACCGCGGGCGAGGTCTTCAGCGCCTACTGCACCGACGCCGACACGGGCGAACCCGTCTCTCCCGAGTCCGGCGTCGAGTACCGCGCGGGCTTCGACATCGGGGCGGAGGAGCCGGAGACGCACCACTGACAGAGCGAGGGGGTTCCCGTCGGCCGCAACCGACGGGAACCCCCTGCACCTCTCCCGCTCACACGCGCCCGTGCACGCCCGGAGACGTCACTCGCCGGACAGCACCGCCTGCGCGGCGACCCGCGCCTCCTCGGCGGAGTCCGCCGCACGCGCGGCGGAGGCCGCACGCTCGCACTGAGCGAGCGTGTGCTTCGCCAGCGTCGCGCGCACGTAGGGAATCGACGCGGCCCCCATCGACAGCGAGGTGACCCCCAGACCGGTCAGCACACAGGCGAGCAGGGGGTCCGCAGCAGCCTCACCGCAGACACCACAGCTCTTCCCCTCGGCCCTCGCGGCCTCCGCCGACAGCGCGACGAGGTCCAGCAGCGCCGGCTGCCACGGGTCCTGCAGCCGGGACACGGCACCCACCTGACGGTCGGCGGCGAAGGTGTACTGCGCGAGGTCGTTGGTACCCAGCGAGAGGAACTCCACCTCCTGCAGGATCGATCGCGCCCTCAGCGCGGCTGACGGAATCTCCACCATCGCACCGAACTTGGCCTGCAGGCCCGCCTCACGGCAGGCGTCCGCGAAGGCCTTGGCGTCGGCACGGTCGGCCACCATCGGTGCCATGACCTCGAGGTAGACGGGCAGGCCCTCGACCGCCCTGGACAGAGCCGTCAGCTGGGTCCGCAGCACATCGGGGTGGTCCAGCAGGCTGCGCAGCCCGCGGACACCCAGGGCCGGGTTCGGCTCGTCCGCCGGAGTCAGGAACTCCAGCGGCTTGTCCGCACCCGCGTCGAGCACCCGCACGACCACGCGACCTTCGGGGAACGCCTCGAGCACCGCGCGGTACGCCGCGACCTGCTTCTCCTCGGACGGCGCCTGCTTGCTGTCGTCCAGGAACAGGAACTCCGTACGGAACAGCCCGACACCCTCGGCGCCGGCCTCCAGAGCCGCGGGCACGTCGGCGGGGCCGCCGACGTTGGCGAGCAGCGGCACCTTGTGTCCGTCGGACGTGGCACCGGGACCGGTCGTGGCCGACAGCGCGGCCCTGCGGGCCGCCGCGGCGCTCTCCATCTCGGCGCGCTTCTCCTCGCTCGGCTCGACGAAGATCTCACCGGTGCTGCCGTCGACCGCGACGACGGTGCCCTCGGCGATCTCGCCGGCTCCGGGGAGGGCCACTACGGCGGGTACTCCGAGCGCCCGCGCCAGGATCGCGCTGTGGCTGGTCGGTCCGCCTTCCTCGGTGACGAACCCGAGGACCAGCGTCGGGTCGAGCAGCGCGGTGTCGGCCGGGGCCAGGTCCCGCGCGATCAGCACGTACGGCTCATCGCTGTCCGGCACACCCGGCATCGGAACGCCGAGCAGTCGCGCCACGATGCGGTTGCGCACGTCGTCGAGGTCGGCGACGCGTCCCGCCAGGTACTCCCCGGCGTTGGCCAGCAGGGCCCGGTAAGAGGCGAACGCGTCGTACACGGCACGCTCCGCGGTGCTGCCGACCGCGATACGGCGATCCACATCGGCCATCAGCTCGGGGTCCTGCGCCATCATGGCCTGTGCCTCGAGGACGTGCTGGGCCTCGCCCCCCGCCAGGTTGCCGCGCGCGATCAGGTCGGCGGCGACAGCTTCCACGGCCTGGCGGGCACGCCCCTGTTCGCGCTCGGCCTCCTCCGCGGGAATCTGTTTTGCGGGCGGCTCCAGTACGGCCGTACCCATGTGCCGAACTTCGCCGATCGCCACTCCGTGGCTCACGCCGACGCCTCGCAGCGTTGTCTCCATTTGACCCGTCTCCGATTGTGCGGCGGCCGTGCCACCGCGGTGGATACCCGACTGGCTGGTGCCCCTACTGGTGCGCCACTACTGCGCGGAGGCTGTCACTGCCAGCCGAAGAGCACGTCACCGACCTTCACGTCGCCGTCCTCGCGTACGTCGGAGAGGGAGTCCGCGGTGGCTTCGAGGGCCACGACCGGACAGATGGCCGACTTGCCGGCCGCCTCGACAGCGGCGGGGTTCCAGCGCACGATGCCCTGACCGCGGGTCACCGTGTCCCCCTTGTTCACGAGGAGCTCGAAGCCCTCGCCGTTGAGCTGCACGGTGTCGATCCCGAGGTGGGTCAGCACACCGTGTCCCTGGTCGTCCACGACGACGAAGGCGTGGGGGTGGAGGGAGACGATGATGCCGTCGACCGGTGAGACGGCCTCGGACGGCTCGCGCACGGGGTCGATGGCGGTACCAGGACCCACCATCGCGCCGGAGAACACCGGGTCGGGAACCGCGGTGAGCCCGATGGCGCGGCCGGCAAGAGGGGACGTCACTGTGGTCATGGGAGCCTCCCAGGGGTGGAGATTCGTATGTCGCCGCCGTGGCTGATGAAGGACGGCGTACTGATCAGCAGCGTAAGTCATATGAAGTCCCGGTTCCGCCCGAGAGCTACCGGTTGGCGGCCCTAGGGGTGCACCGGCAACGATTTGCCTCGCCTCACAGCGACCTGTACTGTCGTACTCCTGCCTGGCCCCAACGCGACTTTGAGTCGGGGGTCGGCGGCGACTCTCAAGCCCAGACTGTAACTCTGATCTGCGCCCCTGTATGTCTGCAGGACGTGGTCAAGGGAATAGGAAAAGGCCTGGTAGAGTCGGACTCGCCGGAAAGGGAAACGCGAAAGCGAAGAACTGGAAAGCGTAAATCCTCTGCTCGCAGGGGGCCCGCTTCGACCGGGAATCGGACACGAAAGAGTCTGATAGAGTCGGAAACGCAAGAACGAAGGGAAGCGCCCGGAGGGCCCCGGTGAAACGGGACCGAAGGAAGCGTCCGTTCCTTGAGAACTCAACAGCGTGCCAAAAGTCAACGCCAAATTTGTTGATACCCCGGCCCACTTCGGTGGGTTGGTGGTTCCTTTGAAGTCCTACTGGCCCATGTGGCGGGTAGGTAACATCAGCGAGGACGCTGTGGATGACCAGCCCTATTCCGGTTGGTTGTCCCGCTCTTCTATGGTGTTCTCCCGATTACGGGAAAACATTCATGGAGAGTTTGATCCTGGCTCAGGACGAACGCTGGCGGCGTGCTTAACACATGCAAGTCGAACGATGAAGCCCTTCGGGGTGGATTAGTGGCGAACGGGTGAGTAACACGTGGGCAATCTGCCCTTCACTCTGGGACAAGCCCTGGAAACGGGGTCTAATACCGGATAACACTCTGTCCCTCATGGGGCGGGGTTAAAAGCTCCGGCGGTGAAGGATGAGCCCGCGGCCTATCAGCTTGTTGGTGGGGTAATGGCCTACCAAGGCGACGACGGGTAGCCGGCCTGAGAGGGCGACCGGCCACACTGGGACTGAGACACGGCCCAGACTCCTACGGGAGGCAGCAGTGGGGAATATTGCACAATGGGCGAAAGCCTGATGCAGCGACGCCGCGTGAGGGATGACGGCCTTCGGGTTGTAAACCTCTTTCAGCAGGGAAGAAGCGCAAGTGACGGTACCTGCAGAAGAAGCACCGGCTAACTACGTGCCAGCAGCCGCGGTAATACGTAGGGTGCGAGCGTTGTCCGGAATTATTGGGCGTAAAGAGCTCGTAGGCGGCTTGTCACGTCGGATGTGAAAGCTCGGGGCTTAACCCCGAGTCTGCATTCGATACGGGCTAGCTAGAGTGTGGTAGGGGAGATCGGAATTCCTGGTGTAGCGGTGAAATGCGCAGATATCAGGAGGAACACCGGTGGCGAAGGCGGATCTCTGGGCCATTACTGACGCTGAGGAGCGAAAGCGTGGGGAGCGAACAGGATTAGATACCCTGGTAGTCCACGCCGTAAACGTTGGGAACTAGGTGTTGGCGACATTCCACGTCGTCGGTGCCGCAGCTAACGCATTAAGTTCCCCGCCTGGGGAGTACGGCCGCAAGGCTAAAACTCAAAGGAATTGACGGGGGCCCGCACAAGCAGCGGAGCATGTGGCTTAATTCGACGCAACGCGAAGAACCTTACCAAGGCTTGACATATACCGGAAAGCATCAGAGATGGTGCCCCCCTTGTGGTCGGTATACAGGTGGTGCATGGCTGTCGTCAGCTCGTGTCGTGAGATGTTGGGTTAAGTCCCGCAACGAGCGCAACCCTTGTTCTGTGTTGCCAGCATGCCCTTCGGGGTGATGGGGACTCACAGGAGACTGCCGGGGTCAACTCGGAGGAAGGTGGGGACGACGTCAAGTCATCATGCCCCTTATGTCTTGGGCTGCACACGTGCTACAATGGCCGGTACAATGAGCTGCGATGCCGCGAGGCGGAGCGAATCTCAAAAAGCCGGTCTCAGTTCGGATTGGGGTCTGCAACTCGACCCCATGAAGTCGGAGTTGCTAGTAATCGCAGATCAGCATTGCTGCGGTGAATACGTTCCCGGGCCTTGTACACACCGCCCGTCACGTCACGAAAGTCGGTAACACCCGAAGCCGGTGGCCCAACCCCTTGTGGGAGGGAGCTGTCGAAGGTGGGACTGGCGATTGGGACGAAGTCGTAACAAGGTAGCCGTACCGGAAGGTGCGGCTGGATCACCTCCTTTCTAAGGAGCATCTAGGTTTCCTTCGGGGAATCCAGAGACCATTACGTCGGCAAATGTTCGACGGTGGTTGCTCATGGGTGGAACGTTGACTATTCGGCACGATGAGCAAGTTGTTGTGAGTACTGCTTCGGCGTGGAAAACAGGGACGGGTTGATCGGGTCGGGCACGCTGTTGGGTATCTGAAGGTACGGGCTCGTTGAGTCACGATCTTCGGTTGCTGGCCCCAGTGAACTCGTTCTCAGGAACGGGGTGATGGGTGGCTGGTCGTTGTTTGAGAACTGCACAGTGGACGCGAGCATCTGTGGCCAAGTTTTTAAGGGCGCACGGTGGATGCCTTGGCACCAGGAACCGATGAAGGACGTGGGAGGCCACGATAGTCCCCGGGGAGCTGTCAACCAAGCTTTGATCCGGGGGTTTCCGAATGGGGAAACCCGGCAGTCGTCATGGGCTGTCACCCGCTGCTGAACACATAGGCAGTGTGGAGGGAACGCGGGGAAGTGAAACATCTCAGTACCCGCAGGAAGAGAAAACAACCGTGATTCCGGGAGTAGTGGCGAGCGAAACCGGATGAGGCCAAACCGTATGTGTGTGATACCCGGCAGGGGTTGCGCATACGGGGTTGTGGGATCTCTTTTTCATAGTCTGCCGACTGTGAGACGAGTCAGAAACCGTTGGTGTAGGCGAAGGACATGCGAAAGGTCCGGCGTAGAGGGTAAGACCCCCGTAGCTGAAACATCAACGGCTCGTTTAAGAGACACCCAAGTAGCACGGGGCCCGAGAAATCCCGTGTGAATCTGGCGGGACCACCCGCTAAGCCTAAATATTCCCTGGTGACCGATAGCGGATAGTACCGTGAGGGAATGGTGAAAAGTACCGCGGGAGCGGAGTGAAATAGTACCTGAAACCGTGTGCCTACAAGCCGTGGGAGCGTCGCTGTATGTGCTTCGCAACATGCAGTCGTGACTGCGTGCCTTTTGAAGAATGAGCCTGCGAGTTAGCGGTGTGTAGCGAGGTTAACCCGTGTGGGGAAGCCGTAGCGAAAGCGAGTCCGAATAGGGCGATTGAGTTGCACGCTCTAGACCCGAAGCGGAGTGATCTAGCCATGGGCAGGTTGAAGCGGAGGTAAGACTTCGTGGAGGACCGAACCCACCAGGGTTGAAAACCTGGGGGATGACCTGTGGTTAGGGGTGAAAGGCCAATCAAACTCCGTGATAGCTGGTTCTCCCCGAAATGCATTTAGGTGCAGCGTCGTGTGTTTCTTGCCGGAGGTAGAGCACTGGATAGGCGATGGGCCCTACCGGGTTACTGACCTTAGCCAAACTCCGAATGCCGGTAAGTGAGAGCACGGCAGTGAGACTGTGGGGGATAAGCTCCATGGTCGAGAGGGAAACAGCCCAGAGCATCGACTAAGGCCCCTAAGCGTACGCTAAGTGGGAAAGGATGTGGAGTCGCAGAGACAACCAGGAGGTTGGCTTAGAAGCAGCCACCCTTGAAAGAGTGCGTAATAGCTCACTGGTCAAGTGATTCCGCGCCGACAATGTAGCGGGGCTCAAGCGTACCGCCGAAGTCGTGTCATTCATACACATAGGGCCAACGCCCGTATGGATGGGTAGGGGAGCGTCGTGTGCCGGGTGAAGCAGCCGCGGAAGCGAGTTGTGGACGGTTCACGAGTGAGAATGCAGGCATGAGTAGCGATACACACGTGAGAAACGTGTGCGCCGATTGACTAAGGGTTCCTGGGTCAAGCTGATCTGCCCAGGGTAAGTCGGGACCTAAGGCGAGGCCGACAGGCGTAGTCGATGGACAACCGGTTGATATTCCGGTACCCGCTTTGAAACGCCCAATACTGAATCAGGCGATGCTAAGTCCGTGAAGCCGGCCCGATCTCTTCGGAGTTGAGGGTAGTGGTGGAGCCGATGAACCAGACTTGTACTAGGTAAGCGATGGGGTGACGCAGGAAGGTAGTCCAGCCCGGGCGGTGGTAGTCCCGGGGTAAGGGTGTAGGCCGTGTGGTAGGTAAATCCGTCACACATTAAGGCTGAGACCTGATGCCGAGCCGATTGTGGTGAAGTGGATGATCCTATGCTGTCGAGAAAAGCCTCTAGCGAGTTTCATGGCGGCCCGTACCCTAAACCGACTCAGGTAGTCAGGTAGAGAATACCGAGGCGTTCGGGTGAACTATGGTTAAGGAACTCGGCAAAATGCCCCCGTAACTTCGGGAGAAGGGGGGCCATCACTGGTGATCCGATTTACTCGGTGAGCTGGGGGTGGCCGCAGAGACCAGCGAGAAGCGACTGTTTACTAAAAACACAGGTCCGTGCGAAGCCGTAAGGCGATGTATACGGACTGACGCCTGCCCGGTGCTGGAACGTTAAGGGGACCGGTTAGTGCACTTTCGGGTGTGCGAAGCTGAGAACTTAAGCGCCAGTAAACGGCGGTGGTAACTATAACCATCCTAAGGTAGCGAAATTCCTTGTCGGGTAAGTTCCGACCTGCACGAATGGCGTAACGACTTCTCGACTGTCTCAACCATAGGCCCGGTGAAATTGCACTACGAGTAAAGATGCTCGTTTCGCGCAGCAGGACGGAAAGACCCCGGGACCTTTACTATAGTTTGATATTGGTGTTCGGTTCGGCTTGTGTAGGATAGGTGGGAGACTTTGAAGCGGCCACGCCAGTGGTTGTGGAGTCGTCGTTGAAATACCACTCTGGTCGTGCTGGATGTCTAACCTGGGTCCGTGATCCGGATCAGGGACAGTGTCTGATGGGTAGTTTAACTGGGGCGGTTGCCTCCTAAAGAGTAACGGAGGCGCCCAAAGGTTCCCTCAGCCTGGTTGGCAATCAGGTGTTGAGTGTAAGTGCACAAGGGAGCTTGACTGTGAGACCGACGGGTCGAGCAGGGACGAAAGTCGGGACTAGTGATCCGGCAGTGGCTTGTGGAAGCGCTGTCGCTCAACGGATAAAAGGTACCCCGGGGATAACAGGCTGATCTTCCCCAAGAGTCCATATCGACGGGATGGTTTGGCACCTCGATGTCGGCTCGTCGCATCCTGGGGCTGGAGTCGGTCCCAAGGGTTGGGCTGTTCGCCCATTAAAGCGGTACGCGAGCTGGGTTTAGAACGTCGTGAGACAGTTCGGTCCCTATCCGCTGTGCGCGTAGGAATATTGAGAAGGGCTGTCCCTAGTACGAGAGGACCGGGACGGACGAACCTCTGGTGTGCCAGTTGTCCTGCCAAGGGCATGGCTGGTTGGCTACGTTCGGAAAGGATAACCGCTGAAAGCATCTAAGCGGGAAGCCTGCTTCGAGATGAGTATTCCCACCACCTTGAGTGGTTAAGGCTCCCAGTAGACGACTGGGTTGATAGGCCAGATGTGGAAGCCCGGTAACGGGTGGAGCTGACTGGTACTAATAGGCCGAGGGCTTGTCCTCAGTTGCTCGCGTCCACTGTGTTAGTTCTGAAATAACGAACGGCCGTGTTTTCATCCGGTGTTGGTTAATTTCATAGTGTTTCGGTGGTCATTGCGTTAGGGAAACGCCCGGTTACATTCCGAACCCGGAAGCTAAGCCTTTCAGCGCCGATGGTACTGCAGGGGGGACCCTGTGGGAGAGTAGGACGCCGCCGAACAATTATTCCGGGAAAGCCCCGTGCCCTTGTGGCACGGGGCTTTTCTGCGTTCCGGAGCCGTTTCCCACACCCCTGTGCACCGGCTGCCGGCGACTGAGGGTAGGGTCAGGGGCATCATTGGCACGTTCTTCACAGGAGGCCCCCGGGTGGAGGTCCAGGAGACTCGAGTTCAGACGGACCGAGTACTCACCATCCCCAACATCCTCAGCATGGCTCGCCTCGTCGGCGTACCGCTCTTCCTGTGGCTGATCCTCCGCCCCGTGTTCGGCGGGCCCAACAGTGACAGCTGGGCGCTGCTGGTCCTGATGCTGAGCGGTATCAGTGACTACCTCGACGGCAAGCTCGCCCGCAGGTGGAATCAGATCAGCAGTCTCGGGCGACTCCTGGACCCGGCTGCCGACCGCCTCTACATCCTGTCCACGCTCGTCGGCCTCACCTGGCGCGAGATCCTGCCGCTCTGGCTGACCGCGGCGCTCCTGGCCCGCGAGCTGATGCTGCTCGTCATGGTGGGAATCCTTCGCCGGCACGGCTATCCGCCACCGCAGGTGAACTTCCTCGGCAAGGCTGCCACGTTCAACCTCATGTACGCCTTCCCCTTGTTGCTGCTCAGCGACGGAAGTGGTTGGCTTGCCACAACGGGCGCTATTTTCGGATGGGCGTTCGCCGGGTGGGGTACAACCCTCTACTGGTGGGCAGGGATTCTGTATGTGATCCAGGTCCGCCGGCTCGTCAAGGCGGATGAAGTAGCCGATTAGCCCGTCGGCGCGTGCTGTGCAGAGTCGCACGCCCGCAACGAATGCTCAGGTGTTTACCCCGACGGGTGAAGTCGGCTTGACCGTCGTCTCTTCAAGGAGGACGTTTCCGACATGAAGGCCGTCGTGATGGCAGGCGGTGAGGGCACCCGCCTTCGCCCCATGACCTCAAGCATGCCCAAGCCACTCCTGCCCGTGGCAAATCGGCCGATCATGGAGCATGTGCTGCGGCTGCTCAAACGGCATGGGCTCAACGAGACCGTGGTGACCGTCCAGTTCCTCGCCTCCCTCGTCAAGAATTATTTCGGCGACGGCGAAGAGCTCGGTATGGAGCTCACCTATGCCAATGAGGAGAAGCCACTCGGTACCGCGGGGAGCGTCAAGAACGCCGAAGAAGCTCTGAAGGACGACACGTTCCTGGTTATTTCCGGAGACGCCCTCACCGACTTCGACCTCACGGACCTCATCGCCTTCCACAAGGAGAAGGGCGGACTCGTCACGGTATGCCTGACGAGGGTCCCGAACCCCCTCGAATTCGGCATCACGATCGTCGACGAAGCGGGACAGGTCGAGCGCTTCCTGGAGAAGCCGACCTGGGGCCAGGTCTTCTCCGACACGGTGAACACGGGCATCTACGTCATGGAGCCCGAGGTCTTCGACTACGTCCAGGCCGACACCTCGGTGGACTGGTCCGGCGACGTGTTTCCGCAGCTCATGAAGGAGGGCAAGCCCATCTTCGGCTACATCGCCGAGGGTTACTGGGAAGACGTGGGCACCCACGAAAGCTACGTCAAGGCCCAGGCCGACGTGCTGGAACGCAAGGTGGACGTCGAGCTCGACGGATTCGAGATCTCCCCCGGCGTGTGGGTGGCCGAGGGAGCCGAGGTCCACCCGGACGCAGTGCTCCGTGGGCCTTTGTACATCGGGGACTACGCCAAGATCGAAGCCGGTGCCGAGATCCGCGAGCACAGCGTCGTCGGGTCGAATGTCGTCGTGAAATCCGGCGCGTTCCTGCACCGGGCGGTGGTGCACGACAACGTGTACATCGGTGATCACAGCAATCTGCGCGGCTGCGTGATCGGCAAGAACACCGACATCATGCGTGCGGCCCGGATCGAGGACGGCGCCGTCATCGGTGACGAGTGCCTGGTCGGCGAAGAATCGATCATTCAGGGCAATGTGCGGGTCTACCCGTTCAAGACCATCGAGGCCGGGGCGTTCGTCAACACCTCGGTGATCTGGGAATCGCGGGGTCAGGCACACCTGTTCGGAGCCCGCGGTGTCTCCGGAATCCTGAACGTCGAGATCACGCCCGAGCTCGCTGTCCGGCTGGCCGGGGCGTACGCGACGACGCTGAAGAAGGGCGCGACGGTCACCACGGCCCGTGACCACTCCCGCGGTGCGCGAGCTCTCAAGAGAGCGGTCATCTCGGCGCTGCAGGCCAGCGCCATCGACGTCCGGGACCTGGAGAACGTGCCGCTGCCCGTCGCCCGTCAGCAGACCGCGCGGGGCAGCGCCGGCGGCATCATGATCCGGACCTCTCCCGGGGTTCCGGACTCGGTCGACATCATGTTCTTCGACGAGCGGGGAGCCGACCTCTCCCAGGCCAGCCAGCGCAAGCTGGACCGGGTCTACGCACGCCAGGAGTACCGCAGGGCCTTCCCCGGGGAGATCGGCGACCTGCACTTCCCGTCGAGTGTCTTCGACTCCTACACGGGCTCCCTCCTGCGCAACGTCGACACCGCCGGCATCGCCGATGCGGGGCTCAAGGTGGTCGTGGACGCGTCCAACGGGAGTGCGGGGCTCGTCCTGCCCAGCCTGCTCGGACGGCTCGGCGTGGATGCGCTGACCATCAACCCGGGGCTCGACGAGTCGCGGCCCACCGAGACCGCCGAGGCCCGGCGGGCCGGACTGGTGCGGCTCGGAGAGATCGTGTCGTCCGCCCGGGCAGCGTTCGGGGTGCGGTTCGACCCCGTCGGTGAGCGGCTCTCGCTCGTCGACGAGAGGGGCCGCATCATCGAGGACGACCGGGCGTTGCTGGTCATGCTGGACCTCGTGGCGGCCGAGCGGCGGAGCGGGCGCGTGGCCCTGCCGGTGACGACCACACGTGTCGCCGAACAGGTCGCGGCGTACCACGGCACACAGGTCGAATGGACGACCACGTCCCCCGACGACCTGACGCGGGTGGGCCGGGAGGACACCACCATCTTCGGTGGTGACGGACGCGGTGGATTCATCATCCCCGAGTTCAGCAGTGTCTTCGACGGCGCCGCGGCCTTCGTCCGCCTCATCGGCCTGGTGGCCAGGACACAGCTCACGCTCAGCCAGATCGACGCCCGCATCCCGCGGGCCCACGTCCTGCGCCGCGACCTCGCGACGCCGTGGGCGGTCAAGGGGCTCGTCATGCGACGCGTGGTCGAGGCGGCGGGGGAGCGCAGCGTGGACACCACCGACGGTGTCCGGGTGGTCGAGACCGACGGCCGCTGGGTGATGGTGCTGCCCGACCCCTCGGAGGCCGTGACCCACCTGTGGGCCGAGGGCCCGGATGACGCCTCCGCGCAGGCACTGCTGGACGAATGGGCGGCGATCGTCGACAGCGCGGGCGACTGACCCCGAAGCGGGTGACCCGGAAGCCGGTACGCGGCGGCTTCCGGGTCACCGGTGGGGCCATTCGGCGGCAGCCTCCATGACGTGCGACGATGTGCGGCATGTCGCAGCCGCCCCCCGATCGGAGTAGCGCCCCGCCGCCTCCCCGCCCCGACGCCTCCATGTCGCTGCTGACCACGGTGATGGAACACAGCCTGGACGAGGGCTACGCCGAGGCTTCGGCACGCCGCGAGGCCGACGGAAGCGCCGGCATGCCCCGCACGCTGAAGTCGAAACTGGGGCTCGCGGCGGGCCTGGTGCTGGCCGCCGTCGTGGTGACCCTCGGTGCCGCCGAGGCGCAGGTCGCGGCTCCGGTCGTGGCCAAGGAACGCGAGGAACTCATCAACCGCGTCAATGCGGAGACCAGCGCGGCCGACGCGCTCCAGGCGGACGTCGACGAACTGCGCAAGGACGTCGGCGAGCGGCAGCGCAAGGCCCTCGAGCAACACGGCGGGGATCAGGGCGGCCTGGTCGCGCTCCTCTCCGGAGCGACTGCCGTCGAAGGGCCCGGAATCAAGCTGGTCGTGGACGACGCCAAGGACACCGATCAGGGCGGCGGCGGTCCGCGCGAGTCGACCGGCTTCGCCGACACCGGGCGGGTACGGGACCGGGACATGCAGCGGGTGGTCAACGGCCTCTGGCAGTCCGGCGCCGAGGCTGTCGCCATCAACGGCCAGCGCCTTACGGCACTTTCGGCGATCCGCGCGGCGGGCGACGCCATACTGGTCGACAACCGGCCGCTCGTGCCGCCTTACACCGTGCTCGCGGTGGGGGACGGCAAGAAGCTCGCCGACGCGTTCCGCGACAGTGCGGACGGGCTGTATCTGCAGGCGCTGCACGAGAGCTTCGACATCCGCACCAGCATCTCCGAACAGGAGAAGGTGCGTCTGCCGGCCGCGCCGACCCTGATCGTACGAACAGCAGAGCCTCAGGCCGCAGACACGGGCAGTGGTGCGGCAGACACAGGGAAGGGCACATCGTGATCGCCGTACTGGGCCTCGTCGTCGGAGTCGTGGTCGGACTGTTGGTCCGGCCCGAAGTGCCGGCGGTGGTCGAGCCCTACCTGCCGATCGCCGTCGTCGCCGCGCTCGACGCCGTCTTCGGAGGTCTGCGCGCCATGCTCGACGGGATCTTCGTCGACAAGGTCTTCGTGGTGTCGTTCCTCTCGAACGTCGTGGTGGCCGCACTGATCGTCTTCCTCGGCGACAAGCTGGGCGTCGGCGCGCAGCTCTCGACGGGTGTGGTGGTCGTCCTCGGCATCCGTATCTTCTCCAATGCCGCGGCCATCCGCCGGCACGTCTTCCGGGCTTGAGGCCGATGACCAACGAACAGAATCCGCCCGGCGGTCGGCCCGGCGGCGCACTGCCTCCCGAAGCCCCCCAGCCGGCCCGGGGCCCGGCCCCGGCTGACGCGCCCAAGGAGATCTCGGGGCGTCAGCGGCTGCTCGCCGGTCTCTGGCCCCCCAGGGTGAGCAGGGCCCAACTGATCGTGGCACTCCTCCTGTTCGTCCTCGGGCTGGGGCTGGCCATCCAGGTCAGGTCGAACAGCGACAACAGCGCACTGCGCGGTGCCCGCCAGGAGGACCTGGTGCGCATCCTCGACGAGCTCGACAACCGCACCCAGCGCCTCGAGGACGAGAAGCAGCGCCTGGACGACCAGCGCACCGAGCTGGAGAACAGCTCCGACCAGGCGGAGGAGGCCCGTAAGCAGACCCTGGAGAAGGAACGGCAGCTCGGTATCCTCGCGGGCACGGTCGCGGCTCACGGCCCCGGTATCACCCTGACCATCGACGACCCGACCGGCGCCGTCGAGGCGGATATGCTCCTGGACACCGTCCAGGAGCTGCGTGCGGCCGGTGCCGAGGCCATCGAGGTCAACGGGGTGCGCGTAGTCGCCAATACGTACTTCTCCGGTGACGGGGGAGACATCGGTGTCGACGGGCGCAGGATCAAGGCCCCGTACGAGTTCGAGGTCATCGGCAAGCCGCAGGACCTCGAACCGGCTCTGAACATCCCGGGCGGAGTGGTGCAGACCCTGGAGAAGGAGCAGGCCACGGCGGGTGTGACACGCTCCGAGGACATCGTCGTGGACGCCTTGCGACCGGCGAAGGAGCCTGACTACGCTCGGTCGTCGACCCAGTGAGGGCGACGCGGACGGGGCCGGGAGGACACGGGGACGACGTTGCGGGGGGTCGGCGCACCGGATTGATGGCGCGTGGTGGAAACTGTCGGGTGGATACGGACGTTGTGAGGATGTCCGGGTCGGCAGGTGTGTTCATTCAGGGTTCGTCCTGCCCCACGGGCGGGTCTATTTCGGTCAAGGGGAAACGCCCGTGAAGTTGTTTGCGAAGTTGTTCGGAAAGAGTGCCCGCGAGGACAGCAACAGCGCTGCCCGCCACCGTGCTCCGCGTCAGGGGCAGGGTGCCGAGGAGCAGGGATCGGAACGCCCGCTCTTCCGCGATGAGGTGCCCGGCGTGCCCGGCGCGTCGTCTGTTGACCATGGTGGTGCCGGACGCATAGGTTTCGGGGCACCATCGACCTCAAGTACGGGTGGAGGGTTTCCCCCCGCCCCGGAGGGCTCGGCCATGCCGGTTTGTACGAGGTGCGGGCATCGCAATGCCGAGGCCAGCCGTTTCTGCTCCAACTGCGGCGCGCCGCTGCGGGGCGGGGTCCCCGAGCGTGCCTCGGAGACCACCTCGACCATCTCGATCTCCGGCATCGAGGCGTACGAGGCCGAGGTGACGGGCCAGACCGCCACTTCCTCTCCCTCGCTCTCCCCGGAGGCCCAGGCCGCCGTTGACGCGCTGCCGGCGGGCTCCGCGCTCCTGGTGGTGCGGCGTGGCCCGAACTCGGGCAGCCGCTTCCTCCTGGACGGCGACCTGACCACGGCAGGCCGTCACCCGCAGAGTGACATCTTCCTCGACGACGTGACCGTGTCGCGGCGTCATGTGGAGTTCCACCGGAACGCGGACGGTAGTTTCACCGTGGGTGACGTCGGCAGCCTCAACGGCACCTACGTCAATCGCGAGCGCATCGATTCCGTCGCGCTGTCCAACGGCGACGAAGTCCAGATCGGGAAGTACCGGCTGGTCTTCTACGCCAGCCAGCGGGGCGTGTGACCCTCCCCCGGACCATGTCCGGGGGAACCCCAGGAAGGTCCATGCTGCGATCACCGACAGGCGGTGCCGGACACGGCACCGCCGCCGCGGACGAGCGAGCCATGAGCATCGGCACGGTGCTTCTGCGGCTGCGCGACGAGTTTCCCGAAGTCACCATCTCCAAGATCCGTTTTCTGGAGGCCGAGGGGCTCATCGAGCCGCAGCGGACTCCTTCCGGGTACCGGAAGTTCAGCTCCGCCGACGTCGAGCGGCTGGCCCAGGTCCTGCGCATGCAGCGGGACCACTACCTGCCGCTCAAGGTCATCCGTGAGCACCTCGACGCCCTGGGCCGGGGCGAGCAGGCCGCGCTGCCTCCTGACGGCGGCCAGGGCCCCCTCGTGGACGGCCGCTGGGACCATGACCCGGGCCGGGCCACCGCCGCCCGCATCGGGCGCTCCGAGCTCCTCGCCGCGGCGGAGGTCACCGAGGACCAGCTCGGTGAGTGGGAGTCGTACGGGCTGATCGTGCCCTCTCCGGAGGGCAGCTACGAGTCCGGTGCGGTGACCGTGGCGCGGCTCGTGGCGGATCTGGGGCGCTTCGGCCTGGAACCTCGGCACCTGCGGGCGGTGAAGGCGGCTGCGGAGCGTGAGGCGGGTCTCGTCGAGCAGGTGGTCGCGCCCCTGCGGTTGCACCGGAATCCGCAGACCAGGGCCCATGCGGAGGCCACTGCGAGGGAGCTCGCGGAGCTGTCCGTCCGGCTCCACGCCGCGCTCGTCCAGACCGCGCTCAAGGTCCGTTTCCACTGACCGCGGGGGAGCCCGACTATCCAAACATGGCGGGCACGTCCTAGGGTTGCTGTGTGAACGAGCTCGACGTTGTGGGTGTCCGGGTGGAAATGCCCTCCAACCAACCGATCGTGCTCCTGCGTGAAGTGGGAGGCGACCGGTACCTCCCTATTTGGATCGGCCCTGGGGAAGCGACAGCGATCGCCTTCGCCCAGCAGGGCATGGCTCCGGCCAGGCCGCTGACCCATGACCTCTTCAAGGATGTGCTCGAGGCCGTCGGCCAGGAGCTCACCGAGGTCCGTATCACGGACCTCAGGGAAGGGGTCTTCTACGCGGAGCTGGTCTTCGCCAGTGGGGTCGAGGTGAGCGCGCGGCCGTCCGACGCCATAGCGCTCGCCCTGCGCACCGGCACACCGATCTACGGAAGTGACGGGGTGCTGGACGACGCCGGGATCGCGATCCCGGACGAGCAGGAGGACGAGGTGGAGAAGTTCCGCGAGTTCCTCGACCAGATCTCTCCGGAGGACTTCGGTACCAACAGTCAGTGACCGTCCCGCAAGGGCCTCTGTCAGCGCATCCGAGAAGCCGTTCCCCGAAGCCGGTCACGGGAAACCACCCTCAGGGTGATTATCACTCGGCGTGCCGAGTGTGGCGATCGTTGACGCACCCCTGGTGACTGCCTACCTTCGAGTTGGCAGGTCAAGGACGGAGGTCGGCGTGAGAAGCAGCGGCGACGGTACGGCTGTGGGTGAGCCGTACCGGCAGCACGGCAGTGCGGCCGACCACACCATCAGACAGCCGGTTCAGCCGGCGATGATGGCAGCGGACGGTGGGGCAGAGGCACATGACATCGGCTATCGGGGGCCGACGGCGTGTGCGGCGGCCGGGATCACGTACCGGCAGCTCGACTACTGGGCGCGTACGGGGCTGGTGGAACCGAGTGTGCGTCCGGCCCACGGGTCCGGGACGCAGCGTCTCTACGGATTCCGGGACGTGGTACTCCTCAAGATCGTCAAGAGGTTCCTGGACACGGGCGTCGCTCTGCAGAACATCCGCACCACGGTCCAGCACCTGAGGGACCGGGGATTCACGGATCTCGAGCGGATGACCCTCATGTGCGACGGGGCGACGGTCTACGAGTGTTCCTCGCCCGACGAGGTCGTGAAGCTGCTGCAGGGGGGCCAGGGGGTCTTCGGCATCGCCGTGGGGGTCGTCTGGCGTGACGTGGACGCGGCCCTGTCCCAGCTGCACGGCGAGCGGGTCGACACCGGCGAGACCCTGATCGGCAACAACCCCGCCGACGAGCTCGCCCGGCGGCGCAACCGAGCCGGCTGAGCACCGGGGCCGCCCCGCGCCGCACGGCGCCGGGCGGCCCCGTTGTCAGTGGCATAGGGCAGCATCGGTGAGGTGAGAGCCGCACCCACCATCCTGCATCTGGACATGGATGCCTTCTACGCCTCCGCGGAGCAGGCGTCGAAGCCCAGCCTGCGCGGCAGGCCGGTCGTCGTGGGCGGGCTGGGGATGCGCGGGGTGGTCGCCACCGCTTCGTACGAGGCGCGTCGGTTCGGTGTCCATTCCGCGATGCCGATGGCGCAGGCGAGACGGATGGCGCCCAACGCCGCCTATCTGGTGCCCCGCTTCTCGCTCTACCGCACGGTGAGCGAGCAGGTGATGGAACTGCTCGGGCGGCTGTCCCCGCTCGTGGAGCCGCTCAGCCTGGACGAGGCCTTCGTCGATCTGGAGGCCGGCGGGGTCGCCGACGACTCGGTGACCGCCCGTCTGGTCGGTGAGCAGCTGCGCACCGTGATCAGGGGAGTCACCGGGCTCAGCGCCTCCGTCGGTCTGGCCGGCTCCAAGATGCTGGCCAAGATCGCCTCCGAGGAGGCCAAGCCGGACGGCCTGCTGCTGATCGAACCGGGTACCGAGCGCGAGCTCCTCGCGCCCATGTCCGTACGGACCCTTCCCGGAGTGGGTCCCGCCACCGGTGACCATCTCCGGCGCGCGGGCATGACCGTCGTCCGCGACCTGGCGGAGGCGGGCGAGGCGGAGCTCGTGCGGCTGCTGGGGAAGGCCCACGGCGTCGCGCTGCACCGCATGGCCCTCGGGTACGACGACCGGCCCGTCGTGGCGGAACGGGATGCGAAGTCCGTGTCCGTCGAGGACACCTTCGACGTGGATCTGCACGACCGGGTGCGCGTCAGGACGGAGGTGGAGCGGCTGGCGGACCGGTGCGTCCACCGGCTGCGGGGCGCGGGGCGGTCAGGCCGGACCGTCGTGCTCAAGGTGCGCCGCTACGACTTCTCGACGCTGACGAGGTCCGAGACCCTGCGCGGCCCCACGGACGACCCCACCGTGGTCAGGGAGGCCGCGGCCCGGCTCCTGGAGGCCGTCGACACCACCGGGGGCGTACGGCTGCTCGGAGTGGGCGTCACGGGGCTCGCGGACTTCACGCAGGAGGATCTCTTCGCCCAGGCCGCCGACGCACGACAGGCCGCGGAGGCACAGGTGGCCGCCCGGGCGCAGCAGACGGCGGCGGACGAGCCGGCGTCGGGGACCACCCCCGTTCCGGACGAGCCGCCCGCAGGGGCGGAGGAGACCGCGCACGGGTACGCCGCGCCGCCGGCCGCCCGGCACTGGCAGGCCGGCCACGACGTGCGGCACGACGTGCACGGCCACGGCTGGGTGCAGGGAAGCGGCGTCGGCCGCGTGACCGTGCGGTTCGAGGAGCCGGGGATGCCGCCGGGCCGGGTGCGTACGTTCCGTATCGATGATCCGGAGCTCCACCCGGCCGATCCGCTGCCCCTGGTGCGGGACCCCGTGGACTACTCCTCGTGGCCGGCCAGCCTGCCGAAGTCCCTGTCAGGGCCGGTCCCGCCCGAGGGGGCGGAGTCCAGTCCGTAGTGGCGGTAGAGCTGGAGCTCCTGCTCGGGGGAGAGATGCCGGCCGACGCCGAAATCGGGTGCGTCCCTGATCAGGGCCCGGTCGAAGGGGATCACCAGGGTGCCGTCGACGAACTCGCTCGGTTCCAGTGGGACGAAGGCGTCCCGGGTGAACAGGCCGGTGCGCACGGCGGCCCACTCGGGCACGCCGGTGGCGTCGTCGAGATAGACCTCGTCCACGGTTCCGATCTTGACACCCTTGCGGTCGAAGGCCTTGCGGCCGATCAGGCTGCGCGGATCGATGTCGGTCTGCACGGTGCCTCCCACTGGTCGCGCATCAGGGTGGTCGCAACTGCTCCACAGGCACTACGAAAGGCCAGATCCGGGCCTTCGGCCACTCGAGACGGCCGGCACCGGCCCGCTGGTAGTGTGGAACACGGCTGCCGACCCCGCGCGGGAGAGTCCTCCGGAGAAGTCCGGAGGCGCCGAAGGAGCAACTCCTCCCCGGAATCTCTCAGGCCCCCGTACCGCGCGGACGAGGTCACTCTGGAAAGCAGGGCGGGACCCGCACGGCACGTGCCGCGACGGATCCCCGTCCTCACCGACGGTGAAAGCCGGTACGCCCGCGGGCCGTGCCGGTGAAGCTCTCAGGTCGAGATGACAGATGGGGAGGCCGTCCGGGCTGCCACGCCGTGGTGCCCCTCGCAGGTCGTGTCAGACCAGGAGGCCTCCATCATGACCCCCCGTCGCACTCCGCTCTCCCAGCTGGAGCAGGGCATTCCGTTCGAGCAGCGCCACATCGGCCCCGATGCCGAGGCCCAGGCGAAGATGCTCGCCCAGGTCGGATACGGCTCCCTCGACGAGCTCACCGCCGCCGCGGTACCCGACGTGATCAAGAGCGCCGAGGCGCTGAATCTCCCGGCGGCCCGTACCGAGGCCGAGGTCCTCGCCGAGCTGCGGCGGCTCGCCGACCGCAACCAGGTCCTCGCTCCGATGATCGGGCTCGGCTGCTACGGCACCTTCACCCCGCCGGTGATCCTGCGCAACGTCATGGAGAACCCGGCCTGGTACACGGCGTACACCCCGTACCAGCCGGAGATCTCCCAGGGGCGGCTCGAAGCCCTGCTGAACTTCCAGACGATGGTGGCCGACCTCACCGGTCTGCCGACCTCGGGTGCCTCGCTCCTGGACGAGGGCACCGCGGCCGCCGAGGCCATGGCCCTCGCGCGGCGCGTCGGCAAGGTCAAGGACGGCGTCTTCCTGGTCGACGCCGACACCCTCCCGCAGACCGTCGCGGTGATCGAGACCCGCGCCGAGCCGACCGGCGTCGAGGTGGTCGTCGCCGACCTCTCCGGCGGGATCCCGGCGGACATCGCCGAGCGGGGCGTCTTCGGCGTCCTGCTGCAGTACCCGGGCGCCTCCGGAGCCGTGCGTGACATCAAGCCCGTCATCGAGCAGGCCCACGAGCTCGGGGCCGTCGTCACCGTCGCAGCCGACCTGCTGGCCCTGACCCTCCTCACCTCGCCCGGAGAGCTGGGCGCGGACATCGCCGTCGGCACGACGCAGCGCTTCGGTGTCCCCATGGGATTCGGCGGACCGCACGCCGGCTTCATGGCCGTCCGCGAGAAGTTCGCGCGCAGTCTGCCCGGCCGCCTCGTAGGGGTCTCCGTCGACGCCGACGGCAACAAGGCCTACCGCCTGGCCCTGCAGACCCGCGAGCAGCACATCCGCCGGGAGAAGGCCACCAGCAACATCTGCACCGCACAGGTGCTGCTCGCCGTCATGGCCGGGATGTACGCGGTCTACCACGGCCCCGAGGGCCTGCGGACGATCGCCCGTCGCACGCACCGGTTCGCCACGATCCTCGCCGAGGGGCTGCGGGCCGCCGGTGTCGACGTCGTGCACGACGCGTACTTCGACACCCTCACCGTCCGGGTCCCGGGCCGAGCGGCGGGTGTGGTCGCCGGCGCCCGTGAGCGCGGGGTGAACCTGCGACTCGTCGACGCCGACCGGATCTCCTTCGCCTGCGACGAGACCACCACCCGCACCCAGATCGCCGCCGTCTGGGCCGCCTTCGGGGCGGGCGGCGACATCGAGGCCCTCGACGCCGAGGCCGCCGACACGCTGCCCGAGGACCTGCTGCGCACGGACTCCTTCCTCACCCACCCGGTCTTCCACCAGCACCGTTCCGAGACGGCGATGCTGCGCTACCTGCGCAAGCTCGCCGACCGTGACTACGCGCTGGACCGCGGCATGATCCCGCTCGGCTCGTGCACCATGAAGCTCAACGCGACCGCCGAGATGGAGTCGATCACCTGGCCCGAATTCGGTGCGCTGCACCCCTTCGCGCCGGCCGAGCAGGCCCAGGGCTTCCTGACCCTCATCCGTGAGCTCGAGGAGCGTCTCGCCGAGGTCACCGGCTACGACGCCGTCTCCCTGCAGCCCAACGCGGGCTCGCAGGGCGAATTCGCCGGTCTCCTGGCCGTGCGCGCCTACCACCGGGCCAACGGCGAGGAGCAGCGGACCGTCTGCCTCATCCCGTCCTCCGCGCACGGCACCAACGCCGCGAGTGCCGTGATGGCCGGCATGAAGGTCGTCGTGGTGAAGACCGCCGACGACGGCGAGGTCGACATCGAGGACCTCCGCGCCAAGATCGGGAAGCACCGCGACGAGCTCGCCGTCCTCATGATCACGTACCCCTCGACGCACGGAGTCTTCGAGGAGCACGTCGCCGACATCTGCGGCGAGGTGCACGACGCGGGCGGCCAGGTCTACGTCGACGGTGCCAACCTCAACGCGCTCGTCGGCCTCGCCAAGCCGGGCAAGTTCGGCGGCGACGTCTCCCACCTCAACCTGCACAAGACCTTCTGCATCCCGCACGGCGGGGGCGGTCCCGGTGTCGGTCCGGTCGGTGTCCGCGCACACCTGGCCCCGTACCTGCCGAACCATCCGCTCCAGCCCGCGGCGGGCCCGGAGACCGGCGTCGGTCCGATCTCGGCGGCCCCGTGGGGGTCGGCCGGCATTCTGCCCATCTCCTGGGCGTACGTACGGCTGATGGGCGGCGAGGGGCTGAAGCGCGCGACGCAGGTCGCCGTGCTCGCGGCCAACTACATCGCCAAGCGCCTGGAGCCGCACTTCCCGATCCTGTACAACGGCCCGGCGGGTCTGGTCGCGCACGAGTGCATCGTGGACCTGCGCCCGATCTCCAAGGCGACCGGCGTCAGCATCGACGACGTGGCCAAGCGGCTGATCGACTACGGCTTCCACTCGCCCACGATGTCGTTCCCGGTGGCCGGGACGCTGATGATCGAGCCGACGGAGAGCGAGGACCTCGCCGAGCTCGACCGGTTCTGCGACACGATGATCGCCATTCGCGCCGAGATCGAGAAGGTCGCTTCCGGCACCTGGCCCGCGGACGACAACCCGCTGCGCAACGCACCGCACACCGCGGCCGCGCTCGGTGGCGAGTGGGCGCACGCCTACAGCCGCGAGGTGGCGGTCTTCCCGGCCGGTGTCGCACCGTCGGACAAGTACTGGCCGCCGGTGCGCCGGATCGACGGGGCGTTCGGCGACCGCAATCTGGTCTGCTCCTGCCCGCCCCTGGACGAGTACGACCAGTAGGCCGCGCGGATACGCGTCGGGGCCGGTGCGGAGACCTCTCCGGCCGGCCCCCGTGTCTGTTCGCCGCGGTCAGGCGGCCTTCATCACCTGGCCGCTTTTCAGCGTCCGGTGCGGGGCGATGATCTGCCCGTCCGGGAGCAGCTCGCCGGTGTCCTCGAAGAGCAGGACGCCGTTGCACAGCAGGCTCCAGCCCTGTTCCGGGTGGTGCGCCGTCAGGCGGGCGGCCTCCCGGTCGGCGGAGTCTGCGGTCGGGCAGGGTGGCTGGTGCTGGCACATGGAAGGGTTCTTTCGCTGCGTCGAGTGTCCTGCGGCTGACGAGGTGTTCACGGCCCGCCCCCGTATCAGATGGGTCCGGTTCCAGTGTTGCCCCACGGGCGTCGTTCCGCAGGGATTTCGCCGCAGCTCCTGTTCTCCTTCCATGACGCATCACCCGGCCGGACGGTTCAACGCAACTGGACCGTCCCTTCGGGTGGTTCGGGGTGACCTGACCGGGCTAGTCCGGACGGGCGGACGGACGCGCCCCGCCGTGTGGACGGCGGGGCGCGTGGAACCGGAGGGGTCAGGCCGGCGATCCCAGGAGACCGGGAAGGCCGGGAAGCTCCGGGAGCGGAGCCGGGGTGACGCGCAGGGTCATGACCGGAAGGAGATCGGCGACCCGGTGCGGGCGGTGTGCGGTGATCCCGGGGGGTGCGGGGGCCAGGGGCACCAGCACATCGGTCGGGGCGAGTGCCCCGCCCGCGGCGTCGGCCCCCGTGTCGTCGTGCAGCCACAGCGTGAGCATGTAGAGCTCCGGGATGGACAGCAGGCGCGGCTGGTAGTGCGCCGTCGCCGCGTCCGCCTGTCGCACGGCGCGTTCGGTCGAGGCGAGGTAGGGCCCCTCGAAGAAGTGCGAGAAGGTCCAGCCGTCGGCGGTGAGCATGGTGTCCGCCGCGGCGACGGCGCGCTCACCACTGCGGATCAGGAAGCGCCAGCCGGCGAGGCGGGTGCGGGGTGCTGCCTCGTTCGGCACGATCCGGTCCAGCACATGGACGGGGAGCGGAAGTTCGGGGCTCAGCGATCCCTGGACGGACCGCAGAGCGGGTGTATGGGCCTCGCGGACTGCGGTGGGAGAACCGAGTGCTGCGAGAACGCTGCGCAGTGCGGGCGCTGGGGCCGGAGAAACATGCAGCGGCATAGTGGGTCGCCTCTCACTTCGGAGACACGGTGATGCGTGGGCGGGTGCAGACGGCGCTGTCGGCGTGCGGGGCCAGAGGAAGGCCGGTGACGGGCGGACTGGCCGGTGCGTCAACTCTCTGCCTCGTTCGCAGAGTTTATACGACAAATGTTCACACGATGTTTCGCCTAGCCGTCGCGCATATTGTCCGCAAGGCAGATTTGAGCCTTTGAATTGCGGAGTTTCTGCCACTTCGGCCCCATCGGGGAAGCCTATGGCCAGGAATTTTCACGATGCGGCGGTAGGCTGAAACCCGTCAGTGTTTCCGCACGCTCCGGGCACATGAACTCCATATGCTGCATGCCGACGGAATGTGCCTCCGGCTTCCGTCCTCAGACTACTGTGTGTCCGAGGGCCGTGGGGGCGTTATAGATCACCTCGTCGGGGCATTATCGATCGTGATGCGAGCGGCCTGTGCCGCGGGCCGCCCACCCGAGGAGGGACCCTTCGATGGGCGAGAAGGTCGTGGCGGACACCTTTGATCTGTCCGATCGGCATGTGTACCGCAAGAAGCTCGCCCAGTGCCTGGAGGGACTGGAGAGGCTCCTGTCGGAGCAGAGGTTCGACCGGCCCAGAAATCTCATGGGGCTGGAGATCGAGCTGAATCTTGCGGGTCCTGACGGCATGCCGCGGATGCGGAATGCCGAGGTCCTCCAGCGCATCGCCAGCCGGGATTTCCAGACGGAACTAGGGATGTTCAACCTGGAAGTGAATATTCTTCCGCACCGGCTGAGCGGCCGGGTTTTCGATCAGCTCGCCGAGGAGCTCCGCACCGGCCTCGCCTACGCGCATCGGAAAGCCGCGGAGGTGGACGCCGGGATCGTGATGATCGGCATCCTGCCGACACTCGGCCAGGACGACGTGGTCTCCGCGAACCTGTCGGACGTGGACCGGTACACGCTGCTCAACGATCAAATGGCGGCGGCCCGCGGCGAGGATTTCGTTCTCGATATCGAGGGGGTCGAGCGACTGGTCTGCAACTCCGCCTCCATCGCTCCCGAATCGGCCTGTACCTCGGTCCAGTTGCACCTGCAGGTGACGCCCGCGCGCTTCTCCGACGTGTGGAACGCGGCCCAGGCCATCGCGCCGGTCCAGATCGCCCTCGGGGCCAACGCCCCGTTCCTCTTCGGCAAGGAGCTGTGGCGGGAGTCGAGGCCTCCGCTGTTCCAGCAGGCCACGGACGTCAGGCCGCCCGAGCTCCGGAACCAGGGGGTACGGCCGCGCACGTGGTTCGGGGAGCGCTGGATCGGTTCCGCCTACGAGCTCTTCGAGGAGAACCTGCGCTACTTCCCGCCCCTGCTGCCGATCTGCGACGACGAGGACCCGCTGCGGGTGCTCGACGAGGGCGGTGTGCCCACGCTGGCCGAGCTCGTCCTGCACAACGGCACGGTCTACCGGTGGAACCGCCCCGTGTACGGGCTGGCCGACGGCGTTCCCCACCTGCGCGTGGAGAACCGGGTCCTGCCCGCCGGGCCCACCGTCGTCGACGTGATCGCCAACGCCGCCTTCTACTACGGCCTGGTGCGCGCGCTGGCCGACGAGTCCCGGCCGGTGTGGACCAGGATGCCCTTCGAGGCCGCGGCCGAGAACTTCGACGCCGCCTGCCGGTACGGCATCGACGCCGAGCTGCTGTGGCCGCGCCCGGGCCGCTCGGGCGGCGTGGCGAAGGTGCCCGCCGTCAAACTGGTCAGGGACGAACTGCTGCCGCTCGCCGCCGCGGGGCTCGATGCCTGGAACATCGAGCCGGCGGACCGCGACCTCTACCTGGGAGTCATCGAGGAGCGCTGCCGCCGCCGCGTGAACGGGGCCTCCTGGCAGGTCGACACGTTCCACCGCGCCCTGGGGGCAGGGCTCGAACGGGACGCGGCCCTGGCGGCCACCACCCGGCGCTACGGCGAACTGATGCAGTCGGGCGAGCCGGTGCACACCTGGCCGGTCGGCTTCCCCGCCCCCTGAGGGGGCGGTGGCGGCCCGCGCCGGCCGCCGCCCGTACCCGCCCCGCTGCCGAAGACGCTGCCCGGTGTCCCTGCGCCCGGTCGGCGTCGGGCAAGCTATGAGGCAAGGACGCACGGCCGCGGGCCGGTGTACGGGTGGAAGAGGGGCGCGTGGCTGAATTCATTGCTCACGAGGAGCTGTCACGGCGGACCCTGCGGTCGGAGACGCTGCTGGTGCTGGCTCTCTCGCTCGGGGCCAGCGGGGTGTCCGCCCTGATCAGTTTCACCGGATCGCTCACGAAGCCGGGAGGCCTGAAGGACCAGGCCGCGACACTGAACGGTTCGTACGCTCCCGGGCGGCCGTGGCTGGACCTCTCCTGGCAGCTGTTCGGCATCGCCTCCGCCCTGGTGCCGGTGGCGTTGGTGGCCCATCTGCTGCTCCGGGAGGGCGCCGGTCTGCGGACCCTCGGTTTCGACCGGACCAGGCCCTGGCCCGACCTGGGCCGCGGCACCCTGGTCGCGGCGGGCATCGGCAGCGCCGGGCTGGCGTTCTACCTGGTGGCGCGGGCCGGCGGATTCAACCTGACCGTGGTCCCGGAGTCGTTGCCCGAGGTGTGGTGGAAGTTCCCCGTACTGATCCTCTCCGCGGTGCAGAACTCCGTCGTGGAGGAAGTGATCGTCGTCGGCTACCTGCTGCGGCGGCTGGGGCAGTTGGGATGGACCCCGATGGCGGCTCTGGCGGCGAGCTCCGTGCTGCGCGGCTCGTACCACCTGTACCAGGGAATCGGCGGTTTCATCGGGAACATGGTCATGGGCGTCGTCTTCGTCCTGCTGTACCGACGGTGGGGGCGTGTCGGGCCGCTGGTCGTCGCGCACGCCCTCCTCGACATCGGGGCGTTCGTCGGATACGCGCTGCTCGCGGGCAAGGTGGGCTGGCTGCCCACGCCGTGACGAGGGCTTGGGAGAGCCGCTGCGTCGCCCCCCGGCCGGGCGGGGCGGCGAGCGTGCTGCCCGGCCGGCAGGTGTGCCGCGCGTGACGCGGGGGTCCGCGGGGCTTCGATCGGAGCGTGGGCGGCGGAGCGGTGGCCGTTCCGGCCGGCGTGGTCCGTAGTCCCCTCGCGCGCGAGGAACGCGCACGTCGTGGTCGGCGTGCGCATCATCCCGACCCCCGCTGTCGTGCCGACAGGGGGTCGTTGCGCAGTGGGCGGCGGTGGTGACGTCGGCGTCCCGGCGCAGGACGCACGTCCCGTATGCCGTCGGGCCTGAAGTCCCCTCCCTTCCAGCCGTGTTGGCCGAAGCCACTCGGGTGGACCGGGTCCGACGAGTGACCCGCACGGCGACGAACCCGCGGGATCCCGGTGAACGGCGCGCGCCACTACGGTGGGCCGATGACGTCGATCAAGAAGTTCCAGGTCACCTTCGACTGCGCGGAACCCGAGCGCCTCGCCCGCTTCTGGTGCGAGGTGTTGGGGTACGTCGTACCGCCGCCACCGGAGGGGTTCGCCACGTGGGACGACTACAAGCGCTCACAGTCACCTGAGCAGCGGGATTCATGGTTCGCCTGCACCGATCCCTCGGGTGCGGGCCCGCGGCTGTACTTCCAGCGCGTCCCCGAGGGGAAGGCCGCCAAGAACCGGTTGCATCTCGATGTGCGGGTCGGCACCGGACTCGTGGGTGAAGAGCGCCTCGCCGCACTCGAGGCCGAATGCGCACGGCTGGTCCCGCTCGGCGCGGTACACGTGCGCACGCTGTATGACGGCACTGATTCCTGCATCCCGATGCAGGACATCGAGGGCAACGAGTTCTGCATCGACTGACGGGGGCCCCGAACGCGCCCCACGGTGTCCTCGCGATACAGGCGCAGAACCGCCCCGTCCCGTCGGGAAGGAACCCCCAGTGCCCCGGCTGAGCCGGTCGCCGCAGGTCATGGGGTGATCCAGGACCGGGCTGGGGCCTGTCCCGGACGGATTGGCCGATGATCCGGTCCGGGTGGGGCGGGGTGGTCCTCCCGGCGGCGGACGAGCTCAACCGGAACCTCGCCCGTCGAGGAGCCGAGGGCCGGGTGCGCGATGCCTGTGCCCCTTACCGGAACAGGACCCTGCTGAGCACCCTGCGGCGGAGTCGCGGCAGCAAGCACACCTGACCCGCCGGACAGGCCGTGGTCGAGACGGGGCGGACTCCTTTGGGCCCGGGCGGCCGGCCCTCCTCCTGTCGTCCGGTGACGGTTCTCCGGGGGAAGAACGCGGCGCGGAGGTCGAGGCCGCGGCGGAACGCACCGGACCTGTGCGCCGCGATGTCCCGGTCGGCGCACGCGGCAGGGGGTCGCTCCGCTCCCTGGGTGCGCGGCCGACGAGGAGGCTCCCGTGCGCGGACTCGGCGCGCCCATCGAGCGACCACCGCAACGGTGCGTACCGGGGCACCCCTCGAACCGGCCTCGCGCGGTCCTGCCGCGGGCGCCGGTGAAGTCCGTACGCCGTGTCCGGGTGCGGCGACCTGATACCGGGCCCGTAACGGCTCCCACCGGTTCGGCCATGGTCCACGTCCGGCGCGCTCAGCCGTCGGCCCGGGTGCGCCGGACGGCTGCCCCCGGCTGCCCGGCTCGCGGCGAACACGACTCGAGCGCGGGCCGCAGGACATCCCTTCCGGCAGATCGGTTCTTGTCACGCGATAGCTTCCGATATATCGTTGACGTATCACGACCGATCAACGATGAGAGGAGCGCAGTGATGCGTTCACATGGACACGGGCACGAACACGGGAACTGCGGCCCCGGACGCCAGGGCCGCGGAGAGCATGAGGGAGGGCGGGCCGCCTTCGGGCCGTTCGGCCCGCCCTTCGGAGGTGGACCCTTCGGTGGCGGTGGTGGACGCGGCGGCCGGGGAGGCGGTCGGGGGAGGGCCAGGCGCGGCGACGTGCGCGCGTCGATCCTGGCGCTGCTCAAGGATCGCTCGATGCACGGCTACGAGATGATCCAGGAGATCGGTGAGCGCAGCGGAGGGGCCTGGCGGCCCAGCCCCGGCTCGGTCTACCCCACGCTCCAGCTGCTGGAGGACGAAGGGCTCATCATCAGCGCGAGCGAGGGCGGCAAGAAGCTGTTCACGCTCACGGACGCGGGCCGCACCGAGGCCGAGTCCGGCCCCGAGGCGCCGTGGGAAGAGGCGGGGCGCGGTGTCGACTGGGAGGGTGTCAACGAGATCCGGCAGGCCGGTTTCGGGCTGATGGAGGCGTTCGGGCAGGTCTGGAAGACCGGCTCGGCCGACCAGCGGCAGAAGGCACTCACCGTGATCAACGACGCCCGGAAGAAGCTGTACCTGATCCTCGCCGACGATCACTGAGTCGTGCGGTGCGGGCGGAGCCGACCGGGGCCCCGCGGCCGGTCCGCGGGGCCCCGGTGCCGTCCGTGCGGTCGCGATCTCATTCGCAGGGATGAGGAACGTCCGGATTCCCCCGTCCTCGGTGGTAGGCGCGGATGGGCCGTACCGGGGATGTGTTCGCTCACCGGGCCTGATGGGGTGGAATGGTGCACAATCCGACGCGATACACCTCCGGACAGGCCCCGCCGAACCTCCTCGAGCCCCCCGGTGGGCTCACCGAGGAGATGCGTGCGGTCGCGGTCGGCGCGCGCAGGCGGGCGGTCCGTGACGGTGACCGTGACGTCGACACGGCGCACCTCCTCCACTCGCTCGTCGAGTCCGACCCCGCGGTCCGGGAGGCGTTCGGCGACGGGCCGCGGCTGGCCAGGGTCCTCGGGTACCTCGTGCAGCGCAGTATCGGCTACGGCCTTCGCTGGCAGGGTGCGCAGGAGCGCCCGGGCGTGCTGCCCGCCCCGCGGTACGCGGCCGACGGGTGGTCGCCCTCGGCGGCGGTGGCGCTGGCCCGGGCGGCGCGGGGTGCGGTGCTGCGCGGAGCGTCCCGCGCCGGAGGTCTGGATCTCCTCGCCGCGCTGATGGCGGACCCGGGGTGCCGGGCCGTCGAGGTGCTGGAGCGGTCCGGCGTCGATGCGGCGTGGCTCGCGGCCCGGACGGCCGACCGGCTTGCGGGGGCGGACCGGCCGAGGTGATCGCGGAACGGTATCGACAGGCGTAACGGTGGTGACGCTCCTGACATCAGCTGCCATGATGTGCCGATGCACACGTCTCAGAGGAGAAGTGCCGGGCTGGGCCTGGCCCTTGCCTCGGCCTTCGCGTTCGGTGGTTCGGGAGTGGCGGCCAAACCGCTGATCGAGGCAGGGCTCGACCCCCTGCACGTGGTGTGGCTAAGGGTGACCGGTGCCGCTCTCGTCATGCTGCCCGTCGCCTGGCAGCACCGGAACCTGGTGCGTGAACGGCCCGCACTGCTGGCCGGGTTCGGGCTCTTCGCCGTGGCCGGCGTACAGGCCTTCTACTTCGCCTCGATCTCCCGCATCCCCGTCGGGGTCGCTCTCCTCGTCGAATACCTGGCGCCCGCGCTGGTCCTCGGCTGGGTGCGCTTCGTACAGCGCAGGCCCGTCACCCGGGCCGCCGCGGCCGGTGTGGTGCTGGCCGTCGGCGGACTCGCCTGTGTCGTGGAGGTCTGGGCCGGTCTGAGCTTCGACGCCGTGGGGCTGCTGCTCGCACTCGGGGCGGCGTGCTGCCAGGTGGGTTACTTCGTCCTGTCCGACCAGGGCAGCCAGGACGCCGGGGGCGGGGGTTCCGCGGACGCCGGGCCGCCGCATCCGGTCGGCGTGATCGCTTACGGACTGCTGGTCGGCGCAGCCGTCCTCACGGTCGTGGCCCGGCCGTGGGGCATGGACTGGATGGCACTCGGCGGGAGCGCGGCCATGAACGGGCACCAGGTCCCCGCGTGGCTGCTGCTCGGCTGGATCGTCCTCCTCGCGACCGTGCTCGCCTATGTCACCGGAGTGGTGTCCGTACGGCTGCTCTCACCTCAGGTGGCGGGTGTCGTCGCCTGCCTGGAAGCGGTCATCGCCACCGTGCTCGCCTGGGTACTGCTCGGCGAACACCTCTCCATGCCCCAGCTCGTGGGCGGCTGCATCGTGCTGATCGGGGCGTTCATCGCCCAGTCGTCCGCGCCCAGGCCGCCGTCCGGCCCGGTGGTTTCCGGCCCGGGAACCCCGGGACTCCTGCCGGAGGGTGCGGCGGGCGCCGGCGCGTCCGCCGCCGGCGAGGGGAGGTTGTCCGGGCGTCCGGCCGGACCGTAGGGTGGCGATCATGCAGCGCACCGTACTTCCGCCTCCTGCCGCCTAGTACGCGGCAGCCACTCCTGACGAAGACCGGGCCCGGGTACGTCCCGAGCGGGTCGTCGCTGCCCGCGTGCGGAGCCGAGCGACCACCCTCCCCTCTTCCTCCGGAGATCCCACGTGTCCCTCCCTGTTCCCGGCCTGCCCATCGGGCGGAGCCTGATCTACCTCGTCGTTGCCGGTGTCGCCTGGGGTACGGCCGGTGCCGCGGCCTCCCTCCTCTTCCGGGTCAGCGACCTCGGCCCTCTCGCACTGTCGTTCTGGCGCTGCGCGGGCGGCCTCGTCCTGCTGGCCGGGGTGCTCGTCCTGCGCCCCCGGCGCCCTCGCCGCTCCGGGGAGCCCAGGGGCCGGCGGCTGCTGCGCATCCTCGGGACCGGTATCGGCCTCACCGTGTTCCAGAGCGCTTACTTCGCCGCGGTCCAGGCGACCGGACTCACCGTCGGGACCGTCGTCACCCTGGGGGCCGGGCCCGTGCTCATCGCCGTCGGTGCGCGGCTGGTCCTGGGGGAGCGGCTGGGCCGCGGCGGGATCGCCGCCGTGGCCGGTGCGCTCACCGGGCTCGCCGTGCTGGTGCTCGGCGGGGAGCCGGCCGAGGTGCGGCCCGCAGTGGTCCTGCTCGCGCTGCTGTCCGCCGCGGGCTACTCGGCGATCACCCTGCTGACCCGCCGGCTGGGCCGTGACGGTGCGTCGGGGGACGCCCTCTCCACCACCGCGTGGGCCTTCGGCATCGGCGCCGTGGGGCTGCTGCCGATGGCCGTCGCCGAGGGGCTGGTGCCGCACACCGCCGCGACGGGTCAGGTCCTGTGGCTGCTGGTCTACGTGGCGGCGGTGCCGACCGCGCTCGCCTACGCGCTGTACTTCGCGGGCGCGGCGACGGTCCGGGCGGCCACGGTCTCCGTGATCATGCTCCTGGAGCCGGTGAGTGCCGCGGTCATCGCCGTGACCGTCCTGCGGGAGCGGCTCACCGCGGCCACGGTCGCCGGCACCCTGCTCCTGCTCCTCGCGGTGGCGGGACTCGCCTACGCCGAGGCGCGCGGTGCGGCGGCGGCCCCGCGCAGCAGGAAGGCCGTGCCGGCCTGATCCGGTGCGGGCCCGTCGGCGACCGGGACGGCGACGGGCCCGGCGGGGGCGCCTCAGAGCGCGGTCAGGTAGTCCGGCACAGGGACGGTGGGATCCAGATCGTCGGACGGGACCGGTGCGGCGTATCCCCGGGCCAGGGGAACCACACCGGCCCAGTACGGCAACGAGAGGTCCGCCGGATCGTCGTTGGGGCCACCGGTGCGGACCTTCGCGGACAGTTCCTCGAGGTCGAGGCGGATGACGGCCGTGGCGGCCAGTTCCTTCGTGTCGGCCGGCCGCGAGTCCGCGGACCTGCCCGGTACGACCTGGTCGACGATGGCGTCGAGTGCGACGCGCCGCTCCTCCGGGTCGGTCACGGTGCGGGCGATGCCGTGGACCACCACGGAGCGGTAGTTCATCGAGTGGTGGAAGGCGGAACGGGCCAGTACCAGGCCGTCGACGTGCGTGACCGTCAGGCAGACCGCCATGCCCGGATCCGCCGCACGCGTGTCGCGCAGCGGGCGGGACCCCGTCGAGCCGTGCACGTAGAGCCGCTCCCCGACCCTGCCGAAGAGCGTGGGGAGGACGACCGGCGCACCGTCGCGGACGAATCCCAGGTGGCAGAGGTAGGCCTCGTCGAGTATCGAGTGGACGAGCTCGCGGTCGTACGAAGCGCGCTGCCCGGCCCGGCTCGGGACCGTGCGCCCGGTCGGCTCGTAGGGGGCTGCGGCGTCCGTCCCGGTGCTGTCGGGTGTTGCGGTGTCGGGCATTGCCTACTCCATTGCACTAGTGCATAATGATGTTTGTGCTAGGAGAGTATCGGATCAATGGGCGGCGCGCATCGGAAATCGCCGCGAGTGTGGAGCGCGGGGTCGGTTCCGGGGACCTCGCACCGGGCCATGTGCTGCCCCCGATGAGGGAGTTGGCGTCGCTGCTCGGCGTCAACCCCAACACGGTGGCCGCCGCCTACCGGACGCTCCGTGAGCGCGGAGTGATCGAGACGGCGGGCCGCAGGGGGAGCAGGGTGCGCTCACGCCCCGCGAGCACGGCGCGCGGCTCGCTCCGGATCGAGGCACCGCCGGGCGTGCGTGACCTGGGCGAGGGCAACCCGGATCCGGTCCTCCTGCCGGACATCGGCGAGGCACTGGCCGATGCCGCGGAAGCGTACGCGCGGCAGCCCGGCATGTACGGAGAGGTGCCCGTCCTGCCGGAACTCTCGGCGTTCGCCCGGGCGGCGATGGACGCCGACGGTGTGCCCGCCGGGCCGCTCGCGGTCACCTCCGGGGCCCTCGACGCGATCGAGCGGGTGCTGTCGGCGCACCTGAAGCCGGGTGACCCCGTCGCCGTCGAGGACCCCGGATGGGGCGGACTGCTGGATCTCGTCCCGGCGCTCGGGCTGCGTGCCGTTCCGGTCGCACTGGACGACGAGGGGCCGCTGCCCGGCGATGTGGAGCGGGCCCTGCGGGCGGGAGCCAGGGCGCTGGTCGTCACCGGCCGGGCCCAGAACCCGACCGGTGCGGCGGTGAGCGGCCGCAGGGCCGAGGAGCTCCGGGCCGTACTCGCGGAGTATCCCGGCGTCCTGCTCATCGAGGACGACCACGGCCACGCCATCGTCGACCTGCCCCTGCACCCCCTGGGCGGCGTGACGGAGCGCTGGGCGCTCGTACGGTCCGTGGCCAAGGCGTACGGACCGGATCTGCGCCTCGCCGTGCTCACGGGCGACGCGTTGACCGTGGACCGGGTGACCGGACGGCAGCGGCTGGGGCCCGGCTGGGTCAGCATGCTGCTGCAGCGGACCGTGGCGCACCTGTGGATGTCGGGGGCTGTGGACGCGGCGGTCATCGCCCGGTCCTACGGCGAGCGCCGGGACGCGCTCATCGGCGCGCTGGAGGCGCGGGGTGTCCCGGCGTTCGGCCGGAGCGGGATGAACGTGTGGGTGCCCGTCAGCGACGAGACCGGGGCGGTGGCCCGGCTGCTGCAATCCGGATGGGCGGTGGCCCCGGGGGCGCGCTTCCGGATGGATTCGCCGCAGGGGGTGCGCCTGACGGTGTCCCCGCTGGCCGCGGCCGACATCGCGCCGCTGGCGGACGCGGTCGCGGCCGCGGCGGGTCCGGTCAGGCCGGTCGGTCACGGCTGAGCGGCGGTCTCCCCGGACCCGGTGGAGGACGGGACCGGCCTGGCGCGGGCGCGGCTCTGGGTGAGGGCGGCGCCGACGAGGACGATCAGGGCGCCGACCGGGGTGTTCCAGCTCAGCGGCTCGTCGAGGAGGGCCACGCCGGCCGCGGTGGCGATGACCGGGATGAAGTAGGTGACCATCTGTGCCGTCGTCGGGCCGATCTCCGTGACGAGGCCGTACTGGATGAGGAGGGCCAAGCCCGTTCCGACTGCTCCCAGGGCGATCACGGAAAGCGTCGGGAGGAGCGGGACGCTGTCCGGGAGCGAGGTGAACAGAGGGGTGACCACGGCGAGTTGCAGCGTGGCGAGGAACAGCTGGCTGCCGGTCATCGCCAGCGCCGACGAGCCGGTGCCCGACAGGGTGCGACGGAGGTAGATCCAGCCGATCGGATAGCTCAGGGAGGCCAGGAGGGCCATGGCCGTACCGCTGAGGTCCAGGCCGGAGAACCCCTGCCAGGCTCCCAGCACCGTCAGTACACCGATGAAGCCCAGGCCCAGCCCGGCGACGCGGCGGCGGGTCGGCCGGTCCTCGGAGAGGGCGACGAGCGAGAGCGCCATGCCCCACAGCGGGGAGGTGGCGTTGCAGATCCCGGCGAGGGTGGACGGGATGGTCAGCTCCGCGTACGCGAACAGTGAGAACGGCAGCGCGTTGAGGAAGAACGCGGCGACGAAGAGGTGGCCCCAGGTCCGGCCGGAGCGTGGCAGCCGCTCCCGGCGGACCGCCATCGCCACGGCGAGGACCGCCGTACCGAAGAGCAGCCGCCCGAACGTCACCTGGAACGGGGCGTATCCGTCCGTGCCGACCTTGATGAGGAGGAAGCTGAATCCCCATACGAGGGAGAGCGCCACGAAGCGGATGCGCCAGTCGACGGCCGGGCGCGGGGCGGGGGCGGCGGTGGCGGGCAGGGGGGTGCCGGGCGGCGGCACGGTTCTCGGTGCGGGAGGGGCGCTCATGGGTCAACGATGACGGCACACTTCGCGTAGAACAAGTGAGATTTTGTGGGTCCTTTCGCGTAGCATCGCTTATATGTTGAATCTGGAGCGCCTCCGTACACTGGACGCACTCGCCCGGCACGGCTCGGTGAGCGGCGCCGCCGACGGTCTCCACGTCACGACGTCGGCGGTCTCCCAGCAGATGTCCAAGCTGGAACGCGAGGTGGGGCAGCAGCTCCTCGCCAAGAACGGCCGGGGAGTCCGCCTCACGGACGCGGGCCGGCTGCTCGCCGACCATGCGGCGAAGATCCTCTCCCAGGTGGCGGTCGCCCAGTCCGACATCGAGGCCCAACGCGGCCAGGTGGTGGGCGAAGTCAGGATCGCGGCGTTCCCCACGGCCGCCCGCGGACTGTTCCCGGCCGCCCTCATGGCGCTGCGCGCCGACCATCCCGATCTGAAACTGCGCACGACGGAGCTGGAGCCGGAGAGCGGCATCCGCGCCGTGCTCCGGGGGGATGTCGACCTCGCCGTGGTGCTCGACTGGAGCAACAAGAGGCTGCCCGTGCCCGGTGGCCTGGCCAAGGCATGGATCCTCGACGACGCACCGGACATCGCCATGCCGGCCGGCCATCCGCTCGCGGACCGTGCGGAAGTCGATCTGGAGGACTTCGCCGAAGACGAGTGGGTGTCCTGGCCGGAGGGCGAATTCTGTTACGACTGGCTGATGTTCACGCTGCGGTCCAAGGGCATCGAGCCCCGCATAGCGCATCTCGCGGGTGAACACCACACCCAGCTCGCCCTGATCGATGCCGGATTCGGCGTCTGCGTCGCGCCCCGGCTGGGGCGTGGGCCGGTGCCGGACGGTGTGCGCCTCGTGCCGGTGCGGCAGACGATGCGGCGTCATGTCCACGCGGTGTGGCGCACGGACGCGGACCGCCGGCCGTCGATCAGGGCCGCGGTGGAGGCGCTGCGTGCCGCGGGGCAGGCTCTGGAGGCGCCGGTTGCCCGGGATCCGGGGCCGGATCGGCCAGCTTCCGGAAGTCCCAGGACGTGACGGTCTCCGGAGTGAGGCGCAGCCAGGCGTGCCGACCGTCGTGCGGCAGTTCGTCCATACCGAAGTACTTGCTCGCGAACATCCGTTCCGGCAGATCCAGTTCGGGGCAGGCCGCACCCTCGCGGGGGACCTCGCCGACGAACTCCGCCTCGCCGGAGAGTTCCACGCCGCGCAGCTCCGCGTACTCCGCCCCGTCGTCGACCACCACCGCGATCTTCGGGTCGTGCCGCAGCTGCGACCAGCGCAGGCTCCGGGTGAGGGAGTACAGCCAGAGCGACGTGCCGTCCCAGACGTACCACAGCGCCCCGACGTGGGGCCGCCCCTCCGGGGACACGGTGGCGACCCGGCAGGTGCGCCGCCCGGTGAGGTAGGCGTCCCGTTCGGCCTCGCTCATCATGATCCGGCGGCCGCGGCGCTGGGTGGCGGTCATGGGACGCCTTTCGTCGAGGTGGGCCGGTCGCGCGCCGGCGCGGGACCGCACGGCCCGCGCGCGGTCGTCCGGGACCAATCGGAATCATGGAGCCTCGTCCCGGATCACGCAATGGCACCCGCCCGGCGGTTCGTGTCGTGACGCCGACGCGGCCGCCCGGCGGAGCCTCGGTGCCGGGGCCCCTCAGGCCAGCGTGATCGAGTCCCCCTGGACCTGGATCGCCTTCTCGGGCAGTGGCTGCGTCGCGGGGCCACCGGTCACCGCGCCCGTCGCCGCGTCGAACGTGCTGCCGTGGCAGGGGCAGTTGATGACGCCGTCGGCGATGCCCTTCACCGCGCAGCCCTGGTGGGTGCACTTCGAGGAGAAGGCCTTGAACTCGCCGGCCTTCGGCTGCGTCACCACCACGCCCCGGTCGGCGAAGACCACACCGCCGCCCTCGGGGATGTCGGCGGTCCTCGCGAGGACCGCGCCGCCGCCGTCCGCGCCGTCGCCCTCCCCGGCCGGCTGGACCGTGTCCGAACCGCCCGAGTCGCTCGCACCGCCGCACGCGGTGAGAACGGCCGCCGCTCCCACCGCACCGACCGCTGTGACGACGGTTCGGCGCCCGAAGCGGACCTGACGCTCCTGCGATGCGCTCATCCCGGCTTTCCCTTCATCGGAATCATGACGTCGTACCTGGATACGGGCCTGCGTGCCCGTGCGTTCAGGTGCGGGGGAAACTCCTCGGGGCCGGGAGCCCCTGCGGGCCGACCGTCCCGGCCGTCGCGAGGGCGTCCGCGTCGTCGGGGTGCGGGCCGCCCCCGCCCCGCCCCCACTGCCGTCGCCGGGACGATTCGCCGGGCCGGGGCCCGTGCCGCTCGCGGGGCAGAGGCCCCCCTTCGGCATGCCGCGCCCCTCCACCGGCCGAGGGCGGGGCCGCTCATCGCTCCGTGCCGGGCCAGGAGATACGCCGTGCGCGGTGCGCTCCGATGCCCAGCACCACCAGAACGGCCGCGATCCCGCCGAGGACCATGACCGAGGAGGGCGACGAGCGATCGACCACCAGTCCGCCGGCGAGAGCCCCGACGGAGATCGTCGCCTGGAACGACGCGGTGAACAGAACGGAAGCCGCTTCCGGTGTGCCGGGTGACGCTCTGGCGAACCACGTCTGTGAGCACACCGGTACGGCTCCGTAGGCCGCACCCCAGACGACGAGGAGCACCACCGCGCCGGCACGCCACTGCCCGAGCACGGGGAGCAGCAGCGTAGCCGTGGCGATCATCGAAGCGGCGACGGCGAACGCGCCGCGCGGATACCGTGCGACGGCGGATCCGCCGGCGAAGTTCCCGACGAGGCCCGCCGCCCCGTAGACGAACAGCAGCACGGTGACCGCCCCGGCGCTCACCCGGGTGACCTGCTCCAGGAACGGTGCCACGTAGGTGTAGGCCCCGAAGTGGGCCAGGACGACGAGGAACGTCAGGGCCAGCGCGAAGCGGGTGCCGGTGCCGCGCAGCATGGCGGTCAGCACGTCGGGCCGGGTCGCCCGCACGGGCGGCAGCGGGGGCAGGACCACCAGCAGCAGGGCGAGGACGGCACCGGTGAAGACCCCCATGACCAGGAACGCGGTGCGCCACCCCGCGACGTCGCCGATGAGGGTGCCCAGTGGTACTCCGAGGACCGAACCGAGGGGAACCGCGGAGAAGACGACGGCTGTCGCCCGGCCGGCCGATTCCGCCGGCACCAGCCGCCCGGCCAGGCCTGCCCCGATCGACCAGAAGCCGCCTACGGAGACGCCGACCAGGACTCGTGCCAGCAGAACCGTGCCGTAGTCCTGCGCTGCCGCGGTGACGAAGTCGGCGAGCGTGAGGAGAAGGATGAACGCGCAGAGCATGAGCCGTCGGTCGGCGCGGGCGGTGGCGAGCGTCACCACAGGGGCGGAGACCGCGGCCAGCAGGCCGGGCATCGTCATCATCAGGCCGGCCTTGCCGTCCGACACGGCGAAGTCGGTGCCGATCGAGGTGAGAAGCCCGATGGGAAGGATCTCCGCGGTGACGAGTGAGAAGATTCCCAGCATCACCGCCACCACCGCCGCCCAGGAGACGAAGGGTGAGCGGTCCGGCGCCTCGGTGGCGTCGGCAGGGTCGAGCGTGGTCATGAGTCCCGTCCCGGGCCGGCCTCGGATGGAGTGAGTTCCATTCCAGCAAGGGCGGGCGCCCGGGTCCGGCCGAAATCCGACATCAACGAGGGCCGGCGCCGGTCGTACCGTGCGTCTGCTGCGGCCCGGACACGACCGTCACCGGAAAGGGCCTCGGCACGGGCGACGGTCCGGGCCCACCGCGGACACCTCTCCGACGGCCGCGCACGCGGTGCGGGTCGGCGCCGGGATCACCCCCTGGCGTACGGGGACGAGGGCACCGGGCCCGCACCGGCGCGGCCGACCTCCACCCAGGCATCGCGGAGGTGACCGGCTGCAAGGAGGCGGCGGTGAGCCGCCGGGCCCGGGCGGGGCCCTCAACCGCACTCAGGGCCCGCCGTGCGGTCCGCGGCCCTTCACGAACGGGTGGCGGTACCGCATCCCTCTTCGCCGTTCTCACGCAGGTGCGCGTCCATCGAGGTGCTCCGGTCGTACGGGTCCACCTCGGCACCGTTCCCCGAGCCCGAGACCGCGCGTTCGGCACCGAACGCGGGAGTGAGATAGCCGGTATAGGTGCCGCAGCCCCCGTTGGTGGTGTCCACCTTGTACGACACGAGGGAGAACGTCCCTGGCTCAGTGATGACCTTGGCCGGGTCGTCCCAGCTCATCACGACCTCGCGGCGCACGATGGTGCGGGTGACCTCGTCGCTTCCCGCCTCGGCACGTACGACCGGGTAGACGAAGGTGACATCGGTGCTCACTTCGACCGCACCGCGCTCACCCTGCCGGTACGTGATCCTTCCGCGGGTCTTGACCACATCCTCGACAAGCCGCACCTCGTCCTTCTCGAAGCGGCTGAACAGCAGGAGGGGGTCGTTCTCACGGCTCGGCGTGCGGAACGCGGCGCCCAGGAAGTCCTGCACGTCCTTCTGATGCGGATTGATCAGGGCGATGGCCCTCGACGGCCGCTCCCCGAGCAGCACATCCGGATCCAGACTGGACGCGGCGATGAAATCCTGGGTCCGGTCCAGGGTCTGCGCGACCTCCTTCGCGCTCATCCAGCCGGTGGCCCGGGCCGCGGGCACCGGGAGGGCCGCAATGCCGTCACCCCACCGTGCTGCGGGCGATCCTCTGAACGGTTCCTCCAGCGTGGGCGGTTGAGCCACCACCTCTTCCGCCGGAGCCTGATCAGGACGTTCCGACTCGGCGGCGAGCGGTGCGCCGTCGCCGCTCCCGACTCCGAACCACCCGGCCACCCGACCCGGCATGATCGTCACGACCAGCAGGCAGACCACAACCAGCAGACCGGCCGCGTACCAGCCCTTGTTGCTGCGCGGCGGGGCGGGCCGGTGAGTCCGCCAGCCCTCCGGCGGACTCGGCTCCTCCCGCAACCGCCGCGTCACCATCCGGGCCCGCGCCGACGGCTCCTCGGGCGCCCCCGCGCTCCCTGCCTCCGCCTCCCGGAGGAAGCGCTCCCACTCCTCGTCCGGTATGGATTCCTCACCCTTGCCCACGCTGTGCTCCCCGCCCTCTTCCCTGCGCACGGCCCCTCCCCGGGGCCGCCGATCAGCGTGCATCATCACACAGCTCATCGGCCCCCGACGGCTCAGGAGTCCCTGCGCCGAGGGTGGTTCAGAGGGCGACGACGGACACTTCCACGGCTTTGACGCCGGCCCAGACGGGCGTTCCCTCGACGAGGCGGAGCTCGGCGACGGCCTGGGGGGTGACCTCGGCGACGAGGTCGGGTGCGCGGTCCGACGTGATCAGGACGCGGAGCCGGCTCCCGCTGGTGGTGATCTCGCGCACCGTGCCGGGCCAGACGTTACGGGGGCTGCCGGTGGGCCTCTCCAGATGTACGGCCACGGCTTCCGGAGCGATGATCGCGAGGCAGTCCGTGCCGGGCGGGAGCGGGTCCGAGGTGATGAGGACACCACCGCCGGCGAGTTGGATGCCTTCAGCCGTGGCAAGGCCGGGCCACGCGTTGCGGCCGAGCATGCGGGCGACCCAGGGGGAGCGCGGGTGCCGGGTCACCTCGGTGGGCGGTGCGTCCTGCAGGGCCCGCCCGCCGTCGAGGACGAGTACCCGGTCGGCGAGCGCGACGGCTTCGACGGGGTCGTGCGTGACGATCAGGCACACGCCGCCGAAGCCGTCCAGATGGCGCCGAAGGGTGTGCCGGACGTGAGCGCGGGTGGTCTGGTCGAGGGCGGCGAGCGGTTCGTCCAGGAGGAGCAGTCGGGGGCGGGCGGCCAGAGCCCGGGCGAGCGCGACGCGCTGCGCCTGGCCTCCGGAGATCTGCGCCGGCCTGCGGTGCGCGAGATGACCCACGTCGAGGCGGTCCAGCCACCGCTGGGCGCTTCGACCGGCCTCCGCACGCGGCACACCGTGCGAGCGAAGCCCGTACGCGGTGTTGGCCAGTGCGGTCATGTGGGGGAAGAGCGCACCGTCCTGCGGTACCCAGGCCACGCCCCTGCGGTGCGGGGGGAGTGTGGTGACGTCACTGTCGCCGAGCCGGAGTTCGGCGTGGGCGCGGGGGGTGAGGCCGAGCAGTGCGCGCAGCAGTGTGGTCTTGCCGGCGCCGTTGGGGCCGACCACGGCGATGGTCGTCCCGGCATCCGCGTCGAGGGTCAGGTGGTCGAAACCGGTGACGGTGGCGTGCAGCGGCCAGGTGTCCCCGGTGTCCGCGGAGTCGTGCGTGGCCTCCGGGACGGCCTGGGCGTCCAGCCGTGCGGCGGGCCCGGAGTCGTCCGCCGGGGCCCGCCGCTTCCCCGGGGTGTTCGGGGTCCCGGTCCAGCGACCGCGCAGGGCCACGAGCACGGCCATGGCGATGACGAGCAGGAGCAGGGAGACCGAAGTGGCGGCTTCCGGGTCGTCCTGGAGGAGCAGATAGACCTGGAGCGGAAGCGTCTGTGTAGTGCCGGGGAGGTTCCCCGCGAAGGTGATGGTGGCACCGAACTCCCCCAGCGCCCTGGCCCACGTCAGTGCCGCGCCCGCGACGAGCCCGGGGGCGACCATGGGCAGCGTGACGGTGAAGAACACCCTGACCGGTGAGGCTCCCAGGGAAGCGGCGGTCTCCTCGTAGCGGGGGTGCAGCCCGCCCAGCGCTCCTTCGAGGCTGATCACCAGGAACGGCATCGCGACGAAGGTCGCGGCGAGGACGGCGCCGGACGTGTGGAACGGCAGGGTGATACCGAACGTGTCCTCCATCCAGGGGCCGAGGAGCCCCCGCCGGCCGAAGGCCAGGAGAAGGGCGACGCCGCCCACGGTGGGCGGCAGCACCATCGGCAGGAGCACGAGGGAGCGGACGAAGGCCTTGCCGGGGAATTCGACGCGGGCCAGCAGCCAGGCCAGTGGGACACCGAGGACGACGGACAGGCCCAGCGCCCAGGCGGACACGATCAGGGACAACGTCAGGGCCTCGGTCGTCCCGGGGCTGGTCAGGTGGGTGCCCAGGTCGTGCCACGAGGTGCGGGAGAGAATCCCGGCCAGGGGCAGCAGCAGGAACACGACGGCCAGCAGCGCGGGGACCGCCAGGGCGATCGGCACGCGGGGGCCGGTGGCGCGGTGGCGGAGTCTTCTCATCGAGGATCCCTGAGCTGGAAGTGCCGTGTGGGCGGTCCGCCCGCCCGGAGGCCCGTCACGGCTTCTGGAAGCCGGCGTCCGTGAGGAACTTCTGGGCGTCGGGGGACGACAGCCACGTCACGAACGCGGCCGCGGCCTCGCTGTTCTCCGAGGTCCTGAGCGTAGCCGCCGGGTAGGAGGCGACGGCGTTCTGGGCGTCCGGGATGTCGATGGCGTCGACCTTGTCGGTGGCCGTCGCCGCGTCCGTCCTGTACACGAGACCGGCGTCCGCCTCGCCGAGTTCGACCTTGCTGAGGACGGCGCGGACGTTCGGCTCCTGGGACACCGGCTTCACGTCGATCTTCTGCGCGTCGAGGATCTCCCGGCTGTAGCGCCCGACCGGCACCTCGGGCGCCGCGAGGACGACCTTCAGCCCGGGATCGGCGAGGTCCTTCAGACTCGCGACCTTCTCGGGGTTGCCCCTGCCCGTCGCGATCACCAGACGGTTCTTCGCGATGACGGTCGGCGTCCCGGTGTCGGAGGTGAGGCCGTCCATCGTCCTGGTGTCCGCCGTGACCAGCGCGTCGGCCGGAGCGCCCTGCCTCACCTGGGCGGCGAGCTCCTGCGAGCCGGCGAACGAGAACGTCACCCTCGTCCCGGGGTGCTCCTTCTCGTACGCCGCACCGGCCGTCCTGAAGACATCGGTGAGCGAGGACGCGGCCAGTACCGTCAGATCAATCCTCGGGCCACCGGAGGCCGAGGCGCCGCCCGAGTCCTTCTCCTCGCTTCCGCAGGCCGCCAGCAGCACGAGTACAGCCGCCGTGAGGACCGCGGCCGCGGTGCGGCGGCGGGTGGAGGTGAGAGACATGAGGGCGGACTCCTTGGGGATGTGGCCGGGCCGGCCACGGGTCGATGTGCGGGACCGGGGCCTCACCGGTGTCCCCTTCGGGCGCCTGCGAGCGTGAACGAGGCCGGGTCCCCGCCGCCGATCCGGCGCGTTCCGCCTTTCGCGGCTCGCAACGCGTCCGGTGCCCGGACGGCGTCGAAGCCGATCACCCGGCAGCCGAGCCGTCCGGCCGATGGCAGGGGACTGCATGTGCCACACAATAGGGCTGCGGGCCTCGCACATACAATGTTCAGGGCTGTCTTCCCTCGCACCTGCGTCAAGTCCGGGGTGGCCCGCACCGCGGAGCGGGCGCACACACGGTCGGACACTCAGTGGCGCGGGCTCCAGCGGAACCACCGCCGTACACCGAGGGCCGCCACAGCTGTCCAGGCCATGGCCGCGAGCACCGGACGTCCCTGGTCCACGAAGCCGAGGTCACCCGTCCAGCCGCCCCGCAGGAGGTCCATCACCGGTGAGAAGGGCAGCCAGACGCTGATGTCCGCCGCCGCACCGGGCAGCACCTCACGCGGCAGGAAGAGCCCGGACCCCGCAATGGTCACCAGCATGAACGGCAGGAACGTCAGCTGCGCACTCTCCGCCGTCCGGGTGAACGCGGCCGTCAGTGCGGCGCAGGCCACGAGCAGCAGGGAGCCGGTGACCAGACCGAGGACGAGCAGGTGCGGCGCTGCCGGTGCCGAGGTGTCAAGGACCGCGGTAAGGCCGACCGCAAGGACGACGCACTGGACCAGCGCCAGCAGCACCGCAGGCAGCGCACCACCGGCGAGGATCTCCCAGTCGCGCACCTCGCCCGTGCGTAGCCGCTTGAGCACCAGGCTCTCGCGGCGCGTGACGTACACGCCGACCAGGTTCGTGTAGATGGAGAAGAACAGGGCCATCGCCAGCGTTCCGGGCACGAGGACGGTCGCGATCGACAGGCCGGTGCCGCCCAGGTCGAGACTCTTGACCAGGCCGCGCATCGAAACGGCCATCGTGGCGGGCAGTACGAGCGCGGTGACCAGCGCCGCCTTGCTGCGCACCAGCAGCGCCAGCTCCGCGCGTCCCAGGGCGGCCATCCGGGAAGCGGGACCGGACCGCACGGTCGCGGTCGTGGCCACCGGTCGGGCGGGTGCGGTCGTCGTCATCGTGTCTCCTCGTTGTCCAGGTTCTTGGCGATCTCCATGAACGCCTCCTCCAGTGACGCCGACCGGGCGTCCAGGGCATGCAGGGTGACCCCGGCGTGCTGCGCCCAGGTGAGCAGCTCGGTGGCCGTGCGCTGCAGGTCCCGGGTCTCCAGGCGGACGGTCCTGCCCTCCGTCTCGTGCTTGGTCACACCCATGGGGGCGAGCGGCGGCAGTTCGCCGAGGAGGCGGTCCCCGGGCAGCTCGAAGCTGATCCGGGAGGGCCGTTCGGCCACCACGTCGGCCACCCGCCCGGTGGTGGCGATCAGCCCCCGGTGCATGATCGCGAGCCGGTCGGCCAACTGCTCAGCCTCCTCCAGGTAGTGCGTGGTGAGCAGCACGGTCGTGCCCTGGGCCTTCAGCTCGCCGATCAGCTCCCAGGTGTCGCGGCGGGACTGCGCGTCGAGGCCGGTCGTCGGCTCGTCGAGGAACAGCACCTCGGGGCGGCCCAGCAGGGCGAGCGCGAGATCGAGGCGGCGGCGCTCGCCGCCTGAGAGCTGCTTGACGCGCACCTTGCGACGGTGGTTCAGGTTCGTCAGGGCGAGGGCCTCGTCCGCGGGCCGGGCGCCGCTGGTGCAGCCCGCCCACATCCGGACGGTCTCCAGGACCGTCAACTCCGGCGGGAAGCCGCCTTCCTGGAGCATCACTCCGATACGGGGCCGGACGGCGGCCCGCTCGCGGAACGGGTCCCGGCCGAGCACCCGGACCGTCCCACCGGTGGGGGTGGCCTGGCCCTCCAGGATCTCGAGCGTCGAGGTCTTGCCCGCTCCGTTGGTCCCCAGCAGGGCGAACAGCTCTCCCCGGGCGACCGTGAAGTCGATGCCGCGCACGGCGTCGAACCCCCGGTAGCTCCGCCTCAGTCCGACGGTTTCGATGACTGTGTCCATGCACTCCACCCTCCCGGCGGCGAAGGGCCGGGAGCAGTGCGCCGTGTCACGGGTTCGTATGACAGGTGTCATGTGCACCGGTGACACGGCGAACGGCCGCGGACATCCGCAGGGAGGGCCGTCGGCCCGCGGACCCGCCGGTTCAACACCGGCCGCGCCCCTCGGTGCGGTCGGGACGCCCTTCCGAGCCCCGACGGGAGCGGCGAGAACAGCCGGCGGACTCCTGTCCGCCCATGCCTGGTCCAGGTCGATCGACGTCGTGAAGTCCGCCTGGAAAACGCAGGATTGGCCGTGCCCGGCTCGCATTTTCTACACCGGTGTAGAAGCATGGGGGGACGGCACCCGTCCGGGGATCATCTCTCCGCGGCTTGAGTGGAATGTCCGGAATCAGGTCTGTGAGGAAACGAATCACCCATGCTCGACCGGACGGCCGTGCACCTGCGGCACGGGCTCGCGCGCCGCAGCCGCCGCATCGTGGACTCCTACGCGTTCTCCAGCGCCGTGTTCTGTCTCATCGCGGCCAACGCCGTCCTTCTCGGCATCGAGACGTACAGCGGCCTCATGTACCAATGGCACGGCGCCCTCAAGGCTGCGGAGCACTTCTTCCTGGCCGTCTTCACCATCGAGATACTCCTGCGGGCTGCCGCCCACGCCGACCGGCCCAGGGACTTCCTGCGCGATCCCTGGAACGTGTTCGACCTGATCGTCGTGGTCGTGGCCTTCATGCCGTTCGCCCGTGAGAACGCCACCGCGCTGCGGCTCCTGCGCCTGGCGCGCGTGCTGCGCGCCGCCCGGTTCCTGCCGCAACTGCGGATCGTGATCGTCGCCGTCGGCAAGAGCCTGCCCGGCACCCTCAGCTTCGCCCTCGTCGGAGCGCTCCTGCTGTACGTGTACGCCATGGTCGGATGGGTACTCCTGGCCGAAGGTGATCCCGAGCACTTCGGGTCATTCGGCCGTGCGGCTCTCACGCTCTTTCTCCTCATGACGCTCGACGGACTCGGCGACGCCGTACGCGGTGGCCTTGAGGTCTCCCGGTGGACGATCTTCTACTTCGGTTCGTTCGTCCTGCTCGGCTCGTTTCTGCTCGTCAACCTCCTCATCGGCGTCGTCATCAATTCGTTGGAGGAGGCCCGGGAGCTGGAGAAGGAACGGGAAGGCCCCGTGCCGAGGCGGCAGCCCCGGGGTGACGACCCGACCGAGGCTCTGCGGGCACAGCTCGCCGCGGCCCGCCATGCCCTGGACGCCATGGAATCCGGCCTGGTGGCCCCTCCGGCGTCCTGCGCGTGCCGGGGCGCCGGGCAGGCGGGGCGGACCGGGGCGTGAGGCTCCGGGAGTGCGCTCGGGGCGGTGCGCGAGCTGACGCCCCAGCTGTCCGGCGCACAGCGACCGTTTCCACGCACGCGCCCGGCCTCGGGCCACAGCGCCTTCGGGTCGGCACGGGCCGCCGACCGTCGGCGCCGGGTGCCGACGACCGGACGGGAGTCCGGTCGATGGTTCCGGGCACGGGCCGCCGGTGCCCACACTGCTCGGCGATCAGCACGACGGCCCGCAACGGGCGCCCTCGACGACGGGCGTCCTCCGTCATCCCGGCAGCCGTGAGCACCTCTTCGGAGGTGCAGGCCGGCATCCAGCCGGAGAGTCCGTCGTGACCTCGCCGCGGCGGCTCGGACACTCCTCGCCCGCGATCACCCTCGGTTACTCTGTTCACTTCGTGCCGGAGGCCGGCAGTGAGGTGCGCGGCACCATCGACGGTCTGCTGGGGGATCGAGGGGACCGGCTTGCCGGCCGGAACGCCCCAGATTCTCCCCAATGCCGCCGACCGGCGCTTCCCGCTTCTGCGCAGCGAAGGTGCCGTCCATGGATTGTAAGGCTGAAGAGATGGGTGGCCTGGGAAAGTGTTGCAAGAGGTCGTAGCGACCCGCTACGTCACGCCCCTGCGGGAGGGCGGATCCCTGCCCGGGATCGTCGAGGCCGACGACCTGGGCACGTACGTCATGAAGTTCACCGGCGCAGGGCAGGGCCGCAAGACCCTGGTCGCGGAGGTCATCTGCGGAGAGCTGGGCAGGCGGCTGGGGCTGCGGGTGCCCGAGCTGGTGACGATCCAGCTCGACCCCGTCATCGGGCTCGCGGAGCCGGACCAGGAGGTGCAGGAGCTTCTCAAGGCGAGCGGTGGGCTGAACCTCGGGATGGACTACCTCCCCGGCTCGCTCGGGTTCGACCCTCTCGCCTACCAGGTGGATCCGGCGGAGGCCGGGAAGGTCGTCTGGTTCGACGCGCTGATCAACAACGTGGACCGGTCCTGGCGCAATCCCAACGCTCTGATCTGGCACGGTGACCTCTGGCTGATCGACCACGGGGCCACGATGATCTGGCACCACAACTGGCCGGGCGCCCAGGCATCCGCGGCGAAGCCGTACAACGCCTCGGACCACGTCCTCGCGCCGTTCGCCCCGGACATCGCCGCTGCCGCCGCCGAGCTCGCCCCGCTCGTCACCGAGGAACTGCTCACCGAGGTGGCCGCCGAGGTGCCGGACGAGTGGCTGGCCGGCGAGCCGGGATTCGAGACGACGGACTCGCTGCGGCGGGCGTACGTGGAGCCGCTGCTGGCGCGTGCCGGAAGCATCCACGAGCGGATCTTCATCGGGGAGCCCACCAGGACCCAGCCCTCCCGTGCACCCGGCTGGGTCACCGAGCGTCTGGCCCCGAGGCCGCAGGCGACGGAGAGGGACCGCGGCGTCCGGGCGGAAGCCGGACGGAACACCGAGGACGGCGACCGATGAGCAAGCGCGATGTCTTCGAGTACGCGGTCCTGCGCGTCGTGCCCCGGGTCGAGCGCGGCGAGTGCTTCAACGCGGGTGTGCTGGTCTACTGCCGGGCGAAGTCCTTCGTCGCCGCGCGTACCCTCCTGGACGAGCGCAAGCTCAGGGCCCTGGATCCGCAGGCCGACGTGGTGGGTGTCCAGGCCGCTCTGCGCGCTGTCGAGGGAGTCTGCTGCGGCGGCGAAGCGGCAGGCCAGGCGGCTGGTGACGACGCCGGGCGGCGCTTTCGCTGGCTGATCGCGCCACGCTCCACGGTCGTCCAGCCGGGCGTCGTGCACAGCGGACTCACCGCGGATCCCGAGGCCGAGCTCGAACGGCTGCTCGACCTGCTGGTGCGCTGATCCGGCACCGGTGGCGCCGTCCGCGACATGCGCGGTCGCGGCGCCGTCCGGTGTGACATGCGCCCGTGCCCCCGTGGGCCGTTGACACCGCGTGCCAGGGCTTCTAGCGTCTCGTCTGCTGAAGGTACTAAGCGGTTGCTCAGTTATCGGGAACTTCCTGACGTCCGCTGAGCCGCGATCCAAGGGCGAGGAGAACCAAGCATGTCCACCACCGAGCAGCGCGTCGCCATCGTGACGGGAGCGGCACGGGGCATCGGCGCCGCCACCGCCGTACGCCTGGCGGCCGAGGGCCGCGCCGTCGCCGTACTCGACCTCGACGAGGCGGCGTGCAAGGACACGGTCGAGAAGATCACCGCCGCAGGGGGCACCGCCCTCGCCGTCGGCTGCGACGTGTCGGACAGCGCCCAGGTGGAAGCCGCCGTCGCGCGCGTGGCCGCCGAGCTCGGCGCTCCGACGATCCTCGTCAACAACGCGGGCGTGCTCCGCGACAACCTGCTCTTCAAGATGAGCGAGTCCGACTGGGACCTCGTGATGAACGTGCACCTCAAGGGCGCGTTCCTGATGGCGAAGGCCGTCCAGGCGTACATGGTGGAGGCCAAGTTCGGCCGTATCGTCTCGCTCTCCTCCTCGTCGGCCCTGGGCAACCGGGGCCAGGCCAACTACTCCGCCGTCAAGGCCGGACTGCAGGGCCTCACCAAGACGCTGGCCAAGGAGCTCGGCAAGTTCGGTGTGACCGCCAACGCCGTCGCCCCGGGCTTCATCGTCACCGAGATGACCGCCCAGACGGCGGCCCGCGTCGGCATGGGCTTCGAGGAGTTCCAGGCCGCCGCCGCCACCCAGATCCCCGTGCAGCGCGTCGGCAGGCCCGAGGACATCGCCAACGCCATCGCCTTCTTCGCGGGCGACGACGCGGGCTTCGTCTCCGGACAGGTCATGTACGTCGCCGGCGGACCGCTCAACTGACCCCGGAAGGGCAACGGACATCATGACTGTGCAGGACAGTGGCAAGGTCGCGCTCATCACGGGTGCGAGCCGGGGCATCGGTTACGGCATCGCCGAGGCGCTCGTGGCCCGGGGGGACCGGGTCGTCATCACCGGCCGCGGCGAGGACGCCCTCAAGGAGGCGGTCGAGAGGCTCGGCTCCGACCGGGCGCTCGCTGTCGCGGGCAAGGCGCACGACGAGGCGCATCAGGCGGCGGCCGTCGAGCGTGCCATGGAGGCGTTCGGCCGGGTCGACTTCCTGATCAACAACGCCGGTACGAATCCGGTCTTCGGGCCGATGGCCGAGCTCGATCTCAACGTCGCCCGCAAGGTCTACGAGACCAATGTGATCTCGGCGCTCGGCTTCGCCCAGCAGACCTGGAAGGCCTGGCAGAAGGAGAACGGCGGTGCGATCGTCAACATCGCGTCCGTCGCCGGGGTCTCCGCGTCGCCGTTCATCGGCGCCTACGGCATGAGCAAGGCGGCCATGGTCAACCTGACCCTGCAACTGGCACACGAGTTCGCGCCCGTGGTCAGGGTCAACGCCATCGCGCCCGCGGTGGTGAAGACGAAGTTCGCCGAGGCGCTCTACGAGGGCCGTGAGGCCGAGGCGGCCGCCGCCTATCCGCTCGGCCGGCTCGGAGTTCCGCAGGACATCGGGGGTGCGGCGGCGTTCCTCACCTCCGCCCAGTCCGACTGGGTCACGGGGCAGACGCTCGTGGTGGACGGCGGCATCTTCCTGAACGCCGGCGTGGCCTGAACCGGTTTGGGTCTGGTTGACGCAAGTGCCCCGTCAGGTCCCCGGGTTGACCCGGCGGGGCGCTGCGGTATGGTCTGCCGACTCATGGCCGATCGAGGAGCGTGCGCGTGTTCTACCGGGCCAGTCTGCAGGCTTCTGCAGCCCTTGCTTCCCTTTCTCTGCTGGCCGGCTGCGGACTGCTGTCCGACAACAGCTCGGAAACAGACCAGCACATAGCTGTCGGGACGACGAGCTCGCCCTCGACACTCGACCCCGCGGCGGCCTGGGACGGTTCCTGGGAGCTGATGAGGAACGTCTTCCAGACCCTGGTCAGCTTCCCGACCGGTAGCACGAGCCCTGAACCGGACGCCGCGGAGTCGTGCCGGTTCACCGACGCCACGAGCATGGCGTACCGGTGCACACTCCGCAGCGGCCTGAAGTTCTCCAACGGCGAGAAGATCGACGCCGAGGCCGTGAAGTACTCGATCGACCGGATCGTGAAGCTCAAGGTCAAGGGCGGACCGGCCGGCCTCCTCGGCTCCCTCGACCGGGTGGAGACCAAGGGCGACGACACGGTCGTCTTCCACCTCCGCAAGGCGGACGCCACCTTCCCGTTCATCCTCGCGACCCCGGCGATGTCGCTCGTCCCACCCGGCGAGTACCCCGCGGACCGCCTGCGCGACGACGGCAAGGTCACCGGCTCCGGACCGTACGTCCTGAAGGCCTACGAGCCGGGCAGCAAGGCCGAGCTGGCCAAGAACCCCGACTACAAGGGCTTCGCCCACCGGAAGAACACCTCGGTCACCATCCGCTACTTCGATGGCTCCGCCCCCATGGTGGCGGCCCTGAAGAAGAAGGAGATCGACGCCACCTACCGCGGTCTCACCGCCGAGGAGGTCGTCAGCCTCGAGGACAACAAGTCGGACAACGAGGGTCTGCAGGTCATCGAGACGGTCGGCGCCGACATCCGCTTCCTGGTCTTCAACCCCGCGGACCCGGCCTCCGGCAAGCTCGCCGTCCGGCGGGCCATCGCCCAGCTGGTGAACCGCGACGAGCTCGTCGCCAAGGTCTACCAGGGTACCGCCGAGCCGCTCTACTCCATGGTCCCCAAGGGCATCGCCGGCCACACCACGAGCTTCTTCGACTCCTTCGGCGACCCGGACACGGGCAAGGCCAGGCAGATCCTCAGCTCGGCGGGGATCGACGAGCCGGTCGAGATGACCTTCTGGTTCACCACGGACCGCTACGGATCCTCCACCGCCCCCGAGTTCGCGGAGCTGAAGCGCCAGCTCGAAGCATCCGGCCTGTTCAAGATCACGCTGAAGAGCGCACCGTGGAAGACCTTCCAGGAGGGCTTCACCAAGGGCGACTACCCGGTCTTCGGCCGCGGCTGGTTCCCCGACTTCCCGGACCCGGACAACTTCATCGCACCCTTCGTCGGCAAGGACAGCGTCACCGGTACGCCCTACGTGACGAAGGAGATCACCCAGGACCTGCTTCCCTCCTCCCGCCAGGAGAGCGACCGCGGGGCGGTCGCCAAGCAGTTCAGGCGCGCCCAGGAGATCCTCGTCGATGACGTGCGGCTGCTGCCGCTGTGGCAGGGCAAGCTCTACGTGGCGGCCGGCGAGGACATCGGCGGCAGTGAGCGCGCCCTGGACCCGCAGACCGTCATGCAGATGTGGGAGCTGTACCGCAAGGCCAGCTGGTAGGCGCGGGCCGGGGCTCGGCGGGGCCGCTGTCAGAGGCCCCCGGTAGGTTCTGTGGTCAAGAACCGATTGCTTACCGGAGGTTGTGGACGTGACCGACACCGACCTGCTGCCCGAGTCCTGGCGCGGCGTCCTCGGCGAAGAGCTGCAGAAGCCATACTTCAAGGAGCTCACCGCATTCGTCGAGGAGGAGCGGGCCAAGGGGCCGGTGTACCCGCCGCGCGAGCAGGTGTTCGCCGCGCTGGACGCCACACCGTACGACCGGGTGAAGGTCCTCATCCTCGGCCAGGACCCGTACCACGGCGAGGGGCAGGGCCACGGGCTCTGCTTCTCTGTCCGGCCCGGGGTCAGGACGCCCCCCTCGCTGCGCAACATCTACAAGGAGATGAACGACGAGCTCGGCCTGCCGGTGCCGGACAACGGATATCTGATGCCGTGGGCCGAGCAGGGTGTCCTCCTGCTCAACGCGGTGCTGACGGTCCGGGGCGGCGAGGCGAACTCGCACAAGTCCAAGGGCTGGGAGAAGGTCACCGACGCGGTCATCCGCGCCGTGGCGGCCCGGCCGGACCCGGCGGTCTTCGTGCTCTGGGGGAACTACGCGCAGAAGAAGATCCCGCTGATCGACCCGGAGCGCCACGTCATCGTGAAGGGCGCGCACCCCTCGCCGCTCTCGGCGAAGAAGTGGTTCGGTTCCCGTCCCTTCACCCAGATCAACGAGGCCGTCGCCGCACAGGGGCACGAGGCCATCGACTGGCGGATCCCGGACCTGGCCTGAGACCGGGCCGGGCGCCCGGCCCGGTCCACGGACCGTAGACCCCGCAGGGCGGGACGGGCCGCCGGTCCGGCCGGGCGGCCCCGGCGGGCTGGCGACGCCGGGGCATCCGGCCCGCGCCTGAGCGCGATCACCTTCGGCTGCGGCTAGCGTCGGCTCGACGGGAACAGGCCGCACGGTGACCAGGGAGACCTCAGTCGTGGAGCAGCAGGAGGCGTCGAAGGACGCTGTCGTGACCAGGATCGGCCAGGCGGTCATGCTGCTCCACGGCGGGGACAGGGAAGAGGCCCGCAATCGTTTCCGGGCCATCTGGGTGGAGATCGGTGAGGACGGGGACGCCCTGCACCGCTGCACCCTCGCGCACTACATGGCCGACACCCAGGACGATCCGGGGGACGAGCTCGCGTGGGACCTCCGGGCGCTGACGGCCGCCGAAGGGCTGACCGGTGCCGCTGCGGCTGAACACCGGGACGCTCTCGCGGTGCGGTCCTTCTTCCCCTCGCTGCACCTCAATCTCGCGGCGGACTACCTGAAGCTGGAGCGCTTCGAGGCGGCCCGCGTCCACCTGGACCATGCGTGGGACAGCGTCGGCGTCCTGGCGGACGACGGTTACGGCGGAGGGATCCGGGCTGCCATCGGGCGGCTCGAGCAACGGATGCGGAGGAGCGGCGCGGGGGAGTGAGCCGGGGGCGCAGTGCCCTGGTGACACGGATCGGCCGGCTCCCGGGCGGGCCGATCCGTGCGCGCCCCGGTGACACCGATCCGCCGGTGTCCAGGTGATGCCCATCCGGCCGGTGTCCTGCCGGCCCGCCGCCGCGCCGGGTTCAGCGGCCGTACGTGGCGTCGCAGATCGTGGACTGCGGGCTCCCCGCCGGCCAGCGTCCGAATCCCCTGCCCAGCGCGCAGACGTCCTCCCCGGAGACGGATGCGCCCGGGGCGGCGGGCTGTACGGCGGCGGGGATCCGAGAAGGCAGGCGAGGTACCTGCGGCTGCGGGACGTCCGCCCGCGCACGCGGGCGCGGAGCGGGTGGCACGTCCTTCCGGGTGGAGGCGGCGACATCGGCCGCGGAGGCGGACGCGGCAGGATCCGGCAGGGCCTCCAGGGAGTCCCGGGCCGGAGGCTGCATGATCTGCGGTGCCACGTCCTGTGCGGGTCTGCTGGTGCCGGGGCGCGGTGCCACGGTCTTTCGCGGCGGCTCCACCGAGACGCAGCCCGAGACCGCGGTGACGGCGATTCCCACCAGGAGTGTTGCGGTGATTCCGGTTCGATGCACCTGGGCAACTCTGCCCGGCCGGTGCCTCAGCGGGACAGCCGCTACGCCAGGATTGGCCCGCACGAGTGACGCGGTCGGCGGTGTGTCCCGTGCGGGCACGTCCCGGATCCACGCCGGCTCCACCACCTGGCGCGTCGTCTCCCCGGGGATCGGCCACGCGTTCAGCTCGCACGAGACCTGATGCCGCGGTGCGCTGTGCGGGCAGCCGTCCGACGGAGGGACGGCCACAGCTACGGGTACGCCCCCGGTGCGGGGCCCGGGCCGCCGATGCCGAGATGGCGGAACCGGTGCGAAGGCGCGGCGACCGGCGTCAGGCCCCGGCCCCTGCCCGGCACGCGTTCGACGGTATCGCCGGCCGGCACCCGTCCCGGCGCACGTATGCTGCCGGGACCAAGGACGGGCACACGACGCGACCGTGACACGGCCGTGGTGAAGGCGACAGGGAGAACTCCGTGAAGGTCGGTTGCATCGGGCTCGGCGACATCGCGCAGAAGGCGTACCTGCCGGTGCTGACGACCCTGCCGGGGGTCGAACTGCATCTGCAGACCCGTACGCCGGCCACGCTCACCGTTGTCGCGGGGACCCACCGGATCCCCGAACGGCAGTGCCACACGGACCTCGACTCGCTCCTCGCCCAGGGGCTGGACGCCGCCTTCGTGCACGCGCCCACGTCCGCGCACCCGGAGATCGCCGGGCGGCTGCTCGAGGCGGGCGTTCCCACGTACATCGACAAGCCGCTCGCCTACGAACTGGCCGAGTCCGAGAGGCTGGTGGCGCTCGCAGAAGAACACGGCACCGGCCTCGCCGTCGGCTTCAACCGCCGGCTGGCCCCGTCCTACGCGCAGTGCGCCGAGCACCCGCGCGAGCTGATCCTGATGCAGAAGAACCGGGTGGGGCTGCCCGAGGACCCCCGCACCATGGTGCTCGACGACTTCATCCACGTCGTCGACACCCTGCGCTTCCTGGTGCCCGGCCCCGTCTCCGGCGCCGTCGTGCGGGCGCGGATCGAGGACGGGCTCATGCACCACGTGGTGCTCCAGCTCTCCGGCGACGGTTTCACCGCCATCGGCATGATGAACCGGCTCAACGGATCGACCGAGGAGATCCTCGAGGTCTCCGGCCAGGACAGCAAGCGCCAGGTACTCAACCTGTCGGACGTCGTCGACCACAAGGGGCAGCCCACCCTGCGGCGGCGCGGCGACTGGGTGCCGGTAGCCCGTCAGCGCGGCATCGAACAGAGCGTGCTGTCCTTCCTGGACGCGGTGCGGGCCGGCCAGGTGCCCAGTGCCCGGGACGCCCTGGAGACCCACCGGCTCTGCGAGCGGGTGGTCAGGGACGCCCTGGAGCAGGCGACCTGAGGGACCGCAGTCCCGCCGCACCGAAGAAGACGGCCAGCACCGCCAGCGCCCCGTACACGGGCCAGGCACCGAGCCGGACGTAGAGCGTGGTGCCCCGGGCGAGGGGCACGTCGCGGACGACGGCCCCGCTCACGGCGGTACCGAGCGGGGCTCCCACCTGTTCACCCCGCGGGCCGTACACGGCACTCACGCCCGTCAGGGTCGCGTGCACCATCGGCCGCCCGGTCTCCGCCGCCCGCAGCGCGCCGAGCGAGGCGTGCTGCGCGGGTGCCCAGCTGTGCTGGAACGTCGAGGTCGACGACTGGGCGACCAGCAGCTGCGCGCCGTCCGCGGCCAGCCGCCTGCTCATGTCGGGGAACGCCGACTCGAAGCACACCAGCGGTCCGATCCGCAGCCCGTCCGCGCCCGGCAGGTCCATCACGACGGGCCCCTTGCCGCGCAGCCGGTCCTCGCCGGCCGCCTTGCCCACCGAGGTCGCCCAGCCGAGCACCGCGCGAGCCGGGACGTACTCACCGAAAGGCACCAGGCGCATCTTGTCGTAGCGGTCCCCGGTCGGCCCGTCCGGGCCCACGAGCACCGCGGACTTGTAGATCCCGGCGTGGTCCGGCCCGTCCGTCCGCCGGGCGTCCATGTTGACCAGCACCTCGGCCCCGACCAGCCGGGAGAGCGCCGCGATCCGGTCGGCGGTCCCCGGGCTGCGCGAGAGGTCCACGCCCACACTGCTCTCGCCCCACACCACGAGGTCGACGTCCCGGCCGGCGAGGGTGCGCGTCAGCGCCTCACTGCGCGCGAACCGGCGTTGGACGCTGCCCGGCCCGTCGACGACACCCGGCTGCACGACGGCGATCCGGGCCGTACCGGTGGGCTCCGGCCGCGGCGCCCATACCCAGATCGCCGCCACGCCCAGCGTGCACACCACCAGACTCACCGCCGCGGCGGTGCGGGCCGCCGGAACGGCGAGCAGCAGCGCGACCGCGGTGTTCACCGTCACCACGAGCAGAGTGACCAGCCACACGCCCCCCACCGAAGCCGTCCGCAGGGCGGGTTCGAACTCCCACTGACTGGCGCCCAGCAGACCCCAGGGCCCACCGAGCCCCTCCCAGGAGCGGACCAGCTCGATCATCAGCCATCCGGAGGGCAGGACCGCGACGGCTGCCACCGCGGTCCTGGCGGACGGCGACCCGCCGAGCAGCCTGGACACCAGAATTCCCCAGGGAGCCCACAACAGACCGAGCAGGGCCGCGAGAACCAGCAGGAACACATGCAGGCTCGGCATCAGCCAGTGGTGCACGGCGAGCATGAAGCCCGTGCCGCCGATCCAGCCGTCGAGGGCCGCGCGTCGCCCGGTGTCCGCCGACCGGATCAGCAGCAGCCACGGCACGAGGGCGACGGGAGCGAGCCACCAGAGCGACGGGGCGGGAAACACCAGGGCCGGCAGGGCGCCCGCGCACAGGGCCGCGGTGCCGCGCCACAGGGGAGAGCGCAGCAGGCGCGCGTACGGTCGGGTCCCGCCGCCAGGGCTGCTGCCGTCCGAGCCGTGGCCGTCCGGGCCGTGGCCGTGGCCGTCCGGGCCGTCGCCGTCCTGCCAGCTGCCGGATGGGTCGCCGTCCGGGCCGCCCGGGGTACGGTCCGCCGGAAGCCCGCCCCGCATCGGCATGCCCTGCCCTCCTCGCCCATTCCCCCCCGCTCGGTCCCAGTGTGCGGCAGAAGATCGACGGCGCCCAGAGGGCGTGCCGCGCGCACGCCGCCCCCGGCCGGCGATCAACCGGTCGCGGGCACGCCGCCCCGGGCCGTCGATCAGCCGGCCGTGGGCCCGCCGGGCGCGCAGCGCCACTTCTCGTGCGCCTCGACCGTACGGATCCGCCAGCCCGGCTCGGTGCGCAGCAGGTCGAAGGTGTACCGGCCGCCGGAGAAGAAGACCGGAAGCGGCCCCCCGGCTGCGGATTCCGGGCCCATCGGATTCAGGTAGTCGGCCCGCACCCGCGCCCGGTCGCCGGGATAGCCGCCCAGATCCTGGAGGTCGAGCCGGCGGTTGACGATCAGGTGCTGTCTGACCGGAAAGGGCCCGAAAGCCTCCGCGAGCCACTGCGCGGCCTCGGCTGCGGGACCCTCGGCCCCGCCCGCACCGCGGTAGTCCGCACGGCCGTCCGGGGTGAACAGGGCGCCGTAGTCCTCCCAGGCGCCGTCGTCCACCGCCACGGCGTAGCCGGTGATCACCGCATCGATCGAGAGCCGGTCCATTACGGTCGCGAGAGCCACGCGCTGTGTCATCGTGCAAGTCTCGGCCCGCGGGCCCGTAAGGCCAAGAGGCCGGACCCGTGCCGCCTCAGCAGGGGACGACGGCCACCGGACCGAGGGCGTGCGTGACCGTCGTCTGCGCGACGGGGGAGAGCCCGAGGCCCAGGGACTCGCCGCCCCTGCGCCGTCCGATCACGGTCAGGGCCGCGGTGGCCGACGCCGTGACCAGGGTGCGCGACGCCGAACCGCTGACCGGTTCACGCACGACGTCCACCTGCGGGTACTTCGCCAGCCGGCCCGCCGTCAGCTCGGCAAGGGTGCGCTCCGCCGCCTCGGCCGCGGCTTCCCGGTTGAAGACGGGGCCGCCGGACAGGATCGACGAGAACATCGTCCAGCCGTGCACGAGCCGCAGCCGCGCGCCCGGCCGGGACGCGGCGGCTTCGAAGGCGAAGTCCAGCACCGACTCACTGCTCTCGTCGGCGGCCACCCCCGCTACCACGTCCGGGAAGGCATCCACCGCGTCCGCCCCGTCCTCGTCGGTCCGCCCGCTGTGGACGACGACGACCGGGCACCGGGCCATCGAGGCGGTGGCCAGACTGTTCGAGCCGATCATGAGGGAGCGGAATCCGCCCAGACCGCGGGAGCCGACGACCACCATCGACGCGTCGCGGCTGAGCGAGGTCAGGGCCGCCGAGGGGAAGTCCAGCGGGGCGAGGGTCGAGGTGGGCAGGCCGGGGGCCGAGCCGGAAGCCCGCCGTTCCGCCTGGCCGAGCAGTTCCTCGGACTCCCGCAGGCCGCTCTTCCCGTCCGTGCCCCGGGCGAGCGGCCTGACATGCACGATCAGCAGCGGCAGCCCGCGGCGCGCGGCTTCCTGCACGGCCCAGTCGAGCGCGTCCCAGCTGTGGGAGGAACCGTCGACTGCGGCGATCACGGGAAGGTCGTTGGCGGTCATGACTACCTCCTGAGGGCGCCGGCGGCGCATTCGATGCAGAGGCCCCCGGCGGGGCCCACTGCGGGGATCCGCCCGGACCGCTGCTCACGTTAACGTCCAGGAAGGACACGGCCTCCCCCCGGGGGCCTCACGCGCCGATCCGTCCGACTGTGCACGGGACGTAACCACGCTCGATCGTCCGGCGTGACACCCGGGAAACGGACGATTCGTACCGTCGTGGGACCAGCGTTCCCCACGAGAGGCCGTCCATGACCGCGCCGAACCCGCAGCCGGACACCCCCACCCAGGTGCGGACGGTCTGCTCGTACTGCGGTGTCGGCTGCGGGATCGTCCTCGACCTCGGCATGGGGCCCGACGGGCGGCGCACCGTCCTGAAGGCCTCGGGCGACAAGGCGCACCCCGCGAACAGGGGCCGGCTCTGCACCAAGGGGGCGACGAGCGCGGAGATGCTCGTGGCGCCCGGCCGGCTGACGAAGGCGCTGGTCCGGGCGGACCGTAGCGAGGAACCGGCTCCGCTTGACATGGACGCCGCAGTCAAGGAGACCGCACGGCGACTGCGCGGGATCGTCGACGAGCACGGACCTGACGCGCTCGCCCTCTACGTCTCCGGACAGATGACCCTGGAGGCGCAGTACCTGGCCAACAAACTGGCCAAGGGCTTCGTCCGCACCAGCTGGATCGAGTCCAACTCCCGCCTCTGCATGGCCGGCGCGGGCAGCGGCTACAAGCTCTCCCTGGGCGCGGACGGCCCGCCGGGCTCGTACGAGGACTTCGAGCACGCCGACGCGTTCTTCGTGATCGGCTCGAACATGGCGGACTGCCACCCCATCCTCTTCCTCCGGCTCATGGAGCGGGTGAAGACCGGGGCGAAGCTCATCGTGGTCGACCCCCGGCGCAACGCCACCGCCGACAAGGCCGATCTCTTCCTGCAGATACGGCCGGGCACCGACCTGGCCCTGCTCAACGGCGTCCTGCACCTCCTCGTCGAGAACGGCCACACCGATCCGGAGTTCATCGCCGAACACACCGAGGGCTGGGAGGTGATGCCCGCCTTCCTCCGCGACCACACCCCGGCGGCGGTCGCGGAGACCACCGGCATCCCGGAGGCGGACATCCGCCTGGCAGCCCGCTGGATCGGCGAGGCCGGCGACTGGATGAGCTGCTGGACCATGGGTCTCAACCAGAGCACGCACGGCACCTGGAACACCAACGCCGTGATCAACCTGCACCTGGCGACCGGCGCCATCTGCCGGCCGGGCAGCGGGCCCTTCTCCCTCACCGGCCAGCCCAACGCCATGGGCGGCCGCGAGATGGGGTACATGGGGCCGGGACTGCCCGGGCAGCGCAGCCTTCAGGCCGACGACGAGCGCGCCTTCGTCGAGGAACTCTGGGACATCGCGCCGGGGACCCTGCGCACGGAAACGGCGGGCACCGGCACCGTCGACATGTTCCGGCGCATGGCGGACGGCGAGATCAAGGCCTGCTGGATCATCTGCACCAACCCCGTGGCGTCCGTGGCCAACCGCAGGACCGTCATCGAGGGGCTCGAGGCAGCGGAATTCGTCGTCACCCAGGACGTGTTCGCCGACACCGAGACCAACGCCTACGCGGACGTCGCCCTGCCCGCCGCACTGTGGGCGGAGGCCGAGGGCGTCATGATCAACTCCGAGCGCAACCTCACACTGAGCCGTTCGGCCGTGGAACCGCCGGGGGAGGCGTGGCCGGACTGGCGGATCATCGCGCGGATTGCCTGCGAGATGGGGTACGAGGACGCCTTCGGCTACGGGAGCGCCGAGGAGATATTCGAGGAGATCAAGCAGGCCCACAACCCGAGGACCGGGTACGACCTGCGCGGCGTCACGTACGCACGGCTGCGCGACACCCCCGTCCAGTGGCCGAGCGCCGCCGCGGACGGCCCCGGCCGCAACCCCGTCCGCTACCTCAACGACGGGGTCAGCCAGACCCTGACCGTGCGCCCCGACGGGACCCTGCCCCGGCTGGCCTTTCCCACCGCGAGCGGCCGGGCGGTCTTCTTCGCGCGTCCGCACCTGCCCCCGGCCGAGATGCCCGACGACGACTTCCCCTACGTCCTCAACACCGGCCGCCTGCAGCACCAGTGGCACACCCTGACGAAGACGGGGAAGGTCGCCAAGCTCAACAAGCTGAACCCGGGCCCCTTCGTGGAGATCAACCCTCAGGACGCGCTGGTCCTCGGAATAGGGGAGGGCGATCCCGTCGAGGTCGCCTCCCGGCGCGGCCGGGCCGTGCTGCCGGCCGTCGTGACCGACCGGGTGCGGCCCGGGGACTGCTTCGCGCCCTTCCACTGGAACGACCTCTTCGGCGAATACCTCAGCGTCAACGCGGTGACCAACGACGCGGTCGATCCGATCTCCTTCCAGCCGGAGTTCAAGGTGTGCGCCGTGACGCTGGCGAAGGTGGCCGCTGTCGTACCCGCCGTGACCCCCGCTTCCGCCCCCGTGCTCGCCCGGGTTGCCGGACCGGCTTCCGGGCTCGCCGGGGTGTTCGGGATCGCGGACGTCACGCCTCCCGTGCTGGCCGGTCACGAGCGCCGCTACCTGGCCGGGTTCCTCGCGGGTCTCGGTACGCAGCCGGCCGGCACACCCGTGCTGCCGGCGCACGCGCCGTTCGAGCCGGAGCACGCCCTGTGGGTCAACGGGGTGCTGGCGGGAATGTTCTCCCGGCTGCCCGGCGACGCGACCGGGAGCGGGGAGCGCACCGCGCCCCACTCCGACGTCCCCGCCGGCCGGCAGGTCGTGATCCTGTGGGCCTCCCAGACCGGGAACGCCGAGGAGGTCGCCGCGGCGGCCGCGCAGCGGCTGGCCGACGAAGGGCGCACGACGACACTCCTCGGCATGGACGACAGCCCTCTGGACAGACTGCCGCGGTCGGCCGATCTGCTGGTCGTCACCAGTACCTTCGGTGACGGCGACGCCCCGGACAACGGAACCGGCTTCTGGGAGTCCCTCAACGCGCCCGACACCCCGCGGCTGGAGGGCGTGCGCTACGCGGTGCTCGCCCTCGGCGACTCCTCGTACGACGACTTCTGCGGGCACGGCAGGCGGCTCGACCGGCGGTTCGACGAGCTCGGGGCCGTGCGCCTCCTCCCGCGTACCGACTGCGAACCCGACTACGAGGAGCCGGTCGGACAGTGGCTCGACCAGGTGTTCGCCGCCCTGGACACCCGGCCGGAGGCGGCTCCGGCCGCCTCCGCTCCCGCTCCAGCGGCGGCTCCCGCCTCGCTCCGCCCCTCCAAGGCGGCGCCCGCGCTCGCCCGTCTCACCGGCAACCGGCTGCTCAGCCTCCCCGGCGCGACGAAGGAGGTACGCCGGTTCACCTTCGATACCCAGGACAGCCCCGTCCCCCTCGTGTACGAGGCAGGCGACGCGCTCGGAGTGGTCCCGGTCAACTGCCCCGACCTCGTTGCGGAGTGGCTCGCCGTCACGGGCCTGGACGCTTCGGACCCGGTCGACCTCTCCGGCCCCGGCTCCGTGTCCCTCGGCGAGGCGCTCCACCGCCACCTGGACATCGCTCAGGTCACCCCCGACCTCCTGCGGCTGGTCGGTGACCGCACCCGCGACCGCACCCTCAAGAAGCTGCTGCGCCAGGACAACAAGGGCGAGCTCGCCCAGTGGACCTGGGGCCGGCAGGCGATCGACGTCATCGCCGAACACTCCGCCCGCGCCACGGCCGCCGAATGGACCGCCGCACTCAGGCGCCTGCGGCCGCGGCTCTACTCCATATCCTCCAGTCCCCTGACCGATCCCCGGCTGGTCCGGCTCACCGTGTCCGTGGTGCGCTACGAGAACCGGCACGGCCGCCCCCGCAAGGGTGTCGCGTCCGCCTTCCTCGCCGACGCGGAATCCGGCAGCCCCGTCCCCGTCTTCGTCCAGCGCGCCCCACACTTCCGGCCGCCGGCCGACCCCGCCACTCCCATGGTGATGGTCGGACCCGGCACCGGGGTCGCCCCCTTCATCGGCTTCCTCGACGAACGGCGCGCACTCGGGCACCGGGCCCCCAACTGGCTCTTCTTCGGCGAGCAGCGCCGGGCCACCGACTTCTACTACCAGGACGAACTGGACGCTCTGCGTGCCGACGGCACCCTGAAGCGGCTGGACACCGCCTTCTCCCGCGACCAGCGGGCCAAGGTCTACGTCCAGGACCGGATGCGCGAGCACGGCGCCCTCCTGTGGACCTGGCTCCGGGACGGCGCCCACTTCTACGTCTGCGGCGACGCCTCCCGTATGGCCAAGGACGTGGACCGGGCCCTGCGCGACATAGCCGTGGCCCACGGAGGGCTCCAGGAGGACGCAGCGGCCGCGTACGTCAAGCAGCTCGCCGCGGACAAGCGGTACGTGCGCGACGTGTACTGAGCTCAGTTCCCCGACACGGCGGCGCCGAAGGCCGGCAGATACCCGGACTCGTGCCCCTCGGCCGTCGGGTGGACGTTCGTGCCGCTGATCCATGCGTCGCTCGTGCAGATCTCGTGCCCGGCGAATGCCGGCCGCCCGTCCACGAAGGCGAACCCGGCCGCCGCCGCACGGCCCGCGATCGTCGCGTTGAGCAGATCCGAACCCCGGTTCACCGCGGTGCGCTTGGCGGAGCCGAGCCCGCCGATGCAGAGACCGCCCTCCTTGTAGAGGTGCGGGTAGCCGACGACGACGACCTCGGCGCGGGGCGCCCGGGCGCGCACGGTCGCGTAGAGGCTGTCCAGCTCGCCCGGCAGCTCGTTCACGACGTACTCCCCGGCCGTTGCCAGGGCTCGTTCACAGGCCGACTGGGTGGAGTACTGACAGCTGAGCATGGTCGAGGCGAAGCCGGAGTCGTTGCCCCCGATGCTCAAACTGACCAGCGTGGTGTCCTGGTCCAGTTCGCCGACCTGGCTGCTGACCACATCGGGGATCTTCGCGCCACCGCAGGCGGCGAAGGAGAACGAGGCGGGGTCGTTGGCGCCGGCCCAGAGGGCCGGGTAGGCGTTGCGGCTCCGGGTGCACGCGACGTCCGAGTAGCTGCCGGCCCCGGTACCGGAGGCGTACGAGTCACCGAGGGCCACGTAGTGCACGTCGTCGGCGGCGGCTGCCGTCGAGGAGGCGGATGCCGGGACGGCGACGGAGGCGAGCGCGAGGGCCAGCAGAGCGGCGCCGGCTGAACGGGTCAGGGGCATGAGGATCTCCGTGGTGTGGGAGCGAAGGCGGCCGGTGCACGGCTGCCGCGTGACACCGACGGCCGTGACCACGCCCAACTTCCCGCCCCGGTGCCCGCGCGTCATCGGTGAAATGACCGACTCCCGGACCGGCCCGGTCCGGGAGTCGGGGCGCAGGCGACTTCCCTCAGCCGGCGGACTCGCCCGCGTCCGGGCTCAGTACGCCCGCGCCGACCAGGGCGAAGATGACGATGCCCAGGATCACCCGGTAGATGACGAACGGCATGAAGCTCTTCGTCGTGATGAACTTCATGAACCACGCGATGACCGCGTACCCGATCACGAACGCGACGATCGTGGCGAAGACGGTGGGCCCCCAGGAGACGGGCCCTTCACCGGCGTCCTTGAGTGTGAACAGGCCGGAGGCCAGGACGGCGGGCACCGCCAGCAGGAAGGAGTAACGGGCCGCGGCCTCGCGGGTGTACCCCATGAGCAGACCACCGCTGATGGTGGCGCCCGAGCGGGAGACGCCCGGGACCAGAGCCATGGCCTGGCAGAAGCCGAAGATCAGACCGTCCTTGACGCCCAGCTCCTTGAGCGACTTGCGCTCCTTGACGGCGCGGTGCTTGCCACCGGCCTCGTCGCGGGCAGCGAGACGGTCGGCGATACCCAGGACGATGCCCATGCCGATCAGGGTGGTCGCGATCAGGCGCAGGTCGCGGAACGGACCTTCGATCTGGTCCTTGAACGCCACGCCGAGCACACCGATGGGGAGGGAGCCGATGATGACCAGCCAGCCCATCTTGGCGTCGTGGTCGCTGCGCATCGAGGCGTCGGTCAGCGACTTGAACCACGCGGAGAGGATCCTGCCGATGTCCTTGCGGAAGTAGATGAGGACCGCGGCCTCCGTGCCGATCTGAGTGATGGCGGTGAACGCCGCACCGGGGTCCTGCCAGCCCGCGAACGCCGCGGTCAGCCGCAGGTGCGCGCTGGAGGAGATCGGCAGGAACTCGGTCAGTCCCTGCACGATGCCCAGGACGAATGATTCGAACCAGCTCATGGGGCTTAGGCCATCCCGGAGGTACTCATGCAACGGCCGACGGTCGGAAAGGCCGTCGGCAGTGTGCGGATGTGGTCAGAAAGGGGACGGGACGCCACGGCCCCGGACATCCTCTGTCGGTCGCGCGCAGCGTATCGCCTGGAGATGAACGAACATCCGGGTGCCCCCGCTTACGAAGCGTCCGCCGCCTCGCCCAGCCGGTGGCGCCTGCGCCAGGCCAGCAGGGCCGCACCCGCACCCGACAGCACGATGAAACCCATCGCCGCCAGGAACGCGGGCGACGTCGGCGAGGAGGCCGTACTGCCGGCGATGACGTATGCGGCGGTGTTCGGGATCGATCCCAGCCCGGTGGCCAGCAGGAACGGCGGGTACCCCATCCGTGAGGTCGCCGCGCAGTAGTTGGCCGCGGCGAAGGGCACCCCGGGGAAGAGCCGCAGCGCCAGCATGGACCTGAACCCATGACGGCTCAGGAGCCCGTCGGCGGCCTTCAGGTACTTGCCACGCAACAGCGTCCGCAGGGCTTCCTGGCCCAGCACCCTGCCGAGCAGGAAGGAGACACCAGCACCGAGGACGGTCCCGGCGAGAGCCGCCGCGAGACCGGCCTGGGCCCCGAAGAGGGCACCGGCGGCCAGGTTGAGGAGCGGGCGCGGCACGAAGGCCACCGTGCACACGCCGTACGCGAGCCCGAACAGCATCGCCGCTGCGCTACCCGTGAGTTGAGGTGGCCAACCGGAGGCCAGCAGCCGCTGTGGTTCGAACAGCAGCATGGTGGTGGCAGCGGCCAGGAGGACCGCCACGAGCAGGGAGAACCGGGACCAGGGAGACAGCAACGCCCTCGTACAGCGCACTGCGATGCCACCGGAGGGCCGTGTTGCGGGGACGGGGTCGAACATCTGGGGAGCGTAACCGAAACTGCTGTGTGATCGTCGTAATGTGCGGGCCAGGGGTGACGAGTCACTCATCACGCTTGCCGTCTCCTTGCTCCGGGCGGCGGGGGTCAGTTGCTCCGGACGCGCGACCGGAAGACCGGTCTGCCTCGTCCTGTGGTGAGGGGAAGTTGTTCCGGATCACGGCTGATCCGCCTGAGGGGCGACCATAGACTGATCGAGAAGGACCGAGCGCCGGTCAGGGACGCCGTTGCTCGATGCGGGTGGTCCGGCCGGGTCGATCCCGTCATCAGAGACGCCGCACTGAAGGCCGTCGACAGCGGTGACGCACCGGACAGCCCCTGGACGGGCGGTACCGATCTCTTCGACCAGCTCTTCGCCCCGGAGCCGGACGACCGGCCCCGGCCCGCCAGAGACCCGACGCCCGCCGGGTGCCACCACCTCGTGCACTGGGGCCTGCCGTGGAGCCTGATCCGGGTCGAGCAGCGCAACGGCCGCATCGACCGTCACGTCCAGACCGGGCCCCCCGAGTTCCGCGCCATGGTTCTCACATCGGCGGTGACCGGCGCCCTCGCGACCGGGACATCGCGGAGAAGGTCCTCGCCCGCGAGGCGAAGGTGCAGGAGGTGCTCGGCGTCGTTGAGGCGGCCACCAGGGAGAACGACGCGGACCGGGTGGAGGCCCTGCTGAAGGGTGCCCACCCGGACGAGGCCGTGAGCGGCCTGGAGGCCGTGCCGCTGTCCTGGACAGCGGCTCCCGGCCCACGGCCCGTCGAGCAGCGGACCTTGGGCGACTTCGGCACGCGTCGGCCGAGCGGACGCGGATTCGGCCTCGCTCTTCGACATGTCGAAGATGGAGCGGCTGGAGGAGCTGGACACGCTCGGCGCATGAGGTTCACCCGTCGTCTGCGGGCGGCGGGCTGGGAACCGGGTGACTCCGCGCTGCCGACGACAGAGGCGTGGCACCAGAGCAGCGCGAGCGCCCTACCGCATTCACAGGGATAGGGTTCTCGCGTGTACCGGGGCCGCACCAGCTCAGACAGCTTGACCCGTGGCAAGGCTGATGAACTGCGCCCATCCTGCGGCAGGAACGGAGAGGACCGGGCCCGTGACCTGCTTGGAGTCCCTGATGTGCACGGTTTCTACACCGGTCGCGACCTCCACACACTGCCCACCTTCACCGCTGCTGTAGCTGCTCTTGAACCAAGCCGAGTCCGGCACGGTCAGCCCCGCATGCTGCACGGTCATTTCTCTCCCAGAAGCCTCTCGATGAAGGTCAACGACTCAACAGGGGTCAATGCCTGCGCCCGGAGGATGCTGTACTGCCCTGCGATATCCCTGACCGTCGCCCGTTCGGTGTACAGGCGGCTGTCCCTCTGTACTTCAACGTATGCGATCCGCTGCCCGGTACGCGTCTCGATCAAGGTAAAGGGTCCCGCCAGTCCGCAGTGTTCCTCGCGCTCGGTGGGCATGACCTGGATCTCGACGTTCCGCCGCCGGCCGTGCACCAGCAACTGTTCGAGTTGCCCGCGCCTCACAGTTTGCCCGCCGATGGGGCGTCGCACTGCTGACTCCTCGATGACGAAGCTGAGCGTCGGCAGGTTCATACGGGCGAAGACCTCCTGTCGCGTCATACGTGTTGCTACCCGCTGATCAACTGTTTCCTCACTCAGCAGGGGGCGCCGCATCGTGAAGACGGCTCGTGCGTACGCCTCCGTCTGCAAGAGCCCGTTGATCACGTGCGTGTCGTACACGTGAAGCTCCACCGCCTCCGCCTCCAACTTCGCCGCGTCCCGGAAGAACGCCGGGTACTGAGCCCTCGCCACGTCCTCCTTGAGCTCCTTCAGGACCCCTCCGGCGCCCAGAACCTCGTCTGCCTGGTCGATGAAGTGCGGCGGTGGGATGCGTCGGCCGAGTTCGTACGAGGCGATCGTCGAGGCCGCGTAACCCAGCCTGACTCCCAGTTCGGCCCGCTCCATGCCCGCCGTCCTGCGCACCAGCTTCAGCAGCCGGCCGAACGCCGCGACCATCCCGGTGCCCGGCTCGTCCTCCGGCTGGGTCCCTGCCGTCTCGCCCGTACCCATGTCCGCGTCCATCGTCACGCCCCGTAGGTTCCGTTCCACTGGTCACCGCCTTTCAGATCAACGCACGGGCAGACTGCCCCGTCACGTCGGACACCGTGTACAGGTGGGGACCGGACTGGTACAGAATGCGCCGTATCGCTGCCCCGCACCGGCCCGACTCCTGCGGATCAAGGGGCCTTCAGCAGGTCCCGGAGTCCGCCCACCAGGGCGTGGATGTCACGTGCCACCGACACCTCGGCAGGCATGCTCGCGGACGGGACCTCCGCCTGCGTGCGGCAGCGGCGGCAGAGGCCGTCGGGGAGGGCTTCCGGTTCGCCGGGGGCGCCGCATTCGGTGCACTCCATCAGCACACGGCGGGCCGGAGCGCCCGGGACGGCCGGAGCCGGGGCGCCAGGCAGGCGGGGCGGGATCTTGTCGGTGAGCCGACGTCGTACGAGGCCCACGGGCGAGCCGACCTGGGTGGGGAGTCCCGAGACGAGGGCCTGGGTGAGGTAGTCCGTGTTCACACCCCGGTCCAGCCAGGCGGCGGCCAGCTCTTCCAGCACGGCGCAGTCGGCGGCGGAGAGGGCCAGACGCGGCTCGACGCGGCCGAGCCGGGCGAGGGTGAGATACGCGGGCGAGGGACCGGCCGGGGCCGGCTCCGGGCTCCGTTGCTGGGGAACCACAGCAGCGGGTGCGGCCGGTGCAGGGGATGCGGCCCCGGTGGGCGTCACAGGGGCATCTGTCGCGGCCGGGGGTGGCGGGGGAGCGGCGGCCGAGGTGCTCTCGGCCGCCTGGGCGGCCAGGTGGTTCTCGGTCCGGGTGAAGGTGTCCCACCACTCGCTGTCCCGGGCGGTGCGGGACCAGAAGGTGCGGGTGACCCAGCGGCTCTGGCCACTGTCCACGACCTGGCAGCGGATGCGCCGTAGATGACCGGCCACGCCCAGGGCCCTCAACGCGGTGCCGACGGCCATCTGCCCGTACAGAGGGAGGCTCTTGGCCAGGGACTTGACGTCCATGGCGCCGCCTTCGGGCAGTCGGTCGACGTATCCGGCGATGTACCGCTCCCGCTCCGGCAGGAGTGCGAAGTCGTCCGCGTGAGAGGGGCGCTGGTCCGGGGCCGAACGCTTGCCGTAGCCACGCTGGGCCCTGTCGTACGGGCGGGAGGCTGCGGGTGTGCGCAGTGCGGAGCTAAGGTTCTCGGTAGCCACGAGATCGCCTACTTCGATCTTGAGGTGAGACCCCGGCCAGGTGTTGGCGCACCGCGTCGGGGTCGTTTCGTTGTGGGCACCGTAAGCAGTCGTCGCGCTGCGCCGCAACTCGCGCACGAATAGTCATACTTGCTGGTCGTGAGGGGGTGGGGAGGGTGGGAAGGTTTTCCCAACCACCCTTCTTTTCCCTACCGGATACCCGTATCGCTCGAATCCCGGAGCTCGCATCCCGACGCCCGCATCCCGAAGCTCAAGCGTCGGGTTCGCATCTCGCCGGCGTACCCACGAAAGAGTGAACCGCCCCGTCTCGGCCCTCGAAGCTCAGGTGCCGGGCTCCGAGCTCCGAGGTGACGTGCGCGTGCTCAGAAGTCTCCGCCCGTGACGTCGCGCCAGGTCGTCCTCGCGCGGGTGTGGTCCGGGCGGCAGACGTGAGGAATCCTCGGCGCAAGCGATGTCGTGGATGTGGTGCGGGGTCTCGATCGTCCGCGGTTGCGGGTGAGCGGGGCCCGGAGGGCCCGGTGCCGTGTATGTCGTGGGCCGCGGCAACTGGGTGTCGTGATCAGAACGTTGAACGGCCGGGGAACCCCTGGTAGGTCACCTGCGGCGTCGCTAGTCTCCTGGTGCGAGCCGTCAACTACTGCCCTGTGGAGGGCATGTGAGAATTACGTTGGGCGTCGGTGGTCCCTCTGAAACGGATGACCTGCGGCGCTGGATGCGGCGCGACCCCGTTCTCCGCAGTGCCGTCGGCCAGGTCCGTCCCACAATGACCGCCCCGGACACGATGAGCGGAGGCGCGGCGGAGCTCGTTACCGTGCTGCTGGCGCCGGGCGGACTCACCGCCGCCGTGGCTGCGGCCATCGTGGCCTGGCTGCAGAGCAGGCGCGGCAACCAGACCGTCACGATCACCCGACCGGACGGGACCCAGGTCACCGTCACGTCCGAGGGCGTGCGAGGGCTGACGTCCGAGGCATCCGGTGATTTCGCGCAACGAGTGGCCGAGTTGCTCCAGCCGCCGCCGCAGGTGTTTCCCGGATCTCTGGCTGATGGACCAGAGACCGGCCGGTCAGGAGAACTTCCCCGCCTACCGGAAGCTGACGGACGGGATGAACGGCAGCCCTGGGCCGGTACGTCTGAAGGCCGACTGAGGCAAACGGACCACACCTGAACATGGCGACGGGACGGGGGGACCTGAGCGCAGCCAACTGCCACGCGATCGTGGTCGGCACGGGATCGCACAGCCGGAACGGACAAGAAGGGCTGTCGGACCTGCCGAGTGCCGCGCGCTCCGCACGGGCGGTCGCCGCGATACTGGACGAAGCCTGCGGTCTGGAGGGCCGCGTCACCCTGATCATCGATCCCCACGGGCCGACCGAAGTGCTCGCCACCGTGCAGGCCGCTATCGATGCCTCGGCGGGCGGCGTCGTCATCTTCTACTTCGTGGGTCACGGCCTTGTCGGCCCGGGGCAGCAGTTGTACCTGGCCACATCGGGCACCTCCTCGCTCGACGACACCGTGCACGCCGTTCCCTTCGACCAGGTGAGTAAACGGCTAGCCGACGCGCTGGCGAGCACCGTCGTCGTCCTCGACTGCTGCTTCTCCGGCCTCGCACAGGCCGCGCGTCCGGAGACGTATCGCAAGGTCTTGGCCTCGGCCCGCCCCGAGGGCAGCTTTCTCCTGGCCTCGGCCACGCACTACGCCGCCTCCTACGCGCCTGCGGACGCGGACCACACCCTTTTCAGCGGCGAGTTGCTCCGTCTTCTGACCGAGGGGGATCCTGGCGGCCCGAGCTGGTTCACGTTCCTCGACGTCTACCGCGTTCTCGACCACCGCTTCCAGGGCAGCGCCGCACGTCCGCACTCCGACGGCATCGGCCGGGCCTCCGATCTCGTCCTCGCCCGCAACCCGGGCCGACGCGCCCCCGATCCCACCCAGCCGTCGGCGGAGCAGGCCGGTGGCCCTTGTCCCTACCCGGGCATGCAGCCGTTCCTGCCGGAGCAGCACCACCTCTTCTTCGGCCGGGAGGAACTGACGCGCAGCCTGGTGAACCGGGTGACGGCCGGCTCCTCCACGGGGCCGGTCGTCCTGGTGGGGGCGTCCGGAGCGGGTAAGTCGTCTCTGCTCCGAGCGGGACTCGTGGCCGCGTTGGAGACCGAGACGGTACTGGCGCTTCTGGGGCCCGGCGCGCGGCCGTTCCACTCGCTCGTCGACAGGTGGGCCACCGCGTTGGGGCGGCCGTTCACCGAGGTGGAACAGGACCTGGCTGCGGGACGGTTCGGTCCTCGCGGGCCGGACGTTCTGGTGATCGACCAGCTGGAGGAGATCTTCGCCGAATGCCGGGACCCGGAGGAACGGGAGCTGTTCATCCGCGCACTTGCCGGAGCGGGAACGGACGGCCCACGCATCGTGCTGGCCCTTCGGGCCGACTTCTACGACCAGGCCTTGAGCGACCCCCGGCTCGGCCCGATCGTCCGGTCCGGACAGTTCACCGTCTTCGCCATGTCGGACGCCGAACTACGGGCTGCCATCGAACACCCCGCGGAGCAGGCCGGACTGCTTCTGGAGGACGGCCTGACGGACCACATCCTGCGAGAACTGCGGCAGGAGCGCGCCCTTGAGGGAGACGTCCTCGCGCTGCCGTTCCTCGCCCACGCCCTGCGCCAGACCTGGGCCGGCCGCACCGGCGTCACGCTGACCTTCAGTGCCTTCCAAGCCGCAGGCGCCATCCGCAGCTCCGTGGCACGGGTGGCCGACGAGGTGTACGAGGGCCTCGGCAGCGAGGACCAGGGCAGGGTGCGGGAGCTGGTGCTCCGCATGGTCCTGGTCGTCGACGACAGGGGCCGTGCCGTACGGCGCCGCGTCTCCGTGGACGAGCTCGGGCACGCTGCGGATCTCCTCCAACTGCTCACAACGGCACGGCTCGTCGTCGTGGACCAGGACGAAGCGCAGCTCTGCCACGACTCCTTGATCCATGCCTGGCCTCGGCTTCAGGACTGGATCACCGAGGGCCGGGAGGGACTGCTCGCCCGACGCAGGCTGGGTGACGCCGCCGACGGCTGGAACGAAGCGGGGCGCCCCGAGAGCGGCTTGTACGGAGGCGACCAGCTGGTAACGGTGCGCACACAACTCGCTGCTGGCCGCAGCGCGTTCCCCATGCGGCCGGTCGAGCAGCATTTCCTCGACGCCGGCCTGCGTGCCGAGCACCGTAAGAAGACGAGGCGCAGGGCCGTTCTCGCCCTCATCACCGTGATGGCCGTGGTCGCTACTTCGCTCGCGGTGTGGGCCCTGATCGCTCAGCGGGACGCGGAGCGCCGCGAGACGGTTCTGATCGCCAATGAGATCGCGTCGCAGGCGGACGCCCTGCGGGCGCGTGATCCCCAGACGGCCCTGCGGCTCAGTCTCGCGGCCTACCGGACGGCGGATACCCCCGAGACCCGGTCGAGCCTCTACGCCGCCTATCTGACGGAAGCACCGGTCGACCTCCCCGGCGAACACGACACGGCAGTGCTCGACCTGGCGTTCAGCAAGGACAGCAGTGTGCTGGCAACCAGCCAGGTCGGCGGGTACGTGCAGCTTTGGGACCTCTCCCGACGGAACGTGCCGGTCAAGGCGGCGGCCCTGAAGCTCAAAGGTAGTGCCGCCATCGCCTTCCACCCTCGCTCCCGCCTGCTGGCAGCGCAGACAGCCACAGAGCTCACACTCTGGGACGTGGGCGAACCCGAGCGACCCAGACGGTTCTCCGAACGCGCGATTCCCCGAGGCATGACCTACACCCTCGGCTTCGCGCCGGACGGCCGCACACTGGCGGCGGGGGGTGAACACGGAAGGCTTCGACTGTGGGACGTGTCTAAGCCGACGGCCCCTGCACTCAGGACCGACCGGTCCGTAGCCGCCGAAGCACTGATCTCGTTGGACTTCCGCCACGACGGCCTGATGATCACGGGCAACGGCATCAGCGGTACGGGCAGGACCGAACGGCCCGCCGAGGTGAGGCTGTGGGATGTACGGGACCCGGTGAACGCCCAGCTGCTGGACACCGCCGAAGCGCCGACGGTGATGGCGGTGGCCGCACACCCGAAGCGGAATCTGCTGGTCGCGACCGGCGCGGAGGGTTCGATGACCTGGTGGAGTGCAGAGAGGGGCGAGCAGCTCGTACGTGCCGAGCCCGAAGACGCCCGGGAGAGCATCTGGGGTTACTCCTCCGACCTGCCCGCGCTGAGTTTCCGACCCGACGGCGAGCGCCTCGCCGCCGCCAGCCATTCGGCCCAGCAAGGTGCCCTGGTCCGTGCGACGACCGACACCGATTTCTTCACCAGCTACGGAGAACGGGGAGTGGCGTCGTCGGGCGAGCCGGCCCAGTCGGTGGCCTACAGCCCGGACGGAAACCAGCTCGCTGTGGGCGACATGGCGGGCAACGTACGTGTGTGGCCGCAGCGCGCGCCCGCTCCCAGAGTCCGAGGGGCCATGACCACGACGGACCCGGGCACCAGCTCGATCAACGGCGACGGCACCCTCATGGTGGTCGCCACACCGGCGATGCGTTACCAGGTCTGGGATCTGCGTCCTGCGGACACGGCCGAGGGAAAGGACCCACGGGTCCGATTCACCCTGCCCGAGGGGTGGGAGGCCCGGTACTTCCTTCCAGGGACCGAACGCTCCGTACTGCTCGCCCACCGCTATACCGAAGGCTCGAACGACCACACTTTCCGGCTCTGGGATTTCAGCGAAGATCCCACGCGGCCTCCCGTACAGGGTGAGGAGATCCGTCTCGAGGCGAGCGACCCACGCTCCGCCGTCTCCCCGGACGGCGGCCTCCTGGTCCTGGGAGACACGTTCACGGCAACGGTGAACGTCTGGGACGTACGGGATCCGCTTCGGCCGGTGCGCGGCGGGACCATCACCGGCGCGCAGATCACCGAACGGGAAAGCCTGTTCTTCGTCGGTGACCGGGGATTCGCCATCATCGACCGGGGCCGACCAGGACACGAGAGACCCAGCGATCTGGGCATCTGGGACCTCACCGACCCGGTCCGGCCGTTCAAGGTCCGCATCCTCCCCGACGCCGGAACGGTACATGCGCTCTACGTGCCCTCGTCGCGGTTGCTGATGCATGACGCCAAAGCCCGACGGACCCAACTATGGGACATGCGAGACGTCCGCAAGCCTCGCAAAGCCGCCCTGCTGCCCGCAGCGCCCGGTGGCTACCTGCCGGTCAGGGAAGGCGTCCTGGCAACCATCCTCACCGACGGAACCGTGCAGTTCTGGGACGTAAAGAACCCTCAACGTGCACGCAAGATCGATGTCCTGCGGTTCGAGGCCCCCCTGGACGAGATCAGGCTCTCCCCCGACGGACGTCGAATCCTGACTTCACCCCCCTACCGTGTCTGGGACGCCGGGGAGGGCCGCACATGGCGCACCCCCTCTCTGGCTGCCCTGACAGGCATGAAGGACGTGAGGCTGCTGCCGGGCGAGAATCTGTTCGCCGCCGTGGTCCCAGCCCGTTCCTGGGACGGGCCACCCGATGTGGGGCTCACCTACCTGATCGACCTCGACACCGACGGGATCCATGAGCGGATGTGCACCTCGCACCCGCTCGACGTCGACGAGGACCTGTGGAAGGCGCTGTTCCCGCACCTCGATCCTCGGCGGTCCTGCGACCGACGATGACGGACGGCCCGTGCTCCGCCGCCCAGACACCGGACATCTGCCTCGACGGCACGGCTCCCTCGGGCGTCGCGCCCTCGCCGCCGTCACTCCCATCGGTGACCCGTTCCGGACATGCTCATTGATGTACGACCGTCGTGCACGAGCGGACTGGGCTTGAGGATGTGTGAACACCCGGTGGTTGCCGGACGCCAGCAGGGTGGAATCGATCATCGGTCACCAAGGGCTGGACCGAGCTTGACCGAACGACACGGGGGTGGGTAGCGCCATGAGACCCACATGGGCCGCGCAGGCGCTGCGCGACACCACCATCGAATACGTGACCACGACGTCCGCACTGGCGGAGCCCGACCCGAGGGCACTCGGCCACGCACCCGAGGAGATCTACCGCCGCAGTGCGGCCGGCGGTGCCGGCAAGGGCAGGGTCCGGGCGCTGATCGCGGCGACCCCGGGCCGAAGCGGCCGAAGCAGGCCCGACGCCGACCGCACGGCCTCCAGTGCCACCGAACTGCTTTCCGGCGAGCAGCCTCCTTCGGGCTCTGCGGTCGCGTAGCGAATCCGGCCGATTCCGTATGTGAGCCAGGCGTGATCGGCCCGGGCGAAAACCATTCGACGCCGCCGCGCCTTTCGGTCATGCTCAGGGCATGTTCCGGTACGCCTTCCTCGCAGCGCAGTCCGCAGTCGCGGACACGCCGAAGGCTGCCGCGAACCCCGAGGCCGCAAGCCCGGCATGCGCAACGGCGGTTGCCGCCGAAGCCGCAGCAGCAGCAACCGTCGCAGCGTTCGCCGCCGCGGCAGCGCCCCTCGGCGGCGCCCGAAGCTGACCCTCCCCCGACAGTCCGGCGGACCCCGTAAGGGGAGGGTCGGCGGGGCCCTGGGGTCTTCTCTTCTCAGCTTCGAATTCCAAGGAACGAGCCATGCCCAAGACGGCATACGTGCGCACCAAGCCCCACCTCAACATCGGCACCATGGGCCACGTCGACCACGGCAAGACCACGCTGACCGCCGCCATCACCAAGGTGCTGAGCGACCGGGGGACCGGCACCTTCGTACCGTTCGACCGGATCGACCGGGCGCCGGAGGAGGCGCAGCGCGGTATCACCATCAACATCTCGCACGTCGAGTACGAGACGGACACCCGTCACTACGCGCACGTCGACATGCCCGGCCACGCCGACTACATCAAGAACATGGTCACCGGAGCGGCGCAGCTCGACGGAGCGATCCTCGTCGTGTCCGCGCTCGACGGGATCATGCCGCAGACCGCGGAGCACGTTCTGCTGGCGCGTCAGGTCGGCGTCGACCACATCGTCGTGGCCCTCAACAAGGCCGACGCGGGCGACCCCGAGCTGACCGACCTGGTCGAGCTCGAGGTCCGCGAGCTGCTCACGGCGCACGGCTACGGCGGTGACACCCTGCCCGTCGTCAGGGTGTCGGGCCTCAAGGCGCTGGAGGGGGACCCGCGCTGGACGGGTGCCATCGACGGGCTGCTGGACGCGATCGACACGTACGTACCGATGCCGGTGCGCTACACCGACGCGCCGTTCCTGCTGTCCGTGGAGAACGTGCTCACCATCACGGGGCGCGGCACCGTCGTCACCGGTGCCGTGGAGCGCGGCACGGTACGCGTCGGGGACCGGGTGTCGGTGCTCGGCGCGGACATCGAGACGGTCGTCACCGGCCTGGAGACCTTCGGCAAGCCGATGGAGTCCGCCGAGGCGGGGGACAACGTCGCGCTGCTGCTGCGCGGAGTGGAGCGCGACAGGGTCCGCCGCGGCCATGTGGTGGCGGCCCCCGGCAGCGTCAGTCCGAGCCGGCGCTTCACCGCGCAGGTGTACGTGCTGTCGGCCCGGGAAGGGGGCCGCACCACGCCGGTCACCACGGGCTACCGGCCGCAGTTCTACATCCGGACGGCCGACGTGGTCGGTGACGTCGACCTCGGCGACACCGCCGTGGCGCGGCCCGGCGACACGGTCACGATGACCGTCGAGCTCGGCCGTGACGTCCCGCTCGAGTCCGGTCTCGGCTTCGCGATCCGCGAGGGCGGCCGGACGGTCGGCGCGGGCACGGTCACCGGGCTGCTCTGACACCGTGCGGAACCCGCCTCCCACGCATCACGGGAGGCGGGTTCCGTGGGTCCGGAGCGCCTCGGAAAGAGGGAACAATGGAGGCGTGAACGAGCCGATACCCGTCATCCGCACCACCGACTGCGGCACCGCCCGGCTGCTGCCCGATGTGGACCGGGACCGGGCCTGGCTGCTCACGGTGGACGGCGCCCCGCAGTCGTACGTCGACCTCGACGATCCGCAGTACCTCGAATTCGAGTACGTACGGCGGCTCGCCCACGTCGTGGACCGGGCGGGTGAACCCGGTGCGCCCCTGGACGCCGTGCACCTCGGCGGCGGCGCGCTCACCCTGCCCCGCTACGTAGCGGCGACCCGGCCCGGTTCCCGGCAGGACGTCGCCGAGTCCGACCGGGGACTGATCGAGCTGGTCCACGACCACCTGCCGCTGCCCGGGGAGGCCGGCATCACCGTGCACGGCACCGACGCCCGCGGCTGGCTGGAGCGGGCGCCGGAGGACTCCGCGGACCTCCTGATCGCCGACGTGTTCGGCGGCGCACGGGTGCCGGCCCACCTCACGTCCGTCGAGTACGCACGGGCCGCCGGGCGGGTCCTGCGGGCGGACGGGATCTACGCGGCCAATCTGGCCGACAGCGCGCCCTTCGGCTTCCTGCGCCCGCAGCTCGCCAACTTCGCGGAGGTCTTCGACGAGCTCGCGCTGATCGCGGAGCCCGCGGTGCTGCGCGGCCGGCGCTTCGGCAACGTCGTCCTGGTCGCCTCGCGGAGCGCGCTCGACATCGCACCGCTGACGAGGCTGTGTGCCGCCGACGCGTTCCCCGCCCGGGTCGCGCACGGGGCGGCGCTGGCACGGCTCATCGGCGATGCCGCGCCCGTACGGGACGAGGAGGCCGTCGCGTCACCCGAGCCCCCCGACGGAGCCTTCGGCATCGGCTGACGCCCGGGCCTGCGCCGGAACCGCCGGGCCGGCCGTCTCCTTCACGGTGCTGCGTCGCGTCAGATTGCGTACGTCCGGGACGAACAGCACCCCCACCGTGACCACCACGACCAGCACGGCACAGCCCCAGAGCGCCTGGCTGCGGCCCACCAGCGTCTCCACCGGGCCCGCCGCCGCCGTCGCCAGCGGCACCATCGCGACCGAGCCGAACCAGTCGTACGCCGAGACCCGGGACAGCTTGTCCTCGGGAATCTCCTGGTGCAAGGCCGTCATCCAGGAGACGCCGAACACCTCGATGGCGACTCCGGTCACGAACATGACGCCGCACAAAGCCGTCACCGGGAGGGGGATCGCGAGGCCCGCCGACGGCAGGGCCATGGGGAACACGCAGAGCGTCCCGGCCAGCAGGAGTCTCCGGGGCTTCCATCGCATCATGAGCAGTGCTCCGCCCAGGGTGCCGACCCCGAACGCGGCGAGTGCGAACCCCCACGGGCGCGCGCCCCCGAGATCGTCCCGTGCGACCAGGGGGCCGTACACCGCCTCGGCGGCCCCGACGACGGCCACGACCACGGAGAACTGCAGCACGATGGCCCAGAGCCAGGGGCGCCCGGCGACCTCCTTCCAGCCGTCCCGCAGGTCGGCGAGCAGGCCGCCGCCCGGTTCGCGCTCGGGGATGTGGCTCACGTCGAGGAAGGCCCGGAGCGTGCCGGCGACGGCGAACGCGGCCGCGTCGACCGCCAGGACCCAGCCGGGATCCATGGCCGCGATCATGGCGCCGCCGAGCGCCGCGCCGCCGATGGCTGCACCGTGCATGGACATCCGGAAGAAGGCGAAGGCGCGGGCCGCCTGGTCGCCGCTGACGCTGGACATCAGCATGCCCTCGGCCGCCGGGTTGAAGAAGGCCTGCCCGGTGCCGCACAACGCGGTCAGCAGCATCATCTGCCACAACTGCGGGTCACCGGTCAGCACCAGCCAGGCGAACACCGCCTGGGAGCCGCAGTTGAGCGCGTTCGCCGCCACCATGACGCGGTGCCGCGGCAGCCGGTCCGCGATCGCACCGCCGATCAGCAGGAAGAGCACCAGCGGCGCGGTGCGTGCGGCGGCGACCAGGCCGACGTCGCCCCCGTCGCCACCCGCCTCCAGAACCGCGAAGGCCGCCGCGATCAGTGCGCCGTGGGTACCCAGGCTCGTGATGATCGCGGCGGCGGTCAGCAGACCGTAGTTGCGGCCGGTCCGCAGGGGGCGGAGCGAGGGCGGCGGGGAGGCGGCGGCTGAAGTCACCAGAGGACTATCGCCGCCGCGCCCCCGTGCTGCCAAATGGATTGACCGGGCCGCGGATGTCCGAGGTCAGGAAGTGCTCTCGGCCAGACGGACGGTGCTGAGGATCTTCTGGATGGTGGCGTCCGGGAGTTCGTCGTCGACTCCGGCGTTGGCATAGAGGACCCACGACGAGTACTCGTCCTTGGCGTTCTTGAAGGTGAACGCGATCGACTTGCCGTCGGTGTCGCACTTGTCCTTCTTGGCCAGGCCCGTGGCGGTCGCCGTCGCGACGCTGCCCGAGAGACCGGACTTGGTCGTGTACGGCTTGGCCTTGCCGATCTTGACCTTCTCCTTCGGGTCCTCCTGGGCGTAGGCGGCCCAGACCCAGTTGGCGGCCTCGTTGGTCGCGGCCTCGTCCGTGCTCTTCGCGCCCTGGCCGCCCTTGGTGCCGACACCGGCCAGACCGGTGTCCTCGTCGCGGCCGTCCTTGTCGGAGTCGTCGACGCACCACTTGCTCTTGTAGTAGGCCGGTGCGGTGAAGCCCACCGCCGGCTTCCCGGTGGGGTTCTTGACGTCCTCGAAGCCGGAGAACACGCCGCCGCCCGAGACCTCCCAGTCGCCGGGCACGTCGAACTGTGTACCCCACTTGGGGTTGGTCACGACCTTCCAGCCGGGCACCGTCGGCGCGGCGTCCTCACCGCCCCGCGGATTGTCCGCGGGGGAGGAGGTGGCCTCGGAGGGCTTCGCGGACGGCGAGGCCTTGTCACCGCCGGCGACGGTCGTGCTGCCCTTGTCGTCGTCCTTGTTCATGACGACGACGCCGGTGACGACGGCCGCCACGACGACCGCGGTGGCGGCGACGATCGCGACGATCGTCGTCTTCTTCTTGTCGTCCGGTTTCGGGCCCCCCGGCTGACCGCCCGGCACCGCGTACTGCGGCACGGTGGGCTGCTGGTACGGGTTCGGCTGCGGGTAGCCGGGCTGCTGGCCCGGCTGTCCGGGCTGTCCCTGCTGGTAGCCCGGCTGCTGATATCCCGGTTGCTGATAGGGATTCGGCTGCTGGTACCCCGGCTGCTGGTACGGGTTCTGATTCTGGTCCTGCGGGTTCTGCTCGCCCCCGGGCGGCTGCTGTCCTGGCCACATGGCCAGTAACCATAGAGGGGCGGGGGGCCCACTGCTACGGCCGCCCCTGTGAGGGGATGGTCAAGGCCTACTACTCGCTAGTAACATAATGGCCATGAGCACGGAAGAAATGACAGTCGGCGACATGCTGTCCGCGAGCGTTCCGATGGTGCGGACACTGAACCTCGAATACCTGGAGACGACCGCGGAGCGTGCTGTCCTCTCGCTTCCCGACCAGCCCGATTACCACAACCACCTCGGCGGGCCCCACGCCGGAGCGATGTTCACGCTGGCCGAGTCGGCGAGCGGAGCGATCGTCGTCGCCGCGTTCGGTGACCAGATGACGCGGGCCGTCCCGCTGCCCGTCACGACGGAGATGGCATTCAAGAAGGTGGCCATGGGACGGCTCACCGCGACGGCCACGCTCGGCCGCCCCGCGGCCGAGGTCGTCGCCGAGCTGGACGAGGGCAAGCGGCCGGAATTCCCCGTCACCGTCGAGATCCGGCGGGCCGACGGTGCGGTGACGAGCGAGATGAGCGTCGTCTGGACCCTGCGTCCGAACCGCTGAGCCGGCGACCCGCCCGCAGCGCGCCCCCGCGCGGCACAGAGGCGGCACGTCCCGCGCCGGCCGGGCCGGTAGGCTGCCCGCCGTGCACCCTTCGTGGTGCACGGCGGGCAGGATTCTCAGCGGGAGGAACAGGCGTTGCACGTCCAGGAGTGGCTCGAGACCGTTCCCGCGGTCAGTATTTACCTCCTGGTGGGGGTCGTCATCGGGCTCGAGAGCCTCGGCATTCCGCTGCCCGGGGAGATCGTCCTCGTCAGCTCGGCGCTCCTCGCCTCCCAGCACGGCGACATCGACCCCGTGGTGCTCGGTGCCTGCGCGTCGGCCGGAGCGATCATCGGGGACTCGATCGGCTACGCCATCGGCCGCAGGGGAGGACGCCCGCTGCTCGCCTGGCTCGGTGGCAGATTCCCCAAGCACTTCGGTCCGGCCCAGATCGCCATGGCGGAGCGGTCGTTCGAGAAGTGGGGCATGTGGGCGGTCTTCTTCGGCCGCTTCGTCGCACTGCTGCGGATCTTCGCCGGCCCCCTCGCCGGTGTCCTGCGCATGCCGTACTGGAAGTTCCTGATCGCCAACGTCTTCGGCGGCATCCTCTGGGCCGGGGGCACCACGGCCGTCATCTATTCGGTGGGAGTCGTCGCCGAGGCGTGGCTCAAGCGCTTCTCGTGGCTCGGACTGGTGGCCGCGGTGCTGATCGGGGTCACCTCGATGCTGGTGCTGAGGAACCGGGCCAGGAAGTCGGAGCAGCAGCATGCCGCGGAGGGCCTGGGCCCGGTTCGGGCGCCCGAACCGGACGCCGTGGCCGTCGCGGACTGAGCCGGCACGTGTCCGCATGGCCCCGGCGGAAGGTGTGGGGGACTGGGGGCCGGGCGAAGCTCCGGCGGTCCGGGGGAGAGCCGCAGCCCCGGATCCCGGCGGCGGCCCGGATCCCGCCGGGGCCCGGGCATCGACTGGTCAGGCCTGGTGCGCGGCGCGGTGCGCCTTCGCCAGCTCCACGTAACCTGCCGCGTTGAAGGCGATGCCCTCGCGCTCCTCGGCGGTCAGCTCCCGCTTGACCTTGGCGGGGACGCCTGCGACGAGGGAGCCCGGCGGTACGCGCATCCCCTGCGGGACGAGTGCCTGCGCGGCGACGAGCGAACCGGCGCCGATGTGCGCCCCGTTGAGTACGGTCGCACCCATCCCGATCAGGACGTCGTCCTCGATGACGCAGCCGTGCAGGACCGCGTTGTGGCCGACCGAGACCCGGGCGCCCACGACCAGCGGGAAGCCGGGGTCGGTGTGCACGCTGCAGTTGTCCTGGATGTTGCTCTGCGGGCCGAGCGAGATCGGACCGCAGTCGGCACGGAGCACGGCCTGGTACCAGACGCTGGAACCGGCAGCCAGTGAGACCTCGCCCATGACGACGGACGTGGGTGCCACGAAGGCGTCCGGGTCGACGTCCGGCTCCTTGCCTCCGATGCCCGTGATCAACGCCTGTTCTGCCATCGCCTGCTCCTCCGCTGCGGGGGTGGTCCGGTCACGCGCCTTCGTATGTCCTCCTGTGAACGGTAGGCGACGCGTTTCCCGTCCCGGCGGGGGGTGGGGTGAACATCACAGGCGGTCCCGGGGATCCGCCCGTCCCGGCCGACTACCGTGAGCGGGTGCCGAAGAAGAGAAACACGTTCTCCTTCCCGCCGGCCCGCTGGCGGCGTCGTCTCCTGTCCCGTGCGGTCCACCGGGGCTGGGACTGGGTGCGGGAGGCCGGGGCGGTCACCGCGCAGGATCCGGGGCGGCTGCGTTTCGGCCGGATCGGCACCGGGACACGGCTCGCCTTCCCGCAGGGCACCGTCTTCGGCGAACCGTGGATCGAGCTCGGCGACCACTGCATCATCGGGGAGCAGGTGACGCTCACGGCCGGACTGATGCCCGACCTGGACCTGGGAGCGGACCCCATCCTGACTCTGGGTGACGGTGTGGTGCTCGGCCGCGGCAGCCACGTCATCGCGGACACCACGGTGACGATCGGCTCGGACACGTACTGCGGCCCGTACGTCTACATCACGTCCACCAACCACAGCTACGACGACCCCGACGAGCCCGTCGGCAAGCAGTGGCCGCGGATGGAGCCCGTCGTGATCGGCCCGGGATGCTGGATCGGCACCGGCGCCGTGATCCTCCCCGGCGCCAGTCTCGGCCGCAACGTGGTCGTCGCGGCCGGAGCCGTCGTGCGGGGAGAGGTCCCCGACCACGCGGTGGTGGCGGGCGCGCCCGCCCGCGTCGTACGGAGCTGGGACTCCGAGAAGGGCTGGCAGCCGCCCCTGCGCACGCCCGCACCGGTCCCGATCCCCGAAGGCGTCACCCCAGAACAGCTGCAGGCCGTGGCGCAGCTGCTGGAGGACACGCCCCGCACCTGACGGGCGCCCGACCGGCTGCGAGCAGGGCCGTCCCCACCAGGGCCCAGGGGCGCTCGGCGGGCGCTCACCCAGCAGGCCCTCACGCCGCTGGGGCCACCACCACGGCCGGGGCCCTGGTGTGCGGGGCGGCTGCCGGGCAGGCTAGTTTGCTCGGGTGAGTCTCCTTGATGATGTGGCAGAGCGCGACGGCTGGCGTTGCTGGGTGTGCGACGAACCGGTCGACCCCGACATGTCGGTGAACGACCCTCGGGGGCCCAGCGTCGACAGTCGGACCGCCGACCGGAAGGCCAAGGTCGCCGAACGGCTCGCTCATCGCGGGTGCAACACCCGCAAGGGCGCGGTCAAGGTGGTCATCGCCTGGCCGGACCGCCTGTACGTGGTCGACCCCGCGCCGCTGATCACCGTCGCCGAACGGCTGGAACGCAAGGGGGGCCGCGAGATGGTGGGCCGTTGTCCGAACAGGCAGGACGCCCAGGAGGCGGCGGACTGGCTGGTGGACCGGTTCTCCCGACTGGTGCCGGGGCTGCCGGTGACCGCCGACATCACGGCGGGCGGCGGCCAGTTCCTCGTCACCCTGGCCACCGGCCGCCGCTGACCGGGAAGCGCCGGCGCACACGCACGTTGGTGACCCCGGCCCACATCGGCCTGTCCCGGCACGAGCCGGCCTACCGGCGCGCGACGGGCTACCGCCGGGCGGCCGGGGCCGCGTCGGGCGTGCACCTCCGGACGGGAACGGTGCCTGGAGCCTGAGTGGGCCCCGAAGCCGTCGCTGCATCCGGTGACGATCGCTTCCGGGCAGAGGAGGGCCGGGGGAGGGGCGACGGCCGGGTCGGCATCCGCCCGTCAGACCAGCCGCCTGATCTCGCCGCGCACCCGGTAGAAGCCCGCCTCGGCGGGATGCAGGGCGTCGACCACATAGCGTGTCCCCGGCTGGCGCATCCCACGCGGGAACTGCACGTTCCATGACGGCTCGAAGCCGTCGGAGACCACATGGACCCGCAGCCTGCCCGCGTCCTGGACACACTCCACGACCACGGCGCCGGGCGGCGGCGAGCTGACGGTCGTGACCGTGGCCGCCGGAGTGTAGGTGGGCAGCGCCGCGGCGGACTTGATGTCCGCCGCGACCGGGACCGTGCCCTGCTGGGCCGCAGCGACGGCCGCGGGGCTCGCGTCGACGCACACCAGTGACCCGTCCGTGGTGACCATGTACAACTTGTCGTCGAAGAACTGCATGGACAGCGCCGAACCGCCGCCCGTACCGAGCTTCCACAGGCGTGTGCCGTCCGGGTCGAAGCAGTACACCGACGAGGAGCTGTCGCCCGCGAAGACGAAGCGGCCACCGGGCGCGGTCGCGCACGCGTACACGGCGGTGTCACAGCGGAAGGTGGCCTCCACCACGCCTGTCGCCTTGGACAGCCGTTGCACCACGTTGCGTGCGGTGCCCGCGTACACCGACTCCTCCTCCTGCCAGCCGAAGAGCACCTGACCCGGCGTCGAGGTGTGCCACAACTCCCCCGAGCCGTCCGGCGCATAGGCCGTGACGCCCTTGTGGTGTCCGTGGTAGACGGCCCGTTCGTCGGCGCGCACCATCCAGCCGTGCTCTCCGGTGGACTTGCGCGCCCACTGGTACTCGTCCTCGTGGTCGATGACCGTCAGACCCCCGGCACGGTCGGAGACGTTCAGCACGCCTTCGCGGATGTCCAGCCAGAAGATGTCCACGTCCGCCGCGATGTCGTACGCCGCGAACGGAAGCTTCGAGGAGAGGTCGTAGACCTTGCCGTCGTCGCACCCCGCGTAGATCCAGAAATCGTCCGCCACCAGGCACTTGACGCCGTCGGGCAGCGTGTAGCGCGCCAGGACCTCACCGCCGTGGCTGACGGTGTAGACGTCACCCGCTTGGTTTCCCACCCAGCAGCGGTCCTCGTCGACATGGATGCCGAAGGCCGCCGCACCGGTCCTGAACCTCCACAGCACGGGCGCCACGGCGCGGGCGGTGGAGGGCGCGGAAGTGACCTGGCGGCGCGTCACCGCTCGTGCCGCGCGCTGCCCCCGTACCGCCGGCGCGTACCCCTTGCGGACCTTCTCGCCGATCTTCTTGGCAGCCGCGGCCTGTGCCTTCGCCTCCGAGGGGAAGGAGGAGGTCTGCAACTGGCCGTCCGCGCCGATGCGTCCGTAGCGCACCGAGACCACTGTCCCGTCCACGGTCACCTCGTAGAACTTGTGCGCCCCTGCGCCGTCCTGCGACAGCTCCAGATACGTGGTGGTACGCGGCATGACAGCCCTCTCGACAAGATGGACCGGCGCTCCGTTCGCACCGCGTCCGACAGGGAGAACGCTACGAGAGACCACTGACATCGACACGTGCGGGCGGGCGCCGGTGGCAGCGGCTCCACGCCGGCTGCCGTCCTGCCGGGCGGACGGAATCACCCCGCCGCCCGGTCGACATGATGCTTCCCGGCCCTGCCACCCGACTGATGCCCTCCTGGCGGAGATTCCCTCCGTCCCCGGACTCGTCGGACGACCACGTCAACGGCCTGACATCCTCCTGTCGGCACCGGGACCGAAGGGGCCGCACCGCTCATGGCCTGGCACGTGTGTGCACGACAAGCGCGCCGGCAAGCGCGAGCGCACCCGATCCGACCAGCGCGAGCATGCCAGGGGATCTGATCACGCGGTACGGGCCGATGGCCAGGACAGAGCGTCGTGCCTGGATGGACAGCGCACTGCCGGTGCTCTGGATGGACCCCAGCGACACCAGGGACATGGCGGAGCCGATCGAGCCGATGGACATCGAAGAGCCGATGGACCAGATGGACAGCGCGCTGCCGACCGAACCGATGGACAGCGCGCTGCCGACCGAACCGATGGACAGCACTGACCCCACGGAGCCGATGGACAGGAACGAGTCCTTCGACCACAAGGAGAGCGAGGAACCCCCGACTGCTCGGGAGGAGATGTGCACCATGGGGGTCATTGTGCCGTGAGAGGGGCCGAGGTCGGCATAGCCGGTGACAACAGCCGCGCCGGTTTCTCGCTGGTGGCGAGCAGCGTGCGGTGCCCATGACGGCAAGCCTGCCTCGCCGATGCGGAATCGCATGGCGACGATGCTCCCCCCGGGCTGGGACGCGCCCTGGTGACCCTCGGCAGGGTTTGCGGGGGCGAAAGGTCCGCGCCCGTGCCGGAGGAGGCCGTCGAGGTGCCGGAGAAGCGGAGCACCGCACTCGGGCTGTGCCGGACGCCGTACGCCCTGGGCGCCCATGGCGGAACGGACGGCGGGCGATGTGTCTCGGTGTTCGAACGGGCCCATGGAGACGGCCGTGGACCGCGGGGGCGATGCGTGGGCGGAGAGAAATCACGCGCAAGCGGGCCGAGCGACCACGCGCGACTTCCTCGGACGGGGTCCGGCTGATGCCGTCCGAACGGAAGGCGGCGCGTTCGGCCGCGGCCGGTCTGAGTAATGCGGAGACATTGTCCGGGCTGGGCACGGCCTCCCGCGCGGTGGAGAGGCATCTGACGCAATTCCAACGGCGCATTCGGTATTTCGGGCGACCGGAACTGGTGCGGGCCCGGGAGCCGGTGGAACTCCGGACGCCTGACGGATACCGGTGCGCGCATTCCTGTCCGCTCCCTCCGGCCGGAATCGGGCGGCGATCGGAAGCCCCCGGACGGCAAACGGTCAGCCGGCCCGCGCCGGCGCTGCGGCGATCATGTCGGCAGGTTCACCGGGCACTTCCGGGCGGTCTCTTGGGGGACGAGACTTCACGGTGCGACCTCACCGTCGACGTCGACCGGGCTGTTCAGGTCGAGTGCCACGACCGCGGGGCAGCGTCCGAAGGGATTTCCGGCCACAGTTTTCGCCGACCGCACAAAGGTCCGCTTGACCGGCCCGGAGGCATATTCCTAGGCTCTGCTGCAGTTGGTCAGAGGAGAAAGGCTCGGCCGGGCCGCGACCAGGAACCCGGCCGAGTACGCGCCGCCTGCGATCGCACTCCAGGTGTCGTGTACGCCCCCCGTTTCTGAATCGAGAAAGACGGTGCGTCGCAGTGACCTCGCACGTAACCAGTGCCTCGCACGACAGAGACAGAGTGTCCGTCCCGCATCACGCGACCACTCACCGGAAAACCCAGGAGCCACGAGCTCACGGATCGGGCAACCTCCGCCTTTACACCGCTTATATGGACCCCGAGATGCAGATCGTGGCCGCGGAACTCGATTTCTCGCACCAGTTCGGCCGCACATCGGCCGACACCTGTGGCCGCAGCCTGTACGAGTTACTCCATCCCTCCGCCCCCTCGGTGCTGCACCGCCATTTCACCCGGCTCTCCGAGGGCCGTTCGAACCGCTTCGCCGAGCGCATGGTCGGCCTGAGGAACGGGGGCCGGGTCTTCTCCGGCGGGCTGACCGGTATCGCGGTGCAGAACACCACCGGGCAGCTCGCCGGCATCGTCGTGCAGGTCCGGCCCGACGCGGAGGCGGGCGGCAGGGATGCCGGTGACGTGATCGGTGACCCGCGGGAGCGGTTGCTGAGCAAGCTCGACGCCCGGGTCCTGGAGGGGATAGCCGCAGGCGCCTCGACCATGCAGCTCGCGGCGGTGCTCTATCTCAGCCGACAGGGCGTCGAATACCATGTCGGCCTCATGCTGCGCAAGCTCAAGGTGCCCAACCGGGCCGCCCTGGTGGCGCGCGCCCATTCCATGGGCATGTTGACGGTGGGTCAGTGGCCGCCTCGCGTGTTGCCGGAGTACATCAGGTGAAGTCCGGTCCCTCCGGAGGTGCGGGCCGGACCGGGACCGGAATTCGATCCGGGACCGGCCGGGCCGGGCTGCGGTTCTCCGCCGAGCGAGGGGCGGCCGTACCGTCCCTGTTCCGGTACGGCCGCCGTCGCGTGGGCCCCGGTGCGTCGGATCTCAGGTGACCGGGCCCGACGACGGGGGCGGCGGGCCTTGGGGGGCCTCCCGGGTGACGTCCAGCAGCCGACGGGCGGCGCTGAACAGGTCCTGGTGGGTCGTGTAGAGGGCGTTCACGCCGAAGCGCAGGATGTCCGGGGCGCGCATGTCGATGATGACTCCGCGGTCTGACAGGCCCCGGGCCAGCCTTCTGGCGTGGGGATGACGCAGTGCGACGTGGCTGCCGCGTCGTGCGGGGTCGGACGGGGTGACGGGCGCGAAGCCGAGGGGAGCGAGCAGTTCGCCGGCGCAGTCCAGGAAGAAGGCCGTCAGCGAGAGGCTCTTGGCCCGGACGTCGGCCATGTCGACGCCGTCGAACACGGTGAGCGCGGCTTCGAGGGCCAGCAGCGACAGGATGGGCGGGGTGCCGATACGAGCGCGGGCGATGCCTGGCGCGGGTGCGTACTCGCGGCTGAGGCCGAAGGGGTCGGCGTGGCCGTTCCAGCCGGTCAGGGGGGTCTCGAATGCCTCGTGGTGACGTCGGGCCACATAGAGGTACCCGGGGGCTCCCGGGCCGCCGTTGAGGAACTTGTAGCCGCAGCCGACGGCGAAGTCGACGCCGAGGGTGTCGAGGTGCAGGGGCAGGGCGCCGGCGGCATGGCACAGGTCCCACAGGACCAGCGCGCCGACTCGGTGCGCGGCATCGGTCAGCGCGCGCATGTCGTACAGCTCTCCCGTGCGGAAGTCGACGGGCGCGTAGCTGACCGCGGCGACCCGGGCGCCCTCGGCGGCGAGGAACGGTGCCAGGTCGGCCGGTGGGACCCGCCGCACCTCCAGGGCCCTGCGCTCGGCCACCGCCTGCGCCAGGTACCGGTCGGTGGGGAAGTGGCCGGGGTCGGTCACCAGCAGGGTCCGGTCGGGGCGCAGCGCGGCGGCGGCGCTGAGCGCGGTGAACAACTGCACGCTGGTGGAGTCGCCCGCCACAGTCTGTCCCGGCGCGGCACCGATCAGGCTGCCGATGGCGTCGCCGATCCGCAGGGGCGCCTCCCACCAGCCGTTGTCGTTCCAGGAGCGGATGAGGTCGGTGCCCCACTGCCGGCTCACGACGTCGGCGAGGGCGGCGGGAACGGCGGCTGGCAGGGGCCCCAGGGAGTTGCCGTCGAGATAGACGACGTCGCCGGGGAGCAGGAACCGCTCGCGGAGCGGGGCCAGGGGGTCGGCGGCGTCGAGTCGCGCGGCCTGTTCTTCGCGTGTGGTGAGGGCGGTGGTCATGTCAGGGGCGCCTTCCGGTCGTCGTCGACCGGGCGTCGTGCGCCGAAGGCGGCCGACATCTCCTCCAGGGTGCCGGCGACCGCGCGGGCACCGGGCGCTCCCGGTTCGATGAGCGTGTAGTGGCCGGTACCGGGCAGCACGACGGTCGTCAGGTCGCGGTGCACGGACGCGTAGTCCGCGTACTGGGTGAGCGGGACCTCCTCGTCGACGGCTCCGTGCAGCAGCACGGTGGGGACGCCGGTGGTGCCCGCTTCGCGCAGCAGGGTCAGGGGGTCCACCGAAGGCATCCTCGACGCGAACAGGCTTGTGCCGCCGAGGAGGAGCAGGGCGGCGTCGTCGCTGAGGCCGTCGCGGCGGGTGGCGGTGAGGTCGGTGATCGGTGCCAGTGCCAGGACGGCGGTGGGCAGGTCGCGGGTGTGCCAGCGCGAACCGGGGGGCAGCAGCCCGCGGGCCGCGCACCACAGGGCCAGATGGCCTCCCGAGCAGTGTCCGGCCAGGACGTACGGCCGTCCCTGCGGCAGCGTGTCCACGATGCGCGTGACGTCGTCGAACGTCTCCGGGTACCCGCCGGCGCCGCCGGACCGGCGGAAGCCCGGCAGCAGCACGTCGAAGCCCTGCCGCGCGAGGTAGGCCGCGAAGGGAGTGAGGTGCATGCGGTCGTAGCGCCAGTAGCCGCCGTGCAGCAGGACCACCAGCGGGGCGCCGGGGTCCTCGGCGGGCCAGGCGTCGTAGACCTGGTGGGGGTGGTCTCCGTAGGAGCCGTGCACCGGTGCCAGCACCGGCTTCAGGCCCAGGACCCGCTTCTCCTCCTCTGCCGCGAACGCGGAGATCGTCCTAGACATCGCCGCGCACCTCCCACAGTTCGGGGAAGACCGGGCGGGCGGCTCGCCGTTCCAGCCAGGCGAGCCCGGTGGAGCCGGCGCTGCCGCTCTTGGTGCCCATGGCACGGCGCACGACCATGACGTGGTCGAAGCGCCAGCGCGTGACGAGTTCGGCGACATCGGTGAGCAGCTCACCGAGGGCGAGCAGCGGGTCGTGCCGCGGGCCGGCGTAGACCTGCCGCCAGGCCTCGATCACGCCCGGGTCGCAGGTGTGGGGGGCGGTCGTGTCGCGGTCCCTGACGTGACCGGGAACGGGCAGGCCCCGGCGGTGCAGGAAGCACAGCACCTCTTCGTACAGGGATGTTTCGCGGTAGGTCTCGCCGAGCGCCTCGTGGACCGCGGCGTCGCCCTGGTGCAGACGGAGCATGTCGGCGGACTTGTCACCCAGCAGGAACTCCATGTGCCGGTACATGGCCGACTGGAAGCCGGACGCCCGGCCGAACGCGGCCCGGAAGCCGTTGAACTGGGCGGGTGTCAGGGCTGCGACCGGCGCCCAGGTCGCGTTGAGGGCGGTCAGGGCGCGCCGGCTGCGTGTCAGTGCGTCCACGGCGGCGTGCAGGTCGTCCTTGGCGAAGGCCGTCCTCGCGGTGCGCCACTCGTGGACGATCAGGGTGAACCACAGTTCCATGACCTGTGTGGTGACGAGGAACCCCATCTCGTCAGGGGCTTCGGTGAGGGGGTGCTGGAGCGTGTTGAGTACGGAAGCGTGCACGTAGTCGTCGTAGGGGCTGGTGCCCGGGAAGGGCTGGGTCGGCGCGTCGGTGTCGGCGGTGGGAGGGGCGGGGGCTGACGTGCTGTCGGTCATGGCATCTCCTGGTGCTGCCGTCGATGGTGGGTGCGGCCGGGCGGCCGGGGCGGAGGCCCCCGGCGTGCGGCGCGGGGAAACGGCGCCGCGAGCGGCTTCCTCATGCGCCGAGGTGGACGCCGCCGGAGGCGTCGATCCACTGGCCGGTCACCCAGCGGGCGTCGTCGCTCGCCACGAAGGACACGACGTCGGCGATGTCCGCGGGGGTGCCGAGCCGTCCCAGAACAGAGGCTTCCGAGTACCTCCGGCGCACCTCCGGGATGCTCAGCGTGGGGTTGATCTCCGTGTCGGTGTAGCCGGGCGCGACGCTGTTCACGGTGATGCCCCGGTGGCCCAGTTCCTGGGCGAGGGCCAGGGTGAGGTAGTCCAGGGCGGCCTTGGTCATGGTGTAGGCGACGATCGGGGGGAAGGCGACACGGGTGGCCACCGAGGAGACGTTCACGATCCTGCCGCCGTCGCGCAGCCGGGTCAGTGCGCGCTGGACGACGAAGAACGGCGCCTTGGTGTTGACGGCGAACACCTGGTCGTAGTCCGCCTCGGTGACGTCCGCGATCGGGCGCGGGAGGGTGATTCCGGCGTTGTTGACGAGGATGTCGACGCCGGGACGCGCGCCCCGTGCGGACAGGGCCCGGTCGAAGGCCTCCCACAGTGTGTCGGCGTCGCCGTCCACGCCGAGTTCGGCGTGGACGGGGAAGGCCTGTCCGCCGTCGGCCTCGATCTCCTTGACCGTGCGCTCGGCCGACGCGCGGTCGTGTCCGTAGTGGACGGCGACGAGGGCGCCCTCGCGGCCCAGGCGCCGGCCGATGGCCCGGCCGATGCCCCGGCTGCCGCCGGTGACCAGAGCGGTCTTGTCCTGGTGTCGCAGGCTGGTGGTCAACGTCTTCTCCTCGGTGAGTGGGGGCCGGCCCGGGGCCGCGGCGGGGCGGGCCGGTTCATGCGTCGAAGTCGAGTGTCAGCTCGTCGCCGAGGGGCCGGGCCCTGCACACGAGCGTGTAACCCGCGGCGAGTTCGGCGGCGTCGAGGGCGTACTGGGTCCCTGTGGTCACCCGGCCGGACGTGACGCGGGCCCGGCAACTGCCGCACACGCCCTCCCGGCAGGCGTAGGGGACGTCGGGATGGGTGCGCAGCAACGCGTCCAGGACCGTGGCGTCCTCGGGTCCGGCGGCTGCCAGGCGGTGGCGACCGCCGAGCAGGGCGGTGAGGCGGGTCCGGAGCGGGGCGGGGGCCGACCGGGACGGAGCGCTCGTCGGCGGGTCGCCCGCGAGGGTGAACATCTCGTAGTGGATACGGTCCGGGTCCGCGCCCCACGCCGTGAGTGCCCGGCGCACCGCGGTGACCAGGCCGGCCGGTCCGCACACGGCGTACGTGGTGCCGGGGCCGGGCCGGGTGTCGACCGCCGCGAGCAGGCGTGGGAGCGTCGCGTGGTCGATCCGCCCACCCGGTGCCCCGCTGTCGTGCCGCTCCCGGGTGAGGACGTACAGGACGGTGAGACGGTCGACGAACGAGTCCTTGAGTTCGGACAGTTCGTCGGAGAGCAGGGCGTCTGCGGCCGTCGGGACCGAGTGGATCAGGGTGATGCGGCAGACGGGGTCCTCGCGCAGTGCGGCGGCGGCCATGGTGGCGAGCGGTGTGATGCCGGAGCCGCCCGCGATCAGGACGTGGTGGCCGCCGGGCTGCTCGGGCAGGGCGAAGGCGCCCTGCGGCGGGGAGAGTTCCAGGACGTCGCCGGTCGACAGGCCGGAGACGGCGTGGGCGCCGAAACCGTCGGGTGCACCGCGGCGGATCACCAGGCGCAGTGCGACCGGGTCCGCCGGCGGGGGGCACACCGAGTAGCTGCGGCGCAGTTCCGTACCGGCGCGGCGGTGCCGGACGACGACGTGCTCGCCGGGCCGGTGGGCGAAGACGTCGCGCAGGGCGTCGGGCACGTGGAGGGTGACCGCGACCGCGTCCCCGGTGAGGTGGCGGACGTCTGCGGCCACGAGCCGGTGCCAGCCGGTACGCCGGCCGGGTGTCGGGTGCCGGTGGGGAGCCGCCGGGAGTGTGGTGAGGGGTACGGCGCCGGTCGCGCCGAGAGCGGCGCCGGGGCCGGTGCCGGCGACCGCGTGGGTCGTGCCGGTGTCGGGGCCGGTGCCGGTCGTGTCGCTGTCCACGGTCGGCCTCACAGCGCGCTCAGGTACGGGAAGAGTTCGTGGCACGCCGTGCACCGCAGCACGGACTGGCAGCGGGCCGGGCCGAAGGGGCTGTGCGGCCGGGTGGCCCGGGAGCCGCAGTGCGGGCAGGGCACCGCGGCCAGTACGACGGGGACCGGGCCGCCCGACGAGGCGGGCGGGGGCGGGGCGATGCCGTGGGCGGCGAGCTTCTCCCGGCCGGCCTCCGTGACGCGGTCCGTCGTCCACGGCGGGGACAGCACCTGCCGGACGCGCCCATCGGGGTGGCCGCTGCCGGCGAGGACGTCCCTGACCGCGGAGACGATGGCGGGCAGCGCCGGGCAGCCCAGGAAGGTCGGGGTGATCTCCACTTCGAGGACTCCGTCGGCTGCAGGGGCGACGGACCGAACCACACCGAGGTCGCCGAGGCCGATCATCGGCAACTCCGGATCAGGCAGCGCCTCCACCAGGGCCCGGACCTCCGCCACCGGGCGGGGAGGGCGCAGGGACACCACAGGCCGTGACCCCACAGGGCCCGGCCGGGGCGCGGCCGGTCGCGACGGCGAGGGGACCGAGCCGTTCACCAGCGGCCCCCCGGGAACTGTCGGTGCACCGACTGCATGTCGGCGATCAGCGGTCCGAACTCCTCGGTGTGCAGGCCGGCCCGTCCGCCCCCGGCCCGCCAGCGCGGGGTCGGCACGGTCAGACCCGCCCGGGTCACGACCTCGCCCACGCGCCGCTGCCAGACCGGGTGCAGCGGGGCCGGCGAGGGCGCCGTACCCGCCGCGACCACGTGGCGAGTCACCTCGTCCTCGTCGAACAGTTCGGCCGCGTAGGGCCACACCCGCTCCAGGCCGCGTTGCATGCGGCGCGCACTCTCGGGGGTACCGAGCCCCAGCCGCAGGGCCCAGTTGTCGGCGTGCGTCCGGTGGAAGGCCACCTCCTTCGCGGCCCGCTCACCGAACGCGGCCAGCCGGAGGTCCGCGCGGTCGGCCAAGGCCTCGTAGTACAGGACCGCGTAGTGCGCGTAGACCAGTTGGCGCGCGACGGTCACCGCGAAGTCGCCGCAGGGCAGCTCGGCCAGCAGGGCGTTGGTGAACTCACGGTCGGAGCGGGTGAAGGCGAACTCGTCCTCGGTACGTCCCGTGCCGTCGGCCTCTCCGCTGAGGGCGAGCAGCGTGCGGGCGTGGCCGATCAGGTCGAGGGCGATGTTGGACAGGGCCATGTCCTCCTCGATCGTCGGCGCCCGCGTGATCCACCGGCACAGCCGCTGTCCGAGGACGAGGGCGTCGTCGCCCAGGCGCAGCAGGTGCACGGCGAGGTGGGCGTCGGCACGGGCGGCTTCGTCGGCCGGGGCCTGGTCAGTCGAGGTGGTCACCGTCGGCGCCTTTCTCGGTCAGGGGCGGGAAGTGCTCCGGATACCGGTACGGCTTGTGGTGGGCGCCCGCGAAGAACGGGTCGCGTTCATCCGGGGAGGCGGCGTGCACGGCATCGGAACGGACCACCCACAGCGACAGCGGGTCGCCGCGCCGGGTGTAGAGGTCACGGGCCCGCAGCAGAGCCGTATCGGCGTCGGCGGCGCGTACGGACCCCACATGCTGGTGGTTCAGGCCCCGCCGAGGCCGGAGGAACACCTCCCAGGACGCCGGTGCGCCTTCGGTCCGGCGGCTCATGCGCGCTCACCCGCCCCGCCCCGTACGGCCTCCACCGCGGCCGGTCCCGCCCCCGCTTTCGAGGCCGTTTCCGGGGCCGGGGGCGGAGGCGGAGGCGGACCGTCGGCCCCGAAGCGCGCGGCGTAGGCGGCGGACGCCTCCCTCACCCAGGCGCCGTCCTCGTGCGCCGCCCGCCGGTGGGCGAGCCGCTGCCGCGACCAGTGCGTGTCCTCGCCGAGCGCCGCGCGGTAGAGGTCCCAGTCCACGGGGGTGAAATCGTGGTGGCCCCGTTCCTCGTTCCAGCGGATCGCAGGGTCCGGCAGGACGAGTCCGAGTCGTTCGGCCTGGGGGACGCAACTGTCGACGAAACGCTGGCGCAGTTCGTCGTTGGTGTGACGCTTGATGCCCCAGGCCATGGCGCGGCGGGAGACGGCGGCGCCGAGCGCCGCGGTGCGGGCGTCGGCGCCGCCCGCCTCGGTGTCGGGCGGCCCGAACATCAGCGCCACGGCCGGCAGCCACCACCGGTCCACCGCGTCCTGGGCCATCGCCTTCTGCTCCGGTGTGCCCTCGCACAGCGTGCGCATGAGGTCGTAACCCTGTCGCACGTGGAAGGCCTCCTCCTGGCAGACTCTGCGCATCGCCCGGGCGTACGGACCGTAGGACGTGCGGCACAGAGGGGCCTGGTTGATGACGGCGGCGCCGTCCGTCAGCCAGGCGATGGCTCCGGTGTCCGCCCAGGTCAGCGCGGGGTGGTTGAACGTTGCCGAGGCCCGCTGCTGGCCCTGGTGCAGGGCGTCGAGCAGTGCGGCCCGGTCCACGCCCAGTGTCTCGGCGGCGGAGTAGAGGTACATTCCGTGCCCGGCCTCGTCCTGCACCTTGGCGATGAGCACCGACTTGCGGTACAGGGAGGGGGCCCGGGTGAGCCAGGCGCCTTCCGGCTGCATGCCGATGATCTCGGAATGGGCGTGCTGCGCGACCTGACGGATCATCATTCTGCGGTAGCCGTCGGGCATCCAGTCGCGGGGCTCGACGGTCTCCCCGGCGGCGATGAGCCCGTCGAAGTGCGCGAGCAGTTCGTCCTGCGAGGCGGGGGTGGTGCCGGTCGGCCGCGCGCTCATGCGGCGCCCCCGTGGCCTGTTCCCGCCGGGCCGGAACCGCGCCGGCCCTCGAACCGGGCATCTGGCTCGGGCACTGGTATCACTCCTTCGGCTCTCCTCGGGCCTCCCGCCGGGCCCGGCCCGGCGGGAGCAGTGGCACCCGGTCCGTTCGGCGGGTGGCGCGCTCCCCGTCCCGGAGAAAGAGGCTGTGCACGGGCTCCGCTATCCCCGCACCCGGCGGTGCGGGCGCGTGATGAACGTCACGTAGGGCCACCGGGATTGCCGTCGGACGCACGGGCCTCTTGTCGGGGTGACACCGGACCCACGCGATTCGCTCGGCGGGCACCCGCCGTGGTGAAAGGGGAAAGCATGGCCACCATCAGGGAACTGCTGGTCGAACTCACCGGTACCGCGGAGTTCGCCGACGCCGGGGAGGTCGGTGACGGCATCGACCTCGCCGCGAGCGGCATCGACTCCGGCGACCTGGTGCGCCTCGTCCTGCTCGTCGAGCAGCGGCTCGGCGTGGAGATCACCGCCGACGACATGGAGGAGCTGCACTCGATCGGCGACTACGAGCGGTTCGTGACCGAGCGTTCCACCGCCGGCGGTGCGTGATGTGGCTGACACAACTGCTGGAACGCAACCGCCAGTGCTGGCCGGACCGGTGGGCACTGGTCGACGAGCGGCGCCGGCTCACGTGGTCGCAGTTCCATGACCGCACGCTCGAACTGGCTCGTGGACTGGCCGAGCTGGGCATCGAGCGCGGCGACCGGGTCGCGGTGCTGTCCAAGGACCGCGTCGAGGTCCTGGAGACCTACTTCGCGCTCGCCCGGCTCGGCGCGCTGTTCGTGCCGCTGAACCACAGTCTGGCCGTGCCCGAGGTCGAGGACATCGTCGCCCGCGTCGGGGCGGTCGCTGTCCTCGGCGAGTCGGACCTGCTGGACCTGCACCCCGACCTCCCGGCGTGCGTACGGATCAGGATGGCGCTGGACAAGCCCGCCTTCGGGGCGCTGGGCGCCCTGACCGCCGATCGAGTCCTGCCCGAGGTGGCCGACGACGACCCGATCGCCGTGCTGCACACCTCGGCGACCACCGGGCGGGCCAAGGGCGTCACGGTCGACGGCGCCTCGTTCCGTGCCATCGCCCTGGGCTGGCTGGTCATGGCGCGTCCCACCGAGGACATCGTCATGGTCAACTGCTGCCCCCTGTACCACGGCAGCATGGTCGTGTCCCTGACCTACCTGGCCGCCGGCGCCACCGTCGTGCTCATGCCCGGCTTCACCCCGCAGCGGGCGCTGGCCGCGGTGGAGGAACACCGCGCCACCCACATGTGGCTGGTCCCACAGATGCTCCGCTTCATGCTCCAGGCCAAGAGCTCCGGGCGCACCGACCTGTCCTCGCTGCGGGAGATCCTCTACGGTGCCGCCCCCATGCCGCTGGACGTGTACGCCGAGGCCGTGGAGCGCCTCGGCTGCGGTTTCCGGCAGGTCTACGGCATGACGGAGGTCGGCGGGCCCTTCGTCACCCTCGGCCCCGACGAGCACCCGGCCCCCGGGGACGTCTCCGTCCGCATCCCCTGCGGACGCGTCGTGCCCGGCATGTCCGCCCGCGCGGTCGACGAGACCGGGCGGGAGCTGCCCCGCGACGAGATCGGTGAGATCACCGTGCGCGGACCGGGTGTGATGCAGGGTTACTGGAACGACCCCGAGGCCACCCGCGAGATCGCCCTCGACGGCTGGATCAAGACCGGTGACCTGGGATTCGTCGACGGCGCGGGACGCATCCACCTCGTGGACCGCAGCAAGGACCTCATCATCCGGGCGGGGCAGAACGTCTATCCCTCCGAGATCGAGCGCGCCCTGATGTCCCATCCGGCGGTCAGGGACGCCGCGGTCATCGGCATGCCGGACGACGACTACGGCGAGGTACCGCTGGCCTACGTCGTCGCCGCCCCGGACACCCGGGCCGCGGAGCTGCTCGCCCATGTCAGGGAGCAGCTCGCGCCCTACAAGCGCCCGCGCCGGGTGGAGTTCATCGAGCAGGTGCCCCGCAATCCCGCCGGGAAGATCGTCAAGAAGCTGCTGCGGGCCTGACGGGTGCGCCCGCTCCCGTTCCCCTTCGCAGCGGCCGGCCGTCCCGCGGGCGTGTTCGCGGACGCAGAGGCCGGTCCGTACGCGGAGGCCGCCGCCCGGCCGCACCCGGCGTGGACGGCGGCCGGGCTCGCTCTCGGCGTGGCCGCCGCCTCGGACCCCCGGGCCGTACCCGCCGGCCCGGCGGAGGAGGCCGCCGCATCGGCCATGTCGCCGCGCCGCCGCCGGGAGTTCCTGGCCGGCCGGCTCGCTGCGCGGCGTGCCCTCGGCGCCGTGGGCCTGGACTGCGGAGAGATCCCGCGGTCGGGCCGCCTGCCGCTGTTTCCGCCGGGCCGGGCGGCGTCGATCGCGCACAGCGCGGGCGTCGCGGTGGCCCTGGCCGGGGCGCCGGGTCACGACCTCCCGCTCGGCTGCGACCTGGAACTGCGCCCCCTGCCCGCCGGGGCGGCGCGGCTGGTGCTGCGCCAGGACGAGGAGGCGCTGCTGCGCAATCCCCGGCCCGGGACGGTGCCGTGGTCCGTGACCTCGCTGTTCTCGGCGAAGGAAGCAGCGTGGAAGGCGCTGCACACCGGGCCCCGGGCGCTGCCGGGCGGTGCGCTGCGGAGCCTGCGCGACCTGCGGGCGCGGCCCGCGGACCCCGTAGCCGAGGGGCTCCTGATCGGGACGCGGACGGGCCCGGCGCTCGCCGTGCACGTCCACGTGGAGGCGGTCGGCGCGGGCGTCCTCAGTACGGTCCTCGGCTGGGCGCCGCGTTGAGCGGCGGGCTCGGCGCCCCCCGCCCCCGGCTCCGCGCGGGGGCAGGGGCAGGGGGCGTCGAGGGTTCACGCCCGCGCGTTGACCAGGACGGCCATGTTGCCCGCCGGATGACGGTTGTCGTGGATGAGCTGGTGCGCCAGGCCGATCTCCTCGAAACCGAACGTCCGTGACAGGCAGGGGTCCACGTACCCCTGGTCGATCAGCCGGGTCACCTCGCGGGCCTCACGGGTGCTGGCCACGTGCGAACCCTGCAGCCGCTTCTGCCGCATCCACAGGAAACGCAGGTCCACGTCGCCGTTGTAGCCGGTGGTGCCGCCGCAGATGACGACCATGCCTCCGTTCGCGCACAGGTACATCGAGGTGGGAACGGTGTCGGCACCGGAATGCTCCAGCACGATCCGGGGGGCCCGGCGCTCGCCGAGCACCTCCCAGAAACGTCGCCCGAAGGCGCGCGCACCGGTGAGCCAGCGGGCCATCGCCGCCTCGTCGGCCGTGTCCGGCATCCGGCCCCAGTGGTCGAACTCGCGCCGGTCGATCCATCCCCGGGCGCCGAGCTTCACGCAGAACTCGCCGCGCTCCTCGCTGGAGACGACCGCGACGGGGATGCCACCGACGTGCCGCACGAGCTGGATGGCGATGCTGCCGAGGCCACCGGCCCCGCCCCAGATCAGCACCGGGTCGCCGGGCCGGACCACATGCGGTTCCCAGCCGAAGAGCTGGCGGTAGGCCGTGGCGGCCGTGGCCATGTAACAGGCGGACTCCGCCCAGGACAGGCGGGCGGGTTTGGGGTGACACATGTACTCGTCGACGACGGCGAACTGTGCGAAGGAACCGTAGTTCTCCTCGTACCCCCACACCCGCTGGGTGCTGGAGAAGACCGGCTCGGCACCGAGGCGGATGTCCTCGGCCGTCTCGTCCCACCGGCAGGCGAGCACGACGACCTCGTCGCCCAGGCGGACGTCCCGCACCTCCTCGCCGACGGCCCACACGACGCCGGACAGGTCGGAGCCACCGATGTGGAAGTCCTCGGTGGCTCCCGCCTTCTGCCGGGCGGCGATCACGTCGATGGGTTGTCCGGTGGCCGCCCAGACGTTGTTGTAGTTGATCCCGGCCGCCATCACCTTGACGAGCACCTGGCCGCGCCCCACGGGGGGTACGTCGACGACTTCGGTGCGGAAGGCGTCGACGGGCCGCCCGTAGCGTTCGCGGCGGATCAACGAGGCGTGCATGCGCTTGGGTACGGTGCCCAGCTCGGGGGCGTCACCGAGTTCGTAGAGGTCCTGGGGGGCGGTCACGGTCACGTGGGGCTCCTGCACGGTGGGGTCCCGCTCGGGACGGGGAAGCGGACAAGGGGGCGGGGCCGGTCGGTCAGTCGGATGCCTCGCGCAGCGCCTCGGCGACCCGGGCACCGATCAGCGCGAGGGGCTCGGGTTCGGTCATCTCGTAGTGCCCGCAGGGCACCCGGTGTTCGTGCAGGGTCCCGTCGACGTGGGGCCGCCAGCTCTCGATCTTGTCCGGCACCACGGCCAGGTCGCCGGGGAACCCGGTGGCCGCCTCCCGGGCGGCGCTGAAGAACAGCGCGTCCCCGCGGAAGACGCCGGGCGCGAAGTGGGGTGCCAGGCGCAGGTTGTTGCGCATGACCACGGCGATGGCCTCGGCCTCGGCGCGGGTGACCGGTGAACTCGTCGGGTCGGCCGCGAGGCCGGCGTCGATGCGGGCGAGGACGGCCGGCACACCCGGTACCTCGGCGGCTCCCGGTTCGACGGGCAGGCCGGCCACCCTCGTCAGCAGGGCCGCCACCTGCCGTTCGGCCGCAGCGGCGTCGTACTGCGTGCCGTGCGGCTGGGGGGCGTCCAGCATGGCCAGCAACTCCACGCGTTCCCCCCGCTCCTGGAGGGCGCAGGCCATCGCGTGCGCCACGAACCCGCCGTAGGACCAGCCCAGCAGGCGGTAGGGACCGTGCGGTCGCACTTCGCGGACGAGGTCGACGTAGGAGGCGACCATGGACGCCGCGTCCGGTGCGGGAGGTCCGGCGCCGTCGAGACCGGCGGCCTGGATGCCGTAGACCGGCTGGTCGCCCCCGAGGTGGGGCAGCAGTCCCGTGTAACGCCAGGACACGCCCGCTCCGGGGTGGACGCAGAACAGCGGTACGGCGTCGCCCCGGGCCCGCAGCGGCAGGAGTGGGGCCAGGGCGTTCCCGCCGCCGCCCGGCTCCCGCGCCCCGGTGTCGTCGGCCGCGGTCAGCAGCCCGACGACGGTGGGCGCGGCCAGCAGGGCCGACGCCGGCACGTCGAGGACGCCGGCCTGACGCAGCCGGCCCGCCAGCAGGACGGCCCGCATCGAGTCGCCGCCCAGGTCGAAGAAGTTGTCCCGGACGCCGATGCCGCCGATGCCGAGGGTCGCCTCCCACAGACGGGTCACGGCCTCTTCGCGTGCGGTGCGCGGGGGCACGTGCCCGGTCGTCAGACGGGGGCGTGGGGCGAGGGCCGCCCCGGCGTCCGCCGAGGCCGCGGCGGACGGCACGCCGGAGGCTGTACGGGCCCCGGGGGCGTCGATCCAGTGGCGGTGCCGTTCGAAGGCGTACGGGGGCAGTGGCGCGGGCCCGGGCGTGCCCGGCACCTCGGGCAGTGCGGTGTCCACGCCCGCGCTCCACAGCCGGCCCAGCGCCTCGGCGAGGACGAACCCGTCGCCGGCGTCGGCCCTGGCGTGCCGCATGGTGGTCACCGTCACCGGAGTGTGCTCCGCGAGCCGGGCGGTGGCGAGCTTGGTGAGGGTGTCGCCGGGCCCGATCTCCACCAGGACGGGCCGGCGTTCCCACAGGGCGCCGACGCCGTCGGCGAACCGTACGGTCTCCCGGGTGTGGTCGATCCAGTGCTGGACCGAGGTCGCCTGCGCGTCGGTGATCCAGGTGCCGGTGACGTTGGTGACGAACGGGATCCGCGGCGGGCGCAGGGTGACGCCGCGCAGGTGCTTCTCGTACGTCCCGAGCAGTGGGTCCAGGACGTGGGAGTGGGCGGCGGCCGGTATGCGCAGCCGGCGGAACGGGATTCCCCGTCGGGTGAGTTCGGCCTCGAAGCGCGCGACGGCGTCCTCGTACCCGGCCACGGTGCAGGCCGCGGGGCCGTTCACCGCACCGAGGGACAGTTCTCCGTCGAGCAGCGGCAGCACCTCCTCGACGGGAGCCGCCACGCCGACGGTAGCGCCGCCCGCCGCGCGGATGAGACGGATGCGCTCGGTGACCAGCGGCAGCATCTCGTCGAGGTCGATCACTCCGGCCAGACAGGCGGCCGTGTACTCGCCCAGCGAGTGGCCGATGAGAGCGTCCGGCCGCACCCCTGCCGCCATGAGAGTGCGGGCCAGGGCGTATTCGGTGACCACCAGGGCGAGGAACGCAGCCGTGTCGTCGGTCGGCCGGCGGTCGAACATGGTGTCGCGCAGGTCGGCGCCGAGGACGGGGCGCAGGATGCGGGCGCAGGCGTCGACGGTGTCGCGGTAGACGTCGTGGTCGCGGTACAGCTCCGCGCCCATGCCGGGGTACTGGGTGCCGCCGCCCGGCAGCAGGAACGCCACCCGGGCGGGCCCGTCCGGCGGGGGTGGCGTGCCGGGCACGGCGCCGCGCAGCGCCGACAGGGCCTCCTCGCGGGAGGCGGCGGTCACGGTCAGGCGGTGACGCAGCGCGGGCCGGTCGGCGCGCAGGGAGTGCGCGACGTCGTCCAGGCGGAGTTCCGGCCGCCTCTCCAGATGGCGGGCGAGTGCCTCGGCCTGGCCGCGCAGGGCTCCGGCCGTGCGCGCGGACAGGGGCAGCACCAGACGGCGGTCGGCCGCGGGCGGGCGGGCCGCAGGAGGGCCGGCCGCAGGGGGCGGCCCCTCCTGAAGGATGACGTGGGCGTTGGTGCCGCCGATGCCGAAGGCGCTGACCGCGGCCCGCCGGGGGTGCTCGCCCGCAGGCCACTCCTCGAGGGCGGTGGGCACCCGGAACGGGCCGGCGGCGAAGTCGATGTGCGGGTTGGGCTGCCCGAAGTGCAGGCTCGGCGGGATCTGCCGGTGTTCCAGGGCGAGGACGGCCTTGATGAACCCCGCGATGCCCGCAGCCGCTCCGAGGTGGCCGATGTTGGTCTTCACGGAGCCGAGGGCGCAGTGACCGCGGCGCCGCGTGGACTGCCCGAAGGCCTCCGTGAGCGCGGCCACCTCGATCGGGTCGCCCAGACGCGTGGCCGTGCCGTGCGCCTCGACCAGGCCGATGGTTCCGGCGTCGGTCATCGCCTGGGCCTGCGCCGCGAGGACGACCTCGGTCTGGCCGGCGGCGCTGGGAGCGCTGAAGCCGACCTTGCGGCGTCCGTCGTTGTTGACGGCGCTGCCCCGGACGACGGCGCGGATGCGGTCGCCGTCGGCGAGGGCGTTCTCCAGCCGTTTGAGGACGACGGCGCCGACGCCGTCGCCGGAGGAGGTGCCCGCCGCGTCCTCGGCGAACGCGCGGCAGCGTCCGTCGGGCGAGAACGGTCCGTCCGGGACGTAGCGGTAGCCGAGCGCCGCCGAGGGGTTGAGGGAGACCGCGGCGGCGAGAGCGGTGTCGCACCGGTGGTCGAGCAGGTCCTGGCAGGCGGTGTGCACGGCGACGAGAGCGGTGGAGCAGGCCGTCTGCAGAGACATGCTGGGTCCGGTCAGCCCCAGCTCGTAGGAGACGCGGGTGGCGAGGGTGCCCAGGGAGTTGGCGGTGGCCGCGTGCACGAGTTCCACCGATCCGGGTTGCCCGGCGTACCGCGGGTGCACGTGGGCCGGGTAGTAGCGGCTGTCGCCGCTCCCGGCGTAGACCCCGAACGTGCCGGTCCCGGTCCCGGCGCCGAGGCACGCCGCGTCCTCCAGGGCGTGGTAGGCCGTCTCCAGCAACAGCCGCTGCTGGGGGTCGATGACGGCCGCCTCGGCGGGGCTGTAGCCGAAGAACCCGGAGTCGAAGCGGTCGATCCCCTCGATGACCGACGCCATGCGGACCAGAGTGGGGTCGTCGAGGTCGCGCTCGGCGCCGCCGGCGGCCAGGAACTCCTCGTCGGTGACGGGCCGCACCGACTCGCGTCCGGCCGCCAGGTTGTCCCAGAACGCGTCCAGGTCGTCCGCGCCGGGGAAGCGGCCCGCCATGCCGATCACGGCCACGGCCGGTTCGTCCTCGTCCTGCGGTCCCGTGGTCTCAGGCATGACCCTGGTCCTTCCCGTGCCGTGCGGAGCGGCGGGCGCGGGCCGCCCGCTGCCGCTGGGCCCGTTCCTTTGCGTGGTCCAGGCCGCTGGGCCCGGTTCCGGCGGTTCCCGGTGGCGCCTGTGGGTCCGCCGCCGGCGGAGCGTCGGCGGACCCCGGTCCGGTCAGGGACGCCAGGTGGCGGGCCAGGGCACGCACGGTGGGGTGGGCGAACAGCTCGACGACGGGCAGTTCACACCCGAACTCCCGGTTGACGGCGCTCTGGGCGGCGACCAGGAGCAGCGAGTTGCCTCCCAGGTCGAAGAAGTTCTCGTCCGGGCCGACCCGGTCCCGGCCCAGCACGTCGCGCCACAGGTCGGCGAGCCGGCTCTCCAGCGCCCGCAGCCGCTCTCCCGCCTCGTCCTCGGAAGTCGTCGTCGGCCGCTCGCCGCCGCCCGCCGCGCGCAGCACCCAGTGGTCGCCGTCGGTGCCGTGGGCGGCGGAGCGGTACAGCGCGCCGAGGTCCGTGTCCTCCGCCAGGGCGAGGCGTCCGGCCAGCCGCCGCACCTGCCGGACCGGTTCGAGGACGTGGCTGCGGACCCAGGGGACGCTGCGGTCGGCGCCGATCAGCAGGTGGGGTTCGTCCAGGGTCCGGGCGAGGTCGAAGGAGCGCAGTGCGGTGGCGGTGTCCAGGACGCGGTAGCCGCGGGCCTCGGTGAGCGGGGCGAGCCGGTAGCCGCTGCTCATGCCGCGCTCGCGCCACATGCTCCAGGCCAGGCTCTGTCCGGGCAGCCCGAGCGCGCGGCGGTGCAGGACGAGCGCGTCGAGGTAGGCGTTGGCCGCGGCGTAGGCGGTGTTCATGGCGCCGCCGAAGTAGCCGTTGACGGAGGAGAAGGTGACGAAGGAGCCGACCGGGTGGTCCGCGCTCACTCGGTGCAGGGTCAGGGCGCCCCGCACCTTGGCGTCCAGGGCCGTGCGCCAGGTCGCGGGGTCCAGTTGGGCCACGGGGCGTTCGACGAGTGCACCGGCCAGGTGCGTGACGGACACCAGGGGAGCGCCCCAGTGCTCGGCGGCCGCGGCGACGGCTTCCCGCACCTGCCGTTCGTCGGTCACGTCGGCGCGCGCGTACCGGACCTCGCCGGACTCCCGCAGCCGCCGGTAGGCCTCGACGCGGGCGGCCGGGGGCCCGCCGGCGGCCAGGTGTTCCGGCCAGGTGTCCTCCGGGGGCAGGGGCGTCCGGCCGAGGACGAGGAGCCGGGTGCCGGGCGTGCGCAGGAGGTGGGCGGCGATCTCGGTGCCGACACCGCCCAGCCCTCCGCTGAGCAGGTGGAAGCCGTCGGAGGCGGGTGGATCGGTGGGTAGCGCCGGCTCGGGCAGCGGGGCCAGTCGGCGCACCAGGCGCCGTCCGCCCCGGCGGGCGACCTCGGTGTCGGCGGGGGTGCCGGTCATGTCGGCGAGCAGCAGGGGTACGGGGTCCTCTTCGCCTTGTGGGTCGAGGTCCAGATGGACGCACCGCAGCCCGCCCAGTTCCTCGCGCAGCGACTTCAGGACCGCGCCGGCCATGGCGTGCACGGGGGAGGGGCGGTCGTCGGCGGTGATCGCCTGGGCGCCGGCCGTCACGTACAGCAGATCGGTCCGGTGCGGGCCGCCGGGCCGGTCCGCGAGGGCCCGGGCGAGGGCGAGCAGGGATCGCGCCCCGCTCTCCGCGGCTTCGGGGGCTTCGGTGTCAGCGGCGTGCGGCGCGCCGAGGTGCACGATGGCGTCGACCGGCCGGCCGTCGGCGTCCAGGGCCCGCAACAGCGCCTTGTGGTCGGCCTCTTCGGTGAGGCGGATGTAGTGACGGGCGGCGTTCTGCCGGGCGTACGACGCCCCGTCGATGGCCTCGGTGCACAGTCCGCCGTCGGCGCGCAGGGCCCGCGCGAGGTGTCCGGAGATCTCCTGGGTGCGGGGATCGCTGCCCGTGAGGACGAGGGTGTGGCGGCCGGCCGCCGATGCCCGCGGGAGGTGCGGGGCGGCTCGCTGCCACACCGGTCGGAGGAAGACGTCGGGAAGGGTCGCGGCCGTCCCCAGCAGGAGCTGGGCCTCGCGCACCGCGTCGTCGAAGGCGCCCGCCTCGAAGCTCTTGCGGAGCTTGGTCCGCTGGATCTTGCCGATCTCGGTCTTGGGGATGGCATCGGCGGCGACGGGGACGAGGAAGGCGGGGCTGATGCCGATCTCCCGGGTCACCTTGCCGGCGATCTCCCGCAACGCGGTGGCGGGATCGTGCTCCGGGGCGAGGTGGACGAACAGGGCCAGTTCGTCGGTGGTCGCCGTCGGTCCTGAGCGCACGGCGCAGGCGGCGGTGTAACTGCGGACGGTGTAAGGCAGCGCCTCGACGCATGCCTCGATCTCGTGGCTGTAGTGGTTGACGCCGTTGACGATGATCACGTCCTTGGCGCGGCCGGTGATGTAGAGCTCGCCGTCGCGCAGGAAGGCCAGGTCGCCGGTGTCGAACCAGCCGTCGTCGGTGAACGCCTCGGCGTCGGCCGCCGGGTTGTCGTGGTAGCCCTCGGTCACGGAGGTGCCGTGGACCTGGAGCCGGCCGACGTCGCCTTCGGCGAGCAGGGTGTCGTGCTCGTCGACGATACGCATGGCGAAGCCGGGGTAGGGCAGGCCGCAGCTCACGAACGCCTCGTCGGTGCCCGGTGGTTCGGCCGGCAGTACGGCGTCGGTGACCACCGAGCAGGTCTCCGACATGCCCCAGCCGGGGTGCATCACGTCCTGCGGCAGTCCGAACGGCTTCAGCGTGTGCAGGAACCTGCGGGCGGCGGCGGCCACCACGACCTCGCCGGCGTTCATCACCAGCCGCATCGGTGTCAGGTCCCACTCGCGGTCCCGGAAGCGGTCGGCGTGCTCGGCCAGCAGCCCGAAGGCGAAGTTGGGCGCCCACGTGACGGTGGCCCGGTGCCGGTGGGCGAGGTCCATCCAGCGCCGCGGGTCCCGCAGGATCCACGATGTCGGCGCGTGGACCTGCCGGCAGCCCAGGTACACGTCCCGCAGGTGGAACATCACCACGCCGGTGACGTGGTCGAGCGGAATCCAGTTCAGGGAGACGTCCTCCGCGCCGAGCCCGTTCAGGTCCGCGGTGGCGGCGGACCGGGTCAGCACGTTGCGGTGGGTCAGGCGGACGGCCTTGGGCAGGCCCGTGCTGCCGGACGTCATCAGCATCAGGACGAGGTCGTCGGGCCGGGCGGCGTACCAGTCGCGGTCCTCGGGCGCGTCCCGCAGCGCGTCCGCCGTCGTCAGCCGCAGACCGGGCCAGTCCTGACGTGCCGCCAGGTCGCGCAGGCCGGCCTCCAGGGCCGGGGAGCACACCGTCCATGGCCGGCCGAGCATCCGCCAGATGCCCTCCAGTTTGGTGAGCGCCGCCGAGGGGGTGGCGTAGGAGGTGGGGACGGTCAGCGGAACGGCGACGAGGCCGCCGAGGACGCACCCCCACAGCACGGCCAGGAAGTCCTCGGTGGCGTCGCACTGGAGGATCACCCGGTCGCCGGGGCGCAGACCGGCCCGCCGCAGCCCCGCGAGGACGCGGGAGGCCTCCGCGACCAGGGACGCGTAGTCGCGCCGTGTCTCGCTGCCGTCGGCGTGCACGTGGACGATGTCGCCGTGGCCGCGTTCGGCGGCACGGATGAGCGCCTGGGCCCAGCCGGACACGGTCGGCCCGGTCAGCTCCGGTCCCTCGCTGAGCGCCGGGACGGTCCCGGCCGTCGTCGTGCCGGGCCGACCGGCAGGTGCCGGCGGAGCGGCGCGGCGCGGGGGGCCGGCGTGCCGGCGGCCCAGTTCCTCCGGGGCGGCCTCCACGGCGACCTCGGCGGTGCGGACGCCGGGGAGGCCGGCGAGGTGCCGGCGCCAGGAGTCGGCGGCGGCGGCGTCGACGCGGGGCAGGGCGCGCAGCGCACCGGCGTCGACCGCTCCGTCGTCGGTACGAGGCAGGGTGTTGACCGCCGTGACGCGGACAGCGCCGTGGCCGGCCTCGTCGAGGATCCGCTCGACGCGCTCGGCGGCGTCCGCGCGGCCCGGCACCACGTACAGGTCCGGCGGCGCGCCGCCGGAGCCGGCCAGGGCGACCGCGTCGCGGATGCCGGGTACGGACAGGGCCGCGTCCGTCACCTCGGCTGCGTCGGGCCCTCGGACCGCGGCCGGGGTGCGCGGGGGAGGAGCGGGGAGGTCACCGAGCCTGCGGTCCGGGTCCGCGCACACCGCGCGCAGCAGTTCCCGCAGGCAGCGGGCGAACTCCTCGGCGGTGGCGGCGTCGTACAGCTCCGTCGCGTACTCGATGTGCAGGTCGAGCCCGCCGGCCCCGCTGTCGCCGTGCCGCTCCAAGACGTCCACGAACAGGTCGAACTTGGCGGTGCGGGTGGCGGTGGGCCGCAGTGTCACCTCGTGCCCCTCCAGCCGGAGCACGGCGGGTTCGTTGTTCTGCAGGGCCAGCATGACCTGGAACAGCGGGTGGCGGCCGGGTACGCGCCGCGGGTTCAGCTCGTCCACCAGCCGGTCGAAGGGCAGGTCCTGGTGATCCAGCGCCGCCAGATCCTGTGGGCGCACCCTGGCCAGCAGTTCCCGGAACGTGGGATCGCCGGAGGTGTCGGCACGCAGGACCAGGGTGTTGGTGAGCAGACCGATCAGTTGGTCCAGGGCGGGTTCGGAGCGGCCCGCGACGGGGGTTCCGACGACGATGTCCTCGCCCGCTCCGCACCGGGTCAGCAGAGCGCTCACCGCGGCGTGCAGCACCATGAAAAGGCTGACGCCCTCGCGCTCGGCCAGGTGCAGCAGGTCCCGGTGGAGGGCCGTGTCCACGGCCTCGGTGACATGGGCGCCGTCACCCCGCGGGGACGCGGGGCGGGGCCGGTCGCCGGGCACCGTGCACGCCTCGGGCAGACCGGCCAGCGCCCGGCGCCAGTGGGCGGTCAGCCGCTCCAGTCGTCCCGCGCCGTCGGGGTCGGGAGCGAGCAGGGCGCGCTGCCAGCCGGCGAAGTCGGCGTACTGCACCGGCAGCGGGTCCCGGACGGGGGCCCGGCCCGCGCGGCGCGCCGCGTAGGCGGCGGACAGGTCGTCGGCGAGGGGGCGCAGCGACCAGCCGTCGGCCGCGCTGTGGTGGAGCACCAGCAGAAGCGTGCGTTCCTCCCCCGCCCCGAACAGCCAGGCGGCCACGGGGTTCTCGCCGGTCAGGTCGAAGCGGTGCCGGGAGGCCGCGGCGACGTGGGCGGCGATCTCGTCGGCCGGGCAGTCCACCCGGCGCAGCCGGGGGCGCGACTCCTCCGGAGGCAGAACCCGCTGACGGGGCGCGCCGTCCCGCTCGGCGAACACCGTGCGCAGGCTCTCGTGGCGGTCGACGAGGTCGCCGAGCGCGGCCTGCAGCGCATCGGCGTCCACGAGGGGGCCGAGCGGCACGACCAGCGGGATGTTGTACGTGGCCGCGGCGTCGTCGAGCCGGTGCAGGACCCACATGCGTTCCTGGGCGTGGGACAGCGGGACTGATTCGGGACGGTCGACCTCGCCGAGCCCCGGGCGGTCGGGAGCCGTACCGGGCCGGTCGGCCAGCCGCTGCGCGAGCATCTCCGGTGTCGGGCCGTCGAACAGGGCGCTGATCGGCACTTCGGCCCCGGTCGAGTGCCGCAGTCGGGCCAGCAGCCGGGTGGCGAGCAGCGAGTCGCCGCCGAGGTCGAAGAAGTTGGCGTCGGCGCCCACCGTGTCACGGGGCAGCCGCAGCACGTCCTCGTACAGGGCGCACAGCAGTGCCTGCCGGGGGGTGCGGGGGCGGGCGCCGGCCGCGGCGGCGGTGAAGTCGGGCGCGGGCAGGGCGTCGGTGTCGAGCTTGCCGTTGGCGGTCAGCGGGAGCGCGTCGACGCCGACGCAGACGGCGGGGACCATGTGGTCGGGCAGGTGCGTGGCGGCGTGGGCGCGCAGTTCCGCGGGGTCGGGCGGCACCTGCCCGGCGGACACCGTGTAGGCGACGAGCTGCCGGGCTCCGTTGTCGGCCCGGCGTACGACAACGGCGGCCCGGGAGACCTGCGGGTGGGCGGCGAGGACGGCTTCGATCTCGCCCGGCTCGACGCGGAAGCCGCGCAACTGGACCTGCTGGTCCGCCCGGCCCAGGTATTCGAGGGTGCCGTCGGCGCGGCGGCGCGCCAGGTCGCCGGAGCGGTACATCCGGCAGCCGGGCGGTCCGAAGGGGTCGTCGAGGAACCGCTCGGCGGTCAGTTCGGGTCGGCCGAGGTACCCGGTGGCCACGCCGGCGCCGGCCACGTACATCTCGCCGACGGCGCCCGGCGGCACGGGCCGGCCCGAGGGGTCGAGCAGGTGCACCCGCAGGTCCGCCAGCGGCCTGCCGATGATGCTCGTCCGGCGCTCGTCCGTCAGATCGGCCGGGGTGACGCGGTGGTGGGTGACGTGCACGGTGGTCTCGGTGATGCCGTACATGTTCACCAGTGCCGGGCTCTCGAGACCGTGCCGGTCGGCCCAGGGCCGCAGGCGCTCGGGACGCAGGGCCTCACCGCCGAGGACGACGTGGCGCAGGGTGCTCGTGCGGTCCGGACCGGCTCCGGGCGGCTGCTCGCCGTCGGCCTCCACGAGCTGCTCGAAGGCGGACGGCGTCTGGTTGAGCACGGTCACGCCCTCACGGTGCAGCAGTCGCAGGAAGTCGTGGGGAGAGCGGCTGACGGCATGGGGGACGACGACGAGCCGGCCGCCGTGCAGCAGGGCGCCCCAGATCTCCCACACCGAGAAGTCGAAGGCGTAGGAGTGGAACAGCGTCCACACGTCGTCCTCGCCGAAGTCGAAGTGCTCGGCCGCGGCGGCGAAGAGGCGGACGACGGCCGCGTGTACGACGGGGACGCCCTTGGGGCGGCCGGTGGAGCCGGATGTGTGGATGATGTACGCGATGTCGGACGGGCTCGTCGGGCCCCGCCGGTCGGCGTCGGTCAGCCCTCCGGCGGGCCGGCCCGCGAGGTCCGCCTCGACGGCGGGGTCGTCCAGGACGACGGCGGGGACGCCACCGGTGAGGTGTCGGGCGAGACCGGTCTCGGTGACAAGGAGGGCGGGGGCCACATCGTCCATGACCAGCCGCAGGCGTTCCGCGGGGTGGCCGCCGTCCAGGGGGAGGTAGGCGGCTCCGGTCTTGAGGACCGCGAGCAGGGCGGGCAGCAGCCGCAGGCCTCGGGGCAGGGCCAGCGCCACCACCCGGCCCGGGCCCGCACCCCGCTCGGCCAGCAGCCGTGCCAGGCGGTTGGCGCGGGCGTCGAGTTGCGCGTAGGTGAGCCGTTCGCCCTCGTGGGTGACAGCGACGCGCTCCGGCCGGGCCCTGACCTGCCGCTCGAACAGCTCGGTGAGGGTGGCGGTGACCGGGAGGTCCCGCACAGGAGCGTGACGCGGGTGCTCACCGGGCAGCAGCAGCTCCAGGCCCGCCACGGGTGTCGTGGGCGGGGCCTCGGCCAGTCGGCGCAGGAGAGCCAGGAAACGGTCGCGGTGCAGGCCGAGTTCGTCCTCGTCGTACAGTGCGGGGTTGGCGTCGAAGGCCAGCCACAGGCCGCCGGGGCCGGGGCCGGGGCCCGGTCGTACCGAGACCTGGAGGTCGTCGACGGCGCCACCGGAGAGGTGGTGCCAGGTGGCCGGGCTGCCGCCGAAATCGAGTGACTCGGCGAACGGGACGATGTTCAGCACCGGCCCGTACAAGCGGCGGCCGGTCCCCAGCGCGTTCAGATCGCGGCGGATGAACTCGCTCCGGTACCGCTGGTGCCGCCGCAACCGCGTGAGCTCACCGGCGACCGTCCGGACCAGGTCGGCGACCGCGGTGCCGGGGCCGGCGGCCACGCGCAGAGGCAGGACGTCGGAGGCGGTGCCCGGCGTTCGTAGGGCGGCGCTGCCCAGCCGGCTCATCGTGGCCATGCCCAGCACCAGGTCGTCGGCGCCGGTCATACGGTGCAGGTAGGCGGCGAAGGCGGCGGTCAGCAGGTCGGTGCGCGTGGCGCCGAGCCGGGTGGCGGCATCCGACAGGGCCTGCACGTCGGCGGTCCCCAGTTCCGCGGTGCGTCGCAGGAACGGGGCGACGGGCGGGTGGGCGCGGCTCGTGAGCCGCGCGGGCTCGGGCAGTCCGGCCAGCCGCCGCGACCAGTACGCCCGGTCGCGCTCGCAGCGCTCGGAGGCGAGGTAGGCCGCCTCCTCCGTCCGGAGCCGGCTCACGGGCGCGAAGACGGTCGGAGCGGGTTCGGCCCCCGCCGCCAGCGCGTTGTAGGTGTCGGCGAGGCGGCGGCCGATGAGTTTGTAGCTGTAGCCGTCGAGCAGGATGTGATGGGCCGTCAGCAACCAGAGGTGCCGGTCGGGGGCGAGGGTGAGCAGAGTGTGCGAGAAGAGCGGGCCCTTGTCCAGGTCCACCGGCGTCGCGAGGTCCGCGCGGACCCGCTGCCAGGCAGCGGCCTCCGGGTCGTCGGCGTCCCTCACATCGATCCGCCGCAGCACCCAGTCCTGTGCGTCCGGCGCCCGTTCGCAGCGAGGGCCGTCGTCCGTGTCGAGCAGACGCATGGCGAAGGTGTCGGCCTCGCCCACGGTCCGGCGCAGAGCCGTCTCGAACAGGCCGGTGGCGAGGGGGCCGTGGATCTCCACCGCCTCCGCGGTGTTGTGGGCGGCACCGTCGGACGCGAGCCGCCCGGCGTACCAGAGTCCTTCCTGGGCGCCGGACAGTGGCTGGTGGTCGTCCTCGCGAGGTGGTCCCTCGTGGAGTGACATGGCACAACCCTCACGTGGCAGGTCGGGGCGTCCCGGCCGGGACGGCCCGGTCGGGCGGAACGGGGGCGCGTGAACAGGGGTGCGTAACGGGGGTGCGTGACAGGCGATGCGGCGTGGGCCCGCAGGATCGGTACGGGAGCCGGCCGCACGCCGGGAGCGTGGGGTCGGTGCGGTCCCACCGCCGGTCCCGCAGGTGCCCCCAGACTCCGTTGCGCCGCGGACCGGATCAAGCCCGCACCGGGTCCAGCCACGGAAATCCAGGTATCTCACTGGAGAACGCAGGAGCCGGGATAGCGCCGTCCCGGGCGGATTCCAGGGAAATCCCGCAACTTCTCTCCGGCGGCCCGCGTGTCCCCTGCCGGCGACGCATCCTCGGACGGGCGTACGTCCTGCATGTACGCCCTGGCAGTGCCGCGCCGTCACCCGGTTTTGGGCGGGCGCGAAAACCGACGAGAGGAAGGCTGACGGTATGCACCGTGCGTTGTGTCCGGTCGAGACGCTGTATGTCGCACAGCGAAGCAGGGGAGTGCTCTTCTGCACCCTGCGCGGACAGGTGGACGCGGGGGCGCTGTCGGTGGCGTTCGACGCCGTCACACAGGCCAGTCCGACGCTGCGCTCGCGCATCGCGCCGGACGGCCGGGGCTTCGCGCTGCACCTCCTCCCCGAGAGCGAGCGGCCCCGGCTGATCACGCGCACCGGCCACGAAGACGCCCGAAGGGCCGAGTTGAACGCACCTCTGCCCGTCGGGGGGCCGCTCGTCCGCGCGGTCCTGGTGAGCACACCGGGAGGCGACCGGCATCTGTTCGTCCTCGCCGTGGACCACACGATCTCCGACGGGCACAGCATCATCGCCCTGCACAACACCGTCTGGGAGCACTACCGGGCCCTGGTCGAGGGTGGCGCGGGCGCCCCGGAGGCCCTCTCGGCCGGCGAGGTCCGGAAGGCTTCCGCGGCCGCTCCCCGCTGGCCGCGTCCCGTCAGTGCACTGCTGCCCGACGCCGATCCGGTGGCCGTTGCCGCCTACTTGGAACGGCGCATCGAGGAGACACGGCGACACCCCGTCCAGCTCCTGCCCTACGACGTGCCGCGACCGGCCGGCGACGGCTCGGAACCTGCTGCCGACGGCCGTATCGAGGTGTGCCGGCTGACGCTCGACGAGGAGCGCACCGACCGGTTGCGGCGGACCGCGCGCGAGGCGGGCCTGTCCGTCCACTCCCTCGTCGCCGCATCACTGCTCACGACAGCACGGGGACGCCTGGAGGGTGACGGTCCCCGCACCCTCGGCTGTCTGTCCCCCGTGGATCTGCGCTCCCGGCTGTCCCCTCCGCTGCCCGCCGCCGTCATGGTGCCGGCCGTCACCGCCCACCTGCAGAGCGTCGATGTCGCCGGGGACACCGACCCGATGGTGCTGGCGCGTACCGTCCACACGCGGCTGCGCGATTCCATCGCCCGCGCGGACCAGGAGAACGAGCTGCGGATCACGACGGAGGTCCCCCGGAACCCGGCGCTGCAGACGGCCACCGTGATCGCCACGAACATGGGGGTCGTGGCCGGCCCCCGACTGCCCGCCGGGCTGCACGCCACCGACGTCCGGCTGGTGCCGGCCCGTGAGAACTACTTCCCGCAGGCGGGGCGCAGTCCCCTCATGGCGTGCGTCGTCTCCTTCGAAGGGAGGCTCGCCATCGAGTTCCCCCACTCCACCGCCTGCTTCAGCCTCGCCTTCATGCGGGCTTTCCGCGACGACGTCCTCGCCCGGCTCCTCGTCCTCACGGAGGCCGGCGCACCCACGCCCGCACCCGCGCCCGTGATCGCCCGGTGAGGACGGCCACCCGGCCCACCGTGCCTGCCCTAAGGAGCGCTCCCCCGAATGAGCACCATCAGCGGTATCCCCACCGCCCTCGCGTTACTGCCCCGGGCACAGGCGGGTGACGAGCAGGCGATGAACCACCTGCTGACCGGGATCACGCCGTACGTCGCCCGTCTCTGCCGGTCCGTCGCCCGCGGCGACGGCGCCGACGCCACGCAGGAGGCGCTCTTCGCCATCTACCGCGGCCTGCCCACGCTGCGCGAGCCGGCCGCGTTCTACGGCTGGGTGCGTGCGGTCACGCTGCGCGAGGCCGTCCGCACCGCCAAACGCGCGGGTGACGAGGCGACCCACCTGAGGGCCGACGCGGGACAGGAGGCGAATCCCCTGGACGTCGTGCACATCAGCGACGTACTGGAACGGCTCTCCACTCCCCACCGGCAGGTGCTCACCCTGCGCGCCTACGGGCTCAACGAGGAGGAGATGGCGCAGGTCCTCTCCCTGCCGGTGGGGACGGTGCGGTCTCGTCTGCACCGTGCCCGCCGCCGCTTCCGGGAGGCCTGGCTGCCCTCGGCCGCCTGAGAGTGGCCCGAGGCCGTCCACTCCGCGTGCGCCCCTGCCCGCCTCCGGTGGGGCGGAAGCAGGCACGGGCGCGGATGGCGGTCGTGCGGGTTCGCGCACGTCGGCCGCCCGACGCGCCCTTCGCGCACGGGTTGCGCGGGTCAGACGCCCGCCGTGTCCCTCGCGCGGGAGTTCACGGGCTCCGGCGCGGGTGCGGGGCCGTTCTCGCTCAGACCGAACCGGGCGTGGAACCTGCGCAGCGGGCCGGGCGCGTACCAGGCGGAGCGGCCGAGGAGGCGCATGGCGGCCGGTACGAGAACACCGCGTACGGCGACGGCATCGATGAGGATGGCCAGTCCGCTGCCCAGCCCGAACAGCTGCATGAAGCTGATCTGAGCCGTTCCGAACGCGAAGAAGCTCACTGCGAGCAGGGCGGCCGCAGCGCTGACGATGCGTCCGGTGTGCCCGAGGCCGTCGACCACCGCGGACTCGTTGTCCTGGCCGAGCTCGTGCAGTTCCTTGATCCGGCTGGTGACGAACACCTCGTAGTCCATCGACAGGCCGAAGGCGACGACGAGCATCAGCACGAACATCGACGTCTCCATCGGCTGTGCGGTGAAGCCGAGCACTCCGGAGAGGTTGCCCTCCTGGAAGATCCAGGTCATGACGCCCGCGGTCGCACCCAGGCTGATCAGGTTGAGGACCAGCGCACGCAACGGCTGCACGACGCTGCCGGTGAACAGGAAGAGGAGCAGGAACGTGCTGACGGCGATCAGGCCCACGGCGAGCGGAAGCATGCCGCCGATGGAGGCGTTGGAGTCGGCCAGTTCGGCGTCGGCTCCGCCCACCAGCGGGTGCGTCCCGGAGGGTGGGGCGGCCGCGCGGACCTTCCCGACCAGTTCTATGGCCTCGTCCGACTTCGGTGTCAGTTCGCTCACCACGTTGAGCTGCTGCGCGGCGGGGCGGCCGAGCGCCGCGTTGCCGGGGCCGGTCGCCGTGGACCGCCCACCCGTGTAGACGCCCGTGCTGGCCTCGACGCGGACGACACCCTCGAGTCCGGACAGTCCCGAGGCGTACGACTGCAGCGAGGTGTTGTCCACCGACTCGTCGATGACGACGTGCAGGGCGGAGGCGTCGTTGCCGCTGAAGTTCTCCCGCAACGCCACCGCGACGTGCCGGCTCTCGGCGTCCTCGGGAAGCACACGCTCGTCCGCCGTACCGAAGGTGACACCCAGCAGCGGGCTCGCAGCCACCAGCAGAACCGCGAGCACGGGCAGCCCGGTGAGCGCGGGGCGCCGCATGACGGTGCGGGCCACCCGTCCCCACAAGGGCTCCCGGGTCCGGGAGCGCCCCGGCTTCACCCACGGAATGCGGCCCTTGTCGACCCGGTGTCCCAGGACGTTGAGCAGGGCCGGCATGACGAACAGGGCGGCGAGAGCCGACATGACGACGACACCGACCCCGGAGTATCCGAAGGAGCGGAGGAAGTACTGCGGGAACACCAGGAGTGCGGCGAGCGCGACAGCCACGGTCGCGGCGGAGAACGCCACCGTGCGGCCTGCTGTGCTCATCGTCCTGCGGACGGCGTCCTCCACGCTCGCCCCCGACGCGAGCTGTTCCCGGAACCGGCTGATCATCAGCAGGGCGTAGTCGACGCCCAGTCCGAGGCCCAGGGCCGTGGCCAGGTTGATCGCGAAGATGGATACGTCGGTGAAGCTGCCGATGACGAAGAGCTGCGCGAACACACCTGCGATTGCGCTGAGCGCGATGACCAGCGGCAGCAGCGCGGAGACGACGGTGCCGAAGACCACCAGGAGCAGCAGAAGGGTCAGGGGTATCGCGATGGCCTCGGCCAGGACGAGGTCCTCCCCGGTCTGCGGCCCTATGTCGTTGCTGACGCCTGCACTGCCTCCGGCCTTGACCGTGAGCGTGTCCTGGTACGTCCCGGAGTAGGTGCCGATGATCCTTTCGGCGTTCTTCTTCTGCTCCGTCTCGTCGCCTGTCACATGGGCGAGCACGATGGCCTCGCGTCCGTCCTCGGAAAGGAGGCCGGGGCTGTTGGTGTCCCAGTACGACACCACGTTCTCGAGGCCCTGTTCCTTCTTGAGCTCGGCCACCAGGTCCTGCCCGCTCCTCCCGGCGGCAGGGGCGTCGATGCCGCCCTCGGAGGCACGGAGCAGCAGCACCAGGTTCGTCTCTCCGCCGAACCGTTCCTCGATGACGGCCGTGGCCCGGGAGGACGGGGAGGCCGGGTCGTCGAATCCGCCGTCCAGCAACTTCCCGAATGCACCGGCGCCCAAGGCGCCCATGAGGGCCACGACCACGGCGGCGACGACAAGTACCAGCCGGGACCGGCGAATCGCCAGCTCGGCTATGCGTTCGAACACGCTCTTTCTCCTTCGGATCCTGCGGGGAGTGAAAGGACTTGCAGCGGCCGGAACGGCATGAGGGCAGGGGCGTACGCCCTGTGCCGACGCCGAAGAGACGCCGCGGACCGGGCCCCGGAACGCGGTGCCGGCCTCCCGCCGCCGAGGTCGAAGCTAGCGGGGTGCAACAGATTTGAGCAGTGTTAGATTTTTTTGACAGTCTGCATAGAAGCCGTGCTGTGCCAGGGCGAACTGTCGTACGGTTTCCGCATGTCCACAGACCGAGTCGCGGCAGCCAGTCCGTCCCTGCGTGAGCGACGCCGCGCCGTCGCCATCCAGGAGATCGTGAGCGCAGCCGAGTCCCACATCGTCGAACATGGGCCGCACGCCCTGTCCTTGCGTGCCGTGGCCCGGAGCCTCGGCATGACCGTGCAGGCGCTCTATCACTACTTCCCGAGCCGGGACGACCTCGTCACGGCGCTCATCACCAAGGCGTACGACGATCTGACCGACGCCGTGCGGGGCGCCACCGGCACCGCGGCGGACGATCCGGACCTGCCGGGGCTCGTCATCGCGGCCGAGGGCTACCGCCGATGGGCCCTCGATCATCCCGAGCGGTTCCAGCTCCTCTACGGGACACCCCTCCCGCACTACGAGGCACCCGTCGACGGTCCCACCACGGAGGCGAATCGCCGGATGAGCGCGGTCTTCGAGCGAGAGCTGTTCGGCGGGTACACGCCGTCCCAACTGGCCGCGGTGGACGCCCGATCGCTGTCGCCCGCGTTCCTGGGCCACCTGGAGCACGTATCAGCCCCGGGCGGCGAGGCTCTGCCTCCTCCCGCGACCGCCCTGCTGCTGAGTGCGTGGGGGTACTTGCACGGGATGGTCAGCCTGGAGGTGTTCGGGCACACAGGGTTCCTCGGCGTCCACCAGGCCGAGCTCTTCCGCGTGGCGATGCGGAACCTGCACGAGGACGTGCACCGGCGCATCCCGGCGGCCGTGGCGTAGTCGGAACGATCGCACCGGCGCCGCCTACCGCGGGGGCGGCGATTCCGGCAGCACCGACGATTGACCGGGAGACCCGTCAAGGCGGAGCGGACAGCTCCCTGAATGCGGAGACCGTTCCACCCGGCAGCGGGGCATCGCGGGCCTGAGGGAGGAGGTGACCCGCCACCCGGTAGTCGGACGTCGGGCGGATCGCCTCGCAGCCGGCTTTCTCCATGACCTCGAATGAGGGGGGCACACCGTGGGAAGCGGCCGGCGCTGCCCGTGCGGGTCCCGCCGCCGAAATCCGCCGGTCCGCACATGAGGCCTGTGGCCAGGGCGCACAGTGCTGCCATCGAGTGCCTCGCAGTACAGTGCGGTGGTCCGGGGGTGCACCGCACCGTAGTGCAATATATGCGACCCTGTCGTTTGGAATATGGGACGGAATGTGTCTGACCTCGATCAGCTCACCCAGTCGCTCGCACGCAACCTCAAGCGCTGGCGCGGCGAGCGCGGCTTCACACTGGACGCTCTCGCGGCGAGGGCCGGGGTCAGCCGCGGCATGATCATCCAGATCGAGCAGGCCCGGACGAACCCGAGCGTCGGCACGACCGTCAAGCTCGCGGACGCGCTGGGCGTCAGCATCACCACGCTGCTCGACTACGAGCAGGGGGCCCGGGTGCGACTGGTTCCCGAGAGTCAGGCCGTCCGCATGTGGTCCACGGAGGCGGGGAGTTCGACCACGCTGCTGGTGGGCACGGAGGCCGGGGGCCCGCTGGAGCTCTGGTCCTGGCACCTGATGCCCGGAGACACCAGTGCCTCCGACCCGCACCCCGAAGGAACGGTGGAGCTCCTCCACGTCACGGCTGGTGAACTGACCCTGGTCGTCGACGGCGAGGCCCACGCGGTACCCGCCGGTACCTCGGCGACGTTCCAGGCGCACGTCCCGCACAGCTACCGCAACGACGGCTCCGAACCGGCCGAACTGACCATGGCGGTCTCGATCCCGCCGGTCCGCCGAGACGGTAAGTGAGTGCGGTCCGGTGGCTGTTAGCGTGACACCCATGCGCGCACCACTGGGCACCTTCGACGACGCCTCACCCGCTGCCGACCGCCTCGACCTGCTCACGCCGCCCGTGGCGGAAGCGGTCGCGGCCGGCTGGGGCGGGTTCGCCGCAGACCGGCTCGTCTTCGTGGACACGGACCCGGCGATCGCCGACACTGCGGTCTTCGTCGAGCACTACGGCGCCGGGTTGCTCGACCGTTCGGCGAACTGCGTGGTCGTGGCGGGCAAACGGGGCGCCGAGGTCACACTGGCCGCATGCGTCGTCCTCTCAGGTACGCGCGTCGACGTGAACGGGGTGGTGCGCAAACACCTCGGGGCGCGCAAGGCGTCCTTCGCCCCGATGGACACGGCGGTCGGCGAGACCGGCATGGAGTACGGCGGAATCACTCCGGTCGGCCTCCCCGCCGCCTGGCCCCTGCTGCTCGACCCCGCCGTGGTCGACGAGGAGTGGGTCCTGATCGGCAGCGGCCGTCGCCGCGGCAAACTGATCGTGCCGGGCAAGGCGCTGGCGGCACTGCCGGGCGCGGTGATGGTCGAGGGCCTGGGCATCTGACTCCCTCCTCCTCAGGTCATTCCGGTCCTGCTCCGGGTCTCCGGCTTCTTCCGTCCCCCCGGCCCTGCTGCACCCGCTGTGCCTCGCACCTGAGTGGCCGGGGAGGGCGCCGCAGAAGGGCGGGCGCTCAAGCGCCGCCGCTCCGATGGGCCCCGAGCCAGTCGACGGCGAAGTCCACGGCCGCACGGAGACGGACCAGCCGGCTGCCGGCCGAACCCACCGGGCCCGTGCGTACGGCCCCGGTGGTGTCGGCGCACTCGAAGGCGCGGCCCAGAGCCGCGAAGTCGCCGTCGTCCAGCGCGACGTCCTCGTACTCCCACCAACCACGCTCTCCCTGTGGTGCCACCACGCAGCGGTAGAGGCGGCGCGGCGGGGCGGGGAGGCGGTACTCGGCGAGGTGGAACGCGGTGCAGGTGTCGAAGCCCGTGCCCAGCAGCAGGATCTGCGCATCGGCCTCGTACAGGCGGGCGAGGGGGGAGTCCTCGCCCAGATGGCAGTCCTGCCGGTGCTCGGCGAGCAGCTTCCGGGCCGCCGGTCCGATCGCGGTGAACGAGGTCTGCGGATGGGCGCTGCGCTCCGCGCCCGGGGTCAGCCGCACCGTCTCGGCGAGCCGCCCCATGGCCGGTGCGGGCGATACCTCACGGTCGAACGGCGGCATCGCCGCACGCAGAGCCGCACGCGCCTCGTCGCTCAGGCCGCGGACGCGCTCCAGGTAGGAGCGCGAGGTGTCGGAATTCTCCGGGGTGAAGGAAGGGACGACCAGGGTGCCCTCCGGTCCGAGTACGGTCCGCAGGGCGTCCGCCATGGCCCCTGCGTCGCCCCCCACGGAGCGCATCGACGCGTGGACCAGCAGGACGCCGCCCCGCTCCACACCGAGCCCGGCCAGTTGGGCGGCCGCAGCGCGTTCACCGTTGACGAGGTGCTGTGTCACGACGGGCATTCTCCCGGCCGGAAGCCCGGCGCGACACCACGCCTGTCAGGAGGGGCGGCCCAGACGGGGTATCTCGATCGCCGGGCAGCGGTCCATCACCATGTCGAGACCTGCCGCGCGCGTGCGCGCGCAGGCCGCCTCGTCGATCACCCCGAGCTGGAACCAGACCGCTTTCGCCCCGGCTGCCACGGCCTCGTCGGCCACCCCGCCCGCGAGGTCGCTGTTGACGAAGACATCCACCACGTCGACCGGGAACGGGATGTCCGCCAAAGACGCGTATCCCTGCTCGCCGTGGACCGGCTCGGCCTTGGGATGCACGGGCACCACCTTCTTGCCGAAGCGCTGGAGGACCTCGGCCACCCCGTGTGCCGCACGGGAGCGGTTGGCGGACAGGCCGACCACCGCCCAGGTGTCGCCCGTGCCCTGAAGGATCCTGCGGACCGTCTCGTCGTCTGCGTACATGCCCGGACAACGGACGGCCCTCCCGGACCATTCCCCACATGAGGGGGAACGTGGCCTCCGGACCGGCACATAGGGTGGGCGGATGCAGGAGCAGTACCGGACAGTCGCCCGTGCGGGCGTGCACGAGACCGAGGTCAACCGATCGCGCTTCCTCTGCGCGCTCGCTCCCGCCGCCACCGAGCAGGAGGCGCAGGAGTTCGTCGCACGCGTCCGCAGGGAGCACCCCACCGCGACCCACAACTGCTTCGCCTACGTCATCGGCGCCGACGCCTCCGTACAGAAGGCCAGTGACGACGGAGAGCCCGGTGGAACGGCGGGTGTGCCGATGCTGCAGATGCTCATGCGGCGGGACGCGCGGTACGTCGTCGCCGTCGTCACCCGCTACTACGGCGGTGTGAAGCTCGGCGCCGGCGGGCTGATCCGCGCGTACGGGGGAGCGGTAGGTGAAGCGCTCGACACGCTGGGCATGATCACCCGGCGGCGGTTCCGGCTGGCAACCGTGACCGTCGACCACCAGCGGGCGGGCAAGCTGGAGAACGACCTGCGCGCCACCGGCACGACCGTGCACGAGGTGCGGTACGCGGAGAGCGTGACGATCGGGATCGCGCTGCCGGACGCCGAAGTCGAGGAGTTCAGGTCCTGGCTGGCCGACGCCACGGCGGGGTCGGCGACCTTCGAACCGGGTGGCGAGACCTACGGGGACGTCCGGTCCGGATGAGGGATCGAGGGCCCGCGGCATTAGCGTGGTCGGGCAGGCGGCGGAGAACCGCGGCGGACGAGGTGACCGGGCCGGAGCGGACCCGGGGGCGGAGGAAGCGGAACATGCAGGTCGGAGCCCTCTGGGCCATCGGAGTGATGTCGTGAGGATTCTGCACACCTCGGACTGGCACCTGGGGCGGACGTTCCACCGCGTTCCTCTGCTCGAAGCCCAGGCCGCCTACCTCGACCACCTCGTCGAGGCCGTGCGCACCCACGCCGTCGACGTGGTCGTCGTGGCCGGCGACGTCTACGACCGGGCGGTGCCCTCGCTCGCGGCGGTCCGGCTGTTCGACGACGTACTGCACCGGCTCGCGGACGCCGGGGTGCCGACGGTCATGATCTCCGGCAACCACGACTCCGCCCGCAGGCTCGGCGTGGGCGCCGGTCTGATCGCGCGGGCGGGCATCCACCTGCGCACCGACCCGGGGGACTGCGCCACTCCCGTCGTACTGTCCGACACACAGGGCGACGTGGCCTTCTACGGGCTGCCCTACCTGGAACCCGCCTTGGTCAGGGACACGCTGGGCGCGGTGAAGGCCGGGCACGAAGCCGTCCTCTCCGCGGCGATGGACCGGGTCAGGGCCGACCTCGCCTCCCGGCCGGCGGGGACCCGCGCCGTGGTCCTCGCGCACGCCTTCGTGGCGGGCGGCGAGCCCAGCGACAGCGAACGTGACATCACCGTCGGCGGCGTCGCCGCGGTGCCCGCCGGGGTCTTCGACGGCGTCGACTACGTGGCCCTCGGACACCTGCACGGCAGCCAGACCGTCACCGAACGCGTGCGCTACTCGGGCTCCCCACTCGCCTACTCCTTCTCCGAGCACGCCCACCGCAAGACCATGTGGCTCATCGACCTGGGCGGCGAGGGTCAGCTCGCCGCCGAACGCGTCAGCTGCCCGGTCCCACGCACGCTCGCGCGGCTGCGCGGACACCTCGACGTCCTGCTGGAGGACCCGGCCCTGGAGCGCCACGAGGAGTCCTGGGTGGAGGCCACGCTCACCGACCCCGCCCGGCCGGACGAGCCGATGGCCCGACTCCTCGAACGCTTCCCGCACACCCTCAGCCTGGTCTTCGAACCCGAACGCGCCCCTGAGGACCCGCTCGCCTCGTACGCCCAGCGGCTCAGGGGACGGGACGACCACCAGATCGCCGAGGACTTCGTGGCTCACGTGCGCGGGGGAAGCGGCCCCAGCGAACAGGAGCGCACGGTGCTCCGCGCCGCCTTCGACGACGTACGGGTCGTCGACGGCCTGACCGAGGTGGCCCGATGAGACTCCACACCCTCACCCTCACCGCCTTCGGCCCCTTCGGCACCACGCAGGAAGTCGACTTCGACGCCCTGTCCTCGGCCGGGCTCTTCCTGCTGCACGGCCCGACCGGGGCAGGCAAGACCTCCGTCCTCGACGCCGTCTGCTACGGGCTCTACGGAGCGGTGCCCGGCGCCCGGCAGAGCCCCGGCACCTCGCTGCGCAGCGACCACGCCCCCGCGGACCTGCCGACCGAGGTCCGGCTGGAACTGACCGTCGGCGGACGCCGGCTCGAGGTCACCCGGAGCCCCGCCCAGCCCCGTCCCAAGCGCAGGGGCGGCGGATTCACCACCGAGAAGGCGCAGAGCCTGCTGCGCGAGCACGACCCGGTGAAGGGCTGGCAGGCGCTCAGCCGCTCGCACCAGGAGATCGGCGAGGAGATCGGCCGGCTCATCGGGATGAGCCGGGAACAGTTCTGCCAAGTGGTGCTGCTCCCCCAGGGCGACTTCGCCCGCTTCCTGCGCGCGGACGCCGAGGCACGGGGCAAGCTCCTCGGCAGGCTCTTCGACACACGCCGGTTCGCGGCCGTCGAGGAGCGGCTTGCCGAGCTCCGTCGCACGGCCGAAGCCCGGGTCCGGACGGGCGACGAGCAGATCCTCGCTCTCGCACAGCGGATCGCCCAGGCGGCCGGTCCCGCGGCCGGCGAGACGATGCTGCCCGAGGACCGGCCCGGTGAACCCGGACTGGCCGGAGGCGTACTGCAGTGGGCCGCCGTCGCACGCAGCGGCGCCCACGAACGGCTCGACATCGCCCACTGCGCCCTGGCCACGGCGGAGAGCCGGCACGCGGCGGCCCGGCACGCACTCGACGCCGAGCGCGAGCTGGCCCGGCTCCAGCAGCGCTACGAGGAGACCCGCCGTCGCGCCGCCGGACTCGAGGAGCGCCGCGCCGAACGCGACCGGTGCCACGAACAGCTGTCCCGCGCGCGCAAGGCGGACCTGGTCGCCCCCGCGCTCGAACTGCGGGACGAGGCCGAACGCGCCCACCGCACAGCGAGCGACGCCCGCGCAAGGTCCCGGGCGGGCCTGCCCGGCGAGCTGGCCGACGCCGGCGCCGAGCGGCTCGCGGCCCTGGAGCGGGAGATCCGCGTGGAGCTCGGCACGCTCGACGCCGCCCGCCGCGCCGAACAGCGCACCCTGGAGATCGACGCCGAACGGGCCGGGCTGGAGCGGCAGTCACGTGCCGACGACGAAATGATCCAGGAGGCAGCCGACTGGCTTGCAGGCTGGGACACCACCCGCCGGGACCTCCAGGAGCGCATCGAGACGGCCCAGGAGGCCGCGACCCGCGCGGAGCAACTGGCCGGACAGCTGGCCCCCGCGCGGAAGCGGCTGGACGCCGCCCACCGGCGCGACGCGCTCGCCGTGCAGGAGCAAGCCGCCGAGGGCCGTCTGACAGGAGCCCGCGAGCACGCGGTGGCCGCGCACGAGACCTGGCTGGGTCTGCGTGAACGGCGGCTCAGGGGGATCGCCGCGGAGCTGGCCGCCGAGCTCGTCGACGGAACGGCCTGCGCCGTGTGCGGGTCCGCCGAACACCCGGAGCCCGCCCTCGCCGGCGACGGCCATGTGGACCGGGCGACGGAGGAAGCGGCGCTGACCGCACACCGGCGCGCCGAACGGACACGCGCGGACGCCGAACGCGAGCTCGAAGTCCTCCGAGAACGCCTGGCCGCGGCCCGCGCCGACGCGGCAGGGCCCGAGGGTTCTGGCGGCGGTGCGCACGGAACAGGGACCGGTGGCGCGGACTCCCGAACGTCCTCGGTGGCCGAGCTCGCCGCGTACGTCGACAGGCTGAACCAGGAGCACAAGGACGCCCACCGGCTGGCCGCCGGGACGCACGGTGCGAGGGAGACCCTCGCCGCAGCCGAGCGGGAGCACCTCGGACGGCTCGACGAGCGGCAGCAGGCCGAGCGGCGAGCCGCGGCCCGTACCTCGCAGCGGGAAGCGCTCGACCGTGAGCAGTCCGCTCTGGAAGCCGAGCTGGTGAAGTCCCGCGGCACATCGGCATCCGTCGCGGAGCACGCCGAACTACTGGGGCGCCGGGCCGGGCTGCTCGCCGAGGCCGTGGAAGCCCTCCGCGCCGAGCAGAGCGCCGCGCAGTCGAGCAAGGAAGCCGACGGCCGGGTCGCCGACGCAGCCTTCCGCGCGGGCTTCGACACTCCGCGGGCCGCGGCCGCGGGGCTGCTGGGCGAGACCGCGCAGCGCGAACTGCAGCACCGGATCGACGCCTGGCAGGCGGAGTCCGCCGCGGTCGCGGACCGGCTCGCCGAGGAGGACGCCCGGGCGGCGGCGGAACGCCCGCCCGCCACGCCCGACGCCGCGCAGACGGCGTACGACCTCACCGCGCGGCTGCTGCGCAACGGTGCGACCGCGCTCGCCGCGGCACAGGAGCGCCGCACCGAGCTCGGCCGGCTCTCCGGGCAGGCGGCGGGCGAAGTGCGAAGGCTGGGGCCGCTGCGCTCCGAGTACGAGCGGGTGGCGCGACTCGCCGGACTCACCGCGGGCACCTCGGCCGACAACGAGCGAAGGATGCGGCTGGAGGCGTACGTACTCGCGGCCCGGCTCGAACAGGTGGCCGCCGCGGCGACCGCCCGTCTCCAGAAGATGTCGTCCGGCCGCTACACCCTGGTCCACTCCGATGCGCGCAGCGGAGGCCGGAGGGCGGGGCTCGGCCTGCACGTGGTGGACTCCTGGACGGGCCGGGAACGCGACACGGCCACCCTCTCGGGCGGTGAGACGTTCTTCGCCTCGCTCGCCCTGGCACTCGGCCTCGCCGACGTCGTCACGGACGAGGCGGGCGGGGTCCGGCTGGACACGCTCTTCATCGACGAGGGCTTCGGCAGCCTGGACGAGCAGACCCTGGACGAGGTGCTCGACGTCCTGGACTCGCTGCGTGAGCGTGATCGCAGCGTCGGGATCGTCAGCCACGTGGCCGACCTGCGCCGCCGTATCCCCGCGCAGCTGGAGGTGGTGAAGGACCGGCACGGATCGGCGGTCCGCCACCGGACGACGGGCACGCTCGGCGGCTGACCAGGCCGTCGCTCCCGGCGACCGCACGCCCGTGTGCCGGCCGGAATCGCTCAGTGGCTGAGCGGCCTGCGGGTGCCGCTCAGCGGCTGATCGGCCGGCGGGGCAGGGGGGAGGAGTACACGACGCTGGTGGTCACGGAGCCGAGGGTTCCGACCCTCCCCGTGATCTCCTCCAGGTGACGCATCGATCTGGCTGTCACCTTCAGTACGAAACAGTCGTCCCCGGTGACGTGGTGGGCCTCGATGATCTCCGGCGTCGTGTCGGTCAGATCGTGGAACGGCTTGTAGTTGCCGTGGGGATAGCGCAGCCGGACGAGGGCGAGGATCGGCATCCCGAGGCGTTCCGGGTCCACCACGGCTGCGTATCCGCTGATGATGCCCGCCTCCTCGAGACGGCGTACCCGCTCCGTGACGGCGCTGGGGGACATCGCGACGGCGCGGGCCAGCTCGGCGAAGGTCGCCCGTCCGTCGCGTTGCAGGACATCGAGGATCCGCCAGTCGGTGGCATCCGTGGAATAGTCGTTCATGGGCCGAGACAACACGCGAAATCCCGGTGAATCAAGTGATGTGCCGGGAATCCCTGCTTCCCGGGTGGGCTCGTCGGCCGTAGATTTCCGGGCATGAACTCAGTGCCCGCCACCGCGGCCCACCCCGTCCTGCGCGTCCCGCCCGCCTCCCCGGCAGCCGCCGCCGCGTACTTCGGCGCCTCTCTCGCCTTCCACGCCGACGTCTCCGACGTGGCTGCCGCCCTCGACTCCCACGGGGACCCGGGATTCGTCGTCCTGGACTCCCGCTCCACCGCTTCCTGGGACCAGGGGCACGTGCCCGGCGCCGTGCACCTGCCGACCGCCCTGATCGCGGAGCAGGGGGCCGCGCTCCTCGACCCGGCCGTCCCGGTGGTCACGTACTGCTGGGGACCCGGCTGCAACGGTGGCACCCGCGCCGCCCTGGCACTGGCCGAACTCGGATACCAGGTGAAGGAGATGCTCGGCGGCTTCGAGTACTGGGTGCGTGAGGGATTCGAGTTCGAGACCTGGAGGGGGCGCGAGCAGCGCGCCGCCGACCCGCTCACCGCACCGGCAGGCTCCGACGACTGCGGCTGCTGACACGGAGTCGTGCGGCCCGGCCCGGGGTGAAGCGCGCGTTCCGGAGTGAGGAGTGGGCCGGGGACCGGCTCAGACGGTGGGCAGCGCGCCGAACAGGGCTTCCCCGTCGTCCCCGGCCGGCAGGCCGCTGACCTGTCCGTCGCCCACCTCCACCACCCGCCACACCCCGTCCTCCCGCAGCGCAAGGTCGGTCGTCACCCAACGGCAGCCGAGGCGGCGCACGGCCGCACCGATCGCGTCGAGACCGGGCGCCGGCACCCGGCCGGGAGTGTCCGGATGGGCCGTCACCCGCACCGGTTCCCCGTCCACCCACCACACCCGGGCCTCCCCGCCCGTCACGAACGGCTCGTACGCGCGCAGTACCAGCCCGCCGGCCAGGAAGTCGCCCTGCAGCTCGACGAACCGGTTCACGACCCGGGCGAGCCGGTCGGTGTCCGACAACTCCGGCACGAAGCACGCCTCGTGCCACTCGTGCTTGCGGGACTTCACGAAGTCCTTCACGATCCCCGGCCCCGTGCCGAGCGGTGCCGCCAGCCGGGACAGGGACGCCGGATCCGGTGGACCGCCGGTCTCGGGCAGCGCGCACCAGACGCTGCGAGGCGTGAGGGCGGTGAACGTCGCGTACCAGCCGGGGAGTTCGTGGGCCAGGTGGTACGCGGAGGCGGACGTCAGGAGCGAGCAGCCACGTGCGGCGAGAGCCTTCTCCGCCTCGGCGTACCGAGCAGGCGGAACCATCCACCCCCGGTACCAGTACGGTCCCGAGTCCCTCGGTACCCGGCCGACCGCGGATTCCGCGTCGCCGTTGAGCAGAGCGTCGTGATCGACGGTGACGACCCGCGCGCCCGCCCGTCGTGCCACAGCCGCTTCCCGTGCGAAGTGGGGGTCGGGGCGTCCCGGCCGCAGTGGGTCGGAGCAGAACAGGAAGGCGGCCGGGGCCATGCGGAACTCACTCTTCGGAACGTAGGGGAGAGGGGAGTGGCGGCGCGCAGGCGCTGACGGGCGGCCCGGCTGCCGTGCGCCGGGCCGCCCGCCCCGTCGAGCGGGTTCAGAGACGGGACAGCTCGTCCACCAGGTCGTCCAGGCCGAGCGACCCCTGGGAGAGGGCGGCCATGTGCCAGGCCTTGAGGTCGAACGCGTCACCGTGTGCCCTGCGGGCGTTCTCCCGGCCCAGCAGCCAGGCGCGCTCGCCCAGCTTGTAGCCGATGGCCTGCCCGGGCATCGACAGATAGCGGGTCAGCTCGCTCTCCACGAAGTCCGCCGGCCGGCCGCTGTGGCTGCCGAAGAACTCCTGGGCCAGGTCCGGCGTCCACCGCTCGCCCGGATGGAACGGCGAGTCCGCGGGGATCTCCAGCTCCAGGTGCATGCCGATGTCCACGATCACCCGGCACGCACGCATCATCTGCGCGTCCAGATAGCCGATCCGGCGCTCGGCGTCGGGCAGGAAGCCCAGCTCGTCCATCAACCGCTCCGCGTACAGGGCCCAGCCCTCCGCGTTGGCACTGACGTGGCCGATCGAGGCCTGGTATCGCGAGAGGCTGTCCGCCACGTGCGTCCACTGCGCGATCTGCAGATGATGGCCCGGCACGCCCTCGTGGTACCAGGTGGACACCAGGTCGTACACCGGGAAGCGGGTGTCGCCCATGGTGGGCAGCCAGGTGCGGCCGGGGCGCGAGAAGTCCTCGGAGGGCCCCGTGTAGTACGGAGCGGCGGCACCGCCCGCGGGAGCGATACGGGACTCCACCTTCCGCACCCGCTCGGCCAGCTCGAAGTGGGTCCCGTCGAGCGCCTCGATGGCCTCGTCCATCAGGCCCTGCAGCCACACCCGGACCTCCTCCACGCCCTCGATGTGCTCACCGTGCACATCGAGGTGGGCGAGAGCCTCCCAGGGCCCCGCACCAGGAAGGATCTTGTGGGCCTCGGTCTTCATCTCGGCCAGCAGCCGGTGGTATTCGGCCCAGCCGTACGCGTACGCCTCGTCGAGGTCCAGGTCCGTGCCGTTGAACTGGCGGGCCCAGCGGGCGTAACGCTCACGGCCCACGGTGTCGGGTGCCCCCTCGACAGCGGGGGCGTACACCTCGCGCATCCAGTCGCGCAGCGCGAGGAGCCCTTCGGCGGCCCGGCCGGCGGCCTCGTCCAGTTCCGTGCGGAGCGCGTCCGGTCCCGAGGACACGAAGTCCTGGAAGAATCCGGGCCCTTCGCCCCCGGCCCAGGAGCCCAGCTGCTCGATGAAGGTGGCGGTGGGACGAGGGCCCGCGTAGAGCTTCCGTTCCAGGCCGAGCGTGAGAGAGGCGCGGTACCCCTCCAGGGCGGCGGGGACAGCCAGCAGACGGTCCACGATCGCGGCCCAGTCCTCCTCCGTCGCGGTCGGAGTCGCCGTGAACACCTCGCGAAGGCTGTGGACCGGGGAGTGGATGTTGGAGACGGCCCGCAGCCCCTCCTCCGCCTCATGGATGGCCAGTTCGGCCGTCAGGCGCTCGCGCAGCAGCCGTGCGCAGCGCTGTTCGGCCTCGGTGTCCGCGCCCGGTACGCGTTCGGCGACGTCCAGTTCCGCAAGTGTCCTGCGAATCAGCTCGGCCGCCTCGGCCTGGCCGGCGGGCGAGAGGTCGGGCAGCCCGCGAGAGCTCTCCGCGACACCGAGATAGGTGCCGGTGATCGGGTCGAGTGCGATGTATGCGTCGACGTAGGCGTCGGCGACCTGGCGCGGCAGTGCGCTGCTCGGTGTGTCTGACATGGGGACATCCTCGTACGGCGGAGGCCTCCGCGTCACCGGTATGCGACCTTCGGCCTCGCCGAGGGTGCCCGGAAGGCGGGACTCCGTTCGTGGCTCCGCAGGAGTCCGCCGCAGAGGTTCGCCCTGGGGTGCGCCGCAGGGGGTTCGCCACCCCTGCGGCGCAGGGCGCCGGCGTGCGCGTGGTGAGGCCCGTCACGGCGTCGCGGTCTCGGGCCGTGACTCCGGGGCGCCCGTGGCCGGAGGCAGGAGGGGACCGCACTCCCACTGCTGGAAGATCAACCGGGTCTCCACCCGCGCGACCTCGCGGCGCGAGGTGAACTCGTCCAGGACCAGCCGCTGCAGATCCGCCGTGCCGGCGACGGCCACGTGGACCAGGTAGTCGTCGGGGCCGGTGAGGTGGAACAGTGCGCGGGACTCGGGCAGCGCCCTGATCCGTTCGACGAAAGGGCCGATGAGCTCGCGGCGGTGCGGCCTGACCTGCACCAGGAGCAGCGCCTCCAGGCCACGGCCGAGCCGCGCCGGATCGAGCCGCAGCTGGTGCCCCAGGATCACCCCGGCGCGGCGCAGCCGTGTCACCCGGTCCAGACAGGTGGACGGTGCCACACCGACCTCGGCGGCGAGCTCCCGGTACGTCTTCCGTGCATCGTTCTGCAGCAGTCGCAGAATGTGCAGATCCACCGGGTCGAGTGCGACGGATTCGGCCATCGGCCGAACGTAGCACGGGGACTCCCCGCGACGGCCCGTCCTCTGTTCAGAGTGGTGACATGGACACCGAATTTTCTGCGCTGACCACCCCGGCACCCACCCGGTCCAGGGCGCTCGCCACCGAAGCCGTGCACGCCGGACGCGACGATCTCGCCTCCCTCGGTCTGCACGCCGCACCGATCGACCTGTCCACCACGTATCCGTCCTACGACTCCCGGGGCGAGGCGGAGCGCATCGACGCCTTCGCCGCCACCGGCGCGAAGCCCGAAGGGCCGCCCGTCTACGCGCGGCTGGACAACCCGACGACGGCCCGGTTCGAGACGGCTCTGGCCCGTCTGGAGGGTGCCGAGAGCGCCGTCGCCTTCGCCAGTGGAATGGCGGCGCTCACCGCCGTGCTGCTGGCCCGCGCGAGCAAGGGACTGCGCCACGTGGTCGCGGTGCGTCCGCTCTACGGCTGCAGCGACCACTTGCTGGGCGCCGGGCTGCTCGGCACCGAGGTGACCTGGACCGATCCGGCGGGCATCGCCGACGCGATGCGTCCGGACACCGGCCTGGTGATGGTCGAGACGCCCGCCAACCCGACCCTGGCCGAGGTCGACATCCGGGCCGTGGCGCACTCCTGCGGTTCCGTCCCGCTGCTCGTCGACAACACCTTCGCCACACCGGTGCTGCAGCGCCCGCTCGAACACGGGGCCCGCATCGTGCTGCACAGCGCGACCAAGTACCTGGGCGGGCACGGGGACGTGATGGGCGGGGTCGTCGCCTGCGACGAGGAGTTCGCGGCGACGCTTCGGCAGGTGCGCTTCGCCACCGGCGGCGTCCTGCACCCGCTCGCCGGCTACCTGCTGCTGCGCGGACTGTCCACGCTCTCCGTGCGGGTGCGGGCCGCGTCCGCCAGCGCCGCCGAACTGACCCGCAGGCTCTCCGCGGACCCGCGCGTCGCCCGCGTGCACTACCCGGAGCTGGGCGGGGCGATGGTGTCCTTCGAGGTGCACGGGGACCCGCACCGGGTGATCGCGGGAGTCGGCCTCATCACGCCGGCGGTGAGCCTGGGCAGCGTCGACACGCTGATCCAGCATCCGGCCTCCATCAGCCACCGCATCGTGGATGAGGGAGACCGGCAGGCCGCGGGAGTCGGCGACCGCCTGCTGCGCATGTCGGTGGGTCTCGAGGACGTCGAGGACCTGTGGGCCGATCTGTGCCAGGCGCTCAGCGACGGATTCGCGGGTGCTGTTCCGTCTGCTCATGGGCAGGAAGCGGCCGGGCGGGAGACGCAGCCAGCCGGGCGGTGATCACCAGCGTGCCCTCCTCGATCTGGTAGTCCAGGGGCAGCGAGAGTGCGCGCATGGCCGCGACCATGCCTGTGTTGTGGGCCTGGGTGACTGCGTACACGCTGTCACAGCCGGCCTCGACGGCCAGGGCCACCAGCCGTCCGAGGAGCTCGGAGCCGATGCCGCGGCGCTGCCAGTCGTCCTCCACCATGAGGGCGACCTCGGTCTCGTCACCGTCCCAGAGCAGGTGACCGAGAGCCACCAGTCGGCCGGAGGCCGTCTGTACGGCGAGCGTGCGGCCGAAGCGGGGACTCAGGAGGTGGTCCAGGTAGCGGTCGGCGTCACGGACCGGGCCGTGGTACCGCAGGCCGAGGGTGTGCTCGGAGCAGCGGTCGTGCATGGCGCGGGCGGCGGCGAGGTCGCTGCGGTCCGCGCGCCGCACGGTGATCTCGTTGCCCTCGGGAAGGGTGAGGACGTCCTCGCTGCGCGGTACGCGCGGGCCGAGCCGGGCGTCGAGTTCGACCAGGGCACGGGCCCGCGCGAACTCGGTCGGCGTGAACGGCAGATACGGTCGCTCCACCGTGATGACTCCGCCCGACGGGTCGCGCAGTCTCATCACGGTGTCCTCCAGAACACCCTCCACGGGTGCGCTCTCCCCGGTGGGACGCCCGGTGATCGACAGGGCGGGCAGCGAGTGGATGGTGCACCGGCCGAGGAGCTGGCGGAGCGCCAGCGGGAGTTCGGCCGCGTCGAGCGCCGTACGGGTGGCGAGGCCGATGACCCGGGTGGGGGTGTCCACCAGGTCGTGGGCGTCCGCACGCTCGATCCAGGTGCCAGTGCCCCCGGCGGCGGCGATCTCCCGGGTGAGCTGCTGGGCCGGCAGCCCAGCGGGCGCCCGCAGGAGGAACTCGTCGACAGTGCCACGCGCCAGCGGGTGCGTCTGCAGGGTGAGGATGTCGATGCGGTGCCGGGCGAGGGCGATGCAGAGCGAGGCCAGGGTGCCGGGGGCGTCCCGCACCGTGGTCCGCATGCGCCACAGGACCGTCTCCACGGCCTCGTCGGCGCCGTCGGAGGCGTCTTCCGGACTCGTGTCGACGTCGGACGTGCTGGTATCCGGCGGCGGGGCGTGGCTGTGCCGCCGCGCCCACCAGGTGTGGAACCCGGCCGTGGCGACCAGGGCGACGGCCGAGGCCACGAGCAGATACGGGCCGTCCGGCTGGTGCCCGATCAGATTGGCGATCGCGTCGGCCACGGCAACCGCCGTGAAGAGAGCGGCCAGTTCGATCAGGTCCCGCCGCCAGTGGTGCGGACGGCGGGCACTCTTCGCGGATGTCACATCAGTCATGTCCTCACTGTGACCGACCGGTGTTGCCTGATCACGAACGGATTGTGACTGATGGGTTACGTGTGGATCTGGTCGCCTATCAGCACCTTTTGGTCATCCCCGTCCCCGTCCCCGTCCCCCTCGGCCCGGTCGATCCCGCCGAGGGCCTTCTCCCCGCCGTCGGCCCCGGCCGAGCCAGCGGGCCGTGTGGCCGCCAGCAGCCGGGCGGCCTGCCGCACCAGCTGGGAGGAGCCCCGGCGGCCGGCCGTCCCGGCGAGACCGGCGATCGGCTCCACGGTCACCGGACCGCAGCGTTCCGCACACTCGCCGGCCACGGCAAGGATCTCGCCCAGTCCGCGCGGCGCCTTCTCGTAGGCCAGCAGGCTCGGCAGGGCTGCGGCGAGCACCGACAGCACCGTCCGGTACGCGCCGGTGGCGGCGGCTGTCCGGACCGAGTCCGCGACCCGGGTGGGCTTCACGAGGTCATGGTCGACGAGTACGGCCAGGTCCCGGCCGAGCATGGCCGTGTCCAGGCACCCCTGGGCAGCGAGCACGAGCAGGCCGTCCACTGCCGAGAGGCGGTCCTCCGGGCGGCGTGCCCCCAGCCCGTACGCCAGAGCGAGGTGCATGGCGTCGGCGGCAGGCCCGCCCGCCTCGGCGAGTCCCGGCAGCACCCACGCCCCACCGTCCGGCCCGTCGTCCGCGCCGTGCATGAGGGTGGGCGTCATCCACGCGGCCAGGGTCTCCCTGTCCTCCGGGAGAGCCGCGAGCCAGTGCTCCGAGCGCGCGGCGTCCCAGTGGTAGCAGGGGCTCTGATCGGGGTAGTGCGGCCGGCCCAGCCAGTGGAACGCGCGCGGGAACTCCTGCTGGATGTCGAGGCGCTCCTTCGTAGCGAGCAGTACCCGGCGAATCCCGGTGGTGGACCGGCGGAACCAGGTGTCCGAAGTGGGGCGGTCGTCGTCCGACCCGTGCCGGAGCACGGTCGCGACCGGCTCGTCCGCCCGCAGCCACGAGGCGAGCCGATCACCCTCCGCAGTCCCGAGCAGAGCGGCGTCGGCTGCGGCCCGCTGGCTGCCGGTCCGGCGTACGCGCAGCAGCGCCTGCGCGAAGTCGACGGGCCCCGGCCGGACGCCGAGCCGACGGTAGGTCCGCAGCCGTTCCACGAGCTCGCCCGCGTCCAGCGAACCGGTGTGCCAGGTCGGTGTGGCCAGCAGGAACGGCACCTGTCCCGTCGTCACGAAGGCGGCGGCTTCCCACAGCCTCGCGTGCATCACCCCGTCCAGCGCGGCGTGCGGGCAGGTGCCGGTGTTCCTCGCCCGCGTACGTCCGTCGTGGACGGACCGGAACGAGATCCGGCCGAGCAGGGACGCCGCGACCAGATCGAGACCGCCGGGCTGCCGGGTGAACCACTGGTCCACCTGTTCCTGCCGAGGATCCTTGACCCACCATTGGCCGGCCAGCGCCTCACACAGCGCCTCGGTCAGCGACGTGCGGTCTGTCCGTGCGTGACGGACCAGCCCGTCGAGCGCACGCTCGAACAGATCGACCTCGCGCGTTCCGGAATGCACCAGGGCGGCCACCTCCTCGACGAGCTCGGCCACCGTCTCCGGGGCGGGTGCGAGCCGTCGTGCGGTGGGAACCGGGGGCAGCGACTCCTCGTAGGGCTCCTCGGCGGGTCCCTCGCCCAGCAAATCCCCGAACACCTCGTGGGCGGCGGCCCTGTGCATCGGGCCCAGCTGAGCCGCGGCAAGCGCGAGATCCCGGCGCACGGCGTCCCCCGCCGCCCGGAGGTGGCGTGCCGTCAGCTTCAGGGCGCGCTCCTGGATGTCGGTGTCCTCGTGCCCGAAGGCCTCGGCGACGACCGGCAGCAGGCCGTCGGTCGCGCACGCGTCCCGGCGCAGTGCCTTGCCGATCAGTACCAACTGGGCTCGGACCAGCTTCTTCTCCGTACGGAACAGGACCGAGCTCGACACCTCGGCGAGCTCACGCGTGGTCAGCTCGCCTCGTGCGTCCAGCCGGGAAAGCACCTCCTGTGCGTGGCCGGCGACGACCGGCAGACCGTCGCCGGCCATCCCCGACCAGTCCGAGACGCGCGCAGCCTCCTCCTGCTCGGTCAGTGCCAGCGCACGCACCACGGCCAGACCGAACCGCAGGTCCCCCGGTTTGCCCCCGCGCAGCAGCCGCTTCAGGGCCGCGTCGGCCAGCGCGGCGCGGTCCAGCACGCCTTCGGAGGCAAGCGTCGCCAGTGCTGCGGGCCAGTGGTCGCCGGAGCGCGGATCGTCGTACCAGAACATCGCGGACGGGGTCTCGGCCCCCTCGAACAGTCTCGGCACCAGGGACGTGAGATGCGGTTCGGCGCGCAGGACGTCGATCAGCGGCCTCCGCTCGTTGCCGTGCCACCGGCCGGATCCGACGTGCGACACCCACGCCTCGACGATGGTGTCCGTGACCGGCATCGGGCACTGCGCGCGGTGTACCAGATCCGCGACGAACCGGTAGTCGGCGTCCGTCGAGGCCATCGACGGACGTGCCGCCAGCCGCTGAGCGAGGTCGGCGAGCCAGGCGGGATCACGGTCCGCGAGCACCTTGAGCACCAGGTTGTACGGAGTGCCCGACCAGTCGCGCAGATCTCTGCCGCCGATCCAGGCCGCGCAGGCCGCGGCGCCGGTGTGACACCCGGCGCCCGCCACCAGCAGCGCGTTCTGGACGACTGCCCGCTGCTGCCAGTCCCAGCCACGGGCCTCCTTGCGCAGGGACTTCAGCTCTGCGAGGGCTGCCTTGCGACCCGTGCGGTCCAGTCCGGCCACGAGTGCGGGCACGGCCTGCTTGCGGCCGCCCTGCACGGCATCGAGGAGCTCCTTCATCGCACACCTCCCGCGACCGTGGCACCGCGGCGGACCATGCGGACGGCCAGCGCGTGTTTGCAGGGGCCCCGGCGTCCTCGGTAGTCCGCCCACCACTGGCAGGTGCAGCTCAGCACCCCGTCCGTCTCCCGCACCTGGTAACGGCGTTCACCCGAGGAGACGGTCGCCGGCTCACCGTCGACGAGGACCGCTCCCGAACCGGCCAGCTGCCGTGCCGCGACCAGTCGTGGATTGTGCCGCTCGGCCCGGCGCGCGTCGTACGGAAGCTCCCGGTGGAAGTACGCCGCGTCCGCGAGGTCGTACCCCACGCGCCCGGCCGTGCCCAACCGGGTGAGGGCTGCCCGCACCCGCTCCACCGTCAGCCCCGACTGCTCGGCGAGGTGGGCCGGCTCGATCCTGGGCTCCCACGCCAGCAGCACGGAAACCAGCTCGGCGTCCGACGCGGCGTCATCCGTGGCCAGGGCCTCCAGCACCCCGCCCTCACCGGAGAATCCGCGTGACGCGTCGGGTGACAGGGTCAGGGTCAGCCGCATTCCCGGCAGCACCACCTCCCAGGCGCTCGCCGTCGCCGTACCGTCGGCCACCGGACCGTAGATCCGCAGAGCGGTCGCGTGACGCAACACCCGCTGCAGCGCGACGAGCCGCTCCGGGCCGGGCAGGCAGACCGCCCCCGCCACGGGGCGGGTCGTCGGCCGCAGGGTCTTCCCGGCGGGCACGACCCACTGGGCTCCACGCGAGGCGTTGCCCGAGGTGCGCGGCAGCGAACGGAGGAACCTCACAGCCTCCGCCGCCGGAAGCCCGGCTCGCAGATCGAAGCCGGCGGACACCACCTGGGCCTCGGCGAAACCCCGCAGCCAGCGGTCCGGCAGCGGGACCTTCTTCTCCACCACCGGTCCGTCCATCGTGGTGACCGCCATCTCGTCCGGGCCGACCCGCAGATGGAGCGGATCATCCGCGGTGATCCGGGAAAGAGCCTCGCGCAGAGGGTGGTTGACATCCACGTTGGTCGTCCCGTGGCCCGTCTCCGCCCCGTCGAGCCCGTCCTGCAGCACGTCGAGACGCGCGTACACACCGCAGCAGCCGGAGAACGACTCGAAGCGCAGCCGGTCGCCGTTCCCCGTGACCACCGGGTCGAGGGACGAGGGCAGCGTCCGCTGGTAGTAGCGGGCGGACGCCACGTCGGCGACGGCCAGCAGGCCCCGCGCGGCGATGCTCGGTGACGTGAGGAACCCGGAGAAGAACCGGGGATGCGCCTCGGCGCCCAGCGGCGTGAGGCCACCGGCGGTCTCCAGGCCGAGCAACTGTCCGGCCTGCGAGGACTCCAGGACGGACGGACGTGAGTAGGCCAGGGCCTGAACGGATCGGGTCATGGGAAAACCGTAGGACCCACCACTGACAACGGCCCCGGACACGAGCCCGGGGCCGATCGTCGACGATGCCCGCTCACTGCCCCGTGCGCCCCGGCTGCAACACCTTGCTGAACAGCACCGTGCCGCCCTGCGCCCGTAGCCGGACGGTCAACTCCCCGCTCCCACCGTCGATGTCGACCTGTCCGAAGAACTGCGGCGACTCCATCGGTGACACGTTCGCCCGGTCCGGTGCCCGGACGAAGACCCGCTCGGGGCCGAACGTGCCGTCGAGCGCGTTGGCCGGGAACCCGCCCGCCGCCAGCGGCCCCGACACGAACTCCCAGAAGGGCGCGAAGTCCTTGAAGGCCGCCCGCTCGGGGGAGTAGTGCTGAGCCGAGGTGTAGTGCACGTCGGCGGTCAGCCAGACGGTGCCGGCGATCCGGTTGTGCTTGATGAAGCGCAGCAGTTCGGCGATCTGCAGCTCGCGGCCCAGCGGCGCGCCCGGGTCTCCCTGGGCGACGGCCTCGTAGTCCGTCGCCCCGTCCGGGACGACCAGGCCCAGCGGCATGTCGGCCGCGATCACCTTCCACACCGCCCGGGACCGGGACAGCTCGCGCTTGAGCCAGCTCAGCTGCTGGGTACCGAGGATGCCTGTCGTGTCGTCGGGCTGCCGGCCGGGGGAGTTGGCGTTGCGGAACGACCGCATGTCCAGGACGAAGACGTCGAGCAGCGGACCGTGGCGCACGACCCGGTGCACGCGTCCCTCGCCGGCCGGACCGCGCAGGGAGGCGCCGCCTGGGGACGAGCCGTGGCCCGGCGCCGGAAAGTACTCGCGGAAGGCCCGCATCGAGCGCGCCGCCAGGAGGTCCACGTTCTTCTCGGTGTAGCGAACGTCGTCGAGGATCTGCCCCGGGTACCAGTTGTTGCGCACCTCGTGGTCGTCCCACTGGATGACGGAGGGCACCTGTGCGTTGAACGCGCGAAGGTTGTCGTCCAACAGGTTGTACCGGAAGTTCCCGCGGTACTCGTCGAGGGTCTCGGCGACCTTCGCCTTCTCCGGGGTCGTGATGTTGCGCCAGATCCGCCCGTCCGGCAACGTCACACTGGGCTCCAGCACCCCGTCCGCGTAGATGTTGTCACCGCTGCACAGGAAGAAGTCAGGGTCGAGGCGGCGCATCTCGTCGTACACCCGGTAGCCGCCGATGTCGGGATTGATGCCCCAGCCCTGGCCCGCGATGTCACCGGACCACAGGAATCGCACCCCGTCGCGGCGCCCGGCCGGGGCGGTACGAAAGGTTCCGTACACCGGTTTGCCGGTACGGCGCGGGTCGTGCGGGTCCGAGAGCGTCACGCGGTAGTGCACCTGCTCACCGGCCGGCAGCCCGTACAGGGGCGTCGTCCCGGTGAAGTCCGTACGGGCCCCGATCAGCGGGCCGTGCCATCTGCGGGCACGGCGGAAGGACTCGGTCGACGAGGTCTCGACCAGCATGCGCGCAGGCCGGTCCGCTCGCACCCAGACCAGCGCGGACGACGCCGTCACATCGCCGACCTGCACACCCCATGCGGCGTTCGGCCTGCCCGAGAGGGCAAAGGCGGGAGCGGCGGTGACACTGGCGGGAACGGCGAAGGCGGCCGAGGCGATGAGAGATCCGCGCAGCACGGCGCGGCGGTCCGGGGCCGGTGTACGGGGACGTTTCGGCATCGATGCGACTCCAGGGGCTACGGGGCAGACGGACTGCCGTGACGACGGGCGTGTGGCTGAGTGCCGAGTCATGCCTAGTGCCTGGTGGCGGCGGGCATGCCAACCACGGATGAACAGCGGGCCTCACCGCTCGGCGAGGGCTCCGCGCAACGCCCACCCACGGGCCGGGCGCCCGGCCGGGGCGGCTCCCCAACCCGTCGGCCCTGTGCCGCATCGCCTGTGCCGTTCAGGCCGGCCGCAGCTTCACGCCGCTCCGGTGGGGACGTCTCGCGGCCCTTGCCGCTATCGGCGGGCAGGGCTCCTGCCTGGCCGTACCGGCCGCGGAACGCTCGGCGCGACCAGCCGTCCCAGGTGTGTTCGACGGTTGTGCGCCCGTCGCTGTGGGCGTCCCCGTCCTGGGCGCACGGACGTCGCCCGTCCAGGACCGCCCTCCGGGCCGCGGGAAGCGGCGGTCACCAGCCGGCTCGACGTGTCAGCTGCTCGTGTCGAGAATGATCCGCGCCACCGCGGCGGGGTCGTCGTTCATCGGCACGTGGCCGCAATTGGGGAGCCTCACCAGCCGGGCATCCGGGATGGTGTGCTTGGCCCGGATGCCCTGGCGGCGCGGAAGCAGGCGGTCGCGGTCGCCCCAGGCGATGGTGACCGGGAGCCCCGGCACATCGCCGGTGAAGGCGGCGCCCCGGCCCACGGCCAGAGTCGGGTGGAAGCCGGTGGCGTTCCGCAGTGCGACGGTCTCCGCCACGACGGCATCGGCAGAACGGCGTCCCGGCCGTGCGTAGATGGTGCCGGTCAGTACGGAACGGCCCGCCGCGCTGCGTGAGAGCCGCTCGACCAGGGGCATCGGCATGGCCAGCGCGGCCCCGCGCATCGCGCGCAGCACCCCGAAGGCGTAGCGGCGTTCACCCTCCGTCCAGAACCCCGCGGGGGACAGCGCGGTGACCGAGCGGACCAGCTTCTCCCGCCCCAGCTCCAGTGCCAGCAAGCCCCCGAGGGAGTTGCCCGCGGCGTGCGGGCGCCGCACACCGAGCGCCTCGCAGAACGCGCCGAGCAGGGGAGTCATCACGGTCCGCAGGTCGTACGTGAGACCGTCCGGCAATGCGGGTGAGGTGCCGAATCCCGGCAGGTCCACGGCAATGACATCCCGTTCGGCGGCCAGGATCCGCAGGACCGGGGCCCAAGCCTGACGGTGGTGCCCGATGCCGTGAAGCAGGAGCAACGGTTCGCCGGAGCCGCTCCGTTCATACGCCACCGAGACCGTGCGAGGGCCGACGGCGGAATCGACCGCGAACGAGACCGTTGTGGCCATGCCGCTCCTCGGGACGGTCCGGCCCGAGTGGGCAGGACGGTGGTGGACGCGTCGCCACCAATAATTACCGCTGGGTAGCTTGCAGTTCAAGGGGCAGGCTCGATTCCTGCTGGACACCGTCCGGCGCGTCGGCTGGGATGGAGAGGTGACTGCCGACACCGTGACCGACCTCTTCGAGGCGAACCGGCCCGTGCTCATCGGGGTCGCCTACCGCATGCTCGGTCGCGTGGCCGATGCCGAGGACGTGGTGCAGGAGACATGGCTCCGCTGGTCGGCCGCGGAGCGAGAGGGGGTGCGGGAGCCGAGGGCCTTCCTCGTGCGGATCACCACCCGGCTGGCCATCGACCGCCTGCGCCATCTGCAGTCCAGGCGTGAGTCGTACGTGGGACCGTGGCTGCCCGAGCCCGTTGCGACCGACTTCGGGTCCTCCGTGCGCGATGTCGCGGAGCAGGCCGTGCTCGCCGACTCCGTCTCGCTCGCCGTGCTGGTCGTCCTCGAGTCGCTCTCCCCGCTGGAGCGCGCGGTATTCGTCCTGCGCGAAGCCTTCGGCTTCCCGTACGCGGAGATCGCGGACGCCCTCGACCGGTCCGACGCGGCGGTGCGCCAGCTCGCGGGCCGGGCGAAACGGCACGTGGAGGAACGCAAGCCCCGCTACGACGTCGATCCGGCCGTGCGCCGCCGGCTCACCGAGCGCTTCCTCGCGGCCGCTTCCGGCGGAGACCTGGAGCAGTTGATCGCCCTGCTGGCTCCCGACGTGCGGCTGGTCAGCGACAGCGGAGGCAAGTCGAAGGCGCCGCGACGGCTCATCGAGACGGCGGACAAGGTCGGCCGCTTCCTGGTCGCCGTGGCGCAGGAGGGGGCTTCGGATATGGAGGCCGCGATCGTGGAGCTCAACGGCGGCCCGGCCCTCCTGATGACCGTGGACGGGAAGCCGGACACGGTCTTCCAGTTGGAGGTCGGGGGAGGGGTCATCCAGCGTGCCTACATCATCCGTAATCCGGACAAGTTGGCCGGTTTGCTCAGAGTCGGGCCGTCGTGGCGGTAGCCGTTCCTCCTGCCTGCCCACGGCCCGCCTGGTCGGCGCGGTAGTCGTTCGCCCTGCCGCACGAGCCCCACGGACCAGCACGGACGTGGGGTTCTTCGCTGCCGGGGGCCCACGGCTCCGCGAACGTCCTGTGAACGCTCTGCGCCAAGTGACCGCTCCGCTCCGTCACGGGGAGAGGATTGGTCTTGACCAAGGTGGTACGCCGTCCTAAGGTTCTCCACGTTAGGCAGGAACCTTTAATAAATAACGTCGCGGAATAGACGCTGGGCGATTGCGGAGGACAGGGTGGGGACCACGCAGCTGGAATCGGTGCAGGAGCCGAAGTACTGGCACCTCAAGACCGTGCTCAGTGAGGCACTCGACTCGGACTTCGCGGTGGGAGAGATCCTTCCCAACGAGCGTGATCTGGCCGCGCGCTTCGGTGTCGCCCGGGCGACGCTCCGGCAGGCCCTGGAGCAGCTGGAACTCGAAGGCAGACTCCAGCGACGCCGGGGAGTGGGCACCACCGTCGCCCCGCCCCGCGTCGGCGTCGCGGTCGCCGCAGCCCAGCACGACTGGGCGGGCGGGGATTCGGACGAGGCGTGGCAGCCCGTCGAGTGCACCACCGGAAAGGCTCCTGTCGCGGTCGCCGCCATGCTCGACGGTGCCGCCGGCGAAGACGTGCACGTCGTGCGCCGTATCCGGGTGACCCGCGGGCAGTCCGTCGCGGCCGAGCTCCTCTATGTCCCGCGCTCGTCCGTGCCCGAGCTCTCCGCGATCGATGCTCCGTCCGGCCCGGCCCGGGCACGGAGCGTCCTGCGTGAACTGCACCGCCTCGGGCTCGATGGCCAGGATCGTTCGGTCGAGCTCGGATCGGCCCGCGCGGACGATGCCAAGGAGCTCGACCGGCTTCCCGGTGCTCCGGTCCTCGTGGTCACGACGCGCTACTTCGCCGTCTCCGGCACGGCCGCCGTCTCGGTCGCCACCTACCGGGCCGACACCTGCCGGCTCACCTTCGGGGACTCGGGGGCTCTGGAGATCAGCCACGAGGAGCAGGAGCGGCAGGCCTCCTGACACCACCGGATCCGAGCGCCACGCCTTCGGCGCCGAAAATCCGGCGCCGGCGGATCCCCGGCAGCACCCGCCCGAAGCGGCCCGTCGCAGTCAGCGGCGGGCCGTCACCGTTCCCTCCACGGCGAAGAGCTGTTCCTCGACGTGGTCCAGGGCCAGCCGCAGGGCGCCGGTGGCGACGGCCGCCTCACCCAGCAGTGAGAGCGTCACCCGGGGCGGCCGCAGGCAGTACCGGGCCAGCTCGTCGCGGAGCGGATCGAGGACGCCGTCGAGGCCGGCGGCCCAGCCGCCGATCACCACCAGCTCGGGATCGAGAGCCAGCACCAGAGCGGCCACATCGTGCACCAGCCTCTGGATGAACCTCTCGACAGCCGCCTGCGCCCCGGCATCGCCCCGTTTGGCCGCGGCGAACACCGCGGCGACGGCGTGCTCGTCCAGCGGGTCCAGCGGGGTGTCCGTCGTGGAGAGGAGATGCTCCGGGGTGACGTCGCGGCCGAGCAGATGCAGCGCGCCGATCTCTCCCGCAGCGCCACCGAACCCGCGGTGCAGACGCCCGCCGATCAGGGAACCCGCCCCGGGGCTCAAGCCGGCGAGGACGAAGACGATGTCGTCGGACTCGGTGGCCGCCCCCTTCCAGTGCTCGGCCACAGCGGCGGCGTTGGCGTCGTTCTCCACCAGCACCGGACAGCGGAAAGACCGCCGCAGCTTCTCGCCGAGCGCGAGACCGGTCCAGTCGGGCAGCGCCGTACCCAACCGCACGGTGCCGTCGGCCTCCACGATGCCGGGGCTCCCCACACCGACGGCGCGCAGGCTGCTCCGCGCGACCCCGGTGCGCCGCAGAACATCGGCGATCACGGCCCGGACCTGGTCGATCCTGTCGTCGGCACACGCCGTCTCGGAGACCTCTCGCGAACCGGCACCCATGATCCGGCCGTCCAGACCGGACAGCAGGGCGGAGACCCGGTGCGGCCCGATCTCGATGCCCAGCAAGTGCCCCGCCTCGGCACGGAACCTGAACCGCCTCGCCGGCCGTCCCTGCCTGCGGGCACCACTCTCGTCGGGCAGCTCCTCGACGACCAGGCCGGCTGTGAAAAGTCCCTCCACGACGCCCTCGACCGTGGGGCGGGACAGCCCGGTGATCCGCGTCAGGTCCGTGAGTGTCGGCGATTCGGCCCCACGGAGGGCATGCAGAACCACCGCGGAATTGATCCGCCGCAGCAGAGACGGGTCCCCACCGGTCAGCCGGCCCACGGTGTGTCCTCCCAGGTCGTGCCCATGTCTGCCGGATCGTACTCGCTGGCCACGGCGGCGGCGACCGTCACCCTGAGCCGGTACCGAGAGGTGACCCGGGTCAGCCCGGAGAGACGAAGCCGGACTCGTAGGCGGCGATCACCGCCTGGGTGCGGTCCCTGGCGCCCAACTTCGCCAGTACTGCGCTGACATGCGACTTCACCGTCTCCACACCGACCACGAGCTTGGCAGCGATCTCCGCATTGGACAGTCCTCGCGCCATCAGCCGGAGCACAGCGGCCTCGCGGTCGGTGAGCGCGGCCCGGTCCATGACGGCCCGCGCCCTACTCGTGCCGTACTCGGCGGCGAGCTGCCGGACCGCGGCGGGGAACAGCAGCGACTCCCCCTCCGCCACCAGCCGCACCGCATGCACGATCTCCGCGGGCCGGGCCCGCTTGAGCAGAAATCCGTCCGCACCGGCCCGCAGCGCCTCGTACACGTACTCGTCGTTCTCGAACGTGGTGACCACCAGGATCTTCGGCGGATCGGGAACGGAACGCAGCACCACTCGGGTCGCCTCGATCCCGTCCATCAAGGGCATGCGCACGTCCATCGCCACCACATCGGGCCGCAGCCGGCGCACCAGGGGGATCACAGCCGCACCGTCGGAGGCCTCACCCACCACCTTGATGTCGGGCTGGGCCTCGAGGACCGCCCGCAGCCCTGTGCGTACCAGGGGCTCGTCGTCGACCAGAAGTACGGTAACCGGCATCCGGTCAGCTTATTGTTCAACCCCGCTTGGCTCTGCAGATGACTGCTGGCAGCAGCAACGGATGCTTTAGGGCCAAACTGTGATGGCGACGGCGGTTGGGATGAGAATGCCGGTGAAGTGGTCGTGGTCGTGCGCATGGCCGAAGGCATGGTTGGAAGGTCAGTAGCCGTAGACCATCTTGTAGGCGACCTCGGGGAGGAACTGGCCTGCCACAGAACCGGCGCCGACGCCGCAGTTGCCGTCGGACTCGCCGGGCGTCTTTATCCACAGGAGCATCTCGGCGCCGCCGCCTTTCTGGGAGGGGGCGCCGATCTTGCGGCCGGCGGAGTTGCACCACTCACCGTTGTTTGAACCGTTGCCGTTGCGGCTGGTGTCCACGACGAACGGCCTGGTGTATCCACTGGACGCGCTCAGTGCGGCGTTGACCGCGTTGGCGTAGGTGATGTTCTGTGCAGTGGTGTAGTAGTTGGAGACGTTCAGCGAGAAGCCGTGGGCACGGCTGAGGCCTGCGGCGTTCAGGTTCGCGGCCATCGTGGTCGCGCTGCGCCAGCCCGGGTTGCCCGCGTCGAGGTAGACCCAGGTGTTGGGGGCCTTCTGGTTGAACTGGGTGATCGCGTTGTTGAGTAGGGAGTTGCGCTCGGCGATCTGGGCGGCGGTCATACAGCTGGTGTCCCCGAGCGAGTCCGGCTCGAGGATGACGACAGCGGGCCTGGTGCCGATGCCGCTGGCAAACGCGGCGATCCACTCGTTGTAGGTGGTGACGGACCCTGCCCCGCCGCCGGAGTGTCCCCCGCAGATGTCGCGGTTGGGGATGTTGTAGGCCACGAGGACGGGCAGCTTGTCCCTGGCGTCGGCCGCGCCGGCGTAGGCCCCGGTCGCGGTTCCGATGGTGCCGCTCCAGTTGCCGAACCAGCGGGCCATGGGCTTCGTGGCGACGTTGTCACGGACAGCGGGCGCTCGTCCGTCGCTGGGAGTGGCGGCGACCCACAGGGCCGGGCTGGAGTTGGGGTCGACGTAGAAGCCGCTAGTCAGTGTTGTCGGGTCGGCCGCCTGGGCGGGTGGAGAGGCGACGAGGGCCAACGGCAGGGCAAGCAGCGCTGCCGTCAACACACGGGGGAAGAGACGCATGGAAGTACCTCAGTTCCTGACGGGGATACACCGCACGGCTCTCGTCTTGAGCGTGCGGAGCGGAGGAAGTGCGGTAGTACGACGTCCCGGGCAATTCCGGGCTTGGGCGGCGATGCACACCCAGACCGTTGGATTGGGAGCGCTCCCACCTAAGAGTCCGGGCTTGTGAGGGCATGACCGGTATCGTGTGGGCAGCGCTTCAGACTGTCAAGGGACCCCACGCAACTCCCCGTTCACGTTGAGGTGACACGGATCAACCAAAACTGGAAGCGCTACCAACTGCGTCCGTACCAGGGGCCCTGGCGGGAGCCTTCAAGTCGGCCATGAGAGAAAGCCTTCGGCGATTCATGAACCGTGATTTCACGTATTCCACGGAACATCCGGGGATTGCCAGACGTGAATCCCTGCCGGGTTCCCCGGCATGATGCTGCTGTCAATGCCGGTGCCACCACTCCTGTCGCCGCCCACGAACACGAAGGGCCGACGCATGGCCTGCAAGTACCCTGACCGCATCCGTAGCTCACCACCGGCCCGGACCCGGCCACGGCACGAGGTGCGCTCGGGCGGGCAGGCCGTGTTCCGGACCTCCGACATCGACCCGTCGCTCGTCGACGCTGAGCTCGTCGAGGACTGAGCGAAGCCCATCAAATGGCGGGACTCCGGTCCAGTACTGCGACCTTCGGGCTGCGCAGGGGTGCAGCCCGAAGCCCTTGAGTACACAGCGAACGCTCCGTAGGCGGCCTGCGGGGCGTTCGAGGGGTGAGCGGTCCAACGGGGCATGGGCTGCTCAGCCTGAGTCCTGGCAACGAAGGTTCCGGAGGTCGGTTACGGGTGCAGGAGGTCAGGACACGTCGCCTTCCCAGACCCATGGGCCGTCGGGGCGGGTGAAGGTCGGTCCGTAGGAGGCTCGTCCGCCGGGCCCATACGTGCTGTGTGGGGTGATGAGGTAGGCGCCTGCGGTGCGTTCGTCGGCGGTGAGGCCGGTGCACCCCTCCGTTAGCGGCGGTGGTATCGATCTGCGTCCGCAGCAGCGGCACGGTCGCGTAGTCGACTCGCCGCGTGGCGGCCGCGGTGAACCTGCGCGGGTGGATGCTCGGCGGCGACGTACCGATCCTGCGCGTCAACGCTGCCGGCATCCTCGCCAAGCTGCCCGGCCAAGGGCCAGGCCGACCATGTCGCGCGCGTCCTGGCCCACGACGACGGGGTCCGCCACCTCTACATGACGTTGCGGGCGGAGGCCTCGCCTCGCGTCCTCGGTCCGCCCCGACGACCGCCCGACCACCCGGGCGTGGCGGTCGGGTGGTCGTCGGGCAGCCTGTGCCGGGCTCCGGTCTCAAAGCTGGTGGCGGACCCCGGCCTCCTGCTGTGCGGCGGTGAGCTGTTCGCGCAGGTCGCCCTCGATGGAGGTGCGGGCGGCGCCGCGGCGGAAGAGCGGGAGCACGGTGCGCTGTTTGCCGTCCTCGACCAGGAGGGCCAGTCCGCTGTAGAGCGCGTAGGCGCCGATCCCGATGCCCGACCACCCTGCCGCGACCTGCGGTGCGTTGCCGAGGCCCGCCTCATAGAGGCCGGTCAGGCCGAAGCGTACGGCCGTGAGGCAGAGCAGCACCGCGAAGAGCGGTTTGGACTGCGCTGACGCACCGGCGAGCGCGAGGACGAAGGGAACGAGCGCCAGGAGGAACACAGCCTGGGCCACCAGTGGCTCGCCGGGTGGGGAGTTGAGGGAGGTCACGCTCGTTCCGGCCCAGGCGGCGCTGAGGAGGAGCAGCGCCGTTGCCGCTCCGGCGTCCCGGGCGACGAAGGCGAACAGCCCGGCGATGAACTGCAGGGGCACGACGAAGATGAGGAGCAGGAGCAGCAGCACACTGCTCTGGGCGAGCGGGACCCATCCCAGCTGGAGGGTCGAGAGGACCGCGCTTCCCATGCCGAGCGCGAAGAACCCCAACGGGAGGGGGCTGGCGATCGGGCGAAGGACGATCCGGGTGACTGCGTCGGTCGTCAGCGGCTCGGTCGGTTGAGGTGTCGCGGAGTCATCAGGCACGGCTGCAGGTTACGTCGAGCGCGGCTCGAGGAGCCGGCCGCGCAGCGGGGCGCAGAAGGCGATGACGCCCCCTCGCCCGCGTCCGGTGTGCCGTAGGAGGTCGCCCGGGACTGCCGGCCGCGGTACGGGCGGATGCCGATGTCCTCGCGCACGGTTTGCCGCAACGGTCCTACTGGCCGGGGTACTGGACCGCGGGCATGTCCACGTCCGGCGACATCGCCTGGGAGAGTGGGTGGTAGTACGTGGCGGCACCGCCGGCATGCGGGAAGCAGACCAGGGGGACGGGCGCTTCGGGCGCCGGCTGGAATCGCCGGGTCCAGGCGCTCCGCGTCGATGGTTCGGCCACCGTCTGTTCTCTTCGTCGTGCGAGCGCCGCCATGATGGGCCTGCAACACGTAGTCGATGCGACCGAAGGCTGTCGGCGGCGAAGGGGTATGCGGAAGCGGCGCCGTCACCTCACCCACGACTGCCCTGGTTCTCCTGGATGGCTCGAGCCGCGCAGCGCTCGCGCCTCACAGCCGACCGACGGACTGATCCTGACAGCCACAGGTTTCCTTTTGTCGGAGAAATCGTGATTCCGGTCATTGGCAGGAGAGTTCCGGCCGCACGGCGGAGGGGACGCATGGCCGGCTCCTCGCCAGGGCAGGGCTGATCGCCGTGACGGGCCGGTGGCCGTCGTCGCAGGAACGGCGTCGACGAAGGGATCGCGGTGAGTTCAGGCGGGAGCGCGAAGGGACGTGCCGGGAATGAAGGCTGCGGGGTGGAAGAGTTCCTCGGGCTCTCCAGCCGTCTCACCGGCTTCGACATCGACGAGCTGCGCGAGGACGACCTGGCGCCGGAACTCCTGGGCGTAGTGCTGGAGCAGGTCGGCGCCGAGACCTATCGGCGGCTGGCCGCGGCGCCCGACGCACGCGATGAGGAGCTTGTGGCAGCGGCGGAGGCTCTCATCCGCCTTTGGTACACGGGCAGCTGGCAGGGGTCGGCAGGGGGCGGTGGGCCGTTCCTGGTGTCGCCTCGGGCTTACGCGGGTGCCCTGGTGTGGCGGGCCATTGGTGGGCGCGCCCCGGGCACCTCCGCGCCGGGTTTCGGAAGCTGGGCCGAGCCGGCAGAGGCCGCCGGTGCAGGAGCCGGGCGGCGGCGATGACGGAAGAGGGCCGGTACGACGTGATCGTGGTCGGGGGTGGTGTCGCAGGCTCGCTCGTGGCCCGGCATCTGGGCGACCAGGGCCGCCGTGTCCTCGTACTGGAGGCCGGCGCCCGCGCGGGCGACCAGGAGCAGGGCCATCGCGAGGCCGGGGAGCGTTTCCTGGCAGCGTCGGCTAAGGTGCCCGGCTCGCCTTACTCGCCGCACGAGGCGATCCCGTGGCCCGAGGTCAGTGACCTGACCGGCGTGGACAGTGGCGGATACCGCTCCGAGGGGTACCTTGTCCAGCGCGGCACACTTCCGTATGCCAGCGGATACGTGCGGGTCAACGGCGGCACCGGCAACATCTGGACCGGGCTTACCCCACGCATGCTGCCCGAGGACTTCGACACCGAGGCGTTCGGCTACGGCCGCAGTTGGCCACTCACGTACGCGGACCTCGAGCCGTACTACCGTGCAGCGGAGTTCGCGATAGGGGTGTCGGCAGACGTCGACGAGCAGCGCGGCGCAGTGGGCCTACCGTTCCCCGAGGGCTACGTCTTCCCCATGCGGGGACTGCCTCCCAGCCGCGTCGACACAGTGATGGCCGCACGTCTGGACGGCCGCCGGGTCAAGGAGCCGGGCGTCGAGGAGCTGGTGATGCTGCGGGTGGCGGGCACCCCACAGGGACGTAACGGCGTCCCCAATCCTCGCTACGGCGGCGGCGCCGGCTTCGAGCCCGTCGGTGCGTACGGGCGTCCCGAGCCGGGCAGCCGTTGCGGGGGCAGCGCGTCCTGTATCCCCCACTGCCCCTCCCATGCCAAGTACACGCCCCTCAAGACGCAGGCCCGCTGGGCCCCGTCGGTCACACTCCAGGACCGAGCCGTGGTCAGCCTGATCCTCGTCGACCCGGCCGGCCGGGCCACGGGAGTCGAGTACCTGACTTATCCGCAGACCGGCGGAGTCCAGCAGAGTCGGCAGGCCGGGACCGTCCGCCGGACGGTGCACGCGGACGTGGTGGTGCTGGCAGCACACGCCATCGAGAACGCCAAGCTGCTGCTTTTGTCAGGCATCGGCAACCGCAGCGGACAGGTGGGGCGGAACCTGATGGACCATCCTGTCCTGCTGACCTGGGGGCTCCTTTCCGAGCAGGTAGGCCCCTACCGGGGGCCGGGTTCCACCTCCGGCCTCGAAGGGTTCCGGGCCGGGCCGGCCCGCCGTCTGCGCGCTCCGTTCCGCATCGAGATCGGCAACTGGGGCTGGGTGTGGGCGAAAGGCTCCGTTGACACGGACGTCGTCGAGCTGATGCGTGCGTCGGGACCTCACCGGCCCGGGCTGCGGGGCCGCGAACTACGGCAAGCGGTGGCCGACCGCGTCGGACGGCAGTTCACGCTCCAGTTCGAGATGGAGCAGAGTGCCGATCCCGCCAACCGGGTGACTCTCGACCCCCGCCACCGCGACCTGCTCGGTCTGCCGCGCCCCGTGGTGACCTACGGCCTGTCCACGCACGTGAAGGAAGGCATCGCGGCGGCCAAGGCGGTGTCCGACCAGATCTTCACGCTTCTGGGCGCCGAGGACCACACCTCTTTCGAGGCCGCCAACTGGCCCGGCCGGTTCGAACACCGGGGCCGGACTTACGGCTACCGGGGCGCGGGCCACGCCGCCGGCACCCACATCATGGGCGCCGGTCCGACCACATCGGTCGTCGACCAGTGGCAGCGCTGTTGGGACCACCCCGGCCTATACGCGGTCGGCTGCGGCAGCATGCCGTCGGTGGCCACCTCCAACCCGACCCTGACCATGGCCGCACTCGCCCTGCGGAGCGCCGAGCGGATCGAAGCCGACCTGGCCGAACGCGACCGGCCCATCACTGTGACCGCCAACCGCGCTTTCGGAGCCGCCTCGTGAGCCCACTTCCCCTGCCGCCCGTTGCAGCGCCCTACCAGCTGCCCTTCCACTACGGGGCGCTGCACAACATCGGCCTGGACTACCTTGTCGGCCCTGATCCGGTGCGCGAGGTACTGGCGAAACACCATCCGGCCCTGACCGCGGCGGACTTCGACGGCCAGTGCCTGGTCTCGCTGAACTACCAACTGTATTTCGCGCAGTACCAGTTCGGCGGGGGCATCACCCAGGAGGTCGAAGTCAACATCGTCGCCTACCCGACGGCGGCAGCGCGGCGGATCCCACAGGTGAGCTACCAGCAGTACGCCCAAGGTCACGACCAGACCAAGCTGCTCGGCATCGCCCGTATCCACGTGCTGTGCGACAACGCCCTGGCCATCGACGCCGGACGCACCCTGTATGCGGAACCCAAGTATCCCGGTTGGTTCGAGGCGGAGATGCCCTCGCTCAACGGCCCGGCGGGCGACACCTGGAGCATCCGCTGCCACGCCGCCGAGGCCACGGCCGACGGCGGAACTGAGCTGTTCTCCTTCGACGCCCACCTGAGCCGGCTCACGTCCGTTCCCGCGAACAACACCCCGATCACCGGGTACGGCACCGACTCCACGGGCGCGGCACTCGCCGGCCCGATGAACGTCTACCAGCCATACCGCTGGTATGACCTCAGCGGCCCGGTGTCCGCGTGCTCCCAGCTCACCGTGCACGACTCGGCAGGTGACGTCGGCCAGGACCTCCTGCGCCTTGTCCGCGACACACCCGCTGCCGGAGCTTGGACATTCCAGTCGCCCCCCGTCGCCGCACACAACCGCCCCTACTACCTCGGATGACAGGCCCGTCGGCTCGACGCCGACGGGCGGTTCCCGGACCTGGCCGAGGGTGGGATCGCGGAAGATCACGCCCCCTCTCCCCTCCCCACGGGGCGTTGTCGAAGGAGGAGAAGCGCACTCCCACGGCCGGGATGGTACGGGGCGATGCGCCGCGGCTGCTGGAGTGCGTGCGGATAGCGAGGGTCCGGCATATGGCTTCGGTGATCACGGCGGTGGAGTCGGACGTCCGGTCGTAGCGCGCAGGGCGATGAAGGATCTGGCGGAGTTGGGGCTGGCGGAGACGAACGGCAAGGGCGGGCAAGCACCCGATCTGAAACCTGACGGTGGCAGGTCAGAAAGCTCTGGGCGACGGCAACGAGCTGCCTCCCCGCCCGAAGGCCGGCACCGGCCGGAGAGAAGACGGTGAAAGCCGGATTCGGTTCGCACGGTATCGCGGTGACGGCCGCGATCCTCGCCTTCGGAGGCCGGGACCACCTGACCGACTGGCAGGTGGAGGTCAACCACGCCATCAAGGTAACCGGCCTTCAACACCGATGCAGTCCTCGCGTGGCCGACCAAGACCAGCGAGATGCGCTTCTCGGTCGCCGACCACCCGCTCACTGGCGCCCCGCAGGTGACCTGTCTTCCAGGAGACACCGGGAACGGCCACGGCCGGAGCCGCGACGGCGAGAGCCACTCGGCCCTGTACCCACCCCCGGCTGTCCAGCCCGGTGACTGACGTCACATCAGGCGACGTCAGCCCTGCCGACGCCGGCTCCCGGTCGGCTCAGTGCGTGGCGGCCCTCGGCCCGACGGCGGGGACGACGTTCCGGCCTCCCTGGGGCCGGAACCTGCGGAGGGTCAGCAGCAGTCCGACATTGAGGACGACCTCCCCGGCATTGCCGAGAACGGGCACCTGGGCCCCCGCTCCGGAGACCGCCACCATTACAGCGGCTGTGAGCGCCAGCCAGGCGAACCCGGCGTGCCGCCACAACACGACCCCGGTGGCGAGAACCACCAGCCCGGTGACGATGGCCGGCAGTGGGCCCGTCGGTGACGACGCGTCGTTCACGTAGCGCAGGGTGTCCGCCCAGCGTTCCGTGCGCAGCGACAGACCGAAGATGTCGTGGAGGGCGCCGGCCGCCATCAGGAGTGCGGTAAGGCCGACGGCTGCGCCACGCACTCCCTTCCGCCGCGCCCACGGCACCCCCGCGTGGTTCGCCGCCGCCAACGACCAGAGCACGAGAAGGGGCGTCAGCAACGCGTGCAGCGCGAAACGGGGGACGTTCAACCCCTGCAGCAGGGGCCCGGCCCCCTCCAGGCTTCCCACGGCGATCACGCCGTTGTCCCAGAACAGTGCGGAGCACACCAGGATCGGCACGGCGGCCAACAGGTTCGGCGACGCCCGCCAGTGGCGCCCTGCGGCTACGGCCAGGCCCAACTGCGCGGCCGCGAGCACCGCGAACACCAGCGAGAACACTTTGCGCTCCTCTCGTACCCTCGAGATATCTCAATGATCAAGATACTTGCTCAGTGGGAGAATCATTGAGGCGGGGCACTTCACGTTCTCGACCGCGCGGAGTTCCCCACGCAACCGCAGAGGCGCGCGGGGTACGAGTCCTCCATCACCCGGGCGATGATCAGGAAGCGGTACCGCGGTCCCTTGAGCGTCCGCCGGCGCCACCCGCCGGGGACGGGCACTGCGGCGGCTTCGTCCGATATCCCCGAGGCCACCGCGGCCACGCGAGCGGCACGGCGATCCGGGCTGGGCTTCGCACTTCGGACAGGCGTGCGCCTCGACGTCGTCGGCGTCCGACCGGTCGGCCGGGGCCAAGCCCTTGCCTCGACCGTACATGTGACAGAACAGCCGGTCCGGACTGGTGTTGGCCTCCTGCCGCAGCCAGTTGCTGACATCGATCGCCACAACCAGCCGCCACTCCGCCTTCCGGGGAGGGCGCCGACGAGCAGAGCACACCCACCATGCTGCCGCCGTGCCGGCGGGCTCCCGGTGCGACGGGCTGCAGGTGGGACTTCGACTGAACGCCGCCCGGCACCGCGACGATCTGGTTCTGCTCGCCGCGCACGCACCGCACGGTGCGGGGATGGCGGTGTTCGGGGCCGAAGGCTGTCCCGGAGAGGTGACCGAGTGCCCGATATACGGGCTGTTCGCCTGCGCACCCGATGTCCGGTACGTACGCTGTGGCCGTGCCGCCCAACGGGGCGGGCCGGCCGTGCGACCGGTGGAGGAAGCGCCCGGTCGCCGCAGGGCGCGCCTCTGGCGCGGCAAGGAGGAGACATGGCGGAACAGGCCGGGATCGAGGGTGTTCCCGCGTTGCCGAAACTGCCCGCGAAGCTGGAGCGGCAGTATCAGGCCATGCTGGCGGCGATGGACCGGGAGTGGCCCGGCACCATCACCGACGTCAGCTTCGAGCAACTGAACCAGGACCAACAGGCCCTGTTCAACGGGACGGTGACGTTCGGGGTCACCGAGGAGGACGTGCGGCAGCGGATCGATCTCGCCTGGGACGAGCAGAACAGCACCCTCGCCACCACGCCCGCCCTCCCCGCATGGACCCACTGTTCGAGCCGGATTCTTGGCGCGGGCAGGCACGTTCTGGGTGACTCCATCTGTCCGTCGGCGGGATCCTGGCGGCTCTGCTGGCCGTGGCTCACCCTGAAACAGGTCAGGTGGACCGGCAAGGGCCGGGAGCCGGGCGAGGATGAAAGCTTCGTGCTGCATCTGGAGATCACCCCTGGGATCGCCGCGGACCTCAGGCGGGCCGAGCGGGAGCACGCCGTCGACCTCACCCAGACGCTCTTCTGGTCCACCGCGCAACTCGTCCACGAGGCAGCCGAGCTGTCGTACGCCTCCAACGAAGAGGACGGACTGGATGCGCTGTGCCAGAGCCTGAACGAGCGCGGACTGCGGTACCTGGTGCCTGCCGAACCGCACACCCTGGCCAACTGGGGGGAGCGCCTTTTCGTCGTCCAGTCCTACCTGTCCTCCGAGAGTTTCAAGCGCCGGGACACCGACAGCCTTGCCCAGGCGGCCCCGCACGGTGTGGTCAGCTACCGGGCTCGCAGCGAGACGGGCGCCGACGGCCGACTGGTCGTCGTCGTCACACCCGTGTTCAGCATTCCGCATGAGCACAGGCCGGTGGTCGACCCCTCGAAGATCGTTCCGGTGTTCAAGGGGGATGTACTGGAACCGCCAAACATTTCGACCCTGCCCGAGCTGAGCTGACACCGGCCCCGGTCCGGGGACGAGCGGCACCGCGACCGGCCCCGCCTCCACCAGCTCCAGGACCGCTACGGGACAACCCTTGGTTGCGGGCACCTCCGAGTGCGTTGCCGGAGGTTCGGGCCAGTACTCGGAGTCCTTGACCATTACTCTTCGTGATGAACGCCCCTTGCTTGTACATCACTTGCTGAAGCTGGAGTGTGGCAGCAGCGCCATCTCGCGTGCGTTCTTGATCGCCGCGGCGATCTGTCGCTGCTGCTGGGCGCTGATCCGGGTGACCCTGCGGCTGCGGATCTTGCCGCGGTCGGAGACGAACTTCCGCAGCAGATCGGTGTCCTTGTAGTCGATGTATGTGATCTTGGCCGCGTTGAGCGGGTTCGGGCGGTCCTTGACCGGCTTACGGGCTTCCTGGCGTCGAGCCATCGGTCTTCCTCACAGGTCTGGGTGCGCGGGTGTCTGGGTGCGCCGGGCGGTCAGCGGACCGGGTCGAGGAGTGCGTCGAACGCGGCGGGCAGGGTCTTCCACGCCGTGCGGCCTGCTTCGTATTCGCCGTCGGTCAGCAGGCAGGAATCGAGCAGAGCGGTCAGGCCGTCCTGGTCGAGGCCGGGGGAGATGAAGACCAGGTGCTGGCAGCAGTCGCCGTGCTCGGGGTGCCAGTCCAATGCGGCGGCCGCCCGTCGGACCGGCGGGATCATGTCCCAGGCGGCGTCCGGGAGGGACGCGAGCCAGGGGCCGTTGTTCTCGACGCAGAGCGCGCCGCCCGCCGCGTCCCAGGACAGGAGGGTGTCGGGCCGGTCGGCGAGCCAGAACCGGCCCCGGCTGCGGGCGGCCGCGCAGCTCAGGTCCTCCAGCGCCTCGTAGAGGCGCTCGGGATGGAACGGGCGGTGCTTGCGCCAGACGAGAGTGCTGACGCCGGACTCTTCGGCCTCCTGGGGCAGCAGGGCGCAGGCGGGATGCTGGCCAGCACCGGCCGCTTCCACGTCGAACCCCGCCAGAGCCAGCTTCGCCAGCTCGGATGAGCCTGCTTCCGCCCGAGGCGCGGTCGGGTGCAACTGGCGGAGCAGTGCCCGGTCCTCGTCGTCCGCCTCGGCGTTTTCCACGAGGCCGATGACGGAGGCGTATTCGAGTTGCCTGGCCCAGGTATCGCCGACGGTCCGCTGGTCGGTGGCGGCGGCTGCCAGGCCGACTTCGGCGAGGTCGTCGCCGTTGGCGAGGTAGGGCAGCACGAGGCCGGGATCGACGGCGGTGATCACACCGGTCACTTCGACCAGGCCCTCGCCGTGTGCGGCGATGACCTCGGCCATGGCCCTGGGCTCGACGGAGTCCCACAGTTCGACGACGGCCATCTTGGTTTCACCGTCGACCGCAAGGCGCTCCAGTTCTGGCATCAGGTCCTCGCGCAGGGCGCAGCAGGCGCAGTCGTTCACCAAGGGAGCCTCGCCGTTGGAAAGCATCCCGGAGGTGTCACGTGCGGTTCGGTGCACCGTGCCCTTCTCCGCCGTGGCCAGGTCGTGGTGCAGCGCGACGCTGTGAGGCACGTCCTTCAATAGCCCTTCCACGACCTGGTGGCGTGCGTCCGAGTGGAGCCCGCTGACGATGACGACGGAGAGCTTGTGCTTGGCCTCCATCACCGGCCCTCACGATGGCCGTAGCGTCGCTCGAAGCGCTCGACGCGCCCCGCGGTGTCCAGAACCCGGGCGGTGCCGGTGTAGAAGGGGTGGCTCGCGGAGGAGATCTCCACGTCCACGACGGGGTAGGTGTTGCCGTCCTCCCACTCGACGGTCCGGTCGCTGGTCAGGGTGGAGCGGGTAAGGAAGGAGAAGTCGGCGGTCTTGTCGCGGAAGACGACAGGGCGGTAGGCGGGATGGGTTCCGGGCTTCATGGCGTGTCCTGGGGATCGGGTGTCAAGCGGGGGAGTCGCGGTGTCAGCGCTCTTCGCGGAAGTCGACGTGGCGGCGGACGAGCGGGTCGAACTTCCGCAGGACCAGCCGGTCGGGGTTGTTCCGCCGGTTCTTGCGCGTGACGTAGGTGTAGCCCGTTCCTGCGGTGGAGCGGAGCTTGATGATCGGGCGTACTTCGTTGCGAGCCATGACGCTACTATATGACAATGGTTTCCATGTTCAATAGAGACCCCGACTCGATGAGAGGCAGGTAACTCCGTGTCCGCCTACTGCCAACTGACCGGCGCGCAGCCGAGCTTCGGCAACAAGATCTCCCATTCGCACCGGCGCACGTCGCGTCGGTTCGACCCGAACATCCAGCGCAAGCGCTACTGGCTGCCCAGTGAAGGGCGCCATGTGCGCCTGGTGCTGAGCGCCCGGGCGATCAAGGTGATCGACACCATCGGCATTGAGGCGGCGGTCGCCCGCATCCGGGCGCGGGGAGTGAAGGTCTGATGGCCAAGCAGAGCAAGATCGCCCAGAACGAGAAGCGCAAGGCGACCGTCGAGCGGTACGCCGCGCGGCGCGCGGAGTTGAAGGAGATCATCCGCAGGCCCGGTACCCCGGAGGCCGAGCGACTCGCAGCCGTCGAGGAACTGCGCCGTCAGCCCCGCAACGCCAGCGCCACCCGGGTGCGCAACCGGGACGCTGTGGACGGCCGCCCCCGGGGGCACCTGCGGAAGTTCGGACTGTCCCGGGTCCGGATGCGTGAACAGGCGCACGCCGGATTTCTTCCCGGAGTGACCAAGTCCTCCTGGTGACACCCCGCTGCGGGTGGCGGGCGGTGGGTGGCGGTCGGCGGCTGTGACGCCGGCCGTCACCGTTCCACGGCCCGAAAGCTGCCACGGCCGATGAGGTACCGCAGGGGGAGTACGTAGCAGACCGGCGGCCCGAAATGCTGGCGGCCCTCCGGAAGGACTGTGGGTTCGTGAGTGCTCAGGGCCTGCACACGTCGATGAAGCAGAAGGGAATCCATATCGGCCTCACCGCCGTGTACCGGGCGCTGTCCGCCGCAGACGCCGAGGGGCGGCTCGAATCGGTCCACGCGTGCAGCGGGGCGAAGGCGTACCGGTACCTGCTGCCGGTCCACGAGTACCACTTGGGGTGCCGGGTCTGCGGAGTTGGCACTGCGTTCATCTGTCAGGTGCTGGAGGACCGGGTCGCGCAGCTCGGGTCTCGGCATGGGTTCGAGGCCGCGCGGGCGCTGTAGCCGTAACGGGCACAGCCACAGGTGGCCTCGGCTGCGCACGACTCCCCCTCAATCTCGATGAGCAGGCCGCCCGACTGGCCCGCGGCGGGTCCTGCTGACCGTCCGTGAGCTGGTGCAGGGCGGGGATGCGTGGGCCGCGGTGCCCGACCTGTTGCTCGGGTGGGCGAACCTCCGACCTGCTCGACGACTCCGACCCAGCTGTGCGGGTCTGCGCCGCGCTCAGCCCCGCCCATGTCGATCGGCCACGTGCTCTCGCCATCCTCCTCGACGCTCTCCGGGACCCGCGGACGACGGATGGCTGGTTCCCCGAGCCGCTGCCCTGCCTTGACGGGTGGTTCCGATTCACCGTGCTGCGCTCCGCGCTCGTCGTGGTCGGGCACCGGCGCCACCGCCGCGGACGTTGACCGCTGCTGGCAGTCCCTCCTCCGCCGCTTCGACATCGAGCACACATTCCGCCTGTTCAAACAGACCCTCGGCTGGACCAAGCTTCGGCTCCGCAGCTCCGAAGCCGCCGACCGGTGGACCTGGCTGGCAATCGCCGCCTACGCCCTGCTCCGCCTAGCCCGCCCAATGGCCACCGATCTCCGCAGGCCCTGGGAGAAGCCGGCCGAGTCGAACAGACTGACACCCGCCCGCGTCCGCAGAGGGTTCAGGAACTCCGCACGAGGACAGGGTCCCCAGCCGCTGCACCCAGACCTTCCCTGCCCGGACCAGGCAGACCGCTCGGCTCGAAGAACTACAGCACGGCCACCCGCCACGACGTCGGCGGAGTCCTCGCCACCGGCGAGGCATACACCCACCCCGCCCACCACAAGGTCGGCACCAAACCTCGCCGAACTGGCTGAGGACAAGTTCAGATGCGCAGCAGTGAGGCATGGATGCGGGCGATGGCCCGTAGCACTTCGTCGCGGTTCTTGGCCTGCTGTATCCATACGGGCAGGCGGGCCACCACGGTCATCTTGCGGCCGTGGTCGTGCCAGGGAATCCCTTCACGCAGCGGTGCCTGCACGAACCGCCTGACCAAGTCCAAGTGCTCCAGGTTGTAGGCCCATACCCACCCGTGCCGGGTCAAGGTCTGCAGCCAGAGACGCACACGGAAGTACGGGTCTGTGGCCGGCGCATGCCGGTCCCGGTGCAAGGCCACACCGCCACGGCTCCAGTCCTTCGCCATCCCACAGCTCCGACAAACGAGCCGCCTCCAGGCGAAGAGGCCCTGGTCGTGAACCCCCGACGGGTCCGGTGCCGTACCGACGTGCGCGACCTTTCCGCAGCCGGGACAGCGCACGAGAACGGACGTGAGGAAGTCGTACGTCGTGCTCCGGGGGTCCCGGAACCGGCGGTGCGTGGAGATCGAACTCATTGGACCAGTATGCGAGCCACGCGCCCAAGGCTGCTACGGGTTGAATCTCAAGGTCAGCGTATGTGCTTCAACGGGAGGCTCGCGTGGACCATCCACTCTCCCTCGTACCGACCGGTCTTGGCCTTCCCTCCCAGCAGGGCCGCCCGCTCGCGAATACCTCTCAGCCCACTGCCGCCGCCCTGCCCACGAGGTGATCCGACGAGAGGGTTGGTCACTTCCAGCTCCAGGGAGCCTTCAGCGATGCTGATCCTCACCCGTACGGGGACGGCGCCGGCATGACGCAGCACGTTGGTGAGCGACTCCTGCAGAATCCGGTACCCCTCACGGGAGACGGGGCCGGGGAGCAGTTCGAGGGAACCGGAGACCTCCGCGTCGATCTTCGCCCCGGAGCCACGAGCGGACTCCAGCAGCCGGTCGGCCTCGGCCAGCGTCGGGCGCCCGCTCGCGGGAGTGTCCGATTCGCGCAGCACCCGCAGGACTCGCTCCAGATCATCCAGCGCGTCCCGGCCCGTCTCCTCGATCGCGGCGAGTGCCCGGGCTGTGAAATCCGGGTCGCCCGCCGTCCTCGCCGCCCCCGCCTGTACGACCGCGACGGTCAGCGCGTGCCCGATCGAATCATGCAGTTCGCGTGCTATGCGGTTGCGTTCGAGCAGAGTCTCGGTGCGCTCCTCCAGTGCCGTCATCCGCTCGGCCGGTGACGGGCCGAGCAGCCGACAGGCGGCGGCTGTGACCAACTCACCGCACAGCACGACCACACCGAGCAGCAGGAGAATCGGCAGGAGAGCGAGGGGGGCGCACCACCAGCCGGGTCCGACACCACGGGCCAGCCAGTCATCGCTCGGTACCGTCCCGAACGAACCCCGCACCAGATCGACCGTCGTCGCCGGAAGCCAGACCGTCGCGAAGGAGACCACCGTCGAGAGGAGCAGCCGCACCTCCAGCCAGACGACGGTCCGCCAGCGTGCCGCCCATGTCGTGGAAGGCCCCACGGAAATCGCGGCGTCGGGGCGGCCCCGCTGCTCGGGCGTGAGCAGCAGCTGCGCCTGAACCCCCTCGGCCAGACGCATCGCAGGCAGCAGTCCGACGGGTACCGCGAAGAAGACCGGCATCCACGGCCGGCTCGGGGAGATGAACAGCCACACACTGACCACCGCCAAGGGAATGAGCAGGTGCAGCCAACGACTGTATGTGACCGGTCTGGCCAACAGTGCGAAGTAGCGGCGCATGCAGCCATCGTGCCAGGGCCGGCCGGGGGGACGGCTCCCCCGGGAGAGGGAGACGATCCACCCGGACGGGGGAGGCCACGGACCGGGAGCGGCGGCCAGGCTGGGGTCATGACCAGCATCGATGTGCATGAGCTCACCAAGGACTACGGAAGCACCCGCGCCGTGGACCACCTCACGTTCAGCGTGCGACCCGGTCGGGTTACCGGCTTCCTCGGGCCCAACGGCGCGGGCAAGTCCACCACCATGCGCCTGGTCCTCGGCCTGGACCGGGCGACCGTCGGCACCTCGGCGATCGGTGGACGGCCCTATGTCTCACTCAGCAATCCGCTGCGCCGGGTCGGCGCACTGCTCGATGCCCAGGCGGCACACGGTTCGAGGACGGCGCGCAACCACCTGCTGGCGCTTGCCACCAGCAACGGCATAGCGGGCAGCAGGGTCGAAGCGGTGCTCGTGGAGGCCGGCCTCGGCTCGGTCGGCGGGCGGCGGATCAAGACGTTCTCGCTCGGTATGCGGCAGCGGCTCGGTATCGCCGCGGCGCTTCTCGGCGATCCCGAGGTGGTGATGCTGGACGAGCCGTCGAACGGACTGGATCCGGAAGGCATCGTCTGGATCCGAGGGCTGATGCGGAAGCTGGCCGGCGAGGGTCGCACAGTGCTGGTCTCCAGCCACCTCATGAACGAGACCTCCTCGTTCGCGGACCACCTGGTCGTCCTCGGCAAGGGCAGGCTCCTCGTCGACATGCCGATGCGGGAGTTCCTCGCCTCCCGCAGCCGGCCCGGCGTCCGGCTTCGCACGACGGAATCCACCCGGCTGCGCGAAGTGCTGATCCGTAAGGGGTATGAGCCCGCGCAGGACGACGACGGGCGCTGGACGGTCGACGGAGCCACTACGGAGGAAATCGGCGTCCTGGCTGCCTTCGAAGGTATCCCCCTGCTCGAACTCAGCAATGTGCAGGCCACATTGGAAGAGGCCTACCTCGATCTCACCTCGACCGAGGCGGAATTCACCGCCACCACGCCCCCCGCCGCCACCACGTCCCCCACCGCCGACCAGGAGGCCTGACCATCATGACCACCTCGACGACCGCGGTACTGCACTCTGAGTGGATCAAAATCAAATCGGTGCGGTCCGCTTCCGGTTCGCTCATAGCGGTCTTCGCAGCGACCCTCCTCGTCACCGTACTCACCTTCTCCACCGTCGGGCGGGCAGAGGCGGACAACCCGGGCAACGACCTCCTCTTCTTCGCCTTCTACGCGCTGAACTTCGGCCAGATCGCAGCCATCAGCTTCGGTGCGACCGCTCTGTCGTCAGAGTTCCTGAACGGCGCCCTGCGGATATCGCTCACGGCCGTCCCGGGCCGCAGCCTCGTCTACGCCGCCAAGATGGCGGTCATCGGCGGGCTCGCCCTCGTCGTCGGGCTGATCACCAGCTTCACCAGTTTCCTGGTGGGACAGTCGTTCATGGGCGAGTACACGATCGGCCTGGGTGAACCCGGCGCCCTGCGTGCCGCGTTCGGTGGTGGCGTCTACCTCGCTCTGATGACTCTGTTCGCAGCCGGGCTGACGGCGGTCCTGCGCAGTGCGGTCGCCGTGCTCAGTCTGCTCATCCCCTTCATCCTGATCGTCTCCTTCGTGGTCGGAGACATCGCGGGCGGAGTCGCACAGTACTTGCCGGACCGGGCCGGGCAGTTGGTTCTCCACCAGAATGCGGAGGGAAGCCTGGGGCCTTGGACCGGGCTGGCCGTCACCGCCGGATGGGCCGCTGTCGCACTGCTCGCGGGCTGGTGGACGATACGCCGCAGAGACGCCTGAGCCACAGCGGGAGAACGTGCCGGCTCCTCACGGATCTGTCTCGGGACAACCGGATCCTTCGGGCTCTCCCGGCGCCGTTGGGAGTCCGGTGAGAGGTCAGGTGTCAGTGCGAGGCGGTTTACTGACGATATGACGACCGCACACCACCTCCGCCTGATCGACGGGATGCGTGCCAGGGCATTTCCTCCGGAACGCACTTCGTCGGTCTCGGGAGTCAGCGGTCCCGGATACCACACGGCATTCCTGCACACCGAGGACCTCCGGGACGACAGAGACGGAGCAGGGTGCCGGGACGGCGCGGACCGGGGCGACGAGGCGGAACACGTCGGGCACCGGGCGCAGCGCCTCGCGGAGTGCGACGCCCTGCTCGCTCTGCTCACTCTGCGCTGGGGTGAACCACAGGCCATCAGCCTGTGGAGTGCCCAGGAGCGGATGTCGGCGGGGGAGGTCATGCCGGAGCCCTGGGCCGAGGTAGTGGCGAGCTGCGAGGACGTCCGGATGTGGCGGACGGAAGGCCGATGGGTCGTCCTGACGCTCCACGCCGAAGAAGAAGGGCCGGCGTGCGAGATGAGCGTCCTGGTGACGGTGGTCGACCCGCCCTGAGAGGCAGCGGCAGATGGTGAGCCGGGTCGGTCCGCTCGTGGCCTGCGCACCGCACGCTGTCCGGCCTCCGGCGTGCAGGCGGGAGCGAGCACCCCGGTACAGGAGCGCGCACCTCCGAACGTCAGGCGGCGAGGTAGGTCGGCGGACGCCTCGAGCGGATCACGGCCCGGCCGCCGCGTAGGACGGCCCCCGGCCGCGGACCGGGCGGGCTGTTGTCCAAGGCGGCCCGGACCTGCGTCCGGACGGCCCGCAACGCCGGGCCGGACACGAACCGGGGCGATGGTGCTGGTCCGTGCCGCGTCTGCCCGTCCACGGCAGAGCCCTTCGGCAACGACCGCTCACCGGGGGCCCGACCGACTTGTTCGGATCGTCTCGCGTGGCCGGCGTCCCCGGGACGCCCCTGCGGTGGCGGCTCCGGAACCGTCTGGGCCCCGGAGCACGTAAGACCGACGAGATCAGCCCGCCCGTGCCACGTCGGGGACGGCGTGGCACGGGCGGGCCGGAGTGGTTCAGGTGGTCTTCCGGCGGGGGAGAGCCCGCCTCGGCTGTCAGAGAATGGAGGCCGGGGTGTAACCGGCGGCCTCCGGGTGCTGCTTCGCGATCTCTTCGATCCGGGACACCAGAGCCGTCACCTGATCGCCCGCCGCACCGGTGAAGGACAGCTTGTCCGCCATCAGGTCGTCGAGCTGCCCGCGGTCGAGCGGGATGCGCTCGTCGGCAGCCAGCTTGTCCAGGAGCTCGTTGCGCTCCGCGCCCTGCTCCCGCATGGCGAGTGCCGAGGCGACCGCGTGCTCCTTGATGGCCTCGTGGGCGACTTCGCGCCCGACCCCGGCCCGTACCGCACCCATCAGGACCTTGGTCGTGGCCAGGAACGGCAGGTAGCGGTCCAGCTCACGCGCGACGACCGCCGGGAACGCACCGAACTCGTCGAGCACGGTGAGGAACGTCTCCAGCAGACCGTCGAAGGCGAAGAAGGCGTCCGGCAGTGCAACCCGGCGGACCACGGAACAGGACACGTCGCCTTCGTTCCACTGGTCACCCGCCAGCTCACCCGTCATCGACGCGTAGCCCCGGAGGATCACCATCAGGCCGTTGACGCGCTCGCAGGAGCGGGTGTTCATCTTGTGCGGCATCGCCGACGAGCCGACCTGGCCAGGCTTGAAGCCCTCGGTCACCAGCTCGTGTCCGGCCATCAGACGGACGGTCTTGGCGACCGACGAAGGCGCCGCCGCCAGCTGCACCAGTGCGGTCACCACGTCGTAGTCGAGCGACCGGGGGTAGACCTGGCCGACGGAGGTGAAGGCGTGCGCGAAGCCGAGGTGACCTGCGACGCGCTGTTCCAGATCGGCGAGCTTCCCGGCGTCGCCGCCGAGCAGGTCGAGCATGTCCTGCGCGGTGCCGACGGGGCCCTTGATGCCACGCAGCGGGTAGCGGCCCAGCAGGTCCTCCAGTCGCCCGTAGGCGACCAGGAGCTCGTCCGCGGCAGTGGCGAATCGCTTGCCCAGCGTCGTCGCCTGCGCGGCGACATTGTGCGAGCGGCCCGCGATGACCAGTTCGCGGTATTCGGCGGCCAGCCTGCCGAGACGGGCCAGTACCGCCACCGTGCGGTCGCGCATCAGCTCCAGCGAGAGCCGGATCTGCAGCTGCTCGACGTTCTCGGTGAGGTCCCGGGAGGTCATGCCCTTGTGGACCTGCTCATGGCCGGCGAGGGCGTTGAACTCCTCGATCCGGGCCTTCACATCGTGCCGGGTGACCTTCTCGCGTTCGGCGATGGAGGCCAGGTCGACCTGGTCGAGCACGCGCTCGTAGTCGGCCGGCGCAGCGTCGGGCACCTCGATCCCGAGGTCCTTCTGAGCGCGCAGCACCGCCAGCCACAGCTGACGTTCCAGCTTCACCTTCTGCTCGGGGGACCAGAGGACGGCCAGCTCCGTAGAGGCATAGCGGCCGGCCAGGACATTGGGGATGCGAGGCTTCGCAGACACAGCAGTCACGTGTCCGGATTCTACTGGCGGTTTCTGCAGGCCGACGCCGCGGTCCGGTGTGTGGGTTCCTACGAACGGCTGCCGGGCCCGCTGCTCCACGGGCCCGGCAGGCCAACCGCGGGCCGGCACCCCGAACGGACCGGCTTCCGGCCGTCGGCTTCTTCGGTGCCACTTCTTCGGTGCCATGCACCGGTCAGCCGTCGAGCCGGCGCCACCCCGTCACGGGGCCCGGAGCGGGTCCGTCCTCCGGTGTGATCCAGAAAGCCTTCCCGAGCGCCCCGTCGAACTGGGCCCCGCCCCGCCCGTCGCCGGACGACCTGCCGGTGAGCCGCCGCCCGATCCAGGGCACCAGATGCTGTCGGGCGAACCGGACGTCGTCCACCCGCCGCTTCGCCCATCGGGCAGGCTGCGACACGGGCATCGGATTTCGCCAGTCGCTCTCCGCGGGAAGTCCCAGCGTCTGCCAGACCGCCTCCGCGACCCGGCGATGCCCCTCGGCCGTCAGATGCAGCCGGTCGACGTCCCACATCCGGGGATCGCCGAGCGACGGCGCACCGTACAGATCGGCCACCAGCGCACCGTGGCGCTCCGCCAAGTCGTCCACCAGGGAGAACAGTTCCTCCATGCGCGGCCGGAAGCGTGCCATGACCGGTCCGTTGCGGCCGGGGCTCCGCATCAGCACCAGCGTCCCGCACGCCGGGGCGAGCCGCTCCACGGCCTCCTCCAGGCGGCCGCGGACCATACCCATGTCGCATTTCGGCCGGAGGGTGTCATTGAGCCCTCCGACGAGTGTGATCACGTCGGGTCGCAGCGCCGCCGCGATGGGAACCTGCTCCTTGACGATCTGGCCGATGAGCTTTCCGCGTACCGCGAGATTGGCGTAGCGGAAGCCGGGCGTGCGGGCCGCGAGCCGGGAAGCGAGAACATCGGCCCAGCCGCGGTACGTACCGTCCGGCAGCAGGTCCGACATGCCCTCGGTGAAGGAGTCGCCGACCGCGACAAGACTGGTGTAGGAGGCATTCAGTTTCATGGCGGTGCGATCGTACCGTGGCCGCGGCCGAATGCCCCAGGCGCAGAGAGCCGAATGCCCCGGACGCAGAGAGAAGGGCGCGGCCACGGCCGCGCCCTTCTCGGTTCGTCCTCGGGTACCGGTGTCAGCGGGCCTGGGGGCGGCCCACCAGTTCGCGCAGCACGTCCTCCATGGTGACCATGCCGGCCAGCCGGTCGTCCTCGTCGAGAACGGCCGCCAGATGCGTACGGCTCCGTCGCAACGCGGTCAGTACGTCGTCGAGCGGCGTCGCCGCCCGCACCCGGGCGATCGGACGCAGCGCCGTCACGGGGAACGGGACATCGCGGGGCGTGGCGTCCAGAGCGTCCTTCACATGCAGGTAGCCGAGGATCCGCTGCTCGCTGTCCATCACCGGGAAGCGCGAGAAGCCGGACTCGTACGAGAGCCTCTCCAGCTCCTCGGGCGTGGTCCCGACCCGGGTGTACAGCACCCGCTCGACCGGCATCAGTACGTCCCGGACCGGGCGGCGACCCAGCTCCAGCGCGTGGCGCAACCGCTCGGCCGAACGGTCGTCGACGAGTCCGGCGTCCCCCGCGTCCTTGACGAGCCGCGCCAGCTCGTCGTCGGAGAAGGTGGCGGACACCTCGTCCTTGGTCTCCACCCTCAGGAGCCTGAGCAGCGCGTTCGCGAAGGCGTTGATCGTGAAGATCACCGGCCGCAGTGCCCGGGCCAGGGTCACCAGCGGCGGTCCCAGCAGGAGCGCCGTGCGGGCGGGCTCGGCCAGTGCGATGTTCTTCGGCACCATCTCGCCCAGCAGCATGTGGAGATACGTGGCGACGGACAGGGCGATCACGAACGAGATCGGGTGCACCAGTCCGTGGGGGACACCCACCGCGTCGAAGACGGGCTCCAGCAGATGCGCGATGGCGGGTTCGGCGACGATGCCCAGCACCAGGGTGCAGAGCGTGATGCCGAGCTGGGCCGCCGCGAGGAGGGCCGACACGTGCTCCAGGCCCCAGATGACGCTGCGCGCCCGCCGGTTCCCGGCCTCGGCCTCCGGCTCGATCTGGCTGCGCCGGACGGAGATCAGTGCGAATTCGGCGCCGACGAAGAACGCGTTGACGACAAGGGTCAGCAGACCGATGAAGAGCTGGACGGCGATCATCGTTCGTCCTCCGTCGGCTCGTCGGTACCGGGCAGGGGGGCGTGCAGCAGAGCACGCGCGGCGCGGTGCCCCGAGGCGTCCACCACGTCGATCCGCCAACCGGTGAGCTCGACGGTGTCGCCGACCACCGGAATGCGGCCGACATCGGTGGCGATCAGTCCGGCCAGCGTCTCGTAGGGCCCGTCGGGGACCCGCAGCCCGATGGTCCGGAGCTGGTCGGTGCGGGCCGCCCCGTCGGCGGACCACAGGACCCGTCCGTCGGCGTCCTCCCCGGCGGGCGCCAGGTCGGGAGTCTCGTGCGGGTCGTGCTCGTCGCGCACCTCGCCGACGACCTCCTCGACGATGTCCTCCAGGGTCACGACGCCTGCCGTCCCGCCGTACTCATCGATGACGACGGCCATGGCGAGCTTCCCCGACAGCCGGTCGAGCAGACGGTCCACGGTGAGGGTCTCCGGTACGAGCAAGGGCTCGCGCAGCATGTCGGACACCCGTTTACGGGACCGCTGGTCGGCCGGGACGGCCAGGACGTCCTTGATGTGCGCGACGCCGACGACGGTGTCCAGGCTGCCCCGGTAGACGGGGAAGCGGGAGAGACCGGTGGCCCTGGTGGCGTTCGCGACGTCCTCCGCGGTTGCCCGGATGTCGAGGGCCGTCACCTGGACGCGCGGCGTCATCACGTTCTCCGCGGTCAGCTCCGACAGGTTCAGGGTGCGCACGAACAGCTCCGCCGTGTCCGCCTCCAGTGCGCCCTCCTTCGCGGAGTGACGTGCCAGGGCCACCAGCTCCTGCGGGCTGCGCGCGGAGGCAAGCTCCTCGGTCGGCTCGAGGCCGAAGCGGCGCACCAAGCGGTTGGCGGTGTTGTTGAGGTGGCTGATGAACGGGCGGAAGACGGCGGTGAAGACCCGCTGCGGAGTCGCGACCACCTTGGCGACGGCGAGCGGGGACGAGATCGCCCAGTTCTTCGGGACGAGCTCACCCACCACCATCAGGACCACGGTGGACAGAGCGGTGCCGATCACGAGGGCCAGGGACGAGGCCACGCCCGGCGAAACCCCCGTCGCCTCCACCGGCCCGCGGATCAGCTTGGAGATGGACGGTTCGGAGAGCATGCCGACCACCAGGTTGGTGACGGTGATGCCGAGCTGTGCGCCGGAGAGCTGGAACGTGAGGCTGCGTACCGCCTTGAGTGCTCCGGCCGCCCCGCGCTCCCCCCGCTCGACGGCCCGTTCGAGCTCGCCGCGCTCCACGGTGGTCAGGGAGAACTCCGCCGCCACGAATGCGCCGCAGGCGAGGGAGAGCAGCACCGCCACGAGGAGCAGTAGCACTTCGGTCATCGGTTCACCTCCGTCCCATGATCAGGCAGGGTCAGGAGGTTCGCGCGATGTCGGCGGTATCTACTACTGGGAGGCTCGCCCATGGGCGGACGCTCACACCTTTCGAAAAGTCGGACGGTTGGGGATCCATAGTAAAGGGTCGGCAAAGTGCCGGACGTTCCGGTTGTCCGTCGAGTCCGCTCCGTCCACCCCTGGACTTCGCGCCCCTCTGTTGTCGTGCGGCCCGGGCTTCGGGCCCGGCCCGTTTCAGGTGGTGAGGTGCTTCACCCATCTGCTCCACCGGGCCTGAGGCGCATACCCCGCCGCACGCCAGGCATGCTGGGCGAGCGTGTTGCGGTCCAGCACCATCGCGTCGCCCCGCCGCCCGCCGAGCGCGGTGAACCGCTCCTCGGCGGCGGCGAGCAGTGCCGCGCCGACGCCGCGGCGACGCAGGCCGGGATGGACAGCGAGCCGGTACAGGTGGCACCGCCAGCCGTCGAAGCCCGCGATGACGGTCCCGGCGAGTGCGCCGTCCCGCTCGGCGAGGATCAGGGCGCCTGCGTCGCGTGCCACCAGCCGTTCGACGCCGTCCCGGTCGTCGCTGATGCTGGTGCCCTCCGCCGCGGACTTCCAGAACGCCAGAACGGTGTCGACGTCGTCCGCCGTGGCCGCGCGGATCACCAGATCATTCATGTCCGCCATCCCACCATCGGTCGAACTCGGGAGTCGAGCGGATTCCGCGATGCGGGCGGGCGGTCGCAGATGTACGGGCCACGAAGTGCTTCCCCTTGCCGGTGCTAGCGCGTACGCGCTAGCGTGATGCCGTGCCCAAGACTCAGCTGAACGTTCGCGTGGACGAGGCGACCGCCGAGGCAGCGCGGCAGCGCGCCCTGCAGAGGGGGATGAGCGTGAACCGCTACATAGAGGAACTCGTCAAACAGGATGCGGGCGAGGTGGGACACACCTTCGTCGAGGCCGCGGCCGACTTCATGAAGCAGTACGAGTCGGTGTTCGCCGAGGAGTTCGGCCCGGAGCGCGAAGGCACCCGTTGAATCTGCAGATCGACCTTTCCTGGCTGCTCATGGTCGCCGAGCACAAGACGCCCGGTGACCCGCAGGTCGTCGACTGGGGTGCGCTCGTCGCCGCGGTCAGCCGGCACGAGGCGGAGATCTTCGGCAGCCCCGTCTACAGCGATCCGCACTCCCGTGCGGCCGCCATGCTGCAGCTGCTCCTCCACGTACCCGCGCTGGAACACTCCAACGCCATGTTCGCGTCCGCGGTCGCCTACGGCTACCTCGTCGCCTCGGGGCTGAAGGTCACCACGTCGCCCGAGCAGGTACGCGATCTCGCCCGCCTGGTGAAGGAGGGCAAGGCGGACGTCCGGACGATCGCCGACGAACTGCGTCAGTGGAGCCTCTGACCCGGCCCCGGCCTCCCACCCGCGGCACGGGTCCGCCCGCCCCTGTGGTCCGCCCCCGCCCCGGTGATCGGGGACGCGGGTCAGGCGGCCCGGCCCACCGGCGGCCGGGCCCGGGGCAGGGGGCGGGAGTCTCATTCCACGGCCATGGGCCTGCGGGCCACACCGAGCACGCAGGGTGTGGTCGGCAGCTGGACGCCCTTCTCCGGGATCCGCAGCCTCCGGTACACGCCCAGCTCGAAGCCGGCCGACTCGATGGCCGCGATCGTGTCCCGCGCCGTGTGGCAGCCCCCGAAGAGCAGTGGCCATACCGTCCGGTCCACCACCCGCTGGGTGGTCGCCAGCGCTCGCCCCGGGGCCAGCGTGTGCTCGAAGAAGCGCAGCTCACCGCCCGGCCGGAGTACACGTTTGATCTCGGACAGCGCCCGGGGCAGGTCCCGAACCGTGCACAGCACCAACGACGCCACCGCGGCGTCGAAGGCCTCGCTCTTGACCGGGAGGGCCTCGGCCGTGCCCGGCACCACATCGACCGGGACCTCGGCGCGAAATCCGGCACGGGCCGCCAGCTGACGGAGACGGCGCTCGGGTTCGATCGCCACCACCTCGGACACCGACCCCGGGTAATGCGCGAAATTGAGGCCGTTTCCCGCGCCGATCTCGATGACCCGGCCCGAGACTCCGGACAGGAGCTCCTCACGGAGCCCGGCGATACCGCCCCTGAGGTCGGCCGTCACGCTCACCCGGGCATAGAACCGGGCGAAGACCGGATGGTGCACCGCGTCCCGCGGAATCCTCGTGCTGCGCAGACGCATGACGGACCTCCTCGGCGGGACGCGTACGGCTCCTTCGATTCTCCCCCGTGCGGGCCGGCTCAGCCCTCCAGATACGAGCCCGCTCAGCCCTTCACCTGCCGAGCCGGTTCCCACCCAGCTCCGGCGCCAGCCAAGCCGCCGCCCGTGCACGGAAATCGGCGGGGGAGAGCGACCCCGCCCCGGCCGGGACCACACCGAGCAACGGGGCGCCCGCGGCGACGGGGAGGTCTTCGAGGTTGCACCGGGCCGCCAGATCGGGTTCGGCCGGCATGCTGCCCACCACCACGCCGGGACATGCCAGGCCACGGGCTCGCAGCGCCTCCGCCGTCAGCGCGGTGGCGTTGAGGGTCCCGAGGCCCGCGGGTGCCACGACCAGCACGGGTGCGGCCATCAGCCGGGCGGCGTCCGCGAGTGTGGAGCCCTGCTCGTCGAAACGTACGAGCAGTCCGCCCGCGCCCTCGACCAGCACCAGATCGTGCTCCGTCGCCAGCTTCTGGGCCGCGTCGGCGATCTCGTAGGGGCGCACGGGCGGCAGGCCGGAGCGGCGTGCCGCGGTCTCCGGGGCCAACGGCTCGGGAAAGCGGGCCAGTTCCACCGCCGTCACCCGGCCCCCCGCCAGCCGCACGACCTCGGCCACGTCCCCCTGCTCCCCGGGGGCGAGACCGGTCTGAGCGGGCTTGAGCACCGCGACCCGCCGACCTGAACAGGCCGCGGCCACGGCCGCGGTCACCACTGTCTTGCCGATCTCGGTGCCCGTGCCGGACACCACCAGAATCGTCATCTCAGCCCTCCCTCGCCGCCGCGTACACGGCCCGGCAGATCCGCGCCACATCGTCGTCGCCCGTCACGTACGGGGGCATCGTGTAGACGAGATCGCGGAAGGGCCGCAGCCATACGCCCTCGCGGACGGCCGCCCGGGTGGCGGCCGCCATGTCCACCTCGTGGTCGAGCTGTACGACACCGATCGCGCCCAGCACGCGCACGTCCCGCACGCCGGGCAGACCGGCGGCCTCGGCGAGGCCGTGCCGCAGCCCGGCGCCGATCCGCTTCACCTCCTGCTCCCAGTCCTGGCCGAGCAGCAGCTCGATGGACGCGCAGGCCACGGCCGAGGCGAGCGGATTGCCCATGAAGGTGGGCCCGTGCGCGAGCACCGGCACCGCCCCGCTCGAGATGCCCTCCGCCACGCGGGTGGTGCACAGTGTCGCCGCCAGCGTCAGGTATCCGCCGGTCAGCGCCTTGCCGACACACATGACATCCGGGGACACCCCGGTGTGCCCGGCCGCGAACAGCTTCCCCGTACGGCCGAATCCGGTGGCGATCTCGTCGAACACCAGGAGCACGTCGTGCGCGTCGCACGCCTCGCGGAGCACCCGAAGGTACTCCGGCGAGTGGAACCGCATCCCTCCCGCACCCTGTACCACCGGCTCCACGATCACCGCGGCCAGCTCGTCGGCATGCGCGGCGATCAGTTCCCGCAGGTGCCGGACATAGCGGGCGTCCGGCTCCGCGTCGAAGCCGTCGGGCGGCGCGTCCGCGAAGATCTGGCGAGGGAGGGCCCCCGACCACAGCTCGTGCATACCGCCTTCGGGATCGCAGACCGACATCGGCTGCCAGGTGTCCCCGTGATAGCCGCCGCGCCACGTCAGCAGCCGGTGCTTGGCGGGCCGCCCGGCCGAGCGCCAGTACTGCAGGCACATCTTCACCGCGACCTCGACCGAGACCGACCCGGAGTCGGCGAGGAAGACGTGCTGCAGCGGCTCCGGAGTGATCTCCACCAGCCGGGTGGCCAGCCGGACGGCGGGCTCGTGTGTCAGCCCGCCGAACATCACATGGCTCATCCGGTCCAGCTGGCCGCGGGCAGCCTCGTTGAGCACCGGATGGTTGTAGCCGTGCACCGCCGACCACCAGGACGACATGCCGTCCACCAACTCGAGCTGGCCGTCAGCCGGTTCGGCGAGCCGGAGCCGCACCCCGGACGCCGACTCCACGACCAGTGGCTCCTGACGGCCCGGCATCGGACCGTAGGGATGCCAGACGTGGGCCCGGTCCAGGGAGCGGAGTTCGGCAGGGGAGAGCGGATCAGGCATTGGGCGCGATGTCCGTGCCGGCGCCGCGACGGCGCACCGTCACCAGATCCGTTCGCACAGGGTCCGTTCGCGCAGGTTCCGCACCTGCGGGTTCGGGCCCCACAGCCGGGGCCTCGGAGGAGTCCTGAGCGGCCTCGGGAGTTTCGCCGCACGGGGAGCAGCCGCCGTCGTGCGAACCGCAGCCGCCGCCCGTCGTGGCGCGGTGCCGGGGAAGCGTCGTCGTGTCCGCCCCCTCCACCTCGAAACCGGCGTCCGCGATCATGTCGAGGTCGGACTGGCCCGACTGCCCCTCGGTGGTCAGGTAGTCACCCAGGAAGATCGAGTTGGCCAGGTTCAGGGCGAGCGGCTGCATCGAGCGCAGATGGACCTCGCGCCCGCCCGCGAGCCGCACCTCGACGTCCGGGCAGACGAACCGGACCATCGCCAGAATGCGCAGGCACCGTTGGGGAGTCAGGTGCCACTCCTTGGCGAGCGGGGTGCCTTCGATCGGGATCAGGAAGTTCACCGGCACCGAGTCCGGGTCCAGCCCGCGCAGCGAGAACACGACGTCCACCAGATCGGCGTCGGTCTCACCCATTCCCGCGATCAGCCCGGAACACGCCGAGAGGCCCGCGGACTGGGCCTGCTGCACGGTGTCCACCCGGTCGGCGTACGTGTGGGTGGTCGTGATCTCCCCGTACGTCCCCTCCGAGGTGTTGAGGTTGTGGTTGTACGCGTCGGCGCCCGCGGACCGCAGCCGGTCGGCCTGACCCTCCGAGAGCAGACCGAGGCACGCGCACACCTCGACGTCCTCGTGCTGCTCCTTGATCGCCTCGATCGTCTGCGACACGCGGTCGACGTCCCGGTCCGTCGGCCCCCGGCCGCTCGCCACCAGGCACACGCGCTTCGCACCGCCGGCCACCCCGGCGGCGGCGGCCTTCGTCGCCTCGTCCGGTTTCAGCCAGGTGTACTTGAGGATCCCCGCCTTGGAGCCGAGCCGCTGCGAGCAGTACGAGCAGTCCTCGGGGCAGAGTCCGGACTTCAGGTTCACCAGATAGTTGAGCTTCACGCGCCGCCCGAACCACTGACGGCGTACCTTTCCGGCCGCGGCCACCACGTCGAGCAGTTCGTCGTCCGAGGTCGCCAGCACGGCGAGCGCTTCTTCACGGGTCGGCAGTTCGCGCCGCAGTCCCTTGTCCACCAGCGTGTTCAGCAGGTCCATGGCCCTGATCCTGACGTACGGCACCGCCATCGGCCAAGGAGGAACCGGACAGCAGAGGCGGCCGAGGGTGTGTGTATTGCCACATCCTGACCTGCTGCGCACCCCGCTAGGGTCTGTGGGCTGCCTACAAAAGGGACCGCCCCCATGCCCTTCGCCCCGTTCGACTGGATCGATGACGAGGCCCGCCGCCGTGCCGCGGCCGGACTCGTCCGCACCCTGCGCCCCCGGCCCGCCGAATCGGGACTGCTCGACCTCGCGAGCAACGACTATCTCGGTCTCACGCGGCACCCCGAGGTGACCGCGGCCGCAGCCGAGGCGGCCCTCCGCTGGGGAGCGGGTGCCACCGGGTCGCGGCTGGTCACCGGGTCCACCACCCTGCACGCCGAACTCGAACGCGAGCTTGCGGACTTCTGCGGTTTCGAGGCAGCCCTCGTCCTGTCGTCCGGTTACGCCGCCAACCTCGCCGCGCTCACCGCGCTCACCGGGCCGGAGTCGCTGATCGTGTCCGATGCGGGGAACCACGCCTCGATCGTCGACGGCTGCCGACTCTCCCGCGCGGCCACTTCCGTCGTTCCGCACGCGGATCCGGACGCGGTGCGGAAGGCGCTGCACACCCATGGCGGACGGGCCCTGGCCGTGACCGACTCCGTCTTCTCGGTGGACGGCGACGCCGCTCCGCTGGGCGCCCTGGCCGACGCGTGCCGGGGCGGCGGAGCGGCACTCCTCGTGGACGACGCCCACGGCCTGGGCGTCCTGGGCGAGGGCGGGCGCGGCGCGCTCGGCGCCGCCGGGCTCGCGGGCGGCGAGGACATCGTGGCGACACTCACCCTCTCGAAATCCCTCGGCAGCCAGGGCGGGGCGATCCTCGGCCCTGCCCGCGTCGTGGACCATCTGGTCAACGCGGCCCGGACGTTCATCTTCGACACCGGCCTCGCTCCGGCGGCCGCCGGAGCCGCCCTGGGCAGCCTGCGGCTGCTGCGCAGGGAACCGGAACGGGCGGGCCGGGCCCGGGCCGTCGCCGCCGAACTGTACGACCGGCTGTCGGCGGCGGGGCTGACCGCCGTACGACCGGACGCGGCCGTCGTGTCGGTCCGGGCGCCGTCGGCACAGGCGGCGGTGCGCTGGGCCGCCGACTGCCGTTCGGCCGGTCTCGCGGTGGGGTGCTTCCGGCCGCCCTCCGTCCCGGACGGGATCTCCAGGCTGCGGCTGACCGCGCGGGCCGATCTGACGAGGGACGAGATCATGGCCGCGGTGGCCACGATCGTGGCCACCGCCCCCTCCGGCTGACCGCTCAGCCGCCCCGGTGCTCCCGCAGCCCGGCCACGAAGGACGTCCAGGCCGTCGCGGTGAAGTGCAGCGGCGGCAGGTCCACATCCTTGGAGTCCCGTACGGCGAGCAGGTCGCCGTCCAGTGGTGCGGCTTCCACGCAGTTGTTCATCCCGGTGCTGCGGCTGCTGCGCCGCCACCGGAGTGCGGGCTGTGCGAGACGGTCGGACATCGTGCCCCCCTCGGGCAGTCTGAAGATCCGGTCAACCGCCGCGGCCTACGGCGGCGATGAGGTCCAGCGAACGCTCCGGCGACAGCGCGTGAGCCTGCATGGTGCGGAAGGCCGAGCTGTACGCCTCAAGGTCTTCTCTCCGCTCCAGATAGAGACTACTCGTCAAGTGGTCAAGAACGACCACATCCAGATCAGAAATGGTCGGGAAGGAGAAGATAACGAAAGGTCCGGTGAGGCCGATGTAGCTGCCTGCGTCGAACGGGAGCAACTGCAACTGCACATGCGGCAATTGGGCCACGTCGGCCAGATGATTCAGCTGGTTCCGCATGACCTGTGGACCGCCGACGCCACGCCGTAGTACGGCCTCGTCGAGCACGGCGCTCAAGTGGAGCGGTCTGCGCGCGTGCAGTACTCCCTGCCGGGCGAGCCGGACCTCCACCAGGGAGTCCAGCTGCGCGGGCGGCAGCCCGTCCAGGGAGGACCGGGTGACCGCCCGTGCGTAGTCGGCGGTCTGGAGCAGTCCCGGCACCACCGAGGTCTCCAGGGTGCGTGCGGCTCCGGCCTGGGACTCCAGGCTGATGAAGTCGCGGTACTGGGGCGGGATGAGACCGCGATAGGCGTGCCACCATCCGTTGCCGCCCCCGCCCGCGGAGCCGACGAGCGCCTGGAGCAGTGACCGGAGCTGCGCGTCGTCGACCCCGTAGGCATCCAGTAACCGGGTCACGTCGCCCGGCCTCACCCCGCTCGCTCCCGTCTCGATCCGGCTCACCTTCGACTGGTGCCAGCCCAGCAGCCGGGCCGCGTCGCGGCTCGTGAGTCCCGCGCCGTGGCGCAGGCCGCGTAGTTCCTCGCCGAGCTTGCGACGGCGTACGACAGGGCCGTGCTGCATGCCGGCCTCCTTCCGCTGTGCGGAGAGCCGACCCGTGCCGGGTCGGCTCGGAAAGGGGCCAGTGTTGCGCCAGTACGAGGCTCAGGGGGCAGAGTTCACCGTAATGAGCGACAGATATATGCATATCTTGTGGATCGTCGTTACAGAGGGGTGCATCAGTGGCAGTCTGACGCGAAGCACAATCCAGGCCGATCGCGGTTCGGTCCGGGCGGGAAGGGACGGCGTCGCCATGGCAGACCATCAGGAAGCAACCGTCACTCTGCCGAGCGATCCGGTCTCGGTCTCCGCGGCCCGGAGACACGTGACCAGGGTGCTTTCCGAATGGGGCCTGTCCGACGATTCCGAGGCGGCCGACGTCATCCGGCTGATCGTGTCGGAGCTCGCCACCAACGCCGTGCAGCACACCTTCGGACAGTCGCCCACGTTCACGGTGGACCTCCGCCTCGACCGGGACGTCGAGCTCTACCTCGGAGTGACGGACAGTCACCCGCGCTGGCCCCAGAAGCTGCCCGCGGCGGTCCGGCAGGACAACGGTCGCGGCATGGTGATCATCCGTGCCCTGGCCAAGGAGTGCGGAGGGGGCCTGGGCGTCAGTCCCACCCCGGACGGCGGCAAGACCGTGTCCATCACCCTTCCCTGGCCCGTCCCCGCACGGGCCTGACGCCAGGTGCCGGTCGGTCGGCCTCCCGTGCGGATCCCGAGCCGCCGTACGGATCCCGGGCCGCCGCACGGATCCCTGGAGGCCGTACGGACCTCGCGCCTTCCGTTCGTCCGGGGGTCCCGCCTGGAGCGTGCCTTCGCTACGCACCTGAACTCCCGCACGGGCCGAGTTCCCGAGCGCGCTCGCGACTCCCGGCCAGGCCGGGGGCCCGGCCCGGCTTCCCACGCCGCAGGCCACGGCGCGCACCCGTGGTCACCACAGTCACTGCGTTCCCGTCGCCCCGCGGCCGAAGCCGCTGCGGAGCAGGGCCCTGAGCGTGGTCGCCGCGACCGAGCTCCGGTCACCCCGGTGCACCACGGAGATCGTCCGCCGGAACGCCGCCGCCTCCAGCCGGCGTACGGCGAGGGGCGTCGGGGACATCGACGCGACCATCTCCGGTACCACCGCCACGCCGAGCCCCGCGCTGACCAGTGCGCACACCAGCGCGTAGCCGGGGGATTCGCAGACCACGGCGGGGGTCGCCCCGGCCTCGGCCAGCGCGCGCTCCACCCCGCGTCTCGGCGGATGGGCGGGTGCGCTGCTGATCAGGGGCCTGCCCGCCAGCTCGCCCACGGGCAGGGAACCGCTGCCCTCGGACAGGACGTGGCCGACGGCGGTGATCAGCACCAGCTCCTCGACGAGCAGCGGGTCGGCGGACACCCCTGCGGGCATCGGCTCCGCGGTCGCGGGCTCGTACGCATGGGTCAGCGCCAGATCCACCTCACCCGCGGCCACCGCGGCCACCCCGGAGGGCGGCTCGTAGTCCGTGACGGTCAGTTCCACGTCCGGGTGGGCGCGCCGGAAGGCGGCGAGCACAGGGGGCAGCAGATGGATTCCGGCCGTCGTGAACGTACCGACCCGCAGTCGCCCTCCCGACAGCCCTGCGAGGCGGGCAAGCTCGTGCCGGGCCTGGTCCATCTCGTCCAGCACCCGTCTGGCCCGCCCCGCCAGCAGCTCACCGGCCGCCGTCAGCCGCGCCCCGCGATGGTGCCGCACCAGGAGCACCGCACCGGCTTCCCGCTCCAGCTTGGCCAGCTGCTGGGAGAGTGCGGGCGCGGTGTAGCCGAGCCGCGCAGCCGCCCGGGTGATCGAACCGGCCTCGGCCACCGCCACCAGCGCGGCCAGGCGCGTCGGATCGTACATTAAGCGTTCCTTTTGGCAGACCCAGAAGATTGCAAGTACACGCTAAAGGCCCGACGGGGTCATCGTGTGCACATGGACGCACAACTGATCGCCTTCATCGGGGTGGCCGCGGGCATGGTCGCGCTGCCCGGCGCGGACTTCACCGTGGTCGTACGCAACGCCCTGGCCTCGCGTGGATCCGGGGTCGCCACCGCGGTCGGAGTCGCCGGGGGCCTGCTCGTGCACACGGCGCTGGCCGTCGCCGGTCTGGCCGCCGTACTGGTCACGATGCCCGTGCTCTTCCGCACCGTGCAGCTGCTCGGAGGTGCCTACGTGCTCTGTCTGGGGCTCGGCGCCCTGTACGCGATACGCCGACGGGGTCCGGTGGCGGAGGGGAACCCGTCCTCGGACGAGGCCGGGGACAGGGCGCCGATGAGCCCCGGGCGCTCGCTGCGCCAGGGATTCCTCACCAACGCCCTGAACCCCAAGGCGCCCGTCCTCTTCCTGAGCCTGCTGCCCCAGTTCGTCCCCGACGGGCAGCCGCCCCTTCCCAGGACCCTGCTGCTCGCGTCGATGGTCGTACTGCTGGCGCTCGTCTGGTTCCCGGCCGTGGCCCTGCTGGTGGACCGTCTCGGCCGGTGGCTGCGCCGGCCGCGTACCGCCCGCGCGATCGAGGGCGGCAGCGGCGCGGCGCTCACCGCACTGGGCCTCGTCCTGGTGACCGGACCCCTGCTGCACTGATCCAGGTGGCTACAGCCGTCAGCGGACCCTCCCGTACCAGACGCTCTTCGACCAGATCTTCTCCAGCCGGACCACGGCACCGGTCTTCGGCGAGTGCCAGATCTTCCCCCCGCCGGCGTAGATGCCCACGTGGTAGACACTCCGGCCCGAGTGGAAGAACACCAGGTCGCCGCGTTGCCGCTGCGACTTGGTGAGGTGGCGGGTCTTGTTGTACTGCTGCTGGGCCGTGCGGGGGAGCTTCTTGCCCGCCTTCTTGAAGGAGTAGAGCGTGAGGCCCGAGCAGTCGAACCGGTTGGGCCCCGTGGCGCCGTAGCCGTACGGCGAGCCCTTCTTCGAGGCAGCGATCTTGAGTGCCTTCGTCGAGTGGGTCGCTGCCTCGGCGTCGTTGACGAGGCCGGGCGCCAGCATGGTGGTACCCAGAGCGATGGTGAGGACCGAGGCCGTTCCGGCCCGGGCAAGCAGAGACGGGACATGAACCTGCGCAGTCATGCGCAACCCTTCGTCAGCCGCCTGTGAAGGATGACCTGTCGGGTTCGGGCTGGCGAAGTTGCCCGGCCGCACACGGCGGCTTCACCCCGAGGGCCGCCCGGAATTCCGGTCGGCCCGTTGTGCTCGGGTCCTCCACTCCTGCCGATCCACTTCTGTCGACCAGGCATCCGGACAGCGGCAGGACTCGGCGTCCGCCCGGACCGCCCCGCCGCGGTGGCGGGGGCTTGTCGTCCCAGGGATCTTTACTCACGGACCGCCGGATTTCCGAGCTGAAATGGCGTTATGTGAGAGTCATCACGACTGATCCATTCGGGTGGACGGGTTCTGTTCCGGGCCTCGTCGGCGTTGTCCGACCAGCCCCGTACCAGCGGCGGAAGTACATATTCCGCTTGGCGTCCGCGCACACTGCGCAAGTTGGACTGTCCCTCGTGCGGGCGAGCGTCTACGCCGAACGAGCGAGCGAAACTGGTCCTCCCACCGGGCGTGTCGTGAAAGGGCGTCGAGAGCCGGCGGGGGCGGGGGATCCGGGGTGGGGCAGCTGTCAACTCGTCGGATCCGGAGGCATGGTGACCCGGCCTGCGCGTCGCTCCCCGTCCAGCAGTCGCAGTGCCCGTGCCAGCGTGGCCGCGTGAATCTGCGTCTCGCCCCGGTCGTGCATGAGTGCGAGCGCGTCGCGGAGGTCGGCGGCCCGTGAGGCCAGCGCCTGAGCGGCCCTCAGCGCTCCGTAGGTGTCGCTCCCACGGGCCGGATTGATCCGGCCGATCTGGTCGAGCACTTCCAGATAGCAGTCGATGAACTCGGCTTCGGCGCGGGTCAGTGCGGGAAGCGGCGGGAGCTGGGGTGAGGGCATCGGGGTCCACCTCGCGGGGTGCGGCGACTGGGGCGGTGCGCGGTTCTCCACGGCGTGATCCACGCATCCGTACGCCGGGGCGTCGAGGGTGTGCCGCTCGACGGGTCGAACTCCCGCCGGAAAACCCGTGTGACGGGCCGGCACGGCGACGGGCATCGCGTGGACACGCACCAACTCGCCCTCCCCGAGCCGGAGACCGGGGGCCGGTCCCGCACCGGAGCGTCCGGAGCAGGCTGTTGTATGACTACCCGCCCACCGGCCCGTGCATGTCGCCGCCCCGGCCCGCCCGTGCCTGTCGCCGCCCCGGTCGGCCGGGGCGGCCGCGAGCCGCGCCCCCGCACCCGCGGTCGGCCCGTCCGAGGAGGAACGCCTCCACGTCGTGGACGGGGGCGCGGCATCCTGGGTCGTGCGTCGCCGTCGTGGCGTGGAGCGAGCCGCAGGGCGAGTGGAGGGAGGGGGAGAGGCCCCCCTCGGCGCCGAAACGGCCGAGGTGCTCACGAGTCGGCCACCCCTCCGGTGTGGCGGGTGCGCGGCCGGCTCCGGTGTGAGGACACTCAGCCCACGGGTACGGGATCGGGCTCGGACGCGGGGGCTGCGGCGCCGTCGGTCCGCTCCGGGCGCCCGCGGCCGGCGACGAGGACGGCGAGCAGGCCGAGCGCAGCCCAGGCCGCCAGGATCGCCACGGCTCCGCCGGCGCCCCTTCCGTCGAAGAACGCGACCGACCGGAGCAGCGAGCCGCCCGCGCCGGGCGGCAGCCACTGGCCGATCAGGCCGACCGGCTCGGGGAGCAGCTCGGGTGCGCTGGTGACGCCGGAGAACGAATTGCCCAGCAGCACGATCAGCAGTGACCCCAGGCCGATCCCCGCCGGGCCGATCAGGGTGGCCAGGCCGGCCACGATCGAGCCGATCGCCAGCACGGTCAGCCCGATGGCGCCGGCCTCCGTCCACCAGGCCCCGGTGATCGCGCCGAGCCAGCTGTGGGTGACCGCGGTGGTGGCGATGCCCACCAGCGCCGCCGTGCCGGCCAGGGTCACCGCAGCCCGGGCGCCGCGCAGCTTCATCGAGGTCACGACCGCGCCGGCGGCGACCCCGGCGATGGCCAGCGGCAGGATGCTCGCGCCGAGCGCGCTGCCGCGGGGGTCTGCCGCCGGGGCCGCGACGACATCGGTGACCGGTACGGCGGTTCCTGCCGGTGAGGCTCCCGCGACCATCTGGGTCAGCAACTGGGAGACGACGGGGCCCGCCGCCGACGCGACGAGGAGCTGCGGCCCCTTGCCGGTGGCCACGACGGCGCCGTATACGACCCGGTTCTCGATCGCGGTGCGTGCGGCGGCCGCGTCGTCGTAGCGGTGGATCTCGAAGGCTCCCTCATGCTGCTGGAACCGCTCCTGCAGCTGACCGGCCGCGGCAGCGGACCCGGCGACGCCCACGGGCAGATCGCGCGGCGCGATCCGTGCGGCAGGCCATGCGAAGGCCCAGAGGGCGAGCGTCACCGCCAGGGGGACGAGCAGGACGATCACCACCGCACGGCGGTTCGGTGCAGCAGACATGGGGGTGCCTCGATTCGAAAGTGGCGATCCAAAGAGAAGGATCGTTCGTTTTACGACGGCTTCACTGTCCGCCCGGGGCGGATCCTTGTCAAGAAGGAACGTTCGTTTTAGGTTTGGGTCATGGCACGCGTATCCCAGGAGCACCTAGACGCCCGTCGTCGGCAGATCCTTGCCGGGGCCGCACGCTGTTTCTCCGGCAACGGCTTCCACGGCACATCGATGCAGGACGTGCTGAAGGAGGTCGGACTGTCGGCCGGGGCCGTCTATCGCTACTTCGCGAGCAAGGAGGACCTGATCGCGGCCATCGCCGACGAGGCCTTCCGCTCCATCCGGCAGGCGTTCGAGGAGGCGGCGGAGCTCACTCCGCCGCCCACCCCCGACGTCCTGCTCGGCCGGGTGCTGCGCAGGGTGATCGACGGGCAGGTGTACGGGCTGGAACGCCGTACGTGCGCCGCGCTGATGGTTCAGGTGTGGGCGGAGACCCTGCGCGACGAGCGGCTGGCGGCGACGCTCGAGGGCGGTTACACCGGCATGCGCGCCGCCTGGGCGAAGCTGGTCGATGCCTATCGCGCGGCCGGCATCATGCACTCCGACGTGCCCGCCGACGATGTCGCCCGCACGATGATCGCCACCGCTCAGGGCTTCATGGCCCAGGAGGCGCTGTTCGGCGGGGCGGAGCCCGAGGTGCTGGAGAACGGGCTGCGGGGCCTGATGTCCATGGATCCGCAAAAGATCAGTTAACGCGCCGGAAAAACTTCCGCCCTAACGTGCAATACCTGGCCGCGGAGCCCCGACCGTTCTTCAACAGTCTGTTGAAGATGGATAGGGTCCCGCTGCGCCCGGGGCCGGTACCGGGCGGAAGACGAAGAGGGTGGAAGCGTGCAACTGACTCCGCACGAACAGGAACGCCTGCTCATCCACGTGGCGGCCGACGTCGCCGAGAGGCGCAGGGCGCGTGGGCTGCGGCTGAACCATCCCGAGGCGATCGCCCTGATCACCTCGCACCTCCTGGAAGGTGCCCGCGACGGCCGGACGGTCGCCGAGCTCATGGCCTCCGGCAGGAAGGTGCTCACCCGCGCGGACGTCATGGACGGCATCCCGGAGATGATCCACGACGTCCAGGTGGAAGCCACCTTCCCGGACGGCACCAAGCTCGTCACCGTGCACGACCCGATCGTGTGACGGGGGAACGGCTGATGATTCCCGGAGAGATCCTGTACGCGGACGCCCCCGTGCCGCTCAACGAGGGGCGCCCCGTCACCCGCCTCACCGTCCTCAACGCCGCCGACAGGCCCGTCCAGGTCGGCTCGCACTACCACTTCGCCGAGGCGAATCCCGGCCTGGAGTTCGACCGCCGGGCCGCCCATGGGCTGCGCCTGCACATCGCCGCGGGGACCGCGGTGCGCTTCGAGCCCGGTATCCCCGTCGACGTCGAACTCGTCCCGCTCGCAGGCCTGCGCATCGTCCCCGGACTGCGCGGCGACACCGGAGGTTCCCTCGATGCCTGAGCTCAGCCGCCCGGTGTACGCCGATCTGTTCGGGCCCACCACCGGTGACCGAATCCGGCTCGCCGACACCGACCTCGTCGTCGAGATCGAGGAGGACCGCTGCGGCGGCCCGGGGCGGGCCGGTGACGAAGCCGTGTTCGGGGGCGGGAAGGTGATCCGCGAGTCGATGGGCCAGGCGCGCACCACCCGCGCCGAAGGTGCACCCGACACGGTGATCACCGGCGCCGTCATCATCGACCACTGGGGCATCGTCAAGGCCGACCTGGGCATCCGCGACGGCCGGATCACCGGCATCGGCAAGGCCGGCAACCCGGACACGATGGACGGTGTCCATCCCCACCTGGTCATCGGTCCCGAGACCGAGATCATCGCGGGCAACGGCAAGTTCCTCACCGCGGGGGCCATCGACGCCCACGTCCACTTCATCTCGCCGACCCTGATCGACCAGGCGCTCTCCGCGGGGATCACCACCCTTGTCGGCGGTGGCACGGGACCGGCGGAAGGTACCAAGGCCACCACCATCACCCCGGGCCCCTGGCACCTCGCCCGGATGTTCGAGGCGCTGGAGGCCTATCCCGTCAACATCGGTCTTCTCGGCAAGGGCAACACGATGTCCCGCGAGGCCATGCACTCCCAACTGCGGGCCGGAGCACTGGGGTTCAAGATCCACGAGGACTGGGGCGCCACCCCCGCCGTCATCGACGCCTGCCTCGGGGTCTGCGAGGAGACCGGCGCACAGCTGGCCATCCACACGGACACGCTCAACGAGGCGGGCTTCGTCGCCGACACCCTGGCCGCCATCGCGGGTCGCTCCATCCACGCCTACCACACCGAAGGCGCGGGCGGTGGGCACGCACCCGACATCATCAGCGTGGTCTCGGAGCCGTACGTCCTTCCCAGCTCCACCAACCCGACGCGGCCGCACACCGTCAACACCATCGAGGAACACCTCGACATGCTGATGGTCTGCCACCACCTCAACCCCGCGGTGCCGGAGGACCTCGCCTTCGCCGAATCCCGGATCCGGCCCTCGACCATCGCGGCCGAGGACATCCTCCACGACCTCGGCGCCATCTCGATCATCTCCTCGGACTCCCAGGCGATGGGGCGCATCGGCGAAGTGGTCCTGCGTACCTGGCAGACCGCCCATGTGATGAAGCGGCGGAGGGGCTCCCTGCCGGGCGACGGACCGGCCGACAACCACCGGGCCCGTCGCTATGTCGCCAAATACACCATCAACCCGGCGGTGGCCCAGGGGCTGGACCGGGAGATCGGCTCGGTGGAGAGCGGAAAGCTGGCCGACCTCGTGCTGTGGGACCCGGCCTTCTTCGGTGTGAAGCCGCAGACCGTGATCAAGGGCGGCCAGATCGCGTACGCGCAGATGGGTGACGCCAACGCGTCGATCCCCACCCCTCAGCCGGTCATGCCCAGGCCGATGTTCGGCGCCGTGGGCAGGGCCCCCGCTGCCAACTCCTTCAACTTCGTGTCCGCCGCGGCCATCGAGGACGGGCTGCCCGAACGGCTGGGGCTCGGCAAGCGGTTCGTGCCGATCACCAGCACCCGCGGTGTGACCAAGGCGGACATGCGGGAGAACGACGCCCTGCCTCGTGTCCGGGTCGATCCCGACAGCTTCGACGTCACCATCGACGGGGAGCGGGTCGAGCCGGCGCCTGCCGCGGAACTGCCGATGGCCCAGCGCTACTTCCTGTTCTGAACACGCCGCCCCTCCGACCCTCTGGACCCATGACCCGTTGAGCCCGCCGAGTCCTCCGACTCCGCTGGTCCTTCCGATCCCGTCCCTTCCGATCCCGTCCCACACGATCCCGATCGCCGACCCCCGAGGGCAGGACAGCACCCATGACGACGCGCGCCGCCCTGCTCGTCCTCGCCGACGGCCGGTTCCCCGCCGGTGGCCACGCCCACTCCGGTGGCGCCGAGCCGGCCGTCAAGGCGGGACGCATCCGCAACGCCCAGGACCTGGCGGACTTCTGCCTGGGCCGGCTCCACACCACCGGACTCACCTCCGCCGCGCTCGCCGCCGCGGCGGCGCACGGCCTCGATCCGCTCGCGCTCGACCAGGCCGCCGACGTCCGTACACCGTCGCCCGCACTGCGGGCCGTCGGACGCAAGCTCGGACGTCAGCTCATGCGGGCCGCGCGGTCCACCTGGCCCAGCCCCGAACTGGCCGCGCTCGCCGCGGCCCGGCCACGCGGCGCCCATCAGCCCGTCGTCCTCGGCCTCACCGCACGTGCGGCGGGCCTGGAGCCGGAGGACGCCGCACACTGCGTCGCGTACGAAGCCGTGAGCGGTCCGGCCACCGCGGTCGTCCGGCTGCTCTCGCTCGACCCCTTCGAGGCCACCGCCGTCCTCGCCCGCCTCGCTCCCGCACTCGACCGGGTCGCCGAAGAGGCCGCCGCGGCAGCACGGGACGGGATCGACGCGCTGCCCGCCGCCTCGGCCCCGTTGCTCGACATCACCGCCGAGGCCCACGCGGCCTGGCCGGTCCGCCTGTTCGCTTCCTGAACCCCGCCCCCCTCCGCCGTCACCCCCAGGAGCCGCACCCATGCACCTCGACCACGCCCACCACGGTCCCGCAGCCGTCAGTGCCGACGCCGCACGTCCCGACGGCACCCGGCGCGCCCTGCGCATCGGCCTCGGCGGACCGGTCGGATCGGGCAAGACCGCGACCGTCGCCGCCCTGTGCCGTGCCCTGCGCGACCGGCTGTCCATCGCCGTCGTCACCAACGACATCTACACCCGGGAGGACGCCGCCTTCCTGCTCCGCAACGCCGTCCTGCCGCCCGAGCGGATCCGGGCCGTCGAGACCGGCGCCTGCCCGCACACCGCGATCCGCGACGACATCTCCGCCAACCTCGAAGCGGTCGAGGACCTGGAGGAAGCGGTGGGGGCCCTCGACCTGATCCTCGTCGAGTCCGGCGGCGACAACCTCACCGCCACCTTCTCCAAAGGGCTCGTCGACGCACAGGTATTCGTCATCGACGTCGCGGGCGGTGACGACATCCCGCGCAAGGGGGGCCCGGGAGTCACCACCGCCGACCTCCTCGTCATCAACAAGACCGATCTCGCCCCGTACGTCGGCTCCGACCTCGGCCGGATGGCCCGCGACGCCGCGGAGCAGCGCGGTGAACTCCCCGTCGTCTTCACCTCCCTCACCTCCGCCGAGGGGGTCGGGCCGGTAGCCGACTGGGTGCGGGCGCAGCTCGCCGCCTGGGCCGCATGAGCGTCAAGGCCACCGCGCGGATCACCGCGGTCCCCGACGGGCGCGGGGCCACCGCCCTCCCCGTGCTGGAGAGCGAAGGGCCGCTCGCCCTGCGCCGCACCAGATCACCGGAGCCCGGATACGCCCGCGTCACCGTGGTCGGCGCGATGAGCGCACCCCTCGGTGGCGACCGCCTCGCCATCGAGGCGCGGGCCGAGGACGGCGCCCTGCTGGCCGTGGACTCCGCGGCGGCCACGGTGGCGCTCCCCGGCGCCGGCCCCGACGCGGGCCGCGCCTCGTACGCTCTGCGGCTCGGCGCGGGGGAGGGGGCGGAGCTGCGCTGGCTCCCCGAGCAGCTCATCTCGGCCTGCGGCAGCGCGCTCGACCAGACCACCCGGGTCGAACTCGCCACCACCGCGCGGCTGGTGCTGCGCGAGGAACAGATCCTGGGCCGGCACGGAGAGGACACCGGCAGCCTCACCACCCGTCTGACGGTCCACCGGGCCGGCCGTCCGCTGCTCGACCAGCAGCTGGCCTACGGACCCGGGGCGCCCGGAGGGTGGGACGGCGCCGCCGTACTCGGCGGCAACCGGGCCGTGGGGCAACTGCTGCTGGTCGACCCCGTGTTCGAGACCGCTTCGCTCGTGTCCCGGGTGCTCGGCCCCACCGCCGTACTCACCCCGCTGGCCGGACCCGGCGTCCTGGTGACGGCACTGGCCGCCGATGCCCGGCTCCTGCGCTGTCTGCTGGACGAGGTCCTGGAAGAGCTGCTGCACGGCCTGAGGGCGGCCCGCGGAGCCTGAGTCCGCTCAGCGGGCAGGGGTCACCGGTTATTGGTTCGGCAAAGAAACAGGTGTCCGCCCTGTTCTCAGCCACCCCACAGACGAAAGGATCCGCTGGACGCAGGAACACGTGCGCCGCCACCGGCGGCCACACACAGGGGGAGGTTCCACTTGATACGCACAGCAGTGCTCGGTTCGGCCGGCGCTCTGATCGCGGGGACGCTGATTGCGGGCGCGACCGCCGCGCCTGCCGCCGGCGCCGATGACCGTCACCACGGGTCCACGGAGGCGCGCGGCGTACAGCTCGCCGCGGCCAGGGCGGCGAAGACCGGCATCGACTGGACGGACTGTCCGGCCGACTGGGCGATCGCCGCGCCCATCCAGTGCGGATGGGTGACCGTGCCGCTCGACTACGCCAAGCCCCACGGCAAGCAGATCGAGCTCGCCGTCGACCGGCACGTCAGCACCGGCACCAAGGCCGAGCGCCAGGGCGCCCTGCTCTACAACCCCGGCGGCCCCGGTGGCTCCGGCATGGCCTTCCCGAAGCGCGTCGTCACGAAGAACCCGCTCTGGGCGAACACCGCGAAGGCATACGACTTCGTCGGCTTCGACCCGCGCGGGGTGGGCCACTCGGCGCCCATCTCGTGCATCGACCCGCAGGAGTTCGTGAAGGCCCCCAAGGCCGACCCGGTGCCCGACAGCGAGGCGGACAAGCGCGCGCAGCGCAAGCTGGCCGCCGAGTACGCGGCCGGCTGCGCCGAGCGCAGCGGCGGCATGCTGCCGCACATGACGACGCCCAACACCGCACGCGACCTGGACGTCATCCGCGCGGCGCTCGGGGAGGAGAAGCTCAACTTCCTGGGCGTCTCCTACGGCACGTATCTGGGCGCGGTCTACGGCACGCTCTTCCCGACGCATGTGCGCCGCATGGTCGTCGACAGCGTGGTCAACCCGGCTACGGACAACATCTGGTACGAGGCCAACCTCAACCAGGACGTCGCCTTCCAGACGCGTTGGGACGACTGGAAGGCATGGGTCGCCGACAACGACGCCGTCTACCACATCGGCGACACGCCCGAGAAGGTCGAGCAGGCGTGGCTGACGCTGCGCGCGGCGGCCAAGAAGAGCCCCATCGGTGGCGTCCTGGGTCCCGCCGAGCTCATCGGCTTCTTCCAGGGAGCGCCGTACTACGACTCCGCCTGGGCGCCCACGGCCCGGACCTGGAGCGACTACCTGGCGGGCGACACCCAGGCGCTGATCGATGCCGCCGCCCCCGACCTGTCGGACACCGCGGGCAACGCCCGCTCCGAGAACAGCAACGCCGTGTACACGGCGGTCGAGTGCGCGGACGCCAAGTGGCCCACCAGCTGGAAGAAGTGGGACCGCGACAACACCCGGCTGCACCAGAAGTACCCGTTCATGACCTGGGCGAACGCCTGGATGAACCTGCCCTGTGCGACCTGGTCGGCCAAGCAGCAGAACCCGCTGGAGGTCAGGACCGGCAAGGGCCTGCCCCCGGTGCTGATCGTGCAGTCCGAGCGGGACGCCGCCACTCCGTACGAGGGCGCCGTCGAGCTGCACAAGCGGTTCAAGGGTTCCCGTCTCATCACCGAGAAGGGCGCCGGCTCCCACGGAGTCACCGGTCTGGTCAACCCCTGCGTCAACGAGCGGGTGGACACCTACCTGCTCACGGGGAGGACCGACCGTGGCGACGTGACGTGCAGCCCGCACGCCACACCGAAGCCGTGATCACCGCCTGACGTGAGCGGGCGGCCGATGACGACCGGCGGCCGCCCGCTCACCCCTCCGCGGCTTCCTCGTGGTTCCGCGTGGGGCCCGCGGCCCTCCGGCCCGCATCACATCCCCGACCGGGCATCCCACGGGGGCGGCTCATCCGGGCACTCGCCGGTGCACAGCGGGGCAGGGGCCTCCCGGCCCGCGGTACGGCCCCGGATAGACTCGATCGCATGGTCCGACCGTCCCGTGGCGATGCGAGCCCGGGGATGTGGCGTCGCGAGGCGGGCACGGTGGTGCTCCGCGTCGCCCCGCCCGCCGAGCAGGTGACAGCGCCCTTCGCCATCACCGCCGGGCTGCACGTCCCCCGCGTCCCCACGGAGTGGGCGCCGCACTCGCATGCCCGGCACGAGCTCGTCTGGGTGCGAGGCGGGACGCTGACGTCCCGGGTCCAGGACCGCGTCTTCACCGTCTCCGAGGGATACGGGCTGTGGATGCCCGCCGGAGTGGTGCACGGGGGCAGAGCGACAGCCGGCGCGAGATTCTACGCAGCCTTCTTCGACCCCGATCGCGCGCCGTTCACGTTCGAGGAGCCGGGCGCGGTCGCGATGACGCCGTTGCTGGAGTCGCTGCTGACCCATCTGTCCCGTACGGATCTCGATGCCGAGGCCAGGGAGCGGGCCGAGTCGGTCGTGTTCGACGTGCTCCAGCCGTCGCAGCACCAGTTCGTGTTGCAGCTTCCCGGCGACCCCCGGATCGACGCCATCGCGGAAGCACTGCTGGACGATCCCGCCGACTGCCGCTCGCTGGAGGAGTGGGCGCGGTGGCTGGGGATCAGCGACCGTACGATCACCCGCGCCTTCCGCCACGCGACCGGCCTGTCCTTCGCCCAGTGGCGGCAAGTGCTGCGTGTGCACCGGGCGTTGATGCTCCTCTCCGAAGGGCTGGACGTGACGACCGTCTCCGAGACGCTCGGATACGCGCAGCCCAGCACGTTCATCGCCTCCTTCCGGAGGGTCATGGGAACCACGCCGGGCGCGTTCTTCGACACGGCCGAGGGTGCTCCCGCGCATGTCCGGAATCCCGTATCGCCTGTCCATGACTCCTGATTGCCGACATCGCAAGCGGAACATACTCTTCTTCGAGTTAGGCAACCCTTAGTTATTGCTCGCCGCAAGCGGTGCTTTCCGTGCGTGGGGGGAATCCGCTGCCCGGTCGGTGAAGGCCGGGCGGAGGGTGCCGCAGCCCCTGCCCCTGCGACCGTCCGGACTCACCGATGTTCACCAGCCCCTACCGGCGCGCCGGTCACCCCGTGGCCGGCCCCGCCACACCGAAGGCCGCACTCAACGGGCACGACCTGGTGCTGCGGTACGGCGGCACACCGGTCGTCCACGGCGTCTCGCTGGCCCTGGAGCCCGGCCGCGCGACTGCCCTGGTCGGACCGAACGGCAGCGGGAAGTCCACGCTGCTGCGCGCGCTCTCCCGGCTGCACCGGGTGGACGGCGGCCGGGTGACACTCGGCACCCCCGACGGGTCCACCGAACGCGACGCGGCCCTGCTCAGTGCCCGTCAGTTCGCCCGCGAGGTCACGCTGTTCTCGCAGTCGAGGCCCGCACCCCAAGGGCTGACGGTCGCGGAGGTCGTGGCGTTCGGACGCCACCCGTACCGGCGTGGCTTCTCCGGACCGACCGCCGAGGACCGGAGCGCCATCGACCGCGCGATGGGGGTCACCGGCGTGCGGGACATGGCCGGCCGGCCGGTCGGAGAGCTCTCCGGCGGTGAGATGCAGCGTGTCTGGCTCGCGGCCTGCCTGGCCCAGGACACCGGCGTCGTGCTGCTGGACGAACCGACCAACCATCTGGACCTGCGCTATCAGATCGAGACGCTCGACCTGGTGCGCGATCTCGTCGAGGAGCACGGCATCGCGGTCGGGGTCGTGCTGCACGACCTCGACCAGGCGTCCCGCGTCGCGGACACGCTGGTCCTGATGCGCTCCGGCCGCGTACACGCGGCGGGCGCACCCGCCGACGTCCTCACCGCGCAGAACATCCGCGAGGTCTACGAGATCAGGGTCGAGGTCGGCGTCGACCCCCGCACGGGCCGTCTCCGCATCGACCCGATCGGGCGGCACCCCGCCTGAGGCGGTGGTTCGGCGAGGTCCGCACCGTCCGTGCCGCGACCGGTACCGGCCCTCGCACGCGGCGCCCTTCCCTATCGACTTATCGACTTATTGACCTAAGAATTCGGCATCCCGCCCCGAGGCGGCACGGCCGCCGCAACGCATCGCAAGAAAGAGGATCATTCATGAACCGTGCCCGTCGCCTGGCGGCATCAGCCACCACCGGGCTCATCGTCCTCGCCGCAACGGCCTGCGGCACGACCACCGTCGACAAGGCCGGGGCCGGCAGCAGCGCCGGCACGGTCCCTTCGTCGGAGAGCTGCGCCCAGGACACCACGACCACCTCGACGAAGCCGGTCTCCTTCAAGGACGGCGTGGGCCGTCAGGTGAAGCTGGACAAGCCCGCCGAACGGATCGCGGTCCTGGAATGGCAGCAGGTCGAGGACGCGCTGACCCTGTGCGTCACCCCCACCGCGGTCTCCGACGCGAAGGGGTACAGCACCTGGGTCAGCGCCGAGAAGCTGCCCGGCGGAGTGACCGACATCGGCACCCGTGAGGAGCCCGACCTCGACACCCTCTACGCGGCCAAGCCCGACCTCATCGTCGTGGAGGCGTTCGACGCCGACGACGAGACCATCGCGAAGCTGGAGAAGCGGGGCGTCCCCGTCATGGCCACGCGGGGGGCGAACCCGAAGGACCCGATCGGGAACATGCGGGAGGTGTTCAGCATGATCGGCGAGGCGACGGGGCGCACCGAGCGGGCCGACCAGGTGCTCAAGGAGTTCGACGAGCACCTCGCAACGGCGAAGAAGCAGGTCACCGACGCCGATCTGCCGACGAAGGACTTCCTGTTCTTCGACGGATGGCTCCAGGGCGGCAACCTCACCGTCCGCCCCTACAGTGACGGCGCCCTGTTCACCGAGATAGGCAAAGAGCTCGGCATGAAGCCCGCGTGGACCAACGACGTCAACAAGGCCCACGGCAACGGTGGCGTCGACCCCTCCTACGGCCTCGCGCAGACCGACGTCGAGGGACTCACCTCGGTGGGCGACGCCAACCTCTTCTACGCCAACGACGAAGGTGCCGGGGGATACGTCGCCGCACTGGAGAAGAACCCGCTCTGGAAGACCATCCCGGCCGTGAAGGAAGGGCGCGCGCACGCGTTCCCCGCCCGCGTGTGGGGCGCCGGCGGTCCGCGCTCCTGCGCCCAGGCGATCGACGCCTACGTCGACGTACTCAGCAAGAAGTGAGGACCCCGCTCACCTCGGCACCCCGGGGGGACACGCCGCCGCGCACCGAGCACGGCGGCGGTCCCACCGGGGTGGCCGTCCTCACGGTCCTCCTCGTCGTGACCGCCCTGGTCGGCATGTGGCACCTGACGCAGGGGACGTCGGGCGTCGGCGTCGGCGACCTGGTGCGCCATCTCGGCGGGGAAACGGATGACACCGGCGGGGCGCCGGTCGGTGAGATCCTCACCGGATCACGCCTGCCGCGGCTGCTCGCGGGCGTCGCGGTGGGCTTCGCCCTCGGCACGGCCGGCGCACTGCTGCAGTCCGTCACACACAACACGCTCGCCTCCCCCGACACCCTCGCGGTCACGGCCGGCGCCCACTTCACGCTCTCGCTCGTCGCGGCCTTCGGCCTCGCCGTCCCGCTCTGGGCGTCGGGCGCCGTCGCCTTCGCCGGCGGCCTGACGGCGGCGGCGCTCGTGCTGCTCCTCGCGGGCCGGGCAGCGGGCACCGCCGGAACGCGCCTCGTCCTCGCCGGGTCCGCGACGGCGATGGCCCTGGACGCGGCGACCGGGATGCTCCTCATCCTGTTCCAGCAGAACACGACCGGTCTCTTCGCCTGGGGGAGCGGTTCGCTCGCCCAACTGAACATCGACGCGTCGGTACGCGCCTTCCCCGTCGTGGCCGTGGTGCTGTGCGTCGCCCTCGTGCTGTCCCGCAGGCTGGACGTGATGAATCTCGGCGACGACGCCGCGTCCACCCTGGGCGTGCCGATCCGGGCCACCCGCGTGACCGCCGTGCTCTGCGCGGTGCTCCTGACCAGCACGGCGGTGACACTCGCGGGCCCGATCGCCTTCGTCGGCCTCGGCGCCCCCGTCCTGGCCCGTCTGATCGCGGGCCGGATCCGGGCACTGCGCCGCCACATCCTCCTGGTCCCCGCGGCCGGGCTGCTCGGCGCGCTGCTCATCCTGCTCGCGGACGCCTCACTGCGCGCGATACAGGGCGCGGACGGCGCTGCCTCCATTCCCACCGGCGTACCGACCGCGCTGCTCGGCTCCGTCGTGATCGTCGTCCTCGCCCTGCGCCTCCGCGACACGGGCCGGCTCCGGCAACCACCGCACGCGCGGGTCGCCGCACGGTCGCGCCGCGCGTTCCTCCTCGTCGTGCTCGGCACGGCGGCGGTCCTGGCCGGGGCTGCCGTCGTGGCGGTCCTCGCGGGGAGCCTCTGGCTGCGCATGGGTGACATCGTGCTCTGGGCCCAGGGCACCGCCCCCGACCTGATCGGGCAGGCGCTCGACGACCGGGTCCCGCGTGTGATCGCCGCGGTCCTCGCCGGCGCGGCACTCGGACTGGCCGGATGCGTCGTACAGAGCGCGGTGCGCAATCCGCTGGCGGAGCCGGGTGTGCTCGGCATCACGGCGGGCGCCGGGCTGGGTGCGGCGGGCGTCGTCACGTCGGGTCTGTCCGGCGGACGGCCGCTGCTCATCGCGGCCGCGGTCGCGATGGGGCTCGCCACGTTCGCGATGATCGCCCTCCTGTCCTGGCGCGGCGGCTTCCTGCCCGACCGGTTCGTACTGATCGGCATCGGGTGCGGATACGGTCTCAGCTCCATCACCACCTTCCTCCTGCTGCGTGCAGACCCGTGGAACACGCCCCGGATCTTCACCTTCCTCTCCGGCACGACCTATGGGCGCACGCTGCCCGACGTCGTACCGGTCGCGGTGGCCCTGGCGCTCGCACTCCCCGTACTGCTCGCCATGCGCGGCCGCCTCGACCTGCTCGCCGTCGACGAGGACACCCCGCGCATCGTCGGAGTCAGGCCCGTACGCGCACGTCTCACCGCGCTGACGATCGCCGCCGTGCTCGCGGCGCTCAGCGTGATCGCCGTCGGCGTCGTCGGCTTCGTGGGGCTGGTCGCCCCGCACCTCGCCCGGTCACTGGTGGGTGCCCGGCACGGCCGTGCGATCCCGGTGGCGATGCTGCTCGGCGGCCTGCTGGTCTGCGTGGCCGACGCCCTCGGCCGCACACTCGTCGCACCCGCCCAGGTGCCCGCGGGCCTCATGATCGCCCTGGTCGGTGGCCCGTACTTCGTCTGGGTGCTCCGGCAGTCCCGCGCATGACGCCGGGCGGCGGCGCACCCGCGCCGACCCGCGCACCCGCGACGTGCCGCCCGGGTGCGCTGCCGCCCGGGCCCGTCCTCCCGGCCCGTACCCCCGGGCCCGCGTCCACACCGCAGTGATCCCGCGGGCCACACCCGTCCCTCACCCCCCGACCCGTCAGGAGTGCCGGAATGCCACCCCAGCAGGAGACGCCCGCGAAGAGCGTCGTCATCCCCTTCGAGCCCGACACCTCGCCGGCCCTGCTGGGGCGGCTCGGACTCCATGAGGTGCCGGAGCGCTGGCGCACGGTCGACCGCTCCGCCCACGCCCCCCACCTCGTGGCCGTTCCGGGTGGCGAGGGTGCGGAGTGGGTCGCTGCCGCGCTCGTGACGGCGCGCCCGCACACGGCCTACCTGAAGATCGTCGACGCTGTCGGAGACGTGACGGCAGCCGTCGAGGCCGTCGTCGCCCACGCGCGTGGCCAGGGACTCGCACAGGTCAAGTGGGAAGGATGGACGGCGAGCCCCGAGACGGCTGCCGCCCACGGCTTCGCGCCGCTGTGCCCTCCGCTCGCGCAGTCCGAGGGCCCGGCCGGGCCCGATGCCGGGTTCGTCCACTGGCTGCACGACGGCCCGCTGACCGAACCTCCGTACTACGGGCAGACCACGCACTTCACCTGCGGCGCCGTCACCGCCCTGGTCGCGCAGGCACACGCGGGGACGCTGCCGCGCGAGGAACTCGACCGCCGGGCCGAGCTCACGATGTGGCGCGACGCGACCAACTTCCCCGCGTGCGAGCCCATCGGACTGGGCGTTGCCGTGCACCGGGCATGGCCGTCGTCCCCCGTCACCGTCCACCTCGATGTCGACCGGCCCGTCCTCCTCGACCACTACCCGGAGAAGGAACAGGAATGGCGTGCCCTGCTCCAGCACGCGTCGCGTGCGGAGGCCGGACGGACCGGTGTCCCGATCGACTCGCGCCACCTCTCGCCGGCCGCGATCAGGAGCGCGATCGGCCGGGGGGAGCACGTGCTGCTCCTGGTCTCGCTCGCCGCGATGCAAGGGTTCGACGTCCCGCACTGGGTGCTCTGTCACGGTGTCGTGCCCGGCGCCGTAGTGATCGAGGACCCGTGGGCCAACTCGGTCGCGGGGGACACCTGGGTCGACGCCCATCTGCTGCCCGTCCCCGACCGGTCCTTGGACACCATGTCGACCCTCTCGGCCGACCGCTTCCGTGGCGCCGTGGCCATCGGCCGCCCGCGGCAGCGCGGTGCGTCCTCTCCAGGACCCGCCGACGCGTAGCCCCACCGCCATGCTGCCCCGCCACGGAGCACCCGGCCTCGCTACGGGGTCCTCCGCACACTCCCCCCGCTGCGGCAGGCTGAGAACGCCCGCCGGGTGTCGGCCCTCCGGCCCCGGCCGAACACATGGGGGCACACCCGGCCGGGGCGGCGCGCTCACGCCCTCCGGTCGTACCGGTCCAGCCAGGCGTCCTCCGCCGTGTAGTCGAAGAGCGTCTCGCCGTAGGAGCGCGCCATCTTCGGGAAGACAGTCGTCCAGTCCCGCCCGTCGAGCTGTTCGGCGAGCCACGCGACGGTCGTCGGCAGCGACTCGGCATACCCCGTCACCGGGCGGTAGCCCAGCTCGCGTTCGGCAGCCGACATGTCGTAGACGACGGGATGCGCGGTGGTCCACGGCGTCTCCCCGATACGGCCTTCCGGCGGTGCGCCCGCCACCAGCACCGTCTCGGTGTCCAGGCCGAGCACGCCGTCGACGGCCGCACCGATCTCGGCGACCGTCGGCGCCTGCGGGTCCCCGGCGTTGAGCACCCGGGAGGCCGGCCGCCGAGCGGCGAGACGTATCAGCTCGGCGACGTTGGACACATGGACCGGATGGAAGCGGCTCTGTCCGTCGTACGCGAGGACCCGCCGCCTGCGCCCGTCCAACAGGCGCTTGACGAAGTACAGCTCGCGCGGTGTGCGGCAGTGCTCCCCGTGTATCGCGCCCGCCCGCAGCAACGTCACCGGAAGCGCGTCACCGGCCGCGAGCAGGTCCTGCTCCAGGGCGATCTTCCGCGTCCCGTACGTCGCGTCCCCGGGGGCCACCGTGCGCTGCGTCTCCGGGATCGGCACCGGATACTCCGGGAAGCCGTCCGGCTCGCCCTGAGTGTCGAAACTGCGGCCCCTGCCGTCCTCGTACACCGCACCGCTGGAGATGACGACCGCGGACCCGACTCGGTCCGACAGCCCTGTCAACTGTGCGGTGTGGCCCCGGCCGAAGGCAACCATGTCGACCAGGACGTCGCAGCCGTCGCCGAGGGCGGCCGCCAGGGCGCCCTTCTCCTCGCGGTCCAGTGCGACGACGCGGACGTCGTCGCCCCAGGCGGCGTCCCGGCCGCCTCCCCGGGAGGCTGCGGTCACCTCCCAGCCGTCCTCGGCCAGGGACCGCACCGCGGGCCGGCCGATCTGCCCCGTCGCGCCCAGCACGAAAGCTCGTCCTCTGCTCATACGGGAAACGCTACGGTCCCTCCCCGCCGGTGGGCGAGGGATATCGGCCGAGAGCAGATTCCCCGCTCAGCGTGGCCGTCGAGGGAACCTCTTGGGCTCCTCGGCCTGCGCCGTCTTCGCCTTGGCCGCGTACTCGTCGACGTACTCCTGCCCGGAGAGACCGAGAATGGCGTACATGATCTCGTCCGTGACCGCCCGGATCGCCGCCTTCTGGTCCTCGAGGCCCGCGTAGCGGGAGAAGTCCAGCGGCTCCCCGAACCGGATCGTGACCCGCTTGACCTTGGGAACCTTCTGTCCGGGCGGCTGGATCTCGAACGTGCCGACCATCGCACAGGGGATGACGGGGACCCCCGCCCTGATGGCCATCACCGCGACCCCGACCTTGCCCTTGTACAGCCGGCCGTCGTGCGAGCGGGTGCCCTCCGGGTAGATGCCCAGCAGTTCACCCTTGCTCAGCACCCCCAGCCCTTCGCGGATCGCCGCCTGTCCCGCTTCCTTGCCGGAACGGTCCACCGGGATCTGCCCGATGCTGTGGAAGAAGGCCGCGGTCAGTCTGCCCTTGATGCCGGGACCGGTGAAGTACTCGGCCTTCGCCAGGAAGGTGATGCGGCGCTTCAGGATCGCCGGCATCAGGAAGTGGTCGGAGAAGGAGAGGTGGTTGCCGGCGACGATGGCCGCACCGTCGTCGGGGATGTGCTCGAGCCCTTCGATACGGGGCCGGAACAGCAGCCGCAGCAGAGGGCCCAGCACGACGAACTTCAGGACGTAATAGAACACAGCTATTCTCCTAGCCTTATGGACCGGGCTGGTGGCCGCGTTCTGCCAGGTCGCACAGGTTGTTGTCGCTCCGGATCGGCTCGTTGGTGCGGCCGACTGCCGGGCCGGGCCTCCCTGGACGGGTACCCGCTTCTCGTCGACTCACTTGACGCGCCATCAGTCGAGGGTCCGTACGTACGCGTCGTTTCTCTCCGGCGATCGATCGTAGCTCTGTTCCCAGCGTCTTCGGGAAGCCGTGCGGAGTGGGAACACATGATCTCCTACGTGCGGGGTGCCCCATGCGTTCCCAGCCGCTCGGACGCGGTGCCCGCGACGCGGCAGGGCCCCCGGTCACAGCTTCTGGTGGCCTGTTCGGGGGCGAGGACGCGGATGCCCGGGCCCTGCTCCGCGGGGTGGAACCTGCCGGAAGACCGCCCACGACGATGCCGAACCGGCGCGTCAGAACCCACGGGCTTCACGGGGACGGTGCTGTTCGTCCTGCCGGCCCCTTCGCCGGACCTCTTCGATCACCTCGGGACCGGAGCTGTGGTCCCTACCGGTTGCCCGGGAGCCGTCGGTCGCACGACCGCACGAGACGCGGCCCTCCGCGGGACGGCGGGTACGGCCTGGCGGATCCTTCCCGGGTGCGGGTGCGGGTGCGGGTGCGGGTGCGGGTGCGGGTCCGGACGACGAAGCGGAGGGGCCCGAGCCCATTGTCACTGGGCACGCCTAGAGTCTCTCCCACTCGTCACGGTGCGTTGCCGCTGACGGGCTCTATCAGCGTGCCGTCGGTCTGGCGGCCGCCCGGAACAACGGGGAGAACAGCGCATGGGGTGGGTTCCGGCGGGCGACTACGAAGTCGCCCTGGAGGCGGGCAAGGTGGTCTGCCGCAATGGGAAGGGCCGGCGGCTCAAGTCCGTCCCGGCGAGATTGAAGGACGACCCGGCGGTCGTCGGACTCCGGCAGCTGACCGAGTGGCTGGAGCGGCACGAACGCCAGTGCCTGACCGACGTGGAGCAGTGGATGGCGCGTTCGTTGCCCGTTCCCACGGCCGTGCTCGCCCGGGTCTGGCCCGACCCGGCGTGGCAGGCGGCCCTGCGGGACGTGGTGGTCACCGGCGCGGACGGTGGGGTGGCCGGGTTCCTGCGCGACGTCGACCCCGACCGCGGTCTCGGCCTCGTCGACCTGGACGGCGACACGGTCCGCATCACCCCGGACATCGTCAGCGTGCCCCACCCCGTTCTCCTCGACGACCTCGACGAGCTGCGGGAGTTCGCCGTCGAACTGGGGGTGCGCCAGAACGTGGAGCAGCTGTTCCGCGAGGTGTGGCGCCGCCCGCCCGGCCTCGCCCCGGACACCACCTCCGTGGACACTTATGCCGGCGGCGTGTTCAAGGAACTGCGCTTCCTGCACGGCCGCGTCACCCAGCTCGGGTACCGGTCACGTGGCGGATACGCGGTCTGCCCGGTCGTCGAGGACGGTGCCACCGCCGAGGCTCGCATCTGGATCGGCGAGCACGACGGATACGACGAGTACGGCACCGAGACGGGCCCCCTGGGCTGGACCGAACCTGCGGGGCGTGCGCTGACGGCTGCCGAGATCGGTCCCGTCGCGTGGTCCGAGGGCATGCGCATGGCGGCGGCGCTCTACGCCGGCCGCGACGTGGACGACGAGGAGCGGGCGGCATGAGCACCACGACGACGAACACCGAAGCCGACACGGCGGCAGCGGGCACGGTGTCCCTCCCCGCCCAGGCCCGGAGCGGGAGCACTTCGCCCCCCGCCGCCGAGGCGCGCGTGGCGGCACTGCTGGACGCGGGCGCGGTCCTCCCCGCCGGAACCACGGACCGGGACGACGCCGACGCGCTGACCGCCCGCACCTACACGCACACCGCCCTCGGCGACCGCGCCGTGGTCCGGCTCGTTCCCGGCACTCTCGGTGAAGCCGAGGACCTGGCCCTGGAATTCCTCGGGCTCGCCCGTACCGCCGAGACCCCCGTCGTGGGCCAGGTGTGTCGCGAAACGCTGGGCTTCCCGGCCTGGGCCCTGGTCAACGACCCGGCCAACGGGCACCACGCCCTGGCTCTGGTCAAGGACATCGAGCGGCTGGGCCGGCAGGCCAGGAGCCGCGCCGGAGCGGCCAAGGAGGGCTTCGACGCACTCGGCACCCGGCTCGGCCGGGCCGTGCCCCACTTCCTCCCCACCTACTACGAGCAGGTGGCACGCCTCTTCCTCCAGGCGGAGAACGCCGGCTACGCGGCCTCCTTCTTCGGCAAGGCCCGCGAGGCCGAGCGGGTGCACGGGCTGGTTGTGGACGAGGACCGGCAGCGGGCCGTCTTCCTGGAGTTCGCCTTCGCCGGCGCGCTGACCGTCAAGGCGCTGCGGCAGTACGTGCGCGACCTGGTGGCCCGGCTCGCACCGGCGGACGCCTGGGCACAGTTCCGCCGCCTGCTGGTCGAGCGCTGCGCCGCCGGCGTGCCTCCGTACGCGGCGCTGCCGCAGGATGTACGCGCGCTGGTCAAGGCCGCCGGGCTGGACCGCGAGGCAGCCGAACGCGAGCTGGTGGCCGATCTGATCGGCTCTCCGGGAATCGTCCGCGCACCCGCCTCGTTCTGGACGGCCTACCGCTCCGCGCTCGTCACCCTCGCCCAACAGGTTACGGCCGTGCGCGCCCGGCTCCTCGGCTTCTTCCCGGAAACGTTCAGCGAGAGCGGCCGGGACACCGACGGCGAACACGGCTGGCTCGGGCTGCTGGCCGAATCCGGCGCCGAAGACCTCCTGACCGCCCTCCCGGACACCTCGGACTCCGGCCCCTCCAGCGACCCGTCGGTCTCCCCGGCGGACTGGATCGCCCGCTGGGAGGCGCACCGCCGGCGCAACCGGGTCACCTCCGGACGCAGCCCGCAGACCCTTGAACTGGCCACCCGGATGGCAGACCGGCTGCGCGCCGACGGGCGCCCCGTCGAGCTGTTCCAGGGGCGCTGGCAGCGCACCGCCGACCTCGACCTCCTCGACCTCTGCCTGGCCTCCGGCATCCCCGTCGCCGAGCCGGACGACCAGGCCGCGGGCACCGCGCAGGGTCCCGGTGTCCCGCTCGGCTCCTGGCTCACCGACACCGCTCCCGGAGCGCGGGATCTCACCGCCGTCGGCGAACGGCCTGTCTTCCGCGCCCTGCTGAGCCGGACCGTCGGGGGCCTCGGTGGCGGACGCGGTCAGCGGCCGGACGACACGAGCATGGCGAAACTGGCAGCGCATCCGGTGCTGTCCGGGATCCTGCGGGAGTGGCTGACCGCCTGCGCCCGGGAGTACACGGCCGCGCAGGGGCTTCCGGGGCTGCACGTCGCGCTCAGCAAGCTTTCGGTGTACCGCTCCGTGATCGCAGAGGTCGCCCCGGAGGCGGTGCGGCTCCTCAAGGGCCACGACGTCGTCCCGCTGCTCGCCTCGACCCTGCGTACCGGCGTCCTCGATGAACTGGGCTGGCCCGCGCTGGACGAGACCTACGCCGAACTGGCCATGGAGGCGGCCGCGACGCGTCAGCGGGGCAACCGCTCAGAGGGCGTCGGTGTCACCGGCGCCTGGCCCGCGCTGATCCTGAACACCCAGGAACGAGCCGTCGTAGTCGGCCCGGAAGGCGTTTCGCTGCGGCACACCCTGCGGCTGCCCGCCACCGTCGACCACTGGCGGACGCTCGGCTTCCGTTACGTCGACGGCGAGTTGCTGGTCATCTGGTGGGAGGACGGCAAGCAGCGCGGCTACTGGTCGCACCGCCCCGCCGAGGTGTTCACCGTCGGCGGGGAGCAGATTCCCCGCTGGGGCGGCTCAGGCCCCTCGGACGAGGTCTGCGTGCCGCTGCCCGGTGGCGGTCGCGCCACCGGCGGCAAGGCCCTGCACGCGGGCGACACCTCTCTCCCGCCTCAGCGCGCCGTCATCTCCGACGGCACCGGTCACTGGCGGGAAGGGCACCAGGGCACTCAGCGGGTGTGGCTGGAGTACGACCCGGCGGGCGGCGCGCACGGCCGCGCGTCCCTTCCCGCCTTCCTCCGCTCCGGGGTGCGGGACGGCACCCGGCTACTCACCGAGCACTGCCAGGTGCTGCCCCTCCAGCCCGGTCTGGAAAGCACCCCGTTCGGCACGGACGGCACGGTCCTCGGCCGTTGGGTCCGCCGTACGGTCACCGAGCCCGGCATCGCCGCACCCGCCGACGGGCACCGGATCGTCGCCGGCAGCCCCGACGGCCACACGGTTGCCCTGCCGCACCCGCTGCCCGGCGGCCGGTCTCCCGTGCCGCTCGGCGCCCTCACCCTGCCCGGTGGCTCACGGCCGGTCGCGGCCCTGAACGGCCGCTCCGTCGAAGTGCACCCGGCGGACACGGACGGCACCGGCGGCAGCCTGTGGTCCGTCACCCTCGACTCCTCCGGCGGGAAGGACGCGGCGGGCACCCCCTACGTACCTCCCGTCGCCTACTGGCACGCACTGCGCCCCAGGGACGAACGGGGCTCCACCGTCCTGCGGAATCTGACGGACTCCCGGGCGGGAGACCTGTTCAAGGAGGTCGCCGCCGCGGTCGCCCGGCACCTCGAGGCGTTCCGGGCCGTCAAGGAGTACACCGGGCCCTCGTCGCGGGAGCTGAGCGAGGAGGCCGTCGCCCGGGTGCTGCCCGAGGTGTCCGACGCACGGCTCCTCGCGGGCGTCACCGCGCTCGTCCGGAACGCGGTGGACCGGGCTTCCGCAGCCGCCCAGTACCTGGAACCGCCCGAGCCCGTGCAGCCGGCCACTCCCCGGAACACCGCACGCACCCAGGGCATGTTCTTCGACCACGAGCCCGAGCACGGCGACGACACGACCCTGCGGAGCGCCTCTGCCTGGGGCTCCGAGCGGATGCGCGGCAGCTGGTGGGGAGCCGGGAGCCGGTGGACCATGATCCGGCAGATCCTCGCCGTGAACCATGTCCTCGGCGGCGAACCGGCGTTCGGCCCGCCCACGCCGTCCAAGGTCCCGTTCACCCCCGCGGACGGCTGGCAGCGGGACGCGTACACGGTGCCCGGCGAGTCCCTGGCCTGGACCTCCCTCCTCGACAAGCTGCCCGAACTGGCCTACCGGGCCGCCTCCGCCACCACCTCCCCCGAGCACCGCACCGGGCTCGTCCTGCTGCTGGAAACCCTCGCCGCAGGCCCGCTGGCCGACCCGGCGGGCACGGTCCGGGAGGTGGAGCTCGTCGAGCCGTTCGGCACGGGGGCATCCGGGCCGGGACGCCCCGAGGTCGTGCACCGCCTCGGCCAGGTGCTGCGCAAGGGCGCCCGCACCGTCGTGGTCATCGCAAGCCACGGCCGGAACTCCCGGCACGACGCGGCACGCTGGCTCGCCCTGGACCACGACCCGACCGGCGCCTTCGGCCCCGTCCCCGGTTTCACCCTGGACCACGAGCACGTCCACCGGCAGGGCATCGCCCGCGACCGGCTCACCCGGCTCACCGCCCTGGTGCGGGAGCGGGGACCGGCGCCCTGGCGTCCGGAGGCCGCCGAGGCGTTCCACACGGCCACCGGAATCGGTCCCCTCCAGTCCGCCGCCCTGCTGTCGGCAGCCGTCGAGGAGCCCGGCGCCGAGGCGCTCGCGCTGCTCGGGACGAAGACACGTGCCTTCGAGGCGGCGCAGGACAGACTGGACGCCCTGCCCGGCGAAGACCGGTTCGCCCTGCTCCGGGCCCTGCTTCCCGCGGACCCGGCCGAGCTGTGGTCCACGGGCCCTGACGTCCGGGCCGCCACCGAGGTCTGGCAGGAGCGTCTGGCCTCCCTCGTCCGCGTACCCGAGGAACTGGACCTCGACCTGTCGGGCACCACCCCCGGTGCCGTCGACCTGATCCTCAACGCCGGTTCCCGGACCTGGTTCGGCCACGGCGCCGACGTCCCGGACGGCACCGGCCGCCCGGGCCTGCGCCGGGTGGGCGCACGCGGTGCGGTCTCCGGGGCCCTGACCGCCCTGCGCACCCTCGCCTACACGCTGCCGCACGGGCACCCCCTGCGGGCGTACCTGCCCGTGGGGCTCGCGGCCCTGCGTGGCCGCCTCGCCGACCCGGACCTGGTGCTGGACCTCGGTCTGGACTGGACCGAGGCGGGGGGCTCGATCGGCCCCGCGGTCCGCGCCGCCCACGGGCTCTCCGAGTCCGGCGGTGCCGGCGCCGACGGTCTGGTCCGGGCCGGCACGGCGCTGCTCCTGGCACCCGGCCACGGCAGCAACGAGAAGCTGCTGATTCGCCCGGCCGGCCTGGCGGGACCCGACGACCCGGCGTTCGGCCTCGTCGAGGGCACCGTCGGCCCTCACAGCACCGGCGATCTGCTCGCCCTGCGCGCACTGCTGGGCGAGGAGACCGACGTGCTGGCCTCGGCGGGCGCCCCCGACGGCTCCCCGCACCACCCGGCCCAGGACCCGACGCGTGCGGTGCCGGACCTGGTGGCCGAGGCGGCCGACGCCCTCGGGCTGAGCGCGGACGCCGCCGCCCTCTATCTGATGCTGCTCGCCCTGCCCGACCCGACGGACCGCAACTGCGTCCGCTGGACCGAGTGGAAGCCGGCACGGGTGAAGAAGGCCCGGGCCGAACTCGCCGCCACCGACCTGGTCGTGGAGGCGAAGCGGTCCCGCGCCGGCCGCACCCTGTTCCTCCCTTGCGGCTGGCTCGAACGCGGCGCCCCCGGGCTGCCTCTGGAGACCTGGAAGGAACGCCTGTACCCCGTGGCCGGGTCCACCCGGACCCTGCCCCACCTCCCCGTGCCCGCGCTGTTCGCAGCCGCCTGGGCACGGGCCCGCGGCGGCGACGCCCCCGCCTTCGAAGAGCTGGACACGCGCGCAATCCGGAAGGGCCGCCGCCGATGACGAACGACACCACGACCACCATGGACAGCACCGCCACGGGCGGCGTCCCGGACCAGGTGTCGGCGCCCGGCCGGGTACAGCGCCAGGTCACGCCGCCCGAGGACCGGTACGCCACCGAGCTGGACTTCCTCGCCGCCCATGATTCCGGGCCCCGCCCACCCGGCTGGCTGCTCACCCCGCGTGCCGTCGTCACCTTCGTGATGGGCAGCGCGGGCGAGGCGCTGGCCTTGCCGAAGGGTGCCCGGCCCGGAGCCGGGGTGCCGCGCCGCCTGGTGATCGAGCAGAAGTTCGTCGGCGAGCGCGCACTGGTCGAACGGTGTGTGGTCACCCTCGCCGGGGAGCGCGGACTCCTCCTCGTGGGCGAACCCGGCACCGCCAAGTCCCTGCTCTCCGAGCTGCTGTCGGCAGCCGTCTGCGGGACCAGCGCACTCACCGTGCAGGGCACCGCGGGCACCACCGAGGACCAGCTCAAGTACGGCTGGAACTACGCGCTGCTGCTCGCCCAGGGACCCACCGACCAGGCCCTGGTTCCGTCCCCTGTACTCGCCGCCATGACCCGGGGGGCGGTCGCCCGCATCGAGGAGGTCACCCGATGCCTGCCGGAGGTCCAGGACGCGCTCGTGTCCCTGCTCTCCGAGCGGCGGATCGCGGTCCCCGAACTCGCGGGCGGGGAGGGCGCCCAGGTGCACGCGGCCCCCGGGTTCACCCTCATCGCCACCGCCAACCTGCGGGACAAGGGCGTCTCGGAGATGTCCGCCGCACTGAAGCGGCGATTCAACTTCGAGACCGTGGGCCCCATCGGGGACGTGGACGCCGAGACCGCGCTCGTCCGGCGCCAGTCGCGGGCGGCCGTCGAACGCGTGGGCGCCGCCTACCAGGTGGACGACGCGGTCCTCGAAGCCCTGGTCACCGCATTCCGGGACCTGCGCCAGGGCCGCTCCGCGGAGGGCTGGGAGGTCGAACGCCCCTCCACGGTGATGAGCACGGCGGAGGCGGTCTCCGTCGCGGGCGCCCTGGGCCTGGCCGCCGCCTACTTCCCCGGCGACCGGGATGTGCTCTCCCTCCTGCCCGGCCATCTGCTCGGCGTCGTCCGGAAGGACGACCCCGCCGACGCGGCACGGCTGCTGGGGTACTGGGACGGGCCGGTGCGCAGACGCGCGGAGCAGGGGTCGGCCACCTGGCGTGCCCTGTGGGACCTGCGCGCGGTACTGGAGAGCTGACGGATGAGTGAGGCGACCACCCCCGGGACACGGCCCACCGCCGAAGTCTCACCCAACGCCGGTGCGCCGGCCGCTTCCCCGCCGCCGGACCCGGCAGTGGGGGCCGCCGACCCGGAAGCCGCGGTGGCGGCCCTCGCGGCGACCGGACCCGGTCTGCCGTTCCTGATCGGGGTGCGCCACCACGCACCCTCGCTGGCGGCAGCCCTCCCGGCACTGCTGGACGCGGCTGCCCCCGACATCCTCCTCATCGAATTGCCCGCCGAGTTCCAGCCCTGGCTGAGCTGGCTCGCCCACGAGGAGACCGAGGCCCCGGTAGCGCTGGCCGCCGTGCCCGCCGCCGGGCCGCGGCCCGGCTCGGCAGGCGAACGGGGGCCGGCCTTCTACCCGTTCGCGGACTTCTCGCCGGAACTGGTCGCTCTGCGCTGGGCGGCGAGAAACGGGGTGCCGGCCGTGGCCTGCGATCTGCCGCTGGCCGACCGGGCGTGGGCGGAGGGCGGTCCGGACACCCCTGCTCCTGCCCCGGGCGCCGACTCCGCACCGCTGCAGGGGGAGGGGCACGGGCTGTCCGCCGCGCTCCGGTCCCGGCTCACCGGCCGGGACGGCGACGACCTGTGGGACCGGCTGGTGGAGGCCCTCGCGCCCGGTTCGACACCCGAAGCGCTCCGCCGTGCCGCCCTGCTCACCGGCTGGGCGCTGCGCTGCGAGGCCCTGACGCGGGGCGGGGTGCACAGCACGGACCTGGCGCGCGAGGCGTGCATGCGCGGACATGTCGCCGAGGCCCTGGCGAGCGGGCGGCGGCCCGCCGTGCTGGTGGGAGCCTTCCACACCCCGGCGCTGCTGCAGTCCGCCGACGAGGGCCGCGCACCGGACGCACCGGATGGGCCGGTTGCGCCGGCCGCGCCGGGCGCGTCCGGGCCGGGTGCGGACCGCCACCTGAACGGCGCTTCCGGGACGGCGACGTGCACCGTCTCCCTCGTCCCCTACACGTACCCGCTGCTCGACTCACGGTCCGGCTACCCGGCCGGCATCCGGGACCCGGAGTGGCAGCACGCCGTCCTGGACGCCGCCGGGGACCCGGCCGCGCTCCACGAGGCGCTGATCCGAACAGCGGTCCACGTCTGCGTCGCCCTGCGCGAACAGGGCCACCCCTACGGCCCGGCGGACGGCCGCGAGGTCGTCCGGGTGGCCGGTGACCTGGCCCGCCTGCGGGACCTGCCCGCCCCCGGCCGCGGTGAACTCCTGGAAGCGGTACAGACGGTGCTGGGGCGCGGGGAGACCTACGGCACGGGCCGCGCCGTCGCCCGGGCCCTGGAGCGCGTACTCGTCGGATCCCGCACCGGACGGCCCGCGCCCGCCGCTCCGCGCAGCGGCCTGGGCCCCGCCGTCGAGGCCGAGACCGCTGCGCTCTCCCTCCCCGGACCGGAGGACGCGCACGAGATGGCCCCGCGCGACCTCCGGCTCGACCCCGCGCGCTCCGCCCTGGACCGGCGCCGCGAACTGCTGCTGCGCAGGCTGGCGGTGTGCGGCATCCCCTACGCGCAACGACAGGGGGTCACCGGTACGGCGGGCACGGAAGGACTCACGACGCGCTGGCAGGTGAGGTGGACCCCCGCGACGGCCGCGATGCTCACCGCGGCCGGGGCCCGCGGCGTCACCCCGGCCCAGGCGGCCGAGGGCGTGCTGCGGCAGAATCACACAGCCGAGCGTGCGGAGGGCGGGCCCACGGCCGCCCAGGTCGTCCGCGGCCTCACGGAGGCCGCCCAGTGCGGGCTCCCCGCCCTGGCCGACGAGCGGCTGATGGAACTGGCGGCCGTACTCCCCGCGAGCGGCACCCTTCCCGAACTCCTTGCCGGGCTCGACCTGCTCGACCGCATGGACGCCGGCCACCTGCCGGGCACGGCCGCGCCGGACGACCCCTCGGCCCCCGACGCCACCGCCTCCGCCCCCGACGCCACCGCCTCCGCCCGTGCCGCCCGCACCGCGCGCGCAGTCGAACTCCTGACCTCGGCCGCGGTCCGTCAGGTCGACGGCCTGACCGGCTCCGAGGAGCCCGAAGACGCCCGGGCCCTGCTCGAACTGGCCCAGCGGGCCGACCGTTTGGGCGGCATCCGGCTCACCGACGCTCTCACCCGGCTGGCCGCCGACGGCACCCCGTTGATCGCCGCGGCCGCCGGGGCGGTCAGGGTGCTCACGGGCCACGAAGAGACCGAGACCTTCGGGGGGCGCGTCGCCTCCTGGGTGGACGGAGCCGTGGACAGCACCTCCCGGGCCGCGCTCACCGCCCGCCTCACCGGCGTCCTGACGGTGGCGGGCCCCCTCCTGACCGTCGGCGTCGGCGCCCTCGACCCGTTGCTGCGCAGGGTCGTCGAGCTGGACGACAGCGCGTTCCTCGCCCGGCTGCCGGCCCTGCGCGGTGGCTTCGACACCCTGAGCCCGGCTGCCCGGGACCGACTGCTGGACACCGTCGAGGAGCGGCTGGGCGAACGGGTGGGCACCCTCGACGCGGACGATCCGGCCGAGCTGGCCCGCCGAACGGCCGCCGATCTCGCGGCCCGCGAGCTCCTGACCGGTCTCGGCCTGCCCGTACCGCCACCCGCCCACGACGACCGGTTCCCACCGCTCTCCGGCCACCCCGCCGCGACGCACCCCGCCGTCACACCCGCCACCACACCCTCCACCGAGGCCACCCCCGCGCGGACCCTCGCTCCCGCCGACCGGTGGCGGCTCGTGCTCGGCCGGCGCCCCGACCGGCTGCCGTCCGGCGCCGCCCGCCTGGCGACCGCTCTGGACGAGCTCTACGGCGCGGGCCGCGGCGAGGGATCCCGCAGCGGCCTGCCCGGTCACGGTGGCGGCCGGGAACCGTCGTTCCCCGGCGTCCGCGAGTGGTCCGAGGAACTGGCCGCGCTGTTCGGCCCCGGCGTCCGCGAGGAGGTTCTCGCCGCCGCAGCCGTCACGGGGCGGCAGGACGTCCTCGCCGAACTCGACCCGGCAGCCGCCACCCCTTCCGTGGAACTGCTCCGGACAGTCCTGCGGTACGCCGGCGGCCTCCCCGAAGCCCGCCTCGCCGCGCTCCGGCCCCTGGTCCGTCACCTGGTCGACGAACTGACCCGGCAGCTCGCCACCCGGCTGCGGCCCGCCCTCACCGGCACGATGCTGGCCCGGCCCACCCGCCGCCCCGGCGGCCGGCTGGACCTGCCGCGCACGCTGCGCGCCAACCTGGCCACCGCCCGCCGGACGGCCGACGGAACGGTCCAGGTGATCCCCGAGAAGCCGGTGTTCCGCAGTCGCGGACGCCGGTCGGCCGACTGGCGCCTGATCCTGGTCACCGACGTCTCCGGATCCATGGAGGCGTCCACGATCTGGTCCGCGCTGACGGCCTCCGTACTCGCCGGGGTGCCGACCCTGAGCACCCATTTCCTGGCCTTCTCCACGGAGGTCGTCGACCTCACCGGTCATGTGCGCGATCCCCTCTCCCTCCTGCTGGAGGTCAGTGTGGGCGGGGGCACGCACATCGCCGCCGGGCTGCGGCACGCCCGCAGCCTGATCGCGGTGCCCACCCGCACCCTCGTCGTCGTCATCAGCGACTTCGAGGAGGGCGCGCCGCTCGGCGGACTGCTGGCCGAGGTGCGGGCTCTGGTGACCACCGGCTGCCATGTCCTCGGGTGCGCGAGCCTCGACGACGCCGGCCGGCCCCGCTACTCGACGGGCATCGCCGGACAGCTCGTGGCCGCCGGAATGCCGGTTGCGGCCCTCAGCCCACTCGAACTGGCTCGCTGGATAGGGGAGAAGACCGCATGACCGCCGCACAGTTGCCACCCGTCGCGCCGGAGGTCACGGCCACGCTGGTGGAGGGCCTCTCGCCCCGGCTGCGCAAGCGGCTGGACGCGTCGGTCACCAAGCTCGGCTCCCGCCCGACGCACCGCGAGGGCGACACCGTGACGATCGCGGTCGACGACGAGACCGAGTTGCGCCTGCACGCCCCGGGCGGCGTGGTGGCGACGGCGGATGCCATCACCTGCGGTTGCCTCCTCGCCCCGGCGTGCGTCCACCGCGCGGCCGCCGCCTGCGCCGCACCCACGGCGGCCCTGACACAGGAGCTCGCCGACCGGCCCACCCGGGCGGTCCCCGGACACGCCTCCGCGACGGACCCCTCCCCGGCCCCCGAATCCGCCTCCACGCCCGAGGTGGCGAGCCCGGCCCAGCGTGCCGCGTCCGACGCCCTGTGGTCGGCGGGCGCCGCCGTACTCGAGGCCGGCGTCGACGGGGCCGGCGCCGTCACCCAATCGGCGCTCCTGCGTGCCGCGCACACCGCCCGGCTCCGACACCTGCCGCGTGCCGCGGGCGCCGCGCTCTCCGTCGTCACGCTGCTGCGCGCGGCCCGCGCCGGGGACCCGTCCTACCGCACGGCCGACCTCGTCACCGCCCTGGCCGAACTTCTGGGCACCGCGCACCGGGTGGGGACGGCGTCCGGGGCCGACCTGGCCGCGGTCAGAGGCCGTGCGCGCCGCCCGTACAGCCCGGACGGCTCGCTGCGCCTGTACGGCCTGTTCACCGAACCCGTGGTCACCGACTCGGGGCACGGCGGCGTCCGCACCTGGGTCGCCGCATCCGACGGCCGCCTCTGTACGGTCGGCGACGTGGCACCCGGCGGCGTCGGGCGCGCCCTGGGCGTGGCCGACCGGGCCGTGCGCCTGGGGGACAGCGCGCTCACCCACCGGGAGCTGGGCCGGGCCGGCCTGGCGGTCTCGGGGGCGACGGTCTCGCCGGACGGCAGACTGGGCGCAGGGAAGGGCGTCAAGGCCGTTACCGCCCGGGGAGCGGCGTGGACGGAGGTGCCACTCGCCGCCCTGTGGGAGACGCCACCGTCCGAGCAGGCCGCACGCGCCCTACGGTCCACCTCCCGTTACGGGGACCCGGAACGCGGAGGCAGCGACCTGCTCTTCCTGGACGTCGAGCTGCTCGGCGCCGTAAGGGAGTCGGGCGGCATCTGTCTGCTCGCGCTGTGCGAGGGAGGCGTGTCCGTCCGGCTCACCGCAGCCGACGAAGACCCCGCGCTGGCCCACCGCGACAACCTGATGCTGCTGGCCACGGCGCCGGGGACACGGCTGAGGGTCATCGGCCGCCTGGTCCCCGCCCCCCACCCCCGGCTCATCCTCCTCGCCTGCTCGCACCCCACAGGTGAGGGCACGGTCGACCTGGGCCTCGACCGCCTGCGCCGCGCCGACCTCCCGGACCCGGCTGCCCCCGCGCACCCCGCCCCGCCCCGGCCCGGAGGGCCCGGCGCGCACTCGCCCCTCCATCTTCTGGAGCGACGTGTCGAGCAGACGGTCCCGGCGGGCCGCGCCGCCCTCGGCATGCTCGGCGACGTCAGCGCCGAGACGCGCCGTATCCGCCGCGCGGGTCTGCCCACGGCAGCCGGACTCCTCACCGCCCTGTGCGCTTCGGCCGCCCAACGCGATCGCGACCCCTTCGGCCGCCTCCGCCCTGCCGACACCGACGACTTCGCCATCCACTGGCTTTCCGCAGCCCGGTACACGGCCGCCGTGGCCGAGTCCCTCTGCGCGGCCGCCTGGGAACCGACGCAGGAGGGCTCGGCTGCGGAGCCGGCCGTCGCGGACCGGTAGACCGTGTCCCAGGTGGTGAGGCGGGGTCTGCCCCTCGCCCGGCGTGGCCTACGTCTGTGGCTGCCGTCGCGGCAGGCCGACGCTGTCGGCCTGCCCGGGTCCTGTTTCCAGCGGGAAGCTCGGCGACGGGGCCGATGGCAGTTGCATCGGCCCCGATCCGGTGGGCTGCTTCGTTGTCGGTCAGCGCCGGTGCATGGGACGGGCCCCGTTCCTGAAGGCCGATGCGTCAGGGGCGCTGATGCCGTCATCCGCGTAGTCGAACACCACCGGTGGAGGAGTCAGCCCCCGATCCGGTCGTCCAGCAGACCGAGCGCCGGCCACCGCTTCTCCTGCCGGACGGTGACGTCAGGGACACCGGCCCGACGGCGGCGACCCGGCTCGTCCGGCCACTCCCGGGCAGAGGCGACCGCCAGGGACGAAGCCGCCGCCACCCGGCCAACCGGTTCATCGAGCACGCCCTCACCGGCCTGCGCCACCTGCCGGAGGCCTCTACCTGCTCGCCCAGCAGCCCCGACCGGCCGACAGCGCCGCACACGGATCGGCGGACCCGCGCCGGGCCGTTGCCGCGTCATGTCCGACATCACAATGCAACGGTCTCCCGTCCCGTCTGTGCTGGCCGACACAGATCCCGCGGCTACGCCGCCTCGTACCGGTGTGCCCTGCCGCCGCGCCACTGCACCCAGGAGGAGTCGTCCAGCAATTGGTCCGCGTCGGGCAGGCCGGCCCGACGCAGGAATTCCACGACGTCGTGATCGTCGTGGGCGAGGCCGACGATCTGCCCCCGGACGGTGACTCGCCGGCCGCCGGCCGCCGGTCGCAGAGGGGCGGTGGATGACTATCGGCGCGCTCATACTCCCAGCCTGCACCCGTGCCCTGCGCCCGGCATCCGGCCCGTGCCGGCCGTCGGGTGCGGTGCCGCGCACCCTCGGCCGGCCCGCAGTCGCGGGCGTACGGATCCCGGCCGGCCCTCCACGCCTGTGGCCATCACTCCCGCACCGACTCGACGGCGAAGTCCGCCGTGCAACCGGAGAGCGACACCCTCTCGCCCCGAGGGCCGGGTCCGAGCCGCTCCTCGGGAGCCGGACCGCCCTGATCTGCTGCGGCCCGGACGGTCGGCGGACAGGCGTCAGGTGGCCGGAGCCCCACATCGGCCGGTGTGCGCGGTCCCGCCGCACACGACGATCCGGCCGGTAGTCCGGCGGTGTCACCGGAGTGACGCCGCCGGGGCACCCGCGCACGGTGCCGACGCCTGCTGTCCGGGGTGGGCACAGGTCGGCTGCCGAGGCCGCCGCGCGGAATGCCGGGCGGCGGCCCACACCTCAGGTGTCGCGGGTGGCGAGCATCCCGAGCGTGGCGAGTCCGAGCACCACCCAGCCGAACCACAGCCAGCCGTTGCTTCCCAGGGCCACCGTGTACGCGGTCACCGCGACCAGCGCTCCGACGGTGAGCACTCCCATGGTCTTCGTGGATCCGGGCATGAGCACACGCTCCTCACCGGCCGCACGGCCGTCGAAGCCATGGTCACCCCTCAGGGGCGTCCACCGCTACTGTCCGCGTGTCTGCAACGAGGCGAGATAGGCGTTGTACGCCTTCAGCTCCTGGTCGCCGTCCCGGTCCGCGGCACGGTCGGAGCGCTTGGCCGTGCGCTGCTCGGAGCGGTACCACTGGAAGACCAGCGCGATCAGCACCAGGACCGACGGGATCTCGCTGAACGCCCAGGCGATGCCGCCGGCCGCCGTCTGGTCGCTCAGCGCGTCGATGCCGAGCGAGGCCGGAGGATTCTCGTACGCCTTCACCATCGGCTGGCTCGCCATCATCAGCGCGATCCCGAAGAACGCGTGGAACGGCATGCCCGCGAAGAGCTCCAGCATGCGCATCACGTAACCGGGCCGGTGCGGACCGGGGTCGACGCCCATGATCGGCCAGAAGAACACCAGGCCGACCGCCAGGAAGTGCACCATCATCGCGATGTGGCCCGGTTTCGACCCCATCAGGAAGTCGAACAAGGGCGTGAAGTAGAGGCCGTACAGGCTTGCGATGAAGAGCGGGATCGTGAACACGGGGTGCGTGATGATCTTCATGTAGCGGCTGTGCAGCAGCATGAGCAGCAGCTCGCGCGGACCTGTACGGCCGCGGCCCGCCACCGGGAGCGCCCGCAGCGCCAGTGTCACCGGAGCGCCCAGCAGCAGCAGGATCGGCGACACCATGCTGATCACCATGTGCTGCACCATGTGCACGCTGAACATGACCATGCCGTAGTCGTTGAGCCCCGTGCACATCACCAGAGCGATCGACAGCACGCCGAGGACGAAGAAGACACTCCGGTTCACCGGCCAGCCGTCGCCCCGGCTGCGGAGCCGCACGACCCCGTAGCCGTACAGGGCGAGTGCGACGACGCAGCCGATGAGGAAGAACGGGTCCGCGGAGAATTCGAGCCCGCGTCCCAGCGTGAACGGCGGCAGATCCATGTTCATGCCGTGCCCGCTGTGATCCATCTGTTCACTCCCGCTGGGGACGTCCCCGTTTCGTGCCGGTTGTCCGGTCCAGACTAGAACCGCCCCCGGACGCGGGTGCGGCCGGGGGCGGTACACGAGGATCCGATGCGGTCAGAGCACGACCTGGGCCTCGGCGTAGCGCTCGGCCGGGACCGTCTTCAGGGTCTCCACGGCCTCCGCCAGCGGAACCATCGTGATGTCCGTGCCGCGCAGCGCCGTCATCATGCCGAACTCACCGCGGTGAGCGGCCTCCACCGCGTGCCAGCCGAAGCGGGTGGCCAGGACACGGTCGTACGCGGTCGGCGTGCCACCGCGCTGGACGTGACCGAGGATCACCGGGCGGGCCTCCTTGCCGAGGCGGTGCTCCAGCTCGCCCGAGAGCTGCGTCGCCACTCCGGCGAACCGCTCGTGGCCGTAGATGTCCTTGGCGCCCTGGTCGAAGTCCATCGAGCCCTCGCGGGGCTTGGCGCCCTCCGCGACGACGACGATCGCGAACTTCTTGCCGTCCGAGAAGCGCCGGCCGACGAGCGCGGTCAACTCGTCGATGTCGAAGGGCCGCTCCGGGACGACGATGGCGTGCGCACCGGCCGCCATGCCCGAGTGCAGGGCGATCCAGCCCGTGTGCCGCCCCATGACCTCGACGATCAGCACCCGCTGGTGCGACTCGGCCGTGGTCTTCAGCCGGTCGAGGGCATCAGTGGCGACGCCCACGGCCGTGTCGAAACCGAAGGTCACATCGGTGGAGGAGATGTCGTTGTCGATGGTCTTGGGCACACCGACGATGGGCAGCCCTGCCTCGGAGAGCAGGTTGGCCGCCTTCAGCGTGCCCTCGCCACCGATCGGGATGATCGCGTCCAGGCCGAGGTCGGCGACATGGCCCCTGGCCCGCTCCACACCGTCGCGCAGATGCGCGGGCTGGACCCGGGAGGAACCGAGGATCGTGCCGCCCCGGGCGAGAATGCCGCCCACCGCGTCGAGATCGAGCTTGCGGTAGTCACATTCGAGGAGGCCCCGCCAACCGTCGTGGAAGCCGATGACCTCGTCACCGTGGTCGACCACCGCGCGGTGGACGACGGAACGGATCACGGCGTTGAGGCCGGGGCAGTCGCCGCCGGACGTGAGCACACCAATTCGCATTGCCCGGAAACCTTTGCAACGTGGGCCGACGACCGGACCACGTCGTCCGGTTGGATCCCCGCCACCTTACCGGCGTCAGGTGGCGGGACCGAAACCACCGTCCGACTGCTGGACGTCCACCGGCCAGACACGAAACCCCACGATCCCGGACAACCCGTCAACAGGGCGTGTCCGCACGGGGGGCCGTGCCGGCCGGAGGGCGCGTCAGGCGGGCTGTGTCGCCGAGGCGATCCGCTCGGCGCGCAGCGCCTCGTACCAACGGTCGTCGCACGGCGGCAGCGCGTTCACATCGAGGGCCAGCTTCAGCAGGTGGTCCGCGATCAGCGGGTTGCGCGCCAGCACGGGACCGTGCATGTACGTACCGAAGACCGTGTCGTTGTAGGCGCCCTCGGTGCCGTCGCCCGTGCCGTTGCCCCGCCCGATCCGGGTGCGGGCGAACGGCCTGGCCGTCGGGCCGAGGTGGGTGATGCCCTGGTGGTTCTCGAACCCGGTCAGCGGCGGCAGCCCGAGATTGGGGTCGATGTCCCCGAGCACGTCGCCGACGCACCGGGCGCCCTCGCCCCGCGTGGAGACCACGTCGAGCAGCCCGAGGCCGGGCTCGCGCTCGCCGAGGTCGTTGATGAACTCGTGGCCGAGGATCTGGTAGCCCGCGCAGACCGAGAAGATGATCGCGCCGTTGGAGGCGGCCCGGCTCAGTCCGCCGTCGCGGCGCAGCCGCTCCGACGCCAGTCGCTGTGGCCGGTCCTCACCCCCGCCGATCAGGTAGATGTCGCCCGAGGTCGGGATGGGCTGGTCACTGCGCACGTCGACGCGCTGCACGTCGAGACCGCGCTGCCGTGCCCGGCGTTCCACCACGAGGGCGTTGCCCTGATCGCCGTAGGTGCTGAGGAGGTCCGGGTAGACCCACACCAGCCGCAGACCGTTGTTGCTCACGTTTCGTCCTCTCCGGGGGCCGCCCGCGCCGGGGTCAGTTGCCGACACGACGGCGCAGATCCTGGAAGGCGGTGTAGTTGGCGATGACCTCGATGCGGCCGGGCGGAGACATCTGGACGGCCTCGTCCAGGGTCTCGCAGACGCGGAAGTCCAGACCGGCGACCTCCAGGCGGACCGCGAGGTCCAGCTTGCGGTCCCCGAGCACGAAGATCGGGTGGCCGTACAGCTGGGTGTAGTCGACGTCCCAGAGCCACGAGGTGTCCGTGCCGTCGGCGCCGCGGGCGTTCACGGAGAGGATCACCGGGGTGGGCGGCGGGTCGATCAGGGAGAACGTCTCCAGCCAGCCCGCCGGGTTCTTCGCCAGCAGCAGCCGCAGCTCACGGCCGAGGAAGGTGACGACGTCGTAGCGGCCGGCCACGGCCTGCACCTGGTACATGCGCTCCAGGGCGACCTGGGGCGGCACGCCGAACACCGCGGCGACCGCGGCCGAGCTGGTGGCGTTCGCCTTGTTGGCGCGGCCCGGCAGCTGGAGGTGGATCGGCCACGCGGACCCGTGCGGGTCCAGGACGTAGTCGCCGTTGAGCGCCCAGCTGGGGGCGGGGCGGCGGAAACCGCACTCGCCGCAGAACCAGTCGTCACCGGGGCGCTGCATCACACCGCCGCAGGACGGGCAGGACCAGGCGTCGTCCTTCCACGCCTGTCCCGCCGCGACCCACACCACGTTGGGGGAGGAGGACGCCGCCCAGACGATCAGCGGGTCGTCGGCGTTGGCCACGATCACGGCCTTGGAGCCGGAGAGGCCCTCCCGCCACTTCTCGGCCAGCATCCGGGTCTCGGCGGCGCGGTCCAACTGGTCGCGCGAGAGGTTGAGCAGCGCGATCACCTTCGGTGTCGTGTCGCGTGCGACACCGGCGAGGTACTTCTCGTCGACCTCGATCACGCCGTACTTCGCGTCCGAGCCGCCGGCCAGCGCGGAGGTGATCCCCGCGGGCATGTTGGCGCCGAGCGCGTTCGACACGACGGGCCCAGCGGCCCCCAGTGCCTCGGCGATCAGCCTCGTCGTCGTCGTCTTGCCGTTCGTCGCGGACACGAGGATCACGTCCAGGTGTTGCGCCAGCCGCCCCAGCAGGTCGGGGTCGAGCTTGAGCGCCACCCGGCCGCCGATCACCGATCCGCTGCCACGCCCCGCAGCGCGTGACACCGCCGCCGCGGCTTTGCCCGCCGTCACGGCGAGCTTGGCCCGCGGCGACAACGGCTCCGTGTTGCCTGCCATCGTCCTAGATCCTCCTTGCATCAGTCCGCGCCCAGCCTATCGATGTCCGGCACCCCGACCGCACGTCGGCACCGGGCGGAACGTGGAGGTCACGTGGAACGTACCCTTCTCCCCATGCGAAACCGCCCGATCCCCGGCAGTTCCGGACTCGTCCGTGCCATGAGTCTGTTCGGCGACCCGGTGCTCCACAGCCCCTGCGAGGACGTCACCGACTTCGGGCCCTCACTCGCGACGCTGGTCGAGGACATGTTCGCCACCATGTACGCGGCGCAGGGTGTGGGACTGGCCGCCAACCAGGTCGGGGTTCCGCTCAAGGTGTTCGTCTACGACTGTCCGGACGACGAGGAGGTTAGGCATCTCGGCCATCTCGTCAATCCGGTACTCGTCGAGGCGGACGGGATCACCGTACGCGGACCGGAGGGGTGCCTCTCACTCCCCGGCCTCGAAGCGGGCACCCCGCGCCTCGATCATGCCGTGGTCGAGGGCCGGACCGTCACGGGCGAGCCGGTGCGCGTCACCGGCACCGGCTGGTTCGCCCGCTGTCTGCAGCACGAGTGCGACCACCTCGACGGCCGGGTCTACACGGACCGGCTGACCGGCCTCCGTCGCGCCAGGGCGCTGCGCGCCGCCCGGCGGGCGCCGTGGGCGCGTACGGACTGATCCGGGGGACGGACGGGGGCGGCGGGTCAGAAGCCCGGGCCGCCCGGGAGGTCGCCGGCCTCGGCCAGCCTGCCCCAGAGTAGATCGGCGAGACTGCGTACCAGCTGCTCGCGCGAGCAGGGCCGGTCGCCCAGCCACCAGTCGCCGGCCGCGTGCATCATGCCGACGATGCCGTGGCCCCAGATGCGGGCCGTCTGTTCGCTGTCGGGGCCGAGGTCGACCCGCTCGGAGATCACCTTGCCCAGCTCCTCGCCGAGGCGGCGCAGCAGCGGTGCCGAGTGCCGGCCGACGTCGAAGCCCTGCTCGGGGGAGGGTGCCGCGTCGTCGGACGGGTGCATCAGGAAGCGGTAGACCTGCGGACGGGCCTCGATCGCCGCGAGATACGTGTCCAGGGTCGCCTCGACCCGCTCGCGCCGCTCGGACGGGGCGTCGAGCGCGGCCCGCAGGGCGCTCAGCAGGGCGTCGGTATGGCGCTTGGCCAGGGCGCGGTAGAGGCCGCCCTTGTCGCCGAAGTGGCGGTAGAGGATGGGTTTGGTGATCCCGGCCTCCGCGGCGATCGCGTTCATCGACGCCTGCGGGCCGTCCCGGAGCACCACGCGGTCCGCGGCCTCCAGGAGCTCCCGGCGGCGGCGCTCGGCGGCGGTCCGCTGTCGCTCGGCCCCTCTTGTGGTCTCCATGTCGTCTCTCCCCGCCCCCGCAAGCTGTCCTGCGATCTCTTGACGCCCGGGCAACGTAACACCATGGTCCGACGGTCGTTGATCCCCGGCTGACCGGTTGACAGTGACTACTTGCTGGTAACAGACTGGTGTTACCGCGAGTAACGTATGCTTGTCCGAAAGCGCATGGAGGGAACATGGCCGAGTTCACGCTCGAGCTCAACGACGACCAGAAGCAGGTCCGTGACTGGCTTCACGGCTTCGCCGCGGATGTGATCCGACCGGCCGCTTCGGAGTGGGACGAGCGTGAGGAAACGCCCTGGCCCGTCATCCAGGAGGCGGCCAAGGTAGGCATCTACTCCCTCGACTTCTATGCCCAGCAGTTCTTCGACCCTACGGGCCTCGGCATCCCCGTGGCCATGGAGGAGCTGTTCTGGGGGGACGCCGGCATCGCCCTGTCGATCGTCGGTACGGGCCTGGCGGCCGTGGGCGTCCTCGCCAACGGCACCGAGGAGCAGATCGGCACCTGGATCCCGCAGATGTACGGCGACGCCGACGATGTGAAGCTCGCCGCCTTCTGCTCCTCCGAGCCGGACGCCGGCTCCGACGTGGGCGCCATGCGCACCCGCGCGGTGTACGACGAGGCCAACGACGAGTGGATCCTCAACGGCACCAAGACCTGGGCGACCAACGGCGGAATCGCCAACGTCCACGTCGTCGTCGCCGTGGTCGACCCGGCGCTGGGCTCGAAGGGCCACGCCTCGTTCATCGTCCCGCCCGCCACCCCGGGGCTGTCCCAGGGGCAGAAGTTCAAGAAGCACGGCATCCGCGCCTCGCACACCGCCGAAGTGGTCCTGGAGGACGCCCGGGTCCCCGGGCACTGCCTGCTCGGCGGCAAGGAGAAGCTCGACGAGCGGCTCGCCAGGGCCCGGGAGCGCGCCAAGTCCGGCGGGGAGCGGGTCAAGAACGCCGCCATGGCCACCTTCGAGGCATCCCGCCCGGCCGTCGGCGCCATGGCCGTCGGCACCGCCCGCGCCGCGTACGAGGTCGCCCTCGACTACGCGAAGACCCGGAGCCAGTTCGGCCGCCCGATCATCGACAACCAGGGCATCGCGTTCCAGCTGGCCGACATGCGCACGCGGATCGACGCCGCCCGGCTGCTGGTCTGGCGTGCGTCCTGGATGGCGAGCGCCGGGAAGCCCTTCGACTCGGCCGAGGGATCGATGTCGAAGCTCTACGCGAGCGAGACGGCGAAGGCGGTCACGGCCCAGGCCGTCCAGATCCTCGGCGGCAACGGCTTCACCCGGGAGTATCCGGTGGAGCGCATGCACCGGGACGCCGCGATCTACACCATCTTCGAGGGCACGAGCGAGATCCAGCGCCTGGTGATCGCCCGCACCCTGTCGGGGATGCCGATCCGCTAGCGGTCACCGCGGGGCCGGACCGTGGGACGGTCCGGCCCCGCGCGTCCTGCTCCTGCTACCGGGGCAGGTTCGCCTCGATGACGGCCAGGACCTCGGGGGCCTCCGGCTCGGTCCGGGGGCGGATCCGGGCGACCGGCTCGCCGGCCGGGGAGACCAGGAACTTCTCGAAGTTCCACTGGACGTCCCCGGCCGCGCCCTCGGCGTCCGCGAGCTTCGTCAGCTCCGTGTACAGCGGGTGACGGTCCTCTCCGTTGACGTCGACCTTCTCCAGGAGCGGGAAGCTGACCCCGTACGTCGTCGAGCAGAAGGTCTGGATCTCCTCGGCCGTGCCCGGCTCCTGGCCCGCGAACTGGTTGCAGGGCACGCCGAGTACGGTGAACCCGCGCTCCCCGTACTCCTTCTGGAGCCGCTCCAGGCCGGCGTACTGCGGGGTGAGGCCGCACTTGGAGGCGACGTTCACCAGCAGGACCGCCGAGCCCTCGTAGGCCCCGAGGGTGGTCGGCTCGCCGGTCAGGGTGCGGAGCGGGATGTCGTGCAGCGTCATGGGGAATCTCCTCGATAGCGTGGCGTCGCTGTTCATTGTGCCGTCACGGGATTCGCGGGGCCGACCGCCTTGTAGTAGAAGGTGGTCGCCCTCAGTACGCCGGCCGGGTCCCCGGCGTACGCGGGAATCGACCCGCACTCCGTCCAGCCCGCCGCGCTGTACAGCCGTTCGGCGGGGCTGCCGGTCTCGGTGTCCAGGACCAGCAGGGTCAGCCCCTCCGCCGCCGCGGACCGCTCGACGGCCGCCAGCAGGGCCCGGCCGACGCCGTGGCCGCGGGACGAGGGCCGCACCATCAGTTTGGCGACCTCCGCGCGGTGGCGGGCGTTGGGCAGAGCGGGCTTGACCAGTCCGATCGTGCCGGCCAGCCGCTCCCCGTCACGGGCGATCCAGACCTGGTGGCGCCCCTCCTCGACCGCCACGGCCCGCTCCCGCCACCAGGTGGCGGCGGACGCCCGGTCCAGCGGGGTCAGGAACCCCACCGAGGCTCCGCCCTCCACGGTGTCGATCAGCAGGGCGGCCAGTTCGTCGGCGTACGTGACGAGCTCGGGGCCGGACACGGGGACGATCTCGGTCATGGAGCGGGGTCCTTTCACATTCACGGCAGGACGATCATCAGGGCGTAGCGGACCCGTTCGGGGCCGGGGCAGTGGAAGTGCGAGGGGCCGTGCAGCCGGAAGCGCAGGCAGTCGCCAGCGCTCACGGTGTGCGCGGTGTCGTCGACGGTGATCTCGACCGTGCCTTCGAGTACCCAGATGTGCTGCTCGACACCGGGCACGGGCGGGTTCTCGTAGGACAGGGCGGCCCCTGCGTCGAGCGTCCCCTCGACGATCTCGGCGCGGAGCCCGGCGTGCGGCGGTGAGACGGAGCGGCGTACGAAGCCGGAGCGCTCGTCCCGCCACACCGGCTGCTGTGCGACAGGCACGAGGACCGGCGGCTCGGCCTCGACCTCCATCAGGAGGCGCGACATCGTCCGCCCGTAGGCGGAGCAGAGCCGTCCGAGCGCGGTGGCGGTGGGACTCAGCTCGCCGCGCTCCAGCCGTGACAGGGTCGACCGGCTCACCCCGGTGCGCCGGGACAACTCGTCCAGGGACCAGCCGCGCTCGGTGCGGAGCTGGCTCAGCCGGGCGGCGAGCCGGGCGTCGACTGCATCCAGTACGTCGCTTTCTCTCATATTCAGGATCGTATCCCTGAAAAGAGATACAGCCGAGAGAGTGTCGTCCCGGCGCGCCGATCGGGTGACGCCATGTCAGGCTAATAAAGGTGAAATAAGCCGCATACCAGTTCATTCGGGCGGGTGGCGGCGGGAGATCCGAGGAGGCCGACATGGCCAGAAATGTGAGCGGTACGCGAGCGGATCACGACACCGTGGGCTCGCGGCCATCCCCGTCCGGCTGGACCGTCTTCGCGGCGGTGCTGATGATCTTCGGCGGAGCCATGGCCATCCTCGAGGGGATCGCCGCCATCGCCAAGGACGACGTGTTCGTCGCCACCCGCAACTACGTGTTCCAGTTCAACCTGACCGGCTGGGGATGGGTCCACCTCATTCTGGGCATCGTCATCCTCCTGGCGGGCTGCGCCCTGTTCACGGGTGCCCTGTGGGCGCGTGCCGTCGGAGTCCTGCTCGCGGGGCTGGGCGTGGTCGCCCACTTCCTGTGGCTGCCGTACTACCCGTTCTGGTCGCTCGTGCTGATCGCCATGTACATCATCGTCATCTGGGCGCTGTGTGCCGGGCCGCAACGGGACGCTCGAGCCTGAGTACGAGGACGTAGGAGACGACCACCGAGACGATCACGAGAGGCATCACGGTGATGCCCTGGGAGCCCAGCAGCAGTGTGGCCAGCAGCACCGACGTCATCGGCAGCTTCAGCATCGCCACACACATGGCGCCGATGCCCATCGCGAAACCCGACGTCGCGTTCAGGCCGGGCAGATGGGACAGGGCCAGTCCGCCCGCGGCCCCCAGGAACATCGAGGGGAAGATGGGGCCGCCCCGGAAGCTGCTCAACGACGCGCAGTACGCGAGCGCCTTGCAGGCGATGAGCACGAGGAGCGTACCGGCGGAGTACGCGGCGTCGTCGCTGAGCAGCCCGCCCAGGGCGTCCTGGCCCGAATAGAGCACCTCGGAGGCGCCCTCCCCGGTGCTCTCGGCGTACAGGAGCGCGAGCACGCCGACGATCACGCCCATCACCGTGGTGGCCACCACGGTGCGCCGCTCGACCCGCTCCTGCAGGAACAGGGAGAGCCGCCTGATCCCCGTGCCCGCGAGAGCCGCCGCGAGTCCCAGGGCGACGGCCCAGCCGAATTCGGCGAGGGTCGGCTGGGGTGCGTGCGGCACGTGGGGGAGCTTCAGGGAGTACGTTCCCAGCCCCGTCCACGACCCCAGGCCGATGAAGACGAGCGAGCCGATGCCCGAGGCGAGCAGCCCCGGTACCAGCACCACGCCGAGCATCACCCCGGCGAGGCCGGACGCCTCCATCAGCAGGAAGGCGCCGAGGAGCGGCGAGCCCAGCAGGGCGCTGACCGCGGCGAAACTCCCGGCAGCCGCCACCATGGCGCGCCCGCCGGGCTCGATGCCGGGTCGGACCAGGCGTACCGCGTACACCGCCAGGCCCCCACCGAGGGCGATGAGGGGAGCCTCCGGGCCGAGCACCGCGCCGAGCCCGAGGGAGGCCAGCGCGGCCAGTGCGATCCCCGGAAGCTCCGAGGCGGCCGGCGGTCCCGAGTGCGCCATGCCTTCGGCGGGCCTGTGCCCGCCCAGGCCCGGGAGGTGGCGGATGGTCAGTCCGGTCAGCAGGCCGGCCACGGCGAGCAGCGGCACCGGCCACCACGACGGCGTGCCTTCGAAGCCCAGGGCCCGGGGCAGATCCTGATAGGTCAGCAACTGGAGTTCATGGACGAGGGCCAGGAAGCCGAACGCCGCCGCGGAGATGGGGACGCCGAGGATCGCCACCATGATGAGGAGCACCAGATACCGCCGGGTGTGTACGACCTTCATCGGGTCGGAGGCTTCCACGCCGGGCGCTCCGGCCGGTTCGGCCGACATCGTCATGTTCTCCTCCGCGTCGGGTCCCGGCCGGATCGTGCTGTGCCGGCGCGGTCCACACGGTGATACCACGATGTGCCGTTCTGTCTGTGATGTCTCATTTTCGGGGTGTGGCGCGTCCGGTGTGCCCCGACGCGGAGGACCGGGGCGCGTGGGCCCGGCACGAACCGGTGAAAGGCCCTACCCGTCGCCCTCCTGGGCCGCCGGGACCCGGCCGGCGGCCACCGCTTCGGTCAGTGCCCGGTGATCCCGCTCGTTCCGGTCGGCGTACCGTTCGGCGAACGTCTCCAGCGCCCGGTCGAACACATTGCCGTGCCCCAGGTACGCCGCGATGGCGATCCGGTCGCCGGACCGCGCGTGGGCGCGGGCCAGCGTCGTGCCGCACAGCTCGCCGAACGTGCCCATCCCGCGCGGCACCATGAGCTCCGGCTCGGCGATGCCCTTCCAGTCGCGCAGCTGGCGCACGTAGAAGTCGCGGCGCCTGCCGTCGATCCCGTTCACCCGCTCCCAGCCGAGGAAGATGTCGCCGGCGGCCTGCATCATGCGCTGGCCCGCGACCACCCGCTCGCCCTGGTTCCGGTACACGCTCGGCCCGGCGTACGGCGCGAGCGCCGAGGTGTCGGCCTCCTTCGCCTGGAGGAAGAGCGGGTCCGAGCCGTCCCGGCCCAGCAGCAGGATGATCCAGCACCGCGTCCCGACGCTGCCCACCCCCACGACCTTGCGGGCCATGTCCACCGGACGGAAGTCCGCGAGCAGGGCCCTGCGGTCCGAGGGGAGGCTGCGGCCGTAGCCCCGGAGCAGCTTGCGGACCCGCTCCTGCAGTGCCTCGCGTTCCGGGTCGGGCAGCAGGTCGGCGAACCGCACGAGCAGGGGCGGGTCCGCGGCGATCCGGAGCTGCCCCTCCGTCATCTCGGTGAGCTTGTCGAAGGCCTGCAGACTGTCCCTGGTGCGCGCCTTCGCCGTTGCCCTGGCCAGCCGTCTGCGCCCGCGCGGGGCCAGCTTCTCCGCGGCCACGGCGCGCAGGAGGTCCTCATCGGTCCGGGAGTACCAGACGTCGAGATTGCGCATGCCCGCGAACCGGATCATCGACTCCCGGTACGAACGCACCGTGGCCCGGACGATGTCCGCCCGCTCCCGGTCCGAGAAGCCGTTCGCCCGCCCCGCGATGACGAGGCTGGCCGCGAGGCGTTTGACGTCCCATTCCCAGGGGCCCGGCAGCGTCTCGTCGAAGTCGTTGATGTCGAACAGCAGATTGCGCTCGGGGGACGCGAGCAGCCTGAAGTTCAGCAGGTGGGCGTCACCGCACAGCTGGGTCCGGATGCCCGAGTCCGGTGTGCCGGCCAGGTCGGAGGCCATCACGGCGGCGGCCCCCCGGTAGTAGCGGAACGGGGACTCGGTCATCCGCGCGTACCGGATCGGGACGAGCTCGGGGACCCTGGCCTCCGACTGGGTGCGGAGGATGTCGAGGGCGTCGGGCCGGTCCGCCGGCGGCTCGAACACGGCATGGCCGGACCGGGGCGCCCGGCGGCGGGCCGCTCTGCCGAGAGCGGCCCGCTCCGCGGGTGTCGCGCCCGGTACGGCGCGGAGCGGCGAGGTGGCGTCCTGGGCCATCGCGGACCTCCTGACTGCCTGAGCGGCATGCGAAGCCTGTCCACCATCATCCCGGCTCGCGCGGACTTCGGCCTGTTCCGGCGATGACGCCCGGCGTACGCGGGTCAGGCCCGGCGTACACCCGTCACGGCGTACGCGTGCCGGTCAGACCCGCTGCGCGCCGCTTCCGGTCCACTCGCCGCCAGAGCGCCCGCTGGCACCGGAGCGCAGCGGTACCCACCAGGATGAGCACCGCGATGTTGACCAGCAGCTGGATGAGCGAGCCCCCTGCCTCGGGCCAGCTGGTGAACGCGACGGACACGCTGATGTCCGACGCGGCGGGGATGGTCGTGACCGAGATGAACACGCCGAGGAGGGCGCTCGTCCTGGCCTCGGTGAGCGACACGATGCCCACGATGCCGGCCAGGGTCGCGACGGCGACCGAGAAGAAGTTGGGCGTGTTGATCAGGTTGGAGACCGGCCGCAGCCCGGCGTCGAACGCCTCCGACTGGAATCCGAATCCGCGGATGAGGAGGCTGAAGAGGAAGGTCACCAGGATCGTCAGCAGGAACCCCGCGCAGAGGGCGGACAGCCCCCGCCGGACCATGCCCCGGTCGCCCCGGTCGATGCCCAGGGCCACGGCGACGATCGCCCCGTACTCGGGACCGACGACCATGGCCGCGACGATCAGGATCTGCGAGTTGGTGACGATGCCGACCGAACCGATCAGCCCCGCGATGACGAGGTACAGGTAGAAGCTCGGTGCGTATCTCCCCTCGGACCTGATGCGCGCCTCCACCTGGTCCCAGACCGGGGCGCTGGGCAGTGCCCTGAGGCGACCGGCGGCGCCCTCGGAGGCCCGCCCCACGAACGCCGTGTCCACCGGCTCGATGACGAGGGAGCCGCGCACGTCGGTCTCCAGGTCCCGCAGACCCCGCAGAACGTCGTTCGCCGCCCCCGCCAGCACGTCGCAGGCGACCGTGTCGCCGTCCGGGTTGCGCGCCGCGCCCCGGTGCACGATCAGGTTCAGGACGAACGGGTCGTCGGCGAGGCACTCCACGATCCCGTCCGTGCGGTCCGGAGGGCTGACCGCACGGATATGGATCATGTCCATCCCGTGCCTCCGCCGAGCGGGCCGGGAGGCCGGACGCCGTGTGGCGGATGGTGGCTTACGCGGCGGTATGCCAGAGATTGGACGGTCATGGGGGGATACCCTCCCACAGCCGCACACGGTCCGGTGGACGACCTGCAGACGCGCACCCTCGACGAGTCACACGACCGGCCGGTGCGACCGGACCCCCGTCACTTCTTCCCGTCGTCCCACTCCGTGCCGAGCAGCCAGCTGTCGTAGCTCCGCAGGAGGGCCACGAGGGCCGCGCCGAGCCGCCGGTCGTACCCGGGCGAGTGCAGACGCACCGTGTCGTCCTTCGACCTGAACTCCAGCGGGACCTCCCCGCCCGCACGCCACACGATGCGACGGGGCCCCCGGGCCGCGTCACCGCTCCCGCTGAGCAGGCTCAGCACGATGATCAGGGTCTGCAGCGGGGACAGCAGCCACCACACGTACCACCAGAGGATCCGGCCCTTCAGGCCCACCGCCTCCGCCCCGCCCCCCGGCGTCACCGTCCAGCGGGTGCGCAGACCCCTGCCCCGGAGCGCCTTCTCGCGGACGACCGTGCCTATGAGCTCACCGTGCGCGCCGAGCACCTGGTAGGACGCGACCCCCTTGGCGGCCGACAGGGTCACCACCGTGGCCAGCCGCTCCCGGCGCCGCTCGTCCGCCCACAGCACGAAGGAACGCGTACCGCTGCCCCGTGCCGCCCGGTAGGCGGGTATGCCGCCCGGCGGCAGTTCGCGTTCCACGTACGCCGCCACGTGCTCCGGCACCGAGCCGTCCGCACACAGCACCAGGTGCCCCACCGGAGCCGCGGCGCCCCCTCCGGTGGCCCCACCCTCGTCCCGTTGCGCGGGCACCATCCTCAGTACGCTGCTCACCGCTGTGCCCTCCGTGGTGTGTCCTACCGGCTTGAGAGGATCCTCGTGTGAAGTCCCCCGAGCCCCTTCCCGAACTCTTTCCCGGACCGCAGCCGGAAGCCGGCCGACGCGAGGCCCGCCGCCCGGTGCGGTGCGCCCTCTGCGGACGGCCCCTCACCGGCGTGGAATCACGCCGCACCGGACTCGGCCCCGCCTGCGACGCCAAACTGCACCCGGCGGGCCCGGACATCCGGACCCGCCGTCATGAGGTGGACCAGGACCCGCTGCCCGGCACCTGACCCCCTCGGGAGCGGGTCTACGCGCCGTCGAGGCGGCGGAACAGGCCCTCCTGGACCACCGACACCAGCAACTGCCCCTGGCGGTCGTAGATCCGCCCCCTGGCGAGACCGCGGCCGCCCGTGGCGATCGGCGACTCCTGGTCGTACAGGAACCACTCGTCCGCCCGGAACGGCCGGTGGAACCACATGGCGTGGTCCAGCGAGGCCATGTCGAAGCCCCGCGGCCCCCACAGCGGCTCCACCGGGATCCGCACCGCGTCGAGCAGCGTCATGTCGCTCGCGTACGTCAGCGCGCAGGTGTGCACGAGCGGGTCGTCGCCCAGCGGGCCCACCGCACGCATCCACACCGCGCTGCGCGGGTCCGCGTCCTTGATCTCCTCCTGCGTCCAGCGCAGCCGGTCGACATAGCGGATGTCGAAGGGCTGGCGCCGCGCCATCCGCTCCAGTGCCTCCGGCAGCCCGCCCAGGTGCTCCCGCACCTCATCGGCGACCGTCGGCAGGTCCTCGGGGTCCGGCACCGTGCGGGCGGGCGGCAGCTGGTGCTCGAAGCCCGCCTCCTCGGGGCGGTGGAAGGACGCCGTCAGGTTGAAGATCGTCCGGCCCTGCTGCACGGCCGTGACGCGGCGGGTGGTGAAGGACCGGCCGTCCCGCACCCGCTCGACGTCGTACACGATCGGCACGCCGGGGCGTCCCGGCCGCAGGAAGTAGGCGTGCAGCGAGTGCACCGGACGGTCCCCGTCGGTGGTGCGGCCCGCCGCGACCAGCGCCTGCCCCGCGACCTGCCCGCCGAAGACCCGTTGCAGGGACTCCTCGGGGCTGCGGCCACGGAAGATGTTGACCTCGATCCGCTCCAGGTCGAGAAGATCGACCAGTCGCTCGGCGGGGTTCGTCGTCATGACGTTCGTCTCCACTCTCGAAACCGCTGCGGCGTCACAGCTGGCCCACGGCCGTGACCCGGACGACAGCCCGGCCCTCCTCGTCGGAGGCCGCCAGATCGACCTCCGCACGGATGCCCCAGTCGTGGTCGCCCGCCGGGTCGGCGAAGGCCTGCCACACCCGCCACAGGCCGTGCTCGGGGTCCTCGTCGATCTTCAGCAGCTTCGGGCCGCGCGCGTCCGGGCCCGTGCTCAGGTCCTCGTGCGCGTCCCAGTAGCCGTCCATCGCCTCGCCCCAGGCGTCCTCGTCCCAGCCCGAGTCGCCGTCGAGCTCACCCAGGTCCCGGACCCGGTCCAGGGCGGCCAGCTCCACCCGGCGGAACATCGCGTTGCGGACCAGGACCCGGAAGGCGCGGGCGTTCGCCGTGACCGGCTTGACCTCGTCGGCCCGCTCCTGAGCCTGCTCGGCGGTCTCCACCTCCGGGTTCGCCAGCTGCTCCCACTCGTCCAGCAGGCTGGAGTCCACCTGGCGCACCATCTCGCCCAGCCAGGCGATCAGGTCCTCGAGGTCCTCGGACTTCAGGTCGTCCGGGATGGTGTGCTCCAGCGCCTTGTAGGCACTCGCCAGATAGCGCAGCACGATGCCCTCGGTGCGGGCCAGCTCGTAGTTGGACGTGAACTCCGTGAAGGTCATGGCCCGTTCGTACATGTCCCGGATCACCGACTTCGGCGACACGGGGTGGTCGCCGACCCACGGGTGGCTCGTGCGGTACACGTCGTACGCGTGCCAGAGCAGCTCGCTCAGCGGCTTGGGGTACGTGACCTCCTGGAGCCGTTCCATCCGCTCCTCGTACTCGACGCCGTCCGCCTTCATCTGCCCGACGGCCTCGCCCCGCGCCTTGTTCTGCTGGGCGGCGAGGATCTGCCGGGGGTCGTCGAGCGTCGACTCGACGACCGAGACCATGTCCAGGGCGTACGAGGGGGACTCCACGTCCAGCAGGTCGAACGAGGCCAGAGCGAAGGTGGACAGCGGCTGGTTCAGCGCGAAGTCCTGCTGGAGATCGACCGTGAGGCGGACGATCCGGCCCTCGGCGTCCGGGGTGTCGAGCTGCTCCACCACACCGCCGTCCAGCAGCGAACGGTAGATGGCGATGGCCCGCCGGATGTGCCGCAGCTGCGCCCTGCGCGGCTCGTGGTTGTCCTCCAGCAGGTGCCGCATCGCCTCGAAGGCGTTGCCCGGGCGGGCGATCACCGAGAGCAGCATCGTGTGCGTCACCCGGAAGCGCGAGGTCAGGGGCTCGGGATCCGAGGTGATCAGCTTGTCGAAGGTGGTCTCCGACCAGGCCACGAAGCCCTCGGGAGCCTTCTTGCGGACCACCTTGCGCTTCTTCTTGGGGTCGTCGCCCGCCTTCTTGACGGCCTTCTCGTTCTCGATGACGTGCTCGGGGGCCTGCGCGACGACGAAGCCCGCCGTGTCGAAGCCGGCCCGGCCGGCTCGCCCGGCGATCTGGTGGAACTCGCGGGCGCGCAGCGTGCGCACCCTGGTGCCGTCGTACTTGGTGAGAGCGGTGAACAGCACCGTGCGGATCGGCACGTTGACGCCGACACCCAGCGTGTCCGTACCGCAGATCACCTTCAGGAGGCCAGCCTGCGCCAGCTTCTCGACCAGGCGGCGGTACTTGGGGAGCATGCCCGCGTGGTGCACCCCGATGCCGTGCCGCACGTAGCGGGAGAGGTTCTGGCCGAACTTGGTGGTGAAGCGGAAGTTGCCGATCAGATCGGCGATCTTCTCCTTCTCCTCCTTCGTGCACATGTTGATGCTCATCAGCGACTGCGCGCGCTCGACGGCCGCGGCCTGCGTGAAGTGCACGATGTACACGGGCGCCTGCCGGGTGTCCAGCAGCTCCGTGAGCGTCTCCGTGATCGGCGTCAGACGGTACTCGTAGCTGAGCGGGACCGGACGCGTCGCCGAGCGCACCACGGAGGTGGGGCGGCCGGTGCGCCGGGTGAGGTCCTCCTCGAACATCTTGACGTCGCCGAGGGTGGCCGACATCAGGACGAACTGGGCCTGCGGAAGCTCCAGGATCGGGATCTGCCAGGCCCAGCCGCGGTCCGGCTCCGCGTAGAAGTGGAACTCGTCCATCACGACCTGGCCGATGTCGGCGTACTTGCCGTCACGCAGCGCGATGGAGGCGAGCACCTCGGCGGTACAGCAGATGACCGGGGCGTCGGCGTTGACCGACGCGTCGCCGGTCAGCATGCCGACGTTCTCCGTGCCGAAGAGCTTGCACAGGTCGAAGAACTTCTCCGACACCAGCGCCTTGATCGGCGCGGTGTAGAACGTGACCTTGTCCTGGGCCAGTGCCGTGAAGTGCGCACCCGCCGCGACCAGGCTCTTTCCCGAGCCGGTAGGGGTGGAAAGGATCACGTTCGCCCCGGAGACCACCTCGATCAACGCCTCCTCCTGAGCCGGATAGAGGGTGATGCCCTGCGATTCGGTCCATGACGAGAAGGCCTCGAAGAGGGCGTCCGGGTCGGCGGTCGGGGGCAGCTGATCGATAAGGGTCACGCCCCCATCTTGCCTGCCTTGTGGCCGGATGCGGGAACCGGAGGACCGCGGGAAGATCACTGACGATACGCTTCCCACTCAACTCGGCCGCCTCGCACAGACAATGGCGGCCCGGCCGCGCACGGCCGACTCACGATGGGGGCGGAATCAGCCATGATGGGACCGGCACACTCTCTGTCAGGGGCGGCGGCCTGGCTGGGGGTGGGTGCCGCGGCCGCTGCCGCGGGCCACACGATGCCCTGGCCCGTCCTCGTCGTGGGAGCACTGATCTGCGCGGGCGCCGCACTCGCCCCGGACCTCGACCACAAGTCCGCCACCATCTCGCGCGCCTTCGGCCCGGTCTCCAAGGGCCTGTGCGAGATCGTCGACAAACTCTCGTACTCCGTCTACAAGGCGACCAAGGGTCCCGGCGACCCGCGCAGGACGGGGGGACACCGCACCCTCACGCACACCTGGCTGTGGGCGGTGCTGATAGGCGGCGGCGCCTCGCTCGCGGCGATCACCGGCGGCCGGTGGGCGGTCCTGGCGATCCTCTTCGTCCACCTCGTGCTCGCCGTCGAAGGCCTCCTCTGGCGGGCGGCACGCGTGTCCAGCGACATCCTCGTCTGGCTGCTCGGCGCGACCAGTGCGTGGATCCTGGTGGGAGTGCTCGACCAGCCCGGCAACGGTTCCGCCTGGCTGTTCACCGAGCCCGGACAGGAGTACCTGTGGCTGGGGCTGCCGATAGTCCTCGGGTCCCTCGTCCACTGCATCGGCGACGCGCTCACCATCTCCGGCTGCCCGATCCTGTGGCCGATCCCGCTCGGCCGCAAGCGGTGGTACCCGCTCGGACCGCCGAAGTTCATGCGCTTCCGGGCCGGCAGCTGGGTGGAGATCAAGGTGCTGATGCCCGCGTTCATGGTGCTCGGGGGAGTGGGCGCGGCCGCCGCGCTCAACTTCATCTGACCACCGGGCGCCCCTTCCGGGGGCGGTGCGCCCGCAGCCGTAGCACCATGACTGCATGCTGCTCGCCCGGCTCGCCCACGTGTCCCTGGAGGTCGCCGCGACGTCGGCCCGGACCCGGAAGGTCGCCCTCCTCGCCGACCTGTTCCGGGACACCGGCCCGGACGACGTCCCGGTCGTCATCCCGTACCTCGCCGGCCGCCTCCCGCAGGGGCGGCTCGGCATCGGGTGGCGCGCCCTCGGCGACCCGGTGGCACCCGCGGACGCGGCCGCGCTGACGGTCTCCGGCGTCGACGCGGAGCTGACGGAGATCGGGGCGCTCTCCGGCCCCGGCTCACAGGCCGCCCGCAAGGAGCGCCTCCAGCGGCTGCTCGGCGCGGCCACCGCCGACGAACAGCACTTCCTGCACGCACTGCTCACCGGAGAGGTGCGGCAGGGAGCACTGGACGCCGTCGCCGTCGACGCCCTGGCCGCCGCCACCGGCACGCCGCCCGCCGGGGTACGCCGTGCCGTCATGCTCGCCGGATCACTCCAGTCCGTCGCCCGGGCACTGCTGGCCGACGGTCCCGGGGCGCTCGCGGCCTTCCGCCTCACCGTCGGCCGGCCCGTCATGCCGATGCTCGCGCACTCCGCGCGCTCGGTCACCGAGGCCGTCGACAAGCTGGGGCCGTGCGCGGTGGAGGAGAAGCTCGACGGCATCCGCGTACAGGTGCACCGCGACGGACCGCGGGTGCGGGCCTACACGCGCACGCTCGACGACGTCACCGACCGGCTGCCCGAACTGGTCACGGCGGTCGCGGGCTTCCGCGGCGACCGGTTCATCCTCGACGGCGAAGTGATCGCACTCGGGCCCGGCGGCAGGCCGCGCCCCTTCCAGGAGACCGCCGCGCGGGTCGGCTCGCGGCGCGACGTCGCCGCCGCGGCGGCAGCCGTTCCCGTGGTCCCCGTCTTCTTCGACGTGCTGTCCGTCGACGGACGCGACCTCCTGGACCTGCCCCTCACCGAGCGGCACACGGAACTGGCCGAGCTGGTCCCGGAGCCGATGAGGGTCAGGCGCGTCGTCGTGACGGACCCCGGGGACGAGGCGGCGCGTGAGACCGCGGGGGCGTTCTTCGAGTCCACCCTGGCCCACGGACACGAGGGCGTGGTGGTCAAGGGCCTGCAAGCCGCCTACAGCGCGGGCCGCCGGGGCGCGTCCTGGCTGAAGGTGAAACCCGTGCACACCCTGGACCTCGTGGTGCTGGCGGCCGAATGGGGACACGGCAGGCGCACCGGGAAGCTGTCCAACCTCCACCTGGGAGCGAGGCGGCAGGACGGATCCTTCGCCATGCTCGGCAAGACCTTCAAAGGACTCACGGACAAGATGCTCGCCTGGCAGACCGAACGCCTGCGGGGACTGTCCACCGACGACGACGGACACGTCGTCACCGTGCGGCCGGAGCTCGTCGTCGAGATCGCCTACGACGGCCTCCAGCGCTCGACCCGCTACCCGGCCGGGGTCACCCTGCGGTTCGCCCGGGTGCTTCGGTTCCGGGAGGACAAGTCGCCGCAGGAGGCGGACACGGTCGACACGGTGCTGGGCCTGGGGACATGACCGAGGCCCCCGCCGGTGCGGCGGGGGCCGGGGCATGCCATCGGTCGGCCGTGGTCGGCCGTGGTCAGCCGTGGTCAGCCGGCGACGCGGTCCGCGCGTGGATCTGTTCCGGCGTGAGATAGGCGTCGGTGTACTCGAAGTCGCGCAGGGTGGCCGGCTTGCGGGCCTGGAAACCGGTCCGTACGAAGTCGTCGCCCGCGATCGCGTTCAGCAACCAGTTCGTCAGGACGCGGGTCTTGGCGACGTTGGTCCGCAGGCCCGTCCAGTGGTAGCCGCGCGCCACCACCTGGGCCGGCACGCCCTTCAGCTCGATGCCCAGCGGCTTGGAGACCGCGTCCCGGCCGCCGAGGTCCACGACGAGACCGAGGTCCTTGTGGACGTACTGCTGCAGCGGACGGCCACGCAGCGAGGCGATGAGGTTGTCCGCCAGGACACGCCCCTGCCGCATGGCGTGCTGCGCGGTCGGAGGGCAGATCGCCCCGTCGCCCTTCGCCAGGTCCGGCACCGCGGCCGAGTCGCCCAGGGCGAACACCCCGTCCGCCCCGGGCACCTGCATCTCCGGCGTCACCGCGAGCCTGCCGCGCACCGTCTCCGTGCCGAGGGTGGCGACGAGAGGGCTGGCCGCGACTCCGGCGGTCCAGATGAGCGTGCGGCAGGGCAGCACCCGGCCGTCGGTGAAGGTCACCTTGTCCGGTGCGGCCTCGGCCACCGAGACACCGAGCGAGACCTCGATGCCGCGCTTGCGCAGGATCTCCATCGCGGTGACGCCCAGCTTGTCGCCTAGCTCCGGCATCAGCTTGGGCGCGATGTCGATCAGATGCCACTTGATCAGCTTCGGGTCCAGCCGGGGGTAGTGCCGGACGGCGTTGGCGGTCAGCCGCTGCAGGCAGGCAGCGGTCTCCGTACCGGCGTATCCGCCGCCCACCACGACGAACTGCAGCCGGGACTCCCGCTCCGCCTCGTCCTGGCTGGCGTCGGCCAGGTCGAGCTGGGAGATGACGTGGTCCCGGATGTAGGCGGCCTCGGCCAGGGTCTTCATGCCCTGCGCGTTCTCCACCAGCCCGGGGATGTCGAACGTCCGGGTGACACTGCCGGCCGCCAGCACGAGGTGGTCGTACGGCTCGTTCACGATCTCGTCGGTGATCTTGCGGATGACACAGATCTTCGCCTTGGTGTCCACCCCGATGGCGCCACCCGGCACGATCCGCGTGCGGTGTCGCCGGCTGCGGCGCAGGGAGACGGCGACCGACTGCGGAGTGAGCACCCCGGACGCCACCTGGGGGAGCAGGGGAAGGTAGAGCTGGTACGAGAACGGCGTGACGAGGGCGATGTCCGCCTCACCGGGGGCGAGGCTGCGTTCGAGCCGACGCACGCACTCGACTCCGGCGAAGCCTGCACCGACAACGAGGATCCTGGGTCGTGCCACGGTGTGCGTCCCTTCTCGGGCTTGGGCGGTCATCGCTCGCCTGCCCCGTATCCGGAGCCAGTCACTCCCTCATCCTCACCGCAGGGGACGCGGTTCGCCTCCTGTGCGCCACGGGAGGCGGCGGACCGGGCCGGGGACCGTGCCCCTCCCTGCCGTCCGGGAGGGCGGTGTCCCGGTGCGGGCGAGCGGTCCCCCCGGCTGCAGCAACACCGTGCGGTGGCGTACCGGCCCGGTCCGAGTGCGTCAGGCGTCCCCGGGCCGGGCCGTCGCTCGGCTCACCCGTGCCAGGACCGCCACAGCGCCGCGTACGCGCCGTCCGCCGCCACCAGCTCGTCGTGGCTGCCCAGCTCGGTGATCCGGCCGTCCTCGACGACCGCGATCACGTCGGCATCGTGCGCCGTGTGCAGTCGGTGCGCGATGGCGATCACCGTCCGGCCGTCCAGCACCCGGGCCAGCGAACGCTCCAGATGCCGTGCCGCCCGAGGATCCAGGAGCGAGGTCGCCTCGTCCAGCACCAGGGTGTGCGGGTCCGCCAGGACCAGCCTGGCCAGCGCGATCTGCTGTGCCTGCGCCGGAGTGAGGGCCAGACCGCCGGAGCCCACCTCCGCGTCCAGGCCGTCCGTCAGGGCCTTCGCCCATCCGTCCGCGTCGACCGCCGCGAGCGAGGCCCACAGCTCCGCGTCCCCGGCCCCCGCGCGGGCCAGCAACAGATTGTCCCGCAGCGAGCCCACGAACACATGGTGCTCCTGATTGACCAGGGCCACGTGGGTCCGCACCCGCTCCGCCGTCATGCGGGACAGCTCGGCCCCTCCCAGCGTGACCTCACCGGTCCGCGGCGCGTAGATGCCGGCCAGCAGACGTCCCAGCGTGGACTTGCCCGCACCGGACGGCCCTACCAGGGCCAGCCGGGTGCCCGGGGCGATGTCCAGCGACACCTCGTGCAGGACGTCCACACCGGCGCGGTAGCCGAAACGCACCTCCGCGGCCCGGACCTCCCGGCCGTCGGGGCCGACTCCGTCGTCGCCCGCGTCCGGCTCGATCTCACGGACGCCGACGAGCCTGGCCAGGGACACCTGGGCGACCTGCAACTCGTCGTACCAGCGCAGGATCAGACCGAGCGGGTCCACCATCATCTGGGCCAGCAGCGCCCCCGTCGTCAACTGCCCGACACTGAGCCATCCCTCGATCACGAACCAGCCGCCGAGCATCAGCACCGCACCGAGGATCGTCACATAGGTGGCGTTGATGACGGGGAACAGCACCGAACGCAGGAAGAGCGTGTAGCGCTCCCACGCCGTCCACTCCGTGACCCGCCGGTCCGAGAGCGCGACCCTGCCCGCACCCAGCCGGTGGGCCTCCACGGTCCGTCCGGCGTCCACGGTCTCCGCGAGCATCGCCGCGACCGCCGCGTACCCGGCGGCCTCCGAGCGGTAGGCCGAGGGCGCCCGCCGGAAATACCAGCGGCATCCGACGATCAGCACCGGCAGGGCGATCAGCACCGCCAGGGCCAGCGGCGGTGCGGTGACGGTGAGCGCGCCGAGCAGCAGCGCGATCCACACGACGCCGATCGCCAGCTGCGGGACGGCCTCGCGCATCGCGTTGGCCAGCCTGTCGATGTCCGTGGTGATCCTGGAGAGCAGGTCACCGGTCCCGGCCCGCTCCAGGACACCCGGCGGCAGCCCGACCGACCGTACGAGGAAGTCCTCGCGCAGGTCGGCCAGCATCTCCTCGCCGAGCATCGCTCCGCGCAGCCGCATGGTCCGGGTGAACACCGTCTGGATGACCAGTGCCAGTGCGAACACCGCCGCGGTGCGCTCCAGATGGAGGTCGGTGACCCCGTTGGACAGGTCCTCGACCAGTCCGCCCAGCAGGTACGGGCCGGTGATCGACGCGATCACCGCGACCGCGTTGACCGCGATGAGCACCACGAACGGCCGGCGGTGACGCCGAAACAGGGAGCGGACGTAGGCCTGTACGGTCGTCGGGGTGCCGACCGGCAGCGTCGTCGCCGACTCCGGGGCGGCCGGGTCGTACGCCGGTTGTGCGACGCCGATCATGCCCTCTCCTCGAATTCCTCGATCGCTTCGGCCGACGGCGACGCGTCGGCTCCCACGAGTTCGTCCTGCGCGGCGGACGCCGCGATGTCGTCATCGGTCTCACGGGTGACGACCGCCCGGTACAGCGGCTCGTCGCGCAGCAGATCGCGGTGCGCCCCGGCCGCGACGACCGTGCCCCCGTGCACCAGCACCACGCGGTCGGCCAGGTCCAGCAGCAGCGGGGACGAGGCGAACGCCACCGTCGTACGACCTCGGCGCAGCCGTTTGATCCCGGCGGCGACGCGGGCCTCCGTGTGCGAGTCGACGGCCGACGTCGGCTCGTCGAGGACCAGTGCCTCCGGGTCGGTGACCAGCGAGCGGGCCAGCGCGAGGCGTTGGCGCTGACCACCGGAAAGGGACCGGCCGCGCTCGGTGATCCGGGTGCGCATCGGGTCGCCCCCGGTGTCGAGGGACGCCTGGGCCAGCGCGTCCAGCACATCACCGCACTGGGCGGCGTCCAGGGCGTCCTCGGGCGAGACCGCCCCGGAGGACGGCACGTCGAGCAGCTCGCGCAGCGTCCCGGACAGCAGCACCGGGTCCTTGTCCTGCACCAGCACCGCGGTCCGCGCCGAGTCGAGCGGCAGCTCGTCCAGGGGGACACCGCCGAGCAGCACCGAGGGGAGCGGTGCCGGCGCGGTGCGCTTTCCGTCGTCCGTAGTGGTGCCGGCGCCCGCAGCGGGGTCCTTTCCGACGTCCGGCCCGGTGCCCGGCGCGGTCTCCGCCCCGGTCTCCGCCTCGGCGTGTCCGCCGAGGCGCTCGGCCAGGCGGCCGGCCTCGTCGGGGTCGCCGCAGACCACGGCGGTGAACTGCCCCCGCGCCGCCAACAGCCCGGTCACCGGGTCGTACAGATCGCCCTCGGGCACCATGGCGTCGATCGTCGACGGCCGCGTACTGCGTTCCAGGGACAGCACGCGGACCGCGCGTTGGGCGGAGGGCCTCGAGAAGGAGTACGCCATGGCGATCTCCTCGAAGTGCCGCAGAGGGAAGAGCATCAGCGTCGCGGCGCTGTACACCGTGACCAGCTGCCCCACGTCGATGCGGCCGTCCCGGGCCAGAGCGGCCCCGTACCAGACCAGCGAGATCAGCAGGACTCCCGGCAGGAACACCTGGATCGCCGAGATGAGCGCCCACATCCGGGCACTGCCGACGGCAGCCTCACGCACTTCCTGGGAGGCGCGCCGGTAGCGGCCGAGGAAGAGCTCCTCGCCGCCGATGCCGCGCAGCACGCGCAGGCCGGCGACCGTGTCGGAGGCCAGTTCGGTGGCCTTGCCCGCCTTCTCGCGCTGGATGTCCGCGCGCCGGGTGGCCCGGGGGAGCAGGGGCAGGACGGTCAGCGCGAGCACCGGCATGGCGATCGCGACCAGCACCCCGAGCGAGGGCAGGTAGAGGACCAGCCCGACGCAGATCAGTACGAGGGCGGTGGCCGCGGCGGCGAAGCGCGACAGCGCCTCGACGAACCAGCCGATCTTCTCGACGTCGCCGGTGGAGACGGCGACCACCTCGCCCGCGGCGACCCGCCTGGTCAGTGCCGATCCGAGCTCGGCGGTCTTGCGCGCGAGCAGTTGCTGGACCCGGGCCGCGGCGGTGATCCAGTTGGTGACCGCCGTGCGGTGGAGCATGGTGTCGCCCACGGCGATCAGGATGCCGAGGACCAGGATCAGCGCGCCGGCCTGCGCGAGTCCCCTGCGGGAGCCATCGATGACGGCCTGGACCGCGAGTCCCACGACGAGGGGCAGGCCGGCGATCGCGCACTGGTGCATGAGGCCCCAGGAGAGCGACTTGAGCTGGCCGGTGAGCTGATTGCGGCCGAGCCAGTAGAGGAAGCGTGGGCCTGACCGGACATCGGGATCGCCGGGATCTGAGTACGGAAGATCGCGAATCTGCATGACGTCCCAAGGATCGGAAGGGCGGAGATCCGTGGCGGACCTCGTGGAACAGTGGGGGACCAAACCGTGCAAGGTTCGCGTCCTGCCCCTGTCCCAGGCAAGCGATTATTCAGGGCCGGGTTACCGGGCCGTGGAGCCGGGGCCCGATCCGCCCTGTACGGCGGGGTGTTGGGAGCCCGCGCCCGAGCAGGCCCTCTTCCACCTGCCGGGGTGAGGCCGTGGATCCGCCGCGGGAGCCCTCGGACCTGGGGGAGACGCGGATCGGTGGGACCGGCGCGGTCCTGGTGGCCGCGTCGTACCGACCGGATCCGGGGCCCCGCCGGAATCCGTGGTGTGGGTGGAGAGGCCGCTCGGCCGGTGGGCCGCGGTCGTCGCCACGGGTCCGCGCGGGCGCCCCGGTTTCAGAGGACCGGCCGGGTGGCCAGCTCCAGCTCGATCAGCGCCGAATGGTAGGCGCGGCCGGTGGCCCGGTCCATGCCGATCTCGCACATCCGGTTGGCCGACAGGTACGCGTCGTACTCCCGGGCACCCACCTCGGCACCCTCCTTGGCGGTCGCCGAGTCCGTGAGCTCCTTGTGCAGCATGCCGCGGTCACCCGCGAAGGCGCAGCAGCCGGCGTCGTCGGGGACGACGACCTCCTCGGCGCACGCCTCGGCGACCGCACGCAGGTGTGCCACATCACCGAGATGCTCCATGGAGCAGGTCGGATGCAGGACGGCGGAACCCGTCCTGCGGAACACGGTCAGGGCGGGAAGCAGCTCCTCGGCCGCCCAGACGAGCGAGTCGACGACGGTCAGCTCGCGGTGCAGGTCCCGGTTGGCCTCGGTGAGATACGGCACCACCTCACGGTCCAGGCCCAGGGTGCACGAGGAGGCGTCGACGACCAGGGGCAGCCTGCCGCCCGCGGTCCAGCCCCAGGCGGCCTCCACGATGCGGTTGGCCATGACGGCCGTGGCCGCCTCGTACCCCTTGGAGTGCCAGATCGTCGCGCAGCAGGTCCCCGCGACGTCCTCGGGAATCCACACGGGCTTCCCCGCCCGCGCCGACACGGAGACCACGGCCTCGGCGAGCGACAGAGCGCCCCGGTCGTCCTCGGGCCCGGCGAAGATGCGGTTCACACAGGCCGGGTAGTAGACCGCCTTCGCCCCCGCGCGCCCGGTGGGAGGGAGCTTGCGGGAGGCGGCGCCCGGGGTCTCCGGCAGCCACTCCGGCACCAGATCCGGACGGACGGCCCTGCGGGCGAGCCGGGTCACGGCCCCGAGCACCCGGTCCCGGGCCGGCCCGGACACGGTGTGGGCCGCACCGACCGCCAGCCGCGCCGAGGCCTCCACCGCCCTGAAGTACGTGGCGGTGAGCACCGCGACGCGTTCCTCCCGGGGGGAGTGCCGACGGTGGCGGAAGTCCTTCATCATCGCACCGGTGTCGATGCCGACCGGGCACGCCAGCTTGCAGGTGGAGTCGCCCGCGCAGGTGTCCACGGCGTCGTACCCGTACGCGTCGAGCAGACCGGCCTCCACCGGCGAACCGTCCGGCTGGCGCATCATCTCCCTGCGCAGCACGATCCGCTGCCGCGGAGTGGTGGTCAGGTCCTCGCTGGGGCACGTCGGTTCACAGAAACCGCACTCGATGCAGGGGTCCGCGACCGGCTCGACCTTGGGGATCGTCTTGAGTCCGCGCAGGTGCGCCTTCGGATCCCGGTCCAGGACGATGCGTGGCGCCAGCACCCCGTCGGGGTCGATGACCTGCTTGGTGCGCCACATCAGCTCGGTGGCCTTCGGTCCCCATTCCAGCTCCAGGAACGGGGCGATGTTCCGGCCGGTGGCGTGCTCCGCCTTCAGCGATCCGTCGAAACGGTCGACGACGAGTGTGCAGAAGTCGTCCATGAAGGCGGCGTACCGCTCGACGTCGGCCGGCTTCGCCGCGTCGAACGCGAGCAGGAAGTGCAGGTTCCCGTGGGCCGCGTGGCCCGCGACGGCCGCGTCGAAGCCGTGGACCGCTTGGAGCGCGAGCAGCTCCTCGCAGGCCTCCGCGAGCCGGGACGGCGGAACCGCGAAGTCCTCCGTGATCAGTGTCGTACCGGCGGGGCGGGAGCCGCCGACGGCGGTGACGAACGCCTTGCGGGCCTTCCAGTACCCCGCGACGGTACGCGCGTCCCGGGTGAACTCGTTGGTGACGGAGACCGCTGGAACGACGAGGTCGAGGCCCGAGAGGGCCGAGGCCGCCGCCTGTTCGTACGTCTCCAGCGCGGTCTCGTCCGGAGCGCGGAACTCCACCAGGAGCGCCGCCGTCCCGCGCGGGAGACCCGCCCAGTCCGCGGGGACCCCCTCGACCCTCACCGAGGCGCGCAGCGTGTTGCCGTCCATCAGCTCCACGGCGACCGCCCCCGCCTCGTTGAAGCGCGGCACCGCCGCCGCCGCGGAGGTCAGGGAGGGGAAGAACAGCAGGGCGGAGGAGACGTGCCGGTCCAGGGGCAGGGTGTCGAAGACGATTTCGGAGAGGAAGCCGAAGGTGCCCTCCGAGCCGACCATCAGACCCCGCAGGATCTGCACGGGCGTCGATCCGTCGAGAAAAGCGTCGAGGCGGTAGCCGTTGGTGTTCTTGATCTCGTACTTGGCCCGGATCCTGGCCACGAGCGGGGCGTCCGCCTCGATCTCCGCCTTGAGGGCCAACAGCCCGTCGCACAGGCCCGGCTCCGCGTGGCGCAGCTCCTCGTCGGCGTCGGGCCCGGCCGTGTCGACCACCGTGCCGCTCGGCAGGACGAAGGTGAGCGAGGAGACCGTACGGTACGCGTTGCGTGTCGTCCCCGCGGTCATCCCCGAGGCGTTGTTCGCGACGACACCGCCCACGGTGCAGGCGATGGCACTGGCGGGATCGGGGCCCAGCAGCCTGCCGTGCCGGGCGAGCGTGATGTTCGCCCGCATGACGGTGGTCCCGGGGCGGATCCGGGCCCGCGCCCCGCCGTCCAGGACCTCGATCCCCGTCCAGTGCCGGCGCACGTCGACGAGGATGTCCTCACCCTGCGCCTGGCCGTTGAGGCTCGTGCCCGCGGCCCGGAAGACGATGTCGCGGCCCTTGCCGTGCGCGTAGGAGAGGATCGCGGAAATGTCGTCGATGTCCTCCGGGACCACCACGACCTGCGGCAGGAAGCGGTAGGGACTGGCGTCGGAGGCATACCGCACCAGGTCGGAGACCTTCCACAGCACCTTCTCCGCGCCGAGCAGCGCGGTCAGGTCGGCCCGCAGCGCCGTGGGCGTGCCCGTCGCCCTCCGGTCGGGCACCCGGTCGGGGGAGGGGGCGCGTGCCGTACCCGGGCGCAGGGATTCCGGCTTCGGCTCCAGCAGCGGCATCTCGGGATCCCTTCGACGAGGCGGGCGGTGCCCGCACCGTGCGTCAGCAGCGGCGGCGCTCCGGCATTCCGTCGACCAGAGCGGTCAGCAGCCCGCCGAGCACGTCGCGCTGGTCGGCGGTCAACGGAGCCAGGATCTCCTCCGCGGCGGCCTTGCGCGCGTTGCGCAGCGAACGGAGCACGCTGCGGCCCTCCTCGGTGATCTCGATGCGCACCACCCTGCGATTGGTGGGGTCAGGGGCACGGCGCACCCGGCCGCTCGCCTCGAGGCCGTCCACCAGGGTGGTGACAGCGCGGGGGACTACGTCCAGACGCTCGGCGAGATCGGCCATCCGGGGCGCGCCGTCGTAGTGCGCGACGGTGCGCAGCAGCCGGAACTGGGCCGGAGTGATGCCGATCGGCTCCAGCTGGCGGCTCTGGATGCGATGGAGCCTGCGGGTGAGCCGGAGCAACTGCTCGGCCACCTGGCCGTCGGAGTCGGGGGAATCCATGGGGGAACAATATCAGGACCATGTTCATTGTGAATAGAGGTAACAGTGAGCTAAGCTCCATAGGATCTCAGCCGTTCCCCGGCCGCACGCCTCCGCCCGAATCCTGTCGGCCCCGCGCCGTCGAAGGAGCTCATGAAACCCGACGAATCCACGTGGACCCCCTCGGCCGGCGACTCCGAACAGCCGCCCGCAGAGCTGCGCCGCATCTTCCGCCTCTTCCGTCCCTACCGCGGCAGACTCGCGGTCGTGGGGCTGCTGGTCGGCGCCTCTTCGCTGGTGTCGGTCGCCTCCCCGTTCCTGCTCCGCGAGATCCTGGACACCGCCATCCCCCAGGGCCGCACGGGGCTGCTCACGCTGCTCGCGCTCGGCATGATCCTCACCGCGGTGATGACCAGCGTCTTCGGCGTCCTGCAGACCCTGATCTCCACGACGGTCGGCCAGCGCGTCATGCACGATCTGCGCACCGCCGTCTACACCCAGCTGCAGCGGATGCCGCTCGCCTTCTTCACCAGGACGCGCACGGGGGAGGTCCAGTCCCGCATCGCCAACGACATCGGCGGAATGCAGGCGACGGTCACCTCCACCGCGACCTCGCTGGTCTCCAACCTCACCGCGGTCATCGCCACCGTGGTCGCCATGCTCGCGCTCGACTGGCGGCTCACCGTCGTCTCGCTGCTCCTGCTGCCCGTCTTCGTCTGGATCAGCCGCCGCGTCGGCCGTGAGCGCAAGAAGATCACCACCCAGCGCCAGAAGCAGATGGCCGCGATGGCGGCCACGGTCACGGAGTCCCTCTCGGTCAGCGGCATCCTGCTCGGCCGCACCATGGGCCGCTCGGACTCGCTCACCCGCGGTTTCGCCGAGGAGTCCGAACGCCTGGTGGACCTCGAGGTGCGCTCCAACATGGCCGGGCGCTGGCGGATGTCGACGATCGGCATCGTGATGGCCGCGATGCCCGCCGTCATCTACTGGGCGGCCGGCCTCACCCTCCAGTCGGGCGCCACCGCCGTCTCCATCGGCACGCTGGTGGCCTTCGTCTCGCTCCAGCAGGGCCTGTTCCGGCCCGCCGTGAGCCTGCTCTCCACCGGAGTGCAGATGCAGACGTCCCTCGCGCTGTTCCAGCGGATCTTCGAGTACCTCGACCTCGACGTCGACATCACCGAGCCCGAGGAGCCCGTACGGCTGGAGAGGATCCGGGGCGAGATCGCCTTCGAGGACGTGACCTTCGGCTACGACCGGAAGGGCGGCCCGACGCTGAGCGGCATCGATGTGAGCGTTCCCGCCGGCCACACGCTCGCCGTCGTCGGCGCCACCGGTTCGGGCAAGTCGACGCTCAGCTATCTGGTACCGCGGCTGTACGACGTCACCGGCGGCCGGGTCACCCTCGACGGGGTCGACGTACGGGACCTGGACTTCGACACCCTCGCCCGGGCCGTCGGCGTGGTCTCGCAGGAGACCTACCTCTTCCACGCCTCGGTCGCCGACAACCTCCGCTTCGCCAAGCCGGACGCCACCGATGAGGAGATCGAGGCCGCAGCCCGCACCGCGCAGATCCACGACCACATCGCCTCGCTGCCCGACGGGTACGACACCCTGGTCGGCGAACGCGGGTACCGCTTCTCGGGCGGCGAGAAGCAGCGGCTCGCGATCGCCCGCACGATCCTCCGGGACCCGCCCGTACTGATCCTCGACGAAGCGACCAGCGCCCTCGACACCCGTACGGAGCACGCCGTGCAGCAGGCCATCGACGCGCTGTCGAAGGGCCGCACCACGCTCACCATCGCGCACCGCCTGTCGACCGTCCGGGACGCGGACGAGATCGTCGTCCTGGACGGAGGCCGGGTCGTCGAGCGGGGTTCGCACGAGGAACTGCTGGAACAGGGCGGACGCTACGCCGCGCTGGTCCGACGCGACGGCCTGCCGGCCGCGGTGCCCGCCTCGTGAGGTGCCGACGCCCGGTGGGACGCGGAGTTCCCGGACCAGCCGCTGAGCCAGGGGCGTCGAACCCCCGACGCGCCCGCCCGAGCGCTCACCGCGGGACCCCGCATTCTCGGCGCTGCCGCCGTTCGCCGGACGGTCAGCCCCCGGGCCCCGGCCGCTGACGTACCGGACGCGGACGCACCGGGCGGACGGCGGTGTCGCCGGTCCGCCGTCCTCGTCAGGCGGGGACGCCGTCCACCCAGTCGTCATCACTCACCACGTTGTCCGCACCCCCCGCGTCACCCGTGCTGTTCAGCAGTCGCATGATCGAGCGGACCGCTGCCCGCCCCGCCCGGTTGGCCCCGATGGTGCTGGCCGAGGGGCCGTACCCGACCAGATGCACGCGCGCGTCCCGGACGGCGCGGGTGTCCTCGACGCGGATGCCGCCTCCCGGCTCGCGGAGTTTCAGCGGGGCCAGATGATCGACGGCGGCCCGGAAGCCGGTCGCCCACAGGATCACATCGGCGTCGACCGTACGGCCGTCGGCCCAGGCCACCCCGTCCGGGGTGATCCGTTCGAACATGGGGAGCCGGTCGAGAACTCCGTCCTCCCGTGCGCGCCGGACGGCGTCGTTCAGGGGCAGCCCGGTCACGCTCACCACGCTCTGCGGCGGGAGCCCACGCCGTACGCGCTCCTCCACCATGGCCACGGCGGCCCGCCCCTGCACCTCCCCGAAGGGGCCTTCCCGGAAGACCGGGGGCCGGCGCGTCACCCAGTACGTCGCCGCGGCCGCCCCGGCGATCTCCATCAGATGCTGGGTGCCCGAAGCCCCGCCGCCGACCACGACCACCCTGCGGCCCGCGAACTCCTCGGGCCCCGGGTAGTTCGCGGTGTGCAACTGCCGTCCCCGGAAGGTGTCCTGGCCGGGATAGCGCGGCCAGAACGGCCGGTCCCAGGTGCCCGTCGCGCTGATCAGCGCACGCGGTGTGTACGTACCCTCGGACGTCTCGACGAGCAGACGGCCGGCCTTCCCCTCGCGCACGGCGCTCACCTCGACGGGGCGGTGCACCCGCAGGCCGAAGCGGCGTTCGTACGCGTCGAAGTACTCACCGATCACTTCGGACGAGGGACGGCTGTCATCGGCGCCGGTCAGCTCCATCCCGGGCAGGGCGTGCATGCCGTGGACCTTGCCGTAGGTGAGCGAGGGCCAGCGGAACTGCCAGGCGCCACCGGGGCGGGGGGCGTGGTCGAGTACGACGAAGTCACGGTCGGGCTCCAGGCCGGCACGCCGCAGGTGGTAGGCGGCGGACAGCCCGGCCTGTCCGGCACCGATCACGACCACGTCCAGCTCACGCATCCCGAATTCGTTCACGCTTCTACCAACTGTGGCGGAAGCCTGGATCTTCCCGGCGCGCGAGCCGGAGCGACGACGACAGAATGGGACCATGCCCGACTCCTTCGCCACGCACCTGCTGAGCATCACCACCGGACGGACCGAAACCGTCACCGACCTGACGGGGGACTGCGAACAGATTCTCGCCCGCGTCGCCCACGGCAGGGACGGCCTGCTCAACATCTTCGTGCCCCACGCGACGGCCGGGGTCGCCATCCTGGAGACCGGGGCCGGCAGCGACGACGACCTCCTGGCCGCCCTGCAGACGCTGCTCCCCGCGGACGACCGCTGGCGACACCGCCACGGGAGCCCGGGCCACGGCCGCGACCACGTGCTCCCGGCCCTCGTGCCGCCGCACGCGACTCTGCCGGTGATCGGAGGGCGGCTCGAGCTCGGGACGTGGCAGTCGGTGTGCTTGGTGGATACAAATCGCGACAATGCCAACCGTCAGGTCCGCCTGTCATTTTTCGGGTAGGGCCGCGTCTGCCGTCACTGTAGGAGTGATGTCCGGCCGCACCAAACGCCCACCAGCACGGCCGAGGAACCCTTCCTCTCCATCCGCGAAGCGGAAACCGGGGGCGTGACATCGTTGACCACGGGAGGCTGTCCACTCACCGTAGCGACTCACGCGTCAGACCTTGTCGGGGGAGTCATCGACGGGTTGTTCGAGGCGGATTGAGGCCGAGATCAATGCGCAGACCGGAGCGGAAGGTCACGGGCGGTCCTCACTTGCCGACTGCCTCAACGGCCGCCGAGGCAAGCGGGTATCAAAGGCGGTCAGTGGCCCCAGAACCGGTGATATCGAAACTGTGGACCGGCTGACGGGGTGGGCTGGAATCGAGGCCGATGCTACCCGGCCGGTGAGATGATGGGACGCATGGTGCTTCATGTGGGTGTGCACGCCCTTCGCAGTCGTCGGAACCAACTGCGCGGTAGCGCAGGCAAAGTAGCGGAGTGCGGGGATGCCAGCACGTCGTACCTCCTGCTCTTTTACGCGACGGAGTGCGCGATCAAGGAGCGAGTACTCAGCCGTAGGGGACAGCGGAGTACATCAGGGTTGGAGCCCACGCACGACCTGCGGAAGCTTGCCAAGGAGTTGTGTCTGCCGCGTTCGGTCAGCGACCACCTTGCCAGGCTGGATCGTTGCCGAATGAGCGCCCAGGGTGCTGGAAAGGTCGCCCTCGCTGATCTTCACCAGGCATGGCGTTATGGTGCGAAACTGAACGAAGAAGACGAGAAGAGTGCTCAGGCGTCACTGTACGCACTCATCGCATGGTGCGAGCAGGACTGAGACGTGATGAATAGAGCCGCGGAGGTACTGGGGACCATGGACAGCAGCACAGCGCCTCCCGCGCACCTTTTCAGCTGGGTGGACGTCGACGAGCACCTGGCCCGACTGGCGACTCTGGGACGGTGGCCGGAGTGGCTCGTCGCCGCTGACGGCTGGTGGGACTGTCTGGAGCTCGTCGTCGACGACGGCACAGACCAGGAACTGGTGCGGCAGTGGCTGGAGCAGGCGTTCGGGGCGGGCTCCGCGGCTCAGTACGACGGAGTATTGATGCTGGGTCTTGACGACCCACGTACGCACGAGTTCACGGGCCTCCGGGTGCAACTGAGCAGCGAGCCGGAGGTGCTCGACGGACTCCGACGGCTACCGCTTCTACGGGAGAAGCACATCACCCGTCACCTGGCAGAGCCATTGCGACGCCCCCAGCGTGACGGTTTCACGGACGACGTCCAGGTGATGGCCTTTCACTCCTTCAAGGGCGGCGTCGGGCGCACGGTGCACGCCGTTGCAGCTGCAGACAAGCTCGCCAGGCGCGGCGGTAACGTTCTGCTGATCGACGCGGACCTGGAGGCGCCCGGTATCTCTTGGATGCACAAGGAGCAGGGCGGTCAGTGCGACTTCAGTTACGAGGACTTCGTCACCCTGATTCAGGGTGACGAAGACAACGGCTGGTCGTCGGCCGTGGACATCGCGGCGAAGTACCTGCCCAATCAGCAGGTCGGTCACTACACGGGCGGGGGCCGCCTCACCGTGGTGCCGACCAGCCGTAGGGTCCTGCTGGGGCCGCCGCGTATCGAACCCGCGGACCTGTTCTCTCCGGGCCGTTCCCCCTACCTTCTGACCGAGGCCATCGCTGGGCTTGGCGCCCGCATGGGCGCGGACACCGTGATCGTCGATCTGCGTGCGGGAGCGTCCGAGCTATCCGCGCCGATCCTCCTCGATCCGCGGGTACAGCGTGTCTTCGTCACCACATTGAGCCATCAGTCTTTGGCCGGTGTCGAACTGATGGTCCGACAACTCGGGCAGAAGGCGCCTGCTGTCCAGGGACTGGACCCCGCCAGCTCTGTGATCGTCACTCAGTATCGCCTGGACGCGCACGGTGCGCAGGCAGAGGCTGCCCGTAGCGCTCTTGCCGGCGCACTTGCGGCGACGATCGGACGCCCGACGGCCGAATCTGCGGACGGCACGGAAGCTGTGGACACAGGGCTGCTGGTCCAGCCGGTCATGAGTCCGTTCCGGGAGGAACTCCTGGCTCTGCCCTCCACTTGGGACGCGGTTCTGAGGGTTCTCGGCTCCTGCGGCATGGCCGATGTCCTGGACCCGATTCTTCCCAGCCCTACCCCTCAGCTGCTCCTCACGGGCGGGCCGCCGAATGAGGGCAAGGCGAGGACCGACTACGCGCAGCTGCGGCGGAACCTCGCTCAAACCGCAGGGGAACTGATCCACGCGGAAAAGAAGGGGCTCTCGTCTACCGGCGGATTCCTAGTCACGGACCCTTTGCGTAGGCTTCTGGGCGACCATCGAACTGAGTTGCCGCTTGCGCTCGTGGTCGGTGCGAAAGGAGCCGGAAAGACGTTTCTGTACTCCAAGGCGTGTGCAGCGCGCACGTGGGAGGGATTCGCCGAACAATCCGGGGTCGACGGAGTTGATCTGCGCGCACCAGTGGTCCCTGTGCTGGAGTCCGCCAACTTGGAGTACGGCGAACTGGAGCCGCAGGACCTTCGCGACGATTTCGTCAGGCAGTACGGTGGCCCACCGGATGTCGACGCTGCTTCGGGGAGAAGTATCAGTGACAGGTTGAAATCCGGGCTGGCCAGGTTGGACGGCCAGGACGAACTTGCCTGGCGTAGTCTCTGGCTGGAGTGCCTGGCCGTCGCCGCCGGGGTGGAGCCAGCGGACGGACGGAGTCCGGAGGAGGCCCTAACAGAGCTCGGCAAGCGAGCCAAGGCTGTGTTCGTGATCGACGGCCTTGAAGACCTGCTGCAGAGCCTCGACGCCGAGGTGAAGAGCACGGCGCTGCGGGTGCTGCTGATCGATGTACTCGCCTGGCTCCGATCCCTGCGCGGGCGGCCCTTCGGGCTCATGGTTTTCGTCCGCAGGGACCTGGTCACCTGGGCTGTACGGCAGAATAGCGGTCAACTTCTCGGCCGGTACGACCGCTATGCACTGCACTGGAGTAAGGAGGAAGCCCTCCGCCTCGCGCTTTGGGTAACCGCGCACGCGCAAGCCCTGCCCACTCCGGTGGACCTCGTCGCGATCACTGAACTTTCCGAGGACGATCTGGTACAGAGCCTCGTTCAAGTGTGGGGTTGGAAGATGGGGACGGAGAAGTCGCGGGAGGCACGTTCGCACCTGTGGGTGCCTGCCGCACTCGGAGACTTCAATAACCAGGTTCAGGCTCGGGACGTCGTGGTGTTCCTTGCCAAGTCTGCCGAACTCTCTAGCTCTTACGACACGGTCGAGGACCGGGTCCTGGTGCCTGGCGCGATGCGCAAGGCACTGCTTGCGTGCAGCAAAAACAAGATCGAGTCGATTCGGGCCGAGAATCGTGAAATCGGTGAGCTACTCACCAAGCTGGAGCGTCTGGAGAATCAAGTCACTGTTCCGTTCGAACTCGAACGGGTCGGTCTCACGGTTCAGGAAGCGGATACGCTCATCGACTCCGGGGTTTTCAGCAAAGGCACGGACGGCCGCTACTGGGTTCCGGAGATCTACCGGCACGGCCTGGGCTTCAACAGCGAGCGCCGGGCGCGGGTGCTTTGGGGTGGGTAGCATTCCCGGGTTGGTGGGGTGATCTCTGGGCGCGCAGGCTGTCGACCGGACCGGAATGAGGTGGGGCCGGTGGGGATATGCCGACGACGTATGCGACCGAGGCGACGGCGGTTTCACCGAAGAAATGGTTCTGGAAAGACTCAAGAAGCCGGACGCGGTGTACCACTCGACAGCGGGCGGAATGGACCGTGACGGTGGCGGGTGAACTATCGGGGGGCTTCGGCGCCGAAGCCAGGACAGGTGACCGTTCCGTTGCTGAAGAGGTCTACCGGAAGCAGCTCCGCCCCGTGATCCAGGCCGGGCCGTGGTCATGCACGGCCTCTTCGAGGGCGATCACGAGCGGTAGTCACGCAGCAACGCCAGAGGGATCAGCGCAACTTGCACGCTGGGCCCTCTGACCTGGTATTTCAGCTTCTGGAACGGCGGGATTCGAACCCACGACTTCTTCGTCCCGAACGAAGATCGGGTCAACCTGCGGGAAGTCACATGGCTACCTGATGCACCAGCACAAGCCGGTGCTCGGCAAGGATGGGAATCCCGTGAGGCCCTGTGAGGGGCTGTGGGACCGAGCGACCCACGAAGCGTTGAACAGGGTGATACTCCACCGAATGGTGCCTTGGACACGCAACTCGCATCGTGAGTATCTCCTGACGAAGATCGCCCTGTGCGGGCAGTGCCACACCATGCTGCACGGCGCACCTGATCAGACGGACCTGGCAGCGGCAGCTGCTCAACCCCACGCCGTTTCCGCCGACTTGGCTCTGATGCGCGTTCAGCAGCCGGCGGAGCCGGATCTCGGGTGTCACGTGATTGTTCCGCTCGCCGGCGGCTACCGGTTGGCGCTCCGGGCCTGGGGTTTCCATCCCGCCCCGTACCTTGACGTGCCCGACGTGCCCGACGAGGTTTCGGCCCAAGCCGTCGCGCGGTTCCTCTCCGGCCGCGAGGGTTACGCCCATCTCCGTGTGCCGTTGGGGGTGGCGCATCCGCCCCGCAGGCCGCGCGCCAGGGCAGGCAGGTCGCTTGCCGACGCCCCACTCCGGAGAATCGATGCAGCGCGTCAGAATTTGCCCCCGCTCACCCAGTGACATACGGGGCGGCCGGGGATTATGGTGCGAACGAACAGAGTGACAACGTTGTCAGTTCAGCAGGACTCGAAGGGAAATACCCCATGCGGTTTGCTTTCAGACCGTTCCGTCCCCGTGCTTCCGGTATAGCAGCCGGTCTGATGGCCGCCGTACTCGTGAGTGGTGGAGTGGTCGGCATCGCCGAGCCCGCCGCCGCCGCGGGCGCGGAACCGATCGATCTGGTCAATCCGTTCGTCGGAACCCAGAACTTCGGCAACACCTTCCCCGGGGCGAGCGCGCCGTTCGGCATGGTCCAGGTCAGTCCGGACACCGGCGGCCAGGGCGGCTACGACTACAAGCAGGACTCGATCTACGGATTCAGCCAGACGCACCTGTCCGGCGTCGGCTGCGGCGTCATGGGCGAGCTGCCCATCATGCCGACCACGGGTGCAGTCGACTCCGTGGACCCGAACGCCTACCGCTCCCCGTACAGCCACGACGACGAGCAGGCCAGTCCCGGCTACTACCGGGTGGGGCTGAAGAAGTACGACGTCGACGCGGAACTCACCGCCACCGAGCGCACCGGGTGGCAGCGCTACACCTTCCCCTCCACCGGTTCGGCCAACGTCCTGTTCAACACGGGCAAGGCCAACCAGTCCGTGCTGGACTCCGAGGTGCACGTCGTCGGTGACCGCACCATCGAGGGCCGGGTGCACGCCGGGGGCTTCTGTGCCGGACACGACGAGCACACGGTGTACTTCAGCGCCACCTTCGACCGGCCCTTCAAGGCCTACGGCACGTGGGACGGCGCAGACCCCGAGCCCGGCACCCGCGACGCGGAGGGAGGCGGCCAGAACGGCGCCTGGGTGACCTTCGACGCGACCACCGACCGGGACGCCGTCCTGAAGGTGGGGCTGTCCTACACCGGTGTGGAGGGCGCCCGTAAGAACCTGGCCGCGGAGACCAAGGAGTCCTTCGACTTCGACGCCACGCGTGCGGCGTTGCAGGACACCTGGACGAAGCAGCTGGATTCCATCCGGATCGGCGGAGGCACGGCGGACCGGCAGAAGGCCTTCTACACCGCGCTCTACCACAGCCAGTTGCACCCGAACCTCGCCGGTGACGTCGACGGCATGTACCAGGGGTTCGACAACAAGACGCACACGGCAAAGGACTACACGCCGTATCAGAACTTCTCGCTCTGGGACACCTACCGGCCGCAGAACCAGCTTCTGCAGATGCTGGAGCCGAAGGTCGCCCGGGATGTCGCGCTGTCGGTCGTCGCGGCCGGCCGGGACGGCGGCTGGCTGCCCCGCTGGGCGCTCGCCAACAGCGAGACCAACATCATGACCGGTGACCCGGTCACGCCCTTCCTCGTAGAGGCCTGGTCAAAGGGGCTGCTCGCCGGACACGAGGCAGAGACCTACGCGTTGCTGAAGAAGAACGCGACCAGCACCCCGCCCGCCGACTCGCCGCACAACGGACGCTCGGGATCGGACCACTACACCGAGCGCGGCTACATCCCGTCAGGTCTCGAGCTCGGCAAGGACTGCGCGGACAAGGGCGGCGACAACGACTGCAAGCACCCGGCGTCGGCGACGATGGAGTACTCCGCCGCCGATGCGTCGCTTGCGCTGATGGCCGACCGGCTCGGACACAGGTCGGACGCCAAGATGTTCGCCGCGCGCGGCCAGTGGTACCGGAACCTGTGGGACTCCTCGATCCAGCAGTTCCGGCCGCGGACGGCCGACGGCACCTGGCTCACGCCCTACGACCCGGTCGAGGCGGCGCACCAGTTCCATGAGGGCGGCGCGTACCAGTACCAGTGGCTGGTACCGCAGGACCCGGCCGGCCTCGTCAGCCTGATGGGCGGCCGGAGTGCCACCGAGAAGCGGCTCGACTCCTTCTTCGTCCACGACAAGCTGCTCACCGACCCGGCGGGCACCGCCCGGAATGACTGGATCTCGCAGCCGTACGACTACTACGGCAAGCCGACGTACAACCCGAACAACGAGCCGGACCTGCACGCCCCGTACATGTACAACTGGGTCGGCGCCCCGGCGAAGACCGCGACCGTGGTGCGTGCGGCGATGACGCTGTTCACCAACGGGCCGGACGGGATGACGGGCAACGACGACCTGGGCACCATGTCGGCCTGGTACGTCTTCTCCTCCCTCGGCCTCTACCCGACGATGAGCGGCGGCGACTTCCTGGCCGTGTCCAGCCCGCAGTTCGAATCGGCGACCGTCCGGATCGGCAGCTATCCCAAGGCGTCCGGCACCAAGGGCCAGGGCGGCACGCTGACGATCGAAGCACCCGGAGCGAGCGACACGAAGCGGTACGTGCGGAGCGTGGCCCTGAACGGCCGGGACGTACCCCAGACCTGGCTGAGCTGGAACAAGCTCGCGCACGGCGGAACCCTTGCCCACCGGCTCGGGACCTCCCCCTCCTCCTGGGGCACGGGCAAGGGCGCCCAGCCGCCTTCCGTCAACCAGGCATCCCCCGACAGCCGCAAGCACGTCGACGCGTCGCTGCGTCCCGCCTCGGCGGTCGTCCCCACGGGTGACGCCGCACAGACCGCGAAGTTCACGCTGGACGTCCTCGGCCAGGCTCCCGGAAAGCTGAACGTGTCGGTCACGGCGAAGGTGCCCAGCGGCTGGAAGGCCACGACGGCACAGCGTTCACCACTGGTGATCGATTCCGGTCACCTCCCGGTCCAGAAGAAGGTGTCGCTCGACATCACCGTGCCCCCGGGCGTCGCGGCCGGGTCCTACCCGGTGGAGGTGAAGGTCGCGGGCCGAGGGACGAACTCGGTCACCCGCAAGGCCACCGTCACGGTGGGAGCCTCCACGACCTGCGCGAGTGAGGCGAACGGGCAGTGCGCAGTGGACCTGCGCGCAGACCTCGGCCATGACGGCACGGCCACGGTGGCGAACTCCGACGAGGGCGACTTCGACGGGCATGGCTGGAGCTATGACGGCGACCTGCTGCCCAAGGCGGGGCCGGTCACCTGGGACGGGGTGACGTACGACGCGCCGGACCCCACCGGCACGGCGAACAACTTCCTCGAAGCAAGCGGGCAGGCCCTCCTGCTGCCCGCCGGACAGCACAGTGCGCTGCGGCTGGTCGGCTCGGCGCACAACGGTCCTGTGACCACCACACTGACCGTGCACTACACGGACGGCAGCAGCACGGAGGCACCGGTGACGTTCGGCGACTGGGCGGGCTCCGCGCCGAACGGCAGCACGGTCCTCCTCGACATGCCGCACCGCATCAAGCGGGGCAGCGGTGTCGACGGGCCGTCCATTCGGCTCTTCGGTACGGCCGCCGAGCTCGATGGGGGCAAGACGGTCCGTTCGGTCTCGCTGCCGGACGACACGCGCGTCGAGATCTACGCTATGACGCTCGTTTAGAGAAGGGCGGCGGACCGCCGAAACCCAGTCGGCGGTGCGCCGTTCCGTAGCGGCGCACCCCTCTCATCAGGGCCCCGGCGCGAAAGCGCCGGGGCCCTTCGCGTACTCGCCCACCCCGGCATCCGCCCCCCCCGTCCAATGGGCGCCGACGCCTGCCCGAACGGGGCGGCCACGGCTGCCGTGCCGTCGGCATCTCCGGGTACGACGCCGGCCACGGGCACCGTGACGACCTGCCGGTTCTTCTCACCATGACAGGAGCCGCCCGCGGGATGACAGAAGCCGCCCGGGTGTAGGCGGTGAGCGGCCCACGGCAGTACCGGCACGGCCGGTCGAGCGCGGTGGGCTGCCCGTCACGGCCGAGGGCCCGCTCGACGCGGGCGCGGCGGGTGGTCGCGGAGAACGAGCGGCAGGCGGCCGACGGCGGAGGCGTCCTCGGGGGCGGCTGTTCCCACTTGCGGCACTCGCGGACTGAGCTTCGCACCACTGCGGGGCAGGGAAGACTCTCTTCCGCACTGTTCGCTCGACTCGCCGCCCGCTGCTTCGACGTTCGACGGCCCAGCGAAGGTTCCTGCTCCGGTCAGGAGCCGGGGCCCGGGGCCGGCTCCATGAGGAGATCCTGCACCGCCTGGACGACGCCGGCCTGCTCGGATCTGTTCCGGTCCGTGCTCGACTCCGCGCACGTGAGGGCTGAATAGGGGCGAACTCGCACGTCCGAGCCCGTGGACCGAGGCAGACCGGGTTCCACGATGCACGTCCTCTCGGACGCGAACGGACTGCCCTGCTCGTCGGCGTCTCCGCGGCCGACGTCCACGACAGCCAAGCGCCGAAGCCCATGACCACCGGTCCCCGAACGGGACACGACCTCCATCGCGGCCGCTACTACATGCCCCAGCGCCCGCATGCGGACAAGGGCGCCGGCAGGCACCGCGCCTGCACCATCCTGCGGGCGGCCCTGCAGCCTCGTGCCAGCCGACGGTCTTCCCCCGGGCCGGTCGCCCCGCCATCGTTGACGGCACAGACGGAACGCCGCCCGGCCGGACCCCTCGGGTCCGGGGGGCCGCGCTGCCGTACGGACCTGTGGCGGGAGCCTCCGGGTGCCGTCCAGGCTGACAGAGGAGGGAACGTGCACCAGGTCAGAACACCGCGCTGGGCCGCCGTCGGTCCGCTCGACGAGAGAACGGAGGGGCAGGCCTTCGGTGGTGCGGCGCCGATCGCCGCCACCCAGGTGATCGTGACGGTCGCCGCCGCCGTGGTCGTCGCCTACGCGGCCGGAGCGATCATCGGCAGTACCGAAGAACCTTCGCTGTGACCGGCACCCGGTGGGCGACGGCCTCCGTATGTCCCGCCACCGCGGTCACGACGTGCGCACTGTCCGAGAACGACGCCGGGCACACCGGTCCGGCCGCGAGCCCGATCGCCTCGGTGCTGGTCGTCGTGGCGGAGGTCTGCGCCAGTCCGGCGATCAGCGTCATCGCCGGCACCCACGAGCCGCAGCTCTGAACGGCCCCCGCAGCACCGCCCCACGCACCTTCACGCCCTCACACCCACCAGGAGAATGCCCATGAACGCTTCCGTTTTCCAGACCGTCCCGGCCGCAGCACGCCCACTGACCGAGGAGGACCCCGGCTACACCGCCACGGGCACGGCCCCCGTCGCGGCCACGCCCGTGCTCGCGACGGCGGTGTTCGCCGCCGGCTTCGTGGCCGGTGTGGTGGTCTGCGACGCGATCGGCGACACGTCGCCCGTCGAGCAGTGATCGCGGCCCCCACCCGAACCGGAACACGGACAAGGAGAGCCAGATGAACGACACTTCCTTCCTGACAAGACCCGGTGCCCTCACCGACATCAGGGTCGACGACCCGCAGGGCCGGGTCATCATCAACCACACACCTGTCATGGCCACGCCAGCTGTGGTGTCGGGCGTGATCATCGGCGTGGCCCTGGTGAACGCGTTCGTGGCCGGGCGGGACGGTGGGCCTCTCGAGCCCCCCATCGAGATCGACGTCCCCGCCTGACACAGACGTCCCCGCCTGACACAGACGTCCCCGCCTGACACAGACGTCCGGTCCCGGCCGGAGCGGCACGCCGCTCCGGCCGGGACCGGACGGGGACGGCCGGACTCCGGCCCCCCGCACCGGAGCGCATCCGTATCCGGGAAGTCCGCACGCCGAACGCCCCGCCGCCGGTCCGGCCGGCGGCGGGGCGTTCGGCCGGATCTGCCCGACTTCCGCCCAGGAGTACCTTCCATGCTCGCTCGCTTCGCCAAGCTCAGAGCCTCCGGGCCCACCGCCCGGGCGGCGCTCTCGGCTCTCACCGGTCCCCTGCCGGTCTCCCGCAGCCAGGCCATCGGCACCTCCGAACGGATCGCAGCGGTCACCTCCCTGCTGTCCAGCCTGGAGCACCTCACCACCCCGGACCAGAAACGGCCGGGCGGACTGAACGACTGGGCACTCGCCCGGTACGGGCACGCCCACTACGGCAGACCCCTGCGCAAGCTGCTCGACATCGTCGCCGACGAGCGGACCAGCCGGTCCCTGCACGCCGCCCGGGTGGCCGCGAGCGCCGCTCTCCTGCTGCCGGGCGACAGCCGGGCGCGCGGAGCGGCCAATCTCTTCCTCGGTCTCAGCGGCGCCCTGCTCTATCCCACCCACCGTTACGGCACGGACGGCTCCGACCAGGCGTCCAACCTGGTGCAGACCGCGACCGGTCTGGCCCGGCTCGCCCCCTCGCCCGCCGCCCAGGACGCGCTGGTGTGGTACGTGGCGCTCCAGTCCAACCTGTCGTACGTCGTCTCCGGCTGGATCAAGCTCCTCGGGAAGGACTGGCGCACCGGCGCCGCCCTGACCGGTGTCATGCGCACCAGGACCTACGGGCACGAGAAGGTGTGGCGACTGACCCGTCGCCACCCCCGGTCGGCACGGGCCCTGGCCCACGGTGTGCTGGCCATGGAATGCCTGTTCCCGGTGCTGTACCTCAAGGGCGGGCTGCTGACCCGCCCGGTGATCGCCGGCGTCGCCGCCTTCCACGTCGCCAACGGCTCCGTGATGGGACTGGGCAGGTTCATTCCGGCCTTCACCGCGATGCACCCGATGGTCGCGTACACCAGCACGCCCCGCAGCCACCCCGCCGTCGCCGGACGGGACGACCGGATGCCGGCGGCCGCGGCACTGCTCATGGCCGGCGCCGCGGCCGCCGCGGCCGCGGTGGCGGTCCACCGCAGGCTGCGGACCACCGATCACGTGTTCGGCGCCACGGCCACCACCCGCCACGGCAACGAACTGGCCTACGACGGCACGGTCAGCCGGACGGGCGAGGGCCCGGTGGCCGTCCTCGTGCACGGACTCGGCGCCCTGCCCGCGCACTTCAGCTGGTACGCCAGGGCTCTCAACGCCGACGGACGCCAGTGGCTGGCCTACAGCCGGGCCGGCTACGGGGCGAGCAGACGGCACGCCTCGACGCCGTACCACCTGGGTGAATCGGTGGACGACCTGGTCGACCTGATCGAGGCAGCCGTCCCGGAAGGACGCCAGGTCTCGCTGGTCGGGCACTCCCTGGGCGGTGAGCTCGCCCGACGGGCGGCCGTCCGGCTGGGCGAGCGGGTGCACTCCGTCGTCTACGTGGACAGCTCCCACCCCCAGCAGCTCGACCGGTCCAGCCAGCAGGGTGCGAACGCCCGGCACATCGAGGAGATGATCCGGTCCACCTCCGTCAGCCTGCGGATGGGCCTCGGCGTCCTCATGCAGACTCCCGGCTGGATCCGGAACCTGCCCGCCCCGGTGCGAAGCAGGGCGATGGCCGAGTACGCGAACCATCGCGTGTGGACCGCCGCGCTGCGCGAATGGCGGGCCGCGGAAAGGGACTTCCGGTCCTTCGAAGGCCCCCTGCCCCGGCTGGACGCCCACGCCCTGGTGCTGTCCGCCCAGCACACGGTCGACCGCGACCCCGACCACCTGCTCCTGCACAAGGACCTCGCCGACGCGCACCTGACCGGCCGGACCGTCCGCAGCACCGTCGTCGAGACCGCCGACCACGACGGCATCCTGACCGACCCGCGGCTCGCCGGCGAGGCGGCCCGCCGTCTCGTGGCCTTCCTCGGTGACACCACGGCCGTGCTGCCCTCCGCCACCGCAGGACAGCCCTCCGCCACGGCCGCACAGGAGGGGACCCGATGACCGGTACCGCTTCCGCCGCCCCGGCCGGCCGACTTCTCGCCCGCCACTTCGGCGGCACGGACGGCAACGTACGGCTGCTCGCCGGCCTGCTGCTGCTGGGCACCCTCTGCACCCAGCACCCCCAGCCGTCGTTCAGCAGGCTCGCCCGGCTCGACGTGTTCTCCACGCTCTTCCCGAACTGGCGCTTCTTCGCGCCGACTCCGGCCCAGCACGACCTGCAGTTCTACTGCCGCACCCTCGACGAGGCCGGAGAGACCTCCGACTGGACGCCCGTGGAGGTCATCGCGGGGCGCAGGGCCCACCAGATCGTCTGGTTCCCCGCCCGCCGGACCGAGAAGGCCGTCTTCGACCTGGGCGCCGAAGTGATGCGTCACCTCGACAAGGGGTTCACGACGGCCCGCGCCCTGCCCGGATACCGCATCCTGAGCGCCTACTTCCGGGCCGGCATCGAACGTTCGGGCGCCACCGGCGTCAAGGGCTTCCAGTTCACGCTGGCCCGCAACGCCGGTTACGACGACTCCGAAGAGCCGGAGATCATCTTCGTCTCCCCCTACACGCCGATGCGTACGCCGTCCGCTCCGGCGGCAGAGAGCGAGCAGGCATGAGCACCGCGACCGCACCCTCGGACACCGCCGCCCCCGCGATCGCGGACATCGGTTACGGCAGGGTCTTCGCCGACTTCTACGACCGGCTCTTCCCCGAGGACGGCTCGGCCGGCCGCACGGCCGCGGCGCTGGCCGCCTGGCACCCCGGCGGGGCCGCCCTCGAACTCGGCGTGGGCACGGGCCGTATCGCCGTGCCGCTCGCGCGCCTCACCGGCGAGGTCGTCGGAGTGGACTCGTCCCCGGAGATGCTCGAACAGCTCCGGACCACCGTCGCGGAGTCCGGGGTCGCCGTGACTCCCGTGCACGGCGACATCCGCACCTACGACGACGGTGACCGCTACGGACTCGTCTACTGCGTCTGCGGCACGATGTCCCTCGTCCTCGACCCGGCGGGCCAGCGCGCCGCCGTCGCCCGGGCCGCGCGTCGTCTCACGCCGCGGGGAACCCTCGTGGTGGAGACCCACAACCCGGGCTTCGTGCACACCCTGCACGAGGGACTCAGCCGCACCTCCTTCTTCGCGCCCTACCCCGCACCCGGGACCGGGCTCCAGACCTACTCCACGCTCCTCGCCGAACAGGGGCTCTGGCACACCTCGCACCTGCTGCACGAGCCCGGCGGCACCCGGATAGGGACCGAGATCACGCGGCTCACCACCCCGGAGGACATCGAGGCCTACGCGGCGGAAGCCGGACTCGAACGGGTCAGCCTCCACGGCGACTGGTCGGGCGGGCCGTTCACCGCCGCCCAGAGCCCCGTCCACATCAGCCGGTTCGTCCGCGCCGACCGTACGGAGCAGTCATGACCACCACCGCCGCGCCGCGCGGCCTCGTCGCGGAGCTGACCCGTGCCCAGACCCGGCTCCTGACGGGCGGGGTGCTGCTCGGGATCCTCGGCGTGGCCTCCACCCTCGTGCAGCCGCAGCTCGTCGCGCATCTCATCGAGGCGGTCGGCCGGCACGAGCCGGTCGCCCTCCTCATCACCCTGCTGGCCGTCCTGTTCGTGGCGGACGCCGCGCTCTCCGCGACCCAGGGATGCCTCATCGGCCGGGCCGGCGAGAACATCGTCCGCGACGCCCGGGTCCTGCTCTCGGGCAGGGTGCTGCGCGCCGACCTCTCGTACCTCAACACTCAGCGGCAGGGCGACGTGCACACCCGGCTGGTGGGCGACACCGCGCTGATGAAGATCGCGCTCACCCAGAGCCTCGCGCAGATCCTCCTCAACGGGCTGATCGTGCTCGGCGGCGTGGTGATGATGGCCCTGATCGACGTCTGGCTGCTGCTGGTGACCGTCGGCTGCCTCGGTGTCGCCAGCGTCGCCTCCATCGGGGTCGCCCGCGGGCTGCGCCGGGCGGCCCTGGTCAACCGCACGGACACCGGCGAGTTCGGCGCGGACCTCCAGCGGGTGCTCGCCGCCCTGCCCACCGTGAAAGCGGCCGGCGCCGAGGGCCGCGAGGAGGACCGGCTCGCGGCGCGCGCGGACAAGGTCCGCCGGTCCGGCAACCGGGTCACCGTGCTCAACGCCCTGTTCTCGCCGGTACTGAACGTCGGCCTGCAGGCCTCGCTGGCCGCCGTGATGGGCATCGGCATGGCCAGGGTGGCGACCGGCTCCCTGAGCGTCGCCGAATTCACGGCCTTCACGATGTACCTCTTCTACCTCGTCTCCCCGCTGGTCCTCGTGTTCCTCTCGCTCGGCACCTACCAGCAGGGCCGGGCCGCCGTGCAGCGCGTGGACGAACTGGCCGGCATCCCGCAGGAGGACACCCCCGTTCCCGCCGCGGCCGCCGGCCCCGGAGCCACCCCGGGTAAGGCGGGGGACCTCGCGCCGCCCGCTCCGAAGGGCGGGCACCCGGCCGTCGAATTCCGCGACGTCCGCTTCGGCTACGGCGACCGGCCCGTCCTGGACGCGGTCTCCTTCACCGTCCCCCGGCGCGGGCTCACCGCACTGGTCGGTGTCTCCGGTGCCGGCAAGACCACGGTCTTCCAGCTCATCGAGCGGTTCTACCGCCCCGGGCGGGGAGCCGTGCTCCTGGACGGCAAGGACATCGCGCACCTGTCGACCGCCGAGATCCGCGGCGGTGTCGGCTACGTCCAGCAGGACAGCGCCGCGATGCGCGGCACCCTGCGGGAGAACATCGTCTACGCCGCACCCGACGCCACCGAGGCGGACATCGAGGAGGCGGTCGAGCTCGCCGGGCTCACCGACGTGGTCGCCGCCCTGCCCGATGGTCTGGACACACCCCTCGGCGACCACGGCATCGGCCTCTCCGGCGGCCAGCGGCAGCGGCTCTGCGTGGCCCGGGCGCTGCTGCAGAAGCCCGCCGTGATCCTCCTCGACGAGGCCACCGCCCACCTCGACTCCGAGGCGGAGGCGGCCCTGCGCGACAGCCTGCGGCGCATCGCCCGCCGCTGTGCGGTGGTCGCCATCGCGCACCGCATCTCCACCGTGGTGGAGGCCGACCGCATCGTGGTCCTCGACGACGGCCGGGTGCGTGCCGTCGGCACCCACCCGCAACTCATCCGGGACGACGCTCTCTACGGCCGCCTGGCCGCCGCGCAGTTCGCGGACGGCGCCCGTGCCTCGGCCGCGGCCGAGGCGGCCACCGGCGTACCGTCCGGGCAGCCCACGGTGGGAGTGGCCGGATGATCCCCGCCCCCGCACGACCCGTGCCGTCGCGGTCCCGGCACCGCCCGCCCGGGCCCCGCGAGGCCCGCACCGGCCGACCGTCCGCCGGCTCGGGGCGCCCTCGGTGAGCGGAGCGGACGCGGCCGTCGTCGGCAGCGGTCCGAACGGCCTCGCCGCCGCGGCCGCCCTGGCCCGGGCCGGCCTGCGTGTCGAGGTGTACGAGGCCGCGGACACCCTGGGAGGCGGGCTGCGCGGAGCCGACCTGTTCGACTCCGGCGTGGTCCACGACATCTGCTCGGCGGTGCATCCGATGGGCATGTCCTCCCCGTTCTTCAGGGAGTTCGGCCTCGCCGAGCGGGTGGACATGCTCCGCCCGGAGATCAGCTACGCCCACCCCCTCGACGACGGGCGGGCCGCCCTGGCCTGGCACGACCTCGACGCGACCTGCGCCGGGCTCGGACCGGACGGAGCGCGCTGGCGTCGGCTGATGGAACCCCTGCTGGCGCACGGGGCGGACCTGGTCCGGCTGCTCCTGTCCGACCTGCGCCGGCCTCCCGGGCTCCGGGCCGCCCCGGCTCTGCTGAGCCGGGTCCTGCTCCACGGGACCCGGCTCGGGCCGCTCGCCTTCCGCGGCGAGGAGGCCCGGGCGCTGCTGGCCGGTGCCGCCGCGCACCTGACCGGCCCGCTGCCGTCGCTGCCCGGCGCCGCCGTCGGGCTGCTGCTGGCACAACTCGCCCACGGGCCGGGCTGGCCGGTACCGCGCGGCGGCAGCCGGAGCATCGCGGACGCCCTGGCCGCCGACATCCGGGCGCACGGCGGCGTCCTGCACACCGGGCGGGAGATCACCGACCTGCGGGAACTGGACGGTGTCCGGGCGGTGCTCCTGGACCTCTCTCCCACCGCGCTGGCATCCCTCGCCGGGGACCGGCTGCCCCCTCGCTACGCCCGGGCGCTGCGCCGCTACCGCTACGGTCCGGCGGCCGGCAAGGCCGACTTCCTCGTCTCGGAACCGATTCCCTGGTCCGCCCCCGGTGTCGGCCGGGCGGTGACCGTACACCTCGGAGGGACGGCGCGGGAGGTCTACCGGCAGGAGACGGCCAACGCCCGGGGCACGCCGGGCGAACGGCCCTTCGTGCTGGTGGTGGACCCGGCGGTCGCCGACCCGGGGCGTGCCCTCCCCGGGCGGCGCCCGGTGTGGGCGTACGCGCACCTCCCGCACGGCTCCACCCGCGACCCGCTGCCGCTGGTGCGGGCGGCGATCGAGCGGTACGCCCCCGGCTTCACCGACACCGTGGTCGCCGAACGCGGCGTGTCCGGGGCCGAGTTGGCACGCTACAACCCCAACTACGTCGGCGGTGACATCGCCACGGGGGCCCTCGGCCTGCGGCAGTCCGTCCTCCGGCCCGTCGCCCGCTGGGACCCGTACCGCACCCCGTTGCCGGGGGTCTACCTCTGCTCGGCCGCCACCCCACCGGGCCCCGGCGTGCACGGGATGTGCGGTCTGCTGGCCGCCCAGACCGCCCTGCGCCGGGAGTTCGGCCTGCGGGTTCCGCCGCTGGGGCGGGCCGGGGCAGGGGCCGGCGGCGCCGACCAGGACGGAGCGGCCGCGGGGTGAGGCCGCCCGGCGGAGCCGTCGCGCACGGGCCCGGTCGTACGGCGGTCGCGCGCGACGGCCGCCGTACGGGGGCCGCCACGGGGCGGGTCCTGCGGCAAGAGGGGCGCTCCGGCCGGAGGACCGTCCGGCGGGCGGGTCCTGCGACAGCCCGGTCCGGACGGGCAGCCGGCCCGGGGCGGCACGTCCGGACCCGGTCGCGGCTCGCATCCGGTCGCGCTCACACCCAGCCGCGCTCACGCGCGAGCAGCGCGGCCTGGGCCCGGTTGCAGGCGCCCAGCAGACGCAGTACGTCAGAGATGTGCCGCCGGTAGGTGCGCAGGGACATCCGGGCCTGCCGGGCGCCCGTCTCGTCCTTGCTGACGGCGCACATGGCGGCGAGCACCAGGCGCTGGGTGTCGGTGAGCCGGGCGACCTGCCCCGTGTCCGCCGCCACCAGGTCGGCGAAGTCGGTCGCGGTGGCCCACAGCCGCTCGAAGAGGCCGACCAAGCTGCTCACGAGCCCGCTCTCCTCGGTGTACAGGGCGCCGCGCCCGGTGTCGCGGGCGTCGATGGGGACCAGCGCCGCGTGCCGGTCGTAGACGAGGACCGATTCGGACAGTTCGTCCGCGACCCTGACGGCCGCCCCGCCGAGATGCAGGTGCCGCATCCGGTCGAGACTCCCGGCGTCCGCGAGCGCCGTCGCCCGCACGAGGACCCGTACCCGCACCGTCTTGCTCAGCCGCCCCAGGTCGAGGTGCCGGGCATAGCCGGCACTCTCCGGCGTCGATGCGTCGCAGGGGTCGGCCGCGAGCACCTCCGACCGTGCGCCGAAAGCCAGTTGGCCCACCCGGGCGCGTACCTCCCGCAGGTCCTCCAGCCGGAACAGGGCGGCGGCGCCATCTTCCGGAGCGCCGGTCCCGAGCACCGGCCCCTCATGCCGCAGGGACCGCAGGATCGGCCGCACGTCGACGAGTTGACGCATCGTCCGGTGCGCCGTGTCCAGCTGCTCCCCGGCCAGCCGGGGCACGGCGACGACGGGATCCACGGCCCAGGTGTTCGCGTCGTCCCCGTGCAGCAGGCGCAGCTCCCGGAGCCGGCCGACGGCCCGCACCCCGCTCTCCCGTTCGCCCGGTGACGCCGCCCCGGGGGCCTCACCCTCCGGTGTTCCGGGATTCCGCAGGAAGTGGCGGTAGACGTCCTCCTCGGTGCTGGTCAGACCGAGTACGGACATGCTGTTGGTGTTCATGTGGCCTCCCTGAGGGCTCGGTCCGGTCGTCCGGTGCGATCACCGACTCACGCTAGCCACCGTCCCCGGGCGGTGGAGTCCCACAGAGGTCTCACAGGAGTCTCAGAGGCCGATCCGGTTCGTGGTCTTCTCGCCGCGAAGCCCGGTGAATAGGGTGTCGCCGTGATCGACGACGGGCCCGCGGGAAGCGTGGTGGGAGACCTCATGACCGAGGCGGCGGCGACCGGTGCACCGGCTCGGGCGACGCCCGACGTCCTGCGGGTGGCGATGGACCGCCACCGGCTGGTCAACTTGACGGGGCCGCTCGGGAGCGGCAAGTCCTGGCTGGTGTCGCGCCTGTCGCCGGCACGCGTGCTGGACCTGTCCCGCGGCGACGCCCCGGACGCCGTGCGCGCGGCGCTCGCCGAGCCCACCACCCGGCCGCTGGTGCTGGACGGCGCCGACGGCCCGGAGGCCCTCGCAGCGCTGGAGCACGCGCGGTCCCCGCGCGAAGCGCCTGCCGCACCCCTGCTTCTGGTGAGCCGGCGGTCCTTACTGGCCCAGCCCGGCTGGACGCTCTCGGGAGCGGTTGTCATCGAGACCGCGCCGTGGTCCGACGACCGGATCCGGCGGCTGGCGGCCGGCGCTCAACTCGCCGGCCCGGTGGCACGGGACCTGGTTGTCCGCATGGCCGGGGGCAACCCGCTGATCGCCTGCGCGGCCTGCCGGGCCCTGCACGCGGGCGCCTCGCCGGACGCCCCCGGGGCCGTCGCCGACCAGGTCGTGCAGGAGATCACCGAGCGGCTCTCGCGCGAGCGGCCCGCCCACGGGTGGCAGCGCGCCCTGGACAAGCTCGCCACCGTCTGGGGCGGGGACCGGGAACTCCTCGGAGAGGGCCGGGAGCTCTTCGACACCCTGGGCCGGCTCAGTCTCGTGACCCGTACGGAACTCGGTCTGACCGTCCTGGAACCGTTCCGCGCCGTGTTCGAACAGGCCCACCGGTGGCGGCAGCCCTCCGCCCACCACGGGTTACGGTCCCGCGCTCACACCCATCGGAGGCGGCAGCTGGCCGCGGAGGCGAGCGTCGCACGCAGGGGGCGGCTCGCCGAGGGAACCATGGCCCTCATCGACGACACCGTCGTACGCGAGACGCTGTTCCCGGCGAGGGCCGGCGACGGCGCCATCCAGACCGCGGCCCCGGGCGACGCCGACGACATCGGCGGGCTGATGCACCTGTGGGCCCGGCAGGGAGGCATGGACACCCGGCGCACGGAACGCCTGGTGGAACGGTGGCTGCACGACGACCCCGCCGGCTTCCGGATGGCCCGGGACCGCGACGGCCGGGCCGTGGGCGTCATGGGTCTGGTCCGCGTCGCCGACCGCACCGTCGGCAGTATGGAGCCCCTGCTCCAGCAGCACACCGACCGGCTGATGGGCGGGCAGCGGACCCGGTCCCTGGTCCTCGGGGCCGCGTACTGCCCGGAGCGCGGACTGCACGCGCGGCTGCTGCGGGACCTGCTGCACCACGTCATGGCCAACAGCCTGCTGCTGACGGTCTCCACACCGAGCCCGCGCTACCAGCAGCTCCTGACGAGCTTACGTTTCCACCAGCACGGCACCACCACCGACGACGTCTACCGGTGCGGCCGGAAACCCGAGATCTACAGCCAGGACTTCGGACACGACGCGATCACCGACTGGGTGGAGCGGCTCGCCCTCGGGCAGGGGCCGGGCGGCCCCTCGGCCACCGGCCGCGATGTGGGACAGGCCCTCGCGCACGTCACCGACCTCGCCTGGCTGGCGCACAGCCCGCTGCTGCGCTCCCCGGGCACGGAGACGGCGGAGGATCTGCGGAAGGCGCTGCGGGACGGGGTGCGCACCCTGGCGGACAGCGACGCACTCGAAGACGCCGAGGCCGGGCAGATCCTGCTGCACTACTACCTCGGGCGCCGGCAGACCCATCAGCAACTGGCACGCGGGCTCCACATGAGCCGGGCCACCTACTTCCGCCGGCTCCGGCACGGACTGGACCTTCTCGGACAACGGCTGGCGGCGGGCTGAGTCCTGCGCGCCGGTCCGTCCCGTCCACCGGGCCGACCCGCCGTCGATCCGAAGATCGCCCGCACGGCTGCCGGGGGTGAGCGGGCCTTCGGGTGCCGGTCCCGTCCGGTCCGCTGGGCTGGGGCACCCTTTCTGCCGGTCGGCAGGCGGTGAACCGGTCCTACGCGAAGACCCGCGCACTCGTCGAACCGGCCATGGCCACTCTCGAACCCTGGCGGCTTCTGCGCAAGCTCAGATGCTCCACGACTCGAATCACCGCCCGTGGGCCCCGGTCGTCTTCGTTGCCGGAGCGCTGCGCGAGCGTGGTCCGTGCCTCGCCCCCGCCGGGCTCGAGCCGCGTCTCCTCGCCCGGTCAGTCGGGCTGCGCCTCCATGTGCTCCAGGACGCGCTCGGAGATACGGGCGAGTGCCTTGAGTTGACTCGGTGTCAGGGCGTCGACGAACAATCGGCGGACGTGTTCGACGTGCCGGCCCGCGGCTTCTTCGATCGCCTCGTAGCCGGCCGGGGTGGCGACGATGAACGCGCCGCGACCGTCGTCGGGGCAGTCCTCCCTGGACAGGAGCCCGCGTTTCGTCATCCGTGTGACCTGATGGGACATGCGGCTCTTCTCCCACTCCACGAGCTTGGCCAGATCCAGCAAGCGCATCCGCCCGCCACCCCTTTCGGTGAGGCCGGCGAGCACGACGTAGTCGGATGCGGACATTCCGGAGTCGGACTGGACGTGACGGGACAGCCGTCCGATGAGCTTCTCCTGCATGCGGATGAAGTTGTCCCAGGCGGCTTTCTCTTCCCCGACGAGCCAGCGCGGCGGTGCGTCCATGGACGCAGTTTAACGACGCGGTCCGTCGCGCATCTGCGGGCAGGGGGGGTGAGGCCGTCCTCGGCGAGGCAGGGCCCGCCGTGTCCGGGCAACGAGACCTGGGGCGGCCCTCACCTGGCGATCGTCGAGGCCGACGTGACCGGTCGCTCCGTCGTCCGGCGGATCCGGCGTGCCTCCACGAGCGCATCTGCCGGGACCGCGATCAGGGTGAACTGCGCACTCCGGACAGTTAGTTGACACATCCACCACCGCTGCTAATGTGGGTGACGTGTCAACCACTTGGTCGAACTGACCGGCCTCGATGCCGGGACCGTGTCGCTGCGTAAGCAGGGCCTGTCCGGGATGCGATGCCGACCGTTGCGGCGCGGTGGTTGGCCGACCCGGTCTCGGGGCAGAGCCGGCGCGGACGCATACGGCCGGCCGTACTCCGGCGTCGAGACCGACGGTTTCCGTCCGAGCGCTCCGAGCACGCGAAGACAAGCACCCCGGAAAGGGACCCCATGAGCAAGGAAACGAAGTCCGGACTGCAGGCACTGCTGACGCCCGAGGAGAGCGTCCTCGTCCTGATCGACCACCAGCCGTTCCAGTTCGCCAACCTGAACAGCCACGAACCCACGATGGTCGTGAACAACGTCGTCGGGCTGGCCCGGGCCGCCAAGGTGTTCGACGTACCGACCATCCTGACGACCGTGCTGGAGGAGCGCGGCGGCTACATCATCAAGGGGCTGCAGGACGTGTTCCCGGAGCAGAAGCCGATCGACCGCACGTTCATCAACACCTGGGAGGACGAGCGGGTCGTCGACGCCGTCAAGGCGACCGGCCGCAAGAAGCTGATCATCGCCGGTCTCTGGACGGAGATCTGCGTTGCGATGCCGGCGATCCAGGCGGCGGGTGAGGGCTTCGAGGTGTTCGTCGTCACCGATGCCTCGGGCGGTGCCTCGAAGGAAGCGCACAAGATGGCCGTGCAGCGGATGGTTCAGGCGGGCGTGGTGCCGATCACCTGGCAGGCCGTCGCGGGGGAGTGGCAGCGCGACTGGGCCCGCGAGAAGACCTACCCGGGCATGACCGAAGTCCTGCTCCAGCACGGGGGCGCCACCGGCGTCGCCTTCAGCTGGGAGACGCAGCTGCTCGCTTCAGGCCGTGCCGGGAACACCGCCTGACGGGTTCCGTCGGGCGGTGCCTCTCGGGGCCGTGTACGGAGCGACTCGAGTGTGGGGCTGACGCGCGGCACAGCGGCCGGTTCCGTGGCCACGGCCTCGGCTCGGAACCGGTCGACGACACCAGGGCTCCGGACCGCTGAGGACCACCACAGCCGCCGCACGAGGGCGTGATGCCCAGGAAACGCGCGCTCTCTGCCCCCGAGTCACAAGCCCGGCCATCCTTGTCCGGCACCGCGTTCGTTTCCCTCCCGCGCAAGTCCGAGCCGGGCGACAGCCTTGCAGCAGCGAGGGAAACGTGCGGCGCCGGTACGGCCATGCCGGTCTCGCGGCTCGTGGGGCTGCTCAAGCCCGACGCGGGATCGATCCGGGTGGCCGGCGTGTACGCCGTCGGGCGCGGCCTGTCCGGCGGCGTGAGCCGGCTGACCGCGTCTCAGGTCGGCCCGTTGATCACGGTGGTGGCAGCTTATGGGGCCGAGGCTCGGAGCCGGCCCCTGCCGGCTGCGCGCTCCCGACGACGGTGCTGGAGCCATGGTCCCTGTCATGGCCAACCCGAAATCGCCCCCCGCATGTCCGCAGCCGGACGGCACACCGAAGCGCCGCAGGAGACCGAGTTGGGTTGAAGACAGGATGAGCACGGCGACGCAGTGGACGAGGAGCTGGTGGCCGATGTGCTGTTGGAGTACCTCGTTGTTGCGGCGCGGTCGCATACTTGCGATGACCGTGGTCCCGCAGAACGCGCTCGGTGCCCTTCGGGATCGTCGCCTCCGAGAACTGGAGGACGAAGTCCGAGGTCGAGAGGACTCCTTGATGTCGATGACATCAAGGAGCAGGGGGCTGCTGGGTTATAAGTGCATCTCACTCTCCGCGGGCGGTGGCACGGTGCCGTCTGACCGCATGGCGTAGGTACACGACCACGAACCCATACTTCTGCAATCACCAGATCAGACGGGAACGGCTGCCTTGACCCCTGTCTGCGGGTGGACGAGCGAGCGCAGCTTCTCTCGGGTCTCGGGGTCCGTTGAGTAGATCATCGTCCCGATCATCCCTCGGGTCAGCAGCACCTTGTACGTGTTTCGGATGAGCCGGTCGACTTCGGCATCCGAGGTCGCCCTGGTGAAAATCGGGTCCTTCGAAGCCGTGCGGTCCACCACCCACCGGTCGGTGCGCCACACCAGGTCCGGTCCCATGATCACGCCCGACCAGTCGTACTCGAAGCCCTGGGCGGTGTACACACAGCCCACCTGATCGAAACCGGCCGGATCGTTGGCCCAGAACGGCGCCGCCGGGGCACCGAACAGGGACCGGTCGCCGGGTACGTTCCAGGGCCGTGACCAATTGCCGATGACGACGTCACGGGGCAGCTCGGACATCTCCGGCGTGATCGTCTTGGTCCACGTCCAGCAGTACCCGGCCGCCATGCGCGCGCTGTACTTCTTTCCCCCGCCCTCCTCGCGGCGGGCGACGAGGAAGTCCTCCAGCTCCTGAGGGTTGTCGGCGGTCAGCAACTGTACCTTCTCGTCCGGCTCCCAGACCGTCGGCTCGTCGCCCTCGAGCCCGAGCAGGTTCGCGACCCACTTCACGTAGGCCTCGCTGCCGCCGCAGCGGAACTGGCTGTCCAGCTCTACCACGATGCAGTCGAGACCCTGGGCGGCCGCGGCGCCCTTGATCTGCTCCTTCGTCCCCATCTCGCCAGGGCGCACCACCTGGTGCTGGTCGAGCAGGAACACCGGCACGCGGGCCGCGTCGATCAGTTCCGACACCTGCGGGCGATCGGTGCGCAGGGCGGCCTTGGTGTAGCGGTTGGCGGATGTCTTGCGGAGCCGGTGGGCCTCGTCGCAGATGAGGACGTCGAGGTCGTTCGGCTCGGCACCCATGAAGCTGTTGAAGTACATGAACAGCTTCTGCACCTCGGGCTTCCGGGTGCCCGCGACCTTGCGCATGGTCTTCGTGAACGACGCCGAACCGGTCGCGTGCAGTGCAGTGTCGCCACGCCGGTACAGCTCGCCGAGGAGCGACAGCGCGATGACGCTCTTGCCGGAACCGGGGCCACCGGTCACCACGACCACCTGCTTGTGGTTCGACCGCTTCGCCTTGCGTACCGCCGACAGCACCAGCTCGTAGGCGATCCGCTGCTCGTCGAGCAGGATGAACTGCTCGCGGTCGCGGACCTCGGCCGCCGCGACGGCCATCAACTGCTTCGACGGGCGCGTCCTGCCCTGGACGAGCAGGTCGGCCGCCCCGGCACCGGGCTTGGGCGCCAGCCGCGAACGCAGGAAGTCGAGGAACGCCCCGCGCTGTTCGCCGGTGTACATACGGCCCTGCAGATCCTCCGGGACCTCGCGCAGGGAGCTGATGCCGAACTCAGTCGCGTTGTGGAGGAACGCCACTCCGGCGACTGCCTCCGGCGATCGCTCCAGAGCACCGTTGAACGAGAGCAGGTAGGAGCAGTAGCCGCGGACCTGCTCGATCGGGTTGAGCACGGGACGTGGGTAGGCGTCTATCCGGCAGAGCAAGGGGTCTTCCTCCTCCGCCCAGGCCTGGCTCCACTGCTTGAGTTCGACCACGACGTACGAAGGCTCGCCCGTGGACGGGTGGACCCCGGCCAGTATGACGTCGGCGCGCTTGCTGGTCAGGGGGAGGGAGTACTCGATCAGCATCTCGACATCGTCGAGTCCGGCGTCGAGCAGAGCACCGGTGAGGGCGGGGAGGCTGCGCTCCCAGGACCGAACCTCGGACGCTCCGGGGCGGTAGCCGTGCGTGTGCTGGAAGTTCTCCATCAGGTGCAGCGCCAGCGTCCCTTCCAGGTTGCGGGCGGCGACGGTCGCGGCGGACTCGCGGAACAGCAAGGAATGCCCCCAGGCAGCACGAAGTAACTCGTGCGGGTGGGGGCATGTCCTCTTCAGTCCGCTGACGCGGAACGGAAGCCCGTCGGGCCGCAGATGATCTCGCTCATCCTAGGTCAGTGGGCGGATCGGGCGGCGAGTTTCAGACGGGCTGAACTCGGTTGCGCGCATGGGGGCACGCACGGTGTCTGCGCGGTCGGAGGACTGGGCCGTGGTGCCCGGCGGCTGCTTGGCAGGCTGGTCATCAGATCTTGTGGTGGCTCGGTGCGTTCACCTCGGCGAGCTGAGCGCTCGATAACTCGTCCCTGCCTCTTCGACGGCTATATCCGCATCGATCAGTTCCAGGAGAGCCTGGGCATTTCCTCCAGCATGCTTACCACCCGGCTGAAGACCCTCGTCGCGGACGGTCTGCTGGAGCGTCGGCCCTACCAGGCCAACCCTGTCCGGCACGAGTACGTCCTGACCGAACTCGGGAGCTCCCTGCGCCCGGTGATCGTCGCCCTGGACGCATGGGGCAACTCCCGCGTCGATCCGACTGAGCGCAGCATGATCCTCGTCGACGCGCACAGCGGCGCGGAAGTCGAGCCCGTCGTCGTCGACGCCGCAACCGGGCGCCGACTCAATGACAGCGCCGCCTATGTCTTCACCTCGGGGCCCGCAGTCGGCGACGCGATGCGCAGCCGCTACGCGGCACGGCCGGCCATTCCTGCCGAAAGGGCATAGGTCCGCCCGGGAAGCCCCATGCCGCCCCTGGCAGGGCCGCGAGCAAGGGCCGCTCCTGACCGACTTCGCGGGCCCCGATTCGCCGTCTGCAGGAAACTGCCGGCTCACCCGGTCGTTTGCTTCGGCACCCCTAGCCCCGACGCGACCGGCCGCCCGCCGTCCGGTGCAGGGGGTGTGGACACCGCCTGCACTCCGCCGGAGGTGGACGATCTCTGCCCGGATCACACGCGGTCACCCCGGGGCGCGCATGGATCGGTCCTTGACCCACCACTCGGGCCCGAGTCCGCCTCCGGGCCCGGAGGCGCACCTCGGAGCACGGGTGTTGCCGGTAGCGTGATCGCCTGCCACATGGACTGTCCATGTGTCCGGTCGGCCCGTGCGAGGGATTCCGGTGGCGAGCGAGGGGACCGTGATGAGCGAACTGACGAAGCCGAGAATCGAGGTTCCGGAGGGCGTCGCGCCCACCGAGTTGACGATCCGGGACCTCGTGGTCGGAGACGGCCCCGAGGCACTGCCGGGCAGGGTCGTCCAGCTCCACTATGTAGGGGTCACGTTCGCGTCCGGAAGGGAGTTCGACTCCTCGTGGGAGCGGGACCGGCCGTTCAAGTTCGCCGTGGGTGGTGGCAGGGTCATCAAGGGTTGGGACCGGGGGGTCAGAGGAATGAAGGTCGGCGGCCGGCGCGAGATCATCGTTCCCCCGCGTCTCGGTTACGGCAGGCAGTCACCCTCTTCGTTGATCCCGGCGGGCTCGACGCTGATCTTCGTCGTGGACCTGCTCACGGTGGCGGGCGGGCCCACCGGATCGAGGCCCGCGTGACCGGCTCCGCCTGAACCTGGCGCCTCTGCGGGGCTTGGGGCCTCTCGCTCCCTGGGCGGAGAAGATGCACTCATCCTCGGCCACCTCCTCAACTCATGGCGCACGCGCATGAGGTGACGGTCTCCGGGGTGTGCCCCGTCCCGGAATCCGGCCTCTGGATGGCGACCGGCAGGCGTCTCATGGGCGTTCCGTCACGGCCGCTCCGGTGACGGCGCCTGCCGGTCGGCAGAGCGAAAGGCCCCACACCAGGGACCACGGAATTGCTGAGCGTGCCGATGCCTTCGACGGTCAGCGCGACGGGGGCACCGGGCTGTAGCGGCGGCGGGGTCTGCTCGCCGCGCAGGCCTCACAGCTCGGCGAGGTATCCGCCGTTGCCGCAGGTCCCCGACCCCAGGACGTCTCCTGGCTCGACGCGTGTGGCCGCGTGAGGCGTAGGCGGTCATCTCCTCGAAGGTCAAGCTCATGTGGGAGAGGAGGTCCTCGCCGATGGTCTCTCCGTTGATCGCGGCGGTGAGGGCCAGCCGCAGGAAGCCTTCGGAGTCGCGGTAGGGCTCCAGCTCGTCCGCGGTGACCAGCTAAGGGCCGAGGGTGGTTGCGGTGTCCTTGCCCTTGCAAGGTCCGAGACCCACCTTCATCTCCGCCGACTGGAGGTCGCGGGCGGACCAGTCGTTGACCGTGACCAAGGGGGCCACGACGATCTGGGAACGATGGGACATCCTTCGCCCCGACGACACTCTCAACCCCGGAGGTACGACCTCCTTTAAGCACTACGCCCTGGGCGCTGTCGCCGACTGGCTTCACCGCGTGGTCGGAGGCGTCACCGCCACCGGATACGGGAAGAACGCCTTCCGCCCGCGCCCCGGAGGCGAGATGACGTGGGCCCGCACCCGCCACGAGACCCCGTACGGAACGGTGTCCCTTTCGTGGGAGCAGACTGCCACGGGGCTGACAGCCGACATCGTCGTACCGAGGGCTGCGATGCGACCGCGGAGCTGCCCGGCTGCCCACCGATCACGTGGGGGCCGGGCGCTCACGTGATCACCACGGCGGGGGAGTAGCCACGAAGGCCGCCTGAACGATACCCGACCCGTCAGCCACTGCAGGACCGGCGCACGCTCGCATGTGCCGGGCTTCGTTGTTTCCGGTGCACCGGGCGCACCGGGCCGGCCCGGTGATCACCGCAGCTGTGAACTCGTTCCACCCATGCCGTTGCCGCCACGTGATACGCCCCCAGCCGCCGGGGCCGGGGGTCTCGGGGAGGGCGTGGTTCAGTGCTCGCAGAGGGAGAATTCTCGTTCGTAGAGCTGCTCGTTGTGCTCGTCGACGAAGAACTTGCGCTCCCGCATGAGTTGCTCACGGTAGGTGTTGGCCTGTTCGAGCGTCATGGTCGAGGTCTCGGACCACGGCTGTTGTGGTGGTACGTCGGACGTCGAGACGATCCTTTCGGACGGGTCCACCAGGAAGAACGCGAGAATTTTGCGATATCCCGGGCGGGTGGGGTCCGTGAGGCGGAACGAGCCGACGCGGTGTTGCAGGATGTTCGGGAACGCCAGGCAGCGGCCGGCCGGGGTCGTAGCCGATCCCAGCGTCTGGTTCAACGCGTCCTCGTCCTCCAGGCCGTAGACCTCACGCAGACCGTTGTCGTCGTTCTGTTCGTAGTGCGGGTCGTCGAGTGCCGCCCTGAAGCTCAGCCGACTTTCGGTGATGTTCTCGCTGTCCCAGTAGTAGATGCCGGTCGAGACGATCCGCTCGTTCATCATCCCCTCGACATGCCAGGAACCGCCTGGGTACTCCGGCTTGTCCGGGGTGAGATGAATGGTGGCCAGCTTGACGATGACCTGGAGACGGCGGCCGCGCAGGTCGACTCGGGCGGATTCGTCCGGCAACTCGGGAGGGGTGAAGTCCGGGGCGTCCGGGAGAACCGGCCGGCGGTTTTCCCACCAGTCGTCCTGGGCCTCCTCCCATGCCCCGAGGGCTTCTGCGTAGGCCCCGTCATCGCTGTAGGACGCCTTGTCCGGATGCTCCGGCTCCGAGTCGTACCAGCCGTAGGGATCGGCCTCGATCCGCAGTGGCCGCGGATGGCGCAGATCGGTGAGCACGTTCTCCAGCAGAGGGCGCAAGCGCGCGAACACGTCCGGCAGGACGGCGGCCAGTTCGTGATGAGTCCCGGGGTGGACGTTGTTGACGTACGAGCGGAAGGCGACTTCGCCCTCGGCGCTGACGTCGACCTCCGTGGGCAGCCACTGGAACCTCTCCGAGAATTCGTATCTCGAGTAGCGGTCCGTCGGGTTCCGCCAAGCCCGCTCGGGTGCGTCGCTCACCTCTCGCACCAGGCAGAACAGTGAGGGGTGAACCAGATCCAGTACCTGGCCGTCAGATCCGGGATGCCAGTCCTGTTCTGCTTCGGGTACCTCTTCCAGCACCCGAACCGCTTCGCGCAGCCGGGATGTGAGCTGGTCGTCGACCAACGCATCCGACTGCCACACCCCGTCGACGGCGGACACCTCGATGCCGGTACGGCCGTCCCGCAGCGCGGCGTAATGCACGAGTTCGGCGAGCACGTGACGAGTCTGTGCCTCGGTGAGGCCTTGGGCGACCGCTTCCTGCGTCCACCTGGCGACGATGTCGGCATCGTGCATCTTGTCGAACCACCCCGGCTTCGCCCGAATGTGTGAGCTGCACTGCATCATGTGCAGTTCCCGCAGCGTTCGCGGTGTCGCGAACGACAGGGAACGGGAAGCACGAAAGGGCAGAGGGAAGGCGGACAGGCCAGTCAATTGCTTGGTCCTCCGAGTCGGTGTGCGGTGGCGGGAACGATACGTCAGCGCTCTGACACCGCAGCCGCAGCCGTAGTCCTCGTCGTCGCTGTCCGCTTCGCGCCCGTCCCGCGCCGAGGCCGGGGAGCGCAGGGGACGGGCGTCGCGGCGTGGGGCCGAGTGCGGTGCAACCACAGCATGGGCGGTAGGGGCTCGGCAGCGGGGCACTGGTGATCACCCCGGTCCCGGACCATCACAGCACCGGTTCGTGCGATGCGCCGTCCACCGCCGTCTGCGACTCTCCGCGCAGCGGCAGCCGCACCGTGAAGACCGTCGAGCCCGGTCGGCTGTCGAGGGTGATCGTGCCGCCGTGGGCGTGGACCAGGGAACGGGCGACCGACAGGCCGAGGCCGCTGCCACCGCGGTCGCGGGTGCGTGACGTGTCCACGCGGTAGAAGCGGTCGAAGACCATCTCCCGGTCTTGGGCAGGGATGCCGGGCCCGGCATCCTCGATCCGCACCACGGCCGTGTCCTGTAGCCGTGCGACCTCCACCGACACCGGCGTACCTGCCGGTGTGTGCACGGCCGCGTTGGTGAGCAGGTTGTCCAGGACCTGCCGGATGCGGTGCGGGTCCGCACGCAGTACGAGTGCGTCCGGCTGTGACGTGAGTGTGAGCGGGCGGTCCGGGTGGCCGGCCCGGAAGGCGGCGGCCGCGTCCTCGGCCAGTTCCACGAGATCCGCCTCCTGCGGCCTGAGCGGCGCGTCCACCTCGGCCGCGTCCAGGCGGGCGAGCAGCAGCAGGTCGTCCAGGAGCACCCCCATCCGGGCGGCTTCGGCGCGCAGCCGCGTCAGGTGCCTGTCGCGTTCCTCGGGGGCGTTGGCGGCGGCGTACTGGAAGAGGTCCGCGTAGCCCCGTACGGACATCAGCGGGGTGCGCAGCTCGTGCGAGGCGTCGGCGACGAAGCGCCGCAGGCGCTGCTCGGCCTCCGCACGGACCGCGAGCGAGTCGTCGATGTGCTCCAGCATGGTGTTGAAGGCCGTGCGCAGTTCCTCGACCTCCGGGCCGCCGCCCCGCTTGTCGGCGCGGATCGACAGCCGGGCCGCCGACTCGGTCAGGTTGTGCGAGGCGATGCCGTGGGCGGTGTGCGCCATGTCGCTGAGCGGATTCAGACCCCGGCGCAGCATGCGCCGGCCGCACTCGACCAGTGCCGCGAGCGCCAGGGCGAAGGCGACGACCTGGAACCCGATCAACCGCCTCATCGTGTCGTCGATGTCGTCCGTCGGCGCCGCGCTGACCAGGACCACTCCGGGTTTCACCGCGCACGCGCGCAGCCGGTACTCGCCCGTGCCCGCCAGCCGCACGGTGCGCAGCACCTCGGTGTCGTCGGATATCTGCCTCTCGGCCAGCGAGGTGAGGGGCGCGATGTCCTGGGGCAGGTCGCCCGTCTCCTCGGGCGAGCGCAGCTCGGCGGCGCGGCCCGAGACGTCGTAGACGGCGTAGTACCAGCGGTAGTAGTTCTTGCCGTGGAGCGTGCCGGTCTCGGCGATGCTCTTGGCCTGGGCGACCTGGGCGAGCCCGAGCTGGTCGTCGAGCTGGTTCGTCAGATAGTCCCGCATGTACGTGGTCAGGGCCGCCCCGACGACGGCGAACACCACCAGGGACAGCGCACCGAGGCCCAGCGCGAGGCGCGTGCCGAGCCGCAGCCGCCGGAACCCCCGGCGCACCCTGCTGACCATGCGCTTCACCCGCTCGCCTGCCGGATGACGTAGCCGAAGCCCCGCACCGTCTGGATCAGCGGCGCGCCCGTGTCACCCGCGTCGTCGAGTTTGCGGCGCAGCCGGCTGATGACCAGTTCCACGACGTTCGAGCGCCCCCCGAAGCCGTACTCCCACACGTGGTCGAGGATCTGCGCCTTGGTCATCACGGTCGGTGACTTGCGCATCAGGAAGCGCAGTACCTCGTACTCGGTGGGGGTGAGGGTGAGCAGCTTCTCGCCGTGGCGGACCTCGTGGGTGTCCTCGTCCATCGACAGGCCGCCCACCCGCAGCACGGAACGCTGGAAGTTCGGTCCCGCGCTGCGCCGCAGCACGGTGCGCAGGCGCGCCATCAGCTCCTCCACCGCGAACGGCTTGACCAGGTAGTCGTCGCCGCCCCGGGTCAGCCCCGCCACCCGGTCGGCGACGCCGTCCCGAGCGGTGAGGAAGACGACGGGCACCATCGTGCCCGAGCGGCGCAACCGGTCCAGGACGCCGAAGCCGTCCACGCCCGGCAGCATCAGGTCGAGCACCACGATGTCCGGGTGGAACTCGCCTGCAAGGCGGAGCGCCTGCTCACCGGAGTTCGCGGTGACGGCGTCCCAGCCCTCGTAGCGGGCGACGGTCGCGACGAGGTCGGCTATCGGCGGGTCGTCGTCGACGACCAGGAGGCGCACTTTTTCCACCCGCCCATAGTGCGTCACGAGGCGGGCCGGACCGTGTGCCCCGGCTCACACAGCGGGCGCATTGATAAGGACTTGCCAGCAGTCCGACAGGTTCCCGACAGCTTTCGCCGGTCAAGCTCGAAGTCCCACGACCCGATCGAGGAGCTGCCGTTCTGTGACGACCGTCCGATCACTCCCTGCGCCCCCCACGGCGATACGCCCCAGGGCGGTGGCCCGCACCGGCCTCTACGCGGTGCTCGCCGTCAACGCGGCCGTGATCGCCTACTTCTTCGTGCAGGCGGGATTCGCCTCCAACGCCCTGATCGTCCTCGGCCGCCTCGCCGGACTGTACGGAGCGCTGGTCATGGCCTTCCAACTGGTCCTCGTGGCCCGGCTGCCCTGGCTCGACCGCCGGATCGGCATGGACCGGCTGACCAGTTGGCACCGCTGGACCGGCTTCAGCCTGTTGTGGACGCTGCTGGCACACGTCGTCTTCATCAGCTTCGGCTACGCCGACGGCGCCGGGGTCGGCCCCGTCACCGAGCTCGTCGACCTCGCCGAGACGACCGAGGGCGTCCTGCGCGCGATCGTCGCGTTCGGCCTCGTCCTCGTCATCGGTGCGGTCTCCGCCCGCTACGCCCGCCGCCGCCTCGCCTACGAGACCTGGCACTTCATCCACCTGTACGCCTACGTGGCCGTGGTGCTCGCCTTCACGCACCAGGTCGCGGTCGGGACGACCTTCACCTCGTCGGCCGCCGCGACGACGTACTGGTACGGGGTGTGGGCGGTGGCCCTGGGCTCGGTCCTCCTCGGCCGCGTCGCCCTACCCCTGTGGCGCAACGGGCGCCACCGGTTCCGGGTCTCGGCGGTCGTCCACGAGTCCGACGACGTCGTCTCGATCCACATCACCGGCCGCGACCTCGACAAGCTGCCCGCGCAGGCAGGCCAGTTCTTCCTGTGGCGGTTCCTGACCAAGGACCGCTGGTGGCAGGCCAACCCCTTCTCGCTGTCCGCCGCCCCGGACGGCCACAGCCTGCGCCTGACCGCCAAGGCGGCCGGAGAGGGCAGCGCGGCCCTGCGCCACATGCAGGTCGGCACGCGGGTGTTCGCCGAGGGGCCGTACGGCGCCTTCACCACCCTGCACCGCACGCGCACCGCGTCGCTGCTCATCGCGGGCGGTGTAGGAGTCACCCCGATCCGTGCGCTCCTCGAGGACCTCGACGGCCATGCGGTCGTCATCTACCGGGTCGCCTCCGAACGCGACGCCGTCCTCCACGACGAGCTGCGCGACCTCGCGCTCGCCAAGGGCGCCGAGCTGCACCTGGTGACGGGCGGGCCCGTCCCCGACAAGCTGGCGCCGCGCGAACTGGGGCGGATGGTGCCGGACATCGCCGACCGTGACGTCTTCCTGTGCGGGCCTCCACCGATGATGAACGCCGTACTCGGCACGCTGGACGATCTCGGTGTGCCCAAGCAGCAGATCCACTTCGAGCGCTTCAGTCTGGCCGGCTGAGGGAGACGAGGACGACATCGTGAAGCGAGCCATACCCGTCGTCGCCCTGAGCGTCCTGGGCCTGATATCCGTCTGGCGCTACGAGCCGTCCCTCGGCCCCACGGAGACCACCGCCGCGCCGGACCCGGCGCCCTCCGCCTCCGCCTCTGCGGGTCCCCCGGGCTCCTCCACCGTGATCGTCGAGGGGACGACCATCACGACGGAGAAGGGTCCGGTGCAGGTCCGGGCGACCTTCGAGGGCGACAGGATCACCGCGGTGCGGATGCTCCAGCAGCCGAACCATCCCCAGACGAAGACGGCGGTGCCGAAGCTGGTCGAACAGACGTTGGAGGTGCAGAGCGCGGACGTCGACACGGTCACCGGCGCGACGATCACCAGCGACGCCTACAAGGAATCCCTGCAGGCCGCCCTCGACGCGAAGGGTGGCTGACATGCGGCGCGTGGAGCATGTCATGGGGTTCCCCGTCTCGCTGCGGGTCGACGACGAGGACGTACCGGAGCGGGCCGCGGCCGCGGTCTTCGCCTGGCTGCGCGAGGTGGACGAGCGGTTCAGCCCCTTCAAGCCCGGCAGCGAGGTGTCGCGTCACGGCCGCGGCGAGCTGGAGCCGCACGAGCTGAGCGAGGACCTCGTGGAGGTGCTCGGCCTGTGCGAGCGCTACCGCCTCGCCACGGGCGGCGCGTTCGACGTCCGGCTGCCGGGGCGCGGGTTCGACCCGTGCGCGGTGGTCAAGGGCTGGTCGGTGCAGCGGGGAGCACAGCTGCTGCGGGCGGCCGGTGCGCGGCGGTTCTGCCTCAACGCCGGCGGCGACGTCGTCGCCTCGGGCGGGCCCTGGCGGGTGGGGGTACGGCACCCCGAACACGCCGGCAGGCTGTGCACCGTCCTCGAGTTGACCGACGGAGCGGTCGCCACCTCCGCCCGCTACGAGCGCGGCGACCACATCATCGACGGCCGCACCGGGCACCCGGCAACGGGACTGCTCAGCATGACAGTCGTGGCCGCCACCCTGACGGAGGCGGACTCGGTCGCCACGGCGGCCTTCGCGATGGGCGCCGAGGGCATCGAGTGGGCAGCGTCCCTGGCGGGCTGCGAGGTGTTCGCGGTGGTCGCCGGGGGCCAGGTGCTGAGGACGGCGGACTTCCCGGTGGCCGAGGAACCGTCGGTGGACGTGTGACCGATGGCCTCCGCGGGCGGGCACCTGCGACCCACGCCCCTCCTTCACCGGCATTCCCGGCACCGTGATGACCTCCGGCCCGCCTCGCCCCGGCCCGCCTCGCCCCGGCAGGCCGAGACCCCGGACGGGCTGCTGACAGCGACCTCGACCCGGTGCACGCCGGGCGGACGGCCGCCCGGCTCGGCCCGGGACCTCTGTTCCGCCGACCTCATCACTGCAAGGCGTCCAGCGCCACGGCCTGGGCGATGGCGAGGCGTCGGTCGAGACCTGAACCCGCGATGTCCACCAAGTAGCAATCGCGCAGCCCGAACTTCCTCTCGACCGCCATCCAGCGCGTGTCACCTTCGGCGAAGTCGAAGTGACGCGGCCAGGCGAAGGGCACGAACTCGGTGGCCGGAAGGAAGTCCCAGACCCTGCGCAGCACAGCCAGCGCGGCGTTGCGCTCGCGCCCGGTGAGCTCCGCCAGACCCGGCTGTTCAAGGACCCAGGTCGAGCGCAGCAGAGAGGTCATGATCTTCTCGCGGAACGACCCGATGGGTTCACCGTTCTCGTCCCGCACCGCGTAGACGGCGCCCATGTCCATGGCCTGGTCGGCCTCGATGGTGCACAGGACGCGGTCCCGGGACTCGTCCGTGTAGATGATCACCTGCTCCTTGAGCGCCATCAGCTCCTGCTGGGCGAACGCGACGACCTCACCGGCCGACCCGTCGGATCGAGCGGAACTCACCACGTACTGATTGGTCATCACGGTCGTCTTCTGGCTCACGACGAATCGATCGGCCGCCTGCAGGTGCGTGGTGTCCACGGGGTGTCTCCCTCTGGTCGTGTCTCGTGCGCCGCCCGGCTGCCACCTGCTCGCGGCCGTCTCTCGCTTGTCGGACCATCGTCGCGACCACGCCTGCGCGAAACAGCTCCGGAAAGTCGCGCACCTCCGCGACCAAAGGCGAGGGTGTGCGACTCCCGACCAGCACGTACGCACCTGTGCTTGTTCACTTTCGTCGTTCGCCCCTGATGCGGGAGGATGACGCGGTGCTCGCGGGCGGTTGCCCCCGGCGGCAGCCCCGGGCTCCCTGTTCGTCACCCGCTTCGCTGTGCCCTTCCGCCGTGCGGCTAGTTTGTGTGCAGGACAGGTACCCAGGCACGTGGTGGCAGAGATGTACGAGGGACGGGAGGTCGGGAAGGTGTCGCTGCGCGGAGGCGATCCGGCCGAGATCGGCGGTTATCCACTGGAGGCGCGGCTGGGCGCGGGTGGCATGGGCACGGTCTTCCTGGCCCGTACGAGTTCGGGGCGGCCTGTCGCGATCAAGCTGATCCACCAGCACTTCGCGGGGGACGACGAGTTCCGCATCCGATTCCGGCAGGAGGTGGCGGCGGCGAGGCGGGTGAGCGGCGCGTTCACCGCCGCCGTGGTCGACGCCGCCCCGGAGGCCGAGCAGCCGTGGATGGCGACGACCTACATCGAAGGACTCACACTCGCCCAGCGCATCGCCGCGAACGGCCCGCTGAACGGAGCGGAGTTGAGGCGGCTCGCCATCGGGCTGGCGGAGGCGTTGCGCGACATCCACCGGGCGGGTGTCGTCCACCGTGACCTGAAGCCCTCGAACGTCGTGCTCTCGCCCGAGGGTCCGCGCGTCATCGACTTCGGCATCTCCCGCGCCGTGGACCAGCAGACACTGACGATGACGGGGCGGGTCATCGGTACGCCGCCCTTCATGTCGCCGGAGCAGTTGCAGGCGCCGCGCGGTGTGGGACCGCGGTCCGATGTCTTCTCGCTGGGGACGCTCCTGGTCTACTCGGCGACCGGCAGGGGGCCCTTCGACGCGGACAGCCCGTACATGACGGCCTACCAGGTGGTGCACGAGGCACCGTCCCTGGGTGCCGTGCCGGCGGCCTTGCGCGCGGTCGTCGAGTCGTGCCTGGACAAGGAGCCCGAGGGGCGCCCCTCGGCGGACGAACTCCTCGTGCTGCTGCGGGACCTGCCGGCCGACCTCGGTGGCACCGAGGCGAACGGGGCCGGCGCGGGCTCCACCCGCGAGACGAACACCCAGCATCACCTCGCGACGCGGGCCACCCCGGCGCCGGCTGACCCGGGCACCGCCCCGGCCGCCCCGGGTGCAGGGAGCACCGGCACCCCCATCGGGCGCCGTCTGCGTCGCCGGTGGCGTCCCGCGCTCGCTGCGGCGGTCGCGGTGGCAGCGATCGGCGGGGGAGTCGCCGTGCTGACGACGGGCGGCTCCGGGGGGAGCAGCGGCGGCGGCAAGGGCAACAGCGTCGCGGCGCCGGATGCCGCCCTTCCGGACGGCTTCGAGCCGTGGCGCAGGACCCTGCGGGGCGGTCGCGAGGACATCCCCGACGAGCTGCGTTGCGTCGCGCGCGGCGACGCGCTGTTCTGCGGGGGCGGCGGTGTCGTCGCCACCCGGATCAGGGCCCAGGACGGCTCACGGGTGTGGACGGCGAAGAGCCCGGGTGTCCCCGTCCAGGGCATGCACCTGGTGGGCGCCACCGACGACACGGTGCTCGGTTACCGCTTCGCCGCCGAGGACGCCCCGCAGGATCCCTCCAGCGAGGTGGTCGCCATGGACGCGGACAACGGCCGGGAGCTGTGGTCCGTCCCGTCGGGCGCCCAGTCGATGGCCGTCACGGGCCGGTCCCAGGACGCCGTGGTGGTCGGCTCCGCCGTGGTGACGGTCGACGCCTCCAACTCCCGCTTCGAGGCCCGGGACGCACACAGCGGTGAGGTCGCCTGGACGACGTCGTTCCCCGCGGGCACGCGGTGCGCTCCCGTACCGGTGGGCCCCCGGCTCCTGGCGATGTGCGCGACGGATGCGGAGATGGATGGCTCAGAGGTGCGCAATCCCACCCTCCACACGGTCGACCGGGCCTCGGGGACACTCGGAGGGCCCATCGCCGTCGACGGCCCCGCGGTGCCCGCGGGTGTCGCCGACGGCAGGCTCGTACTCCTGCAGGAACACCTGGAGGGAACGGCGTCGGCAGGCTACGACGGGGTGGCGCGGGTCGACCCGGCCTCGCGGAAGGTCTCGTACTCCCGACTGGCCCAGACGTACGCGGGGACGCCCGGCATGGCGGGTGGAACCGTCTACGTGAGCGGGCAGACCGGTCTCATCACGGCGCTCGACCCCGCGACGGGCCGGAAGAAGTGGTCCCGGCAGACGGGCGTGGAGGGTGCGTCGGGTCCCGCCGCGGGAGCCGGCGCCCTGTACTTCAGCTCGGCCACCGGCCGGGTGGTCGCGCTGGCGCCGCGCGACGGCGAACCCCTGTGGACGACGGATCCGCAGGCCGACGGTTTCACCGGCGAGCAGGGTGCGAGCCCGCGCGTGACCGTCGCGGGGCGTGCGGTGATCGTGGCCGCGGCCAGGAACACCGTCCTCGCCTTCGACGCGCAGAGGCCACCGAAGGCGGGCTGACACCGGTGGCACCGGACCCCGGGCCCACGGAGGTACGGGGGAACCGGGTGCTGCGCGACCTTGTGGCGCTTCCCTCGTTCGGCCCCGAGAGCACGGTCGACTGCTTGATCGCCCCCGGGCGGGGTAGCGAAATGGCATGGCCACCGACAACACATCCACTGGTGCGAGCGGTTACGTGCAGCCCGAGGTCGACGTCCGGGCACTGACCGAGGTGCTAGACGGCGAGTACGCCGAGATCCGCGACCTCGTCCGGACCAACCTGGTGACGTACGCCTCCGTCCTCGAGGAGGCCGACGAGCTGGGCATCGACGCGTTTCGCGAGCGGGTCCGTGAGCTCGTGGTCGAGATGGCCGCGACGGGCCAGACCGGCATGGGCTTCCCGGGCAAGTACGGCGGGGGCGACGACATCGGAGCCTCGATCGCCGCGTTCGAGACGCTTGCCTTCGGCGACCTGTCGGTGCTGGTGAAGGTCGGTGTGCAGTTCGGTCTCTTCGGCGGCGCGATCCTGCATCTGGGTACCGAACGCCACCACGACGCCCATCTGCCCGACCTGATCACCGGGAAGCTCATGGGGTGCTTCGCGATGACCGAGGCCGGGCACGGCTCCAACGTCCAGGCGCTCGGCACCGTCGCGAGGTACGACGCCGCAGCCCAGGAGTTCGTCGTCACGACCCACGGTGACCAGGCGCGCAAGGACTACATCGGCAACGCGGCGCGTCACGCCGAACTGGCTGTCGTCTTCGCCCAGCTCGAGGTGGGCGGGAAGTCCGAGGGTGTCCACGCGTTCGTCGTGCCGATCCGCGTCGGCGGCGAGGCGGCGCCCGGCGTACGGATCGAGGACGACGGCCGCAAAATGGGCCTCAACGGAGTGGACAACGGCCGCATCTGGTTCGACGGCGTGCGGGTGCCCCGCGAGGCGTTGCTCAACCGGTTCGCCGACGTCACCGCCGAAGGCGTCTACGAGAGTCCGATCGAGAACCCCGACCGGCGGTTCTTCACCATGCTGGGCACTCTGGTGCAGGGCCGGGTCAGCGTGGGCGGCGCCGGGGTCAACGCCGCGAAGGTCGCCCTGGCGATCGCCACGAAATACGCCCTGCGACGCCGGCAGTTCGAAGCGGCGCCGGACACGGAGGAGCAACTGCTCCTCGACTACGGCCTGCATCAGCGCAGGCTGCTGCCGCTCATCGCGCGTACGTATGCGCTGCACTTCGCGCAGGACGTCGTGCGTACACAACTGCACGAGGTCTTCTCCGGCACCGAGGACGACGCGCAGGCGCGACGACGGCTGGAGTCACGGGCCGCAGGCACCAAGGCGCTCGCCACCTGGCACGCCACCCGGGTCGTCCAGGAGTGCCGCGAGGCGTGCGGCGGGGCCGGCTACCTGAGCGTCAACCGGTTCGCCGCCCTGAAGAGCGACAGCGACATCTTCACCACCTTCGAGGGCGACAACCACGTCCTGATGCAGCTCGTGGCCAAGGGGCTGCTCACCCACTACGCAGGCGAATTCGAGGACTTGGACCAGCTCGGCATGGTCCGCTACGTCACCGGGCTCGCCGTCGAGACGGTCATAGAGCGGACATCGGCCCACAAGCTGCTCGAGCGGGTACGTGACCTGCGGCCCGGCGGCGGCGAGTGGGACCAGGAAGCCGGCCTGCTCGACTCGGAGTACCAGCTCACCATGCTCCGCTACCGCGAGGAGCACATGCTCGCCGGTGTCGCCCGTCGGCTCAAGCGCGGGATCGACCAGAAGCGCAACCCCGGCGTCGTCTTCTCGCAGGTGCAGGACCACGTCATCGCGGTCGCCCACGCACACGTCGAGCGGCTGGTGCTGGAGGCGTTCGTCGACAGGGTGCGTGCGCTGCCCGAGAGTGGCAACAAGGTCGCGCTCGGCCTGCTGTGCGACCTGTTCGCGCTGTCGACGATCGAGGCGGACCGGGCCTGGTTCATGGAGCACGGCCGGCTGACCGTCCAGCGATCCAAAGCGATCAGCCGTGAGGTGAACGATCTCTGCCGCAAGGTCCGCCCCCTCGCCGCCGGTCTCGTGGATGCATGGGGCATTCCGCCCGAGATGCTGCGCGCACCCGATCTGGTGGGCCGACCGGAGGACGGGGCAGCGCGGCGCTGATCTTCGTGGGCCGTGTTGTCGCGGTCGCTCCGCAGCAGTGCCCGGGCGCTGCTGCGGAGCCCCGCCGTGGTCCGGGCAGGACATGAGTGCGCCGGCCCTCCCCATCGGGGAGGGCCGGCGCACTCATGTCCTCGGGCCGTATTCGTGCGGCGATGCGTCCTGCCGCATGCGCCGGATGTCTGCGGTCGTCGGGTCCCGGCGCGGGCGGGCTCAGGCCAGCATGCCGGCGCGGAGTTTGCCGAGGGTGCGGGTGAGGAGACGGGAGATGTGCATCTGCGAGACGTCGAGCTCGGCGCCTATCTGTGCCTGCGTCATCTCCTGGCCGAAGCGCATCTCGATGATGCGGCGCTCACGGTCGTCCAGCTCCTCCAGGAGCGGGGCCAGGGCGTGCAGGTTCTCCACCGTCTCCATGGCGGAGTCCGGCTCGCCGAGGATGTCGGCGAAGGTACGGGAGGCCGCGCCCGGGGTGTCCCCGGCGTCCGTCGGCAGGTCCAGCGAGCCCGCCGTGTAGCCGTTCGAGGCGATGATGCCCTCGATGACCTCGTCCTCGGTGAGGTCCAGGTGGTCGGCCAGTTCCTTCGCCGTGGGGTCGCGGTCCAGGCGGGTGGCGAGCTCGTCCCTCGCCTTGGCCAGATCCACGCGGAGTTCCTGCAGCCGTCGGGGGACGTGGACGGCCCAGGTGGTGTCGCGGAAGAAGCGCTTGATCTCGCCGACGATGTAGGGGACGGCGAAGGTCGCGAACTCGACCTCGCGGGAGAGCTCGAACCGGTCGATGGCCTTGATGAGCCCGATGGTCCCGACCTGGGTGATGTCCTCCATCTCACCGCTGCCCCGGTTGCGGAAGCGGCGCGCGGCGAACCGGACCAGGGAGATGTTCATCTCGATGAGGGTGTTGCGCGCGTACTGGTACTCGTGCGTGCCCTCCTCCAGAACCTGCAACTGCTCGAAGAACAGCGCCGACAGCGCGCGAGCGTCCTTCGGTGCGACCTTGCCCGCGTCCTCGATCCAGGGCAGCTCACCGATACGTTCCGGCGAAGCCCCCGGAGCCGACACCACGTCAGTCCGTACGATTTCGTCCGTCTGTTCAGCAGTCACTTCTTGTCTCCACCCTCCCTGATACTGAGCCCCCCGTCCTGACGAGCCCCTGCCCCGCCCCGGGAGGCCCATGCGTGATGACCCGAGATTTCTTGCTGTGAGGAAACAGTTGTCTCTGGGCATCGTAAGATGAGCTTCGCCGACCACCGGTGCGATCTCTTGGGCGCGCCGCACTGGATCGGGTACAGGCCCCGTACGCTGGACGCCGACGGCCGGTCCACGGACGGTCCGGGTTTCGGCGCAGCACGATGAGAAACAGGATCACGTGGACAGATTCGCTGCCGTCGAGCGGGAGCTGCGCAAGGCCGCACCTCACCTGCTCCTCGACGTCGTCACGGGGGCTCTGCGGGAGCGGTACGACGTGCAGAGCGTGGAGTTGCGGCTTGCCGACTACGGCATGACCACGCTCCAAGTGGTGTCCGAGGTGCCTCTCGTCGAGCCCGTGCCCGTGCACGACAGCCCGCAGGGGCGGGCCTTCGGCGCCCAGGAACCGTATGTGCAGCCGCGGGCCACACCTGGACCGGCGACCGCGCACCTGCCGGTGACCGTCCGGGGCGACCGGCTCGGTGTCCTCACCGTCACGGCGCGGGAGGGCGGCTGGTCCCGGGAAGGGCTCGCGGAGATGCAGCAGATCTGTGAAGCACTCGGCCACGAGATCCTGGTCGCCGAACGGGACACCGACCTCTACCTCCTCGCCCGCCGCGCCACGCGGCTGACCCTGGCGGCGGAGATGCAGTGGCAGTTGCTGCCCGGCCGCTCGGTGTCCCGTCCCGAATTCTCGCTGGGCGCCCACCTGGAGCCCGCCTACGCGATCTTCGGCGACAACTTCGACTGGTCGGTCTCGGCCCAGCACCTCACGCTCACCGTCACCAACGGCATGGGCAAGGGGATGGAGGCGGCCCTGATGACCAATCTCGTCGTCAACGCCCTGCGCAACGCCCGGCGGGCCGGTCTCGACCTCGCCGGCCAGGCCAGCCTTGCCGACCAGGCCGTCTACGCCCAGTACCGGGGCGAGCTGTACGCGGCCGTCCTGCTGCTGCGCTTCGACCTGGCCACGGGCGGAGTGGAGGCCGTGGACGCGGGTTCCCCGCGCATGTGGCGGCTGAGGGGCCGCAAGGTCGAGTCCGTGGAGTTCGACGCACAGCTCCCGCTGGGCATGTTCGAGGAGACGGAGTACGTCACGGAGCGCCTGCGGGTGGAGCCGGGCGACCGGATGCTCATCGGCAGTGACGGTGTCTACGGCAGCGCGTCGGCTGCGGGGGAGCACTACGGGCACCGTGCCCTCGCGCGGTCGCTGTCCGCGCACCGCTTCCTGCCGTCCGAGCAGGTGCCTCTCGCGCTGCTGCGCGATCTGCGGGACTACCGGGGTGCCGCGCCGCTGGACGACGATGCGCTGGTGGTCTGCCTCGACTGGTTCGGCCGGCAGTCCTCCGCCGGCGACCCTCGCGTGTGACCGCAGCCGACCGGCCGGTCGACCGGCCTCTATCCGGTCGACCGCAAGGGTCTCGCCCCGTCGCTGTCCTGTCCCGCGGCTGCAGCCGCGTTGCGGAACGCGCGGAGTCCTTCGAGGAGTGAGCGTCGCGCCTTGGCCGGCATGGCATCGATCGTGGACATCAGTACTTCCTCCCGGCGCATGCGCAGGTCGACGAGGTAGGCCTTGCCGTGGCTGGTCAGCCGGAGCTCCAGCTCCCGGCGGCTGACGGGGCTGGGGGCGCGTTCCACGAATCCCGTGGCCTGCAACCGGTCGCACAGCCTACTGACCGAGGGGGAGGCCGATCCCAGGGCATCGGCGAGCATCCGCAGATTGATGCCCTCCTCCCGGTCCAGCGTGTACAGCACGCGGAGCTGCGAAGGGGAGACCGGGCCCGTCGGTACGGCTTCACGTCCGTGCTCCCAGAGGACTTCGAGGAGTTCCACGAACTCGGAGCCCTCCCGTGCCGCAACCCGCGACCGATGGTCGGGTTCAGGGCTCAGGCCCATATTGATGACACTCCGATCCGGCATCGTCTCACTCGTCCGTCCGGCCACCGGACCGCGCGATCGAGCCGGGCATCCGAGGCGCTCGTGCGGACAGCCGGAACCAGGGTTCCGGGACACACGCGCGACCCGGCATACCTTACCCCTGTCTGTAACAGGCTTCCCGTACGATGGGCGACCCTCACAATAGTTTCACCATGGCAATAGTTGTCATGAGGTACGGTTCGGCAGTCGACAACTGATGCGTGATCTTCCAGCGGGCCACGCCGTTCCTGCCGCGACGGAGGCCCGCTACCGGCCTGGAGTACTGAAACCCATGACGCACAGCCAGACCCTCGCCCTCACCGTCGGGTACCCGGCGCGTTCGATCGCCGTCCTGACGGTCGTCGGAGAGATCGATGTGGAAAGTGTGCCGGTGCTGCGGACCCGGGCTCTGGGGCTGATCAGGCAGGGCAGGCCGCACCTGGTCCTGGACATGGCCGCCGTTGAGTTCTGCGACTCCGCCGGCCTCAACGCGATGATCACCATCCTGCGGTACGCGAAGGACCGGCACGGGTCCCTGTCGCTGGCCGCCTTGTCCCCGCAGGTCGCGAGGCTGCTGGACGTCACGGGCGTCGGTGACCTGATACCCGTGCTTCCTACCACGGCCGAGGTCCTGACCCGCATCACGACGACGCCCGGCGATGCGCCGGAGGAGGCGGAACTCCTTTAGGGCGGGCCGCGGCTTCCCTGCCTCGCAGGGCAGGACGGCACACCGCGCGGGCATCCACGGCGAGGTGATCCACGCCGCCCTTCCGTGGTGGCCGCAGTGCCGCCGGGGGCCGGGCGCGACGCCTGCGTCGTACGTCACGCGCCGGGTGGTGTGACCCGCAGGCCCCCGAGCAGGGTGGCCAGGTAGCGGCGAGCGGTGTCGATCCGTTCGGCGGGGCTGCCGCCGTGGACCTGTACGGCGTAGGCGATCCCGCACATGAGCGGGACCAGGTCGCCCGCGGCCAGATCGGGGCGGACCGTTCCGGCAGCGCGGGCCCGGTCCAGGAGCGTGGTGCCGGATGACCACAGCAGACTCTTGAGTTCCGTGGTGCGAGGCAGGACGTCCTCGGCCGCTGCGGTGACCGGGGCGAGGGAGGCGTCACCGACCTGCGCTTCGACCGTGCGGGTCAGGAAGCCCTCCAGGGCGCGCCAGGGGTCGGGATCGGCCAGTGCCTGCTCGCCATGGGCGGCCAGCGCTTCCAGACAGGGGGTGGCGACGGTCTCCAGCAGTGCCTCCGGCGAGGCGAAGTGCCGGTAGACGGTGCCGACACCGATTCCCGCGCGGCGGGCGACGTCGTTCAGTTGCAGCGGCGTGCCCTGGTCGACCAGGGCACGCCCGACGGCGACGATCTGGTCCCAGTTGCGGGCGGCGTCCTTGCGGAGTGGCGTCGGCGTCATGGATGCATGCTAATCGGATGGGTCATCCGGATGACCCGTCGGCCGAGCGGCTCCGCCCGCTGGTTCAGGTGGCCGTGAGCGGCGCGTGCCGTTCGCCGAGTCGCCGTACGGCGTCGGCGATGCGGGGGTCGGTCGCCGCGCGCAGCGGGGTCACGGGACGCGCCCCGGCACCGATGACGATGCCGGTACTGCCCGTCAGCGCGTCGTCCGTGGCGGCGGTGATCGAGGGCCTGGCCGCTACGGACGCCGGGCCGGAGGTCGCGCGTGCGAATGTGCGGCGCACCACCGGCCACAGCAGCCGCAGGGCGGGCGAAACGATCTTCGGTGACGTCATGGTGCCGTCGGTCATGTCCGTCGCTGCGCCTCCGGGATCGGCGGCGAAGACCGATACGCCCGTACCGTCCAACCGCCGCGCCAGGTCGAGCGTGTAGGCGAGGTTCGCGAGCTTGGCGCGGCCGTACCAGTGGAAGCCGTAGTAGCCGCCGGGAGGCTCGACGGCGTCGAAGACCCGCTTCGCGACCCTGGCCGCACCCGAGGTCACGTTCACGACCCTGCTCGGCGCCCCGGCCGTCAGGGTGGGCAGCAACAGCTCGGTCAGCAGGTACGGCGAGAGGTGGTTGACGACGAACGATGCCTCGAGGCCGTTCAGGTCCTGCCGATCCGTGAACATGGCCCCGACGTTGTTGACCAGCACGGTCAGCGGTTCGCCCGAGGCGGCATGCTCGGAAGCGATCCGCCGGGCGAGTTCGCGCACGTCGTCGAGTGCGCCGAGATCGGCGGCCACGAACCGGGCAGGGTGTGCCGGGCCCGTCGCATTGATCAGGCCGACCGCCCCGGCGCCCCGCTCCGCGCTGCGTCCGACCACGGTGACCGAGAATCCGGAGGCGGCCAGCCCCAGCGCCGTCTCCAGGCCGATGCCGGCCGTTCCGCCCGTCACCACAGCAGATTTCCTCATGGTCCGTCCCCTCCGGCTTGTATTCGGATAGCTAATCCGCTTGGTGCGACCGTAGCATGTAAGTGGATTATCTATCCGCTTCTCCCGGTCGACTCCGTGCGATGGATCGGCCCGGGGGTTCGTCGCCGGAGCGCGCCGGTGGTCCGTAGGGCGCGTCGAGCCCCTGCCATCCGGCGCGACGGGGCCGGGTGCGCATCCTCGGTGAGCCCCGAGAGGGCTGCGCCCGAGTGGCGGAGGTGGCCCGTTTCCTCTTGCGGCGTGGTCCCGTCCGTCGCCGGGGCGGCGGCTCGCCCCGGGGTCGGGGAGCGAGGAATGAGAAGGTCGTCTCACTATGTGGCACGGATGTTTGACATTAGATGAGCTTATGGTCAATAAAGGTGATGCTTTGGCCAATTATTCACGTCCTGTCACCCGGGAGTCGTGAGGGCCGCCGCTGCCTAGACGAATGAGTACTCCCGTGTCCCACTCCTCCCCCGACCGCGCATCCGTCGATCCCGCGGAGGCATGGGAAGCCTGGCGTGCCGAGCGTCACCGCGCGCTCACGTCCCCGACGGGCAACCTCGCCCTCGTCGAGACCCGCTGGGCCCCGGCGGGCGAGGTCCCGGACGCGGCGGACGCCGGCGCGGACCGGCCGGACACGGTGACCGTCACGACGCTCCGGCGGACCGAACTGGTCAGCGGCGAGCTCGAGCACGGCCTGCGCTTCTGGGACGCCGACGCGCCCGCCGTCCGCCACTTCGACCGGGTCGACGCCTTTCCCTACGACCCCGCCTGGGTGCTGGAAGCCTCCTACACACCCGTCCCCGGTGCCAGGCGCATCGCCTTCGAACACATCCGGGACAACGGCGGCAGTCGCGACCTGGCCGTCCCCGGCGACATCACCCTCACCGTCGACGGTCGCGCGTACACGCTCAGCGCCTTCGACGACGACGGCACCCTGCTGCTCGTCTTCGGCGATCCGACCAACGGTGACTCCACCTACGGGGCCGGCCGCTTCCTCTTCGTGCGGCGCACGGATGACGAGAGCCGGGTCGTCCTCGACTTCAACCAGGCCTTCGTGCCGCCCTGCGGATTCTCCGATCAGTACAACTGTCCGATGCCGCCGCGGCAAAACCGCTTCCACCTGCCTGTCGAGGCAGGCGAGAAGCTCCCCGTCTTCCGCGACGGCTTCGACGCCCAGCACTGATCACCCCGCGAATCAACGCACCGAAAGAGCCCTCACCCCATGAGCACCAAGAAGAACGTCCTGTTCGCCACCTCCACCGTCGCCGCGCTCGCCCTGGCCCTGACCGCATGCGGCGGTTCCGGTGGCTCCAGCGCCTCGGGCGGCACCTGGGACAAGGACGCGGTCGTCAACATCGGCTCCCTCTACGAGCCGCAGAACCTCGACAACACCGCGGGCGGCGGCCAGGGCGTCACCGAGGCCCTCAACGGCAACGTCTACGAGGGCCTGTTCAGACTCACCGACGACGGCAAGGTCGACAAGCTCCTCGCCCAGGACTACGAGACCAGCGCCGACGGCCTCACCTACACCTTCACCCTGCGCGAGGGCGTGAAGTTCCACAGCGGCAAGGAGCTCACCAGCCAGGACGTCAAGTACAGCCTGGAGAAGGTGATCGCGGACGACTCCCAGTCCGCCCGCAAGAGCAACCTCGAGGTCATCAAGGACGTCGCCACCCCCGACGCCCGGACCGTGAAGATCACGCTGTCCAAGAAGTCGATCTCCTTCGTCTACAACCTCTCCTACGTCTGGGTCATCAACTCCCAGGCGAAGAACCTGAAGACGACCGAGGACGGCACCGGTCCGTACGCCCTGAACAAGTGGACCCGCGGTTCCGCGCTGAGCCTGAACCGCTTCGCCGGCTACTGGGGTGACGCCGCGGCCAACAAGCAGGTCGTCTTCCACTACTACAAGGACGCCACGGCGCTGAACAACGCGCTGCTGACCAACGCCATCGACGTGGTCACCAGCGAGCAGTCGCCCGACGCCCTGGAGCAGTTCAAGAGCAACGGCTCGTACGAGGTTAACGACGGCAACTCCACCACCAAGCTGCTCCTGGCGTTCAACGACAAGGCCAAGCCCTTCACCGACGTCAAGGTGCGCCAGGCCGTCTCCGCCGCCATCGACGACGAGAAGCTGCTGGAGTCCGTCTGGGGCGGCTACGGCAAGCCGATCGGCTCGATGGTGCCGCCCACCGACCCCTGGTACGAAGACCTCACCGACGTCGACGCCCACGACGTGACGAAGGCCAAGAAGCTGCTCGCCGAGGCCGGCTACGCCAAGGGCTTCAGCTTCACCCTCGACACCCCCAACTACGACCCGCACCCGACGGCCGCGACCTTCATCAAGTCCCAGCTGGCCAAGGTCGGCATCACGGTCGAGATCAACACGATCACGCCGGACGAGTGGTACACGAAGGTCTACAAGAACCACGACTTCTCGGCCACGCTCCAGGAGCACGTCAACGACCGTGACCTGGTCTGGTACGGCAACCCCGACTTCTACTGGGGCTACGACAACCCGCAGGTCACCCAGTGGGTCGAGCAGGCCGAGGAAGCCTCCAGCACCGCCGAGCAGACCGAGCTGCTGAAGAAGGTCAACCGGCAGACCGCCGAAGACGCGGCCAGCGACTGGCTCTACCTCTACCCGCAGATCGTCGTCGCGAACAAGAAGCTCTCCGGATACCCGGTCAACGGCCTGAACTCGCAGTTCTTCGCCTACGACATCAAGAAGAAGGGCTGATGGCGCGCTATCTGCTGCGGCGGCTCGCCTTCCTCGCGGTGTCGCTGGCCCTGGCCTGCGTGGTCCTGTTCGTGCTGCTGCGCATGCTGCCCGGCGACCCGGCCAACGCGCTCACCGCGGTCGGTGCCAGCCCCGAGCAGATAGCCGCGGCCCGCCGCTCCATCGGCTCCGACCGGCCGCTGCCCGAGCAGTTCGTCCACTGGTTCGGGCAGCTGGCGAGCGGGGACCTCGGCACCTCGTTCGTCAGCTCGCTGCCCGTGGGACCCGAGGTCGGCGCCCGGCTGAACGTCACCGTGCCGCTCACCCTGGCCGCGTTCGTCCTGGCCGTCCTGGTCGCCGTACCCGCCGGGTTCACGGCCGCGTACAAGCGGCACACCTGGTACGGGGCGCTGCTCAGCGGCGTGTCCCAACTGGGCATCGCGATACCCGTGTTCTGGCTCGGCATGATCCTCATCGCGGTTTTCGCGCTGAACGCGGGCTGGCTGCCCTCCGGCGGCTTCCCGCAGGACGGCTGGGCCGACCCCGCCGAGGCGTTCCGCGCCCTCGTGCTGCCGGTCGTGACCATCGCCCTCGTGATGAGCGCGTCCCTGATCCGCTATGTCCGCTCCGCCACACTCGATGTGCTCGGCAGCGACTACCTGCGCACGGCGCGCGCCCTCGGTTCGTCCTTCGGCCGCGCCATGTGGCGGCACGGTCTGCGCAACGCCTCCGTGCCGGTGATCTCCATCCTCGGCATCGAACTCGCCTCGACACTGCTGGGCGCCGTCGTCGTGGAGTCGGTGTACGCGCTGCCGGGCCTCGGCTCCCTGCTCGCCACCGGCATCGCGCAACACGACTACCCGGTCATCCAGGGCGTGCTGTTCGTGTCCACCCTCGCGGTGCTCGTGATCGGCTTCGTGGCCGATCTGGTCCAGCGGATCATCGACCCGCGGCTGCGCGGCCGGCTCTCGGGAGGTGCCCGATGACGGGGACGGACCTGCTCACCCCGACGAAGGGGCGCCGCTCCCGGCGCTCCGCGACCCTCGTCGTCGGCTGCGTACTCGCCGGTGTGATCGCGCTGCTGGCCGTGGTGACGTTCTTCTGGCTGCCCTACGACGCCGAGGACACCTCCGGCGGCCGGCTCGCCGGACCCGGTGACGGCCACCTGCTCGGCACGGACAAGCTCGGACGCGACCTGTTCACCCAGGTCATGACCGGCTCGCGCATCGCCGTCGAGGCGGGGGCCGGGTCGGTGTTCATCGCCGCTGTCCTCGGGGTCACCCTGGGCGTGCTCGCGGCATTCGCGCAGGGCTGGCTGGACGACACCCTCTCCGCGTTCCTCGACATCCTCATCGCCTTCCCGACGCTGCTGCTGGCCATGCTCATCGTCGCCGCACGGTCGGCGACCCTCGGCTCCGCGATCCTGGCGATCGGCCTCGCGCAGAGCGCGGTCGTCGCGCGGCTGGTGCGCATCCTGGTCAAGCGGGTCCTGGCGCAGGACTACATCACCGCCGCCCGTACCTCCGGTACCTCCTGGCCGCGTTCGGTCCTCTTCCACGTCCTGCCCAACATCTGGCCCACCCTGGTGGTCAACCTCGCCCTGCAGTTCGGGCTCGCCGTGCTCGCCGAGGCAGGGCTGTCCTACCTGGGTCTCGGGGCCCCGCCGCCCAACGCCTCCTGGGGCCGCATGCTCCAGGAAGCCCAGGCCACCTTCACCACGGCGCCGGCCGGAGCGCTGGCCCCCGGCATCCTGCTCGTACTGCTCGTCATCGGCGTGAACCTCATCGCCGACGGCCTGCGTGACACCCTCGACCCGGCCACCCGACGGAGGCGTACGTGACTCTCCTCGACGTACGCGGACTGACCGTCCGCGCAGCCGACGGGCGGACCCTGGTCGACGACCTGTCCTTCACCGTGGCCGGCGGTGAACGGCTCGGCCTCATCGGGGAGTCCGGCTCCGGCAAGTCCCTGACGACGCTCGCGGTGCTCGGACTGCTGCCCGACGGCATGACCTCCACGGGCAGCGTGGAACTGGCCGGGACGCAGACGGTGGGCGCCACCGAGAAGCGGCTCTCCGCCGTCCGCGGGCGGGACGCGGCCGTCGTCTTCCAGGAGCCGCTGACCGCACTGGACCCGCTGATGCGGCTCGGCCGCCAGATCGCCGAGCCGATCGCCCGCCGCACCGGCCTCCGGGGCAAGCAGCTGCGCGGGGCCGTCCGCGAGGCCCTCGAGAAGGTACGGCTGCCCGAGCCCGACCGCATCTCCCGGGCCTTCGCACACGAGGTCTCCGGGGGCCAGCGCCAGCGCGTCGCCCTCGCGATGGCGCTGGCCTGTGAGCCGAAGCTGCTCATCGCCGATGAGCCCACCACGGCCCTGGACGTGTCTGTGCAGGCCGAGATGCTGGAACTGATCGACGGCTTGGTCCAGGAGCGGGAGATGGCCGTGCTCTTCGTCAGTCACGACCTGGCCGTCGTGTCCAGGGTCACCGACCGGGTGCTGGTCATGAAGGACGGCCGGGCCGTCGAGCAGGGCGCGGTGCACGACATCGTGCGCGCGCCTCGCGAGGAGTACACCAGGGCACTGGTCGCCAGTGCCCGGAAGCTGGAGTCCGCCCTGGACCTGAGGAGCCCGCGATGACACCCGTACTGGAGCTGAAGGACGCCGCGGTGCGCTACCGGGGGACGGCGGCCGACGTGGTGCGGGACGTCTCCCTCACCGTCGAGCCGGGCGAGAGCCTCGCCCTGGTCGGCGAGTCGGGCGCGGGCAAGACGACGCTGCTGCGCCTGCTGCTGGGACTGGCGCGCCCCACGGCCGGCACCGTGCGTTTCGACGGCGCCGGCCTCGAGCCGCGCGACCGCGAACAGATGCGCCGCTTCCGGCGCAGCGTGCAGTGCGTGTTCCAGGACCCGTACTCCTCGCTCGATCCCAGCCGGCGGGTCGGCGCGATCGTGGCGGAACCGTTGCGCTCCCTCGGTCTCGACACCCGGTCCACGGCGGCGCCCAAGGTGGCCGCGGCGCTGGAGCGCGTCGGTCTCCAGGCGGACGCCGTCGACCGCTACCCCCACGAGTTCTCCGGTGGGCAGCGGCAGCGCATCGCCATCGCCCGTGCCACGGTCTGCGACCCCCGCGTCCTGCTGGCCGACGAGCCGGTCAGCGCGCTGGACGTCACCACCCGGGTGAAGGTCGTCGACCTGCTGGCGGAACTGAAGCACGAGCGGGGGCTGACGCTGGTGATGGTCTCCCACGACCTGTCGGTCGTGGCCTCCCTGTGCGAGCGCACCGCCGTGCTCGAGCGCGGCCGGGTCGTCGAGTTGGGCGCCACATCCCAGGTGCTCGGTGCGCCGGCGCACCCCTACACCCGCCGGTTGATCGAGAGTGTGCCCCGGCTTCCCGTCTGACCCCGGCCGTCTGTCGCCGTGCCGGCACGGCCGCGCCGTCAGGCCAGGGACAGGAACAGCTTCTCCAGGCGGGCCCGCATCTGGTCCCGGTCCCCGGCCTCCTGCCCGCCATCGGCCATGCAGTGCTGCAGGCCCGTCGCGATGATCGCGAACCCTGCCCGGTCGAGGGCGCGGGACACCGCGGCCAACTGCGTGATCACGTCCTCGCAGTCCCGGCCCTCCTCGATCATCTTGATGATCCCGGCGATCTGACCCTGGGCCCGCTTCAGCCGGTTGAGCACCGACTTCAGTTCATCGGCTGCCATGTCCAGCTCCATGCTGCCTCCTTCGCTGATACCCCTAGGGGTATGCTAGCGGGTGCGTCCCCGGGACCGTGCCCGCACAGCGGGGGAGGGCGCGGGCCGGGTGTCCCCGGTGGGCGAGCCGGTCTCTGTCCGGCGACGGTGTCCGCGTGTCTGCGTGTCCGTGGAGCGGGTGCATAGGATCGCGGACATGGCACTGCGACCTGTTCAGGTGAACATCAAGGCTCTTGACGACTCGTTGGTGGGCCGGTTCTGGGCGGAGGCGCTCGGCTGGGGTGTTTCCAGCGAAGGGCCGGGCGTGACGAACGTGGAACCCGGAGCAGGCTTCGTCTGGCCGGACCCGGTCGCCGTATGCATCGACGTCGTCACCGTGCCGGAACCCAAGGCGGCGTCGAAGAACCGCGTGCACCTCGACCTCGCCACCACTTCCGCGGCCCATCAGGCGGAGTTGGTCGCGCGCCTCCGGGCACTCGGTGCGACACCTGCCGATGTGGGCCAGGGCGACGTGCTGTTCCAGGTTCTCGCCGACCCGGAGGGCAACGAGTTCTGCGTGCTGGAGCCACGGGAGATCTATCGGGACACCGGACCGATCGCCGTGGTGGTGGTCGACTGTGTGGATCCGCGGGCCATGGCCCGGTTCTGGGGGGAGGCCTTGGACTGGAGACTGCACGAGGTGACCGACGACCATGCGGTGTTGCGCTCCGCCGCGGGCGTCGGCCCGTACCTCGAGTTCCTTCGCACGCCCGGCGTGAAGACCGTGCCGGACCGCGTCCACCTCGACCTGCTGCCGTACCCCGGCGATGATCAGAAGGTGGAAGCGGCCCGGCTGCGGGCCCTCGGCGCCACAGACCTCGACCTCGGCCAGGGCGACGTCCCCTGGATGTGCCTGGCCGACCCGGAGGGCCACGAGTTCTGCATCCTCGGCACCTCCTGATGCCGAGCCCCCGGTGCTGTCAGCAGTCGTTCACGGCCATGCGCGCGGCGGGCGGCGCGAGGCCGCGGTGGTCCTCAGGGCGACGCCTTCGTGCAGGCGGTGGCCGAGCCCTGGCTGATGCAGGCCCGCACGTAGCGCCCGGACGTGGCTCTCATCTCCGCGTCACCCGCGACCTTCTCGTACGAGCCGTCCGGCTTCCTGTCCTCGAGCCAGACGGTCGCGCCCTGGGCGGCCGAGTGCGCCCAGGCGTAGTAGTCGGAGACCGACCAGTCCGGGCGGGAGCCGCTGAGTGTGACGGCTGCGCCACCGGGGAGCACCGCCGTCGCCCAGTCTGTGGCCACGGACGTCCACTTCGTGACCGAGGCAGGCTTCACGCCTTCACAGGCCTCGCCCGGGGCACAGGGGCCCACCGGCCCCTCCTCGGCAGTCATGTACATGTTGTTGCCCTGGTGGGTGGCGAAGGCCCAGTTCCTGCCGTCGACGACCAGCCCGGCGATCTTCCCGTCGGACAGCGGGTCGAGGGGCGTCATCCTCGTCGTTCCGGATGCGGTCAGCCTGGTGCCCGGCAGGGGCACCGGGCGCTGGGCGCGTGAGTCGACGCCGGTCGCGGTGTGCGTCATCAAGGTGGCGGAGACCCCGGCGCGGCCGGGCGGGAGCTCGGCCTCACCCCAGTAGTACAGGTGGTACGGGTCCCAGGCCGGGCGGCCCTCGTAGATCTTCAGCCTGCCGCCCTGGTAGATGTCGGCGTCCTCCACCAGACGGGGCTCGTAGTTCGGCATCCACTCGGTGACGCTCGCCTGATCCACGTCCCGGCAGGGCAGCACCGCGCAGGGCGCCTCGGTGGGCGCGGTCGTCGCCGCGTCGGGGTCTCGCGTGCAGGCGGTGCCGGTGCTGTCGCTGACGCACGCCCGCAGCTCCGGCAGCCACGAGTAGGCCCGCGTCGAGCCGGATTCCGTGCGCGAGGCACCCTCGGGCGTGAACTCCGTGTACACCTCGCCCCAGCGGCCGGCGCCCTGCCAGGCCTCCAGCCAGAATCTGCCGCCTGCCGGCAGCTCCCCCTCCGCCCAGCCGAGGTAACTTCCCTGCTTCAGGCGCCCGTCGGCCTTCTGCACCGAGGCGCCGGACGGTAGCTGGACGCGGTCGTACGAGGAGCGCTCGACGTAGGACCAGTCCGACACCGGGATCGCCTCCGGGTCGGCGTCCGAGCACCAGCCCGCGCAGGGGCCGACGGACTCCACCTCCGACGTCGTGGCGTTGACGCACCCGGTCTCTCTGCCGTCGGTCACGCAGGCGCCGTTCGCGTGGACGACTCCGTAGCGCGTCGTGTCGTACACGTACATGCCCGTGGTGCCGCTGCTGTCCCGGTACGAGCGAGGATGCTCGAGTGCCGACTCGATGTTGATCCCGTCACCGAGATTCTCCTCGGTCTTCAGCCACCCCCGCCCCTTGTCGGCCCCGACACCGCTGAGCTGCACCTCGGCCCAGGAGTAGACCCAGCCGGCCGTGTCCCAGGCGGGCCTGCCCGTGTACAGCTTGATGCGCGTGCCCGAGGCGAGAACCGCCTCCTTCACCAGCTTCGGCGCTCCGCCCGACTGCCACGCGGTGACGGCCCCGGGGTCGGACCCCTGGCACGGCAGCTGTGGACACGGCGCCGGACCGGCGGCGCGCGTCACCGCCGCCGCCACGGGCGTGGTCAGCAGTGTCGCACCCAGGGCGAGAACGGCGAGTGGGACAACCCGCTTCCGTAACCGTCTCCACAAGCCGCGACGTGCTCCCCGGAATTCCTCCGTGCTGTTCATCGCATCCCCCTCCGCGTGGTGACCGCATGACCCACGCGATGCAACTCCCCGTCACTCTCCTCTTACTCTCGCGGGCGTCTTGCCCCGGGCGCCCCCGCCGGGACGGCGCCGCGCCGGGCCGATGCGGCTCATGGGCGGTGACCGTGTGAGGACCGTTGACAAAACTAGGGCCTGCTAGAAACCTGTCACCTCAGACCCGCAAAATATTGACTGGATCACTCAAAATTCGCAGTAGCGCGCGCGAATTTTCGGCAAGTGAACTTCTCTGCCCCCTGCCGGCGTCCCTGATCGTCCCCGTCCGCGTACCGCCGGCCCGCACCCGGCCGACGGCGCGTCGACGTGCACCTCCGGTCCCGCGGCCCCACGGAAACGAGGACAGCATGAGATGGAAGCAACTCGGACGGCGGTTCGCCGTCGGTGCGGTGACCGCCGCACTGATGACCGTCGGGCTCCTGCCGGTCGCCGCCTCGGCGGCCGTCCCGAGCCCCGACCTGGCTCTCGGCAAGCAGGCGGCGGCGAGCGGGTCGCACGGCGCCTACGTGGCGTCGAACGTCACCGACGGCAGCGGGCAGACGTACTGGGAGAGTCCCGGAGCCTTCCCGCAGTGGGTCCGGATCGACCTGGGCAACGAGTTCGACGTCGACCGGGTGGTCCTGAAACTGCCCAACACGTGGGAGGCGCGGACCCAGACGCTCGGCGTCCAGGGAAGCACTGACGGGAGCGGCTTCCGTACCTTGTCGGCCTCTGCCGCCCGGCTGTTCAGCCCGGAGACGGGCAACACCGTCACCATCGACTTCACCACCGAGCGGGTGCGGTACATCCGTGTGCAGGTGACCGCCAACACCGGCTGGAACGCCGCTCAGCTCTCCCAGGTCGAGGTCCACGGCGCGGGTGGCGGGGACGATCCCGGCCCGCCGGCCCCGGACGGCTCCAACCTGGCGCTGAACAAGCCGATCGAGGCGTCGTCGTACACCCAGACCTACGTCGCCGCCCACGCCAACGACGACAAGACCGGCACGTACTGGGAGGCGAACGGTCACCCCTCCACGCTCACGGTGAAGCTCGGTGCCGACGCCGACATCGAGGCCGTCGTCGTCAAGCTCTCCCCTGATCAGGCATGGGCGACCCGGACGCAGAGCGTCCAGGTGCTCGGCCGCGCGCAGTCCGCCACAGCGTTCACCTCACTGAAGGACCGGGCCGATTACGTGTTCGACCCGTCCGGCAACCAGAACACGGTGACGATCCCGGTCAGCGGCCGGCACGCGGACGTCCGGCTCACGTTCTTCTCCAACACCGGTGCTCCCGGCGCGCAGGTCGCCGAGATCCAGGTCGTCGGGACCGCCGCCCCCAACCCCGACCTGACCGTCTCCGACCTGACGTGGTCACCCGCCACGCCCTCCGAGAAGGACGACGTCACGGTGAACGCCACCGTGCGCAACACGGGTACGGCGGCGGCCGCCGCGACGACGGTCGACGTCAGCCTCGAGGGCCAGGTCGCCGGCAGCGCTCCCGTGAGCGGCCTCGCCGCCGGAGCGTCGGTCACCGTGCCGGTCGCCGTCGGCAAGCGGCCCATGGGTACGTACGGAGTCTCGGCGGTGGTCGACCCGAGCGACACGGTCGTCGAGCAGGACAACAGCAACAACAGCCGCACGGCCGCGTCGAAGCTCGTGGTGGGACAGAGCCCCGGCCCCGACCTGGAGGTGCTCGGCATCACGTCCAGCCCGGCGAACCCCGCCGTGGGCGCGGCCGTCACCTTCACGGTGTCCGTGCACAACCGCGGCACCACGGCGGTGAGCCCGTCCACGGTCACCCGTCTTCTGGTGGAGGGCACCACGCTGAACGGCGCGACCGGGGCCGTTCCCGCCGGAGGCACGGTCACCGTGCCCATCGGCGGGACCTGGACAGCGAAGAGCGGCGGGGCCAATCTGACCGCAACCGCCGACGCGACGGGTGTCGTCGCCGAGACGAACGAGGACAACAACGTCTTCGCGCGCGCCATCGTGGTAGGCCGCGGGGCCGCTGTCCCGTACACCGAGTACGAGGCGGAACAGGCTTCCTACCAGGGCACGCTGCTGAAGACCGACCAGAAGCGCACCTTCGGGCACACCAACTTCGCCACGGAGTCCTCGGGCCGGGAGTCGGTGCGGCTGAACACCTCCGGCCAGTACGTCGAGGTCACCTCGACCGTGCCGTCGAATTCGATCGTTGTCCGCAACTCCATTCCCGACGCCCCCGGTGGCGGCGGAACCGAGGCCACGATCAGCCTGTACATCGACGGCAGCTTCGCCCGGAAACTCACCCTCTCCTCCAAGCACAGCTGGCTCTACGGTGACACGGACAGCCCGGAGGGCCTGACCAACCGGCCGCAGGCGGACGCCCGCAGGCTGTTCGACGAGTCCAACGCCCTGCTCGGCCGCACCTACCCCGCCGGCACGAAGTTCCGTCTCCAGCGCGACGCGGGTGACTCGGCGTCCTTCTACGTCATCGACCTCGTCGACCTGGAGCAGGTCGCGCCGCCGGCCGCCCAGCCGGGCGGTTGCGCCTCGATCACCGCCTACGGAGCTGTCCCCAACGACGGAATCGACGACACGGACGCCATCCAGCGGGCAGTGACGGCCGACCAGAACGGCGACATCGGCTGTGTGTGGATTCCGCCGGGGCAGTGGCGCCAGGAGCAGAAGATCCTGACCGACGACCCGCTGAACCGGGGGCAGTTCAACCAGGTCGGCATCCGGGACGTCACGATCCGGGGTGCGGGCATGTGGCACTCCCAGCTGTACACCCTCACCCAGCCCCAGGACGCGGGCGGCATCAACCACCCGCACGAGGGGAACTTCGGCTTCGACATCGACGACAACACCAGGATCTCGGACCTGGCCATCTTCGGCTCGGGCACCATCCGGGGCGGCGACGGCAACGCGGAGGGCGGAGTCGGCCTGAACGGACGCTTCGGCGAGGACACCAGGATCACGAACGTGTGGATGGAGCACATGAACGTGGGCGTGTGGGTCGGCCGCGACTACGACAACATCCCTGCCCTCTGGGGACCCGGCGACGGCGTCGAGTTCACCGGCATGCGGATTCGCAACACCTACGCGGACGGCATCAACTTCGCCAACGGAACGCGGAATTCGACGGTGTTCAACTCCTCCTTCAGGAACACCGGTGACGACTCGCTGGCCGTGTGGTCGAGCAAGTACGTGAAGAACCCCTCGGTGGACATCGGGCACGACAACCACTTCCGCAACAACACGATCCAGCTGCCCTGGCGGGCGAACGGCATCGCGGTCTACGGGGGCTACGGCAACACGATCGAGAACAACATCATCTCCGACACGATGAACTACCCCGGCATCATGCTGGCGACGGACCACGACCCGCTGCCCTTCTCCGGGCAGACACTGATCGCCAACAACGCCCTGCACCGCACCGGCGGGGCGTTCTGGGGCGAGGCGCAGGAGTTCGGAGCCATCACCTTGTTCGCGGCAGGCCCGGACATCCCGGGCGTCACGATCCGCGACACCGACATCCACGACTCGACCTACGACGGTATCCAGTTCAAGTCGGGTGGCGGATCCGTCCCCGGGGCGAAGATCTCGAACGTCCGGATCGACAACTCGGTCAACGGGTCCGGCATCCTGGCCCACGGAGGCGCACGGGGGAGCGCCACCCTGACCGATGTGACCATCACCGGCTCGGCCGACGGCGACATCGAGATCGAACCCGGCTCGCAGTTCGTCCTCAACGGCGGCGCCGGTCCGGCGGCCCGGAGATAGACCCCCTGTCCGGTTGCCTCGGGCCGGGCGCAACCGGACCCGAGGCAACCGGACCCGACCGGGGCGCGTCCGGCACGCTGTCGGAGCGTGCCGGGCCGGTCCGGGCCCGGGTGGGCCGGAGGATCACGGGACGTCGCTCGTCGCAGCGGTGGAGGCGGGGGAGCGGTGGCGGCACCGGACGTGCACGGGGAGTGTCGACAGTGCCGCACGGCTGCCCCGCCGAACCTCCGCAGGGCGGGGCAGCTCCCGTACCGGAACGTGGTCAGCCACTCAACCACTCAGCCGGTCAGCGCCGACGGGGCCGGGCCTGGAGGCCGCTGCCGACGCCCGCCACGTGCAGAGCCAGCAGAGTCAGTCCGATCAGCATGACGTTCACCGAGGCGAAGACCTCGTTGGTGGAGAGGTCGGCGGCGTTGATCAGGAAAGCGATGAAGAACAGTACTGCCGCGGCTATACCCAGCATGACGCAGCTCCTTTCGGTTGTGGCAGGACGTCTGCCCCCGAACTCGGAAACCAGGCAGGTCCGTTGACGTGTCACCGCTCTGTCACAGAAGGCCGGTGGGCCGCAACTTCCCCTGTGCGTCGCGGATCCAACCTGCGACCACGAGCCACCACTGACCCGCACAGGGGAGCAGACCATGACCCACAGACGTTCCACCGCCGTTGCTGCTGCGTCGTTCCTCCTGCTGAGCGGCGTGGTTGTCACCACGGCGCCCGCGGGCTTCGCCGGGACGCCCGGCGGCACCTACGCGGACGACCGCAACAGCGACTTCGACGGCGACGGCTACGACGACGTCCTGACCGGCGCACCGGGCGGTACCGACGGCGGAAAGAAGGGGGCGGGCTACGTCACCGTGCAGTACGGAGCCGCCGGCGGCATCGGCACCGCCACCAGCGTCCCCCGGGTCCGCACCGCCGTCTTCGGCCAGGCGACCGCCGGCGTCCCGGGCTCCGCCGAGGCCGGTGACGGCTTCGGTACCGCCGTGGCCACGGGCGACCTCGACACCGACGGCTACGACGACGCGATCGTCGCCGCGCCGGGTGAGGACGAGGGCTCGGTGAGGGACGCGGGCCGGGTGACGGTCCTCTACGGGTCCTCGTCCGGGCTGACCCCGGCCCGCAGCATCACCCTGGGGTCGGGCGCGCCCGAGACGGACGACCGGTTCGGCCTGTCCGTCGCAGCCGCCCGGCTCTCCGGGGCCACGCCGGGCGACGTCCTCGCCGTGGCCGACCGACGGGGCGTCTCCCTCTTCTCCTACGGTGCCGGCTCCCTGGAGGGAACGGGCCGCTTCGACACCGCGGGTGTGCCCGGCCGCGACTCGATGGAGCCCGTTTCCCTGACCACGGGAAACTACGACGGCGACGGGTACGCGGACCTGCTCGTGTCCTGCCGCAGCCTTGTGGAGGACCCCAGGCCGCGGTCCTTCCTGTACATGGGCGGTGCGGACGGACCGGCCTACGTCCGCGACCTCTCCGGCGGCTCCGCCACGGCGTCCGGAGACATCGACGACGACGGGTACGACGACATCGTCCTCGGCAGGCCCGACCGGCCCGAGGACGAGAACGAACCCCTCACGGGCGGGTTCGTCAGCGTCTACCTCGGTTCCGAGAACGGCATGGAGGACGTGTCCGAGTACGGCACCCCCGACCAGGTGTGGATGCAGGACACCGCCGGCGTGCCCGGCACCGCCGAGCTCGGGGACGGCTTCGGCGCCGACGTCTCGCTCGCGGACATCGACGGTGACGGCTACGCGGATCTGGCCGTGGGTGTGCCGGGCGAGGACATCGGCACCGTGGCGGACGCGGGCGGGGTACGGGTGCTGCGCGGCTCGGCCGCCGGGCTGACCGCGGTGGGCGCGAAGTCCTTCGACCAGAACTCGGCCGGTGTACCGGGCACGGCGGAGGAGGGCGACCGCTGGGGCGGTCAGGTCCGGCTCGTCGACTCGGACGCCGACGGCCGCTCCGAGCTGCTCGCCGCGGCCCCCGGCGAGAACACCTCCGACGGGGTGGTGTGGTGGCTCGCCGCATCCACGAACGGGACGGTGAGCACGGGCTCGTGGTCGTACGGCGGAGGATCCCTCGGCGCGTCCGGCACCGACGCACGCTTCGGTGCCGCGATCGACGAGTGAGCCGGCGGTCCCGCCGAGCATCCGGCGGGACAGGTCCCGGCCGAGCCGCTCGGAGGCGGCGCGGGCCTGCCACCGGGTGGGCCGGCGGCGCCCCGGCACGACGGCATCCGCGCGGCCGCCCGGGTGCCGCAGCCGGGCAGCGTCAGCGCAGGGCCTCGGGCAGGGGTTCGCGGTGGACGATGCCCAGGCGCTGGGTGGCGCGGGTCAGTGCCACGTACAGATCGCTGGTCCCGAACCGGGCGGGCTCCACGACCAGCACATGGTCGAATTCCAGCCCCTTGGCCTGGCGCGGTGCGATCAGGACCACCGGCCGGGTCAGATCGGGCTCGGCACCGGCCTCGACCCCGTCCAGCGGGGCGGCGATCTCCCCGTGCAGCGCGAGCGGTGCGATCACCGCGAGGCGTCCCTCCGCGGGCGTGAGCTCGGCGACCGCGCGGGCGACCGCGCCCGCCAGATCCGCGCCGGCGTCCCGTGTCCACGGCACCTCCCCGGTGGACCGCACCGAGCCCGGCGGCTCGAAGGACGGGTCCTCGGCGCGCAGGACCCGGGCCGCGAGCTCCATGATCTCGGCGGGCGTACGGTAGTTGACGCCGAGCCTGACGTGCTCGTAGCGGTCACCGACGTACGGCTCCAGGATCGGTCCCCATGAACCGACCCCGGCCTCCTCGGAGGTCTGCGCGGGGTCGCCGACGAGTGTCAGCGAGCGGGTCGGTGAACGGCGCATCAGCAGCCGCCACGCCATCGGCGACAACTCCTGCGCCTCGTCGACGATGATGTGCCCGAACGCCCAGGTCCGGTCGGCGGCGGCGCGCTCGGCCGCGCTGCGGTGGTCGGCCTCCTCGTGCCGCTCCGCCATCCGCTCGGCGTCGATGATGTCGTGGGCGGCGAGGGTCTCGGACTCCTCGTCCTCGAACTCGAAGGTCTCCGAGCCCCGCGACAGCTCCAGGACGCCCTGCGCGTAAGCGATGCGCTCCTGGCGGCCGGCCTCGGCGGCTGCGCGCTCGGCGCTGTCGTCGGCCCCGAGCAGCTCCGCGGCCTCGTCGAGCAGCGGGACGTCGGAGGGGGTCCACTCCCCGTCGCCGGGCGTGCGTCGGACGGCTTCGGCGTCCTCGTCCGGCAGGTACAGGGGCTCCGCCAGGTAGTCCGCCAGGAACCCCTCGGGAGTGAGCACCGGCCACAGCTCGTCGACGGCGGCGTGGACCTCCCCGCTGACGGCGACGCTCTTGCCCAGCTGGGCGATGTCGTCCGGGCCGAGGAAGTTGGGGCCGCCGTACGGGTCCGCGCCGATGCGCTCGACGAGCTGTGCCGTGAGGGCGTCGATGATCCGGAAGGCGAAGTGCGGGCGGGCGAGGTTGTGCGGCAGGCGGGTGTCGCGGGCCGCCTGACGGGCCTCGTAGGCGATCTCCCAGTCGAGGACGAGGTCCCCGTCGTCGTGCGGAACGACGATCGGGGCGCCGGGCTCCGGCAGCCGCTGCCGGTCGCGGACCGCGAGGGCAAGCGCCTCGGCCATGTGTTCACCGCCCTTGACGGCGGCGGCGCGGGGCGTCTCGGTGCCGCGAGCGTGGACGCCGGGGAAGAGCTCGGCCTGCGTGGCGAGCAGGACACCGGTCTCACCGAGCGCGGGGAGCACTTCGCCGATGTAACGCAGGAAAGCAAGGTTGGGGCCCACGATCAGCACGGCGCGCTTGGCCAGCAGCTCGCGGTGCTCGTACAGGAGGAAGGCGGCCCGGTGCAGGGCGACCGCCGTCTTGCCCGTGCCCGGGCCGCCCTCGACGACGAGCACGCCCCGGTGCGGGGCGCGGATGATCCGGTCCTGCTCCGCCTGGATGGTCCGCACGATGTCGCCCATGCGGCCGGTGCGCGCGGAGCTCACCGCGGCGAGCAGCACGGCGTCGCCGCTCGGGTCCTCGAAGCCGGTGCGCTCCTGGTCACCCACGTCGAGGATCTCGTCGTGCAGCTCGGTGACGACGCGGCCCTCGGTGGTGAGGTGACGGCGCCGGCGCAGACCCATCGGAGTGTGCCCGGTGGCGAGATAGAAGGGGCGAGCCACCGGCGCGCGCCAGTCGATCAGCAGGGGAGTGTGTTCGGTGTCGTCCTCGCGGATCCCGATCCGGCCGATGTGATGCGTGGCGCCGTCGGAGAGATCGATGCGACCGAAACACAGCGAACCGTCCACCGCGTCCAGGGCTGCCAGCAGACCCGAGCGCTCGGCGACCAGCACATCGCGTTCGAGGCGTGCCTGCAAGCCGGTTCCGACCGGCGTCAGCGCGTCCTCGACGGAGCGCGAGGCGACCCCGCGCAGCACGTCCACGCGGTGGTGGAGCCGGTCGACGTATGCCTGCTCCTTCTGCAACTCGACGCTTTCCCTATTTGACAAAATTGCTCCCGGCCGGATATCTTGTTTCTTATAGGCCCCCGATGTGGGGCCTTTTCTGTGGGCACACAGAAGAATTCAATATACGTGAGGAAATCCCTGGTCCGCAATTGCGGACCAGGGATTTTCCATGGGCCGCGGCCGAGGCGGAACGGGCCCACGCCCGGCGGCCGGGCCGTCCTCCTGTACGTCTTCGCGGAGGGGGCGCGGGACGCCGCCGACGGCCTGCGGAACCCCACCTCCGTCGCACTGCGCGGGAACGACGTGTACGTGCTCAGTGCCGCCTGCACCACGGCGACCGACCCCAACCTGCTGCGCGCACACCTGCGCGACCGCCGGTGAACGCCGGCCTCGTCGAGGACGTGGCGCGCAGGCGTCCCCCCGGGCCGGATCAGGAGGGACGGCCGGAAGGCGGGGTCCGCACGAGGCCGCTCTGATAGGCGATCACGACGAGTTGTGCGCGGTCATGGGCGTCGAGCTTGGCCATCGCGCGCTGTACGTGGCTGCGTACGGTCAGCGGACTGACGACGAGCTCCTCGGCGATCTCGGTGTTGGACCTTCCGTGCGCGGCCAGGGCCATCACCTCCCGCTCGCGGGTGGTCAGGGCGTTCAGCCGCTCCGGGGGCACGAGCTGCGAGTCCGGCTCCGGCGTCGCAAGGAAGCGTGTGATGAGGGCACGGGTGGCCGTGGGGGAGAGGAGCGACTCGCCCGCGGCCACCGTGCGGATGCCGGAGAGGAGCACTTCGGCACTGACGTCCTTGCCCAGGAAGCCGCTCGCCCCGGCGCGCAGGGCCAGGGCGACGTACTCGTCGTTCTCGAAGGTGGTGAGGATCAGCACCCGGGTCGCGGAGAGACCGGGGTCGCCGCAGATGCTGGTCGTCGCGGTCAGACCGTCGGTTCCGGGCATGCGGATGTCCATCAGGACCACGTCGGGGTGGTGTACGCGAGCGAGCTCGACCGCTTCGCTTCCGTCGGCGGCCTCACCGACTACGGTCATACCCGGAGTGGAGTCGATGAGGATGCTGAAGGTGGCTCTGAGCAGGGCCTGGTCGTCGGCGAGCAGGACACGGGTGGTCACGTGGATCGGCTCCTTTCGGTCGGCGGGGGCGACAGCGGCAGTGTGCAACGGACCTCGAACCCGCCTTCCGGCCGGGGGCCGGCATCCACGGTCCCTCCCGCGGAGCGGGCACGTTCCCGCATTCCTATGAGACCGAAGCCGCGCCCCGGTGCGGATGCCGTCCGTACGGCGGCCCCGGAGTCCGTGACCGTGAGCGACAACCGGTCGTCGGAGTAGACCAGCCGGACCCGCGCCGCCCCCGTGCGGGCGTGCTTGGTGACGTTGGTGAGGGCCTCCTGCACGATCCGGAACGCGGTCAGGTCCGCCCCCGGTGCGAGTGGCCGCGTTGTGCCCTCGGTGGTGACGGTGACCTCCAGCCCGGCGCCGGCGAACGCCGTGGTCAGGTCGTCGAGCCGCGCGAGTCCGGGGGCCGGGCCCAGCGCGGCGTCGGAGTCGCTGTCCTGGCGCAGGAGTCCGACCGTGGCCTTGAGCTCGCGCAGCGCCGAGGCGGTGGTCTCGGCCAGGTTGTCGAGCATCTCCTGAGCCCTGTCCGGGTGGGTGCGGGACAGGTGCGCCGCCGTGCCCGCCTGGGCGTTGGCCAGAGCCAGGTGGTGGGCCACGACGTCGTGCAGCTCGCGGGCGATGCGCATGCGCTCCTGGGCCACCCGGTGCCGGGCCTCCTCCTCACGGGTGCGCTCGGCGTGCTCGGCGCGGGCGTGCACCGCCGCGAGATAGGCACGGCGCAGTTTGACGGAACTGCCCAGTACGGCGGGCAGGAGCACCCAGGCGACGGGATTGACCGTCGTGAGCAGCAGGCCGTAGTGCTCGACCGGCTCGGCGAGGAGGGCGGTGACCGGCAGCAGTACGGCGACGGCGAGTGCACCGGTACGGGTGGTCCTGCGGTCGGTGCGCAGGCCGAGCGAGTACAGCGCCACCATGAGCGGCCCCTGCAGCAGAGGGGTGAGGAGGTATCCCAGCGCACCTTCGCCCAGAGTGCACAGCGTGGTGAGCGCCACGACCGTGCGGGGATGGCTGCGGCGCCGGAGCAGGGCGGTGCAGGCGACCGCGGAGAGCACGATCGAGGGCCACACCCGGGGCGGACTGCCGGGTGCCAACGTACTGATCATGCTGCCCGCCGCGGAGAACGCGAACAGCACGAGGATCGTCGCGGCATCCCGGCTGCGGGGATGCGACGGCTCGGACCGCGGCCCGTGCACGCTCATCGTTCTCCTTCCTGCACCGGCGCGCCGGCGACCTCGTGTCCGAGTGGCCGTCGGGCCGCCCGTTCGTCCTCCCGCACGTCCCCGCGGCCCCGTCGCCCACGGGTGGCCGGCGTGCCGTCCCGGTGGCGCTCCGCCGAGCGCCACCGGGACGGCCGGGCCGAACCCTTCGGTCGCCGCCGCTGATCAGACGCGGACCGGCTCCCCGGCGGCGTCGTGCCGCTCGTCACCGGAGGGCCGCGCGTGGAGGGCCGCGCCCTCCACATCGACGTCGGGCAGCGCCCTGTCGAGCCAACGAGGCAGCCACCAGGCCCTGTCACCCAGCAGGGCGAGCACGGCGGGCACGATCGCCATCCGTACGACGAACGCGTCGAACAGCACGGCGATCGCCAGGCCGAACCCGATGGTCTTGACCATGGACTCGGTGGAAGCGACGAATCCGGAGAATACAGCGATCATGATGAGCGCCGCCGCGACGACGACACGGGCGCTGTGGCGGAACCCGGTGACGACCGCCTGGGCGGGCCGGTCGCCGTGTACGTGAGCTTCCCTGATCCGGGCCACGAGGAAGACCTCGTAGTCCATCGCGAGGCCGAAGACGATGCCCACCAGGAAGATCGGCATGAGGCTCATGATCGGTCCGGGCTGCTCGACGCCCAGCAGTCCGGCGCCCCATCCCCACTGGAAGACGGCCACCACCGAACCGAGGGCGGCCAGTACCGACAGCAGGAACCCCAGGGCCGCCTTGACCGGTACGAGTACGGACCTGAAGACGACCAGCAGCAGCACGAAGGCCAGGCCTACGATGACGGTCAGGTAGGGCAGCAGGGCGTCCTGCAGCGCCTGGGCGACGTCGATGTTCATCGCCGTGCTGCCGGTCACCTCGAACGTGGTGCCGGTGGACGACTCGGTCGCGGACCGTTCGCCGCGGATGGTGTGGACGAGTTCCTTGGTGGCCTCGTCGTTCGGTCCGGTGCTCGGCACGGCGGAGAACACCGCCGTGTCGCCGGCCGGGTTGAACCGCGCCGTGGAGACGGACACCACCCCGTCGGTGGCGCCGACCTCGGAGGCGACGGAGGCGACCGCGGACTTCGGATCGGCCGCGCCCCTGGCGTCCACCACGAGGGTCAGCGGGCCGTTGAAACCGGGGCCGAAGCCGTCCGCGAGCGCGTCGAAGGCGCGGCGTTCGGTGGTCGAGACCGGCTTGGCCTCCGCGCCCGGCATGCCCATCTGCAGATCGGCCGCCGGCAGGGCGAGGACGCCCAGGCCCGCGACGCCCGCCAGCAGGACCGGGACGGGACGGCGCAGCACGAACCGGGCCCAGCGGGTCCCCCCGTTGACCCCGCTGCCGTCCGTGCCGGTTCCGGCTCCGGCGCGGGTGCGGCGGCTCCTGCGCGTGGACCGCGACAGGACGGCATCCGGCCACATCCCCAGCAGCGCGGGGACCAGGGTGAGCGCGATGAGTACGGCGACGACGACCGCTCCCGCCGCGGACACCCCCATCTTGGTCAGCATCGGGACACCGACGACGGAGAGTCCTGCCAGCGCGATGACGACGGTGAGCCCGGCGAACACGACGGCCGACCCGGCGGTTCCGGTGGCGAGGCCCGCCGCCTCCTGGGGGGCGCGGCCCTTCGCCCGCTCCTCGCGGTAGCGGGAGATGACGAACAGCGCGTAGTCGATGCCGACCGCGAGACCGAGCATGGACGCCAGGGTGCCGGTGGTCATGGACAGCCCGAACGTGCTGCCCAGGGCCAGGACCGAGGCCATGGCGATGCCCACGCCGATGAGCGCGGTGAGCAGCGGCAGCCCGGCCGCCGCCATCGAACCGAAGGTGATCAGCAGGACCACCGCCGCCACGGCCACACCGATGCCCTCGGCCACACCGCCGGCCGCCGGCTGGGTCGCCAGGGCGGTGCCGCCCACCTCGACCGTGAGGCCGCTGTCCCTGGCCTCCTCGACGGCGCGCTCCAGTGTCTGCCGGGTGGCGTCCGTGAGATCGGCCGCCTTCACCGTGTAGCTGACGGTCGCGTAAGCGGTCGAGGCGTCCCGGCTCACCGCGTCGGCGCTGAAGGGACTCACCGCACCGGCCACCTGCGCTCCGGCGCCGACCTCGTCCACGAGCCCGTCCACGGCCGCCCGGCTGTCGGCCCCGGTGACCTTCCGGCCGTCGGGAGCGACGAAGACGATCCGGGCGTCGGCTCCGTCGGAGTCCGATCCGGGAAAGCGCTGTTCCATCAGATCGAAGGCCTTCTGCGCCTCGATCCCCGGCATGAACGAGCCGTCGTCGGTGGCGGCGGGTGCCGTCGCGGCGGCCGCGCCGACGGCGGCCAGAACAGCCAGCCACAGCAGCACGACGGTCCGGCGTCGCCGGAATGCCGACTGTCCGAGGCGGTAGAGGAATGTAGCCACGAGTAGGGGGTCTCCACATCTGATCTCTGGGTAGGTCCCCAGACTGACCGTCCGGACCCCCTCCCGGCATCGTGCGCCTGCGGACAATCGCGGCTACTGAAACCGCACGAGGGACTCCGGACCGACTCCTCCTCAGGGAGGACGGAGCAAGGAGTGCTCATGACCACCGACCAGAACAGCCGGTTCCGCGACCGCACCATCGTCGTGACGGGAGCGGGGTCCGGAATCGGACGGGCCACGGCCCTTCGGATCGCCCGGGAGGGCGGCACGGTGGTCGCCACCGACGTGGACGCGGGGAGCCTGGACCGTCTGGCGTCCGAAGCGGGCGGTCCCCCCGTCCGCACCGTGGCCGGGGACATCACCGACGCCGCCGTCATCGCTGCCGTCGTCGCCGCGGCCGGCGGGCCGGTGGCCGGGCTGGCCAACGTCGCCGGCATCATGGACGGCTTCCTGCCCCCTGCCGAGGTCGACGACGCCACGTGGGACCGGGTGATGGCCGTCAACCTCACCGCGCCGATGCGACTGACCCGGGCGCTCCTCCCGGGCATGATCGCCGCCGGGGAAGGAGCGATAGTCAACGTCGTCTCCGAAGCGGCCCTGCGTGGTTCTGCCGCGGGTGCGGCCTACACGGCGTCGAAGCACGCGCTGGTCGGCTACACGAAGAACGTGGCGTTCTTCCACGGGGCGCAGGGGATCCGCGCGAACGCCGTGGCCCCCGGCCCCGTGATCACGAACATCGAGGGGGCGATGGCATCGGAATTCGCCGCTGCCCGGGTGGGCCCCGTGATGCGGGCGACCCTGCCGGCCCCCGCCCTGCCGGGCCGCCTCGCGGCAGCCATCACCTGGCTCCTCAGCGAGGACTCCGCCAACGTCAACGGAGCCGTCCTGCCCAGTGACGGTGGCTGGTCCGCCGTCTGATGCGGCGCATTTTCGTTGCTTGAGTCAGGCAAGTAATCGCTAGGGTGAAGGCATGCCAAAGCCTGCGCCCGCTCCGGAGGCCCCCGCGACGTACGTCGGTGAGATCGCCGGAGCTCTCGACCGCATCGCCTACCTGGCAGGCCGGGCCCGGCAGCACGACCGTCTGATGGCACTGGCCGGTGTCCCGCTCGACCGCGCCGCCGCCGCCCTGCTGCGGCAGCTCGCGGAGGGGGAGCCGCTGCGGCCGGGGGAGCTGGCGGCCCGGATGTCGGTGGAGGCCTCGCACGTCACGCGGCAGGTGCAGCACCTGCGCAAGGCCGGTCTCGTCACGCGTGTGCCGGATCCGGACGACCGTCGCGCCCGGCTCATCGAGCTCACGGCGGCCGGCCGGAAGGCCGTCGACCGCATCCGGGAGGCGAGTCGCCGGGGTATGAGCATGGCGCTGCAGGACTGGGCGCCCGAGGACCTCGAGCGGCTCGCCACCCTCTTCCACCGCATGGTCGACGACTTCGTCGCGCACGCCGACGACGCCGTGGAGCTCCCGCCACCCACCTGACCGCAGTCCCCTCGGCCGACCGCGGGCAGGTGATCCCTCCGCGGCCCCGGATGCGCCGGCACCCGGCGGGAACCGGCCCCGGGCCCGACACGAACGGCTCCCGCATGCACATGAGCACCCCTCAGCCCGCCCCGGCACGTGGGGACGGCCAGCACGTCCTCGTCGTCGCCGACGACCCCTCGACCGTCGAACTCCTCACGACGACACTCGTGCTGGCCGGGTATCAGGTGCAGTCGGCGGCGAACGGCGCCGACGGGCTGAAGAGGGTCACGGAACATCCGTACGATCTCGTGGTCTTCGACGCCACGATGCCCGACCTGGACGAACTCCAGCGGGGCCGCCGTCTGCCGCCCGCCGACCGGCCGCCCGTCCTCTTCCTCACCGCGTACGAGTCCCTGCACACCCTCGTGCCCGAACTGGGTCTGGGCGAGGAGGACTACGTCACCAAACCCTTCGGGATCTCCGAGGTGCTGGCCAGGGTGCACGTGCTCTTACGCGGCAGGCACACGCCCCGGCAGGGCGACACCCCCCACTACCGTGACCTCCTCCTCGACCACGCCACGTGCGAGGCGCGGCGCGGAGCAAGGCCCCTGGACCTGACGCCCGCCGAGTACCGGCTCGTGTGCCTCCTGCTGGCCCACGCCGAACGCGTGCTCTCCAAGGGGCAGATCAGCCGCCACGTCTGGGGCGATGTCCGTGCCGACAACGCGATCGAGAAACTCGTCTCCCGGCTCCGGCGGAAGGTCGATGTCGAGGAACCCGCACTGATCCACACCCGACGGGGCTTCGGCTACTGGCTCGGCTGCTCCAGCCGCTGATCCCGCTGTCCGCCCCCGCAGTGATGTGCGTCACGTCAGGCTTCTGTCAGGAAACGGGCCGGGGGGTGTCAGTCCGTTCCGCTGGGATGGGCCCGTCCGACACCCCGCGCACCCGCCCCGAACGCGTCGGACACCCCCCACCGCAGAGGAGAAGCATGTCCGGCATCCTGGCCCGCCCCGCCGACGGCACGACCCCGCCCGACCGCGCGTACCCGATGACCAGGGACCTGACCTGTCCACTGGCCCCACCCCCCGGGCTGCACACCGCCCGTGCCGAGAGCCCGGTCGGCAGGGTCCGGATCTGGAACGGCACGACCCCCTGGCTCATCACCCGGCACGCCGACCAGCGAGCCCTGCTCGTCGACCCCAGGGTCAGCAACGACGACCACGAGCCCGGTTTCCCCTATGTCAACGCCCACCGTGCGGCCATCGCGCACGCCACTCCGCCGCTCATCACCAACACCGACGCACCCGAGCACACGCGTCTGCGCCGGATGGTCAACGCGCCGTTCCTCGTCAAGCGGATCGAAGCGATGCGGCCCGCGATCCAGAAGATCGTCGACGACCTGATCGACACCATGCTGGACGGGCCCAAGCCGGCGGACCTGCTCACCGCCCTGGCCCTGCCCGTCCCCTCGCTCGTGATCGCCGAACTGCTCGGAGTGCCGTACGCGGACCACGACTTCTTCCAGAGCAACAGCAACCTCGTACTCGACAGCGACGCCTCCGCGGACGAGGCGCGTCGTGCGAGCGGTGCCCTCACCGGCTACCTCGACACCCTCCTCGGCGAGAAGCTCACCGCCCCGGGCGAGGACGTGCTCTCCGGGATGGGCCGCCGGGTCACGGCGGGCGAGATGACCCGCACGGAGGCCGTCCACATGGGCGTCGCCATGCTCATCGCCGGGCACGAGACCACCGCCACCATGATCAGCCTCGGCACCCTCGCTCTGCTCCAGCACCCCGATCAGCTCGCCCTGCTCCGCGACGACGACGATCCGCGGACGGTCGCCGGAGCGGTGGACGAACTGCTGCGCTACCTGACCATCGTCCAGACCGGTGTGCGCCGCGTCGCCAAGGAGGACATCAGCATCGGGGACCAGGTCATCCGTGCCGGTGACGGCATCATCTTCGACCTGGCCGCCGCCAACTGGGATCCCGAAGCCTTTCCCGAGGCCGACCGCCTGGACCTGCGCCGCCCGGCCCGCACGCACCAGGCCTTCGGCTACGGACCCCATCAGTGCCTGGGCCAGTCCCTGGCCCGGCTGGAGCTCCAGGTCGTCTACGGCACTCTCTACCGGCGCGTCCCCACCCTCACCCTGGCCGCCCCGCTCGATCAGCTGGCCTTCGACCACACCGGCACCACCTACGGCGTCCGCTGCCTGCCCGTCACCTGGTAGTCCCGCAGGGGACGAACCCCGTACGCAGCCGACGAACGTACGCACCGAGGAGCATCAGAATGAGCATGCGTGTGGAACTGGACGAGCCGAAGTGCGTCGCCTCCGGGCAGTGCGTCATGGCGGCCCCCGAGGTGTTCGACCAGCGGGAGGAGGACGGGGTCGCGATCGTGCTCGACGACGGTCCCGCGCCCGAACTCCACGACGGCGTGCGGGAAGCCGCCGCGATCTGCCCGGCGGCGGCGATCCACCTGGTGGAGCGGTGAAGCGGATCGTCGTCGTCGGCGCGTCCGCCGCCGGACTGGCGGCCGCCGAGACCCTGCGCAGGGAAGGGTACGAGGGAGCGGTCACCCTCGTCGGTGACGAGCCGCAAGCCCCCTACGACCGTCCGCCGCTCTCCAAACAGGTCCTCTCCGGCACCTGGCCCACCGAGCGGGTGTTCCTGCGCCCGCGGCCCGCCCTCGACTCGCTCGGCCTCGACCTGCGCCTCGGCACCGCCGCGACCGGACTCGACCTCGGCTCCCGCGAGGTCCTCCTCGCCGACGGCGGCAGGACCGGCTACGAGGGGCTGATCGTCGCCACCGGCGTACGCCCGCGCCGGCTGCCCGGCGAGGGGGCGCACGTCCTGCGCACCCTGGACGACGCCGTGGCGCTGCGGGACCGCCTGCTGCCCGGGCGCCGGCTGGTCGTCGTCGGGGCCGGCTTCCTCGGGGCCGAGGCTGCCGCGGTGGCCCGGAGCCTCGGGGCGGAGGTCACGCTCCTCGAACCGGCACCCGTGCCCCTCGCCCACGCGGTGGGCGAGAAGGTGGGGCGGGTGCTCTCGGAGGCCCACCGCGACCACGGCGTGGACCTCCGCACCGGGGTGACCGTCGTCCGTGCCGACGGGAACGGGGTGCGGCTGGCGGACGGCGAGGTGATCGAGGCCGACGACGTGCTGGTCGCCGTCGGCTCCGTACCCAACACCGACTGGCTCACCGGTAGTGGACTGACCGTCGACGACGGCCTGCTCTGCGACGAGTTCAGCGCCGCCGCACCGGACGTGTACGGCGCGGGTGACGTCGCCCGCTGGCACAATCCGCTGTTCGGCGTACCGATGCGCGTCGAGCACCGGACCAACGCCGCGGAGCAGGGGATGGCGGCGGCACGCAACCTGCTGAAGCCCCTGGCCCGCAAGCCGTTCGCGCCGGTGCCCTACTTCTGGTCCGACCAGTACGGGATGAAGGTCCAGGCGCACGGCTGCCTGCGCGGCCACGATGATGTCGCGGTCGTCGAGGGGGACCTCGCCGGACGGCGGTTCCTCGCCGCCTACCGCACCGGCGACCACCTGGCAGGTGTGCTCGCCGTCGGCATGCCGCCGAAGACGGTCCGCGCCTGGCGGCAGGCCGTCGCCACCCGCACGACGTGGAGCGACGCGCTGGGGAGCACCGCCTCCGTGTCCAGGGCCTGAGGCACCGATCCGCACACCCCGCACGGCTCGGCCGTCCCCGCGCGGGGCCCGGCAGCCGGCTGAGCCGCCGTCATACAGGAGGATGCTCATGCACGAAGGTACGTACGGCGAGCGCGACGTGGTCGTGGTGACCGGAGCGGGAGGGATGGGAGCGGCCGTCGCCCGCAGACTGGGCAGCGGACGGACCCTCGTCCTCGCCGACGCGTCCGGTCCGCAGCTCGACCGGCTCGTCGAGGCGCTCCGTGCGGAAGGTCACGCCGTGCGGGGGGTGGTCACCGACGTGTCCGACCGATCCGCCGTCGACGAACTCGCCCGCACCGCCGCCGGAGAGGGCAGGGTCGCTGCCGTCGTGCACACCGCGGGTGTCTCGCCGGCGACCGCGTCCGCCCGGACGATCCTGGCCGTGAACATGGTGGGCACCGCCCATGTCATCGAGGCCTTCGAGCAGGTGGCCTCCCGGGGGACCTCGCTGGTCTGCGTCTCCAGCATGGCCGGCCACTACGCCTCGCCGACCCGGGAGGACGAAGCCCTGCTGGCGTCCGCCCCGGCCGGGGACCTCCTCGCACTCGCCTGCGTCGCCGCCGTCGGCGAGGAGGCGACGACCGCCTACATCCTGTCCAAGCGCAGCAACCACCTGCGGGTGCAGGCCGCCGCGCTGGCCTGGAACCTGCGCGGTGCCAGGATCAACAGCATCAGCCCCGGGGTCATCTCCACCGCCATGTCGAAGGCGGAGGCGGAGTCGTCCTCCGGCGCCCACATGCTGCGGATGCTCGAGGACTGCGGTGCCGGGCGGACCGGGACTCCGGCGGAGATCGCCGACGCTGTCGCCTTCCTCAGCGGGCCCGGAGCCGGTTACATCACCGGCACCGATCTGCTCGTCGACGGGGGCCAGGCCGCCTGGATCCGCTGCCACCGCGTGTGACCGCACGCCCCGGGCACGGCCGGCCCGGGGCCCTTCCTCCGCATGCCGACCGCCCCCATGGTGCCGCCCTCAGTGTCCGTGGCCGCCCTCCCCGTGCCCGTACGTGGACTCGGCCTGCTGCGGAGCAGCCGGTGACGCTCCGGCCCGGACGGTGAAGGCCGCCGTGCGGACGGTGCCGTCGTGCTCGAAGTCCAGGAAGAGGCGGTACGCCGCTGAGCTGGGCGCGGTCGCGGAGAACGAGACGCCGGGGCCCGGCTCGGTGCTGCCGTCACCGGGCTCCCCGTCGGGGTGGACGTGCAGGTGGGCGAGGTCACCGGCACGTAGGGCGACGAGGTGTCCGTAGGCGCCGAGGTAGGGCCGGAGGTCGGTGACCGGCCGTCCGCCCCTGCTCACGTGGAAGGTGAGGTCCGCCGCGGCCCCGGGCCGGAGATTGCCGTTCAGGGTCACGGTGTACCCGTCGACCGTCGCGGTGCGGGCCGGCTCGGGGAGTTCCGCGGGCTCGTAGGTGCCCGCCACGGCGAGATCGGCGCCGAGGGTGAGGTCGGGAGCGTTCCCCGTACCCGGGGTGAAGTCGGCGAAGAGGCGGTAGTCACCGGCTGCGGGCAGGCTGACGGGGGTGCTCCAGGTGCCGTCGGCGGCACGGGCCGGGTGCAGGTGCCGGTAGGTCGCCAGGTCGCGTGAGGCCAGGATCAGGTGCAGTTCCTTGCCGTGCTCACGTTGGTACGAGGTGACGGGCCGGCCGGAACCGTCGCGTACGGCGAAGCGCAGCTCGCCCGCCCGTGCCGCCTTCAGCCGCGGGGTCAGGAGGTCGAGGGTGTAGCCGCCCCCGGACACCTGCAGCCCTCCGGCCACTGATTCCGCGTGGTCACCGCCGCCCTCCTCCCCTTGCCGTTCCGCGCTGTCCGTGTGGCCGGCGCGGGGTACGGGTCCGGTGCCTCCCATGGGCCCCACCGCGCTGCCGAGGCCGTACGCGGCGCCGAAGGACGCCGCCAGTGCTGCGGTGAAGGACGTGATCTTCCCGGCGGTGTTCATGGCTGCTCCTCCTGGTCCGAGCGGGTCCCGTGGCGGGCCCCCGTCTCCTGAGGTTATACCCCGGTGGGGTATCTTGGCGTTGTTGCGAAAGATACGGGTGGGGGGTATACCTGAGAGTGGAGCCGGTACCCCTAGGGGGTATGTAGATCGGAAGGGTGATCCCATGTACGTGTCCATGCTCGAAGGCACCCGCACGAACGGAGCCGGCAGCGTGGCGACCGCCGACGGGGGCTCCACCGTCACCCTCCGCCGGGTGGCCGGCACGACCTGCGGGCACCTCCGGACCGCTGTCGCACAGTCCGCCGGAGCGCTGAACGAGGACGTGTCCGTCGACGTGGCCGGCGGCCTGGTCACCGTCACCACCGCCGGAACACCGGACGACGCCGCGGTCGCCGCGGTGGTCGACGACGCCGGCCAGGAGCCGCCCGGCCGCCCCTGAGCGGCGCGCACCGCCCCGGCAGCCGTCGGGACCCGCATGCACGGGTCCCGACCCCACCCGTCCCGACGAGGAGCAGGAAATGACCACCATGACTCAGGGCGCCGCCCAGGTCGAGCTAGCCGTCGGCGGCATGACCTGCGCCTCGTGTGCGGCCCGCATCGAGAAGAAGCTCAACCGCATGGACGGGGTCGAGGCGACCGTCAACTACGCCACCGAGAAGGCGAAGGTCACCTTCGCCGACGACATCGCGGTCGAGGACCTGATCGCCACCGTCGAGGCGACCGGTTACTCCGCCCGGCGACCCGCCCCGCCCCGGCACGACGTCGAGGGCGCGGCAGCCGGCCCGAGCGACGACGAACAGGCCGACGAAGCATTGCGTCCGCTGCGCCAGAGGCTGGTCACCGCGGTCGTTCTCGCCGTTCCCGTCATCGCGATGGCCATGGTCCCGGCCCTGCAGATCGAATACTGGCAGTGGCTCTCACTGACCCTCGCCGCGCCCGTCGTCACGTACGCGGCCTGGCCCTTCCACCGTGCCGCCGTCACCAACGCCCGGCACGGCGCAGCCACCATGGACACCCTGATCTCGGTCGGTACCGGCGCCGCGTTCCTGTGGTCGCTGTGGGCACTCTTCCTCGGCACGGCCGGCACACCGGGTATGACGCACCCCTTCGAGTTCACCATCGCGCGCAGCGACGGCTCGGGGAACATCTATCTGGAGGCCGCGGCGGGCGTCACGGCCTTCATCCTGGCCGGCCGCTACTTCGAGGCCCGCTCCAAGCGCAAGGCGGGTGCCGCCCTCAGGGCGCTCCTGGAGCTCGGCGCCAAGGAGGTGACCCTCCTGCGCGGCGGGCTCGAAGTCACCGTGCCCACCGCGGAGCTGCGCGTGGGCGACCGCTTCCTCGTACGGCCCGGCGAGAAAATCGCCACCGACGGCACCGTCGTGGAAGGGTCCTCCGCCGTCGACGCGTCGATGCTCACCGGAGAGTCCGTACCCGTCGAGGTATCCGCAGGTGACGCCGTCACGGGGGCGACCCTGAACGCCGGCGGCCGGCTGGTCGTCGAGGCCACCCGGATCGGTGCGGACACCCAGCTCGCCCGCATGGCCGAGCTCGTCGAGGACGCGCAGAACGGCAAGGCCGCCGCCCAGCGCCTTGCCGACAGGATCTCCGCCGTCTTCGTGCCGGTCGTCATCGGACTCGCGCTCGCCACGCTCGGCTTCTGGCTCGGCAGCGGCGCAGGCCTCACGGCCGCGTTCACCGCCGCCGTCGCCGTACTGATCATCGCCTGCCCCTGCGCACTCGGCCTGGCCACCCCGACCGCCCTCATGGTCGGCACCGGCCGCGGTGCCCAGCTCGGCATCCTGATCAAGGGCCCCGAGGTGCTGGAGACCACCCGCAAGGTCGACACCGTCGTCCTGGACAAGACCGGCACCGTCACCACCGGCCGGATGACCCTGGTCGGCGTGCACACTGCGGGGAACACGGACGAGAAGGAGGTCCTGCGCCTGGCCGGAGCCCTGGAGCACGCCTCCGAGCACCCCGTCGCCCGGGCCGTCGCCGCCGGTGCGGCCGCCGAGGCCGGTGCCCTGCCCACCCCCGAGGACTTCGCCGGCATACCCGGCCTCGGTGTACAGGGCGTCGTCGAGGGGCACGCCGTCCTCGTCGGCCGGGAGAAGCTGCTCACCGAGTGGGCCATGGGACTGCCCGAGCCGCTCCGGCGTGCGAAGGACGACGCGGAGAAGGCCGGAAGGACGGCGGTCGTCGTCGCCTGGGACGGCGAGGCGCGTGCGGTCCTGGAGGTGGCCGACGCGGTCAAGGAGACGAGCCCCGAGGCCGTCCGGCGGCTGCGCGCACTGGGCCTCACCCCGATCCTCCTGACCGGAGACAACAGGGCCGTCGCCGAATCCGTCGCCGCCGAGGTCGGGATCGACGAGGTCATCGCCGAGGTCATGCCCGAGGACAAGGTGGCCGTCGTCAAGAGGCTCCAGGAGGAGGGCCACAGCGTCGCCATGGTCGGCGACGGTGTCAACGACGCGGCCGCGCTCGCCCGGGCCGACCTCGGGCTCGCGATGGGGACCGGCTCCGACGCCGCCATCGAGGCCGGCGACCTGACCCTCGTCCGCGGTGACCTGAGGGCCGCGGCCGACGCGATCCGGCTCTCCCGGAAGACGCTCGGCACGATCCGCTCGAACCTGTTCTGGGCCTTCGCCTACAACGTGGCGGCTCTGCCGCTCGCCGCCGCCGGCCTGCTCAGCCCGATGATCGCCGGAGCGGCCATGGCCTTCTCCTCCGTCTTCGTCGTCGGCAACAGCCTGCGCCTGCGCGGCTTCCGCGCCGCCGGCTGAGTCCGGGAGCGGTGTACGGCCGGGGCGGTCCGACGGTCCGTACACCGCTCTCGCGGATCAGGCGTGGAAGCCGTTGCACACCACGGAGGTGTACTCCGTGGGCCCGCCCTCCACGTGGTAGAACACCACCGTCCAGTCGCCCCTGTCGTCCCCCACCGGGAGCGCGTCGACCACTTGGTCCCCGCCGAAGTGGGCCCGGAAGTCGGCGGGGTACTTGAGTGTGATGGTGCCGCCGGACGACCACCGGGAGTAGAGGTCGAACGGCTTGCTCGTGAAGCCGATGCCCTTGCTGACGGACTTGGTGGGCCGGCCGGTCGCCCGGTCCGTCTCGTGCGGGGGCCGCACCCCCACCGCCAGGTAGTACGGATCCGGCCGGTCGCCCTTCCCGGACTCCTTGGGGCGCAGCGTCACCGTGGCCGTGTCCGTTCCTGTGGTGTGCGAGACGCTGGACTCCAGATTCATCGGCATCCGGTCCGGGGAGAGATCCGACTGGTCGCACGAGCCCGAGAGGAAGGCGGCCTGACCCGGATCGTCCGACAGGGTCCAGCGGTCCTTGGAGACACGGTCGTTCAGGATGTGGCCCGGGGGCCCGGCCGGAGTGGGCGGGACGCTGCTCCCGGGCTGCGAGGAAGTGCCCGAGGTATCCGACGCGCCCGACCCCTTGGCGCCTCCCGCCGAACCGCCGCCCGGGTCGGTGAACTGCCAGACCAGCGCCGCAGTGGCGACCACGAGGGCGCAGGCCGCGAGCCCGAACCCTCTGCGGCGGGCGGGACGCGAAGAGGCGTCCTGACCGTCGTACGGCGTGGGGCCCACGGAAGTCCGCGGGGGAGCGGCCACGAGTCCCCGCTCCGCCGGTCCGTCCTCGTGATCCGTCGGACCGCCCTCCCGTTCCGTCGGACCGCCCTCCCGTTCCGTCGGACCGCCCTCCCGTTCCGTCGGACCGCCCTCCCGTTCCGTCGGACCGCCCGGCAGGACCTCGGTGCCCGCCGCCTCGCGCACGGGTACGGGATCGTCGCCCCGGACCAGCGAGCGGTAGTGGGGGTCCGTCGCCAGCGCCGAGTCCACCGCGCACCGTGCGATCACCGTCGCCGGATCCGGCCGGTCCGCCGGGTCCTTGGCGACACAGTCCCGGATCAGCGCGGCGAGCGCGGGCCGCACTCCCGCCAGGTCGATGTCCTCGTACACCGCCCGGTAGCTCACGACCGACGGATCACCGGAGCCGAACGGGGCCCGGCCGGTCACCGTGTACGCGAGCGTCGCCCCCAGGGCGAAGACGTCCGCCGCCGGACCGGCCGCGTTGCGCCGGATCACTTCGGGTGCGGCGAACCCGGGCGTCCCCGTCGCCATCCCGTCCCTGGTGATGAAGGTCTGGTCGAGGCCCCGGGCGATCCCGAAGTCGATCAGCTGCGGCCCCTGGGGCGAGAGGATCACGTTCTGCGGCTTGAGGTCCCGATGGGTGACCCCGTGGACATGGACCGCGGCCAGTCCCTCGGCGAGCGCGGCGAACAGCCGCAGGGCGCTGTCCGGCGGGAACGGCCCGCCCGCTTCCACCGCTCCGCGCAGCGTCGGCCCCTCCACGTACTCGGTGGCCAGCCAGTAGGGCGAGGCGTCGAGGGACGCCTCGATCAACTGGGCGGTGTACGCGCTGCGTACGGTCTCCACGGTGGCGGCCTCACGCCGGAACCGGGTCAGTGCCTCGGGATGGTCGCTTATCTCGTCGCGGATCACCTTCACGGCCACCAGCCGCCCGCCCGGCGACCGTCCCAGATACACCTGCCCCATTCCGCCGGCGCCGAGACGGGCGAGTAGCCGGTACGCGCCCATGCGCGCGGGATCCTGGGGCCGCAGATCGTCCACCGGCACGACTGTGCCATATGCGTGCACCCGTCGGACCCGGCGTCCCGGAATCGGCCGGTGCGCAGGGGACACCGTCCCGGACGGTCCGTGGCCCCGAGGAAAGCACGGTGGCCGAGGATGCCGCGCGTACGAGCGGGTACGCGGCGTGCGGGACGGCATCGCCCAGGCCCCGCCCGATCCGCCCGACCGGGTGGATGGGGGGCTGCTCCACCGCCGCCACCCAGGCGGGGCATCCGGAGCCCGGCGACAGCACCCACGCCGCCGGTCCCGCCCGGGATGCGAAGGGCGGCGAAGGAACCGAGGATGCCTAGGGGACGGGCCGCAGCGCCCGGACCGTACGGACCGGCAAGCGACATCCCGAGGGAGACACCACCATGGCGCCCGAGCGATCCACTTCCGGCGGTACCCCACCGCGCGACCCCGGCCTCGCCCTGCCGGTGGCGGACCGGGCCGGATGGAGCGCGCTGGACGTCCGGGCGGTGGACACCGTACGCGTACTGGCCGCCGACGCCGTGCAGAAGACCGGCAACGGACATCCCGGTACGGCGATGAGCCTGGCCCCGCTCGCCTATCTGCTGTTCCAGCAGGTCATGCGGCACGATCCGGCCGACGACCAGTGGCTGGGCAGGGACCGCTTCGTCCTGTCCTGCGGCCACACCAGCCTCACGCTGTACATCCAGCTCTACCTCGCCGGCTACGGCCTGGAGATGGAGGACCTGGAAGCGCTGCGGACCTGGGGCTCGGCCACCCCGGGGCATCCGGAGTACCGCCACACCAGGGGTGTCGAGATCACCACCGGTCCGCTGGGCCAGGGGCTCGGCGCCGCGGTCGGCATGGCCATGGCGGCCCGCAGGGAGCGGGGGCTGCTCGACCCCGAAGCGGCCCCCGGCGCCAGCCCCTTCGACCACCACGTGTACGTGCTGGCGTCCGACGGCGACATGATGGAGGGCGTCGCCTCCGAGGCCTCGTCGCTCGCGGGCCACCAGCAGCTGGGCAACCTCGTGGTGTTCTACGACTCCAACCACATCTCCATCGAGGACGACACCGACATCTCCTTCAGCGAGGACGTCCCGGCCCGGTACGCCGCCTACGGCTGGCACGTACAGACGGTGGACTGGACCCGCACCGGCGACTACGTCGAGGACGTCGACGCCCTGCTCGCCGCGGTCGAGGCCGCGAAGGCGGACCGGTCCCGGCCGTCGTTGATCATGCTGCGCACGATCATCGGATGGCCCGCCCCGACGAAGCGGAACACCGGGAAGGCCCACGGGGCGGCCTTGGGCGACGACGAGGTCGCCGGCACCAAGCGGCTCCTCGGCTTCGACCCCGAGTCGTTCTTCCCCGTCGAGGACGAGGTCCTCGCCCACACCAGGGCCGTCGGCGAGCGGGGCAGGGCCGCCCGGGAACGCTGGCAGCGGACCTACGAGGCATGGCGGACCGGAAACCCCCCGCGCGCCGCCCTGCTCGACCGGCTGCGGGGACAGGACCTCCCCGACGGCTGGACCGACGCCCTGCCGGAGTTCCCGGCCGACCCCAAGGGCATGGCCACCCGCAAGGCGTCCGGCGAGGTACTCACCGCCCTCGCACCGGTGCTGCCCGAACTGTGGGGCGGATCGGCGGACCTCGCGGGCAGCAACAACACCACCATGGACGGAGAGCCCTCCTTCGTCCCCTCCGACCGGCAGACCTCGGAGTTCAGCGGCGGCCCCTACGGGCGCACGCTGCACTTCGGCATCCGGGAGCACGCGATGGGCGCCGTGCTCAACGGCGTCGGCCTGCAGAGCCTGACCCGCCCCTACGGGGGTACGTTCCTCACGTTCAGCGACTACATGCGGCCCGCCGTCCGCCTCGCCGCGCTGATGAAGCTGCCCGTCACCTACGTGTGGACCCACGACTCGATCGGGCTCGGTGAGGACGGCCCCACCCACCAGCCCGTCGAACACCTCGCCGCACTGCGCGCGATCCCCGGCCTCGACGTCGTACGTCCCGGCGACGCCAACGAGACCACGGTCTGCTGGCGGACGATCCTGGAGCACACCGACCGCCCCGCCGGTCTCGTACTGACCCGGCAGAACCTTCCGGTACTCGATCGCTCCGACGGCGTCCACGCCCCGGCCGAGGGAGCGGCCCGCGGCGCCTACGTCCTCGTGGAGGCCTCCGGAACCGCCCCCGACGTCATCCTGGTGGCCACGGGGTCGGAGGTCCCGATCGCCCTCGACGCCCACAAGCTGCTGGCCGACGAGGGGCTTTCCGTGCGCGTGGTCTCGATGCCCTGCCGCGAATGGTTCACCGAGCAGCCGCTGTCCTACCAGGACGAAGTGCTGCCGCCGGACGTACGCGCACGCGTCAGCGTCGAGGCCGCCGTCGGCCAGGGCTGGCGCGAGGTGGTCGGTGACGCGGGCCGGATCGTGAGCCTGGAGCACTACGGGGCGTCCGCCGACTACCAGCGGCTGTACGACGAGTTCGGCATCACCGCCGACGCCGTCGCAGCTGCCGCACGCGGCAGCGTCCGGGACGCGGTGGAGGCCCCCAGGCCCGGCGGCAGCCGAGGCTAGGACCTCCCCGCTCGCGTCCGTCGCACGGCGGAGGAGGCGACGACGCCGCGAGGCGCGGTGCCGGGGCCTGCGACTCCGCCCGGTCCGGTCGGGCCGGGCGGAGGAGCTCACCCATTTGGCGCCGTACCAGCTCGTGGAGCCGCCCGCCCGTGTCCGCGAGCAGCTCCGCGGGCGGCGCCTGCTGCACGACGCGGCCCTCCGACATGACGATCACCCGGTCCGCGTCCAGGACCGTGGACAGCCACTGAGCGATCACGACACAGGCGCAGCCTTGCCGCCGCAAGTTGTCGAGGTGTGAGGGGGCTGTGCCCCCTTTCGTGGGTCCCGGGGACGGTGAGGACGGACGCGGGTCCCCGGGTGTGCGTGACGTGCGTCCTCGGGGTGTGCGGCGGGCACGGGGAGTGGGCGAGCGGGTTGCGGGCGAGAGGTCGCCGGATTCATCGGATGAACCGGCTTCATCACCCTTCACTCGAGCGACGCGCGGCGCTACCATCGGGATGCTCTTGGGAGCGCTCCCACTCTGTGTCAGCCCCTACCGCCGCAGTGCGGCGGTCCAGCTCGGAGAGGACGCTTCCGTGCGCTTGAGCGCCAGACCCTTAGCCGCCCTACTGGCGGCGCTCGCCCTGACCGCCGGGCTGTCGATCACCGGCAGTCCGGCCGCAGCCCGCTCCGACGATGTGCCCGCCGCGGCCGAAGCATCCGATGTGTCGATCGCCGCGGACACCTATACCTGGAAGAACGCACGCGTCGACGGCGGTGGATTCGTCCCGGGCATCGTCTTCAACCGGTCCGAGAAGAACCTCGCCTACGCGCGCACCGACATCGGCGGGGCCTACCGCTGGGACCAGCCGGGCAAGCGGTGGACACCGCTGCTGGACTGGGTGGACTGGGACCGGTGGGGCTGGTCAGGTGTGGTGAGCCTCGCCTCCGACACGGCGGATCCCGACAACGTGTACGCGGCCGTGGGGACGTACACCAACAGCTGGGACCCGACGAACGGGGCGGTCCTGCGCTCCTCCGACCGGGGCGCCTCCTGGAAGGCCGCCCCGCTCCCCTTCAAGCTCGGCGGCAACATGCCGGGCCGCGGGATGGGGGAGAGGCTCGCCGTCGACCCGAACAAGAAGTCCGTCCTCTACCTGGGCGCGCCCAGCGGCAAGGGGTTGTGGAGGTCCACCGACTCCGGCGTCACCTGGGCGGAGGTGACCGCCTTCCCGAACCCCGGCAACTACGCGCAGGACCCGTCCGACACCAGCGGATACGCCAGCGACAACCAGGGCATCGTGTGGGTCACGTTCGACGAGCGCTCCGGCAGCGCGGGCAGCGCCACCCGGGACATCTACGTCGGGGTCGCCGACAAGGCGAACACCGTCTACCGCTCCACGGACGGCGGCGGCACCTGGTCCCGGATCGCCGGACAGCCGACCGGCTACCTCGCGCACAAGGGCGTCCTCGACTCCTCCACCGGCCACCTCTATCTGACGCTGAGCGACACGGGTGGTCCGTACGACGGCGGCAAGGGGCGCATCTGGCGGTACGCCACCGCGACCGGTGCCTGGACGGACGTCAGCCCGGTCGCGGAGGCGGACACCTACTACGGGTTCAGCGGACTCAGCGTGGACCGGCAGAAGCCCGGCACCCTGATGGCCACCGCGTACAGCTCCTGGTGGCCGGACACCCAGATCTTCCGTTCCACGGACAGCGGCGCGACCTGGACGCGGGCCTGGGACTACACCAGTTACCCGAACCGTTCGAACCGGTACACCCAGGACGTCTCCTCGGTCCCCTGGCTGTCCTGGGGTGCCAACCCGTCCCCGCCCGAGACCACGCCCAAGCTGGGCTGGATGACGGAGGCGCTGGAGATCGACCCCTTCGACTCGAACCGGATGATGTACGGGACGGGCGCGACGGTCTACGGCACCGAGGACCTCACGGCGTGGGACACCGGCGGCCGGTTCAGGATCACCCCGATGGTGAAGGGGCTGGAGGAGACGGCCGTCAACGACCTGGCGAGCCCGCCGTCCGGTGCCCCGCTGCTGAGCGCGCTCGGCGACATCGGGGGCTTCCGGCACACGGATCTCGACGCGGTCCCCGCGATGATGTTCACCTCGCCGAACCTCGACTCGACCACCAGCCTGGACTTCGCCGAGGCGTCCCCCGGCACGGTGGTCCGGGTCGGCAACGCCGACACCGCCCCGCACATCGGCTTCTCGACCGACAACGGGGCCAACTGGTTCCAGGCCTCCGAGCCCGCCGGCGTGACCGGCGGGGGCACGGTCGCCGCGGCGGCCGACGGCAGTGGATTCGTCTGGAGCCCGGACGGCGCGGCCGTCCACCGCACGACCGGGTACGGCAACTCCTGGACCGCGTCCACCGGCATCCCGGCCGGGGCCATGGTCGAGTCCGACCGGAAGAACCCGAAGAAGTTCTACGGCTTCAAGGCCGGCACCTTCTACGTGTCGACCGACGGGGGCGCCACGTTCACCGCCAGGGCGAACAACCTGCCCGCCGAGGGCAACGTCCGCTTCAAGGCCCTGCCCGGGACCGAGGGCGACATCTGGCTCGCGGGCGGCACCGCGGCCGGGACGTACGGGCTGTGGCGCTCCACCGACTCCGGTACGAGCTTCACCCGGTTCTCCGGCGTGGAGCAGGCGGACAGTGTGGGCTTCGGCAAGGCGGCCTCCGGCGCGTCGTACCAGACCGTCTTCGTCAGTGCGAAGATCGGAGGGGTGCGGGGCATCTTCCGGTCCACGGACGCCGGCGCGAACTGGACGAGGATCAACGACGACGCGCACCAGTGGGGCTGGACGGGCGCCGCGATCACCGGGGATCCGCGGGTCTACGGACGGGTGTACGTCTCCACCAACGGGCGCGGGATCCAGGTGGGCGAGACCTCCGACACCGGCGGGGGAGGCACGGACCCCGACCCGGAGGAGCCTCCGGGCGACGCGGACTGCTCGGTGACGTACAAGGTGACCAACCAGTGGTCCGGCGGCTTCCAGGCCGATGTGACGGTCACGAACACCGGTACCACGGCCTACGACGGCTGGCGGATCGGCTGGTCGTTCCCCGACGGGCAGAAGGTCACGCAGATGTGGAACGCCACCGCCCAGCAGGACGGGGTGAAGGTGACGGCCACCAACGCCGGCTGGAACGCCAGGGTCGCGCCCGGTTCCTCCGCCGGCTTCGGCTTCTCGGGCAGCTGGGCGGGTGCCAACACCGTACTCAAGGCGTTCACCCTGGACGGTGACGCCTGCACCGTCGGCTGATGTGCACCGACCGGCGCGGGAGGGGCGGCCCCGCCCCTCCCGCGCCGGGTCGATCCTCGTACGGCCGGACGGGTACCCGGGGCTGCGGACCGCACCCGCCATCGGATCGGATCTGCTCGCCCTCCTGGACTTGCTCCTCGGACGTGACGCGGGGCCCGGCGGCGACTGACAGCCGGGCCCCGCGCCGTACGGTGAGTGGAGCTCCGCTCACCTCACCCCGCCTCAGGGAAAGGACACCACCTGTGACGGGATGGTCGACGTACCGGAGGTGGGGGATCCGGTGTTGTTGATGACGTGCTCGTACTGGCCCTGCCCGCCCAGTGACACGACCAGGAGGTCGTGGAACTTCACGCCGGGCTTCACCGGGGCCTGGAAGCCGTGCTGCTGGCGGATCGTCGGATCCACGTTGAAGTAGCAGTAGCTGCCCATGCCCCAGCCCTCATGGGTGGTCACCGAGTCGGCGACCTTGTACGCCGCGTAGCCCTTGATGTCGCCGTTCTGGATGGCGGCCTGATTGGGGGCGTCGTACGCCTTCTCGTTCTGGAAGAAGATCGTCTTTCCGTTCTCGCCGTACCACTGCACGTCGTACTTGTTGAAGTGCTCGACGAACAGGCCGGTGGCCAGCACGTCGTCGCCGTTCACCCGCAGACCGTAGTCGGACCTGTTGGTCTCCCAGCCGACTCCGTCGCCGTGGTCGGCGCGCCAGAGCCAGGTGTGGTCGATGATCGTGTCGTCGCTGTTGACGACCATGCCGGTGGTCGCCTTGCCGGCGCCCGCTCCGCCGACCCGGACGAACACGTCCTGCAGCGAGGTCGGGTTCGCCGAGTGGTCGGCCGACGCGCCGTCGGGGCCCACCTGGACGAGCACTGAGGAGTTCTGCGTACCGGCGTCGACCAGGAGGCCGGCCAGCTTGACTCCGTCTACGTCACCGACCTTGATTGCGGTCACCCCGTTGTCCGGAATGATCGTGGCGAGGCCGAGGCCCAGTGCGACGGTGTTCGCGCGGTTGATCTCGATGGGCTCGTTGACATGATAGATGCCTGGGGTGAACAGCAGGTGCAGCCCCTGGCGGACAGCAGCGTTGATCGTCTGCGCGGTCGCGCCCGGCTTCACCACGTAGAACTGGCTCAGCGGGATGGACTCGCCCTGCGGGGTGCCGTTCCAGGAGACGCCCCGGGCGTTGGTCCGCTTGGCGGGGACGAAGACCTTGTAGGTGTTGCCGTCGAGGTAGAGGAAGGGCTTCTCGCGGGAGACCGGGGTGTTGTTCAGGGTCGTGTACGGCGGCTCGGGGAAGCTCTGCGCGGGTGCGCCCTCGACTCCGGAGAACGTCATGTTCCAGACGCCGTTGCCCCAGCTGCCGATGGAACTGTCGCGGGTGTACCACTGCTGCTGGGAGTAGGGGCCGACCTGGCCGTCGATCTTGCTGTCGGCGATGTAGCCGCCGCTGGCCCAGCCGTATCCGTTCGGTGCGAGGTTGAGCCCGCCCTTGACGTGCATGCGGCGGAAGGGGGCGGCCTGGGAGACGGCCCAGCGGTTGGTGCCGCTGACCGGGTTGAGGGCCAGGTTCTCGGCCGAACGCCAGAAGTTCTGGGTGGCGTTGCCGTTGAACCAGCCGGCGTCGACGGTGACGTCGCCGTTGAAGGTGGTGTCGTCCGGCTTGAGTCCGAGTCCGGCGATGGAGGTGTAGAAGCCGATCTGGGCGTTGATGTTGCTGTACGTGCCGGGCTTGAACATCAGCGCGTAGCGGTCGGTGCCGAACTGGGCCGACTCCTGCTTCTTGAAGATCTCGTCGACCTTGCCCTGGATGTTCGGCGTCGAGGGGTCGAAGACCAGGACGTTGGGACCGAGGTCACCGCCGCCGGGGATCTGCGGGTCGCCCCCGCCGTTCGTCGTGCCGAACACCTGGAACTCCCAGAGGGAATAGCCGTACCCGGTGGCCCGGGCGGTGCCGGTCAGCCGCACGTAGCGCGCGGTGCCGGAGACGCTGAGGGTCTCGGTGCCGCCGGGGCCCGTGGTGGTCGAGTAGGCGGTGTTCCAGTTGCTGTTGTCGGAGGAGAACTCGATCCGGTAGCCGGTGGCGTAGGCCGCCTCCCACCGCAGGACGATCTGGCTCACCGAGGCGGCGGCGCCCAGGTCGACCTTGATCCACTGGGGATCGGCGAAGGCGCTCGCCCAGCGGGTGCCGTTGTCGCCGTCCACCGCGGAGCCGGCGGGGGTGCCGCCGTTCTCCTGACTGGAGGCGGTGACCGTCCTGCCCTGCGACAGGAGCGACGGTGCCGCACTCGCGGGTGTCGAGGGGACGAACGCCAGGAGCGAGAGGACGAGGCCGGTGACCAGGGCCAGCACACCTCCGCGTCTCCTGCTCAGTGGGGGGACAGGTCTGCGGAACAGAGGCGGTGCGTACATGGGGGTCTCCTCAGTCGTGGGGCGGGTACACGACGCGCACGGCCGGAGAGCGCTCTCTCCGGCTGCGGCAGATACTTCACCCTTGTTGCGAACGCGTCAAGAGATGTGCAACAACAGATGGAGCAGGGCCTGTTGGCGACAAGAACTGATGGCATCTCTGCTTCGCTTTCCCGTTGGCTCGACCTCCTCGGTGACGGGCCGTAAGCCCTGGCGCGTCATTGCTTCAGGAAGTGGCGAATCAGCTCACGCGGTTCCGGCCGCCGCGACGGCCCCGGGCTCCGCGTCCCCGCCGAAGCCCGGGCCCGCCGAACTGAGCGCGGTCGTGGACGCCCCCTCGTGACGCACGTGCACCACCGGCGCCGACGTCCTCGACGGTGACTCTGCGGCGCGCCCGGGACCGGGGGTGCGGCGCCCCACGACGCGACCGCTCTCGCCGCTGCCCAAACATCGCCTCGGCGTGGCGTGCCGCCCAACGGGTGACATCCGGCCCGCAGTCACACGATGAGCCCATGGCATCGCTCGAATGCGGCGCTCTCCAGTGGTGGGAGGCGGCATTCCGGCTGACGGTGGATCACGTCGCACCTGTGATCCGATGAGCCGACAACCAGCCGGCCGTCGCAGGGGTGGCGAAAGGACTGTGTATCCATGCGTTCTGCCCGCACCCTGTTCGCATCGGCCGCCGTCACGGCGGTCCTCGCGGTCTCCGCCCCAGCCGCATACGCCGTGACCTCGGCCGACGACTGGGACAAGGACAGCGGATCCTCCAGCAGCAGCAACGACGACCGTGAGAAGCCGGATTCCTGGAAGCACGAGAAGCCGGAGGGTGGCGTGCACACCGGTGGTGGTGCGCTGGCCGCCGTCACCGCCGACGACTGGCAGAAGGACAAGGAGTCCGGGTCGGGCAGCGGCGACGACCGTGAGAAGCCGGACTCGTGGAAGCACGAGAAGCCGGAGGGCGGTGTGCACACCGGTGGTGGTGCGCTGGCCGCCGTCACCGCCGACGACTGGCAGAAGGACAAGGAGTCCGGGTCGGGCAGCGGCGACGACCGTGAGAAGCCGGATTCCTGGAAGCACGAGAAGCCGGAGGGTGGCGTGCACACCGGTGGTGGTGCGCTGGCCGCCGTCACCGCCGACGACTGGCAGAAGGACAAGGAGTCCGAGTCGGGCAGCGCGACGGGCGACTGGCAGAAGGAGGACAAGGAGTCCGAGTCCTCGACGGGCGACTGGCAGAAGGGCAAGGAGTCCGAGTCCGGCGGCGCGGACAGCGAGGAGTCGGGGTCCTGGAAGCACGAGAAGCCGGAGGGCGGCGTGCACGCCGGCGGCGGCGCGATGGCCCTGTCCGGCGGCGGCCTCGCAGCCGGCTCGGTGCTGATGCTCGGCGGCCTCGGTGCCGCCGCGTACCGCATGCGCCGTCGTAGTGGCTCGGGTGCCGCGGCGGTCTGACGGCCGCCCGCACCACTGAACAGATCCTGTCGTGGCCGCCGTCCTCCCCGGGCGGCGGCCACGCCGATTCTCCCGGCCTCCGCACCCCGGGTCCTCCCCGTACACGAAAGGAAGCACGCGCATGGCCGCCCCGCAGCCGTCCGACTCAGAATCCGCCTCCCCTGCCCTCGGCCGTTCCCTGCTGTGGCCCGCTGTCGCGGTGGGGCTGGGCTTCCTGCTCGTCTACAACTCGCTCGACGCGTCGGCAGGGGTCCCGCCGCCCGTCGCGGCCGCGACATCCGCCCCCGCGCCGGCAGCCACCGCTCCGGCCCGGCCCACGCCGTCGGCCACGCCCCGGCCCACGCCGTCGGCCTCCACCCCCGGCCGGGGGCTGCCCCGGTCCGCACCCGAGCGGATCAGGATCAAGAGGATCGCGGTCGACGCCCCCTTCACCCCGCTCGCCATCGGCCCGTCGGGGCAACTGGACGCGCCGCCCGCGGACGACATGAATCTGGCCGGCTGGTTCAAGGACGGGGCGGCACCCGGCGAGCGCGGTACCTCGGTCGTCGCCGGTCACGTCGACACCAAGACGGGTCCCGCGGTGTTCCTGCTGCTCAGCACGCTCGAGGCGGGCAACAAGGTGAGCATCACCCGCAAGGACGGCATCGACACCGTCTTCAAGGTGGATTCGGTCGAGACCTTCAGCAAGGCGGACTTCCCGGACGAGCGGGTGTACGCCGACAACGGCACCGCCCAACTGCGTCTGATCACCTGCGGCGGCGAGTACGACAGGAAGGCGAAGGACTACAAGGACAACGTCGTGGTGTTCGCCCACCTGGCAGACGTCAGGAATGCGTGACGGCATCCCGGGGCACGCCCCCTGACGCACGGATGAGGTCAGGCGCGTGTGTGCGACCGAACGGACGCGCACACGCGGACCGGGGCCCCGGGCTGTACCGTCGCGCCCCGGGGTTTCAGTCGGTGCGCCGGCCGGGCCCCTCCGCCGCGAAGACCTGGTGCAGCGTACGGCCGGTGCGGGCCGAGCGGGCGTGGTGAGGATCGGGGGTGCCCGGCCGGTCGTGGACGGCCTGCCGGTCATTGGCCTTGATCAGCAGCCAGGCCTCCGGCCCCTGCGTGCCGTCCTCGTCGTCCACGCGGAACCGGGTGAGGGTGAATTCGCCGTGGAGCTTGGCCCCGTCCAGCCAGAAGGTCGCGTGCCCGCGCTCCAGGGAGTCGGCGAACGGTACCGGTGCGCCGCCGGGGTCGTGGCTGAGCGGGCGGTAGGTCCCCTGGTCCCAGACGATGACGGTCCCACTGCCCTGCGCGTCGCGGGGAATGACCCCTTCGAACGCCCGGTACTCCAGTGGATGGTCCTCGGTCGGTACGGCCAGCCGCTTGTCGCGCGGGTTGTCCGACGGGCCGCGGGGAACGGCCCAGGACTTGAGCACGCCGTCGACCTCCAGCCGGAAGTCGAAGTGCATCCGCCGGGCGTCATGGATCTGCACCACGAAACGCTGTCCGCCATCGATGTCCACGGCTCGGTCCTTCCGCCAGGATGCGGCCGGACCCTGCCCGCCCTCCGGCGCAGGGCCGGTGGGGCCCGCACGGTCCGTAGCCCGTACCTACACGTTCCACTGTGCCGCTGTCCGTCGTGCCACGCACGACGGACAGCGGCACCGCGTGGCCTCCTCGTGCGCGGGCCGGTCGTTGCACCGGTCGACCGGTGGGCCCCTGTGACGGTCAGTCCGCGTACCGGTCGAGCGCCGCGTCGGCCGCCGCAGTCGACCGATGCCACCACGTGGTGACCGGTTCCCACACCCGGATCCCCTCCGGTGCCCCGAGGGAGGCCGCGCCGAACGTCCGTCCGCGGTGCGCAGGGTCGCCGGCGACCGTCAGCCTGTCCACCAGCCGCAGCTCGGTGGCCGCCGGGTCGAGCGTGCGCACCGCCGCGTGTGCGGAGCCTCCGGCGGGCAGGCGGTACGGCGCGCTCTCCGCCCCGGGCACCGGCAGCGCGGGCCCGTCCAGGTCGCCGAACACGACGGTGGGGATGCGGTCCACGGAGCAGGCCCGCGTGCCGCGGTTGGTGACGCTGATCCGTACCGTGTCCGGGCGGTCCGAGGCGGAGGCGGCCACGGACAGACGACTTTCCCGGCAGGCCGGGGGTGCCGGGGGAGCGGTCCCGGCGGAGGAGGCCACCGCCGCGCCGGCCGGGGCCAGCAGAGCGAGGGCGAGGACGGCGGGAACGGCCGGTACAAGGCGAATGCGCATGAGTTGTCCGTTCCCCACCGCATCGGCTTCTACCCGTCGCGTCCTGGGCGGGTTCTTGACGGCTGTCCGGCCACTGCCTTGAATCAAGCAGTGAGATATACGCCCGGAGTGATCGCGTCCATGGGTCGCCCCAGGTGTGAATCTGTCATGGGCATGCCCCCACGCATGCCCCGGTGACCCCCACCTCGAAGTGATGTGATGACTGTGTCCTCCCCCCACCACGCCGTACGACGTCCTGCGAAGCGGCGTCGCGCGACGCTGTACGCGCTCTCCCTGCTCTGCTGTTCGGTGGTCATGACCGGGCTCCCCGTCGGGGCCACGGCCGCGCCTGCTCCGCACCCGGACGTCTCCGCCCCACCCGCACCCGCACCCGCACCCGCACCCGCACCCGCCGCCGTGGCCTTCGCCGACGAGTTCGACGGGCCCGCCGGCTCGGCGGTGGACGGCGCCAAGTGGCAGACCGAGACCGGCGACAACGTCGACAACCACGAGCGCCAGTACTACACGTCCGGCAACGACAACGCGGCCCTGGACGGCCAGGGCAACCTCGTCATCACCGCGCGCAAGGAGAACCCCGCCGACTACCAGTGCTGGTACGGAACCTGCGAGTACACCTCGTCCCGTCTCAACACCGCCGGCACGTTCACCCGGACGTACGGCCACGTCGAGGCCAGGATGAAGATCCCGCGCGGGCAGGGCATATGGCCCGCGTTCTGGATGCTCGGTGCCGACATCGGCAGCGTGGGCTGGCCCAACAGCGGTGAGATCGACATCATGGAGAACGTCGGCTTCGAGCCGGGCACCGTCCACGGCACTCTGCACGGCCCGGGCTACTCGGGCTCGGGCGGTATCGGTGCCGGCTACACCCTCCCGGGCGGGGCGGCCTTCGCCGACGACTTCCACACCTTCGCCGTCGACTGGGCCCCCGACTCCGTCACCTGGTCCGTGGACGGAACGGTCTACCAGCGCCGCACACCCGCCGATATCAACGGCAACGCATGGGTGTTCGACAAGCCGTTCTTCCTCATCCTCAACCTCGCCGTCGGCGGCTACTGGCCCGGCGACCCGGACGGCAGCACCAGCTTCCCGCAGCAGCTGGTCGTCGACTACGTCCGCGTGACCACCAACGACTGATCCGAGCCCCGCCGGCACCGGTGCCCGTCCGCGCACGGCCTGCGGACGGGCACCGTCCCCGTCACGGCCCCGCCGCCGGCCCCGCGTGCCGACGTAGCATGATCCGTATGGAGCAGCGCACACTCGGCAGGACCGGCCGTGACGTATCGGTCGTGGGACAGGGCACTTGGCAGTTGGGCGGGGACTGGGGCGAGGTGCGGGAGACCGACGCGTTCGCAGTCCTGGACGCCGCTGTGGAATCGGGGGTCACCTTCTTCGACACCGCGGACGTCTACGGGGACGGCCGCAGCGAACAGCTCATCGGCCGCTATCGCAAGGACCGGCCGGACGCGGACATCCTCGTCGCCACCAAGATGGGCAGGCGCGCCGACCAGATCCCCGAGAACTACGTACTGGACAACTTCCGCGCCTGGAACGACCGCTCCCGCACCAACCTCGGAGTCGACACGCTCGATCTCGTCCAGCTGCACTGCCCGCCGACGAGCGTCTACTCGTCGGACGCGGTCTACGACGCCCTGGACACGCTCGTCGCCGAACAGCGGATCGCCGCCTACGCGGTGAGCGTGGAAACGTGCGCGGAGGCGCTCACGGCCATCGCCAGGCCCGGGGTCGCCAGTGTCCAGATCATCCTCAACCCGTTCCGGCTGAAGCCGCTGGACGAGGTGCTCCCCAGCGCTGCCGAGGCCGGGGTGGGCATCATCGCGCGGGTTCCGCTCGCCTCCGGGCTGCTGTCCGGGAAGTACACCGCGGACACCGTGTTCGCCCCCGAGGACCACCGTACGTACAACCGTCACGGCGAGGCGTTCGACCAGGGTGAGACCTTCTCCGGCGTCGACTACGCGACCGGTGTGGCGGCTGCCGCCGAGTTCGCCGGGCTGGTCCCCGAGGGCGCCACCCCGGCGCAGACCGCGTTGCGCTGGATCATCCAGCAGCCCGGTGTCACGAGCGTCATCCCCGGCGCACGGTCCGTGGACCAGGCCCGGGACAACGCGGCGGCGGCCGCGCTCCCGCCGCTGCCGCAGAGCACACTGGACGCGATCGGCGAACTGTACGACCGCCGCATCCGCGCGGAGGTCCACGCGCGCTGGTGACCTGGGCTCAGTCGTCCTCGTCGCTGTCGCCGTCCTGCCGGGGAGCCTCTCCGGCAGGACCGGGGGACTGGGACGGATCGACAACGGCCGTCGGAGTGGATTCCGGGTCCTGGACGTCCGCCGCGGCACCGGAGTCCGGTGCGAAGAGCACCGTTCCCAGATACACCGCCGCCACGAACGCGACCGCACCCGCGACGGCGCTCGCCACCCGGGGCCGGCGCCGGATTGCCTCACTCGTGCTCAGCCGACGGGTGGTCGCCGACCGGGCGGCCCGTGGCGCGGGAGCGGCCCGACGGCGGCCGGTCGCCTGTGGCAGCCGGTACGTCGAGACGCCGCCTGCGGCAGGCGCGGCAGCCGGCGACGGTGACTGCGCGGCAGGAGCGGCCGGGGCGTGCCGCGGCAGCGGTTCGGCGCGCCCACGCCAGGCGTCGGTGCGGAACCAGTCGGAGACCTGCTGTGCGCTCGGCCGGTCCTCCGGCTGCTTCGCGAGCAGGCCCATCAGGTAGGAGTCGAAGGCGGGGGACACATCGGCCCCACGCTGTCTCACCGGCACCGGTGGGGTGTCCACGTGCTGGTAGAGCGTGGCGGTCGCCGTGTCCGAGCGGAACGGCGGCTGTCCGACCAGGAGCTGGTACACGACGCAGCCCAGGGAGTACATGTCCGACGCGGAGTCGGCCGTGCGGCCCAGCGCCCGTTCGGGAGCCAGGTACAGGCTCGTACCGACGATGTGGCCCGCGGTGGTCAGCGCGGTCGAGGGGTCGTCCACGAACTGGGCGATGCCGAAGTCCCCGATCTTCACGGACCCGTCGGCGTCCAGCATCAGGTTGCCGGGCTTGATGTCGCGGTGGACGATGCCCTGACGGTGCGCCGCGGCCAGCCCGGCGGCCGCCTGGCCGGCGATCCGGGCCACCTGTTCGGGGTGTACCTTCCCCCGGTCCTCGAGCAGATCCCCGAGGCTCTGGCCCTCGACCAGCTCCATCACCAGGAAGAAACGGTCCTCCCACGAGCCGAAGTCGAACACGGCCACCAGGTGAGGGTGACTCAGACGCGCCGCGGTCTGCGCCTCGAGGCGGAACCGCGCCGTCGACGAGGCGTCGGCCTGATCGCCCAGCAGCAGCTTGACCGCCACCGCCCGGCCCAGCACTTCGTCCGTCGCGCGCCACACCTCACCCATGCCGCCACGGCCGATGGGGGATATCAACCGGTACCGTCCAGCTACCAGCACCTGTGCACACCAATCTCGAACTGTGGCCCGCTCCGACTGCCGCGGCGGCGACCTCATCGGGCTCTTCGGCTCGGTACGGTGCGGGGGCGCGCGGCGTGATCAGGATATCGGTCCGCCGGAGCTCCGTGAGCACGGCCGGCCACCGTCGCGCGGAATCAGGCCAATCCGGCTGTCCGGAAGCCCCGTTCCCGTCCTACGGTGAGCCACTCGAACAGCACCGCAGCCTTGAACTCGGCCTGTCCGCCGGGGAAGAGCAGATCCGCTTTCCTGAACACCGCCTCGTCCGCGACCGCTTCGGGATCCGAAGGAGCCGGGGCACTTCGGGGACCCGGGGTATCCGCATCGCCCGCGGCATCCGTGACGTAGGGGACCGCGACACAGCGCATGCCCGCCGCCTGGGCCGCCCGGACACCCGGGGCCGCGTCCTCCAGCACCACACAGGCCGCCGGTTCGGCGCCCAGTCGCCGGGCGGCCTCCAGGAACACGTCGGGCTCCGGCTTTCCACGAGCCACCTCCTCGGCGGACACGTGGAGAGGGAGGAACGCGTCCAGTCCGGTGACCGCGAGGGTGGCCTCGATCGCGGCACGGGAGGAACCGGAGGCCACCGCCATGGGGATCCCCTCCTCGTGCAGCCGTTCCACGAGGACGCGCATTTCGGGGAAGACCTCGGTGGAGGTGCCGGCGAGCTCCAGGTAGAGGGCGTTCTTTCCGGCCAGCAGTTCCTCGACCGACGCCTCGATCCCGTACTCCTCCCGCAGGACGGTGAGGGTCTCACGGGTGCTGATCCCGATGAAGCGGGTGTGGTCGTCCCAGCCGAAGTCCGTCACGCCGTACCGGGCGAGGAGCCTGCGCCCCGCCTCGTAGTAGTTCGGCTCGCTGTCGACGAGGGTGCCGTCGAGATCGAGGAGGACACACAGGGCGGGGGCGGGCGCGGGACTCATACCCTCCAGCATGCCAGTGGGCGGTCAGCCGGAGCCGCCCGCCGCCCGCCCCACCGACTCGACCAGCGGCAGCACCCGGTGCGCCACCCTCTCCCGCAGAGCCACCTCGGTCCGTGTCCTGACCACGCCGGGGAGTTGGATCAATTGCTGGATCACGTCCTCGAGGTGCCCGTTGTCGCGGGCCACGACACGGGTCAGGAGGTCCCCGCCCCCGGTGGTCGAGAACGCCTCGATGATCTCCGGTACGGCGGCGAGCGCGTCCCCCACCTCGTCCAGATGCCCCTGGGTGACCTCCAGGTGCACGAAGGCGAGCACCGGGTGGCCGAGGGCCGCCGGGGAGAGGGCGGGGCCCGTTCCGGTGATCACGCCGTCCCGCTCCAGGCGGTCCAGACGGGCCTGGAGGGTGCCCCGTGCCACGCCCAGCAGGCGCGCGTACTCGCGGACGCTGGTGCGCGGCTGCTCGATGAGCAGGCGCAGGATGCGGGTGTCGAGCAGGTCCACGGCCATGTCCGGCATTTCCTTCCGGCTCGGTGATCGGTCGGCCGACTGTATCCGTGGCGCACCGGGCGGCCGTCGCCGGCCGCGGCCCCTCCCGCGCGCCGACGGCTGCCTCCCCCGCGGCTCCGTCGGCGGCGGACGTGTCGACGCCCCGCCGGAAGCCGCAACCGGCGAGGTGGGGGTCCGCACGGACCCCCACCTGGACACCGAAGTCGAGTGCCGGTCATGACGCGCCGAGGCCGGTGCGCCGCCGGCCCGGCCGGTCGTGGCCACGGACGCGCACGGCCCGCGGCGCCCGGCGGCGGGCGGTGGGTGCGCCGCGCGTGCCGCCTTGTCGCGTGCGGCCCTGTCGCGTGCGGCTGGTCCGTTGGCTCTGCCGCGGCCGACCGGGGTGCACCCGAATTGGGCCATTGGTCCATGGAATGGGGCATCAGTTGAACCACCAGCCCCCCAGGTGCTGAAATGGGTCTATCAATGGCGCTGCGGGTCCCTCGGGAATCCCTGCGGCGCCTTTCTCATGTCTGCGCTGGTCCATGTACGAAAGGTGCGGGGCAAACTTGCTGAAGAGGGCTTTCGTCGCACACGATCCGGGGCGGGTGCGGCTGCGGTTCGCTTCTCGGGCCGTACTCGGCATCGGGCTCGCCGTCATCCTGTGCGGGGCGGCCGGGCACTCGCTGACGGCGGCCATCACCGGTGGCCTCGCCGCGCTGCTCGCACTGTTCACGGTGACCGACCCGACGGTGCGTGGGCAGGCGATCACGACCGCCCTCCTCCCCGTCGTGGGTCTGCCGGTGCTCACGCTCGCCGCTGCGCTGCATGACGTGCCGGTCGCACGCGACCTGGCCTTCCTGGGCGTCGTGGGAGTCGGGGTCTACGCGCGGCGGTGGGGCCCTCGCGGGCACGCACTGGGTGTGTTCGGCTTCATGGCCTATTTCTCTGCCCAGTTCCTGCACACCGTGCCCGGTCAGCTGCCCGAGCTGTACGCGGCCGTCCTGCTGTCGCTCGCCGCGTCGTCGGTGATGCGGTTCGGGGTGTGGTGCTACGAGCGGAGGCTCGCGGTACCCGCGGCGGTCGCACTCCCCGCCGGGGCGGCCGGGCTGGGACGGGTCACGACGCGGCAGGCCGTGCAAGCGACGTTGGGGGCCGGGTTCGCGCTGGCGGTGGGACAGGTGCTCTCCGATCAGCGATGGTACTGGGCGGTCGGCGCCACCTGGTGGGTGTTCGTGGCCACCACCTCGCGGGGCGAGACCGTCGTGCGGGGGTTCAGACGCTTCCTGGGGACGGTGCTCGGAATCGGGCTGGGCTTCGCCGTGGCCGTACCGCTGCACCACGAGCCGGTCGTGGCCGCCGTGGTCGTGGCGGTGAGTGTGTTCGGGATCTTCTACACCGCCGCGGTCTCGTACACCTGGATGATGCTGGCCGTGACGGTGATGGCCAGCATGCTGTACGGGCTGCTCGGCGTGCTCGACGCGGGTCTGCTCGTGCTGCGGGTGACCGAGACGGCGGTCGGGGCGCTCGGGGCCGTGCTGGCGGTGCTGTTCGTACTGCCGGTGACCACGCACTCGGTGACCGAGGCGTGGGTCGGGCGGGCGCTGCGGTGCGTGCACACGTGCACGGCGGAGGCCGCCGCCCGGCTCACCGGCAGCGAGGACGCGGACCCTGCCCGGCGCGTCGTCGAACTGGAGGCGATCCTCGGCAGGGTGCGCTTGTCGCTCGCGCCGCTGGTGCATCCGCTCAACCCGATGAAGGCCCGCAAGCGACGGGCCCGGCACGTGCTCGCGCTGCTCGACGACTGCGCACGCGAGGTGCGCGGCCTGGCCTCCGTCGCCGCTGATCCGGAGGCCTCGCACGACATCCGGCTCGCCGCGGCCTGCTGGCGTGTGGAGACCGCCGTCGAGGCACTCACCGATGCGCCGGCCGTGGAGCGGGACCTCGGACTCGACAGCGTGACGGCGGCGGAGCCGACGGGCGTCGAACCGGTGCTCGTCCACCTCCATGCGCTGGAGCGGGCTCTGCTCGAGCTCGCCGTTCCCCTGCGGAGGCCCGGCCGCATTCCGGCCGGCGCCTGAGCCGTCGCGTGGCGAGAGTTTCATGCCGCCGCAGACTCCCCTGCTCCTCGGCCAGTGGGCCGAAGGGTGCGAGGGCGCGTGGACCGGGTACCCGTGCCGAGCGGCCTCACGGCCCCGCCGACGGCGCACGGCACGAGGCGGCGGCGGAGGAGTCCCTCGGCTGCCGTCGGCGCCGTGCGCACGCGGTCTGCGCCGAATCCGCGCTCGCTCTTCCGCACGGCCGGGGACGGGCGCTTGCCGAGCTCGCGGTGCCTTTGCACCGTCCTCGCGCGCCCCGCTGACCGGCACCTGACCCCGGCGCCACCCATCGCCCGTATTGGTCTGGACCAAAGAGACCTGCCTGCTACCGTCGGCCGTGAAGATCGCGTCGGCCGTGCAGACGGCGGCCGAGGTGAAGATCGCAGCGGACGTGAAGAGGGGTAGCGCGATGGGCAGCAGTGCCGGACGGGCATTCATAGGGTCGTTCACCTCGGCGGGTGGGCGCGGGATCACCGCTGCCGCCGTCGACCGGGACAGTGGGGCTCTGACCGTGCTCGCGGCCACGGACGCCGTCCCGGACCCGTCCTTCCTCGCGGTCGGCAGCGCCCCCGGGTCGGGCGCGACGGTGCTGTACGCGGTCAGCGAGACCCCCGGAGGAGGCGCGGCCGCACTCGTCGTCGACGACGGCCCGCCGCGGCTGATCGGTGAGGTGCGTCCGGTCGGCGGGGACAGCCCCACCCACCTGGCGCTGGCCGCCGGGCACCTGGTCACCGCCAACTACGGTTCGGGCAGCGTCTCCGCGCTGCCCCTGGGGCCCGATGGCGCCCTCGGCCCGGCGGCCTCCGTGCTGCGGCACGAGGGCAGCGGTCCCGACGCCGGTCGCCAGGCGTCGCCGCACGCACACCAGGTGCTCGCCGACCCGTCGGGGCGGTGGGTGCTGAGCGTGGACCTCGGTACGGACTCCGTACGCGTCTGCGCCCTCGACGAGCGCACCGGAGCCCTGAGGCTGCACGCCGAGACCGCACTGCGCTCCGGCACGGGCCCGCGCCATCTGGCCTTTCACCCGTCCGGGGGACACCTCTACGTCCTCAACGAGCTGGAACCGACCATCACCGTGTGCCGCTGGGGAGCGGCGGACGGCCTCCTCGACCCGGTGGGCGAGGTGGCGGTGCTGCCCGACGGCGCGGATGCCGGAGGAGGGGCGCGCACCTATCCGTCCGAGCTGGCGGTCTCCCACGACGGGCGGTTCCTGTGGACCGCCAACCGCGGGCACGACAGCATCTCCGTGCTCACCCTCGACGAGACGGCCGAGAAGCCGGCCCTGGCCGCGGCCGTGGGCTGCGGCGGGCGCTGGCCCCGCGACCTCACCCTCGATCCCACCGGGCAGTGGCTGTACGTCGCCAATGAGCACTCGGGCGACGTGAGCTGGTTCGCCGTCGACGCGGAAACGGGCATTCCGGCCCACGTGGGCTCCATCGAGGCTCCGGCGGCCTCCTGCGTGGTCTTCGCCTGACGTCCGGCCCGCGCAGGGAGTCCCTGTGCGCCCCGGAGGGCGGCAGACGTCAGGCGGCACGGACCGGGGGACCGGTCCGTGCCGCCTGTTCCGGCCTGCTCCCGGGGCGCGGCGGTGCCACCCCGTACGGGTGCGGTCCCGGCGCGGATCAGTGCGCCTGGGCTCCCTGCGGCGTCGCCGGGGTGATTCCCAGCGTCGTCGCGTACAGCGAGAGCACGAGCTTGCCGATCGCCGGGTACGCGCCGAGCGGCTCGGCGGTCGCACAGCCGGCCTCCTTCGCCGCGGCGTCCAGAAGTCCGGCGTCGATCTCCGGGCCCACCAGGTACGGCGCGAGCGCGAGCTGTGCGGAACCGGAGTTCTGCAGCTGCTCCGCGATCGACGCGACCGATCCCTCCACGTCCAGCGCCGCGGCCATCACCGGCACGGCGAGACGTGCGGCCAGCAGCATGCCGGTGATCCCGGCAGCCCGCACGGCCTCCTCGCCGCCCACCGTGGCCAGCACGATGCCGTCGGCCGCGGTCGCCACGGTGAACAGCCTGGCGCGGTCGGCGCGCGCCAGCCCGGCCTCCGAGAGCCGCACGTGCAGGGCCTCGGCGAGCAGCGGGTGCGGACCGAGGACGTCGGTCAGCTCGACCTGCGTGCCGCTGTCCATGACGGCTTGCCGTATGCGTCGGATATTGGCGCTGTCGGGCCCTGCGAGCAGCGGCACCACGACTGCGGACGGGCCCTCGGGTGCGGGGACCTCGCGGCCCGCGGCGGTGGCCTGCTCGTAGCGCGCGGTGCGCTCGGCGGCGGCATGCGCGAGTACGGAGACCAGCACGGGGTACTCCGCGTCGTCACCCTCGAGGTAACCGATCTTCGCGTTCAGACCGGGGAGCTCGGAACGGGCGATGCTGATGACTTCCTCGGCCAGACTCCGCGTGGCCGGGGAAGGGGTACCGGGAACGGCAAGAACGAGCGCGGCAGCGCCCTCAGGTGCGACCACGGGCTCCGGGCGGCGGTGCCGTCCGGACTGGCGAGGTCGCGGCATTCGTACAGGCAGGCCGGAAGCGGGCCCAGTGGGGGTGCTCATGGCGCCGCATGCTACTGGTTTTGGGTGCCCCTCTGTTCAGGGAGGGGGTGGTCAGGCGTTATCTGTCCGTTTATGTCTGTTGAGCGGCATACCAGTCGACTGCCCTGCTCTGTCCGGGCAGATGTTCGCTCGAATCCTCTACGTTACTCCCGGTACGAACAGGAGTGTCGGATGGGCCGGCAGCTGCAGGTCCGACCGGGCGAGTGCGCGGGCGATCTCCAGGGATCCCTGCAGCGGACTTCCCGCCGCCGGCACCACGCGCGCGTGCGGGATCTGCCGCGCCAGCTCCACGCGCAACCGCCCGAGAAGAGGGTTGCCCATCTTGAAGAGGCCACCGGTCAGGGCGACTTCGCACGGCTCGCCGCCGGAGTCCGCCGACCGGGGGCACGCCGCCGCTGCCGCTTCCGCGATATGGGCGGCGGCCTCCCGCAGGATCCGCGCCGCGACCTCGTCGTCGGCCGCGCAGGCCGCGACTTCGGGCGCGAAGGAGGCGAGGAGCGCGGGACGGTCCGTGCGCGGGTAGAGCAGGCCGGGAAGGTCCGGGGCCGGACCGAAGACGGCCTGGAGCCGGGCCAGCAGCGCGGGGGAACCTCCGTGCCGGCCGTCATGGGCACGCAGTGCGGCATCGAGCCCGGCCCGGCCGATCCAGGCGCCACCGCCGCTGTCACCCAGCAAGTGGCCCCAGCCGTCGGCCCTGCGCCACGTCGTGAGGTCGGTGCCGAGCGCGATCATGCCGGTCCCGCCCGCGACGACTGCGCCGGGGCGCTGGCCGAGTGCTCCGGCGTACGCGGTCACGGCGTCGGCGGCCAGCGCCACTCGGCGTACACCCAGCGTCTCCGCGAGCGCGCCGGGCAGCCGGGCGCGCAGCTGCCCGCCGAGCGTCGCCATCCCGGCGGCCCCCACGGCCGCGGCTGTGATCGCCGCTCCCGGTCCCGCCTCGGCCAGCAGCCGCAGTGTCACGGGGAGCAGCTGATCCAGCAGATGTCCGGCGTCGATGCCCTCGGCCCCTGTGCGCACCGGTTCCTCGCAGACGGCAGTGGACGTCGGGTGTCCGCCGTCGGCCGCGCCGAGCGCCACTCGCAGCCCGGATCCTCCCGAGTCGACTCCGAGGACGAGCGCCCCCCGCGCCGCGGCATTCACGAGCGCCCCCCGCGCCGCGGCATTCACGAGGGACGCCCGGGGGAGGGGCGCCGCGTGCTTCCGGGGGAGCGGTGTGGGCATGGTCCGCTGCGGGGCGGGTTCCTGCGTGACCTCATGGACCGCTCCGGAAGGAAGGGGGAGTGACGACGACCGGCACCCTATCCCCGGGCCCGGCCCCGGGGGGACCCTCATGATCGCCGCGGTCCGTGTAGGCCGGTAGAGTGAGGGGCTGTGGCAGCGCGACCTTTGAGTGAGCTAGTTGAGCCCGGCTGGGCCGAGGCATTGAGTCCGGTGTCCGGACGCATCGCGGCGATGGGGGACTTCCTCCGCGCCGAGATCGCAGCCGGCCGTACCTATCTGCCGGCGGGGCAGCACGTCCTCCGTGCCTTCCAGCAGCCCTTCGAGGACGTGCGGGTCCTGATAGTCGGTCAGGATCCCTACCCCACGCCGGGCATGGCCATCGGTCTGAGCTTCGCGGTCGCTCCCGACGTGCGGCGGCTGCCCGGGAGCCTGGAGAACATCTTCCGGGAGCTGAACAGCGACCTCGACCTCCCGAGGCCGTCCAACGGAGACCTGACCCCCTGGACGAAGCAGGGCGTCCTCCTGCTCAACCGGGCGCTGACCACGGCCCCCGGCAAGCCTGCCGCGCATCGCGGCAAGGGCTGGGAAGAGGTGACCGAGCAAGCCATCCGTGCGCTGGTCGCCCGGCGCAAGCCGCTGGTGTCCGTGCTGTGGGGGCGCGACGCACGCAATGTGCGACCGCTTCTCGGGGACCTGCCGGCGGTCGAGTCCGCCCACCCCTCTCCCATGTCGGCGGACCGTGGATTCTTCGGATCGAAGCCCTTCAGCCGCGCCAACGACTTCCTGGTGCGCGCAGGGGAACAACCGGTGGACTGGCGCCTGCCGTAAGCGGCGTGCTCAGCGGGCGGCCCCGGCGGCCCCGGGCCGCCGATACCGGCATCCGATCCGCCGCCCCCGGCATAGGCCCTCGAATCCGGGGCACGAGACTCTTCGACCCGAGCTCCAGCAGGACACCCCCTCCACCTGCTCGAGCACCCGGCCCCACCGGCACCCCCCCCGCCGGTGGGGCCGCTTCATGATCCGGCCGGGACGCGCCGCCGCCGCGTCGCCCGGCCCCGGAGTGGCGGCCATCGGCGGCGACGCGGCTGCGCCCCGTCCAGTTGGGCGTCGGCCGTGGTGCGGACCCGGCCAGGCCCTTCCGGGCGGGCGCGGCGATCGCGGCGCACACGGATCCCCCGGACGCGTGACCCCGCCGGGAGGGTCGCCCGCCGCCCGGGCGTCCGGCTGTTACGGTCCCACTCCACCGGACCGGTCCGCTGTACCCGTGGCCGCGGCAGCACGGCGAAGGAGTGGTGTCCCATGCGTGTACTCCTGGTCGGAGCGGGAGGCGTGGGTACGGCGATCACCAGGATCGCTGCCCGGCGCCCTTTCTTCACCCACATGGCGGTGGCCGACTACGACCTCGAACGGGCGGAGTCCGCAGTCGCCGCACTCGGGGAGAGCGGGGACCGGTTCAGCGCCGTGCGGCTGGACGCCTCGGACCGTGCGGCCGTGCGCGCCGCCCTCCGCGAACACCGCTGCGACGTACTGCTCAACGCAACCGACCCCCGTTTCGTCATGCCCCTGTTCGAGGCGGCTCTCGCGCACGGGGTGCACTACCTCGACATGGCCATGTCCCTGTCCCGGCCGCACCCGTCCCGTCCGTACGAGGAGTGCGGGGTGAAACTCGGGGACGCGCAGTTCGAGCGTGCCCCCGCATGGCAGGCCGCCGGCCGTCTCGCACTGGTGGGGATGGGCGTGGAGCCCGGCCTCTCGGACGTGTTCGCCCGATACGCCTCCGACGAGCTCTTCGACGAGATCGAGGAGATCGGTGTCCGGGACGGTGCCGACCTGACGGTGGAGGGCTACGACTTCGCCCCCTCGTTCAGCATCTGGACGACCATCGAGGAATGCCTCAATCCACCGGTCGTGTACGAGGAGGAGCGGGGCTGGTTCACCACGGCCCCCTTCAGCGAGCCGGAGGTCTTCGACTTCCCCGAAGGCATCGGACCCGTCGAGTGCGTCAACGTCGAGCACGAGGAGGTCCTCCTCGTACCGCGTTGGCTCAAAGCCCGGCGGGTCACCTTCAAGTACGGCCTGGGCGACGAGTTCATCGGGGTGCTGCGCACGCTCCACAAGCTCGGGCTCGACCGCACGGACCCGGTGTCCGTGCGGAGTGACCGGGGCGGTGTCGCGGTCTCGCCCCGTGACGTGGTCGCCGCCTGTCTGCCCGACCCCGCCGGGCTCGGGGAGCGGATGCACGGAAAGACCTGCGCGGGCACCTGGGTGAAGGGCGTCAAGGACGGGCGGCCCAGGGAGGTCTACCTCTACCACGTGGTCGACAACCAGTGGTCGATGCGGGAGTACGGCTCCCAGGCCGTGGTCTGGCAGACCGCCATCAACCCCGTCGCCGCTCTTGAACTCGTCGCCGGGGGTGTCTGGGGCGGCAGCGGAGTGCTCGGCCCCGAAGCCTTGCCGCCGAGGCCGTTCCTCGACCTGCTGACCGAGTACGGCACGCCCTGGGCCATGCGCGAGCAGTGACGGCACCCGGGCGCGGTTCCGCCGGACGACGTTACGGCGGAAGTGCGCACCCGACGGCACGTCAATAGCATGTGACCGATTTGTTCCGCTTTCTCTTCAGCTTTGTGACGGAAGCGAGGGAGCATGGCAGAGGACCCAGCCGGACAAGCCCGCCCGGCCGGCTTGAAACCGGACGCGATCGGCTTCGTCGACGCGCTGGTCATCGGGCTGAACGCCACGTCCCCGGCCTACTCGGTGGCGGCCGTCATCGGCCCGATCGTGGCACTCGTCGGTGTCTACGCCCCCGGAGTGCTGTTCGCCTCCTTCGTGCCGATGCTCTTCATCGCTTCGGCCTTCTACTACCTGAACAAGGTCGACCAGGACTGCGGGACCACGTTCTCCTGGGTGACCCGCGCGATGGGGCCGTGGACCGGGTGGCTCGGGGGCTGGGCCATCACGATGACCGGAGTGCTGGTGGTGGGGTCACTGGCGGACGTCGCCGTCAGCTTCGGACTGCTGGCCGTGGGCCTCGACAGCTGGGCCGACAACACCTTCGTGCGCCAACTCCTCACCGTGCTCCTGATCGTGGTGATGACGGGCCTGTGCGTCATCGGGACCGAACTGTCGGCCAAGGTGCAGAACGTCCTGATCCTGGCGCAGGTGGTCTTCCTCCTGGTCTTCGTGGTCGTCGCGCTCTACCGCGTCTACGCGGGCACGACGTCGTTCGACTCCGTCAGACCGTCGGCCGAGTGGCTCAACCCCTTCGGTGCGGGTGGCGCGGGGCTCACGAGCGGACTGCTGCTGGGCGTGTTCATCTACTGGGGCTGGGAATCGGCCGTCAACCTCACCGAGGAGGTCGAGGACTCCGCGACCGCACCGGGGAAGGCGGGCGTGTGGTCGACCATCATCCTGCTGGTGACCTACCTGTCCGTCGGCTTCGCGGTCGTCGCGTTCGCCGGGACGGCGTACCTGACCGAGAACGCCGATGAGGAGGAGTTCATCTTCGCGCTCCTCGCCGGCGAGGTCATGGGGAGCTGGGACTGGATCGTGCTGCTCGCGGTCGCGACATCCGCGATCGCCTCGACGCAGACCACCATCATTCCCGCGTCGCGCACCGCGCTGTCGATGGCCCGACGCCATGCCCTGCCGACGCACTTCGCACGCATCCACCCGCGGTTCCGGACCCCTGACGTCAGCACCTGGTGGGTGGCCGCCATCGCCATCGCCTGGTACCTCGTGGTCAACCGGATCAGCGAGAACGCCCTCTTCGACTCGCTGACGGCTCTGTCGCTGCTCATCGCCTTCTACTACGCACTCACCGGCGTGGCGTGCGCGGTCTACTACCGCCGGCACCTCACCGAGAGCGTGCGCAACTTCTTCCTCATCGGTGTCGGGCCGCTGGTCGGAGCCGGTCTGCTCACCTGGCTGCTGGTGAGGTCGGTCATCGACATGTCGGACCCGGCGAACTCCTACAGCGGTACCTCGTGGTTCGGCCTCGGTCCGCCGCTCGTCATCGGCATCTTCATCAGCCTGGTCGGCGTGGTGCTCATGGTCGTGCTGCGGCTCCGGTCGTCCGTCTTCTGGAGCGAACGCCGAAGTGTGGTCGACCCCGACCTCGTACACGGCAAGGAGTCCTAGATGTCCGTGGTCCTCGGGTATGACGAGTCACCCGGCGCAGCGCGCGCCCTGAGGGCGGCGATCGAGGTGGCGCAGGCATTCGGTGAACAGCTCGTCCTGGTCTACGGAGCAGCGCCGCCCGGCCCCACCGGCGAGGAGTACCGGGCCCACTACGAGGCCATCCGCCAGGCCGGGCGTGAGGGACTCCGCCACGCCGTCGCGGCGGCCGAGGGGGCCGGTGTGCCGACCGTCGTCGAGGTCATCGACCTCAACCCGGCGCAGGCACTGATCGAAGCCGCGGCCCGTCACGGGGCCAGGGTCATCGTGGTGGGCAGCTGGGGCGAGAGCCCGATCCGCGGGGCGCTGCTCGGATCGACCCCGCACAAGCTCCTGCACCTGTCGACCGTCCCGGTACTCTGCGTGCCCACCGAGCCTGAGTCCTGAGGCGCCGCAACCGCGCGCGACCTGGAGCGGGCCCGGGGCCCGACAGCTGTGCGACGGCGCCGCGGCCCCATCGCGGCGCTCCCGTCAGTCGAGGACCACCGCCCGCACACACAGCACGTCGGGCAGATGCGAGGCGAGCTGCTGCCAGCTGTCCCCGTCGTCCGCACTCGCGTACACCTCGCCGTTGCGATTGCCGAAGTAGATGCCCGCAGGGTCGGCGTCGTCCGTGCAGAGCGCGTCACGCAGCACCGTGCCGTAGTGGTCGCCGTCCGGCAGGCCCCGGGTCAGCGGCTCCCAGGTCTCTCCCGCGTCCCGCGTGCGGAACACCCGGCAGCGGTGACCGGCGGGAACGCGGTCCGCGTCGGCGTTGATCGGGAAGACGTAGAACGTGTCCGCGCGGTGGGGATGGGCGGCGGCGGCGAATCCGAAGTCCGAGGGCAGCCCCGCGCCGATGTCCTTCCAGGTGCCCCCGGAGTCGTCGCTGCGGAACACGCCCCAGTGGTTCTGGAGATACAGCCGGTCCAGGTCGGCCGCGTCCCGGGTGACCTTGTGCACGCACTGGCCGAACTCGGGATCGGGATCCGGCAGGAAGACCGCGGACACACCCCTGTTGGACGGGACCCACCGCTCGCCACCGTCCTCGGTGCGGAACACTCCGGCGGTGGACACGGCGACGGTCACCGCCCGGGCGTCCCTGGGGTCGGTCAGGATGGTGTGCAGGCCCTCGCCGCCGCCACCCGGCACCCACTTGGACCTGGTGGGGTGCTCCCAGAGCGGGCGGACCAGCTCGAAGGACTCACCACCGTCCTCGGACCGGAACAGGGCGGCGGGCTCGGTCCCCGCGTAGACCACGCCGGGGGCCTCGGGGCCGGCCGGCTGCAGCTGCCAGACCCGCTCCAGCGACGCCTCGGTGAACGGGGGGAACTTCACCGCCGGCTGCTGCGGCTCGACCCACGTCGCGCCCAGATCGTCGGAGTGGAAGACCGAGGGCCCCCAGTGCGCGCTGTCGCCCCCGACCAGCAGCCGGGGCGACCCGCTGCGGCGCGTGTCGATCGCGATCGAGTAGATCGCCTGGGCATTGAAGTGCGGTTCGCCGAACTCCCACGTGCCACCTCGCCTGCGCCCGATGAAGAGTCCTTTGCGGGTGCCCACGGTGAGCAGAACCTCGGTCATGACACGACCTCCCGAAACGCCGTTGTACCGGATACGGGTCAGTCTGCACCCGGGCACTGACAAGGGCGCGCGGATCCGTGTTCGCGCAGGTCGCAGCGGCGAAGGCGGTCGGGACGGGGCAGTGACGGGGGCCGGGTGGGCCCGCTCCGTCCGTCGCGCCCCGATGTGGGCGCGCCTCCGGGCGGCCCGGGGGACGTCGCACGGGCCAACCGGTCGCCGCTCCGGCACGCGGGCACCGCGACGGCTCCTGGGCGGCGCGGCCCTCCGGCAGGTGCGTCGGCCCGACGTCTACTGCTGCCGATGCCGGAACAGTGCCGCGAACCCGCCCTCGTCGGCCCGGGTGTACGGCTCCAGCAGCAGGCGTTCCGGGGGCAGTGCCGGCCCCGTCATCGGGCCGGAGGGGCCGTGCTGCTGCGGACCACCAGGCTGGTCGCCAGGTCGACCCGTGTGGTCGCGGGCTGACGGCCCCTGCCGAGGTCGAGCACCAGGCGGGCGGCGGTCTCCGCCATCTCGATGAGCGGCTGGCGCACCGTGGTCAGCGGCGGGCCGATCCAGCGGGTGAGCGGCAGGTCGTCGAAGCCGACCACGCTGAGGTCCTGCGGGATGCGCAGCCCCAGCTCGCGGGCCGCCTCGTACACGCCGAGCGCCTGGAGGTCGTTGCCCGCGAAGATCGCGGTGGGCGGTTCCGGCAGGCGCAGCAGTTCCAGGGCCGCGGTGTAACCGTCCTCGTGGTTGAACTCGCCCTCGCGGACGAGCCCGGCGTCCATCGGCAGCCCCGAGGTCTCCAGGGCGGCCCGGTAGCCGTCCAGCCGGGCGCGGCTGCACATCATGCGGGCCGGGCCCCCGATCACGCCGATCCTGCGGTGCCCCAGCCCCGTCAGGTGGCGGGTGGCGGCCAGGCCGCCCTGCCAGTTGGCCGCCCCGACGGAGGGGATGTCGTCACCCGGATCGCCCGCCGGGTCCACCACGACGAACGGGATGGAGCGGCTGTTCAGCTGGGCGCGCTGTGCGGCGTCGAGGTCCGACAGCACCAGGATGACTCCGGCAGGACGGCGCGCCAGGACGCCGTCCACCCAGGTCTGGCCGGGGGTGAGCCGCCCGGCGCTCTCCGAGAGGACCAGGCTGAGCCCCTCCTCCCGGGCGACGTTCTCCACGCCCCGGACGACCTCCATCGCCCAGGCGCTGTCCAGCTCGTGGAAGACCAGGTCGATGAGCCGGGACTGCTGGGACGCGCCGCGCCTGCGGCGGTAGCCGTGCAGCAGCAGCAGCTCCTCCACCCTCGACCGCGTACCGGGGGCCACGTCGGCCCGGCCGTTCAGCACCTTCGAAACTGTCGGAGCCGAGACTCCGGCCGCTCGGGCGATCTCTGCCAGCGTGGCGGTGCTCTCCGACGACTCGTCGACGGGCGCCTTCTCCTGTGGGGGCTGGACCTTTGCGGGGCTCATGCACGAATCGTAGCCTCCCGCCGCCCTGGACACCTGCCCGGGCACGGTTCCGAAAACCTCGTTCCCGCCCTCTTGACGGGCCCGAAACCCGACCGTACGGTTCCGGCAACATTCGAACGTCACGCCGAAACATTCGACAGAGGTGCGGTCATGCGGTCGGGCATTTTCACTCCAGGTACACGTGGGACGAGATGGGTCGCGGCCGGCGCGGCGATGGCCATGGCCGGTCTGCTGGCCGGCTGCGGTTCCGGGGGCAGCGGCGGGGGCGGCGGAAGCATCACCGCGTACGTCTACGGCGACGACGCGGTCAAGGTTCAGCAGGCGGCGGTCGATTCCTTCAACAAGACCTCCGACGTCAAGGTCAAGCTGGTGTCGGTACCCGGCACCGACTACGTGAACAAGCTGCGCAGCTCCATGGGCTCGCCCAGCGCCCCGGACATCTTCTTCAACTGGGGCGGCGGTTCCATCAAGCCGTACGTCGACTCGAAGGACCTGGTCGACCTCACCTCGACCGTCAAGAACGACGCCACGCTCAAGGACGGCTTCCTGCCGTCGATCATGACCGCGGGCAGTCTCGACGGGAAGATCTACGGGGTGCCGATGCGCGGCATGCAGCCCGTGATGCTCTTCTACAACAAGTCCCTGTTCGCCGAGCACAAGCTCCAGGTCCCCAAGACGTGGGAGGACCTCCAGAAGGCCATCACCACCTTCAAGGCCGCGGGCATCATCCCCTTCGCCCTGGGCGGGGCCGACAAGTGGCCCGAGCTGATGTGGATGGAGTACCTGCTGGACCGGATCGGCGGACCCGAGGTCTTCCGGAAGATCCAGAACGGCGACACCGACGGCTGGGGCGACCCCGCGGTGCTCAAGACGGCGCAGACCGTCAAGGAGCTGATCGACGACGGCGCCTTCGGCAAGAACTTCAACTCGGTCGACTACGGCAACGGCGGAGCCCCGACCCTGCTCAACAAGGGCAAGGCCGCCATGCACCTCATGGGCTCGTGGGAGTACTCGACCCAGCTGGGCAAGGCACCCGAATTCGCCGAGAAGGACCTCGGCTGGACCGCGTTCCCGACGGTGGCGGGCGGAGTGGGCGACCCGGCGAACGTGGTGGGCAACCCGACCAACTACTGGTCCGTCAACGCCCGCACCAAGCACAAGGACACCGCCATCGCGTTCCTGAAGACGATGGCGTCGAAGACCTACGCACAGGCCGTCGTCGACAACGGTGACATTCCCACCACCTCCAACGCGGCCTCGCTGCTGAGCAGTTCGCCCAACCCCGAGTTCGCGAACGACCAGTACCAGATGGTCCAGGAGGCCCCGAGCTTCACCCTCTCGTGGGACCAGGCGCTGGAGGCCCAGTACGCCACCCCGATGCTCACCGAGATCAGCAAGCTGTTCGCCGGCACGACGACTCCCGAGAAGTTCGTCGAAGCGATGAAGGCCACCAGGTAACGATGTCCCACCACACTCCAGCGAAGAGGCGCGGAGACAGGAAGGCGGCCGTCGGCAACGTCGGCCGCCCCCCGGTCGGCTGGGCCGTCCCCGGCATCCTCTTCTTCGCCGTCTTCGCGATCGTCCCCCTGGCGATCGCCGTCTACCTCTCCTTCTGCGAATGGGACGGGCTCAACTCCCCGACCCCGACGGGCCTGGACAACTGGACCCGGTTGTTCAAGGACTCCGAATTCGGCCAGGCCGCCTGGCTGAGCCTCCTGCTCACCACGATCAGCTGGGCGTTCCAGACCCCGGTGGCCCTGCTGCTGGGCGTCTGGGCGGCGGGCCGCCAGCGCAGCCGGGCCGTGCTGTCGGCGATCTTCTTCATCCCGCTGCTGCTCTCCACGACCGCGATCGCCATGCTCTTCCACGCCCTCCTCGACCCCAACTTCGGTGTGATCAAGGAGATCGGCCCCTGGATCGGCGTCGACCCCAACGTCATGGGCTCGTCCACCGGCGCCCTCCTCATGGTGGCGTTCGTCGGCGGCTGGCAGTTCATGCCCTTCCACACGCTGATCTACCAGGGCGGTGCCCGGCAGATCCCGGAAGTCCTCTACCAGGCGGCGTCGATCGACGGCGCGGGCGTGGTGCGGCAGTTCTTCCACATCACGCTGCCGCAGCTGCGCCACACCATGACGACCTCGTCGGTCCTGATGATCGTCGGCTCGCTGACGTACTTCGACACCGTGCTCATCATGACCAAGGGCGGTCCCGGCACGGACACGACGATCCTGCCCTATCTGATGTACCGGACCGGCTTCCAGACCTACGACCTCGGCTACGCGGCCGCCATCGCCACCGCCCTCGTCGTCGTGGCCACCGGTCTGTCGCTGATCCTGGTCCGCTTCAGCGGCTTCGGATCCATGCGGTCCACCCGGGAAGGTATGTGACGAGATGTCGACCGACACCCGCCCCGCTGCACCGCAGCACGCATCGCCCGCGGCCCCGCGCCGCCCCGCCCCGGCCCGCCGTCGCAGGAGGCGGGGCAACCCGCTGGCCGGCCTGGGCTCCCTGGTCTGGCTCGTCCTCGTCCTGGTGCCGCTCTACACGCTGGTCTCCGCATCGCTGATGCGGCAGGACGAGGCGCTGAACGGCGACCCGCTGGCCTTCCCGACCGATCCGACGCTCGACAACTACGGCACCGTGCTGGACAGCGGCTTCCTCGCGCTGCTCGGCAACACCGCGATCGTCGCGGTGGCCACGGTCGCCCTCGTGCTCGTGCTTTCCGTCCCGGTGGCGTACGTGGCCGTGCGCACCCGCAGCCGCCTCTCGTCGCTCGCCTTCCGGACCTTCCTGCTCGGCGTGGCGATCCCGGCGCAGGCGGTGATCGTGCCGCTGTACCTGCTGATCGGGAAGATGGGCCTGTACGACACCCTGTACGCGATCATCCTGCCCACCGCGGCCTTCTCGATGCCGGTCGCGGTCCTGGTGCTCAGTGGCACCATGCGTGACGTCTCCGAGGAGATGTACGAGGCGATGTCCCTCGACGGGGCCTCACCCTTCCGGATGCTCTGGCAGCTCGCGGTGCCGCTGTCCAAGGCCGGGATCAGCACGGTGGCCATCTTCTCCGCGCTCCAGGCATGGAACGGCTTCCTCTTCCCGCTGATCCTCACGCAGTCGGAGGAGAACCGCGTCCTGACGCTGGGGCTGTTCAACTTCATGTCCCAGTTCGGAGTGAACATCCCCGCCGTGCTGGCCGCGATCGTCCTCTCCGTCGTACCCATCTTCGCCGTGTACCTCGTGGCCCGGCGGGCGCTGGTCAACGGACTGATGGGGGTGGGCGGCAAATAGGACGCCCCTGCCGCCCCGGACCACCGCACTCATGAGAGGAACCCCTGCCGCCATGGCAATGACCCCCGTCCCGCACGCCCGACCGGCCGATCCGGCCCCCGCCGTAGACGGCCCGTGGCGCGACCCGTCACTCAGCCCCGAGGAGCGGGTGGCCGATCTGGCGGCCCGGATGACGCTCGAGGAGAAGGCCGCGCAGCTGTACGGCGTCTGGGTGGGCGCCGACGCGGACGGCGACGGAGTCGCACCGCACCAGAACGACATGGTCGACCCCGTCGACTTCGAGGAGCTCACGACCCGCGGACTCGGCCAGCTCACCAGGCCGTTCGGCACCGCACCGGTGGACCCGGGCGTCGGCGCCGTCGCCCTGGCCAGGGCCCAGGCCAGGATCGCCGAGGCAGGAAGGTTCGGGATCCCGGCGCTCGCCCACGAGGAGTGCCTGGCGGGCTTCACCGCGTGGGGCGCCACCGCCTACCCCGTCCCGCTCGCCTGGGGCGCGGCCTGGGATCCGGAGCTGGTCGCCGAGATGGCGCACCGGATCGGCAACGACATGCGGTCGGTCGGTGTCCACCAAGGGCTCGCCCCCGTCCTGGACGTGGTCCGGGACCTTCGCTGGGGACGGGTCGAGGAGACCATCGGCGAGGACCCCTACCTGGTCGCCACCATCGGTACCGCCTATGTCCGGGGCCTGGAGTCCGCCGGGATCGTCGCCACGCTCAAGCACTTCGCGGGCTACTCCGCGTCGGCCGGTGCGCGGAACCTCTCCCCGGTCCGGGCCGGCGCCCGGGAGATGGCCGATGTGATCCTGCCGCCGTTCGAAATGGCCGTCCGCGACGGCGGCGCCCGCTCGGTGATGCACTCGTACGCCGAGATCGACGGGGTCCCGGCCGCCGCCGACCCGGCCCTGCTCACCGGACTCCTCAGGGACACCTGGGGATTCACCGGAACGGTGGTCGCGGACTACTTCGGCATCGGCTTCCTGGAGACCCTGCACAAGGTCGCCGCGGACCGCGCCGGCGCCGCCCGTCTCGCGCTCACCGCCGGGGTCGACGTCGAGCTGCCCACCGTGCGCAGCTACGGCGACGCCCTGGTCGCCGCCGTACGCGACGGAGTGGTGGCCGAGGAGTTGGTGGACCGCGCCCTGCACCGCGTCCTGCTCCAGAAGTGCGAGCTCGGACTGCTCGACCCGCACCGGCCCCCGCTGCCCGGCGTGCCCGACGGCGCGGAGCCGGAGGCGGCCCGCGGCACCGTGGATCTGGACCCGCCCCGGAACCGGGCGCTGGCCAGGCTCCTGGCCGAGCGCTCCTGTGTCCTGCTGGCCAATCCCGGTGACGCCCTGCCGCTGACCGGCACCGGACGGATCGCGGTCGTGGGACCCCGTGCCGACGACCCGCTGGCCATGCTCGGCTGCTATTCCTTCCCCAGCCACGTCGGGGTCTCGCACCCCGACGTGCCGATGGGGATCGCCGTCCCGACGGTGCTGGAGTCGCTGCGCGAGGAGTTCCCCGACGCGGGCGTCGACTTCGCCCGGGGCTGCGACGTGGACGGTACGGACGCCTCCGGGATCCCGGAGGCCGCCGGACTGGCCGCGGGCGCCGACGTCTGCGTGGCCGTACTCGGCGATCGGGCGGGGCTGTTCGGCCGCGGTACCTCGGGGGAGGGCTGCGACGCGTCCGACCTGTCGCTGCCCGGCCTCCAGGGCGAGCTGCTCGACGCACTGCTGGCGACGGGCACGCCGGTGGTCCTGGTGCTGCTGACGGGACGGACGTACGCGCTCGGCGGCCGGGCGGACCGGCTGGCCGGGTGTGTGCAGGCGTTCTTCCCCGGTGAGGAGGGGGGTCCGGCGCTGGCGGGTGTGCTCTCGGGGCGGGTCAACCCCTCCGGGCGGCTGCCCGTCGGCGTCCCCCACGGTCCGGGCGGGCAGCCGTGGACGTATCTGCAGCCGCCGCTGGGCCGGGCCAACGGGGTGAGCAATCTGGATCCCACACCGCTCTACCCGTTCGGCCACGGGCTCTCGTACACGTCGTTCGCGTGGGAGCCCGGAACCGGTGTCCCGGCCGAGCTCCCCACCGACGGTGCCTGCGACCTCGGGATCACGGTGACCAACACCGGTGACCGGGAGGGCGCCGAGGTGGTCCAGCTCTACGTCCACGACCCGGTCGCCCAGACCACGCGCCCGGAGTCCCGGCTGATCGGCTACGTCCGGGTGCCGCTGGCCGCGGGGGAGTCGCGGCTGGTCCGCTTCGCCTTCCACGCGGACCTGGTCTCGTTCACCGGGGTCGGCGGTCACCGGATCGTCGAGCCCGGGGACCTGGAGCTGCGCTTCGCCGCCTCCAGCGACGCCGCCGACGTCCGGCACACGGTACGACTGCGCCTCACCGGTCCGGAACGGTCCGTCGACCACCGGCGCCGCCTGGTCTGCGCCACGACGACGGAACCGGTGCACACGGCGGTCTGACGGGTGGGGGGCGGCCGTCTCCGCCGGTCCTCGCACACTCCTTCCGGGGGTGTGCGAGGACGCCCTCGAAACTTTCGATCCCTGCCACCGGGGCCTGCGAGGGAACGCGAACCGGCAGGGGCCCGCGACACCTCGGACGGTGTCCACCGCACCGGCACAGCACACCTCTTCGGCCGGGCCGGCGCGCATGTGCTCAAATGCGTGGGTCGACCCGACGGTGGTGCCGCAGAAACGACCTCGTGGTGGACGCCGGCGGCCTCGATCCCAGCCGACTGGGCCCGCCGGAGAATCTCCGGCGGAGCCGTGCCGACCGGAGCGGGACGAGGAGGCGACACGGATGAGCATCGAGATCGAGGACACCGAGGGACGCGGCGTGGCGCTGGAGGTGGTCCCCGGCCCGGCCGAGGGACCTGTCCGCGTCGCGATCCTGCTGAAGGGCCCGGCGGCTCACGCCTCCTGGTCCTGCTCTCCGGCCGCGGCCAGGGCACTGGCCGCGGCGCTCGTCGGGGCAGCCGAAGAGGCGGAGAACGCACGGTCGGGGGAGCCCGTCACCGTCAAGGCGGGCGAACTCCTCCGCGGCGACGTCAGGGACGGCGACCGGCTCATGACGGTGGAGTCCGTCCGCCCGCAGGGGGAGAACGTGCACGTGACATGGACCTCGGGCGGCGGGCGCAGCTGGAGCCAGGTCTACGAGGCCGGTGCCGACATCAGGCTCAGGCGCAGGCTGCGGCCCTGAAGGTGGGGGAGTCGGGGCATGCCGGTCCGGGTGCCCGGCATCCGGCGGTGCCTCTTTGTACGGCGCTTCTCGTACTACGGTGAATCTCGTACTACGGTGAATCTCGTAGTACGGTGAATCTCGTACAAGTGGGCGGCCCGTCGTGTCGGGGTCCGTCCCTGCCCGTCCGTCGCATTCCGAAGAAGCGGAGACCCCTGTGAGTGCACTCTTCGAGCCCTACGTCCTGCGGTCACTGACCGTCCCCAACCGCATCTGGATGGCGCCCATGTGCCAGTACAGCGCGGAGGCGTCAGGCCCGGACGCGGGCACGGCGAACGACTGGCACTTCGCCCACTACACCGCCCGCGCGGCGGGCGGCACCGGCCTGATCCTGGTGGAGGCCACCGCAGTCAGCCCGGAGGGCCGGATCAGCCACGCGGACCTCGGCATATGGAACGACCGGCAGGTCGAGGCCTTCCGTCGCATCACCGGCTTCCTGACCCGCCAGGGGACCGTTCCCGGCATCCAGCTCGCCCACGCCGGACGCAAGGCGTCGACCGACCTCCCCTGGCGCGGCGGCGGCCCCGTCGACGCGGGAACCCCGGGCGGCGAGGGCTGGCAGACGGTCGCCCCGAGCCCTGTCGCGTACGACGAGGGCCACCCGGTGCCCGGGGAGCTGACCACCGAGGAGATCCAGCAGGTCGTCGCGCAGTTCGCGGACGCCGCCCGCCGGGCGCTCGCGGCCGGCTTCCGCGTCGCCGAGATCCACGGTGCGCACGGCTACCTGATCGGCCAGTTCCTCTCCCCGCACACCAACCGCCGCACCGACGAGTACGGCGGCTCCTTCGAGAACCGCACCCGCTTCGCCCTGCAGGTCGTGGACGCGGTGCGGGCCGTGTGGCCCGAGGAGCTCCCCCTGCTCTTCCGCATCTCCGCCACCGACTGGCTGACCGAGAACGCGGACGACGGACGCGAGGGCTGGACCGCCGACGACACCGTCCGCTTCGCACGCGAACTGCGGGCGCACGGCGTCGACCTGCTGGACGTCTCGACCGGCGGGCTCGCCCCGGGCGCGCGGATCCCCGTCGGCCCCGGCTACCAGGTGCCGTTCGCCGAGCGGGTGCGTACCGAGACGGGTCTTCCGGTGGCCGCGGTCGGGCTGATCACCGACCCGGTGCAGGCCGAGAAGATCCTCTCCGACGGCAGTGCGGACGCGGTGCTCCTCGGCCGGGAACTGCTCCGCGACCCCTACTTCGCCCGCAGTGCCGCGCGAGCGCTCGGTGGCGACGTGACGGTACCCGAACAGTACGGCCGGGCGGTCTGACGCTTCCTCTGTCGGTACGCTGTGCCGCGATGTTCACTCCACAGGGACCCACGCTCCGCGAACTGGCCGTTCAGGCGCTCTCCTCCACGATGCGCGGATACGACCTGCTCGCCCCCAAGTTCGACCGGACGCCCTACCGGACCCCGGACCGGGTCCTCGACGCCGTCGAAGGGACCGTGCGGCCGCTCGGTCCCTTCGCGCGAGGGCTCGACGTCTGCTGCGGCACCGGAGCGGGCGTGGGCGTCCTGCGCCGGCTGTGCGGCGAGCGGGTCACCGGGGTCGACTTCAGCGCGGGCATGCTCGCCGTCGCGCAGGCCGGGCAGGGGCCTACCCCCGTGCCCGGCGACGGACCGGCCGTGGACTATGTGCGGGCCGACGCCCGGGCACTGCCCTTCGCGCCGGTCTTCGACCTGGCCCTCAGCCTCGGGGCGTTCGGTCATTTCCTGCCGCGGGAGCGGCCCGGGCTGTTCGGCCAGGTGCACGCCTCGTTGCGCCCCGGCGGCCGGTTCGTCTTCCCGGTCGGCGCCCCACCCGCGGTGGGTTCCCGGGCCTACTGGTCGCTGTTCGGCTTCGACGCGGCCATGCGGCTGCGCAACGCCCTGTGGCATCCGCGATTCGTCATGTACTACCGCACGTTCCCGCTGCCCGCGGTCGTGGACGATCTCGTACGCACCGGATTCGAGGTGCGGCTGCTGCCCATGGAGGACCTCGGCCGCCGCCCGGACGGCAGCCCGCGCGCCCGGTTGGTGGTCGCCACCCGTCGTTAAAATACGACAGGTCTCGTACAATGGTCGCTCCTGGACGAATGGAGCCACCGTGACGAACGCCCGTGCGCTCGCCCATCCCGCACGCGAGGAGATCCGCGTCGAGGGGGTGCTCCACGCGCTCTCCGACCCGATACGGCTGCGCATCGTGCGCCAGCTGGCGGGCGCGGCGGACGAACTGGCCTGCTCACGCTTCGAACTCCCGGTCTCCAAGTCCACCACCACGCACCACTTCCGGGTGCTGCGCGAGAGCGGCGTCATCCAGCAGATCTACCGGGGCACCGCGAAGCTGAGCGGTCTGCGGACGGAGGACCTGGACACCCTCTTCCCCGGGCTGCTCTCCAGTGTTCTCGGTGCGGCGGACCTCCAGGCGAAGCGACTGGGCGAGGACTGACACCTCCCCGGCGCGCCCCTCAGCGGCCCTCGCCCCTCGCCGCGTCGAGCAGACCGGACCAGTCGGGGATCTTCACTCGCCCCCGGCCCAGCGAGCGCCCCAGCTCCGCCTCGGCGCGCTCGATCGACAGCCAGCCGTCCCACTCCACCGGCAACTGACCCGATGCCCGCAGGGCTTCCAGCGGATCGGCGGTCACGTCTCCGCGCACGAGCAGCGGAGCGTCCTCGACCAGTGAGGCGACCGTCTCCTTGGCGCACGACCTGTTCGAACCGATCACACCGGTCGGGCCGCGCTTGATCCACCCGGCAACGTACTCCCCGGGAGATGCCACGCCGTCCCTGAGCACCCGGCCGGCGAGGTGCGGCACGGTGCCGTGCGCGGGATCGAAGGGCAGCCCGGGCAGCGGCGTCCCCCGGTACCCCACGGCCCGCAGGACCAGCTGGGCCTCGACGTCCTCGTACGCGCCGGTGTCCCGTACGCCCCCGGCACCGTCCGGAGCCGTACGCGCGAACCGGACCCCGGCGACCCGCCCGCCCCGCTCCAGCAGCTCCACCGGGCGCAGGAAGAACCGCATCCGGATGCGGCGCTCCAAGCCGTGCGGGGCGGGTGGCGGGTTCTGCGACCAACCGCGCAGCACCTCCAGATTCCGCCGGACCACGGCGGGCAGCGGCGGCGTGCCCGGCCCGCCCGCCGGAGCCGCGTAGGCCGGGTCGAGGGCGAGCTCCGTACCGTCCACGACCATCCGGACGCCCGGCAGCGCACCGAGCTCGCGCAGTTCCTTGGTGGTGAACCTCGCCTGCGAGGGACCGCGCCGGCCCGCGATGTGCACGTCGCGCACCCGGCTCGAGCCGAGCGCGTCCAGTGCGGCCCGCGGCACATCGGTGGCCCGCAGCTCGGCCGCACCGCGGGCGAGGATCCGGGCGACGTCGACCGCGACGTTGCCGACCCCGACCACCACGGCCGAACCGGCGTGGAGCGCGAAGCCGTCGGCGGCCGCGTCCGGGTGGGCGCTGTACCAGGAGACGAACTCGGTGGCCGAGAAGCTGCCCGGCAGGTCCTCCCCGGGGACGGACAGCGGGCGGTCCGCCGCCGCGCCGACGCAGTAGACCACCGCGTGGTAGAGCTCCTTCAGCCGGGCGGGTGACAGACCGCCCGGACCGCCGACCTCGACGTGCCCGACGAAGGTGATCCGTTCGTCCTCCAGCACCGCCCGGAGGCTGCTCTGGAGCGACTTGATCTTCTCGTGGTCGGGCGCCACGCCGTAGCGGACCAGACCGTAGGGCGTGGGGAGCCTGTCCAGCACGTGCACCCGCACATCGGGGACCCGCGACTGCTGCAGCAGGGCCTGGGCCGTGTAGACCCCGCTGGGACCCGAACCGACGACTGCGACACGGAGCACGGCGCACCTCTTCCCGCAGGATGCCTCCAGCATGGCACCGCGGCGCGGAACCGGGGAGGTGCGGCGCGGGCCCGGTTCCCGCGGGTCCGTCAGGGCATCAGTCCGCGCATCCGGTCGACCTCGACGGTCTGCTGGGCGACGACGTCATTGGCCATCTCCTCCACCAGCACGTTGTTGCCGTCCGCCAGCACCTCCGTCGCCATGGTGACCGCCCCCTGGTGGTGGGTGATCATCAGCTCGAGGAACAGCGTGTCGAACGCCTTGCCCCGCGCTGCGCGCAACCGCTCCAGCTGGGCGTCGGACGCCATCCCGGGCATCGCGGAGTGTTCGTGCGCCTCCTCGCGCTCGTCCCCGCCGTGATTCGTCAGCCACCCCTGCATGGCGGCGATCTCCGGCCTCTGCCCCGCCGCTATGCGCTCCGCGAGCCGCTTGACGGGGGTGGAGGAGGCCCGGTCGGGGACGAGCGCGGTGAGGACGAGGGCCTGTTCGTGATGCCCGATCATCATCCTGGTGTAGCGGAAGTCCGCCGAGTTGGGGGCGTCGCTCCCGGCGACGGCCTTCAGCGCGTCCTCGGCCGACATCGTGCCGGCCGGTTCACCCGGCTTCCCGGGCGCCACCACCGTGAGGCCCTTGTCCGCCGCGTCGTCCGCCCCGTCGCCGCCGCTGCCCGCATCGCAGGCGCTCAGGGCGAGTACGGCGGCCGCGAGCGTGGCCGTGAGTGCGGCTGCGCGTCCGCGTGTGGTCCGACGGTGGATCAGCACGGCGACCTCCTGTGCCACATGGTTGTGTTGCAGACCGTCCTAACACCTTCCACAGGGCAATGATCAAAAACTTTTATTACGTCTCTGTTGCCATCTGTTGGTGTGTACATGCGAGGGACGATACTGCCGGGGTCCAGGAACCGTTCCTCAACGAACGGACACTAGGGAGGACGCAGTGACCTCGTTGCACACCACCAGCGTGCGGCGCAGACGTCTGGGTGTGGCGGCAGCCGCGGCCGGGCTCATCGCCACTCTGCTGACGGCCGGACCCGCGGCCGCGACACCCGACCCGGGTGACACCGCCGCCACCCGCAGCGGTATATCCGTGAGTCAGCAGGCCGAGGCCGAAGCCGCGATCAAGAGCGGTGAGATACCCGGCGTGGACGAGATCGTCCACAGCGACAACATCGAGCACCTCGCCAACGTCCCCAAGGACGCGCTCGCGGGGACCAACACGGACCTCGCGTTCCAGGGGAAGTACGCCTTCGCAGGCAACTACGACGGCTTCCGGATCTTCGACGTGAGCAATCCGAAGAAGCCGAGGACCGTCGCACAGGTGCTGTGCCCCGGCTCGCAGAACGACATCTCGGTCTCGGGAGACCTGCTCTTCCTGTCCACCGACTCCTCGCGCAGTGACAACTCCTGTGCCAGCACCACGCAGCCCGCCACGGAGAAGTCCTCCTGGGAGGGCATGAAGGTCTTCGACATCAGCGACAAGCGCAACCCGAAGTACGTCGCCGCTGTCGAGACCGCGTGCGGTTCGCACACCCACACGATCATTCCCGAGCGCAAGAGCGTCTACGTGTACGTCTCCTCGTACTCGCCGAACGAGACGTTCCCGGACTGCCAGCCGCCGCACGACGGGATCTCCGTCATCAAGGTGCCGCGCAGCGCCCCCGAGAAGTCCCGGATCGTGAACTTCCCGGTGCTCTTCGCGGACGGCGGCAACCCGGGTGCGCCGACCAACCCGGGCGTCTCCAAGACCACCGGCTGCCACGACATCACGGTGCTGCCCTCGAAGGACCTGGCAGCAGGGGCGTGCATGGGCGACGGTCTGCTGTTCTCCATCAAGGACCCGGAGAACCCCAAGATCATCGACAGGGTCCAGGACAACGTGAACTTCGCGTTCTGGCACTCCGCCACCTTCAACCAGGGTGCGGACAAGGTCGTCTTCACCGATGAGCTCGGCGGCGGCGGAGCGGCCACCTGCAACGACGCGATCGGCCCGAACCGGGGTGCCGACGGCATCTACGACATCATCGGGAGGGGCGACCACCGCAAGCTGGTCTTCCGCAGCTACTTCAAGATCGACCGGCCGCAGGCCGACACCGAGGTCTGTGTCGCGCACAACGGTTCGATCATCCCGGTCAAGGGCCGCGACCTGATGGTCCAGGCCTGGTACCAGGGCGGAGTCTCCGTGTGGGACTTCACCAACTCCTCGAAGCCGAAGGAGATCGCGTACTTCGAGCGCGGTCCGGTCTCCACGGCTGCCGTCACCACGGCCGGCCCGTGGTCGGCGTACTACTACAACGGCTACATCTACTCCAACGACATCGCCAAGGGCTTCGACGTGCTGAAGCTCGACGACCGGCGGACGGACCCGGCGAAGAAGGTGCGGCTGCAGGAGCTCAACGTGCAGACGCAGCCCGACTACTTCGACCGCTGACCCGCCCGCTCCTCCCCGTACCCCGCGCACGGGAACAGCAGTGCCCCGCCGGGTGGCTCCACCCGGCGGGGCACGCTTATCTCGTTGACCGGTGAGCCGCAGGGGGAGATGCTGTAGCCCCTGATTCCGGCGACGCGGGGGATCGCCGGAATCAGAGGGGCCGGCGCTGTCCGTCGCCCCTCAGGCGGCGGGGCGCCTGCTCGTGCCCGCCGCGGCGGCCCACTCGACCAGCAGACTCTGGTACTCCCGCTCGTCGTCCGGGGACAGCATCCCGCCCGAGCGCTGCCACAGGTCACGAATCGCTTCGTTGATCTCGGAGGCAGGACGCACGGAAACAGATGTGTTCGGATACGGGGACATGGGTACAAGGCTAGGCCCCCGCACGGCCATGGACCCCATCGAGGGACAGGGATATCCCTCACACCGTCTCCCGGAATCCTTCACGACCCGTCGCCCTCCCCTCCCGGGCGCGCGCCGCCAGACCGAGCGCTCCGAGTCCGTCCGGGCGCTCCGCCACGGGCAGGTGGTCCACGAAACAGACCTCACAGCCCAGTGCCGCCGCGCCCCCGTCGGCGCGGCGGTCGTCACCGACCATGACCACGTCCGACGGATCCAGCCCGAGCCGCGCGCAGGCGGCTGTGAACAGGCGCGGATCCGGCTTCTGGACGCCGTGCTCGTAGGACAGGACGTACGCGTCGACCAGCTCGTCCAGGCCGTGCGCGCGGAAGACGGGCCGCAGGTCCCAGCCGATGTTGCTCACGACACCGACCGGAATCCCCTCGTCCCGCAGGTCCCGCAGCACCTCCGCCGCGTCGGGGTACGGCTGCCAGGCGTCCGGGCACATATGGCGCTCGTACAGTGCGTCGTACAGCCCCGGGTCCGGGAGGGCAACCTCGCGGGCCAGGCCGGTGTACGCCTCACGGTGCTCCTCGGCGCTCCGGTCGCGGGCGGCCCACACGGAGGCCAGCCCCGGCGGGACCTGCTGGGGGTGGGGGCCGCCGGGCAGCGCCCCGGCGAGGGTCAGCTGCCGTACGCACCGGTCGAAATCGGGCCGGTCCATCGCCGTACCGCGCGCTTCGAGCACGGCACGCAGCCACGAGCCGACGGGCTCGATACGGAAGAGGGTTCCGGAGAAGTCGAACAGCACACCCTTGATCTGCATGCTCCGATCCTCGCCGCTGCGCGGGCCGCCCTACAAGGGCGCATCCGCGCCACCGGCCGTCCGGCGGGCGGCGTACCCGGCGACCGCGCCGTACCCGACGACGGCGAAGGCGACCACGGCCGCGCCCAGCAGCAGCCCGCCCAGCACGTCGGTCGGCCAGTGCACGCCGAGGTAGACCCGCGTGACGGCCACGCCCACGACGGAGACGACGGCCAGGGCCACCGCGGCCCACCACCAGGGGGACCTCGAGCCGTACAGGCGCAGCAGCCACAGCAGCAGTCCGCAGCTGACCATCGCCGTCATCGCGTGGCCCGAAGGGAAGGCCGCGTAGTGTGCCGAGTCGACCGGATCGGGCCACTCGGGACGCTCCCGGCCCAGTGCGGCCTTCAGCCCCTGCTGCACGAGGGTGGCGAACGCGCTGACCGCGGCCACCCACGCGGCGAGCAGGCGCGCACCGTGCCGCCACAGCGCGACGACCGCCACGGCGATCAGGATGCGCATCGTCCACGGGTCCCACACCCAGTCCGTCAGTACCCGGTTGACCCGGACCAGCCCGGGTTCGGTCACCGCACTGCGGTGCAGTGCCTCGGCCACCGAGGTGTCCAGTGCCATCAGGGGCGACCAGCGCACCGCGACCAGGGTGAGGAGGACGACGGAGAAGAACGTGCAGACGATGCCCGTACTCAGCAGGAAGGACCGGGTGCGTGGAGGGAGCGAGGGGGAGTGCATGGGGGTGATCCTCGCGGACGGCCCACTGATTCCGCTATCCCAGGGCGCTGAGCCCCGGGACGAAAGCCACCAGCAGCGGCACCACCGGGACCAGGGCCGCAGCAGCCGTCAGCCGTAGCCGGCGGCCGGCGGTGAGGCGTCCCTCCGGGGCGAGCAACCGGTTCACCCGGATCGGCACCTGGGCGTCCGGGGGCGGGCAGGGGCCGAACACCCCGCGGTCCTCGTTGAGTTCGACCAGGGCGAGCGCGGTCGTGAGGCGTCCGAAACGCCGTGACGCCACGTCGTCCGCGGCCAGTTCGACCAGCCGGTGCATCTCGTCACGGAAGGCGGCGAACACCGGAACCTGCGGGAAGCCGGTCGCGAGCGCGCCCGAGCAGTGCAGAAGCCAGTCGTGGCGGGCCTGCGCGTGCCCCTGCTCATGTGCCAGCACGGCATCGAGCTGACGGCCCTTCAACCGGCCGAGCGCCGCAGTGGTGATGACGAGCTGGGGCGCCGCACCCGGCAGCCACCAGGCATCCGGACGTTCACCCTCCAGCACCACGAGACGGCCGCTGCCGGGCTCCTCGCCCGGCATCAGCGGTGAGCGGACCAGCAGTTCCGAGCGGCGCCGCCTGCGCCGCACCCGGGCCCGGCGGATCTCCCGTACGAGCATGGCCGCGGTCCACAGGCCGCCGAGCGCCAGCAGCACCGCGATGACGGCCGACCACGGTCCGTACGCGCCGAGGGCGTACGCCTCCACCACCGCGTGCGGTGCCGGTGCGAAGACATGTCCGCGGACCGCCTGCCAGGCGGCGGCGGCGCTGAAGGTCATGGAGAGGCCGAACGACAGCAGCACGGCGGCGACCACGCACTGCCAGACCCACAGCGCCACGACCGGTTCGCGCTCCGGCCACTGGGCCCGCGCCATCAGACCGGGAGCCACGACGGCAGCCAGCGCACCGAGCATCAGCAGCGTGAGGGAGACCACCATGACCGTCAGCCTATGAGTGCGGCGGTGGCCACGGGTATGGCCGCGACCGCCAAGTGACGCAGGACACTGTTTGCCGGGCTCTCCGTCTCACAGGGTGAGCAGCATCGCGAACATGGCCAATCCCATGGTCAGCCTGCACGCCATCGCCAGCTCGGGCCGCGCACCCCAGGCGATGCCGGGCCCGCCCGGTGCACCACCGCCACGGCCGTCCGAACCGCCCGCGGCGGTGTCCACAGGTATCAGCCGTCCCGCCGAGCGCAGCACGTAGAGCGCGTAGTAGGCCAGGAGTGCTCCCGTCAGCACGGGGACGCCCCCGGCCGCCCCCGCGGCCGCGTGGGCCGCGTGTCCGCCCTGGCCGGCCCCCGGTGCCATGGCCACCGCCATGTAGACCATGGCCAGTGAACCGACCAGATGGTGCAGGTGGTGTCCGCTGCGCCGCGCACCGACGAGGGCGCGCACCGCCGCACCTCCGAACACCACCGTGTAGACCGCCCACATCCAGTCCGGGAGCGTGAGCAGGGCCGCGGGGACCGCCATCGCGGCCATACCGAAGCCCATCACGGCATCGGCGTGTGCCGCCCTGCGTTCCCCCGCAGTACCGCTGCGCGCACGCAGCACGCAGTACGCACTCGTGATCCCGCACAGCAGCATCAGCAGCCAGCCGGACAGCGCCGGTCCGTGCACAGCGCACCTCCCCCTGCGGTGAATGACACCGGTGTCGTCCAGTCGATGCCCAACTGGGGGCGGTCCTACCGGGGCGCATTGAGGTGCGGGGGGAGCACGCCCGGGCCTGTGGGGGGCGGTCGCGGCCGGGTTAGTCTCGGACCGGACCGTCGGCAGCAGACAAACGGAGTACCTCGCATGGGCATCGCACCGTCCCCCGATCAGGCACGGCTGACCTTCCGTGACGCGACCGAGGACGATGTGCCGGTCCTCGTGGGGCTCATCGAATCCGCCTACCGCGGCGACACGAGCCGCGCCGGATGGACCACCGAGGCGGACATCCTCCACGGGCGGCGCACCGACGCGGAGGGCGTGCGCCAGGTGGTCACGGCACCCGCGGGACGGCTCCTCGTGGCCGAGCGCGACGGTGCGCCGGTCGCCTGCTGCCAGCTCGAGCACCGGGGCGAAGCGGCCTACTTCGGCATGTTCGCGGTCGCCCCCGCCCTGCAGGGCGCCGGTCTCGGCAAGGTGATCATCGCCGAGGCGGAGCGCACCGTACGCGAGACCTGGGGCGTGAAGGAGATGCACATGACGGTGATCTCGGTCCGTGAGGAGCTGATCGCCTGGTACGAGCGCCGCGGCTACCGCCGTACGGGAGAGACGACGCCCTTCCCGTACGGCGACGAGCGCTTCGGGATCCCGCAGCGCGACGACCTCGTGTTCGAGCTGCTGGTCAAGGAGCTGTAGCCAGGGGCCCGCAGTGGGCTCGGACGGGGCTCACTGCGGGCTCAGGCGGTGAAGCGGCCGGCGCGGCGGATCTCCGGATAATCGGTCGTCGCGCCGTCCAGCCCCAGCGCCCTCACCAGCCGCAGGTGGTCCTGGGTGTTCACGACCCAGCCGATCACCTTCAGGCCCTCCTCGTGGGCCTGTTCGACCACCTCCAGCGTGAGGCGGCGGATGTTCAGGGCCAGTGTCGCCGCCCCCACCGCCTTCGCCCGCTCGACCACGTCGCCGCCCCAGCGGCCGGCGATCAGTACCGTCCGTACCCCCGGCACCAACTGCGCGATCTCCGCGACCGCCGCGTCGTGGAACGAGGACACCTCGACCCGGCGGGCGAGATCGCGCCGCAGCATCACCTCGGCCAGCGCCCGGGCCGCGGCCACGTCCTTGATCTCGGCCTGCAGCGGTGAACCGACCGCGTCGAGCACCTCCTCGAAGACGGGCACGCGCTCGCCCTCCCCGGCGTCCAGCTCGCGGAGCTCGGCCAGCGTCTTCTCGGAGACCAGTCCCCGGCCGTCCGTCGTGCGGTCCACGGCGGCGTCGTGCATCACGACGAGTGCCCCGTCCCTGCTGAGATGCAGATCCAGTTCGATGGCGTCCATGCCCGCCTGCTCCGCCTGCACGAACGAGCGCAGGGTGTTCTCGGGTTCGACACCCATGACCCCGCGATGGCCGATGGTGAGAAAAGTCAAGGCGATCCCGCTTCCGTCCGTCGTCGACAACCCGATCCCGCGTGCTGCTCCTACCCACCGGGAACCGGTTCTCTGCGGAGGGTGGCGTATGTCCGGCATGTTCAACGGAAGAAGTCGTTCCACAGATGTGTCACAGGAAAAATAGCGGTGAAGATGAGGGGTGGCAGGATATTTTTCTGGGCTCCACTTGTCTGAAGGAACCGCACATGGATACGGTTGCTTGACGCGAGGTTCTCCCGTGAAGGAAGAGATATGACGGAAATTCTTGAGCACGCCACCGCCACCGACGCGATAGCTACCGCTCCGCGGGTCGTCGAGCACCCGGCCTGGACCGAGCTCAAGAGTGCCGTGGAGGAGTTCCGGCCCTGGCAGTCCAAGGACGGCTCCATCGACTTCGGCGCCGAGGGCGCCCCTTCGGCGGGCAGCGCCGAGGCCACCATCGAGCGGGTGGCCACCGCGGTCGAGCGGCTCTCCCCGCTGCTCCCGCACGACGCCGCGTACCACCGTGCGCTCGTCGCGGACCTCCGCCGCTGGGCGGCGGACGGGTTCGGCGTACCGGACTTCCTCGACTCCCTGCTCGCCTTCCAGCCGGCCAGGGACCGTGCCGACGGCCTCCAACACCTGGTCGTCTTCGCGATGTACACGCAGAACGGCAACCCGGAACGCAATCTCGAAGCGGTCGTGCTGCGCATGGTGTGGCCCGCCTGGCTCGCCGACCTCGAGGCCACGCGCTACGACAACCCGCTTTTCTGCGGCATCACCTTCGAGGACTTCACCTCCGGTTACGACACCAACTCCGCGGTGCTCTTCCCCGAGACCATCGCCGTGCGCGAGGCGCCCGAGCGCTTCAGCTGGGGCGGCATCTTCTGCGACCGCGAGGCGGCCCGCTTCCGCCGGGTCACCGAGGCGTCCGTCGACCTCCTGGGCCTGGAGCTCCCCGACGACATCCGGGAGATGATCGGCGACCAGAAGCGCTGCGAGGAGGCCTTCGTCCTGTGGGACATGGTCCACGACCGCACCCACAGCCACGGCGACCTGCCGTTCGACCCCTTCATGATCAAGCAGCGCCAGCCCTTCTGGATGTACGGGCTCGAGGAGCTGCGCTGCGACCTCACCGCCTTCAAGGAGGCCGTGAAACTGGAGGCCGACGGCTTCGGTCAGGGCCGTGACGTGCAGTTCGCCGTGCTCTTCGACCGGATGTTCCGCTTTCCCGTCACCGGCGAGCGCGTCCGCAACTACGACGGGCTCGGCGGCCAGCTCCTCTTCGCCTACCTCCACAAGCACGACGTGGTCCGCTGGACCGACAACACGCTGAAGATCGACTGGGATCGCGCCCCGGAGGTCACCAACGCGCTCTGCGGCGAGATCGAGCAGCTCTACCGCGACGGCATCGACCGCCCCAAGCTGGTCCACTGGTTCGCGGCGTACGACCTGGTCGCGAGCTATCTCGCACCGCATCCCGGCTCCCGCTGGGCCAAGGGCCCGGACGCCCTAGACCTGTCCCAGCCGCCGCGCAAGCTGGTCGACGACGTGCTTCCGGACGAGTTTCCCCTGAGCATGTTCTATGAGGCGCTCTCCAAGAAGCTGAAGCACGTGATCGCCTCGACCAGGGGGATCACCGCGGCGGACGCCGGGCGGGCAGCCGCGTGAGCGCACGTTCTGAGGAGGCGGTGGCCATGGACGGAACAGTCAAGGGTGACGGGAGCGGTGTGCTCGACGGTGCGGTGATCGCGGTGGCCGGAGCTGCCGGAGCGGCGGGCAGGGCCACCCTGCTCAGGCTGGCCGAGGCGGGTGCGACCGTCGTCGCCGCCGACGCCCATCCCGAACGGCTCGCCGAGGCGGTCGACGCGGCGCGTTACGCGCACGGCGGTGCGACCGTCACGGGTGAGACCGTGGATCTGTTCGACCTGGAGGCGGCCAAGAGCTGGGCGGTCAGGACGGAGAAGGAGTTCGGCCGGATCGACGGTCTGGTCCACCTGGTCGGGGGCTGGCGCGGGAGCGCCGGCTTCGCGGACACCAGCCTGGCGGACTGGGACTTCCTCGAGAAGCTGCTGATCCGCACGGTCCAGTCCACCTCGCTCGCCTTCCAGGACGGCCTCCAGCGCAGCGACCGCGGCCGGTACGTGCTGATCAGTGCGGCCGGAGCGAGCAGCCCCACCGCGGGCAACGCCGCCTACGCGGCGTCCAAGGCGGCGGCCGAGGCATGGACGCTCGCCCTCGGCGACGCCTTCCGCAAGGCGGGGGGCGACGAAGGGCCGGCTGCTGCTGCTGCGATCCTGGTCGTCAAGGCACTGGTGCACGACGCGATGCGCGCCGAGCGCCCGAATGCGAAGTTCGCGGGTTTCACCGACGTCAAGGAGCTGGCCGAGGCCATCGCCGGCGTCTGGGACGTGCCCGCCGGAGAAGTGAACGGAAAGCGCCTGTGGCTGACCCCGCAACCGTAAGGACCGACGCGCGACGTCACCACGATCCGCAGGTGCGCGGTTTCGCCAGTGACAACTACGCGGGTGCGCACCCGGAGATCCTCGCGGCTCTCGCCCTCGCCAACGGCGGCCATCAGGTCGCCTACGGCGAGGACGACTACACCGGACACCTCCAACGGGTCATGCACAGCCACTTCGGTCCCACCGCCGAAGCGTTCCCGGTGTTCAACGGCACCGGCGCCAACGTCGTCGCCCTCCAGGCGCTGACCGACCGCTGGGGTGCGGTGATCTGCGCCGAGTCCGCCCACATCAACGTGGACGAGGGCGGCGCGCCGGAGCGGATGGGCGGGCTCAAGCTGCTCACCGTCCCGACCCCGGACGGCAAGCTGACGCCGGAGCTCATCGACCGGCAGGCATTCGGCTGGGACGACGAGCACCGGGCGATGCCGCAGGTCGTGTCGATCACGCAGAACACCGAGCTCGGCACGGTCTACACGCCGGACGAGATCCGGGCCATCTGCGAGCACTCCCACGAGCGGGGCATGAAGGTGCACCTCGACGGTGCCCGGATAGCCAACGCCGCCGCGTCCCTGGACGTGCCGATGCGTACGTTCACCAACACGGTGGGCGTCGATGTCCTCAGCTTCGGCGGAACGAAGAACGGCGCGCTCTTCGGCGAGGCCGTCGTGGTCCTCGACCCCGACGCCGTCCGTGCGATGAAGCACCTGCGCAAGCTGTCGATGCAGCTCGCCTCCAAGATGCGCTTCGTCTCCGTACAGCTGGAGGCCCTGCTCGCACGTGATCTCTGGCTGCGCAACGCCCGGCACGCCAACGCGATGGCCCAGCGGCTGGCTGCGGGCGTCCGTGGGGTGGACGGCGTGGAGATCCTTCACCCGGTGCAGGCCAACGCCGTGTTCGCGCGGCTCCCGCACGCGGTGACCGAGCGGCTGCAGAAGCGGTTCCGCTTCTACTTCTGGGACGAGAAGGCCGGGGACGTCCGATGGATGTGCGCCTTCGACACCCGCGAGGAGGACGTCGACGCCTTCGTCCAGGCACTCAAGGAAGAGATGGCGCGGTAGGGGCACGAGCACGCGGCCGATCGGGATGTCCTTGACTCCCGGTCGGCCGCGCCTTTTCGCCCGGCGGGTACGCGGAGCGCCGGGTGCGGCAGTATCCGCGCGGCAACGAGCCCGGTGGGGACGGCACTCCTCGGCCGACGAGCAGCGGCCGGCATGGGTATGACGCGCAAAGTTCAACAGAATGGACTGTCCGGTACTCTATGCAGTACTTCACCGCACCCTGCGGTGCTCAACGTGCTGCGGAGCGCCCGGGACCGTCCGGAGCTCGTGTGGGGTCTTCCCTCCGCGCTGTGACGCCCGGGCCGGCCCGACTCTCCGCACGCGTACCGCGACGACACAAGGCAGACGATGACCCTGACCATCACGGTTTCCGACGAGGTCCGCAGCCTCGCCCCGAGCTTCACCCATCTCGCCGTCGAGGCGCACGGCCTGGTGAACGGGCCGAGTGACGAGAGCAGTTCCGCTCTGCTGGACGACGCGACCAGCAGGCTCGTGGAGCGGCTGGGTGGCCGCGCGCCGCACGAGGACCCGCGTCTTGCGGCCTGGCGTGGCGCGTACGCGGCCTTCGGCGCCAAACCGTCCCGTACGCGCAACTCGGCCGAAGCCCTTGCCAGGCGCGCGCTCACCGATGCCGGCCTGCCCCGCATCAACCGGCTGGTCGACCTCTACAACGCGATCAGCGTCGCCCATCTGATCCCGGTCGGCGGCGAGGATACCGACCGCATCAGGGGCGCCATGCGCCTCGTGCGCGCCACCGGCCAGGAGCCGTTCCCCACGGCGGCGGGCGGTGCGGAGGTGGTGGAACACCCCGAGCCCGGCGAAGTCGTCTGGTGCGACGACGAGGCCGTCACCTGCCGACGCTGGAACTGGCGCCAGGGCACCCGCACCGGCCTCACCGAGGATTCGGTGAACGCCGTCTTCCTGCTGGAAGGCCTCGCCCCCATGACGCCCGGCGAGCTCGTGGCCGCGGCCACCGAGCTCGCCGAGTCGCTGGAGAAGATGAGCCCGGGGGCCCGGATCACCCTCCACCCGGCGGCGTGACGCCTCCGGCTCACACCGCCGTCAGCCGCGCTCGCGCACCTCGTCGGGCGTCGGGGCCGTGCCACCGAGATGGGCCGGGACCCACCAGGTGTCGCTCGCGTCCTTGGGGCGTACCGGGTAGGCCCGCTGCGCCGCTTCCAGGAGCTCCTGCACGCGTTCCCGCAGCCGGCGGGTGATCGCGCCCGCGTACTGGTCGGCAGGCGCCTGCACGGGCTCGCCGACCCGGATGGTGATGGGGATGTGGCTGCGACGGAAGTTGCGCGGGTGCCCCTTCGTCCACAGTCGCTGGGTGCCCCACAACGCCATCGGGATCAGAGGCACTCCGGCTTCCTGGGCCAGCCGGGCGGCGCCGGACTTGAAGCTCTTCAAGGTGAAGGACTCGGAGATCGTCCCCTCGGCGAACACCCCCACGATCTCGCCGGAGCGCAGCGACGCCAACGCGTGTGCGTAGGCGTCCTCGCCCTGCTTGCGGTCGACGGGAATGTGCTTCATGCCGCGCATCAACGGTCCGGAGATCCTGTGCCGGAAGACCGACTCCTTCGCCATGAAGCGGACGAGCCGCTTCTGGGGCAGGGCGCCGAGTCCGCTGAAGATGAAGTCCAGATAGCTGATGTGATTGCTGACCAGTACCGCACCACCGGTCTTCGGGATGTGCTCCGAACCCTGTGTGTCGATCTTCAGGTCGAGCGCCTTGAACAGCGTGCGAGCGGCGCCGACGACCGGCCGATAGACGAGTTCTGCCATCTGGATGAAGACCCTTCTTCAGTGCCTGGGGAGGGTTCTCCCGGCGCAAGTTACGCAGCCGTAGGTATTCGGCATTGTGGCGATCGTGCCCCATGTGCGACGCCGTGGCCAGCCCCAAAGGGCCCGGGGCGCGAGATTCTCGTCACGTGAAACCTCCGGGAATGTAATGCCGTGGCGCGGTGCTGACACTTTGCGCAGAGCTCTGGGAAGGAGGCCGCGGATGGACGGGCAGACGGCTGCCGACATGTTGGACAGCGCCCAACTCGGCGTTGAACTGGGGGAGCGGGCGACTCTCGTGCAGTTCTCGAGCGCGTTCTGCCAGCCCTGCCGCGCCACCCGGCGCACGCTCTCCGAGGTGGCCGGGATGGTCGACGGCGTCGCCCACGTGGAGATCGACGCCGAGGCGCATCTCACTCTCGTCCGCAGGCTCCGCATCAGCCGCACTCCGACCGTCCTGGTGCTCGACGCGGCCGGCCGGATCGTGCGCAGGGCGGTGGGGCAGCCGCGTACCGCGGACGTCGTCGCCGCACTCGGAAAGGCGATGTGACGCGCCGTGACGCATCTCCCACATGCCGGGACGCGCTTGACCGGACACGCTGCGCATCGTCACCCTGACGCTATGCCGCCAGAACTCCTTCTCTTCGGCCGGGTCCATGTCGACCTCGTGCGCCACGCCAGTGCGCGCTGTCCGGGTGCCTGAAGAATCCACGGCCCCGTACGCCCCCTCGCAGAAGGAAACCTCCATGACGGCCTCGCCCGCTCTCGGCACTTCCCGGACGGCCTCACCCGAACTTCTCCGCTCCGTCTTCCGGCAGCACGCGGCCGGGGTGGCCGTGATCACCGCGGCCGGCGAGCGCCCGGTCGGCTTCACCGCCACCTCGCTCAACTCCGTCGCCGCCGACCCGCCCCTGATCTCCTTCGGCGTGGGCACCTCGTCCTCCAGCTGGCCCGTCGTGGCCGAGGCCGAGCACATCGGGGTGCACATACTCGGCGAGGACCAGCAGGAGCTGGCCGCCACCTTCGCCCGTAGCGGTGCCGACCGGTTCGGCCCGTCCACCGACTGGCGCGGCGGGCCCGAGGGCGTGCCCCTGCTCGGCGGTGTGGTCGCCTGGCTGGTGTGCCGGGTGGTGGCCCGGATCCCGGCGGGGGACCACCGCATCGTGATCGCCCAAGCGGTGCTCGGCGACCCGACGGGGGGCGGCCGTCCGCTGGTCTACCACCAGGGGAGTTTCACGGCTCTGCGAGACTGAGGGCACGCAGGTGGCACAGGTGCGGAGCGCGTTGGCAACGTCACAGTTCCAAGCGCTTGCTTATGGGGAATACACTGGATGTACTGGCGAGTAATATTGCCCTCGGAGCCTCGGTCGCCCCGACCGGATCCGCCCCATGAGGCGCCTATGCTGCGTGCAACAAGGCAGCCCAGAAATGACGATGCAGTAGGAGAGCCGGCGTGAGCTTGAGGATCGTTGTCTGTGTGAAGTACGTGCCCGACGCCACCGGCGACCGGCACTTCGCCGATGACCTGACCCTGGACCGTGACGACGTCGACGGTCTGCTGTCGGAGCTCGACGAGTACGCGGTCGAGCAGGCGCTGCAGATCGCCGGCGAGGCGGACGACGCGGAGATCACCGTGCTGACGGTGGGCCCCGAGGACGCCAAGGACGCGCTGCGCAAGGCACTGTCGATGGGCGCCGACAAGGCCGTCCATGTCGAGGACGACGACCTGCACGGCACCGACGTCATCGGCACCTCGCTGGTGCTCGCCAAGGCCATCGAGAAGACCGGCTACGACCTGGTCATCTGTGGCATGGCGTCGACGGACGGCGCCATGGGCGTGCTTCCGGCGCTGCTCGCGGAGCGTCTCTCCGTCCCGCAGGTCACGCTGCTCTCCGAGGTCTCGGTCGAGGACGGCACCGTCAAGGGCCGTCGTGACGGCGACAGCGCGAGCGAGCAGCTGCAGGCGTCCCTCCCGGCCGTGGTCTCCGTGACCGACCAGTCGGGCGAGGCCCGCTACCCGTCCTTCAAGGGCATCATGGCGGCCAAGAAGAAGCCGGTCGAGTCCCTGGACCTCGAGGACCTGGAGATCGAGGCGGACGAGGTCGGCCTGGCGGGCTCCTGGACCGCTGTCGACTCCGCGGCCGAGCGCCCGGCCCGTACGGCGGGCACGATCGTCAAGGACGAGGGCGAGGGCGGCAAGCAGCTGGCCGAGTTCCTTGCGGGCCAGAAGTTCATCTGAGCTCCGGCTGTTCCCTCACCGCCCCGCACTCCCTCGCACGCAGGAGATTGAAGTCCCATGGCTGAAGTTCTCGTCTATGTCGACCACGTGGACGGTGCCGTCCGCAAGCCCACCCTGGAGCTGCTGACGCTCGCCCGCCGCATCGGCGAGCCCGTCGCCGTCGCCCTCGGCAACGGGGCCGCCGACACCGCCGCCGCGCTCGCCGAGCACGGTGCCGTCAAGGTCCTGACCGCCGACGCGCCGGAGTTCGCCGACTACCTCGTCGTACCGAAGGTGGACGCCCTCCAGGCCGCGTACGACGCCGTGTCCCCGGCCGCGGTGCTGCTGCCCTCCTCCGCGGAGGCCAAGGAGATCGCGGCCCGCCTCGCGGTCCGCATCGGCTCCGGCATCATCACCGACGCCGTCGACCTCGAGGCCGGTGACGAGGGCCCGGTCGCGACGCAGTCCGCGTTCGCCGCCTCGTACACCACCAAGTCCCGCGTCTCCAAGGGCACTCCGGTCATCACGGTCAAGCCGAACTCGGTCGCCGTCGAGGCCGCTCCGGCCGCGGGTGCCGTCGAGGCGCTCACGGTCTCCTTCTCCGCCCAGGCGACCGGCACCAAGGTCCTCTCCCGTACCCCGCGTGAGTCGACCGGCCGTCCGGAGCTGACCGAGGCCGCGATCGTCGTCTCCGGCGGCCGTGGTGTCAACGGCGCGGAGAACTTCGCGATCATCGAGTCCCTCGCGGACTCGCTCGGTGCTGCCGTGGGCGCCTCGCGCGCCGCCGTCGACGCCGGCTGGTACCCGCACACCAACCAGGTCGGCCAGACCGGCAAGTCGGTCTCCCCGCAGCTGTACATCGCCTCGGGCATCTCCGGTGCGATCCAGCACCGGGCCGGCATGCAGACCTCGAAGACGATCGTCGCCATCAACAAGGACTCCGAGGCCCCGATCTTCGACCTGGTCGACTACGGCGTCGTGGGCGACCTGTTCAACGTCGTCCCGCAGCTGACCGACGAGGTCAAGAGCCGCAAGGGCTGATCCGGCGGAAGCCGTACCCGTACGACGGCCCGGGGCCGCGTGGTGTTCTCGCCGCGCGGCCCCGGGCCGTTTCCGATCACCATTGACGCGGACACGGGCGGCTTATAGCTTCACTATGCGGATGAATGATTCCGGGAAGCGGAAACATCGATAGACGAAGGGTGCGGTCATGGGTCAGCAGGAGAAGGCGGCGACGAGCCTCGCCGACGCGGTCGGCGCGGAGATCGGTGCCTCCCTCGCGGGGGTTGACGCGGAACTCGCCCGCCGCTACCCGGGAGACCCCGGGACGCGCCAGCCCGTCCACACCGTCTACGTCCCCGCGGACGCCTTCACCGCCACGACGATCCGATCCTGGGGCGACCGCGCGCTGGCGGCCCTCGACGAGCACGCCCCCGACGCCGCCACCCTCGCCGGGGTCCTGGGCATCCCGCGGGAGCTCGCGGAACCGGTCCACGACCGCGTACGGGCCAAGCTGGAGCGCGAGCCCGTTGAAGACCTGCGCATCGACTTCGAGGACGGCTACGGACCCCGTCCGGACGGGGAGGAGGACGAAGCGGCGGCCCGTGCCGCCCGGCTGGTGTCCGACGCGTACGCCGACGGGACAGCTGCCGCGTACACGGGCATCCGTATGAAGTGCATGGAAGCGGCCGTGCGCGACCGGGGCATCCGCACCACGGACATCTTCCTCACCGGTCTGATGCGGGCCGGCGGTCTCCCCGACGGGCTCGTCCTCACCCTGCCCAAGGTGACCTATCCGGAGCAGGTCACGGCCTTCGTCCGCCTGCTGGAGGCCTTCGAGCAGGCCCACGGCCTGCCGGCCGGGCGCCTCGGGTTCGAGATCCAGATCGAGACCAGCCAGTCCATCCTCGCCGCCGACGGCACCGCGGCCGTGGCCCGCATGATCGACGCCGCGCGCGGCCGTGCGACGGGACTGCACTACGGGACCTTCGACTACAGCGCCTGTGTCGGCGTCAGCCCCGCCTACCAGGCCAGTGACCATCCCGCCGCCGACCATGCCAAGGCGGTCATGCAGGTCGCCGCCGCGGGCACCGGCGTACGCGTGTGCGACGGCTCCACCAATGTGCTGCCCGTCGGCCCCACCGAGCAGGTCCACGACGCCTGGCGCCTCCACTACGGCCTCACCCGCCGCGCCCTGGCCCGCGCCTACTACCAGGGCTGGGACATGCACCCCGGGCACCTGCCCACCCGCTACGCGGCCGTCTACGCCTTCTACCGCGAGGGTCTGGGCCAGGCCGCGTCCCGGCTCGCCGCGTACGTGGCCAGGGCGGGCGGTGACGTCATGGACGAGCCCGCAACGGCGAAGGCCCTCAGCGGCTACCTGCTGCGGGGCATCGACTGCGGCGCCCTGGACACCGCGGAGGTCACCGGACTCACCGGCCTCACCCGCGCGGACCTGGACACCTTCGCCTCGCCGCGCCGCGGCGGGCTGACCGTGACGGCTCCGTAGGCCTCCGGTCCCCGCGTCCGGGCCGGACCGGCGCACATAGGGTCCGGTGCCGTGCCTCGCACGGCGGGCCCCAGGGCGTGGTCATGGCCACCGGCGGCCATGCCGGGAGAGGGCGCGCCCGGCGTGGTCCGACGGGAGACCCTGCTAGGCGGGAGGCAGTTCGCCCGAACCGCGGGGGATGAGCCGAGTCGGCAGCTCCACCCTGGCCGGGGCGTGGTCGGCGCCGTCCAGGCGGCGGAAGAGGTGCTCGGCGGCGGTGCGGCCGACCGCCGCGGCGTCCTGGGAGATCACGGTGATGCCCAGCAGGTCGGCCAGCTCGATGTCGTCGAAGCCGACGAGGGCGATCCGGCGGTCGCACTCCGCCAGGACCCGGACGACCGTGACCGTCACACGGTTGTTGCCCGCGAAGAGCGCGGTGACCGGGTCGGGGCCGGTGAGCATGGTCTCGGCGGCGGCCCTGACCCGGGCCGGGTCGGTCGAGCCGAGGGAGACCCAGGAGTCCTCGACCGTGATGCCGGCGTCGGTCAGGGCCTCGTGGTAGCCGCGCAGCCGTTCCTTGGCCGTGTGGATGCGGGGCTGGTCGCCGATGAAGCCGATCCTGCGGTGGCCGTGCGCGACCAGGTGGGCGACACCCTCGCGCGCACCGCCGAAGCTGTCAGAGAGCACCATGTCGGCCTCGACCCGCCCGGCCGGGCGGTCGACGAACACGGTGGCGATCCCGGCCTTTATCTCGGGTTCCAGATAGCGGTGGTCGTCACCGGCCGGGATCACGATGAGGCCGTCCACGCGTCGCGCGCAGAGCGCGAGGACGAGCTCCTGCTCGCGGTCCGGGTCCTCGGCGCTGGATCCGTTGATGAGCAGGGCCCCGTGGGCGCGGGCCACTTCTTCCACGGCGCGGCTCAGCGGGCCGTAGAAGGGGTCCGCGAGATCCTCCAGCACGAGGCCGATGGAGGCGGTGCGGCCCTTGCGCAGCACGCGCGCGCTGTCGTTGCGGCGGAAACCCAGTGCCTCGATGGCCTCCTGCACGCGGCGCTCGGTGTCGGGGGTGACGCCGGGTTCGCTGTTGACCACCCGGGAGACCGTCTTGAGTCCCACTCCGGCACGGGCTGCCACATCCTTCATGGTCGGCCGGTTGCCGTAGCGGGACTCGGGATGACGGGCGGTCTCGGCCACGGTGCGCTGTCCTGTCGTCGGGTGCGGGTGGTTCCGGCCGTCCCGGGGCGGTGCCGGGAGGGGCCGGAGGTGTGGCGTCGAGCATAGGCCCTGGACAACGTTGTCAACTGAATGGAGACTGTGCTGACCACCGTTCCCACTCGCAGGTCCCGCCCTTCAGCCCTCCGGAGAGTCCACACCGATGCATACCGACCTCGTCGCCGCGCTCGACATCGGCGGCACCAAGATCGCCGGCGCGCTGGTGGACGGCGACGGCTCGCTGCTCGTGCGGGCACAGCGGCCGACGCCCGCGCGCGAGGACGCCGAATCGGTGATGGGGGCGGTCGCCGCCGTCCTGGAGGAGCTCAAGGTGTCGCCGCTGTGGCACGGGGCGCGTGCGGTCGGCATCGGCAGCGCGGGTCCGGTGGACGCGTCCGCGGGTACGGTCAGCCCCGTCAACGTCCCGGGCTGGCGCGATTTCCCCCTGGTGGAGCGGGTCGTCGCGGAGACGGGCGGACTGCCGGTCGCGCTGGTCGGTGACGGTGTCGCGATGACAGCGGCCGAGCACTGGCTCGGGGCGGCCCGCGGATACGACAACGCCCTGTGCCTGGTGGTCTCCACGGGCGTCGGCGGCGGCCTCGTGCTCGGCGGGAAGCTGCACCGCGGGCCCACCGGCAATGCGGGCCACATCGGCCACATCAGCGTCGATCTCGACGGCGACCTGTGCCCGTGCGGCGCGCGCGGCTGCGTCGAGCGCCTCGCCAGCGGGCCGAACATCGCGCGACGGGCCCTGGAGAACGGCTGGCTCCCCGGCCCGGACGGTGACGCCACGGCCGCCGCGGTGGCCGCCTCCGCACGGCTCGGCGACCGCGCGGCCGTCGCCTCCTTCGAGCGGGCCGCCCAGGCGCTCGCCGCCGGTATCGCCGCGACCGCCACGCTGACCGAGATCGACATCGCGGTGATCGGCGGGGGAGTGGCCGGGGCGGGCGAGGTGCTCTTCGCACCACTGCGCAGATCCCTGCGCGACTACGCCACGCTCTCCTTCGTCCGGGGCCTCACCGTGGCCCCCGCGGTGATGGGCACGGACGCCGGCCTCGTGGGCGCGGCGGCAGCCGCCTCGTCGGTACGCCACGAGGGGGCGAACGCACGGGCCGTGGCCGCCCCGTAGGAGACCTGCGGCGGCCTTCAGCGGCTCCTCGGCGGACCCGGGGCGGGCCCTCAGTGGTCCCCGTCCGCGGACTGTCGCGGCACGACCACGAGGAACGCGTCCTGGTCCAGGTCCATCACCACCTCGGCGGCCAGACCCTCGCCGCGGCGGGCCGCCGCGAACTCCTCGGCGGGCCTGCTGCCCCGCGGTCCACCGGCGGGAAACCGCTCGATCACCGTACGCCGCATCAGGTACCCCCATGTCGTTGCCGTGCTGCCCGCTCCAACGACCTCCGGCGTCCGCCGTTACGGCCGAGCCCCTGCCCCGGCTCGTACAGTGGGACGCCCCCTGCGCCCCGGCGGTCGCTTCGCCGCAACATGCGTCGCCCCGGCGGGTTTCCGCAGCAGGGTGTTGCGGGCAAGCCACAGGGGGCTACGGAAGAGGGGGACCCGTGATCGTCTGGATCAACGGTGCGTTCGGTGCGGGCAAGACCAGTGCTGCGTGCGAACTGATCGACCTGATCCCGAACAGCACCTTCTACGACCCCGAACTGATCGGCGGGGGACTGCGACATCTGCTGCCCCAGAAGAAGCTTGCCGAAGTGACCGACTTCCAGGACCTGCCGATCTGGCGGCGCCTGGTCGTCGACACGGCGGCCGCGCTGCTCGCCGAGCTTCCCGGGGTGCTCGTGGTGCCGATGACACTGCTGAGACAGGAGTACCGCGACGAGATCTTCGGCGGGCTCGCAGCCCGGCGCATTCCTGTGCACCATGTACTGCTCTCACCCGAGGAAACGATCCTGCGGGGACGTATCGCCGGCCGAGAGGAGTTCGCGGACGATCCCGGGCACAACGAGCGCTCCGAGCAATGGGCGTACGAACACATCGAGCCCTACAGGGCTGCGCTCGAGTGGATCACCGCAGACGCCCTCACGATCGACACCAGCGCCCTCACCCCGCTCGAGACGGCCGAGCGGATCGCCGAGGCCGTGCGCAACGGCGAGGCCGGGGAGTGCGGGATAGTCCAGACGCCGGAACCGCGAGCGGAGACCGTCGCCTCGGGCGTCCTGCTCTTCGACGAGCAGGGCCGGGTCCTGCTCGTCGACCCGACCTACAAGCCCGGCTGGGAGTTCCCCGGCGGGGTGGTGGAGCCGGGAGAGGCTCCGGCCGAGGCCGGGATCCGGGAGGTCGCCGAGGAGTTGGGGCTCCACCTCCGTACGGCTCCGAAGCTTCTGGTGGTCGACTGGGAGGCGCCGGAGCCGCCCGCGTACGGAGGCCTGCGCTTCCTGTTCGACGGCGGACTGCTGTCCCACGAGGACGCGGCGCAGTTGCTGCTGCCGGGCTCGGAGCTGCGGGGCTGGCGGTTCGTCACCGAGCATGAGGCGGCCGGCATGATGCCGCCCACCCGCTTCGAGAGGCTGCGCTGGGCCCTGCGCGCCCGCGAGCGGGCCACTGTGCTGAACCTGGAGGCCGGTGTGCCGGTGGGGTGAGCGGGGCCGCCGACGTTCGGGTGGCATCGGGCGCCGGACCAAGGGGGCGGCGTCGTGCGCCGGTGACCGAGTCGCCCCGGCTGTCGGTCGTCGATGGCCGAGCGGCGTCGGGCGGCCCGGATCCAGGCCCCGGTCTTGGCCGGGTGTGTCTGCGTGACCGGGCCCGGTCGTCGCCCTCGCCGCCCACGGGACGGGACGCACCTGCTGGTCCGGGACACAGGCCCGACCTGCCGGCACACCGGTCCGACCCGCCGGCGACCGCACGTGCACAGGGGTGCCGAGACGCCGTACCGAGGGCTCGGCGCCGCACCGGCGACGACAGTTGCGCCGGCCGGCAGGAGTCGTGCCGTGAACACCCGCCCGGGCAGGGCGGACGCAGCCCGGATTCCGCTCGGGGCGACGTCCGCCTGCCTGGTGCGCGGCGGCGGGAGGTCTCAGACCTTCTTGGACTCCGCGTAGTTCTGCAGGAACAGCGCCTCCGCCACGGAGAGGCGTTCCAGCTCCTGCGGGGACACGCTCTCGTTGACCGCGTGGATCTGTGCCTCGGGCTCGCTCAGGCCGATCAGCAGGATCTCCGCCTCCGGGTACAGCGCGGCGAGGGTGTTGCAGAGGGGGATCGAGCCGCCCATGCCGGACGACTGCATCTCCTCGCCCGGGTAGGCGACCCGCATGGCTTCCGCCATCGACGTGTACGCCGGGCTGGTGGTGTCGGCGCGGAACGGCTGCCCCTGGCCGACCTGTTCGACCGATACCCGGGCGCCCCACGGGGCGTGCGACCGGAGATGGGCGGTCAGCAGCTTCGTGGCCTCGCCGGCGTCCTGGCCCGGCGGCACCCGGAGGCTGATCTGCGCCCGGGCGCTCGCCTGCAGTGACGGAGTCGCACCGACCACCGGCGGGCAGTCGATCCCGATGACGGTCACCGCAGGCCGCGCCCAGATCCGGTCGGCCACCGTGCCGGTACCGATCAGCTCCACCCCGTCCAGCACCTTGGCGTCCTTGCGGAACTCGTCCTCCGGGTACTGCAGTCCGTCCCACTCGGTGTCCGTCATGAGTCCGTCGACCGTCGTCGTGCCGTCCTCGGCCCGCAGCGACGCCAGCAGTTGGATCATCGCGGCCAGCGCGTCCGGGGCGGCGCCGCCGAACTGCCCGGAGTGCAGGTTCCCTTCGAGGGTGTCCAGCTGTACACGCAGCATGGTCATGCCCCGCAGCGTCGCGGTGACGGTGGGCAGGCCGACCCGGAAGTTGCCGGTGTCGCCGATGACGATCGTGTCGGCGGCGAGCAGCTCCGGGTGCGCCTCGGCGTACTGTTCCAGGCCGCCCGTCCCCTGCTCCTCGGAGCCCTCCGCGATCACCTTGACGGAGACGGGGACGCCGCCGTCCGCCTTGAGGGCGCGCAGCGCGAGCAGATGCATGATGAAGCCGCCCTTGCAGTCCGCGGCGCCCCGGCCGAACCAGCGGCCGTCGCGCTCGGTCAGCTCGAACGGCGGGGAGAGCCAGGCGGACTCGTCCAGCGGCGGCTGCACGTCGTAGTGCGCGTAGAGCAGCACGGTGGGCGCTCCGGCCGGGCCGGGCAGGAAGCCGTACACGGACCGGGTTCCGTCGGGGGTGTCGAGCAGGGCGACGTCCTGGAAGTCCTCGGCGCGCAGCGCGTCGGCGACCCAGTCGGCCGCCGCATCGCACTCGCTCTTCGGGAACTGCGCGGGGTCCGCCACCGACCGGAAGGCCACCAGCTCGGCCAGCTCCGCCTTCGCGCGGGGCATCAGCGAGGCAACGGTCTCGGAAATCGGACGGGCGGTCATGGGCACGCTCCTCGTGGGTGCGACGTTAGGTCTATGGCGCGGTGTGTACGCGATCGTGGGCGACGCCGTGGGTGCGGCGTTGCATGTATGGCGAAACCATGGCTGATCCTCCCACAGAGGGGCTCGGCCGCGACGCGCCGTAGGATGCCGTGAGCAACTGGGGCAACTGTCGGGATCAGGAGCAGAAGCACATCGTGAGCAGCGAGAACGCAGACGCCGGACGTGAGCCGGAAGAGTCGTCGTCGGTATGGGACGTCGTCGTGGTCGGCGCGGGTCCGGCGGGAGCTTCCGCGGCGTACGCGGCAGCCGTCGCGGGCCGTCGGGTGCTGTTGCTGGAGAAGGCGGACATTCCCCGGTACAAGACCTGCGGCGGCGGCATCATCGGGTACTCACGGGATTCCCTGCCTCCCGGGTTCGAACTTCCCCTGAAGGACCGGATCCACGCCGTCACCTTCTCCCTCAACGGGAAGCTGTCCCGGACACGCAGGTCCAAGCGCATGCTCTTCGGGCTGATCAACCGTGCGGAGTTCGACGCCGGTCTGGTCGAGGAGGCGCAGAAGGCGGGCGCCGAACTGCGGACCGGTGTCGCGGTGGCCCGGGTCGAGCAACACGGACCGGCCGTGCCCGACCGGCGCACGGTCGCGGTGGTCCTGGCCGACGGCGAGACGGTTCTGGCGCGGGCGGTCGTCGGCGCGGACGGCAGCGCCGGGCGGATAGGAGCCCATGTCGGGGTGAAGCTCGACCAGGTGGACCTCGGCCTGGAGGCCGAGATCCCGGTGCCGGCGACGGTGGCCGAGGACTGGGCGGGGCGGGTGCTCATCGACTGGGGCCCGATGCCCGGGAGTTACGGCTGGGTCTTCCCCAAGGGCGACACGCTGACCGTCGGAGTGATCGCGGCGCGTGGGGACGGCGCGGGGACCAAGCGGTATCTGGAGGACTTCATCGGCCGGCTGGGCCTCGCCGGCTTCGAGCCGACGATCTCCTCCGGTCATCTGACGCGCTGCCGCAGCGAGGACTCGCCGCTCTCCCGCGGCCGTGTCGTGGTCTGCGGCGACGCGGCAGGACTGCTGGAGCCGTGGACCAGGGAGGGTATCTCCTTCGCCCTGCGGTCCGGACGGCTCGCCGGCGAGTGGGCGGTCCGGATCGCGGAGTCGCACGACGCGGTCGACGCCCGGCGTCAGGCGCTCAACTACGCGTTCGCCATCAAGGCGGGGCTGGGGGTCGAGATGGGCGTCGGCCGGCGCATGCTCAAGCTGTTCGAGCGCCGCCCCGGCATCCTGCACGCGGTGCTGACGGGTTTCCGTCCTGCCTGGAGTGCCTTCGCCGGTATCACCCGGGGCACGACATCGCTGGCCGAGCTGGTCCGTACGCATCCGCTGGCGCAGCGGGCACTGTCGGCGATGGACCGATAGGCCGTCAGGACCGCGAGGGCCGGTCGGGCGGCGGTCCGGGCCGGGGGGACCGGCAGGGGCCGGTCCCCTCCAAGGAGACCCGGGGCCGGCCTGCGGCCGGTTCGCCGGGGGACTTCGAGGGTGGTGAGGAGACCTCGGTCGTCGTCGCGGACATCGAACGGCCGACACGAGGGATCCTCCTCTCCGGGCCGCCCCGACCCTGACAGGTCACGGCTTTCCGCGTGGCTGCCCGGACCGGGCCGGACCGGTGAACCGTGCGGCCCCTTTCGAGGCGTGCCGGAAGCGGGGCCGCGCGACCAGCGGACCGCCGGAGCCGCTTCGACCGCCGGGCGGGCCCTCCCCGGGCCCCGATCGTGATCAGCCCCGATCGTGATCAGCCCTGGACGGTGATCAGCTCTCGACGGTGATGCGGAAGACCGGGTGGTCGGGGCAGGCGGCCAGTAGCTCGGCGTCGGTGGACCTGGCGGTGACGCCCCGGAAGTACTGGTTGACCTCCCAGCCCCAGCGCTCGAGGTAGGCGCGGACGACCAGCATCTTCTGCTCGTCGTCCGCGATCTCCTGTGCCGTGAACGTGCGGACCTTCCTGCCGACGCGCAGCTCTCCGCCGCCCGCCACCCGCATGTTGCGTACCCACTGGGAGTGGCCGCGGGCGGAGACGAGGTACTGGACGCCCCCGTGCGTGTGGGGGTTCACCGGAACACGCTGCATCTGTCCGCTCCTGCGGCCCCGCACCGACATCTCCGCCGAGCCGAGAAGGCTGAAACCGTGGCGGGCGAGCCAGCCGATGGCGCTGTTCATCCGGACGTTGAACGCATTGCCCCGAAGGTAGTAAGGCTGCTGCGACATGGGGACTTCCTCCCGTTGGGAGAGCACTGCTCTCGCTTGAGAGCAGTGTGCGCGTGATCGATGCCCTAAAGCAAGAGCAGTGCTCTCGTTAGTGGTCGGTGCTCCGCTTTTGTGGCAGGCTGCCCCCATGAGCACCATCAGGGGAGCCAGAGAGCGCGCCCGCAGCGAAGTCACCGCCGCCATCAAGGACGAGGCCAGGAGACAGCTCGCGGCGGACGGCGCCGCGAAACTCTCTCTCCGCGCCGTCGCCCGTGAGCTGGGCATGGTCTCCTCCGCCCTCTACCGCTACTTCCCCAGCCGCGACGACCTGCTCACGGCGCTCATCGTCGACGCGTACGACGCGGTCGGCGCGACGGCGGAGGCCGCCCGGGCGACCCCCCGTGGATCCTCCGGCCCCCACCCCGCCCGCTGGACCGTGGTCACCTGCGCCGTGCGGGACTGGGCGCTCGCCCACCCCCATGAGTACGGGTTGATCTACGGCTCGCCCGTTCCGGGCTACACCGCCCCGCAGGACACCGTCGGCCCGGCGTCCAGGGTGGGCCTCGTCCTGCTCGGGCTGGCACGCGACGCCTACCTCACCGACGGTCTGGCCGCTCCGCCACTGGCACCCGAACTGCGCCCCGAGGCCGAACGCATGACGGCCGACCTCGCTCCCGACCTCCCGCCCGCCGTCGTGGCGGCGCTCGTCGCGGCGTGGGCGCAGCTCTTCGGTCTGATCTCCTTCGAGGTCTTCGGCCAGTTCACCCGCGTCGTCGAGGAACGGGACCCGTTCTTCCGTCGGGCCTCCCGCGAACTCGCCCGCTCGGTCGGTCTCCTGGACGGCCGGACCGCTGGAACCGGGAGCACCGGGCGCGCGATGTCCTGACGCAGGGCCGCTACCGCTACCGCTACCGCCACCGCGCCCGTCCCGGAAGCCCTCAGGGCCGCGGGCCCGCCCGCGCGGCCCGCCGCAGGCTCGGGGCCCCCGGCCCGCTGGTCAAGGACACCGCCCCCGACGACCGGTGCGGGCCGTACGCGCGGTGGCGGGCGGGCACGCCCTGCCTCGCCGGACGTGACGCGACGGCTGATCGCGGAGTTCGCCGCCCGGCCCAGGGAGCCCACAGCCGCTACCACGCCGGACGAACTGACCGGGCGGGAGCGGGAGGTGAGGGCCGTGGTGGGGGATCGGACCGACCGACGAGGGGGGCGCACGCGCTGGCCGTCAGCCCCCCGACCGCCACCCGTGCCGGCCGTGCCGTGGTGGGGCGGGAGCCCGGGACCGCGGGCAGCTCGTGGCGCTCGCCCGCGCGGCCGGGGCGCGTACGGCCCGGCCGGCACGAGGTGCCTCCGGCAAGCGCGGGAGGATGTTCCCCTCGCTCCCCGCACGCGCATCACATGCAGGCGCAAACGACATTCCGCCGCTCTGCTAGCGTGCGGACATGGCAGCGAACAGGTCCGAGCAGGCACTCGTCGACGAGTGGCGCGACCTCCTCGCGCTGCACGCCAGGACCCTGTGCGAGCTCGACCGCACGCTGCACGGGCACGGTCTCGGGGCCAGTGACTTCGAGGTGCTGGACATCCTGGCCGAGAGTGCGGCGGAGGACGGCGGCGCCGCCTATCGCGTTCAGGAGCTCGCCTCCCGGGTCCACCTCAGCCAGAGTGCGCTGTCGCGCCTCGTCGCGCGGCTGGAGAAGGACGGCCTCGTCTGCCGAGGGGTGTGCAGCGAGGACCGCCGAGGGGTCCGGGTCGAGCTGACGGACGGGGGCCGGGCCCGGCACGCGGAGGTCAAGCCGCTGCAGCGAGCGGTACTGTCCAGGATGCTGGACCGACCGAAGGGCTGAACGGCCGCACCGGACCCGGCAGCACCCCGGACGCGGGTCCCGCACCCTCACGCGCGGCAGCCGTTGCCCTCACGTCACCGCTGTGCCGGCCCCGTACGGCCGAAGCCGCCGCACAGCGTCCGGGGTGGGGCACCGCAGGCGCCCGGGGCGTGGTGGGAGCCGGGCAGGGACGGGTCAGGCGCCCTGCGGGCGGGCGGAGTGCTCGCGCCCCGTGCCGCGCAACAGCCGCGTGAACCACCCCAGCGCGCAGGCCTGCACCAGTACGGACACGACCAGCGCGAGGTAGAGGAACCAGGCCGGTCCGCCCGCTTCGGCACCGGCCATGGAGCCGCCGACGATGAAGGCGAACACGGTCGGTGCCGCGAGGAAGAAGACCCAGACACCCGCGAACGAGGCGTCGTCGTGGGACACGAACAACGTGTCCGCCGCGACGAACACCGCGGCCGCCAGCACGAGGCCGAGGTAGATCCGCGAAGCCGTGTTGCCGAAGGTCAGCCGCGCCAGTGTGCGGAGCCGCCTGTTCATCACCTGGTGGTTCATGTCCCGCTCCCCGTGGCTGGTCGATGTCTCCATCGTGCGCCGGGGGAGCGGTTCGTGCCTGAGTACGGCTACTCAATCGCTCACGTGTGCGCCAGGTTCCGGGCTCCGTACCCCAGTACCGCCGCGGTGGCGGCGAGCAGGGCCACCGTGGTGAGGGCCACCGGCAGGGAGATCCAGTCGGCCATGAAGCCGATCACCGGCGGTCCCAGCAGCATTCCGCCATACCCGAGCGTCGACGCTGCGGCCACTCCGCTCGGGCCTGCCAGCTCGCCCGCCCGGCCGACCGCGACGGGGAAGATGTTGGCCAGCCCCAGACCGGCCACGGCGAAACCGAGCAGCGTGAGCCAGACGGTCGGTGCCAGTGCGCCGAGGAGCATGCCCGCCGCGGCCGTGGCCCCGCCCGTCACGAGTGTGCGGGTCTGACCGAACCGTTCGAGGAGCGTGGTCCCCGTGAGCCTGCCGACGGCCATGGTCAGGGCGAACAGTGAGTAACCCGCGGCAGCGAGACCGGGGTCGGCGTGCAGATCCTGCGTGAGGTGCAGGGCACCCCACTCGGCGAGCGCGCCCTCGCCGTACGCCGTGCAGAGGGCGATGACCCCGAACAGGATCACGATCCGGCGGGCACGGCTGCTCATCCGGTGGGGGTGCGCCGGATGCGCGGCCGGCCGCGGCTCGTCGGCGAGGGTGCCGGGCACCGGGCGGTACCGCAGGAGTACGGGGCCGGTGACCGCGGTGACGACCAGTCCGATCCCGGCGAGGGCGAAGAGGTGGGTCGAAGGGGACAGGCTGCCGGCGACCAGACCGCCGAGTCCGGCTCCCGCCATGCCGCCCAGGCTGAACGCGGCGTGGAAGCTCGGCATCACGGGGCGGCGCAGTGCGGTGACCAGATCGACGGCCGCGCTGTTCGCCGCCACGTTCATGCCTCCGTACGCGGCGCCGAACAGCAGCAGGACGAGCCCGAGGGAGAGGGCCGAACGCGTCTGTGCGGGGAGGGCGATACTCAAGGGCAGCAGGACGCCGCAGACCACGGTGACGGCGTGGCTTCCGTAGCGTCGGCAGAGCCGGCCGGTGAGCATCATGGTGATCACCGCGCCCGCCGACACGCCCAGCAGGGCCAGGCCCAGGGTGGAGGCGGTCGCCCCGGTCTGGTGCTTGATGGCCGGAATGCGGACCACCCAGCCCGCGAACAGGAATCCGTCGAGGGCGAAGAACACGGTCAGCGCGGTACGGAGGCGGGCCGACGAGGGCGGGGCGGTGTCTCCGCCGGATCCCCCCGACAGGGCCGTCCGCAGTTTGTTCAGTTGCGGCACAAAGCGAGCATAGGGGTGCGCCGACGACGTGTGCAAGACCGCTGCCCCGAATGACGTGCCGGTGAACGGTGCGGGGCCCCGGAGCGTCGGCAGCGGTTCCGGACCGTGGGAGACTCGCCCCCATGAACGGCAAGTCGACCACCACGCGGACGAAGTTGGAGAGGGGCCGCAGCGCGCTCGGGCCCGCTCTGGAACTGGTCCACACGGGCCGCGCTCCCACGCGCGCCGTGCTGACCTCCGAGCTGGGTGTCACGCGCGCCACCGCCGGCGCGGTGGCCGCGGAGCTCGAAGCGCTCGGGCTGATCAGGGTCGACTCCAGCCCGGGCTCCGCGGCCGGTTCGCAGGGCCGCCCCTCGCACCGGCTGGCCGTCAGGGACAGTGGGCCGGTCGCTCTCGCCGCCCAGGTGCACGCCGACGGTTTCCGTGCCGCGCTGGTCGGCCTCGGGGGCAGGATCGTGGCCACCGCACCCGGCTGCGTCGCCGTCATGGCCGACCCCGCACAGGTCCTCGGCGAGGTCGTCGAAGCCGGAGCCGAGCTGCTGCGCGACAGCGGGTTGCGCTGCGTCGGCGCCGGACTGGCCGTCCCCTCCGCCGTCGCCGAACCCGAGGGCACCGCCCTCAACCCGATGCACCTCGCCTGGCCGGCGGGCGCCCCGGTACGGGAGATCTTCTCCGCCCGCGTCCGCGCGGCCGGCATTTCCGGGCCTGCGTTCACCGGGAACGACGTCAACCTCGCCGCCCTCGCCGAGCATCGGCACGGCGCGGGGCGCGGTGCCCAGCACCTGCTCTGTGTGGCCACCGGCCACCGGGGCGTGGGTGGCGCCCTCGTCCTGGACGGCCGTCTGCACAGCGGCAGTTCGGGCCTCGCCCTGGAGGTCGGCCATCTCACGGTGAACCCCGAGGGCCGCCCCTGCCACTGCGGCGGACGCGGCTGCCTGGACGTCGAGACGGACCCCCTCGCCTTCCTCACCGCGGCGCACCGGGAGCCGGGTCCGGAGGAGTCGCTCCTCAAGCAGTCCGGCGACCTGCTGCGCACGGAGTACGGCGACCCGTGTGTACGGGCCGCCGCGGAGGAGCTGATCGACCGCCTGGGTCTCGGCCTGGCCGGACTGGTCAACATCCTCAACCCGGACCGCATCATCCTCGGCGGCCTGCACCGGGACCTGCTGGAAGCCGACCCCGAGCGGCTCCGTGCGGTGGTGGCCGACCGCAGCCTGTGGGGCCGCAGCGGCAGTGTGCCGATCCTGTCCTGCTCCCTCGACCACAACAGCCTCGTGGGCGCAGCCGAGCTGGCCTGGCAGCCCGTGCTCGACGACCCACTGGCCGCCCTCGCCTGACCCGCGCCCGGCCGGGCGGGAACAGGGCCGCGGGAGCGGAGCGCGGCAACTGCCCCGCGGGCGTGGTCCGTCCGAGCCCGCCCGGGCGACCGTGACGACGAGGCGGACGCGGTTCGCCGCCGTCGCCGGCATCCGGTCCCGCCGTGGGAACGCGTCCGGAGCCCGTACGGACCGGTACGGGGAGCGGTACGGGACCGGACTCACCACGGCCGGCCCGGGGGATGCAGGGGGACGCACCGGCTGACCGCGCCGGGCGGACCGGTCGGCCCAGGGCCCCGTGGCATGCGGGAGCGCGCCGGCCACTCGTGGTCGGCGCGCTCCCCTCGGCTCGGTGTGCCGCTCCGGTCAGCCGACGACGGCCGACCGGGCGCGCGTCTCCACCGCCGCGGGTTCCAGGTGGATCCCGGGCCCGGAGGCGAACGGGCCGTCGGTCATCGACCCGTACACCGGGAGAGGATGCAGAGCGGTGGCGAAGGAGGGAGCGGGGAGGGTGAACCAGACGACCTTCCCCGCGTCCGAGCTCGGTCGTACGCCCCAGCTCTCGCTGACAGCGGCGATCAGCGCCATTCCCCGCCCCGAAGTGGCGGAGGAGTCGGCATCGCACAGGGTCGGCAGCCGGGGGTCGTGGTCGTGGACGGATACCGTCAGGCGGTCGAGCAGCAGCTCGATCTCGACGGTGCACGATTTGTCCGGCTGTGCATGCCGGTGGACGTTGGTCAGCAGTTCGGTGACGCCGAGCGCTGCCTGGTCGATCAGAGGATCGAGATGCCAGTAGCGCAATTGCGCCGAAATGATTCTGCGGACCTGACCGATCCGCGACGGCAGGGCCTGGAGCTCCACCGCGCAGTGCCTGCTTGGCTCGCTGATCACGGCTGCGACTCCCCGAAATAGGTCCGGAAGAAGACGAAGGGGCGGATCCAGCAGATGGCTGACTGCTGTTTCTGGTCGGGTGATGCGTGGTCCGCCCTGTGTGGTCCCGGCGGAGCGGCTTGCGCCGTAACCGCCGGTACATCATCAGTGACGTGTGACCAGCGTGACTCAGGGGGTTGCGCTCCGCAACTCGCGGTGTCCGCGCGGACCCGTTGCGTCAGCTTCTTCGGGCGCCCGCGCCCCGCAGCGCCTCCAGGAACCGGCGGACCGGGGCTGCCCCGCCCGGCCTGCGGTTGCGCTGTCCCATCGTCAGCCGGTAGCGCACCCCGTTGATCCGCGCGACCGCGGAGTCGGCGGCCAGGAACCACCGCTTGCCCGCGCTCACCGAGCTCACCGGGGCGCTGTCGATCTCCCGGCCGTCGCTTCTCAGCAACGCCAGCCGGCCGTCCTTGACGATCACCCGGCCGGCCCTGGTGAACGAACGGGCCCACCGCTCGATCCTGACATCCGTCGCACTGAACTCAGTTTCGGTCATGGCGACTTCACCCCCCTTGTCCCGACTCCTGAGGGAAATTCTGCCCCGGACGGGGCCGCTTGCACCAGACCACATCGGTGCGCGGGCCATCGGATCGCCACACCGGTCGTGCGTCCCTCGGACAGCTGTGCAAAGGCAGGGCTATGGGTCATCAAAGCGATCGTTTGTGCAGGTGGGGGGAATATCGTGGTGGATCCGGAGCACGGCCGTCACGAGAAGGAGACCGCTGATGGACACCAATGAGCACGGACGTGACGGCGGGGTGCTGGAGACGGTGGACATCGACCGCAGCGATCCGGACTACCGGGCCTGGCTCAAGGAGGCGGTGCGCAAGGTCCAGGCGGACGCGAACCGTTCCGCGGACACGCACCTCCTGCGCTTCCCGCTGCCCGAGCAGTGGGGCATCGACCTCTACCTCAAGGACGAGTCGACACACCCCACGGGCAGCCTCAAACACCGGCTGGCCCGTTCGCTGTTCCTCTATGGACTGTGCAACGGCTGGATCCGCCGGGGCAAGCCGGTCATCGAGGCGTCCAGCGGCTCGACGGCCGTCTCGGAGGCGTACTTCGCGAAGCTGATCGGCGTGCCGTTCATCGCGGTGATGCCCCGCACCACCAGCCCCGAGAAGTGCCGGCTGATCGAATTCCACGGCGGGCAGTGCCACTTCGTGGACGACGCCCGCAGGCTGTACGAGGAGTCCGCGGCCCTCGCGGCCGAGACCGGCGGCCACTACATGGATCAGTTCACCTACGCGGAGCGCGCCACCGACTGGCGCGGCAACAACAACATCGCCGAGTCCATCTACCAGCAGCTGAGACTGGAGAGGTATCCGGAGCCCGCCTGGATCGTGGCCACGGCCGGCACCGGCGGCACCTCGGCGACCATCGGGCGCTACGTCCGCTACATGCAGCACGACACACGGATCTGCGTACCCGACCCGGAGAACTCCTGCTTCTTCGACGGCTGGACCCGGCACGACCCACTGGCCACCAGCGACTGCGGTTCACGCATCGAAGGCATCGGCCGGCCCCGGATGGAGCCGAGCTTCGTGCCCGGCGCCATCGACCGGATGATGAAGGTCCCGGACGCGGCCACCGTCGCCGCGGTCCGCGTCCTGGAGCGCGCTCTCGGCCGCAGGGCGGGCGGCTCGACGGGCACCGGGCTGTGGAGCGCGTTCAAGCTGGTGGCCGAGATGGTGGAGGGGGGCAGCACCGGCAGCATCGTCACGCTGTTCTGCGACCCGGGCGACCGCTACCTCGACAAGTACTACTCGGACAGCTGGCTGAGCGAGCAGGGCCTGGACATCCAGCCGCACACGGCGACGATCGACCGCTTCCTCGCCACGGGCACCTGGTCCGCCTGACCCTGCCTGACCCCGTCCGCCCCGCTCCCGGCGACCGGATCCCGGGCGCCGGGAGCGGCGGCCGCGGCTATTCGTCGAGCAGCGTGTCGAGCACCCGGCCGAAGACCCGGCGCCCCGCGGTCGCGAGCAGCGGATCGCCCCAGCGGGGCAGCAGTCGTACCCGCAGTTCCTCGACCCAGATCACGTGGGACCCCGTGCCGGTCGGACGGACATCGATCGAGGCCCGGCCCCGCACCACGGAGCCGCGCTTCTCCAGCTCGCACAGCCCGGCCCTGCCGGCGGCCGGCGGTGTCCACCGCACGACCTCCATCGGATCGTCGAAACCGAGCGGTCCGAGGCCCGTGCGGGCCACGAACAGCGTGCCGGTGCGGGTGGGCGGACCTGTGGGGACGGTGACCGAGGTGAACGGAACAGTCCCGCCATGCCGCTCCCAGTCGGTCACCCGGCGCCAGCTCTCGGCGGCGGGGAGGGAGGTGAAACGCTCGATCCGGAAGACGGCCACGTCACGATCCTAGGACGTCTCCCGCTCCGCGTGGTGCGGAGCGGAACACGCCGGGCCCTACGCGTCCGGTGATCCGCCCGCCACGACCAGGCCCGGCAGATGCTCCTCGATCTCCTGGCGGGCACCGTCCGGCAGGCCCGCGTCCGTGACGAAGCTGTCCACCTCGTCGAGCGCCGCGAAGGAACTCAGGCCCACCGTGCCCCACTTGGTGTGGTCGGCGACCACCACGACCCGGCGCGCCGCCCGGACGAGGCGGCGGTTCGTCTCGGCCTCCGCGAGGTTCGGCGTCGAGAGACCCGCCTCGACCGAGATGCCGTGCACCCCGAGGAAAAGCACATCGAAGTGGAGCGAGTCGATGGCCCGGTCGGCAACCGGACCCACGAGGGAGTCGGAAGGCGTACGGACCCCGCCGGTCAGCACCACCGTGGCCGCCCCGGCCCGCGGGCCGCCCGCCGCAGTCGGCCGCTGCGCGTCGTGGAACACATCGGCGACCCGCACCGAATTCGTCACCACGGTCAACGCGGGTACCTCCAGCAGATGCCGGGCCAGCGCGAACGTGGTCGTGCCGCCGGAGAGCGCGATCGCGCTGCCGGGCACCGCCATCGCGGCCGCGGCCCGTGCGATGTCCTCCTTGGCGCTGAGCTCCAGCGTCGACTTCGCCTCGAACCCCGGCTCGTGCGTGCTCGCCTCGACCACCGGGACGGCCCCGCCGTGCACCTTCTCGATGACACCCTGACGCGCCAGTGCGTCCAGGTCCCGCCGGATGGTCATGTCGGAAACGCTCAGCTTGCGGGTCAGCTCGTTGACCCGGATCCCACCGCGCCTGCGCACCTCGTCGAGGATGAGCGCACGCCGCTGCTCCGCGAGCAGGTTCTGGTTCTCGCTCATCGCCGGCCCCGGCCCTTCCCTCGGTCGCACGGTCCGGCAGCCGCCTGCGGGACGCCCTCATCCTGCCACGCACCCCCACGGGCCCCTTCACTGGGGAGATTCGGTGAGAGCGGTGTGCTGGACGCCTCCCGTCCGGGATGGTGGTGACTGCGCGTCAGCCCGGGATGCCCGTGCGGCGCCCCGTCCACTTCCCGCCGCGGCCCGGACGCCGCCCGGACCAGAGAGCGAGTCACCGCATTGGCCCCTGCACCCCAGGTCCCGCAGAGCTCCGGGGCGGCGCTGGAACTGCTCGTCCACGGCGTCGGCGGAACCACCCCCCAGGAGATGCTCGGCGACCCCCGCACGACCAGGATCACCGGTGACACCACGGCCGCCGTCTACCGGCGCACCGAGGACGTCGCGGCCGAACAGCACCCCGAGCGCCACCAGGAAGGGCCCGTCGCCGAGGCCTACTGCTGGTCCAACCTCACCTCCGGCAACGGCTCCCGTGCCCTGTGGCTCCTGCTGCTTCCCTTCATGGTGGTCAACCTCGCCCACTGGATGCGGCCCACCGCCCGGGGGCGCACGGCCGCGGTCCGGCTGTACGGAGCGGTGGTGCGGCTCCTCGCCCTCAGTCTCACCGTGCTGCTGACCGCTGCCGCCTGCGAGGTGGCCCTCGACCTGTTGGCCTGGCAGTGCGCGGGCGTCGCCGAGTGTTCCGGGCGGAGGTCCTGGCTGGGCTTCCTCGCCACGGAACAGGGCGGCTGGTGGTCCCAGCCCGGGCGCCGGCTCGCCGTCGCATCGGTGGTGCCCACCGCCCTCGTCGGGCTGCTCTGGTACCTGTCCAACCGCACCTGGAGCGCCTACGAATCGCAGCGTCCGCTGACCCTGGACGACCCCGGTGGCGACGACGGGACGCCACCCGTGCGGTCCGGAGCCCCCGTGGTCCGCCCCGCCCTCGGCAGGCCGGGCTTCTGGTACGGCCGCAGGCTGGTGGCCCGGCTGCGCGCCGCGCACACCGCCGCCGGCTTTCTCACCGTCGCCGCAGCCGTCGGGGGCGCCGCCGCCCGGCACGACCGCGCCGGCACCGGTCCCGTACCCGCGGTGCTCGGTGGGCTGTTCGAGGCGGCCCTCGTCCTGTGCGCCCTCGTCGTCGTCGCCGTGGTCTGCCGCCGGGGCCGCAGCGAGCGACGCCTCGACAACCGGCTCGACCGTGCCGTCATCAGCTTTCTCCCTCCTGCGGCGCTCCTCCTCCTGGTCGCCGGAGTGGTGTTCGCCGCCTGGTCGCGCCCCCGCTGGGTGTCCGCCGGCACCCTCCCCGGAGAGACCGCCTTCCGTGCCCTCACCCTCGGCCAGGGCACCCTCGTCGTCGTGCTCGCCGCCGTGGCGCTCAGCCTGTACCGGCGCACCCCCGAGCCACGCACGATCCTTCACGGCCTCGGCGGCCCCGCCGTCGCGATGCTCGCCTGCGGGCTCGGCGGCGTGATGACCGGAGGCGTCGCCCAGCGCGTCGCCGACTGGCTCGACGGCCCGGGCACCCCCGGCATGGGCAGCGGCTCCGCGATACAGGGCCCGCCGGTCATCCTCAGCTGGCAGGCCTCCGTCATCCCGGTCCTCCTGCTGCTCCTGCTCGTCCCCGTCACCTGGCTCGTCGTCCGCACCGCCCGGCAGGCCCGCCGACTCGGACCGGCGATCGAGGCCGAGTACGAACCGACGCGCTCCGACCCCGTCCGCACCCGGCGGATCGCCCGCGCGAGGGCCACAGCCGCGCTCACCGACTCCGCACCCCGGATCATCGGACTCGTCTCAGGCGCCACGCTCCTGCTCGGTGCCGGAGCGTTCGCGGGGTCCTGGCTCAGCGGTGAGGTTCCCGGTCTGGCGATGGACGGCACGAGCCCTGCCGTCGAATCGCTCGCCGAAGCCGCCCAGTCGACCGGCTCGTGGATGATCGGGTTCGGCTTCATACTCTTCGTCACCTGGGGACGTCGTGCCTACCGCGACGTCTCCGCCCGGCGCACCATAGGAATCCTCTGGGACGTGGGCACGTTCTGGCCACGCGCCGCCCACCCCTTCGCACCGCCCTGCTACGCCGAGCGGGCCGTGCCCGACCTCTCGTCCCGGATGTCCGCCTGGACGGGCCGCACCCGCGGTCGGCTCGTCATCTCGGGACACTCCCAGGGCAGCGTGCTCGCAGCGGCCGCCGTCTGGCAGCTGCCCGACGCGGCCCGGCGCCGGGTGGCGCTGCTCACCTACGGTTCTCCGATCGAACGGCTCTACGGGCGCTGGTTCCCGGCCTACTTCGGCCCCGGCCCGCTGGACGGGCTGCACCGGTCCGTCCACTGCTGGCGCAACCTGTGGCGTGCCACGGACCCGATCGGCGGGCCCGTGGGCATCGACGAGCGCGGAGGCCCGGAGATCGACCGGGGCCCTCTGAAGGACCCGCTGGTCTACGGCCGCACCCCGGAACACCCGCTGCCCGAACCGATCCTGGGACACTCCGACTACCAGGCCGATCCGGACTTCGCCGTGCAACGGGCCGCGCTCCTCGAGCGGCTCGGGCCCGTCCTGCCCCAGCAGGCCGGTGCGGAGGCTCAGGGGAGCTCGGGCAGGTCCTCCGGATAGAGCAGGGTCAGGTCGTCCGTGCTCGGCTCGGCGAGCTGGGCGACCCGGCCCGCGTGCCGCTCGACCATCGACTCGAAGGTCTGGCGGGCCGTCCGGCCGTTACCGAACGCCGGGCCCTTGGGAAGCGCGGTGAAGTACTTGAGCAGCGCTTCCCCGGACCCGTCCGCCAAGCTGTACTCGTGTTCCTCGGACTGCTGCTCCACGATCCGCAGCAGCTCCTCGGGAACGTAGTCGCTGAAGGTGATCGTCCGTGAGAAACGCGAGGCCACACCCGGGTTGACCGTGAGGAAACGCTCCATCTCGTGGGTGTAGCCCGCCACGATCACCACCACGGCGTCCCGGTGGTCCTCCATCAGCTTCACCAGCGTGTCGATGGCCTCCCGTCCGAAGTCGCGGCCGGAGTCCTCGGGCGACAGTGCGTACGCCTCGTCGACGAACAGGACTCCGCCGCGCGCCCGGTCGAACGCCTCCTGGGTGCGGATGGCCGTGGACCCGATGTGCTCGCCGACCAGGTCGACCCGGGACACCTCCACGAGATGTCCGTGCTCCAGTACACCGAGCGAGGCCAGGATCTCGCCGTACAGCCGGGCCACCGTCGTCTTGCCGGTACCGGGGGAACCGGTGAAGACCAGATGCCTGCGCACCGAAGCGGCCTTGAGGCCGGCCATGCGGCGGCGGCGGCCCACCTCGATCATGTCGGTCAGGGCCCGCACCTCGCGCTTGACACTGTCCAGGCCCACCAGCGCGTCCAGTTCACCGAGGACGGCGCCCGAGTCCCGTACCGGCTCGGCCGGACGCTCGGCGACGGGCTCCGCCGCCCGCTGCACCGGCATGGTGCCGAGCAGCCCGGGCGACGACTGGGCCGCCGTCAGGACCTTCGGTGCCGGGGGAGCGGCGCCGAGCAGTCCGCTCTCGTCGCTCGTGCAGTCCTCCACGACCGGGCCGCCGGTACGTCCCTCGCCGTGCAGGGCCCCGCCGTCGGCGAACTCGTAGCCGCCGCGGGCACACCGCTCCGTACGGCAGTGCGTCAGGGTGGACCGGCAGCCGTCCAGTACGTGGAAGCCGTACCCCTCGCTCCCCGTGACCCGGCAGCTGTTGAAGGTGCCGCGGCCCTCGGCGGAGACGTAGAAACCGGCTTCGGCCGGCGAGGTGACCGTGCAGCGCTCGATCACCGGGTCGGCGCCCTTGGTGACGATGACCCCGGTCTGCGCCGCATCGATGGTGCAGTTGTTCAGGGTGCCGCCACTGCCGTGGTCGCGGAACCACGCCCCGGTGGACGCCTCACGGATCCGGCAGTCGTCGAGCTGCGCCGTGGCCCCGTCGCTCACCGAGACCGCCGTGTTGCGGATCTGGGAGAGATCACTGTCCACGACGTCCGCGCGCGAGCCGCGGTCGAGGACGAAGAGGGCGTCGGGCACGTCGTGGACGCGGCAGGAATCGAGTATCACCGTCGCCCCGTCGCTGACCCAGACCGCCGGATAGTCACCCGTGCTGTCGTGGATCTCGCACTGGTTGGCATCGACACGGGTGCCCGGGTCCCAGACCGACAGGCCGTTGCGGCCGAACCGGCGGACGGTGGACCGGGTCAGGGTGAGCACCGACCGGGACCGCAGATCGACCGCGTTCTCCGGTATGTCGTGGATGTCGCAGTCGGCCAGTGTGAGGACCGCGTCGGTGTCCAGCGTGACCCCGTCCGCGGACGTGCGGTGCACGGTGCAGTCGGTGAGGTGCGCGGAGCCCCGGGCCGTGACCTGCACCCCGCTGCCCTTGATCTCGTACACCTCGCAGCCCACCGCCTCCAGGCCGCTGCCCTCACCGGTCACGCTCAGACCCGCCCCCGACGCGTGGTGGACGCGGCAGCGATCCAGCCTCGGATGTGCGCCGTCGCGCACCGCGATGCCGGACTGTCCGGCCGAGACGACCTCGCACTCCTCGAACACGCCCCCGGCACCGTCGAGTACGGCGATTCCGACCCCGGCCGGGTTGTCGACGGTGCAGCGGCGCACGGTGGGCCTGGCGGCCCCCCGTACCTCGATCCCGGCGGCCGACCTGGTCACGATGCGCAGATCCGACAGCTCGGGCGCGCCTTCCTCCACGAGCAGGGCGGGGGCAGCCGAGTCCTGCCCCTCCACATGGAGGTCCTGGATCACCGCGGAGGCGCGGACGGTCAGGGGGACGCCGTCGGCCGGTGCGATCCGGACGGATCCGGCGGAGCCCTCGGGCCCGCGCAGCGTCACCGCGTGGTGGATGACGAGATTCTCCCGGTAGGTGCCGGGGGCGATGGTGAGGACGTCACCTTCGGTCGCGGCCTCCAGGGCAGCGGTGAGGGAAGCGTATTCGCCCGTGCGGCGCCGCCATCGCGATGTGCCGGTGTGCGTCACCTGGACCGTGCCCTGTGCCATGGTGCTGCTGTGCCCCCACCTCGTGCCGTGTGCGCTGCCTCGTGCCTGCCCGCATGCCGTGCGACTGCCGGTGCTGTCCGGTCCGGTCAGCACCGGGTCCGCCTGCCGAGGAGAGTCGGGCGGGCCGGTCCACCGTAGCGCGCGCGGCGGACGTGAGTTGACGGGTCTGCCGCGCATGAACCCTCTTCAGGAGCCCCGCGCAGCGCCCGGGACCGGACGCCGCACACCCCGGGGTCAGCTTCCCGTACCCGTTCTGCCCCAGTCGGGACCTGTTTCGGCCCAGGCCTCGGCGAGCCGCGTGTACCGCCGTTGCATCATGCGCCATACGACCAGCCTGCGGGCGGATTCCACCAGACCGGCCGCCAGCAGCGTCACTCCGACACCGGCCAGTACGGCGTGCGTGTGCGCGGTGGACGCGTCCATGGGGCGCAGCGCCGCACGGCCCGTCTCGTCCGTCCAGATCCGAATCCGGGCGCCGGGAGCGGTGACGCGGGAGGCCGTCGCCACCCTTCCCGTACGGTCCGTGCCGTCCGGCGCCTTCCACCGGGCCACGACCGAGGTGGGTGTGGTGTCCTCCGCGACCGCGCGCTCGGGGTCGTGCGCGAAGCGGGGCGCACCGGAGTCTTCACGGATCACGACGGCCGTGGTGAGGTGGCGCTGAGCGTGCTGGGCCCGCACCGTCCGCTGGAGAGCGTCGTCGGTGAGCGTGCCGCACAGCCGGCCGAGCGTCGGGGCCGCGACCAGCATCAGCAGGAGCGCGACGAGGGCCACCCAGGCCTCGTGACGATCAGTGGGCCGGCACAGGGGATTGCGCCGCCACCGCCGGATTCCCAGAACTGCTCGCACAGCCACGCACCCCCTTCCGTATCCGTCATAGCCCGATACGGCCCCGATTGCACACCGGAGCGGCGAAGAGAGAGCAACCTCACTCCGCCAACGCCCCTCCGCCTCCCGCGGGTTGACCCGGGCGGTCCGAGGGCCGGGCCTGTCGGGCGAGGACCCGCACGGGGTCGCCGACCCGGATCACACCGGTCCCCTCGGGGATCAGGTTCTGGCCGAAGTGCAGACTCTTCCCGGACCGACGGTGACGCGCGAGCGTGCGCAGGGGCTCCCTGCCCCGCTCCGCCGTCCGCTGGTCGGTGGTGGTGACGATGCACCGTCCGCACGGCTTCGCCACGCGGAAGGCGACCTCCCCGATCGCGATCCGCCGCCAGCCGTCCTCGGCCCAGGGCGTAGTGCCGTCCACGACCGCGTTCGGCCGGAAACGGCTCATGGGCAGCGGTCCCTCGTCCGCGTACTCGCCCTGCGCGATCAGCGAGTTGAGCGCGTCCAGCGAGGCGCGCGCGGTCAGCAGCAGCGGGAATCCGTCGGCGAAGGAGACCGTCTCGCCGGGGCGGGAGTACGCCGGGTCGATGGACCTGCGGTGCGACGGCTCGTCCAGGTGGACGAGCCGGACCTCCGCACCGAGGCGCGCACCGAACCAGGCGTGGGCGGCCCCGGCCGCCTCCACCACCTCGACCTCGCTCCCGAAGAGCTCCGCGAGGACGGTGGCGGCCGGGTCGGGCACGTCCACGGTCAGCGGCTCGCTGCCGGGCGCCGCCAGCACCACCCCGCCGCCCGGCGACGGCGTTGCGGACAGCGTGGCCAGGCGGGGCAACTGACGCTGTGTGACGACCCGGCCCTCGCTGTCGATCAGCATCCAGCGGCGGTCGCCGTCGAGTCCCCATGGCTCGACGGCGGCCTCATCGGTCGTGCACGCGGTCAGAGACTTGACCGGGTGGATGTGGATGGCCCTGAGTACGGGAGTAACCATGCATCCATCCTGCCGTCCGCCCCTGACGGCGGGCTGCTTCGCCCCGCTCAGTACCCCCGGCCCTGGTACGGACGGTTGTACGGCTCCTCGTACGGAGACGGCGCGGGTGCCGGCCTCGGAGAGGCCGGGCGCATCGCCTCGTAGCCCGTCCCGGGCCGCGGCTGCTGCGGCGGCTGCTGGTAGCCACGGGGCGCGGCGGGCTGCTGGGGGATGTAGGGGGCCGGTGCGTGCTGCAGCTGCGCGGGCTGCATCATCGGCGCCTGCTGCATCCCGGCGTTCTGGTACTGCGGTTGCGGTGCCTGCTGCGGGTAGCCGTAGGACCCGTTGTGCTGGGACGGGGCGGCGGGCAGGGCCGGAAGCGCCGACGGGAGGGCCGGCAGGTAGCTGCTGCCGGTGTCGTAGGCGGCCGGGACTCGGATCGGTGCGATCTGAGGGGTACCCCGCTCGGCGACCAGGGAGTCGTAGATCGGGGTGTCGGGGAACGACGGCGCGGCGTAGTAGCCGCCTCCGTAGGCGGAGCGAGGGGAGGTCATGACACATAAGTTAAGCCCACGATGTGCTGGTTGGGGAGCCCCAATCTTGGGGTTATCCGTTTTACGCTGCTTTTGTCGGCCCGACCTGCCGCGTTATTGTTAAAGCCTGCGTTAACAGCGGGTGCTTTTCCGCTGGAGGGCCTGGCTGACAAGAAGTGGCGGGTGGGCTACAAAGGGCGACATTCGCGTGGCGCACGCCCGCTCCGGGCGGTGCGGGACGCGGGTCCGCCGCCTCCGCCACGCGGATCGACACGGCCGTGGGCCGGCACGACCGAGTCCCGCGGCCCCGCCACGGCACGTCCCGTTCCCGCGTCCCCCACAGGCTCTGCGCGCGCCCTCCATACCTACGCCCACCTGCGGGTAGCCGTCGTTCTGGGCCGGTGGGCCCGAGGTGTGGGCAGGGGCAGTGCAACCGGCCCCGCGGCTGCCCCGGCCCCGGTAGCGGGCGCGCATCCAGTCGGCCCTCCTCTGCCCACGAAGGCTGCCCGGCCGCAGCGGGACGGGCGGAGGCGATCCCGGCTGCCGGGGCTGCGCCCCACCCGCACCCGGACCTTGCGGGCCTGTTCGGCGCCTCGCAGTTCCGCCGCTGCGCGGAGCGCGCGACGCGGGCGGAATGATCTGCGGCGTCGAGGCGCAGCACCCGTTCGTCGAAGGGGGGGGCGGCCATGGCGGGGCCGCCGGATTTCGCCCGCGGCCATGTTCGGTATGGTGTCCGGAGAGATCGGACCGAAGGATCGGCAGAACCACTTCCCTCTGGATCTCGACGTACATCCAGCCGAGTTGGAAGAGTTCCGTGCGTTCAAGACCCGGCCGCCGCGGAGTTCGCGCATGCGACGTAACGGCCCGGTCGCTGATCAGCCGTCTGCTCTTTGATCGGTTTCGGTGAATGCATGAGCGGCCCGCGGGTCTTCGACGCGAGAAGTTCACCGTTCCTCAGGCCGTCGTCGGAATTCCCGCCTCCACCGATGTCTGCCCGGGAACGCGGAACGGCCCTGGTCCGCCCGTGCGTAGAGGCGGACCCGTGTCAGGGCACAGGGCTCTCGCCGACGCGCGGTGCGCCGTTACGAAGTGCACGCCCCGGTCGTGACGGGCACCGTGACGGCACCGGCCCGGGGGCTGGTGTTCCGTCGTTCCCGATACCTCGGGCCGAACTGTTTTCCCCGGGTGCGTTGCTATACGGGATACCCCGTTCACCGTCCAAGGACGCTCGACCTGGATTTTACGATCATTGAACCGGAGTTCCACGACTCCGCCCCGGCCGTGACCGGTTCCCTCCCCGCTGAGTTCGTGCCGCGAACTCGTCCCGGGCAGTTTTTCGTAGGACCTGTCCTTGCCGCGGCCGGCCGGTGGGTCGCGGCAAGGACGGTGCGTCCACCTGCGCCCCGCCGCCCCACGGGGTCACTCGCGGCCGCAACCGTTCGGTATCGAAGGCTGTCACGTCACACAGAGGTTCTCTTCATACTGATCCCCCCACACATCCGACGCACCGAAGCCGCGGACAGTGCCTGAGTCGTCCACTCCGTCACCCGGGGACTCGACTACGCGGCGATCCCGTCCAACTGCCGGGCACACCAGGTCCCCTCCTACGACGAGACGACCGCCAAGTCGAATGTGGTGTGTGAGTTCGGCCGGACGCTGGAGCCCGGCGCCTCCTGCACGTTCGACACACCCCTCTCGCTCACAGCGCGGGGCCGGGCGTTCCACGACGACCTGCACGTGAGTGCCGGGGACACCGCGGCTACCGGGCCCCGCCGCAGCGCGGGACGGCCGTGACCGGCGGTGGCCGTCCCGCCCGCACCGTCTCCGGTCAGGCCCGGGCCGCGAGGGCGGCGTCGATCTCCCCGAGGAAGGCGTCCAGATCACCCGGATTGCGTGAGGTGATCAGCGTCCAGCCACCGGAACCGTCCGTCACGACCGGTTCGTCGGTCCATTCGCCGCCCGCGTTGCGGATGTCGGTCCGCAGTGAGGCGTAGGAGGTCAGCCGCTTGCCTGCGACGACGCCCGCTTCCACCAGCGCCCAGGGACCGTGGCAGATGGCCGCCACGGGACGGCCGGAATCCGTGAAGGAACGGATGATGTCGGTCGTGGCGTTCTGGAGCCGGAGGGTGTCCGCGTTCAGCGTGCCGCCCGGCACGAGCAGCACGTCGTAGGCCGCGGGGTCGGCGTCGGCCAGCGTGAGGTCGGGACGAACGGTCTCCCCCGGATCCTTGTCACCGACCAGCGTCGCGATGTCGTCCATCGACACGGCCGCGACGTCGACCCGCACTCCCGCACCGCGGAGGTGCTCGAGGGGGACCAGGAGTTCGTCCTGTTCCACGCCGTAGTTGGTGACCACGGCCAGTACCTTGCGCTGCTTCACATCGTTGTCGGTCATCAGCTGCCACCTTTCCTCCGCGCGGACCACCGGATCGCGGCCCGCGAATCACGACGTTCCCCTGTTCGGCAGGGGCATGTCCTGGGCCCGTGCGGCGAAGCCCGGGACCAGGTCCGCTCAGGCTCCGTCGTCCTCCTGGATGTGCACCGCGGCCTCCTCGGCGGAGGCTGCGCCTCCGTCGATGCCGACGTCCCGGCCCAGCACCCTGTTGTCGCGTGCGGACCCGGGTTCCTCGTCGGCCACGGCGACGCGTCCCGCGCGCTCGTCCCCGGCGTCGACCTCCTCCGGACCGTTGTCCTCCGGCCCTGCGCCGGCCGGGTCGGCCAGGAGCGGGTCCTCCTCCGGCACCTCCTGGGCGAGGCGGCGGTCGAGGGATTCGCCCTCCCGCTGCTCCTCGCCCGTCGTGCCGTACTTCGACACGCCCAGGGGCTTCTCCGGTGGGGAGTACCCCGCGTCCAGCACGTCGTCCAGGTCGGGCTCGTCGAGCACGTTCTCCGGGTCCAGATCGTCCGTCGGCCGGTTGTCCGCGTCGGACCCATCCGGCTGGTACACGTCGTCACCGCGTCCTTCGTCCGGCATCGGGCCGCTCCTTTCCTTGAGGTATGCCGTATCCGCCGTCGCCCGTACGAGGGTCGTGCGGCGTCGTCCCTCTCCTGCCCACGCGCACGCACGTCAGTGATGCGATTTCCGGGTGGCCGCTCGTGACCCCCGGGTGCGCGCGGTTCGGCCGCCGTGGAGCGGACGCCCTGGTCAGGCCCGTCGCGGTCACACCGTGTCGGCCCCGGCAGCCTATGGCGGATCCTCGGACGCTGCGACCGGACGGACGGGCCGCAGGGTCGCGCCGGCCGGGAGAGCGGACGTTGTCGCGGCGGGAGGTCTGGAGGAGCGCGGAGAGGGCAGACGGCGAGACGCCGGGGGTGAACCCCGGTCCCCTGCGCAGCCGAGGGTCACCGAAACGACGGGAACACCATGCCGACCGACATACCGGAAAGACCCGCAGCCCTCCCCGGCGGGCCCGCAGCCCTCCCCGGCGGGCCCGTCTCCGCCACGCCGCCGCCGCGTACCGGGGAACACACCCCGCCGTCGCCGTCGGCGTCCCGCTCCGTGGCGGAGCCTGCGAGCAGTACCCCCCGGACCCCCAGGGGCAGGGGCCGGGCCGCAGGGGTCATCGCCTCGACGGCGGTGTGCCAGGCCGCCCTGATGGTCGGGCTCGGACTCCTACTCACCGGGCCCGCGGCCACGGTCTGGCCGCTGACGGCCGAGGACGAGATCGCCGACTCGCTGGAAAGTGCCCGCACCGGGACGCTCGACACGGTCTCCCTCGTCGTGTCCGAGGCGGGCAACACGACCACGGTCGTCGTCGGCACCCTCCTCTCCTGCCTCGTCCTGCTCCTGGTCCCACGGCTGCCCCGGTGGCGGGACGCGCTCTTCCTGGCCGTCGCCGTGTCGCTCCAGTCACTGGTCTTCCTGGTCATCACCGAAGCGGTGGACCGCAACCGGCCCGACGTCGAACGCCTCGACGCCTCGCCCCCCACCTCCAGCTACACCTCAGGACACACCGGGGCGGCGACAGCCCTCTACGCCGGTCTCGCGGTGCTGGTCCTGCAGCGGACGAAGGGGCCGTGGCGCAAAGCCGTGGCGGCCCTGTTGCTTCTCCTGCCCGTGCTGGTGGGGATCGCCAGGATGTACCGGGGGATGCACCACCCCACGGACGTCGTGGGGGGCCTGCTCAACGGCGGGCTGTCCCTGCTGATCGTCGGCCGCGCGCTGCTGGCGGGGCCCCATGTGCCCGGCGTCGCGCCCGCTGCCGGGGCGGCTGACGAGGAGCCGGCCCGCGGGGTGCCGACCGGGCGCACCACGGTGGTGTTCAACCCCACCGTCACCGACGAGGCGGCCCGCGCCGCCCTGCGAAGGATCCTCGAGGACCACGGCCACCACGGCGCGGACTTCGTGCCGACCACGGCCGACGATCCGGGGGAGGGGCAGACGGCGCACGCGGTGCGCGAAGGAGCGTCGCTCGTCGTGGTCTGCGGCGGCGACGGGACGATCCGGGCGGCCGCGGAGGCACTGGCGGGGACGGGCGTCCCGCTCGCGGTGGTGCCCTGCGGCACGGGCAACCTCCTCGCCCGCAACCTGGGGCTTCCGGTGAAGCCGGCGGAGGCGCTGTCCGTCGCGCTGCGCGGTGCGCCGCACCGCATCGACCTCGGGCGGATCGAGGGCGACGGCCTGGCGCCCGCGCACTTCACGGTGATGTCGGGCGCCGGGCTCGACGCCGTGATGCTGGAGAGCACCAGTGACCGCGCCAAGGCACTGATGGGCTGGCCCGCCTACGCGGTGGCCGGTCTGAAGGAGCTGCGCGCACCCCGTATGCGCCTGACGGTCGGCATCGACGGTGCGCGGCCCCTGCGGCGCACCGCCCGGATGGTGCTCATCGCCAACACCGGCAAGGTGCAGGGCGGTGCCACCCTGGTCCCGGCCGCCCGGCCCGACGACGGCCTGCTGGACCTCATGATCCTCGACCCGCGCGGCCCCGCCGGATGGCTGGCCGCCGTCGCCTCGCTGGCGCGCCGCGGGCCGGAGGGCGGGACCGGCCGCGCGGGCGGGTCCCGTTCCGTGGAGTACTTCACCTTCCGGCGTGCCGACATCCGCTTCGACGCCCCGCAGCACCGCGAACTGGACGGCGATCCCGTGTCCCCCGGCCGCCGCCTCACCGCCCAGGTCAGGCCCGGCGCGCTGACCGTACTCATGCCCGTGCGAGGAGAGTGAGATGGGTACCGCCACCAGGGTCCCCCAGACCCGGGACATGATCGGCAGCGAACTCTCCGGTGACGAGGCGCTGGCCACCCTGCGGCGCTACGGCCGCTGGCCGCTGCTGCGCGACTCCTTCGTCCGCTTCCGGTACGCCGACGGCTTCAGCCACTCCCGGGCGCTCGCCCTGCAGACCGTGCTGGCCGTGGTGCCGCTGGTCATCGCCTTCGTCGGACTGTCGACCGCCCTGCACACGGAGAACCTGGGCAGGGTGGCGGAGCTGACGATCCAGCGGATCACCGCGGGGCCGAGCGCCGAGGTGGTCGACGACGCGCTGGACCGCAGCCGGCGGAGCGCCGACGACGGGGCCCAGCTCGCCCTCTGGTTCGGACTGGTCTTCTCCCTGAGCAACACCACGACGGCGATGTGCCAGATAGAACGCGGGGCCAACCGCATCTACGGGGTCGAACGCGACCGGGTCTTCCATCGGAAGTACCTGCGCGGGCTGGTGATGTCGCTGACCGCCGGCATCCCGCTCGGCGTCGGCTTCGTCGCGATGGTGGCCGGGGGCGACCTGGTGGCGGCCGTGGTCGACGTGTACGACCTCGGCACGGGCGCCCGGTCCGCGTGGGACCTGCTGCGCTGGCCCGCCGGGCTGGTCCTCGTCCTCATCTCGGCGAGCGCGATCTTCCGCCGTTCGCCGAGGCGCCGGCAGCCCGGCTACACGTGGCTGGCCTTCGGCGCCGCCGTGTATCTGGTGCTCTGGACCACGCTGACCTGGCTGCTCAGCCTCTATCTCCAGATCAGCGGTTCCTTCGACACCGTCTACGGCCCGCTCACCGCGTTCATGTCGCTGCTGCTGTGGGCCTACCTCACCTCCATCGCCCTCTTCCTCGGCCTCTCCTTCGCCGCCCAACTCGAGGCGGTGCGGGCCAAGCGGCCAGGTCCCGTACAACCCGACCCAGGAGCCTGAATGACTGCCCGACCCGCTGCCCCGGCCCTACGACGGCGCCGCCGGGACGCCGACCGCAGATTCGGGATCCGGCTGTTCGGTTCGGCGGCCGTCGCCGCGGTCACCGCCGTCCTGTTCGGCCTCCTGCTCGTCCTGGTGGAGAGCGGGTGGCATCCGCTGCGGCGCCTCGACGCCGGCGCGGCCCGGTGGCTGAACCGGACCGCCCTCGACCATCCGGCGTGGACAGGCACCCTGCGCTTCTTCTCGGACGTCGTGTGGGACCCCGTCACCCTGCGTGCGGCGGTCGCCGTACTCACCCTGTGGCTCGTGTACCGCCGTGCCTGGCGTCTGGCCGCGTGGTCGGCCGTCACCGCGGTGGCCGGGGGGCTGACGGGGCTTCTGGTGAAGATCATCGTCGAGCGGGCGAGGCCGGTCCTGCCGGACCCGGTGGCCCACGCCCCCGGATTCTCCTTCCCCTCCGGTCACGCGATGACGGCCACGACCTCGTTCGCGATCCTCCTGCTCGTCCTGCTGCCGCTGGTACGCCGCGGGCTGCGCCCCCTCTTCTGGGCCGTGGCGGCGGTCTCGGTGCTGGGCGTCGGATTCACCCGCATCGCGCTGGGCGTGCACTGGTTCAGCGACGTGGTCGGCGGCTGGACGCTCGGACTGGCCGTGGTGGCCCTGACCAGCTGGTCCTTCGAAGCGTGGCGCGCGGACGCGGGCCTCGGCCGGACCGCGGTGGCCGAGGGCCTGGAGCCGGAGCTGAGCAGCGACGATCCGGAGGCGCCCGGCGCCGGACAGTGATGGGAACGCGTGTTCTATTAGCGGCTAGGCTGGTCCCATGTCCGTTCATCTCCAGGGTTCACTCTTCGACCAGGCCGACAGCCCGCGCCTGGGCCGTCTCACCGGGCTCCGCAGGACGGTCCTCGGCGACGGGGCGTGGATCGACCTGCTGCCGGCCTGGCTGAGCGGCGCCGACGAACTCTTCGCCGCGCTCGCCGCGGAGGTGCCCTGGCGGGCGGAGCGGCGGCAGATGTACGACCGGACCGTCGACGTTCCCCGGCTGCTCGCCTTCTACCGGGCCGGGAACGCGCTGCCGAGCCCCGTTCTGGACGAGGCCCGCGACGCGCTGTCCTCCCACTACGTCCACGAGCTGGGTGAGCCCTTCACCACGGCAGGGCTCTGCTACTACAGGGACGGGCGCGACAGCGTCGCCTGGCACGGCGACCTGACCGGCCGCAGCTCCCACGAGGACACGATGGTGGCGATCCTCTCGCTCGGCGCCCCGCGTGACCTGCTCCTGCGGCCGTGCCGCGGAGGCGAGACGGTGCGCAGGCCGCTGGGCCACGGCGACCTGATCGTCATGGGCGGATCGTGCCAGCGCACCTGGCAGCACGCGATTCCCAAGACCGCTCACGCCAGGGGGCCGCGGATCAGCGTCCAGTTCCGCACCCGCGGAGTGCGTTGACACGAGCGGGAAAATCCCCCAGGAGGACGCTTCCGCATGCCGGTGGCCGGTGCGGGCAGGCGCTGAGGCGTACAGGAACACCTCCTACCGAAGGGACCTCCTTATGCCCGAGGAGACGCGGAAGAACATCTTCGTCATCGGCCTCGACGAGGCGAACCTGCCGACGCTGGAAGCGGTCCCGGACGCCGGTTCCTACCGGTTCCACCGCCTGCTGACGATCGAGGAACTGCAGGAGGGCGAGGTGTCCGTGCCCGCTCTGATGGACCGTGCACGGGCCGTTCTCGACACGCACGACGGCAGCGTCGATGCGATCGTGGGCTACTGGGACTTCCCCGTGAGCACCCTCGTCCCCATGCTCGGCAAGGAGTACGGCGTACGCACGACCAGCCTCGAATCCGTCGTCAAGTGCGAGCACAAGTACTGGAGCAGGCTCGAACAGGCCAAGGTCATCGACGAGTACCCGCGCTTCGGCAGGGTGGACCTGGAGACGGACGACCCGCACCCGCCCGAGGGGGTGAACTTCCCCATGTGGCTCAAACCCGCCCTCGCCTACTCGTCGGAGCTGGCGTACGGCGTCTCGGACATGACGGAGTTCCGGACGGCCGTCGACGAGATCCGTGCGGGCATCGGACGGGTGGGCAGGCCCTTCGACTCGGTACTCGAACTCCTGGACCTGCCTCCGGAGATGGACGGCGTGGGGGGCCAGGTCTGCCTGGCCGAGGAGGCGATGACCGGGATCCAGGTCGCCGTCGAGGGATACGTCCACCAGGGCGAGGTGACCTTGTACGGCGTGCTGGACTCGATCAACTACCCGGCCTCCCCGTGCTTCCTGCGCCATCAGTACCCGAGCAGCCTCCCCGCCCCGGTCATCCGCAAGCTGCACGAGGCCAGTGAGCGCACCATGCGGCAGATCGGCATGGAAGCGGCCACCTTCAGCATCGAGTACTTCTACGACCCGAAGACGCGAGACATCAGTCTCCTGGAGATCAACCCCCGGCACTCGCAGTCCCACGCCGAGCTCTTCGACTACGTCGACGGCGCGCCCAACCACCACCGGATGATCAGCCTCGCGCTGGGCCGCGATCCGGCGCTCACCGGCGGCAAGGGGCCCTACGCCATGGCCGCCAAGTGGTACTACCGCTGGTTCGGCGACGGGAAGGTGCACCAGGTGCCGACCCCGGAGCAGCTCGCGGCCATCGAGCGCGAGATACCCGGCGTGCGTATCGACGTCGTCCCCGAGGAGGGGCAGAAGCTCTCCACGGTCTCCCAGCAGGACAGCTACAGCTACGAGGTGGCCCACATCTTCACGGGAGGCGACGACGAGGAGGACCTCCGCCGCAAGTTCGACCGGTGCGTGGCCGCCCTCGGACTCACCTTCGACGAGACGGAACCGGGAGGCCGCGGCACGAAGACCAGGTGACCCGTCAGGACCAGCACGACGAAAGGAGGTCGCACAGGTATGCGCTACGTCGACCAGCTGCCCTGCGCGATCCAGGAAGAGAAGCACGTCACGATCCCCATGGAGGACGGAGTCAAGCTCTCCGCCCGGGTCTGGCGTCCCACCGCCTCGGACGCGGAACCCGTGCCGGCCGTCCTGGAGTACATCCCGTACCGCAAGAACGACCTCACCTCCACGCGCGACGCCATCCACCACCCCTACATCGCCGGACACGGATACGCGTGCGTACGTGTCGACCTGCGGGGGACCGGCGAGTCGGAGGGCGTGCTGCTGGACGAGTACCTGGAGCGGGAGCAGAGCGATGCCGAGGCCGTGCTGGCCTGGATCGCCGCACAGCCCTGGTGCGACGGGAACACCGGGATGATGGGCATCTCCTGGGGAGCGTTCGCCGCTCTCCAGACGGCCGCCCGCAGGCCGCCGAGCCTGCGGGCCATCTGTCTCGCCTCGTTCACCGACGACAGGTACGCGGACGACATGCACTACCTCGGCGGCGCGATGCTGTCCGACAACCTGGCCGAGGCCGGGACCATGTTCGCGTACGCCACCTGCCCGCCCGACCCGGCCGTGGTCGGTGGACGCTGGCGGGAGATGTGGCGGGAACGGCTCGACGCCGCACGCCCCTGGGTCCTGGAATGGCTGCGCCACCAGCAGCGGGACGACTACTGGCGGCACGCCAGTCTGAGCGAGGACTACACGGCCCTGCGCTGCCCGGTACTCGCCTCCAGCGGCTGGGCGGACGGCTACTCCAACGCGGTGACCCGGCTGCTGAGCAATGTCGACGTGCCGCGCAAGGGACTGATCGGCCCCTGGTCGCACAAACTGCCGCACCTGGGCGAGCCGGGACCGGCCATCGGGTACCTCCAGGAGGTCGTGCGCTGGTGGGACCACTGGCTCAAGGGCATCGACAACGGCGTCATGGACGGCCCCATGCTCCTGGCCTGGATGCAGGAGAGCGTCCCGCCCTCGACCTCCTACGAGGAACGGCCCGGCCGGTGGGTCGGAGAGCCGTCCTGGCCCTCACCGAACATCGGTGAGGCGGTCCTCCCGCTGCGCGACGGCGCACTGGGAAGGCCCGGGGACCGGCGGAGCGAGGAGGACCGTGCCCACACGGTGCAGTCGCCGCTGTCCGTCGGCCAGTTCGCCGGCAAATGGGCCTCGTACAACGCCCCTCCGGACCTGCCCTACGACCAGCGTGAGGAGGACGGCGGATCGCTCGTCTTCCAGACCGCACCGCTGGACGGGCGCGTCGAAGTCCTCGGCGCACCCGCCCTCGACGCGGAGGTGGCCTCGGACGCACCGGTGGCCCAGCTCAACGTCAGGCTGTCCGACGTCGCACCGGACGGACGCTCGACGCGGGTGACCTACGGCGTACTCAACCTGACCCACCGCGACAGCCAGGAGCACCCGGAAGCGCTGGAGCCGGGCAGGCGGTACCGGGTGCGCGTCCCGCTGCACAGCATCGCGCACGCGTTCCCGCCCGGACACCGCATCCGGGTGTCGCTGTCCACCTCGTACTGGCCGCTCGTCTGGCCGGCCCCCCGGCCGGCGCTGCTCAGCGTGTACGAGAGCGGCAGCACCCTGACCCTGCCCGTCCGCCCCGAGGACGTGCCGGAGGACAAGGCCCTGCGCCCCTTCGGCGAGCCCGAAGGCTGCGCACCGCCCGCGGTCACGCGGCTGAGCGAGCCGGAACAGGCGTGGACCGTCACCAGGGACCTGGTCGACTACCGGTCGGTGCTCGACATCGTGAAGGACCGGGGACTCCAGCGGTACGAGGACACCGGGATCGAGACCGGGCTGAGGGCCTGCGAGAAGTACAGCTGGACCGGCGAGGACTTCGGATCGGTGCGCGGCGAGTCGGCCTGGGTGATGCGCTTCGGCCGCCCTGACTGGGACGTACGCGTCGAGACGCGCACCGTGCTGACCTCGGACGAGGACGCCTTCCACGTGGACGCGACGCTCGACGGGTACGAGGACGGCCGCCGGGTCTTCTCCCGCACCTGGAACGAACAGATCCCCCGGACGAACGTCTGACCCGTCGGCCCGGGGCGGCGCCCGAAGAGCAGGGCGCCGCCCCGGCGCGTACGTGACCCGCACGTGGAGACCCGCCGACGGGGTGGGGCTCGCGGGCGGTCAGGCCCCTGACCCCTCATCAGATGCCGGTCACCGCCCGGTGTGCGCGGGGCCGCGCACGGGAGACCCGCGGGGGCGCTCTCCCCAGGGGCGAGTGCTTGTGATCACCGACGCCGGGGCACCTTCGAAAAGGCGCATCGGGTGGCCGAGCGGAGAGCCGGCTCACCGGCGTGGCCGGAGGCTCGCCGGGAGCCGTCCCGGCAGAGCAGTGGGCACCCCGGTGGGCCGGGGATTAGGTTGGCGGGAAATCTCCGGGCAGCCGGACTCGTGATGGGGGCGAGCATGACCATGCAAAAAGGAACGAATGTCGCTGTGCCGGCTCAGGCCGTACGGGTCGAACTGGGCTGGCGCACCTCACCCGGGGCACCGGACGTGGACGCCTCGGCGCTCCTCCTCGTGTCGGGAAAGGTGCGCAGCGACGCGGACTTCGTCTTCTACAACCAGCCTGCCCACGCGTCGGGGGCCGTGCGTCACGAGGGAAAGCGGACCGCCGGGGACGGAGTCACCGACACCCTCGACGTCGATCTCGCCCGTATGGAGCCCGCGATCGACCGCGTGGTCGTCGTGGCCTCCGCGGACGGCGGCACCTTCGGCCGGGTGACCGGCCTGTACGTACGGATCGTGGACCGGACGAACGGCGCCGAGATCGCCCGGTTCGAGAGCACGGACGCGACCGTCGAGACCGCGTTCATCCTGGGGGAGCTCTACCTCCGCCAGGGCGCCTGGAAGTTCAGGGCCGTAGGGCAGGGGTACGACACCGGTCTGGGAGGCCTCGCGACGGACTTCGGCATTTCCGTCGACGAACCTCAGCGGCCGCAGGCGCCCCAGCAGACGCCTCCACCCCGGCAGCCCTCTCCGCCCCGCCCCGCCCCGGCTTCCTACGTCACCCCCCGGACGGCCCCCGCCCCACCGCCCGCGCCTCCCGCCGCGCAGCCGGTGAGGCTGACCAAGGTCACCCTCACGAAGGAGACCCCCTCCGTCTCCCTGGCGAAACAGGGCGGTACCAGCGGGGCGCTGCGCGTCAACCTCAACTGGGAAGTGCGCAAGCAGTTCAAGAGCTGGGGCGCGAAACTCGGCAGGGCCGTCGCCATGCACGCCGACCTCGATCTCGATCTCTGCGCGCTGTACGAACTCACGGACGGAAGCAAGGGCGTGGTGCAGGCCTTGGGGAACGCCTTCGGTTCTCTCGGCGGGCCGCCCTTCATCCACCTCGACGGCGACGACCGCACGGGCGCCCTCACCACCGGCGAGAACCTCACCGTCAACCTCGACCACAAGGACCGGCTGCGCCGCGTTCTGATCTTCGTCACCATCTACGAGGGCGCCCGGAGCTTCGCCGATCTGCACGCCACCGTCACGCTTCAGCCGCAGAACGGCGCAGCGATCGACTTCTCCCTCGACGAGTGCACGGTGCCCTCCACCGTGTGCGCGCTCGCGCTGATCACCAGCGACGGGGGAGACCTCACCGTGCAGCGGGAGGCCCGCTACCTCGTCCCCCAGCGCGGGGTGAGCCCTCAGCGGACCATCGACGCCGCCTACGGCTGGGGCATGGACTGGACCCCCGGCCGCAAGTGACCTCTCGGCCGCTCCCGGGAGGGACTCAGCTGTCCGGCGCGGTCTCGGGACGGGCGTACGTACGGCCCTTCCAGGCCGCACCGCGGCCCCGGTGGTGCCGCACCGCGGAGTCCACCGTCATCAGGAGATAGAGGACGGCGGTGAACGGCAGGAGCGGGGCCAGCCACAGCGACTGCCGGTAGTACCCCAGCATCGGCATGTAGGTGCCCGCCATCACCGCCCAGGCCGCACCGCCCGCCCACGCCGCCGCCGCATCGCCCGACAGCAGTCCGGCGGCGAGCGTGGCGGGCGGTGCCCCGTAGACCAGGCCCAGCCCCACGACCGTGCCGGCCAGCAGCAGCGGGTTGTACCGCAGCTGCGCGTACGCGCTCCGCGAGATCATCTGCCACAGATCCGCGAGCCGCGGACAGGGGCGCACGCTGTCCACCCGCTCCGCGAGCCCCAACCAGATCCGGCCACCGCTGCGCTGCACCGCGCGCGCCAGCGACACGTCGTCGATCACCGCCTGCCGGATCGACTCCGGGATCCGGGCGCGCTCGGCGGCGCCGGTCCGCAGCAGTACGCATCCGCCCGCCGCGGCCGCCGTGCGCGACCCCGCCCGGTTCACCCGGCGGAAGGGGTACAGCTGCCCGAAGAAGTAGACGAAGGCCGGCACGACCAGCCGCTCCCACGGGCTCGTCACCCTGAGCCGGGCCATCTGCGAGACCATGTCGAAGCCGCCCGCGCCCGCGTCGCCCGCCGCGGCGACCAGCTCCCGCAGGCTGTCCGGCTCGTGCGCGATGTCGGCGTCCGTCAGCAGGAGGAACTCGGGCTTCCGCCGCCGGGCCAGTGCGATCCCGTGCCGCACGGCCCAGAGCTTCCCCGTCCAGCCCGGCTCGGGCTCGCCCGGGGTCACCACCGTCAGCGGAAGTCCGCCGAACCGTACCGACAGCGCCCGCGCGCGGTCCCCGGTGCCGTCCGTGCTGCAGTCGTCGACGAGGAAGACCTCCGCGTCCCCGGGATAGTCCTGGGCGAGCAGCGACGGCAGGCTCACCGGCAGCACGTCGGCCTCGTCCCTCGCCGGGACGACCACGGCCACCGAGGGCCAGCGCACCGGCTCCGCACGCCGCGGAAGCCGCTGGTCGGTCCGCCAGAAGAACCCCTGGCCCAGCAGCAGCCACACCCACACGACCAGCGAACCCACGGCGATCCCGGCAACGGCGCTCATCCGCCGAAGTCTGCACCACTTCGGCGAGGCCGCAAGGGTTGTCGACTATGGTGACCGGGTGAAGATCGCACTGATGGACTCGGGAATCGGCCTGCTCGCGGCAGCGGCCGCAGTACGCAGGCTGCGGCCCGACGCCGATCTCGTGCTGTCCTCCGATCCCGGCTCGATGCCCTGGGGCCCCCGTACACCCGAGGACGTGACCGTCCGCGCGCTCGCCGTGGCCCGCGCCGCCGCGGCCCACCGGCCCGACGCCCTGATCGTGGCCTGCAACACCGCGTCCGTCCACGCCCTGCCCGCCCTGCGGGCCGCACTGGAACCGGGCGTGCCGGTCATCGGCACGGTGCCCGCGATCAAACCGGCCGCCCGGAGAGACCGCCCCATCGCCATCTGGGCCACCCCGGCCACCACGGGGAGCCCCTACCAGCGCGGGCTGATCCGCGAATTCGCCCGGTCCGTCAGCGTGACGGAGGTGCCCTGCCCAGGGCTCGCCGATGCCGTGGAGCACGCCGACGAGGCGGCCATCGACCGTGCCGTGGCGGCGGCCGCCGCCCTCACCCCGCCCGACGTCGAGGACGTCGTGCTGGGCTGCACCCATTACGAGCTGCTCGCCGAATGCATCCGTGCCGCGGTGCGGCAGCCGGGTCGCCCGCAGGCGTTCCTGTACGGCTCCGCCGAAGCGGTCGCCGCCCAGGTGCTCCGCCGCATCGGTGCCGATGCCGCTCCGTCGGCCGAACCCGTCGGCACCCTGACCGTCCTCCTCGGCGGACAGCCCGCCGGCCTCCCGGATCCCGCTCTGGCCTACGCCGAGGGCCGGCTGCTCCAGGCCGTCAGCCCCGCGCTCTGACCCGCCCCGGCCCGCCCGGCTGCGTCACGCTCCCCTCGCCGGGGTGCGGAACGTGGGTACGCTGCTTGGCATGACGGACCACCCCGGCAACGCGCGGCACGGTTCGAGCCAGGCCCCGAGCACGGTCTGGACGGGCCGGGCCACCAATCGCTTCCAGTGGCTGCTCGCGGTCGCCGGAGCGGGCTGCATGGCCCTCGGCATCGAGCTCGCCGTCGACTCCGCGTGGAGCTCGGGGATCGCACCGCTCCTCATGTCCGTCATCGGCTGCGTCGCCGCCGGACTGCTCATCCTCTTCGGGACCCTCGCCTTCGTCCACGTCGCCGTCAAGGTGGACGGCGACGCCCTTGAGGTGCGCTGCGGCCACATCGGACTGCCCAGGCGCCGGATCCTGCTCACGCACGTCGTCGGCGCGGACTTCGCACCCAGGGTCACCCCGCGCCAGTGGGGTGGGTGGGGCTACCGCTGGCGCCCCGAACAGGGCACCGCCGTGGTCGTGCGCCGGGGCGAGGCGCTGGTCCTGAGGCTGGGGGACGGCAGAACCTTCACCGTCACCGTGGACGACGCGGAAGCGGCCGTGCGCTTCATCCGCGACCGCCTCCACCTGCCGGCCGGCGGGAAGCCCGGAGGCCCGGCGGGCGGCTGAACGGCCGGAGCGACTGCCGCTCCCACGGCCCGCCACCGTAGACTCCGCCGGGTGAGCGCCACCATCACCACCGTCGACCCGCCGTCCCCCGCACCCGTGCCCCGCAGCGGGAGACCGTGGCCGCGGCTCGTCCGGCCGGCCGCGGCCGTCCTGTCCGGTCTGCTGCTCTACGCCAGCTTCCCGCCCAGGCCCCTGTGGTGGCTCGTGCTGCCCGGTTTCGCGCTGCTGGGGTGGGTCCTGTCCGCCCGCAGGCTGCGCACCGCGTTCGGTCTCGGCCTCCTCGCGGGCCTCGGATTCATGCTTCCGCTGCTGCACTGGACGGGGGAGGAAGTCGGCCCGGTCCCGTGGCTCGCGCTCGCGTTCGCCGAGGCGCTGTTCATCGCCGTGGGCTGCGTGGGGATCGCCGCTGTCTCCCGGCTCGCCTACTGGCCCGTCTGGGCGGCCGCCGTCTGGGTGCTCGACGAGGCGGTCCGGGCCCGGGTGCCGTTCGGCGGCTTCCCCTGGGGCAAGATCGCCTTCGGCCAGGCCGACAGCATGTTCCTGCCGCTCGCCGCGCTGGGAGGCACCCCGCTGCTCTCCTTCGCCGTGGTGCTGTGCGGATTCGGGCTCCTCGAAGCCCTTCGGCAGGTCCGCCGGTACCGCTCCACCGGTACCGTTCCCCGCGCCGCGGTGGTGGCGGCGGCCGTCACGGTCGCCGTCCCTGTCGTGGCCGCCCTCGCGGCGCTGCCGCTCGTCGACGACTCGGCCGAGGACGGCACCGCCACCGTCGCCGCGATCCAGGGCAACGTGCCCCGACTGGGGCTCGACTTCAACTCCCAGCGCCGGGCCGTGCTGGACAACCACGCCGACCGCACGGAGCAGCTCGCCCGCGACGTGAAGGCGGGCAAGGTGGCCCAGCCCGACTTCGTCCTCTGGCCGGAGAACTCCTCCGACCTCGACCCGTACCGCAACCCCGACGCCCGCGAGGCGATCGACCGGGCCGTGCGGGCGATCGGCGTCCCCACGGTCATCGGGGCCGTCCTGGCCCCCGACACGGGCGCGCTCCGCAACACGCTGATCGAGTGGGACCCCGACAACGGCCCCGTCGACACGTACGACAAACGGCACATCCAGCCGTTCGGCGAGTACATGCCCATGCGGTCCTTCGTGCGGATCTTCAGCAAGGACGTCGACCGGGTGCAACGGGACTTCGGGTCCGGCAGCAAGGTCGGCGTGTTCGATCTGGCGGGCACCAGGGTCGGCCTCGTGACCTGCTACGAGGCCGCGTTCGACGACGCCGTGCGCGACACCGTGAAGGACGGCGGCCAGCTCATCGCCGTCCCGAGCAACAACGCGACCTTCGGGCGCAGCGAGATGACCTACCAGCAGCTGGCCATGTCCCAGGTGCGGGCGGTCGAGCACGGGCGCTCCGTCGTCGTGCCCGTCACCAGCGGCGTGAGCGCCGTGATCCGGCCGGACGGCACGATCGTGCAGAAGACAGAGATGTTCACTCCCGACGCCCTGGTCGACGAGGTTCCGCTGCGGTCCTCGCTGACGCCCGCCACCCGGCTGGGAACCCTGCCCGAAGGGATCCTCGCGCTGCTCGCGGTGGCCGGCCTCGGCTGGGTGGCGGTCCGGTCCGTACAGGCGAGGAAGGACCGCAGGCAGGAGCCGGAGAGCGTCCCGTCGGCCACGTAGGATCGCCGCATGGCTACTCCCGACTTCATCCGTGAGATCCGTGCCACGGCCGGTCATCAGCTGCTCCTGCTGCCGGGCGTCAGCGCGATCGTCTTCGACGACGAGGGCAGAGTGCTCCTCGGGAGGCGGTCCGACACCGGTGAGTGGTCGGTCGTCGGTGGCATCTCCGAGCCGGGCGAGGAGCCTGCGGCGACAGCCGTGCGCGAGGTGTACGAGGAGACCGCCGTGCGCTGCGTGGCGGAGCGGGTGGTGCTCACGAAGGCGCTGGAGCCGGTGACGTACGCCAACGGGGACGTGTCCCAGTACCTCGACATCACGTTCCGCTGCCGGGCGACCGGCGGCGAGGCGCGGGTCAACGACGACGAGTCCCTCGAGGTGGGCTGGTTCGCCCTGGACGCGCTGCCGCCGCTGAGCGAGTTCTCGCTGTTCCGGATCAGGCAGTCCGTCGCGGACGAACCCACCTGGTTCGAGCCCGCCGGATCCTGACGGCACCGAGGCCTCCTCCCCGCCGACCGGGCGGGGAGGAGGCCTCGGTGCCGTGGCCGGTTCAGGCGTTGCGTGCCTCGGCGTGCATCTCGGCCCGCTCGCCGACGACGTCCGTCCGGTCCGGCCCGTCGGCTTCGATGTCCGTGAGGTCCCGGTTCCGGGTCTCCTTCGCGCAGACGATCGCCAGTACCGTGACCAAAGCCGCGGCGATGACGTACAGCGAGATCGGCGTCGAACTGCCGAAGTCGGCGAGCAGGGCGGTCGCGATCAGCGGTGCCGGGGCACCCGCGGCGACCGAGGAGAACTGGGCGCCGATCGACGCACCCGAATAGCGCATCCGGGTCGCGAACATCTCGGAGAAGAACGCCGCCTGCGGCGCGTACATGGCGCCGTGGAAGATCAGCCCGACCGTGACGGCCAGCAACAGGCTCCCGAAGCTCCGGCTGTCGATGAGGGCGAAGAACGGGAACATCCACAGCCCCACACCGATCGCGCCGACCAGGTAGACGGGCCTGCGCCCCACCCGGTCCGACAGCGCACCCCACAGCGGGATCACGGCGAAGTGCACGGCGGACGCGACGAGTACGGCATTGAGGGCCGTCTGCTTGCTGAGATCCGCGGCGGTCGTCGCGTACACGAGGATGAACGCCGTGATGACGTAGTAGCTGATGTTCTCGGCCATCCGCGCGCCCATGGCGATGAGCACGTCCCGCCAGTGATGCCGCAGGACGGCGACGAGCGGCATCTTCTCCGCCGGAGCGGCGGCGGACCTGCGTAGCTCGGCCTGGGCCAGGGCGGCCTTGAACACAGGGGATTCATCGACAGAGAGACGAATCCACAGTCCGAGGATCACGAGCACGCCCGAGAGAAGGAACGGGATCCGCCAGCCCCACGCCTCGAAGGCGGACTCGGACATGAGCGCGGTGAGAGCGGAGAGCACCCCGGTCGCGAGCAACTGCCCGGCCGGCGCGCCCGTCTGGGGCCACGACGCCCAGAAGCCGCGGCGCTTCGCGTCACCGTGCTCCGACACGAGCAGCACGGCCCCGCCCCACTCGCCGCCGAGGGCGAAGCCCTGCACCAGCCGCAGGACGGTGAGGAGCACGGGAGCGGCGGATCCGATGGTGGCGTGCGTCGGCAGGAGCCCGATGGCGAAGGTCGCGCCACCCATCAACAACAGACTCAGCACCAGCAGCTTCTTGCGCCCCAGCCGGTCCCCGTAGTGCCCGAACACCAGAGCCCCCAGGGGGCGTGCGGCGAATCCGACCGCGTAGGTGAGGAAGGAGAGCAGCGTGCCGACGAGCGGGTCGGAGCCGGGGAAGAACAGTTTGTTGAAGACCAGCGCGGCAGCCGATCCGTAGAGAAAGAAGTCGTACCACTCCACGGTGGTCCCGACGAGGCTCGCGGCGACGATGCGGCGAAGGTTCGAGGCGGGTGGGGGAGCGGTTACTGGGGCGGCCATGGGTACCACTTCCGGACAGTTGGCGGGGACGATTCCGTGTCGCCATACCGTAGGAAGGGGCAGGTCAGGGGCGTATGTGGCGGGACACCACAGTTCGGGTGCGCGGTGTGCGGGCGGACGCCACGGGGAGGTGTCCGGGGCCTGCTCCGACGGTGTCCACCGCCGCCCCGGTCACACCCCACGTGTCCTGAGGGAGAGTCGGGCCGGTCGCCGGACTCGTGCCACCGGGCAGAGGTGGCCCCCGGGCCCGGGCGGTCGTCATCGGCGGGACCGACCGGCCGAAGATGTCCTGCCGGCCGTTTCGGAGCCCGTTCGTACGGGCTCGGCCGACAGGACGGTAGAGGCGACGGAGCCACGGCCGGCAGGGAACCGGCACCTGCCCCGTGGCCGTCCGATTCGCTGGGCCTCCGGGCGGGCGGGGCAGGTCTGCGGTTCACGCCGCCTCGGACCGCTGCGCTGCTCCGGACGCGCCCCGGCGCAAGGCAGCGGCCGGCGCGCGCTATGCGGAGGGCCGGGCCTGGATCAGGCCGCTGATCTCCTGGGGGGTGAGGCCGGTGAGCTGAACGATGCGCGGGGCCGGGATGCCGGCAGTCAGCGCGCGGTGCACGAGTGCTTCCCGGTCCTTGGGCATCTCCCGGAAACCGACGAGCTCTGCTTCCAGGTCCGCGATGGCTTTCGGAGCGCACTCCTGGTGCACACGCAGCGCCTCCTCCTCGCTCAACGGAACGGGAAGGCTCTCGGCATCCTCGGGAATCAGCGCTTCGGCGTCGGCGGGGAGGATCCTGACCCGCTCCGAAGAAGCGGAGACACCGTGAGCCTGCAGCCACCCGTGCACAGCGGGCGTCTCCGCACACGCCAGGGCGCCGACCGCGGCGAGAGCGGCCCCCACCAGGGGGTAGCCGTCGGGGAGCAGGAACAAGCGAGCGTCGTGGTCCATCGTGTGCGAATCTCTTCCTGGTCGGCGCCTCGGTGACGGCTCGATAGTAGCCGCGGCGTGCGCGTGCAAGGCCCTCGTGTCCTCTGCTCCGGCGGGAGCGTCCACCGGTGGAACCAGCAGGCGTCACCGGTACGCCGGTACGCGATCCGGCCCCTCCGCCGCGCAGGACGATGACCCGTCACCATCCGCCGCGGCAGCACGAGCCGCCGGTGGAACTCCCGGGGGACCGAGGGGTTCGGTCGTGCCCGCCCGAGGGGCAGTTCGAGCGACTCCGGAGGGGCGGAACTATGTAAAGATGCCGTCATGTCCGGATTTCGCATCCGCTCCAGATTTTCTTCGGACACTCGGCGGCCGGACAGTTCGGCCGGCAGTCCGGGAAGGGGTCCGCGCTCCGTACTGAGCATCCACAGTGTCGTCGGCCAGATGTTCCTGCTGCAAATGGCAGTCGTGGTGATGCTCGCCGTCGGTGCCGTCGTCGCGCTCGTGCTGGCCGCCGGGCGCGACAGCAACCGGGATGCCCGCGACCGGTCCCTCGCCGTCGCGCAGGGCTTCGCCAACTCCCCGGGGATCGCGGCGGCCCTTGCGTCCCCCGATCCCACCGCGGCACTGCAGCCGAGTGTCGAGCGGGCTGCCAGGAACGCCGACGTCGACTTCGTGGGCGTCACGAACCGCGACGGCGTCTACCGGGCCAACTCCGTGCCCGATCGCATCGGCCTTCGCACCACCACCGAGCTCGCTCCCCTGCTGGTCGGGCACACGGTACGGGAACAGGCCGTGGGCTCACTCGGCCCGCAGGTCAGGGCCTACGTCCCCGTCAGGGCCCCGAACGGCTCGGTGGTCGGCCTGGTCACCGCCGGCGTCACACTCAAGCATGTCGGCGACAGGGTCGCGGAGCAGATGCCCGCCCTGCTGGGAGCCATCGCCGGTGCGGTGGTGCTCATGACGGGCGGAGCGGCACTGGTCAGCCGACGCCTGCTGCGCCAGACGCACGGTCTCGGCCCGGCCGAGATCACCAAGATGTACGAGCACCATGACGCGGTGCTGCACTCCGTGAAGGAGGGCATCCTCATCGTCGATGTGGACGCCCGGCTGCTACTCGCCAACGACGAGGCGCAGCGCCTGCTCTCCCTCACCCCGAAGGCCCAGGGCCTCCCCGTCGACGAGCTCGGGCTTCCCTCGCAGACGGCCGACCTGCTGGCCTCGGGCCGTGTGGCAACGGACGAGGTGCACCCGGTGGGAGGCCGGCTGCTGGTGGTCAACCAACGGCCCACCAACCGGCACGGAGGGCCCGGGGGCAGTGTCACCACTCTCCGCGACTCCACCGAGCTGGAAGCCCTGTCCGGCAAGGTGGAGGCTTCCCAGAAACGCTGGAAGGTGCTGTACGGCGCCAGCGTGAGCATCGGCACCAGCCTCGAAGTGACCCGCACCGCCGAGGAGCTCGCCGATGCGGTCGTGCCGGACTTCGCCGACTTCGTCACCGTCGACCTGGCGGAGCCCGTACTTCGTGGCGGGGAGCCCACGGGGTCGGAGCGGGAACTGCGCCGCGCGGCCACGGCCGGCATCCGCGAGGAGCATCCGCTCCTCGCCACCGGCGAGCCGATCGGCCTCACCTCCTCAGCCCCGCAGATGGAGGGCCTGGCCGGAGGGAGAGGCGTCCTCGAGGCGGACCTCCGCACCGCGACGCGGTGGCAGGCGCAGGACCCCGAGCGCACGCGGCAGATCCTCGACTACGGATTCCACTCCCTCATCATCGTGCCGCTGTCCGCACGGGGAGTCGTCCTGGGGATCGCGGGCTTCTGGCGCTCGGAGCGGCCCGAGCCCTTCGAGCCGGACGATCTGGCTCTGGCCGAGGAGGTGACCGTCCAGGCCGCAGTCTGCATCGACAATGCCCGCCGCTACACCCGTGAGCACACCGTGGCCGAAACCCTGCAGCGCAGCCTGCTGCCCGGCGACCTGCCCAGGCAGAACGCCCTCGAGGTCGCCCACCGCTACCTGTCCGCCCACGCCAAGGTGGGCGGCGACTGGTTCGACGTCATCACTCTCTCCGGTGCCCGAGTCGCCCTGGTCGTCGGCGACGTGGTCGGTCACGGCGTCCATGCCGCCGCCACCATGGGCCGTCTGCGCACCGCCGTGCACAACTTCTCCGCCCTCGATCTTCCACCGGGCGAGCTCCTGGCCCACCTCGACGAGCTGGTCGCCCGCATCGACACCGACGAGGCCACGGACGACGGGAGCGCGGCAGTCACCGGCGCCACCTGCCTGTACGCGATCTACGACCAGGTCACCGGAGACTGCGCCCTGGCTCGCGCGGGGCACCCTCCGCCCGCCGTCGTGCATCCGGACGGCACCGCTGTCTTCCCGGACGTCCCCGTCTCCCCTCCCCTGGGGGCAGGCAGCGGCCTGCCCTACGAGACCGCCCGGCTCAGCCTGCCCGTTGGTTCCCGCCTCGTCCTCTTCACCGACGGCCTCATCGAGTACCGCCGCCGCGACATCGACACGGGACTCGGCCTCCTGCGCGCCTCCCTGACCGGACGACCGCAGCGCACCCCCGAGCAGACCTGCCGGGACATCCTCGACGCCATGCTCCCCGGCCGACCCGGCGACGACGTCGCCCTCCTGGTGGCCCGCACCAAGCGACTGGACCCCGCCCAGGTCGCCGAGTGGGACGTGCCGGACGACCCCGCGGCCGTCGCCACCATTCGCAGGGAATGCGCCCGCCGACTCGCGGAATGGGAGCTCGAGGAGATCTCCTTCATCACCGAGCTGATCCTCAGCGAGCTGATCACCAATGCCATCCGCTACGGGACCCAGCCGGTCCGGGTCCGCCTGCTGAAGGACCTCACGCTGATCTGCGAGGTCTCCGACGCCTCCAGCACATCACCCCACATGCGCCGGGCGACGGCCACCGACGAGGGCGGCCGCGGTCTGTTCCTCGTCGCCCAGTACGCCGAACGCTGGGGCACCCGCTACCTCCCCCGGGGCAAGGTCATCTGGACCGAACAACCCCTGCACGACGGAGCGGCGGAACCGAGCGCCGTTCAGGTCGACGCCCTCCTCGACCAGTGGGACGAATGAACGGGACCCGGGGGCAGCGCGTCGGAGCCGTCCTGCGGAACGCCGGATTCCCGAGAGGCCCGCTGCGACCGGTGACCTGCTGGTGACCGGGCCGCTCCCGGACCTTCAGCGCTCCGCCTTCACCCACGGTCTGACCCCGAGCTGGTGACCTCGTAGGCGGCGACGACCCCCGAGTCCATGGCGAGGCTGCCGGTGGAGACGGAGTGGCTGCGCCTGGGCGAGGGCGAAACCGATGGGAGGGTCAGCGAGGTGATCCGTACGCCGTCCTTGCCCGGATCGTCGACCTGCGTACGGATAGGCGCATCGGCCGCGCCGGCTTCCGCGGTGCCGGTGCCCTCCGTCCCGCAGGCCGTGAGCAGCAGGGTCGTCGCCGCCACAGCCGCCAGGAAGGGGGCGGTGCGGGCGAGAGCCGGACGGGGAGGGGCGGGTCTGCGCATCCGGTCATCTGATCAGGGTCCAGACCCTGCACATGTGAGGGAGGCCATATTTCCGGTCACAGGGGTGTCACAAGTCCTGGCCGTCTGTCAGTGCTGAGTTGCTCGCTCTTCTGCCCAATACCCACCGAACGGAGGCCAGTTCGACTGTGTGGGCCTCTCGGGCAGACAGCCGTCGAGCACAGTCGGTCCGATCGCCCTACGAACATGGGTACGGGTACTCAGGTCGCGGTCGCCCCCCGACGGCACAGTTGATCTCACACCGAGCAACACGGTTTCCTCACATCGGAGTTAGAGATGACTGCCTCGTCGCGGGCCCTGCCCCGGATCCTTCGCCACCACCTGGTTATCTGCTGACGCAGCGTCAGAACGTTTCACCAGGGCGCCGGTGGCGGCGCGACCGACTTCAGTGTTTCAAAGGTGGGGACAGCTTTGCGCGGTAACAAGAGACGAACGGGTGCGGCCATGGTGGCCGTGCTGCTCACGACCTGCCTGACGGCCGGCTCGGCGTCGGCCGGGACGTCCCGGACCGGGGCGGACGGAACGGGATCAGGCGGGGAGTCCGGCACGACGGCGCCCCGGGGGGAGAGCGCCAGGACCGTCGTGACGCTGATATCCGGCGACCGGGTGCACGTCGACGCGAGGGGACAGGTGACGCGCGTCCAGCCCGGTGAGGGCCGCGAACACATCGCGATGTCCGTCCAGCGGGTGGGGGCCGACACCTACGTCCTGCCGTCCGACGCGCACCTCCTGGTCGGGCAGGGCACCGTGGACCGCCGGCTGTTCAATGTGACGGGACTGCTGAGGGCCGAGTACGACGACGCGCACCGTGCGACGGTGCCGCTGATCGTCTCGTACACCAAGAGGAAGGCCACCGCGAAGACGGCGATCGCCGCCGCGGACATCCGGGTGCGCCGGAGCCTGCCCTCCCTCGCCGGCGAGGCACTGACCGCGCCCAAGAGCGACTCGGCCGGAGTCTGGGACGCGCTGACCACTGCCGACCGCCGGGGCGACGGGGCCAGGACGACGGTCCCGGGCATCGACCGTGTGTGGCTGGACGGCCGCCGCAAGGTGGCTCTCGACAGGAGCGTCGCGCAGATCGGGGCTCCGGCAGCCTGGCGGGCCGGGTTCGACGGTGCGCAGGTCAAGGTCGCCGTACTGGACACCGGTGTCGACGAAACCCATCCCGACCTCAGGGGCGTCGAGATGGCCCAGAAGGACTTCTCGGGTTCGAGCAGCACCGTCGACCACGTCGGCCACGGCACCCACGTCGCCTCGACGCTGGCGGGATCGGGGGAGAGGTCCGGCGGTACGCACCGGGGAGCCGCCCCCGGTGCCAGGATCCTGGACGCCAAGGTCCTCGACGACGAGGGGACGGGCGCCGACTCCGGCATCATCGCGGGGATGCAGTGGGCCGCCGACAACGGCGCGCGGATCGCCAACCTCTCCCTCGGGGGCGGGGACTCCACGGAGACCGACCCGCTCGAAACCGCTGTCGACCGCATATCCGCCGAGAGCGGCATCCTCTTCGTCGTCGCGGCGGGCAATGAGGGCCCCGACGCGACGACTGTCGGCAGCCCCGGCAGCGCGGCCTCCGCGCTCACCGTCGGCGCGGTCGACCGCAAGGACCGGATCGCGGAATTCTCCAGTGTCGGTCCGACCGCCGACGGCTCGCTGAAGCCCGACATCACAGCCCCGGGCACCGACATCGTCGCCGCGAAGGCGGCGAAGGGTTCGGAGGGTACTCCGGCCGTCCCCGGCTACGTGGCGATGTCCGGTACGTCGATGGCGACCCCGCACGTGGCGGGCGCGGCGGCGATCCTCGCGCAGCAGCACCCGGACTGGACCGGTGAGCGCATCAAGCAGGCGCTGACCGCCTCCGCCGAGCCGGGGAGCGGTATGTCGCCGTTCCAGCAGGGCACAGGGCGGGCCGACCTGGCCCGGGCGATCCTCCAGAGCGTGGTCAGCGAGCAGACCTCGGTGAACTTCGGCACCCAGCAGTGGCCGCACGGCGACGACGAGCCGGTGACCCGGCGGATCACCTACCGCAACGACGGCGCGGAGCCGGTCACCCTCGCGCTGTCGATGGAGACGGCCGGCCCCGGGGGCAAAGCCGTACCGGCAGGGTTCTTCGCCGTCGGTACCGACCGGATCACCGTCCCCGCAGGCGGCAGCGCCGGTGTCGACCTCACCGCCGACACCCGGACCGGGAGCCGGGACGGCATGTTCGCCGGAGTGCTCGTCGCCAGGTCGGCGGAGGGCGGCAGCAGTGTGCGCACTTCCTTCGGTGTGCAGCGGGAGGCGGAGGCGTACGACCTCACCCTCAAGTACATCGGCACCGACGGCAAGCCCTCGCGGTCGGGCACGTTCGTCCTCGGCCACGACGTCGACTTCGCGCTGAACGCCCACGACACCGAGGGCGACGGCATCGTCAGGACCCGGGTGCCGAAGGGTACCTACCTGCTGGAGACGCCGGTCCAGACCCGCAAGGGCGCACAGGGCGCCGCGGACACCGCGCTGATGGTGCAACCGAAGATCTCCATCGCCCGGAGCACCACGGTGACGTTCGACGTCCGTAGGGCGAAGCCGGTGAACATCACCGTGCCGCAGGCCGCCGAAAGCGTCGAGACCTCTGTGAAGTACTACCTGGAGACCGAGGACATCGGCTACGGCTCGGTCTGGCAGCAGAGCTCCTTCAAGGGATTCCGCATCGGCCATGTGGGCGCGGCGCTGCCGGCGAAGGAGTTCAGCTCGCACATCGGTGGTACCTGGCAGAAGGGCAGCACCACCTACAACCTGCTCTACGACCGCACCCGTTCCCTGCACACCGGGCTGGTCCACAAGGTCGCCGAGGGTGAACTGGCCCTGGTGAAAATCAGGATCGGCGCCTCAGCCAAGAGGCGCACGGGCGCGATCAGCCCCACCTGGGAGACGTCCTCCGGGGTCGGATCCGAGACGGTCAGCAAGCCGTTCGCCCTGCCCACCACCGCGAAGACGTACGTCAACACGCGCAAGGGCGTCAAGTGGGGCTTCGTGGCCGGGCAGTACGGGCCCCGAAGCGGCGAGAGCCTCGACATCATCTACGCCCTGCCCGACCTCAAGCTCTACCAGCGGGGGAAGACCTACACGCAGACGTTCAACGTCGGGGTGTTTAGCCCGAAGATCGACACGTACAACACCGCCCGCCGCTACAACAACGACCTCAGCGTCTGCATAGGGGAGTTCGCCGACGGCTCCGGTCACACCGGTGAGTCGGTGACGACCAAGCAGCGGACCCTCGTCACCGTCGACGGCAAGAAGCTGCTCAGCTCCAGTGGGGCGCTCTGCCAGGACGCCGACGGTCTGCCGTCGAAGTCCGCCACGTACCGGATCAGTACGTCCGCGGACCGGTCCACCGCGGTCGCCGGCGTGACCACGCGCCTCCTCGCCGCCTGGACGTTCACGTCGAAGAAGGTCCCGGGCGAGGAGTACGCGGCGCTTCCCCTGTCCTCGGTCCGCTTCGCCCCGAAGCTGGACCTGCGGAGCACGGCCGCGGCCGGCAAGAGGCTCACGGTCCCGGTCACCATCCAGGGTCCGGCGGCCAAGAAATTCGGGGCCCTGTCCGTCCAGGTCGCCTACGACGGCGGCAAGAAGTGGTCCAAGACCCCGGTCGTCACCGAGAAGGGCAAGCGGTCGCTCTCGCTCAGCCACCCGAAGAAGGCCACATCGGTCTCCCTCAAGGCGAAGCTCACGGACGGGAGCGGCAACACGTACCAGGTCACCGTGGTCAAGGCGTACCTGCTCAAGTAGTCGGCACCGCCGGCCACCTCGCCACCGCATGACATCGAGCCCCGCCCGGGGAATGAACGAGGACCCCCGGGCGGGGCTCCCTGCTGTCCCGGGCCGGCTGCCGCTCCCGCGCCACCAGTCTTCAGGTCCCCGGTTCGCGAAACGTCCGTCCGGGTGCCCCGGGCGGCGTCCTCGCCGGTGCCCGGGAGCCGGCCCCTGCGTGCCGCGGCGGCCGGTGGCGGGCCCCGGATGCCGTGCACCGGCCTCCTGTCCACGGTCGCGGCGGCGCCCCCGTGAAACCGGCTTCCGCGGGTCCCGTCGGCGGCGCTGCACCCGACACCCGCGCCCTGACCCCCTCTTATGGCACAACAACCATGCGAGCAGCGCGTGGCGTCGTGTTCCCTGACGCCAGGCGGGTGAGCATGTGCGGACCCAGCCCTCTTCCCGCACCGAGGCGATGCGATGTCCCGCGCCAACCACGTCCGCCCCGAGAGCGTCGCACCAAGGTGGATCCTGCGGCACCGGCCGCCGGAGCAGTCGCTGTTCAGCGGCATCTACGGCCTGGTGCTGGCCAGCGCGCTGGTGGCTGCGCTGGACGCGACGGGCGAGAAGGTCGATCCCGGCCAGGACGCGCTGTGGGTGCTGCTCACCGCGCTGGCGGCGGGTGCCGCCCACGGGTACGCACACGTCATCGCGCAGCGTGCGTCCTCCGGCAGGGCGGCAACCATGAGCAGACTGCGGCTGGTGCTCGCCGAGTGGCCGCTGGTCGCCGCCGTGCTGCCGACCGTGGGGATACTGCTTGCGGCGATGGCCGGGTGGTGGTCAGAGGCCACCGCTGTGGACACAGCCCTGCTGCTCAACACCGTCGCTCTGTTCGGCTGGGGTACTTGGGCCGCCCGCATCGCCGGGTACGGATGGCCGTCTTCGTGCCGGGCGGGGAGCCTGGACATGCTGATCGGCCTGGGGATCATCATCGCTGATGTCCTGATCGACTGATCCGTTGCTCGCGGATCACCTTGCTGACCGCATGAGCAGGGCGGGCGTAAGGGTTCGCACGCCTGCGTGAGCATCGGTTCGACAGGTGGCCCGAGAACCCCAGGACTCCCGGCGGAGACGGACACGCCTCTGGTTCAGACATCGGGGTGCGCGTCCGTCCGGAGCGTCCACGCGGCCCCGGGACAGCCTGCCGGGAGGGGCGGGAAGCGGTGGCCCTTCACGTCGGTGCTCCAATGATGGCCCGCGCCGCAGTCGCACGCGTAGATCCCGCTCTCCGGGACGATCTCGCCCGGATGCCACGCCGTCCGTTCCTCATTCATGCTCTCTGTGTACGACGCCCGGCCGGACCGCGCGACTCAGGGGCCGCCTGTCCACAGGCGTCCGCACCGAGTCACGGAGGACGGCGCGGCGACGAAGGCGGTACGAGCGCACAGAAGCGCCCCGGACCAGCGGGGTCCGGAGCGCTGCACCCCGTCTGCGGGACCTGTACGAGGCCGGCGTCCCGCACCCGCAGCGGAAGGGCATCCGCCGGGGCGGACCACCACCGGCAGCGGCCGACGACCCGACCCCGCCACAGCACTATGCGTTCGCGGCCTCCGCCAGGACGCGGGCGAGCTCGCGGGGGCGGCTGGCCATCGGCCAGTGGCCCGAGTCGAGGTCCACATAGCCGATGTCGGTGGCCCGGGCGAGGTCGGGGCACTCGCCGCCGGCGATCCACTCCTTGGCCCGGGCGGGGGTGAACTCAGGGCAGATGAGCACGACGGGGACGTCGAAGCGGCGCTCGTCGGTCAGGCGCACGACTCCCCGTGCGACCCCCTCGGGAACGGGAACAGCGGCGGACGCGAGGCGGTGCCGGGTCTCCTGGTCCAGGTCGGCGGAGTCCGCCCCCTCGAAGGGGCCCCAGCCGGGGAAGGGCATGATGCCGCCCTCGATCGCGAAGTGATCGGCGTAGGCCCGCCCGTCGGCGGCAGGGAAGCCGCCGATCAGTGCGACCTTGGCCACCTTCTCCGGTCGTGCGTCGGCGGCCAGCCAGGCCAGGCTCGCCGCGGCGGAGTGTCCCACCACCAGCGGCTTCCCCGGTGCCGCGTCAACGGCGGCGAGTACTGCTGCCAGCTGGTCGTCGAGCGTCGCGGAGGCGGTGCCGTCGCCCTGGCCGGGGAGCGTGAGCGGCACGGGGCGGTGGCTGAGCGCAGTGAGTTCGGGCACGACGTCGTCCCATACGGATCCGTCGAACCACAGACCGGCGACGAGCAGGATGTCCACGGATGTACTCCCGGAGAAGAGTCGGATCTGGCTGCCGGCACGTTATCGGGAGCCTCTGACAACGGGCTCCGCCACTCGACCCGGCGACATCGTGCTGGACGCGCACGCGGTCGTCAGCCCCGCGGACGTCGTCCCGCGCAACCGGGTCGGGGAGGGCGCCGACGGCACCGTCGCGAAGACGCGCGGCGGGTACGGACCGGAGACCCTCGGCGGAAGGCCGGTGACCGCCGCGGTGCTCACGCCCCCTCAGCCCCACACGCCTCTGAACGACTTCGTGCGCCCACGGCGTTGCACAGGCCGTGGAACAGGGACCAGGAGCGAGTGACGGCCCGCGCCGGACGAGGCCGAGCGGCTCGGCCGGCCTGGGGGAAGAGGGCTCGGTGGAAGCAAGGAGACCGTCACGCGCGCGAGCTCGCCCGTCTGCCCGCCCGTCGCAGGGCTCCGCTCACCGGCCCGCCGGGCGGGCCGAGAGCACGCGCGGGGGCCTGTCGACGTTGCGTGCCTTCGGGGCCCGCTCGTAACGTGACCGTTGCCCGTCGAGCCGACCGATCCGGCCGGTGGCCTGCGCGGTCGGCCTCGGCAGGCTCGGCCGCCCTCGGGACCGGCCGGTTCCGCACAGCCCCTCCCACCGCTGAAACCGGGTACGAATGAGTCAGTCACAGTCCACCGTCGGCGGATGGCACCGGCCTATGGTCGCCCGCCTCTCCAGTGAGGAGCACCGCGCGGCGACCGCGCTCGAGCTGTTCTTCGACCTGTGTTTCGTCACCGCTGTCGCCCAGGCGGCGACCGCGTTCGAGCACGAGCTGGCCGAGGGTCATATCGCGGACGGGGTCCTCGGCTACGCGATGGTGTTCTTCGCCATCTGGTGGGCGTGGATGAACTTCACGTGGTTCGCCTCCGCCTACGACACCGACGACGTCCCGTACCGGTTGCTCACGCTGGTCCAGATCACCGGTGCGCTCATCCTGGCCGCCGGTGCGGCCGACGCCCTCCAGCACGACGACTTCACCGTCATCACCTGGGGCTACGTCGTCATGCGGCTCGCCATGGTCACCCAGTGGCTGCGCGCCGCCCGCTCCGACCCCGAGCGCAGGAGCTCCTGCCTGCGCTACGCGGTCGGCATCCTCGTCGTGCAGATCGGCTGGGTGGCCCGGCTGGCCCTGCCCGAGGACTGGGGGCTGCCGCTGTTCGCGGTCCTGGTCCTGGCCGAGATCGCCGTCCCCGTCTGGGCCGAGGCCCCGGCCAGGACCACCTGGCACCCTCACCACATCGCCGAGCGGTACGGGCTGTTCACCCTCATCGTCCTCGGTGAGACCATCACCGCGTCCACCGTGGCCGTCCGTGCCGCTCTCGACGGGGAGGCGTCGTTCGGCGACATCGCGACCCTCGTCGTCGGCGGCGTGCTGACCGTGTTCGCCCTGTGGTGGCTCTACTTCGCACAGAACGCGCCTCGGCGCCTCACCGGCTTCAAAGCCGCCATCCTCTGGGGCTACGGCCACTACGCCGTCTTCGCCTCGGCCGCCGCCGTGGGTGCCGGGCTGGCGGTCAACGTCGCCCACGCCACGGGGCACGGCCACATCTCCGACCGGGCCGCCGCAGCGGCATTCACCATTCCGGTGGCCGTGTTCATCACCCTGGTGTGGCTGCTGCACCACCGGGCGCAGGAACTCCGCAGCCGGAACGACCTCATCCACCCGGTGGCCGTCCTCGCCGTGCTGGCCCTGACGTTCGCCCCGGGCGCGGTCCTCGCCACCGGCATCGTCGCCGCCGCGCTGGTCGCCACGACGCTCCTCGTGGCGACGCGGGCGCGCCGTGCAGCGGATCCCGCCGAAGCCGGGGCGGGAGGGGAGACCGGGCGCGCCGACGGGTAGGCACCCTGGCGCTCCCGGCAGCAGCCCTTCCGGAGCCCGCTACGTGCATCGCAGCTGTGGGTCAACGCCCGGTACGGCATGCCGTACCGGGCGGTGACCCGGCCGGGGGAGTGGGGGAAAGCCGTCTGCGCGCGGCAGGACCGGCAGGTGCGCAGCGTTGCAGCGTCCGGCAGCCGCGGAGGCCGGGGAACCACGGGCGAACGGGAGCGCCCGCGGCGCACGCGTCAGCGGTCGGCGAGGGCGCGGATCTCGGCGGCGATCAGCTTCGGGTCCTCCTCTGCCATGAAGTGGCCGCAGGACACGGTGCGGTGGCGGAGCCGGGGCGCCCAGGAGCGCCACAGTTCCTCGGCGTGGTAGCCGAGGGCGGTGCCCCAGTCCTGCTGGAGGACGGTGACCGGCATGGCGAGCTGGTTGCCGCTCGCGCGGTCGGCGGCGTCGTGATCGACGTCGATGCCGGCGGAGGCGCGGTAGTCGGCCACGATGGACGGCACGGCCGCCGCGGAGGCGTCGAGGTAGTGGCGGCGGACGTCGGCGGGGAGTGCGGCGGGGTCACTGGTCCATGCGTCGAGGAAGAACGAGAAGAAGGTGTCGGCCGCTCCCCGGATCATCTCCTCCGGCAGCCCGGGGGCCTGCGCCATCAGGTAGAGGTGGAAGCCGACCGCGCCGGACGTCCCGTGCAGCGCGTCCCACATGTCGAGGGTCGGCAGGACGTCGAGGAAGAGCGCGCGCGCCACCGCGCTCGGGTGGTCCATGGCGGCGCGGAACGCGACGAGAGCCCCGCGGTCGTGGCCGACCAGGGTGAACCGTTCGTGACCCAGTTCCGCGGCGAGACGCACGACGTCCCGGGCCATCGTGCGCTTGGAGTAGACGTCGGGGCCTGTCTCGGCGGGCTTGTCGCTGGTGCCGTAGCCGCGCAGGTCGGGGCAGACGACGGTGTGATCGGCGGCGAGGTCGGCCGCGACCTCGCGCCACATCAGGTGGGTCTGCGGAAAGCCGTGCAGGAGTACGACCGGGCTGCCGCTGCCGCCGACGGCGGCGCTCAGGGCGACTTTGTCGTCGACGGTCACGCGGTGTTCGGTGAAGCCGGGGATGCTCAGAGGGGACACGGGGTTTCTCCTGGTGCTCGTGGCAGAGTGGGCGTCCCGGACTCCTGGAGCCGGACCATCCGGGGACGCAGTCCAGGCTGAGGGCTCCGGATCAGTGATCGATGAGTGAACGGCGCGCCGGGAACGGGGCCGCCCGCGAAGGGACCGTGCCGTGGGCGTGGCGTACGGACTGCTGGGGCCGGTGGCCGCATGGGACGGGGACGGTGAACCGTTGGCGCTCGGGGCACCGCGGCACCGGGAGGTGCTGAGCCGGCTCCTGGTCGCGCGCGGCCGGGTGGTGCCGGTGGACCGGTTGGTGGCGGACCTGTGGGAGGGGGAGGCGCCGGCCGGTGCGGTGGGAGCGGTGCGCACCTTCGTGTCCGCGCTGCGCCGCGTGCTGGAGCCCCGGCGGCCCCCACGCCGGGCACCCCGGCTGCTGGTGACACAGGGGCCGGGCTACGTCCTGCACGCGGGCCGGGACGCGGTGGACGCGTGGCGGTTCGAGGACATCGCCGGCCGGGCCGGTGCGGCGGCGCCCCGGGGAGCCGTCGCGCTGTGGGACGAGGCTCTCGCCCTGTGGCGCGGTCCGGTCATCGCCGATTTCCCCGGCGCCCGGTGGGCCGCGGCCGAGCGGGCCCGCCTGGAGGCGCTGCGGCTGCACGCCGTCGAGCGCCGGAGCGACGCCCTGTTGGCTACCGGCGCCGTCCGGGAGGCAGCCGTGGAACTGGAAGCCCATGTCGCGGCGCATCCGTGGCGCGAGGACGGTTGGGTGCTGCTTGCCACCGCGCTGGCCCGCTCAGGCAGGCGCGGCGAGGCCCTCGAGGCATTGCGGCGCGCACGGCGCACCCTGGCCCGGGACCACGGCACCGGCCCCGGGCCCGCTCTGGCCCGGGCCGAGGACCAGATCCTCAAGGGCTCCCGCGGGGCCGGGGCCGAGGAGGCGGCCGGTGTCGCCGACGGGATCTGGGGCAGGGCTGCGGCGGCCTGGGAGCGCTCGGTGCCCGCCGGGTCCCGCGCCCGGCTGCACGCGACAGCCGGCCTGCTGCGCGACCTGGCCGTCACCGGCGCCACCGGGCTGGAGGAGGCCCGTGTGCACCGGCAGAGCGTCGTCGCGGCGGCCGAGGCCACCGGTGACGCTGATCTGACGGCCCGGATCATCGGCTCGTACGACGTCCCCGCCGTCTGGACCCGTGCCGACGACTCCGAGGGCGCCGGGCAACTGGTACGTGCCGCCGCCCGCGCCGCGGCGGAGCAGGCCCCGGGCGCAGCACCTGCGCTGCGGGCACGCCTGCTGTCGGTCGTCGCGGTCGAATCGCGCGGAGACGCCGCGGCGGACAGCCGGCCTGGCCGGGCCGTTGACGCGCCGGTCCTCGAACCGTGGCGGGCACGTGCGGAGAGGGCCGCGGAGGATGCCGTCCGGCTCGCGCGGCAGCTGGGTGACCCGGCGCTGCTCGCTTTCGCCCTCAACGGTGCTTTCATGCAGTCCTTCGGCCGCTGCGGCAACTGCACAGGCCGCGAGACGACCGGCCGGGAACTGATCCGGCTGTCCGGCGACCACGGACTGCCCGGCCACGAGGTCCTCGGTCGCCTCGTACGCCTGCAAGCCCTTGCCGGGCTCGGAGATCTCGACGCCGCGGAGAAGGAGGCCGAGGCCACCGACCGGCTGGCCGCACGGAGCGAGCGGCCGCTGGCGGGCGTGTTCACTTCCTGGTTCCGCGCGCTGCGGACCTGCGAGACCGAAGGCTGGGCGACGGCCCGCCCGTTGTACGCCCGTGCCCTGGAGAGCACCGCCGACTGCGGCATGCCCGGCCTCGCCCGCGGAGCGGACGCGCTGGTAGCCCTGGTGCCGGTGATGCGTGCCGACGGCGCCCTGCCGTCCCCCGACGACTTCGCCGGTCTCGACACCGGTCCGTACCGACCCTGGCTGGAGCCTTTGCTGCTGGCCGGTTCCGGTGCGGCGGACCAGGCCCGGCGGGCGTTGGACCGGGTGCCCAGGCCTCCGCACGACCTGCTTCAGGAGGCACTGTGGTGCGTGCTCGCCCGGGCCGCCCAAGCCGTCGGGCACGCACCGGTCCTGCGCCGGGCGGGCGACGCACTGGCCCCCGCCCGGCACGAACTGGCCGGAGCGGCGAGCGGTCTGGTCTCGTTCGGCCCGGTCGCCCGCCATCTGCGAGCCGTCGAGGACGCTCCGGCAGTGCATGAGTGACCGCATCGCGCCGCCCGCCGTCGACGGGGGCCCCGGTGGACGGGAGTTGGGGGCGTGCCGAGCAGGTCGAGGGGGCCCGGAGGACGGCGGAAGGTTCCGCCCAGCCGGACAGCAGCCGTGCTACCGGGGCGTCCGTAGGGAGAACTCGTTGCCGTCGGGGTCGAGCATCAGAATTGGACCGTCGCCGTCGCCTGCGTCGGTGCGCGTCGCACCGAGCGAGATCAGCCGGTGCGTCTCCGCCTCCCAGTCGGCGTCGGCGGGGAGCGCGAGCTCGAAGTACAGCCTGTTCGCGCCCGACTTCGGCGCCACCGGAGGGCCGCCCCATGTGATCTTCGTACCGCCGTTCGGCGACTGGATCGCGGTCTCCTGATCCTGGTCCCACACCAGCGGCCACCCCAGCGCCGCGCTCCAGAAGTAGCCGACCTCCTGCGTACCGTCGCAGGCCAGGGCTCCGATGAAACCGGTGTCGGCGAGGAAGTTGTTGCCCGCCTCGATGACGCAGAACTCGTTGCCGTCCGGGTCGGCGAGCACCACATGTCCCTCTTCGGGGAGTTGCCCCACGTCGATGTGCACCCCGCCGAGTGCCAGTGCCCGGGCCACCGTCTGCTGCTGATCCTCCGGGGACGTGCTCGTCAGGTCGAAATGCGCCCGGTTCTGGACGGACTTCGGCTCCTGGCCGGGCAGGAAGCGGATGCGGAAACCGGTGGGACCGGGGGGCAGAATCGTCACGTCGTCGTCCGGCCCGTCGGCCGGCTCCCAGCCCAGGACCCCGGACCAGAACCGGGCCAGGGCCGACGGCCGGGTCGCGTTGAAGCAGATCGCGAACAGTTGACTGGTCATACCCCGAGCATCTCCTACCCACCGACGGCCGGTGCGAGGCCTCGACCGCACCGCCAGCGCAGCCTAGGGTGGCCCTGCGGTACCCGCATCCGAGTTTCCGTCACCGGAGGGCTCACGGTCACCCGTCGGGTCCGGACGGGGGCCGTCCGGGGCGAGGGAGCCGCGCAGGAGGACGGATTCCCGATCCGAGCAGAGTCCGGAGACCGCTCGGGGACGCCCTGCCTGCTGATGGAGCGGCCCGTCAGGGAAGGCGTGCCCGGACTCGGTGAAGCTGCCTCGAGGAGATGCCCCGGTGGCATGGTCGGGCCCCGTCCGTACTCTCGAAGGAAAGAGCAGGTCAATGCGAAGAGCGTCGTCTCCGGAGGCGGTGGGGGCGGGACCGACGGGAGCGGCGTGCTCGTCGCCCCCTGATTCCTCGTCCTCAGCGACAGCGGACTCGCCGCACCGGCCGTCCCGGGTGTCGCGGCGAAGGTCCTGCCTGCGCGAGGTTCTCCTCCCCCTGGTCACGGTCACGGCCCTGACCGGGTGTACATCCGGACAGGGCACCGCGTGCACACTCGTGGGCATGGACTCGGCGGTCTCCGTCGTCTGGCGCCCCGCCGACTTCGAGGGCTCCGGCGGGGCGACGATCCGGCTCTGCGTGGACGGTGCGTGTGAGGAGCGGGCGTCCGGGGACCCGGGCGATCCGTTCGGACGGGTGTCGGTGCGGCTGCCGCAGGACATCGGGCCGGAGCACCTGCCGGTCGAACTGACCGTCACCCCGGTGGAGAAGGGCAGACCGGTCAAGGACAGTGCACAGGCCGAACTGACCGAGGAACGCCCCAACGGCCCCGGCTGCGGGCCGGTGGCCTGGACGGCGACCTTCCGCGCCGATCCGGTGAAGGGACTGGTCTCCCCGAAGGGCCTCGTACTCCAGGAGAAGTAGCGGCACGGATGCCCGCGGCGCGACGGGACATCCCTCCGAGCGGTCGGCGGGGCCCTCTGTTCCCCGGGCAGCACGTCTCCCTTCGCGCCCGTCCGGATCACCGCGATGGTGCGCGGACAGCACGACACGTAGAAAGGTTCGTGCTCAGGCCCTGCCACCGCCTGCCCGGGTGGATCGCCGGTCCTTCGCAGGTGGTGACACCGGCAGCCCCGACGTGCGACCCCTCGCGGACGCACCGATGAGTTCGCCCGGCGCGGCGAGTCCTACCACCGTCGGCACCCCAGCACAGGAGGAAAGCGTGTCCCAGCTACTGAGAGTCCAGAACTTCAACGTCTCGAGTGACGGAATCGGTGCAGGCGAGGACCAGACCCTGGAGAGGCCGTTCGGTCATGTCGAGCCCGAGAAGCTGTTCGCATGGGCCGGCGCCACGGCGAGCTGGCCCATGCGCACCGAGCCCGGGGGAAGCCGGGGTCTGGACGACTACTTCACGCGGGACTTCGCCTGGAACATCGGCGCCGAGATCATGGGCCGCAACAAGTTCGGTCCCCAGCGCGGGCCGTGGGAGGACCACGAGTGGCAGGGCTGGTGGGGTGACGAGCCCCCCTTCCGTACCCCGGTCTTCGTCATGACCCACCACGAGCGTCCCTCGTTCACGCTCTCCGACACCACGTTCCACTTCGTCGACGCCGACCCTGCCGCGGTGCTCGAACAGGCCAGGCAGGCGGCCCGGGGCAAGGACGTCCGGCTCGGCGGCGGAGCGACCACCATCCGGGAGTTCCTCGACGCCGATCTCGTCGACACCCTGCACGTGGCGGTCTCGCCGGTGAAGCTCGGGTCCGGGGTACGGCTCTGGGAGTCCCCCGACGAGCTGCTCGACCGGTTCCACGTGGATGTCGTTCCCAGCCCGAGCGGGGTGACGCACCACCTGTTCTGGAGGAAGTGACCCGTCCACCGGCCCTGTCGCGGGCCAGGGTTCGGCCCACGCCTCCATCGGTGTGGCGGCGGGTTGCCGATGGGGGCCCCGGTACGTGTTCCTGCCCGTGCGTGCACCCGTTCCTCATGCCCTTGGACCGTGCGAAACGGCCGACCGGGAGCGGTTCGGGTTGATGCGGGTGTCCTACCGGTGCCGGTGTGGCCACGCCGACCGGTATGCGGCTCAGTTGTGGGTGGGGTAGTCGGTGTAACCCGTCGGGCCACCGGTGTACATCGCGTACCTGGCCCGGACGGCGTTGACGGGCGCACCGGTGCGCAGGCGTTCGACCAGGTCGGGGTTGGCGAGGAAGGGGCGGCCCAGGGCGATGAGGTCGGCGCCCACGTCGAGGAGGCGTTCGGCGGCCTCCCGTCCGCCGTCGGCGGGGATCTGGTCGGCGGGCAGAACCGGATTGGCGATGAGGGAGCCGGGCCAGATCTCGCGCAGACGGGCGAAGAGGGGATGGGCAGGGGCGGCGAAGGCGATGTGGAGGTAGGCGAGGCCCTTGTCGGCATTGGCCTCGAGGAGCGCGGGGTAGAGGAGGCCGGCGTCGGTGTCGGTGATGCCGTTGACGGTGTGGCCGGGGGAGATGCGCAGGCCGGTGCGGTCGGCGCCGATCGCGTCGACGACGGCGTCGACGACCTCGGTGGTGAAACGGATGCGGTTCTCGACACTGCCCCCGTAGGCGTCACGGCGGCGGTTGGTGTTGGGGGCCAGGAACTGGTGGAGCAGGTATCCGTTGGCGCTGTGCACCTCGACTCCGGCGAAGCCGGCGTCGAGGGCGCGGCGGGCGGTGGCGGCGAAGTCGCGGACGGTGGTCCGGATGTCCTCGGCGTTCATCTCGCGCGGGGTGACCGCTGCCCGGCGTCCGGCCGGGGTGTGAATGGTTTCGGGCAGCGCCAGCGGGGAGGGTGCGATCGGTGTCAGGCCGCTGGTGTCCGGGTGTCCGACGCGTCCGCCGTGCTGGACCTGAAGGAACATGGGTCCGCCGCCCGCGGCCCGGACGGCATCGGTGATCCGGCGCCACCCGGTGGTGTGGGCATCGGTGTACAGGGCGGCGATGTTCGGGTAGGTCTGACCGACCGGGTTGGGGGTGGAGGCTTCGGCGATGATCAGGCCCGCGGCGGCACGCTGCGCGTAGTACTCGGCCATCAGCGGGGTGGCGGTGCCGTCGCTCTCCGCGCGGTTGCGGGTCATGGGGGCCATGACCAGGCGGTTGGCCAGCTCGTGGTCGCCGAGGCGGGCGGGGCGCAGGAGCGGGGACGTGGTCGTGTCGTAGGTCATGCGACTACCGTAGAACCTGACATCCATGTGAGGATCAAGGCGAAACGGCGTGATCTGTGTCATGCGCATAGGCGAACTGGCCCGGCGTACCGGAGTGAGTGAGCGCTCGTTGCGCTACTACGAGCAGGAGGGCCTGCTGTCGGCGGAGCGGACGCCCGGCGGCCACCGGGAGTACGCCGGGACGGCGGTGGCCCGGGTCCGACGCATCCAGGAGCTCTACGCGGCAGGTCTGTGCAGCGCGAAGATCGTGAGGTTGCTGCCCTGTATGAGGGACGACGGCGGGCCGGCCGAGACCGCGGACGCCTCCCTGGTGCGTGAGCTGACCGAGGAGCGGGCTCGCATGGACCGCATGATCGAGGACCTGCAGCGCTCCCGCTCCCTCCTCGACGGCGTCATCGAGGCCGCCTCGACGGATCGCACGGCGCCGTAGGCCCGGTCGGGTGATCGGGCCCGACCGGGCCGGTCGTGGGCCCCGCAGGACGGGGACCGTTCCGGTGGTCGGTGGTGGCCCCGAGAGCTCTCCCGGCCCGCAGCGCACCCGCGGCGAACGCCTGCCGGCCCCCGCTCCGCACGAATCGCCCCGTCCCGTCTCCGGCCGGGCGTGCCCATGGCCGCGCCCGTGGGCCTCTCGCGCCCGGCCAGGGAAGCACGGGCGGCGTCGCGGTCCTGGGCCCGTGGCCGCGTGGACTCGCGGGTCGGGGCGTGCGACCGCCCGCGGCCCTGCCGTCCGTACCGACGCGGCGGCCTCCCCGGACCGGCCGGAGAGGGCGGTGGTGTGCTGTGGCGCACCCGTATACGGGTCGGAACGTCGCGGACAGGCCACCCGGCCGCCCTCCGGGTGGCGACGGTCGCCGTCTTCGCCGGTTCGGGTTACGGGTTGGGTGGGGCGCGTATCCGGCGCATGGGAGCGCAATGCAATCCGGGCGTGACGCTGAGTCTGCGGGCGTACGCCGACGGTTATCCGGAATTGCACGGGTCGTAATCAGCGATAGGTGCACAATCGGGACATGGGGTGGCTGAATATTTTCGCGACGGAAGAGCTGTCATATGTCCCGGGCGCATCTGTTCCTTTGTTGTTCGATTGAGCGATCCTGAGTAATGGGCTGAAATTGCATCTTCAGCGTCCGGGGGTCCTCTAGTGTGATCGGTATGAACGGGGGAGTCGGGGTGACCCGGCTCGTATGCCGGTGCAGCACCGGCAACGGAGGCGTAACGTATCTCCGCTTCGCAGGGCCGGGACCGCACCGTGAGGGGGTGGGTCTCCCGGTGGTGCGGGTAATGCTGGATGCGGCACGCCTGGAAACACATGAGGAACATGCCGTGGGAAGAGTGAGAACGTGGGGGGACGGTCGTGACCAATCCTTTCGATGACGAGTCGGGGCGGTTCGTGGTGCTGGTGAACGGCGAGGCGCAGTACTCGCTGTGGCCGGCACATATCGATATCCCGGGCGGATGGCGCGTCGAGGGCTCCGAAGGATCGCGTCAGGAATGTATGGACGCGGTCGAGAGGGCCTGGACCGATATGCGGCCCGCCAGTCTGGTGCGGGCGACGGAGGCCGACGCCGGATAGGCCGGCGTCCCGGTCAACGATGGCATCACCGCAGGCCAGACATCACACTGTGGCTACCCGCCTGATCGGTTTCGCTCCCATTCGGGCAAAATCGATCAGGTGTGGGCGCTGATCAGTCGCGTCTCGGCTTCGTGTGATCATGCCGCCTTCATATGGTGTGCGTGGACCAGCGCCGCACTGCTTCGTCATTCGTGGTCAACAGTGAAGGTGACGGGGTTCCCTTTCGCGCGAACATGCCCGTAGGGACCCCATGAACGCCTGACGACATGGGTACTGCGATGTCCTCGTCGCTATCCCCTGCCCTTTGTCGGCAATCGATCCTGCATCGGCATGCCGGGTTTCGTCATGCCCTGTCCGCCGTCCCCGAAAACTCTCCCCAAAGGTGTGAACCGGCATGCGCGAAAACGACTCGTCCGCATCAAGAGTGGTTTCCGAAGAGCTCCTCGAAATGACCACGGCTCAACAGGGTGTCTGGTACGGACAGCTGGTCGATCCGGACAGTCCGAAATACAACGTCGGTGAATGCTTCGAGATCCGCGGCGGGCTCGATGAGGGCTTATTCCGCGTGGCGTTCGAGCGGGCCGCCGATCTGTGCGACAGCCTCAACATCGAGTTCGTCGCCCTGGGCGATACCGTGCGCCAGCGCGTCGTCCGCCGCCCGTCGGGTGGGGCCGGGCGACTCCGCACGGTCGATCTGTCCGAGGCCGACGATCCCGCGGCCGCGGCCGAACGGTACCTGGCCGAGGACATGGCCACCGTCGACAGGCTCGACGCCCCGCACCACCACTTCGCCCTCCTGCGTCTCGGCCCCCGACTGCACTACTGGTACGTCCGCTTCCACCACATAGCCGTCGACGGACTCGGCGGGGCCGTCTTCGCCCGCACCGTGGCCGACCTCTACGGACGTGCCGTGCGCGGCGAGGACCCCGCCGGGGCCGAGCTGCCCGCCGCTCCTCTGCGTGACCTCGTGGCCGACGAGGCGGCCTACCGCGGCTCGGACCGCTACGAGGCCGACCGCGCCTACTGGACCGGCAGGTTCGCGGACCTCGCCGCCGACCGTTCCGTGGACCCGGCCGGTGCGGCGGACGACTCGGACGCACACGGCGGCAAACCCCTGATCCGCAGGCGCACCGACGCCCCGTCACCTGCCGAACCCGAGGTACGGCTGCACAACGGCGAATCCCTGCCCGTCGCCGTCTTCGACAGCCTGCGCCGGCTCGCCTCCGCCCACCGCACCAGCTGGGCGGCCGTCCTCGTGAGTGCCGTCGCCGCCTATGTCGGCCGGGTCACCGGGACGCGGGACGTCACCGTGGGCCTCGCCTCCAACGGTCGTCACGGCGGGCTGCGGCACATCGTCGGTATGACCTCCAACATCCTGCCGCTACGCCTGACCGTCACCGCCGACATGACGGTGGGCACCCTCGTACGCGATGTCGCCGCCGAGATGCGGGGGGCCCTGCGGCACCGCCGGTTCTCCCGCGAGCAACTCGCCCGCGAGCTGAACATGGCCGACGACGCTGCGCGGCTGACCGGTGTCGTCGTCAACATCATGGGCTACGACTTCGACCTCGACTTCGCCGGCAGCCCCGGCCCCTCCCGCGTGCTGTCCGTCGGCCCCGTCGACGACGTGTCCCTCTTCGTCTCCGAGCGGTCCGAGGGCAAGGGGCCCCTGATCGGCTTCGACGCCGACCCCGACCTGTACCGCCCCGACGACCTGCGGTTGCACCAACAGGCCGTCGTATCGTTCCTGTCCGCACTGGCCGCCGCGGACGCCGGCCTCCCGCTGCGCGACCTGCCGTTCCTCGACGACACCGGCGCCGCGGCCCTGCTCGCCCAGGGACGGGGCGCCGGACTGCCCGCGGAGACGCTGGCCTCCGGCCTGCCGGAGGCGTTCGCGACGCAGGTGCGCAGCACACCGGACGCCCCCGCGGTCGTGGACGGAGCCGTCACGCTCTCGTACGCGGAGCTGGCACGGGCGGCGGACGACGTCGCCGGGGCCCTGGCGGCCCGGGGCATCGGCGCCGAGGACGGCGTCGGCGTCCTCATGGGCCGCTCGGCGGCCCTGGTGTGCGCCACGCTCGGCACGGTCTGCGCGGGTGCCGCGTACGTCCCGATGGACGCCTCCTGGCCGGCCGAACGGCTGGGCCGCGTCGCGGAAGTCGCCCGGGTCCGCGCTCTCGTCGTCGACGAGGCCACCGCCGACCGGCCCTGGGTGCGGGAGACGGCTGCCGGGCTGCCGTTGATCGTCGTCGACGCCCTCGGCCGTGTCGTACGCGGCGCACCACCGCGGCCGGGTCCCCGGTCGCGCGCGACCCGAGGCGACCGGCTCGCCTACGTGATGTTCACCTCCGGCTCCACCGGCCTGCCCAAGGGCGTCGGCGTCACCCACGCCGACGTCCTCGCGCTGGCAGCCGACACCACCTGGTCGGACGGCGTGTCCGACGCGGTGCTGCTGCACTCGGCGTACGTGTTCGACGCCTCCACATTCGAGATCTGGGTGCCCCTCCTGAACGGCGGATGCGTGGTGGTCGCCCCCGGCGGTGTCCTGGAGGCACGGACCCTCCGCGACATGACGGACCGGCACGGAGTGACCGCGCTGTTCCTGACGACGGCGCTGTTCAACCTGATCGCCGAGACGGGCCCGGCGGCCTTCGCCGGGCTGCGCCTGGTCGCCGCGGGCGGCGAGGCCGCGTCCCCGGACCTGATGCAGCGGGTCGCCGCGGCCACGCCCGGGACACGCGTCCTGCACGTGTACGGCCCAACGGAGACCACGACCTTCGCCGCCCGCCACCCGGTCGCGCCGGCCGTGCCGGGTGTGCCGCCCATCGGCCGGCCCTTCGACGGGATGGGGCTGTACGTGCTCGACGGAGGGCTCGGCCTGGTGCCGCCCGGTGTCGTGGGGGAGCTGTACGTGAGCGGTCACGGTGTCGCCCGCGGTTACCAGGGTCGTGCCGCGCTGACGGCGACCCGCTTCGTCGCCGACCCGTACGGCGCCGACGGCGGCCGCATGTACCGCACCGGCGACCTCGTGCGCTGGACCGCGCACGGTGACATCGAGTACGTCGGGCGTGCCGACGGGCAGATCAAACTCCGCGGTTTCCGCATCGAACCCGCCGAGATCGAGAACGTCCTGCTCACCGACCCGGCCGTGCGCGCCGCCTGCGTCCTGGTCCGCGAGGACCGGCCCGGAGACCGGCGGCTCGTCGCCTACGTCGTGCCCGCCCCCGGCGACCGGCTGGACGGCTCCGCCCTCACCCGCCGTGTCGGGCGCGCCCTGCCCGCCTACATGGTGCCCTCCGACTTCGTCGCCCTCGACGAGCTGCCCCTGAACCCCAACGGGAAGGTCGACCGCCGCGCCCTGCCGGCCCCCCGCGCCGTCGCCACCACGGGCCGGGCCCCGCGCACCCCGTACGAGGAGGTCCTGGCCGGTCTCTTCGCCGACGTCCTGGGCGTGACCGCGGTCGGCGTCGACGACAACTTCTTCTCCCTGGGCGGCCATTCGCTGCTCGCCACCCGACTCACCGGCCGGGTGCGGTCCGCCCTGCGCACCGAACTGGGCCTGCGTACGCTCTTCGACCACCCCACGGTCGCCTCTCTGGCCGCCGCGCTCGACACGGCCGGGGAGGCGCGGCCCGCCCTCTCCCCGCAGCAGCGGCCCGAAGTGGTACCCCTGTCCTTCGCCCAGCAGCGCCTCTGGTTCCTCACGACGGAGGGCCCCGGCGACACCTACAACGTCCCGCTCGTCCTCGAACTCGACGGCCCTCTGGACACGGAAGCCCTGCGCGGCGGCCTGGCCGACGTGGTCGCCCGGCACGAGAGCCTGCGCACCCTCTTCGCCGAGCACGACGGCGTCGCCCGCCAGGTGGTTCTCGACGCGGACGCCGCAGCGTCGCTCGTGCCCCTCGTCGTCGAGCTGCCCACGGCCGGAGAACCAGCCGACGTCTGGGCCGAGGAAGCGGTGCGCCGCCTGACCGCCGCACCCTTCGATCTCACCGCGGACCCCTCCGTCCGCGCGCATCTGCTCCGGCTGGGCCCCGACCGGCATGTCCTGGTGCTCGTCCTGCACCACGTCGTCGCCGACGGCTGGTCCCTCGCACCGCTCAGCCGTGACCTCGGTGCCGCCTACCGCGCCAGGACCGCGGGCACGGAAGGGCCCGACTGGCCCGCGCTGCCCGTGCAGTACGCCGACTACGCCCTCTGGCAGCGCCGCCTGCTCGGCGGCGACGACGACCCGGACAGTCTGGCCGCACGCCAGCTCGCCTACTGGGAGGAGGCGCTGCGCGGTGCCCCCGAACTGCTGGACCTGCCCATCGACCGGCCCCGCCCGGCCGTACCCAGCCACCGGGGCGGCGCCGTCCCGTTCGAGCTGCCGGCCCCCGCGCACGAGGCGCTCGTCCGGCTCGCCCGTGCCGCCGGCTGTACCCCCTTCATGGTGCTCCAGGCAGCTCTCGCCGTGACACTGCACGCCCACGGCTCCGGTACGGACATCCCCCTGGGCACCGCGGTGGCCGGACGCACCGACGAAGTCCTCGACGACCTGGTCGGATTCTTCGTCAACACCGTCGTCCTGCGCACCGACCTGTCCGGCGATCCGACCTTCCGTGAACTGCTGCACCGGGTCAAGGAATTCGACATCGCCGCGCTCAGCCACGGCGACCTCCCCTTCGAGCGGATCGTGGAGGCCCTGAACCCCGAGCGGTCAGGCGACCACCAGCCCCTCTTCCAGACCATGCTGGTCCTCCAGAACCAGGAGCGGGCGGGGCTCGATCTGCCGGGTGTCACCGTCCACGACCGGTCCCGTCACACCGGGATCAGCAAGTTCGACCTGACGTTCTCACTCACGGAGCTCACAGCACCCGCCGAGCAGTCGGCCGAGGGCGCCCCGGCCGGCATCGGCGGTTACCTGGAGTACGCCACCGACCTCTTCGACGCCGAGACCGCCCGCGCCCTGTGCGCCCGCTTCGCCCGCGTCCTCACCCTGGCCGTGACCGACCCCGGCCGGGCGGTCGGCGACCTCGACCCGCTCGCGCCCGAGGAGCGGACCCGACTCCTCGCCCGGGGACGCGGCGAGGAGCGGCCGCTGCCCGCACGCACCGTCCCCGAAGCGGTCCGGGCGCAGGCCGCGCGCACCCCCCACGCGGTCGCCGTGCGCGACGCGCACACGAGCCTCACCTACGCCGAACTCGATGCCCGCGCCGACGCCCTCGCGCACGTCCTGCGCGAGCGTGGCGCAGGGCGGGAGAGCAGGGTGGCCATCGCCGCGCCGCCTTCCGTGGACACCGCCGTCGCCATGCTGGCCGTCCTGCGGGCCGGTGCCGCCTACCTGCCCGTCGACCCGGAGTATCCGCCGGCCCGTATCCGGCACATGCTCGACGACGCCCGGCCCGCCCTGCTGCTCACCACCACGGACACCCACGCCGGCCTGCCCGACTGCGACGTACCGTGGCTCGCCCTCGACGACCCGGCCACCCGGCCCGTGCTTCCCACCGCGCCCCTCCACGACACCCCGCACCCGGCGGACCCCGCGTACGTCATCTACACCTCGGGCTCCACCGGCCGCCCCAAGGGCGTGGTCGTGCCGCACACCGCCCTGGCCAACCACATGGCGTGGATGGCGCGGCACCTGGACCTCGGCCCGGACGACCGGGTCCTCGCCCGCACCTCCACCAGCTTCGACGCCTCCGTGTGGGAGCTGTGGCTGCCGTTGATGAACGGCGCCGAGGTCTGCGTGCTGCCGCACGGCGCCAACCGGGAACCCCGCGCCCTCGTCTCGTGGATGGGCCGATTCGGCGTCACCGTCGCCCAGTTCGTGCCCTCGCACCTGACGTTCGTCCTCACCGAGGCGGCCCACGCCGCGCCCCTCACCGGGCTCCGCGCCGTCCTGTGCGGCGGCGAACCGCTGCCGCGCTCGCTCGCCGACGACGTCGCCGACCTGTGGCAGGCGGAGGTGCACAACCTCTACGGGCCGACCGAGGCGGCCATCGACGCGACCGCCCACCGTGCCGGCGGCCCGGAGAGCGGCGGACCCGCGGACACCGCCGCACCCGCGTACCTCGGCGCGCCCTCCGAGACCGTGCCGATCGGCCGTCCCGTCGACACGATGCGCGCCTACGTCCTCGACGGCCGGCTACGGCCCGTACCGCCCGGCGTCACCGGGGAGCTGTATCTGTCCGGCCCCAACCTGGCCCGCGGCTACCTGAACCGCCGGGGCCTGACCGCCGCACGGTTCGTCGCCGACCCGTTCGACGCCACCGGCGCCCGTATGTACCGGACGGGCGATCTCGTACGGTGGAACAGGGACGGTCTGCTCGACTACGTGGCCCGCGCCGACGACCAGGTCAAACTCCGCGGCTTCCGCATCGAGCCGGGCGAGGTCGAGGCCGCGCTCCTGGCCCGCCCCGGTGTCACGGCCGCCTGCGCCGTGATCCGCGAGGACATACCCGGCCGGCGCCGTCTCGTCGCCTACGCCGTCACCGGCGACCCGGCCCCGGCCCCGGTCGCCCTGCGCGACGCCCTCGCCGAGTCCCTCCCGCACTACATGGTGCCCGACGCCGTCGTCGTCCTGGACGACCTCCCGCTCCTGCCCAACGGCAAGGCGGACCGGCGCGCCCTGCCGGAACCCGCACCGGAACCGGCCGCCACCGCCGGGCCGGGACGGCGCACCCTCCAGGAGGATCTGCTCGCCGGCATCTTCGCCGACGTCCTGCACCGGTCCGTCGTGGGCCCGCACGACAGCTTCTTCGAGCTCGGCGGACACTCGCTCCTCGCCATGCGCGTCGTCAGCCGCATCCGCGCCGTCCTGGGTGTGGAGATCGCCGTACGCACCCTTTTCGAGCAGCCGACCGTCGCAGGTCTGGCCCGCGTCCTGGACACGCCGGGCCCGGCCAGGCCGCCGGTGACGGCCGTCGCGCAGCGGCCCGACCCCATGCCTCTCTCCCCGGCGCAGCAGCGCCTGTGGTTCCTCAACCGGCTCGAGGGCCCCAACTCCGCCTACAACATCCCGCTCGTCCTCGAGCTGGAGGGCTCGCTGGACACGGACGCCCTGCGCGCGGCCCTGCGCGATGTCCTGGAGCGGCACGAGGCGTTGCGCACCCTGTTTCCCGAACGGGACGGTGTGCCCTACCAGTCGGTCCTCCCCGCCGACGCGGCCACGCCCCGCCTGCCGGTCGTGAGCACGGCGCCCGCGGGTCTGGAGACGGCCGTCCTGGCCGCCGTGCGCGAGCCGTTCGACGTCCTCGCCGACCTGCCGCTGCGCGCCCTGCTGCTGCGCTCCGCGCCGGGCCACCACGTCCTGGTGCTCGTCCTGCACCACATCGCCGGCGACGGCTGGTCCCTCGCCCCGCTCGCCCGCCTGCTCGGCGACGCGTACCGGGCCCGCCTCGCGGGGCGGGAGCCCGAGCCGGCGCCCGGTACCCCGCTCCAGTACGCGGACTACACCCTCTGGCAGCAGGCCGCCCTGGGTGACGGCATCGCGCCGCAGAGCATCCTGCGGCAGCAGCTCGACCACTGGCACACCGCCCTCGCGGGCCTGCCCGGACTGATCGACCTGCCGCTGGACCGGCCGCGCCCGGCCACCACCGACCCACGCGGAGCCGTCCACACCTTCGACGTACCGCCCTCCCTGCACACCGGGCTCCTGCGCCTGGCCAGGGAGTCGGGCAGCAGTCTGTTCATGGTGCTCCAAGCCGCGGTCGCCACCCTGCTGCACCGGCACGGTGCGGGCGACGACATTCCGCTCGGCTCGCCCGTCGCAGGCCGCACGGACGAGGCACTGGAGGATCTGGTCGGGTTCTTCGTCAACACGCTCGTCCTGCGCACGGACCTGTCCGGCAGTCCGACCTTCCGCGAACTCCTGGTGCGCGTACGGGAGTTCGACCTGGCCGCCTACATGCACCAGGACGTCCCCTTCGAGCGTCTCGTCGAGAGCGTCAACCCCGTCCGGGCGCGCAACCACCACCCGTTGTTCCAGACCATGCTGGTCCTGCAGAACCAGGAGACCGCCCGCCCGGACCTGCCGGGTCTCACGGTCGAGGACCGGCTCGTCCACAACGGTCTGAGCAAGTTCGACCTCACCTTCGCCTTCGGCGAGGAGCAGGGCGGGGGCGGCCTCACCGCCGGGATCGAGTACGCCACCGCCCTCTTCGACCGGACCACCGTCGACACCCTGGCGTCCCGACTCGTCCGCCTGCTGGAGCAGGTGGCGGACGACCCCGGCCTGCCCCTGGCGGGCTACGACCTGATGACGCCGGACGAACTCGCCCGCGTCACGCACCACGGCACCGGCCGCGGACTGCCCGCGGACACCGTGGACGCCACCCTGCCCGCGCTCTTCGCCGCCCAGGCGCACCGCACACCGGACGCCTCGGCCGTCACCGGTGACGGCACCACCCTCACGTACGCCGAACTCGACGGGATCTCGGCCGACCTCGCCGGCGCCCTGGCGGGCCTCGGCCTCGGCCCCGAGTCCGCGGTGGGCGTGCTGCTCGGCAGGTCGCCGGCCGTGGTGGCGGTGTCCCTCGGCACGGTCCGTGCGGCCGGTGCCTATGTCCCGCTGGACGCGCGCTGGCCCGAGCAACGGCTCGAACAGGCCGCCGGGGTGGCTGACCTGCGCGCCCTGATCGTCGACGAGGACGCCCTCTCGTCCCCCTGGGTGGCCGCGACGGCCCGCCGGGTACCGGTCGTGGTCGTGGACCGGCTCGGCCGGATCCTGCGCGGCGCGCCCGGGGAACCGGGCCGCCCGTCCGCCGTGCCGGGCCCCGGGACGCTCGCCTACGTGATGTTCACGTCGGGCTCGACCGGACTGCCCAAGGGAGTCGGTGTCACCCACGCCGACGTGGTCGCCCTCACGGCCGACTCCGCATGGCAGGACGGCCGCGCCGACGCGGTCCTGATGCACTCGGCGTACGTCTTCGACGCCTCCACGTTCGAGATGTGGGCACCGCTCCTGCACGGCGGGCGCGTCGTCGTCGCACCGGACGGCGTGCTCGAGGCCCGCGCCCTCGGCGACGCCGTCCACGAGCACGGAGTGACGGCCGTCTTTCTGACGACTGCCCTGTTCAACGCGATCGCCGAGACCGACCCCGGCGCCTTCACCGGCCTCCGACTCGTCTGCGCCGGAGGGGAACTGGCCTCACCGGACGCGATGCAGCGCGTCGCCGGCACCGCGCCCGGCGTTCGCCTCCTCCATGTGTACGGGCCGACCGAGACCACCACCTTCGCCACCCGCTACGACGTGCCGGCCGACCTGCCGTCGGGCCCGCCGCCCATCGGGCGCCCTCTGGACGGTATGCGCCTGTACGTCCTCGACGGCTCCCTGGGCCATGTTCCGCCGGGTGTCGTGGGCGAGCTGTACCTCGCCGGGCGCGGTGTGGCACGCGGATACACCGGACTTCCCGGCCTGACCGCCGCCCGGTTCGTGGCCGACCCGTTCGACCGGGCGGGCGGGCGCATGTACCGCACCGGCGACCTCGTCCGGTGGACCCGTGACGGGCAGATCGCGTACGTCACCCGCGCCGACGGCCAGGTGAAGCTGCGCGGCTACCGCATCGAACTCGGAGAGGTCGAGGGCGTGCTGGCCTGCAGCGAGGGCGTCGCCGACTCCTTCGCCGTCGTCCGCGAGGACACCCCCGGCGACCGCCGGCTCGTCGCGTACGTCGTCCCCGTCGCCGGCGCGCGGCCCGGCCCCGGCGACCTCGCCGACGCCGTCGGCAGGTCCCTGCCCGCCTACATGGTGCCCTCCGCGTTCGTCCTGCTCGACGCGCTGCCGCTGACCGTCAACGGCAAGGTCGACCGGCGCGCCCTGCCCGAGCCGGAGCAGCACGCCCCGGTCCGGGGGCGCGCGGCCCGCACCGTCCGCGAGGAGATCCTGTGCGGACTGTTCGCCGACGTGCTCGGCCTCGACGGGGCCGGGGTGGACGACGACTTCTTCTCCCTGGGCGGCCACTCCCTGCTGGCCACCCGCCTGGCCGCGCGGATCCGCACGAAGCTCGCCGTGGAGGTCCAGGTCAGGAGCCTCTTCGAGCATCCGACGCCTGCCGCGCTGGCCGCCGCGCTGGACGGTGCCGAACAGGCCAGGACACCCCTGGTGCGCGCCGGGATCCGTCCCGATCCGCTGCCGCTGTCCTTCGCCCAGCAGCGCCTGTGGTTCCTCAACCGGCTCGAAGGGCCCAGCGCCACGTACAACGTGCCCCTCGTCCTCCGCCTGGACGGCCCCCTCGACGCGGAAGCCCTGGAGAGCGCCCTGGCCGACGTCGTCGAACGCCATGAGAGCCTGCGCACCGTCTTCCCCGAAACCGACGGAGTGGCACGCCAGCTCGTCCTCGACGCCGCCGCCGCCGACCTCGACCTGACGCCCCGCGGCACCGACACCGCCCACCTCGACGGGGTGCTGACCGCCGAGGTGGCCCACGCCTTCGACGTGAGCGCCGAACTGCCCGTACGCGCACGGCTGGTGCGGCTCGGTCCCGAGGCCCACGTCCTCGTCCTGGTCCTCCACCACATCGCGGGCGACGGCTGGTCCCTGGCCCCGCTCGCCCGCGACCTGGGCCGCGCGTACCGGGCGCGCGCCGACGGCGAGGAACCCTCCTGGACGGAGCTCACCGTCCAGTACGCGGACTACACCCTGTGGCAGCGCGCCCTGCTCGGCGCCGAGGACGACCCGTCCAGCCAGGCCGCCCGCCAGCTCGACTTCTGGCGCGCCGCACTCGCCGGCGCCCCCGACCTCCTCGACCTGCCCTGCGACCGGCCGCGCCCCGCCGTGACGGCGTACCGCGGGGACGCGTTCTCCTTTCCCGTCGGCGCGGACACCCACCGGGCCCTCGCGGCTCTCGCCCGTGCCCGCGGATGCAGCCTCTTCATGGTGCTCCAGGCAGCCGTGGCAGTGCTCCTCTCCCGGCACGGCGCCGGTGAGGACATCCCGCTCGGCACCGCGGTGGCCGGACGCACCGACGAAGCCCTCGACGACCTGGTGGGCTTCTTCGTCAACACCCTCGTCCTGCGCACCGACCTGAGCGGCGACCCCACCTTCGGTGACGTGCTCGACCGGGTGAGGGAGTTCGACCTGGCCGCGTACGCCCACCAGGACGTGCCCTTCGAGCGGCTGGTCGACGCGCTCAGTCCGGCCCGGGCCCAGAACCACCACCCGCTGTTCCAGACCATGCTCGTCCTCCAGAACCACGGGGACACCGCCGTCGACCTGCGCGGTCTCACGGTCACGGAACAGCCCGTGCACACGGGCATCAGCAAATTCGACCTGACCTTCACCTTCACCGAGACGCACGACGGCGCAGGCCGGCCCGCGGGCCTCGACGGCGTCCTGGAGTACTCCACCGAACTCTTCACCCGCACCACCGCGCAGGCGCTGACCGGACGGCTGACCCGTCTGCTCGCCCTGCTCGCCGCCGACCCAGGTCTGCGCGTCCACACCGTCGACGTCCTGGACGCGGCCGAGCGGCGGGACCTGACACGGGTCTCGCGCGGCCCGGTCCGGCCTGTGGCGGCGCGCACGGCGCCCGAGGCGTTCCGCGCGCAGTGTGCCCGGACACCTGCCGCGATCGCCGTACGGGAGGGCGGGAACCACCTCTCCTTCCACGAAATCGACGTGCTCTCGGACGACCTGGCGCACCATCTGCACGACAGGGGCATCGGCCGCGGCGACTTCGTCGCCCTCGCCCTGGAGGGCACCGCGGACCAGGTCGTCGCGATGCTGGCGGTGGCCAAGGCCGGAGCGGCCTACCTGCCGGTCGACCTGGAGTACCCCGAGGCCCGCGTCGCCCACATGCTCGACGACGCCCGCCCTGCGCTGCTCCTCACCCACGGTGCCGCCCGTGCCGCGCGGTACGTCCCGTCCGTACCCTGCCTGACGCTCGACGACCGGGCCGCCTGGTCCACCGGGCGTGCGGCGCCGCACGCCGCGGCCCCGGACCCGCGCGACGCGGCGTACGTCATCTACACCTCGGGCTCCACCGGGCGCCCCAAGGGCGTCGTCGTCACCCACTCCTCGCTGACCAACCACATGGCGTGGATGGCCGGCCACCTCGGCCTCGGCGACGACGACCGGGTCCTCGCGCGCACGTCGCCGAGCTTCGACGCCTCGGTCTGGGAGACCTGGCTGCCCCTGCTGCACGGCGGCTCCACCTGCCCCGTACCGCCGGCCGCCAACCACGACCCCGCCGGCCTGCTGACCCGTATGAGGGATATGGGGGTGACCATCGCCCAGTTCGTACCCTCGCACCTCTCGCTGGTCCTCACCGAGACCGGTCCCGACGAGGCCCCCACGACCCTGCGGGCCGTCCTGTGCGGCGGCGAACCCCTGTCCCGGGCCCTGGCGGAGCGCGTCGGCCGGGCCTGGCGGGCGGAGGCGCACAATCTGTACGGGCCCACCGAGACGACCATCGACGCCACGGCGCACCGCCACCGGAGCGGGACCGCGGGCACCTCCGCCGCTGAGGGGGGCGTGCCGCTCGGCCGTCCCGTCGACAACACCCGCGCCTACGTCCTGGACACCGGTCTCCGGCCGGTACCGCCCGGTGTCACCGGCGAGCTCTGCATCGCGGGCGACGGACTCGCGCGCGGCTACCTCGGGCGCCCCGGGCTGACGGCCGCACGGTTCGTCGCCGATCCGTACGGCCCCGACGGGAGCCGCATGTACCGCACCGGCGACCTCGTCCGACGGGACGCCGACGGTCTGCTCACCTATGTCTCCCGCGCCGACGACCAGGTCAAGCTGCACGGATTCCGGATCGAGCCGGGCGAGATCGAGGCAGCTCTCACCGCGCTCGACGGCATCGCCGACGCCTGCGTTCTGGTCCGTGAGGACCGGCCGGGCGAGCGTCGGCTCGTCGCGTACACCATCGCCGACCCGCACAGCGGTGCGGCGGCCCCCGCCGGCAGCGAGCTGCGCGCCCGGCTGACGTCGGTCCTGCCGCCGTACATGGTGCCCGCCGTCCTCGTCGCCCTCGATGCGCTGCCGCTGCTGCCCAACGGCAAGACCGACCGGCGCGCCCTGCCGGTGCCGGAGCGGCCCGCCGCGGCCCGGCCCGGCGGACAGCCGCGCACCGCGCAGGAACGCGTCCTGTGCGACGTGTTCGCCTCGGTCCTGCGTACCCCCGCCGTCCGCACCGACGACGACTTCTTCGCGCTGGGCGGCGACAGCATCCTCTCCATCCAGCTCGTCAGCCGGGTGCGCGAGGCCGGTCTCGGTGTCACCCCGCGCGATGTCTTCGTCCACCGCACCCCCGAGGCCATCGCGGGCGTCGCCACCGCGCTCGACCGCGACCCCGCCCCGCCCGCCGAGGACGGGACCGGCGCGATGCCGCCCACGCCCATCGCCGCCTGGCTCCTGGAACGGCCCGCCACCGACGGCTACAACCAGTCGGGAGTGCTGTGCACGCCCGCGGACGCCGACGAGGAAAGCCTCGCCGCCACGCTGCAACTCCTCATCGACCACCACGACATGCTCCGGCTGCGGGTCACCCGCCCGGCCGGGGGCGAACCCGTCCTCGAAGCCCTGCCGCCCGGTGCCGTGACGGCCCGCGCCCGCCTCACCAGGGTCGATGTCGCGGGCCTGGACACCGACGCCGTCCGCGACGCCGTCACCGACGCGGGCGAACGGGTCCGCGCGCGGCTGAGCCCCGAGGACGGCGACGTCGTCGAGGCGGTCTGGTGCGACGCGGGACCCCGCCGGCGCGGCCGTCTGCTGCTCGTCGTGCATCACCTGGCCGTCGACGCGGTCTCCTGGCGGATCCTCGCCGCGGACCTCGCCACCGCGTGGCAGGCCGTCACCGGCGGCGGTGAGCGCCCCGCAGCGACAGCGGCGCTGCCGGCCGCCACCACGTCCTACCGGCGCTGGGCCCGACTCCTCGCCTCCCAGGCGCGCAGTGCCGCCCGCGAAGCCGAACTGCCCCTGTGGGAAACGGTCTCCGGCACTTCCGACCCGCAGCTGGGATACCGGCCGCTGGACCCCGACCTCGACACCGCCGACCGTACGCGCACCCTGGTCACCCACCTGCCCGCCACGTGGACGAGATCCCTGCTCACCACCGTCCCCGGCGCCTACCGTGCCGGAGTGGACGACGTCCTCCTCACCGGGCTCGCCCTCGCCGTCCGCTCCTGGCGGGCCGAACGCGCCGACGCCCTCGGCGGGCCCCGGCCGGACGGCACCGCCGTCCTCCTCGACCTGGAGGGCCACGGCCGCGAGCAGATCGACGACCGCGTCGACCTGTCCCGTACGGTCGGCTGGTTCACCAGCCTCTACCCGGTGCGCCTCGACCCCGGACCCGTCGACGCCCGCGACCCCGGGCGCATCGACGCGACCCTGGTCGAACGCGCCGTCAAACGCGTCAAGGAACAGTTGCGGGCCGTACCCGACCGCGGCGTCGGCTACGGAATGCTGCGTCATCTCAACCCGGAGACGCGCCTCCGGCTCGCCACCGCGACCGCACCCCAGATCGGCTTCAACTACCTCGGGCGCTACGTCGCTCCGCGGACGGCGGCCGACGGAAGCGGCGGCGCCGACTGGGACGTACTCCTCGACGGGGGCGGACCGCGCAGCCAGGACCCGGACATGCCCGTCCACCACGTCCTCGACATCAACGCGCACACCGAGGACCTGCCGGACGGTCCGCGCCTGGTGACCCGCTGGACCTGGCCCAGCGACCTCCTCAAGGAGGAGGACGTGGGCGCCCTGTCCGACGCGTTCACCCGCGCACTGCGCGCCATCGCGGAACACGCCGAACGGCCCGACGCGGGCGGCTGGACGCCGTCCGACCTTCCCCTGGTCTCGCTCGACCAGGCCCAGATCGACCGACTGCAGAACAAGTGGGGTGGACGCAAGTGACCGGGTTCCAGCTGGAGGACGTACTGCCGCTGACGCCGTTGCAGGCAGGCATGCTCTTCCACGCGCTGTACGACTCCCACGCCGTGGACGTCTACACCGCGCAGTTCGTCTTCGACCTCGAAGGCCCCGTCGGCGTCCCCGCACTGCGCTCAGCGGTCGGCGGCCTGCTGCGGCGGCACGCCAACCTCAGGGTCGGCTTCCTCCACGAGGGCCTGGACGAGCCCGTCCAGGCCGTCGCCACCGAGGTTCCCGTACCCCTGGAGGAACTGGACCTGACCGGCACGGACGGCACGGCCACGACGGAGGAACGCCTCGCCGCGTTCCTCGCCGCCGACCGCGTCCGCCGCTTCGACCTCGCCACCCCGCCGCTGATGCGGTTCACCCTGGTGCGCACCGCGGCGCGACGCCACCACCTCGTCATGACGAGCCATCACATCCTGCTCGACGGGTGGTCGGTGCCGCTCCTCGTGCGGGAACTCTTCGAGCTGTACGCGACCGGGGGCGACGACAGCGCCCTGCCGCGCGTCGCCCCCTACCGCAGCTACCTCGTCTGGCTGGCCCAGCAGGACCGCGCCGCGGCTCTGGACGCCTGGCGCACCGCCCTGGCCGGGATCGAGGCGCCGACCCTGCTCGCCGGGCCCGGCGGCGCGGAGACGCCTCGCTCCGGCGAACTGCCCGAGACCCTCGTCATGGAACTGGACGCGGCCACGACGGACCGGTTGCGTGCGACGGCCCGCACCCACCGGCTCACCCTGAACACCGTGGTCCAGGGCGGCTGGGGCCTCCTGCTCGCGCACCTCACCGGACGCCCCGACGTGGTGTTCGGCACCACCGTGTCCGGCCGGCCGCCGGAGATCCCCGGCGTCGAGTCGATGGTCGGCCTGTTCATCAACACCGTGCCGGTACGGCTCCGCCCGGCGCACGGCGAGACCGTGGCCGCGCTCCTGACCCGGCTCCAGGAGGAGCAGGGCCGCCTCCTCGGCAGCCAGCACGTCGGACTCACCGAGATACACGGCGTCACCGGTCTCGGTGAACTCTTCGACACCCTGGCCGTGTTCGAGAACTACCCGATGGACGAGGAGGCCCTGCGCACCGCACAGCAGGGCCTGCCCGGCCTCACCGTCACCGGGTTCAGCGGCACGGACGCGGCCCACTACCCGCTCACCCTCACCATCGCTCCGGGTGACGCCCTGAGGATCACCTTCGGTTTCCGTCCGGCCGCCCTCGACCGCGAGGAGGTGGCCCGCACGGTCGTGCGCATGCGGCGCCTGCTCACGGCGATGGCGGACGGCCTCGACCACCACGCCGGTGCCGTCCCGCTCCTCCTGGACGGCGAGCGCGACACGCTGCTCGCCCGGGGGAGCGGCGCGGAACTCCCCGGCGGCACGGCGGACATGAGCGTCCCGGACGCCCTGGCCCTGCGCGCCGCCCGGCACCCGGACGCGGTGGCCGTGACCGGCGCGGGGGAGCGGCTGACCTACCGGCAGCTCCACGACCTCTCGGACGATTTGGCCGGCGCCCTGACGGGACTCGGGACCGGCGCCGAGGACGGGGTCGGCATCCTGCTGGGCCGTTCGACCGCCCTCGTCACCGCTTCCCTGGCCGCCCTGCGCGCGGGCGGGGCCTACGTGCCGCTCGACCCGCGCTGGCCCGCCGAACGGCTCGCCCGCGTCGCCGAGGTGGCCGCCCTGCGCACCCTGATCGTCGACGAGACCACCCGCGGGCTCCCCTGGGTGCGCCGACTCGGCTCCGACGTGGCCCTGGTGACCGTCGACACGGCGGGCCGGGTCCGGGGCGGAGCCCCGGCAGCCCCCGGAACCCTGCCCGCGACCACGGGCGGCGCCCGGCTCGCGTACGTGATGTTCACCTCCGGCTCCACCGGCCTCCCGAAGGGGGTCGGCGTCACCCACGCCGACATCGCCGCCCTCGCAGCCGACCGGACCTGGGGCGACGGGGCGGCCGACGCCGTCCTCCTGCACTCGGCGTACGTCTTCGACGCCTCCACCTTCGAGATCTGGGCTCCCCTGCTCAACGGCGGCCGCGTGGTCGTGGCACCCGAGGGCACGCTCCAGCCCGCAGTGCTCCGCGATCTCATCGCCCGGGAGGGTGTGACGGCGGCGTTCCTGACGACCGCCCTGTTCAACGTCGTCGCGGAGACCGACCCCGGGGCCCTCGGACTGCTGCGCCTGGTCGCCTCCGGTGGCGAGGCCGCCGCGCCCGGCGTGCTGCAGCGCCTGGCCGCCGCCCACCCCGGCACGACCGTCCTCCACGTCTACGGGCCCACCGAGACGACCACGTTCGCCACCCTCCACCGGGTCCGGCCCGACGGCGATCCGGGTGGTGCGGCCCCGATCGGCCTGCCGCTCGACGGCATGCGGGCCTACGTCCTGGACGCGGCGATGCGCCCCGTGCCGGCCGGCGCCGAGGGCGAGCTGTACGTCGCGGGAACCGGTGTCGCGCGCGGCTACCTGGGCCGTCCCGGACTCACCTCCACCCGGTTCGTCGCCGATCCGTTCACGGGCACGGGGGCGCGGATGTACCGCACCGGCGACCTCGTGCGGTGGGGCACCGACGGCACCCTGCGGTACGTGGCCCGGGCGGACCGGCAGATCAAGCTCCGCGGCCACCGCATCGAACCCGCCGAGATCGAGGGCGTGCTCCGCGCCGACCCGTCCGTGCGGGAAGCCTGCGTCGTGGTCCGCGAGGACCTCCCCGGCGACCGCACCCTCACCGCCTATGTCGTCCCCGCATCCGGGCACACCCCGGACCCCGGTCTGCTCTCCGCGCACGTCGGCCGCCACCTGCCCGGCTTCATGGTCCCCGCCGTCGTCCAGCCGCTCGACGCGCTTCCACTGACGCCCAACGGCAAGATCGACCGGGCTGCCCTGCCCGCCCCCGCCACCACTCCGTCCGCCGCGACGGGCCGGCAGCCGCGCAGCGCCCTCGAGGAGATCATCGCCGGGCTGTTCGCCGATGTGCTCGGTGTACCCCGCGTCGGCGTCGACGACAGCTTCTTCGCCCTGGGCGGCCACTCCCTGCTCGCCACGCGCCTCGTGGGCCGCGTCCGCACCGCCCTGGACACCGAGGCCGAGATCCGTACCCTCTTCGAGAACCCCACGGTCGCCCTGCTCGCCACCGCCCTGGCGGACGCCGGCCGCCCCGCCCGCCCCGCCCTCGCACCGCAGGAGCGCCCCGCGGCGCTCCCGCTGTCGTACGCCCAGCAGCGCCTGTGGTTCCTCCACCGGCTCGAAGGCCCCTCCGCCACGTACAACATCCCGTTCGCGGTACGCGTCGACGGGCCGCTCGACACGGAGGCCCTGCGCGAGTCACTGCGTGACGTCGTGATCCGGCACGCAGCCCTGCGCACGGTCTTCCCCGAGCACGAGCAGGGACCCCGCCAGCACATCACCGCCCCCGACGACGTCCGTCTCCCGTTCGCCCTGGAGGCCGTCGAGGAGGACAAGCTGCCCGACCGGATCAGAGCGGCCGCGACCGAACCGATCGACATCGAGCACCGCCTCCCCCTCCGGGCGACGCTGCTGCGCCTTGGCGGCGACGCCCACGTCCTGGTGCTCGTGATCCACCACATCGCGGCGGACGGCTCGTCCCTCGCACCCCTCGCCCGCGACCTGGGCCTCGCCTACCGGGCCCGCGTCCGCGCCGAGGCCCCCGTCTGGACCGCACTCCCCGTCGACTACGCCGACCACACCCTCTGGCAGCGCCGTCTGCTCGGTGACGAACACGATCCCGAAAGCCTCGTCTCACGGCAACTCGACCACTGGAAGGGCGCGTTGCGCGGCCTCCCGGAGATGATCGAGCTGCCGTGGGACAGGTCCCGGCCCGCCGTTCCCCTGCACACCGGCGCCACCCACGACTTCGCCGTCGACCGGACCACCGCCGAGCGCATCGCGGACCTCGCCCGCACCGCCGGATGCAGCGTCTTCATGGTGCTCCAAGCCGCCCTGTCGGCCGTACTGTCCCGGCACGGCGCGGGCGACGACATCCCGCTGGGCACGGCCGTCGCCGGGCGGACGGACGAGGCCGCCTCGGACCTCGTCGGCTTCTTCGTGAACACCCTCGTGCTGCGCACGGACCTGACGGGCGACCCGACGTTCCTCGAACTCCTGGAACGAGTCAGGGAGTTCGACCTGTCCGCGTACGCACATCAGGACGTTCCCTTCGAACGCCTGGTGGAACTGCTCAACCCCGCGCGCTCGCAGAACCACCACCCCCTCTTCCAGACCATGCTCGTCCTCCAGAACCACGCCCCCGCCGCGGCACTCGACCTCCCGGGCCTCACCACCGGCGGCGTGCCCGTCGACCCCGGGGTCAGCAAGTTCGACCTGTCGTTCACCTTCACCGAGACGTACGACGACGGCGGTGCGCCCAGCGGCATGCGGGCCGCCGTCGACTACGCCACGGAACTCTTCGACCCGGCCACGGTCCGCGGCCTCGCCGACCGGCTCGTCCTGCTGCTCGGAGCCGTCACCGCCGACCCCGACCGCCCGCTGCACACGTACGACGTGCTCACCGACGCCGAGCGCACCCGCCTCACCGCCTGGGGTACCGGGCCGGCCGAGGACCTGCCCCGGGCGACGGTCCCCGCGCTCTTCGGACAGCGGGCCCGGCGCACCCCCGGCGCCCCGGCGGTCCGTGACGCCGGCACCACCCTCACCTACGGGGAGCTCGACGCCCGCGCCGACGCTCTCGCCCGCCACCTCACCACCCTGGGCATCGGCCCCGAGGACCGGGTGGCCGTGGCCCTGCCCCGCACCCACGACCTCGTCGTGGCCCTCCTCGGTGTCCTGAAGGCGGGGGCGGCCTACGTGCCGCTCGACCCCGACTACCCGGCCCGGCGCCTGTCCTACATGCTCGACGACGCCGCGCCCCGGCTGCTCCTGACCACACCCGCCGTCCACCGCCGCCTCCCGGCCTCCCCGGTGCCGCACCTGTACACCGACGACCTCCACAACAGTGCCGCGGCTCCCGCGTACGAGGCCGCCCGCCCCGGCGCACGGGTCCCGCACCCGGCTCATCCGGCCTACGTCATCTACACGTCCGGCTCCACCGGCCGGCCCAAGGGCGTCGTGGTCACCCACCGGGGCGTCGGCGCCATGGCCCGCACCCAGAGCCGGCGGCTGCGCGTCACCCCGGACAGCCGGGTGCTGCTGATGGCCTCCGTCAGCTTCGACGCCGCCTTCTGGGAACTGTGCATGGGACTGCTCTCCGGAGCCTGCCTGGAGATCGACGAACGTGACGCCCTGCTCCCCGGCCCCGCCCTCGCCGCACTGGTCCACGAGCGGGGCATCACCCACCTCACCCTGCCGCCCGCCGCACTCGCGGTGATGCCGGAGGGCTCACTGCCCGCCGGCACCACGATGGTCCTCGCCGGAGAGGCGTGCCCGCCGCCCCTGGTGCACGCCTGGGCCCGGGACCGGTTCCTCGTCAACGCCTACGGTCCTACGGAGACCACGGTCTGCGCCACCATGAGCGCCTTCCAGCAGGCGGACGGGCCGCTCGCCCCCGACCGCACCGTGTCGATCGGCGTCCCCGTCGACGGCACCCGGGTCCATGTCCTGGACGACCGGCTGGCACCCGTGCCGCCCGGAGTCACCGGCGAACTGTACGTGTCCGGCGAGGGAGTGGCCCGCGGGTACCACGGCCGTGCCGCACTGACCGCGTCCCGGTTCGTGGCCGACCCGTACGACCGGGGGGGCCGCATGTACCGCACCGGCGATCTGGTGCGCTGGACGGCCGACGGGCAACTCGTCTACGTCTCCCGCGTCGACGACCAGGTCAAACTGCGCGGCTTCCGCATCGAACCAGGTGAGATCGAGGCCGCGCTCACCGCTCTGCCCGGCGTCGCCGCGGCCTGCGCCGCCGTCCGCGAGGACCGGCCGGGCGACCGGCGCCTCGTCGTGTACACCGTGCCCGCGCCCGGCGCGCCGGGCCCGGACTGGGCCGAGGTGCGCGCACACCTTGCCGCGACCCTGCCCGACCACATGGTTCCCTCGGCCCACGTACGCCTCGACGCCCTTCCCCTCACACCCAACGGCAAGACCGACCGGCGCGCCCTGCCCGCCCCCGGCCCCGCCACCCCGGCCGGAGGCCGGGCGCCGGGAACCGCGCGCGAGCGCGTCCTGTGCGAGGTGTTCGCGGAGACGCTGGGCGTGCCCGAGGTCGGTGTCACGGACGACTTCTTCGCTCTCGGCGGCCACTCGCTGCTCGCCGTGGCCCTGGCCCGGCGCATCGGCGAGAGGTGCGGCAGGCGCCCCTCCCTGCGCGCCCTCTTCGCGGCGCCCACCGTGGAGGCCGTCGACCGTCTCCTGGGGCGTACGGCGGATGAGGAGGACCGGGACGGCGATGCCGCGCCGGACCTCTACGACGAGGTCCGCCTGGCCGCAGGCGTCACCGGCACGGCCCGGGACGGCGCGGCATCTGCCCGCAGGACCCTCCGCCCCTCGGCCCGGCCCCTTCTGACCGGCGCCTCCGGATTCCTCGGCGCCTTCCTCCTGCGCGACCTCATCGAGACCACCGGCGGGCCTGTCGACTGCCTCGTACGGGCCGAGGACGAGCGGCGCGCGGAGCATCGGCTGCGGGCCAACCTGGAGCGCTACGGCCTGTGGCGCCCCCGCTACGCGGACCTGGTCCGCCCCGTCCCCGGAGACCTCGCCGCGCCAGGGCTCGGCCTTCCGCCCGAGGACCGGGCCGCCCTCGTCCGCCGTCTCGGCCCCGTCCTGCACAACGGCGCACGCGTCAACTTCGCGGCCGCCTACGGGGAGATGCGCGCCCCCAACGTGGCCGGCACCGAGGAACTGCTGCGCCTGCTCGCCGATTCGGCCTCACCGGGGATGCACTACATCTCGACCACGGGCGTCTACGCCCCGGCGACCGGCCCCGATCCCGTCACCATCACGGAGTCGACCCCGACCGGCCCGGCGCCCGGCCTGCCCGACGGGTACGCGCAGAGCAAGTGGGTCGCCGAGGGACTCGTCGGCCTGGCCCGCGAACGCGGTCTGCCGGTGACCGTCCACCGGCCCGGCCGCATCAGCGGCGACACCGCCACCGGCGCATGCCAGGACCGCGACCTGCTCTGGCAGCTCATCAAGGGCTGCCTCCAAGCGGGAGCGGTACCGGACCTGCCGTACGGGTCGACCGACTGGGTGCCCGTGGACTACGTCAGCGCCGCGGTCGTGGCGCTCTTCGCGTCCGCCCCGACGGGCACGGAGACGTATCACCTCACCAACCCCGACGCGCCGGGTCTGGACCGCGTCTTCGAAGCAGCCGGTCGGCTCGGCCACGAGCTGCGCACCGTCCCCGCCGAGGACTGGCAGGCGCGCGTCGCGGCGCGACCCGACAACGCGGCACAGCTGTTCCTGGGAGACGAGGGGCGGACCCGGCACGAGGCGACGGACCGGCGCCGCTTCGACTCCAGCCGGTCGGCGGGGGCCGCCGCGGCCCTCGGCATCCACCTGCCGCCCCTGACCGACGAGGTCCTGGACCGCTACCTGACCTACTTCCAGGACACGGGCTTCCTGCCCGCCCCGGGGGCGTCGGCCACGTCGTAGCCGGGAGCACACGACGGGGGCGTCGGCCGGACTGCGATCCGGCCGACGCGGCGCGGGGCGGCTCCGGCGAACCGTGCATCAGCCGCTGCCCTCACGGCGGCGGACCGCCGGGGCCGCCGTCATGCGGGTCCCCGGCGGTTCCCGGTCCTCCGCCGACACCCGGTGCGGCCGGCAACCGGGCATCAGCCCCCGATGGATCGGGTGAGGCCACCGCGACGGACGCCTCCGGCCCGCGACGGCGCCGCTTTCGCCGCGCTCCACCTGGGCGGTCAACGGCGACACGGCTCATGGCATCCGAACTCGTCGGCGAGCCGCACCCCGGCGCTGCCGGCGCCGGCGAGGCAGTCCTCCCCGCCCCTGCCCAGCCGTGGTGCCCGATCACCTCCGACGTCTGGCCGGGCGGAGGGCTGTTCCGCGGCCCTGATCTTCCCGAACCGGCCGCACGGAGAAGGATGTTGGGCACAATGAGGGGCATGACGACCTTCACTGAGCTGCACCTGGGCGACGGCACTCCTGTCCGGTTCGAGGTGATGTCCGCAGTCGAGGTCGAGACTGTCGAACCGATCGGTCCGGAAGCGGACGGGGAGAGCGAGGAACTGCCCGAGGGGATGGGACACAGCGTGCCCGTCGCCCGCGGCCGACGCGTGGGAACGTCGGCGGTGGAGGCGCTGCGGACCACGTTGCAACCGTTGGGACTGCTGCTTCAGGAGGTACATGACGCGGTGACCACCGCGCCGAGTCCTCCGCAGGAGGTCAACGTGACCTTCGGGCTGCAGATCGGGCAGGACCTGAGGCTCGGCGTCGTCGGAGGCAGCGGGCAGGCCCATCTGACCGTGTCCGCCACCTGGCAGCCCACGCCGCACGCGGGCTGACGGGGTGGGCTGGTTCCACCGCGGGGGCGGTGCGCAGAGCGTGGATCCCCGCTACGCCGTGGTGTCCGTCATGCGCCGCGGGGACAATCTCACCGCGGGAGCAGGGGTGCTGCTGACCCCGCAGCACCTGATCACCTGCGCCCACGTGGTCAACGACGCGCTGGGCAGACCGGTCCTGGAGCACCGGCCGCCGGGTGGCGTGGTGGTGGAGGTCGCCCTGCGGACGCCGTCGACGGTGCACAAGCGGCGGGCCAGGGTGGAGTACTGGATACCGCCCCGGCGGCGCGACGGCGGGCTGCCGGTGCGGGAGAAGCGGGATCACGACTGGTACGGCGACCTGGCCGTGCTGGCCGTCGACCGGGCCGGGGACATCCCGGCACCGCCCCCGGAGTGGGCGCCCATGGAACCCGGTCAGAGGCTGCGCGCCTGGCACAGCACCGGACTGGGCAGCACGTTCGCCGACGTACGTGTGAAGTCCCTGGACGGTGCGGTCGCCTACGTGGACGGCGAGTCGACGGGAATGGCCATCGGGCCGGCGTACAGCGGAGGCCCGCTGTGGTCCGTGGACGCGCAGGTCGTCGTGGGGCTCGTCACCGGGCACATCATGCCGCCCGCCGACCCGGTCAGCGGGCGGCCCCTCCCGTACGGAAGCCAGCAGATCGCCCGCCGCAGCTGGGGCATCCCCTGGCAGACGATCCAGGAGGAGCTGCGCGCGGTGGGCGCCGCCGGACTCTTCGAGGACACCACGGCCGAGGCCGATCCGGGAGATCCCGCGCTGCCGCTGCTGGCGGATCTGCTGGCGACGGTGATGTCCTCGCCCGAGGAACGCCGGGAGCGGGCCCGGGCAGTGGCCGAGCGCTGCGGATACACGTACCCCCGTGATGGGACGGGGCCCGGCAACGACGAGTTCGCCCGACTCCTGGTGACCGACCCACGGGCGCTGGCGGCGCTCAGCGAGGTGATGCGGCTGAGGGACCCGTCGGCCACCGAGCGGATTCTGCAGGCACGACTGCTCTCGCAGGTGCCGTTGCTGCTCTCGCCCCGGGAATTCGACCGGCTCCGCAGCCACCTGGAGCAACTGCCCGGGAGCCTGCGGGCCCGGCTGCCGCAGGCGATGCGGGCCGCGCTGCCGCTGGCGGCGGTGCTCCCGGACGGAGAGCGCCTCGAAGAGACGCTGACCAGCCTGGAGCGGCTCTCCGGCGACAGCCACGGCGATCCCGCCGGCCCCAGGGTGCCCGGCCTGCTTCGGGTGGTGGAGTATCTGGCGGTGCTGTGCGCCGGGAGTCCGCGGGCCCTGTTGCGGCTCTGGTCCGACGGGGTGGCCGACCGGCTGGGCATCCCCCGCTCGGCGCTGGCCGAACGCCGCTCGGACGCCGAGGAGTGGGCCCGCACGCAAGGCGCGCGGGCAGCGCCGCTGCGGGTCCTGGTGCAGGTGCGGACCCTCCTCGGGGTGGACCGCTACCAGCTCCGGCTGTGGTGCGACGAGGGAGCGGGTCCCCGCCAGGTGTCCACCGACGGTGAGCGGGTGTACAGCGGGGCGCAGGCCGCCCGGGAGGTGCTGCGCGCCCTCGAGTCGCTGTGCCGGGCCGCGGACCCGGGCGAGCGCCGGCCGCTCGTCGAGGCCCTGGTGGACCGGGCAGGGCTGAATCTTCCCATCGACGAGTGGGAGACCGACGACCCCGACGACGTGGTGCCGGCCGTGCTCGGCGCGGAGTACCAGGTGGTCGTGAACTGTCCGGAACTGCTGCGTCGCAACGAGCGCTTCCTGCCGGACTGGCGGCGGCGCTGGCGCCAGCTCGACACCGGGACCTCGCTGCTGTTCAACGACTCGGCGATGGGCACACGGGAGATCTACGGGACCCTGATGGACCGGGCCGACGCCGTACGGGTCGCGGTCACGGTGCCGGCCGGACTCCGGGAGGAGATCGTGCAGGTGTGCCTGGCCGTGGGGGTGCCGGTGGTGGTCTGGGACAGGGCGGGGGAGAGCCAGTCGGAGGCCGTGGAACAGATGGGCGTGGTCTCCACCCGTGAACTGCCCGAAGGAGTCCGCTCGTACCGTGCCAAGACGGTGCACCGGCCCCGCGACTACCCGGGCCGGCCCGTACTGGCCTGGGCCGACGCCGATCGGACCGTACCCCAGCTGTATCTGGCCGAACCACAGGAGAGCGCATGAGCGAGGCAGCGCACGGGGCATCCGATGCGGACCGGGGGCAGGGCGGCCGCGGGGCGGAGGGCCGCGGCTGGCGGCTCTTCCGCGGGGACGGGGTGCCGCACACGGTGTCGATGCCGCCGGCTCCGCCGTGGCGGCGGTTCAAGCAGGCCGGAGCGTCCGCACCCCAACTCCCTTACCTGATCGCTCCGCAGCACGCGGACGTGGTCAACGCCGCGCTCCACCTGAGGCGGCCGCTGCTGGTCACCGGACCCGCCGGGACCGGCAAGTCCTCGCTGGCCAAGGCCGTGGCACACGAGCTCCGTCTGGGACGGCTGCTGCGCTGGTCGGTCAACAGCCGCTCCAGCGTGCAGGACGCGCTGTACCAGTACGACGCCATCGGGCGGCTGCGCGAGACCACACTCAGCCGGGACCGGGGCGAGGGCGATCCCGGCATAGGCCGGTTCGTCCGGCTGGGCCCGCTCGGCACGTCGCTCGTCCCGGGGTCGGCGCCCCGCACGCTGCTAGTCGACGAGATGGACAAGGGGGACGTGGACCTCCCCAACGACCTGCTCACCGTCTTCGAGGAAGGGGTCTTCGACATCCCCGAACTGGCCCGGCTCCCCGACGGGACGGGGCCGGTGGAGGTGCTGACCGCGGATCACCAGGGCACGGCCCTGGTGGACCGGGGCATGGTGCACTGCACCGAGTTCCCCGTGGTGATCATCACCAGCAACGGAGAGCGGGACTTCCCCCCGGCCTTCCTGCGGCGCTGCATCCGGCTCGACCTGCCGGTACCCGACGAAGCGCGGCTGCGGGCGATCGTCTCGGCCCATCTGGGAGACCAGGTCCTGCTGGAGGTCGACGACCTCCTCCAGGCGTTCCTCCGACGCCGGGCGCCGGGCGAGCTGGCCACGGACCAGCTGCTGAACGCGGTGTTCCTGCGGGCGGGCGGGGTGGACCTGGACGCGGACGGACTGCTGGACGCGGTGCTGCACCAGCTGACCGGGGCCGGCTGAGCATGAGGGGGGCCGGCATGCCCGAATCCGAGAGGCTCGGCACCGTCCTCCAGGTCCTGGCCGCCGTCGGCCAGGACCTGGACGCCCAGGGCGTACTGGACGTCCTGTGGCTGGCCCGGAGCCTGTCCGACGATCCCGCTCCCCTGCCGCTCGCCGCAGCCCGGTCCCGCCCTCCGCTCCCCGCCGACGAATCCGGAGCCGAGGACCATCCCACCCCGGAGCCGGACCAGCCGGCTCCCTCGGAGCTGAAGCTTCCCGACGAGGACCTGCCCGATCTGACTCTGCCCGGCCTCCACGCGGCGCCGCTGCCCCCGCCCACGGGTGTACGGGAGTCCGCGGAGTCTCCCGTCCCCGAACGGGAGGAGCAGTCACGGCCCGGCATGCCGGTCCGGGTTCCTGAGGAGAAGGCTCTGGCGCAGGAACTGCTGGTGGGGCGGTCGTTGCGGCCTCTGAAGAGGAGGCGCCCGAGCCGGTGGAGGTCAGAGTTGGACGAGCGGGCCACCGCCGCCGCGCTGGCCGAGGCATGGCTGCCGGACGTGGTGATGCGCCCGGTGCGCGAGCGCTGGCTGGACCTCGTCCTGGTGGTGGACGACGGGATCTCCATGCTGCTGTGGCAGCGGCTGACCGCGGACCTCCAGGCAACCCTGCAACGGCTGGGCGCCTTCCGTTCGCTGAGGGTGTACGGCCTGGACAGCACCGGCTCCGGCGAACCGGCCCTCCGCGGGCGCCCCTTCGACCCGGCGAGCGCGCCGCTGTCGCCCTCGCTGTCGGTGGACCCCTCCGGGCGGACACTCGTCCTCGTCCTGAGCGACGGGATGGGTGCGGCCTGGCGTCAGGGGCGGATGCACCCGGTGCTGGCGCGATGGGCACGCTGTGGGCCGACGGCAGTGGTGCACACCCTGCCGCCCGGTCTGTGGGAGTCCTCGGGGATCCAGGCCGACCGCTGGCAGGTGACCACCCGGCATCCCGGCGCGGCCAACTCCCGATGGCTGATCACCGACCAGATGCTGCCGCCCGAGCTGACCCGGTTCCCCGGGACGCCGGTGCCGGTGCTGGAACCCACGGCCGAAGCACTGCACGACTGGGCCCGACTGCTCACCTCGCCCGGGACGACGGTGGGGCTGCCGCTGCTGGGCCCCGCCCGGCTGCGGACCCTGATGGCCCCGTCGCGGGGCGAGCGCGGGGTGCAGCACTTCCGGGACGCGGCCTCCCCGGAGGCGTACCGTCTGGCGGCACACCTGGCCGCTGTGAGTCCGGTCTCGGTGCCGGTGATGCGGCTGGTGCAGAACGAAGTGCCGTGGCAGGCGCGGACCACCCATCTCGCGGAGGTCTTCCTGGGCGGGCTGCTGCGGCCCGTGGCCGCTCCCGTGGCCGGTCCGCTGCCGGTCCGGCACCAGGTCTTCGACTTCGCAGAAGAGGACAGGCCGGCCCTGCTGGACGCGCTGCCCAGCGCCGAACTCCTGGCGACGAGCCGGCGCATCGGCCGGCGTCTGGGCCAACTGGCCGGCCGATCGCCCGACTTCCCGGTCTGGCTGGCCCACCAGGACGGTCAGGACCGGGTACCCGAGGCGCTGCGTTCCTTCACCGCGGTGGAACGCCGGCTGCTGGTGCGGCTGGGCGTCACCCTGGAGCCGCTGCACCGGCCGGTGCCGGGCGGGTACGAACCCGGCCCCGCCACCGACCCGCTCGGATCCCAGCAGCCCCACGAGGCATCGTCCGTATGGGCACCCCTCACACCGCAGGACCCCGTCCGGCTGGGCCCGTACCGGCTGCTGTCCCGGCGCACCGACGACCGGTCCATCGTCTACCGCGCGCACGACGGTCAGGGCGGTGAAGCCGCGGTACGGGTGATCCGCCCCGATCTTCCACCGGCCACAGCCCAGTTGCTGGTCGTCGAGGCCGAGGCGCTGCGCCGGATGAACGGCCGCTACTCCCCGGCCCTGCTGGCCAGCGGGCTCGGTCACGATCCGCCGTGGATCGCCATGCAGTTGGTCAGTGACACCACCGTGCAGGCGGGACAGCCGCCCACACTCGGCGACCTGATCAGGTTCCACACCGAGGTGGACCGGGCCCCCTTCGACATCCTGACCGGTCTGACCCTGGGCTGGCACCTGGCAGGCGCGCTGAGCATCTGCCACATGAGCGGGCTGGTCCCGGCGGCGCTGACCGAGGAGACCGTGGTGGTGCTCCAGCGTTCGGTCGTGCTGACCGGGCTGATCGACTGCGCGGTGGACGGAGAGTACGCGGGCAGCGGGCCGCTGCCCAGCCAGGCCGACAACGTCCGGGCCCTGGGCGAACTGCTGCGCCGGATCAGCAGCAAGCGGCAGGGCACCACGTACGGGATGCCGGACGGCATGCACCTCTGGCAGGGGGACACCTGGCAGAGCCTGCGGGAGATCGTCGGCCGCTGTCTGGCCCAGGACCCGCTCCGGCGTCCGACCGCCGCCGAGGTGACGAAGGTCCTCGCCCGGTACGTGGCGCTCGCGCGAGGGCGCCCGATGCCCGGGGCACGCCGCGTGGACGAGGCGCGGAGCGCCGGGGCCCGGCCCGCACTCCTGCTCAGCCCGGTCAAGGCGCTCCCGGACGTCACCACGCTGCGGATCGGGCCACGGCCGCTGTTCTCCACCCGTACTCCGAAGAGGAGCAGGTTCTACCAGCAGCTGGCCGAGCTGCGCCGGCCGCTCTCCCAGAGCCTGCGGATCACTTTCGCCGGTGCCCAACCGGGCTGTGGCCGGGCCACCACCTGCCTGGCACTGGGCGGGATACTCGCCTCCGTGCGCGGCGAACCGGTACTGGCCGTCGACGGGGCACCGACGTCCGGCGACCTGTACGGCTACCTCCTAGGCCGTAACCCCCGCACCCCGCACGAACTCGCCGGCCTTCCGGCGGACGCCTCGTACGGGGAGATCCGGGCCTACACCACACGCAGCACCGGCGGGGTGGAGGTGCTGGCCCATGCCAACACCCATTCGACCGCGAGCCCGGCGTACGCGGACGAGTACCGCCGGATCATGGCGATGACGGCCCGCCACTACCCGGTGGTCCTCAGCGACTGGGCGGGGAGCCGGATCGACCGGGGCGCCGACACCGTACTGGCACACACCGACCGGCTGGTCCTCTGCTGCACCGACGCCGCGTACTCGGTCGGGGCGGCGGTCCGCCAGCTGGACGATCTGCGGGCGGACGGCTGGGAGCGGGTGGTCGACGAGGCGGTGGTGGTGTGCACCACGCTCGGTGGCAGCGATCAGGTGATGGACGAGCAGACCGTACGGGCCACGGTGGCCGACCGGGCACGTGCCGTGGTGGCCGTGCCGTTCGACCTGCACCTCGCGGGGCCGCGGCCGCGGGACCTGTCCAGGATTCGCCCACGGGCTGCGGAGGCCTTCGCGAAGCTGGCGCGGGAGCTGCTGCTGGGCGCGCCCTGAGAGTGTCCGCGAGCTTTGCCGACCGGGGCGAAGGCGCCGGACGGTCCCCGTCCGCCACGACGGTCACGGGCCGGGTGGGGGCGTCGTACCTTCGCCGGGCCGGACCGGGTCTGATCAGTCGTGACGACGCTTCGGCCCGTACGGGTCGGCCCGTCGATGTCGCCTCCCCGACAGGCGACCACGATCCGGTGACCACGGCATCCCGCGGCACGGTCGCCACGCCCGACGCCGGGACACGACGGGACGGACCCGGGCCGCAGCAGGGCGTGGGGACGTGGGGCGGCCGGAACGTTCACGTGCTGACGGTCGGCGGCCCCGGTGGCACGGACCGGGGCGGGCGGTCCCGGGAGCGACATGAGGCGGAGGCGTGCACGGCAGCCTTCGGTGCCCCCTGTACCCGCCGCAGGGTCACATTCGTCGCTGAGAGGCCGGCCGGCGGGCGTGGCGTGTCCGGTCATGCCGCACCCACCTTGCTAGGATTGATTATCGTTTTCATATGCGTCGCGGCAAGGGCGACGTGCGTCTCCGCGCACTCCCGCCGTCACTGCCGGGCGCCGTACTACTCCCGGCAGGAGATCCCGAGTGAATCAGCCGCCGCCCCAGGGCTACCTGGTGCGCCATGCGACCGTCACCGACCTGGACGGTGCACGACGCGTCATGCTCGACACCTTCTACCGGGAGTTCGGATACGGATACGTGCCCGAGTGGCACCGTGATGTGTTGGATCTGCGCGGCACGTACCTCGACGAACCGCGGCACGCGCTCCTGGTCGCGGAGTGCGACGGCGAGGTGGTCGCCACGACCGGGGTCCGGTCCGGCGGTCCGGCCCACCCGCCGCATCCCCTCCGGCTGAGCGAGCGGTACTCCCCGTGGAACACGGCGCAACTGGTGCGCGTGTACGTGGCCCCCGCACATCGTCGCAGGGGGCTGGCCGGAGCGCTGGTGGAGGCGGCCGCCGACTTCGTCACGGGGACGCCCGGGTACGACAGGATCTACCTCCACACGAACGCCGACGTCGAGGGTGCGGAGGCGTTCTGGAGAAGCCTGGCCAAGGAAGTGTTCGATGCCCGGCCCACGGGTGAGCACGGTCCCGGTGTCGGCACCGTGCACTTCGAGATCCCCCTGTAGCGGAGCTGCCTGCCGGCGGCGGAGGCCGCGTCCACCGGGGCGTACCCCGGAGGACGCGGTGGAGCAGTGTGCGCCGGCCGCCCGGTCAGGGCTGGAGCGGCATCGTCCAGCAGTTGGATGTGGCGGGCTTGCCGGCGAGGCGGTCGGTCATCCAGGAGATCGCGTCGCCCTGGTCGGTGATGAGTGGCACGAGATGGTTGGTCAGGATCCGGTCGCCGAGGTTCGGCAGCTTGACGGCCTCGTAGGTGACGTTCGCGCCCTTGCGGCACCAGTCGACGGCCAGTTGCCGGGCCTGTGCGTGCGGGACGATGTCGTCCTGGACGCCGGTGGCCAGACGCACGGGCCCGGCGGGCTCGAGTGTGCCGATGCGCTGCTTGTCCAGCGCGGCCTGCGCGCGCGGCTCGGCGGCGATGATGTCGCCGATGGACCGGCCGCTGGTGGTCCACTTGTTGCTCTTGGTGAAGCCGTAGCCGAACAGCGCGTCACCGACGCACATGGTGGACGCGTCCTTCAGCGCGGCCTTCCCCGTGGCGCTGATGTTCGCCTCCACGACCGCCCGCAGATCGGGGTCGGCCTGGGCGAATCCGCTGATCGACCAGGCCAGCGCACCGGCGAGCGCGCTGCCGTCTATCCCCTTCATGACCGAGGTCAGATTCGCGGGGGGAGCGCCGGCGTACGTACCGGAGAGCGGGACGTCGGGCGCGTAGGAGGGCTGCAGTTCGGCGGCCGCCGCGCTGGCGCCGCCGCCCTGGCTGTAGCCGTACAGGCCCGTGCGGGAGGCCGCGGTGACGGAAGCGCCGGGTACGGCGCGGGCCGCCCGGGCCGCGTCCAGCAGGGCGTGCCCCTGGTCGAGGCGGTTGACGTAGGTGTGTACCCGGTCGGTGGTACCGAGGCCGACGTAGTCGGTGACGACCACGGCCGCCCCGGTGGCCAGCAGTCGGTAGATCGCGAGGGCCTCGTAACCCACCGACACCGTGTCGCCGTTGAGCGTGAGCGGATGCTGCAGCGCGAAGGACGGTGCGCACTGGTCGCCCTGGCCCATGGTGCCCGAGGCCACCGCCACCAGCGGGCGCGGCCCGGTGCCCTTCCAGGCGGTCGAGGGCTCGATGTAGGCACCGGTCACCGCGACGGGCTGCCCGGCCGAATCGGTGGACCGGTACATCAGACGGGTCGCCGTGCCCGGCATCGGGCGACCGTCGAGGCCCGGGATGCTCAGCCCGAGCGGCAGCGCCTCGGTGCGGATCAACGCACCGTTGGAGGCGGGGAGTTCGGACGGCGGGTTGTAGAACGAGGGGATGGTGACCCCGCGGGAGACGACGGGCTCCGTACCGGCCGCGGAGGCCGGGAGGGCGGACAGGCCCGCGCAGACGGTGCCCGCGACGACGCCGGCCAGCAGGCGCAGGCCGGCCGGCGTGCCGCGGCGGTCGGCCCGCGCTGCGGGGCGGCGGGTGGACCGGTCCGTGACGGCGGTGGGGGTGGGGCGGGTTCTCCTGCGGCTCATGCTTCGCTCCTCGTTCGTCGATCAGACGATCGTGTCGATGGGGGACGCCGTGCGATCGGTGCGGCCGTACGAACTGCCCAGCTGCGGGCGGACCTTCGCGGTTGAGGTGCCCGGGCAACCTTCAAGGCAGGTGCATGCCAAGGTTGTACGCGACCGGCGCGCGGTTACCCGTCGGTTACTTACGGAAGAGTAAGTCTGCGTGTCACTCACGGACAAGGTGTCGGCGTATGCCATTTCCGGGCGGCTCGCTATGCTGCGGTGACCAACACGGAGGCGGTGGAACGAGGGTGCGCGAGGCACCGTCCGCGATACAGGGGAAGCCGACGCAAGCGGATGACGATGCGAGGCCCTCCCTCGTACAGCGACGCAAGGAGGCGCTCCGCTCCGACATCGCACGTGAAGCCGTCCGCCTGTTCGCCACGCAGGGCGTCACCGGCACCACGGGGGAGCAGATCGCCCAAGCAGTGGGTATCTCCGCCCGCACCCTGTGGCGGCACTTCCCCACGAAGGAGAGCTGTGTGCTGCCGCTGCTCTCGGCAGGACTCGATCTCGCGGTGGACCGACTGCGCCACTGGCCACCGGAGACGCGCCTGCTGGACTTCTTCGCGGAGTCCTGCCAGGAGGGCGGGCTGCCCCCCGGGGACCCGGTCATCCTCGACCTGATCCGCATGACGTCCACCGACCCGGCGCTGCGCTCCGTCTGGCTCCAGGCCCACGACGACGCACTGCCCGTGCTCGCGAAGCTCCTCGCCCGGCGTTCCGGCGGGGACGTCGACGACCTGAGGGTGAAGGTGCACGCGGCGACCATCAACGGTGCCCTCCGCGCGGCGGCGGAGGACTTCGCCCGGCGGTTCGCGGACGACCCCGAGGCGGCGGACAGCGAGATCGCCACGTGCATCCTCGCCGCGCTGCGCGCGGCTTCGGAGGGCCTGCCCTACTGACGTCCGTCGTCAGGTCACGATCCTTCCGGGCCGCTGCTCCGGTGCGGGCGATCCCGGCGGGGACACACGCACCGGCCGTGCGCACGGCGGGAGCGCCGGCCGGTGCGCGTACGTCCGGGCTCGGCCGCCCTCCGGCTGCGGTCGAGGAGTGCGTCGACGGCCCGCCGGTCGACGACGCGACGGATACGCGCTCCCGACACGGCAGGATCGGGTCACTGTGTTCCGAGGCGCCGTGCCGGCTGCCGGAGACCGCCGTTCGCACTCCAGGAGATCCCACCCACATGCTCAACAGACTCGACCTGCTGGTCATCGGCGAATGCGTCGCCGACATCGTCCGGCTGCCGGGCGCCGCCGACCAGGTCCATCCGGGCGGCAGCCCGGCCAACGTCGCCTACGGTCTGGCCAGGCTCGGCCGGAGGACGACCCTCCGGACCCAGTTGGGCCCCGACGGCAAAGGGCGGCTGATCAGGGACCATCTCGAAGCCGCCGGGGTGGACGTCCGCACCGACGGTGCCTCGGCACCCACCCCGTCCGCCGTCGTCACCCTGGACGACGAAGGCCGGGCGGCCTACACCTTCGAGATCACCTGGACCCTGGCGTCCTGGACACCGGCAGGGGTGCCTGACCACGTCCACACGGGTTCCGTCGCGGCCGTGATGGAGCCGGGAGCCACATCCGTCCTGGCCGCCGTCGAAGCGCTGCGGCCGACCGCGACGGTCAGCTACGACCCCAACGTGCGCCCGGCGCTGATGGGTGACCGTGCCGTCGCCGTGCGCAGGGTCGAGCGCTGCGTCGCGCTGAGCGATGTCGTCAAGGCCAGCGACGAGGACCTCGCGTGGCTGTACCCGGGAGAGCACCCGGAGCGCGTCGCCGAGCGGTGGCTCGCCCACGGTCCGGCCCTCGTCATCGTCACCCGTGGGGAGGAAGGGGCCCTGGCCGTCCTGCGGGGCGGCCGGGTGGCGGTCGACGCGCCGCGCACGGAGGTCGTCGACACGGTGGGGGCGGGCGACGCGTTCATGTCGGGCGCCCTGCACGCCCTCGCCGCGCACGGTCTGCTCGGCGAGGGTGGACGAGAACGGCTGCGCACCCTGGACAGGGGCACCGTCACCGACGTCCTGCGTCACGCGGGGGCCTGCGCCGCCGTGACCGTCGCACGGGCCGGCGCCAACCCGCCGGACGCACCGGAGCTGAAGGCCGCGCTGGCCGGATCCTGAACGGGTCCGGTCGCGCGCGGCCTCTGCGGCCCAGACGGGCGCCCGGCCCGGAGGTGCCCGGTGACGACCCCGACGAACGGCCGTCCATGGACGTGGAGGACTTCACTCGTACCGGTCCCGGGTGCCACCTCGGCCACCGTACTGCGCGCACTCCGCCTCGCGTGCGTACTCACGGGGTGCAGGCTTCCGCGATCGACAGGCTGTTCTCGTAGAGGTGGTGCCGGGTGATCCGGCCGTCCTCGACGGTGAGGTGCAGGGCGAACGGTCCCTCGAAGGTCTTTCCCGTGGCGCGTACGGTCCCCGACAGGTGCCCCATCAGCACGGCGTCCGTGCCGTCGACGAGGAAGGTGTCGACGGACGCCCGCGCGTCCTCGGGCACGCAGTGCTCCGTCAGCTCCGTGAACTGAGCCGCGCACTCGGCTGCGGTGGACCGCGGACGGATCCACGGGACGGCGGGGTTCTCGGCGAGCAGCCAGTCGACCTCGTCGGCGAAGAGAGTGACCAGCCGCCGGGTGTCCCCGGCCAGCCGGGCGGCGAGGAACCCCTGCACGACGGCGCGGGTGGCCTCGGCGGCGGAAGCTGTGGTCGTGGCGGTGGGCGGGACGGGCATGGTGCTCTCCTGGTGGCCGCGGCCGGAGCCGGCGGGGGGCCCCGCCGACGACTCCGATCCTGCCGGGGGAGGAGAGCACGGTCGATTACCCCGGGGGTAATCGACCGGCGGAGGGGGTGGCTCCACCGCCACCGCCGGTGGCCGGCGGGCGGGCGGCGGTGATGCCCCGCGCACCGCGACGGCCGCCGCTCGTTCCACTCCGTCTGCGGAGCGGCCGGCACCGGGTTGCCGAGTGGCCGCGTGCGGTCGGGGTCTCAGGGGCGGTTGGTGAGGTATCCGCCCATGGTGGTGAAGTAGTCGGTTGCGGGGAGTTCGTGGCCGTCGTGGGTGCGTATGCGGGTGAGGGCGAGGCCGTGGTTGTTGCCGGTGCGGGCGTCGGTTCCGGTGACGATGACGATGCCGTCGTTCTCGCGGTAGAAGATGCGGCCGGGGGTTCCGCCGTAGCGTGCTCGGGAGACGGTGGCGGTGAGGATGTCGAGGCGTTTGCCTTTGTGGAAGGTGTAGGCGCTGGGGTAGGGGTGGGACTGGGCGCGGATGAGGCGTTCGAGGTCGTGGGCGGGCCAGTTCCAGTTGATGCGGGTGTCTTCTGCGGAGCGTTTGTGGAAGAAGGTGGCCTGGGTGCGGTCTTGGGGGGTGAAGTGGGTGTGTCCGGCGGCGATGAGGGTGAGTGCGTCGGTGGTGACGGGGGCGATGAGGTCGACTGTTTTGTGGAAGAGGTCGGTGGCGGTGTCGGTGGGTCCGACGGGGACTGCTTCCTGGCGGACGATGTCTCCGGCGTCGAGTTCGTCGTCCATCATGTGGGCGGTGACGCCGACTTCGGTTTCTCCGTTGATGAGGGCCCAGATGAGGGGGGAGAAGCCGGCGTATTTCGGTAGGAGTGAGTCGTGGATGTTGAGGGTGCCGTGGTGGGGGAGGTTGAAGATGTGCGGGGGGATCCAGGTGCGCCAGTTGTTGGCGACGATGATGTCGGGTCGGGCCGCGGTGAGGTGTTCGAGGAGTTCGTCGTCGTCGGGGCGGTTGCGGATGAGGACGGGGATGTCGTGTTCTTCCGCGAGGTCGGCGACGGAGTCGCTCCAGATTTTTTCGTAGGCGTGTTCGCTCTTGGGGTGGGTGACGACGAGGACCACGTCGTGTTCGGAGTCCAGGAGGGCTTGCAGGGTGCGGTGTCCCCAGGTCTGGTAGCCGAACATGACGACCCGCATGGGTTCTCCTCTGTGTGTGGTGATTGACCGGGGTAAGTAAAGCAAGGCTTGCCTTAGCTCGCAACGCCCGTGCGAAGTGCCCCAGTTGGCGCCCTTCGGTGACTCGGTCGTCAGTTCTGTCCTATCGACAGCTCCGCGAGATTAGCTTAGGCTCACCTAAATTGCAGTGGGCCGCTCCGTCGGCGTGCTCGTCTTTCGCACCTTCCCCCACGCCTGACAGGCGGCTTCCCCGCACGATGGGAGTGACATGTCACAGGTTCATCCTGGCGACGCAGCACCGGTCCACGACCTCATTGGAATCGGCTTCGGCCCGTCCAATGTGGCCATGGCGATCGCGATCAGTGAGCACAACGCACGGGCCGGCACGCAGGAGGAGGCGGTCGCCGCCCACTTCTTCGAGCAGCAGCCGCAGTTCGGCTGGCACCGCGGCATGCTGATCGACGACGCGACCATGCAGGTGTCCTTCCTCAAGGACCTGGTGACGCTCCGGAACCCGACCAGCGAGTTCAGCTTCCTCTGCTACCTGAAGAGTCAGGGGCGGCTGGTCGACTTCATCAACCACAAGAACCTCTTCCCGCTGAGGGTGGAGTTCCACGACTACTTCGAGTGGGCCGCCGCCCAGGTCGACGACATGGTCTCCTACGGTCACGAGGTCGTCGGCGTCACGCCCGTCGTCCGTGACGGTTCCGTCGAGTACATGGACGTCACGGTCCGTTCGGCCGAAGGGCTCGCGGTCCACCGGGCCCGCAACCTCGTCATCGGCACCGGACTGCGTCCCCTCATGCCCGAGGGCGTGGAACGCGGCGAGCGCGTCTGGCACAACTCCGACCTGCTGTCGAAGGTCGCCGGGCTGGAGGGCACCTCGCCCTCCCGCTTCGTCGTCGTGGGCGCCGGACAGAGTGCCGCCGAGAACGTCGCCTACCTGCACCGCCGCTTCCCCGAGGCCGAGATCTGCGCGGTCTTCTCCCGCTACGGCTACAGCCCCGCGGACGACAGCAGCTTCGCCAACCGGATCTTCGACCCGCAGGCGGTCGACGAGTACTTCACGGCGCCCGACGAGATCAAGCGCAAGTTGATGGACTACCACGGCAACACCAACTACGCCGTGGTCGACATCGACCTCATCGACGACCTGTACCGCCAGGCGTACCAGGAGAAGGTCCTCGGCACCGAGCGCCTGCGCTTCCTCAACGTGTCCCGGCTCGCCGGAGTCGAGGAGACGCCGCAGAAGGTGCGCGCCACGGTGAAGTCCCTCGTCACGGGTGAGCAGACCGATCTGGACGCCGACATCGTGGTGTTCGCCACCGGCTACAGTCCCGTCGACCCCCTCGGCCTCCTCGGCGAGGTCGCGGACCGCTGCCTCCGTGACGACGTGGGCCGCGTACGAGTCGAGCGCGACTACCGCATCGCCACGGACCCCGACCTGCACTGCGGCATCTACCTGCAGGGCGGCACCGAGCACACGCACGGCATCACGTCGTCCCTGCTGTCCAACACCGCGATACGGGTCGGCGAGATCCTGGACTCCCTGCTCGGCCGCGGCGCCGAGTCCGGCGCCGACGCGGCGCGGCCGGTCGTCGAGGAGAGCGGCAGCGCAGTCCGCTAGCACGCCCGTGAGTTCAGCACCCCGCCCGCCGCCGCTCCGCCCGCAGCGCGGGCGGACGGAGCGACGGAATCGCTCGGGGCCGAGGTGATGCCGTGGCCACACTCCACCCGGGCCGGGGGCGCCCGACAGCCGTGCGTCCCCGGAGGACCAAAGGGATAACGTACGTCGACATGAGCACGACTTCAGTGGAGCGCCTGGCGCCCAGGGGGACAACGGCGGCCCACCGTCGCAGGGTTGTGGGTCTGTGTGCGCTGACGGTGGCCCTCGTGGTCGCGGGAGCGCTGTCGCTGGCCGTCGGTGCGCGCGCGTTGAGTCCCCCCGAGGTGTGGCACGGGCTGTTCGCCGCACCGGATGCCGACCGGCGGCTCACCGAGATCAGGCTCATCGTGCAGACCGTGCGCGTGCCCCGGACGGTGCTCGCGATCGTGGCGGGCGTCGCCCTGGGGGTCGGCGGGGCGTTGATCCAGGGGTACACCCGCAATCCGATCGCGGACACGGGCCTCCTGGGGGTGAACTCCGGCGCCTCGTTCGCCGTGGTGTCGGTGATCGCGGTGTTCGGGCTGAGCCATCCGTTCCAGTACGTCTGGTTCGCCTTCCTGGGTGCGGCGGTCGCCGGCGTCGTCGTCTTCGGGCTGGCGAGCATCGGCCGCGGGGCCGGGAACCCCCTGACGCTCGCACTGGCCGGGCAGGGGGTCACGGTGTTCCTCGCGGCGATGACCACGGCGGTCGCGCTGTCGGACAAGGAGTCCCTGAACGCACTGCGGTTCTGGAACGCTGGTTCCGTGGCCGGCGTCGGATTCGACGTCATCCGGCCGGTGACCGCGTTCGTCGTGGTGGGGCTGCTGCTGGCGCTGATCATGCTGCCCACCCTCAATCTGCTCAACCTGGGCGACGACGTGGCACGAGGGCTCGGCGTGAACATCGTGCTGAGCCGGACCGTCGGCATCCTGGCCGTCACGCTGCTGGCGGGGGCTGCGACGGCCGCGTGCGGCCCCATCGCGTTCCTCGGGCTCATGGTGGCCCATGTGGCGCGGTACCTCACCGGGCCGGACTACCGGTGGCTCGTGCCGTACGCGGGTCTCCTGGGAGCCGTCGTCCTCCTCGTCTGTGACGTCGTGGGCCGACTGGTCGTGCGGCCGGGCGAGTTGGACGCGGGAGTCGTCGTGGCCCTCCTCGGTGCCCCCTTCTTCGCGGTCCTGGTGTGGCGAGGAAAGTTCAGGAACGCATGAACAGGACAGAAGTGAAGCCATCGGTCGCGCCGGGCGTGCGCCTGGGCGGGATGTCGTTCGTCTGGCGGCCCTGGCCCGTAGGCCTCGCGCTGCTGCTGACGGCAGCGGTCGCGCTGCTGTTCTGCCTGTCCGTCAGCATCGGGGACTTCCCCATCGGGCTGTCCCGGGTGGTCGCCACGATCCTCGGACGGGGCGAGCAGTTCGACGAGTTCATCATCATGGATCTGCGGATGCCGCGCGCGATGGCCGGGCTCGTCGTGGGGATCGCGCTGGGGGTGTCCGGCGCGATCACGCAGTCCGTCGCACGCAATCCGCTGGCCAGCCCGGACATCCTGGGGATCACCACGGGCGCGAGCGCGGTCGCGGTGTTCCTGGTGACGGTGTCGGGAGGGGCGGCCACGGCCGTCGTCAGCTCCGTGGGACTGTCCGCCGCGGCGCTCGCGGGAGGACTCGGCACCGGGTTGCTGGTGTACTTCCTGGCGTGGCGGCGGGGGATCGACGGCTTCCGGCTCATCCTCATCGGCATCTCGGTGAGCGCGGTGATGCAGGCGATCACGACCTGGCTGCTGGTCGGAGCCGACATCAGGGACGTGGCCCGCGCGCAGGCGTGGCTGGTCGGCTCCCTGGACAACCGGTCGTGGGACGAGGTCGGCGTGGCGCTCTGGTGCACGCTCGCACTCCTCGTCGTCGTGACGGGTGCGGCGTTCCAGTTCAAGCCGATGCACCTCGGTGACGAGGTCGCGGCCGGCCTCGGCGTCCGGTACACCGCAGTGCGGGCGATCCTGCTGCTGTGCGCGGTCCTGCTGGCCGCCGTCGCGGTGAGCGCGGCGGGTCCGGTCCCCTTCGTCGCGCTGGTGGCACCCCAAGTGGCGATGCGTCTGGCGCGGTGCCCGACGCCGCCGATGGTGGCCTCCGGCCTGGTGGGAGCGCTGCTGCTGATCGGTTCGGACCTGGTCGCGCGCACGGCACTGCCGATCACTCTCCCCGTCGGCGTGGTCACCGCCGCGATCGGCGGCCCCTTCCTCGTGTACCTGCTGGTGCGGGCGAACCTCAGATAGAGATCGTGCGAAGGTTTCCGCAAATCCGAACAGAGGGGGGCTCGTGTCTGCTCGACACACCACCGAGATCCAGCCCGCGGCCGATGACGTCGCACGGCTCACGGCCAGGGGCGTCACGGTCGGCTACGGCAGCCGGACCGTCATCGACGGCCTCGACGTCGCCATCCCGTCAGGGGTGATCACCACGATCATCGGCCCCAACGGCTGTGGCAAGTCGACCCTGTTGCGCACCCTGACGCGGCTGCTCAAGCCGACCGGCGGGACGGTCGTGCTCGACGGCGAGGACATCGTCAAGCTCAGGACCCGGGACGTGGCGAAGAAGCTCGGCCTGCTGCCCCAGGCGCCGGTCGCGCCGGAAGGGCTGACCGTGGCCGACCTGGTGGCCAGGGGGCGCCACCCGCACCAGAGCTGGCTGCGGCAGTGGTCCTCGGACGACGCCGACGTCGTGGAACGCGCACTGGCCATGACCGGCGTGTCCGAACTGGCCGAGCGCCCGGTCGACTCGCTGTCCGGCGGACAGCGTCAGCGCGTGTGGATATCGATGACCCTGGCCCAGGGCACCGACCTGCTGCTCCTGGACGAGCCGACCACCTACCTGGATCTGGCACACGCCGTCGACGTGCTCGATCTGGTGGACGACCTGCACGAGTCGGGGCGCACCGTCGTCATGGTCCTGCACGACCTCAATCTGGCCACGCGGTACAGCGACAACCTCATCGTGATGAAGGAGGGTTCGGTCCTGGCGCAGGGGCACCCCCGGGAGGTGATCACCGCGGAGCTGCTGTACGAGGCGTTCGGGCTGCGCGCCAAGGTGATCGACGACCCCGTGGGCGACCGGCCGCTCATCGTGCCGATAGGCCGCACCCATGTGCAGCCCAACTAGGCTGTCCGGTAAAGGAAATGCTTCGGTTAGGCTAGGCTAACCTCACTGGTGCAAGGTAAGGTTTGGCTGCCCTTGCACGGGGCACAGTGGACAGCGCGAAAGCAAGGGAACCCGAATGCTCCTCCATAGAACGACGACGTCTACGAAGCGGTGGCGGCGACTGGCGGCGGCAGCGTCCGCCGCGGCCCTCGGCGTCGGTCTCCTCGCCGGATGTGGTTCCGACACGGAGGAGAAGGCGACCGACAAGGCCCCGGCCGCGGCCACCGGTGCGTTCCCGGTCACCGTGGAGCACGCGTTCGGATCCACGAAGATCGAGAAGGCCCCGGAGCGCGTCGTCACCGTCGGCTACACGGACGACCAGACCGTCCTGGCGTTCGGCATCAAGCCGGTCGGCATGGTCGACCAGTACCCGAACCCGACGGGCCAGTCGCCCGACATCAACACCCAGTGGCCCTGGGTGAAGGACAAGTGGGGCGACGCCCGTCCCGAGGTCGTCATGAAGAACGGCGACGCGGGCCCCAACTTCGAGAAGATCGCCTCCCTGCGGCCGGACCTGATCCTCGCGGTCTACTCCGAGGTCGACCAGGCCTCCTACGACAAGCTCTCCAAGATCGCTCCCACGGTGGGCCGCACCAAGGGCGAGAAGGATCTGTTCAGCGCGCCGTGGCAGGACAACGCGATCCACATCGCGAAGGCGCTCGGCAAGGAGACGGAGGGCACCGCGCTGGTCAAGGACATCCAGGGCAAGCTCGACGTGGCTCGTGAGGCGAACCCGCAGTTCGGCAAGGAGACCGCGGTCGCGGTCTCCTGGTACAAGGACTCCATCTCGGCCTTCACCACCACCGATGTGCGCGGGCGGCTGCTGACCGGCATCGGTTACCAGGGTGCGACTGAGATCGACAAGGTCGCCGGCGGCGAGTTCTCCACCGCGCTCTCCCCCGAGCGCGTCGACCTGATCGACGTCGACCGCATCGTCGTCATCAACGACAAGGCGGACACGGACGCGCTGAAGAAGTTCGAGCTGTTCAACAACCTGTCCGCGGTCAAGGCCGGCAAGGTCTCGTACCTGCTGGACAGCGAGGGCCCGGCGGTCGGTGCGGCTCTGTCCCAGGGCACCCTGCTGTCCATGCCGTACGGGATCGACGAGCTCGTCAAGTCGGTCGAGTAGAGATGGTGGTCAACGTGTCCCGCCCCCGGCCCGAACCGGTCCGCGCGTGAGTGCCGTGGACACACGCGTCGCCCCGGCCACCCTGCGCACGGCGACCGGAGGTGAGGCCACCCGCTGGCTCGGGGCGCACTGCCGTGCGGTGCCGTGGCTGACGTTCTCCACCGTGCTCACCACGGTGGCCGGGGCGGCGCTCCAGGTGCTGCCGGTACTCCTGCTCGGCCAGGTGGTCGACGGGGTGGTCGAGGGCGAATCGCGTTCGGTCCTGGTCACGATCGGGGCGTTGATGGTGGCCGCCGCCGTGTTCGGCGCGGCGGCCACCGCGCTGTCGACGTACCTCATAGGGCGGCTGGGCGCGGACCTGCTGGCCCGGCTGCGCGAAGGCGCGGTCCGGGCGGTGCTCGGGATGCCGAGCGCGCGGATCGAGCAGGTCGGCCGGGGGGACGTGCTGTCCCGGGTCGGTGACGACGTCGCCGTGCTCTCCAGGGGGATCCGGACGGCCGTTCCCACCGTGTTCTCCGCGGGTGTGCTGGTCGCCATCGCCACGGTCGGCATGTTCGGCCTGGACTGGCGGCTCGGCCTCGCGGGCGCCTGCGCACTGCCGGCGTACGCGCTGGCCCTGCGCTGGTACCTGCCCCGGTCCGCCCCGCTCTACCGGAAGCAGCGGGCGGCCCAGGCCGACCGGGCGCAGGCGCTGATCAGTGGTCTCAACGGGATCGACACCGTCCGGGCGTACCGCCTGGAGGGTGACGTCCGCGAGAAGGTCACCAGCGAGTCCTGGCGGGTGCGCAACCTGGGCATCGAGGTGTTCCGCTTCTTCGGCCGGTTCGTCGGCAGGGAGAACCGTGCCGAGTTCATCGGGCTGGTCCTCATCCTCGTGGTGGGGTACGCCCTGCTGGAGGCCGATGCGGCCACCCTCGGTGAAGTGGCGGCCGCCCCGCTGATGTTCCACCGGCTGTTCACCCCGCTGGGCGCCATCATGTTCACCTTCGACGAGGCGCAGAAGTCGGGCGCGAGCCTGACCCGGCTGGTCGGGGTGCTGGGGGAGGAGGCGGAGGAACGCCTGGTGGGCGACGAGAGCGTCGCTCCGGCGCGGGCGGCCCCGTACCCGGTGACGGTGGAGGGGCTGACGTTCACCTACCCCGGCAGTGAGGACCCGGTCCTCCAGGACGTCAGCGTGGCGATCCCGGCGGGTGGTTCGCTCGCCCTGGTGGGGGCGACGGGCGCGGGCAAGTCGACGCTGGCCGCGCTGATCGCGGGCATCGGGGCCCCGCAGGCAGGATCGGTGCGGATCGGGTCCCACGACCTGGCCGGGCTGGACGAGGCGGGGGCGCGGGCCCTGGTGAGCATCCTGACGCAGGAGACGCACGTCTTCTCCGGGCCGCTCGCCGAGGACCTGCGGCTGGCCGCCCCGGACGCGACCGACGCCGAGCTGATGGGCGCGTTGCGCACGGTCGGCGCCGACGGCTGGGTGGACGCGCTTCCGGAGGGGCTGCACACCTCGGTCGGCGAGGGCGGGGAGCGGCTGGACGTCACCAAGGTCGCCCAGATCGCCCTGGCCCGGCTGGTGTTGGGCCGGTCGCCGGTCGTGGTGCTCGACGAGTCCACCGCGGAGGCCGGCAGCGAGGGTGCCGCCGAGCTGGAGCGCGCGGTGCTGGCCGCGTGCGCGGGCCGGACCACGTTGTTCGTGGCGCACCGGCTCACCCAGGCGATGGCGGCGGACCGGATCGCCGTGCTGGACGCGGGGCGTGTGGTGGAAGAGGGCACGCACGAGGAGTTGGTGGCTCTCGGCGGCCGTTATGCGCGCCTGTGGCGAGCCTGGCGCGAGGGTAGTTAGGCAAACCTTAGTTAGGTTAGGCTAAGCGTTCTACCTTGGAAGGGAAGCGGAGTCTTCGATGATGGAACCGAGCTCTCGTCTCGTACTGCTTTCTCCCACGGACCTGGCCGACCTGCGCCGCCGGACCGGCGACTACTCCGACCGGACCCTCGCCGAGGCGTGCGCCGTCGGTCTGTCGTACTGGGCGACCGGCCTGGGGCCCGACGGGATCGACCTGACCCCCGGCACCCTCTTCGCCGACGTCCTCGGATGGGTCGACAACGGCGGCTGCGGGCCCGTGGGTTGGGAGGTCGGTGCGGACGGCCGGACCATCGCCGTCCCCGAAGGCGTCCTACCGGCGGACGCGCAGCTCGCGCTGGACGACCTCGCCGACTTCCCGGACCGGCCCATCGGCAGCATCGGCCCGGCCGACGCGGCGTCGAGGGCCGAGGCCCTGGCCCGGTGGAACGACACCGGGGCCGACCGGGTCCGTCCGACCCTGGTGGACATGTTCCGTGAGCAGGCGCGGCTCAGGCCGGACGCCGTGGCCGTCGTCGACCGGAAGCGCTCACTGACCTACCGTCAGGTCGCGGAACACTCGAGTCAGTTGGCGCATCACCTGATCGAGCGCGGTCTCACCGCCGAACAGGTCGTCGGTATGTCGCTCGGCCGCTCGGCCGACATGGTGATCGGGCTGCTCGGCGTGCTCCAGGCGGGCTGCGCGTTCGTGCCGCTCGATCCGCAGTGGCCCGCCGCGCGCCGCGCCGTCGTCGTCGAGGACGCCCGGGTCGTGCTGCAGCTCAACGACTCGGGTGAGCACGGCCCGGGTGAACCGGCAGCCGTGGCCGTCGACCTCGACGACTGGCGGTTCGGTGCCTACCCCGTAGGGGACACCGGGATCACCGTCCCCGGTGCCGCCCTGGCCTACGTGATCTTCACCTCCGGATCCACCGGGCGCCCCAAGGGAGCCATGATCCGGCACGAGGCGATCAGTGAACGCCTGCTGTGGCAGGTCGACGAGATCCTGCACTTCGGCCACGACGACGCGTCCCTCTTCAAGGCGCCGCTGTCCTTCGACATCTCCATCAACGAGATATTCCTGCCGCTGGTGTGCGGCGGCCGGCTGGTCGTCCTGCGGCCCGGCGGCGAACGCGACCCGCACCACCTGCTGAGCGTGATCGCCGAGCAGCGCGTCACCTTCACCTACCTGGTGTCGTCCATGCTGGACGTCCTGCTGGAGATGGCGGGCGACTCGGGGCGGCTGGACAGCCTGCGCCACGTGTGGTGCGGCGGCGAGGTGCTCACCCCGGAGCTGTACGAGCGGTTCCGCACCCGGCTCGACATCCCCATGTACCACGGCTACGGCCCCGCCGAGACGACGATCGGCGTCTCGCACGTCATCTACCGGGGCGAGGCGGAGCGCCTGTCGACGTCGATCGGCAAGGCCAACCCCAACACCCAGCTGTACGTGCTGGACGACGAACTGCGACCCGTCCCGGTCGGGGTCGGCGGCGAACTGTACGTGGGCGGGTTCCTCCTCGGGCGCGGATACGTCAACGCGCCCGGCCTGACGGCCTCCCGGTTCGTGGCGAACCCCTTCGCCGGAGACGGGTCCCGGCTCTACCGGACCGGAGACCTCGCACGCTTTGCCCCGGACGGGTCGCTGGACTTCCTCGGCCGGGCCGACAACCAGATCAAGATCCGCGGCATGCGCCTGGAGATCGAGGACGTCGAGGCCGGACTCGCGGAGCACCCCGGGGTACGCCACACCTGCGTCGTCGCGAAGAAGAACACGGCGGGCGGCACCTACCTGGTGGGGTACGTGATCCCGGCCGCCGGCAGCGAAGGGCTGAGCGCGGACGAGGTCAGGGCGTGGGCGGTCGAGCACATGGTGGAGTACATGGTGCCCACCCACACCGTCGTGATGAACGAGTTCCCGCTCACCGCGAACGGCAAGCTCGACCGTGCCGCGCTGCCCGAACCCGTGATCGGGACCGGCTCCGTCGTCGCGCCGGCCACCGAGAACGAGCGCCTGGTGTGTGCGGCGGTCGCGTCGGTGCTGCGCCTGGACGAGGTCGGCGCCGACCAGGACTTCTTCCGGCTGGGCGGAGACAGCATCCTGGCGATCTCGCTGCTGAGCGCACTGCGCGACGCGGGTCTGCACGTCACGGCACGGCAGATCTTCACCCACAGCGTCGTGGGCGCCCTGGCCGCCGTGGCGAGCCGTGAGAACGCGTCCACCGCGGAACACGGTGACGTGGCGACCGGATCCGTCGTGGGATCGCCCATCGTGCAGTGGCTCGGCGAGACCACGGACGCCATCGACGGCTTCGTGCAGTCGATGGTGCTGAACACCCCGGCCGACCTGACCGCCGAAGCCCTGGACGCCGTCCTCACGGCCGTCGTCGGACGGCACGACATGCTGCGCGCCGTGCTGGTGCGCGGGGAGCGCTGGGGCTTCGACATCCCGGAGGCGGACGGCGCCGTCGTGGGCCGGCAGGAGAGCGACCTGCCCCTCGACGCGTGCGTCACGCTCGCCACCGAGGCACTCGACCCGGACAACGGGGTGATGCTGTACGCCGTCTGGCGCCGCGAGGCACGGCAGCTGGTCGTCGTCGTCCACCACGTCGTCATCGACGGCGTGTCCTGGCGGGTCCTGATGGAGGACCTGGCCACGGCGTGGCGGCAGATCTCCTCGGGTGAGCCGGTCGAACTGCCCCCGGTGGGAACCTCGTTCCGGCGTTGGACGGAACTGCTCGGGAGTGCGGCGTTCGACGCCGACCGCGCCTACTTCCGGCGTTCCCTGCCGGGAGCGGACGGACCGGTGGGCCGGCGTGCGCTGACCGAGGCCGACACCGTCGCCCGGGAGCGGATCCGTACCGTCTCGGTCGGTCCCGAGGTCACGGCCGCGCTGCTGGGTGAGATCCCCGCGAAGTTCCACGCGGGTGTCAACGACGTCCTGCTGACCGCGCTCGCCGTCGCCCTCGCCCGGTGGCGCCGCGACCTGGGGCAGGACCAGACGTTCGCGCACATCGAGCTCGAGGGCCACGGCCGCGAGGGACGGTTCGTGGCGGGCGCCGCCGGCTTCGAACCGGAGCTGTCGCGGACCGTGGGCTGGTTCACCACCCTGTTCCCGGTGACGGTGGACCCCGGACCGGCGGCCGATCCCACAGCACCCTCGTATCTGGCCGCCGCGCTCAAGGCGGTCAAGGAAGACCTCGCCCGGGTGCCCAGTAACGGCGTCTCCTACGGCGCCCTGCGCCACCTGGCCGGCACCCGCTTCGACGCACCCGCACCCCAGGTGCTGTTCAACTACCTGGGCCGCTTCGACTCGGGCGCCACCGGGGACTGGCAGCCCGCCGGCGCCACGGGCCAGCTCGGCGAGAAGCGCGACCCGAGGATGCGTCTGCCGCGCGCCCTGGAGTTCAACGCCATCGCCGAACCCGCGTCGAACGGCGAGTACGAGCTGGTCACCACCCTCTCCTGGCCCGACGGGATGTTCACCGACGAGGACATCACGACCATCGGCGCATACCTGCGCGTGGCGCTGGCCGGACTGGCCGCGCTCGACCAGGGCGGCCACTCGCCCAGCGACTTCGGCCTGGTGCCGCTCACACAGGCCGACGTGGACGCCCTGGACGGTCCGGCGCTGAGGGACGTCCTGCCACTGACCCCGTTGCAGGAAGGCCTGTACTTCCACTCGGTCTTCGACGACGACTCGGCCGGCAGCTACGTCGAGCAGCAACTGCTCACACTGGAAGGCGAGGTGGACGCCGAGCGCCTCGCCGCGGCGGCCACCCGGCTGCTCGCGCTGTACCCGAACCTGGCCGCACGGTTCGTGGCCCTCGCCGACGGCCGTGTGGTCTCCGTGCTGGACAGCGGGTCGGAAGCCCCCTTCACCACCCTGGACCGACCCGGAATCACCGACGCGGAGATCCGTGACCACGCCGAGCGGGACCGCCGTGCCGGCTTCGACCTGGCCACCGGTCCGCTGATGCGGTACACGCTCGTCCGCCGGGGCTCCGGCCGGAACGTACTGGTGCAGACCGTGCACCACATCATCGCCGACGGCTGGTCGGTGCCGCCGATGCTCCGCACGCTGCTGGCCGAGTACCACCGGCCGGGGACCGCGTACCGGATCGGCGGGTTCTCCGACTACGTGCACTGGCTCGCCGGACGCGACGACGACGAGAGCGACCGCGTGTGGCGCGAACAGCTCGCCGGGCTTCCCGGCCCCTCGCTGGTCGCCGAGGGGCACACCCCCTCCGACCGCTTCTCCGACACCGCCGCGGAACCGGCGGACGACATCGACGCGGCCTCCCGCGCGGCCGGCGTGCCCCTGAGCGTGGCCGTGCACAGCGCCTGGGCGGTGACGCTGGGCGGCATCCTGCAGAGCAGGGACGTGGTGTTCGGCTCCACGGTCTCCGGGCGCGACGCCGAAGTGCCCGGCATCGGGGACATGGTGGGCCTGTTCATCAACACCGTCCCCGTGCGCGCCCGGTGGACCGGGACCACCGTGGCGGGCGGACTGCTCGATTCGGTGCGGGAACACCAGAGCGCCGTGCTGCCGCACCAGCACGTCTCGCTGGCGCGTATCGGCCGGCAGACCGGCTCCGGCGCCCGGTTCGACACCCTGGTGGTGTTCGACGTGGCCACCGATGTGGACGCCCTGCGGACGCCCGGCGACGAGCTGGTCGTCACCGGCATCGTGAACGAGGGCGCCCCGCACTACCCGTTGACGCTGGTGGTGGAGCGGGCACCCAACGGCCGGCCCCGCTTCAACCTGATCTACGACGCCGAGCTGCTGGGGGAATCGAGTGCACGGACCGTCCTGAGCACGTTCGTCCGGGCCCTCACCGGCCTCCTCACCCGGCCCGGCGCCCTGGTCGACGCCCTGGCCCCCGACGACGCCCGTCGTCCCGCCCGGATCACCCCGACGACCCTGGGCGGGCTGTTCGACGCCGCCGCGCACCGTGACCCGGCCGCCACCGCCGTCAGCCAGTGCGGTCTCGACGGCGGCACCCGGTCGCTGACGTACGGCGAACTTGCCGCGGCCAAGGACGAGCTGGCCTCGGCCCTGAGAGCGGCCGGTGTCGGCCCGGGCAAGCGCGTCGCCGTCGCCGTCCCGCGCTCCCTGGAGCAGGTCGTCGCCCTCGTCGCGATCGTGTCCGCGGGCGGCGCGTACGTGCCGCTGGACCTGGCGTACCCGGACGAACGGCTGGAGTACATCCTCGCCGACGCCGCTCCGCAGGTCGTCCTCGTGGACCGTGAGCAGCGGGACCGCTTCACGGACCTCCTGACCCGGCTCCCGGACGTGCGCGCCCGGGTCCTGGTACAGGGCGAAGAGCCGCCGCAGGCGGACGCGCCCCGGAACACCCCCGGATCCGGGGCCGGCTGGCACGACCCCGCCTACGTGATCTACACGTCCGGATCGACCGGCAGGCCCAAGGGCGTCGTCGTCCCGCACTCCAGCGTGGTGACGCTGCTCGCGAACACCCGGCCGGACATGGGCTTCGGCCCACAGGACGTGTGGGTCCAGTTCCACTCCTACTCCTTCGACTTCGCGGTGTGGGAGCTGTGGGGCGCGCTGGCCCACGGCGGTGAACTGCTGGTGCCGGACTACGGGCTGACCCGCTCCCCGGTGGACTTCCACCGGCTGGTCCGCGAGCGCGGAGTCACCGTGCTCAACCAGACCCCGTCGGCCTTCTACCAGTTCATCGAGGCCGACCGGCACGCCGACGCGCCCGTCACCGCACTGCGCCGCGTCATCTTCGGGGGCGAGGCGCTGGATCCCGCACGGCTGCGCGGCTGGGCCGAGCGGTACGGCACCGCCTCGCCCGAGCTGGTCAACATGTACGGCATCACCGAGACCACCGTCCACGTCACCCACCGGGTGCTCACCGACGAGGATCTGCGCCGCGGGACCAGCCCGATCGGCGGCCCGGTCCCGGGCCTGGCCACCTACCTGCTCGACGACCGGCTCCGGCCGGTGCCGCCCGGCCGGGTCGGCGCCATCTACGTCGCGGGCGACCAGGTGTCGCTCGGCTATCTGGGCAGGCCGGGGCTCACCGCGGGCCGGTTCGTGGCGAACCCGTTCGCCGACGACGGCTCCCGCATGTACCACACGGGCGACCTCGCCCGCCGCACCCTCGACGGTGAGCTGGAGTTCACCGGCCGGGCCGACGACCAGGTGCAGCTCAAGGGATTCCGCATCGAGCTCGGCGAGGTGGAGTCCGCGATCAGGGAACTCGACGGCGTCGTCGACGTGGCCGTCACCGCGGCGGAGGGCGGCGACCACCTGGTCGCCCACGTCGTCGGCCGGGCGCCCGGCGACCTCACCGGCCTCCTCTCCGCGAAGCTGCCGGTGCACATGGTGCCCGGCCGCGTACTGACCGTCGACGCGCTGCCGCTCACGGTCAACGGCAAGCTGGACCGCAAGGCCCTGACCGCACGCGCCGCACACGACGACACCCCGTTGGCGGCCGCCGGCGACTCCGTGCTCGCCACGCTCGTCGGCATCTTCGCCGAGACGCTGCCCGGCACCACCGCGGACGGTGACACCGACTTCTTCATGGCCGGCGGCGACAGCATCGTCGCCATCACCCTGATCAACCGGGCCAGGGCTCTCGGCCTGGCGATCGCACCGCGGGACGTGTTCCTGTTCAAAACCCCGCGCGCGCTCGCCGAGCACCTCGGCACGCGCACTCCGCAGGCCGCGGCCCCCGCGGCGGCCCGCCGCGAGGACGGGCCCGTGACACCCACGCCGATCGTCCTGCGCCAGCGTGAACTGGGCGGATCCCTGGCCCGGTTCGCCCAGGCCAGAGCGCTGGTGGCGGCCGACGGCACCGGGTTCGCCGACGTGGAGCGCGCCGCGAACGCCGTCCTGGCCGCACACCCGGCCCTCCGGCTGCGGCTGCGCATCACACACGGTGTGTGGACGCTGCGCACCGAGCCCGCGCGTGAGGTCACCGTCGTCCGGGCGGACACGGCCGACGCCACGACCGCGGCGAACGAGGCCGCCGGCCGTCTCGACCCCGAGGCCGGGGAAGTCGTCGCCTTCACCTGGCTGGCGGCGACCCGGACCCTCGTCGTCACCGCGCACCACCTCGCCGTCGACGCGGTGTCCTGGCTGGTCCTGCTGGACGATCTGGCCGCCGCCCTGCGGGGGGAGCCCCTGGCGCCACCGACCACGTCCTACGCCGAGTACGCCGAAGCGCTGAGCTCCGGTTCCGGCCGGGCCACCGACGACCTCGGACACTGGATCACCACACTCGGGGCGCCCGCCCTGCTGCCCGCGGTCAACGGGCTGCGGGGGACCACCGTCGTGCTCGCGCCCGACGTGAGCGACCGGGTGACGCGTACCGCACCCGCCGTGCTCGGGCTCGGTCTCACCGAGCTGCTCTGCGGAGCACTGCGGACCGCGCTCACCCACGTCCAGCCCACGCCCACCGATCTCGCGATCGAGCTGGAGCGGCACGGCCGGGTGCCGGCGCGGGAGCACCACGACTACACCCGCACGGTCGGCTGGTTCACCTCCATCGCACCTGTACGACTCACCGCGCACACCGACCCCGTCGCGGCGGCGCGCGAACTGACCGCACGCCAGCCGGACGAACACGGGCACGTCGCCTACGGCCGGCTCCGGTACCTCGACCCGCAGACGGCGCCGCTCCTGACCGCCCGCCCCCAGGTGCTGTTCAACTACCTCGGCCGGGGCAGCGAGTCCCGGGCGCTGCACGTCACGGGCGGAGACCAGGGCAGCGCGTACGCCGTCGAGGTAAACGCGTGGACCGACGAGACCACCGGAAGCCTGCACGCGGACTTCACCCTCGCCGACGGCATTCCCGACGAGATCACCGGACACTGGCGCGAGGCCCTGGAACACCTCGCTGACGCCTCCGCGACGGCCGAGCGCACGGCACCGGTCACCCCGCTGCAACGCGGCCTGTTCTTCCAGGCCCAGATGGCGGGCACGGCCGGACACTACGTCGCGCAGAGCTACTTCACCTTCGACCGGCGCCTGGACACCGGCGCGCTGGCCGATGCGATGGCGTACGTGATCGCGCGTCACCCGGTCGTGGGCGCCGGCTTCACCACCGATGACGACGGGAACCCGGTCCAGGTCCTCAAGGCGGGCCGCCGGGTCGACGTCCGTACGGTCCGCCTGGAGACGGACGCGGAAGCGGAAGCCCTGCGCGTCCGGGACCGCGACACCGGATTCGACCCGGACGAGCCGCCGCTGATCCGGCTGACCGTGGTGCGCCTGCCCGAAGACCGCGACGGCCTGCTGCTCAGCTACCACCTGCTGCTGTGGGACGGCTGGTCCCGCGAGATCCTGCTGCGGGACCTGTTCGACGCCTACCGGGCCGTCGTCGCCGGCGAGCCGCTGGACGCCACCCCGGTCTCGCCGGGCTTCGAGGACTACGCCCGGGCGCTCGACGCCAGGCCCTCCGCCGTCTCCGAACGCTTCTGGGCGGGGCACCTGGCCGGCCTGACCGGCCCGACGCTCCTGGCCGGACCGGACCCCGCCCTCACGGACGACCTGCCACGTGCCCTGGTGCGCAGGATGTCCGCCGAGCAGTCGGACCTGCTGCGGGAAGCGGCCAGGGTGCACGGCGTCACGCTCAACTCGGTCCTGACCGGGGCGTTCGGCCTCATGCTGGCAGCCCGCACCGGCCGGAGCGACGCCGTGTTCGGCGTGACCGTCTCCGGCCGCGAGGGCGAAGGCCTGTCCGACATCGTCGGCGTACTGCTGAACACCGTGCCCCAGTGGACGAGGGCCCGGCCGGACGACACGGTCGGGGAGTACCTCGCGGCCGTCCAGACGGCCAGGGTCGAGGCGATGGAGCACGAGCACCTGGGACTCGGCGAGATCCAGCGGGCCAGCGGGCACGACAGTCTCTTCGACAACCTGTTCGTGCTCCAGAACTTCCTGGACATGGACGCGTTCGCCGAGATGAACTCCCGGCACGGCATCACCTCCGTGAAGGCCGACGACTCGACGCACTACCCGTTCACCTGGGTCGTCACGCCCGGCGACCGGCTCACCGTCAAGCTGGAGCACCGCGACGACGACACCGGCAACGCCCGGCGCCTCCTCGACGACTACCTGCGGGTGCTCGACGACCTGGCCCGTTCCACCGGCCCGGTCGGCGCGCTGCCCGGTCTCGGGCCGGACCCGGAGCCCACCGGGCGCACGGACGTCGGCACGGACACCGTCGTCGACCGCTTCGACCGGGCCGCGGACCGTGCGCCCCAGCGGGTCGCGCTCGTCGCCGAGGGCTCGACGACGACCTTCGCGCAGCTCCGGGACCGCAGCCGTGCGCTGGCGGGCGTACTCGCCGACCGTGGTGTCGGCCCGGAGACGACCGTGGGCCTCGCGATCCCGCGTTCGCCCGACTGGATCGTGGCGCTGTTCGCGGTGCTGCGCGTCGGCGCCGCGTACGTACCGCTGGAGCTCGACCACCCGGACGAGCGGATCGCCGCGATCGTCGACGGCGCCCGCCCGGACGTGATCCTCACCGTGAGCGCCGTGTCGCCCCGGCTGACCGGGGAGCTGATCGAGCTCGACCGGCCCCTGCCCGAGGCGCAGCCGTTCGTGACCTTCGACCCGGACGACCCGGACCGCCTGCGGCACCCCGCCTACACGATCTTCACCTCCGGATCGACCGGGAAGCCCAAGGGTGTGGTGACCGAGTACGCCGGTCTCACCAACATGCTGATCAACCATCAGCGCCGGATCTTCGAGCCGGTGCTGGCGGAGCACGACCACCGGGTCTTCCGGATCGCGCACACCGTGTCCTTCGCCTTCGACATGTCGTGGGAGGAGCTGCTGTGGCTCGCCGACGGCCACGAGGTGCACATCTGCGACGAGGAACTGCGCCGCGACGCGCCCCGTCTGGTCGAGTACTGCCGCGAGCACGGGATCGACGTCGTCAACGTGACCCCGACCTACGCGCAGCAACTGGTGGCCGAAGGGCTCCTCGACCATCCCGAACGGCGGCCCGCTCTCGTGCTGCTGGGCGGCGAGGCCGTCACCCCGAAGCTCTGGCAGCAGCTCTCCGAGACCGAGGGGACGGTCGGCTACAACCTGTACGGACCCACCGAGTACACCATCAACACCCTCGGCGTCGGCACCTTCGAATGCCAGGACCCGGTGGTCGGCGTCGCGATCGACAACACCGACGTGTACGTGCTGGACCCGTGGCTGCGGCCCCTGCCCGACGGGGTTCCCGGTGAGCTCTACGTGTCGGGCGTCGGTATCGCCCGCGGCTATCTCGGACAGCCCGCCCAGACCGCCCACCGGTTCGTCGCGTGCCCCTTCGGCGCACCCGGCGAGCGCATGTACCGCACCGGCGACCTGGTGGTCCGCCGGCCCGACGGGAACCTGATGTACCTGGGCCGCACCGACCAACAGGTCAAGATCCGGGGGCACCGGGTCGAGCTGGGCGAGGTGGAGGCCGCGTTCGCGGCGCATCCGGCGGTCCGGTTCGCCGCCGCGGTCGCCCAGCCCGCCCCCGAGGTCGACGGGGCGTACCGGCTGGCCGCCTACCTCGTGCTCGACGGCTCCGACCTGGCGTCGGTCGCCGCCGAAGTGGGCGCCGGACTGCCGGACTTCCTGCGCCCGACGCACTACGCCCAGGTCGACGGCATCCCGTTGACGGTGAACGGGAAGGCCGACACCAAGGCGCTGCCCGAGGCCAGGCCGCTCGGTGTGCTGACCACGGCGGGCGAGCGCGGCCCGGAGACCGGTACCGAGACCGTGGTCTGTGAATTCTTCGCCGAGGCACTGGACCTGGACGACGACGAGGTGAGCGCCGTGAGCGACTTCGTCTCCCTCGGGGGACACTCGATGCTGGCGGTGCGGCTGATCGGGCTGCTCCGCCGGGAGTACGGTCCTGTGATCACGATCCGCGACCTGCTCACCCTGCGAACCCCGGAAGCGATTGCCAGCCACCTTGATGACAACTCCTGACCCGCAGCGCCCCCGCCGGGGGGCCGACATCCTCCGGACCGCACTGCGCCGCAACACAGGCGCCATGACCCGGGGCACCGTCCTCATGGGCCTGTACCAGGCCGGTGAGACCGCGTTCCCCATCGCGCTCGGCCTGATCGTCGAGCACTCCCTGCAGGAGCGCAGCCTCGGCTCGCTCGGGCTGTCCATCGGCGCGCTGGCCGTGATCATCACGACCGTGTCGCTGTCGTGGCGGTTCGGCATGCGCGTCCTGCAGGAGGCCAACACGACCGAGGCGCACCGCTGGCGGGTGCAGGTCGCGGCCTGCGGCCTCCAGCCGGTGGCCAGGGACGTCGACCTGAAGTCCGGCGAGGTGCTGACCATCGCCACCGAGGACGCCGACCAGACCGCGGACATCATCGAAGTGGTGCCGCTGCTGATCAGCTCGCTGGTCGCGGTGCTCGTCGCGGCGATCGCGCTGGGCCTCGCCGACATCCGGCTCGGCCTGCTGGTGATCGTGGGAACCGTCGCGATCCTGTCCGTCCTGAGCGTGATGTCCAAGCGGATCGGCGCCGGCACCCAGGAGCAGCAGGCCAGGGTGGCGCGGGCGGGCGCGAAGGTCGCCGACCTGATCACGGGCCTGCGCCCGCTGCACGGTTTCGGCGGCAACCACGCGGCGTTCGCCTCCTACCGCAAGGTCAGTACGGACGCGAAGCACCAGGCGATCACCGTCGCCAAGGTGAACGGCGTGTACGCGGGCACCGCACTGGCCCTCAACGCGGTCCTGGCCGCCGCCGTGACCCTGGCCGCGGGCTGGCTGGCGTTCGACCGCCAGATCACCATCGGCGAGCTCGTCATGGCCGTGGGGCTGGCACAGTTCATCATGGAGCCGCTCAAACTGTTCTCGGAGATGCCGAAGTACGTGATGATGGCGCGCGCCTCGGCCGAGCGGATGGCGCTGGTGCTGTCCGCGCCGCCGGTGACGGTCCCGGGGACGGAGCGCCCGGCCGCAGGCGGAGACCTGGAGATCGACTGCGTCCGGTACGGAGCACTGCGGAAGCTGAAGTTCCAGGTGGCCGCGGGCGAGTTCGTGGCGATCGCCGCCTACCAGCCGCGCTCGGCGGCCGACTTCGCGTCGATCCTGGCGGTGAACATCCCGCCCCACGCGTACGAGGGAGCGGTGCGCGTCAGCGGGCAGGAACTCTCGGACCTGGCGATCGAGGCGGTCCGTGAGCACATGCTGGTGAACCCGTACGACGCGGAGATCTTCGCGGGCACTCTCCGTACGAACATCGACCCTTCGGGCACGAGCCGGATGGTCCCCGAGGCCGTCGAGGCCTCCATGCTGACCGATGTGGTCGCCCTCCACCGCGAAGGGCTCGACCACAGCGTCCGCGACCGCGGTGCGAACCTCTCCGGGGGGCAGCGCCAACGGCTCTCCCTGGCCCGCGCGCTCGCGGCCGACACGGAGGTCCTGGTGCTGCACGACCCGACCACGGCCGTCGACGCGGTGACCGAACAGCTCATCGCCCGCAACATCGCGAAGATGCGCCGGGGCCGCACCACTGTCGTGATCACCAGCAGCCCGGCCGTCCTGGACGCGGCCGACCGCGTCCTCGTCCTCGACGACGGCGTCATCACCGCCGAGGACACCCATCGCAACCTCCTCGCCACCGACGAGGCGTACTGCGTCGCGGTGGCCCGGTGACCTGGCCCGACGGGACCTGATCCGACCGGCCCGGTCGGGCGGGAGCCCCTCGGCCGGGCCGGGTCCTGTGCCCTCGGCCGGGCCGGGTCCTGTGCCCTCGGCCGGGCTGCGGCCGGACGCCCGGGCGCGCCGGGAGGGGCCGCGTACCGGCCTGCCTCAGAAGGCGAGCCGGGCGCGGATGGTCTTGCCCGTCGCCGTGCCGGGCCCGCGTGTGACCATCAGCTCGGTCGCCAGGCAGCGGAGCATGTGCCAGCCGAACCCGCCGCTGCCGCCGTTCAGGTCAGGTGTGCGCTCGTGCGGCAGTTCCGGGCTCGGGTCGCTGACCGCGGCGGTCACCGAGTCCGTGGTGGCGGAGAGCACGAGGGTGTACCGGCCGCCGCCGTGACGCAGCGCATTGGTCGTGAGCTCGGAGACCACCAGGACGAGGGAGTCGGCAGTCGTCGCATCCGGTGCCGGGGCGAGACGGCCGGTGAAGGCCCGCGAGGCCTCCCGGGCCCGGTGGATACTGTCGAGGCTGTCGCCCCGCACGACGGTCGGAGTGGAAGGCGCCGATGCGACGGCTACTGTGTCGTTGGTCATGCGTATTCACCCCATCTGTCGTCTGTTGTGCCTTTCGGCAGTGCCAGGCAGCGTGCCCACCCCTCGCGTTCCCATGCCTGTTCCGGCCCGCAGAGGCGGTTGTCCGGCCGGGCCGACGGCTTTCGTGAAGGGTGCGTCGGCCGGCTCGGCACGGTGTCCGGTCAGGGCAGGAGCCCGCTGCGGATCGCGCGCGGGGACCCGCCCAGTTCGCGGTGGCACGCCTTGTTGAAGGCCTGGAGATCGCTGATGCCCACCGAGGCGGCGATCGCCTGGATCGACATCGTCGACTCGCGCAGCAGGTGCCCGGCATGGTCCAGGCGGCGGTGCCGGATGTAGGCCGCCACGGTCGAGCCGGTCTCGGCGCGGAAGAGGCGCGTCAGACGGCTGTGGGAGATTCCGCTGCGCCGGGCTATGTCCGGCACCGTCAGCGGTGCCGCGAGATGGGCCTCGATGTGGGCCATGGCCGAGGCGACCGCCCCGTGCGCGCCGCCCGGACGCTCCTGTTCGGCCAGCCGCGCGACCCGCCACAGGGCCGTCCACATCTCCGCCGTCGCCTGGGCCGGCGCTTTCGGCATGGCGGCGAGCGCCCGGCGTAACAGTCCGGAGATGAGAGGGGCTTCCGTGCCGGCGTCCTGCATGACCGGTACGGAATGACACTCGCCGGCGTCCGCCACCTGCAGATGCGCGTACAGGTGCTCCGACCGGCCGCGGTAGTCGAACGTGGCCTCGGCCCCGGGCGGGATCAGGCTCACCCGGCCCGGGCCGATGGCGTGCCGCCTGCCCCCGACGGTGAGGTGCCCGGCGTACCCGTACAGGTGCAGCTGCCACAGACCGGGCAACCGGAACACGTCACGCAGACCGCTGACGCCGTGCACACCGACTCCGATGTTCACCAGACCGGGAGGCTCGGCCAGTGAAAGTGAAACCTGTTCCATGGCGAAAATCTACCAGCGGACAACGAAAGGAACCCATGCCCCGGGCGATGAACGCTCATACGGTTGACGCATGACGACCAGAGAACACCTCCTGACCTCGGTCCAGGTCGCCCGCTTCGTCGCGAGCGGATCCCTGCGCATGGATGCGGTGGTGCCGCCCGGGATGAACGAGCAGGCCGTCGAGATCCTGGACGCGGGGATACCTCCGGTGCCCTACGGGACACCGCTCGCCGAGGCGTTTCCCGCAGGCTCCTTCGCCCGTCGCCTGACATCCCTGCCTGCCGTCGCCGGTGCGATCCGGAGCCTCGTGGGGCCCGATCCGACCGTCGACCACCACGCCGTCCACGTACGGGAACCGCATCAGGGCTTCGCCCAGCCGCTGCACGGTGACGCGATCATCGACGTGCGGCCGGACGCCTTCGATATCCAGCTCATGTACTACCCGCACGAGGTAACGGCGGACATGGGCGGCACCCTGAGCGTGCCCGGGAGCCACCTGCGCCGCACCAACGAGACCGACACCGGCCGCTACCAGAACCTCCGCGGCCAGACCCGGCTCGTGTGTCCGGCCGGCACGGTCGTCCTCCTCCACCACGGCATCTGGCACGGCGGGCGCCGGAACGACAGCGACACGCCCCGGTACATGTTCAAGATCCGGTTCAACCCCACGGTCCCGCAGGTCCGTCTGTGGAACACCGACGACCTCGGCGATCCGCAGGTGGAGAGCGAACTGCGGGCCGGCTTCGACTGGTACGAGGCGGCCGCCGGCCGGCTGGAGATCCACAACCGGGTGCTGCTCTGGCGGGCGCTCACCGGCGACGACACCTTCGACATCGACCACTGGGTCACCCGGGTGAACAACCGGCCGGCCCTGGGGAGCACCGCATGAAGCAGCAGGTCCTGATCCTCTTCCTGGCCAACTCGGCGCTCGACGCGGACGTGGTCGGCTGGTCGGCCTACGACGGAACCGGCCGTACCCGCCCCACCACGGGCGACGGTGACGAACCCCCTTACAGGACGGGTCTGGACGCCCTTCTGGACGGGTGGCGTCTGATCCAGGCCTCCCAGCTGATCCCGCCGCATCCGGGGCATGAGTACGACACGTCCTTCCTCAAGCACGAGTTCATCTTCGAGAAGCTGCACCAGGACTCCGGGGCGGAGGGAGCCTGACCGTCGCGGTGGGAGAGGACGCCCGGTGCGGACGTGGCGATGTGCGGATCATCTCGCCCCAACAGGGCGTGCATGAGGGCCTGTTAGCGGCCGGGCCGCGCCTTCGGGCTTGCGGCGGTCGTGGGATGCCGGCGCCAGGGACGGGCACCAGGTCTTCCACCCGGCGCTACGGGGCGGACGAAGCCACCGCCCCCTCCCTGCACCCCGGCCATCACCCCCTGCGCGCCACCAGCACGCGGCCGGAGCCCGCAGAAGGGGGCGCGCGGGGGCGGGCAAGGCCGGCAGCCTTCGATCGTGCGGCCTACGGGCAGCACAGCACCCCGCTACTACGTCAACCGCTCGAAGCAGTGGCGCGGTAGCGCCACCCGCCACGGGAAGACCCCGCCCAGCCACCTGCTCGGACTCCGCATCGCGGGAACCGCCCTCCGGGCCGCCCGGTGACCCGGACGAGACGGCCTACGTGAGCGCCCAGGCGACATCCCTGAGCAGGGCGTGCCGCCAGCCCGCCCGGTCGTGGTCCGCTGCGGACCGCGAGACCCGCACGGTCGCACCGGCCTCCGCCGCCAGGGCCTCGGCCGCCTCGCAGTGGGGGAGCATCCGTGCTTCGTGTTCTCCCACGTCGAACGCGATCCGGAGACCGGACAGATCGGGGCGCTCCCGCAGACGTGCCGCGATGGCGCCGCCCGACGGTCCGCCGAGCGGATCCGCGCGGCCCAGGGAATCGGGAGTCCACCAGAACGACGCCGACTGGCAGGCGACCCGGGACACCAGCTCCGGGAACTCCAGAGCCGCGTACATCGCACTCAGCCCACCGAGGCTCTGTCCGGCGACCACCAGCCGGCCGGGATCGGCGGGAACGCCGCATTCCGCCACCAGCGGCAGCAGTTCGTCCCTGACCGCCTCCCACAGCTCGGGTCTGCACCCGAATTCGGCCGCCCGGTCCTTGGACGGCAGGAAGACGAGGGTGACGGGCGGCATGTCGCCGTTCGCCGCGGCGGAGTCGAACGCGGCCGTGGCCGGGTGCAGATACAGCCAGTCGTCCCCGTCGAGCAGCAGGACCACAGGCCCGCCGCCACCCACCGCGTGCACGCGTACGGTGCGCCGCCCGCCTAGCCGTTCGGAGGCCCAGCGGATCCGGGTGCGGGGGAGGGGCAGGACGTCGTCGGCGCCGACCGCGGGCCAGTGCGGCTGGGCCGGGGCGTCCGGTGTGGCGGCGATGGACCGGTCGGCGCCGGCTCCGACCGGGTTGAGCGGGTCGGCGTACGCCGCGTCGTCCGCGAGGAACTGGTAGGTCACGCGCAGCCGCGCGGGCATGGGGACTTCGGCGTACCAGCAGTCCGTACCGTCCCACCGGCGCAGGGGCACGGGCTCGGACCAGCTCTCGAAGCCGATGCTCGCCGGGGATCCGCGCCGGAGGAACAGGGTCACCCAGCCGCCGCCGTCGGCGGGTATCGACACGGGCGTTCGCGCCGCCGCCCAGAACGCGTCGGTTCCGGGTGTGCCGGGCAGGCCGAACTGGGTGAATGCATGCTCCGGGCCTGTCGTGAGGCCCGCGGCGGGAGCGGTCATGACCGGCCTGCGAGGTCGTCGGCCGCGGTCCGGAGGTGCTCGCCGACGGGCGGCTCCGTGCCGTCCCCGGTGCGGACCCGTTCGGTCACCAGGCGCATGAACGTCTCCTTGTGAGAGGGAGGGAGGAGAGGTTAAGCTCCCATCGATTAGGCGAGCCTAACCTAATCGCGGTCTTCGCTTCCATCCCGATCCACCTCCTGAACGGGCCCTCCATGTCCTCTGCCGATCACCACGTGCGCGGCCTCGTCGGCATCGGCCGGACCGTCCGGGACCACCCCGGAGGCCGCGCGGAGAGAACTCCGTGCGCGGACCGCTGACCGGGTGCCAGTTGCTGCGCATGGAGCCCCGGGCCCGGTGTCGGCCGGCTCCTCGTGGGCGGATCGCGACGGGCGGGCCGCAGCCGGGGCCCGGCCCGCCCGCGCGGCGTCCTGCGGCTCCTTGCGAGGGAACCGTACGACAGGACAGGGGCGGAAGGCCCCGGCCCCGCGGTGCCGATCGCCCGCGCCGCCCACACCCTCACCGACGACCTGACGCACGCACTCGACGCGGCTTCCACCGGCCCCGTCGCACTCGAGGAGGCACCGACGCATGAGCACCAACCCGTTCGACGACCCCGAAGGCCGGTTCCTGGTCCTGGTGAACGACGAGAACCAGCACTCGCTCTGGCCGTCCTTCGCCGAGGTGCCCGGGGGGTGGACGATCGTCTTCGACGAGAACACCCGTGAGGCGTGCCTGGACTTCATCGAGGCCCGTTGGACCGACCTGCGCCCCCGGTCCCTCGTGGCATCCACGGACGCCTGACCGCCGGGGGCGACCGGCCCCGTCGTGCGCACGGCTGATCGCGGCCGGTGCCGCAGTGCCCCTGGGCGCTGCGGCACCGGCCTCTCTGCTTTCCCTGTTGCAGCGTCAGGCGCCATGCGGGACAACATGGTTGACCCGTGGGGCGACCATCGGTGCGGAGCCCGGCCAGCGGCGGCTCCGCTGGACGTGCGATTTAGGTAAGGCTAGCCTTATCTCGCTCCGCCGGAGTTGCTCTTCGTTCGTGGAACCGAGGAAGGAAAGCCTTGATCACGGCTATGCCGCGTCCTGCCCTGCTGCCGCATGCGCTCCTCACCCCTGCCCCATCCGTGCGGCCGGCTCGCAGGGGGGACGCCGCCCAGCTCGCCGTCCTTTCCCACCCCTTCGTGCGTACGGGCGCTCTCCGGGAGAGGCCTGCCTCGCTCTATGCCGACCGCGCGGGCGATTTCCTCGTGACGGAGTCGCCCGGAGGTGGCCTGGAAGGCTGCGTGGGCCTGCGTGCGTACCCTGCCGATGGGGCGGAGGGCCGTGGGCCCGCAGGTGTTCTGTACAACTTCTGCGTGGCCGGGCACAGTCAGGGGCGTGGAGTGGGTGCCGTGCTCCTGCGCGCCGCGCTCTCCGCGGCGCGCGCGCAGTCGCTGGCCGCCCTGTTCACGGCCACGACCGGCGGTGGCAGCCTCTTCCTCCGCCACGGATTCGCACCTTCCGCGGCGCGTCAGGCGCCCCGTTCCTGGGCGGAGTCCCTGGACCCCCTGCGCGACGCGCGGATCCTCGCGCGGGCCCTGTGACGGTTCGTCGGGGCCTCTGGGTCGGCTCCCACCGGCGAACTCCCCGTCGGGCGGGCGGGACCGAAGCATTCCGGGCCGCTCCCGCGACGGGGCGGGAGCGGCCCGGAGTGCACGTGCGGGGCGCGGTGTCCGCAACGGTCAGGCGGGACTCAGGTCGTGGTCCGGGGTGGTGTCCGGGACCACGGTCGTGCCGAGGCCCGTCCCGCCGAGGACGCTCCGCAGCACCGCGTGCGGCACCCGGCCGTCGAGCACCTGGGCCCTGGGCACGCCCCCGCGGACGGCCCTCAGACAACCCTCCATCTTCGGCAGCATCCCGCTCGTCAGGCCCGGCAGCAGCCCGTCCAGCGCGGTGGCCGTCATGTGCTCGATCACTTCGGTGCTGTGCGGCCAGTTCGCGTACAACCCCTCCACGTCGGTGAGGATCACCAACCGTTCCGCTTGGAGGGCCACGGCCAGGGCCGACGCCGCGAGGTCGGCGTTGACGTTGTAGACCTGTCCGTCCTCACCGCGTGCCACGGGGGAGACCACCGGGATGTGTCCCTGCGCCAACAGTGTGCGCACCATGCGCGGGTTGACCTCCACGACGTCCCCGACGAGACCGATGTCCACCGGCCGGCCGTCCACCCAGGCCGGTCGCCGCACGGCCGTCATGGTGTGCGCGTCCTCGCCGGTCATACCCACGGCGAAGGGCCCATGGGCGTTGATGTGGCCGACCAGCTCCCGCTGGACCCGACCGGACAGGACCATGCGCACCACATCCATGGTTTCCGCCGTGGTCACCCGCAGGCCCGCCTCGAAGCGGGTCTCCAGGCCCAGACGGTCGAGCATCGCGCTGATCTGCGGTCCGCCCCCGTGCACCACGACCGGACGCAGGCCCGCCTGCCACAGCTCCACGACGTCCTGGGCGAACGACCGCTGCAGGCTCGCGTCCACCATGGCGTTGCCTCCGAACTTGACCACGACCGCGGTGCGCTGCGGCTCCTCCGGCCGGGGGAGCGCCCCGGCGGACGTGTCCGGGCCGGTGCGCCTCGCGAGGACCTGTCCCATACCGGCCTCCACCCCTCCTGTCATGTCGCTGGGTCCGGCTTCCGCAGCCCGTACGGTCATGGTCTCCGTCTCTCGTGGTGTCGGTGTCCGCCTCGCGCTGCCGCGACGAGGTCAAGCGTTCCCGGGCTCCCTGTGCGGAGAAGGGCCACGCGGGGCACTGTCCGTCGTGAGGACCGTGCTGCTGTGCGCAGTGAGGTGTGTCCGCAGGCGGCGAAGCGCCACTGCGGCGACGGGCGCGAGCCGTCCTTGTGTCGGTCCGGCCGGAGCGGCGCTGAGAGGACCGTGCGCGACCGTCCCCGCGAGCTCCCGGAGGGCCTCGGAGTCGTCGATGGGATGCACGACAGGGGACCGCCCGACCGGGAAGGTGCCGAAGTAGCGGTTCCGCGCCCGGAGGCGTGCGTTCCAAGGAGGGTGGCGCTTTCCGGCATCGGACAGAAGTCGATGGCGGGCAGGCCCATGAGTAATTTTCCTCCCCTGGCGATGTGCGTACCGCTGGGTCCGAACTGCCAAGAGCGCTTTAGCTTAGCCTAACCTAAATTGAGGGAACCGTGGTGTCGGTCGGCCTGCCTCCTCGCCCCGCCTCCTCCCCCCGTACGCGGTTCAACTGCCATCCCCCGGCGGGAGTTGTTCTCTCGTGCGGGTCCGTGACCCGAACAGGGCCGCAGTCGCGGCTCGATGGAGCGGGAGCTCCCACTCGGTTTCGCGAATGATCAGAAATTCCCTCGCCGTGTTCAGGTCGTCCCTAGGATCGATCGCGGCTCCCGCGGCGGGACGCGGGGCACGACAGGAGGAGGGGACCATGTCGAGCATGTCCAGACGATCGCTGCTGGGGTACTCGGGAACGGCGGCCGCGGGCGCGGTGTTCGCGTCCGCGGGGGCGGCGGACGCCGCCCCCGGTACGGGGGAGACCCGATCGGCGGCGGTCGAGTTCGCGCCGGGCACCACGTTCGGGGCGGAGGCGAGCATCTCCGATTCGGATCTGATGATGGAGATGACCTTCAGTGTGCGCGTGGACCGGCCCAACGGCCTTCCCACCGCGAACGAGATCACTCCCCTGGAGATCGCGAACGCACTGTCCGAGCTCGCCGAGGCGAAGGGCTGGCCGCCGATCACCTTCTACGGCACACCGCCGCCCGCGCCTCTGGGCTGACACGCGTCCCCGCCCCACCGCCGGCCAGGAGCGACGGCGGCGCGGTGGGGCGGGGTTCGGCCGGATCGCTAGCGCCCGGTGCAGGGTCCGCCCGGCCCGGGGGGTGCCAGTGCGGCCAGCAGCGACGTGATCACCAGGTCGGTCGAGGCCGCCATGTCCACGGATCCGGGGTCCAGGAGCCACTGCACCTGCAGGCCGTCCATCACCGCGATGATCGCGTTGGCCGCGTGCTCCACTCCGTCCGTTCCGTCCGTTCCGTCCGCTCCGTCCGCTCCGTCTGTTCCGTCGGCGGGAAGGCCGGACGCCTCACGCAGGGCGTCGGTCACGAAAGCGCGCAGCCCGCTGTACCTGTCGCGGAAGTACGCCTGTGCCGGGTGCTCGTCGGTGACGGACTCCGCCGACAGCACGGTGTAGAGCCGGACGATGCCTTCCCGTTCGGCGTTGCGCAGCGCGGTGTCCACCAAGTGGCGCAGGAACTCCAGGCCTCGGGGGCGGTCGGGGCCGAGCTGCTCGATGTCGGTCTGGTCGCGCAGTTCGAGGACGCTGGTCAGCAGGAGCGCCTTGGAGCGGAAGTAGTGCAGGACGCCGGCCTGGGTCAGTCCGGCCCGGTCGGCGATCTCGGCGAGAGAGGCGTTGTTGTAGCCGCGTGCGGCGAAGGTGTCCGTCGCGGTGTGCAGGATGTCCCGCTGTCGCTGCCGCGCCTCCGGGCTGCGCGGCGTACGGGGCCCGACCGGACGCGTCTCCCTGCCCGCTGACTGGTTGCTCACCGGCACAGCTTAAGCCCGTGCTCCGTCCCCGCGGCCGTCTTCGCAGAGTGGGAAAGGCCGCCACCGACTACTTACTAACCACTTAGTAAGTGTGCTTTCATGTCGCCGTCCCCCCACGGACTGGCGCCGACACGGCCCGGAAGGAAGCCCATGGTCTCCTCAGCGCACACGCCAACTGACGCTGCTGTGGGAGCTTTTCCGGGTGCGGCCGGGGTGAGCCGGTGGGCCGCTCAGCGGGCCGTCGGTACGCAAGAGAACACCGTGCCCGGGGCCCGTCCCGGTCCTTCCCGGAGCCGGCAGCGGACGACGACGCAGAGGTACGGGTGTGACTGGACGGGGCCCCGTCGCAGCCCGCCGATGGCGGCATCTCCTTCGTTCCGGCCGGAGACGGTGCACAGGACGTGCGGGCCGGGCGCGACGCCACCGCACCCGCCGTCACCTGCCGCACATCGGCCGCGATCCGTGGATGTCCCGCCCGCAGGACGGGCCGGGGAGCCGGGAGCCGTCGGCCCCCCGTGCACGACCCCTCCGGGCGAGCCGACGTGCCGGCGTGCGCCCGTGAACCCGGCGGGCGCAGACAGGCCGTACCACCCCCGTCAGGTACCGACCGAAGGAGCCGCACCATGACGTTCCGCAGACCTCTCCGTCCCCGGGCGCGCGCCGCAGGCGCCGCCCTCGTCCTGGCCGTTGCCGGGCTCGGCCTCTCCGGCACCGGTACGGGCACGGCGCAGGCCGCCGATCCGGTCGCCCAGGTGTGGCTCACCACGCCGGACGGCGGCAAGAGGCTGTCGGCCGAGGCCGGCGTCCCCTTCACCGGCACTCCCCAGGCCGTGGACATCCGCATCGACGGGAACAGCAAGGGGCAGAAGTTCACAGGGGCGGGCGCCTCGGTGACCGGCGCATCGGCCCACCTCATCCAGGGACTGTCGCAGGCCGAGCGCACCGAGCTGATGAAGTCGCTGTTCTCCACCGGCGGCGACGGGATCGGGCTCAACTACCTGCGCCAGCCCCTCGGCAGCACCGATTTCAACGCCACCGGCGGCTTCCACACCTACGAGGACACCCCCGGCGCCTTCTCCATCGACCGGGACAGGAGCGAGATCATCCCGGTCCTGAAGCAGGCCACCGCACTCAATCCCGCCATCCGCTTCATGGGCTCGCCCTGGTCGCCACCCGCCTGGATGAAGACCGGCAACTCCCTCAACGGCGGCAGCCTCAAGCCCGAGCAGTACCAGGCCTACGCCGACTACCTGGTCAAGGCGGTCAGGGCGTACGGCCAGGAGGGCATCGGGCTGACCGATCTGACCGTGCAGAACGAGCCGGAGTTCGCCACCAGCTACCCGTCGATGAGCATGACGTCGGGGCAGCAGGCCGCGTTCTTCAAGGTCCTCGACCGCGCCCTCACCGCTGCCGACCTGCCGACCAACCTGCTGGCCTTCGACCACAACTGGGATCACCCCAACTACCCGATCGAGGTGTTCAACGGGACCCAGGGCATCAGTCGGGTGATCGGCGCCGCATTCCACTGCTACGGCGGAACGCCGGCGGCCCAGCAGCAGGTCGTCGACGCCGGCAAGCGTGTCTTCTTCACCGAGTGCTCCGGCACCGAGAGCGCCACTCCGAACACCACCTTCGCCGACACCCTGCGGTGGCACGCCGAGAACCTCGTCGTGCAGAACATGCGTAACGGCGGTGAGACCGTCATCAACTGGAACCTCGCCCTCGACGCGAACGGCGGCCCGCACCAGGGGCACTGCACCAACCGTTGCAACGGCGTCGTCGACATCACCGACGGCAAGGTGAGTCGCAACGCCGAGTACTACGTCCTCGGGCACGTCAGCAAGTTCATCAAGCCCGGTGCGACCCGCATCGCCTCGACGAGCCAGGGAGGTGGAGGCGTCCAGAACGTCGCCTTCCAGAATCCCGACGGCACCCGGGCCGCCTATGTCGTCAACACCGCCTCCGGCGCCCAGCGCTTCTCCCTGACGGACAACGGCAAGTCCCTCGCCTACTCGCTTCCGGCCGGCGCCGTCGCCACCTTCGTGTGGGACGGTAACGGCGGGACGACCGAGCCGCCCGTCGGCTCCATCGATCCTGCCGCCTGGTACCAGGTCAGGAACAGCAACAGCGCCGCCTGCCTCGACGCCGCAGACTGGGGCACGGCCAACGGCACCGGGCTCCAGCAGTGGGCCTGCGGTGCGGGCGCCAACCAGAGCTGGCAGTTCCGCCCCACCGGCGACGGGAACTACCAGGTCGTCAACCGGCACAACGGCAAGGCCTGGGACGTCGACGGAGGGGCCGGTGCCACCGCCAACGGCACCAAGGTCCACCTGTGGACCTACGAGGGCGGCACCAACCAGCAGTGGCGTCCCGAACCCCTGGGGACGAACGGGCAGTACCGCTTCACGGCACGCCACAGCGGCAAGTGCCTCACGGTGAACGCTTCCTCCACCGCCAACGGCGCCGGGCTCGCCCAGCAGCCCTGCGACGGTTCGGGAGCCCAGAAGTTCACCCTGACCGGCTGACGCGTCCCCGGTCGCCGGTCGGCCCCGCAGGCCGCCCCGTCCATGGACGGGGCGGCCTGCGGGGCTGGCGCGAGGCACAGGCGTGCCGAAGCCGGCAGCACGGCGAGGATCCGGTGGGCGATGTTCACAGCAGCCCCTGTGAGGGTGGCCGGGCGTAAGTCGCCTCATCATGGGTCACTGTTGAATGGCTTACAAAAGGCACACGCGTGTGCGCCAGGCACAGGGAGTCGTCATGTCGCAGTACGCACGCACCCGCATGATCCGGGGAGACGGCAGGGCCGCACATGGTGGCCTCCCCCGGTGAGGGACACCCGGCGCGAGGAGACGGAGCGCGGCGAGGACCTGACCGGCGCAGTGCGCTGGGACGCCGTACCGGGCCATCCCGAGTGGTACGAGCCGGATCGTGTCGCCGAGGGCCTGCGCGTCCTGGCCGCTGCGACGAACCGGGTTCAGGCGGCCCGGGCCGGTTCACTCCTGGGCTGTGGAGGCATCGTCCACGACCACGGGGGAGCGGTCTTCCCGGCGGCGGCCGCGGCGGCCCCGCTCCTCCTCGACATCGCGCAGCACGGGCACGCCGCTGCGCGGGACACCGTCCTGGGGCTGCTCGACGAAGCCCTGTCGTTCGTCCCCCAACCCGGGTACACACGGGTGGCGACGCCCCACGGCGAGGCGGTCAGGATCTGCTGCGCCGTCGCCCACCATGTGCGGTCCCGGTCCGGCTTCCTGGCCGGGCTGGGGCGTACGGGCAAGCTCCTGCTGGCCGACGCGGCGGCGCACTGGCGCTTCGACGTCCAGGAGTGCGTGGCCGACGGAGACGACACGATCGCCTTCGGGTGGTTGTCGGGCCACTTCCCCGGCGGTACCCATGTGGCGGAACTGCACGGGGACGGCACCGTCAGCGAACTGCGCGCGGTGACCCTCGCCTACCCGACGGGGCGGGACGGCCGGGAGAACTGCCTGCGGGTCGTCGGCCGGTCTCCGCACGAACTCCCCCCGGGGGCCCGGCTGTTCCCGGCGCGGTGCGGCGAGGAGCCCCGGGGCTGACCAGCGATCTCCGGGAGGCGCTTCACGGACGCACGGCCGGTCGTGGGGCGGAGCCGCTGCCCCGGGGGCCGGCCTGACCGTGCACCGGAAGAGTCAGGGAGCGGGCGGGACCGTCGGACGTGGCCCCGGCACGGTGCGAATCGATTCTGCGGTGAATGTCCTGGGCCGTCCGGACGAGCCACGGCTCCGGGACGGGCGAGAGGGCCGGGGCAGCCGGTAGAACGCGGAGGTGATCAAGGGCCTTCCGCGCCGTCGTCGCGTGTTCCCCTCCCTGCTCGGCGCTGTCTCCGGCCGCGGCGCGGGTACGGCGACGAGCCCGGGCGCAGGTGGCCCGATCAGACGTCCGCAGCAGTTCTTCCCGTGTGTTGCCCAGTGAAAGGTGTGCGTGATGAGCCGAGGGCTGATCGTCGTCGATGTGCAGAACGACTTCTGCGAGGGAGGCAGCATCCCCGTCGCCGGAGGCGCAAAGATCGCGACGGCGATCGCCGACCTGGTGGAGCGGGGCGCGGGGGGCGACTACCGGTACGTCGTCGCCACCCGGGACCACCACGTCGACCCCGGGAGGCACTTCTCCGAGAACCCCGACTTCCAGGACAGCTTCCCCGTCCACTGCGTGGCGGGAAGCGAGGGCAGTGACTTCCACCCCCACTTCGCCCCCGCCGTCACCGGTGGCAAGGTCGACGCGGTGTTCTTGAAGGGCGCCCACAGCGCGTCCAAGAGCGGCTTCGAAGGCGCGGACGCGGAAGGCACCTCCCTGGCCGACTGGTTGCGCGCCCGCGGCGTGGAGCACGTCGACGTGGTGGGCATCGCCACGGACCACTGTGTGCGTGCCACGGCACTGGACGCCGTCGCAGCGGGATTCCGGGCGCGTGTGCGCCTGGACTACGCGGTCGGGGTCGCCCAGGACACGACCGCCGCGGCCGTGGACGACTTCCGCCGGGCCGGGATCGAGGTGTCCGGCGAGCACCCGTGACACACGGGGGTCGACGACGTGGGTGAGCCGCCCGGGTTCACCCACGCAGGGCATGCCATGCCCTCCCCGGCTCGTCACCGCCCACGGGACGCCCCGGGGGAGCGGCGTACCTGCCCGCCCCGCCGCACCGGCGGTGCACCGCGTGGTGCAGGGTTGGCGTCGTGGGCAGTCCCGAGAGGGCGAGCCGGTTCGTCACACCCACCGCACGGAGAGAGCATCCGCATGAAGATCGTCGACGCGACGGTGGTCGTCACCAGCCCCGGCCGGAACTTCGTCACGCTGAGAGTGACGACCGACGAGGGACTCACCGGCCTGGGTGACGCCACGCTCAACGGCAGGGAACTGGCCGTCGTCAGCTACCTCACCGACCACGTCGCCCCCCTGCTCATCGGTGTGGACCCGCACCGCATCGAAGACACCTGGCAGTTCCTGTACCGCGGTGCCTACTGGCGGCGCGGACCGGTGACGATGGCCGCCCTCGCCGCCGTCGACGTAGCACTGTGGGACATCAAGGCCAAGGCCGCCGGACTGCCGCTGTACCAGCTCCTCGGGGGTGCGAGCCGGGAGCGTGTCCGTACGTACGGCCACGCCAACGGCGGTGACATCCCCGAGCTGCTCGACTCCGTCAGGGCACGTCTTGCCGAGGGGTACCCTGCCGTCCGCATCCAGTCCGGCATCCCCGGCCTGAAGGCCGTCTACGGGGTGCACAGCACGGACCGCGACGGCTCACCGGTCCTCCACCAGCAGGTCCGGCCGCTCGTGGAGGACTGGGACAGTGACGCCTACCTCCGTCACGTCCCCGCCGTGTTCGACGCGGTGCGTGCGGAGTTCGGCGCCGAACTGCCGCTGCTCCACGACGTGCACCACCGGCTCACGCCGGTCCAGGCCGCACGGCTCGGCAGGGACCTGGAGCCGTACCGGCCGTTCTGGCTGGAGGACTGCACGCCCGCGGAGAACCAGGAGGCACTGCGACTGGTGCGCCGCCACACCACCACACCGCTGGCCGTGGGCGAGGTCTTCAACACCGTGTACGACTACCAGACCCTGATCACCGAGCAGTTGATCGACTACGTGCGCTCCGCGGTCACCCACTTCGGAGGGGTCACACCGCTGCGCAAGCTCTTCGACTTCGCCGCCCTGTACCAGATCAGGACCGCCGTGCACGGGCCCGAGGACATCTCCCCGGTCGGCATGGCGGCGGCCGTCCACCTCGACCTCGCCGTCCACAACTTCGGCATCCAGGAGTACTCGGGCCACACCCCGCTCACGGAGGAGGTGTTCCGGCACGCCTACACGTTCACCGACGGACACCTGCACCCGGGCGAAGCACCCGGCATCGGCGTGGAACTCGACGAGAGGGCGGCCGCCGCCCACCCGTACGAGGCGGCCTACCTGCCCGTCAACCGCCTCCAGGACGGCACCGTCCACGACTGGTGAACCCCGACCGGCCAGGGAGGGCCCCGGGCCTCGGGACGGCCGACGAAGCCGGGACCGTACGCGGTGACCAGCTGAGTACGACGTGATCAGGAGACGACGTGATCGGGTACGAACGACGTGATCAGGGGTGTGCGCCGAGGCTCGCGGGGGAGGCGTGGCACATGCACTCCTGGAGCCTCGACGACATGCCCGACCTCTCCGGCACCACCGCGGTGGTCACGGGCGCGAACAGCGGGATCGGTGCGGTGACGGCCCTCGCCCTGGCCCGCTCCGGTGCCCGCACCGTCCTCGCCTGCCGCGACCCCGAACGGGGCCGTGCGGCGCTGGACGCCGTCCGCCGCGCCGCGCCCGGCTCGGACACCCGGCTCGTCCGCCTCGACCTGGCGGACCTGTCCGCCGTGGCCGAGGCCGCCGGCCACATCGCGAAGGAGGTCGACGGCCGGCTCGACCTCCTGGTCAACAACGCGGGCGTGATGGCTCTGCCCATGCTGCGCACGGCCGACGGATTCGAGATGCAGTTCGGCACCAACCACCTCGGCCACTTCGCCCTCACGCACCACCTGCTGCCCCTCCTCGGCGAGGAGGGCCCGTCGAGGGTGGTGACCGTCTCCTCACTCGCACACCGCGTCGGCCGGATCGACCTGGACAACCTCAACGCCGAACGCGGTTACGACAAGTGGCGTGCCTACGCGCAGTCCAAGCTGGCCAACCTGCTCTTCACCGCCGAACTCCAGCGCCGCGCCCAGGCCACCGACAAGCAGCTCCTCGCGCTGGCCGCCCATCCCGGCCTGACCGCGACGGAGCTCTGGCAGACCGGCCCGCGACTGGCCGGACGCACGTGGGCGGCGCAGCTGGAGCGTGCGACGCGCCTCTGCACGCAACGGGCGTCCGCCGGCGCGCTGCCCACGCTGTACGCGGCGACCCTGCCGGCAGCGCCCGGCGGCAGCTACTACGGCCCCCGCCACCTGGGCGGGACAAGGGGAGGCCCGGCGTCCGCGCGCACATCGGCCCGTGCCCGGGACATGGACACGGCACGGTCCCTGTGGGACGCATCCGCCGACCTCACCGGGCTGGCCCGCGACGCCATCTGACGCCCCCGCCGCACCAGGAACACACCAGGCGGCCGATACGCCCCCGCGCCCCGGCCCGCCCGACGCTGCTCACCCGAGACCGCGTCGGCGGTCGCCGGGGCTCGGCCGTGCCACACCTCTACGGCCCCCTCGACGCGCTCGGTGACGGCCGTAAGACCTCGGCCTCCGTCGCCGTGAGCCGTGTCTCACCAGGGTGGTGCCACTTGCCTATGCAACCAGTTGCATAGGACGATCGGGGCATGGCGCTCGAACACGCGATCCTCGTTTCCCTGCTGGAGAAGCCGGGTTCCGGCTACGAGCTGGCCCGGCGGTTCGAGCGGTCCATCGGCTACTTCTGGACCGCCACCCACCAGCAGATCTACCGCGTCCTCAAGCGCATGGAGGGCGACGGCCTGCTCGACGTCCGTGACGTGCCGCAGGAGCGCCGGCCCGACAAGAGGGAGTACTCCGTCGCGGGCCCGGGCCGCGCCGCCCTCTCCCGATGGCTGCACGAGCCGATCGAACCCGAGAGCCTGCGCCACGACCTCGCCGTGAAGATCCGCGGCGCCGCCTTCGACGACCCGGCCGCGCTGGTCCGCGAGGTCGAGCGGCACCACCAGGTCCACAGCGACCGGCTGGCGCACTACCTCGCCGGGGAGCTCCGTGACTTCACCGGGCCGGGGGCCCCCGCGACGCCCGACGCCGGCCAGGAGCTGCAGCACGTCGTGCTGCGCGGCGGCATCGCGTACGAGCGGATGACGATCGCCTGGCTCGACGACGTGCTCGCCACGCTCCACCGCATCGGCGCGGACCACCCGCGCCTCTGAACTCCTCCGTACCCCGACCCGCGACCCCCCGGAAGGCGACCTCCATGGCCGACCCGCTGCTGTTCAACCCGCGCACCTACGACCCGGCGCACTTCGACCCCGAGACCCGCAGGCTGCTGCGTGCGACCGTCGACTGGTTCGAGGACCGCGGCAAGCGCCGGCTGATCGAGGACTACCGCTCCCGCGCCTGGCTGGGGGACTTCCTCGCCTTCGCCGCCGAGGAAGGGCTCTTCGCCACCTTCCTCACCCCCTCGTCCGCCGCTCGGCGGGAGGACCAGCGCTGGGACACTGCCCGGATCGCCGCACTCAACGAGATCTTCGGGTTCTACGGACTCGACTACTGGTACGCGTGGCAGGTGACCGTCCTCGGCCTCGGACCGGTCTGGCAGAGCGACAACAAGGCCGCCCGAACCCGCGCCGCGGAGCTCCTCTCCCGGGGCGAGGTGTTCGCCTTCGGCCTGTCCGAGAAGGCCCACGGCGCCGACATCTACTCCACCGACCTCCTCCTGGAACCGGACGGTGGGGGCGGCTTCCTGGCGAGCGGCTCCAAGTACTACATCGGCAACGGCAACGCCGCCGGGCTCGTCTCCGTCTTCGGCCGCCGCACCGACGTCGAGGGCCCGGACGGCTACGTCTTCTTCGCCGCGGACAGCCGCCACCCCGCGTACCACCTGGTGAAGAACGTCGTCGACTCCTCCAAGTACGTCAGCGAGTTCCGCCTGGACGACTACCCGGTCGGCCCCGACGACGTCCTGCACACCGGCCGTGCCGCTTTCGACGCGGCCCTCAACACCGTCAACGTAGGCAAGTTCAACCTCTGCACCGCCTCGATCGGCATCTGCGAACACGCGATGTACGAGGCCGTCACCCACGCCCACAACCGTGTCCTGTACGGCCGCCCCGTCACGGCGTTCCCGCACGTGCGCCGCGAGCTGGCCGACGCCTACGTCCGGCTCGTCGGCATGAAGCTGTTCAGCGACCGCGCCGTCGACTACTTCCGCTCGGCCGGGCCGGACGACCGCAGGTACCTGCTCTTCAACCCGATGACGAAGATGAAGGTGACCACGGAGGGCGAGAAGGTCATCGACCTGATGTGGGACGTCATCGCCGCCAAGGGCTTCGAGAAGGACACCTACTTCGCTCAGGCAGCCGTCGAGATCCGCGGGCTGCCGAAGCTGGAGGGCACGGTCCACGTCAATCTCGCGCTGATCCTCAAATTCATGCGCAACCACCTGCTGAACCCGGCCGAGTACGCACCCGTGCCGACCCGGCTCGACGCCGCCGACGACGCGTTCCTCTTTCGCCAGGGGCCCGCCCGGGGCCTGGGCTCCGTACGCTTCCACGACTGGCGGCCCGCCTACGACGTGTACGCCGAGGTGCCGAACGTCGCCCGCTTTCGCGAGCAGGCGGACGCCCTCTGCGAGTTCGTCGCCACGGTCGCACCCGACGAGGAGCAGGGCCGGGACCTCGACTTCCTGCTCTCCGTGGGCCAGCTCTTCGCGTTGGTCGTGCACGGACAGCTGGTCCTGGAGCAGGCCGGTGCGACGGACCTGGACCAGGACGTGCTCGACGAGCTGTTCTCCGTGCTCGTACGCGACTTCTCCGCGCATGCCGTGGAACTGCACGGCAAGGAGTCCGCCACGGCCGCGCAGCAGACCTGGGCGCTGGGGGCGGTCCGCCGTCCCGTCGTCGACGCGGCCCGCTCGGCGCGCGTCTGGGAGCGTGTCGAAGCCCTGTCCGGTGCGTACGAGATGGCGCCGTGACCGCGGGATCGTGACCACGCGGACCGTGGGCCCGCCGGGCCCACGGTCCGGGAGCGGAGCGGATCACCGGCCTGCCGTACCGTCAGCGGGGGAGCGGCAGACCCGTGTAGTTCTCGGCGAGTTCCGCGGCCGCATGGGCCGACGTGGCCACACGGTCCAGCTGCGCCAGCTGGAGGCGGGTCTCGAACGCCGACTGTGCCGGATCCGTGTGCAGCGTGGTCGTCATGAAGGACGAGAAGTGCTCCGCCCTCCACACCCGGCGCAGGCAGGTGTCCGAGTAGGAGTCCAGCAGCCCGGTCGATCCGGTCTCCTGCCGGACGGCGAGTGCGCGGGCCAGCACGATCACGTCGGCGGCGGCGAGGTTCAGCCCCTTCGCCCCGGTCGGCGGCACGATGTGCGCGGCGTCACCCGCCAGGAAGACCCGCCCGTGGCGCATGGGCTCGGTGACATGACTGCGCATCGGCAGCACGGACTTCGAGGTGATCGGGCCGCGTTCCAGCTTCCACCCCGGGTCCGCGTCGGTCGCGAAACGGGCGTCGAGTTCGTCCCAGACCCGCGCGTCGGACCAGTCGCCGGGGTCGGTGCCGTTGGGGACCTGGAGGTAGAGGCGGCTCACCGAGGGCGAGCGCATGCTCGCGAGGGCGAAGCCGCGCTCGGAGTGCGCATAGACCAACTCGTCGTACACGGGCGGTGCCTCGGCGAGGATGCCGAGCCAGGAGTAGGGGTACGTCCGCTCGTACGTGGTCCGGCACGACGCGGGCACGGCGTCGCGCGCCACGCCGTGGAAGCCGTCGCAACCGACGACGTAGTCGCAGGTCAGCGTCTCCGCCCGGCCCTCGTGCAGATAGCGCACGACAGGGCTGCCCGTGTCGGCGCCGTCGATCCCGGTCACCTCCGCCCCGAACAGCAGGGGACCGCCCTCGGAGAGCTGGAGGGCGATCAGGTCCTTGACGACCTCGGTCTGCGCGTACACCATCACGCTGCGCCCGCCGGTCAGTGCGGGGAAGTCGATGCGGTGCGAACGGCGGCCGAAGCGGAGCTCGATGCCGTCGTGGACCATGCCCTCCCTGTCCAGCCGTTCACCGGCGCCCGCTTGGCGCAGTGCGTCCACGGTCGCCTGTTCGAGGATTCCGGCGCGCTGGCGCTGTTCGACGTACGCGCGGTCACGGCGCTCCAGCACGACGCTCTCCACACCCGCGTTGTGCAGCAGTCTGGCCAGCAGGAGCCCGGCCGGGCCGCCTCCGATGATGCCGACGGTGGTGTGCATCAGCTGTCCTTCCGTGTGCGGGGGTCCCCGGGCCGGTTCCCGAGCCCACCGGGCCGTTCCATTCCGGGCCCTTTGTCGTCCGCGCCCGCTCCGCTCTCGCCGAGTTCTCCGAGTTCCGTGAGTTCCGTGAGTTCCGTGAGGACGCGGTCCGCCACGGCGAAGGCCGAATTGGCCGCCGGCACCCCGCAGTACACCGCGGACTGCAGGAGGACCTCGCCGATCTCCTCGGGAGTGAGCCCGTTCCGCACGGCCGCCCGGACGTGCAGGGCGAGTTCGTCCTTGTGCCCGCCGGCGACGAGCGCGGTCAGGGTGATGCAGCTGCGGGTACGCCGGTCCAGGACGTCACCGGCCCAGATCTCGCCCCAGGCGTACCGGGTGATGAACTCCTGGAAGCGCGCCGTGAAGGGCGTGGTCCGGGCCGCGGCCCGGTCGACGTGGGCGTCCCCGAGGACCGCACGGCGGACGGCCGTGCCGCGGGGGCGGGGCAGCCCCAGGTGGGCCCGCAGCGCGTCCAGTACCGCCCCCGGCCGCTCGACCCCGGCCAGGTGTGCGGCGCGGGGCAGTTCGACGAGGTGGGCATCGCGGATGCCGTCCGCGAGTGCGCGGGCGTGCGCGGGCGGAGTGACACGATCCTCCCGGCCGCCCACGACGAGGGTGGGTGCGGTGACCCGGGCCAGGTCGGCGCGGAGGTCGAGGACGGCCAGCACCTCGCAGCACACCGCGTACGCCTCCGGATCGACGGCGAGATGGTCGGCGGCGAGACGACCGGCGACGAGCGCACCGGAATCCGTGAACGCCGGTGTGAACCACCGCTCCGGTGCGGTCGCGGCGAGCGGGCCGGTGCCGTCCGCCCGTACCCGTCCGGCCCGCTCCAGCCACGGTCCGGGCTCCCCGAAGCGGGCGGACGAGCAGACCAGCGCGAGGGACTCCACGCGGGAGGGGCGGTGCGCGGCCAGCCAGGTGCCGACGGCGCCGCCGAGCGAGACGCCGGCGTACGCGAACGACCCGACGCCGAGCGTGTCGACGAGGCCGAGCACGAGCTGGCCCAGGTCGGCGACGGTCGACCCGGCGGGAAGCAGGGCCGCGGGGGAGCCGCCATGGCCCGGGAGGTCCCAGCGGACGACGCGATACCGCTCGGCGAGCGCCGGGACCTGGGGGTCCCAGACGGACAGCGACGTGCCCAGAGAGGGGCCGAGCACGAGGACGGGGGCGTCGGTGGGGCCATCGACGCGATGGTGCAGCAGGGCGTTCACGGGCTGTCCTCGGTCCTGGGAGGGGTGCGGTCCGACGGGGCGCCGCTGCCGGACACCGGACCGCACCCGCGGGAGAGCGCCCGGTCGACCAGCGCCGGGGCGGAGCCCAGGTACCCGTCCGGCCGGGCGAGATCGCGGAGGGACTCCGCGGACAGCAGCGAGGTCAGTTCCGGGTCCTGGAACAGGTCCGTCCCCCGCTGCGAGGCTCGGCGCGCGGCGTCCGTCACCACCCGGCGGGCCGCCTCACCGCCCAGCACCGGGGCGAGCGCGGCCGGCAGGCGTTCGGAGAGCGTCAGACCGTGCGTCAGGCCGACGTTCACCCGCATGCGGTCCGGCCGCACGATCAGCTCCGCACACAGAGCGGCTGCCATGGAGGCCGCGCCGCCCGTCAGCCTCAGGGCCTCGCGCAGCGGCAGCCACTCCGCGTGCCACGCCCCCGCGGGGCGCTCGTCCTCCGCGGCCAGCGAGCTCAGCAGCACCGATGCGAGGGCGGGAACCTGACGGGCGGCGGACGCGACGAGGGTGGCCCGTACCGGGTTGCTCTTGTGGGGCATCGCGGAGGAGCCGCCGCCGGTGCCCTCGGCCAGCTCGCCCACCTCGGTCCGGGACAGCACCAGAACATCTGCGGCGATCTTCCCCAGCGCCCCGGCGCAGAACGCCAGCGCCGCCCCCAGGTCGGCGACCGGGGTGCGCAGCGTGTGCCAGGGCAGTCCGGGCTCGGCGAGACCCGTTTCCCGCGCGTAGGCGGCGACGAGGGGGATGCCTCCGTCACCGAACGCCGCCAGGGTCCCCGCGGCGCCGCCGAGCTGGGCCGGGAGGGAGTCCCGTACCCGCACGGTCCGCTCCAGCGCGTCCAGCACCAGGGCACGCCACCCCGCCGCCTTGAGGCCGAAGGTGGTGGGCACGGCGTGCTGGGTGAGCGTGCGCCCCGGCATCGGTGCCTCGCGGTGCGCCGCCGCGAGGGCGTACAGCGTCTCGCCCGTCCGCTCCAGGTCCGCGGTCAGCAGGTCCAGGGCCCGTGCCGCGACGAGCATGAGCGCGCTGTCCAGGATGTCCTGGCTGGTGGCGCCCCGGTGCACGAACTCCGCGTGCTCCGGCTGCCGTTCGCGCACGGCTGCCCTGAGGTCCGCCACCAGCGGGATGACCGGATTGCCGCCCGACCCTGCCCGCAGGGCGAGGGACCGTACGTCGAACTCTCCGGAGCGTGCCACGGCGGTGACCGTCGCACCCGCGGCCGGATCCTGTGCCCGGGACAGAGCGGCCTCGGCGTCCAGCATGGCCCGCAGGAAGGCGTGGTCGCCCGTGGCGGCCTCCACCGGGCTGCCGGCCCACACCGGGGCGAACAGCCCCGCGTCATCCGTGGAAGTCAAGGAACACCGTCTCCTTCCCGCCCTGTACGCGGATGTCGAACCGGTACGACCTTTCGCCGTCCGGCACCGCGACCAGGGTGGCCCTCCGCTCCGGCGGCAGCCCGTCGAGCAGCGGATCGGTCACGGCCTCCCCGAGGTACGCCCGGGTGAACAGGTGGTGCATCAGCCCGCGTGCGAAGAGGCACACCGACAGGTACGGCCTGTCCGAGGGCGGCAGGGTCCGCACGGCCCAGTGGCCGTCCGCGTCCGTCGGCACCCGGCCGAAACCGGTGAAGTCCACACCGTTGCGGCCGAGGAATCCCCCGGTGACCGGGTCCCGGCGCAACGAACCGGCCAGGCCGCCGCCCTGCCAGATCTCCAGCAGTGCGTCCGGTACCGGGTCGCCGTGGCCGTCGGTCACGTATCCGTGGACCATGACCGCGCCGGGGTGCCCGGCGGGGGCGATGTCCGCGCCGCCGGGGAAGGGCAGCGCGTACCCGTAGAAGGGGCCCACCGTCTGCGAGGGCGTCGGCGGAAGACTCATGCGTTCTCCTCGGGGTCCGGAAGCGTCGCGGCCGGGCCGTCGAGCACGATGTCCCAGCGGTAGCCGAGGGACCACTCCGGGCTGGACAGCCCGTGGTCGTAGGCGGCCACGAGCCGGGCGCGCGCCGCCGGGTCGGTGACGGACTGCAGGATCGGGTCGTACGGGAAGAGCGGGTCGCCCGGGAAGTACATCTGTGTCACCAGGCGTTGGGTGAACGCCGTGCCGAACAGCGAGAAGTGGATGTGGGCGGGGCGCCAGGCGTTCACGTGGTTCCGCCACGGGTACGCCCCGGGCCGGATCGTCGTGAACGCGTACCCGCCCCGTTCGTCGGTGAGACAGCGGCCGACCCCGGTGAAATTCGGGTCCGGCGGCGCCGGGTGCTGGTCACGCTGATGCGCGTACCGGCCCGAGGCGTTGGCCTGCCAGATCTCCACCAGTTGGCCGCGCACCGGCCGCCCCGCACTGTCCAGCACCCGGCCGGCCACGGTGATGCGCTCCCCGAGCGGCTCACCGGGGTGACGTCGGGTCAGGTCCGCGTCGAGCTCGGTGACGTCGGTGACTCCGAAGACCGGGCCGGTCAGTTCGGTCGCCTCCGGGTCGCCGCCCACTGCGACGAGCGGCTGCCGCGGGTGGCGCAGGACGCTGCTGCGGTACGGGGCGAAGTCACGGGCCGGGTGGTGCGGCGCCGCGCCGCCGGCCGAGGCGGTCCGGTGCGCGGCGGCTATCTCCGCGCTGATCTGCTCCTGGTCCGGGATCATCGGGACGTGTCACCTTCCGGGACGGGAACGGGCCGTCGGCGTACGACGGTTCGAGGGTGGCCGGGTACGCCCCGAGGCGGCCCTCCGGTCACCGCCTCCGCGGCGGAGCGTTGGACCTCGTCCATGGCGGTTACCGCCTCCCGTCTCACGCATGTTCGCCAGGTGAACTACAGTTCATTTCTGGCGCGCCCTGAGTGTGCGTGCGCCCGGTACGCATGTCAACGCCCTGGAGGACCGATGCCGGACACACGTCCCCCCGAGGCCGTCGGTCCGCTGGTGCGCGGTGTCGCGGTACTGCGCGAGATCAGCGGCGCCGGCGGCGGGGCGAGCCTCGGCGAACTCGTCAGGGCCACCGGGCTCGCCCGGTCCACAGTCGATCGGGTCGTGGCGACCCTCGCCCGCATGGGGTACGTACGGCTCGACGGGAACGGGGCGAGGGCCGCGCCGCGGCTCATGGAGCTCGGCAACGCCTATCTGGCCGCCGTCCGGCTGCCCGCCCTGCTCGGTCCGTCGGCCGAACGGCTGGCCGAGGAGCTCGACGAGTCCGTCTCGCTGGCCGTGCCCGACGGGGACGGCATCCGTTTCGTGCACCAGACCACACGGCGTCGCGCCATGTCCCTGTCGTTCCGGATCGGCGACCTGCTACCCGCCGAATCCACGGCGCCGGGGCCTCTGTTCGCCGCGGCGGGCTGGTCCGTGCGGGACTGGCAGGCATGGCGTGCGCACCGGGCCGCCGCCCCGGCCGAGGGCCGGAGCCCGTACGCCGTACCGCCACGCCCCGCCGACGGCGACACCTCGTCCTTCGAGGCACGGGCGGCCCGGGCCGCGAAGGACGGCTGGTCCGTGGACGACCAGAACATCGAGCCGGGCCTGGTCGCCGTTGCCGTCCCGGTGCACGACCCCCGCGGAGAAGTGGTCTGCGCCCTGAGCGTGGTCAGTCACACCAGCCGCCACAGCGCGGACTCCCTGCGGCGTACGGTCCTGCCCCGGGCACGGGCCGCCGCGACCGGGATGGAGCGTGAGCTGGGCGGGGCCGCCCCCGCTGCGCCGGCCCGCGCCCCGGGCGGCCTCGCGCAATGGACCACCGCCTCCAAGCAGGAGCTCGGCGCGGAGTTCATCGAATCCCTGGCCCGCGGACTGACCGTCGTCACCGCGTTCGGCGAGGGCCGGGAGGAGCTCACCCTCGCAGCCGTCGCCGAGACCACCGGACTCGCCCGGGCCACCGCCCGCCGGGCCCTCATCACCCTGGAGCACCTCGGCTGCGTGACGTCGCGGGACCGCTTCTTCCGGCTGACCCCGCGGGTACTGGGCCTCGGCCACGCTCCGCTGTCCCGCACGACCCTTCCCGAGATCGCCCTGCCGCACATGGGCCGGCTGGTGGTGCGCCTCCACGACTCGGCCTCCCTGGCCGTCCTCGACGGCGACGACATCCGCTACACCGCGCGCGTAGCCACCGAACGCGTCATGAGCGTCAACATCACCACGGGCACGCGCTTCCCCGCCCACGCCACCTCGATGGGGCGGGTCCTGCTCGCCGGTCTCCCCCGGGACGAGCGTGCGGAACGGCTCGGCCGGACCGCACTGCGGGCCCTCACCCCCCACACCCTCACCGACCCCGCCGAACTGGCGGCCGTGCTGGACCAGGTGGACCGGGAGGGCCACGCCCTGGCCGACGGGGAGCTGGAGGAGGGCCTGCGCTCCCTCGCCGTCCCCGTCCGTGACGTCACCGGCGCCCCGGTCGCCGCTCTCAACGTCGCCATGCACGTCAGCCGCCGTACCGTCGCAGCGTGCCTCCGCGAGGTGCTCCCGGAACTACGAGCCGCCGCCGCGCTGATCGAGTCGGACCTGCACGTCGTGGGCCGCTTCGGCCGGGTCTCCGCCTCCTGAAGCCTTCCCCGCTCCCTGAAGAGCCGCCTGACCTCGCCCGTCGGGGGACGCCCGGGGCGCGTACGGCGGCGGGCTGAACAGGACGGCGGGTGACGGACTGAACAGGGCAGCCGGTGACGGGCTGAACAGGGCGGCCGCCCACCACGTATCGAGGGGCGGGCACCGGTCTTCACGGTCCCCGGCGCCGGTGACGCCGCGTCCGGACGGGTTCGAGGGAGCGACGGATGAGGCACGTACGACGCGGCCTGCAACGGGTGGTGAGGCTGGCGACCGTCGGCGCGCTGCTCTGCAGCGGTCTGATGACGGCTAGTGGGGCGGCGGGGGCCACGACCGGCGGTACCTCGGCCCCGGCGGAGGACGGCGGAGGCACCACCGCGCCACCTCCCGGCCTCGGCGAGCGTCTCCTCGCGCAGCTCGGCCCGTCGCGTACGGCGGGCAGCTGGCTCGGCTCCGACGGCCGCCCGGTGGTGGCGGTGACCGACGAGGCAGCCGCTGCGGAGGCCGAACGGGCGGGCGCGCGGGCCCAGGTCGTCCGCCACAGCATGCGCCGCCTCCGGTCGGCCACCCAGGATTTGGGCCGGGCGCCCCGGGTGCCCGGAACCGCCTGGGCGGTGGACTACGCGTCCAACCGGGTCCTGGTGCGAGCCGACAGCACGGTGTCCGCCGCGGACTGGTCACGCCTTTCGGGCCTCGCCGAGGAGACGGGCAGCTTCGTCCACATGCAGCGGACCCGGGGCGCCCTCTCCACCCGGCTCAGCGGCGCCGCTCCCCTCTTCGCCCGCAACGGACGCTGCTCCGCCGGGTTCAACGTGACCGACGGCCGGCGGGACTTCGTCCTGACGGCCGGTCACTGCGGCCCGCCCGGAACCGCGTGGTTCGGGGACGCGAGGGGCACCCGGCCGGTCGGCACCACCACGGCCGGCAGCTTTCCCGGGGGCGACTTCTCACTCGTCGCGTACGGGAGCGGTGACCCGTCCGGGGCACGGAGCGTCGTGGGGATCGGCGGCGGCCGCGAGGTGCGGATCGATGCCGCCGCCGACCCCGCCGTCGGGCTCCAGGTCGTCCGCAGCGGAAGTACCACCGGGACCCGCACCGGCCGGGTGACAGCCTTGAACGCGACGGTGAACTACCCCGAGGGCACGGTGACCGGCCTGATCGAGACGACGGTCTGCGCCGAACCCGGCGACAGCGGCGGCCCGTTGTTCGCACAGGGGCTGGCCCTCGGTGTGACGTCCGGGGGGAACGGCGACTGCACCACCGGCGGAACGACGTACTTCCAGCCGGTGACCTCGGCCCTGTCCGCCCTGGGCGTGCGCCTGACCGCCCCGGCCGCCTCCCTCGAAGACGCCCGGGGCGAGGCCTCACCACCGGCGGCGGCCGGAGCCGCCGCCCCGGGCGGCCCCGGGCTTCCCACCGCGTCCGGCGGCGTCCTCGGCATCCGCCCCCTCGCACCGGGACTGCTGGTCCTCGCCGCGAGTCTTCTCGTACCGGTGGCCGCCGGAGTGATCCGGTCGGCCCGGAGGCGAAGGGCCTACCGCCGCTGGTACTCCCACAGCTGGACGTGAACGCGCAGAGGGTCCTGAGCTCTAGCGAGGGCCACTGGGCAGTGACTTCAAGTGATCATCGCTGGTGGATCATGGTGTCGTGGTGCGTCGCCATGAACCGTGCGACGACGAGCGGGAGTTCCGGACCGGTGTCGCCTGGCGGGATGTGCCGGACCGTTACGGCCCCTGGACCACCCCGCATACGCGCTTTCGCAGGTGGGCGGCGGACGGGACGTTCGAAGGGCTGCGGCGGGCCGCGCAGGCGAAGGCGGACGCTGCGGGTGACGTCGAGTGGCTGGTACCCGGTCGATTCCACGACCGTCCGGGCCCACCAGTATGCGGCGGGGCACGAAAAGAGGGCTCCGCGACCCGGCCCTCGGCCGGTCCGGAGGCGGCCTGACCACGTCCTGGGCGAAGAGGGCTACAGCGCGAAGGCGATCCCCGCGTGGCTCCGGCGCAAGGGCATCTCGCACGATCCGAGCGGGCCGACCAGGCCTGCAACCGGGCCCGGCGAGGAGCCGGGGAGGCCGCCCGCCGGGCTTCGACCGTGAGGTCTACAAGCACCGCAACGTCGTGGAACGCTGCCACCCGGTACGACAATACCGCTCAGTCCTACGAAGCGGCCGTTGCCCTCGCATCACTCCTGATGTGGGCGTGAAGGCTGACGAACCAACTCAGTCCATGTCCTCGTCGTCCTCATCCTCTTCCATGCTCTCGTATCCGGAGTGGATCAGCGCGGAGAAGTTGGGGTACTTCGTCGGGTTGCCGTACTTGGGTGCGAACTCGTAGGCGGCCCACTCCCCGTCCGGCCCGACGTCGGTCGGATCGAGCAACCAGAAGTCCTCTCCCCGGGCGATCTCGATGGACCGGCGAAACAACTGAACATCGCCGTCGTTGCCGGGTATCGAGTCGTAGGTCTCGGTCACGCGCCTGCCGGCCTCGCTGTCCCGCATCCACACGACGCGGCCGCATGGATGGACGTCGTCCACCCAGGCATCCAGGCGCGTCCACCCGTCGCTCGCCAGGAAGAATCCCCGCAGGCTGGGTGGGAACCGCACTCCGAGCCGCTCCTCGGATGCCACCAGAGCTTCCTCCCGAGCAGGGGGTTCACCCAACCACGGCTCCACCCGCTCCCCTCGATCCAGAGCCTCCAACTGGTCGTCATCCAGCAGGTCGACCAACTCGTCACCGTCGGCACGGACCTTCACGTACAGCTCGCCGTATCGCTCCAGGAAGACGCGCCACTCCTGCGGCGTGGTCAGAACATCGGCAACTTCATTCTCTTCATGCTCAGTTGTCTCACTCACGCCGATCATGGTGCCAGGTGGCTATGACAATGCCCATGGCCGCCGACCGTGCGCGGGCGAGGCCGGCTCATGGTCGCTGCCTCTGATGCGGATGTGGCAGTTGACGACTCCGCCTAGGCGCAGCCCGGCGGTTCGGCGTCGGTCGGTACGAACTGCAGCGTGGGCATTCCGGCGGCATCGAAGTCGGCCGTGTCCGGGCCGACCAGCGTCATGTAGCCGGCGAGCCTCTGGCTGTCCTGCGAGGGCGGCTTCCCCTTGACCTGCTCGACACCGGGGGAAACGGTGTCGAGGACCCACCACCGGCCGCCGAACTGCAGCCACTTGACCCCGCAGTGCGTGTTGATGTCGTACGGATACGGCTTGTGCTGCTTGGGCTGAGCGGGCCCCTTTTGCCAGGTGTCCCTCGCGACGGTGCGGGCTGACAGAGTGGGCCCGGAGTACCCCTCGTCGCCCTGATTGTCGGACGAGGACGAGCAGCCTGAGAGCAACAGGCCGGCACTGAGCAGCAGAACGGTGACGGGGCGCGATACCTTCATGTTCCTCGGACGGTGCGGGCGCGTTTTCCGTTCCGCTCTCTTCCGTGCTCTCCGCGATGTCCTGCGAGGCGGGTCCCCTGACCCACTCAAGGGTCGAATGGGCCCACAGCACGACAAGGCGCGGCTTTGAAGGCGGTGGCAACGATCGCCCCGTCGTCCTGCATCTCGCGAGCGCGGCGCTGAGGACCGCGCGGTTCTCTGATGCATGGACGAGATCTGCGCAACCGACGTCGCCACCGCTGACGTCGGCAAGCGCCGCTGCCGGTTCTACGTGGCATGATCCTGGTCGTGATCATGGGGTGGGGAAAGATCGTAGCCGTGCTGCTCGCGGCCGTTGCAGTCGCCGGAGTCTCTGGGTGCGGTGGCGAGGGCCACGTCGAAGCTGAAAGCAAGCCGTCGGCCGGACTGCCAGATGCAGAGCCGTCGGCCAGTCCGTCAGCCACAGGGCCGACACTGGATGAGGCAGTCACCAGGTACCAGGACGACCTGAGTGCTCTCCGGGCGGACGGATGTCCGAGCCCGTGCTTCGTGGCATTCATCGAGGTGTACCAGAACTCGCAGAGAATGCGGGGGCTTATGGACGCCTCCGGAGCAGCGCCGGGCGTCTATACCGAGGCGTACGCCCTGATGGACGAACTTCAGCAGAATTTCATGGGTCTGGACGGCCAGGACACGGAGGCCGCGCGGGCGTCAGTCCTGGACCCGGCGAACGACCTCGACCAGTGGCTCGAGGACAACCCGATCAAGTGACCTGCCACGCCCTGCGTCGGGAGCGGCTCACGCGTCGGCGGACACCGGCAAGGGGCCGCAATTGAGCCTCCGGAAGGCGCATGAACGCTGGGCGAGGCCGTCGAGGCACGGGTCACGCTCAGCCGTTACGGTGTCACCGCCCCCGGGTTGACGGTTGCGCGCCTGGACGAGTGGTGCGCCCGAGATGACGCGGACTACAGCTGTCAGCTCTGCCCCGCCCTCATTCAGCGACGCGGGCCGCTCGTCGTGCCACGAAGGATCGGCGCTGAAGCCCGGCCACGGGACCACGGAGGGCCGGGGAACGCGGTGCAGACGTGCACCGCGTACGTGAGCACCTGCCGGTGGAGCTGGACGCCGGTCATCGGGCGAGTACGTGGCCGTCGTGCGGGCGGTGGTCGCGGGAGCGGCGCAGGTCGGGGCTCGACGCCCTGCTCTCTCGTGGCGGCGTCGGGTCCGAAGGAGGGCGGCGGGGTGGTGATGAACTCCGGTGCGAACAGGGCCTCACGGCTATCGGGGGTGAGCAGGGGCGGCGCTTGGCGGATGCCCGCGACGTGCATGCCCGCGCCCTGGTCGTGGTCGGCGCGGAGAGCGGCCCGTGCCGCGGCCAGCTCCGGTATGCCCTGCGGCCTCCGGCCCGACGTCCGTACCGATGAAGCCGGTACACAACTGTCCCCGATCATCCCACTGCCGCCCGAGAGGCGGCCTGGTTGGACAGCCATCCCGGGCCCGTTGCGGCACACCGGCGGCAAGAGCCGGCGGACAGGAACTGCGCGGCCCGGTCCCGGACGTCGACGCCACACTGATCACTTGCCGCACGGAGTGGCGCCGCACCCCGTGCGCCTGACCACCGTCCGATCGGGTGGGGAAGCGCACGGGGCGGCGGGGCACCCCGTGCGCATGGCCACCGTACGGATCGGAAGGGGGAGCGCCGGACCCGCACCGCTTGCGACGGCCCTGTCAGCCGATGATGGCGACCGGGGCGTCCCACGCGTTGCGGTCGACGTTGATGGTGTGACCGCCGCGGGTCTCCTTGCTGTTGGCCTTGTACTGGTGGCCGCGGCTGTGGTCGGTGTACAGCTTCGAGTCCCAGGGCCAGTCCTTGGTGGTGGTGTCCTGGCCGTTCCACAGGGCGTACCAGAGGTTGCCCGGCAGGTCCGTGCGGTTCTTGGCGGTGGCGATCGCCTTCGCACTGGAACTGCTGAAGCCGTAGAGGCCCGCGCGGTAGGTCTTGGTGCGCAGGGTCTTGGTGAAGGAGCGCACGTAGGTGAGGGTGGCGTCGTTGCACGCCTTGTCGGCGATGTCGTACGACTCCATGTTGAGATAGATCGGGCTGCCGGCCTTCATTCCGAGCGCCGAGGCCTTGGCGATCGCGTCCTTGGCGTTGGCGGCCCCGACCGAGGCCGCGGTGGACGCGGTGAACCTCTCCTTGTTCTGGCTCTTCTGGCAGGGCGGCTGGGCGCCGACGTACAGGGGGATGACCCGCCAGCCGAGGGTGCCGACCGACTTCACCCAGGGCTTGGTGAGGTTGGGCTGGGCGCAGCCGCGGTTCTTGCCCCCGATGTAGACGGCGACGCCGCCGTAGTAGGCGTCCTTCTTCCACGCCTTCATCGTGGTGAGCGAGGGCGCCGTGCAGGCGTCGAACGCCCGGCCGGTGTAGGTCTTCTGCGCGGGCCACGCCGGGGCGGCCATCGAGGTCTGCGCCGCGATCCCGGCACCGGCCACGACGACGACGCCGGTCGTCGCCAGAGCGATGTAGCGGCCTCTTCTGGACAAACGGTGCTTCGACATTTCCCCACCCCATGAATCGGAATCCGGCTTTCCGGATCCCGCCCATTCTATCTCCAGGAGGCGTAACCGCCTTTACCGGCCAGGTCCATTGGAAAGCTCTGTTGGATGTCATCACGGTGGGCGTCAGCAAGCAGGCCGGGAATGGAAGCAGTTCTGTGCCGCCCGGGAGGGAAACAATGTACGCGCTCTGCCCTCGAAGCCCGGCGCGCACCAGGGACGTATGCATGGCGGGTGTCCGGCCACCTCTGCGTGGCCGGCCGCAACAGATGCCTCATCGACTCGGATCAACGCCCGTCATGCCGGACGGCAGCCGTGCCCCGTCTGCGGACCGCATCTGGGGTGCATCCGCAAGGAGGGCCCAGAGATCACGTGATCCGGGCAGTGAGATCACGGATTGATGAGCAGGGCGTTCAGAAGTGTTCTGGCAGGGCGCTGGTTCTGCACTCTGTCGGCCGGTCTCGAGTAGCGCAATGGTGACCCGATGGCCTGGGGCGCCCACCCCATCTTTTGACCTCTTGGTGAAACGACGCGGGCAGTGATGTTCCAAATCAAGAAGACGAGCAAGGCGAACTCCGAAATAGCCTGGCTCGTGGCTCGTGGCTCGTGGCTCGTGGCTCGTGGCTCGTTGGGTGCCACCTGCCCGGACGCCGTACGAGCGGCGCATGGGGGTCTCCGGTACCGAGCTGCCCGTGTCGCACGATCCGGCGTGGTTGTTCCTCACCCTCCGCTGTGTGGCACGGAGCCGGGAGGCGTCCGGCAGCACTCCCGTGCTGCCGGACGCCTCCCGGCCGTCGTCCGTCAGACCGTGGGGGACGGGCCGACCAGCTCGCCCAGGACGTCCTCCATGGTGACGAATCCGATCACCGTGCCCCGGTCGCCGGTGACAGCGGCCAGGTGGGTGCCGCCGGCCCGCATGGCGGTCATGGTGTCGTCCAGCGGTGTGTCGATCTCGACCCGGATCATCGGGTGCAGAGCGCCGGTCGGATACGGCTCGTCGCGCTCGGCCACCCCGAGGGCGTCCTTGATGTGCAGGTAGCCCAGCACCTCGTCACCCGGTCCGATCACCGGAAGGCGCGAGAAGCCGCTGGCCGCCGCTGCACGCTCCAACTGCCTCGGGGTGATGTCGTGGCCGACGGTGACCGACCGGTTGAGCGGCACCATCACCTCACCCGCCGGGCGGGTGCCCAGCTCCAGCGCGTCCCGGAGGCGTTCGCCGTCGGCCGGGTCCAGGAGGCCGGCCTCGCTGGAATCCTTGACCAGGCGGGCGAGTTCGTCGTCGGTGAATACGGAGGCGACCTCGTCCTTCGGCTCCACCTTCATCAGACGGAGGATGGCGTTGGCGAACGCGTTGATACCGAAGATGACCGGCCGCATTCCGCGCGTGAGCGCCACCAGCGGCGGGCCCAGCAGCAGCGCGGTCGGCGCCGGGGCGGCGAGCGCGATGTTCTTCGGGACCATCTCGCCGATGAGCATGTGCAGGTACGTCGCCGCCGTCAGCGCGATCACGAAGGCGATCGGGTGGATCAGCGCCTCCGGCACGCCGATCGCCTCGAACGGGGGCTCCAGCAGGTGCGCGATGGCGGGCTCGGCGACCGCGCCCAGCACCAGCGAGGAGATGGTGATGCCGAGCTGGGCGGTGGCCATCGCCGCGGAGAGGTGCTGAAGGCCCCACAAGGTGGACCGGGCCCGCAGGTTGCCCTTCAGCGCCGCCGGTTCGATCTGGCTGCGCCGTACGGAGATCAGGGCGAACTCGGCCCCGACGAAGAAGGCGTTGGTCAGGAGTGTCAGTGCGCCGATCAGCAGCTGGACCGTGGTCATCGGGCGTCCTCCGCGTTCTGGGCGAGGGGGGCGGTGATACGGACCCGGTCGGCACGGTGGTGCTGGACGCGGAGGACGGCGACCTGCCAGCCGCCGACCTCGATCCGGTCCGCGAGTGTCGGGATGCGCTCGAGTCTGGCGGCGACGAGGCCTGCCAGGGTCTCGTACGGGCCGTCGGGGGCCGTCAGCCCTATCTCCTCCAGTTGGTCCAGCCGGACGCCGCCGTCGGCCTCCCACACCGCGTGTCCGTCGGCCGGCCGGTCCAGCAGGACCAGGTCGGGCACTTCGTGCGGGTCGTGTTCGTCGCGCACCTCGCCGACGACCTCCTCCACGATGTCCTCGACGGTGGCGAGGCCCGCGGTGCCTCCGTACTCGTCGATCACCACGGCCATGGTCCGGTGCTTCCTCAGCTGCTGGAGGAGACGGTCCACGGGCAGGGAGTCGGGTACCAGCAGCGGCTCCGTGGCCAGATCGGTCACGGGTGTGCGGGACCGCACGCCCTCATCGAGCGCGAGGACGTCGCGGATGTGCACCGTGCCGATGACCTCGTCCAGGCTGTCCCGGTAGACCGGGAAGCGGGACAGGCCGGTGGCCAGGGTGAGGTTTGCGGCGTCGGCGGCGGTGGCGTGGGCTTCGAGCGCCAGGACGTCGACACGCGGAGTCATGACGTTCTCCGCGGTCAGCTCGCCGAGGTGCAGCGTGCGCACGAACAGCTCGGCCGCGTCCTGCTCGATCGCGCCCTCGCGCGCGGAGTGCCGCACGAGCGCGACCAGCTCCTGCGGACTGCGGGCCGAGGCGAGCTCCTCCTGCGGTTCCAAACCGAAGCGCCGGACGATCCTGTTCGCCGCGTTGTTCAGGTGCCGGATCAGAGGGGCGAAGGCGGCGGTGAAACCGCGCTGCGGTCCCGCCACGACCTTGGCGACGGCGAGCGGGCTGGAGATCGCCCAGTTCTTCGGGACGAGCTCACCGACGACCATCAGCACCACCGTGGCGACGGTGACGCCGAGGAGGGTCGCGACGGGGGACACCGCCCCGTCCGGCAGGCCGGAAGCCTCGAGCGGCCCGCGCAGCAGCGCCGCGAGCGAGGGCTCGGCGAGCATGCCGATGACCAGGGAAGTGACGGTGATGCCCAGCTGGGCACCGGAGAGCTGGAAGGTCAGCCCCTTGGCGGCGCTGAGCGCGCTCGCGGCACCACGCTCGCCGGCAGCGGCGGCGCGCTCCAGCTCACCGCGCTCGATGGTGGTCAGAGAGAACTCGGCCGCGACGAACACCGCGCACGCCAGCGTGAGGGCGAGGGCGAGGAGCAGCAGGAGGACTTCCGTCACCGTGTCACCCCCGTCACCTGGATCGAGGTTTGCGGGCAGGACGGGGGGCGGCCGGTACTGGCAGGTTCACCCATTGCGGGTTTGCTGCTCCTTCTTGGGTCGGTGGGGCTTCTACAGGTCTGTAGAAAACGCAAGAGGAGGTGGGTAGGTTCCCGGCCCGTCCCCGTGGTGGGTCTGCCCGCCTCGAGGCCGACAGTTTCGCGTCCGCGAGGCTTCGCGGCCGGTCGTGCCGATGTCCGGCCGCGTCGACGTCCGGCCGCCGTGTTCCCGGCCGCCGCAGACGTGGGGCCCAGGGCCGTCCCGCCACGTGCCCGGTTCCGGGCGGTCGACCCGTGTGTGTCGCAGACCTGGTGTCACAAGGGCGTGGCGGTCTTCAGGACGAAGAACAGCGTGACCGCCGCGTTGGCCGAGGACAGGGCGGAGACCGTGGTGCCGGCCGCCGCGGCCCAGGCCGCCAGGCCGACGGCGGTGAAGACGGGCGGCCAGACGCGGGCCGCCGGTGCCGGTCCGAGCAGCGCGGCGACCCGGCGCGGTACCGGCCCCGGGGCCGCCAGCCCGGCGAGTGTCACCCCGGGTGCGCCGCGGGAGACGAGAGCCGCCCGGCCGATGGCACGGGCCACCACCCGCCGGTTGCCGACCGCGGCAGCGGCGTCCTCGTCCGCCCAGCGTTCGGCGGTGTACGCCACGGCGGTGCGCAACGGGCGGAGGAACGGGTTGGCCCGCGCGGCCAGCTGCACGATGAGCAGGAAGCGGTGGTGGCGGCCGGCCAGGTGCGCGCGTTCATGGGCGAACAGCGCCCGGCGCTCCGAGGAGTCCAGGCAGCTCAGCAGGGACGTCGACACCACGATCCGCCCCTTGGGCCCGGGCAGCGCGTAGGCGTACGGCGCCTCGTCCGGCAGGACCGCCACCGGTGTGTCGGGAAGTCCGGTCAGGGCGCGCTCGGCATCGCGCCGCACCCGGTGGTGCCGCCACGCCGCGCTCACGCACGCCGCGAGGACGGCGACCAGGACCGGGATGGCGGCCTTGCCCGCCACCTCGTCGTACGGCACCGCCTCGCGCACCTCCGGGTCCGACCATCCGTCCGGCAGCGGATTGCCCGGCAGCTGGGCCGTGCCGACCACCACCAGCAGGGCAAGGCAGAGGGTGCTGCATACGGCCAGCACCGCCGCGACCGCAGACAGCAGCCAGGTGGCGGTTCGCGGGTGCAGGTGGTGCGCCGCCAGCCGGGCCACGGGCCACGCGGTCAGGGGCAGTACCAGCGGCAGGAAGACGAAGACGCCCATGACCCCTACAGTTCCGGCTCGTCGGCCGCCTCGGCGAGGAGGTCGCGCAGCAGCTGCTCGTCGCCGGGCGTGAGCGTGGTCAGGAAGCTGGCCAGTACGGCCTCACGATTGCTCTCGCCGTCCAGGACGCGCCGCATGCGCAGCGCGGCCAGGCCCGCCTCGTCCGAGCGCGGCGTCCATCGGAAGGACCGCCCCTCACGCTGCCGGTCCACCGCCCCCTTGGCCTGCAGACGCGTCAGGATCGTCATCACCGTGGTGTACGCGACGCCACCACCCAACCGCTCCTGTACCCAGGCCGCCGTCGCGGGCCCCTGGGCCCGGCAGAGCGTGGTCAGCACCTCCGCCTCCAGTTCGCCCTGGCCGCGCCGACGGGGGTGCTCGTCCGGACCGCCTCTGCCCTGACCCGTCATGTCCGCTCCTCCCTGTCGTGGTGCCGCCCCGCGCGGGGCGGTGAACGGCGGTGAACGGTTCATCGTACTGACACCTGATGAGGGGCGCCCGGTCAACTTCTACAGTGATGTAGATTCAAGGAGTCGGCAGTCACGAGCCCGGGCGGCCCATCGGGGCGGTGCGGGAACAGAGGAAGGAAAGCGGCATGGGTGTGAGTCTGGCCAAGGGCGGCAACGTCTCGCTCAGCAAGGAGGCACCGGGTCTGACCGCAGTCCTCGTCGGACTCGGCTGGGACGCGCGCAGTACCACCGGCACCGACTACGACCTCGACGCCAGCGCGCTGCTGGTGGACAGCGCCGGGAAGGTGATCTCCGACCAGCACTTCGTCTTCTACAACAACCTCAAGAGCCCCGACGGCTCCGTCGAGCACACGGGCGACAACCTCACGGGCGAGGGCGAGGGGGACGACGAGTCCCTGAAGGTCAGCCTGACCACCGTCCCCGCCGACGTGGCGAGGATCGTCTTCCCGGTCTCCATCCACGACGCGGACAACCGCGGGCAGAGCTTCGGCCAGGTCCGCAACGCCTTCATCCGCGTGGTGAACCAGTCGGGCGGTGCCGAACTCGCCCGGTACGACCTGAGCGAGGACGCGGCGACCGAGACCGCCATGGTCTTCGGCGAGCTGTACCGCCACGGCGAGGAATGGAAGTTCCGAGCGGTGGGCCAGGGCTACGCCTCCGGGCTGTCCGGCATCGCGGCCGACTTCGGCGTCGGCGTCTGACAGCACGTCTCCCTCTTCCGTTCCGGAAGCCGGGGCACCCCGGACGACCCGGGGTGCCCCGTCCGGCGCCGTGATCCCGTCCGGGCCGGCGATTCCCGGGCACCTCACCATCGATCCGGGGACCCCACATGTATCTGCCCGACCGCCCGGAAGGCGAGACCGGAGCCGACGCGGAAGCCGGAGCCGACTTCGAGGAGATGCTCCGCCTCGCGCTGGACACACCGGAGATACGCCGGTCCCTGGGGAGCGCGGGCGTCCGGACCGGTGCGGGGTACCTGGTTTCCCTGGCCAGGGACGAGGCGGACGTCATCCGAGCTGCGGCCGGCGACGAGTACGCCGCCTACCGCCGGCTGCGCGCCTCGGTCGAAGGGCCGGGGGCCCGCTGCTCCGGCCGTCCTCGCGGTAGGGAGACCGTCACCGTCGGCCGCGGACTCCTCGAGGCCATGGCCGTGCTCGCACCCCTGCTGTCCGCCGCGGCGGCAATGATCTTCCTCCTCCTCGGCCAGGCCCTGCGCCTCGCCGGAACCCAGCGCCCTCTCGCGGACGCGCTGGTGGACGCGGGATGGACCTCCGCGGTCGTGGCGGGCGTGACGGCGGTCGTCGCCGGCATCGCGCTCGTCCTCGCTGCGGCGCGAAACCGCGCCGCGTCCGGACCGTGCTCCGGCTGCCCGCGCCACCAAGGCCCCGCCGTCACCGAGGCGCGTGCCGCCTGGCGGGGCGCCCTGTTGGAGCGCGGGCTCCTCCCCTTTCTCCGGCATCAGTCGGCCTTGCTTCGGGCCCCGCTCCCGGAGGGTGCCCTGCCCGCAGCCCTGCCGTCCCTCCCCGGGGGCACCGGGGGCATCCCGCTTCCGGAAGCTCGCACGCGCCCCGGCTGGGCGAGTCCCGATTTCACCGCCCCCGGCTTCGCGAGCCCCGGAGCGCCCGGACGGGACTGACGGGGCGGCACCGGACGACCCGACGGGCCTGCGCGGAGCCCCGCTCGGACGGTGACCAGATCTGACGCGGCTCTCGGCAGGTCCACACCCCGCGAGGCCCGAGGCACCGACGAGGTTGCCCCGCGCGCCTCTGACCGCATGCGGCCTCGTCACGTACGGGGGCTGTCCGGGATCGGCCGGGGATCTGTCAGCCCGGGATCTGCCAGCCCGGCCTCCTCACCGGGCCCGACGCCGGCCACCGCCCCGCGGCCGTGGCCGGCCTTCACGCCCAGGAACCGGTACGGCGCGGCTGCGCCCGGCCGGATCCCGAGCGGAACGAGAACGCGGATGCCCACCTCCACACCCCGCTTGCCCGGACCGATGCCGTTGGACCGGAGCCGGACTTCGACCCCTGACGCCGGGTGCGACAGGTGCCGCGCCGGGCGCGACCACCGCTGAATCCAGCTCGACGGGAACGCGCGGTACGTCCGTACCACCGCGGGCGAGTCCGGTTCCTCGGGCAACGACCCGTTCGCCGGCCCCGAAACCGGTCTGCAGCCCGTGCACGACCTGCACGCCAGGCCGACGCTGTGATCATCGGCGGTTTCGGCGGCCACCTGGGCGGGGCGCGGCTGCGCCAAGAGGGAGGTGGGGTCGGTCCGGACCCGGGATGGGCCGCGTCCCTGTAATAATCGGTCTGCAGGCACAGCCGTACTGACTAGATGAGCCATAGAACCGCCACCTCCGCCGGTGCCGATCCTCCATTCGGTCCAGAACCGTCGAACCGACCGGAAGGCACACCGAACATGACTGAGCAACACGACCGCTGGGCGGAACTCACCGGCGGACAAGCTGGAGAAGATTACGCCCAGCGGTTCGCGCGACTCGCCGAATCGGGTCACGACATCCATGGCGAGGCCGCCTTCTGCGCCGCCCTGCTGAAGCCTTCCGCGCGGGTACTCGACGCAGGCTGCGGTACCGGTCGGATCGCGATCCGACTCGCTGAGCTGGGCCACCACTGCACCGGCGTAGACGTCGACGCCTCCATGCTCGCCGTCGCCCGCCGGGAAGCCCCCACACAGGAATGGCTCCTGGGCGACCTTGCCCGCCTGGACACCCTCCGCCTGAACACCGGCTTCGACCTGGCACTCGCCGCCGGAAACGTCATCCCCCTGCTGGCCCCCGGAACCGAAGCAGCCGTCGTCCGGCAGCTGGCCGGCTCGCTGCGCCCCGGTGGACTGCTGGTCACGGGCATGGGACTGGACGCGGCACACCTCCCCCTGCCGGAACCACCGGTGACGCTCACAGAATTCGACCACTGGTGTACCCAGGCCGGACTGACCTTGCGGCAGCGCTACGCCACCTGGAACGGCGATCCCTATGACGAAGGCTGCGGCTACGCCGTCAGCGTGCATTCCCTCCCCACCACGTGAGCCCCCGCCCTCAACACGACGGTCCGCCCCGACGCGCGCCCGAGTGATGCCTCTCCCCGGTGGTCTTCCCCCGAGATCCGCGGCGAAGGGCCCGCAGGGCGATAGGGCCCCTGCTTCCCTTCCTGGCCGCGCAGCCCCCGACCCTGGCCCCGACGTGTGCCGGCACGGCAGTGCCGTGGCGGACCCGCCGCGCTGCCCGGGATCGAGCGCACCAGCCCCGGCGGAACAGCTGCGCCGGGCCCTGATCGAAGCCGACGGCCAGGCCTCGCCCGGACGATGGCGGTTCGGCCGGCCGGCGGCCCGGGGCGCCATCCGAGATGGATCGAGGGTGACCGATGGTTCTCCCGCGGACCAGGCCCCCGAACTCGACGAACCGGCGTGCCTCGTTGTCAGTACCATCCGCCATGATCGGACGCATGAACGAGAACGGCACGGCCGCATCCCGGACCTCCCGCACGTGGAACGGGTTCGCCGCATCAGCCGCCCTGCAGGGGCTCGTCGGGGCCTCGGGCTGCTGGAATGAGGACTCCTTCGCCGACATCAGGGCCATCGGTCGCTACATCGAGGGGAGTTGGGCGCCTGAGCCGGGCGAACGCGACGTCCGTCCCCCTGCGGCGGGCAGCTGGACCGAGGTCGTGGGGCGCCCGGGGGCGCTCGCGCTGCGCGCGGCCGCCGCCGCGACCAGGCCGGAACGCCGCGAGGTGCTGCTCGACTTCCTGGACATGTGGGCGCAGACTCCGTTCGCCGATCCGGCCTACCGCTTCCGTCTGGGCCGGCTCGCCGGAACGACCTCGTTCACCGTTCGCGATCATCAGGGCGCGTCCTTCGGTCTGCACCTGTCGGCCCGGCGCGAGACCCTCTACTTCGAGGCTGTGCTCCCCGGCGGCGAGGCCGCCCCGCGTCCGGAGGAACCGCTTTACGCTGTGGACTGCCACCGCGGCTGGGGCACACCGGATCAGCTGCGCCGTCTGGTCGAGCTCGTCCGGGAACGCGGCCCGGTCACCCACGACGCGGACGCGGCCCTCGCCCTGAGCGAGGCGACCGGGCTGAGCCGCCCCGCTGCGGCCCTCGTCCTGGCCGGCAATCCCGGTGCGGGCGGCTACTACACGCCTTACCTCGATGCCCACGAGCGCTCCGTGTTCGGCTTCAAGGCAGGCGAACTCGAGTCGGCACGCTCCGAGTTGTCGATGCTGCACGACGACGAGCGACTCGCTCTGCTCGCCGACGTGATGCCCACCGATCCCGAGGACCTGTGGAAGCCGGGCGGCCTCGTCCGGGTCGCGGAGCGCATCGCAGCTGCCTGGGCAGAGCAGCACGGCGCCCGCCCGCGCGCCCCGTGGAGCACCTGGCAGGCCGCTGTCGCCCTGGACACCCGGATGCCGGCGACCCACCTGTGCCATCTGTTCCTCGATCCGGCGAACGCCACCCTGCCGCCCGGCTTCTACCTACGGGTCTGGCCCTGCCCGCCCGAGCACCGCCACCTGCGCACCGCATGGGACGTCATGGGTGACTACGACGCCGAGACTGTCGCGGACGCATTCTTCACCGGGCTGCCCTGGGCATACGCCGACCTCCCCGCCGGGGACCCCGTACGCGACGGGGCGCCGGAGGCCGTCCACCACTTCCGCAAGGTACTGGCGGGTCGCGACTCCCCGGCCCGGGTCCTCCACTCGGGCGTGATCCGCGGCAACCGGGGGAGCCGGCGCTGGAACTGGCTGACCGACGGCACCTGCGACCGCGTCATAGCCCGTATCACCGCCGGTGACCTGCCTCCTGGACGCTACGAGTCCGACCCGCGCGCCTGTGCCCCGGACCTGGTGGCCGAGGTCGTGGCTACCCTCGGCGTATCCGAGGACGCTGCCACCCTCTACCTCCAGATCCTGCTGCTCCCCGTGCCATCGGACCGCAACGTACGGCGCTGGAACGCCTGGACACCGGCCCGCCACAAAGCGGCAGCCGGGGAGTTGTCGGCGCGCGGCCTGGCGGTGGAGGACAGGCGGGCTCGTGCGGGACGCACGCTGTTCCTGCCCGGCCCGTGGGCGCATGCCAAGAAGCCGCTGCCTCCGGTGGAGTCCTGGAAGGCTCCCCTGATCGGCGGGCAGTTGAGCGCAGACGGGAGCGAGGTGAGGGCCTTCGAGATGCTCCCGGGCACACTCCCGGAACTGTTCAGGGAGGCTTGGCGGCTGGTTCGCAAGGGAGAGGGGCCGACGGCCTGATGCGGCGGGAGAGCTGTCCCAGGCGCTCCGGTGCGTGAGCGAGGACCCTGGACTCCCCCGGGGGGCCTCGGCCCGGATGCTGTTTGCAACTGGGCTGCCGGCCCGCAAGGGGGTGTGCCCCAGCACTCTGGCCCGGCCCAGGTCTCGCTGGGTGTGCGCAGACGTGTGGGAGGCACGGGTGCGGGCACGGTGGGGGCATGACGACGACGCTCGGTTCCTTGGTTCTCGGTACTCCCGATCCGCCCGTGCTGGCAGACTTCTATCGCGCCTTGTTGGGCTGGCAGGAAGTCGAGCGGTCACCTGAGTGGGTCCGCCTGCGGGCTCCGGAGCAGGAGCGCCCGGGCCTCAGCTTCCAGATGGAGGCCGACCACACGCCCCCGGTGTGGCCTCAAGGCCCGGGTACCCAGCAGATGCAAGCGCACTTGGACCTGGAGGTCGACGACCTGGACGTGGAGACCGAGCGAGCGCGCGCCCTGGGCGCGACGCTGGAGGAGTACCAGCCGCAGGAGGGCGTGCGGGTCCTCCGTGACCCTCACGGTCACCCGTTCTGCCTCTTCCTGCCGGGCGCCTGAAAGACCCCGCTCGGCACCGACGCAACCATCCTGTTCCTCCCCTGGCAGCAACATCATCTGGTTGGTCGCCCAGCGTTTCGTGGCGGTCGGACAGTAGTCGGCCCGTACTGGAAGGGCAGTGTGCCCGATCCCGATCAGCTCGGGTTACCTTCCGGCCGCAGGCTGCCCGGAACGGTCACGCGGCTGCTCCGGGCAGCCAGGGAAACCGCCGGCTTCAGACTCCGTACGTGACCGTGCCGTACACGACGAGGGCAACGGCTCCCGCGACGAGACAACCGAGGCGGGCAGCGGCCGCAAGCAGACCTGCCCGGCATCGGCGCTCCGAGCCGGACCGGACCATGAGAGCCGTGACCACGAGGGAGGCGACGAGGAGGACCGTACCCCCGAAGAAGGGCGCGGCGTCGGACAGATGCCTCCCCAGGGGCATGTCGTAGTCCTCGTCGAACGCGGGTGTGAGCGCACCGATTCCGATCAGGACCGTGGCGGTTACCAGCGTGATGACGGCATCGATCGCCAAGGTCACTGTCCATCCGCTGCCGAGTGCACGGAGACGGTGGGGAGTCGATTGCATTGTTTTGACCACTTCTCGATAGGGCGGGCGTCGAAGCTTCAGGACCTTCGCATCACACACCCGCGCCGAGGTCTCCACTACTGTGGTCATCCGCCCCACGGCGTCGTAGCGGTACGTCCGGTCCTCGGTGATCCGGAGCGATCAGCCTCCGGGGAGCTGCTCATGGCTGAAGCTGCCGTCGGCCGTGTAGCCGGCACCGAAGACACCCGCCACCGAGTCGGTGATCCGGGTCGGCCGGAGCACGGGTTCGGCCGTGTGATCGTAGCGGTACGTTCGTGAAGTCGCTGCGTCATGACGTACCGCACTCTCAGTGTTCCGCGACCGCCGGCTCAAGCAGGGACAAGGTCCTCTTGTCCGCGTCCACCTCCGCGCGGACGCCGAGGGGCAGCGGCAGGTTCGGCGAGGTGTGGCCGAAGTCGACCTGGGCGAGGACGGGGATGTCACGCTGCGCGAGAACGTCAAGCACAACGTCGCGCAGGCCGACCTGATCGCCGCCGTCCTCGTAGGGCGTGACCTCACTCGGGATGCCGACCACCATGCCCGCGATCCGGTCCAGCACGCCGGACAGCCGCAAGGCATGGAGATCGCACCAGATCCGCGTGACGGGCCGCTGCAGCTCCTCCCAGAACAAGACGGCGCCGTCGAACTGTTCGGCGGCCAGTGCGAAGGGTGTCGCCTGCAACTGGACCAGGCGGTTCAGCAAGCCGCCGACCAGTGGTCCCTGTGCGTGGCCCGGCTGCCAGGTCTCCCAGGTTCCCCTCGCCGGCAGCACGCCCGGCGCCTCGGCCTTGGTGAGCACACGGGTGTAGAGGTCGACGAGTTCGGACCGACGGGCCTCGTCGCCCAGGGTGTACCAATCGCTGCCGAAACCGTGGGTGGCGATGTCGGCGTGGAAGCCGACGAGGCCGGTCCGGGCGTACAACGCCATGTGCAGCAGGGAGATGTCGCTGTAGCCGAGGATGGGCTTCGGGTCGGCCCGGACCGCATCGAGATCGATCAGGTCGAGATAGCCGATGGTCGCTTGACCGCCGGTGTGCGCGACGACGGCCCGTACCTCCGGATCCCGGAGCAGCGCATTGAGCTCGGCAGCCTGCTCCGCCGGAGCGCCCGCCGCCCACCAGCGGCTTCGCGCGGGGTCGACCATCGGGCTGACCCGCACCCGGAAACCCATCCGCTCCAATATAGCCACACCGCGAGCAAGCAGTGGCTCCTCACCGGGCTCGAGCCGACCCGAGGGAGCGGTGACGACCACGAGATCGCCGGAACGCAGCGCACGGGGACGACGGATCGTGGGCATGGGGCCTCCTTGTTGATCGACAACGCGTTGGTCGGCAACGGCGGACAACGACGCAGGCACCGTTGGTATTCCGCCTTTTCGGCGTGATCAGGCCGGATCCAGGGCCCCGGATCCCGGATCCCGGCTGGAGGTCAACGGTTTCCGACCCTCAGACGGATTGTCGGCCGCGATGCCACCGCCCCGCCCCTCACCAGGTTGACGGGCGTAGCAACACATCGTGGGTCCGCGAGCCTTGAAGGCTGCCCGGTCTGCTGATTGGTTGTCGGCATGACTGAGCTCGGACCCGTCGCTTGGCCGCCGGCCCCGATCAAGACCGAGCGGCTTGTGCTCCGTGAGCCCTGGGCCCGGGACCGTGCGGCGTTCATCGAACTGCACGCCTCGACCGAGGTGCACACCTACCTAGGCGGCCCCCGGCCGCGTGATGAGCTCGAGCGCGAGACACCCGAGGTGCCCGAGCGGTGGCCGGGGAGTTTCGTCGTGGAACTCGACGGGGCGATGATCGGCCAGATCCTGCTCAGGAGAGCGTCGGAGCACCATCGCCCGGCTGCTGCCGGGAAGGCCGATCTCGGCTACCTGTTCCTGCCACGCGCCTGGGGATTCGGGTACGCCGCCGAGTCGTGCGCGGCGGCACTCGACTGGTTCGGCGGCGTCCTTCCCGGCGAGCCGGTGGTGCTCGCCACCCAGACCGCCAACGTCGGCTCGATGCGCCTCGCTGCAAAGCTGGGATTCACCGAGGTGGAGCGGTTCCGGGCCTGGGACGCTGAACAGTGGCTCGGCCTGCGGTCCCCGGGCACGCCGTCCGCCTGAGCTCGTGCTCGACGGGGCGCAGCCCCGACGCGACAGGCGCGGCTGGGACGGAGCCCGGGGTCCCAGCCCGCGGGCGTGCGGACGGTGGCAGGGACCATCTCCTCGTCGGGCCCGGGTGACGGCGGGGGAGCGGAAGACGGGAGTTGCGAGCGTGGCCCCGCCCCCTCCGGCCGCCTGGACGCGCCCGGGTGGCCACCGGCCCCGTCGGAGCGAAGGCCCAAGTCGCGGAGCCTGCCGAGGTGAAGGGCCGACGATCCGGACCGTAAGGGCCCCGTCCCTCCAACTGACGAATTCCGTACCCCTGTTGTAGCCCTTGGGGATGACCCATGGACCCATACGGAGAGGGATTCGCTCATGCCCCGCCCCCTCATACCGTCGTGATCGACCAGGAACGATCGAAGACGGTACGACGGCGGGGCACATGGCACAGGTGACACAGCAGGAAAAGGTCCACGGGGTCGCACGGCAGGACAAGGCGTTCGCCCCCGAGTACCAGGGGGCCCTCGGCTCCCTGTCGGTCAACGCGTCGCTCACCGACGTGCTGGCCCGGGGGAGGGAGGAGCTGCGCGCGGCCGAACGGGCCGGCGACGGCCCGGAGACGGCCCGCTGCGGGCTCGCCGTCGCGGAGGCCTGCCGGAGGCTGGGGCGCAACGAGGAGGCCGAGGAGGCGTGGCGGGCGAGCTATCGTGCCGCCCGGTCCGCCCAGGACGTCGGGGCCATGGCCTGGGCCCTGTGGAGCGGCGGCACACTCGCACGCCAGCGAGGCGCGCTGCCGCTCGCCTACCGGCTCCTGCGGCTGGCGGCCGAGCTGGGGGAGCGCGGCGGCGACGTGGTCGTACGCGGCTACTCCCTCGCCGGCCTCGCGGAGACCGGACGGATCCAGGGGGACTACCAGGCCGTGGGCGAGCTGCACGAGAAGCTGCTCGCCGAGGCCCGCCGCCGCGGCGAGGCACGGCACACGGTGTGGGCGCTGGAGGGCATAGCGCAGATGCACCGGAACACGGGCTCGTACGACACGGCTCTCGCTCTCTTCGAGGAAGCGGCCGAAACCGCGGGCCGGGCCGACGACCAGCGGGGCCGGGCCTGGGCCCTGCGCGGAATCGCCGACGTGGTGTCCGTACGGGACGGGGGAGTGGACCGCGCGCTCGACCTGCTCACGGAGGCCGAACAGACCTGCCGCGAGATGCAGTTGTCGAGTGCGCTCGCCTACAACCACAAAATGCGCGGCAACGTGCTCTACCGGGCCGGCCGGTACGCCGAGGCCCGCGAGTACTACGAACGGGCCCTGGCCGCGTTCCTTGCGATGGACGAGTCGCGGGGAACGGCGCTCGCCCGGCTCGGTCTGACCAAGACGCTCGCCCGGCTGGGACAGGACCCGGCGGTGACGGTCGCCGAGCTCACCGGCCTGCGCCAGGCACTGGAACGGCTCGGTCTGCGGCACGCGGGGGACATGATCGACCGGGCGGCGGCGGAGCTGGGGGTGGGAACGGTACCGGACCGGTCGCCGTGTCCGGCCGGCGAGGGGACACCGCGATGAGCTTCGCGACCTCCCCCGCGCACACCTCCCCGGCCGAATCCGAATCCGAATCCGAATCCGACTCCGAATCCGACTCCGGCTCCGCGCCCACGCCGCTCACCCTCGCCCGCTGCCGCGCCCTGGTGCGCCCCACGCTCGTGGAGGCCGTCGGGCGGCTCCACCCGTGGCCCGGCGAGATGGCGGCCTTCTCGCTCGGCTGGTGCGGGCCGGGTGGCACACCCGACCCCGGCGCCTCCCAGGGCAAGGGGGTGCGCCAGGCCCTCGCCGTCCTGGGGGCCGAAGCGGTCGGGGCGTCCGGGGAGACGGCGGTCCCCGCAGCGGTCGCCGTCGAACTCGTCCACGTCTTCTCGCTGCTGCACGACGACATCATGGACGGGGACGAGACCCGGAGGCAGCGGGAGACGGTGTGGAAGGCATACGGCACCGGGCCCGCCGTCCTCGCGGGCGACGCGCTGCTGGCGATCGCCCTGCAGACCCTCTCCGAGACGCCGGGGGCACGCGTCGGGGCCGCCGTGCGACACCTGTCCGGGACGCTGACCCGCCTGGTCCGGGGCCAGGCCGAGGACCTGCTCTTCGCCGACCGGCCCTGGACGGGCCCCGGCGCGGTCCGGCCCGAAGCCTACCGGTCCATGGCCGAGGACAAGACGGGGTCGCTCCTGGGCTGCGCCGCCGGACTCGGCGCCCTGCTCGGCGGGGCCCCCGCAGGCACGGTCGCCGCACTGGACCGGGCAGGCCGCCACCTCGGCGTCGCCTTCCAGGCAGTCGACGACCTGCTCGGCATCTGGGGCGACCCGGCACGGACCGGGAAGCCCGTCCACGGGGACCTGCGGCAGCGCAGGAAGACCTACCCCGTCATCGCCGCCCTCACCTCGGACGGGCTCCCCTCCCGCGAGCTGGCCGCGCTGCTCGCTTCCCCGCTCCCGCTCGACGGACCCACCGCACTCCGCGCGGCCACGCTCGCCGAAGCGGCCGGCGGCCGGGCTGCCACCCTGGCCGAGGCCCGCCGCCACCTCGACTCCGCCCACGCGTGTCTCCGCGGCGTTCCGCTCGCACCGCGCACGGTCCGGGAGATCGAGGGGCTGCTCGACTTCCTCCTCCACCGCAACGTGTGAGGAGGGCCGGCGGCGGCCCCGGGGCCGCCGCCGGCCACCGGCCGTCAGCGGCGGCCCGGCGGGCGCCAGACCGTGAAGTCACTGATGCGGAAGTGACTGGTGACGGTGCGGAACGCGAAGTGGCCACTCGTGTAGGCCTCGGGATCCCGGTGGTCGAAGACCGTCCGGCCGTTGTTCCACCACTGCACCTTCGAGCCGTCCGACACGATCCGGACGTGGTTCGGTTCGCCGGCCGTGAGCAGCGGCTGCGTGTAGTCGTACAGCAGTGGGCGGTTGTCCGGGTCCCCGACGTAACGGCGGAGCCGGGTCGTCGTGTTGCCGTTCGCCCCGTAACCCACGTAGTACGTCTTGAGGTGGTTGTACTCCGAGAGCGCACCGCCCCTCGCGGTGGCGAACAGGTCGCGCGGGGAGCGTACGTCCGTCGCGTTCCAGAAGTTGTTCAGGTCCGACACGCGGTCGTTGGGCCCGCCCGCGGAGACCGGGGTCGCGGTGTACTCGATCTCGTAGGGCCCCTTCAGCTTCTGTTCGAACCAGACGGTCGCGCCGCTCGGGACGTCGATGTCCAGGACGCCGTCGGCGGCGGTCACCGAGCCGCCGTCCTGGAGTTCGGACCGCCACTGCCCGGTTCCGGAGCGGAAGGAGTCGGACGCGATCGGGGTCCACGCGCGATCGGGACCGGTGTCCGTACGGATCGCGGGCTTCGCCGGATTCCTGGAACCGAAGCCGAGGTGGTAGTCGGTGAACGTCGACTGGAGGTAGCCGCGCACCGTCCAGCCGAGCCGGTACGCAGGGTTGTGGGCGAGCGTGTAGAGCCGGGTGCCGGTGGGCTCGGTGGTGGTGTAGAGGCGCAGGGCACTGTGGTCCGCGGTCTCGGCGAGGATCTCCTCTCGCCAGTCGCCCAGGATGTCGCCGTAGAACGGCGTCGCGTTACGGGCCCCTGGGACGACGCCCGACGGGTCGAAGATCCGCTCGGAGGTCTCGGACTCCGGGTCCCACTTCTCGACGTAGGTCCTGTCCAGGAGCTCGGCGCCCTTGTCCCCGTCCCACCAGATGCGGAAGTTGACGCTCGGGGTCGTCGTCGAGACCTTGCCGTCCCTGACACTGCGGACCCCCGCGCCGGGGGCCGTGACGTCCGCGGTCGAGGTCCAGTACTCCAGGCCCCGGTGGCGGGGGTCGATGTCGGCGGCCGTACCGCGGCCCACGTCGAGGTCCGCCTCGCCCGCCGGGTTCTGCGGGTGGGCGCCGGTGGTCAGCCGCTCGCCGGTGCCCGCGTCGTAGTAGTACCAGGGGAAGGCGGAGACCACACCGAGCTCGGACTGCTGGATCGCGAACCCCTCGAGTCCCGGGCGGTCCGGATCGAGATCCGCGATGTGGAAACGGTCGCCGTGCCCGGCCCCGTCGACGACGTAGCGCAGGGTGCCGTCACTGTTGACGACGTAGTTGCCGTCCGCGATCTCGTCCCTGCCGTCCCGGTCCACGTCCACGACACGGATCTGGTGGAAGCTCGTCGCGCCGCTCTGCGGGTCGGCGACGTACTTCCAGCGCTCGGTCAGTTCGCGGCCGTCGAAGTCCCAGGTCTGGAACAGGGTGCGGAAGGATCCGCGCTTGGCGCCGACCCTGGTGACGAGCTTGGTGACCAGGCTGGGGTGTACGCCGTCGAGGTACGCGATGCCGAAGTGGCCGCCGGAGGGGCCGTCCGCGGTGAAGTCGTCGGGCACGGCCCGCCGGGTGCGCTCGGTCCCGGTCTCGCCGTCGACGACGGAGACGAACTGCCGCGCGGGCGAGTCGGCCTCGACCTTCTCACCGTCGGCGAACGTGGTGCCGGCCGCGGTGTGGACCAGGACCTCGGCCCTCCCGTCGCTGTCGAGGTCGTGGACGGTCACGTTGTCGTCGTTGCGGTAGCCGCCGATGGGGGTCGACCCGCTGATGGCGGCCGGTGCGGGGTCGTTGGCCCCGTTGCCGCCCACCTGCGTGTACGAGCCGGGCCCCTGGTCGACACGCCACAGCCGCTTCCCGGTGAGGCTGTAGGCCTCCAGCAGGTCCGGCCTGTCCCGGGTGGTGGCGAGACGGCTGACGACCAGTTCGTACCGGCCGTCGCCGTCGAGGTCGCCCGGCCAGGCGTGCTGCACGGTGTAGTCGCCGTCGACCGGGGCCAGCGGAATCTCGGCGTGGCCCCCGGCGAAGGAGAGCGCGGGCGCTCCGGCCCGCTTCTCCCGGCCCTCCACGACGGCGCGCACGGTGTACGTCCCGCCACCGCGGCTGTCGTCCTGGTAGGTGGTCGACGCGGTGACCGGCTTGCGGTTGAGCCGCTTGCCGCCCTTGTAGACGTTGAACGCGATGTCCGAACCGTATTCGGTGCCCAGCAACCGCCAACTGAGGAAGGTTCCGCGACCGGACGGGACGGCGACGAGCCCCCGGTCGAGGTTCTCCATGATGCGGCGGGGCCGGTCGGGACCGCTGTGGCCGGACGCGACCGCCGCCGGCGCGGACAGGAGCCCGGCCAGGACCGCGGTGGCACTCACCGCGGCGATTCTTCGGTAACGGGAACGGATGGAGTGCATGACGATCGGTGCTCCTTGGTACGGGGTGCGCGAGGGCAGGCGCCGAGAGATCGGCAAGCGCTTACTCGACTCGGCGGGATCCACCCTGCGGGCCCGCACGGCGCGGTGTCGACGTCTGCGGGGACGGTGCCACATGATCGAAACGCGGTGCTCACAAACAGGGCGGGACGTCGTCAGCGCGTCATTCCGGCGGCCGGCGGCGGGCGGCCCGTGACGGCGCTGCCGCGGAGGGGAGAATGCGCGGATGGAGATCACCGCACACGCCCTCAACCGCTCCACGCTCGCCCGGCAGTTGCTGCTGCGCCGCGAGGCGCTCGACGTCGAGGACGCGGTCCGACGCGTGGTCGCCCTGCAGGCACAGCAGCCCGCCTCGCCCTACATCGCCCTGTGGAACAGACTGAGCGGCTTCGATCCGGCCCGCCTCGACGCGGCGGTGACCGCGCAGCGGGCGGTCAAGGCCACACTGATGCGGCTCACCCTGCACGCGGTCCACGCCGAGGACTACCCTGCCTTCCGTGAGGCGATGGAGCCGGTACTGCGCGCATCCAGGCTCGGTGACGCGCGCTTCAGGTCGTCCGGGATCACCCCGGACGACGCCGCGGCGCTGGTCGAGGACCTGCTGTCGTACACCGCACGGCCGCGCACGGCCGCCGAGATCGGCGGACGGATCGAGGAGCGGCTCGGTGCACCGGTGGACTCGGCGGCTCAGCGGATGCTGCGTCAGTACGTACCGCTGTGGCACGCGGAAACGGGAGGGCCGTGGTCGTTCGGCAACCGGCCGTCGTACATCGCCGCGGGCCTGCGGCCGCGGCCGGCGGACCCCGACACCGCGGCTGCCGGCCTGCGCATCCTGGTCCGCCGCTACCTGGAGGGTTTCGGGCCGGCATCGGTGGCGGACATGGCCCAGTTCGCCCTCGTCCAGCGCACCCGGGCCCGCGCGGCCGTGCACGCGCTCGCCGGTGAACTCGACCAGCTGGAAGGCCCCGACGGCACGGTCCTGTACGACATCCCCGGCGCGCCCCGCCCGCCCGGGGACACTCCCGCCCCGCCCCGGCTGATGGCGATGTGGGACAGCGTCCTGCTCGCCTACTCCGACCGCAGCCGCGTCATCCCGCCCGCCTACCGCAAGCTCGTGATACGCGTCAACGGCGACGTGCTGCCCACCCTGCTGGTCGACGGTCACGTCGCCGGTGTCTGGCGCCCCGCGGACGGCGGGATCGAGGCCACCGCCTTCCACCCGCTCGCCGGCCACGTGTGGGAAGGACTGGCGGCGGAGGCCGCCGCCCTCGTCACGTTCCTCGCACCCCGCGACCCCGCCGTCTACGGGCGCTACGACCACTGGTGGGCCAAGGGGCTGCCGGCCGCGGAGACCCGGATCCTGCCCGGCAGCTGAAGGGCCCTCCGGACAGCCCCGCCCGGGGCTCCCGGAGTCCGGGGTGGGGCTCAGCCGCGGGAGGCGCCGTCCCGGGCCGGGTGGCCGAGGTGCGCGTGCACGCGCCGCAGCATGGAGGAGAACTGCGCGCGTTCCGTCGCGTCCAGGGGAGCCAGCAGGTCCTCGTCGATCGGGTGGACGTCGTCGTTGAGGCGCGTCAGCAGAGAACGGCCCGACGCTGTCAGCGCCACCTCGATGCGGCGGCGGTCCGCGGGGTCACGGGTGCACACGACGTGCCCGGCCCTGTCCAGGTCCTGGACCGTCCTGGCCAGGTCGCTCTGGTTCATGTCCAGCCGGGACGCGAGGTCCCCCTTGGACTGGGGTCCGACATCGGCCAGCATCGTCAGTGCGGTCAGGTGCCACAGGCGCAGCCCGTGGGGAGCCAGTGTCTCCGTGAGTCTTCGTCGCGCAGCCTTGCCCGTCGCGTACACGAGGTACGCGTTGAGGTCCAGCACACCCCGTGGTGCCGTGCCCGTGGGCGGCGGAGCGGAGTGCGCGGCCCGGGCTGCGCCCGGAACGGCAGGGTGGGGGCCCCTGGCTAAGGTCTCGACACCCAGGTCGCCGTCGGCGATTGCCCGGAATATCCGGGACCAGTCCGTCGGTCCGCTGGAGATCCCGACGACGGCGTATCCGGCGCCCGACGGGCTGGCGGTCGTCCCCGGGGATGCCGACGGTTCCATGGTTCTTCCTAACGGTGGCGACGGCCGGGGACCGTCCGGGAGGTTCGACGGTCAGGGGCGGTTGGTGAGGTATCCGCCCATGGTGGTGAAGTAGTCGGTTGCGGGGAGTTCGTGGCCGTCGTGGGTGCGTATGCGGGTGAGGGCGAGGCCGTGGTTGTTGCCGGTGCGGGCGTCGGTTCCGGTGACGATGACGATGCCGTCGTTCTCGCGGTAGAAGATGCGGCCGGGGGTTCCGCCGTAGCGTGCTCGGGAGACGGTGGCGGTGAGGATGTCGAGGCGTTTGCCTTTGTGGAAGGTGTAGGCGCTGGGGTAGGGGTGGGACTGGGCGCGGATGAGGCGTTCGAGGTCGTGGGCGGGCCAGTTCCAGTTGATGCGGGTGTCTTCTGCGGAGCGTTTGTGGAAGAAGGTGGCCTGGGTGCGGTCTTGGGGGGTGAAGTGGGTGTGTCCGGCGGCGATGAGGGTGAGTGCGTCGGTGGTGACGGGGGCGATGAGGTCGACTGTTTTGTGGAAGAGGTCGGTGGCGGTGTCGGTGGGTCCGACGGGGACTGCTTCCTGGCGGACGATGTCTCCGGCGTCGAGTTCGTCGTCCATCATGTGGGCGGTGACGCCGACTTCGGTTTCTCCGTTGATGAGGGCCCAGATGAGGGGGGAGAAGCCGGCGTATTTCGGTAGGAGTGAGTCGTGGATGTTGAGGGTGCCGTGGTGGGGGAGGTTGAAGATGTGCGGGGGGATCCAGGTGCGCCAGTTGTTGGCGACGATGATGTCGGGTCGGGCTGCGGTGAGGTGTTCGAGGAGTTCGTCGTCGTCGGGGCGGTTGCGGATGAGGACGGGGATGTCGTGTTCTTCCGCGAGGTCGGCGACGGAGTCGCTCCAGATTTTTTCGTAGGCGTGTTCGCTCTTGGGGTGGGTGACGACGAGGACCACGTCGTGTTCGGAGTCCAGGAGGGCTTGCAGGGTGCGGTGTCCCCAGGTCTGGTAGCCGAACATGACGACCCGCATGGGTTCTCCTCTGTGTGGTGATTGACCGGGGTAAGTAAAGCAAGGCTTACCTAAGGATGCAACGCCCCCTGTTTTTCGTGGCGTTCCGGGCCCGACTCGATCCATGTGCCTCTGTGCGGCCGGTCGACAGGCCCGCAAGTCGAGGTTAGCGTTACCTAAGTCGCTCGCGGCCTGCTCCACGGGCGTGCCGCGTCCAGCAGCCGGCCCGCTCCGGCGGGCGGGCCCTGTTTCGACGACCCCGGGGACGGAACTGTTCATGCTGTGCACGAGGCTGACGAACGCCCACTTCATCACCATGGACCCGGACCGTCCCGTCGCCCGCGAGCTGGGCGTCTGGCACGGCCGGATCGTGGGCCTGGACGAGGCCGTGACCTCGCTGCCCGCACGTGAGGTGATCGACCTCCAGGGCGCGACGGTGCTCCCGGGATTCATCGACAGCCATGTGCACCTGGCATGGACCGGACTGCGTGCCAGGACACCCAGCGTCGCCCCGTGCGAGCGCGTCGACGACGTGCTCGCCGTCGTGCGCGAGGCCGCCGCCCGGCAGCCGCCCGGCTCCTGGGTGTCCGTCTCCGGCTACGACCAGCGGGGGCTGGGACGTCATCTGACGGCCGCCGAACTGGACCGGGTCAGCGACGGCCGAAAGGTCTTCATGATGCACGACTCGGGACACGCCTGCGTGGTCAACACCGCGGTCCTGGACCTGCTCCCCGCCGACGTCCCGCACACCGAGGGCTACCTCGCCGAGGGTGCCATGGGGGCGGCGCGCAAGCTCCGGCTTCCCTACTCCCAGGCCGAGCTGGCGGACGCCGTCGCGGAGGCCGCCCGGACCTGCCTGGCGGAGGGGGTGACAGCCTGCGCCGAAGCGGGGATCGGCGGCACCATGTTCGGCCACGGCCCGCTCGAGCTGGCGGCATATCAGCTCCTGCGCGAACAGGGCAGGTTGCCCCTGCGCGTGCAGCTCATGGTCTCCGCCGACACGCTGCATCCGGTCGCAGGGCACGCCGACGACGGCACGTCCCGGGCCCTGGACCTCGGTCTGCGTACCGGATTCGGTGACGACCGGCTCTCGGTCGGCGCGCTCAAGATCTGGACCGACGGCGGCATGATGGCCCGTACTGCCGCGCTGACCAGCCCTTACGAGGGACTGGAGCACGCGGGGGAGTTGCAGGGCGATCCGGACGCACTCACGGACACCATCGTGGAGGGGCACCTGGCCGGCTGGCAGCTCGCGGTCCACGCCATCGGGGACCGTGCCGCCGACCTCGCGCTGGACGCCCTGGAACGGGCTCAGCGTCTCCGGCCGCGCCCGGACGCCAGGCACCGCATCGAACACGCCGGGCTGATCCGCCCCGACCAGCTCCCGCGCTTCGCCCGGCTGGGTGCGATCGCCGTGGTCCAGCCGAACTTCCTGCGCTACTTCGGTGACGACTACGCCCGCATCATGGGCCCGGACCGGGCTCCCTGGCTGTACCGGGGCAAGGGGTTCCTGGACCACGGCGTCACCCTGGTGGGAAGCTCCGACCGCCCCGTCACCCACGGATCGCCGCTGCGGGCCGTCCAGTTCATGATCGAGCGGTCCTCCGCGTCGGGCCGGCTGATCGGCCCCGACGAGGCCGTCGCCGTCGACGAGGCGCTGCGGGCCTACACCGTCGGCGGAGCCTTCGCCTGCCACTGGGACGACACCGTCGGCAGCCTCTCGCCCGGCAAGCGCGCCGATCTGGTCGTACTGGGCGACGACCCCCGGCGGGTCAGCACCTCGCGCATCGGCGAGATCGAGGTGGTCACCACGTACGTCGACGGCCGGGAGACCGGCCAGGAGGCGGGCGGAGAGACGGGCGGGGAGGCCGGCGCACGGGCGCGGTGACGCGGGGGGCGGGGCCGTCCCGCCCCGCCCCACGCGTCACCCGGGTGTGACCTCAGCGCGGGAGCTTCCAGCGGCCGGCACGCGCCGCTGCCACGAGCTCGGGGACCGTCGCCAGCTTGACCCGCGGTCTGCCCTCGCGAGCTCCGAGCGCCCGCTCCGCCCGCTCGATCCCGGCCAGCCCCCGGGCGTCCACGATCCGGCGGTTGCGGCGCCGGACCAGCCGGTGGAACGCCTTCGGCCCGTGCTCCGGTGCGGGCAGCGCTCCGGACACGGCATCGGCCAGCAACGTTCCCACGGTCTCCGCGGAGCAGGTCCGATTGGCCCCGATGCCGCCCGACGGGCCACGCTTGATCCATCCCACGACGTAGGTACCCGGCAGGCCGGTGACGCGTCCGCTCTCGTGCGGGATGGTCCCGGTCGTCTCGTCGAACGGCAGCCCGGCCACCGGAACACCGCGGTGGCCGACCGCCCGCAGCAGCGTTCCGGCCGGAATCTCCGTGCCGCCCGCCCCGCCCGTGACGCGCACGGCACGGACCCCGTCGTCACCGAGCACCTCCACCGGCGCGGAGTGGAAGCGGATCACGATCCGGCGGCCCGCAGCCGGCGCGAGCGACCAGTCCACCTTCGCCCGGGTGACCCCGCGCAGCACCGCCGCCTTGTCACCCGGTCCGGCGGCGTCGATCGCCGCACCGGTCCGCGGGTCGTGGTCGTCGACGACCAGCTCCACACCGGGCAGGTGCTTGAGGGCGAGCAGTTCCGGTCTGGTGTACGCAGCCTCCGCGGGCCCCCGCCGACCGAGCAGCACCACTTCGCGCACCCCGCCCGAACGCAGTGCGTCGAGCGCGTGGGCCGCGATGTCACCGGCGGCCAGAGTGTCCGGGTCCGAGACGAGGATCCGGGCCGTGTCGACGGCGACATTGCCGTTGCCGACCACGACGACCCGTTCCGTGGACAGGCCGACGGCGTCCGGCGCCACCTCCGGGTGGGCGTTGTACCAGGAGACGAAGGTCGTCGCGGAGATGCTGCCGGGCAGGTCCTCGCCGGGGATCCCGAGCCGGCGGTCGGCGCCGGCGCCGACGGCGTAGACCACGGCGTCGTGGTGCGCGGCGAGCTCCTCCGGCGTGATGTCCGTCCCCACGTCGAGGCCGAGGAACATGCGTACCCGCGGATGCGTGTGGAAACGCGCGAAGGCGTCGCCGGCCTTCTTGGTCGAGGGGTGGTCCGGCGCCACTCCGTACCGGATGAGCCCGCCCGCCACGGGCAGCCGGTCGACCAGTGTCACCTCGGCACCGGTGTGCAGCAGCAGGTCCTCGACCGCGTACATGCCGGCCGGCCCGGTGCCCACCACCGCGATCCGCAGCGGCGCGAAGTCGGAGGGCAGGCTGCGCTCGAAGACGGGTTCGCTCCACGCGTGGAAGTTCGGTCCGTCGACTGCTGGTTCGGGCTCCCGGTCCTCGAAGTACGCCGCGTTGACCGCGCCGTACTCCTTCTGCGCGCCGGTCAGGCTCTCCACCGGGAGGATCGCGTCCACGGGGCAGGCATCCGCGCAGGCACCGCAGTCGATGCAGGCCTTCGGGTCGATGAACAGCATCTCCGTACGGCCGAAGTCCTTCTCCTCCGGCGTCGGATGGATGCAGTTGACGGGGCACGCGGCGATGCAGGTGGCGTCGGTGCAGCACGTCTGGGTGATGGCGTAGGTCATGTCGTCCGCTCAGATCAGGTGGGCGCGCTTGTAGAACACCAGCGCCGGCCTGGTGAGCAGGCGGGCGGAGGCCAGGAAGTCCATCAGGCCGGAGCAGCTGGAGCGCATCATCGACTTGTGGTGCTCGTTGGCCTTCGCCTCGGCGATGGCGCGCTCGCCGTCGAGCCCGGCGTTGGCGTAGACGTCCTTGTTGACCATGCTGCTGACGATGACGTACGACGCGACCGCGATGGCGAACGCGTGGATATGGCGGCGAATCCGTCCGGCGCCCAGGAGATGCCTGCGTGTCTCGGCGCGGGCGAACTTCATGTGCCGGGACTCCTCGACGACATGGATGTTGTTGATGGTGCGGACGAAGGGCACGACCCGCTCGTCCCGCATCCAGTCGCGCTGCATGACGTCGAGTACCTCTTCGGCGACCAGGATCGCCGCGTACGCCGCCTCGCCGAACGCCACGGTCTTGAAGGCCCGGCCGAGCTCCACGGCGAGCCGGCGCGGCCGGTAGGCCGGGGCGCCCAGCTTCTGCGCACCGCGGGCGAACATGATCGAGTGCCGGCACTCCTCGGCTATCTCGGTCAGCGCCCACTGGACGTCCGCGCCGGTCGGGTCCTTCGCGTAGATGTCGCGCAGCACCATCTGCTGCAGGATCATCTCGAACCAGATGCCGGTGCTGGCGACCGAAGCGGCCTCCTGCCGCGTCAGCTCCTTGCGCTGTGCGTCGGTGAGTTCACCCCAGTACGCCGTGCCGTACAGCGTGCTCCACTCCGGGCTCGCGCCGTGGAAGTCCTTGTCCAGCGGCGTCTCCCAGTCGACTTCCGTAGCCGGGTCGTACGCCAGCCTCGCGGCGGAGTCGAGCAGCCGACGGGCGACCTCGTGCTCGTGCGGCTCGTGTGCCTCGGGTCGAACGGTGCTGCTTGCCATGGTGCGGCTCCTCGGTTCGCTCGTGACAGATGCGGCTGAGGTGACGAGGCGTCACCTCCCGTCGTGACCGGCCCGCCGTGCGGCGGCCGTGGGGGTTGGTGCGGTGCCTGCCCGACGGAGGTGAGGACGGTCCCGGGCCGTGTCCGTGCGATCGCCGTGACCGACACCTCCGGTGGAACACTGCGGGGCGGTCACCCGCCGCCGCTTGTTAGACGCAACGTATAACAAGGATGCCGGGTGAGCCTACCCCCGAGTAAGAAAAGGGCACGCTCCTCCGCAACATCTCCCCCTTTCGCGGCTCGGGGAGACGACGGGCCGTGCGACGGACGCCTGTTCGAGGAGGGTGTCCGTCGGCCACGCGGCGCTCGGTTCACCGGTCGGTGAGGGCGAGCCCTTCCTCGGTGTCCCGCGCGCCGCTGACGGCTCCGGTCGGCACGGCCCCTTCCAGGGCGCCGAGTTCGGCCGCCGTCAGTTCGACGCCGGAAGCCCTCGCGTTCTCCTCCAGGTACGCCCTGCGCTTGGTGCCGGGGATGGGTACGGCACCCTGTGCGGCCACCCAGGCCAGGGCCACCTGCCCCGGAGTCGCCCCCCGGGCCTCGGCGATCGCCCGGACCCTGTCCACCAGGGCGAGGTTCGCGGCGATGCTGTCGGCGGAGAAGCGCGGCAGGGCACGCCGGCCGTCGTCCGGGTCGAGGTCGTCGACGCTCCGGATGGCTCCGGACAGGAATCCGCGCCCCAGCGGGGAGAAGGCGACCAGGCCGATCCCGAGCTCGTCAAGTGCGGCCTTGACCCCGTTCGCCAGCAGGTCCCTGCTGAAGAGGGAGAGCTCCGACTGCACGGCGGTGACCGGATGGACCGCGTGCGCACGCCGGATCGTGGCGGCGGAGGCCTCCGAGAGGCCGATGTGCCGCACCTTCCCGGACCGGACGAGCTCCGCCATGGCCCCGACGGTCTCCTCGACCGGGACGGCGGGGTCGACCCGGTGCAGGTAGTAGAGGTCGATGGTGTCGGTGTCCAGGTGGCGCAGTGAGCGGGACATCACGGCATCCGTACGGGCCGCGGGCACGTCCGGGTCAGGCGGCCGCCGTGCCCCGTGCCAGCAGCAATGCCACATCCACCGCCGCCACGGCCACCGTCGCCGCGAGCGCGGCCTTCCGCCCGAACCCGCCCCGCGCGAGCCCTGCCGCAGCCGCGGCCACGGCCCCGGCGAGAACAACCGACACCCACCCGCCCGCCGGCCCCGCCGGGCCCAGAACCAGCACCGCCGATGCCGCAACCAGCGGGACCGGCAGCAGGAGCCTGGTGCGGGCCGCGCCCCACCGCTGGGGCAGGCCGCGGATCCCGGCCTCCAGATCCGCGTCAATGTCCGGGAGCACGTCGGCCAGATGGGCCGCGACGCCGAGCAGCGCCCCCGCCGTGACCGCCCACCAGGCGGGCCAAGGGCGGCCGGGCATGCTCAGGGTGACCAGGCAGGGCAGGCTCGCGAAGCCGACCGCGTACGGGAGCCAGGACAGCACCGTCGCCTTCAGCCCCAGGTTGTAGAGCCAGGCACCCAGGACCCCGGCCAGATGAACCGCGCCAGCGAGAGGACCGCACGCGAGGGACAGCGGCACGCACAGCGCCAGTGAGGTGAACGCCGCACCCCACACCGTGCTCGGGTCCACCGCCCCCCTGGCCAGCGGCTTGTCCGTCCGGCCGGCCTCGGCGTCGCGCCGGGCGTCGAGGGCGTCGTTGCACCAGCCCACCGACAGCTGACCGGTCAGCACGGCCGCGGCGATCACCACCCACCGGACGAACCCCGGACCGGATCCGGCGGCCAGGGCGGTGACCAGCACGGTGACCGCCGCCACCGGCCCGGGATGGCAGGACAGGGCCAGCGCCGCCGCCGGGTGCGCGGGTCCGTCGCATACCGGCCGGTCCCTGGTGTCCACGGGCCGATCGTAGGTACTGCGGATCGCATCAACACGACAGCCGCGCGTCTCATTTACGGGGTTTTGGGTCATTCGGTAGGCAGGATGGGCGCCATGACCTCTCCGAAGCGGGGACCAGGATGACCCGGATCGCCGCGGTGCACGGGGTCCTGCCACCGCACCGCCACACCCAGCAGGCGGTCACCGACATGGTGGCCCGCACCTGCCTGCCCGCAGGCACGGACCGCCGCGTGCTGGACCGGATCCACCGGAACGCCCGTGTCCGCACCCGGAACACGGTGCTGCCCCTGGAGCGCTACGGCGAACTGGACGGGTTCGGCGCGGCCAACGACGTGTTCATCGACGCGGCCGTCGACCTGGGCGCCCGTGCGGTGCGCGAGGCACTGCGAGAGGCGGGGCTGCGGCCCGCCGACGTGGACCTGCTGCTGTTCACCTCCGTGACGGGCGTCGCCGCCCCCTCCGTCGACGCCCGGCTCGTGGGGCGCCTCGGCCTGCGCCCCGATGTGAAGCGCCTCCCCGTCTTCGGCCTGGGATGTGTCGCCGGAGCCGCCGGGGTGGCCCGGCTGCACGACTACCTGCTCGGCCGGCCCGGACAGGTGGCCGTACTGCTCTCGGTCGAGCTCTGCTCGCTCACCTTCCAGCGCGAGGACGGCACGCCCGGCAACATGGTCGCGACCGCCCTGTTCGGCGACGGTGCCGCGGCCGTGGTGCTCGTCGGCGGCCGCCACGCGCGGGCGGAGGGCCCCGAGGTGGTGGACACCCGCAGCCGTCTGTACCCGGACACCGGACACGTCATGGGCTGGGACATCCGGAGCTCCGGCTTCAAGGTGGTGCTGGACCCCGCCGTCCCCGACGTCGTACGCCGGTACCTCGCCGACGACGTCCGCGGATTCCTGGAGGAGCACGGACTCAAACCGAAGGACGTCGCCCACTGGGTGTGCCACCCGGGCGGCCCCAAGGTCCTGGAGGCCGTCATCGACGTCCTCTCCCTGCCCGAAGGGGCGCTCGACGTCACCTGGCGCTCCCTGGCCGAGGTGGGCAACCTGTCGTCGGCCTCGGTCCTGCACGTCCTGCGGGACACCCTGGAACAGCGTCGGCCCGAGCCGGGAACCCCCGGTCTGCTGATGGCCATGGGCCCCGGCTTCTGCTGTGAACTGGTGCTGCTGCGCTGGTAGTCCGGAGGAACACGTGATCTGGTACACCGCCCTCGTGCTGGCCGTCGCCGCCGAGCGCCTGGCCGAGCTGGCCGTGGCACGACGCAACACGCGCCGGAGTCTGGACCGCGGCGCCGTCGAGTCCGGGCGCGGACACTACCCGGCGATGGTGGCCCTGCACACCGGCCTGCTGGCCGGGTGCATCGCCGAGACCTGGGCGACGGGACGCCCGTTCGCCCCCTGGTACGGCTGGGCCATGGTGGCGGTGGTGGCCACCGCACAGGGTCTTCGCTGGTGGTGCGTGCGCACCCTCGGGAGCCGGTGGAACACCCGGGTCGTCGTCGTCCCGGGGCTCCCTCCGGTGACCGGAGGGCCCTACCGGTGGCTGCGCCACCCCAACTACGTTGCGGTCGCCGCGGAAGGGATCGCCCTGCCACTCGTCCACGGGGCCTGGCTGACGGCCGTCGTCTTCACCGTGCTGAACGCGGCGCTCATGGCGGTACGCATCCGCTGCGAGGACGGCGCCCTGGCCCGCCTCTCCGGACCGGCGGCCCACGCGTGATCGACATCCTGGTGGCGGGCGGCGGCCCGGCCGGCCTGGCGGCGGCGATCCGGGCCGCCACGGCCGGCCGCGAGGTCGTCGTGGTCGAACCCCGCGCCGCCCCCGTGGACAAGGCCTGCGGCGAGGGCATCATGCCCAGCGGCGTGGCCGCTCTGCGCGCCCTGGGCGTCACGGTCCCCGGCAGCGAACTGCGCGGCATCCGGTACGTCGAGGGCACCCGCAGGGCGGAGGCGGACTTCCGCGGCCCGCCCGGCCTCGGCGTCCGGCGCACCGCACTCCACGAGGCCCTGCACCGGCGGGCCCTGGACCTCGGCGTGCGGATCGTCACGGGACGGGTGGGAGAGGTGCGGCAGGGAGCCGACAGCGTCCGTGCGGCGGGGCTGACGGCCCGCTGGCTGATCGCCGCCGACGGCCTGCACTCACCGCTGCGCCGCACACTCGGCCTCGACCGCCCAGTCGCCGGCCCCCGCCGCTACGGGCTGCGCCGGCACTACCGGGTGGCCCCGTGGACCGATTTCGTCGAGGTGCACTGGTCACGCCGGTGCGAGGCGTACGTGACACCCGTGGGTGACCGGCTGGTGGGTGTCGCCGTGCTCAGCGGTGACCGCCGCCCCCACGCGGAGCACCTGTCCGCCTTCCCCGCCCTGGCCGACGCACTCGGCGACACGGAGGCAGGGCCCGTACGCGGCGCGGGGCCCCTGCGGCAGTCGGCGCGCAGCCCACGGACCGGGCGGGTCCTGCTGGTCGGCGACGCGGCCGGCTATGTCGACGCGCTCACCGGGGAGGGCGTCGCCCTCGCGACGGCGACCGCGTCGGCGGCGGTCGACTGCCTCACCGCAGACCGCCCCGAGGCCTATCCCGCACGTTGGTCACAGCTGACCCGCCGGCACCGGCTGTTGACCCAGGGGCTGCTGGGCGCGGCCCGGCACCCGCTCGCCGCCCGGCTCATCGTGCCCGCCGCGCAACGCCTGCCCACCGTGTTCGCGGCGGCGGTACGCGCGCTGCAGTGACCCCGCCCCCCGCGCCCGCCGGGCGGGCCGCTCTGCGATCCTGACCGGGTGCAGCCCTCACCCCGCGCTCCGCAGGCCGTCACCCCCGACTCGCCGCACCCGGCGCTGAGCTCCCTGATGACCCAGTCCTGGCTGGACCTGGCCTTCCTGCACTGGGCGGCCGACCCCGCCGACGTGGCACCGCTCCTGCCCGCGGGGACGGTGCCCGACACCCTGGACGGCGTCACGTACGTAGGACTCGTGGCCTTCCGCATGCACCGGGTCGGCTTGTTCCGCCTCCCCGGCCTCCCCTACCTCGGTACGTTCCCCGAAACGAACGTACGGCTCTACTCGCGGGACTCCGAGGGGCGCCGCGGAGTCGTCTTCCGCTCGCTGGACGCCTCCCGGCTGATCCCCGTGGCCGTGGCACGGACGATGGTCCGGCTGCCCTACGTGTGGTCCCGGATGGAGGTGCGGCGGGACGCGGACACCCTCACGTACACCAGCCGGCGCCGGTGGCCCGGGCCGCGGGGCGCGCACAGCCGGATCGTGCTGCGGACCGGCGAGCGCATCGAGCACCCCAGCGCCCTCGAACACTTCCTGACCGCACGCTGGGGCATGCACACCACCTTCTTCGGACGCCGGACGTACCTCGCGAACACGCACCCCCGCTGGCCCCTGCACCGTGCCCGGCTCATCGACTGCGACGAGAGCCTGGTGACGGCGGCGGGCCTGCCCGAGCCGGTGGGTGAGCCGGTCAGCGTGCTGTACTCGCCGGGAGTCCCCGTACGCTTCGGCCGCCCGGCCCGCCCCGGAGGCATCCCGGCCCCGTGACGCGCCGGGCCGTGGTCCGACCGGGGCCCGGCGCGGTGCTCCACGGCATGTCGCCCCCCGGCCCGCCCGGCGCCGCTCTACTGTCGCCGCCACGGACCGGACGGAGCGGGGGAGCGTCATGCGGGGAGTGGCCCGGCTGATCTGCGGACGGCGCACCAAATGGGCGGTCCTGGCTTTCTGGTTCGTCGTCCTCGTCCTCGCGGCGCCGCTCGCCGGGAAGCTCATGGGCGCCCAGGACAACGACGCCGCGTCGTGGCTGCCGAGCAGCGCCGAGTCCACCCAGGTCTGGGAGGAGTCCAAGGGATTCCGGCCCGAGATCATCACGGCGATCGTCGTGTACGCCCGCGAGGACGGCCTGACGGGCGCGGACCGCGCCCGTATCGCGGAGGACGTGCGGCAGCTCATGACGCTGCGCGCGCACGGCGTGCGGGGCGCGGAGACGCGTGGCCCGGTGTACGACAGCGGCACCGCGCCGGCCGCCGCCCAGATCTTCGTGCCCATCACGATGGACGAGAAGGGCTGGGAGCGCATCGGTCCCGCCGTCGACTCCGTACGGGACATCGTGGGCAGCGGCGGGGAAGGACTCGCCGTCCACATCTCCGGACCCGGAGGGGTCGCGGCCGACTCCGCCGACGCCTTCTCGGGCATCGACTCGACCCTGCTCCTCGCGGCCCTCGCCGTCGTGGTCGTGATGCTGCTGATCACGTACCGCAGTCCGAGCCTGCTGGTGCTCCCCGTGATCTCGGTCGTCGCCGCGCTCCTCACGGCGCAGGCCCTCATCTACCTTCTGGCGTCGCACGCGGGCCTCACCGTCAACGGACAGAGCGCGGGCATCCTCACCGTGCTGGTCTTCGGCGCGGGCACGGACTACGCCCTGCTGCTCGTCGCCCGCTACCGGGAGGAGCTGAGGCGGCACGAGGACCGGCACGAGGCCATGGCCCGCGCACTGCACCGGGCGGGCCCCGCCGTGCTGGCCAGCAGCGGCACCGTGGTGCTGAGCATGCTCGTGCTGCTGGTCGCCGAGATGAACTCCACCCGCGGCCTCGGCCCGGTCGCGGCGATCGGGGTGGCCGTGGCCCTGGTGGCGATGCTCACGCTCCTCCCGGCGCTGTTGGTGATCTTCGGCCGCTGGGTCTTCTGGCCGGTCGTCCCGCACCTCGGAACGCCCGAGCCCACCGAGCACGGATTCTGGGCCCGCACCGGGCAGCGGCTGTCGGGGCGCCCCCGCAGGGTCTGGGTCGCCACCGCCCTCGTGCTCGCCGCACTGTCCCTGGGACTGGTCCAGCTGCGTGCGGCGGGACTCGGCAACGCCGACTCCTTCCCCGACAAGCCCGACTCCATCGTCGGCCAGGAGGTCCTGCACCGGTACTTCCCGGCCGGCAGCGGCAGCCCTCTGGTCGTCATCGCGGACGCCGGCCGGAGCGCGCAGGTGCGGGCCGCGGTCGCGGGGACACGCGGGGTCGTGCCCGGCTCCCTCGTCGTGCCGCCCGGCGCGGAACCGGTACACGACGGCCGGGTGATCTTCGAAGCGACACCGGCCGATCCCGGGGACAGCGAACGGGCCGAGCAGACCGTGCAGAGGGTGCGGGACGCCGTTCACCGAGTGCCGGGAGCGGACGCCCAGGTGGGCGGAGACACCGCGACGCTGCTCGACATGGACGCGGCGACCCGGCACGACAACCTCGTCATCATCCCTCTCGTCCTGCTGGTGGTGCTGATCATCCTGGCGCTCGTACTGCGAGCCCTGGTGGCGCCGCTGCTCCTGATCGCCACGGTGGTGCTGTCCTTCGCCGCCGCCCTGGGCGTCAGCGCGCTCGCCTTCCGGTACGTCTTCGACTACGCGGGCGAGACGACGGACTTCCCGCTCTTCGTCTTCGTGTTCCTGGTGGCGCTCGGCATCGACTACAACATCTTCCTGACCACCCGGATCCGCGAGGAGGCCCTGCACCAGGGCACCCGTGCGGGTGTGGTGACGGGGCTCGCCACCACCGGCGCGGTGATCACTTCCGCGGGCCTGGTCCTGGCCGGCACCTTCGCCGTGCTGGGAACCCTTCCGGTCGTCGCGTTCGCGGAAATCGGCTTCGCCGTCGCCCTGGGCGTACTCCTGGACACGTTCGTCGTCCGGTCCGTGCTGGTCACCTCCCTCTTCCTGGACATCGGCCCGCGCGTGTGGTGGCCGCACCGGCTCGCCCACGAGGACGGTGGCCGGGCGAAGGAGCCGGAAGCGGTCTGACGACCGCCCACCGCGTACCGCTCGCCCGGGCCTGGGCAAGGGTGTAGAAAGGGGGGCATGGCCGGACGCTACGGCCGCCCGCGCTCGTTTCTCCGCATGAGAACCGTCGCTGGTCAGGTCTTTCTCCTGCAGGTGGCGATCGTGGTGCTGCTCGTCACGGCTGCCGTGGCCGCACTCCTGCTGCAGTCCAGAGCGGCCAGCGAACGGGAAGCACGCCATCGTTCGGTCGCCGTGGCCGAGACCTTCGCGAACGCCCCGGGCATGGAGGCGGCTCTGGCCGGCCCCGACCCCACCGCGGTGCTCCAGCCCAAGGCGGAGGCGGCGCGCAAGGCATCCGGCGTCGACTTCATCGTCGTCCTGAACCTGGACTCCATCCGTTACACCCACCCGCTGCCCGACCGGATCGGGAAGAAGTTCGTCGGCGACGTGGCGCCCGCGCTGAAGGGCCAGGTCGTCACCGAGAGGCTCACCGGGACCATCGGGCCCCTCGTGCAGGCCGTCGTGCCCGTCTTCGGCGCGAACGGCGAGGTCATCGGCATGGTGTCCGCGGGCATCACCATCGCCCGGGTGAGTGGCGTCTCGGAGGACCAGTTCCCCCTCCTGTTCGGCTCCGCCGCGGGCATCCTGGTCCTCACCACCGGCGGCACGGCACTTGTCAGCAGACGGTTGCGGCGCCAGACCCACGGCCTCGGTCCGGCCGAGATGACCCGGATGTACGAGCACCACGACGCCGTCCTGCACGCCGTCCGGGAAGGCGTGCTCATCCTCGGCGGCGACGGACGGCTGCTGCTGGCCAACGACGAGGCACGAAGACTCCTCGGACTGCCCGCGGACGTCGAGGGCCGGCCCGTCACGGAGCTGGGGCTCGACCCGGTCACCACCGAGCTGCTGTCCTCGGGGCGCACGGCGACCGACGAGGTGCTCTCCGTGGGCCACCGGGTGCTGGCCGTCAGCCAGCGGTCCACGGACCGGGACGGCGGGCCGCCCGGCAGCGTGACCACCCTGCGCGACACCACGGAACTGCAGGCACTCACGGGCAAGGCGGACGTGGCGCGTGGCCGGCTGAAGCTGCTCTACGACGCGGGAACGGAGATCGGCACCGCTCTCGACGTCACGCGTACGTGCGAGGAGCTGGCGGAATTCGCCATTGCCAGATTCGCGGACTTCGCCACCGTCGACGTGGCCGAGAGCGTGCTGCACGGAGAGGAACCGACCGCGGCGCGCGCCGTGAGCGACATGCGGCGTGTGGCGTTCAGCGGATCCGGCCACGGCACGGGACTCTTCCCGCTGGGGTCGGTGATCCGCTTCCTCCCGAGCACCGCGGTCGGGGCCCGCCTGGTCGCCGGGGAGGCGGTTCTCGACGCCGACCTGACGCGGCTCTCCGGGTGGCAGCAACAGAGCCCGGCGAGAGCCGAACAGCTCGTCGGGGGCGGGTTCCACACGATGATCGCCGTTCCGATGCGGGCCCGGGGCGTCATCCTGGGCGTGGCCACCTTCTGGCGTGTGCAGAAGCCCGACCCGTTCGAGGACGAGGACCTGTCCGTCGCCGAGGAGCTCGTCGCGCGGGCCGCCGTGAGCATCGACAACGCCCGCCGCTACTCGCGCGAGCACACCGTGGCGGTCACCCTGCAGCGCAGCCTGCTGCCGCGCGGCCTCCCTGACCAGAGTGCCATCGACGCCGCCTACCGGTACCTGCCCGCGCAGGCCGGGCAGGGCGGGCTCGGCGGGGTCGGCGGCGACTGGTTCGACATCATCCCGCTCCCCGGGGCCAGGGTCGCCCTCGTCGTCGGGGACGTGGTGGGCCACGGACTGCACGCAGCGGCCACCATGGGGCGCCTGCGCACGGCGGTCCACAACTTCTCCACCCTGGACCTGCCCCCCGACGAACTCCTGTGGCACCTGGACGAGCTCGTCGCCCGCATCGACCAGGACGAGACGGCCGACGATGCCGCGGGCGGCGTCACCGGGGCGACCTGCCTGTACGCCATCTACGACCCGGCGACCGGGCGCTGCACCATGGCACGGGCCGGCCACCTCCAGCCCGTGATCATCGACCCCGACGGCACCGCCGCGTACGCCGACGTGCCCGGAGGCCCCCCGTTGGGGCTGGGAGGCCTTCCCTTCGAGACCCTGGACGTGCAGTTGCCCGAGGACAGCCGGCTGGTGCTCTACACGGACGGGCTGGTCGAGGACCGGCACCGGGACATCGACGAAGGGCTGGAGATGCTGCGCTCCACCCTCGAAGGACATCCCGACCGGACCCCCGAGGAGACCTGCGAGGCCGTCCTGAGGGCCCTCGTACCCCCGCGCGCCCGTGACGACATCGCACTGCTGGTGGGCCGTACGCGCCGGCTCGCCACCGAGAACGTGGCCGAATGGGAAGTCGCATCCGACCCCGCCGCGGTGTCCGGCGTGCGGGCCGAGGTGTCCCGCACCCTGGCCGCGTGGAATCTGGTCGAGGAGGCGTTCACGACCGAGCTGATCCTCAGCGAGCTCGTCACCAACTCCATCCGCTACGCCACCGGCCCCATTCGCGTACGGCTGGTCCGCGACCGCACCCTGATCTGCGAGGTGTCCGACCGCAGCAGCACCTCGCCCCATCTGCGGCAGGCGGCCACCACGGACGAGGGCGGCCGAGGGCTCTTCCTCGTCGCGCAGCTGGCAGAACGCTGGGGCACCCGGTACACCGACGGCGGCGGCAAGGTCATCTGGACGGAACAGCCGATCCCCGGGGTCACGCCCCCGGACGACCCGCCGGGCCGCACGGCGCGACAGCTGTGACGTTTCTGTGAGTCCTGACGCAGAGGATAAGAGGTGCCGGGGCGACCGAAGAGGACTGGGTGCACAGGGGCGGGGAGCGACGTCGTACGCAGGACCACGACGTGCGGCTCGGCGAAGCCGTCGAGCGTGCGCAGCAGGGGGACGAGGACGCGTTCGGCACGGCCTACCGGCTCGTGCACCCCGGACTGCTGGGCTACGTCCGCGGGCTCGTCGGGGACGACGCCGAGGACGTCGCCTCCGACGCATGGCTGGAGATCGCCCGCGACCTGGGCCGTTTCCGGGGTGACGGTGCCGGGTTCCGCGGCTGGACGGCGACGATCGCGCGGCACCGGGCGCTGGACCACCTGCGCAGGCTGAAGCGGCGGCCCCGGACCTCGCTGTTCGAGCACGACGTGCTGGACCTGCCCGGACAGACGGACACCGCGGGCGCGGTCCTGGAGTCGCTCGGGACCCGGCGGGCGCTCGAACGGATCGCGGAACTGCCGCCGGACCAGGCCGAGGCGGTCCTCCTGCGCGTGGTCGTCGGGCTTGACGGGCCGGCGGCCGCGCGCGTGCTGGGCAAGCGGCCGGGCGCGGTGCGGACGGCCGCACACCGGGGGCTGAAGAGACTGGCCGAGGGGATGACCCCGGAGGGCCGGGCGTCCGGGGGGCCGCGCACGCTGGGGGAGGGGACATGAGACGCGAGGAGCAGGAGCCCGCCGAGGCTCCGGTGACCCCGGACATCGAGGCGCTCGCCGACGCGGTGCGTGGCCGCGGTGGGGCGGGCCGTGAGGGCGAGGCCCGGGCTCTCGCCGCCTTCCGGGCGTCCCGTGACGCGGGTACCCACGTCCGTACCGGTCGGAGGCGCCGACGGGACGACTGGCGCCCGGCGGCCGGGTTCCGGAGGGCCGGGACACGCTGGAGAACGGCCCTCGGGTCGCTCGTCGCCACGACGGTGCTCGGCGGGGTGGCGATGGCCGCCGGAGTGGTCCCCGTCCCGTTCGAGCGGAGAATCGATCCCGGTCCCGCCCCGACGGTGGACGCACCCCGCAGCCCGGGCGACAACCCGGCGGCCGTGCCCGCACCCGGCACGACGCCGGAGCGGCCCCCGCAGCCCGCGCCGCCGTCCGCATCGGCGCGGGGCCCGGCCGATCCGGGCCTCGTGGGGCTCTGCCGCGCCCGGAGCGCGGGCAACGGCGTCCGCAACGGCCAGGCGTTCCGGCGCCTCACCGCGGCGGCGGGCGGGGAGGACGCCGTGGACGCGTTCTGCGCCCGGACGCTGGAGGAGAGCGGCACGGGCGGCGACCCTTCGACGTCCGGGAAGCCGTCGAAGGAGCCGAAGGCCACGAAGTCGCCCAAGCCTTCGAAGTCACCGAAAGCCTCGAAGACCCCGAAGACCCCGAAGGCCGCCAAGTCCGGGAAGGTCACGGACGCCGCCTAGGTCGCCGCCGTTCCGGGACCGGCCGGCCCGGGGAAGCGCCCCGGCATCCGCCGGGCCCCGGACCGCTCACGGGCGAAGACGCCCCGTTCCTCAGTCCCGACGGCAGTGCAGGAACACATGGGGTTCCGGCACCGCCGCCGGGTGGGACGGGGTGAAGACCGCGTTCGTCTCCCACCGGACCGAGAGCCCGGCGCCGGTCGCGAGCGCCGTGAAGGCCTCGGGGCCGAAGCTGGTCACCCGTACCTCCTGTCCCATGAAGACCGCGTCCACGTCCTCGACGTCCAGCGGAACCGTCGCCAGGACCATCCGGCCACCCCGCTTCAGGGCCCGCGCGAGCCGCCGTACGAGCGCGGTCTGTTCGTCGCGTGGCATCTGGAGGAGCGAGAAGTAGACACAGACCGCGTCGAAGGTCTCGTCCTCCAGCGGGAGTTCACGGATGTCGGCGCAGCGGAAGGACGCCCCCGCGACCTGCCGGGAGGCCAGCTCCACCATCACGGGCGAGACATCGACCCCCAGCACCTGGTGCCCCGCGTCGGTCAGGGACTGGGCAGTCGGCCGGCCCGTTCCGCAGCCCACGTCCAGCACCCGGCTGTGCGGCGCGAGTTCCTCCAGCAACCGGGTCAGCGAGGCGTGGTGGGCGGCCGAGCCGGCGAAGGCCCGCTCGTAGTCGGCACCGATGGCGTCGAACGCCGTCGCCGCCGGGTGGCCGTTCTCCTCGGTCATGGCAGTGGTCCTTCCGTTGACGCCGGCGCAGGAATCACGGGATACGGGCGACCGCGACGTAGAGTCCGCTCTCCTCGGGCCGGGGGGCGTCGGCGCCGTGGAACCACTCGGGCGCCGTCACCAGACCCGGCTCGACGATGTCCAGGCCCTCGAAGAAGCGGGCGAACTCGCCGCGGGTGCGCAGGGCGAGCCGGATGCCGCCCCTGCCGTACTCGGCCGCACCCTCCTCACCCCGCTCGGGGTTCACGTCCGAGGCGCCCTGGGACAGCACCACGTAACTGCCCCGGTGCAGCGTGGCAGCCAGGGTGCGCACGATGGCGTACGGGTCCTCGTCGTCGGGCAGGAAGTGCAGGAGGCCCAGGAGCGAGAGCGCGACGGGTCGGTCGAAGTCCAGCACCTTGCGGGCGGCCTCGACGATCGTGCCGGGCTCGCGCACATCGGCGTGGACGTAGTCCGTCGCCCCTTCCGGACTGCTGATCAGCAGGGCCTCCGCATGGCGCAGCACGATCGGGTCGTTGTCGCAGTAGACGACGCGGGCCGCCGGATTGATCTCCTGCGCGATCTGGTGCAGATTCGGGGCGGTGGGAATCCCCGTTCCGATGTCGAGGAACTGGTCGACGCCCTGACCGGCCAGCCACGCCGTCGCGCGGTTCATGAACGCACGGTTCTGGAGCGCCCCGGTCTTCGCTTCCGCCGGAAGGTGCTCGGCCACCGCCTGGTCCACCGGATAGTTGTCCTTGCCGCCGAGGAGCGAGTCGTAGACCCGTGCCGAGTGGGGCCTGCTGGTGTCGATCGGGGGCTGAGGTATCGCGGACGTCATGACGGGCTCCGTTACAGATGGGGTGGACCGCTCCACCTGCGAAGTCTGCCACAGCAACTCCACTGCGGCGGGCTGGTGTTGCCAGCGATGCGCGACGTACGCGGGGCCCCGGGAACGGCTCCCGGGGCCCCGCGCCGCCGGGCGTCGTCAGTTGGCGTCGACCAGGCCGTGCGCGGGCACGGTCACGGTACGCGCGCCGGGCTTGCCGCCCAGGACGACCTTGCGCAGTGCGCTGTTGTTGGTCAGGTCGGTCTCCTTGAGCCGCTTCTCCGGGTTGGCGAGCACCTGGATGTAGTAGGTGCCGTTCGCCAGACCGGTGATGTCGAACGACTGGCCGGGGAGATCCTGGGTGTACGTGTCACCGGAGCCGACGTCGAGCACCTCCCGCACCGAGATCGAGTTCTCCTGGCCGCACGCCGTGGACAGGTCGGTGTTGTACGGGTGCCAGTTGGCGTTCTTCACCGTGTAGTCGACCGCGTCGGTGTTGGCCAGGCAGAAGGCCTCCTTGCCGCTGCGCACGGTCTCCTTCTGGTCCGCCTTCAGGAGCCGGTAGCTCGCGAAGTCCGTGAAGTGCCAGTGCTCGTGACCCGGGCGGGGGTCCCACTCCATCGTGCCGGTCGGTGTGTAGCCGACCTGCTTCCCCGAGGCGTCGTAGAAGTACTGGTAGGCGTCCATCAGCTCCTTGCCTGGAGCGCGGAACCCGTCCACGACCAGCTGCGCCGGTCCCGCGTTCCACACGTTGGCACTGAAGGCCAGGAAGTCCCTGCCCGGAGCGCTCCCGTCACCCTCGCTGATGGTGATGCCGTAGGCGGGCAGCGAACGCAGATCGGGCTTGGGCACGTTCGGCACCGTGGCCTTGCCGGTCGGGCGCTTCGCCTGGGGCTGCACCGCGGGGGCCTGCCGCGAACCGTCGGTGCTTCCCCGGCCGTCACGGCCCTGCGGGGCCCGGAGGGCCTCCCGCTTGAGCGCCCAGGGCAGGGCCGCGGGCGCGGGTGCGTACGGACCGTGGCCCACGTTGTACGCGGGGCCCGCGCCGTTGGTCGCCGACGCGGGCGCGGGCGAGCGCGGCACGATGTGGCCGGCGTGCCCGGCCTGCTGCCCCGCCTGCTGCCCGGCCGGGTGGCCGGCCGTGTGCCCGCCGGTGTGGCCGGTTCCGTGTCCGGCCGTGTGGGAGCCGTGGGCGGGGGCGGACCTGCCGACGGCACCCGCGCCCGACTCCCCGTCGCCGCGCTCGCGCACGGTCACCTTCACCGTCTGCGGCTTGTCGGCGATCTCGAAGAGGTCGCGGTAGCGCTTGGTCACGGACACCTTCGCGGTGTACTTGCCGACGCCGAGGGCGACCGGCGCGGAGTAGTAGCCCGCGTACGTGTTGGACGCCCAGCCCTTCTCGACGCCCCAGACCGAGCCGAGCGTGAACGGGTTCACGGGGCAGCTCTCGGGGTACTTCGACGTGGCGGGCGCGTCGGGGCGGATCCGGCCCGACGCGTTGTTCGGGCAGAACGACTCCGTGCGGTTGATGACGGTCTTGCCGGCCGCGTCCGTGACCGTGATCTTCATGAACCCCGGCAGCCCGGAGAAGTCCTTCACCGTGCCCTTGGGAAGCGCCCTGGTGATGGTCTTCGTCCCCCGGCGGATCACCTGGGTGGCGACGACGGGGTCCTTGTAGGACTTCCGGGTCACCCGCAGTTCGAACGGGGAGCCCCCCGCGGTGAGGTACGTGCCCAGATCCAGGTAGACGCCGGGGTCGTCCTTCCAGGAGTCGAGCGTCACCGACTCCGAGGCGGCGATCAGGCCGAGCCGCGGCGTGGGCGCCGCCGTCTTGCCGTCGGGTGCTGCGGCGGCGACACCGGCGATCACGGCGATCGCCGCTCCGGCGGCGACCGCCGGACGCCACAGGCGGCTGCGGGGGGTTGTCGTGGTCATCGTTCCTCGATTTCCGAATGCCCGGGCGGGCGGCGGAGGAGCTTTGCCAGTGAGATACGAGGAAGCGCCCCGCAGGTTGTCCGCAGACCCCTGAGTCACGAATCGTTGGCTGAAAACCGGTCGTACGGTGTGGAATGAGACGTTGTCGTGTTGTTTCCGCACCAGGCGGGATGCGGTTGTGCTAGCCGAAGGAACGCCGTGACCGTGAACGGGCGGGATCCGGGCGTAGCGAGGTGCGAAGCGGGCAGTGATCCCCTGTCCGCGGCAACCGGAATATGGGACTACCAGTGAGGAACGCGTTGCTGGATCGGGCACGAACGGGCGCAGGACGAGTCGCGGATACGCTGGTCCAACACCTGTTCCTGCTTGTAAAACCTATGCGTGGGCCCGAACGGACGTCGGGCCATGGCAGATCCGCACCTAGTACTGGGATGGCGTCGTGGGCACCGAGGAACGCCGACGGGGAATACTCGAAACGGCTCGACGTGACGGTTCGGTCGATGTGAACCGGCTGGCCGAACGGTTCCAGGTGGCCAAGGAGACCATCAGGCGCGATCTGCACATCCTTGAGGAACACGGTCTGGTCCGACGTACGCACGGTGGTGCGTACCCGGTGGAGAGCGCGGGCTTCGAGACGACCCTGGCGATGCGGACCACCCACCACGTACCGCAGAAGTCGCGGATCGCGGCGGCGGCCGCCGATCTGCTCGGTGACGCCGAAACGGTCTTCATCGACGAGGGATTCACCCCCCAGCTCATCGCCGAGGCCCTGCCCCGCGACCGGCCGCTGACCGTGGTCACCGCCTCCCTGGCCGTCGCGACGGTCCTCGCCGACGCCGAGAAGATCGCCGTTCTCCTGCTCGGGGGACGCGTCCGGAGCAGCACCATGGCCACCGTCGACCACTGGGCCACCCGCATGCTCGCCGACTTCGTCATCGACCTGGCGTACGTCGGCGCGAACGGCATCTCCCGCCAGTACGGACTCACCACACCGGACCCGACCGTGGGCGAGGTGAAGGCGCAGGCCATGCGCAGCTCCCGCCGCCGCGTCTTCGCGGGCGTCCACACGAAGTTCGGAGCGGTGAGCTTCTGCCGCTTCGCGGGTGTCGGCGACTTCGAGGCCGTGGTGACCGATACCGGGCTCCCCTCGGCCGAGGCGCAGCGCTACTCGCTCCTCGGCCCGCACGTGATCCGAGTCTGAGACACCCGCACGTCCCGGGCCCTGCCTCTCCCGGAGGCCGCAGGGCAGCACCACCATGCCCGGAACCGGAGCCCCCGGCCGGTGCAGCACGAGCCGCTACGACCCATCAGGAGAACCTATGCCCCACCAGCAACGACGCTGTGGGATCCGCCTGCGGGCGGTCGCGGGCACTGCAGCGCTGACACTCCTCACCGCGGGGTGCGCCGGAGCAGGCGGCACCTCCTTCGGAGGAGGTGACGCACTGAACGTCCTCATGGTGAACAACCCGCAGATGGTCGAGCTGCAGAAGCTGACCGCGGAGCACTTCACGGAGGAGACCGGCATCAAGGTCAACTTCACCGTGCTGCCGGAGAACGACGTCCGCGACAAGATCAGCCAGGACTTCTCCAACCAGGCGGGTCAGTACGACGTCGGCACCATCAGCAACTTCGAGGTGCCGTTCTTCGCGAAGAACGACTGGCTGCACCCCCTCGACACGTACGCCGCCGAGGACACCGCCTTCGACCAGGACGACATCCTCAAGCCCCTGCGGGACTCGCTCACCGCCGAGGGCAAGCTCTACGCCGAACCCTTCTACGGCGAGTCGTCCTTCCTCATGTACCGCAAGGACGTCTTCGAGGAGAAGGGCATGAAGATGCCCGCGCGCCCCACCTGGGAGCAGGTGGCCGGACTCGCGGCGCAGGCGGACGGCGCCGAGCGCGGCATGAAGGGCATCTGCCTGCGCGGACTCCCCGGCTGGGGCGAGGTCATCGCACCCCTGACCACGGTCGTCAACACCATGGGCGGCACCTGGTTCACCGAGGACTGGGAACCGCGCCTCACCTCACCGGAGTTCAAGAAGGCAACCCGCTTCTACGTGGACCTCGTACGCGAGCACGGAGAGCGCGGAGCCTCCCAGTCCGGGTACGCCGAGTGCCTCAACAACATGACGCAGGGCAAGACCGCCATGTGGTACGACGCCACGGCGGGCGCCGGATCGCTGGAGGCGGCCGGCTCCCCGGTGAAGGGGAAGATCGGATACGTACCCGCACCGGTCGAGAAGACCAAGAGCTCGGGCTGGCTCTACACCTGGGCCTGGGGCATCCAGAAGGCCTCCAAGAAGGCCGACAACGCGTGGAAGTTCGTCTCCTGGGCGTCCAGCAAGGAGTACGAGTCGCTCGTCGGCGAGACCAGCGGCTGGGCCAACGTGCCCGCCGGCAAGCGGGCCTCCACGTACGACAACCCCGAATACCTCGAGGCGGCCGGGGCGTTCGCGGACGTCACCGAGCAGGCCATCGCCGGCGCCGACCCGCTGAACCCGGGCACCCAGCCGCGCCCGACAGCCGGCATCCAGTTCGTGGGCATCCCCGAGTTCACCGACCTCGGCACCAAGGTCGCGCAGGAGATCAGCGCAGCCATCGCCGGCCGCCAGTCCGTAGACAAGGCCCTGGCCGCCTCCCAGAAGCTGGCCGAGCAGGTCGCCAAGGAGTACCGATGACCACAGCAGTCAGCACCTCACCCGTGTCCCCACCGAAGCCACCGGCACCCGCGCCCCGCAAGAACGGCCCACGGGCCTGGGCCACCAGGGCGCCGCTCCTGCCCGCACTGGTCTTCCTGATCGTCGTCACCCAGCTGCCGTTCGTGGCGACCCTGGTGATCTCCCTCTTCGACTGGAACTCCCTCAACCCCGACAAGCGCAGCTTCAACGGGCTGGAGAACTACGCCTCCGTCTTCACCGACGCGGCGCTGCGCGACTCGGTCCTCACCACGATCCTGCTCACCGCGAGCGTCGTCATCGCCACCGTGGTCATCGGGCTGGCCCTCGCCCTGCTGCTCGACCGCACGTTCTTCGGCCGCGGCATGGTCCGTACGCTGCTCATCACGCCGTTCCTGCTCGTCCCCGTCTCCGCCGCCCTGTTGTGGAAGCACGCGCTGTACAACCCCGAGTACGGGCTCCTCAACGGCACGCTCAGCTGGATCGGCGAGCTCTTCGGCGACACCTCGCCGGCCCAGCCGGACTGGATCGCGGACATGCCCCTGCTCGCGGTCGTGACCGCCCTGGTCTGGCAGTGGACGCCCTTCATGATGCTGATCCTGCTCGCCGGACTGCAGAGCCGGCCCGCCGAAGTGGTGGAGGCCGCGCGGCTCGACGGCGCGAGCGCCTGGCAGACCTTCCGCTACCTGACCCTGCCGCACCTGCGCAGGTACCTCGAGCTCGGCGTCCTGCTCGGCGCCGTCTACATCGTGCAGAACTTCGACGCGGTGTTCACCATCACCGCCGGAGGCCTCGGCACCGCCAACCTCCCGTACACGATCTACCAGACCTTCTACCAAGCCCACGAATACGGACTGGCGTCCGCCGCGGGAGTCGTCGTCGTGATCGGCACGATCATCATCGCCACCTTCGCGCTCCGGACCGTCTCGTCCCTCTTCAGTGAGGAGGCGAACCGCGCATGACCGCTGCCACCGTTCCCGCCACCGCGTCCGTTTCCCGCACCCTGCGACGGGCCAAGCGCCGCTCCACCGCACTGGGCCTGCTGGCCTGGGCGGCAGGACTCGCCTTCTGCCTGCCCGCGCTGTGGATGCTCCTGACCTCCCTGCACGCGGAGTCGGACGCGGCGACCAACCCGCCCTCCCTCACCGCGCCCCTGACCCTCGACGGCTACCGCGCCTTCTTCGGCGCCGACACCGGCGTCACCCCGTGGCCGCCCCTGCTCAACTCCCTGGGCGCCTCGTTCTTCTCCACGGTCCTGGTGCTCCTGCTGGCACTCCCGGCGGCCTACGCGCTCTCCATCCGGCGCGTCCGCAAGTGGACCGACGTCATGTTCTTCTTCCTCTCCACGAAGATGCTGCCCGTCGTCGCCGGCCTCCTCCCCATCTACCTGTTCGCCAAGAACGCCGGGATGCTGGACAACATCTGGCTCCTCGTCCTGCTCTACACCTCGATGAACCTGCCGATCGCCGTCTGGATGATGCAGTCCTTCCTCGCGGACGTCCCGGTCTCCGTCATCGAGGCCGCCCAGGTCGACGGTGCCCGCCTGCCGACCGTCCTGGCCCGTGTGGTCGCGCCGATGGCCGCCCCCGGAATCGCCGCCACCGCGCTGATCTGCTTCATCTTCAGCTGGAACGAACTGCTCTTCGCACGGGTGCTCACCGGCGTCGTCGCCCAGACCGCCCCCGTCTTCCTCACCGGATTCGTCACCAGCCAGGGCCTCTTCCTCGCCCAGCTGTGCGCCGCGTCCGTCGTCGTGTCCCTGCCGGTGCTCGCCGCCGGTTACGCCGCCCAGGACAAGCTCGTCCAGGGCCTCTCTCTTGGAGCAGTGAAATAATGCGGGCAGCGATCATCGAAGCACCCGGCAAGGTTTCCGTCTCCACCGTCCCCGACCCCGCTCCGGGGCCCCGCGAGGTGGTCGTGGCCGTCGCCTCCGTCGGCCTGTGCGGAACCGACCTGCACATCCTGCAGGGAGAGTTCGCCCCCACCCTGCCCATCGTCCCGGGCCACGAATTCGCCGGGGAGATCGTCGGCATCGGGCGGGAGGTCACGGAGCTGGCCATCGGCGACCGGGTCGCCGTCGATCCCTCCCTGCACTGCCACGAGTGCCGCTACTGCCGCATCGGACGAGGCAACCTCTGCGAGCGGTGGGCCGCCATCGGCGTCACCGAGCCGGGCGGTGCCGCCGAGTACGCGGTGGCACCCGTGGCCAACTGCGTCCGACTGCCCGAGCACATCGACGTGAAGGACGCGGCGCTCATCGAGCCGCTGTCCTGCGCGGTCCGGGGATACGACGTCCTGAACAGCACCCTGGGCGCCGAGGTGCTGATCTACGGCTCCGGCACCATGGGCCTGATGATGCTGGAACTCGCCAAGCGCACGGGCGCCGCCGGCGTCGACATACTGGACGTCAACCCCGACCGCCTCGCCACGGCGGCCCTCCTCGGCTGCTCCCGGTCCGCGGCCGGGGCCGACGAGCTCGACCGGCCCGGCGGCTGGGACGTCGTCATCGACGCGACCGGCAACGCCGGCGCCATCCAGGACGGCCTGGGGCGCGTCGCGAAGGGCGGCACCTTCCTCCAGTTCGGAGTGGCCGACTACGCGACCAGGGCGGTCATCGAGCCGTACCGCATCTACAACCACGAGATCACCATCACCGGTTCGATGGCGGTCCTGCACAGCTACGAACGCGCCGCCGCGCTCTTCGCCTCCGGAGTGCTCGACCCGTCCGTCTTCATCAGCGACCGGCTGCCCCTGGAGCAGTACCCGCAGGCCATCGACCGCTTCAAGGCGGGCATCGGCCGCAAGATCGTGGTGCAGCCGTGACGGGTGGGCCCGGCCACGTCCTCGTCCTCGGTGAGGCGCTCATCGACCTCGTGCCGGTGGACGGGGACGGGAACGTGCGGGCCGCCCAGTTCGGTGGAGCCCCCGCCAACGTCGCGGTCGGGCTCGCCAGGCTCGGCTCACCCGTCGCCTTCGCCGGCGGGCTGGGCGGTGACGGCTTCGCCCGCACCATCGAGGAGCGGATGCGGACGGCGGGGGTGGACCTCGCCCTCTGTGCCCGGTCCGCCCTGCCCACCGCCCTGGCCGTCGCCGACCCCGGCACCGACGGGACGGGATACCACTTCCACCTCGGGGACACGGCCACCTTCCGGCTGCCGGACCTCTCGGCCCAGGCCGGCCGCTTCGGCGCCGTCTACGTGGGCGGGCTCGCGGCGGTCGTGGATCCCGGGGCGGAGGCCGTACGGGCGACGGCCGAGGCGGCTGCCGCGCACTCCCTCCTCGTCGTGGACCCCAACGTCCGGGAGGACCGCACCCTGGACCCGGAACGGAGTCTGGCGCTGCTGCGCGAGCTGTGCGGCCTCGCCCATGTCGTCAAGGCCAGCGACGAGGACCTGGCGCGCCTGTGGCCGGGCGCGGATCCGGAGGACACCTGCGCGGACCTGGCGGCCGACGGCCGGCTCGTGGTCATGACCAGGGGAGCCAGGGGCAGCACGGCGTACACCCCCACCGCACCGCCGGTGTCGGTGGCGGCCACACCGGTCGAGGTGGTCAACACGATCGGCGCGGGGGACGCCTTCCTCGCGGGCATGCTGAACCGCCTGGGCGCGGGAGGTGCCTTCGCGGGCGCGACCGGAGTCCAGGAGGTGGAGGCGATGCTCGCCCACGCCTCCGACGTGGCCGCCTCCGTGTGCGCCCGGGCGGGCACCGAGCCCCGTGTCCCCACTCATGGCTGAGGAGCCCTCCCCGTAAACCGCGCACCTCCGCACCGGTGCGGAGGTGCGCGGGGGCGCGGTGGTGCCCATCCTGACTGTGTGACCTGGAGACCGCACGGCAGCCGAGGGCCCGACGGGCTGTCCCCGGTGCTCGCGCAGGCGGCGGTGAGTGCCATCGACGCCGCGGGCGGGTACGCCGGCGGCGTCTACCTGCGTTCCCGCACCCCGGGCCTCCTCCTCATGGCGGTCCTCGCGGGGCTGCCCGTATCCCTCATGCGTCCGTGGTGGCGCATGCACGTGAACCGGCCCTTCCCGGTGGCCGAGGCGTACCGCTCCGGCAAGCCCGTGTACCTGGGCGATGCCGAGGAGACCATGCGCCGGTTCCCGCAGCTGATGGCGGGGCTGCCGTTCCCGTTCGGATCGCTCTACGCACCGGTGCTGAGCGGGCGCACGCCCGTGGGTGTGCTCGTCGTGCTGCGCTATGCCACGCGCGGCGAGCCCGTCGGCATGGCGGACCGCCGCGAGGTGGAGGACCTTGCGAGCCGGCTCGGCGCCGACATCGCCGCACTGGAGACGGACGGGCCGCCGATCACGTGGGAGGGCGAGCCCGTACCCGTGCGGCTGCCCTCGGACACCGTGCGGCCGTTGCGGGTCGGGCACTTCGACTGGGACCCCGTCAGCGGCGCCTTCAGCGCGGACGACGAGGCGTGTCTGATGCTCGGCACCGGACCCGCGGACACCATGGAGGCGCTGACGGCCGGGCTGCTGCCCGAGGACGCGTACGGGCTGTGGACCCTGGGCGCCGGGGCGGCGCGGTCCGCGCAGCCGCAGGTACGCAGGATGCGACTGCGCGGACCGGACGGCAGATCACTCCTGGTCGAACTCTCCCGCAGCGGGCCCGCCCGAAGACACGTGGGCCTGTCCGGTGTCCTGCTCGACCCGGGCACCGAGCCGGTCTTCCCACAGGCCGCGGACCGGATTCCGCGCGGCACGCTCTCCCACGACCGGCTGGGTCGGATCACCTACGTCAACCGGCTGGCCGAGGAGGTCCTCGGCCACAGCCGTGCGGAGATGGTCGGCCGGATCCTGTGGGAGGTGCTCCCCTGGCTCGCGAACCCCGCCTACGAGGACCACCACAGGGCCGCGCTGTTCTCCGCGGACCCGGTGTACTTCCTGGCCAGACGCTCCGCGACGGAGTGGCTGAACGTGGCGATGTACCCCGGCCCGGACGAGATCACCGTGACGGTCGGCGCCGCCGGGCGCCCCGAGCGCCCGCCGGCGCCCGTCGACGCACAGGGCCCGGGACCCGGTTCCCCGGGCGACCGCTCGGCCGTCCTGTACCGCCCGGTCGCCCTGGCCATCGCCCTGACGGAGGCGGTCACCGCCCGCCAGGTGTCCGCCGTGGTCACGGAGGAGCTGCTGCCCGCGTTCGGGGGCAGACAGCTGGCCATCTACCTGCAGAGCGAACGGCACCTCTACCTGTCCTGGGAGACGGGCTTCCCCCAAGGCTTCCTGAACCGGTTCGACGGCGTCGGCCTTGACGCGCACATCCCCGGCGTGGAGACGCTCACGACCGGCAGACCGCTGTTCTTCGAGTCCATGACGAAGCTGGCGGAGGCGTACCCGGGGATCCCCATGGACACCGATGTCGGCGCCCGCGCCTTCCTGCCGCTCATCGCGTCCGGGCGCCCCGTCGGGTCGTGCATCCTCGGCTTCGACCAGCCTCGGGGCTTCAGCCCCGAGGAACGCACCGCACTCACCGCCCTGGCCGGTCTGATCGCCCAGGCGCTCCAGCGGGCCCAGCGCTACGACACCGAGGCCGCCCTCGCCCGCGGACTGCAGGACGCCCTGCTCCCGCACCGCCTGCCCGTCGTCGAGCAGGTCGAGACCATCGGGCGGTACCTCGCCGGCACCCGGGGCATGGAGGTCGGAGGCGACTGGTACGACGTCATCGAGACCGGCAGCGGGCTGGCCCTCGTCATCGGCGACGTCCAGGGCCACGGCGTCGCCGCAGCCGCGACGATGGGCCAGCTCCGCAGCGCCGTACGCGCCTTCGGGCTGAGCGGACACGACCCGCAGGAGATCATGAGCGCCACCAACCGGTTGCTCATCGACCTCGATCCGGGCCAGTTCGCCAGCTGCTGCTACGTGGTGCTCGACTCAGCGACGGGGTACGCCCAGGCCGTGCGGGCCGGCCACCCCCAGCCCGTCCTGCGGCACCCCGGCGGCAGGACCGAGGTTCTCGACCTGCCGGGCGGTGTCGTCCTCGGAATCGACCCCGCCGCGTCCTACCCGGTCGCCGGCCTGCGGCTGGAGCGGGGAGCCGTCCTGGCCCTGTTCACCGACGGACTGGTGGAGAAGGCGGGTACGGACATCGACGAGGGGATCGAACGCCTGCGCAGCACCCTGGCCGAAGTCGGCCACGCGCCCCTCGCCGAGACCGCCGACCGCGTCATCGCCCGCGCGGGCCAGGACGAGAACCGCCCCGACGACATCGCGCTGCTGCTCGCCGCCCGCCGCGATTCCGCCGGCTGATCACGGTCGGCCCTCGCGTCCTCGATGAGCCAGGGCCCGCCCGGGCCGTCACTTCGTGACGAATTCAAGCAGCGCCGGGTTGACGATCTCGGGGTGCGTCCAGGCCACGTTGTGCGGTCCGCCCTCGACCGTCACGAACGTGAGGTCGTCGATGAGCCCGGGCAGCCGCGCGGCGGTGTTCGGATACGGCAGGATCCGGTCCGCGTCCCCGTGGACCAGGAGCGTGGGGATGTCGAATTTCGGCAGGTCCTGGCGGAAGTCGGTGAGCCACGTGTCCACGCAGGCGTGCGCGGCGAACGGGGAGGCGGCGACCGCGACGTTGAAGCTGTTGTTCCACGCCTGGTCGCTGATGCGCGTGCCACCGAACGTGTCGACGTTGTAGAAGTTGTCGAGGAAGTCCTTGAAGTACGCGGGACGGTCGGCGATCACCGCCTCCTTGATGCCATCGAAGACCGACCGGTCGACCCCCTCGGGATTCTCGTCCGTCTTGAGCAGGAAGGGAGGGATGGCCCCCATCAGGACCGCCTTGGCGACCCGGCCCGATCCGTACCTCCCCAGGTACCGGGTGACCTCACCGGTCCCCATGGAGAAGCCGCACAGGATCACCTCGGACAGGTCGAGGTGGTCCAGCAGGAAGTTGAGGTCGGCGGCGAAGGTGTCGTAGTCGTACCCGGTCGTGGGCCTGCTCGACCCGCCGAATCCCCGGCGGTCGTAGGTGATGACCCGGAATCCGGCGTCCAGCAGGACGCGCTGCTGCTTCTCCCACGAGTTCCCGTCGAGCGGGTAGCCGTGGATGAGGACGATCGCGGGGCCGCTCCCGTGGTCCTCGTAGTAGATGTCGATGGACGCCGTGTTCTCCTGGCCGACAGTGACGAAAGGCATGGGTGACCTGCTTCCGGCGATCTGAGGAGTCATTCGCGGTGGATCGTGACAGGAATGGCCGCAAACCAGTGAACACCCGGATATCTCCCCCCGCCACTCGGGACGTCGCCGCCCCGGCCGGGGTGGCCGGATGTCCGTCATGCGGACCGCGCGGGGGCGGACTGCGCCGAGTGCCTGCTCGTGAGGCATCCTCTGCTGGTCGGGTAGACCGGGCCCGTGGCGGTGAGCGCATCGCCGCCGGCCCGTGACGGAGAAGGATTCGGAACCACATGGCAGACAACACGGACCTCTTGGCCTTCGTGCGCGCACGCCTCGCGGAGGAGGAGCAGATCGCTCGGGGAGCCGGCGGGGACGGCTGGCGGTGCCCGGCCGAGGCGCCCGGCGAAGTGCACGACCGCACGGGCGGTATCGCCTTCGTCGTGCGGTCCCGCGGCTACGACCGGCACATCGCCCTCCAGGACCCGGCACGCACCCTGCGCCGCATCGAGACGAACAGGGTCCTCCTGGACGAGTACGAGGAGATCGCGTCCCGGGACACGGACCGGCCCGATCAGGACTTCGCCTCGGGGCGCGCGGTGGGGCTGGGATTCGTCGTCCGGCAGATGGCCGGCGAACACGCGGGACACCCCGACTACCGGGTGAAGTGGCTGCCCCGGTTCTCCCACTGGGGGCCTTCGGGAGCCCCGGAGGCCTGACCGGCCGTACAGTGCGTCCGCCCCGGTCCGTGCGATGCGTCCGACCGGTTCGCGCCGGTGCGTGCCGGCGGGTGAGTACGGGGGAGCGGTGCTCCTGAGTACGTGACCCGATTCCGGCGCGGGCCGCCGCTGGTCGAATGGGAACCATGGTCCCCGACGCTCAGCGGCATCCCCGCATCCAGAACCTCACCACGGCCGGCACGGCGCTGGCGGTCACCCTGCTCCCGTTGGCCGTGGGAGTGCTGCTGGCGAGGTCCCTGGCGATGGATCCGCTGAGCCCGGTGAACGCGCTGGTCACCAGTGGAGGACAGCGTGCCCGGATCGCTCCGGCCCGGTGGGTTCTGCGGGCTCGAACAAAAGGGCTCATTTCCCGCAGTAATGCTACTCATGTCCAGGAAAGCGCTCTCGCTTTTGTTACGCGCATCCGCGCGGTCCGGCCGGGGGTGCGCGGGTAGCGGGATGCGGCGCATACGGAGCGCTGTGGCCCGGTGGTCGGTAGCCGGAACGGGTCGGTGCGGCGATCAACGGTTGACAGGTCTACGACTGTCGGAATCCGTGTCGGCTGCAGCCGTGTGTGACAGGAATGTCCGCATTTTGTCACGCGCATCAGGGCCTCTTTCCAGCCACCTCGGAAGCGGGACAAAGTTTGCGTTCCCGGCACTACGCCGGGGCCGAACAACGCCCGGCACATCCGTACCGGGCCCGCATGATGAGGGGTTTCCATGTCCCGTTCCGCACGACGGATCACCGCCACCGTTCTCGCCTCCGGAGCTCTGCTCGCCGCAGCGGCCCTGCCGGCCACGGCCGATGGCCGGGACCACGGCCAGAACCGGCCGGCCCAGCGCTCGGCGGTCGTCCTGGGCGAGATCCAGTACGAGAGCCCGGGTCGCGACAACGGCTCCAACCGCAGCCTGAACGCGGAGTGGGTCACCGTCACCAACACCGGCCGTCGCGCCGTCAACCTCCGTGGGTGGACGCTCACCGACGAGAGCCGCCGCACCTACGAGTTCGACCTCCGCCTGCCGGGCCGTTCCTCCGTCCGCGTCCACACCGGTGTGGGCCGCGACTCCCGCCACGACGTCTACCAGAACCGCCGCCACTACGTGTGGGACAGCAAGGACACCGCCACGCTCCGCGACAGGCGCGGGCACAGGGTCGACTCCGAGTCCTGGGGCCGGCACCGCGACGGCGGACACAACAACGGTGGTCACAACAACGGCGGACACCACCGCGGTGGCGGTGACAACCGCTGACACACCGGTAGTGGCGGACCCCGTCCTCCCGCGGCGCACCACGGCCCACGCCGTGGTGCGCCGCACCGCTGTGCCCTCCGGGAACGCGTCGGCCGACCGCGTGGAACGGGGTCCCGTGCAACAGTGGGCGGCCGCAGATGTCAGGATGGCCCCATGACCATCAAGGCGTATTTCGACATCACCATTGACGACCAGCCCGCTGGGCGGATTGTGTTCAACCTCTTTGACGACGTGGCCCCCAAGACGGCGGAGAACTTCCGTGCGCTGGCCACCGGCGAGAAGGGCTTCGGCTACGCCGGCTCGCCCTTCCACCGGGTCATTCCGGACTTCATGCTGCAGGGTGGCGACTTCACCCGCGGCAACGGGACCGGCGGCAAGAGCATCTACGGCGAGAAGTTCGCCGACGAGAACTTCACCCTGAAGCACACCAAGCCGGGTCTGCTGTCGATGGCCAACGCGGGCCCGAACACCAACGGTTCGCAGTTCTTCATCACCACCGTCGTCACCCCGTGGCTGGACGGCAAGCACGTGGTCTTCGGTGAGGTCGCCGACGAGTCCAGCATGGAGCTCGTCCGCAAGATCGAGTCGTACGGCACCTCGGGCGGCACGACCCGGGCCAAGATCGCCGTCTCGGAGTCCGGCGTTCTCTGACCTCGCAACAGGGCTCCGGCCGGCCCGTGCGGCGGGCCGGGGCCCCGCACGCTCCCGCGCACGCGCCGCGGCACTCGTGTCGGCCGGAACAGCGGCCCGCCGGACCGTAGCGTGACTCCATGTGCTGGAGCGCGACCGCCGATCTCGTCGCGGGCACGGGGATCGTCGCGGTCGGGGTGGCCTGTGTCGCCCGCCTCGAACGGGCCCGTGACCTGCCGCTCGCGGCACTGCCGCTGCTCCTCGGGGCGCACCAGATCACCGAAGCCGTGATCTGGCGTTCCGGGGGCGGCAGCGGGCCCGCCACCACCGCCTGGGCGGTGATCGCGCTTCCGCTGCTGGCCCTCTGGGTGCCGCTGGGTGTCCTCTGCACGGTGCCGCCCGGTGCCCGCCGACGGCTGGCGGTCCCCGTCGCGGCAGGCATCGTGACCTCGGCCGCCCTCTCGTACGGCATCGCCGCACACCCCGTCACGGCGGAGATCCGCGGACACACCCTCGGTTACGTCGTCGGCCTTCCCCGCCCCGGGCTCCTCGTGGCGGGCTACGTGCTGGCCACCATCGGCTCCCTGCTGCTCTCGGGCGACCGCGGCCTCGTACTGCTGGGCGTCCTGGTCGCGGTGGGCGCGGCGGTCTGCGTGACGCTGTGGCGCACGGAGTTCATCTCGACGTGGTGCGCCTTCGCGGCCGTGTGCTCGGTCGTGCTCCTCGCCCGGACCCGTCGGCGCGCCCCCTCCCGGCTCCCGGACCGGTTCGGCTGATCCGCCCGCCCCGTCCCACGAGCACACCGCGGGGGCGAGGACCCGAGGGCGCGTCCGGAAGGCGTCCGGGCCACGGAAGTGCCAGGGTGGAGACGATCCCGTACACCGTGGGCGTGGGACGAAAGGACCGTGGGGTGCGCATCGATCTCGCAGGGAGGACCGCGGTCGTCACCGGCTCCTCACAGGGCATCGGTCTGGCCGTCGCCACCGGTCTGGCCGGCGCGGGAGCCCGCGTGGTGCTGACCGGGAGGGGCAGGGACCGGCTCGACACGGCTGCGGACGTCCTGCGCGGCGCCGAGCCGGACGCGGACGTCGTCACGGTGGCGTGCGACCTCACCACCGAGCGGGGAGCGGCCGAGCTGTGCGAGGAGGCGCCCGTCGCGGACATCCTCGTCAACAACCTCGGCATCTTCGGATCCCGGCCGCCGCTGGAGATCACCGACGACGAGTGGCGCACGTACTTCGACACGAACGTCCTCAGCGCCGTACGTCTGATCCGCCGCTACCTGCCGGGGATGACCGAGCGGGGCTGGGGGCGGGTGCAGAACATCGCGAGCGACTCCGCGATCGTGATCCCCGCCGAGATGATCCACTACGGAATGTCGAAGACCGCGCTGCTGGCGGTGTCCCGGGGTTTCGCCAAGGAGGCCGCGGGCACCGGGGTGACCGTGAACTCGGTGATCGCCGGGCCCACCCACACCGGAGGCGTCGAGGATTTCGTCCGCGAGCTGGTGGGCACGGACCTGCCGTGGGACGAGGCGCAGCGTGAGTTCATGCGGCTGCACCGGCCGCAGTCCCTGCTGCAGCGGCTGATCGAGCCCGAGGAGATCGCCCACCTGGTCGTCTACCTCAGCTCCCCCCAGGCCTCGGCCACCACGGGCTCGGCGCTGCGGGTGGACGGTGGATACATCGACTCGATCGTGCCCTGAGCATCCGTGCTGGCATGATCGACGCATGGACGAGCGCATCATCGCCGCGTGTGACGGGGCATCGAAGGGAAATCCGGGGCCTGCTGCCTGGGCATGGGTCGTGGCCGACGGGCAGGGGCGCCCCCAGCGGTGGGAGGCGGGCCCGCTGGGCACCGCCACCAACAACGTCGCCGAGCTCACCGCCCTGCAGGAACTGTTGAGGTCCACCGACCCGGCGGTGCCCGTCGAGGTGCGCATGGACTCGCAGTACGCGATGAACGCGGTGACCAAGTGGCTGCCGGGCTGGAAGCGCAACGGCTGGAAGACGTCTGCGGGGAAGCCGGTCGCCAACCGGGAGCTGGTGGTCGGCATCGACGACCTGATGGGCGGCCGCAGCGTGAGCTTCCGCTACGTGCCCGCGCACCAGGTCGACGGAGATCCGCTCAACGCGCTCGCCGACCAGGCCGCGAGCGAGGTGGCCGTGTCGCAGCAGGCGGCGGGGACGGTGCACGGTGCCGCGGGACTGCCGGTGCCGGCTCCCGCGCGCTCGTCGAAGAGCAGGGCGGGCGGCACGGCGGGTGCGGTCAGGACCTCGCGTCCCGGCGCGACGATCAGCGCGAAGTTCGCGGGGCGCTGCCACTGCGGGAAGCCGTACGCGGCCAAGGACGTGATCGCGAAGAACCCGAACGGCTGGGGCCACCCCGAATGCCGGACCGCGGTCGCCTGACCGGCCCGGACGAGCCCCGGGGGCCTTCAGATATCGGCCCACACCAGGCGGCTCGAGAAGCTGGTACGCGTTCCCCACCGGGTCGCCAGCATGTCCACGAGCATCAGACCCCGGCCGTCCTCGGGGAGCGACGCCAGGTCGAAGCCTTCGAGGCCGTCCGGGTCCCCCATCGCCACCGGGCCGGGGCCCTCCGCACTCCTCGGAACGCTCGGACCGTGCAGACCGTGGGAACCGTCACCGGCACGGTGTGACAGCTCCGGGCGGCGTGGCATCGGGGCGCGGGGGTGGGACGCCGCGCCCGGGTCCATCGGGCGGGACGGCGCGGGTACGCGCCCCCTGCCGCGGTTCCACACACAGATGCGCACTCTGCCCGTGGAACGCAGGACACGGCACCGAATGCGTCGGCCCGCGGTGTGCTGCACCGCGTTCGTGACCAGCTCGGTCACCACCAGAGCCGCCGTGTCGACGCGGTCGTCGGGCTCTCCCCAGTCACGCATGACTTCCTGCACGCGGTGCCTGGCCTCCGGCACGCACTGGGCGAGACGGGGCATCCACCAGCTCTGTGCGCTCCGTCCGCCGGCATCCTCCGAGACGAGTCGTGCGCAACTGACTATTTCCGACATGTATGTACTGTCGGCGCAAAGTGCATACTTTGCAAGCGACAGAATGCCTGAAAAGATCCGAATCCGAGCCCGCGAGGAAGGCGTGTGCATGCGGCCCCGATCCGGCCCGACGGTCGAGCACCGTGTCCTCGCGGCGCGTCTGCGCATGCTCCGCGAACGCGCGGGAGTCAGCCTGCAGGCGGCAGCCGAGGCGCTGGACGCCCACCCGGCGACCGTGCGGCGCATCGAGCGCGCCGAGACGGGACTGGACGCGCGCCAGGTCCGCGTCCTCCTGGACCGCTACGGGGTCCCCGCGGCCGAGGCCGAGCCGGTCATGGCGGGTCTGGGCACCGCGAACCTCCCCGGATGGTGGCATCGGTGGCGGGGGGCCATGGAGCCGTGGCAGCAGGAGGTCATCGGCATCGAGTCCTCCGCCGGGCTCGTCCGGACCTGGCACCCCGCGCTGGTCCCCGAGCTGCTGCGCACGCCGGACTACGCGGCGGCACTGTGCCGCATCCTGTACCCCGCCGAGAGCCCCGCGCAGCGGACCCGGCGCGTCGAACTGTTGGGGGAGCGGCAGCGGCGCATGGCGGAGCGCGGCGCCGCCCTCTGGGCGCTGTTCCCGGCCGCCGCGCTCCACACGCGGGTCGGCGGTCCAGAGGTGATGGCCGGGCAGCGGGCGTTGCTCACCGAGGCCGCGGACCGGCCGCACGTCACCGTGCAGGTGGTACCGCTCGATTTCCCGCCGCACCCCATGACGGGGGTCCCGCCACTGCACCTGATGCGCGTCCCGGCTCCGGAGATCGCCGACTGCGCCGTCCTGGAGACCCCGGGCGCCCGGGTGGAGATCACCGATGAACCGGACACGGTGATGCAGTACCGCATCCGGCTGGACAGCGCGTGTGCGTCCGCGCCCCACCCGGGCTCCCCTCTGCCCGGGGGCGGATAGGCGCGTCCCAGGTGGTTTCGATCGCCCGAAGCCGGTCATCCGCAAGGGGACAACCGCCCGAGCACGCAGCAGAGGAGTGGAAAGTCATGGACAACTGGCGCATGCACGCGGCCTGCCGCGACGAGGACCCGGATCTGTTCTTCCCCATCGGGAGCACCGGCCCGGCGCTCGTGCAGACCGAGGACGCCAAGGCGGTGTGCGCGACCTGCCCCGTGCGGGAACAGTGCCTGGAATGGGCCCTGGAGAACGGGCAGGACTCGGGCGTATGGGGAGGCCTCGGCGAGAACGAACGCCGTGCCCTGAAGCGCCGCGCCCGCCGGCACGTCAGGGCCCAGGGGTGACACCTGGGCGCTCCGGCCGCCGCGAGGGTGGACGATGAACCATGGACACTTCGGTCTGGCTCATCATCGGTGCGGTCGCCGCGCTCCTCGCCGCAGGCACGGCGGCCGTGCTCCTGGTACGGGTGGTCCGGGCCAGGAAGCTGCTCGTCGACGCGGGGATCCCCCTGCACAACAAGGCACTGGTCTGGGCCGCGATCGTCTACACCGTGTCGCCGGTCGACCTGCTGCCCGACCCCGTCTACCTCGACGACGTCGGATTCCTGCTGCTCGCCCTGCGCTCGCTGCACACGGCGGCGCACGCGGCCGGAATCGGGGTGCGGCCCACCGGGTCCCGGCGGACCGGAGTCCGGCAGGTCGGAACAGAAGCGGAATGACGCGGCAACCTTTCGGCACCGGGCGGCGACTGACGAGTCGTAAGCCGTCCCCGGCCAGAAGGTGCCTCTCGTGGAGCCTCTGTTTCCCCACCCCGAACCCCGCTCGCGCCGTCGGCGCCGAGCCACCCGCAACCGGGCGCTGATCGGCTCGCTGGCTGCCGGGCTGCTCGCCGCCGGCGGGATCGTCGCCCTCGGCCCCGCCTCGCAGGCCGCCACCGTCCGGCAGGCCGAGGCCCTCGACCGCGGTGTCGTCAGCGTGCACACCGACAGCGGCAACCTCGTCAGCTGGCGCTGGCTGGGCACCGACCCCGACAACGTGTCCTTCAACGTCTACCGGGCCGGTACCAAGGTCAACACCACGCCCGTCACCGCCTCGACGAACTACTTCCACCCGGGCGCACCCGCCACCGCCGACTACACGGTGCGTGCGGTCGTCGGCGGCGTGGAGCAGAGCGACTCCGTGCACGCGATCCAGTTCCGGGCCGGCTACAAGGACGTGCCGATCAGCCCGCCCGCGGGCGGTACGACACCCGACGGGGTCGCCTACACCTACGAGGCCAACGACGCCTCCGTCGGTGACCTGGACGGCGACGGCGCCCTCGACTTCGTACTGAAGTGGCAGCCCACCAACGCCAAGGACAACTCCCAGTCCGGCTACACGGGCAACACGATCATCGACGGGATCCGGCTCGACGGCACCCGGCTCTGGCGGATCGACCTGGGGCGCAACATCCGCTCCGGTGCGCACTACACGCAGTTCCAGGTGTACGACTACGACGGCGACGGCCTTGCCGAGGTGGCGACGAAGACGGCCGACGGCAGCACCGACGGAACCGGCAAGGTGATCGGCAGCTCCTCCGCGGACCACCGCAACTCCTCCGGCTACATCCTGTCCGGACCCGAGTACCTCACGATGTTCAACGGCCGTACCGGCGCGGCGATGGGCACCGTCGACTACGTCCCGGCGCGCGGCACCGTCTCCTCGTGGGGCGACTCGTACGGCAACCGGGTCGACCGCTTCCTCGCCGGCACCGCCTACCTGGACGGGTCCAGGCCGTCCCTGATCATGGCGCGCGGCTATTACACGCGGAGCGTCATCGCGGCCTGGGACTGGCGCAACGGCGCCTTCACCCGGCGCTGGACCTTCGACACCAACAGTTCGACCAACTCCGGCAAGGGCTACGACGGCCAGGGCAACCACCAGCTGTCCGTCGCCGACGCCGACGGTGACGGCAAGGACGAGATCATCTACGGTGCCATGGCCGTGGACGACAACGGCAGCGGTCTGTGGACGACGAAGAACGGCCACGGCGACGCCATGCACGTCGGCGACCTCGACCCCTCCCGGCCGGGGCTGGAGGAGTTCAAGGTCGACGAGGACAGCTCCAAGCCGTCCTCGTGGATGGCGGACGCGAGGACGGGCCAGATCCTGTGGTCCACCCCCGCGAGCGGCGACAACGGCCGCGGCGTGTCCGGTGACATCTGGTCCGGCAGCGCAGGTGCCGAGTCCTGGTCCTCCGCCGTCTCCGGGGTGCGGAACCCGCAGGGTGCCGTGGTCGGCAGCCGGAAGCCGTCCAGCTCGAACTTCCTGTCCTGGTGGGACGGCGACACGACCCGTGAACTCCTCGACGGCACCCACATCGACAAGTACGGCACCTCGGCCGACACCCGTCAGCTGACCGGCGCGTCCGTCCACTCCAACAACGGCACCAAGGCCACACCGTCGATCTCCGGAGACCTCTTCGGTGACTGGCGCGAGGAGGTCGTCTGGCCGACCACCAACAACACCGCGCTGCGGATCTACTCCACGCCGTACGAGACCGGCACGAAGATCACCACGCTGCTGCACGACACCATGTACCGCACCGCGCTGGCCTGGCAGAACACGGCCTACAACCAGCCGCCGCACCCCAGCTTCGCCATCGGCAGCGGGATGGCGACCGCGCCCCGGCCGGACATCACGACGCCGTAGCCGCGGAAACGCGGTTCCGGCGGGGTTCCGGCACCCAGGGCAGCGGCGACCTCAGGGATCACCTGAGGTCGCCGACGCCCTGCCGGACGGGCTCGAGGTGCCCGCGGGGGGAACACGGGGAGATCGGTGGCCGCCTCCCGCCGGCGTCACCGGGCCGACCGGCGCGGGCCGTGCCCCGTCCGGGGGCGGTCGCGCCGGCGGGTCGTCAGCGGCCGGTCTCCGGAGCGCGCCGTGTGAGGCAGTAGACGCCGCCCGCCGGGTCCCGCATCACCGTCCACGCGGGGCCGTCGCGGACGAACGAGGCGCCGCACCGCTCGTGCCAGGCCCTCCCCGCGCCGAGGTCGGGGCACGCGATGTCCAGGTGTGCCGAGGCGGGGCGGGCCTCGGTCAGGCGCTGGAGCAGCAGGTGCACCGGCAGGTCCGGGCGCGGGCGCAGCGCGACGAACTCCGGGTGCTCGCCAGGAGTCGCGTCCCATCCTGTCAGTGCCGTCCAGAAGACGACCTCCGCCTCGAACGAGGCCGGTGCGACATCGAGGCAGAGCTGGTCCAGCCGGCTCTCCGGACGCCCGGGGCCGCCATGGACCGGCGGGCGGTCCTGCTGGCCGCGCCAGGGCACGACGCAGAACGGCTGACCGCCGGGGGAGCGCAGCACGGTCGACCCGGGTCCGTGCGGACCGACCGCTGCGCCCAGCCGGGCCGCCCGTGCGGTGAAGGCCGGGACGTCCTCCACCGCCAGGTCCGGATGGGCTCCGCCCGGTCCGCCGACGGCCTGTACCACCAGGCAGGCGTCGGCCGTGCCGGCTCCGCCCGCCGCGTCGGGGAGCAGCGTGGTGAACCTGCCCGCCCCCCACGGGGCGGACGCGTGGGTACCCGTGACGGTCGTCCAGAAGTCCGTCGCGGGGCCGACGAGGGCTGTCGGGCGGTCGATGCAGGCGTACGTCCAGCGAATCACGTCGCTCCTCCGCGGGCTCGGGATCATGGCCGGCACCGCCATCGTGCCAGGGCGGCCGCCGGTTCCTTCACCACCCGTTCACCGGCGGGATCCGCCCAGGGCATTTCCCCGCGCGTGCCGGGGACCTACGCTCGGCCGCGCGGTGATCAGCGGTGCCGGACGCCGGGGAACGGAGTCTGACAACGTTGTCCACGCTCTCGTTGTCCCCCTGCGGAAGGTACGACATGCCCCCCAGACCGCCCGTCCTGCGCTTCGCCGCGCGAGCCGCCGCGATCGTCCTCGCCGGCACGCTCGCCGCCGCCGTCACGCCGCCGGCCGCCCAGGCCGACGTGCTCGTCACGCGGCCAACGGCCCACGTCGATCCGCTGATCGGTACCGCGAACGGCGGCAACACCTTTCCCGGCGCCGTCCTCCCGTACGGCATGATCGCGTGGTCGCCCACCAGTACCCGGGGCGACCAGACCAGCACCGGAGCCGCGAACGGCTATGAGTACGGGGCCACCCGGCTGCGCGGGCTGAGCCTCACGCATGTCAACGGTGCCGGTTGCAATCCGGGCGCCGCCGGTGACGTGCCGATCATGCCCTTCGTCGGCGACGTCACCTCCTCCCCGTCCGCGGACACCAAGGACGCCGTCTACGCGGCCGACTTCTCGCACGACAACGAGCGGGCCGTGCCCGGGCGTTACACCCTCGGCCTGGACTCGGGCGCCACCGCGGACCTGGCGGTCAGCGAGCGCGCGGGCGTGGCCGACTTCAGCTTCCCGGCCGACAAGCCCGCCAACCTGCTCTTCCGGGTGTCGAACTCACTCAACGGCAGCGAGGACGCCGAGGTCGAGATCGACACCGCGCACCGCAAGGTGACCGGGTCGGTGCTCACCGGGGCGTTCTGCGGCAGGCGCGCCAACGGTGGTACCAACAACCGCAAGAGCTACTACCGGCTCTACTTCAGCGCTTCCTTCGACCGTGACTTCGCCTCGACCGGTACCTGGAAGGACGGCACCCTCGCGCCGGGCGGTACCAGCGCCAGCGGTGGCGAGGGGTACGCCACCGGGGCCGACCGGGCCGGACGCGGATCCGGTGGCTGGGTCGGCTTCGACACCACCGACGACGACGATGTCCGCATGCGCATCGGCATCTCCTACGTCAGCCGGGCCGGGGCCGAGGCCAACCTCCGCGAGGAGGTGGCGCCGAGGGCGAGCGTGGACGACGTGGCGCGGGCCGGATCCCGTGCCTGGGACCGCGAGCTCAGCTCCGTACGCACCGGCGGCGGGACCGACGCGCAGCGCACGGCGTTCTACACGGCGCTGTACCACGCGCTGATGCAGCCCAACCTGATCAGCGACACCGACGGCCGCTACCCGGGCATGGACGGGAAGCCGCACCGGGTGGCGCGCGGACAGGGGGCGCAGTACAGCAACTTCTCCGGCTGGGACCAGTACCGTGCCCAGATCCAGCTCCTCGCCCTCCTCAAACCGGAGATCGCGGGGGACTTCGCCCAGTCCCTGTACAACTTCGCCCGGCAGAACGGCGGCGTCTGGGACCGCTGGGTCCACGTCAACGGCGCCACGCACGTGATGACGGGCGACCCCACGGCCGCCACCCTGGCCACGTTCTACGCCATGGGCGTACGCAACTTCGACTACGAAGGTGCCTACGAGTCCCTGGCCCGCCAGGCCACCGTGCCCCACCCCGACGGCCTCTCCGACGCCGGATGCCCCGGCCAGTGCACCGGCCAGCGGCCCAACCTGGCGCAGTACCTGGAGTCCCACTACGCGCCCCAGGACGTCTGCCACTGCTGGGGCGGCGCCGCCGAGACGCTGGAGGACGCCGTCGCCGACGCCGCGCTCGGCCGCTGGGCCCGGCTGCTGGGCCGGGACGAGGAGGCCGGCACCTTCGAGGAGCGCGGCCGCTGGTGGCGCAACGTGTTCAACCCCGAGGCCGGTGACGGTGCGGGGACGACCGGATACATCCAGGCCCGCAACCTCGACGGGTCCTGGGTGAGCCCGTTCAGTCCCGGCAGCGACCGCGGCTTCGCCCAGGGCACCAGCGCCACGTACACCTGGATGGTTCCGCAGGACGTGCAGGGCCTTGCCGCCGCGATGGGCGGACGCGACACGGCGGCGAAGAGGCTGGACGCCTTCTTCCACAAGGCGGACGGCTCCTGGTCGGTGAAGGGCGGCGACGCGCTGCGCTACGACCCCACCAACGAACCGGGCATCCACGCCCCCTGGCTCTACAACGCCCTGGGGCAGCCGTGGAAGACCCAGGAGACCGTGCGCGAGATCGTGGACACGGTCTACGGGACCGGCCCGCGCGGCCTGCCGGGCAACGACGACCTCGGCACCATGTCCGCCTGGTACGTCTTCTCCGCCCTGGGGCTCTACCCGCAGACGCCGGGCAGCGCCACGATGCTGCTCGGAACCCCGCTCTTCCCCGCCGCCGTGCTCGACCGGCCGCGGGGCAAGGACATCAGGATCACCGCGCCGGGGGCCGGCGCGACACATCCGTACATCGACGCGGTGAAGGTCGACGGGCGCCCGAGCGACCGGTCCTGGACGGACGCGCGACTGGTCACCAGGGGTGGGTCGCTGGACTACCGGCTGGCTGACCGGCCGAACACCGGATGGGCCACCGGACCTGCGGGTCTGCCGCAGTAGGACGGCGACGGGCCGTGTGCCGATACCCGGTGGGCGGCCCGTCGCCGCTCACCGGGTCCGGCCTGTCCCGATGTGGCCGGTGGTGGGGGAGCGAATTTTCTATCGTTGAAAATTCTGCGTGCACGACCGTTGTCAGGTGTTTGGGGCTGTGGCTCAATGTTCGACTATGTGCAGTGCTTCGCGGTTCGGAGCACTTCGGCTTCTTCGACGAGGACGACGCCTTGATACGACAACTAGTCCGCCCCCGCACGCTTTTCAGAACGCTCGCCTGTACGGCGGCGCTGCTGCTTCCCGTCGGGGCCACCCTGGTCCCGGCCGCCGCCGCTGCCCCCGCCGCCGCTCCCGCCGAAGGAGCCGCCAACGCCTCGGCGCCGGTGAAGGAGGACCCGTCCACCGAGGTGCACGGCCTCAAGGGCGAGTACTTCGCCATGTCCGCCCCCGGAGCCCGCGACTTCGCGAAGCTGGGTGCGACGGCGCTCGACCCCGAGATCAACTTCCCCGGTCTGACCGGCGCGTTCGAGTCGGCCACCGGCAGGACCGAGCACACCACCGCTCGCTGGACCGGACAGATCGAGGCTCCCGAGACCGGTGAGTACACCTTCTCCGCCATCGGCGACAACGGCTTCCGGCTCTTCATCGACGACAAGCCCGTCATCGACCACTGGGTGCCGGACTGGGACAAGGAGCAGACCAGCGCGCCGGTCTCCCTGAAGGCCGGTGAACCGCACACGTTCCGGCTGGAGATGTTCCAGGACATCGGCGGGGCGAACATGTTCCTGCGCTGGTCGAGCGCGAAGCTCGCCAAGCAGATCGTGCCCGAGTCCGCGTTCACCCCGCCGGCCGACTACGAGGTCTACCCGGTCGGGCTGAGCGTCGCCGAGAACGGCCTGAAGCTGCAGGCGGCCTTCGACCACGAGGTCAGCGGCTTCCAGAACGTGAAGGACCACCTCGTCATCGAGGCGGACACCACGCCGATGCCCGTGAAGTCGGTCGCCAGGGCGCCCGGCAACCGCAAGGCGCTCGTCGTCACCCTGGGCGCAGCCGTCCAGAAGGGCCAGCAGGTCAGGGTCGCGTACGACGGCGAGGGCGGCCTGAAGGCCGGGGACGAGACCGTCCCGGAGATCAGCCGCAGGGCGAAGAACCAGTCCACGCACCGGCTGCTCACCCCGTGGGGCGAGAAGTTCGACCGCAGGAACCCCCTCCCCGAGTACCCCCGCCCGCAGCAGGTGCGCGACGACTGGAAGAACCTCAACGGGCCGTGGGAGTTCGCGGGAGCCACCGCCGGTGAGAAGCCGGTCTTCGGCAAGTCGCTCGACGAGCGCATCACCGTGCCCTACCCCGTCGAGTCCCAGCTCTCCGGACTCGAGCGCCACGAAGACCACATGTTCTACCGCAAGCTCGTCACGGTCCCCAAGAGCTGGTCGGTCGGCAAGCGCGGCGGTGACGAGCGCCTGAAGCTCAACTTCGGCGCCGTCGACTACCAGGCGCGCGTCTGGGTCAACGGCAAGCAGGTCACCGAGCACACCGGCGGCTACACCGCCTTCAGCGCCGACATCACCGATGCCCTCAAGGGCAGCGGCCCGCAGGAGATCGTGGTCGCGGTCACCGACACCACCGGGGCCGACCAGCCCACGGGCAAGCAGTCGGCGAACCCGAGCGGCATCTTCTACACCGCCTCCTCCGGTATCTGGCAGACCGTCTGGATGGAGCCCGTCGCACCCGCCGCGGTCGACTCCCTGACGACCACCCCGGACATCGACAAGGGCCGGCTCGCGCTGAAGGTCAACTCCGAGGGCGCCTCGAAGTCCGCACGGATCACCGCTGTCGCCCGCGACAAGAAGGGCAAGGTCGTCGGCACCGTCAGCGGCGCGGCCAACAGCGAGCTGAGCCTGCCCGTCGCCAAGCAGCACCTGTGGACGCCGGACGACCCGTACCTGTACGACCTGGAGGTCACCCTCAAGGACGGCCGCTCCAAGGACACCGTCGACAGCTACTTCGGTATGCGGTCCTTCGGGATCGCCGAGGTCGGCGGCTACCAGAAGCTGGTGCTCAACGGGAAGCCGTTCTTCTCCCTCGCCGAACTCGACCAGGGCTTCTACCCGGACGGCCTGAACACGGCCCCCAGCGATGCCGCGCTGGTCTTCGACCTGAAGACGCAGAAGGACCTCGGCTTCAACTCCGTCCGCAAGCACATCAAGGTCGAGCCCGCACGGTGGTACTACCATGCCGACAAGCTGGGCCTCCTGGTCTGGCAGGACTTCGTCTCCGGCAACTTCACCGGCGAGAAGGGTCAGAAGGCCTTCCTCGACCAGGGTGCCGAGATGATGCAGCAGCTGCACAACTACCCCTCGATCGGCGCGTGGATCGTCTTCAACGAGGGCTGGGGCGAGTGGGACCGCACCGAGACCGGAAAGATCACCGAGAAGGTCCAGGCCGCCGACCCGTCCCGGGTCGTCAACGCCCACAGCGGTGTCAACTGCTGCAACTCCAAGGGTGACTCCGGCAAGGGCGACATCATCGACCACCACGACTACAACAACACCGATCCGGCCTTCCCGGACCACCGGGCCGCGATCGACGGTGAGCACGGCGGCTTCACCCTGCGGATGCCCGGACACATGTGGCCGGGTGCCCCCACCGCGATCTACAGCGGTGTCGCGGACAAGGACGCGCTGACCGCGAAGTACGTCGAGAACACCCGTACGCACTACCTCGCAGCGGCCGGCGCCGAACTCTCCGGCTCCGTCTACACCCAGGTGACCGACCTGGAGAACGAGCTCAACGGGCTCTGGACGTACGACCGCCGCGAGATCAAGGTCGACCAGGCCAAGGTCCGGAAGATCAACCAGGAGGTCATCGCGGCCGGTGCCGCCGCGGGGGAGCGCGACCTGATCAAGGGCGGCGGCTCCTGGTCCCTCGACGAGAACGAGGGCACCAAGGCCGCCGACAGCGGCCCGAACCACAAGGACCTCACCCTCTCCGACGGGACGTCCTGGGCGCCCGGAGTGCAGGGATCCGCACTGAAGTTCGACGGTGAGGGCCAGTACGCGGAGACCGCCGGCCCGGTCGTCGACACCACCGGTGACTACACGGTGTCGGCCTGGGCGTCGCTCGACGCGCTGCCGGGCAACTACGCCACCGTAGTCAGCCAGGACGGGCGGCGCCAGGAGAACCCGTTCTACCTCCAGTACGGACAGGGCGCGTTCGCCTTCTCCACGCCGGGCGCCCACCGGGCCCGCTTCGAAGTGAAGCCGGAGCTCGGCCGGTGGTACCACGTGGTCGGGGTGCGCAGCGGTGACGAGATCAAGCTGTACGTCGACGGCAGGCCGGTCGCGACCGCGGCGGCCGGGACCGCGGACGTCAGCACCGGTGCGCTGTCCGTGGGCCGCGCCAAGTGGTCGGGCTCCAACACCGACTTCTGGAACGGTTCCGTCGACCAGGTGAAGGTGTACGACAAGGCGCTCACCGACCAGGAGGTGACCGCGCTGCACGACGGCGAACAGCCGTAGGACCGGCGGAGGCCGGCCCGGCAGCGTGATGCTGCCGGGCCGGTCCCGTCCGATGGGTGGTCAGGTCACGGGGCCCAGGGCGCGTCCACCGCCCAGGTCGTGTCCTCGGTGAAGGTGGCCGGGTTGTCCCAGGCGTGACCGCCGCCCGCGGTGGCCAGCCACACCTCGGAGTCGATGTGGCGCAGGTAGCTGCCGGGCAGGTTGGCGCTGGACAGCCGCACCCCGCCCGTACCCGCGACCGCGCACCAGGTGGCATCGGCCTCGAAGAGCGCGGAGCCGTCGTCCGCGTCGCGCCGGACCCGGAAGTCCCGGTGGCGCAGGTACTCGCCGGGATAGTTGCGGGACTCCAGCGAGTAGCAGTTGCTGTTCGCCAGACCGGTGACGACCTTCCAGGTGGCGTCGTTCTTCAGCAGCGCGCCGCTACCGCCGTCGACGACCGCCGTGTGGGCGAGTCCCTGCGCGTGGCGCAGGTACTTGTCCGTGTGGCCGGGCGTGGTGACGCGGAGGGACCTGTACTGCCCGGTGGGCAGGGTGACCGGCGGTGCGGGTGTCCGCGAGGCCTGGATGAGGGCCTGGTTGGCGGCCCTGACCCGGGCGGTGTCCACCTTGACCACCTGCCGGTCGTACGTGAGCAGCCCGTTCGCCTCGTTCTCGACGTCCGTGATCTCGGTGTAGACGGAGGCCGAGAGCCCGGCCGGCAGCTGTCCGACACGGATGGCGTCGAGCAGGCCCACGAAGCGGTTGTTCAGCGCGGTGGTGCTCGCCTGGTCCTCGTAGCTGAATCCGCCGCCCGGGTACCACTCGTGGCCGGGGACCTTGTACCCCAGACCGCCGAACTCGCCGAGGACCGCGGCCCGGGTGGCGGTGGGGGCGGTGTTGCCGGGGCCGACGTAGACGTGGTTGTCGATCACGTCGCCGTTGCCGCCGTCCACGGAACCGCAGCAGTTGACCCCGCTCATGTTGTTGACCAGTCGGGACGGGTCGTAGGCCTTCACCTCGTCGGCGATCCTGGCCTGGTCGTACTGTCCCCAGCCCTCGTTCTGGTTGACCCACATGACCACGGAGGGCGAGCTGCGGTGCTGGTCGATGATCGCGTGGTACTCGGCCTCCCACTGCGTACGGGCGGCGGCGTCCGGCGTCTTGCCGGTGTCCATCGCGGGCATGTCCTGCCAGACGAGGAGCCCCAGCCTGTCCGCCCAGTAGAACCAGCGCTGCGGCTCGACCTTGATGTGCTTGCGCACCATGTTGAAGCCGAGGTCCTTGTGCGCCTGCAGGTCGAACCTGAGGGCGGCGTCGGTCGGCGCGGTGTAGATGCCGTCGGGCCAGTAGCCCTGGTCGAGCGTGCCGGTCTGGAAGACGAACTTGCCGTTGAGGACGGGCCGTAGGATGTTGTCCACCTTCGCGACCGCGATCGACCGCATGCCCGCGTAGCCGCCCACCGAGTCCGCCACGGTCGCACCGTCGAGCAGTTCTGCGCGCACGTCGTACAGGTACGGGTCGTCGGGACTCCACAGCCGGGGGTTCGGAACCGGTACGGAGATCTCCGTGCCGGGTGCCCCGGTCGCCGTCCCCACCACCGTGCCGCCGCTGGAGACCGTGACCCGCGCGCTCCGTCCGCCCGCGGAAGCCGCCTGCACCTTCACCCGCAGGGTGCCGCTGCCCGGATGAGGCGTCATGTCCAGACGGGTGATGTGCGAGGCGGCCACGGGTTCGAGCCAGACGGTCTGCCAGATGCCGGAGGCGGCGGTGTAGAAGATCCCGCCGCCCGGGTGCGGGTCCACGCCGTTGATCCGTTGCTTCCCCACGGCCTGGCCGCCGGTCTGCGTGGGGTCGTAGACGGAGACCACGACGGTGTTCGTGCCGCCGTTCAGCCGGGGCGTGATGTCGTACGAGAACGAGTCGAACCCGCCCTTGTGGACCCCGACCTGGGTGCCGTTGACCCAGACGGTGGTCTGCCAGTCGGAGGCGCCGAAGTGCAGCACCGTACGGCGGCCGGTCCAGTCCGCCGGCACGGTGAAGGTGCGCTTGTACCAGAGCTTGTCGTTCTCGGTGATCTTCCGCTTGATGCCCGAGAGCGCGGACTCGGCGACGAACGGGACGCGGATCTGGTCCGGGAAGGCAGCGGGCTGTCCGGCGTCGCGACCGGTCACCGCGAAGTCCCAGATGCCGTTGAGGTTGGCCCAGTCGGGTCGGGTGAGCTGTGGGCGCGGGTACTCGGGGAGCGGTTTGTCCACCGGCACCTGGCCGGTCCACGGAGTGGTCATGGGGGAGGGTTTCGGCGTCCAGGCGGCGGCCGCCGCCCGGGAGGGCGCCGAGCCGGCCCCCAGCAGAGCGGTGGCGACGAGGGCCGGCAGGGCGATCGCGGAGGCCAGCCTGCGCCACCAGGGCCCGCGGCCCTGGTCACGTGGAGGGTTCATGGGTCCGACTCCTTCACAGAGGGAGAAACTCCCCCGCACCGGGATGGTGCGGGGGAGCGGTGCGTCAGCTGCGTCAGGAACGCCCGTCAGAGCAGCTGCCAGAGGTGGTCGTCGGTGCCGTTGTCGGTGAACTGGACGGCGTGGGCGCTGTCGGCGGTGGACATCCCGTCCACGCCGAGGACCTTGTCGGAGTGGCGGTTGAGGATGCGGTACCAGCGGTCGGCGAGCCACGGCGCGCCCCGGGGGGCCGCGGCGGGGAACGAGGTGATGCGGAGCCGGGCGGCGCCCATCGGGACGAGCGTGACCTCCTCCACCGGCTCTTCGCTGCGCGCCGGACTCTCCTGCAGCGGCGCCACCACGTGTTCGTCGTCCGCCGTCCACTCGGGGATACGGCGGGCCCGGGCGGTCATGGTCAGCGGGGTGCCGTCCAGGGTGAAGGGATCGTCACCGGGCGCCCGCCCGGTGGAGCGCGTGCGCAGGGAGGAGGCCGGCTTCTCCGTGTCGAGGACGAGTCCGTAGTTCCACGGACCGGTGGCGTGGACCTCGTACTCCGGGAACTGCTCGGTGCCACCGGTGCGCCGGTACTCCTCGCCTATCCGGAGCGAGTACGTGAGCGGTCCCCGGTCGACGCTCACCGCGCCGTGGTTGGCCGCCCAGGTGCGGACCGTGGTGCGCTGCGGGAAACGCAGGGTGACCCTGTCGCCGTTCACCCAGGTGCGGTCGATACGGGTGAAGGCGGGGCCCGCGGGTGCGGCGACCCGGCGGCCGCCGACCTCGATCACCGGCGCTGCGCACCAGGCCGGGATCCGGAGTACCAGGGGGAAGCGCAGCGGCTTCGGCGACGTCAGGGACAGCGAGACCGTGTCCGTGAACGGGTAGCCGGTCTCCTCCGTGAAGGTGACCTCGGTACCGTCCGCGACCTTCGCGGTCACCTCGCAGGCGGCGTACATCGCGGCGGCCAGTCCGCCGTCCGGGGTGGCGAGCCACAGTTCCTCGACGAAGTACGGCCAGCCCATCCCGTAGTTGTGCGGGCAGCAGCGGTACTGGTCGACGCCAGGCAGGTAGGCCTGCATGGCGAACGGGTTCTGGAACTGGCGGCCGCTCTTGGGTTCGTTGTCCAGGTCGACGCTGTTGGCGCTGGTGATGTAGTGCACCGCCCTGCCCGACGGGTCCAGCGAGGCCGGCAGCGAGTTGAAGGCCAGTTCCTCGCAGCGGTCCGCCCACAGCGGGTCCCCGGTGATCCGGGTGAGGAGCTGGTGGCTCGCCATGAACTCCACGATTCCGCAGGTCTCGAAGCCCTGCCGTGGGTCGCCGTGCCCGGGGCGGGTGTTCTCGTCGCCCGCGAAGCCGCCGCCGGGGAACTGCCCGTACTGGTCCATGGCCCTGCCGTACGTGTTGTACGTGTCCCGGGTGTCCTGCGGGGAGCCGCTGCGCAGGGCGTACTGGGCGGGTTCGCGGAAGCCCTGCGCGATGTTGACGTTGTGCGGGTCGACCAGATTGTCCCCCCAGTCGGCTCCGTACCGGTGGATCTTGTCCGCGAGGTCGAGCAGGAAGGTGTCGCCGGTGCGGTTGAACAGCCAGAAGACGCTGTCGAGGCCGTCGCCCCAGCGCAGTGCTATCCAGCTGGTGTCGAAGGCGCCGGGTCCCTGGGCGTACATGTAGCGGAAGAACCTGCTGAGGAAGGGGATGATCCGGTTGTCGCCGCTGTACTCCTGCCAGGAGCGCAGTGCCTGGATCAGGGGGAGGAAGGGCCAGAAGTCCGGGCCGCCGCCGAGCGAGGTCCGCAGGGACCTCGGGCCGAAGAAGCCGTCGGACTGCTGGGTCGCGAGAATCGCGTCGATCCAGCGGCGGGAGGCCGCCGGCGCGGTCGCGTCGCCGGTGACGATCGCCAGGTCGGCGTAGCCGCGCAGCCAGTACGGGACTTCCTCCCACCCTCCACGGTCGGGGCGGACCCATCCGGACGTGCCGAAGTCGAGGAAGTGGGATAACTCCTCGTACCGGCCGCAGAGCCCGTCCAGCTGGAGCCGGAGCTGTCCGGCGAGCCAGCCGCGTGCGGTGATCCGCCCGGGCGGCAGCTTCAGAAAGGCCGTCGGGTGCAGGGGAGCCGCGTTGGGGGAGTAGTGGCCACCGCGCGCGGCTGCCGACCTGCCGCCGGCGGCGGTCGCGGTGGTGGCCCAGCGCCCGGTCGTGGCGGTCGTGGCGACGGTGGCCAGGGCGCCGGTCAGGACGTGTCTGCGGTTCAGGGGCATCGTCGGGACTCCGCTTCTGCTCTGCCAGACAGGGATGCGACCGGCCCGGACGCGCTCCGGCGCATGGCGAAGACGGCCGTCGCGTACGGGGAGGCGGGCGCGACAGCATGCTTGCAACGTTGGAAAAATTGATGTCGGCGGTATGACAGCACGCCGTCCAGCCGGTGTCCAGAGGTCGCGCACCAGCTGGTGCCATCCGGTCCCGGCCGAGGGGTGCGAGGGGCGGGGACCCCTGGCGACACATTTTGGAAACGCATCGACAACCTCTTGCCGCCTGCGCCACCGCGCCTATATAACGTTGTAAACCGAGCCGCCGAGAGGCCGCACAGGCTCTCACGACCACGGTTTGCGCAGCTCGCAGCGGGGTCGTGAGGAATGCGGCGCCCTCTTCCACCGAGCGGTGGATCATCGTCCAGCCATGCCCGACCGCACGCCGAACGGCGTGCCGTCATCCCGCCAAGGAGCGTCCCGCGCATGATGACCCAGCGTCGATCCCGTACCCTCGCCGCGGCCTGCCTGCTGGCCGCCACCGCCACGCTGGCCGTTTCCGGCTGCTCCAAGTCGGAGACCACGAGCAACGCCGGCGGTGACAGCAGCCAGGGTGCCCAGGCGGCCAAGACCCCCGAAGCCAGTTCCGGCGCCGGCTGTTCGCTGGAGACCTACGGCGCGCCGAAACTGGACCTGAAGAACGCGGTGGTCGGCTTCTCCCAGTCGGAGAAGGAGGCCAACCCGTTCCGTATCGCCGAGACCCAGTCCATCAAGGACGAGGCCAAGAAGATCGGCGTCAAGAAGCTCCTCACCACCAACGCGCAGTCGCAGCTCTCCAAGCAGATCAGCGACATCCAGGACATGCTGTCCCAGGGCGCCCAGTTCCTCATCATCGCCCCGCTGAACTCCGACGGTCTCGAGCCGGCGCTCAAGGCCGCGGCGGCCAAGAAGGTCCCGGTCCTCACCATCGACCGCAAGGTCAACTCCACCGCCTGCAAGGACTACGTGGCGTTCCTCGGCTCCGACTTCGTCGAGCAGGGCAAACGGGCCGCCGACGCGATGATCAAGGCGACCGGCGGCAAGGGCAAGGTCGCCATCCTCCTCGGCGCCTCCGGCAACAACGTGACCACCGACCGCACCAAGGGCTTCGTCGACCAGATCAAGGCCGAGGCACCCGGCATCGAGATCGTGGCCCAGCAGACCGGCGAGTTCGCCCGCGACAAGGGCCAGCAGGTCATGGAGCAGCTCATCCAGTCCAAGCCCGAGATCACCGCCGTCTACGCGGAGAACGACGAGATGGGCCTCGGCGCCGTCACCGCGCTCAAGGCGGCCGGCAAGAAGCCCGGCAAGGACGTCAAGATCGTCTCCGTCGACGGCACTCGCAACGCCGTGCAGGCCCTGGTCAACGGCGAGTACAACGCCGTCATCGAGTCCAACCCGCGCTTCGGCCCGCTGGCCTTCGCGACCGCCCAGAAGTTCTACGGCGGCGAGGAGATCCCCGAGAACGTGATCATCACCGACCGCGCGTACGACGAGACCAACGCCGAGGCGTCGCTCGGCGGGGCGTACTGACCCCACCCGATCCCCACGGCCCCGGCCGCCGCGGCACTCGCAGGAGGCCACGGCGGCCCCGGGCCCGCCCCCTCGGAACAGCGGAAGGCCACGACCACCCATGGCACCACCCGAAGCAGTACCTCAGGCACCGGAGGCGGCCGCGTCCACGGCGTCCCCCGTGCTCGAAGCCCGCTCGGTGAGCAAACGGTTCCCGGGCGTCGTCGCCCTGGACGACGTCTCCTTCTCCCTGCGCGCGGGGGAGACGCACGCGCTGGTCGGCGAGAACGGCGCCGGCAAGTCCACCCTCATCAAGGTGCTCACCGGGGTGTACCGGCCCGACGGGGGAGACCTGCGGATGGCGGGCCGACCCGTCCGGTTCGCCCGGCCGTTCGAGGCACAGCAGGCCGGGATCTCCACGATCTACCAGGAGGTCAACCTCGTCCCGCTGATGAGCGTGGCGCGCAACATCTTCCTCGGCCGCGAGCCCCGGAACCGCTTCGGCCTCATCGACTTCGCCCGCATGCACCGGGAGACGACGGAACTGCTGGACGGCTTCGGCGTGCGCGTCGACCCCCGCCGCCCCCTGCACACCCTCGGCATCGGCACCCAGCAGATGGTCGCCCTGGCCCGGGCCGTCTCGGTCAACGCCCAGGTCGTCATCATGGACGAGCCGACCTCCTCGCTCGAACCGCGCGAGGTGGAGACCCTCTTCCGGGTCATCGAGAACCTCCGCGGCCAGGGCATCGCCGTGCTCTACGTCAGCCACCGCATGGACGAGCTCTACCGGATCTGCGACCGCGTCACCGTGCTCCGCGACGGCCGGCACATCCACACCGGGGACCTCGCCGACCTCGACCGGATGCAGCTCGTCTCGATGATGCTCGGCCGCGACATGGCCGAGGTCCGCCGCTCCGGCGTCACCAGCTTCGCCGCGGAGGGGCACGAGGCGGCTCGCACCCCGGTGCTCACCGCGACCGGCCTCTCCAGCCGCCACCACCTCCACGACGTGTCCCTGTCCCTGTACGCCGGCGAAGTGCTCGGCCTCGGCGGACTCCTCGGCTCCGGCCGCAGCGAGACGGCGAAGGCCCTGTCCGGAGCCCTGCACCTGGACGCGGGCGAACTCACCGTCGACGGCACCGCCCTGAACCGCCTCACCCCGGCCGCCGCCATCCGCGCCGGGATCAGCCTGCTGCCGGAGGACCGCAAGGCCGAGGGGATCGTCCCCGGCCTCTCCGTACGCGAGAACATCGTGCTGGCCGCGATGCCGCGCCTGTCCCGGGCCGGTGTCGTCTCCCGCGCCAAGCAGGACCGGATCGTCGACATCTTCATGAAGCGCCTGCGGATCAAGGCGTCGAGCCCCGAGCAGAAGGTCGGCGAACTCTCCGGCGGCAACCAGCAGAAGGTCCTGCTGGCCCGCTGGCTCTGCCTCGAACCCAAGGTCCTGCTGCTCGACGAACCCACCCGGGGCATCGACGTCGGCGCCAAGGCCGAGGTCCAGAGCCTCATCGACGACCTCGCCCGCGAAGGCCTGGCCGTCCTGCTCATCTCCTCCGACATCGAGGAGCTCATCGAGGGCGCCGACCGGATCGTCGTCCTGCGCGGCGGAGCCGTCGCGGGCGAACTGGCGGGCGACGACGTGGCCGAGGACCGGCTGCTCGAAGTGCTCGCCGACCACGCACCGGCGCCGGAGGACAAGGCCCCGGCCGCACAGGAGGACCCCCGATGACCCAGGCCGCCGTCTCCCCGCCCGTAGAACCCGCACAGCCCGCCGAACCCGGGAAACCCGCCAGGTCCACAGGTCCGCTGGCCCGGCTGCGCGACCCGGCCTGGTACCAGGAGTACGGCGTGTACGTCGCCGTGGCGGTGGTGCTGCTCTTCAACGCCCTGTTCACCGACCACTTCATGACCGCCGACAACTTCCGCACCCAGCTCGTCCAGGTCGCCCCCATCGTCATCGTCGCCCTGGGCATGGCTCTGGTCATCGGCACCGAGGGCGTCGACCTGTCCGTCGGCTCGACCATGGCGCTCGCCGCCGCGTTCCTGCCGCTCTACCTCGGATACGGACTGGTACCCGCACTCGTCGTCTCGCTCCTGGCGGGTGCCGTCGTCGGAGCCGTCAACGGCACCCTGGTCTCCCTCATCGGGCTGCAGCCCATCGTGGCCACGCTCGCCCTCTTCGTCGGCGGCCGGGGACTGGCCCTGGTCATGGCCGACGGCCAGCTCAAGCAGATCGTCAACCCCGACCTGCTGTCGCTGGGAACGGGGTCCTTCCTCGGTGTCCCGCTCGTCGTCTGGATCGCCGGGGTGCTGGCCGTCGCCGTCGCCTTCCTGGTGCAGCGCACCACCTTCGGCCGGCAGATCGTCGCCGTCGGCGGCAACCGGTCCGCCGCGGCCCTCGCGGGACTTCCCGTCAAGCGCGTCCTCATCGGCGTCTACGTCCTCTGCGGTGTGCTCGCCGCCCTCGCCGGAGTCCTCGCCACGGCCAGGCTCACCGCGAGCGACCCGTCCTCGCTCGGCACCCTCATGGAACTCTCCGCCATCACGGCGGTCGTCGTCGGCGGCACGCCGCTCAACGGCGGGTCCATCCGGGTGCTCGGCACCGTGGCCGGAGCCCTGCTGATGCAGCTCCTGCGCGCCACGCTCGTCAAGCACGACCTGCCGGACTCCACCGCACAGATCGCCCAGGCGGCCATCATCATCGCCGCCGTCTACGTCGCCCGGGAGCGTCGGTCCCGATGAACGAAACCACACCCGCACCCGCAGCGCCCGCAGCCCCGGCCCCCGCCGTCCCCAGGACGGACACACCGGGCGGCAAGGGGCCCCGCCCCGCAGCCGCCTCCGAGCCGGGGACCAGGGCCCGTGTCGCCGAACTCCTCCAGCGTCAGGGCGTGCTGGCGGTCCTGCTGACCGTCGTGATCGCCGCCTCGTTCATCTATCCGACCTTCGCGTCCCTGGACAACGCCCGCGGCATCACCATCCAGGCGTCCTTCCTCGCCGTGGTCGCACTCGGCATGACGATGGTCATCATCACCGGCGGCATCGACCTGTCGGTCGGATCGGTCTTCGCCCTCGGGGGAGTCCTCGCCGCCTGGGCCTCGCAGTACGGTTTCCTCGCCGCCCTGCTCGTCCCCCTCGTGGCATGCGGCGCGATCGGACTGCTCAACGGCCTCCTGATCGCCCGGGGCAACATGGCCCCCTTCATCGTCACCCTCGCCACCCTGCTCGGCGCGCGCGGCCTGCTGCTCGCCATCACCGACGAGGGCGCCACCACCTACCTGGTGCCCAAGGACTCCGCCTTCGGTGAGCTGGGCCAGGGAAGCGTCTGGGGCTTCGGCTACCCGATCCTCGTCGCGCTGGTGCTCTTCGGCGCCGGCGGACTCGTCCTGCAGCGCACCTCGTTCGGACAGACGCTCTTCGCCGTGGGCGGCAGCAGCGACGCGGCGACCCTGATGGGCCTCCCCGTCGCCCGTACGAAGATCCTCGTCTACACGCTCAGCGGCCTGCTGGCCGGTCTCGCCGGCGCGCTCAACGCGGCCAGGCTCTCCTCCGGCGTCACCATCGTCGGCGTGGGCATGGAGCTCGACGCGATCTCCGCCGTCGTCATCGGCGGCACCCTGCTCATCGGCGGTGCCGGCTCGATCAGCGGCACCCTGTGGGGCGTCCTGCTGCTCGCCGTCATCCAGAACCTGATCAACCAGATCGGCTCGCTCAACAGCTCGTACCAGTCGGTGGTCAGCGGAGGCTTCCTTATCGTTGTCGTGGTGGCCCAGCGCTATCTCGCGCGCAGTCGCAGAAGCACCTGACGACGGACCAGCTGTACCGAACCGAACCATCGAGCCGAGTCGATCCAAGGAGTGCCGTGGGCGTCAGCCTCAAGGACGTTGCGCAACGGGCGGGCGTGTCCATCAAGACCGTGTCGAACGTGGTGAACAACTATCAGCACGTCACACCCGCCATGCGCGCCAAGGTGCAGCAGGCGATCGACGAGCTCGGCTACCGGCCGAACCTCACCGCCCGCCACCTGCGCAAGGGCCGCACCGGCATCATCGCCCTCGCCGTACCCGAATTCGGCAACCCGTACTTCGCGGAGCTCGCCGGAGCCGTCGTCGACGCGGCCGCCCGGCACGACTACACCGTCCTGGTCGACCACACCGCCGGCCTCAGGGAGAACGAGCTCCTGGTCAGCCAGGGATTCCGGTCCCACGTCATCGACGGGCTCATCCTCAGTCCCATCCATCTGGAGACCGAGGACCTGATGGCACGCACCGAGACGGCACCGCTGGTCCTGCTGGGTGAACGCGAGTACGAGGCACCGTACGACCACATCGCCATCGACAACGTGGCGGCGGCCCGCGCCGCCGTGGGCCACCTCATCGGCCTGGGCCACCGCAGGATCGCCTTCCTCGGCTCCCGCACGGGCCGCGAACGCCAGCCCGCCCATCTGCGGCTGCGGGGCTGGCGCGAGGAGCTCGCCGCCGCCGGACTGGAGGCGGACGAGTCCCTGGTCGTGGTCACCGACGGCTACGGACGCGCGGACGGAGCCACCGGCATGGCCGCCCTCCTGGACCGGGGGGAACGGCCCGACGCCGTGTTCGCCTACAACGACCTCATCGCCATCGGGGCGATGAGGACCATCACCGAACGCGGACTGCGGATCCCGGACGACATCGCCGTCGTCGGCTTCGACGACATCGAGGAGAGCAGCTACGGCACCACGACACTCACGACCATCGCCCCGGACAAGGAAGCCATCGCCCGGCTCGCCGTCGACAGCCTGGTCGAGCGGCTGTCGGGGAACCCGGTCGCCGAACCACGGAGGCCGCGCCCCGGCTACCGCCTCATCGTCCGGGAATCCACCGCGTCCGGGCCTGAATCCGTTCTTCCCAAGGACCTCTGATGCCGCGCCCCACCGTGCACCGCACACCGTTCGGCTCCGCCCACGGGACCGAGACCGGCCTGTGGACCCTCGACTCGGGTACGGGAGTCCGTGCCGAGGTCCTCACCTACGGCGCCTCCCTGCACCGCCTGACCGTGCCCGACACCGCGGGCTCCGCCGCCTCGGTCGTCCGCTCGCTCGCCACGATCGACGACTACACGGGGAAGCACCCGTACTTCGGAGCCGTCGTGGGCCGCTACGCCAACCGCATCGCGCACGGCCGCTTCTCCCTGGACGGGGCCACGCACCACATCCCCGCCAACGACCGCGGCCACGCTCTGCACGGCGGCCCCGAAGGCTTCCACACCAAGATCTGGGACGCCACCTCCGACACCACGGACAGCACCGCGTCCGTGCGGCTGACGCTGCACAGCCCCGACGGGGACATGGGGTTCCCCGGAGCGCTGGACGTCTCCGTCACGTACACCCTCGACACCGCGGGCACACTGGCCGTCGACTACGCCTCGGTCACCGACCGCGCCACGGTCGTCAACCTGACCAACCACGCCTACTTCGAGCTGGCCGGCCACGGGGACGTCCTCGGCCACCTGCTGGAGGTCGACGCCGACACCTACCTCCCGGTGGACGGCGACGGCATCCCCGCGGGACCGCCGGTCGCAGTGCGGGGTACTGCGTTCGACCTCACCGCGGCGCGCGTCCTGGGGGAGCGGACGGCGCTCGAGGACGAACAGCTGCGCCTGGCGGGCGGCTTCGACCACTGCTGGGTGCTCCGTGAACCCGCCGGCGCACCGGCGGGGGGACTGCGCCGCGCCGCCCGGCTCACCGCCCCCGACGAGGGCCGCGTCCTGGAGGTGTGGACGACGGAGCCCGGCATCCAGGTCTACACCGCCAACCAGCTCGACGGCTCGTTCACCGACGGCGACGGCCGGTCCCACGACCGCCACGGCGCGGTCTGTCTGGAGACCCAGCACCTACCCGACTCGCCCAACCGGCCCGGCCAGCCCAGCACCGTACTGCGTCCCGGCGAGACGGCGCGAAGCCGTACCGAGCTGCGTTTCCCCCACCTGGAGCGCTGAGGCCCGGCCGCGGGCCCGTGTTCCGCTGACTGGCGTGACCGGCGCGCCCTCTGCGCCCCGGTCACGCCCGGTGTCACTTCAGGTACGCGCCCGCCGTCCCGATCTTCCCCGGCGCCGCGTTCCGGCCGCCGAGGTCGAGGACGTACACGCGCAGATTGCCCTTGCCCGGAGCCGGGACGGCGAGCGTGCCGCCCGTCACCACGCGGGTGTCCCCGGTGACGGCGTCCTTGTACGTCCCGTTGGGGATGCCCGTGTACGTGGCGCCGCCCGAGACGGTCACGAGCGCGAAGCTGTCCGTGCCGCTCGCCGCGTCGGTGTACCGGCGCTTGTACGCCATGGAGCCGCTGATCCCCTCCGTCGAGTACTGGCCCATCTGGAGCGCCGGCACCGCCCGGCGGATCTCGTTGAGCCGTTGCACATGCTTGACCAGCGGCTTCGCGAGGGTATCGGCGACCGCGCCGGTGGCCGAGGAGACCTTGCTGAAGTCGGACGCCTTGACGTCACCGGCGAGATGGCCGCCGAAGTACGCCCGCCCGGTGGTCTCCAGGGGGCAGCCGGGTCCGCAGTCGATCTTCTTGCCCGCCCGGAACTCGATCTCCGAGCCGTAGTAGAGCGTGGGGATGCCCCGGAAGGTCCACATCAGGGACATGTTCTCGGCCCAGGCGTCCGTGCCGCCCGCGTACCGTTCGCTGCTCTTGTTGGGCCCGTAGTCGTGGCTGTCGACGTAGACGACGTTGTACGTGGCGTCGTTGTAACTGTCGTCGGAGTCCTTGCCGTTGCTGTAGGCGTTGCCGGCGTCGCCGAAGTTCATGTGCATGCGCATGTCGATGACGTTCATCCCGGAGAACTTGCTGTGGTCCGGTGCGTGGTAGGTGTTGCCGTTCAGGAAGGCGTTGGTGGAGGTGGGCTGGGATCCGGTGCCCTGCTGCTGCTCGTAGTCGTACATCTCCAGAGCGGCCTTGCCGTCGTCGGCGCTGTACTCCTTGCGTTCCTTCCACGTGTAGAACTGCGCGGAGTGGTTGACCGAGCCGCGGTTCCACTTGTCGTTGACGAAGGCCGCGACCTCGCCGAAGACGAAGAAGTTCTTCGCGGCCCCGGCGCCGAACCGCTGGGTGACGCGCTCCTGGATCGCGGGCAGGAAGCGGCGGTTCCAGGTCGTCCGGGGGATGTGGACGGCAGTGTCGACCCGGAAGCCGTCCACGCCCATGTCGATGTACTTGTTGTAGGCGCCGATCAGGTAGTTCTGCACGGGCGTGCTCTCGGTGTTGAAGTCGGCGAGATCGTCGTGCAGCCAGCAGCTGCGGGAGTCCTCACCCTCCCAGTTACCGATCCAGCAGTTGTGGTAGTACGCCTTCGGGAACATGCCCGATGTCGGGCTGGGCCACTGGCAGTTGTAGATCCGGTACCCCTCGGGCGAGGTGTACTGGGTGGGGGTGCCCCAGTTGACGCAGGTGTTGCCCGACGGCTCGGCGGTGGACCACAGGTCACCGTTGTAGTACGACTTCCCGGACTTGGTCTCGACGGTCAGGCCGTCGTACTCGAAGCCGTCGTTCTTCTCGTCGTAGTACCAGCTCCACTGGGTGTCGCGGACCCCGTACGCCTTCGGGGTGAACAGGCCCTTGGCGCCCCAGCGGGAGGAGTGGTTGTAGACGACGTCCTGGTAGATCTTCATGCCCTTGGCGTGGGCCGCGTTGATCAGGTCCTGGTAGGAGGCGCCGGCGGACTCCAGCCGGGAGTCGACCTCGTAGAAGTCGTAGCCGTGGTAGCCGTGGTAGTCGTAGTCGGACCGGTTCAGCACCACCGGGGTGATCCAGACGGCCGACATGCCGAGGCCCTTGATGTAGTCGAGCTTGTTGACCAGGCCCTTGAAGTCGCCCCGGAACATGGGGTCGTTGTTGGCTGCGTTGCCCGACTTCGTGTGCTGGCTCCCGCCGCGGTTGTTGGAGGTGTCACCGTCCTCGAAGCGGGCGGTGAGCACGAAGTAGATCGGGTCCTTGCGGGGGTCGGTGCCCAGCGGCTTCCCGGAGGCCGGGGCCGCCGGCTTCTCCCCCGTGGTGGCGGTGGCGGCGGCGGAGGCGGCGGAGACGTTCCCTGCCGCGTCGAGGGCCCTGACCGTGTAGGTGTAGGCCGTCCTCTCCTCCAGCCCGGTGTCGGAGAACACCGTGGAGCCGACGTCGGTCACCATCGTGCCCCTGGTGCCGCCGGTCCGTGTCACCTGGTACTTCGTCACACCGCGGTCGTCGGTGGACGGGTCCCAGGTCAGCACGACCGCGATCCCGTCGGCGTCGGCGGTCACCTTCGCCGGGGCGGTCGGGGCCTCGGTGTCCGGGGTCTCGGCCGCGCACGGGTCTTTCGCGGCGGAGGTGACCTTGCGGTCCTTCACCGTGCTGAGTCCCTCGGAGAGGGTGTAGTCGCTGCCGTTGTTGTTGTCCCAGACCCCGTTGCCGTTGTTGAAGGCGGCCTGCAGTGTGGTCGCCGAGCCGAGGTCCACCGACTTCTTCACCCAGCCGGTACAGGCGGCCTCCATGCCCACCCCCGGGACGGCGGTCCAGGCGCCGCCCGTCGGCCGGTAGTGGAGATTGACAGTCGTCCAGCCGACGGTCGCCGTCGAGTAGTAGACGGACGCGGTGTGCGCACCGCCCGGGCCGGGGTCCGTGCCCGTGTCGGCGCACGGGTCGCTGTGGGCCACCACCCCGTCCTTGACGGTGATGTTCCCGGTGCCGAGGGCGTAGTTCCTGCCGGCGTTGTTGTCCCAGACGCCCGAGCCGTTGTTGAACGTGGCGGCCATACCGGCCGCGCTGCCCAGGCTCACGGTCTGCTTCACCCAGTCCGTGCACGCGGCTTCCATGACCACGCCGGGCACGGTGGTCCAGGAACCGCCGTCGGGTGCGTAATGGAGCCGGTGGGCGGTCCAGTTCTTGGTCTTCGTGTAGTAGAAGACGGTCGCGGTGGATTCCGAGGCGGCCGCGGGCGCGGCCTCGACGGTGCGCGGGGACTCCGGTACGGCGGTCAGGAGCCCCAGCATCACGGTGGCTGCGAGGGCCGCTCCCAGGGGGCGTCCGAGCAGCCGGGTGGGGGTGCGTCTCATTCGTGTGTCTCCAGGGGAGGGGCCGCGGGCGGGTGGACCGCGGCTGCCAACAGCGCATCCGCCCGGCGAGCGGCTGCGAGGATCCCGCCGGAGAACCCGGACGCGCCCCAGGGTTCGGCGAGCAGTGCGTCCTGACGGCAAACGCTGTCAGAATGTTGCTGCAATCTTTTGCAGTGTGGAAGTTACCTGCGCATGACAGGCCCGTAAAGAGGGTGCGCGGAAGCTGCTGTCCGGACCGGTGAGCCGCGAGCCGCGTTCCGGTCGGCGCGACCTTCCCCGCCGACGTCCGTGCGGGCCACGAGCGCGACGCCCGGGGGCATCCGAAGCAGGCCGTCTGCTTCGCGGGCACGCTCGGCCTGATGCCCGGCCGCGGCTGATCGCGGCCCCGGCCGGGCGCCTTGCCGCCCTGTCCGGGAGCCCGGACTTCTCGGCATCGGTGCCTGACGGGCGCGGGGTGGCTCAGCCGGCCTCGCCGCCGGACTCCAGCTGCGCCATCAGACGGGCGAGCCGGGCGGCCCTGACCTCGGGCGTCCGCGCCTTCAGCAACTGGAGGACCATCTGGTACCGCGCCGATCTGCCGAGCCGGTCGAAGCGCTGCGCCGCCCCGGGGTCGTCGGCCAGCGCGGCGACGAGATCGGCGGGCACGGTGGCCTCCTTCTGCGAGGGATACGCCGCGGCCCACCGCCCGTCCGCCTGCGCGGCGCGCACCTCCGCGAGCCCGGGCTCCCGCATCCGGCCCGCCACCGTCAGCGCCTCGACCTTGCGTACGTTGGCGAGGGACCACAGGCTTCCCTTGCGGCGGGGCGTGATCCTCTGCAGGTAGTGATCCCGGTCGAGGGCCCTGCGCTGCCCGTCGATCCAGCCGAAGCAGATCGCGACGTCGACGACCTCGTCGGGCCCGACGGACTCGATGCCCGTGCTCTTCTTCGCGAGCTTCAGCCACAGCTCGGCCCGCCCGCCGTGATGGCTCTCCAGCCAGGACTCCAGCCCGTCGAGCCGCTCGAAGAACAGCGGCTGTGCAAGCGTTCCGTCCCCGGCTCCGCCCGGTCCCGGGCCGTCGGGCATCGTCATGTCGTCTCCTTCGACGTGAGCCTGATGCTCCGTCAGGATACGCCGACCACTTGCGCGTACGCCGACCCGGAGTGTGCGACCGAAGTCCGGGCCGGGGCCGGGAAGAGTGCCCGGAGGCGGCCGGCGGGCGTTCAGGCCGAGGGCGGTGGGGCCGTGCTGGCCCGGACGACCAGCCGGGTCGGGACCAGGGTGGTACCGCGCTCAGCCGTCTCGTTGCGGATCTGCCGCAGCACACCGTCCACGCACAGTCGTCCCACCTCGGCGAAGTCCTGGTGCACGGTGGTCAGCGGCGGCACGAACGAACCGGAGTCGGCGATGTCGTCGAACCCGACGACACTGACGTCCTCGGGTACGCGCCTGCCCTGCTCGTGCAGGGCGCGCAGGACGCCGAGAGCCATCTGGTCGTTGGCCGCGAAGACCGCGGTGCACGAGGGGTCGGCCGCGAGGGCGAGCCCGGCCTCGTAACCCGAGGTCGCCGACCAGTCACCGCCCACCGGGGGCGGCACCGGGCGTCCCGCTTCCTCCAGGGTCTGCCGCCAGGCGCCGGCGCGGCGCTGGGCCGCGAACGACTCCGCCGGGCCGGCGACATGCACCACGGTGCGGTGCCCGAGATCGAGCAGATGCCGCACCGCCGCCCTGGCACCACCGGACTGATCGGTGTCCACGACGCTGTAGCGGTCACCCGCGTCCGAATCGGCCACCACGACGTGCGTGTGCGGCGGCAAGGACACCGCGGAGTCCAGGAGATGGACTTCCATGATCACGATGATACCGTCCACGACCTGCTCGCCGAGCACGGTGAAGGCCCCCCGGACCCCGGTGCTGGTGGGCGTCGCGACGGGCAGCAGGGTGATCGCGTAGCCCTCGTCCGCCGCGGAGGCGGAGATGGCCTCCAGCGTGCGGACGTTCCCCGTCGTGGCCAGCGTGAACAGGATGACGCCCAGGGTGCGGAACTCGCCGCTCTTGAGGGCGCGCGCGGCGCTGTTGGGCCGGTAGTCGAGCTCCTTCATGGCGGCCAGGACGCGTTGGCGGGTCCCCTCGGTCACCGCCGATCGTCCGTTGGACACCCGGGAGACCGTCTGCGAGGAGACGCCGGCCAGGCGTGCGACGTCGGCCATGGAGGAGCCCCTGCGGCGAGGCCGTTCCGCGGAGCCCGTGGACCGGTCCGCGGACTCTTCGCGTCCGTGCACTTCGTTCTGCCTCCGTCGTGTTCCTGTGAGCCTTTCGCCGTGCGGGAGAGGTCGTCGTCCCCACCGGTGGACCGTCGTCCGCAGCGCTCGCCCTGAGGGCTTCCGTGCTCGGGATGTGTCCTGCCCCGCGCCGCGTGCGGTCCGTGCCGCATGACGGGCCGTAGGTCCGGATCACCGATATTCCTACCACCTCCGAAGGCCTGCCGCCGACACGGCATCGCGGAGTCGCCGTCCGGGTGCCCGCCGTCCCCCGGTGGCGCCCCAAGTATGGTCGTACCAGGTGGAAGACGCGTCTTGACGCTGACGGAGCGGGGGTGTAGACATCACGTCACCGATTGTTGTTTACGTAAACATCGGCCTCTGAAACGCAGCGCGCCTCCACGATGTCCGGTGTCTCCCTCCGGCCGGGGCCATGCACAATGCCGGACCAGTAGGAGTACCAAGATAATGACGGCCGTTACGCCGCTCACCACCGGACGCCGCCCACCACCGAGAGGCACCCGCGCCCGGCGCGGGCGCGTCGGGTGGATCTTCGTCGGACCGTTCATGGCCGTGTTCGCCCTGGTGTTCCTCGCCCCGGTCCTCTACTCGCTCTACCTGAGCTTCTTCCGGGACCAGCTGGTGGGCGGCACGTCGTTCGTCGGCCTGGACAACTTCCAGCGCGCCTTCGAGGACGAGAAGTTCTGGGAGGCGGTGGGCCGGGTAGCCCTCTTCCTCGCCGTACAGGTGCCCGTCATGCTCGGCCTCGCGCTGCTCATAGCCCTGGCCCTCGACAGCGGCAGGCTCTACGGCAAGGCATTCTTCCGCATATCGGTCTTCCTGCCCTACGCCGTACCCGCCGTCGTCGCCACGCTGATGTGGGGGTTCATCTACGGCACCCGGTTCGGGCTGGTCGCGAACATCAACGACTCCCTCGGCGTGTCCCTGCCCGACCCGCTCTCGCCCTCCCTGGTGCTGGCCAGTATCGGCAACATCGTCACCTGGGAGTTCGTCGGCTACAACATGCTGATCTTCTACTCGGCGCTGCGCGTCGTCCCGAAGTCCCTCTACGAGGCGGCCGAGATCGACGGAGCGGGCCAGTGGCGGATCATCGCCGCGGTCAAGATCCCCGCGATCCGCGGGGCGCTGGTGATCGCGACGATCTTCTCGGTGATCGGCAGCTTCCAGCTGTTCAACGAGCCCAGCATCCTGCAGAGCCTGGCGCCCAACGCGATCACGACCTACTTCACGCCCAACCTGTACACCTTCACGCTGTCCTTCTCCGGTCGGCAGCAGAACTACGCGGCGACGGTCTCCCTCGTCATGGGCCTCGTCACGATGATCATCGCGTACGCGGTCCAGCTGCGCGGCATGCGAAAGGAGGCGTGAGCCATGAGCGCACCTCCCCACAGCGCCGAGCAGACGTCCCGGCGAGTCACCCACCGCGCCCCGGTAGCCCGGCGCACACCCCGCAGACGCCACACGGCCGACCAGCCGCGCCGCAGCGTGCTGCTCACGGCGCTCATGGCGCTGACCGCCCTCTACGCGCTCCTGCCCCTCGCCTGGCTGGTCATCAACGCGACCAAGACACAGAAGAGCCTCCTCGACTCCTTCGGCCTCTGGTTCAGCGGTGACTTCGCTCTCTGGGACAACATCTCGCAGACGCTCACGTACGACGACGGCATCTTCGTCCGCTGGTTCCTCAACACCCTGCTCTACGTGGTCGTCGGGGCCGGCGGGGCCACCTTCCTGGCGGTCCTCGGCGGCTACGGCCTGGCGAAGTTCGACTTCAGGGGCAAGCGCGCCGTCTTCGCCACCGTCATCGGCGCCGTGGCCGTGCCCGCCACCGCCCTGGCGGTCCCCACGTTCCTGATGTTCAGCAAGATGGGCCTCACCGACACCCCGTGGGCCGTCATCATCCCGTCCCTCATCTCTCCCTTCGGGCTCTACCTCATGTGGGTGTTCGCGGCCGAGGCCGTCCCCACCGAGCTCCTCGAGGCAGCCAGGGTGGACGGCTCCGGAGAGCTGCGGACGTTCTTCCGCGTCGCACTCCCCCTGCTGAGCCCGGGCATCGTGACGGTCCTGCTGTTCACCATGGTGCAGACCTGGAACAACTACTTCCTGCCCCTTATCATGATCAAGGACCCGGGCTGGTACCCGCTGACGCTGGGACTGAACGCCTGGAACGCACAGGCGTCCACCGCGGGCGGCCAGCCGGTCTTCAACCTGGTCATCACGGGTTCCCTGCTGACCATCGTGCCGCTGATCATTGCCTTCCTCATGCTCCAGCGCTACTGGCAGTCCGGACTGGCAGCGGGCAGCGTCAAGGAGTGACCCTGCTCCACCGGCCCTCGTCGGCCACCGATTCTCCGCGCTCCGGGGACGGCTTAACCCGCCCCCGGTCCGCGCGGCGTCCCACCTCCGCACGCCCCCGTGCGGACGCTCGACGGTTCGTGAACCACCCTCACCACAACGGAGTGAAGCGATATGAGAACCATGACCAGACGCGCGATGCGCGGCGTCGGCCTGCTGTGTGCGGCGGCGCTGAGCCTCACGGCGTGCGGGTCCTCCGACGACGCCGGCTCGGAAAAGACCGTGTCGGGTGGTGACGTCAGGGCGGCTCTCAAGAAGGGCGGCTCGATCACGGTGTGGGCGTGGGAGCCGACGCTCAAGCAGGTGGTCACCGACTTCGAGAAGGAGTACCCCAAGGTCAAGGTGAAGCTGGTCAACGCCGGTACCGGCAACGACCAGTACACCGCCCTGCAGAACGCCGTGCAGGCCGGATCCGGTGTGCCGGACGTCGCGCAGGTCGAGTACTACGCCCTCGGTCAGTTCGCCCTCGGCAAGTCCCTCCAGGACCTGAGCGGCTACGGCGCCTCGGACTTCAAGCGCGACTACTCGCCGGGCCCGTGGAACTCCGTCACCGTCGACGACGCGGTGTACGCCCTGCCCATGGACTCCGGCCCGATGGCGCTCTTCTTCAACAAGAAGGTCCTGGACAAGCACAAGATCGCCACGCCCACCACCTGGGACGAGTACCTGGACGCCGCGCGCAAGCTGCACGCCGCCGACCCGAAGGCCTACATCACCAACGACACCGGTGACGCGGGCTTCACGACCAGCATGATCTGGCAGGCCGGCGGCACCCCGTTCAAGACCAGCGACACCAGCGTCACCGTCGACCTCACCGCCGACAAGGGCGTCACCGCCTTCACCGAGGTGTGGCAGAAGCTCATCGACGAGAAGCTCCTCGCGCCCATCAGCTCCTGGAGCGACGAGTGGTACAAGGGGCTGGCCGACGGCACCATAGCCACCCTCGCCACCGGCGCGTGGATGCCCGCGAACTTCGTCTCCGGCGTCGAGGGCGCCTCGGGTGACTGGCGCGCGGCCGCACTCCCGCAGTGGGAGAAGGGCGCCGAGGTGAGCTCCGAGAACGGTGGCAGCTCCCTCGCGGTGATGAAGGCGGGCAAGAACAAGGACCTGGCCTACGCGTTCAACGAGTACGCCAACCACTCGGACGGCGTCCAGACCCGCATCAAGGCCGGCGCCTTCCCGGCGACCACGGCGGACCTGACCTCCGCGACGTTCCTCGACACCGCCTTCCCGTACTTCGGTGGCCAGAAGGCGAACGAGATCTTCGCCCGCTCCGCCAGCCAGGTGCCGGACGGCTGGTCGTACCTGCCGTACCAGGTCTACGCCAACTCGATCTTCAACGACTCCGTGGGCAAGGCGTACGTCTCCGACACCACGCTGGCCGACGGACTGAAGGCCTGGCAGAAGGCTGCCGTCGACTACGGCACCGACCAGGGCTTCGACGTCAACAAGTAGTGACGTCGCACCACTGAATTGGCACAGGGGCGGTCGTCTGTCCGACAGGCGCCGCCCCTGTGTCGTGCTCGCACCTCCCGTATCCGAAAGGATTCTCATGACCTCCGCCTCCGAGCGCGCATGGCTGCGCCCGACCTCCGACGACCGCACCGCGCGATTCGCCTACGGGGCCGACTACAACCCGGAGCAGTGGCCGCGCGAGGTGTGGAAGGAGGACGTCCGGCTCATGCGTGAGGCCGGAGTGACCGTCGTCTCCGTCGCGATCTTCTCCTGGGCCCGCCTGCAACCCGCCGAGGACCGTTGGGACTTCGACTGGCTGGACGAAGTGCTCGACCTGCTGCACGACAACGGGATCGCGGTGGACCTCGCCACCGCCACCGCCTCGCCGCCGCCGTGGCTCACCACCAAGCACCCGGAGATCCTGCCGGTCACCCGCACCGGCGAAACGCTTTCCCAGGGCGCGCGGCAGCACTGGCGGCCCACCTCCCCGGTGTTCCGCACGTACGCCCTGAAGCTCGTGGAGGCCATGGCCACCCGCTACGGCGACCACCCGGCCCTGACCGCCTGGCACATCTCCAACGAGCTCGGCTGCCACAACGTCTACGACTACTCGGACGACGCAGCCGGTGCCTTCCGCGACTGGCTCCGCGCCCGCTACGTCACGCTCGACGAGCTCAACAGGGCCTGGGCGACCTCCTTCTGGTCGCAGTACTACGGCGAATGGGAGCAGATCCAGCCGCCCCGGCTGGCCGCGAGCCACGCCAACCCGACCCAGCAGCTCGACTTCAAGCGGTTCTCCTCCGACGCGCTGAGGGACTACCTCCGCGCCGAGCGCGAGATCCTGCGGCGCATCACCCCGGAGATCCCGGCCACCACCAACTTCATGGTGATGGGCGAGACCAAGGCCATGAACTACCCCGACTGGGCCGCCGAGATCGACTTCGTCTCCAACGACCACTACGCGCACCCCGGCCCGCAGCGACTGGACGAGCTCTCCTTCTCCGCCGGCCTCACGCACTCCATCGCGGAGGGCAGGCCGTGGTTCCTGATGGAGCACTCGACCAGTGCCGTCAACTGGCAGACGGTGAACCTGGCCAAGAGCCGCGGCGAGCTCGCCCGTGACTCCCTGGTCCACGTCGCCCACGGTGCCGACGCGGTCTGCTTCTTCCAGTGGCGCCAGTCCGCCGCGGGCGCCGAGAAGTACCACTCCGCGATGGTGCCGCACGCCGGTCCGGACAGCGAGCTGTTCCGCGCGGTGGCAGCCCTCGGGCGGACGCTGGAGGGACTCACCCCGGTCACCGGCTCCGTGCGGGAGCCGGCGCGTGCGGCCCTGGTGTACGACTGGGAGTCCTGGTGGGCCGTCGAGCGCGACTCCCAGCCGACGTCCCTGCTGCGCTACCGGCAGGAGGCGCTCGACTGGTACTCCGCCTTCCTGGCGCTGGGCGTCCGGGTGGACGTCGTCACCACCACGACCGACCTCACCGGGTACGACTTCGTCGCGGCCCCCATCCTGCACGTCGTCCCCCGGGCCCTCGCCGCCCGGCTGGACGCCTACGTGCACGGCGGAGGCCACCTCGCCACCACCTACTACTCGGGTGTCGTCGACGAGAACGACCACGTCTACCTCGGCGGATACCCCGGAGCCCTGCGTGAGCTGCTCGGCATCCGCGTCGAGGAGTTCGCACCCCTGCTGGAGGACGTGGACGTACGCCTCGACAACGGCCTCACCGGCACCTTGTGGACGGACCACATCACCGTGGCCGACGCCGAGGTCGAGGTGCTCGCGCGCTACGAGACGGGTGACCACGCCGGCCGCCCCGCCATCACCCGTCGGGACCTGGCGGACGGCGGCTCGGCCGCCTACGTCTCCACCCGGCTGGGCACCGACGGGCTGCCCGAGGTGCTGAAGGACCTGCTGGCCGGCGCCGGTGTGTCCAGCGAGCTGCCCGAGAGCGCGCGAGGGCTGGTGGAGCTGACCGTACGGACCGACGGCTCGGAGTCCTACTGGTTCCTGGTCAACCGTACGGACGAGCCCGTCACGTTCGACGCGGTGGCCGGAGAGGCCCTGACCGGCCCGGCGCCGGACGCCGACGGGGGCATGGTGCTTCCCCCGCGGGACGTCGCGGTCCTCCGCGTGGCATCGGGCACGACGCCCTTCCACTAGAACGCCGGCCGGACCCTTCCCGGCGCCGGCCGACGGTTCGGGTGCGGGGAGCGGAACGGGGTGGGACGGTCCTTGCGGGCCGTCCCACCGGCGCGTGGCCGCGGTGCGCCGGCCGACCAGGGGGGTCAGGCGGTGAAGCGGTGGGTTCCCGATCCCACCGCGAACACCGCACACCCCTCGTCCGTCCGCAGGAACTCCGCCGAACCCTGGACGGAACTCCGCCCGTCCCCGCCCGGGACCCACACCTCGGCGGTCGTGTTCGGGGGCAGCACGACCCTGAGGGCGAAGCCGTCCGCGTCCGTCCTCCAGCGTGTGGTGACCGGGCCGTACCGGGAGTCGAACCGGCCCTCGGCCTGCGTGACCCCACCGCCCGGACGCGGCCGCACGACGACCTTCCGGAAGCCCGGACTGCCCGGTGCGATGCCCGCGATGTTCGCGTACATCCACTCACCCACCGAGCCGTACGCGTAGTGGTTGAAGGAGTTCATCCCGGCGTCCTGGAAGCTGCCGTCCGGCCGGATGGAGTCCCAGCGCTCCCACATCGTGGTGGCGCCCCGGTCTATCTGGTAGCCCCAGCTCGGGAAGGTCCGCTGCGTCAGCAGCCGGTACGCGACGTCCGTGTGCCCCGTGTCGGTCAGTACGGGGAGGAGTCGCGGGGTGCCGAGGAACCCGGTCGACAGGTGCCAGTCCTTCGCCTCGATGAGGGCGACCAGCCGGTCGGCCGCGGGCCCGCGGTCGGCCTCCGTCAGCAGATCCATGGACAGGGCCAGCACATAGGCGGTCTGCGTGTCGCCCTTCACCCGGCCGCCCGCCGTCACGTAGGCCGCCCGGAACGCGTCGCGCACCCGGCCGAACAGCGACCGGTAGGGTGCCGGATCCTTGCCCAGTGCCTCGGCGATACGCGCGACGAGGTCGGCGCTGTGGGCGAAGTACGCCGTGCCGATGACGTCCTTCGGTGTCTCGTCCTCGATGTTGAGCCAGTCGCCGTAGCCGTCGGCAGGCCGCAGGAGCCCGCTGCTGTGCTCCTCCAGGTACGTCAGCCACCTCAGCATCGAGGACCAGGACTGCTCCAGCACCCGCTCGTCGCCGTACGCCTGGTAGAGGGCCCACGGCACGGTCACGCCCGCGTCGCCCCAGCCCGCCGCACCACTCCCGACGCCCGGGAGGTCCGGGGCGACGTTCGGGAAGGCGCCGTCCGCGACCTGGTCGTCGCGCAGGTCGTGCAGCCACTTGGTGAGGAAGCGCGCCGACTCCATCGTGTAGGCGGCGGTGGGTGCGAAGACGTTGATGTCACCGGTCCAGCCGAGGCGCTCGTCACGTGCGGGGGTGTCGGTCGGGATGGAGAGGAAGTTGCCGCGCTGACCCCAGGTGATGTTGCTGTGCAGCTGGTTGAGCATCGGCACATCGGTCGTGAAGTCCATCGTGAACGGAGCCGCGGTGTGGATGACACGGCCCACGACCGCGTCACGGTCCGGCGTGCCGGGATAGCCCGTCACCTCGACGTAGCGGAAGCCGTGGAACGTGAACCGGGGCTCGTACGTCTCCCGCCCGCCGCCCTTGAGCGTGTACGTGTCCGTCGCGCGGGCGGTGCGCAGGTTGGCCGTGTAGAGGGTGCCGTCCGGGTTCAGGACCTCGGCGTGCCGCAGCCGCACCTTCGTGCCGGCCGGTCCCGAAACGGTGAGGCGCGGGGTGCCCACCATGTTCTGCCCGAGGTCGAACACGAACACCCCGGGCTGCGGCTCGGTCACCTCACGGGCCGTCAGCTCCTGTGCCACACGGCACGCTCCGTCCACCTGCGCGACGAGCGCCGCGGTGACGCCGTCCACCGGATCCGCCGCGAGCCACCCGGACGCGTCGAACCCGGCGCGGGTCCATCCGTCGGTCTCCAGCCGGGCGTCGTACTCCTCGCCCGACATGAGGTCCGCACCGGTGACGGGCCCGGCCGCGGCGCGCCAGCCGGACCCCGAGACCACGCGCTCGGTCGAGCCGTCCGTGAAGGTCACCTCCAACTGGGCCAGTACGGCGGGCTGGTCGCCGTACTGGTGCGGGCCGAACCAGGCGATGTTCCCGGCGTACCAGCCCGTCGCGAGCGTGACCCCGAGGGCGTTGCCGCCCGGTGCGAGCAGGCCGGTCACGTCGTACGTCTGGTACTGGACGCGCTTGTTGTAGTCGGTCCAGCCGGGGGCGAGCCGGTCCTCCCCGACCCGCCTGCCGTTCAGGTGCACCTCGTACAGGCCGAGCGCCGTCGAGTACAGCCTGGCCCGCGCGACCCGCTTGCGGCCCAGCCGGAACTCCCGGCGCAACTGGACGGCGGGGGAGTGGGCCGCCCGTACCCTGCCCCAGGGTCCGGATCCCCAGGGGGCGAGGACCTTGGCGGTGGACCAGCCGGTGTCGTCGTAGGTGCCGGAGTGCCAGTCCCCCGAAGGCTCCCGGTCGGTGGAACGCCAGCCCGCGTCGGTGACGAGCGTGACCACCCCGTCGGCTGTGGTCAGCTCCAGCGCGCCCAGCAGCCCGGCCGGTCCGGCGGCCGCGTTCGTGGCCGCCACCGAGATCACCTGGACACCGGGGGAGAGGTGCGCCGTGACATCCACGAGGACGGGCCGCTGCCAGTTCTGGGCGGGGCCGTCCGCCTCGGTGTGGGCCACCTCCACCCCGTTCACCCGGGCGGTGAACCCGTCGTCGGCCGTCATGACCAGGCGGGCACGGACGAGTCCCGGCGGAATGTCCGCCCGCCCCCTGAACCACCGTGTGGCCGCGGGTGCGTCGGCCGCCGGATCCCCCTCGGGGAACCAGATCCAGGAAGCACCGTCCAGCGCGGGCGTGCCGGTGAGCGCGGCGGGTGCGCCGATCCATCCGGCCGACCAGTCGGAGTCCGCCAGGAGCCCGGTCTCCCACCAGGAGGGATCACTCCAGGCGGAAGCCCGGCCCTCGGCGTCCCAGACGCGCACCGACCAGTGGTAGCGCGTCCTGGACGCCGGTTCCGGCCCCGCATACGGGACGAGCACCGACTGCTCGGACACGACCTTGCCGCTGTCCCAGACATCGGGCTTCCCGAGGCGGTCCGGGGAGGTGGCGACCCGCAGCTGGTAGGCGCTCTGGCGCCCGCCCGGACGGTCCGACGCCACGGGCCAGCTGAGTCTCGGCCGCGGGGTGTCCAGGCCGAGCGGGTGGCGCACGTATTCGACGGTCGGCCCGGTGACGCGGGCCCGGCCGGCGGCGGCCCGTGCCGGGCCGGCACCGTGTGCTGCGGGCGCGGACACCGCGGCGAGCGCGGCGGTGGCGGCGGTGGTGCTGAGCAGTCGTCTTCTGCTGATCACAACTCGGCTCCATAACGGCGCGGTGATGAATCGTTTCAGTCATGCGAAGCTATGGTTGTGACCAGTCCCTGTCAACCCCTCCTTCGGGATCGGTCCCCATCTGGCGGGATGGTGCAAAGGTTGCTGCGTGCGGCATTGACGTCCCCGACGGGGCAGGTCTATGTTCACCCACGGTGGTGGGCTGAAACCTTTCATGGAATCGGCCGAATGGACCTGTCCTGGTACCCGGTCGTTGCGCTGTCCGGCTGTACGCGGCTCAAGGCGCCCCGGATATGGACGAAAGATCAGGTGATCGCACTTCGCGGACCTGTCCTGGGTCCGCGATCGGCTCCTCCGCACCTAGGGAGAACACATGGGCCAGCGCGCCCGCTGGGCACCAGCCGCTCTACTGCTGATCGTCCCCCTGATCGGCACCACCCCTGCCACGGCCGACACCGGCGAGATCCTGGTGCCGGTGCAGAAGTCGACCCGGGCCGTGCCCGGTCAGTACATCGTCACCCTCACCACCGGGCAGACGCCGAACGCCATGGCCGAGCAGATCGGGGTCACCCCCCTGTTCACCTACAGCAAGGTCCTGCGCGGCTTCGCCGCCTCGCTCACCCCCGCCCAACTGGAGAAGGTCCGCGGCGCGGCCGGTGTCCAGGCCGTCGAGGAGAACAGCGAGGCCTCCGTCGCCCCGCCCGCCGTCGCGGCGACGCCGAAGACCCGTGCGGTGGCGGAGAGCTGGGGGCTGGACCGGATCGACCAGCGGACGCTTCCGCTGGACGGCGCCTACGACGTGACCGGGACGGGCCAGGGGGTGACCGCCTACATCCTGGACACGGGCATCGAGTCCGCGCACAGCGAGTTCGGCGGCCGGGTGGGTGCCGGCTACGACGCCATCGACGACGGCCGCAACGGCGAGGACTGCAACGGGCACGGCACGCACGTGGCCGGTACGGTGGCCGGCGCGACGTACGGTGTGGCCCGCTCCGCCTCCCTCGTCCCGGTGCGTGTCCTGAACTGCGAGGGCTCGGGCACCTGGGCCGGGGTCATCGCCGGGCTCGACTGGATCGCCCAGAACGCCGAACAGCCCGCAGTGGTCAACGCCTCTCTCGGCGGTCCTTCCTCGTCGGCCGTCGACGACGCGTTCGCCGCGCTCGCGGAGCAGGGCACCCTGCCCGTCGTGGCCGCGGGCAACGAGGACCAGGACGCCTGCAACGTCTCCCCGGCGGGCGCCGACGGCGTGGTGGCCGTGGGTGCCAGTGACGACCAGGACCGTCAGGCGACGTTCAGCAACTGGGGTACCTGCGTGTGGATGTACGCCCCCGGGGTGGACATCGTCTCGGCCGGGCTCGGCGGCGGATCCTCGACGCTCAGCGGTACGTCCATGGCCGCCCCGCACGTGGCCGGGGTCGTCGCCCTCCTCAAGGAGGAGAACCCGGACGCGACGCCGCAGGAGGTCGCCGACCGGCTCGCGGCCGACGCGACCACCGGTGTGCTGACGAATCTGGGTGCGGGCTCGCCCGACCGGCTGCTGTACGCCGGGGCGCTCTGACCGTCCCCACGGCTCGACCGTCCCCACGGCTCCGAGCGAGCGGGGTCCGCATCCGCGGGCCCCGCTCCTTGCTGTGCCATGGAGCAGGGGCTTTCTGTGACCTTCCACCCTCACGCAAACGGCTTGCGTTGCTTGCGGTCTCCTTTCATTGCGCTCGCCTCGTGTTGTCGGCTCACCAATTCAGCTCATGGCTTAGACCGTGTCCTATGTGGTGAGTCGAGCGAGTCGTTTATAGCAGCAGAGGGCGGCGGCGAGGCCGAGAAAGGCCAGGTAGTTGCGGGGATGACGTTCATATCGGTGGTTCAGTCGGCGGTAGCCGGTCAGCCAGGACATGGTCCGCTCGATGACCCATCTGCGGCGTCCTAACCGTTCGCTGGACTCGACTCCCTTGCGGGCGATGCGCACGCCGATGTGCTTGCCCCAGAGCCATTTCCGCAGGTGGGGAACGTCGTAGGCTTTGTCGGCGTGCAAGCGCTGCGGCTTGAAGTACCGGCCGCGGTGGGGGTCGTGTCTCGTTTGGTGACCCTCGACCATCGGCTTCAGCGCCAGGCTGTCGTGGGTGTTCGCCGCGGAGAGGCCGACGAGGAGAGGCAGTCCGTTCGCGTCCGACAGGACGTGCATCTTGGAACCCGGCTTACCTCGGTCCACGGGGCTCGGACCTGTGAGTTCGCCCCTTTTTTAGCCCTCACGTGTGCGGAGTCGAGGACTGCCCGGGAGAGGTCGAGGACGCCGGCGTCGTCCAGGCGGTGCAGGATCTCCTCGTGGAGACGGCCCCAGACACCGGCTCGTGACCAGATCAGGAATCTGCGGTGGGCCGTCGACTTCGATATCCCGAAGCACGGCGGTAGCGCCCGCCAGGCGCATCCGCTGATCAACACGTAGATGATCGCGGCGAACAGCGTCTCATCAGGCGTGTCCTGCGTCCCGCCGCCCTGCGGCCGCACCTTCGACGGCGGGATCAGCGGCTCCGCGATCTCCCACAGCCCGTCCGGAACAATCCAACTCCACGTACCCCGCCCCATGACGAGCTCAACGAGCCAACCCCCACATAGGACACGGTCTTAGCCAGTTGAGCGATGACACCGCATCGCTCCGGGGTCCCGAGTTCTGTCTGAACAGTGGACGCTCTCGCAGATCTCTGCAATTCTCTGACCGCCAAACGCAAATCAAGGCTCTGTATGTGCACAAATAGGCGCCACGGAGTCACGGCGTCACAGGACAGAGCCGCACGGTCAGGAACTCACAGACAGAGCCGCGCCCTCGGCGCCCCCGTGCCGAGGCGGGAGATCGGGGACCCATGAGAGTCCAACGCTGGAGACGGCGAGCCGTTTCCGCAGCCGTCACCACCAGTCTTCTGATGATCGGATGGCCGTCGCTCACCGCCGTCGCGGCCGACGGCCCGGGCATCGCCGCGGGCCGCACCGCGACGGCGAGCAGTGCCGACAGCGAGTACACCGCCCGGAACGTGACGGACGGCAACCAGTCGACGTACTGGGAGGGGTCCGGCACGTCACTGCCGCAATGGGTCCGGACCGACCTCGGCAAGAGTGCCCGGATCGACGAGGTGACACTGAAGCTGCCCGCGGGATGGGAGAGCAGGAAACAGACACTCTCCGTCCAGGGGAGCGCGGACGGCACGAGCTTCTCGACCCTGAAGACCTCGGAGACGTACACCTTCGGACGCGGCTCGTCCAACACGGTCACGATCCCCTTCCCGGCCACCAGGGCCCGCTTCGTGCGGGTGAACATCACGGCCAACACGGCGGGGCGCAACGGTCAGCTCTCCGAACTGGAGGTCCGCGAGGCCGAGGAGTCGTCGGCCGACCTCGCGGCGGGCAAGACCCTCACCGCGAGCAGCCACACCGAGACGTACGTGGCGGCCCACGGCAACGACGGCAACCGGGCCAGCTACTGGGAGAGCAGGAACAACGCGCTGCCGCAGTGGATCCAGGCGGACCTCGGCGCCTCCGTCCGCGTGAACCGCGTCGTGCTGCGCCTGCCCGACGGCTGGCCGCAGCGGACCCAGACGCTGAAGATCCAGGGCAGCACCAACGGTTCGGAGTTCAGCGATCTGACCGCTTCCCGGGCCTACGGCTTCGACGCCGCGGGCGGGCAGTCGGTGACCGTCTCCTTCGACGCCACGACCACCCGTCACGTGCGGGTGCTCGTCACCGGCAACTCGGTCCAGCCGGCCGCGCAGGTCTCCGAACTGGAGGTCTACGGGCCCGGGACCGGCGACACGCAGGCGCCCACGTCCCCCGCCGACCTGGCCTTCACCGAGCCGTCCACCGGGCAGATCAGGCTGACCTGGAAGGCGTCCTCGGACGACACCGGCGTCACCGGTTACGACGTCTACGCCGGAAACACACTGCTGACCACCGTCGCGGGGGACGTCACCACGTACACCGACACCCGTCCCGCCGGTGAGAGCGTCTCCTACTACGTCCGGGCGAAGGACGCGGCGGGCAACGTGTCGGGCAACAGCAACACCGTCACCCGCCAGGGTGACTCCGGTGACACGCAGGCACCCACCGCCCCCTCCGGGCTGGCCTTCACCGAACCGTCCGCGGGGCAGATCAGGCTGGCCTGGCAGGCGTCCGCCGACAACAAGGGCGTGACCAGGTACGACGTCTATGCGAACAACGTGCTCCGCGGGAGTGTGGCCGGCGACGTCACCACGTACACCGACACGCAGCCCGCGACCGCGACCGTCAGCTACACCGTCCGGGCCAGGGACGCGGCCGGCAACACATCCGGCGCCAGCAACACGGTGACCCGCAACGGCTCGACCGGCTCCGCCTCCAACCTCGCCGTAGGCAAGCCGATCACCGCCTCGTCCGTGGTCCACACGTTCGTCGCGGCCAACGCCAACGACAACGCGCTCACCACCTACTGGGAGGGCGCCGGCGGCAGCTACCCCAACACCCTCACCGTCAAGCTCGGGTCCAACGCCGACACCGAGAGCGTCGTGGTGAAGCTCAACCCCGACAGCAGCTGGGGCGCACGCACCCAGAACATCCAGGTGCTCGGGCGGGAGCAGAGCGCCTCGTCCTTCACGAGCCTAGCCGCCGCCAAGGACTACGCGTTCAGTCCCGCCACCGGCAACACGGTGACGATCCCGGTCACCGCCAAGGCCGCCGACATCCAGCTGAAGTTCACCGCCAACAGCGGGTCCGGCGCCGGACAGGTCGCCGAGTTCCAGGTGCTGGGAGCGCCGGCCGCCAACCCGAACCTGACGGTCTCGGCCGTCGTGGCCTCCCCGGCCGCGCCGGTGGAGTCGGACGCCATCACGCTGTCGGCGACCGTACGCAACACGGGCGCCCTCGCCGCTCCCGCCGGCAAGCTCGACTTCGAGCTGGGCGGCTCCAAGGTCGCCACCGCCTCGGTGGGCGCCCTGGCCGCAGGCGCCTCCACGCAGGTCACCGCCGGGATCGGGGCGCGCGACGCGGGCAGTTACCCACTGGGTGCGGTCGTCGACCCGGCGGGCGAGATCATCGAACAGAACGAGACCGACAACCGCTACACCGCGGGCGCGCCGCTCGTCGTGAAGCCGGTCTCCAGCTCGGACCTCGTCGCGAGCGCGGTCACCACCGCCCCGTCCGCCCCGGCCGACGGCGACAGCGTGGCCTTCTCCGTCGCCCTCCGGAACCAGGGCACCGTGGCCTCCGCGAGCGGCAGCCACGGGATCTCCCTGCACCTGCTCGACGCGAAGGGCGCCACGGTGAAGACCCTCACCGGGACGCACAACGGTGCCATCGCCGCCGGCTCCACGACGGCGCCGGTCCCTCTCGGCACCTGGACGGCAGCCAACGGCTCGTACACGGTGAAGATCGTGGTCGCCGCCGACGCCAACGAGCTGCCCGTCAAGCGTGAGAACAACACCCGCACCGAATCGCTGTTCGTCGGGCGGGGCGCCAACATGCCGTACGACATGTACGAGGCGGAGGACGGCGTCACGGGCGGCGGGGCCAAGGTGGTCGGACCCAACCGGACCGTCGGTGACGTGGCCGGCGAGGCGTCGGGGCGCAGGGCGGTCACCCTCGACGGCACCGGCAACTACGTCGAGTTCACCACCAGGGCGTCCACGAACACCCTGGTCACCCGGTTCTCCATCCCCGACTCCGCGGCCGGCGGCGGCATCGAGTCGAAGCTGAACGTCTACGTGGACGGCACCTACCTGAAGGCGATCGACCTCACCTCGAAGTACGCGTGGCTGTACGGGAACGAGACGGGCCCCGGCAACTCGCCGGGCGCCGGAGCGCCCCGGCACATCTACGACGAGGCGAACGTCATGCTGGGCCGGACCGTACCGGCCGGCAGCAGGATCCGGCTGCAGAAGGACGCGGCCAACACCAGCACCTACGCGATCGACTTCGTCAGCCTGGAACAGGCCGCCCAGGTCGCCAACCCCGATCCGGCCACCTACGCCGTGCCGGCGGGTTTCACCCACCAGGATGTGCAGAACGCCCTGGACAGGGTACGGATGGACACCACAGGAGCCCTGGTGGGCGTCTATCTGCCGGCCGGTGACTATTCCACCGCCAGCAAGTTCCAGGTCTACGGCAAGGCGGTGAAGGTCGTCGGCGCGGGGCCCTGGTACACCCGCTTCCACGCCCCGGCCACGCAGGACAACACCGACATCGGGTTCCGCGCCGAGGCGAGCGCGAAGGGTTCGTCGTTCTCGAACTTCGCGTACTTCGGGAACTACACGTCCCGCATCGACGGACCGGGCAAGGTGTTCGACTTCTCCAACGTCTCGGACATCGTGATCGACAACATCTGGAACGAGCACATGGTGTGCCTCTACTGGGGCGCCAACACCGACGACGTCACGATCAAGAACTCCAGGATCCGGAACATGTTCGCCGACGGCATCAACATGACCAACGGATCCACCGACAACCACGTCACCAACAACGAGGCGAGGGCCACCGGGGACGACAGCTTCGCGCTGTTCTCGGCGATCGACTCGGGCGGCGCGGACATGAAGAACAACGTGTACGAGAACCTGACGTCGCTTCTCACCTGGCGGGCCGCGGGTGTGGCCGTGTACGGCGGGTACGACAACACCTTCCGCAACATCCACATCGCCGACACCCTCGTCTACTCCGGCATCACCGTGAGTTCGCTGGACTTCGGCTATCCGATGAACGGGTTCGGGACCGGCCCCACGGAGATCGAGAACGTGTCGGTCGTACGGGCAGGCGGACACTTCTGGGGGACGCAGACCTTCCCCGGCATCTGGCTGTTCTCGGCCTCCAAGGTCTTCCAGGGCATCCGGATCTCCCACGTGGACATCGTCGACCCGACGTACAGCGGGATCATGTTCCAGACGAACTACGTCGGGGGACAGCCGCAGTACCCGGTCAAGGACACGGTCCTCACCGACATCTCGATCACCGGTGCGCGCAAGAGCGGCGACGCGTTCGACGCGAAGTCCGGCTTCGGGCTCTGGGCCAACGAGATGCCCGAGTCGGGCCAGGGGCCCGCGGTCGGTGAGGTCACCTTCAACGGGCTGAAGTTGAGCGGCAACGCCCAGGACATCAGGAACACCACCTCCACCTTCAAGATCAACATCAACCCCTAGGGAGCTCGGCGGGGGTGGGGTGGCTCGTGGCTTCCATGGGCCACCCCCTCCGTCACCCTTCCCGTACGCACCTTGCGGGAAGAAGTCGGTAGTTTGCAAAGATTGCGCTAGCGTTGCGGCCATGACGCGACGACTTGCCCAGGTGGCGAAGCAGGTAGGGGTCAGTGAGGCCACGGTCAGCCGCGTACTCAACGGCAAACCCGGAGTCTCCCGGACGACCCGCGAGTCCGTGCTGAGCGCGCTCGACGTGCTGGGATACGAGCGCCCGACCCAGCTGCGCGGCGAACGGGCCCGCCTGGTGGGCCTGGTCCTGCCCGAGCTGCAGAACCCGATCTTTCCGGCCTTCGCCGAGGTGATCGGCGGCTCCCTCGCACAGCAGGGGCTCACGCCCGTGCTGTGCACCCAGACCAAGGGCGGCGTCTCCGAGGCCGACTACGTCGAACTGCTCCTCCAGCAGCAGGTGTCCGGCGTCGTCTTCGCGGGAGGGCTGTTCGCCCAGGCGGACGAGCCCCACGACCACTACCGCCGGCTCGCCGACCGCCGCATTCCGGTCGTGCTCATCAACGCTCCCATCGAGGGCCTGGACTTCCCCTGTGTGTCGTGCGACGACGCCGTCGCGGTCGAGCGGGCGTGGCGCCATCTCGTGTCGCTCGGGCACGAGCGCATCGGCCTGGTGCTCGGGCCCTCCGACCATGTGCCCTCCCGGCGCAAGCTGGCCGCGGCGCTCGCCGTCGCGGGAGCGCTCCCGGCGGACCGCGTCGAGCGCTCCATGTTCTCGCTGGAGGGCGGCCGGGCGGCGGCCTCGCGCCTGCTGGAGCGAGGTGTCACCGGGATCGTCTGCGCCAGTGACCCGTTGGCCCTGGGTGCCGTGCGCGCCGCCCGCCGACGCGGCCTCGCGGTCCCCGAGGACGTCTCGGTCGTCGGCTTCGACGACTCCGCCTTCATGAACTGCACCGACCCGCCGCTGACCACGGTCCGTCAGCCGATCGAGGCGATGGGCCGGGCTGCCGTCGAACTGCTCTCCACGCTCATCCAGGGCGGCGCCGTGCCGCCCGGCGAGCTCCTCTTCGAGCCCGAGCTCGTGGTCCGGGGGTCGACCGCGAAGGTACGCCGCTGACGGGCTGCGCGGGGCCGGGCGGCCTGTGGCGCCGACGTGCGCCATGAGCCGGATGCGGAAGGCTGTCAAGCATTTACGAAAAGTGCGCGAGATATTGCGTTCACATGTCGGCGGTGGTTGAGTGAGCCGCGCCCCGGCGGAGAGTTCGCCGAGGGCCTTCCATGCTCATGCCCGAAGGGGACCACCGATGAGAAGTGCCGGCTTCCGCCGTTCTCGCACACGTCGAACCTCCGCCGCCGCGCTCGTCACCGCTCTCGCCCTGACTGCCCTTGCCTCCTGCGGCACGAGCAGCAGCAACAGCGAGGAAGACGACAGCGGTTCCGGCAGCGGCTCGTCCGATCCGTCAGCACCGCTGGACCCGAAGGCCGAGGTGACGCTGTCGATCGACTGCATGCCGCCGGCCGCGAAGGCCGCGGAACTGCGGGAGTGGAACGAGGACATCAAGGCGTTCGGAAAGATCTACCCGAACGTGAGGATCAACGGGAAGTCCACGCCCGGACAGTGTCTGGAGCCGCCGCGCTTCACGGCGATGCTCAAGGGAAAGTCGCAGCCCGACGTCTTCTACGCTTACTTCACCGACCTCCAGCAGGTGCTGGACAACGACGGGGCGGAGGACATCTCCGCCTACGTCACCGAGACGTCCGTCCCGGCGCTGAAGGACATCCAGCCCCAGGTCATCGACGTGGCCCGCAAGGACGGCAAGCTGTACGCCCTGCCGACCAGCAACTACACCATGGGCCTGATGATCAACCGGAAGCTGTTCACGCAGGCCGGCCTGGACCCGAACACCCCGCCGTCCACATGGGAAGAGGTCCGCGCGGCGTCCAAGAAGATCGCGGCACTCGGGAAGGGCGTCGCCGGCTTCGGAGAATACAGCGCCGGCAACAACGGCGGCTGGCACTTCGCCGCCACGCAGTACGGCCTCGGCGGTGACGTGGTGGACGCCAGTGGCAAGAAGGCCGCCTTCAACGACGAGAAGGGCAAGCAGGTCCTCCAGCAGCTGCACGACATGCGCTGGGAGGACAACAGCATGGGGCAGACCCAGCTGCTGAAGTGGGGCGATCTGCAGAAGCGGATATCCACCGACAAGCTCGGCATGTTCCTGGCCGCGCCCGACGATATCGCCTACATGGTGCAGCAACTCGGTGCGGAGTACGAGAACTTCGGGCTCGGCCCGATCCCCGGCGGGCAGGGCACGCTCTTCGGCGGCAACAATTACATGATCAAGAAGGGCAGTTCACCCGACAGGATCAAGGCCGCCATCGCCTGGCTGAACTTCAAGAACCTCAGTCCCGGCAAGGGGCAGTTCGACTGGGCGCGCACCAAGAAGGACCAGCTGCCCGTCGGGCTGCCGCAGCCGAACTTCTTCACCGGCCGGAGCAAGGCCGCGGACGACGCCGCACGCGCCGCGAACGCGACCATGCCGGTCGAGAACTTCAAGGCCTTCACGGACAACCCCGTCCAGGGCAAGGCCGAGCCGCCGAAGGCCCAGGAGATCTACAAGATCCTCGACGTCGCGATGTCCGGAGTCCTGACCAACGAGGACGCCGACATCGACAAGCTGCTCGACACCGCGGAGCAGCAGGTCAACCAGGTACTGGCGAATCAGTGACGGACGCGCGGGGCCGGGCTGCCCGGCCCCGCGATCCCGACCGCCCGACCGCGAGTGACTGAACCGGCACCGAGGAGACACCATGTCGGCCCCCACCCTGTCCACGCGCAAGCCGAGCCCGGCACCACGTGGACACCACCGCCCGGCCGGGCGGGACTCCGCTCGCGAGGAGTTCGTGCGTGCCCTGCGCCGCAACATCTCCGCGCACGGCTTCCTGATCGGCGCGGTGCTCTGCTTCTCGTTCTTCTCCTGGTACCCGATGGTCCGGGAGTTCTTCCTGGCCTTCCAGAAGACCGAGGACGGACGTACGACCTGGGCCGGCTGGTCCAACCTGAGTTACGTCTTCAACGACCCGGCCTTCTGGCAGGCCTGGCGCAACACCCTGCTCTTCACCGTGCTGGCGCTCGTCCTGGGCTTCGCCGTCCCGTTCGTCATCGCCGTCGTGCTCAACGAGCTCCGGCACGCGCAGGGATACCTGAGGCTGCTGGTCTACCTCCCGGTCATGCTGCCGCCGGTCGCCTCCGTCCTGCTCTTCAAGTACTTCTACGACCCCGGCTACGGACTCTTCAACCGCATCTTCGAGTTCTTCCATCTCCCCGCCCAGCAATGGCTCCAGGACCCCGACACCTCGATGCTCTCCGTCGTCATCGCGGCCACCTGGATGAACATGGGCGGAGCCACCCTGATCTACCTCGCCGCCCTCCAGGGGATCCCGGGCGAGCTGTACGAGGCGGCCGAGCTCGACGGGGCCGGACTGCTGCGCAAGATCTGGCACGTCACCATCCCGCAGACCCGGCTCATCCTGTCGCTCCTGCTCCTCATGCAGATCATCGCGACGATGCAGGTCTTCACCGAGCCCTTCCTGCTCACCAACGGAGCGGGTCCCGAAGGCTCCACGACGACGGTCGTCTACCTCATCTACCAGTACGCCTTCAACTTCAACAACTACGGCAGCGCGGCGGCCCTCGGACTCGTCCTGCTCGTCGTACTCGCGGGATTCTCCGCCGTGTACGTACGCCTCAGCCGCAGCAGCGAAGACTAGGACGGGAGCACGACGATGGCATCGAACACGCTTGTCTCCCGGCGCGGGGCCGGAGGGCTGCGCGCCGGCCGGCGCAGGAGGGTCCGCGCGTCGGACCAGGGCCGCCAGCGCACCCTGATCTCACCGGCCCAGCTGGGCCGCCGCCGGGGGAAGACCGTCTACTGGATCGTCCTCGCCCTGGTGGTCCTCGCCTTCACCCTTGCCTTCCTGGGGCCCCTGTACTGGATGGTCACCGGCGGCCTGAAGACCACCCAGGAAGTCGTGCAGAGCCCGCCCACGGCCTTCCCCACCTCGATCCACACGGAGAACTACTCGCAGGCCTGGAACGTGATGGACCTGTCCCGGCTGCTCTTCAACACCCTGTACTACGCGTTCGGCGCACTCGCCTTCCAGCTCGTCCTCGACGTGGCGGCCGCCTACTCGCTCTCCAAGCTGCGGCCGGTCTTCGGCAAGGTCATCCTCGGCATGATGCTCGCCACCCTGATGATCCCCGCGACCGTCCTCGTCGTACCGCAGTACCTGACCGTCCTCGACGTGCCCGTCTTCGAGCGCAACCTGCTCAACTCGCCCTGGGTGATATGGCTCCCGTCCGTCACCAACGCCTTCAACATCTTCCTGCTGAAGCGGTTCTTCGACTCCATACCGCGCGAACTGCTGGACGCCGCGGCCATCGACGGCGCCTCACCCCTGCGCACCCTGCGCTCGGTGGTGCTGCCCATCTCCCGGCCGATCCTCGGTGTCGTCTCCATCTTCGCGGTCGTCGGGGTCTGGAAGGACTTCCTCTGGCCGATGCTCACCCTGCCCGACCCGAGCAGGCAGACGCTCAACGTGGGCATCTACTCGCTGGCCGGCGGAGTGCCCGAGAACGTCCTCATCGCCGCGCTCACCATCGCGTCGGTACCGACCCTGCTGATCTTCCTGCTCTTCCAGCGCAACATCATGAGCGGTCTCACCGCGGGCGGCCTCAAGGGCTAGCGCCCCCGCCGCGCCCCGCCGCCTCCCACCAGCACTCCGCCGCCGGTCCCTCCCACCACGCCCCGCGTCCGGGGCCGGCGGCGGAGTACCTCCCTGCCCGAAAGGAACGTCACGTGGCAGCCATCCGTCCGTCCGAGGCCACCGCATCCTGGTGGCGCGACGCCGCCATCTACCAGATCTACGTACGCAGCTTCGCCGACGGCGACGGGGACGGCACCGGCGACCTCGCGGGAGTACGGGCCCGGCTGCCCCATCTCGTGGAGCTGGGTGTGGACGCCCTCTGGTTCACCCCGTGGTACCTCTCACCGCTGGCCGACGGCGGCTACGACGTCGCCGACTACCGCGCCATCGACCCCGCCTTCGGCCACCTCGCCGAAGCGGAGAAGCTGATCGCCGAAGCCCGTGAGCTGGGCATCCGCACCATCATCGACATCGTCCCCAACCATGTGTCCGACCGGCACAGCTGGTTCCGCGCCGCGCTCGGAGCAGCCCCCGGCAGCCCCGAGCGCGACCTCTTCCACTTCCGGCCCGGACGCGGCGAACACGGCGAGATCCCGCCCAACGACTGGGTCTCCGAATTCGGCGGCACCCCCTGGACCCGGCTGGACGACGGTCAGTGGTACCTACACCTGTTCGCGCCCGAGCAGCCCGACCTCAACTGGGCGCACCCGGCGGTCCGACAGGAGCACGAAGACGTCCTCCGCTTCTGGTTCGAGCGCGGCGTGGCCGGCGTGCGGATCGACTCGGCGGCCCTCCTCGCCAAGGACCCCGCGCTCCCCGACTTCACCGCCGGCGTCGACCCCCACCCGTACACCGACCGCGACGAGCTCCACGACATCTACCGCTCCTGGCGTGCCATCGCCGACGAGTACGACGGCATCTTCGTCGGCGAGGTCTGGCTCCCGGACTCCGAGCGCTTCGCCCGCTACCTGCGCCCCGACGAGCTGCACACGGCCTTCAACTTCACCTTCCTGGCCTGCCCCTGGGACGCCGGACGGCTGCGCTCCGCGATCGACGACACCCTCGCCGAACACGCTCCCGTCGGCGCCCCCGCCACCTGGGTGCTGTGCAACCACGACGTGACCCGCACAGTCACCCGCTACGGACGCCGGGAGACCGGCTTCGACTTCGCCGCCAAGGTCTTCGGTACCCCGACCGACCTGGAGCTCGGCACCCGCAGGGCCCGAGCCGCCGCCCTGTTGTCGCTGGCACTGCCGGGCGCCGTCTACCTCTACCAGGGGGAGGAGCTCGGCCTGCCCGAGGCGGACATCCCGCAGGAGCGGATCCAGGATCCGATGCACCTGCGCTCGGGAGGTGTCGACCCCGGACGGGACGGCTGCCGGGTGCCGCTGCCGTGGTCCGCCGGGGAACCGTTCGCGGGATTCGGGTCCGCGAGCGAACCCTGGCTGCCGCAACCCGCCTCCTGGCCCTCGTACGCCGCCGACGTGCAGAGCACCGACCCCGGATCGATGCTCACTCTGTACCGGGAGGCCCTGCGGCTGCGCCGTGGCACGCCGGGATTCGCCGCGGGGCCCGGAGAGACGGCCGGGGGGCGGCTGAACTGGCTGCCGTCCAGCCCCGGAGTCCTCGCCTTCGCCAGGACCCACGGCCTGATCTGCGTCGTCAACCTGTCGGGCAGCCCGGTTCCGCTCCCCGGCCACACCGAGATCCTGCTGACCAGCGGCCCGCTGGACGAGGCCGGCCTGCTGCCCGGCGACACGGCCGCCTGGCTGCGGAGCTGACCTCACCGGGGGCCGGGCGGTCCCGTGCCGGGCGGCACCCGGCACGGGACCGGACCCGAGGGGAGAAAGCGGGGGAGCGGTGGAGCGGTGGCTGCGGCACAGTGGACCTATGGACGATCTCAACGCTCTCGCCGACGAGCACCTGACCGCGGCCCGTGCCAACGCGCACGGACGCAGCGCGCACCTGCTGCTGCGGCAGGAGCCGCTGCGGCAGACGGTGATCGCACTCACCTCGGGATCCGCCCTCGACGAGCACAACGCGCCGCCCGCGGCATCGCTCCAGGTGCTGCGGGGCTCGGTCCGTCTCACCGCCGCCTCCGGGGACGTGGACCTGACCACGGGCGGCCTGCACCCGATCCCCCAGGAGCGGCACGGGCTGCTGGCGCTGGAGGACGCCGTGGTGCTGCTGACCGCGGTCAACGACTGAGACCGCCGGGGGCGCACCCGCATACACCGACGGGAACGAGGCATGAGAGAAAGGTGCAGCCGGGCCCTCCGCGAGGGCCCGCCGCCCCTTCCTTCGTCCCCCGGAGTGCCAGCGTGCCCAGCAGGACCGACGCCCCCACCGGGGAACGCACCCCGCCCGTGCCCGAGCGGGCGGCGCCCCCGAACTGGCGCACCGCCCTGCGTCGGACCCCCGTCTCGCTCTGGAACGACGACCTCTCCGACTGGGCGGCGGCCCTCACGTACTACGCGATCCTCGCGCTGCTCCCCGCACTCCTGGTCACCGTGTCCGTCATCGGCCTCGCGAGCCCCGGCGCCACCAGCACGCTGATCACCGACATCACGGCCTTCGCGCCCGCCGAATCCGGCACGGCCCTGCGCCAGCCCCTGGAGGCGGCCACCCAGGAGCGGACCGCCGTATGGCTGCTCGTCGCCACCGGGAGCGTGAGCGCCGTGTGGTCCGCCTCCAGCTACCTCGCGGTCTTCCGGAGGGCACTGCACGCCATGCACCGGGTGAAGGACACCAGGCCCCCGCTGCGCCAGGTGCACATCATCGTCGCGTCCGCCATCGGACTGCTCGTCCTGCTGATGGCCAGTGCCTTCGCCCTCGTCCTCACCGGCCCGCTGGCGCGCTGGTTCGGGGAACGGACCGGCCTGACCCAGGCCGGAGCGACCGTGTGGGCCGGCCTCAAGTGGCCCGTGCTGCTCTGCCTCGTCGCCTGTCTGATCCTGGTTCTCTTCAGCACGGGCCCGCGCACCGCGCGGGGCGTGCGGCGCGGGCTGCCCGGCGGGGTGCTCGCGGCGTTCCTGTGGCTGGTCGCCTCGGCCGGATTCGCGCTGTACGCCACACACATCGGCAGCTACAGCCGGCTGTACGGTTCGCTGGCCGGACTGGTCGTCTTCCTGATCTGGATCTGGTTCGCCAACCTGGCACTGCTGACGGGCGCCCAGTTCAATGTGGAACTGGCCCGCATGGAGGAGACCGGCGAGTGAGGGCCCACGCCCCTTGTGGGAGCGCTCCCACAGCGGGCAGGATGGAGCCATGACCCAGGCCGCGCACGTACGTTCCTACCGTCCGGACGATCGTGAGGCCCTCGCGGACATCTGCGTCCGCACGGCCGACAACGGCGGTGACTCCCGGCATCTGTATGCCGACCCGGGGCTGATGCCGGCCCTGTTCGCCGAGCCGTACGCCCACCTCGAACCCGAACTGACCCTCGTCCTGGACGACGGGGCGGGGCAGGCGGTCGGTTACGTCCTGGGGACGGCGGACACCCGGCATTTCGTGGACATGTTCCGCAAGGCGTGGCTCCCGCTGGTGACGGAGCGCTTCCCCGAGCCCGCGGGGCCGCCGCGCACCCTGACCGAGGACATGACCGCCCTCCTGTACAACCCCGAGCGCATGATCCTTCCGCAGCTGGACGGGCACCCGGCGCACCTGCACATCGACCTGCTGCCGTCCTGGCAGCGCAAGGGGTACGGGAGGGAGCTGATGCGCGCCTTCCTGGACGCGCTCCACGCCCGAGGTGTCCCCGCCGTCCATTTGTCGATGCTCACGGCGAACACGCCTGCCAGGGCGTTCTACGACCGGCTCGGCTTCCACGAGATCGCCGTCCCCGACCCGGGACCGCTGACCTATCTGGGGCGTTCCACGGAGGGGTGTGGTGGCTACGGGCTGGGCAGGTAGGGGATGCGACCTCGGGAGAGGGCCGGGGTGCAGGTCCTGAGGGGTGAGTGAGACGTGAGGGAACAGAGCGCGTGGAGGTTCACGGACGACCGGGGACGGCTGACCACGGCGGACCTGCGCCCGTCGCGGGTCCTCGCGTACGTCCAGGCGGGGGCGACGCTGTGGGACCACGGGATACACCCCGAGGGGATCTTCGGCTCCGGCCATGACGGGCCGACGCCCGACCGCGCGAAGACCGGGACTCTGGCACTGGACTCAGTGGACTACCGGGGTGCGGGCGACACCCTTGACGTGGAGACCCTGTTACGCGGCGGTCCGGACCTGGTAGTGGCCGTCAGCTACGGCCACGGCCAGATCTACGGGCTGGACCCCGACACGGCCAAGCACCTGGAGGAGCGCGTCCCGGTCGTCGTGATCGATGTGGGGCAGGCCCGCACGATGGACCGGGTGGCCGAGCGCTTCGCCGTGCTGGCGCGCTCGCTCGGCGGTGTGCCGGCCCCGGGCGCGGCACAGGACCTGGCGGCGGCGCGGGAGCGGCTCCGGGCCGTCACGGGTACCGCGCCCGACGGCCCCCGGGTGGTGGCGCTGTCGCCGGCCGGGCGGGAGCAGGCGCACGTCGCCCGTCCCCGGATGTGGCCCGAGCTGCGGGTGCTGGCGGAGCTCGGCGTCACCCTCGCGTCCCCGGCCGAGGGTGTCGGGGTCAACTGGTCCACCACGAGCTGGACGGAGGCGGCGGAGCTGCGGCCGCACATCGTCCTGACGGACATCCGGTCCAACGCCACGCCGCTCGACGAGATCGACGCCCCCGCCTGGTCGGCGGCGGTGCGGGAGGCCGGGACCGTGCCGTGGAACCCGGAACCGGTGTGCAGCCCGCAGGCCCACGCGCGTTTCCTCGGGCTCGTGGCGGACGCGGTGGAGGTGGCGCGGGGCGGCTGACACGGCACACGCGACCGGAGCGCGGACCTGCGGCGCGTGAGGAACGGCGGCGGCACGCGCGGTGGACGAGCGCGCGTCTCGGGGCGCGCGGGCCGGGCGCCGACGACCCGGCGTGGCAGAGGACCGCCGGCCGGCCGCTGCTCCGTACGGACGCGCCGGATCGCGGCCGCCACCTCCGTTCGCGAGGCTGGCCCGGACGCGGGACACGCGATCCCCGTACCCCTAGGGCAGGAGCAGGAATGCAGCAGGACAAGCACCCGTCGTACCGCCCCGTGGTCTTCCGTGACCGTTCCGCCGGCTACGCCTTCCTGACCCGGTCCACCGCGTCGAGTGAACAGACCATCGACTGGGACGACGGCAACAGCTACCCGGTCATCGATGTGGAGATCTCCGCCGAGAGCCACCCGTTCTTCACGGGCAAGGCACGGGTGGTCGACACCGAGGGGCAGGTCGCGAAATTCGAGCGGCGGTACGGCGACGAGGGCGGCCGGACCGATGACGGCAAGGACGAAGGGGGCAAGGGTGCGTCCTGAGTGCTGCCATCGGCCGCCGCTGCCCTTCCGGGCCCGCATCAACCCCGGATCACGCCCCGATGTCACGCTCGGTGACGGGATCGACGTCAACGGAACGGGTCCGGCACGACCGTGCGGGGCGAGGCGCGGAGGCGGGTTGCCGAGGGGTGGATCCACCTCGGACCTGCGGTCATCCGGGTCGGGCGGGAAAAGGCCGGGGTGCTCGCCGCGCGTCCCGGCTCCGTACGGAACGCTGCGGGGCGCAACCGCTCCCCGAAATCCATCACTTCGGGTGACGGTGACGCCCCGCACAGGTGCCGGTTGCCGCCGGTATCGGACGGGACTGCGCGCTCCGTTCGGCCGGGGAGAACACGCAACAGGTCTGACCAGCACATCTGCACCTCAGCGGCTAGTGTCCTCGCCCACGCCCCGGTCGTTTAGATCTGCATGACCGCGACCCTTACCAATACGGCCCCCTCGTCCACGACCGATCAGCTGACCGGCGTCCTCCTCGGCGCCGGCCACCGACGCGAGCACGGATTCTGGCAGCGGCTGATCAGCACAGAACCGTTCCGCCGCCCTGCGGGTGTGACCCCCGAGGAGCGCCTGTCCCTCGCTTACGAACGGCTGCGGATTCTCAACCGCTCCCTCGACAGCGGGGCACGGCTCGCCGCCGACCCGCGCGCGCTCGCCGCCCTGCACGAATGGCTCGGCCCGGTGGATCCCACGCTCACCACCGTGGCGGGCATTCACTACAACCTCTTCCTCGGCAGCCTCCTCGACCACGACGCGGTCGGCCGGCGCGATCTGTCGGACCACCTGGCGATGCGCCGCATCGGCACCTACCTCTGTACGGAAGTCGCGCACGGCAACGACGCGGCGTCCATGGAGACGACCGCGACGTACGACCGCGCACGTGACGGCTTCGTGCTGCACACCCCGAACTCGGGTGCGCAGAAGTTCATGCCCAACACCAGCCCGACGGGCGGCCCGAAGTCCGGGCTGGTCGCCGCGCGCCTGCTGGCCGACGGTGAGGACCACGGGATCCGTCTCTTCCTCGTCCCGCTCACCGACGAGGCGCGGGCCCTGCCGGGCGTGCGCGTCCGGCGCCTGCCCGCCAGGATGGGCAGCCCGGTGGACCACTGCCTGACCTCGTTCGACCAGCTGTTCGTGGAACGGGACGCGTTGCTGGGCGCACAGGACGACGGGCAGGGCGACCTCAGCAGTACGCGGGCGGATCGCCGACGCCGCTTCCTGACCTCCATCGGCCGGGTGATCCCCGGCCGGATCTCCATGAGCGCCTGCGCCGCCGGCTCCGCCCGAGCCACGCTCGCGGTCGCCGTCCGCTACGGCGGGCACCGGATGATCTCCGGTGCCCGGGGCACCCGCACGGTGCCCGTCAACGCCCACCGGACCCACCACGGGCCGCTCGCCTCCGCCCTGGCGACGGTGTTCGCCATGACCCTGCTCCACCGCAGGGCACTGGACCGGTGGGAGGTCTGCACCGAGGAGGACCGCCCGGCGGCGGAGAGGCTCGTCGCCGTCGCCAAGGCGTGGATCACCTGGCAGGCGCGCGACGTCATCGTCCAGTGCCGTGAACGCTGCGGGGCGCAGGCGCTGCTGGAGAACAACGGCATGGCCGAACTGGTCACCGGCGTGGAAGGCGCCATCACCGCGGAGGGGGACAACATCGCCCTGTACACCAAGGCCGCCGCGGAGCTGCTCTTCGCGGCCGACCCCGACCGCTGGGACACCCGGCCCGTCGGTACCGCCGGTGACCTGGCCGATCCGTACTTCCTGGGCCGGCTTTCCGCGGCGGTGGAGGACATCTGGTTCAGCCGCGCCAGGGAGCGGGTGCTGTCGGCGTCCCACGACGACGAGCTCGCACGATGGAACGCGGGCTCCGGGGCCGCGTTGCGCGGAGTCGAGGCCCATGCCTACCGGCAGGCCGCCGAGGCCTTCGCGCAGGCGCGTGCCGGGCTTCCCGAAGGCGCCGCCCGGGAGCGGCTGGCGGAGCTGGAGCGGCTGTTCGCCCTCGAATGGGTGGCCCGCAACAGCGGCGACCTGCTGGCAGCCGGTCTGCTGAGCGCCGATCAGGTCACCCTGCTGCCCGACGCCGTCGAGGAACTGATCGCGGCCGTCGCCGCGCACGCCCCCCTGCTCGTCGAGTCCTTCGCGCTGCCCGCCGAGCTGCTCGCCGACTGGCCGATCGCCGGACCCGGCTACGCCGACGCGTACGACGACCCCGACGGGCCGTGGCGCGCAGGGGCTGCCCTCGCGTCGCCGGGCACGGCGTGAATGCCGCACGGGCCGTCCGCGGGCGACCCGGCGAGGCGGGGCCGGGCCACCGGGGTGTGCGCGAGACCGCGGAGGTCCTCGGCCTGCGTGCCTTGCTGCTGGCGTACTGGGGCACCACGTCCCTGCTCGTCCGCCGTACGGCACCCCGTGCCGGCGACGGCGAATCGGTTCGCCGCACGCGCTGACGGCATGACGGGCAGCCGGTGCGCGCGGTCGCACCCGAGGTGTGCGGCGAGTACGCGCGCCTTCCGCGAGCACCGGCCGGCTCCGTCCCCGGCGGACCACGGCCCCGGGCCGCCGTACCGCTGCGTGATAGCTTGCAGACGCCAGTCGCACTCCACGTGGAGTCAGGGAATCCGGTGAGAATCCGGAGCTGACGCGCAGCGGTGAGGGGGACGGGCGGGGCCACAGCCACTGGGACACCCTCGGGTGCCCCGGGAAGGCGTCCCGTCCGGACGAACCCGAGTCCGAAGACCTGCTGGCACCCCGCTTCCCCACCGGGAGCGGTCTTCCGTACGGGCTTCGCGCAAGAGCCCTGACACGCAGAGGGAATCCGTGCCTTCCATACCCGGTGCCGTACGCCGAACCGTCATGCTCACCGCGGGAATCGTCCTGCTCGGCGCCTGCGGCGCCGAGGGCGGAAGCCCGTCCGGCGCCGCCGAGAAAGGCGGCGCCGGATACCCGGTGACGCTGGAGAACTGCGGACGCACGGTCACGGTCGAGGCCGCGCCGCACCGCGCGGTCTCCCTGAACCAGGGATCGACGGAGATCCTGTTCTCCCTGGGCCTCGCCGACCGGCTCGCGGGCACCGCGACCTGGACCGACCCGGTGATGAAGGGCCTCGAGGAGGCCGACGCCGCGGTGCCCCGCATCGCGGAGAACCAGCCCTCGTCGGAGAAGGTCCTCGACAAGGAACCCGACTTCGTCAGCGCCTCGTTCGAATCGACACTCGGCAAGGGCGGTGTCGCGCCACGCGAGCAGTTCGAGGAACTCGGCGTGCCGACCTACCTCTCGCCCACCGACTGCACGGCCAAGGACAACACCGGCAGCAGCGACGGCTCCCGTACGAAGCCCCTGACCATGGAGAGCGTGTACGACGAAGTCCACGACCTCGCCGAGGTGTTCGGCGTGACGGAGCGGGGCGACGCCCTCGTCGCCGGCCTCCGGGAGCGGATCGAAACGGCGACCGCCGACATCGACGCCTCCGACACCACCCTGCTCTACTGGTTCGCGAACTCCGAGGCCCCCTACCTCGCCGGCTGCTGCGGAGCACCCGGCATCATCACCGAGGAACTCGGCGCGAAGAACGTCTTCGACGACACCCACGAGGAATGGCCCCAGATCAACTGGGAGACCGTCGCCGACCGCAACCCCGACGTCCTCGTCATCGGCGACCTGACCCGCAAGTCGCAGACCGCCGAGAGCGCCGAGAAGAAGATCGAGTTCCTGGAGACCAATCCCGCGACCAAGAACATGGACGCGGTCCGCCACAAGCGTTACGTCCTCCTCAGCGGCCAGGCGATGAACCCGACGATCCGCACCGTCGAGGGCGTGGAGCGCGTCGCCGCCGGGCTGCGCTCGTTCGGGCTCGCGGGGTGACGGTCACCGGAACGGCCGTGGACACAAGCCGGGAGACGGCGCCCGCCACCGGTGCGCGCGTCCTGCGCGACGGCCTCCTGTGGGGCGGCGGGGTCGCCCTGCTGCTCGTGTCCGTCGCGGTCGCCGTCACCATCGGGCCCGCACGCATCTCCGTCCCCGACGTCTGGGCCACGGTGGCCTCCCACCTCGGTCCCGGTGAGGCCCGGCTGAGCCCGATCAGGGACGGCATCATCTGGAACCTGCGCATGCCCCGCACCCTGCTCGCCGCGGTGTGCGGGGCCGGGCTCGCGGTGTGCGGCACGGTGATGCAGTCCCTGCTGCGCAATCCGCTCGCCGACCCGTTCGTCCTCGGTGTCTCCTCCGGGGCGTCCACCGGGGCGGTCGTGGTCGTCGTCCTCGGCGTCGGCGGCGGAGCGGTATCGATCTCCACCGGGGCCTTCGTCGGGGCACTGTGCTCGTTCGCCCTCGTGCTGCTGCTCAGCCACACGCTCGGCGGATCGACCGACCGGGTCGTCCTGGCCGGTGTCGCGGCCATGCAGCTGTTCTCCGCCCTCACCTCGTTCGTCGTGATGACCGCCGCCGACGCCGAACAGACCCGGGGCGTGCTGTTCTGGCTGCTGGGATCCCTGAGCGGGGTGGGCTGGACCGATGTGTGGATGTGCTCCGCGGTGCTCGCCGTGACGCTGCTGATCTGCCTCGGACACGCACGTACGCTCGATGCGTTCGCCTTCGGCCAGGATGCCGCGGCCGCCCTCGGCGTCCATGTCGGCCGCACCAGGATCGTGCTGCTCTGCACGACCGCGCTGCTGACCGCAGCGCTCGTCAGCTCCGCCGGCGCCATCGGGTTCGTCGGCCTCGTCCTGCCGCACGCGGCCCGTGCCCTGACCGGCTCGGGTCACCGGAGGCTGCTGCCGGTCACCGCGCTCGCGGGGGCGGTGTTCCTGGTCTGGGTCGACACCTTGGCCCGGACCGTCCTCGACCCGCAGGAGGTGCCCGTCGGCGTGTTCACCGCCCTCATCGGGGTGCCCGCTTTCGTCCTGGTCCTGTACCGCACGCGGAGGAGTACATGACGGGCAGTGAGGGCGCAGGCCTGCAGGCCGAGCGCGTGACCCGGGAGGCAGGCGGCCGGATCGTCCTCGACGGCGTGAGCATCGCACCTCCGCCCGGAGCCACGGTCGGGCTCCTCGGCCCCAACGGCTCGGGGAAATCGACCCTGTTGCGGGTGATGGCAGGGGTCCTCACGCCGGGCGCGGGCGTCGTCACCCTTGATGGCCGGTCACTCGCGGACACCGGCCGCCGCACCGTCGCCCGGCGCGTGGCCGTGGTCGACCAGCACGCCGTCACCCAGGTCGAGCTGAGCGTGCTGGACGTCATACGCCTCGGCCGCATCCCGCACCGGCGGGCCTGGTCCGCGCCCGGCCCCGAGGACGAGACCGCCGTGCGCGAGGCGCTGGAGCGCACGGGACTGGCCGACCGCGCCGGTCAGTCCTGGCACACCCTGTCCGGGGGTGAACGCCAGCGTGTCCAGATCGCCCGCGCCCTCGCGCAGCAGCCGCGCGAACTCCTGCTGGACGAACCGACGAACCACCTGGACATCCAGCACCAGCTGGAACTGCTGTCCCTGGTCGCGGCGCTGCCGGTCACCGCGGTGATCGCGCTGCACGACCTCAACCTCGCGTCGATGTTCTGCGACCGGGTCACGGTCATGAGGGAGGGCCGCGCGGTGGCCGCGGGAACACCCACGGAGGTGATCACCGAGGAGCTCATCGCGGAGGTCTACGGGGTGCGGGCCGTGGTGACCCCGGACGGGCCCGACGGGCGTCCCTCGGTGCGCTTCCTGCCGGGCTCGACCGCCCGTGCCCCCGGCACCGGGTGAGTCCCGGTGGTCGGGCGGACGGGCGAGCGGGCCACGACCGCGTGGGGCGGGAGCACAGGCTGACGAGGCGGGCGTACCACCCGGCCGGGCCGACACGCTGACGTACAGCCCGTGCTGACGTGTGGGCGAAACGCCCGGACGGGCGCGGGGCAGGGCGTGCGCGAAGGGGCGGGCCCGTATGCCGCCCGGGTCCGCCCCTCTGCTTTCGCGAGGCCTGTCGCCGCTGGGTGAGGGGGGTCAGCGGCGGCGGTCCTGGCCGCGCTCGCCACCCATGTCCTTGCCGTCCGCGTAGTCGATCTTCTCCTTGCGGAGGTCGGCGGAGACTTCCTTCTGCTCGGTGACCCTGTTGGTTTCGAGGCGTACCCGTTCCACCGGGACGGCCTCCTTGCGGACGGTGGCGCGCTCGGCGTGCAGGGTGACCTCGACATCCTGTTCGCCGATGTTCGTCGTTCCGGTCGACTTCTCGTCCGGCCGCAGAGGCTCGCGCACCACGCGCACCTCCTCGTGGGACACGGGCACCGTCCGGCTGACGTGCTCGGTCACGACGTACTTGTGCAGGTGTGCCTTTCCGCTCTCGTACTCCTCCGTACCGACGAGGAGCTGTTCCTCGGAACGGACCATCTCCTCCCGGCCCGCGGCACCCGCGGCGGAGCGTTCGGCTCCGGCTCCGGCGAGCGGACGTGACGTGGAGGACGTCTCCGTGTCACGGTGCCTGCCCATGCCGGCGCCCTCGGTGGCCGCGGCGCCCGGCGCGCCGGCCGTGGTCGCCCTGCCGGTTCCGGAGGTGCGGGCCGTTCCCGCCGCTGCTCCGGCTCCCGCTCCCGCCCCGGCGGCGCCCATGGCTGCCGTTCCGGTGCCGGACGTGGTGCGTGCGTCCCCGCCCGCTCCCGCGTTGCCCATGGCCTTCCTGGTCAGGCCGTAGTGCCGGTAGAGCTCCTCCTCCTCGGCTACGGAGAGATGCGCGTCGGCGTCCACGCGCGGGGCGTCCTTGACGCGGTCCTTCGGGTGCGAGACGTGCAGGTCGGAGCCCACGCGACGGGCTCCGGCAAGTGGTACGAAGCTCTCCTTCATGCCGAACATGCCGGTCTTGACCGTGATCCAGTCGGGCTTGCCGGTGTCGTCGTCGACGTACACCCGCCCCACACTGCCGACCTTCTCGCCGTCACTGTCGTAGACGGTCAGACCGTCGAGTTCTCCGGAATCCGTGAAACCGTCAGCGGCTCCCATGGCCGATCCCTCCTCGCCCGGGCGCGTCCTGTGGGCGTGTCCATCAGGGGTGGCGCGTCCGGATTCCATCGCGCCTCACCCGGTTGGTCGCTGCAACCTCCCGGCCCGGGCGGCGGACGGCCCGGAACACCCGGGGTGGGTGGTGGCCCCGCGCAACGCCTGTATCGGCCATCTCGGCGTACTAGGCCATTCGGGTGAGGCCACCCTCATGGGTGCGCCGGGGATGCGGCCCGTCGCGCACGTATGATCGACGCGCCGTCGCCGGCCGTCGGCCGGCCTGCCAACGGGGGTGCACCATCGGTTCCGCCATCCGCCTTCCCCGACAGCGGGGCGAACTGCTGGCCCGGCAGGAGGAGGGCATCGGCCTCCACCACCTGGTCTGGCGGCTGGGGCCCGGCTGGCGGGTGTGCAGCAGCGCCGTGCTCGGCGGCGGCATCGGGCCACGCGCCTGGATCCTCAACGCACAGGTGCCGGGCGGTTACCCCCGGCTCGACCCCGACCGTCACCTGGCCGCGATCGCCGCGGCCGAAGGGCTTTCCGGCCCCGGCGCCGGACTGATGACGGCCGCGGACGTCACCGCGCGCACCGTCGCCGACGACGGCGGGGTGACAGCCACGGTCACCAGCGGCCTCGGGGTACGGGGCTGGGCCGCGGTACCGGCCGCGGGCACCGACGGCCCCCTGCCCCCGGGCACCGTCAACATCGTCGTCACCCTCCCCGTCGCCCTCTCCGACGCGGCCCTGGTCAACGCGGTCGCCACCGCCACCGAGGCGAAGGTCCAGGCGCTCGTGGAGTCCGGACTCGACTGCTCCGGCACCCCCACGGACGCGGTGTGCGTCGCGGCACCCGACCCGGGAACGGAGCCGGGGGAGCCCTTCGCCGGCCCGCGCTCGCTCTGGGGGGCGCGACTCGCCAGGGCCGTGCACCGCGCCGTCCTCGGCAGTGCGCTGCAGCACTCTTGAGTCCCGTCCCGTCGTACCGGCGGGGCGTGCCTACGAAGGGAAGCGCCCCCATGACCACCGATGTCCCCGGCCGGCCGTCCGTCGCTGTTCTCGGTACCGGGATCATGGGTTCCGGAATGGCACGCAGCCTGCTCAGGGCCGAACTCCCCGTCCGGGCCTGGAACCGTACCCGCTCCAAGGCCGCGCCCCTGGCCACCGACGGCGCCACCGTGGCGGACACCCCCGAAGAAGCGGTACGTGGTGCCGACATCGTCCTCACCACCCTGAACGACGGCCCGGCCGTGGCCGAGACGCTCACCGCCGCCACCCCCGGACTCCGCCCCGGCCAGGTCTGGCTGCAGAGTTCCACCGTCGGACTCGACGCGACGACCGGCCTCGCCCACCGTGCCGCGGACCTGGGACTCGTCTACCTCGACGCCCCGGTCTCCGGTACCAGGCAGCCGGCCGAGCAGGGCACGCTGACCGTGTTCGTCTCAGGCCCCTCCCACGCCCGTGCCACGGTGCTGCCGGTCCTGGAGGCCATCGGGCAGCGCACCGTCTGGGTCGGAGAGGAACCGGGAGCGGCCACCCGGCTCAAGCTGGTCGCCAACACCTGGGTGATCAACGTGGTCAACAGCGTGGCCGAATGCCTCAACCTCGCCGAAGGCCTCGGGATCGACCCCCAGCTGTTCCTGGACTCCGTGAAGGGCGGCCCGCTGGACACCCCGTACCTGCAGGGCAAGTCGGCCGCGGTGCTCTCCGGGGACCTCACCCCGAGCTTCGCACTCTCCACCGCGCTCAAGGACTCCCGCCTGATCCTCGACGCGGCCGGGGCGGCCGGGGTGAGGCTGGACCTGGTCGCCGCCTCCGCCGAGCGCTTCACCCGTGCGGAGGCGGCCGGACACGGCGCCCAGGACATGATCGCCACGTACTTCGCGGGCCGCGCCGAATAGCGTGGGGACCTCCGGTCGGCGTCAGACCACCGTCACGGGGTGCCGCACCACGGCGTCGAAGAGGTAGCCCTGCGTGTTGTGCGCCGTCGTCGTCGGCTGGGTGCGGCCCTTGCGGTCCGTCGCCCGCGCGAGCAGCACGGCCGGGCCGGGATCCCGCGGCACCCAGTCGGCCGACCAGCGGACCCAGCTCCCGCTCCGGGGCGTGTCGCGCAGCCGTGCGGGCCGCCACCGGGTGCCGCCGTCGGTGCTGACCTCGACGGAACGCACCGGTGCGCCGCCCGACCACGACCGGCCGGTCAGCAGGTGTCCCCGGCGGGCGGTGAACGTGGCACCGGGCGCCAGTTCGAACGCGCTCTTGAGGGTCTGCCGGGACAACGGCGCACTGCCCTCCGGCGGATGCCCGGGACCGAACAACCGGTACAGACCCGTGTTCCACGGAGTCAGCAGCGGCTCGGCGCTCACCTCGATGTCGCCGACCCACTTGATGTTCGCGATCCCGACCCAGGACGGCACGATCAGCCGTACCGGGTACCCGTGGTCGGGCGGCAGCGGCTCGCCGTTCATCTCGTAGGCGAGGAGCACGTCGTCCAGCGCCTTCGCCACCGGCAGCGGCCTGCGCACCCGGCCCAGATTCGTCCCGTCACTGACGACCTCGGAGTCCAGACCGCGCGGGAGCACGTCGACCGCCTCCCTGCCGATCCCTGCCGCCCGCAGCACGTCGGCCAGCCGCACCCCCCGCCAGCGCGCCGTGCCGATCGCGCCCAGGGTCCAGGCGGTGCCGCTCACCTGCCCGCCCTGCTGCGAGGCGAAGTAGCTGCGGCCGTTGCCCGCACACTCGACGAACGCGGTACGCGTGACGGACGGCAGGGCGCGCAGCGCGTCGTACGTGAAGTCCACCGGGCCGCCCGCCAGCCCGCTGCCCCAGACCGTCAGTGTCCAGTCCGCTGCGTCGATGCGGGGTGTGGCCGTGTGGTTGCGGACGAAGAAGCGGTCGGCGGGGGTGAGCAGCCCGGTGCCGCGCAGGGCCTCGAACCGTGTCTCGGCGTTGGTGCCGCGCACCGTGAACAGTTCCGGCGGCAGCGGCTTGACCACTCCCGCCAGGGTCCCCGCCGCAGCACGGGCGGGCGCGGCGGCGCCCGGGACGAGCGGGGCGGCCACCGAGGCGGCCGCGACCAGCCTCAGCAGGTCACGGCGGTCGATCCCGGCCGATCTCGCCCGGCCGCGGGACCATTGCCGCATCCGCATCCGGTCGTACGCGGCTTCCGACGGCGGCACGGAACTCATGGACACTCCAGGGGTGGGAGGGAAGGGAACGGTGGCGGTCACGAGGCGGGCAGCAACTCCCTGACCAGACGTCCCACATGGCCGGTCTCGATGAGGAACCCGTCGTGTCCGTACGGTGATTCGATGATGCGGGGACGGTCCGCGCCCGGCAGCAGCGCCGCCAGTTCCGCCTGCTGGGACGGCGGGTAGAGCCGGTCCGACGCGATGCCCGCCACCAGCGCGGGCATGCCCGCGCGGCGCAGTGCCCGCGCTGTGCCCCCGCGGCCCCGGCCGACGTCGTGACCGTTCATCGCCTCGGTGAGCGTCACGTAGCTGCCCGCGTCGAAGCGGCCCACCAGCTTGGCGGCGTGGTGGTCGAGATACGACTCCACCTGGTAGCGCCCACCCCGCGAGGGAAGCTCACCGGGCTGCGCCTCCCGCCCGAACCGCGCTCCCAGTTCCGCCTCGCTGCGGTAGGTGACGTGGGCGATCCGCCTGGCCTGTCCGAGCCCCCGGTGCGGGCCCGAGCCGGGTGGCGCGTCGTGGTAGCGGCCGCCCTGCCATCCCGGGTCGGCGCGGATCGCGGAGATCTGCACGCTGCCCCAGGCGATCTGCTCGGCCGAGGAGGCGGCGGGGGCGGCGAGCACCAGCAGCGACTCCGTACGGTCGGGCAGGCCCACCGCCCATTCGAGGGCCCGCATGCCGCCCATCGAACCGCCGATCACCGCTGCCCACCGGCCGATGCCGAGGGCGTCGGCGAGTCGTGCCTCCGCGGCCACCTGGTCACGGATCGTCAGATGCGGGAATTCGGTGGCCCAGTGGGTGCCGTCGGACCGCCGGGAGGACGGACCCGTGCTGCCCTGGCAGCCCCCGAGGACGTTCGGGGCGACGACGAACCAGCGATCGGTGTCCAGCGCCCTCCCCGGCCCCACCAGTGCGTCCCACCAGCCCGGAGCCGGGTGGCCGGGGCCCGCGGGGCCCGCCGCGTGGCTGTCCCCGGTCAGCGCGTGCAGGACCAGCACCGCGTTGCCTCCGTCCGGGGCGAGCCGGCCCCAGGTCTCGTACGCCAGGCGCACACCCGGCAGGGTGGCACCGGACTCGAGCCGGAGTGGTCCGTCGAGCGCCACCCATGAGCGTCGGCCGGGCGGATCCCCCTCCCGCCAGCCACCGGTGGCCGGCGGGAGGGGGAGCGAGGGGGAAGTGGCCACCCGGTTCAGGACGCCGCCTTCGCGGCGCGGAACCCCGCCTCGAGATCGGCCTTCAGGTCGTCCACGTTCTCCAGACCCACCGAGAGGCGCACCAGCCCCGCGGTGGCACCGGTGGCGGCGAGCTGCTCCTCCGTCAGCTGGCTGTGCGTCGTGGACGCGGGGTGGATGATCAGGCTCCGCACGTCGCCGATGTTCGCGAGGTGGCTGAACAGCTCGACCGCGTCGACGAACCGCTTGCCCGCCTCGACCCCGTCCCGCAGCTCGAAGGAGAGGACCGCTCCGGCGCCGCGCGGCAGGTAGCGCTGCCCGGCTTCGTACCAGGGACTCGATTCCAGACCCGCGTAGTGCACGGCCGACACCTCGTCCCGGCCCTCCAGCCACCGGGCGAGCGCCAGCGCGTTGGAGGTGTGCCGCTCCAGGCGCAGGCTCAGTGTCTCCACGCCCTGGAGCAGCAGGAACGCGGAGTGCGGCGAGAGCGCCGGCCCGAGGTCGCGCAGCAGCTGGACCCGCAGTTTCACGGCGAAGGCGCCGGGCCCGAGGTCCTGCCAGTACCGCAGGCCGTGGTAGCTCGGGTCGGGTGTGTGGAACTCGGGGAAGCGGTCCTCGTGCGCACCGAAGTCGAAGGTGCCGCCGTCCACGACGACACCGCCGAGGGTGGTGCCGTGCCCGCCCAGGAACTTCGTCGCGGAGTGGATCACGATGTCCGCTCCGTGCTCGAGCGGCCGCAGGAGGTAGGGGGTGGGCACGGTGTTGTCGACGACGAGCGGAACCCCCGCCCCGTGCGCCGCGTCCGCCACTCCCCGGATGTCCAGGACGTCGCCCCGCGGATTGCCGAGCGTCTCCGCGAACAGGGCCTTGGTGTTGGGCCGGATCGCGGCACGCCACGCCTCGATGTCGTCGGGGTCCTCGACGAACGACACCTCGATGCCGAAGCGGGGGAGGGTGTGCCGGAACAGGTTGTAGGTCCCGCCGTAGAGCGAGGTGGAGGAGACGATGTGGTCCCCCGCGCCCGCCAGGGTCAGGAGTGCGAGCGTCTCGGCGGCCTGCCCGGAAGCGAGGGCGACGGCGGCCACCCCGCCCTCCAGCGCGGCGATGCGCTGTTCGAGGACATCCTGCGTGGGGTTGTGGATCCGGGTGTAGATGTTGCCGGGCTCGGCCAGCGAGAACAGGTCGGCCGCGTGCTGGGTGTCACGGAAGACGAACGAGGTCGACTGGTAGATCGGCACCGCGCGGGCCCCGGTCGTCGGATCCGGGACCGCCCCGGAATGGATCTGCCTGGTCTCGAAGGACCAGGCGGTACCGGCGTCCCGCGCATGGTCCTCGGGGGTGTGTCCTGCGGTGACGGAGTCGACGGGCTGGCTCATGTCTTTCCTCGCACGGTGGTTCGGTGGCGGGTTCGTACGCGCAGGCACGGATGCCCGGCGGTGGCGACGGACTGGTTACGGACCGTAGAAGGCGCGCGTACGGGAACGGAAGCGGGACACCCGAGTGGCCACGAAGCTGCAATGCGGTGGCAACAGTCGGTGCTCGCCCGGCCCGCTCCCGTCGCCTCCGTGCGCCGCTGCGCAGGAGGGGCGCACGGGCGGGTGCGGTGGCAGGACCCGGCGGGGCGGTGACCGGGGCGGAGGAACAGTTTCGCGGGCCCACGGAGACACGACCGCGGGCCCACGGAGACATGACCGTGGGCCCGCAGTGCTAGTGCAGAGGTGTCGGAGCCGTTCAGGGGGCGTGCGCCGGCTTCCGGGTCCGGCCGGAGGGGGAACACAGTGGCCGGACCCCCCGCCCCGCGTGACCTGGGCCCACCGGACGGGGGAGCGGCGGAGCGTCAGTCCTGGGTGAACATCCCGCTGCGCAGCTTGAGGAGAATGCGGCTGAGCAGCCGGGACACGTGCATCTGGGAGATGCCGAGCTCCTCACCGATCTCAGCCTGCGTCAACTCCAGGCCGAACCGCATCTCGATGATGCGGCGCTCACGGTCGTCGAGCTCGTCCAGCAGCGGCGCCAGGGCGTGGAGGTTCTCCACCGTCTCCATGGCGGGGTCCGGCTCGCCGAGAACGTCCGCGAACGTGCGCCCGCCCGCGGCGCGGCCCACCGAGTCCGCAGTATCGGTCGGCATGTCGAGCGATCCCGCCGTGTAGCCGTTGGCGGCGACGATGCCCTCGGTGATCTCCTCGTCGTCGAGGCCGAGATGCTCGGCCAGCTCGTGCACCGTCGGGTCCCGGTCGAGACCGACCGCCAACGACTCCTTGGCCTTCGCGATGTCCACCCGCAGTTCCTGCAGCCGCCGGGGCACATGCACGGACCAGGTGGTGTCACGGAAGAACCGCTTGATCTCGCCGACGATGTACGGCACGGCGAAGGAGGTGAACTCGACCTCGCGGGAGAGGTCGAAGCGGTCGATGGCCTTGATCAGACCGATGGTGCCGACCTGGACGATGTCCTCCATGTCACCGCTGCCGCGGTTGCGGAAGCGGCTCGCTGCGAACCGTACGAGGGACAGATTCATCTCGATGAGCGTGTTCCGGGCGTACTGGTGCTCCGGAGTGCCCTCCTCGAGTACCTGCAACCGGTCGAAGAACACCTTGGACAGCGTCCGTGCGTCCTGCGGAGCGATCTGCCCCGCGTCCTCGATCCACGGAAGGCCGTCCACGGCGCCTGCCCGTTCCGCACCGGCGGTCTGTGCAGTGTGCGCCGTCATCTGGTCACACTCCCCTGGTAGAAGTCCATGAGGTCTGTGCGCCTGCCCGAGGCGCGGCAACTCATGCACGGGGAAGTGGATTTGAGCCGAATGCGTGGCGATTGTGGCTGGAATGCACGTGATCGCGGCTGCTGTGTCCATGACGACGGAGGGTCGCCGGACGCGGCGAAGCGCAGAACCGCCCCACCGGTACGGGGGAGCCCGGTGGGGCGGCCGTACCCAGGGTGCCACAGGCTGGGGCGGGTTGGGGCCGGATCCGCTCAGCGAGGCACGATCCGCCGGACCGGATCCGGCAACCGCTCCATGTACTCCGCCTCCGCGCCGCCCGTGCGGAGCGCGTGAAGCGGGGGCCGGTGGGCGCCACGTCCGGCGCCGTGGTGATCACGATGCCGGGATCGGCGGGGTGCCGACCGCCGGGTCGAGGTCCGCGACGACACCCGGACCCGCGGGTCGGGGGCCGTGCCGGGTCCGCCGGCGCCTCGGCACGGCCTCGTGGGGCGAGGCGTCCCGCGCGGGCCCGGCTCTTTGATTGCGCGTACATGAACAGTCCGGCGTCCCGGGAATACGTGCAGCGTGAATCAGCTTTCCTGTCTGTCGGAGCCGCCGAGACAGACCGCAGTGAGGGAGCTCATGCCCAACACACACGCATTCGACCGCACCGTGCGGAGCGGGCGCACCCGCATCGGGACCGCTGAGGAGGTGGCCGCATGAGTGCCCCGGACCGTCGGCCGTCCGCGGAGGGCACAGGGACCGCTCATCCGCTGGACAACCCGGCCCGCACCGCGCTGACCGGGCCCCACGCCCACTTCGCCGAGCGTCGCGGCCGCATCCTGCGCTACCCGGTCGACGTCACCCCGTGGCTGGCCCTCCCGGACACGCCCGACGCCCAGGACTGGGCCGACGTCGCCGCACTGGCGGGGCCCGGCTCGTCCGTCACCCTCACCGCCTTCCGCGATCCGCCGCCGGCCGACTGGCAGATCGTCTTCCACGCGGAGGGCGTGCAGCTGGTGGACGACGGCGTGGACGCCGCCCCCGACCCGGAGGCCCTGCTCCTCGGCCCCGCCGACGTCCCGGAGATGCTGGACCTGGTCGGGCGCACCCGCCCCGGCCCCTTCCTGCCGCGCACCGTGGAGCTCGGCACCTATCTCGGTATCCGCCGCTCCGGAGTCCTGGTGGCCATGGCCGGAGAACGTCTGCACCCGCCCGGCCACACCGAGATCAGCGGAGTCTGCACCGACGATTCCGTACGCGGCCAAGGCCTCGCATCCCGGCTGGTCAGGGCCGTGGCCCACGGCATCAGGGAGCGGGGCGAGATTCCCTTCCTGCACGCCGCCGCGTCGAACACCGGCGCCGTGCGGCTCTACGAATCCCTCGGCTTCCGGCTGCGCCGCCGGACGGAGTTCCTCTCCGCGATCGTTCCGGCGGATCCGGCCCCGCGGACCGATGCCAGGACCACGGCCCCGGGGGCGGGTAGGTTGGAACAAGTGGGGCAATAGTGACGAACGCGCGGGAGGAGTGCCGTGGTCATGGGACTCCGCCGCCCGGCAGTACGAAGGCAGCCGCTGCCGGGGACGGATCCGGGCGAGGAGTCGGCGGGCGCCGCCCGGATCGGGAACCGGGCGCTCGCACTGTGGCTGCTCCTGCTGACCACCGTGGTGGTCGTGCTGGACGCCCTGACCGGTGACGACCTGCCCGTCATCCCGCTCCTGGTGGTCCTGCCCGCGCTGGCGTCCGTGTTCTGCACCGTCCGCCAGACCCTCTGCGTGGCCGCCTGGGTCACCCTGGTCGTGGTCGGCTCCCGCATCCCGCAGACCGGCGCCTTCTGGGACGTCGCCTTCCTCATCGGCTTCACGGCCATCGCCAGCGCCCTGGGGGTCGCGGCCTGCGCCGCGCGCATCCGGCATGCCACCGAGATGGCCCGGCTGCGCTCTGCCGCGGTCGCCCTCCAGCGGCAGATTCTCCGGCCGCTGCCCATCGTCACCCGGCAGGTCCGGGCGGAAGGGCTCTACGAGCCGATCGAGGAGGACCGCTTCGTCGGCGGCGACATCTACGAGGTCGTCGAATCCCCGTACGGGACCCGGGTGATCATCGGAGATGTGCAGGGCAAGGGACTGCAGGCGATCGGTGCGGGCTTCGCCGCGCTCGGCGCGTTCCGCGAGGCGGCCATCCGGGAGTCCTCGCTGGCCTCGGTCGCGGACGTGGTGGAGGACGCGGTCGCCCGGCACAACGCCTTCTCCGCGGAGACGGGTGACACCGAGCGCTTCGTCACCGCTCTGTTGCTCTCCTACGACGGCGACGAGCGGGTGCAGGCCGTGAACTGCGGGCACCTGCCGCCACGGCTGCTCCACGGCGGCACGGCCTCGGCGGTCCCCCTGCACCGGACCTCCGTACCCCTGGGCATGGCCGATCTCAGCGGCGAGGCACGTGCCGCGGAGTGGTTCGCCTTCCCGGAGCACGCGTCCATCCTGCTGTTCACGGACGGGGTGACGGAGGCCCGCGACGGGGCGGGCGCCTTCTATCCGCTCGACGAGAGGCTGGAGGCATGGGCGCGGCGCGAGCCGAGGCAGCTCCTGGAAGCGCTCCAGGCCGACCTGGAGGCGTTCTCCGGCGGAGTGCGCCGAGACGACGTGGCGGTGCTCGTCCTGTGCAGGGTGCAGGACGACGGCGGCGGGAGCGCGGGGCGGCGCGAGGCCGTGGGCGAGGCCCCGGGAGCCACGGAGGCGGTCGCCGCCCAGGAGCAGGCGTAGCAGTCGGACGCGTGTCCGGCCCTTCCGGAAGGCCGTCGGCGGTGCTCCCGCACGGGTGCCGCGGGTGACCGGCGCGTGAGGGGTGGTCGCGCGCCCCCTGTCCCGCCCTCCCGCCGGTACGTGAACCCCTGGGTTCCGCGGGTGTCTGCAAAGTCCCGCCATGCCCCGTGCGCACCCCTAGGCTCGTTTCATCCCGTTCCCCACATACAACAGGAGTCACCCATGGGACAGCAGGCCGTCCCGATCGACCCGTCGGGCCGCGACATCCACGGCGAGGCGGACCGTCTCCGCGCCGCCGGCTCGGCCACGCGGGTCGAACTGCCCGGAGGCATCGGGGCCTGGGCCCCGACCGGCCACCAGGTGCTCAAGCAACTCCTCACCGACCAGAGGGTGTCCAAGGACCCGAACCAGCACTGGCCGGCCTGGATCGACGGTGGGTTCCGGGAGACCTGGGTCAACTCCTGGGTGGGGGTGACCAACATGTTCACGGCCTACGGCGCCAACCACCGACGGTTACGCAAGCTCGTCTCGCCCGCGTTCACCAAGCGGCGCACGGACGCGCTCGCGCCGCGCGTCGAGGCGATCACCGCCCGACTCCTCGACCGGATGGCCGAGGCCGCCGCCGAGGGCCCCGTGGACCTGCGCGCCGCCTACGCCCACCCGCTCCCGATGGAGGTCATCTGCGAACTCTTCGGACTCCCGGAGGACCGCCGGGCCGACACCGCGCGGCTCGTGGGCGAGGTCATCGACACCACCGCCACCCCCGAAGAGGCCCTCGCCACCTGGCAGGCCTTCCAGGAACTGCTGGCGGGACTGGTGGAGGCCAAGCGCGCGCGACCCGGCGACGACCTGACGAGCGTGCTCATCGCCACCCGGGACGAAGAGGACTCCGGCCTCACCGAGGCCGAACTCCTCGACACCCTGCTCCTCGTCATCGGCGCCGGCCACGAGACCACGGTCAACCTCATCGGCAACGCCGTGCACGCCCTCCTGACGCATCCCGGCCACCTCGCCCGGGTGCTCGGCGGTGACATCCCCTGGAGCGACGTCATCGAGGAGACGCTGCGCTGGGCGCCGTCGATCGCGAACCTGCCCCTGCGGTACGCCGTCGAGGACATCGAACTCCCCGACGGGATCACCATCGCCCGCGGGGACGCGATCCTCACGACCTATGCCGCCGCCGGGCGCGATCCAGGACGTCATGGTGCGGACGCGCACCACTTCGACCCCACCCGGGTCGACAAGGAACATCTCTCCTTCGGGCACGGCGTCCACTACTGCGTCGGCGCGCCCCTGGCCCGTCTCGAGGCATCGGTCGCCCTGCCCGCGCTCTTCGCCCGCTTCCCCGGGCTGCGCCTCGCCGACCCGTCCGTGCCCGCGGGCCAGGTGGAGTCGTTCATCGCGTACGGATTCGGCGCCCTGCCGGTCCGGTTGGGCTGACCACCCGGCTCCGGGTCCGGGGGCCGCCCGCCCCCGGACCCGGAGCCATCCTCCCCGCCAGGAACTGCCTCCGGACAGGACGGGCCGCCCGGACACCGCGCCACGCACCAGGGCGGCCGTGCGTCGGGCCCGGCGGACGGCCGGGGGGACGTGGTTACACTGGACGCCATGGGTTCGTACTACTTCTTCCTCTGATTCCCGGCCAGGACGCGGCCGCGCGACGCCGAGCGTCGCCGCCCGACCGGGCCGTGCCGCAGTCCTTCCCGCCGTCCGGCACCCACGCCCCGCCGTGCGCCTCCACGGTGTGCGCGGCCGAGGGCCTGTCACCTCGGGGAAGCGCCCATGCCCTTGCATCACCACCGCGCCCAGCTGACCATGAACGACGTCTCCAAGGCCTACGGAGACCGATCCGTACTCGACCAGGTGTCCCTCACCGTCCGCCCCGGCGAACGGGCCGCGGTCATCGGTGAGAACGGCTCCGGGAAGTCCACCCTGCTCCGACTGATGGCCGGGGCGGAGGCGCCGGACAGCGGCGACCTCACCGTCCACTTCCCTGGTGGCACCGGCTACCTCGCCCAGACCCTCGCGCTCGACCCCGCCGGAACCGTCCAGGACGCCGTCGACGCCGCCCTCGACGAACTGCGAGAGCTCGAACGCCTGATCCGCACGGCGGAAGCGGGCCTGTCCGACGGCGACCCGACCGACACGCAACTCGGCGCCTACGGCGACCTCCTGACGATGTACGAGGAACGCGGCGGGTACCGGGCGGACGCCAGGGTGGACGCGGCCCTGCACGGCCTCGGCCTCGGGCACCTCACCCGGGCCCGACGGCTCGGCACGCTGTCCGGCGGCGAGCAGTCCCGGCTCGCCCTGGCCTGCGTGCTGGCCGCCGCGCCGGAACTCCTGCTCCTCGACGAACCCACCAACCACCTCGACGCCGCCGCCGTCACCTGGCTGGAGGACCACCTCCGCGCCCACCGGGGCACCGTCGTCACCGTCACCCACGACCGGGTGTTCCTGGAGCGGACCACCACCGTCATCCTGGAGGTCGACCGCGACCTGCGGGGGGTCTCCCGCTACGGGGACGGCTGGGACGGCTACCGCACGGCGAAGGCAGCCGCACGCCGCCGCTCGGCCCAGGAACATCAGGAGTGGCTGGACGAACTGGCCCGCACCGAGGAGCTGGTGAGTGCGGCGGGCCAGCGCCTCGCGGGGAGCGGCAAGGACCCGGGGGAGGGTTTCGGCAAGCACCGCAGGTCGCACGAGGCCAAACTGTCCGGGCAGGTCAGGGCGGCCAGGACCCGGCTCGAGGCGCTGCGCCGCGCGCCCGTGCCGGCGCCCCCGCAGCCGCTGCGCTTCACCGCCGGACTCATGACGGCCGGCCACCCGGCCCCCGGCGGGGACCGGCGCGGCGAACCTCTGGCAGAGCTCGGCTCCGTCGTCGTCGGTGACCGGCTGGACCTGCCCGCACTGCGGATCCGGCCGGGCCGGCGCCTCATGGTCACCGGACCCAACGGAGCGGGCAAGACCACACTGCTGCGGGTCATCGCCGGTGACCTCGCACCGGACGCCGGGACGGTCCGGCGCCGGGCCCGCGTCGGATACCTCCCGCAGGAGCTGCCCGTCAGCCCCACGCGCCGCTCCCTGCTCGCGACATTCGCCGCGGGACGGCCGGGGCCGGCCGACGAGTACGCCGAGCAGTTGCTCGCCCTCGGCCTGTTCCGCCCGGACGACCTGGCCGTGCCCGTGGCGGCCCTCTCCATCGGGCAGCAGCGCAGGCTGGCCCTGGCGCGGCTGGTGACCCGGCCGGCGGACCTGCTGGTCCTGGACGAGCCGACCAACCACATCGCGCTGAGCCTTGTCGAGGAGCTGGAAGCCGCGCTCTCCCGATTCGAGGGCGCCGTGGTCGTCGTCTCGCACGACCGCAGCTTCCGCAGCCGCTTCACCGGCGACCGCCTCGAACTGCACGCGGGCCGCCCCGTCACGGAGACCGGAGCCACGGCCCACGGCTGAGCGGCCCGCATTCCGGGGCGCAGGGGCTCGGGGGGTGCGTGCCCGCGGTTCCGGGCCTACGCCTCCGAAGGGGCGCCGCCGTCCCGCACATGGGCGCGCAGACGCTCGACGAACACACGCTGGCCCGCCACCAGGCGCTCGGCGGCCTCGTCCGGTGTGCACCAGGCGAACCGGTCCATCTCCGGGAACTCCTGCTGCGCACCGGATCCCCGCGGCCACTCCATGGTGAACGTCCCGGGGACCGCCAGGGCAGGGTTCAGCTCGGCCTCCAGCGCCCATACGGTCACGATCTTGCCGCTGGACTGACGCGCCTCGCCCAGCGGCACCCACGGCCCCTCAGGCACCGGCAGCCCCAGTTCCTCCTGGAACTCCCTGCGGGCGGCCGCCGCCGGCTCCTCGTCGGGCTCGTACTCGCCCTTGGGCACCGACCAGGCAGCCGTCTCCTGGTTCGCCCAGAACGGACCGCCCATGTGTCCGATCAGCACCTCGGCATCCCGCTCGCCACCGTCCGTACGGGTGATCCGGTAGAGCAGAAGTCCCGCGCTGCGCTTCGCTGTCGACATGTCGTCAAGTGTGCCGGACCAGGTCCCGGAGGGCCACAGCACGCGTCCGTCCGTCCCGTCCGTCCGTCCGTCCGGACGGGACGGACGCGGCAGCCGGTCCCCGGACCGTCGGGGCCACCGCCTCGCCGTCCGCTGTTCCCTCCGATGTCCTCGTCGTCCTCTGGTGCGTCACGGTGCGCCCGGCCATGCTGTCCGCCGACAGCCCAACCCCGTTCTGCACCAGGAGGATCTGTGGGCCTCGGCACACTCGGTACCGCCCTGCGGCCACTCGTACTGCTCGCGACGGCGTCCGCGATGACGCTCACCGCCGTGGCCCCCGCGACCGCCGACCCGGATCATGATCCGCGCCCGCACACCACCGCCGAGATCCTCAGACCCGTCGCCCCGCCGGCCGCCGGCAGTCCTTCCGGCGGGGCGAGGTCCGTCGTGGACGGCGACGGCATCGAGACCGCCCGCACCTCCCGGCCGCTCGCCCCCGGCGTCCGCCTGAGCTCGTACGACCGGCTCGAATCCGACAAGTGGCTGCGCGTCGACACCCTCTCCGTCGATCTGGACGGCAGCGGAGTGCGCGCCGACTACCTGTCCAGCGGCAAGGTCACCGACCGGCGCACGGTCTCCGAACTCGCCGCCCGCCACGACCCGGGGAAGGGCCGGCGCACCGTGGCCGCGATCAACGCGGACTTCTTCGACATCAACCAGACCGGAGCCCCGCAGGGGCCAGGGATCAAGGACGGCCGCCCCGTCCACTCCCCGGCTCCCGGCGTCAACCGCGCGGTGGGCATCGGGCCCGCGAGCGCCGGGCGCGTCCTGGAGCTGTACTTCGAGGGCACGCTCACCCTCCCGGACGGCGAGCACCCGCTCGCCGCGTACAACGCCGCGAACGTGCCGGCCGGGGGAGTGGGCGCCTACACCTCCGCCTGGGGCAGCGCCGACCGCGCCCTGACCGTCGACGCCGCGCAGCCCGTCGCGGAAGCGGCCGTGCGGGACGGCAGGGTCGTCAGTGTGTCGGACACCCCGGGAGCGGGCCCCGTGCCCGACGGCACCACCGTCCTCGTCGGCCGGGAGGCCGGAGCCGCTCCGCTGGCGGCCCTGGTACCCGGCGACCCGGTCGCCATGGAGTACCGGGCGCGCACCGACGGCGGGCCCGTGCCGGACACCGCCCTCGGTGGCCGGGAACTGCTCGTCGTCGACGGTGCCGCCCGGAACCACGACGGCGAGGGCAACAACGCACCCGCACCCCGCACCGCCGTCGGGTTCTCCCGGGACGGCCGCACGATGCAGGTCGTGACGGTGGACGGCCGCCAGGCCGACAGCGGCGGAGTCACGCTCACCGAACTCGGCCTGATGATGAGTCGCGCCGGTTCGTACAGCGCACTCAACCTGGACGGCGGGGGCTCCTCCACGCTCGTCGCCCGTGCACCGGGCAGCGACGCACTTCAGGTGGAGAACAGCCCGTCCGACGGCAGCGAGCGGACCGTGCCCAACGGCCTCGCTCTCACCGCCCCCGACGGCAGCGGCCGGCTGGAGGGCTTCTGGGTGCAGACCCGTACCCCGGCCGGCGCGGCACCCGGCACCGATCCCGTCACGGGCGGGCACCCGGAGCGGGTCTTCCCCGGCCTGACCCGACGGCTCACCGCCGCGGGGTACGACGAGACGTACGGCCCCGCCGCGGGCACCCCCCGCTGGCGTGCGGGCAGCCCGTCGGTGGGCGGCGTCGACGCCGACGGCACCTTCACCGCCCGTCGCAGCGGTACGACCGACGTGCTGGCCGAGCGGGCGGGGGCCCACGGCAGCACCCGTCTCACGGTCCTGGACCGGCTGGCCGGGATCCGGCCCACCACCGCACGGGTCGGCCTCGCGGACAGTGCGGCCACCGGCACCTTCGGCATCGTCGGGCTCGACGCCCACGGGACGAACGCACCCGTGGAACCGGCCGACGTCACCCTCGCGTACGACCGCGCCCTGTTCGCCGTCGACGACGACGGCCTCGGATCCTTCACCGTCAGATCCCGCACCGGCGCCGGTGCGGGACAGATCAAGGCGACCGTCGCCGGCACCAGCACGGTGCTCGCGGTGAGCGTCGGCCTGACCGAACAGGAAGTGTCGGACTTCGACGACGCCGGATCCTGGACGTTCAGCCAGGCCCGGGCCGACGGATCCGTGGGCCCGGCACCCGACGGCCGCACCGGCACCGGACTACGGCTCACCTACGACTTCACCAGGTCGACGGCGACACGCGCCGCCTACGCGAGCCCGCCGCAGCCGGTCTCCGTGCCGGGGCAGCCGCAGTCCTACACCCTCTGGATCAAGGGTGACGGCAACGGCGCCTGGCCCACTCTGCACCTCAAGGACGCGGCGGGCTCGGACCAGCTGCTGCGCGGGCCCTACGTCACCTGGACCGGCTGGCGCCAGGTGACCTTCGGCGTACCACCGGGCGCGGCGATGCCGCTGTCCGTGCACCGCTTCTACCTCGCCGAGACGGCGGCGGCCCGGCAGTACACCGGCGAGATCGTCATCGACGACCTCGCCGCACAGGTGCCGCCCACGGTCGATCTGCCCGAACAGACCGCCCCGGCCGACCCGCTGATCGACAGCGCTGCGGTGACCGGGCGTAGGGACTGGCGGTTCGCGGTGATGTCCGACGCCCAGTTCGTCGCGCGCGACCCGGACAGTGCGATCGTCCGGCAGGCCCGTCGGACCCTGCGCGAGATCAAGGCCGCGGAGCCCGACTTCCTCGTCGTCAACGGCGATCTCGTCGACGAGGGTTCACCCGCCGACCTCGCCTTCGCCCGCCAGGTGCTCGACGAGGAGCTCGGCGACGCCCTGCCCTGGTACTACGTGCCGGGCAACCACGAGGTGATGGGCGGGAAGATCGACAACTTCATCACGGAGTTCGGTCCCGCCCGGCGCACGTTCGACCACAAGGGCACCCGGGTCGTCACCCTCGACACGTCGAGCCTCAGCCTGCGGGGCGGCGGCTTCGCCCAGGTCAAGGAGTTGCGCGCACAGCTGGACTCGGCGGCGCGGGACCGGTCCGTGGGGTCCGTCCTGATCGTCGAGCACGTGCCGCCGCGCGACCCGACCGTGCAGAAGGGCAGCCAGCTGGGCGACCGCAAGGAGGCGGCCCTGGTCGAGCGGTGGCTCGCGGACTTCCGCCGGACGACGGGCAAGGGTGCGGCCCTGATCGGCAGTCATGTCGGGGTCTTCCACGCCTCGCGCGTCGACGGAGTTCCGTATCTGATCAACGGCAATTCCGGCAAGGCGCCGGCGGGGCCCGTGGACGAGGGCGGATTCACCGGATGGACCCTGATCGGCGCGGACCGCGTCTCGACGGGTGCACAGGAGTCGGCGCGCCACCGGCCGTGGCGGGGCGGACCCGACTGGGTGTCCGCCCAGACCCGCGCCCACGTCGACGCGCTGACGCTCGACGCACCGCCCGTGATCGTCGCCGGAGAGCGTACGCGGGTCGGCGCGAGCGTCACCCAGGGGGCGCGTACCGTGCCGGTCGCCTTCCCGCTCAGTGCCGACTGGACCGGTTCCCCGAACCTCCACATCGGCGACCCGGACGACGCGCGCCGCCGCCACACCGCGGTGCTGGACCCGGCCACCGGAACGCTCACCGCACTGTGGCCGGGGGCCGTCACACTGGCGGTGAGTGTGAACGGCACGACCCGGCAGGTACGGATCGAGGTCGCGGCGGGAGCGGCGACGGCCCCGGCCGCCTGAGACACCTCGGGGGCGGCACTCCGGGCGGACGGCCACCGAGGGCACGTCGGAGTTCCCATGGCTCAAGGGCTCCGACGTGCCGCGACGGATTCAGGAACACCGCCCCCGGCCATCCGACGGCACCTTCCGAGGCCGGCGCGAGGCCGGTGGCCGCAGGGGCGCCGGCATCCGGCGCCGGCCTCCCGCCCGCCCCCGGGTCCGTCGCTGAACCAGGCTTTCAGGGAAGGGAGTTCGAGGACGAGGGCCGAGGGAGGTCGCCGCAGCTGTTACGGACCGACCCTTGCGGAGCATTGCGACAGCCCCATAGGTTCCACGCCGGAGCAGTAATTGGGAGCGCTCCCATCATCGAGTCCTCGAAAGGACACCATGAAGAGCCTCATCGTCTCTCTCAGGTCCGCGCGTGCCGCGGTGACGGCGTTACTCGTGACGCTGGCCTCGCTCGCGGCCCTCGGCGCGGTGGCGACGCCCGCCCGCGCGGACACCCTGATCTGCGACCAGTACGGAACGGCCGTCGTCCAGGGCCGCTACGTGGTGCAGAACAACCGCTGGGGCACCGCCGACGCGCAGTGCGTCAACGTCTCCGGCGACGGCTTCACCCTCCAGCGCGCCGACGGCTCCGTCCCGACGAACGGGGCGCCGAAGTCGTATCCGTCCGTCTTCAACGGCTGCCACTACACCACCTGTTCGCCCGGAACCGTCCTTCCGGCCAGGCTGAGCTCGATCAGCAGCGCTCCGACCGGATTCACCTACGGATACGTCGGCAACGCGGTCTACAACGCGTCCTACGACATCTGGCTCGACCCGGAGCCGAAGACCGACGGCGTCAACCGGACCGAGATCATGATCTGGTTCAACCGGGTGGGGCCCATCCAGCCGATCGGTTCGCGGTCCGGTACCGCGTCCGTCGCGGGCCGCACCTGGGAGGTCTGGACCGGGAACAACGGCGGCAACGACGTCATCTCCTTCGTGGCGCCGTCCGCCATCACGACCTGGAACTTCGACGTCATGGACTTCGTGGACCAGACCGTGGCGCGGGGCATGGCCCAGAACTCCTGGTACCTCACCAGCGTCCAGGCCGGCTTCGAGCCGTGGCAGAACGGCGCCGGCCTCTCGCTCAGCTCCTTCTCCTCGGTCGTCAACACCGACGGCGGCACCGAGAACCCCGGGGAGCCGGAGGAGCCCGGCACGCCCGCGGCCTGCCGGGTGACCTACACGGCGAACTCCTGGTCGAACGGATTCACCGCCGACGTGAAGGTCGACAACACCGGAACCGCACCCGTCGACGGCTGGAGGCTCGGCTTCACCCTGCCGTCGGGACAGACGGTCACCCAGGCGTGGAACGCGTCCCTCTCGTCGTCCTCCGGCGCGGTGACCGCGACCAACGTGGCCTTCAACACCCGGATCGCCGCGGGCGGCAGCCAGTCGTTCGGCTTCCAGGGCACACACTCCGGAGGCTTCACGGAACCGGAGCGGTTCACGCTCAACGGCGCGGCCTGCACGGTGGCCTGACCGTCCGGGCGCACGTGCCCGGCCGGCCCCACGCGGGCCGGCCGGTCCCGCTCATACCTTCCGGTACCCGTACGCGTCAGCGGCCGCCGCCTCCACGGTGTCCAGATCGCCGCCCGCCGACGCGGTCACCAGTGCGGCGACCGCACCCTCGACGAACGGCGCGTCCACCAGCCGGGAACCGGGTGGCAGTTCGTCGCCCTCGGCCAGCATGGCCTTCACCGTCAGCACCGCGCTCCCGAGATCGACGAGCAGGGCCACCCCCGCACCCCTGTCGACCGACCTGGCAGCACCGGCGATCAGCTCCACACTGGTCCCGAGCCCTCCGGCGGAGGTGCCCCCGGCCGCGGCCACGGGTGCGGTCGCCCCGCCGGCCGCCAGTCCTCGCGCCAGTTCGGCGACGGTCTCGGCCACCGGGCCGCTGTGCGACACCAGCACGATCCCGACCTGCTGCTCCTCGCTCACGCGTCCCCACCACCGCTCGTCCCCGCCGCCTCGACGAGGGCCGCGACCAGCAACGCGGCGGAGGTCGCCCCCGGATCCTGGTGCCCGATGCTGCGCTCGCCCAGATAACTGGCCCTGCCCTTGCGCGCCTGCAGGGGCACCGTCGCCAGCGCACCGGCCAGCGCCGCGTCCCGGGCCGCCCCGGCGGAGGACCTCAGCGCCCCGACCGCCGGCAGCAGAGCGTCGAGCATGGTTTTGTCCCCGGCCTTCGCCCCGCCCAACTGCGCGACGGCCTCGACGCCGGCCTCGAGTGCGTCGGCGAACCGGCCGTCCGTCACCTCGGGTTCGTCCCCAAGTGCCTTGCCGGTGCGGCGCAGCAGCGTTCCGTACAACGGTCCCGACGCCCCGCCCACCGTCGAGATCAGCTGCCGGCCCGCGAGCGTCAGCACCGCGCCGGGCGTCGCGGGGGACTCCCTCTCCAGGACGGCCGTCACCGCCGTGAATCCGCGCTGCATGTTGCTCCCGTGATCGGCGTCCCCGATCGCGGCGTCCAGTTCGGTCAGCCGGCTCGCCTCACGGTCGACGGCCGCGGCGGTGGCGGCCATCCAGCGGCGGAAGAAATCGGTGTCGAGCACGTCATCTCCTGTTCCTCACACATCGGGCGGCGGGCCGGTTCACCGGCCCCAGCGGAGCGCGGACGTCTGCACCGGTGCGTCCCAGAGCCGGAGCATCTCCTCGTCGACCTGGCAGAGCGTCACCGAACAGCCCGCCATGTCGAGCGACGTCACGTAGTTCCCCACCAGCGTACGAGCCACCGCGACCCCCCGCTCGGACAGCACCCGGTGCACCTCGGCACCGAACCCGTACAGCTCCAGCAGCGGCGTCGCGCCCATCCCGTTGACCAGCACCAGGACCGGTCCGTCCGGCCGCAGATCCTCCAGCACCGCGTGGACCGCGATGTCGGCGATCTCTCCGGACGTCATCATCGGACGGCGCTCCCGCCCGGGCTCGCCGTGGATACCGATGCCCAACTCCAGTTCGCCCGGAGGGAGATCGAATGTCGGGCTGCCCTTCGCCGGCGTGGTGACGGCACCGAGCGCCACCCCGAAACTGCGCGAGGACTCGTTGACCCGGCGCGCCACGGCCTCCACCCGCTCCAGCGGTGCACCCTCGTCGGCGAGCGCACCCGCGATCTTCTCGACGAACAGTGTCGCGCCCGTGCCCCGGCGGCCCGCCGTGAACGTGCTGTCGGACACCGCCACGTCGTCGTCGACCAGGACCCGGGCGACCCGCAGGCCCTCGTCCTCGGCGAGTTCGACCGCCATGTCGAAGTTCAGCACGTCACCGGTGTAGTTCTTGACGATGAACAGCACCCCCGCGCCACTGTCGACGGCGGCGGCGGCCCGGACCATCTGGTCGGGCACGGGCGAGGTGAAGACCTCACCGGGACACGCGGCCGAGAGCATGCCGGGCCCGACGAAGCCCGCATGCAGCGGCTCGTGCCCGGATCCGCCGCCGGACACGAGCCCGACCTTCCCGGCCACCGGTGCGTCGCGCCGCACGACCACCCGGTTCTCGACGTCCACGGTGAGCTCGGGGTGGGCGGCGGCCATACCGCGGAGGGCGTCCGCGACCACGGTCTCCGGCACGTTGATCAGCATCTTCAACGGTAACTCCTCCGTACGTACCCGCCGTGCCCGGTGCAGGGTGCTGCCGGGTCGGCGGGTGTGGGTGGGATTGCGTTCCCCGGTGGTGGCCGGCGGCGGACCGGGCGGGGGGTGACGCCGGGCCGGCGCCCACCGACCCCGGCTCTCCGCCAGGAGTGCCCCCTCCGGTCGGCGTCGGTGCGGACACCAGTATCGGCACCACGCGCGTGATCGGGGAAGCGGCGCGGCGCATCGGATGGGCGGAACCGCCGGCACTCCACCTCCCCGCGTCACCCGAAGCCGGGTGGTCGGTCCCCGGGGCGTGACGGGGACGAAGCCGCCGGAGCGACCGCGCGCTCGGCGAATCGTCCGAGCGGGGCGAGCGGGCCCAGCCCCGCGGGCACCCCGCCCACGCCATGGGGGCCGCTGCCCGGGAGCCGGCAGGGGCAGCGGCCGCGAGCGGGCGAGCGGCGCCTCAACCAGGCAGACAGACTTCCTGGTCAGGCACCCACTGGCCGAACCAGTCGCTCAACGGAACCCCGATGCACCACTCGTGCCTGTTCGGGTCCGGCTCGGGCACGACGGGTGCGGGCTTCTCCGGCTTCGGGGGCTCAATCGGCACGGGTGCCGGCAGGACGGGGTCCCCGGCACCCGGCTGCCAGGTCAGCATGTCGCGGTACACCCGGGAGGACTCGGGGTTGTCGGCGCACTGCCACACGCCGTGCGGGCAGTAGTCCGTGATCGTCTGGTACACCGGCTCGTGCTGTTCGATCCACTCCAGCATGCGGCGCATGTACTCGGGATTGTCGCCGTTGCGGAACAGCCCCCACTCGGGGAACGAGATCGGCTTGCCGTGCTCCGCGGCGAAGTCGACCTGCTTCTGCAGGCCGTAGGGCTCATTCACCTGATCGTCGAACGTACGGGCGGGAGGCTGGTCGTACGAGTCCATGCCGATGATGTCCACGACGTCGTCGCCGGGATAGCACTCGGTCCAGGGAACGGCGTCCCGTCCCCGGTTCGGAGCGAAGTCGAAGCGGAACTCCTGACCGGGCACCGACCGCATCGTGGTGACGATGCGCCTCCAGTACGCCTTCCACGCGGTGGGATCGGGACCGCAGCGGTGGGTGTACGTGGTCCCGTTCATCTCCCAGCCGAGCACGATCACCGTGTCCGGGACGCCCAGCACGACCAGCCGGTCCGCGAGCCTGCGGAAGTGCTCGTCGAACTCCCCGTCGGCCCCCGCCCGCAGCAGCCCGCGCACCTCGTGGTCGGGGACGCGTGCCTCGTTGCGTTCCAGCATCGGCGTGTTGAGCACGAACAGCCGGTCCTCCGAAGCCCGCCGCCAGGCCGCCCACGAGCCGAGGAATCCGGGACTGCCCTCGATGTTGACCCACAGGTCGCCGGGCAGATAGCTGTGCCCGACCCGCATCTCCGTCCCGCCCAGCCAACGCGACAGCTCCGTCATCCGCTGAACGCCCTTCGGCCCGTAGTCCAGGTAGGCGCCGACGGCGGTCGAGATCTCCGGGCCCCCAGGAGCCGGTGAGACGCCCTTGCCGGCCATGGAGTCCGGGGCGCCCCGGTCCGCGACGACCGCACCGCCGACGAGGAGGCCGAGCACAGCCGTACCGATTCCGAAGTTGACGAGGCGGCGCTGTGCGGGCACGGATCCTCCATGGGTTGTGGCGTACCTCCGACCCTGTCGACCATAAAGAGAAATGTTCAACAACGGGCTCTGCGACCGTCCGTGAATAGACCATTCGCGACGGCCGGGGATTCAGGCCGGGCCGTTCGGGTGAATTCCTCCGAAGGTGAAGGGAAGGGAGCGGACCCGGTTGTCGAAATTCGAGTCGACCAGCTCCGGTTCCCCCACCGCTCGCACGCGCTCGGGGCGGGTGAGGAGTTCCCGGAAGAGTGCTTTCATCTCCAGTCGGGCCAGGTGCGCGCCCAGACAGTGATGGGGACCGCCCCCGCCGTACCCCAGGTGGGGATTGGGCGACCGGGTGATGTCGAAGGTGTCGGGGCCGGCGAAGACCGACGCGTCCCGGTTCGCCGAGGCATAGAGAAGCATCACCTTCTCGCCGGGGAGGAAGACGCGGCCGCCGAGCGCGTACTCGGCGGCGACCGTCCGGCGGAACTGGATGATCGGTGTCGAGTGGCGGACGATCTCGTCCACCGCGCCGTCGGCGTACCGGTCGAAGTCGGATTCCAGGAGGGCGCGCTGCTCCGGGTGGGCGGACAGCAGGACCATCCCGTGGGCGATCGCGTTGCGGGTGGTCTCCACACCCGCCACGAGCAGCAGCGAGAAGAACGCGCCGAGCTGCCGGGAGGACAGTGCCTGCCCCTCGACGTCCGCACGCACCAGTGCCGAGATCAGGTCGTCCTCCGGACGGCGGCGACGCTCCCGGGCCACCCGCGCCATCACGATCTGCAGGCCGGCCAGGGAGCGCAGACCACGTCCGGGTACCCGCAGCCGCGCCCGCCCCCGGCGCTGGACCCCGACGTACTCCGACGCGTGGTCGATCTGCGCGGCGATCTCGGCACGGTGGCGGCGGGGAATGCCCATCAGGTCGCAGATGACCTCGAAGGGCATACGGGCGGGAGCCGACCGCATGAAGTCGCCGGAGCGTCCGGAGGCCAACTCGTCCACCAGCCGCCGGGCGATCCCGTCGATGTTCTCCTCGGCGGTGGCGAGCAGCCGCGGGGTGAAGGCGCGGGAGATGGTCCTGCGCAGGCCGGCGTGCTCGGCGCCGTCCATGTTCACCATGGAATTGCCGAACAGCGCCTTGGCCCAGCGGGCCGGCTCCGGGGTGGTGACCCCGGGCGCACTGGCGAAGACCTGCGGCTGCCGGCTCGCCGCCTTCACGTCCTCGTACCGCACCAGTGCGTAGAACGGCGTGCGTGAGCCCGTACGCGGGGTGAAACGGACCGGTGGGCCGAGCTCCCGCAGCCGGGCGAACGCGTCCAGCCGCTCGGTCCTGGGCAGCCGCCAGAACGACGGGTCGGCCAGATCGGCGTCCGCCGTCCCTCGTCCGCGGTCCGTGGAAACCTGCGTCGGCGCGTTCATGCACAACCTCCGGGAGTTCGGACGCCCATGCTGGCCCGCCGTGTGCCGCTGCGCGGCCGACGCGGCCGGGGGGCCCCGAGAATTCCCACGGCCGCCTGATGGGTGCCTGACGAGAACCGTTCGTGGGCCATCTCGTTGCCTACTTCGAGAGCGAAGACGCCTCGGAAGAGCGAACGAGAGGCAGGTACACCCCATGGACCCGACCGCAGCTGCGAGCGGGGAAGCAGCGGGAGGCCGCGGACCGGTACGCCGCGCGGTGCTGCGCACCGCATTCACCGCGACGGTGATCGCCGGTACCGGCGGCGCGCTCGCCCCGGTCCTCCTCCGAGGCCCGGGGGCCGGAGCGCCCGAGGAGCGCGGCGCACCGGAGCCCGAGCGGTTCTGGGAGAGGTACCGCGGCCGGGAGATCCGCGGCACGGCCACGGTCATGGTGCCCGCCGGCGGGCAGTCACGTGCCGGTGAGGCGGCATCCGTGGCCGGCGTGCCGGACGTCGAGGTCCGCGTCGACGGCAGACCCCTGCACGTGATGAGACGCGCCGACGGCAGCTACCTCAGCACGGTGAACCACTACGAGTCGTTCCCGACGCTGCTGGCGACGGCCCGCGCGGCCGTCGACGAGATCGGCACCTCCCAGCTCTCCACAGCCTCCCCGCACACCAACTGAACCCAAAGGACAGCACGGGTGTACAGCCGCAAGGATCAGCGCAACCTCACACGCACGGAGAAGAAGCGCCTGGTCGACGCGATCCTGGAGCTCAAACGCTCCGGACGCTACGACGAGTTCGTCACGATGCACCGGCAGTACTACGTCACCGATGCCGAAGGCCGGCCGCGGGCCGCACACATGTCACCGTCCTTCTTCCCGTGGCACCGCAGGTACCTGCTGGAGTTCGAGGAGGCGCTGCAGGCCGTCGACCCCACGGTGTCGATCCCGTACTGGGACTGGACACGGGACAACACCCCGGCGGCGTCCCTCTGGGCGGAGGACTTCCTCGGAGGCAACGGCAGGTCCGGCGACCGCCAGGTCATGACGGGGCCGTTCGCCTACCGGCAGGGCAACTGGCGCGTCAGCGGGGGAGCCACCGACGGCCGGTTCCTGACCCGGAACTTCGGCCGGCCGTCCGCACCGGTCGACCTGCCCACCGCGGCGGACGTGGACCGCGCCATGGGCGACCCGGTCTACGATGCCGCGCCCTGGAACAGCCTCAGCACCACCGGCTTCCGGAACAGGATCGAGGGCTGGGGCATCAGCGGGACCCGCAGGGTCGCCAACCACAACCAGGTGCACCTCTGGATCGGCGGTTCGATGGCCGGCGCGGGCTCGCCCGACGACCCGGTCTTCTGGCTGCACCACGCCTACATGGATCTGCTCTGGGCGCGCTGGCAGTCGGCGCACCCTCGGTCCGGCTACCAGCCGGGCAGCAGGCTTCCCGACGACGACCCGCAGCGCGACCACGTATTCGCCGGGGACGCGCCACTGCCCCCATGGGACGAGACGCCCTCGCAACTCCTGGACCACACCGGCGTCTACGCGTACGTCTGAGCCGGAGGCGGGCCCGCCCGGGAAGCGGGCGGGCCTCCCCTCTTCGCGGGAGCGAGGAGGGGAGGCCCGGGCCGGACGCCTACGAGATCAGTGGCCGTGGCCACCCTCCTCGTGGTGGCCGTCCGTCACGTTCGCGCAGAAGTTGCCGAAGGCCGGGTTCAGCAGGGCGATGACGTTCACGGTGTTGCCGCAGACGTTGACCGGGATGTGGACGGGCACCTGCACGACGTTGCCCGATGCGACACCGGGGGAGTGGGCCGCGAGGGCCTCGGCTCCGGAGTCGGCGGTAGCCAGGCCGGCACCGCCGGCGATCAGGGCACCGGTACCTGCCATGACGGCGGCCACCTTCGAGATACGCGACATCAGTTCTCCTTGGGAGGTTTGAAACCGGCTGCAGATCGTGCGGCCGACGTGCTCTGACAACGCGGAAATCGACAGACGGTAACGGACCGGCTTAAAAGTCGTAATTCTTCTTCAGTTGCGGCCCATCGCCAGCAGCCCCGAGGACGGGAGGCCGCTGAGCCGGCCGTGCCAGTCGCGCGCGGCGGGAAATCGGGTCTTCACCGTCTCGGCGGCCCGGTCCCGCACCACCACCTGCGACTCACGGAGCCTCAGCAGCGGATCCAGGACCGAACGGGCCAGCAGCAGGCGCTGATTGACGACCGCCACCGGAGCCCAGTGGTTCTTGTACGGCTCCGAGCCGCGGAGCAGGCTCAGCGCACTGGATCCGGTGCCCGCCGCCTGCTCCGCCACTTCACGCAACAGCATCGAGGACACGTCCACCTTCCTCTCCCTGAGCCGGGGATCGGCGCCGTAGAGGTATCCGCCGGTCAGCAGCGCCGACCGGAGCGACAGATCGGCGGCCACCACTTCGCCGTCGAGCAGGAACTCGCGGAGCGACGCCTCGCCGTCGCGCACCATCCGACGGGTGGAGCGCACCAGGTGGGCGCGGAATCGGGGGCGCAGGTGTTCGGCGTTGACCCCGCGGCCGCGCCACTGGAGCGCGTGCAGGCGCAGCAGGGTGTCGACCGCGGCAGCCACCCGGTGCCCGGTCACCGCACGGCACTCGATACCCGCGGCGTCGGTCTTGCGCAGCTTGGCGCGGACCCGTTGGCCACGTGCGCCCGGCATCCGCTCGATGAGTGCGGTGATCGGCAGGGCGGGCAGCTCCATGCAGGTCGAATCGGTGAGCCTGCTCCGCGCGCCCGGCCAGAGCGCGAACAGCAGCTGGGCCGAGGCGTCCGGCCGCACCTCCCGCAGATCGATCACCGTGTGCACGGCGGCCCGGTCCAGCCCACGCTCCAGGGCCGCGACCGCGTCGTGCGTGCACGCGCCGTCGACGAGGATGTCGAAGAAGTCGGAGATCGCACCGCCCATCGGTACCAGGAGGGGCATCGGGCGGTGCGCGAGCATCAGGGGAGCCGCACCGACCAGCCGTTCGCCCCGCCGGGCCAGGACGATCCGGAGCCGGCCGGGCACTCCGTAGGACAGCCACCACGAATGGAGCCACGCGTGGCTCTGGAACGGCGTCGCGGTCGGGCAACGGCGGTGCAGCGCGTCCCATTCCGCAGCGAGCGCGGAGAACTCCCGCAGGTCCCGGCAGAGGGTGACGGTGAGTCGGCCGTCGCGGTCGGAGGTCATCGTACGAGCTCCCGTTCCCCGGCCGGGGCGGCCGCCGCCGGGGACGGACCCGGGACCTGGGCGGTGACGCCCCGGCGCCCCGGACGGGGCCGGACGAGGAGGACGAGGCCGCCGACGAGGCCGCCGGCGCTCCCGCCGACGGCCGTGCCGAGGGGTACGGAGGGGGACACCGGCGCGACCGGGCGCACCGCGTGCGAGAACTTGATCAGCTTCACCCCGGTGTCCTTGGCCACGTGCCCGCTGCTGACGACCACTGCCTCGGTCACCGCGTTGGCGATGTCCGCCGCCCGGCGCGGGTCGGCCGACGTACCGGTGATCGCGATCATCGGGGAGTCGGGTGAGGTCTCGGACCGTACGTGGGTGCGCAGTTCGCGGACCGGCTCCCCGGCAGCGCCACGGGCGTAGCCGAGGGTCGCGTCGCTGGTGGCCAGCCGGCCGTACGACTGTGCGTAACCCAGCGCCACGGCCGGGTCGATGCCCTTGCCCGCGGTCACCACGGCGTAACTGGTGGACGCGTACTCGGGCCGGGCGAGCAGCCCGTAGGACAGCCCGCACGCCGCTCCGAGCAGGACGCAGGCGGGCAGGGGCCACCAAGTGGGCCGTACGGAAGCGGGGCGGAGCCTGCGCAGCCGTCCGGGGACGGCCGGTTTCGGCTCGGGCGAGTCGGTCATGAGTGGGCTCTCTCGGTCGGGGGGGCGGTGTCGAGGGCGTGTGCGTAGACGGTCATGAGACGTTCGCTGCTGAGCCTGATGTCGTAGTGGTCCGCGGCCGGCGGGGGCGGCAGTCTGCGGGTGCCGCTCTCCATCCGGTGGCGCAGCGCGGTCGTCAGCTCACCGACGGGATCGGTGAGGGAGGAGATGCGGGTGGTGCCGGGAGCCCGGTCGGCGGGCAGGTCGTCGACGGCGGGACAGGCCCCGTGGACGACGGGCAGACCGGCTGCCAGTGCCTCGACGACGGCCAGGCCGAAGGTCTCCTCACGCGACGCCGAGACGAAGGTGTCCATGGCCCACAGCGCCTCGGGAATGCCGGGGGAGGCGTTGCCCGCCCCGCACTCCCCGAGGAACCGGACGCGGTCCGCGATCCCCGACCGGGCGGCGAGGACGCGCAGCGCACCGGCCTCCGGCCCGTCCCCTGCCAGTACGAGCCAGGCCCCGGGGAGGGCCGCGACGGAACGGATCAGCAGGTCGAAGCGTTTGCCGGGCACGAGACGGCCCACGCCCCCCACCACGAAGGCGTCCTGGGGGACGCCGAGCGAGGCACGGGTGGTCCGCCGTCCGGCGCCGTCGTAGCGGAAGGCCGCCACATCGATTCCGTTGGCCACGGTGTGGATGCGGGCAGCCGGTACACCCCAGTCGCGCAGCCGGCCTGCGACGGTGCCGGAGACGGCCACCGTCGCCGCTCCCATCCGCTCGGTGCGCAGGTAGAGGGCCCGGGTGCCGCGGGTGAGCGGCCTTCCCTCGATGTCCGCACGGCCCAGCGAATGCTCCGTCGCCACCGCGGTGGTCCCCGCGATCCGAGCCGCGATCCGCCCGTAGACGCAGGCCCGGTACAGATGCGTGTGCACGAGGTCGTACGCGCCCCGGCGGATGAGCCGGGCCAGCCTGGGCACGGCGGTGAGGTCCCGGTTGCCCCGCATCCCGAGGTTCCGCACCCGGATGCCGTCGGCGCGCAGCCCTTCGGCGACCGCTCCCGGGTTGGTGAGGGTCACGACGTCGCAGCGCACCGGCAGATGACGCAGCAGCAGGCGCAGTTGCTGCTCGGCGCCGCCGACACCGAGGCCGGTGATGATGTGCAGGGCTTTCATGCCTCGCCCCTCGTCCGGCGCGCGGGAGCGGCGGCGGTCCGGTGGCGCAGCCGGTGCCGCACCTCCTTCGCGCGGAGGCGGGCGCCCCGGTCGGCATGGCTGACATGCGTACGGGGCAGGGCCAACGGCCCCAGCAGGGGGCCGGGGGCGAGGGCGCAGCCGTACGCGTAACCGGCATCGCGCACCGATGCGAGCACCCGCCGGTCGGCGGTGCCGTAGGGGTAGCAGAAACCCGCCGGTTCGGTTCCGGTGAGACTGCGGATCGCCTCCCGGCTGCCGTGCGTCTCCGCGCGCAGCTCGTCGTCGGACAGCGCCGTGAGATCCCGGTGGCGCATGCCGTGCGAGCCGATCTCCATGCCCGCCCCGGCGGCGGCGCGGATGCCGTCCTCGGTGAGCAGCGGTCTGCGCGGGCCCAGCGGATCCCACGCGTTGGAGCCGCCCGGGAGGCCGGGCAGGACGAACACCGTCGCCGTGCAGCCGTGCCGGGCCAGCACCGGCAGGGCCTCCTCGAGGAAGTCGGCGTACCCGTCGTCGAACGTCAGACCGACCAGTCCGCGCCGGCCGGCGGCGCGCCCGCGCAGCAGGGCGGCGACGCCCACCGCGGTCAGACCCCGGCGGCGCAGCCAGGTCAGCTGCTCGTCCAGGCGTTCGGCGGAGACGGTGATGCCGTACGGATCGTCCGTCGGGTCGCTCACGGAGTGGTAGGTCAGGATCCAGGGCTGGGACAGGCGGGGGGACGCGGCGGCACGGGGTGCCGAGGTGTCAGCGGCCATGGGAGAACCTCTGTCGGATGAGGGCCAGCAGATGAACGGCTTCGGGGGATCTGAGCGCGAGTGAGGTGACCAGGAACGCCACGGGTACGAGGAGGCAGCCGGCCGTCAGGCCGAGCACCGGGCCCGCCGGAAGGGAGGCGGCGGCCCACCCGGTGGTCCCGGCCACCGCCGCGGCCGTCGCCGGCCGGCCGAGCGCGAGCGCCACGGCGCCGGGCCGGACGGCCACCGCACGCGAGCCCAGTCCCGCGAGCATCAGCACCGCTGCCGTGCTGATGCCGACGGCGTTGGCCGCCGCGATGCCGTCGACACCGAACGGGCCGGTCAGGACCAGCCCCGCCCCGACGGTGACCAGCAGTCCCGCGCCCATCGCGCAGAGCGGGTACCAGGTGGGCCTCCCGGTCGAGAAGTACGGCCGGCACAGGGCACCGACCAGGGTGTGGCCCAGCAGGCCGAGCGCGTAGACGCGCATGACACCGGCTGTGGCCGCGGTGTCCACGGCGTCGAACGCGCCCCCCTGGAAGAGGACTTCGACGATCAGGGGCGCGTATCCCAGCACCATCGCGGTGCCCAGCAGCACGACCGTCCCCGCCAGTGCGAGATCGCGTTCCACCCGGCGCCGGGCGCCCTCCCGGTCCCCGGCCGCCATGGCCCGGGCGACCACCGGGAAGGTCACCGTGCAGATCATCATGGACAGCACCATCGGCAGCTGCGCGACCTTCTGCGCGTAGTTGAGATGGGAGATGGCCCCGTCGGGCAGGGACGAGGCCAGGAACCGCTCCACGAACACCTGCGCCTGACGGCTCACCACGAACAGCACGACGGGCGCCAGGGCGGAGGCGCCGAGCAGCGCGGACACCCCCTGCCGCGCTCCCCGCCGCTGCGGCACGCGCGGCTTCCGGCGCAGCACCAGCCGGACGAACGTCGGCAACTGGGTGAGGATCATCAGCACACTGCCGACAGCCACCCCGGCCGCCGCGGCGCGCACCCCCCAGAGGGAGTGCAGAGCGAGGGTCGTCCCGATGATGCCGAGGTTGTACGCGATGTAGACGCCGGCCGGTGCGAGGAACCGCCCGTGCGCCCGCAGCGCCGCGCTGAAGTACCCCGTGACGCCGAAGGTGAGCACGGTGACGGCCGTCAGCCGCGTGCAGTCCACGGCCAGTGAGGGATCGTCGATGCCGGGCGCCAGTACCCCCACGACCCACGGTGCGCCGAGGGCGAGCAGTGCTCCCGCGCAGGTCAGCGCGGCGCACAGCCGGGGGAAGGTGTCGGAGACGAGCGTCCGGACAGGATCGTCCCAGCTCCCTCCCGCCGCACGCCGTGTCAGGGCAAGACTGAAGGCCGGGACCAGCAGCAGCGCCATGCCGTCCTCGATCAGCAGCGTGGCCGCCATCTCCGGCACGGTCCAGGCGATCAGGAACGCGTCGCTGTCGTGACTGGCGCCGAACAGCCGGGCGATGGCCTGGTCCCGTGCGAGCCCCAGCAGTGCCGCGATCACGGTGAGACCGGCGGCGCCCGCCGCGGCCCGGGCGAGGAAGCCCCCGGGCCGCGGCGGAACAACGGGCGTGGCGGCGCCGGGAATCGCGGCCTGCCCGGCCGTTCCCGTACCCGTGTCCCTGTCCGGTCCTGTCACGGTCTCGCTCACGCGGCGGTCGCCCTCTCCGGTGCGGCCAACGCCCACCACGCGGCCAGACCGAGCACGATCCCGGTGAGCACGGTGGAGGGGCCGCCGATGTCCGCGTACAGGAAGTCGACGGTCTGCCAGGTCATCAGCCCCACGGCGGCGAGACCGCAGTCGAGCGCCGCGGTCCTGCGCGGGCGGGCGAGCACCAGCCTGCGCACCCCGCCGACCAGGAGCGCGGCCCAGGAGCCCACCAGCGCGGTGAAGCCGACGAGGCCCTGCTCGCTCAGGACGAGCAGATACATGTTGTGCGGCGACAGCAGCGGCTGCTTCACGAAGTCCTGCCCGGCCCCGGCGGTGTCACCGCCGGCGGAGAGGCCGATCGAGGCGTGCCCGTCCCGGTGGGCGGGGAAGCCCTTGAGGCCGACGCCGGTCACGGGCTGTTCGCGCCACATGCCAGCCGCGGCGGCCCACATCGTGTACCGGTCGCTGACCGACCGGTCGGGTGTGCTGGTCACCTCGGTGATGCTGGTGAGACGCTGAGAGAGCATCTCGGAGCCCACGCCGAAACCGCCGACGAGCACGACCCCGGCCGCACCCAGCACGGCGAGCGCGCGTACGGCCTGCCGTGCCCCGGTCGCCGCGATCGCGGCCAGGGCCCCCGCGGCCGTCGCGATCCAGGCCCCCCGGCTGAAGGAGAGCGTGAGTGGAACGACCAGCAGGGCAGCGGCCACCGGGGCGCCGAACCGCAGCCACCGGGGCGCGCCCGCAGGGGTACGGAGGGCGTACGCGACGGCCACGAGCAGTCCGTAGCCGACGACCGTGGCCATCCCCATCACATCGCCGGCACCGAACGTGCCGACGGCCCTGATGTCCTCGCCCCTGTAGGAGGCCCCCGATCCGGTGGCGTACTGGTGCACACCCGTCGCGCCCTGGACGAGCGCGAGCACCACGAGCGAACCCGCGATGATCCGGAACCCCCGGGCATCCCTGATCAGGAGGAGTACGGCGGCGGGCATCAGCACGAAGATCTGCAGGTAGCGGACGAAGCCCGGCAGCGCCGCCACCGGGTCCGCGGCGGTCACCGTGGCCAGGGCGAGGCCCGCAGCCGGCAGACCCAGGACGAGCGCGCCCGCCCGTGTCAGCGGACGCGCCCGCAGGAGGAGCAGGCGCCCCAGGCAGACGAGTACCGCCACACCAGAGAGCAGGTCGCCCGGGGGAACCCCGTACACGGTGCCCGCCCCCGTCCCGTCGGCGGGAACGGCCAGCAGCAGCACGGTGCCGATCAGGGGCAGCAGCGGCCAGTTGCTTCCCCACTGGCGCAGGAACGGGTGCGCCGGTGGGGACTGCACGGTGGGGACCGCGGGTGCGGCGGTCACGGTGAGGGCCATGGTTCAGCTGCCTCCGAGCCGGAACAGCGAGCCGGCCGTGCGCGCGAGGACGCAGACGTCCTGCCAGAGCGACCAGGTCTCGATGTACCGGTTGTCGAAGCGGGCCCGGTCCTCGATCGACGTGTCGCCGCGCAGACCATGTACCTGGGCCAGTCCCGTGATGCCGACCGGCATGCGGTGCCGGGCCTTGTAGCCGGGGTGGACACGGCTGAACTGTTCTACGAAGTAGGGTCGTTCGGGTCTGGGCCCGACCAGGCTCATGTCACCACGCAACACGTTCCACAGCTGCGGCAGCTCGTCCAGCGAGGTCCGGCGCAGGGTCCTGCCGACGCGGCTCATGCGCCCGTCGTCGGACACGTTCCACCGGGTGGCCGACTCGTGCGCGTCGGCCGGGCGCAGGGTGCGGAACTTCAGAAGGACGAACGGCCTCCCGTGCCGGCCGACGCGCTCCTGCCGGAAGACGACGCCCGGGCCGTCGCTGACGCGTACGGCGAGTGCGCAGAGGGCCAGCGCAGGGGCGGCCACCACCAGGGCGACCAGGGCCAGAAGAGCGTCCATGGCGCGCTTCACCCGGTGGGCGACCGGACGGCGGGAACCGAAGTCCAGCGGGCGGGCGGCGAAACCCCACAGGTGGTCCGGCCCGGGCACGGACCGCCCGGGGACGACGTCATCCTGGTCGGTGATCAGCCATACCCGGCAGCCGTGGCGCACGAACAACTCTACGAGTGCGGCCCCGTCGGGCGCCGCCCCGGGCGGGACCGTGAAGACGGCGTGCCGCACGGAGTTCTGGATGACGGCCCGTGCGACGTCTTGCGCCGACACCAGAACCGGCAGCACCCCCGCGGAGCCGGCGGCCTCGTCCGCGGGAATGCCGGAGCGCACGCGGCCGACCGGGCGCAGCCCGTACTCGGGATGGTCGTGCAGGGCCGCCGTGACCCGGTCGGCCGTGGGCCCGTTGCCCAGGACCAGGGTGGACTGCGGGTTCCGGGCGGCCGACCTGAGCCGGGCCCGATGGGCCGCGGCGCGTGCCCCGCAGCTCAGCAGGGTATGGGCGCCGACCGCGCAGGCCAGAGCCGTCCACCCCATGGCGTAGCGGGGGGCGTACGCGCCCAGCACCTCGGCGGTGGCGTACCACTGCACCAGGGCCAGGCCGAGGAGCGCGGGGAGCTCCGCGAGGACGGACGGGGAGAGGCCGATCCGGTACAGGCCCCGGTAGGCGTTCAGCAGCAGTTGGGCGGCGGCCTGCAGGACGAAGACACCCGGCGGCCACGCGGCGGGGGCCGCCAGGGCGAGGGCCAGACCGAGCGCCAGCACGTCGGCGGCCACGAGGCCGGTGGCGGGAGCCCGTCCTCGACGGCTCCCGACGGCTCGCAGGGGCTGCGCGCGGCCGTTGCCGTCACGTGGTGGGCGGATCGAGGCTGCCGCACGGCGTACGGCTGTCGCCCGGGCGGGTCTCGGGGCCGGTGCACTCTCCGTCGTCATCGCTGGGTGCGCTTCCTCGTCGTGGTGCGGGGCTGGCCGACAAGCTCCCGGTAGAGGCGCAGGACCTCGTCCGCGGTCTTCGTCACGTCGAAGGCCGCCCGGGTGTGCCGTTCTGCCGTGCGGCCGAGTTCGGCCCGCAGCGCCGGATCGGCCAGGAGGGCGGAGAGCGCGGCGGCGAGGGCCGCGGGATCCTCGGGCGGCACGAGGCAGTGAGGTGCGTGGCCCGGCGGCAGGCTCTCCCTGGCGCCGTTGACGTCGGACAGCAGGACGGGCCGGCCGCAGGCCATGGCTTCGAGGGGGGCGAGCGCCATCCCCTCCCAGCGTGACGGGAGCACGAGGACGTCGGCCGCGTGGATCCACGGCCGTACGTCCCGGGTCGCCCCCGCGAACAGGACACCGGGGGGCGCGGTGCGGCGGAGCTCGTCCCCGTACGGCCCGTCGCCGACCAGGACGAGCCGTGCGTCCCGGGCCCGGGGCCGGTCCCAGGCCCGCAGCAGGACGTCCTGGCCCTTCTGCCGGCTCAGCCGCCCCACGCACACGACCAGGGGCGCGTCGGCCGGAACGCCGTCCAGCAGAGCCAGGCCGGCGCGGGCCGAGGCCGCCCCGCCGCCGGGCCGGAAGCGGCCGAGGTCGATGCCGTTGTGGATCACCGACCAGCGGGCGGCGATCCCCGCCCGCTCGCCCGCCCGCCGTTCGGACTCGCTGACGCAGAGGATGCGGTCGCTCCAGCGGGCCCCGAAGCGCTCCCACGCCATGGCCATCCCGGCGGCCCGGCCCTCCAGGGCCTCGAACGACCAGGCGTGCGGCTGGAACACGGTCGGCACCAGGCCCCGTACGGCGAGTCGGCCCACGAGTCCCGCCTTGGCGCTGTGGGCATGGATCACATCGGGGGCGCAGGCACGGACCAGCCGGGCCGCGGTGGTGACCTCACGTCCCAGCCGCGGCCCCGGAACACGCTCCGCGGGCCAGGCGCACACACGTGCCCCGGCATCGGCCGCCTCCGCCGCCAGCGGCCCGTCGGGCGGGCAGGCGACCACGGGGCGCAGTCCCGCCCGGACCTGTGCGGCGACGAGGTCCGTCACGACCCGTGCGACGCCGCCCTCCACCGGCTGGACCAGATGAAGGACCGTCAGTCGATTTTCCTCGGTGCAACTCTTCTGCAGCACGCACGGCTCTTTTCTCACATGCCCATATGAGCCGGATGGTGGTAAACGCAGGCGGCCGGAATTGCAGGGGCGGAGATTTAAGTGGGTAAATCAGAAGTGTACTTTTGCAGACAGTGCTTACGAAAACACGTATGACTCGCGCATCTGTCCAGGCGAATTGCCGCCGGACGACGAAGTCGGGCCGTCTTCGGGAATGCTTCGGCGTGTCAGGAATTGGTGTCCGTCATGGCTCCGGGCCGTGCCGCATGATGAAACGGCCGATCACGCGTGCCCGCGTCCCGGCCCGGCAGGCAACTCGTCGCGAAAGCGGGCGCGACGCCGTCGCAGGGGGGTGAACAACGGGTCGGGGCGGCGGGGTCGGGTGCGTGTCGAGCCGCTTCCCGGTTCCCGCTCCCGCCGGCGAGCCCCTTCCCTCGCGCCGCTCCGGCAGGGCTTCCGCGTGAACCGGCCAATCGCGGTGAAAGTGCCCGGGCGCGAGCAGTCCGCGGGTGTACTGCTGGTCCGTCCGCGTGACCCGGGGGTGTGGCCCCGGGGGCGGCATCGGGTAGAACTCGTGATGATCGTCCGTCCGGTGGCGGCCACCCGTACGGCCGGGGCCACCGGCGCACACAGAGGAGAAGCGATGGTTCACGAACGGGCCGGTCAGCCGGCACAGCCCGGAGATCTGGTGGACGTGGCACGGCTGGTGACGGCGTACTACACCGTCCGCCCCGACCCGGCCGAGCCCGGCCAGCGCGTCGCCTTCGGGACCTCGGGGCACCGCGGTTCCGCCCTGGCTGCGGCCTTCAACGACGACCACATCGCCGCCACCACGCAGGCCATCTGCGAGTACCGGGCCCGGCAGGGCACCGGCGGGCCCCTGTTCCTCGGCGCCGACACCCACGCGCTGTCCGAACCCGCCCGGGTCACCGCGCTGGAGGTCCTCGCCGCCAACGGGGTGACCGTCCTGATCGACACCGACGACGGCTACACGCCCACACCGGCGGTCTCGCACGCCATCCTGACGTACAACCGGGACCGCACCTCCGGACTCGCCGACGGCATCGTGGTCACGCCCTCGCACAACCCGCCCGCCGACGGCGGCTTCAAGTACAACCCGCCGCACGGCGGTCCGGCCGGCTCGGACGCCACGTCATGGATCCAGGACCGTGCCAACGCCCTGATCGAGGACGGGCTGAAGGAGGTGCGGAGGATTCCCCACGCCCGGGCACTGGCCGCCGACACCACAGGGCGCCACGACTTCCTGACCGCCTACGTCGACGACCTGCCGGCCGTCCTCGACCTGGACGCCGTACGCTCCGCCGGGATCCGGATCGGCGCAGACCCGCTCGGCGGTGCCTCGGTCGCCTACTGGGGCCGGATCGCCGAGCGCCACCGGCTCGACCTCACCGTGGTCAACCCGCTCGCCGACCCCACCTGGCGGTTCATGACACTGGACTGGGACGGCCGGATCCGCATGGACTGCTCCTCGCCCTACGCCATGGCCTCCCTGATCGAGCAGCGTGACGCCTACACCATCGCCACCGGCAACGACGCGGACGCCGACCGGCACGGCATCGTCACCCCCGACGGCGGGCTGATGAACCCCAACCACTACCTGGCCGTAGCCATCCGCTACCTCTTCTCGCACCGCGAGGGCTGGCCGGCCGGAGCGGGCATCGGCAAGACCCTGGTCTCCTCCTCCATGATCGACCGGGTGGCCGCAGACCTCGGGCGGCAGCTGGTGGAGGTTCCGGTGGGATTCAAGTGGTTCGTCGACGGACTCTTCGGCGGCACCCTCGGCTTCGGCGGCGAGGAGTCCGCGGGGGCGTCCTTCCTGCGCCGCGACGGCCGGGTGTGGACCACCGACAAGGACGGCATCCTGCTCGCCCTGCTGGCCTCGGAGATCACCGCCGTCACCGGCTCCACGCCCTCCCAGCACTACCGCGAGCTCACCGAGCGGTTCGGCGACCCCGCCTACGCCCGGGTCGACGCCCCCGCGACGCGCGAGGAGAAGGCGGTACTGGCCAAGCTCTCGCCCGAGCAGGTCACCGCGGACAGGCTGGCCGGCGAACCCATCACGGCGGTGCTCACCGAGGCGCCCGGCAACGGGGCCGCCGTCGGAGGCCTCAAGGTCTGCACCGACAGCGCGTGGTTCGCGGCCCGCCCCTCCGGCACGGAGGACGTCTACAAGGTGTACGCGGAGAGCTTCCAGGGCGCCGAACACCTGGCCAGGGTCCAGGACGAGGCCCGGGCCCTGGTCTCCGAGGCACTCGGCGCCGCCGGCTGACTCCGCGCGGCGGAAGCGTTCCGCCCGGCGCGGGCGCGGCCCCTCTCCCCGTACGGGCACCCGCGTCGGGTGCGAGGGCCTGAGCGGGCCGCATGGCGGGCCCCGGCGTCCGGGACCCGCCATGCGGCCGGCCGGACCGTCACGCGCCGGGCACGGTGTGCTGGACCTGCCGGAGGAACGCGGCGTTGTCCGGGGTCCTGCGGACCTTGTCCAGCAGGACTTCGAGCATGGAGTGACCGTCCCTGGCCCGCAGCGCGCGCCGCAGACCCCGTGCGGCGGCCAGCTCCGGTGCCGACAGCAGGAGTTCCTCGCGGCGGGTGCCCGAGGACGTGATGTCGACGGCGGGGAAGACGCGCCGGTCCGCCAGTGTGCGGTCGAGCCGGAGCTCCATGTTGCCGGTGCTCTTGAGCTCCTCGAAGAAGTAGTCGTCGGCCCGTGAGCCGGTGTCCACCAGCGCGGTCGCCAGGATGGTCAGCGAACCGCCCTCCTCGGCCGATCGGGCCGCCCCGAACAGCTTCTTGGGGCCGCTGAGCGCCGCGGCGTCGACGCCGCCGCTCAGCGTGCGGCCGCCGGCCCCGGCGGCGTTGTTGTGGGCCCGGCACAACCGGGTGAGGGAGTCGAGGAGGATCACGACGTCACGGCCCTGCTCGACGAGCCGCTTGGCGCGCTCCACCGCGAGGTCGGCGAGCGCGATGTGCTCCTTCGCGGGCCGGTCGAACGTCGAGGCGTACACCTCGCCCCGCACCGAGCGGCGCATGTCCGTGACCTCTTCGGGGCGTTCGTCCAGGAGGACCACCATCAGATGGCATTCGGGGTGGTTGACCGCCACGGCCGCGGCCAACTGCTGCAGCAGCACGGTCTTTCCCGTCTTCGGCGGTGCGACGATCAGACCGCGCTGACCCTTGCCGACGGGGGACACCAGATCGATGACGCGCGGAGCCGGTCCACCGTTCGGGGTCTCCAGACGCAGGCGCTCCCGGGGGTGCAGCGGGGTGAGGTCGCGGAAGTGGGGACGGCCCCGAAGCTCCTGTACCGCATGGCCGTTGACGACATCGATGCGGCTCAGCGCACGGGGACGCTCGCAGGTCCCCTCGACGACGTCGCCCTTGCGCAGACCGTGCTGCCGGATCAGGGCGGGCGGCACATGGACGTCGCCGGGGGAGGGGTGGCCGCCGTCGGTGCGCAGTACGCCATGTCCGTTGTTCGTGGTGTCGAGGACACCCGCGGTACGGACGGGACGGCCCTGCTGGGAGACGGGGCGTTCGAGTGTGGTGGTCACGAGTGGGTCCTTTCGCGGACATGGCGAATCGGAAGGTCCGGCGAAGCCGAGGCGGCGGAGATCACGCCTCGTACGGCGGGCGGAAACGAGCCCGGGCCGGATGGAGGAAAGCTGGATCGCCGGTCATCGAAGGACGGGCGCAACAGCGGGAGAGAGGAAACAGCACCGGCGCCCGGAAGAGAGAACGGGGCGTACACATGTGCTGTCCGCACCGTAGCACGCGAGTCCGGCTACGGGAAGGGTGCGGCCCTGTTACCGCCCTGCCGCCGCCCAGACCTGCTGGACCCGGCGGTAGTCGGTCAGCACGATGCCTTCCTGCCGCACGATCGCATGCGCCTCGGGCGACGTCAGGAAGGCGTGGTCCGTACTGCGCACCCGCCAGCCGCCGTCGATCGCCCGGGATTCCGCGTCGTCCAGTCCGGGGTGCACCGCCCACTCGCTCAGCCCTGCCGGTAGGGACCGCAGCATCCCGGCCCAGCGGTCCGCCTTGCCGTCGAGATCGAGCGCGAAGCTGTCCAGGAAGGCGTGGTCCGTGACCGGCCGGCCCCGCCGCAGCATCTTCTCCCTGGCGGGCGGGAGCCAGATCCGCACCGCCAGGCCGTACTCCCCGGCCAGTGCCACGGTCAGGTCGAGGATGTCCTCGCGCCCACCGTCCGCGAGACAGTGCCAGTCGAGATGCGTCGGCCTGAGGCCGGTGTCCACCACGGCGTCGATCTGCGCGCGGAACTCGCGCTCGACCTCTTCGGGGCGGGCCCGGCCGAGCAGCTCGGGGATGCCCGCCGGAGTGAAGAGCTCACCCGCGTCGTCCAGCAGCGAGGGAACCCTGTCCCGCGCGCTCAACGGTCCCCAGCGGTAGTCCGTCGTGTCGCAGACGAGCGTGAGGTGGATCCCGAACGGGATCTCCGGCCGCTCTCGCAGCAGACGCATACCGTGCAACGCCCAGGGGCACGGCACCATGAGGCTGCACGACGCCGCGATGCCGCCCTCGATCGACGCGATGACCGCGGAGTTGACCGCGTGGTACATCCCGAAGTCGTCGCAGTTGACGAGGAGCACCCGGGTGTCGGGCGCGAACCCCAACAGCTCGCTGGAGACGGTCGTGGGAGCGGTGTCGGCTGTCACCGCACCCACTATGCGCGAACGCTGCTCAGCCGTCCTCCGGATTCCGCCCGCCCACCGGAGCCGGTGTGTCCCCGGCGTCGCCCCGGAACGCACCGAGAATCCGCTCGGCGGCTAGCGAGGCCGTCAACCCGCCCTCGCGAACCTGCTGTTCGAGTCCCGGGGCGAGGGCGCGTACCGCCGCGTGGCTGCGCAGACTGTCCAGCAGCTCGTCGCGGACCATCGTCCACGTCCAGTCCACCTGCTGCTCGCGGCGCTTGGCCGTGAGCCGCCCGGTGGTGTCCAGGAGCGTACGGTGCTGCTCCAGCCGCTCCCAGAGCTCGTCGAGACCCGTCGACTCCCGGGCGCTGCAGGTGAGCACCGGAGGGGTCCACGCCGCGTCCACCGGGTGCATCAGCCGCAGCGCGCCCGCCAGTTCGCGCGCCGCCGAGCGCGCGTCGCGCTCGTGGGGTCCGTCCGCCTTGTTCACCGCGATCGCGTCGGCCAGCTCCAGGACCCCCTTCTTGATGCCCTGCAGCTGGTCGCCGGTACGGGCGAGGGTGAGCAGCAGGAACGTGTCGACCATGTCCGCGACCGCCGTCTCCGACTGTCCGACCCCGACCGTCTCCACCAGCACCACGTCGTAGCCCGCTGCCTCCATCACCACCATGGACTCCCGGGTCGCCCTGGCCACCCCGCCCAGCGTCCCGGCCGTGGGGGAGGGGCGCACGAACGCCCGGGCGTCCACGGCCAGCCGCTCCATCCGGGTCTTGTCGCCCAGGATGGAACCGCCCGTGCGGCTGGACGAAGGATCCACGGCCAGCACCGCGACCCGGTGTCCGAGGCCCGTCAGCAAGGTTCCGAGCGCGTCGATGAACGTGGACTTCCCCACGCCCGGCACCCCGCTGATTCCGATGCGTCTGGCCCGTCCCGAGTGGGGCAGCAGTTCGCTCAGCAACTGCTGTGCCAGTACCCGGTGGTCACGCCGGGTCGACTCGACGAGGGTGATCGCGCGTGCCACGAACGCACGCCTCCCGTCGAGTACCCCCTTGACGTACGCGTCGATGTCGATGTTCGGCGCCATCCGTCAGCGGCTCACAGCTCGTGGCCGAGCGCGGCACCGAGCCGCGTGACCAGGTCGTGGGCGGCGTCCGGGATCACGGTGCCGGGCGGGAACACCGCGGCGGCACCCGCATCGTGCAGCGCCTCGATGTCCTGCGGCGGAATCACCCCGCCCACCACGATCATGATGTCCTCCCGGCCCTCCTCGGCCAGTTCGGCGCGGAGCGCGGGTACGAGCGTGAGGTGGCCGGCGGCCAGCGACGAGACGCCCACGACGTGCACGTCCGCCTCGACCGCCTGCCGGGCGACCTCGCCCGGCGTCTGGAACAGGGGGCCGACGTCGACGTCGAAGCCCAGGTCGGCGAAGGCCGTGGCGATCACCTTCTGGCCGCGGTCGTGGCCGTCCTGGCCCATCTTCGCGACCAGGATGCGGGGCCGACGCCCCTCCGCCTCATGGAAGGCGTCGACCAGCGTGCGGGTACGGTCCACGGAGGGGGACTCTCCTGCCTCTTTGCGGTACACCCCGGAGATCGTACGGATCTGGCCCGCGTGCCTCCCGTACACCTTCTCCAGGGCGTCCGAGATCTCGCCGACGGTGGCCATCGCGCGGGCCGCGTCGACGGCCAGGGCCAGCAGATTGCCTTCGAGGCCGGGCCCCGGATCCCGTTCGGCCGCCGCCGTCAGCGCGCGCAGGGCGTCCTGGCAGGCCGTCTCGTCGCGCTCCTCGCGCAGGCGGCGCAGTTTCTCGATCTGCTGGGTGCGGACGGAGGAGTTGTCGACCTTGAGGACGTCGATCTTCTCGTCGGTCTCCACCCGGTACTTGTTCACCCCGATCACCGGCTGGCGCCCGGCGTCGATGCGGGCCTGGGTGCGGGCCGCGGCCTCCTCGATGCGGAGCTTCGGGATGCCGGCGTCGATGGCCTTCGCCATGCCGCCCGCCGCCTCCACCTCCTCGATGTGCTGCCATGCACGGCGGGCGAGGTCGTACGTCAGCCTTTCCACGTAGGCGCTGCCGCCCCACGGGTCGATGACGCGCGTCGTGCCGGATTCCTGCTGGAGCAGGAGCTGGGTGTTGCGGGCGATGCGTGCGGAGAAGTCGGTGGGCAGGGCGAGTGCCTCGTCGAGGGCGTTGGTGTGCAGTGACTGGGTGTGGCCCTGGGTGGCCGCCATCGCCTCGACGCAGGTGCGTGTGACGTTGTTGAACACGTCCTGCGCGGTGAGGGACCAGCCGGATGTCTGCGAATGGGTCCGCAGGGAAAGGGACTTGGCGTTCTTCGGACCGAACTCCTTGACCAGCTTCGCCCACAGCAGCCGGGCGGCCCGCAGTTTGGCGATCTCCATGAAGAAGTTCATGCCGATCGCCCAGAAGAACGACAGCCGGGGCGCGAAGGCGTCCACGTCGAGCCCGGCCGCCTGCCCGGCCCGCAGGTACTCCACCCCGTCGGCCAGGGTGTACGCCAGCTCCAGATCGGCCGTTGCTCCCGCTTCCTGGATGTGGTAGCCGGAGATCGAGATGGAGTTGTAGCGCGGCATCCTCTGCGAGGTGAACGCGAAGATGTCGGAGATGATCCGCATCGACGGGCCGGGCGGATAGATGTAGGTGTTGCGGACCATGAACTCCTTGAGGATGTCGTTCTGGATCGTGCCCGCGAGCTTCTCCGGGGACACCCCCTGTTCCTCGGCGGCCACGATGTAGAGCGCGAGGACCGGCAGCACCGCGCCGTTCATCGTCATGGACACCGACATCCGGTCCAGCGGGATGCCGTCGAAGAGCCGGCGCATGTCGTAGATCGAGTCGATGGCGACGCCCGCCATGCCGACGTCGCCGGTCACCCGCGGGTGGTCGCTGTCGTAGCCGCGGTGCGTGGGCAGGTCGAAGGCGACCGACAGGCCCTTCTGCCCCGCGGCCAGGTTGCGCCGGTAGAACGCGTTGGACTCCTCGGCGGTCGAGAAGCCCGCGTACTGGCGGATGGTCCAGGGCTGGTTGACGTACATCGTCGGATACGGGCCGCGCAGGTACGGGGCGATACCCGGACGGGTCTCCAGGAAGTCCAGGCCCTCCAGGTCCTGCCCGGTGTACAGCGGCTTGACCGCGATGCCCTCCGGCGTCTCCCAGAGCAGGTCGTCCTCGGAGGAGCCGGTCGACTCCTTCACCGCGGCGCGCCACTGGTCCGCGGATCCCTCGGCGGGCGACCCGGCCGACAGGGCGACATCGGAGAAGTCCGGTACGGGAGTACCCGCAGCGGCGGCCCCGGGAAGCGGTGACGGCACAGCCGTCCGTGAGCCCACGGAGGTCTGGGGGGTCTGCATCACGCCACTCCCATGCGGTCGAGTGCGGAGGAGAGGACGGCGACCACGTCGCAGCCCGCGAACACGTAGGTGTCGACCCCGGAGTACTCGCCGGGCCGTCCCGCGAGGAACACCCGCTCGGCACCGGCGGAGCGGAGTTCACCGGCGACGGCGTCCGCCTGTTGGGCGTAGAGCGCGTCGCTGGAGCACAGGCAGGCGATCGCCGCCCCGCCGGCGGTGAAGGCACCGGCCGCGGTCGACGCGTCCACGGAAGCCGGCTCGTGGACGGGCTCGAACCCGCCCGCACGGAAGAGATTCGCCGCGAAGGACGCCCGCGCCGTGTGCACCGCGGCGGGGCCCAGGGCGGCGAGGAACACCTTCGGGCGGCTGCCGGTGGCAGCCAGATGGCGGTCCGACCTGGCCCGCAGCGTCTCGAACGCCTCGTCGCGGCGTACCTTCGGCAGACCGCCGGCCGAGGGTACGGCGGGCGCGGGCTCGCGTTCCACGGACCGCTCGTCCAGATTCGGGAACTCGCTGACCCCGGTCACCGGCTCCTTGCGCCGGGCCAGGTCCCTGCTGCGCGCGGCCCAGGTGGCCGCGATCCGCTCCCCGACCATGCCGGAACGCAGCGCGGCGGCCTGACCGCCCGCCCGTTCCACCTCCTGGAAGAAGGACCAGGCAGCGGTGGCGAGTTCATCGGTCAGCCGCTCCACGTACCAGGAGCCGCCCGCCGGGTCGATGACCCGGGCCAGATGCGACTCCTCCATCAGGATCGTCGACGTGTTGCGTGCGATCCTCCGGGCGAAGGCGTCCGGCAGCCCCAGGGCATGATCGAACGGCAGCACGGTCACGGAGTCGGCCCCGCCGACCCCGGCACCCAGGCAGGCCAGCGTCGTGCGCAGCATGTTCACCCACGGGTCCCGGCGCGTCATCATCACCGACGAGGTCACGGCGTGCTGGTGCTGCGCCCCCGCCGCTCGCGCCCCGCACACCTCGGCCACCCGGGCCCACAGCAGCCGGGCGGCGCGCAGCTTGGCGATCGTCAGGAACTGGTCGGCCGTCGTCGCGTAGCGGAACTCCAGCTGCCGGCAGGCCTCCTCGGCGGACAGTCCAACCGCCGTCAGCGCCCGCAGATAGGCGACACCCGTCGCCAGCGACAGCCCCAGCTCCTCCGCGGCCGAGCCGCCCGCCTCGTGGTACGGCAGCGCGTCCACGGTCAGGGCCCGCAGCCCCGGGTACTCGTGGCGGCACACCTGCGCCCAGTGGAGGGCGGCGGTCAGGTCCGGCTCCGTGCCGGTCCGGGCCGTCCACCCGAGCGGGTCGGCCCCGAGGCTGCCGCGTACGGCCTCCTTCGCCACCCCGCGCGTCTCGTGGAGCGCCAGCAACGCGCGCACCGCGGGGTCGAGGGCGTCACCCGCGTCGAGCACGACGGGCGCCAGATCGAGGTACACGCCGTCCAGCGAACGCGCGAGGCCGGAGACCGGAACCCCGCCCGGCCCGCCCACGGCGAGCCAGAGCGAGGTGACGCCGTTCTCCAGATCACCGAGCAGCGCCTCGTTCAGGCGTACGGGGTCCGGCAGGGCGTGGTGTTGCCGTACGTCCCAGCCGGCCACGGTGTTCCCCGTGGCCCTGCCGCCCCGGACGAAGGGGGCGAAGCCAGGGAATCCGGGGTCGGCCGATGTGTCGTCGGAGGTGTACAGGGGCCGGGCGGTGAGCCCGTCCCCGAGCTCGGTGGACAGTGCTTCCTCGGCAGCCGTGCCCGTGACGTCCTTGCCCGACTTGCGCAGTACACCTTCGACAAGGCTCTGCCACTGGTCGTGGGAGGGGTCAGGGAAATCGGCGGCCAGAGAGAGCCCGTCAGCAGGCAGGACCGTCATGCTCAGATGCTAGGTCAGCGCTTTTGGAGGCAGCAGTAGAACAGGCTGTGACCTTGCACTCTCCGGAACGCACCCGATCCTGTGAGTAAGGGGGTGAAGTTCTCTTAGTCATGGTTCTTCACAGTGCGTCACTTAATGACCGAAGTTATGCTTTTGGCGACCCAGTACCGTCAGGGAAAGGACGCACCATGGCCGTGGGCCCCGTGGAGTACCTCGTCGTCACTTTTCCCGGCGACCGGTTCGCCGACGCGATCGCCCCCGTGCTGGCCGAGGCCGTCGCGTCGCAGGCGGTACGCATCCTCGCCCTCGCCTTTGCGCGCAGGAGCGGGGACGGCACACCGGAGCGGGTGGAGCAGCGGGTGCTCGACCCCGGTGGACTGGTGTCCTTCCAGCCGCCGGAGGGCGAGACGTCCGGGCTGCCGGACATCATGGACATCGACGCGCTGGGACGCATGCCGGAGGGCAGTTCCGCCGCGCTGATCGTCTGGGAGGACCTCTGGTCGGTGCCGCTCACCCGGGCGGCCCACGCCGCGGGCGGGGAACTCGTGGTGCACGAACGCGTGCCGGCGGACGGCGGTGACGACGTCATCACGCTCCTGGAGCGGCTCGCCGAGCTGAGGACTCAGGACGTTCTGACCGACGCGGAGTTCGCTGCGCAGAAGGCCAGGATCCTCACCGACTGACACCCGGGCCGGCCCCGTCGGCACCCGGCGTTTTCCTTTGTCGATTCTCTCGCTCCGTGCGACGTTGATCCTGACCTGTGCAGTCCGTCGGGAAAGAGGCTGTTCATCGTGCAGACCGCCCGGGCCGTCCCGGCCGCCACCGTCGTCAACCTGCGCGACCTGGGTGGTATCGCCCTGGGGCGGGGCCGCCGCTTGCGACAGGGAATCCTTCTGCGCTCGGGCCAGCTGAGCGGCTACGACCCCGAGCACGACACGGGGGTGGCCGCACTCGGCATCCGTACCGTCGTCGACCTCCGCACCGCCGACGAACGCACCTGGGCCCCCGACCGGCTGCCGACGGGGGCCAGGCTGTTCGTCGCCGATGTCCTCGGCGACAACCCGGGCGTCTCGCCGGCCCGGCTCAGGGCGCTGCTCGGCGACCCGGACGGAGCAACGGCGGCCCTCGGCGGCGGCAGGGCGGAGGAACTGTTCGCCCAGACCTATCGGAAGATGGTCCTCGCGCCGGGTGCGGCGGCCGCTTTCCGCGCCCTGATGGAGACGGTCGCGGACCCCCGTGCGAGACCGCTGCTCTTCCACTGCGCCACCGGCAAGGGCCGTACGGGCTGGGCCACCGCTCTCCTGCTACTGGTCGCGGGGGCGCCCCGTGACGTGGTGCGAGCCGAGTTCCTGGCCGTGAACCGTGCGGTCCGGGCCGCTCTCGAGCCGTTGGTGCGGCGCTTCCTCGACGAGGGAGGTGACCCGGACATCGCGTCCGCGGTCGTCGACGCGCGGCCCCGCTACCTGGAAGCCGCCCTGGACGCCATGGACGAGCGCTGGGGTGGCCTGGACGGCTATCTGCGCGACGGGCTGCGGTTGCCCCCGGCGGTGGTGGAGCGGTTGCGCGACGACCTGGCCGTCCCGGTCTGACACGCGGCGCGGCCCGGTGCGCGGTCCTCGAAGGACCGCGCACCGGGCCGCAGTTCCGGTGTCCCGCTCAGATCCGCAGGAGCCGTTCGCTGACGTCACGGTACTGCTGCAGGGCCACCCGCAGCTCCTCCGTCCGGGCCTCGGTGTCCTCCGTGTGCCAGCTCGAGCGCAGGACGTGCTTGCGCTCCTCGAGTGCCTCGGTCAGGTCCGCCACGATCCGGTCGAAGGTGCTCTCGGCCTCCTCGACCGCCTGGCGCGGGCTCTCGACGAAGTCGGAGACCGCCTGCTGTATACGCCGCGTCAGCGTGTCCTGCTCCTCGGCGGGCAGCAGCGGCTGGCCCGCCGAGGAGACCTCGGGGCGGACGGCCGGCCGGCCCGACGAGGCCGCAGCAGTGACAGGACGCGAGGCGGGCTGTGCACCGGTACCACCTGCGGGGCCCCGGCCGCCCGTCTGCTTGCGGTCGGTCCCGCCCGTCGTGGTGCTTGTGCGGTCGGTCCCGCCCGTCGTGGTGCGCGTGCGGTCGGCATTGGTGGTGCGCGTGCCGTTGGTCCCCGTGGTGCGGGTGCCGTCGGTCCCGGGCGCCGTGGTGTGCCCGGTCTCCGGGGTTGTTCCGGGTGCGGGGTCGAACTGCGGCTCCGGGGTGGTCCGGGGCGCCTCGGAGCGCCGCTCGGCCGAGATCCCGCTCGTCGCCCCGGTGTCGGAGCTGTCGGTGTGTCCGGTGCGGTGCATCATGCTGTGGTCCTTCCGTTCGTCCGGTGCCGGTCCGGCTGGACCGGCTCGTCGGGCGCATGCCCGAGCAGTACGTCGAAGAGGGCGCGGGCCTCGATCAGAGCCTTCCGCATCTCCTCCGTGCCGCCCTGGCCGCGCACCGCTGTGTGTACCTTGCGGTAGCCGTCGACATGCTCCGCGTGGTGCACCGAGATGGCGGCCGTCTGCTCCTCGAAGCCGGCGCCGTCGGGGAAGCCCCGGTCGCGTGCCAGCCGGGCCAGCAGCGCGTCGGCCTCGGCGAGCGCCTCGGCGGGCGAGTCGATGAACTTCTCCTGCACGGCGGCCCAACGGCCCGCGTAGGCCTCACGCGCCTCCTGGGACAGGGGCCGCTCCTCCAGGTGGCCGTGCTGCTTCACGCGCTCGGCGAGCTCGAGTTCCGCGGCCTTCGTGTCGCCGTTGTGCCGGTCGACGGTGCGGTCGTACTCGGGTCCGAAGCGGCGCCGCAGGCTCTGGCCGCCGCCTGTCCGTCCGCGGACGAGGAAGTAGCCCAGCACTGCCACCAGGACGACGGCAACGATGATCACCACGGTCGTCATGACTGGGGCTCCTGTCGGTTCGCGTTCGGTGCGTGGTGCTGTCCCACTCTCGTCAACCCCTTCCGGACGGGGCCCGGTCGGTGTGCCGGGCGGTTCGCAAGCAGTCGTGTACCCGTCTGACGCGGTTCATGCGGACGGGTTGCTCGGTATCGTGGAACGCGCCGGACCCGGCCCGGCTCCGGAGTACTGCCGGGCAGGTTCCGAGAGGGGTACACGGTGACCGAGCGCAAGCCCGTCGGCGTCAGCTTCGAATCGTGGGTGGACAAGCAGATCCGCGAGGCCGAACAGCGCGGCGACTTCTCCGGGTTGCCGGGTTTCGGCAAGCCGATCCCCGGCCTCGACCGGCCCTATGACGCGGAGTGGTGGATCAAGGACAAGATGCGGCGGGAGGGGGTGTCGGTGCTCCCGCCGTCGCTGACGCTCCGGAAGGAGGCGGAGGACGCCAGGGAGGCGGTCTCCGGCGCCGGGACGGAAGCCGAGGTCCGGCGCATCCTGACCGAGGTCAACGACAGGATCCGCAAGGCGCTCCTCATGCCGCCCGAGGGCCCGCCCCTGAACCTGCGTCCCTTCGATGTCGATGCCGTGGTGGGGGAGTGGCGGGAACAGCGGGGCCGGGGCTGAATCCGGCTCCCGCTGCTCCCGTACGTGCCGGGTCTCTCCGGTGCGTAATACTCGTCGTATGAGATCGAGCATTACGCACCGGCGTGACGGGTCCGCCGGGCCCGCGGGGGTCCGCATCAGGAGGGCCGTCGCGCGGGATGCGAGGCGGCTCACCCGGCTGGTCACCGCCTCACGCTCCTACGAGGGCCCGTACGCCCCGATGGTGGCCGGGTACCGGGTGGGCCCGGACTACATCGAGGCGCACCAGGTCTTCGTGGCCGTCGGGCAGGACGAGCGGGTGCTCGGTTTCTACGCGCTGGTCCTCTCCCCGCCCGAACTCGACCTGATGTTCGTCGGTGACGACGCCCAAGGGCTGGGTATCGGACGCCTGCTCATCGGTCACCTGCGGGACGAGGCGCGCCGCGCGGGACTGAGCGAGGTGCGCGTGGTCTCCCATCCCCCGGCCGAGGGCTTCTACCGCACCGTGGGTGCCGAGCGCACCGGCACGGTGAAGGCCCGCCCGCCCGCGGTGATGTGGGACCGGCCCGAGCTGACGCTCCCGGTCGCGAGCTCCTGACAGGAGGGTCCCGGGCCGGCTCAGCGCTGTGTGCTGCCGGCAGCCGCTGTCAGGACCAGCCGCCGTACGGGCGGGTGATGAGCTCCATCCCGTGCCCGGCGGGGTCGGGGAAGTAGATCCCGCGCCCACCGTCGTTGTGGTTGATCTCGCCCGGCAGCTTCCGGTGCGGATCGGCGTAGTACACGATCCCCTGCTCCTTGATCCGCTCGAAGGCCGTGTCGAACTCCGCCTCCGAGATGAGGAACGCGTAGTGCTGCGCGGTGATCGACGCGGCGGGAACGGACGCGAAATCAAGCGTGACGCCGTTCGCGAGGACGAGCGGAATGAAGGGACCCCATTCCCTTCCGGCTTCGAGTCCCAGGATGTGTGCCAGGAACTCGGCGGACTCACGGTTGTCCCGGCAGTGAATGATGGTGTGGTTCAACTGGACTGACACTGTGGAATGCCTCCAAAAGGCATCTCACGGGCTACCTCCACGCCTCACCCGGCCGGTGACCGACGCGCGATGCCGTACAGAAGATCCTAGGCGAGTCGTCACGGTGCGTCGAGGGCTCGGCCGTCGTCTCCCTGCTGGCCGTCCTCCGCAGCCACCGCACCGGCCGGCCTGGTGAAATCCCAGGTGGGTGCCACCATGGACAGCACGGAGTGTGTCCTTCCCCCTGCGCACAGCCGACCTTGCCGGTACGGCCCGGACGGGACGGATGCTCCGGACGGGCCGGAGGGCGCTTCCCTGCCGAAAGGATTCACCTGGCGGCCGCGGGGCACCAGTACGACCCAGTCGACGTGGTGGAGGGAACCGATGGGACGGATACCGGCGGGCACGGGTGACAACGGTGACGAAGGGGACTCGAAGGCCAGAAGAGGGCGTGAGGAGACGCAGGAGGAGCGGGCGGACCGGCAGTGGACCGAACTGCTCCAGGAACTTCGGGTGGCTCAGACCGGCGTGCAGATCCTCTTCGGCTTCCTGCTCGCGGTGGTCTTCCAGCCCCGGTTCGCCGACCTCTCCTCCGCCGACCGGACCATCTACGTCATCACGGTCATGCTGGGGTCGGCCACGGCCGCCGCCCTGATAGCGCCGGTGTCCCACCACCGGCTGCTCACCGGCAGGCGGATGAAGCCGCAAACCGTGACCTGGGCCTCGCGCCTCACGAAGCTGGGGCTGGGGCTGCTCTTCTGCACCATGTGCTCCACGCTGCTGCTCATCATGCGGGTGGCGCTCCACAACGTCCTGGCCCTGTGGCTGGTCGGCGCGATGGCCCTGTGGTTCCTGGCCTGCTGGTTCATCTTCCCGCTGTGGGCCATCGCCCGGGGCGGGAACCCGAAGTCCGGCGGCGGCGCCGGGTCGCCGGACGACAGCGGTTCCGGTCCGACGGGTTGACCCGTTCAGTCGTCGTCGGCGGCGGCCGGGCTGCGTACGTCCGTCACGGTGAACAGCCCGCCGTCGGGGTCGCGCAGCGTCGCCTCAGTGCCGAGGGGGACACTCCGCCGCTCCATGAGCACGCCTCCGTGCCGCTCCGCGGCACGGACCGTCGCCGCCACGTCGTCGACAGGGAACTGCACCTGCCAGTGCGGGCGCACCATGGGATCGGGCGCTGCCTCGACTGCCCCCGAGCTGATGCGTGCCAGCGGACGGCCGGCGCAGCGCACCAGCACCTCCTCCTTGACGTACGAGACCTCGCAGCAGCCGGGTGCTCCGCTCTCCCAGCCGAGCACCTCCCCGTAGAAGATCGCGGCGTCGAAAGCGTTCCTGGTGCGCAGCCTGAGCCAGGCGTGCGAACGGCGCCTGGACGGCGCGAGCGATGCCGCGCGCCCCGTCCACTCCCAGACGCCGAACGACGCGCCGTCCCGGTCGGCGGCCAGGACGGCGCGTCCCGTGCCGATGGTCAGCGGTCCCACCGCCACCGTGCCGCTGCGCTCGCGGATCCGGGCCGAGGCGACATCGGCGTCCCTGACCGAGAAGTACGGGGTCCAGGCCACGGCCACCTGGTAGGCGGAGGCGACTGCGCCGATTCCCGCCACCGGCACACCGTCCGAGCGGGCCATGACGTAATCCCTGCCCAGCGGGCCGTTGCGGAACGTCCAGCCGAGGACGGCGCCGTAGAAGCGCTGTGCGGCCCCCAGCTCCTGGGTCACGAGATGGACCCAGCACGGCGCGGTGGCACCGGTCAGCGGCGCCGGTTCGCTTGCGGTCATGGTCGCACTGCCTTATCGGTTCTGCGGCATGACTTCTTCGGTGCCGCGGGGCCAGCACCAGCCTCATCCGCACCGGCCGCTCCCGCAACACACGACCTCCTCACCGCCGGGGCGGTGAGGAGGTCGCGGAAGGAACGGCCCCGCGTGAACGGGCGTCCGGTGTCAGTCGCGCGGGCGGTCGGGGTCGGGCGGAATCACCTCGTTGCCGTGGCTGCCGAGCTCGTACGGCGAGAGGCCCCGGCCGTCGTCGGGGAAGCTGTCCGAGCCGTGCTTGTCGCTCTCCCGGATCTCCGTCCGGTGATCCGGACGGCGCGGCTGCTCCTCGGGGCGCGGGGGCGGAAGCTCCTGGTCACGGCGCCGCATGCCCCACCAGAAGGCGCCGATCAGCAGGACCACCACGGCAATCCCTGCGACGCCGAGGACCACCCCGATCGGGCCGGGCCCGGCGAGGGTGACGGCGAGAGAATCCCTGACTCCGTTTGTTACGTCCATGCATGGCGCATACCCCGGAGGAACGATCACAGACGGTTGGTGAAGGTAATTCATATTTTGTGACGGTGTCCCGGTGAAAGAGTTTCACGCGGCTGGAACCGGCCACACGATCACGACAGGGCAGGCCGATCCGCCCGGCGGGCGACACCGGCCGAACCCGCTCGTGTCGCCGACGCGCAGCCCGGGGGCGAGCCTGGAGTGAACCCCCGGACCGCTGGAGGGAGGCGATGGGAGTGCCCGATCCGCTCGGCCGACGGGCCCGCGGCCACAGCCCGCCCCGGCCCCTCGCGATCCTCCGGGACGGGGGCGCACCCCGTGGCAGGCGCCGGCAGCCCGTCCGTCCGCGATACCCGCCCGTACGCGGGATCCGCAGCCACGCGTCCCGCACGGCAGCCACTTCCCGTCGTCATCGGGGCCCTCCATGTGGGCGCCCGTTTCACCCCGCACGAGTGCACTGTCCGACCGGTCCGTGACCATGCGGCCCGGCAGCGGTATCGCCTACCTCGGAGCCGAAAGGAATCACTGTGAACAGCTCGGACGTACTGGGACAGGAACACCGGGAGAGCGGCGATGTCGTGGTGGCGGTGACCGGCTGCCCGAAGGAGGACGCGCGCACCGTGTTCGACGTGCTGCGCCGTGCCTTCGTCTCCGACCGCCCGGCGAGCGACACGCCCGAGGACGCGTCGACGACACGTCCGACCGTGTGGACGGCGACCGTCGACGTGTCCGAGACGCTCGCCGGTGCCCGGCCCGCACAGCTGTCCGCGCCCGTCACGGTCGAGGCGCAGGGCGGCTACTGGGCGGTCGACCGGCTCCGCGAGCACCTGGCGGACACCTTCTCCGTCAGGGTCGTGGGGACGGCCGCGGGGGACCAGGAGCAGGAGATCCGGCTGCGGCTGGAGAGCCGCGGTCCCGCGTGACGTCCGAACGACCCGAAACCGGAAGGCCCCTGCCCATGGACCCCACCCCCGGGAACGACGATGCGGACGCCGCACGGGTTCCGCTTCCGGGCACCCGCTCGACCTTCAGCCTGGACATCAACGGCACCGCCCGTACGGTGACGCTCGATCACCGCACCACCGTGCTGGACGCGCTGCGCGAACACCTCGGACTGACCGGGGCGAAGAAGGGCTGCGACCACGGCCAGTGCGGCGCCTGCACCGTGCTCGTCGACGGCCGGCGCGCCAACAGCTGCCTGCTGTTCGCCGTCGCCCAGGAGGGGGCCCGCATCACCACCGTCGAAGGGCTGGCCGACGGCGACCGCCTGCACCCCGTGCAGGCGGCGTTCCTGGAGAGGGACGCCCTGCAGTGCGGCTACTGCACTCCCGGGCAGATCTGCTCGGCGGTCGGCATGCTCGGCGAGGCGGCGGACGGATTCCCCTCCCACGTCACCCCGCCCACCGCGACGACCGTCCCCGAAGGCCCGGCAGCGCTCGGCGCGGAGGAGATCCGGGAACGGATGAGCGGCAACCTCTGCCGGTGCGGCGCGTACCCCCACATCGTCCGGGCGATCGAGGACGTGGCCCCGTGAAACCCTTCTCCTACCTGCGCCCGCGTTCCGTGGCCGAAGCCGTCCGCGCCGGTGCCGGGCACCCCGGAGCCCGGTTCCTGGGCGGCGGTACCAACCTCGTCGACCTGATGAAGCTCGGTGTGGAGTCGCCCGACCTGCTCATCGACGTCAGCCGCCTCCCGCTGGACCGGGTGACGCGGACGGACGACGGCGGCCTCCGGATCGGGGCGACCGTACGCAACAGCGACCTCGCCGCCCACCCCGGCGTACGGAGCGACTACCCCGCCCTGTCGCAGGCTCTGCTGGCCGGTGCCTCCGGGCAGCTCCGCAATACCGCCACCACCGGCGGGAACCTGCTCCAGCGCACCAGGTGCCCGTACTTCCAGGACGTCTCGAAGCCCTGCAACAAGCGTCTTCCCGGCTCCGGCTGCCCGGCCCGTGAGGGCGCCCACCGCGATCTCGCGGTGCTCGGCCACTCGCAGGACTGCGTCGCCACCAACCCGTCGGACATGGCGGTCGCGCTCGCGGCCCTCGACGCCACCGTCCGGCTGCACGGACCCGAGGGCGAACGGACCGTGCCCCTCACCGGATTCCACCGGCTGCCCGGGGACAACCCGGACCAGGACACCGTGATCAGGCCCGGGGAGCTGATCACCGAAGTGGTGCTGCCGCCCCGTCCTGACGGCGCCGTCTCGCTGTACCGCAAGGCCCGTGACCGCGCCTCGTACGCCTTCGCGCTGGCATCCGTGGCCGCCGTGCTGACCGTCCGGGACGGCCGCGTTCAGCACGCGGCGCTCGCCTTCGGCGGACTCGCCCACCGGCCGTGGCGCGCCCGGGCGGCGGAGGACGTGCTGCGGGGCGCGCCCGCGACCGACGAGACCTTTGCCCGGGCGGTCGACGCCGAGCTCGAAGCCGCCGTGCCCCTGCGCGACAACGGCTTCAAGGTCACCCTGGCGCGCAATCTGGCGATCGGGGCCCTGGCCGGGCTCACCGCCCGGGCAGCACCGCCTCGCTGAGCCGACCGGCCCGCACTCCGACGAACCGAGGACACCCGTCATGAGCCAAGCACCCCAGCCGCCGGGCGCACCCGTCGTCCGCCGTGAGGGCCGGGAAAAGGTCACCGGCACGGCCCGGTACGCCGCCGAGTACGCCCCGCCCGGTTGCCTGTACGGCTGGATCGTGCCCGCCACCGTCCCGGGCGGAGTCGTCACCGCGACCCGGACCGCCGACGCTCTCGCGGTGCCGGGCGTGCACACCGTCCTGACCCCGGACAACGCGCCGCGGCTGGAGGATCCCGACGACCCGATCCTCTCGGTCCTCCAGGACGACCGGGTTCCGCACCGGGGCTGGCCCGTCGCCCTCGTCCTGGCCGAGAGCCTCGAAGCCGCCCGGGCCGGCGCGGCGGCCGTCCGCGTGGAGTACCGGACGACCGGACACGACGTGGTCCTCACCGGGGACCATCCCGGCCTCTACACACCGGAGCAGGCCAACGGGGGCCACCCGGCGGTGCGCGAGCGCGGTGACGCGGAAGCCGCCTTCGCCAGCGCCCCGGTACGGATCGACGCGACGTACACGCTCGGAGGCCTGCACAACCACCCCATGGAACCGCACGCCTCCACGGCCCGGTGGGCCGACGGACATCTGACCGTCCACGACTCCAGCCAGGGCTCCACCACGGTGCGCGACAGCCTCGCCCGGGCACTGGGAATCGACAAGGACCACATCACCGTGATCTCCGAGCACGTCGGCGGCGGCTTCGGTTCCAAGGGCACCCCCCGCCCGCAGGTCGTTCTGGCCTCGATGGCAGCGCGCCACACCGGGCGCCCGGTCCAGCTGTCGCTGCCCCGCCGGTACATGGCGGCCGTCGTCGGCCACCGCGCGCCCACGGTGCAGCGGGTGCGGCTCGGCGCCGACCGCGAGGGCGTACTGGCGTCCGTCTCCCACGAGATCGTCACACACACCTCGACGGTCGCGGAGTTCGTCGAGCAGGCCGCCGTACCGGCCCGCGTCATGTACGCCTCGCCCCACAGCCGCACGGCACACCGGGTGACCGCCCTCGACGTGCCCACCCCCTCCTGGATGCGCGCACCCGGCGAGGCCTCGGGAATGTACGCCCTGGAGTCCGCCATGGACGAGCTGGCGTGCGCCCTGGGGATCGACCCGGTCGAGCTGCGCCTGCGCAACGAACCGGCAGCCGAGCCCGACAGCGGACGCCCGTTCAGCAGCCGCAACCTCGCGGCCTGTCTGAACGACGGTGCCCGGCGGTTCGGCTGGCACGAGCGGGACCCCGGCCCCGCCGCCCGGCAGGAGGGCCCGTGGCTGCTCGGCACCGGGGTCGCCTCGGCGACGTACCCCGTGCTCGTCTCGAAGTCGGCCGCCTCCGCGCACGCCGCGCCGGACGGCTCGTACCGCATCGGGGTGAACGCCACCGACATCGGCACCGGTGCCAGGACCGTACTGGCGCAGATCGCCGCCTCGGTCCTGGGCACCCCGCCGGAGAACGTCCGCATCGACATCGGCAACAGCGACCTCCCCGCGGGCTCCGTGGCCGGCGGGTCCTCCGGCACCGCGTCCTGGGGATCCGCGGTGCACAAGGCGGCCACCGGCCTGGCGGGCCGGCTCGTCGGCCGCACCGGGCCCCTCCCGCCGGAAGGCGTCACCGTCACGGCCGACACCGCGCGGGAGACGGGGGAGGAGTCCCCGTACGCGCGCCACGCCTTCGGCGCCCACTTCGTCGAGGTGGCGGTCGACTCCCTCACCGGCGAGGTCCGGGTCCGGCGGATGCTGGGCGTCTTCGCCGCCGGACACATCCTCAACTCCCGGACGGCACGCTCCCAGTTCATCGGCGGCATGGTGATGGGCCTCGGGATGGCCCTCACCGAGGGGAGCACCATGGACCCCGTCTTCGGGGACTTCACCGAGAACGACCTGGCCTCCTACCACGTCCCGTCGTGCGCCGACGTCCCCGACATCCAGGCGCACTGGATCGACGAGGACGACCCCCACCTCAACCCGATGGGCAGCAAGGGCATCGGCGAGATCGGCATCGTCGGCACGGCGGCCGCCATCGGGAACGCCGTGCGGCACGCCACCGGGGCACGGCTGCGCACGCTCCCGCTCACCCCGGACAAACTGCTGCCCTACCTGCCGTGACGCGGTACGCGCCCGGGCTCATCGGTTGCGCAACCGGCCCCCTCGGGTCACCCTGATGAGTGACCCAGAAGTGATGGCCGCTCACGCTTCGCGTTCGGGGGTCGTTGGTACGGACGGGGTGAAGCACGTGGGCCTCGTGATGAGGAGCCTCGACGATGACCGTTCCACTCGACCGGTGCTGTCTGGTCGAACTGCAGGTGTCGGCAGAGCGCATTTCCCAGCTACGGCGGATAGTCGCCGCGCACCTCCGCCACTGGAGCCTCGACCTGCACGTCCGGCCGGTCTGCCGGGCGGCGGAGGAGCTCCTGACCAATGTCCAACGGCACGTCGGCGACCACGACGAGTGCGTCGTCGAACTCCGCTGGAGCGGTCGGCACCTCACGGTGTCCGTGGCCGACAACGATCCCCGGATGCCCCGGCTGCTCAGTGGGGGTGGCGGCGGACTCAGCCGTGTCATGGCCCTCAGCGACAGCTGGGGCACCTGCCGGACCACGGACGGCAAGGTCGTCTGGTTCACGCGATACGCGGAGTCGCCGTGCACCACCGGGCTGCTGCCGCGTACGCCGCTCCCCGGCGGCAGCACGTTCCTCGAAGGGCCCGTTCCCGTCCTCGCGTGACAGCAGGACCGGTGCCCGGCCGGTACGGACGGTGTGCCCGCGGACGCATGATCCGCGCCGGCCGGGTAGGTGCACCACGGGTCCGCGTTGCGCGGCAGGGTGTGGCGCGGCACGGTCGAAGAACCGACGAAGGAGGCCATGCCATGCCCATCGCGACGGTCAATCCCGCGAACGGCGAGACGCTCAGGACATTCGACGCACTGGACGCGCGGGAGACCGAGCGCAAGGTCGCCGCCGCCGACCGGGCGTTCCGCAGCTACCGCACCACGGACTTCGCCGAGCGGGCCCGCTTGCTGAACCGGGCCGCGGACCTCCTCGACGAGGACCGGCAGGACATCGCCCGCACCATGACCACCGAGATGGGCAAGCCGGTCAAGGCGGCCCGAGCGGAGGCCGCGAAGTGCGCGAAGGCGATGCGCTGGTACGCGGCCAACGCCGAACGGCTGCTCGCGGACGAGCATCCCGAGGACGCCGACGTCAAGGACTCCGGGGCGTCCCGGGCCCACGTCCACTACCGCCCCCTGGGGGTGGTCCTCGCCGTGATGCCGTGGAACTTCCCGCTCTGGCAGGTCATGCGCTTCGCCGCCCCCGCGCTGATGGCGGGCAACACCGGGCTCCTCAAGCACGCCTCGAACGTGCCCCAGACCGCCCTGTACATCGAGGACCTGTTCACCCGGGCCGGATTCCCCGCCGGCTGCTTCCAGACGCTGCTCGTCGGTTCGGGCGCGGTCGAGGTGGTCCTGCGCGACCCCCGGGTCGCCGCGGCGACGCTCACCGGCAGCGAACCCGCCGGCCGGGCTGTCGCCTCCGTGGCGGGTGACGAGGTGAAGAAGACCGTGCTGGAGCTGGGCGGCAGCGACCCGTTCGTCGTCCTGCCGTCGGCGGACGTCGCGAAGGCCGCGGAGACCGCCGTGACCGCCCGCGTACAGAACAACGGGCAGTCCTGCATCGCCGCCAAGCGCTTCATCGTCCACACCGACGTGTACGACGCGTTCGCCGAGCGGTTCACCGAGGGGATGCGCGCACTGACCGTGGGCGATCCGCTGGAGGAGTCGACCGATGTGGGGCCCCTCGCGAGCGAACAGGGCCGCACCGACCTCGAGGAGCTGGTCGACGACGCCGTGGGCCACGGCGCCACGGCACTGTGCGGGGGCGGCCGGCCCGAAGGGCTGGGCGGCGGCCTGGACCGGGGCTGGTTCTACACGCCGACCGTCCTCGCCGGGATCACGCCCGGGATGCGCATCCACCGGGAGGAGACCTTCGGCCCGGTGGCGACGCTCTACCGGGCCGCCGACCTGGACGAGGCGGTGGACCTCGCCAACGACACACCCTTCGGACTCAGCAGCAACGTCTGGACGCGTGACCAGGGGGAGATGGCCCGGTGCGTGCGCGACCTGGAGGCGGGCGGTGTCTTCTTCAACGGCATGACGGCCTCGCACCCCGCGCTGCCGTTCGGCGGAGTGAAGCGCTCCGGCTACGGGCGGGAGCTGGCCGGACACGGCATCCGGGAGTTCTGCAACGCCACCACCGTCTGGTACGGACCCGATTCGGACGCGCTCTAGGAGAGCCTCATGACCGACGCCCCCGCGCAGTCCGTGCCGTCCGTCCTGTCCGACACCGAGCTCGCGGCGCTCGACGCCCACTGGCGGGCAGCCAACTACCTGGCGGTCGGACAGATCTACCTGATGGCGAACCCGCTCCTGGAAGAGCCGCTGACCCCCGAGCACATCAAACCGCGACTCCTCGGCCACTGGGGCACCTCACCCGGGCTGAACCTGGTCCACACCCACCTCAACCGGATCATCAGGGCGCGCAGGCGCCAGGCGCTCTGCGTCTGGGGACCGGGCCACGGCGGACCCGCGGTCCTCGCCAACTCCTGGCTGGAGGGCAGCTACTCGGAGACCTACCCCGACGTCGGCCTCGACCGTGCCGGCATGGGCGCCCTGTTCAGGCAGTTCTCCTTCCCGGGCGGGGTGCCCAGCCACGTCGCCCCGGAGACCCCGGGCTCCATCCACGAGGGCGGGGAGCTGGGGTACGCGCTCACCCACGCCTACGGCGCGGCGTTCGACCATCCGGAACTGCTGGTCGCCTGCGTCGTCGGGGACGGGGAGGCCGAGACCGGGCCGCTGGCGGCCTCCTGGCACTCCAACAAGTTCCTCGACCCCGTGCACGACGGAGCGGTCCTGCCGATCCTCCATCTCAACGGATACAAGATCGCGAACCCCACGGTGCTCGCACGGCTGCCCGAGGAGGAACTCGACGCACTCCTGCGCGGCTACGGCCACGACCCCGTCCACGTCGAAGGGGACGACCCCGCGACCGTCCACCGCGCACTGGCCGCCGCCATGGACCTCGCCGTGGACCGCATCGATGAGTACCAGCGCGCGGCGCGGACCGGCGGTGCTTCCGTGCGGCCCCGCTGGCCGATGATCGTGCTGCGCACCCCCAAGGGCTGGACCGGCCCGCGGGAGGTGGACGGACTGCCCGTCGAGGGCACCTGGCGCTCCCACCAGGTCCCGCTGCCGGGGGTCCGGGACGACCCCGGCCATCTGCGCCTGCTGGAGGAGTGGATGCGCTCCTACCGTCCCGAGGAGCTCTTCGACGCCGACGGCCGGCCCACCCCCCAGGTCCTGGAATGCGTCCCGGAGGGCACGGCACGGCTCGGCTCGACTCCGTACGCCAACGGAGGGCTGCTCCTGCGTGATCTGCCGCTGCCCTCCCTGGAGGACCACGCGGTCCGGGTCGACAGTCCCGGGACCGTGGTGCACGAGCCCACCCGGGTCCTGGGCGGACTGCTCGCGGACGTCATGGCGGCCACCGCCGGGCGCAGGGACTTCCGCGTCGTCGGACCGGACGAGACCGAGTCCAATCGGCTCGGCGCGCTCTACGGGGCCACCGGCAAGGCCTGGCAGGCGGAGATCCTTCCCACCGACGAGCATCTGGTACGCGACGGCCGCGTGATGGAGGTGCTCTCCGAGCACCTGTGCCAGGGCTGGCTGGAGGGATACCTCCTCACCGGACGTCACGGGCTGTTCTCCTCGTACGAGGCCTTCGCCCACATCGTCGACTCGATGGTCAACCAGCACATCAAGTGGCTGCGCACCTCGCGCCGGCTGCACTGGCGTGCGCCCGTGGCCTCGCTGAACTACCTGCTCACCTCGCACGTCTGGCGCCAGGACCACAACGGCTTCTCGCACCAGGACCCCGGCTTCGTCGACCACATCCTCAACAAGAGTCCCGAGGTGGTCCGGGTCTATCTCCCGCCGGACGCCAACACGCTGCTGTCCACCGCGGACCATGTGCTGCGCAGCCGCGACTACGTCAACGTGATCGTCGCGGGCAAGCAGCCCGGCTTCGACTGGCTCACCCTCGACGAGGCACGCGCGCACTGCGCCCGCGGCGCCGGGGTCTGGGAGTGGGCGGGCACCGAGGACGGCAGCCGGGAACCCGACGTGGTGCTCGCCTGCGCGGGCGACGTGCCCACCCTGGAGACGATGGCGGCGGCCGGGCTGCTGCGGCGCCACCTCCCGGAGCTCGCCGTGCGCGTGGTCAACGTGGTCGACATGACTCGGCTGCTGCCGCACGAGGAGCACCCGCACGGGATGCCGGACGCGGAGTACGACTCCCTCTTCACCCGGGACAAGCCGGTGATCTTCGCCTACCACGGCTATCCGTGGCTGGTGCACCGCCTCGCCTACCGCCGTGCGGGCCACGCTCACCTGCACGTCCGCGGCTACAAGGAGGAGGGGACCACCACCACGCCTTTCGACATGGTGGTCCGCAACGACCTGGACCGCTACCGGCTGGTCATGGACGTCATCGACCGGGTACCCGGTCTGGGTGTCCGCGCCGTGGCCGTACGACAGGCCATGGCGGACGTCCGCACCCGCCACCACGACTGGATCCGGGAACACGGTACGGACCTCCCCGAGGTGACCGACTGGACCTGGGACGGCTGATGCGGGGCGCCGGGGGCCGCGTCTCCCCGACGCACCGCACCGACCGGCGGACGGTCAGCCCACGATCGTGCGGACGACGGGAGACACGGCGCCGCCGCCGACGATCCGGAGGGAGTTCTCCCCCTTGATGCCCAGCTTCACCCGCAGGCTGTACTCACTGCTGCTGGTCGTCATCTTCGCGGGCAGGGACACCCAGCGCTCGCCCTGCTTCTGCTGGAGGGTGACCAGGGTGCCGGGCCGGATGTGCCGGGCGGAACCGTGGACACGGAACTCCTCCCAGGCGCCGGCGCTGCGCGCGGTCGCGTGGGCGGAGAGGGCCGGCAGGTCCTCGCCGCTCGCCCCGGACGGCGGTGCGGGGACCCCGGGCGACGCTGTGGCCCCGCCCACCGCGCCGGCCAGCACCACCGCTGTCAGCAGGGCCGCCGCCGAAGCGCGCCTGAACCGGTCCATGAATGGCTCTCCTTCGTTCACGGCGTGATCCAGTGGGATCAAGCCGGTGAGATCAACTTCGGAGCGCCAAACCTAAACATTATTCACATAATCCCCATGCAGGGACACGCGGTCAGAACCGCAGGACCGCGGCGATCCGTCCGTGGCCCTCGAGGGAGTCGTCGGCCACGAAGGACACCTCGCAGCCGTTGTCCAGCGCCGCCTCGACGAGCTCGTCGACGATGTCCTCGCGGATCTGGCCGTCCGTGTCCGGTGTGTCGTCCGGGCCCACCGGCTCCAGGTGCCCGTCGGTGACCCTGACCGTCTGCTCGAAGTGCTCCTCGACCGCGATCAGGCCCGCCCGGCCCTCCCGGACGGCCAGCCACACCTCGTCGAGTCCGCCGGCGAAGGAGCGGCTGCTGAGGGCGTTGTCGAACCTGCCCCGGATCCCGGCCGCGGCCTGCATGCGCCAGTCCTCCAGGGCGGGGTTCAGCTCCTTGAGCAGCTCGGGTGCGGTCGTCTCGGCGGTCGTCCCCTTCGCGGCCCTGGCGACGGCCGACCCGGCGCTCTCTCCCACCTCGTCGAGCAGGGCGAGCGCGGGGGCGAGGCCGACCAGGAACAGCGGCCGGGGGTCCGTGGCCAGGACCGTGCGCAGCTTCTCGTCGACCGTGCGGAGGAAGTTGCGCGCGTCCTCGCTGCTGTAGGTGCTCGGGGTGTCCCCGATCCGCTCCTCGCGCTGCGGGTTGGGCTCCTCGTGCGGGGCCGTCAGCGGGAATCCGCCCGTGCCCTCCTTGCGCAGGCCCTCGCTCGTGCCCGACCACAGGGCCGCGTGTTCGGCGGAGAGGCTCAGGACCCAGAAGGGCCGCGCCCCCGCTTTCGCCGCGACCAGGTTGCGGGTGAGGTAGGTGTCGCTCAGGACCACTCGTTCGGGCGCGGTGCGCGGCAGTTGCCAGATCTGGTACTCGTCGGCGTCGGCGAGGATGACCAGGGCGTCCAGGGCGCGCCGCTGGTCCACCTCGGCGACCGCACGGTCGAGCTGGGCCTTGACGGCCGCGCGCGACTCACGGCTCACCCGGGGGTCCGCCTCCAGGCGGTTGCCGGCCTCGGCCACCAGGTTGCGCAGCCGTACGGCGTCCTGGGCGTTGTCCGGTGCCCTGCGGTGGGTCGGCATCGTCAGGGACAGGGCCGGATAGGGCCTGGTCGCTCGAAGCTCCTGCAACAGGCCGGCGGTCAGGGCGTCCGTATCCATCGTTCCCTCCCGGAGGGTTCGGGGTCCGCGGTGCTTGGTCCGCCCTGAGGTGAGGCGGGGCGTTCGACGAGTCAATTCATACCTTTTGATTCTAATATGAGCGAATTATCTCTTTCTCTTTCGGAGGTGCGCGCGATGTCCACGCTCACTGTGTGGAAATTCCACTCGGCCGACGGGGCCGAGAAGGTGGAGACGTCACTGAAGTCCCTCCAGAAGGAGGGGCTGATCAAGATCCTCGACGCCGCCGTCGTGTCCTGGCCGGCCGAGCGCTCGAAGCCGAAGACGAAGCAGCTGGTCAACCTGGTCGGCGCGGGCGCGCTGAGCGGGACGTTCTGGGGGATGCTCTTCGGACTCATCTTCCTGATGCCGCTGCTCGGCGCCGCCATCGGTGCCGCGGCCGGGGCGCTCGGCGGGAAGCTCGCGGATGTCGGCATCGACGACGACTTCATCGCCGAGGTCAAGGAGAAGGTGACACCGGGGACTTCGGCGCTGTTCCTGATGACCATGGACGAGGTTCCGAGCCGGATCAGCGAGTCGCTTCCCGGCGGCGGCGCCGAGCTGCTGCACAGCAACCTCGATACCGGGCGCGAGGCCAAGCTCCGCGACATCTTCGGCGACGACGCGGAATGACCGCGCGGTGGCCGTGCTTCCCCTCCTCGGTGGGGCCGGGATGAACGCGGCCGAAGCCGTGAATGATGCCCTGGGTGCTCTGCACGCCCGGTTCGCCGATGTGCGCGACGGCGAACAGGCCGACTACATCCCGCAGTTGACGAGAGCCGACCCGGACGACTTCGGGCTGGCACTCGTCAGCATGGACGGCCACTGCTACAGCGCGGGGGAGGCGGACACCCCCTTCACCGTGCAGTCGGTCTCCAAGCCCTTCGTCTACGCGCTCGCGCTGTCCTCGGTGGGCCTGGACGAGGTGGACCGCTGGGTGGGTGCCGAGCCCAGCGGCGAGGCGTTCAACGCCATCAGCCTGGAAGCCGGTACGGGGCGGCCCGCCAACGCCATGGTCAACGCCGGTGCCATCGTCACCACCGCCCTGGTCCCCGACACTCCGGAGTCACCGGCCTTCGACCGCATCCTGGCCTGCCTGAGCCGGTTCGCCGGACGCCTGCTGGACGTGGACGAGGAGGTGTACGCCTCCGAGGCCGCCACCGGGGACCGCAACAGGGCGCTGGCCTATCTCATCCGCAGCACGGGCACCGACTACCTGGACCCGGTGGCCGCCGTGGACACGTACTTCCGGCAGTGCGCGGTGCGGGTCACCGCCGTGGACCTCGCCGTGATGGCCGCCACCCTCGCGTACGGCGGTGTCAACCCGCTCACGGGCGAGACCGTCGTCTCCGCGGAGGTCGCGGCGCAGGTGCTCTCGGTCATGGCCACGTGCGGCATGTACAACGGCTCGGGCGAATGGCTGCTGCGGGTCGGGCTGCCGGCCAAGAGCGGGGTGTCCGGCGGTCTGATCGCCGCGGGGCCGGCCCGCTTCGGCCTGGCCGCCTACAGCCCGCCGCTGGACCCGGCCGGTACCTCGGTACGCGGACGGGCGGCGCTCGGCGCACTGTCGGAGCGGTACGGGCTCCACCTCATGAGGAACCCGGCCCTGCCGGGCTCCACGGTCACGCTGGCCACCACCGCCGACGTGCTGCCCTCCGCCCCCGCGGGCCGGCGGGAGCGTGCCCTGCGCGAGCGGGTCGGCATCGTCGCGGCCCAGGGCGCACTGGACTTCACCGCCGCCGAGCGCGTGCTGTACGCCCTGGACGAGTCGGGAGCGGAACGGACGGGTTCGGTCGTGCTCGACCTGCGCGAGGTGACAGGAGTCGACTCCGTGGCCCTGGAGCTGCTGCACGCCGGTCTGGCCCGCCTCGTCGCGGACGGGCGGCGCGCGGCCGTCGTCGACCCGGGCGACCGGCTGGGCCCCTCGGACCTCGTCCGGGAGCGAACCGGCCGGGACCTGCCGCGCTACGGCTCCCGCGAGGAGGCCGTCGAACGCTGTGCGCAGGCCCTGGCCGGTCCGGGCTGAGTCTCCCGCGGTGCGGAGAGCCCGGCTGAGCCGTCTCCCTCACGGAGGGCCGGACCGGCCGGGCTCCTGCCGTACGGAAGGTCCGGCTACCAGATGGCCTCGACCCACTCCGGGTGGTCGATGAACGGGTTCCTGTTGTGCTGGTACTGGTCGAATATGACGTCGTTGCGCTTCCGCTCGAAGCTGTCCGGCGGGTCCTCCTGGCTCCACTGCTTCAGCACGGAGAGCCGTCCGATGTACGGCGCCGAGCCGTTGTTCACGTTGTTGTTCGGTTCGAGGTCGGCGAAGGAGTCGCCGCCCTCGTACCGCACCGCCATGTAGAGGATCATCCGGGCGACGTCGCCCTTGACCGCGTCGCGCGGTTCGAAGGAGTCGCTGTCGGTGTAGTTGCCCGGCGCACCCGACACCGCGCCGCCGCCGTTGTCGAAGTCCTTGTTGCCCCGGATGGAGTTGACCTGGACGTCGGTGGGGCGCAGGTGGTGGATGTCCGTGCCGGGGCCGGTCGACGTGCCGAAGTCGCCGTGCGACTTGGCCCAGACGTGCTCCCGGTTCCACTGGCCCGTGTTGCCGCCGTTGCTGCTCTTCGACTGGGAGCGGCCGGTGTAGAGCAGGACCACGTTGGAGGAGTTGGACGGGTCCTCGTCGGTCTTCTTGAGTGCCTCCCAGACCTGGCTGTAGGAGAGCTTGGTCTGCTTGCTGATGATCGTGTGCAGCGAGCTCTTGAGCGCCGTACCGGTCTTGCCCAGGGCGCCCTGGTAGTAGGTGTCGTCGAGGGCGGTGACGGAGGCCGTGGTGGTGGCGGCAGGGGCCGCTGGGGTTGCCGCGGGCGCGGTGGACGCGACGCCCGTGAGCACGGCGATCGAGGCGGCAGTGGCCAGTAGTGGACGCGCGTAGAAACGGCGACGACTGGACATGGGGGGTGTCCTCTCCGGAGCAGCGGAGACCGCGCCGCCGCCACCGGGTGCGTGGGGGGAGCGGTACCGATGTGGCCGAGTGATGCCTGGTCAGCCGGGAGCCTTCCACACGTACGGTGCCCGTCGTGTGAACGTTGCGTATTTATCATGTGCAAGTCAAGTGACGCCCCGGCGTGAGCGCTCCCGGCAACGGATGCGGCGATGCCGTCCCGGCGCGAGAATTGCGGCAAGGACGAGGAGGCGGCATGAGCGAAGAGTCCGAATCCGTATCCGCACGCGTGCCGGAGGAGCAGGGGGTGACTCCCGACCGTCTGCTGCACACCGGAGCCAACGATCGACCCACGGCGGAGGATCTGGTGCTCGCCTCCGGGCGGGACCTGACCCCGGAGACCCTGGAGTGGGCACGGCGCCGGCTGGCCGAGGAGGGCCGGTCGGCCATGGACAAGCGGCTTCCGTAGGACCCGCGGGCGGGGAGCGTGCGGGACGCTCCCCGCCACTCGGTTAGCCTGAACGCAATATGAACCGTTTGACGACGTCACAGGGCGGATTCGATCTCGCCCGATTTCCCGAGGACCCGCGCGACCCGTTCCGTGCGTGGGATGCCGCCGACGAGTACCTGCTGCGCCGGCTGGAGGGGGCGGAGGACAGCGAACCGGTCGCGCTGTCCGGCACCGTGGCCGTGGTCGGCGACCGCTGGGGCGCCCTGACCACGGTGCTGGCGGAACACCACCCCGTACAGATCACCGACTCGTATCTCGCCCAGCGCGCCACCGCTGCCAACCTGGTCCGCAACGGCGCCGGCCCGGACTCCGTACGCATGCTGTCGGTGCGCGACACCCCGCCGGAGCGCGTCGACGTGCTGCTCGTACGGGTGCCCAAGAGCCTCGCGCTCCTCGAGGACCAGCTGCACCGGATCGCACCGGCCGTCCACGCCGGGACCGTCGTCATCGGCACCGGCATGGTCAAGGAGATCCACACCTCCACCCTCAAGCTCTTCGAGCGGATCATCGGCCCCACCCGCACCTCGCTGGCGGTCAAGAAGGCCCGGCTCATCTTCTGCACCCCCGATCCGGCGCTGCCCAGGAGCCCCAGCCCCTGGCCCTACCGCTACGAGCTGCCCGACGACGTCGGCGCCGTCTCCGGCCGGACCGTCACCAACCACGCCGGGATCTTCTGCGCGGAGCGCCTCGACATCGGCACCCGCTTCTTCCTGAAGCACCTGCCCGGGCGGACCGGCGCGGACCGCGTCGTCGACCTCGGCTGCGGGAACGGCGTCCTCGGGGTGTCCGCGGCCCTCGCCAACCCCGAGGCCTCCGTCACCTTCATCGACGAGTCGTACCAGGCGGTGGCCTCGGCGGAGGCGACGTTCCGGGCCAACGCGGGCCCGGGCGCCGAGGCGGAGTTCCTGGTCGGGGACGGGACGGCGGACCTGCCCGCGGGGAGCGTGGACCTCGTCCTCAGCAACCCGCCGTTCCACTCCCACCAGGCGGTCTCGGACGCCACGGCCCGGAACATGTTCCACGGAGCGCGCACCGCGCTGCGTCAGGGCGGCGAGCTGTGGGTCGTCGGCAACCGGCACCTCGGCTACCACACGCAGCTGCGCCGGACGTTCGGCAACTGCACCGCCGTGGCCGGCGACCCGAAGTTCGTGGTGCTGCGGGCCGTCAAGCGCTGATCCGGCCAAGGACGGGCCGGCCCGGTCCGGGACGGCACCACGGGCCCGTCGGAGTCCCGGGGTGCGCGGGGGTCGCGGCCCCGGTGCGGCGGTTCGCCCCGTGGCGGCACCCGTCTCCGCCTCCCCTGCCGTACGCCCATGAGCCGTACGGCAGGGCGGGGAAGCCCCGGGGACCGTCGACCGCTGCCTGCGTACCATCGGCCCCGCCCTGCGCCGCATTCCCGCCCGTCTCCGCAGGTGCCTGCCACCCGGGTACACGGTGAACGGGGCGGGACGACTCGCCCGGGCAGCCGTCCCGCCCCGTACAAACTCCGCAGACAGGCCGCCATACTGGACGGGCCGGGGAGGGCGCAGCAACGGGCGAAGCGACGGGGGCGACAGCAGGCGATGGCGGAGACCAGGCTGATCCAGAGCCGGTACCGGCTGCTCGATCTGATCGGGCGGGGCGGCATGGGCGAGGTGTGGCGTGCCCGCGACGAAGCGCTGGGACGGCAGGTCGCCGTCAAGTGCCTCAAACCGATGGGGCCCCAGCACGACCAGGAGTTCACCCGCATCCTGCGCGAGCGCTTCCGCCGCGAGGCCCGGGTGGCCGCGGCGCTCCAGCACCGGGGCGTCACCGTCGTCCACGACTTCGGCGAGTCCGAAGGCGTCCTCTACCTCGTCATGGAGCTCCTGGAGGGACGCAACCTCAGCGAGCTGCTGGAGGACAACAAGCAGCACCCTCTGCCGGTGCCCGATGTCGTCGACATCGCGGAACAGGTCGCCGACGCCCTCGGCTACACCCACCAGCAGGGCATCGTGCACCGGGACCTCAAGCCGGCCAACATCATGCGCCTCGACGACGGCACGGTGAAGATCTGCGATTTCGGCATAGCCCGGCTGGGCCGCGACATCGGCTTCACCTCACGGCTCACCGGCACCGGGATCGCCATGGGCACCCCGCACTACATGTCTCCCGAGCAGATCAGCGGCAGTGAGGTCGACCACCGCAGCGACCTCTACTCGCTGGGCTGCGTCCTGTACGAGATCGCCACGGGCGTACCGCCGTTCGACCTCGACGACGCCTGGGCGGTCCTCGTCGGACACCGTGACACGCAGCCCGAACCGCTGCGCACCCACCGCGCCGAACTGCCCGGGTTCTTCGACCGGGTCGTCCTGGACCTGCTGGCCAAGACGCCCGAGGAGCGGCCCGCCGACGCGAGCGACCTCCGCCGGCGCATCGCCCTCGGCCGCACCGGCGAACAACCCGGCGGGCTGCTCCGGCTGGCCCCGCCCGTCCCCGTCCTGCACCCCGGCAGGCCGGCCGTCTCCCGGACACCGCAACTGCCGGCCTGGACCCGCAACATGACCACCGGGCACAAGGTGACCGGCGCGGCGTTCCGCGTCGACGCGCCGGTCGACCACTCGGCGGGCCTGACCGGGGCGTGGACGACCGGGACCGGGCTGTTGTCCCTTCCCGGCGCCCCGTCCGCCGCGCACCCGCCCCCCGCCCCGTCGCCCGAGCTGCTCGCCACCCTCGCCGGCCGGCACAGCGCCGGACTGAACCTGGCACGTCTGGGCCACTGGGAGGAAGCCGGGGAGGTGCACCGGTCGGTCGCGGAGACGCGCGAACAGGCCCTCGGCCCCGACCACCCCGACACCCTCGCCAGCCTGTACGAGGTCGGGTTCACCCTCAGCCGCACCGGACGGGCGGCCGACGCGCTGCACGCCTTCGGACAGGTCGCCGAGGGCCGCGGGCGATCCCTGGGCCCCGACCACCCCGAGACCCTCGCGGCCCGCCAGGAGACGGCGTACGTCCTGGGCCAGCTCGGCCGGCACTTCGAGGCCCACCAGGTGTACGCCGCCGTGCTCGCCTCCCGCGAGCGCTCCATGGGCACGGACCACCCGGACACCCTGCGCTGTCGTCACAACCTGGCCTACAACCTCAGCAGGCTGGGGCGCGTCGAGGACTCGTACCGGATGGCCCGCGAGGTGGCGGACGCCCGCGGCCGACTCCTCGGGGCGACGCACCCGGACACCCTGGCCACCCTCTACGAGGTGGCGTACACGCTCGGCCAGCTGGGCCGCTGGCCCGAGGCCCTGCAGACGTACCGCGAGGTCGCGCAGGCCCGCGCCGCAGTGGTCGGCGCCGACCACCCCGACACCCTGTCCGCGCGCTACGAGGTCGGCATCAGTCTCGGCAGGCTCGGCCGCAGTGCCGAGGCCCTGGAGCTGTACCGGCTGCTGGCCGAGGACCGCACCCGGGTCGACGGGCCCGCCGATCCGGAGACCCTGCGCGCCCGGCACGGCCTCGGCGTCAACCTCGGGCGGATGGCCCGCTGGGAGGAAGCCCTCGTCGAGTCCCGCGACGTGTGGGCGATCCGCGAGCGCGTCCTGGGCCCCGACCACCCCGACACGCTCCTCAGCCGCCGGGAGGTCGCCGTCGGCCTCGGCTGGCTCGGGCGCTGGGCCGAGGCCCTCACCGAGTACCGGAAGGTCGCCGAGGCCCGCGAACGGACCCTGGGCGCCGGCCACCCCGACACCCTCGCCGGCCGCAACGACGAGGCGCACTGCCTGGAGCAGCTGGGCCGCTGCGCGGAAGCGGCGGACCTGTACCGCCGGGTCGCCGACCTGCGTCGGACGGGCGGACCCCACTGAGCGGCGCCGACCACCACGCGGCCGTCCCGGCCTCGCGGGCCGCGCCCGCACCCGCGGCCCTCCCCGCATCCCGGCGGCCCCCCGGCGGCCTGCGCGCTCTGCCCCGACCGTCCGCCTCCGGGCACCCGCAGCCCTCTGGGCAGGGGTGATCATCCCGTGTTACGAAGGTGCCATGCCTACGGACGAGACACACGCAGCCGGCAAGCCCGCGCACGACCGCTATGACGCGGTGATCGTGGGCGGTGGCCACAACGGCCTCGTCGCCGCCGCCTACCTCGCCCGCGCCGGACAGTCCGTCCTCGTCCTGGAGCGTCTCGGCAACACCGGGGGAGCGGCCGTCTCCACCCGCCCGTTCGACGGGGTCGACGCCAGGCTGTCCCGCTATTCGTACCTCGTCTCGCTGCTCCCCTCGAAGATCGTCCGGGATCTCGGCCTCGACTTCGCCGTACGCAAGCGCACGGTCTCCTCGTACACCCCGGTGGTGCGCGGCGGACGGGCCACCGGGCTGCTCATCGGCGGCGACGGCACCCGTGCGTCCTTCGCGGACCTCACCGGCGACGAGCGTGAGTACGACGCGTGGCAGCGCTTCTACGCGATGACGCAACGGGTCGCCGAGCGGGTCTTCCCGACGCTCACCGAACCCCTGCCGGCCCGCGACGGACTGCGGGCGAGGATCGACGACGCGGACGCCTGGCGCACGCTGTTCGAGGAGCCCATCGGCGTCGCCGTCGAGGAGCGGTTCACCGACGACCTCGTACGTGGCGTCGTGCTGACCGATGCCCTGATCGGTACCTTCGCCGACGCCCACGACCCGTCGCTGCTCCAGAACCGCTGCTTCCTCTACCACGTGATCGGCGGCGGCACCGGGGACTGGGACGTCCCGGTCGGCGGGATGGGCGCGCTCACCGACGCCCTGGCCGGGGCGGCCCGGGCCGCGGGCGCCGAGATCCGCGTCCTGCACGAGGCCACCCGTATCGACACGGACGGGACCCGCGCGGAGGTCACCGTCCGCTCACCCGGCGGGGAGCGGGTCGTCGCCGCCCGCCGGGTCCTGGTCAACGCCTCCCCGCAGGCACTGGCCGCACTCCTCGGCGAGGAGCGGCCCGCCCCGGCCGAGGGTGCGCAGCTGAAGGTGAACATGCTGCTCACCCGGTTGCCGAAGCTGCGGGACCACGCGGTCGACCCGCACCGGGCGTTCGCCGGCACCTTCCACATCGCGGAGGGCTACACACAGCTCGCCGACGCGTACCGGGAGGCAGCGGCGGGACGGCTGCCCGCCGCCCCGCCGTCCGAGATCTACTGCCACTCGCTGACCGACCCGTCGATCCTCGGCCCCGAGCTCGCGGCCCGCGGCTACCAGACCCTCACCCTCTTCGGGCTGCACACCCCCGCCCGGCTCTTCGCCGCGGACAACGCAGCGGCGCGCGCGGCCCTGCTGGAGGCGACCCTCGCGGAGCTCGACAGCCACCTGGAGGAACCGATCGCCGACTGCCTGGCCCTCGACGGCAACGGCGAGCCGTGCATCGAGGCGAAGACACCGCTCGACCTGGAGCAGGATCTGAGGCTGCCCGGCGGGCACATCTTCCACCGGGACCTGTCCTTCCCGTACGCCACCGAGGACACCGGCCGCTGGGGTGTCGAGACCGCGCACGCCAACGTCCTGCTGTGCGGGGCGGGCGCGGTGCGCGGCGGAGGGGTCAGCGGGGTGCCCGGCCACAACGCCGCGATGGCGGCGCTGGGCCGGTGACGGGACACGGGTGGGCGGACCACGGGTGACGGCGACGGTCGACGAGGGGCGGATGCGGTCCGTCAGCCCCACCGAGAACGACGCGGGAGCGGTTGCCCGCGCCGCGAAGTTCATCCCGTCGAAGTACGAGAGCGTCCGCATCGCCTCCTCGACCCGGAAGCGGTGCCCGGACGGCCGGCGGGCGATCTCCGCGTACGTCGGAGAGCCGGCCGGTCCGCAGGGCACGGTTGATCCGCTGCCTGACCGCGTCGAGTTCCGGCGTCCAGCGGATCCATGGCAGGTGGGCCGTGCCATCACCGTCCGGCCGCGCGTCGGCGGTGACGGCGAACCGCCTCGCCCGGTCGCAGGAACGGGCGGGGCGGGGGCGGTACGGCGGGGGCGCGTGCGAGGGTTCCCGCCCCGCCGTACCGATGGCCGCCCCGTTCAGGAGGCCGTGCAGGAACCGACGACGGGCGTCGACGTGCTGCCGTTCGTGCTGACGGTGAACCCGAAGGACGTCGAGGCGCCCGCGGCGAGGTTCCCGTTGTAGGTGGGCCTGACCGTCATGACGTTCCCACCGGTGTCCCAGGTGGGTGCGCCGTTCCAGGTGGCGGTCACCTTCTGCGGCGAGGCCACGGTCACCGGCACCGTCCAGGTGCTGATCGCGGCGCTGCCGGCCTTGATGGTCACCTCCCCGTTGTACCCCCCGTTCCAGGTGGCGGTCCGGGTGAACGCGGCCGTGCAGCTGCCCGTGCCGCCGCCACCGGTGGAGCCGCCGAGCGCGGCGAGTACCGCGTCGTACGCGGGCTTCCTGCTGTAGTTCCCGTCGAACAGCAGCGGGGTGCCGCTGCTGCGCCACGAGTACTTGTCGGTGACCCCCCACACCGTGATGCCGGTGCAGCGCGAGACCGCCAGGCAGGCGTTCACGACGGCGGCGTACGAGGCGGCCTGGGCCGAGCCGGAGCCCTCGATGTCCAGCTCCGTGATCTGCACGTCGACACCGAGGTCGGCGAAGCGCTGCAGATTGGCCCGGTAGTCGGAGGGGACGGGGGAGTTGCTGTTGAAGTGCGACTGGAACCCGACGCAGTCGATCGGCACGCCGCGCTGCTTGAAGTCCTTCACCATGGCGTAGACCGCGTTGCTCTTCGCGTTCTGGCCGTCGGTGTTGTAGTCGTTGTAGCAGAGCTTGGCGCCGGCATCGACTGTACGGGCGGTGCGGAACGCCTCCTCGATGAATCCGCTGCCGAGCTTGTCCTGGAACGGCGAGCTGCGGCGTGCCCCGCTGCTTCCGTCCTGGTACGCCTCGTTCACCACGTCCCAGGAGTCGATCTTGCCCTTGTAATGCGTCATCACCTGCGTGATGTGGTTGTTCATCGCCGTGCGGAGATCAGCGGTGCCGAGGCCGCCGACCCAGCCGGGCAGTTGTGAGTGCCAGACCAGCGTGTGGCCCCGGACCTTCATCCCCCTGCTCTGCGCGTGGTCGACGATCCGGTCGGCCGACGCGAAGTTGAACGAGTCGCGGGTGCCCTCGATCGCGTCCCACTTCATCTCGTTCTCGGGCGTCACCGAGTCGAACTGCGCGTCCAGCGTGGACGCGTACTGCGCCTCGCCGAGGTGGTTCGCCGCCACGGCCGTGCCGAAGTACCGGCCCTTCGCCGCCGCGGCGTCGCCGAGCGTGCCGACCGCCTCGGCCGGACCGGCGAGCGAGATCACGCCTGCCATGGCGAGGACACCGGCCATGACGAGGGACAGGGCTCGTCCGGTACGGGGCGGCAGGTGGGGGCGGGCGGACAGGCCGCCGGGGGATGTCTGAACCATCGCGTTTCCAGCCTCTTCTTCCGGATGCCGGGCGGATCCAACAGAACGCCCGGACGGGTCGGTCGGGACCGTTCGAGGTGCTGTGCAGCCGCCGGTGGCTACGCCTGGGAGCGCGGCAGCGGCGGGAAGGCGAGCAGTGGAACAAGGGGAGCGAGGGAGAGTATGCGCTCAACGGGAAATCGCGTCAACGGCGTATTTCCGAAATATTTCCGAGCGGGCATGTGAAGCTTCGGCGCCTCTCGTTCATTCTGCCTGCGTAGATGATGTGGTTCCGGTACGTGACCGGACTCATCGGCGAGAAAGGCGCGTAGGACGCGGGCGCATGACGAAAGGTATTCACTGAGCGCACCGAAAGTTTCGATCCGGATGTTCGGCTCTGTGCGAGGGCTCATGAGAAGGGCGCGGGCCGTCCCCGACTCGGCCCGCGCCCGCTTTCGCGCCCCCAGGCGCGTGCCTCAACTGCCGATGAGCGAGAGACCGATCACGACACCCGCCGACACCGTCACCTTGCCCGGCGTCAGATCGCCCTCGCCGCCTCCGTCGTGCCCGCCGTGGCCGCGGTAGTTCTGGAGCTGCTCCGCGTCCACGTCCTTGATGTGGACGACGGGTCCGAGCCGCACATCCGCGGCTGCGGCGTACAGTGCGGCCTTCTCGCGTGCCGCGGCCACGGCCGCCGTACGCGCCCGGGCGCGCAGCTCCTTCTTCGCACTCACGTCGAATTCGACGCTCTCGACCTGGTTGGCCCCCGCGTCGACGACGTCGATGAGCACGGTCTCCAGGAGGTCCAGGTCCCGCAGCTCGATCACGAACGACGCGGTGCACTCGTAGCCGAGGAACGTGCGCTCGCTGCCGTAGCTCCACTGCGACGACAGGTTCAGCCGTGATGCCGACACTGCGGCCTCGGGCACCCGGTGCCCGCGCAGGACCTCCCGGATCCGGTTCACCCCGACCCTGGTCGCGGCGAACGCGTCACCCGGCGTGTTCCTGGTCTGCTCGATGGCGACACGCAGGCGTGCCAGGTCGGGTGCGGCATCCACGCTCGCCGCCCCGAACACCGACACGCCCCACGGTGCCTCTATGGACTGTGTTCCGTTCATGCCCGTCATCCAACCAGCCGGACCGCCGGTCGGGCTCCTCAGTCGGCGGAGACCGTCCACCCCGTCGCCTCGACACGGCCGGAATCGCCGGGCCTGTTCCCGTCGAACAGGGTGCGGCCACCGTCCCGGACGCGCAGGCCGTCGACGTACGCACCGCGCCCGACATACAACTGGTCGGTGGTGTAACGCCACCGCAGCCTGACCTCGGTGCCGTGCCATGCCGCCAGGTCCGCGTCGAGGCGGTGCCAGACCCGTCCGGACCAGCCGGACACCGAGCCCGCCGGGTGCGGCTGATCCGGCCGGGGCCGCCCTGAACCGGCTGGAGAAGTCGTGAAGGGCACCGGCTGCCACGTCGCTCCGGAGTCCGACGAGGCCTCCAGGACCAAGGAGTCCGACGACGGCTCGGTGTCCCACCAGAGCGTGCAGCTCAGCACCGCGTGCGCGGTGGCCGGACGCAGCGCGGGCAGCGCCAGCGTGGCGGTGGCCGCGCTCTCCATGCCGGAGAACCAGGCGGTTTTGCCCCGGGCGGGGCGGACGGGCACGGCGCGCGCCATCCGGTTGGCGGCCGCGACCCGCGGCGCACTGCCCGAGCGCCAGCTGCGCACGGGGTGCACCGAGTTTCCCAGGATGATCAGGAAGGAGTCCGTCGTCGGATCGATGACCAGGCTGGTGCCGGTGAATCCGGTGTGGCCGGCGGTGCGCGGCGTGGCCATCGCGCCCATGTACCAGTGCTGGTAGAGCTCGAAGCCCAGCCCGTGCTCATCACCCGGGAACGCGGTGTTGAAGTCGGTGAACAGCAGCTCCACCGAGTCCTCGGACAGGATGCGGGACCTGCCGTAGACGCCCCCGTTGAGGAGCGTACGGGCCAGCACGGCCAGGTCCCACGCGCACGAGAAGACCCCCGCGTGGCCGGCGACCCCGTCCAGGCTGTACGCGTTCTCGTCGTGGACCTCGCCCCAGACCAGCCCGCGCTCCAGCCCCGACCAGGGCAGCCGGGCATCCTCGGTGGCTGCGATCTTCGGCTTCCAGGAGGCGGGCGGGTTGTACCGCGTGCGGTGCATCCCGAGTGGAGCGGTGATCTCCTCGCGGAGCAGCACGTCCTGGGTGCGGCCGGTGATCTTCTCCAGGACCAGCTGCAGCGAGATCAGATTGAGGTCGGAGTAGAGGTACTTCGTTCCGGGCGCGGAGGCCGGCACCTCGTTCCAGAGCAGGCGGAGCTTCCCCTCGCGGGTCGGCTCCTTGTACAGCGGGATCCAGGAGCGGAAGCCCGAGGTGTGAGTGAGCAGCTGACGGACCGTGATGTCCTGCTTGCCGCCCCCGGCGAAGTCCGGCAGGTACGAGGCGACCGCGGCCTCCAGCTCCAGCGTGCCCCGCTCGATCTGCTGCACGGCCAGGATCGAGGTGAAGAGCTTCGACACCGAGGCGAGGTCGAAGACCGTGTCCTCGGCCATCGCGATCTGCTGTTCCGCGGGGAACTCCACGCCGGTGTCGGTCTTCTCGTCGTAGGCCGCGTAACGCACCGCCTTGCCGATCGGCCGGTGCAGGGCCACGGTTCCGCCGCGCCCGGCCAGCAGCACGGCGCCCGCGTACCAGGGGTGGGCGGGTGAGTCGGCGAGGTACTTCTCCGCGTCGGACACGAGCTGGTCTAGCGGCTCGTCCAGCAGACCGGCGCGCGCGGGGGAGCCCCGGCGCAGCGTGGGCCTGCGCGACCCTGATCCCATGTCCGTCCCGGCTCCCGCTCCCGTGCCGGCCGCCTCCGTGTCCCGACCGGCGCCGACCGCCGTGCCCGCCGCTCCCGCGAAGGGGATCGGTGCGAGGACGAGTGCTCCGCCCAGCGCCAGTATCCCGCCGCCCATCCTCCGGCGGCTCATTCCCCGGTCCGACACGTCCCCGGTCATCCGGAACCCCTTCCCCTTCATGTCGAAAGCACCGGCACGAAAGTAACTTTCGAAATCTCGTCCGATGGTGAAACTTCCTGCCGAAGCAGAGGTTACTGTCACCTCGGCCGCCCCGTGGGCCTCTGACGGAACAAAGAATCTGACACCCCATCAACGTGGCGGCTCCCGGCGGACGGCGGAGCGTGCGCGACGGCCGACGGCGCGTCCTCGGTGAACCGCCGGCACGATCTCCGATCTCCGGCGCGCGCTCCCCGCCCACCTCTGGCAGCCTGTGCCCATGAACGCGAGCGCGACGGTCCGTGCCCTGGTCACGCAGTGGACCGTCGCCGTACCGGTGATCGCGGCACTCGCCCTGGTTCTCAGCTGGGGGCGCACGCTCTCCCCGTTCGCGGTCGCCGTCGTCGCGCTCTGCCTCGCGGGCGCGGTGCTCGCAGCCGTCCACCACGCGGAGGTGATCGCCCACCGCGTCGGTGACCCCTACGGCTCGCTGATCCTGGCGGTCGCGGTCACCGTCATCGAAGTGGCGTTGATCGTCACCCTCATGGTGGACGGCGGACCCGAGACGTCCACCCTCGCCCGCGACACCGTCTTCGCCGCCGTCATGATCACCTGCAACGGCATCGTCGGCCTCTCCCTGATGGTCGGCGCCGTACGCAGCCGCGTCGCCGTCTTCAACGCCGAGGGCACCGGCGCCGCACTGGCGACCGTGACGACCCTCGCCACCCTCAGCCTGGTCCTCCCCACCTTCACCATCGGAAAGCCGGGCCCCGAGTTCTCCCCGGCCCAGCTCGGCTTCGCCGCCGTCGCCTCGCTCCTGCTCTACGGCCTGTTCGTCGCGGTACAGACCGTGCGGCACCGCGAGTACTTCCTGCCGCTCACCCAGGACGGCAGACCGCGTGAGGAGGCCGACCCGGCCGCCCTGCCCGGAAGGGGCGCCACCACCCTCAGCGTGGTCATGCTCCTGGTGGCGCTCGTCGCCGTCGTCGGGGACGCCAAGGCCGTGTCGCCGACCGTCGAATCGGGAGTGGAGGCCGCGGGGATGCCGCAGTCCGTGGTCGGCGTCGTCATCGCACTGCTCGTCCTCCTGCCGGAGACCCTCGCCGCCGTACGGGCCGCCCGACGTGAACGCGTGCAGACCAGCCTCAACCTGGCCCTCGGCTCGGCGATGGCCAGCATCGGCCTCACGATCCCGGTGATCGCACTCACCTCGATCTGGCTGGACGGACCGCTGCACCTCGGCCTCGGCGCCACCCATATGGTGCTGCTCGCGTTGACCGTCGTGGTGGGAGCCCTGACCGTCGTCCCGGGGCGCGCCACCCTGCTCCAGGGCGGGGTACATCTGGCGATCTTCGCCGCGTTCGTCTTCCTGGCGATCAGTCCCTGATGCCGCGGTCCGTCCGGCCGACGACCAGCCCTCGGCGCCTCCTCGCCCTCCCGACGACCAGCCCCCCACGCCTCCTCGCCCTCCCGGCGATCAGGCATCACGCCCTCCTGCGCCTCGTGGCACCCCGTCATGGGCCGGCCTTCCCGACCGGGCCGCGACAGGGGGCGGCCCCGTACGCCCGTACGCCGTCCGCCGGGGCCGCGACCCTTGACCCCCGGCCCCCGGGCCGCTCAGGATCACGCCATGACAGGTGTACGCAGCAGCACAGTCGACGGTGTCGTGGCACGCAGCGCACGGCGCACCCCCGGGCGCACCGCCGTGCGGTACGCGGGCCGGTCCTGGACCTACGCCGCGCTGGACGAGGCGGTCGGCACGGCGGCCGCCGTCCTGACCGGGGCACACGGACTGCGCCCGGGGGACCGGGTCGCCTCCTACGCCCACAACTCCGACGTGTACCTGATCGCCTACCTGGCCTGCGCCCGGGCCGGACTCGTCCACGTACCGGTCAACCAGAACCTCACCGGCGACGACCTGTCGTACATCCTGCGGCAGTCCGGCAGCTCCCTCGTCCTCACCGACCCCGGCCTGGCCCCCCGCGTCCCCGCCGGACACCCCACGCGCGCACTGCGCGACGCACCGGACTCGCTCCTCGGTGAGCTGGAGACCCCGCGTCCCTTCACCCCCGCGCACACGCCCGGCGCCGACGACCTGGTCCAGCTGCTGTACACCTCCGGCACCACCGCCCAGCCCAAGGGCGCGATGATGACCCACGGCGCCCTGGTCCACGAGTACGTCAGTGCGGTCACCGCGCTCGACCTGCGCGCCACCGACCGGCCCGTCCACTCGCTGCCGCTCTACCACTCCGCGCAGATGCACGTGTTCCTGATGCCCTACCTCGCGGTGGGCGCGCAGAACACGATCCTCGACGCTCCGGACGCGGGCCGGATCTTCGACCTGGTCGAGGCCGGGCAGGCGGACAGCCTGTTCGCCCCGCCCACTGTCTGGATCGGTCTCGCCAACCACCCGGACTTCGCCACCCGCGAGCTCGGCGCCCTGCGCAAGGCGTACTACGGCGCGTCGATCATGCCGGTGCCCGTGCTGGAACGCCTCCGCGCCCGGCTGCCGGAGCTGGCGTTCTACAACTGCTTCGGACAGAGCGAGATCGGCCCGCTCGCCACGGTCCTCGGCCCCGACGAGCACGAGGGCCGGATGGAATCCTGCGGCCGGCCCGTGCTCTTCGTCGAGGCGAGGGTGGTCGACGAGCACGGCAGGGAGGTGCCCGACGGGACGGCGGGCGAAGTGGTCTACCGCTCCCCGCAGCTGTGCCAGGGCTACTGGGACAAACCGGAGGAGAGCACTGAGGCCTTCCGTGACGGCTGGTTCCACTCCGGTGACCTGGCCGTTCGTGATCCGGAGGGCTATTTCACGGTCGTCGACCGGGTGAAGGACGTCATCAACTCCGGAGGCGTGCTCGTGGCCTCCCGGCAGGTGGAGGATGCCCTTTACACCCACTCCGCGGTGGCCGAAACGGCGGTCGTGGGACTGCCCGACGACCGCTGGATCGAGGCCGTCACCGCGATCGTCGTCCTCCGCGGCGTCGCGACGGAGGACGAACTGATCGAGCACGCCCGCGAGAGGCTGGCTCACTTCAAGGCCCCGAAGAGGGTCCTGTTCGTGGACGAGCTGCCGCGCAACGCCAGCGGCAAGATCCTCAAGAGGGAGCTGCGGGACCGGTTCTCCCAGGTGTCGTCCTGACGGTCGGACGCACGGGGGAACACGTCCTGGGGCCTGCCCCTTAACCCGTTCGTCCGCCGGGCGGCTGATCGTTCCTCAGGCCGGGCCCTCGCCCGGTGACCTGGGGAAACGATCACCGGCTGGTGGATTTCTGCGCCTGGCCGGGTGACGCGGAGGGCCGGCCGTCGTGTTGCGGCGGTGACGGACTGTCGCTTGCCTCGGAAACGGAGCACAGCAGAGGCGCCGCGCAGACAGGCCGGACCCTGCTCCCGTTGGAGGATCCTCATGCGCAACACACGCATCGGTGCGGGTATCTGTCTGGCCATCGGTGCCCTCGCCCTCTCGGCTCCGGCCGCAGCGGCGGCGGACACTCCCGCCGCCGAGCAGACCCTTCGCATCCATCCGAAGAAGGCGTCGCCGGGCTCGAAGGTCACGGTCACCACCAGAGCCTGCGGCAAGGAGACCTACGGCAAGGGCGTCTCGGAGGCCGCGGGCGACTTCCACCTCTTCGGGGGCGACCGTCCGGGCGTGCTCGTCGGAGAGTTCGAGATCCCGGCGGGGACCGGGCCGGGCATCGACACCGTCACCGTGAAGTGCCCGCCGCGGATCAAGATCACGGACACCTACGAGATCGTCGGCCGCGCCCCGACCGGCGGCGTGGACGCCGGCTTCGGTGCCCCCGCGGACCAGGGCACGCAGCTCGCCGCGGGCGGCGTCCTGCTCGCCGGCGCCGTGGCCGGGGGAGTGGTCAGGATGCGGCGTCGGACGGCAGCCGCCGGCGCCTGACCGCACGAGCCCTGTCGCGCGGCCCCCGGACGCCGCACCGGCCCGGGGCCCGCGGACTCCCCACCCACCCGCGGCGAAGCAGAGGCACACGCGATGGAATCCGGGCGAAGGACCAGCACGCCACCGCAGACGTTCCCCACCGTCAAACACCTCGTCTGGGCCCTGGTGGCGGGCACCGCCCTGGTGGTCAGCGGTACACGGGACGGGAACCCGCCGCAGCCGCCGCGCGCCCATACAGTCCCTGCCCCCGCCCCGGCGGCCTCCGGCGCCTCCCCCGGGACAGCCGCGCCGCCCACCGGCCGGTCTCCGGAGCCCGCCGCGGCCCTGGCCTACATGGCACCGTCCCGCCCCGCCCCCGCACCCCCCGCCTTCGTGAGCCCGGCCCCCGTACCACCGGCGCTCGCACCCCCGCCTGCCGTGCGCCCGGCCCCCCTGCGCCCCGCGCCGGCGCTCCCTGCCGCGCCCGCCGCCGCGACACCGGCCCCCGGCCGCAGTGTCCCGCCGAGTGCCGTCCAGCCGCTGCCGCGGTCGGAACCCGTCCGCCTGCGGATCCCCGCCATCGGCGTGGACGCCCCCCTGATGAGGCTCGCCCTCGACGCGGCGGGAGCGCTGCAGCCCCCGCCCGACAACAACCCCGTCCTCGCAGGCTGGTACGCCGGCGGGACGGACCCCGGCTCCGTGGGCACCGCCATCACCGCCGGGCACGTGGACACCCGCCTGGGGCCCGGCGTCTTCCAGGAGCTGGGCTTCGTACGCGAGGGCGCCACCGTCGAGATCATCCGGGCGGACCTGACGACCGCCGTGTTCACCGTGTACGCCGTCGAGGTCTACGACAAGGGCAGCTTCCCCGACAAGAAGGTCTACGGCGCCTCCGCCCGGCCCGAGCTCCGGGTGATCACCTGCGGAGGCGACTACAGCAAGAAGACCGGCTACCGGAGCAATGTCGTCGTGTTCGCAGCCCTCACAGGGCAGCGCTGAGTCCTGCGCTCCCCAGCCGGCGTCCCCTCGCTCCTCAGCCGGCGTCCCTGAGGTCGACGATTCGCTTGATCTTGCCGACCGAGCGCTCCAGCGTCTCCGGGTCCACGATCTCGACCCCGACCGTCACACCGATCCCGTCCTTCACGGCCGCCGCGATCAGCCGCGCGGCAGTCGCACGGTCCTCCGGCGTGGCACCGGCCCGCGCCTCGGCCCGCACGGTCAGTGCGTCCAGGCGCCCCTGCCTGGTCAGGCGCAGCTGGAAGTGCGGTGCCACGCCCGGTGTCCGCAGCACGATCTCCTCGATTTGGGTGGGAAAGAGATTCACCCCCCGCAGGATCACCATGTCGTCGCTGCGGCCCGTGACCTTCTCCATCCGCCGGAACACCCGTGCCGTACCGGGCAGCAGCCGCGTCAGGTCCCGGGTCCGGTAGCGGATCACCGGCATGGCCTCCTTGGTGAGCGAGGTGAACACCAGCTCACCCTCCTCACCGTCCGGCAGCACCGCGCCGGTGAACGGGTCGACGACCTCCGGATAGAAGTGGTCCTCCCAGATGTGCAGCCCGTCCTTGGTCTCGACGCACTCCTGCGCCACACCGGGACCCATCACCTCGGACAGCCCGTATATGTCGACCGCGTCGATCGCGCACCGCTCCTCGATCTCCCTGCGCATCTGCTCGGTCCACGGCTCGGCACCGAAGATGCCGACCTGCAGCGAGGTCGTGCGCGGGTCGACGCCCTGGCGCTCGAACTCGTCCAGAAGGGTCAGCATGTAGGAGGGCGTGATCATGATGATCTCCGGCCCGAAGTCCTGGATCAGCTGCACCTGCCGTGCCGTCATGCCACCGGACGCCGGAACGACGGTGCAGCCCAGCCGCTCCGCTCCGTAGTGCGCACCGAGCCCTCCGGTGAACAGTCCGTATCCGTACGCCACATGGACCTTGTGGCCCGGGCGCCCGCCCGCCGCCCTGATCGACCGGGCGACCACGTCCGCCCAGGTGTCCAGATCCCGCTCGGTGTACCCGACCACGGTCGGCCGGCCGGTCGTCCCGCTGGACGCGTGGATGCGCCGCACCCGCTCCTCGGGCACGGCGAACATGCCGAACGGGTAGTTGTCGCGCATGTCGGCCTTGACGGTGAAGGGGAAACGGGCGAGATCGGCGAGTGTGCGGCAGTCCTCGGGCCGCAGGCCTGCCTTGTCGAACGCCGCCCGGTAGAAGCCGACGTGGTCGTACGCGTGCCGCAGCGTGTCCCGGAGCCGTTCGAGCTGCAGCGCCTCCAGCTCGTCACGACCGAGCCGCTCGGCCGCGTCCAGCAGAGCCGTCATGCGGATGATCCTCTCGCCGTGGCGGACGACCGATCATTCGGTCGATCTTCCTGGGAGCAGTAATTCAGCATCCGCGGCGCCCTGGCAAGGGGGGCGACGTCCCGCGGGTGACGTGGCCGGTGAGGAGCCCGGTCCGGCGAGTCCGGGGTGTCCGGGGTGGTCGTCGGGCCGGCGGCCCGTGGCGCCGCCGCTCGGACTCCGCGATCGGATGTCGATGAGGGGGCGTGCCTCGAACGCATGGACCCGCGGCCGCCGGCCTCCGCGGCGGCCGACGTCCGGAGTCGTGCACTTCTGATCGCTGTGGGCGTAGGCGGCCACGGAGAGCCGCCCGCCCTGTTTGGATGGCGGCCATGCCGACCTTCCGCACATACGACGGGACCGAACTGGCCTACCACCTCGCGGGTGAGGGCCGGCCTCTGATCTGTCTGCCCGGTGGCCCGATGCGGGCGGCCCGCTACCTCGGCGACCTCGGCGGACTCTCCCGCGCGCACCGGCTGATCCTCCTCGATCTGCGCGGCACCGGGGACTCCGCGAGCCCGGACGACCCGTCGACGTACCGCTGCGACCGGCTCGTCGACGACGTCGAGGCCCTGCGCGCACACCTCGGACTCGAACGGGTCGATCTGCTCGGCCACTCCGCGTCCGCGAGCCTGGCGGCCCTCTACGCAGTGAGGTACCCGCAGCGACTGCGCACCCTCACCCTCGTCGCACCCAGTACGCGAGCCACCGGCATCCCGGCCACCGACCAGGACCGGCGCCATGCCTCCGAGCTGCGCGGCCACGAGCCCTGGTACGCGGAGGCGAGTGCCGCGCTGGAGGAGATCCGGGCCGGGCATGCCACCGCAGGGGCCCGGGCCGCCGCACTGCCGTTCACCTACGGGCGCTGGGACGCCGCCGCCCGGGCCCACGCCGGCGAGGCCGCGGCACAGACCAACTCCGAGGCAGGAGCGCTCTACTACCCGCAGGACGGCCTGGACACCGCCACCGTGGTCACCGCGCTGCGAGAGCTGCCGGTCCCGGTGCTCGTCCTGGCGGGGGAGTACGACGGCGGCCCCACCCCCGACCGTGCGGCGGAGATGGCCGCGCTCTTCCCCTACGGAGAGCTCGTCGTCCAGCGCGGCGCAGGCCACTACCCGTGGCTGGACGACCCCGGCTCCTTCGTCCGCACCGTCACCGCCTTCCTCGACCCCGGGGTCAGCAGCGTGCTCGCCGGCGGAATCCGGCTCGCGTACCGCTTCTGGGGCGACCCCGCGGCCCCGCCCGTCGTCCTCGCCCACGGCCGAGGCGGCAGCAGCGGGGACTGGACGCGGATCGCCGAACAGCTCGCGGCACGGCACCGGGTGTACGCACTCGACTTCCGTGGCCACGGGCTCAGCGACTGGCCGGGCCGCTACTCCTTCGAACTCTTCCGCGACGACCTGCACGCGTTCCTCGAGGTCCGCAACCTGCCCGGCGCCGTCCTGATCGGGCACTCGATGGGCGGAGTGGCGGCCCTGCTGCTCGCCGCACAGCACCCCGGGCTGATCGGCGGACTCGTCCTCGAGGACGCCCCGCCGCTGCTTCCGCTCGACACGCCCCGCTCGCCGGCCCGGCGGCCCGCCGGAGAGCTCGGCTTCGACTGGCCCGTGGTGCCGTGCACCGAGGCCCAGCTGAGCGACCCGGATCCGGCCGTGTGGGAGCGACTGGGCGAGATCACCGCCCCCGCGCTCGTGGTCGGCGGAGCCCGCAGCCACATCGACCAGCAGCAACTGGCCCGGATGGCCCGCCGGATCCCCGGCGGGCAGTACGTCTCCGTCGACGCGGGGCACCTCGTGCACGGCGACAACCCGGACGCGTTCCTGGCCGCGCTGAGGGACTTCGGCGTGGGATGAACGCAGGAGGCGGAGGCACCGGACGAGGGCGCCGGGGTGTTCAGCCGCGCCGGAGCAGCGCCGTCAGCGCCTCGTGCAGAGTCGCCTCCGCGTCGGCCGCCGCTCCCTCGGACCGCCAGGCCACGAAGGCGTCGGGGCGCACGAGCACGGCGCCTTCGGCCCCCGTGCCGTGGGCCGCGGCCCAGTCGGCCCCGCCCAACGGCTCCAGATCGGCGCCGGGCCCCGAACCGATCGCGAAGACGTCCAGGCGCAGAGCCAGACGCTCCGCCACCCGAGTCGCCGCCGCACGCCATTCCGGGTGCCCGGCGTCGCACAGCAGCACGAACGACCGCTCGTACAGATCCAGCGTCGACACGCGCTTCCCGTCCCGGCCGACCCACAGGTGCGGTGCGCGGGTGCCGGGTTCGCCCCTCAGCTCCATGCCCTCGGGCACCACCGGCAGGTCGGGGTCGGTGCCGAGCACCGCGCCCCGGACGTAGCGGTAGCCGAGCGCGACGGTGAGCATGCCGCCCTTGCGCCCGCCGCCAACCGGGCCCGGGGAGCCGGCGAAGCCCGGGTGGCTGTGCTCCCCCGAACGGGCCGACGCGCGCGCGCTCGTGGCCCGGGCCACCGGCAGCCGCTCCGCCTCGTACGTCTCCAGGAGCGCCGGCCCCGCCGTGCCGTTCAGCACCGCGGCCAGCTTCCACGCCAGGTTGTGGGCGTCCTGGATTCCGGTGTTGGACCCGAACGCCCCGGTGGGGGACATCTCGTGGGCCGAGTCACCGGCCAGGAACACCCGGCCGGCCCCGTACCTCTCGGCGACGCGCTCCGCGGCGTGCCACGGGGCCTTGCCCGTGATCTCGACATCGAGGCCGCGATCCCCGACCGCCTTGCGGATGTGCGCCGCGCACCGCTCGTCGGTGAAGTCCTCCAGCGTCTCGCCCCGGTCGGGCTGCCACGGCGCGTGGAACACCCAGTGCTCCTCGTTGTCCACCGGCAGCAGCGCCCCGTCCGCCTCGGGATTCGTCAGGTAGCAGACGATGAAGCGCCGGTCGCCGACCACGGAGGCGAGCTGCCGGGAGCGGAAGGTGATGCTCACGTTGTGGAACAGGTCGCCGGGCCCCGTCTGCCCGATCCGCAGCTGCTCCCGGATGGGGCTGCGCGGACCGTCGGCCGCCACCAGATAGTCCGCGCGCACCGTGGTGTGCTCCCCGGTCTCCCGGTCCTTCACCACGGCGGTCACCCCGTCCGGGTCCTGCTCGAAGGAGAGCAGCTCGGTGGAGAAGCGCAGCTCGCCGCCCTCGGCGCGGGCCCGGCGCACGAGCACGGGCTCCAGGTCGTTCTGGCTGCACAGGCACCAGCCGCTCGGGCTGAACCGGGCGAGCCCGCCGCCCGGGTCGATCTCCTTGAACAGCCACTCCTGGTCGTCCCCCGTGAGCGACTTCGCCTGGAGGATGCCGTGGTTGTCCGCCAGCACCGAAGCGGCGTCCCGGATCAGCTGCTCCGCGCCCGCGGCACGGAACACCTCCATCGTGCGCACGTTGTTGCCACGCCCGCGCGGGTGGGTCGACGTGTCGGCGTGCTTCTCGACCAGCAGATGGCGGATGCCGAGGCGGCTCAGGAAGAGGGATGCGGACAGGCCCACCAGTGAGCCGCCCACGATGAGGACAGGTACGCGGTGCTCGACGTTCTCGTTCATCAGTTGCTCCAGCTCGGCCGCACGACGGATGGAATGTCCATGCCCTCGTGCGGCGCCTTCGGTCACCGCCTCACCTGAACGGTTCATAAATCTCGCGCCGCCCGTACCAGCGTTCCACGATCAGTCGCGGGAGCGAACTCGCGATGCGGAGGCGGACGTCACGCGTCAGCGGGCAGGGACCTGCTCCGCTTCCACCGAACCCGACGGATGAGGACGGGCCACGGCTGTAGCCGTCGCACCGTCTCGAAGGAGAACGAAAGATGACAACCCTCTCGGAACGTATATCTCAGTCCGCCTTCGACGGTTCGAGGCTCCGGGTCATACTGCTGCTGGACCTGCACGACGGCGCCCAGAACCAGTTCCTCGAGGCGTACGAGCACATGCGCAACCAGGTGGCGTCGATCCCCGGACACATCAGCGACCAGCTGTGCCAGTCCATCGAGAACCCCTCGCAGTGGCTGATCACCAGCGAATGGGAGAGCGCCCCGCCCTTCCTCGCCTGGGTGAACAGCGAGGAGCACGTCGCGACGGTGCAGCCCCTGCACAGCTGCGTGCGCGACACCCGCTCCCTGCGCTTCAGCGTGCTGCGCGAGACCGGAGCCGCGTTCGAGCGGGCCCCCGAGCCCGCCAAGGGCCGCCTCCAGGCGGCACCTCGTCTGGGCGACGGCGTGGTACGCCACGCGCTCACCTTCACGGTGAAGCCGGGTACGGAGGAGATGGTCGCGAAGATCCTCGCCGACTACGACTCCCCGCAGGCACGGGTCGACGAGAACACCCGGCTGTGCCGCACCTCGCTCTTCATGCACGGGAACCGTGTCGTGCGAGCGGTGGAGGTCGAGGGCGATCTGATGGCGGCCCTGCGCCACGTCTCCCGTCAGCCCGAGGTCAGGGCCGTCGAGGAGGCCATCAACCCGTACCTGGAGCAGGACCGCGACCTCAGCGATCCCGACTCCGCCCGGATGTTCTTCACCCGGGCCGCACTCCCGACCGTCCACCACGTGAAGGCGGGCCGCCACGCCGCCGCGGACGTCCAGCGGCACGCGCTGTTCTACCAGGCCAAGGAAGGCTGCGGCATGGCGCTGGCCCGGCTGCTCGCCGGCCAGGACGAAGAGGCCGCGGACGACGCCGCGAGCCCCATCGAGAGCAGCACCATCTTCCAGCGCGACGACATCGTGGTGCGGCTCCTCGAAGTGAGCGGCCCGTTCGACGCCCAGCCCACACAGGCGCTCGGCATCGGCGGCCACCGCAAGGCGGCCATGCTCGGCCGGCTGCTGGACGGCGGCGCGAACGGCCTGCCCACCACGGACACGGAGGCCGCGCGCTTCCTCGCGCAGGCCGAGATGAACCTCATCACCGACCGTCGGGCCGCAGAGTCCTGAACCGAGTCACCGGCATCCGCGAGGACCGCCCCGCGGATGCCGTCACACCGCACAACGCGCCTGGAGGAGAGCAGTCATGACCACGCACCGTCCCCGCATCGTGGACCTCAGCGAAACACAGCCCAACCGCAGGCGCGGAGGCGATCTGCGCGCCATGCTCACACCGACGGCGGTGGGTGCCACCAGCGGTTTCATGGGGCTGGCCATCGTCCGCCCCGGAGAGCGCATCGGTGAGCACTACCACCCGTACTCGGAGGAGTTCGTGTACGTCGTGGACGGGCTCCTCGAAGTGGACCTGGACGGTGAGCCGCACCCGATGCGGCCCGACCAGGGCCTGCTGATCCCTCCGCACGTCCGCCACCGCTTCCGCAACGTGGGCGACGTGGAGGCGCGCATGGTCTTCCACCTCGGCCCGCTCGCCCCGCGTCCCGAGCTCGGGCACGTCGACACCGAAGCCACCGAGACCGCGGACCCCAGTGACGGCTACGCGCCGCCAGAACGAACGGGGGCCGCGTCATGACACGACGTGTGGCGGTCACCGGAGTCGGTGTCGTCGCGCCCGGCGGGATCGGCGCCCCGGCGTTCTGGGACCTGCTCTCCAACGGCCGCACCGCGACACGCGGCATCACCCTCTTCGACCCGGCGGCGTTCCGCTCGCGCATCGCCGCCGAGTGCGACTTCGATCCCGTGGCCCACGGCCTCGACGAGGACCTGATCGCACGCTCGGACCGGTACGTCCAGTTCGCCCTGGTGGCTGCCAGGGAAGCGCTGAGCGACGCCGGTCTCGACCCCGGGAAGGAGGACCCCTGGCGCATCGGGGTGTCCCTCGGCACGGCGGTCGGGGGCACCACCCGCCTGGAGAAGGACTACGTCGCGGTCAGCGGCAGCGGTGCGCGCTGGGACGTCGACCACCGGCCGGCGGGCGCCCATCTGGAGCGGGCCTTCTCACCCAGCACCCTCGCCTCGGCCGTGGCCGAGGAGGTCGGCGCGCACGGGCCCGTCCAGACCGTGTCCACCGGCTGCACCTCCGGCCTCGACGCGATCGGCTACGCCTTCCAGTCCATCGAGGAGGGCAGGGTAGACGTCTGCATCGCCGGCGCCTCCGACACGCCGATCACCCCCATCACGGTGGCGTGCTTCGACGCGATCAAGGCGACCTCGGCGAACAACGACGACCCGGAGCACGCCTCCCGGCCGTTCGACGCACGCAGGGACGGATTCGTCATGGGCGAGGGCGGAGCCGTCCTCGTACTCGAGGAGCTCGAACACGCCCGCGCCCGCGGCGCCACCGTCTACTGCGAGATATCGGGCTACGCCACCTTCGGCAACGCCTACCACATGACCGGGCTGACCTGCGAAGGGCTGGAGATGGCCGAGGCCATCAACACAGCACTCGCGCAGGCCCGGATCGACGGCTCGCAGGTCGACTACGTCAACGCGCACGGCTCGGGCACCAAGCAGAACGACCGGCACGAGACGGCGGCGGTGAAACGGGCCCTCGGCGCACACGCGTACAAGGTCCCGATGAGCTCGATCAAGTCCATGGTCGGCCACTCGCTCGGCGCCATCGGCGCGATCGAGATCGCCGCGTGCGTCCTGGCCCTCCAGCACCAGACGGTGCCGCCCACGGCCAACTACGAGACCGCGGACCCCGAGTGCGACCTCGACTACGTGCCGCGCACCGCACGGCCCCTGAAACTGCGCAGCGTGCTCTCGGTGGGCAGCGGGTTCGGCGGATTCCAGTCGGCCGTCGCCCTGAGCCGATCAGGCGGGAGGACCCCATGAGTATCCGGACACACCGGCGATCCGTCATTACGGGGATCGGTGTCGTCGCCCCCAACGGTGTCGGCGCCGGTGCCTTCTGGAAGCAGACGCAGGAGGGCGTGAGCGTCCTCGACCTGGTCTCCAGAGAAGGCTGCGAGAACCTTCCGCTGCGTGTCGCGGGCGAGGTCAGGGACTTCGACCCGGTCGCGTTCATCGAGGAGCGCTACCTCGTCCAGACCGACCGCTTCACGCACTACGCGATGGCCGCCGCCGACCTTGCCCTGGACGACGCACGGCTCGGCCGCGCCGACTACGAGGACACCCCGTTCAGCGTGGGCGTGGTGACCGCCGCGGGTTCGGGTGGCGGCGAATTCGGCCAGCGTGAACTGCAACGGCTGTGGGGCCAGGGCTCCCGCTACGTCGGGCCGTACCAGTCCATCGCCTGGTTCTACGCGGCCAGCACCGGCCAGATCTCGATCCGGGGCGGCTTCAAGGGCCCGTGCGCCGTCGTGGCCAGCGACGAGGCGGGCGGCCTCGACGCCCTGATGCATGCCGCACGCACCATCCGGCGCGGCACGGACGCCGTCGTCGTCGGCGCGGCGGAGGCACCCCTGGCTCCGTACTCGGTCGTCTGCCAGCTCGGCTACGAGGACCTCAGCGTCTGCGGCGAACCCACCCGTGCCTACCGTCCGTTCACCTCCGACGCCTGCGGATTCGTGCCCGCCGAGGGCGGCGCGATGCTCGTGGTCGAGGAGGAGACGGCCGCCCTGGACCGAGGAGTCCGGATCCGTGCCGAACTGGCTGGCCACGCCGCCACCTTCACCGGCGCGTCCCGGTGGGAGCAGTCCCGCGAAGGACTGGCCCACGCCATCGAGGGAGCGCTGGCGGAGGCCGGCTGCGCACCGGAGGAGGTCGACGTCGTCTTCGCGGACGCGCTCGGCGTTCCCTCGGCCGACCGTGCCGAGGCGCTCGCCATCGCCGACGCCCTGGGCGCGCACGGACGGCGCGTACCGGTTACGGCGCCCAAGACCGGCATCGGCCGCGCCTACTGCGGGGCACCCGTGCTGGACACGTCCGCCGCGGTACTCGCGATGGAACACGGTCTGATCCCGCCGACGCCCAACGTCTTCGAGGTGTGCCACGACCTCGACGTGGTCACCGGACGCGCGCGCCCCGCGGAACTGCGGACGGCGCTGGTGCTGAGCCGGGGCCTCATGGGTTCGAACGCGGCCCTGGTGCTCCGGCACCCCACCGACAGCCCTCTGTGAGAAGGAGCAGCCCCTCATGACCGATCAACTGACCTACGAAGAACTGGCCGTCCTCATGAAGAACGGTGCGGGTCTCACGGTCGATCCGCTGGCGATGGAGAGCCGTCCCGGCTCGGCCTTCGACGAGTACGGCCTCGACTCGCTCGGCCTGCTCGGCATCGTGGCGGTGCTGGAGAACCGGTTCGGCCGTCCGCTGCCCGCCGAGGCCGACCGGTGCAAGACCCCCGGCGAGTTCCTCGACCTCGTCAACAACACCCTCGTGACAGGAGCCTGACGTGCCCGGACACACGGAGAACGAGATCACCATCGCCGCCCCGCTCGACCTCGTCTGGGACATGACGAACGACCTGGAGCGCTGGACGCAGCTGTTCAGCGAGTACGCGGCAGTCGAAGTGATCGAGCGGGAGGGCCAGAAGACGACCTTCCGGCTCACCATGCACCCGGACGACAACGGGAAGGTCTGGAGCTGGGTGTCGGAGCGCACCACCGACCGCGCGGCTCGCACCGTACGCGCCCGCCGCGTCGAGCCCGGACCGTTCCAGCACATGGACATCCGGTGGGAGTACACGGAGGTCCCCGGCGGCACCAGGATGCACTGGCGCCAGGACTTCGCGATGCGGCCCGACGCGCCGGTCGACGACGCGTGGATGACGGACAACATCAACCGCAACTCCCGCGTCCAGCTGGAACTCATCCGCGACAAGATCGAGCAGCGTGACCGTGAGCGCCGTTCCGCCGCGGTCCCGGCCAACTGATGCCCCGAAAGGCAGCCAGATGCACCACGCACTGATCGTCGCCCGGATGGCGCCCGAGTCCGCCCCGGACATCGCCGAGCTCTTCGCGGCGTCCGACGACACCGAGCTCCCCCACCTCGTGGGGGTGAACAGGCGCACCCTGTTCCAGTTCGGCGACGTGTACCTGCACCTGATCGAATCCGACCGGCCCCCGGGCCCGGAGATCGCCAAGGTGACGGAGCACCCGGAGTTCAAGGCCGTCAGCGAGCGCCTCACCGCGTTCGTGAGCCCCTACGACCCGCTGACCTGGCGCGGTCCCAAGGACGCGATGGCCCAGCAGTTCTACCGGTGGCAGCGCGACGGCGCCTGACACACGGACGATCGCCCCGGTCCGGCACCAGCGTGCCGGACCGGGGCGATCGCGTGTGCGCCGGACGTCAGCCCGGTACGACGCACTCGAAGGCGTGCAGATACGCGTTGACCGGGCGGACCTCGCCGATCCGCAGGCCGGCCTCGGACATCCTGCCGACCAGGCTCTCCCTCGTGTGCTTGGCGCCGCCGACGTTCAGGAGGAGCAGCAGGTCCATGGCGGTGGTGAACCGCATGGACGGGGTGTCGTCGACTAGGTTCTCGATGATCACGACGCGGGCGCCGGGCCGGGCCGCGGCGACCACGTTGCGCAGGGTCCTGCGGGTGCTCTCGTCGTCCCACTCGAGGATGTTCTTGATGATGTAGAGATCCGCGTCGACCGGGATGTCCTCACGGCAGTCCCCGGGCACGATCCGTACCCGGTCCGCCAGTGCGCCACCGTCCCTCAGCCTGCCGTCCGCGCGCGCCACGACGCCCGGCAGGTCCAGAAGCGTGCCGTGGACCGAGGGGTGCTTCTCCAGCAGACTGGCGAGCACGTGTCCCTGGCCGCCGCCGATGTCGGCGACCGAGGACACCCCGGTGAGGTCGAGGAGCTCGGCCACGTCCCGCGCGGACTGCGTGCTGGACGTCGTCATCGCCCGGTTGAAGATGTGGGCGGACTCGCCCGCGTCCTGGTGGAGGTAGTCGAAGAAGCCCTTGCCGAAGGCCTCCTGGAAGACGCTCGTACCGGAGCGCACCGCGTCGTCGAGCCGCGGCCAGACCTCCCAGGTCCAGGGCTCCGTGCACCACAGGGAGATGTACCGCAGGCTGTTCGGGTCGTCCTCGCGCAGCAGCCGGGACATCTCCGTGTGGACGAACTTCCCGTCCTCGGTCTCGCTGAAGATCCCGTAGCAGCACAGCGCCCGCAGCAGCCGCTGGAGCGGCACGGGCTCGGTGTCCACGGCCAGGGCGAGCTCGGCGGCCGAGGCGGGTGCTGCGCCGAGCGCGTCGGCGACGCCCAGCCGTGCCGCCGCACGGACGGCCGCGGCGCAGGCCGCTCCGAACGCCAGCTCCCGCAGCCGCATCGCCGGGGGCGGGGTCTGGGGGGCGGAGGAGGCGGCGACGGAAGCCTGCGGCGAGGCCGGCGGGGAGACGACGGGGGTGGTTTCGGGGGTGGGGCTCACAGTGGTCATGCCTTCTCGTTCCTCCTGGTGCGTCGGTGCGCCATCACTCGGCGCACATCCCGGCCGGTACGGACGTCCCGCACGTGTTGCTCACGAAGGCGTTGCCCTTGCCGGTGGTGTCGCGGTTGGCCAGGTCGGCCGGCTTGTTGCCCTGCACGAGGTTGCCCGTGACGGTGTTGTCGCTGTTGAGGGCGCCCACGAGGCTCTTGAACAGCAGGATTCCGCCGGAAAGGGGGGTCGAGCCCACGTTGTCCCGGACGACGTTCGCACGCACGACCGTTCGTTCGCTGCCGGTGAGGACGATGCCCGAGCCCTGGATGGCAGACAGCCGCGGGGTCGCCGCGCAGAACTTGTTGTTCTTCAGGATCCGGTTGTCGCTGATCGTCATGGCCCCGGCAGCCGGCTTGGACTCGTCGCCCACGACGAAGACACCGCTGCAGTTGCCGGTCATCCGGTTGCCGTCGATGACGAGGTTCCTGACGCGCCGGGCGGTGACGCCGATGCGGTTCCCGCGCAGGTCGTTCTCCCGGATCTCCGTCCCCCGGGTGTCGGTGGCCCCGCCCTCCTCGCTGACCGTGTTGGCGAGGAAGATGCCCGCGTCGCCGTTGCCGACGGCGGTGTTGCGCACGAAGGCGGCATGGGTCGAACGCTCCTGGGCGATGCCCCAGGTGCCGTTCTTCGTAGCGGTGACCCGGCGGACCGTGAGTCCGTCGGTCCAGGAGGCCCAGACGCCGCTCTTCTTGAATCCGGAGACGGTCAGGGAGTGGATGCTGACGTCGTCGACGGTGTGGCCCTTCGTGCCGACGACACAGATGCCGTTGCCCGCCGCGGCACAGGTGTTGGCGGCCTTGGCGGTGGTGGCCGCCGGCTTGATCACGGTCCGGCCCCGGATGCCCCGAAGGGTCAGGCCCGGAGTCGTGATCAGGACGCTCTCGCGGTACGTGCCGGGCAGGATCACGATCCTGTCGCCGGGGTGTGCGGCGTCCACCGCGCTCTGGATGGAGGTGCCCGGACGCACCACGTGGTCACCGTGCCCGGCAGCGCTGGTGGGGACGGCCGCCGTACCGAGGACCGTGGCGGCGGTGACGGTCACACCCACCAGGCATTTCATGTGTGTTCTTCTCATATGCCGAAGCTATGGGCGATCAACCCCTGGTGCCACGCAGGGTGAGCGTAGGGATACATGGCGTGCCCGAATGGCTTACTCGCCAGGGCCTCGCCCGCATCGGCGCGACCACCGGCGGGCGTCGGCGGAGCGCGGCAGCGGGCGTCGGCGAAGGGCGGCTCGGGGCATCGGCGGAGTGCGCCGGGCACGGTCCCGCCCATCGTCCCGGGCACGGTGGACGTACCGTGGCGTCCATGACGGGCGAGCGCGATCTTCGAACACTTCTGCACAGCATGCGACCGGAGCTGAACCCCGGCCGCTACGTCTTCACGACCGTGCCGGGCGGTGAGACGCCCGCCGGTGTCACCCCTGTGGCCACCGTCGCCGAGCGTGAGGGGATGACGCTCGTACTCCCCGAGTCCGAGGCGGTGGCAGCCGGCCTGGCGTACGACTACGTCGCCGGCTGGATCACGCTGCGTGTGCACTCCGCCCTGGACGCCGTCGGACTGACGGCCGCGGTCTCCCTGGCTCTGACTGACGCGGGGGTGAGCTGCAACGTGGTCGCCGGATACCACCACGACCACCTGTTCGTTCCGTACGCGCGTGCGGAAGAGGCCGTCCAGGTGCTGGAGGCGCTGGCCGCCGAGTCCCGGTAGGTACTTCGCGCCCGCGGGCCGGCACGATCCGAACGGGAGGGCCGGGGGGCGCCCGGCTCCACGACGTGAGCCGGGACACGTAACATGGGCGCATGTCCTTCCTCCGCCGCCGTAGCGCCGCCACACCCGCGGGCCCGGACTTCGACGTCCTGGCCATGGACCCGGGGGACTGGCCCGGCAACCTCGGCGCCGGTCTCCTTCCCGCTCCCGACGGAAGCTGTCAGGGCGTCTTCCTGCGGTACGACCTGTTCGGCGGCCGAGGCCCCGCGATGATCATCGGCAATCTGCCGGAGGGCTCGCCGGCCCGCGAGACCGAGGAGGGCCAGGTTCCCTTCGAGGTCGCCCAGCTCCTCCTCGCGCTCGAGAACGACGAACCGGTCGAGGTGACCGGCTCGGAGGACGTGCCCGTCATGCAGGGGGACAGCCTGCTGATCGTGCGCCGCGTCAAGCTCTCCGAGAGCCGCATCTCCTGTGTTCAGTTCGACCGGAGCGACGGCGTGCTCGTCACCATCGCCAGTTGGGACCGGCCGATCACCGACGATCTGTACGCACTCCTGAAGCCCCTGCCCGCGGAGCTGTTCCAACAGGGCTGAAACGTCCCTGCGCCGTCAACAGCCGCGCCACCCTCGCCGCCGACGTACCGAACCCCGTGGGACCGCTGAGGTGCCACGGGGTGCCGGTGCCCCGCCGCAGATCCTCCTCGCGGTAGCGCCTGCAGTCCCGGTGCCAGATCAGGATGCCCGCCATCCAGTGCTGGAGCTCCACGACATAGCCCGACAGGGTCTTCCGCGCCTCCGCGTCCAGATCGAAGTCGTCGTACATCACCGGGAGTTCGTGCTCGGCGACGTGCTGGAACTGGCGCATGCGGGAGTTCATCAGGTCGTCCACGATGGCCACCCCCGTGGGATAGTCCACCCCGAAGAAGTTCTGCACGACCAGGACGCCGTTGTGCACCTCTCCCTCGTACTCGATCTCCTTCTGGTACGAGAACAGGTCGTTGAGCAGGCAGGCGTAGTCCGCAGCCGCGTTCTCCAGGGAGCGCAGGGGACCGCTGCGGTAGACCGCGTCCGGCACCTTCCTGCCGTGTCCCAACCGGCACAGGCTCATCGTCAGATCCGAACCGAACGTGGCCCGGCGCATCTCCATGTAGTCGACCGGATCGGGGATCCGGTTCTGTGCCTGGTTCGCCAGCTCCCACAGCCAGCTCGCCGTCATCGACTCCACGGACGCGCGGAAGGCCCGGCGCGCGCTCCCGTCCATCGGGCCCGCGGTCCGCCCCCAGAGGTCGCCCAGGCCCCGTTCCAGCGCGTTGACCGGCTCGGGCACCGGCGCGCCGTCCAGCGGCATGAAGAGCGACAACCGCTCGTTGGCCAGCCGCGCCCCCGCCAGGTCACGCGTCCTGCCGTGCACCACCGGGAACCAGTCGTCACCGTACGTCCCCCAGGTCAGCCACCCCGAGGACAGATCGAGCTCGTCGGGGGTGGCATCGGGATGCAGCCCCGCCGCGCAGAGCGGCAGATCCGTCGCGAGGAGCCGCTCCTCGTCCCAGATGTGCGACCCCGGCACACCCGGCTGTGCCTGCAGGAGTCCCATCCGGTGCGACCATTCCACGATCCGCACCCGGGCCCCGTCCAGATGCGGGCTCAACGTCGTGGTGAAGGGCAGAGCGAAGTCGGGCAGCAGCGACGGGCCGACGTGCCGGTAGGGCACATGCGTGTGGCTGCGCAGCCGGGCCGACTCCCCACGCGGCGAGAAGCGGAGCGACGCGGCCGCCATCCCGAAACCGGGCACGCTCTCGCCCGCACCGCCGCCGTTCATGTAGCGACTGGAGCGCATGTGCCACTCGTGGCCGCCGGACTGCCAGTCCTGGAGGCCCTTGACGTACGCGAGGACGGAAAGCGTCTCGTCGGGGCTGATCCCCTTCTCCGCACAGAGCGGGCCGAGCTCCGTCAGGGCGGTGTTCTCGAACTGCTGGAGGCGCGAGGTCAGCAGATCGTTGACCACCTCGGCCGCCTCCTGGGTGGAGCAGCCCAGGAACTTCTCCAGGACGAGCACCCCGTTGCTGTTCTCGCCCTCGTCCTCGACCTCCCGCTGGTACGAGAAGAGGTCGTTGCGCAGATGGACGCCGTCCGAGAAGGCGTCCCGCAGCACACGCAGCGCACGCGCGTCGGCCAGCGACGCCGGCACCTCCGCGTTCGCCGCGTACTCCACCAGTCCCGCGGACCACGGCGCGCCGCCCACCTTCCGCCGCATCTCGATGTACTCGACCGGGTTCGCGATCCGGCCCTCGTCGATGTTCGAGAGCTCCCACAGGGACTCGTTGAGCAGATTCTCCGTGGACTCGGCGAACCTGGCCCGCCAGGCATCGGACATGCCCGGCACGGTCCTGGACCAGAGGTCGGCCAGACCGGCCTCCACGGGGTTGGACGGCTCGGGTGTAGCCGCACCCCGCTCCATCGGCATGAAGGCGGGCAGCCGGTCCAGGTACCGCTTCCCGCCCTGGCGGTCCGGGGTGCGCTTGAACAGCTCCAGGAAGTGGTCGTCGAAGAAGAAGACCCACACGTACCAGTCCGTCACCAGGGACAGGGCCTCGGCCGAGCAGTCGGGGTGCGTGTACGCGCACAGCAGCGCGTAGTCGTGCGCCTCGAGGTCCTTCTCCTCCCAGATTCCCGATCCCTCCAGCATCCCCATCCCGCGGGCCCACTCGCGGGTATGGCTACGGGCAGCCTCCAGATGGGGGTTCAGGCGTGCCGGATACGGCACATAGAAGTCCGGCAGTGAGAAGGGCTGTGCCATGAGTACGTCCGGCCTCTCCGAGAACTCCGCGGTCCGCGCGGAACTTGTCCTGTCGGCGCCAGCACTACCCTTCGGCCATCCGGGGCACGCACCGCGCAAATTAGTCACACAAGCTGAGGAATTGCGGCCACTGCACTCTTGACTCACCATCAACTCCCGTCACAGAGTGTCCGCCGACGGTGGAACGCTGGGACCACCCCGGGAACGGCTCCGGTACGCCCGGCCCAGGAAGGGTTGTCATGACGTCCAAGAGGTCCAGGACTGCGCTCGCACTGACCGCCGCGGGGGCGCTGAGCGTCGCGCTGCTCACCCCGGCCGCGCAGGCCGGCACCGCCACGGTGCGGCCGGAATGCCCCCGCAGCCTCGCCTGCGACTGGGTTCCCGCGGCCTACCAGCAGACCGGCGACCCGGCGGACAAGGACACGTACGGCAACTACGACACGGCGGACCGGCCCGACAGCAACGCCATCAAGTTCATCGTCCTGCACGACACCGAGGTCGACTTCGACACCACTCTGAAGATCTTCCAGAACCCGCTCAACCAGAGCTCCGCCCACTACGTGGTGCGTTCGTCCGACGGCCACGTCACGCAGATGGTGAAGAACAAGGACGTCGCCTGGCAGGCGGGCAACTGGTACCTCAACACCCACTCCATCGGCATCGAACAGGAGGGGGTGGCCGCCGAGGGCGCCAAGTGGTACACCCCGGAGATGTACCGGTCCACGGCCAGGCTCGTGCGCCATCTGGCAGCGAAGTACGACATCCCGCTCGACCGGCAGCACATCCTCGGGCACGACGGGGTGCCGCCGACCAGTGCCACCGGAACGAAGAACATGCACTGGGATCCGGGGCCCTACTGGGACTGGAACCGCTTCATGGCCCTGCTCGGCAGGCCGACCGTGCCCAGCGCCCCCCGCAGCAGCGAACTGGTGACCATCAGCGCCGACTTCGCGAAGAACGAACAGGCCTTCCGGGACTGCGAGAAGAGCGTGGACCTGCCCCTCCAAGGGAGCAGCGCCGTCCCGCTGCACACCGGGCCCTCCGCGGACGCACCCCTCTTCTCCGACCCGGGACTCCACCCGGACGGTTCGCCCGGTACCAACTGCGCCGCCGACTGGGGCAGCAAGATCAGCGCCACCCAGCAGGCCGTCGTGGCGGACCGGGTGCCGGGCTGGACGGCGATCTGGTGGTACGGACAGCAGGCGTGGTTCCGCACCCCGGCCGGGACCCGGGTCACCACCCCGACGTCCGGCTACATCGTGCGGCCCAAGGCGGGCAAGGACGCGGTACCGGTGTACGGGGTGGCCTACCCCGCGAAGGAGGAGTACCCGACGGACTTCGTGAAGCCGACCGTGGGCAGCCCGCTGGTATACACGATCAAGGCCGGACAGGCCTTCCCGGGCGGCGGCGAGGCGCCCACCGGGTACTACTACGCACCGACGATCGACGCGTCCAAGCCGTACGACCACACCTACTTCCGGGGGACCCAGAAGTACGTGACGGTCCAGATCGGGCACCGGATCGCCTTCGTGAAGACATCCGACGTGGATGTGGTGCGCGCCGGGTCCTGAGACCGGGCGACTGATCGAGGCGCGCTGCGGGACCCGTGTGTCGGCACCGGTCCCGCAGCGCGCATCCCCCGTCGGACAGGTCATCGGCCCGCCGTGGTCAGCGCGTACCCACGGCCGCGCGCACAGCCCGCCTGGCCATCGCGCAGTCGTCGTGCAGCCTGCGAAGCAGCAGCCGCTGCTCCTCGCCGGAGGAGAGCACACCCTGCCGTGCCTGCCCGCCGCCGGCAGGCGCACCGTCCCGCATGGCCCGCTGCACAGCCGTCTCGTACGTACGGATCTCCCGCGTCAGTACGAGCATCAGGTTGACCAGGAACGCGTCGCGCGAGGCCGCCCCCCTGGACTGAGCCAGCTGGCTGATCTGACGCCGTGCCGCCGGTGCGTCCCCGAGGACCGCCCACAGGGTTGCCAGGTCGTAGCCCGGGAGGTACCAGCCCGCGTGCTCCCAGTCGACCAGCACCGGGCCGGTCGGGGGCAGCAGGATGTTGGAGAGCAGGGCGTCGCCGTGACAGAACTGGCCCATGCCCTGCCGGCCGCCCGCGTGGGCCAGACCGTGCAGCAGCTTCTGCAGATCGCCCAGATCGCGGTCGGTGAAGAGCCCCAACTCGTGATAGCGGGCGATGCGCGACGCGTAGTCCAGCGGCGCGTCGAACAGACCGGCCGGAGGCCGCCAGGCGTTGATGCGGCTGATCGCACCGAGGGCCGCCCGGATGTCCGCGCGCGGTGGTGCCTCCACCGGGTGCCTCGTCAGCGCCGCGACCCGTCCGGGCATCCGCTCGATCACCAGTGTGCAGTTCTCGGGGTCCGCGGCGATGAGCCGGGGGACCCGTACTGGCGGGCGGTGCCTGACGAAGGCGCGGTATGCAGCTATTTCGTGCCGGAACCGCTCCGTCCACGCGGGGGAGTGGTCCAGTAAGCACTTGGCCACCGCGGTCGCGCGGCCGGTCGTGCCGACGATGAGCACGGAACGCCCGCTGCGGCGCAGCACCTGAACCGGATTGAACTCGGGACAGATGCGGTGCACCGAGGCGATCGCCATTCTCAGCTGCGCGCCCTGGGGGCCGGACAGGTCGAGCCTTCCGCTGGGCGGTTGGGTGCCCGGTCCCGCCGCCCGCCGGGTCCGACCGCCGGACGCGGGTGAAGCGACGCGGGGGTCGAGATACGGCCCGCCGCCCGTCCCCATGGGGCGAAGCGGCCGGGGCGGGGCGGACACGGAGGACGATGCTGTGTACATGGGCGGTACAGATCCCTTCGTGCGCCGACAAGTTGCGTGCGCCGCCCCGGCCGGCGGCCGTCCGGCACCCTGGGGAGTACCGAGGGCTGCCGGGCGGGGTGGCGCTTTCCTACCTGACACCGGCCCGCGGGTGGCAGACCATCTGGCGGACCCTGGCGAAGCCTGGCGAATAGTCGCTCAGCATCTGACAGGGGGTTAGTGTCAAGTCAGCCGAGAACCTGGGGGCTTGAAGTGACCGGAGAACCCAACACCCGCCTTTCTGATCTGTTCGGCCTGGCCGGCTGGTCCAAGGGTGAACTCGCGAGAATGGTGAACAGGCAGGCGGCGGCCATGGGCCACCTCCAACTGGCCACCGACACCTCGCGGGTCCGGCGCTGGATCGACATGGGGGAGTCCCCCCGCGATCCCGTGCCCGAAGTGCTGGCAGCTCTGTTCACCGAGCGGCTCGGCCGTGTCGTGACCATCGAGGACCTCGGGTTCGGCCGGCGCGGGCGTGTGGGGAAACAGCGAGAAGCCGGGACGGAGAAGAATCCCGACGGATTGCCGTGGGCGCCCGAACGGACGGCAGCGGTCCTCACCGAATTCACGGGAATGGACCTCATGCTCAACCGACGCGGCTTGGTGGGCGCGGGCGCCGCGCTCGCCGCTGGCTCAGCACTCACCGGCGCCATGCACGACTGGCTTCACTCCGAACCCGCTCCGGTGGCCCGGAACACATCCCTCAACGACCCCCTGTACGCCGACAACGCCGGCTTCGACCGGTACGAGGCCGCGCCCATCGGGTCCGAGGAGATCGAGGCCCTGGAGCACTCGGTCGAGGTGTTCCGGGCCTGGGACGCCTCGCGGGGCGGCGGACTCCAACGCAAGGCCGTCGTGGGCCAGCTCAACGAGGTGGGAGGCATGCTCGCCTACCGCCACCCCGAACACCTGCAGCGCCGGCTCTGGGGCGTCGCCGCCAACCTCGCGGTCCTCGCGGGCTGGATGTCCCACGACGTCGGCCTCGAACCCACCGCCCAGAAGTACTTCGTCATCGCCGCGCACGCGGCACGCGAAGGCGGAGACCGGCCCCGCGCCGGTGAGGCCCTCTCCCGTGCGGCACGCCAGATGGTTCATCTGGGCCGGCCGGACGACGCCCTGGACCTGATGAAGCTCGCGAAGTCAGGCTCCGGGGAGGAGACCCTGCCGCGCACCCGGGCCATGCTGCACACCATCGAGGCCTGGGCGCAGGCGTCGATGGGCCGCGGGCAGGCGATGCGGCGCACGCTCGGCGAGGCCGAGGACCTGTTCGTCTCGGACAAGGGTGACGTGCCGCCGCCGAGCTGGATGCAGATGTTCGACGAGGCGGACATGCACGGTATGCAGGCTCTGGCATTCCGGACGCTGGCCGAACACGATCCGGCAGCCGCCACCACCGCACAGCGCCATGCCAAACAGGCACTCGACCTACGGATAAACGGCCGCCAGCGGTCGAAGATCTTCGACTACATCTCGCTCGCCTCGGCCTGCTTCATCGCCGACGATCCCGAGCAGGCGGACCGCTACGCACGGCTCGCCCTGGTGTCGATGGGGGAGACCTCGTCGCACCGTACCTGGGACCGGCTGCGCGAGATGTACCGGCTCACCGGCCAGTTCGCCGGGTACGCCAGGATCGAGGACCTGCGCGAGGAGATCGAACTCGCTCTGCCCCAGGGCTCGTTCGTCAAGAAGGGCCGAGGGTCCCAGATCTGAATCGGAGCCCTGCCACGGGGCGCACTCCGTACCGTGTGCCCACCGGGACGACGGACAGCGTGGTCCGGCGATCCCTCATGTCCCGACCCGAGCCACCAGCACGCATGCGTCGTCGAGCCGTTCGTTGGCGCCGAATGCGTCGACGACCGTGCGGACACAGTCCTGTGCGGTGCGAGCCCGTGCGAACCGCGGGGCGAGCTCAAGGAGCGCTTCGGGCCCTGCGCTGCGGTCGCTCCGCCGAGTGAGCCCGTCCGTGTGCAGCATCAGTACATCGCCGGGAAGCAGGGCCACCTGGTCCTGCTCGTAGGCGACCCCGGACGCCGCGCCCAGAAGCACCCCGTCCGGTGCGGGCAGCGGGCGCCCCACTCCGTTGCGGAACAGCAGTGGCGCGGGGTGCCCCGCCTGTGCCCAGGCGAGCGTTCCGGTCGCCGGATCGAAGCAGCAGTACACGGCGCTCCCGAGAACGGGCTGTGACGAGCATTCGATCAGCTGGTTCAGGTGGCCCATCACGGCAGCCGGCTCGATTCCGGCCACGGACATGCCGCGCAGTGCTCCGAGCAGCATCGCCATGGCCGAGGTGGCGGGAATCCCGTGGCCGGTCAGGTCTCCGACGGTGAGCATCGTCCTGCCGTCGGGCAGCCGCAGCGCGTCGTACCAGTCGCCGCCGATCAGGTCGCTGGACCCGGACGGCAGGTAGTGGGCGGCGACCTCCAGCCCGCCGGTTCCCTGGTCGGCTAAAGGCAGCGAGCCGTGCCGAGGCGGCAGAACCGCCTCCTGCAGCTCCACTGCCACCCGGTGTTCGGCCTGTGCCATGCGTTCCCGGTGCCGCAACGAGTCCCGGGTCCGGCCCACGAGGTGCTCGCTGCGGCGGAGGCGGCTGACGTCACGCAGGACCGCCCACATGGAAGTGGTGCAGCCGTCCTTGTCGAGAACGGGCTCGCCCATCATGTGCAGTGTCCGCGTGGCGCCGTCCGGCAACAGGATCCGGAACTCGCCGTCTATCGGCCGTCCGTCCACCAGGCAGTCCGTCACCATCGACGTCAGCAGGGGCTGGTCCTCGTCGACGAGTACGGACGGCAACTCGTCCAGGGACAGCCCACCCGCTCCCGGGGAGCGGCCGAAGATCCGGTACAGCTCCTCGGACCAGCTGACCTCGTCGGTGAGCAGATTCCACTCGGCGGTGCCGACCCTGGTGAGGAGGGAGCCCCCGGTCGAGGGGCCGGCCGGCGCCTTCCCGGCGGCCTCCGGCGCGGAATCGGCCGCCGGCTGGGCGGGGATGCCGTCCCGGAGCTGTCCCAGATGTGCGCCGAGGTCGTCGAGCTGGTGGACGGCCAGCTCGCAGAGCGCGCGCTGCCATCGCACCTGGGGGTCGTCCTCGTCGATGACCGAGGCGTCCCGTCGCACGGCTTCCACGTCTCCGCGCAGGCACCGGGTCCGGTTGATCAACGCGTCGACGGCGTCCCGCTCGGGCGGCTGCGGGGCGGGGCGGTCCGCAAACTGAGGGGACGGCATCTCGTACTCCGATACAGGCGCGGCACGGTCGGTTCGTGGGGGTGGACCGAACACGACTGTTGCACAGGCCGCAGGGGCCCGTAAGGGATTCGGCAACACTCGACAGGTTGTTGCTTCCGGCATATGCCGTCGGCTGTGTGGAGCGGAGGTCCGCCGAACAGCCTTGCCTTTACACAGGAGTTGACGCAAGTCGCCCGGCGTGCGAGCTCCGCCGTACGCCCGCGCGTACGGCTCCCGGACGGCGCACCCCGCCCGGGAGCAGGCCATATGCGCAGGACGGCGGCCTCGTGGATCGCTGGGCGCATCGGGCGGTGAAACCTGGAAACGGCCGAACGTTCGGAGCGGGGGTCGGCGTGCGTCGGCTGAGTGTGCGGGGGGTGGGGTCTGGATGCCGGGCGCCGCGGACCCGGCCGGTTCCCGCCCGGACGCGGAGCGGGCCGGAGGCCGTGCGGTACCGGCCCGCCGGAGCCGGTAAAGGCCCACCCGCCCCGTCGGGAATGACGACGGGCGGGCTCGCGTTGTCGGCATAGAACGAAAACGACACCCATTGCCATCACGGCAACGGGGTCGGAATCCTGTCTGGAGGCCCTCATGGCTCGCAGTGAGACCAGGCCCGTCGTCCTGCTCCGGTCGACAGCCGGAACCGGCCACACGTACGTCACGCGTAAGAACCGCCGCAATGACCCCGACCGGCTGGAACTGCGGAAGTACGACCCGACGGCAGGCGGGCACGTCCTGTTCCGCGAGGCCCGCTGACCCGGCGCGCCGGAGCCTGATCCGGCATGTCGACCTGGATGCCTCCGGCGCGGCCGGAACCGGGTCGCGGCCCACGTCGTCCCTGGTGGTCGTGGTGTGGATCACATGGAGGGGGGTCGGTTCCCGGGAACGGGGAGGGCTGGTTTATTGTTCATCTATACGTGGGATTGAGCGGGCGGAGTCCGCAGAGCGACGACCGCCCTCCACCCCGCGCACAAGCCGCCCCGGCTGGATTCCCCCGATCCGGTCGGGGCTTCCCCTTGCCCGCTCGCCCCGGCGTGGCCTGAAGCTTTCGTCGCACGCTGCGCCGACTGCGGGGCGCCCGGGGCCGGCCCCGGGTCACATGGTCCGGGTGAGATCCGTCGCGTAGTGCTCGATCGCGGGCCGGTAACGCCGTACGTGCGGGCTGTCGCTCGTCGCCGCCACCAGACGCAGCAGGATCTGCATCGCCTCGTGGTGATCGCCGGTGTTGTACAGCGCCATCGAGAGGAACGTCCGCAGCGCGCCGTCGTCAGGGAATTCCGACACCCCGCGGCGCAGCGTCTCGACCGACTGTCCGAACCTGCCCAGCACCCGGTAGGTGCTGCCGAGCCCGAGCAGTGCTCCCCGGCGGTCCTCCTCGTCGAGGCCGTCGCCCTGTAGACAGCGCTCGTAGTACGGGACCGCCTCGGCCTCCAGGCCGAGCACGTCGTGGACCCAGGCGGTGTGGTAGGCCACGTCCACCGCGTCGGGGAACGTGGAAGTGAGGGCGAGCAGGCGCTCCCTGGCCTGCTCGGGGTGGCCCTGTTCCCGCAGCCGCACCGCTTCGGCCAGCAGCTCGTCCTTGCTCCGTACGCTCATGCGCACATCGTCGCACCCGGCTCCGGGTGTGGCCGCCGGGGTTGGGGGCATCCGTTCCGCCATGACTGCAGAGGCGGATGGAAGAGCACGACGCGGAAGACTGGGTCGTCTTCTGCTACGCGCGGTGGCATTGGCCGTCGCGTTCCTGGGGCTCGTGGCGTTCTCGTTCGTCCTGGCCAAGATCACGCTGACGCCGTCGCCGGCGTCGGAGGACCTCGTGACCTCCAACCTCGAGCCGGGCCGTTCCCTGCGGCAGTACGCGGAGGACTACACGTTCCTGGCCGCGTGCAAGCAGGCAGGAGGGAACCTGTTGCTCGGCGTGCCGTTCGGCATACTGCTGCCGATCATGGTCCCGCGCAGGCTCCGCATGGTCCGCATGGCCCTCCTGACCGTGCTGGTCATGGCGGTCATCGAACTCGTGCAGGGGGCGCTCGTCGCAGGACGGGCCTTCGACATCGACGACGTGATCCTCAATACGAGCGGTGCGCTGCTGGGCTACATCGTGCTCGGCCGGCGGGTCAGCCACCGCTACCACACCCTCTTGGACGAGCCGCCCGCAGCGGACACCGCGAAGGCTCCACCCGCGGCGAAGGAAGGCGCCAAGCGGACCAACAGGGCCTGGGCGGCGAGGAAGGCCCGGGTCGGGACGGCGTCCGTACCGGAGAGCAGGCCGGCATCCGGGAAGCGGGCCCGATCGGAGACCAAGGCGGTGTCGGGGAGCAAGGCGGCAGGGCGGGCCAGGCCCGAGGCCGCCGCAGGCCGGAGCGCGTCCGCGCCGGTTGCTCGCGGACGCGCTCTGATCGCACGGTGGCGCAGTGGCCGGCCGGGCCCGGGCGGGGGAGCGCCCGGAGCCGGCCGAAACGGAACCTAGAGCGCCGGGTAGGCGTTCTTCATGAGCTCCTGGAACTGGGCGGAGAACCAGTGGCCCGAGACCGGCGCGTCGGGCAGCGCTCCGGACAGGTTGTTGCCGTTGCGTGCGTTACCCGTGTAAGTGGGGTCGCACATGCGGTCGAATCCCTTGCCCTCGTCGTTCGGGATCGCCTTGCTGGAACCGTCGGACTCCCCCGGCGGCTTCATCCAGACGTAGGCGTCGATTCCGGCGGCGGGGGCGGCCTTCGGCCGTTCGCCCAGGCCGGCCCCCGACTGGTTGCACCAGTTGCCCAGGTGGATACGGCGGTCGTAGCGGCCCCCGTCCACGTAGGTGTCGACGCTGGTGGTCGCGCCCGGTCCGGTCGGCCGCTGCGTTCCGCCCCAGCCGTTGCGCGAGGTGTCGATGAGCATACCGATGTCGGACTTGAAGCCGACCGAGACCAGCTGGTTGCGGAACGCCTGGGCGAACGACTGCTCGTCCGTGTAGCGGTTCCAGTCCACCCACTTCGACTGCCGGACGGACGTGCCGTTGACCGAGTCGCCGATGGAGAAGTGCTTCTCCGTCAGTGCACCGTAGTTGGCCGTGTTGGTGATGAAGCCGTGCACGTCGTTGACGGTCGCGCCCTCGGCGGTCGCTGCCGCGTGGAAGGTGGTGGCCGACGGGGCGAAGTTGTCGTCCCAGCCGATCCAACCGTGGTGCCCCGCGTCGATGTAGTTGTAGACGTTGGGCGCGTCGCCGAGCTTGTTGAGCGCGTAGCCGACTCCCTTGACGTAGTTGCCGTTGGCCTTCATCACGTCGCAGGCCGGGGTGGCGGTGGGGCGGCTTCCGGTGTTGGTGACCAGGTTCGGCAGCGAGTCGATCTCGACCGTGGTGACGATGCGCAGCCCCGCGTACTTCGCGTCGGCGAGGATCGCCGCGATCGGGTCGATGTACTCCGTCTTGTAACGGCCGATCTCCGTCGGGCCCAGCTCACCGTTGGAGGCGAGTGCCGCACAGTCGCGTCCGGGCAGGTTGTAGATCACGAGCTGCACGACGAGCTCGCCGGAGCCCTTCTGGGTCAGGGCCGCGTCCAGGTGGTCGCGCAGTCCCATGCCCCCGGCGACGCCTGCGATGGCGGCGGTGCGGTCCAGCCAGACTCCCGTCGGCTGCTGCGCGATGCGGCTGCCGCCCGGCTCCGCGGCGGCCTTGGCCGACCACTCCGGGTTGACGTAGACCTTGGCGCCCTCGTACGGGTTGTTGACACGGCTGCCGGCGGGCGGGTCCGTCGGGTCCGGCGGGTCGGTCGGTCCCGTCGTGTCGCCGTTGCAGGTGACGCCGTTCAGCTTGAAGGTCGCGGGAACGGTGCTGTTGCCGTTCCCCGTCGCGTTGAAGCCGAAGGAGGCCGAGGCCCCCGTGGCGAGGGAGCCGTTGTACGAGACGTTCTTCGCCGTGACGGCGCTGCCGCTCTGGGTGACGGCGGCGTTCCAGCCCTGGCTGACTTGCTCACCGCCGCCGAAGGACCACTCCAACTGCCAGCTCGACAGGGCATCACCCTTGTTGGTGACGCTCACCGAGGCCGTCAGTCCGCCGTTCCACTGGTTCTGGATCTTGTAATCGACGGTGCATCCGGCCGCTGCGGCGGCGGAGGCTCCGAACGGGGCCGCAGCGGCGGCGGAGCCCGCGGCTGCGGCGACAAGTGCTCCCGCTGCTATGAGCGCCGTTCGGGATCGGCGCAGGGTGGTGCGGCTCGTGCGGCTCATACGAATTCCGTTTCCTCAGCTGTCGAGGGCGCGCTGGTCACGCGGCCCGATTCCGTACGGGGTGGGGATACCGTCGTAGTCGCTGTTCAGGGACGGACCTGCGGAGCAGTCCCAGGTGCTCCTGGCTCGTCCGAGGTAGGAGATCCGCGGTCGTCGAACCACCGCATGACCCCTCGGCGGAGCCGTGGGCGCGGTTGTTCACACCGATCTCGCCTGCGGCGAGGGGGACTTCGGTGACGACCGGCGCGAGCGTGGAGGTGCAGCAGTCCTCGTCCGCGCAGACGTGAAAGTGGTAGAGGTGCCAAGCGCCGGCGGACGGCCCGCCGGGTCGTGATCAGTGGGGCCGGTCGGATCCGGGTCCGGATCCGCTGTGCAGAGCGTGACGTTGAGCGTGAACGCACCGGTCGGCTGCCCCGGGGGCCCGCACCCGCTCCTGACGCCGGCGGTGATGCCCGCATCGTGCGCGGGTGTCACCTTCCGGCCTCCGCTCTCCTCGGTGCCGGCCCCCTGCCCGGCGGCGGCCACAGGGATTTCCGTCCCTGAACCACCGTCCGTTACCCGGGCGAGGCGAAACCGAGGCTCCGGCGACTGGTGGCGGTACCCAGGCCGGTGAGCGTGACGGACCTCTGTGAGCCGCCGTCCCACTGGTGCGCGGTGCCGTACTCGACCGTGCACACGGGGGGCGGATCCGGAGGCCGTCGCCACGGGTGCGGCAGCGGGGCCGTCCGTGGTGAGCACTGCTCCGAGGAGCAGTTGAGCAGGTGCGATGAGTGCGGGGGATGTCGCATGAACGACTCCTGACAGACCGGGCGTGCCCCCTACGGCACGTCGACTGATGGAACCGCTCCCACTGGTGAGGCTTGACGTTAGAGCGTCAAGTGGTGTCGGTCAACACACCCGTTCCCGTCTCTTGCTATCGAAATAATTCGACTCTTCAAGCGTCTTGACTCCGTTTTTCCTCATCTCCATGCTGGGAGCGCTCCCACTGGTTCAAGGATTGTGCTCAACCCGCGCACCCCCATGTATGCCGAGCCGCGAGGAGGTACCCGCGCATGCCGACGGGAACCGCACGAAGAACTTGGTTACCGGGAGGACCCGGCAGAACCGGAGTCGGATCCAGACGGTTGTGGACTGCCCTAGTGGCAGCGTTCGCCCTCCCCCTGGGCATGACCGCCGCGGCCGGCACCCCCGCGCAGGCCGCTGCCGTCCAGTGCAGCGTCGACCAGAAGGCCAATGACTGGGGTTCGGGCTTCACCACCGAACTCACCGTGACCAACCGGGGCTCCGCCGCGATCGACGGCTGGACCCTGACGTACGCCTACACGGGCAACCAGCAGTTGACCAACGGCTGGAGCGGCTCCTGGTCCCAGTCCGGCAAGAACATCACTGTCAGGAGCGCCGCCTGGAACGGCACGATCGCCGCCGGTGCAGCAGTGACGACGGGCGCGCAGTTCTCCTACAGCGGCACCAACACCGCTCCGGGCGCCTTCGCCGTCAACGGCACGGTCTGCGCGGGGGCGCACCAGCCGCCGATCACCGTTCTCACCTCTCCGGCGGCGGGTGCCGTCTTCTCGGCCGGAGACCCGGTACCCATGGCAGCCACCGCGGCTGCCGCGGACGGAGCCGGGATCAGCAAGGTCGAGTTCTACGACAACACGACCCTGCTCGGCACCGACACCACCTCCCCCTACACCTACAGCGCTCAGGGCCTCGCGGCCGGCAGCCACTCCGTCTACGCCAGGGCCTACGACAGCCTCGGTGCCTCCGCGGAGTCCACCCCGGCGGGCATCACCGTCGCCGCAGGCCCGGCTGTCGTGGCCACACCGGCCCAACTGGGCGTCCAGCAGGGCAAATCCGCCACGTTCGATGTGAAGCTGTCCACCCGGCCGACGGCCAACGTCACCGCCACGGTGGCCCGGACCGCAGGCAACTCCGGACTGAGTGTCACCGGCGGAGCGAGCCTCACCTTCACGCCCTCGAACTGGTCCACGGCGCAGAAGGCGACCATTTCGGCCGACGCCTCCGGCACCGGAGCCGCGACGTTCTCCGTGACGGCACCCGGCCACGGCAAGGCCGAGGTCACCGTCACCCAGCTGGCGGCGGCGAAGGAGTACGACGCCCGCTTCCTCGATCTGTACGGGAAGATCACCGACCCGGCGAACGGCTACTTCTCCTCGGAGGGCATCCCCTACCACTCCGTGGAGACGCTGATCGTCGAGGCCCCGGACCACGGGCACGAGACGACGTCCGAGGCGTACAGCTACCTGATCTGGCTGCAGGCGATGTACGGCAAGATCACCGGCGACTGGACGAAGTTCAACGGTGCGTGGGACACCATGGAGAAGTACATGATCCCCACGCACGCCGACCAGCCCACGAACTCCTTCTACAACGCCTCGAAGCCCGCCACCTACGCGCCCGAGCACGACACCCCGAACGAGTACCCGGCGGTCCTCGACGGATCGGCGGCCTCCGGGTCGGACCCGATCGCGGCCGAGCTCAAGAGTGCGTACGGCACGGACGACATCTACGGCATGCACTGGATCCAGGACGTCGACAACGTCTACGGATTCGGCAACACGCCCGGGAAGTGCGCGGCCGGTCCCACCGAGACCGGACCCTCGTACATCAACACCTTCCAGCGCGGATCGCAGGAGTCCGTCTGGGAGACCGTCACCCACCCCACCTGCGACAACTTCACGTACGGCGGTGACAACGGCTACCTGGACCTGTTCACCGGGGATGCCTCGTACGCCAAGCAGTGGAAGTTCACCAACGCTCCGGACGCGGACGCCCGTGCCGTGCAGGCCGCCTACTGGGCCGACATCTGGGCCGAGGAGCAGGGCAAGTCGGGCGAGGTGTCGGCCACCGTCGCCAAGGCGGCGAAGATGGGCGACTACCTGCGCTACTCCATGTTCGACAAGTACTTCAAGAAGGTCGGCAACTGCGTCGGCCCGACCACCTGCCCCGCGGGCAGCGGCAAGGACAGCGCGCACTACCTGATGTCCTGGTACTACGCCTGGGGCGGTGCCACCGACACCTCGGCGGGCTGGTCCTGGCGCATCGGGTCCAGCCACGCCCACGGCGGATACCAGAACCCGATGGCGGCGTACGCCCTGAGCTCGGTCGCCGATCTCAAGCCCAAGTCGGCCACGGGCCAGCAGGACTGGGCCAAGAGCCTCGACCGGCAGCTGGACTTCTATCAGTGGCTCCAGTCCGACGAGGGCGCCATCGCGGGCGGCGCCACCAACAGCTGGAAGGGCAGCTACGCGCAGCCGCCGGCCGGCACGCCCACGTTCCACGGCATGTACTACGACGAGAAGCCCGTCTACCACGACCCGCCGTCCAACCAGTGGTTCGGCTTCCAGGCGTGGTCCATGGAGCGCGTCGCCGAGTACTACCACGAGTCGGGTGACGCCCAGGCCAAGGCGGTACTCGACAAGTGGGTCGACTGGGCCCTGTCCGAGACGACCGTCAATCCGGACGGCACCTACCTCATGCCGTCCACGCTCAAGTGGTCCGGTGCACCCGACACCTGGAACGCGTCGAACCCCGGTGCGAACGGTGGGCTCCACGTCACGGTCGCCGACTACACCAACGACGTCGGGGTGGCGGGCGCCTACGCCAGGACCCTGACCTACTACGCCGCCAAGTCCGGTGACACGGAGGCGAAGACCACGGCCCGGGCGCTGCTCGACGGCATGTGGGAGCACTACCAGGACGGGGCGGGGGTGGCAGTTCCGGAGACCCGCGCCGACTACAACCGGTTCGACGACCCGGTGTACGTCCCCAACGGCTGGACGGGCGCCATGCCCAACGGCGACACCGTCGACAACGACTCGACGTTCCTCTCCATCCGGTCGTTCTACGAGGACGACCCGAACTGGCCGAAGGTGCAGAGCTACCTGGACGGTGGGGCCGCACCGGTCTTCACCTACCACCGGTTCTGGGCCCAGGCCGACATCGCACTGGCTCTGGGTGCGTATTCCGACCTCCTGGAGTGAGTGACCGAGGGGTGCGGGGTCCGGCGGTCTGCCGGGCCCCGCACCCCGCCCACCGGGGTGCCCGTACATGATCTGGCGTAGTCGACCCGCTCGTTGGACTGAAACGGCCGGAGCGGGTCACACGGAGGACATGACGTCCACAGACGTAAGGACAGACAGCACCCCGGACCCCGCCGGCCAAGCGCCCCGCCGCCGCAGGCGCATGCGCGGATGCCTGCCGTTCGCCGGTGTGTGCGCAGCGGGCGTGGTCCTGCTGCTCGTGGGCACCCGGCTCAGCCTTCTGCCCGGGCTCGGCGGCATGTTCGGCGAGGAGACCAAGGACCGATCCGGGCCCGCGGTGCTCAAGTCGATCCAGGACATGAGCGCGTACGAGGCGGCCTCCGGCAACTTCCAGGTCGTCGTCGACCTCGAGAAGGACGCCAAGTTCCTGCCCGACGCCATCCGCGGCACCCGGACGCTCTACGTGGGCGCCGGCACCGTCGGGGCCTCCGTGGACCTCGGCAAGGTCGCCCGGGACGGGGTGGTCGTCAACGAGGACCGCACCACGGCCGAACTCCGCCTGCCCCATGCCGTCCTCGGCAAGCCCGCGCTGGACCCTGACCGCTCCTACGCGGTGTCCAAACAGCGCGGCCTCCTCGACCGGCTCGGGGACTTCTTCTCCGACAACCCCGGCAGTGAACAGGCGGTCAACAAGCTGGCAGCCAAGCACATAGGGGAAGCGGCGAAGGAGAGCGGCCTCACCGGCCGGGCCGAGAAGAACACGGCCGCCATGCTGAAGGGCCTCCTCGGTTCCCTCGGATTCGACGAGGTCACCGTGCGTTTCGTCGACCCGCCCTCCTGAAACCCCTCCCCGGGCTCCTCGCGTGAACGGCCGTCCTACGCCATACTCACCGAAGTGATCAGTCATTTTGTTGACTAGGTACTTTGAGGAGTGATGGCCATGACCGCCGCCGACACCACGGAACGCTTCCGCTCCGCCGTCGAGAAGCGTGATCTCGCGGCGCTGGACGGACTGTTCACCGAGGACGTCCGGCTCTTCAGCCCGGTGAAGTTCACGCCGTTCGAAGGGCGGCCTATGGTGCTCGGGCTCTTCGGCGTGCTCCTGCGCACCTTCGAGGGCTTCCGGTACGTCGGACACCTCGAGGGCGAGGCCCTTACCAGCGCGGAGGGCGCCGAGGTCCCGTCGGAGATCCTGTTGTTCAGGGCATCCGTGAACGGCAGGGAGATCCACGGGATCGACCTGCTCCAGTTCGACGAGGCGGGCCGCATCAAGGAGTTCACCGTGATGGTCCGCCCGATGTCCGCCGTCCAGGCCCTGGGGGCGGCGGTCCTCGAGGGCCTGGCGGCCGACGGTCTCGTACCGGATCCCGCCGCGGGCTGACACGCCGAGCCCGGCCGTCCTCGGCGGCCGGGCTCCCGACGGCATGGCGTGAGCACTCCGCGCCAGCGAGCAACTACCCTTCGTGTTCGGCCCGTATGTTCACCGGCAATCGAGGGGACCTCCGAATGAACCGCATCCGCACCGCACTTGCGACGATCGGCATCGCCGCAGGGCTCGTGGCAGCCCCCGCCGCGAGTGCCGCGCCGCACCAGGGGCCCGCGTCGGCGGCCGTCCGCCACGACCCGTGCACCGGTGAGTACCTCGACGATGCCCGGCTGGGACCCAAGTGGCTGCCGAAGCCGGCCCAGGCCCCCGTCGGCCCGCTGCTCAAGGGGTACAAGCGCACGGGAGACCTGTCGCCGTCCGCCTTCCTGACGAAGTACTGGGAGGGCCCCGCCGGCACGGGCAGCTGGAAGTACCCGCCCAACGACGGCTTCGCCGAGGTCAACGGAGAGATCGACAAGGAGCCCGCCAAGCTGCGCCCGGGACAGCGCCTGGACCGCTTCGGATCGGAGTACGGCAGCTACCTGGCACCGGCCGGGGACGCCTACACCGAGCGGGCCCTGCCTCCGCAGAACCTCAACGCCCGTGACGCCGCCGTACCGTGCGACTACCGTGTCTACAAGGTCGCCAAGCCGTTCTGGGTCTGGCAGGGCGGCATCGCGCCGTGGTTCGAGCAGCGCGGCGGCGGGCAGCAGATCAAGCTCGACGCGGTCTTCCTCGACCCGGGTGCCGGGGAGAGGCTCAACGTGAAGTGGCTGCTGGACCACGCCTACCTGACGCCCGCGGGCGCGTAACCGCCCCCATGGAACGCCGTGAACTGCGGGCCGCGCTCCACGCGGCACGGGTGCCCGACGACTACTACCGCATCGAAGGCGTCCACGAACCGGTCCCCACCCCCACCGACTTCCTGTTCCTGAGGCGGGCTCCCGACGGGGTGTGGGAGACCGGCGCGTACGAACGCGGTGCGTACGAGGTTCTCGCCCGGCACCCGGACGAGGCAACGGGCTGCGGTCACCTCCTGCACCTGCTGGTGTGAGACCGGTGGCTTGCCGGAACGGCAAGATCACTTGCCCGGGGACGCGGTCGCGCCGAATGATCGTGACGCAGACCGGTACCGGGAACCCCAGGAGGATCCATGCCACAGCCCGCTTCCACGCCTGAGCCCTCTTCGTCCGTCCCCGGGGCCGTCCACCGGCTGGTGGACGTCCCCGGTGGCCGGATCCATCTGCTCGAGCAGGGCACCGGCCCCCTCGTCCTCATGATCCACGGCTTCCCCGAGACGTCGTACTCCTGGCGCCACCAGCTGCCGGCCGTCGCCGCGGCGGGCTTCCGAGCGGTCGCCGTGGACGTACGGGGATACGGGCGCTCGTCGGCCCCCGACGATGTGGACGCCTACCGGATGACGGCCCTCGTCGGCGACAACGTCGGAGTCGTCCATGCGTTGGGGGAGGAGACGGCCACGGTCGTCGGACACGACTGGGGCTCGCCGGTCGCCGCCAACAGCGCGCTGCTGCGGCCCGACATGTTCACCGCCGCGGCGATGCTCAGCGTTCCCTACGCCCCGTGGAACCCGATGCGGCCCACCGAAGGATTCGCCCGCATCGGCGGCAGCGAGGAGTTCTACGTCAGCTACTTCCAGGAGCCCGGCCGTGCCGAGGCGGAGATCGACCCCGACGTGCGCGGGTGGCTCGCCGGCTTCTACTCGGCACTCTCCGCCGACACGATGCCCCCGCCCGACGGTGCGAGTCCCTTCTTCGTGCCCTCGGGCGCCCGCATGCGCGACCGCTTTCCCCGCGGCCCGCTGCCCTCCTGGCTCACCGAGGCGGACCTCGATGTGTACAGCGCCGAGTTCGCGCGGACGGGCCTGACCGGCGGACTCAACCGCTACCGCAACGTCGACCGTGACTGGGAGGACCTGGCGGTCTGGGACGGAGCACGGCTCACCCGGCCCTCGCTGTTCATCGGTGGCGCCCTCGACTCCTCCACCACCTGGATGGCCGACGCGATCGCCGCCTACCCGCGCACGCTTCCCGGCCTGGTCTCCTCGCACATCCTCGAGGGGTGCGGGCACTGGATCCAACAGGAACGCGCCACGGAGGTCAACGACCTGCTGACGCGGTGGCTGCACACCGTGCACGCCTGACAGGTCCCGCCCGTGCCTGCGCGGTCGCGTGTCGGAGTCGAGGGCCCGCACGAGGACCGGCGAAGGTGGGTCCATGAACAGTGCGGACATTCTCGTCGACGCGTTCGAACGCATTCATGAAACGGTGCACGCCGCGGTCGAAGGTCTGGCCCCCGCCGAGCTCAACGCCAGGCTCGACGCGGACGCGAATTCGATCTCCTGGCTCGTGTGGCACCTCACGCGCGTGCAGGACGACCACGTCTCCGACGCGGCCGGCACCGAGCAGGTGTGGTTCGCGCGAGGCTGGGCGGACCGCTACGAGCTGCCGTTCACGAAGGAGGCCACCGGCTACGGCCAGGGCACAGCGCAGGTGGCCTCCGTGCGGGTGTCCTCGGCCGACCTGCTCCTCGGTTACTTCGACGCCGTGCACGAGCAGAGCCTGGCCTTCGTCCGGGGGCTCGACGGCAAGGCCCTGGACCGCATCGTCGACGCGTCCTGGTCGCCCCCGGTGACGCTCGGCGCCCGGCTCGTCAGCGTCATCGCCGACGACCTGCAGCACGCGGGTCAGGCGGCGTTCGTCCGCGGCTCGCTGGAGCGTCGGTAGAGAGCGGTCCCGGTGCGTGCGTAGTGCCCCGGACTCGTACCGACCACGCGCTTGAAGTGCCGCGAGAAGTGGGACTGGTCGTAGAAACCGGCGGACGACGCCACGTCGGGCGCGCGCATCCCGCCGAGCAGCAGGCGCCGGGCCAGATCGATGCGCCGGCCCGTCAGGTACTGGTGCGGAGCCATGCCGTACTCGCGGCTGAACGCCCGCACCAGATGGGTGTGATGGGTGTGCAGCCGCTCCGCCGCTTCCCGGAGCGTCAGCCCCTCCACGTAGTGCCGGTCCAGCAGAGCCCGCAGCTCACGGGCGACCCGGCGGTCGCGAGCGGGCCGCGGCACGCCGAGCTGGTCGCGCAGATGATGGGCGAGACGCTCCGAGACGAGGGCGAGACGGCTCTGGGCCTCCAGCTCGTCCCCCGGGCGCTCCAGCGTCAGGTGGAGCTGGTGGATACGGTGCCGCAGCTGCGGATCGTGCAGCGCGGGGCGGTCGACCGCCCGTCCGATGAGCTCCGGGGCGATCTGCGCGGTGTTCAGGTAGAGGACGCGCTTCCGGAAGCCCTCGGGTGTCACCGCGTCGCCGTTGTGCGGAATGTGCGGCGGCAGCAGCGAGACCACCGAGCTGGGCGCCCCGTGCTCATGACGGTCCAGGTCGTACCGGACCATGCCCTCGTCCACGATGAGCAGCGTCCAGGAGTCATGCGTGTGCATGGGGTAGGCGTGGTCGGCGAAGTGGGCGTGGAAGACCTCGTCGATCCCCTCGACCCGCGGACGCCACGCGGTGATGTCCGGACGTGCAGCCATGAGGAAAGCCTACAAGGAGGGACGACGCGGGCCGTCGTGCAAAGTTCGTACAAGACTCTCGGCCCGCGGCTCGGCAGGCTCTTGGTCATGACCGACGACAACGCCAACGCGCCCGTACGCTTCGACACCAAGATCGCCGTGCTGCTCCGGGACGACCTGGAGACCTGGCAACGCCTGAACGTCACCGCCTTCCTGGTCAGCGGCCTCGGTACGCAGGCGCCGGAGGCGATCGGTGAACCGTACGCCGACGCCGACGACACCCCGTACCTGCCGATGTTCCGCCAGCCCGTGCTCGTCTTCGCCGGATCGAAGGAGATGCTGACCACGGCGCACACCCGGGCGGTCGGCCGGGGGACGATGACGGCCGTGTTCACCTCGGACCTCTTCGCGACCGGCCACGACAAGGCCAACCGGGCCGCGGTGCGGGCCGTCGGGCGTGACGGACTGGATCTCGTGGGCCTGGCCGTCTACGGGCCCCGCAACGCCGTGGACAAGATCCTCAAGGGTGCGTCGATGCACCCCTGACCGGCAGCGGTGCGCTACCGGCGGGATACGCAGGGGTACACCCGTGCGAGTGAATGGCTGCGGTGCCATACTCGGAAGCAGTCCGCAGGGCATGCTTGTCTTCGTCCCGAAAGGTGACGCGTCATGAACTGGGCATCGTGGACTACCTGCGGTGTCTTCGCGGGAACAGGCGGAGTGCGCACCGAAGAGGTAGGCGTCGTGGACGGGGACTTGACCGTGCACACGACATGGTCCGAAGGGCAGGCGGAGGTGGCCGTGCAGTTCAGCGGCGCCTCGGACTGGTTCACGCTGGCGGGCAGTCCGGTGCCGTGCCCTTCCGAGGAAGCCAGCCGTTCCTTCCACCAGAACGTCGTCGAGGCGGTACGTGCCGGGGGCGGGGCCACGGTTCCGGTGCCGCACGCGGTGGAATGAGCCCCGCCGGCTGATCCGTCGCCCGTGCCCCCGGCCTCCGGGCGACGTCCTTCACCCCTGGTCGTAGCGCTCTACGTAACGCCGCTGCCAGGGTGTCTCCACGGCCCGGGGGTGATAGTGCCGCCGGACATGGGCCACCGCCTCGTCCGCCGGGACACCGTCCAGGACGGCGAGGCAGGCCAGCGCCGTGCCGGTCCGTCCCCGACCGCCCCCGCAGGCCACCTCGACGCGGTCCGTCGCGGCGCGGTCCCATGCCTCACGGAGCAATGTCCGCGCCTGCGCACGGTCCGCCGGGAGCCGGAAGTCGGGCCAGCGCAGCCACCGCGCCTCCCAGGCGACCGGGGGCGGCCGCCTGCCGAGCAGGTACACCGCGAAGGCGGGCGCGGGGCCCGCGGGCAGGGGGTACCGCAGCCCGCGCCCTCGGACCAGTCGGCCCGAGGGCAGCCGGAGCACGCCCGCACCCGCCGGATCCCACGTCACCGTCATGATCAGGCCTTCGCGTCGAGGTCCTGCGCCAACAGAGTCGCCAGCTCCTCGACCGCCTCCGGCGCGCCCGCGCCGACGGCGGACAGCACCAGCGCGTCGCCGTGCTGGGCCGCCAGGGCGAGCACCGAGAGCATGCTGCGCGCGTCGACCGGGTCGTGACCGTCGCGTGCGACGCTCACCTTGACCGGCTGACGCGCGGCAGCCTGGACGAACAGCGAGGCCGGACGGGCGTGCAGCCCGCTACGGGAGCCGACGGAGACAGTGCGCTGGTACATGGGTTCCTCCTGAGGGACGGATTCCGATCCGCTGGTCGCGGACGGGCTGGGAGTCAGGCGGCCAAGGGGACCTTGGGCTCGTCGGCGGCCGTCGGGGTCTCCTCCGGACTGCGCCGCATGCCCTTGAGGATCACGACCAGTGCCGTGGCGACCGCCGTACCCGCGGCGATCGCCAGCAGGTAGAGGAACGGTCCACCGATGAGGGGGACGACGAAGACGCCACCGTGCGGGGCGCGGAGCGTACTGCCGAAGGCCATGGACAGGGCACCGGTGACCGCGCCGCCGGCCATGACCGAGGGGATCACCCGCAGGGGGTCGGCCGCGGCGAACGGGATCGCGCCCTCGCTGATGAACGAGGCGCCCAGGACCCACGCAGCCCTGCCGTTCTCCCGCTCGGCCCGCGTGAACAGCCTGCTGCGCACGGTCGTGGCGAGCGCCATCGCCAACGGCGGCACCATGCCGGCCGCCATCACCGCGGCCATCACCTTCAGGCTGCCGTCCGTCGGGTCGGCCAGACCGCCCACCGCGAAGGCGTACGCCACCTTGTTCAGCGGGCCACCCATGTCGAAGCACATCATCAGGCCGAGGACGACACCCAGGATCACCGCGTTGGAGCCCGAGAGACCGTTCAGCCCGTCGGTGAGGGCCTTCTGGAGGGAAGCGATCGGCTTCCCGACCACGATGAACATGAGGAAGCCGACAACCATCGACGCCAGCAACGGGATCACCAGCACCGGCATGATGCCGCGCAGGGTGGGATGCACCTTCACCCGCTGGATCGCCATCACGACCGCACCGGCCAGCAGACCGGCGGCCAGGCCGCCGAGGAAGCCCGCGTCGATCGTGAGCGCGATGGCACCGCCGACGAAGCCGGGGACGAGCGCCGGCCGGTCGGCCATCCCGTACGCGATGTACCCCGCCAGCACCGGGACCAGGAAGCCGAACGCGGCGCCGCCGATCTGGTTGAGCAGGGCGGCCCAGCTGTTCGCCTCGCCCCAGGCGAAGTGATCGGCGACGGACGGGGCGCTCGCGATCTCGTAGCCGCCGATGGCGAAGGACAGGGCGATCAGGAGGCCCCCGGCGGCGACGAACGGCACCATGTAGCTGACGCCGGACATCAGGTACGTCCGCAGCCGGACACCGAAGTGCCCGGCGGAGCCACCGGACACGCCGGCTCCCGCTCCGGCGTCCGAGCCGTCGTGGTCGTCGGTGAAGCGACTGACCTCGCCGCGTTCGGCCTTGCGCCGGGCCTCGGCGATGAGCTCGGCGGGCCGGTTGATCCCCGCCTTCACCCCGACGTCGACCACCGGCTTGCCGCCGAACCGTGCCTTCTCCCGCACCTCGACGTCATGCGCCCAGATGACCGCGTCGGCCGCGGCGACGACCGCCGGGTCCAGGGGCTTGAACCCGGCCGAACCCTGCGTCTCGACACTGATGACCACGCCCTCGGCGCGCGCGGCCGCCTCCAGCGACTCGGCGGCCATATAGGTGTGCGCGATCCCGGTGGGACAGGACGTCACGGCGACGATCCTGAAGGGCTCGCCGGTCACCGGCTCGTCAGGCACGTGCTCGTCGGCCACGTCCTCCTCGGCCACGTGCTTGTCGGCCACGTGTTTGTCGGCCGTGTCCCGGTCGGCCGACGCGTTCCGCTCGGCCGCGGGAGAGGTGACGGCCGGTGCGGGGGCCTGCTCGCCGCGGATCAGGGCCGCCGCAGCGGCAGGGTTCGCCTCCGCCCGCAGCGCGTCGGTGAACGCGGGGTCCATCAGCCGCCGTGCCAGGCTCGACAGGATGGTGAGGTGGGCGTCGTCCGCACCGGCCGGCGCGGCTATCAGGAAGACCAGATCCGCCGGACCGTCAGCGGCACCGAAGTCGATGCCCCGCGCGCTGCGGCCGAAGGCCAGCGTCGGCGCGGCGACATGCTCGCTCCGGCAGTGCGGAATGCCGATGCCGCCGTCCAGACCGGTCGGCATCTGTGCCTCGCGGGCCGCCACGTCGGCCAGGAAACCGTCGAGGTCGGTGACACGGCCGGCCGTCACCATCCGTTCGGCCAGGGAACGGGCAGCTTCGTTCTTCGTCTCGGCGGACAGATCGAGGTCGACCAGTTCCGCGGTGATCAGCTCACTCATCGCGGGGCTCCTTGCTCGTGGACCGTCCTGGGGACGGGGCGGGGGACGTGGTTCGTGCGGCTGGACAGTCGCACGACGGTCATGGGGACGGCTCCGTCAGAGCGAGGTCCATGGGGATGTCCGAGGTCGTGACGACCGCGGACAGATCGAGGTCGGCCGGGGCCGGCATGACGCTTCCGGGGAGCTGCACGGCGGCCGCGCCATGGGCCACCGCGGCGGAGAGCGCCGCGTGGCCCGTCCCGCCGGCGGCGAGGAAGCCCGCGAGGGACGCGTCGCCCGCGCCGACGTTGCTGCGCACGGCATCCACCCGCGCGCCGGCGAAGTACGCTCCGGATCCCTCCACCAGCAGCTGGCCCGCGGCGCCCAGACTGGCCAGCACGGACCGTGCCCCGAGCTCGCACAGCTCCTGCGCGGCCTTGAGCGCGTCACCGACCGTCGCGAGCGGGCGGCCCACGGCCTCGGCGAGCTCCTCCGTGTTCGGCTTGATCACGTCCGGGCGCTCGCGCAGCGCCGCGACCAGCGCGGCCCCGGAGGTGTCGAGGGCGATCCGGGTTCCCGCGCGGTGGCTGCGGGCGACCAGCTCGGCGTACCACTCGGGCGGCAGGCCGCGCGGCAGACTGCCGCAGCACGCGATCCACTCCGTGCCCGCCGACCGGGTGCGGACGGCGTCCAGCAGGCGTTCGGCCTCTGCCTCGGAGATGTCGGGTCCCGCCGCGTTGACCTTGGTGAGTGTCCCCTCGGGTTCGACGAGGGTGATGTTGACACGGGTGCTGCCGGCGATCGGCACTCCGGCGGCCTCGATGCCGTGTTCGCCCAGGAGGCGGGCCAGCAACTTGCCCTCCGGCCCGCCCAGAGGTGCGACAGCCACCGTGCGGTGCCCGGCTGCGGCGACCGCACGCGAGACGTTGATGCCCTTGCCGCCCGGATCGACACGGTCCGCGGTGGCCCGGAGGACGGCGCCCCGGGTGAGCCCGGGCAATTCGTACGTCCGGTCCAGGCTGGGATTGGGGGTGACGGTCAGGATCATGCGCGTACTACTTCCGTGCCCCGGCTCTCGATGGCCCGGGCGTCCTCGGGGCTGAGCCCCGTATCGGTGATGAGCAGGTCCACCTGGGCGAGGTCGCCGAAGCGAGCGAAGTGCTCCTGGCCGAACTTGCCCGAGTCGGCGAGGAGCACCACGCGGCGGGCCGCTGTGATCACCGCGCGCTTCACCGCGGCCTCGGCCAGGTCAGGAGTGGTCAGGCCACTGGCGGCGGAGAAGCCGTTGGTGGCGAGGAAGACGACATCGGCATTGATCTCGTTGTACGCGCTCAGGGCCCAGGCGTCGACGGCGGCGCTCGTGCGGTGCCGCACCCGGCCTCCGACGAGGTGCAGCGAGATCCCCGGATGGTCGGCAAGTCGAGCGGCGACCGGCAGCGCGTGAGTGACCACGGTGAGACCGGCGTCGAGCGGCACGGCCGAGGCCAGCCTGACGGTCGTCGTTCCCGCGTCGATGATGATGTTGCCCTCGGCGGGGAGCTCACCCAGCGCGGCGGCGGCGATGCGGTCCTTCTCGTCGGCCGCCACGGTGTCGCGCTCGGCGAGACCGGGCTCGAAACCCAGCCGCCCGGCAGGGATCGCGCCCCCGTGCACGCGGCGCAGCAGCCCTGCCCGGTCCAAGGCCTTGAGATCACGCCGGACGGTCTCGGCGGTCACCTGGAACTCCTCGGCCAGGGACAGCACATCGACGCGGCCGCTCTCTCCGGCGAGGCGGAGGATCTCCTGTTGACGCTCCGGTCCGTACATGTGGTTACGTTTCCGTTTCATGCCCGAGTCTGTGGTTTCACCAGCAGGCTACGGTCGCATCTCTGGAAAGTAAACACATTCGGAAGATGTGTGGGCATGAACAGGCATCAGGACGGCATGGCGAGCAGGGGCGGAGACCTCACTGGTCGGTGCGGCCGGCCGCCCCGTGGGTCAGCGGACGGGCGAGCAGTGGCACCCGCGGCGCCTGGTGCCCGCCGCTCGCCAGCATGCGCACCTCGCCGCGCTCGCTGACCTCCGCACGGACGATCCCGGACTCGTCCTCGTAGACCGGGTAGCCCCCGGCACCGGACCGGGCTGTCAGGTGGACGACGACCACATCGTCCTCGGCAGCCGTCGTCCGGAAAATCAGTTCGTAGCTCTCCGGGCAATTCATGATGACCTCCCGACCGGGAACCGGCTGTACGGCAGACCTCTCGTGCTCCCATTGTTTCGCACCGGCGCGCGCGGCGCTCGGAAGCCCTGCCTCGTCACCCCGAGTGACTGCGGATGCGGATTCGGTGAGGCGGAGCGACCATCGTGTGCAAGGGACCGGACGCGTGCTGTCAGCTTCGCACGGCCGCCCGTGACGCCGGGCGGAACGCCGGCGCGATCGGACATCGTCGGCGCGGGGCCATACGCTCCCGGCCGCCCTGTGGAGAGGAACTGCCGTGCTGATGGCCCATCCCGCAACGCTGCGGAATCTCGTCAAGCGCTACGAAGCACTCCGAAGCGCTCGTGCACGGCTCGGAACTCCCGAGAGCGTCCGGCAACTCGAGGACGTGTCCTACACCCTGTGTGTCACCACCGGAACCAGGACCGTCCACGAAGCCCTGCATGCCGCGGAAGCGCAGCTGCGAGCCGTACCGTCGGCGGGAACGGTGATGCCGGCGGCCGTGCCGTCCGACGTCCGGCTCACCGCCTGACGTCCCGCGGACCCCGTACGAAGGGCGCCGGTCCCGAACCGGCGCCCTTCGCCGTGTGGCGGGGCCCGTGGATGCCCGGACGGCCTCCGCCGCGCCCGGGGACCGTGCGGCCCGGCGAATGGGCGGACCGCACCGTCGATCGGGTGACAGCCACCGGGCGGACAACATGACTGATCGCCGAGGCGGCTAGGCATGCGGGTATGAGACTTGAGACCCGCCGAAACAAGACCGTTTCCTCGCGCACCCGCCGACTCCGTGTCGTCGGCGCCCTGTGCGCCGTCCTTGCTTCCGCCCTCGTGACCGGTTGCGGGCAGGACAGCGGTGACAAGACAGCCGCGGCGACCTCAGAGGCTGCGAAGGTCATTCCGAAGCAGACCACCACCCCGTCCGGGAGTCCTTCCAGCACGGCCCAGCTGACCGAGGCCCAGACCCGGCGCAAGGACTTCCTGTCGACCGTCAAGGTCACCTTCGACAAGGCCGCCACGACGGCGGTGGGTGAGGTGTCCGGCGGGAAGCTGACGGAGATCGACCTCGAGGGTCTGGACGACGAGGACAACGCCAGCCCCAGCGCGAGCCCCAGTGAGAGCGCCGGCGGTGACGGAAGCGCCAGCCCGAGCCCCTACGGCACCCCGAGCCCGAGCGGCAGTGCGAGCGGCAGCCCGAGCCCGAGCGGCAGCTCCACGGGCCCGAAGTGGATCGCGGAGGTTGTCGAGAAGGACGGCACCGCGCACACCGTCACCATCGACGCGGTGTCGGGCGACGTGATCGACTCCGTCCCGGACGAGGACCAGACCGACGCCGACAAGCAGCAACTCGCGGACTGGCTCACCAAGGCGACGCAGACGCCGCAGCAGGCGGCCAAGGTCGCCACGGACAAGAAGAAGGGCACGGTCACCTCGGTCGACCTCGACGAGAACGACACCCAGACCCTGGTCTGGGAGGTCGACGTCGTCACTGAGGACTGGAACAGGACCGCCTTCGAGGTGAACGCGGAGAACGGCAAGATCACCGCAGAGGAGACCGACGACAACTGATCCCCCACGACGGACACACAGCGGCGGCGGACCGCATCGCGGTCCGCCGCCGCTGTGTGTCCGTGCCCACCAGCCGCGCAGTCGTCAGCGGGGTCTGCCGGCCGGATCCCGCAGGCCCCCGGTGAGGCGCAGGCAGGGCGGCGCGTCGAGGCGGCGTGCAACAGGAGACGCGGGGGAGCACCGGGCGGATCGCGAACGCTGCCCCGCCTTCCCCGGTCCGGCGCTCCTCCCTGTGGCCCGCCCTCGGTTCAGGGGGCGATGCCCACGCTTTCGAGGCGGCTCCACTTCCGTTCCTGCGCCCTTGTCATCGCGGGCCAGTGCTCCGCTCCCGGCCGCGGGTTCACCCGTGACGCGTAGGAGCCGGGGACGTAACCGGGCCGGAAGAAGCAACCCGTGCCGTAGGCCGCGTCGAAGGAGGGGCACAAGGCCGAGACGGAGGCGGGGGTGGGTTTCCGGCCCGTCCGCACCCAGTCGGACAGCGCCTCCACGGCACTGGCGTACTCCGCAGTGCTCAGCCCGCTGTGCTCGCTCTCCTGCGTGAACGTCTGGACGAGACGGCGGTCGCGGTGGGCGCCTTCGAGGGTGGCGCCGTAAGCATCCTCGTGTTCGACGAAGGCGGTGGGGTCGTCGATCGCGTGCATCGTCAGAACGGGGATGGAGACGCGCCCGGTCAGGTCGCTGTCGTACGACAGATCACGCTGTGCGACGGGGTCGGCGGCGAAGCGCTGCACACCGGCGTTGAGCGCCCCGTCGTCGTGGGACCCGCTGTAGCGCACCTTGTCGTTGCTGAACGGGTTCCGTCCGTCCAGCCGTTGGACGATGTCGCGGAAGGTGAAGGTCGCGAAGCGCAGATGTGACTCCAACGTCCGCTCGGGGATCTTCGTCACGGCCAGGATGTCGTCCAGGTTGCGCTGTTGGGCGGGTGTCCGGCCGGCCGGTGGCGTGGTGTAGCCGGTGCACTCCTCGAGCCTGGCGCGCAGACCCGCGGCGGTCATCGTCGAACCTTCCCGCAGCCCCATCCACAGCGGGTACGCGGGCTCGGAAGGGCGCGGGTGGTTTCCGCAGTAGTACTGGTAGACGACACGGAGGTCCACACGGTAGTCGTAGCCCCGGGAACCGCCCGCCAGGACGCCGTTGGTGAGCAGCGCGCCGTCGTAGGCCGGCCTGCCGCCGGCCGCGTACATCTCCACGGCCTTCGCCGCCACATTGCCGCCCCAGGACTGGCCGTGGATCAGCGTGGCCCGCGGGCGTGCGAACTCCTTGACGAACAGACGGCGCAGGTTCTCCGTGTCGGTGGCCGCCATCCTCGTTCCGTACCCGCCGCGGCGGTAGGAGGACCCTGCCCAGGCATAGCCCTCCTCGACCATGACCGACCAGCGCCCGAGGTCGTCCATGCTCCGCTGCGGGTCCGATCCCGCTCCCAGGTCGGGGCCACCGTGCGCGTGCATGACCAAAGTGCCGTTCCAGTCGCGCGGAACGGCGATGGCGTAGTGGGCGCCGTGGGAGTCCTGCCCCGCATAACACGTGGCCTCGGTCGTCACCTCCGCCGGACAGGGCACCCCGACGGGCGGCCCGGCCGCGGCGGCGGGCCGGGCGGGGCCCAGGAGCCCCGTGCCGAGGAGTCCCGCCAGGCCGCAGGCCACCACGGTGAGCAGTCGTCTGCGGGAACCCGGCCTGATGACGGACGTGGGCACGATGTGTCCTCCTGGTTGCTGAGCGCATGTCGGTGAGGCGGCCGATGCTGGGCCACGCTCCGTCCGATGGCCAGGGGTCACGTCATTGCGTTCATATCGTTTACCGGCGCGCGTGCCTGCCCACCGGGCCGATGTCGCACAGCAGTACGGCGGTGACCGTGACCTCGGCCCCGGGCGCACGTTGTACCGGACGTGCCTCTCTCCTCGCCCAGTACGTCCCCTGTCCCGGCCGCCCCGGCGGTGGCGAAGCCTCCGAAGCCCTTCCTGCTGACGGCCCGACAGGGAGAAGCCGCCCGTCGGCTGCTGTCCTACGTCGGCTCGCTGCCGCTCGAAGGGGCCGACGCGCAGCTCCTCGCCGTGGTCGTCGCCATCCGTGCCGCACGGAGTGGCATCGGAAACCTCACCGGGCAGGATCTGCGTTCGCTGCGCCTCGTTGACGCGGAAGGCGCTGTCGCCGCTGTCGGCGCTCTGGGATGGCAGGCGCGGGTCGATCTGATCGAGGGAGACCCCGATGTGCCCGTGGCGATCGCCGTACCGGAGTTCGCGGTCGATTCGGACCGCCCGCTGCCCTTCGCCAAGCTGACCCGGTCCCGGGTGTCGGGGTGGACGAGCCGGGTCCTGACCGCCAAACCGGCCAGGAAGACCTCGGTCGCAGCACGGTTGGCCGCACTGTTCCTGGCCGCCCACGCACCGGCCGACGACCACGGCAGCCTCCCGGCCGGTCTGCCCGGGCACTGTCATGCCGCCCTGCCCGAGCTGCTGGCCAAGGGCTTCCTGAGCGAACTTGACGGCAACCGCTACCTCCTGGGGGACGCGGTGCGGCATCTGTCGGGCATGCACGCCCTGCCGCTCGTCACGCCCCGCACGAAGGCGCCGGCGATGACCTGGGACGAGTGGAAGGCGCAGGCGAGTCCGGCGCTGCGCCGGCACGCCGAGGCCGTCGAGAAGTGCACGCTGTGCTCGATGTCCCCCGTGAGGGTGGCGGAGGCCTTCATGCGCACTCCGGTTCCCGCCCAGTTCGACGAGGCGGTGCGGGCCGCTTTCGACGCGTGGAAGGACAGCAATCCCGACGAAGGGCCTCGCGTCGCGCGGTTCGCCGCGGACTTCCGTGCGTCGCACGGCCACGGCCCGTCCGTGAAGCAGCTGTGCACGGGGATGGGATGGGGGAAGCAGCCACGTGGGCTACGGCTCCTGGTCATCCGGCTCCTGATCGCCGATCAGTGGCTGACGAACACGGAGCCCGTGCCGTGGACCCTCCGCCCGGGCGGAGCCGCCCCCGCCGCGCGGTCCGCCTCGGCCACGCGGTCCGCCTCCGCCACGCACCCGGAGTGAACACGCTTTTGCTCAACAGCGGCCGAGGGTGGTGCACCAGGGCCGAGGGCCCCACCGGTGGGCCCTGACTCTCCGGCGTCGTGCGCGCGATGCGGAGGGCGCCGGGCACCGCGGCTCGTCCCCGTGCGTTGGCCGAACGTTCATCGCTTCGGCTTCCAGAGGGTGTTGGGCCAGGTGGAAGGGTTCATTACGGTTGTGGTGGGCATGCCAAGGATGGTCGCGTGCCCCCGCCACGCGCCAACCTGGAGGATGTATGAAGTCCGGAGCCCGCTTCCGCAGGGTGTCGCTCGTCGTCGCCGGCGCCCTTACGCTGGTCATCGGTTCCGCGAGCAGTGCGCTCGCTGCCCCGCCGCCCGCCCTCCCCGCGAACGCGGACGGAATGGAGCAGACCTTCCAGCCCGCCTTCGACTACGACACGGACGGCTGCTACCCGACTCCGGCGATCGGTCCCGACGGGGCGATATCCCCGGGCCTGAACACCACCGGTGCGGTCAACGGCAGTTGCCGTGACGCCGGAGACCTGGACAACACCAACGGGTATGCGCGCTACAAGTGCAACAACGGCTGGTGCGCGATCATCTACGGGCTCTACTTCGAGAAGGACCAGGCGGTGGCCGGCAGCGGGCTGGGCGGACACCGGCACGACTGGGAGCACGTCGTGGTCTGGGTGCAGAACAACGAGGCCCGCTACGTCTCCACCTCGGCCCACGGCAACTTCGACATCTACAACCGTGACCAGATCCGGTGGGACGGAACGCACCCCAAGGTCGTCTACCACAAGGACGGCCTGAGCACGCACTGCTTCCGCCCCGCGAACAGCAACGACGAGCCGCCGGAGAACCACTACCACGGGTGGAGGTACCCCACCCTCGTCGGCTGGAACGGTTATCCCGCGGGCGTACGGGACAAGTTGGTCCAGGCGAACTTCGGCAGTGCGGTGTTCGGGCTCAAGGACGGCAACTTCAACGCCCACCTCGCAAAGGCCAAGCCCGCCGGAATCCCCTTCGACCCCAACGCCTGACGGGCCGGGGCCGATCACGGTGTGACCGGCCGGCAGCCCTGCCCGACGGGATGTCGGCCGGTCACGGTCACGTGCGGCGACGCTGTTCATGGACCGCCTTCACGAGTACGTCGATCGCGGACCGGGCGTCCGCGTCACGCGCGTCGTCGATGGCCTCGAGAGCGGCGGCAGCGGCCTCACGAATGTGATGAGGAAGCCCTTCGGCGGCGGTGAGGAGATAAGCGGCCTTGCGGCGTGCCGTGCGCTCGGCGGGGTTCACCGCATCGGGGCCGGACAGCGGAAAGACCGAGACCCCGTACGCGGATATGCCCAGCACCACCATGTCCCCGATCCCGTCGGCGTACCCGAGGGCAGCGGCCTCGCCCTGTCCTTCGCGGATGGTCGCGATCATTCGGCGGTGGGAAAGCAGCGCGCCCAGGGCGGCGCCGCCTCCCAGCGAGAGCGCGCAGGCGACGGCGAGGAAAGGCCCGTCCCAGACGAATCCGGTGACCGCTCCGAGGCCTGCGAGCGCCACGGTCCAACCGGCCGCCATCCGGGAACCCATGTGCTCGGGTGTGGTGTCCATGAGGGGGAGTGTGTCAGCCGGAGCCGACGGCCCGGGACGGCACCGCAGCGCAGCCCCTCACGGGCGCGTCCGGCCGTCCGCGCCCGACGCGACCGCCCGTCCGTCCGCCCGACGCGACCGTCCGGATCCGCGTCCGACGCTCGCGAGCACGGGGCCGTCAGGGTGCCGTCACGAGAAGATGGACGGCGAGCGCGGTGATGAGGCTGCTGGACGCCATGGCGGTGAGGAGCCGTCCGCGAGGGCCGGTCAGCGCCCGGCCCAGCAGCGCGCCCCCACCGGCCAGGAGCAGTTGCCAACTGGCGGATGCCGCGAGGGCGGCGATGACGAACACGGCTTGCTGCGGGCGGTCCGCGGTGGCCGTGACCTCGCTGCCGAGCACGAGTGCCGCGAAGTAGACCACGGTCATGGGATTCATCATCGTGATCGCCAACAACACCGCATAGGCCCGAACAGGGGTGGGAGGCGGTTCGTCGATACGGATCGTCGCCTGCCGGCTGCGGTACCGGTGGACGGCGGTGGCACCACCCTGCATGGCCAGCGCGACGAGCAGGGCGGCGGAGGCCCAGCGGAGTGGAAGCACGATCGGCTCGATGAAGGGGGTGAGCGCGGAGCCTCCGACCACGGCGATCAGCGCGTACAGGCCGTCAGCAGTTGCGACACCCAGCGCGCCGAACACGCCGATCCTCAGAGACGTGCGGGCTGTCAGAGCCACCAGGTACGCCGCGACCGCTCCCACCGGTAGGGCGATGCCATAGCCGGCGAGCAGTCCCGCGACCAGGGCGGCGGTCACAAGTGCGGGTGAGCAGGTCTCCGCGATCGGCTGGACCGCTGCTGGGCCCGCACCGATCGATCGGTGGACATCGGCGACGGAACGGCCAGGGTCGTAGTCATGGGCAGATGGTGGGGCAGCGCGGGCACCCGGGCAAACTGTTTTCCGGAAGTGGCGCCAGTCGGTCACCCCACTCGAAACGCCCCTGCCCGCCGGACCCGCTTCGCCTGCCCTGTGGCGCCGGCGAAGTCCGCCTTCCACGGGAGCAGATGCCCCACGCGGCCTGGAACCGCGACCCGTCTCACGGACGTCTGCCGGCCGTGGGGAGCCGCAGTCGTTCACCCAGCTCACCGACAACCACTCACCGAGGATCACGGAAGGGCCGCCGCCACCTTCGAATCTGGTCGGCCGACATGCTGGCGGCCCCCCTTGAGCCAGTCCTGACTGGTCAACGACGCGCAGCCGGACGCGCTGTCAGTGCTGGATGGGAGCCTTACCGCATGGTGATGTGCGACTACTTCTCTGCGGCCGACGACGACACAGCTGTCCGCGTTCTGGAACAGCCAGGCGGACCCGACCCTTCTGTTTACGACGTGGTGGCGCTGAGAGGCATCGATCCCGTTGTGGTGACGGCCCAGCTCGAAGCGATCCTGACCGGCTGTGCCTACGATGAAGCAACCCGACGCCCCCGCTCGGGGCAACTGCTCTCGTCTCCGGAAGCGGAGAGCGCGTTCATCGTGAGTGTCTCCGACACTCTGCAGGAGGCGCTGGCATCGGCCGCGCACGCCTCCCTCGTCGAGGCCGCCGGGCCATGGTCCGAGACCGAGGAGCTCCAGGCATCCGGAATCGCCGCCGACGACGCAGCCGAGGCGCTGGTGGTGCTGTCGGGTCTGGCCGGTCGCGCACGAGCGGACGGTCGCCGTATGTACTGCTGGTGGGCCCTGTGAGGCTTGATGTGGGTGGCTTGCACGGAGACAACTGCTGGTTCTTCGGTCAGCGTCAGTAGAGTCGCCGCAGTCGCCGCAGTCGCCGCGGATTGTCGGCCAGTTCGTTCGTTCGGTCACTCTGCGGAGCGACTTCCAGGGGGTGGCAGAGGGGATGCACGTCTCGAAGGCGGCAGACGGATCGCCTGCTTCCGCTCCTGGATGCGGCTGGTACGTGTCCGCTCCCGCTCTCGCGGCCTTGGGCGTGTACGGCGGCACAGCGTGGACCATCCGGTCGTGGGCGACTTGCCCACTCGGGAACGACGCGAGCAACAACATCGGGCTGCAGATGATGATGCCTGTCGTGTGGCTGTGCATGACTCTGCTGCTACTTCCGCTCCCACTCACGCTGCGACGGCGGACGCTTCGGGGCGGGCAGCCGCTCCTGTGGCTCGTACTGCTCGTAGTCGTCGTCGCGCTGACCTTGCTGTACCGGCTGGGCATGGGTTGGCCGGACCACCCGCCCGGAGGGCCGTGCGTGGAGAGCTATCCGCTCTTCCCGTTCACGGGTGGCACGGGCTTGTAGTCCGCCGAGTAGGTTCTGCCGGACTGACCATGTGCGGAGCCGGATGACGGCGGCTGCGGTGGCTTCCGGGCCGGCAGGCACCCGATTCCTTGTCGCGAACAGGTTTTCCACACACGGCCGTTGCTGGGCCTGTGCCGGGCAGGGCCCGGCTTGAGGTGTGGCCTTCGGATGCTCGGACGACTGCTCTGAGATCGTTGCCGTCTTCCGCCGAAGGGCGTCCGCGACCATGCTGGCCAAGTGCCGGGGCGAGCGCCTGCTGACCCGGCTCGACACCGTACGTCGGGACCTGGAGCCGGGGGAGGCCCTGACCTCAGGCGCCGGCGCGCTGCATCGGCGGAAGAGGTCATGGATCCGGCCCTACGGAACTCACTCGGCGGGTGTGCCCCATGACGGAACACCGATACAGACGGCGCCACGCTGGTCCATACATCGTCGAAGGGCCCATACGAGGTGCTCTGCCACCCGGGCGGCCCGATGGCCTCACCGTTCCACACCATGCGGTCACGGCCGGTTTGACGGCTCGTAAACCGTGACGGATCGGCCGAGCTCCGGGGCGGTTCCTGGCATCGGCGTCCGGTTCGTGATCGGCTGACAGCGGCAGGTACTTCACACAGTGAGGGAGGAGATGGGTGATGACCGAACAGCGGCGTCCGCTGCCCGACGTCCTCGTCGTCGGTGCCGGACTGGCCGGCATCGTCTGCGCGCTGGATCTGAGCAGGGCCGGGCTGACTGTCGAGTTGCTGGAAGCCTCCGACCGCGTCGGTGGCCGGATGCGAACGGACCGTCAGGACGGCTTCCTGTTGGACCGGGGCTTCCAGGTCTTCAACACCGCCTATCCGCAGGTGAAGAGGCGCCTTGCCCTGCGAGAGCTGCGCCTCCGGCCGTTCACCGCCGGGCTCCTCGCCCAGACGCCCTCGGGTCAGGTGCGGATCGCCGACCCGACCAGGCATCCGGGGGAGGCCGCAGGCCTGCTGCCCGGGCGGGCTCTCTCGGCTCGCGACCTTGCCGCGCTCGTCGCCCTCACCGCGCGTGATGTCCTGCTTCCCGCCGGATCTCTCAAGCGCAGGCCGGACCGGACCACCTCGTCGGCCCTCAGTCACGCCGGAATCTCTCCGCGTGCAGTGGAGGACCTGCTGCGGCCGTTCCTGGCCGGAGTCTTCCTGGAAGACGATCTGGTGACTTCCGCCCGGTTCTTCCACCTTGTCTGGCGCAGTATGGCGCGGGGCTCCCTCTGCCTGCCCGCCGAGGGCATCGGTGCGGTGCCTGCCCAGCTCGCCGCAGGCCTGCCGGACGGTACCCTCCGACTCGGTACCCCGGTTGCCGCGGTGACCGACTTCGGAGTGCTCCTGGAGAACGGCAGTGAACGGCCGGCTCCCACGGTCGTCGTGGCGACGGACGGGCCGACGGCCGCCCGTCTGTTGCCGGGCCTGCCGGTGCCGGACGGCCGTACGGTGACGACCTACTACCACGCGGCCGACGCCTCGCCACTGACCGAGCCGACCCTGGTCGTGGACAGCAGCCTGGCCGTCCTGAACACCTGTGTTCTGACCGAGGTCACGCCCACCTACGCCCCGCCAGGTACTGCTCTGGTGTCGACCTCCGTACTCGGGGCCGACCTGCCGGGCAGGGAATCGGCGGTACGCGGACGCCTGGCCGAGCTGTACGGCACCGGGACGAGCGGGTGGAAGCCGGTCGCCACGTACACGGTGGAGGACGCGCTGCCCGCCATGACGCCGCCCTGGCCGCTGAGCCGCACCACCCGCTTCGGTGCGGGCCGATACGTATGCGGGGACCACCGGGCGACCGGATCGGTGCAGGGTGCCATGGCATCCGGCACCCGCGCCGCGCGCGAGGTGCGGGCCGACCTGGCCCCGGACACGACGTTGACCGTACCGTCCGGACACGAAGTGCAGGCCGCGACCGGGCCCGGGCGAGCGGAGTAGGAATGAAAGATCGAGGGCGCGCATGGACGTCGGCGGCATGCCCCAGCGCGACGTCCTCCACGCCGTCGAACTTTTCGGACAGCCCCTGGTCGCACTGGCCGGCTACGCGTCCGATCCGTCGCACGGCAAGATGCAGGGCGTGATCACCATTCATCTGAAGTACGAGATCGACGCCGACAAGCTCGAGGACTTCGAGGAGTACGGCCGCCGCTGGGTCCTGCTCGTCAACCGTTTCGGCGGTACGCACCACGGCTACTTCCTGCCGAGCGAGGGCGACAGCGACATCGCGTTCGCCCTCTTCTCGTTCCCCAGCCTCGCCGCCTACGAGCAGTACCGCATGGACAGCATGTCCGACCCGGAGTGCCAGGAGGCATTCGCACTGGCTCGTGAGACCCGATGCATCAAGCGGTACGAGCGCCGATTCCTCCGGCCGCTCGACGGCGTGCCCCAACCGACTGTCTCGGGGTGACGCGCGGTCTACGAGGCCGGAGGCATGGGCCCGCTCGCAACGACGGCGAACCTGGGGTCCTCAGCCGCCCAGGGGGGACTCCAAGATCGACACGGTGGTGCGCGGTCGGCCGTCGGCAGCCTTCCTGCGTGAGGTCGCCGTCTGCTCATGTCCTCCCGGCCGGGAGGAAACTGCTAGTCGGTGAGCAGGGTGCGAGACCCTGACAGGGAATGTCAGGGCCTCGCACCCGGCGATATCCCCGCCGCGATCATGCTGTAGGCGACCAGCAGCGTGTGGTTCACTCCCGCGCGGTCAGGGGACAAAGCCCCTCCCGACCTCCACGCCGCCTGGACGGGTAGCACGTACACGTGGGGGACCGTTCCCTCAGACGGAGGAGAACCCTGGTACCGAGTTTCCGTTCAGGGCCCAGAGAGCTGCGGTGTACCAGAGGAGGACTACGCCGAGTACGAGCAGGGCGCCCACCGCCGGGAGGAGCCAGCCGGGCAGGCGCCTGCTGCGTACGACGATGACCTTGGCCACGAAAGCCCCGTAGAGAGCGCACCCGGTGAAGGAGTGGATCGCGACCCGCGGGGATGTCGTCTCGATCCCGTAGGTCGTGAGGCAGTGGTAGGCGATCGGCAGGGAGAAGAGAAGGACGAGGAATCCGAGCACACGGTGCCCCAGGCGCACCGATCGGGGTGCGGAGCGGGCGCCCGGCATGCGGCCGTACATCCAGAGGGCGAGGCAGAGTTGGACGAGGGCGAGGCCGAGCAGCGCGGTGCTGAGTCGGGCCTTGAGGTCGACTGCGGCGGTGCCGTGGGCACCGAAGAGTCCGTTGTCGTAGTTCGGCGTGTGGTGGGTTCCGAAGAGGTAGATCCCGACCCCGACCGCGACAGGCACCAGGACAGCGCACACGGCGGGCACGAAGCTCCTGCCGCCCTGTTTGCCGCGTTGCGCCCTCATGTCCTGCAGCCGACTCAGCTCTCGACCTTATTGCCCCTGGTGTCAAGGACGTACCACTCGGCGCCGAACTGGTTGAGGCCCTGGCCGTTCGTCTGACCGGGCTTCGTGTCGGCGGCGTAGTAGTACAGAGGGTGGCCGTTGTAGGTGACCTGCTCGTCACCGTTGGAACGTTTGGTGACGTCGAGCAGCTTCTTGTTCACGCCGTCGCCCACCTTGGCAGCCCCCTTGGTGAGCAGCGGCGGCCATGCTTTCGCGCAGGCGTCCGTGCAGTTCGACTTGTTCTTCTTGTCGGCCAGGAACAGGTAGACGGTGTTGCCCTTGTCGTCGACGAGGATGCTGCCGAGCTTGCCCTCGGACTTCGTGTCCACGGTGGCCGGCGCCGAGGGGGAGGCGCCGGAGGCGGTGGGGCCGTGGCCCTCCGCCGTGGTGCTGTCGGAGCAGCCGGTCAGGACGGCAGCGAGCAGCAGTGTGGCGGTACCAGAGGCCGCCGCGGTGGGGCGTTTCATCGAGGCTCCGTGTGTGAGAGTGCAGCGGGACCTCCGGTCTCTCCCCGTCTGAGCGCGTCTCCTCACAGCGCTCTCGCCAAGACCACTCACCCGGAGGGCACGAGTGGCCCGCCCGCGAGGAAGACGCCTCCAGGTCGCGGAGACTCGAACTGGTCCCCGTCCGGGACTCCGGTGCAGCCTGCTGCGGTCAGGACGGCGACGGTGGCCGTGGTGGCCAGGGCGGGATGTCGGTCGGGTGGAAGCAGGTGTCCATGGGGCGGCGTGGTGCCGGATTGCGCCTTGTTGGTGTGGATGTCGCACCGGTGTCGGCGAGGGTGGCGGGGTCGGTGTAAAGGTCGCCGGGGGTGATGGCGCCGGGGATGATCAGATGGGAACAGGACGGCGCCGCGATCCGGCCCGCGCATGTCGGCCGGCACCTGGTTGAGCGCGGTGGCACCACCGCCCCGGACGACCCGAGGGGCTTCCTCGGCTTTGGCCGGAGGATCCCGAAGCCTGACCGGGCCATCACGAACGTAGGAGGAGGGCCTGTGCGACCAGCAGCAGTCATGGACGTCACCGACGACGCCCACGCCGGCGAGGGGGAGAAACCTTCATGTCAGGTGCTTCTCGGTGCGCCCACGGACCTGGCAAGCGCCCGCGCCGCACGACGCGAGCGTCCCGCCGCGGTGCCCGGCGACGGGACGGGCACCCGAGAGGCGGTGCGAGCGTGACTCGCGTCCTTGTGACCGGTTCCGCGGACGGCCTCGGCCGAGCCACTGCGGATACGCTCCTGTCCCAGGGGCACGACGTGATGGTGCACGCCCGCAACCAGGAGCGTGCGGAGGACCTGTTCGCCCTGGCCGACCGGGGTGCCCGCGTCGTGGTGGGGGACTTCACGCAGCGGGACGCCGTACGGCGTATCGCCGCCGAGCTGAACGACGCCGAACCCCTCGACGTGGTCATCCACAACGCCGGCGTGTGGAGTGGACCCGCGGTCATGCCGGTCAACATCATCGCTCCGTACCTCCTCACCGCCCTGCTTCACGGACCGCGCCGACTGGTGTATCTGAGCAGCAGCTCGCACTTCGGCGGACGACCCGTGCTCGACCGGGTCGACTGGAGGGGTGAGAGCGCAGGCTCCTACGACGACAGCAAGCTGTACGTCACAGCCCTCATGGCCGCGGTGGCCCGCCTGCGCCCAGGGGTGCTGAGCAACGCGGTGGACCCGGGGTGGGTTCCGACGAGAATGGGCGGCCCGGGTGCACCGGACGACCTGGAACTCGGCCATCGGACCCAGGAATGGCTCGCCTCCAGCGACGATCCGCAGGCCCTGAGCACCGGCGGGTACTGGTACCACCGCGAGCTGACGCAGCCGCACCGGTCAGTCCACGACGAAGCGTTCCAGGAGCGACTCCTGCAGCGATTGGCCGAGGAGACAGGCACCTCGCTCTGAGGGGTCGGCGATTCGGCCCGGTCCCGATGAAGAAATACGACACAAGGTGTCGGGTTTCCGGTCGAGCATGGTCGTTGTTCACCGGTCGGCGCCGATGACGGACGTCGGCGGGGCCGTGCAGAGACAGGGAAGCGAACTCAATGGCACTTACACCCGGCACATCGTCACCAGACCTCCAGGGAAGGATCGCGCTGGTCGCGGGGGCTACACGGGGGGCGGGCCGCGGTATCGCCACCAGGCTGGGCGCGGCGGGCGCGACGGTCTATGTCACCGGCCGCACGACCCGGCAACGGCGCTCGGAGTACGACCGGGCCGAGACGATCGAGGAGACGGCGGAGCTCGTCACCGCAGCGGGCGGAACCGGCATCGCGGTGCCGACCGACCATCTGGTGCCCGAGCAGGTCCGCGCGCTGGCCGAGCGCATCGACGCCGAACAGGGACGGCTCGACGTGCTGGTCAACGACATCTGGGGCGGAGAGCGGCTGTTCGCGTTCGACAAGCCGGTGTGGGAGCACGACCTCGACGACGGACTGCGGCTGCTCCGGCTGGGCGTGGAGACCCACGCGATCACCAGCCACTTCCTGCTGCCACTGCTGGTGCGCCGACCGGGCGGACTGGTGGTCGAGATGACCGACGGCACGTCCGCGTACAACGACGCGCACTACCGCAACTCGTACTTCTACGACCTGGCCAAGAACAGTGTGCTCCGCATGGCCTTCGTACTCGCACACGAGCTGAAGCCGCACGGAGGGGCGGCGGTGGCGCTCACCCCTGGTTGGATGCGCTCGGAGATGATGCTCGACGCTTTCGGCGTCACTGAGGAGAACTGGCGCGACGCGTTGGCCGCGGTGCCGCACTTCTGCATCTCGGAGAGCCCGTCGTACGTCGGCCGCGCGGTCGCGGCACTGGCTGGTGACGCCGACGTCGCACGGTGGAACGGTCAGTCGCTGTCCAGCGGTCAACTCGCCCAGGAATACGACTTCACTGACCTCGACGGCTCGCGCCCGGACTGCTGGCGCTACTTGGTCGAGGTCGACAACGCCGGGAAGCCGGCGGACGCGGCCGGGTACCGGTGACGGGCACCGATTCCGGGCCCGGGCACCCACAGAGGTCGCAGTTCGACGCGCCGCCCGGCAGTGGGGCCATCGGCCGCACCGGGCGGCCGGGCGTGGTGTGACCGGACGGCAACGCGCATGACCGACGCGTTCTCGTGCTCGCGCCACCGGCCGAGTGCGAGACCATGTCGGTCACGAGCGCGCCGACATCCGAGGGACCGGCCACAGCCATCGGCATGCGTACCAAGGCCTGGTACCGCTTCGTAGCACGTGAGGGCTGGCTCCCTCACGACACCGCGGGCCTGTGGGCCAGTCCTTTCCGACGGCACGCGGGCGACGTCGCCCACGCTTCCCGTACATGGTGTGCGCATCGCAAGCAGCGCCAGACGCTTCTGTGCTGCGGTACGACGTCCTCGAACACGGCGACAGAGCAGCGGCGCAGGTCGACGCCGAGGCCCCCCGCAACGTGCGGCTGCGGATCCACGTCTCCCCAATGGGCCTACAGCAGGCGGCGGTTGCTACCTGCCAACCCTGCGAGTTCTTGTGCTCGGCAAGCTGCAGCCGCCGAATCCGCAGGTCCTCAGGTGCCGGAAGGAGCACCGCGTCACCAGCGGCAACCGGTCGCACGCAGATCGCCGAACGTCGTGTGTGGAGGCAGCGGTGTCGAATCTTTTGTGAATCCGAGATGTGAGTACCAGTACTCAGGCTCGCAGCACACTCCCGGACCACGATGGAGGGCACCAGCATCCGAGTCCGGAGGACCCACCCATGCTCAGTCGCCTCGCCGAATCCCTGGTGCCCGTCGTCGGCCGTTTGACGGTCACCACGGACAGCGACGCCGACCTGGCCGAGGGCAGCATCATCGCCGCCAACCACAGCTCCCTGGCCGACCCGGCCGTGGTCCTCGCGGCTCTGCGTCGTCTCGGCGTCAAGCCGGTCGTTCTGGCTGCGGCGGGCCTCTGGCGTATCCCCGTACTCGGGCGAGCGCTTGCCCGCGACGGACACATTCCCGTCTACCGGCGCGACGCGCGCGCTCGAGACGCCCTCGACGGCGCCGCCGAAGCCCTCGCTCGGGGGCGCCTCGTCCTGATCTATGGCGAGGGCGGCATTCCGCTGCGCAGGGACGCGGGGGAAGCAGCCCCGGAAGCCTTCCGCAGTGGGCTGGCTCGACTCGTGGACCGAACCGGAGCACCCGTCATCCCCCTGGGACAGGCAGGCTCTCGCCGTATCACCTCAGGAAGCGTGACCAAGCAGATCGCGGGCCTGTGCACCGCCCCGCTGCGCAGGCCGGGCCTCCATGTCCACGTCGGCGCACCGGTCGTGCTGACGGGGGACGTGCCGAACCGCACCCTCCATGCCCGTGCAGCGGTGACCGATGCGTGGCGGAAAGCCGCAGAGCGTCTCGCTCAACGCATCGCCCTGGCTGCTTGATGATCGGCAGTGGGGGGACTCTGGGACCATTGACAACCATGCCTGATGCCGTGGGCACCATGTCGCTCTGAGAGGTGGTGCCGGCTCGGCCGCAGCGGCGGCCTGTGCGGCGCGGGGGAGCCGCGTGGTCCGCTCGACTTGGTGCGGGCCGTGGTGAAGCACATTAGCTTGATCCCCTTCTGTCCGGAATTCGTTTCCTGTCCGGGGGAGGCACCCTAATGTGGCGCGGTGACAACTCAGATGATCATCCTCAATGGTGGTTCCAGCTCGGGGAAGACCGGGATCGTGCGGTGCCTGCAGGCGGTGCTCCCCGATCCATGGCTGGCCTTCGGGGCGGACTCGTTCGTCGACGCGATGCCCGCGAGGATGCAGGCGTCCGACGCGGGAATCGAGATCGCGGCGGACGGCCGAGTGAGCGTCGGCGCGGAGTTCCGGGCGCTGGAGGCGGCCTGGGGCGAGGGGATCGTAGCGATGGCCGGTGCAGGCGCCAGGATCATCGTCGATGAGGTCTTCCTCGGCGGTGCCGAGTCCCAACAGCGGTGGCAGAAGGCACTCGGCGGACTGGCGGTGCTGTGGGTCGGCGTCCGATGCGAGAGTGACGTCGCCGCAGGCCGTGAGATCGCGCGAGGAGATCGGGCGTGGGGAATGGCCGCGTCCCAGGCGGATACGGTGCACCAAAGCGTGATCTACGACCTGGAGGTCGACACGACGCGCGCCGAATCCCTCGTGTGTGCGCGAACGATCGCTGCTCACGTCAGCTGATCGAAGGATGCTGCTCCGAGCCCCCGGACGCCTTCGCATCCACGCGAGGGTTCACGTGTGCGGTGGGAGCGCGACGGCGGTCTGCGAGGACTCCGGGGTCAGGAGTGCGTGCCGTCTGCGGCAACCGAAGCCGTACCGTCTCACCAGACAGCGCGACCTTTCCGTCACCGGTCGAACCGGCACAGCGCACGAGGCTTCCCCTCTTGTCGGCGTACGACTGAGGGCCGTGCCAAGGTCGCGTACCAGCAGGATTCGTTCCGGGGCCGGGGCCACGGGGGTGCAGGACCCGGTGGCCCCGGGGCGTACGACGGGCGGCTCCGGCGTGGTGCGGTGGTTCATCGCACCACCCCGGGATGCCCGCATCGCCCCTCGTCCCGCGCGTCAGTTGCCCTGCCGTTCCTTCCACTCCGCCTGGGCCTCGTTCAGCTGACCGGCAAGAGTGTCGAGGAACTCCTTGGCTGTCATCTTGCCGAGAATCACCTTCTGGAAGCCCGGCTCACTGTCGGCCTTGGAGAGGGTGTTCCAGTCCGGCAGGTAGTACGGGAGCTGGACGATCCTGGTGTTGCCGGAGAAGAGCGCCTCGGCGCCCAACTTGGTGGCCTCGGCCTTGTCGAGCCATGCGTCCTCGGCGGCCTCCTGATTCGCCGGGATGAGGCCTGCGGATTCACTGAACTTGGAGTTGGCCTCGTGGGATGCCGCGTACTCGATGAACTTCCAGGCCGCCGCCTTGTTCTTGGACGACTTGAACAGGCCGAGGCCGGAGACGGGGTTGGAGACCATCACCCGGGTGCCGTCGGCCAGCTTGGGCTGCGGGATTCCGCGGAACTTGTCGGTGCCCAGCGCCTGCACGTGGTCCTGGTAGGAGCCCAGATTGTGGTTGAGCATGCCGATGCTGCCCGAGTCGAACTGCGCAACCATCTTGGTGAAGTCGTTGTTGAGATCGGCAGCGGGTGTGACCTTCCGGTACAGGCCGACGTACTTCTCCAGCGCTTCGACGTTCTTGGGATCGTTGACCGTGGTCTTCTTCTCGGCCGCGTCCCAGAAGGAGTCGATCCCGGACTGCCCGTACATCGCGTCCAGTGCCTGGGCGATGGAACCGGGGCCGCCGCGGATCGTGTAGCCGAACACGTTCTTCTTCTTGTCCGTCAGTTCCTCGGCGGCCTTGTAGAAGTCGTCCCAGGTCTCGGGCTCGTCCAGCTGCGCCTTCTCGAACAGGTCGGTGCGGTAGTACAGGACGCCGTTGGTGGCTGATATCGGCACTGTGTACATCTCGTCCCGGCCGCCGGCCGACTTGACGTTCTCGAGCATCGCCTTGTTGAGCTTCCCCTCCAGGGAGCTGCCCCCGATGCGCTTGTCCAGGGGCTCCAGCGCGTCCTGCGCGGTGATACCGGCGATCATTGCCGCACCCACACCACCGACGTCCGGCAGGCCGCCGCCTTGGATGGCGGTGTCGTACTTGGACTGGGCCTCGGTGGAGGCGAGGCCGACGTACTCCACGTCGATGTCCGGGTTGGCCTTCTCGAAGTCGGCGATGATCTCGTTCCAGACGGCTGTCCGCACACCGCCGTTCTCGTCCCAGAAGACGATGCTTCCGGTGCCCGAGCCCTCGCCGCCCCCATCGGCCAGGCCGCTGCCGTCATCACCGCAGGCGGTTGCGGTCAGGGCCAGGGCCGAGACCAGGGAGATCGCGGATGCGAGTCGGCGACTGCGGTGCATCTTCATGAAGGGCTCTCTTCTCTGCGTGCTCACTGCCGGGCTCACCGGACAGTCGGTAAGGCGAACCGTGCGGGATGTCTTCGGTACTTCTTCGGAAGGGTGGAGGGCCAGCAGCTGAGTGGACTCCGCTCCGGAATCGGCCCCCGGGGCGGTCGGTGACGCGTCGTCCGATGCCCGGCAACCGGTGTCGGTGCTGAACGCCGCGCTACCGGGGGCGCAGGTTGCCGACTCCGCACTGCCCCGGTCCCTGCGCACGTCTGCCCGTGAGCCGTCGTCCTCCGGGGATACGGAAGTCGATTCGCTCGGGCACGTACAGCACGCGGGGACGGACGGGGAGTGGGCTTGTCGACATGGCGGCTCTCAGATCTCGTATCGCGTCTCATATATGACATATGAAGAACAACGCGATGAAGGTAAGTCGGCCCACCGGTGTCGTCAATGCGCTGGACAAAAGAAAGTTTCCTGGCTGGCATCGGGCCTGCGAAAACGTCACGTTTAGGGCAGAAATCTCCCCCGGAGGCGGGGGCACGGTCGTATGCGGAGTCCCGGCCTTCTCATGGGTGCGACCGGCCGCCGCAGCCGTTCGGAGCCATTGCTTCCGAGCCGATCGGCATCGGGGCCGACCGGGTCCGGGGGAGGAGCGGCGGGGGCTGCCGGGCACACGGAAGGGGAGCCTTCGGGCCTCCCGCCATGGGCCCCGGCTTCGGGTGTCAGCTCGCTTCCGGCTGTGTGCCAGGGAGGTGCGCCGAGCGAGTACGGGAGTCGTGTGCCCGGGAGTGTGCGGCGCCCTGACGCCAACGTGGTGAACCACCTTCGGGCTCCCGTCGCACCGGCCTGTGACGTGCCGGCACCCCTTTTCTGTGCAACCACGCCCACGCGATCGTTGTTTTGCCGAGTACGTTGGCAGCCCATGGCTCTTCCCGTCGGCCGGTGGCTTCCTCTACGGTGAGGGTCTGCGCGACAAGTCCCCTACCGCGGTGGATCCCGCGGACCTGGCTTCTCCCGATCACGACGGTCATGGTCGGCGGCACGCCCCTCCCTTCCGATCCGTCGCCCGCCGAAGACCTCGCCGTGCGTGTCGTATGCAGACCTGCCCGGGCCGACGTGCCGGGTTGCCCGACCATCGGACGACCTGGACCGGTGGCACGCGCAAAGTGCCGCCGGCCCTCGGCACCGCATAAAAAGTGCGGTGAGAGGCGTGGAGCCGAGGATGGGCCGCAGTCATCAGGCGTCTGCCGGACAGGGGATCTGAGCGTCTGCTGTGCTCGATGTGCCATCACCACACGTGCGTGGCGCCGTGATCCGTTGCGCGACGGTCCGCACCCGTCACCTGAGCGAGAGGGAACGGGGAACAGGTGGCCCGACGGGCAGGGCGTCCGGACCAGTCAGGAATCAAGAAGCACTGAGCGCGGCACCGTGCCTAGCATGATCGTCATGGACATCACCATTCACACGAGCTTCCTGCCGCACGTCGACCCGGACGCGTCCCTGACCTTCTACCGCGATGTACTCGGCTTCGAGGTCCGCAGCGACGTCGGGCAGGGCACGATGCGCTGGATCACCGTGGGCCCCGTCGGCGTACCCGGAACCTCCATCCTCCTGGCGCCTCCGGCCGCCGACCCCGGTATCACCGAGGACGAGCGCCGCACCATTGCCGAGATGATGGCCAAGGGCACCTACGGCTGGATCCTGCTCGCCACCCCGGACCTCGACGGCACGTTCGAGAAGGTGCAGGCCGGTGACGTCGAGGTCGTCCAGGAGCCGACCGAGCAGCCCTACGGAATCCGCGACTGCGCCTTCCGTGATCCCGCGGGCAACCTGATCCGCATCCAGGAGCTTCGCTGAGCCGGCCCGGATTCGATCCGCCGTGAACGCGGGGTTCGCGACCGCCTGCGGCGAAGCCTGCGACCGGCCGGATCGTTGACGTTCACCAGCCTTCGGCGGCCGCGCTTCGGGCCACCCGGGCGGAGGGGCGTACGGCCCCGACCCGCAACGAGGGTGCGCCCGCATCCGCGGCCCGGGCCCGCGCGGGTCCGCGGTCAAGGTTCACACGAGTCCGCATCAGCCCGCGCACCGTTCATGTCCGCCCGAGGGGCCCAGTAGCTCAGGGCCCGCTCCGCAGCCGGTCGGGCCGGTACCCGGCGTGCTCGGCCCGGACCCTCCTCTTGATCGGCTCGTCGACTTCGGCAGGCCGGTCATCGTCATGAGGTACCTTGCCGCTCGGCCCGGCGTACACCTCAGGTGCCGGGGGACATCTACACAAGGGAGTCCTTCCATGTGTCACCCTTCGTGGGCGCGCGCACGCACCTCGGCCCAGCGCCTGAAGGACCTCGTGCGACTGCGCCGCATCCGTGACCGGATCGACCGGGAATACGCGCGGCCGCTGGATGTCGAGGCCCTCGCCCGCGGCGAGGACATGACGGCCCGGCACCTCAGCCGTGAGTTCCGGCAGGCCTACGGCCGGTCCCCGTACGACTACCTCATGACGCGGCGCATCGCGCGCGCGACGCTGCTGCTGCGTCGTGACGACATCAGCCTGCCCGAGGTCTGCGCCGAGGCCGGATTCTCGTCCCTGGAGACCTTCAGCATCCGCTTCACGGAGCTGGTCGGAATGCCGCCCAGCGCCTACCGGCGCGAGACAGCGCGTACGCCCGCGGACCTGTCGGCGCGTCACGAACACGGTGACCGGACCGATCAGGAATCGAGAAGCACCGGTCCTCGGCCGCAACTAGCGTGATGACCATGACATTCATTGACGCAGTCACCCTCGACGTGGCCGATCCCACGGCCGCCCAGCACTTCTGCACCACCGCCTTCGGGCTGGACACGCAGATCCGCCTGCGGGCCTCCGAGGCGCCCTCGACCGGCTTCCGCGGGTTCACGCTGACACTCACCGTGTCCCAGCCGGCCGACGTACGCGCCCTGGTCGACTCCGCCCTCGAAGCGGGTGCCACGTCGCTGAAGCCCGCCACGAAGTCGCTCTGGGGCTACGGCGGTGTCGTCCGGGCCCCGGACGGGACGATCTGGAAGGTGGCGACCTCGGCGAAGAAGGACACCGGTCCCACCACCCGGAAGATCGACGAGATCGTGCTCCTGCTGGGAGTCACGGACGTGATCGCGAGCAAGCGGTTCTACGTCGAACAAGGTCTTGCGGTGGGGAAGAGCTTCGGCCGCGTGTACGTCGAGTTCGCCGCCGGTGAGGGCCCCGTAAAGCTGGCGCTTTACAGGCGCCGCGCCCTTGCCAAGGACGTCGGCGTCTCCGCCGACGGCAGCGGATCGCATCGGCTCGCGATCGGTGGCGAGGCCGGACCGTTCACCGACCCGGACGGGTTCGCATGGGAGGCCGCCTCGCTGACACCTGCGCCCTGAGGTGTCACTGCTCTCCACCTGGCCGGGTAGTCCGGCGGGTTGGTGGACGGCGCCTCGCCGGTGCAACGTGCCTGCCCGGAGCTGACCGGAGTACCGTCGCTCGTCGCCGCGTCACCACCGATCGGTGCCCCGACCCTGGCGGACGCGATCCGCGCAGGCACCTACGATGTGCTGCCATGGCACGCTTCGAGGACCTTCAGCACTCCCTAACACCAGCAGCGCCTACGGAGTCCAGCCGCCGCTCACCGCCCGAGCGATCGTGAACGCCGAACGCCTGTTGGACGTCACGCTTCCCAGTGCCCTGCTCGTCCTCCTGCGCCATCGGAACGGAGGCGGGGTCGCGGACAGCTGGGATGCCTTCCCCACGACCCGCCCGACCTCCTGGAGCCCTCACCACGTGGCGTTCGACTTCGTGATGGGCATCGGACTCCGTGAGCAGAACTGCATCGGGCTCCGTGATCAAAGCCCGTCCATCCTCACGAGCCCCTACCTCGTCGCGGAGTGGGGGCTACCCACTCCGGTGGTACTCATTTCGGAGAGCGCGCCGTGCTGGATCGGGCTCGACTACCGGGTCTGCGGTCGGCACGGAGAACCCTCCGTGACCTGGTTCGACGCGGAACGGCACACAGAGCTGTCCCTCGCTCCGGACTTCCGGTCCTTCCTCGAGGGGCTCACTGCCGCAGCCGACTTCGAGGACACGGGCACGGTGCGCACGTCCGACTGAGCTGTGCATCGCGGCCCGGCACCAACCTCGCACCCGGCTTCAGGCCCCGGCCACCACCTACCGTGCTGGGGCGATCGAGGCATCGGTTCGGTCCGACAAGGGCGCACGGAGCGTTCCGAGACTCTCCGAAGAGTGTGGCCGGTGACGATGAGGACCAGGCAGGAGAGAGCTTAGGCAAAGGAGATGAATCGGATGGCGAACGCAACTCCATGGCGTTCCGTAGTCGCGTTGATCGCCGCTGGCGCGGCCGTTCTGGGTGCGACAGCGAGTGCGCACGCGGACGAACAGTTCAGTTTCACCGCCGAGAAGTACAGTCAGATCCCGTTCGGCACGGCACAGGCCGACGTCTGGGAGCAGTTGGGCGGTGATCTCACCAAGCCGGGTGACGGCGACGGATGGTGTGAGCGGAGCAGTGCCTCGATCCTCTGCTTCACCGAATCCGCCGACTACGCGCCGTACGGCACCTTCGCCTTCACCGCGGACGGAAAGCTGTGGGGCAAGAACCAGCAGTATCTGTTCAATGCGAAGACACCGTCCATTCGGCTCTCCCACTACAACAAGGTGACTGTGGGCATGACCGAGGATCAGCTCTGGTCGGTCGTTCCCAAGGACTCGTGCGTCCTCAGGCAGGAGGCTTACCCGAACTGGCCGGCGACATCCGGCAAGAAGCTCATGTTCGGGTGCACCGCGGCCACGGGCCTCTTTCCCCCGAACGCGAGCTTCTACCTGACCGATGGCAAGGTGGCGGAGAAGTACCAGGCTCGGCTCACCTGACGCTGCGGCGATGCGCGGTCGTATCGCGCCTCTCGCGGTCACCTCAGCGACTACCCGGCCGCAACGGCGAGCGGGTGCTGTTCGCCGCAAGCACGGACACCGAACCTGAGACTCATGTGCCGGTCAAGATGACCGTACGCCTGTTCGTGCTGCAACAACCCGCTTTCTATCAGGGCAGGTTGTGCGACCGATGCACCCTCCAGGACGTACTGGCTGCCATCTTCGGCACCCTGCCCGCGCCCGGTGGCCGGCCAGTACACGCCGATGCCGGCCGCCTCGGCCGAGCGAGCGGCCGAAGACGGCGTCGAGATGCGCCACCCCGGCAGTCAGGACCAGTGGCGCTCACGGTGGGGACGGGCAGCCGCAGCTGCAGTCTCCTGGAGGCGATCTGCGTGAATACGGTGGCCCGCCGCCCAGCCCAGGCTCCCTGCATGGCCCGGCCGGCGAGTCGCCGGCTCACCGTTTCGTCCTCAAGCCGTGGGATCCCCGGAGACCAGGGTGCGTCGCCGGGTCACCCCCTCCAGCCTTCGGCCAGGGCTCAGCCCTTGTTGACCTTGACGACGACGGTGCTGCAGACCTTGTCGGCGAAGGTCTGCTTCTTGGCGTCCCACAGCGGCCACAGCCAGCCGAGGTAGCAGGCGGCGCTGTCCAGGAAGTGTGCGAGCTTACGCACGAACGCCATTCCGAAGCCCAGGGTCCTGCCGTCGGCTTCCCGGTGCAGGCTGATGCCGAGGACCTTCTTGCCGGTCGTCTGACCGGTCTTGCCCTCCAGGTAGAGCTGGTAGATGCCCATGGCGAGGGTGTAGACGATGCCGATCAGGAAGAAGGCCCCGGGCTCGGCGTTCGCCGGGTCGTCGCTGCCCGCGAGGTCGATGAAGCCGAGAGCGTACATCGGGCCGAGGATGATCAGCATGTCGAGCAGGTACGCGCCGACGCGCTGCCCCCAGTGCGCCAGCGGCGGCATCCCTGCCCCTGGGACGCCGGGCATTCCGGCGGGCGGGTACGCACCGTACGGCTGCTGCGGGTAACCGTACTGAGGGGGCACGCCCTGCGGCGCCTGCTGCGGGTGGCCAGGCTGGCCCTGCGGAGGCTGCTGGCTGTAAGGGTTGTTGGGATCGCCGAAGCTCATGGCGAAGCTCTCCAGTTCCGAGATGGGGACGAAGCGACGTGAGCGGAGGGCTAATTCACGCCATAAAGCAGTCGCCCCCCGTGCAGCCGCAGCATTGCGCGCTCATCGTGTTATAAGATCGGCCGCTTGTCTAATCTGATCGGTGGAGACCACGGACGGTCGGCTCGAGCGGTCGGGCAACCCCGGGCCACCATGCACGCGCCGACGTGGCATCCACGCGGGTGAAGTGGTTCCCGGCATCCACCCCGTACAAGCACAGGGCCCTCATTGCGAAGGGCGAGCAGACCCTCGTCAATCGTCCATGAGTGCTCGTCGCTATGCGTGTGGGGGACTCCTTGTTCGCGAGGCGAGAGCGCTTATCGGCCAAGGGCCTGCACCTCGACTCGCTCTGTCACGGCCCCGGCCGGCATTCGGAACGCCGCCCCTGATTCTCGTGGCGCTTCAAGTCCTCCCGTCCGCGCGACCGAGGCTGCATTCGCAGCGCGGACGGTCACCGAATCGGCTTCCACGGGAGGACACATGTATGAGCGACTGAGGAGAACCCTGCCCGCGATCGGCGCGACCGTGGCCGCGGTGGCGATGTCGTTCAGTGTGACGGGAACCGCCACCGCCGAGGAGAGTCAGGCGGTTCCGAGCCCGTAGATGCACCGTCTTCGTGACACCCCGGCAGCGGGGCCCAATGTGCAGGTGTGCGGGCCACCGTTCTTCGAGGAACAGGCCCAGCTGTGGCCTGGCGTGACAAGGCGATGTGCCGAGGGGAAGATCCTGGCCTCTTCTTCCCCGTGGGCAACAACAACAATGTGCCGTTGCTGCTCCAGACGGAAGAGGCCAAGGCGGTATGCCACCGTTGTCCGGTCAGACAGGACTGCCTGGACTGGGCACTTGAAGCCGGCCCGGTGGCGGGGGGGTGTGGGGCGGCACTTCGGAGAACGAAGGGCTGGTCGTCAGGCGCCGTCTGTCGCGTATGAGTCGATCCGCGGCGGGAGCCAGTCAGTTGGGACGACGCGGCAGGGCGGCTTCGTGGGACGATACGTCTGCTGGCAGGGCTGCCCGCTGATCCCTTGTGGGCGCGCGACAGACACGGGAGGGCCTGTCCACCTTCTTCGGCGTGTGCGCGGTGACAGCACAGCTACCCCGCTCGAACTACCCGCGGTTCGACGCCGAACAGGCTGCGCTGGTTGCCGTCACTCGTAATCCCGGTGACGACGGTGTGCCCCGGCAGTCGGGGCACACCGACGCCAACGGCACCGCGAACACCTTCCGTGCTTCATCCCGAGCCCGTGAAACAAAGATCTGACGGTCTCCGCCGGGTCCCTCGATCAGACCGTGGGCACGAGTGGGCTGCACCGGGGAATCGCCGTCTCGCCGCGGATCCGGGATCGTTCCGGAGCCGAGCCAGACGTCCGGATGGCGGGCATCAGTGTCGCTCCGCCGAGATGCGGTACAGCACATTCGGACGCAGCGGCCCCTCCGGCACCTGCGGGTCATCGAAGTCGTCGGCCGGGTCCCGGGTCATGCCGATCCGGCGCATCACCGCTTGCGAGCGGAGGTTGGTGGCTGTTGTGACAGCGAGGACCTCGTGCAGATCCAGGGTGTCGAAACCGTAGGACAGAACGGAGAGAGCGGCCTCGGTCGCGTAGCCCCGGCCCCAGGCCGGGCGGGCCAGCCTCCAGCCGATCTCCACTCCCGCGAACGGCATGCCGTCCTCCACGCGGTCCAGGCCCGCGAAGCCGATGAACTCGCCTGTGGCCTCCACCTCGACCGCCCACCACCCGTAACCTCGCTGTTCGAACTCGGCCTGGAATCGTGTCAGGGAAGCAGCACTCTGCTCACGGGTGAGCAGGTCGCCCAAGTGCTCCCGAACCTCTGGATCAGCGTTCATCGCCGCCCATGGTTCAAGGTCGGAGGCAAGCCATCGACGGAGTGTGAGGCGATCGGTACGCAGTTCGGCCATACCGCCCAGCCAACGGGAGCTCCGGCCCCCGGGCAACCCCTTTTCTCCTCCCGGGCAGTACAACCGGACACGGGCGGGGCGGCCCGCACGGGGCCGCCCCGTGCCCGACGGGGCTACTGCTGCTGGGCGACCCAGTCGGCGAACCGCGTCTCGGCGAAGTGCGCGTCAGGGCCGGGGAGGAGCGTGGTCTCCTGGAGCTCGGCACCGAAGTAGGGGGCGTGCGGGTCCGCGACGACCTCGCGGGGGTCGCTCTTCGCGGCGAGACCCTTACGGATGAGCTCGTCCAGCTGGAACGTCTCGGGGCCGGCGACTTCCACCACGCCGTTGACGGGCGTGCCCACCGCGGTGCGACTCACGAGGGCGGCCACGTCGTCGGAGTAGATGGGTCGGATGCCGACGGGGGCGAGACGCACGGTGTCACCGTCGGTCGCCGCGGCTGCGATGCCCTTCATGAACTCGAAGAACTGCGTGGCGTGGACGATGGAGTACGGGACCCCCGCGTCCTCGATCAGCTTCTCCTGAGCCTGCTTGGCACGGAAGTAGCCGCTCTCCTGGAGCCGGTCCGTGCCGACCACGGAGAGGGCCACGTGATGGGCCACACCGGCCTCCGCCTCCGCCTTCAGCAGGTTTCCGGTCGAAGTGCGGAAGAACTCCATGCAGGCATCGTCCTCGAAGGAGGGAGAGTTCGAGACGTCGACGACGACCGAGGCCCCCTTCAGGACATCGGCCAGGCCCTCACCCGTCACTGTGTTGACGCCCGTGTTGGGTGCCGCCGGCACTGCCTCGTGGCCGTGCTCATTGAGCTTGCTGACCACCCTCGAGCCGATCAGCCCAGTTCCGCCGATGACTACGACCTTCATGATGGGATCCTTTCGGAGTTGTCTCTACGCGATCTGCGCGGGGTTGGCGGTGCTGCTGCACTTCGCGAACCGTCCGCATCAGGTATGACAGGGCAGAGAACGTAGGTGTGACACGCGCCGCGACCCGAGCCGGACATCCCCCGACAAGGCCGGGCGACAAACTGAGGCAGGCGTCCGCGCGCCCGCTTGCCATCGAGAGCGGGCCAGCGATGACGTGCGGGCAGGAGTCGCCGTGAGACGCAGTCGCAGGTGTCTACTCCACAAGCTTTCCCTCGGTCGAGACCTCCTGCATGAGGGCGGAGATCTCGTCGGGGATCGGCGCGATGCTCTCGTGGGTGATGTCTGTCTTCGGAGACCACACGAGATTGACCTGCAGCGCGGGATCCATGGCCGGGTATTCACTGCGGTTGTGGCAGCCGCGGGTTTCCCGGCGCTCCAGCGCCGCTTCCAGCGTGGCCCGGGCCGCGAGGGCGGAGGACTTGAGGTCGAAGGCGTGCGCGAGGTCCTGGAATCCGGCGATGTCGGGGTGGACACCGACGTTCTCCGTACGCTTCTCGATGTCGTCCAGTTCCGCCAGCCCGGCGCTCAGCCCCGCCTCGTCGCGTACGACGCCGGCGTGCTCGGTCATGGTGTTGCGGATGGCGCGCTGCAGAGCGCGCACGTTCTCGGTTCCATCGGCCACGAGCAGCTCGTCGACCTCGGCACGTGCCTGTGCGACCGCTGTAGGACAGAGCGGGCCGCACACGTGTGACACGGCCGCTCCCTACAACCTTCGCCGCGGCATGGCCGCCTGAGCAGGCCCGGGTCTCCTTCCCCCGGGCCTGCTGACGCCAGCGGTTGCCTCCCGCCGGCCGCGATCGAGGGATGCGCGAGCAGCAGCCGTTCAAGGTCCGCCCGCAAGGGAGCCGACGCCAAGCCCCAGCCAGCGCGCGCCCATTCCCGGCGACGTCATGCGACAGATGCGAGAGTCGCCGGAACATCCAGGCGCCTCCCCGGCGGCGTCAGCCGTGCGCCGACGTACACGGGCCCGCGAGGGGCGGCGGCGCACTGGACAGTCGCAGAAGCGGCCTATGAGATCAGCTGGGCGGGTTGGGAGTCCGTTCCGGCGCGGGCGCGGCTGCGGACGTGCTGGTGGTCCAGCTGGCGAGTATGCCGAGTGCTTCGGCGGAGAGGGAGGCGGGTTCGGGGGTGTAGACGACGAGGCTCTGTTCGGGGTCGTCTTCGGCGGCGAGGACGACGTAGTCCAGGGTGAGGTCGCCGACGAGCGGGTGGTGCAGACGCTTGGTTCCTGTGGTGTGGGCGCGGACGTCGTGGTCGGCCCAGAGCCGGCGGAAGGTGTCGCTGTGCAGGGACAGCTCCCCGATCAGTTCGGTGAGCTGCGGGTCGTCGGCGTGGCGCCCGGCGTACAGGCGCAGGCCCGCCACCGTGTCCCGGGCCACTCGCTCCCACTCGGCGTAGAGGCTGAGGGCAGCCCGGTCGAGGAAGACGAAGCGGGCGAAGTTCCGGTCCCGGTGCGGGCGGGAGGCGAAGTCGGCGAACAGCGCGTAGCCCAGCCGGTTGGCGGCCAGGACGTCCAGGCGCCGGCCCTGGACGACGGCGGGCACACCGAGCGCGTCCAGGGTCCGGTAGAGGGCGGGGCGGACTCGTTGCGGGGCAAGGGGGCGCTTGCGTCGGCTCCGGGCAGCGGTGGTGGGCTGGGCGAGGTCGAAGAGGTGGGCGCGTTCGGTGTCGTCCAGGCGCAGGGCCCGGGCGACGGCGTCCAGGACAGCTTCGGAGACGCCTTGGGTGCGGCCCCGTTCCAGTCGGATGTAGTAGTCGACGCTGACCCCGGCGAGCTGGGCGACTTCCTCACGGCGCAGACCCAAGACACGACGGGGCCCGGCGTGGGGGGTCAGGCCGACCTGTTCGGGGGTTATCCGGGCCCGGCGGGTACGCAGGAATTCGCGGATCTCGCTGCTGCGGTCCATGCATCCACGGTACGGCGCGCCCGTGGACCTGCCGGGCAGCGAAAGGGGTACTGCTGGACCCCCGGACGAACGCGCCCCCGTACGGGCCTCCGCGGCGGGTCGGCGAGTGGTTGCCTGGATAGCGGGCCTGTTGCACCGCACTGATCATGGCACTGGCAGGCCGACGGCCCTCACACCCGCTGCGGCCCGCACGGTGTGACACCGCCTGCCCCGCGCGCAGGGAAGACCCATGGCTTCGAAACTGACCGGCACCGTCGCCCTCGTCACCGGCGCGAGCAGCGGTATCGGCGCCGACCCCGCCCGCCGGCTTACCGACCAGGGCGCCACGGTCGCTCTGGTGGCCCGCCGCAAGAGGGCGCCAGGAGCCGGCAGGCCGGCATGTACGGGTGGGTGGGTGCCATGTACGGAGGGGTGTCCTGGAGCCGGGCGCTGTCGACACCGAGCTGAACTCGCACGACAGCGACACCATCCACACCGAGATCCTCAATCCGTACAACGAGCAGCACGAGCGCCTCCTCCCCGCGGACATCGCCGACGGGATCACCTGCACAGCGAGCCGGTCCCGGCACACGGCCGTCGCCGAACTCCGGGCCCGGCCCACCGACCAGCCCGACCACCGCACGTCACACCACCACGAAGGAGTACCTGATGAAGCACGTATCGCTGAGCGGACTGGACGTCTCGCGCATCGGCCTGGGTGCCATGACCATGGCAGGCACCTACACCACTGGCGGAGGGCTCGATGACAGCGAGTCGATCCGCACCATCCACCGGGCACTCGACCTCGGCGTCACGCACATCGACACCGCCGAGATATACGGCCCCTTCCACAGCGAAGAGGTCGTCGGGAAGGCCATCAGGGGCCGACGCGACCAGGTCGTCGTGGCCACCAAGTTCGGTCTCGTCTCCCACTCCGGCGACAGCCCCGCCCCGGGCGTCACCGACAGCAGCGCCTCCAATGTGAAGGCCGCCGTCGAGGGCTCCCTCCAGCGGCTCGGCACCGACCACATCGACCTGTACTACCAGCACCGCGTCGACCAGAACACGCCCATCGAGGAGACCGTCGGCGCTTTGGCGGAGCTGGTCGCCGAGGGCAAGATCCGCTACATCGGCCTCTCCGAGGCCGGCCCCACAACGATCCGCCGCGCGCACGCCATACACCCGGTCGCCGCCCTGCAGACCGAGTACTCGCTGTGGACCCGCGACGTCGAGGACGAGATCCTCCCGCTGCTGCGCGAGCTAGGCATCGGATTCGTCCCGTACTCGCCGCTCGGACACGGTCTGCTGACCGGGCAGATCCGCTCCGTCGACGACTTCCCCGACGACGACTGGCGGAAGACCAACCCGCGGTTCACCGGCGAGAACTTCCAGCGCAACCTGGCAATAGTCGACGAGGTGCAGGCGATCGGCGCCGAGATCGGCGCGACGCCGGCACAGACGGCGCTGGCGTGGCTGCTCACCCGCGGTGACGACATCGCCCCCATCCCCGGGACCCGGCGAGTCGCGCGCGTCGAGGAGAACACCGCGGCCGACGGCATCGAACTCACCGCAGCGCAGTTGGAGCGGCTGAACAACCTCACCCCCGCCGCAGGCGAGCGCCACGACGAGGCGAACATGGCCGCCATCGACCGCTGACCCACCCACAGACCACGGAGTGCATCCCGCTGCGGTCGCCGGGAAGCGCATCCCGGTTTCAGCCAGGGTCGAACAGCGGGAGAGCCGGTGCGATGGTCCGCGCCGGGAATGCCGGGTCGACCGCGCGGGCACGGGGGCCGGGCCGTTGTCGACCCGGATTGCGGTCGACCCGGCCCCTCCCTCCCGCCGTCGCCGGAATCAAGGTTCCCCCTCGGTTCGGCACCTCGGATCACGGCGGACACCCCGTACGTCGAATGACGCTCCCCGTCGGCTGGTGCCCACGGCGGGACCGCCGAACAGCGCAAGGCCTACGCCAACGACCTCGGGACCTCGCACCGTGGGTCGGAGAAAGGGGACCGGGACCGGTTCAACGTGTGGTGCCGGCCTGTACGCCTGCGGCTCCCGCATCCCGGCCGTCCTTCCCTTCTTGTCCGGCCTACCCCCTTTGACAATGCGGAGGATGTCTCCGTATCGTCGGAAGCAACCAATCGGAGACACCCTCCGCTTCATTGTCCCGCCTGGAGAGGGCGGTCGTGTCACGTCGCCTGATGCTCCTGTGCATGCAGTTCACCAGCGGCTACGGAGCCGAACCCGGGTCGTGGCGCCTTCCCTGGACGAACCTGCGCAGCCATACGGACAGGGACCGGTTCGTGCGGTACGCGCAGGCAACTGAGTGAGGCAAGATCCAGTTGCTGTTCTTTGCGGACACTCCGGTTCTGGATGCGGACCACGAACACCAGGCCCGCATTTCCCGATCGACCCGTTGCTCGTGATGACGTCCATAGCGCGCGAGACGGAGCGGATCGGGCTGGTCTCCACCAGCGGGCAGGATGCGGGCCCTGATCACGGGCCGAGGCACGAGACGGCGCACACGCCCTGCTCCACCCGGCACGTGGCACTGCGGGCGATGATCACCGAAACCTGCCCGGGCCGCTCGGCCCCGGGCACACATCAAGGAAGCAAGGAGCAACGATGACTACGCTGGGAATCATCGGAAGCGGCAACATCGGGTCCGCCGTCGCACGGCTGGCGGTGGCTGCGGACATCGAGGTGGTGATCGCCAACTCGCGCGGTCCCGAGAGCCTGACGGACCTCATCGGCGAACTGGGGTCGCGCGCCACGGCAGGCACCGCCGAGGAGGCCGCCCGCGCCGGCGAGGCGACCCTGCTCAGCATTCCCCTGACCGCGTACCGCGACCTGCCCGCCGGCCTGTTGACGGGCAGGACCGTGCTGGACACCGGCAACTACTACCCGTACCGCGACGGCCGGATCACCGAACTCGACTCCGAGGAGGTGACCACGGCGGAGCTGGAGCAGCAGCTCCTGCCCGGCGCGCTGCTGATCAAGGCCTTCAACAACATCCTGGCCCACCACATCCCCCAGCTGGCCCGGCCCGCCGGGGCTCCGGACCGCAGCGCCCTCCCCATCGCCGGCAGCGACCCCGACGCGAAGGCCCGGGCGGCTGAACTGATCGGCCGACTCGGCTTCGACACGGTGGATGCCGGAGCCCTGGACGAAAGCTGGCGCTTCGAGCCCGAGGCCGGCGCCTACACCCGTATCTACCTGGCAGATCCCGACATGCCGGCCGAGCGCATGCTCCAGGCTCCCGCGGCTCCGGTGCCGGCCTTCAAGCTGCGCGACGCGCTGCGGACGGCCCAGCGGGTGAAGGTCGCCGCGCGCACCTTCTGACAGCACGTGTCCGGGCAGTGCGGTAACCCCGTGCGCTGTCCGCGAACCTCGGCCCGGCGTCGACCGACGCCGGGCCGAGGCGTCTGGGGTGGGCGCGCCGTGTACCGCTCCACAGCCGACGAGATGCCCGAGTGCGGCACACGTTCCGGGGGCTCGCATGAACAGGGCCCGGTTCAGGCGGACGCCGTACTCCGCGTCGGGGTTCGTGGCGGCGGCGCCTCCGACCCTTTCCCGGATCGCGGCGACGGCCAGGGCGCGCCGCTTGGGCAGCCGCCCCGCCTCTGCCGCCACCAGCGCGCACGGCATCTTCTCGCGCGTGTGAGGTCTGTGCAGTAGCCCGGCGCGCCCGGCTGCCGGTGCAAGGGTTCGGCGAGCGTCCCGGCGTCGAACCCGGTGTCTTCGATCAGCGCCATGGCCACCTGGCGGTCGTGGGTGAGGGTGCGCGTGCCCGGTGGTGAGCTTTCGAGAGAATGCCCTCGCAGGGCCGTGACGTTTCCTCCTGCGGTTACGGAGGGCCTTCGCCGCTCCCGGGGTCCGTGCCCGGCGCGGGCATCTCCCACCCGCTGCGCATGAGGGAAGCGAGTGCGTCGGGCGACGAATCGTCGGCCATGGCGGCACCGTGTGCCCAAGCGGTGGCCAACGTACTGAGGAACAGGTCGCGTCCCCGCACCCAGGATTTGGCGCCGCCGTCGCGCTGGGCCGCTTGCAGGAAGTCCTCGGTGGTCGTGACGAAGCCCTGACAGGTGATCGCCAGGGGGGACGTGCCCTCGGTCAGAGCGGCCCGTAGGGGTTCGGGCATGCCGTCGAAGGCGGTCACCCATTCGCCCAGTGCCTGAAGCCACAGTGCGAGCGCGGCGCGGGAGTCGGTCACCTCGTGCTGGATGGCGGCGCGACGGGCCACAAGCTGTTCGTCGCGCGCCTGCAGCAACGCAGCCAGCAGCGCCTCGCGGTTGGGGAAGTGCCGGTAGAGCGTGCCCGGGCCGACACCGGCCCGCTTGGCGATGGCGTCCATGGAGCCGGTGATGCCCTGCTCGGCGAAGAACTCCTCCGCGACCTCAAGGATGTGCGTGCGGTTGCGCTGCTTGTCCGTCCGCTGTCGACGCTCGCCGGTGGCTGCATCACCCATGTCGGTGCACCTCTCGTTGACGATGCGGGGACTAACTCCGTATCGCCGGAACGAAGCGGAGGCTATCTCCTTATAGGTTTCGATGCTACAGCCGGCCTCGGCGGGCACCCATAACTCCGGGGGCAGCTTGGCGAGGCACACAGTGGGGTCCGCACGCCGATGGCCGCCGGCGAACCTCCGTAGCCCAGGGCGGCATACCTTGACGCGCCGGCTCCACGGTGTGCGGCGAGCCTGCCCGCGCACGTACGCGGGGCCTCGACCTATGGTGCGCCGAAGGCGTGCACCACCCCGTTCCCGGCCCGCGCGGAGGACGACTCGGGACTCTGCAGTGGCCCAGTCGGTCTTTGCGGGGCCGGTGGACCTGCGTCGGCCGGCCCCGGAACACGGGGGTGGGTCACGACGGCGTCCGACTCACCCCCTGCGGGTGGTGACCTCGGTCCCGTTGACGCCGAACGCCTTCACCTTGATCCGCCTCCTCCGTGAGAAGCCGCTGCTCCACCAATGTGTGCTTCAGGTCGGTGGATCCCTGGGGTCGGGTGCGACACGAGGATGCTGAGTGAGCCGATGAGCTTCGGCCAGAACTTCGGCGTCGACCTGTGCTGGTGCCCTGTCGCCGTATTCGACGATGTCGTACTCGTCGTCCAGGTTGGCAAGTTGTTCGACCAAGGGCAGTTCGTGCCCGAAGCGCTGGTGGATCCGGAGGGCCAGCTCGCGTGGTGTCAGCTCGCCGGCCAGCGTCCGGGCGGCGAGTGCTCGTGCGGCGGCTTCCTGTCCGGCAACGCTGTCCGCTGGGTAGAAGGTGAGGCCGAGTTCGTTGAGTGCTGGGAGAAGGAGATCGGGGACGTCATAATCCGCCTCCGCGCGTGTGCACGCGGCCAGCATCCGCAGAGCGGGACTGTCGAGGCCGGCGACGAGCGCATCACAGGCGCCAGCGACGACATCGGTCGCACGAATCTCGCCCATGCTCCAGAGAACGGCTCGGTCCTGAAGCTCGCGGGCTGCTGGTTCGGTCGACGTCATCTGTCCATGATCTCGTCGCCAGGTCGCGCAAAGCGAGCCGGTTTCACTGCGACACCCGCTCGGCAGCCTCTCCGAAAGCGCGCGTGCCGAGTCCGCGTAGCGGATGGTGGTCCTCTCGCGATGCCGGAGACCACGTGCCCGCCGTCCTCGTGCTTGTTCACAGGCGAGGGGCAGTCTCAACGGACTCGAAGGACGGTGTGGCACGCGATGGAGCAGGGAAGCGGGGGAGTGCCGCACACGATGCTCCTGAAGCAGCCGCGCGGCAGTAGCCGGCCGGGCATGCTCGGGGCCCACGGCAGACAGTACGACGTAGTGCTCAGCACCCGCCGCGACCGCAGCCTGTAGGGGGGTGGCCGTCGTCATTCCGAAGAAGTCCACGCCCGCTGTCTCCCTCCGAGAAGCCGCATCGGTGACATCGACCACGGCTTCGGCACCGGGCAGTGCGCTCGTGAGGCACTGCCGCGGGGAGACGTCGACGCCTTCCCCGCGTAGGTGGACCTACCGGACAGCGCTGCATTCGCTCATGTGAGAGCACACCGACGCTCCAGGTCTTGCAAGGGCAGACGAACGGGATCGGAATGGTCACCCGTGTCACAGATGCAAGGTGCATCCGGTCATCAGGAAGAACGGTCCTGGGGCGGATGCTGCGGCACGCGGGAGCAGCTGACGGCGCATCCCCCATGACGCGGTGGAACCCACGGAAGGTACAACATGATGTCGGATGACCACTCTGCACACGTGCACGGGACGGACGAGGCGGGGTCGGCAGGCTGGATGACAGCGGCCAGGATGCTGCAGGACACCGCCCCGGTCACGGTCCCCGAAGGTGCCTCTGCAATGACGATCCACGTCGAGTGGGAGCCCGGAGACCCCGGCACCCCTCCGCACCGTCACTCAGGTCCCGCCTTCGGCTACGTCATCGAGGGCGCCGTCCGCTTTGAACTCGAGGGCGAGCCCGAGCGCATCGTCGAGGCCGGTGGAACTTTCTGGGAGCCCGGCGGCGACGCGATCCACTACCAGGACGGCAACGCCCTGACCGACGCGAAGACCACGTTCGTGGTGACGATGTTGTGCGCGCCGGGCAAGCCCATGCTCGAGCTGGTCGACGAGGAGGAGCTGGCGCGGCGTATCCACCTGCGCGCCCCACGACCGACCAACTGACCTGCTGCCCGAGCCCGTTCAAGGCAGGGGCCTTGAAGCAGCCTGTCCGCTCCATAGGAGAGCTCGGAGAAACATGAGCGCCCCCGACGTCGTGTACTGCATGCTCACGGTGCTCTTCGTGGCCGCATCGACCCACGGACTGAGGCAGGGGCTGCTGCGCCAGGAATCGGGATGGCGCAGCAGGGTCGACCATCTCCTGCACGCCGCCATGGCCCTCGCCATGGCGGCGATGCCCTGGAGCTGGGGTCGGGCGCTGCCCCTGATGCCGCAGACGGCCTTCTTCGCTGCTGCCGCGCTGTGGTTCTGTTCGACCGCAGTCAGTCACCGCCGGGGATCGAGAAGGACTACGACCGCCAGGAGTATGCAGGCGGCAGCCGGCATGGCTGCGATGGCTTGGATGTCCCACTCCATGGCGAGCTCCTCGCACGGTGGGCATACGGTGCGCCAAGCCGAGCATTCCGGCCCCCAGGCCGGGGGATCCGCGGCCGGTGACTTGATCACCGTGGTGCTGGCCCTGTACCTGCTGATCTGCTCGCTGTGGTCGCTGACCCCTGGCATGCCCACGCTTCGGAACATCCCGGACCTCGAGGGTGCACCCCTCGCCGAGCATCCGTACGCCCACTTCTGGGACGGAACGATGGCCCTGGGGACAGTGGTCATGTTGTTGATGCCCCACTGAACAGCCCGTCCCTCCAGTCGGTAGCCGCATTCACTGCCCGGGCGATCCAGGAGATGGGTCGAAGTGACTTGGGGGCGCGGGCGAGAAGGGAGAATCGAGCTATGAGAATGTGCAAGAAGTGCGGTGCGCGAAAGCGTCGTTGGCCCCGTTCCTGCTCCCGGTGCCATCCCGCGTCCGACCGGGCGGAGACGGTCGCGGATGTCGCGGAGGTGGCCGTGGAGATCGGGGTGCTCGGGTGGATCGCGCGAGGGGGCATGGCGGTGGTGCGGCTGGTGCTGCGTGTCCTGAACTGACGGGAACTCACGCGGGGCACGGCCGTCGTGGCGTTCTCCCGGGGCGCTCCACGGCGGCCCAGGGCATTCCTGTCGCTGCGCTCTGACCGTCCGGCTGCGGGCGGCGCAGCTGCGGCCACCGATGCGCCGCCCGCAGCACAGTCGTTCCCGCCGGTGTCTGTGCTGCTGCTTGAGGGCTCGAGGACGTCTTGGCGGGTTCCCGGCAGACACCACGCGAGATACTTACTTCCGTGGGGCGGCGCTGCTTCTCGAGCCGGGGTCTCCCGCCGGGACCCGGCATCGGACTCGGGGCGCCTCGTCCATGTCGGTGGGGGTGCGTGAGCGCCGCCCGCACCGCCCTTGTCCAGCGTCGTCGGGAACGGGTGCGCCCACACCGTGCTGCTCGGATCGATCGGCTCGTCCGGGGCCGAGCCGTGTCCCTCAGGTCCGTCAGCAGTTCGGGTTCGCCGGCTCCAGGCCGGCGACGAGCCGTCCAGCCAGTGGCTCGGCCGCTATGTGTGCTGATTGAAACAGGTCGAGTCCCCGAGGTGAGATCTCCACTGCCCGTGCTCGCCTGTCCCCGGGGACGGACTTGCGTGTGGTGAGTCCCTTGCGTTCAAGGTCGTCCACCACCCTCATGATTCCTGCTTTGTCCAGCCCGGTCGCTGTCGAGAGGTCTCGCTGCACCGTAGGGCCGCGATCGACCAGCACCAGCAGTACGGAGAAGTGTCCGCAACTCGATGCCGAGCGGCCGTAGTGCCTCCATCATCACCGCCATCGCATGCCGATGAGCCCGCCGAAGCAGCAGGCCGAGAGCCAAAGGGGATGCATCACCACGGCATCCGGCTCTGGCGCCCCGTGCAACAGGCTCCGAACCCCCAGTTCCCATGGACATCCCCCTGACGACGAAGAGGTGCAGTCTCGTGCGATCGCGCCCCACCCGTCCCACCCATCCCACCCGTCAACACCGGATTCCGGCTCGCGACGCTCGGGGTGCGGTGCTCGCTCTCGGAGGCACATCAGCCGCATTCGCGTCCCCGGACACTGCCATCGCCTCCGCCAAGACCGCGACCTCGACGGTGTCCGGCGACATCGGCGGCTGGGCAGTTCCACCCGGAGGTGGCGCACGCGGCGATCTACGGATACTGAGGGTCCGAACCGAGCGGGAGGGGTCCGGAACAGGACCCCGGACCTAAATTCGCCGCGTACCGCAGCGGTGCGGCCACCCTGCGAGTCGAGGTGGCCGCACGCACCGTGCCGTCTCTACTTCTTCGGGCTCGTCTGGGCTCTGATGATCACGAGTACCGTGAGTGCGCCGCAACCCAGGCCTGCGAGCGCCCAAGGGATGCTTGGTCTACCGCCGTTGAGGTTGTAACCGATGGTGCAGAAGATGAGCGTCTCGATCAGGACGATGAGCAGCCACCAGCGTTTTCCTGGCATCGGGCCTCTCCTTTCAGTTCATGAGATGGGGCGTGCCTGGCTCCCCACGAGAAGCCAGCTTGCCGTGCTTGTTGGTGCAGTAGTCGGATGAAGGCATGGAAAATCCTCCGTGACTGCCGTTTGAAGGGCGATGGCGTTCACACCGCCATGCTCGGCATCGCCCGGCTGCACAACCCCGCCGTCACGGAACGAGCTGGCTCCGTCTGACACTGAACTCGTCTTCCCCGTTGAGGGCGGTGATGCCATGCACGGACGTGGAAGTTCTCCCGCACTCGCAACAGGTCCGCTGAACACCGTTCGCCCTGCCTTGTATCCGACACCTCGCCTTCGAGCCGGTACTCGGCTACGGGACAGGCCGTCCGTCCTCGCGGTCAGTCGTAGTCCTACGTCCGGTCTGAATCGAGGCCGTCCGCGGCGACGCGGTAAGCGAGGCCGGCCATGACGTCCATGAAGTGGGGTGCGTCGCTCGCCTGGCCGCCGGCCAGGACGAAAGCGAGAGGGCTACAGGGCCGTCGGCAGCAAGATGGATCTTCGGCGTAAGTTCCCCGCGCGACCGGCCGATGGCGTGGTCGTGCGGCTCGGCCGCCGGGGCCCCGTTACGGTTCTCGTGGTCTCGCGATGAGGGTCCCGTCCCTTCGGCCCCGTATGACTCGAGCCCCGGTCGAGGGAAATCGGAAGTTGTTCCGGCTCCACTCGCGGAGCGATGCGCGGATCTCGGACGTTGGATAGGGTCACGGTCGGGAGGTGCGGGGGATGAGTTTTCGGTTGGCTGCGTATGCCGTGTGCATCGAAAACGGGCGGGTGCTGCTCGCCCGCTACGTGTCACCGGCAGGCGAGAGTAGTTGGACTCTTCCGGGCGGCCGGGTCGAGCGCGGGGAGGATCCGTTCGATGCGGTGATCCGAGAGGTCGCCGAGGAGACAGGCTGTACCGCGGTGGTGGATCGCCTGATCGGAGTGGACTCACGAGTGATCCCTGCGGCCGAGGCTCGGGCGGGAGTCGAACACCAGAATGTCGGCGTCTTCTACCGGGTCCGAATCACTGGCGGCCGGCTCCGGCCTGAGCCGAACGGCGATATCGTCGAGTCAGTCTGGACCACGATCTCCGACGTCGCTGGCCTGCGCCGATCATCGCTGGTCGACATTGGGCTCTCCCTGGCCCAAGCCCTTCCGGCAACCGGGCACGTCGATCCTGTCCCGGTCGATGGCCTGATCCAACACTAGGCATCACTCATATCTGCCTGGCCTGCTCCCCGCACCCGCGGGGGCTCCGGGGTTCGCGGGCTCAAGCCGTGACGCAGTTGCTTGATGCACCCGCCCAGTTCGCAGGGCATCTCTGCGCTTCGGCTCCGCCGCCGCAGGCACTCGTCGCCATCACCCGCAGCTACCGGGCCGCGGGATAGACTGCTCCGCCTCACTCTGACCGGAGGTCATGTCAGTGTTTCCCGCACGGGTACTCGCCGGTGTCTCGTTGGCTCCGATGGTTCTCGCTCTGTCCGGCTGCTCTGCCCTCTGGCACTGCACCGACACGAGGGCGGAGCGCGGTGAGGCCGGTGTCAGGGTGCAGGTCGAGGACACGTCTGGTCAGCCTCTCGGGGTCACCGCCGAGGTCGTTGGCTGGCGCCTGAAGACCCACCCGCAAGTGCCCTTCGAAGGTGACCGGGTCAACTTCCACTACCGCTTCGATGGCGCGGACGAGACATCCGCCCCTGCAGTCGATGCCTGCGCGGTCGATAGGGAGCGTGTGGCGTTGGGGTGTCTGACGGTCTATCCGTCCCAGGCGCGGCTCGGGCAGGACGATGCCCTCACGGGCGACGACTGGCTCACCCTCGAACACCCTGAGCAAGTTGCCGAAGTGCTCTTGATCCCCAATGACCAGTCCTACAACGGACCGACCTGCGAGAGAGATCTCAAGGACGGTGGCGGGACGCATCCTCCGGAATCACCCGGTGCGGGCGATCAGCTGTAAGGCGATTGAGCGCGAAGTCCGGGGTCTGCCGGCGCCCCGGTGCTCGCTCTGTGTTTGGTGGTCTCATCGTGCGCCCATCGCTCCGGCTTGACCTTGCTACGGCCGCTCCGAGTCTCAAATCGGCCACCGCATCGCTTTCTTGACCGCGCGGGGCCAGTTTTGGCCGGACCGGGACGGCAGCAGACGGGACCGCGCTTCCTGGCCGACCTTCTTCCAAGCGTGGGACAGCGAGCGCCTGGAGGTGTCCTGCTGGGACGGCACAGTACGCCGGGCGATGCGGACACCGCGCAGCTAGGAGAGATGATCGGCATACACAAGACCGGCCCACTGGCAGCGGCGGAATCCGCGGAGCGGCGGACGGCCTGGTGAACCGCGAGCAGGGCCCACAGCTCTGCTCCCCGCGCACGTGGGGTCCTCGCATCGACGTGCGTTCTGTGGTCGTCGTCGTGTCTGCTGTCCGGTTGCACGGCGGTTTCCTGGGGGCCGCGTCGGGTGTTCCGGCCGGCCGCGGCCTGGCTGTTGCGCCGGGGGTCAAAGCCTCCGGTGTCGACGCGCGTCGAAGCGGAGCAGCACCCGCACCACCCGCCAGACGGCAGCGACGATGGCTAGCACGGTCCCTACGGCGGTCAGTGTTCTCCCTGCGGGTTCGGAGAGACCGACGACCAAGGCCGGGACCAAGAGCAAGCCGAACACGGCCGCGGCCAGAACGGCAGCGGTCACGAGGGCGAACATGATCTCCACCGTCATCGCGTCTTTCTCCCACCGCGACTCCCGTCCTGTAACCATGCTGCCACTTTCACACAGACCGTCAGTTGGCGGTACGGGTGTTCCGAATTCCTGTGCGCCCACATCCGCCTGGCTGACGGCATCGACGCCGTCACCGCCTGCGTCCTGGTGGTGTCGGGGCGGTCCCGGGCGTGTCCCGGGCGGGTCGCTGGTAACGGGCACCAGCTACCCGCCCCGGACTCAGGCACCCTGCCACACCGACGTCACGGGGCAGCTGCACGGGGCGGGGGAGGCCGCGTCGGGCCGACGCGAGACACTGGCGTGGGCTTCGGGGTTGTTTCCGTCCTTCGCTGAGTACGGGTTACGGGCGCCGGTGACGGTCCGCTCCCGCGCACTCGTGCTGCCGGGCCGGCCGCGTGGCCAGGCCGCGTTGGTAGCCCACTGGCCCACCGCGGTTCGACCAGCGCGAACTCGACGGCCAACGCACGCTCTGCCGACACCGGACAGCCCCGCCCCCCCGCCGTCCCTGACCACGGTCGGGCCGGCTATGCCCACCAGGGCAGGCCCTGCTTCAATCCCGTACCTATGGGAATGTTCGCGGCCTTCTGTGCCAGCATTCCTCCACTGACCGCACCATCCTGGGGGCCCCTTGTACACCCGCGCCACCACCTCGCTCACCACCGCTGCCCTGCTGCTTGCCGCACTGACCGCCTGCGCCTCGGACGACGACGACGCGGCCGAGAGTAAACCGTCCTCGTCCGCCGCCGTCCCTTCCGCCAAGGAGAGCGCCGACCCGCCCCGCGACGATGCCGCCGAACTGAGTAACGCCGTGGGCTACTACACGAAGGCGTACTTCGAGGGCGACACCGACACCGCCTACCGCGCCCTGTCCCAGCGCTGCCGGGCCCAGATCACGCCAGAGGCACACGGTGCCGTAGTCACCCAGGCTGCGAAGGACTACGGCCCGGACCATGAGGCGGCGGACATCGGCGCGAACCTCTTGGGGGACACTGCCAGCGTCTCGTACAAGGTGACCGGCCTGCCGAAGTTCGACAAGAAGGAACAGCCCTGGACATGGGAGGACGATGCCTGGAAGTACGACGCCTGCTGAAGCCGGCCAGCACACACGGGGTTGCTCGTGGCTGTCTGGCCAACGCGCGCCGGGCCGAAGCGCGTCGGCTGCGGCTGGTGGAGCGGCTGACCCGTGCCACACGGGCTCCTGCGTCGTGGCCGGGGACTCAGGACATCGGTGACGGTGAGCTGGACTCCGCACTGGCGAGGTTGAGCCCGGTCGACCGCGAGGTGCTGTTGCTCTGGGCATGGGAGGGGCTGGCGCCGCGCGAGATTGCCGAGGCGATCGGAATGACACCGAACGCCGTCAGCATCCGAATGCATCGGGCGAAGAAAAGACTTGCCGCGATGCTGGAGCGAAAGAACGGCGTCCTGGCCGCACATAAGTCTGGAGAAGGACAAGGAAGGAGCGACCGGTGAACGATGCGGAACTGCTCGCCCGGCTGAAGGAAGCCGACCCCGCGTCGGCCTCGGTGGCTCCTCCACTCGATCCCCACCGGCTGATGGAGGCCACCATGACCGTCGACAGCGATGCGCGGACCCTGCCGTCACCCTCCCACCGGCCCCGCCGCCGTCTGGCACTCGTAGCAGCAGCGGCACTCATCGTGGCGGGTGGCATCGCCTGGGGCGCGATGGGCTCCCACGATGCCACCCCGTCCGCGCTTGTCCTCGAGGCCGCAGGTGAGAGCGGCCAAGCCAGGTGCGCAGGACCCACCGTCAGCAGTCTGCGCGAACGGACGACAGAACACACGACAGCCTTCGAGGGCACGGTGGTGTCCGTCCGTGGCGATCAGGTCACCTTCAGGGTCGACCACTGGTACAGCGACAAAGACGCTCCCACTGTCCGGGTCACCAATATCGGACACTGGGAGGACGGCATCACCTTCCATGTCGGTGACCACGGATTCATCGTCGCTTACAACGGCTCCATCGGATTTTGTGACAACGCGTTCTGGACCGACCCCTCCCTCAGCAGCCTCTTCCACCGGGCGTTCGAACTCAGGGGCTGACGCGGCCTCCCGTGTCGGCGACAGCCACCCCGGTCCAGGCCGCGGGGGCGGACCCGTGGCACAGGATCGGTGGCGGCTTCGGCCGGCTCTTCGGCCGCAGGGCAGGAGCAGGTGGAACGGGAGTGCCTGGACCAGACCCCGGGCCGTACTCGAGAGTGCGAGGGAAGGCGACGAGGCGGAACGGGTGGAGATCGCGCGGGGCTGGGGCCGGTGCCGTGCACAGCGACCTCAGACGGGCGGCGTTCACGGGCCGTCAGGTCATGGGCGGTAGGAGCACGGCTGTGACGAACCGGAGCGCTCATCGTTCCCCGACCACCCGCTGCACACTGTTTGTACTCGCCAGACTGATCCTGTTCGAACTCTGTTGCTCGGTGGCAGACTTGGTAGGTGATCGGTGTACCACGCCGACCACATCGCCGCATCGTCTCAGGGAAGGCGGCCTCAGATGACAGCCGTTGGTCGTGCGCTCGCCCCTCTCCGTAAGGTCTTCACCGCCCATCCACCCGTTCCCGTTCCGCCGCGGGACCCGGCCCGGCCGCGGCACAACGTCTTCGAAGCCGCCGCGACCTATGTGACTGCGAGCGCCGAGGACGACGCGGACCGCCTCGACGAGGCGGCGGGATGGGTCGCGCCCGATGCCCTGGCCTTCGGGATCAACGAGCTCGCCTGCCGAGCGGTGATCGCCCTGGCCAGGGAACGCGGCCAGCCTGTGGAGGCCGTGGCACGGGGTCTTCTCGGCCTGCCCGGCGCGGAACCGCCCCGGACGGTATGACAAGAGGGCCCCAGGCACCTGCGCGTAACCGGCGCGTGCCCTGCCGAGAGCGCCTTTGTGGACGGTCGTACGAGCGAAGGGGGTGAGGTCTTCCCGTCCTGGGGCCGGCCCGCCACGTGCCCATCACCGTGAGCCGCAGGGCGGTGTTCCCGGTCCGTATGAGGAGACGGGTGGGGAATTCTGGGTGTTTCTCCTGTCCTGACGGCAGGATGGCCACATGACGACACGGCCGACGATCATTGTTGTACGCGGGGACATCACCGACCAGCACGCCGACGTGCTGGTCAACGCCGCCAACTCCTCGCTCCTGGGCGGCGGTGGGGTGGACGGTGCGATCCACCGGCGCGGCGGACCTGAGATTCTCGCCGCCTGTCGAGACCTGCGGGCTTCCCACTACGGCAAGGGGCTGCGCACCGGGCAGGCGGTGGCGACGACGGCCGGTCGGCTGCATGCGGAGCACGTCGTCCACACCGTGGGCCCGGTCTGGTCGGGCACGGAGGACCGGTCCGCGTTGCTGGCCTCCTGCTACCGGGAGTCCCTGCGGGTGTCGTCCGAGCTGGGAGCCCGGACGGTCGTCTTTCCCGCGATCTCGACGGGCATTTACGGCTGGCCGCTCGGCGACGGGGCACGGATCGCCGTGCGTACGGTGCGCGAGGCCGCGCTCCCTCCGATTACCGAGGTCCGGTTCGTTGTCTTCGACGAGGAGGCGTACGCCTGCTTCGACGACGCGCTAACGGCATAGGCAGGGAAGGGAACACCGTGGCAGCGGCCTCCTCCGGCGCCCGGTCCCGCCCCGCGACCCCGGCGCCGGGGTCGCCTGAAAGCGGCTGAGTTCTCCGCGCCGAACAGTTCGGTGGTGCCGGAGGTGTGCGCACGCGGAGTGGCTTCGTTCCCGTTCTGCTGAACAGAGCCAGGTGTGGCAGATCGGACGGCGGGCGCTGGACTCGTCGCCTGGCGGGGAGCACACCGCACCGCTTGCCCCCGACGGAGTTCGCGGTCGGCTCGCGGTCGCGTCCTCGACCGGCTTCGCGGGCACAGCACAGACCCTGCCATTGGTGTGAGCACCGCGTGCCGGGTGACTGCTTTCCGCGGGACGTGCCACTGGCCGTGCTACTTACTGCCTTGTTGCCCGGCGCGAGATCGGGTGTCTGTCCGACAGGAAGGCGAGTGATCCCGTGAGAGCTCCGATGGTGCAGTGTATGGCCGGGCTCACCGCAGCGACGGCGCTGCTGGTGTTCGGCGCCGCTCCGGTCGGTGCGGCCGACGTCTGGCAGCAGGTGGGCGCTGATGTCCGGAGCGGTGTGAGCGGCATCGCGCTCGAGGGCCGTACCGCGGACGGGACCGGGGTGGATGTCCTGGCCGTGCACGACAACAAGCGGACCGGCCTCAAACGCCTGTCGAGGATCACGCACCGGGACGGTTCCCACGATGTCTCCACGCTCGTGTGGGAGGGTGCGGAGCCCGTGGACCTGGAGGCCATCGAGGCGATCCCCGGGATGCCGGGTGAGTACCTGGCCCTGGCCGGCTCCGGCATCGTCTACCGCCTGAAGGTCACCGGCACCACGGCCACCGTCGTCTACTACGCGCCGCTGCCCGCGATCGGTGAGGGCGACGACTTCGAGAGCCTCGCGCTCGTGAGTCAGAACGGGAGGCTGGCCGCGCTGTGGGCCGACCGGGGTGCGGGCACCGGCCGTCCCGCCACGCTGTACGCGGCACCGTTGCAGCTCGCCCCCTGGGGCCAGCCACAGTTCGGCAGCGTGACCCGCCGCCCCTATCGGGCGCTCCAGCCGACCGCTGACGCGACGCGGCACATCTCCGACCTCTCGGTGACCGGCTCGGGGCGCATCATCGCCAGTTCGGCGTCGGACGCCGGCGACGACGGGCCCTTCGACTCCGCGGTGAGCGACGTGGGCCGGGTGACCGTGACGTCGGCAGGCGCCGTACGGGTCACGCTCTCGCCTTCCCCCTCGGTGTCGGCCACCTTCTCGCAGCACAAGATCGAGGCAGTGGAGTGCCTGCCCGGATCAGCCGAAGCCATCCTGGGCACCGACGACGAAAACCTCGGCGGATCCGTTCGGACCGTGGCGGTGTGCGCGTCCTGAACCCGACGCATCCCGACGGGCACAGATCTTGCCCGGGGCCCGGTCGCTGCCGGATCCCAAGCAAGATCTGTGCCCGTCGCCGCGCCGTCGGGGACGGCCTGATGCGGGCGCAGTGGGCCGCCTGCGCACTGGTGGCGATGCCTCGAGTCGGGTGCATGCGGCATCGGTCGGCCCAGACCGTGCTGCACCGGCCTGTGGATGGGTGGTGGCCGGTGAGCCGCGCTTCGTAGCGGGTGTCCCCCGGACGCCTATCGCCCACACCGGAACAACCTCAGTGACGCCAGCAGGAAGCTCGTGCTGAGCCGTAGCACGCACTGTCGGTTACGGCAGGCCCCAGGGGGAGCGGCCGGCCGGGTCGTCGTGGAGGTCTTCCTGCAACGACAGCTGCACGCGAATCCGCTTGCCCACAGGCTGGCGTCGTATCTCGAAACTTTGACAGACGGCGAGAACGATCTCCAGACCGTGCTGCCCCACGCGTTGGGGGTCGACATGCCCGGATGCGGGAAGCACAGGACCGGAGTCCCACATCGCGATCGTCAATGTGTTGCCGCGCACCTCGAGATCCAGCAGACACGGCCCCGGGGCGTACTTGACCACGTTTGTGGCCAACTCGCTGACGACCAGCTGCGCGGTCTCCGAGACCCGTGAAGAGACGCTCACGCCGTGGGCGGCCTGCACGTCTGCCAAGAAGTCCCGCGTGAAAGCCCGCGCGCTGGAAATCTCCCCGGACTCCATGTCATAGGCCGTGCTGGCGCCGGCCGCGACGACGGCCTCACCGGGCTCCTGCTGGTCCTGCCAGGCCCCTTGGATCGTAGCCGTATCGCCCATGTCCCCCGCCTTCAGTACCAGCCCAGTCGCTCTCTCGGATCGCTCCTGCCCCGAAACGCAGGTTTCAGACCGCGAGCCACCATTCCCTGCTGCTCATCCTTCCGGCCTGGGGTGGTCCTGGGGCGCCGCCCTTACTTCACTGGGGTGAAGTCGCGTGCTCCGATGAATTCGGGGCGGCGGATGGGGGCTGCGAAGGGTTCTTGTGCCGTGTTCTCGACGCTGTTGAAGACGATGAAGACGTTGCTGCGCGGGTAGGGGGTGATGTTGTCCCCGGAGCCGTGCATGGCGTTGCAGTCGAACCAGGTGGCCGATCCGGCTTTGCCCGTGAAGAGCTTGATGCCGTGGCGGTCGGCCATCTTCGTCAGTGCCTCGTCGGAGGGTGTGCCGGCGTCCTGCATCTGCAGGGATTTCTTGTAGTTGTCCTTCGGTGTCTCGCCGGAGCAGCCGAGGAACGACTTGTGGGAGCCGGGCATGATCATGAGCCCGCCGTTGGTGTCGTGGTTCTCGGTCAGCGCGATGGAGACGGACACGGTCCGCATGTTCGGCAGGCCGTCCTCGGCGTGCCAGGTCTCGAAGTCGGAGTGCCAGTAGAACCCGGAGGCGCCGAAGCCGGGCTTGACGTTGATGCGGGACTGGTGGACGTAGACGTCGGAGCCGAGGATCTGGCGGGCCCGGCCCACGACGCGTTCGTCGGCGACGAGGCGGGCGAAGGCCTCGCTGAGCCGGTGGACCTCGAAGACGGACCGCACGCTCTGCGACGTCGGCTCGATGATCGAGCGTTCGTCGGCCCGGACCCGCGGATCGGCGATCAGCCGTTCCAGCTCCGCGTGGTAGCCGGCCACCTCCTGCGGGGAGATGAGCTGGTCGACGGTGAGGAAGCCGTCGTGCTCGAAGCCCTGGAGGTCCTTCGCGGAGAGCGGCCCGGGTGCGCCGGGCGCGGACCAGATGACCGGGTCCTGGCGGGGAGTGGTCATCTCGGCGGCGCCGCGCGAGGGGTACAGGTCGGCTCGTACATCGGTGGTCATGGTTCAGGCCTCCTCTGTCAGCAGTGGGTAGACACCGTTCTCGTCGTGGTCCTCCCGTCCGGTGACGGGGGGGTTGAAGACGCACACGCAGCGGAAGTCGGTCTTGGGCCGCAGGGTGTGGTGTTCGTGGCCGTTCAGCAGGTACATCGTTCCGGGGGAGATCCAGTGTGTCTCGCCGGTCTCGTCGTTGGTGAGCTCGGCCTCTCCCTCGGTGCACAGCACGGCTTCGATGTGGTTCGCGTACCACATGGATGTCTCCGTGCCGGCGTAGAGCACGGTCTCGTGGAGCGAGAAGCCGACCTTCTCCTTGGCGAGCACGATGCGCTTGCTCTCCCAGGTTCCGGAGGCGGCCTTCACATGCCGGTCGGTGTTCTCGATGTCACTGAACGAACGGACGATCACGGTGGGATGGTGCCTTTCTCTTCTGGTTCCTCATTCCACGTGCGGTGATGCAACGCGCCCAAGTCGCTGGTTGCTTGCTTCCTGAGCGGTCGGCCTCTGGTCAGGTTCAACCAGTCTCGCGCACGGCCTTGGCGAGAATGCGCAGGCCTTCGTCGAGCTCTGCGGAGGTGACCGTGAGCGGCGGTAGCACCTTGACCACCTCGCCTTCCGGGCCCGAGGTCTCCAGCAGCAGGCCCAGCTCGAAGGCGCGGGAACAGACGGCGGCAGCACGAAGGCTGTCAGCGAGCTGCATGCCCCAGACCAGGCCGCGTCCGCGGATCCGGGCTCCGGCCTCAGGGTGCTCGTCTCCGATCGCCAGGAGTGCTTGTTCCACCTGTTCGCCGCGGGCCAGGGTCTGCTTCTCCATCTGGCCGTCCGCCCAGTAGGCGTCGAGTGCGGCGGCGGCGGTGACGAAGGCGGGGTTGTTGCCGCGGAAGGTCCCGTTGTGCTCGCCGGGCTCCCAGATGTCGAGCTCGCCCTTGAAGAGGCACAGCGACATCGGCAGGCCGTAGCCGCTGATGGACTTCGACAGCGTGACGATGTCCGGGACGATGCCGGCCTCCTCGAAGGAGAAGAAGCCGCCGGTACGGCCGCAGCCCATCTGGATGTCGTCGACGATCAGGAGCATGTCCTGGCGGTGGCACAGGTCCTGGAGGGCGCGGAGCCATTCGGCGCGTGCGACGTTGATGCCGCCCTCGCCCTGCACGGTCTCCACGATCACGGCCGCGGGCTTGTTCAGCCCGGAGCCCTGGTCCTCCAGGAGCCGCTCGAACCACAGGAAGTCGGGGACCTTGCCCTCGAAGTAGTTGTCGAACGGCATCGGGGTGCCGTGCACCAGCGGGATGCCGGCACCGGCCCGCTTGAAGGCGTTGCCGGTCACGGCGAGCGAGCCGAGCGACATGCCGTGGAAGGCGTTGGTGAAGGAGACGACGGACTCGCGGCCCTTGACCTTGCGGGCGAGTTTCAGCGCCGACTCGACGGCGTTGGTGCCGGTCGGGCCGGGGAACATCACCTTGTACGGAAGGTCGCGGGGGCGCAGGATCACGTTCTCGAACGTCTCGAGGAACGCGCGTTTGGCGGTCGTGGCCATGTCCAGGCCGTGCGTGATGCCGTCGCGCTCGATGTAGTCGATCAGCGCGCGCTTCAGCACCGGGTTGTTGTGGCCGTAGTTGAGCGATCCGGCACCGGCGAAGAAGTCGAGGTACGAGTGTCCGTCCTCGTCGGTCAGCCGGGCGCCCTGCGCACGGTCGAAGACCGCGGGCCAGCTGCGGCAGTAGCTCCGGACTTCCGACTCAAGGCTCTCGAAGACACTCAGGGCATGGGGGGTAGTCATGACGCGCTCCTAGTGTGGCGAGTATCCGAGTGCTGGGTTCCGAGCGGCGGGACGAAGGGTCGAAGCAGTGGTCCGATACGGTGCAGGTACTCAGGTTCGTGTGCGTCAGGGAACATGTGTGCGGGAAACAGCAGCTCACGTTCCAACTGCGCCCCGTGTCGCTCGGCGAATGCGAGGAACAGACGCTGTGAGGCCTCGTTCCGGGCACTGATCGTCGTCTCCAGACACTGGAGTACGCCACGGGACAGCAGGCGGTCGGCGAGGTGATCCAGCATGGAGCCGGCCAGGCCGCGACCGCGCCAGTGCTCATCCACAGCGATCTGCCAGATGACGAGCGTGCCAGGCACTTCGGGGCGGATGTACCCCGTCGCGAAGGCGACGGCCTGGCCCTTCTCGTCGCGGGTGACCACAGAGGTCGCCGCGAAGTCACGACACCACAGCACGTAGCTGTAGGAGGAATTCACGTCGAGCACGCGGGAATCGCGTGCGATACGCCACGCCGCGGCACCATCCTCGATGGTGGGCTCTTCCATGCATTCCGCTGCCCTGACCATGGCCCAAACCTCCGTCTCACCGCAAGGCGGAAACATCTCCCGCTGGACAGCGTGTGAAGCTCCTTCAGGAAAGGGGCGCGAACCCTCGGAGCGCGTAGTCACTCGTTCCCGAAAAGGCGAATAGGAGTGCGTCGGCGCACTTGAGACAACAGCCGCAGATACCTGGTCATTGTCGAATTGTTCTGATTCCAGAGCTCTGCCGGATCAGAATAAGCCGATGGTCTCGTCCGAGCCACAGGAAAGCATTCGGGCAGGCATCCGCCGGGCGTGGAGGTGGGCGAAGCGCCGTGGTTCGGCGTACGTCGTGGGGGCCGCCAGTCGGGTGACTTTCCCGTCGCGTGGGCATGGTCGATTTGGCGTAGGGGTGGTTCAGTGGCCGCCCAGGGGAAATCGAATGCAGTAATGGGGAATGCCTTGCAGGGCTGGGCTGTCAGGGGCATTGGCTTTCGACGACCTCTGTGTGCGGGTGATGAATGGTGAGGGAGTAGGAGCAAGCAGGTGACTTCTGCGCCCCTATGTAAGCCGCACTTCGTTTCGAGGTGGTGTACGCCTGTGCTGGCAGTGGCTGTGACGGGCTCGTCCCTGAGTCACGACTCGTGCCTCCAGTTCGACGGAACCGACCAGGGCTTCCTCGGATTCGCATGAGGCAGCCCGATCGTCCAGACGCCGACAGCGGATGAGGGTGCCGAAGGATGCAGGCGGACGCGAGGACGTGTTCGGCCTCGTGCTCGTAGGGCTGTGAGGACGGCGGCACCCGGCGAACCAGGCCACCGTCCGCTCACGCGGTCCTCGACGACTACGCGACCCGCAGGGCACCGGTGGTCAAGAAGTGGCCGCAGTAGGCGACAGCTGCGTCGAGGAACTCGTCGGTTGTCCTGGTTCAGCCGAGCGTTCGGTGGCTGTCGTGCCAGTCTGCGACCAGGTGCAGGGGGAACCGCGGGGTAGGCCACCGCCTTGCGGGAGAGCGACAGCAGAGTCCGGGCCGGCCCGGGCGTCCTGGGCGAAGAGCTGCGTCGCCGGATCGGGCGGTACGGCCGCCTTCTGCATGCGAACCCCGGGGCCGCGTACGTGTCACAACGCAAGTCCGCGCTCGGTCTACAGGTTGACGAGTCGTCGCCGGCCCAGGTGGCCCACCCGAGGGCACCTGGGCACAGACACATGAACAACGCTCGACAGACGGCTACACAGCTGGACGAGCCCAACACAGAGGAGAGTGCCTTATGGGAATGCGCGAAAACAGACTTGCCTGCGTGACCGCAAGTCTCGCACTGACGATTGGCTTCATGGGTGCCTTCGTTGGCGCTGCATCAGCCTCCACGGCGGGAGCAGCGGCCACCGGAATCACTGTCTGTAAAGACGCCTACGAGCAGAACTGCACATCGAACGTCCCGGGCTACGTGGGCGACGTTCTCAAGCAGGTCAGCCCCGGTCTGCGGGACAGCATCTCGTCCATCCGCAACAACGGTGCTCAGACGATCTGCTTCTACACAGACAACAACTTCGAGGGCCGTGGTGTTGCGGTGCCGCCCGGCGGTAGCCTCGCCAACCTTGCCGGCACTTACGTAGGCGGCTCAAGCATGAACGATGTCATCTCGTCCTGGGCGCCTCTGGGAGGTCCCCAGCCTCCTCCGGGCTCCGCCTGCTGAGAAATCACCCTGCCGTTCGGATGGTGTCGTCTCCGCGACCACACCACCCGAACTGTTCAGTAGTCACCGCGAACGCTTTGTTACGAGAGCTCTTGGGGCGCGGGCAACGCTGCGGCGAGCCATCACCCTCACAGGTGGTGCTCGGCCGCGGGGCGAACGCGCTGTTCGCGCTGGATCCCGTGGTCGACGTCGCAGCGGGCGCTCGGGCCCCGCAGCGAACGAGAAACACCATGGCCCTGCCGCAGCCAAGGTGCGACGATGCTGTTTTTCAACCGGAGGACATGTGTTCGTCTTCATGTGTGCGGGGTGCGGCGCCGAGTTGAGCGCCCCGCTGACTCGGGTGGTCCTACCGGTTCACACCCATCAGAAGTACGGGAACGGGATTCAGCTCCCGGTCCTTATGGAGACGGGCACGTTCGCCGTGGAGCCGGAGCCCTCGGGACCTCCGTGGCGTAGGTGGGAGGAGATCGATCCGGACGAGGCGGCCGCGCGCGGCATCTACGCACCGGTCCACTTCCTGTCCGACGGCGCGCCCGGGGCGGTCGTCATCGCGCCCGGAGATATCCGCGGCACCGTGCTGATCCCGGAGAAGTGCGGTGGCTACTGCTGCGGCCTCGATGGTGCTGACGGCCCCAACTTGGCCTGCGAGACGTGCGGCCTGCCCGTGGCGACCAGGATCGACGACTGCTCGCTCTGGCAGGCGGTGTGGCTCGCCCCTGAAGCGGTGCGTCGCCGTCCCGTCGACGGCGCCGACGCCGCACCGCTTTCCTGGGCGGAGCTGGCGGCCGAGGGGAGGAGCACACCGCCGTTCGAGCCGATCACCGGTTGGGGAGGACCGCAGCTGGGGTCGCACCACTGGTGGTCCTGGAGCCCGCAGTGGGAGGCGGCGACCGGCCGAGCGCTCGCTCATCTCCTGGCGGAGTCGGGGGGCCGACCGGTGACCGTACCGGGGGGCCTGAGCACGGAGGTGTTCCAGCGCGGCCTCGACACCCTGCTGCCAGCAGGTCCGCCGGCGAGGCGCGCCGTCCTGGCCGGGCCCGGGCTGCCGGCCCCGGAAGCGGACCTTGACATCCTCATCGTGCCCGTCCATCCGCAGACGGGGGAAAACTGGGCCCCGCCCAACCGGGACGCCACGGTGCACCCGGTGCCTCTGCCGCTCGGGGTGTGGTGGTGGTTGGCTTTTCCCGAGCCGCACCTGCATGCGCCCGCGTCGGGCGTCATGCCCGACGGCGTCCTGCGTGACGATCCGGGGGCACCGCATCCCCGCAGTCTCTTCAGACACGATGCGGCAGTCTTCCACCACACTCTGGTCCGACTACCAGCCGTCCGCAGCCAGTGGCTGCGCGAGAGCCTTGAGAAGCTGACGCAGGACATGCGTACACGCCTTTTCTGATCAACCGGCAGAAGAAGCCGACGCTCAACCTCCGACCTGTCGGCTGATCATGGCCCCGCAACCGAGCAGCGCCGGACGACGGCTCACTCATGAATTCACGCCGTATCGGCGCGACTCCTGATCAAGTCAGAGTCAGAACCCTGAGCAGGGCACTGCCAGTCGGCCGAGTCGACCGGGTTCCCCACCGTGTCGCTGAGGTGGAAGCAGTCGCCGTTGACCCACACTGTGACCGATTCGGGTCGATGGTCGACCTGGAACGGTTCATCCCCGCGCAGAGTCCCGGACCATGATCCATCAGCTGCAGGCGAGTGGGTGACAACGACCCACGTGTGCTTCGGAGGAATGTGATGCGTTTCCGCCCAGGGCTCCACGGTCAGCTCGAGCGCGGCCTCACCACCGTTGCCGAGCTGTTCCCGCGGTGACCATTGCCTGCACCCGTCCTTGACTCCACAGACGATTCCGCCTTCAGCCACAGGCCCTGCTGGCCTACGCGACGCGATCCTCAGACGCGCGATCACCTGATCCAAGCTACTTCGTCGCCGAGTTGCCGAACAGCCCTGCCGGGAACAGAGCTCTTCAGGGCGCCAGCGGCGCGGACTGCGGGGAACAGATACCGGGGCGGCCGTCGTTGATGCGCGCGGATGGCGCAGGAAACCGCCGCGGTGTGGCCGAATCGCGCCCTACCCGGCTTGACTGCCAGTACCGGACCCTTACAGACATGGGGGACATAGAGAACGCCCAGCCCGGCCCCGGCAACGATCCCGGCAGCCTCACCCACGCCTTCCACGCGCTCCTCGAAGGCGCCGTAGCCCCACGCCCACCCGCGCCCCCCGACTGTCCGTACTGCGACCTTCCGCAGGATCGGCGTCACACCGGATACCCGGGGCACTGGATTCTCCTCGAACCTCGTGTACTCATCCCCGCACACACCGTTCCGCCGCGACGCCGGTGGATCATCACCTCGGACGGCATCGCCATGAATCTGTGGGATGCCGAGCCGCTCACCGGCACCCTCTGCCGCATCCCGCACAGCATCGTCTGTCCCCAGCTTCTGCCCCAGGATCTGTGGCCGTGGGTGACCGCACTGCGGCACCACAACAAGCAGCGGAGGCAGCGCCTGTTCGACCTGCCCCACGAGGACCTGCCGGACACCGCGTAACGGATGGATTTCCGAGCGCGGGCGAGCTCGTGACTCGTAGGGAGGTGGGCCGGACATCCGTGACGGGCGCGGTGCACCATCCATGCCCGTCGCTCCACCGCCAGGCGCGCGCTGTACGGCCCTGCGTATGACAGGAGCGTCCCCGCACTCGGTGTCCGGCCACACAAAGCCGGCGCGAGAACCGGACCACGTCGTGACCACCAACGAGGGGAAGTACGGATCGAGAGGTGCTCAGCTGTCCAACGACGCCACGTAGGGTGCCAGCTTGGCCTGATTCATCACCCACATGATCCGGTCGATCCCCTCGGCCGACACGTCGACGCACAGCAGAGCCACCGCGTTCCCCTCGGAGGTGACCAGGACCGCCGGGCGGCCGTTCGCCTCGACCCAGCGAACGTCCGACCCGGGCCAGAATCGTGGTGCGAAGGCCACAAGGTACGGGGCGACGTGAGCAAGCCCGACGACGGGAATCTTCGATGCGCCCCGCGCTCCTCCGCCGTCGGAGTAGCTCACGACGTCCGCTGACAGGACTTCCTCGAGCACCTTCAGATCGCCTGTCTGAGCTGCGGCGAGAAACACTTCCAGCAGGCGCTGATGCTCGGTACGGCTCACGCGCTCCCTGCGCTCGGCAGCCAGGTGCTTGCGTGCGCGACTCACCAGCTGACGCGCGTTGGCCTCGCTCGTCTCCAGGATGTCGGCGATCCGGCTGTACGGGTAGTCGAACGCTTCGCGCATGACGTACGCGCCCCGTTCCACCGGGTTCAGCTTCTCGAGCAGGAGGAGAACCGCCAGCTCGACGGCTTCGGCTCGCTCCGCGCCGACCTGGGGGTCCAGGCTGGTGTCCACCGGTTCGGGAAGCCACGGTCCGGTGTACGACTCCCGCCTGACCCGGGCGGACTTGGCCGTGTTGATGGCCAGACGTGCGGTGACGGTGGTCAGGAAGGCCTTCGGCTCGCGAATGTCCGCGCGGTCGGCCTTCTGCCACCGCACCCACGCGTCCTGAAGGATGTCCTCGGCCTCCACGGCGCTTCCGAGTACGCGGTAGGCGATTCCGAAGAGCTGCGGACGCGCTGCGAGGAAATCCCGTGTCGCCCGGTCGAGGGAGCCGGTGTCGTCCTCAGTGTGCATGGTCGTCCCTTCCGGCGCCGAGGCCACCACCGTACCCGCCACTCCCACAGTCGGGGTGCGCTTCCAGCCGCGCACGGACACCCGGGTCCGGTGCGCGGTCCTGGTCGCTGCTCCGGCCGCGCCACAGCGTTCGGACCGCACATTTTCGGCCGCATCAACGCGGGAAGGTCCTGTGATCGGTTCGCCGCGCAGGCCGTGCACGACCTGTGGGTCGTCGTATCGCACCGCACCGGCTCGCGCGGCGCGCGAACTCCACTCGCGGTCAGATGAGTTCCAGACCTCCGTCGACCGTGAGCACCTGACCGGTGACGTGCGTTCCCCGCGGATCGGCGATACGCAGGATCCACTCCGCGACATCACCGGGGTCGCCCAGCCGGCCCGTGGGGATGCGCTCGCGCTCGTACGTGTACATCTCGTCGACGGTGTCGTCCGGAAGTCCCGCCGCGGCCAGGACGTCCGTCGTGGTCGGCCCGGGAGCGACGGCGTTCACCCGCACTCCCGCCGGGGCCAGTTCGAGTGCCCAGCTCCGGGTGAGCTGCTCCACTGCGCTCTTGGTGGCGGCGTAGTGCGCTCCACCTGCCAGGGGGCGGTGTCCGTAGGTGCTCGATACGTTGACGATCGACCCCGAGGACTCCAGCAGGTGGGGGAGGGCTGCATGGGCCAGCAGGCTCGGAGCGGTCACGTTGAGCTCGAAGAGCATGGTGATGACTGAGCGGTCCGTCTCCGCCAAGGGCATCACGGCGGTGATGCCGGCGTTGTTCACGAGCAGGTCGAGCCGGCCCCAGCGGTCCACGGCCTCTCCCGCCACCTGCTCCGCGGCGCCCTCCGCGCAGATGTCCATCGGCAGGATCACGATGCCGGAGTGGGCGCGGGCCGTCTGTTCCAGTGCTTCCTTCCGGCGTCCCACTCCGAGGACACGCGCCCCCGACGTCGCCAGGGCGACCGCTGTTGCGCGGCCGATGCCCGATCCCGCACCCGTGACGATGGCGACACGGTCGGAGAAGGGCAGGTCTGTAGTGCTGGGCATGGGTTTCCTGTCCGTCGATAATTGTTCGATGTTCGTAAAACATCGAACAACTTGGCAGAGGTTGACCGGCGCTTCGCGGGGCGCATCGGTGCACCGTTGGTCTTCGCGGGAGGGGGAAGGGGGGCCCGGGCCGGACGACTGGAGGGTTCCCTCCAGTGGCACCCCGGAGGGGACCCTCTGGTCAGGCGTGCTGAGCAGTGACACTCGGCTGACAGCGGAACGCGTGCGTCTCCGTTGCGCGAGCCGGGTGGTCGCGGCGCCGAAGCGGGCGGCGGGCATCGGTGTCACGCCGGTGACCGGCCCGCCCCTCCGGGGGAGGGGCGGGCCTCGCGACATCGGCGGGAGGCCCCCCTGCGGCAGGGGGGCCGGGGAGGCGTAACCCCGCGTGCCCGACCGGCCCGGATGTCTCCCGTCAGCCGAACTGGCCGGGCTGGTAGCTGCCGGCGGGCTGCTGGTTGATCACGTTGATGCGGTTGTAGGCGTTGATGATGGCGATGAGGGAGATGAGTGCCACGAGCTGTTCCTCGTCGTAGTGCTTGGCGGCGCTCGCCCAGGCGGCGTCGGTGACACCGCCGGCCGCGTCGGCGATCCTGGTGCCCTGCTCCGCAAGCTCCAGTGCTGCGCGCTCGGCCTCGGTGAAGACCGTGGCCTCACGCCACGCGGCAACCAGATTGAGCCGCAACTGCGTCTCGCCGGCGGCAGCGGCGTCCTTGGTGTGCATGTCGGTGCAGAAACCGCAGCCGTTGATCTGGCTGGCGCGGATCTTCACCAGCTCCTGCGTCGCGGACGGCAGGCCCGAGTCCGAAACGATCTTGCCCGCAGAGTTGATGTGCTTCAGCACCTTGCCTGCGAGAGGGTTGCCGAAGTAGTTGAGACGTGAATCCATGGTGTTCTCCTGGCCGAGTTGCAGATACGGACTACTGACAGCGCGGCCGGGGAAAATGTGACATCAGTGTGAGCGGGCGCCGTGGGCCTGCGTGTCGCGCGGATGTCGACCGGCGGGCCTCGGGTACCGGACCGCTACGCCGTATCGTTCGTCCGTTGCCGAACAAGCGGTAGCCTGATCGCCATGCCGGACCACTCGTCGTCACCCGCCCTCAGTACGATCACCCTGCCGAGCGTGCTGGGAGCGCTCAGCGACCCGACGCGGCTCGGAATCGTCCGGGTGCTGTCCGACGGCAATGAACGCGGATGGGGTGAGCTACGTGCTCCCATCGCCAAGTCCACCCTCAGTCATCACCTCAAGGTGCTGCGTGAGGCGGGCGTCACGCAGACCCGGCAGGAGGGCACCCGCTGCTTCGTGACGCTACGCCGCGAAAGCCTCGACGCCCGGTTCCCCGGCCTGCTGCCTGCCCTGCTGGCAGCGGCCGTCGCCGACCATGTCGGCGAACACGTGACCGAGCGTGATGCTGCGAAGTGATGCGGTCGTCCTGCGGTGCACGCACGGGGTGATCGACCTCGACCTGCGTGAGGCATTACGGGCTCCGGCGCACCCCCTGGCGCTGTAAGCACATGGCCGCGGGCGTGATGTCTCGGCTCCGGTTCACGGACGGCCGAGGTGGCCCACCAGGACTGACAGCAGCTGGAGATTCGCGTAACTCTCCGTACCGGCCACCGGTGTGAAGACCAGGAGCCGCTGAGACTGATCAGGGTCGACCAGCGTCTGACAGTGGAGCTCCAGTACTCCGACCTGCGGATGCTGGAAACGCTTCGGCGCGCAGTAGGGGCCGAGCACGGGATGTTCGGCCCAGAGGGCTTCGAACTCGGGACTCGCGGTCCGCAGTGCGCGGACGAGCTCTGCTGTGCGCGAGTCGCTTCCGTCACGTGCGTGGGCGCTGTACAGATCCGCCGCCAGCAGGCGGCTGTGCTCGGAGTGGTCGCTCTCGGGACGGGTGCGGCCGAGGTTCGGGCCGGACGCGTAGAGGTTGGTCAGCGTCGTGCCGGGATGTGCGGCGTTCCCGACGATGCCCCACCCGCCCGCCGTGCTGCGGCGATTCAGCTCCAGTGCGAAGAGCAGGTTGGCCAGTTTGGACCGGCCGTAGGCGCGTACCGGTGCGTACCGCTTCTCACTCTGCAGGTCGTCCCAGTCGATCGTGCCGTTGCGTGCCGCGCTGCTGGTCACGGTGGTCACGCGAGCCCGTCCGGCCCGCAGCAGCGGCAGCAGACGGCTCGTGAGCGCCATGTGGCCCAGATGGTTCGTTCCGAACTGCAGCTCATATCCATCCGCTGTCGTGTGCCGGGTGGCGGGCGTCATCACCCCGGCGTTGTTGATCAGGAGGTTGATGGGTCTGCCTTCCGCCTTCAACGTGTCCGCGAGGCCTTCGACCGACGCCAAGGAAGCCAGGTCCAGGACGCGGGTGGAGAGCCGAGCTCCGGGGACGTCCGTACGGATGCGGTCGAGAGCGGCAGCCCCCTTCGCCGCATTGCGCACCGGAAGGATCAGCTCGGCACCCGCCCGGGCGAGCCGCACGGCCAGGCCCAGGCCGAGACCGTCGCTCGCCCCGGTCACCACGGCGAGTTCTCCTCGCAGGTCGGTCACGGTCACGTCTCTCATCGCAGGGCTCCTGTTGTGCGGTCGACTGGGAAGACCACCAGAATTCACGCGGTTCGCGGCCGGATCCATGTGCTGTCGGACCATGGATCGGCCGGGCACGGCCGAACAGGCCGTATGCGCGCCGATCCGTGCGCGCCGGACGCGCACCGTCCTGTGGGAGGCGTCCGCAGGACGAGCACTCGAGGAGGAGACACTGGGGGACGGGAAGTTGTTTCCCGCCGCATCGGCTCGGGTGCACGCTTCGTTGCATACCGTGGCGGACGCGGACCCGCCTCCGCGGGGTGACGAACAACCTGCCGACCGGTCGAAGGGTCAGCGCGTCCTGCGGCGGGGGTAGAAGCGCCGCCGCAGTCGATCGGCGACTTCACCCACGACGATCACCAGCACGGCGCTTGCCGCACACCCCACGAGGTCCGGCCGCTGATCGAAGACCGCGCCCAGGAACCAGAGGGCCGCGGTGACAACCGCCCACCACGTCGCCCACAGCGTGATCGCGGTCCACCGGCGTCCTCTTTCCACGGCATCAACATATGCCGGCCGCACCCCCGGGTCCGCCCGGGCCGGGCGTGAGGGCTCCACCACTCCGGGCCGCGCGGCCTCGTCGCGCTGCCGGACGGCGTCGGACGGAGGGCGACCGCGGACACGAGGGCGACGCCCGCGCTCCTGCTGCGCCGGCCACCCCTTGCCACGCACCTTTCACGGTGCCGGGGCACGTGTACGCGCGCGCCGCGCCCTGGTACCGGTGTCCTGAAGCGGCTGGTCAGCTGCGTCGGTACGCTGCGGTGGCCTAGGGTCGGTGCCCGTGAATGATGCCTCGGATCCGGTGCCACTGCGGCGTGACCCGCAGTTCGCCCTGCTCGCTTCCGCTCGGATCATCTCGGTCCTGGGGAACGGCTTCGCCCGGGTGGCGCTCGCGTTCGCCGTCCTGGAGCTGCCCGGAGCGAGTCCGGGGCGGCTGTCGTTGGTGTTGTCCTGCCAGGCGCTGCCTCAGCTGGCCTTCATTCTGGTCGGTGGGGTGATCGCGGACCGGATGTCCCGGGTGCGGCTCATGGCCCTGGCCGACTGGGTCGGGATGCTGGCGTACGGGGTGCTGGCCGTCATGGTTCTGACGGGACGTGCGCCCCTGCCCGCGATGTGTGTCGTAGCAGCCGTAGCCGGAACAGCGACCGCCTTGTTCGCGCCGGCCATGGACGGTGTGCTGCCGCTGCTGGTATCCGGGAAGCGGCTCCAGCAGGCCAACGCCCTCCTACGGGTGGGCACCAACACGGCCCTCCTCCTGGGCCTGGCGCTGTCGGGTGTGACAGTGGCGCTCGTCGGTGCGGGCTGGGCGCTGGCGTTGAACGCCGTCTCCTTCGCGGTGAGCGCGGTCCTGGTGCTCCGGCTTCGGGTGGCGGGGCGGCCGCCGAAGGCGTCGTCGGGCTGGGCGGATCTGCGCGAGGGCTGGCTGGAGTTCTCCTCCCGGCAGTGGCTGTGGGTGGTGGTCGCCCAGTGCGCGGTCGTGGTCGCCGCGCTGAACGCCACCGTCGGTGTCCTCGGCCCGCTCGTGGCCGATGAGGGTCCGGGCGGGGCACGGGCCTGGTCGGTCATCGTCGCCGCACAGGCGCTGGGCACCCTCGCGGGAGCGGGCCTGGCCGCCCGGGTGCGGGTCCGGCGCCCCGTGCTGGTGGCTGTCCTCGCCACGTTCCCCGCCGCCGTTCCGATCGCCCTGCTGGCAGGGAGCGCACCGGTGTGGCTGATCGCCGTAGCCATGTTCTGCGCGGGAATCGCCTCGGATGTCGTCGCGGTGTTGTGGGTCACCACGATTCAGCGGGAGATCCCTGAGGAATCTCTCTCCCGGGTGAGCTCCTACGACTGGTTCGGCTCGCTGGCCTTCGCGCCTTTCGGTCTCCTCGTGGCCGGTCCGGCAGCTGATTCCGTTGGTGCCGGACCGGCCCTGGCAGCCTGCGCGGTCCTGATCGTCCTTGCCAGTGCCGCAGCGCTTCTCTCTCCGGCGGTGCGCGGGCTCAGGGCGCCGGAAAGCGCTGAGGTCCGGACCGGAAAAATGTCGCCGTCCTCGGGCGCGGCCGAACAAGCCGGCTGACTGCCGGGCCGGGCCCGTCGGCCGGATGGGGATCGCTGATCCAGCTGTCGGTGCGGGCCCCTCGCGGGACGGGCGTCCGGCCGCGGTGGTGAGGCGGCCCGGGCGATCAGCGTCCCGCAGCGCCATCCTTCGTCGCGCATCGCGGGCTTACTTCCTCCGGGCGTGCCCGGGCGACGACCCGCAGCTCACCCGGGCCCGGCAACCGCACGCACAGTCCCGGACACCGTCACCGCGGCGGCGCGCCCGCGGCGCGGAGGCACCTGGCGCTCGGGTACTGGGGGGAATGAGCTACCGGCCCTCCTCGAGGGGAGGGAGCCGGTCAGGCATTCCTACCGCAGGCACCAGGCAGCTACGGGCCGTCCGGGTGCCTGCCCGGTCGACGGGTTCCCTGCCCTCAGTTACGGATGAGCAGGACGAGGCCGGCGGATACCGCGCCGAGCGCCACGGCTGCCACACCGTATGCGAGGCGGTGGGCCCGCAGCCACGGAAGGAAGCGGTCCACGGCGATCCGGCCGGGTCCGGTGAGCGCCAGTGCGGCCGCGCCCGCGGCCAACAGGACCTCGTACTCGACGCCTTCGGGGGCGAAGAAGCCCCCACCCCACTTGACGGCCACCGCGTTGACCAACGTGCCGAAGACGGCCGCGCCGGCCAGCGGGGTGAGGAGGCCGAGGGCCAGACCGAGTCCGCCGAGAATCTCGCTCAGTCCGGCGATCACGGCCATCGCTTCGCCGGAGGGGTAGCCGCTCATCTCGAAGAACTGGCCCGTGCCCTCGATACCGCCGCCGCCGAACCAGCCGAAGAGCTTCTGTGCCCCGTGTGCGGCGACGGTCAGGCCCAGGACGAGTCGCAGCAGGAGCAGGCCCCCGTCATAGGCGCGGAGCGACGGGTTGCCGGGCTGCGGAGAGCTGGTGGTGCGGGGGGTGGCAGGCATGGGACGCGGGCCTTTCGGTCGTTGGCGAGTCATGCTTGAAAGTTCAAGCTCACGAGAGAACCTAACAGGTTGCGTGAAAGTTCAACAAACGGCGCGGGTTTCGGGTGTCGGAGCACGGACGTCCAGCGGTGGTCAACGGCAGGAGGGAGAGGGGCCCGCGCGGACGAGTTCGACTGGCCGGCGCAGGAGGCGGCGCTCGCGCGGCTTCCGCACTTCCGCGTCCCGCTCGGCGGCCTCGGGATCCACTTCGTCCACGTCCGGGCCGTCGCGCCGGCCGGGCCGGTCCTGCCGCTCGTCCTCAGCCACGGCTGGCCGGACTCGTTCTGGCGCTACACGAAGGTCATCCCGCTCCTCACCGACCCCGGCGCGCACGGGGGCGACCCCGCCGACGCGTTCGACGTCGTCGTGCCGGACATGCCGGGCTACGGGTACTCCGACCGGCCCGTCGGGCCGCCCCTCGACTCCATCGCCGTCGCCGGTCTGTGGGCCGAACTCATGAGCGTCCTCGGCTACGCCCGGTTCGGCGCGGCGGGCGGGGACATCGGCAGTCACGTGAGCCGATACCTCGGGCTCGACCACCCCGACCGGGTCGTGGCCGTCCACCGTACCGACGGGGGTCTGCCCGTCCACACCGGCGACCCGGCGGACGCGCACCCGAGGAGGTCACCTGGATCGAGGGGGCCGGCGCCTGGGGCGCGACCGAGGGTGCCTACGCTTCCATGCACCGCACGAAGCCCCAGACCGCGGCGATCGGACTCACCGACTCGCCGGCCGGGCTCGCCGCTTGGATCGTCGAGAAGCTGCGGGCGTGGAGCGACTGCGACGGCGATGTCGAGCGGAGCTTCACGAAGGACGAGCTCCTCACGAACGTCACTCTTTACTGGCTCACGGAGACGATCGGGTCGTCCATGCGCATGTACCGCGCGAACGCGGCGATCCCGCCCGCCCAGCTCGCCCGCCGGGTCGAAGTGCCCTCCGGCTTCTCGCTCTTCCCCGGTGACATCGTGCGCCCACCGCGGGCATGGCTCGACCGCACCGCGAACACGGTGCGGGTGACCGAGCCCGTGAGGGGGCGGACACTTCGCGCCGTTCGAGGAGCCCGAGCTCTACGCACAGGAGCTGCGCGCGTTCTTCCGGCCCTGGCGGGCGGCGGCGACGGACTGAGGCCACCGCCGCGCGTGGGCGCCGCCGCCGGTGCTGCGCCCGGAGCGGGTCGGCTCCGGGCAGGCGTGCCGGGCTCCGGTCTGCGTGCCGTCCGGGCGGATGGTCCGATCGCGCGCTGCGCACCTGCGCGGGGCGTGCGCCCCGGAGGGCCGCCGGGGATGTGCCGGGTTCAGCGGCTGTCCGTCCACGGTGAGGCGTACTTCCGTGCCAGCGGGGCGATCTCCTCGGGGGAGAGGAGCCGCGGAGTCCGGTCTCCGAGTGCGAGGAGCAGCGCGGCGACCTCCTCCAGTTCCACGGCCGCGTCCACGGCCGCCGTCACGGAGTGGCCGGCGACGACGGGGCCGTGGTTCTGCAGCAGGGCGGCTCGGAACGGAAACGTCAGGGCCTCCATCTGCGCCGCCTGCCCGATGTCGCCCGGTGCGGCATAGGGGAGGAGGGGCGTCTGGCCCACACGCATCACGAAGTACGGGGTCAGGGGCGGTATTGCGCTGCGTTCGCTCCAGGCGGGCAGGCAGGAGACCGCGGTGGCGTGGCGGGAGTGCAGGTGGACGACGGCTCGGGCGCCCGGCTCGCGGCGGTAGAACGCCGTGTGGAGGGGGAACTCCTTGGAGGGTTTCGGGCCGTCGACGTGCTTTCCGGTCAGGTCGAGGACGCTGAGCTCGGCAGGGGTGAGGTCCGACAGGTCCGCCCCGGTGGGGGTGATGTGGACGAGGGCGCCCTCGCGGACGCTGAGGTTGCCGGAGGAGCCGGGGCTGAGGCCGAGCGAGGCGAGGTGGGCGCCCGCGGCGGCGAGCTCGGATCGGATGTCGTTCATGCGAGGGCGCTCCATGCCGCGGTGAAGATGTCGGTGTCGCCGAAATTGCCCGACTTGAGGGCCACGTCGACCGTCTGGCCGGCACCCCCGGCACCCCCGGCACCGCAGTCCGCCCCGGCCCACGTGACGCCGGGCGAGATGGGGGAGCCGATGGTGAGCGTGCGCACGCCGAGCGCGGTGACGACCGAGCCCGACGTCTCCCCGCCCGCGACGAGCAGCCGCCGTGCGCCGGCCTCGACCAGGCGTACGGCACAGGCGGCCAGAGCCTTCTCGACGAGGACGGAGGCCGCGGGCGTGGCTTCCCCGCCGGTCTCGTCCAGGTCCCGCAGGTCGTCGACGGCGTAGATGAGGGGCGGCCGTCCCGGGTCGTCCCGCCAGCAGTCGCGGGCGAAGGTCGTCAGCTCTTCCACCGTGGTGTCGAAGTCCGCCCGAAGGGCGGCGATCTCGAGCTTGCGGTGGGGAAGGTGCGCGCGGCCGTGGGCCACCTGGGCCCGGGTGGCCGCGGAGGCGCTGCCCGAGAGGACGACCGCCGGATCGCCGGGGCGTGAGGCGGCTTCCGCACGCGAGGCCTCGGGGCGTGGGCCGGTCAGCCCGAGCGCGAGTCCGGCGGCGCCGGTCACCAGCCCGTGGTGCAGGGTCGCCGCGGAGACGGTACGCAGGTCCTCGTCCTCGGTGGCGTCGACCACGACGAGCGCGTCGGCCAGGGCGGGATCGTCCAGCGCCGCTTTCAGCGCCTCGACTCCGGAGCGTACGGTTTCCAGGTCGATGAGCCGCACCGGGTGCGCGGTCTGCGGCGCGAGGAGCCGTCCCACGTGGGAGTCCCGCATCGGTGTGAGCGGGTGGTGACGCATCGGGCTCTCGTCGAGGAGCTCGTCGTGGACGAAGAGCCGTCCGCGGTAGACGGTGCGGCCCGTGCCGGGGAACGAGGGCACGACGACCGCTCGTCGCTCGCCGGTCGCGCTCAGCAGCGCGTCCGTCACCGGGCCGATGTTGCCCTGCGGGGTCGAGTCGAAGGTGGAGCAGTATTTGAAGTAGAAACGGCTGCAGCCCGCCGCGCGTAGTGCGTGGAACGCGGCGAGCGAGGAGGCGACCGCCTCGGAGACGGGTGCGGTGCGCGATTTGAGCGCGACCACCACGGCGTCCGCGTCCGCCACGGCGCAGTCGTCGGCGACGGTGTCGGGGCCGACGGTCACCACGGTGCGGTACCCGCGGGCGACGAGCATCGTCGCGAGGTCCGTTGCTCCGGTGAAGTCGTCGGCGATGGCCCCGAGGGTCGGCATCAGGCCTCCTTGCGTTCGGTGTGGTGCGGCGTCGTACCTGACGGAGGCGGCGCCGATCAGTGGATGTGAAAAAATGTTAACAGACTTTACGTGAATGGGATCTGCTGATACATCTTGTTAACGCGCTCCTGGTGGCCCTCGTACGTGCTGACGAGACCGCCCGTGCCGGGAGCGCATCACCACACCGCTCGCGTCATCACCTTGCTCGCGTCATCCAGGAGGGCCCATGAACCTGCACCACCTGTTCGCCGACACCGGCGACCGGACCGTGCGGTACGCACTGTCCGGAGCCGGCGGCGGCTTCGCCCGGACCCTGCTGGCCCAGACCCGGCACCTCGACAGGCTGACGCCCGCCGTCCTCTGCGACCGCGACGTGGAGCGCCTTCGGACGATGCTCCTGGACCTCGGCCACCGCCCCTCGGAGCTGCGTGTCTGCAGCACGGCCCGGGACGTGGCAACTGCCGCGGACGAAGGGTGCGTCGTGCTCGTCGCGGACGGCGCCCTGCTGCACGCGGCACCCTGGGACATCCTGGTCGAAGCCACCGGAAGCCCCGCCGACGGATACGCGATGGCCCACGAGGCGCTCACGCACGGCCGGCACGTGGCCATGGTGAGCAAGGAGGTCGACTCCGTCGCGGGACTCCACCTCGCCGACCTGGCGAAGGAGAACGGCGTCGTCTACACGACGGCGGACGGCGACCAGCCCGCCAACCTGATCGCCCTGGTGACCTGGGCGGAACTGCTGGGCCTGGACATCGTGGCCATCGGGAAGTCGAGCGAGTACGACCTCGTCCTCGACCCCGGCGCAGGCACCGTGACCCAGCTCGACACGACGGTCCCGGCCCCGGCGCTGACCGGCCTGCTCACCCTGGGCGAGGACACCCGCGCCACCCTCGCCGCCCGCGCGGCGGCCGTGGCGGCGCTGCCCGTGGGCGCCACCGCCGACTACTGCGAGATGGCCGTCGTCGCCACGAACACCGGGTTCCGCCCCGATGTCGAACGCCTGCACTACCCGGTGGCCCGCATCGCCGAGCTCGCCGACATCTACTCCCTCCGCGAGGACGGGGGAGTCCTCCACCGCCCCGGTGCGGTCGACGTGTTCAGCGCACTGCGCCTGCCCGACGAGGCGTCCTTCGCCGGCGGCGTGTTCGTCGTCGTGCGCACCACGGACCAGGTCACCTGGGAGACCCTGCGCGGCAAGGGCCACGTCGTCAGCCGCGACGGCCGCTACGCCGCGATCTACCTCCCCTACCACCTGATGGGCGTCGAGACCCCGCTCTCCCTCCTGTCGGCCGTGCTGCACCACCGCCCCTCGGGGGGCACCGACCCGCGCGCCCACGCCGCACTGGCCGGCCGCGCGCAGCACGACCTGCCCGAGGGCACCGTCCTCACCATGGGCGGGCACCACCACAACGTGACCGGCGTCCAGGCCGTCCTGCTGCGCGACGAGGACACGCCGGCCGACATAGCCCCGCTCTACCTCGCCGCCTACGCCACCCTCGCCCGCCCCGTCGCCGCAGGTGAACTGATCACGATGGCCGACCTCGCCGACGCGGACGAGAACCTGCGGCAGGCCTGGACCCTGGGCCGCTCCTCCCGGGCCACCGTCACCGGCGGAGCACGCTAGTGGGCACGGACCTCCAGCACCTGCTGCTGGGCGCGGCAGCGGTCGTCGTCCTGATCCTGCTGATCACCAAGACGAAACTGCACCCCTTCCTGGCGCTGAGCATCGCCGCTCTGGGCCTGGGGCTCGCCGCCGGAATCGGACCCGGCCAGACCGTCGAGAACTTCCAGAACGGCTTCGGGGACGCCCTGAAGAGCACCGGCCCCACCATCGGGCTGGGCACCATCCTCGGCGGCATCCTGCTCGGCTCCGGCGGGGCCGACCGCATCGCCACCGCCTTCATCGGTGCCCGGCCGGTCAAGTGGATCCCGACCGCCATCACCGCCGCGGCCCTGCTCATCGGCATGCCCCACCTGTTCGACGTCAGCTTCGTGATGCTCGTACCACTGGTGTACGCGGTCGCCAAGCGCACCGGGACGCACCTGCTGTACGTCGGACTGCCGATGGCAGCCGGCCTCTACATCTCGCACGGTCTGCTGCCCCCGCACCCCTCCCCGACGCTCGCCGTCTCCGCCTACGGTGCCAGCACCGGCCTCACCATCCTCTACGGCCTCATCATCGGAATCCCGATCGCGGTCGTCAGCGGACCACTGCTGACCAAGGTCGCCAGCCGCTGGTTCGGGCCCGCACCCGACCTGGACAAGGGCCCCGTCCCCGAACCGGAGCCCCTCCCGGACAACCAGCGACGGCCCGCGTCCTTCGCACTCGCCCTGATCACCGTGCTGCTGCCTCCCGTCCTCATGCTGATCGGCACGGTCGGCACATCGAACACCGCCGAGGGCAGCCTGCCGCACGCGCTGTTCGAGGCCTGCGACTCCTCCGTCCTCTCGCTCCTGGCCGCCGTGGTGTTCGCCTTCTTCGCCCTCGGCGTCCGTTCCGGCTTCGGCCTCGGCCAGCTCCAGAAGATGGCCGGCAAGGGACTCGGCCCCGTCGGCGGCATCGTGCTGATCCTCGGCGCCGGAGGCGGCCTCAAGGCGATGCTGACCGCCACGGGCATCGACCAGCTCATCTCCGACTACGCCGTCGACTGGTCCGTCCCGCCGCTGCTGCTCGCCTGGCTGGTCGCCGCGCTCCTGCGGATCTGCCTCGGCTCGGCGACGGTCGCCACCGCCGCCGCCACCGGCATCGTCGCCCCGCTGCTCGGCGCCTACCCGGGGCTCTCGCCCGAACTGATGGTGCTGGCCTCCGCCTCGGGTGCCGTCATGCTGTCCCACGTCAACGACTCGGGCTTCTGGCTCTTCAAGGAGTACTTCCAGCTCTCCGTGTCGCAGACGTTCCGCACCTGGACACTGATGCTCTCCCTCCAGTCGCTGCTCAGCCTCGGCGGAGTCCTGCTGCTCGGCACCTTCGTGGGCGGCTGACCAGGGCCGGTCACCGTACCGGCCGGGAACCGGTCCCCACGCTGTCTCCCGGCCGCGGCCCGCGGCCGGGAGACAGCCGTCCGGTCCGGTGGAGTGCCCCGGCGTGAGCGCCGGGCGCACAGGGACGGCACAATCGCCAGCGACCGACTTGGTCGGAGCGAAACAGGAAGGACCACCGAAGATGGCCGAGGAACACTCCCCGCCGCTGATCCCCGACCAGCGGCGTGAGCAGTTGCTGAAGCACCTGCGCCGTGACGGAGTGCTCAGCGTGCAGCAGATCACCCAGATCCTGGGCGTCTCACACATGACGGTGCGCCGCGACATCGCCGAACTGGAGCGCCAGGGACTGGTCTTCTCCGTGCCGGGCGGTGCCAGGATCGCCAGCCACCTGCAGAGCGAACCGAGCCACCAGGCCAAAACCCTCATCGAGCGGCCCGAGAAGCAGGCCATGGCCGCCGCAGCGGCGGAGCTGGTGCGGGACGGCATGACCGTCTACCTCGACGCGGGCACGACCCTGCTCGCCATGGTGCCCCTCCTGGTCCACCACACCTCGCTGACCGTCGTCACCAACGACTTCACGACCGTCGACGCGCTGATGTCCGCGCCCCACCTCGACATCATCCACGTCGGAGGACAGGTGGAGCCCTCCAACCGGTCGAGCGTGGGCCGCCTGGCCGCCACCGTCCTGCGGCAGCTCGCCCTCGACATGGCCTTCATCAGTACGAGTTCGTGGGACCTGCTCCGCGGAGTGACGACCCCCTCCGAGCCCAAGGTCGAGGTCAAGCAGGCCGCCATGGAGTGCACGGGCACCTCCGTGCTCGTGGCGGGATCATCGAAGTACGGAACCTTCGGCAAGTACCGTGTGGCGCCCCTCAACGCGTTCGACACGGTCATCACGGACAGCGCACTGGCCGACGCGGCAGCCGACGGTGTACGCGCCTCCGGAACCGAACTGCGCCTGGTGAGTCCCTGAGGGACCCGGTCGCCTCGACGCCTCCCGCCCCGGAGCCGCGGCGGCCGGGTGGGCCCGGTCTCAGCGGCGCAGCCGCACCGGCAGCCGCTGCACGCTGTTGCCCACGAAGGACGCGTGCCGCGGCAGCTCGGACTCGGGGACGGCGAGATCGAGGTCGGGGAAGCGCGTGAACAGCTGCGCGAGAGCGACGGTGGCTTCCGTACGGGCCAGCGGGGCGCCCATGCAGTAGTGCGCACCATGGCCCAGTGAGAGGTGCCGGTTCTCGCTGCCACGGGTGATGTCGAAGTGCGCGGCACCGGGACCGTGGGCCTTCGTGTCGCGGCCCGCCGCGGAGTAACCGGCGAGCACCGGGGTCCCCTTGGGAATCACCGTGCCGTCGAGCGTCAGGTCGCGGGTCGGGTAGCGGAACGGGAAGTAACTGACCGGACTGTCCCAGCGCAGCGTCTCCTCGACCACGTCCGCCCAGGTCGCCCCGCCGGACCGCACCAGGTCGAGCTGATCACGGTGGGCGCACAGGGCCCGTACGGCGTTGGTGATCAGATTGAGTGTCGTCTCGTGGCCGGCGATGATCATGAGCATCAGCGTCCCGATCAGTTCGTGCGGGCCGAGCCGGTCGCCGTTCTCCTCGCGGGCCGCGATCAGCGCGCTCGTGAGATCGTCCCCCGGACCCTCCGTCCGGGCGGCCACGACCGCGCCCAGTACCTCGACCATCTCCCGGTTGGCGGCCATCGCCTCCGCCGGACCGATGTCCGTGGCGACGATCCGGTTGGACAGGTGGTGCAGCCGGTCATGGTGCCCGGGATCCACGCCCAGGAGTTCACAGATGACGCCCATCGGCAACGGCAGCGCGAAGTGCGTGCGCAGATCGGCGACACCGTCGGCGGCGGCCTCCTCGAGGCCGTCCAGCAACGAGGACGTCAGCGCCTCGATACGCGGCCTGAGTTCCTCGACGCGGCGCGCGGTGAACGCCTTGCTCATCAGCGACCGCAGCCGTCGGTGGTCGGCACCGTCGGCGGTCGTCATCCCCTGCACCGTGGCGAACGTCTTCAGCGGCCAGCCGTCGGGGATCCCACCGGCCTGGAGCGCCGCGAAGTGCTGGGCGTTCTTGGCGACGTCGGGATGCGCGAGGAACTCCCGGAGCGCGTCATGACCCAGCACCGCCATGCCCGCCACCTCACCGGGGAGGACCACCGGTGTCACGGCGCCCCGGGCCAGGAGCCGGGCGTTGGCCGCGTGCGGACAGCCGCCCGCCGGGTCCATGCGGTGCGGCCGGTCGGCTGCGGAGTTCACCGGTGAGGTGTTCAACAGGGCTCTCCAGTCTCGGGGGTGAGCGGGGCACGGGCCGTGCCGCCGGGGGAGCCCGAGCAGGCCGGGCCCCGGCGGCCGCTCCGCGGATACGCGGTCCTGGAGGCAGCCTGTCACGGCTCTCCCCGCGATTCCTCGGATACGCACATCTCCGCTCCGCCCGACGCCCCGTGCCCGGCGGGGACGAATCTGCGCGCGAGGCGCCGAGCCGGGGCGGCCGCACCGGCTCGGCGGAGCGGCCCCGGACACCGCACTTCGCACCCGCCCCCGCCTACCGTCGGGCGCCGGTCGCCGTCACGGTCACGAGGAGTCGGGCGCCGCGGGTCCGGTCCGAGGACGGGCCCGTCTCGATCGCGAACTCTCCCGGCTCCACCGCACGTTCCCACCCGCGGGTGACGGAGGCCAGGGTCCGCGCCCCCAGCCGGAAGCAGACCTCGGCCCTCTCCCCGGGCTCCAGCACGATCTGCGCGAAGCCGCGCAGTTCACGCACGCGCGGCCACGACGTCCCGCCGATCACCCGGCGCACGTACAGCTGCACCGTCTCGCGCGTGGACCGGTCGCCCGTGTTGCGGACCTCGACCGTGCACAACAACGGCTCGTCCGCTCCGGGGGACGCTCCGCCGGCGAACTCCGCAGCCGCCACGTACGCGCGGGACAGCCGGGGCTCGCCGTACTCGACCGTGGTGTAGCCCAGCCCGTGGCCGAACGCATGACGCGCGGTGGCGGGCTGGTCGACGTAACCGCGGTAGCCGTGGTCCTTCCCGTTGTAGAACACGGGCAACTGCGCCGCCGACCGGGGGACGGAGACGGGCAGCCGGCCCACCGGTTCCGCCGCGCCGAACAGCACGTCCGCCACCGCGCGCCCGCCCCATGGCCCGGGGTACCAGGCGCTCAGTACCGCCCCGGCACGGTCCGAGAGATCCGGCAGTGCGTGCGGACGCCCCTGGACCAGCACCACGACCACGGGGGTCCCCGTCGCCGCGACCGCGTCGAGCAGCGCCGACTGTCCGTCGGGTATCCCCAGTTCGGCCAGGTCGACGCCTTCCCCGCAGGTCATCCCCACGGGGTTGCCCACGGAGACCACCGCCGCCCCGTTGGCGTCGAAGCGCGTTCCCGACTCCCGCGCGCTCGAACCGCCCAGGACCAGCACCGCGACATCGGCCCCCGCAGCCTGCGCGACCGCTCCGGCCACGGCCGACAGGTCGCCGCCGACGAGATCGCTGCCCCGGGAATGGACGACCTCCACACCCTCCGGAGCCGCGGCCCTCAGCCCGTCGAGGACGCTGATGCCCGTGCCGGGCCGCTGGGGCGCGGTGTAGTCGCCGATCTGCTGCGGTACGGAGTCGGCGTTCGGGCCGACGACCGCGACGCGTCGGACGCCGCCGGTCAGCGGGAGCGTCGTACCGTCGTGCGCGAGCAGAGTGACGGATTCCCGGGCGATGCGTTCGCTCAGCAGCACCGGCCCCGGTGCCGGCGCGCGCTTCCCGGTGTACGGGTTCTCGAAGAGGCCCAACCGGAACTTCAGGGTGAGGACCCGCCCGACCGCGGTGTCGAGGGTGTGCTCGGCGACCAGCCCACCGCGCACCGCCTCCTCCAGCCGGGGGAAGCAGTCGTCCCAGAGGCTCAGGTCGGTCCCCGCCTCCAGCGCCGTCGCACCGGCCGCCACCGGGTCCCCGGCCAGCCGCACCAAACGGTCGAGCGCCAGCCCGTCGGCCATCACCAGACCGGTGAACCCCCACCGCTCGCGCAGGATCCCGGTCAGCAGCTCCCGGTTCGCGGCACACGGCACGCCGTCGAACTCGTTGTACGCTGCCATGACACCCGCCGCCCCGGCACGGACGCCTGCCAGGGCGGCCTCAAGATGGATCTCGTGCAGTTCACGTGCGCCCAGCTCGGTGGCCGCACTGTTACGGCCGCCGACCGTGGCTCCCTGCCCGGCGAAGTGCTTGAGCACGACGGCCGCACGGTCCGGCCCGATGAGTTCGCCGGGCGGGCCCTGGACACCGCGCACCAGGGCTTCGGTGAACTGTGCCGCCAGGTAGGGATCCTCGCCGAAGCACTCCTCCGCGCGGCCCCAGCGCGGATCCCGCACCAGGTCCAGCGCGGACACCAGTGCCACGTGGCCCCCGCGTGAGCGGAGCTGCGCGGCGGCGGACGCGACGGCCTCCTCGTACAGCTCCGGATTCCAGGTGGCGCCGACCGCCAGGTTGACCGGCAGCAGCGTGCCGTCCAGCGCCTGGAGACCGTGCGGCATCTCCTCGACCAGCAGGACGGGAATGCCCAGCCGGGTGTTCTCCACGACGTGCCGCTGCACGTCGTCACAGACCCGTGCGCCGTCCGCCGCGCCGATGCCGGTGGCCGCCGTCACACCGGACCAGGGGTCGGCCCGCTGCAGTCCGTAGAGCGCACCCATCCCGTCGTACGCGGACACCTCGGTCCGGAACGCCTCGGTCAGCCGGTGGCCCGAGGAGGTGCGTTCGTACGCGTCCCACCCGTACATCCGCTGGTTGACCTGGCCCACCTTCTCGGTGAGCGTCATCCGCGCCAGCAGGTCGCGCACCCGGTCGGCGACGGACGCCGTGGGGTCCCGGAAGAGCGGCTCGGACATCGGGGGCTCACTTTCAGGTAGCGGGGAGTGGACGCGTCGGTACGGCGACACACGTGGCAGACAGGCCCGTTCGCGCCGGACCCGGAGCAGGCCCCGGGTCCGGCGCGAACGTTCAGCGCAGTTCGAGGACACGCACCCCGTACGGGGCGATCACCACGTCCCGCACCGGATCGCCGCCGGTCAGCTCGCGCAGCTCCCCATCGGCCGACGGGCGCACGGTCAGCTCCTCGGCCGCCTGGCTCACCAGCCACACGTACCGGGTGCCGTCCTCGCGGACCAGGGTGTCCGCCGCGACGTACGGTGTGTCGACCGTCACCGGCCGTGCGGCCCCCGCGAGGTCGGCGAGCGCCGCGTACAGCCGGTACGTCTGCTCCGGGTTGGCGCGGGGCGTGCGGGCGGCCATGTGCTCCAGCGGGTACGTGGCCAGGACGGTACGGCCCTCGCCCGTCTCGTGGCACAGCAGCGCCGGACGGCCGTGCGCGTCGGTGGCCACGACCCGCGCACCGGCCGGCACGACCGGCAGGTAGGCGCGGCTGTCCTCGTTGCCGGCGACCGGGAAGACCAGCGTCTCGCCCGCGGCCAGTGAGCCGAAGTCCTCGAGGAACGTCATCTCGAGGACGTCGTCCTCGATCGGTTCGGCGACACCGTAGGAGAGCTGGTGCTCCACACCGAACAGACCGTCCAGGTCGTGGAACCACGGACCACGCGTCGCCGGGTGCTCGCCCGAGCAGAACGACAGGTAGACCGTGGCACCCCCGCGGGCCCGGCGCTCCAGATCCCGCCTGGTCCGGGTGGTCAACTGGCGCGTCGACGGGAGCAGGTACAGCGCGGCGTCCTCCGGGAGACCGTCGGCCTCCCGCGAGAACGCCACGGGCAGGTCCGCGCCGCGTGCGGCCACGTACCCCTGGTGCAGCGAAGTGAAGATCAGCGGCCGGTCGGCGGGCCGGCTGTAGGGGTAGCCGCGCTCCAGGAAGGCGGGCACGACCAGGGCGGTGTCCGCGTCCGCCCGGCGGCAGCGGGCGAAGTCGACCCGCTCCAGCACCTCGGCGAAATCGGCCAGCTCCCGCAACGGCTCCTTCGGGCGGCCGGTGCGGTCGGTGATGCCGAAGTGCATCTCGAAGGGGTGGTGATCGTACGGAGACTGCTCCCACAGATCGTCGTAGTCGGTGTTGTTCCAGGCGATCCACCCCGTGGCCCCGCCGAGCAGCGAATTGTGCAGGGTCTGCCGGTAGAACACGCCCGCGTTCGCAGCCGAGACCGTGTCGGTCGAGAGCCCGAACTCCTCGAGGACGACAGGCTGCCCGGTGACCGCGGCGAGTTCGCACTCGAACGCGGCACGGTAGTGCTGGCGTGGCCGGTCCGTGTCCGAGCGGTAGACGTGAGGGCCGACGAAGTCCACGTACTCGGCGGTGTCGCGGAGCGAGAAGCCGTTGTCGCGGCCCGTCACCTCGATGCCCCACGCGCCGTCCCCGAGCGACACGGGTTGGGTGCCGCCCGCGGCCCGCACCGCGTCGCACATGAACTGCGCCCAGGCGGTGACGACATCGCTGGAGGGCGGGTCGACCTGGTAGATCCGGCCGTAGCCGGGCATCTCGTTGGTGATCAGCCAGCCGGTGACCGCAGGATGGTCCTTGAAGCGGCGGGTCATCTGCGAGACGAACCACGCCTGCCGCCCGACGAGCCACACGTCCTCGTACAGATCACGGTCCCCGCGCCAGGCGGGGTCCCAGTTCTCGCCCGACATGTGGCCGACGATGAAGGTGGGAACGGTCCCCATCCCCGCCTCGGTGTGGGCGTCCAGGAAGTCACGGAAGCGGTCGCAGAGCTCCTCGTCGATCCGCCCCGGCTCCGGGTGGAAGTCGGGCCAGTAGAAGAAGGACCGGGTCATGTTCAGCCCGTGGTCCCGCAGGACGGCCAACTCCTCGCGGACCGTCTCCGGCTCGTAGTTCCGCCACATCAGCGGACCACCGGTGCGGGACCAGAAGTTGGCGCCGAGCCAGGGGAGGACGGCGGAGTCGTGGGTGAGCTGGGCGCTGTGGCGTCGCATGGTCCTTCTCTGACCTCTTCGAAGTGCGGGGGTGGGGCCGGTGCGGCCGGCGGAGGGCCGTTCGGGCCGCGGGGCAGGGCATGGCCGTGCCCGGGCGGGCCGCGAGCGGCACGGAACCGCCGGCCCGTGTTCAGGACGCGGACGGTACGCAACCGGTGGACTCCCGTACGACCAGGCGTGGGCGTCCGTCCAGCACGGGCGGGGGCACGTCCTCGCCGCACCTTGCGAGCAGTGCGCGGGCGGCGGCGGCACCGACCCGCTGCACCTGCTGGTCCACGGTGGTGAGCCGTGGGTGCAGCCAGCGGCCGAGCGGCAGGTTGTCGTAGCCCACCACCGACACGTCCTCGGGCACCCGCAGTCCGCCGCGCTGGGCCGTACCGATGCCGCAGACGGCCATCGAGTCGTTGGAGAACACCAGCGCGGTCGGCCGGTCGGGCAGGGCGAGGAGCTCCTCGGTGACGGCGACGGCCGCCCGCTCCGTGAAATCGGTGTGCCGGACCGCGACGGCTCGCAGTCCCGCTCCGGCGAGCGCGTCCTCGAACGCCGTCCGGCGCAGCCCGGTGTGCACCAGCTCGGCCGGGCCCGCGATGTACGCGAGGCGCCGGTGGCCGAGCTCCAGGAGGTGCGCCACGGCCTCACGGACACCGGCGTCCTGCTGCCCGAGGCCGACGCCGGGCACCGGGGCCGCGGGGTCCGGCGCGCCCAGCAGGACGGCGGGCAGTCCGAGGCCCCGCAGCAGGTGCGGGCGCGGGTCGTCCGCCCGTGCGTCCGTCAGTACCGCGCCGTCGATCCGGCCTTCCGCGGCCAGTCGTTCGTACAACGCGCTCTCCTGGGCCATGTCGGCGACCAGGTGGAGCAGCAGACCGTAGCCCCGGGGGGCCAGCTCCCCCTCCAGGCCCGTGATCAGTTCGCTGAAGTGCGGGTCGGCGCCGAGCACGTCGGTTGGCCGCCGGACGACCAGCGCGATCGTACGGGTGCGTGCCCGGCGCAGAGCCGACGCGGACGCGCTGGGTGACCAGCCCAGCTCGGCGGCCGCGTCCAGGACCCGGCGCCGGGTGGCCTCCGAGATCCGCCCGGTGCCGTTGACGGCCTGGGAGACCGCGGCGGTGGAGACCCCGGCCGCGGCGGCCACGGCCTTGATCGTGGGCCGGGCGGCTCCCTCGGAACCCGCCCGGGCCCCCTGCCTGGCGGAGGGGACCCCGTCAGGGCGCGCGGCCGGGGCGCCGGGCCCCTGCGACGCGCCCGTGACCTCCTCGGGATGTCCCTCGATACGTGCCTTCACATCTTCACCGCCCCGCTGACGAGAGCCTGTTGCATGCGCTTCTGGAGCACCGTGTACACCACCCAGACCGGGACCAGGGTCAGTACCGTGCCCGCGGTCAGAATGCCGTAGTCGGTGCCGGTCAGGGACTTCAGGGTGGGCAGGGCCACCTGCACGGTGCGCTGTTCGGGGTCCGGGCCGACGATGACGAGCGAGTAGAGGTACTCGTTCCAGAAGGTCAGGAAGTTCAGCAGGAGGATCGTCGCGATGCCGGGCACGCACATGGGCGTGTAGATGTGCCGCAGGACCGCGAAGGTGGAGGCGCCGTCCAGGCGGGCCGCCTCCTCCATCTCGTGCGGGATGGTCCGCATGAACTGCACCAGGATCACGACCGAGAGCGGCATCGCCGTGGCCGGCAGGAACAGCACCATGAAGGCCCGGGTGTGGAACAGCCCGGTCGCCGCGGCGAGCAGGAACGTGGGGAACAGTGCGGCGAACGTCGGGACCAGGAATCCCAGCGAGAACACCCGTTCCACGAACGCGCCGAGACGTCCCTCGGTCCGCGCGATCGCGAAGGCCGCCGGAATGGCCAGTGCCAGGGTGAGAGCCAGCGCGAGCACCGTGACCAGCACCGAGTTGACGATGGCCGGGCCCAGGTCGGCGGAGGTGAACGCCTCCCCGAAATTGTTCAGGGACAGGGAGGTCGGCAGGGAGAACGGGCTCCCGAAGATCTGGTCGTTCGTCTTGAACGCCGAGACCAGCAGGTAGTAGAGGGGGACCACCAGCAGTGCCGCGTACAGCCACGCGAGGATGTGGGCCGGCAGCCAGGACCTTCCGAACTTCATGGGACCGCTCCGATCAGTAGTTCTGGCGGAAGACACGACGGATGGTCAGCAGCCCGGCCAGACCGACCAGGAACAGGACCACACCGACGGTCTGGCTGTAGCCCAGGTCGGCCGCGATGAACGCCTTCTGGTACACGAGGAAGGACAACGTTGTCGAGGAGCTTCCCGGGCCGCCCTGCGTCAGCAGCAGCACGTTCTGCGCGGAACCGAACAGGGTCCACAGGAACTGGAGCATCGTCACGACGCCGACGAAGTCCCGGATGACGGGGAAGTGGATGCGCCACATGGCGCGCCAGTGTCCGGCGCCGTCCAGCTGGGCGGCCTCACCGATCTCGTCCGGCACGCTCCCCAGCCGGGCGGCGAACAGCACGGCCGTGAAGCCGATGCCGCTCCACACGTCCAGGACGATCAGGCAGTACAGGGCGGTGGACGGCGAGGCGAGCCAGGCGTCGGTCAGCGAACCCAGCCCGACCTTCTCGAGACCGCCGTTGAGCAGGCCGTCCGGCGAGAGGACCGCGTAGAAGACCATCGCCTTGGCCGGGGTGGAGATCAGGCCCGGGATGAAGAGCAGGTACCGCAGGACGCGGTGGCCCGGCGGCTTCTGCGCGACGTAGTACCCGAGCATGTACGCGCACACGATCATCAGGGGCAGCGCGACCACGAGCTGGACGGCGGTGTTCTCCACCGCGTCCCAGAACACCGGGTCGTCCAGGACGGCGCGGACGTTGCCGGAACCGGCGAACGACACCGGCTGGAGCATGCCCGGCCAGTGCAGGGCGGCGATGACGAAGATGGCGACCAGCGGGCCGACCATGAAGACGAGGTACCAGACCAGGGCCGGTACGGCCAGGACGACCCCGCCCTGCTTGCGGCGCACGGGGGCGGCGGGGGAGGGCGACGGGGGGTCCGGCCGGCGGACCGGGGCGCCGCCCGGGGCGGACGAGAGCAACGTCATGAGGGACTCGCAGGGGGCTCGGGCGCGCGGATCAGGCCGTGCGGTAGGCGGATTCGAGGGCGGAACGCACGGCGGCCGCGCTCGTCCCCCGGGTGAAGGCGGTGCTGGTCGCCGTGATCAGCGGCTGGGTCGCCGTCGGAGGGACGTACAGGTCGGGCAGGAGGACCTGGCCGACCCGGTCGCCGAGCTGCTGCGCCTCGGCCACCAGCGGGAACTGCTTGCTGACGGTGTCCGTCACGAGCGCCATGTCCCGCCCGCTCTCGGTGATGAAGCGCGAGACCGTCTCGGGCCGGTACATGAAGCGGAGGAACTTCTCGACCGAGGACAGCTTCTTGACGCCGTTGGGGCTGATCCAGAAGCCGATGAGGGTGTACGAGCGCATGATCGTCGGCTTGTCGTGCGAGGCGCCGAGGGCCAGCGGCCAGCCGCCGATCGCGGTGTGCCCGGCAGGCTTCGGGGCGACCTTCGCCAGCGCCGAGGACATCGCGGACTGGATCGCCGCCGCCTCGGTGTTGTACTGCGTGGTCATCGTGTCGGAGGTCAGCCCCTGCGCCTTGTCGGCGAAGACGCCGGCGTCGCGCAGCTGGACGAAGTAGTCGATGCCTTCGCGGGCGCCCCTGCTGCCGCTGAAGTCACCGGTCGAGTAGACCTTCCTGGCCTCGTCGGGCGTGAGGAAGGTCTGGATGATCTGGGCCAGCAGTTTCTGGCCCGTCCAGTCGTTGCCGCCGACGGTGACGGGCGCGATGCCCTTGGCGCGCAGCCGGCGCGCGGCACCGATCAGCTGGTCCCCGGTGGTCGGAACGGAATCGACGCCGGCCCGCTCCAGCAGGGCCGTGTTGTAGGCGACGGGCCAGTTGGTGGCGAAGTAGGGGAAGGCCCGCAGCCGGCCCTTGCCGTCGGTCCACTCCTCCAGGGCGGCGGGCAGGACGCGCCCGCGCAGCCCCCAGTCGTCGAGATACCCCTTCACATCGACGGTGGCACCGACATCGGTCCAGGCCAGCGTCTTGTCGTAGAGATTGACCATGACCACGTCCGGCTCCTTGCGGGCCAGCCGGGAGGTCTCGTACACCTGGGGCAGATCGTCGCCGTTGACGAGGTTCTTGACCCGGAGCCCGGGGTTCTCCTCCTCGAACGCCTTGACGGCGGCTTTGTAGGTGGGGGAGCCCGGTGCGGTGGTGCCGAGCTGGGTGTGCACGAGCAGGGTGCCGGGGTCGGAATCGGCCGAGGCGAGTGTGGAACAGCCGGACAGAGCGGGGAGTGCGGTAGCGGCGGCGAGGCCGGAGCCTGCTGCGAGGAAACCGCGCCGACTCAGGGATGAGCGCACAGCGGGATGTCTCCAACCAGGACGTTAACCATGTGGTTAATCGATGTACCAGTGGGCTGCGAGAAACTTAGGGGCACTTCCCGGAGTGGTCAACCCCTGGTTGCACATGTCGAAAACACGGACATCTCGGGCCTGTTGGTGTGGAAGGGGAGCCCCGGTTCGATCCGGCTCCGGGCGGGCGGGGGCTTCGGTGATGCGTGGAGCGGGTCGGTCCGGTGCGGCCGCCGGCGAGTTCGCGGCGCCGCTGTGGCGGGGGTGGACCGGTGTGCCCCGCTGTTCGGCGGCCTTCCCGGGGTCGGCGTACCTGGCCTTCCGAAGGCGGCGGCCGCTGCGCGGCGCGCGTGGGCCGTCCCTCTTCGGCGCACCGGCCCGGGTGAGGCGGACCGGGTCAAGTCCGTTCGCTCCAGGTGCGGTTCGTGCCCTGCGTGTGGGGTGCCGGCCGTCCGGCTCCGCGACTGCCCGCCGCGCCCCGTCAGGCCCTCCGTGTCCTGGGAGGGGTGCTACCGGCCCTCGCGCCCGGGGGCGCCTCCTGATTTCCCCGGGGGTACTGGTCACCGGGCACCTAAGGTTAGGCTAGCCTAAACCGCATGAGAGCTGGTGAGAGCACTTCCGGTGCTTCGGATGCCCTGGTGGCTACCGGTGTGCCGCGTACGCGTGGCCACGGACTGTCCGCCGACGGGGTGAGCGTGTCGTACGGCCGGGTCGACGTCGTGCACGAGGCGGCCATCGCCCTGCGGCCCGCCGAGGTGACCGCCCTCGTCGGCCCCAACGGCAGTGGGAAGTCGACGCTGTTGCGGACGCTGGCCCGCCTGCAGGCCGCGCGCACGGGTTCGCTCACCGTCGACGCGGGGACGGACGAGGCCACGGACGGGTTCGCGCTCGGCGCCCGTGAGTTCGCGCAGCGCGTCGCGCTGCTGACGCAGTCCCGGTCCACGCCGGGCGGGCTCACCGTCCGGGACGTGGTCGACTTCGGCCGCTACCCCTACCGGGGCCGTTGGGGCCGCCCCGACCCGCGCGGCACCGCCGCCGTCGACCGGGCGCTCGGCCTCACCGGTGTCACCGACCTCGCCGGGCGAGGCGTCGACCAGCTCTCCGGCGGCCAGCTCCAGCGCGTATGGCTCGCCAGCTGCCTCGCGCAGGAGACAGGCGTCCTGCTCCTCGACGAGCCGACCACCTACCTCGATCTGCGCTATCAGGTGGAACTCCTGGACCTGATACGCGATCTGGCCGACGACCACGGAATCGCCGTGGGCGTCGTCCTCCACGACCTCGACCAGGCGGCGGCAGTCGCCGACCGGGTCGCACTGCTGCACGCGGGACGCATCGTCGCCGACGGTGTGCCCGAAGACGTGTTCACGCCGGAGCTGCTGTCGGATGTCTACGGCATCCGCATCGACATCGGCACCGATCCCTCGACCGGCCGTCTGCGCACCCGCGCGATCGGCAGACACCACTCCAGATCCGAAAGGCTCAGTACCTCCTCATGAGACGCCACCTCCTCACCACGGCCGCCGTCGCCGTCGCCGCCCTCTCCCTGGCCGCATGCGGAACCACAGAGCCTTCCTCCGACGACTCCGCGGCTTCCGACAAGCCCGCCGAGAAGATCACCCTCACCGACGCCACCGGCACGAAGGTGACGCTCGACGGCCCCGCCAAGAAGGTGGTCGCCACCGAGTGGAACGTGGTCGAGGACCTGATCACCCTCGGCGTCGCCCCCGTCGGCGTCGCGGACGTGAAGGGCTACACCGCGTGGAACACCGCGGCCCCGCTCACCGGTGACCCCAAGGACATCGGGACCCGTGGCGAGCCGAGCATCGACACCGTCGCGGCCCTCGCTCCCGATCTCGTCGTCGCCACCAGCGACCTCTCGCCCGCCGTGGTGAAGCAGCTCCGCAAGGTCGCCCCCGTCCTGGAGATCACGGCGGCCGACGCCGCCGACCAGATCGGCACGATGAACGAGGGCCTCGACCTCATCGCGAAGGCCACCGGTACGACGGCCCAGGCCGACGCCGCCAAGAAGGACTTCGAGGCGAGTGTCGCCGAGGGCAAGAAGGCCCTCGAGGACGCCGGTCTCGGCGGTGCCGAAATCGCTTCCGCCGACGGCTACGTGGCGTCCAACCAGGTCTCCATCCGCGCCTACACCAGCGGCTCCCTCCTGGGTGCCGTCAACGAGAAGCTCGGCCTGAAGAACGCCTGGACCGTCAAGGGCGACGAGAGCTACGGCCTCGCCACCACCGACGTCGAAGGCCTCACCGGCCTCGGCGACGTGCACTTCCCGTACGTCGCCAACGACGCCGACGGTGACGCGTTCACCGGTCCCCTCGCGAAGAACGCCGTCTGGAAGTCGCTTCCCTTCGTCAAGGCGGGCAACGTGCACCGGCTGCCCGACGGCGTCTGGATGTTCGGTGGCCCCCGCTCGATGGAGGCGTACATCGACTCCCTCGTCGACGCCCTGACGAAGAAGTAGCCGGCCGTGGCCGTCATCGACAAGACCGCGGTCGGCCGTGACCGCACCGCCGCGGCCACGACGGGCGCGGTCGCCGTGACGGCCACGCTCGTGCTGCTGGTCGCGGTACTCGCAGCCGTCGACATCACCCAGGGCACCGCCGACGTCGGTGCGTCGGAGGTCTGGAGCGCGCTCACCGGCAACGCCGGCGCCGCGGACTCCTCCGTCGTCGTCGCGTCCCGGCTTCCGAGGATGGCCGCCGCCATCCTCGTCGGCCTGGCCCTCGGCATGGCGGGCGCCGCCCTTCAGGCGGTCAGCCGGAACGTGCTCGCCTCGCCGGACACCCTCGCCGTGAACGCCGGCTCCTATCTGGCGCTCGGCGTGGTCGCCGTGACCGGAACCACCCTTCCCCTCCTCGCCTCGTCCGGTGCGGCCTTCGCCGGAGGACTCGCCGCCGCGGCGGTCGTGCTCGGACTGTCCGGGCTCGGCAAGGGCACCGTCAGGCTGGTCCTCGCGGGCAGCGCGCTCGCGCTGGGGCTGGGCGCCGTGACCGAGGCGCTGCTGCTCCTCTACCCCCAGCGGACCGAAGGTCTCTACCGGTGGGGCCAGGGAGGCGTCGGCCAGAACGGCTTCGACGGGGTCGTCCAGATGGCGCCGGTCGTCGCCCTCGGCTTTGCCGGGCTGATGCTCGTCGCCCGCCGCGTCGACGCGCTGGCCCTGGGCGACGACGCCGCCCGGGGACTGGGCGTACCCGTGCGGGGGACCCGGATCACCACCGTCGTCCTCGCCACCCTGCTCGCTGCTGCGGCCGTCACGCTCGCCGGTCCGATCGGCTTCGTGGGCCTCTGCGCACCCGCGCTCGTACGCCCCCTCACCCGCCGGTTCCGGGGGCTCGTCCGGTCCCGGGTGAACCTGCCGGTCGCCGGCCTCGTGGGCGCGGCACTCGTCCTGGGCTCTGACGTACTGCTACGGGCGATCGTCCCCGCCGACACGGCCGTGGAGGTGCCGACCGGAGTCGTCACGACCGTCGTCGGCGGTGTGTTCCTCGTCGTGATGGCGCTGCGCACCCGGGACACCGCCGCCGCGGACGCACCGGACCGTCTGCGGATCCCGGGTCGGACCGCGTTCCTCACCACCGTGATCGTCCTCGCCGTCGTCCTCGTCGGTGTGATGATCGCGGCCGTGCTCCTCGGAGACTCGAAACTACTGCTCGGCGATGTCTTGAACTGGGCACAGGGCCGGGCCGGAAGGGTCGTCACCTTCGTTCTGGACACCCGAGTGCCCCGGGTCACGGCCGCACTCCTCGCGGGTGCGGCGCTGGCCCTGTCGGGCACCCTGGTGCAGGCCGTGACGCGCAACCCGCTCGCGGAACCGGGTGTCCTGGGCGTCTCGGGGGGCGCCGGCCTCGGCGCCGTCCTGCTCGTCACCACCGTGCAGTCACCTGGCTCGTGGGAGGTCGCGGGGGCGGCGTTCGGCGGGGCGGCCGTCGCCGCGTCGATCGTCTTCGGCCTGGCCGCGCGGGGCGGATTCCGGCAGAACCGGCTGGTCCTGCTCGGGGTGGGGGTGTCCGCCACCGCGGCGGCGCTGATCAGCCTGGTCATCGTGCTCAGCGACCCGTTCGACACGACGAAGGCCCTCACCTGGCTGTCCGGGTCGACGTACGGGCGGAACATGCCCGACGTGCTGCCGGTCGCGGCGGTGCTCGCCGTCGGCGCGGCCCTGGCGGTGGTGCGTCGCCGGGAACTGGACCTCGTCGCCCTCGACGAGGACACCCCGAGGCTCCTCGGCCTCGGTCTCACCCGGGCGCGCCTCGGCTTCCTGGTGGTCGCCGTCCTGCTCAGCGCCACCGCAGTGGCTGCGGCGGGCACCATCGGCTTCGTCGGTCTGGTGGCCCCCCACGCGGCACGCGCCCTCGTCGGCCGCCGGCACGCACGGGTGGTCCCGGTCTCGCTCCTGCTCGGTGCCGTGCTGGTCTGCTTCGCGGACCTCGTCGGCCGTACGGTGATCGCCCCGGCCCAGCTCGGTGCCGGACTGATGACGGCCGTCATCGGCGCCCCGTACTTCGTGTACCTGCTGGTCCGCACGCGCCGCTGACGCGCGGGCGGGTCCTCGGTCACCGGACCGCGGGCCCGCCCCGCCCGAACGCGGCCGCGGGACACCACGTCATCCCGCAGACCTGCCATGAACTGCGGCCGAACGCCCGGTAGTCCGCGGCCCTCTTACCTACGCCACTTCCTGCGCATAGCATGCAATAACTTAAGTGTTGCAGGAGAGGCGTGAGGTATATGACGAGACGACGGATACGGGCGGCCGTTGCTGTCGCGGTGACATCGGGCATGGCGCTCGCCGCGTGCTCGGCGCCGGGAAGCGGTGCGGACGGCGGGAGTACCGCCGGCTCCGTCGTGGTCGGGGTGGCCTCGGAGCCGGACACCCTCAGCCCGCTGCTCGGCTACGGCAAGGACGGCAACTCGAAGCTCTTCGACGGCCTGCTCGCCCGGAACGCCGACATGGAGCTGATACCGGCGCTCGCCTCCGCGCTGCCCGAGGTCGGCGACGGCGGACTCACGTACACCTACACCCTGCGCAAAGGGGTGAAGTTCAGCGACGGCGAGCCGCTCAGCCCCGCCGACGTGGTCTTCACCTACCGCACGGTCCTCGACGAGAAGACGAACAGCACCGCCCGGAGCGAACTGGACGCCATCGAGGACGTGAGCGCAGAAGGCGACGACAAGGTCGTCTTCCGCCTCGCCTACCCGTACGCGCCCTTCGCCGGTCGCACCGTGCTGCCGATCGTCCCCGCGCACATCGCCGGGAAGCAGGACCCCAACACCGGTTCCTTCAACACGAAACCGGTCGGAACCGGGCCGTACGTCCTGTCCTCCTGGCGCAAGGGCGAGAAGCTGACCTTCAAGGCCAACCCCGACTACTGGGGCGGAGCGCCTGAGGTGGAGACGCTCACCATGGCGATCGTCCAGGACGACGACGTGCGCGCCACCCGGCTCCGCTCCGGGGACCTGGACGGAGCGATCCTGCCGCCCAACTTCGCCGCCACCTTCAAGGACGACGACACCAGGAAGACGTACACGGCGACGTCCTACGACAACCGCACCGTCACCCTGCCCACCGCGGGCGAGGTCACCGGTGACCGCGCCATCCGTCAGGCCCTGGACGTGGCGGTGGACCGCGAGGCCATGGTCGACAAGATCCTGGACGGCGCGGGGCGCCCCGCCTACGGGCCCGTCCCGGTCGGCGACCCCTGGTTCGCACCGGACGTCGAACGCGCCCAGGACCTCGGCAGGGCGCGGAGCGTCCTGGACGGGGCGGGCTGGAAGGCGGGGAAGGACGGCATCCGGAGCAAGGACGGCCGCCGCGCCGGATTCACCCTGCTCCACCCCTCGGGTGACAAGGTCCGCCAGGACCATGCCCTCGCCTACGCGTCCGACGCCAAGAAGGCGGGCATCGACGTCACCGTCGAGAGCGCCACCTGGGAGGTCATCGAGCCGCGGATGAAGGACGACGCCGTCCTCGCGGGCTTCGGGAGCACCGGCGACCCCGACTTCGGGCTCTACACCATGCTGCACTCCACCCTCGCCGGCGACGGCTTCAACAACATGGGCCGCTACGACAATCCGGCCGTGGACCAGGCTCTCGACAGCGGCCGTCGCAGCCAGGACCCGACGTCCCGTAAGGCCGCCTACCACACGGTGCAGCAGGAACTCGTCAAGGACCCCGGTTACACCTTCCTCACCCACATCGATCATCTGTACGTGCTCGCCGACCGCTGGGACGGGCTGACCACGCAGACCGAGCCGCACGAGCACGGCTTCGCCAGCGGCCCGTGGTGGAACGTCGAGGACTGGAAGCCGAAGGGATGACCTCGCCGTCCCGGGGAGCGATGGGACGACTCGTGGGCCGGCGGGCCCTGTCCGCCGTCCCGGTGCTCCTCGTCGTCACCTTCGGCGTCTTCGCCCTCGCCGCAGCCTCCCCCTTCGACCCCGTCAAGGCCTTCGGCGGCACCGCCGTGCTCGGGGCCGACCAGGAGACCCTGGACCGGTTGCGCGCCAACCTCGGAGCCGACGAGCCGTTCGCCGTCCGCTGGTGGGACTGGCTGACCCGGGCCGCCGCCGGCGACCTCGGCCACTCCAGCGTCATGCGCCAGCCGGTCACCGAGGTCATCGGTGAACGACTCGTGTGGTCGACGCTGCTGTGCACGGTCGCCTTCGGTATCGCGGTGCTCGTCGGCACCCTCGCCGGAGTGCTCGCGGCCCGCCGTCCCGGATCGTGGCTCGACCGGGCGGTCACCTCGCTCGCCTACTCGCTCGAGGCCGCCCCCGTCTTCTGGGTCGCCCTGCTCGCCATCTGGCTGTTCGCCCTCCAGTGGGACCTGCTGCCGGCCGGGGGCCTCACGGACACCTCCGCCGAACGGGTGACCGCCGGACAGGTACTCAGCCATGTGATCCTGCCCGCCGGCGTGCTCGCCCTCGCCCAAGTCCCCTGGTTCGCGCTGTACGTGCGCCAGGGAGTCGCAGACGCGCTGGCGGAGGACCCGGTGCGCGGGGCCCGGGCCCGGGGCCTGAGCGAACGCACCGTACTGCTCGGTCACGCCCTGCGCTCCGGCCTGCTCCCGGTGCTCACCCTCATCGGGTCCCGCGTCCCCGAACTCATCACCGGAGCACTGCTGGTCGAGAGCGTCTTCAGCTGGCCGGGCATCGCGGCGGCCACCGTCGAAGCGGCCACCTCCGTGGACTTCCCGCTACTCGCCGCCCTGACCACCCTCGCCACCGTCGCGGTGCTCGTCGGGAACCTCCTGGCGGACCTGCTGTACGGCCTGACCGATCCGAGAGTGAAGCTGAGTGAACTGTGACCGCCATGACTGACGCCGGAGCAGGCCCGACGGCCGGCACGCAGGACGGACCGGTCTGGCGGTCGCGCCGCACCGACCGCCGGTCCACCCGTACCGTCCGCGTCCGCACCTCCGCCGTGCTGATCGCCGCCACGGCCCTCGCCGTCCTCCTCGTCCCCCCGGTCGTCCAGCTCGACCAGCAGGCCGTCGATCTGTCCGCCAAGCTCCTTCCCCCCTCCTGGGAGCACCCGTTCGGCACGGACGACGTGGGCCGCGATCTGCTGCTGCGCTGTGTGTACGGGCTGCGGGTGTCCCTGCTCGTCGGAGTGGCGGCCGCTCTCACGGCGACCGTCATCGGCACCGCGGTCGGCGCGTGCGCCGGAGCGCTGGGTGGCTGGGTCGACCGGGTCGTCATGCGCCTCGTCGACACCTTCTCGTCCGTACCGCATCTGCTGCTGGGCATCTTCATCATCGCCCTGTTCCGGCCGGGCGTCTGGCCCGTGGTCATCTCGGTCGCGCTCACCCACTGGCTCTCCACCGCGCGCATCGTCCGTGCCGAGGTCCTCTCCCTGCGGTCCCGCCCCTACATCGACGCGGCCGTGTCCGGCGGCGCGTCACGGTGGCGGGTGACGGTGCGGCACCTGCTGCCCGGGGTGCTGCCGCACGCAGCCCTGGCCGCCGTACTGATGATCCCGCACGCGATGTGGCACGAGTCCGCCCTCTCCTTCCTCGGGCTCGGGCTGCCCACCCACACGGCGAGCCTGGGCACCCTCGTCCAGAGCGCACGCGGTTCCCTGCTTGCCGGACAGTGGTGGCCGACGCTCTTCCCCGGCCTGTTCATCATCGTTCCCACTCTCGCCATCGCCGGACTTGCCGGGGCCTGGCGGGAACGCCTCAATCCCCGCCGCCGATCGGAACTGATGCTGTGACCCAGCGACCCGAGCCCCCCGTCCTGTCGGTGCACGGGCTGTCCGTACGGTTCCTCATGCCGGGCGGACACCACGTCGCCGCCGTCACCGACGCGCACTTCGACGTAGCGGCGGGAGAGTGCCTCGCCCTCATCGGTGAGAGCGGATGCGGCAAGTCCGTCCTCGCCTCCGCCCTCCTCGGCCTGCTTCCGGCCAACGCCCAGACCGCGGGGCGGGCCCACCTCGGTGGCCTCGACCTCCTCGCGGCCGACGAGCGCACGCTGGCCCGGCAGGTACGGGGCCGGATGATCGGGCTGATCCCGCAGAGCCCCGCCGCGCACCTCACGCCCGTACGCACCATCCGCTCGCAACTGGAGGAGACGGTCGGTCAGCTGACGGGGGTGCGGGGGCGCGCCTCCGTACGGACCGCGGGAGAGGACGCCGCAGCACGGGCGGCATTCCCCGCCGGGCACCTGGACCGCTACCCGCACGAGCTGTCGGGCGGTCTCGCCCAGCGTGCCGCCACCGCCCTGGCGCTCGTCGGCGGTGCCCCTCTGCTGCTGGCCGACGAACCCACGAGCGGGCTCGACCGCGACCTGGTCGAGCACACGGTCGACGAACTGCGCCGTCACGTCGACACCCCGACTCGCACGAAGGGCGACACCGGACGCGCTCTGCTGATGATCACCCACGACCTGACGGCTGCCGAGCGCATAGCCGACAAGGTGGCCGTCATGTACGCCGGACGGCTCGTCGAAGTGGCCGAGGCCGACTCCTTCTTCGGCCTGCCGGGTCCCCGCCACCCCTACAGCCGGGGCCTGCTCGGCGCTCTGCCCGAACGGGACTTCACCCCCATCCCCGGTATGCCACCCGAACTCGGCGACCTGCCCGCGGGCTGCGCCTTCGCCACTCGCTGCGCACGGGTCACCGACGCCTGCGCGCACCGCCCGCCGACGACGGGCTCCGTGGCCTGCCACCACCCTCACCGACCGGAGGAGATCCGTGCTTGAACTGCGTTCCATCACCGCCGGATACGACCGCCGGGCCCCTGTCGTACGCGGGATCTCCCTGACCATCGAGCCGGGCGAGGCCGTCGGCCTGCTCGGCCCCAGCGGATGCGGCAAGTCCACCCTGGCACGCGTCGCGGCCCTGCTGCACCGCCCCGACTCCGGCACACTCGTGCTGGACGGCGAACCTGTCCGGGGCTGGCGCCACCACGCCCCGCCCGCCCGGCGCACCGCCATCGGCGTCGTCTTCCAGCAGCCAAGGCTCTCCTCCGACCCCCGACTCCGGCTCGCCGATCTGATCGCCGAACCGCTCCGGGCCACCGGCCGGGGTGAGGAGGCCGCCGACCGGGTCGCCGAACTGGCCGAGCCCCTCGGCCTCACCCCGGACCTGTTGCGCCGTCGGCCCCACGAGGTGAGCGACGGCCAGTTGCAACGTGCCTGCCTCGCCCGCGCTCTCGTCCTGCGCCCCCGATGGCTCATCTGCGACGAGCCGACCGCCATGCTGGACGCGTCCACCACCGCGGCGCTCGTCGAGGCCATCGAGGACTACCGCGCGGCAACAGGAGCGGGACTGCTCGCCGTGGGACACGACCGCACGCTTCTGCGCCGCTGGTGCGACCGCACCGTGCACTGGGACGACCTGACAGCCTCGTCCGTGCCGCCCGGCGACCGCCCCGGCTCCCCGCTCGCGGCGCGGCGACCGGCCGGTGCGCCCTGAACCGGCGTCGTACTGGTGCGTGACAGGCACACCGCCGTACGAGAACGGGGGCGTGCCGTCCCCTGGGGCGTGCCCGGGCCGATCGGCTCAGCGGCCGACGCCGGCACCCGGTCATGTCATCGGCGGCACGGGAACCAGCGGAGCGTCGCGAGCGGACAGTCGAGGTCCACGTCCCGGGACGCTCCCCGCAGATCACCGCGGTCACCTCCGTTGACGAGCCGTCGGTCAGGCCGCCCCTGTCGTCTGGGCTTCCAGTGCCGCGAACAGCCAGTCGTGCGCGGCACCGGGAGTGGGCTCCGGGGGGCCGCCCGACGGGGTGATCACCTCGGCGACAAGCTCCCAGTAGGTGTCTATCCGCGGGTCGACCGACAGCTGTCCGACCAGGACTCTGCGGAAGTCAGCAGTGTCCCGGCTGCCGTTCGTTCGCGCGTACGCGTCCACGAAACTGTCCAGCTCCTCGCCCGCACGGGGTGCCCGGCCCCGGCGCAGCTGGGTGCCCGCCAGCTCGTACGCCTGAGCAAGTCCGGCGTACAGCACGGCCGATTCGCGTGCCCCCGCACCCCTGTGTGCCGCAGGCTGAGGCCGCTCGGCGCCGGTGCACGGACGGGTCACGAGGGCGTTGAGCCGGGCGAAGGCGAGGACCTGGGCCGGCCTCGGGTCGGCGGGCGGCTCCGGGACCGCGGCCTCCAGGAACGCTGCCGTCGCCCGGGTGGGCATCCGCGGCGGCAGCCACGCCCGCCAGAACCGGGCCAGCGGCGCCGTGCTCGGCGGCGCGGTCACCGCACCGATCAGACGCAACCGGTCCGCCCGGTCCTCGGGCGGGCACTCCTGCACCAGCCGCAGCGCCGCCTCCCGCCAGCGCAACGCCTGGAGCTGGGAGCCGAGTTCGCGCAGCTGGCCCGCGACGGCGTCCTCCAGCACACTGTCCGCCCCGTCCTCCTCCTCGTCGACGATGCGGTGCACCTCGCGCACCGGCAGGCCGAGGGCGCGCAGGGAACGGACCAGACGCAGCCGGCCGAGCGCCTCGGGGCCGTACCTGCGGTGCCCGCCGGCGCTGCGGGAGGCCTCCGGCAGCAAGCCCCGGTCGGAGTAGAAGCGGACGGCCTTGACGGTGACGCCCGCACGCTCGGCGAGTTCGCCGATGCTGCACAGGCCGTCGTGCGACGTGAACACTTGAACCTCCCTCAGGGGGAGCTTCTACCGTACCGGCGAGCGCGGCGGACGATCGTGGACGGCCCGCCGCCGACGGCGCACGGAGGAGAAGCCCATGACCGTATTCATTCTGGTGTCCGGCATGTTCACCGGTCCACACGTATGGGAGGAGACCGCCGCGCACCTGGCGTCGGCGGGTGCCGAGGTACGTGCGGTGGCCCTCGGCGGACTCGGCGGGACCACCGGGACGGCGCCGGCGGACATCGACCTGGAGACCCACATCGCGGACGTGCTCGCCGTGATCGACTCGGTCGGAGCCGCTGGCGGCGGGGAGATCGTCCTGGTCGGTCATGACTACGGCATCCACCCGGCGCTGGGCGCCGCCGACCGGCGGGCGGGGCGCGTCGAACGGATCGTCTACCTGGACTCGGGGATGCCGCAGGACGGAATTCCCGCCCTGGCCGCGGTAGCCGACCAGTCGCTGCGCGAGGAACTGGCGGAGCGCGCCGTGCTGGTCGGAGACGGCGAAGTGCTGCCCTCCCCGGACCGCCACGAGTGGCAGCGCTGGGGGAGTACCGCGGGTATCCCCGACCCTGCGCTGGACCGGCTCACGGCCCTGGCGGAACCGCAGCCGCTGGGGACCCTGTTCCAGCCCCTGCGCCTGACCGGCGCGGCGGCCTCGACAGCCGTCACCGGTGTGCTGTGCAACGGGAACGGCGCGAGCATCGAGATGGTTCAGATGCTGGTGGGCTTCGGGGACCCCGCGCTCCAGGCGCTGACCGCACCCGGGGTGACGTTCTTCGAACTCCCCACCGGACACTGGCCCATGCTGTCCCTCCCCGCCGAGCTGGCGGAGATCCTGCTGCGGGCTGCCGCAGGCGAGGGGCACCGGCTGGTGGCGGCAGGATCCGCGGAGCCGCCCGCACACCTGAGGCCGTTCGTGCTGGACGTGCCGGAGATCCCCCGTGAGCGGACCGGGAACCTCGACCTGTACCTGCCCGGCGCCGGCGGACCGCGGCCGGCTGTGCTGTTCGTGCACGGCGGACCGGTGCCCGCCGAGGCACTGCCGACCCCCCGGGACTGGCCGGGCCTGGTGGGGTACGCCCGGTACGCGGCAGGGCAGGGCCTGGTGGGCGCGATCCTCGATCACCGCCTGCACGACATGGCCGACTACGCACGAGCGGCGGCGGACGTGGCCGCCGCGCTGGACCTGATCAGGGCCGATCCCCGGGTGGACGGGGACCGCGTCGCCCTGTGGTTCTTCTCTGGCGGCGGGTTGCTGGCGGCGGACTGGCTGAGGCTGCCGCCGGAGTGGCTGCGCTGCCTCGCGGCCAGCTATCCGGTCCTGGTACCGCTCCCGGGCTGGGGGCCGGTCGACAGGCGTTTCCGCCCGGTGGAGGCAGTGGCGGAAGCGGGGACGCTGCCCGTCGTGATCACGAGGGTGGGGCGCGAGATGTCGGGGATCGCGGCCACGGTCGAGGAGTTCCTGGACGCGTCCCGCGCCTGCGGGGCGGCCGTCGAGGTCGTCGACGTGCCCCATGGCCGCCACAGCTTCGAGACCCTCGACCCCACGGAGGAGTCACGCGATGCCGTACACCATGCGATGCGTTCGGTGCTGGCCCACTTGGAGGTCTGAACCGGTCCTGGTGAGACGCAGGGCGCCGCGCCCCCGGGGTGGCCGAACTTGTGGAGGTACCGGAGCGGTCTGGTGGGTGCGGCGAAGACCGTACGACCGGTGAGCGGCCCGCGGCCTGGTGCGCGACGACGATGCCGGGGGCGGAGCGTGCGGATCCGGTCAGGGCGTCCGGTTCAGTCAGGCGGTGCGGCGGCGTCGCGCAGCCGGTCCAGGAGAGTGTCCAAGGTTGACAGCGTGGCGTCGTCGAAGCCGGAGAACGCCTCGCGCAGGTTGCGCGCGTGGACGACCGCGGCACGGTCCAGGATGCCCCGGCCCGTGTCGGTGATGACCGCGTGGGTCACCCGCCGGTCGGTGGGGCACGGGTGGCGCTCGACGTAGCCCGCTTCCCGTATCCGGTCGATCAGCCGGGTGATGCCGCCGGTGGTGAGTGCGATGTCGTCGGCCAGGGCGCCCATGGTCAGTCGTCCCTCTTCGGAGCGCGCGAGGCGGACCAGCACCTCGAACCAGACATGCGGCAGTCCGGTCTCCTCGTGCAGGGACGCGCCGAGCCGCCGCTCCAGCTTCGCGGACGCCTCCAGCAGGCGGCCGAACGTCGTGATCAGCGGGTCGTCGATCGGAGAAGGGGAGGGCATGGCTCCATGATACGGCTGAATAGCTGACACGTCAGATAAATTTGATACGGTTGAAATATCTGACACGTCAACTAACGAGGTGGGAGTCATGCGCATCGCGATCATCGGAGCCGGAAACGTCGGCTCCGCCCTGAGTGCGGCCACCGTCCGGGCGGGACATGCTGTGTCGATCAGCGCGACCAGCCCCGACAAGGCGTCGGCAGTCGCCGCCGCCACGGGCGCGCACGCGGCGCGGGACAACGCCGCCGCCGTCGCCGACGCGGAGGTCGTGGTCCTGGCGGTGCCGGGCAACGCCGTGGAGGCCGTCGCCCGAGAGCTCGCTCCCGCACTGCCCGGCAAGATCGTCATCGACGCCACCAACCCGCTGAACGCCACCTACACCGACCTCGACATCGCGGAAACGGCCGCGGCGCAGAGCCTGCAGCGCAGTCTCCCCGGCGTACCGGTGGTCAAGGCGTTCAACACGGTCTTCGCCGGCCGGCTGGGCACTCCCGTCGAAGGGGATCTGCGGCTCACCGGCTTCTACGCCGGTGACGATGCCGAGGCCAAGAGGACCGTCGCCGAGCTCCTCGCCTCCCTCGGCTTCAGCCCGGTGGACGCCGGTGGACTGCGCATGGCCAGAGCGCTGGAGGAGATGGCCTTCCTCAACATCTCGCTCAACGCCGGCAACGGCTGGGCCTGGCAGACGGGCTGGGCGCTGCTCGGCCCGACCTCCTGAAGGAATCGGAACCATGACCGACATCACCCTGATATCCGCCCCCGACCTCACCGCGGGAGGGACCTCATGAGCGCCTTCGGAGCGCCTGTCGTCGCGACCCGAGGGGACGCGGAAGGACCGCTGGTCGTGCTGCTGCACGGCCGTGGTTCGCACGAGGGCGAGATCATCGGGCTGGCGGACGCCCTGCCGGACTCGCTCTCGTACGCCGCGGTGCGGGCGCCGATCGCGGAGAACGGCGGGTTCGCCTGGTTCGCCAACCGGGGGATCGGGCGTCCGGTTCCGCAGTCGCTCCGCGCAACCATGGACTGGTTCACACAGTGGCTCGACGAGGTGGCTCCGCCCGGCCGCCCGGTGTTCCTCGTCGGCTTCAGCGGCGGAGCCGCCTTCGCCGGCGGCCTGCTGCTGGACGATCCCGCTCGGTACGCGGGCGGGGCCATCCTCTACGGCACGCTGCCGTTCGAGGCGGGGGTGCCGACCGACGCCGGACGGCTGGCGGGGGTCCCGGTATTCGTCGCCCACGGCGAGCACGACCGCGTCATCCCCCGTGAACTGCTCGACAGGACCTGGGACTACCTGACGACCGGGTCCGGTGCTTCCGCCAGCACGCGGAGCGACCCGGTCGGCCACGGCATCGCCCCCGGCGCACTGACCGCCCTCGCCGCCTGGCTCAACGCATGAGACAAGGGCGGCCTGCCCGAATCAGCCGTGTGCGGGGCGGCCCTTCCACGTTGACGCTCTTCTCGCCGCGGAGCCTGCTCGCTCTGTCGCAGCACGACAACAGAGGCGTCACACGCGGCCGTCGACGGGGCGGCCGGTACCTGTCGCCCGACCGGGGGCGACAGCCGACGTGATGACCGCCATCCCCGGCCCCCTCCGCCGGTCCTGCTGATCAGACCCCGGCTCACGTCCCAGGCCGGGACGACCGCGCGGCAAGCGGCAACCGGCTGCCGAGTGCGTCCGTGCCGTCCAGGAGGCCCGCGGCCCGCCCGCGGTCGGACAGCTGATGAGCGGATCGATCTCTGCTGCGCCTCGATCGAGTCCGATGCCTGACAGCATCACCCCATGGCGAGAGACTCTGCTTGGCGGCAACTGTGGTCCGTCGGGCCCGGGGGTGACGGGCCGAAAGGCAACGCGCGGAGGCTGCATCCGCTCGACTGGGTCGCGGGCGGACTGCTGGCCCTCGGGCTGATCGCTGTAGTCACCGGTCTGCTGCCCACTCAGCCGGCCGCGGAGCAGATGCGGCGTATCGGTCCGCTCGTGGTGTTCCTCGGCACCGTGATCGTGATGGCTGAGCTGACGAGCCGGGCACAGGTCTTCGACGTGGTGGCTGCCTGGGTGGCCCGAGCGGGTCGCGGACGGTACGTGCTCCTCTTCGTGCTGTGCGTGCTGTTCGCCTCGCTCACCACGATCACGCTGAATCTGGACACGACGGCGGTCCTGCTCACCCCGGTCGTGCTGGCGCTGGCCGCCCGGGTGGGTATCGCGGCGGTCCCGCTGGCGATGACGACGGTGTGGCTCGCGAACACCGCGAGTCTGCTGCTGCCGGTGTCGAATCTGACGAACCTGCTGGCGGCCGACCGGGTGGCGCTCTCCCCGTCCGGCCTGGCCGCGGTGATGTGGCTGCCCCAGCTCGCTGCGATCGGCGTGACGGCGGCGTGTCTGTGGGCCTTCTACTGGAGGCGTGGGCGGCGCGGCCAGGACCGGTACACCCCGCCGGCGGCCCCGGTGGCCGAGGATCCCGTCCTGCTGCGGATCTGCGCGGTGGCATGTGCGGGGTTCCTGCTGGCGATCCTGCTCGCGGACGTTCCGCTCTGGGCTGCGTCGCTGACCGCGATGGTGGTCGTGGTCGCGGCCTTCGCCGTACGGGGGCGCGGGCGGGAACTGCGGCTGTCATTGGTGCCGTGGCGGCTGCTGGTTCTCGTGCCGGGCATGTTCCTGGTGGTGGAGACGGTCAACGCGCATGGTCTGCACGAAATGCTGGAGTGGGCTCTCGGCTCCGACAACGGGTTCGCGGGAATGGTGCGGTCGGCCGCGGTGGGTGCGGGGATGTCGAACGTCCTGAACAACCTGCCGGCCTACGTGGCGGGCGAGGCAGTCGTCCCGGCAGGGAACCGTGAGCAGCTGTTGGCGCTGCTCATCGGTGTCAACGTGGGTCCGCTCGTCACTCCGTGGGCCTCCCTGGCGACGCTGCTGTGGTTCGAGCGGTGCCGGCTGCACGGGACGCGGATCGACATGGGCCGCTTCCTGTGGACGGGGCTGGTGCTGTCCGCGACGGCGACACTGGCCGCGGTCTGCGCGCTGTGGCTGGTCAGCTGACCCGGGCCCGGACGCATCGGCATCCGGGCCCGGGTCGCTCAGCCCTGAGCTGCTGAACCGGGCCCCGAAGCCCGTGCCCATCCGCCGCCGACCGCATCGGTGGCCGCGAGGAGGGACCGGTCGGCCGGGCGAGCCCTGGAGGCCCGCCCCTTTTTTGCTCCTACGGTCCCGGTGGAGGACTTCGGAGGAACACGGGCGGGCGTGCCGCGCGGGACCGCGTGCCCGGCACGCTCTGATGCTGTACGGGCACGCGGTCGTACGCCGCTCATCCGCTTCCCCGTTCCCGGGGAAGCGGATGCTCTCGACAACGGACGTCAGCGGGCCCCTTCCCGGTGTAGTGAAGCCTGTTGGGGTACTGCCCGCTCCCTGAGGACCACGACGTCCCCCGCCGGGAGGCTCACGTACTCCGGCAGTGCCGAACCGTCGAGCGGTGTGTGGCCTGCGACGGGGATGCGCACCTCGCGGTCCGTGTGGTTGACGAGGAAGAGGTAGGAGCGATCGCCGGCGCGGCGGCGTACGGCCTCGATGCCGGGTGGTACGGCCGCCGCGGGCTCGGCTCCGGCCTCCCGGCACACAGCGTCGAGCAGATCGCGCAGGGATTGCGCGGGCAGCGCCGCCGCGGCGTACCAGCCGACGCCGCTGCCGTAGGAGTGCCGGGTCACGGCGGGGCCGCCGCGGGCGGGGCCCCCGTCGGGGCCGTCGGCGAACCGCAGCCGGGCGGTGCAGCCGCGCGACGCGACCCGCTCGGACCACAGCAGCGCGCGGGAGCCGTCGGACAGCAGGGCCGATTCGCCCTGCCGCAGCGGGAGGTACTCGTCGACGACGAGGCCCAGCAGGTCGCGGAACGCACCGGGGTACCCGCCGGTGCGCACCCGGTCATGGGTGTCGACGGCCCCGCTGAAAGGGCCGAGGACGGCGTGGCCGCCTCCCCGCACATAGGAGTGGAGGGCGTCGGCGTCCGCGTCGGACACCAGATACAGGCTCGGCGCGAGGACGGCCCGGTACCGGCTCAGGTCGGTGTCCGGTGCGACCAGGTCGCAGGTGACGCCGAGGTCCCACAGCGCCCCGTACCAGTCCCTGACCGTGTCCAGGTAGCGCAGGTGCTGCGAGGGCCGGGCCTCCAGCTCCAGTGCCCACCAGGCGTGCCAGTCGAAGAGCAGTGCCACGTCCGCCTGCACACGGGTGCCGCGCACCTCGGACATGGCGCCGAGCTCGGCGCCGAGGGAGCTGACCTCGCCCCAGGTGCGGGTACCGGTGCCGCCGTGCGGCAGCATCGCGGAGTGCCACTTCTCCGCGCCCGCCCGGGACTGCCGCCACTGGAAGAAGAGGATGCCGTCGGCGCCGCGGGCCAGGTGGGTCAGGCTGTTGCGGCGCATCTCGCCGGGCTCTTTCGGCACGTTGACGGGCTGCCAGTTGACCGCGGAGGTGGAGTGCTCCATGAGCAGCCAGGGGCGGCCGTCGGCCATGCCGCGGGCGAGGTCGGCGTTGAGTGCGAGGTCGATGTGGTTGCCGGGGTCCGCCGCCACCAGGTAATGGTCCACGGAGACGATGTCCGACTGCCGGGCGAAGGCGTGCCCGTCGACCTTCTTCTCCAGGGTGCCGAGCAGGTTGGTCGTGATCGGGATGCCGGGGGAGGCCTCCCGCAGCAGCGCGCTCTCCGCACGGTGCCGGGCGAGCAGGGCGTCGGAGGAGAAGCGCCGGTAGTCGAGTTCCTGGCCGGGGTTGCGGAAGGCGGTGGTGTCGCGGGGCGGGTCGATCTCCTCCCAGTCGCCGTAGCGCTGTCCCCAGAAGTCGGTGCCCCAGACGTCGTTGACCCGGGCCGGCGTCGTGTAACGGTCGCGCAGCCAGGTACGGAATGCCGCAGCGCTGGTGTCGCAGTAGCAGAGGGCGTTGTGGTTGCCCCACTCGTTGTGCACGTGCCACATGACGACGGCCGGATGGTCCGCGTAGCGTCTCGCCAGCTTGCCCACGACGGCGTCGGCGGCCCGGGCGTAATCGGGACTGCTGGGGCAGAACGCCTGCCTGCTGCCGTGGCTCAGCCGGGTACCCGACGCGGTCAGCGGCAGTGAGCGGGGGTAGGCCTTGCTGAACCAGGGTGGCGGGGCGGCGGTGGGGGTGGCGAGGTCGACGGCGACGCCGGCGGTGTGCAGCAGGTCGATGACCGTGTCGAGCAACGCCCAGTCGTACGCTCCCGGGCGGGGTTCGATGCGGGACCAGGAGAACACCCCGACGGTGACGAGGTTGACTCCCGCCTCGCGCATGAGGCGTACGTCCTCGTGCCAGACGTCCTCGGGCCACTGCTCCGGGTTGTAGTCGCCACCGTAGGCGATCCCGCCGAGCCGGTCCGCGAGCGTGCTCATCGGATCCGTCATGACTTCACCGCCCCGGCGGCCAGGCCCGCGCGCCAGTAGCGCTGGAGCAGCAGGAAGGTGATCACGATCGGGACGACCGAGACGAGCGCGCCGACCAGGGTCAGGGTCTGGAGCTCCGGGGCCCTGCTGGTCTGGGACTGCCAGGTGAACAGGCCCAGGGTGACCGGGTAGAGCCGATCGTCCTGAAGCATGATCAGAGGAAGCAGGAAGTTGTTCCAGATGACGACGAACTGGAAGAGGAAGACGGTCACCAGGGCCGGGGACATCAGGCGCAGAGCGATGGTGCGGAAGATGGTCCACTCGCCGGCGCCGTCGATCCGGGCCGCCTCGATGACCTCGTCGGGGATCGACGCGGCGGCGAAGATGCGGGACAGGTAGACACCGAACGGGCTGACCACACTGGGCAGGAACACCGACCAGAAGGTGTTGGTGGCGTCCACCTCGGCGAACAGCAGGAAGAGAGGGAGCGCCAAGGCGGTGGCGGGCACCAGGACGCCTCCCAGGATCACCGAGAAGATCGCCTCCCGGCCCTTGAACTGGTATACGGCCAGGGCGTATCCGGCCATCGCGGCGAGCAGCGTGCCGACCGCCGCGCCGGCCCCTGCGTACGCCAGGCTGTTGCCGAGCCAGCGGAGGTAGATGCCGTCCTGCTGGCTGAAGAGAGCGGTGAGGTTCTCGCCCAGGTGCCAGTCGGCGGGGAGCAGGCCGGCTGTGGTGACCAGGTCGCTCTGGCTCTTGGTCGCGGCGATCAGCAGCCAGTAGACGGGCAGCAGCATGTAGCCGGCGACCAGCGCCATGAACACGAGCACGGGCACGCTCGACAGCGCGGGTCCGCGACGCGGACGGGTGGTCGCGGGAGCGTGTGCGCCCTCGGTACGGGTGAGGAGGGTCATCCCTGCCTCCTGGCAGTGAAGCGGAGGAACAGGAAGGACAGCGCGAAGGTGGCCACGGCGAGGAGCACCGACAGGGCCGCGGCTTCGCTGTAGTGGTCACCCGCCGCGAGCGAGTACGCGGCGAGGTTCGGTGTGTACGTGCTGGTCACACTGGTGGAGATGGCACGGAACACCTGCGGCTCGGTGAACAGCTGGAAGGTGCCGATGAGGGAGAAGACGCCGGTCAGCACGAGGGCCGGCCTGATGACGGGCACCTTGATGCGCAGAGCGATCGTCCACGCTCCCGCCCCGTCGACCCGGGCGGCCTCACCGAGGTCCGCGGGCACGGCCTGCAGTGCCGCGTACATGATCAGCATGTTGTAGCCGGTGTACGTCCAGGTGACGACGTTACCGATCGACCACAGGATGGCGTCGGGGCCGAGCAGGTCGACGTCGACCTGCGCCGAGCGGAGCAGGTCGACGACGGGGGACAGCTGCGGGTCGTACAGGACGGCCCACATCAGGGCGGCCACGACGCCCGGGATGCCGTACGGGACGAAGTAGACCAGGCGGAAGAACCGCTTGAGGCGCGCCACGGCGGAGTCGAGCAGCAGTGCGAGGGTCAGCGCGAGGGCGAGCATCACCGGTATCTGCACCAGGCCGAAGAGCGCCACGCGTATCAGGCTGTCGACGAAGAACGGCTCGGCCATGACGTCGGCGTACTGCTGGAACCCCGCGAAGACCGTCTCGGCGCGGCCGAAGGTGCCGCCACGGCGCTCGGTTTTGTGCAGGCTCTGCCAGAACGCGTAGCCGACCGGCACCAGCGTGAACAGCACGAACGGGATCAGGAACGGGGCGAGGAACGCGAACGGTGCGAGGGTGCGGTGGCGGCGGGGAGCCGCCGCCACCGGGGTTCGGGTGGTCTTCACAGGTGACTTTCGGGTTGGGTCCTACCAGCGGGGCGGAGCGGGAGAAGACCGGCCGGAGAGTCAGTCCGTCACGTCCAGCGACTGCTTGCGCAGTGACTCGGTGCTCTGCGAGTCGGTGTCCTTCAGCACGTCGCCCAGCGTGCTGCCGCCGCCGGTGGCCTTGGCGGTGCCGTCACTCAGGAAGCGGTAGGTGTCGGTCATGGTCGGGCCCCAGGTGAAGTCGGTGTCCACGTTCCCCGACGCCTGTGCGAACACGTCGAAGATCGGCTGCTTGCCGTAGAAGTCGACCGGCTCCTTCAGCGCGGGCAGTTCCAGACCGCTCTTGGCTGCGGGGTAGAGACCGCCCTCCTGGTTGAGGATCTCCAGTGCCTTGGCGTCGGTGTTGAGCCACAGCGCGAACTTCGCCGCCTCGGCCGGGTGTTGGCTGTCCTTGAGGACGGCGGTGGTCGAACCACCCCAGTTGCCCGCCTGCTTCTGGCCCTTCTCCCACTGCGGCATGGGTGCGACGGCCCACTTGCCGGCGGTTGCCTTGGCGTTGTCGCGAATGGTGCTGTACCCCCACGCCGCGCTGATCCATGTGACGACCTCACCGTCGTTCCAGGACTTGTACAGGGCGGGGGAGAAGCCCTGGAGATCGGTGGCGACGAGCTTGTCGTCGATGAGCTTCTGCCAGTAGTCGGCCACTTCGCGACTCTCGGGCCGGTCGACGGTCACTTTCCACTTGTCGCCGTTGCGCTCGAACATGGGGGCTTTGTTCTGCCACAGCAGGCCGGTGAACCAGTTCGGGTCGGTCTGCGAGAAGTGGGTGATGTACTGACTCTTGTTCGCCGCCTTGATCTTCCGGGCTGCGGCTTCGTACTCCTCCCAGGTCGTCGGCGCGGCCAGGCCGAGCTTGTCGAAGACGTCCTTGCGGTAGAAGAGCGCCATCGGGCCGGTGTCCTGGGGCACCGCCCACACACCGTCCTCGCCCCCGGCGCCGAAGTCCACCTGTGACCAGGTCCAGTCGACGAACTTCGAGCCGGCTTCCTCGACGCCGTCGCACTTCGCGATGTCGATGAGTCCGCCCTTGAGGCGGAAGCTGGCGAGCGAGTCGTACTCGATCTGTCCGAGGTCGGGGGCCTTGCCGGCCTTCAGGGCGTTGGACAGGTTCTGGTACGAACCGGCGTTTCCTGACGGCGTCGTCTTCAGCTTGACCTGGATGTCGGGGTTCTCGCCGTTCCAGACGTCGACGGCCTTCTGCATGCCCGGCACCCACGACCAGTAGTCGAGAGAGACCTTGCCCGAGGCGGGTTCGCATGCGGCGCCCGCTGCCGCGTCGGCCTTGTCGTCCGAACCGCCGCTGCACGCGGTCAGTGCCGCAAGGACGAGAACCACGCCCCCGGCCACGCCGCCTCGGACGACGGACCTGCGACGGGTGACCGAAACGCGCTTGCGAACTGCCATGAGATCGCTCTCCTTTGAGCCGGGGGTGTCACGCCTGAGTGGGTGACGGCGGCTACTTTCACTACAGAGATCAACGAAAGTCAACACCTCCGGCAAACTTTGCCCGACACCGCGACCTGTTCGTGATGCGCTGGAGTGAGGGGTTGACCGCCGGACATGGCGCTTGAGCTGCGCATACTCCGCCAGGATGTCGACTGTCCGCCCGATGCAGGAAAAGACGTAATCGATTACGTCTAAAACGATTCAGTTCGTGAGTGTTCTGTTCGGCGGAGGTCCGAGAGGGCAGTTCGCCGTCATTGGACGGGTCGGGTGCCTACGGTGCGATCGGAGGATGGGCGGGTCGAGGGAAGGACCGGAATCAGATGGTTCCGCGCGAGATGAACTCCGCCTTGACCCGCACGGTCCTCCGCGCCACTCGACCATCGGCACGCTCGACGAGAAGCCGCGCCGCAGCCCTTCCCACGTCGGCAGCCGGATACCTGACCGTGGTCAGACGGGGACGCACCAGCGACGCGAACGACGCGTCGTCATGGCCGACCAGTGCCACGTCACCGGGAATGCCGACACCCAGTTCCTCTGCTTTGTCCATCGCGCCGATCGCGACGACGTCGTTCGCGCAGAAGACCGCGTCCGGCCGATGCTTCATCCCCATCAGATACGCGAAGCCCGCTGCCCCCGCCTCCCGGGTATGCTCACCGCGCACGATCAGCCGGCCAGGGAGCGTGATGCCGAACTGGACGGCCAGTGCTCGCAGCAGCTCCAGTCGCGGGTCACCGCCGGTGGCGTCCCGGGGGCCGGCGATCATGGCGATGCGGCGGCGTCCTGCCCGCGTCACCTCTGTCAGCGCCGCACGCATGGCGGCCCTCGCGTCCGGTGTCACCAGGTCCATCTCGCCGAAGGGCAGGTCGGCACTGACGACCGCGGGGACACCGGCCTCGGACAGGGGCAGGAAGTCCTTGGCCACAAGCCGGAACGGAGTGATCACGACACCCGCGAACCGCTGCTGGACCGCCTCGCGCAGATACGCCCGCTCCTCGTCCCGGTCCGCCTTCGTGTCACAGACCATGACGTGGAGACCGAGCGTTCTCAGTTCCTCCTGGAGGGAGGCCGCGAGCTGGGCGTAGAAGGGGTTGGACAGGTCGGGCACAATCAGTGCCACGATGCTCGAACGGCCCGTTCGCAGGCTCCGCGCCACCGTGTTGACGGAGAACCCGAGCTCGGCGATGGCCGCTTCGACCGCCCGCCGGGTCTCCTCCGCGACCGCCCGTTTACCGGAGAGAACGTAGGACACGGTCGCAGTCGAAACTCCTGCAGCGCGGGCGACATCGGCCATGGTGACCCGAACTACCAATGCACATCCACCCTTCGTACGGCTCGTCACCTTACTTCACACGGCGATACCGCAGGTCACGCGCCCGGTTCAGAAGGGTTCCGGGTGGTGGATGTGCCCCGGGTCCGGTCCGGTGCTACGGCGCTGATCACGGTGAGCGCGGCTCAGGGCGGGCTTGCGGCGGCCGGTCGGGTCGCCCGGCCCGAGTTCCGGAACGAGGTCAGCACGGGTCGGAGAGCGCCCTGGAGCCCGGCCCCCCGGATGTCTGGCGCCACGGGCTTGACGGCCTGCGCGCCGTGTAGGCGCAACGGTCTCCGACGGGGGACGCGCAGGCAGCACCGGCAGCCCCGGCCTCGGCTATAAGGACTTGTCCGGCGTCCGTGGATCACCCCCCCCGAAGACCGGACGATCCGAAGGTCGACGGACGACCCGAAGGCCGACGGACGAGCCGTCGTTACGGACGAGCCGTCGCTACTGCAACAGGATGGCTGGCTGGTCGCGAGCGCAAGGTTGGGGGCCTTCCGCTGTCAGACCGGCGCCGGCCCGTGCAACTCGTCGGCGCCGGTCGTTCCGGCGGCGCTCTCCACCGCAGTGCGCAGCGAGTCGTCTTCCGGGCGGGCGCCGGGCAGCCGGTGGCGGGCGGCGATCAGAGCGGCGTCGACGTCACTGGTGCCGGTGGAGACGCAGAGCGTGTAGACGATGTCGTCCAGCCGCCGGCGAACCTCTTCGTCTCCGTTCTCCGCCTGCAGAATACGAAGAGTCTCGTACTGCTCGATGAGGTTGCGCAGGACCGCGGGGTGGGCCAGCAGCACCGTCGTCTCCGTTTCGCCGTTATGCACGTGTGAGTCACTCGCTGAGCCGCGTACCCCGCACCGCCCTCGTCACACGGGGCGTGCCCGCGCGCGCGCAGGCCGGACAGGGGTCTGCGCTGCCGTGGCCCGTGAGCGGGGCGAGTCGGACCGGCCGCAGCGCGTGCCTGCATCGTCCGACGGCGGGTTCGGCAGCCAGTCGGACCGTTCTGGCGCGGCGTATGGCGGATATTGTCACTTTTCGACTACCCGTCGCACTGATCGGGGAATCAGTCGGTCCACATGACCTCGAAAGAGAAAAGGGACGGACTGTGAGCGGTGCGGAAAAGGGAGCGTCCGGCGAGGACACCACCGGGCGGCCGGTGCTGACCAACCGGCAGGGGCATCAGGTATACGACAACCAGAACCAGCGCACGGTGGGAGCCCGAGGTCCCGCGACCTTGGAGAACTACCAGTTCCTGGAGAAGATCAGTCATTTCGACCGGGAGCGCATCCCGGAGCGCGTCGTACACGCCCGTGGAGTGACCACGTACGGCTTCTTCGAGGCGTACGGGAAGTGGGGCGACGAACCGATCGGAAAGTACACGCGTGCCAAGCTGTTCCAGGAAGCGGGGAAGCGCACGGACGTAGCCGTGCGGTTCTCCACCGTGATCGGGGGCAGGGACTCCTCCGAGGCCGCCCGTGACCCGCGGGGGTTCGCGGTGAAGTTCTACACCGAGGACGGCAACTGGGACCTGGTCGGCAACAACCTCGGGGTCTTCTTCATCCGCGACGCCCTCAAGTTCCCCGACGTGATCCACGCCCTCAAGCCCGATCCCGTGAGCCACGAGCAGAAGCCCGCCCGGATCTTCGACTTCATGTCGCAGACCCCGGAGAGCATGCACATGCTGGTGAACCTGTTCAGCCCGCGCGGTATCCCGGCCGACTACCGCCACATGCAGGGGTTCGGCGTCAACACCTACAAATGGGTGAACGCCGACGGCGACACCGTGCTCGTCAAGTACCACTGGATGCCGAAGCAGGGCGTCAGCAGCATGACCGAGGAGGACGCGGCGAACGTGCAGGCGTCCGATCTCGGGCACGCGACGAAGGACCTCTACGAGGCCATCGGGCGTGACGACTTCCCCGAGTGGGAGCTCCTCGTCCAGATGATGTCCGACGACGAACACCCGGAGCTCGACTTCGACCCCTTGGACGACACCAAGACCTGGCCGGAGCAGGACTTCCCGCCCCGGCCGGTGGGACGGATGGTCCTGAACCGGGTTCCGGACAACTACTTCGCGGAGAACGAGCAGGCATCCTTCGGAACGGGTGTGCTGGTCGACGGGCTCGATTTCTCGGACGACAAGATGCTGGTCGGCCGGACCTTCTCGTACAGCGACACGCAGCGGTACCGGGTGGGCCCGAACTACCTGCAGCTTCCCGTCAACCAGGCCAAGCACGCCCGCGTGGCGACCAACCAGCGGGACGGTCTGATGGCGTACGACAACGGCCATGGCGGCGAGAACCCCGAGGTCAACTACGAACCGTCGATCACCGGAGGTCTGAGAGAGGGCTCGTACCCCACACATGACGAGCAGGGACCAGAGATCCACGGCCGTCTCACCCGGGCCAGAATTCCGCGCACGAACGACTATCTGCAGGCCGGCCAGCGCTATCAGCTGATGGAGCAGTGGGAGCGCGACGACCTGGTCAAGAACTTCACTGACCTGTTCGCCCAGTGCACCCGCCCGGTCCAGGAGCGAATGGTCTGGCACTGCCTGATGGCGGAGAACGAGCTCGGCCTGCGCGTCGGTGAGGGTCTGGGCATCGGCGCCGGGGACGTCGCACACCTGTCACCGCTCCTCACGCAGAACCTCGATGACGAGGAGCGCAAGCGGCTCGCCCGCCTCGGCGACAATCCGCCCCGTGACGTCACCGGCCTCACCATGACGCATTGCGTCCCCAACAAGCGACACACCGTCAGCCGCTGAACCCCGCGCGCTGCGCCCACACGCGCAGTGCCACGTGGAGCGCCGCCGTGTGCCGCCGGGACCGGGCCGTCCCGCACGGCCCGGGCGCTTGACCGCCCTCATCGATGGAGGCGGGCCGTCCGGGCCCGGAAGGAGCCCGGGCGGCCCGTGGACGGCTGTGACGGCCCGGCCGATACCAGGATCCGTCACCTGGGCACGGCGCGTCCGGTCCCTCCACGTGTGCGCGTGCGCGTCCTTGTCCGAAGAGGGTGGCCCGATCCCTCCGGGCGCGGCGCCCCGACCGGCCGTGTCCGCGAGGATCCGGTGCGCCGACTTCGTGAACCCTGCTTCCCAACGCGGTCGCGCGCGCCGGCTCCGAAGCGCCGAGGGTGGCGGGCTCGTCGGCGGTCGACCGTCGGACCATCCCGCGGATTCATGAACGGATCCTGAGCAGGGCCGAGGCACACGGCTCCGGGGCCGATGTCGGTCCCGACCGACGTGGTTGCCGCCCCCTGCTCAGGACGACAGGACGGCGGCGTCCGGGACAGTGCCCTCGTAGGCGGCTCGGATCGCGCACGGGCGACGTAGGGGGCGACAACGAGCCGCGGGGGTGGCGCTATGCCGTTTCGCCGACGTTCGCGACCATGCGGACGACGGTGTCCACGAGCTCGTCGGCGCTGGTGCGCCACACGTCTGTGGCGAGGTGGCCGCTGAGCTCCATGCCTGCGATGCCGTGGGCGCTGGTCAGCAGCAGGGCGCCGTAGTGCCGTGCGTTCTGTGCGCCCACGAGGGCGGCGACGACGGCCAGGAACTCGTCCTGGAAGCGTTCGGTCGCGCGGACGGCCGCAGCTGTGTCATCCGCCGGTGCGCAGAGGCGCCGGACGCGATCGAGCCCTTCGCTGCGTTGCCCAGGACGGTCCCCGCGCCGTCTGAACAGCAGTTGGTACAGGTGTGGCTGGCCCCGGCCGACACCGATGAGAGCGTGAAGAGCGCCGCACAGCCTCTCGGAGGCCGAGAGCGCCGGATCGGTCCGCAGGGCGCGCACCTGGTCGCTGATCCGATCCCAGCCCTCGGTCGCGACGGCGGTCAGCAAACTGTCCTTGTCCGCGAAGTGACGGTACGGCGCGCCTCGTGTCATGCCTGCCCGCGCGCCCACCTCGCGCAAGGTGACCGCTTCGGGGCCGCCGAGGTCGAGGAGCTCACCCGCCGCGTCGAGCAGAGCGCGGCGGGTGAGGGCGGCGGACTCCGCACGGGTGACCATGACGCCCATCTTACAGTTGACGGTGTCATCCGAACTGCTACTGTCATTCAGGTGACAACGTCATCTGAAAACGAGAAGCTCATCGTCGTAACCGGGGCCTCCACGGGCATGGGCGCGTCAGCCGCACGTGAACTGGCTGGCCAGGGATTCCACGTCCTGGCCGGGGTACGGCGCGACCGCGATGCGGACGCCATACGATCGGCCGGCATCGAGCCGGTCATCCTCGACATCACCAAGTCCGACCACGTGGAGGCACTCGCGGCACGGGTCGCCCGCGACCCACGCGCCCTGCACGCGCTCGTCAACAACGCCGGCATACAGGTGAACGCACCGGTCGAGTCCTTGCCGATGGCGCAGTGGCGATGGGTGTTCGAGGTCAATCTGTTCGGCCACATCGCCGTCACCCAGGCACTCCTGCCCGCGCTGCTGCGCAGCAAGGGGCGCGTGATCAACATCAGCTCGGTCGGCGGCAAGGTCGCCATGGCCACCTACGGCGCGTACGCAGGCGCGAAGTTCGCTCTGGAGGCGGTCAGCGACTCGCTCCGCCGGGAGGTCGCACCGCTGGGCGTGCACGTGGTCGTGGTCGAGCCGGGCGGCGTCCGCACGGAGATGGCCGCCCGCGGGATCACGACGGCGAACGATCTGGCCGCCAATATGACGCCGGAGCAGGATGAGCGCTACGGGAGCCTGGTCGAGGCGACCAACACGCTGATGGCCACGGGTACGTCGTCGGGTGTGACCGCCGACGCCGCCGCCCGGGTCATCGCGAAGGCCGTGACGACCCGTAGGCCGCGCACCCGCTACACGATCGGCCGTGATGCCGCGCTGGTCACCCGGCTGGCCCGGATACTGCCCGACCGCACGCTCGACCGCGTCACCGCCGCCAACCTGCGTCGCCACTACCCGAAGGGCGGTGGCGGCGCCAACGCGGAGCGTCGATCTCCGTTCCTGGGCCTCTGTACACAGCCGGACAGGCATGGCGAACCCGCTGGGTGAGGGGCGCACACGACGGGATCGGCGAGAGCCACCGGGCCCGGTGTCGGGGAGCCATCCCGGCACCGGGCCCAGGACGTGCTCAGCGAGATCGGCTGGAGCCGTTCCTGCCTCGTGGTGGTGCGCGAGGCATCCGGGGTTCGGAGGCCATGCAAGCAGGCACGCGCCGTGCGACAGCGGACGCTGAGGGGGCGAGCCGCGCGACGCGGGGTTCTTCCCGTACCTCGCCGACCACGCGCCCTGCCGAGGGGGGCGCCCCTGGTCAGTCCCTGTCTCGCTCCGACGTTGTTCCGGCTGTCGCTGCTTCGGCACCATGATCGCTGCTTGCCGGTTGGACCAGGTCGTTCACCAGATCGGGTCTCCCGGACATGCGCGGTCGCACACAGCCGTCCGAACCGGAAAGAACCTCCGGCGAGGAACCGCACATCTGTGCCACAAGCCGCGCCGTGTACGAGCACGGTGTGCGGGCCGCCGCCCGGCCGGTAACGGGGAGGGGGCGACAGGCTACTTCCCGGGGTCGTGACCCCAGTTCATCAGGGAGTAGCGCCACCGGGTGTCCGTGACATCTCCCTCGGGCCGCTGTTCGACGTGCCGTCGGACGTAGCCGCTGACCTTGCGCATGTGGGCGAGATCGCCGTCGCCGAGGTCCGCCTTCCTGGTGCGCAGCAACTCCACGATCCGGCGGCCCGAAGCGTGGCCCGTCGACTCGCCACCGCCATCCTTCTGACCCACCTCGCGCGACTCGTCAGTCTTGAGCCACTTCTCGAGCTCGCCAGCCGTCATGTTGACCGCCTCGCCGAACTGATCAAGGGTTTCCTGCCGCTCCTCGTCGTGCTTGCCGCTCATGAACCGCCACCCTTCTTGCGGAGTGAGCCGGGCTTGTGTACCGCGGACTTGCCCGTCTTGTCGCTCTCCACCTCGTACTGCGGTTCGTCCTTGGAGGCGTCCACGGTTCGGCCGGCGGCCTCGGTCCGCTCGTCGACTTTCCGTGTCACTGTGCCTTCGACGTCCTGCCCATGGCTCTTCCACGTCACGTCGTCGCCCTTGGAGAGCTTCTTGTTCTTCCGCTTGTCGGCCATGGCAACGTCCTCTCTCTCACCGGCACCTCGGGCCGGTTCCGCCCGGCACTCGCCCGGCTCCGCCAGCATCACCGCCGTTCGGCCCCGGCGCATGCCGGAGGCGCGTGGTGTCGGGAGAAGGGGAGGTCGGCGGCGTACCCCACCCGTACGGTGGTCCTGGTCTCCGCCCCGGCCGTGCGACGCCCGGTCTTGGCAGCTCTGCGGCGATGGTGCCGCACGGGCCGCCCTGCGGCCATCCAGGACGGGCGCCTGTCGGACGGGTGAGGTCACGGACCGGCGGGACACACCGGCTCAGTCGTGGGACGCGGCCCGCAACGCACGGGGAGGAAGGCGGGCAGACGGGCGCGAATGGGCGATCCTGGGGGAGACGTGCACGCGATCGCCTACGGCCGACCGGTTCCGTTCGGCCTGCCGCGGGACTGCCGGCTCTCCGTCGGGAAGCGGAACACGTGCAGACCATCTGCCGTGCGGTAGTCATGCAATGCTCGGGTTGGCTGATTCGACCAGCGTGTCGTGTTCCTGTTGCTCACCTCTCCCTTCGTTGCGTCCCGCCGCGCCGGGTCACTGGCGTGACGTGGCCGGCCTGAGCGGTTCGGGAGGCCCGACCAGGAATCATGCCTGGCTGGAGAGAGGGCTCCTCAGCTCCGTACGGAGACGGATCGAGGTGTCGACGAGCAGTCGGGTTCCGTTATGGCGAAGCTCCTTCGCGTAGTTCGCGACGAGGTCGAGATCCCGCAGCTGCCGGCGCAATTCGGAAGCCAGTGCCTCGTCCGGATCATGCGCGAGCTCGACGTCTTCCCGTTCGGCCGCGTACTCGAGCTGTTGATCAACCGCCTCCACCGCTCGCTGACTGGTCCAGTTCGCGAAGTCGCGGCAACCGAACAGGTAGGCGTGCGCGGCATGCAACGTAGCCGCGGCGGCCGACTCGTCCGCATCGTCGGGCCCGTCCTGGCCGTCGTTGTGGCAGTACTCACTGAGCATGTACTGGGCCACACCGCGCTTCACGGCCGGGTAGGCCGTCGGGTCGCCGAGAACGCCCTCCCACACAGAGTTCAGCAGAGGGCGAAGGCTCACGGTGAACGGCGCCTGCTCGTCCGCGGGCAGCGCCTCGTGCCCACGCATGAGGCGTTCCGCGACGCCAGTGGCAAAGACGCCGCGCTCAGCGGACGATGCCTGCTCCAACCGCGCCTCCACCAGTGCCGCAAGCTCTTGCCACGTGTCCATGCGAGCCGTCCCGGGATCGTGAAATCAGCGTGTGCGCTGCGACCACGATCATGGCATTCACCAGTGACAACGCGTCCTGGGGGCTCTCGGACGGGAGAGCGTGAGCGCATTCCGACGGGTACGGGTCCCGCGTCGGTGATGCGTGTTCCGGGCGGACCCGGAGCACCCGTCGCGGCGCCGACCGGGAGGGGGCTGCGAGCGTCCCCGAGTGGGCGACGACCGGCCGAGGCCTTCGTGCAGGTGGAGCAGGGTGTGGGGCATCGGCGCTGCCGGGGGGTTCATGCGTCGCCCATGACCAGGCCCTCGATGGTGTGTTTCTGCGTCATGGGCGTCAACTCGTCCACGATGGGGCAGTCGAGGTGCCGACGCACCCGGTCGGGGAGTGTCTCCCAGTAGCTGCGGGTCACGGCGGTGTCGTGCCGGTCCCCGTTGTGCGCCTCCGGCCCGTCCACCCCGAGGACGAGCACGGGGCGGGGTTGTGCGGAGTGGTTGGTGGTGCCGCGATGGATGGTCAGCGCTGACCGGGCCGAGATGTCGCCGCGCTGCGGGTACTTGCGGACGGCCCGCTCCTCGTACCGGCCGTAGAGCGACTTGGGCGGGAACATGCCGTGCCCGAACTCGGGGCTGTCGTCCCACTGGGTTCCGGGCGCGATCTCGAACGGGCCCATGTCCTCGCCCGTGTCCACCGTCGTCACGTTGACGGCGAGGGAGGTCAGGCGCCGCTCACGGCGCGTCTCCTCCGGGATGGGAAAGTCGCGGTGCCAGGGCTGATTCACCGCGCCCTCCAGCGGCACGTCGAACCCGAGTTCCACGATCCGGTAGTCCGGCCCCAGTGCCGCGGTGCACAGCGAGCGCACCCACGGGTGGTCGACCAGCTCCACGAATCCCCGGATCTGCTCGGGGTGCACCTCCACGTAGTAACGGTTCGGGCCGCGTCCGACAGCCCCGCCCGGGCGGGCAAGCGCCTCCTGGAAGGCTCGGTTCACGTCCTCGCCGAGCCGGTTGACCCACTCTGTCGCGAACGCCCCTTTTCGCGCTGTGATGCCGTCCCTGTAGAGAGTGTCGATGTCCGCTGACACGTCGATGTCCAGACTCTCGGCGGAGATGCCGGGAAAGGTGTGTACGCCCATGGTGTGGCTCCTTGCGCTAGAAGGTGCAGCCATATTGCAACGTTGAATGCGACGTTGCAATAGTCGTGCGGAATCTTGGTGGCCAGCGGTGCCACGTGCGAGGATGGGGCGCGTGAGCAGCCGCCTGAAGGACGTCGCCGCCCTCGCGGGGGTATCGACACGAACCGTGTCGAATGTGGTCAGCGGCTCGGCCCCGGTGGCCGCGGAGACGCGGGCGCGGGTCCAGGCCGCCCTCGATGAGCTCGGGTATCGCCCGAACATGGCCGCCCGCAGTCTGCGGGCCGGTCGCACCGGCCTGATCGGCCTGGCCATTCCGGAACTGCACTCGCCCTATTTCGGCGAACTCGCCAGTCTGATCGTCGAGGCCGCCCAACAGCGCTCGTGGACCGTTGTCATCGACCAGACCTTCGGAGACCCGCACGCTGAGAAGCGCCTCCTGGAGGGCGTCGGCAGCCGTCTGGTGGATGGTCTCGTCATCAGTCCCTGGTCGCTCGGTCCGGAGGAACTGAGCGACCGGTCCAGGGACGTCCCGGTCGTCCTCCTGGGGGAGCAGCCGCCCCGGGGACTGGCGGATCGCGTCGCCGTCGACAACGTTCTCGCGGCTGATGAGGCGACGACTCATCTGATCGAGTCGGGGCGCAGGCGCATCGCCGCGATCGGTGTGCAGCCCCACCTGCACAACGAGACAGCCAGGCAGCGCCTGGCGGGCTATCACCAGGCACTGCGACGCGCCGGGCTGCTTCCGGACCCCCACTTGGAGAAGGCCGTGACGGCTCTGCACCGAGCTGACGGGGCCTCGGCAATGGCCGCTCTCCTGGAGGCCGACACGCGCCCGGACGCGGTTTTCGCCTTCAGCGACGAACTGGCCCTGGGAGCACTGCACATCGCCCACGAGCGAGGCGTACGCGTCCCGCAGGACCTCGCCGTGGTGGGGTTCGACGGAACCGAGGACGGAAGGTACGCCAATCCGCCTCTGACCACGGTCGTGCCGGACAAACGGCAGATCGCCGAGCGTGCCCTGCAGTGCCTTGCCGACCGCATCTACAGCCCCGCGTCAGCGGTGCCACCACAGGACGTAGTGATCTCACACCACCTGGAGAAGCGCGCGAGCAGTGGTCCCGCGCGCCCCCCTGTCGACGAACATCGCGGCAGCCGTCTGATCCTGTAGTGCTGCTGCCGGGAACACAGAAGCGCTGCTGCGATCCGGCCCGTGCCTCCTTCGGCGCCACCGGTAGGTGACCTCTCGGCTCGCCGGACGGGACTTGACGGGCCTTGAGGCGCCGGGGGGACCGGCTGGGCAGCTCACCACCACGCAGGCAGGGTGCATGCGCGCGCCGTCTCGCCCGTCTACCGGCCGCACCCCGGCAACGGCAGAGCACGCTTGCCGTCACGGGACGGCCCTCCAGCAGGCTTCGCCGGACGGCCGGGCCGACGTCCCCGCCAGTGCGTACAGCGCCGATGAGCCGATCCTGGCTACGGGCAGTGATGGCCGTACTCGTCGCCGGCGGGGCGCCCCGTCCCCCGTACCGCACACCCGCCGTCGCCTCGAATGGTGTTGCTTCGTAAAATTCTTACGGTGTGAGGCTCTTGGCCTGCCCGGCCCCGGCACCACGCGCCGGACGGGCAGACCGTACGCACCGCATTCCGCACGACCCCTCAGGAGCAGCTCGCGTGATCAATCGACGGCTCCCGGCACTCCTGTTGGCGCTGGGCGGACTGCTGTGCGGATGTTCGGCCGCTCCGGCCGACACGCACTCTCCCTCGGCCGAGGAAAGGCCCTTCTGGCGGGACGAGTTCGACGGATCGGCGGCCGCCCGTCCGTCGGAGGAGTCCTGGAACACCGAAACCGGAAACCGGGACGCCGAGGGGTGGGGCAACAACGAGCTGCAGTTCTACACGGATGACGTGGCCAACTCGGCCCTCGACGGCACGGGAAACCTGGTGATCTCGGCGAGGCCGGCTCCCGCCGAATCCGAGCTGCCCTGCTACACACAGGAGTTCTGCACCTGGACGTCGGCCCGCCTGACCACCGAGGGAAAGGTCGCGCTCACCCGTGGTCGTGTGGAGGTCCGCGCGAAGATGCCCACGGGAACGGGGCTGCTCCCCGCGATCTGGATGCTGGGCGACAACGGCGTCGAATGGCCGGGGCAGGGGGAGATCGACATCTGTGAGGTGGTCGGCGGTGAACCGCGAACGGTCTACGGCACCGCCCACGGGCCGACCTACTTCAACGAGAACGGGATCGGAGGCTCCGCCACTCTTCCGGCCGACGCGTCGCAGGCGTTCCACACCTACGCCGTCGACAAGGAGCCTCACCGCATCACATGGTCCGTGGACGGGGAGCCGTATCTCACCCTGACTCCGTCGAAGCTGCCGACGCCACGCGACTGGGTCTTCGAACAGGACATGCACCTGCTGCTCAACGTCGCCGTGGGAGGCGACTGGCCCGGCTCTCCCGACTCCTCGACGCCGTCGCCCGCGAAGATGACGGTCGACTACGTCCGCTTCTACGGCACGGGCCGCGCGTGATGCTCCACCGCTCATGGGCAAGGTCGGTCCGGAGGTGCGCTCCGGGGTCCGTTCTGCGGGCCTGTCCGATGACCACAGGGGTGTGAGAAGTCGACTTCCGGACTCCGATTCCCTGTCGTGTGGCCCGTCGATCCCGCAGGCACGGAGTGGAGGGCTGAAGGCGGAATGAAACGCGAGCAGGCCGGTGTCCAACTCCCTGAGGGGGCCTGGTGGGACTGGGAGGTCCTGGCCTGGAATGCCGGTCAGTTCCGTCTTGCGGCCGGAAACGACCTCACCTATCACCACGGCTTGGAGCTGGTCTTCAGCGATCCGGCCTTCGTCAGTTGTCCGGTGATGTTTCACGACCCTGTCTTCCGGGTGGCGACGAGCCAGGAACTGGTGCGCGTTGTTCGTCAGCTCGGCGAGGAGCCGCCCGTGCCTGTCGCTTTCGAAGCGGATGCGGGCGGTCGGGCGCCCGTCTCCTGTCTCATTGCCGCGGAACGGTTCGAGGTCGTGCATGAAACCGTTCTTCGCTACTGGCGGGACGACGCAACCCCTGGTCAGCGCTTTGCCTCGTGGGTGCGGCCTCCGGTGAAGCCGAGGGAGTGAGCTGTGCGGCCGTCGCCGGGGCGGGCGGCGCGAAGGCGGGCGGCGCGAAGACCACAGCCTCGTCGGATCGTCGGCCGAGACGCCGGCAGAGCTGTTCCATCATGCGGTTGCAGGTGGTACACGGATCCGCCGAACCGCAAGTGGCTCCGCCCTCCGGTGTGAGGGGGAGCCACTTGAGATGGTGCGGGCCGCCGGGTCAGGCGCGACGGGAATGCCGGTTCCCGGTGATGACCCGGTACAGGGCGAGAAGAATGATGGAGCCTGCGATAGCGGCGATCCATGTCGAGAGGTCGAAGAAGCCGTCGATGGAGTCGACGCCGAAGATGACCTTGCCGAGCCAGCCGCCGAGGAGGCCTCCCGCGATGCCGATGAGCATCGTGATGATGATGCCGCCGGGGTCCTTGCCCGGCATCAGGGCCTTGGCGATAAGGCCGGCGAGCAGTCCGATGATGATCCAGGCCAGAATGCCCATGATGCGTCTCCTACCTCTGTGTATAAAGTTGGTGTTAGGTGCCGTCTTTACCGGCCTGAGGTTTCCAAACACTCAGAGCGGCAGCAAAGCGGACGACCGCCGGCGGCGCGGCCGTGTCACGCCTGCGCCTGCCTCCCGGCGCCAGGTCAGCGCTGCTCGTCACTACCGACGAGGCGTGTCCGCGGCGCGGACCGGTGCTGAGAGCCGAGCATGATCCGAACGAGCGGCCCTGGGGCGACGTGCTGCGCGCACCTCGGTGTGCACCTTCCCCGTCTGCTGGGTGCCGGCTGACCCCGGCGGCACCGGACGTGCCGGGTTCGCATGTCTCGGCCGACTGCTACTGATGCGCTTGTTCGCCACCACCTCACACGGCGCGATCGGGTCGAGCACGTCATCGACGACCACGACCATGGCCACGACACCGCGAGCCGAACCGGTGCGGACGGCTTCGCCCCGAAGAGGGACGGCGTGCAGCGGTTGTGGCATCCGCGAACACCTCGTCGGCCGCTGGCCCACGTCCGGACCCTGGGGACCGGGAGATCCCTCATCCTGCGCGAGGACGCCCGGTGGCCGCCCCTACGCAATGCACCGCGATCAGGTGGTGTGACGACCGATCGCGTCCACCACAACGCGTCCTACAGCATCCGTGCGGAATTTCCCCGCTGCACCCCTGCCGTTGGCTAGGCCTGGCTACCTTCGCCTCGGCCGGTCCGGTACTAGCGAGGTATATCCATGAGCACTCCGATCCAGCGCACGTCCCCACGGCAGTCCGTAGCAGTCCTGACGTCGGCCCGGCAGCGTCGGGAAGGGAGCAGGATCGGGAATACGTCCGCACGCTCGACGGAGCACGCCCTCCTCGAGATGCAGTCCCGCGCCGGCAACCGGGCCACGACCGCGGCGGTGCAGCGTGCCCGGGACACCTCGGGTGGGAGGGCGGCGGAGAGCGGCAGCACGTCCGCCCCGGCGAAGAAGAAGGACTATCGCGACCGGCTCGCCGGGCTCCTCGACAGGTTCAAGAAGAATCTCGAGCCCATCGACACCTTCATCAAGGGATTCCAGACTCCCAGCAACGCGGGGCTCACCCAGCAGGCCGCCGTCGCGGCCAACGAGGGCCTCAAGCACTCCGCCGCCGCCTCGGGGACCTCCGCAGCGTCGGGGAACCTCCTGACGGAGGCCGCCGGCACCGTGGTCAGCGGCATGGACGCGTACAAGAACATGAAGGACGCCAAGAAGTACGAGACCGGAGCCAACCACCACACGGCGAAGAAGAAGGCCAAGACCAAGGGTGCCGACACGGTCGTCGGTGCGGCCGGCTCGGGAAGCTACAGCGCTGCCATTGCCAAGGAGGTGACCAAGATGCAGAAAGCGGCGGACGCTGCCGTGGCATCCGAGGCGAGCGGTATCGCCAGTGCTTCCATCGGTGCGATCAAGGGTATGCGGTCCGCCTTTCGCGTCGGGGGAGCGGCCCGCAAGTACAAGCAGGTCAAGAGCCTGGGAGACCCCCATCTCGTCCACGCGGGGTCACTGGCCCGGCTGAACGAGTCGCGGGAGCAGGCCAACTGGGCCGCAGCGGAGGCCTACGTCGCGCTGGACGCCTACTGGGGGCATGAGGGCCCGGGTCGGCTGGAGCTCGTCTCCGAGGCCGTCGACGCCGCTTGGGAGGCGATGGGTGAAGCCCGTGACGCCGCCGAGAGCCTCCAGCGCGCCGAGAAGGACGTGGAGATGCTGAGCACGGTGCAGGGGTACGCGAAGAAGAAGCAGATCGCCAAGATGGGCAAGGAGACGATCGGCGGTGGCGGCGAGTCCACCAAGGCCGCGGCGGGCGTTGTGACGGCGGTAGCGGCGGGAACAGTCGGGCTCGCGAGCAACCCGGTCGGATGGGGCCTCGCAGGGGCCGGGGCCGGCCTCGTCCTCGGCGTCACCATGTACAAGGCGCTCCGCGCCGCCACGAAGCGCTACGAGGAGGTCCACCACCCCGAGCGCTGGGCGCCGAAGGGCGAGACCCCTGAGGAGGCCGCGTCCCGCAAGGAGTCACTGAAGCATGCCCTGAAGTTCTGGAAGAAGGTGTCGAAGGGCGAACGCCAGGCCATGGCGCGCGAGATCTACGCCTTGGCGGCGGGCCCCGACATCTCCGGGAGCGGCAACACGACGGCCGAGATGCGGGAGTCCGCCAGGGCCCTGCTCATCGCTCTCAAATCCGGCCCCGCCAAGCACAAGCTGGAGCCGGAGGCGTGGGCCGAGACCCTCAACGACCCGGCGAAGACCGCACATTGGATCAAGGAGATCGGGGAGCAGCTGGCCTCGGGCTGATCCGGAGGCATCACCGCTGTGGCTGGGCGAGCGGGCGAGGACGCACTGCGGTCCGGCCTGCCGTGGTACGCGCTGCGTGCCGTGCGGAGCCGTTGTCCTGCCTGATGGCGATCGTGATCGACGGGCTCACAGGCTTCCTCGCCCCAGACCTGGTCCTCCTCCCGCCCCGGCACGAGGAGCTCATTCGACTCAGCGGAGCCGCTGCCCGCACCCTGCCCGTCGGTTGCCCACCGCCACCTCGGTCCCCTGTCATCGCGAGATGCGGTTGATGCCGCGTACTCGACCGGATGCCGCCTCTCGCACGGTGGCGCGTGGCAAGCCGCACCTGCAGTCAGATTGCAGCCTCGTCTGCCGGTGCGGGCACGGCGTGCGGACGGAGGACCATGAGCGACTCCTCCAAGGTCGCCACCATGGCGAAGGGGAACCGGTCGAGTTCAAGACAGAGGGCGACGTCGTCAGGATGGGCCCCTTGGCGCGCCCCGTCCCTCAGCTCGGCGGCCGCGCGCGACGTGCCGGCGCGGCGGAGGAAATCGGCTGCGGGCGTCCCGGCGCCGGTTGCCCTCCCGGCGATGTACTCGGCGCACGCCAGATCTTCGTCTGCTTGCCCTCCGTCGCCGGTGACCACGAATGTGACGCTTTCACACTGCTGCGTCCGCAGGACCCGAGCCGTTGCCTCCGCCACCACGAAGCCGGCGCACAACACCAGCGACGCCTCCTTGACCGCGAGGGCGCCGACTGTCCCTGCCGTGGTCTTCTGCACGACGGTGCGTCCGCCGAGGTCGATCGACCTCAGCAGACCCGGCGAGTTGACGGTGTCGAACCCCGCCGCGGGTGGACCGTCCTTGAGTGCCACCCAATCCGGGTGGGTGGCCTTGAGGACCATGGCTTCGTCCAGCGACTCCGCAAGAACGATGCTGTCCGCCCCTTGGGCAAAGGCCCAGGCAGCCACCGTGAAAGCACGCATGACGTCGACTACGACCGCCACGGACGGGGCGTCGGTCAACTCGGCGGTGCCGAGGAAGCGAGCATCCATTCCGTCATGATCGCGCATGCCGACTCGAGTGACCCGGGCTGAGATGCACTTCACATCGATGGTGGCGGAATGTGACATCTCGGGGCCCGTGTCATGAAGGCAGGGTGCAACGACACTGGCTGTTCTCGATATGCCGCCGTGCGGCGAGCTCCGATGGCACCGGAGCGTCAGGACGTCACTTCAGTGATCCATAGGTCGTGACAATTGATCGAGGGGTGAGCGGGATTTCGGCGCGCCTCGTCCTTCTGGTGTGCTGCCGGGCCGTGACGGGGGACGACTCAGGGTGCGGCGCCAGGTCGGCTGTCGGCGGCGCCGGGGTGACCCTGTGACCCGCTTCCGCACAGGGCCCGGCTGCTGCGGCAAGGCACCCGGGGCGGAACCCCCGTCTTCCCGCTGGTCCCCGGGCTCCGGAGCGGGCCGCCGGGTGGTCGTGACGGAGCCAGGGTCAGGGGCGGTCCAGGCCCCACGTCTCCAGCGCGTACGGCCGGCCCTTCTCCTCGCCCGTGATCAGCGGCACGTCGAGCAGCCTGAAGCCCGCCCCGGTCGCCACGGCGACGCTCGCGGCGTTGTCCGCCTCCAGCTCCAGGATGACCTGCGCCGCGCCCAGCTGTTCGAAGGCGTACGTCGCCATCAGCCGTACCGCCCGCGTCGCGAGCCCTCGGCCCCGGTACGCCGGGCCTACCGCGTAGCCGAGCTCCGTGCCTTCGGGGGCGCGCCGGAGCATGACCTCGCCGAGCGGTGCGCCGCCGTCGGTGGTGATGGCCAGCAGGATGGTCGTGCCGTCCTTCCGGAGCTGTCGTGCGCGGTCCAACCGGGCGTGGGCGGCGGCTTCGTCGAACGGCGAGACGATGGGTGTCCAGTACGCGATGTCGGGGTGGTCGAACAGCTCCCGCATCGCGGCAAGGTCGCCCTCCGTCCAGTCGCGCAGAACGAGTCCCTCGCCGGAGAGGTTGATCCGCTCGGGCAGGGATGGCGGGTCGCTGTGCATGGTGGGCCCTCCTGGCTTGCTCAGGACGAGCCAGAATAGCCGGGGCGGGCGGAGGCTTCCGCGACGCCCGGCGATGAAGCGGGGAGCGCGCGGATGCCCGCGTGCTGTGCCTGGAGGGTGTCGGTGTCCGAGGGAACTTCGGAATGCGACGATCCACCCAAGTGATCGGATCTCCTCCCCTCGGCCCGTCAGTGAACTGTTGACAGGCCGGATCAGCATGATCAATCATCGCGGGACGGCAGCCCTGATCGCCTCTGTTCGGTCGTGAGGCCGGTGCGAGCGGGGTAGCACCCGCCACACGGTCGGCATGAGGTCGATCCTGTGCACCAGCGGCTTCGCGGCTCGAGCTCACACCACGCAGCGGGGCGCGGGGTCGCGCGGTCCCCCCTCACGTACGCACACAGTCGGGAAGGCAGCCCCCCGGTGCCACACGCCTCACGCCATGTCAGTCCCCCCACGCCGGCGGCTCCGAAGCCGGTCGGGCGACGCGATCCCGGTGCCCCGGCGTCGATCAGGCCGGCCTCGTTCGCCCAGAAGCGCCTCTGGTTCCTGGCCCAACTCCCCAGTGGGAACGCCGCGTACAACGAGCCGCTCGCCTTCCGGCTCGACGGGCCGCTCGACTGCGACGCCCTGGCCCGCTGCCTCGACTTGCTGACGGAACGTCATGAGATGCTCCGGACACGCCTCGTGGAGCACGACGGGGAGGTGTGGCAGCACATCGACCCGCCCGGCGCCGGATTCTCCCTGGCTCTCGTCGATCTGACGAACAGTGCTGATCCCGACGCGCGCCTCGAAGCGCTCCGGTCGGAGGAGGCAGGCACCCCCTTCGACCTGGCCGCCGGCCCGCTGGGGCGCGGCCACCTGGTCACTCTGGGGGCAGGGAGCCAGGTACTCATGCTGACGTTCCATCACACCGTGTACGACGGACACTCGATGAGCGTCATGATGCGTGAACTCGGCCGGCTCTACGCGGCCCGGACATCCGGCGGGGCCGACCCGCTGCCTCCGCTCGCCATGCAGTACGCCGACCACGCGCAGGTCCAGCACGACGCCGTCACTGGCGGTGCTCTGGCCGGCCAGGAGTCCTACTGGCAAGGTGTTCTCGCCGGTACCCCCGCCGTGCTGGAGCTCCCCGCCGACCGCACGCGCCCCGCCGAGCAGGCGTACGAGGGCGGCCGGATCGAGTTCACGGTCGATCCCGCGACCACCGACGAGCTGCGTGCCATGGCACGCAGGCACGGAGCCACGCTCTTCGTGACCGTTCTGACCGGATGGGCGATCCTGCTCTCACGGCTCTCCGGACGCAGCGACATCGTTGTCGGCAGCCCGGTCGCCAACCGTCGCGGACCCGCCGCCGCAGGCCTGATCGGTTTTCTCGTCAACTCGCTGCCCCTGCGGGTCGACCTGTCCGGGTCACCCACGGTGACCGAGGCGCTGACGCGGACCCGCGCCGTCGTACGCGAAGCGCTCCGGAACCAGGACCTGCCCTTCGAGCGGATGGTGGAGCTGGTCAACCCGCCTCGCAGCGCCGCCCACACCCCCCTCTTCCAGACGATGTTCGCCTGGCAGCCGGACCGGCACGACCTCCTCGACCTGCCCGGAGTGCGGGTGCACCCCCTGCCGATCGGTCACGCTCCCGCCCGCTTCGAGCTGTCGCTGGTGGCGGTCGATGCCGGGGACCGCGTCCAGGGCCACCTGGACTACGCCACCTCGCTGTACGACCCGGCGACGGCGCGGCGCTGGGCCGGACACCTCGAACACCTGCTGCGGGACATGGCACGCGCACCCGAGCGGACCATCGGGGAGCTTGAGCTGATGGACGACGAGGAACGGCTGCGCCTGCTGCGCGACTGGGATGCCACCGGAGGCGTGCTGGAGCCCGCACCCCGTGCACCCGCAGGCTCGGTGACGCCGTCATCCGTCCTGGCGGCCACCGGGCTCGTGGAGCTCTTCGAGGCTCAGGTGCGCGCCCGGCCGCACCACACGGCCGTCGTCGGCACCGACGACACCCTCGACTACGCGGCCCTCGACCGCCGGGCCGGCCGCCTCGCCCACGCCCTCACCGCCCGCTCCGTGGGCCCCGGCGACGTGGTCGGCCTGCACGTCAGCCGCACGACCGCGCTGGCCGTCGGCATCCTCGGCATCCTCAAGGCCGGTGCCGCCTACCTCCCCCTCGACCCCGGGCAGCCGTACGACCGGCTCACCGCCATGACCGAGGACGCGGACTGCCCCCTGGTGCTGAGCGACCGTGCCGAGGACGGACGCCCCGGTCAGTGGCTGGACCTGGCCGCAGTCGAGGCCGAGGGAACCGACGAGCGGGCGACGGCCGGCATCGGCCACGCCCCTGACCGGCTCGCTTACGTGATCTTCACCTCCGGCTCCACCGGACGGCCCAAAGGCGTCGCCGTGGAGCACCGCAGCGTGCTCAACCTGTTCGCCAACTGGCAGTCCCGAATGTGCTCCGGACCCGGCGAGCCCGGCTCCGCCTGGTCCAGCATCGGGTTCGACGCCTCGGTCCACGAACTGCTGCTCCCGCTGATCACCGGCGGAACGCTGCACATCGTCCCCGAGGAGTTGCGCGGTGATCCGGCTGCCCTCATGACGTGGATGCGCGAGCACGGCATCACCCAGGCCTTCCTGCCACCCGCGTACGTGAAGTGGATCGACGAGGACCCCGCCCGGCGGCTGGCGGGACTCCGGCTGCGTACTCTGCTCACCGGCGTCGAGTCGCTCACCGAGGCCGCCCTCCACCGCCTGACCCGGCATCTGCCCGGTCTGCGGATCTGTTTCGGCTACGGACCCACCGAGGCGACGCTCTACAGCACCGCCTACTACGAGCCCGGTCCGCTGGAGCGGCAGTGCCCGGTGGGGCGTCCGCTCGGCAACACCCGGCTGTACGTGCTCGACCCGGATCTGCGACCGGTGCCGCCCGGCGTGGTCGGCGAGGTCTACCTGGGCGGTGACTGCCTCGCCCGGGGCTACCTCAACCGCCCCGACCTCACCGAGGAACGCTTCCTGCCCGACCCGTTCCTCCCCGGCGAACGCGTCTACCGCACCGGAGACCTCGCCCGCCGCCTCCCCGACGGCCAGGCCCATTACGCGGGCCGCGCCGACGACCAGGTGAAACTGCGCGGGTTCCGGATCGAACCCGCTGAGATCGAGGCCGCGCTGGGCACGCTCCCCGGTGTCCGTGAGGCAGTCGTCCTGGCCGACCCGGACGCCGACGGACAGCCCCGGCTCGTCGCCTGTGTCGGGAGGGGCGAGGCGGCACAGCGCACCACCCACGACTGGCGCACCGCGATCGGCCGCCTGCTGCCCGACTACATGGTCCCGGCCGCCTTCGTGGACCTGCCGGCCCTGCCGCTCAACCGCAGCGGGAAACCCGACCGGGAGGCGCTGCTCCTGCTCGCGCGCTCCCAGGCGTCCCGCGGGGTCAACGCGGCCAGCCCGCGCGACCACATAGAGCACGGCCTGTACCGGATATGGGGGGAGATCCTGCTCGCCCCGGACATCGGCATCAGCGACGACTTCTTCGAGATGGGGGGTACCTCCCTGTCCGCGATCAAGATGGCGCACCGCATCGCCGAAACGTTCGGCCGGTCCATACCGGTGGCCGAGATCATCCTCCGGCCCACCATCGAGGCACTCGGCGCAGTGCTGCGCGAGGAAGGGGCACCCGACGCCACCGGCAACGTCATCGAGTTCCGGGGTGGCACCGGCGCGCGCGTGATCTGCGTACACCCCGCCGGAGGCACGGCCTTCTGCTACCTGCCGCTGACCCGACTGCTGCCCGAGTCCGTCGCCCTGCACGGCATCCAGTCCTCAGGGCTGAACGCAGGCGAGAACCACCTGCCGGACGTCGAGGCGATGGCGGAGACGTACCTGCGGCTCCTGGAGCCCCTGGGCCCAGGGCCGCTCGTGCTGACCGGCCTGTCCTACGGCGGACTCGTCGCCCACGAGATGGGGCGCAGGCTCGCCCTGCGCGGCCGTACCGACGTCAGCGTCGTCCTGCTCGACACCCAGGCCACCGACGACCCGGCCGCCCGCGCCGCCATCGCACCCGTGGACATGGCCGAGTTCCGCGACAAACTGGTGCGGTTCAACGGCATGTACCCCGGTATCGAGGACGCCCAGGTGGAACGGTACTTCCACATCTACAACCACAACCGGATGACCGCCCGGGACCACGTCCCGGCCACCTCCGGTGCACGTGTCGTCCTCGCCCAAGCGGTGCCCGGGCGCGAGGACACCCCCTTCCACGCGGAGGTGCGCGACTTCTGGCGGCGCCGCTGCGCCGACCTCCGGATCGAGACCATGGACTGCGACCACTGGGAGATACTGGAAAGCGCCGAGGTGCCACACGTGGCGGACATCATCGCCGCCGAACTCGCGCACCACGCAGCTCCGTCGGTCACCGGCAACGTCCTTCCGGCCCGGGAGGCGTGATGCACGACCGCCCCCTCCAGCCTGCCGACGCACGCGCGTACTCCCCCTCCCCGGCCGTCCACCCGCTTCCGCCGGCCTCCACCCTGGCCGAGGCCGTGCTCGCCCAGGCCCGGCGCACCCCCGGCGCCCCCGCAGTCGAGGACGGAACGGTCGTCATCGACTACGCCGGACTCGACCGCCTCAGCGGCCGGGTGGCGTCCGGCCTGCGCGCCGCCGGCGTACGTCCTGGTCAGGCGGTCGCCGTCTGCCTTCCCCGTTCGTGGCAGCTCGTCTGCGTCATGCTCGGCATCCGCCGTGCCGGGGCGACCGTCGTACCGCTGGACCGTCTCAGCCCCGACCGGCGCCGCCGGCACATACTCGGCGACTCCGCAGCGGTGGCTGTCGTGCACGCGGCGTCGGACGGAATCGACCTGCCGGCCTCCCTCCCCGCACTCGACGTGGACCGGCTGACGGGAGGCGACGACGAACCCGCCGACGTGGCCACGCCCGGCGGACCGAGCCAGGGCGCCCCTTCCGAGGCCGCCTTCGTCTTCTACACGTCGGGGACCACTGGCCTTCCCAAGGGCGTCGAGGTCACCGACGCGGGCGTGCTCCGGCTGGCCCGCGCACGGTATGTGATGGAGGGTCAGGACACGCGCTACGGCTGCCTGTCCAACCCCGCCTTCGACGCACTGAGCTTCGAGGTCTGGACCCCGCTGCTGACCGGCGGCGTCTGTGTCGTCCTCCACGACGAGGTGGTGCAGAGCCCCACGCTGTTCGCCGCCGCCCTCCGGGACCTGCGCATCGACTCGATGTTCATCACCGTGTCCCTGTTCAACGCCGTCGTGGCGGCGGTGCCCGACTGCTTCGCCACCGCCGGGCGGGTGCTGATCGGCGGCGAGCAGCTCAACGCCCACGTCGTGCGCCGCTGGTACGAGACCAACCCGGGCAGTGCCACGGTCCTGTTCAACGCCTACGGACCCACCGAGGCCACCACGTTCGCCCTGTGCCACCCCATCGCCCGGGAGTCCGTCGCCGACACCGTCCCCATCGGTACCGCCCTGCCCGGTACCGGAATCCTCCTGCGCACCCCTGACCGGCGTGTCGCCGAACCCGGTGAGACAGCCGAACTCCTGCTCGCCGGCGAGGCGCTGGCCCTCGGCTACCGCAATCTTCCCGAGGAGACCGAGCGGCGCTTCGTACTCCTGCCACGAGCGGAGGGCGGCGAGGAGCGCTGGTACCGCACCGGTGACCTCGTACGGGCGGACGAGGAGGGCCGTGTCACCTACCTCGGCCGCGCCGACCGCCAGGTCAAGGTGCGCGGCTTCCGTATCGAGCCGGGGGAGGTGGAACGGCACCTGCTGGCCCACCCCGCCGTGCGCCAGGCCCACGTGTGCAGCCGGCGCGAGGACGCCGACCAGCACGAACTGATCGCGTTCCTCGTGCTGGGGGGCGACCTCTCCTACGGGGCCTACGAGCAGCATCTCGCCGACACCCTCCCGGCGTACATGCGCCCCCACCGCACGCACCGGGTGGAACGGATCCCCCTGAACGCCAACGGCAAGGCGGACGAGGCCGCCCTGCTCGACACCGCACGGGCCCAGACACCCTGGCGTGGCGAACACCGCGGCGACCAGCCGGCCACCGCCGCCCAGCGGGAGATCCTCGACCTCGCCGCAGAAGTGCTCGGTGTCGCGGAGCTGCACCCGGCCGACCGCTGGATACCCAGCGGCGGGGACTCGCTCAAGGCGCTGCGCCTGCGGTTCGACATCCAGCGCCGTTTCGGCGTGGACGTCCCCCAGGACCTCGTCCTACGGGCCGACTTCGCCGCCCTCGCCGACGCCGTGCACGCCCCCGACGCCGCCGGTGACATCCATCCGCCCGTCCCCGTCGCCGCCCCCGGCCCCACCGCGCCCGCCTCCAGCGAGCAGGAACGCCTGTGGGTCCTGCACGAACGTGACCCCGAGGACGCGGCCTACGACGTCCCACTCGCCTTCGCGATACGCGGGACCGTGCGCCTCCCCGCGCTCCGGCGGGCGGTACGGACCCTGGTGGAGCGCCACACCTCGCTGCGCACCCGCCTCCTCCCGACCGCGCAGGGACTACTGCAGGAGGTGGCGGCCCCCTACGACCCGTGGCAGCCCCGGGAGACCGGTGCCGACGAGCCGTGGCAGGCCCCGGCCGCCCGCTTCTTCTCCCACCGCTTCGACCTGCGCTCCCCGCACATGTGCCGGGCCACCTGGCTGCCGTCCGTGCCCGCTGACCCGGCCCGAGGCGCTGCGGACGGAGGGACCCTGCTGCTGCACCTGCACCACATCGCTGTGGACGGCTGCTCGCTCGGTATCCTCCTGCACGACCTCAGCAAGGCGTACGACGCGGCGTACGACGGCGACGAGGGTGCCGAACCCTCTCCCACGCAGGGCCCGGCCACGACCGTCGCGCAATTCGCCCACTGGCAGCGGACCTGGCGCGCGACCCCGGCCTACGACGAACAGCGCACCCGCCTGCGCGCGCACTACGAACAGGGCGCCGAGGCCGCGCCCGCCGCAACGGAGCCCCCCGCGCCCGCCCGGCCCTCGGCCCGGCTGCTGCGTGCCACCCTCGACACGGCACGGCGCGGTGCACTCGACCGGCTCGCCGCAGAGCACGGCCAGACCCGCTTCCAGCTGCTGCTGTCCGCGTACGCCTGGAGCCTGTACGGCGTGACCGGCCAGACCCGGCCCCTGGTGGCCGCACCGGTCGCGAACCGCCCCCGCCCCGAGTTCGCGGACACGGTCGGCATGCTCGCGAACACCGTGCTGCTGCCCCTGGACATGGAGCCGGAGGCCCCGCTGCGCGTCCTGCTCGGCCGGCACGCGGCGATGTCCGAGGAGGTCCTGCGAGGACAGGAAGTCCTCCTCGCCGACGTGGTGGCGGACCGGCCGGCCGGCGCCCGAGGCGACCTCTTCGACTACCTGTTCGTCCAGGAGAACACCGACTTCTCGGCCCTGCGCCTACCCGGCTGCACCGTCGGCCCGCTCTGGCCCAGCCCGCTCGGAGCCAAGTGCCGGATCACGCTCTCGGTCGTCGAGCACGCCTCCGGACTCGACTGCCTGTGGGAGTACCGGGAGGACGTGGAGGAGGAGGAGGTGAGGGCAGCAGCCCGACTCCTCGGACAGGCCATCGACCTGATGGCCGAGGGCGCCGACGTCCGCCTGCGCGACCTGGTGGCCCCGTACCGCCGTACGCTCCCCGAGCACGGCCGAGGACCCGAACCCGCACCGGGGTTCACCACCGTGGCCGAGGGTTTCGAACACCAGGTGCGGCGCACCCCCGACGCCCCCGCTGTCGCGACGGGCCGCACCACCCTCAGCTACGCCGAACTCGACGCACAGGCGGCCGTGCTGGCGGAGCGGCTGCGCCCCTACCTGCCCGAGGATCCGGCCGCCCCGGCGGCAGTAGCCCTGTACCTGGAGCCCTCGGTCGAGCACGTCGTGTCACTCCTGGCCGCGGCCCGGCTCAACCTCACCGCCGTGCCACTCGACCCGTCGTACCCGCCGTCCCTGCTGCGCCAAGTGATCGCCCAGGCCGCCCCCGTGTGTGTCCTGGTGGCACCGGAGCGCGTCGACGCGCTCGACACCCTCGCACCCGCGAGCCTGCCTCGCCACCCGCTCGTGTGTCAGGCGGACCCCCCGGCTGCGGAGCCCGCCCCAGGACACCGGGCGCTGCGCCCCCTGTACACGCTGTTCACCTCCGGCTCCACCGGAACACCCAAGGGTGTGCAGGTGCCCGACCGGACCCTGTGCAACCTGCTGTCCTGGCAGCGCGACCACGGCGGACTGGCCGCCCCCGCCGTCACCCAGCAGTTCTCCATGCTGTCCTTCGACGTCTCCTTCCAGGAGATCTTCACCACCCTGTGCTCCGGCGGACTCCTGCGCCTCGTCGACCCCGCCTGGCGGCAGGACATGCCCACTCTCCTGGACCAGTTGGAGAGCACAGGCGTCGAGCGCCTCTTCCTCCCCTACGTCGCATTGCAACTCCTCGCGGAACACGGCGTACGGACGGGCCGCCACCCCTCCCGGCTACGCGATGTCATCACCGCGGGTGAGCAGTTGGTCTGCACCGACGCGATCCGCCGCTGGTTCGCCGGACTGCCCGCGGCACGCCTCTTCAACCACTACGGCCCCACGGAGACACACGTGGTCAGCGGCCTGTGCCTGGAGGGTGACCCGGCCCGATGGCCACTGCGTCCAGCCATCGGACGGCCCGTCTCGGGCGCCCTGCTCCGGGTGGTGGACAAGGACGGCCACGCCGTTCCTCCGGGAGCCACCGGCCACCTGTGGCTCGGCGGCCCCATGGCCGGGCGTTGCTACCTGGACGACACCGGGCTGAACCGCACCCGTTTCGTGGACGACCCCGAGGCCGGCACCTTCTACCGCAGCGGCGACCTCGCCCGTTTCGACCGCCAGGGCCTGCTGCACTACGCGGGCCGGATCGACGACCAGGTCAAGATCAGCGGACACCGCCTGGAACTGGGCGCGGTCGAAGCCGCGCTGCTGCAGTACCCCGGAGTGACCAACGCGGTCGTCACGGAGACGCACGGCTCCCTGGTGGCCTGCCTCCAGGCCGACCAGGACCCCGACATCACCGAGCTCGACCGCCACCTGAGCGCACTGCTCCCGCCGCACGCCCGCATCAGCCGCTTCCGTCGCCTGACCCGGCTGCCCCGCACACCCAGCGGAAAGGTGGACCGCCAGGGTGCCCTGTCCGCCCCCGGGCACGAACTGCGCTCCCGCGACGAGGCCGCCCCGGCACGCTCCGCGCTGGAACGAAGGCTCACCGACCTGTTCCTGGCGGCCACCGGCCGAAGCCCCGGTGTGCGGCAGCGCTTCTTCGAAGCGGGAGCCACCAGCCTGGACCTGATGCGCTTCCAACTGCGCTGCGCCGGCGAGGGCGATCTGCACTTCGGCGTGCCGGAGCTGTTCGAGCACGTGACGATCCACTCCCTGGCGCGCCTGATCGAGGAGCGCGGTGCACAGGCGGCCGACGATGGCGATACCCCTGGAACCCCTACGTCGGCCGTGCCACCCGCCACCCCCGGCCCGGACCGCTCCACGCCGGTCCCGGCTGTCCCGGACAGCGGTCGCACACGCCCCGCCCCCGCAGACGAGCCCGTCGCCGTCATCGGCATGGCCGTCCGCCTGCCCGGCGCCGTCGACCTCGCCGCCTTCTGGGACCTCGTCACCTCCGGCGGGCGGGGGATCGAGGACTTCCCGACGGCGGACGGACTGGTGGGCGCCCGCAGCCAGATGGACGGGCTCGTCGCCTTCGATCCCGGCCACTTCGGCATCAGCCCGCACGAGGCCCGGCTCATGGACCCGCAGCAGCGGCACCTGCTGATGGCCTGCGTACAGGCGCTCGCACACGCCGGCATCGCCGACGCCGGCGCCGGACGCGTCGGACTTCTCGCCGCGTGCGGCGAGAACACCTACTTCCAGAGCCTGCTGCGGGAGGCCGACCCCGCCGCACTGCCCGACTCCTTCCGGCTCGCCCTGCACCACGAGAAGGACTTCCTGTCCACCCGGGCCGCCTACCACCTCGGCCTGCGGGGACCGGCGCTCACCGTCCAGTCCGCCTGCTCCAGCTCCCTCGTCGGCGTCCACCTCGCCGCCGGCCTGCTGCGGCAGGACGACGCCGACGTGATGCTCGTCGGCGGCGTCCTCGTGGACCGTGAGTTGACGGACGGGTACACCCACCGGCCGAACCACATCTTCTCCCCGGACGGCCACTGCCGTCCGTTCAGCGCGGACGCCGCCGGGACCGTCGGCGCCAGCGGTGTCGGCGTCGTCGTACTCAAACCGCTCGCCGCTGCCCGCCGCGACGGCGACACCGTCTACGCCGTGATCACTGGATCCGCCGTGAACAACGACGGCGCGGACAAGATGAGTTACAGCGCGCCCTCGCTGGCCGGACAGCGAGCCGCGGTGAGCACCGCCCTGCGCCGCAGCGGCCGTGCCGCCGCCGAAGTCGGCTACGTGGAGGCCCACGGAACCGGCACCCGCCTGGGCGATCCGGTCGAAGCCGCCGCCCTGCGTGCCGGATACGGACTGGCCGACGACGCGGGACTCGCCCTCTCCTCCGTCAAGAGCCAGATCGGGCACCTGGGCGCGGCCGCCGGTGTGGTAGGACTGGTGAGGGCGGTGCTGGCCGTGCACCACGGCACCATTCCGCCGACCGCCGACTTCGACCGCCTGAACCCGGCCATCGACGCGGGCCCGTTCCGGATACCGGTGGCGGCACAGCCCTGGCCCCACGCCACGCCGCGCGTCGCGGGCGTGAGCAGCTTCGGCATCGGCGGGACCAACGCCCACCTGCTGGTGGAGAGTCCGGCCGGTACGGACACGACACCGCAGCCGCGCGACGAACCTGTCCGGTTGCCCCAGCCCTGCCTCGTACTGTCCGCCGAGTCGCCCGCCGCCCTGTGCGCGGACGCCCACCGGATCGCCGCCTACCTCGGCACCCACCCGAGCCGATACGCCCAGGTGCTGCGCCACCTCCAGGCGGGCCGGCCCGTACGGGCGTACCGGGCCGCCGCCGTATGCGAGGATGCCGAAACGGCCGTCGCCTGGCTGCGTGCCGTCGACCCGCAGGCCGTGCAGCCGACCGGCATCCCGGCATCCGGCAGCGAGGCGCAGGAGCTGGCCACGGCACGGACCGCCGGTCACACCGTCAACTGGACGCCCGGCCCGGCACCCGCGCCCTGGGACTTCCCACCGCCCGCGTTCGACCTGGCGGACTACGACTTCCCGCGCGAGAGCCCCGCGCCGCGGACACCGGCGTACACCTCTGCGACACCACCGACTCCGACACCTGCGCCGGTGCCCGGCCGTACCCCGGACCCCCAGCGGCTCCCTGCCGACCGGTGGATGCACCAGCCGCAGTGGACGCGGCTCCGCAGGGCCCGGACCGACGAGTCGGCCGTGACGCGGACCGCCGTCATCGTCGCAGGCGGGCGGACGGACCCGGCGGCGTGGCGGGAACTGGAGCGACGCTACGCACGAGTGGTGTGGCTGGCGCCCGGCAAGGACCTCATCCGGATCGACGACGACCACTACGAGGCGGACCCCGCCGACGCCGGGCACCTGGCGGCCGTGCTGGCCGAGGCGAGCGCACCGGGCCCGGCGGGCACCGCCGTCGACTGGCTGCACGCGCTGCCCCTGGCCATCGACGGAGACGTCGGCGAGCGGTCCCTCGACACGGCGCGGTGGGCCTGCCTCGACACTGTCGCCGCCCTGTCCCGGGCTGTCGCGGACGTCGTGCGGACGCACGGCCGGGAACGGGACCGGCCCCGGGTGTGGCTGCTGTCCTGCGGCGCCCAGCCGGTCACGGGCCCGGTCCGGCGCCCGGAGGCCGGTCTGCTGGCAGCCGCGACACAGGTACCGAACCAGGAACTGGGCGCTGAGCTCCGCTGGTTGGACCTGCCCGGCCCCGATCCCACCGCTTGGTCGGCGTTCCTGCCCGACCTCCTCCTCGACGCCCCGCCGGAGACGTCCGTCGTCGCCTTGCGCGACTCCTTCTGGTGGCACCGCGCCATCCACCCCGTGGCGGCCCCGGACTCCACGCTCAGGACAGAAGCGGACCACTCCCGTGAAGCGTGGGCGTGGGGGACTGGCACATACCTGGTCCTCGGCGGCACCGGCGGCATCGGTGCCGTCATCGCCGCCCGAATCCTCCGGCGTCCGGAGAGCCGACTCGTCCTGCTGTCCCGCAACGCCCTGCTCCCGCCGGCCCTGACACCATGGAGCCACCGGATCACGCTGGTGCGGGCTGACCTCGCCGCAGAGGAGACGGGTGATATCGCGGCTCGCCTGGCACCGCACCTGGACAGTGGCCTGGCCGGCATCGTGCACGCGGCCGGAACGGCCGCCGGAGGGCTGATCGCGTTGCGCGAAGCGGAATCCGCCCGCGCGGGGACGGACGCCAAACTGCGTGGCGCCCTGCTCATGGAGCGGCTCATCGACGCGTACGACCCGGGCCACGCCGTCTACTGCTCGTCCATGGCCTCCTTGTTCGGCGGCGTCGGACAGTTCGACTACGCCGCGGCCAACGGATGCCTGGACGCATTCGCCCATTACCGGGCGGGCAACGGCACGAGCCGCACCGTCCGCACGGGCATCGGCTGGGACATCTGGCGCGAGGCCGGAATGGCCCGGAGCGCGCTCGGCCACGACGAACAGCACCGGAGGCACCTTCTGACCGGCCTGACCTCCGACGAAGGCGCGGCCGTGTTCGAGCAGGCCATGCGGCTGCAACTCCCACACCTCTGGGTCAACACCACCGACCTCTCCCAGGCCCGTAGCTTCTACGAACGCCCCCCGACCGCCGGCGTGGAGACGGCACGAGGCCCAGCGGAGGGAGCGCAGCCGACACCGCACCTGCCTCCGGGCCGCGACCGGGTCGCGCAACTCGGCGACGTCGTCGCCTGGTTGCTCGGTGTGGACGACGTCGGGACGGACGTGTCGCTGTACGACCTCGGTGCGGATTCACTGATGCTGCTCGAACTCGTGGACCAGATCAAGCAGCGCTTCGGCACAGACCTCGACCTCTCCCGCTTCAGCCACCGGGTCAGCGTGGCCGAGATCGCCGACCTCGTCGACGCCACCGCCGCGGACGCCGAACGATCCGCCACCCCGGATCCCTCGGTGCAGGTCGAGGTGTGGCAGCGAGGCGTCGCCGGTTCGGACGTGCTCTGTCTCGTCCATCCGGTCGGCGGCGACATCCAGGCCTACCGCCCGCTCGTGTCCGCCCTGGGCGACCGGCTCACCGTGTGCCTGATCGCGGACCCCGCACTGCGCGCGGCGCCGGACCGGCCCGGCGTGAAACTCGCCGACCGCGCCGCACACTACCTGGACGCGATCCGCGCCGAGCTCGCCGGAACCGACGGGCGACTGTTCCTGGCCGGTTGGTCCTTCGGTGCCTGGATGGCCCTGTCGATGGCCGCCCATGCGGAGGAGCACGACCGACCCGTGGCCGGCCTCTACCTGCTGGACCCGCCACCGCCCGGCGCGGTCGCGGCGGTCGCGGCCTACGACGATCAGCAGATGGACGCGGTCTTCGCCCGCGAACTCGGCGGCAACCGTGCGGGTGGGTTGAGCGAGAGCGGACGAGACTACGCCGAACGCCTGGCCCGGTGCTGCCGTATCAACCTGGTGGCCATGGCCGGCCATCGGCTGCCATGCCTGAGCCGCACCCCGAGCTCCCTGTGGATCGCGGAACGCACCGTCCCGGACGTGCCGTCGCTCGCCCCGGAACCCGTGCCGAACGAAGAGTGGGACGCCCACCTACCGTCGCCGGTACGCGCACACCGCATCGACGCGGACCACTACACGCTCGTCGCCCCGCCCCACGTGGAGTCCGTGGCCGCCGTCATCCTGCAGGACGCGGCCGCTCCCGGGGAAGAAGCGGGGGGCGGGCACCGGACCGACGCCGACACGGCACTCCGGACCCCGCGCTGACCGTCACCACCACCGTTCGCACCCATCGCGTCACGCACGAGTGACATCGACCACGAGCAGAAGAGGTACCTCCATGGAGGAGTACGCACTCCAGGCGGTCGAACGCCTGACGACCCGTTCGACCGAGCCGTACGAGACGATCTCCGTCACGCCCGTGACTCCGCTGCTGGGCGCCGAGGTGACGGGCCTCGACCTGTCCCGTGAACTGTCGTCCAGCCAGGAAGCCGAACTGAGGCGTGCGTTCCTCGCCCACCACGTGCTGGTCTTCCGCGACCAGGACATCACCCCCGAGCAGCACAAGCGGTTCGCCGCCCGCTTCGGCGAACTGCACCCGGTGGCACTCGCGGCCGAAGACTCCGACCCGCACATCCTGGAGATCAGGGCCACCAAGGAATCCCGGGCCATCGCGGGCAACGGCTGGCACGCCGACGGCACCGCCGACCCGGAGCCCTCGCTCGGCTCCATGCTGTACATCACGGAGACCCCCGAAGGGGGCAGCGGCGGGGACACCCTCTTCGCCAACATGCACGTGGCCTACGAACTCCTCTCCCCGGCCATGCGCTCCTTCCTGGACGGGCTCACCGCCCTGCACGACGGCTCCCTGCCCTGGGCCACCGCCGGACAGACCCCACCGGCGGAGTACGACGTCCCCCGCACCGAGCACCCCGTGGTCGTCCTGCACCCGGAGACCGGACGCAAGCTGCTCTTCGTCAACGGCCCCTACACCTCGCACATCACCCAGCTGGCGAGGCCGGAGAGCGATGCGCTCCTCCAGATGCTCTACGCGCACATAGCCCGCACACCCCTGCTCCAGTGCCGCATACGCTGGCAGCCGCGCACTCTGGTGTTCTGGGACAACCGCTGCGTACAGCACCACGCGGTCTGGGACTACTTCCCCCACGGCCGCTACGGCCAACGCGTCGCCATCAACGGCACCCGTCCCCAGCGAGGTACCACCGCCTGACCCGGTGGCGGCGTAGAGTGCCGCCCCATCCGGCCTGCCGACGACGGGCCCGCCGGGGGACCGTGTGTCATCGGCGAGCCCGAGGTGTAGGCGGTCAGGGCCTGCCGGGGCCGGTACGCCGGCCCCGACGGATGGCCCGCGCACCCTCACCCCTTGAGGACCCCTGCCTGTCAGGCGGAGAGTGCGGAGGCCTCGTCCGGACGGGAGGCGGTCGTCCGCCACACGGTGGTGACGGTCGTTCGTCCCGGGCCGTCTGGAGGGCGCGGGCGTTCGTGCCCGGCCGTCTGGAAGGCGCGGCCGTCGGCCGGATCGAGCGGCGCGGCCCCGTGCACATGGAGTCCCGGGCGGCGCAGGGGCGCCGTGACCAGTCCGGCGAGCTGCTTCTCGGTGCTGCCCGAGGTGACTCTGCGGGCGCCGGCCCGGCCCACGGGAAAATGAAAGGCCCCGCTCCCCCTGCTTGGTGACCTTCGTCATCGAAGGCGGGTACTGCCCGGGCATGAGCGCTCCCACTCATCTCCGCGGCGGAGCTGAGGACGGTGAGCCGTCGACTGCGTTGCCGCGGACGGAGGCATGGCGGCCGGAGGACCGGGCAGGCCTAGCTCACCGGAGGGAGTCGAGCAGCAGTCCCGCCGCCACCTCCGCTCCGTCGGTGTGGATCCGGCCGCCCAGAGCTCCGGCCCGCGCCCGGGCCCCGGGTGACAGGGCCGCCCCGAAGGCGACGGAGATAGCCTCGGCGGTCGGCGCCTGACCATCGATCGCCGCACCGATACCCAGGTCTGCCACCTGGCCGGCCCAGTACGGGTTGTCCGCCAGCTGGAGAGGCACCACCACTTGCGGCACACCCGCCCGTGCGGCCGTCACCGTCGTGCCCGCGCCACCGTGGTGGACCACAGCGGCCACCCTGGCGAACAGACGCTGATGGTTGACCTCGCCGACGGCGAAGCAGTCGTCTCCGTCGTCCACCAGATCCAGCTCCGCCCAGCCACGCGAGACGAGCACGCGTTGCCCCCGTGCGCGGATCACCTCGACGGTCTTGCGGACGATGTCCTGCGACGGGCGCAAGCTGCCGAAGCCCACGTAGACCGGCGGCGCGCCCGCGTCCAGGAACGTCAGCAAAGCGGCAGGGAGGGGGTGTTCGTTGGGCAGGTACCACGCACCCGTCTGTGTCACGTCGATGCCCGGGGTCTCCCGCCACGGTCCCAGGACCGGGTCCGCCGCCAGCCACGGCCGGTCGGTGAGTACATGGTCGCGGACGTTGTCCACCGGTGGCAGACCCAGCGACGTCCGGTGGCTGTTGAGCGGCTCGGCGAACTGCGCGTTGACGTTGCGGGCGTCCAGCTCCCACAGCGTGCGGTTGTCGTTCACCTCAGGCTCCGGCCAGCCGGGCCGCGGTGGTGGCGCATGGTGCGGCGACGGCAGGTTGACCGCCGAATAGCCGGCATATACGTAATGGATGCCCGCAGCCTCTGCCACGGACCGCGCGGCGATCTGCGCGAGGCCTGCCGCCACCAGCACGTCACATCCGTCAGCCGCTTCCGGGAAGACGTCGAACTGCGTGTCGACCATCTCGGTCCGGTACCGGGACAGCTCCGCCGCCGTCGGCAGAGTCGTCCCGCGCATCAACTCCCGTACGGGTGGCCCGACCGGCACCAGCCGCACACCGAGACCGGCCAGCCGCTCCGCGAACTCCTCGTCCGGCGGGGCGCACATCCGCACCTCCGCGCCGAGCTCCTGTAGCCGCACCGCGAGCGCCACCAGCGGTTCGACATCGCCACGAGTCCCGTATGTGGACAGCAGCACTCGCATTCGGCGTCCTCTTCCGTTCCGTCTTCCCGTAGGCATGAGCTTGCGCCCGCACAGGTTCTGAGTGATCCTCATGAACGGTGCCAGATCAGGCCGTTGCCGGTGAGCGGCAGCAGTGTACGTCGCCCGGTGGTGAACGCCGCGCCGGCACCCGATGCCCCGGCCCATGGCGGGCCTTGCTCCGCACGGGCGCAGGTGAACGCAGCTGCGGGCGGGGGGAGTCGCCGGTGCACAAGCCGCCCGGGGTGCGGCGACGGCAGAGCTCCGATCCGGGCTGCAGCGAGCAAACCGTCCAGGCCCCTCGCCGAGATCTCGTTGATCACCGCTTCCTCTCGCGTGGAGCCGTCTTCGGTGACTACGGTGAGAGCCGGCGCGTCGTCCGGAGCGACTGCACGGCGTCGGCCTCGGCTGCCCGAACCCGGTGAGCCATGCAAGGTTCCCGATCGTCAACACAACCTGAGAGCCGGTCAATGCGCAGATCGTCCGTGCCCGTCCCCGATGTTTCGATCATCTTGCCCTGCGCCGGATTCGGAACGCGCTTCGGTGCGCCCTACTCGAAGGAGCTGCACTGTCTCGCTCCTGGGGTCACTGTGCTGGACCGAAGCCTGAAGTCCGTTGTCGAACTGGCCGAGAGCGGACTCAACGTGCGCCTGGTGGTCGTGTTCAGGACACACAAGCTGGACACGGTGAGTTACCTCGCGCGCTATGCCGAGACCTTTCAGATGGTGTTCGTCTACCAGGACGAGTCGCTCGAACCGGGGCTCGACGGAGCCATCCGGTCCGCCCTGCCGATGACGCAGGGCCCAGTAGCCCTCGTGCTGCCTGACATCGTTGTCTCAGGCGTTGGTAGTGCCGGTGTCCTTCTCGCCGCATTGCGACGGACCGATGTGTCGGGCTGGAGCGTGGTGGCGGTCGAAGAGCGGGATCCCGTCATGCTGCAGCAGATGGGCGCGCTCGGTCTGGTCGAGAGGGGCGGTGTCCTGACAGTAGGGGCAGCCGAGGACAAGCCGGCGCACGCTTCGGGCTTCAACGCGTTCTGGGGCATGGTCGCGGTCTCCGAGGAGGAGGCGCACCGCCTGCCCGACGTGGTGAGCAAGGGCGTGGACAGTCCTCTGACCGGTGCGGTCGCTCACATGGTGGAGCGAATAGTCAACTACAACACGGCCGCGGGCTGACCACCCGGTCGCACCACTGTGTTCTCCCCGCCCGCGCCGGTGCGTGAGCAGGACCGGCCGCGCCGGCCGGACGACCGGGGCACCACAGCCCACCGTCCGCAAAGCTCTCCTCGACGGGGAGCCGCGCGAGGACTGGCTGCCACCCGAGGGCATGTGCGGCCCCGGCGCGACGGCAGCCGCCTGCGGCCAACCTCTGTGCGGGCGCAGCCGTACCGACCGGAGATGTGACAGCCCCACCCGGTCTCTGCCGGGGACGGTTCGGTGCCACCCGGGCCGGAGCCGTCGACCCGAACGGAAGAAGCACTGAACATGACCGGGCAACAGGGCTGTTGGACGGAACTCACCGGCGGACAAGCAGGTGAAGAGTGCCCAGCGCTTCGCGTGGCTCGCCACGTCGGGCGGCCCGCGTCGTGGCCCACGGGCTGGTCCTGCGCGAGAGTACCGAGGGCGCGGCGGGGCGCGACGGGGTGTGGTGACCACCCGGCACACTGACTCCCGGTGGGGTCCGTCGGCCTGGCACGCGGCAAAGGGTTCGTGATCACCATGGTGGATGGTGAGGGTCGCTGGTGTCGGAGCAGTAGTTGAGACAGCATGTGGCGCATGGAATGGATGCCTCTGCTTTCCACGCTGACAGGTGCTGCCATCGGCATCGCTGCCACCCTGATCGCCGATCGCAACAGGTGGCGGCGGGAGGAAGCACGTCACGCGCTGGAAGTCCGGCGCGCCGTGTACACCGAGTACGCCTCCACCCTCAAAGACGCGGGGGAAGAGATACGGGCTGTTGCCCTGGGCGATCACATGTCCGAGTCGGCGCGTGATGCGGCAGTGCGCGAAGCCTTCCGTGGAACCGGATTGCACATGGTCAGCGAGCAACTCTGGCTCGTGGGACCGCCGCTCGTCGTCGCGGCCGGGAACGAGGCGTTTCACAGCCTGCGTCGGATGCGCGACGCCTATGCCCGCGGGGTCGTAGTCGGTTCCGCCGAGGACAGGGCCTTCATCCAGCAGCGCCGCGCCGCCATGGCTGAGATGCGCCGCTGCATGCGTGAGGACCTGGGCGTCGGACCCCTCGGGATCGAATGACCTACGGCCGGCGAAGAGGCCCGGAATCGCCAGGCCGCGAGCAGTCACCCCTGCCGGCTGTCGGCCCGGCGCTCGTCAAGGGCCCGTGGTTGGCCCGGCGCTTTTATGAGCCTGCTGGTGCCTGGCTTGATCAAATCTGATTCGACTAGGCTGGTGGAGGTATCACATGTAAACGAAGGACACATATGGCTCGCCCGTACAACCCCGGACCGAAGCAGTTCGTCTTCGCTGTCGGCGACGGCAACGATCAGCGGGTGTCTGTGGGCGATCCGCAGGAAGCCTACGTGGCATTCTCTGCGTTCTTCCGGGAGCGACATTCTGGCACCTACACCATCGAAGATGACTCGGCGGGTCAAAGCTTGGTGCTCATGCCCGGTCAAGGTGTGATCGGCCGGACCGAAGTGGCGGATAATCCTCGGTCGGAATACCTCCAGGTCGATAGAGCAAATCGCTACCTGCCGAGCGCGATGCTGTTCTTCGAGAACGGATATGCCGGCCTGGACTACTTCGGCCAGTGGTTCTCGGACCTCGCCGACCTCGACGCGTCACCGGAGACCCGCGGTGCCACCCGCGCTGCCACGATCACGACCGAAGCCGCGGCAATCCAAGAAGTTGCTCGGATATGGGCGGATTCGGGCGCCGTAGACCCGAGCAACGAGTGTTACGTCTTCTTCGACTCGCATGGCGTCGGCGATGCCCGAGCTGAACGAGCCGAACTGCTCAACTTGATCGAATTCCTCGGTATCGAACGAGTCGACGCCCCGGCCGAAGCCGCCGGGGGTGAAGTCTGGGTGCGCACCGACAAGCGCCTCGACGTCGAATTCGAACGGTGGTCATGAACAGATGCTGGGGACGGTGCCGCGATGATCGCCGGGACCCGAGCCCAACCGCGTGCAGCAGGCGCTGTCCTGGAAGAGACTTGCCCACGAGTCCACTTCCGTATCCCTCTGGTGGCCCGCAGTCGACGGTCCCCATCCGGTCGCTTCTCGACGAGACCGGTGCCGGACCGGGCTTGTTCTGTACCGGAACATGACGGCGTTCAGGTTCAGCGTCCGACTTGCTCCCGCCCCCTGACGAACCTGTTCACTCCGGGCAGCGTGGGCGCAGACGAATGCGGCCGGTCAGATCGGTGCAGGCAGGGCTCGCCAGTCTTGTCCGATGGGTAAGACTGACCCCATGAGAGACATCGTTTTCACGCGTAGGAGTGGCTGGATCCCGAACGTGATCCGCGAGGACGGTGAACTGCGGCTCATGCTCGGTGCCGGGGCCGACGCCAACCATGAGCCTCGCACGTTCACGTTCTCGATCGAGGAAGCCCACCTTGCGGTGATCCGGGCGGACCTGGCCAGACACCTGCTGCTGTGGAGTGCGGTACTTCCGCTGTGCGACGCCGCCGGAACCCGGGGCCTGCTCGACGAGAACGCTGCCGTCGCGCTCCTGGACCCGATCCTCCTCTCCGAGCCCGCGGACGTCGACTCATTCTTCCAGCGCACCCCGTGGGACAGGGGTCGGCTCATTGCCCATGGGGCTGACATCGATCTGCTCGAGCGTGGTCAGGTCTGCGCGGCGATGCGCGCGGCGACAGAGACGTCCAACGGGAAACGAGCTCAGAACTACCACGCGGACCGCCGTCGCGCCGAGCGCGGAGTGGTACTCGGTCCACTCGACGCCGCGATCCTGACGTACACGGGCCAGTACCTGCACGGCGCGACGATTCCGAGGCGCATGCCCGACGCCGTCGCCCCGGCGCTGCTGCCCGAGGTCATGCGTGTGATCGCCACCGCGGAGCAGGCGTGCGCCGGGACGCGGATCGCCCGCGATCCGCGAAGGGGAAAGCGCGCCACGGACAAGCGCGACTGGGATCGAATGGCGGCGACAGTCGACGCAGCCGTGCGCGGCGCACACCCTGAGCTCGTCGACGACGCGGTGCGTACCGTGAGCTTCCTGATGTGCTCGGAGGCCGCGGACCGCTCCAGGAGCACGCCCATGGAGGACGACGAGGGGGCTGCCGGCGACCGCGCCGCGAGGAAGAGGGCCCTGTCGTTCACCGACGACAAGGGCGTCGAGAAGAAGTGGCTCCCGGACAGCCCCCGCACTGCCACCGCGGAATTCTGGGAGTTCGTCGGCGATCGCTCTGCCGGGGACAACGAAGTGTTCACCATCGAGGACGAGGCGCTGGGAGAAGGGATCCAGCTCCACTTCTACGCGGACTCCATAGCCCGGGTCACGACGGTGCGCGAGGGGGAAGGCGGTTCGGAGCCGGAGTACCGGGTCGAGTACAGCCTGGTCGACGGGATCGGCGGGTACCGGAACCTGGTGAGCACCTTCGTCCGCAGCGGCTGCGCCGGCCTCGAACAGCACGGCTCTTGGATGTCGGACGCCGCTGAGCTCGAGCGCGCGCGCCGGCGACGTCATACCCAGTAGCCCCAGCGGTAGCCCGAGCACGCGTCGTCGTAAGGACCTGCGCGAGGTGGGGACGGATATCTATCAGCCCCCACCTTGCTGGTGGGTAGGGCTCCTTCCTCGGCGCGATGTTCTCCGGCTCGACGGCATCGTGCACTGCTTCGCCTACTGCACCGTCGACACCGGACTGGACGAAATCGTCCGAGCCGCTGTAAGTGGAGACCGTATGAGTGACGGAATCGCCTGGGTCGGTGAACACAGCGCCACAGGCAGGTCAGCCGCTGTTCCGGGCATGCTCCGAGGGATATCGCTCACCTGCGCCCGCGGCTTCGACGCGGACGAGCTCCTCATCGGGCTGGGTGCCGACCTCGACAAGCTCGCCGACCGTACCGGGCCTGGTGGGGAAACACAGCTCACCGAGGCCCTTGCACGTACCGCACAGCGCGCCTGCGAATCAGGCTCGGCCGCCGCTCTTCGAGCCGGGATGCGGTCATGCGCTTCGCACAGCACCGCTCGTGCAACCCGGTGGAGGGGCCCATCGGCTCAGAGGCTGTATCACGCCGGCCACTTCAGGATCATTCCATGACGTCAAGATCTCCATGCGAGAACGCGGTCCGGCAACGTGCGACCTGCTCGGCCACCTGCTCCATGAACCAGCACATGATGTCGTAGGGGACGACTCGCTCGCCTTGGCTGTCGATGCGGAGAGTCGGTTCCAGGTCCGGATCCTCGTCGGGGACGAATGCCGCGAGGAAGATCCTGCCGTTCCGGTGCACGAGGGGGGACGAGGGCTCGGTGTCCATGGGGACGGCCTCGCTCAGCTCCAGGCACCAGGAGTTTTCGGACAGGGAGTAGATGTGCTGGACAGCGTAGTGACGTCCGGCGTGTTCCCGCAGCTCAGGCATGACCGAAGGCTGACACAACGGTCAGGCCGAAGTCGCGCTGATATTGCTTCCTCGGCGGCGGAGCGCACCTCGGCTGCGCCCGAGGGGACACCCGCAGGCCAACAGCTGCTTCTCGGAGCTGGACATCGGCATCGCTCAGGACTCCGAGGCTCTCAATCGGCTCGAACCATCGCGCTCATGCATCCGGATGACGTGCGCGAGGGGAGCCCTCTCGCAGGGGAGGGCGGAGCCTGCCGACGCGGCGTTCCTCCGAGCCGCGGCGTCCCCGCTTCGGGACTCCTTCGACCACGTCGTCCGGATTTACTGGACCCTGATCGCCACAGGCCTCGCCTCCACCACCTCGTCGAGGAGTCCACTCCATGGTTCTGTCTCTTCTCCGGGCCTGCCCCTCCGAGCTGACACGAGCCGGGCATGCCCCGTGCAAGGCCGCCTCCACGACGGGCAGCGCCTCGCACCGACCGGAGGGGGATGACTTCTCGGGCCGACACCGGGGTACTCTGCTTCACAGTTGCCTAACGGCAACTTTTTGCCGACGTGGGGGACGTCGGAGGGGGAGGGCGCGCAATACGGGCCCTTTGGGTGGCATGCCGCTTTGAGGCGGATGCCGGGCGAGCCTATTGAGGATTTGGCCATGGCAGAGACGACAGCTGAGAACAAGCGGCCGGTGCAGCGCCCTCGTGCCCGGGGAGCGGGGAAGGTGGGCGAGCCGGAACTGCGCCAGCTGCTGGCAGGGCTCACAGCAGTGCGCGACGGAGACTTCGGTACGCGTCTGCCGGACGGGGCCGAGGGACTGCTCGGCGAAATCGCCACCGTGTTCAACGGCATGGTCGACCAGCTCTCCCTGTTCACGTCCGAGGTGACCCGCGTGGCTCGGGAGGTCGGCACCGAGGGGACGCTCGGTGGCCAGGCAGAGGTGCCCGGCGTATCCGGCACCTGGGCCGACCTGACGGACTCCGTCAACGCCATGGCGGGCAACCTCACCACCCAGGTCCGCGACATCGCCCACGTGGCCACCGCGGTGGCCAGGGGCGACCTCTCGCAGAAGATCGATGTCGATGCCCGGGGCGAGATCCTCGAACTCAAGAAGACCATCAACACGATGGTCGACCAGCTGTCCGCTTTCGCCGACGAGGTGACCCGCGTGGCCCGCGAGGTCGGCACCGAGGGCAATCTCGGCGGGCAGGCGGATGTGAAGGGTGTCTCGGGTACCTGGCGGGACCTGACCGATTCGGTCAACTTCATGGCCGGCAACCTCACGGCGCAGGTCCGCAACATCGCCCAGGTGACGACTGCCGTGGCCCAGGGCGACCTGTCGCAGAAGATCACGGTCACCGCCCGCGGCGAGATCCTGGAGCTGAAGGACACCATCAACACGATGGTCGACCAGCTCTCCTCCTTCGCCGACGAGGTGACCCGTATGGCACGGGACGTCGGCACCGAGGGCATTCTCGGCGGGCAGGCGGATGTGAAGGGTGTCTCGGGTACCTGGCGGGACCTGACCGATTCGGTCAACTTCATGGCCGGCAACCTCACGGCGCAGGTCCGTTCCATCGCCCAGGTGGCTACCGCCGTGGCCGAGGGTGACCTGTCGCAGAAGATCGGCGTCACGGCCCGGGGGGAGATCCTGGAGCTGAAGGAGACCATCAACACGATGGTCGACCAGCTCTCCGCCTTCGCGGACGAAGCGACGCGTGTGGCACGCGAGGTGGGGACCGAGGGCAAGCTGGGCGGGCAGGCGACCGTCCGTGGGGCTTCGGGTACCTGGAAGGACCTCACCGACAACGTCAACGTGATGGCCTCCAACCTGACGGGACAGGTGCGTTCCATCGCCCAAGTGGCCACCGCGGTCGCCCGGGGCGACCTGTCCCGGAAGATCACCGTGGACGCCGAGGGCGAGATCGCGGCGCTCGCCGAGGTCATCAACACCATGGTGGACACCCTGTCCGCGTTCGCCGACGAGGTGACCCGGGTGGCGCGCGAAGTCGGGACCGAAGGGCGGCTGGGCGGTCAAGCCCGCGTCCCGAACGTCGCGGGCACGTGGAAGGACCTCACGGACAACGTCAACTCGATGGCGAACAACCTGACCGGCCAGGTCCGCAACATCGCCCTCGTCACCACCGCGGTCGCCAACGGCGATCTGTCCAAGAAGATCGATGTCGATGCCCGCGGCGAGATCCTGGAACTGAAGACGACCATCAACACCATGGTCGATCAGCTGTCCTCCTTCGCGGCCGAGGTGACGCGCGTCGCCCGCGAGGTGGGCAGTGAGGGCCGTCTGGGCGGCCAGGCCGAGGTCGAGGGCGTGTCCGGCACGTGGAAGCGCCTCACCGAGAACGTGAACGAACTCGCCGGCAACCTCACCCGCCAGGTGCGGGCCATCGCCGAGGTGGCGAGTGCGGTCGCCGAAGGCGACCTGACCCGTTCCATCACGGTCGACGCTTCCGGCGAGGTCGCGGAACTGAAGGACAACATCAACTCGATGGTCGGATCCCTGCGCGAGACGACCCGGGCCAACCTGGAACAGGACTGGCTGAAGTCCAATCTCGCCCGCATCTCCGGCCTGATGCAGGGGCACCGCGACCTGGACATCGTCGGTGAGCTGGTCATGGACGAGCTCACCCCGCTCGTAGCCGCCCAGTACGGTGCCTTCTACCTCGCCGAGGAGACTCCCGAGGGCACGGAACTGCGCGTCGTGGGTTCGTACGGCCGGCCCGTCGGCAGTTTGGAGCACGGCCGCTTCCGCATGGGGGAGTCCCTCGTCGGCCAGGCTGCCCACAGCCGCCGTACGATCGCCGCGGACGGCGTCCCCGGCGACTACATCAGCATCTCCTCCGGACTCGGGCCGATGCCCCCCGGCAGCCTGATCGTGCTGCCGATCGTCGTCGACGACCAAGTGCTGGGCGTCATCGAACTGGCCTCCTTCACCCCGTTCACGACCGTCCACCGCGACTTCCTCGAGCAACTGATGGAGATGGTGGGCGTCAACGTCAACACCATCGTCGCCAACGCGCGCACGGACGAACTCCTCGGGGAGTCACAGCGGCTCACCGGCGAGCTCCAGTCACGCTCCGAAGAACTGCAGGTGCAGCAGGACGAGCTCCAGCGGTCCAATGCGGAACTCGAGGAGAAGGCGGCGCTGCTGGCAGCCCAGAACAGCGACATCGAGGGGAAGAACCTGGAGATCGAGCAGGCGCGCCAGGAACTGGAGGAGAGGGCCCAGCAGCTGTCGCTCGCTTCCACCTACAAGTCGGAGTTCCTGGCCAATATGAGCCATGAACTGCGCACCCCGCTCAACAGCCTGCTGATCCTCGCCCAGTTGCTGGCCCAGAACCCGACCCGCAACCTCACGGTCAAGCAGGTCGAGTACGCCGGGATCATCCACTCGGCGGGCAGCGACCTGCTCCAGCTGATCAATGACATCCTCGACCTTTCCAAGGTCGAGGCCGGAAAGATGGACCTCAACCCCGAGCGCTTCACGCTGCGGCAGCTCCTGGACTACGTCGAGGCCACGTTCCGGCCCATGACCACGCAGAAGAGCCTGGCGTTCACCATCACCACCGCCCCCGGTGTGCCGGTCGACCTGCTCACCGACGACTCCCGGCTCCGGCAGGTCCTGCGGAACCTGATCTCCAACGCGGTGAAGTTCACCGAACGCGGCAGCGTGGAACTGCGCATCGAGCCCGCGGCCGACCGCGAGCTCCCCGGCGCGGTGCACCGTGGAGGAGCGGTCGTCGCCTTCCGCGTGCAGGACACCGGCATCGGCATCGCCGAGCAGCAGCTCGAAACGATCTTCGGCGCGTTTCAGCAGGCCGACGGCACCACCAGCCGTAAGTACGGAGGCACGGGGCTGGGGCTGTCCATCAGCCGGGAGATCGCCCATCTGCTCGGCGGCGCCCTGACCGCACGCAGCGCCCCTGGCGAGGGCAGCACGTTCACCCTGTACCTGCCGGTCGCACGCGCCGACTTCCAGGACCAGGCCGCGGCCGAACTCACCTCTGCCGTGGCTCCGGCCCCCGACGACGAGGCGCGCGAAAGCCGCAGGCAGTCCGGACCCGTGGAGCCCGCACCGCGCAAGCCGCGCCGACTCCTGGTCATAGAGGAGCGCCCGCGCGGCCTGCTGTCCCTCGTCGCCGAGAGCGCGGTGGCCGAACTGACCGGCAGCCACGGGAGCGAGGACATCGAGGTGATCGCCGCGGTCGGCCCCCAGGACGCAGCGAGTGCCCTGGCCGCGGCACCGTTCCACTGCGTGGTCCTCGAACTCGACATGGCCGACGACGGCGCGCGCGGGTTCCTGGACGCGGTCGACGGAGACCCCGCCCTGAAGACCGTTCCCGTGCTCGCGCACAACAACCGCCGTATGGACGCCGCCCACGAGCGGGAACTCCAGGCCAGGGGCCGGGTCCGCCCGCTGGAACTCCTCTCCAGCCTGGACGAGCTCCGCGAACGCATCGCCCTCCATCTGTCGGCCGAGCAGCCGGGCGCCGTCGTCCCCCTGGTGCGCGGCGAGGAGATGGGCCCTGCGGTCCCCGAAGCCATCGACGACAGCCTCCACGGCCGGACCGTCCTCGTCGTCGACGACGACGCGCGCAACCTCTACGCGCTCAGCGGCATCCTGGAGATGCACGGTGTCAACGTCCTGCACGCCGAGAACGGCCTCAAGGGGATCGAGGCACTCCGCAAGCGCCCGGACATCGACCTCATCCTGATGGACGTGATGATGCCGGAGATGGACGGCTACACCGCGACGCTGAAGATACGGGAGCTGCCCGAACACGCCGCTCTCCCGATCATCAGCGTCACCGCGAAGGCCATGCCCGGAGACCGGGAGAAGAGCCTCGCGGCCGGGGCCAGCGACTACGTCACCAAGCCGCTGGACGCCAACGACCTCATCGCCTGCGTTCGCCAGTGGCTGACCGTCCAGTCCGACGAAGCGCCGGTGGTGTCATGACCCGGAGCGAAGCGGTCGGTGCGGGCGCGGTGGGCCGCGGGGAGCAGTCCGGCGCCCTCGTGCCTGCCGCGTCCGAAGGCCCGGTCTCCGCCGTGGGACGCCTCGCCGCCACGGTGCAGCGCCTGCGGGCCGAGGTGCGCGAGGCGCATGCCGAGGCTGACGGGCGGGCCCTGATCGAGCTGGCCAAGGGCATTCTCATCGAGCGGCTCGGATGCGGTCCGGCCCAGGCGGCACGCCAGCTCACCGAGCTGGCCGACCAGGCCGGCCTGTCCCCGCTCGAACTCGCCGCCGACATCATCAACGAGGCCGCACGCGATCACGTGGCCCGGGCCGCGGAGGACTTCGTCCGGCAGACGAACGGCAGCTCCGAGGACGAGGAGGCGGATCACCACGGCAGTTCCGTCGCCGTGCGCCTGCGCACCGCCGAGTGCGCCGCGCTGGCCGCGAGCGACACCCAGGCCGTCGCCGAATCCCTGCTCCAGCACGCACTCGCGCCTCTGGGCGCCACGGCAGTGGCCGTCTGGGCCGCGGGTCCTGACGCCTCGCTCACCTTGTGCGGCCACGCCGGTTTCGCCGTCGGCGAGGCCGAGCGCTGGCGCTACGTACCGCCCGGTGTGGCGACCGTGGCACGCCAGGCGCTCACCGATTTGCGGACGGTCCGGGTCCCCTCACTGGCCGAGGCCGGCGTCCCGTCCATCGGCCACCGGCAGAATCCGCAGAGCGGCCGTGTCGCCCTTCCCGCCGGGACCGGGGGCCGCATGCACGGGGTGCTGGAGATCTGCTGGCCCCAGCACCTGCCCGACCACCCCCCTGCCGTCGTCCGCCAGATCGAGGCGCTGGCCGAGCTGTGCGCCCACACCCTTGAGAGCCTGCCCGTCGGCGGGCCTCATCCGAACGACCGGGAACCGGCCGGCGTCGCCGAGCTCGTGCACCTGTCCGAAGGCCTGTACGACCCGGCTCTGGTCCTCACACCGCACCTGGACAACGAAGGCACCCTCGTCGACTTCCGGATCCGGCACGTCAACAGCCACTTCCTGGACCCGGCAGGGCGCTCCCGGGGCGCGGTCGACGGGGCTCTCCTGCTTGAGGCCTACCCCATGGCCGCCGGTGACAGCGAACTCTTCGAGAAGACGGCACGCGTCTATGCCACGGGGGAGCCCTTCCGGGCCCGGCACATGACGCTGACCGCGCTCATCGACGACGTGCCCCTGTCCTCCGTCGCCGATCTCAGCATCACCGGATACAACGGCAGTGTGCTGCTGATCTGGCGCATCGAGGACGAGACCGCCCGGCTCGCCAGCCTCCTCCAGCACGCACAGCGTCTGGGCCGGATCGGCGGATTCGAGGAGAATCTCGTCACCGGGGGCATCACCTGGAACGGACCGCTCTTCTCGCTGTACGGGCGTTCCGTCACCGATAACCCGGTCTCCCTCCACGACCTCGCCGACCACGCGCACCCCGACGACGCCGTGGCCATCGGCCGGTTCCTGCGCGCGGTGCTCTACCACCGCAAGCCCGCCTCCACCGCATTCCGCCTGGTGCGGCCCGACGGGGTGACCCGCCACATCCGGGTGATCGCCGAACCGGTGCTCGGTGCGGACGACCGCCTGCTCGCGGTCCGAGGGGCCTACCAGGACATCTCCTCCCAGCACTGGACCGAGGTGGCTCTGGCCGCGACCCGTGACCAGCTCGCCCACTCGGAACAGGAATCGGCGGAACGCAATCGGCTGACGCTGCAGCTGCAGCACGCCATCATGCCGCCGACCCAGGCGCCGCTCGACGCACCCGGCCTCGAGGTCGCCGTCCGCTACCGTCCGGCGGAGACGGAGTCCGAGGTGGGAGGCGACTGGTACGACGCCGTCGTTCTGCCCTCCAAGCAGATACTCCTGTGTGTCGGGGACATCGCCGGCCACGGCATCAAGGCCGCGACGGGGATGGTCGTCCTGCGGAACGCCATGCGCGGCCTCGCCATCACGGGGGCGGGTCCGGGGCAGCTCCTGTCCTGGCTGAACATCGTGGCCCACCACCTCACCGAACAGGTCACGGCCACAGCGGTCTGCGGGCTGTTCGACCCCGAGACCCGGATCCTGCGCTGGGCCAGGGCAGGCCATCTTCCCCCCGTACTCGTGCGGGGCGAAGAGGCTTTCAAGCTGCCGCTGCTGCGAGGGCTGCTGCTCGGTGCCCTCGCAGAGGCCGAGTACCAGGAGGAGGAGATCCAGCTCGAGCCCTCCGACACCCTCCTGATGTACACCGACGGGCTCATCGAACGCAGGGACACCAGCGTCGAGGACTCCTTGTCCCAGCTCCTCACCACGGCGAAGGCAGCAGCACCTTCACTGGAACGGAGGCTCGACCGCTTGCTCACCCACAGCGAGTCGGACACGGACGACGACACCTGCATCATCGGCGTCAGGGTGGGGTGAAGGCGCTCCGGGAGTCGCCCGTCCGGATGGTCCGGCAGAACCGCGGACGTCGGCTCCGGCAGCCGCTCACGGGACGTGGTCACGGCATGGCCGCGGGCCGGGCCCGGCGGCCCGGTGAGCCCTTCACTCGCGTGCACGAGGGCTTGGCCGCGGCGGCCGGGGCGATACTGATCGTGGACAGTCGCGTCGCCGCCGGGCCGAGCTCGGATGCGGACCGGACCGGTGGGGCGACGAACCTTTGTCGATGTTCTGAGGGGAGCCGTTCATGACCACGGCGAAAGACCTGTTCATCATCGCCATGGACCCGAGGTCGAAGCCTTCCGTGGGACAGGGCGACCTGTCGCTCGCACTCGCGGGAGCCGAGCTCATCGATCTCATCGCAACGGGGGCGGTCACCGTCGACGGCGACCGCGTCGTGCCGGGTGCACCAGCGGCGCTGGACGACGGGCTGCTGAGCGAGGCTGAGGCGGGGCTCGCTCGACAGGCGCCCCACGAGCGGATCGAGGACTGGCTGTGGCGCCGGGGCCGAGACCTCTCGGCTGTGTACCAGACCGCCCTCCAGGAGGCCGGTGAGCTGACGCGGAAGCGGGACGGCCGGTTGCCCTTCGGCCCGGAGCGCGTCGAGCCGGCCGATACGCCGGCACGCCGCCGGGCAACCGAGCGCTGGGAGGAGCGGGAACCCGTCCTGGCAGCCCTCGCCGCGGTCGTGGGGATCGACGGTGAGCGATCCGAGGACGAGTCCGACCTCGATGATGAGGCGGTGACGACGGTGGTGGCCGTTGTCCACGACGCGGTGATGGAGCTGGAGGCCGTGCGCCAGAGGCGGTCCATCGAGAACTCGGCGTTCGCCAATCTCTGGCGCGGACCGTGAACCCGGCTCGGACCGGGGTTCGGGGGCGTGGTCGGGTCCGACGGCCGGAGTGAGCCGTTGGACCCGACCACGCCTCCCCGCACGTCCGTGGTCCGGCCCCGGCCGGGTCACGAGGACTGCACGCGAGCTCCGCCGTCCGGGCGCGGAATGAGGAACGTGTACGTTGCTCGCGCGCTGCGTGCCCGGTACCTGGGCCCGCCGCGCGCTGCACGGCGGTCTCCGCTCTCTCGTGCGGACTGAAGGTTCTTCAGCGCGAGCCCACGAGCCCACCGGTGTGCACCAGGTCCATGTCGCCGTGAATTCCGGTGCGGCACGGGGAGGCCGAGGGATCCGGATGTCCTCGGCGGTGGCGCCAGGTGAAGGCCGTGGCTATGAAGGGCGCCCACCGAACTGCCAGTTGTGCACTTCTATGGTGGAGTACCGGTCCGGTGTGAGGATGGCGCGAGCCGTGTCCGGGTCCGGTGCCCTGGCCAACACGGCCGTGCCGAGCCAGGTGGTGCCGTCGTCGGACAGCAGTGGCCCGTACGCGATCAACCGGTCCCGGTGGTCGGGCGGTACCACGAGGTCGGCGGCCGGCCCCGTGCCGAGGCCGAGCACCAGGTATCGGTTGCCGCCGGTCCGGCCGCCGGGGAAGTCCCACATGGTGCTCCTCAGCGTGTTGCGCCACCGTCGCAGCAGCACGTCCCGGTAGACGCCGGCCTGGTAATTCGGCTCGTCGAAGGCGAACGCGCGGGCAGCGGCGGGATCGGGCAGGTCGACGATGTGCACGCTTCCGGTGGGTGTGTCGCCGTCGTCGGCGAGGGTCGGACCCCGAGCGATCATCTCCTCCGCGTACCGGTCCATGAATGACCAGTGCTCTTCCAGAAGTGCGTCGCGCAGCGGCAGCGAGCCGGGCCGGTCGCGGTGGTAGCAGAGGAATTCCATGCCCCATGATCTCCACACGGACGTGGTCAGGTCGAGCGGGTTTCCCTGCCCCGGCCGGCCCGGGGCAGCGGCGACATGGGGCCTGAGCCCAAGAGCGTTCTGTGGTGTTGACGGGGGGTGTTTGGTGCGGCGGCCCTGCATGGATGATTGCGGGGTGTTGGTCCACATAGAAGCAGTGCGCCAGATCTCCGGCGGCGCTGCGATGGTTCGGGTGCGCTCGGAGGCGGGTGTGGCCGTCGCGCTCTGGTGCGGAGCCCCGACGGATGTGGGCTGCGAGCGTCATGTGGAGTGGACCGTCGATGACGACGTGGCCTGGGGTGGTAACACTCGACCAGCGGAATTTCCCTCGCCCGCGTTGAGTGTGAACGGCCGTCAGGTCGTCTTCCGAGGTCGTCTCAGACTCACGGGTGACGGCGGGGTGGTGCTGGACGTGGATGGCTCGCAGATCCTGTTCGACGTCGCCGATCCGCCGCCACCCATTGCGGTTGACGGGACGTGGGTCGAGATCAGCGTCGAGCGCGACAGCGTGAGCCTGTATCCCTGCCTGCTGTGACGCACACGAGGGCGAATCGACTCCGCCGGCGTTCAGCTGTTTCGCCGGTTCCGGGTTGGTTCGCGGGTGAGTCCGCGGCTCGTGAGGGCGGCCATCGCCAGGTGGATCGTGGCCTCGGAGCAGTGCGGGTGGGTTTCGTAGTCGCCGGCGGGGCGACGGTCGTTCATGAGCCGGGCCGTGGTCCTCTCGACGACCCGGCGCCGAGAAATGCCCTCGAATCCCTTCTGGCGCGATTCGCGGCGGGTGACCTCGACGTCGATGCCGAGGCCGGCGCCCTGGTCGACGGCCTCGGTCCGACAGCCGGTGTCGGCCCACCCCCAGGGCGTGCGGTTGGTCGACCTTGTGCGCCCGCAGCAGCTGACGGAACTCGCCCAGGGCGTGTACCTCATCGAGACGCAACGACCCTGCCGAAACGGACTTTTGCGCCCTGAACGATGAGCTCCCGTCGCACTGTTCGCGCGTGACCCGAACCATGGCACCGGACCCGACCGGGTGGGAGAGCTCCGGCTGCTCATCGCTGCCACCCATCGCGTGCTCGGCGATCACCAGGGGTTCCGGTGTTCGCAGTCACGCTCGAACGGCTGTTACACAACGATCATTGAGTGCGTCTGAGCGACCCCGGAATACTTCATGGCCCAGGGACGTACGGATTCGAACACGTCCCCGTGCGGGCTGGGCCTTCGCCCGCCCGCTTCACTCCTGAGCAGGGACAATCTTGCGTAAACGATCAAAGAAGGCGTACGCCGTCGTCGCCGCGGCAGCCGTCGTCCTGACGGCGGGCATGACCGGCCCGGCATCGTCGACGACCACCAGCCCGGACACGCCATCCCCTGTCGAGGCCGAGGACTTGGGGACAGCGGGCAGGACCGTGCACACCGTCACCTTGATCACCGGCGACCGGGTCGACGTGGACTCCCGTGGCCGGGTCGGCGGTATCGAGCGGGCGAAGGGCCGGGAGGACATGCCCTTCTTCACTCGGACCCAGAACGGCCACACCTATGCGGTGCCACGTGACGCCCGGCGGCTGATCGCCGACGGCACGCTGGACCAGCGGTTGTTCGACGTCACAGAACTCGCCGAACCGGAGGCCCGCAAGGCCAACCGGGCCGGGCTCAAGGTGATCGTGGGCTACCGGGGATCGGCGGCCAAGTCCGCCCGTGCCGGGGTTCGTTCCTCCGACGGCACCACTCTCCGCCGGACCCTGTCGGCCCTCGACGCCGATGCCGTCACCAGTGCCGCCGCCACCGACAGCAAGGGCTCGCTGTGGGACGCCCTGACCCGTGAGCAGAACGACGGTTCGGCGGCAACGACTTCCGGTATCGCGCAGATCTGGCTGGACGGCTCGCGGAAGGCGTCGCTCGACCGCAGCACCGCCCAGATCGGCGCCCCGGCGGCCTGGGCCCGCTCCTACGACGGATCCGGTGTCAAGATCGCCGTCGTGGACACCGGGATCGACGCCACCCACCCGGACCTGACGGGCCGGGTCGTGGCGGAGCGGAACTTCAGCGGTTCCCCGGACGCCCGGGACCGCGTCGGACACGGCACGCACGTCGCCTCGGTCGCGGCAGGCGCGGGGTCCAAGGACGCCCGGTTCAAGGGAGTGGCACCCGGAGCCCAGTTGATCAACGCCAAGGTGCTGGACGACCGGGGCGTCGGTGACGACTCCGGCATCCTCGCGGGGGTCGACTGGGCCGTCGCGCAGGGTGCCGACGTCATCAACATGAGTCTGGGCAGCCCCGATACCCTCGGGATCGACCCACTGGAAGCGCAGGTCAACAAGCTCTCCGCCGAAAAGGGCGTCTTGTTCGCGATAGCCGCAGGCAACAGCGGGCCGGGGCGGGGCACCGTCGCGTCACCGGGCAGCGCCGACGCAGCCCTGACGGTCGGCGCCGTCGACGACGACGGCCTGATGGCCGACTTCTCCAGCGTGGGGCCCCGCACCGGGGACGGCGCCGTGAAACCCGACATCACTGCGCCGGGCGTGGAGATCACGGCGGCCGCTGCGACCGGCACCTCGGGGCAGAACCCTCCCGGATACGTGAGTCTGAGCGGCACGTCCATGGCGACCCCGCACGTCGCGGGTGCCGCGGCGATCCTCAAGCAGAAGAACCCCACCTGGACGGGTTCCCAGATCAAGGCTGTCCTGACCGGCTCGGCCAAGGACGGCTCCCACTCGGTGTTCCAGCAGGGCGCAGGACGGCTCACCGTCGACAAGGCGATCGACCAGACGCTCGTCTCCGAACCGGGCTCGGTCGTCCTGGGAACCCAGGCGTGGCCCCATACCGACGACACACCCGTCACCAAGCAGGTGAGGTACCGGAACAACGGGACCGCCGACGTGACGCTGGACCTGTCGCTGGCGGCGCCCACCAGCGGCGACGGACAACCCGCCCCGACCGGCTTCTTCACCCTGGGGGCGCAGCGGATCACGGTCCCGGCGGGCGGCGACACCGTCGTGGACCTGACGGCCGACACCCGGCTCGGCGGTACGGTCGACGGCTCGTACTCGACCACGGTCGTCGCATCCGGAGACGGCCAGACCGTGCGCACCGCTGCGGCGGTGGAGCGTGAGAGCGAGTCGTACGACGTCACCTTCAAGACCGTCGGACGGGACGGCGCAGCCAGCACTACCTGGCAGGCCGACCTGAAGGGCTACCGCGGGTCCGCCGCTGGCCAGCGGTTCTTCCCGGACCTGTCGTCGGGCACCACCACGGTCCGGTTGCCGCGCGGTACCTACAGCCTCGCTGCCGACATGCTGGTCGACCCTGCGGCCCCGCGGAAGGGCGCCGACCTGATCAACAATCCGCAGCTCGCGGTGACCGGTCCCACCACCGTCACCCTCGATGCCCGGACCACCCGGCCCGTCTCCTTCGAGGTGCCGGACGCGTCCGCACGCCCCACGCGCGCCGGAATGATGTACACGCTGGACACACCCGAGACGTTCATCATCGAGGGGGGCGAGTTCAGCAGCTTCGACAACCTCCGCACCGCGTACCAGGGTTCCGCGATGGACGACGGCGCCCTCGCCCAGCAGTGGTCCGCGCACTGGGAGCGGGGTACCAGCGAGTACAACGTCCTCACCGGCGGCCCGGTCCGGGAACTGGCCACCGGCTACAGCAAGACCTACACGCTCAAGGACATGGCCCTGGTGAAGGCGAGGACCGGGTCGTCCGTACCCGGCCTCGACGGTGCCCTCGCGGCACACGGCATCCTGGACTACGGAGGGGGCGTCGAGGCCGCCTACACGGTGCGGTCGACACCGGGAACGCGCAATGTGTATCTGTCCACGGCCGACGGGGCCGCATGGAACATCGTCGCGGGTGTCGTGGGCGAGACGGACCCGGAAGGTTACTGGAGCTTCGACTCGGCCTACCAGTTCGACGAGCCGCGGCGGTTCGCGGCGGGGGAGACGTACACCGAGGACTTCAACGTCGGTGTCATGGGGCCGCGGATGAAAGCAGACGACGCACTCGTGCGCGACGGCGACGACATCTACGGCGCGTTGCCTCTGGTCAGTGACGGCTCGGGCCATTTCGGGGTCGCCCGGTACTCGGGTGCGAGCACCACCATCCACCGCAACGGCCGGCTGTACGTACAGAAGGACGCTGCCATCGACCAGGAACCCTTCACACTGCCGTCGGAAGCCGCTGCGTACACGGTGGCGACCACGATTCACCGGAACCCGACGTTCAACCGCACCGGGACCCGGATCGACGCCTCGTGGACCTTCAACTCGGCCCGCACCGACAGCCCGACCAAGCTCCCGGTGTCCACGGTCCGTTTCCTTCCCCGGCTCGCGCTGGACTCCACCGTTCCGGCAGGCGGCAAGCAGACCGTCCCCGTCGAGGTGCAGGGTGCGGCGGCCGGCACCAACCTGAAGGACCTGCAGGTCCTGGTGTCGTACGACGACACGAAGTGGCTGCCCGCCCCGGTCAAGGCGGACAGGATCACGGTACGCGCCCCGGAGAAGGGCAAGGCGATATCCCTGAAGGCCGTCGTCACCGACAACGACGGCAACCAGTCGACGGTGACGATCCACGACGCCTTCTTCGGCAGGTGAGGCGCTCGGAATCGGAACCGACGGGGGCGCACGAGTGCGGGCGACCGCGGCCTGCGGGACACGGTCCCGGGTGAGTCGAGGGCAGTGGCCCGCCGGAACGGAGGTTCCGGCGGGCCACTGCCCTCCCGCGCGGGCCCACCGTGAAGCCCGTCGACGCTGCCGGGTGTCAGGACGCGGGGCCCTCCCCGTGTCCATCGGCCGGCTGCGTACCCGGGCCCGGCGAGGCCGAAGGCAGCCCGGGCGACACCGCTCGCGCACGGGCCCTCCGCGCCTGGTGATCGGGTGTTCGCGGGCCTTCCGCCACGGCTCAGCGTGCGGGGACCGGGACCGCGCGAACGGGGCACTCTGCTGGGGCAAGGCGGCCTTCCTGCCCGACCAGGCTCACGGACACGGCCCCCTGCGCATGCGCCGCGTACGCGGCCGTGCAGACGATCTGGTCGCGGGCGGCGGCGGTCAGCCGTGCCACCCGCAGGTCCAGCCCGACCTCGACGGTGCGGTCACCCCTCACCATCCGGTCCGCGTCCTCCGCCACGCGGGGCAGTGAGGGAGCGTTGCGGAACCCGGCCCGTCGTTCGGCCTTGTCCGGCCCGGCGAGCAGGGCCCTCACGGCGGCGAGCGGCGAGAGGTTCTCGCTCATCCCCCCACTCGACGAGGGCGAACCGCCGCCAAGGCCGTCATGCCCGTCCGGCTCGTCCGCGAGGGCCGAGGGATCACCCGGCCCGGCTGAGCCCTCGAGGGAACCACCCCGCCACGGTGTATCGACGGTCCGTGGAACGGGCCGCAGTTCGTCGTCGGGGGAGAGGAAGAACAACAACACACGGCCCTCGCGCGGGGGAAGCAGATCGGCCACAGCCGGCTTGCCGGCCTCGATCACGTCCGTCTCCTGAATACCGCAGCCCACGAGCGGCCCGCCGACGAGCACCAGCACCGCGGTGAGCCGGACCGCCCGGCGCGCCCGGAACACCCACTCGCTCACGCGGTGGTCTCCTTCCGGGCGCGGCCGGCCGCCGGCCTCCTGCCACTCTGCGCAGACAGGGGGCCGCCCGGCGCGCCGCACCCGGACGCGGGCCCGTCGAAGGGCAGCTCCACAGTGAACAGCGCGCCACCGCCGGGTGCGTTCTCCGCGCTGATCGTGCCGCCGTGCAGCTGGATGTTCTCCACGGTGATCGCGAGCCCCAGGCCACTGCCGGAGGAGCGGGTACGTGCGGCATCCGCCTTGTAGAAACGGTCGAAGATGTGCGGCAGCGCGTCCGGGGCGATCCCGGGGCCGCTGTCGTGGACCTCGGTGATCAACACGTCGCCGCGCACCGACAGCCGCACAGTAACCGGTTCGGCGCCGTGGCGAAGGGCGTTGCCGACCAGGTTGGCCACGATGACGTCGAACCGGCGAGGGTCGAGGCGGATACGGAAACCGTCAGGCAGCTCGGCACGGACCCGGCCGAGCCACTGCCTGCCGGACAGGGTGCTGCGCACGGCCTCGGCCGCATCCACCTCGTCGGCGTTGAGCTCCGCCGCGCGGGCGTCGAAGCGGGAGATCTCCATCAGATCCTCCACGAGGACGGCCAGTTTGCCGGTCTCGGCACTGATCAGGCGCACCGCCCGAGCGGTGTCCGGGGCGAGCGTCCCGGCGTCCTCGTCCACCACGTCCGTGACGGCGAGCATACCGGCGAGCGGGGTGCGCAACTCGTGCGAGACGTCCGAGGCGAAGCGCCGGGCCCGCGCCCCCGCCTCCCGCAACTCCTCGACGGAGCGTTCGAGGCGGGCTGCCGACTCGTTGAACGTCCTGGCCAGGTCGGCCATCTCGTCCCGGCCATGTACCGGGATGCGCGTGTCGAGCTGCCCACCGCCCATGGAGCGCGCGGCCCGCCGAAGCTCACGGACGGGGCGCAACACGCTGCGCGACGCGAGCAGTGCGGGCACCAGGGCCACGGCCAGCCCCGGCAGTGCGCCGTCGCGGGCAGCGGTCACCAGGGCGTTGATGTCCACCTCCTCGTTCGTCATGGGCATCACAGCGAAGAGGACCAGTCCGCTCGGCACCGCGTCGCCACCCGCGACCACCCGGGTCATCACCGGCATCCCGATCGTCAGATACGCGCTCCCGTCCTTGACGACCCGCTCGAAGCTGCCGTGCGGCGACGTGAGCGTGGTGCGGCGCAGCTCCTGGGTCAGGACGCCGGAGACGGGACGGTCACCCGAGGAGGCGCGCAACGAGCCGTACTCGGCGAAGACGATCCATGGGTGGGGTTTGGCGCGCGCCGCGATGTCGTAGAGGTACCACCGCAGCGAATCCGGGTCCAGGGGCAGGCTGGGCACGAACTGCTCGACCTCCTCGCGGAAGGAGGCGACGGCCGTGTCCTGCGCACGCACGAGGACCGCACTCCGTGCCTCCCGATAGGTCAACGCAGCCGTCGTGACGGCGCTGACCGCGGCCACCAGCAGGAACGCGATCACCAGCCGGGTGCGCAGCCCGAACGCGGCTGTCGCTCCAGGCATCCTCACAGCGGACCGAAGCGGTAGCCGAAGCCCCGCAGGGTCTGAATGTACCGAGGACCGGAGGACGGATCCTCGATCTTGGTGCGCAGCCGGCGTACACAGGCGTCCACCAGACGGACGTCACTGTGGTAGCTGTGCCCCCAGACCTCTTCCAGGAGCCGCTGGCGGCTGAAGACCTGTTCGGGTACCGCGGAAAGGTACAGCAACAGCTTCAACTCGGAGGGCGCGAGGGCGATGCGCTCGCCCGACGTGGAGACGGTGTGTCCGGCGCGGTCGATGTCGAGTTCACCGTGGCGCTCAACGGCGGGTCTCGCGTCGACCGGGGATTCGATGCGGCGCAGCACCGCACGTATACGGGCCTCGATGACCTCGGTCCGGGCGGGTTTGACGATGTAGTCGTCCGCACCCGCGTCGAGGCCGACGACGATGTCCGAACCGTCGCCGCGTGCGGTCAGCATGATGATCGGCAGCTGGCTGGTCTCGCGTACCCGGCAGCACACCTGGACACCGCTCATGGCGGGCAGCATCAGGTCGAGAAGCAGGAGATCGGGGCGAAAGGCGCCCAGTGCCTCCAGACCGGCCTCGCCGGTCTCAGCGGCGAGGACCTCGTGCCCGCGTCGGAGCAACCCGATCTCGACACCCTCGCGTACCGAGGGGTCGTCTTCGACGAGAAGGACGCGTGGCATGGCAGGGCTCCGGGGGCGTGGGGGAGGGGGAGTCGTAAGGGTCCGGCGACTGATCCGTGAGGGCCGGACCGGGGATCGGACGACGGCGTCCGTGGCCGTGATCCGCCCGCGTCCCCGGTCAGCGCGCGGCCCGCCTCAGAGGTGCCGGTGCGGCCGCCGGCGCGGGCAGTCGGCGACACGGCGCAGCAGTGCGTGCGGTTCGGGCGGCCACGGAATTCGAACCGACCGCACCAGCACGGCGGCGACTCCCTCCGGCGCCCCGCCCCGTGGCGCCCCGGCTCGGGAGCACGGGCCCGGCGGAGAGCATGAGGTGACGACGGGTCATGGGCGTACTCCAGGAGGTGCGACAGCGGTGACTCCTCATACTCCCAGGCGGGCGCGAGGTGGTGACGAACTCCTGCGCGGTGAGCAGTGAGACATTGGCCTCCGAATCGCCGATCACGGTTCCAGCGCGCAGCTTCTCTGTCACAGCACGTGCGCGGTCTCGGGAGGGCTGCCGCGTACGTGCTGTTCCGCATCGCGAAGCGGCGACGGGTGAGGCCTCGCAGGGTTTCCGCGTGTCGTCGCGGCCTCGGCGAGCGAACGCACATGAGATGAGCTGGAGAGGGCCGTCCCGGAGGAGGTGGCGGACCACCGGGTGCAGTGACCCTCGCGGATATCGGGGACGCCCTCGCACACGTCGACCAGGAAGTGACGCCACCCCCTGCGGATGACCACCGGCTGTCGACCCTCCAGGGGAGGCGGGGGTCGTGCCGCGTGAGCGCAGCCCCACTGCGGGCGCAGCGACGGGCACGTCGGGGCGCTGCTCAGGACTGCTCGCCTGCCCCCCTGCCGGCCCGGGGGGCCGCCGTCGGAGAGGTCGATGAGCCCGAACGGTGGAAGGAGCTCGAGCTCGCCGAGTACCCTCGCCTGACCCGCGCCACCGCCGACCTGCGCGATCACGACGACCGCGATCACGACGACCGCGATCAGTTCACCGCCGGCCTCGACCTGCTCCTGGACGGCCTGAGTGCGACCGCAAATCCGCAACCGCCGACGTGATGACGAGGCTGAGCGCCGGGCGACTACCGCGAGCCGGGTCCATCGGCCGGCAGCTCCCGGTCCGCGGTCCTGGCTCTGTCCAGTCAGGGTCCTGGTGTCGTGCCCTGCCCGGCCCCGTACGGCGACCGGTGCCGCGATCCTGGATCTTCTCAGCCCTCGCGAGGGCTGAGAACCAACAGCTGATGGGCGGCGCGCCCTAGAGCCCGCTCCCTGATCGGCGTGTTCCGAACGACCCACGAGCTGCCCGTCGACCGCAGCCGGCAGACGCGGAGTCAGGATTGCGAGACATACTCCTCGTTGCTCTCTGGTGGCGAACGGTCTCCCCGTGTAGCGTCACCGTCAGATGTCGTGGTCCGCACAACCTGCCCGCGCTTCCGCGCGGGCACTTCTCTGCGTGGTGCGGACCAAGCCATCTCCGAGGCCGCGAGGTGCGGACCCGGATACCAACGCGAGAGGCACGAGCATGGCCAGCGGAACCGTCAAGTGGTTCAACGCCGAAAAGGGTTTCGGTTTCATTCAGCAGGACGGCGGCGGGCCGGACGTCTTCGCGCACTACTCCAACATCAATGCCAATGGCTTCCGGGAGCTGCAGGAAGGCCAGACGGTCACCTTCGACATCACCCAGGGCCAGAAGGGCCCTCAGGCGGAGAACATCACCGCCTCCTGATCGCGGAGCGAGACCGCCCAGGCCTGCGCAGCTCGCTCCGCAGGCCTGGGCAGGGTCGGCAGTGCACTGCCTGATCAGCGACGCCCGAGGAACCGGAGATCCTTTCCTGTGGCATGAGGGCGCTGGTCGTGACCCCAGACATCCTCCTGGCCCGGCCCGCCCGATCCGCAGCCTGTCGGCAGCCGGAGGCGCGTCCCAGCCCCACCCTGACGAGCGGTACCGCCCGGCGCCACGCGCCACCGGTCCCCGTCGACTTCTGCTCCTCGCTCCCGTCGGTGCCACACTGGTGAAGTGACGGACACCGAACGGCAGACGGACCGGCACCTGGAACAGGTCATCCTGGAGCTGTTGGAGCGTCGTGCCCCCACTGCGACGATCTGCCCTTCCGACGCGGCACGGGCGGCGTACGAAGGGGACGATGACGGTTGGCGCGCACTCATGGAGCCGGCCCGCCGTGCGGCCCGGAGGCTGGTCACGGCAGGCGAGGTGGAGATCACTCAGGGGGGAAACCCCGTCGACCCGGCAAAGGCCCGCGGCCCCATCCGCATCCGTCGCGCCCGCTGACACCCCTCGGTCCGGCGCCGTCCGCACTGCCCCAGGCCCGCCTGCTCGCCCCTTTCTGCGCCCAGGTCCACCGCTCACACGGGCATTCCGCGTGCGGTCACCGCGCGGCTTGGTGGGGGTCACCTGCCGTACATGAAGGAACGGGCAGGCACGAAGATCTCGTGACCGGTCGGGAAACGCACGCGCACTCCGGACTCAGTCCACGTGGCGGACCGGATCCCCTTGGCTCCCAGGACGGCGTCGAGGTCCACCCAATGTCCGTAGGACAGGCTGGAATCCCTGCCGACGACCAGCCTGTACGTGTTCCGTCCGGACAGGGTGTGCTTGTGCACCAGCCCGAGGAAGTGCGGTGACTGGTCGTCGTAGGCCACCGATGAGGGGGCGCTGCTGCGGTAGGTCACCTCTGTGCGCGGCCACCACAGCGCCGTCACGAATGCGGTGGTCAGCACGACACCGCCCAGGCAGCCCAACAGCGTCCAGCCGACTGCGGCCATCCGGCGGGGGCGTGGAGCATGGTCGGGTTGCTGCGGGGCGGATGCGGCGATGATGTTCCTCCAGGCGTTGCTCCGTACCTGCGTGGCCGGAGAGGGTACTGCGAGGAGGACGCAGAATCGGACCGTTTGGTTGTGACGCCCGGTGGCTGTTGAGGAAGGCCGCCGCCTCCCGGCCGGTGAGTGGGGGATGGCCACGCTGCTCCCGCCCGCAGCGTGGCGCCCTACGCATCTGCCTTCGCCCAGCGGGGGTCTATGCTTTCTGACCTGTTCGGGGAGGAAGTCATATGGCGTTTCAGGAACATGTGGAACGGGTCGCTGACGACGTCGTGGGGGAGTTCCCGCCGGACGGCGGCATCTACGCGGTGACGTTCCGGATCGACAGCGTCGACCAGGATCCACGATGGCCGTACGTGGCGGTCGGCTACACGACCGAGGCCGACGCCGCGGAAGAGGCGGAGAGGCTTTCGGACTCCTGGGAGTCGCGCTGGAGTTATGCGTGCTTCCCGGAGACCGGCCTCGAAGGAGTCCGGCTCGTCGGGCGCGACCCTGAAGGTGTCGAACTCCACCGGCGGGAGGCGGAGTCCCGGGGGCTTTGGTACGAAGATGACGATGAGCCGGACGACTGCGACTCGCAGTTGGTGGAGTGGTTCTACGAGGTGTGTGTCAGGGCGGCCCAACGCCTCCACGAGAGCGGCAGGATCGTGGAGGTGCTGGGCCGGCCGGTCCCCGTGATTCTGTACGACATGTTCGATCCGGATGCGATGTTCCGGCTGACCGCGGACGCCAATGCGGCGGAGCTGATCGAGGAGTTCATGGCCGGGGGCCCGGCTGGACGGCGCGGGCCCCCAAGGCGTAGCTGAGCACTGCCGGACCGGCAAGCCCTCGCGGCCCGCACCCGGTGCAGTGTCCGTTCTCGACGCTGCCGCGCTGGCCGCTGTTCGCGGCCTTCACGCGCTCCGTCCGCAGTCCCACAGGTGGTGCCGAGACTGACCGGAGCGCCGATTCGGTCCTCAGAGGACGCGAGCAGCACCGTGAAGGCGAAGCTCTGCGGTTCGAGCCGAGGCGAACCCGGGTTGGAACCGCTGAGTTCTCGACATGCGGACCAGTCGTGCCCGACTCACCGTCGCCCATGCCCTGGTACTGCTCGGCGACGAGGATCCGCTCGGTGGCGAGATCTCTTTGCGGCGGAACCGCAAGCCGTCAGAAGGGCATACGACCACGGGCGCGACGGCCGGCCGAGCCGCTGTGGCCGACGGCCTTGGAGCTGCTGCGGAAAGGCTTACTGAAGATGCGCCCCAGCACGCCGGGTGCCTTGCCGCCCGCGCGCGAACCCAGCCCCAGGGTGCGCTGAGTGCCCCGCTCCGGATGACGCGACAGGCGCGGAACGAAGAAGGCCAGAACGACCAGGACGACGCACACGGCAACGATTCCGACAACCATCATGACGGACTCCTCAAATCGACGTTGGACCTGCCGTGTGCCCGACGACGTCGCCTCTATGCCGGGTCGTGCTCCGTGAAAGAGCCGAAGGGGGGAGGGAGCCGGCGCGGTCCTCGGAACCGCCCACCGACGACCTGGTATCCGGACGCCTGGACTCCGCATGCTTCCGCACACCCCGTAGTCGGACGCATGTTTTCGCGTCGACCCGGGGCCGCGACGGAACAGCATGATCCCGGCTGCCGTCTCAGCCGGGCAGGGCCGCCATGGCGACCGGCTCCGAGGGCCGGCGCGTGGCAACGACCAGGGCGAGCCGTCGGCGGGGGACCGAGACGAGGGCTCCGCAGTGCTGTGCCGGCCTCCAAAGCCTGGCCGCCGTCGGCCACGAGAGGGGGTTCGTACGCGGGATACAGGCCCGATCGGCGGCTGAGCACGCTGCGGGAGACAGCGCAGGAGGGTGAGAGGCGGTCATTTGGGCACACGATGTCTATGTCCGGAGAACACGCACGTCCCTCGAGCACCCTCTTCCGCTCCGCCTCCGAGCCGCCCTCACGGGGAGCGAAGCACGGGCGCCGCACGGGATTCGGCAAGCGGCTTCGCCTCAGGATCTTCGCCTACCGCGATGTCGAGTTCCTCTCCACTCATGTCCCCGACAGAGCCGGTCCGGGTGAGGAATGTCTGCTCCTGGTGCATGTCCGCAAGGTCGTCGGCCAGATCCACTACCGGGTCTGCACCGCGTGCGGTGAGGGCGTGATCAGTGGCGTCGACATCGACGACCACCTCCACTCCACCGGGCTCGGCACCCGCGCCTTGTCGCACCTCCGATCCCGTCACCCCGGTACCACTTGGCGAAGCACTCTGACCCTGCGCGCCACACGTGATCTTCTGCGCCGCATGCGCATCCCCGCCGCTTCATCCGCATCCGCCTGTGCGCACGTTCGCGCGCTCGGACCGGCAGGCTGACGCATAGTCCGCGCACCCATGTGCCTCTGCCCGCCCCCCCCGGGGGTACGTACGGCGGTGTGGCCTGACACGGACATCTCGTTCCGGGCAGGAGAAATCTGCAGTTCAGCGTGTATTGGGGCTGCACCGGCTGCTGGACAGCAGGTGTGGCACTTCCGGGCACCGCCGCCGTGTCCACCAGGCGTCTCGCGGTCGAAGGCCGTCAAGCCCTTCACCCTGCACGGGGACGCGAACCGGCTCTCCGGCACACCCGGGCCGGCATCTGTCGCGGGTGATCCAGACATTGCGCGTATGCGCCGTTATGGCGTAGCAAGCCTCGGGCTCGGCCCCTGGCCCGGCCGCGACCCGACGGGGTGACGTAGGCGCGAACGCTTGCTCCACACTTCTCAGGTTGATACCGAAGCCGCCCAGGCCGACGGCGCTTGCGTGTGTAGGCTCAATGCCCCCTCGGCGGAAGTGCTGGCGGCAGTCGTTGCCCTTCTGCATAACCTCGGCTCCCCACACAGCCGCTGTGCAGGCCTACCCCTGGAGCTTTCTGAGACCAGTGCGCCAGGGGTTGCTTAAATGATCTTGAGCCTGCTGCAATGCCGGGGTGAGGCTTGGTGCCGAGGATCGGCGCAGCTCGGTAGCGACGGGGGGCGGAAGGAGAAATGGCGGCAGCAGTGCCTCGGGGCGCCGCGAAGAGGGCCAGCCGGTTGGACTGGGAACTGATGCCCCTGGAAGGTGTCGGGCCGCTGCGTTTCGGCATGCGTATCGCTGAGGTCGGCGCAGCGCTTCCAGGCATGACCGAGATCCGACAGTTCCAGGCCGATCCTGGTTTCCCGGAGCCCCTCGGGGTGGAGTTCGGCGTGGGTCGTGCGCAGCCCGCCGTGTACGCCTACTTCGCCGACGGCCAGCTGCACTGCGTCGCGATCGACGCGGTCCGCGGACCCCAGGTGACCCTCTGGGGAAGGGAGTTGTCCGGATGTGTCCCCGCCGATCTGGAACGGTTCCTGCTGCACGCTCACAGGTGCGAAGTGCTCGATGTGTCCTACGGTCCGCGGGGGAACCCCGGAGTCAACGGGCTCGGTCTGGTGATGCGGGTCCAGTCGTTCGCCGACACCGTGTTGACCCGACCGGTCATGGTGGCCCGTGCCTGGGCCGACCGGCGCACTGACGACTGGGAAGGCGCGATCCCGGAGTGCGAATGGGCGGGCCGCCCGTGGCCCGGTGCGGGTGACACGGAATCCTGGCACCCGCCCGGCCACAGAACGCTCGGGGGCGGCCGGCAACCTCCCTTCCAGCCGGACCCACCCTGCGCGAGGGCTGAGGCCGCACCGACTGGGAGTCGGACAGGCGACCGGGCCGGCGACCGCGGCCTTCAGGCAGCGTCGTGCTCAGGGTGCGCAGCCCCGTGTCCAGGTCCGGAAGCAGGGCTGCAGGTGGTCCACGACGCTCATTCACACCGGCGCGGGCGGGGGTTCTCAGGCTCAGGTCACTAGCCTTGCGAAGTCGCGACCACAGTGATCGTTTCGTGGCCTTCCCGCCGGATCCGCTCATCTCCCCAGGCGCCCAGCGGCCCCAGCGCCTGATTGAGCATGCGCCCGTGCTCCGTCAGGGAATACTCCACCCGCGGCGGCACCTCCGCATGAACCTCTCGGAGCACGAGACCGTCCGCTTCCATCTCACGCAGGTGCTGCGTCAGCATCTTCTCGCTCACTCCTGGAAGGCCGCGACGGAGCTCGGCGAAGCGGCGTACACGGTGAGTGTCCAGTTCCCAGAGGATCATTCCCTTCCACTTGCCGCTCAGCACATCGAGCGCAGCGTCGATGCCGCAGATGTAAGGCCCGCATCTGGGCGCCTTGGCCATTGCTGATCCCCTTACGAAAAGGTAAGTACCGCAGAAAATAGTGGGTACTTCCGAGACTAGTGGCGCTCTCCGAGGATGGAGGGGTGAACGAACAACGGAACCGCACCACCAGGCAAAAGAGCCCTGTCACCGTGATCGGGCTTGGCCCCATGGGCCAGGCGATGGCTCACACCCTTCTCAGCGCCGGCCACCCGGTCACCGTCTGGAACCGCACCGCCGGCCGGGCCGACGCTGTCGTGACCGCCGGAGCAACGCGTGCTTCGACTCCCAGCGAGGCGGTCGAGGCGAGTGACCTCGTGCTCCTCAGTCTCACCGACTACCAGGCCATGTATGACGTTCTCGGCAGCGCCACCGCATCGCTCGCCGGTCGGACGCTGGTCAACCTGAGCTCCGACACCCCCGACCGCACACGCGAGGCAGCAACGTGGGCGGCGGGTCACGACGCCGCCTTCCTCACCGGAGGTGTCATGGTCCCCGCGCCGATGGTCGGTACGGAGGCAGCCCTTGTCTACTACAGCGGTCCTGATGAGGCGTGGGAAAGCCATCTGCCGACGTTGACGCTGCTCGGCACACCAAGGCATCTGGGCGAGGATCCTGGCCTCGCCCAGATGATGTACCAGGCCCAGCTCGCGGTGTTCCTCACCACCCTGTCCGGCCTGATGCACGCCACCGCGATGCTGGGCACCGCGGGGGTGACGGCCGAGGAGGCGCTGCCGGAGTTGCTCTCCTTCGCGGACTCGATCGGCGACATCGTGAGGGCTGGTGAAGAAAACCCCGGCGCCGCGCTCGATGACGGAAAGCACCCCGGTGACCTCAGCACGGTCACCATGATGGGTGCGACGTCCGACCACATCGTCGAGACGAGCACGTCACTCGGGCTCGACCTGGCTCTTCCACGCGCGGTGCAAGCCCACTATCGGCGGGTGATCGAGGACGGGCACGGCAGCGACAACTGGACTCGCATCATCGACAGCATCCGAGGACCACGCTGACACACAAGAAACCGTTCAGTGCCCGCACGGCGCAACTCTGCCCCGACCCCACTGACCACGCGCGCCCGTGCCGGGCCATGCCCCGGCACGGGTCGGGTCTGGCAAGCGGGGACTCACGCGGCGCATCGGAGGCTGTCGTTCGTCCGGGGTAACCCGTCACTCCGACAGCGGGCATGAACTGTGCCGTTGACGCAGACAGCCCGTCACAAGCGCCGGTCCCCCGACGAACGAACGTAGCGAGGGCGGGCGCGGCCGATGAGAGCTGAGGAGGCCGAGGGCTCCTACGGCAGCAGGGGCTCGGACCGCGCGTCACGGTCCGGGCCCCTGCCGCATCGTGTCACCGGTCGGCTGCCCTGCTCGGTACGCGCATCGTCGGCCGGCGCAAGATCTGGCCGGCGGTGGTGCCGACGAGGGGCGTGCCGTCGGGTGCCACGTGCAGGGAGAGCCATCCGTACGGGGGCAGCGGACGCCGGTGGAGTACTGTGCCGTCGGCCGCGTCGACGGATACGAGGCTTCCGTCTGCGCACAGGGCGTACAGGATCCCGGCATGCGAGTCGAGGTCGATGACCTCGGACTCCAACGGCCTGTTCCAGAGGACCTCACCGGACGGGAAGCCCCGGCGTACGAGTTCAGTGCGCCCGTGCAGCAGAGCGGCGCCGGCGGCATCGCACACGTACACCACCCGACCGAGCGGCGCGTCGACGGAGAAGAGCATGGTCTCGTGCGCGTCGGGGGCGAGCGCGACCACTTTCCCGCCGGTCCGCACGTACAGCAGCTCGGGGCACCGGCGGGCCTGGAGCGGAACAAGGTCGTATCGGTCCGGCACGTGGACCGATCCGATCCGGTGGCTGCCGTCGGCGGCGAATATCTGTGTGCTGGGCGGGGTGGGCGGATCCGTCCCGATACATCGGTCGTACGCGTCCCGGATTGCCCAGACTCCGTCCGAACGGGCGGACATCGTGGCCGAGAACGGCACGGAGTGCCGGTCGAGAACGGTGCCGTCGACCGTGTCCACGAGCAGGAAATCGGTCCGGGTACGGGCGTCCGGGCCTGAGACGGCCACACGCACGCTCCGCTCGTCGGCGGCCACCGCGATCCGGGTGCCGCCGCTCGCCGAGGGCGCGGGCACGCTCCACATCGCTGTCCCGTCCGCGGCCCAGCACTCCACGGCCACGTGTTTACGAGTGGCGAGCACGCGGCCGTCGCCTAGCCCGGCCACGGCCCGTACCCCGCCCTGCGCGTCGTAACTGCGTCCGGCCCGCTCGGCCAGCGTGCGCAGCAGCGGCAGCGCAGGCGATATGCAGTCGTACACCCTCGGGATCTCGGGGGTGTGCGGTGTCCGGTCGAGGGCGGTCAGGTCGAGGGCATCGGAGGGGAGGTTGCGCCAGTTCGCCCGTACGACCGTCGCCCGGGCAGTCCAGGGGGCGCCCTCGTTGTCCATGGTGAAGAAGTTGAGTTCGAGGGTGTGGTCGTCCAGCCAGCGGACCGGCTCGATGCCCCACGCCGGGTCGGCGAAGTCGACGCGGTGGCCCGTGTCGCACTCAAGCAGGGTGAGGCCGCCTTTGCGGTCGTACTCGTCGCCGTTGTCGAGGCCGATGGCAAGGAGGGGCAGCGTGGGGTGGAAGGCGATCGACTCGGCCTCCGTCGTGAAGGTCAGCAAGTGGGCGCAGGACAGGTCGGCGGCGCGGTACACGGCGACGCGGCTGTACCGGTGCAGCACCGAACTGCTCGCGATCCACTGTCCGTCGCTGCTGACCACTACGTCGCACGGGTATCCGAGCAGTTCGGGAAACGGCTGGTCGTGGAGCGTGGTGGTGTGCGGTTCAGGCCGATCAGCCATGGTGCTCCGTGAGATGGGCGAACGAGACCCGGGCCAGGGTACCGAGGGTTTCGGGCGTCGCGGCTGGGACGAGGCTCAGGAACGACTTGGCGAAGGCGTCGCACTGCGTGCTGAGTGCCCCTACCTCCAGCGCCTGGGTTACACGAGGGATCAACTCGTAGTAGCAGAAGGGGTGCTCGGCTGCGATGTAGGCCAGCAGGGCTGCTTCGTACGATACGTGCTCCCCGTCGTGCGCCCAGGAGTCCAACGCGAGCAGCAGCGGGAACTGGGCCAGCACCTCCCACTGGGCCAACGGGACGTCGTCGTATCCGGCGGGCCACTGGCGGTCCGCGAGTCGTAGCAGCATCGCGAGTTCGGACATGAACTCCGGCACGCTCCTTGGCCCGGCGGCCGCGGTCCACGCCCGGCGTGCGTCCGGCGGGCAGGCCGCGAAGAACTTCTCGCTGAAGGCCGTGGCCAGGTAGTCCAGCTGTGAGGCAAGCGGCTGTGCGGTGTGCCGCCAGGTCACGTCCCAGTGATCGGTCCGGGTGACCCGCGTGAACCGCAGCACCTCCCACTCCAGCGGGTCGGGCCCGCCCGCGGCGAGCCCGACAAGGTGCGCGATCGGCCCGCTGGTGAACATGCCTTCAGGATGCAGCGCCACCGCTCCACCTTTCCCATCCTCGATCAATCCTGTCGCCTGCTGTCGTGGCTACCGCGATTGTCGCGCCGGGCGGGCGCCGGCATCAACAAGGGACGCCCCTGAAGAGTTTCTGCGGCTCGTAAGAGAATCTGCCGAAGGTAGGGGGACTTGACCGCGGATGGCCCAGCCGCGGCAGCGTGGCAGCCAGGGCAGGAATGTCGAGCTAAGGCCTTCGCCCTGATCACAGGGGTACGCGAGGACTCGCCCCGCTGACCGCACGGGCCGTGATGTGTGCTCTCGCAGGGGTGGCAGATGCCGCACCTCGAGAGTCAAGGCGTCAGGTTTTGCTCGAAAAGGGTGCTGTTGGTGGTAACTGCTGTCGACGGCATGGACATGCGGAAATTGAGGAGCCAGTACCAGGATCGCATTCCTACCCTGGACCCATGCGCCACGAATCCGCCCTGTTGAACGTCGTCGATGTGGAAGCGACCTGTTGGGATGGATGCGGTTGCCCGGCTCTGTGAACGAGATCATCGAGATCGGTCTCACAGTGGTTGACGTGTCGGAACGGTGCCGCGTATCCCTGCGAGCTTGACGGTGCCGAGGTAGATGTAGGCGCGTTTCCCGTAGCGGGTGGCGACTGCGCGGAAGCCTTTCGGGCGGTTGATTGCGCGTTCGACGGTGTTGAGCTTCTTGTACCGCTCGCTGTCGAAGCCGGTGGGACGGCCGCCTCGGGAACCGCGATTCTTGCGGTGTCTCCGCTGGTCGAGGCGTTCGGGGATGGTGTGCCGGATTCCGCGTCGTCGCAGGTGACGACGGTTCGGTTCGTCCGAGAGGCGTAGGTCTTGTCCGCCAGGACATCGTCGGGCCGGGTCCGAGGTCGGCCGACTCCGATACGGGGCACGGAGACCTGCTCCAGCACTCGCTCGAACTGGGGCCCGTCACCGTAGTGTCCGGGTGTCAGGACGAGGGCGAGGGGCCGGCATCGCCCGTCGGCGGCAAGGTGGATTCTGGTGGTGAATCCGCCGCGGGAACGTCCCAGACACCATCCGATCTGACCACTTCCTCCAGCCGGACCGTCAGTTTCCTCAACACTGGATCGACCTGGTTCGTCCCCCCTCTCAGCGATCCCCTTTTGAGGGACCGCGACCGCCGGCGCCTTCCTCGCGCCGGCGGCGTGCTGGTGGGCCCGCACAGCTGTCGAGTCCACCGAGACGTCCCAGTCGATCCGGCCCGCGGCGTCCTCGGCCGCTTGGATCCGCGACAGCAGCATCGTCCATGTTCCATCCGCTGACCAGCGGCGATGGCGTTTGTAAACGGTCTCCTACGGCCCGAACCGCTCCGGCAGATCCCTCCACTGCACGCCCGTCCGGACCCGGTAGAGCACCCCGTTGATCACCCGACGGTGGTCACTCCACCGGCCCGCGGGCCCCACCAGGAGGCAGGAACGACTCCAGCCGGTCCCCCTCCGCATTCGTCAGATCCCCACGGCCCATACAGACAGCCTGCCCCCAACATCCCACGCACGTCGCGAGATCCGAGGAACAGTGCCTAGGGGCGCGGTCATCCCAGAAGGCTGCGCGGTCAGCGACGCCGACCGCCGCCGATGCGGCGGTCGTCAGCCAGTGCGGTTAGCGGGCCGAACTCGAGGGCAAGCTGGTTCCACGTCAGAACCTCGCCACAGCGGGCAGGGAACTCCTTCGGGTTGAACTCGGGCATAGTCCAGGTGCCAGTGCCCCGGTCCCGCAGCCACAGGTCCCCGTCACCGTCGACCACGGTCGGCGGGACCGGTACGGGCTCGGCCTGATCGGTCGGCTCCCAGGTGATCCGGCCCGGGTGGGAAACGCGGCGCAGCTCGGTGGTGGCCAGCCGCGCGGCCAAGTCACGGGTGGACTCTTCGGCGTCCTTGACCGACGCGAGTCGGAAGGCGTCGTCAAGTACGGGCAGGGCTGGATTCTTGCTGCGCTTTGAACTCATACGCTGGCTACCTCCTGTGGGGGGCGTCACATCCGTTATGGCACCCCGTAGAGGAACACGGTATCCGAGGCGGGAGCCGGGCCGGCTACGACCACTGTCCAGGCGGAGGCGCTGGCCCACCGGGCGGTGTGGCTAGGTGGTGAGCTGGTCCTGGACGTGGCGCACCCCGTGGTGGTATCGCTCAGATATGGCGGTCCGGGTCTGAGGAGGCGAGGCCGCCGGGGGCGAGCGGACGTCGGGCCGAGGCGGGTGCGGGCTCGCCGGGCGGTTGGCGGAAGTCGGCGCCCTGCTCGACCGGCATCAGCCGGCGCCCCCGCCCGGGCGGGGGCGGGAGCGTCGGAAGCGGGCTCGGAGAAGGCGGGCAGCGAGAGCGGTCGACGGTCGATCATTGCCGCCGCGCGCCGAGTTTGATGGGCCCTTCCGGACGGGCAACGGCGCACCAGAGCTTGATCGAGGAGTTCGACACGCCTCACCTCTACGACGTGATCGTTTCCGGTCTGCCGCTGACCAACTTCGCCCCGGAAGACGTCGAGCGGATCATGAACTGCCCCGCCCATGTCTGGCACCTGCAGCGCCCCCTGGCCAGGGCCGACGCGCCTTCCGCCCCGCGACCGGAAGAGGCCCGGCGGTGAACGCGGTCTCCCAGCTGCTCGGTCACCTCCCGCATGGCCTCGCCTATGCGGTGGTGGCGGGTGCCATTCTGGCCGATTCCGTTCTCCTGGTCGGCGCGTTCATCCCCACCCTCACACTGCTTCTGACGGCCGGCGCCCTGGCCCGCAGCGGCGAAATCAGCCTCCCTCTCATCGTCGCCACGGCTGCCACCGCCGTGGTCGCAGGTGATCTCCTCGCCCACCGCACCGGCCAACTCCTCGGCACGCGTCTGCGTACCGGTCGTATCGGACGCCGTATTCCGCCTGCTGCCTGGCGGCAGGCGGAGCGGCTGATGAACCGGCACGGAGGCCGGGCCGTCTTCATCGCCCGCTTCCTGCCCGTGGCCCGGACCCTCGCCCCCCACTTCGCGGGGGCCACCCGTCTGCCCTACCGCCCCCTACAGCGTCACCGCAGCCTGCCTGTGGGCCACCGTGGAGATCAGCGCCGGATACGCAGCCGCAGCATCGCTGGAGCGCATCCTCACCCTGGGCGCACCGGCCCTGGCCGCAATCGCCGTCACGGTCGTTACCACCGTCACACTCTGGCGGCGGCACTCGGCGCCCCGGCAGCGGCATGATCATGAAGCGCAGCCCGCGTCTGCCGCCCCGGCGGGCCTCCGGGGCCGGGACGAGGCTCTGTCACCGGCGGGCAGTCGGCACTGACCGGAAGCTGTGGCCCGGCCGAGCATTCCAGGAGCGCCCGCTCGGTCAAGGACGTGCCGCAGATAGGAATGAGGGTCGGCGAGGTAACGGCGCCGGTGATCGGCCAGAGCCAAGTCGCTCCAGGCCACGTGACGCATACCGTGCTCGCCGACCCCAAACCACAGGTTCGCTCATCGCCTCCGCACGTAGGCAATCCACCTGGTGCTGGGGCTGAACGACCGCCCGACGCGCCGCTTCGGCGAGCCCGAGCGACAGGGGGTCAGCGGGCTGAGGTGTAGGCGGTGAAGAAGGGAACCTTCACCGGTGCCCCGCCGGGGCCGAAGCAACTGACGTAGAGCCGGACGGTTCCGCTGCTCCGGTCCCAGGGCGCGTGTAGGCCGCAGTAGTCGGCCCCGCGGCCGTAGGCGGTGGTCTGAGCGGTGTCGGACGGGACGGCGATCGACGGCATGGTGACCACGAAGGGTGCTCCCGAACCGCCGAGGGTGTTGGCGGCTCCGCTGGAGTTGTAGTTGGTCAGAGTGGGCAGTGATCCGTTGTACCAGAGGTAACCGAATGCCTTGGGTGGGAAGGCCGGGCCGTGGACCGCCCGCAGGTGGGAGTAGCTCAGCGTCCACCTGGTGTCGTACGGAGCGCCGGATGCGTCGTAGCAGGCCACCTGGACGGTCTGTCCGGCCGTGCCCGGCGCCCAGTCGGACACCTTGCATCGTGCGCCCTGCCGAGTGTCGACGGCGGTGACCTGCAGGTTTCCGGCTTGGCTGGACAGTCCGAGGCCGGGAAGCCACGCCTTCCAGACGCCGGTCGCGCCGTGACTCACCGAGTTGACCGCTCCCGTGGAGTTGTACTGGGTGAGAGCGATCCCGCTCGTGTCCGAGTAGAGGTAGCCGTACGAGCCGGAAGGTGTCGCGGGGGTGCCGCTGCTGCTGGTGTAGAGGACGGTGAAGGTGGAGTTGTCGGGCGCGCCACCGGGGCGGTAACAGTTCACGTAGACGTCCTCGCCGGACCCCACGTCCTTCCAGGCGACGATCTGGCACCAGCGGCCCGTGCTGTCGACCGCGGTGGCGTGTGCGATTCCGTCCACACCGCCGATCATCGGGAAGTGCACGACGTACGACCCGAGGCCGATCTGGTCCACCTTGACGGGGTTGGTGGACGGGGAGGCCCAACTGCCCCACTGGCGTGAGGGATCGGGCGCGTATCCGGGCGGAGGGGTCGGGTCGTCCAGATACGCGAAGCCCCAGCGGTCGGGAACCGCGGCTTGGGCGGATCCTGCGGCAGGAAGAGCCGCGGCCAGGAGCGTGGCCAGCATACCGAGGACGAGCAGCACGGCCCGTACGGGTCTGCTCGACGAGTCTGGGGTGCGGACGTGCATGGGCGTGCCTCCTGTGGACGAGGTGGGTGCTGCCAGCGCGATCCGGTGCTGTGGTACGGACGTTCCATGCCTGCGGTTGCGGGGCGGGCTGCTCCGGCTCCCCTCCGCTGCGCGGCACCGCACAACCGCGACTACGTGAGGCAGCTGCCCCCGCCCCCCGCGGTGCCCGTGCGCCGTGCCCCTGCCCCGCGCCCCTGCGAGGGGACTCGGCGCGCTCACTGTTCCAGAAGCACGGTCCACTGGGGCGCTCTCGGCCAGCCGTTCCTAGCTCCTTCCCATGCGGCGCAGGGGCACCAGGCCCCACTCAGTTCGCTCGTTGCCACAGTGCGGAGCAGCGGCTCAGGCCGCTGCCGGGCCTGAGTCGCCTCTTCTCGACACTCCCCCCACATCTTCTCCATGCGCCTCGCGGCCCTACGTGGCGGAAACCCGCCTTTCCGCTTCCGGCATGGGCCGCTCGGGTCGGCGGACGACTCAACCGCGTTGGCCCGCCCCGTGCAGCAGGGTGTCGAGGACGCGGGCTGTGAGGGTGCCGTGTCGAGGCCGGTATCGGCCGGGCTTCCGCGCAGCGACTCCCTGAGGAGCGCGTAGCAGAGCAGGGATCGTGTCCGTAACCGGGAGGGCCTCCGGCTCCACGACGCTGGCGGATGACGTCGCCGTACTCCCCAGGCACCTCCCAGCACGTGTAATGGCGGCCAGGAAGATCCGGCAGCCCAACCCCCAGTGCCTTCGCCAGGTTGGCGGCACTGGTCCTGCGGGTCCGAGAGGGCTCATCGGCAGCGTGATAGAGGGCATTGGCACCATGCAGTCCGATCACTACATACTCAACACGCCTCCCCGCACCGACGGCCGATCCCTCGTGGTGCTGCTCGTGCCGGGCATTCACAACCTGCCCACAGAGCCCGCATCGCAAGTCGTCCCGTGAGGTATCCACGGGAGGCATCGTGCGGCTCCCTCGTACAGGTCACGTCCCTTTGCGTGGTGTTGGCGATCGGTCGTTTGATGCAGCGGGCAGGACGGTTGGCCCGTCGGTGCAGAGGGCGTCCATGCTTTCGTTGGAGAGGTAGCGGCGGGGGAAGGCGATCCACTCGTCGTGGAGTTCGGCGAGGACCGCGGTGGCCAAGCGGAGGACGGCAGCCGGGTTCGGGAAGACCTGGACGACGTCGGTGCGGCGCTTGATCTCCCCGTTCAGCCGCTCCAGCGGGTTCGTCGACTGAATCTTCTTCCAGTGCTGACGAGGAAAGTCCGCGAACGCGGTCAGGTCTTCCTTCGCCTCCGAAAGCACTTCTCTGACCGTGGGGAACTGCCGGCCGAGCATCTCGGCGACGGTGTCGAGCTGAGTGCGGACCCTGTCCGCGGTGGGCTGGGCGAACATCGTGCGGATCGTGGCGGCGACCGTCTCCGCCGAGCCTTTCGGGATGGCGGCGAAGACATTGCGGACGAAGGGACTCGGCAGTGCTGCCAGGCGGCGCCAAGTATGACCTTGCGGATGGCTTTGACCAGGCCGCTGTGGCTGTCGCAGATGACCAGGCGGACGCCGGCCATTCGGCCCCGGCAGCGAAAGACAACTGAGCACTCCAGGGGCGAGCAGGTCGACAGCTCCACCGACGTCCGCGCAATCCTCGCGTGGGCTCCCGGAACCTGAGTAGCGGCACGCCGATCATGGTGGAACGTTCCCACGACGTATGGGGGGGCCGACGGGGCCGATCCACCAAGATTCCCGACAGAGTCAAGCTTGAGAGTCGCCGGAGTTCGAGTAAGGACAGTGTGGTGACGGCGCCGACCTACGGGAACGCTCTGGCCGCGAGGCTCGAGGGCACCGCAATTCCCCGCTTCATCACGGTTGAGTCCCGAGCCGGAACTATGGCTTCCGTCACAGCCAACACGATCTTGTCCTGGTGAGATCGCCGGATGCTCGGTTTCCTCTTCCGTCTCCTGCCCTTCTGGGTCCGTGAGCCTCTGTTCATCGTGGTCGGGTCCGTTTTCGGCGTACGCATCATGTATCTCGCCCTCCGCGAAGAAGAATGGGCGGCAGCCGGGATCGGCGTGGTGTTCCTGGTGGTCACCGCGGCGCGCGTCCACACGGTGGTCCAAGCCCTGCGCGCACGCCGGAACCCGAGTCCGGCCGCCTCTGTGGACGGGGCGGTGTCCGATGCTGCTGTCCAGCCGCATTCGCAGGTTGCGGGGCAGCGTCTCGTCCCGGATCCGGATCCGGAGAAGGAACCCAACGCGCTGGGCCAGGCTGTCGCGGCCGTGGCCGTGTTCGCGGCCCTCGGGGTCGCGCTGTGGCTGGGCCCGCATCTGCTGCCCCCCGACGAAGACAGCACGCCGCCCGCCGCCTCATGTTCGAGCGGGGAAGGCGAGGAGCTGCCGAGCGCCTACGACAAGACGTCCCAGGCTGTCACCGGCGACGAGCTGTGCAAGGCTCTCAACAGGTCAGACCTGGCCCAGCTCCTCGGAACGCCCGCGGAGACCGCGACCATGGCATCGGGCACCAACAACACCGCCCCCCTGACGGACGGGAAGGTCGCCCAACCAGCGGCGGAGGTCCAGTTCGACACCTACACCGTGAACGTCTCCGCCACGTACAACAAGCTGTCGATCGCCCAGTACGTGAAACTGATGGAGTTCGGGGAGGAGCCGGACGTCAAGACGCTCTCGGTCCTCGGTCGGCCCGGGGTCCTCTCCTCGGATCACACCGTGGCGCTCGAGTTCAATCTCGGGAGCGGTGGATCCGGAGGATCCGTCGGGCAAGGCCCCCTGGCCAGAACACTGTCCGTGGCCCTCGACGGGAATGACCGTGGTGGCTACTACGACATCACCGTGTGGAGCAAGTCCGGAGCCCTCCCGGACGACAGCGCACTCCTTGACATAGCCGAGACGATTCTTCCGACGATTCACGAACGGACTCTGTGACGAGGCGCTCGCTGAGCTGAGCTTCTTCAGCGTTGCCCCTCCAGCGTGAGGATGATGGCCTTGGCGATTGACGTCATGCGGTTGGGGCTGCATCGGGACCTGCGGAAGATCCGCCAAGACTTCAGCCTCGCGACGCCGCGTTTCGCATTGTTCGCGAGTTGCGAGAACGCCTGTAGCTCAACCACGGGAACGCCATGATCGGGGACGACCCGCGGAGCTGCGAGGCGAGGAGGCACTGCGATGGTGATCAGAGGGCTGCATCCGGAGAGGACGGCCAGGCTTGAGGCGCTCGTGGATGAGTGCCGACCGCTGCTGACGACTGCTGGTGGGATGGCTGTCGTGCAGAGGCTGCTGAGTGAGCGTCGGGTCGAGGTGCTCGACGCAGTGGTGATCACGCGCGAGCTACTGAGGGCCGGCCCCACGGCACTCGGGGAGGCGAAGACCATCGTCTTGGCGAGTCCTGGCAGGGGACACGAGCTTCGAGTGCACGAGCAGTTCGTGGATGACCTGGAGCAAAGCGCGGTTTCGACCGGTGATGACCCGTTTCATTACGGTTACCTCGGTGTCCCATCCGGGCCGCGCTCCGGGTGGCGGCCCGGATGCGGGAGCACGGGGTCAGCCGGCCTTTGCGGGCTCTTCAGCTCGGGCGCGTGTGCTGGCGAGGCGGTAGGAGTCGGTGCCGGTCTCGATGATCGCGTTGTTGAAGGTGAGGCGGTCGACGATGGCCGCGTCGAGGCGGGGATCTGTGAAGGTCTTGGTCCAGCCGCCGAAGGGCTCGTCGGAGGCGATGGCGACGCTGTTCTTCTCCTCGCGTTCGGTCAATACCTGGAAGAGGAGTTCGGCGCCGCGGCGGTCGAGTCCATGTAGCCGAGCTCGTCGATCTATGCGGATATCAGCATCGATCGACCTATGTCGAGACCGCGACTATGCCGAAATGGGTGTCAACGTCGCTGGTCGCAACCGTCAGTATCCGGCGGCGCCCGCAGCGCGCTCAACGGCCGGCGCTCGCCGAGCACGTGGCCCGCCAGCAGACCTTCGACTCCCGCGACGACCATGCGCTGACTGCGCCCGCGCGTCGGCGGCACATCCGTCCACCGAATCAAGTTATGGCCATGCGAACAGCGGGCTGTGTGCCTCGTCAGCCTGCCGGACGCGATGGCGGTTCATGTGCGGGTTGGTGCCGTTGCGGATGATGTGGTGGCCGACGACCGCAGTTGTTCGATCACGTCGTTCAAGTGCGCGGCAGCAGCCCGTGCCGCTGCCGTGGCGTCACCGCTGACGATCCCGTCGATGATGTCCAGGTGCTGCTGCAGTGACTGGGCGGGACGGCCGGGGCGCAAGGCCAGCCGGAACTGATAACGCACCATCGGTCCGTTGAGTCGTTCGAGCTGGCGCCTGGCGACCTCCTGACCGCTGGCCTCGACCACCAGTTCGTGCAGGCGCTGGTTGAGGGCGGAGTATGTGTGTACCGCTCCGTCCGCGACGGCCTGCCGCATCTCCGTGCCTATCCGACGCAGTTCCGTACGCTGTGCCTCGTTCGCCTGCGTAGCGGCCTTCGTGGCGCACAGCTGCTCCAGCGCGGAGCGGCACTCGGTGATCTGTATGGCCTCGTCGATGGAGACCGCCCGGATGCGCGCGCCGCGGCGGGGGATGATCTCGACGATCTCCTCGGCGGCGAGGTCCTGCAGAGCCTCGCGGACCGCGCTGCGAGTCGTCCCGTAGGACTCGGCGAGGTCGTTCTCCACGAGTCGCTGCCCGGGTACCAGGTCCCCGGAGCGCAAGGAGTGCCTGATGGCGTCGGTCACGTACTGGCGTCCGGCTGCGCCCGTCAGCTTGTCCGTCAACTCGTTCGACCTCTTTCGTCGGCAGGTCAGTGCATGTGAAGCCTAGAGCCTCGTGAGGACTCCGGCCGCGACCCCGACGAACTTTTTTGTAATTTCGCCAAACATCTTGTCAACAATCTGGTTGATGACCTAGCTTCCTCTGCGTATCCCCAGTCGACGAAGGAGTGCCGATGCCTGCCGAAGCAGTTGCCCGGTCCCGCGGGGCGCGCCGACACGGCTCCCAGACCGCGATTCCGTGCCTGTTCATGCGAGGCGGTACGTCGCGAGGGCCGTTCTTCGACGCGAGAGTGCTGCCAAAGGACACCAGGCTCCGTGACGCCGTACTGCTGGCCGCGATGGGATCACCCGACCCGCGCCAGATCGACGGCATCGGCGGCGGGCACCCGTTGACCAGCAAGGTAGGCATCGTGGGTCCGGGCACGGAACCCGGCGTCGACCTGGAGTGGACTTTCGTTCAAGTGCAGCCCGGCGGGGACACAGCCGACACTTCCTCCAACTGCGGCAACATGCTGGCCGCGGTGCTGCCGTTCGCCGTCGAAACCGGCATGGTCGTCCCCGACGCCGACCGCACCACCGCCCGGGTGCGTACCCGCAACACCGGCATGGTCGCCGAGATCACCGTCGCCACCCCACTGGACACGGACGGGGCGCGGCACGTCGACTACCGGGGCCAGGCCCGTATCGACGGTGTCCCAGGCACTGCCGCTCCGGTCGAGATCGGCTTCCTGGACACGGCCGGCTCCGTCGCCGACTCCCTGCTCCCCACTGGGCATGCACGCGACACCGTCGAGGTCCCCGGGATCGGCGCCGTGGACGTCACCCTGATCGACAACGGCCAGCCCCTGGTGATCGTGACAGCCGAGCGCCTGGGCGCCACCGGCTACGAGATACCGTCACAGATCGACGCCGACGAAGGGCTCAAGGCCCGTGTCGAGGCCCTGCGCCTGATCTGCGGCGAAGCCATGGGCCTGGGCGACGTCACGGAGAAGAACTACCCGAAGATGACGCTGGTGGCGCCGCCGCGTCACGGAGGCACCCTCTCCACGCGCAGCCTCATCCCACGGGTCTGCCACCAGTCCATCGGCGTGCTCGCCGCAGTCACGGCCGCGACTGCCTGTGTACTCGAAGGCAGTGTCGCCCGCGACGTTGCCGCCGATGTCTCCGGCACGGAGCCCACCATTTCCGTCGAGCACCCGTCCGGAGAGTTCAGCGTCACCCTCGGCCTCGCCCCGGACGTTCCCCAGCGGGTCACGCGCTCCGCGCTGCTGCGCACCGCCCGCCTCATCATGGCCGGCGACCTGCTCGTACCCCGTTCCCTCTGGGACCCCGCCCCCACCACTCAGGAGAAGACCGCGTGATCATCGACGTCCACGGCCACTACACGACGGCGCCGGCCCCGCTGGGGGAGTGGCGTGGGGCCCAGATCGCCGCGCTCACCGATCGGGCACGGGCACCCGACCGCGCAGGGCCCGCCATCAGTGACGACCAGATCCGTGAGTCCATCGAGACCAACCAACTGCGTGCCATGGACGAGCGCGGCATCGACGTCACCGTCTTCTCTCCTCGCGCCTCGTTCATGGCCCACCACATCGGTGACTTCGCCACCTCCTCCGCCTGGGCCCGCATCTGCAACGATCTGTGCCACCGTGTCGCCGAGCTGTACCCCGGGCGATTCGCCCCCGGTGCGATGCTGCCGCAGTCACCGGGAACCGATCCGGCTACGGTCATCCCCGAAATCGAACGTGCCGTGCTGGAGCTGGGCGCCGTCACAGTCAACATCAACCCGGACCCCTCCGGCGGCCACTGGACCGCACCACCGTTGACCGACCGGTCCTGGTACCCGGTGTGGGAGAAGCTCGCCGAGCTGGACGTGCCCGCCATGGTTCACGTCTCCACCAGCTGCAATGCGGCCTTCCATACCACCGGGGCGCACTACCTCAACGCCGACACCACCGCGTTCATGCAACTGCTGACCGGGGACCTGTTCGCCGACTTTCCCGAGCTACGCCTGATCATCCCGCACGGCGGCGGCGCCGTGCCATATCACTGGGGCCGATTCCGGGGCCTGGCGCAGGCGCTGGGCAAGCCCGAGGCGGTGGAATCACTGCTGCGCAACGTCTTCTTCGACACCTGCGTCTACCACCAGCCAGGCATCGATCTGCTGTTGGAAGTGGTCCCGCACGGCAACATCCTCTTCGCTTCCGAGATGATCGGGGCCGTCCGTGGCATCGACTCGCACACCGGCCACCACTTTGACGACACGCGCCGCTACGTAGAGAACGCGGGCCTGTCCGACGAACAACTGACCGCGGTCGAGGAACGGAATGCCAGGCTTGTCTACCCCCGTCTGGATGCCCGCTTGACCGCCCAGGGCCGCTGAGCCCCCGGGCCCTCGGCCCCACACGGCCTGGTTCTGCTCTCGAATCGATCACCAACGACAGCGCAAGGAGTCAAATCATGCACGAACTCGGAGTCGTCCACCGCAGGACAGAACGCGCCGACCGCGCGGCGGTCGAGGCCCTGTCCCGGTACGGGGTCGCAACGGTCCACGAGGCCATGGGCCGACTCGGCCTGCTGCGTCCGTATATCCGGCCCGTCTACGAGGGCGCGAAGCTCTGCGGCACCGCTGTCACCGTGCTGCTGCAGCCCGGCGACAACTGGATGCTGCATGTGGCCGCTGAGCAGGTGCGGGAGGGCGATGTGGTCGTCGCCGGCTGCACCACCGAGAGCGGGGACGGCTTCTTCGGAGAGCTGCTCGCCACCTCCCTCCGAGCCCGCGGGGCCAAGGGCCTGGTCATCGACGGTGGCTGCCGCGATGTCGACGAGCTGCGGCAGATGGACTTCCCCGTCTTCGCTCGCACGATCAACGCCAAGGGCACTGTCAAGGCCACGCTCGGTTCGGTCAACGTTCCCGTCGTCGTCGCCAACGCCCTGGTCAACCCGGGTGACGTGATCGTCGCTGACGCCGACGGCGTGGTCGTGGTCCCCGCTCCCCAGGCCGTCGCGGTGGCCGAAGCTGCCGCAAGGCGCGAGGCCGCCGAGGAGGGAAAGCGGAAACGGTTCGTGGAGGGGGAACTGGGCCTGGACATGTACGCCATGCGCGGCCCCCTGGCCGAGCTCGGCCTGACCTACGTCGACTGACGGCACGAGGAGCACTCCCGATGACTGACCCGGCCTTCGCTATCACCCCGGGCTGGCTCGACTGGTACCGCGGACCCACCGATCCCGCCTTCCCACTGCCGACGGGGGCGGTTGACACCCACTGCCACGTATTCGGCCCCGCCGCCGAGTTTCCTTACGCGGCCGAACGCAAGTACACGCCTGTCGACGCCTCAAAGCACGACCTGTTCGCCCTCCGCGACCGCCTCGGCATCGCGCGCAACGTCATCGTCCAGGCCACCTGCCACGGTGCCGACAACAGCGCCCTGGTAGACGCTCTGCAGACTGCCGGCGATCGGGCCCGCGGGGTGGCGACCGTGCGCCCCGACGTCAGCGAAGAGGAACTGCGACGCCTGCACGACGCCGGAGTGCGAGGGGTGCGCTTCAACTTCGTCCGACGCCTGGTGGATGCCGCGCCCACCGAGGCACTGGCGACCATCGCCCGCAGGATCGCACCGCTGGGATGGCACGTCGTCCTCTACTTCGAGGCTGCGGACCTGGCCGACCTGGAGACGTTCTTCGCCTCCCTGCCAGTCCCGCTCGTCATCGACCACATGGGCCGCCCCGACGTCACACGAAGCCCGGACGGACCCGAGTTCGCTCGTTTCCTGCGCTTCGTCGAGACCAACGACGTCTGGGTCAAGGTCTCCTGCCCCGAGCGCCTGACCGTCACCGGACCGCCCGCTCTGAACGGTGAGCGCCACGCCTACCGCGATGTCGTGCCGTTCGCCCGCAAGGTCGTCGACGAGTTCACCGACCGGGCCCTGTGGGGCACCGACTGGCCCCACCCCAACCTCAAGAACCACATGCCCGACGACGGTCTGCTCGTCGACCACATTCCGCATATCGCCACGACGTTTACCCGGCAGCAGGCTCTGCTGGTCGACAACCCTCGGCACCTGTACTGGCCGGAAGAGGCCGGCTGACGGCAAACCACCGGCCCCGCAATGGTGCCGCGTCCCCACCCCAGGAGCGTGCAGTGCAGCACAAACCCGCCACCAACGCGGCCAACCGGCTCGACCGGTTGCCCATATCCAAGTTCCACAAGACCGCCCTCTACGCGGTGGCGTTCGCGTACTTCTTCGAGTTCGCGGACATCAACACCTTCGCCATCACAGCCCCCGTGGTGCGCGAACAATGGGGCATCGACGTCAACCACATCGCCTATGTGATCTCGTTGTCCTTCGTCGGCATGTTCTTCGGGGCCGTCGTCGCCGGCGGACTGGCCGACCGGCTGGGACGCCTGCGCATGCTCATCATGAGCACGGTCTGGTTCACCGCGTGGTCCTTCGCGTGCGTATTCGCCTGGGACATCTGGTCGCTGGGCGTCTTCCGTGTGCTGACCTCGGCGGGACTCTCCGCGATGACCGTCGTGGCCGTCGTTTACATCAGCGAGCTCTACCCGCGCGCCAAACGCGGCAAGTTCCAGGCATATGCCATCGTCATCGGTATCTGCGGTACCCCTGTCACCAACCTGATCGCCTCCGCGGTGGTGCCGATGTCCGACTGGTCCTGGCGCCTGGTTTACCTGTGGGGCTCTCTCGGTGTGCTGTTCCTGTTCTTCGTGCGCAAACTCGAGGAGTCTCCGCAGTGGCTCGAGTCCCGCGGCCGCCACGAGGAGGCCGACGCTGTCCTGACGCGCCTCGAGGCCGGCGTGACACTCGAGCACGGTGAGTTGCCCGCCGCACAGGAACCGCAGCCGCAGGGCCCGGCCGGCAGGTCCGGTCTGGGCATGCTCAAGGATAAGAAGTTCCTGTTCCCCACGATCCTGCTGTCGGTCCTGTGGATCACCCAGACCATCGGCTTCTTCGGCTACTCCAGCTGGGCGCCGACGCTGCTGGCCGCCGAAGGCATCAGCGTGGAGGACTCGATCTTCTACGTGGCGCTGACGACGGTCGGCGCACCGCTCGGCTCCTTCCTCGCGGCGATGGTCACCGACCGGTTCGAGCGCAAGTGGTCCCTGGTGGTCTTCGGCCTGATCATCGCCGTCACCGGTTTGATGTACGGGCTGACGTTCACCCCGGTGCTGATCGTCGCCTTTGGGTTCCTGGTCAATCTCTTCGAGCGCGGCTACACCGCCCTGGCCTACGCATACTCGCCGGAACTCTTTGACACCCGGGGCCGCTCCCTCGGCACCAGCATCGCCTACGGCCTTGGGCGACTGTCGAACGCGGCCGGCCCGCTGATGATCGCCGGCATCTACAACGGAGTCGGCTACGAAGCGGTCTTCATGTTCATCGCCGGAACCTGGACCGTCGGAGCTATCGTGCTGGCGATCTTCGGCCCGGCCACGCGCCGCCACCGGCTGGCGGCGGAGGCCAAGGCACTGGAGGAGCAGAAGGCCGTATCGGCGACATCCTGAACGCCGGAGTCACAGCAGGCGTCCCCGGGTGGGTGGTGCGCGGGAGATCCTGGCTGCGGGACGTGGCAGCGCGGTCGTGGTGACTGACCTGGCGCAGGGGGTCCGAAGGCTGCCGTGTCCGCCCGCTTGGTTTTCCTGCGGGTCCGCCTCGCCGGCCGCCGCCCGAAACCCGCACCAGACGGAGTCACCGGTCCGCAATGGCTGTCGCTCAGTGGTCCGTAGGTGAGAACGAGCCGGTCAAGTACTGGATCTCCAACCTGCCTGCCGACCTTCCCGCCCGCGATCTCGTCCGCCTCGCGAAGCTGCGGTGGCGCATCGAACACGACTACCGCGAGCTGAATTCGGATGCTTCGAGCGGATCGAGGATCTAGCATCCACTGAGGCACAGGGGCTGGAGGCAACATGGTGACCGACGCTGAGCTGCGGCATCTGCGCCGCTGCGTGGAACTGGCGACCGAAGCCCTGGAAGTGGGCGACGAGCCGTTCGGCTCCGTGCTCGTCGCCGCGGACGGGACCGTCCTCGCCGAGGACCACAACCGTGTGGCCTCGGGCGACCGGACCCGCCATCCGGAGTTCGAGCTGGCTCGGTGGGCCGCGGCGAACATGTCCCCCGCGGAACGAGCGGCTGCGACCGTCTTCACCTCTGGTGAGCACTGCCCGATGTGCGCCGCCGCGCATGGCTGGGTCGGGCTGGGGCGCATCGTGTACGTGAGCTCCTCCGAGCAACTGACAGCCTGGCTCGCCGAGTTGGATATTCCCGCGCCTCCTGTGCGGGCCCTGCCGATCCAAGATATCGTCCCTGACCTCGTGGTGGAGGGCCCGATTCCCGGCCTCGCGGAGCAGGTGCGCGACCTACACCACCGCTTTCACCGCGCCTCCTGAGCGCAACAATGCGGTTCGGGCCGGGTCGAGCACCACGGGACTCATCGCGAACCGACGGCATCACCGCGCGGCGGGAGTTCGAACGCCGGTTGACCGAGCTTCGGGAAACGGGCGTAATTCCGGACCTGCGGGCTGCACAGATCGAGCGCCTCAAGGCTCCGCCGCAGGGTGAGGGCTCCGGCGCGCAGACAGGCTCCGGTGTCGCCGCGCAGCAGGTGTCCGGTCAGACGCTTGTGGATGCTGTGGTGCAGGTTGGGGCGCGGGTCGGTAGGTCGGCAGGTCGGCAGGTCTGCAGCGTCGGCGATGTCGTGCCGCCGGACCGGTGGTAGAGAGTCCAGGCGGATTCGACGCTGCGGGTGACGGCCCGCCCGCCGAGCTGTTCGACCAGGGCGCGCGCGGCGCGCAGCGTGCTGCCGTAGCCGACGTTGTCGTCGATGACCACCGGGTCGGGTCGTGGGCCGCGGTGCACGGCCGGGCACGTGAGATCAGCCCCAGCACGGTGGTGCTCCGGCTGGGGAAATCCCAGTCGAGATGCCGCCACCCCTGGCCGACTGCATCCGGATGTCTCGCGCCGATGCCATAGCCAGGGTTCGTGCGCGATGGTCCGTGCGGCAGCTACTGGATGCTTCTGAGGTGCGGATGTCGCGGGTCGGCGGGGCAGGCGAAGATGATCAGCTTGCCCCAGCGGCCCACCGTGACCCCGGTGGGCTCGCCGCCCCCGCCGACGGCAGGGCCCCGTTCCTCCAGCGGTATCCAGCTGCCGCTTCCGCCGTCCCACTCCGAGCTGGCGATGGTCAGCAGCAGTTCCATCGGGGCCGCGCAGACCGGGCAGTCCGTGGCGGCGGCGTCGGTCAGGTTCCAGGACGCGTAGCCCCCGGCTCGCCAGCCGGGCGGGACGGACAGGTCGAACTGGTAGGTCGGCCAGTCCCATTCCTCCGCGTCCGCTTCCTCGGCCTCCTCTTCGAGGGCCTCTTCCCTGGCCTCGATCCGGGCGCACAGCTCTCCGGGCAGCAGCTCGGCGAAGGGGTACGTGACCACCTGCTCGGGGTGCAGCGCGCACGGCTCGGGTACGTAACCCTCGAAGCCCACGACCTCCGGCACGGGCGGCTGCGCCATCGCCCTGACGACCTCGCACGACCGGCGCCAGCGCAGGTCCAGCAGCATGCCGGTCCGGTTCTCGCCGTGCGCGTCGAAGGGGCACCAGAAGACCTGGAGCAGATCGCACTCCTCCGGCCCCGCGAGCAGGTCTGGCACGTCCTGGCGGTACAGCTGGGCCAGACCGATCATCGGGAGCGGATCTGACTCCCCGCCCTCCCCTGCCGCCCGGTGCCTGCGCCTGAGCTCCTCCAGGAGCCGCCGTTCCTCGTCCGTGGGGCCGGAGCCCGGGTCCCGGGCCCACGCGGCGGCCAGGAGCTGCCGCTCCCGGTGGATGTCCGCGGGGCGCCGGCCACGCCCGTGGGGGTGCGGATCGGTGCACACCGGCCACGGCTCGTCCGCCGGCCAGAGCATCGGCCCGCCCACGGAGCTCACCGACACGTCAGGGCTGCCCGGCCGCGGGTGCAACCGGGTAGTCGTGCCGCGGTGGGCCGAGATCCCGGGGAAGAGCGCCTCGACGTCGAGCGGGCGCGGTGGCGTGGTCCTCGTCATGATCCCGAACTCTAGGGCCGCGGCCGGCCTGGTCCTCAGCCGGCCGGTCGCCAGGCCGAGGGTCTGGCCTTGATGGTCGGGAGGTGTTCCTACCTTTCACCGACATTGGCCGGCTTTGTCCACGAGATCTTGGGGAGCCGTCGCGAAGCGTGACGTCGCTGTTCGATTGAGAGGGCCCAAACCCCGGTTGCTCGACCTGAACGCTCACCTCGTGACCTCCGCACATGACTGGTGATCCGTTCCAGTGCCGCTGTGTCCTCTGCCATGACTACGGCGACCGGGATGAAGCGGACCGCATGGATCTGACGGTCATCGAGCATGTGCGGCAGTACGGATGGCACGTCGTGATGGTTCCCGAAGACGAGATCAGTCCTGGATTCGTCTACACGATCGGCCTCGCGCACACCCACGGCGGACCCGAACTCGCCATGTTCGGGCTCAATGTCCACGCCATGCACCGCATGCTTAACACGCTCGGAGAGAAGTCCGCCGCAGGCGAAGTGCTGGCGGACGGCCAGAGCCATCCTGATGTTGTCCACGGGTATCAAGTCGCGCTCAGGCAGATCGATCGCAGCTGGCACCGGACCTTCTTCGGACAGGCGATCGGGTTCTACCGGCGGCCGCCTCTCCCCGTGCTGTGGCCTGATGCCGAGGGCCGTTTCCATTGGGATGGGCAGGCTGACGAGAGGCGTCGCGACTCACAGCCTCAGTTGTGGTTCCCTTCGCGTGGCCGTCCTGTCGGGATCTGGACGTCCGAACTCTGGTCTCAAGGGGCCGGGAAGCTGGCGAGCCGGCACCAGGGCGACGCGCTATTGAAGCAAGATCATCTTACGAAGGAGTTCGAATCCGGCTCGGCCGTAGAGCTGTCTCTTGATCTTCTTGATGCGGTTCACGGCACCCCGATGCTGCAGGAGCTCCAGTTCAGAGTGAGACCGGCGGCCACGGCGTCGAGGTCTCGGCGCAGGTGGAGTGCGAACCCGGTGAGTCCGGGCAACTGGCTGGCTTCGACTGCGTCGATCCAGGCGGGGAGCGTGGAGCCGAGGCGGCCGGTGAGTATCTCGCCGAAGTCCCGGACGTGTCCGGCGGGCGTATCCAGTTCGGGACAGCGGGCCAGAACGTCATTCAGGCTGGCCCGGTCTTCCGCGCTCAGGGCGGCGGGGTGTCGGGTGAGCCAGCCGGTCACCTGTCGTACCGTCAGCGGCTTTGGCGGGGCCGGGTCGGTTCGGGCGGTCTTGTAGCCTGTGATCACCGTCGGGGCCGCCGTCGTCGGGGCCGACGAACCCCAGGTCGGCGATGGCGCCGAGCCCGGCTTCCCGCGGTTTCCGGGTGAGCTTGTCGTGCCGGCAGGCGGTGATCTCCGAGGCGCGCCCGGGGCGGGCCGCCGAGATCCACAGCAGTCGGCCCCGGTCGTCGGTGAGGGCGATCACGAGCAGGCCGTGGCATTTGTTCTTGCCGGAGTAGTTCTTCCGGTTCTCCCTCCCGGTTCTGCGCCGGGTGCGGATCACCGATCCGTCCAGCAGTACGATGTCGCCGCCCTTTCGGGCGATCTTCTTCAGGGCCCGGTCCAGGCGTGGGGCGCGGGCGGCGAGCAGGCCGACGACCTCCTTCACCCATCGGGTCACGGTGGTGCGGTGGATGCCGTTGCCGCCGGCCAGGTCGCCAGGCCGCTGGTAACAGCGCAGCACCGCCAGCACGATGGTGGTGATCTTCCCCGCGGGCAGGACGCCACCGCGAGCCGATCTTGTTGAGGTAGCCGGGTATCAGGTCGGCGAGCCAGTTCAGGGTGGCACTCGACAGCGGCAGGCGGGCGGTGTAGACAAGGCCGTCAGGGCCCTCGCGGAACTGATGTTTTTCTTCACACCAAACGAGGGCCCGTCAGTAAGGGCGCGCCCCGCGCGACTACGGACGTGCCGTGAACCGCACGTCGCCCCGCTTGTGCAGACAGTCGCGGTCGGCGAGCTTGGTCATCTTCGCCCGCAGAGGTTCCAGCTTGCCGCGCACCGAGGTGTCCAGGCCCAGCCGCTCGCCGACGCCCTGACCTGCACCGGGCCGTCAGCCTCCCGCACGATCGCGCGGATCTTGCGGTAGTCGTCGGGGCAGCGCGCCCTCGTTGGCCGCGTCGCTGCGGAGCGGGATGAGTAGGACTGCCCGCCCGGCCACCTTCGCCGGTACCGGAGCGACAGCCGCGGCGTCGGCGAGGGCCTGCTCGGCCGGACGGTACAACACCCGCTCCACGATCGCCAGTTCATCCCGCTTGGCCTGGACCTCCTGGAGTTGCTTGGCCAACTTTGCGGCGAGGGAGTCCAGTTCGCTCCAGCGGGTGGTGATCCACTGTCGCTCCTGCATCCCCAGCGCCCTGCGGTGTTCTCACGGTGTGTCGACCTGCTGACGGATCGTAAGCGGGGGTCGGTCGTGGGCGCAGCCGAACACGGCATACCGCCGGAGCCGGACCTGCCGTTGATCGACGCCATCTCAGTACCACCCGTGGCCCCGAGGGCGAGCAAGGCCTGCGGGACCGGCTGAGAGCCGGCCTGGGCGACAACACCGCCTGGAAGCAGGGCTCGCCCGCCGAACTCGGCCAGCGCATGGTCTGCTGCCGCTGACAGTGCTGTTGTTGTTGTGGTGGTGTGGGGTGGTGGGTGGTGGTGTTGTTGGTGTGTGGGGGTTATTTGTAGTTGCCGTCGGTGGTGACGTAGCGGTTGTTGACGTGCCAGGTTCCGTTGGTGCGGGTGAGTTTGTCGTTGCAGAGGGTGTGGTGGCGGAAGTGGACGTCTCCGTCGAGGAGGGTTTGGTTGGGGATGACGTAGACCATGACGTAGCTCTGTGCGTGGACGGTGTTGTCGTCGAGTTGTTCGATGGTGAGTTGTCCGAGCCAGTGGCGGAGGATGAGTCCTTCGTGTTTGAGGGTTTGGTGTTCGATTGCTTTGGTGAGGGTTGCGCGGCCGGTGAGGGGGTCGGGCATGTCGGCGGCCTGGAATACGCCGTCGGGGGTGAAGGTGCGGGCCCATTGTTCGCCGTCGCCGCGGTCGAGGATTTTCAGCTGGAGTGCGTAGAACTGCTGGATTTCGAGGTAGATGTTGTGTGGGGCGAGTTTGGTGGTGAGGTCGTGTGTGTTCATCGTTTCCTTCTTCTCCGGTGACTACGGGCCTTGGTGGTGCAGGGGGCTGGGGTGGTGCTGTAGAGCGGGGTTGTGGTGGCAGCCCTGTGGGTGGCGGTGTGTGTGAGTGGCGGTGTGTGGGTGCGGGCCGGGGTGGTGCAGGGGGTTGTGGGTGTGGTGGTGCAGGGGGTTGTGGGTGGTGTGGTTGTGTGGGTGGCGGTGCGGGGGTGGTGGGGTGGTGGGGGTGTGGGGTGTTATGGGGTGGTGGTGAGGTGGTTCAGGATGGTGTCGGCTGCGCGGGGAGCGCCGCCGGCTTCGTGCATGGCGTGACGCATGGTGCGTACGTTGGTCTGGATGGTGGTGTCGGTAGCGACGTCCTGGACGGCTGCGCGTAGCGTGTCGGCGGTGATGTCGTGGGGGGTCAGGACCCGGCCGAGTTTCAGCTCGGCGGTTCGTGCGGCGATCATTTCTTCGTCACCGTTGTGGGGGACCGAGACGAGAGGGACTCCGGCATACAGGGCGTTCATGGTGCTGCCGGCGCCGCCGTGGCAGACGAACGCGCCGGCGTGTTCGAGGACGGCCTGGAGGGTGAGCCAGGAATGGATCTCGGCGTTCGGGGGGAGTTCACCGACGGCTTCGAGGTCGACGCCGGGGCCCGCGGCGATCACGACGTGCCAGGGGAGTCCTTCGAATGCTTTCGCGCACATCGCGAAGAATTCGGGTTGGGTGTTGAAGGTGGTGCCCAGGGAGATCAGGACGACGGGGTTGTTGTTCGTGGGCCGCCAGGTGCCCTGGAGGTCGCTTTCGCGCAGGGGGATCCCGACGAAGGTGTACTGGTCGTCGGGGAAGGAGCCGGCGTCGGTCTGGAACTCGCGGGGCATGAAGGAGATGTTGCGGGGGGCGTCGGACATGAGTTCGTCCAGGGGCGTGTCGTGGAGGCCGTGGGTGTCGGCGAATGTGCGTAGTTCGCGGGTGAGGTCGCCGAAGAGTCCTTCGGCTGTGTCGTGTGCTTGGGAGAAGTACTGGTGGGAGGCCAGGACGGGGTAGAGCTGGATGCCGGGTATGCCGAGTTTGCGGGACATGACGCGGCCCAGGAACTGCATGGAGATGTCGTAGACGAGGCAGTCGGGCAGGTCGTCGCCGAAGTGGGCTTCCAGGACGGGTGCGGTGGCGGCTGCTTCGCGGACCGCGCCGAGCAGGACGCGGGCCAGCCAGTCCTGTGCGCCGGTCGGTGCGATGGTGCGGGGGTCGAGGGCGGAGGTGTAGGGGATGATCTCGGCGCCGGTGGAGGCGATGCGTTCGGCGACGGGGCCGGCGGCGAGGTAGCTGACCTTGTGGCCGCGCTTGACGAGTTCTTCGACTACGCCCAGGGTCGGTGTGACGTGACCGGCGGCGGGGATGTTCAGGAAGGCGATGTGCCTCTTCATGAGTGTTCCTGGTCCTGTTCCTGGTGTCGGTGGGCGGGTTGCTCCTGGGTGACCTTGTGTCACTTGTGGGGGGCGGGCCGTTGTCCTGCCGGGCGGGCGGGGGTGTGTGGGGTGGTGTAGTGGGGGAGGATGCCCAGGGCTTCGGCCTGGGCGAGGGTCGGGGCGGTGCGGTCCTTGTCGGACAGGACGATGTCGTCGAGGTCGGGCCAGGGCAGGGCGAGTTGGGGGTCCAGGGGGTTGATCGAGATGGTCTGGCCGGGGGTGTAGGTGTTGTCGCAGAGGTAGGTGACCACGGCGGTGTCGCTGACCGCGGCGAATCCGTGGCCGAGGCCTTCGGCGATGTACAGGGCGTGGTGCTGTGTGTCGTCCAGGGGGATGGCGAGGGATGCCCCGTAGGTGGGTGAGCCGGTGCGGACGTCGACGACGACGTCGATGATCGAGCCGCTCACGCAGGTCACGTACTTGGCTTCGCCGGGCGGGGTTGCGGTGAGGTGGATCCCGCGGATCGTGCCGTGCCGGGAGACGGAGCAGTTGACCTGGGCCACGTCCATGGGGCGGCCGGTCTGCGCGGACAGTCGGTGGCCGACGAACAGTTCCAGGAACGCGCCGCGCGGGTCGTCGAACACCTGTGGCCGGACGAGGTGGACGCCCTGGATGCCGAGTTCTTCGATCTTCATGAGTTTCCTTCTCACCCGGTGGCGCCGGCGCCGACCGGGACCGGGCGGCGGGTCTGTTCGGCGGGGGTGGGCTGGCGGCTTTCCTTGGCGGGGGTGGGCTGGGGGGAGGTGTGCGGCGGGGTGGGCTGCCGGCTGTGTCCGGCGGGGGTGGGGTGGCGGGTCTCTTCGTCCGTGGCCGGGGCGGGCTGCCGCGGGCCCTCCGACGCCAGGGCCGACGACACCGGACCCGACACCGACACCGGCACCGGATCCGACGCCGGGGCCGAGACCGGCACCGGATCCGACGCCGGATCCGACACCGGGGCCGACGATGCCGACGCCGTAGCCGGTGCCGGTGATGCCGTTGCCGGGGTGGGGGTGGGTTGTTGGATGTCTTCGGCGGCGGCGTCCAGGAGGCCGGTCAGGTAGGTTCCGTAGCCGCTGGGCAGGAGGGGCTGGGCGAGTTCACGCAGGTGGTCGTCGCCGATGAGCCCGTTGCGCCAGGCTGCTTCCTCGACACAGCCGATCTTCAGGCCCTGTCGCTCCTCGATGACCCGGACGAATTCCGAGGCCTGCACCATCGAGGCGAACGTCCCGGTGTCCAGCCACGCGGTTCCGCGGTCCAGGACGGTCACGGCGAGTTCACCGCGGCGCAGGTAGGCCTGGTTGACCTCGGTGATCTCCAGCTCGCCCCGTGCACTGGGCAGGAGGGACCCTGCGATCTCCACGACACGGTTGTCGTAGAAGTAGAGGCCGGGGACCACGTACCTGGATTTGGGGTGTGCGGGCTTCTCCTCGATGGACAGGACGTGTCCCTCGCGGTCGAAGTCCAGTACGCCGAACGCGCTCGGGTTCGCGACCGGGTAGGCGAAGATGTGCCCGCCCTGGGGGGAGGAGTGTGCTTTGAGCTGTTCCCCGAGGCCCACGCCGTGGAAGATGTTGTCGCCGAGGATGAGCGCGACCGGTTCGTCCCCGATGAAGTCCGCCCCGATCAGGAACGCCTGCGCGATGCCTCCGGGGCTGGGCTGCGTCGCGTACTGGATCTGCAGGCCCAGTTGCGATCCGTCGCCCAGCAGCCGCTCGAAGGAGTCCCGTTCGGAGGGCATGGTGATGACGAGGATGTCCCGCACGCCTGCCAGTACCAGGGTGGACAGGGGGTAGTAGATCATCGGCTTGTCGAATACAGGCATGAGCTGTTTCGACATGACTTGGGTGACCGGCCACAGCCGGGAGCCGGTCCCGCCGGCCAAGATGATGCCTCGCATGTTCGGGAGGCTAAGGACGCCGCCTATAGCGCCGATCGAGGCCGGGTGGGCGCCGGGCTGCTGCTCTGGGTGTTGCGGGCCGCAGGCGCGGTCCGGGCCCGGGGGCCCTTGTGGTGTTCGTCGGGGGTGTGGGGTGTCCGTGGCGGCCGGCTGCGTGGTGGCCCGGGCCCGGCCGGCCGGGGCTCGGCTCTGGTTGCCGGGTCCGGCCGTTGTGGGACGGAGGGGGGAGGGCGGTGGTGGCGGGCGAGGGTTTTGTTCTTCTCCGATGAGGAGGGGCCGGATGCTTCGGTTGGGGTGGCTCTGCGGAACCCGGCCGGCCGTGTCTCGGGGGAGGGGCAGGGAAACCACTGCCTCGGCTGAGCGGGCTTCGGCGGCACTGGCACGGGCAGGCTTCTGTTCGGCCGAGGCGGCCGGCACCAGTGGGGCCGGGTGCGTGTGCGTGTGTGTCCGAGTCGGTTCGGGGCGCGGCGTTCCGCTCACCGGGGGTGACCGGCCGGGCCTGAGCGTTCGCGGTGACGGACTCCGGTCGGTTGCGGAGACGAACGAGGGCTGCCGCCGGCACATCGAGTACTTCCCGGATCACTCCTGCCTTGCCCCGGGCCACTGGCCGTGGTCGTGCCCAACCCTTGTGAGGGCGTGCCGGCCCGATGAATGGCTGATGTCGGTGGCCGGCCGGGATCCGTGGAAGGTTCCCTCGCGGAGCACGAAGAAGAGGACGCCGGCCCACCCGCTGTGCGAGGCGGAGCAGGGCAGGGACATGGTGCCTGCGTGCCTGCCCTGGGCGTCCCTCTTGTCGTCATGGCCAGGGAGACCACCCACCGCCACACCGCGGGCCCGCCCCGCTTCACGGCCCTGTTCCACAAGGGCCCCGCCCTCCCCGGCAGGGTTCTCCCGGATTTGGTTTCGCTCTCCCGCTTCGCACACGGCTCCCCACAGATCCCCTGCCTGCGGTCCTGCGGCCTTGCGGTCCTGCGGCCTTGCGGTCCTGCGGCCTTGCGGTCCTGCGGCCTTGCGGCCTTGCGGTCCTGCGGCCGTCCGCCTTCGTCTGCGCCCTGCGCTTCTGCCTCAGCCTCTGCCTGCGCCCTGCGCTTCTGCCTCAGCCTGCGCTTCTGCCTCAGCCTGCGCTTCTGCCTCAGCCTCAGCCTGCGCTTCTGCCTCAGCCTCAGCCTCAGCCTCCGCTTCTGCCTCAGCTTCTGCCTCTGCCTTTGCCTCTGCCTGCGCCCCGCGCCTGCACCTGCGGCCGTCCGCCTCCGCCTCTGCCTCTGCCTCCGCCTCCGCTTCCGTCTGCTGCGGCCTGCGACTTGTCCGGTGTCTGTGTGCTGCTCCGGGGGTGTTCGGGGTTCACTCGGGCCCGGGGGCAGTGAGAAGCCCGCCCGGTGGGCCGGGCGGGCTTCTCACTGCTGGTCCGCTGCGGGCGGCGAGGGCTGCCCGCAGCCCGTCCCGGACAGCGGACCGCCAAAAAACGGGGGGGCCGCGGTGGGCCGGGCGGTGACCGTACGGGTGGGGGTGTGCGGCCCTGGGGGCCGCTGGGGCTACCGGGGGCCGCGCGGTACCGCCGCCGCGGCCGCGAGGCTCAGGGTGAGCAGTACCCCGGTCGCGAGGAACGCGACCCCGTACCCGGCCACGAACGCATGCGCGTCCGGGGGACCGTCACCGGCGACCTCCGCCGTACGGGTCTGGGCCAGGGCCACCATGACCGCGAGCCCGGCCGCGCCGCCCAGCGACTGCGAGGTGTTCAGCACCCCCGATGCCAGGCCGTGCTTGTCCTCCGGCACACCCGCCGTCGCCGCGCCCGCCACCGAGGTGACCACGATGCCCAGACCCACACCGAACAGCAGGGTCGGGCCCAGCAGATCGGCGAGGTAGGTGGCGTGCTCGTCGGCCGCCGACTGCCACACCAGCCCGGCGATCATCGGCAGGAGCCCGACCAGCATCATCGGCCGGGGACCGGTGCGCGGTGCCACGCTCGAGGACGCGGCGGCACCGATGAACGCGAACACCGTCAGGGGCAGGAACGCCAGCCCGGTACGGATGGCACTGTAGTGGAGCACCGACTGGTAGAGCAGGGTCAGGAAGTAGAACATCGTGGGCAGTGCCGCACCGAAGGCCAGCATCGTGAGGTTGGCCGCCCACACCGAGCGGTTACGGAACAGGCTCAGCTCCATCAGCGGCTGCTCGGCCAGTTTGGCCTGGTCGAGCACGAACACCGCGAGCAGGACCACACCGATCGTCAGCGACGTGACGATACGCGCCGATCCCCACCCGTAGTGCTGCCCCTCGGCGAGCCCGTAGACGAGGGCGGCGATCCCCAGGGTGACCGACAGGGACCCCAGCACGTCGAGCTTGGCCTTCTTACGCGGGCCGCCCGCGCCGCCCGGGGCGGCGGTGACCGACATGACGGCCATACCCGCGATCAGCAGGCCCAGCGGCAGGTTCACCAGGAACACCCACCGCCACGACGCCCACTCGACGATCGCCCCGCCGCTCAGGACACCGATCGCCCCGCCGCTCCCGGACGCCGCACCCCACAGGGCGAACGCCTTGGCACGCTCGACCGGCTCGGTGAACGTGGAGCTCAGCACGGCCAGGGTCGCGGACGCGATGACCGCACCGCCGAAGCCCTGCCCGGCGCGCCCCAGGACCAGCGTCGCCGCGTTCGGGGCGATCCCCCCGACGAAGCTGAACACCGTGAACACGGCAGTACCGATCAGGAGCAGACGCCGGCCGCCGAACAGGTCGACCATCCGCCCGGAGAACAGCAGGAAACCCGCGAACGGGATCAGGTACCCGTTGTACACCCAGGTCAGGCTGCCCGGTGTGAAGTGCAGCGCGTCCTGGATGGAGGGGATGGCGACGTTCACGATCGAAGCGTCGAGGATCACGATCAGCTGCCCCAGGCAGCACACCGCCAGGACGAGTCCGGCCCGGCGCGCCCTGACCGGGGCCTCCATGGTCATCTGAGCGGTCATCGCAGAGAACTCCTTGTTCGGATGGGGGAGTGGGCCACGCCCGGTTCCCGGTGTGCGGGCCGTGCCCGCCCGGCGCCGGTCATCGCGGGACCCCGACGGCCACGCGGCCCCCGGGGGAGCCCGTGGGCACAGGGCGGCAGCATCACCGGCCCCGGCTGCTGGGCCGTCAGGCCCCGGACGGCGGCGCTCACCTGCGGGCGCCGGCCGTCTGCCGGTACGCTGCCGGGCGGGAAAGCGGGGACACCGGCCTCGACAACCTCGGGGGCGTCCTTGCCGGGCCGGTCCCCGGCACAGTGCACCGGCCGTACTTCCCTGCCGGTCCCCGGTGTCTTCCGGTCGGCCATATCTATCACCCTTGTTCATTTCTGTGTGAGGGAAGCCCGGGCCGCCGCAGGACCGCACCACGAGATCCGGGGGCCACCGCACGCATCACGAAGAAAGCCTCCGGGACCCTGCGCGCAGGGCACCGGACTTCTACCGGTCCCACCAGGAAGTGTTTTCCCTGTACCACTCGACCGTGTCCTTGAGACCGGTGTCGAAGGACTGCTGGGGGACGAACCCCAGCTCATCGCGGATCCTGGTCATGTCCAGGGAGTACCGCTGGTCGTGGCCGAGCCGGTCGGCGACCCGCTCGACCCTGTCCCAGCCCGCCCCGCAGCTCTCCAGCAGACGCCCGGTCAGCTCCCGGTTCGTCAGCTCCGTGCCGCCGCCCACGTGGTAGACACGACCGGGCCGCCCGCCCCGCAGAACCAGCTGAATGGCCAGGCAGTGGTCCGCGACATGAAGCCATTCACGAACGTTTCCGCCCTCCCCGTACAACGGGACCCGCCGGCCCCGCAGAAGGTTCGTCACGAACAGCGGGATGACCTTCTCCGGATTCTGGTAAGGGCCGTAGTTGTTCGAGCACCGGGTGATCACGACGTCCAGCCCGTGGGTCCGGTGCGCGGAAAGGACCAGCAGGTCGGAACCCGCCTTCGACGCCGCGTACGGTGAATTCGGTGCCAGCGGCTGCGACTCGGTCCACGACCCGTCCGCGATGGAACCGTAGACCTCGTCCGTCGACACATGGACGAAGCGCCCTGCCCCGTGCCGCCGGGCCGCGTCCAGCAGGACCTGCGTACCGAGCACATTGGCCGTCACGAACGGGCGCGCGTCATCGATCGACCGGTCGACATGCGACTCGGCGGCGAAGTGCACGATCACGTCGTGCCCGCGCACCACCTCGTCGACCAGTTGCGCATCGCAGATGTCACCGTGGACGAACCGGAAACCGGGATGCTCCGCGACCGGGGCGAGGTTGTCCATGTTGCTGCCGTGGCCGAGCTTGTCGATGACAGTGACCCGGGCGCCGTCCGACCCGGGAAGCTCGCCGGACAGCAGCGCCCTGACGTACTGGGACCCGATAAATCCTGCACCGCCGGTAACGAAGATCCGCATGCCGGCGACCCTAGGGCCTCCCGCTCGACACCCGCTCGAGCCCTCCCCGCACACGCCAAGACCCGGCCGCACACCACGCACCAAGACCCGGCCGCACACGCCGGTGCCCGGCCGCACACCGTCCGGTACCTCGGGCAGCGAACCGCCCACCCGGCCGGCACCCCTCCGGCAACGACAGCAGCCCCCGAGCCCGCCCCGCCCGGCGGCACCCTTCCTCTCCACCCGCGACACCCCGCCCCGTCCTCTGCCCACCCACCCGGAACACCCACCCCACCCCACCCCCCTCCCCGCCCCGGTCCTCTGCCCGGTTGCCCTGCCCGTCCGGTGCGCCCCCGTCCCGGGCACTCGTCCCGGGGCTGCGAACCGGCCCCCGCAGGCGCAAGGCGCATGCTCTCGGCCCGTCCGTCCCGCCCCGGTCCGGCGGAGGCCGGCAGGACCAGGGCGGGACGCGGCCCACCCCGGTCCTCGGGGCCGCCCGGACGCGGCCCACCCCGGCCTTCGGGGCCGCCCGGACGCGGCCGGACCGGCCCCGAATGAACCGGTGGACGCCATCAACAGGGCGCCGGGCCAACCCACTTCACCCCGAGGGCCCGTGTATCCCGGTCGGATCCCGGCACAACCATCCGCACCGTTCGAGGGTCACATCGAGTAGGAGCAAACCGCTCTCAGGTACACAAGGGGGAAATATGGGAATCACGCGTACTATCGCCGCTGCAGGGGCGGTCGCCGCCCTGGCCGTGGGCGGCACGACCGCCCTGGCCACGACCGCCTCCGCCGCACCCAACGTCACACCCCAGGGCGTCTGCGGCAGCGCCTACAAGACCGTGAACTCGGTGCCCGTCGGTTCACTGGGCACCGTCTACCTGACGTACAACTCCTCCAACGGCAAGAACTGTGTCGCCACGATCCGTTCCAACCCGGGCACGGCCAAGAGCATGTCCGTGTACGTCTACGTCCCCGACACCGACGCGTGGGCCGACGACTTCGGGAACTACACCTCCTACGCCGGGCCCGCCTACGTCTACGGCAAGGGCCACTGCGTGAGCTGGGGCGGCAACATAGCCAACGTGTACGTGTCGGTGGAGAACTCCAACTGCGCCGCCCTGAAGGAACGCCGGGTCACCGAGATCCGCTGATCCGGGCCTCACCCCGGCCACGGGTTCCCGCGCCGCCGCCTTCCCGCCGCCCGGCCTCGCGCACTGCCGCTGACCGCGGCCGCGCGGCCGGGGAGGCGGCAACGAGCCGCGGGCGGTGCGGGAACCTTCAGGGGACGGCCCGGAGCAGGGGGCACACCGCTACAGTTCGCCGGCGAACACCCCGGCCAGCTCACGCCACTGGGCCCGCGGCAGGCCGGCGCCGCCCTCACCGGCGGTGAGTACCTGGAGCGCGACGTGATCGGCACCGGCATCCAGGTACTCCCGTGTCCGCGTCCTCACCCGTTCGGTGTCACCCAGCGCGAACAGGGCGTCCAGGAGGCGGACACTGCCGCCGCCCCCGAAGTCGCTGTCGGTGAACCCCAGGCGCAGCAGGTTGTCGGTGTAGTTGGGCAGCCGGAGATACATGCCCAGCATGTTCCGCGCGGTGGTGCGGGCCCGGTCGAGGTCGTGGTCGAGTACGACCGTCAGCTCCGGGGCGAGCAGCGCGCCGGGGCCGAGCGCCTCGCGTGCCTCCGCGGTGTGCTCGGTGGTGACGAGATAGGGATGTGCGCCCAGCGACCGGCCGGCTGCGAGCTTCAGCATCTTCGGGCCGAGCGCCGCCAGGACGCGGTGTCCGCCGGCCACGGGCGGGGTGGCGGCGTCCAGGGCGTCGAGGTAGGCGACCATCGCGCTGTAGGGCTTCGCGTACTGCGGCACCATCGGGCCGTGGCTGACGCCCAGGCCGAGGACGAACCGCCCGCGTGCGCTCGCCTCGAGTGCCGCGATCCGTGCCGCCACGTCCTTCGCGGTGTGGTCCCAGATGCTCAGGATCCCGGTGGCCACGGTCACCGTGCGGGTCGCGGCGACGACGGCCGCTGCGTCGTCGGGCGTGGGACTGCCTCCGATCCAGACCGTGCCATACCCCAGTTCCTCGAGCTCGGCGACCGCCTCCTCGATCGCTGCCCTGCCCGCGTCGTCCGTCCGCGATGCGTGCAGAGCACTGCTCCAGATACCCACCCGTCCCCATGCCCCATGCGTCAGAGAAGTCATGGTGTGATCAACAGGCACCCCCGCCCTCTATTCCCGGCCGGGCAGGCATTCATCTCAACAGCGCATCCATCTCAACGCCGCACCCGGGCCGGCCCGCTCCCCGGTCCGTGCAGCACAGGCCCGCCCGACCCGACCCGGCCCGGCCGGACGGTGTGGTGCGCCGGCCGGCCCGGACGTGGTGGGCTTCGACGGGCTCGGCGGCCGGAGCCGGAGCCGGTGCCGCAGCCGTGCCGTCCGCGAGTCCCCGGTGGCTCGGCACGGGGGCGGGGGTGAGCCCCCGCACCGCAGGGCCGGCTGCGGAAGGCCGGGGCGGCGAAACGGCCGAGGGCTGCGGACGGGACGGGGCGGGCCGTGGGACCGGACGGGACGGGATGTCCGTGGGCCGGGGACGTCCGTGGGCTGCGGGGCCCGGGCCCCCCGGGGGGCAGGGAGGACGAGCGTCGTGTTTCATGCCCCTGTGCGGCCCCCGTCGCCCAGGGCCCAGGACTCGATGTCGCGGTAGTGGATCGGCCCCTTGCCGCGCCCGGCGTTGCTGCCGACCAGGTGCAGGCGTTCGGCAGGCCAGCGGCGGCCGGTGAATCCGGCGAGCCCTTCGGCGATCTCCGCTGCCGAGGTCCGATCTCCCCGACGGGCGCGGGCCAGCGTCAGATGGGGGCGCAGGGGCCGTTCCTCGAAGGTGACACCGCAGTTCCTGACCGCGCTGCGCACGTCGGCGGCGAGCGTGTGCAGTTCGCCGAGGTCTCCCTCGACTCCGCTCCACAGCACCCGGTCGTCGAAGCTGCCGCTGCCGCGCAGTGCCAGACCGGGCGGCCGGCGGCCGGCTGCGAGGTCGGCGAGCGGCCGGCGCAGCAGCGGTACGGTCCCGGCCGGCAGCTCCCCGAGGAACGCCAGGGTGATGTGCCAGTCCTCGATGCGGTTCCACCGCAGGTGAGGGTGTGTGCCATAGGCGGGGCCAAGCTCCCGGGCGAGTTCCTCCTTCGCGTGGTCGGGCGGGGCGAGGGCGATGAACACGCGAACGGTCGCGGGCCGAGTCTGTTCGTTCACACCGGACTTCGTACCTCATCGGGTGTCCGGGGCGACGCCCGGGCCGGGGAACGACGTGCGGGGTGAGGCGACGGGACGGCCGTCCTCGGCACCTGCCCGCACCGCGCGGCCGCACCACGCCCGGGCCGCCCGGGCGTACACACCCTTCGAGGCAGAACACCGGCACGTACGCCCGCAGCCCCGGCCCGCGGCGGGGCCTTCACCGGAGCACCGGGCGACCCGGCGCCGAAGCCGAAGCCGAAGCCTAGGTCGGGGCCGGGGCCGGCAGGTCCGCACTGTCAGTGGCGGCTGGAAGGCTGGGGGCATGGACAGTGACGACGAGCAGCTGTTGCGCGGCCGGGTGTACGGCCAGGACCCGGGGGCCCCGGACCAGGGACCGAGGCGGGGGCAGACCTACGCCGAACTGGTCGGGGGGCCGCTGGACGGCCTGCTGCTCGACATCACCGGCTGGACGAGGGACGCGATCCGTACCGGTGCCGCGCTGAAGACCGAGCTCGGGCGGTTCGGCGGCGGGGGACGGGCCTTGTACGACCAGCGCCCCGGCGACCCGGGGCGCTGGGACTGGTCCGGCGACACCCCCTGAGCGCACCACACGAGGTGTCACCCCGGGCAGCCGGCCCGGTCCCGGAGCCCGGAGCCGGGGACCAGTGACCCGGGTTCCGGGTCCGGTTCCGTACGGTGCCCGACCCTGCCCGGCAGCACCGTTGCTCTCAGAGCCCGGTGACTTTCGCGTTCGCCGTCAGTTCGTAGACGAGGGTGAGTGTGCGGTGGCCGCGGGGCGACAGGGGGACGTCCCAGCGGGCTATGCCCTCGGCGTCGACCAGGTCGGGTGCGGGGGAGCAGGACTCCTCGAGCAGCCGTACCCCCACCGCGGAGACTTCGGAGACGGGGAGCCGCTCCCGGACCACGACCACCCGCTCACCGTGTTCCCCGGGGGCACCGAACCGCGACAGGTGCAGTCTCACCGTGCGGGTGATGACGGTCCGCTGGGTGAGCCCGGCACTACTGCGTGACTCCTCGGCATGCCGTACCACCCGGTGGTCGTCGCAACTGCCGAAGGCGAGCTCGACGGGCGCGCCGGGAGCGGTGAAGTCCAGTGTGCCGCGGCCGCTGAATCCGCTGTCGCGAACCAGGTCCACGGGCCCGGCGAGCAGCGCATGGCCGGCCGGTCCGTCGAACCGCACCACCCGGGTGACCAGGTCGGACAGCTCGGGTGAACACGCGTACTCACTGCGTGCGGCTGTGGTGAACGCGGACAGCGGCACACGGTGCGCGGTTCCGTCACTGGGCACGAAGACCCCCGCAGGGGACCGCAACACCTGTGCTTCGCCACCGTCGTCGACCCCCGGCAGACCCCGTACCGGTGCCGGGCCCAGCGTCCCGATCTCCTCCTCGCGCACCTCGACGTCTACGACACGGCGCTCCGCGACGGAGCGGTCCGTGAGCGTCAGCCGGTCCTCGACCAGGTCCGGCGCAACGGTGGCGAGCGCGGAACGGGCCGTCGACAACGTCAGCCGTACGTCCGACCAGTCCTCACCGGTGCGCTGCCAGACCATCGCATCCGTCTCCAGCGTCAGACGGTCCCCCTCGAGCACGGCCCGGTAGGCGGGCCGCCACAGCGCACACGGGGTCAGGTGGCTCAGACGCACACCGACCGGCCCGGCAACCGCGCTCTGCACGGTCAGCTCGATGTGGCCGACGAGTCCGGCGGGCTCCTCCTCGGCTGCGTGCAGGGCCTGCCCGGCCTCGCCGAGCTCCTCGCCCAGGGCCCCGAGCCGCGCCTCCACGGTGCGCAGCTCCTCGCCGCACGTGTCGCGTTCCTGGTCCACCCGGTCCAGTTCGCGGGCCCAGCGGGGCCCGTCCGTCTCCCCGGCGCCGGCACTCTCACCGATCTCGCGCAGCAGATCGGTGGCCAGGCGGCCCAGGAGGTCCTGGCGGGTGTGCAGCCGCTCCTGCCGGCGGACCAGGGCGAGCTGCTCCTGGGTGAGGGTGTGCGCGTGTCTGCGCAGGGCGGAGTCCTCGGCGTGCGGCAGCGGCCCGCGCGGTGTCCAGCTCCGGACGATCCGCACGTCCAGGACGGTCGCCGGGTGGTCGGCGCTCAGCTCGGCGTGAAGGGTCCGGTCGACGGCCAGGGCACTGACCGGGCCCAGGCGCAGCCGCTGGATCCCCGCCTCCAGGTCGAGGGTGACAGCACGCTCGACGTGGGCGCGGTCCTCCAGGCAGGTGACGGCGGTGACGGGCAGGGCGATCGGCTTCGGGGCCGTGGTCATCGTGGGTCAGCTCCTGCGGTTGCCGCCGGCGAGGGCCTTCCCGGCCGGGATCCGGATCTCGTAGCCGCCGTCGAGGACGGCGGTGCCGCCGGCGGGCAGGTCCACCCGCCGGATGCGGGTGCCCGGGGCGTGACGGTCGGGCCCCGGGCCGTCCTGGGGTGCCGTCCAGCCGGCCCGTTCCTCGATGCGGACATCCGCTTCGGTGGTGACGGGCACCCGCTCGCGGACCTCGAGGGTGACGGGCCGCGCGAGGCGGTTGGCCACCTCCACGCGGACCTGGTGATCGAGCACGGTGATGTTGCTGCGCAGCCCCGAGGCGGACTCGTGCAGGTTGGTGCGGCGGGTGACCCCGATGCCTTCGGCCGGTCCGAGACCGAGGCGGCACACACCGCCGGGGGCGAGCGCCGGCAGCGCTGCGGTCAGCAGGAATGCGCCGTCGACGACGACGTCCACCGGGCCGGCGAGCAGAGCCTGGTCGGTGGCGTTGGAGAGCACCGACGTCGCGTACACGGTCTGCTCCACCGACGGTGTGCAGAGGTACTCGGTGCGCAGCGCGACCGGGATCTCGCCGATGGTGACGGTGTGCCAGGTGCCGTCGGAGGGAATGTCGGCGCGGGCGGGCGGATCGAAACGGTGGTCGAAGGAACCCGCCGGCCCCCCGGGCCGCACGGCGTGCCCGGGCAGCGGCAGCGAGGCCACCGATTCGGCGCGGCGGCGGTACCCGGCCGCCACCGGGTCGAAGGGGGAGCCGGGGAACAGCAGGCCACGTCGGCCGCCGTCCTCGTCGGGCCCGCACAGGACGAGCCCGCCGTAGTCGAGCTCCTCGCCGCTCGGTTGCGGTGCACCGGCCCCCTGCGCAGGGACGTCCTGCGCAGGGACGGGTGGCGCAGGGGAAACAGGCACGGCCCGGCCAGGAGCCCCGGACGCCCGCGGCGACCCGAAGACGGGCGCCGCGGGGGAGGGGGCCGCGGGGGCGGGGGCCTTGAAGGCCCCGCCGGCGGAACCCGGCCTCCCCGCACCCCGGCCCGCCCCGACCGGCGGCGCGGGCCCGGACCCGATACCTGCGTAGGGCTCCGGGGCACCCCCCGGCACCGCGAACGCGGCGGGAGGACCGCCGTAGGCCTGCGGGGCGGGCGCCGCGACGGGGCCGGCCCCGGCAGCCGGCGGCCCGGCGTCCGGAACAGGACACGGGCCCGCCGCGTCGTACCCGGAGAACAGGCCGGCGAGACCCGCCGGGGGCTCGCGCCAGCCGGAGGGCGCGCAGGCGGGCTGACGGCGCCCGATCCGCACCGAGCGGAGCCTGGGCAGAGCGGTGCTGCGCCGCAGGTCGGCCGTGGCCAGGGCGAGGGACACACCGCTCCAGTCCTCCCCGGTGCGCTGGGCGACCGAGGCACGCAGCACCAGACGGCCGCTGCCCTCACCCTGACGGTAGGTCAGGCGGTAGGCGGGCACCCAGACGGCGCCCGGCACCCCGTACTCCACCTCCACCTCGATCTCCGTCGCGGTGTCACCGGCGGCGGAGGTGTCGACGGCCAGGAGGGCCGAGAGCGTCGTCTCCACATGTGCCGGGGGTGTACCGGTCGAGGCGCGGGCGAGCCTGTCCTCGGCGATGCCGAGCGCGTGGCCGGAACTGCGCACCTCCTCCTGTGCCTCCGCCAGCCGGGTGTGCAGCCCTGCCAGCCGCTCGTCCACGAACCCGGCGAGTTCCAGCCACGCCCCGACCGGGGTACGACGGGGCGGGTCCTGGGACCTGCGGGCCGGCGGGACCGGGCGCAGAGCCCTGATCTCCTCGATCAGGCCCAGCAGATGGTCCCGGCGGCGCAGGGCCGCCGCGTACTGCTCGCGCAGCCCCTCGGCCGCCTCCCGCAGCCCGCCGGGCACACGAGCGCCGGACGGCCCGGCCTCGGCCTCCACCCTGGCCTCGCTGACACGCACCCCGGGAGCGTCCGGAACACGCACCCGCAGCGAGGCCGGGTCCAGCGAGCGGGGCAGACCCGTCACCCGCACCCTGCCGTCCGGCGGCACACTGCCCCGCGCCAGGCGCCGGCACACCGCACCCTGCGCGTACACCACCACGGAATCGAGGGTCGACTGCCACCTCTGCGCTGTTTCGTCCGTCATGTGCTGCGCCCCCTGTTCATGCTGGGCGAAGCCTACGCCCGGGCCCGTGGCCAGCCGCGTCCGCGTACAGGTGCGCCCGGCCCCGCCTTCGGGCCCGCCGCGGTGGGGCCGGCCCGCGGCGGTGTGCCCCCGCGGTCCCTGACTCGCGGGGGAGGCCGGCGGCAGGGGGTGCGGGTTCCGGCCGGTGGTGTCCGGGCTGCCGGGTCCCGGCGGGCGGCCGGGAACGCGGGCGGGGCGGCGTACGCCGACGCGGTGTCGGAGTGCGCCGCCCCGGGCGGGACGCTCACGCGGAAGGCGGAAGCGGGGAGTGGGGAGGTTGTTCTGGTTACTTCGGGTCGCGGTCGAAGGCTGCCTTCGACCAGAGGTAGCCGAGCACGGTGAGGCCCAGGCACCAGGCGACGGCGAGCCATCCGTTGTGGCCGATCTCGGTGCCGAGCAGCAGGCCGCGCAGGGTTTCGATGGCGGGTGTGAAGGGCTGGTACTCGGCGATCGGCTGGAACCAGCCCGGCATCGCTTCGACGGGGACGAAGGCGCTCGAGATGAGGGGCAGGATGATCAGCGGCGTCGCGTTGTTGCTGGCCGCTTCCGCGTTCGGGCTGGCCATGCCCATTCCGACGGCGATCCATGTGAGTGCCAGGGCGAAGAGGGCGAGCAGGGCGAACGCCGCGAGCCATTCCAGGGCGGTGGCGTCGGTGGAGCGGAAGCCGATGGCCACGCCGACGGCTCCGACGAGGACCACGCTGGCGACCGACTGCAGGACGCTGCCGACGACGTGTCCGACGAGTACGGATCCGCGGTGGATGGCCATGGTGCGGAAGCGGGCGATGATGCCTTCGGTCATGTCGGTGGAGACGGAGACGGCGGTGCCGACGACGGTGCTGCCGATGGTCATCAGCAGGAGGCCGGGGACGATGTAGGCGATGTAGGCGGAGCGGCCCGTCCCGCCGCCGCTGATGCCGGTGCTCATGGTGTCGCCGAAGATGTAGACGAAGAGCAGCAGGAGCATGATCGGGGTGAGCAGGAGGTTGAGGGTGAGGGAGGGGTAGCGCCGGGCGTGCAGGAGGTTGCGGCGCAGCATGGTGGAGGAGTCGCGCACGGCGAGGGACAGGGTACTCATCGGACGGTCTCCTCGGGCTGGGTGTTCCGGGTGTTCCGGGCGGGCACGGTGGTGGCGGTCAGGGCGAAGAACACGTCGTCGAGGTCGGGGGTGTGCACGGTGAGTTCGTCGGCCTCGATGCCTGCGGAGTCGAGCCGGTCGAGGATGGTGCGCAGTTCGCGCTGGCTGCCGCCGCTGGGGATCTGCAGCGACAGTGCCTCGTCGTCGGCGGTGACTTCGCGCAGGGCCGAGGTGGCGGACCGGTAGGCGGCCGGGTCGGTGAAGCGCAGGCGGACGTGACCGCCCGGGACGAGCCGCTTCAGTTCGTCGGCGGTGCCCTCGGCGGCGATCTTCCCGTTGTTCAGGACGGCGATGCGGTCGGCGAGTTCGTCCGCCTCCTCGAGGTACTGGGTGGTGAGGAAGACGGTCACCCCGTCGGAGACCAGCTCGCGGATGATGCCCCACATGGTGTGGCGGGAGCGGGGGTCGAGGCCGGTGGTCGGTTCGTCGAGGAAGATGATCCGGGGGCCGCCGACCAGGGTCATGGCGATGTCCAGGCGGCGCTTCATGCCGCCGGAGTAGGTGGAGGCGGGCTTCTTCGCCGCGTCGAGGAGGTCGAAGCGCTCCAGGAGCTCGGCGGCGGTGCGCCGGCCCTCGCTGCGGGAGAGGTGGTGCAGGTCGGCCATGAGGAGCATGTTCTCCTCGCCGGTGATCAGGCCGTCGACGGCGGAGAACTGCCCGGTGACACCGATCGCGGCCCGTACGGCCTGCGGGTCGGCGGCGAGGTCGTGGCCCGCGACCTGGGCCTGCCCGCCGTCGGCGGTGATGAGCGTGGACAGGATCTTCACGGCGGTGGTCTTGCCGGCGCCGTTCGGCCCGAGCAGCGCGAACACGGACCCGGCCGGGATCCGCAGATCGATGCCGTCGAGAACGGTCTTGTCGCCGTACGACTTGCGCAGACCGACGGCGGATACGGCGGCCGCCGGCGTGCGACCGTCACCCGATCTGGATGTGGGCATGACAGAAATAGGCATGGGGCTCTCCCGTTCGGAGGCTGGAGTGGATGGGGGAGCGGGTGGGCCGGGGCCCGTTGGTCGGGGTCAGGCCCTGGCGCGGCGGACGTCGATGCTGCCGTGCCGGGTGCGGGCGCGGACCCTGACGGTGTCCTCGGTCTCCTCCGGGGCCCCGGACGCGGTGAGGGTGTTGCGCACCTGCCCGGAGCCCGACTGGACGTCGAGCCAGGCGGCGGTGCCCTCGCGGACGCCGACTTCGATGGCGCCGTGGTGGGTCTCCAGCTGGACGGTGCCCCGGGCCACCTCACCCACGCGCAGGGTGCCGTGGGCGGTGGTGGCGGTGACCGAGTCCTCGGCGCGCCGGATCTCGATGTCACCGTTGGCGCCGCTCACCCGCAGTTCACCGGTCACGGCGCCGACGGTCGTGGTGCCGTGCGAGTTCTTCAGGACGGCGGGGCCGTCGACGAGGCCGACACGCATGCTGCCGGAACTGGTGGTGATCTCGGCCGGGCCCTCGACCCGGTCCACGGTGATCGAGCCGTGGGACGCGGTCAGCCGCAGCGGGCCGGTCGTGTCCAGGCGGACGTCGCCGGCGGAGGTCTTCACGCGGACCTCGCCGAGCCGGCCCTCGCCGAGCACCTGGGCCCAGGCGCCGGTCACCTCGATGCGTGAGCCCGTGGGCAGTTCGACCGTCACGTCGACGGTGCCGGTGCGGCCGAACAGGTTGGGCTTGGGTGTCCTGACGGCCAGTTCACCGCTCGCGTACGTGGTCTCGGTCTGCTCGGCCGCCCGCACGTCCTGGTCCTTGTCCGGGTCGCGGGGCCGCACCTCGACGACGGTGTCGGAGCGGTCGCCCGCGGTGAACTGGATGGAGCCGGCATCCACGTGCGCCGTGGCCGAGATCGGTTCGGGGGTGTCGAAAGAAGGCATGGCTGTCCCGTCCTCTTGGGTCTTCAGGGCGTCCCCGCTGGTGGGACGTGGTGTCGGTGAAGTGGTGCGGGCCCGGGGCGCGCTCAGCGCACCCAGCCCGTGAAGCTCTGTCCGATGGTCTGGCTCTTCTCCGCTGCGCGCGGCCGGGCGCCACCGTCGACCGCGGCCGACACGGCACGCACCAGCCACGCGTTGACCGACAGGCCCTCGCCGGCCGCGACCTCCTCCGCGCGGGCCTTGAGGTGGGCCGGCAGGCGCAGGTTGACGCGGGCGGTGCCGCCCTCGTCACCGTCGGCCGGGGCCGGGGCCGGGGCCTGGGCCCTGAGCGGTCCGACGGGCCCCGCCGGCTCCGCGGGGACGCCGCCGTCGGTGGGCGGCGCTGTCACCACGAAATCGGGGTCGAGCCCGCGCAGCCGTACATCCACCGAGCCGGGGGCGAGCTCACGGGTGATCTCGTCCGTCGCGGCGGAAAGCATGTGGAGCATGGCCAGCCGGGTCGCCGACTCCAGAGGAGCAGTGAGCCTCTCCGCCAGCTCGCGGGCTTCGTCGCCGCCGGCTTCGGCGGCCACCACGAGTTCGCGGCGAAGGGTGTCGACATACGGGGTGAGGTCCATGACGCCATAATGGCACCATGTTGGCTCCATGCGCAAGGCGCTCGGTGCCATTCCTGTACACGCCATCAGCTCCAGTACCTCTGACCTGCGGAAACGTGCTGAAGCTGAGCTGGACAATCGTGGCACCATGCGTGTTCGCCCACTTCTCGCGGCATGAAATGGCGCCACTTGGCACCGTGCGGCGCCACGCAGTGCCAAGTGGTGCCATGTGATGCCGGGTGGCGCCATGCTGTCTGCGGGACCCCGGGCCCGTCCGGACCCCGGTGATGCCCGGCCGCGCCACTGGCACGGCACACGCGCACCCGGACGCCACGCACGGCCCGGGAGGCAACAACCGCACCAACGCGACGCGACCGGCCGGGCACCGGACACCGGCTGCCCCGTCACCGTGTTCCGCCCCCGGCGCACAACCACCCCCGTACGTACAGTGGAAGGTGCCACAGCCCGCAGCCGGGCGCAGTAGGGCCCGCACCCCACAACGCCCCGCACCCCGCAACGCCCCGCACCGCTGCTCCGCAGCCCGGGCGGGCATGCGTCGTCCGGGGCCCAGGGGGTACGCGAGGTGCGACACCGGCCCGCACGCACCGGAGCGGGCGCGCACGCACCCACGGGAGTAGACGACATGACCGACCGCAGGCCTCAGGGAACCGCCTACACCGGGGCGAAGGCCAGCCCGCCGCCGATACCCGCAGACATGCCCGACCAGCAGGCCCAGGAGGGCGAAGACGCCCTCGACGTGATCCTCCCGCCGGGTACCGAACGTCCCGAAGCGGAACCGGACGCCGAGAAGACCGATCCCGACGAGGCCGGCTCGGGCCGTGACTCCGCCCGTAACGCCGCCATCCGCACGGACCAGCCCGCCCCGGACGAGCCGACGGGATGACGCTTGTACGCCGGCGACCCCGCTGACACGCGGCGCAGCCGGCCCGCGGCGCCGTGACCCGGAAGGAACGGCGTCGCGGGCCGGACTCCCCTTCCTCGCCCCCGGCCCGACCAGTAGCCTCCGGCCGCGCATCTCAGGACCTGTAGGCCCTGTTGCGTCACCCCAGCCCCACCACCCCGAACATGCGGAGCCGTTCCCCCCGCCCGGCCCGTCGGCAGCTGACGACCGCGCTCCGGCGGCAGGGCCCGGGAACCCTCGGCCACTGAACCCCATGCACCCGGCGCCCGCCACCCGGCCCCGTGTTCCACAGCAGCCCCGGAACCCGGCACCCCGGCGATGCCATGGCCGCCGCGCGTGAAGGGCGGGGCCGGCCGCGGCGGTCCGGCCCGGGGTGCACCCGGCAGATCGCCACCCCGCGCGAGAACCTTCCCTCGGACCAGGGCCTGACGGGAGACCATGACGACGCCTGCGCCGCGCCGCGTCGTCCCGCCGCGTGATCCCGGGGAGCCCACGGTCCTCGACGGACCCACAGGTCCTCGAAGGACCTGGACACCCAGGACCGCAGGAACACGAGAGGAACCCCGAACGAAGCCACTCCACCTGCGTGGCGTGCCCCCGCCGGCAGTCCTCTCCGAGCCCCTGCCGCCCCCCGCTACAGCGGGTTCGTCCCGTCCATGTTGAGTGCGTGGCCGGGCCGGAAGAAGCGCTTCGCGAAGAAGTGCCCGTTCTCCGCCGCCATCCGGAACCACCGCTCCGACGCGGCGAGACCGTCGCGCTCCTCGACCAGCCGGCCCATCTCCCACATGGCCTCCCGATCCCCCCGGTCCACCGCCAGGCGCAGCAGCCGCTCCGCCTCATCCAGATCCTTGTTGATCTTCGCGAGCATCGCCGTGGCCCGCAGGGCCCGCACATCGCCCTCGGCGATCGCTGCCCGCAGCTTCTCCGGTGTGCTGTACCTGAGCCGCACCCGGCGGTTGCGCAGCACCAGCAGCACTGCCAGGAACCAGACCACCCAACTCACCGTGAAAACAGTGTCGTTGCCGGTCACGAACGAGATGATGCTCAGTACCGCAGCCGTCACAAACAGCAGAAAAGGCATCTGTGCCCCCCGGTTGACGCATGTACCCCGCTGGGTCCTCCCCGGCAGGCGGCCCCGCTACGCACGGACGAACACCGCATTCGTGCGGGCAGCGAAAACCTCTGCGAGCCCTCGTGTCCGAGATGCCGGGCCGCTTCGGCGCCCGGGCGCCGCACCTGGAACGTGATCCGCCCGGCGCGCTAAACTCCGGGGCGCCCGCACGGGGGCCGGGGCGGCAGCCGTGCGGAAGCCGCCCGTCCTCCTGTGTGCGGTCAACGCGAGGATGCCCATGTCCTCTCGTCCCGGCGGGAACGCCGCGACCGCACCTGCCCCCCCCCCCGCAGGCCCCGACGGTGCGGCGTTCATCGACGGCCGAACCGGCCTGGGTGAGGCTGCTCGGAGACAGGCTTCCTGAAAGGGCGCACGGTGTGAGTGCCGACACGAGGACCTCCACGGACCCGAAGGCTGCGCGCCCCGCCCGCGGGCACGGTCCACGACGCCGCGGCCGGACCTGGGCGCGGGCGGCCTGCGCTCTCGCCCTCGCCGTGCCTGCCGCCCTCCTCCTCGTACGGCTGACGGGCAGCGACGCCGGGACGCTGCTCGCCGTGCCGCTGGTGCTGTTGCCCCACTCGGCCGTCCTGTGCCTGCTGGTGCTCGGCGTGACGGCCGGTGTCCCCGCCCTGCGATCGCGGGGCACTGCAGCGGCGGCAACGGTCCTGGCCGTGGCCCAGATCCTCCTGATGGCACCGCGGTTCGTGTCCGACGCGCCCTCCGTCCCCCCGTCGGCGTCCGAGCTGCGGGTGGCGACGATCAACACCGATGCGGGGGCGGTGGACCCCCATGCGGTGGCGGAGATGGTCCGTGCCGAGCGGATCGACGTACTGGCCGTGGAACAGACACCGTCCGCCGGGCTCGCCGCGCTCGACACGGCCGGGCTGGACGCCCTGCTCCCGTACCGGGAACTGCACCCCGAGTACGACTCGTCGATCTACTCCCGGCTCCCGTTGTCCCGGGCGGGTACGACACGTGCCGACACCGCGTGGCCGCAGACCACTGCCGGGGTCGCAGTCGGCGCACGCACGGTGCGGTTCGTGGCCGTTCACACCTACTACCCGCTCGGGGACGCGGACCGGTGGACCAGGGACATGACCGCCCTCGCCTCCCTGGCCCGGGACGGGGGAGCGGACACCGTGTTCCTGGGCGACTTCAACGCGACCCTCGACCACACCCCGATGCGGGCACTGCTGGCCGCCGGCCTCACCGACACCCACGCCGAACTGGGCCGGGGATGGGCCCCGACCTGGCCCGTCGGCACGGGGATCGTCCCGCCCCTGGTCCAGCTCGACCACGTACTGCACGGCCCCGGGCTGGCAGGGGTGTCCGTCAGGGAACGCACCCTGGCAGGGACGGACCACCGGGCTGTCATCGCGGTCCTCGCCGTGCTCCCGCCGCCGCGCGACACCCACTGAGCCCCGCCCCCGGCGAACAGCCCGGCCACAGGCGTCGCCGACAGCGGGGCTCGCCCCCACGAACGCCGCCCCCCACACACACAGCGCAGTCGGCCGGGCACCGGGCCCGCCCGGATGTGATCAGATGCGCACCGCGGCCTGGTAGCTGCCGACGGTGTTCATCGACTCGTAGCGGACGAAGGCACCCGGGTAGGGGGCGTGGAGCACCGTGTTGTTGCCCGCGTAGAGGCCCACGTGCGAGGTGTTGCTGAAGAACACCAGGTCGCCCGGCTTGAGCTGGCCGCGCTGGATGCGGGTGCCCTCATTGATCTGGGTGAACGTCGTGCGGGTGATGTCGGCACCGGCCTGGGCGTAGGCCCACTGGGTCAGACCCGAGCAGTCGAAGGAGTCGGGGCCCGTGGCGGTACGGACGTAGGGCTTGCCGACCCGTGTGTCGGCGGCCTGGAGTGCCGCGGCGCCGAGCGCGGAGGCGGGGGCCTCGTTGCCGAGGTCGACCCGGTCCTCTGCGGTGCGGCCGGCACGCTGCTCGTCCTGGTCCATCCTGGCGCGTTCGGCGACGGTCAGGGTGTTGAGCAGCTTCTGCGCGTCGGCGAGCTTGCCCTGGAACTTCTGCTTGTTCCTGCCGAGCGTCTCGCGGACCTCGGAGAGGTCGCTGAGCTTCGAGCGCGCTTCCGTGCGCTGCTGCGCGAGGGTGCGCTGCTTCGCCTGGATCTTCTGCAGCGACTCGGCCTGCTGGGCCGTCAGCTGGTCGAGCGCGGAGGCCTGGTCGAGGAAGCTGTCCGGGTCCGAGGAGAGCAGCAGCTGGACCGACGGGTCCAGCCCGCCGGAGCGATACTGCGCGGTGGCCAGCGAACCGAGCTCGGCGCGCAGCGTGTTGAGCTCGTCCTGGCCGCGGGCGACCTTGTCCTGGAGTGCGTCTGCCTGGTTCTTGAGCTTGTCCTGCCGCTCCTTGGCACCGTTGTACTTCTCCGTGGCCTCCTCGGCCTCGTGGTACAGCTTGTCGACCTTCGCCTTGACCTCGCTCCTGGTCGGCTTGGGGTCGGCGTGGGCGGCCTGGGAGGTCAGGGCCACTGCGGCTGCGGCGGTCGCGGTGAGCACGGTCACGCGGGTGCGGCTCGGCTGCTTGGGACGACGGTGGGACGCCACGAAGGCGAGCTCCTTCTTCCTCGAACCGCCTACCGGGCTGCGGGGGGAATACACCTGCATCCCCGGCCCCGTGCACGTCACGGACTCGGCGGTCCCTTCGCCGTCACCCCGGATGGGCAATCAACCGTACGAAGGTTCGACGGCCGACCCTAGTAACCATCTCGTGATCTACGCAATCTTCACAGGAATATTGTCGACACCCCGGACCTTTCCGTACTCACCACGCACACTGCGCAGCCGCGGCCTGACGGTCCGTTGCGCTCACCTGCACCTTTCCGGCATGCGGCGCCACGACCCACCGGGCACGGAAGCCACTGCGGGGGCAGGACCGTGCCCGGCCCCTTCACCGGACTCCCCGGACAGCCCCGGCCCGCCGGCCCGCGCCCAACAGCCCCCGCCCCCACCAGAAAACCCCGAGCACCCACCTGCCCGCAGACCCACCGAACCCCTACCGGGCCGCGCCCCGCCAGACAGTCAGGTCTCCTTGCAGGAAGGCGAGGTCCGGTATCGCGGTCGACTTCGTCTGGATCACGTACAGCCCGATGTTGCCCTCGGCGTCCTTCATGCAGATCTCGGTGCCGGCCGCCGCCGCGGCCAGCTTCACGCTGTGCCTCGTGGTGCTCCCGAGCAGGAGACGGCACTCGTCCAGGGTGGTGCCGTGCGCTCCGAACATCTGGATGAACACCGTCTCCTCGCCCCACAGTTCACAGCCCACCGACTTGCACCCGAAGCGGACGTCGCCCTCGGGGCCCTCCAGCTGCGGGTCGGAGCCCGAGAGGCTCAGCGAGCTCTTCGCGTCCAGCCGCATCAGGACGAACCCCTGCGGCCGCGGCTCCTGGCCCGAGCCCGACGACGAGGGCGCACCGTCCCCCGACGCGCCATCACCGGACGCACCGTCACCGGCTTCCCCCGACGAGCCCGAAGCCTCCGAGGAGGAGTCCGACGAACCTCCCGGTACGGATGCCGACGACGACCGTGCGGCCGGACTCGTCGCGGACGCCGTGGCCCCGGCCGCGACCCGGTCACCGATCCGGTCCTTCACATCCATGACCGACCAGGCCAGTGCCACCACCAGCAACGCACCTCCCGTCACACCGGCCGCCGTGATCAGAGCACCGCGCCGCCTGCGGGACCTGCGCTGCTCCCGCGTCGGCTGCGGCTCCCCGAACCGCGGCTGCGCGAGCGCCTGGGCGGGGACCGGCGGCTGCGGGTAGGCCGGGGTCGACTCGGCTACCGGCGCCGGAACCACGGCCTGCGGCCCGGCGACCTCCCGCCACACAGCGGGCCCCCCGCCCCCGTCCGCATCAGCCCCCAGCCGCTGCCGGCACCACTGCACGACCTCCGCCGGCGTGGCACGCTGCGCCGGGTCGGCCGCCAGACACCGGGCGAACAGCGGACGCAGCGCCTGGGGCAGCAGGGACAGGTCGGGTTCGCAGTGCACGATCCGGTACAGCATGTTGACGGCCGAACCGGAGCCGTAGAGCGGCCTGCCCAGCGCCGCGAACGCCGCCGTCTGGCCGAGCGCGAAGACGTCCGTCGCCGCCGTCGTCTCGTCCCCGGACGCCTGTTCCGGAGTCATGAAGGCAGGCGTGCCGATCGTTCCTCCCGTCGCCGTGTACGAGGTCCCGTCGACGGCCAGCGCGATACCGAAATCGATCACCCGTGGGCCGTCGGCGGCCAGCAGCACATTCGACGGTTTCAGGTCCCGGTGCACGATGCCCTCGGCGTGGATGGCCTGCAAGGCCTCGGCCACCCCCGCCATCAGCCACAGCACCGCCGGCACCGGCAACGGCCCACGCCGGGTCACCGCCTCCGTCAGCGACGGCCCCGGCACGTACAGCGTGGCCAGCCACGGTGGTACGCCGTCCGCGTCGGCGTCGATCAATTCGGCGGTGTACGCCCCCCGGACCTGCCGGGCCGCCTCGATCTCCCGGCCGAACCTGCGCCGGAAGCCGGGATCGTCGGCCAGCTCCGGCCGCACGACCTTGACCGCCACGGGACGGCCGCCCTGCGTGTGCGACAGATACACCTGCCCCATGCCACCGGCGCCCAGCCGCGCGGCGAGCCGGTAGCCCCCCACCACGGGCGGATCGTCGGCCCTGAGCGGCTGGAAGGCCCCCGTCGCCTGGTTCATCGGCCCTGTACCCCCGTGTGCTGCGTCGGCCAAAGCCTGCAGCCTAGGCGCAGCGCCGGCTCGGCCCGCTACGGACCCTCACGACCGGCACCGAGACATCCGGACCGTCACCCACACCTTCTGTGACACCGTCACCGGGAACGTGAGGCAGCCGGCCGCCCGCCCCCGTTCTCCGGCTCGGTGAAGCGGAACTCCTTGCCGTGCTTCGGCGGTCGCCCGCCCCGGGGACAGACCAGGGCGTACTCCTTGGGCGAGGGCGAGGGCGAGGGCGTCGGCCGTCGCGTCACCCGGTCTCCAGGGCAAGGCCAGGCCGGCGACGACAGCGGCGCGGTCGCGTGCCAGCCCCGTGGCGAGGGCGTGGAGGCCGGGAAGGCCGTCCTGCCGGACGGCGTCGGGCCGCGTGGGCGGGCGTCCGCCCTGACGCGCCACCTGCGCCACCTGCGCCACCGGCCCGGATCCGGCTTCGGAGCAGATCTCACCGGCCCCGCATCCGGGGCACGCCGCAGCGGCCGCCCCGTGCGTGGCCAAGGAGATGCCGCGCGACCGGTCAGACGTCCAGGGAGGACTCGATCCGCTTCAGGCTGTGCCGGGCCAGGGCGAGGTTGCTGCGTCCGCGGTCGAGCGCGAGGTAGAGGAAGAGGCTGCCGCTGCTGCTCGCGAGGGGACGTATGAGGTGGTACTGCCGGCCGAGGGTGATGAGGATGTCCTCGATGGTGTCCTCCATACCCAGCGTCGCCAGCGTACGGATCTTGGCGCGGACGACCTCGGTGTTGCCGGCCGCTGCCATCTCCAGGTCCACGCCCGCGTCGCCCCCGAGCGTCCCCAGGGACATACCGCTCTCGTAGTCGACCAGGGCGACGCCCAGGGCCCCGTCGATCGCCATGGCTTCCTTGAGTGCTGTCTCCACGGTCATTGCGTTGCCTCTCGGTCACGTTCGCGCCGCATCGGCGTCATGTCATACATCGGCGTCATGTCGTAAAAACATCCAGAAGCCCTGTATCGAGCTTGATCTTTAAACTACTGTGCTTTCTGTCCGAAAGTGAAGCCTCACGAGGGAGTGATGGGACCGGTGTCCTCGGTCGAAGACTCTTTGGGTCGCCTGCTTCAGGTGCCCGGAGTGACTGGAGTTTCCCTGGTGGACGCCGTCTCCGGGCTGTCATACGGTGCGGCGGGCCCCCAGGACCTCGGCGCCGACGAATGCGGCCGACTGGCCGTACTCATCGACGAACGGCTGCATTCAGCCGGTGCAGAGGGAGAGTTGGAGACGGTAGTCGTCACCGGCGCCCGGCACCAGCTTGTACTGCGCGTGCTGCCCGGCTGTGGTGATCCCCTGCTGCTGGCCGTGGCCCTGGAGCGCGAGCGCGCCAACCTGGCCGTGGTACTGCGCCACCTCGACCGCTATCCGGCCCAGGAGGCCGCGTGACGACCCGGGCGGACGGACCGCGCAACGTCTCCGCGGTGCTCAACACCCTGCACGAGCAGGAGCGCGACGGCACGGTGCTCGTTGCGGGCACCCCTGGTGGCCGGATACACGTGCGACAGGGACTTGTCGTGAGCATCGATACCCCCGGCGCCCCCGGCGCAGAATCGATACTCCTCAAGTCCGGGCGCGTGTCGGACACCGCTTGGACCGCGGTCCGGGCGGTCTGCCGCGACGAGGAGGGCCGACTGGCAGACGAACTGTCGGCCCGCGGCCTGCTGACAGCGACCGAATTCGAAGTTCTCTGCGTGGCGGCCGTGTTCGACGCCGCCTTCGTCCTCGCCCTCGCCCCTCCTCAGGGATGGGAGGTCACGGGGCCGGTTCCCGTACCTGTCAGCGGTCCCGCCCTCGCCCCTCGGCGGATCGCCGCGGAGACCACCCGCCGCCTCGCCACCCTCGACGGCCTGTGGATGCCCGCGAGCGCCCTCGCCGCTCTGCGCGTGCAGCCTGCCGAACCGGTGCCCTCCCTGCTCCCGCCCCGGTACGGGACTTTGCTGCGGGCCGCCAACGACCGGCGCACACCCCGCGATCTGGCCTTCGCCCTGGGGCGCGGAACGTACGCGGTCATGCTCGACCTGGCACGGATGCACACCCTGGGCCTCCTCAAGGAGACCGCTTCCCTCGCGGACGCCCGTCCGAGCACGGCACCGCGCGCCCCCGCGCCCGAAGCCCGAAACCCGAAGCCCGTCCCGGTCGTCACCCTGCCCCGGCGCACTCCCGGCGCCCACCAGCTGGGCGGGACGGGCCGGTCGTGAACGCGCGCCGCCGGACACGGGCCAAAACCCGCAACCTGCTGCTGGCTCGGAGTCTCCGGATCCACGGCCGGCGGCCACCGCCCTCTCCACTGCCGGTGCGCCGCCCCAGCAGCCCCGGCACCCTGCCCCGTCCGCCGGACGGCCTCGACGCCCACCGGCCCGACGTCGGCCTGCTGCGCCGCGTGTACGCCCGCCTGATCGACAGTCCAGAACCCTGACCTCCTCTGGACGCACTTTCCCTCACACCAGGAGTCACATGTCCGGCACCTCGCACACCAGCCCTCTTGTCGAGATCATGACCGCTCTGCGGGAACGGGTCATGGGGGTGCACGACCTCGTCCTGTCGACCGGCGACGGCCTTCTGGTTGCAGCGGACGCCGCGACCGTTCACCCCGAATCCATCGCGGCGCTCTCCGCCGCCACCCTCAGCCTCGGCCAGCGGCTGGCCCACGAGGCCAACGGCGGCACGCTGCGCGACGTCACGACCCGTTGCGCCGGACGTCATGTCCTCATCCAGGCCGTCGGCGACCGCGCCCTGCTGACCGTCCTGGGTGACGAAGGGCTGGACCTCGCCCTGCTGCACCTGCACATGCCCGCCACCGTCGATCAGCTGGTGCGGATCCTCGAACACGACACCCCCTCCCAGGCCTCCTAGGGAGCGATACCGGTCAGGAGCCGCGGTCCGCCGCACCAAGCCGCTCCAGGACCTGGCCCTCACACAGCCGGACTACCCGGTTCAGCCAGGCCACGGCCGGGTCGGGAGAGCCTGCGCTCATGCGCTGGTAGCGCGACCTCAGGACCGGGGCACCGTCCGGGGTGCCGCCGATGAAGGTGTGCAGGGCCGGATCGGACAGCACCGCGGCCACCTCCCCGGCATCCTCGACATACAGCGGCAGCAGGTCCAGCCGGCAGGTGCTGATGGTCCGGGCCGTCATGACGCTCACGCCGCCGCCTCGGGGCGCTCGCGCTGGGCCGACTCGGCAGGGCGTTGACCACGTTACGGATCTTGTGAACGCGGCAGGTCTGGCGCCTGGCCTGGAGAAACACCTCTGCGAGGGCCCTCCACAGGCCCATCGCGCCTTCCCCGACGACCAGTTCGGGATCGCGCAGCCGCGACGGCGGTAGTCGCGCAGCAGGTCGGCCCAGGACTCGGTGGGCTCCCGCAGCCCTTCCGTGAGCGCGATCAGCATCCTTGATGCCGTCCACGCGCACACCCATCAGGACCAGTACACAGGAGCGGGCCTGACCGAGGCGGACCTCGGTGCACACCGTCGGCCCACCCCAAACGCAGCCGGACGCCGAGAGCTCGCGTTCCCGGAAGACGGCGTGCTCTGCCTGCCACTGCTTGGCCAGCCGCGTCACCGTCGCCGACGACAGCCCGGCCGAGCCTCCCAGGAACTGCTCCAGCGCAGGCGCGAAGTCCCCGGAGGGCAGCCCGTGCAGCCCGTGCAGGCAGAGCAGACAGAGCAGGGGCAGTACCTCGCTGGGCTCCTGGAGATCTCGACGCGGCTGCAGCCCGTGCGAGGTTCAGCGCGTACACCGCGGCTGTCACGCCGGCCATGTCCTGTCGACCGCAACGGGTCGAGGACAGTCGCTGATCCCAACGAACCCGGACGTGCGGTCGGTAGGAGACGGCCTGCCCCGGACCGCTGAGGATCCGAACGGACCTGCCCTGCCGTCTGCCGGCCCCGGCAGGAACAGGGCAGGCGGGCGCCCGTGCCGCGGAGCAGCGGTGTTGCCGCCTACCCGTCGCGTGGGGGAGAGGGGCGGGTGGCCCGGTAGGAGTCCCAGTCGGCACGTCCTCCGGCGCCCAGCACCTCCACGGGGGAGGACATCGTGTCGCGGGGGCGGCCCCGCAGCTCGCGCCGCGCGGTACGGGCGACGAGTGCGGGGAACAGGGGGCGCAAGGGCTGGCACCAGCGAAGCCACGGCGGGGCGTAGATGTGCGGGGCGCGGTGCGTGATGCCCCGGGTGAGCCACCGGGCGACCTGGTCGGGGGTGTGCACACGGCGGGCGGGGCGGGGCTGGTTGCGCCGCAGGGCTTGCAGGACGGGATGGTCGTCGAGGCCGCTGAGCATGTCGGTTCCGGTCCAGTGGAGGTAGGCGATCCCGACCTGGATGCCGTCCGGCTCGACCTCACCGCGTAGTGCGAGGGCGAACGACTCCGCCCCGGCCTTGGAGGCGCAGTAGGCGCTCATCATGGGCGCGGCACCGAACGCCGCTGTGGAGGCGACCTGGAGGAAGTATCCGCGGGTCGCGGCGAGCTGGGGCAGGAACGCACGGAATGTGTTCGCGGACCCGGTGAGGTTGACGTCGATGACCCGCTGCCAGAGTTCGGCGGACGTGCGGTCGAACGGCCCGCTCACCGCGATGCCGGCGTTGGCCACGACCACGCAGGCAGGGCCGAGCTCGGCCTCCACGCGGCGGGCCGCGTCCGCCAGCGCCGCACGGTCGGTGATGTCGGACTCGATACAGAGGCTCGGACCGGGCAGGGACGCGGCGGCGTCCTGCAGGGTCTGCTCCTCCCTCCCGAGCAGGGCCACGTGCATCCCGGCACCGGAGAGGCTTCGCGCGAGGGCTTCACCGACGCCGCGAGCGGCACCGGTGACGACCGCGACCCGCCCACGCAGAGGACTGCCGGGAGCACGGCGGGTCCGGCGACCGCCAGGGGTGTCGTGCATCATCTCTCCTCGCTCCCGTGCCGGGCACCGGTGCAGGCCTGTCCGGTCACTCCGGTCACCGCACCACCGTCAGGCCGCCGGCCGGCTACCGCAACCGGACCCGGCCCGGGAGCGGGGCGGCGCGCACAGGGGCCCGCAGCCCCCGGGCACGGCCCGGGGCGGGCGCGGACCCACCCGCCGGCTCGGTCTCCGGCGTCCGCTCGTCCCGTCCGCGACAGGCAGGGGAGCGACCGGGACCTGCGGCGGGCGGAGCAGCCCGCGGGTGCGAGCACCGTGACAAGCAGCCGGGATCCGGTGCGATGACAAGAGCCCGCCGCCGGGCCGGTACGCGGCGGGGTGCCCGGGAGGGAGCCGGGGGCGGAGTCTGTCCGAGCGGCTGGGCCACCGCGGCCGGACATGGCTGCGCAGGCTCTCAACACCGGTGCGTTTCAGGCCTGGTCCGCGTGCAGCGCCGTGTCAGCCGGCGCACCGGCCGACGCCGGCCGCCCGGGGGCCATGCCTCACTGTGTGTGCCCCACGTGCGCGAGGGCCTGCTTCAGCAGGACCCCGTGGCCGCCCGGCATCTCGCTCTGCACAGCGGGCGAAGCGGCCTCCTGCGGGCTGAACCAGACCAGGTCCAGTGCGTCCTGCCGCGGACGGCAGTCGCCGGCCACCGGGACCACGTACGCGAGGGAGACCGCGTGCTGGCGCGGGTCGTGGAACGGGGTGACGCCCGCGGTCGGAAAGTACTCGGCGACCGTGAAGGGCTGCGGGGAGACGGGAACGCGGGGCAGGGCCACCGGGCCGAGGTCCTTCTCCAAGTGGCGCAGCAGCGCGTCACGGACCCGCTCGTGGTGCATGACACGCCCCGACACCAGTGCGCGGCTGATGTTTCCGTCAGAGCCGATCCGTAGGAGGAGTCCGATACTGGTGATGTCGCCGCTGTCGTCCACGCGCACAGGCACGGCCTCGACGTACAGGATGGGCATCCGAGCCCTGGCCATGGCCAGCTCGTCCGTGGTCAGCCAGCCGGTCGTGGTTTCGGTCATGTCAGACATCGCTTGATCATACTTTCCGGGCCGCTCCTCGGCCCAGGTCCCGGGCGAGCACTCCGATGAGAATCCGTTCCAGGAGGGGCACCCCGTCGTCAGGACCGGCCGACGCGGTGCCACGACACCCTCCCGGCGACGACAACGCCGGGAGGGTCCCCGCTCCGGGCAAAACCGGGCCCCCTCCTGCACTCCCTCCCGGCGAAGCGGGAGGAGACCACCCCGGATCGACAGGCCTTCACCACCCTGCCCGGCCACGACCAGCGCGTCGCAAGAGGGCCCGGGCCCCGGCACGGGCACGAAGGACCCCTGGTGACTTCCGGAAAAGCGGGAAGCCGGAACTGGACGCCAACCCGCACCAGACGTGAGGAGCTGTCATGACCACCTTTGTCATCACCGTCCCCGGAACTTTCGTCGCCGACGTCGCAGAGACCTCCCGGGCAGCCCTGGAACGCAAGCTGGCGACGCAGCACACGGACCTGAGTGAGAACGAGGGCCTCAGCCTGCTCACCCTCCACGACGACGGCACCTTCTCCATCCGCCTCGAAGTCGACGCCACCGACCGGTACGAGGCGGAACTCAACGCCCTGGGACTCGTGTCCGCCGCCCTGCGGGAGACGGGGTACACAGAACAGGACGCACTGCTGGGAACACCCGCCGTCACCGGGATCGACAGCGACCTCTGACCCCCCGTCATCCTGCGGACCCCCGGCACCGGTCGTGCGCCGGCCAGCCGCAGGACCGCGCCGCGGCACGCTCCCGGCCGGCCGGGCGTCCTCCCCCGGACCGCACCCCTGCCCGGCGGAGCCGCCCGCACGGCCCCGGGCCGGGGCGGCAGCCCGGAGGACTGCCGCCCCGGCCCCGATGTCTGTGCCCTGCCGTCAGGAACCGTGCACCCGGCCCGCAGCAGCAGCCACCGACCCGCCGACGCGGCCCTCGCCGCCGAGGTGCCTGTCCGCGTTGCCGGGCCCGGGAGCGTGGAGCGGCGGCCCGAGAAAAAGGGGGCCGGACGGATGCGCCCCTGCGGCGAAGGACGCCCGCCCTCAGCCGAAGCCGTCCCGGCCGAACAGCGCGATGAGGATCTCGGCCGCGACGCCGACCACGAGACCGAACAGGTACACGCCGGGCGCCACGACGACGAACACACTCAGGTAATGACCGCTGTGATCCCACTTGTCGTGCCGCGCACCCGCCAGCAGCCAGAACGCCGGCGCCACGGACACCCCGACCATGCCCGCGGTGAAGGTGACCCACAGCCTCAGCCCGTCAGCCGACAGTTCGTGGGCGTCCCCTCCTGCCGTGCGTACCTCCACGATGCTGCCGGCCCTGTGCTTACCGGCCGCACTGTCCAGCGTGATCTCCCGCCGTGGCTGAACCGCCGAGCGCGGAGTGAAGACGCCTGTGCAGTCGAAGCCCCGCTGCTCGCCGTCCCCACCGGTCACCTCGTAGCACTCGGTGATCTTCATGACACCGTCCACGGGCCCGACACCCAGCACGGCCAGCAGGTGAGGTCCGGGAAACAGACAGACCAACCACCCGGCCGCCGCGAGGCCCGCGGCCGCCCCGACCCCGGCCGCCACCCTGACCAGCTGCCTCACCCTCCCCGGCACTGACCACCCCCCCCAGGGCGTCGCGCGGTGCACGCACCTCATGCACGGCTCATCGTCCCGACCACAACCCTCCCAGGCCGAGAAGGCGCCGCGCGTCCGTCGTTTCCCCGATACGCGATACGTACATGCGGGCAGACCACGCCCGTGACGACGAGGTCAGGGGACCGAACACCGCCTCGGCGCACAGCCCCCTCGCCCCAGTCCGGCACCACACGCCGCTTCAGGCACGGCCCCGCGGCCGATGATGCCGCCCCGCACATGGCGCAGCCATACGAGACCCTCGGGACCCGCCCCACCGGGCCCAGCGAAACCACTGTTGCGACGGCACCCCTCCCACGTGTGCGTCACCCGCTGAACAACGGCCCGGCACCGCTGATTCCAGGCCCGCACCCCGAGCCCGGGACCCGCTGCTCCCGCCCTGCCCGGTACCGCCGGTGATCGCCCCGACGCGTCCTCGGAGCACCCGAGGACGGACCGCCGGACCACCCCCGCCCACCACGACGAAGGGAGCCCTCCGGGCACCACGGCCCAGAAGGCCCACCCCGGTCCCCCGGCGACCTGTCACCCCCTCAGCCCTCCAGCCCTGAGGGGCGTCCGGGGGCGGGAACATCACCGGGCACGGACACCTCGCACCCCGGCGGCCGTGCCGGCCGCCGCCCTCCGCGAGCGGCTCCGACCGGCACTCCCGCCGCAGTCCCCTCGGGTCAGGTGGCCGACTCCAGGGCGTCCAGCCGGGTGTCGTACGCCGCTCTGGCCGTGGCGATCTCCTCCTGGTGGTTCTCCGTCCAGTCCACGAGGGCGCTGATCGTGGTGTGCAGAGTCGCTCCGAGCGGGGTCAGCTCGTAATCGACGCGCGGAGGGACGACCGGGTGCACCGTGCGTCGCACGAGGCCGTCCCGTTCGAGCTGACGCAGGGTCACCGTCAGCATGCGCTGGCTGATGCCCTCGATACGGCGGCGCAGCTCGGAGAAGCGCAGTGTCTGACGCTCCAGGTGCGCTATGGCGAGCAGCGACCACTTGTCGGCGATGCGGTCGAGGATCTGCCTCACCTCGCACCCCTCGCGGGAGTCCCACTGGTGGATGTCGTAGTCCTGCTCGGTACCCGTGCAGGAACTCGGTGACTTTAAAGTGCGTTCTTCCATGGTTCCCCACCGTGCCGCATGATGCCAGTGGTTACAAGTGGGAACCGGCCCGAACTTATTCTTTGCAACTGGCCCCGGCCTTCCGGTTTCTCACGCGAACTTCAAGGGAACTGCAAGCGCCTTCCGCAAAAATGCGGCTGATTCCTCATGGCTATTCCTTCGCGTACAAGGAGAAACTCTGTGTCCACACTGCCATCCCCCCCGAGTAGCGGCACCGACCGCATGAGCGGGCGCGCGTGGGGCGTGCTGTTCGTGCTGTGTGGCGCGATCTTCCTCGAGGGCATCGACGTGGCCATGCTCAACGTGGCCCTGCCCTCGATCCGCGAGGACCTGGACATGTCGACCGGCATGCTCCAGTGGGTAATGAGCGCCTACGTGCTCGGTTACGGCGGGTTCATGCTGCTGGGCGGCCGGGCCGCCGACCTCTTCGGACGCCGCCAGATGTTCGTCTTCTGGCTGGTGGTCTTCCTGCTCTTCTCCGGCCTGGGCGGGTTCGCCACCGAAGGCTGGATGCTGATCGTCGCCCGCTTCGTGACCGGTGTCGCCGCCGCCTTCATGACCCCGGCAGGCCTGTCGATCATCACCACCAGCTTCGACGAGGGCCCGCAGCGCAACAAGGCCCTGCTCGTCTACTCCGGCACCGCAGCCGGCGGCTTCTCCATCGGTCTGGTCGTCGGTGGCCTGCTGGCCGCCATCAACTGGCGCTGGGTGTTCTTCGCGCCCGTCATCCTCAGCCTCCTCATCCTCATCGCCGCGATCGCCCTCATCCCCAAGTCGCCCCGCCCGGACCGCACGGGCCAGGGCGTCGACCTGGCGGGCGCGATCAGCGTCACCGGCGGCATCCTGCTCCTCGTCTTCGGCGTCGAGCGCGCGACCCACGCCTCCGCGGCCTGGACGACCGGCACGATCGCGGCGAGCCTGGTGCTCTTCCTCATCTTCATCGCCGTCGAGCGCAAGGCCGCCTCGCCACTGGTGCGCCTGGGCATCTTCCGCAACAGCTCACTGGTCCGCGCCAACCTCGCCGGACTGCTCTTCGCCTCGGGCTTCTTCGGCTTCCAGTTCATCGCAGTGCTCTACCTGCAGGAACTGCGCGGCTGGTCGACCCTGCAGACCAGCTTCGCCCTCATCGTCATCGGGGTGGACGCGATCCTCTCGCCCACCCTCACCCCCAAGCTCGTGGCCAAGTTCGGCAACGCACGGGTGATCTTCGGCGGCCTGCTCCTCGCCGCCCTGTCCTACGCCCTGTTCCTGCCGGTCGGCGCGGACTGGACGTACATGGCGATGTTCCCGAGCCTGATCATCCTGGGCCTGGCCTTCTCCCTGGCCTACGGACCGCTCACCATCGTCGCCACCGACGGCATCGCCGAGGAGGAGCAGGGCGTCGCCGGCGGACTGCTCTACACCTCCTTCCAGTTCGGCGCCGCCCTCGGACTGTCCTCCGTCGCCGCCGTCAACATCGCGGCCACCGACGGCACCTCACCGGCAGCACTCCTGGACGGCTACCAGGCCGCCCTGGTCGTGCCCCTGGTCGCCGCACTCATCGCCGTCGTCATCAGCGCCTTCGGCCTCCGCAGCCGGGCCGGGGCGGACGACGCCGGGCCCACGGAGATCCCGGGCCCGGTCGAACACGCCGAGGCATCCAGGTAGCCCCACCCGCGACACCACGCACACGGCATTGCCCCGGCCCCCGCACTCCGGTCGGCCGGGGCAATGCCTTTTCCTGCGCCCACCCATTCCCCGGTAACCAGCCGCTCCAAAGGTTTCCCGAGAGCGCCGGATTACCTGCACGTGACCCCGCCCCCGCAAGAATAGGAATCCAGTCGGCGCAAGAAAAAAGCGCGCCGTAAATTTGCTGCGGAAAATTCTGAGGAGACAGGATGACCACGACCGACAGTGCCGTCACCGCGGTGCTCGACGAGGTGACGGCCCTCGTCGACACGCTTCGCAAGAGCGGCCCCGCGGCCGAGGAGCGTCGCTGGATCCCGGACGAGAACGTCGAGCTGCTCGACAAGGCCGGCGTGTACCGCCTCGCGGTCCCGCGCCGCTTCGGCGGCCTCGAGGCCCCGGTCGCCGACCAGGTCAGGATCCTGAGCGAGATAGCCCGTGCCGACACGGCCACCGGCTGGGTCTCGATGATCTGGGTGTCCAGCGCCTGGGTTCCCAGCCTCTTCCCCGACAAGGCACAGGAAGAGGTGTACGCCGGCGGCGCAGTGCGCGTCTCGACCGGCTTCACCCCCTCCGGCACGCTGACAGCGGGCGAAGGCTCCTACACCCTCAGCGGCTCCTGGAAGTGGATCTCCGGCTCCCGGGGCGCGAACTGGGCCCTGCTGTCCGCCCTGCTCGTCGGCCCGGACGGCACCCCGGCCCCCTTCGCCGCCCTCGTCCCGTTCAGCGAACTGACCATCGCCGACGACTGGCACGCCTCGTCCGCCGCCGGCACGGGCAGCTCCACGGTCAGCGCCGAGAACGTGACGGTCCCGGCCCACCGCGTGGTCAGCCTGATCGAGATACTCGGCGGCACCACCGGCAACCGCTCCAACACCGGTGCCACCGGCCGCAACTACGCCTTCGTCCCCTTCTTCATGGCCCAGGGCGCCTCCGCCTACATCGGAATAGCCAAGGGCGCCTACGAACTGTTCCTCGACCGCCTGCCGGGCCGCGGCATCACCTACACCTCCTGGACCGACCAGAGCCAGTCCCCGGTCACCCAGATCCAGGTCGCCACGGCCGCCAACAAGATCGCGGCCGCCGAGGCACTCCAGGAGAACTGGCTGCGCCGGCTCCAGGAGCACGCCGACGCCGGAACGAGCCCGTCCGTGGACGAGCGGGCAACCGCCCGGGGCACGGCCTCCTTCGCCATCCAGCTCGCCAAGGAGGCCGTCGACGAACTGTTCGAGGCCAGCGGCGCCTCGGTGATCATGCGCGACGTGCCCTTCCAGCGCTACCACAGGGACATCCGGGGCCTGGCCCTGCACGCCCTGTTCACCTTCAACACCAACCAGGAAGTGCACGGACGGGCCATCCTCGGGCTCGCCCCCGACACCCCGTTCCTGTGATCCACCGTTCCGGCTGACCGGAACACTCCGGCCACCGGGCCGCCCGCACACGCGGGCGGCCCGGTCTCGTACACCCCCCCCTTTTTCAGGAAGGCCCATTGCCATGACCGACACCACCGTCCTCGTCCTCGGCGGTACGGGAAAGACCGGCCGCCGCGTCGCGAACCGGCTCAAGGAGCGCGGCGCCACCGTCCGCGCGGCCAGCCGCTCCGGGGACGTCCGCTTCGACTGGGACGACCCCAGCACCTGGGAGCCCGCGCTCACCGGCGCCGACGCCGCCTACCTGGTGGACGCACAGGACAAGCCCGGCGCCTGGGACGCCGAAGCCGCACTGCGCGAGCTGTCCACCCTCGCCGTCGCCCGCGGAGTCCGCCGACTGGTGCTGCTCCAGGCCCGGGTGACCGAGCTGGTCGGCGGCAAGTCGCTGATAGCCGGCGAACGCGCCGTCCAGGAGTCCGGTGCCGAGTGGACCGTGCTGCGGCCCAACTGGTTCTTCCAGAACTTCGACGAGGGGGTCCTGCTCGACGGCGTCCGGGCCGGTGAGCTGCCCCTGCCCGCCGGATCGGGCCGCGAGCCGTTCGTCGACACCGAGGACGTCGCCGCCGTCGCGGTCGAGGCCCTGCTGGAGAACGGCCACGCCGGACAGACCTACGAGCTCAGCGGCGCCCGCGCCCTCACCCTGGACGAAGCCGTCAAGGAGATCGCCCAGGCCACCGGCCGCGACATCCGCTACATCCCCGTCGAACACCAGGCCTACGTGGACGAGCTCGTCAGCTACGACGTGCCCGCCGACTACGCGCTCTTCGTCGCGGACCTCGTGGCCCAGATCCGCGACAACAAGAACGCCACCCCCACCGACACCGTCCGGCGCGTACTGGGCCGTGAGCCCCGGGACTTCTCCGACTTCGTGAAGGACGCCGCCGCGCGGGGCGTCTGGAACACCTGAGCCCCACCCGGGACACGCCCCCGCACCATCTGCCGTCCAGGGCCACCCGTGGCCTTCCGGAGTCCTGACCACTTCGCCCCGCCGGTCGTGCGGCCGACGGGGCGAAGCCCGCGAAGCAGCCGGCCCCGGACCGCCCGGGCGGGGCGGTCCGGGGCCGGCTGCACCAGCACCACCCGCACCCGCCACCCCAGGGACCGGCCGGGCCCTCGTCACCACAGGCCCGGGGAGCCGATGCCACACACACGGCACCGAACCAGCCGGCAACGCCCCCGGGCCCCCGGGTCCCCGGGTCCTCCCGCCTCACACGGCGATCCTCCGTACCCGCGGCCGCGCCTGCGAAGGCGCCGCAGGCGCCGGCCGGTCCGTCTGCGGAGGCAGCAGCGTCAGGGCCGACGCCCGGCGCTTTCCACCGCCCCAGCCGGGACGGCGTTCGAGCAGCTCCGGCCGGGCCGCGGTGACGGTGAGCAACGGGGCGGTTCCCGCACCGTCGGACAGGGACTCGAGCCGGTCCAGCACGACGTCCGCCGCCTCATGGGCGTCGTCCACGACGACCACGACCGGTTCGAGTGCGGCAGCCGCGGTCAGCAGCTCCGCCCACACGCCCATCACCTCACCCCGGTCGGCCGGGCCCACCGAGGACCCGCCCGAGGACAGAAGCGGAAGCAGACGCCGGTACAGCAGGGCGCGGCAGGACTCGTCCATGGGAAGGCGCCGGAGGGCCGCGGCGAGTTTGGCCCCGGACACCTCGGCCGCGTCCTCCGCCAGGACACCGCAGTAACGGGACAGGATCACTCCGGCCACGGACAGCGGATCACCCCCACCGGTGGCCCGGGCGGTCAGGACACGCACGGGCGCCGGGGACTGCACGGCGATGCTGCGCTCGAACTCCGCCAGCAGGTGGGACTTGCCGACCCCCGGCGCACCGAGGACGGTCACCAGGTGGGGCACCGAGCTGTGCCGGGCCCAGTCGAGCAGACCGTTGAGCACTCCCAGTTCGTGCTCGCGGTCGGTACGGAACCCGGCTTCGTCGCCCAGCAGTCCCAGGACCTGCCACGCGTCGGACGAGTCGTCGGCGGACTTCGCCGCGACGGAGGCCGTGGTCGCCAGTCGTGCCGCGCCACTCATCCACACCTCGCCGTCCGGCACCCGCCCCACCATCGCCCGGCCGTCGTCCAGCAGGGTCCCGACGGCGGAGGTGCGGCCCGCTTCGGCGGCCGGGCTGAGCCGGACCAGGGCCCTGCCGGTGGTCACCGCCGACCTGAGGGCCGTCTGCATGTCGACCGAGAACCTCTCGCGCAGAGCCAGGGCGGCCCGGACCGCTCGCTCCGGATCGTCGTCCCCGGGCCCGTCGACACCGAACAGGGCCAGCGTGAGCGATCCGAGCGCGGCGACCACGGTGCCGCCGAACCGGGCGATGACGTCCTCGACGGTGTGGAGTGCCATGTCGATCTCACCGGGGGACACCTCGTCGAGACTGCCCAGCCTGAGGCCCACGATCAGCGCGCTCACCGGGATCCGCCCGGTCACGGCCGCGCCGCCCTGACGCGGGACCACCAGCGGGGCACCGGCGGGCTGTTCGACGGGGCCCCGCTGATCGAGGACCGGGGAGACCGACGCGCCCGCAGGAGCCGCGGCCCTCGCGGTCAGCACGGGGTCGTGCGTCAGGATCGCGTGCTGCAGCGTACGGAGACCTCGGCCCGGTTCCAGGCCGAGGTTCTCCACCAGGGAGGACCGCACCCTCTCGTAGACGTTCAGGGCGTCGGCCTGCCGTCCGCAGCGGTACAGCGCGAGCATCAGCTGCCCGCAGGCCCGCTCCCGCCAGGGCTCCGCCTCGGCCATCATCGTCAGCTCACCGAGTATCGCGTGATGGCGACCGCACTCCAGTTCGACCTCGAAGAGGTCCTCCAGGACATCGAGCCTGTCCCGGCGGGCCGCGTCGAGCTCCGGCCAGGCGATACCCGACTCGGCGAGATCGCCCAGGAGCGGCCCTGCCCACAGGTCCAGCCCCTTCCTCAACAGCCGCGAGGCCTCCTCCGGCGCACCCGCGGCGAGTTCGGCCCTGCCCGCGGCCACCCACCGGCGGAAGACCAGCAGATCCACGTCACCGGGATCGACACGCACCATGTAACCGGGCACCTTGGTCACAAGCTCCGCCGATCCCGGACCGACGTTTTCGGCCAGAATCGTTCGCAGTCCCCATATCGCGTTGTGCAGAATCTTCCGGGCCGTGGCCGGAACATCCTCCGATTCCCACAGCGCCTCCACGAGCTCGCTCGTGGCCACCACGCGGTTGGCATTCAACAGCAGATAGCCGAGCGTCGCACGCTGTTTCGTCCCACCCAGAGGAACGGGCTTGTCCGCCGATATCGCTTCCAACGGCCCCAGCAATCTGAACCTCATTGCCCCCCGCTCCAAGGTTTGAGTGCATTCGAAAATACCCACGGCCGAATCAGGCTGGCAATCCTTGACGCACTGCAAGGCCTGTGGTGCACTTCCCGCAGATTTTCCCCCACCCTCTCACCAGAACCTTGGAATAACCTTGAGCAGCGCGTGACGGGAATATTCCCCCCCCGAAGGTGCACCGACAAAAAAGAGAAGGCGGAACTCATGACCGGCAACGCAGCCGAAGCAATCGACAACGCTGTCGAAGCGGACGTGGCAATTCTGGGCCTCGGCCTCATGGGGCAGGCGATCGCAGCCGCGTTCCTGCGGGCCGGCCGCCCCACCACCGTGTGGAACAGGACCCCCGGAAAGGCCGGGGACCTCATCACCCAGGGCGCCCGGAGCGCCCCCTCTCCGGCCGCGGCCCTGTCGGCGACCACAGGACCCGTCATCGTGTGCCTCAAGGACCACGAGGCGGTCCAGTCGGTCCTCGACCCCCTGGGCGAGGCGCTGAGCGGACGCACCGTCGTCAACCTGACCTCCAGCACCTCCGACCAGGCCCGCGAGGCCGCCGCCCGGGCCGGCGCCCACGGGGCCGCCTACCTCGACGGCGCGATCATGGCCGTCCCGCAGTCCATGGGAGGACCGGAGGCCGTCCTGCTCCACAGCGGAGACCAGCAGGTCTTCGACAAGCACCTGCCGGTCCTGCGGGACCTGGGAACCTGCCTGCACATCGGGACGGACCCCGGTCTGGCCGCACTCCACGACGTGGCGCTGCTCAACGTCATGTGGGGCGTGCTGAACAGCTTCCTGCACGGGGCGGCCCTCGTGGGCACGGCGCGCGTCCCGGCCTCCCGGTTCGCCGTCCTGGCCAACCAGTGGATCCTCTCGGTCACCGAGTTCGTCTCGGCCTACGCCGAACAGGTCGACGCCGGCACAGCCGTCGCCCAGGACGCCAGCCTCGACACCCACGCCGCGGCCATGGACCACCTGGTCCAGGAGAGCGAGGCCGCCGGCATCGACGTCTCGCTGCCGCGGTTCTTCAGGGGCCTGGTCGCCGACACGGTCGCGAAGGGCCGGGGCGGCGACAGCTACGCCGCCGTCGCCGACCGGTTCCGCGCACACCCCTGACGGTAACCGCGGAAGAAGTCAGTGACTTCGAAGTGCCTTCTTGCGTGCCCGTCCGGCAGTGCCGCATTCTGATTCCGGAGGGCCTTTCCGGACCCTTCCCATCAATAATCGGATGCCGGGAGGAATCGTTATGGCTACCACTGTGGAATCCTTCTCGGAAATCGAAAACAAGTTCTTCTCCTACATCCAGGAAATCGTCTACTGCACGATGATCACAGTGGACAGGAAGTCACGCCCGCGCGCCCGCGTGCTGCTTCCCATCTGGGAAGTGGTCGACGGGAAGCCGGTCGGCTGGCTCGCCGCCTACAAGACACCTGTCAAGGTCGCCCATCTGGCCAACAACCCGCACACCACGTACTCCTACTGGAACCCCAGCCAGAACGCGGTGTTCGTCGACAGCGTCTCCACCTGGGCCGAGGACCGGGAGACCAGGCAGTACGCGTGGGACCTCTACCGCAAGGGAAGCCCCGCCGGCGTCGGGTACAACCCGCTCAACTTCTGGCGCGGCGGCCCCGAGGACCCCAAGTACCACGTCCTGCGCATCGACCCCTGGAGGGTGCAGGTGCTCCGCGGTTCGGACCTCAGCAGCCGCATCTGGACCGACGAGAGCCGCCGCTGACCCCTGACCCCTGACGCGGACGCGGTGCGAGAACCCCGGGGCGGCAGGAGGTCCGGCCTCCGCCCGCCCCGGGCCCGCACCCGGACGCGAAAAGCACCAAGGCTCCCGGACAGTGGTAACCGAATGCTCATCAATTGGCAGTCCCGGTAATGACCGGGGTGTGAGTGAATTCTGGAAGCAATTCAATGAACCGGCAGTACAGTCGGCCCGGAACCGGATGAATTCGCGCCAGAGGAGGCAGGATGGCCACGGTCGACATCGACGCCGGCACCGTACTGAAAGCGGTACGGGAAAGCGTTCACACACTCCGTGAGAACGGACGCCCGACCGAAGAGCGCGGCTGGCTCACACAGGAGAACATCGAGCTGCTGGACCAGGCCGGGGTCTTCCGGTCCGCGGTCCCGCAGCGGTTCGGCGGGCTGGACCTGCCGCTCGCCGACCAGTTCGCCCTCATAGCCGAGATCGCCCGGGGCTGCGGCTCCACCGGGTGGGTGGCCAACGCCTGGATCTCCAGCGCCTGGATCATCTCCCAGTACCCCGACCGTGCCCAGGAGGAGATCTACGGCACCGGCGGAGGTTCGCTGAAGGTCTCGGGAGGCTTCACCCCCACGGGCCGGGCCACCCGCACCGAGGACGGCTTCGTCCTGAACGGAAGCTGGCGCTTCAACACCGGTATCCGCGGCGCCGACTGGAACATCCTCGCCGCCCTCGTCGAGCGCACCGACGACGTGCACGAGGAGGTCTACGCGGTGGTGCGCGCCGAGGAGATGACCCTCGCCGACGACTGGGACGTCTCCGCCGCCGCGGGTACCGGCAGCTGCACCTCGTCGGTCAAGGACCTCTTCGTCCCCGCGTACCGGGTCGTGGACGGTTTCGAGGTGCTGGAGGGCCAGGTCCCCGACCGGGCCCACACCGAGGGCAGCGGCCGGGAGTACGGCCTCACCGCGTACGTGATGGCACTGTCCGCAGCGGCCTACCTCGGGATGGCCCGAGCCGGCCTCGAGCTCTTCCTCGACCGGCTGCCGGGCAAGGGCATCGCCTACACGCACTGGGAGGAACAGCGGGCTCACCCGCACATCCAGTTCCAGGTCGCCGCCGCCGCCAACAAGATCTCCGCGGCCCAGGCACTGGCCGACAGCTGGACCCGGCGCATGCAGGCCGCCGCCGACGCGGGTGCGCGGATGTCCATGCACGACCGCGTGGAGATCCGGAGCCAGATCACCTACGCGGTCCTGCTGGCGAAGGAGGCCGTCGACACCCTGCACTCGGTCAGCGGTGCCTCGGTCATCCAGCGGTCACAGCCGTTCCAGCGCGTCCACCGGGACATCCAGGGGCTGGCGCTGCACGGCCTGATGGCGCCGCTCGGCGGTTTCGAGGCGTACGGCAGGGTCCTCGTCGGACTCGACCCGGACACCGAGTTCTTCTAGACCACCCGGCACCCCCCATACGGGCCGCATACGGCACCCCCCCGGCCGTATGCGGCCCACAACTGTCTCCAGGGGGCCGAGGACGAAAGCCGGGCAACCGGGAAAGCCTTGAGCCGCTCCGGAAGAAACCCAGGCCAAAGGCAACGAGGTAACAAGGAGCCGCTGGACCACGCCCGCCGACCCGCCCCGGCGGACCCACCGGACGGCGTGGAGCCCCGCAGGCGCTGTCCGTCCACCACGGTGGCGGGGGAGCCGGCGTACGGACGCCCCCGAGGCCCGCGAGGAACAGGCTTCCGGGCCGACAACCACGCGGCCGGCCCACGCGGCGTCACGTGGCGGTGGGCGGGATCGCCCCGGCGGACCGGTCAGCCCCTGATGCAGCAGATGGTGGCACCGGAGGTGACGGACGCCCCGACCTCGATCGTCAGACCCTTGACGGTGCCTGAACGGTGGGCGTTGAGGGGTTGTTCCATCTTCATGGCTTCGAGGACGACGACGAGGTCGCCTTCCTTGACCTCTTGGCCTTCTTCGACGGCGATTTTGACGATGGTGCCCTGCATCGGGGAGGCGAGGGTGTCGCCGGAGGCGGCGGAGCCGGCTTTCCTGGCTGCGCGGCGTTTGGGTTTGGCGCCGGCGGCGAGGCCGGTCCGGGCCAGGGTCATGCCGAGGGAGGAGGGCAGGGAGACTTCCAGGCGTTTCCCGCCGACCTCGACGACGACGGTCTCGCGGCCGGTGTCCTCGTCGGTGTCGGTGTCGGTGGGGACGGTGAACGGTTTGATGGTGTTGACGAATTCCGTTTCGATCCAGCGGGTGTGGATGCGGAACGGGTCGGCGGTGAAGGCGGGGTCGGTGACGACGGCGCGGTGGAAGGGGATGGCGGTGGCCATGCCCTGGACGGTGAATTCGCCGAGGGCGCGTGCCGCGCGCTGGAGGGCCTGTTCGCGGGTGGCGCCGGTGACGACGAGTTTGGCGAGGAGGGAGTCCCAGGCCGGGCCGATGACGCTGCCGGACTCGACGCCTGCGTCGAGGCGGACGCCGGGGCCGGTGGGTGGGGTGAAGGTGGTGACGGTGCCGGGGGCGGGCAGGAAGCCGCGGCCGGGGTCTTCGCCGTTGATCCGGAATTCGAAGGAGTGTCCGCGTACGGGGGGGTCGGTGTAGCCGAGTTCCTCGCCGTCGGCGATGCGGAACATCTCGCGTACGAGGTCGATGCCGGTGACTTCTTCGGTGACGGGGTGTTCGACCTGGAGGCGGGTGTTGACCTCGAGGAAGGAGATCGTGCCGTCGGCGCCGACGAGGAATTCGACGGTGCCCGCGCCGACGTAGCCGGCTTCCTTCAGGATCGCTTTCGACGCGGCGTAGAGTTCGGCGTTCTGTGCGGGGGTGAGGAAGGGGGCGGGGGCCTCTTCGACGAGTTTCTGGTGGCGGCGCTGCAGGGAGCAGTCGCGGGTGGAGACGACGACGACGTTGCCGTGCTGGTCGGCGAGGCACTGGGTTTCGACGTGGCGTGGTTTGTCGAGGTAGCGCTCGACGAAGCATTCGCCGCGGCCGAAGGCGGCGACGGCTTCGCGGACGGCGGAGTCGTAGAGTTCGGGGATCTCTTCGAGGGTGCGGGCCACTTTGAGGCCGCGTCCGCCGCCGCCGAAGGCGGCTTTGATCGCGACGGGCAGGCCGTTGTTCTCGGCGAACGCGACGACTTCCGCGGAGCCGGACACGGGGTCGGGGGTGCCGGCGACCAGGGGGGCGCCGGCGCGCTGGGCGATGTGGCGGGCGGCGACCTTGTCGCCGAGGTCGCGGATGGCCTGGGGCGGGGGGCCGATCCAGGTCAGGCCGGCGTCCAGGACGGCCTGGGCGAATTCGGCGTTCTCCGAGAGGAAGCCGTAGCCGGGGTGGATCGCGTCCGCCCCGGAGTCCTTGGCAGCCTGGAGCACCTTGGCCATGTCCAGGTAGCTGGCGGCCGGGGTGTCACCGCCCAGAGCGAACGCCTCGTCGGCCGCACGGACATGCAGAGCGTCCCGGTCCGGATCGGCGTAGACGGCTACGCTCGCGATTCCGGCATCCTGGCAAGCCCGAGCAACGCGGACAGCGATTTCGCCACGGTTGGCGATGAGCACCTTACGCACGACGGCTCCTCATACCTGTCTGACATACCTGTCTCACGACATACCTGTCTGATGGCGCATCCGGACCGGACTCCACACAAGAGGGCTCAACCAGAAGACGGACCCGTCCGAGCCCCGTGCCGGTACGGCTGAAGCGGCAGATGCGCTTCCACATGGGTCCCACGCCCCGGTGAACTGCTCACGGTCAACCGGCCGCCGGCATCCTCCATCCGCTCCGTCATCGAACGGAACCCCTGATGGCAATGGCCGGGCCGCAGCACCCGCTCGACGTCGAATCCACGCCCGTCGTCCTCGACACGCGCGTACGCCCACCAGCGGGTGGAACGCACAAAGACCCTCACACGCCCACCACCCGAATGCGCGAAGCAGTTCCGCAGCGCCTCCCGGGCGGTGAAGTACAGGTCCCGGCGCCCCACATCGGGTATCAGGCCCTCGTCACCCGTCACCCTCACACTGACCTGGACCCCGCCCGGAGCGGAACCGACCGCGAACTCCCGCAGCGCCACGTCGAGCGGCGGGACGACCGACCGCTCGCGCACACCGCCGACGAGGTCCCGCAGCCGCGCGTCCGTACCCCGCAGCGCGTCCCGGGCCGCCGCGACCCGCCCGGCGGCGACCGGATCCAGCAGCCCCTCGCACTCCTCCAGGGCCTCACGGGCCGCGATGACACCGTCGGCGACATCATCGTGCAGCTCACGGGAGATACGGCGCTGCTCCTGCCAGCAGCACTCGGACTGGTTCGCCCGGCCCTCGCTCTCGCCCGCCCGCCGGGCCGCCTCGCCGAGGACCCGCACAGCCCCCTCGTCGAGACGGCCGCTCTCCATCATCTGCAGCATGGCGCACTCCATGAGCAGGACCGCCGCCGCCGCGTGGTGATGGGGCGCCAGCTTCACCGGCGGGTCGGGCAACCCGCCCCCGCCGGCTGCGGGCTCCGTGCCGAAAGCGGCTGCCAGGACGGCCCGGGCCCGGTCGTTCAGGGCCTGCCGCACCGAACTGTCCCAGCGGACCGCCTTGTTCAGCGTGGCCGGGAGCGCAGACTCGAACCGGCGCAGCACCGCGTCCAGGCACTCGGGGCCGGGCCCCCCGACAGGACTCGCCGGATTCCGGGACGCCAGCTGCCGAGCGACGTGCGACCCGGACGGCGCGGAGGACGCCTGCTGCGCCACACGGACGAGTCCCTGCTGCAGCGCCTCGGCGAAACCGGGGCCGATGACGGACTCCAAGCCGCCGACCGCGGCCTCGGAGATCATCGGGAGGGGGCGTCCGCGCGGTGGAACGCGCCGCCGAAGAAGACCAGCCCGTCCGCCCCGTCGCCGCGGCTCGAGGCGACCACGTCGCCGATGAACACGGTGTGGTCGCCTATGTCGTGAGCGGCGGACAGCTCGCACTCCAGCCAGGCCAGCGACCCGCTCAGGAGCGGCGCACCCGTCCGTGGGCCCGGGACCCAGTCGACACCGGTGAACTGGCTGGGCCCCAGAGGGCGCTTCTTGTCGGCGAAGAAGCGGGCCAGACCCTCTTGTCCGGCCTCCATGATCGAGACGCCGAAATGGCCGGCGGAAGTGATCGCCTTGTACATGACCGCACTGTGCGCGACACAGCACAGGACGGACGGAGGGTCGAGGGAGACCGACGTGAAGGCGTTCGCCGTCATGCCGTGGATGTCCTCACCACCGACGGACAGCACGGTGACACCGGTCGCGAACAGGGACATGACCTCGCGCAGGGGGACGGGATTCGCCGCGGGCCCCCGGGAAACGGCGACGCCAGTGGATACAGAATTCATGCCGCGCCTTTCATGTAATCCATGAGGAGGAATGTACGAGGGGATCCCTTCGGGCGGGGCATTGTCGAGTAACTGTCCGCTCAGCCGTGCGCGGGGGAGTGCCGGATTACCGTTCCATGAGCGCCGGTTCACGAGCGGATGAGTGCCCCGTGGTTAGGCTCTGGGCGTTTCGGTCAGGTGCACTCTCCATAAGGGGTGAAATGAATAACGTCTCCGCTGATCCGCAGCTCGCGGAACCTTATCTGCTCGGTTGGCTGGCCTCGCTCGGCCTCGATGTCGAATACGTGCGGGCCGAAGGAAACACTCTCTATTATCTCGGGGCGAGCGGCGAAGAGATTCCCGTACTCGATTTCGCGGGCGGGTACGGTTCCCTCATCCTGGGACACAACCATCCGGAGATCACGACGTACGCGCAGCAGCTCCTCGCGGCCGGGACGCCGGTGCACGCGCAGTTCTCCCGCCATCCGTACGCGAACGACGTCGCCGTCGCGCTCAACCGGATCATCCAGCGCGAGCTGGGCACGGAGGACAACTACTCCGCCATCTTCGCCAACACCGGTGCCGAGGCGGTGGAGGCGGCGATCAAGCACGCCGAACTCGACCGCGGGCTCCGGCTCGCCGAGCTCCGCGGGCGGCTCGAGGAGAACCTGGCCGCCGCCCGTGCCGCGGTGGCCGGCGGAGCCGGCGTCGCACCGCAGGCGTACCGCCTCGCCGGTGTGGACGCCCGGCCCGGGACAGCCGGATTCGAGGCGCTGGCGAGCGCGGTCGAACGGCACAACGCCGAGCAGACCGCCCGCCCGCCCGTACTCCTGGCCCTGGAGGGCGGGTTCCACGGCAAGCTGGTCGGCAGCGTCCAGCTCACCCACAACGAGGGCTACCGGGCCCCCTTCGCCGCACTGGGGGCACCCGCCCGGTTCATCTCCGCGGACAGCCCGCAGGCGCTCAAGGCGATCTTCGAGAGTGAGCGGGCGACCGTGTTCGACCTGGTCGTCGAGCGCGACACGGTGTCGGTCATCGAGCGGGACTCCCCGGTCTTCTGCGCCCTCGTCCTGGAGCCGATCCAGGGCGAGGGCGGGATCCGCGTCCTCACCGAGGAATTCGCGCAGGAGATCCAGCGGGCCTGTGCCGAGGCCGACTGCCCGGTCGTCGTCGACGAAGTACAGAGCGGGATGGGCCGGAGCGGCGACTTCCTGGCGAGTTCGGCGCTGGGCCTGCGTGGTGACTACTACGTGCTCGCCAAGAGCCTGGGCGGCGGAATAGCGAAGACGTCCGTCATGCTCGCCCACCAGTCCCGCTATCGCTCCGAGTTCGAGCTGGTGCACAGCTCCACCTTCGCGAAGGACGCCTTCTCGTGCTTCCTCTCGAAGAAGGTCCTGGAGATCCTCGAGGCCGATGACGGCGCCGCGTACCGTGTGGTGCGCGAGCGCGGCGAGAAACTGCTCGGGATGCTGGCGGCGGTGCGCGCCGACTTCCCCGACGTGGTGAAGGACGTGCGGGGGAGGGGCCTGATGCTCGGCCTGGAGTTCCACGACCAGTCCGGATCCGGCTCCGAGGCCATCCGCGAGAGCGCCCCCCTGCTGGGCTACACGGTGGCCGGATACCTGATGCGCGAGCACCGGATCCGGACCTTCCCGACCGCGAGCGCCGTGAACACGCTCCGGTTCGAGCCTTCGCTGTACCTGACCGACACAGAGACCGACCAGCTGGAACGAGGTCTGCGGGGCGCCTGCCGGCTCTTCCGCACCCACGACGGTGCCGGTCTCACCGGCACGGCGGTGGAGGCCTGACGCAACAGGACGGCCCGGCCCGGGACGGCCGGGCCGTCGCCCACCGCGCGCCGCCCCGGCCCCACCGGGCGGGCGGTGGGAGGCGCCCGGTGGGGAACCGACCGGGCGCCTCCCACCACTGGCAGGTCAGTCGATACCCCGCACGATGTGGGGCTCGCCGGACTCGTCCTCCGCGCCGGCGAGCTGCAGAGGCGGATACCGCAGGACGTGCGCCAGGCCCTTGGGGAACGCGTGGCCGAGGTCGGCGTCGTACGTGTCGTCGCGCATCATGTCCTCCGGTTGTCGAGTGGAACGGCTCTCACGTCCCTGCGTCCGGTTCGGGGTGGACGGCGAGGACTCCACGGACCGCAGACCGACGGCGGTCACCACCGGGCCGGGGCGTGACAGACCTCGCCGGAGCCCGGAGCCCGCCCTGCTGGGGAGGACCCGCCGTTGCGGACGCTCCCCCTGGCACTGAACAGCAAGGACGCACCGCCCGCCGCCCGTTGAAAGGCGCGCGGTCAGACCCGCTCCCGGCGGAGGATCACGCCGGGGAGCCCGCGACGAGCAGGCTGGTCGTGATGATGTCGCGGACGTCGTCGGTACGGTCGTCCAGGTAGAAGTGGCCACCGGACAGGACCCGCAGGTCGAAACCGCCGGTGGTGTGACCGCGCCAGGCCGCCGCCTCGGCGACACCCACCACCGGGTCCGCGTCGCCGACCAGGACGGTGAGGGGACAGCTCAGCGGGGAGCCGCCGCCCCAGTGGTACGTGCCCAGGGCGCCGTAGTCCGCGCGCAGCGCCGGCATCACCATGGCGAGCAGTTCGGGGTCGTCGAGGACCGCGCGGCCGGTCCCGCCGAGAGCACCCACCGCGGCCAGGATCTCCGTGTCACTGCCCAGCCGGTCGTGCGCGCCGGGCAGCGGCGAGGGCGCGCCCCGCCCGGAGAGGAACACCCTGCGGGGCTCCGGCCGCCCGGCGGTGACCAGGCGGCGGGCCGTCTCGTGGGCGAGGACCGCCCCCATGCTGTGCCCGAACAGGGCGTAGGGGCCCTCGGTCAGCGGCTCCATGACCTCCGCGAGGGCGTCGGCGTGCGCGGCGATGCTGTGGTACGGCTCCTCCCGCCGCCGGTCCTGACGGCCCGGGTACTGGACGGCCAGCACGTCCAGGTGCCCGCCGAGCGCCCGCGACAGGGGAAGGAACGCGCTGGCCGCGCCCCCCGCGTGCGGGAAACACACCAACCGCACGGTGTCCTCACGGGCCGTTCCGAAGCGTCTGAACCACGTGCTATCCACTACGTCCCTTTCTGCGGGCCGGTACCCGAGGGCACCAGACGGGGGAGCATGAACTGCCAGAACCGGGCGATCCGTTGCTGCGACAGCCAGGTGGGGTCCCTGCGGCCCAGGGCCTCGAAGCCGACGGTCGACGCCGTCACGACGGTGGCGACGTCCTCCGCCTCGGTCCCGTCGGCGAGCGCGCCGATCTCCGCCGCGTGCCGCAGCGTGCCGCCGATCCAGTCCTGCCACTGGCCGCGCAGGTCGACCAGGCTGGGCCACGAGGGCTCGCAGCCCAGCGTGAACCCGGCGCGCAGGATGACGTCGCTGTGCAGCCCGTCGAAGAGCTGGTGGGAGGTTTCCACCAGGTTGTGGATCACGTCGACGCCACCCGGGGACCCGGGCCCGTCGAACCCGTCCGGGGTCGGACCGGTGATGTTCCACAGCCGCTGCTCGGCCGACTTCTCGATGGCCGCCGCCAGCGCGCCCTTGTTGGCGAAGTGGAAGTGGAGGGCCCCACTGCTCACCCCGGCCCGGTGGGAGATGGAGGAGAGGGAAGCCGATACGAAACCGTCCGTGTCGAAGATCTCCGCTGCGGACCGGAGCACCGCCGCCCGCGTACGGACGGCGCGTTCCTGCTTAGCCATGTGTACTCCGTGGATGCCTGGGGCGCCGCTGACGGCCCTTCAAGAACGTCCAGCGTAATGAACCGCAGCGACGGTTTTCTCACGGCGCTGATCGAATTCGTCTTGAAAGGACCACCCGCCGGACGGTCCGGAATCCGGAACCCGGCCTGCCCGAGGGGGAAGGACCGGGCAGGCCGGGAGAAGGGGGACCTACTCGGGGAGCAGGGTGCCGGCGACCGGACGGTCGATGGACATGAGCCAGCGGCCGTCATCACCGAGACGGAGCACGTCGGTGCAGTTGCCTTCGATACGGACGGGCTCACCGTCGGGACCCGTGCTGTCGACGCTGAACTTCACGCCGATCAGGGCCACGTCGCCGGCCACGTACGCGTGCGTGATCTCCGCCTTGAGGAAAGGCTTCGGCGCGAGGAACTCCTTGAAGAACTCCAGACGCTCCTTCCCGGTGAGCGGAGAGCCGGAGAAGTTCGATATCGCGTCGTCACGGTAGAGGAGATCAAACAGCGCTCCGTCACCGGAATTGAAGAGCTGGATGAAGATCTCGTTCTGAGTATCCGCGTCCGCGGTCAGGTCGGGGTTGTCGACATCGAAGTCGACCGTGATACCGGGAATGCTCATGGTCTGCGACACCATTTCCTTGGGTTGGGGGCGACCCCGTGCCGGGCACGGAGCCGCACGGGTTACTTCTGCTCGCCGTACGGCTCGTCGATGGCGTAGCGCCAGTTGCCGTCCGCACCCTTGCGCAGCACGTCGACACCGACCCCCGTCAGCAGCTCGGGGCTGCCCGAGCCGTCCACCGTGGCGATGGACCAGTCCACGATCAGGAGCGCGGTGTCTCCGGTCACGAACGTCTGGCGCGGCTTGGCGCTCATCTTCGGAGAACGGGCCAGGAACTCCTTGACCGCGTCCTTCCGGGCCTGGCCCGTGAGCGGTTTGCCCGGCTCCCAGACCGCGACGGCCTCATCGGTGTACATCGCGTTCACGGCGTCGGCGTCGCCCGCGTTGAAGGCCGCCTCGTACAGCGCGGTGTGCTGTGCGACATCGCTGGTCAGATTACTCATGGTGAGACCATTCCTGCTTTCTTCCGGCATTACTCCCGGGAATTCGAGGAGTTTCACGCAGATCTGTTCAGAATGTAACGGGTGGACCTCACCGGTCGCCCACCGACAAGTAACGGGCCACCCGAACCGGCCGGTTACCCACACGTGACCAGGTATTGAGAAGAAACAGAGCGGCCGATCCTAAGGTCACCATGCGGGCTTCCATATCCGGGATACTCAGGCCGCTTCGATATCAGTCAGAAAGGGCAGCCGAGCGCCATGACGACTAATCGCAATTCTGTGGAGAGCCACACGCCGCGAGACGGCGAGGGGGACGTCGCCGTCATAGGCATGTCCTGCCGGCTCCCCATGGCCCTGGGCCCGGCCGACTTCTGGCAGATGCTGCGCAACGGCACCGACGCGATCACCGCCGCGCCGCCCGGACGCTGGAACACCGCGGAACCACAGGCCGGCGCAGGGATCCGCCGCGGCGGATTCATCGACGGCATCGGCGACTTCGACGCCGGCTTCTTCGCGATCTCCCCCCGCGAGGCCGCCGCCATGGACCCGCAGCAGCGACTCGTCCTCGAACTGGCCTGGGAAGCCCTGGAGGACGCCGGAACCGTCCCCGCCCGGCTGCGCGACTCCCGCACGGCCGTCTTCGTCGGCACCCTGCGCGACGACTACACCAGCCTCGCCGGCCAGTACGGCGAACAGGCCATCACCCAGCACTCGATGACGGGCCTCAACCGCGGCATCATCGCCAACCGCGTCTCCTACCACCTGGGTCTGCGCGGACCGAGCCTCACCGTCGACGCCGCCCAGTCCTCCTCCCTGGTAGCCGTGCACCTGGCCTGCGAGTCGCTGCGCTCGGGGGAGTCCAGCACCGCGATAGCCGCGGGCATCAACCTCAACATCCTCGGCGAGAGCGCCGTGACCGAGGAGCGCTTCGGCGGCCTCTCACCGGACGGCACCGCCTACACCTTCGACGCCCGCGCCAACGGCTTCGTACGGGGCGAGGGCGGCGGAGCCGTCATCCTGAAGCCCCTGGCCCGGGCGGAAGCCGACGGCGACCGGATCTACGGCGTCATCCGGGGCAGCGCGGTCAACAACGACGGCGCCACACCCGGACTGACCGTGCCCAGCCGCGAGGCCCAGCGCCAGGTCCTGCGGGAGGCCTACGAAAAGGCCGGAATAAGTCCCTCCGAAGTCCAGTACGTCGAGCTGCACGGCACCGGCACCCCCGTCGGCGACCCCATCGAGGCCGCCGCGCTCGGAGACGTCTTCAGCTCCCACCGCGCGCCGGGCGACCCTCTGGTCGTCGGCTCGGCCAAGACCAACGTGGGACACCTGGAAGGGGCCGCCGGCATGGTCGGCCTGCTCAAGGCCCTCCTGAGCCTGACACACCGCGAGATCCCCGCCAGCCTCAACTTCGAGACCCCGAACCCGGCCATCGACCTCGACGGACTCGGCCTCCGCGTACCGCGCGAGCTCGGACCCTGGCCGCACCCCGACCACCCGCTGGTCGCGGGAGTGTCCTCCTTCGGCATGGGCGGCACCAACTGCCACATCGTCCTCACGGAGGCCCCCGCCCCCGACCGGGCACCCACCGCCGATGCCCCGGCCGCGGCTGCCGGAACCGGTGACGCCGCAGCCGGTGACGCCGGAACCGGCGAGGCCCCGGCCGTCCTGCCCTGGGTCCTCTCCGGCCGGGACACCGAAGCGCTCCGCGCCCAGGCCCGGAAGCTGCGCACCTTCGCCCCCACGAGCGAGGCGGAGCCCGCCGACGTCGGCTGGTCCCTGCTGACCACCCGCACCGCCTTCGACACACGCGCCGTCGTCCTGGCGGAAAGCGAGGAGACCTTCCTCGCGGGCCTCGACTCCCTCATCGAGGGCGAACCCGGCGCCGGTGTGGTGACGGGGGCGGTTGAGGACGGTCGGTTGGGTTTTCTGTTTACGGGTCAGGGTGCGCAGCGGGTGGGGATGGGGGTGGGTTTGTGTGGGGTGTTTCCGGTGTTTGCGGGGGTGTTTGATGAGGTGTGTGGGTTGTTTGATGAGGTTTTGGGTGGTTCGTTGCGTGGGGTGATTGTGTCGGGTGTGGGTCTGGATGAGACGGGGTGGGCTCAGCCGGCGTTGTTCGCGGTGGAGGTTGCTTTGTTTCGTTTGGTGGAGTCGTGGGGTGTGTGTCCTGATTTTGTGGTGGGGCATTCGGTGGGTGAGGTGGTGGCGGCTCATGTGGCGGGGGTGTTGTCGCTCGAGGATGCGGTGGGGTTGGTGGTGGCGCGGGCGGGGTTGATGCAGGCGTTGCCGGTGGGTGGGGCGATGGTCGCGGTCCGGGCGGGGGAGGAGGAGGTTCTGGCTGTGCTGGGGGGTCGGGCCGGGGTTGCTGTTGCTGCGGTGAATGGTGCGGGGTCGGTGGTGGTCTCGGGTGTGGAGGCCGGTGTGTTGGAGGTGGTGGCGGAGCTTGAGGGGAGGGGTTTCGGGTCGAGGCGGTTGCGGGTGAGTCATGCGTTTCATTCGCCGTTGATGGATCCGATGTTGGAGGAGTTCGGGGCTGCGTTGGCGGGGGTTTCGTTCGGGGTGCCGCGGGTGGGTGTGGTGTCGACGCTGACGGGCCGGGTCGCGGTGGGTGAGGACCTGCGGTCGGCGGGGTACTGGGTGGATCAGGTGCGTGGGACGGTGCGTTTCGCTGACGCGGTCGACACGATGGCCGCTCAGGGAGTGACGTCGTTTCTGGAGATCGGGCCCGACGCGGTGCTGTCGGTGCTGGCGCAGGGTGCGGTTCCGGCGTTGCGCCGGGACCGTGACGAGGTGGTGTCGCTGCTGTCGGCGGTGGGGTCCCTGTTCACGCGGGGTGTGCCGGTGGACTGGCGGGCCCTGTATGCGGGGACCGGTGCCCGTCGGGTACCGCTGCCCACCTACGCCTTCCAACGCCAACGCTACTGGCTCGAACCCGGCCCCACCGACAGGACAACGGCCCCCGCCCTCCCGGCGAGCACACCCACCGAGCCCCCCGCCCCCCACGGCGAACTCGGCCGCCGGCTCGCCACCATGTCCCAGGCCGACCGCACCCACTCCGTCACCGGCCTGACCGCCGCCCACATCGCCGCCGTCCTCGGACACGACAAGGACAACCGCCCCGACGCCCGGCACTCCTTCAAGGACCTCGGCTTCGACTCCCTGATGTCCGTCGAACTCAGAGACCGGCTCGCGACCGCCACAGGCCTGCGCCTGCCCGGCGGCCTCCTCTTCGACCACCCGACCCCCGCCGCACTCACCGCGTACATCGAGGCCGAACTGACCGGCTCCGCCACCACCGACGAACAGCACCCCGCCACCCCGCTCCACGACGACGAACCCATCGCCATCATCGCCATGGCCTGCCGCTACCCCGGCGGCATCTCCTCGCCCGAGGACCTGTGGCGGCTCGTGGCCGACGGCAAAGACGCCATCTCCGGCTTCCCCGCCGACCGCGGCTGGGAACCCGACCTGTACGACCAGGACCCCGAGCGCTCCGGCAAGAGCTCTGTGCACGAAGGCGGCTTCCTGCACGACGCCGCCCTCTTCGACGCCGCGTTCTTCGGGATCTCGCCCCGCGAGGCCCTCGCCATGGACCCCCAGCAGCGCCTCCTCCTGGAGACCTCCTGGGAGGTCGTCGAGCGCGCCGGCATCGACCCGGACACCCTGCGCGGCAGCCGCACCGGCGTCTTCGTCGGAGCCACCGCCCTCGACTACGGCCCCCGCCTGCACGAAGCCCCCACCAGCGTCGAGGGCCACCTGCTCACCGGCTCCACCAGCAGCGTCATGTCCGGACGCATCGCCTACCAACTGGGACTCGTCGGCCCCGCCCTCACCATCGACACCGCCTGCTCCTCCTCCCTCGTCGCCCTCCACACCGCCGTGAGGTCGCTGCGCCAGGGCGAGACGACCCTCGCGATCGCGGGCGGCGCGACGATCATGTCCGCCCCCGGCATGTTCACGGAGTTCTCACGGCAGCGCGGCCTCGCCGCCGACGGCCGCAGCAAATCCTTCTCCGCCGACGCCGACGGCACCTCGTGGGCCGAGGGCGTCGGCCTCCTCCTCGTGGAGAAACTCTCCGACGCCCGCCGCAACGGCCACCAGGTCCTCGCCGTGATCCGGGGCTCCGCCGTCAACCAGGACGGTGCCTCCAACGGCCTGACCGCCCCCAACGGCCCCTCCCAGGAACGCGTCATCCGCCAGGCCCTCGCCGACGCCCGCCTGACCACCGCCGACGTGGACGCCGTCGAGGCACACGGCACCGGCACCCGCCTCGGCGACCCCATCGAGGCACAGGCGATCCTCGCCACCTACGGCAGCGACCGCAGCGGCCGAACACCGGTGTACCTGGGCTCCCTCAAGTCGAACATCGGGCACGCCCAGGCCGCCGCCGGGGTCGGCGGTGTCATCAAGATGGTCCAGGCGATCCGCCACGGCGTCCTCCCGCGCACCCTGCACGTCACCGCACCCACCCCGCACGTCGACTGGACCACCGGCGGACTGGAACTGCTCACCGAGGCCCGCGCATGGCCCGCCACCGACCGTGCCCGCCGGGCCGCCGTCTCCGCCTTCGGCATCAGCGGCACCAACGCCCACGTCATCGTCGAGCAGCCGGAGAACGACACCCCCGACCGCCCCGACGACACCCCCGCCCACCCCCGGGACGACACCACCACCGGCTCCCGAACGCCCGCCCTGTGGGCCCTCTCCGCCCCCGACCGCGCGGCCCTGTCAGCCCAGGCCGAAGCACTCCGCACCCACCTGGACAACCGCCCGGAGCTCGGCGCCCAGGACATCGCCGACATCGGGTTCTCCCTCGCCACCTCCCGCGCCACCTGGCCCGAGCGGGCCGTCGTCACCGGCACCGCGACCGCGGAACTCCTCGACGGCCTCGACGCACTGCGCCGGACCACCGACGCCCCGAACCTGGTCACCGGATCCGCCGCCCGCGCGGGCCGCACCGCGTTCCTGTTCACCGGCCAGGGCTCCCAGTACCCCGGAATGGGCCGAGAACTGTACGAGTCGCGCTCCGAGTTCGCCACCGCCCTCGACGAGGTGTGCGCCGCACTGGACCCGCACCTCGACCTCGGCCGCCCCCTGCGCGACGTGATGTTCACCGACACCGACACCGACACCGACACCGACACCGGCACCGGCACCGATGCCGATGCCGGTGGGTCCGGCGCCGCCCTGCTCCACGAGACCCGCGCCACCCAGCCGGCACTGTTCGCCCTCGAGGTCGCCCTCCACCGCACCCTCCAGGCCCACGGGCTGGTCCCCGATGCCGTCGCCGGGCACTCCATCGGCGAGCTCGCCGCCGCACACGTCGCCGGGGTCCTCTCCCTCGACGACGCCGCCACCCTGGTCGCCGCCCGCGGCCGGCTCATGCAGGCGGCGGTCCCCGGCGGCGCGATGCTCGCGATCCAGGCCGCGGAGAGCGAGGTCGCCGAAACCCTCACCCCCTACGCCGGCCGGCTCACCCTCGCCGCCGTCAACGGCCCGGACGCCGTCGTCATCTCCGGCGACGCCGACGCCGCGGACACACTCGCCGCACTCTGGCGCGAACGCGGCCGCAGAACACGCCGCCTGACAGTCAGCCACGCCTTCCACTCACCGCACATGGACACCATCCTCGACGAGTTCCGAACCGTCGCCGAGGGCCTGACCTACCACGCACCGCTCCTCCAGATCGTCTCCACCCTCACCGGCCGGCCGGCCACCGGCGACGACCTCGTCACCCCCGACTACTGGGTGCGCCAGATACGCGAAGCCGTACGCTTCCTCGACGCCACCCACACGCTCGAGGACGAGGGCGTCACCGTCTTCGTCGAGGTCGGCCCCGACGCCGTCCTCACCGCGATGGCAGACGGCGCGTTCCTGGCCGGCACCTCCCAGGCCGTCGCCCTCCAGCGGGCCGGCCGCCCCCAGGACACCGCCCTCACCACCGGCCTCGCCCGCGCCCACACCCTCGGCGCCCCCCTCGACCTGGCATCGCTCTTCCCCGGCGCCTCGCGCGTCGAACTGCCCACCTACGCGTTCCGGCGCAGCCACTACTGGCTCCGGCCCCGGACCCGCACCGACGCCCGAGGCCTCGGACTCGACCCGGCCGGCCACCCCCTCCTGGCCACCACCGTCGACCTCGCCGAGGGCGAGGGCCTCGTCCTCACCAGCAGCCTGTCGCTGACCGACCACCCCTGGCTCGCCGACCACCGCATCCACGGCACCGTCCTCGTACCCGCCACCGCGTTCATCGAGCTCGCCTCGGCAGCGGGCCGGACCGCCGGCACCGAACACCTCCTCGAGCTCACCCTCGAAGCCCCGCTCGCCCTACCCGAACAGCGGCCCGTCCGCGTCCAGGTCGCCGTCAGCGCCCCCGACACCACAGGCACCCGCTCCTTCACCGTGCACTCCCGGCCCGAGACCGACGACGAGCAGACCACCTGGACCCGCCACGTCTCCGGCGCCCTCGCCGACACCCCCGCCACCACCGACCCCGCCTTCGACGAACTGCTCGAATGGCCGCCCCGGGACGCGGAAGCCGTCCCCCCGGACGACACCTACGGGCAGCTCACCGACCTCGGCTACGAGTACGGCACCACCTTCCAAGGGCTGCGCGCCCTGTGGCGCGGCAGGAACGGCACCACCTACGCCGACATCGCCCTGCCCGCCGACCAGCACGAGGCCGCCGCCGGCTACGGCATCCACCCCGCACTCCTGGACGCCGCCCTCCACCCGGTCGTCCTCGACACCGCCGACACCACCGAACCGGACACCATCCGGCTGCCGTTCGCCTGGAGCGGGGTCACCACCCATGCCGTCGGCGCCACCACCCTGCGCGTTCGCATCCGGCACACCGGCCCCGACACGGTCGCCCTGCACCTGGCCGACGCCACCGGCGCTCCCGTCGCCACCATCGACTCGCTGATGCTGCGCCCCGTCGCCAAGGACCGGCTCGCCCCCGCGGACACCACGGACGGCCTCTTCACCCTCGCCTGGCCCTCACTCGCCCCGCCGGGCGGCCCCGCACCGCGCATCGCCGAACTCCCCGCCGGCACCGACGCCTTCCCCGACCCGCAAGGACCCGACGCCGACGTCCTCCTCGTCCGCACCGGCGCCGGCGCTCCCCCCGCCCCGGCCGCAGCCCACGAGAACGCAGCCCGCGCCCTCGCCCTGACCCAGCGGTGGCTCGCCGACGAACGATTCGCCCACACCCGCCTCGCGTTCGTCACCACCCGCGCAGTCGCCACCGCCCCCGGCGAAAACGTCGACGGCCTGTCCACCGCCCCCCTCTGGGGCCTGCTCCGCACCGTCCAGAGCGAACACCCCGACCGCATCACCCTCCTGGACGTCGACGGCACCCCCGAGGCCGAGGAACTGCTGCCCGCCGCCCTGGCCACCGGCGAACCCCAACTCGCCCTGCGCGGATCACAACTCCACGTCCCACGCCTCACCCGCGACCGGACCCCCGCACCCGTCCCCACGCCCGGCCCCGACCCGCAGGGCACCGTCCTCATCACCGGCGGCACAGGCGGCCTCGGCGCACTCCTCGCCCGCCACCTCGTGACCGGGCACGGAATACGCCACCTCCTGCTCACCAGCCGACGCGGACCCGCCACCCCCGGAGCCGACCGGCTCACCGCCGAACTCACCGAACTCGGCGCCCGGGTGACCACCCTCGCCGCCGACGCCGCCGACCCGGACGCCGTCGCCGCCCTCCTGACATCCGTCGACCCCGCACACCCGCTCACCGCGATCGTGCACACCGCCGGTGTCCTGGACGACGCCACCGTCGAATCCCTCACCCCACAACAGCTGGAGAAGGTCCTGCGGCCCAAGGTCGACGCCGCCTGGCACCTGCACGAGCAGACCCGCGACCTGGACCTGGCCGCCTTCGTCCTGTTCTCCTCCGTCTCCGGCATCATCGGCACCGCGGGCCAGGCCAACTACGCCGCCGCCAACACCTACCTCGACGCACTCGCGGCCCACCGCCGGGCCCAGGGCCTGGCCGCCACCTCGCTGGCCTGGGGCCTGTGGGACTCCAGCCACGGCATGGGCGCCCAGCTCGGCCAGGCCGACCTGGCCCGCTGGAGCCGGGCCGGCATCGACCCGCTCGACCCGGACACCGGCCTCGCCCTGTTCGACACCGCCCTCACCGGCGGCGACACCCTGGTCGTACCCGCCCTCCTGGACCTCGCCCGGCTCCGTATCACCGCGGCCGGTGACCCGCCCGCCCTGCTGCGCGGGCTGATCCGCCCCCGCGCCACCACACGGGCCGCCCGGGGAACGCCGGCCGCGGGAACGCACGACGGCACCGAATGGGTCCGCCACCTCGCCACCCTCCCCGAGGAGGAGAGCCGTTCCGCCGCCGCGGACCTCGTACGCACCATCGTCGCCGACGTCCTCGGCCACGGGAGCCCGCAGAGCATCGACCCGGAACGCGCCTTCAACGACATCGGGTTCGACTCCCTGGCCGCGGTGGAACTACGCAACCGGCTCAACACCGCCACCGGACTGCGGATGCCCGCCACCGCCGTCTTCGACCACCCCTCGCCCGCCGCCCTCGCCGCCCACCTGCACCAGCAGGCCGCCGGCCGCAAGCCCGCCACCAGCACCGCACCCGCCCGCCGGTCCACCGCACCCGCCGACGAGCCCATCGCCATCATCGGCATGGCCTGCCGCTTCCCCGGCGGCGTCACCTCACCCCAGGACCTGTGGCGGCTCGTCGCCGAAGGCACCGACGCCGTCAGCGAATTCCCCGACAACCGGGGCTGGGACCTGGAATCCCTCTACCACCCGGACCCGGAGAAGACCGGCACCTCCTACACCCGCCACGGCGGATTCCTCCACGACGCCGACCGGTTCGACCCGGCGTTCTTCGGAATGTCACCGCGCGAAGCCATCGCCACCGACCCCCAGCAGCGCATCCTCCTCGAAACCGCCTGGGAGACCTTCGAGAGCGCCGGCATCGACCCCGCACTCCTGCGAGGCACCAGCACCGGCGTCTTCACCGGCGCCATGTACGACGACTACGCCTCCCGGCTCGCCAAGAGCCCGGAGGAGTTCGAGGGCTTCCTGCTCGCCGGCAACCTCTCCAGCGTCCTCTCCGGCCGCCTCGCCTACACATACGGCCTCGAAGGCCCCGCCCTCACCATCGACACCGCCTGCTCCTCCTCCCTCGTCGCCCTGCACCTCGCGGCCGGCGCCCTGCGCCAGGGGGAGTGCGACCTCGCCCTCGCCGGCGGCGTCACCGTGATGTCCGGCCCCAGCACCTTCGTCGAGTTCTCCCGGCAGCGCGGCCTCTCCGAGGACGGCCGCTGCCGCTCCTTCTCCGCCGACGCCTCCGGCACCGGCTGGGCCGAAGGAGCGGGCCTCCTCCTCGTGGAGAAACTCTCCGACGCCCGCCGCAACGGCCACCGGGTCCTGGCCGTCATGCGCGGCTCCGCCGTCAACCAGGACGGCGCTTCCAACGGCCTGACCGCCCCCAACGGCCCCGCCCAGGAACGCGTCATCCGCCAGGCCCTGGCCGCCGCGGGCCTCACCCCCGCCGACATCGACGCGGTCGAGGCCCACGGCACCGGCACCAGCCTCGGCGACCCCATCGAGGCACAGGCCCTGCTCGCCACCTACGGACAGGACCGCCCCCAGGACCGCCCCCTCCACCTCGGCTCCCTCAAATCGAACATCGGGCACGCCCAGGCCGCGGCCGGCGTCGGCGGCGTCATCAAGATGATCCAGGCCATGCGCCACGGCATCCTCCCCAGGACACTGCACGCCGAAAACCCCTCCCCCCACATCGACTGGGACGCGGGCGCGGTGCGACTACTCACCGAGGCGACACCCTGGCCCGCCACCGGCCGCCCCGCCCGAGCCGCCGTATCGTCCTTCGGGATCAGCGGCACCAACGCCCACGTCGTCCTGGAACTCGCCGCCGACACCCCGACACCGCCCACACCCACCCGCACCCCGGCCGACAGCACCGTCATCCCCTGGATCCTGACCGCGAAGGACGAGAACGCCCTGCGCCGCCAGGCAGACCGGCTCCACCACCACCTCACCCACCACCCCGAGCTCGAAGCGGCCGACGTCGGCCTCACCCTGGCCACCACCCGCGCCACCCTGGAACACCGCGCCGCCGTCCTCGGCACCGACCGCACGACACTCCTGGACGCACTGGCCCGCCTCACCGCCGGCGAACCGACACCCTCCGTCATACGCGCCGCCACCACCCACCGCGGCAAAACAGCCTTCCTGCTCACCGGACAAGGCAGCCAGCGGCTCGGCATGGGACGCGAACTGTACGAGACGTCCCCCGTCTTCCGCAGCGCCCTCGACGACGTGTGCAGGCACCTGGACACCGAACTGTTCCGGCCCGTCAAAGACGTCCTCTTCGCCCCCGAAGGCTCAGCGGACTCGGCCCTCATCGACCAGACCGCCTTCACCCAAGCCGCCCTCTTCGCCACCGAGGTCGCCCTCTTCCGACTGGCCGAACACCACGGCATCACCCCGGACTACCTCCTCGGCCACTCCATCGGAGAGGTCACCGCCGCCCACCTGGCCGGCGTCCTGGACCTCGCCGACGCGTGCACCCTCGTCGCCGAACGCGGCCGGCTCATGCAGGCGGCACGCGAGGGCGGCGCAATGGCAGCCCTCCAGGCCTCCGAGGAAGAAGTACGGTCCGTACTCGCCGACTACGAAAACGTCGCCATCGCCGGAATCAACGGCCCCCGCTCCACCGTCATCTCAGGCGACCAGGACCTCGTCGAAGAAATCAGCGCCCTGTGGCGCATGCAGGGCCGCAAGACCAAGCGGCTGCCCGTCAGCCACGCCTTCCACTCACCGCACATGGACGAAGTGCTCGACGAATTCCGCGCCGTCGCCGAGTGCCTCACCTACCACCCACCCCGCATCCCCGTCCTCTCCAACGTCACCGGAGTCCTCGCCACCACCGAACAGCTCACCTCACCCGACTACTGGGCCTCCCACATCCGCGAGCCGGTCCGCTTCCACGACGGCGTCCGCCACCTCGAAGAACTCGGCGTGACCGACTACCTGGAACTCGGCCCCGACGGCGTCCTGACCGCCATGGCCCAGGAATGCCTCACCCACGAAGCCGCCCTCCTCACCCCCCTCCTGCGCTCGGGCAGACCCGAGAGCGACACCGTCGCAGCCGCCCTCACCACCGCCGTCCTGCGCGGCACACGCCCCCACTGGCCCTCGTACTTCCCCGACGCCCACCGCGTCGACCTGCCCACCTACTCCTTCGAGCACACCCGCTACTGGCTGGAGGGCGCAGCCACCCCCGCCGACGCCGAAGGATTCGGCCTCCACGGCGTCCGCCACCCCCTGCTCAGCGCGGCCGTACGGGTCGCGGACCGGGACGCCTACCTCCTCACCGGCCGCGTCTCCCGCCGCACACACCCCTGGCTGGAAGGCCACACGGTGGCCGGCACCGTCCTGCTGCCCGCCACCGCACTGCTCGACCTCGCCTTCCGCGCCGCCGAACACACCGACTGCGACACGGTCGACGAACTGACCCTCGCCGCACCGCTGATCCTGCCCGAACAAGGCGCCGTCCAACTGCAGCTCGTCGTCGGCGAACCCGACGAGACCACAGGCCGCCCCCTCGCCGTCTACGCCCGGCCCGACCAGGACGACACACAACACCCCTGGACCCTGCACGCCCAAGGACGCCTCTCCACCACCACCGCCACCCCCGAAGGACTCCCCACCTGGCCCCCGGCCGACGCCACAGAAGTGGACCTCGACGGCGTCTACGACCGGCTCGCCACCGCCGGATACGGCTACGACAACGCCTTCCAGGGCCTGGACCGCCTCTGGAAGACACAGGACGAACTCTTCGCCGAAGTCACCCTCGGCGAGGAACACCGCACCGACGCCCCGCACTTCGGCCTCCACCCCGCCCTCCTGGACGCCGCCCTGCACCCACTGCTCCCCGGCGTCACCGAACCAGAAGGCCCCTCCTGGCTGCCCTTCTCCTGGTCCGGAGTGAGCCTGCACGCCACCGGAGCGACCGACCTGCGGGTACGGCTCTCCCTCAACCGGTCCGGCGACGAATCCCTCCACGCCGCCCTCACCGCCACCGACGGCGCCGGCACCCCCGTCGCCACCGCCAGATCCCTCCTGCTGCGCCCCCTGTCCCAGGAAACACTCCGCGCCGCCGGCACCGCCGCACGCGACGGCCTGTTCGGCCTCGGCTGGAAGCCCCTGCCCACCACCGGCACGGCCCCGGCCCGCACCGGCTGGGCCCTGGTCCCCGACGGCACCGGCCCACGAAACGCCCGGGCCCTCGACAACGCACTCGAAGCGGGCGCCGCACCACCGGCCGTACTCCTCCTGCAGACATCCGGCCCCGCCCCCGACGTCACCGGCGACCACGACACCCTGCCCCAGCGGGCCCGCACCGCCGTACGACAGGTCCTCGACACCGTGCAGGACTGGCTCGCCGACGACCGGCTTGCCGGGACCCGGCTCGTCGTCACCACCCGGGGAGCCGTCGCCGCCGGACCCGAGGACGTCACCGACCTGGCCCACGCCGGAGTCTGGGGCCTGCTCCGCTCCGCACAGACCGAAAACCCCGGCCGGATCGTCCTCGTCGACCTCGACCCCGCCCCCACCGACACAGACCGCACCGCCGCGGAGGACCGGCTCCTGGACCTCGCCGTATCCAGCGGGGAAACCCAGATCGCCGTCCGCGGCGACACCCTCACCGTCCCCCGGCTCACCCGCACCGCCCCGCCGGCCCAAGGCCCGGCACCCCGATGGGACCGGGGCACCGTCCTCGTCACCGGCGCGACCGGCACCCTGGGCACCGTCCTCGCCCGGCACCTCGTCACCGAACACGGAGCCCGCCGGCTGCTGCTGCTCAGCCGCCGCGGCCCCGACGCCCCCGGCGCCGCCGAACTCCGCACCGAACTGGAAGCACTCGGCGCCCACGCGATGACCGTCGCCTGCGACGTGACCGACCGCGACTCCCTGGCCGGCGTCCTCGCCACCCTCTCCGACGAGCACCCGCTGACCGCCGTCGTCCACACCGCCGGCGTCCTCGACGACGGCGTCGCCGCCCGGCTCACCCCCGACCAACTCGACAACGTCCTGCGCCCCAAGATCGACGCCGCCTGGCACCTGCACGAACTCACCCGGGACCTGGACCTCACAGCCTTCGTCCTCTACTCCTCCGTGGCCGGCCTCATCGGCACCGCGGGCCAGGCCAACTACGCGGCCGGCAACACCTTCCTGGACGCCCTAGCCGCCCACCGCCGCGCCCACGGCCTGCCCGCACTGTCCCTCGCCTGGGGCCTGTGGGCCCAGGCGAGCACCATCTCCGGCAGTCTCGACGACACCGACCTGCGCCGCCTGGCCCGCGCCGGCCTGCGTCCCCTCGCCACCCAGGAGGCGATGGCCCTCTTCGACGCGGCCCCCGCCACCGGCGAGGCCGTCCTCGCCGTCACCCGCCTCGACACGGCGGTCCTGCACGGCGCAGGCGACGAACTGCCCCCCGTCCTGCGCGCCCTCGCCGGGCCGGCCAAGCGCCGCGCCACCACCGCCGCGAGCACCGGGACGCCTCAGGAGGCCCCCCTCGCCCAACGCCTCGCCTCCCTCGGCCCCGCCGAACGCGAACGCACCCTCACCGATCTCGTACGCACCCAGGTCGCGGGTGTCCTGGGACACGGGGACCCCGGCCGCATCGAGGCCGACCGGGCCTTCCAGGAACTCGGCTTCGACTCGCTCACCGCCGTCGAACTCCGCAACCAGCTCGGCCGGGCCACCGGACTGCGCCTGCCGACCACCCTCGTCTTCGACCACCCCTCCCCGCAGGCGCTCGCCACCCACCTCCTGGCCGAACTGGCCGTGGAGGACGCCTCACCGGCGGAACCGGTCCTCGCCCCCCTCGCCGGTCTGGAGACGGCCATCGCCGCCGCACCGGACCAGGAGACGCGCAACCTGATCGCCGCACGGCTCAAGGAACTCCTCAAGGCGGCCGAGGCCGCCGGCAGCCCCGGAGGACCACAGGACACCGACGACGAGCAGAACCTCGAAACGGCGAGCGACGAGGAACTCTTCGCACTGCTGGACGAACTCGAATGACCCGCCAGGCACGCGCCGCCCACGGCACGCACACGGCAATCGGACACACCATCACCGGGGAGCTGAATTCACGTGGCTGACGAGGTACAACTCCGCGAATACCTCAAGAGGGCCATCGCCGACGCCCGGGACGCACGCAAGCGTCTGCGCGAGGTCGAGGACAAGGAACAGGAGCCGATCGCCATCGTCTCCATGGCCTGCCGCTACCCCGGAGGCGTCACCTCGCCCGAGGACCTGTGGCAACTGGTGGCCGACGGAGTCGACGCGGTCTCCTACTTCCCCACCGACCGCGGCTGGGACCTGGAGGGCCTCTACGACCCCGACCCGGAGAAGACCGGCACCTCCTACTCCCGTGAGGGCGGATTCCTCTACGACGCCGACCTCTTCGACCCCGAACTGTTCGGGATGTCCCCACGCGAGGCCCTGGCGGCCGACCCCCAGCAGCGACTCCTCCTGGAGACCGCCTGGGAGGCCTTCGAACGGGCCGGCATCGACCCGGTCTCGCTCAAGGGCACCCGGACCGGCGTGTTCGCCGGCATCATGTACAACGACTACGGCTCACGCCCCCACCTCCCCCCGGAGGACTTCGAGGGCTACCTGTTCAGCGGCAGCGCGGGCTCCATCGCCTCGGGCCGCGTCGCCTACACGTACGGCCTCGAAGGCCCGGCCGTCACCATCGACACCGCCTGCTCCTCCTCCCTCGTCGCCCTGCACCTCGCGGCCAGCGCCCTGCGCCGCGGCGAGTGCGACCTGGCCCTCGCCGGCGGCGCCACCGTGATGTCGACACCGGTCGCCTTCGTCGAGTTCTCCCGGCTGCGCGGACTGGCGGCCGACGGCCGCAGCAAGTCCTTCTCCGCAGCCGCGGACGGCACCGGCTGGGCCGAGGGAGTGGGCCTCCTCCTCGTGGAGAAGCTGTCCGACGCCCGCCGCAACGGCCACCGGGTCCTGGCCGTCATGCGCGGCTCCGCCGTCAACCAGGACGGTGCCTCCAACGGTCTGACCGCCCCCAACGGCCCCTCCCAGGAGCGCGTCATCCGCCAGGCCCTGGCCGCCGCGGGCCTCACCCCCGCCGACGTGGACGTCGTCGAGGCGCACGGCACCGGCACCCGCCTCGGCGACCCCATCGAGGCACAGGCGCTGCTGGCCACCTACGGGCAGGAACGGCCGCACGGCCGTCCCCTCCACCTCGGCTCCCTCAAGTCGAACATCGCCCACGCCCAGGCCGCGGCCGGCGTCGGCGGCATCATCAAGATGATCCAGGCCATGGAGCACGGCGTGCTGCCCCGCACCCTGCACAGCGATCAGCCCACCACCCACGTCGAATGGGACGCGGGAGCCGTCTCCCTGCTCAACGAGGCCAGGCCCTGGCCCGACACCGGGGCCCCGCGCCGCGCGGCCGTCTCCTCGTTCGGCTTCGGCGGCACGAACGCCCACGTGATCATCGAGGAGCCGCCCCCGGCCGAAGGAACCACGGACGGCCCCCCGCGGACGGTGACGCTCCCCGTCATGCCGTGGATCGTCTCCGGCGGGACCGCCACCGCCCTGCGGGACCAGGCGCGACGGCTGAACGCCCGCCTCACCGCGGACCTCGACGTGTCCCCGCTGGATGTGGGTTTCTCCCTGGCGGCGGGGAGGGCGGTTCTGGAGCATCGTGCGGTGGTGACGGGGCGGGACCGTGGGGAGTTGCTGGCGGGGGTGCGTGCGCTGGCGGAGGGCGGGACGGCTCCGGGTGTGGTGCGTGGTGAGCGTGCCGGTGGCCGGTTGGGTTTTCTGTTTACGGGTCAGGGTGCGCAGCGGGTGGGGATGGGGGTGGGTTTGTGTGGGGTGTTTCCGGTGTTTGCGGGGGTGTTTGATGAGGTGTGTGGGTTGTTTGATGAGGTTTTGGGTGGTTCGTTGCGTGGGGTGATTGTGTCGGGTGTGGGTCTGGATGAGACGGGGTGGGCTCAGCCGGCGTTGTTCGCGGTGGAGGTTGCTTTGTTTCGTTTGGTGGAGTCGTGGGGTGTGTGTCCTGATTTTGTGGTGGGGCATTCGGTGGGTGAGGTGGTGGCGGCTCATGTGGCGGGGGTGTTGTCGCTTGAGGATGCGGTGGGGTTGGTGGTGGCGCGTGCGGGGTTGATGCAGGCGTTGCCGGTGGGTGGGGCGATGGTCGCGGTCCGGGCGGGGGAGGAGGAGGTTCTGGCTGTGCTGGGGGGTCGGGACGGGGTTGCTGTTGCTGCGGTGAATGGTGCGGGGTCGGTGGTGGTCTCGGGTGTGGAGGCCGGTGTGTTGGAGGTGGTGGCGGAGCTTGAGGGGAGGGGTTTCGGGTCGAGGCGGTTGCGGGTGAGTCATGCGTTTCATTCGCCGTTGATGGATCCGATGTTGGAGGAGTTCGGGGCTGCGTTGGCGGGGGTTTCGTTCGGGGTGCCGCGGGTGGGTGTGGTGTCGACGCTGACGGGCCGGGTGGCGGTGGGTGAGGACCTGCGGTCGGCGGGGTATTGGGTGGATCAGGTGCGTGGGACGGTGCGTTTCGCTGACGCGGTCGACACGATGGCCGCTCAGGGAGTGACGTCGTTTCTGGAGATCGGGCCCGACGCGGTGCTGTCGGTGCTGGCGCAGGGTGCGGTTCCGGCGTTGCGCCGGGACCGTGACGAGGTGGTGTCGCTGCTGTCGGCGGTGGGTGCCCTGTTCACGCGGGGTGTGCCGGTGGACTGGCGGGCCCTGTATGCGGGGACCGGTGCCCGTCGGGTACCGCTGCCCACCTACGCCTTCCAACGCCAACGCTACTGGCTCGAACCCGGACCCGTCCCCGGGGCCCACAGCCACGACGCCCCCACCACCGGCCACCCCGTCCTCGGATCACCCATCACCGTGGCCGGCTTCAACCAGATTTTGTTCACCAGCCGCCTCTCCCTGCAGAGCCACCCCTGGCTCGCCGACCACGTCGTGCTCGGCTCACCCGTCCTCCCGGCATCGGCCCTGGTCGAACTCGCCATCCACGCAGGCGACCTGATCGGCCACCCGGCACTCGACGAACTCAACCTCCAGGTCCCCCTGGTACTCCCGCACGAAGGCAACATCCAGCTCCAGGTCAGGGCCGGAACCCCGGACGACACCGGACGGCACTGCCTGTGCCTCTACTCCCGCCCCGACGACTTCGACGCACCATGGACCATGCACGCGGAGGGCTGGTACCTCACCGAGGAGCCCGAGACCGCAGCCTCCCTCGCCTGGGACGACAAAACGACCGGCCGGACCACGGAGATCCAGCTCCCCGAAGGCCTCCGCACCGACGCCGGTCGGTACGGACTGCACCCCGTCCTGCTGCAGGCAGCCCTGCCCACCCGCCCCGAAGACCCGGCATCCGGCACCGTCCCGGTCCCCGCCGACTGGTACGGCGTACGCCTCCACGCCACCGGAGCCACCGCCGTCAAGGCACGGGTCGCAGAGATCAACGACGACTCCTACTCACTCCAACTCGCCGACGCGGCCGGCAACCTGGTCGTCTCGGTGGAGTCCGTCGTCTTCCGCGACATACCCAACGAACAGTTCACAGCCGCCGTCGGCGGCGACAGCACAGGACGCGAATCCCTCTTCCACCTCGACTGGACCCCCACCGCACTGCCGGAGACCGCCCCACCGCCCGCCTGGGCCGTCCTGGACCCCGACACCACCGGCGAAAACCGCTACCCGCACCCCCGAGCCGTGGCCGACGCCCTGGCCTCCGGCACCCACCTCGACGCGGTCCTGCTGCCCTGGCCCCCCGAACACCCCGGCACCGACCGGATCGCCGCCACCCACACAGCCACCCGCACCATGCTGAAGCTGGTGCGCGAGTGGCTGGCCGACGAGCGCCTGGAGGAGACCCGGCTCGTGGTCGTCACCTCGGGAGCGGTCGCCACCCGCGACGGAGAAGACGTCACCGACCTCGCCGGCGCCGCCGTCCGGGGCCTGCTCCGCTCCGCCCAGTCGGAAGCCCCCGACCGCATCGTCCTCATCGACACCGACACCGACACCACGGCCCACGCCGACATCACCGCCCCCCAGGCACTGCCCGCCCTCCTCGCCGCCGGCGAACCCCAGGCCGCCCTGCGCGAAGGCAGGACACTCCTGCCCCGCCTACGACGAGTCCCCGCCACCGGCACACATACCGGCCGGGCCCCCGTCTGGAAGCACGGCACCGTCCTCATCACCGGCGGCACCGGCACCCTCGGCGCCGAATTCGCCCGCCACCTCGTCGCCGAACACGGCGCCACCCGCCTCCTGCTGCTCTCCCGCACCGGGGAACAGGCCGACGGCGCGGCAGGCCTCCTGGACGACCTGCGGGGCATCGGCGCCCACGTCACCGTCGCCACCTGCGACGCAAGCGATCGCGACGCACTCGCCCGGGTACTCGCCGACATCCCGCAGGAACACCCGCTGACCGCGGTCGTGCACACCGCCGGCGTACTCGACAACGGGCTGATCCCCGCACTCACCGACGACGGACTCACCGACGTACTGCGACCCAAGGCGGACGCCGCCTGGCACCTGCACGAGCTGACCCGGGACCTGGAACTCGAGGCGTTCGTGACGTTCTCCTCCACCGTGGGCGTCCTGGGCGGCCCCGGCCAGGCCAACTACGCGGCAGCCAACGCCTTCCTGGACGCCCTCGCCGCACACCGGCACGCCCAGGACCTGCCGGCGACCTCCATCGCCTGGAGCCTGTGGCAACTGGGCGGCATCAACGCCCACCTGACCGAGAGCGACCTCAACCGCTTCGCCCGCGACGGCTTCCGGCCGATCGCACGCGTCGAAGGCCTCGCCCTGTTCGACCGGGCCACCGCCGACAGCCGGGCCGCCCTCGTCGCGACACCGATCGGTGTGTCCGCGGTACGGGCCCAGACCCGGATCCCCGCCCTGCTGAGCGAACTCGCGGCACTACCGGGCCGGCGCGTCGCCCACTCCGGACCCGCCGGCCCCTCCGCCGACGACCCGGCGGCCGGCCTCGCCGCACGACTGGGCGAACTGAGCGAGGCGGAACAGGAACACCTGCTCCTCACCCTCGTACGCACCGATGTCGCCGCGGTCCTCGGCCGTAACGACGCCCAGTCCATCGCACCGGGACGAGCCTTCCAGGACCTGGGCTTCGACTCCCTCACCGCGGTCGACCTGCGCAACCGGATCGGCACCGCCACCGGGGTCAAGCTCCCCGCCACCCTCGTGTTCGACCACCCCACCCCCGCCGCCCTCGTCGGATACCTGCGGGACCGCCTCACACCGCAGGAACCGGACGCCCACCGGACACTGCTCGACGAACTGGACCGGATGGAACGGACGCTGGCCGCCGCACCCCAGGACGACCAGGGCCGCTCCGCCGTCTCCGCCCGCCTGCGGGCACTGCTGTCCCGAGTCGAGGAGACCGGCGCCACGGCCCCGGCGCCCGGGACCGGCCTGCCCGACCCGTCCGACGCCATCGAGTCGGCCTCCGTCGACGAACTCCTCAGCTTCATCGACAACGAACTCGGCAACCCCGCCACCTAGCGACCGGTCCGCCCCGGTGGCGGACACGGAACCCCAAGCCGGTCCGGCGGCCCCTCGCCGGACCGGCCGGCCCCCTGCCACTCAGCCTTCCGCCCGAGGAGCATCAACCCGATGTCCAACCCGTCGAACGAAGAGAAGCTGGTCGAGTACCTCAAGCGGGTCACGGTCGACCTGCAGAAGGCCAACCGCAAGATCGCCGCACTCGAGGCGGCCGAGTCCGAGCCGATCGCCGTCGTCGGCATGGCCTGCCGCTTCCCCGGCGGAGTGACGTCCCCCGACGGACTGTGGCACCTGGTCGACTCCGGAACCGACGCCATCACCGACTTCCCCACCGACCGCGGCTGGGACCTGGAGGGCCTCTACGACCCCGACCCGGGCCACCTGGGCACCTCCTACACCCGCCAGGCCGGCTTCCTGCACGACGCCGCCCTCTTCGACGCCGCGTTCTTCGGGATCTCGCCCCGCGAGGCCCTCGCCATGGACCCCCAGCAGCGCCTCCTCCTGGAGACCTCCTGGGAAGCGCTCGAGCAGGCCGGCATCGACCCCGACACCCTGCGCGGCAGCCGCACCGGCGTCTTCGCCGGGATCATCGAGCAGAGCTACCTCGGCCTGCACGGACCCGAGGAGTTCGAGGGCTATCTGCTGACCAGCAAACTCAGCAGCGTCGCCTCCGGCCGGGTCGCCTACAGCCTCGGCCTCGAAGGCCCCGCCCTCTCCGTCGACACCGCCTGCTCCTCCTCCCTCGTCGCCCTCCACCTCGCGATCCAGTCGCTGCGCTCCGGCGAGTCCGACCTCGCCCTGGCCGGCGGCGTCACGGTCACCGCGACCCCCGGCGGATTCATCGACTTCTCCCGGCAGAGCGGCCTGGCGCCCGACGGCCGCATCAAGTCCTTCTCCGCCGACGCGGACGGCACCTCGTGGTCGGAGGGCGTCGGCATGCTCGTCGTGGAGAAGCTGTCCGACGCCCGCCGCAACGGCCACCGGGTCCTCGCCGTGGTCCGCGGCTCCGCCGTCAACCAGGACGGTGCCTCCAACGGCCTGACCGCCCCCAACGGCCCCTCCCAGGAACGCGTCATCCGCCAGGCCCTCGCCGACGCCCGCCTGACCACCGCCGACGTGGACGCCGTCGAGGCACACGGCACCGGCACCCGCCTCGGCGACCCCATCGAGGCACAGGCGATCCTCGCCACCTACGGGCAGGGCCGCCCCGAAGGCCGTCCCCTCTACCTCGGCTCCCTCAAGTCGAACATCGGGCACACCGTCGCCGCCGCCGGCGTCGGCGGCGTCATCAAGATGATCCAGGCCATGGAGCACGGCGTGCTGCCCCGCACCCTGCACGTGGAGAGCCCCACACCGATGGCGGACTGGGACTCCGGCGCCGTCGAACTGCTCACCGGGGCCCGCGCATGGCCGGCCACCGACCGCGCCCGCCGGGCCGCCGTCTCCGCCTTCGGCGTCAGCGGCACCAACGCCCACGTGATCATCGAGCAGCCGCCCGCGGAGGAGCCTGCCGAGCCGGCGCCGGCCGGGACGGCCGGCCTGCCCGTGATCCCCTGGCCGATCTCGGGCAGGACACCGCAGGCCCTGCGGGAGCAGGCCCGCCGCCTCCTCGACCACATCTCGGCCGACACGAGCCTCTCCCCGCTGGATGTGGGTTTCTCCCTGGCGGCGGGGAGGGCGGTTCTGGAGCATCGTGCGGTGGTGACGGGGCGGGACCGTGGGGAGTTGCTGGCGGGGGTGCGCGCGCTGGCGGACGGCGAACAGGGGGCCGGTGTGGTGACGGGGGCGGTTGAGGACGGTCGGTTGGGTTTTCTGTTTACGGGTCAGGGTGCGCAGCGGGTGGGGATGGGGGTGGGTTTGTGTGGGGTGTTTCCGGTGTTTGCGGGGGTGTTTGATGAGGTGTGTGGGTTGTTTGATGAGGTTTTGGGTGGTTCGTTGCGTGGGGTGATTGTGTCGGGTGTGGGTCTGGATGAGACGGGGTGGGCTCAGCCGGCGTTGTTCGCGGTGGAGGTTGCTTTGTTTCGTTTGGTGGAGTCGTGGGGTGTGTGTCCTGATTTTGTGGTGGGGCATTCGGTGGGTGAGGTGGTGGCGGCTCATGTGGCGGGGGTGTTGTCGCTTGAGGATGCGGTGGGGTTGGTGGTGGCGCGTGCGGGGTTGATGCAGGCGTTGCCGGTGGGTGGGGCGATGGTCGCGGTCCGGGCGGGGGAGGAGGAGGTTGTTTCCCTGCTGGGGGGTCGGGCCGGGGTGGCTGTTGCTGCGGTGAATGGTGCGGGGTCGGTGGTGGTCTCGGGTGTGGAGGCCGGTGTGCTGGAGGTGGTGGCGGAGCTTGAGGGGAGGGGGTTCGGGTCGAGGCGGTTGCGGGTGAGTCATGCGTTTCATTCGCCGTTGATGGATCCGATGCTGGAGGAGTTCGGGGCTGCGTTGGCGGGGGTTTCGTTCGGGGTGCCGCGTTTTGGTGTGGTGTCGACGCTGACGGGCCGGGTGGCGGTGGGTGAGGAGTTGCGGTCGGCGGGGTATTGGGTGGATCAGGTGCGTGGGACGGTGCGTTTCGCTGACGCGGTCGACACGATGGCCGCCCAGGGAGTAACCGTCACGCTGGAAATCGGACCCGACAGCACCCTCTCCGCCCTCGCGGCCGACCTCGTCCCCACCACCGTCGCCCTTGCCCGCCGCGACCGCCCCGAGACCGATACGGTCGTCACGGCACTCGGCCTCCTCCACCAGCACGGCGTCCCCGTCGACTGGAAGGCGTTCTTCTCCGGCACCGGTGCCCGCCGGATCCCACTGCCCACCTACGCCTTCCAGCACCAGCGCTACTGGATCGACTCGGCGGCCGCAGCCCCCCGCACCGCCGGACACGGCCTCCGCCCGACCGGCCACCCCCTCCTCGGCGCCGCCGTCACCCTCGCGGGCGCCGACCGGACCGTGTTCACCAGCACCTTCTCCGCCCGCACCCACCCCTGGCTCGCCGACCACACCGTCTCCGGTTCCGTGGTGCTGGCCCCCGCAGCGCTCGTCGAGCTGGCCGTCCGGGCCGGCGACGAGTCCGGGGCCACCACCCTCGACGAATTCGTCATGGACACCCCGTTCGTCCTCGGCAAGGCCCGCACCCACCAGCTCCAGGTCGAGGTCGGCGCCCCCGACCCCACAGGCCGCCGCCCGGTCACCGTGCACGGCCGCCCCGACGACCCCGACGCACCGTGGACCATGCACGCCCACGGCACGCTCGGCGTCACCGCCCAGGGCCCCGCGTTCGAGCCGGCCCCGTGGCCGCCCGCCGACGCCGAGGAGATCGCCCTCGACGAGCTGCACGCCGGACTCGCCGAAGCAGGCCTCGCATACGGGCCCACCTTCCAGGTCCTCACAGCCGCCTGGCGCCGCGGCGGCGAACTCTTCGCCGAAGCCGCCCTGCCCCAGCCGACCGGCACCGACGGCTTCACCCTGCACCCCGCACTCCTCGACGCGGCGGTACGCCCCCTCCTGCCCGCCGTGACGAAGGGGAGCCCGCTCGTCGGCCACTGGCACGGCGTACGGCTCTACGCGACCGGTGCCACCACACTCCGGATCGGCATCACGCCGGGGGACGGCGGCGCACGCATAGAAATAGCCGACCCTTCCGGACAGCCCGTGGCCCTCATCACCGCGGCGTCGGCGCGCGGTGTCGAGGACCGCGCGTTCGCGGCGGCCGCCGACCGGCACGACGACGCGCTGTTCCACATGGGCTGGACGCCCCTGGCCGTAGAAGCGGCGGAGGGCATCACCCCCGCCGCACTCGGCGACGACGGCGACTTCACCAGCCCCGCCGAAGTCGCCGCGGCCGTCGCCGCCGGCCGGACAGTCCCCCTGGTCGTGCTCCGCACCCGGCCGGAACCGGCGGGCTCCCTGCCCGGCTCGGTCCACGCCACGACGGAGAAGGTCCTGAAGCTGGTGCGCGAGTGGCTGGCCGACGAGCGCCTGGAGGAGACCCGGCTCGTGGTCGTCACCTCGGGAGCGGTCGCCACCCGTGAGGGGGAGGACGTCACCGACCTGGCCGGCGCCGCCGTCTGGGGCCTGCTCCGCTCCGCCCAGTCGGAAGCCCCCGACCGCATCGTCCTCATCGACACCGACACCGACACCACGCCGGCCCGCACCGACACCGGCACGGCCCGCCGACCCTGCCCCGCGAACGGCGGGCACGTCGTCGCCCTCGCCGCCTCCGGTGAACCCCAGGCCGCCCTGCGCGCCGGACAGGTGTACGTCCCCCGCCTCGCACGGGCCGTCACCCCCCGCCCCGGCACCGCCCCGGCCTGGAACCCCGACGGCACGGTCCTGATCACCGGCGGAACCGGCAGCCTCGGAGCCCTCTTCGCCCGCCACCTCGTGACCGCACACGGAGTGCGCCACCTCCTGCTCACCAGCCGCACCGGCCCCGCGGCCGCCGGCGCCCAGGAACTGTCGGCCGAACTGACCGCCCTCGGAGCCCGGGTCACCATCGCCGCCTGCGACACGGCCGACCACACGGCACTCGCCGAACTCCTCGGCACGATCCCCGACAGCCTCCCGCTCACCGGCGTCGTGCACGCCGCCGGCGTCCTGGACGACGGCCTCGTCACCACCCTCACCCCCGAACGGCTGCACCGCGTGCTGCGCCCCAAGGCCGATACCGCCTGGAACCTGCACCGCCTCACCCAGGACAAGGAGCTCACCGCTTTCGTCCTCTTCTCCTCCATCGCCGCGGTCGTCGGCGGCCCCGGCCAGTCCAACTACGCCGCCGCCAACCAGTTCCTGGACGCCCTCGCCCAGCACCGGCACGCACACGGGATGCCCGCCACCTCCGTCGCCTGGGGGCTCTGGGAGCAGTCCGGCGGCATGAGCGGCCACCTCGGCGAGAGCGACCTCGCCCGCATCGCCCGCAGCGGATTCCGCCCCGTCCCCCAGGACCAGGGACCCGCCCTGCTCGACCGGGCGATCGCCCTCGGGCACCCGGCCGTCGTCGCGACCCCCCTGGACATCGCCGTCCTGCGCGAACAGCCCGGCCGCATCCCGGCAGTCCTCACCGGTCTCGCACCCGCCCCCGCACGCCGGACCGCCGTCGAGAAGGGCACACCCGCAACCGCCTCGCTCGCCGACCTGGTCGCCGGGCTCGAGGGGCCAGAGCGCGAACAGGCCGTCCTGGAAGCGGTTCTCGACCTCAGCGCGGCCGTACTCGGCCACGCCGACACCTCCGGCATCCAGGCCGGACAGCCGTTGACGAAACTGGGCTTCGACTCGCTGACCTCCGTCGATCTCCGCAACCGGCTGAGCGCCCTGGCCGGCTCCAAACTGCCCGCCACACTGGTCTTCGACCACCCCACCCCCGCCGCCCTCGCCGCCTTCGTCTGCGGGCAGCTCGCCGGCGGGCCCGGCCCGGACACCACCCCGGCCCCGCCCACCGTGGACTTCGCGGCCGAGGCGCGCCTCGCCGACGACATCCGCCCTGCGGCCGGGACCGTACGGCCGGCCGAGGAGCCGCACTCGATCCTGCTGACCGGAGCCACCGGCTTCCTCGGCGCCTTCCTGCTGCGCGACCTGATGCGGACGACCACGGCGACCATCCACTGCCTGGTCCGCGGCGCCGACCAGGACGAGGCGAGGGACCGGCTGCGGACCAACATGCAGTGGTACCGGCTGTGGGACGAGGTCGACGAGAGCCGGCTCTCCCTCGTCCTGGGCGACCTGGCCGAGGAGCGGCTCGGCCTCACGCAGGAGCGCTTCGACGCCCTGGCCCACACGGTGGACGCCGTCTACCACAACGGCGCCCGGGTCCACTGGCTGCATCCCTACACGGCACTGCGCGACGCCAACGTCCGCGGCACCGAGGAGGTGCTGCGCCTGGCGGCCCGTCACCGCACCGTCCCCGTCCACTACGTGTCCACCGTCGGCGTCTTCGACGGCGTACGGGAGGAGGGCGTCCCCCTGAAGGTGACCGACCCGACGGGCCCCGCCGAGGCACTGCCCAGCGGATACCTCCAGAGCAAGTGGGTCGCCGAGCAGCTCATCGGCACCGCCCGCGACCGGGGGCTGCCCGTCTCCGTCTACCGGGTCGACGTGATCTCCGGAGACACACGCAACGGCGCCTGCCAGACCCGCGACTTCGTATGGCTCAGCCTCAAGGGCATCCTCCAGTCCGCGGCGGTGCCCGGCGGCACCGGTGGCCGCTTCCACCTGCTGCCCGTCGACTACGTCAGCGCCGCCATCACCACCCTCTCCCGGCAGCCGGACACCGCCGGCCGCACGTTCCACCTGTTCAACCAGAGCTCCCTCAGCCTCGCCCAGTGCGTGGAGAACCTGCGGGCGCACGGGTACGCGCTGGACGAGCAGGACTGGCCCAGCTGGAACGAGAGGGTCAGCGCGAGCAGCGACAACGCACTGCGTCCGCTGCTCCACGCCTTCGAGATGATGACCTCGGACACCGACGGCTTCTACCCGCCGATCGACACCTCGGAGACCCTCGCGGCGCTCGCCGGGACAGGCGTCGACTGCCCGCCGCTCACCGACGGCCTCTTCGCCCGGTACGTCGACTTCTTCGTCGAGGTGGGCCACTTCCCACCCGCGCCGGGCAGGGAGCAGGCGCGCGCCTGACCGGAGGTCCGGGCCGGCAGCCGGGCGAAGCGCCCGGCCCGGACCTCCCCCGGCACCCTGGGACCCGGAGGAGGCCCGGGGCCCGGGGCCCGGGCCCCGGACCTCCCCCGACCTGACATACCCTGCCCCGGCCTTGCGGGAATGCGGGCCGGCGGCGGACCGCCCGATGGCAGCATCGGCGCCATGAGCGATACGGGTGGATTACTGCGGGACAAGGTCATTCTGGTCATGGGCGCGAGCAGCGGGATAGGCGCGGCAGCCGCGTACCTCTTCGCCCGCGAAGGCGCGTCGGTGGTCCTCGCCGCACGCCGCGAGGAGAGGCTCGCCGCTCTCGTGGCGCAGCTGACCGCCAAGGGGTTCGAGGCCTCCTCGGTGGTGTGCGACGTGACGCGCGCCGACGACGTGCGGCGCGCGGTCGGGCACGCCACGGAACGCCACAGCCGGCTCGACGGTGCCTTCAACAACGCGGGCATCGGCGGGGACCGGGCCCCTCTCCACGAGATGGGGGACGAGGTCTACGACACCATCGTCGACATCAACGTGCGCGGGCTGTGGAACTGCCTGCGCGCCGAGATAGGCGCGATGCTCGCGAGCGGCGGCGGTGCCATCGTCAACAACAGCAGCGTGGGAGGCCTGGTCGCGATACCCACCGCCGCCCCGTACGTGGCGTCCAAGCACGCGGTGGTCGGCTTCACCCGCGCCGCGGCCGACGAGTACGCCCGCCAGGGCATCCGCGTCAACGCGCTGGCGCCCGGTTCGACCCGCAGCGAGATCACGGTGGACTGGTATGCGCGCAACCCCGGCCTGGAGGAGGCGGTCCACGCGGTCACCCCCCAGGGCCGTACCGCCGCACCGGAGGAGGTGGCCGAGGCCGCGGCCTGGCTGCTCAGTGACCGGTCCTCCTACGTCACCGGCACCGTGCTGCCGGTGGACGGCGGTTACGTCAACCGGTGAGCACAGCCCCGGGAACGGGGCGGGGAAACCGAGGAGGGGGCGGTGCCGGTCCGTACGGACCGGCACCGCCCCCTGTGCCGCGGGCCGGATCCTACTGCGCGCAGTCCATGGTGATGGAGAAGGTGCGCTCGCCGCTCTGCACGCCGGTGACCTCGACGCGAACGGTGTCCTCGTCCTTCGCGGGGACGACCGCGGCGTCGATCAGGCACGGCGCGTCGAACTCGACGTAGGAGTCGAAGGTGCTCATGACCCGAACGGGGCCGTGTCCCGGACCGGTGACCGCGTGGGCGGCCTGGTACGCCGCCTCTATCAGCACGAGACCGGGCACATGGTCGACCCGGTGGTCGTACAGCGCGGGGTTGGACACGTCCATGCGCAGTTCCCAGCGGTCCGCAAGCCCCGTGGGAGCCAGCAGGACCTCGTGCTCGTGGGCGCGCCCCACCGTGTGCGGCAGGACGGGGGAGGGAACGACGACCTCCCCCCACGGGACCTCGGCGTGTGCCCCGCGCAGCCGGCGGTAGGCGCCCGGGGCGATCCAGCTGAAGTCGAGGAGCGACTCCGCGACCAGCCGGCCTTCCGAGAGGATCGACAGCTCGACCCGCAGTGACCTGGGGTTGTTCGGCTTGAACGTCAGAAGAACGAACAGGTTGTCCGGTTTATTTTTTGGATCGTAAAAATCGCTGGAGACACTGAAGTCCATCCACTCCATCAGCGTCTGGTGCGGAAGCGGAACCGAGAGTTCGGCGTGCCCGATGAGCAGGCAGCTCTGCCGGATCGTCTGGGCGAGCAGTAACTGCACCGAGTCTCCGAAGAATCCGCCCCGGGGCCAGTGCGCGCTCACGGCGTAGCGGCCGGATCCGAGGGTGGACCAGTTCGTGAGGAGGACGGCTTCCGTCCGGTGCAGGTGGATGAACTCTTTGGGGATGCGCTGTACGGGTGCCGCGATCCGGCGGACTACGTGGCTGTGTCTCTGGCGATCGGAAAGCAGTGTCTTGGGCATGATCCCCCCCTGGGTCAGGCCGAGATGAGGCGCCGGGGTTCGGCACGGGATAATATACCGCGCAAGCGGTCCTTTTTTCGATAGGTAAGAACACAAACACCAGGGGTGACTGTGGCGCAGCAGGAACGAGCGATCCGGACCCGAAGGGTCATCCTGGCGACGGCCGCCGAGATCTTCGACGAGCGCGGCTACGAGTCGACGACCATCGCCGAGATCCTGGAGCGGGCCGACGTGACCAAGGGGGCCCTGTACTTCCACTTCCCGTCCAAGGAACACCTGGCACGCGGCGTCCTGGCAGCCGCGGTGACCACGGACGGAGTCCGCCCCCAGGCCCTCAAACTGCAGGAACTGATCGACATCGTCCTCCTGCTGGCCTACCGGCTGCCTCGTGAACCCGTACTGAGCGCCGCCCTGCGCATGGCCATCGACCCCCAGTCCCGGCGCCAGTTCGGCACCCGCTGGGTCGACTGGACCGAGCTGCTCACCGCGCTCCTCAAGGAGGCCAAGGAGCGCGGGGAGGTCTGCGCGGACGTCGACGAGACGGAGACCGCCCGCATGCTGGTGTGCTGCTGGACCGGTGTCCAGGTGGTCACCGAGGGCCTTCCCGGGAGTTACGACCTGGCGGGCGAGATCGCCTCCCTCCTGCGGCGTTTCATGCCGACCATCGCGGAACCCGGCGTCATGTCCCGGTTGACGGTCTCGGCCGAGCGGGCGGCCCATCTCCACGACGACATGCCCGCCTGGCGTTCCGAGACGGGGGAATCCGAGTTCGTCGGTCTGACCCCCTGACGTCGAGGGGGCGTTCATCCGGATCGGGCCGAATCCCACATGGGCACCACGACGCCGCCACCGAGCGGCGTGGTGGGACCCGGCGGGACCCGGACCGGGCTGAGCACGCTCTCGTGCAGCCACTGGATGTCGCGCGACGGCTCGAGGCCCAGCTCCTCCCGCAGCAGGCGCCGGACCTTCTGATACGCGTCCAGCGCCTCGGCCCGCCGTCCCGCCTGGTGCAGGGCGGCGATCAACTGACCGTGGAACCACTCGTTGAGCGGGTAGTCGTGCACGAGCGTCCGCAGCTCGGGGATGAGTTCACGAAGCCGTCCGAGCCGCTGCATGGCCTCGACCCGCAGCTCCAGCGCCCTGATCCGCAGCTCCTGCAGGTGGACGATCCTGCCGGCGAGGACATCGCCCGTCGGCACGTTGGAGAGCACGGGGCCGTGCCACAGGTCGAGCGACATGCCGAGGGCGTCGGCGGCGGCCTCGTACCGGCCCGCCCGGAGCTCGCTGTTCCCCCGGGCGACGAGCCGTTCGAAGATCTTGATGTCGATCTCGGAGTCGTCGACGCGCATGGTGTACCCGCCGAACCGGGTGGTCAGCAGGGAGTGCTCGGTGCCGGGACGGGCGTCCTGCGTGAGCAGTCTTCGCGCGTGGTGCACATAGGTCTGCACCGTGTTGAGCGCCGAACGCGGCGGACCGTGCCGCCACAGCTCCTGGATGAAGGTGTCCGGCGTCACGAGGTCGTTGGAATGGGTGAGGAGCACGGCCAGGACCTGGGAGACCTTGGGGCTTCCCACGGGGAGGACGGAACCGTTGTCGGCGATGATCTGTAACGGTCCGATCAGGTTGAATCGCATGAGCACTCTCCTTCGATGCGAACGTCTTCGGCGGTCCGGCGTACGGCGGGCGGCCGGGGGAGAAGAGGGAGGGCCGGCCGGATCAGCCGGCCCCCGGCAGCAGCGGCACCAGGGGCGTCCGGTGCGGTGCCGCGGTGGTGAGGGCCGCCCGCATGTAGGCGAGATGGGCCACCGACGCCAGCGTGATGTGACGGTGCCAGCCCTGGAAGGACCGTCCGGCGAAGTCCCGCAGCCCCACGCGTGAGGCCACCAGGGCATCGTCGCGGTCCACGACCTCGGCGAGCCCGGCCAGCCGCAGCACCCCGGCATGCCCCAGCCGGCTGTCCGCCAGCCACAACCGTGCGGCGGACAGGTCGGATTCGGGCCACTGGGCCACCAGGAGCCGCTGCCCGCCCGCCTCCCGGCCGCCGTCCGGCGCCCCCGGCAGCACGACCGCGACCGCCATGGACAAGCTCCTGCCGCCCGCTGCGGGCCGGGCCCGCCAGAGCTGCCGCATCGAGCCGACGAGCCGGCCCGCGCTGAGTGGCACGTCCCCGTGGCCGGGTAACGCCAAGGGCCCCACCCGCAGCCGGAGGCGCTGCTCGACACGCTGCACCAGAGGGACCCCGGCCCGCCCGAAGCGCCGCACCATACGCAGCGGATCGAGCCCCGGCGCGTCCAGCACCACGGGAAGGGGAACCCCGGAACGAGCGCGCACGGCACGCAGGGCCACGTCGCCCGCGTTCTCCTCCGGACTCAGCGCCCGGCCCGTCGCCGGGATGCGCGCCCGCCGCCGACGCAGCTCCTCGGTCCAGTCGGCCGACAGGGCGAGCTGCCAGTTCACCGGCACACCCGCGGCCGGTGAGACCAGCCAGGCCCCGAAGGACTGCTGCGCGGTGACGGTCCGTCCGAGCTGCGGCGCGAAGTACTCCGCCACACCGACCGAATGCCCGCCCCCCTTGGGGACCACGGTGGGGCGCACCACCCAGGCCCGGGGCCCGAGCAGCTCGTCCGCACGCCGGGCGAGACCGCGGCGCACGGGCTCCCACTCCCACGAGGACTCGCTGATGAAGTGATGGATGCTCTGGCTGCGCGCCGCCTGCCCGCCCAACTGGCTCGCCACGTTGCGCAGGGTCTTGCGCCCGTGCGCGCCCAGCAGCCCGGCCACGTACTCCCCGGCCTTCGACCGCTGGTCGTTCCTCGGCAGGGAGTCGAACAGGTCCATGGGTATCTCGGCGAGCATCTGGTGGAACGAGGGCGAGTGCATGTCCCATAACTCCCTGCGAAACCCTGGTGTCCTGTTTTCGGTCATGGCGCGCCGACGGCAGGCCGCGCCGCGCGCGAAGCCGCGTGGCGAGCCGTCATCAAATGAAACCACACACGCGGTTTGTTGTGTTGTCCTCGTGAAGCCTTACCCGTGCAGAGCGAACCCGCCACCCCCGCCGACCAGGGCGGGGCGACGGGAAAGAACCGGACACCCGCTCCCCCGCGAAAGCCGCGGCCCGCCCCCGGGAGGCCCGCCGCCCCCGGGGCCGTCATGCTGCTGCGGCCACTGACGACGCACGCGACGGGTACGCCGTCCTGCATCACGGTCACGACGAACTGCGCCCACGGGGCCGCCACGCCCACGGGAGCCGGGCAGGGCTGACGCCGCCCGACGGCCGTGCCGCCCACCCCCTGCACCCCCCCACTCCCGCACCTACGAGGAGCACAGGGGCAGGGTGGTGGTGAGCTGGGTCAGGCTGTCGGGGTGGACCCGGATTCCGGGCAGCCAGAGGCGCCTTCCGCCGTGCGTGACCTGGATCCAGATGCTGGTGTGCTTGTGGTTCTCGTCGGTGACGGTGACCCCGTTGGCGACGGTGCAGCGGGCGCGGAGCAGGTCGTGGTGCCAGACACGGTCGGCCGCGTTGGTCGTGACGTAGGGGCGGTAGGGGCTGTAGGCCAGGGAGAGCGCACATGAAGTCGTGCGCGGTTCCTGGCAGACCTCCTCGACGTTGTGGACGAGAACACCCGCATCACCACTCCTGCCCGAACCGCCCTCGGCGCCCCGTGCGCCGGGTGCGGCACCCGGCACCCCCTGCGAGGGAAGCAGGAACAACAGGAGCCCCACCGCCACGAGTCCGCCCGCAGCGGCCGCGGCCACCGCGATGACCCCCCGGCCGGACAACGGCCCACGCCATCGGTGCCACCGGGCCGGGCCGCCGCGGGAGCGTGACGGACCGACAGCATCTTCACCGGCACCCGATTCCTCCGGAGTGCGCCGGACGACCGCGGCGACGGGCTCGTCGGGCGGGGCCTGGCCGGTCGCCTCCCACAGGGCGCGGTACTCGGCAGGATCCGCCCCCAGCGCCCGGCACAGGTCCCTCACCACGGGCCAGGCCGGCACGGTCTCGCCCCGGAAGTAGCGGGAGAGCGACGAGTCGCTGATACGGACCCGGGTCTCCAGGCCGCGCAGTGTGCACCCCGATCGCTGCTGCAGGCTTCGCAGCGCCGCTCCCAGCTTCCGTGCTGCCGCATCACGGTCGGGCCGTTGGCCGGTCATCGAAGTCGCCCTTTCCGCAGGCGGGGCAACGGCGTCCCGCCGCCTGTCCCGCGTCCCGGGACGGATGCGTCCCAGCAGGTCAGGACTGTATTTATCCCGACATCGGTGAAGCAAGCGGGATCTGGTTGTAAAGGTGCGGCTTCCTGCGCAAACTCGGCGTACCGGCTGAACAGATCACCCCCAGGGGTGAGCGTGCCGGTGGCTGTGGCCGTGCCGGCGGATGCCGCACGTGCCGACTTCGTATCCCTACCGGAAGGATCTTCACCATGCGTGTACGCACCGCACTGTCCGCTTTCGCAGCGATGGCCGTGGTCGGGCTCGGGCTGGTCTCGGCGGCACCCGCCGTCGCGGTGTCCGGGGCGGCGTCCCACCCGGTGGCCGCCGTCCAGGCGGCCGACGGCCTCGACATCCACCGAGGCAAGTACATGACCCTGGGCGGCTGCCAGACCGCCGGACAGCAGGGCATCGAGCGCGGACACTGGGACCGCTACCAGTGCGCCGAGGGCTCAGCCTGGCCCTGGGTGTGGAACCTGTGGACCAACCGCTGAGCACATGACGCCGGCGGTGGCCTCCCCCACGCAGGAGAAGCCACCGCCGGCCCGCACCGGTCCGTACGCCGTGTGCCCCCGGACGCCGTACCCCGCCCGTGCCGCCGGGTACAGCGCCCAGGGGCCGCAACCCCGAAGGGCATTGACCGAATCCGGACCCGGGCCGGTACGCACCGGTGCCGTGACCGAGCCGTCTCCTGCCGCCCGGCAGCCGAACCGCCCCGGGCGGTACGAGACGACCACGTGCCACGGCCTCCACGGGCTGGTCGCGTTCCCCGGCCGGCGCGACCACCGCTCGGCAGGCGAGCTCGTCGATCCCGAGGCCAGGGCATCAGGCGCGACCCGGTCCGCCGCGTCGCCGAGCGGTCCGCGTCGCCCTCGGCGCTCGCCGTCACGCGTGTCGCGGCGGCTCCGAAGGCGTCGTGCCGCGGCCGGGCGCTCGCCGGTACCCCCGTCCTGCGCGACCCCCGGAATCCGCCCTGGGCCCCCGCCCGGCCACGGCAGGGGTGCTCAACGACAACGAGGGGAGCAGCGGCACCACTCCGCCCAGCGAATCAGGCGGGGCCGACCGCAAGAACACCGCGCCCACCGAGGCGCCAGTCGTGGAAGCGATCCCTTCCCGACTCCGGCAGCCCGCCCTCTGGCTGGGAGGTGACCGCAGACGCCTCGCACCCCTGCTCCCCGCACATCCGGGGATGGCCCCAACCGGCCGAACAACCCAACCGGGGCGCTTCTTACGGATCTTCGTTCCGGGGGTCCCGGCGGGCGGTACAGTCCGCGTCGTGGACATACCCGACTGGTTCGGCTGGATCCTTCTCGCTCTGGCCGTCCTGCAGGCACTCGCCCTCGTTCCCGTCATCCGCCGACTCCGCGAAACCGACTCCGCGGTGCGCTCCAAGGCGCGTCTCGACTTGCTGGACACCATGGGCAGCCTGGTACTTCTCGGCGGCCTGCTGCTGAGCCTCCTGCTGGCGGAATCCTGGTTCTGGCTCGCCCTCGCCGGCCTCGTGCTCAGTGGTGCCTCCTACGCCATGAAGGGCCTCAACCTGCTCCGCGCCCGCCGCCGTCGCGCAACCTGACCCGGCGCCCGCCGTGACCGGCAGGGAGACGCCGACGCCCCCGGCTCTCAGGGCCTGATGCTGGTCGAGGCCTGGCCGACCGGCGCCGCCTACGCTTGGGAGACCCGCGACCGGCGGCTGTGCTGGGCGTCGGCCACCGGCCCCGGGTTCTCCGAACTGTCCTGCACCGTCGAGCCCGTGCCCGTAGGAAAATCAAGGAAGGTGGATCCGCTCGCAACCCTGTTCACCGATGGCTGGGTTCAGCTCTTCGCCACCGACCACCAGCAGGTGACCTCCGCGACCTGTGGCGGCAGCCCCCTGGAAGTCCGCCGGGTCGGCACCGCCGCGCACGGCGTCCGGACGCTGTACGCCGTGCGGTTCCCGGACCACACGAAGGGCAGCATCGCGCTGCTCCTGAGCCACGACGGCACGACGTCCCGGGCCGCGCTCCAGCTCGACGACACGGGCGATCGCACCTGCACCGCCACCTAGCGGCATCCTGCCCAGCAGGTCGAGCTCGCCTCGCGAGCGCATCGACACCGACAGGAGTCCGAGCACGGTCCCTTCACGAGCACCCCGCTGCGCCGGGTGCGGGACAGGAAACGCTGCTGCCCGCCCACACGGGAACGCCATGCTGCGCGCTTACCGGCAGGCAGCGGCGATCCAGTCCGGTGCAGACGTGGCCCCCGGCCCGTGGACCGGGCCCGTCGTAGTCCGGGCGACCGTCGCCCTGACGAACCGTAGGCGCGGCCCATCTCCGCGACTGCAGGCCACGCAGCCTGCTCCCCGCTTGCGAGGAACGTCGCGTGGCCGATGCCCTGGTTCGGGGCCGCGATCACGCGAGGAGGAACGGCTCCGTCAGATGCGGCGTCGCCAGGTGCAGCGGCATGGCGGTCTCGCCGCCGAACATGCGCTCCCTCGAGTGCCTGGCCGCCTCAGGGTCGGCCTCGTGCGCGTAGGCGAGCTCGGGGTGGAGCAGCTGGAGCGCGTGTACCAGGAGGTCGCCGGTGACGAGCGCGCGTTCGCGCCCGTCGGCGACCAGCACGCTCTGGTGTCCGGGCGTGTGTCCGGGCGTGGCGACCGCACGCCCGGCGCGCAGCGGCGTGTCCCCGTTGAGGAGCCGGAGCCGTCCGGCGGCCGCGAGCGGGTCGGTGAGGGTCTCGCGAAGCTGCGGGTTGAGCGTGTCGATGGCGTCGAACTCGGCCTGCTGGAGCAGGTATTCGGCGTTCGGGAAATAAGGGCGGCGGCCGCCGGCCGAAGCGCTGCCGTCCACCGCGCCACCCGCCGGCGGGACGGCCGCCTCGGTCACGACCGCCCACCCGACGTGGTCGGTGTGCAGATGCGTGAGCACCACGGTGTCGACCTCCGCCGGGTCGATGCCCGCGGCGGCGAGTGACTCGGGGAGCACACCGGGCACGGGCGCCCACGAGCCGGCCGGGCTGTCCGCCGGACCGATCCCGGCGTCCACGACGGTGAGGCCCTTGTCGCCGCGGATCGCGTACGCGCGGAACTGGAGCCGCCAGCGGTCCTCGGCGTCCACCGCGCCCGGGTCGTAGCGGTCGGCCTCGGCCCACTGCGCGGCCGTGGCCTCGGGGAAGGCCTCGGCGCGCGGGGAGAAGAACGGGCCCTCGCCGTCGGCGAGGGCGATGATCTCGGTCGAGCCGATCCGGAGGCGGGGCACGCGGAGGGACATGAACGCGATCCTGCCATGCCTTCACACGGGTGGTGCTTGTCCCATGCGTGATGATCTCGATGTGGGGACACCGACCTTGCGAAGAGGATTGCGAAGACGGCGTTCTCCCTGCCGACTTGCCTCCGACGGCGGCGGTACGAGGCGCACTGCAGGCGGGTGACCGACGCGGGGCCCGACGAGGACGCCGCACCGAGGCGCGACAGGGAACTCACCTTCGGCAACAGGCACTCGACCTTCCGTCCAAGAAGCGCGGGCACACGGCACCCGGGGATTCGACGGTGACCATCCGGCCGGGGGTGTGGGAGCGAAAGCCTCTCGCTCTACCCTGACGAACCGGGCCCGGTCTCGACTGGTGCCCGTACAGAGTGTGGGGGACAGGCCCCGGTCACGGGACGGGCCGCACCACGACCGAGGCCGCCCGTGGCACGACCAGGCCGACCCGTGGTGACCGGGCGGCCCGGCCTCATGCGCATCGTCCGGAGCAGCGGCATCGATTGCCGCATTCGTGGTCAGGGAATGGCTGTCGCCGCGATCGACACGGCCCGGGAACCCTGAAGGGCATCGCCGGAATCCGGCCCTGGCCGTAGGCCGTTCGTCTCATGCCGCCTTGGACGGTTCCGCGCCGGGCAGGCCGAGTAGACCCCGTGCCACGGCCTCCACGGGCTGGTCGCGTTCCCTGGCCAGAGCGATCACTGCTCGGCAGGCGAGCTCGTTGATCCCGAAGGCCAGGGCATCGGGCGCGACCCATCCCGCCGCCTCGTCGAGGCGGTCCGCGTCGTCCTCGGCGCTCGCAGTCACATAGGTCGCGGCGGCTTCGAAGACGTTGTGCCGCGGCCGGGCCGGGTCCCGCGGCGGAACGGGGACGGGTGGATGGGCGGTGAAGACCTTACGGAGGGGGGCGAGCGCACGACGAACGGCGATCATATGAATCCGCCTTCCCTGAGACGAAGCGGTCGTTACCGTATACCGCTCACCCATCAAGTCTTCCACTGAGCAACGAAGTTCGAACAGGATCGGTCCGAGAAGCACAACCAGTGCACAGACGGACGGCGCCGGCGCAACTGGATGTGAAGCGTAGGCCGCAGGCGGAGAGGCTGACGCCGAGCGCCTGGGAGGAGCTCCAAGCTGCTCTTTCCGACGTGGGCTCGTTCCGTCGGGGCCGCCGCCCGCTGGTGGTCGAGGGACTCCCCGCCCGTAGCAGGCTCAGCGAGGACCGTGTGCGAGCCGTAGTCGATACGAGTGGAGGCCCCCGAACCGTTACGGGTCCAAGGAGGCTTCCTGCTGAGCTGCCGCTCGTCGGCGCGCCCTTGCACGGCTTCCTGGAAGCGATCAGCGAAGGGCCCCTGCCTTGCCTCCGCCAGGCGGATGCAATTCCTTGCTCGGCGTGGGGCAGGTCAAGTACCAGTCGATTCGTGGGTTTTCATCTCTACGTGTCAGGTGCCGAGGCGGGCGCCCGGCTTGCGCCGGTGTGAGCTGGGGCACATACCAGGGGATCCATGACCACTCCTCGGTCATATGACTACGGGGAACTGGCAGGTAGCGGGCCGTTACCGAAGGGTAGTTGCGTATTGAATGTCCCGTCGATGCCTGGCGGGATGAAATTCGCGTACTCGTGCATGAACGATCGAGCGTTCGGGGCGCTTGAGTGGTCGTCACATAGCTGCGGCTGCGGGCCAAGTGCCCGGTAGGGGCGCTACTTCGTCCTCGCGCGAAGAGGAGTCATGAACGACAACGAGTACGTCAAGCACATCGGTGGCAGCGGGGACCCGATCGGGGTCCACCTCCGCCTGCCACTGAGTTACCAGGCCCTGTACCTGGCTGACCAGACGGCCTTCCACGACTACGCCTTCGCCGTCCTGGACGACGACGAGGCTGCCGAGGAGTCCGTGCACACCGCAATGCTGCGGGTACAGGACAACTGGGACGAACTGCTGGTCGAGAGAAACATGCAGCAACAGGTCTGGGCGATCATGCGCCAGACCGTGGAGGAGTTTCGGCAGGACCGCGAGGATCGGGCCGCGATAACGCAGGGCCTGGACGACTACCGCCGGGGACTGCACCGCCTGAACAGCGAGCAGGGCGTCTTCGAAGCCCTGGCCGCGCTGCCGCCCCAGCAGTTCGACGCTGTCGTCCTGCGCTACAAGCCCCAGCGCATCGGCTGGTACATGGGCATCAGTGAGCAGACAGTCGCTTATCACTGCCGCCAGGGCAAACAGCGCCTCGAACAGGCCGTGCCCACGCTGCTCAAGAAGGACGGCGAGGCCCGCACCGGGGGACCGCAGCGAGACGGACACGAAGGACTGACGCCGTGAGCAGAGCGAAACTCAATCATCCCCGTCCCGCCGACACTGTCGAAGAGATCCTTGCCAAGACCGGCGAAGCCCTAAGGGCCCGCCGCCGCCCCTTTGACGAGGCGACAGGCCTGCGCCGCCTGGCCCGCGAAGCGGCGCTCCCCAAGTCACGCGAAGCACCCCTGGTGATGCGGGCCCGCCGCCAGCTGTCCGTGATGGCGCGCCTGTACCTCAAAGGCCCCGGGGCGCCCCAGCACGTCGAAGAGCTGGCCGCTTGCCTGGGTGACGACGGTGAGGGCAACCTGCACCCGCCGTTCGAAGACCTCGACATCGAAGGGGCCCAGCTCTTCGGCTGCATGCTTCACCTCGCCGGTCATGCGCAAAGCGCGCAGTTCTGGTGGGAACTGGCCGCAGGCGCCGGCCACCTCGGTGCCGCCTACTGCCTCTACCTCCATCACACCGGACAAGGCGCCCGTACCGAAGCCATGCACTGGGTGGACCAGCTGCACCTGCAGGCCATCGATCTCGACAAGGAGTTCCTGCTCGGCGCCGCACGCTTCACCCGGTGGATGCACGAGCACCGTCCGCCGGCTGCCCACCCTGACCTGCTCGAGGAAGTCGTGAGACTGGCCGTGCACCACAGCGACGAGCAGACCCTGGTGTGGCGGCCGGAACGGCAGATCGCCGACCGTCTTCACCACTCGGGCCGGCGTGCCTGACCACCGAACCCGCAAGCGCTCAGACCCGAATCAGGACACCGAGGACTACGTCCATCTCCTGCCGCGCGAGCGTTCCGAGCCAGGGGTCGCCCGCCTGATCCTGGCCGCGAGCCGGTGCCGCGGTCCAGGTGTACGCGCTGCCCCTCGTCTCATTCCAGGATGAGCTGCCGGACGGCGGGGCGTCCTCTCCGATCCGAGCTCCGTACGGCCGCACCCGGCCGATCCGGAGCGGCTGCCGCGACCGACTCGTCCGGCCGGCGCACCGGAGGGCGGCGCTGCCGGCGAGCCCCGCCCTCCGGCACGCCGCGTTATCGGCTGTGGAGGCCGGCCGAAGTGGGCCACCGGGCAGCCCAGGTCATGAGGAAGCCGCACGATGCATGAGGGGCCCGCCGCGTGGCAGGCCCCTCATGGTGTCGAGGCTTCCCCCGACGGCGAGACCCTCGTTGGCGCGAGGGACTCTGTAATCCGCAAGCGTGTCCAAGGTCAGGAACAAGCGCTGTGGATAGCGGCCACGGTGGGCCGCTGCTCCATGGTTACGAATCCAGGAGCAGTAGGGCCAGCGTAGTGGACAACATTGTTTGAAAGCGAGTTTCCTGAAGATCTCCCACAAGGCGTTGAGCTGGACAGACAGCAGCGTGGCGGGTTTTCGGAGCTGTGTTGTTCAGTTCTTCACCCCACGTGCTTATAGCCAGTTCGGGTATTCCCAGCCACCCGATCGGGTGATGGCCATTGCGGGCCAACCGCCCATACCGGTCGACGGGTTGGTGCCTCTGTGACCCCAAGGAAGATCGCTTGGAAACAAGCGCGGACATCGTCCTCTCCGCAGGGTTATTCAAGATTTCGGCCGTCGCATGCTCTGCCGGCTTCCAGCGTGGTGGAAGCGCCTATACGTGCGGCAGTATGAATGTGTAAGCGGTCGGATCCGTTGGGGTGTTGGCGCACCCGTCAGTCGGCGGTGACGACCTTGTCCGAGGTCGAGCAGGGTCCCTGTCCTCATGTCGAGGTACTCCCTTGCCTTAAGCAGGGACCCTGTTTCTTTCAGGAGAAGAAGCAGTGGAGATCTACGCACCCCTTCCCGGCGGCATCTGCCTGCCCTATCCCTACTACCCTCTGCCCAAGTTCCGCCTGCCGCGGGCGCCTGACGCGGTCCGCGCGACCCGCAAGAGGATCACCGACACCACACGCGGGTTCGCACGGTCTCTGCGTGCCACTCTGTACGCCGCCGCCGGTGCCGCCTCAGTCGCCGGTACCACACTGATCGGCATCGACCCCGTCGAGGCGACCTCACTGGGTCTGAACGTCACGGCTGCGCTGTTCGCCGTCGCACCGCTCCCGGCCAAGCAGAGCATCGTGGCTGACGAGCAGTCCGGCACGGGCACCACCGGCGACATCGAGATGACGGTCCCGGCCTCAAGGCCCCGTGACTCCGGGGACCATCGACGGTGGAAGCGCTCCGCGCGCCGCTTCGTCCTCAAGCACAGCCCGCAGCACACCTTCCTGGCGGAGGCCTGAGATGGCACGCCCCGAAAGCCCCATCTGGGTCGGAGCCAGCCCTGAGAACCGGTCCCTGGTCCTCGCCATGCGCGAACTGCGTACCGAGAAGGGGATGCCGTACACCACCCTGGCCCCGCTGTGCCACTACTCGGTGGCCACGCTCTCCACCGCAGCCTCCGGCAAGAAGGTCCCGAGCTGGGAAGTCGTCAAGGCGTACGTCCTGGGCTGCGACCCCGACACCGACCTCACTCAGTGGAGGAGCCTCTGGGACGCGGCCCGGCTCGCAGGAAACCCTCGGCCCGCACCGGCCGCACCTGCTGTGGCGCCCGCAGCGCCCAACCGCCGTGAGCGCCGCCGTCGTCAGCGGTACCCCGATCCGCAGCCGCTCGAACTGCCCTCGGAGTCGCTGGCCGAGCTCCTGCGCACGGCTACGATCTCGATGCCGCGGCAATCGCATCAGCGCCCGGGGCGCGACGACACGATGCGGACGGCACTGATGCTCTGCACGACGCCGGCCGACTTCACCGGGCTCCTGCGGGACCTGCGCCAGCACGCCGACCTGTCCGTCCGTGAGATAAGCGACGTCGCTTCCCAGAGGCACGGCATCCCGATCTCCAAGTCGGCCGTCCATGACATGACCAGCGGAGGGAAGCTGCCGACCACCGAGCAACTGCACGCCTACCTCCTGGCGTGCGGTATCGACCGCGACGAAACGACGATGTGGCACCACACAGCCACCCGTCTGAAGATCTCGCAGATCCGTGAAGCGGGCCGCCCGACGGCCACACCGATCCGTGCGGCTTTCGAGAAGATCAGCCACATCGGGTTCGAGGCCCTCATGACTACCGTGATGACGCTGTTCGTCATGCTCGTCCAGGTCAGCCACATGACCGAGGGCCTTTTCTAGAACGGCGACACATCACGTGAGCCCCGGCCGGCTTCCACGGTCGGGGCTCACTGGCTCGAGGATCACCCAACAGTTCGCTGCCTTCTGCTCCCCGCGTACGCGGGGATGGTCCCCACGGTAGATCCTTCGGCCCTTCCCAACGCAACACCGTTTCGATATGAACATCGAAGCGATGCGGGCGCTGGAGGCATGCTGGCAATCGCGATCCCCGGCTCCCTCGCCGAAGGCCCCCTGCCCGGCCATGAGCTGCGCCGCCACGTCACGGCACTGACCGGTTACAGCCGTCCGGACAGCTACGGCACGCTCTACCCGGAGCCGGGCGTGGTCACTTACCGGGACGACGAGGAGTACCACGCCGCCCACCCCTGAGAGCGGGTTCCCGGCCTCCTGGCACCGGGCAGTCGTCGCGCGGGTCGCCCAGGAGGTTCCGACGCCGTCCATCGCATTCGCCGACGCGGTCGCAGCCGAAGCCCCGCCGCACGGCCGGGGCCGTACTGCGGCAGACCGGACGACGAACGAGGGGGTACGGCGGTGAGCCACGCACTGCGCCCTTATCAGCAGGAGGCCGTCGAGGCGATCAGCGCCGGCCTGCGCGAGGAGGGCCGCGGCCGGCTACACGCGGCATGCGGGTCCGGCAGGACCCTCATCTCCGCCATGACCGGGGCCCGCCTGGTGCCCGCCGGCGGCCTGCACCCCGACGAGCACGCCGGCTTGCGAAAACTCACCGGGTGCGAACGCGGCGAGGCCGCAATGCGCTTCGGTGTTCTGGCGGCCCGGCCCGAAGGTGAATTCGCAGCTTGCTGCCCGGCCGAGCAGGACACCCAGGACTCCAGCGAGCACGGACGCGTCGTCGTGCCCGGGGAATCAACCGTATGCGGCACTCGGGTGGACCGGCTCAACGAACAGCCGATCCATCGAACCCCGCATAGTTGTCGGGCAGCGGGAGTTCTGCCCAGATGGTCTTGCCGCCGGCCGAATACCGAGTGCCCCAACTCTGAGTCAGCTGGGCCACCAGCATCAGCCCGCGGCCGCCCTCGTCGAACCCGGCCGCCCGGCGCAGATGGGGGGCGGTGCTGCTGGTGTCGGAGACCTCGATGATGAGCGTACGGTCCAGGATCAGCCGCAGCCGGATGGGGCCGGAAGCGTGCCGGATGGCGTTGGTGATGAGCTCGGTGACCACCAGCTCAGTGGTGAACACCGCTTCCTGGAGCTCCCACCACGTCAGCTGCCCGTCGATGTCCTTGCGGGCGACCCCGCAGCTCGCCGGGTCGGCGGGGATCTCCCACGACACCACGTGCGCTGCGTTGAGAACCCGGGTGCGCGCCATCAGCAGAGCCACGTCATCGCCCGGCGCCCCGCTCGGTAGCAGCGCCTCAATGACCGCCCCGCACCGGGCATCGAGCGAGACGGCCGGGGCGGCCAGCGCCTCGTGCAGCACGCGGTAGCCCTCGTCCATGTCTTGATCGCGGCGCTCGACCAAGCCGTCGGTGAACAGCGCCAGCACCGACCCTTCGGGCAGCGAGAACTCCGCCGATTCGAACGGCAGCCCCCCCAGGCCCAGTGGCGGCCCAGCAGGCAGATCCATGATGGTGGCCCCGCCCGTTTCCGGGTCGATCAGGACGGGGGGCGGATGTCCGGCCCTGGCTACTGTGCAGGCGCCGGTGACCGGGTCGTAGACCGCGTACAGACAGGTGGCGCCGATGTCCCCGGCCGTCTCCTCACCCCCGGTCTCCTCGGAGAGACGGAGCACGAGGTCGTCCAAGTGGGTGAGTAGCTCGTCCGGCGGCAGATCGACGTCCGCGAGCGTGCGTACCGCGGTACGCAGCCGCCCCATGGTCGCCGATGCCCGCACCCCGTGCCCCACCACGTCGCCCACGATCAGGCCCACCCGTGCCCCGGACAGCGGGATCACATCGAACCAGTCGCCGCCCACCCCGGTCTGCCCGGCCGCCGGCAGGTAGCGGGAGGCGACCTGCACGGCGCTGCGCTGCGGCAGCCTCTGCGGCAGCAGACTGCGCTGGAGCGCAAGCGCGGTCTCCCGCTCCTGGGTGAACCGCTGCGCATTGTCCAGGCACACTGCGGCCCGCGTCACGATCTCCTGCGCCACCAGTACGTCGTCCGGCGCGAACGGATCCGGGCGCCGGTACCGCAGGAATTGCGCAACCCCCAGCGTCACCCCGCGCGCCGACAGTGGCACAGACAGGATGGAGTGCACCCCCAGCTCCCTGGCGTGCCGCGCCCGCAGCGGTTCCTGCTCCGCCCAGGTGTGGAAGGCCGGATCGTCCTTGTGCAGCACCACCGGCTCCCCCGAGAGTACGGCCCGCACCGGCGAGGACGCGATGGCGTGGTCCCACACCTGCCCTGTCTCCACCAGCGCCTCAGGGGTGTCCTCCCGGGTGGAGCGGTGCGCGACCCGGCGCAGGGTCAGCACGCCGTTCTCCAGCGACGGCGGGGCGTCGCCGTGCAGGTACGGGGTGGCGAGCAGGTCCACGCTGCCGAAGTCGGCCAGCCGGGGGACGCACACATTGACCAGCTCCAGGGCGGTGCGGCCGATCTCCAGGGTGCTGCCGATCCTCCGGGAGGCGTCGTTGACCAGCTGGAGCCGGGCCTGCGCCCGGTCCTCGCCGGATATGTCGACGGCGGACAGCGCGACCCCCACCAGCTCGCCCCGTGTGTCCCACACCGGGGCGATCCGTCCCAGCCAGGCGTGCTCGCGCGGCTCGCCACCGGTACGCAGACGGGTGCGGACGTCCCTGGGCCTGCCGCTTTCCATCGCCTGGCGCAGCTGCTCCTCCAGTTCGATGCTCTGCGGCTTGCCGCCGATCTCCGACAGACGTAGGCCGCGAGCCTCATCCTCGGTGAGCCCGATGACCTGCTCCATCGCGTGGTTGGCGCGCCGCAGCCGGATTTCGGTGTCGTAGAGGGCGAGAGCGTTGGGCGCGTAGAGGAACGCTGGGCGGGGCAGTTGGTCGTCCTCCTCGGTGCGTTCGGTGCCGGCCAGAGGGCTGACGAGCAGCCACCCTTCGGAGCCGTCTTCGTGCTGCTGGAGCCGGTGGGCCAGCAGCCGTACGGTCAGCCGCCGGCCGTCGCGGTGCCGCAGTTCCACGGTGCCCCTCCAGGGCATCGGCCGCTCGTCGCCGGACGGGGCGGTGGCGGTGGCGGCGACGGGATCGGCGAGTAGCTCGGCTGCCGAGTGGCCCAGCATCTGCGCCGCGGTGTGGCCCAGCAGCCGCCGGGCACCGTCGTTCCAGTGCGTAATTCGGCCGGAGCCGTCCAGGAGGGCGCGGGCAGTGGCCGCCTCGTCCGGGACCAGGCCCCAGGGGTCGTCCCCGCCCCGGGAGGGTTTTCCATAACCGACAGTGCTCACCTCCCCAGCCTGGGGCATCAGTGAGCAGGCCGACAGCCAGAGAACGCCCGCCGGGGACTCCGTGCGGATCGTGAGACGGCGCAGTCCGCTGGTAGTACGGGGGTGGAAGATCAGGTTCTCGAGCATTCAGATCTTTTTTCATCGCCCGGTTGCCGGGCGCGTCTCGTTGGTGATGCGGGCCCGCGGGAGCTGGGCCGTGGCAATGGTCACCGCTCCTCCGCTGCTGCCACGGCTGACCGCCCCTTGATGAGGCGGGACGTTGGCCGGAAGTCGGGCTAGTACTGCGGTTTTTGGGCACATGAACTCGATGTCCGCCACGGCGATGATGGCGTTCACGACCTGGCCGTCGACGCACTTCACCTCGGAGATGAAGCACAGCCGCTTCGCCAATCGTGCCGCCGACCTGCATGGCTGTGTCCCCCGGGTCATGCCTTCGACAGAGGGACACAGCCATGCCGAGCCAGGAGGCCAGCGGCCCCGTTGCGGGACCGCGAAAAACATGACGAGGGGGCGAGGAGGCCCCGACGTCGCGTAGCCCGGTGGTGGGGGAGTACCCCCCCGTGGCAACCACGAGGACAGAGTTGTCCAGGCATGCCCTGACGTCGGCCTGGCTGTCAACCAGCAGGACCTTTCAGGGATCGATCAGGGTGTTCAAGCTCCTGCTGGTCGCGGTGCAGACGAGATCGACACGTTCGTCGTCATCTCCCCGTAGCAGCCATTCGGCGCTCTCCCACGGCCTGGCCGACCGAGCGGACAGGCCCCGGTACCGTGGCCTGGGGCAGGCACCGAAGCGGGCTGCCCGGTTCCCCTGGGCGGGAGCCAAGTAGCCCGCTGGGTGCTCAGGACTCTATGGGACGGGTCAGAGCGCACTGCTGCCGTTGATGATGCAGCCCGCCTCGAGCTCCTCCTCCTCGCTGTGCGCGACGACCTCCGGCTCGATGTCGTCCTGCTGCTCAGGGTTCGTGTTCTCGGGCATCCTGTCCTCCTTGATGGACGGCGACGGCTACGCCGGCTGGGACAGAAGGTACGAGCCCCCGGTATGGGAACGCCTGGCCGCGAGTTCGGTACCGGTACCGTGGCCCGGCAGCTCTTGGGCCGGTACGAACCGGCCGCTGCACGCCGGCCGTCGGCGGGACCGCCCGGCTACGGAGCAGACCTACTCCTTGGCAGCTATGGCTGTGGGGGCCACGGCCCGCTGCCGAGATTGTTCCGTGTGGTTACAACCAGCACAAATGACTGACTGTCATGTGTGCTGGAGTACTGGGAACATGAACTTGACTGAGTACCTCGGTCAGGGCTGCCGCGTGTCCGGCCGCTGCCCCCTGGCGTATCACGCACCGAGCTGGATAGCCCTGAGCCGCGGATCCGGGCGGCCGCACTGCGGCGGGATGGCAGTGCCGTTCACGATCCGCGGATTGGTTCGGCGAGATTGCAGGTGACAGCAGTGCCGGTGGGGAAATCGTCGCCCGCGGCCTCAGAGCGTCGTGACCACCACGCGCTGGGCGTACGGCGCGCCTTCGAAGTTGCTCACGCTTGCCGTGACTTTCACCGGGTCGCCCTCTCCGAACGGGAGATGGTTGCCCGACAGTGTGCGGGCGGTGATCGCCACCGTGTGCTTCTGCCCGTCACAGGTCAGTTGGGAGGGCTGCACGGTCGCGACTCCGCGGGGGCTGTTGATCTGCGAATCCCGCTCGTCGGCCAGCCGCCACGCTATACCCAGGTAGAGGGTTGGGGCCGGATCGCAGGAGTACGTCACGTAGGCCGTGATGCCGTCCCTGTTCTGCGTCGTCGCAGGGAAGTACGTTGCCTCGCCCACAGTGACGGTGTTGTCCTTGCCGAAGATCGTCGAGTCATCCCCGGCCAGGGCCGGGGGAGCGGCGGCCAGGGTGCCCGCTCCGGCGAGGAGCGCAGTGACGGCGACGACGGAGACGCGGCGTCGCAGAGCTAACAAGTGCATGCTGAACTCCCCTTGTCCACCGACGGTTTGCCGGTCCAGTCGTGGATCTTCGCAGCTGCCCGGACACGTGTCCAGAGTGCGCCGCGCGCCCGCAGCGGGCCCTGACCCCGGCGGCACTGCCACGACGGTCGAGGTGGTCGGGGTGGTCGGACAGCCGGTGAGCCAGGCCGTGGGCGCGGGGTCGAACAGGACACGGCCGTCGATGTCGTCGGTGAGGAAGCGGGGCGGGCGCTGGGTGAGCCGCGTCAGGCCCACGTCTCCGTGGGCGGCAAGGTCCGCGGGCACTCTGCACCGGAGTTGCCGCCGCCGACCACGACGACGTGCTGCCGGGCGAGAAGTCGGAGGGCCGCCGTCCGCTGCCGGTGGTGCGCAGTCGGCATCCGGTGAACGTCTCGTGGCCGGTCCGCGTATCCCTGACTGGGGCATCCGCGAGATCGGTACAGAATCCCTGCTCGTCCGTGATCTCCATCGGCTCGGTCCTCGCCGTCCACGTCCCGCTCCTGCTCACCTTCAGCCTGCTGGGGACCCCATGGCTCTGGCTCAGCTTTCCCGCGGCCGCGGTCCTCTCAGCCGCCGCAGCGATGCTCATCCTCCGCCGCACACACCTGCCCGAACGGGCGAATCCACGGTCCGCGCCGTGAGCTTGCCGACGTGGCGGCACGCGCGCTCGACCAGGTCCCGCATCTGTCCGGCGGTGACGGGTCGGGCGTCGTCTCCGGTCTCGTCGCCGCGGTCCCCGTCCCGGTGATCGCCGAGGGCCGATCGCGCCCCCTGAGCAGGCCGCCCAGGCCCTCGCGGCGGGCGGGCTCGGTCTCGTCGTTGGGGCCGCCATCACCGTACCGGCAGCTCTGACCAGGACCTTTGTGGCTGGCCTCACGTCCTGAGGCGGCGGTGGGCGCGGTACGGGCGCCGGTTAGCCTGAACGGCATGCGTGTCATCAGGGACCTGCCGGCACTCGCCGCGGGCGAGGGGGACGTGCCCTTCGTGATCCAGGGGTACGAGGAGTTCGTCGCCGCCGACACGACGTGGAACGAGCACTCGCACCCCTGGCACGAACTCCTCTGGAACGAGTACGGGACCTCCACCGCCGTCGTCGGCTCCCAGGTGTGGTGCGTCACGCCGACGCTGGGGCTGTGGATGCCCGCGGGACAACTGCACTCCGCCTCCGCGGTCGCCGGAACCTCCTACCGCGCCCACTTCTTCCGGCACGGCACCCGGTCGGCACTGCCCGACGTGCCGGTGGCCGTGGAGATCACCCCGCTGCTGCGGCTGCTCCTGGAGCGGATCGAGGAGCCCGAACTGCCGCCGGCGTCCAGGGCGGTGGCCGAGGTGATGGTGCTCGACGTCCTGCGGCCCTCGCCCAGGGCCCTGCTGGTGCAGTTGCCCACCTCCGCGTTGCTGCGGCCGATCGTGGACGCCGTACGCGGCGATCCATCCGACCAGCGCACGCTGACCGGATGGGCCGCCGCGCTGGGATGCAGCGCCCGTACCGTCACCCGCGCTTTCCAGAGTGAGACGGGCACGAGTTTCGCCCGCTGGGTCGCCTCGGTGCGGGCCCAGCACGCCGTGCACCTGCTGTCCCTCGGCTTCGAGGTCGACGTGGTGGCCGACGCGGTCGGCTACCGCTCGGCGAGCGCCTTCGGCGCTGCCTTCCGGCGGACGACCGGCATGACTCCCGGCAGGTTCCGGGTGCGCTGAGGGGGCTGCCGCGCCGGAGCGCCCGCACCGTTCTGTGTGTCCCGATCGCTACAAGGGCTGTCGGGAAAGCTTGATTGATCCACACGCCCCAGCTCCATACTCTTTGCAGGCAAGCCTTACCTAACTAGAGTGAAAGTTGAGCACGGGCCGATGAGAACTCCACGCCTCCGCACGCTCGCCCTCGCGGCGGCCCTCCTGATCGGTCTCACCGCCTGCGGCGGCACCGACGGCACCGACGACAACGCCGCCGGTGCCGACGCCAAGAACTCCGGCCAGTTCCCGGTGACGGTCAAGCATGCCCTCGGAACCACCGTGGTCCCCAGCAAGCCCAAGCGTGTCGCCACCGTGAACTGGGCCAACGAGGAAGTGCCACTCGCCCTCGGCGTCGTCCCCGTCGGCATGGCCAAGGCCAACTTCGGCGACGACGACGGGGACGGTGTACTGCCCTGGACCGAGAAGCGCCTCAAGGAACTCGACGCCAAGACGCCCGTCCTGTTCGACGAGACCGACGGCATCGACTTCGAGGCCGTCGCCGACACCAAGCCCGACGTCATCCTCGCCGCGTACTCCGGGCTCACCGAGCAGGACTACGAGACCCTCAGCCAGATCGCCCCCGTGGTGGCCTACCCCGAGGCCGCCTGGGCTACCCCCTGGCGCGACATCATCCGCCAGAACAGCAAAGCCATCGGACTCGCCGACGAGGGTGACAAGCTCATCGGCGACCTCGAGGGACAGATCGGCAAGACCGCCGCCAAGTACCCCCAGCTCAAGGGGAAGACGGCGATGTTCATGACGCACGTGTCCTCCAAGGACGTCAGCGAGGTCGGCTTCTACACGACCCACGACACCCGCACCCAGTTCTTCACCGACCTCGGCATGAAGATCCCCGCCAGCATCTCGGGGCCGTCCGAGTCCACGAAGAAGTTCGTCCTCACCAAGAGCGCCGAGCGCATCGACGACTTCAACGACGTCGACATCATCACCGGCTACGGCGACGACACCGGCGAACTGCTCAAGGCCCTCAAGGACGATCCGCTCACCTCGAAGCTGGCTGCCGTGAAGCGGGGCTCCATCTACCTGCTGCCCGGCAGCACCCCGCTGGCCACCGCCGCCAACCCCACCCCGCTGTCGATCCCGTACGTCCTGGACGACTACGTGAAGGCACTCGCCGAGGCCGCGGACAAGGCCAAGTGACCGTCACCCCCACCCCGGTCGCGCCGGACGCCGTGCTGATACGGCGTCCGGCGCGCGTCCGCGTCCTGTGGCTCCTCATGGTCGCCGCGGTCCTGGCCGCCGTCATGGTGGCCTCCCTCGCCTTCGGCTCCCGCGGCGTCGCCTGGTCCGACGTGTGGGCGGCACTCGGCGGCGCGGAGGCCACCCTGGAGGAGGCCGCGGTCGCCAAGCGCATACCGCGCACCCTCCTCGCCGTCGTCGTGGGCGCCGCCCTCGGACTCTCCGGCGCGGTCATGCAGGGGGTGACCCGCAACCCGCTGGCCGACCCCGGCATCCTCGGCGTCAACATGGGCGCCTCGCTGGCCGTGGTCACCGCCATCGCCTACTTCGGGCTCGCGTCGGCGGACGGGTACATCTGGGTGGCGATGCTCGGGGCGGCGCTGACCGCCGCCTTCGTGTACGCCATCGGCTCGCTGGGCCGCGGCGGCGCCACCCCCCTGAAACTGGCCCTCGCCGGTGCCGCCATCACGGCCGCGCTGACCTCCCTGGTGAGCGCCGTCGTCTTGCCGCGCAACGACATCTCCGACACCTTCCGGCTCTGGCAGATCGGCGGCGTCGGCGGCGCCTCCTACGAGCAGCTCGGCAGCGTCCTGCCGTTCCTCGGCGCCGGTTTCGTCATCTGCCTGGCCTCCGCACGCGCCCTGAACTCGCTGGCACTGGGCGACGACCTGGCCGCCGGACTCGGCGAGCGGGTGGCCCTCGTCCGGGGTGGCGCGGCGCTCGGTGCGGTGGTGCTGTGCGGCGCGTCCACCGCCGTCGCCGGACCGATCCTCTTCGTCGGTCTCGTCGTACCGCACGTCTGCCGGCTCCTGGTGGGTGTGGACCACCGCTGGCTGCTGCCGTTCTCCGCGCTGAGCGGCGCGGTCCTGCTGACGGCCGCGGACGTGGTGGGCCGGGTCGTGGCACGCCCGGCCGAGATCGACGTGGGGATCCTGACCGGGATCATCGGCGCCCCCTTCTTCATCCACATCGTCCGACGCCAAAAGGTCAGGTCCCTGTGAGCGCACCAGCGGTCCGCGTCCCGTCGTCCACACAGTCGGCCGTCACCCGGGCACGGGTCCGCGGCGCGAACCGGCGCCGGCTCCTCGTCCTCACGCTGCTGGTCCTCGTAGCCGCCGCGTTTCTCACGTCCCTCATGGCGGGCCACACCTTCTATCCGGCCGGTGACGTGCTGCGCGTGATCATGGGCGAGCAGGTGCCGGGAGCGTCCTTCACCGTCGGCACGCTGCGACTGCCGCGGGCGGTGCTGGCCCTGACCGCGGGCTTCAGCTTCGGCATGGCCGGCGTCACCTTCCAGACCATGCTCCGCAACCCGCTCGCCAGCCCCGACGTCATCGGCATCACCGCGGGAGCGAGCGCGGCGGCGGCCCTCGCCATCGTGACCTTCTCGATGAGCGGGACCGGGGTGTCGACCGTGGCGATAGCCGCGGCCCTCGGGGTGGCACTGCTCATGTACACCCTCGCCTTCCGGGACGGGGTCGCCGGCATTCGGCTCATCCTGATCGGCATCGGTGTCGCCGCCCTGCTCGACAGCGTCACCTCCTACGTCCTGTCGGAGGCCGGCGAGTGGGACCTCCAGGAGGCGATGCGCTGGCTCACCGGCAGCCTCAACGGAACCACCTGGGCGGAGACCGTGCCCGCCGTCCTCGCCGTGCTCGTGTGCGGCCCGGTGCTGCTGTCCCGGGCCCGTGACCTGAGCGCGCTGAGCCTGGGCGACGACACGGCCTCCGCGCTCGGCGTCCGCGTCGAACGCACCCGCGTGATCGTGATCGTCGCGGCCGTCGGACTGATCGCCTTCGCGACGGCGGCCGCCGGACCGATCGCCTTCGTCGCCTTCCTCTCCGGCCCGATCGCCGCCCGCCTGACGGGAACCGGCGGCTCCCTGCTGGTCCCGGCCGGACTGGTCGGTTCCCTGCTCGTGCTGGTCGCCGACTTCACCGGCCAGTACGCCTTCGACGTCCGCTACCCCGTGGGCATCGTCACCGGCGTCCTCGGCGCGCCCTACCTCGTCTACCTGATCGTCCGCACCAACCGGGCCGGAGGCTCGCTGTGACCGCGTCCCACACCCTCGCCACCGAGGACCTCGAACTCGGCTACGGAGACCGCGCCGTCATCGAGGGCCTGGACCTGACCCTCGCGGCCGGACGGATCACGGTGATCGTCGGCGCCAACGCCTGCGGCAAGTCGACGCTGCTGCGCGCGATGTCCCGGCTGCTCGTGCCGCGCACCGGCCGGGTCCTCCTGGACGGCAAGGAGGTCCACCGCACCCCCGCCAAGGAACTCGCCCGCACCCTCGGCCTTCTGCCGCAGTCACCGGTCACTCCCGAGGGCATCACCGTCCTCGACCTGGTCGGCCGGGGCCGCCACCCCCACCAGCGCGCCTTCTCCCGCTGGACGGCCGAGGACGACGCCGCGGTCGCCGCCGCGCTGGAGGCCACCCACACGACCGACCTGATGGACCGGGCCGTCGATGAACTCTCCGGCGGCCAGCGCCAGCGCGTGTGGATCGCGATGGCGCTGGCCCAGCAGACCGACCTGCTGCTGCTCGACGAGCCCACCACGTTCCTCGACATCAGCCACCAGATCGAGGTCCTCGACCTGTTGACCGACCTCAACCGGTCCCGCGGCACCACGATCGTCATGGTCCTGCACGACCTCAACCTGGCCGCCCGCTACGCCGACCGGCTGATAGCCCTGGCGTCCGGGCGACTGCACGCCTCCGGAACACCCGGGGAAGTAATGATCGAGGACACCATCCGGGCCGTGTACGGCATGGAAAGCCGCGTCATCGAGGACCCGGTCTCGGGCAAGCCCCTCGTCCTGCCGATCGGACGCCACCACTCGACGACCGCTGCCGCCGAAACCGCGGCCGGGTCGCCGCAGCACACGGCCGGGTCGCCGCAGCACACGGCCGGGTCGCCGCAGCACACGGCCGGGAACCGCTGAACCATGATCAAAAAGCTCGCCGCGATCCTGCCCGACCTCACACCCTGGCGCTCCTCCCGGGACTTCCGCCTCCTGTGGGTGCAGGGCCTGGTCACCTATCTCGGCAGTGTGATGGCGCTGATCGCGCTGCCGCTCCAGATCAAGGAACTGACCGGCTCACCGCTCGCGGTGGGCGCGATGGGCGCCGTCGAACTGGTGCCACTGGTGGTCTTCGGCCTGTACGGAGGCGCGCTCGCGGACGCGGTGGACCGGCGCAAGGTCATCGTGCTGACCGAAGCGGGGCTGGGCGTGCTGGCCGCCCTCCTGCTGCTGAACGCGCTGCTGCCCAGCCCCATGCTGTGGCCGCTGTACCTGGTGGCGGCCGGGGTGGCCGCACTGGCGGGACTCCAGCGTCCCGCCCTGGACTCGCTGCTGGCCCGGATCGTCCCGCACGACCAGCTTCCCGCCGCCGCCGCGCTCAACGCCCTGCGCTGGCAGGCGGGCGCGATCGGCGGACCCGCACTGGCCGGCCTCGTGGTGGCGTACGCCGGGAACGTCCCCGCCTACACCACCACCGTGGTCTGCTTCTTCGGGTCGGTCCTGATGTGCCGTCGGCTCTCCCCGGTACCGCCCGTCGAGCACGCCGCCAAGCCGTCGTTGCGCGGCATCGCGGAAGGGGCGAGGTACGCCTGGTCGCGTCCGGTGCTCCTCGGCACGTACGCGGTGGACCTGGCGGCGATGTTCTTCGCCTTCCCCAACACCATCTTCCCCTTCCTCGCCGACGAGCTCGACGCCGACTGGGCGCTGGGCCTGATGTACTCGGCGGGCGCCGTCGGGTCGCTGCTGGTGAGTCTGACCAGCGGCTGGGCGTCGCGGACACCGCGGCACGGCCTGCTGGTGGTCTTCGGCGCCGCCGGCTGGGGCCTGGCCATGGCGGCGGCCGGGTGGGCGTCGAACGTCTGGCTGGTACTGGCGTGCCTCGGCCTCGCGGGAGCGGGGGACATGCTGAGCGGTCTCGGCCGCTCCACCATCTGGAACCAGACCATTCCCGACCGGCTGCGCGGGCGGCTCGCCGGCATCGAGGTCCTCTCCTACAGCGTCGGTCCCCAGCTCGGCCAGGTCCGCGCCGGGGCGATGGCCGGCTGGACCGGTGCCCGCCCGGCGATCTGGAGCGGCGGACTCGCCTGTGTCGCCGCGGTGGGCCTGCTCACCGCCGCGCTGCCGAAGCTCGTCAGCTACGACGCCCGCACCGACGAGGACGCGCTGCGCCGCCGGGCCGACGAGAGCACCGGAACGGCACCGGCCACCCCGTGACATCGCGTCGCCCGCTGCTCCCGCAGCCACCGGGCCGCGGAGGCGGGCCGCATGCCGGGTGCGGGCAGGCGCGTGGATGGCCGGCCCTCGCAGTCGGGCACCTTCATCCCCGGCCAGAACACCGACTTCGCCCTGGACGCCTACGACACCAAGGGCCAGGGCATCCTCCGCACCCGGGTACCCAAGGGCACCTACCTGCTGGAGACACCGGTCCAGACCCGCAAGGGCACCCAGGCCGACCCGGACACCCGCAAGGGCGTCACCTGGGGCTTCTCCGCCGGGCAGCACCAGCCCGGCAGCGGAGACGACAGCCTTGAGGTCATCTTCAACGAGCCGACCCCGAAGGCCTACCAGCGGGGGAAGACCTACACACAGACGTTCAACGTCGGAGTGTTCAGCCCCAAGATCAACACCTACAACACCGCCCGCCGCTCGGGCAACGACCTCAGCTTCTGCATCGCGGAGTACACCGACGGCGCCGGCAACATCGGCCTGTCGACCGTCACGAAGCAGCAGACCCGCGTCACCGCCGACGGCAAGAAACTCCTCAACTCCGAAGAGGGCCTCTGCCAGGACGTCTACGGCCTGCCGTCGAAGAGTGCCGCCTACCGGATCAGCACGGACGCGACCCGCTCCACCAAGGTCGCCGGCGTCACCACCCGCCTCACCGCCGCCTGGACCTTCCGCTCCAAGAAGACCCCGGCCGACAACTACACGGTGCTCCCGCTCTCCTCGGTCCGCTTCGCCCCGAAGCTCGACCTGCACAGCCGGGCCGCAGCCGGGAAGAAGCTCACGGTCCCGCTCACCCTCCAGGGTCCGGCAGCCAAGAGCTTCAAGAGCCTGTCCGTACAGGTCTCCTACAACGGCGGCAAGACCTGGTCCAAGGCCCCCGTTCTCACCAACAAGAGCAAGCGGACACTCTCCCTCAGCCACCCCAAGAAGGCCACCTCGGTCTCCCTCAAGGCCAAGCTCACCGACAGGCAAGGAAACACCTACCAGGTCACCATCGTGAAGGCCTACCTGCTCAAGTAGTCGGCCCTCATGACCGCCGGCCTGCGCACGCCGTGTCCCGCCCGGGGAAGCCCCGGGCGGGACACGCCGGCTGCCGGGTTCCACGTCCGGTTCGCACAGCGCGGCGAGGGCCGCCTCGCCATCGACGAGCGCGCCATCGCTGTCGAGGAGCCCCCAGCCGCCGCGGTGGAGAAGCGTGACGGACCTGGAACGCCGGGACCCGACTTCCACAGTCCCCCGCCCGGGCCCGGCTAGGAAGTCCGGTACGCGGACCGGATCGAGGCCGCGCACCAGCAGGCGATCGTACGGGTGCTGGAGTGGATCGAGGACAAGGTCGCGGTGATCCGGCACGGCAGGGACGGCGTCTACCGGGTGAGGCCGCCCGGCGGTCTGGTCGCCGCCCGCTTCCGCCATCACGAGGCCCGCTCCGGCCGACCGTTGCTCCAGACCAGGTGCTGCCGTCGGCGAAGGGGCAGCGCCTGGACGGCACGTGGGGCTCGATCCACACCACGGCACTGCACGAGAACACCGTGGCCGCTTCCGCGCTCTACAACGAGCAGGGGAATCCGGCCTCGAACGTGGCGTGGATCATCTGCTCTTCCGTCGCAGGAGCCCGCGGGCCGGTCAGGCCGGCACCGTGTTGTCGGATGTCAGCCACGCCGACCTGATCCGCCGTTCGGCGGCCAGCGACCGTACCGCCGCCGTAGCTCCGGCGCCCTGTGTCGACTGGTGTCTGTTCGCCACCGCCTGGAACGTCTCGCTCGTGCGACGCGATCCGCGCCGGATGACGTGGAGCAGGATCCGTTGTCGGTGAGGACGCGTTCGGCGGTGGCTCCGCAGGAGGGGACGCAGGTGCCGTAGGAGGGCTGCTGTGCCCTCGTCCGGTGGTTGGGGATCTCGCTTCCGGCGAGGCGACACGGTTTGCCTGCGTCGGTGTCGGCGGGGCTCCTCTGCCGACACCGACGCAGTGGTCCTCAGTTCTGGTTCAGCGGGAGTGCGATGTCGACGACCTGACGGCCGGCCGGGAACGCGCCGACGAGGGACGTTTCGCCGTCGAGGATGCTCACCTGGTAGAAGCGCTGCTTCCCGCCGGTGTTCAGAGTCGCGAAGCCGCGGTTGGAGCCGTCGGAGGGCTTGTAGTAGATGTCGAACCCGGCCTGGGGGCCGGCGTTCGCTCCCAGGTTTCCGGTGGGGGCGAGGGTGCCGGCGTTGGCCGGGGACTGGAGCGAGATCCGGTCGTTGACCGTGTCGATGTCGAACAGGGTGGTGGCGGTGTCGACGTCGAGGTCGTTGTTGGTGTAGGCGGCCCCCGTGACGCCGAGCGCGGTTGATGGCGGCGTGGTCGGGTTGGTGAGGGTGCCGTCGGGTGTGGTGGTTCGCGGTGCGGCCGGGTCGTCGATGTTGTGGCGCAGGTTCTGGCCGGTGTCACTGATGACGCGCAGGCGGTTGGCAGCGGGGTTGAAGTCCACGCCGAAGTTCTCGCCCGCCAGGGCGACGGTGAGCTGGGACACCTTGACGGCCTGCGCGTCGCTGTTCACGGTGTAGACGCCGCCGCGGTCGCCGACGCCGTAGAGCTTGCCGTTCTGGACACGGAAGTCGATACCGACCAGCTTCCTGTCCGCACTCAGGCCGGACACCTTGCCGAACGACCAACTGTCGCCCGGGTCCGTGACCCGGAAGCCGACCAGGCGCTGGTCCGAGGTCAGTCCCACGCTGACGAGACCGGGTGCCGTCGCACGTCCGCGCGGACCGAAGGGGGTGGGCTCGGCTCCCGCTGACGCGAGAGCGGGAGCAGCGAGGGACGCCGCGATGACGCCGGCGGCGGCTGCGGAGAGAAGACGGGTACGCACGGTTGCACTCCCAGTGGTAGTTCGACCGCCCACGGAACGGGGCGGGTACACCCTTCCTTCGATGCCGGTCTCGCCCTGGTTTGGGCTTACGGGATAATACGCCCCAGATGGCCTAAGTGGATTGATATATGCCGCATTGTCCAGGTGTGGCGAAGGCGGGTGAGCTGGATCTCCCCTCGACACAGCGCGCACGGCCGACGGCGCCCTCTTCCGCATACGAGCTCGTAAAAGGCTGGCTGACGGCGGCGCTTGACGGATGTCGCCGGAGGCCGGGGCCTGCGGGAGCGGGGCGTGGACGACCGAACCCTTCTCGGTCTCGGGGATCAGGCCGTACACGAGGATGCACGAGGCATCGATGCGGCCCGACGGGTCGGGGCCGGTCGGGTCTACAGCACCTCCCCCCGCACTCCGCCTCATCACCTGCGGCGGCGACTGGCCCAGCGACACCGGATACCGCGCCAACACGGTGGTGTACGCGACGCTGACGGGGACGGAGCAGCCCCTCAAGAGGAAGCGGCCCCCGGTCGGACGGGTGCGTCGACCCCGCGTCCACGTCGGCGTCCCCGGGAGGTGTCCCGCGGCAATCTCCGAAAAGCATCGGAGGGGATTCCCGCCGCGGGCCTTCGCGGGTCACCGGCCGGGAGCCCCGACGGACGTCCGACCGGGGGGTGGACGCATGCCGACGCGCCGAATCGTCGTCGCCCTGCTGAGGGCTGCGACCGTATCGCCGGCGACGGTGGCCGTCGGCGTCCTCGCTTCGCTGGCGGCCAACGCCGCCACGTCGGACGAGCGGTGGCCCAAGCCCCTGGACTGGATCCGGACCCACTCCTGGCAGTCCGTCGGGTACCTCGCCGCCGCCTTCATCCTCGCGTTCGCGGCGAGCTGGGCCACCGCGCAGGGCGCGACCGCCGATCCTCCCCCGCCGCCGGCCACGCGGGTGCCCGAGTGGGTGGTCGACCGGGGAGAGGGCGACCGCGCCGTCGCCGCGGTGCGGGCGAAGGCCGACGGACGGGCCATCGCGATCACGACCTCGCTGGAAGGGGCCGGCGGGTTCGGCAAGACGACGCTGGCCGCGTCGTGTGCGCGCACCCGAAGGTCCGCCGGCACTTCCGGCGCCGTGTCTTCACCATCACCGTCGGGCGGGACGTGCGGGGCAGGGCGGCGATCGCGGCCAAGGTCGCCGAGGCCACGCGGTTCATCACCGGCGACACGACGGCGTTCGACGACCCCGCGCTCGCCGGCGCGCACCTCGGCCGGCTGCTCGACCAGCGGCCCCGGACGCTCCTGGTCCTGGACGACGTGTGGGAGGCGGCCCAGCTGGCGCCGTTCCTGCTGGGCGGCGCGCGCTGCGTCCGGCTCGTGACGACCCGCGTGCCCGGCCTCCTGCCGCCGGGAACCGCCCGGGTCACCGTGGACGAGATGACCGTCGAGCAGGCCCGCCGCGTCCTCACCTGGCAACTTCCGCCGCTGCCTCCCGCGACGGTCAGGGAGCTGCTGGCGGCCACCGGACGGTGGGCCCTCCTGCTCCGTCTGGCCAACCGCCTCATGGCCGACCAGATCGCCTCCACCGCCGACCCGTCGGCCGTGCTCGACGCCGCGGAGAACGTGCTCGCGAACCTCAGGGCACGAGGGCCTGCGGCGGCGGACCCGTCCGCCGCCCCGCTGGACCTCGACGATCCGCAACGCCGCGCCCTCGCCGTCCGGGCCACCGTCGAGGCGGCGACGACACTGCTGCCGCCCGGCGGCGCGGAACGACTGGCCGAGCTCGGCGTGTTCGTCGAGGACGAGGCCGTCCCGATCGAGCTGATCGCCCGCCGCCGGCAGTCCACCGGAGGACTGCCGGCGGCGGAGACCCGGACCCTCTGCGGACGGCTCGGCAGCCTGTCGCTCGTCACCCTCTCCACCGCGCACGGCGGCTGCATCACCCTCCACGACGTGCTCCGCGACTACCTGCGCGGCGAACTCGGACCGACCCGCCTCACCGCCCTCCACGGGGTGCTGGTGGACGCGGCGGCTGCCACCGTGGCCGGCGGAGCCGCGGGCCCGTCCTGGTGGGAGCTCTCCGACGGGTACCTCCTGGACCACCTGGTCGAGCACCTGCACGCCGCAGGCCGGACCGGCGAGGCCGAACGGCTGGCCGGAGACATCCGCTGGGTCGAGACCCGGCTGCGCAACGCGGGCCCTCGGCGCCCTGGAGCGACCTGGCCCGCCTCCCCGGTCCCGCCCCCGCCGCCCTGGCCCGTGACCTGACCCGCGCCTCGCACCTGCTCGGATCCCCGGACGCCCCTCGCCTGATGCGGAACGTGCTCCACAGCCGTCTGGAGGACCTGCCGCACTGGCAGGGCCAGGTCGCCGCCCGTCGACGGGACCCCGGCCTGCGGCCGTACCTGGCCAACCGTCACCGACTGCCCGACGACCGCGTCCTGCGCAGCCTCACCGGGTTCGCGCGGCCCGTCACCGCCGTCGCCACCGGCGGGGGAGTCCTGGCGACGGCCGAGCCCGGCGCCGTCCGCCTCTGGAACCCCGACGACGGCGGCTGCGTCCTGGTGCTCCCCGTCGACGGCACCGTCGTCGGGCGCGTGGCCGTGGTGCCCGACGGGGCCTGGGTCCTCGCGGCCGACGCGCGACGGATACGGATGTGGGCCACCGCCACCGGCGCGGAGCTCCGCACGTTCTCCGTCGAGGCGGACACCCGGCTGAGCGACACCGTCGCGGCCCTCGCGGTCTCGCCCGACGGATCCCTTCTGGTGACGGCCTCCGTCGACCACGTCGTCACCGTGTGGGAGACCGCCTCGGGCCACCGCCTGCGCGAGGTGCCCCACGCCTACCCCGTGGAGGCGCTGGCGACGGCCCCGGACAGCTCCTGGTTCGCCACGTGCAGCGGCGACACGACCCGCCTGTTCGAGACCGCGACCGGCCGGGGACTCCGGACACTCTCCACCGCCTACACCGGCGCGCACGGCTCGGTGGCCGTCGGTCCGTCCGGCACCTGGCTGGTGACCCAGCACACCGACGGGCCGCGGATCTGGGGCACCGGCCCCGGCGCCGCGCCGCAGGCCATCCGGTCCACCACGGGCATGGACGCCCGGCTCGCCGTCGCCCCGGACGGCCGCTGGATCGTCACCGGAGGCCGGCGGACCGAGGTGTGGGACGTGGAGTCCCGAACCCTCCTCGGCGCCCTGGACGGACGGACCACGTCCGTCGCCGTCGCCCCGGACGGCGCGTGGATCGCCGTCGCCGGCGAGCACACCGTACGACTCTGGGAACCGCCGCGCGCCGACGCCGCCGGCGCGGGAGGCGCCACCGGGGAGATCACCGCCCTGGCAATCGCCGTGGACGACAGCCGTCTGGTCACCGCCGCGGGACCGGATGCGACCGTGTGGGACCCGGCCTCCGGCACCCCGGTGCGCGTACGGACCGGACACACCGCCCCTGTCACCTCCCTCGTCGTCGCCCACGACGGCGCCTGGGCCGCCTCGGGCGCGAGCGGCTCCCTGCGGGTGTGGGACACGGGGAGCGGAGCCGACCTCCGCACCCTCGTTGACCCGTACGCCGACACCAGGGCCGCCGCCGGCCTCTGCGACCAGGTCAAGGTCACCCGGTCGATGGGTGCGGTCGGCACCAGCGCGGACAACGCGGCCTGCGAAAGCTTCCACGCGTCCCTCACACGCGAGACGCTCAAAGGCGCCCGCGACTACGGCGACCCGGTCACCTGCAGGACCAAGGTGTTCGCCTGGCTGATCCGCTGCAACGCCCGCCGTCGGGACTCCGCCAACGGCCGTCTCAGCCCCGACGAATACGAACGCCGACACCACGCGGCTGAACTCATGCTCGCCGCGTGATCAACGACGCGTGTCCACCGCCACGGAGGGAAGGTCTGACGTCAACCCTCGAAGGATTTCCGGAACAGATCACTAAGTGACATAGTCGGCAGGCGTCGGCAGGATGGGCAGGTCGGCGGCCACTGTGCCGAGTAGTGCGAGGGCCTGCTGGGAAGCGCTGCCGGGCTCGGCCTGGTACACGATGAGTTGCTGGTCCGGGGCGCTGTCGACGGTGAACGAGTCGTAGGTCAGGGTCATCTCGCCGACCTGGTGGTGGTGGAAGGCCTTGGCCTCGTGCGCCTTGCCCCGTACATCGTGCCGGGCCCACAGAGCGCGGAACTCGGGGCTTTTCAGGGAGAGTTCGCCGACCAGTTCCGTGAGCCGGCGATCGTTCACGAGGTCGCCGCCACCCGCGCGCAGGGCCGCGAGCCCGGACTTGGCGACACGGTCCCAGTCGGGGTAGAAGTTCCGGGCGTCCGGGTTCAGGAAGGTGAACCGGACGAGGTTGGTCTCGCCATGGTCCAGCATCCCGGCGAAGAGGGCGCGTCCGAGGCGGTTGCCCGCCAGCACATCCAGCCGGTGGTCGAGGATCAGCGCGGGTGTGTGATGCCAGCCGTCCATCAGGCGCAGCAGACTGGGTCCCACCGACACACCACCACCTCGCCGGACAGTGCCGCGAGCCGTTCGTGCCAGTTGGTGCAGGTGCGCGGTCTCCTCGGGATCCAGTCCCAGGGCGCGGGCCAGGGCGTGCACCACCTGTGCGGAAGGATGCTTCTCCCGTCCCTGTTCCAGTCGGGCGTAGTAGTCGGTGCTGACGCCGGACAGCTGGGCGACCTCCTCCCGGCGCAGGCCCGGCGTCCTGCGCCGGCCCGACCAGGGCTGACCGGCCCGGTCCGGGCTGGTCATCTCTCGCCTCGCGCGGAGGAACTCACCCAAGGGGTTGGCACTGTCCATGCCGCAACGATAGGCGCGCACGCGAGGGGTTGCCTGGGTGTGGCACACCCTGGACAACACCGCCCTGGCTGAACGCCCACTCACCGAACAGGCTCGGTCCCATGACAACCAACGCCAACGTTGCAGACAACCTGCCGAACAACTCCTCTTCGCCCGTCGCCGGTGGGCCTGCGCGTCTGCTGGCCGGCCGGGTCGCGGTGATCACCGGGGCCAGCGCCGGGATCGGCGCCGCGACCGCACACCGATTTGCCGCCGCCGGAGCGACGGTAGCGCTGCTCGGCCGGCGATCCCGGCTACTGGACGACCTCGCCGCGACCCTGCGCAAGGAACACTCCGCCAAGGTTCTGCCGCTCGCGGTCGATGTCACCGACGCCGCCGCACTGACCACCGCCGCATCGACGATCCGTGCCACCCTGGGCCGGCCCGACCTGGTCGTCGCCAACGCGGGGGTGATGCTCGGAGCGCCTTTCGAGGAGGCGGACACGGCCGAGTGGGACCAGATGATCGACGTGAACCTGCGAGGTCTGCTGGCGACCGGCCGGGTCTTCATCACGGACCTGCTCGACGCGGCCGAAGCCGGACGGCCCGCGGACCTGGTAAACCTCAGCTCGATCGCGGCGGAGGTGATCTTCTCCGACTACCCCGTCTACGGCGCGACCAAGGCGGCGGTCACTCAGCTGACCCGCAACCTGCGCGCCTCTCTCGGCCCTCGCGGCGTACGGGTACGGTCCGTCGACCCGGCCTTCGCCGTCACCGAACTCGGCGCCGACATGGCACACGAGGCGACTCGGACCGGGCTGGACAGGATGCGCTCGGCCATCACGGCCATCACCGCGGAAGACGTGGCCGACGCCATCACGTACTCGGTGGCGGTGCCGGCCCGGGTCAACATCGCCGAGCTGACGGTCGTTCCCACCCAGCTCGGCTGAGAACGACAGGCGGGCGCCATGGGCTGTTCCTTGAAGGAGACGGACCACGAGGATTTCGATCGACAGGCGATCATGCAGCGCATGACCTCGGTCTACCTGCGCTCCTGGCTGTCCGACGGATGGGTGGGTGCGACGGACCCTCCCTGAACCCCGCTCGCGGTCCTAGCGTCGAGTCATGAACGATGAACAAGTGATCGCGGACCTGCACAGCCGGTGGATGTTCGGCTGGGAGCGCAACGAGGGGGACGCACCGTTCGACTTCCGGCGCACCTTCGACGAGTTCTACGACTTCAGCTCTCCGGACGTCCGCCTCTACGACGACTTCGACCCCGAACAGCGCGTGGCGAAGACAGCCGCCGGATACGGCTCGATCTGGGAGCCCAACTTTCACAAGATGGTCTCCGCACACCATGCCGTCGATGACGGCCCGCACGTCATCGCCGACCACGATTTGGCCGCGTCCACCCTGACGTTCGTCGCGCGGATCACCATGCCCGACGTCACCACGGACATTCGTACCACGACCTCGCTGGTCTGGCGCCGAACGCCGGACGGCTGGCGGATCGTCCGCGAACACAACTCGACCACGGTTCTGCCCACAGGGAACCTCGACGGCAGGCTGCCGGCCCCTGAGGCTCTCTGACCCTCTGGGCAGGCTCGGGCTCAACAGGAGATCCTGGCCCGGTCGCTCGCCGTCGAAGACGGTGGCCCATCAGCTCATCGACGAGCTGATGGGCCGGTCTCAGGCCGGGGGCTGCGGCTCCATGACGCCCAGGCCACCACCGGTCAGGCCTCCCTGATCAGGTCTACGAGGTCCCATGCGACTCGGGCCGCGGTGGCGTGGCCTTCGTCCCGAACGGCCAGGACGCTCCGGCCGCCCCGACGATCGATCCGGAGGGGGTGGCGCGGCGGGCGGCTGCCTCGATGCATCTGGACGGTCCGACCGTGGCCGGCGCACGCAGGACGGTGCGCACCCTCAGAAAACGTCCCGGTCCGGCTCTCACCACCACTCACGCGAAGGGGACGACAGCGCCGTCGCCGCGCCGCCCGACCCGTCCGAAGCCGGGCCGCTCCGGCGCGACCAGGACACCGGCCCTGTGGCCCGGGCGCCTGACCGTCGTGGAGAGCACGCCGCGCCGGGGAGGCCCACCGAGACGCAGAGCGTCCGCGCGACCCGGGTGCGCGGACGCATCGAAGCCGCAGCCGCCCCGGCGATCCTCGTGGAGGACGAACTCCACCAGGAAGCCGGCTTCAGCGTGCCCGGCGGGACGGCAAGGCGGCAGCGGCGCGACGGACCGGCTGGAAGGCAGGTCCGCCGCTGCGGCTCGCCGCGGCCAGTACCGGTGGCGCGGCGAGCGGGGCCCGAAGGGCTGCGGAACAGGGAGCCTTGGGGTGCCGGCGGGTTCAGGCGGTGGTGAAACTGGACAGCATTGCGGCCGGGTATCGGCTGCCCGCCGAGCCGTGGGGGAGGATTTCGGTGATGCGGGCCAGGTCGGCACCGGTGAGTTGGACGCCGTCCGCGCCGGCGTTCTCCTCGACACGCTTGGCACTGCGGGTGCCGGGGATGGGCACGACGTCCTGGCCCTGGGCGAGCAGCCAGGCAAGCGCGAGCTGAGCGGTGGTGATGCCCTTGGCCGCGGCGAGTTCTTTGAGCTGTTCAGTGGCGCGCAGGTTGTAGGTGTAGTTCTCGCCCTGCCAGCGCTCGTCCCAGTTGCGCATGTCGTCTGCGGGGTATTCACTCGCCGGCTTGACCGTGCCGGTCAGGAAACCTCGGCCGAGAGGGGAGTAGGGAACCAGGCCGATGCCGAGTTCCCGCAGGGCGGGGAGGATCTTCTCCTCGACCTCGCGCTCGAAGAGGGAGTACTCGTACTGGAGGGCCGAGACCGGGGTGACGGCGTGGGCGCGGCGGATGTACTGGGGGCCGACGTTGCTCAGGCCGAAGTACCTCACCTTGCCTTCGGCGATCAGGTCGCCGACTACGCCCGCGACCTCTTCGGCGGGCACGTCGGGGTCGGAAATGTGCTGGTAGAAGAGGTCGATGTGGTCGGTCTGCAGGTAGCGCAGGCTGTTCTCGGCGACCCTGCGGATGTTCTCGGGGCGGCTGTCAAAGCCGGAACCGATCGGCTGGGAGGTCATGTCGAAGCCGAATTTGGTGGCCAGGACCACCTCGTCGCGGAAGTCCCGGACCGCTTTGCCCAGCAGGATCTCGTTGCTCCCGGTACCGGCGCCGTACAGCTCGGCGGTGTCGAAGAAGTCGATTCCGAGTTCGTGGGCACGGTGGATGGTCGCCGTGCCCTCGTCATCGTTCGATGCCCCGTAGGCCATGGACATGCCCATGACGCCAAGGCCGAGGGCCGAGACGCGCAGGCCCTGGGAGCCCAGAGTGCGGTGCTGCATGAGTTCACTTCCTCAGTGTTTTGCCGGTCCCACTCGAAAGGGTCGAACCGAACTGTTCGGTTTTAACTCTACGGACAGGCAGCCGCAAGACCAAACCAAACAGTTCGCTGCCTTATCCTGGGGCCATGTTCGACTCCCCCGACTCCGGCCGGATCCCCGCGCCCGCTGCCACCCCCGACAGCAGTGACACCACGCGTGAGCGGATCCTCACCGCGGCCATGGAGGAGTTCGCCCTCCACGGGATCGCCGGCGCCCGAGTCGACCGCATCGCCAAACTCGCCCGGACCAGCAAGGAACGGGTCTACGCCTACTTCCGCAGCAAGGAAGCGCTCTACACCTACGTCGCCACGCGAGAGCTCTCCGTCATCGCCGAAGCCACGCAGATAGACCCGTCCGACCTCCCCGGGTACGCGGGCCGCCTGTTCGACTACTTCACCGCCCGCCCCGACCACCACCGTCTGCTCGCCTGGGGCCGCCTCGAACTGGCTGACACCGAAGCCGCCGACTCCGATCCCACCCGGGCTGCCATCACCCGCAAGCTCACCCAGCTCCGCCAGGCCCAGCAGGCCGGACAACTCGACCCAGCCTGGGACCCGGCCGACATCCTCGCCCTGGTCAACCAGATCGCCACGACCTGGGCAGCCCAACCCGAACTCACCCGAGCCGCGACCGAACACGCCGCAGACTCCACCACCGCAGCCCGTCGCACCGCCGTAGTGACCGCAGTCGAACAACTATTCCCCCGCACCCCCTGACCACCAGCGACAAACCGCAACAGCCCAGCGCCGGGCAACCAGCGCCCCCGGCCGCACCGGCTCAAGGGCGACGCCCTCCAGATCCACTCCGACGAACCCGGCCTGCCCCTTCTGAACCCGGACCGATCAGGACAGCCAGAAGACGAGCACGAACCGGCCAAGAACCTCCTCGCCGAACCGCACCGCTGACCGGCGGCCCTGGCCGACCCCTCTCCTCCGGCCCACCGCGGGGCGGCGGGCCGGCCGAGGAACGCAGCACGCCAGGACGCAGCCGCCCCGCCACTCCCGCCCTACTCCCGCCGCTGCGCCCGGCGCTCGGCTTCGGCGGTGCACCTGGTCCTGGCCATGTTGACGGCCGTTCCCACGTTCAGGCACCGCCGCCGTAGACGTGCCGGCCGCACGGCCAGGCCCCGCCGACACCAACCAGCCCCGGCGCAGCTCCCCCACGCGACCACGACGACCTCAGCACACCCCACAGACACCCCCGCTCGCCATCGAGGCCGCCGCTCCCGAGCTCGGAGACGCCCAACCCGGCGTTCCTACGCCCCTGGTGGACAGCCCGGAACGCCTCGACGGCCTCCTGGCCGCAGAAGCCGACCCGGCCGATGGTGACCACACGCTCCGGATGGCGACGCGGTCCACTACGGGCTGCCGGTGGCAAGGGCGTACCGGTGGGCGACGGTTCGAGCGTCCCGCCCCGGTACGTGACGTGCCGGCCACGGACCACCCCGCGGACTTGTTCAGTCCTGGCGGGTGTTCCGCAGGATCCGGTCGACGACCTGCGCGGCTTGTGACGGCTGCTCCTCGAACCAGTTGCCGAGATGTTCACGGACGGCCTCCCCGACACAGTCCCGTACGTCGGTGTTGCCGAGCAACTCGTGCGTGGCGCCGAGGTATTCGGGGCGGTCGAGTTTCACCGACACGACTGCCGTGAGGCCCTCGCCCATCCAGTCGGCGCAGCCATCGGTGTCCGCCGCGGGCAGCCCCCGTTCTCGCACGTACGCGGTGACCGCGGCCACCACTCCGTCTCTGAAGCCGTCCACGTGCGCGCCGCCCTCGCGAGTGGCCCGGCTGTTGACGAAGCTGCGTATCCGCTCCTGGCCGGACCCGCTCCACAACAGGGCCACCTCCATCGTTCCCGCCATCCGCGGATCCTCCCGCTCGAAGCCCATCACGTCCGGACGCAGGACGGCCCCCGTCTCCGCGTCGAGTGCGGCCACGAAGTCCCGCACTCCGTCCGGAAACCGGAAGCTCACCGCCCGGGCCCCGCCCGCCGGGCGTTCGTCGGTCAGTGAAAGTCCCAGGCCCCGGTTGAGGAAGGCCACCTGCCGGAAGCGCTCCGCCAGCACGGCGAACGAGCACCGCGTCGTCCCGAAGATCTCGGTGTCGGGCCAGAAAACGATGGTCGTCCCGCTGCCGGCCGTAGGCCCCAGGGCGGCGGGCGGGGCGGCCGCGACACCGCGCGCGTACTCCTGGACCCGGCGGCTCCCCTCACACCGGACCTCGGCCGTCAGCCTGCTCGACAGGACGTTGGCCACGAAGAGACCTCCACCGAAACAGCTATGGCTCACGTACGCGATGTGCCGGCCGCAGGGCTCGGCCTCGGCGCACACGCTGGTCAGCAGGGCTTCGAGGCCGGGGCCGCCGGCGTCCCGGGGGGCCGTGAAGGAACACCCGGGCCCGTTGTCGGCGACCCGCACACCGCCGTCGCGGGTGAGCGTGACATCGATACAGTCGCCGCCACGGCCGGCCAGGACGTCGTTCACCACCCGGCCGACGACCTGGAACACCAACTCGTGCAGACCGCGTTCACCGGTCGAGCCCACCCACATACCGGGCCGTTTCCGAATGCCTTCCCACCCCTCCAGCTCCTCGATCCGGACAGCGCCGTACCCTGCTCTTTCCGCACTCATGAAGACCCCTCCCATGGCGTCCGGCAGACCTCCGCAGCCTATGCGAGATCTAAGGAAATGCCAGGTCAGAGCCGCTTTGGCGAAGCTGCGGGCGGGCGGATGAGAACGTGCCGGGAAACAGTCGGCCCAGGCGCCGCACACCACGCCCGGAACCTTTCCGCCGGCCCGCCGAAGCCGCGTACGACCCCACTCCGGGCACCCCGTAGGCCCCCAATTCCGTTACGTGACAGCCACCCCGCGGACTGCGCCGACTGCAGGGCCCGACGTCCCGGGGCTGTGCCGGTCGGCCCGTAGACACCGCGCAGCTCGCCGGGAGCGACCCGAATGGCCTGAGCGCGCGCTCCGCAGACACCGGCCACCCCCATGGCCTTCTTCTCCCCGACCCGACCCGACCCGACGTGCTCCTGCGCCCGGAGGCGCCCGGCAGAGCGGCCCCTGCGCCCGCCGTTACACGCATGACTACGAACGGCTCGTTCAGCACTTCGAGACGCTCATCACCTGGGCCGTCATCACGCTCATGACCAGGCGGCCTACCCGCAAGTCGGCCCGTCGCACCGAGCCGTCGACGACCCGTTCGTCCGGACCAGCTCGCGCAAGCCGCCTCATCTGCAGGAACAGGAAACGACCCTAGGAAGTCGGCAGCAGGTGATCACCGGTTCCGGCTTGTGACGCAGCGCCATTCATTGCGACCATCTCCGCATGTTCGAGCTACTCCCCGAAGTCGGTCTCCGGCTCCCCGGCTGTGCCGGCACCCTCCGCTTCGGCATGGACGAGCGCACCGCCCAGTGGGCCGTCGCCACCGTCGCGGACGTTCGCCAGGGTTGGGTCTGTGGCGCCCGTTGGGCCTTCAGCGCGCAGTACCGGGGCCTGACGCTCGACGTATACGGCGACACCACGGACCGCCGCGGCCGGCACCAAGACACCCCTGGCCTGGCCGGCATCGGCCTCACCCGCGACCCCTTCACACTCACTGGGCCGTCTGCCTGCCCAGTTGTCCTCCGCAGCATCAACCTCTTCGGCCACCCGGCCGCCGAGGTCTCGGATGCCCTCGGTGACAGCCTGCCCCCGACGCTCCGACTCGGCGGCGACGGTCTCCACCTCACCACCGTGTCGGTCCACGCGGAACCCGTACCTGTCGAGAGCTGATCACGACGGCAAGCCGGATCGACGAGACCGAGCCCAGCGGGCATACCCCAGACCCCTGCCCTGGCGCCTGACGTGCAGGCATCAGAAACAGCCACTGTCACCAGGAGCCTGATCGCCGCCCGAAGCCGCGAGACGCGATCGGGACGCCTCGCCGACCATCCGGCCGACGCGGAGGCCACTGCCTGGGGCGTGCTCAGTCCTGCTGCTCGACGACGCTCTTCAGCACGCTCGTCGCTCCCATGCCGTTGGGCCAGCCGGAGTAGAACGCCAAGTGCAGCAGAGCCTCCTGCAGCTCCTCGTCGGTGACGCCGTTCTGGCGGGCGAAGCCGAGGTGGAACTGCAGCTGGTCCATCTTCCCGAGCGCGGTCAGAGCAGAAATGGTGATGAGGCTGCGGTCGCGCTTGGACAGGCCCTCACGCTCCCAGACTTCGTCGAAGAGGACCCTGTCGGTGTAATGGACCATCCCCGGAGCGAAGTCGCCGAAGGCGTTCTTCCCGCCGGTCCAGCCGGTGCTTGTGTTCTCAGCCATGATCTTTCCCTACCAGCGTCGATGTCCGTCGGTCGCTCTCTGAAGGTGCAATGCCAATGACATCGCCGCACCTGCAAAGAGAGGGAGTCACCGGTGAAGGACGTACTGGCAGGGCATCCCTCACCGGGCCTTCGCGCCTTAACGTGGAACGCATGGAAGCCAGGAACGAAGCACGGGAGTTCCTCATGTCCCGTCGAGCGAACCTCGCTCCCGAGCAGGCCGGTCTGACGGTCTCCGGACACCGGAGGGTGGCGGGCCTGCGCCGCGGCGAGGTGGCGATGCTCGCGGACGTGAGCCCGGAGTACTACGCCAAGATCGAGCGCGGCCACCTGGCCGGCGTCTCCGACGCCGTCCTCGAGTCGGTCGCGCGGGCGCTGCAGCTCGACGACGCCGAGCGCGAGCACCTCTTCGACCTCGCCCGGGCAGCCAGCGGCGCGGCCCGGACCGTGCGCAGGCGCAGGTCGAAGAAGTGGGTGCCCAGGGACAGCCTGACCCGTGCGCTGGACGTCATCGACCACGGGCCCGCGTTCGTGCGCAACGGACGGATGGACATCCTCGCCACCAACGCCCTCGGGCGCGCCTTCTACGACGAGGTCTTCGACGGAGCAGGACAGACCAACCTGGCGCGCTACTGCTTCCTCGACGAACGGGCCAAGGTGTTCTACCCCGACTGGGACGCGGCCGCGGACGTCACCGTGTCGATCCTGCGCACCGAAGCCGGCAGGGATCCCCGGGACAAGGAACTGCACGACCTGATCGGCGAGCTGTCCACGTGCAGCGACGCGTTCCGCACCCGGTGGGGAGCACACAATGTGCGCCGCCACGGATCGGGTACCAAAGGGTTCCACCACCACGAGGTCGGCGACCTCACCTTGACCTACGAGGGGATGGAGCTGACCGCCGAACCCGGGCTGTCCTTCCTCATCTACACCGCCGAGCCCGGCTCGCCCAGTCAGGAGCGCCTGCAGCTGCTGGCGAGCCTCGCCGCGACGTCCCCCGCGAGGCCGCCCGTCGGTGGGCACCCGACAAAGATCCAGGAGAGATGACCATGCACACCAGAACACTCGGACAGGGCTTGGAAGTCTCCGCGATCGGGCTCGGCGCGATGGGCATGTCGCAGAGCTACGGCCCCAACCCCGGCAGTCGCGACGACATGATCGCGGTGCTGCGCTCCGCGGTCGACGAGGGTGTGATGTTCTTCGACACCGCGGAGGTCTATGGGCCCTATGCGAACGAGGAGCTGGTCGGCGAGGCGCTCGAGCCGATCCGCGACCAGGTCGTGATCGCCACGAAGTTCGGGTGGGACATCCAAGACGGCCGGAGCGTCGGCCTCAACAGCCGTCCCGAGCAGATCCGCCGCGTCGCGGAGGAGTCCCTGCAGCGGCTCCGCACGGAGACGATCGACCTGTTCTACCAGCACCGCGTCGACCCCGACGTGCCGATCGAGGACGTCGCAGGCACCGTCGGCGAGCTGATCGCCGAGGGGAAAGCCAGGCACTTCGGGCTCTCCGAGGCCTCGGCCGCCACCATCCGCGCCGCACACGCCGTCCACCCCGTGACCGCGGTCCAGAGCGAGTACTCGCTCTGGACACGGGACCCCGGGGCTGAGGTGCTGCCCACGCTTGCCGAGCTCGGCATCGGGTTCGTGCCGTTCAGCCCTCTCGGCAAGGGCTTTCTCACCGGCACCGTCGACACCTCCACGACCTTCACCGACGGGGACATCCGCCACAGGGTCCCGCGCTTCAAGGCGGAGAACCTGGCCGCGAACCAGGCGCTCCTCGACCACGTCCGCCGGCTCGCCGAAGTGAAGGGTGCGACTCCAGGCCAGATCGCCCTGGCCTGGCTGCTCGCGCAGCAGCCAGGGATCGTACCGATCCCCGGCACACGCCGCGCGGCCCGAATCAAGGAGAACAACGCCGCGACGGCTGTCGCGCTGTCCGCGGACGAGGTCGCCGACCTCGACAGCCTTGCCCAGCGGGCCGGCGTCAGCGGCGATCGCTACAACACCGAGCACATGGCCTACGTCAACCGCTAGGAGTGCCGCGCAGCCTGACCAGCTGATCCCTGGACGCCGCGCCGCCGCACGGCGCCCGGCGAGACGCGCTGAAACAGAAGGAAAGGACGAAATGAATGTCAACCGATTCGATCAGATCTTCCCGCTCGGGAAGAAGAACGACGCCTTTGCGCAGTACTTCATCGGCCAGAGCTATCTGGCGCCGCTCGCCTCGGGAAGCGTTCCCGTCAGCAACGTCTCCTTCGAACCGGGCTGCCGCAACAACTGGCACATCCACCACGGCACGGGCGGCGGCGGTGACCAGATCCTGCTGTGCACGGCGGGCAGCGGCTGGTACCAGGCCCAGGGCGAGGACCCCACCAGCATGGAGCCGGGAACGGTGATCCGTGTCCCGGCGGGCACGAAGCACTGGCACGGCGCGAAGGCCGACTCGTGGTTCTCCCACGTCGCCTTCATCACCCCGGGCGAAGACGTCAGCAACGAATGGCTCGAGCCCGTCACCGACGAGGTGTACGGCGAGCTGCCGAAGAACGGAGCGAACGCATGACCATCCTGGACGAGACCTACACCCTGTCCAACAACGTCGAAATCCCCAAACTGGGGCTCGGCACCTGGTTCATCGACGACGACAAGGTGGCTGAGGCGGTCCGCGCGGCCGTGGAGATCGGCTACCGCAACATCGACACCGCCCAGGCCTACGGCAATGAGCGCGGCGTCGGCGAAGGCGTGCGTACCGCCGGCGTCCCCCGCGACGAGCTGTTCGTCTCGACCAAACTCGCAGCGGAGATCAAGGACTACGACCAGGCTGCCGACGCGATCGACGAGTCACTGGAGAAACTCGGCGTCGAGTACATCGACCTGATGCTCATCCACAGCCCGCAGCCGTGGAACGACTACCGCGGCGGCGACTACGCCCAGGGCAACCGCGAAGCATGGCGCGCGCTCGAAGAGGCGCACGAAGCCGGCAAGATCCGCTCCATCGGAGTGTCCAACTTCCAGCAGCAGGACCTGGAGAACATTCTGCAGGGCGCGACCGTCGTGCCGCACGTGAACCAACTGCTCGTCCACGCCGGCAACACCCCCTCGGAACTCCTGGACTACTGCGAGGGCAAGCAGATCCTCGTCGAGGCGTACTCGCCGATCGCACACGGAGCGATCCTGCGGAACGCCGAGGTCCAGGCGATGGCAGAGAAGTACGGCGTGTCCGTCCCGCAGCTGTGCATCCGCTACACCCTGCAGCTGGGCACGGTGTCGCTGCCCAAGACGGCCAACCCCGAGCACATGCGCACCAATGCCAAGGCCGACTTCGAGATCTCCGGCGATGACATGGACGCCCTGCGCAGCCTGCGCAACGTGGACTACGGCGAACACAGCGCGTTCCCCGTCTACAGCGGCAAGTGACGCCTCCGCGACCGCTGGGAACGACGCGACGACATCCACGAAGCCTTCCTCGGCATCGCCACCTGCCTCATCACCCACCGCCACGTCCAACGCCTTTGCCAGGACTCTGCGAGGTCCCAACAAGGACTTTGCATGGATCGAGAGCTGATCAATCAGGCGCTTCAGTGACCGATGTCGCATGCTTCGTAGCTCTTCAGCCCGACCGTCAGCAGGGGCGGCACGAGTGTGTGCATGTACCAGCCCAGGTCGGTGAAGTCGATCGAGTCAGATAGACGCCGCCGGTTGATGGTCGGGATGAAGCTGCAGGTCATGCGACCAGGAAAGAACAGGAGCTGACCGCCTGCGCTCACCTTCTCGTGGTAGATGCAGACGGCCACGTGGTGGTTCGCATGCTCGGGTGCGTCAAGGATGGCCAAGACATCCTGAGCGTGCTCGCGGGTCGTGGTCCGCCAGTCGTATAGGTCGTCGTCGTTCACCATGAACGAGAGCGGATCCTCCAGCGCCCAACCTGCGGCGGCCAGGGCCCCGGTGGTGGCACGGACCGTGAGCTCGTGGGCGAAGGTGAAGTCGATGTCTGCTGTTCTGGACGACACGGATGGCTCCCGGTGAAGGTTCGACGGCACCGCATAGTTGCCGAGGATGTGCCGAGCTGTCGATCGAATTGAGGATCAAGGACCCTGGCAGAGACGTTGGACGTGGCGGTGGGTGATGAGGCATGTGGCGAGGCCGGGGAAGGCTTCGTGAATGTCGTCGCGTCTTTCCCAACGGACGCGTAGGCGCCGGAAGCCGTGGAACCAAGCGATGGTGCGTTCGACGACCCAGCGGTCGACGCCAAGGCCGGAGCCGTGCGGGACGCCGCGGCGGGCGATCACCGGTTTGATGCCCTGGGCCCGGACGAGGCGGCGGTACTTGTCGTGGTCGTAGCCCCGGTCGGCCAGCAGCACGTCCGGCCGGCGTCGTGGTCTGCCGACCAGGCCCGCTACGGACGGGATCTTCGCAAGCAGAGGCAACAGCTGCGTCACATCGTTGCGGTTTCCGCCGGTCAGCGACACAGCGAGTGGGATGCCCTGCCCTTCGCAGGTCTTCCGCCATACAGCACCTCAGAGAAGCCCTCCATCTGCACACATGATGGTCGGTGACAAGGACGGCCCCGCCATGACGCATTGGCGAAAAGCAGCAGGCGCGTACTCGCAGCCGCAGTGCGCCGGGGCCGCCCGCGCTTGACCGCCACCCCGGAGCCGCGAGACCGGTTTCCCAGGTGACAACGCCGTGGCGGCCGGAGGCGGTGGGGTGCCGTCCCGGAAGCTACGGTCGGCTGGCGCTGTCCAGCGGCAGGGCCGGGCGGGAGGCTTCAGGTGCTCAGCGACAGACCGTACGACCGTCGGCCGCGACGACCGTCGGCTAACGCTGGGTGGGGGGTTTGTTGGTGTGTGGTGGGGCGGCTGGTCTGGGGTGTTGCTGGTTCGCTGAGAGGTGGAGTCGGCGGCTCGGGCGGGTAGGTGGGGGCTTCTGAGCTGGGGCTATGTGTTGTGCGTTGAGCGGGGCTGGGTGTGTTGTAGGTAGTTCTGGCGTGTATAGGCCCGGTTGGTGTTTGTGCTGGTCAGGGTTGTTTTGCCTGGCTGGCAGGTGGGCCTATCGGCCTCGGCGGGAGCGGTGTTGGGTTTCGGCGAGGTGGTCGAGGCGGATGGTGTCGAGGGTGGTTTTGGTGATGCGTTCGGTGCCGTCACTGATAGCGGTGATGGCGGCTTGGCGGATGAGTCTGGTGAGGGATCCGATGCGTCCTGCGGTGCGTTGGTGGAGGTAGGGGGCGTGGTGGGGGAGGGTGCCGGGTTTGTGCTGCTGGAGGTCGAGATGGTTTTCGATGTCGGTGATGACGTCGCGGAACGGGTGGCGGGTGCCGTGGCGGGCGGGTAGGGGGCCGCAGTCGACGAGGGTGGCGCGTCCGGCGAGTTGGGCGCCTCTCACGCCGGTAAACAGCGGGGTGTCAGTGACGTTGATGCCGGCGTAGACGAATGTCGCGGGGAGGCGTTCGCTGAGGTCTTTCAGAAGGTCGGCGGTTTGGGCGCCGGTGGTGGTGCGGGGGTTGAGGCGGTGGATCTCGTCGATCATCACGAGCTGCACGCCGGCTTGGGTGTAGGTGTGGCAGACGGCTTCGGTGATCTGGGTCTGGGTCATGCGCGCGGCCACGGGGATGCCGAGGTAGCGGGCGAATTCGGTGATGAGGGTTTTCGCGGTCGCGCCGGGCGGGACCAGAACATACGCGACGGGTACCGCAGCATGCGCTGATCCCGGTGGTGGCGGGTTTTTGCGGGTGTGGGCGAGGTGGCAGGTACGCCCGACGTTCAGGAGGGCCGTGGTTTTCCCTGCTGCGGCGGGTCCGGTGACGATCAGTGAGGGCCGTGCGGTGGTCTGCTGATGACGGCCGAGGATCATCAGGGTGCGGACTTGGATGGCCAGGGTGTGGATGGCGGGGGTGCGGATGGTGACGAAGCTGGAGTGGTAGGCCAGGCGTTCCTCTGTACTGCGGGGTGGGTCGCCGGGCCGGGGAGGGACGACGGGGTCGGTGGTCGCGAAGCGGTGCCAGCCCTGCCAGGTGGTCAGCGGCCACGACAGCTCGGCTCCGCCGCTGTCGCCGGGACCGCCTTGTGTGCTGCTCGCGCCTGGCGGGCTCGGGTTCACCACTTGTCGGCTTCCTCGTGTGCGTCGTAGAGCCCGAATCCGGCGGCCGGGGCGGGTCTGACGTCGTCGTCGGGCAGGTCGTCGAGGTCGTCGATGCTGTCGTCCTCGTCCAGCTGCGCCGGGCTGTCAGCGGGTGTTTCGGTGTGGTGGTCCCCGTCGCGGGCTGTGGGGAGAGGGAGGTGAGCGGTGCGGGCGAGGAGTGCCTGCTCCGTTGTGGTGGCGTGGCCGCTGTGGACGCGGCGCATGAGCTGGTCGAGGGAGTCGGCGAGGCTGGCTTCGTGCTGCTCGGTGTCACTGTGGTTGCCGTCAACGGCCTGGGTGCGGATGTGCTGCCAGGTGCGTTCGTCGAAGGGCCGGTGGACATGGTCGCGGTGGATCCACGGGATCTCGGTGAGTTCGCCGTCGGGGAGGCGGACCCAGATCTGGCGCACGTCGTGGGGGTTGTAGTGGATTTCCCATTTCCCGCCGCGGCCGGCGACGGGGGATGCCTGGCTGCGGTGCGGGGCGAGGAGGTCCGCGTCGTAGGTGCGGTGGTGGATGGTGATGCCGGCGGGGGTGATGGCCTGCCAGCGCACGGGGAGCAGTTCGAGGTAGTCGCGCCCGGTCAGCGGGACGGGTACATAGCCGGCGACGGCGAGGAGCGCGGCCCACATCTGGTTCGGGGTGAGGGCCTTCCTGGGCATCATCGGGTGGCGCAGCCCTTCGTGGGGCCGGTGGTGGTAGTGCACCAGCCATTCGTCGAGGAGGTCCTGGAGCTGGGTGACGCTGTAGCAGGCGTCTTTCTCGGTGTCGGGGCCGCGGCGGGTGACGTTGGATCCGGTGTAGCCGGGCAGGTGCTGGCAGAACAGGGCGTTGATGGAGCCGAAGGTGCGCTCGACGATGCCCTTGGCGGTGGGGGCGCGGGGCGGGGCGGGCTGGACGCTGATGCCGAGGCTCTCGCAGGCGGCGGTGAACGCCCGGGAGATGAAGACTTTGCCGCGGTCGACGACGATCGTCTCGGGCAGGACGACCGGCCGGGCCGCCGCACCGGCCAGACGCTCGTCCAGCGTGGCCAGCCGCTGGTGGGGGAGTGCGCGGGCGTGGTCCATGCGCAGGATGTCCGGCCAGGTTGGCCTGGCCGGGGGCGGGACCGCCATCTCCGCGAGCAGCAGGGCCGCGTCCACGGCTTTGGTCGCGCTGGGGCACAGCACGGCGGCGAGGATGGAGCGGGTGGCGACGTCGACGGCGATAGTCAGCTCGGGCCGGGCCAGGCGCCCGTCGTCGAAGAGGGCCAAGACGTCCAGGCGGGTGGTGTCGATCTGGACCTGCTCGCCCGGCCGCAGCGCCATGGCGGGAGTGAAAGCCCGCCCCTCGACACTCGCGGGCACCTGCCGCACCGGACCGCTGGGCAGTTCACCGGGGCGGGCGAGTGTGGTGACGAGCCGGTACAGCGTCGCCTGGGACGGCACGGGCACCGTACCGGGGCCGTGCTGATCTTCGAGGATCTGGTTGATGAGCGGGAACAGGCCGTTGATGGTGCCTTTGGAGCGCCCGCGCCGGCGGCGCAGTGCTTCACGGACGGCGGCGACGACCCGTTCGTCGGACCGCCCGGTGGGGCTGGAGGCACGAGTGGTGCGGTGGTCCAAGAGCCCCCACAGGCCCTGCTTGCGGTAAGCGAGCCGCATGCGCTGCACCGTGGTGCGCGACACCCGGCCGAAGCCCAGGGCGGTCAGCTCCTCGGCCTTGGCCTGTTCCCGCTCGGCCAGCGTGTGCCGCTCTGGGTCGTACTGCACCCGCACCGCTCCAGCGCTGCCGGGCCCGTCGGCAAGGCCGCATTCGACTTCCCGCACGTGCCGCTGCCAGGCCATGGCCTTCTCACGTGCCGCGGCGGGGGCGGTCTCGAACAGCCCCCACTGCGGGGCCGCCTGCGGCACTTCGGCCCCGATGACGCTGAAGCCGGGATCGGCGAACAGGTAACCGGCGAGCACCGCCTCGCCACCGCCGTCCGGGCCGACGAGGTGAATGGTCTGCCCGGACAGGGCGACCACCTGCCACTTCACACCGCGGAACCGGACCTGCGCCCCGACCGTCACCGATGGCCGGGCGTTGCGCCGCGCGGTCACCGGGCCCCTCCCGCCGTGCCCGGACGCGGGCCACTCCAGCCCGCGGGACCGACCAGGAGGCGTTCGTGGAGCGGCGCCTTTAGATCTGCCGTCACCCGGCCGTGCCACAGGGCGTGGAAGACCACCGGCAGGACCTCGATCGGGTCGCCGGCCGCTTCGACGCCCTCGATCAGCGGCCGCGGCCGCGCGAACGCCTCCACCACCGTGGGCGTCAGGCCGGGGCGGCCGGCGTTGCGGGGGTGGCGGTAGCCGGCCAGCCATTTCAGATTGGCGGCCAGGACGTCGTCGAGCGGCGCAAGACGCCGGTAGGCCCAGCCGATCTCCTCACACGCCGCGTTCACCGCTTCGGCGGCCTTCACCGCGCGGTCGCCGCCGGCCTCCAGGTGGCTGGGGCAGTCGGCCAGCAGACCCGTGCCGTCGCGGTACCGGGCGAACAGCTGCGGCACCCAGGAACGCACCCGGCCCCGCTCCTCGCGCCACAGCAGCCGCACCGGACGCCCCGCGAGCCCGGTCACATCGGGGTCGCGGTCCAGGACCATCAGCTGGGTGCGCATCGCGTTCGACCCGGCCGCCACGTGCCGCCCGGTGGTCGCCGACCACCACAGCCCCGGCCCCCAGCGGCGCCCAGGGATCACCGGGAACGCCGACACCGGTCGCAACTCCTCGAATCCCACGGTCATGGCGGCATCCGCCCACCGCTGCTGAACCGGCTGCCCCACCGGATCGAGGAACACCGCCTCGAAGCCGCTCCGACGATCCACGGCCGCTCGCCTTGCCCGGCCCCCGGGCCGGGCGGCCTCTCCTGTGCTGATCACCCGCGTCAGCCAAGCCGCTCCCGCCGACAAGCATCGTCGTTTTCAGGGTTTCTGCCACAAACGAGTGCTGTATCAGTTAACAGCCGATGCGCCCGGGCCCACCTTGATCTCAGCCGTCCTCTTCCTGCCCGCCTGCCGTCAGCATCCTTCTCAGTGTCCCGGGGGACATATCCGCCCACCGGGCCACCTCCTCCAACGGAACCCCGCCGTTCACCGCCGCCACCGCGGTCCGCTTCCAGGCCGCCTCGACCAGACCAGCACTGTGACCGAGGCCTTGCAGCAGCTGCCGGGCGACCTCGGCGGTCGGCCCGCTCTGCACGCCGCGCAGCTGCAGCAACTGCTCCTCGGCACTGCCGATGAGACTGCCGATCCGCATCCGCTGCTCAGCCGGCACCACCGTCCGCCACATCGTCCCCGAACCGGGTGCCTTCTTCTCCTTGCCCAGCACCCGCAACTGCCCCGCCATCGTCACCGGCTGATACTCCCGACGCAGCCACCAGGGGTCGTTGTCATATCCGGGAGGCCCACCGGCCCCACGGCGCAGCCGGATCACGCTGCCCATCCACGCGATCAGCGGACCGCCATGGTCCGCCGCAACCAGAGGCCCCAGCCACTCCCGCCCCACCCGCTCACCGAGCCGACGGCAGAACAACCCGTCGACGGGCAGCGCCCGCGGCTGCCCGGCCCCGCTGTCCACCCACACCAGTTCGCCCATGGCCGGATCCAGCAGCGCGTCGGCGACCGCCACCACCTCGGGGAAGACCACCGCGCCCCGCCCCACGATCCGCCACCACTCCAGATCACCCCCGGCATCACCGCCCGCGACCTGATGCAACCGCCGCGGCCAGACCTTCTCCCGCTCCCAGTGCAGGGCCTGCTCCCACCAGCGGGTCACCACCGCGTGCGCCAGCGCGAACACCCGCTCCGGCTGGGCCCCCGCCCGCACCGCGCGCCGCGCCACCCCCACCCACCGCCGCTGCGCCGCGGCAACTTCCGGCAGACACCGCACGTCCAGGTACTCGTAGGGCTGGTCGGCGTCCGCGTCCAGCAACCACCTCCCGTGCCGGACACACACCCGGGACCAGAGAGGTGAGTACCGCACCACCCGCACGACCGTCCCCGTACGCCGGGCGGTGCACAGGCGGCAGCCGAATGCCACCGGTCCGGCGACCGTCCCCCCGGTCCGCCACACCGCCGCCGGCACTCCGCCCTCTTCGGCGGGCACCTTGGCGTCCTGGTGTCCCCAGGACGGCAACGCCCGCGCCAGCACGTCTTCCTCGACGCCGCACAAGCCTCCCAGGAGTTGCCGGCCGGCTGTGTTCAACAGCACCTCGGCGTCTGCCCGTGCACCCCCGCCGTCGTGCCGGGGCTGGTGGCTGTGCCACTTCCAGCAGGACCGCAACGCCTTCGCTTCCAGCCCGTAGCGGCTCGCGATGCGGCAGATCAGCGACGAGGTCGTCTCCCTCTGCAGAGGAACTGTCGACAGGAGGCCGGGACGAGGGGTCACTCCACCACGCTCTCGCGTTCACCGGCCTTGGCGGGCGTTCTTCACAGTACTTCCGTGTGGCTCTCAACCCATCAGCGCCACGCACCGCCGAGCTGGCAAGCCCTCGCACCACGTCCCACCATCACCAGGGTGGATAGTCACTCGGCGTGCGGTGGGACGGGCCCGGGTCCGGCCGTGGTCCGGGTGGTGAGGCCAATGCCGGCCAGGAGGCGTTGCTGACCGGGGTGCAGATCGTGGTACCGGGTGTGCTGCCGGCGCAGCCAGGCGCGCTGGACGGGAGTGAGGCTGCGGGAGTGATGACCGGTCCCAGGCCGGGCGCCGGTTTCGCTCTGGTCGTGGATGCGCTGCCAAGAGCGCTGCCACGCCAGGCTCCAGGCCGGGCACCACCACGGATCGAGCGCGCTCAGAGCTTTCGCGGCGGCCGGCGAAGGCGCGCCCCGGCGGGCGTTGTCACGGGCGTGCTGGCGTTGTCGGCGTAGCCATTGTCCCAGGTGGAAGCCATCATGGATGGTGCCGGTCGCCGCGGCGAGTGTGTTGTGGACCGCGTGATACCAGCGGGCGTGTCCCAACGCGGTGGCGTAGTCAGTCCCGCTCTCGGTGGGCCGGGTAGTGGCTTCGAGAGCGGCGGCTGCGGTGATACCGATGCGGGCGAGGAGGTCCTGCTGTTCGGGCAGGAGCGTGTCGTACCGGGCACATTGGGTGGTCAGCCACGTGGCGACCTTGCTGCCGGTGCCAGGAAACCCCGCCGCCGCGTTGAGGACCTTGCCGTCTTGGACACAGGCGCGAGCCTGATACCAGGAGCGTTGCCATTGCAGTGACCACGGCGGATTCCACCACGGGTCGATCGCCAAGAGTGCCAGCGCCCCGGGGGAGTGGGTGCCGTGACGCTGCTGGTGGGCTCGGTCCTTGCTGCGCTCGCCGGCCAGCCACTGCCCCAGCCTGTGGCCGTCCTGGACCGTGCCGGTAGTCGCGTGCACCAACGTCCCGTGAGCCTCCGCGAACGCGCGCGCACAGCCAAGAGCGCGCTGGAAAGAAGCAGCCCGGTGCTTACCGGGGCGGGCCACCCGTACGGCCTCACAAGTAAGGCCGATACCGGCCAGCAGACCCCGCTGCGCGGAGTGCAGACTCTCATAGCCGACGCACTGCTGGTAGAGCCATTGACCCAACCCGAAGCCGGTGGTGGGGAAGCCGTGTTCGGGCCGCAAAGCCCCGCGGGCGCGGGTGTGGTGCTGCGCCTGGTAGTAGAAGCGCTGCCACGTCACAGGCCACGGCGGCCGCCACCAGAGATCCAGCGCCTCGAGTGCCGCGACGTTTTCGGGCGGCAGCGCAGCAGATTCACGGTGATCGGACAGCCACCGGCCCAGGGCGAAGCCGTTGAACCAGGTGCCGATCGGGACGGCGAGGTGGCCGTGGACAGCGGCATAAGCACGGGCATGGGCCAAACCGGCCGTGAACGCCTGATCCGAAGTGTGCCGCAACCCCAGACGCTGCCCCCCGCCGCCCGCAGCCTCCTCCCGCCGGGCGGCAGCACCGCGGTAGACGGTCAGCTCACGGGCGACGCTGCGAGGCCGGTGCGCCGTGCGCAGCTCCCACAGACTCCCGGCGGCGGCCGAGCCCGCACCAGCCCGTACACAGTGCTGCACCCAGACCAGCAAAGGGCCCACCGAAGCCGAGGCGATCCGATCAAGCAGCCACGGCCGTCTCAACACCCGCGCCAACCCAGCAATGAAGGCAGGGGTATGAGCCAGCATGTGGGGCAGATGCCCGCCGGTCTCAACGAGCAGCCGCTGCCTCACGTGTGCGCCGGTGAGGACCCGGGCCAGGGCAACCGTCTCCGGGTAGACAACCGCGTCCCGCACCAAAAGCCGCCACCAGCCCGCATCTGCCCCCGACGGCGCCATCTGACGTACCCGATCGGGCCACTCCTCCTCCTCCGGCCACTGCTGCGCCCACCAGGAGACGATCACGGCGTGAGCGACCTCGAACGCCCGGGCCGTGTCCGGACGGCGCCGCAGCAGGTGCAGGTGGGACCGGTGCGCTGAAAGCACCTCGGGCAGACCCGCCAGGCCGATCTGCTCGGTGCCCGCCGGCGCGCCGTCGACCCACTGGGTGCCGAGCATCCAGCGCCGGTGGCGCGGGCAGACCCGGGTGTGCGGCTGCAGATACAGCCGCGCGGGCTTGGCCCCTCCGGTGCGCGCTGACGTACACAGCCGGCAGCCTTCCCCCGCGGCCGGCACCACAGCTCCGAAGCGGAACCGCCCCGCCGGACCCGCCCCGTCCGGTGACAGGGGCTCATGGGCGGCCCAGGCGGGCAGAGCCCTTCCCAGGACGCTCTCGGACACGCGGCAGAACGCGGAGACACGGGCGCGCGCTTCGGCGTTGAGGTACACCTCCCCGTCCGTGCGGAAGCCCCTGAACAGTTCTGTGCCGTCCTGGAGCAGCGGCGGGATGAGGTCTTTGACGCCAAGGCGGTAGCGGTCGGCCAGCCGGTCCAGATACGAAAGGTTCGTCTCACCCTGCAGCGGCGCGAGCCGCACCAGCCCTGGCTGTGTCGTAGCAGAACGCGACGCCGGTGCCGACAGCAGAAGGGAGGCAGGCATCAGCGAAGAGACCGATCTCTCAAGGGGCCCGGCCGCCTGAGCGGTTGAGCTCGCGACGAGACGGACGGATCCGGACGAACATAAGTGACGGCTCCAGCTGGCGGACGAGCCCTGAGTACGGGATCGACCGGCATATCGTGATGATGCCGGACAACAAACGCGTTGCGCAGGTCAACTGAAGGAGCAGACCAGCCTCTGCTGCTCGCGGCCCGCACGGCGAACCAGCACCCTGTGACCGGCCGGGCGGCCTGAACAGGCTCCAGCAGCTCCGCGACCGCGGCATCCTCCCCCCGGCGTCCCCCCCGCCTGACCACCGGCCGATCCGCTACGCCGCTTCGTGCCGGTGTGCTCTGCCGCCTCACCACTGCACCCATGACGTGTCGTCCAGAAGCTGCTCGGTCGGGAAGGCCTGCGCCGAGCAGGAATTCCACGACGCCAGCGTCGTCGTGGACCCTGGGCGGCAGCAGCGTAGCGGCGGCCCGTGGTCGGCGGAAGGGTGATGGCCATTCAGGCGTCCGCTTTCACGTTGGTTCGCCGTGTAGGTCATCGGAGGGCACACGCGCTCTCCGGAACACGGCAGTCCCGACACCTCGGAGGAAACCCAGTGTCCAGCAACGAGCGCACGCCCATCGCGATCGCGATGATGGGCGCGGCCTTTGCCGCCTACCTCGCAGTCTCCATGCCGTCCCTGATTCCGGCCCTCACCCTGGCCGTAGCCGCTTTCGTGGCGCTTTTGCTGTTTCTGAAGCTGTAGTTCCCGTGCTCAGCGCTGAGGCCTTCGGCGCCGCGGCGTGTGACGTCAGCTCCCTCGGGTCCTGACGCCACACGCCGCCGCGCCGGACATTCGAATCCCTTGTGGAGACCTGCTCCACGACGGGCGCACCCTTCCCGGCTGCGCAGACCCGCCAACCGCAGCCGGTCGGCACCCTGTTGAAAAATTTCGTCGTGAGGCGTCCGGATCCGGAGCCTTCTGGCGTGTAGGTGTGTGAAGGCACTGCCTTCACCGCTGAAGATCCTCGCCGAGAAGGGAGCTGAGCCCATGGCTTGGCCTGAGATCCCATGGAGGGACGGTGTGCGCATCGCCTGCCACAGCACGCCGTGGCAGGCGATGCGCTGTCGGAGGTCCCCGTGACCGATGAAGCGTGTCCGCCCACTTACGACAGTGACCCCAACAATCGGTTCGCTACCCTGCGGCGCCCTCTTTTGACGGCGGCCAGGGCCACATCATCTGACCGAGACTTCGCCGAAGACGCGGTCCAGATCACTATGGAGAAAGTTTATAAACGATTTCCCGAACTGGGGCACATCAGCGACACTCGACTAATCCACTACAGTCGCAAGGTTCTGCACCATGTGATCGTGGACGAGTTTCGAAAGAGTGGGAGACCCTCGATCACCCCGATGCCCCCAGAAGATATTCCTGATGCAGCATCTTCTCTCGGAATTCCGGAATCTTTTTTGGTTCTTGAACTTCGCGCCAAGATTTATGCACTTATTTCTGATCTGCCTGAGCGTATGCGCGAGGTCGTCAATCTCGCCATCGTGCGGGAACTTCCGCTGGATCAGGTAGCAGGAATGATGGACGTCGACGTGGGGACCGTCCAGAAGTACATCAGGACGGCGCGTCGACGGTTGGAGAAAGCAATGGTTGAGTCATCTGAGGAGGTGTCAGCATGAGCAGCTGGAAGTTCGGAAAAGAGCAGGAAAAGTTCGCCCGTCTGGTCCTGCTGGACCTCATTGACCAGGCATTGTGCAAGGAAGCCGTCTCGGGTGAGGTCTCTGACCTGCCCGGGAACCAGGGGGGTTGGCCTTCGGGCCGGCCCCCGGCCGGGGCGTGTCCGCTGGATGATTCTGAGACTCTTCAGATTACCCAGCTCCTTGATCGTCGCCAGCTGAAACGTCTCGTTGAGCTAGACGCACTGCTCGAGAGAGATGCGAAAGATGAAATCAGTTCTGCTGAGCTTCGGCGAGTAGCTGAGATTGTCGAGTCTCTCGGCGATGACAAAGGTGCTTACCTGTGGTGGAAGAGAGCTGCTGTGTCCGGTGACGAGGACGCAAAATGCTATCTAGAGATTCTAGACGAGGAGTTGGAGGTGCGTGATTATCCAGGCGAGGACATTCCTCTCGACGTGCAGAAATCGATTGCGCATCTGATGTCCAACTCCTTGATGCATTTCTGCATTCGTGAGCGAGAAACAGGAAACGATCTCAAGGACGCATTTGAAGAGATCGAAAAGTTTCTGGCGAATCCTGATCAGGTTGCGGATGGGGGAAGGCGTATTTAGGCGACTATCTCTTTGGTGATCCGTTCTCTTTGACGGGAGAACCGGCGAGAACTTCAGCGATGCGGCGGCTACCGAAGGCGAAACGGTAGCCGCCGCAGCACGTTCCGCCCGAGCCCCTGAGCCGGCCGCTGGCTTCTGCACCAACCACCACCACGGCTGGCCGTACAGCCCTCGGGGCATGCGGGCGCCCCTCAGATCCTGCCAACGTGGCGGTGTTCAGTGCCGGCCACGTCGGACCGGCACAGCTGGCACCGGTCTACCGGGCGCTGCGCAAGTCGTTCGAGGACAGCAAGAACGAGCCGGGGGCGGCGGACTTCTACTACGGCGAGATGGAGATGCGCCGCCATGACCGTGAGGGCACCACTCGCACCGAACGCGGGCTGCTGCACGGCTACTGGGCCCTGTCCGGGTACGGCCTGCGTGCCTCGCGGGCCTTGTACTGGCTCGCTGCCACCATGCTGGCCACCGTGGTGCTGCTGATGGGCTTCGGGATCGCCCAGGACTCCCCGAAGCAGGAAGCGACCGGGACCGTCCCGGCCGGCGGCGGCAAGGTCACCTTCGAGATCGACAAGGCCGATCCACAGAACCCGAAGGGCGACAGGTTCAACGGGGAGCGCTTCGAGAAGGCATTGAACGTCACGCTCAACTCGGTGGTCTTCCGCTCCTCCGGGCAGGACCTCACCACCACCGGCACCTACATCGAAATGACCTCCCGACTGACCGAACCCATCCTGCTGGGCCTCGCGGTCCTCGCGGTCCGCAACCGCGTCAAGCGCTGACCACCCTGCAGCGGTGGTGGGCGCCCTCGTGAAGGAAACCGGGCGGCGCTGCGCTGGCCTCTGAGGGTGTTGCGGCGGCCGCTGGGCCACCCGTGATGCGGTCAGGCACCCCAGGGCCCCCGGGGCGTCCCAGCGCCCTCCACGGGCCTCACGGACGCCATCTACATCCGCAGGTCGCGCACTGTCATCACGGCGGCGCATCGCACCAGGACACCGTCGGAACGGAGCACGAAGCGAGTCTGCTGACCGCCGCCCGCGGCTAGGCCGCTTCTTCCGGATCATCTCCCGGAGGACCGGCGAACCAGGAACGGCCCTGGGTCCAGTGGATCACCCATCCGGTGAAACCAGGGGTGCCCGGCATCGGGGAGGTGCTCGGCGAAGTACCGAAGGGCACCGCGCCGTACTCGTCGATCAGCCAGACGTGACCGCGCTGCGGGCCGGTGACGACCAGGTGCCAGTACATGCCGCAGCCGTCGGTGCCCAGCAACAGGGAGCCGTGGTCGAACACGGCGTCCATCCGGGCCTCGAGCTCCTGCTCCGACAATGCCTCCTCGTCCTCCTCGTTGGTCTCCCACATCCACGTCGACCTGAGAGGAAACGGCTCGGCGAGCAGGCGCTCGGGGCGGTCGGAGCCCCAATCCGAGGGCGTCTGCGCGAAGGGCAGCAGACCGTAGTAGGGCGGCCCGGCCCGCAGGCCGTCGCAGACCTCCGCCACGAACGTGCGGTATGGCTCCGGCAGGAGGATGCCGTGCTCCGCCTCGAAAAACCGCACCGCCTCCCAGCCTGCCGGCAGCGACGCCTCGGGACGGGGCGCGAAGATCTCACGGAGGGCGGCCAACTCGGCAGGGTCGCAGGTTTCCGTGTTCATGCCGATCATCATGCAAGATCCGAAAGGAACGGCCTAGCCGCTGCCCGCGACTGGCCGCTGCTCACGGCACGCACGGCGAACCAGCACCCTGCGACCGGCCGGCCAGGCCTGGACAGGCTCCAGCAGCTCCGCGACCGCGGCGTCCCCCCGGTATTTCACCCGCCTGACCACCGGCCGGACCCGCTACGCGGCTTCGTAGCGGTGTGCTCTGCCGCCGCGCCATTGCACCCACGCCGCGTCGTCGAGCAGCTGCTCGACGTCGGGGAGGCCGGCGCGGCGCAGGAACTCCACGACGTCGTGGTCGTCGTGGGCGAGACCGGCGATCTGCCCGCGGATGGTGACCCGCCGTCCACCGGTCGCGGAGGGGCGGTGGACGGCTATCGGCGCGTTCATACCCCAGCGTGCGCCAGAGCCCCACCCCCGGCATGGCAGTCCTGGCCTCTGGCTCGGGTGCAGACACACGGCGGGTCGCGGTAGGGAGCCCGATACGACCCTGGCCCCGACCGGTCGGCCAGGGCCAGGACCACGGCCCCGGCCACGGAGTGATCCTGCGAGCAGGCCCCCTCCGCCCCTCCGCGGACGGTGGCGTCAGACGCGTGTCTGGATCCAGAAGGCGCTGTAGGTCACGAGGATGCCGCCCACGGTGGTGGCCGCTCCTCGGACGAGGTAGACGCCCGCTTCGTTCCTGAGCCGGCGGAGTCGATGTCGCCAGCGTCTACGAGGGCCTTCCGCAGGCTGGCCTGTGCCTTTAGGCTCGTGGTCGGACATGCGCTGTTCCTTATGTAGTGGTGATGTCCTCTGCAGACGGCTCCCTGCCCACCAGGGGGCCGTCGCCGTTTCGGGCGACGTCCACGCCGTTGTCCACCCACCGAGACATTTGCGGCTCAGTAAGGCGTCCGACACCAACGAAACCACCCCTACACCCCCTCTGACCAGCGAAAACGGCATGTTGTTCAAACATGGATTCCCATGTGGAAGCTGGCAATTAACGTGCTGGTCTGAGTCGATTCGAGGGAAAGGGCAGTAAGAACGAGCTGACATGGGGTTCAGTAGGTCTTTGTGTGGTGTCATCTCACGCAGAAGCGAGCTTTCCTGTGTCTAACTGCGCCTATCCGTGGCAGAGTTGCTAGATGCCGAGAATGTTACGAATGCCCGGTAAAGACGTGCTGCCACCCGGCCCCAAGCGGGAGCTTGTGAACGAGCTCTTCGTTCACTACCGGGAAGCCGCACGTCCCTCGCTCCCACGGATCGCCACTCTCACCAGGGACATGCCCGGCTGTCACCCGGTCAGCAGGGAAACGATCCGGCGCCTTCTTACCGGCACAACCACCAGCCAATGGGTAGTCGTCGACGCCCTCCTACGTGCCCTGTGCCAACTACAAGACCGTGACCCCGACGGCCGGCGCTGGGCCAAGCCAGACGACCACTGGGAAGAAGACGACCCGGCGACCTGCCGCGAATACCTGCGCCAGTTATGGAACAACGACATCGATGACCTCGAAGCGAACGAGACGCCGGTAGTTCCTCCTGCCGCTCCGGCACCGCCGTCCTCCGGTTGGGGTGGCCCGTCACCCACTTCAGGCTGGGGCACCCCGCAGTCAGCCGTACCTGCTGCCCGGCAGGTCCCCGAAGGCGACCCCTGGGCCGATTCTGCTACTCCTGCCAAGCCACCCCCTCAGACTGGCTACAGTGACGAACCCCCCTTCTAACTTCCACGCAGGTCACAGAGTCTGCTCCCGCGCACGCGGGGATGGTCCCATCACCCAGCTCGTCCAAGACGTCCCCGTCACCTGCTCCCCGCGTATGCGGGGGTGGTCCTGGCCGTGATGCCGGCCGACTGCGTTGCCCGGCATCTGCGTTTTCTCTGTCTTTTCGGGGCTCCTGGAAGTGCTTGAGCGTCTCCAGGGGCCCCATGGCGAGGGGGGTTGGGTAGTCGGGGTGCCGCGGGGTCGCAGGAGGGGTCTGTGACCCCGCGGGAGGGGGCAGTGTCCGCGTGAGCCCGGCCGGTTCCGGCACGGTCGGGGGTGGGGTGTGCGGTAGCCGTTCCGGGCGTGCCGGAGTGCGGTAGGGGTGGTGTGGGCTGGCTCCAGTCTCTAGCTACACCCAAAAATGATGCACCCCCTTCAAATCTGCCAAAGGTACATGGTGCATCAGGTGGTGAACGGTGGGGGTGGGTGGTTCCAGAGTTGAGCTACGGTCAGATTTTGATGCACCCTCAAACCGGCCCCCGCCCGGAAAGGCCGGGCCTATGTCCGGGGCACTCTCACGACGGCCCCGGACACCCTCTCACCTAGCCAGCCCGGCGTAGCCGGTGGGGGAGGGAGCGCAGCGGACGACCCCCGCATGGAGCGCAGCGGAGTGCGGTGAAGGGTTTCTGCGAAGCGGGAATCCTGGTTCACGCGGAGCGTGAATTCGAGGGTAAGCGAAGCGCACCCTCGGAAAGGGCGCAGCCCCTTTCCGGCTTCGCGGAGCGAAGCCGTTCGCTTGCATATCGCGCAGCGATAT